>NZ_CP118632.1 GCF_028993615.1 Herbaspirillum sp. WKF16 | reverse complement strand
GAAGCTTTCTTATTGAATGGGGCGCGGCGCCATTGGAGCGGATCCGGAGCCGGCGGCCCGGCCGTCGAACCGCGGCACAAATGAGGGACGCATTTTACCTTGGCGCAGCCAAGTTATCCACAGGCGGCGAGTCAATTTGCCAGAGTAAAAAATAATATCCACAGGCGGTAAACGCCGGATCGGGGCATTAGCTTTTTGACAAGCGACGGCGGGGCGCACGTCGCAGGGGGACAGAGTGTTTTGCTTGCTCCCGGAGCAAGTATTTTTATGGGGACAGTGTTTTTTGTAACTGTCTTGCCGCCTTTGGGGAGACCTGGCGGCTTTGTCCCTTTTAGCTGTCCGTTTACTGACAAAGGCCGAAAATCCCGGCCTTTGAACGCACGCGCGCGACAATCGTGCGACGCGCCTCAGTCCACCACGCTGCCGTCGACGAAGACCTTGAGCTCGCCGGGCTGGTATTGCGTCCACACTTCGTTCTCGGTCAGCGGCTGGGTGACGATGACGGCCACGCGGTCGTTGACGGTGGTGACTTCGGCGAAGTCGACCGAGAGGTCGTCGTCGGAGAGCTTGGCGGTGGCGAAGGGGTGCTGGCGGACGATGTAGTAGAGGTTGGTGGAGCAGTGGGTGTAGAGCGCCGAGCCGTCCGAGAGCAGCATGTTGAAGGTGCCGTGGCCGGCGATGTAGTCGGCGATCTCTCGCAGCGCGGCGCGCAGGTCGGCCAGGAGCGGCAGCGCGTCGCCGAAGCGCTTGCGGATCTCCTGCAGGATGTAGCAGAAGGCCAGCTCGCTGTCGGTGGTGCCGACCGGACGGAACGGGCCGTCGAGCTGCGGGGTGAAGTTCTTGAGGTCGCCGTTGTGGGCGAACACCCAGTAGCGGCCCCACAGCTCGCGCACGAAGGGGTGGCAGTTGGCCAGCGTGACGCGGCCCTGGGTGGCCTTGCGGATGTGGGCGATGACGTGCTGCGACTTGATCGGGTAGCGCTTGATCAGCTCGGCCACCGGCGACTCGACGGCGGCCTGGTGGTCGACGAAGGTGCGCACGCCCGAGCCTTCGAAGAAGGCGATGCCCCAGCCGTCGCTGTGGTGGTCGGTGAGTCCTCCGCGGGTGGCGAAACCGGTAAAGCTGAAGACGATATCGGTCGGGGTGTTGCAGTTCATCCCAAGGAGCTGGCACATGGTGGTCTTACGCGTGAATAGGTGTTGCGGAGGCGCCAACGTTATCACGATTGCCGTCGGCGCAAACGCCGGATCCCGCGCGCGGACAAAAAAAGCCCCGCGAGCTTGCGCTGGCGGGGCTAATCCTTCCTAAAGAGGGAGGAGGAGACACAGTACGTACTACTAAACTCAAGACTACGACTAGAAGCCGGCGGGGCCTCGAACGGCGGTGGGGCGCTTAATCGCGCGCGGCCATGTTGCGCAGTTCGGCGGCGAAACTCGGTTGGGTCATGCTGTATTCGTTGGCCATGCGGTTCAACATGCGCTTGCCGCTGAACTTGTGCGCCAGGATGCGCTGTTCCAGCGACTTGCGGGGCTTGACCAGCAGCATGGCGGCTTGCGCCAGACCCATGATCAGCGGCTTGAACACCATCAGGAAGGTCACCAGCACTCCCAGACCCAGGGCCGGGCGCAGGTAGGCGGCCAGCAAGCCGACCAGCGTTTGCGCGAAGGGAATCGCGGTTTCTGCGGGGAAGGCCAGGTTCAGGAAGGACATGATATTTCTACCTTTGATAAGTCTGCCGCGATCTCTTGCGCGACGTTCAATCTCACTGTTGTTGCATCGCAGTATGCGGTTTTGTCGTTTGTATGACTACTTTAGAGTTCTCATATCAGATATAGCGTTTGTGAATGAGATCATGAGAATTGCGCCGCCCGGCCGGCTGCGGCCCGCAAAGGCAGTGTGGCAGCGGGATTGAGGCGTGCCGCCCGTATCAGTTTTGGCGGCGGGCAAACAGCGTGTCGGTCGGCGACGACAAAAAACAACGTCGCCTTGGCGATTTCCCGCGCGGTGGTGAATATCACTCACAATGCTGGTGGCGCGACCGGCTGCGGGGCCAATCCCAGGCCAACGCGCAGGCGCATAAAAAAACCCCACAGGCCGAGGCCTGCGGGGTTAATCCTTCCTAAAGAGGGAGGAGGAGACAACGGATCGGTGTCCAGACGCGTTGATCGAATCAGCGTCAACACAAGCGCCGTACGCGCCGGAACAACCGAAATCCTTTACTACCAGCGGGCGGCCAGTTGGGCCTTCCGCATAGTTGCGCAGCGAATGGCGCGCAACCGGTAAAAACTTGAATCCTGTACAGCTTGCCAACTTGCCGGCGCCTCAAGTCGCCGGCCGGTCGGTGCGGAGAATCAGCCGCGGGAAGCGATGAAGCGCAGTTCGGCGGCCAAGTTCGGCTGGGTGGCTTCGAACTTGTCGGCCATGCGGTTCAGTTGGCGCGAGCCGGAAGCGCGATCCTGTTCGGCGGCGACCAGAGCGACTGCTTGCAGCTCATGGGCCTTCACGAAGTGGATGAAGATGTTGCGCATGACGGCGGCGAACTTGCTCTTGAAAGTGCTGTTGGTGCTTTGTGCGATGGTTGCCATGATTCGATCCTTGACGTTGTGTGTTATGTTGCATTGCAGTGTAGTGAACTCACATTTGTTTGACCAATTTCCTTTTCGGATATCAGTTATATAATTCGTGAATAGCTATCGACGAACTCTGTTCGCGATTCATTTTCAGCCGCAAAGGCCCTCCCTATGAGCTTCCTGACCCTGGACCTGAACCTGCTGCGCGTATTCGACGCGGTCATGACCGAGCAAAACCTGACCCGCGCCGCCAATTTGCTGGCGATGACCCAGCCGGCTGTCTCCAATGCGCTACGCCGCCTGCGCGACACGCTCAACGACGACCTGGTGATCCGTACCGCCCACGGCGTCAAGCCGACCCCGCGCGCCGAGGAGCTGTGGCCGACCGTGCGCCGCGCGCTGTCCGAGCTGGAAGCGGTGATCGCGCCGGAGAGCTTCGACATCTCGCGCGCCCAGAACACCTTCCGCATGGCCATGGTCGACGCCACCGCCGCCCTGTGGCTGCCCTCGCTGGTGCGCACCATCATGCGCGACGCGCCCCGCATCAAGATCCGCATGATGCCGCTGACCACGCGCGACCCGCGCGCCATGCTGCTGCGCGGCGACATCGACCTGGCGGTGGGCTTCTTCCCCGGCGTGACGGCGCAGCTGGCCGACGGCCAGGGCATGGCCAAGACCCAGATCAGCCACGCGCGGCTCTATACCGGCCAGTACGTGTGCGTGATGAACAAGAACCACCCGCTGGCCGGACAACCGCTGACGCTGGACACCTACTGCGCCGCCGACCACTTGCTGGTGAGCCTGTCGGGCAAGCCGCACGCGGTGATCGACGACGTGCTGGCGGGCATGAACCGCGAGCGCAAGATCCTGCTGACGGTGAACCAGTTCTTCACGGCCGGGCGCATCGTCGCCAGTTCGGAACTGCTGACCGTACTGCCGCGCCACCTGGTGGCGGCGACCGGCATGGCCGATGTGCTGGTAGTCAAGGAATTGCCTTTCCAGACCCCGGAAGAGCACGTGGACATGCTCTGGCACGAGCGCGACGCCCGCAATCCGGCGCATAAATGGCTGCGCGCCCACCTTTCTGCAACAACTCACGATGAATTCGGTCGTATCAACATGAAGCGCTGATGCGGCGCACGCAGGCATAACATCCGTCGATCTTCCACCGCCCTGCGGAGACTGGGGCGGGCGGATGGGCCTGCCCCGGAAGTCTTCGGCGGCCGCGGCATCGGCGCATGTTGATCACCCCTTACGGGAAGACCGAGCCTATGCCGCGCCCATTAAAAATATTCCTGTGGCTGCTTGCCAGCCTTGTCCTCGTGATCGCCGCGGCGGTCATCTTCATCCTTACCTTCGACTGGAACCGGGCCAAGCCCTGGATCAATCACCGCGTCTCGGAGTCGATCGGGCGCGAGTTCGCCATCAACGGCGACCTGTCGCTGAACTGGCAGCGCGCCGAGCCCACCACGCCGCCGATGACCGGCTGGTCGCGCTGGGTCCCTTGGCCGCGCCTGCAGGCCGAGGACATCACGCTGGCCAACCCCGAGGCCTTCAGCCAGTCCGGCAAGATGGCCACCGTCAAGCAGATCACCTTCACGCTCAACCCGGTGCCGCTGCTGGTGCATGACATCTCGGTGCCGACGCTGGAAATCAGGAACCCCGACGTCTCGCTCCTGCGCAACAAGGACAGCGTCAACAACTGGACCTTCAAGAGCAGCGACGACGGGCCTTCGCCCTGGAACCTGAAGCTGGGCCGGCTGATCCTGCGCAGCGGCACGCTGGCGCTCAACGATGCGACACAGAAGATCGACATCAAGGCCGAGGTCGACACCCTCGATCCGGACAAGGAGAAGGTCTACGGCCTGGGCTGGAAGCTCAAGGGCAGCTTCAACGGCGCGCCAGTCTCGGGCGAAGGCAAGGCCGGCGGCGTGCTGTCGCTGCAAGACCAGCAGCAACCTTATCCGCTGCAGGCCAACGTCAAGGTCGGCAAGACCGCCATCGGCGTGCGCGGCACGCTGACCAAGCCGGCCGAGCTGGCGGCGCTGGACCTGCGGCTGTCGGTCTCGGGCGCCAGCATGGGCAACCTTTATCCGCTGACCGGCGTGCTGCTGCCGGAAACCCCGCCGTTCGCAACAGAAGGCCACCTGGTAGGCAAGATCGACGCCAAGCACAGCGAATGGAGCTATGAAGAGTTCACCGGCAAGGTCGGCGCCAGCGACATCGGCGGCAGCCTGTTCTACAACACGGCCGGCGCGCGACCGCGGCTGGACGGCGCAATTACCTCGAACCTGCTGCGCTTCGACGACCTGGCGCCGCTGATCGGCGCCGATTCCAATGAAGAGAAGGCCCACCGCGGCGCCGAGGAGCGCCAGCCGGCAGACAAGGTATTGCCGGTCAAGCCCTTCAGCACCGAGGCCTGGGGTGCGCTGGACGCCGACGTCAAGCTGGTGGCCAAGCGCATCCTGAAGCAGAAGGACCTGCCCATCAGCGACCTGCAGGCGCACCTGCTGCTGAAGGACAAGGTGCTGACGCTGGATCCGCTGAACTTCGGCGTGGCCGGCGGCAACTTGCGCTCGGCCATCCGCCTCGATGGGCAGGACAAGCAGATGAAGTCCGACATCAAGATGTCGGCGCGGCGCCTCAAGATCCAGCAGTTGTATCCAGAGCTGGCCTCGTCCAAGACCAGCTTCGGCGAGATCAACGGCGACGCCAGGCTCTCGGCCACGGGGAACTCCATCGCGGCCATGCTGGGCTCGGCCAACGGTGAGGTGAAGACACTGGTGAGCCAGGGCGCGATCAGCAAGTTCCTGCTGGAGGCGGCCGGCCTGAACGTGGGCAATGTGGTGATCAGCAAGCTGTTCGGCGACAAGGAGGTGAAACTAAATTGCCTGGCCGGCGACCTGCCGGTCAACAACGGCGTGATGCAGGCCAAGACCCTGATCCTGGATACCGAGGACGCCTTGATCGTGGTGGACGGCACGGTGGACATGAAGCAGGAACAGCTGGACCTGAAGGTGCATCCCAAGAGCAAGGGCCTGCGCATCATTTCGCTGCGTTCGCCGCTGTACGTGAAGGGCACTTTCAAGAATCCGGACGTGGGCGTGAATGCCGGCGTGCTGGCCTTGCGCGCCGGCGGCGCGGTGGCGCTGGGCCTGCTGGCCCCGGTCACGGCGATCCTGCCGCTGATCAATGTCGATGGCGAACAGAAAGCCGATTGCGCCAACCTGCTGGAAGAAGTGAAGAAGGCGCCGCAGGCCCCGCCGCCGGGCAAGAGCGCCGGTAACAATGCCGGCGCAAAGAGCGCGCCTAAAAAATAGGCATACGGAAAGTTACTGTTTCAGCCATGCGAGGCCGGGGGATAACTCTTCCGGCCTCGTCGTTTTTCGATCGACATTTCGATCGAATTAAATACTCACAAATATCCTGTTGCGGCCGGAATCGCCTGAAAATGCCGCCCAAATACCCCTGCAGGCGGGAAAACGGCAAGAAAACCGGGCGCAAACCGCCAGAAATGCGGTGTTTCGCAAAGTTGCCCCTGAGCCCACGTTTTCCGCATATCCAAGCTCAGCCTGTGGATAAAGGTCTGGATAACTTTGTTATGGATTGGGGACAAGCCTGAAAGTTATCCAAGGCGAATTTTTTATCCCCGAACTGTTAGCCGGTCATACACGCCTTGCCAAGCGTTTATCCTTTTCCCAACTGACTGATTCTTTTCCGGTAAACCGGGTTATCCACAGAAAAGGGCCTGTGTTAACTATTACCTACTATTTATATATACAAACTTATCCTAAAAGACAGAAAACCCGGAACGCGCACATCGGCGCTTCGCTGCGCTCTGGAAAGCCGGCTCCGTTCCCTGTTCGTCAGGATGGAAAACATGGGAGGCAAGCCCTCCCGATTGACCGTGGATGCCAGGCAGAGGGCTCAGGCTTCATTTCTTGAGGTCGACCGCATCAGGCACCTCGATCACCAGGTCGGAACGCGCCTCGGCCACGCAGGGAAGGATCCAGCCTTCCTGTTTTTCTTCCCGGGTCAATCCCGGCCATTCGATCTGGTAATCCACGTTTCCTGAAACCAACTTGCACATGCAGGTGCGGCAGGCGCCGTTACGGCAGGAATTGGGCAAACGGATCCCCTGCGCCAGCGCCGATTGCAGCAGGGACAAACCGGGACGCTGCTCGAAATGGAGTCCGGCAGGTTCGACCAGGATGGAAAACGGCGGCGTGGAGCTCATGGATGCAGGGGCTTGGGTCGGGATGCCTGTTTATTTGGTCTTTTCGGCGGTTTCAGGCCCGCCTGTGGATAAGTCTTTGCATATCTGCTGCGTGAATTGGGTATATCTCATCGAGTTATCCCAAGCCGAAAATTTATCCAATATTTGTTCTTCAGCAATCCAGAAGCTTACCAAGCGTTTATCAACGGCGTAAATAATTGATTCGATTCGGGTTAACCGGGTTATCCACAGAAAATCGCTGCGTTAACAATCATTACTATCTTTATATATACCTCTTTAATTTAAAGAACAGAAAAAGCGGAACAGCGGGGACAAGTCAAAAAACAGCAAAAACGGCAAAGGCAGAAGGAATGAAAAAAGGACTTGGCCAACACAAGTGTTGAAACGCAAGTCCTTTGGGTTCGGCAATGGGGAAGCTGGAAACAGAACTGCCAGAGGGTTCAGGCAGCTGTGCCTGATCGTGAAGCAAGGAGCATCAATTTTTCCAGACCTCTTGCAAGACCTGGAACACTGCTTTCAACCCGTCTTCGTTCTGGCGTTTCTCCAGGGTAATGAAACTGAGTTCCGTGGAGAGCTCGACCGCGTCGGCAATGACCAGGCCATGGGCGTGCGCCTGGCTCAGCGCGATGGATTCACGCGCCAGCGACAGGCCGACGCCGGATTTCACCAGGTCCAGCATGGAAGATTCCTGGTCCACCAGGGCCACGGTGTTGGGCTGCACCTTGTGCTGGGCGAAGACCTTGGAGAGCAGGCGGTGGTGGGCCGACTCCGGCGGCGTCCAGATCCAGGGCAGGCGCGACAACTCCTTCCAGCCGCGGCCGGCGACCCTGCTCTTCCAGCCGGCCGGGGCGATCACGTTGTAGGTGAAGGGCGTGAGCGTCATGGCGTGGAAGCCCTTGCCCGGGTCGCCCAGGAAAAAGCCGACATCGAGCCGGCCGTCGCGGATCTCGTTGAGCACCGAGCCGGACATGTGGTGCGCCAGCTTGGTGGAGAGCTGCGGATGGCGTTCGACCAGCAGCTTGAGGAAGGCGCCCAGGCGGATGAATTCGGGATCGAGGATGGTGCCGATGGCCAGCGAGCCGGAGAGGTGGGCGGCGCTGGCCTGCAGGGCGGCCGCGTGGCGCCGCAGTTCCTGCAGCTCGGCCAGGATGCGCTCGGCCATCGGCAGCAGCTTGTTGCCTGCCACCGTCAGCACCATGCCGCCGGCGCCGCGATTGAACAGCTGCAGGCCCAGGCTTTCCTGCAGCGCCTTGATCTGCAGGCTGACGGCGGGCTGGGTGACGTGCAGCTTCTCGGCCGCCCGGGTCAGGTTGCCTTCACGGGCGACTGTAATAAATGCGCGTAACTGTACGATATCCATCGTCAATTTCGGTTAATGTGTTCTTTTTGGCGATCAGCGTGAAATAGCCGGGAAGCCAGTCTTATAAATATTGCTTATATTACTGCTGATAATAACTCATTGGATCGTGCCGCTCCGGCGCGATATTCTCCTAACGTCTGTCTTTTTTAGCATCGTTGGCAACCATCACGCCGGGGCGTATGGATCAGGAGACGGATCCGCCCCGGTCTTACGGCAATCACCAAAGGAATACTTATATGAGCCTCCCGCACATCGACCATTTCATCAACGGCAAGCTGTCCCGCTCCGAGAGCGGCCGCAGCCAGGACGTGTTCAATCCGGCCACCGGCGCCGCCGCAGCCAAGGTGTCGCTGGCGTCGGTGGCGGAGGTCAATGCCGCGGTGGCGGCCGCCAGCGCCGCTGCGCCGGCCTGGGCCGAGACTGCGCCGTTGAAGCGTGCGCGGGTGCTGTTCAAGTTCAAGGAACTGATCGAGCAGAACCACGATGCGCTGGCCAAGGCCATCACGCTGGAGCACGGCAAGGTGTTCTCCGACGCCAAGGGCGAGGTCACGCGCGGCCTGGAGATCGTCGAGTTCGCCACCGGCATTCCGCAATTGCTCAAGACCCAGTTCACCGACAACATCGGCGGCGGCATCGACAACTGGAACCTGCGCCAGCCGCTGGGCGTGACCGCCGGCATCACGCCGTTCAACTTCCCAGTGATGGTGCCGCTGTGGATGGCGCCCATTGCGATCGCCACCGGCAACAGCTTCGTGCTGAAGCCTTCCGAGCGCGATCCCTCGCCTTCGCTGATGCTGGCCGAACTGTTCAAGCGCGCCGGCCTGCCGGATGGCGTCTTCAATGTGGTCCAGGGCGACAAGGTGGCGGTCGACGCGCTGCTGGAGCATCCCGAGGTGCAGGCGGTGTCCTTCGTCGGCTCGACGCCGATCGCCGAGTACATCTATCGCAAGGCGACCGAACGCGCCGGCACCTTCCCGCTGCGCGCGCAGGCCCTGGGCGGCGCCAAGAACCACCTGGTGGTGATGCCCGACGCCAACCTGGACCAGGCGGTCGACGCCCTGATCGGCGCCGCCTACGGTTCGGCTGGCGAGCGCTGCATGGCGATCTCGGTGGCGGTGGCGGTCGGCAGCGTGGCCGACAAGCTGGTGGAGGCGCTGATCCCGCGCGTGAAGGCGCTCAAGGTCAAGAACGGCATGGAAGACGACGCCGAGATGGGCCCGCTGGTGACCGCCGCCCACAAGGCCAAGGTCGAGGGCTACATCCAGAGCGGCGAGGATGCCGACGCCAAGCTGCTGGTCGACGGCCGCGGACTGAAGGTGCCGGGCCATGAAAACGGCTTCTTCATCGGCGGCACGCTGTTCGACCACGTGACCACCGAGATGAAGATCTACCAGGAAGAAATCTTCGGCCCGGTGCTGTGCGTGGTGCGCGTGCCGGACTTCGCATCGGCCGTGCAGCTGATCAATGCGCACGAGTACGGCAACGGCGTCTCGCTGTTCACCGCCGACGGCAACACCGCGCATGAGTTCTCGCGCCGCATCCAGGTGGGCATGGTGGGCATCAACGTGCCGATCCCGGTGCCGATGGCCTGGCACTCCTTCGGCGGCTGGAAGCGCTCGCTGTTCGGCGATACGCATGCCTATGGCGAAGAGGGCATCCGCTTCTACACGCGCTACAAGTCGATCATGCAGCGCTGGTCGGCTACTATCGGCAAGGGGGCGGAATTTACGATGCCGGTGGCGAAGTAAGTCCGGCTGGAAAACACTTCCACAGACCACCGTTCGCACAGGGCAGCGCCGCGGGCGCGTATCGAAGGCGCTCATCCCTTGCGTCTTCGATACGCCGCTGTGCGGCTGCTCAGTCCGAACGGGAGGATCAAAATCAAAAACGAAAATCCGGAGACACCATGCAATCGGCAGGGCAATACGACTACATCATCATCGGCGCCGGCACTGCCGGTTGCGTGCTGGCCAACCGTCTTTCCAAGCAGCCCGGGGTGAAGGTGCTGCTGCTGGAGGCGGGCGCCAAGGACGACTACATCTGGATCCACATCCCGGTCGGCTATCTCTACTGCATCAACAATCCCCGCACCGACTGGCTGTTCCGCACCGAGGCCGATCCCGGACTGAACGGCCGCAGCCTGATCTATCCGCGCGGCAAGGTGCTGGGCGGCAGCTCCTCGATCAACGGCATGATCTACATGCGCGGGCAGGCGCGCGACTACGACGAGTGGGCCCGCGTCAGCGGCGACGACAGCTGGCGTTGGGACAATGTATTGCCCCTGTTCAAGAAGAGCGAGGACTACCACCTGGGCGGCGACGAGTTCCACGGCTCCGGCGGCGAATGGCGGGTGGAGAAGCAGCGCCTGCGCTGGGACATCCTGGACGCCTTCCGCGAAGCGGCGGCGCAGACCGGCATTCCCAAGACCGACGATTTCAACCGCGGCGACAACGAGGGCTGCGGTTACTTCGACGTCAACCAGAAGCGCGGCATTCGCTGGAATGCCTCCAAGGCCTTCCTGCGGCCGGCGATGAAGAGCGGCAACCTCGACATCATGACCGGATCGCATGTAAAGAAGCTGCGATTCTCCCAGGGTGAGAACGGACCGGTCTGCACCGGCGTGGAATTCACCGGCGGCGGCGGCGAGTGGTTCGCCGAGTCGAAGCGGGAAACCATCCTGGCGGCCGGCGCCATCGGTTCGCCGCATATCCTGCAGATGTCCGGCATCGGCTCGTCCGAGCTGCTGGGCCGCCACCAGATCCCGGTCGTGCATGAGCTGGCCGGCGTGGGCGAAAACCTGCAGGATCACTTGCAGATCCGCACCGCCTTCAAGGTTTCCGGCGCCAAGACGCTCAACGCCATGGCTTCCACGCTGGTGGGCAAGATGATGATCGGCCTGGAGTACGTGCTCAGGCAGAGCGGGCCGATGTCGATGGCGCCCTCGCAGCTGGGCGCCTTCGCCAAGTCCGATCCCACTCAGGCCAGCGCCAACCTCGAATACCACGTGCAGCCGCTGTCGCTGGAGAAGTTCGGCGATCCGCTGCATGCCTTCCCCGCCTTCACCGCCAGCGTGTGCAACCTGCGGCCGACCTCGCGCGGCCATGTGCGGCTCGCGTCCGTGGACCATGCGCTGGCGCCCAGGATCACCACCAATTATCTCGCCACGCAGGAAGACCTGAAGGTGGCGGCCGACTCGTTGCGGCTGACGCGCCGCATCGCCGCCGCGCCGGCGCTGGCCAAATACCAACCGGAAGAGTTCAAGCCCGGCCTTCATTACGAAACCGAGGAAGACCTGCACCGCGCCGCCGGCGAGGTGGGCACCACGATCTTCCATCCCGTGGGCACTTGCCGCATGGGACGCGGCGACGACGCGCAGGCCGTGGTCGACTCGCAATGCCGCGTGCGCGGGGTGCGCGGGCTGCGGGTGGCAGACGCTTCCGTGATGCCTTCCATCACATCCGGTAATACCAACTCGCCGACCATCATGATCGCCGAGAAAGTCGCTGCCCACGTGCTTTCCGGGCGTTGAGGGCAAATTCCCGGAGCGCCGGCCGATACGGTATATATACGTATTGTAGGAATGGTACGACTCGGCTACTATGCGCCAAATATTAAAACGAGCTTCTCGATTCGCCAGATAAAAACGACGGTCCCTCATGTCACAAGCATCAGGAGATTCGCGGTAGGGCAGGCCTTGATGACCGGATCACCGGCGCGGGCATAAAAGGGAAAGATGAGACCATGACAGACGTCATTCTGGAGACAAAGAACCTGACGAAGGAATTCAAAGGGTTCACGGCGGTAAGCGCAGTCAATTTGCAAATTGAACGCGGCCACATTCATGCATTGATCGGCCCCAACGGCGCCGGCAAGACTACCTGTTTCAACCTGCTGACCAAGTTCCTGGTGCCGACCTCGGGCCAGATCCTGTTCAACGGCAAAGACATCACGATGGACGCTCCCGCGCAGATCGCGCGCCAGGGCATCATCCGTTCCTTCCAGATTTCCGCGGTCTTCCCGCACATGAGCGTGCTGGAAAACGTGCGCATCGGCCTGCAGCGCAAGCTCGGCACGTCCTTCCATTTCTGGAAGAACGGCGAGAGCTTGAAGCAGCTCGACGAGCGCGCCATGGAACTGCTGGAAGAGGTCGACCTGACCGGCTTCGCCAGGACCACCACGGTGGACCTGCCCTACGGCCGCAAGCGCGCGCTGGAGATCGCCACCACGCTGGCGATGGAGCCCGAGCTGATGCTGCTGGATGAACCGACCCAAGGCATGGGCCACGAAGACGTGGACCGCGTCACCGCGCTGATCAAGAAGGTCTCGGCCGGCCGCACCATCCTGATGGTGGAGCACAACATGAGCGTGATCTCCGGCATCTGCGACCGCATCAGCGTGCTGCAGCGCGGCGCGGTGCTGGCCGAAGGCTCCTACGCAGAAGTCTCGCGCAACCCGCAGGTGATGGAAGCCTACATGGGCACCGCCGCCACCGAACTGCAGGGAGCGCACTGATGTCGACCGCAACCATGAACAGCCCCGTGAGCCAATCCACTTCCACCGCGCCGCTGGCGCTGCAGATCAGCGACCTGCAATCCTGGTACGGCGAGTCGCACATCCTGCACAACGTCAACCTGAACGTGCACCAGGGCGAAGTCGTCACGCTCCTGGGCCGCAACGGCGCCGGCCGCACCACCACGCTGCGTTCGATCATGGGCCTGGTCGGCACCCGTAAGGGCTCGATCAAGATCAACGGCCAGGAAACCATCAACCTGGCCACCCACAAGATCGCCCACCACGGCGTGGGCTACTGCCCGGAAGAACGCGCCATCTTCTCGTCGCTGTCGGCCGAGGAAAACCTGCTGCTGCCGCCCTTCGTGTCGAAGACCGACAAGGGCATGTCGGTCGATGAGATCTACGACATGTTCCCCAACCTCAAGGAGCGCCGCAACAGCCAGGGCACCCGCCTGTCGGGCGGCGAGCAGCAGATGCTGGCGGTGGCGCGCATCCTGCGCACCGGCGCGCGCCTGTTGCTGCTGGACGAGATCTCCGAAGGCCTGGCGCCGGTCATCGTGCAAGCCCTGGCGCGCATGATCACCACGCTCAAGGCCAAGGGCTACACCATCGTGATGGTCGAGCAGAACTTCCGCTTCGCCGCGCCCCTGGCCGATCGCTTCTACGTGATGGAGCATGGCCAGATCGTCGAGTCCTTCGAGTCCTCGCAGCTGGAAGCGAAGATGCAGACGCTGAACGAACTGCTGGGCGTGTAAGCGTCCCGGCGTGTCATCGGCGCGGCAATCCGCGGGCAACAGATCCACACCACAAGAACACCAGCATCACCATAAGAAGAAGTACGGCCGACAGGTACGTTCAAGTACGTTCGCGGGGGGAGCGATCCTTCCTCCGCCCTATAAAAAGCTGTCTCGCATCAACACCCATTAGCGGGCTTCAACACTGAGGAGATGAAAATGAAACTTAAGGCAATGGCACTCGCCGTCACAGCTGCGGCTGCGGCTTTCTCGATGGCGCCGGCTTCGGCCCAGATCTCGGGTGACGTGATCAAGATCGGTTTCATCACCGATATTTCGGGCGTGTACTCGGACATCGACGGCCAAGGCGGCGCTGAAGCCATCAAGATGGCGATCGCCGACATGGGCGGCTCGATCAACGGCAAGAAGGTCGAACTGCTGGTGGCGGACCACCAGAACAAGGCAGACGTCGCCGCCAGCAAGGCGCGCGAATGGTTCGACCAGCAGGGCGTGGACATGCTGATCGGCGGCACCAACTCCGGCACCGCGCTGGCTTCGGCCAAGGTTGCGGCCGAGAAGAAGCGCGTCTACATGCAGATCGGCGCCGGCTCGGCCCGCCTGACCAATGAAGAGTGCTCGCCGTACACCGTGCACTATGCCTACGACACCGTGGCGCTGGCCAAGGGCACCGGTTCGGCGGTGGTCAAGCAGGGCGGCAAGAGCTGGTTCTTCCTGACCGCCGACTATGCCTTCGGCCACTCGCTGGAAGCCGACACGGCCACCGTGGTGAAGGCCTCGGGCGGCACCGTGGTCGGTTCCGTGAAGCACCCGCTGGGCGCATCGGACTTCTCGTCCTTCCTGCTGCAGGCGCAGAGCTCCAAGGCCCAGATCGTCGGCCTGGCCAATGCCGGCGGCGACTTCATCAACGCGGTGAAGGCAGCCAACGAGTTCGGCATCACCAAGACCGCCAAGCTGGCCGGCCTGCTGGTGTTCATCAACGACGTGCACTCGCTGACCCTGAAGACCACGGAAGGCCTGTACCTGACCGACAGCTGGTACTGGGACGCCAATGAAGAAACCCGCGCCTGGGCCAAGCGTTACTTCGCCGTGCGCAAGAAAATGCCGTCCTCGCTGCAAGCCGCCGACTACTCGGCAGCGCTGCAGTACCTGAAGGTGGTCAAGGAAATCGGCACCGACGATTCGGACAAGGTCATGGCCGCACTGCGCAAGGCCAAGTTCAACGACGTGTACCAGAAGGGCGGTTACCTGCGCGCCGACGGCCGCGTGATGCACGACATGTACCTGTACCAGGTCAAGGCGCAATCGGAATCGAAGTATCCGTGGGACTACTACAAGCTGGTGCAAACCATCCCTGCCGAGCAGGCATGGACCACCAAGGCTGAGTCCAAGTGCGCGGCGTGGAAGTAAGCAGTCGGTTCTAGGCAGTAAAGGCAATCCGCGAAATCTGCCATTTCCGTCCAAGCGGGAATGGCAGATTTTTGCTGTAGGAAGCGAGGCCCGGAAGAGGGCGGTTTCCGTCGGTTGCGTTCTTCACCCATCTGGATGAACGGGTTTTTATGGATATATTCGGCATTCCCCTGCAAGCCTTGCTGAGCCAGCTGCTGCTGGGCCTGGTCAACGGCTCCTTCTACGCCATGCTGTCGCTCGGCCTGGCTGTGATCTTCGGCTTGCTCAACGTGATCAACTTCGCGCACGGCACGCTTTACATGCTCGGCGCTTTCCTGGCCTGGATGGGCTTGAGCTATTTCGAGCTCAACTACTGGGTGATGCTGGCCCTGGCGCCGCTCATCGTGGGCGTCTTCGGCATCATCATCGAGAAGACCATGCTGCGCTGGCTCTACAAGCTGGACCACCTGTACGGCCTGCTGCTGACCTTCGGCATCACGCTGATGGTGGAAGGCGTGTTCCGCTCCATCTACGGCGTCTCCGGCCAGCCTTATTCGGTGCCGGACCTGCTGCAGGGCGCGACCAACCTGGGCTTCATGGTGCTGCCCAACTATCGCGCGTGGGTGGTGGTGGCCTCGCTGGTGGTCTGCTTCGCAACCTGGTTCGTAATCGAGAAGACGCGCCTGGGCGCCTACCTGCGCGCCGGCACCGAGAACCCCAAGATGGTCGAGGCCTTCGGCATCAACGTGCCGCTGATGGTCACCCTGACCTACGGCTTCGGCGTGGCCCTGGCGGCCTTTGCCGGCGTGCTGGCGGCGCCGGTGATCCAGGTGTCGCCGCTGATGGGTTCGAACCTGATCATCACCGTGTTCGCAGTGGTGGTGATCGGCGGCATGGGCTCCATCCTGGGCTCCATCCTGACCGGCCTGATGCTGGGCCTGATCGAGGGCCTGACCCGGGTGTTCTACCCGGAGCTGTCGGCCACGGTGGTGTTCATCATCATGGCCATCGTCCTGATGGTGCGTCCGGCCGGCCTGTTCGGCAAAGAGAAATGAGAGTGAGACCGGCATGAACAAGAAACTTATAGTTGTCATTCTGTTAATACTTGCGCTGGCTGCTCCGTTCGGCATCTATCCGGTGTTCCTGATGAAGATGCTGTGCTTCGCACTCTTCGCCTGCGCCTTCAACCTGCTGATCGGCTATACCGGCCTGCTGTCCTTCGGCCATGCCGCTTTCCTCGGCTGGGCCGGCTACATGTGCGGCCAGGCGCTGAAGGTGTGGGGCTTGCCGACCGAGCTGGGCCTGGTGGTCGGCACCGCGACGGCGGCGCTGATCGGGTTGGTGATGGGCTTGCTGGCGATTCGCCGGCAGGGCATCTACTTCACCATGATCACGCTGGCGCTGGCGCAGATGCTGTTCTTCGTCGCCCTGCAGGCGCCGTTCACCGGTGGCGAGGACGGCCTGCAAGGCGTGCCGCGCGGCAAGCTGCTGGGCTTCATCGACCTCAGCAGCGACCTGACCCTGTACTACGTGGTGCTGGCCATCGCGGTGTTCGGTTTCGCCCTGATCGTGCGCACCATCAGCTCGCCCTTCGGCCAGGTGCTCAAGGCGATCAAGGAGAACGAGCCGCGCGCCATCTCGCTGGGCTATGACGTGGCGCGCTACAAGCTGCTGGCCTTTGTGCTATCGGCGGCGCTGTCGGGCCTGGCCGGTTCCACCAAGACCCTGGTGCTCGGCTTCGAGACCCTGACCGACGTGCACTGGAGCATGTCCGGCCTGGTGGTGCTGATGACCCTGGTCGGCGGCCTGGGCACCATCGTCGGCCCGATCGTCGGCGCGGTGATCATCATCATGCTGGAGAACAAGCTGGGCGATATCGGCAATTGGTTGGCCAACGTGACGCACATCGAGTGGTTCAACACCCTGGGCGACTCGGTCACCATCGTCACCGGTTTCATCTTCATCGTCTGCGTGCTGCTGTTCCGCAAGGGCATCGTCGGCGAGATCCTGGCGCTGGTGGGCAAGGGGCAGAAGGCCAGCCAGGGTCACTGAGTTCGAGAGAGAACGACGCCATCGTCCGCGATGGTGTCCTTGCCGCCGGCAAGTCACCGCAAGGTGATTTCCCGGCGGTAATTTTTTGTCCGTACGGTTGGCGAGCCATAACAGCGGGCGCTGTTGCGAAACAGCCGACGCACGCATTGATCTGTTGCCAATATGCCTGGGCCGGGCGGGGTAGAATATCGCTCCCGCAGCCGGTGGGGCCGGCCGCAGGTCATCCTTCCTTTCGCTCATCCACTTTCGAAAGTCCTGTAATGCAATCTCGTATTTCCGCTCAGGTGGTCCGCCATGCTTGATTACCTGATCCTGTGCGCCGGCGCGTTTGTCGCCGGCTTGATCGATGCCGTGGTGGGAGGAGGGGGGCTGGTGCTGGTGCCGACCCTGTTCTCGGTCTTCCCCAATACGGCGCCGGCCACGCTGCTGGGCACCAACAAGGTGGCCGGGGTGATGGGCACCAGTGCGGCGGCCATCAATTTCGCGCGCAAGGTGGCGGTGCGCTGGAGCACGGTGACGCCGGCGGCGATCGCGGCCTTCGCCTTGTCCTTCTTCGGCGCCTATGTGGTCACGCACGTGCCGACCGACCTGATCCGCAAGGCCTTGCCCTTCGTGTTGATCGCGGTGGCGCTGTACACCCTGAAGAAGAAGGACTTCGGCACCACCCACGCGCCGACGCTGACCGGCGCGAAGGAGATGTTCTATGCCGCATTGATCGGCGCCGGGGTTGGGTTCTATGACGGCGTGTTCGGTCCCGGTACCGGCAGCTTCCTGGTGTTCCTGTTCGTACGGGTATTCAGCTACGACTTCCTGTCGGCCTCGGCCGTCTCCAAGTTCGTCAACATTGCCACCAACCTGGCGGCCCTGTGCTGGTTCGGTTACAGCGGTCACGTCATCTGGCAGCTCGGCTTGTTGATGGCCGTGTTCAATATTGGCGGCTCCCTTGTAGGTACCCGGTTGGCCATGAAACACGGCAGTGTTTTCGTGCGCAAGCTCTTCCTCGTAGTGGTGGGCGCCTTGATTGTGAAGAGCGCCTACGATGCCTTCCTGAAATAGCGAATGTGGCGCGTACTGTTTCACGTGAAACAGCGCCGCTAACATCGTCATGAAAACGGAGCTTCGGCTCCGTTTTTATTTTTGAACGTGATTGACCGAGGCACATTGGTCATCGCTGTTTCACGTGAAACAACGGCGAAAATGTTTCATTGATCAGTTTCGGCTATCGTCCCGAACCGGTAATAGCGTCGAGCGAGGGGAGGGGGATGAGGCAAACCAGCATCACCCCAGGCTATATTCGCCTTAATCCGATCCGGCCCCCGACCCCTCCCGGCAAAAGACTTTATAATCTCGCCTCTGCTCCCACCACCGTTCCTACCTCTCCAAGAGGCGATCCATGCTATACCCCACACAATTTGACGTCATTGTCGTCGGCGGCGGACATGCCGGCACCGAAGCCGCACTGGCCGCGGCGCGCATGGGCCAGAAGACCCTGCTGCTGACGCACAACATCGAAACCCTGGGCCAGATGTCCTGCAATCCGTCCATCGGCGGCATCGGCAAAGGCCACCTGGTCAAGGAAGTCGATGCCATGGGCGGGGCGATGGCGATCGCCACCGACGAGGCGGGCATCCAGTTCCGCATCCTGAATTCCTCCAAGGGCCCGGCCGTGCGTGCCACCCGGGCCCAGGCGGATCGTGTGCTGTACAAGGCGGCGATCCGTTCGCGCCTGGAGAACCAGCCCAACCTGTGGCTGTTCCAGCAGGCAGTGGACGACCTGATGATCGAGGGCGACCGCGTGGTCGGCGCCGTGACCCAGGCCGGTATCCGCTTCCAGGGCAGGGCGGTGGTGCTGACCGCCGGCACCTTCCTGGACGGGAAGATCCACGTGGGCCTGAACAACTACGCCGGCGGCCGCGCCGGCGACCCGCCGGCAGTGTCCCTGTCGGCGCGCCTGAAGGAGCTGAAGCTGCCGCAGGGCCGCCTCAAGACCGGCACGCCGCCGCGCATCGACGGCCGCAGCATCAACCTCGCCATCCTCGAAGAACAGCCGGGCGACCTCGATCCGGTGCCGGTATTCTCGGTCATGGGCAACGCCGCCATGCACCCGCGCCAGATGCCGTGCTGGATCACCCATACCAACAGCCGCACCCATGACATCATCCGCGGCGGCCTCGACCGCAGCCCGATGTACACCGGCGTGATCGAAGGCGTGGGCCCGCGCTATTGCCCGTCCATCGAGGACAAGATCCACCGCTTCGCGGGCAAGGATTCGCATCAGATCTACCTGGAGCCCGAGGGCCTGACGACCCACGAGTTCTACCCCAACGGCATCTCCACCAGCCTGCCGTTCGACGTGCAGCTGGAGCTGGTGCGCTCGATGAAGGGCATGGAGAACGCCCACATCCTGCGTCCCGGCTATGCCATCGAATACGACTACTACGATCCACGCGGCCTGAAGTCCTCGCTGGAAACCCGCCAGATCGGCGGCCTGTTCTTCGCGGGCCAGATCAACGGCACCACCGGCTACGAGGAAGCCGCGGCGCAGGGCATGCTGGCCGGCATCAACGCCGCGCTGCAGACCCAGGGCCGCGAAGCCTGGACGCCGCGTCGCGACGAGGCCTACCTCGGCGTGCTGGTCGATGACCTGGTCACCCAGGGCGTGCAGGAGCCGTACCGCATGTTCACCAGCCGCGCCGAATACCGCCTGTCGCTGCGCGAGGACAATGCCGACCTGCGCCTGACCGAGATCGGCCGCGAGCTCGGCTGCATCGGCGATGCCCAGTGGGCCGCCTTCGACAAGAAGCGCGAAGCGGTCGCCCGCGAGATGGAACGGCTGAAGAGCACCTGGGTGAACCCGCGCATCCTGCAAGCGGCCGAAGCCGAGCGCGTGCTGGGCAAGGCCATCGAGCGCGAGTACAACCTGCTGGACCTGCTGCGCCGGCCCAACGTCAGCTACGATAGCCTGATGAGCCTGACCGGCGCCGAAGGCGAAGCCCTGGCCGGCCCCGGCATCGAGGATGGCCCGGTGCGCGAGCAGGTCGAGATCCAGGTCAAGTACGCCGGCTACATCGCGCGCCAGGCCAGCGAGATCAGTCGCCAGGACCACAATGAAAACCTCAAGCTGCCGGCCGACCTCGACTACATGGAGGTCCAGGCCCTGTCCATCGAAGTGCGCCAGAAGCTCAACAAGCACAAGCCCGAAACCCTGGGCCAGGCCTCGCGCATTTCCGGCGTGACGCCGGCGGCGCTGTCGCTGCTGCTGGTGCACCTGAAGAAGGGCGGCCTGAAGCAGGGCGTGCGCAACGCCACCAATGAAGCGGCCTGAGCGGCCGCGATCCAACGCAACAAGACGGAATACGGATGAGCATCACGGCTGACCAGAATACCCTGACCCAAACGCTGAAGGAAGGCGCCGCCGCACTTGGACTGGCGCTGGGCGAGCGCCAGCTGGCGCGGCTGATGGCCTACCAGGCGCTGATGATCAAGTGGAACAAGGTCTACAACCTGACCGCGCTGCGCGACCCGGCGCAGATGGTGACCCACCACCTGCTGGACTCGCTGGCCGCGGTCGGCGCCTTCGCCGGCGCCCGCCGCGTGCTGGACGTAGGCGCCGGCGGCGGCTTGCCGGGCATCGTGCTGGCCATCTGGGCGGCCGACGCCGAGCCGCAGATGCAGATCAGCCTGGTCGACACGGTGCAGAAGAAGACCGCCTTCCTGACCCAGGTGAAAGCAGAGTTGCAATTGGGCAATGTCTCGGTCTTCCATGCACGCGTCGAACAATTGCCGACGGAGCAACAATACGACGTCATCACCTCGCGCGCCTTCGCGGAACTCAACGACTTCATCGACTGGTCGAACCACCTGTTGCAGCAAGGCGGCAAGTACATCGCCTTGAAAGGCGTGATGCCGCAGCAGGAAATCGACCGGTTGCCGCCGGGCTGGAAGGTGGAGAAGGTACAGCCCTTGCATGTGCCCGGACTGGATGCCGAACGGCATCTCATCTTTATTGAAAGAGCGTCCTGATGAATATCCCCGCCCGGGCCGTCGCGGCCACACTGATGTCGTTCGCAGTCACCGCCGCCGCCTGTGCGCAGGAAGTCAAGACCGTCCCCGCGGTCGACCTCAAGCGCTACGCCGGCAAGTGGTACGAGATCGCCAAGATCCCCAACGGCTTCCAGAAGAAGTGCGTCTCCGGCACCACCGCCGAATACCGCGCGCGCGAGGATGGCGAAATCGGCGTCACCAACCGCTGCAAGACCGCCGACGGCAGCGACGAGGCCGAGGGTGTGGCGCGCGTCGTCCCGGGCAGCAACAACAGCAAGCTGCAGGTGCGCTTCGCGCCGGCCTGGCTGTCCTGGGTGCCGATGGTGTGGGGCGATTACTGGATCATGGCCCTGGACGAGCAGTACACGCTGGCCACCGTCGGCAGCCCCTCGCGCGAGTACCTGTGGATACTCTCGCGCACGCCCGCCATCAGCGACGAGCAATACGAGAACGCCGTCAACGACGCCACCAAGCAGGGCTTCGACACCGCGCGGCTGGTGAAGAGCAAGCAGTAACAAAGCACACGAAAGCACGCGCGCGCCGGCGCGCCACGGACCGACAAGACAAAGGGAGACGGCAACATGCAGGCACTGTTTCATTCCATCGGCATCACCGACGTCTGGCAACTCATCGCCGCCACCATGGTGTTCCTGCTGTTGCCGGGCCCCGGCACCTTCTGCGTGCTGACCTGCTCGGCCAAGCACGGCCTGCGCGGCGGCTTCTCGGCGATCGCCGGGCTCATGCTGGGCGACATCGTGCTGATGTTCCTGGCCGCCGTCGGCGTGGCGGCGCTGTTGCACGCCAACCCGCTGCTGTTCCGCGGCCTGCAGTACCTGGGCGCGGCCTACCTGGCCTACCTCGGCGTGCGCCTGCTGTTTGCAAGAGGCGAGGGCGGTGGTACAGTCGTACCCTTTTCCAACGCGGCGGATTTCCGGCGCGGCTTTCTGGTGACGCTGATCAACCCGAAGGCCATCGTGTTCTACATGGCGTTCTTCCCGCTGTTCCTGGACCCCGCCACGCAACAGGGCGCGCTCACCTTCGTCACGATGGGCGCGGTGATCTGCTGCTGCACGCTCTTCTACGGCAGCCTGCTGGTCCTGGTGGGCAACATCGCGGCGCGGCGCCTGGCGCGCAACCGCACCATCGCCAGCCTGGCCTCGCGCGCGGCCGGCATTTTCCTGATCGGCTTCGGCATCAAGTTGACGACACAATAAGCGAGTAATCACAACAACATGGCTAAAATTTTTTGCGTCGCCAACCAGAAGGGCGGCGTCGGTAAGACCACTACCGCAGTCAACCTCGCCGCCGGCCTGGCCCAGCTGAACCAGCGCGTCCTGCTGGCCGACCTCGATCCGCAGGGCAACGCCACCATGGGCGCCGGCATCAACAAGGCCACGCTGCAGGGCTCGATCTATGAAGTGCTGCTGGGCATGTCCGACATCCGCAGCGTGCGCATCACCTCCGAGGCCGGCAAGTTCGACGTGCTGCCCGCCAACCGCGAGCTGGCCGGCGCCGAGGTCGAGATGGTCGAACTGGAGCAGCGCGAGGCGCGCCTGAAGAACGCCTTCGCCACCGTCGCCGACGACTACGATTTCATCCTGATCGACTGCCCGCCGGCGCTGTCGATGCTGACCCTCAACGGCCTGTGCTCGGCGCACGGCGTGATCATCCCGATGCAGTGCGAGTACTACGCGCTGGAAGGCCTGTCCGATCTGGTCAACACCATCAAGAAGGTGCACGCCAAGCTGAACCCGGAGCTCAAGGTGATCGGCCTCTTGCGCGTGATGTTCGACCCGCGCATGACGCTGTCGCAGCAGGTCTCCGACCAGCTGGAGCAGCACTTCGGCGACAAGGTCTTCAAGACCGTCATCCCGCGCAACGTACGCCTGGCCGAAGCGCCGTCCTACGGCGTACCGGGCGTGAACTTCGATCCCCAATCCAAGGGTGCGCAAGCCTATATCGCGTTCGGCGCGGAAATGGTCGAGCGCATCAAGACGCTGTAAGCGTCGTTTTTCACCAGGCAATCCAATGGCAACATCACTGAAAAAATCCAAGGGCCTGGGACGCGGCTTAGACGCGCTCCTGGGCGGCTCCTCTGACATCACCGAAGAGGCGCAAGCCCAGGCCGCCCAGGCCGGCTTGCCCAGCGTGATGCCCGTGACCGAACTGCAGGCCGGCAAGTACCAGCCGCGCAGCCGCATGGACGAAGGCGCGTTGAACGAGCTGGCGGCATCGATCAAGGAACAGGGCCTGCTGCAGCCCATCCTGATCCGCGCCATCGGCCAGAAGAACGGCCGCGACATCTACGAGATCATCGCCGGCGAGCGCCGCTTCCGCGCGGCCAAGATCGCCGGCCTGACCGAGGTGCCGGTGCTGGTCAAGAATGTCGACGACCAGACCACCGCCGCCATGGCGCTGATCGAGAACATGCAGCGCGAGGACTTGAATCCGCTGGAAGAAGCGCAGGGCATCCACCGCCTGATCACCGACTTCGCCTTCACCCACGAGCAGGCCGCCGTTGCGGTGGGCCGTTCGCGCAGCGCGGTGTCCAACCTGCTGCGCCTGCTGAACCTGGCCAAGCCGGTGCAGACCATGCTCATGGCCGGCGACATCGACATGGGTCACGCCCGCGCGCTGCTGGTGGTGGACGCCGCCACCCAGATCCAGCTGGCCAACCAGATCGTCGCCAAGCGCATGTCGGTGCGCGACGCCGAGAAGCTGGTCACGCGCGCCTCCGCCGAGCAGGCCGCCAAGCCGCGCGAGGGCCGCGAGAAGTCGCGCGACATCGCGCGCCTGGAAGAGGAGCTGTCCGACCTGCTGGCCACGCAAGTGAGCATCAAGACCGGCGCCCGCAACAAGGGCCAGCTGGTGATCAGCTTCAGCGACCTGGATGCGCTGGACGGCGTGATCACGCGCTTGCGGGGGGAGTCGGTGGAGTCTTGATTGCGTTGCGATCCTGCTCTGGGTAAGGCGCCATTCGGTAGTAACCGGATGGCGTTTTTGTTTGGGCAGCGGCGACGATCGACGAACGACACTGGGTCCCGGCCGTCGCCGGGAGGACGCTGAGGAAAATACTTGAACCCTGGACTGTTCGAGCCTATCCCCTCCCTGTCGTCCCGGCGAAGGCCGGGACCCAGCGGCGTTAACGAACCGTAAAAACAAAAAGGGCCGTCCCTGAAGACAGCCCTCAAATTAATCATATAAACAATTTCAGCGCATCAGAACGTCCGCTGCACATCCGACCTTGGCGGCAGCTGGTAGCTCCAGGTCTCGGTCAGCACCTTGGCGCCCGACACCAGCGCCGCCCGCAGCTCGGTGGCCTGCGCGATGTTCCTGATCTTCACGCGCAGCGTCAGGCGCCAGCCGTTGATGGCGGGGTTGGGCTGCAGCTGGGCGTCGATCAGTTCGCCGTTGTTGGATACGCTTACCTGCGGCTGCACCGGCGCGCCGGCCGGCAGCTTGCCCAGCGCCGGGCCGGTGAAGTCCACCAGCAGGGCGGTGGTGCCGTCGAAGGCGCGGATCAGGTTGGCCTGGGTCAGCTCGCCGTCGGTGTGGAAGGTCTGCTTGACCCAGCCCACTTCATTGTTCAGGATCGCGGGCTCGTCCATGGTCCAGTGGATGCGGTAGTCGAAGGCCAGCGGCACGCCCTTGGCCGGGCGCTGCTCCGGCAGCCAGTAGGCCACGATGTTGTCGTTGGTTTCATCCGCGGTAGGAATCTCCACCAGCTGCACGGAGCCTTTTCCCCAGTCGCCGCGCGGTTCGATCCAGGCGCTGGGGCGCAGGTCGTAGCGATCCTTCAGGTCCTCGAAGTTGGAGAACGCGCGGCCGCGCTGCAACAGGCCGAAGCCCTTGGGATTGGTCACCTCGAAGGAGCTCACTTCCACGTTCTGCGGATCGTTCAGCGGGCGCCACAGCCACTCGCCGCTGCCGGTGTGGATGGCCAGGCCGTTGGAGTCGTGGATGGCCGGGCGGAAGTTGCGCCGCGAGGATTGCTGGTTGGGGCCGAACAGGAACATGCTGGTCAGCGGCGCCACGCCCAGGCGGCCCACCTCGCCGCGCAGGAACACGCGCGCCTGCACGTCCAGCACGGAATCCTCGCCGGGCTTGAGCGTGAACCTGTAGGCGCCGGTGGCGCGCGGCGAGTCGAGCAGGGCGTAGAAGGTCAGCTGCTTGTCGCCGGGCTTGGGACGCTCGATCCAGAACTCGCGGAAATTGGGAAACTCCTCGCCGCTCATCATCGCCGTGTCGATCGCCAGGCCGCGCGCCGAGAGGCCATAGATCTGGCCCTTCCCGATCACGCGGAAGTAGCTTGCGCCCAGCACGCTCATGACCTCGTCTTCCTTGTCCGGGCGGTTGACCGGATAGACCACGCGGAAGCCCGCATAGCCCAGGCGCGAGGTGCTCTCCTTGTCGAAATGCAGGTCCCCGAAATCGAAGCGGTCGGTGCTGTAGCCCACCTCCTGCACACGGCCGTCGACGATCTCGTGGATCAGCACCGGCGAATTGAATTGCATGCCCTGATGGTAGAAGGCCAGCTTGAAGGGCGTCTTCTGGTCGCGCCATTCGAACTTCTCGCTCCTGGGCTGGATCTTCATGTAGTCGGCGAACTGCATGCCTGAGAACACCGGCGGCAGGTTGCTCGCCGGCTTCTGGTAAGGCTGGTCGGCCAGGGTCCTGGCGCGGGCGGTGGCTTGTTCCAGCGAGAAACCCTGCTGCGCCTGGGCCGATGCCGCCGCCAGGACGGCCGCCAGCAGCAGCAGGCTGCGCAGGGGGGAAATTTTCAGCATGTTGGCAATCACTCATCTCTCCACAAAGGTGCGGCGCCCTCTCGGCGCCGCATGCGGCTTGCCATGCCGGCAAGCATCAAAACAGAATAATATAGCGAACCGTCAAGGCGTCGGCGCGTCATAGAGAACAAGCACACATTGCGCCACGCCTGCCCAGCAGTCTTCGGGCCGCTGCTGCGGTATGAAAGCAGCGCGCCGCCAAAGTTTAGAAAAAAGAGAGGAATCCCGTGTCCCACAAGCTTTCCGAGAGGCAGGCCGCGCCTGCGCGTCGCCCCCGTGCGCGCCATGTCCTGGCATTGAGCGCGCTGGCCTGCGCCGCCGCCTTGCTGGCGCCGCCGGCCTGGTCGCAGGCCAACATGGCCTTGCTGGGCGACAAGACCGCCTTCATCGACGACCTGATGCGCCAGATGACGGTCGATGAAAAGATCGGCCAGCTGCGCCTGGTCAGCATCGGCCCCGACATGCCGGCCAAGAAGCTGGCAGAGGAGTTCGCCGCCGGTCGCGTCGGCGGCACCTTCAACTCCGTCACCCGCAAGGACAACCGCCCGCTGCAGGATGGCGCCATGCGCTCGCGCCTGAAGATCCCGATGTTCTTCGCCTACGACGTGATCCATGGCCACCGCACCACCTTCCCGATCGGCCTGGGCCTGGCCTCCAGCTGGGACCTCGACGTGGTCGCGCGCGCCATGCGCGTCTCCGCCGAGGAGGCCGCGGCCGACGGCATCGACATGACCTTCGCGCCGATGGTCGACATCAGCCGCGATCCGCGCTGGGGCCGCACCTCGGAAGGCTTCGGCGAGGATCCGCACCTGGTCTCGCGCATCGCCGAGGTCTCGGTGCGCGCGCTGCAAGGCGAGAGCAAGCCGATCGCCGCCGATCGCGTGATGGCCAGCGTCAAGCACTTCGCGCTGTATGGCGCGGTCGAGGGCGGGCGCGACTACAACGTGGTCAACATGGATCCGCAGCGCATGTACAACGATTACCTGCCGCCCTACCGCGCCGCCATCGACGCCGGCGCCGGCGCGGTGATGGTGGCGCTGAACTCGATCAACGGCGCGCCCGCCACCTCCAACACCTGGCTGCTGCAAGACCTGCTGCGTAAGGAGTGGGGCTTCAAGGGCCTGACGGTCAGCGACCATGGCGCCATCACCGAGCTGGTCAATCACGGCGTGGCGCAGAACGAGAGTGAAGCGGCGCGCCTGTCGATGAAGGCCGGCACCGACATGAGCATGGCCGACCAGGTCTACATCAGCCAGCTGCCCGGCCTGCTCAAGTCCGGCAAGGTGTCGCAGCAGGAGCTGGACAACGCCGTGCGCGAGATCCTGGGCGCCAAGTACGATCTCGGCCTGTTCAAGGATCCCTACCTGCGCATCGGTCAAGCGTCCGGCGACCCGGCCGAGGTCAACGCCGAGAGCCGCCTGCACCGCGCCGACGCGCGCGCGGTCGCACAGCAGTCCATGGTGCTGCTGGAGAACCGCAACGGCGCGCTGCCGCTGAAGAAGAACGCGCGCATCGCCCTGGTCGGCCCGCTGGCCGATTCGCACCTCGACATGCTGGGCAGCTGGTCCGGCGCCGGCGTGGACAAGCAGACCGTGACTGTAAAGCAGGGGCTCGAAGCGGCCCTGGCCGGCGGCAAGCTGAGCTATGCCCGCGGCGCCAACATCACCGAAGACAAGCATATCGTCGACTACTTGAACTTCCTCAACTGGGACGATCCGGAAGTGGTGCAGGACAAGCGCAGCCCGCAGGCCATGATCGCCGAGGCGGTCAGGGCGGCGCGCAACGCCGACGTGGTGGTGGCCGCCGTGGGCGAGTCGCGCGGCATGTCGCATGAGTCCTCCAGCCGCACCCAGCTGACGCTGCCGGAGAGCCAGCAGGTGCTGCTCAAGGCCTTGAAGGCCACCGGCAAGCCGCTGGTGCTGGTGCTGATGAACGGCCGCCCGCTGGACCTGAACTGGGCGCGCGAGAACGCCTCGGCGATCCTTGAAACCTGGTACACCGGCACCGAGGGCGGGCACGCCATCGCCGACGTCCTGTTCGGCGACGTCAACCCCTCCGGCAAGCTGCCCATCACCTTCCCGCGCTCGGTGGGCCAGATCCCGACCTACTACAACCACGCGCGCCTGGGCCGCCCGTTCACCGAAGGCAAGCCGGGCAACTACACCTCGCAGTACTTCGAGGAGCCCAACGGCCCGCTGTATCCGTTCGGTTACGGCCTGAGCTATACCGAGTTCAGCGTCTCGGACGTGCGCATCTCGCAGCCGACGATGCAGGCCGACGGCCGCGTCGAGGCCAGCGTGACGGTGAAGAACACCGGCCGCCGCGCCGGCGCCACCGTGGTACAGCTCTACATCCGCGACGTCGCCGCCTCGGTGGTGCGCCCGGTCAAGGAGTTGAAGGACTTCCGCAAGGTGATGCTGCAGCCGGGCGAAGAGAAGGAAGTGCGCTTCAGCATCGACCGCAAGGCCCTGAGCTTCTATAACGCCAAGCTGGAATACGTGGCCGAGCCCGGGGAGTTCCAGGTGCAGGTGGGGCTGGATTCGAAGGCGGTGAAGACGGCTTCGTTCGTGTTGGAGTGAGCAGGGTATTGAACGTGAGCTAACGTCGCTGGGTCCCTGCTTTCGCAGGAACGACAGGAAAGGGATGGCCTCGAACGCACAGAGGTTCAAGTTACTTCCTTCGTGTCGTCCCTGCGAAAGCAGGGACCCAGTGTCGTTCGTCGCGAACCGGTATAAAAAAAGGGCGTACCCCACGGTGCGCCCTCAGTTATTTATCCGTCGCCAAAAAATGATATAAACAATTATTCCGGCGACGTCATCCCTCAACCTGCTCCTTCTCCCGCAAGCTCGCCGGCATTGCAAACATCAGCAGCAGCATGCACAGGATGGTCATGCCGCCGATCGCATACAGCGCCGGCGTGGTGCTGCCGGTGACGTCGCGGATGCGGCCCACCATCACCGGGCTGACGATGCCCCCGAGCTGGCCCAGCGTATTGATCAGCGCGATGCCGGCCGCCGCGCCGGCGCCAGTCACCAGCTTGGGCGGCAGCGCCCAGAATGCGGGGATGGCAGCCACCACGCCGGCGCCCATCACGCCCAGCGCCGCGATCAGCAGCGCGGTCTGCCTCTCGAAGACGCCGGCGGCGAAGAAGCCGATGGCGGCCAGCGTCAGCAGGCCGATCACGAAGCGGCGGCGCTCGCCGCGCGCATCCGACAGGCGGCCCACGATGATCATGGCGGTGGCGCCGCACAGGTAGGGCACCGCCGTCAGCAGGCCGATCACGGTCGGGTTCTGGGTGCCGGCGCTGCGGATCAGGTGCGGCGCCCAGAAGTTCAGGCCATAGGAGGCAACCTGGATCAGGAAATACACCAGGCCCAGCATCAGGAAGCCCGGGGTCTTGATCGCCGAGAGCAGCGAGTGGCCGCGCTCATGGCGCGCAGGCGAAGAGACATGCGCCGACAGCGTCTGCTGCTCGGCCGGCGAGAGCCAGTGCGCGTCCTCGATGCGATCCTTCAGCTGGCGCAGCACCACCAGGCCCAGCAGGATGCAGGGGAGGCCGCCCAGCATGAACAGCCAGTGCCAGCCGCGGATGCCCATCACGCCTTCCAGGTGGCCCAGGATCATGCCCGACACCGGCGCCCCGATCAGGCCGGCGAAGGCCGACGCCAGGAACAGCATGGAGGTGATGCGGCCGCGGTGGCTGTCGGGGAACCACAGCGTCAGGTAATACAGCACGCCGGGCGCGAAGCCGGCTTCCATCGCGCCGATGATGAAGCGCAAGCCGTAGAACTGCCACTCGCTGGTGACGAACACCATGGCCGCCGTGGCCAGGCCCCAGGAGATCATGATGCGGGCGATCCAGCGCCGCGCGCCGACCTTGTAGAGGAACATGTTGCTGGGCACCTCGAACAGCACGTAACCCACCACGAACAGGCTGGCGCCCAGGCCGTAGGCGGTGTCGGACAGGCCCAGGTCGCCCTGCAGCTGGAACTTGGCGAAGCTGATGTTGATGCGGTCGAAGAAGGCGAACAGGTAGCAGATCATGATCAGCGGCATGATGCGCCAGGTGGCGCGGCGCACGATGGCGCCGATGTCGGAAGCCGCGGCTTGCGCGGTGGTGGGGCGCGGCAGGTCCGCGGCGGCGTGGGTGCTCATGTTGCTTGTCTCCTGGTTGAAATTGACGGCGTAAGGACGGCTTGCCGGCGCGCGCGGGGCGCGGCCGGTGAGCTTCTCTTCTTGTTGTGATGCGTCGGTTCTAGGCGGCAGCCTGCAGCGCCGCCGGTATCGGGTGCAGGTCGCAGTTGCGTCCCGCCTTGGCCACCTGGCCCGGCACGTCATGCCCCAGCAGGGCCGGCAACCCGCGCGACATGGCGAGCAGGCGCGGCAGGTCGATGCCGGTCGGGATACCGATCTCCTCGCACATGTTCACCAGGTCTTCGGTGCAGATGTTGCCGGAGGCGCCCGGCGCGAACGGGCAGCCGCCCAATCCCCCCAGGGCGGCATCGAAGCGGCGCGCGCCGGCCTCGTAGGCGGCCAGCACGTTGACCAGCCCCAGCCCGCGCGTGTTGTGGAAGTGCAGCGTCAGCGCGGCGGCCGGCAGCAGCGTGAGCGCGCGCGCGACGATGCGCCTGACCTGCGCCGGATTGGCCATGCCGGTGGTGTCGGCCAGCGTGACGTTGGGAATGCCCAGCGCCAGGTAATGCGCGACGATGTCCAGCACGCGATCCTCATCGATGCCGCCCTCGAACGGGCAGCCGAAGCTCGTCGCCACGGTGGCGTTGAGCGACACCGGATGATCCTTCGCAAAGGAGACGATCTCGCCGAAGCCCGCCAGCGAAGCCTCGCAGCTCATGCGCATGTTGGCGCGGTTGTGCGTCTGGCTGGCCGACATCACCAGGTTCAGTTCATCGGCGCCGGCCGCGATGGCGCGTTGCGCCCCCTTCAGGTTGGGGATCAGGGCGACATAGGTCACGCCCTCGCGGCGGACGATGCCGCGAAACACTTCCTCGCCGTCGCGCAGCGCCGGGATGGCCTTGGGCGAGACGAAGGAGCCGGCCTCGATGCGGCTGAAGCCGGCCTGCGAGAGGCCGTCGATCAAGGCGATCTTGTCGGCGGTGCCGACCCAGGTGGGTTCGATCTGCAAGCCGTCGCGCGGCGCGACTTCCTGCACGATCAGGCGCTCGGGATGGGGGGCGTTCATTGCACCACTCCCTGCGCGCGCAGGCGCGCGATATCGGCCTCGTCCAGGCCCAGGCCGGCCAGGATCTCGCCGGTGTGCTGGCCCAGCGCCGGACCCTGCCAGCGCACCTGGCCCGGGGTGTCGGAGAGCTTGGGCACGATGCCCGGCATCTTCACTTCCACGCCATCGGGCAGGCGCGACTGGAGGATCATGTCGCGCGCCTGGTAGTGCGGATCGGCGACGATGTCGGCCACCGAGTAGATGCGGCCGGCCGGCACGCCGGCCTGCTCCAGCGCCGCCAGCACCTCGGCGATGGGGTGCGCCGATGTCCAGCCGGCGATCGCCGCGTCCAGCAGCGCGACCTGTCGCACGCGGCCGTCGTTATGCTCCAGCGCCGGATCGTCGGCCAGGTCGGCGCGGCCGATGGCGTGCATCAGGCGCTTGAAGATGGGATTGCTGTTGCCGGCGATGACCACATAGCTGCCGTCGCGGGTGGGATAGGTGTTGGACGGCGCGATGCCGGGCAGGGCGCCGCCGCTGCGTTCGCGCACGTGGCCCAGCAGGTCGTACTCGGGCACGGTGCTTTCCATCAGGTTGAACACGCTCTCCACCAGCGAGACGTCGACCACCTGGCCTTCGCCCTGGCCGGTCTTCACGCGCAACAGCGACATCAGCGCGCCGATCACGCCATGCAGCGAGGCCAGCGAATCGCCCAGGCTCACCCCGGCGCGCGCCGGCACGCCGTCCGGCTCGCCGGTGGTGTGGCGGATGCCGCCCATGGCCTCGCCGATGGCGCCGAAGCCCGGGCGATCCTTGTAGGGGCCGGTCTGGCCGTAGCCCGAGATGCGCACCAGCGTCAGCCTGGGGTTCAGCGCGTGCAGCACGTCCCAGCCCAGGCCCAGGCTCTCCAGCGCGCCCGGTTTCATGTTCTCGATCAGCACGTCGGCGTCGGCCGCCAGCCGGCCGATCAGGGCGATGCCCTCGGCCGACTTCAGGTTCACCGACAGCGATTTCTTGTTGCGCGACTGCAGGTACCACCACAGCGAGGTGCCCTCGTGCAGCTTGCGCCATTTGCGGATGGGATCCCCGTGCACCGGGGCTTCGATCTTGATCACTTCCGCGCCGAACTCGGCCATCATGCGCGCCGCGAACGGGGCGGCGATGAGGGTGCCGATTTCGATGACGCGGATACCGTTGAGCGGTCCACTCATCTTTGTCTCCTTCTTCCTGTCACGGCAGGATAGGAAAAGACGGTGGCGAACGTCCAACCGCATTTCGGCAAGCAGCGTTCGCGGCTGGCGAACGCTGCGGCCTATCTGCGCGAGCGCGTCTTGCGTGGCGGCGCGGCGCGCGCCTCGGCCCCGCGCAGGAAGTCGAACAGCGCGCGCGAGACCGGCGAGAGCGCGTCGGCATGGCGCACCACGATGCGCAGTTCGCGGCTGGCCCAGGCGTCGTCGATCTCCAGTGCGGCCAGTCCCAGCGGACGGCCGATCGCCTCGAACACGCCGGCCGGGATCACGCCCAGGCCCATGCCGGCCTGCGCCATCCGGCACACGGCGTCGAAGCCGGGCACGTGGATGCGCATCTTCAGGGGCTTGCCGGAGCTGCGCGCGGCCAGGTGGGTGCGCTGGTTGATCGAGCTGTCGGCATGCAGGCCGACGTGGTCGTAGTCCAGCGTTTCTTCGAAGGCGATGCGTCGCCTGCCGGCCAGCGGATGCGTCGCGGCCATCACCAGCACCACGCGGTCGCGCCGGTAGAGCTCGGTGTGCAGGCCGCCAGTGTCGGCCTCGCCGGAGCAGATGCCGAGGTCGGCCCAGCCATCGGCCACGCCCTTGACCACGCTGGCGCTGGGACGCTCTTCCAGGTCGAGCTTGACCTGCTCGTGCAGCTGCGCGAACAGCATCAGGTCTTCCGGCAGGAACTCGACGATGGCCGACAGGTTGGCCACCATGCGCACGTAGCCGCGCACGCCCTGGGCATGCTCGGCCAGCTCATGGCCGATCGCCTCCACCGACAGCAGCACGCGCCGCGCATGCGCGAACAGGGTCTCGCCGGCGGCCGTGAGCTGCATGCCGCGCGCATGGCGCACGAACAGCGGCATGCCGATCGCTTCCTCCAGTTCCACCAGGCGCTTGCTGGCGGCCGACACCGCGATCGCCTCGCGCGCGGCGGCGCGGGTGAGGGTGCCTTCCTCCTGCACCGCGGCGAACAGGCGCAGCGTGGTGAGGTCGAGTTTGCGGGCGAGGTTGTTGAGCATCATCGTGGGCGTGCGGGTGGCCGATGGCGGCAAGCTTAACAGGCTCACGCCGCGGGCGGGTTGGCCGAGAAGCTGTCGCGGTATTGCTGGGCGCTGGTGCCCAGGCGCTTCTGGAATACCCGCCGCAGGTGGCCGGCGTCGCGAAAGCCGCAGTCGATGGCGATGCTTTTCAACGGCAGGGCGGAGCGTTCCAGCATGGCGCGCGCGGCATCGACCCGGGCCCGCTCGATGAACTCGGCCGGGGTCATTTGCGCATCGCGCGCAAACATGCGGGCGAAGTTGCGCGGGCTGGCGGCCACCAGCGCGGCCAGCCGGCCCACCGTCAATTTCTCGCCCAGGTGCGCCAGCACGTATTGCTGCACGCGGCCCACCAGCGAACCTTCTTCTGCATACGGCGTGAGGTAGGGGCTGAACTGCGACTGCCCGCCGCTGCGCTGCATGAACACCACCAGCCGCTTGGCGACATTGAGCGCCACCTCGGCGCCGGCTTCTTCGGCCAGCAGCGCCAGCGACAGGTCGATGCCGGCGGTCACCCCGGCCGAGGTCACCAGCTTGCCGTCGCGCAGCCAGATACGGTCGGGCTCCAGCCTGATGTGCGGGAACTGCTGCTGCAGCGCCGCGGCGTCGTCCCAGTGGGTCGTGGCGCGCTTGCCGTCGAGCAGGCCGGCGCGCGCCAGCAGGAAGGCGCCGTTGCAGATCGAGCCATAGCACTTCGCCGCCTGCGCCTGGCGCCGCAGCCAGGCGCCGAGCGCGTCGTCCGGCGCCTGTTTCACCAGCACCGGGCCGCCGGCCACCAGCAGCAGGTCGGCGGCTTCGTCGGTCCGGCTGTAATGGCTGTGGGGAGTGAGCAGCATGCCGTTGGAACATTCCAGCGCGCCATCGCCGGCGCCGATCACCCGCAGCCGGTAATGCGCCTGCGGCAGCAGGAAGCGGTTGGCCTCGGCGAACACGTCGAGCGGGCCGGAAACGTCCAGCGATTGCACGCCGGGAAAAACCAGCAGATGGACCGTAGGCATGGTGTGGAGGTTGGGCAGGTTCAGGGATGCGCGGCAATGGCAGCGATCATACGCCAGCCGCGCGTGCGTGCCGGGGCTGGCAGGATTTGCCGCCAGCCTGTCCGCAATCGGCCCCATGCATCGCTGGCCGGCGCATGGCGCGCTTCCGATAATGGACGCATCCATCAACGCTACAGGAGCCAGCCATGCAGCAAGCAGCACGAACCGACGCGCAATCGGCGCAACCATTGGAACAGGCCCAGCGCGTCGGCCCCGCCTTCTCGGTGGACGGCATGCTGGCCGTGCGCCAGGCCACCCGCCGCGCGATCGCGCAGATCGCCGCCGGGGTGCGCCCCGGCATGATCGAGGAAGACGCGGTGGAGATGGCCAAGGGCGTGCTGCGCGACGCCGGCCTGGCGCTGTCGTGGCATCCGACCCGGGTGCGCTTCGGGCGCAACACCACCAAGCCGATGCGGCTGGCGTCGGAACCCGGCGTCGTGCTGGGCGAGAACGATATCTTCTTCATCGACATCGCGCCGCGCATGGACGCCTTCGAGGGCGACGGCGGCGCTGCCTTCGTGGTCGGCGAACAGCCCGAGTACGCGCGTTGCGCGGCCGACGCCGAGGCGTTGTTCCACGCGCTGCGCCGCTTGTGGTTGAGCGAGGGACTGACCGGCCGCCAGCTCTACGAGCATGGCCGGCAATGGGCATCGGCGCGGGGCTGGGTGCTCAACTTCGACTTGCCGGGGCATCGCGTGTCGGACTTTCCGCATGCCGCCATCCACACCGGTTCGCTGGCCGAGTTCGATGCGGCGCCGCTGCCGCTGCGCTGGATCCTGGAGATTCATTTGCGGCATCCGTCGGAGCCGTTCGGCGCATTTTTTGAGGATATGTTGCTGGAGGATGCGTTCTTTGCTTGATGGCGGTTGTTGATGCCGCTGGGTCCTGACCTTCGTCGGGACGACAAGTAGTAACTATCTTGAACATGAAAAGGTGTTATCCACTCCTTCACTGTCGTCCCGGCGAAGGCCGGGACCCAGCGTCGTTCACCGCGCCCAAAAAAACACGCAAGCAAAAAAAAGCCCCGTCATTCAACGGGGCCTTTTCCTCTTCTCATTTCACGCCGCGGCCGCTTCCGGCTCGTCGTCCTCCTCGCCCAGGAAGCCTCCGCTCTGGTGCGCCCACAGCCGCGCATACAGGCCATTGGCCGCCAGCAGCTCGCTGTGCGAACCCTGCTCGACGATGCGGCCCTGGTCCAGCACGATCAGGCGGTCCATCGCCGCGATGGTCGACAGGCGGTGGGCGATGGCGACCACGGTCTTGCCTTCCATCAGCTTGTACAGGCTGGTCTGGATCGCCGCTTCGACTTCCGAGTCCAGCGCGCTGGTGGCTTCGTCCAGCAGCAGGATGGGCGCGTCCTTCAACATCACGCGGGCGATTGCGATGCGCTGGCGCTGGCCGCCGGAGAGCTTCACGCCGCGCTCGCCGACGTGGGCGTCGTAGCCGGTGCGGTTCCTGGCGTCGGCCAGGGTGCCGATGAAATCGTGCGCTTCGGCGCGCCGGGCGGCATGCATCATGTCGGCGTCGCCGGCGTCGGGACGGCCGTAGAGGATGTTGTCGCGCACCGAGCGGTGCAGCAGCGAGGTGTCCTGCGTGACCATGCCGATCTGCGCGCGCAGGCTGTCCTGCGTGACGTGGGCGATGTCCTGGCCGTCGATCAGGATGCGGCCGCCTTCGATGTCGTAGAAGCGCAGCAGCAGGTTGACGATGGTCGACTTGCCGGCGCCGGAGCGGCCCACCAGGCCGATCTTCTCGCCCGGGCGAATGGCCAGGTCGAGCTTGTCCACCACCGGGCGCGGCGCGGCGCCGCCGTAGCTGAAGCTGACGCCCTCGAAGCGCAGTTCGCCCTGCGCCACCTTCAGGGGCCGCGCGTCCGGCGCGTCCTTGACATCATGCGCGCGCGCCAGGGTGTTGATGCCGTCCTGCACCGTGCCCACGTGCTCGAACAGCGCCGACATTTCCCACATCACCCAGTGCGCGATGCCGTTCAGGCGCAGCGCCATGGCGGTGGCGGCGGCCACCGCGCCGATGCCGACCTTGCCCTGGGTCCACAGGTACAGCGAGACGCCGGCGGTGCCGGCGATGAGGATCATGTTCAAGCCATGGTTGACGATCTCGAAGCCCGACACCAGGCGCATCTGGCGGTTCACGGTGCCGAGGAACTCGCGCATGGCGCTGCGCGCGTAGTCGGCCTCGCGGCCGGCGTGCGAGAACAGCTTGACGGTGGCGATGTTGGTGTAGGCGTCGGTGATGCGGCCGGTCATCAGCGAGCGGGCGTCGGCCTGGTTGCGCGCCACCTTGGACAGGCGCGGCACGAAGTAGCGCAGCGCCAGCGCGAAGGCGCCCAGCCAGACGAAGAAGGGCGCCAGCATCAGCAGGTCGAAGCTGCCCACCACGCCCACCAGCGTGGCGAAGTAGATGGTGATGAACACCAGGATGTCGCCCACGATCATGCAGAAGTCGCGCACCGCCAGCGCCGTCTGCATCACCTTGGTGGCGACGCGGCCGGCGAACTCGTTCTGGTAGAAGCTCATGCTCTGGCTGAGCATCAGGCGATGGAAATTCCAGCGCAGCAGCATCGGGAAATTGCCGGCCAGGGTCTGGTGCTTGTAGAGCGTCTGCAGCGCAATCAGCAGCGGGCTGGCGGCCAGCACGACGGCCAGCCACAGCAGCGTGTGCTTTTCCTGCGCCCACAGTTGCGACGGCTCGACCTTGGCCAGCCAGTCGACGATGCGACCCATCATGGCGAACAGCATCGCCTCGAACACGCCGATGATGGCCGTCATCAGCGTCATGGCGGCGATGTAGGGCCGCACGCCCCTGGTACAGGACCAGATGAAGCGCATGAAGCCGCGCGGCGGCGGCAGGGGATGCGAATCGGGATAAGGATGAACCAGTTTTTCAAACCAGCTGAACATGCATGCTCCAAAAAAACAGTCGGCGGCGACGGCGCCGCACCGGCGCTTGGCGCGGGTGCTCGGCGGCCGGGCCGCGTCGGGGTGTCAGTTTCTGTCGTGCGCGCCGGAAAGAACAGGCCGGCGGGATGACCGGTGCGCGGACCAAGGGCCGCCAGGCGGCCCGGTGTCGCGTCGGCGGCGCGGGTGCGGTTGAGGTTTCCGCTATCGTCGTCCGGCCGGCGAGGCAAAAGCTCTGCCGGTGTCGCGGGCCGCTGCGGCCCGGAGCTTCGCCGGTGAGAAGATGAAGCCGAATGATCTCACATCGGCCGCCGGCGCGCGCGGCGCGTTGCCGAAAAACACTTGTCGGGAAATCCGAACGGTGCGCCGGGCCGGGGTTTGCGGGCGATCGTCATACGCCGCGGGGTATATCGTATCCAATCGAGGGGGCGGGCTTGAGGCATACTGCCGGGCCATTGACTCCAGCGCGCCGAGGGTGTTGCCATTGATGAACGTTCCCGATATTTCACGCGCCGCCGCCGGTTTCGCTCCCTTGGAGCAACTGGCGCAGGCCTTGCTGCCGTATGTCGCCGACGACGCCGGCGATGGTTCGCACGACCTCGCGCACCTGCTGCGGGTGTGGCGCAACGCGCTGCGGCTGCTGGAGCAGGAGGGCGGCGAGCCGCGCATCCTGCTGGCGGCGGTGCTGCTGCACGACTGCGTGCGGGTGGAGAAGAATTCGCCGCTGCGCAGCCAGGCGTCCGCGCTGTCGGCGCGGCGTTCGCTGGAGATCTTGAGGGAGCAGGGCTGGCCGGCGCATGAGGCCGATGCGGTGGCGCATGCGGTCGAGGCGCACAGTTTTTCAGCCGGCATCGCGCCGCGGTCGGTCGAGGCCAAAATCATGCAGGACGCCGACCGCCTCGATGCGATCGGCGCCATCGGTGTGGCGCGCTGCTTCTATACGGCAGGGCGCATGGGCTCGCAGCTGTACGACGCGGCCGACCCGCAGGCCAGGGCGCGCGCGCTGGATGATCGCCGCTACGCGCTGGACCATTTCCCGGCCAAGCTGTTCACGCTGTCGGCCGGCTTCCAGACCGCCGCCGGCGCGGCCATGGCAAGGGAGCGGGAAGAACGGATGCGGCGCTTCGTTGGCGAGATGATGGCCGAACTGCAGGCGCCGCGCGACTGAGCCCCGGCTATTGCAGCATCGAGGCGGCCGCGCCGCGCACGTGCGTGGCGAAGGCGGCCGGCGCCAGCGGGCGCGCCAGGTAATAGCCTTGCGCCTCGTCGACGCCCCAGTCGCGGATCAGCTGCAGCGTCTGCGCGGTTTCCACGCCTTCGGCCACGATGCGGTATTCCAGTTCCTTGGCCAGCGCGATGAGCGACTGCACGATGCGGCGGTCGCGCGGGCTGGTGTCGAGATTGCGGATCAGCGACTGGTCGATCTTCACCACCGAGGCCGGCACCTGCTGCAGGTAGGCGAAGTTGCTGTAGCCGGTGCCGAAGTCGTCCAGCGCCAGGCCCATGCCCAGGGCGCGGATCTCGTGCAGCATCTTCAGCACCGCCGGGCTTTGCATCCACAGGCCCTCGGTGCATTCGATCTCCACCATGGCCGGATCGATATCGGCTTCGCGGCAGGCTTGCGCCAGGCGTTTGACGATGTCGGCTTCCTCGAAGTTGGGCGCCGACAGGTTGATCGCCAGCTTCAGGTGCATGCCATCGCGGCGCCATGCGGCCATTTGCTTTAACGCCGCCGTGATCACCCAGTCCGACACCGGGCGGATCAGCGCGGTGCGCTCCACCAGGGGAATGAATTCGGCCGGCGAGATCGCGCCCAGTTCGTGGTGCTGCCAGCGCAGCAGCGCCTCGGCGCCGTGGTAGGCGTCGGTCTTGAGATCCAGCTTGGGCTGGTAGGCCAGCCGGAAACCGCTGTCGGACTGGATGGCGTCGGGAATGTCGTTCAAGAGCCGGAAGCTGCGCTGGTGGCGCACGTCGGCCTCGGCATCGTAGTCGGCCCAGCGGCGTTGGTGGGTGAAGGCCTCGTGCAACGCCGCCACCGCCTTGCGCGGCGCATCCAGCAGGGCTTCGCGCTGCGGTTCGACGCGCACGATGCCGCCGTAGCTGGGCAGGTTCAGCGGCAGCGTCATGCTGTGCACCGGCTGCTCGAGCGCCGCGGTCATGGCGCGCAGCTCCTGCGCGAAATCGCCGGCCGGCGCGGCGTGCGACAGCAGCGCGAAGCGCGCGTCGGTGACGTGGTAGACGTCGGCCCGGCCCAGCGCCAGTTGCTGCAGCCGTGCGCCGACGTTGCGCACCAGGTCGTCGTAGACGCCGATGCCCAGCACGCTGGCGATCTCGAAGGCGGTGTTGGCGTCCGGCATATCGATGTAGGCCAGCGTGCGCGGGCCGGACGGCTGCGCATCGTCCTCCGCGCGCACCCGCGAGAGCGACTCCAGGTCTTCCTGCAGCTGGTATTTGTTGGGCATGCCGGTCAACGGGTCGACCCGGCCCACCGCGCGCCGCAGCAGCATCTGCGACATCGCCAGCGCGGCCAGCTGCTGCAGCTGCTTGCGCTGTGCCGGCGAGAAGCTGCGCGCCTCGGTGGCGGTCACGCACAGCGCGCCGATGGCGTGGCCGTCGGGCGTGAGCAGCGGGGCGCCGGCATAGAAACGGATGTGCGGCGGCCCGGCCACCATCGGGCTGGCGGCGAAACGCTGGTCGGCCAGCGCGTCTTCCACCACCATCACCGCGCGCTGCGCCACCGTGTAGTGGCAGAACGATTGCTCGCGCGAGGGCGCGCACATGTCGGGGCCGCTTTGCGACTTGACCCACTGGCGGTCGGCATCGATCAGCGAGACGTAGGCGCCGGTGACGCCGAACAGGCCGGCGCACAGCCGGGTGATGTTATCCAGGTCTTCGGAGGCGCCGGTGTCGAGCAGGTGCAGGGAATGCAGCGCCGCCAGGCGCTGCAGTTCTTCCTCGGCGGCGCCGTCCGCGCGCACGGCCGCATCAGCCATATGCGCGCTCCCTGGAGGCCGGGGCCAGGGCCAGGGCCGGCGCCGGGTTGACGTCCACCGGACGCAGCGGCAGCACGTTGGAGGCCGACGGCGCCATCGCGCCCGAGGGCGACTCCAGCTGGAACACGCCGACCGCGTGGTTCAGGTTGATCGCCTGGTCCTGCAGCGTGCCCACCGCGGCGCTGGCCTGCTCGACCAGGGCGGCGTTGTGCTGGGTGACCTGGTCCATCAGGGCGATCGCCTTGTGCACTTCCTCGATGCCCAGGCTCTGCTCGTGGCTGGCGGCGGAGATCTCGCCCATCACGTCGGTCACGTGCTGCACGCTCTTGACGATCTGTTCCATGGTGCTGCCGGCCTGCTCGACCAGCTGGGTGCCGGCCTCGACGTTTTCCACCGAGGTGTCGATCAACTGCTTGACCTCCTTGGCGGCGGCCGAGCTGCGCTGCGCCAGGTTGCGCACTTCAGTGGCGACCACGGCGAAGCCGCGGCCCTGTTCGCCGGCGCGGGCGGCTTCCACCGCCGCGTTGAGCGCCAGGATATTGGTCTGGAAGGCGATGCCGTCGATCACGCTGATGATGTCCACGATCTTGCGCGCGGAGTCGTTGATGGCGGCCATGGTGTCGACCACTTCGCTGACGATGGCGCCGCCCTTCTTGGCGATGTCGGAGGCGTTGTGCGCCAGCTGGTTGGCCTGGCGGGCGTTGGCGTCGTTCTGCTTCACGGTGGCGGTCAGCTGCTCCATGGCCGAGGCGGTTTCTTCCAGCGAGGCGGCCTGGTCTTCGGTGCGCGCCGAGAGGTCGCTGTTGCCGGCGGCGATCTGGGCGCTGATGGTGGCCACGCCGGCGGCGGCGTCGCGCACTTCGGTGACGGTGGCGCGCAGGTTGCCGCTCATCTCGGAGAGCGCGGCCATGATGCTCAAGCGGTCGCCGCCGTCGTTCTTGCGCAGCGCCACTTCGTGATACAGCTCGCCGCGGTCGACCGCCAGCGCCAGTTCCTTGACGTCGTCAGGCTCGGCGCCCAGCGCGCGGCGGATCGAGCGGGTGATCAGCGTGGCCAGCACCGCGCCGGCCACCAGGGAGGCCGCCAGCAGCACCAGCATGAAGGCCTGGAAGCCGTGCGCGACGGCGCGCGCCTTGGACGATTCGGCCTGGCTCATGCTCTCCTGCAGGTCGATGAACTTGTTGATCGCCGCCAGCCACTCGGTGAAGGCCGGCTTGACCTGGGTCAGCATCATCTGGCGCGCGCCTTCGATGTCGCCGGCGTTGCGCGAGGCGATGATGGTGGCCGCCAGCGGCATGGCGCGGGCTTCGATGGCCTTGATCTTCTCCAGGTCGGCGCGCTCTTCCGGACGTACCTGGCGGCCGCGCTCGCCGGCGAAGATCGCGTCGAGCGGCTTGGCCGATTGCTGGTAGTCGGCGTCGAGCTTGTTGAGCTGGGCCACCACGTCCTTCACCTCGGCGTCGTTCACCAGGGTCAGGTCGCGCAGGGCGATGGCGCGGTCGTGCACGCTGCCGCGGAAGTTGATGGCGTAGCGCTGCTTGACGTTGTTGTCCTCGCTCACCGTGGTCAGGCTGCCTTCGATGGAATTGACCTTGGAGATGCTGACGATGGTCAGCACCAGCATCATCGCCAGCACCAGTGCGAAACTCAGTGCCAGCCTTGCCGCGACGCTTAACGAGGCGCGCTGTTGGGTTACGGCGTTCATGTTCTTGTACTCCCTCTCTTGAAATGGATGCCCTGCGAATGGTCTTGTACGGCCGGTTGCCGATGCTGCGGGTTCGCGTGGATTATTGTCCCGCCCGCCAAGGCCGCCAACTATACGGAAGTATTAGGAAGCTCGCCTTTGGGCGTAGCGGATGAGCTCGACACATGCCCACATGCGCGCCGAAGTTCCCGATCCCAAGGGGCGGCGGCGATTGATTGTTTCGATGGAAGCGATAGGTCGGCACGGTACAGGCGCTCGCATCCCGCGCGGCGAGAAAGGGGCGGCAGGAGACGGGCCGGACATGGCCGGCGGCGGTTAAGTCTGGCTTAAGTCTGGATCGGCAAGCTGGACGGCAATCAATGCCCCGGGATTTCGCCATGACCGCCGTCAGCACTTCGTCAGCCTCCGCCCCGCCAGCCGCCCGCGCCAGCCGCGCCGACGTCTGGCGCCTGATCAAGCCGTTCTGGACCTCCGACCAGAAGTGGCGGGCGTTCGCCTTGCTGGGCGCCATCCTCGCGCTCAACCTGGGCATGGTCTACATCAACGTGCGGCTCAACTCCTGGAACCGCGACATGTACAACGTGCTGCAGTCGCGCGACTACCCGCAGTTCAAGTCGCTGCTGCTGCAGTTCTCCGGGCTGGCCTTCGTGTTCGTCGCGGTGGCCATCTACAGCGTGTACCTGAAGCAGGCGTTGCAGATCCGCTGGCGCTACTGGATGAGCGAGCGCTACATGCAGCGCTGGCTGGCGCACCGCGCCTACTACCGCATCGAGCAGGGCCAGCAGGGCCGGCTCTCAGACAACCCCGACCAGCGCATCGCCGAGGACCTGCACGCGCTCACTTCCGACACGCTCACGCTGGTGCTGGGCTTCATCTCCAGCAGCGTCACGCTGTTTTCCTTCGTGCACATCCTCTGGGCGGTGAGCGGCCCGCTGTCGTTCCCGGCGCTGGGCCGGGACTGGAACATCCCCGGCTACATGGTGTGGTTCGTGATCGCCTACGCGCTGGTGGGCTCGGGCATCGTCTGGCGCATCGGCCGGCCGCTGGTCGGGCTGTCCTTCAACCAGGAGCGCTTCGAGGCCAACTACCGCTTCGGCCTGATCCGCGTGCGCGAACACGCGGAGGCGGTGGCGCTGTACCGCGGCGAGGCGCAGGAGCGGGCGCAGCTCGGCGCGCGCCTGGACGACATCCGCGACAACTGGTGGGACATCATGCGCCTGACCAAGAAGCTCAATGTCGCCGTCAATTTCTACGGCCAGTTCGCGATCATCTTCCCGATGCTGGTGTCGGCGCCGCGCTACTTCTCCGGCGCCATCACGCTGGGCGTGCTGATGCAGATCAGCGACGCCTTCGGCCAGGTGCAGGACGCGCTGTCCTGGTTCATCAACGCCTTCACCACCCTGGCAGGCTGGAAGGCCAGCGTGAACCGCCTGGCCGGCTTCAACGCCGACATCGAGCGCGCCGCCGGCCTGGCGCGCACCATCGAGGTCGAGCGCCACGCCGGCAGCGCGCTGGTGATCGAGGGGTTGCAGCTGTCGCTGCCGGAGGGGCCCTTGCTGCTGCGCGGCCTGGATGCGCGCGTGGAGTCGGGCGAGCACGTGCTCATCAGCGGACCGTCGGGCTGCGGCAAATCGACCCTGATCCGCGCGGTGGCCGACATCTGGCCCTACGGCCGCGGCCGCATCGGCCTGCCGACGGACGCCGCCGCGATGTTCCTGCCGCAGCGCAGCTACCTGCCCATCGGCACGCTGCGCGCGGCGCTGTCCTATCCGGCCGCCGAGGGCGCTTTCGAGGATGCGGTCATCGTGCGCTACCTCGGCCTGTGCCGCCTGCCGCACCTGGCGGGACGGCTGGACCAGGCCGCCAACTGGAGCCAGGCGCTGTCGCCCGGCGAGCAGCAGCGGTTGGCCTTCGTACGGGTGTTCCTGAACCGCCCGCAATGGCTGTTCCTGGACGAGGCCAGCAGCGCCATGGACGGCGACGCCGAAGAAGCGCTGTACACCGCGCTGCCGCGCGAGCTGCCGGGCGTGACGGTGATCAGCATCGCCCACCGCGAAACGCTGGCGCGCTTCCACGGCGTGCGCTGGGCTTTCGTGGCGGCCGGTGAGGGCGAAGCAGAGGGCTGCCGGGTGGAGGTCTCGGCGCTGTGAGCGCGGCGGGCGCGGGAGGGACAATCGCGGAAAACGCAATACCGTTTTTGCATAACCCCTTACACTGGCGCATGTGAAAATCGTTGAGTGGCGGCCTCAGGCCGGCCTCCTTCCCTCCATTCCCGCACACTGGAAAATCATCATGAACGATCCCATCGTCTATCTCAACGGCGAGCTCACGCCCCTGTCGGAAGCCCGCGTGCCGGTGCTGGACCGCGGCTTCATCTTCGGCGACGGCATCTATGAAGTGATCCCGATGTACCGGCGCAAGGCCTTCCGCGGCGCCCAACACATGGCGCGCCTGTTCCGCAGCCTGGCCAGCATCGGTATTCCAAATCCGCATAGCGAGGCCGAGTGGCAGGCGTTGATTGAGCGCGTGGTGCAGGCCAACGGCCTGGACGACCAGATGATCTACCTGCAGGTCACCCGCGGCGTGGCCAAGCGCGCCCACGCCTTCCCCAAGGAAATGGTGCCCACGGTGCTGATCATGACCAATCCGATGGTGCTGCCATCGGCATCGAGCATCGAAAACGGCGTGGCCTGCGTGACCATGGAAGACCGCCGCTGGCTGAACTGCCAGATCAAGTCGACCTCGCTGCTGGGCAACGTGCTGGCGGCGCAGTTCGCGGCCGAGAACGAAGTGACCGAGGCGATCCAGTTCCGCGACGGCCTGCTGTCGGAAGCCTCGTCCTCCAACGTGTGGGTGGTGAAGGACGGCAAGATCTCGGCGCCGCCCAAGGACAACCTGATCCTGGAAGGCATCCGCTACGGCCTGATGGAGGAGCTGTGCGCCGCCCAGGGCATCGTGCTGGAAGCGCGCCGCATCCCGCGCGAGGAAGTGTTCGCGGCCGACGAGCTGATCATTTCCTCGGCCAGCAAGGAAGTGCTGCCGGTGGTCGCGCTGGACGGCAAGCCGGTCGGCGCCGGCCGTCCCGGTCCGGTGTTCGCCCGCATCCATGCCGCCTACCAGGCGGCCAAGGCGCGCCTGTAAGGCGATCGGCGCAGGCCTCGCGCATGGGCCGCCGGGTGCGGCCCATGCGCGTTTTTGGCGGATGCGCGGGCGGCATGGCGTACAATGCGCCATCCCCCAACCGCATCAACCCGTCCGCTTGAAGCCCGGCGTTTCATCCCCATTTGGATGCATTGAAACCGGAGCGGACCATGCTACAGACCAACGCCATGACTATTCCAACCGAAGAATCCCTGATCGAATACCCGAGCGACTTCCCCATCAAGGTGGTCGGGATCATGCGCGACGAATTCGCCCAGACCATCGTCGAGCTGGTGGTCGAGCACGACCCCGAATTCCACGCCGGCAAGATCGAGATGCGGCCGTCCTCGCAGGGCAAGTACCTGTCGCTGACGCTGACCATCCGCGCCACCAGCCGCGTGCAGCTGGACAACCTGTACCGCGCGCTGTCCTCGCACGAGCTGGTGAAGTTCGTGCTGTAAGGCCTCCCGCCGCCAACGAAAACCCGGCGCAGCCGCCATGGCGCGCCGGGTTTTTGTTTTCTCCGCCGGCGCGGTTCAGCCCGGCCAGCCGCTGCTGTCGCGAAACAGTTTCATCTCCCCGAAGATCCACTTCTTGAAGGCGGCGATGGCCGGCTTCTCCACGCCCTCCGGCAAGTGCACCAGGTAATACGATTCGTCGGCCTTGAGCGCCACGTCGAACAGCCGCACCACTTCGCCGGCGGCGATTTCCTGCGAGGCGATGATATGGCGCGACAGCGCCACGCCGCCGCCGTCGGCCGCCTGGCGCAGCGTGAGCGAGGAGTCCTCGATCACCAGGCCGCCGGTGGGCTCGGGCAGGTCCAGCCCGGCGCGCTTGAGCCAGGGTTGCCAGGACTCGCGGGTATCCATGCGCAGCAGCGCGCATTGCGCCAGGTCGGCCGGCCTGGCCGGCTTCTTGCCGCGTTTGGTGCGATAGGCCGGGGAGGCCACCGGATAGTAGTAGTCGTCGGTCAGCTTCTCGGTCACCACGCCGGGGTAGTGGCCGCGCCCGAAGCGCAGGCCGATGTCGACGCCGTCCAGCCGCAGGTCCGAGAGGTGGCTGCCGGACTGCAGCACCACCTCGATCTCCGGATTGGCGTCGATGAATTTCCACAGCCGCGGCGCCAGCCAGCGTGAAGAGAACGAGGGCGTGCTGGAGATCACCAGCCGCTGCTGGCGGTTCAGGCTGCGCAGGTGCTCGGCCGCCAGCGCGATCTCGCCCAGCGACTTGCGGATGGTGGCGGCGAAGCGCTGGCCGGTTTCGGTCACGGCGATGCGCTTGCCGTGACGGACGAACAGCTGCAGGCCCAGCTCTTCTTCCAGCGCGCGCACCTGGTGGCTGACCGCGCCCGGCGTGACGTGGATCTCCTCGGCCGCGCGCGAGAAGCCGCCGTGGCGGACGGCGGCGTCGAAGGCGCGCAAGGCCGCGAGGTTGGGCAACTTCCGGAGGTCGGTCATGGCGCTTCCCTTGTGAATTTCATTTGCAAGAAGGGGGAATATATATCGTTTTGCCGCAGGCGGGGCGCTGCCTACAATGCAATCCGGTTCAACACATTTCCGGTCATTCTCCTCTGAAGCCCGCTCGCCGCAAGGCCTCGCGGCCGGGAGGCGGCTTGCCCGGCGCCACGCGAGGGAGTCGCATCATGCAAATTCCATTATCAAGAGAAAACGCCAGGCTGAGCCTGCGGGAAGGCCAGACCATGGCGCGCCGCCTGCGCTCGCCGGTGCGTGTGCGGGTGCGCTGCGGGCTGCTGTGGCTGACAGTGGAGCGGGGCGGCGCCGACGTCTGGCTGAGGCCGGGCTGCGACTTCGATTTCCATGGCCGCGGACTGGCGGTGTTCGAGGCGGTCAAGGGTTGCGCCGAGTTCGAGATCCTGCCCTTGCCGGCGCGCCAGCCCTGCGCTGCCGCCGACTGCCGGCCGCAGCCGGACGCCGGGGCGCCGCGCATCAGCCAGTTGTTGCCGCACGGGCTGATCCGCTGGTTCTAGGGCGGGCCGGCCGGTCGCGGCAAGTTGCCGGAAAGGAAATTTCCCCGCCAAAGCGCCGCCGCGGCGACGCACGCGGCCGAAGTTCGCTACACTGGCGGGCATGCAGACAGCAACACACATCGCCGCCGCGCCGGCCGCCGCTGCGCCGCCGGCCCCCGGCCTGCCGCAGATCGTGCGGCGCGGGGTCGAACCCTACGAGGCCAGCTTCGCGGCGATGCGCGCCTACACCGACGCGCGCGACGCCGACACGCCCGACCAGCTGTGGATCGTCGAGCATCCCCCGGTCTACACGCTGGGCCTGGGCGCCGACCGCGCCCACGTCTTGAATCCCCATGACATCCCGGTGGTGCAGACCGACCGCGGCGGCGAGGTTACCTTCCACGGCCCCGGCCAGGCGGTGATCTACCTGCTCATGGACCTGCGCCGCAACCGCGCCGGCGCCCGCTTGTTCGCGCGCGAATTCGTGCACAACATCGAGCAGGCGGTGATCGACGTGCTGGCGGCGTATAATCTCGCCGGTGAACGCAAGCAGGGCGCGCCGGGCATCTATGCCGCCGACGGGCCGTGGCAGGGCGCCAAGGTAGCCGCGCTGGGCTTGAAAATCCGCGGCAACGGGTGCACTTACCATGGGGTGTCGCTCAACGTCGACATGGACCTCGCGCCGTTTTCGGGGATCAATCCCTGCGGCTACGAGGGACTGGCCACGGTCGACATGAAGACCCTGGGCGCCGAGAATGCCCGCCTGGCCGACGTCCAGGCGCTGCTTGCCGAGAAACTGATCGCCCGCTTCGCGGGCATGGCTTGAGCCCGCCGGGGCCGGAAATACCGACATGACTACCGAAATCACTCCCGCAGCAGATCCTTCCAGCAACGCCGCCGCCAACGCCGCGCGCACCAACCCGCTGGACAAGCAGAAAGGCGCCGGCAAGACGGCCTGGATCCCGATCAAGATCGTTTCCGGCGAGAAGCTGAAGAAACCCGACTGGATCCGCGTCAAGGCCGGCTCGCCGACCACCCGCTTCTACGAGATCAAGGACATCCTGCGCGCCAACAACCTGGTGACGGTGTGCGAGGAAGCCTCCTGCCCCAACATCGGCGAATGCTTCGGCAAGGGCACCGCGACCTTCATGATCATGGGCGACAAGTGCACCCGCCGCTGCCCGTTCTGCGACGTCGGCCACGGCCGTCCCGATCCGCTGGATCCCAATGAGCCGGAAAACCTGGCCAAGACCATCGCCCAGCTGAAGCTGTCGTACGTGGTCATCACCAGCGTCGACCGCGACGACCTGCGCGACGGCGGCGCCGCCCACTTCGCCGAGTGCATCCGCCGCGTGCGCGAGCTCTCGCCCGAGACCCGCATCGAGATCCTGACCCCGGACTTCCGCGGCCGCATGGACCGCGCGCTGGAAATCCTCAAGATGGCCCCGCCGGACGTCATGAACCACAACCTGGAAACTGCGCCGCGCCTGTACAAGGAAGCGCGCCCGGGCTCCGACTACGAGTATTCGCTGAACCTGTTGAAGCGCTTCAAGGACCTGCATCCGGAAGTGCCGACCAAGTCCGGCATCATGGTCGGCCTGGGCGAGACCGACGAGGAGGTGCTGCAGGTCATGCGCGACATGCGCGCCCACAACGTCGACATGCTGACCATCGGCCAGTACCTGATGCCCAGCGGCGACCACCTGCCGGTGCGCCGCTACGTGCACCCCGACACCTTCAAGATGTATGAAGAGGAAGCCTACAAGATGGGCTTCGTGCACGCCGCCGTGGGCGCCATGGTGCGTTCGAGCTACCACGCCGACCAGCAGGCGCATGGATTGGTGTAATCCGGTTTTCGCCTGAATCCGCGCTCAGCCCCGCCCATGGCGGGGCTGAGTCGTTTTGGGGGCGGCCCGGCGCGGGCCGGCCGGCTTGCAAAAGCGGCTTGCGGCTTCATCTGCAGCAGCGTCGCCGCGCATCCCGCGCGCTGAAATAAACCCGGCCGCAAGGTAAGATACGCGGTTCTACGCATTCGTATTGAAAGCAGGTTGTCATGTCGTCACCGATCGCACCGGCCGCAGCGGCGCCGGAAGAAAAACTCGAATTCGTCAGCTCGTGCAAGCTGCCCATGCCGTGGGCTACCTTCGAGCTGCATGCCTTTTACGACGAGGTTTCCGGCAAGGAACACCTGGCCCTGACGCTGGGCGACGTCGGCGACGGCCAGCCCGTGCTGGGCCGCGTGCATTCCGAGTGCCTCACCGGCGACGCGCTGTTCTCGCAGCGCTGCGATTGCGGCGCGCAGCTGGAAGCGGCGTTGAAGAAGATCGCGAAGGAAGGCCGCGGCGTGCTGTTCTACCTGCGCCAGGAAGGCCGCGGCATCGGCCTGCTCAACAAGATCCGCGCCTACCACCTGCAGGACCAGGGCGCCGACACGGTGGAAGCCAACGAACGCCTGGGCTTCCCGGCCGACATGCGCCGCTATACCATCGTGCTGCCGATGCTGGCGCACCTGAAGGTGACCAGCCTGCGCCTGATGACCAACAATCCGCGCAAGGTGAAGGCGCTGGAAGAGAACGGCATCCCGGTGGCCGAGCGCATCCCGCTTATCGCCAACCACAATCCGTTCAACATCGGCTACCTCGGCACCAAGGCGCGCAAGCTGGGACACCTGCTGCCGGGCATGGGCCATGCCAATGCCGGCGGGCAACCCGAGAAGGTGCCGCTGGACGCCCACGACAACGAGTAAGCCATCCCGGAGACGGACCGCGCGCGGTCCGTTTTTCATGGCGTCTTCGTCGCTTGACGCATGGAGTAGCATGCGAGGTGACGCCCCTCTTTCCTTTCCGCAGTCGAGCATTCCATCATGAACCCATCCGTACCCGCCGGCGACGCGCCGATCCCCGTTTCGCTGCTGACCGGTTTCCTCGGCAGCGGCAAGACCACGCTGCTGAACCACCTGATCGCCCAGCCCGAGATGAAGGACACCCTGGTCATCATCAACGAGTTCGGCGAGATCGGCCTGGACCACCTGCTGGTGGCGCATAGCCAGGAAGACACCGTGGTCGAGATGAGCAGCGGCTGCCTGTGCTGCACCATCCGCGGCGACCTGAAGAAGACCTTGAAGGACATCACCTGGCGCTTCGCCGAGGGCGGCCAGCGCAGGTTCAACCGGGTGGTCATCGAGACCACCGGCCTGGCCTCGCCGGTGCCCATCCTGCACACGCTGATGACGGACGCCTTCATCGCCGCGCGCTACCGCCTGGACGGCGTGATCGTGACGGTGGATGCGGTCAACGGCATGTCGACCCTGGATCATCACGTCGAGGCCGTGCAACAGGCCGCGGTGGCCGACCGCCTGCTGCTGACCAAGACCGACCTGGCCGAACCCGCCGCCCTGGACGTCTTGCGCGAGCGCCTGCGCACCCTGAACCCGACGGCCCGCCAGCTGCAGCCGCAGCAGGGGAAGATTGCGCCGGCCGAGCTGCTCGACGCAGGTTTGTTCAAGCCGGGCGAGAAGATGCCGGACGTGGCGCGCTGGCTCAACGAGGAAGCCTTCGCCGAGAAGAAGGCGCACGCGCATCACGATCACCATCACGGCCATGACCACGGCCATCATCATCACCATGATCATGGCCACGGCCACGACGACCACGCGCACGACATCAACCGCCACGACGACCACATCCGCGCCTTCTGCTTCAGCTTCGACGAACCGATCGATCCGGCGCTGTTCGACGAATGGCTGAGCCTGCTGGTGGGCTTCAAGGGGCCCAACATCCTGCGCATCAAGGGCATCCTCAACCTCAAGGGCGAGGACAGGCCGACCGTGATCCACGGCGTGCAGCACATCTTCCACCCGACCGTGACCCTGCCCGAGTGGCCCTCGGAGGATCGCCGCAGCCGCATCGTCTTCATCACCCGCGACATCGAGCGCGCCACCATCGAGCGCTCCTTCGATGCCTTCATGCAAGCCCAGAGCATCGAGCGCGAAGCGCGCGAGAAGCGGCAATCGTCGCCCTACAGTTATTGATGAGTCGTCAAGGCGAGCTGCAAGGCGGGAAGATTGCCGGGCAGAAATGAAGAAGGCAGCCAAATGGCTGCCTTTTTGTTGTCTCATCACTAAAAATATATCGAACTAGTTCGATATAGTGAGGGAGAGCAGATTATTATCAGTGGAATATCAGATGGCGATTCACTTATGCAGCGTGTGATCAACAAGCTGGGGGCAACGTTGTCGGCATCACTCACGCTGATGTTGGGCCTGTGCGCAACCACGGCAGTCTTTGTCGCCACCAGCCACCTGGAAGATGATGCGGTCAACCTGGACTTCGAGCGCCGGGCGGCCCTGCGCGCCTTCACCGTCCAGCGTGGGCTGGAAGAAGCGGTCCAGGTGTTGTCGGTCATCAACCATTTCCACGCCACCGTCGGCGATCCTTCCCGCGAGCAATTCCAGGCCTTCACCCGTCCGCTGCTGGAACGCTATCCTTATGTGCGCGCCTTCGGCGTGCAGCGCTTCGTTTCCGACGAGGACCGCCTGGTGTTCGAAGCCCTGCGCCAGGGCGCGGTGCCCGGCTTCCAGATCACCACGCTGGCCGACGGCAAGCCGGTGCGCGCGCCGGAGCGGCCCTCCTACCTGGTGGTCGACTACGTCGAGCCGGTGGCCGGCAACGAGGCCGCGCTCGGGCTGGACCAGACCGGCAATCCCATCGTGATGCAGACGCTGGACATCGCGCTCAACAGCGGCCGGCCGGCTTCCACGCTGCCGATGCGGCTGGCGCAATCCGACGTTAGCCAGCGCGGCCTGCTGGTGATGCAGCCGGTCTACCGCGGCGGCGTGCAGCCCAGCAGCGTCGAGGCGCGTCGCGCGGCGCTGGTGGGCGACACCTCCGCCGTGCTGCAGGTCACCGAGCTGGTGCAGAAGATCCTGGAGGGCGCCGGCCTGATGGAGGACCGCGAGATCGGCCTGCGCGTCTATGTCGGCCCGCAGGCCAACGATGCCAGCCTGGTCTTCCATCACGACAGCACACCGTCGCAAGGCCACTGGCTGGACCAGGCGCTGGCGCTGGGGCGCCTGTTCCAGCAGCCCTCCAGCACCATGACCAGCTTCGACATTGCCGGCCAGACCTGGCACATGGAGATCAGCATCCCGCCGCGCTCGGTGTTCGCCGACCACTACGGCTCGCTGCTGATCCTGCTGGCCGGCGTGATCGCCTCCCTGCTGGGCGCGGCCTACATGCGCGCGCTGTCGATGCGTTCGCACCGGGTGCAGCAACTGGTGGAGGACAAGACCGCCGAGCTGCGCCACACCAACGCGCTGCTGTCGGACGACATCAAGGCGCGCCGCTCGGCCGAGAGCGCCTTGCTGTTGCGCAACCAGGCCATCGAGGCCAGCGCCAACGCTATCCTGATCCTCTCGGCGCAGGGGCCGGACTACACCATCGAGTACGTCAATCCCGCCTTCGCCCGCATCACCGGCTACAGCCCGGCCGAGGCGATGGGGCAGAGCATCCGTTTCCTGGAAGGGCGCGACAGCGACCCGGAAGGCTTCGAGACCGTGTGGATCGCCATGCGCGAGCAGCGCGAGCACAACGTCATCCTGCGCAACTACCACAAGGACGGCTCGGAGCTGTGGAACGACTTCTACATCGCCCCGGTGAAGGATGAGAACGGCGCCGTGACCCACTTCGTGGCGGCCCTCTACGACATCACCTCGATGAAGCGCTACGAAGCCGAACTGGAATTCCAGGCCAGCCGCGACACGCTCACCGGCCTGATCAACCGCCACATGCTGCGCCACCACCTGGAGCAGGCCATCGGCGTGGCCGAGCGGCAGAAGCAGGCGCTCTGGCTGGTGTTCGTCGACCTCGACCGCTTCAAGTTCGTCAACGACACGCTGGGCCACAAGGCCGGCGACACGCTCCTGCGCACCGTGGCCGGCCGCCTGCGCGCGGCGGTGCGCGAGGCCGACACCGTGGCGCGCCTGGGCGGCGACGAATTCATCATGATCCTGCCCGAGCAGGACGAGCTCACGCTCGACACCCGCAGCCTGCAGCGCATCATGGATGCGGTGGCCGCGCCCATCACGCTGGGCGGCCACACGCTGTTCATGACCTGCAGCATCGGCGTGGCCTGCTACCCGGCCGACGGCACCGACGGCGAGACGCTGATCAAGCACGCCGACATCGCCATGTACCGCGGCAAGCAGACCGGCCGCAACAATTTCCAGTTCTATACGCCGGCCATGAACGAGCAGGCGCTGGAGCGCCTGCGCATCGAAGGCGACCTGCGCAGCGCGCTCGACAACGGCGAGTTCCTGTTGCACTACCAGCCCAAGGTGGACCTGGCCAGCGGCCAGGTGATCGGCAGCGAAGCCTTGATCCGCTGGCAGCATCCGCAGCTGGGCATGGTGTCGCCGGCGCGCTTCATCGGCCTGGCCGAAGAGACCGGCCTGATCCTGCCGATCGGCGCCTGGGTGCTGCGCACGGCCTGCGCCCAATGCCGCCAATGGCAGCTCGACGGCCATGACGGCATCAGCGTCTCGGTCAACCTGTCGGTGGGGCAGTTCCTGCAGAAGGACCTGGTGTCGTCGATTGCCGATGTGCTGGAAGACACCGGCCTGCCGCCCGCCTCGCTGGAGCTGGAGCTCACCGAGAGCCTGATGATGACCGACGTCGAACATGCCATCGGCATCCTGAACGGCCTGAAGGAATTGGGCGTGCGCCTGTCCATCGACGACTTCGGCACCGGCTATTCCTCGCTGGCCTACCTCAAGCGCTTCCCCATCGACGTGCTCAAGATCGATCGCTCCTTCGTGCGCGACATCACCATCGACGCCGACGACGCCGCCATCACCGCCTCCATCATCTCGCTGGCGCGCCACTTGAAGCTGCGCGTGATCGCCGAGGGCGTGGAAACCGACGAGCAGCTGGATTACCTGCGCCACTACGGTTGCGACGAGATCCAGGGTTACCTGTTCAGCCCCCCGGTGCCGGCCGACAAGTTCGAGCAGATCCTGCGCCAGGAACGGGTGATGAGCTGAAGGGCGGGAAGGGTGAAGATCGGGAAAGGCCGGACGGCGTCGCCGCTCCGGCCTTTTCGTTTTTGGCGAATCCGCGTCAGCGGTGGGCGATCCAGGCCAGGATCAGCGCGATGGTCGGCAGCGACAGTGTGGTCGAGATCAGGATCGCGCGCGACATACCCGCCACCTCCCGCTGGTAAAGCTCGGCCAGCATGAAGGGGCCGGTGCCGATCGGCATGGCCGCCAGCAGCACCGCGCTGTCGGCCCACAGGCGCGGCAGCGGCAGGATCCAGTAAGCCAGCAGCGCCGTCACCGCCGGTTGCAGCAGCAGCTTGAAGGCTACCAGCAGCGACACCGGCGCGCCCTGGCCGTGCTTCACCGGCAGCGCCAGGAACAGGCCCAGCGAGACCAGCGCGCAGGGGCTGGCGGCGCCGCCCAGGATCTTGAACAGCTGCTGCACGCCGCTGGGAACCTGCAGCCCGGTCAGCGCCACCGCGATGCCGGCCACCGGCGCGATCATGATCGGGTTGCGCAGCAGCGAGCGGCCCACCTTGGAGATGGTCTGGCCCAGCCCGGCATGGGCGTGGATGCAGGTTTCCAGCAGCACGATGGCGATCGCGAACAGCAGGCAGGCCGTCATCACCATGGCGATCACCGACGGCGGCAGGCCGTCGTGGCCGAAGGCCAGGTAGCACAGCGGGATGCCGATGAAGCCGACGTTGGCGTAGGAGGTGCCCAGGCTGTCGATGATCACGTCGGGCGCCGCGGCGCGCTGGCGCACCCGGATCCAGGCGGTCAACAGGAACACGATGGCCACGCCGGCGGCGAACACGCCGATGAAGCGCAGGTTGGCGAAGTCGGCCGGGGTCAGGCGCGACATCGAATCGAACAGCAGCGCCGGCAGCCCGAGCCAGATCACGAAGCGGTTCAGCTCGCTGGCGGCGCCGGCCGAGAGGATGTTGCGCTTGCGGCAGATCCAGCCGAGGAAGATCAGCGAGAAGATCGGGAAGACGATGTTGAAGATGGCGAGCATCGAGCAGGGCATGCGCAGCCGTGCTGCGCCTGGGAAGTGGGTGCGGAACGGGAGCCGGCGCGGGAGGCGTCAGGCCTGCTTTCTCTTGCCGGCGTATTGCTCGCCGGTGAGCACGCGCGCCAGGTGCTCGGCGGCGCTCTCGGCATGCTGGCGCGCCAGCTTGTCGGCCACCGCCGGCTTGCCCTCGGCGATGGCCTGCAGGATGGCCGCGTGTTCATCCCACACCGCGATGTGCGAGCGCACGTCGGAGGAGAGGATGGCGCCCATGGCGCGGCGGATGTGGTGCCAGTGGATGGCGGTGGTTTCGCCGACCATGGGGTTGCCGCAGCTGCGGTAGATGAACTGGTGGAAGTTCATGTCGGCCACGATGCGCGCCGACAGGTCGCTCATGTCGGCGAGCTTGCGGCCGGCCTCGATCAGCGCGCGGCCCTCGCGTTCGCCGGCGCCGCGCAGGTCGCCGTCGGCCTTCCAGCGCTCGGCGGTTTCGCGCGCGGCCAGGCCGTCCAGCACCGAGCGCACCTGGTAGAGCTGCATCAGCTTGCGCGGGTCGAGCGCGGTGACCGCCACGCCCTTGCGCCCGGCTTCCTCGATGAAACCCTGGCGCTTCAACAGCTGGAAGGCCTGCAGGATGGGCTGGCGCGATACGCCGAGCTGCTCGGCCAGGCCCTCCTGGGTGATCTTTTCATTGGGCGCCAGCGTGCCCGAGCAGATCGCATCCAGGATGGCGTGGTAGACCTGCTCGATCAGTTGCGCCGGGGCGTCGATTTTGTACATGGGTTGCGGGTAAAGAGTAGGAGGGCTGGAAAGCGCGTCAGGCCATGAAATCAGCTTTCGTGTTCTGTATGCAGATTATTGCTGCGCCGCAGCTTTGTCAAGGCGCAAGGCCGGCGCATGGGGGCGGCGTAGAATGGCGGCCGTTGCCTCCGGCCCCGATCCTCATCCGACTTTACCGCTTCTGTTCCTATGCCCGCTCGCCCCATCCATCCCGCTTCCGACGAACTGCTGGCCGCCTGGCGCACCGATCCGGCCGCGGGCGACGCCGCCTTCATGCGCGGTTTGCTGGCGGCGCCCGGCTCCGCCTTGCGCGCCTGCCTGCGCGAGCAGGAGAGGGCGGCGGTGCTGGACCTGCATTTCGGCGCCGGGCTGGCCTTCCTGCAGACCTGGACGCAATTCGAGGAGCAGCGCGGGCAGGGCGGCGCTCAGCGCCTGCATTACGTCGCCATCCAGCCGCATCCCTGCACCGTGCAACAGTTGGCGGCCGCGCATGCCGGCTGGCCCGGCCTGGACGCCCGCGCGGCGCAATTGCGGCAAGCCTGGCCGCCGCTGCTGCCGGGGACGCATCGCCTGCTGCTGGACGACGGGCGGGTCACGCTGACCGTGGTGTTCGGCGCGCTGGATGAAGAGCTGGCGAGGCTGGAAGCGCCGGCCGACCTGTTCTACCTGCACGGCCGCCAGCAGGATTTCGATGCGGCCGCTTCCGACTGGAACCCGCACGCGTGCAAGCGCCTGGCGCGCCTGGCCTGGACCGGCGCGCGCGCGCTGGTGTTCGACGGCGAAGCGACGATGGCGGCGCTGCGCCAGGTCGGGTTCGCCGGGCAAGCGGCGGCCGGCGCGCTGGCCATGCGCTACGCCCCCGGCTGGGGCCGTCCGCCCTCGCACGTGGCCGCGGCCGACACGCCGCTGGCGCGCCGCACGTCCCATGCGCGTCACGCGCTGGTGATCGGCGCCGGGCTGGCCGGCGCCGCCGTCGCCGAACGGTTGGCCGCGCGCGGCTGGCGCATCGACCTGATCGATGCCGGCCCCGAGGTCGCCACGCGCGCTTCGGGCAACCACGGCGGCCTGTTCATGCCGGCGCTGGCGCGCGACGACAGCCCGCTGGCGCGCCTGACGCGCGCCGCCTTCCTGTTCGCCGCACGCCACCTGCGGCTGCTGGGCGGCGTCGGCACGCATGAGGGCGCGGCCATCGCCGGCGAGACCTGCGGCGTCCTGCAGTTCGGGCGCGACGCCAGGCAGGCGCAGTCCTTCGAGCAGGGCGCGTTGGAATGGGATTACCCGGCGCGCTACGCACGCTGGATGAGCGCGGCCGAGACCGAGGCGCTGCTGGGCATGCCGACCATGGGCGGAGGCTACTTCTTCCCCGAGGCCGGCTGGCTCAATCCGCCTTCGGTCTGCCGGCGCCTGCTGGCGGCGGCGCGCGCGCAGGGCGAGGTCGCGGCGCATTTCAATCGCACGGTGACAGCGCTGCGCCGCGAAGGCGAGGATTGGCTGGCGCTGGACGGCGAGGGCAGGACAATCGCCCAGGCGCCGATCGTGATCCTGGCCGCCGGCGCCCAAGCGCGCGTGTTGGCGCAAAGCGCGGCCTTGCCGCTGAACGCCGTGCGTGGCCAGGTCACTCACCTGCCGGCGCAAGATTTTCCGGCCTTGCCGGTGGCTCTGTGCGGCGACGGTTACCTGACCCGGCCATATCAAGGCCGCATCTGCATGGGCGCCAGCTACGACCGCGACGACGACACCGGCTTGCGTGAGGCCAGCCACGTCGAGAACCTGGAGCGGCTGCGACACATGTTGCCGGATATCGATGGGCGCTACACCATGCCATCGACCACCGATGCGCAACTGCAAGGCCGGGTCGGTTTCCGCTGCATCGCCCCCGACCGCCTGCCGCTGGTGGGCGGCTTGCCGGACATGGAAGCGGCCGCGGCGGCGCGGCTGGATGGCGTGACACGCCACCCCGGCCTGTACGGCTTGCTCGGTTACGCCTCGCGCGGGCTGATCTGGGCGCCGCTCATGGCCGAATTGCTGGCCGCCTCGCTGGAGCGCGAACCCTTGCCGTTGCCGCGCGATCTGCTGGCGGCGGTGGATCCCGGGCGGTTTGCGGTCAAGGGCGCGGCGACGGGTGTCGCTTCGGACGACGATCGGTAATGACGCCGGGACCCGGTGGCCTTGGTTGCGTCTCACCGCCGCCCGCGTTGCCGATTTGCCGCACCCACGCCAAAAATGCGCGAAACCCCCGGCCCCGATATTGTTGACGCGGGGCGCTGCATGCGACGATGTTCGAGAAACTTCGAGAACCGTCGCAACCAGCTCCGCGCGCCGCCCCTGGCGCCGGGCGCCTTTCCCGGAACCGCGCCATGAACCACTCTCTCCGCTCAAGCTCCCTGCTGCGCGTGCGCGACGGCCATGAGGCCCGCGTCTCCTTCGTCGAGCTGTTCTTCGACCTGATCTACGTCTTCGCCGTCACCCAGCTCTCGCACAGCCTGCTGGAAAAGCTGACGCCCGAAGGCGCGATCCAGACCCTGGTGCTGTGGTTCGCGGTGTGGCTTGCGTGGCAGTACACCGCCTGGGTCACCAACTGGTTCGACCCGGAAGCGCTGCCCGTGCGCTGCCTGCTGTTTGGCATCATGCTGGTCGGCCTGGTGATGGCGGCGGCGCTGCCGGAGGCCTTCGGCGAGCGCGCCCTGGTGTTCGCCGCCACCTACGCCGCGATCCAGGTCGGGCGTACGGCGGCGGTGCTGGCCAGCCTGGGGCGCGAGCATGAGCTGGCGGCCAACTTCCGGCGCATGCTGGGCTGGCTGTCGATCTCGGCGGCGCTGTGGATCGCCGGCGGCCTGCTGCCGCAGTACCGGCTGGGTTTGTGGATCGCCGCCGTGGCCTGCGAGTACGTCTCGCCGATGACCGGCTTCTGGTTGCCCGGCATGGGCCGCTCGCGCACCGGCGACTGGACCATCGAAGGCGGGCACCTGGCCGAGCGCTGCCAGCTGTTCGTCATCGTCGCCCTGGGCGAGACCCTGCTGATGACCGGCGCCACCCTGGCGCACGCGCACGAGTGGGAGCTGCCGGTGCTGATCGCCTTCGCCGTCACCTTCCTGGGCGCGGTGGCGATGTGGTGGATGTATTTCGACACCAGCAGCAAGGACGGCAGCGAAGCCATCGTGCACTCCGACGACCCCGGACGCATCGGCGCCTGGTTCCACTACGTGCACGTGATCATCGTGGCCGGCGTGATCCTGTCGGCGGTCGGCAACGAACTGGTGATCGCCCATCCCGACCAGCGCATCGACGCCCTGCACGCGGCGGTGCTGATCCTGGGGCCGGCGCTCTACGTCTTGGGCAACGGCATCTACAAGCAGATCGTGTATCGCCGCTTCCCCCTCTCGCACGTGGCCGGCCTGGCGCTGCTGGCGGGGCTGGCGCCGCTCTCGCTGCTGACCGACCTGCTGATGGTCAGCGGCCTGTCGACCGCCGTGCTGGCGCTGGTGGCCGGTTGGGAAGCCTGTTCCCGGCGCGCGGCGCGCATGGCCTATCCGGACGAACACGCGACCGGCTTCTGAGCGCTGGCCCGCCGTTCAGCGCTGGCGGGCCGCCCGCACGAAGCGCTGCTCCACCACGCGCGCGCCCCATTGCTCGCCGGGCGCCTCCTCGGCCAGCGTGAAGCCGGCCGACTCGTAGAGATGGCGCGCGGCCTGCAGGCCCTGGAAGGTCCAGAGGTAGGTCTCGAAGCCGTGGCCGTCGACGAAGTCCATGGCCCGCTGCAGCAGCGCGCGGCCCACGCCGCCGCCGCGCAGGCTGTCGTCGACGATGAACCAGCGCAGGTGCGCCACGCCGCGTTCCAGGTCGCCGTCGATGGCGATCGAGGCGAGCGCGCGTCCCTGTTCCACATGCATCCAGATTTCCTTGCCGGCCGCCGGCAGCGCCTGCACGAAAGCGCCCAGGCCGCCGGCCACCTTGTCTTCGAAGTAAGCGCCGAAGCCGGCCGTGGCCGCGTAGTAGCGCGCGTGCAGGCCGGCGATGTCGCCGATGCAGCCCGGCAGGTAGCCCTGGCGGAGGGCCCCGGCCTCGGCGCCGGCGGCCGGGCGCGGCGCCATGTTGGGGTTGTCGCGCGCCAGCGCGTCCGAATACAGCGCCAGCGCGCGCACCAGGCCTTGCTGGTCTTCCGGCACCAGCCGCGTGAGCGCGGCCGAGACCTGGTCGGTGGCGAACTTGTCGATCTTCCGGCGCAAGGCCTGGCCGGCCTCGGTGAGGAACAGGCCCCAGCCGCGGCCGTCGCCGTCCACCGCCGCGCGCCGCAGCAGGCCGAGCGACTCCAGCCTGGCCGCCTGGCGGCTGGTGTTGGACTTGTCCAGGCACAGCAGCTCGCCCAGGTCGCGCGCCTGGATGCCGGGCGCCTGGCCGATCTCGATGATGGCGTGCACCGCCGACGGCGCCAGCTCGCTGCCGGCCAGGGTGCTGCGCATGAAGCCCAGCTCGCGCACCAGCTTGCGCGAGAGCTCGCGCAGCTGGCGGATGGTCTGCTCGCGCGGAGCGGCATCCAGTCCGGCAAAGTCCATGTCGGTTCCTTCAAATGGTTGCGATGTACAACCAATTTACCGTCAACTGCTTGCGATGCGCAACTGGTTTGCGGCCGTTGTCGCGCCGCTGCAACCCGCGCCGCGCTGGGCTGGCCGCCCCGGCTGGAGTAAAATGGCGGCTTTCGCGCAGCCCGTCGGGTTTTTCCGTCCGCCAGCGCCCCCGTCCCGTACGCACGCCATGCGCCGGAGGAGGGCCGGATCGTCCGGGCCGCGCAGTCCCGCACATCCTGAGCCTGAGAAAGTCCCCGCACATGCTGCGCATCAACGAGCTATTCCTTCCGCTGGATCACACGGAAGACGACCTGAACGCCGCCATCCTGGAGCGGCTGGGCATCACCGCCGACGAGCTGGTCTCGTTCACCCCGTTCCGCCGCAGCTACGACGCGCGCAAGAAGAGCGGCATCATCCTCACCTACACGCTGGACGTCGAAGTCAAGGACGAGGCGCGGGTGCTGGAGCGCAACCGGAAGAAGACCAACGTCGGCCCCACTCCCGACACCGGCTACCACTTCGTCGGCCGCGCGCCGGCCGGCTTGAAGAAGCGCCCGGTGGTGATCGGCTTCGGCCCCTGCGGCCTGTTCGCCGCGCTGCTGCTGGCCGAGATGGGCTTCAACCCGATCATCCTGGAGCGCGGCAAGACCGTGCGCGAACGCACCAAGGACACCTGGGGCCTGTGGCGCCAGCGCGAGCTCAAGCCCGAGTCCAACGTGCAGTTCGGCGAGGGCGGCGCCGGCACCTTTTCCGACGGCAAGCTGTACAGCCAGGTGAAGGATCCCAAGCATTACGGCCGCAAGGTGCTCACCGAGTTCGTCGCGGCCGATGCGCCGCCGGAGATCATGTACGTCAGCAAGCCGCACATCGGCACCTTCCGCCTGGTCAAGATGATCCAGTTGATGCGCGACAAGATCGAGCAGCTGGGCGGCGAATTCCGCTTCGAGCAGCGGGTCGACGACGTGCGGATCGAGGACGGCAAGATCCGCGGCCTGACGCTGGCCGGCGGCGAGCAGATCGAGGCCGACCACGTGGTGCTGGCCATCGGCCACAGCGCCCGCGACACCTTCGAGATGCTGTACGAGCGCGGCGTCTACATCGAGGCCAAGCCGTTCTCGATCGGCTTTCGCGCCGAGCATCCCCAGTCGCTGATCGACAAGTGCCGCTTCGGCCCCAGCGCCGGCCACCCGATCCTGGGCGCGGCCGACTACAAGCTGGTGCACCACGCCTCCAACGGCCGTTCGGTCTATAGCTTCTGCATGTGCCCGGGCGGCACCGTGGTGGCGGCGACCTCCGAGCCGGGCCGCGTGGTCACCAACGGCATGAGCCAGTACTCGCGCAACGAGCGCAACGCCAACAGCGGCATCGTGGTGGGCATCTCGCCGGCCGACTATCCGGGCCACCCGCTGGCCGGCATCGCCTTCCAGCGCGAGTGGGAAAGCCGCGCCTACGAGCTGGGCGGCGGCAACTATGACGCGCCGGCCCAGCTGGTGGGCGACTTCATCGCCAACCGGCCGTCGACCGCGCAGGCGAGCGTGGAGCCGTCCTACAAGCCGGGCGTGAAGTGGGGCGACCTCAATCCCTCGCTGCCCAAGTACGCCATCGACGCCATCCGCGAGGCGCTGCCGGCCTTCGACAAGCAGATCCGCGGCTATTCCATGCACGACGCCGTGCTGACCGGCATCGAGACCCGCACCTCCTCGCCGATCCGCATCAAGCGCGACGACCAGACCCTGCAAAGCCTCAACACCCGCGGCCTGTATCCGGCCGGCGAGGGCGCGGGCTACGCCGGCGGCATCATGTCGGCGGCCATCGACGGCATCCGCGTGGCCGAGGCGCTGGCGCTGGACATCATTGCCGAGTCCGGCCGCCACTGACGCAATGCCGCCGGCGGCTCGTGCAGCGATGAGCGGCAAGTAAAAAAGCAAAAGGCCGCTACGGTTTCCCGTAGCGGCCTTTTTCGTTTGCCTTGCCCAGTTATGCTGCGCCGATTACTTCTTGGCGCGGGTGGCGGCGGTTGCCTTCTCGGCGGCGGCGGTGAATTGCTTGGTCGCGTTGGAGAGGTTGGCTTCCAGGGTTTCCACGGCTTGCTTCGAGTTCTTCGACAGTTGCTCGTAGGCGGCGTTGGCGTTGGTCAGGGTCGCCTTCAGCAGCGACACGGCCTGTTCCGAACCCGGGGGCGCGTTCTTGCTGATTTCGTCGATCAGCGACGACAGCTTGCGGCTGGTGTCGGCGATCTGGGCTTCGGCGGCCTTGGTGAACTCGGCCTGGGTCGAGGACACGATGCTGGCCAGGTGACGGCCGTAGGCGGTGGCCTTGTCGGCGCCCGGCTGGGCTTGCGCGGCGGCCAGCGCCAGCAGTTCTTGGGGATCCTTGGCCGAGGCCAGCTGCTTGGCCGAGGCGGCGGCTTCTTCCAGCGTGGCCTTGGTGGCCGACAGGTTCAGCTCGACGATCTTCTCGACGCCTTCGAAGGCCTTGGCGGTCAGGGTGTTGATCAGGTCCAGCTGGGCCTGCAGGTTGGACTTGGTGGCGGCGGAAAACTGATCTTGGTACGAAAACATGTCTATCTCCTTGTGTTAATGGCAAATCAGGCAGCCGGAACAATCGGCTTTCGAGAGCGGCTTTCGACCAGAATCAAAAAACAATCATGATTTGTGCGCCGCAACAATTCACATTGTATGCACTTCTTTGGTGAGGTCAAGCGTATTTTGTGCGCTGCACAAAATAATTTGTAACAACGTGAAAATTATACGACTCAATACCGGTGCGGGTTTGCGCCCGATCAAGACGAACGTTCGGTCGCTTTTGACGACGCATGCTGGGGCTGGACGTAGGTCTCGCCGGTGGGCAGCTCATGCACCACGATGCCGGCATCAGATTCCTCGAAGGGACAGCCGCGGCTGATCTCGATGCCGCGCAAGCCGTCCTGGTAACCCTGCTCCCAGCGCCAGCGCACCGAACCGCGCGCGAAGTTGGCGTCCTTGGAGGCCATGTTCCAGTCGCGTCCGGCATAGGCCAGGCGCACGATATGGATGGTGGTGTCGGCGCCCAGCTCGGCCATCATCTTGCGGTCGGCGGCGGTGAGCATGCGCGGCGGCAGGCGCTGGTAGAGCGCATGGGCGGCGCGGCGCAGCTGGTATTGCTTGAGATAGGCATCGATATGGCGCTGCGAGCGCGAGGCGAAGGTGACGTCCTTCTCGCGCGTCTGCACCTCTTCAAGGGTGCGCGGCTCGGGGCCGTCGGCATGCCACAGGTCGACCATCAGGCACATGGTATTGGCGCGCGGCTCGTCGCCCAGCACCGCCTCCAGCGGCGTGTTGGAGTACAGGCCGCCGTCCCAGTACAGCTCGCCGTCCACCCGCACCGGCGCGAAGCCCGGCGGCAGCGCGCCGCTGGCCATCACGTGTTCGGGGCCGATGGGGCGGGTCGCCGAGTCGAACTTGACCAGCGTGCCGCAGGTCACCTTGACCGCCGACACCGTCATGCGGATGCCGGACTTGCCGTTGAGGTAATCGAAGTCCACCAGCCGTCCCAGCGTCTGCTGCAGCTCGGCGGTGCTGTAGAAGCTGGCCTCCTCGGGCGGCACCGGCAGGCCCATGGCGAAGGGGTTGAACGGGCGCGGCCGGAAGAAACCCGGCACGCCGCGCACGAAGGTGTCCAGCGTGGTCATGCGGGTCGCCAGCGGACGCAGGTTGTCGGGCACCTGGCGCAGGTCGAACATGTCGGGATGGGCCACCGTCTCCCAGAATTCGCGCAGGCGCTCGATGCGTGTCTCGCGCGGGTTGCCGGCGATCAGCGCGGCGTTGATGGCGCCGATCGAGGTGCCCACCACCCAGTCAGGCGTCAGGCCGTTCTCGTGCAGCGCCTGGTAGACCCCGGCCTGGTAGGCTCCCAGCGCGCCGCCGCCCTGAAGGACCAGCGCCACGCGCGGCTTGCCGGGTTCGCCGCCACGCCCGGCGGCCGGCCTGGCGGCGGCGCTCTTGCGGCGGGCGAGGGGGGGAGTCTGCTCGGGATCCTTGCGCATGTTCCTTCCTTTTCGTGGTGGCCCTGGAGAGATCGGCGGCGGGCCGAAACGTTCAGCGGGTCAGAAGGCTTCCAGCATAGCGCGCCTGCGGCGCTGCGCAGAGGGAAATGAAGCGGAAATGGGGAGGGCCGGGCGAAAAGCTCAGCCGCGGCCTTGCCAGGACTCGATCAGCTGGCGCGCCTGCACGTCCATCTGCTCCAGCGCCACCGCATGCCGGCGTTCGAAGATCATCATCGCGTACAGCCCGGCCAGCGCGTTCACCTCGGGCGACAGCGCGCATTCCTCGCCGGTGGCCGGGCGCTGCTGGCGCCAGTAATTGATGGCATCTTCGAGTTCGGTGAGGGTGAGCATGAGGGTATTCCCGGGATGACGCAATGTGGATCGTCGGCCCATTCTAGCGCAGTTCCAAACCACTACTGGTTAAAAACACAGGTAAATCCGATTGGCCAGGTCGACGATGAAGGCCGGTTGCAGGTAGGCGAGGAAGATCCCCGCCAGCACCGCCGCCGCGCCCGCCAGCAGCGCCAGGCGTCGCCAGCGGGCAGCCATGGGAACAGAGCGCGCGGTCACGGCAAGGTTCTCCGCTCAGCGCGCCGCCAGCGGGCGGGCGATGGCCTGTTCGCGCACCGGCAGGTTGATCAGCGTGGCGAACACGCCCAGGCCCAGGGTGATGGCCCATACCGTGTCGTAGCTGCCCTGGCGCGTGAACAGCCAGCCGCCCAGCCACACGCCCAAAAAGCTGCCCACCTGGTGCGAGAAGAACACGAAGCCCGACAGCATCGACAGATGCTTCACGCCGAAGATGCCGGCCACGATGCCGTTGGTGAGCGGCACGGTTGAGAGCCACAGCACGCCCATGGCCGCCGCGAACAGGTACACCGACCACGGCGACAGCGGCGCGGCCAGGAACAGCGCGATGGCCGCGCTGCGCGCCGAGTAGATGCCGGCCAGCAGGTAGCGCTTGGGCAGCAGGCCGCCCAGCTTGCCGGCGTAATAGGAGCCGAAGATGTTGAACAGGCCGATCAGCGCCAGCGCGATCACCGCCACGTTGGGATCCATGATGCCCTTGTCCTTGAGGTAGGAGGGCAGGTGGGCGCCGATGAACACCACCTGGAAGCCGCACACGAAATAACCCGCCACCAGCAGCTGGAACGAGCGGTAGCCGAAGGCTTCGCGGATCGCCTCGCCGATGCTCTGCCCGTGCGCGGCGGCCGCGCGCGCCGGCTCCTTCAGGCGCAAGGCCATCGGCAGCATCATCACCAGCACCAGCGCGGCCAGCCAGAAGAAGGCCTGCTGCCAGCCGGCCACCGAGATCAGCTGCTGCTCCACCGGCATCATCATGAACTGGCCGAAGGAACCGGCCGCCGAAGAGATGCCGAAGGCCCAGGAGCGCTTCTCCGGCGGCGCGCTGCGGCCGACGATGCCGCTCACCGCGCCGAAGGCGGTACAGGCCAGCGCGCCGCCGATCAGCACGCCCGAGCCGATCACGAACAGCGCCGGCTGGTGCGCCAGCGCCATCCACAGCAGGCCGGCGGCGTACAAAAAGGCGCCAAGCACGATCACCCGCGCCGTGCCGAAGCGGTCGCAGGCCATGCCGGCGAAGGGGCCGATGGCGCCCCACATCAGGTTCTGCATGGCAATGGCCAGCGAGAAGGTCTCGCGCGTCCAGCCGTGCGCCTGCGAGATCGGCTGCAGCCAGAAGCCCAGGCCATGGCGCACGCCCATGGCCAGCGTGAGCACCACGCCGCTGGCGATCAGCACGGTCTTGAAATCGGGGGCGCGGTCGGTGTGGAACATGTGTCTCTTCCCTTGAAGTCTTGTCGTTATGGAGCGCGCGGGGCGGTGCCGGGCATGCCGCTCGCGCTTATGCGTTTTTGTTCTGTTGTTACGGGAGTTTACTGCAAAGCCGGCATGGGCAGCGCCCGCAAAACGCGCTGCCGCCTGCAAGAACCGCGCATCTGGGTTAAGGTGCGCGCTTGCGCATGCTGCAGTACAGCATGCGCCCGCCGCCACACGCCCACACGCCACGCCCTCCGGAGAAAAACATGCCCATCCCCCTGTTCGCCCTGGCGCTATGCGCCTTCGCCATCGGCACCACCGAATTCGTCATCATGGGCCTGCTGCCCGAAATGGCGGCTGACCTGCAGGTCAGCCTGCCGGCGGCCGGCTACCTGGTCAGCGGCTATGCCCTGGGCGTGACCGTGGGCGCGCCCATCCTGGCCTCGGTGACCAGCCGCATCGCGCCCAAGCGCGCGCTGGCCCTGCTGATGCTGATCTTCATCGCCGGCAACCTGCTGTGCGCGCTGTCGGTCAACTACGGCATGCTGATGGCGGCGCGCGTGGTGACCTCCTTCGCCCATGGTTCCTTCTTCGGCCTGGGCGCGGTGGTCGCCACCAGCCTGGTCGCCAAGGAAAAGCAGGCCAGCGCCATCGCCCTGATGTTCACCGGCCTGACCCTGGCCAACGTGGTCGGCGTGCCGGCCGGCACGCTGCTGGGCCAGAGCTTCGGCTGGCGCGCCACCTTCTTCGGCGTGACCGCCATCGGCCTGGTCTCGCTGGCGGCCGTGATGGCCTTCCTGCCGACGCGCATCCAGACCTCCGACGGCACCGCCGAGGACAGCGCCGCCCTCTGGCGCAGCAAGCCGGTGTGGCTGGCCTTCGCCACCACCGTCGTGTTTTCCGCCAGCACCTTCGCCGTGTTCACCTACATCGCGCCGATCCTGCGCGACGTCAGCGGCATCTCGCCGCGCGGCGTGGCCGGCGTGCTGCTGCTGATCGGCGTGGGCCTGGCGGTGGGCAACATCATCGGCGGCAAGCTGGCCGACCGCAACGTGATGCGCGCGCTGCGCCTGAACTTCAGCATGCTGGGCGCGGTGCTGCTGGTATTCATGGTCACCAGCCACGCGCCGGTGTCGGCCATCGTGACCGTGTTCCTGTGGGGCATGGCGGCGTTTGCCGCGGTGCCGGCGCTGCAGATGAACGTGATGGGCAAGGCGGCGATGGCGCCCATCCTGGCCTCCACGCTCAATATCGGCGCCTTCAACCTGGGCAACGCGGCGGGCGCTTTCGGCGGCGGCGCGGTGCTGACCCTGGGCTTCGGCCTGACCGGGATCCCCCTGCTGGGCGCGGTGCTGGCGTTCGTCGCGCTGGCCCTGGCGCTGTGGGGCGCGGCGTTGGACCGTCGCGCGCCCAAGGCGACCGACCATGCCCTGCATGACCAGGCGCGTCGGGAAGAAGAAGTCTGCGTGGAATGATTGCCGGAAAGACGCAATGAGAAAAGCCGCCAGGGAAAACCCGGCGGCTTTTTTTATGCGCGGCGGAGAAACGCCAGCGGCGATCCTACGCGGCAAAGTAGCCCGAAGCCGCATCCTCGATATCGGCCAGCAGGCCCGGCTGTTGGGGCTGCCATCCCACCAGCCCGCGCGTGTAGGCGCTGGAGGCGTGATTGTCCAGCGCCACGAAATGCGCGAACCAGTCGAAGTGCGCCGCCGCCTCGCCGGGCGCCACGCTGACCACGGGCAGCTTCAGCCCGCGCCCGATGGCTTCGGCAATGGCGCGGAACGGCACGCCGTCTTCCGCGTTGGCATGCCAGCGTCGGTGCTCGTTGTTGCCGTGCTCCAGCGCCAGCCGGTAGAGCCGCGCCACATCCAGGCGATGCGCCGCCGGCCAGCGGTTCTCGCCCGCGCCGACGTAAGCCGACACGCCTTTTGCGCGCGCCAGTTTGATCAGCATGGGCACGAAGCCGTGGTCGCCGGCGCCATGCACCGAAGGCGGCAAGCGCATCACCGAAGCGTTCACGCCGCGCGCATGCGCGGCATCGGCAGCCTCTTCCGAGGCCACGCGCGGATGGGCGGCGCCGGCGCGCAGCGCCTCCGTGGCGACGGCGCCCGGCGGCACCAGCGCGGTGCCCGAGGTCACGATCAGCGGCCGCGCGCTGCCGGCCAGGCCGTCGGCCAGCGCGGCAATCACGCCGCGGTCGGTTTCGCAGTTCTCCTTGAACTTGCTGAAGTCGTGGATGAAGGCGGTGTGGATCACGCCGTCGGCCTGCGCCGCGCCGCGACGCAGGCTGTCGAGCTCCTCCAGCGAGCCGCGCAGCGCCTGCGCGCCGGCTGCCGCCAGCTGCGCAGCGCCTGCCTCCGAGCGCGCCAGCCCGGTGACCTGGTGCCCGGCCCGCAGCAATTCATCGACCACGGCCGAGCCGACGAAACCGGTAGCGCCTGTGACGAAAATACGCATGATGAAATCCTTTCGAGTAATGGCTATAGTGAACGGCGACCAGCCATTCTCGTCGCGCCGTCGCGGCCTTTGAAGCCGTGACGTCTTACCGGTATACCGACTAACAGGATAAGCATGAGCACCGCCGCCGACCTCCACGCCAACGCGCTGGGCAACTATCTCCGGGACCGCCGCCAGCGCATCGATCCGGCCGCGCTGGGGCTGCCGGCAGGACGGCGCCGCACGCCCGGGCTGCGGCGCGAGGAAGTGGCGCAGCGCGCGGCCGTGAGCGCCACCTGGTACACCTGGCTGGAGCAGGGCCGCGGCGGCGCGCCGTCGCCCGAAGCGCTGGAGCGCATCGCCCAGGCGCTGATGCTGGACCAGGTGGAGCGCCAGCACCTGTTCATGCTGGCGCAGGGGCGTCCGCCGGAGGTGCGCTACGCGGCCGACAATGAGGTCTCGCCGCGCCTGCAGCGCGTGCTGGACGCCTTCGGCGCCAGTCCCGCACTGGTGCGCAGCGCCACCTGGGACGTGCTGGCCTGGAACCGCGCCGCCTGTGCGGTGCTGGCGGACTATCCGGCGCTGGCGCCCGGGGAGCGCAACATCCTGCGCCTGATCTTCGCCGACGCGCGCCCCTGCGACCGGCAGCCGGAGTGGGAAAGCGTCGCCCGCATGGTGGTCTCCACCTTTCGCGCCGACGCCGTGCGCGCCGGCGCCTCGCGCCACGTCCAGGGCATGGTCGACGAGCTGTGCGCGAGCAGTCCCGACTTCGCCCGCCTGTGGTGCGAGCAGGAGGTCAGCATCTACGGCGAAGGCTCCAAGCGCATCGACCGCGACGGCGTGGGCACGCTCAACCTCGAATATTCCACCTTTGCCGTCGACGGCCGCCCCGAGCTGCGGCTGCTGGTGTTTACGCCGATGGCGCCGGCCGACGCCGAGGGCGTGCGCACGCTGATGAGCGCCTACGACGCCGCGCGCAGTCAGTGACACCGCTGCGCGCATAAGCTTGCGCGGAAAACGCAGCATGAGAAATCCAAGCAAGCACATGCGCAAAGCTTCGTTCTGCAAAGCGCCGCGCTTTGCTCTAATGATCCTCCGGCCCGGCGTTCGCCCTCCATGGGCGCCGGCCATTTCAGGAAGGATCATCGTTTCATGTCAGCGGTCATCGACGCCCAGCGCGCACCCAATGTGCGCCGCACTGCTCCCCATTCCGCCCCGTCGGCCCAGCGCATCGCCAGCGACGAACACGCGCTGCAGGTGGCGCGCGAGCTGGCGCAGGATTTCGCCCGTGGCGCGGCTGAACGCGACCGCGAGCGGCGCCTGCCGTTCGAGGAGATCGAGCGTTTCTCGCGCACCGGCCTGTGGGCCATCGCGGTGCCGCGCGCCTACGGCGGCATCGGCGCCTCCTGGAACACGGTAGCCGAAGTCTTCAAGATCATCTCCGCCGCCGATCCTTCCATCGGCCAGATTCCGCAGAACCATTTCGGCAACCTCAACGTCATCGCCAACGCCGGCAGCGAGGAGCAGAAACGCTTCTTCTTCGCGCAAGCCTTGAGCGGCGCGCGCTTCGGCAACGCCGGGCCCGAGCGCAACAGCAAGAACGTGCTCGACGTGCGCACGCGCGCCTTGCTCGATCGCGAGGCCGGCGACGGCAGCTACCTGCTGACCGGCACGCGTTTCTATTCCACCGGCGCGCTCTACGCGCACTGGATCCCCACCCGCGCCATCGACGACGAGGGCCAGCCGCTGTTCATCTACAACCGCCATGACGCGCCGGGTTTGCGCGTCATCGACGACTGGTCCAGCTTCGGCCAGCGCACCACCGCCAGCGGCAGCGTGGTGTTCGACGGCGTGCACGTGCCGGCCGGCCAGGTGCTGCACGTCAAGGATTTCCTGCGCCAGGCCAACAACATCGGTCCGGTCTCGCAACTGATCCAGGCCGCCATCGACGCCGGCATCGCCCACGCCGCCGTGCGCGACGCCATCGAGTTCGTCACCACGCGCGCGCGGCCCTATGCCGACAGCGGCCTGGAGCGCGCCTCAGACGATCCCTACATCCTGCGCGACATCGGCAACCTGACGCTGCGCCTGCACGCCACGGACGCGCTGCTGGAGCGCGCCGCCGGCGTGCTCGACGCGCTGCCCGAGACCATCAGCTTCGAGCAGATGGCCGCGGCCTCAGCGGCGGTGGCCGAAGCCAAGGTGCTGTCCACCGAACTGTCCCTGCTGGCTTCCGAGAAGCTGTTCGAGCTGTCCGGTTCGGCCTCCACGCTGGCGGTGCACAACCTCGACCGCCACTGGCGCAACGCCCGCGTGCACACGCTGCACGACCCGGTGCGCTGGAAGTACTACGCCATCGGCAACTACGCCCTGAACGGCACGCCGCCGCCGCGCCATTCGTGGAGCTGAGCGCTCCTCTTTCTTCATCGCCTACCTGACGGAACACCATGACCCAGACCGCCGCCGCTTCCACCACGCTCGATTCGCTGCCGCCCGCCGGCTCCGGCGCGCCGCGCATCGTCGCCCGCATCCGCGACGACGCCGAGGCGCTCGCCGTCGCCCGCAAGCTGGCCGAGGATTTCGAAAGGGAGTCCGCGCTGCGCGACCGCGAGCGCAAGCTGCCTTGGGATGAGCTGGAGCGCTACGTGCGCTCGGGCCTGTGGGGCATCACCGTGCCCCGGCAATACGGCGGCGCCGGCGTCTCCTACGGCACGCTGGCCGAGGTGATCGCCACCATTTCCTCGGCCGACGGCTCCATCGGCCAGATCCCGCAAAACCATTTCTACGCGGTCGAACTGATCCGCGTGAACGGCAGCGAATCGCAGAAGCGCTTCTTCTTCGAGCGCGTGCTGCAGGGCGACCGCCTCGGCAACGCGCTGGCCGAGCTGGGCACCAAGACCTCGCACGACCGCAAGACCAGCCTGGCGCGCGACCCGGACGGCCCCGGCTATCGCATCAACGGCCGCAAGTTCTACGCCACCGGCGCGCTGTACGCCGACTGGGTGCCGACCTCGGTGATCGACGAGGCCGGCGTGCAGCAGCTGGCCATCGTGCCGCGCCACGCGCCCGGACTGACCATCATCGACGACTGGTCCGGCTTCGGCCAGCGCACCACCGGCAGCGGCAGCGCCGTGTTCGAGAACGTGCACTTGCCGGCCGACGCCGTGATCGGCTTCGCCTCGGCCTTCACGCGGCCGACCCAGATCGGCCCGATGGCGCAGATCCAGCACGCCGCCATCGACCTCGGCATCGCCCGCGCCGCTTACCGCGACCTGCTCGAATTCGTGCGCAGCCGTTCGCGCCCCTGGGTCGACAGCGGCGTCGAGCGCGCCAGCGACGATCCGCTGACCATCCGCGAAGTGGGCGACCTGACCATCCAGCTGCACGCCGCCGAGGCGCTGGTGCAGCGCGCCGGCCGCAAGGTCGACGCGGCCGCAGCCGCGCCGGACGAAGACAGCGTGGCCGAGGCCTCGATCGCCGTGGCCGAGGCGCGCGTGCTGACCACCGAAGTCTCGCTGGCGGCCGGCAGCAAGCTGTTCGAGCTGGCCGGTTCGCAATCGACGCTGGCCGAGCACAACCTCGACCGCCACTGGCGCAACGCCCGCGTGCACACGCTGCACGACCCGGTGCGCTGGAAGTACCACGCCATCGGCAACTTCTACCTGAACGGCAAGAAGCCGCCGCGCCACGGCGCGCTGTAACGAATACAACCATCGCAGGCGCGCGCCGCCGCCCCGGCCCGACGGGCGCGGCAGCGCTCGCGCGCATCCGCAACCCAAGGGAAAACAAGAAGACATGCCTATCCGCTCCAAGGCCATCGCGGCCACGCTCGCACTGGCCTGCGGCGCCGCCGCTCCATTCGCGCACGCCGCCCCCAGGTCCGGCGGCACGCTGCTGGCCATCGTCCAGCCCGAACCGGTGACGCTGACCGGCGCGGTCAACACCGCCCAGCCGACCTCGCTCATCTCCACCAACGTCTACGACGGCCTGCTCAGCTACGACAGCGCATTGAAGCCGCACGGCGAGCTGGCCGAAAGCTGGGAGGTGTCGCGCGACGGCCTGGCGATCACCTTCCACCTGCGCCGCGGCGTCAAGTGGCACGACGGCAAGCCGTTCACCTCGGCCGACGTCAAGTGGTCGGTGGAAAACGTCTGGAAGACCCTGCACCCGCGCAACAAGGCGATCCTGGTGAACCTCACCCAGGTCGACACGCCCGATGAGCTGACCGCCGTGTTCCGCTTCACCAAGCCGTCGCTGGCGCTGCTGTCCACGCTCAATTCCTGGGGCGCCCCGGTGCTGCCCCGGCACCTCTACGAAGGCGGCGACGTGCTCAACAACCCGAACAACAACAAGCCGATCGGCACCGGCGCCTTCGTCTTCAAGGAATGGAGCCGCGGCAGCCACATCACGCTCGAACGCAATCCGGACTACTGGGACAAAGGCAAGCCCTACCTCGACAAGATCGTCTTCAAGGTGGTGCCCGACGCCGGCGCGCGCGCCGCCCAGCTGGAAAACGGCGAAGGCCAGTACGCCGTGTTCAGCCCGGTGCCGCCCAAGGAGGCGCAGCGCCTGGCCGCTTCCGGAAAGGCCAGGGTCGAGACCGCCGGCTACCAGTGGTCCTCGCCGGTGATGTACCTGGACTTCAACCTCGACAACAAGTACCTCAAGGACGCCCGGGTGCGTCGCGCCATCGCCTACGCCACCAATCTCGACGGCCTCAACAAGGTGGTCTGGTACGGCTACGGCAAGCCGGCCGTGTCCATCGTGCCCAGCTCGCTGTCCCAGTTCTTCGACGCCAGCGTGCCGCGCTACGGCTACGACACCAGGAAGGCCGAGGCGCTGCTGGACGAGGCCGGCTTCAAGCGCGGCGCCGACGGCGTGCGCTTCACGCTCAGCAACGACTACCTGCCTTATGGCGACGACTACCGCCGCACCGCCGAATACCTGAAGCAGTCGTGGAAGCGCGTGGGTATCGAACTCAACATCCGCAGCCAGGACACCGCCGCCTTCACCAAGCGCGTCTACGGCGACCGCGACTTCGACACCTCGATCACCTACAACGCCTCCTTCCCCGACCCGCAGATCGGCCTCACGCGCATGTACTGGTCCGGCTGGGTCGGCAAGAACGTGCCGTGGACCAACGCCTCCGGCTACAGCAACAAGGAGGTCGACCAGATCATCGAGCAAGCGCAGGGCGCCGCCACCCAGGCCGAGCGCGTGACGCTGTTCAAGCGCTTCCAGCAGATCACCCAGAGCGAGCTGCCCACGCTGCCGCTGCTGGAGCTGCACTTCTTCACGGTGCATTCGCCCCGCCTGCACGGCATCGACGTGCGCGGCGACCAGTCGCAAGGCTCGCTGAAGAACGCCTGGCTGGACTAGGCCGCCAGGGCGCCACGCACACGTCGTCACAACCACAAGGGGAAATCATGTTCAAGCACACCACATTGCGCGCATGGCTGGCCGGGGCCGCATTGGCCCTGTGCGCGGCCGCGCACGCCGCCGCGCCCACGTCCGGCGGCACGCTCACCGCCATCCTGCAGCCGGAGCCGGTGATCCTCACCTCGGCGCTCAACACTGCGGCGCCGACCGGCTTCTTCAGCGCCAACGTGTTCGACGGCCTGGTCGAATACGACAACGACTTCAAGCTGCGCCCGGCGCTGGCCGAGCGCTGGGAGTTTTCCAAGGACAGCAAGACGCTGACCTTCCACCTGCGCCGCGGCGTGAAGTGGCACGACGGCAAGCCCTTCACCTCAGCCGACGTGAAATGGACCCTGGAAAACGTGTGGAAGAAGATCCACCCGCGCAACCAGATCCTGTACGGCAAGGTGACCTCCACCGACACGCCGGACGACTACACCGTGGTGATCCACTTCAGCGAGCCCTCGCTGGCGGTGCTGAGTTCGCTCAACAGCAACGGCGCGCAGGTGCTGCCCAAGCACCTGTACGAAGGCACCGACATCCTCAACAACCCCTACAACAACAAGCCGGTCGGCACCGGCCCCTTCGTGTTCAAGGAATGGAGCCGCGGCAACTACATCACGCTGGAGCGCAATCCGGACTACTGGGATCGCGGCAAGCCCTATCTCGACAAGATCGTCTTCAAGATCGTGCCTGACGCCGGCGCCCGCGCCGCCGCGCTGGAAAAGGGCGAGGCGCAGTACGCCCCGTTCTCGCCGGTGCCCCTGAAGGACGCCGAGCGCCTGGCCAAGCTGCCGCAGCTGAAACTGGAGACGCGCGGCTACGACTGGATCTCGCCCTGGCTGTTCGTCGACATCAACCTCGACAAGCCTTACTTCAAGGACCTGCGCGTGCGCCAGGCGCTGGCCTATGCGATCGACCGCAACGCCTTCAACAAAGTGGTCTGGTACGGCTTCGGCAAGCCGGCTGACAGCCCGGTGGTGTCGACCCTCAAGCAGTTCTACACCGCCGACGTGCCGCAATACGGCTTCGACCCCAAGAAGGCCGAGGCGCTGCTGGATGAAGCCGGCTTCAAGCGCGGCGCCGACGGCACCCGCCTGCGCATCAACCTCGACTACCTGCCCTACGGCGACGACTTCAGGCGCAGCGGCGAGTTCATCCGCAATTCCCTGAAGCGCATCGGCATCGACGTCAACGTGCGCGCCCAGGACACGCCGACCTACACCAAGCGCGTCTACGGCGACCGCGACTTCGACCTCTCGGTGGTCTGGTTCGCCGGCTTCGCCGACCCGCTGGTGGGCGTCACGCGCGCCTACTGGAGCGACTCGGTCGGCAAGAACATCCCCTGGAGCAACGGCTCCGGCTACAAGAGCGCCGAGACCGACAAGCTGATCGAGCAGGCCCAGAGCTCGCCCAGCCAGGCCGAACGCGTGGCGCTGTTCAAGAAGCTCCAGCAGCGGGTGCAGACCGACCTGCCGTCGCTGCCGCTGCTGGAGATGCACTTCTTCACCGTGCAATCGTCCAGCCTCAAGGACACCGTGGCCGGCGTCGACCAGATCTACAGCTCGCTGAAGAACGCCTGGTTCGACAATGGCGCCAGGTCGGCCGCTGCGCCGGCCGGCGTCAACGCTGCCAACCCTGCCATCGTGCAGCGCTGAGCAGGCCCGATCATGAGCGCACCCTTCATCGCCGCGGCCGCTCCGGCGCCGGCCGCGCCCAGCCGCGCCGGGGCCTTCGCGCGCGCTACGCTGCGCCGCCTGCTGCAACTGGCGGCGGTGGTGCTGGGCGTGGCCGTGATCAACTTCTTCCTGCTGCGCCTGGCGCCGGGCGACGCCGTCCAGGTATTGGCCGGGGAGGCCGGCGCCGCCACGCCCGAGTACATGGCGGCGCTGCGCGCGCAGTTCGGGCTGGACCAGCCGCTGGCGGTGCAGTTCGGCAAATACCTGCTGCACCTGGCGCAGTTCGACCTCGGCTATTCCTTCCGCCACGGCATGCCGGTGGCGCAGCTGATCGGCGAGCGGGTGCCGGCCACGCTCCTGCTGATGGGCGCGGCCATCGTGTTCGCCGCCGTGGCCGGGGTGATCCTGGGCACGCTGGCGGCCTATCGCGCCGGCCGGCTGGCCGATGCCCTGATCTCGGCGCTGGCGCTGCTGTTCTTCGCCACGCCGCTGTTCTGGATCGGGCTGATGCTGGTGGTGGTGTTCTCGGTCTGGCTGGACTGGCTGCCGGTGGGCGGCATGTTCACCGTCGAGGCCGGCTACACGGGTCTGGCCCATGTGCTGGACGTGGCGCGCCACCTGGTGCTGCCGGCGGTCACGCTGGGGCTGTTCTACATGGCGGTCTACACGCGCCTGATGCGCGCGGCCATGATTGAGGTGCGGCGCCAGGATTTCGTGCGCACCGCCGTGGCCAAGGGTGCGCGCGCGCCGCGCGTGCTGTTCGCACACGTGCTGCGCAACGCCTTGCTGCCGCTGGTGACCATGCTGGGCGTGCAGGCCAGCTCGGTGGTCGGCGGCGCGGTGCTGGTGGAGACCGTGTTCTCCTGGCCGGGCCTGGGCCGCCTGGCCTTCGAGGCGCTGTTCCAGCGCGATTTCAACCTGCTGCTCGGCATCCTGCTGTGCAGCTCGGTGGTGGTGGTGGCGGTCAACTGGATCGTCGACGCCGTCTATGTGCGGCTCGATCCGCGCATCCGCCTGCGATGAGGAGCCCGGCATGAGCAAGCTCTTGAGCAATCTCGCGGCCGCGCCGATCGCGCCGGCTGCGGCGCCCGGCTGGTTCGGCCGCCTGCTGCGTTCGCCCTCGGCGCTGGCCGGCGGCGCGCTGCTGGCGGTGGTGCTGGCCATGGCGGCCTGCGCCGGCTGGCTGTTCCCGGGCGACCCGCTGGACATGGTGGCCGAGCCCTTCCTGCATCCCTTCGCCGACGCCGGGCACTTGCTGGGCACCGACATGCTGGGGCGCGACATGCTGGCCGGCATCTTCCACGGCGCGCGCGCCTCGCTGCTCATCGCGCTGGTGTCGACCGCGGTGGCGCTGCTGCTGGGCGTCTCCGGCGGCCTGCTGGCCGGCTACTACGGCGGCCGCGCCGACGCCGCCCTGATGCGCGTGACCGAGTTCTTCCAGACCATCCCGTCCTTCCTGTTCGCGCTGGCCATCGTCGCGGTGGCGCAGCCCACGCTATTGACCATCGCGCTGGCCATCGGCGTCACCGCCTGGCCCAGCCTGGCGCGGCTGGTGCGCGCCGAGGTGCTCAAGCTGCGCCACGGCGAGATGGTGCAGGCCAGCGTGGCGCTGGGCGCCTCCGACGCGCGCATCATCCTGCGCGATATCCTGCCCAACGCCGCCACGCCCATCCTGGTGTCGACCTCGCTGATGGTCGCCACCGCCATCCTCACCGAATCCAGCCTGGCCTTCCTCGGCCTGGGCGACCCCAACGCCGCCAGCTGGGGAAACATGGTCGGCGCCGGGCGCGAGGTGCTGCGCACCGACTGGACCATCACCACCATTCCCGGCATCGCCATCGTCGTGACGGTGCTGGCCCTCAATCTTTTAGGCGACGGGTTGGCCGACGTGCTCGACCCGCGCGACAGAAAATAGGAGAACACCATGGCACGCGTATCCACGCTCTTGTCCAAGCAACTGCAACCGGGCCCGGCCCGCGCCATCTTCGAGAAGGTCGAAAACGAGTACGGCCACTTCGGCAACATGTTGGGCGTGCTGGCCCACAAGCCGGCCTCGATCGAACACATCTACGGTCTGCTGCTGGGCTTCGGCGCCGAGGGCAACATCTCCAGGCTGCATCTGGAGATCGTGCTGGTGACGGCCTCCAGGGCCAATGAATGCAGCTATTGCGTGTCGCATCACGCGCCCAAGCTGCGTGCCGAACACGTGCCGGCGGAGACGGTCGAGCGCATCCTCGACGCCGACGTGCCCGGCCTGGGTCCGGTCGAAAAGCTGGTGCGCGACTACGCGTTGGCCGTCACCCGCCAGCGCGTGGGCGACAGCCTGGTGCAGCGCCTGCGTGAGCATTTCGACGAGTCGCAGATCGTCGAGCTGACCCTGCGCGCCGCGCTGTGCGCCTTCTTCGCGCGCTTCAACGAAGCGCTGGACGTGCAGCTGGAGCCGCAATACGCAGCGGCCGACACCGCCGCGGCGGCCTGAGCGGAGCTCCTCATGACCAGGAAACAGATCCGCCTGAACGCATTCAACATGAACTGCGTCAACCACATCAACCACGGCCTGTGGACTCATCCGCGCGACCGTTCGCAGGACTACACCGACATCGACTACTGGACCGGCCTGGCCAGGCTGCTGGAGCGCGGCAAGTTCGACGGCCTGTTCCTGGCCGACATCGTCGGCGTCTACGACGTCTACCAGGGCTCCACCGACATCACCTTGCGCGAGTCGATCCAGCTGCCGGTCAACGATCCGCTGCTGCTGGTCTCGGCCATGGCGGCCGCCACCGAGCATCTGGGCTTCGGCGTCACCGCCAATCTCACCTATGAGGCGCCGTTCCTGTTCGCGCGCCGCATGTCCACGCTCGACCATCTCACCCGCGGGCGCGTGGGCTGGAACATCGTCACCGGCTACCTCGACAGCGCCGCTCGCGCCATGGGCCTCAACGAGCAGCTGGAGCACGACCAGCGCTACGATCGCGCCGACGAGTTCATGGAAGTGGTCTACAAGCTCTGGGAAGGCAGCTGGGAAGACGGCGCCGTGGTGCGCGACCGCGCCAACCGCGTTTACGCCGATCCGGCCAAGGTGCACAAGATCCGGCACAGCGGCGACTACTACCGGGTCGAGGGCATCCACCTCTCCGAGCCGTCACGGCAACGCACGCCGGTGCTGTACCAGGCCGGCTCCTCCGGCCGCGGCCAGGCCTTCGGCGCGCGCCATGCGGAGTGCGTGTTCATCTCCAGCCAGACGCGCGAGGCCGCCAGGAAACTGGTGCAGGGCATCCGCGCCGGCGCCGAGCGCGAAGGGCGCAACGCGGACGACATCAAGATCTTCATGGGCCTGACCGCCATCACCGGGCGCAACGAGCAGGACGCTCACGACAAGTACCGCGAGTACGCCAGCTACGCCAGTCCCGAAGCCGGCCTGGCGCACTTCTCGGCCGGCACCGGCATCGACTTCTCGCAGTACGAGCTGGACGAGCCGATCCGCGCGGCCAAGACCAACTCCATCGAGTCGCTGGTCAAGACCGTCACCAATCCCGAGCTGAACTGGACCAAGCGCAAGCTGCTGAAGCAGCTGGAGCTGGGCGGCCGCTACGCCACCGTGGTCGGCTCGCCCGAGCAGGTCGCCACGGAGCTGGAAGGCTGGGTGGAAGACACCGGCATCGACGGCTTCAACCTGACGCGCACGGTCACGCCGGAGAGTTTCGAGGATTTCGTCGACCTGGTGATCCCGGTGCTGCAGGAACGCGGTTCCTACAAGCGCGAGTATGAACCGGGCACGCTGCGCCAGAAGCTGTTCGGCGAGGGCGCCACGCTGCCCGAGCGCCATGTCGGCGCCGGCTTTCGCGCCGGCGTCGTCGCCTGAGCACCAATAAGGAGATGACCATGCAGCCGCTGCTCGACATCCGCAATCTCAAGGTTTCCTTCGCCGGCCACCAGGCCGTGCGCGGGCTCGACCTGGCCATCGCGCCCGGCCAGACCGTGGCGCTGGTGGGCGAATCCGGTTGCGGCAAATCGACCACGGCGCTCTCGCTGTTGCGCCTGCTGGGGCCGTCGGCCCAGGTCTCGGGCGAGCTGCTGTTCGAGGGGCGCGACCTGCTGGCGCTGTCCGAGGACGACTTGTCGGCCCTGCGCGGCGACGCCATCTCAATGATCTTCCAGGAGCCGATGACCTCGCTCAACCCGGTGCTGTCGATCGGCCGCCAGGTGATCGAGGCGATCCGGCTGCACCAGGACCTGGGCCCGGCGGCGGCCCGCGCGCGCGCCATCGAGTTGCTGGAACTGGTGCGCATCCCCGAGCCGCAACGGCGCATCGACGACTATCCGCACCAGCTCTCGGGCGGCCAGCGCCAGCGCGTGATGATCGCCATGGCGGTGGCCAACCGGCCGCGCCTGCTGATCGCCGACGAGCCCACGACGGCGCTGGACGTCACCATCCAGGCGCAGATCCTCGAACTGCTGGACCAGCTGCGGCGCGAGCTGGGCATGGCGGTGCTGCTGATCACCCACGACCTGGGCGTGGTCGAGCAGTGGGCCGACCGCGTGGCCGTGATGCATGGCGGCGGCAAGGTGGAGGAGGCCGCCAGCGCGGCGCTGTTCGCCGCGCCGCGGCACGACTACACGCGCGGCCTGCTGGGCGCCTCGCTGCGGCTGGAGCAGGACCTGCATTACCGTCGCCGGCGCCTGCCCGAGATCCGCAGCGAGCTGGCGGCAGACGGCAGCCGCAGTTTCACGCTGGGCGGCGGCGAGCCGGCGTTGCCGTTCGCCGCTGCCGATAGCGGGCGGCCGTCGCCGCTGTTGTCGGTGCAAGACCTGCGGGTCGACTACGCCACGCCGCGCGGCACGGTGCAGGCGGTGCGCGGGGTCTCCTTCGACATCGCCGCCGGCGAGACGGTCGGACTGGTGGGCGAATCGGGTTGCGGCAAGTCCACGCTCTCGCGCAGCATCGTGCGCCTGGAAGACAGCGTCTCGGGCCGCATCCTGCTGGACGGCGTCGACATCGCGCGGCTTGGCCGCGCCGCATTGCGCCCGCACCGGCGCCGCGTGCAGATGGTGTTCCAGGATCCCTATGCCTCGCTCAACCCGCGCCACACCGTGGCCGAGATCCTGGACGCCGCGCTGGTGATCCATGAAGTGAAGGACCGCGCCGAGCGGCGCCGCCGCATCGAGCAGATGGTCGACCTGGTCGGCTTGCCCAAGAGTGCGCTCACGCGCTACGCACACCAGTTCTCCGGCGGCCAGCGCCAGCGCATCGGCATTGCGCGCGCGCTGGTGCTGAAGCCCGCGCTGGTGATCTGCGACGAGCCGGTGTCGGCGCTGGACGTCTCGGTGCAGGCGCAGATCCTCAACCTGCTGGTGGACCTCAAGCGCGAGTTCGGCCTGTCCTACCTCTTCATCTCGCACGACCTGTCGGTGGTGCGCTACATCGCCGACCGCGTGCTGGTGATGAACGGCGGGCGCATCGTGGAGCAGGGCGACCACCAGTCGATCTGGCGCGATCCGCAGCATCCCTACACGCGCGCGCTGATCGCCGCGGTGCCGGGCGCGGCGGTCCGGCAGGCGCCGCCGGCGCGCGCGGAGGAACTGCTGCCGGCCTGACCGGCTTAGTCGCGCAGCACATATCGAAGCGGGAAAAGATTCCTTCCTGCGCGGCGACGCGGCCGATACATTGATCCTTTTACCTGCAGGGGAAGAAGGATGAAGCACGCAGTATGGAAGTGGCTGGGCGCGGCGGCGGTTGCCGCCGGATTGGCGGCGTCGGTGCAGGCCGCCGAGGAGAAGGTCATCAAGGTCGGCGTCACCAGCGGCCCGCACGCGCAGATCTTCGAGGCCGCCAGGCGCGTCTTCGAACGCGACAATCCCGGCTACAAGGTGAGGATCATCGAGTTCAACGACTACATCCAGCCCAATGCGGCGCTGGACGCCGGCGAGCTCGACGCCAACAGCTACCAGCATCGCCCGTTCCTGAACGCGCAGATCAAGGCGCGCGGCTACAAGCTGTACGCCGAGGGCAAGACCATGATCGGCCCGATGGCGATCTATTCGAAGAAGTACCGCAAGCTCGATGAGATCCCGGCCGGCGCCAGGATCGGCATCCCCAACGACCCGGCCAACGAGAGCCGCGTGCTGCTGCTGTTGCAAAAACACGGCCAGCTCAAGCTGCGCGCCGGCATCGATCCGCTGACCGGCACCAACGCCACACCGATCGACATCGTCGAGAACCCGAAGAAGTGGAAGTTCGTGGAGATCGACGCCGCCCAGCTGCCGCGCACGCTGGACGATCTCGACGCCTCGGCGGTCAACGCCGACTTCGCCGCCAAGGCCGGGCTTAACCCGGCGCGCGACAGCCTGCTGGTGGAAGACGGCGACAGCCCCTATGCCTGCCTGATCGCCGTGCGCGAGAAGGACCGCGACCAGCCCTGGTTGCGCAAGCTGGTGGCGGCGTATCAATCCGATGAGGTGAAGCGTTTCATCCAGGCCGAGTTCAAGGGAGGGATCTTGGCGGCTTGGTGAGCTATCCCACGACTGGTCGTCCCGGCGAAGGCTTGGACCCGGCGCCGTCCGCCGCGCCTCTCCTGTCGCATCCGGTCATGGGCTCATCGCCTCCTTAATCCGTCGTCCCCGCGAAAGCGGGGATCCAGTGACGTTCGTCATGCCTCGACGGCCGTTGAACGAGGCCTGCACCGAGAAGGTCGGGAGGAAAACTTCCCGAGCCCTCACCCTCCCGCCATGCCTGCCATCTCCACACAGCGCCGCGCCAGCGTATCCGTGGGATCTACCAGCACGACGCTGGCGTCGCCCAGCCGCAGTTCGGCAAACGGCAGCAGCAGCGGCAACTCGGTGCAGCCCAGGATCACCACCTGCGCGCCCTGCCTGGCGAGGTCGTCCAGCCCGGCGCGGATGTCGTCCTGGCAGCGTCCTTCGGTATGGCCTGCCTTGACGCCCTCGCGCCCGTAGATGGCTTCCATCACGCGTTCCTGCGCGGCGGGGGAGGGCGCCAGTTGCCGTAACCCCTGTTCTTCCAGCGCGCGCTGGTAGACCCCGCTGCCCAGCGTGCCGGAGGTCGCCAGCAGGCCGACCTGCTTCAGTTCCGGGAAGCGCCGGCGGATGCTTTGCACCGTCACGGTCAGCATGTTCACGATCGGGATCGCCAGGCTGGACTGCATGCGTTCCACGTAGGCATGCGCGGTGTTGCAGGGAATCGCGATCAGGTCGGCGCCGCCGTCTTCCAGTTTCTTGCAGGTGGCGTACAGCGCGATGGTCGGGTCCGGGCCGTGGCCGATCAGGTTCTCGGTGCGGTCGGGGATCTGCGGGTTCTGTTCCACATGCACCTTGATGTGCTCCTGGTCGCGCGCGGCCGGGGTGTTGCGCACGATCTTTTGCATGAAGTCCACCGTCGCCGCCGGCCCCACGCCGCCCACCACGCCCACCTTGAACGGCTTGGCCGCCGCCTCGCGCCGGCCCTCGGCCACGCTGCGCGCATAGACCCGGTTGCTGTCCACCAGCGGCGCCGGCAGCGCGCCGATGGCGTGCGCCGCCAGCGCGACCTCGGTCAGGCCCGGCAGGATCACTTGCGCACCCTGCGCCGCCAGGTCGCGCGCGGCCTGCGCCAGCAGTTGCAGCGGCCGGTCGCCGAGATGGCCGCGCTTGATGCCGTCGGCGCCGTACACCGCCTCGGCCACCGGATTGACGCCGTCCACCGCGCGCGCATGGATCACCTCGAAAGCCGGCGCCGGGAAGTAGCGCTCGAACAGGCCCGACTCGCGCGTATAGTCCGAGGCCAGCACGCCGATGCGCGTGGCATGCGGGTATTCGCGGCGCACGTGGCCGGCCAGCGCCGCCATCATGTCGACGATGGGCAGGGCGGTGTTGGCGCGCAGCTCGTCGATGAAGGTATGGCTGAGGAAGCAGGGCAGCACCACCGCGCCGACGCCGCGCTTCTCGAAGTCGCGGATCATGTCGAACACGTAGAGCTTGCGCTCGGTGGTGGCGGTGCTGGCCAGGCCATCGCCTCGGGACTGGCGGAAAGGGTGCTGCTCGAAGATGACGTCGGCCTGTTCGATGTCGCCGCCGGCGGCCATCGCCTGCATCAGCTTGAAGAACACGTCGGCCGAGGCCAGCGGGCCCAGTCCGCCGATGATGCCGTAGGAGCGGCGGGTGTCTTGCGCGGTGGCGGGCATGTTGTTTCCTTGTGCGGTGAGGCGTGAACGATGGCTTGAGTATGCGCCCGCGCAGCCCGGGCCATCATGCCGCCCATGCATGAAGTCGGGGCCGCGGGCCGTCTCGCCCGGGCCGGCCCATGCGGATATGACATAAGCCGCGGCCATGCGGGCGGCGGCGATGTGCCCGTCTGCGGTTAAAATCCAGGGCTACCACACCGAAGACGGACCACGATGAGCTATACCCCGAGCCGGGCCATGGGCTACGGCTGCCTGATCCTTTCCATGTCCATGGTCGGCGCCTACGTCGCCCTGACCAAGCCGCTGGCGGCGGCGTTGCCGGTGTTCCTGCTGGCCTGGCTGCGCTTCGGCATCGGCGCGGTGGCCATGGCGCGCTGGCTGAAGAAGCCGGCCGACGAGAAGCCGCTGTCGACGCAGTCGCGCTGGCTGGTGTTCCTGGAGTCCTTCCTCGGCAATTTCCTCTTCACGATCTGCATGATCACCGGCGTCTCGATGACCAGCGCGGTGTCGGCCGGCGTGATCATGTCGGCCATTCCGGCGGTGGTGGCGCTGATGAGCTGGATCTTCCTGAAAGAGAAGATCACGCTGCGCGTGTGGGGCGCGGTGGCCTGCGGCGCCATTGGCATCGGCCTGCTGTCGCTGGCCAAGAATACCCACGGCGCGGATGGCGCGACAGCCGGCCACGGCGCCTGGCTGGGCAACCTGCTGGTGTTCGGCGCGGTGCTGTGCGAGGGTTCGTACGCGGTGATCGGCAAGAAGCTGACCGCGGTGCTCACGCCCAAGCGCATCAGCGCGGTGATCAACCTCTGGGGCCTGCTGCTGATGACGCCCATGGGCTTCTATACTGCCCTGAGTTTCGATTTCGGCGCGGTGCGCGCCGACATCTGGCTGCTGCTGGTGTTCTATGCGCTGGCCGCCAGCGTGTGGACGGTGTGGCTGTGGATGACCGGGCTCAAGGTGGTGCCGGCCGGCCGCGCCGGCGTGTTCACCGTGATGCTGCCGGTGTCGGCCGCGCTGGTGGGCGTGGCCGCCCTGGGCGAGAGCCTTTCCCTGCTGCAGGCCGGGGCCTTTGCCGTGGCCATGGCCGGCATGCTGCTGGCCACCTTGCCCGGACGCGCCGCCCCGGCCGCCCGAACCGAATTGCCGCTGAACTGAGCGAAAGAAGAGATGAACAAACCTAACCGCCCGCAGGGCAAACCTCCGGCCAAGGCGGGCAAGCCCGCCGCCAGGCCGAATCCGAACCCCAAGCCGCAAGGCCCGGCCAGGGACAAGCCGAAGACCCACGTCGCCACCGACGCCTCGCGTCGCCGCCAGCACAGCGCCCATTCCTCCTCGCAGGATCTGGACGACGGCGAGGAGCAGGTGCTGCAGCTGCTGGCGCTGGCTGCGGCGGTGGCCGCCGGCGCGCCCGACGCCGCCGGCCGTCGCGTCGGCCAGGACGAGCTGGAGCGCATGGTGCGCAACTTCCTGCGCCAGCGCGACGACGAGACCCTCTACGAGGCGCTGGAACAGCTGCGCCATGACGACCGCCGCGCCCATGCGCTGTTGCTGGAAGTGGTGGAGGAGAGCGCCGACGTCGTGATCCTGCGCCGCGGCGAGAAGGAAATGGAGATCAACGCCTTCCTGATTCCCTTCCTGGCGCGCACGCGCGGCGGGCTCAGGCAGGAGCTGGCGCTGGCCGACGGCGACGCTTTCGACGCGCTGCGCACCAGCCTGCAAGAGGCCGGCCTGGAAAGCGCCAAGGCGCGCGTGGTGCTGGTGCACCACCTGTACCACCCCGACGAGATCGATGCGCTCACCTACGGCGACGTCGAGGCCATGAACCGCGACGCCTTCGCCTCGCTGACCGACAAGAAGGTGATGAGCGTGCCGGCCATCGAGCGCAGCATGCGCGGCTGGCCGGAAAACGGCTTTGGTGAAGACGACCAGGCGCTGGAGCTGCGCTTCTTGCTCGGCTTCGCGCTCAAGGACATGAACGACCCCTTCTACGCCGTCCCCAGGGACGAGGCCGCGGCCGACGCTTACTTCGAGCGGCGCGGCACGGCCTTCCGCGCCTGGGCCGAGCAATACACGCCGCTGCTGCAGCAGTGCCTGACCGGCAAGCCCGCCGGCGAGGCGCCGTGCGAGCTGCACTTCCTGTACCAGGACCTGTTCCACGGCGGCAAGCGCACCGGCAACGCCGAGTACCGCATGTTGCAGATGATGTCGGAGCTGGAGCAGGGATTGGCGCAATCGGGTGTCGCCGCAGACGGCGCCACCGCGGTCTTCGCGGTGGCCGACGAGGACGGCGAGACCGTGCTGCAGGTGATCCTGCGCGCCGGCGGCCGCGTGCTGGCGCAGTCGGCGCAGGTGCTGGACGGCGACCCGCAGGAACCGCTGCTGGACGCGGCCGATGCCGTGGCCTCGCTGGGCGTGGCGCAGTTCAGGCTGGCCGACGCCATCGACGCCGACGGCAATGCCGTGCGCGAGCGCGACTTCCCGCAGGCTTGAACGCAGCAGCGCTCAGTCCAGCAGCGCCTGCAGGCTCAGGCCTTGCGGCTGGCAGCGGAAGTACAGCTCCACCTGCATCGGACGCCAGCCGCGCACCAGCTGGCGCAGGTCGGCTTTCATCTGCTGCTTGCCGCAGAAGTCGTAGGCCTTTTCCTTGGCGGCGGCGGTCAGGGCCGGGATCGACATGGTGTAGCTCACGCCGGTGGCGGAGACCATGAACATGTCGCGTTCCTCGGACCGCACGTCGCTGAAGTTGGCGCAGCCGGCCAGCGCGCTTGCGCCCAGGCAGGCGGCGAGCAGGCTGCCGGTGCGGATACGGCGGGCGGTGCGGCTGGTATGGTGTTGCTGGTGCATGAGTCCCCCTCGTGCTTTGCCCATGAAGCTGCGGTCGTCGCGGCGGCGTTGCCGCCGGGAACGGCGCGCAGGAATGACAGCGTAAGCGTGGGGTTCCTTCGGGTGGTGGGGTCTTACCTGGATTTACGCGGGAGTGGTGGCTGTAAAAATGACGGGGGAAGTTGCAAGGATTCCTTGTTGGCGGGCCGCGCGACCCGGTTCGCCTGCGGGGATCCGGCGAGGTCTATGGCGTCTCGATTGCCGTTGAACGACGCTGGGTCCCTGCTTTCGCAGGGACGACACGAAGGAGGCGGACAACACCTCCTCGCACTCAAGCCCCTCCTCGTCGTTCCTGCGAAAGCAGGAACCCAGCGTCGTTCGTCGCACGTCAATCAACGCCGTTCGGGCCGAGTAGCCGCGCAGCGGCGTATCGACGCCGGCCCTGATCCGCCCGAAGGGCTTGTCCTGAGCCCGCCGAAGGGCCTGTCCTGAAACCGCCCGCTCATCCCACATCGAACCTCACCCCCTGGGCCAGCGGCAGCGTCCCGCTGTAGTTGATCGTGTTGGTCGCGCGGCGCATGTAGTTCTTCCAGGCGTCCGAGCCCGATTCGCGGCCGCCGCCGGTGTCCTTTTCACCGCCGAAGGCGCCGCCGATCTCGGCGCCGCTGGTGCCGATGTTGATGTTGGCCAGGCCGCAGTCGCTGCCGGCGGCGGACATGAAACGGTCGGCCTCGCGCAGGTCGTTGGAAAACAGCGCCGAGGACAAGCCCTGCGGCACCGCGTTGTTCATGGCGATGGCGTCGGCGAAGTCGTCGTACTCGACCACATAGAGGATGGGGGCGAAGGTCTCTTCGTGCATCAGCTCCGTTTGCGCCGGCATGCGCACAAGCGCCGGCGCGGCATACCAGCTGTCGGCCGCGGCGTCGCCATGGCCGACCGTCACGCGCTGGCCGCCGCTGACGACGGCGCCGGCTTCCCGCGCCGCGCGCAGCGCGGCTTGCATGGCGTCATGGCTGCGCCGGTCGATCAGGGGGCCGACCAGCACGCCCTCTTCGCGCGGGTCGCCGATGGCAAGGCCGGCATAGACGCTTTCCAGCCGCGCCAGCAGCGGCGCGGCGATGCTCCGGTGCACGAACAGCCGGCGCAGCGTGGTGCAGCGCTGGCCGGCGGTGCCGACGGCGGAGAAGACGATGGCGCGCAGCGCCAGTTCGAGGTCGGCGCTGGGGGCCACGATCATGGCATTGTTGCCGCCCAGTTCCAGCAGGCTGCGGCCCAGGCGGGCGGCCACCTGCTGCGCCACCTTGCGGCCCATGGCGACGCTGCCGGTGGCGCTCACCAGCGCGACCTTCGGCGAGGCGCCGAGCGCTTCGCCCAGGGCGCCGCCGCCGACCAGCACCGCGCTCAGATCGTCGGGCAGCAGTTGCGGATGTCGGGTGGAAAAGCGCCGCGCCGCTTCCTCGAACAGGCGCTGCGCCGCCAGCGCGGTCAACGGCGTCTTCTCCGACGGCTTCCATATCACGCTGTTGCCGCACACCAGCGCCAGCGCCGCGTTCCAGGCCCATACCGCGACCGGGAAGTTGAAGGCGGTGATGACGCCGCACACGCCCAGCGGATGCCAGGTCTCCATCATGCGGTGGCCGGCGCGCTCGGAGGCGATGGTCAGGCCGTGCAATTGCCGCGAGAGGCCGACGGCGAAGTCGCAGATGTCGATCATCTCCTGCACCTCGCCCACACCCTCGGCCTTGATCTTGCCGGCCTCCAGCGTGACCAGCGCGCCCAGCTCTTCGCGCCGTTCGCGCAGCACCTCGCCCAGCAGCCGCACCAGCTCGCCGCGCAGCGGCGCGGGCACCTCGCGCCAGCGCAGGAAGGCGGCGTGGGCGCGTTCGATGGCGCGTTGCGCGTCGTCCGCGCCATGGCTGCGCAGGCGCGCCAGCAGCGCGCCGTCGCAGGGCGAATGGACGGAGAGATCGGCGCCGTCGGCGTCGAGTTCGGCGGGGGAAAATCCGCTGGCGCGGAGCAGGGCGGCGTTGTTCATGGTGATCCTTTCGCTGAAATCCGGGCCGCCGCGCGCAGCGCCCGGCCTACATGCCGGCAGCGTCTGCGCCGCCGGCGGTCATCTTGAAAATGCCCTGCGCGTTGCCGCTGTCGAAGCTGAGGTCAAGGCGTTCCACGCCCTGGTCGTCGACATAGCGGTCGCGCGAAATGAATTCGTAGAACGAGCCCGGCACCGCCTGTTCGACGACTGCGCCGTGTTGATCGCGCATCGGGCGCAGCACGGTGCAGGCGCGGTAGGCGGTCTGGCGCACGCGGCCGTTGCGCGAGACCTCGATCTTGTCCTTCATCGGCCGCCCCAGCGCGCGCTGGCGTTCGGCCACCGCTTCGACGTCGGGCACGCGGTCGGTGGCATGGTTGAAGACGTTGCCTTCGGTGGCGATCCAGGCCATCTCGCTGGATTCGCCGCGCAGCCGTTCGTAGTCGGCGACCGTCGGCAAGGCGTGCTGGCGCGCGAAGGCCGACAGCAGCACCGGCAGCAGCGACTGCGCCGCCGCCAGCGGCAGTTCGCGTTCGCCTTCCAGTCGCGCCAGCAGGGCCTGGGCATCCGCGCCGAGCGGATCGACCGAGGTGCCGATTACGCGGCTGACCACCGCCTGGAACTCCGGCGAGAAGCGATCCGCATGCAGCTCGCTGACGAAGAACTGGGCGATCTCCTCGGGCGCATCGGCATGGGCGTAGGAGCGGCCGGTCATGCGGATGCGCTCCAGCGGATACAGCCCGTTCTGCACGTAGCCCAGCGGTCGCAGGATGCGCGTGATGGCCTGCTCGCCGGCCGGCAGCAGGCCGGTGCCGGCGCCCAGCACCGTGCGCAGCGCGCCATGGTCGAAGTGCATGCGCTGGCCGGCGGCAACGGCCTCGGCGACGTAGGCGGCGGCGTCGGGCACGTCCTTGAGCAGCTTCTCGAACAGCAGCATGTTGAGCGCCTGCGCCAGTTCCAGGCGCGACACATTCGCCGCGCCGGCCGGCCTGAGCGTGCAGGACGGCACATGGATCGCGCGCAGCAGGAAGGCGATCTCCTGCGGCGTGCGGTGCGCGGCCAGCAGCGCCGCCAGTTGCGAATCGCGCGCTGCCGCTTCAGGCCGCGAGCCGGCGGCCGGATTCTGTTCTCGGATGGTCATGGGGGGCTCCTGTGTCGTCGATAGCCACAGTGTAGCGCCGCCGGCCGTCGCCTTCAGGAGCGGCGTAGGCGCGGCCGAAGCGGTTGGCCAGGAACTCGGGCAAGGCCAGCTGTTCCTGGCGGAGGAAGCCGCGTTGCGGCAGGCGGCCGGCGAAGAACAGGTCGACCGCCGCGCATACGCCGGCCGCGGTGGTGATCTGGATGGCGCTCTCGGGCACGCCGCCGTGGTCGGCCGCGAACACCTTGCGGCTGAACACGCGCTGCTGGTACTGGCCATTGCGCGTGCCGCTGACGGTGACGAACACCAGCACCACGTCCTGCATGGTGGCCGGCACGGCGTGGCGCAGGATGTCCTTGAGCAGCGCCGGTCGCTCCTTCAGGCGCAGCTCTTCCAGCAGGAAGCGCAGGCGGTCGCGGTGGCCGGGATAGCGCACCGACTTGTAGTCGAGGTTGGCGGCGCGGCCGGCCAGCGTCGCGCACAGCGTGCCCAGGCCGCCCGAGGTGTTGAAGGCCTCGTACTCGACGCCGTCCAGCGAGAAGTGCTCCAACCCCTCCAGCGGCTGCGCCTCGTGCAGCGCGCCGTCGCGGATCGCCTCGCAGGGGTGGCAGTATTCGTTGACCAGGCCGTCCACGCTCCAGGTCAGGTTGTACTTGATCTCGTTGGTGGGAAACTCCGGCAGCGCGCCGACCCGCATCTTGATTTCGCGGATGTCGTCGAAGTCCTGCGCCAGGTGGTGCGCGGCGATGCCGACAAAGCCCGGCGCCAGCCCGCATTGGGGCATGAAGGCGCTGTCGGCGTCGGCGGCCAGTTGCATGATGCGGCGCGTGGCCTGCACATCCTCGGTCAGATCGAAGTAGTGCACGCCGGCCGCGCGCGCGGCCTCGGCCACCGCGATGGCCATGTGCCAGGGCAGGGCGTTGATGACGGCGTCGCCGCCGGCCAGCAGCGTGCGCAGCGCCGCGGCGTCGCTGAAATCGGCCTGGCGCGCGGCGATGCCCAGCGCCTCCAGCGGCTGCAGCGCCGCCGCCTCGCGGTCGGCCGCCAGCAGGCGATAGTCGCCGCTGCCGTGCAGGCGGCGGGCGATGGCCTGGCCGATGTGACCGGCGCCCAGCAGAATGATGTTGCGCATGGCGGCTCCTTTTCCGTGTGGTGATGTGGGGATACGGAGCCGATTCTAGGGAAGAGCTTGTACGATAAAAAGATGAAGATTGATGTTGAAAATGGTGATCTATAGTCGTTATGTAGCTATTGATCAGCCATTTTGTCGTGACGATGGTCATTTAACGACGCTGGGTCCCGGCCTGCGCCGGGAGGACAAGGAGGACGCAATTCGACGCTCCCTGCGCTCGGGGCGGCCAGTTACCTGTCGTCCGGCGCAGGCGGTAGCCGGTGTCGTTCCTCGCGGACAAACGGGTTTCACCAAGGGCGCGGAGTCAGTTTCCCGGCGGTTGAGACCGGCATCCGGCCCTGGCCTCGCCTTCAAGAAATTTCATCCGCAAGCGTCCCCAATTGCCCACGCAGCGTTCCCGAGGCTGGGCTAAAATCGACGCCAATGTCCGGCCGAGCGCCGGACATGCTTTTGACGCGCACGGCCGCCACCAGGCCGGCGCCATTCGCCAAACAGGGAGAACCGCATGACCAACCGCCGCAGTTTCATCACCAACGTGGCAGGCCTCGCCGCCGCGTCCTACTTGCCCAACGTTTTCGCCCAGGCCGCCGCGCCGGCCGGCTCGACCGAGGCGACCTTCGCCCGCATCCAGCGCACCAAGACCCTGCGCATCGGCGCGGTGCGCGGCGCAGCGCCTTACTACAACAAGGACCTGGCCAGCGGCGAATGGAACGGCTTCATGATCGACTTCGCCAAGAGCCTGGCGGCCAGCCTGAACGTCAAGCTGGAAATCAATGAAACCACCTGGGGCAACTCGGTGCTGGACCTGCAGACGCGCAAGATCGACGTCTTCTTCGGCATGAACCCGACCCCGGCGCGCCGCGAGGTCATCGGTTTCTCCGAGCCGCTGTTCCTGAACGCCTTCACCATCGTCTCCAAGAAGGAGTTCAAGACCTGGGCCGACCTGAACAAGCCGGAAGTGAAGATCGCCGTCGACATCGGCTCCTCGCATGACCAGATGATCTCGCGCGTGTGCCCCAACGCCACCATCGTGCGCCTGGAAAAGGCCGACGACGCGACCCTGGCGTTGCAGACCGGCCGCGTCGACGCGCAGGTGCTGGTGTGGCTGCTGGCGCTGAACATCCTCAAGAAGAATCCGGCGCTGGGCAAGATGACCGTGCCGATGCCGCTGGAAGCCACCTCGACCAACATCGGCGTGCCCAAGGAAGACGACAAGGCCTGGACCGAAGCGGTCAACAAGTGGATCGTGGCCGAACGCGCCGCAGGCAAGATCAAGCCGACCGTGCTGGGCAACCTGCAGAAGCTGTCGGGCGTGAAGCCGGAAGACGTGCCGCCGCAGATCCCGCTGTAAGCCGGATGGCGGCCGCGCCCGCGCGGCTGGAATGGAGAACCCGCACCGGCGACGGCGCGGGTTTTTTATTGCCTGCGGCCGGGGCCGGGATCAGGAATGGATGCCGGTGGCCGTCATGACGACGACGAACAGCGCCGAGCAGGCCAGCCAGAGGCCGAGGATGGTGATGTGGTTCCCGAAGAATTTGCGCATGACGGCCTCGCTGAACACATGAAAGGATATGTGCTTCATCTTAGGCAGGCGGCGGCCGCTCTTCCATCGGGAAATTCCCGATGCCGAGCGGCGTCAGCGCTCGATCTTGCGCGACAGGACGATGGAGGTGGTGGTGCGGGTGACGCCGTCGATCTCGCCGATCTCGTCGAGCAGCTGGTCGAGCCGTTCGGCGGAGTCGGCGCGCAGCCAGGCGACGTAGTCGAACTCGCCCGAGACCGAGCACAGCAGTTCGATCTCGGGCATGCGCTTGAAGCGCTTCAACACGTCGCGCACGGTCTTGGCCTCGACGCTGATGCCGACGTAGGCGCGCAGGGCGTTGTCGGTCACTTCCTGGCCCAGCTTGACGGTGTAGCCGGCGATGACGCCGTTGTGCTCCAGCCGGGCCAGGCGCGCCACCACGGTGGTGCGCGCCACGCCCAGCTTACGCGCCAGGTTGGCCACGCTTTCGCGCGCCGACACCTGCAGCAGCGCAATCAGCGCGCGGTCGGTGTCGTCGAGCGTGTCGAGCCGCGTCTTCATGGGCGGATCGCGGCGCGCTAGCCGTTGAAGCGGGCCAGGAAGGCCTGGGTCGCCGCCTGTTGCGGATTGTCGATGACCTGCGACGGCGGGCCGGCTTCCACCACCACGCCGTCGCGCATGAACACCACCTGGTCGGCGACTTCGCGGGCGAAGGCGATCTCGTGGGTCACCAGGATCATGGTCATGCCATCGGCCGCGAGGCCGCGGATCACGTTGAGCACCTCGCCCACCAGTTCGGGGTCGAGCGCCGAGGTGGCTTCGTCGAACAGCATTACGTCCGGTTGCATGGCCAGCGCGCGGGCGATCGCGATGCGCTGCTTCTGGCCGCCGGAGAGCTTCTGCGGATACATGTCGGCGCGCTCGGCCAGTCCCACCTTCTGCAGCAGCGCCATGGCGCGCTCGCGGGCCTGGGCCTTGGGCACGCGCTGCACGGTGATCATGCCTTCCATCACGTTCTCTACCGCGGTCATGTGCGGGAACAGGTTGAAGTGCTGGAACACCATGCCGGTGCGGGCGCGGAAGCCGGCCAGCTCCTTGTCCTTGGGCAGGCGGGATTTCTTCCCGTCGAATTCGAAATGGCGCTCGCCGATGCGCACCGAGCCCAGGTCAGGCACGGTCAGCAGGTTGAGGCAGCGCAGCAGGGTCGACTTGCCCGAGCCCGAGGGCCCGATCATGGCGACCACGCTGCCCTTGGCGATCTGGATGGAGATGTCCTTCAGTACGACGTGGTCGCCGAAGGCCTTCTTGAGATTGCTGATCTGGATCATCGAATTACCGTTGCTCATCTTGTGCTCCTCAACCGTGCTGCGCCGAGAGGCGGGTTTCCAGGCGCTTGGCCCAGATGGTGGCCGGCAGCAGGATCACGAAGTAGATGATCGCGACCATGGTGTAGATCTCCAGCGGACGATAGGTCTCGTGGGCGATGATCTGGCCCTGGTACAGCAGGTCCGGCACCGCCAGCACCGACAGCAGCGAGGTATTCTTCAGCTGCATGATGGACTGGTTCACCAGCGGCGGCGTCATGCGCTTGAAGGCCTGCGGCAGGATCACCCGCTTCATCAGCTGGAAGCGGGTCATGCCCAGCGCCCAGCCGGCCTCGGACTGGCCGACGTCGATCGAGACGATGCCGCCGCGGATGATCTCGGAATAGAAGGCGCCGCCGTACAGCGCCAGCGACAGCATGGCGGCGGTGCCGGCCGACATCTCGATGCCCAGCAGCACCGGCAGCGCGTAGTAGAACCACACCAGCTGCACCAGCACCGGGGTGCAGCGGAACACCTCGACGAAGGCGCGCAGCGGACCGGAGATGAACGGGTTGGTGGAAAGGCGGCCCAGGCCGACCACCAGTCCCACCAGCAAACCCAGCGCGATACAGATCACGGTATAGGTGAGCGTGTAGACGAAGCCGATTCCGATGATGCTCCTGAATTGCCAGAGCGAGCCGAAGTCCCATTGATACATCTGCGGTTTTCCTTAATACGATTCAACTGGAGCAGGCGAGCCGGCTCCGGGCGGTTGGACTGCGGGCGCCGCATGCACGATCCATGCCGCACGGCAATGTCCCGCTGTGCCGCAAGGCGGCGCGGAGGGCTGGTGTCGGGAAGGGCATGGCGGAGGGTACGGATATATCTTTTATATGGATTGCAAGGTGGGCAACCCGCGAACCCGGCAATTGTAATGGAGAACCGCCGCCCACGGCCACGCGATATGGGCGCGGATGTGGCGGGGAGGCCCACGCGGCGGCGGGGTTTGGCTAAAATAGCGCACTTGCCGCGGCGCGCGCCGCGTGCCGCCGGTCGCGCCTCCCAGCCGCTGGGAGCGGCCCCATTTTCCGATATCGACCATGAGCCAGGTTTCAACTTCCATCCCGTCCGCCCGGCAGCGCCGCGTCATCCTGATCACCGGCGCCGCGCGCGGCATCGGCGCGGCGGTGGCCGCCACGCTGGCTGCGCCCGATGTGGCGCTGGTGCTGCACGCGCGCGGCGATTCGCCCGAGCTGCAGGCCATCGCGGCGCATTGCCGCGGCGCCGGCGCGGCCTGCGTGACGGTGCCGGGCGACATGGCCGATGCCGCCACCGCGGGCGCCTTGCGCGACGCCGCGCTGCGCGAATTCGGCCGCCTCGACGCGCTGGTGGCCAATGCCGGCTTCGCCGACAGGAAGCGCATCGGCGAATTGTCGGATGCCGACTGGTCGCGTTCGCTGGACGCGCTGCTGTCGGGTTTCTTCCGCCTCGCCACCGCCTGCAAGGACGCGCTGCAAGCCGGCGGCCAGGGCCGCGTGGTGGCCGTCAGTTCCTTCGTGGCGCACGCGTTTCGCCTCGGCGAATCGGGCTTCCCGGCCTCGGCCGCAGCCAAGGCCGGGATCGAGGCGCTGGTGAAGTCGCTGGCGGTGCAGCTGGCGGCTTCCGGCGTCACCGTCAATGCCGTTGCGCCCGGCTATGTGCAAAAGAACGACCCGGCCAAGTCCGCCATCGACCTGGCCGCCTGGCAGGCCGCGCTGGACCGCATCCCGCTGCGCCGCCTGGGCCAGCCCCAGGACATCGCCAACGTCATCGCCTTCCTGCTGAGCCCGGCCGCGTCCTATGTGACCGGGCAGGTCTGGCATGTGGACGGCGGCCTCACCCTTTGATTTCCATCGACAGAAGAACACCATGCGCATCATCGTGCTGGGCGCCGGCATCGTCGGCGTCACCACCGCCTATTTCCTCCGCGAGCGCGGCCATGAAGTCACCGTCATCGAGCGCCGCGCCGAAGTGGCGGCCGAGACCAGCGTGGGCAACGCCGGCCACGTCTGCCCGTCCTACGCCACGCCGTGGGCGGCCCCGGGCATGCCGGCCAAGTCGCTGAAATGGTCGCTGCAGAGCTGCCTGGGCGTCGAGGCCGCGCTGCGCTTCACGCCGCGCATGGACGCGCACCAGTGGAAGTGGCTCAAGAAATTCCTGGCGCAATGCACGCCCGAGCGCTACGCCGTCAACAAGGCGCGCATGGGCCGCCTGGCGCGCTACAGCCATGAACAGCTCAAGCTGATCCGCGAGCGCCTCGATATCCGCTACGAGCAGACCACCGGCGGCAACCTGCAGTTGTTCCGCACCCAGGAGGGCGTGGACAACGCCAGTCTCTCGACCAAGGTGCTGGCCGAGGCCGGCGTGCCGTTCCAGCTGCTCGACGCCGATGGCTGCGTGGCTTTCGACCCGGGCCTGGGCGCCGCGCGCGGCGAGTTGAAGGGCGGCTTGCTGCTGCCCATGGACGAGACCGGCAACTGCCCGTTGTTTGCGCGCGCTTTGGCGGCGTGGCTGCAGGCGCATGGGGTGGAGTTCCGACTCTCGACCACGGTCGAGGCGATCGAGGTGGCCGGCGGCAAGGTGGCGGGCGTACGCACCGGCGCCGGCACGCTGTGCGCCGACGCCTACGTGGTGGCCTGCGCCTCGGCCTCGGTGCCGATGATGAAGCCGCTGGGCCTGGACCTGCCGATCTATCCGGTCAAGGGCTACGCCATCACGGTGCCGGTGGCCGACCCGGCCGGCGCGCCCCGGAGCGGCGTCATGGACGAGTACTACAAGGTGGCGATCACCCGCATGGGCAACCATATCCGCGCCGCCGGCACCGCCGAGATCGGCAGCTGGGACACCAAGGTCACGCCGCGCGATTGCGCCACCGCGCTGAAGTCGCTGAAGAACCTCTACCCTGCCGGCGCCGACCTGGCGCAGGTCGAGTACTGGGCCGGCCTGCGCCCGATGACGCCGGACGGCGCGCCGCTGATCGGCGCCACGCCGCTATCGAACCTGTGGCTCAACGCCGGTCACGGCTCCAACGGCTGGACCACCGCCTGCGGCTCCAGCCGCATCATCGCCGACAAGATCTCGGGCGCCGCCAGCGAGATCGAAAGCGCCGACCTGGAGCCGGCGCGCTTGATCTGACACGCCTCAGACGAGTTCCGGATACAGGTCGCGCCAGTAAGGATTGCGCTCCTCGATCAGGCGAATCTTCCAATCCCGGTGCCAGTTCTTGAGTTGCTTTTCCCGGGCGATGGCGCTGATCGGATCATCCAGCACATCGACATGAACCAGGTCCTTCACCTTGTATTTGCCGGCGAAACCGGCGCAGGTTTGCTCCCTGTGCTGGTGGACGCGCCTGATCAGGTCGCGGGTCACGCCGATGTACAGCGTGCCGTTCCTGCCGCTGGCAAGGATGTAGACGTAGTAGTTCATGCGGCCGATCGTAGCTGTGGCCGTGTGTGTTGAGCATCGGTGTATTGCTGATTTTTGCGCTGTTTATGCGCGACGAACGCCACTGGGTCCCGGCCTGCGCCGGGACGACGAGCCGTTGGCAACTCGACCACTCGGCGGTTCAAGCTGCTTCCCCAATGTCGTCCTGACGAAGGTCAGGACCCAGCGGCGTTCTGCTGAGCCGGATGATCAGCAGGATTCAGCGATCAAACAAGGCATCCGCATTGTGTCGGGCATCGGTGCATTGCTGATTTTTTGCGCTGTTTATGCGCGACGAACGCCACTGGATCCGGCCTGCGCCGGGACGACGAGCCGTTGGCAACTCGACCACTCGGCGGTTCAAGCTGCTTCCCCAATGTCGTCCTGACGAAGGTCAGGACCCAGCGGCGTTCTGCTGAGCCGGATGATCAGCAGGATTCAGCGATCAAACAAGGCATCCGCATTGTGTCGGGCATCGGTGCATTGCTGATTTTTGCGCTGTTTATGCGCGACGAACGCCACTGGGTCCCGGCCTGCGCCGGGACGACGAGTCGTTGGCAACTCGACCACTCGGCGGTTCAAGCTAGCTCCCCAGTGTCGTCCTGACGAAGGTCAGGACCCAGCGGCGTTCTGCTGAGCCGGATGATCAGCAGGATTCAGCGATCAAACAAGGCATCCACATTATCGCCATTGCTGAACGCGCTGATGCCCCAGCCCGCCGGCGCCTTGTAGAAGATGAACTGCCAGGGGATGGCCTGGCGTTCGGTCTTCTCGATATAGGTCAGCTTGATCAGCGAGTCGCCGACCTTCTCCGAACGGATGAATTCATAGCCCACCGAATTGCCGACCCGCGCCTCGATCGCCATGCGCGAGCTGCGCGCATTGCCGCGCGCGATCTCCAGCGTGCGGATGTCGATCAGCGAGTAGGGCGACATGGCGCCGTAGGCGTCGTCGGTGCGGCCGGCGCCGGCCTGGGCCATCACCTTGTCGGCCAGCGCGCGCACTTCGGCTTCCGATTTCAGGGTGTCGGCCTGCGCCGCGTGGCAGAAGCCGGCCAGCGCCGCGGCGGCCAGCAGGGCAGGGGGGAACAGTGGTTTCATCCGGGTCTCCTGTGACGGTGGAAAGATACACCGGCATTGTGCCAGCAAGGCGCATGTGAAGCAGCCATGCGCATGGTGTAAAGCATTGCAGGGTGCAGCGTAAATCAGCGTAAAACCGGCCGGACGGCGGAACCCGCGCGGATATGATGGGCAGCCTGGAATCCCGTCTTCATCCCAATGCGGATTCCGTTCGGGGGGAAGCACCATGCGCACCATCATCATTGCCACATTGCTGGCATCGTCGCTGTCGGGCTGCGTCGTCACCTCGACCAGCACCCTGGTCGATGCGGCCAGCCTGGTCGGATATGCCGCCTCGGGCGTCAAGTCGATGACGCCCAATGCGCCGGCCAATCCCATCGTCTATAACAAGGATCCGATCCGCGAGATCTGCATCGAGTGGAACGGCGCGGTGGCGCTGAGCGACTTCGTGCCGAGCCTGCAGGGCGAGCTGCAAAAGCACGGCGTGCAGAGCCGCGTCTACGACGCCGGCACCCAAGTGCTGGCCTGCCCGGTGACGCTGACCTATACCGGCTACGTGAAGTGGGACACCAAGGTGTTCTCCGACGCCTACTCGCCCTATCTCACCTTCGCCGCCCTGACGCTGCGCCGCGACGGCCGCGTGCTGGGTTCGGCGCAATACCGCATGGGTTCCTTCGGCCAGGACAAGTGGGCCACCATCGGCGAGAAGCTGGGGCCGCTGGTGGATGCGCTGCTGCCCGGCAATCCCTCCATCATCGCCGACAACTCACCTGAGAACCGCACTATCGGCAACGGCTACTGAAGCGCCGCGGGCGATCGGCCACGGCAAGGCGGCGCATCGATGGCGCCATGAAAAAACGGCAACCGAGGTTGCCGTTTTTCTTTTGCGCCGCGCCGGCGGATCACCAGATCGTCAGCAGGCGGCGGAAGAAGTTGTTGTCGGTACTGGCGTCGGCGATCGATCCGCCGCCGACCTGCTCCAGCCGCGCATCGGCGACGTTGGAGGAAGAGACGATGCCGCTGCGGATATCGCGCGTGCGCACTACGCCCGAGAAGCGCAACGTGTTGACGGTGCCGTTCACGCCGATACGCTTTTCGCCCGCGACCACCAGGTTGCGGTTGGGCAGCACCTCGACGATGGACACCATCAGCGTGCTGGTCATGGTGTTGGTGCTGCTGCTGTCGCCGGAGCCCTTGAAGGAGCTGCTGCCGCTGGCCGAGTAGTTGGCGTTGTATAGCTGCGTGAACAGCCCGCCCAGCGGCGCATCCGAGCCCGGGCCCTTTTGCGTCAGGCTGGAGTCGCGGCTGTTGGTGGTGGCGGCCTTGTTGCTGCTGCTGATGGATTCGGAGATGTCGATCTTGATGATGTCGCCGACGTTGTAGCTGGTCGGCTCCTCGAACAGCTGCGCGCTGGAGACGCGGAAGATGGCGCCGTTGTTCTCGACGTTGGCCACCGGATAGGACGGCCGCACGCTGGTCGGCCCGCTTACCATGGGCGCCGGACTGGTGCAGGCGCACAGCAGGCAGGCCAGCGCGCATGCGCCGGACAGACGATATTCGAACTTCATGGCGACACCCCCGGAATGATGAGGCCGGACTGGATGTCCGGCGCTGTCGAGCCGCCGCGCTCGCAGGTGCAATACGCGACGGCTCGTAGGCGGATGATCTTCGTTCGGGCTGTAAGCGGCGGTTAATGCGGTGTAAATGCCGGCAAACAATCATCAATGGCGGTTAAGCGCGGAGGCGGCCGCGCATCCGGCCGGCGGCGGATGCGATGCCTGCTTTCGGGGCATAATGGCGGCAACTTCACCGATACCGCCGGGCCGCATGGCCCGCATCCAACCATGGCAACACAAAAAGACCCGGCCGCCGCGCCGAGCGTGCATGAACAGCTCGTTTCGTCCCGCATCCGCGCGCGCATCAAGGCCGCCGGCGTGCGCTTCCACGCCAACGACAACATCTCCGCCTTCATCGAGGAAGGCGAGCTGGCCGAACTGCAGGCCGAGGTGCAGGCCAAGCTGGCCACCGTGCTGGAGAGCCTGGTGATCGATGTCGAGAGCGACCACAACACCCAGGACACCGCCAAGCGCGTGGCCAAGATGTATCTCAACGAAGTCTTCCGCGGCCGCTACCAGGCCGAGCCGCCGGTGACCGAGTTCCCTAACATCGAACGCCTGAATGAGCTGATGATCGTCGGCCCGATCACCGTGCGCAGCGCCTGCTCGCACCACCTGTGCCCGATCATGGGCCGCGTGTGGGTGGGCGTGATGCCCAACGAGCACTCCAACCTGATCGGCCTGTCCAAGTACGCGCGGCTGCTGGAATGGGTGATGAGCCGCCCGCAGATCCAGGAAGAGGCGGTGTCGCAGGCGGCCGACCTGCTGATGCAGAAGCTGCAGCCCGACGGCCTGGCCATCGTCATGGAAGCCGACCATTTCTGCATGCACTGGCGCGGCGTCAAGGACATGGAATCGAAGATGATCAACAGCGTCATGCGCGGTTCCTTCCTGCGCGATGCCAACCTGCGCCGCGAATTCCTGGCGCTGATTTCTCCACGTCAACGAGGTTAATCATGCTGGTCCGCCTGATCTACGCAAGCCGCGCGCGCCTTCCGATTTCCAGCGAAGTGATCGACAGCATCCTGGGCAGCGCGCGCAAGAACAACCCCGAGCAGGGCATCACCGGCGTGCTGTGCTACAGCGACAGCATCTTCGTGCAGGTGCTGGAGGGCGGGCGCGACCAGGTGAACCGGATCTACGGCCGCCTGCAGCGCGACGAGCGCCATCACGACCTGGTGCTGCTGGCCTATGAGTCCATCGACGAGCGCCTGTACTCCTCCTGGACCATGGGCAAGATCCGGCTGGACAAGATCAACCGTTCGCTGCTGCTGAAGTATTCGGTCTGCGGCGAGCTCAATCCCTACCTGGTCTCCAACTGCGCCACCGTGGCGCTGTTGAACGAACTGGCGTCGACCGCCGCCTTCACGCAGCGCGACTGAGGCCGGGGGCGGCCGGCATGAAAACGGCGCCCTTGCGGCGCCGTTGTTTTTCCATCTGCAGGTGATCGAACCCGATCGCCGGCCTCAGAGCTCCAGCGAGGGCAGGTTGCGGATGCCCCATTTGGTGTGGTCGGCATAGGCCACGATCTTGTCGCTGGCATGCGCCAGGTCGACGATCTCGGTCTGCAGCGGCATCTTGGTGAGGGTCGAGTAGAACATCTTCACGCGCGGCGTGAGCAATTGTTCGGGCCGCTGGTCCACCACCACGCCCAGGCGGCCCGATTGCATCAGCACACAGGAGCCGGTGGGATAGATGCCGATCGCCTTGACGAAGGCCTCGATGGTCTTGGGGTCGAAATGGCCGGCGCTGCCGGCCATGTGGCGGATCGAGCGCGCCGGATCCCAGCCGGCCTTGTAGGGGCGGTTGGAGGTGATGGCGTCGTAGACGTCGCACACCGCGCTCATCTTGGCCATGATGGAGATCTGGTCGGACTTCAGGTTGAACGGGTAGCCGCTGCCATCGACCTTTTCATGGTGATGCAGGGAAACGTCCAGCGCGGCCTGGCTGATGCCGTCGATCTGCTTCAGGATCGAGTGGCCGGCCACGGTGTGCGAGCGGATCGAGGCGAATTCCTCTTCGGTCAGCTTGGCGGGTTTGTTCAGGATGTCCAGCGGCACGGCCATCTTGCCGACGTCGTGCAGCAGGCCGGCCATGCCCGCCTGCTTGATGTCGGCATGCGACATGCCCAACTGGTTGGCCAGCGAGATCATCATGGCGCATACCGCCACCGAGTGCATGTAGGTGTAGTCGTCGGCGGTCTTCAGGCGCGCCAGGCTGATCAGGGCGTCGGCATTGCGCGAGACCGAGGCGGTGATCTCGGTGACCAGGTCGGCGGCGTCCTTGACGTCCACCGTCTTGCCCATGCGCGCCTCGGAGAACATGTTGAGCACCGTGGTCTTGGACGAGGACAGGATGCGCGCGGCGCGTTCGCGCTCGACCTTGGTGTCGACCCGGCGGGCCTGGGCGCGCGGCGCCGAGCCGTGCACCGCGGGCGCGCCGCCGAGGGCTTGGCCCGTGGCGTCCTGGGCATTGTCGGCGTCGTCGGCATCTTCCGCGTCCTCGTCGACGTTCTCCGGGGCAACATCGCGGCCCTTGGCCGTATCGATCAGGATCTCGCGGATCGGGCTGGCGCGCAGCGCCTGCAGGTCCTCGAAGCTGTCCAGCTTGAAGGATTTGCGCCAGAACGGATGGTTGATCCAGGCTCCGGGTATGGAGTGGACGTACATGCCGAGTCGCAGCTGTTCGGTGGCGATTGATTTCAACATATCGAATTCCAGATCTCTGTCTGGTGCAGTTTGCTCCGAAAACCGGTTCGATTTCCCCGATGAAATTGACGCCTGCTCTCTTCAGTTACAGGTTCCTGCCCTCTCGTCGCCTTTCCCTTGGCGCTTGTGAGGCATGGCTTTCATCGTAGCAGAATGTTTTTTACTTGAGAGAGCCGAAACGTCTCACGCATGGCGATATTTTCCAATCCCCCGGCGCAAAGGTTTATGCGGGGAAAATTTCGGGTGATTTTCCACCGGATATGTGCGGCACGACAACGTCCCAGGCGCAACCCATGGGAATGGTCAGCGTTTCGTCAGCATCAATGGAAACGGCGGCCGGAAGGCCGCCGTTTTCCCGGTGCATGCGCAGGCAGCGCTTATTTCTTCAGCGGCGGCGCATAGGGATTTGTGGTCAGCAGGCGCAGGAAGCTGGCGATGCAGGCCACGCCGGCGAAGGCCGCGCCGAAGCCCAGCGCGAAGCGCGAGCCGTGCGATTCGGACAGGTTGAAACACAGCGCCACCAGCGCCGCGCCGATGCTTTGGCCCAGCAGGCGCGCCGTGGCCACAATGCCGGAGGCGCCGCCGCTGCGGTGCGGCGGGGCGCTGGTCATCAGCGCCTTCAGGTTGGGCGACTGGAAGAAGCCGAAGCCCATGCCGCACAGGAGCATGCGCCAGCTGATCTCCCACACGTTGGGCGCGGCCGGCATGAAGGTCATCGCCAGCAGGCCGGTGCACAGCAGCGCCAGGCCGACGCCGCCCAGGATGCCGACCGGGTAGTGGTCCGACATGCGGCCGGCGATCGGCGCCATGATGGCCACGGCGACCGGCCAGGGTGTCATGAGGAGGCCGATCTCTACCTGGCTGCGGCCGAGGTCATGATGGAAGAAGAAGGGCAGCGAGACGAACGCCAGGCCCTGCGCGGCGAACGAGCAGACCGCGGTGACCGCCGACAGCGAGAACATGGGATGGCGGAACAGGTCGACCGGCAGCATCGGCGCCGGATGCGAGAGTTCGCGCTTCAACAGGAACAGGCCGCAGACGATGGCCGCCGCCAACTCCAGGCCGACCACGCTGGCTTCGGCCTGGTGCGCGCCTTCGCCGATGGCCAGGATCAGCAGGCCGAAGGTGGCGGCGTTGAGCAGGGCGCTGCGCAGGTCGAAGGCATGCTTGGCCAGCGCGGTGTGCGGCAGCGAGGTCAGCGCCAGTGCGATGGCGGCCACGCCCAGCGGCACGTTGACCGCGAACAGCCACGGCCAGGGCGCGATGGCGAGGATGGCCGAGGCCACGCTGGGGCCGACGGTGAAGGCGATGGCCACGATCAGGGTATTGAGGCCGACGCCGCGGCCCAGCGAACGCGTCGGGTAGATGAAGCGGATCAGCGCGGTGTTCACGCTCATGATGCCGGCCCCGCCCAGCCCCTGAAGGAAGCGCGCGACCACCAGCGTGGGCAGCGACCAAGCCACCGCGCACAGCAGCGAGGCGGCGGTGAACAGCACCAGGCCCCAGATATAGACGCGGCGGTAACCGACGATCTCGCCCAGCGCCGCCAGCGGTAGCAGCGACACCATCATCGCCAGTTGGTAGGCGGTGACGATCCACACCGAGGCTGCCGGCGTGGTGTTGAGGTCCAGCGCCATGGCCGGCAGCGCGGTGTTGGCGATGGCGGTGTCCAGCGTGGCCAGGCCGACGGCGATGAGCAGCGTAAGGATGGCGCGGCCGCGCTGTTCGGGCGGCAGGCCTTCGCCGGCGATGACCGTGTGATGGACGGGCGCTTCGGCGCCGGCGGATGAGGGCAGGGATGACATGTGGTTTCAGCGAGGTGGCGCGGCCGGTACGCCTGCCGTGCAGCCCGGCAAGGTCCGTCGCTTATATATATGGAGATCCTGGACCGCCTGGAGCGCGCGGCCGCATCCATGATAGCGGGGAAACGCCGCCTCTGCTGGCCGCCCTCCGGCCGCGCTCGCGGTGCGCTATGATGGCGGTTTGCGCCGGCGCTGCCGGCGCGTCTGATGACGGAGTCGCAGCATGTCCAAACAGCAGTTGTCGGAGCGCCTGTGCGCATGGATCGATCAGCATTTCGATGAGGAAGTCGGCGTCCTGCAGCAGCTGATCCGCATCCCGACCGACACGCCGCCGGGCAACAACGCGCCGCACGCGGACGCGGTGGCCGAGCTGGTCAAGGCCTGGGGCTGGAACGCCGAGAAGCACGCGGTGCCGCAGCAGCAGGTGGCCGACTACGGCATGCAGAGCATCACCAACCTGATCGTGCGCCGGCCCTATGCGGCCGGCGGCCCGACGGTCGCGCTCAACGCGCACGGCGACGTGGTGCCCCCGGGCGAAGGCTGGAGCCACGATCCCTACGGCGGCGAGATCGCCGACGGCCGCATCTATGGCCGCGCGGCGGCGGTCTCCAAGAGCGACTTCGCCAGCTACATCTTCGCCGCGCGCGCGCTGGAGGCGCTGGGCGCCGAGCTGCGCGGCGCGCTCGAACTGCACTTCACCTACGACGAGGAATTCGGCGGCCTGCTGGGCCCGGGCTGGCTGCTGGAGCAGAAGCTGACCAAGCCCGACTTCGTGCTGGCGGCCGGCTTCAGCTACAACGTGGTGACCGCGCACAATGCCTGCCTGCAATTCGAGGTCACCGTGCACGGCCGCGCCACCCACGGTTCCATGCCCGAGACCGGCCACGATGCGCTGCAGGCGGCCACCGCCGTGCTCAACGCCATCTATGGCGCGCTGCCCGGCTTGAAGCAGATCAGCTCGGCGATCCCCGGCATCACTCATCCGACCATGATCGTCGGACGCATCGACGGCGGCACCAACACCAACGTGGTGCCGGGCAAGGTGGTGCTGAAGATGGACCGCCGCATGATCCCCGAGGAAGATCCGGCGCAGGTCGAGGCCGGCGTGCGCAAGCTGATCGAAGATGCCGTGGCCGGCTTGCCGGGCATCCGCGTCGAGATCCGTCGCCTGCTGCTGGCGCGCGCGCTGCGCCCGCTGCCGGGCCACGAGAAGCTGGTCGAGAGCCTGTTGCGCAATGCGCAGCAAGTGATGGGCGAGGCGCCGACCACCAATGGCTCGGCGCTGTACACCGATGCCCGCCTGTACGGCGAGCACGGCATCCCGGTGGTGCTGTTCGGTGCGGGGCCGCGTACGCTCATGGAGTCCAACGCCAAGCAGGCCGACGAGAACCTGGCGCTGGAAGACCTGCGCCGCGCCACCAAGGTGACCGCGCTGACGCTGCTGGACTTCCTCGGCCCGCAGGGCTGAAGCATCTTTTTGTTGCGGACGGGAATCGATAGCGGTTCTTCCGCAAGCTCATCTTGTTTACAATGGGAACCCGCGCGTCATGTTTGCGCGCGGCGCACCTTGCCGCCTGGCCGGCCATCAGAAAAAGAAGAGCTTGCACGGCGGCAACGGGGCGCATACAGGAAACGGGCATGAGGGGGCCATGCCATCCGGATTACCGAGCAAGTCTTGAGGGACCGACATCAATCGCATGAACGCCATCGAGCACACCCATCATCTGGCCGCACCGCCCGCCTCCGCGCAGGGCTATCTGGGATTGTCTTTCCGGCAATTGTTGCTGGCCGCTTTCCTGCTGATCGCCGCGCTGCTCAGCGGGACCTCCATCCATGCGCTGTTCACGCTGGACCGGATGGCCAGGAACAGCAGCCAGACCGCGCGCCAGGCCGTGCAGCTGACCGAGGCCGCGCAGCGCCTGGCCGAGCGTACCGTAGCCATGGAGCGCAGCGCGCGCCAGTACCTGGTGCTGGACGACCCGGCTTTCCATGACCGCTTCAACGAGGCGCGCGACCAGGCCAGGCAGGCGCTCAACGAGCTGGGCGATGCGCTGCCCATGGCGCCGCGCGAGATCTTCGGGCAATGGAGCATCTATGTGGACGAGGCCGCCGCCGTGCTGGAGGCGGATTCGCGCAAGGACAAGTCGGAGCAGTTGAAGGTCTTCCAGGATTTCGCCCGGTTGCCGGGCCTGAACGAACGCGTGGCGCAGGAAAGCCGGCGCGAGGTCGACCGCCGCAACAACGCCCTGTCGGCGGCGCTGGAGCAGCAGCGCCAGATGCTGACGCTGCAGGTGGTCGGCGCCATCGTGCTGGCGGTGCTGCTGGCGTTCTGCTTCGGCCTGTGGCTGTCGCGCCCGCTGGCGCGCCTGGAGCAGGCCATCACGCGCCTGGGCGACAACCGCTTCGACCAGCGCATCGAAGTGCGCGGCCCGGCCGACATCCGCCGCCTGGGCCAGCAGCTGGATTGGCTGCGCCAGCGCCTGGCCGACCTGGAGGCGGAGAAATCGCGCTTCCTGCGGCATGTCTCGCATGAACTCAAGACGCCGCTGGCGGCGCTGTGCGAAGGCGCGGCCCTGCTCGACGACGGCGTGGCCGGGCAGCTCTCCGACAACCAGCGCGAGATCGCCCGCATCCTGCGCCAGAACACCCAGTCGCTGCAGAACCAGATCGAGGACCTGCTGCGCTACAACGAGGTGTCCTTCGACGCCCAGCGCATCCATCCGGTCCCGGTCGACCTGCGCGCGCTGCTGCACAAGGTGATCGACGACCAGCGCCTGCAGTGGCTGGCGCGCGAGCTGAAGGTGGAGATCGAGGGCGCGGCCCGCACCGTGGTGGTCGACCCCGAGAAGATGGCGATCGTGCTGGCCAACCTGCTGTCGAACGCGGTGCGCTTCAGTCCGCACGGCGGCTTCATCCGCTTCCTGCTGTCGGACGCGCCGGGCATGGTGCGCGTGGAGTGCATCGACCAGGGGCCGGGCGTGGCGCCGACCGACGCCAGCCGCATCTTCGAGCCGTTCTACCAGGGCCTGCACCAGCCGCCGGGCGCGCGCCGCGGCAACGGCATCGGCCTGTCGGTGGTGCGCGAGTACGTGCAGGCGCACAGCGGCAAGGTCTATCTGGTCCCGCGCGAAGGCGGGTCGCATTTCCGTATCGAGTTGCCTGATGAAAAATAAGATCCTGATCCTGGCATCCAGCCTGTTGTTGGCGGCTTGCGCCGCGCCGGCGCCGGATGCGCCGACCACCAGCGTCAAGCTGATCCATTCGGCCAGCAATGTCGATGAGCTGCTGGCGTACAACGCGCACCTGCGCAAGCTGTCGCCGGCCGAGCTGGGGCGCGAACTGCAGCGCATCAACGGCAATCCGGCCAGCCCGTCCAACAATGTCCGGCGCGCGATGGCGCTGTCGCTGACCCGCGATCCCATCGATCTGGCCAAGGCCGAAGCGCAACTGTGGAACGTCATGGGCGACAACAGCGTCGAAGCGGAGAAGCTCAAGCCGCTGGTCCAGGTGCTGGTCGGGCATTACTCCGACCTGCGCCGCGTGGCGGACGGCGCCGAGAAGTCCTCGGTGCAGGCCAAGGAAGCCCAGCGCAAGGTGGACCAGCTGAACGACAAGCTTGAGGCGCTCAAGAACATCGAACGGAGCCTGCCGGCCGGCGGCAAGTAATCTCGCCGCGCCCGTCGGGCCCGTTCCCCTTACAGGAAACAGGTGCCCGATGGGAAACACTCCCCCCTTATTGCTGGTCGACGACGACCCCGACCTGCTGCGCTTGCTGACGCTGCGCCTGAACGCCAGCGGCTACCGCGTGCTGGCCGCGTCCAGCGCGGAAGCCGCGCTGGACCAGCTGGCATTGTCGCTGCCGGCGCTGGTGATCACCGACGTGCGGCTGCCCGGCATGGACGGCCTGGCGCTGTTCGGCGAGATCCGCAACCGCTATCCGACGTTGCCGGTGATCCTGCTGACCGCGCACGGCACCATCCCCGACGCCGTCGAGGCGACCACCCGCGGCGCCTTCGCCTATCTGACCAAGCCGTTCGACGGCACGCTGCTGCTGGACAAGGTGGCCCAGGCGCTGGCCCTGACCGCGCCGGCCGGCAACAGCGACGACCACGCCTGGCGCGCCGACCTGATCAGCCGCAGCCAGCGCATCGCCGAACTGCTGGCCGAGGCGCGCCTGGTGGCGGCGTCGGATGCCAGCATCCTGGTGCGCGGCGAGAGCGGCAGCGGCAAGGAGCTGCTGGCGCGCGCGATCCACCGCGCCAGCCCGCGCGCGGACAAGCCCTTCATCGCCGTCAACTGCGGCGCAATCCCCGAGCAATTGCTGGAATCCGAGCTGTTCGGCCACGTCAAGGGCGCGTTCACCGGCGCCGTGGACAACCGCGAGGGTCTGTTCCAGGCCGCCGACGGCGGCACCCTGTTCCTGGATGAGATCGGCGACATGCCCATGCCGCTGCAGGTGAAGCTGCTGCGGGTGCTGCAGGAAAAGACCGTGCGCCAGGTCGGCGCCGACCGGCCCGGCGCCGTCGACGTGCGCATCATCTCGGCCACCCATCGCGACCTGGAGGCGGCGATGACCGAGGGCGCGTTCCGCGAGGATCTCTATTACCGGCTCAACGTGGTGACCCTCTACCTGCCGTCGCTGGAAGAGCGGCGCGAAGACATCGCGCTGCTGGCCAACCACTTCCTCAAGGGCATCGCCGCCAAATACGCCAAGCGCCTGACCGGCTTCGCGCCGGATGCGCTGGAGATGCTGAGCCTGGCGCATTGGCCCGGCAACGTGCGCCAGTTATATAACGTGGTGGAGCAGGTGTGCGCGCTGTCGACCGTGCCGTTGATCCCTGCGTCGCTGGTGCAGCGCGCGCTGCGCACGCCGACGCTGGACCTGCTGCGCTATGCGGAGGCGAAGCAGAAGTTCGAGCGGGATTACCTGATCCGGCTGCTGAAGTTGACCGACGGCAACGTCTCCGACGCGGCGCGCCTGGCCGACCGCAACCGCACCGAGTTCTATCGCCTGCTGCAGAAGAATGGTCTGGATCCGCGCATGTTCCGTGGAGGAGAGGAGCACGTCGCCACTGAGCGACATGTCTGATCCCTTATAAATCAAGGGCTTGGGTTCGGCTGACTAATGCGGCGACGCCACCGGGCGACGTAAATGACGGGTTTGCAGCTCAGCATTGCGCCCATGCCTGCTTGTCCATCGCCGTAAGTCATTGAAAACACACGGGGAAATCCCTGCTGGCACAGGCCTTGCCAATACCGGGGCAGACGGCGCCGTCCACGCGGCGCCTTGGGTTTCATTACTTGTCTATAAGGAGATTGCCATGGAAAAGTCCAGACTCGCCAGCAAGCTGCTGGCTGCATCCCTCGTCATTGCCGCCGCCGCGCCGGCTGTGCAGGCCGCCGATAGCGCCGGCGCCGGCACCCCGAAGACGGCGCAGAAGGCCGGCTCCTATATAGACGACTCGGTCATCACCGCCAAGGTCAAGGCGGCGCTGGTGGAAGACAAGCAGGTCTCCGCCATGAAGATCAAGGTCGTCACCAAGGATGGCGTGGTCACCCTCAAGGGCGCGGTGCCGAACGCCGAGGCCGGCCAGCATGCGTTGCAACTGGCGGCGGGTGTCGAAGGCGTCAAGGATGTGAAGAGCGACCTGACCGTCAAGGCAGGCTAAGCGCCGATGCGTGAGATGGAGTTGCTCATGTCTATATGGCGCTCCTGAAGGCGCCGGGAGAAAGCCGAAGCCGCCCCGCAGGGGCGGCTTCAGTTTTTTGGTTTTGCGGTTCTGTTTGGTTATGTTGAAGGCTGGCGTAAATTATTTGGCATTATTTTCAAAAAGGGCTTGCGCGCGTGGGAGTGCGTTGCTATAGTTCGCCCCCTGCTGACGCGGCGCACAAAGCGAGACGAAAGTTGAAGCGAAGTGCGAGGCGAAACAGGCGAAAGTTGAAGAAGTTTTAAATGGTTTGTCGAAGGTGGGTAGCAAAAACGCCGAGACGAAAAATTTAAAAGAAAGCGTAAAAAAGTAGTTGACGCGATTCTGAAACTGCTACATAATCTCGTTTCTCTGCTGCTGACAAACAAAACGATTTGCCAGCGACGCAAACGGCACCGCCGGATGCGCAGACAAGATCTTTAAAAATTAACAGCCGATAAGCGTGGGCGTTTAATGAAGTGCGACGGACCTTCGGGTCTGGAAACTTTAAACATTAAATGCTCACAAGAAATATAGGTAAGATCGCAAGAAATTACCTGTCAGTATTTTGAGAGAGCGATGCCCTTCGGGGTAGCCAGAAATGGCACAAAACAGAGATTAAACTAAAGAGTTTGATCCTGGCTCAGATTGAACGCTGGCGGCATGCCTTACACATGCAAGTCGAACGGCAGCATAGGAGCTTGCTCCTGATGGCGAGTGGCGAACGGGTGAGTAATATATCGGAACGTGCCCTAGAGTGGGGGATAACTAGTCGAAAGATTAGCTAATACCGCATACGATCTACGGATGAAAGTGGGGGATCGCAAGACCTCATGCTCCTGGAGCGGCCGATATCTGATTAGCTAGTTGGTGGGGTAAAAGCCTACCAAGGCGACGATCAGTAGCTGGTCTGAGAGGACGACCAGCCACACTGGGACTGAGACACGGCCCAGACTCCTACGGGAGGCAGCAGTGGGGAATTTTGGACAATGGGGGCAACCCTGATCCAGCAATGCCGCGTGAGTGAAGAAGGCCTTCGGGTTGTAAAGCTCTTTTGTCAGGGAAGAAACGGTAGAGGCTAATATCCTTTGCTAATGACGGTACCTGAAGAATAAGCACCGGCTAACTACGTGCCAGCAGCCGCGGTAATACGTAGGGTGCAAGCGTTAATCGGAATTACTGGGCGTAAAGCGTGCGCAGGCGGTTGTGTAAGTCAGATGTGAAATCCCCGGGCTCAACCTGGGAATTGCATTTGAGACTGCACGGCTAGAGTGTGTCAGAGGGGGGTAGAATTCCACGTGTAGCAGTGAAATGCGTAGATATGTGGAGGAATACCGATGGCGAAGGCAGCCCCCTGGGATAACACTGACGCTCATGCACGAAAGCGTGGGGAGCAAACAGGATTAGATACCCTGGTAGTCCACGCCCTAAACGATGTCTACTAGTTGTCGGGTCTTAATTGACTTGGTAACGCAGCTAACGCGTGAAGTAGACCGCCTGGGGAGTACGGTCGCAAGATTAAAACTCAAAGGAATTGACGGGGACCCGCACAAGCGGTGGATGATGTGGATTAATTCGATGCAACGCGAAAAACCTTACCTACCCTTGACATGGAAGGAATCCCGAAGAGATTTGGGAGTGCTCGAAAGAGAACCTTCACACAGGTGCTGCATGGCTGTCGTCAGCTCGTGTCGTGAGATGTTGGGTTAAGTCCCGCAACGAGCGCAACCCTTGTCATTAGTTGCTACGAAAGGGCACTCTAATGAGACTGCCGGTGACAAACCGGAGGAAGGTGGGGATGACGTCAAGTCCTCATGGCCCTTATGGGTAGGGCTTCACACGTCATACAATGGTACATACAGAGGGCCGCCAACCCGCGAGGGGGAGCTAATCCCAGAAAGTGTATCGTAGTCCGGATTGGAGTCTGCAACTCGACTCCATGAAGTTGGAATCGCTAGTAATCGCGGATCAGCATGTCGCGGTGAATACGTTCCCGGGTCTTGTACACACCGCCCGTCACACCATGGGAGCGGGTTTTACCAGAAGTGGGTAGCCTAACCGCAAGGAGGGCGCTCACCACGGTAGGATTCGTGACTGGGGTGAAGTCGTAACAAGGTAGCCGTATCGGAAGGTGCGGCTGGATCACCTCCTTTCTAGAGTGCGCACGAAGTTAAGCGTCCACACTTATCGGCTGTAAATCAAGAACAGTTATTTGGTGAAGCGCGGTCAGCAATGACCGGCTACTGATACTGATCCAAGCGGGTCTGTAGCTCAGCTGGTTAGAGCACCGTGTTGATAACGCGGGGGTCGTTGGTTCGAGCCCAACCAGACCCACCAAGGTTTCGGGGGTTTAGCTCAGCTGGGAGAGCACCTGCTTTGCAAGCAGGGGGTCGTCGGTTCGATCCCGTCAACCTCCACCAAGATATCAAACCTAAGTCGGCGCCTGAAAGGGTGTTGTGATTTAGGTTTGGTCTTTTAAGACTAATGGCTGTTTTTGTTCTTTAACAATCTGGAAGAAGTAAAGATTCATTTAAACGATCGCCAGGACTTCGGTTCTTGCGAAAGTAAAAATGGGTGTGATTGTATCAATCAAAGTATTACGAAGTGATCTTAGCAATTAGAAGACTTACTTTGGCAATACGGCAAACGCTAAATACTCAACTTTAATTCTATGACGCTCTGGCAACAGAGGCTAACGTTATAGGAACAAGTGAATAAGTGCACATGGTGGATGCCTTGGCGATTACAGGCGATGAAGGACGTAGTAGCTTGCGATAAGCTGCGGGGAGCTGGCAAACGAGCTTTGATCCGCAGATTTCCGAATGGGGAAACCCGGCCTTTTAGGTCATCGTTATCTGAATACATAGGGTAACGAAGCGAACGTGGCGAACTGAAACATCTAAGTAGCTACAGGAAAAGAAATCAACCGAGATTCCCAAAGTAGTGGCGAGCGAAATGGGATCAGCCTGCAAGATTTAGCATCTTTGATAGTGGAACGGAATGGAAAGTCCGGCCATAGAGGGTGATAGCCCCTTACACGAAATCATAGGTGTGGAACTAAGCTTGCGACAAGTAGGGCGGGACACGTGAAATCCTGTCTGAACATGGGGGGACCATCCTCCAAGGCTAAATACTCGTAATCGACCGATAGTGAACCAGTACCGTGAGGGAAAGGCGAAAAGAACCCCGGAAGGGGAGTGAAATAGATCCTGAAACCGTGTGCATACAAACAGTAGGAGCCTCGAAAGGGGTGACTGCGTACCTTTTGTATAATGGGTCAGCGACTTACATTCAGTGGCAAGCTTAACCGCATAGGGAAGGCGTAGAGAAATCGAGTCCGAATAGGGCGTTCAGTCGCTGGGTGTAGACCCGAAACCAAGTGATCTATCCATGGCCAGGTTGAAGGTGCGGTAACACGCACTGGAGGACCGAACCCACTAATGTTGAAAAATTAGGGGATGAGCTGTGGATAGGGGTGAAAGGCTAAACAAACTTGGAAATAGCTGGTTCTCTCCGAAAACTATTTAGGTAGTGCCTCAAGTATCACCATCGGGGGTAGAGCACTGTTATGGCTAGGGGGTCATCGCGACTTACCAAACCATTGCAAACTCCGAATACCGATGAGTGCGAGCTTGGGAGACAGACGTCGGGTGCTAACGTCCGGCGTCAAGAGGGAAACAACCCAGACCGCCAGCTAAGGTCCCAAAGATTGGCTAAGTGGAAAACGAAGTGGGAAGGCTAAAACAGTCAGGAGGTTGGCTTAGAAGCAGCCATCCTTTAAAGAAAGCGTAATAGCTCACTGATCGAGTCGTCCTGCGCGGAAGATGTAACGGGGCTAAGCCAGTCACCGAAGCTGCGGATATGCGTAAGCATATGGTAGGAGAGCGTTCTGTAAGCCTGTGAAGGTGTCTTGTAAAGGATGCTGGAGGTATCAGAAGTGCGAATGCTGACATGAGTAGCGATAATGCGGGTGAAAAGCCCGCACGCCGTAAGCCCAAGGTTTCCTGTTCAACGTTCATCGGAGCAGGGTGAGTCGGCCCCTAAGGCGAGGCAGAGATGCGTAGCTGATGGGAAGCAGGTTAATATTCCTGCACCGTCGTTAGATGCGATGGGGGGACGGATCGCGGAAGGTTGTCCGACTGTTGGAATAGTCGGTTTTTGCATCGAAGAAGGCTGTTAGGCAAATCCGGCAGCGTAATTCAAGGGTGTGAGACGAGCGAACTTGTTCGCGAAGCAATCGGAAGTGGTTCCAAGAAAAGCCTCTAAGCTTCAGTCTAACGAGACCGTACCGCAAACCGACACAGGTGGGCGAGATGAGTATTCTAAGGCGCTTGAGAGAACTCGGGAGAAGGAACTCGGCAAATTGGTACCGTAACTTCGGGATAAGGTACGCCCAAGTAGTTTGACTGGCCTGCGCCAGAAGGACAAAAGGGTTGCAATAAAATGGTGGCTGCGACTGTTTAATAAAAACACAGCACTCTGCAAACACGAAAGTGGACGTATAGGGTGTGACGCCTGCCCGGTGCTGGAAGATTAAATGATGGGGTGCAAGCTCTTGATTGAAGTCCCAGTAAACGGCGGCCGTAACTATAACGGTCCTAAGGTAGCGAAATTCCTTGTCGGGTAAGTTCCGACCTGCACGAATGGCGTAACGATGGCCACACTGTCTCCTCCCGAGACTCAGCGAAGTTGAAATGTTTGTGATGATGCAATCTACCCGCGGCTAGACGGAAAGACCCCATGAACCTTTACTGTAGCTTTGCATTGGACTTTGAACCAATCTGTGTAGGATAGGTGGGAGGCTTTGAAGCGTGGACGCTAGTCTGCGTGGAGCCAACCTTGAAATACCACCCTGGTTTGTTTGAGGTTCTAACCTTGGTCCGTTATCCGGATCGGGGACAGTGCATGGTAGGCAGTTTGACTGGGGCGGTCTCCTCCCAAAGTGTAACGGAGGAGTTCGAAGGTACGCTAGGTACGGTCGGACATCGTGCTAATAGTGCAATGGCATAAGCGTGCTTAACTGCGAGACTGACAAGTCGAGCAGGTACGAAAGTAGGACATAGTGATCCGGTGGTTCTGTATGGAAGGGCCATCGCTCAACGGATAAAAGGTACTCTGGGGATAACAGGCTGATTCCTCCCAAGAGTTCATATCGACGGGGGAGTTTGGCACCTCGATGTCGGCTCATCACATCCTGGGGCTGTAGCCGGTCCCAAGGGTATGGCTGTTCGCCATTTAAAGTGGTACGTGAGCTGGGTTTAAAACGTCGTGAGACAGTTTGGTCCCTATCTGCCGTGGGCGTTGGAAGTTTGAAGGGGGCTGCTCCTAGTACGAGAGGACCGGAGTGGACGAACCTCTGGTGTATCGGTTGTCACGCCAGTGGCATTGCCGAGTAGCTAAGTTCGGAAGAGATAACCGCTGAAAGCATCTAAGCGGGAAACTCGCCTTGAGATGAGACTTCCCGGGAACTAGATTCCCCTAAAGGGTCGTTCGAGACCAGGACGTTGATAGGTCAGGTGTGGAAGCGCAGTAATGCGTTAAGCTAACTGATACTAATTGCCCGTGCGGCTTGTTCCTATAACATTAGCTCGGTTATAGACCAAGTTGAGCATATTGTGTGTTTGCCCTCGACGCATCACACCCAGTAGTCAACCCTGACTACACTAAATGAATTAATACTTCTTCCCAGATTGCGTTGTTTGCTGCCCATTCAGGAGCAAATGACACTACAAGTTATGCCTGATGACTATAGCAAGTTGGTACCACCCCTTCCCATCCCGAACAGGACCGTGAAACGACTTCGCGCCGATGATAGTGCTGCAACCAGTGTGAAAGTAGGTCATCGTCAGGCTTGTTATACCGCAAAGCCCCTGTTACTGACGTAACAGGGGCTTTTGCTATTGCGCATCCGCTTCGACAACACCCTGCCTGCTCTGCCCGCAGCCCTAGGCCATGGGGTTGCTCCCACTGCACATACATCGACCGCCGCCACCGCAAGAACCGCTGCAACTGCGAAACCAATACCAACACCAACACCAACACCCAATAAAAAAGCCGGCTCGCGCCGGCTTTTTTATTAACTGCTGACTCCCCAAGCTCGTTGTTGCGATAATGCTTAGAGAACAGGTGCAAGCCAATACTGGCTTGTGGCTGCTACATTCACTCGCCAAACTCACCCCGGTAAGCACGCCGTTCGCGCTCCTCTTCCTTTTGGCGCCGTTTCACATCCTTCAACCATCGCTTGAATGACGCGGCCTCTCCAAACTGCGCCAGATCGGACTCGGCATCGGCGTTCAGGCTCGCTTGCCTGGCGATCGCCGCCTTCAAGGTCGCCAGCGCCGACTCCGGCGTCGGCTTCGGGCCAAGCGCCACGTCGTATCCATGTGCAAACTGCGACTCCGTCTGCGCAAGCTCCTGCTCGAGTTCGTCCAGTTGCTCCCTGAGCAGCTTGTTGTAGTGACGAAGGCGGTCGTCGCCCAGGTCATTGAATCCATTCCGGTCAAGCTGCTGCAGCTCGACCTGCACTTCCAGCAGATGCAGCAGGTCCTGCTTGTCATAGGCCTGGTTCACCGCCTGCAGCATGGCCGTCTTGCGCAACTTCAGTTCCGGATCCGGTTCGCGGTCCGGGTGCAATGCGCTGGCCAGCTTGCGATAGATCTCGCGCAACGACTGCTTCAATTCCGCTTGCAGCGTCTCTCGTCGCAGCAATGTCACCGCCGGCTTCTTCGCTTTCGCGCGCTCGGCCCTGCGTTCGGCGCGCGCTTCCTTGCGCGCGGCTTCCTGCGCTTGCAGATCCGCCAGTTTCCGTCGCGCGTGGCGCAGCAGCTCCTGGGAGGAACTGAAGTCTTCATCCCGCCCCAGCGATTGCCCCAGCCACTCCTCAAGCTCGGCCTTCATCGCGGATACCTGCTCGGCTGCGCCTTCGTCATAGTCCGATGCGCTGTGGCGATTGAACACGGCCTTGAGCGCGTCGTCGCCGGAGAGATCGCCGCGCTTCGAGGCCAGCGACACCAGCAGCGAGGACACCATCCTGCGTTCGGATGCCGACAGTCCCTCATTGTCGAACTGCGCGTCCAGCGCCAGGATGCGGCGGCGCTCAAGGGCATCCGCCGCGCTGCGCAGCGGCGTCAACTGTCCCGCGAATGCCTGCTGGAAATCGGGCAGGATACGTTCCCAAGCGGCCAGAACATCGCGCCGCCGGCCGATCTGCGCGACCAGGGAATTGAAGAGCGCCTGCTCTTTGGACAAGCCGGCGCCGGACGAGCCGGGCGCGCCAACCGCGATGGCGCCGGAGGTAGGAGTGGACATGCTGGTGCCTGTAAATGAAAGCCGCCGACAGTGTAGCAAGCAACAGATGGCGGCGGTCGGCGCAGGTCGTTACGCCGGTTGCGATAAGCGCCTGCCGCACAGCACTCTCGGTGCATCCCGCAATCTCCCTCCAGCGTCAGCCATTGCCCCTGGTCTCGGCCGAGGTGAATACCACGCTGGCGTTCAAGCCGGTGCGGGCGAGCGCCGCGTCGAAGCGGTTGTGCAGGCCGATGCGCGCATCCATGGAGTCCACGATCTCAGCGCAGATCGCCAGCCCCAATCCGCCGGAAGAAGCGCCTGCGGAAGAGAAGGCCTTGAACACATTGTCCATCGCCTGCGGTGCGATGCCGCCGCCGCTGTCCCACACCTGCAGTTCCACCATGCCATGGCGCGAACGCACGCGCACGCCCAGCGAGCCGCCCATCGGCGTGTGGCGGATGGCGTTGTGCAGCAGGTTGGAAATCAACTCGCCCAGCATCCATGGATGGCCGGTGACGTAGGCCTTCTCGGCATCCAGCTCGAAATCCAGATTCTTCTCGGCAATCAGCGGCGACAGGTCGACCGCGGTCTCGCGCGCCAGCATGCTGAGGTCGCATACCTCCTGCGCGCCGCCCACCCGGAGCTGCTCGACCTTGGCCAGCGACAGCAGCTGGTTGGCCAGGTTGGTGGCGCGGTCCACCGTGCCGGACATTTCCAGCAGAATCTCCTGCGCCGGCGCATCGCCGCGCAGGCCCGACTGCACTTGCGTCTTCAGCACTGCCAGCGGCGTGCGCAACTGGTGCGAGGCATTGGCCACGAAGCGCTGCTGGTGGTCCAGCAGGCGGCGCAGCCGCATCATCAGTTCATTCAGTGCATTGATGAACGGCTGCAGCTCGCGCGGCGCCATCGGCGGCGCCACCGGGGAGAGATCGTCGGCGGCCCGCTCGTCGAGCTGGCGCCGCAAGCCGTCGATGGGCTGCAGCGCGCGCGAGACTACATACAGCGTCACCGAGACGATCACCACCAGCAGCAGCGCCTGCCGGATCAGCGTCTCCCAGAAGATCTTGCGCGCCAGCGTCGCGCGGTTCTCCATGGTCTCCGCCACCTGCACCAGCACCGCGCCGTGCGGGCCGTTGGTGGCCACCGGCTGGAACAGCGCCGCCACGCGCACCGGCACGCCGTTGTAGGTGTCTTCGTAGATATGCGCCAGCGAGGGATAGAGCGCCCCCTTGTCGGCCTTGCCCGCATACACCGGCAGGTCCTCGTCGCCGTCGAAGAACTTGCCGTCCAGGTCGTTGATGCGATAGATCATGCGGCTGGAATAATCAGCCTCGTAGATCTCCAGCGCCGCATAAGGCAGCGACGCCTTGAGCTCGCCGTTCTCGATGCGCAGCAGGTCGCCGATGGAATGCACCGAGGCGATCAGCATGCGGTCGTAGCCGGTGTTCATCGACTCCAGCGTGTTGCGGTAAAGCGAGAAGGAGTCGACCATGATGAACAGCGCGATCGGCGAGATGATCCACGCCAGCAGATAGGCGCGCACCGAGCGGCGGCGCGAAAGCCAGCGCGCCATTCAAGCCTCGTCCTGCGCCGGCGCGCGCACGCGCAGCAGGTAACCCAGGCCGCGCAGCGTCATGATCTCCACGCCGGTCGCCATGAGTTTCTTGCGCAACCTGTGCACCACCACTTCCACCGCCTCGATCTGGGTGCTCTCTTCCATTGGAAACACGAGGCGGAACAAGCGCTCCTTGGTCACCGCATGACCCGGCTTGGCGATCAGCGCCTTGAGCAAGGTGTGTTCGCGCGGCGTGAATTCCAACGCTTCGTCGTCGCAATAGAAGGCGCCGGAGCTGCGCTCCAGCTTGAGCCGGCCGCAGCGCTGGAAGCTGTCCTCGGCGTTGGTCTTGCGCCGCAGCAGCGCGCGGATGCGGGCGTCCAGCTCGTCCAGGTCGAACGGTTTGGCGAGGTAATCGTCGGCGCCGGCGTTCAGGCCCACCACGCGGTCGCCCACGGCGCCGCGCGCGGTCAGCACGATCACCGGCGTATGGATCTCCTGCGAGCGGATGCGCTGCAGCAGGTGCAGGCCGTCCAGGCCCGGGATGTTCAGGTCCAGCACCACCAGGTCGCCCACGCCATCCTTGATGTGCGAGAGCGCGCTGATGCCGTCGGCGCAATGCGTCACCTGGAAGCCGCGCCGCTCCAGCGCGCGGAACAGGGCACGCGACATGTCGATGTCGTCCTCTACCAGCAGGATGTGCATGATCTTCGGTACGGTGATGGTTGAGCAGTCGACTTTATACCGCCAAACCAGAATGGGCGCGAGTCCTTGTGCGCACTCCCGCCGCCTGCGACAAGCGCGCAATGAAAGCAGATTGAAAGCCGTGGGAAAGCCGGCTGCAAGGAAACTCGGCAAATGCTGCGGATGCGCCATGGCAAAAGCCGACGCGCTCGCCTACACTCCGCACATCCACCGGCCCCACGGCGCGGACCGGATCACGATCACAAACCATCCATCAGGAGACAGCATGACCCAGCGTCTGATCAAGACCCTGCTCGCCCTGGCGCTCGCCGCGCCGGCGATCGCCTTCGCGCAGGATTCCTGCAGCAACCGCGGTGACCTCGACCAGCAATACTGCGACGCCAACCACGACCTGACCGCCGACACCCCCACCGATCCCAAGAAGCTGAAGACTCCCAACACCCTGGTCTTCACCTTCACGCCGGTGGAAGATCCGGCCGTCTACGACAAGATCTTCAAGCCGTTCACCGAATACCTGTCGCAATGCACCGCCAAGAAGGTGGTCTTCTTCCAGGTGCAATCCAACGCCGCGGAGATCGAAGCGATGCGCTCCGGCCGCCTGCACGTCGGCGGCTTCTCGCCGGGCCCGACCAACTTCGCCGTGAACATCGCCGGCGCGGTGCCGTTCGCGGTGATCGGCGACGCCAAGGGCTACCAGGGCTACACGCTCAACGTCATCGTGCGCAAGGACAGCCCGATCCAGAAGATGAGCGACCTCAAGGGCAAGAAGGTCGCCCACACCGCGCCCTCCTCGAACTCCGGCCACATGGCGCCGATGGCCCTGTTCCCCAAGCTGGGCGTGACCCCGGACAAGGACTACAAGGTTATCTTCTCCGGCAAGCATGACCAGTCCATCCTCGGCGTGAACTCCGGCGACTACGACGCCGCCGCCATCGCCTCCGACGTCTTCGACCGCATGGTCGAACGCGGCGTGATCAAGGCCGAGAACTTCCGCGTGATCTGGCACAGCGAGAAATTCCCGACCCAGGACTTCGCCTACGCGCACGACCTGGAACCGAAATTCCGCGACAAGATGCTGCAATGCTTCTACGACTATCGCTTTACCGATGACCTGAAGAAGGCCTTCGCCGGCGCCGATCGCTTCTACCCGATCAACTACAAGAAGGACTTCGAGATGGTGCGCTTCGTCGCCCACACCGCCGGTGAATCCTTCAACCGCGCCGCCTACGACAAGCAGAACGCCGGCAAGAAGTAAGTCTCCGCGCACCACCGCCACACACCGATTCAAGCCTGACGGCCCGGGAGCGATCCCGGGTCGCGGCCGGTTGCATCCCGCAGCCGCGCCGAGCAACGCGAAACGCACCGAAAAGAAAGCTCCGCCCATGTCACACGCCATCGAAATCCAGGGCCTGGTCAAGGAATACAAGCCCGGCCATCCCATCCTCAAAGGCATCGACCTGAAGATCGGCGACGCCGGCCTGGTCGCCATCATCGGCCCCTCCGGCACCGGCAAGTCGACGCTGATCCGCTGCATCAACCGCCTGGTCGACCCCAGCCGCGGCGCGATCTGGTTCGAGGGCGAAGGCCGTCGCGTCAACCTGGCCGAACTGCGCGGCCGCGCGCTGCGCGAGACGCGCCGCCATATCGGCATGGTGTTCCAGGAGTACAACCTGGTGGAGCGCCTCTCGGTGATGGAAAACCTGCTGTGCGGTCGCCTCGGCTACGTCAACGCCTGGACCGCATGGCGCCGCAATTTTTCCAAGCAAGACATCGCCCACGCCTTCGAACTGCTCGACACCGTGGGCCTGGGCAGCTTCGCCAACCAGCGCGCCGATGCGCTCTCGGGCGGCCAGCGCCAGCGCGTGGGCATCGCGCGCGCGCTGATGCAGCGCCCGCGCCTGCTGCTGGCCGACGAGCCGACCTCCTCGCTGGACCCCAAGACCTCCTTCGAGATCATCTCGTTGTTGAAGGAACAAGGCCGCGCGCAGAAGATCCCGGTGATCGTCAACATCCACGACGTCGAACTGGCCAAGCGCTACGCCGACCGCATCATCGGCATGTCCGGCGGCCACGTGGTGTACGACGGCAACGCCGAGAACCTGTCCGACGATTTCCTCAAGCAGATCTACGGCGGCGAGGACTGGCTGGCATGAGCGCAACCAACAACACCGCCCGCGTGAGCCTGGCCTTCAAGCCCCAGCTCGTCACGCGCATCGTCGGCTGGCTGATCGTGCTGTATGCGATCTATGCCGCCACCCAGCTGGGCTTCTCGTGGGAACGCTTCTCCTCGGGCCTGGGCAACGGCGCCAAGTTCCTCGCGCGCATGTTCCCGCCCGACGTCAGCAAGGGCGACATCCTGTGGGACGGCATCAAGGAAACCCTGCAGATCGCCGTGCTGGCCTCGCTGTTCGGCATCCTGCTGTCGCTGCCCATCGGCCTGATGGGCGCGCGCAACCTGATGCCGGCCTGGATCTCCTGGCCCGCGCGCGCCTTCGTCTCGGTGTGTCGTTCGCTGCACCCGGTGATCGTCGCCATCCTGTTCGTCAAGGCGGTCGGCTTCGGCGCGCTGGCCGGCGTGCTGGCGCTGATCGTGGCCTCCATCGGCTTCATCGGCAAGCTGTTCGCCGAGGCCATCGAGGAGATCTCGATCAAGCAGGTCGAAGCCATCCGCGCCACCGGCGCCTCGTTCATGAACGTGATCCTGTTCGGCGTGCTGCCGCAGGTGCTGTCGCGCTTCGTCGGCTTCTCCACCTACCAGCTCGACTCCAACCTGCGCAACTCGACCATGGTCGGCATCGTCGGCGCCGGCGGCGTGGGCGGCGTGCTGTTCTCCGCCTTCCAGCGCTTCGACTACGATTTCGTGCTCACCATCCTGGTCACCATCATCACCATCATCGTCGTCGGCGAACTGCTGGCGAACTCGGTCAAGAAGGTCTTCAATGTCTGATACCGCACTCCGCAACCCGCAGGCCGCCATCAGCCCGGCCGAGCGCGAATGGCAGCGCCACACGCCGCTGCAGCGCCTGCTGCGCTTCGCCGTCTGGCTGGTGATCGCGGCCGCCGTGGTGCAGTCGCTGCGTTACATCGAGATCATTCCCGAGTTCCTCTACGACGCGCCGGAACAGATGAGCGACATGCTGGGCCGCATGTGGCCCATCGACTGGGAATACTTCGGCAGCGACGTCAAGGCCGGGCTGATCGAGACCCTGCACATCGCCACCCTCGGCACCCTGCTGTCGATTGCGCTGGCCATTCCGTTCGGCCTCCTGGTGGCGTCCAACCTGACGCCCCATCGCGGCCTGAACCTGTTCGCCCGCATCGTGCTGGTGGCCAGCCGCTCGGTCAATTCGCTGGTCTGGGCGCTGCTGTTCCTGGCCATCTTCGGCCCCGGCCCGCTGGCCGGCACGCTGGCCATCGCCTTCCGTTCGATCGGCTTCGTCGGCAAGATGGCCGGCGAGACCATCGAGCAGATGCCGCGCGGCCCGATCGAGGCGCTGCAAGCCTCGGGCGCCAGCAAGCTCTCCGAGATCTGGTACGGCTACTGGCCGCAGCTCAAGCCCGCCTTCATGTCCATCGTGCTGCTGCGCTGGGACATCAACGTGCGCGAGTCGGCGGTGCTGGGCATCGTCGGCGCCGGCGGCGTGGGCATGGTGCTCGACACCGCGCTGAACCTGTTCCAGTGGCCGCGCGTGGCGACCGTGCTGGTCTCCATCTTCGCCATCGTGATCGTCACGGAAGTCGTGGTGACGCAGATCCGCAAGCGCGTCCTGTAAGAGGCAAGGCATGCAAGCACAGAGCAGAGAACCGGTCCCCACCCCGCTGGAGTGCGACGTCCTGGTGGTGGGCGGCGGCATCAACGGCGCCGGCATCGCGCGCGATGCCGCCGGCCGCGGCCTGTCGGTGGTGCTGTGCGAACAGCACGACCTGGCGGCGCATACGTCTTCTTCATCCAGCAAGCTGATCCACGGCGGCCTGCGCTACCTCGAGCACTACGAGTTCGGCCTGGTGCGCAAGGCGCTGATCGAACGCGAGGTGCTGTTGCGCAGCGCCCCGCACATCATGTGGCCGCTGCGCTTCGTCATGCCGCACGCCAAGGGCCAGCGGCCGGCCTGGCTGATCCGCCTGGGCATGTTCCTGTACGACCACCTGGCGCGGCGCGAGCTGCTGCCCGGCTCGCGTGGGCTGGACCTGCGCCGGCACGCCGCCGGCGCGCCGCTCAAGGCAGAGTTCACGCGCGGCTTCGTCTACTCCGACGGCTGGGTCGACGATGCCCGCCTGGTGGTGCTCAACGCCATGGCCGCCGCCGAAAAGGGGGCGCGCATTCACACCCGCACCCGTTGCGAGTCGCTGGTGCGCCAGGGCCAGCAATGGCAAGCCACGCTGCGCCAGGCCGACGGCCACGCCGTGCAGGTGCGCGCGCGCTGCGTGGTCAACGCCGCCGGGCCGTGGGTCGCGCAGTTCCTGGGCGAAACCGCGCATGTGCGCTCGGGCAAGTCGGTGCGCCTGGTCAAGGGCAGCCATATCGTCGTCAAGCGGTTGTTCGAGCACGACCACGCCTACATCTTCCAGAACCCGGACGGTCGCATCGTCTTCGCGATTCCCTACGAACGCGACTTCACGCTGATCGGCACCACCGACGTCGAGTACCGCGGCGACAGCGCCAAGGTGGCCATCTCCGACGAGGAGATCGGCTACCTGTGCGCGCTCTCCAACCGCTACTTCAGCAAGCCCATCGCGCCCGCCGACGTGCTCTGGTCGTATGCCGGCGTGCGTCCGTTGCTGGAAGACGCCGCGGCCGACGCCTCGGCCGTCACGCGCGACTACCAGCTCGACCTCAATCGCGACGGCGCGCCGCTGCTCTCGGTGTTCGGCGGCAAGATCACCACCTTCCGCAAGCTGGCCGAGGAGGCCGTGGACATGATTGCGCCGGTGCTGGGCAACAGCCGCGGCTCCTGGACCGCCGACGCCTGCCTGCCCGGCGGCGACCTGTTCGCGCCCACGCCGCAGAATCGTTCGGTGCGGGAGTTCGACGGTTTCGTGCACGACCTGCAGCAGCAATACGCCTGGCTGCCGCCGCAACTGCTGCAACGCTATGCGCGCGCCTATGGCAGCCGCGCGCATGCGCTGCTGAAAGGAAAAAGCAAATTGGAAGAGATGGGAGAAGAGATCTTCGCCGGGCTGTACGCCGCCGAAGTGGACTACCTGCTGCGTCACGAGTGGGCGACCTGCGCGGCCGACATCCTGTGGCGCCGCTCCAAGCTCGGCCTGCATTTCCCCAAGGGGAGCGAGGCCGTGCTGGATGCGTGGCTGGCCGCGCGCGGCCAGCGTTCAGTGGAGCTCTTGCCGGAGGCTCAGGCCGCCAGCAGATAGGCGCCGACGGCGGCGATGCCTACGCCGCCCACGCGCACCACGCGGTCGGCCATCTTGCGGCCGGCCACCAGGCCCACGACCAGGCCGGTCGCATGCAGGATGGCGGTGGCCAGGATGAAGCCGGCGCCGTACATCGCGGCCGACGAGCCGTGCGGCAATTCACTGCCGTGCGCATAACCGTGGAACAGCGCGAACAGCGACACCACCGCGGCGCTGCCCCACAGCGGCATGCGCACCGCGAACGCGATCAGCAGGCCCATCACCGCCACCGAGGCGGCGATGCCGGTTTCCACTGCCGGCAGCTCCAGGCCGCCGATGGCCAGCAAGGCGCCCACCACCATCATCAGCGGGAAGGCCAGCGGCAGCACCCACAGGGCGCGCTGCTTGTTCTGCGCCGCCCACAGGCCCACGGCCAGCATCGCCAGCAGGTGATCGATGCCCGAGAACGGGTGGGTGAAGCCGCTCATGAAGCTGGCTGCGGCGTCCATGTGCGCGCCCGGATGGCCGGGGTGGGCCATGGCCGAGCCTGCGGCCAGCGCAGCCACTGCGAGCACGCCCAGGCGCGCGCGGTTCTTGGTCGAAAGTGCGAACATAAGTTTCTCCTTGTGCGAATCTGAAAATCGTTGGATGACGGGCGCAGCGCTTCAGTGTCCGGCCTTCTGGTCCAGCAGGCCCTGCTTGCGGATGTAGTCGATCACCTTTTCCACGCCGTCGCCGCTGCGCAGGTTGGTGAATACGAAGGGGCGCTCGCCGCGCATGCGCTTGGCATCGGCCGCCATGATATCGAGATTTGCGCCGACGTAGGGCGCCAGGTCAGTTTTGTTGATGATCAGCAAATCCGAACGGGTGATGCCGGGGCCACCCTTGCGCGGGATCTTCTCGCCGCCGGCCACGTCGATCACGTAGATGGTCAGGTCCGACAGCTCGGGGCTGAAGGTGGCGGCCAGGTTGTCGCCGCCGGACTCCACCAGGATCAGGTCGAGGTCGGGAAAGTCCGCGCTCATGCGCGCGATCGCCTCCAGGTTGATCGAGGCATCCTCGCGGATCGCCGTGTGCGGGCAGCCGCCGGTCTCCACCCCCATCAGGCGCTCGGCCGGCAGCGCGTCGGCGCGCAGCAGGATCTCCATGTCTTCCTTGGTGTAGATGTCATTGGTGATGACGGCCATGTCGTAGCTGTCGCGCATGCGCTTGCACAGCATCTCGCACAGCGCGGTCTTGCCGGAGCCGACCGGGCCGCCGATGCCCACGCGCAGCGGATTGGGAGTATTGGGATTGCTCATGTCTTGGGTCTCTGGTTGATATTGGATGTAATCAGGATCGGTAGATGCGGCTGTACTGCACCTCGTGCTGCATCGACAGCAGCGACAGCCCGGGCGACCAGTTGGACAATTCCTCGTCCGGCAGCGACTGCGCGATGGCCGCGGCTTGCTCCAGTTCGGCGCGCAGCGACAGCAGCATGCGCTGGCCGGCGACCTGGCCCAGCGGCACCGTCTTCACGCAGGCCAGCACCTGGTTCTCGGCCCAGGCGAACAGCATGCCCAGCAGCGCCGCCTCGCGCGGCACCTGCAGCGCCACCACGGCAAACGCCAGCGCGGTAGGCAGCGGCACTTCCGGCTGCGCCTGCAGGATCGCCAGCAGCCCGGGATCGCCCAGCTTCAGGTCGGCCGCCAGCTTGCCCAGCGAATAGCCCATCTGGATGGTCTCGGCGCGGAACTCGGAGGTATCGCGCGCGGCCACGAAGCGCTCGGTCCACAGCGCCACCGCATCGGCGTCGCGCGCTGCGAACGCATCCACCAGGCGCGCGAAGATCGGCGCCTCGAAGCGCGCCACCACCTCCTGCAAGGCATGCGCGATCCATGCGCGGGCGGCCGCCTCGTTGGCGACCCGGCCGCTTTCGATGGCGGCCTCCAGTCCCTGCGAATAGCTGTACGCGCCGATCGGCAACGACGGGCTCGACAGCTGCAGCAGGTGAAGCAGGGCGGCGGCTTGCATGGCGCTCAGGACTCCTTCGGGTCGCTCGGGCGGTGGATCTTCTGGCGCAGCGGGATCGGCGCCAGCGGATTGTGATGGTGCTCGTCGCCGTGATGGTGATGGCCGCCGCCATAGGCGCCGGCCTCCGGCTCGAAGGCCGCCTGTTCTTCGGACACGCGCGCGCCCAGGCCCTCCAGCATTTCCTTGAGGACCGGGTCCTTGCGGATGCGCAGGAAGCCCACGCCCCCCTCATGCCCGATATGCGCCTGCGTATGGCGGTTGCCGAGGTGGAAGGCGCAGCGCAGCAGCAGGTGGGCGTCGGCCGCGTCGACCCGGTAGGTGGCCTCGGCCGCGGCCCGGATCCTGACCACGCGGCCATCGTCGCCGCGCAGCAGGTCGCCGTCGCGCAGCACGGTGCCGCGCAGCGTGAACACCGCCACGTCCTCGCCGGAAACCATGGTGGCGCGCAGGCGGCTCTTCTCGCGCTGGTCATACGGCAGCACCAGCTCGCCGTCGATCTGGTCGGCCCGTTCGACCTTGGTATTGAGTGTCAGCATATGTCTTGGATGGTTCAGAACAGGAAATAGCGCTGCGCCAGCGGCAGCGACCTGGCCGGTTCGCACACCAGCAGCTCGCCGTCGGCGCGCACTTCATAGGTTTCGGAATCGACTTCCATCTTCGGCGTGGCGCCGTTGTGGATCATGTCGCGCTTCCTCAGGTTGCGCATGTTCTTCACCGCCACCACCGGCTTGTTGAGCTTGAGCTGCTCGCCGATGCCGGCGTCGAAGGCGGCCTGCGAGACGAAGGTCATCGAGGTCTTCAGCCCGCCGCCGTAGGCGCCGAACATCATGCGGTAGTGCACCGGCTGCGGCGTCGGGATCGAGGCGTTGGGATCGCCCATCTGGGCCGCCGCGATCATCCCGCTCTTCAAGATCATCGACGGCTTGGCGCCGAAGAAGGCCGGCTTCCACAATACGATGTCGGCCACCTTGCCGACCTCCAGCGAACCCACCACGTGCGAGATGCCATGGGTGATGGCCGGGTTGATGGTGTACTTGGCGATGTAGCGCTTGATGCGGAAGTTGTCGTTGCGCGAAGGGTCTTCCTTCAGCGAGCCGCGCTGCACCTTCATCTTGTGCGCGGTCTGCCAGGTGCGCATGATCACCTCGCCCACGCGGCCCATGGCCTGCGAGTCGGAGGACATCATCGAGATCGCGCCGATATCGTGCAGGATATCCTCGGCGGCGATGGTCTCGCGGCGGATGCGCGATTCGGCGAAGGCGATGTCCTCGGCAATGGCCGGGTCGAGGTGGTGGCACACCATCAGCATGTCCAAGTGCTCGTCCAGCGTGTTGACGGTGAACGGGCGCGTCGGGTTGGTGGAGGAGGGCAGCACGTTGCCCTGGCCTACCGCCGCGATGATGTCGGGCGCGTGGCCGCCGCCGGCGCCTTCGGTGTGGAAGGTGTGGATGGTGCGGTCCTTGAAGGCGGCCAGGGTGTGTTCCAGGAAGCCGCCCTCGTTGAGGGTGTCGGTGTGGATCGCCACCTGGATGTCCATGCGATCGGCCACCGTCAGGCAGTTGTCGATGGCGGCCGGGGTCGAGCCCCAGTCCTCGTGCAGCTTCAGGCCGATGGCGCCGGCGCGGATCTGCTCCTCCAGCGGCAGCGGCAGGCTGACGTTGCCCTTGCCCAGGAAGCCCAGGTTCATCGGGAAGGCGTCGGCTGCGGCCAGCATCGAATGGATGTGCCAGGGGCCGGGGGTGCAGGTGGTGGCCGCCGTGCCCACCGCCGGGCCGGTGCCGCCGCCGATCATGGTGGTCACGCCGCTCATCAGCGCCTCCTCGATCTGCTGCGGGCAGATGAAGTGGATATGGCTGTCGATGCCGCCGGCGGTGACGATCATGCCTTCGCCGGCGATGATCTCGGTGGCGCCGCCGATGGCCATGGTCACGCCCGGCTGGATGTCGGGATTGCCGGCCTTGCCGATGCCGGCGATCTTGCCGGCCTTGATGCCGATGTCGGCCTTGACGATGCCCCAGTGGTCCACGATCAGCGCGTTGGTGATGACCGTGTCCATGACGTCGGCATGGGCGCGCTGCGACTGTCCCATGCCGTCGCGGATCACCTTGCCGCCGCCGAACTTAACCTCTTCGCCGTAGATGGTGTAGTCCTTCTCCACCTGCAGGAACAACTCGGTATCGGCCAGGCGCACGCGGTCGCCGGTGGTGGGGCCGAACATCTCGGCATAGGCCGAACGGGATATCTTGCTCATGTCATTGTCCCTTTTCGCTGGTCTTGTCCTGCGATTTGAGCTTGCCCATCACCAGCGCGTTGAAGCCGTAGACGCGACGGTCGCCCGCCAGCGCCACCAGCTCGACCACGCGTTCCTGGCCCGGCTCGAAACGCACCGCGGTGCCGGCGGCGATGTTGAGGCGCATGCCGTAGGCCGCCCGGCGATCGAACTTCAGCGCCGGATTGGTCTCGTAGAAGTGGAAGTGCGAACCGACCTGGATCGGGCGGTCGCCGCTATTGGCCACGGTGAGCGCGGCGGTGGCGCGGCCGACGTTGAGTTCGATCTCGCCGGGCTCGACCAGCATTTCTCCTGGGATCATCGGGTGCTCCTGTTCAGGGAATCGGGTGATGGACGGTGACCAGCTTGCTGCCGTCCGGGAAGGTGGCCTCCACCTGGATGTCGGGGATCATCTCCGGCACGCCCTCCATGACGTCGGCGCGCGTGAGGATGGTGGCGCCTTCCGACATCAGCTCGGCGACCGTCTTGCCGTCGCGCGCGCCTTCCATGATGGCGGCGGTGATCAGCGCCACCGCCTCCGGATAGTTCAGCTTCAGGCCGCGCGCGCGGCGGCGCTCGGCCAGCAGCGAGGCGGTGAAGATGAGCAGCTTGTCTTTTTCCCTTGGTGTCAGTTCCATGTTGGCTCCCGGCCGCGGACGGCCTCCAGGTTTTACGGATGTTCTACAAAGCGTTCAGGTATTCCAGATGCGCGGGATCGCCGCCTCGCGCTTGGCCACCGCCGGGCGCAGCACCTGCCAGGCGGTGTGCAGCCATTGCCGGGCCGCCAGGCTGGAGTCGCCCAGGTAGCGCGCCACCAGCACCTGCTTCATCAGCGTGGCGCCGCTGCGTCCTTCCAGCGCCAGGGCGCCGGTGGCCTCGCGCAGCGCCGCCAGCAAGGCGTTGTCCATGCCGTCGCCGACCGCGATCAGGGTGCCGCACACGGTGCGGCCGTCCAGCGCCAGCGGACCGCCCATGCGCTCGGCCTGCTGCCGGCCCTGTTCGAACCAGACCAGCTTGCCGCCCCGCCGGATCTCGGTGCGCTGGGCCACGGCGCCGCGCCCGAAGCGTTCGCCCGAGGCGGTGCGGCCGAAGCACAGGATTTCCGCGCCGAGATAGGCGGCGTCGGCGGCCAGCTCGACGCTGTGTTCCATGTTCACCTCGGCGGCGTCGAAGAAGATGGTTTCCTGGGGCAGCCATTCCAGCGAGGCGCCGGCCCCGGCCCTGAGCGTCACGCCCTGGCGCGAATGCGCGCCATTGGCGCGGTACCACTTGCCGGCGCCCGGCGTGGTCAGCAGCGCGTGCGCGCCGGCGCCGACCTCGGCATCGATGGTCAACTGGTCGCCGCCGACGATGCCGCCGGGCGGATGCACGATGATGGCGTGGCAGACGGATGGATGTTCGGGATAGAGCGGCTTTTGCACGCGCAGCGGGCCGAAATGCCGGCGCCGCACCAGGCGGGTGGTGCCGGCGTCGTCGGCGAACTCCAGCGCCAGGCGCGCCTGGTCCGGCGCGTGGCGCTGCTCCGCGCGCGGCGACGCCGGTGCGCTGGCGGAATCCGAATGGCCGGTGATGCGTTTCATACCTTGTTCTAGTCTGGTTGGAATGCCGCGCCCGTCGGGCCTGTGCAAGTTCATCATTGCCGGGCCCGCGGGGCGTCCGCCAGCAGCGAGTGTATAGCAGACGCGCGGCCAGCGCGCATGCGCCGGCCGGCTTGCTTACACCGCCAGGTGCTTCTTGACGTCGTCGCCGTCCATCTGGTCCTGCGTGCCCGAGGCGACCACCTCGCCGCGCGACATCACGACGAAGGTGTCGGCCAGCTCGCGCGCGAAGTCGAAATATTGCTCGCACAGCAAGATGCCGATGTCGCCGCGCTGGCGCAAGAGGCTGATGACGCGGCCGATGTCCTTGATGATGGAGGGCTGGATGCCCTCGGTCGGCTCGTCCAGGATGATCAGCTTGGGCTCGGCCAGCAAGGCCCGCGCGATCGCCAGCTGCTGCTGCTGGCCGCCGGAGAGGTCGCCGCCGCGCCGGTGCAGCATTTCCTTGAGCACCGGGAACAGCTCGTAGACCTCGCCCTTGATGCTGGCGGCCTTGCGGCCCGACAGCGTGGCCATGCCCATCAGCATGTTCTCTTCCACCGTGAGCCGCGCGAAGATCTCGCGCCCCTGCGGCACATAGGCGATGCCCAGCTTGGCGCGCTGGTGGGGTTTGAGGCGGGTGATGTCGTGCCCCTCGAAGGTGACGCTGCCCTTGGCCACCGGCAGCACGCCCATCAGGCACTTCAGCAGCGTGGTCTTGCCCACGCCGTTGCGGCCCAGCAGCGAGAGTACGCGGCCCTTCTGCACGTCGAGCGATACGCCGCGCAGCGTGTGCGCCGCGCCGTAGTACTGGTTGAGTTGGTTGACTTGCAGCATATGTTTATCGTCCCGCCTTAACGTCCAAGATAGACTTCGATCACGCGCTCGTTGGACTGCACCTGCTGCATGTTGCCCTCGGCCAGCACCGAGCCCTCGTGCAGCACGGTGACCTTGCCGCCCTGGGCGATCTCCTCGACGAAGCCCATGTCGTGCTCCACCACCATGATCGAATGCTTGCCGCGCAGCTCGTTCAACAGCTCGGCGGTGCGCGCGGTCTCGGCGTCGGACATGCCGGCCACCGGTTCGTCCAGCAACAGCAGCTGCGGCTCCTGCATGAGCAGCATGCCGATCTCCAGCCACTGCTTCTGGCCGTGCGAGAGCAAGCCGGCGGGGCGGCGTTCCTGGCCGTTCAGGCGGATCAGCTTGAGGATCTCCTCGATCTTGCCGATCTGCGCCGAGTCCAGGCGCGCGAACAGCGTGGTCTTGACGCGCTTGTCCATCTTCATGGCCAGCTCCAGGTTCTCGAACACCGTGTGCTGCTCGAAGACCGTAGGACGCTGGAACTTGCGGCCGATGCCGGCATGCGCGATCTCGTACTCGGTCATGCGGGTCAGGTCGATGGTCTGGCCGAAGAAGGCGGTGCCCGCGGTCGGGCGCGTCTTGCCGGTGATCACGTCCATCATGGTGGTCTTGCCGGCGCCGTTGGGGCCGATGATGCAGCGCAGCTCGCCCACCGAGATATCCAGGTTCAGGTTGTTGATGGCCTTGAAGCCGTCGAACGAGACCGTGATGTTTTCGAGGTAGAGGATGGCGCCGTGCGTGGTGTCCACGCCCTCGGGCTTGATGCGCTCGTAGGATGTGCCGTGGTCGGCGTGCGGCGTGTCGACGTTGCCGCCCAGGCCGCCCACGCCCGCGGGCGCCTTGCCGGTATCGATGGGACTCATGCGGCCTCCTTGGACGCGACTTCGCCCTCGGGCGGCGCGTCGCGTTTTTTCAGTTTTTGCGCCAGTCCCAGGATGCCTTGCGGCAGGAACAGCGTCACCAGGATGAAGATCAGGCCCAGCGCGTACAGCCACAGGTCGGGGAAGGCCGCGGTGAACCAGCTCTTCAGGCCGTTGACCGTGAAGGCGCCGATGATCGGGCCCAGCAGCGTGCCGCGTCCGCCCACCGCGGCCCAGATCACCATCTCGATGGAATTGGCCGGCGACATCTCGGACGGGTTGATGATGCCCACCTGCGGCACGTAGAGGGCGCCGGCGATGCCGCAGATCACGGCCGACAGCGTCCACACGAACAGCTTGAACCACAGCGGGTTGTAGCCGATGAACATCAGGCGCGACTCGGAGTCGCGCACGCCCTGCAGCACGCGGCCCAGCTTGGAGGTGACGATCATGCGGCAGAGGAACAGCGCGCCGAACAGCAGCGCCAGCGTCACCAGGTACAGCGCCGCCTTGGTGCCCGGCGCGGTGATGGTGAAGCCGAGGATGCGCTTGAAGTCGGTGAAGCCGTTGTTGCCGCCGAAGCCGGTGTCGTTGCGGAAGAACAGCAGCATGAACGCGAACGTCATGGCCTGCGTGATGATGGAGAAGTACACGCCCTTGATGCGCGAGCGGAAGGCGAAGTAGCCGAACACGAAGGCCAGGACGCCCGGCACCAGCACCACCAGCAGCATGGCGAACCAGAAGTGCTCGGTCATCCACCAGTACCACGGATAGGCCTTCCAGTTCAGGAACACCATGAAGTCCGGCAGGTCGCTCTGGTACACGCCGTCGCGGCCGATGGCGCGCATCAGGTACATGCCGTGCGCATAGCCGCCCAGCGCGAAGAACACGCCGTGGCCCAGCGACAGGATGCCGGTGTAGCCCCACACCAGATCCAGCGCCAGCGCCGCCATGGCGTAGCACATGAACTTGCCCACCAGCGCCACGGTGTAGCTGGAGACGTGCAGCGCGCTGCCGTCGGCGAAGGCCAGGTTGCAGATCGGCAGCAGCGCCAGGATCACCGTGCAGACCACGATGCCGGTCCACGCGGGTTTGGAAAACAAAGAGGGTCGCATCAACATGGTGTTCATTCCACGCTCCTGCCCTTGAGTGCGAAGAGGCCTTGCGGACGCTTCTGGATGAAGACGATGATGAACACCAGGATGGCGATCTTGGCCAGCACAGCGCCGGCCATCGGCTCCAGGAACTTGTTCACCTCACCGAGGCCGAAGGCCGCGATCACGGTGCCGGCCAGCTGGCCCACGCCGCCCAGCACCACCACCATGAAGGAGTCCACGATGTAGCCCTGGCCGAGGTCGGGACCGACGTTGCCCAGCTGCGAGAGCGCCACGCCGCCCAGGCCCGCGATGCCGCAACCCAGGCCGAAGGTCATCATGTCGATGCGGCCGGTGGACACGCCCACGCAGTCGGCCATGCGGCGGTTCTGCGTGACGGCGCGCACGAACAGGCCGAGGCGTGTCTTGTTGAGGATCAGCCACACGGCGAACACCACGAACAGCGCGAAGAACACGATCACGATGCGGTTGTAGGACAGCACCAGCGAGCCGAGCACGGTCACGCCGCCCGACATCCAGCTGGGGTTGGCCACTTCCACGTTCTGCGCGCCGAAGATGGAGCGCACCGCCTGCATCAGCATCAGGCTGATGCCCCAGGTGCACAGCAGCGTCTCCAGCGGGCGGCCGTAGAGCCAGCGGATCACCAGGCGCTCCAGCGCGATGCCCACGGCGGCGGCGACGATGAAGGCGGCCGGCAGCGCGACCACCAGGTAGGCGTCGATCGCGCCGGGGAAGAACTTGCGGAACACCAGCTGGCACACGTAGGTGGTGTAGGCGCCGATCATCAGCAGCTCGCCGTGCGCCATGTTGATGATACCCATCAGGCCGAAGGTGATGGCCAGGCCCAGCGCCGCCAGCAGCAGCACGCTGCCCAGCGAGACGCCGTAGAACAGCTTGCCGGCGAAGTCGACGATGGACAGGTGGCGATCCAGCGCGGCCAGCGTGCGCACGGCTTCGATGCGCACGCCCTCATCGGGCTCGGCGTAGCTGCCGTCGGGGTTCTTGGCCAGCATCTGCTCCAGCGCCGGCTTGAGCGAGGCGTTGGTGGTCTCGGCCAGGGTCTTCACCGCGGCGCGGCGCACGGCCGGATCGGCCGCATGCAGGTTGGCGGTGGCCTGCACCTGTTGCAGGACGTCCTTGATCTGGGCGTCGCCTTCCTTGGCCAGCGCCTTCTGGATCAGCGGCAGCTGCGCCGGGTCGGCGCTCTTGAGCAGGTCGCCGGCGGCAGCCAGGCGCTCCTCACGTTTTTCGGAGAGCAGCTTCAGGCCCGAGAGCGCGCCGTCGACCGCGCCGCGCAGGCGGTTGTTGACGGTCACGCCTTCGGCGTCGTCGGGCGCCGGGCCGCTCTGGCCGGTGGCCGGGTTGAAGGCATTGCCGGCGTCGTCGACGATCAATACGTCGCCGGCCGGGGTGGCATACAGGGCATCGCTGTTCAATGCCTTGAGGACCTTCACCGCATCGTCGCTGGCGAGCGCGGCAATCTGGTTGACGGCGTCGATACGCGCGTCGGGGTCGTCTCCGCCAAGCGGCTTGAGCAATGCCGGATCGATGGCCGCGCTGGCGGCCAGCGCGTGCGCGCAGAGCCACATCGCGAACGAGGCGCGTAAAAGCTTGATGGCTGTTTTCATTTTTGGATATTCCCAGGCGCCCGGGCGGCGTTGGGCAAGATGCCGGACGGCGGGCGGATCTGTCGGATCGTGGTGGGTGTTGCCGGGGGCGCGCCGGTTGGCGCGCCCTGCCGCAATTACATCTTCTGCTTGCCTTCGTTGCCCGGGATGTACGGGCTCCACGGTTGCGCGCGGATGGTGGTCTTGGTCTTGTTGACCACGTTGAACTGACCGTCGGCCTTGATTTCGCCGATCATCACCGGCTTATGCAGGTGGTGGTTGGTCTTGTCCATTTCCAGCTCGTAGCCGGACGGCGCCTTGAACTTCTGGCCGCCCATGGCTGCGATCACCTTGTCGGTGTCTGTGGTCTTGGCCTTCTCCACGGCCTGCTTCCACATGTAGATGCCGACGTAGGTGGCTTCCATCGGGTCGTTGGTCACGACGGTATCGGCATTGGGCAGGTTCTTGGCCTTGGCGTAGGCTTTCCACTTCTTGATGAAGGCGGCATTGACCGGGTTCTTCACCGATTCGAAGTAGTTCCAGGCCGCCAGGTGGCCCACCAGCGGCTTGGTGTCCACGCCGCGCAGTTCTTCCTCGCCCACCGAGAACGCCACCACCGGCACGTCGGTCGCCTTCAGGCCGGCGTTGCCCAGTTCCTTGTAGAAGGGCACGTTGGAGTCGCCGTTGATGGTGGAGATCACCGCAGTTTTGCCGCCGGCCGCGAACTTCTTGATGTTGGCGACGATAGTCTGGTAGTCGGAGTGACCGAACGGGGTGTAGACCTCGTCGATGTCGGAGTCCTTCACGCCCTTGCTGTGCAGGAAGGCGCGCAGGATCTTGTTGGTGGTACGCGGGTAGACGTAGTCGGTGCCCAGCAGCACGAAGCGCTTGGCGCCGCCGCCTTCCTTGGACATCAGGTATTCGGTGGCGGGAATGGCTTGCTGGTTGGGCGCGGCGCCGGTGTAGAACACGTTCTTCTCGAGTTCTTCGCCTTCATATTGCACCGGGTAGAACAGCAGGCTGTTCAATTCCTTGAACACCGGCAGCACCGACTTGCGCGACACCGAGGTCCAGCAGCCGAACACGACGGAAACCTTGTCCTGCGAAATCAGCTGGCGCGCCTTTTCGGCGAACAGCGGCCAGTTGGAGGCCGGGTCGACGATTACCGGCTCCAGCTTCTTGCCCATCACGCCGCCATTGGCGTTGATTTCATCGATGGTCATCAGGGCCACGTCCTTGAGCGACGTCTCGGAGATCGCCATGGTGCCCGAGAGGGAGTGCAGGATGCCGACCTTGATGGTGTCCGCGGCGAACGCGGAGGGCAGCCAGGAGGATGCGGCCAGGGCGAACGCGCCCAGTGCGGTGGCTTTCAGTACGGTACGACGTGACATGTTTGCTCCCTCGGGAAAAAAGTTCGGATAAGTTTTTTTCACTGCCCAGCTCTAATAGCAGAATGCGTGCCAATGCCCGGCTGTCGCCGGTGGCCGTGCATCAAAGCGGGGCGCACGCGAGGGAGGCGCGGTGCGGGATGTTGTCAATGCAGTCGGATTTGCGCACCAAACGCGGGCGACTTTGTCGACAAGCCGGATCCGGCGCGACGACGCTCACCAAGCTGGCGCGCGGCGATGCCCGATGTTGGGGCGGGCGCCGACCGTGCGGCCGGGACGGACAAGGCAGGCGCGAGGCGCCGCTACGGCGGCGGGGAGGGACTCAGCGCAGGATGACCCGCTGCATGAACTGGCGGATCGGGAACTCGATCATGCTCTGCACCGCCGGCGGCAATTCCAGCGGCCGCATGATCATCTTGATGGTGGTCTCGGGTTTGAGGTTCACGCGCACAGTACGGCTCATGCGCGAGGCCAGCGCCTTGACCCGCGCCGGGTCGGCCGCCAGCGCCGGGTCGTGGACCCGCACCACATGGCGGATGGCGCAGTCGGCATCCTCGTTCTTGAGCTCCAGCGTGCGCCGGCCCAGGGTGCCCAGCACGCGTGAGCGGCCGACGTTTTCCAGGCTGCGGTAGCGGCGGAAGTACTTGTAGAAGTGCTTGTAGTGATTCACTTCGTCGTTGGCGATCAGGCCGGCCAGGTGCTTCAAGACCGGTTCGTCGGCGGCGCGCGCCAGGGCGCGGTAGTAGGCCGAGGTGCCGGTCTCCACCACGCAGCGCGCCGCCAGCTCCAGCGCGCGCGAGGGCTCCAGCAATTCCACCTTGCAGTATTGCGAGTACTCGTCGAGGAAGCCGCGGTAGGCGCGCTCCCAGTCGAATTCCGGCCACACGTACTGGACATAGGCGCGCAGCGCGGCGCCGTGCTGCAGTTCTTCCTTTTCCCATTGCTCGCGCAGCCAGCCCTCGACTTCGGCGTCGCCCCGGTAATACTCCACCAGGTTGTGCGTATAGAGGTCCGAGCCGCTCTCGATGAAGGAGGCGCAGGCGACCAGGTAGAACAAATCCTCGTTGCCGCGCATGCGCGCCACGTCGATGCGCGTGAAATCGATATCTTCAACGGTCCAGTGTTTTTTTTCTTCGCGGCTCGACGTCATCTGCTGCTCCCTGGCAATGGTTGGCATGCAGATATGATGCGGCGCCGAATCTTTGGTTCAGGCAATACGGCGCCGCGCCGGCCATCTTTGCATCGTCCGGGGAGTCGTCAGCCGATTGTCAGCGCGCTGCAAGAATGCGCCGACAGCGCCAGGGGAAGCCGTTGCCCTGCGGCATCGCCGCAGGGGCAAGTCAGAAGTGGCCGGTGGCGTCGCTGCCCAGCACCACGCGGTTGCGGCCTTGGTATTTGGCGTGATAGAGCGCCTGGTCGGCAATGCGCAGCACGCGTTCGGCGGCCAGTTGCTCGTCGGGCTGCACGGCGGCCACGCCGATGCTGGCGGTGATGTAGCCGAAGGGCGAATCGGCGTGCGGGATCTTCAGGGCGAAGATGGCGTCGCAGATGTTCTCGGCCTGCTGGATGGCGCTGCCGGGATCGCTCTCGGCGACGATGATGACGAACTCCTCGCCGCCGTAGCGCGCCACCAGGTCGGTCGCGCGGCGCGAGCTTTGCTGCAGCACGCGCGCCACGATGCGCAGGCATTCGTCGCCGGCCTGGTGGCCGTAGCGGTCGTTGTACTTCTTGAAGTAATCGACATCCAGCATCAGCAGCGCCAGCGGCTTGGCGGAGCGCACCGCGCGTCGCAGCTCGTTGGCCAGCGCCTCGTCGAAGCGACGGCGGTTGGCCACGCCGGTCAGGCCGTCGGTCGACGACAGCGCCTCCAGCTTGCGGTTGGCGCGCTCCAGCTCGCGCGTGCGCAGCGCCACCTGTTCCTCCAGTTGTTCCTTGTTCTGGTGCAGCTTGCTGGCCATCTGGTTGAACTTGCGCGACAGCACCGAAATCTCGTCGCTGCCGCCTTGTTCGACGCGGATGTGCGAATTGCCGCTCTCGGTTTCCTTCATCACCATGATCAGCCGCTTCAGGGGCGCCGTGATGCTGCGCGCGATCAGCGCCGACAGCAGCAGCGAAGCGGCGAAGCACAAGAGGCCGATGCCGATGATCTTGTTGCGCACCGAGCGCGTGTCGGCGTTGAGGCGATCGGCCGGAGTGGCGCTGACCACCAGCCACGAGGTGTGAGGCACGCGCGCGATGGCCGCGTAGTAGGGCCGCTTGTCGGCGTCGGCATAGGCGATGAAGTCGCTCTCGCGGCGCTCCGCCTGGCTGGCGGCGATGCCTTGCAGCAGCGCCGGGTCGGCGGTTCCCGTCCCGCCCTCGCGGTTCTGGACCACCACCGTGCCGTCATTGGCGTCGACGATGAAGATGCTGGAGTCGTAGCCCAGGTCGATGCCCTCGAAGATGCGGAAGAAGTAGTTCGGCCGCACTCCCACCAGCAGCAGGCCGGCATCGCGGTTGTTGCCGGTGAAGCGGATCTGGCGCAGCATGGCCAGGCTGCGTTGGCCATGGCCGGCGTTGTAGAGCGTCCACCACGGGCGCCCGGCGAGGTCGGGCGCCTCTTCGGCCAGGCGTCCCACGCTGTTGGCCAGCGGCGCGAAGATCTGCGGATCGATCACCCGCCGGTTGCGGTCCAGGATGTATTTCTGGCTGACGTAGGAGAAGGCGCCGTAGGTGTCCAGCAGCACCTTGCTGATGCCGGTGCGGGCGGCGGCGCTGGCGGCCTCGTCGTTGCCGTAGTAGTCGGCCAGCAGGTGCTGCAGGCGATCCGACAGCGCCAGCTCCTCGCTGGTGTCCTCGATCTTCTCCATGCGCAGCAGCAGGTTCTGCGAGATCTGCTTGACCACCTGCATCGAGTACACCCGCACCCGCTCCTGGGTGGCGTTGCTGCTCTCGCGGTAGGCCAGCAGGCCCGAGACCACCAGCGGCAGCAGCGAGACCAGGATGAAGGAATTGATCAGCCGATAGCGGATGTCGATCTTGCGCACGAAGCGCAGCAGGCGCAGGTCGGCGCGCTTGCGCAGGTGGGGAGTGTCGCTCATCCGGTTCATTTGCGGTCGATGCGGGCTTGGCCGGCGATCGAAGCCTGCAGCGCGCGCGCGGCTCCATCGGGAGATTTCCTGCCGGACAGCACGCCCTGCAGCAGCTCGTGCAGCACCTCTATCGTATTGGCCGGCAGGTAGGAATAGTAGAGGCCGGGGCTGCGTCCGGCCGGGTCGGCGCGCACCATCTGCTCCACCAGCGAGAACAGCGCGCGGTCGCCGCTGACCTCGTCGCTCGCCCTGCCGAAGGGCGGGATGTTCTGGCGCTTGCCTTGCCAGATCGGCATGCCCGGGCCGTACAGGAAGTCGATGAATTGCCTGGCCGCCTTGCGGTTGCGCTCACTGCTGGCTTGCGCCACGGCGAAGCCGGTCTCGCTGCCCAGCACCGGGGTCAGCGCCTGGCCTCGATCGTTCCAGGGCGGGGCGAAGACGCCGGCGCGCACCTCGCGGCCGTGCATCAGCGCGCCGGCCGCCCAGCTGCCCTGGAACGCCATCGCCACGCGGCCTTCTGAGAACTGGCGCAAGGTGTCGTGGTAGCCGGCGCGCATGCAGTCGGGCTGCACCAGCTTGTGTTCGGCCAGTTGGCGCAGCTTGCCGAAGATGGCGGCGCCCTGCGCGTTGTCCAGCGCCAGCGTGCCGTCGGCGATGCGCTCGCGCCAGTCCGGAAGCCGCGCCGCCACGCTGTTGGCGAAGCCGTAGCTGAAGGGGCCGTTGCCCAGCATGTTGGGGAAGGCGCCGGATAGCGCCAGCGGCGTGAAGCCGGCTTTCCTCAGCGCCGCGCCGGCGGCCAGGAACTCGCTGAAGTCGGCCGGCAGCTTGTGGAGGCCGGCGCGCTCGAACATGTCGCGGTTGTAATAGATGAGCGTGGTGGCCAGGCCGTTGGGGATGCCGTAGCGGCGTCCGCCGGGCGAGGTCCAGGCGTGCTGCAGGATGCCCAGCATCTGGCCCCAGGCCGACGTGTCGGCGACGTCGGCCAGCAGGCCCTGGTCGGCCAGCGCGGCGGTGTAGGGGTTGGGATTGACCGAGACGATGTCGGGCAGGTTGTCGGTGGCGGCCTTGGGTTTGAGGTTTTCCTCCACCGAGTTGCCGATCATGAACTGCAGGTTGATCCGGATCTCGGGATGCGCGCGCATGAAGGTGTCGGCCACGCGATGCATTTCCTCGGCCCAGTCGGGCGCCCAGACCAGCGCGGTCAGTACGACCGGTTCGGCCGCCGCAGCCGGCTGCGCCGGCGTCGGCTCGTCGTGCCGGCCGCATCCCGGCAACAGCGCGCCGGCGGCAAGACACAGGCCTGCCGCCAGCACCCCCCGGCGGCTGCAGCCTGCGGCCGGCGCGTCCCCGGCCATGGCGGGGCCGGCGTCCGGCATGTCTTGCGGCGATGGCGAAAATCGCGCACTCATTCGCTTCCCCTGCGGCAATATGCTTCTAGCTTCTGTCGTTCGGCCTGGTGCCTGGCTGCCCGTACCGCGGCGGCGCCGGCGTATGTCAGCTTATTCCCGCTTCCCTGCGGCCATCGATCCCGACCGTTGAGAACTGTCAGGGGGAGTGTGCCATTTTTCACAACAAACTGCACGAGTCTTGTCGGCAATATTTGGCGACGCGTGCGTCGCGTCCTGAAGGAAAGCGGCCGCCGATCTATAATGTCGCTCCGCACTCCAACAGCCGCGACCAACGGCTGCCCCCAGAATTCCCACATGCACAACAACGACACTTCGCTCTCGACGGGCAAATTTCCCCCATGGCTGGCCGTGCTGGCCGGCCTCACCGCGATGGGCGCGCTGGCCATCGACATGTACCTGCCCAGCTTCACCGCCATCGCCCAGGACCTCGGGGTCGGCACCAACCTGGTACAACTGACGCTGGCGGCCTTCCTGGTCGGCCTGGCGGCCGGCCAGATGTTCTACGGGCCGCTGTCGGACCGCTTCGGCCGCAAGCCGCCGCTATTCTTCGGCATCGGCCTGTACTTCATCAGTTCCTTGCTGTGCATCTTCGCGCAGAACATCGAGACGCTGATCGTGCTGCGCCTGTTCCAGGGCCTGGGCGGCAGCGCCGGCATGGTGATCCCGCGCGCCATGGTGCGCGACCGCATGGGCGCCGAGGGCTCGGCCAAGGCCTTCTCGATGCTCATGCTGGTGTTCGGCCTGGCGCCGATCCTGGCGCCCTTCATCGGCGGCCTGATGCTGGTGTTCGCCAGCTGGCGCGGCATCTTCGTGGTGCTGACCATTTTCGGCCTGCTGTGCATCCTGGGCACCCGCCGCTTCCTCACCGAGACCGTCGACGCCAGCCGCGCCGAACCGCTGCACCTGGGCCGCACGCTGCGCCAGTACTGGGGCCTGCTGCGTCACCGCCAGTTCATGTCCTACGTGCTGTGCGGCGGGCTGGTGCAGGCCGGCATGTTCGCCTACATCGCCGGCGGCCCGTTCGTGATCATCGAGCTGCACGGCATCAAGCCGCAATACTTCGGCTTCGTGTTCGCCTCCAACGCCATCGGCCTGATCGCGGCCTCCCAGGTCAACGCGCGGCTGGTGATCAAGCGTTCCGCCGAGCGCGTGCTGGGCAAGGTCCTGTGGGTGCCGGCCGGCCTCTCGCTGTTCGTGGCGCTGGCGGTGCTGGCGGGATGGGAAAGCCTGCCGCTGCTGCTGGTCGGTTTCTTCGGCTTCCTCACCGCTTACGGATTCACCGGCCCCAACGCTACCGCCATCGCACTCAAGCACCAGGGTCGCCAGGCCGGTACCGCCGCGGCGCTGATGGGCACGCTGCAGTTCGGCATGGGCGTGCTCTCCGGCGTGGTGATGAGCATCTGGCACGACGGCACCGCATTGCCGCTGGTGTCGCTGATGGCCTTCTGCGGCGTCTCGGCCTTCCTGCTTTACCACCTGGTGGCCAAGCACGAGACGGCGGCGCCCTTGCCCGCGCGCTGACCAGAAGACGCATGCTCCCAGGCCCGGTCCCCGACCGGGCTTTTTTTTCGCCCGCGGCGCGCGGCGGTGCGCGCGCGTGCATCAATCCCGCGCACCGGGCCGCCGCGCCGCGCCGTATCCGTGCACGCGCCGCGCCGCCGGCGAAATCCGGCAATCGCGCTGAACACCAGGCGCCGCAAGGCTTTGCGGCGTGCGATGCGACAGTGGCACGCTAATTGCTGACCACGCATCCGCGGTCTGACCAGTCAGGCCAAGCCCGAGGCCACCGAGGATTGCACCGATGAGCATGCCCAATATCGCAGCACAGACCCTGCAGCGCCAGATCCTCTCCGGCACCTACCTGCCGGGCGAAATGCTGCCCAGCCAGCGCGAGCTGTCGGACTCGATGGGCATCAGTCGCGCGTCGCTGCGCGAGGCCTTGTCGATGCTGGAGGCGCTGGGTTTCATCCGCTCGGTGCCGGGCAAGGGCACGCTGGTGGCCGAGCGCCAGTCCGGCCGCGCAACCCCGCCGCCGCCCCAGCCCAGCGCCGAGGGCGAGGCCGCGCCCGCCACGCCGCCGCTGGAGCTGGCCGCGATTTTCCAGCTGCGCTACGTGATGGAGTCGGCCGCCGCCGCATTGGCCGCGCGTCACATCACGCCGCATGCCACGCCGCGCCTGTGGGGCATCCAGGCGCGCTTCGAAGAGGCGCTGAAGAACCTCGACCTGGTCAGCGCCTCGCACGCCGATTTCGAATTCCACCAGCTCATCGCCGAGCTCTCCGGCAACCCCGGCTTCACCCAGCTGGTGCGCCAGTTCGAGAGCCCGATCAGCCACAGCCTGCGCGTGCCCTTCGCCGACCGCGAGCGCATCTGGGCGCCGGCCGTCGAGCACCGCGCCATCGCCGCCGCGATCTCCGCCGGCGACGCCGATGGCGCGCGCCAGGCCATGCAGCAGCATGTGGTCAACGCCGCCGCCCGCGTCGAACTCAGGTTCGGGCTGCCGTGACGGTCGCTTCTCCGGTTTCCCTCCGCTGTGTCGTTTCATCTGTCGCCGTGTCCACCGTCGTTTCCAACAAAGGAAAGCACTGATATGAAATTCCCCCAAACCGCCACCCTGACGCTGGCCTGTAGCCTGGCCTTCGGCGCCTTTGCCGCGTTGCCCGCGCATGCCGAGAAGGTGCTGCGCATCGCCATGACCGCCGGCGACATCCCGCGCACGCTGGGCCAGCCCGACCAGGGCTTCGAGGGTAACCGCTTCACCGGCATCCCGATGTACGACGGCCTCACCCAGTGGGACCTGTCCAAGGCCGACCGCGCCAGCGAGCTCATCCCCGACCTCGCGCTGTCGTGGGCGGTGGACGCCAAGGACAAGACCAAGTGGATCTTCAAGCTGCGCCCCGGCGTGAAGTTCCATGACGGCTCGGCCTTCAATGCCGACGCCGTGGTGTGGAACGTCAACAAGGTGCTCGACAAGAACGCCCCGCAGTTCGATCCCAGCCAGGTCGGCGTGACCGCCTCGCGCATGCCCACGCTGCGCTCGGCGCGCAAGGTCGACGACCTGACCGTGGAGCTGACCACCTCCGAGCCGGACTCCTTCCTGCCGATCAACCTGACCAACCTGTTCATGGCCTCGCCCGCGCAGTGGGAGAAGAAGCTGGCCGCGGTGCCGGCCTCGGTGGCGGACAAGGCCGAGCGCGCCAAGCAGGCCTGGACCGCCTTCGCGGCGGACGCCTCCGGCACCGGCCCCTTCAAGATGAGCAAGTTCGTGGCGCGCGAGCGCCTGGAAGTGGTGAAGAACGACGCTTACTGGGACGCCCATCGCCGCCCCAAGATCGACCGCGTGGTGATGCTGCCGCTGCCTGAAGCCAACTCGCGCACCGCCGCGCTGATGTCGGGCCAGGTCGACTGGATCGAGGCGCCGGCGCCGGATGCGCTGGACGCCATCAAGGGCCGCGGCTTCAAGATCTACTCCAACCCGCAGCCGCACGTGTGGCCGTGGCAGCTGTCCTTCGTGCCCGGCTCGCCCTGGCTGGACAAGCGTGTGCGCTACGCCGCCAACCTGTGCATCAACCGTCCGGCCATGAAGCAGCTGCTGGGCGGGCTGATGGGCGAGGCCACCGGCACGGTCGAGCCCGGCCATCCGTGGCGCGGCAACCCCAGCTTCCAGATCAAGTACGACCCCGCCGCCGCCAAGAAGCTCATGACCGAGGCCGGCTATTCCGCCGCCAAGCCGCTGACGGTGAAGGTGCAGATCTCGGCTTCCGGCTCGGGCCAGATGCAGCCGCTGCCGATGAACGAGTTCATGCAGCAGAACCTGAAGGACTGCTTCTTCGACGTGCAGTTCGACGTGATCGAATGGAACACGCTCTACACCAACTGGCGCATCGGCGCCAAGGATGCCAGCGCGCACGGCGCCAACGCGGTCAACATCAGCTTCGCCTCGATGGATCCGTTCTTCGCGATGGTGCGCTTCGTCGACACCAAGGCCGCGCCGCCGACCTCCAACAACTGGGGCTACTACAGCAACCCGGACGTGGACGGCCTGATCGCCAAGGCGCGCACCACCTTCGAGCCCAAGGCCCGCGATGCCCTGCTGGCCCAGCTGCACGCCAAGATCGTCGACGAGGCGCCGTTCATCTGGGTCGCGCACGACACCGGACCGCGCGCCATCTCGGCCAAGGTCAAGGGCGTGGTGCAGCCGCAGAGCTGGTTCATCGACATCGCCACCATGAGCATGGACTGATGGCGTGAACGCGGCGCGGGCAGCGATGCCTGCGCCGCCCGCAAGCGAATTTCCTTCTACCCAAGCCGCCGGCGAATGTCGGCGGCAGGCACGAGCCGCCATGATTTCCTACCTGATCCGCCGTGTGCTGTACGCCTTGCCCATCATGCTGGGCGTGGCCTTCCTGTGCTTCATGCTGGTCCATATCGCGCCCGGCGATCCGCTGGTGGCGATCCTGCCACCGGATGCCTCGCCCGACCTGCAAAAGCAGCTCATGGAGCTGTACGGCTTCAACCGCAGCTACCCCGAGCAATTCTTCAGCTGGGTGTGGCGCGCGCTGCAGGGCGACCTCGGCAGCTCGATCGCCACCGGGCGACCGGTGGCCGCCGAGGTGTTCAAGGCGGTCGGCAATACCTTCATGCTGGCGGCGGCGGCCACCGCCATCGGCTTCGTCTTCGGCGCGCTGTTCGGCTTCGTGGCCGGCTACTTCCGCAACTCCTGGCTGGATCGCGCGGCCTCCTTCATCTCGGTCGTCGGGGTGTCGGTGCCGCACTACTGGCTGGGCATGGTGCTGGTGATCGTGTTCTCGTCAAAGCTGATGTGGCTGCCGGCCACCGGCGCCGGGCCGGACGGCTCGGGCGCCTGGCTGTGGGACCTGGAACACGTGAAGTACCTGATCATGCCGGCCGTCACCATGTCCTTCATCCCGATGGGCATCATCGCGCGCACGGTGCGCGCGCTGGTGGCCGACATCCTGTCGCAGGAGTTCGTGGTCGGCCTGAAGGCGCGCGGGCTGTCCGAGGCCGGCGTGCTGCGCCACGTGGTCAAGAATTCCGCGCCCACCGCGCTGGCGGTGATGGGCCTGCAGCTGGGCTACCTGCTGGGCGGCTCGATCCTGATCGAGACCGTGTTCTCCTGGCCCGGCACCGGCTTCCTGCTGAACCAGGCGATCTTCCAGCGCGACCTGCCGCTGCTGCAGGGAAGCATCCTGGTGCTGGCGCTGTTCTTCGTGGCGCTGAACCTGCTGGTGGACATCCTGCAAACCATTTTCGACCCACGCATCGAGCGAGCCTGACATGAGCCTCTCCGCCAATACCTCCGCTCCGGGGCCGGTCGCCGCCGCAACGGCAGCCCCGGCCATGCGCCGCTCGCGCGGCCATTGGGCCAACGTCGGCGCGCGCCTGGTGCGCAACCCCGCCGCGATGATCGCCGGCGCCATCCTGCTGGCGCTGATCGCCGCGGCCATCGCCGCGCCCTGGCTGATGCCGGCCGACCCGTTCGCCACCTCGATGTTCGCGCGCCTGAAACCCATCGGCACCGCCGGCCACCTGCTGGGCACCGACGAGCTGGGACGCGACCTGCTGTCGCGCCTGATCCTGGGCGGCCGGCTGTCGCTGTTCATGGGCATCACGCCGGTGCTGCTGGCCTTCGTCATCGGCAGCGGCCTGGGCATCCTGGCCGGCTATGCCGGCGGCATCGTCAACACCGCGGTGATGCGCAGCATCGACATCCTCTACGCCTTTCCCTCGGTGCTGCTGGCCATCGCCTTGTCGGGCGCGCTGGGGGCGGGCATCTTCAATGCGCTGACCTCGCTGACCATCGTCTTCGTGCCGCAGATCGCGCGCATCGCCGAGAGCGTCACCACACAGGTGCGGCGCAGCGACTACGTGGACGCCGCGCGCGCCTCCGGCGCCGGCGCCTTCACCATCGTGCGCGCCCACGTGCTGGGCAACGTGCTGGGGCCGATCTTCGTGTATTCGACCAGCCTGATCTCGGTCTCGATGATCCTGGCCTCGGGCCTGTCCTTCCTGGGCCTGGGCGTCAAGCCGCCGGAGCCGGAGTGGGGCCTGATGCTCAACACCCTGCGCACCGCCATCTACACCCAGCCGTGGGTGGCGGCCTTGCCCGGCGCCTTCATCTTCGTCACGTCGATTTCCTTCAACATGCTGTCCGACGGCCTGCGTTCGGCCATGGAGGTCAAACAATGAGCCTGACTGCCCATCTCCTCACCGCCGACGACCGCGACGTCGGCGGCCCGCGCCAGCCGCTCCTGGGCGTACGCCGGCTGCTCAAGCATTTCCCCTTGAAGCAAAAGGGGCTGCCGTTTTCCGGCGCCGCCAGGAGCGCCGTGCGCGCGGTCGACGGCGTGAGCTTCGACATCATGAAGGGCGAGACCCTGGGCGTGGTCGGCGAGTCCGGCTGCGGCAAGTCCACCACCGCGCGCGTGCTCATGCAGCTGATCGGGCAAGACAGTGGCGAGCTGGTGTTCGACGGCCGGACCGTCGGCTCGCGCGCGATGCCGCTGCGCCAGTTCCGGCGCCAGGCGCAGATGGTGTTCCAGGACAGTTATTCGTCGCTGAACCCGCGCATGACCATCGAGGACTCGATCGCCTTCGCCCCCATCGTGCACGGCCTGCCGGCGCGCGAGGCGATCGCCCGCGCCCGCAGCCTGCTGGCGCGCGTGGGATTGCAGCCCGAGCGTTTCGCCGGCCGCTATCCGCACGAGCTCTCCGGCGGCCAGCGCCAGCGCGTCAACATCGCGCGCGCCCTGGCGCTGGAGCCGCGGCTGGTGATCCTGGACGAGGCCGTGTCGGCGCTGGACAAGTCGGTCGAGGCCCAGGTGCTGAACCTGCTGCAGGACCTGAAGCAGGAGTTCGGCCTCACCTATCTCTTCATCAGCCACGACTTGAACGTGGTGCGCTTCATCTCCGACCGCGTGCTGGTGATGTACCTCGGCCAGGTGGTCGAGGTCGGTCCGGCCGAGCAGGTGTTCGACGCGCCGAAGCATCCCTACACGCGCGCGCTGCTGCGCTCCATGCCCAGCATGGATCCGGCGCGCCGCACCGAGGAGGCGCCGCTGGCCGGCGATCCGCCCAATCCCATCGACCCGCCGCCGGGCTGCCGCTTCCACACGCGCTGCCAGTTCGCGCAGGAAGTCTGCAAGCTGCGCGCGCCTGCCTTCACCCAGGCCGCCGACGGCCACGGCGTGGCCTGCCTGCGCTACGAGCCGGGCAGCGGTTTCGATGGCGAACGATTCGACGCCGGCATGGCGATGAAGGAGACGGCCCATGGCTGACATCAAGAGCATGGTCAGCCTGCGCGACCTGCGCGTGAGCTTCAAGGCGCCCGGCAAGACCATCCGCGCCGTCAGCGGCGTCGACCTGGAGTTGGGCGAGGGCGAGGTGGTGGCGCTGATCGGCGAATCGGGATCGGGCAAGAGCGTCTCGCTGCGCTCCATCATGCGCCTGCACCCGGAGCGCCGCACCCGCATCGAGGGCGCATTGGAGGTGGCCGGGCAGGATGTGCTGAAGATGAATGCGCGCGCCCTGTCGGCGCTGCGCGGGGCCAGCGTGGCGATGATCTTCCAGGAGCCGCTGCTGGCGCTGGACCCGGTCTACACGGTGGGCAGCCAGATCGTCGAGACCATCCGCCGCCACAAGAAGGTCTCGGCCGCGCAAGCCCGGGCGCAGGCGCTGGCGCTGTTCGAGAAGGTGCGCATTCCCAGCCCGGAACGGCGGCTGGAGGCCTACCCGCACGAGATGTCGGGCGGCATGCGCCAGCGCGCCATGATCGCCCTGGCGCTGTCGTGCTCGCCCAAGGTGCTGCTGGCCGACGAACCCACCACGGCGCTGGACGCCACGGTGCAGATCCAGATCCTGCTGCTCCTGCGCGAGCTGCAGCGCGAGCTCGGCCTGTCGATCATCTTCGTCACGCACGACATCGGCGCGGCGGTGGAAGTGGCCGACCGCATCGCCGTGATGTACGCCGGGCGCATCGTCGAACAGGGGCCGGCGGCGCAGCTGCTGGCGCAGCCGCGCCATCCCTACACCATGTCGCTGCTGCAAAGCCGCAGCCACGGCGCGATGCAGAAGGGCCAGCGCTTGCAGACCATCCCCGGCTCGCCGCCCGACCTGGCCAACCTGCCGCCGGGCTGCGCGTTCGCCGAACGCTGCGCGCATGCCGGCGCCGACTGCCGCACGCAGCAGCCACCGGAACAAAAGCTGGACGCGGCGCATACTGTGCGCTGCCTGCGCGCGCACGAACTGCAGTACGCCGCCGCGTGAGCGCGCCTTCGCAACCGCATCCACGAGATTGACGACACCCACGACATACAGGCACAAGGACTCCGCATGACCGCCGACGCTTCTTCCGCACGCTGCTTCGTTCCCTATCCCTTCGTGCCGCTCGCGGCCGCCGCCAACGGGCCGCTGGCCGGCCTCAGCTTCGCCGTGAAGGACATCTTCGACGTCGCCGGCTATCCGACCGGCTGCGGCAATCCGCACATGCTGGCGCTGTCGGGCATCAAGCCCTCCTCGGCGCCGGCGGTGCAGGCGCTGGCGCTGGCGGGCGCGCGCTTCGTCGGCAAGGTCTATACCGACGAGCTGGCTTTCTCGATGAACGGCAAGAACGCCCACTTCGGCACGCCGCGCAACGGCGGCGCGCCCGACCGCATCCCCGGCGGTTCCAGCTCCGGCTCGGCTTCGGCGGTGTCCAACGGCCTGGCCGACCTGGCGCTGGGCACCGACACCGGCGGCTCGGTGCGCGCCCCGGCCAGCCATTGCGGGCTGGTCGGCCTGCGTCCCACGCATGGCCGCGCGCCGCTGGCCGGTGTGATGGACCTGGCGCCGTCCTTCGACACCTGCGGCTGGTTCGCGCGCGACATCGGCACCTTCGCGCGCGCCGGCGACGTGCTGCTGGGCGAGGACAGCGCGCCGCTGCCCGAGCGTCCGCGCGCGCTGGTGGCGGCCGACGTGCTGGCGCTGCTGGAGCCGCGCGTGCAGGCGGTGTTTTCCGAGACGCTGGACCGCCTGGCCGGCGCCATCGGCACCGCGCAGCCGGTGAAGACCGCCTCGCCGTCCTTCGACGCGCTGTACTGGGCCTTCCGCCATATCCAGGGTTACGAGGCATGGCAGAGCCACGGCGAGAACATCCGCCGCCACGACTTCCAGCTCGGCCCCGGCGTGGCCGAACGCTTCGCCTGGTCGGCCACCATCACGCCGCAGCAGATGGCCCAGCACAGTGCCGTGCGCGCCGCCTTCCGCGAGGACTTCTCGCGCCTGCTGGGCCGCGACGGCGTGCTGCTGCTGCCCACCGTGCCCGACGTCGCGCCGTTGCTGACCGACTCCGAACACGCGCTGGAGAACTACCGCAACCAGGCGGTGCGCATGCTGTGCCTGGCGGGGCTCGCCGGTTTCCCGCAGATCTCGCTGCCGCTGATGCGGCTGGACGAGGCGCCGTTCGGTTTCTCCATCATCGCGCCGCCGGGCAGCGACCGTTCGCTGATCCGCTTTGCCGCGAGGCTGATGCATGAATGCGCCTGAGCGCGGGACGGCCAACGAGGCCATGCGGGTGATCGTGGCGGCGCCGCTCACGCGTGAGGCCTTCGCCGCCTACGGCGAGCTGCTGGCGCCGGGGGAACAAGGGCGCGAGATCAACTTCGGCACCACGCGCCGCTTCGACGACGTCGCCCCGCTGGACGTGGAGGAGGACGGCGGACGCGCCGCCGTGGCGATCTTCCGCACCGATGCGCACACGCACCGCGCGCCGTACCCGCTGCGCGCCTTCGAGCGCCACCTGCTGGGCAGCCAGAGCTTCGTGCCGCTGGGCGCGGGCCGCTGCCTGGCGGTGCTGGCCGGCGCCGGCGCCGCGCCGGATGAGGAGGGCATCGCCGCCTTCATCATCGAGCCGGGCCAGGGCATCACCCTGCGGCGCGGCGTCTGGCACCATCCGCTGATCACCATCGGCGCGGCCGACGTGCTGGTGATCGAGCGCCAGGCGCGGGAAGAGGATTGCGAGGTGGTGGCGCTGCGCGGCCGCGCCGAGGTGCGCCTGCCGTAGCGCGACGCTGTCGCTGCAGGGCGCGCGGCTTGACCTGCGGCAAGCCGGGATCGCCGAATCCTGCAATAATGGCGGCTCCCCCAGGGCTGTCATACAACTCAAGAACAACGGCAGCCGTCCATCCAAGTCCATTGTCGCCGCCATGCTTTACGCCGTATCCGCCTCCATCCTGTGGGGGTTGTTTCCGCTGTATTTCAAGTTGCTCAAGGAAATTCCTTCCTTCGATATCGTCGTCCACCGGCTGTTCTGGTCGTTCGTGTTCCTGGCCGGCGTGCTGGCCTGGCGCCGCCAATGGGGCTGGCTCGGGCAGGCCGCGCGGAGGCCGCTGATCCTGTTCGGCTTCCTGCTCTCGGCGCTGCTGCTCTCGGGCAACTGGACGCTGTACGTCTGGGCCGTCAACGACGGCCGCATCGTCGACACCAGCCTGGGCTATTTCATGAGCCCGCTGATGAGCGTGTTCATGGGCTACCTGATCCTCAAGGAACGCATGCGGCCGCTGCAATGGCTGGCCGTGACGATGGCGCTGGGCGCGGTGCTGTGGCTGACGGTGGCCAACGGCAGCTTGCCGTGGATCGCGCTGGTGATCGCCGTCACCTTCGCCTGCTACGGCCTGTTGCGCAAGGTCGCCCACCTGGGACCGCTGGAAGGCCTGTCGCTGGAAACCCTGCTGATGCTGCCGCTGGTGCTGCTGATGCTGGGCATCGACACCTGGCGCGGCAGCAACAGCTTCATGGGCGCGCCGGCCGGCGTGCAGGTGCTGCTGGCGCTGGCCGGGCCGATCACCGCCGTGCCGCTGCTGCTGTTCGCCCAGGGCGCGCGCCGCATCCCGCTGTCGATGTTGGGTTTGATGCAATACATTTCGCCCACTATCCAGCTGCTCACCGGCGTGCTGCTCTACGACGAGCCGTTTGCCGGCACCCGCGCCGTCGGCTTTTGCGTGATCTGGCTGGCGCTCGCGGTATACTCCGCCGAAGGCTTGTGGCGCTTTTGGCGCACCCGGGCGGAAAGCCCGGCCGCAGGCAACTGATTCCCCTTACTGGCACCCATACCATGGCTCAATACGTATTCACTATGAACCGCGTCGGCAAGATCGTGCCGCCGAAGCGGCAGATCCTGAAGGACATCTCGCTGTCCTTCTTCCCCGGCGCCAAGATCGGCGTGCTCGGCCTGAACGGCTCGGGCAAGTCGACCCTGCTGAAGATCATGGCAGGCATCGACAAGGAAATCGAAGGCGAAGCGACGCCGGCGCCCAACCTGAACATCGGTTATCTGCCGCAGGAACCGCAGCTCGATCCCGAGAAGACCGTGCGCCAGGAAGTCGAAAGCGCGCTGGGCGAAGTGTTCGAAGCCCAGGCCAAGCTGGACGCGGTGTACGCCGCCTACGCCGAGGAAGACGCCGACTTCGACGCGCTCGCCACCGAGCAGGCGCGCCTGGAAGCGATCATCGCCGCCTCCGACGGCAACAGCCTGAACCAGCAGCTGGAAATGGCCGCCGACGCGCTGCGCCTGCCGCCGTGGGACGCCGTCATCGGCGTGCTGTCGGGCGGCGAGAAGCGCCGCGTGGCGCTGTGCAAGCTGCTGCTGTCCAAGCCCGACATGCTGCTGCTCGACGAGCCCACCAACCACCTGGACGCCGAATCGGTGGACTGGCTGGAACAGTTCCTGCTGCGCTTCCCGGGCACCGTGGTGGCCATCACCCACGATCGCTACTTCCTCGACAACGCCGCCGAGTGGATCCTGGAACTGGACCGCGGCCACGGCATTCCCTGGAAGGGCAACTACTCGTCCTGGCTGGAACAGAAGGAAGCCCGCCTGAAGCAGGAAGAGGCCAGCGAATCGGCGCGCCAGAAGACCATCGCCAAGGAACTGGAGTGGGTGCGGCAAAACCCCAAGGGCCGCCAGGCCAAGAGCAAGGCGCGCCTGGCGCGCTTCAACGAGCTCTCCGAGCACGAATACCAGAAGCGCAATGAAACCTCGGAAATCTTCATTCCGGTGGCCGAGCGCCTGGGCAATGAAGTCATCGAGTTCAAGGGCGTTTCCAAGGGTTACGGCGATCGTCTGCTGATCGACAATCTCAACTTCAAGATCCCGGCCGGCGCCATCGTCGGCATCATCGGCCCCAACGGCGCCGGTAAATCGACCTTGTTCCGCATGCTGGCGGGCCGCGAACAGCCGGACAGCGGTGATCTGGTGCTCGGCCCTACCGTCAAGATTTCGCTGGTCGACCAGTCGCGCGAAGACCTGGAAAACAAGAAGACCGTGTTTGAAGACGTCGCCGGCGGCGCCGACATCCTGACGGTCGGCCGCTTTGAGATGCCGTCGCGCGCCTACCTGGGCCGCTTCAACTTCAAGGGCGGCGACCAGCAGAAGATCGTCGGCAACCTCTCGGGCGGCGAACGCGGCCGCCTGCACCTGGCCAAGACGCTGCTGCAGGGCGGCAACGTGCTGCTGCTGGATGAACCGTCCAACGACCTGGACGTGGAAACCCTGCGCGCGCTGGAAGATGCCCTGCTGGAGTTCGCCGGCACCGTGCTGGTGATCTCCCACGATCGCTGGTTCCTGGATCGTATCGCCACGCACATCATCGCCTTCGAGGGCGATTCGCAGGTGTCGTTCTTTGACGGCAATTATCAGGAGTATGAGGCCGACAAGAAGAAGCGCCTGGGCGAGGAAGCCGCCAAGCCCAAGCGGATCCGCTACAAGCCGGTGACGCGCTGATCCTTGTTTTTTTGCTGTCGATGAAAACGCCGCTGATGGTTTCAGCGGCGTTTTTGTTTTGGATGCGCGGCTTGTGGCGGCAATGGTCATGCCCCGGTCATCGCTGAACGACACTGGATCCCGGCCTTCGCCGGGACGACGGGCGGTCAGGTGGCCAATCCCGCCGGAGGTACAAGTATTCTCTGTCGTCCCCGCGAAAGCAGGGACCCGGCGTCGTCCGTCGCAGCCCGCCAAACTCCGTTCGGGCTGAGTAGCCGCGCAGCGGCGTATCGAAGCCTGTCATCGCTCGTCGCGCATCGCCGCGCCCGCAATGTAAAGAGTTGTAGGGACGCATGACGCCGCCCTCGCCCGCCGCTAACATCGGCGCAACGGAAACCAGGCGGGGAACACATGATGGGACGATATCTGACGGCGGCAACGGCGACCTTGTTGCTGGCCGCTTGCGCGTCTTCCGGCGAGGTGACGCAGCTGGACCGCGACACCTACATGCTCACCGCCAGCTCGCCCTGGCGCGGCAACGAGGGCGTGGCGGTGGAGGGCGTGCGGCGCGCCGATGCCTATTGCAAGAACCTGGGCCGGCGCATGCGCGTGGTCGGCAGCGAGCGCGCCGACGGTGTGCCGGTGGTGCTGCCGCCCAAGGCCTTGCTGACCTTCAGGTGCGATCCGGCCGGCTGATCGGCGCGGCGCCGGCAGGAATCGCGCCCGGCAGGTAGAATCACGCCCTTGCGCCCACAAGGCGCGATAACGAGAAGAGGCCGCCGTCCCATCGGGACGATGCCGAGCCTACGAGCCTGTTGTCCGCGCAACCCGCGATCATTCCTATAACTAAACGCGCCTCCCATGCCTTCGCTGAAGGGCAGGGGCAGTACTCACTCATCCGGTTCCAACCATGCTCGCACTTATCACCCGCCTGTTCCCCCTGTGGGCGCTGCTGCTGTCCGCCGCCGCCTATTTTTCGCCGTCGACCTTCACGCCGATCGGCAAATACGTCACCCAGCTGCTGACGCTGATCATGCTGACCATGGGCGTGACGCTGACCGTCGACGACTTCAAGCGCATCATCAAGCGCCCGGCCCCGGTGGCCGCCGGCATCATCCTGCATTACCTGGTCATGCCGCTGGCCGCCTGGGTCATCGCCAAGGTGCTGCGCATGCCGCCCGACCTGACCGCCGGCATGGTGCTGGTGGGTTCGGTCGCCTCCGGCACCGCCTCCAATGTGATGATCTATCTCTCGCGCGGCGACGTCGCGCTGTCGGTGACCATCTCCACCCTGTCCGCGCTGGTCTCGGTGTTCGCCACGCCGATGCTGACCGAGCTGTATGTCGACGCGTCCATCCACTTCGACGCCCATGCCATGCTGATGTCCATCGTGCAGATCGTGGTGGTGCCCATCGTGGTCGGCCTGGTGGCCAACATCTTCGCCGGCGGCCTGATCCGGCGCATCGAGCCCTACCTGTCGCTGGTGTCGATGGTCGCCATCCTGCTGATCATCGCGGCGGTGGTCGGCGGCAGCCAGGCCAGCATCGCTTCGGTGGGCCTGGTGGTGCTGGTGGGTGTGATCCTGCACAACGGCCTGGGTCTCCTGGGCGGTTACTGGGGCGGTCGCCTGCTGGGCTTCGACGAGGCCGTGTGCCGCACGCTGGCCATCGAGGTCGGCATGCAGAACTCGGGCCTCGCGGCCGCGCTGGGCAAGCTGTACTTCACGCCCGTGGCGGCGCTGCCTGGCGCGTTGTTCTCGGTCTGGCACAACCTCTCGGGTTCGCTGCTGGCCGGCTACTGGCGCGGCCGCCCGCCGCGCGACTAAGCGCCGACGCGCGCCCGCACGCAAGGGAAACGGAGCTTCGGCTCCGTTTTTTTATGCTGGAGAAATAAATCCCTCGTTTGAATTCGGTATTTTTTCAAATCTGCCCGACTGCAACTTGCACTGCCGCCGCAGCCGCTACCTTTTTCGATTTTTCGCCTGGCCCGGTCATTGACGCGCCAGCCTTGACTTCGGAGAAGCCCATGTCGCGCACATTCCCCCGTTTGCACAAACGCGCCGCCGCGCTTTGCTGCCTGTCGCTGTATGTCTTGCCATGCCTGTCCGGCGCCGCCCCGGCGCAGCAGCCCAAGACCATCCTGATCGGTTTCTCCGGTGCGCTGGGCGGGGTATCCGAGCAGTTCGGCAAGAGCCAGGCCAACGCCGCCGAGATGGCCCTGATCGAGGCCAACCGCCACCATCCGCGCATCGGCGGACAGCCGGTGTTCTTCCGCCTGCTGCGCCATGACGACCACAACCAGCCGGAGGCCGCCGCGGCAGTGGCCCGGCAACTGCTGAAGGCAGGTGTGGCGGCCGTGATCGGCACCACCGATTCGGGCACCGCGCGGGTCGCCGCGAAGATCTATTCGGACGCCGGCGTGGCGCTGCTGTCGCCGGCGGCCAGCGCGGCGGCGCTGGCCGAGCAGGGCAACGCCGGCTTCTTCAGCATGATCGGGCATGACGGTCACGCAGGCGCCTACCTGGCCGACTACGCCATGCACGAGCTCAACATGCGTCGCATCGCCGTCATCGACAACGGGTCGATGTACGGCATGGCGGCCGCGGCTACGGTGCATGAACGGATATGCCAGGCCGGTTTCAGGCCGGTGCTGCGCGAGCGCGTCGGTTACGCCAGCGACCTGCAGCAGTTGGCCTGGCAGATCCGGCAAAGCGGGGCGCAGGGTGTGTTTTTCGGCGGTTATGCGCAGGCGGCGTCGCTGGCGCGGGCGCTGCACAGGACCGGGCGCGGCCCGCGGCTGATGCTGGCCTCCAGCGGCGAGGTCGGTTCGCCCTTCCTGGTGGCGGCGCGTTCGGCCGCCGCCGAGGTGCTGGCCATCGAGCCGGGGTTGCCGGAGACGGGCTTGCCGGGATGGCGCCGTTTCGAGAGAGATTACCGCGAGCGCTTCGGCGCCGATCCCTACGGCCTGGCGCCGTTCGCCTACGATGCCGCGCAGGTGCTGCTGGCTGCGATCCGCCAGGGCGACAGCGCCGAGCCGGGCAAGATCATCGAGGCGCTGCGCCAGATCAGGTTCAAGGGCCTGACCGGCACGGTGGCCTTCGACGAGGCGGGCTACCCGCGCCATCCGCTGTTTACCGTCTACACGGTGCGCGACCGGCACTGGGTGCCGCTGCGCACCTATGAAGGGCCGCCGCGCCGCGCAGAAAACGACAAGGGCTGCGCCGCGGCCGCAGCCGTGAGACGATAGCGTACCGCCTTGCAATGCGCGGTGCGCCGGCCCCGCCGTGCCTCGCCCCTTTTTTCCGGAGATCCGCAGACATGAACAAGCGCCACTTCCTGCACGCCGCCGCGTCGGCGCTGGCAGCCTCGGCGACGGCCGCGCCGGCCTTCGCCGCCCGCAAGAGCGCAGCGCCGGCCGGCCCGGCGCTGCTGACCGTGACCGGCGAGATATCCGCGCCCAACCGCGGCCCCCTGGACCACGCGCTGGACCAGATGATGCACAAGCAGAAACTGGAGTTCGACAGGGCGCGCGTCTTCGACTTCGCGTCGCTGGCGGCGCTGCCCGCAGTCGAGATCCGTCCCACGCTGGAATACGACGGCAAGCGCCACGCGCTGCGCGGCCCGCTGCTGGCCGACGTCATGCGCGCCGCCGGCGCCGATGCCCAGGCCGAGGGTTACGTACTGCGGGCCATCGACGGCTATGCCGTCATGGTGTCGCGCGAGGATGCGCAGAAATACCGCTTCATCGTCGCCACCCATCTCGACGGCAAGCCCATGGCGCTGGGCGGACTGGGGCCACTGTGGGCGGTGTACGAGGCCGACCGCTTCCCCGAGATGGCGGCGCGGCCGGTGTCGGAGCGCTTCGGCCTGTGCCCCTGGGGCATCTATCACATCGCCGTGCGCCGCGGCTAGACGTCGATTGCGCTATCGGACTTCATGCGCTTGCGCAGTTCGAACTTCTGGATCTTGCCGGTGGAGGTCTTGGGCAGGGGGCCGAAATAGATCGCCTTGGGCGCCTTGAATCCGGCCAGGTGCTCGCGGCAGAAATCGATCAGGGCCTGCGCGTCCACCTGCGCGCCTTCCTTGAGTTCGACGAAGGCGCACGGCGTCTCCCCCCATTTCTCATCCGGCTGCGCCACCACCGCCGCGGCCAGTACCGCCGGATGGCGGTACAGCACGTCCTCCACCTCGACGCTGGAAATGTTCTCGCCGCCGGAGATGATGATGTCCTTGCTGCGGTCCTTGATCTTGATGTAGCCGTCGGCCGTCATCACGCCCAGGTCGCCGGTGTGGAACCAGCCGCCGGCGAAGGCTTCCTGCGTGGCGCGGTCGTTCTTCAGGTAACCCTTCATGCAGATGTTCCCGCGGAACATGATCTCGCCGATCTCCTCGCCGTCGCGCCTGACCGGCGCCATGGTCTCCGGCGCCAGCACGGCGACGCCGCGCTGCAGGTGGTAGCGCACGCCCTGGCGCGACTTGAGCACGGCGCGCTGGTCCACCGACTGCGCGGCCCAGTCGTCCTGCTCGGCGCATACCGCGGCCGGGCCGTAGACCTCGGTCAACCCGTACACGTGGGCCAGCTCGAAATCCATCGCCTCCATCCTGGCCAGCACCGCCGCCGGCGGCGGCGCGCCCGCTACCATGCCGCGCACCGGGCCGCGGATGCCCTCGCGCCAGCCCTCCGGCGCGTTGGCCAGCGCCGCATGCACGATGGGCGCGGCGCAGTAGTGCGTCACGCCGTGCTCGCGGATCAGGTCGAACACCAGCTTGGGCTCGAACTTGCGCAGGCAGACGTTGACGCCGGCGCGCGCGGCCACCGTCCACGGGAAGCACCAGCCGTTGCAGTGGAACATGGGCAGCGTCCATAGGTAGACCGGGTGCTTGGGCATGTCCCATTCGAGGATGTTGGAGACGGCGTTGATGGCCGCTCCGCGATGGTGATACACCACGCCCTTGGGGTCGCCGGTGGTGCCCGAGGTGTAGTTCAGCGCGATCGCATCCCACTCGTCGGCCGGCAGCTGCCAGTCGAAATGCTCGTCGCCGTCGGCCAGCAGGGCCTCGTACTCCCAGGCGCCGAAACGCTCGCCGGCCACCGGCGGCGGACCGAGCTCGTCGAACACCTCGACGATCTTCAGCGCCGGCAGCTGTTGCTGCAATTGCCGCGCCAGCGCGGCGAACTCGCTGTCGATGAGCAGCACCCGGGCTTCGCCATGGCGCAGCATGAAGGCAAGCGATTCGGCGTCGAGGCGGATGTTGAGCGCGTTCAAGACCGCGCCGGCCATCGGCACGCCGAAGTGCGCCTCCACCATCGCCGGCGTATTGGGCAGCATGGCCGAGACGGTGTCGTTCCTGCCCACGCCCAGGCGCTGCAGGGCGCTGGCCAGGCGGCGCGCGCGGCGGTAGGTCTGGTCCCAGTCCTGGCGCAGCCGGCCATGCACGATGGCGGTGCGGCGGCCGTATACTTCGGCCGCGCGGGCGATGAAATCGAGGGGGGTGAGGGCGGCGTGGTTGGCGGCATTGCGCGCCAGGCCGGTGTCGAAGTCTGCCATGCGGGTCTCCTTGCTGCGGCGTTTTCTCTGAGGGGTGTGCGCGTGCCGCGCCGGTCTTGCTGCGGCCGCGCCGATCTTTTCCCTAGGGTAGCACCGATGCCGCCTTGCGCTTTGTCATCGCGACGACAGGGCCGCCATGCGACAATGATCCTCGTCACCGATGCAAGGGCGCAAGCGATGGAGCAACATCTACGGCAGCACGAGTGGTTCACCGCGCTGTCTCCGGAACACCGCGGGCTGGCCGCGGGCACCGCGCAATTGGCGCGCTTTGCCGCCGACTCGTTTATCGCGCGGCGCGGCGAGCTTTCCGGGCACTGGATCGGCGTGCATGAAGGCCTGATCAAGCTCGCCGTCTATAACGTCGACGGGCGCAGCAGCACGCTGTCGGGCGTGCCCGAGGGCGGCTGGTGCGGCGAGGGCAGCGTGATCAAGCGCGAGCCGCGCCGCTATGACGTGATCGCCGTGCGCGCCTCGCGGATCCTGCTGGTCCCGGCCGACACCTTCCATCGCCTGATGGCCGAGAGCCTGCCGTTCAACGCCTTCGTGATCCGCCAGTTGAACGAGCGCATGGGCCAGTTCATCGCCACCGTGCAGAACGAGCGCCTGCTCGACGTCGACGCGCGCGTGGCCCAGGCCATCGCCCAGTTGTTCCATCCCATGCTGTATCCGCGCACCGCCCAGGTGCTGGAACTGTCGCAGGAGGAGATCGGCCTGCTGACGGGCCTGTCGCGCCAGCGCGTGAACCAGGCCATGCGCCGGTTGGCCGAGCTGGGTTTGGTGGAGATTTCCTACCAGAGCCTCCGCGTCATCGATCTCGACGGCCTGCGCGCCTTCGGCATGGCCTCGCTATGAGAAGATGCATGGTCGCCGCGGCGACAGTCTGCCGCGCGCGTCTCGCATAACATCGCGTAACGTATTCGTATTGTCTTCGTATCGTCCTCGTTCCCACCGCCATGGCCATCGTCACCCAGCATCACCTGCAATTGCGCGAACTGCGGTTCGCCGCGCCGGCGCGCGTGAAGGTATGGAAGGGCGCGGCCACGCTCAGGAGCGGCGGCGTGGCGATCGAATTGCGCGAAGGCGAGAGCTTCACCGTACCGTCCTTCGTGCGCTTCTCCTGCCTGGCGCATCCGCGGCCGGGAGCGCAGGCCGCGCGCCCGGCGGTGTGGTCGCTGGCGCTGGAGAGCGACGCCAGCGACGAGATGGAACGCGCCGCCGACGCCAGCAAGCCATGGGCGCGCAGGCTGGCCGCCGCCATCTTTGCCGAACCCGCCGCCGACTGGAGCGCGGCGCGCATCGCGCGCCTGTGGCAGCTCACCCCGGCACGCCTGCGCGCGCGGCTGTTCGCCGAGGGCGAGTCGCTGCGCAGCCTGGTGCGCGAGCAGCGTGTGGCGTGGATCCTGGCGCGGCTGGCGCGCATCAACGACGCCCGCGCCGAAGCCGGCGCCGCCGGCTTCGCTTCGGCCGGCGCCATGGCGCGCGCCTGCCAGGACGCCATCGGCCTGCCGCCGGAGATCGCCGGCCGGGCCATTTCCCTGCTCAGCGCGGGCGCCGCGCCGTCCGCCTCCATCGCGTCGGCCCGCGCCGGCGAGGCCGGCCGCCGGCCGCGCTATCGTCCTTATTTCTGAGGCCGCCGCGCACGGGCCAAGTTTGCTACCATCTGCGCTTTCCCTTCATTTTGCAGCGCCCCCGCGCGGGCCGATTTCCCCATGAGCAAGTTCTGGAGCCCCATCGTCAGCCGCCTGACGCCCTACACACCGGGTGAGCAGCCCAAGATCGCCAACCTGGTCAAGCTCAACACCAACGAGAACCCCTATGGCCCCTCGCCGCGCGCGCTGGAGGCCATCGCCCGCGAGGTCGGCGACAACCTGCGCCTGTACCCGAACCCGGACGCCGAACCGCTCAAGCTGGCCATCGCGCATCGCCACGCCGCCGACGGCATCAGCGCGCGCGAAGTGTTCGTCGGCAACGGCTCCGACGAAGTGCTGGCGCACGCGTTCCACGCGCTGCTCCAGCACGGCAAGCCCATCCTGTTCCCGGACATCACCTACAGCTTCTACCCGACCTACGCCGGCCTGTACCAGGTCGAGTACCGCGCGCTGCCGCTGGCTGAGGATTTCACCATCCGCGCCGACGACTACCTGGGCCAGGGCGAGGCCATCGGCGGCATTATCTTCCCCAATCCCAACGCGCCCACCGGCTGCCTGATGGGACTGGCCGAGATCGAGCGCATCCTGCAGGACAATCCGCAGCGCGTGGTGGTGGTGGACGAGGCCTACATCGACTTCGGCGGCCAGAGCGCGATCCCGCTGGTGCGGCGCTATCCCAACCTGCTGGTGGTGCAGACCTTCTCCAAGTCGCGCGCGCTGGCCGGCATGCGGGTCGGCTTCGCGATCGGCCACGCCGACCTGATCGACGCGCTGGAGCGGGTCAAGAACAGCTTCAACTCCTATCCGCTGGACCGCCCGGCGATTGCCGGCGCCACCGCCGCGATCGAGGACGAGGAGTATTTCCGCAAGACCTGCGACATGGTCATCGCCAGCCGCGAGCGCCTCACGGCCTCGCTCACGCAGCTCGGCTTCGAGGTGCTGCCCTCGGCCGCCAACTTCGTGTTCGCGCGCCATCCGTTGCATGACGCGGCCAGGCTGGCGGCGGCGTTGCGCGGCGACGGCATCATCGTGCGCCACTTCGGCAGCGCGCGCATCAGCCAGTTCCTGCGCATCACCATCGGCACCGACGACGCCTGCGGCACGCTGGTGGAGGCGCTCAGGCGTCACCTGGCGTAAGCCGCGGCGCGAACAAAAAAAGCGGCCTCCGGGCCGCTTTTTTATTGCCTGCGATATTGCTTCAGGCGGGTTTGGGCAGGGCCTGCTGGCGCCACGCCAGCAGCGCGCCGGCCAGCAGGGTCAGCGCCGAGAATATCAATCCGCGCTGCAGCCCGCCGGCGCCGTCGGCGATCCAGCCGACGATGGTGGGCCCGACGATCTGGCCGGCCGCGAAGATGATGGTGAAGGCGCTGATGCCGGCCGGCCAGTCGGCCTGAGGCAGGTTGTGGCGCACCATCGCCGTGGTCGAGGCCACCGCCGACAGGAAGCAGGCGCCGAACAGGATGCCCGAGGCGAACACTGCCGCCGGTTGCGTCGTGAAGGCCGGCAGCAGGGTCGCCGCGCACAGCAGCGCGTTGAGGATGGCCAGCGACTGGCCGCCGCGGAAACGGTCCAGCATGCGCGCCCAGATGCGCGAGGAGGCGAAGGTCGCCACCCCCAGCAGCGTGAAGAACAGGGTGATGCGCTCGGGCGCCATGCCTTCTTCCTTCAGCAGCGCGATGACGAAGGTCATGTAGCCGATATAACCGAGGCCGAACATGAGGTAGCCCAGCAGGCCGAACATGAGGCTGCGCGCGCGAAAGCTGCCGCGCGCCGCCGCCTGCGCGGCGGGCGAGGGGATGTGGCGCACCGGGAGCGACATGAACACGCTGGCCGCCAGCGCCAGCGCGCCCAGCAGCAGCCAGGCCCATTGCCATGGATGGGCGGCGCCGTGCGCGGCGGCCGCCTGCATCACCGGCGGCACCAGCAGCGACGCCAGCGCGATGCCGATGCCGGTGCCGCCGTAGTACAGGCCCAGCAACAGGCCGGCGCGCTGCGGATGCAGCGCGGCCAGGCGGCTCACCAGCAAGCCGCCGGCGACGAAGATGAAGGCGCTGGCGATGCCGGTGACCACGCGCAGCGAGAGCTGGGCGGCGGTATCGGTGACGAAGCCGGGGATGAAGGTCAAGAGGGCCGTGCCGAAGGCGCCGCCGATCAGCACGCGATGCGCCTGGTAGCGCCGCATCAGCAGGGGCGTGACCAGCGCGCCCAGCAGGTAGCCCAGGGCGTTGCCGGTATTCATGCCGCCGGCGACCAGGTAGGGCCAGCCGAGGTCGGCGCGCATCGGCGCCAGCAGCAGCGCGTAGGAAAAGCGCGCCACGCCCAGCGCGACGACGGTGCCCATCGACAGGGCGAGGGCGATCAGCAGGGGATGGCGCAGGGCGAAATCCTGCGTGCCGGCGCGGGCGGGGTGCTGCGTAGTCTGCATGGGGCGGCGTCTCCGGAGGTCTTTTTGCTTGTTGTCCCGGCAGTGTAGCCCAATGGCGGTCTTTCTATTTCACGCCGCGTGCTCGTGCCACAGCTTTTTCCCCACCACGTCCAGGCAGGCGTCCACCACCACCGGATCCAGGCGCGCGCCGCGCAGGCGGCGGATTTCATCGAGCGCGATGTCCATGCCCAGCGACTTGCGGTAGGGGCGGTCGGCCGACATCGATTCGACGATGTCCGACACCGTCAGGATGCGCGACTCCAGCGGGATGGACTCGGCCGTCACGCCGCGCGGGTAGCCGCTGCCGTCCAGGTACTCGTGATGGCACCAGACGATCTCGGCCAGGTTGAAGGGGAAGCTGATGTGCCTGAGGATGTCGTAGCCGCTTTGCACGTGCGTCTTGAGTACGGCGTATTCCTCGTCGGTGATGCGGCCGGGCTTGTTGAGCAGCGCCAGCGGGATTCGGGCCTTGCCGATGTCGTGCACCTGCGCGGCCATGTGCAGCACGTCGATGCGCTCGGCCGGCAGCCCCAGGTGCCTGGCGATGGCCACGCACAGTTCCGCGGTGCGGTCCTCGTGGCTGGGCGTATAGCCGTCAGTGAGCCTGTGCATTGCGATCAATGCATTGACGATTTCCTGGTAGATCTGATTTGATTCTGAAACTGGCATCCCTGTCCCTGCAATATTGCAGCGCGCGCGAGCGGTGCGGTCAGAAGCGGCTGGATCTTTCGTCTGGCGGCGCGCGCGGGGCGCGCCGTGAACCTCTGAGAAGGGCAGCCGTCTGACGGCTGCCCTGCCGCTGCCTGCCGACCACGACTCTTTTCTTCGAGCGCTCCCGGTTGTCGGATAATAGCGGCTGCAATGCCAAGGCAGTTTACCTTCATGACGTACCGATGACAACCAAGCTCTCCCCTTTGCGCGCCGGCCTGTCGGGCCAGGCCCGCTGGCGCCGTATCGCCATTCCGCTGTTCTTCCTGCTGCTGGGCATCGTGTTCGCCAGCTGGGCCGCGCGCATTCCCGCCATCCGCGACCACCTGCGGCTGGACGCCGCCACGCTCTCGCTGGTGCTGCTGTGCGGCGGCATCGGCGCGGTCGGCTCCTTCCCGCTGGCAGCCTGGCTGACCGGCCACTATGGCGCGCGCCACAGCGCCCTGTACGGCGGGCTGGCGCTGCTGGTCTCGCTGCCGTTGCTGGGCCTGGCGCCGGGCCTGTGGACGCTGATGGCGGCAAGCGTCCTGTACGGCGCCGCCTCCAGCTGCTTCGACGTGGCCATCAACGCGCTGGGCGCGCAGGCCGAGAAGGAGGCCGGGCGTCCCATCATGTCGATGCTGCACGGCTGGTTCTGCGTGGGCACCTTTTCCGGCGCGCTCATCGCCAGCGGCATCGCCGGCCTGGGCATCGCCCCGGTCTGGCATTTCCTGCTGGTGTCGGCGCTGTTCCTGTGGCCGATGTACGCGTGCTACCTCGCCATGCCGGACGACCGCCCGGAGCACGATCCGCATCGCAAGATCTTCGCCATTCCGCACGGGCACCTGGTGGTGCTGGGCGTAATCGGCTTTTGCGGCGCCATCGTCGAAGGCTCGATCGCCGACTGGAGCGGGATCTACATGAAGGACCACATCGGCGCCACCGACGGCGGCACGCCGCTGGCCTACGCCGGCTTTGCCGGCATGATGGTGGTCGTGCGCATGGTGGGCGACCGCCTCAAGCAGCGCTACCACGCGCGCCGGGTGGTGGCGCTGGGCACGCTGGGCGCGGCGGTGGGGGTGTTCATCGCGGTGGCGGCGCATTCGATGGGCCTGGCCATCCTGGGTTTTGCCATCGCCGGGGCCGGCGTGGCGGCGGTGTTCCCGTTCGTCTTCAGCGCCGCCGGCCGGCACGGCTCGACCGCGCTGGCGGCGGTGGCCACGCTGGGCTACAGCGGCAGCCTGATCGGCCCGCCGGCGGTGGGTTTCCTGGCGCACGGCTGGGGCCTGCAGGCGGCGATGGCCTTCATCGGCGCGCTGTGCCTGGCGATCGCCGCCTGCAGCAGTCGCGCGCAGTGGCTGGAGTAGCCGCGCGCCGCAAGCGCGCCATGGAATAACGGCCGGATGCGGCGCAGCCCGCACCGGCCATGCACACAAGCGAGGGAGAACACATCATGCGCAACCTGGTCCTGCTGCCGGGCTTCATGCTCAACGAACACCTGTGGGACGATATGCGCGGCGACCTCGCCACGCTGGGTGCGCTCACCTTCGGCGACCTCGGCCAGGACATCGGCATCCAGGCCATGGCCGACGCCGTGCTGCGCCAGGCGCCGGAGCGCTTCGTGCTGTTCGGTTTTTCCATGGGGGGCTTCGTGGCCCAGGCGGTGGCGCTCAAGGCGCCCGAGCGGGTGCTGGGGCTGGCGCTGCTCAACACCTCGTCGCGGCCGCAGACCGAACAGGAGTCGTCCTCCACCAAGGCGCAGATCGATATCGCCCAGCGCACTCCCTTCAAGGGCCTGACCTCGCGCGCGCTGGCGTCCTCGCTGCACCCGGCGCGCAGCGCCGAGCGCGTGCTGCTCGATCGCCTGCAGGCGATGGCGCTGGCCAACGGCAAGGAGGTGTTCCTGCGCCAATTGCAGACGCTGCGCGACAGCAACGCCGAGCAGCTGCGCGCGCTGCGCTGCCCGGTGCTGATCGTGGCCAGCGATCACGACCGGCTGCGCTCGGTGGAAGAGTCGGAAGAAATGGCGCGCCAGATCCCGCAGGCGCGCTTCGAGGTCGTCGCCGATTGCGGGCACATGACGCCGATGGAAAAACCGGGCGAGCTGTTTGCCCTCATCAGCGGGTGGCTGGGGCAATCGGGCCTGTAGGCGGGGCGCCCTGGCGGACGCGGGCCAAAGAAAAGGCAGCAGGAGCGATCCTGCTGCCTTTTTATTTTTGCCATTTACCTGTTCGCGGGACGCGCGCCCGCGGCCGGGAATTCAACCCTCGTCCGGCTCCTTGGGCGGGGCGCCGGCGGAGCGGCGTCCGGGCGCCTTGTTGGCTTCGTCCAGTCCGCCGGTGCCGCGCAGGTCGGTATCGACCTGGCCCTCGCGGATATCGTTATAGGCGTGGCGGATTTCCTGTCGCTCCACCTTGTGCCCGCTGCGCGCGGCATCCTGCCGGTCGAAGCTCTGGTCATGCTCGTGCGGCAGACGCGGCTTGTCGTGTTTTGGGTGACGATCTTTTCTGGTTCTGAGAAAGCTGGTCATAAGGTCCTCGCATCAAGTATCTGGCTCTCCACTCCCGGGTCGTGCGCGGCAGGATCCGGCGGGCCGGATCACCGTGGCGTTGGTAGCGATGCGCTGCCGCGCCGGGGAGGTGAGCGAACAGGTACGACCGGGCGCCGCACAAGAAGTGCCGACCGTTACAACTTGCATGAAAACTGGGGGATTTGTCCGACGGAGGATTCGTACAGCAGGCGTCGGAAGCCGGGAAGGGGCGAGGGGTTGGCGCGACATGCACAGCTTTGATGCGCGCCGGCGGCGCCAGGTTCAATCCACGCATGCCGGCGCTGCAAAGAAAAAGGCGGATCGCCGATCCGCCTTCCTGTGGTTCCGATGCCTGCCGCCGCGGCGGCCATGCGCGGTTACAGCGCCAGCCGCGCGCGCGCCGCGCGGTATTCGGCCTCCAGGCGATCGACCATCTCCGCCACCGACGGCACGTCGTCCATCAGGCCCACGCCCTGGCCGGCGCCCCAGATGTCGCGCCAGGCCTTGGCCTTGCTGCCGCCGCCGGAACCGAAATTCATCTTGGTCTTGTCGGCCTCGGGCAGGTTGTCGGGATCGAGGCCGGCGTTGACGATGGATTTCTTCAGGTAATTGCCGTGCACGCCGGTGAACAGGTTGGTGTACACCACGTCGGCCGCACTCGACTCCACGATGGCCTGGCGATACGCCTCATCCACGTTGGACTCCCTGGTGGCCAGCCAGCGCGAGCCGATATAGGCGAAGTCGGCGCCCATGGCCTGCGCGCCCAGCACCGCGTCGCCGGTGGCGATCGCGCCCGACAGCACCAGCGGGCCCTTGAACATCTTGCGCACCTCGCCCACCAGCGCGAACGGCGACAGCGGGCCGGCATGGCCGCCGGCGCCGGCGGCCACCAGGATCAGGCCGTCCACGCCTGCCTCCAGCGCCTTCTCGGCGTGGCGCATCGAGATCACGTCATGCAGCACGATGCCGCCGTAGCTGTGCACGGCGTCCAGCATTTCCCGGGGCGGCGCGCGCAGGCTGGAGATGATGATGGGCACCTGGTGCTTCACGCACACCGCAACGTCATGCGCCAGGCGGTCGTTGGACTGATGCACGATCTGGTTCACCGCGATCGGCCCGACCTTGCGCCCGGGATGCTGCAGCTGCCACTGCGCCAGCTCGTCCTGCAAGTCGGTCAGCCAGACGTCGAGCTGCTCGGCCGGGCGCGCATTGAGCGAGGGAAACGATCCGACCAGCCCGGCCTTGCATTGGGCCGCCACCAGGGCCGGGCCGCTGGCGATGAACATCGGCGAGCAGATGATGGGCAGGCGCAGGTCCTGCAGGGCCTTGGGATAGCTGGGCTGGTGCATGCTTGTCTCTCTTGGTTGTCGTTATCGGAGGGGCGCGGGGCCCAAAGGGGTTTGCCGATTATAGGTCAAAAAATATTACGATCGTGCTTTTTGTTGCGGATCCGAGAATTTTCCCTGTTGTTGCAAAGAAAATATTCGACATCCCACCGTGGTGTCATGGTAAGTTTTCAACAGCTGCCGATAACCGGAAAACACAACCGGGCCAGGCGGCGCACAGGGCTGGGGCCGGCGCTCGCCGGTTTGTCCGCAGTTTTCTCATGATGAGGGGAAAATCATGGAAACCTTCAACTTGACGCATGTCGTCATCGTTGCCGCCGCCGCAGCGGTGGTGGTGCTCAGCGCCGTACTTCATATCCGCCTTCTGAGAAAGAACCTCGCGCGCGACCTGCGCAGCCGCATCCGCGGCTGGCATCGCGGGCGAAGCTGATCTTGCGCATCCGCAGTCCCGGGATCCCTTCTTCGCCGCATTCCTGACATCCGGCCGGGCGCCATCCGGGCGCCGCGCGCCTTGTCGTTCGCGCCGACCACGCTGCCGGCAGGCGGGAGTCCGCCCACGGCCGCGGCCACTCCATTGAGGAAAACATGATAAGCAACTTCACGCTCAAGCGCGGCTTCGCGCTGCTTGGCATCGTCCTGGCCATCCTGTCGGCATTGACCTATGCGACGGTGCAGATGATGCATGACGCCAAATCCAGGGTGCAGGAAGCCGCCGACGCCCGTTACCGTTCGTACCAGCTGGCCGAGGAACTCAAGCAAAGCTCGCAAGACCTGACTGCCCTGGTGCGCAGCTACGTGGCCACCGGCGACCGCCAATACGAGACCCGCTACAACGATATCGTGGCCATGGTCACCGGCAAGAGGCCGCGCGCCAACGGCGTGACCGTGTCGACCATGGAACAGATGAAGCAGGCCGGCTTCACCGAGCAGGAGCTGGCCAAGCTGAGCCAGGCGCAGACGCTGTCGCTGACGCTGGTCAAGACCGAGGAGAAGGCGATGGCGGCCGTCAAGGGCATGTTCGACGACGGCAGCGGCAGGTATGTCAAGTCCGGCGAGCCCGACATGGAGCTGGCGCGCAAGCTGGTCAACGATCTCGCCTATGAAAACGCCGTCGGCCAGATCATGAAGCCGGTCGCCGATTTCGTGGCCATGATGGATGCCCGCACCGGCAAGCAGATGCAGGACGCGCGCGACTTCAGCGGCAACGCCTTCCTGCTGTGCATCGGCATGCTGGCGGCGATGCTGGGGTTGTCGATCATGGGGCTGTGCATGCTCTTCAGGTTCATCCGCAACCAGCTAGAGCGCGGCCTCAAGGCGGCAGAGCGGCTGGCTACGGGCGACCTGCGCGTCAAGCTCGACGCCGGGCGCGAGGACGAGATCGGCCGCCTGATGGGCGCCATCAACGGCATCGGGCAGGGCCTGGCGCAGGTGGTGTCGACGGTGCGCAATGGCACCGAAACCATCAACGTGGCCGCCGGCGAGATCGCCACCGGCAACATGGATCTTTCCAGCCGCACCGAGTCGCAGGCCTCCAGCCTGGAAGAGACCGCCGGCTCCATGGACAAGCTGACCTCCACCGTGCAGCAAAACACCGCCAACGCGCGCGAAGCCAACCAGCTGGCCAACTCGGCCTCGGAACTGGCCAATCGCGGCGGCGCCGTGGTGGGCAACGTGGTGCAGACGATGGAGTCGATCAAGGCCAGTTCCGGCAAGATCGCCGACATCATCAGCGTGATCGACGGCCTGGCCTTCCAGACCAACATCCTGGCGTTGAACGCCGCAGTGGAGGCGGCGCGTGCCGGCGAACAGGGGCGCGGCTTCGCGGTGGTGGCGTCCGAGGTGCGCTCGCTGGCCCAGCGCAGCGCCAGCGCCGCCAAGGAGATCAAGGAGCTCATCGTCGATTCGGTGGAGAAGGTGGACGCCGGCGGCAAGCTGGTCGACGAGGCGGGCGTGACCATGGGCGAACTGGTGTCGTCGGTGCGCCACGTGGCGGAGATCATGCGCGAGATCACCCTGGCCAGCGAAGAGCAGAGCACCGGCATCGCCCGGGTCAACGACACCATCGTGCAGATGGAGTCCATGACCCAGCAGAACGCGGCCCTGGTGGAGCAGGCCGCGGCCGCCGCCGGCAGCCTGCGCGAGCAGTCGGACCGGCTGCTCAAGGACGTCAGCATCTTCAAGCTGTCGGACGACCATGGCCATAATCCGGGGGCGGCCGTCAAGCCCCGGCCGGCAGCAGTGCGCGGCGCGCCAGGGCCGGCCAAGGCCGTGCCCAAGCTGGAAAGCAAGCCCGGTGAAGAGCCCGCCCGGAAGGCTGCGGCAGGCGGCGGCGACCGGGGCGAGTTCTGAAGCGGCGCGCTCAGGCCGCGCGCTTGGCGGCGATGGCATTGCCGGCGCGGCTGACCGACTTGCGTCCCAGGTGCTGCGAGATGAACTGGCCGGCGTCGACCACCGCGTCGAGGTCGATGCCGGTGTCGATGCCCAGTCCCTTCATCATGTACAGCACGTCCTCCGAGGCGACGTTGCCAGTCGCGCCCTTGGCGTAGGGGCAGCCGCCCAGGCCGGCCACCGACGAGTGGTAGATGGTGATGCCGGCCTGCAGGCTGGCGTAGATGTTGGCCAGCGCCTGGCCGTAGGTGTCGTGGAAGTGGCCGGACAAGCCCTCGATGTGGAACTCGCGGATCGCCGTCTCCATCACCGGCCTGACCTTGTCGGGCGTGGCCACGCCGATGGTGTCGGCGATGTCGATCTCGTCGCAGCCCAGTTCGCGGAAGCGGCGCACCACGTCGGCCACCGCCGCCAGCGGCACTTCGCCCTGGTAGGGGCAGCCGAAGGCGCAGCTGACCGCCGCGCGCAGGCGCTTGCGATGCTGCTTGGCGGCCGCGGCCACCTCGCGGAAACGCTCGATCGATTCGGCGATCGAGCAGTTGATGTTCTTCTGGGAGAAAGCCTCGGAGGCGGCGCCGAAGATCACCACTTCATCCGCGCCCGCCTCCAGTGCCGCCTCGAAACCCTTCATGTTGGGCACCAGCGCCGAATACACCACGCCCGGCTTGCGCGCGATGCCGTGCATCACCTCGCTGGAGGTCGCCATCTGCGGCACCCACTTGGGCGAGACGAAGGAGGCCGCCTCGACGTTGGGGAAGCCGGCGGCGGTCAGCCGGTTCACCAGTTCGATCTTCACCTCGGCGGAGATGGTTTCCTTCTCGTTTTGCAGGCCGTCGCGCGGGCCGACCTCGACGATTTTGACTTTGCTGGGCAGGTTCATCTGGCTTGTCTCCGATGGTATTGGTGTTGCTGGCGATTGGGTTGAGGATGGCCGATCATACGGCCGATGCCTGTGGCGCGGGGTCGAGGCGCACGTCGGCCACCATGCCGCCGGTCATCTTCTCCAGCTGCGCGGCGGTCAGGTTGAACACCGCGTGCGGATGGCCGGCCGCGGCCCACACGCTGGAAAAGTTGAAGAGGTCGCGATCGATCAGCATCACCGGCTTGACCACATGGCCCACCGGGCAGACGCCGCCGATGGCATAGCCGGTGGCGTCGCGCACGAATTTGGCGTCGGCCTTGCCCAGCGCGCCCACCAGCGCGGTCACCTTGGCCTCGTCGACGCGGTTGCCGCCGCTGGCGATCACCAGCACCGGCGCGCCGTCCGAGACACGCCGGAAGATGATCGACTTGGCGATCTCGGCCACGCTGCAGCCCAGGCCGGCGGCGGCCTCGGCCGAGGTGCGGCCGGTCGCCGGCAGCATCGTCACCGGCTTGTCGTGGCCCAGCTGCGCCAGCAGGTCGGCCACGCGTTGGGCGGAGGAGGGCAGGGCGGCGGAAGCGGTGGTGTCGTTCATGAAAAAAAGAGAATTGGTGAGCAGGAGCCCAAAATGATAGCAGCATGCCCGGCGGTGTTCAGGCGGCTCATGCGTCCAGCAAGAACACGCCGTCGCTGCGCGCAGCGCCCGCGCGTTCCAATTGCGCCACGGTCCAGCGCGCCAAAGCATCGTCGCTCATCTTCATGAAACGCCGGTTGGTGATGCGCAGCAACGGGATCTCGCGCATCATCGCCGGCAGTTTTTCCAGCGCGATGCGCTGCTGGTCCAGCAGCAGGAACTTCACCAGTACCTTGATGCCGTTGTGCGCGTTGCGCAGCGGATCGGCCTGCAGGTAATCCAGCCGCGAGAAAGCCTTGCCCAGCGCATCGCCGACCTCGGTGAAGGGCGCGCCGTGGCCGGGGATGACCAGCCTCACGTCCAGCGTGCGGATCAGCTCCAGCGTGGCGCGCGCCTCGTCGAAACCGGTCTCGCCGTCCAATTCCGGGAAGATGATGCCGAAGCCGTTGCGCCACAGCGCGTCGGCCGAGATCAGGATGCCTTCCTGCTCGCAAAAGAAGATCAGCGAGTGCGGATCATGGCCGGGCGCGGCCAGCGCGCGCCAGTCCAAATCGCCCAGGCGCAGCACCTCGCCATCGGCAATGGTGTGGCTGAAGTCGAAACGCGGGCAACGCTGGCCGGTGGCGCGATAGCTGAGCGCTTCTTCGTCCCAGTCGCACACCTTGCCCGCCTCGGCCGCCGGGATCGCGGTGCGGCAAGCGTAGGCCGACTGCAGCGCCGCGTTGCCGCCGCAGTGGTCGGAGTGCAGGTGGGTGTTGAGCAAGAGATCAAGCCGGTCGCGCCCACGCGCATGGAGCACATGGCGCACCAGCGTCAGCGTCTGTTCGCCGTGCGAAACATAGCCGCTGTCGATCATCGCCACCTCATCGCGGCCGAACAGCAGCACATTGTTGGACGACAGCCAGCCGCGCTCCAGCACATGGATGGAAGGATGCACCTGCAGCGCCGGCGCGTTCATGTATCAGGCCGTCTTGAATTCGAGCAGCTGCGCGCCTTCGGCCACCTGGTCGCCGACCGCGTACAGCAGGTCTTGCACGATGCCGTCGGCCGGCGCGGCGATGGTGTGCTCCATCTTCATGGCTTCCATGATCAGCAGCGGCGCGCCCTTGGCGACGCTGCTGCCCTTCTGCGCCAGCACGGCCACGATCTTGCCCGGCATCGGCGCGGTCAGGCGGCCGCCTTCGGCCTCACTGTGGCCGGCGTGCGCCATCGGGTCGGCGTAATGCAGGGTGCGCTGGGCGCGGCCGTCGAACACGTGTAGCAGCTCGCCCTCGCGCACCACGTCGGCGCGCAGGGAACGGCCGTCGAGCGACAGGCCGAGCGCGTCATCGCCAGAGGACTCAAGGCGCAGCGCGTGTGTCGCGCCATCGGCATGCAAGGTCCAGCCGCTGCCGTCGCCGGCATATGCCAGCTGCAGCCGCGTCTTGCCGGCCTCGCCGGAAAATTCCAATGTCCGCGTGAGCGCGCCGTTGAGCCGCCATCCGGCGGTCGAGGACCATGGGTCGGAGGCATCGGCGCCGCTGCGTTCCTGGCCCAGCACCGCTGCGGCGGCGAAGGCCAGCGTCTCCACCGACGGCGGCGCCGGCGGTGGGAACAGCGCATCGTGGTGACGCTCGATCAGGCCGGTGTCGAGGTCGGCCTGCGAGAACGCCGCGCCCGACACCAGGCGCTGCAGGAAGCCGATGTTGGTGGCCAGGCCCACCACCTGGTACTGCGCCAGCGCGCGCGCCATGTTGCGCAGGGCGGCGTCGCGGTCGGCGCCCCACACGATCAGCTTGGCGATCATGGGATCGTAGAACGGCGAGATGGCGTCGCCTTCGCGCACGCCGGAATCGATGCGCACCGCGGCCGGCGCGGCGGACGGGGGCGCGTCGGCCTCATGCAGCCGGAACTCGACCGCGCCGGCCGTGCGCAGGCGCGCCAGCGTGCCGATCGAGGGCAGGAAGCCCTTCTCGGGATTCTCGGCGTAGATGCGCGCCTCGATGGCATGGCCGGCGATGCGCAGCTCATCCTGGCGCAGCGGCAGCGCCTGTCCGGCCGCCACGCGCAGCTGCCATTCGACCAGGTCCTGGCCGGTGATCATCTCGGTGACCGGGTGTTCGACCTGCAGGCGCGTGTTCATCTCCATGAAGTAGAAGCTGCCGTCCTGGTTGGCGATGAATTCCACCGTGCCGGCGCCGACATAGCCGACCGCGCGGGCGGCGGCCACCGCGGCCTCGCCCATGGCGGCACGGCGCTGCGGCGTCATGCCCGGGGCCGGCGCTTCTTCCAGCACCTTCTGGTGGCGCCGCTGCACCGAGCAGTCGCGCTCGAACAGGTAGACGCAATTGCCGTGCGTGTCGGCGAATACCTGGATCTCGACATGGCGCGGCCGCGTCAGGTATTTCTCGACCAGCACGCGGTCGTCGCCGAAGCTGGAGATCGCCTCGCGCTTGCAGGAGGCCAGCGCGGCCTCGAAGTCTTCCGAGCGCTCGACCACGCGCATGCCCTTGCCGCCGCCGCCGGCGCTGGCTTTGAGCAGCACCGGATAGCCGATGCGGTCGGCTTCGCCGCGCAGGAAGGCGCCTTCCTGGCGCTCGCCGTGATAACCCGGCACCAGCGGCACCGCGGCCTTTTCCATCAGCGCCTTGGCGGCCGACTTGGAGCCCATGGCGCGGATCGCCGAAGCCGGCGGGCCGATGAAGACCAGGCCGGCATCGGCGCAGGCCTGGGCGAAGTCGGCGTTTTCCGACAGGAAGCCATAACCGGGATGGATCGCCTGCGCGCCGGTGGCCAGCGCGGCGGCGATGATCAGTTCGCCGCGCAGGTAACTCTCCTTGGCCGGCGCCGGCCCCAGGTGCACGCTTTCATCGCAGGCTTGCACGTGTTTGGCGCGGGCGTCGGCGTCCGAATACACGGCGACCGTGGCGATGCCCATGCGGCGCGCGGTGGCGGCGACGCGGCAGGCGATTTCGCCGCGATTGGCGATCAGGATCTTGTTGATCATCTTGTCTCCTTTTGCTTCTTTCTTATTTATTGCGCGCGCGGCTCAGATGCGGAACACGCCGAATTTGGTCTCTTCGATGGGCGCGTTGAGCGCCGCCGACAAGCCCAGCGCCAGCACCGTGCGGGTATCGGCCGGATCGATCACGCCGTCGTCCCACAGTCGCGCCGACGCATAGTAAGGATGGCCCTGCGTTTCGTACTGCGCGCGGATCGGCTCCTTGAACGCGGCTTCCTCTTCGGCGCTCCAGCTGCCGCCGCGCGCCTCGATGCCATCGCGCTTGACGGTGGCCAGCACGCTGGCGGCCTGCTCGCCGCCCATCACCGAGATGCGCGCGTTGGGCCACATCCACAGGAAGCGCGGCGAGAACGCGCGGCCGCACATGCCGTAGTTGCCGGCGCCGAAGCTGCCGCCGATGATCACGGTGAGCTTGGGCACCGCCGCCGTCGACACCGCCGTCACCATCTTGGCGCCGTGGCGCGCGATGCCTTCGTTCTCGTATTTCTTGCCGACCATGAAGCCGGTGATGTTCTGCAGGAAGATCAGCGGGATCTTGCGCTGGCAGCACAGCTCGATGAAGTGCGTGCCCTTCTCGGCCGCCTCCGAGAACAGGATGCCGTTGTTGGCGACGATACCCACCGGCATGCCGTGCAGGTGGGCGAAGCCGCACACCAGCGTGGTGCCGTAGCGCGCCTTGAATTCGTCGAACTCGCTGGCGTCGACGATGCGCGCGATGACCTCGCGCACGTCGAAGGGCTTGCGGGTGTCGGTGGGGATGACGCCATACAGCTCCTGCGCCGCATACCGGGGTTCGCGGCTCTCGCGCAAGGCCAGCTGTTGCGGCTTTTGGCGATTGAGGTGGCCGACGATGCCGCGCGCGATCGCCAGTGCGTGGGTGTCGTCCTGCGCCAGGTGGTCGGCCACGCCGGAGAGGCGCGTGTGCACGTCGCCGCCGCCCAGCTCCTCGGCCGTCACCACCTCGCCGGTGGCGGCCTTCACCAGCGGCGGGCCGGCCAGGAAGATGGTGGCCTGGTCCTTCACGATGATGGACTCGTCGCTCATGGCCGGCACATAGGCGCCGCCGGCGGTGCAGGAACCCATCACCACGGCGATTTGCGCGATGCCCTTGGCCGACATGTTGGCCTGGTTGAAGAAGATGCGGCCGAAGTGGTCGCGGTCGGGGAAGACCTCGTCCTGGTTGGGCAGGTTGGCGCCGCCGCTGTCGACCAGGTAGACGCAGGGCAGGCGGTTGAATTCGGCGATCTCCTGCGCGCGCAGGTGCTTCTTGGCGGTGATCGGGTAATAGGTGCCGCCCTTGACGGTGGCGTCGTTGCAGACGATCACGCACTCCTGCCCGGCCACGCGGCCGATGCCGGTAATGATGCCGCCGGAAGGCGCGGCGTCCTTGAGGTTGCCGTCGCGGTCCTTTTCGCGGTACATGCCGTAGGCCGCCAGCTGCGAGAATTCAAGGAAGGGCGTGCCGGGGTCGAGCAGCATCTGCACGCGCTCGCGCGGCAGCAGCTTGCCGCGCGCCAGGTGTTTCTCGCGCGCGGCCTGGCCGCCGCCCTCGGCGATGGCCGCGACCTTTTGCTTCAGGTCGTCGACGATGCGCTGCATGGCATCTCGGTTGTTCTGGAAATCCTCGCTGCGCGGGTTGAGCTTGCTTTCGATCTGCGGCATGTCGTCTCTCTCTTCAGTTTCTTTTTTCTGCTGCCGGCGCCTGGCGCGGGCTTACCGGTCGCCGGGGAATTCACCGTCCACGTAGTACCAGCGCGGCGTGCCCTCGGCATCGGGCTGGCGCACGAAGTTGCTGATCTCATGCATGCGGTGCGCCTTTCCGCCCACCTTGAAGCGCGCCACGAATTCCACCGTGGCCTCGTCGCTGCCGGCCACGTGGACCTGCTTCTTGATGTCCAGGCCGATCCAGCTGACATCGGTTTCCCCGGTCAGCTCTTCCTCGGGCAAGGTCTCGGGGAACCAGGTCGAACGCAGGTAGGCCTCGTCGCGCAGCGCATAGGCGCTGTAGCGCGAGCGCATCAGCAGCTCGGCCGTGGCCGGGATCTCGGCGCCGGAGATGAAACGGCCGCAGCATGCGGCAAACGCCCCTTTGCCGCAGGGGCAGGCGGCGCCGGCCTTGTCTTTCTTGTTGCTCATCAGATTTTTCCGTCTTTCAAAAATACGTCCAGCTGCGTGAAGCGGTCGAAGCCCCAGAAGGGTTCGCCGTCCACGATCACGAAGGGCGAGCCGAACACGCCCTTCCTGGCGGCGTCTTCGGTCGCCGCGCGCAGCTTGTCCTTGAGTTCCTGCGTGCCCAGCGCGGCCTCCAGCGCGGCGGTGTCGATCCCGAGGTCGGCGGCGATGCGCAGCACATTGGCTTGCGCGCTGATGTCGATGTCCTCGGTGAAGTAGGCGCTGTAGAGCGTGCGGATGAAATCCACGGCCTGCTCCGGATGCCGTTCCTGCGCCCACAGCACGGCGCGCGCGGCGACCTGGGTGCCGATGGGGAAGTTGGAGGGTTCCTTGAAGAAGATGTCGTGGAAGCGCGCGGTGCGCCCCATGTCGTGGCGCGAATACTCGCCCTTGACCGGGATCAGCACCAGCGAGTTGGTGCCGATCTGCTTGAAGATCGGCCCCAGCAGGATGGGATGCCAGTTGACCTGGCGGCCGTATTTTTGCGCCAGCTTGCCGATCTCGACGGCGCCGAAGTAGCCGTAGGGCGAACTGAAGTCGAAGTAGAAGTCGATGGGATTGCTCATGGCGGTTCTCGTTGAAGTTCAGAGCGTGTCGGCGAACAGTTCGCGGCCGATCAGCATGCGGCGGATCTCGCTGGTGCCGGCGCCGATCTCGTAGAGCTTGGCGTCGCGCCACAGGCGGCCCACCGGGTATTCGTTGATGTAGCCGTTGCCGCCCAGCGCCTGGATCGCCTCGCCGGCCATCCAGGTGGCCTTCTCGGCCGAATACAGGATGGCGCCGGCGGCGTCCTTGCGCAGCGCGCGCACGCGGTCCGGCGTGCCGGCGCGGTCGCAGGCCTGGCCCACCGCGTAGACGTAGGCCTTGCAGGCCATCATGGTGGAGTACATGTCGGCCAGCTTGCCCTGCATCAGCTGGAATTCGCCGATGGCCTGGCCGAACTGCTTGCGGTCGTGCACGTAGGGCACCACCACGTCCATGCAGGCCTGCATGATGCCCAGCGGGCCGCCGGAGAGCACGGTGCGCTCGAAGTCCAGGCCCGACATCAGCACGTTGACGCCGCGGCCGACGCCGCCCAGCACGTTCTCTTCCGGCACCTCGCAATCCTGGAACACCAGCTCGCCGGTGTGCGAGCCGCGCATGCCCAGCTTGTCCAGCTTCTGCGCCACCGAGAAACCCTTGAAGCCCTTCTCCACCAGGAAGGCGGTCATGCCGCGCGCGCCGGCGTCGAGGTCGGTCTTGGCGTAGACCACCAGCACGTCGGCGTCGGGGCCGTTGGTGATCCACATCTTGCTGCCGTTGAGCACGTAACGGTCGCCCTTCTTGTCGGCGCGCAGCTTCATGCTGACCACGTCGGAGCCGGCGTTCGGTTCCGACATCGCCAGCGCGCCGATGAAGTCGCCCGAGATCAGCTTGGGCAGGTATTTGCGTCGTTGTTCCTCGCTGCCGTTGCGCTTGATCTGGTTCACGCACAGGTTGGAGTGGGCGCCGTAGGACAGGCCGACCGAGGCCGAGGCGCGCGAGATCTCTTCCATCGCCACGATGTGCGCCAGGTAGCCCATGTCGGCGCCGCCGTATTCCTCGCTGGCGGTGATGCCCAGCACGCCCAGCTGGCCCAGTTTCTTCCACAGGTCCATGGGGAACTGGTCGCTGCGGTCGATCTCGGCCGCGCGCGGGGCGATCTCGGTCTTGGCGAATCCGGCGACCGCGGCGCGCAGCGCCTCGATGTCTTCGCCGTGGTCGAAACTCAGGCCTGGCAGGTGGATCATGCTTGTCTCCTCGTTGGGTTTGTTTTGTCTTGTGGCGCTCTCAATTGACGTATACGTCAATCATCGAACCTTGCTCATGCCGCCTTGCGTCTGGCCTTGGCGGCGCCTTGCTTCTTGCCGCCATCCAGCAAGCGGCGGCATTCATCCTCATGGGCGGCGATCTCGGCCAGCGTCAGCTCCAGGTCCTCGCGCTGGCGCTCCAGCTTTTCGCGGTGCTGCTGCAGCACGCCCATGAAGCGTTGCAGCTGCGCCTCGGTGTCCTTGGGCGACTCGTACATGTCGATCAGGTCCTTGATCTCCGAGAGCGTGAAGCCCAGCCGCTTGCCGCGCAGCGTCAGCTTCAGGCGCGTGCGCTCGCGCGCCGGGTAGACGCGGTTGCGCCCGCCCGCGCCTTCGCGCTTGGGATTGAGGATGCCGTGATCCTCGTAGAAGCGGATGGCCCTTGGCGTGACTTCGAATTCTTCCGCCAGTTCGGTGATCGTGTAGGTGGGCATGGTGGCGTCGTCTGCGTCGGGCGGAAATATTGGTTAAGCTGGTCCTCGCGCGCTGGTTGAGGTCGATATTCCACGGCGGGGAACATCGGCGCGCAGCCTTGCACCGGAACTGGCACTTTACGTTAACGTAAAGTATATTGTGCCTGTCCGTCCAGTGAAAAATGCAGGCGCCGCGCTCGTCGCGCGGCGTGTTGTCGCCGCAGCAATTCACGGCATCCCGATTTCCATGTTCCAGATAGCCCAGGTATTTCATGAACGCACTTGAATCCCAGCTCGACTACGCCTTCGGCGACGCCATGCCGGACACCGGCCGCACCATGGAGGTCGCGCCCGGCGTGCGCTGGCTGCGCATGGGCCTGCCCTTTGCGCTGAACCATATCAACCTGTGGCTGCTGGAGGACGAGGTGGAGACGCCGCAGGGCCTGCGCCGCGGCTGGACCGTGGTCGATTGCGGCATCGCCACCGACGCCACGCGCGAGGCCTGGGAGAGCATCTTCGCCGGGGAGCTCGGCGGCCTGCCCATCGTGCGCGTGCTGGTCACCCACTGTCATCCCGATCACGTCGGCCTGGCCGACTGGCTGTGCCGGCGCTGGCAGGCGCCGCTGCTCATGAGCACCGGCGACTACGCGTTTGCGCGCGTGATGTCGGCGGCGCTGCCGGGCGCCGAGGGCACCGCGGCGACGCCGCATTTCCGTCGCCACGGGCTGGCCGACGTCGACACCGTGGCCAAGCTGCAGGGCCGCAACACCTACTACCAGGACCTGGTGCCGGCCGTGCCGCACGCCTACGTCCGCCTGCAGGACGGCCACAGCGTGAAGATCGGCGGGCGCGACTGGGAGATCATCACTGGCTTCGGCCATTCGCCCGAGCACGTGTCGCTGTACTGCCCGGTCATCGACGTGCTGATCTCCGGCGACATGGTGTTGCCGCGCATCTCCACCAATGTCTCGGTGTTCGCCATCGAGCCCGAGAGCAACCCGGTGCAGCAATACCTGGATTCGCTGAAGAAGTATGGCCACCTGCCGGCCGGCGCGCTGGTGCTGCCGTCGCATGGCAAGCCCTTCCGCGGGCTGCATACGCGCATCGACCAGTTGAACGAGCACCATCGCCTGCGCCTGGCCGAGGTGCTGGAAGCCTGCGCCACGCCGCAGTCCGGGGTCGATATCCTGCCCATCATGTTCAAGCGCCCGCTCGACACGCACCAGCTGTCCTTCGCCCTGGGCGAGGCGGTGGCCCACCTGCACAAGCTGTGGCATGACGGCGTGCTCAGGCGTCACCTGGACGAGGACGGCGTCTACCGTTTCACCGCCGCCTGAGGGCGCGCTCGCCAATGAAAAACGCCGGACATGTCCGGCGTTTTTTTCATGCTGGCGGCGGTGCCTATCAGCCGTTGGCGGCGCTCTTCTTCAGCTCGCGCTCTTCCTTCTGCAGCTTGGTCTTGATGCGGTTGCGCTTCAGCGGCGACAGGTATTCCACGAAGACCTTGCCCTTCAGGTGGTCCATCTCATGCTGGATGCACACGGCCAGCAGGTCGTCGGCTTCCACTTCGAAGGGCTTGCCGTCGGCGTCGAAGGCGCGCACCTTGACGCGCGCCGGGCGTTCCACGCCATCGTAGATGCCGGGCACCGACAGGCAGCCCTCGTCATAGACGCGCTTGTCGTCGCTGGCCCACAGCACTTCCGGATTGATGAACACGCGCAGCTCGCGGCCCTCGTCGGAGACGTCGATCACGATCACCTGTTCGTGCACGTCGATCTGGGTGGCGGCCAGGCCGACGCCGGGCGCGGCATACATGGTCTCGGCCATGTCGGCGACCAGGGTCTTGATGCGCTCGTCGAACACGGTGACGGGTTTGGCGACCTTGTGCAGGCGCGGGTCGGGGTAACGGAGGATGTTGAGCAGGGCCATACGCGTAAATCTCGGCAGTCGATCTTGGAAATGCGGGGAAGCGCGCTGCGCTTCGCCTCGTGCGCCCGCCATTTGGCGAGCGATCTGGAAATTGTTTCGGGATTGTTTCTTAAATAAGGCCTGTCCGGGCGGCTTCAAGCGCGGCAATAGCAGAATTCCCAGCTTCACCGGCCGGATGACGTCCGGCCATTCGAGCCCGCCGCGGCGCCGTGGCGCTGTTGGATTTCACTCCCCCGACAACATGAAAAAGTTTAGCACAGAGCTGTCCGTTTCCCGCCGGTTTGTGGGCTCGCTTGCCCGGCTGTCGCCTCGTTTGTTGCTGGCCGGCCTGGCCTGCGCCGCCGGCGCGCAAGCCTTGCCCGAGTATCGCCAGTGGCCGCAGCCGCGTCCCTTGCCGGTGGCATCGCGCGCGCCGATCGCCGGCGACGACGCCTGGCCGCAGGTGATCGTGCTCGACGAGGAGTCCGGCCCCACGGCGGTGGTCGCAGGTCGGGACGGGGCGCGGCTGTTCATCGCCGGCGAGGTAGTGCGCCTGGCGCCGGCGCTGGAGCAGGGCGGCGCCCGGCGGCTGCCGGTATATCGTCCGGGACCATGGTTGGCGCCGTCGCATTGCCCCGCTGACACCGGCCGCCTCGCCGTGCGCGTGGGCACGGTGGAGGCGCGCGCCGCCGGCGCCGCGCAAGCGATCTCCGAGGCGATGGTCGTGCGCGGCAGCGGCGAGCTGGCGCCCGGCGACCTGGTGCCGCACGGCGCCTGGCCCCGGTGGCCGCAGCGGGCATCGCCGGCGCATGGCATCGCAGCGCGCGTGGCGCGCCGGCACGGCGACGACCGCATGGGCTGGACCGCCTCCGGCCAGGTGCATGCGCTCGATCGCGGCGCCGGCGACGGAGTGCGCCGCGGCATGTGCGTGCAGGTCGGCGCCTGCACCGGCGGCAGCCGTGCCGCCGGCCGCATCCTGCATGCCGGGGCGCACGCATCGGCCGTGTTGCTGGACGGCGCGGTCGCCTCGCTGGAGAGCGGGGATGAGGTCTGCATCGCCGCGTGTCCCGCGCCATGAGCGCCGCGACGGAAGGCGGCGCCAACGCCGACGCGCCGCTGGCGGCGCAGCGTTCGCATGATGCCGCCTGCGACGATCCCGGCAGTCTGGCCGCATGGTTGCGGCTGGCGCTGACCGAGGGCGTGGGGGCCGGCAACGGCCGCCGCCTGTTGGCTGCCTTCGGCTTGCCGGGAGCGGTGTTCCAGGCTCCGCGCCAGGTGCTGGAAGCGCTCGCCGGCCCACGGCTGGCGGCCGCGTTGCGCCAGCCGTCCTCCGCTGCATTGCGCGCCTCGGTCGAGGCTGCCCTCGACTGGGCGCGGCAACCGGGGCACGCCATCGCCACGCTGGCCGACACGCACTATCCGCAAGCCCTGCTCACCATTCCCGATCCGCCGCTGCTGCTGTACGTGGACGGCAATCCCGCGCTGTTGCAGGCCGAGGCGCTGGCGGTGGTCGGCAGCCGCAATGCCACCGCCCAGGGGCTGGCGCACGCGGAACGCTTTTCCGAGGAGCTCAGCCGCGCCGGCCTGGCCATCGTCTCCGGCCTGGCGCTGGGCATCGACGCGGCGGCGCATACGGGCGGCCTGCGCGGTCCCGGCTCGACCGTCGCCGTGATCGGCACCGGCATCGACATCGCCTATCCGTCGCGCAACCGCGCGCTGGCCCAGCGCATCGTCGAAGACGGCTGCATCGTCAGCGAATATCCCCTGGGCATGCCGCCGCTGGCGGCCAATTTCCCACGCCGCAACCGCCTGATCTCGGGGCTGGCGCGCGCGGTGCTGGTGATTGAGGCGGCCGCGCAATCGGGTTCGCTGATCACTGCGCGCATGGCGGCCGAGCAAGGGCGCGACGTCTTCGCCATTCCCGGCTCCATCCATTCGCCCCTGGCCAAGGGCTGCCACCAGCTCATCCGCCAGGGCGCCAAGCTGGTGGAGACCACGCAGGACGTGCTGGAGGAAATGCCGCGCTTTGCGCGCCGCGCAGCGCTCCCGGCGCAGGTGTTTCCAGGCGCCGCAGATGAGTCCGAGATGCGCGCCGATGACGATGCGGCAACATCCATTGTCATCCAGGCAATGGGGCACGATCCGCTCGGCGCCGACCTGCTCGCATCGCGCTGCGGGCTAGACGCGGCGCGGCTTGCGGAGCTGTTGCTGGGTCTTGAGCTGGAGGGCCGCATCGAGGTCTTGCCGGGGGCTCGCTACCGTCGCCTGGGCTGAGCAAATTAATGCACGCGGCTGCTGAAATCCTGCCATACTGGGACGGCTGACTTGTGTATTCACACCCTTCGCGATAGAGTAGACCTATGTTTGATGTCCTCGTTTACTTGTACGAAACCTACTATCGCCCCGATGCCTGCCCCGAACCGGAGGCGCTGGTGAAGAAGTTGTCCGCGATAGGTTTTGAAGAAGATGAAATCTCGCAGGCGCTGGGCTGGCTGACCGATCTTGAAGTCGCCAACCATGAGTTCGCCGACAACTATCCCCGGCAGACCGCTTTTTCCTTCGGCACCCGTATCTATGCGCGTCAGGAGACCGACGTGCTGGGCGTGGAAGCCATCGGCTTCATCCAATTCCTCGAATCGGCCAAGATGCTCGACGCCATGCAGCGCGAGATCGTGGTCGAACGCGCGCTGGCGGCAGGCGAAGTGCCGATCACCCTGGAAAAGCTCAAGGTCATTGTGCTGATGGTGCTGTGGAGCCAGGGCAAGGAGCCGGACGGCCTGATGTTCGAGGAGCTGTTCCTGGACGAGGACGACACCGAACCGCGCCTGCTGCACTGAGTGCGGCGGCGGCAAGCGGCGCCAAAAGGGGGCGCGGCGTTGCCGACTTGTCCATACGAAACACTGAAACGGCAGGCCCTCGGGCTTGCCGTTTCATTTGCATCACGCTTATCATTCCCCCGCATTGGCCGGATATTGGCTACTATATAAAATTCCGTTGTCCGCAAGCAATGAAAGCGCTGGCCGCGCGCCACGCAGGCCGCAGGCAGGGCTTTCCGGCACTTCGGGCGACATGGAGTTGTTTCGGGACGTCCCGGCCCCAGATGGGCAGGGTGCAAGCCCCAACCGCTCCAGCAACCGACCTCTCTGACGAGACCCATACCTATGAGCAAGACCCTCATCATTGCCGAGAAGCCCTCTGTCGCGAACGACATCGCGAAGACGCTCGGCGGCTTCACCAAGCACGATGAGTACTTCGAATCCGACGATTACATCCTCTCCTCCGCCGTCGGTCACCTGCTGGAAATCGCGGTGCCCGAGGAATACGACGTCAAGCGCGGCAAGTGGAGCTTCACCCACCTGCCGATGATCCCGCCGCACTTCGCGCTCAATCCGATCGCCAAGACCGAGTCGCGCCTGAAGGTCCTGTCCCGGCTCATCAAGCGCAAGGATGTGACCGCCCTGATCAACGCATGTGACGCGGGCCGCGAAGGAGAGCTGATCTTCCGCCTGATCGCCCAGTACACCAAGGCCAAGCAGCCGGTGAAGCGCCTCTGGCTGCAATCGATGACGCCGGGCGCGATCCGCGACGGCTTCAAGCAGCTGCGCGACGACGACGAGATGATGCCGCTGGCCAATGCCGCCCGCTGCCGCAGCGAGGCCGACTGGCTGATCGGCATCAACGGCACGCGCGCCATGACCGCCTTCAACTCCAAGGAAGGCGGCTTCTACCTGACCACAGTGGGCCGCGTGCAGACGCCGACCCTGTCGATCGTGGTGGAGCGCGAAGAGAAGATCAAGAAATTCGTCTCGCGCGACTACTGGGAAGTGCACGCCGAGTTCGTCTGCGCCGCCGGCATCTACAAGGGACGCTGGCTGGACAAGCTGCACAAGAAGGACGAAGCCGATCCCGAAAAGCGCGCCGAGCGCCTGTGGAGCCGCGCCGCGGCCGACTCCATCGTGGCCGCCTGCCGCGACAAGCAAGGCAGCGTCACCGAAGAGTCCAAGCCGACCACGCAGATGGCGCCCGGCCTGTTCGACCTCACCAGCCTGCAGCGCGAGGCCAACTCGCGCTTCGGCTTCTCGGCCAAGAACACCCTGGGCCTGGCGCAGGCGCTGTATGAAAAGCACAAGGTGCTGACCTACCCGCGTACCGATTCGCGCCACCTGCCGGAAGACTACCTGCAGACCGTCAAGGACACGATGGAGGCCCTGTCGGAGAACAACAATTACCACCAGTTCTCCAAGCAGATCCTGAAGCAGGGCTGGGTCAAGCCCAACAAGCGCATCTTCGACAACACCAAGATCAGCGACCACTTCGCCATCATCCCCACCCCGCAGGTGCCCAAGAACCTGTCCGAGCCGGAACAGAAGCTCTACGACCTGGTGACGCGCCGCTTCATGGCGGTGTTCTTCCCGGCCGCCGAGTTCCAGGTGACCACGCGCTTCACCGAAGTGTCGGGCCACCAGTTCAAGAGCGAAGGCAAGGTCATGATCAACCCCGGCTGGCTGGCCATCTACGGCAAGCAGGTCGAGGAGAGCGACAAGGACGGCGACAAGGAAAAGGAAGGCGGCGGCAACCTGGTCGCCGTGGCGCCGGGCGAGGAGGTGCTGACCGACAAGGTCATCGCCAACGGCCTGGCCACCAAGCCGCCTGCGCGCTACAGCGAAGCCACGCTGCTGTCGGCCATGGAAGGCGCCGGCAAGCTGGTCGATTCCGACGAGCTGCGCGAGGCGATGGCCGGCAAGGGCCTGGGCACGCCGGCCACGCGCGCGGCCATCATCGAAGGCCTGCTCAACGAGAAGTACCTGCTGCGCGAAGGGCGCGAGATGATGCCCACCGCCAAGGCCTTCCAGCTGATGACGCTGCTGCACGGCCTGGGCGTGGATGAACTGACCGAACCCGAACTGACCGGCGAGTGGGAGCACAAGCTGGCGCAGATGGAGCGCGGCAAGATCAGCCGCGACGAGTTCATGCGCGAGATCGCGCAGATGACCCAGATCATCGTCAAGCGCGCCAAGGAATACGACAACGACACCATCCCCGGCGACTACGCGACGCTGCACACGCCCTGTCCGAATTGCGGCGGCGTGGTGAAGGAAAACTATCGCCGCTTCGCCTGCACCAAGTGCGAGTTCTCGATGACCAAGGTGCCGGGCGGCCGCCAGTTCGAGATCGCCGAGGTCGAGGAGCTGCTGAAGAACCGCACCATCGGTCCGCTGCAGGGCTTCCGTTCCAAGATGGGCCGCCCGTTCGCGGCTATCCTGAAGATCTCGCGCGACGAGGAAATCAAGAACTTCAAGCTGGAGTTCGACTTCGGCCAGAACGATGGCGAAGGCGAGGGCGGCGAGCCGGTCGATTTCAGCGAGCAGACGCCGCTGGGCCCGTGCCCCAAGTGCGCCTCCGGCGTGTACGAGATGGGCCTGGCCTACGTCTGCGAGAAGACGGTCGCCAAGCCCAAGGCCTGCGACTTCCGCAGCAGCCGCATCATCCTGCAGCAGGAGATCCTGCCCGAGCAGATGGCCAAGCTGCTCAACGAAGGCAAGACCGACCTGCTGCCGGGCTTCATCTCGCAGCGCACGCGCCGGCCGTTCAAGGCCTTCCTGGTGCGCGGCAAGGATGGCAAGATCAGCTTTGAGTTCGAGGAGCGCAAGGCCAAGGCGCCGGCCAAGGGCAAGGCCGCCGCGGCCGATGCCGAAGGCGGCGCCGATGAGGCCACGGCCAAGCCGGTGAAGAAGGCCGCTGCCAAGCCCAAGGCCGCGGCAGCGAAGAAACCGGCTGCGGCCAAGAAGCCGCCGCTGAAGAAGGCGACGCCGAAGAAGGCGGCCAGCGCGTAAGCAAGCCTGACGGTTGCGCCTGTAAAAAAACCTCGTGATGTGAATCACGAGGTTTTTTTTATGGTGGCAGATAGCGACACAGATTCCGTTCGCCCTGAGTAGCCGCGGTCAGCGGCGTATCGAAGGGCAGGGATGACGCGCCGGCCATGGCGATCTGGCTTCGATACGCCTGCGGCTACTCAGCCCGAACGGGTGGCGAGGGCAGTTATTCGGACTAAGCCGTCCCGACGACCTCAGCCGTATACCACCGTCAGCGGCGCATGATCCGAGAACCGCGCTTCCTTGTAGATCGCCGCGCTCTGCGCGCGCGAGGCGATGCCCTTGGTGGCGACGTGGTAGTCGATGCGCCACCCCACGTTGTTGGCCCAGGCCTGGCCGCGGTTGCTCCACCAGGTGTAGGCGTCGCCCGTGGTCTCCGGGTGCAGCACGCGGTAGACGTCCACCAGGCCGAGCTGGTCGAAGATGCGCGTCATCCAGGCGCGCTCCTCGGGCAGGAAACCGGAGTTCTTCTGGTTGCTCTTCCAGTTCTTCAGGTCGATCTCCTTGTGGGCGATGTTCCAGTCGCCGCAGATGACGATTTCGCGGCCGCTCTTCTCCAGCTTCATCAGGTGCGGCAGGAACACTTCCATGAAGCGGAACTTGGCCTGCTGGCGCTCGTCGCTGGAGGAACCGGAGGGCGCGTACAGCGAGATCACGGTGAGGTCGCCGAAGTCGCATTCGACGTAGCGTCCCTCATCGTCGAACTCGGTGTTGCCGAAGCCGATGCGCACCGCATCCGGTTCCCGCCTGCTGTAGACGCCCACGCCCGAATAGCCCTTTTTCTGCGCATAGTGGAAGTGCCCGACATAGCCCTCCGGCGCCAGGAAATCCGGCGTCATGTCCGGCGCCTGGGCCTTCAGTTCCTGCACGCAGACGAAGTCGGGGGCCTCTTTCCGCATCCATTCGAAGAAGCCTTTCTTGGCCGCGGAGCGGATGCCGTTGAGGTTGGCGGAGACGATTTTTGTCATGGGTGATTCCTGCAAAGTAAGGCAGATGAAGGCCGGTAGCATAACCGATAGGAGGCTTTCATTTAAAATGACGCTCTGATTTGGCCGCGCGGGCGGCTTGCCGGAGGGCAAGCATGCGCCGCGCCGGCTTCGTTACACTTTTCCCCGGGAATGCATCTTGAGCAATTTGAGACAGGAATTCATTGAATTCGCCGTGTCGGCCGGCGTGCTGCGCTTTGGCGAGTTCGTCACCAAGGCGGGCCGCACTTCGCCTTACTTCTTCAACGCCGGCCTGTTTTCGGAAGGCGCGACTCTGGCCCAGGTGGCCCGTTTCTACGCGCAGACGCTGGCCGACTCCGGCATCGAATACGACATGCTGTTCGGCCCCGCCTACAAGGGCATCACGCTGGCCTCGGCCACCGCCGTGGCGCTGGCCGGCATGGGCCGCAACGTGCCCTTCGCCTTCAACCGCAAGGAAGCCAAGGACCACGGCGAAGGCGGCACCATCGTCGGCGCCAAGTTGTCGGGCAAGGTCGTCATCATCGACGACGTGATCTCGGCCGGCACCTCGGTGCGCGAGTCGGTGGACATGATCCGCGCCGCCGGCGCCACGCCTTGCGCAGTGCTGATCGCGCTCGACCGCATGGAGCGCTCGGGCAAGGACGGCGCGCTGTCCGAGCATTCGGCGGTGCAGGAAGTGGCCAAGGAGTACGGCATGCCCGTCATCTCCATCGGCAACCTGGGCGACCTGTTCGAGTACATCTCCAACGGCGGCGACGCACGGCTGACCCAGTACAAGGATGCGGTGGCGGCCTACCGGACGCGCTACGGCGTCTGATCTGCGGCAACAGGCGAGCGATTCAGGCAAGGGCTGCATCGGAAGATGCAGCCCTTTTTATTGTCCGCGCCGGGACGGGTTTCAGAGCGGCTTGATCGCCCCTGCCGCGCTGTGCCGCTGCAGGCGGTCGTCCAGTTCGCCGACCTGCGCCGCCACGGCGTTCTCGGTCTGCTCCACGCGCAGGCTCAGGTCTTTCTGCAGCGCATCCAGCCGTTGCGCCAGCAGCGTCTGCTGCTCGGTCTGGCGGCGCGCGAGCTGCTCCAGTTCGGCCTTGAGGAAGCCGCGCAGCTCGTTGAAGCGCGAATGTTCGGCCTGGTCGGCCAGGTCGCGCTGCGCTTCCAGTTGCTTGGTCAGGCGCCGGCTTTCCAGCATCACGCTGGTCTGCAGCGCCAGGATGTAGAGCAGGAAGAAGGCGGTCAGCAGCACCACCACGCCCAGCATCACGGCGCCCAGCGGCGCCTGGAACTCGGAATAGATCAGCGACAGCGTGGTAGGCGCCGTGAAGGCGGTCCAGTTGACGGCGGCGAAGATGGCGACCAGCGCCAGCAGCACGATGAGGAAAACGGTTCGGAATCTCATTGCAGCCTCCTGTTATGGTTTGTTTGCAGGCGCGCCGATGCGGCGGAAATGCCGGCATCGCAGCATCGCGGCCAGGGAAGGCTTGCCGGCCTGGCAAGTTGAAGCCGTTGGACTGCGGCGGGGCGGGGGATGTTCCGCCGCGATGTGTCCGGGGCAACTTTTTGCGCGCTGGCCGCAGGCATAAAAAAACGCCGGCAGGGCCGGCGTTCGATGTCACGACGACAAGCCTCAGCCGGCCGCCAGCGCCTTTTCCAGCAGCTGGTGCAGCTCGGCGAACTGCGGCTCGCCCACGTAGCGCTTGATGATGTTGCCGTCCTTGCCGATCACGAAGGTGGTCGGGGTCAGCTTGACGTCGCCGAAGGCGTTGGCCAGCTTGTCCTGGGTGTCCAGGGCGACCTTGAAGGGCAGCTTGCGCGTCTCGGTGTAGTTGAGGACGTAGTTCGGAGGGTCGTAGCTCATGGCCACGGCGACGAAGTCCAGGCCGCGATCCTTGAACTTGTTGTAGGTCTCGATCATCTGCGGCATCTCGCCCACGCAGGTGGTGCAGCTGGTGGCCCAGAAATTGACCATCACGACCTTGCCGCGCAGGTCCTTCAGGGCCACGCGCTCGCCGTCGAGCTTGGTGAAGGTGACGTCGGGGGCGGCATTGCCGGCGTTCACCTTGAAGAAGGCGAAGGCGGCGATGACGGCGACCACAGCCAGGCCGGCCAGTTTGATCCAGAGGCCGCTGCGCGGGGAGGTTGCCTGTGCTTGCATGGGTGGGCTCCGATGCCGGAAAGAAAACCCGGCCATTATAGCGCCGCGCGCCAAAACCTGCGGCGCCGGTCCGGACGTGAAAACCGCCGGACGGGCCGGCGGTTTGATCTGCATCAGGCGGACATCTGCGCAACAGGCAGCGCTTAGCTGGAGGACTTGTTCTCTTCGGCCGGCTTGCGCTGGTATTCCTGCAGCTGTTCCTCGGTGATGTACTCGAACAGGGTCACGACCTTCTGCACGCCCGATACGCCGCTGGCGATCTTGGCGGCGCGCTGGCCTTCGCGCTGGGTGACGCGGCCCATCATGTAGACGATGCCGCGCTCGGTGGTCACCTTGAAGGCGCTGGAGTACAGGTCCTTGTCGTCCACCAGGCTGGCCAGGACCTTGCTGGTGATCAGCGCGTCGCTGGAGCGCGAGCCGAAGCTGGAGGCCGGGCCCACCTGCAGTTCATCGAACACGGTGTCGACGTTGGAGATGGCCTTGGTTTCGCGCACGGCGGCTTGCCTGGACGCATCGTCGACCACTTCGCCGCTGAGCAGGACCTTGCGGTTGAAGGCCGTCACGTTGACGTGCGAGCCGGCGGCCACGACGTCGGGAATGCGGCTCTCGCCCTTGACGACGATGGACTTGTCTTCGGTCTGCGCGCCCAGGGTGCGGCGGTCGGTCGCCGCGAAGGTGGTCGCCAGCGCACCGCCGGCGAATACCGCGAAACAGCCTTGCAGGCTGACGGCGAGCATGCCGCCCAGCGCCACTGCGGCCAGGGGACGGCGCATCTTTACCAGCAACGATCGTGCTTCATTCATTCGCATCATCTCCAAAAAGCGCGACGTCGATGCCGTCGCAAATGCAGTGCAGGGACACCAGATGGACCTCCTGGATGCGCGCGGTGCGGTCGTGCGGCACGCAGATATGGACATCGGTGTCGTTCAGGATCTTGCCGATCTTGCCGCCGCCCTTGCCGGTCAGCGCCACCACGCGCATGTCGCGCTCGTGCGCCACTTCGATGGCGGCCAGGACGTTGCCCGAGTTGCCCGAGGTGGAGAACGCCAGCAGCACGTCGCCGGCCTGGCCGAAGGCCTGGACCTGCTTCGAGAAGATTTCCATGTAGCTGTAATCGTTGCCGATCGCGGTCAGGATGGAGGTGTCGGTGGTCAGCGCGATGGCCGGCAGCGGCAGGCGCTCGCGCTCGAAACGTCCAACCAGTTCGGCCGCGAAGTGCTGGCTGTCGGCGGCCGAACCGCCGTTGCCGCAGGCAAGAATCTTGTTGCCGTTCGACAGCGCCGTAAACATAAGTTCAATCGCCTGTTCGATCGGCTGCGCCAGCACGCTGGCTGCCTTCAACTTCAGGTCGGCGCTTTCCTGGAAGTGGGCGAGGATGCGAGGGTTCGTCATAGTGGCTGGGATTATAGATGAGTTGGGTAAAGGCCTGCCCGCACAAATCGTAAAGAAAGGTTTCGGGCCGGCGACACCCGCATGATACCGCCGCGCGGGGGCTGCGGCCCAGCGCCTAGGCCTCGATGGCGTTGCGCAGCCATTCCAGGCGGTCGCCGTCGAAGCCGACCACGTCGAAGCGGCAGGGCGGCGGGAAAGAATAGCGTTGCAGGAAGGAATGGGCCGCCACGATCAGGCGGCGCTGCTTGGCCGGCGTCACGCTGGCCGCCGCGCCCCCATGCGAGCTGCCGGCGCGGGCGCGCACTTCGACGAACACCAGCGCGGCGCCGTCGCGCATGACCAGGTCGATCTCGCCGCCCTTGCAGCGGAAATTGCGCTCCACCAGTTGCAGGCCATGCCGGCGCAGGTGTTCCAGCGCGGCATCCTCGGCGGCGTCGCCGGCGCGCTGGCGGCTGGTGCGGACATCGGCCGCGTCATTGGGGGCGCCGCCTCGCAGGATGTCGAGCAGGCCCATCGTCCTGGCCTCAGTACTGGTCGGCGGTGGGCACCGGCAGGCCGTTCTGGAACACCGCCTGGGTTTCCTGGCGCTGGAAATAGGTGGCGCCGCCGCCGATCATGTTCACGTTCAGCCGCCCGGTCACGCCATCCAGGTCGAAGCCGGAGCGCTGCTGGGCGATCTCGTGGGCGACCCGGAAGGCGTCGATGCCCAGCGCGTACAGGCGCGCCAGGTCGGGGTTGGGGCGGTCGTTCTCGCCGGTGGCCGGACGCGGGTAGCGCGAGACGGCGACGTTGTCGGGTTCGAGCTGCCAGGGGATGTCGATCAGCCTGACGCCATCGAGTTCAGGCAGCTTGTCGTTGGGATTGTCGCGATTGAGCGTGAACGGGTTGAGCTGCGAGGTGCCGTAGATCGGCAGTTCGGCGCCCACCGCGCTGCGCAGCTGCACGGCCTGGGCCGAATCCAGGGCGGCGAAGATCAGCGCCGGCCTTTCCTGTTCGATGCGCCTGGCCAGCTGCGCCAGCCCCGGCGCCGAGAGCGCGTTGGCGGGCGTGGTCAGCTCCAGCGTTTCCACCTGCAGGCCGAGCTGGCGGGCGCGCGCCTGGAACGAGCGCGCCGCGCGCTTTTGCCAGGCCACCGAGGTGGCGACGGCGAAGATCTTGCCCGGCGCCTTTTCCTTCTCGACCCAGTTGGCCACCTGGCGCGCCTCGTCGTCGATCGACAGGCCCACCGTGAGCATCATCGGCGGCAGTTGGGCTTCGGCCTCGGCGGGCAGGTCGGGCTGGGCCAGCGCAATGGTGGGCTTGCTCACCCGACCGCTCTGCGCCACCGCGGTGACGGCGCTGCGCGAGAGCGGGCCGATGAGGATGTCGAACTTGGCGGACGCGTCGTCATAGGCGCGCTGCATGTCCTGCACGGTGTCGCCGGTTTCGATCACGGCCAGCTGGATATTGGCCTTCTGGCGCGAATAGGCGGTCAGGAAGCCGGTGCGCACCGCATCGGCGGCGGCGCCGAACATGCCGCCGCGATTGGGCAGCAGCAGCGCCATGCGCACCTGCGCGGGAACCGGTGCGGCAGCCGGATCGGCCGGCGGCGCCGGGTCGGCGCGCAGCGCGGGCGCCGCGGCCTGGGCCAGCAGGGGTACACTGTCGGCTGCCGCAGCGGAACCCGCTGGCAGCCATAATCCGGCGACGCCGCCGGCCAGGCCGACGAAGCCCGCCAGTACGGTCATTTTTTTCAATCCAGTGAACATCCCGCCTCCTCCAATGAATCAGAACTTGAGCGCAGCCGCTTCCATCCTGTCTGATGCCGCCCAGCAAAACTATCCGGTGTCGGCATTATATGTGCTGGCCACGCCCATCGGAAACGCCTGCGACATCACGTTGCGCGCCCTCCACGTGCTGGCCATGGCCGACGCCGTCGCCTGCGAGGACACCCGCAACACCAGCCAGCTGCTGCAGCGCTACGGCCTGTCCAAGCCGCTCCTGGCCGCGCATGAGCACAACGAGCGCGAGGCCGCCGACAAGATCGTCGAGCGCCTGCGCGCCGGCCAGCGCGTGGCGCTGGTGTCGGACGCCGGCACGCCGGCGGTGTCGGATCCGGGCGCGCGCGTGGTCGACGCGGTGCGCGCCGCCGGCCTGCAGGTGGTGCCGCTGCCGGGCGCCTCGGCGGCCGTGACGGCGCTGTCGGCCTCGGGCTTGGCGGACCAGCGTTTCCATTTCGTGGGTTTCCTGCCCAGCAAGACGCGCCAGCGCGAGACCGCGCTGCAGGAGCTGGCGGCGATGCAAGCCGCGCTGGTGTTCTACGAGGCGCCGCACCGCATCGTCGAGACCCTGCAATCGATGCTGCAGGTGTTCGGCCCCGGACGCCAGGTGGTGCTGGCGCGCGAGCTGACCAAGCTCTTCGAGAGCATCCACCGCTGCCCGCTGGGCGAGGCGCCGGCCTGGCTGGAGGCGGACGCCAACCGCCAGCGCGGGGAGTTCGTGGTGCTGGTCGAGGGCGCGCCGCCCAGCGACGGCGACGATGCCGAGGTGGAGCGGGTGCTGCGCATCCTGCTGGAGGAGTTGCCGGTCAAGCAGGCGGCCGCGCTGGCCGCGCAGATCACCGGACAAAAGAAGAACGCGCTCTACGAGCGCGCGCTGGAGATTCGCGACGGCGCCTGATCAGTGCGCCGAGGCCTTGGAAAACACATTGAGCACCACTACGCCGGCCACGATCAGGCCCATGCCGATGATGGCCGGCGCATCCAGCTTCTGGCCGAACAGCAGCCACGCCGCCAGCGAGATCAGCACCACCCCCAGGCCCGACCAGATCGCGTAGGCGATGCCCACCGGGATCGACTTGAGCGTGGCCGACAAGAAGAAGAACGCCAGCCCATATCCCACCACCACCAGCACCGACGGCCACAGGCGCGAGAAGCCGTCGGAGGCGCGCAGCGCCGAGGTGGCGATGACTTCGGAAACGATGGCGATGCCCAGGGCGAGATAGGGATGCATGTGCTTGCTCCGCGTGAGGGGAAAGGGAGGACATCCGGCGCCCGCGTTCGCGGCGCGCCGGAAGGGATGGTCAGCGTTCGACCACGAAGGGCGTGCCGGCGCTGCGCTGGCGCACCATCAAGGCGGCGTTCTGCGCGGCCGGACGGGTGGCGTAGGGGCCGGCGTAGAGCCGGTACAGGCCGTTGACCTGCACCGCCTGCAGGCTGTCGATCACACCCGACAGGCTGGGCAGCAGCTTGTCGCGCGCCTGCAGGGCGTTGGCCTCTTGCGAGTAGGCGCCGAACTGCAGGTAGTAGCCGGCCGACAGCGGCACCGCCTGCGGCATCGCGGGTGAGGGCGCGGAGCCGCTGGCCACCGCGTTGATGATGCCGCCGCCGCCGGCCATGCCGGCGCCGTTGGCCGAGCTCGAGGTGGTGGCGTTGATCGGTTGCACCGCCGCCACGGTAGGCTGCGGCGCCATGTTCTGCGCGCTCACCGAGTTGATCGCGACGGCCCCGGTGGAGACGCCGGCGCCGGTTTCTGCGGCCGCGTTGAGCGGATCGGCCGTCGCCACCTGGGTGCCGTTGCGGCGGGCGTCGGCCATGCGCTGGGCCTCTTCCGGCAGGATGCGTTCGACTTCCAGCTCGCTGCTGCCGCTACCCAGGTAACCCAGCTTGAGCGCCGCGGTGTAGGAGAGATCGATGATGCGGCTGGAGTGGAACGGGCCGCGGTCGTTGATGCGCACGATCACCTGCTTGCCGGTCTTCAGGTTGGTGACGCGGGCGTAGGAGGGGATCGGCAGGGTCGGGTGCGCTGCCGTCATCTTGTACATGTCGTAGAGCTCGCCCGACGAGGTCTTCTGGCCGTGGAATTTCTTGCCGTACCAGCTGCCGATGCCGCGCTGGATGAAGGGCTGGGTGTCGGTCACCGGCACGTAGGTCTTGCCGAACACGACATAAGGCTTGCTGGCCGCCCTGGAGACCGGCTCGACCTGCGGCTCGGCGTCGGCCACGTCGAGCAGGCCGTCGGGGATATGGTCGCCCGGGCCGTCATCCTTGTAGTAGCCGCCGCGACCCGAGCCTGCCGCCGGCAGCGCCGGCGCGTTGTTGGGGCGGGTCGCGCCGCCGGCCTTGGCCGGCGCGCTCGCTTGCGGCGCGCTCTGGCGCGCCGGCGGCGCGGTGCTGCAGGCGGCCAGCAGCGCAGGCAGCGCCAGCGCCGCCAGGCGCAGCGCGCGCCCATATTGTCCGATTGATATTGTTCGCATGGTTGGTCGCATTCCCGATCCTTAAGCAATGCGGCCGTTGTGTCCGGCCGGAATTTTTTCGCAACGATACCAGAGTGCATCGCCGCATGGCTGACAAGCAGTCAGTGGCGCAAGTTCATCGCCGCGGCGGTTCAGGTCTGCACCAGCTTGCGGTGGCGCTGGATGCTCATCAGGATGCCCGTGCCCAGCCCCAGCGTCACCAGCGCGGTGCCGCCGTAGCTCATGAACGGCAACGGCACGCCGACCACCGGCAGGATGCCGCTGACCATGCCCATGTTGACGAAGGCGTAGGTGAAAAACATCATCGTGATGGAGCCCGCCATGAGGCGCGTAAAGAGCGTCGGCGCGTTGGCCGCGATCATCATCCCGCGCCCCACCAGCAGCAGGTACAGCACCAGCAGGACGGTGTTGCCGATCAGGCCGAACTCTTCCGAAAAGACCGAGAAGATGAAGTCGGTGGTGCGCTCCGGGATGAATTCGAGGTGGGTTTGCGTGCCCATCAGCCAGCCCTTGCCGGCCACGCCGCCCGAGCCGATCGCGATGGTCGACTGGATGATGTGGAAGCCTTTGCCCAGGGGATCGGAGGTGGGATCGATCAGCATCATGATGCGCTGGCGCTGGTAGTCGTGCATGAAGGACCACACCACCGGCAGGCTGGCCGCCCCGGCCACGAACAGGCCCAGCAGCACCTTCCAGGGCAGCCCGGCGAAGAAGATCACATAGAAGCCCGCGCCCAGCACCAGCAGGCCGGTGCCCAGGTCGGGCTGGCGGATGATCAGGAAGCCGGGGATCACCAGCAGCAGGGTCGCCACCAGGAAGGCGTCCCAGCGCAACATGCCCTCGCGCTTCTGGAAGTACCACGCCAGCATCAGCGGCATGGCGATCTTCATGATCTCGGAAGGCTGCACCACCACGCCGATGTTGAGCCAGCGGCGCGAGCCCTTCTTGATAATGCCGAACAGGGCCACGGCGATGAGCAGCGTCACCCCCACCGTATAGACCGGTACCGCCAGCCGCAGCAGCAGCTGCGGCGAGACGTTGGCGGCGATCCACATGACGATGAAGGCGATCAGGATGTTGCGCAGCTGGTCTTCCACCCGGCCCGGGAAGTTCATGCCGGCCGAGTATAGCGTGACGATGCCCACCGACAGGATCAGGAACACGATCAGCGACAGCGCGCCGTCGAACACCGTCAGGTGCGGCTTGATGAGTTGCCACAGAGGGGGGCGTTGCAGGCTCATGCCGGCTCCTTGAACGCGGCGCCGGCACCGAAGCGGCGCGCACGGGAATGATAAACGAAGGCCATCCTCACTCCTGCACGTCCGGCTGGACGGTCGGGGTGTTGCCGGCGTCGTCGGCGGTCGGGCCCTCCACCGGCTGGTCCGAGGTCACGGCCTCGGCCGGCGCCACCGACTTGATCGGCTCGTTGGGTTTCTTGCCCAGCATGAAGTAATCCATCGCCTTGCGCACCAGCGGCGCGGCCACGCCGGCGCCCCAGCCGCCGTTCTCGACCACCGCGGCGATCGCGATGCGCGGCGCGTCGGCCGGCGCGAAGCCGATGTACAGGCCATTGTCGTGGTAGATGCGCGAGAGCTTCCTGGAGTCGTACTTCTGGTTCTTGGCGATGTTGACCACCTGCGCCGTGCCGGTCTTGCCGCCCGACTCGTAGGGCGCGCCGCGGAAGGCGGCGCCGCCGGTGCCTTCCTTGACCACACCGACCATGGCGCGCTTGATGAAGTCGATGTTTTCCTGCTTCAGCGGGATACGGTAGCTTTCCTTGGGCACGGTCTCGGTGCGCTCGTGGGTCACGCCGTCCTCGATGATCTTGACCAGGTGGGGCTTCATCACCACGCCGTTGTTGGCCAGGATCGAGGTGGCCTGCGCCATCTGCAGCGGGGTGAAGCTGTTGTAGCCCTGGCCGATGCCCAGCGAGACGGTGTCGCCGGCGATCCAGCGCTTCTGCTCCGGCTTGCGGAAGGAGGTGCGCTTCCATTCGGTGGAAGGCAGGATGCCGCGCTTCTCGTGCTCCAGGTCGATGCCGGTGATCTGGCCGAAGCCGAAGGGCTTCATGAAGTCATGGATCGCGTTGACGCCCATGTCGTTGGCCAGCATGTAGTAATAGGTGTCGCAGGAGATGGCGATCGAGCGGTACATGTCGACCACGCCGTGGCCGCCTTCCTTGTCGTCGCGGAAGCGGTGGTTGCCGAGGATGAAGTAGCCGGGGTCGCGGATGGCGTCCTGGGGGCGGCGCTTGCCCAGTTCCAGCGCGGCCAGCGCCATGAAGGGCTTGTAGGTCGAGCCGGGCGAATAGGTGCCGGAGAGCGGGCGGTTCAGGAGCGGCCGGTCGGGCGACTTGTTCAATTCGTCCCAGCTCTGCTGGTCGATGCCCTCGACGAACAGGTTGGGATCGTAGGATGGCTGCGAGACGTAGGCCAGGATGTCGCCGGTGGCCGGGTTGATCGCCACCAGCGCGCCCTTCTGGTCGCCGAAGGCTTCTTCCACCACCTTCTGCAGTTCGATGTCGATCGACAGGATCAGGTTCTTGCCCGGCGTGGCCGGCGTGCGCGAGAGCGAGCGCACCGCGCGGCCGCTGGCCGAGATCTCCACTTCCTCGTAGCCGGTGGTGCCGTGCAGCTGGCTCTCGTAGCTCTTTTCCAGGCCTTCCTTGCCGATGTAGTCGGTGCCGTTGTAGTTGGCCTCGTCGTCGGAATCGGCGATGCGCTCGGCGTCGCGGGCGCTGATGCGGCCGATGTAGCCGATCACGTGCGCCGCCGTCTTGCCGTAGGGGTACTGGCGGAACAGGCGCGCCTGCACCTCCACGCCCGGGAAGCGGTAGCGCTGCGCGGTGAACTTGGCCACTTCCTCGTCGGTCAGGCGGGTGCGGATGGGCACGCTCTCGAAGTTCTTGGATTCTTCCTGCAGGCGGCGGAAGCGGCGGCGGTCGCGCGGCTGGATTTCCACCAGCGTGCCCAGCTCGTCGATGAGGTCGTCGATATTGCTGCGGATCTTGGAGGGCGTGATTTCCAGCGTATAGGCGGAGTAATTGCGCGCCAGCACCACGCCGTTGCGGTCCAGGATCAGGCCGCGGTTGGGCACGATGGGGACCACCGAGATGCGGTTTTCCTCGGCCTGCGCGGCGTAGGCGTCGTGGCGCACCACCTGCAGCCACAGGAAGCGCGCCAGCAGCAGGCTGAAGCAGACCAGCACCAGCACGCTTCCCGCGAGCAGGCGCAGCCTGAACAGCTTGAGCTCATGCGCGGTGTTCTTGAATTCGGTCATGCGGAGTCAGTCTCAGGACCGTCAGATGGGGCGGTTGGCGTCGCGGTTGATGGCGCGCCGCTGGGGCGCCAGGAGCAGCAGGCTCACCACCGGCCACAGGATGGCCGAGATGACGCTTTCGCTGAAATAGAACCAGTGCGGGAACTTGCCGGTTACCAGCAGCTGCACCAGCAGCTGCACCGCCTGCGTGAGCAGCAGCAGCGGCAGCACGTGCAGCGCCTGCGTGCGCAGCGGGAACCACAGCACGCGGCGGTGGATCATGATGGCGAAGTAGGACAGCAGGGTGTACGCCAGCGCGTTCTCGCCCAGCAGCGTGGCCTCGTTGACGTCCATCAGCAGGCCCATCAGGAAGGCGATGCTGATGCCGACCTTGCGCGGCTGGTGGATGCTCCAGAACACCAGCGCCAGCGCCACGAAGTCGGGCACGCCGACGATCTGGCCCCAGGGCATCAGGTTGAGCAGGAAGGCGACCACCAGGCTGAACGCGATGAACAGCGGGTTGGCCGGCAGGAGGATGTAATGATCGTTCATCGTGCGGATTCCTTGGCGGCCGGCTTGGCCGCGTTCGCCGGCGCCGCAGGGGCGGGCGCCGGAGCGGCGACGTTGGCCGCGCCCTTGCGCTCGTCGACCGGCTTGTCCTTGGGCGTGGCGTTGGCGTCGTCGGCGGAGGTGTCGCGGGTGCTGTCGCGCAGGCGGCGCTTGAACAGCTTGGCGGATTTTTCGTCGGTCACGTCAGGTTCGGGACGCGGCGGCAGGTTCTGTTCCACCAGCAGGATCAGCAGCTGGCGATGGCGGTCGATGCCGGCCAGCGGCTGGCAGACGATGCGCGCGAAGGAGTCGGCCGAGCGGGTCTCCATCAGCACCACGGTGGCCACCGACAGGCCTGGCGGGTAGACGCCGTCGATGCCCGAGGTGACCAGCGTGTCGCCCTTCTGGATGTCGGCGTTGGCCGGCATGAAGCGCAGGTCCAGCGCGCCGGTCTGGCCGCGGCCGTAGGCCACGCTGCGCAGGCCGTTGCGCAGCACCTGCACGGGGATGGCCTGGTCCTTGTCGGTCAGCAGCGTGACTTCCGAGGTGAACGGGAAGACGCGCGTGACCTGGCCGACGATGCCCACCTCGTCGATCACCGGCTGGCCGGTGGCCACGCCCTGCTGGGAGCCGCGGTTGAGGATGATCTTGCGGGTGAAGGGGTCGCGCGCGTCGTACAGGATCTCGCCCACGATGGACTTGACCGGCACCTTCTGCTGCATGTCCAGCAGCTTGCGCAGCTGCGCGTTCTCGGCCGCCAGCTGGCGCTCCTGCTGCATCAGCTGCGAATTGACGATCTGCTGCTGACGCAGGCCCTGGTTTTCCTTCTGCAGCGCGGAGACCGAGGTGAAGTAGTCTGCCACGCTGGCGGCCGCGTCGCGCGGCACCATGGCCACGGTCTGGAACGGGTAGAGGACGGCGCCGATGCCCTGGCGCACCGTGCCCAATACATGCATGCGGGCGTCGACCACCAGCATCACGATGGACAGCAGGGCGAAGACGGTGACGCGAACGCGGGCCGAGGCGCCCTGCTTGAAGAGTGGTGGGATTTCCATGGCGTCAGGCCGCCCGCAGCGGCGCAGGATGCTGATCCTGCGGCCGGCTGCAGGAGGGCGCACTCACTTCCTGCGTCGAAAACGATATGAAAAGGGGAGCCGGATCGCCCGTGCGACGGTCCGCCAGCCGAGCCTTCGCCGCGGGCGCAATGATGTTGCGCGCCTGAGGGAAAGTCGGAGTGAACTGCGTCATATCGAACGTATCGGTTCCCCGGAAAACCGGCGCCTTGCGGCTGCCGGCGGTGCTGCTGGCCGGCGCAGGGCCGGCCGCGGGAGGCTTACTCGGACGAGAAGATCGAACCCAGCTTGTCCATGCGGTCCAGCGCCATGCCCGAGCCGCGCACCACGCAGGTCAGCGGGTCTTCGGCCACGATCACCGGCAGGCCGGTTTCTTCCATCAGCAGGCGATCCAGGTCGCGCAGCAGCGCGCCGCCGCCGGTCAGCATCATGCCCTTCTCGGCGATGTCGGCGCCCAGTTCCGGCGGGGTTTGTTCCAGCGCGTTCTTGACGGCCGACACGATGTTGTTCAGCGGATCGGTCAGCGCTTCCAGGATTTCGTTGCTGGAGATGGTGAAGGAGCGCGGGATGCCTTCGGACAGGTTGCGGCCCTTGACTTCCATTTCCTTGACTTCCGAGCCCGGGAAGGCCGAGCCGATTTCCTTCTTGATCGCCTCGGCGGTCTGTTCGCCGATCAGCATGCCGTAGTTGCGGCGGATGTAGTTCACGATGGCTTCGTCGAACTTGTCGCCGCCCACGCGCACCGAACCCTTGTAGACCATGCCGCCCAGCGAGATGATGCCCACTTCGGTGGTGCCGCCGCCGATGTCGACCACCATCGAGCCGGTGGCGTCCGAGACCGGCAGGCCGGAGCCGATCGCCGCGGCCATCGGCTCCTCGATCAGGTAGACCTGCGAGGCGCCGGCGCCCAGGGCCGATTCGCGGATCGCGCGGCGCTCCACCTGGGTCGAGCCGCAGGGGACGCAGATGATGATGCGCGGGGAGGGACGGAACAGCTTGGAGTCGTGCACCATGCGGATGAACTGCTTGAGCATCTGCTCGGTGACCGTGAAGTCGGCGATCACGCCGTCCTTCATCGGGCGGATCGCCTCGATGTTGCCGGGCACCTTGCCCAGCATCTGCTTGGCTTCCTTGCCCACCGCCTGGATGGTTTTCTTGCCGTTGGGGCCGCCCTGTTGACGGATCGCCACCACCGAAGGCTCGTCCAGGACGATGCCGTGGCCGCGCGCGTAGATCAGCGTGTTCGCAGTGCCCAGGTCGATCGCCAGGTCATTCGAGAAGTAACTACGTAAAAATCCAAACATGAATTGTCCTGATGCGCCCTCGCGGGGCGCCTAGCTTTTTGATAGGGGGGGTGTTCGTTCATGACCGCGGCGACGCGAAAAACCCGCGCCAGCAAGGCATTAATCCGACATTCTACCTTATAATTCCACAGAAACCAGCAAGCAGAACCGCCAAAACTTCCCGATCTTCGGGGCCGCCCGGCGGCCATTTGGCGCGGTTTTCTCGACTTTTCGGCCGCGAGGTCGAAGACCCCGGAGACGCGTCGCGCGAGAAGGCGATCCCGGCCGCGGCCGCACCACGGAAACCTTCTTCCAGCGGGGCTTGCGGCGCACCCAACTGCTTGTCAACCGTCTTTCAACATTACGTGGCGCCCTTCGCGCGCCCTTCGACCATGTCACTAGCCCTTTCCGACGTCAAACGCATCGCCAATCTTTCCCGCCTGGAGCTGACCGACGCCCAGGCCGGCGAAACCTTGGAAAAGCTCAACGGCATCTTCGCCCTGGTGGAGCAGATGCGGGCCGTCGACACCGCCGGCGTGGAGCCGCTGTCGCACCCGATCGCCGCCATCGAGCCGGCGCTGGCCCTGCGCCTGCGCGAGGATGCGGTGACCGAGGGCAATCGCCGCGAAGACTACCAGCAGCCCGCCCCGGCGACCCAGGACGGCCTGTACCTGGTGCCCAAGGTCATCGAATAAATTCGGAAACGGGCCGCCGGATCGACGCGGCCCCGTCACGACACCGGGGCCGGCGCATTTGGCGGCGCCCTCAGCAACGCAAGACACGCAGCGACATCACATCCATGCACAAGCTCACTCTCAAAGAATTGTCCGCGCAGCTGCAAGCGCGCAAGATTTCCGCCGCCGAACTGGCGACGCTGTTCCTCGACCGCATCGAGGCCAGCGATCTCAACGCCTTCCTGCACGTCGACCGCGAACTGACGCTGGCCCAGGCGCGCGCCGCCGATGCTCGCCTGGCCGGCAACGACGCCGGTCCGCTGACCGGCGTCCCGATCGCCCACAAGGACATCTTCGTCACCCGCGGCTGGCGCACCACCGCCGGCTCGAAGATGCTGCAGAACTACGTGAGCCCCTTCGACGCGACCGTGGTGGAACAGTTCAACGCCGCCGGCGCGGTCACGCTGGGCAAGCTCAACTGCGACGAATTCGCCATGGGCTCGGGCAACGAGAACTCCTTCTACGGCCCGGTCAAGAACCCTTGGGACAAGGTCGCCGTGCCGGGCGGTTCCTCCGGCGGCTCGGCCGCCGCCGTGGCCGCGCGCCTGGCGCCGGGCGCCACCGCCACCGACACCGGCGGCTCGATCCGCCAGCCCTCGGCGCTGTGCGGCGTGACCGGCATCAAGCCCACCTACGGCAGCGTCTCGCGCTTCGGCATGATCGCCTTCGCCTCTTCGCTGGACCAGGGCGGCCCGATCGCCAAGACCGCCGAAGACTGCGGCCTGCTGTTGAACGCCATGAGCGGCTTCGACGAGCGCGACTCCACCAGCCTGCAGCGTCCGAAGGAAGACTTCAACCGCGCGCTGGACAAGAGCCTGCAAGGCTTGCGCATCGGCGTGCCCAAGGAATTCTTCGGCGCCGGCCTGGCCGCCGACGTCGAGCAGGCCGTGCGCGCCGCGCTGGCCGAGTTCGAGAAGCTGGGCGCCACGCTGGTCGACATCTCGCTGCCCAAGACCGAACTGTCGATTCCCGTGTACTACGTGATCGCGCCGGCCGAAGCGTCGAGCAACCTGTCGCGCTTCGACGGCGTGCGCTACGGCCATCGCGCCGCCGACTACAAGGACCTGGCCGACATGTACAAGAAGTCGCGCGCGGAAGGCTTCGGCGAGGAAGTGAAGCGCCGCATCCTGGTCGGCTCCTATGTGCTCTCGCACGGCTACTACGACGCCTACTACCTGCAGGCGCAGAAGATCCGCCGCCTGATCGCTCAGGACTTCCAGCGCGCCCTCGAAGGCCCGGACCGCCAGTGCGACGTGATCATGGGCCCGGTGGCGCCCACCGTCGCCTGGGATCTCGGCGACAAGACCAACGACCCGGTAGCCAACTACCTGGCCGATATCTTCACGCTGTCCACCAGCCTGGCCGGCCTGCCGGGCATGTCGATTCCCTGCGGTTTCGGCCAGGGCGAGAAGAACGGCAAGCGTCCGGTCGGCCTGCAGATCATCGGCAACTATTTCGACGAAGCCCGCCTGCTGAACGTGGCGCACCAGTTCCAGCAAGCGACCGACTGGCACCTGCGCGAACCGGCATAAGCCGCGCGCCCCAGTCAACATCAACGCAGAATCAGCAAGGACAACATCATGCAGTGGGAAGTCGTCATCGGCCTCGAAACGCACACCCAGCTTTCGACGCAATCCAAGATCTTCAGCGGCTCGTCGACCCGTTTCGGCGCCGAGCCCAACACCCAGGCCAGCCCGGTCGACCTGGCGCTGCCGGGCGTGCTGCCGGTATTGAACAAGGGCGCGGTCGAACGCGCCATCCAGTTCGGCCTGGCCATCGGCGCCACCATCGCGCCGCGCTCGGTGTTCGCGCGCAAGAACTACTTCTATCCGGATCTTCCGAAGGGCTACCAGATCAGCCAGTATGAAATCCCGGTGGTCCAGGGCGGCAAGATCTCCTACGTGCTGGAGAAGGACGGCAAGAGCGAGATCCGCAGCTTGCAGCTGACCCGCGCCCACCTCGAGGAAGACGCGGGCAAGTCGCTGCACGAGGACTACCAGGGCATGTCCGGCATCGATCTCAACCGCGCCGGCACGCCGCTGCTGGAGATCGTCACCGAACCCGACATGCGCAGCGCCGCCGAGGCGGTGGCCTACGCCAAGGCGCTGCACTCGCTGGTGATGTGGCTGGGCATCTGCGACGGCAACATGCAGGAGGGTTCATTCCGCTGCGACGCCAACGTCTCCGTGCGCCCGGTCGGTCAGCAGGAATTCGGCACGCGCTGCGAGATCAAGAACCTGAACTCCTTCCGCTTCATGGAAGATGCGATCAACTACGAAGTGCGCCGCCAGATCGAGCTGATCGAGGACGGCGGCACCGTGGTGCAGGAAACCCGTCTCTACGATCCGGACAAGAAGGAAACCCGTTCCATGCGCAGCAAGGAAGACGCGCAGGACTACCGCTACTTCCCCGACCCCGACCTGCCGCCGCTGGTCATCGCCCAGGAGTGGATCGAACGCGTGCGGGCCACCATGCCGGAACTGCCGGGCGCGATGCGCGAGCGCTTCGTGGCCGACTACGCGCTGCCCGACTATGACGCCGCCGTGCTGACCCAGTCCAAGGCCATGGCGTCCTACTTCGAAGCCGTGGTGGCCGCCGCCGGCCGCGACCAGGCCAAGACCGCCGCCAACTGGATGATGGGCGACGTCGCCTCGACGCTGAACCGCTCCGGCACCGACATCGCGCAGTCGCCGGTATCGGCTGCGCAGCTGGCGTTGCTGATCCGGCGCATCGCCGATAACACGATCTCCAACAAAAGCGCCAAGGAAGTGTTCGCGGCGATGTGGGAAGCCGGTTCCGACAAGGACACGCTGGCCGACGACATCATCGAAGCCAAGGACCTCAAGCAGACCTCCGACAGCGGCGCGCTGGAAGCCATCGTCGACCAGGTGCTGGCCGCCAACGAGAAGTCGGTAGCCGAGTTCCGCGCCGGCAAGGAGCAGGCCATCAATGCCCTGATCGGCCAGGCCATGAAGGCTTCGCGCGGCAAGGCCAATCCGGCCCAGCTGACCGAGCTGCTGCGCAAGAAGCTGGCCGGCTGATCCAGGCGTCGGCCCGCAACGCAAAAAGCCGCATCCGGGGATGCGGCTTTTTTTTCGGCGCGGCGACGCCGACCCTATTGGCCAGGCAATCCGATCAGGATGTCCTCGTAGAAGGCGCCGATGGCCAGCTCCGGGTGGCGCAGCTGGATCTCCAGCACCCACACCGCCTCGCCCGGCACGATGTCCATCTCGGCCAGCCTGGCCGGCCCGAACAGCGCGTGCGGGAAATCCGAGACGCGGTGGCCGGCCAGGTTGCGCTCCAGCGCCCAGCCGCCGCGCATGGCTTCGTCCTGCGCGAAGTCGTACAGCTCGCGGCCGGTGAGGCCGGTCTTCCAGGCCTGCCTGGCGGCGCTGAAAACGTCGCGCGCGGCCTGCGCGCAGGCGCGGTGCAGGCGGTCGTCGCCGAACACGAAGGTGTCGCCGAAATCGCCCTCATAGCCATCCCACACCGGGCCGATGTCGACCACCACGATGTCGCGCTCGCGCAGCGCGCGTTGCTTGCGCACGCCCTGGCGCGGCGTGCGCACGGTGTCGTCGCCGAAGCGGATGTAGGTCGGGTGCCAGGTGTGCGAGGCCCCCATGTCGCGCAGGTGGCGGTCGGCCATCTCCAGCGCCTGCGCGGTCGTCATGCCCACGCGCAGCTTGCCGGCGATCTGCGCGACCGCGCGTATCGACTGCTCGCGCGCGGCCAGCATGCCATCCAGGGAATAGCGCGGGCCAACCCGCTCCAGCACGGGATCGAGACTGCCAGGCGCCATCGGCGCGCTGCTTGCGCCGGAGGGGACGAAGGCTTCCGTCACCAGCTCATGCGAAGCCACGCCCCACTCGCCGCAGCCCGCGCGCACCGCGGCGATCATCGCCGGATTGCCGCAGGCATAGACGCGCGCTGCCGGCCAGTCGTACCGGTGGCCGTGGGCCGTGTCCTGCACATGGCCTTCGACGCCGAACCAGCGGAAGCGGGCATTGCGCGCGGCCAGCGCATCGAGGAAGGCGCGGTCGTAGAAATCGCCGGCCTCCTTGCCGCCCCAGTACAGCGTCACCGGCGACGATGCGCCGGCATCCGCCAGCGCCGCCAGCAGGATCGGCTTCACGCCCGCGTAGCCGGTGCCGGTGGCCAACAGCACCAGCGCCGACGCGCCCGAGGCCTGCCAGGTGCAGGCGCCGAAGCCGCCCTCCAGGCTGAGCCGGTCGCCGGCCTGCAGCGCGTCCAGCATGGCGTGCGAGAAACGCCCGCCGCGCACGCGCCGGATATGGAATTCGAGCCGTCCGTCGTCGTCCCGGGGCAGGTTGGCGACCGAGAAGCAACGGCTGCTGCCGTCCTCCAGGTAGAACTTCATGTATTGCCCGGGGCGGATCTCAGGCGACTGTCCCGGCGCCGGCTGCAGCAGCAGGCGCATGATGTCGGCGGCCAGCGCGCTCTTCTCCAGCACCGTGGCCTCGAAGCGCAGGGCCTGCGTTTCCAGCGACCAGCCGGGGATGTCGATGCGCATGTCGCCGCAGGCGTGGCTTTGGCACAGCAGCATCTCATTCGCGGCCAAGGAATAAGGCGTACCCAGCGCGGCGTAGGGCTCGGCGCGATGGCGCCCCGCCAGCACCCGCACCTTGCAGCAGCCGCATTCGCCGCGGCGGCAGGAAAAGGGCACCGCCACGCCGGCGGCCAGCGCCGCGTCCAGCAGCAATTCGTCGCCGGCCTCGAAACGCTTGCCGCCGTCGCCGATCTCAATGACGTGTCTGTCCCGCACCTGATCCTCCGTTGTTCATTCGATGGGGGGATTGTGCGGCTAGAATAGGACCGTACAAACCTCCAGTTTTCGAAAGTTCACATGGTCCAGATGAGAAACTGGCGCATCCTGCTCGACCTCGATCGCGCCTCGCCCGCGCTGTCCTACCGCGACATCCTGGGCGGCCTGTCGCGCGCCATCAGGGACGGCCGCCTGCCGCCCGGCGCGCCGCTGCCGGGCACGCGCGAGATGGCCCTCATGCTCGGGGTGAATCGCAAGACCGTGATCGTGGCCTACGAGGAAGCCGTCATCAAGGGCTGGCTGGTGAGCCGCCAGCGCAGCGGCACTTTCGTCAGCGACGCCTTCGACGCCGGCGCCGCGCCGCCCGTCGCGCGGCGCGCCGGCCAGCGCAGCTTCCTGCCGCCGTTCCGGTCGCCGTCCCTGCCGGCCTACTTCGACGGCCTGCCGCCGCATGGACGCATCCAGGACGGGCGCATGATGTACTTCGACAATGGCGCGCCCGACCATCGCCTGCTGCCGCAGGCGGTGCTGCATCGTCACTACCGCAATGCGATGCGCGACAGCCTGCGCTCCGGCGGCGTGCGTTACGGCAATCTCGAAGCGGAGCAGCAGCTGCGCGCGGCGCTGGCGGGCATGCTGGGCGCCACGCGCGCACTGGCGGTCTCGCCCGATTGCATCTGCGTCACGCAGGGCACGCAGATGGCGCTGCACCTGGCCGCCGCGGCGCTGATCCGGCCCGGCGATACGGTGGTGATGGAGCGCCTGAGCTACCCGCCGGCCTGGGCCATCTTCCGTGCGCTGGGCGCGCGGGTGGAGGTGGTGGACATCGACGCCGACGGCTGCGTGGTGCAGCAGGTCGAAGACCTGTGCCGGCGCATGCCCATCCGCTTCATCTACCTGACGCCGCACCACCAGTTCCCCAGCACCGTCAGCCTGCGCGCCGACCGCCGCGAGAAGCTGCTGGCGCTGGCCGCGCAACATGCGTTCTCCATCATCGAGGAAGACTACGACCACGAATACCACTTCGCCGGCCGCCCCTATCCGCCGCTGGCCAGCGGCCCGCGCCAGCGCAGCGTGATCTACGTCGGTTCGCTGTCCAAGCTGCTGGGCTCGAGCTTTCGCTGCGGCTTCGTGGTGGCGCCGCCCAACCTGATCGGCGCGCTGGAGAAAAACCAGCGGCTGCTCACCAGCCACGGCGACGCCGTGATGCAGAAGATGCTGGCCGCGCTGATCGCCGGCGGCGAGCTGCAACGGCACGTGCGGCGCAGCAGCAAGCACTACCGCGCGCGCCAGGAAGTGCTGCTGGGGTGCCTGCACCGCAGCTTCGGCGCGCTCGCCGCGACGCGCCCCCCGGAGGGCGGGCTGGCCTTGTGGGTGACCTTTGGTGAAGAGGTCGACGTCGACGCCATGGCGCGGCATGCCGTCGATGAGTCGCTGTTCGTGCGCAGCGGCAGCCAGTTCTCGCCCACGGGCGAATCCATCAACGGCCTGCGCCTGGGGTTCGCATCGATGTCGGCCGACGAGCTGGCGCGCGCGGTGGCGCGGCTGCACCGGGCCTGGCTGCGCAGTCGGGAGTGAGGCGCCTCAGCCGGCGCCGGATAGCGCCAGCGGAAGCGCCCTGGCCCAGCGGTTGGCCGAGAGCGAGAAGCTCAGCGACCTGACCTGGTGGTACCAGCCCGCAGGCAGGTAGAGCAGCTCGCCGGGCTGCATCACGCATTCGGTCAGCGCCGCCTGGCGGGCCAGCGGGAAGCGTTCGTAGTCGGGCCGGTCGGGGTCGAAGGGCGAGCCGAACAGGATGGCGTTGGCCTCCCTGGGATAGAGGAATTCATCGTGATGCGGCGGCGCCAGCCAGATGCGCTTGCTGCCCCAGATCTGCGCGAAGATGTTGTCGTCATAGTCGCAGTGCAGCGGCGTCACGGTGCCGGCCGGGCCGATCCAGAAGCGCGGCGGCCCCATCTTGTCGAACCAGCTGGGCCAGTGGCACAGCGCGTTGAGCTCGCGCAGCTCCAGGTTGCCCAGGTAAGGGGGCAGCTCCTGCGCGCCGCCGGCCACCAGATCCAGGTAATCGAGCAGCGACATATCCTGCATCGCCCGGTCCGGGGCGAAGGCGGTATTGATGTAGTCGCCGGTGCGCGCCCGCACCGCCAGCCGGCCGAAGCGCTCGCGCAGGCCGGCCGGCGTGAGCGCCGACAGCGGCCACTTGCCGACCAGGCCGGTGATGACGAAGGGCAGGCCCAGCGCCGCGCGGGCGCGGAACGCCGCGGCGCCGGGCGGCCTGATGCGGGGCACTTCTGAGATCGCCGGCAGCGCGCCGCCGGCGCGCCTGATGTCCCGGCGCATCTGGTCGATCGAGGCGACGCCGCGCACCTGCGCATCCTTTTGCTCGCGCGCCTGTTTCCGGGCGGCCACTTCGGCCTCCGACATGCCCGCCCAGGACGGGCGCGGCGGCAGCTCGCGCGCCGCCTGCCGCGGCTGCGGCAGCGGGATTTGATCCAGGTCGGGGTCGGGCTTGTCCATGGCGCGTATTGTAGCGTTGCGCAAGGTCGGGGTTGGGCAAGGTAGACGACGGGCGAATAAGGATATGCGTTCTTATTCGTTGTCCGCATGATCGGCCGGGAGTGTAATGAATGCTTTTCGCTGCCGGGCCTTTTCCTGTGCCGTCGGCGGCCATTCACGCAAGCTCAGGAGCTGACATGTCGCTGGATACCCTGGAACGCGCAAACGCCTCGCGCCAATCGTTCGAAATCCGTCCGCTGGGCGGTCCGCTGGGAGCGGAAATCATCGGTCTCGACCTCAACCGTCCGGTCGCCGACGACGAGCTGGCCGGCATCCGCGCCGCCTTCGTCAGGCATGGCGTGGTGGTCTTCCGCGACCAGCGCATCACGCCCGAGCAGCACATCGCATTCAGCCGCCGTTTCGGCCCGCTGCAGGTGCACGTGCTGAACCGCTTCCACCTGAAAGATCATCCGGAAATCCTGATCGTCTCCAACGTGGTGGAAGACGGCAAGCCGATCGGCCTGGTCGACGCCGGCGCCGACTGGCATTCCGACCTCTCCTACATGCCCAAGCCCAGCCTGGGCGCGCTGCTGCACTCGCAGGAGCTGCCGGCCGAGCGCGGCGATACGCTGTACGCCAACACCGCCGAGGCCTACGACACGCTTCCGGCCGAGGTGAAGAAGCTGCTGGAAGGCAAGCGCGCGGTGCACTCCTACGTCTATCGCTACGAACGCCTGCGCAAGCTCTCGCCGTGGCGCCCGGATCTCACGCAAAAGCAGATCGACGAGGTGCCGCCGGTGGAGCATCCGGTGATCACCACCCATCCCGAGAGCGGGCGCAAGATCCTGTTCGTCAGCGAAGGCTTCACCTCGCACATCGTCGGCATTCCGCGCGACGAGAGCGATGCACTGTTGAAGGAGCTGCATCTGCACATCACCCGCCCCGACAACGTCTACACCCACAAGTGGCAGCCGCACGACATGGTGTTCTGGGACAACCGCAGCACCCAGCACTATGCGGCCATCACGCCGCAGCACCTGCGCCGCACGCTGTACCGCACCACCGTCGAAGGCGACGTGCCGCGCTGATCACGCCGCCGGCGCAGCGGCGCGCCCGCCTTCCAGGCGGAACACGCTGACCGCTTCCGACAAGGCCGCCGCCTGGTCCTGCATGGACTGCGCGGCGGCCGCCGCTTCTTCCACCAGCGCCGCGTTCTGTTGCGTGGCTTCGTCGATGTGGGTGATGGCCTGGTTGACCTGCTCGATGCCGTCGCTCTGCTCGGAGCTGGCCGCGGTGATCTCGCGCACGATGTCGGAGACCCGCGCCACGCTGGCCACCACCTCGCTCATGGTGTCGCCGGCCTTGGCCACCAGGCGGCTGCCGTCGTCCACCTTCGCCACCGAATCGTCGATCAGCTGCTTGATCTCCTTGGCCGCCGCCGCCGAACGCTGCGCCAGCGTGCGCACCTCCGACGCCACCACCGCGAAGCCGCGCCCCTGCTCGCCGGCGCGCGCCGCTTCCACCGCCGCATTGAGCGCCAGGATATTGGTCTGGAAGGCAATGCCGTCGATCACGCCGATGATGTCGGCGATCTTCTGCGACGAGGCGTGGATCGCGCCCATGGTTTCCACCACCTGATCCACCACGTCGCCGCCCTGGGTCGCGATCTCGGAAGCCGAGGCCGCCAGCTGGTTGGCCTGGCGCGCGTTGTCGGCGTTCTGTTTCACGGTCGAGGTCAGCTGTTCCATCGCCGAGGCGGTCTCCTCCAGCGAGCCGGCCTGCTGTTCGGTGCGGGCCGAGAGGTCGAGGTTGCCGGTGGCGATCTCGCGCGAGGCGTTGCTGATGGTGTCGGTGCCGCTGCGCACGCGGCCGACGATATCGAGCAAGTTGCCGTTCATGGTGCGCAGCGCCGCCAGCAGCTTGCCGGTCTCGTCCTGCGCGTCGCTGGTGATGTGCGAGGTGAGATCGCCCGCCGCCACGTTCTCGGCGATCGCCACCGCCTGGTTCAGCGGCCGCGTGATGCTGCGCGTGAGCAGCCAGGCCAGCGCGGCGCCGAGCAGCAGCTCGATGCAGCCCAACGCGATCAGCATGCTGCGCCCGGAGCGATAGTTGTCGTCGATGCTGGTGGCGGCGTCGTCGATGAATTTCTTCTGGAACTCGGCATAGCGCTGCACGCTGTCGGCATAGCCATCCATCATCTTGACCAGCGTGGCGTCGGTCATCTCGCGCGCCCGTTCGACGTCGCCGGCCTTCTTCATGTCGAAGATCTTCTGTCGCGTGTCGCGGTAGACGGCGCGCAGCTTGCCGACCTCGTCGAACAGGCGCTTTTCCTCGGGATCGTTGATGGCGGACTCGACCCGCTTCTGCAGCTGGCTGACCTTGTTCGACTCGGCGTCGATCTGTTTCTGGAAATATTGCTGGAAGGCCGCGTCGTCGCTCTTCATCACCGCGAAGGTGCGCACGCCGTTTTCCTTGATCGCGGCATGCCACTGCACCGCGTCGCGCTCCTTCTTGAGCGCCACCTTGACCATGTCGTCGGTGGCGTCGCCGATGTCCTCCAGGCGCCATACCGCCAGGCCCACCATGATGGCCATCAGGGCCAACAGGGAAACAAAGCCGATGCCGAGGCGCACGCCTATCCTGAGGTTTTTCATCCCGTCTCCCATTCTCTTGGCTGCGCGCCGTTTTACTTGTAGTTGGTGTGGCGGCGCGCCTGTCGTTATCCGGCTAACGATATAAACAATATCGCGGCCTCGATTGAGCCTAACACAGCAATGGCGGTTTGCGTCCCGGCAGGCGGATGGAAAAATGCCGTGCTGTTGTATTGCCGTATGGCCGCGCGCTCAGGGCGCGTCGCGGCGCGCACCCATGTTGCGGGGCAACAGCACGCACAGCGCCGCGCAGAAGATCAGCGCGAAGCCGCCCAGGTCGGATAGCCCGGGACGCTCCCCCAGCAGCAGCACGGCCCCGGCCACGCCTACCACCGGCACCAGCAGCGTGCCCAGCGCCGCCACGCCGGCCGGCAGGCTGCTGATGATGTTGAACCACAGGATGTAGCCCAGCGCCATGCCGAAGACGATGTGGTAGGCCAGCGCCACCAGCACCGCGTTGTGCACCGCATGCCAGTTGGGCCAGTGCGGCATGCCTTCGAAACTGAGCAGGCCGGTGAGCGCCACCAGTGCGCCGATCAGCAGTTGCCAGGCGGCCACCGCCAGCGGCTCGGCCGAGATGCGCGCCCACTTGGTGTAGATGGTGCCGGCGGCCCAGGTGAAGGCCGCGCCCAGCGCCAGCAGGATGCCGCGCGGCAGCCCGCCCCCGGCCAGCGGCGCCAGCAGCAATGCCAGTCCGCAGGCGCCCAGCAGCAGGCCGGCAACGCGCACGCGATCGAGCCGCTCGCCCAGCGCGAAGCGCGCCAGCAGCGTGGCCCACAGCGGCATGGAGTAGGTGATGATGGCCACCCGCGAGGTGGCCGCGCCCAGCTGGGCGAAGGTGAGGAGGATGTTGAAGGCGGCGATGTTGAGCACGCCGGCCACGGCGATGTGCAGGCGGTCGCGGCCGGCGCGCACCGCCAGCTTGCGCCGGCGCGCCAGCCCCAGCGCGAACACGGTGCAGGCCGCGGCGCCCAGCCCGATGCTGCGCAGGCCCCAGGGCGACACGCCCGACAGCGCCACCTTCACCGCCGGCCAGTTCAGGCCCCACACCACGCCGAGGAGCAGCAGCAGGATCCGCGCCCGGCCGGCGTGGGGAGCGGTGGCGGCAGTCGTCACGTCAACGGCTTACCAGGCCATGTCCGCGTCCAGCGGATAGACCGGGCGCCGCACCTTCTTGATCGGGAACAGCTTCAGGTTGGAGCTGGTCGGGCCGCCGCTGTCGGAATCGCACTCGACCAGCCCGCGGCTGATCGGCACGAACACCGGCCGGCAATACATGCGCGACTTCAGGATCAGGAAGGACTGCCGCGCCGGATCCAGGCCCAGGCTGGTGAACACGCCGAGATCGTAGGGCTCGACGCGCTCCTCGGTCACCACGATCTTCGCGCGGCCGATGTCGAGCAGCACGCTGCGGCCCATCTGGATGGTCGATCCGGTATAGATCGGACCGGTCACGGTGAACCTGCCGTCGGTGATCGCCGCCACCTTGCCCGACAGCAGCGGCGGCACCTTGCTGATGCCCTGCTGCGTGAGCTGCACCTTGTTGCCTACCGCCAGCGTGACGGTCGCGCCCAGGCCAGCCTCGACCATGTGCGCCACCGCTTCCGGATCGCTGATCGGGCCCACCGCGATGCCGTCCAGGCCGGCCTCCAGCGCCGCCTCCAGCACGTCCATGGTGTTGCAGGTGCCGCCCGACATGACGTTGTCGCTGTGGTCCAGCAGCAGCACCGGGCCGTTGCCGGCGCCGAGGCTGCGCAGCTTGGCCTGGGCCAGCGATTCCCTGAGGGGCAGGCTGTCGTAGACGAAGTCGTCGCGTTCGGTCCAGATCTGGCGGGCGATCTTCTCGGCCACGGCGTCGGCCAGGATGTTGTCGTTCTCGGTCACCACCACCACCGACATGCCGGCGTCGCGGAAGTCGGACAAGGGGAAGCCGGCCAGCACCGAGACGGCCAGCACGCCGTCCTGTTTCTCCGCCTCCTGCGCGGCCTGCACCGCGCGCTGCATGGCCGAGGCCGAAGTGTTGCTGGTCAGCGTGGCCGACAGCAACGGCACCTGGCGCCAGGCCACCAGCGGCCTGGATGTTCCGTTGAGCAGATCGACCAGCAGGCGCCCGGCATGTTCGCCGGTCTCGTACATGTCGATGTGCGGATAGGTCTTGAAGCTGACCACGATGTCGGCATGCTCGATCATCTTTTGCGTGACGTTGCCGTGCAGGTCCAGCGCCACCGTCATCGGCGTGTCGGGCGCGACCTTGCGGATGCGCTCCAGCAGCGCGCCTTCGCCGTCGTCGGCGTTTTCGGCCACCATGGCGCCGTGCAGGTCGAGCATGATGGCGTCGCAGCCCTGCTCGATGGCGCGCACGATGCCGTCGCACATCACGGTGTAGGCGTCGGCCGCCACCGCCGCGCTGGGATTGGCCCAGGCCGCCAGCGGCGTGACGATCTCGGCGCCCATCTTCCCGGCGATGTCGAGGAAGGCGCCCATCGCGGTGCGCGCGCCTTTCTGGTCGCGGTAGGCGGCCTCGTCCCACTGCGGGTCGAAGGCTTCCAGCGGCGTGGGAATCGGCGAGAAGGTATTGGTCTCGTGATTCATGCGGGCAATGACGATCCTGGGTTTCATCTCTATCCTCACTCGTTGACCACGCCGGCGCTGGCCAGCATGGCTTGCAGCAGCACGTTGCAGCCCGCCTCCAGGTGCTCCGGCTTGGCGTCCTCGATCTCGTTGTGCGACACGCCGTCCTTGCAGGGCACGAAGATCATGCCGGCCGGCGCCAGGCGCGCGGCGTAGATGGCGTCGTGGCCGGCGCCGGAGACCACGTCCATGGTCTTGTAGCCGAGCGCGCCGGCGGCGCCGCGCACGTTGTCCACGCAGTCCGGATGGAAGGGGCAGGGCGGGAAGTAGGAGACGCGCTCCAGCTCGATGGCAAGGCCGGTCTTCCGGCGCATCGCCTCAAGATAGGCCAGCAGGTCCTCGTGCATGCGGTTGAGCGTCTCGTCGCTGACGTTGCGCAGGTCGATGGAGAACTTCACCTGGCCGGGGATCACATTGCGGCTGTTGGGCATCACCTGCACCTGACCCACCGTGCCGCGGCCGTAGGGCGGATAGCGGTTGGCGATGGCCACCACCTCTTGCATGATGTAGGTGGACACCTGCAGCGCGTCCTTGCGGATCTCCATCGGCGTGGGGCCCGCGTGCGACTCGAAACCGGTCACCGTGCAGTCGTACCAGGACAGGCCCAGCACCGCCGGCACCACGCCGATCACGGTGTCGGCGTTCTCCAGCACCGGGCCCTGCTCGATGTGCGCCTCGTAGTAGGCGCCGATCGGATGGTCGCCGCAGGTCTGCTCGCCGATGTAGCCAATGCGCTCCAGCTCATCTCTGACCTTCTTGCCGTCGACGTCGGTGGCGTTGTAGGCGTGCTCCAGCGTGAAGGCGCCGCAGAACACGCCCGAACCCATCATTACCGGCACGAAGCGCGAGCCTTCCTCATTGGTCCACACCGCCACCTCGATGGGCGCCTCGGTCTGGATCTTGTGCTGGTTCAGCGTGCGGATTACCTCGATGCCGGAGAGCACGCCGTAGTTGCCGTCGAACTTGCCGCCGGTCGGCTGGGTGTCGATGTGCGAGCCGGTCATCACCGGCGGCAGGTCGTTGTTGCGGCCGGCGCGGCGCATGAAGATGTTGCCGATCTGGTCGACCACCACGCTCATGCCTTCGGCCCGGGCCCAGGAGGTCACCAGGTCGCGGCCTTGCTTGTCGAGGTCGGTCAGCGCCAGCCGGCAGACGCCGCCCTTGGCGGTGCCGCCGATCTTGCCCAGCGCCATCAGCGAATCCCACAGGCGGTCGCCGTCGATGCGCAGGGCGCTTGCTTTGGTTTTCATGTCCATGATTGCTTTTCCTTCTTGCCAGATGATCGATATTCCAATTGCCGTTCGGCCTGGGCAGGCCGCAGGCCGAACCGGCGACATGAGATTTGTCACGCCGCCAGGTTCACGCCCAGGTAGCGGTCCTTGATGCCGTCGTCGGCCAGGAACTCGGCGTTGCCGCCGCTGTAGACGACACGTCCCTGCTCCACGATGTAGTGGCGGTCGGCCAGTTGCGTGCACACCTCCAGGTTCTGCTCCACCAGGATGATGGACATCCCGGTGGCCTTGATCAGCTTGATCTGCGCCACGATCTCGTCGACGATCACCGGCGCCAGGCCTTCCACAGGTTCGTCCAGCATCATCACGCGCGGGTGCGTCATCAGCGCGCGCGCGATCGCCAGCATCTGCTGCTCGCCGCCGGAGAGCTGGCCGCCGCCGTTCCTGCGGCGCTCCTTCAGGCGCGGGAAGATCTTGTAGACGTCTTCCAGGCCCCAGGCCGATTCCTTGCGGGCGGCCATGGTGAGGTTCTCTTCCACGGTCAGCAGCTTGAAGATGCCGCGGTGCTCCGGCACCAGGCACACGCCGCGCGCGGCGATCTTGTGCGGCGGCAGGCCGCTGACCTGCTGGCCCTCGAACAGCACGCGCCCCTGGGTCGGCGGCACCACGCCGACGATGCTCTTGAGCGTGGTGGTCTTGCCGGCGCCGTTGCGGCCCAGCAGGGTCACCACCTCGCCCGCGTCCACCTCCAGCGACACGCCTTGCAGGATATGGCTCTTGCCATAGTAGCCGTGAACGTCTTGCACTTGCAGGATCATGCTTTGCCTCCGGTGATCATGCTGCCGAGATAGGCGCGGCGCACGCGTTCGTCGCGGCGGATCTCGTCGGGTTTGCCCTGCGCCAGGATCTGGCCCAGCTGCATCACGGTGATGCGGTCGGAAATGTCCATCACGATATCCATGTTGTGCTCGATCAGCACCACCGTGTAGTCCTCGCGCAGGCTGTGGATCAGGCGCTTCATGTCGGCGATGTCGTCGATGCCCATGCCCGAGGTCGGCTCGTCGAGGAAGATCACCTTGGGCTGGCCGGCCATGGCCATGCCCACTTCCAGCCGGCGCTGCTGGCCGTGCGACAGTTCCGAGGACTGTCGCTGCGCCACATGCTGCAACGACAGGCGCGTCACCAGCTTGTCGGCCAGCTCGCAGGCCGCGCGCATCTGCTCGGCGCGGCGCCATGGGTTGAGCGCCGCCAGCGGCGCGCGTCCCTGCGCGGCCAGGCGCAGGTTCTCCCACACCGTCAGGTTGGGAAACAGGCTGGTCACCTGGAACGAGCGCGCCAGGCCTTTCTGCACCCGCTTGTAGCCGGGCAGGTGGGCCACCTCCAGGCCCTCGACGCGGATGCTGCCCTCCGTGATCGGCGTGGTGCCGGTCAGCGTGTGGAACAGCGTGGTCTTGCCGGCGCCGTTGGGGCCGATCACCGAGTGCACGGTGCCGGGCATGATGTCCAGCGTGATGTTGTTGACCGCGGTGAACTTGCCGTAGCGCTTGGTGACGTTCAACGCCTGCAGGATGGGGGCGCTCATGAATGCTTCTCCTTGGCGATGCTCTCCTGCGCGCCGCTTTTCGCCGGACGCAGGAGCTTGACCAGTTTCACGGCCAGGCCGAACAGGCCCTTTTGCATGTACAGGCTGACGGCGATCAGCAGCAGGCCCAGCAGCATCAGCCAGCGCGGCCACAGCGTCGAGAGCCAGTTGCCGGCCAGCACGTAGAAGGCCGCGCCCAGCAGCGAGGCGAACAGGTTGCCGGTGCCGCCGATGACGGTCATCACCAGGATCGATTCGCTGGTGTGGTACTCGATGTTGGAGAGCGGCGCCACGCCCGTCATCATCGCGTGCAGGCCACCGGCAAGCCCCGTCACGGCGCCCGAGATCACGAAGGCGGCGAGCTTGAGCAGGCGCACGTCATAGCCCAGCGCCGAGGCGCGCGCCTCGTTGTCGCGCACCGCCAGCAGGGTCTTGCCCAGCACCGAATCGACCACCCGCTGCAGCATCCAGAACACCAGCACGAACAGGATCGCCACCACCGTGTAGTACTGCCAGGAGGTGCCGGTCGGCAGCAGCGTCAGGCCGAACACCGAGAGCGGCGGGCGCGGAATGTCCAGCAGGCCGTTGTCGCCGCCGGTGACATCCTTCATGGTGTAGGCCAGGAAGTAGAACATCTGGGCGAAGGCCAGCGTCAGCATCACGAAATAGGTGCCGCGCTGGCGGATTGAGAACCAGCCCACCAGCAGCGCCACCGCGGCGCCGCCCAGCGCGGCCAGCGCCAGCGAAGGCAGCAGGCCCAGCTTCAACTGCAGCAGCACCACGCCGGTGGCGTAGCTGCCCACGCCGAAGAAGATGCCCTGGCCGAACGACATCAGTCCGGTGTATCCCAGCAGCAGGTTGCAGCCCAGCGCGGCCAGCGCGAACACCAGCACCTCGGTTGCCAGCGTGCCTGAACTCAGCAGCAGCGGCAGCAGCAGCACCACGGCGGCGGCCAGCAGGGTATAGCGGAAATGCACGATATGTTTCATGTGTTGCTCCTCACGCCGCGCCCGGTCGGCCGAGCAGGCCGTTGGGCCGCAGCAGCATGACCGCGGCCATGGCGACGTAGATCATCAGGTGCGCGCCTTCGGACCACACCGTGCTCATCACGCTTTGCACGATGCCCACCAGCAGGCCGCCGATCAGCGCGCCCCAGAAACTGCCCAGGCCGCCCACCACCACCACCACGAAGGCGATGCCCAGCGCCTCCACGCCCATGAAGGGATCGGCGCCGCGGATCGGAGCGGCCAGCGCGCCGGCCAGGCCGGCGGTGGCCGCGCCCAGCGCGAACACCAGGCTGAAGATGCGGTTGATGTTCAGGCCCAGCAGCGACACCATCTCGGTGGATTCGCTGCCGGCGCGCACGATCGAGCCCAGGCGCGTGCCTTCCAGCACCCACCACAGGACCAGCGCCATCACCGCGGTCAGGCCGATCACGAACAGCCGGTACTTGGGGTAGACGAAGCCGCCGGCCATCACCACGCCTTGCAGCATGTCGGGCGGCGAGACGTTGTTGCCCAGCGGCCCCCAGGCCGAGATCACGGCCTCCTGCAGCACCAGCGCCAGGCCGACCGTGAAGAGGATGTGGAAGTGGTGCGGCAGCGCGTACACATGCCGCAGCACGAAGCGTTCCACCACCCAGGCGAACAGGCCCACGGCCAGCGGCGCGATCAGCAGCGACCACCAGAAGCCGATGCCCATGTCGACCACCTGGAAGCACAGGTAGGCGCCCAGCAGGAAGAAGGCGCCATGCGAGAAATTGACGAAGCGCAGCAGGCCGAAGACGATCGACAGGCCCACCGCCAGCAGGAAGTAGAGCATGCCGATGCCGACGCCGTTGGCGATCTGCAGCAGGTAGATATTCATGAGACCTCGTGACGTTCAGTAATACATCAATGACCGTTCGGACTGAGTAGACCCGAAGGGTCGTATCGAAGACGCGCCGTCGCGCTTCACGCGCAGGGCGCCCTCGATACGCCGCTCGCGCGGCTACTCAGTCCGAACGGTTGAGTAGCCGCGCGAGCTCAAACGCATCACAGCTTGCATTGCGTCTTGTCCAGCGCCAGGAACGACTTGCCGGAAGACACGATATCCGCGTAGTCGTTCTTGTTGGCCATCTTGGACTTCGCCTTGCCCTTGAGCAGGTAGTAGTTCTTGATGACCTGGTGGTCGCCCTTGCGGATTTCCTCGGTGCCGGTCAGGCCTTCGTACTTCATGCCTTCCATGGCCGCGATGACCGCCTTGGGATCGGTGCTGTTGGCCTTGATGATGGCGTCCAGCATGATCTTGGTGCAGATGTAGGAGCCGGCCAGGCTGTAGTTGGGATCGATCTTCAGCGTGTCGTTGACCAGCTTGACGAATTCCTTGTTGAAGGGCGAATCGATCGCGTGCCAGTACTGCGCGCCGAAGTAGACGCCGTCGCAGATGTCGGCGCCCAGCGTCTCGAACTGCTCCAGGCCGGAAGCCCAGGCCATCAGGATCGTACAGTTGTTCTTCATGCCGAAGCTGACCGCCTGGCGCAGCGTGTCGGAGGATTGCGAGCCGAAGTTCAGAAGCAGCAGCACGTCCGGCTTGGCGGCCATGGCGTTGGTCAGGTAGCCGGAGAACTCCTTCTCGGTCAGCGAGTGGTAGCTGTTGCCGACGTGCTCGATGCCCTTTTCCTTGAAGATGTTCTTGGCCGCCGACAGCAGGCCCTCGCCGAACACGTATTGCGGCGTGATGGTGTACCAGCGCTTGGCGTTGGGCATCTTCTCCAGCAGCGGGCGCACGGTCTGCTCGATGGCGCCGAAGGTCGGCACCGACCAGCGGAAGGTCGAGCGGTTGCAGTCGGTGCCGGTGATCTCGTCGGCGCCGGCGGTGGTGATGAAGATGCTGCCGGCCTTGTCGGCTTCCTTGCCCATGGCCAGCGCTTCGCCCGAGAGGATGCCGCCGGCGAAGAAGCGCGTGCCCTTCTCGATGGTCTCCTGCATCTTGCGCACGGCGGTGGCCGGCTTGCCCTCGGTGTCCAGCGTCACGTAGCTGGTGTTCTTGCCCAGCACCTTGCCGTATTTCTGCAGCGCCAGCTTCATGCCCATGTCGGCGAACTTGCCGTTGGCGGCGAACGGACCCGACATCGGCACCGGGCAGCCGAAGGAAATCGCATCGGCTTGCGCGAACACATCGGTGACGCTCAGCGCTCCCGGCGCGGCCAGTGCGGACAGTTTCAGAAAATCGCGACGGCTGATCATATTCACATCTCCCTCAGGATAAAAAATTCACAAGTGACATCCACGAAACTTCAACGGCTCTCAACGCAAATTCCATGCCCAGCAAGAGTGAAAATCCGGATGAAACGAGACGCCTGCGATGCCGGCGGACGAGCGCATTCCTCCGCCAAAAAAACGCGGATAAGCGAGGTCGAACGGGCGTGACATGATGCGAACGATCATGGCGGGCTCCTCCTGGCCGTGAAATGCTGTGTCTCTGTTTCTGTTCGGTATCCGTTGCCCATGCCCCGATGTATTTTTCATGCGGTGGCGATGCGGATTTTCTTCTTGCCGGGGACTCCTTCGCCGCGTCCTGCGGCGAATCGCTCCATCAGGATTGTCTTCCTTTCCCTCCCTTTGTGCGCTTAAAAATTTTCATCGACATCGCGGTGCATTTCGGTTCCCGCCGTTTGGCATCTGCACCACGTTCCCTGCTTTTTGCACCAACAACCGGCAGCGCATTTTCGCCCTGCCGAAATGAAAAACGGCATGAAGGATTTCATGCCGTTTTTCGTCACATCATTTCATCTGCGGGAAGGCGAACTCGGCGCCCGCGCTGGCGGTGTTGGGCCAGCGCTGCATCACCGCCTTGGCCCGGGTGTAGAAGCGCACGCCTTCCGGTCCGTACATGTGATGGTCGCCGAACAGGCTGCGCTTCCAGCCGCCGAAACTGCTGAAGGCCATCGGCACCGGCAACGGCACGTTCACGCCCACCATGCCGACCTCGATCTGGCGCACGAATTCGCGCGCCACGCCGCCGTCGCGCGTGTACACCGCCACGCCGTTGCCGTACTCATGGGCGTTGATCAGCTCCACCGCGCTGGCGATGTCGGGCGCGCGCAGCACGCACAGCACGGGGCCGAAGATCTCTTCCTTGTACACCGTCATCTCCGGCGTGACATGGTCGAACAGCGTACCGCCGACGAAGAAGCCCTGCTCGAAACCCGGCACCTTGTAGCCGCGCCCGTCGACCACCAGCTTGGCGCCTTCTTCCACGCCGCGCGCGATCAGGCCTTCGATGCGTTGCTTGGCGGCCGCGGTGACCACCGGTCCCATTTCGGCGCCGGCCGCGTTGCCTTCGTTGATCTTGAGATTGCGCGCGCGTTCGGCCAGGGCCTGCACCAGCTGGTCGCCGGCGGAGCCGACCGCCACCGCCACCGAGATCGCCATGCAGCGCTCGCCGGCCGAGCCGAAGGCCGCGCCCATCAAGGCATCGACCGCCAGCGACATGTCGGCGTCGGGCATCACCACCATGTGGTTCTTGGCGCCGCCCAGGGCTTGCACGCGCTTGCCCTTGGCCGAGCCGCGCGCATAGATGTATTCGGCAATCGGGGTCGAGCCGACGAAGCTGATGGCCTTCACCTGCGGATGGTCGAGCAGGGCGTCCACGGTGACCTTGTCGCCCTGGATGACGTTGAACACGCCATCCGGCAGGCCGGCTTCCTGCAGCAGCTCGGCGATCAGCAGCGCGGCGGAAGGATCGCGCTCGGAGGGCTTGAGCACGAAGCTGTTGCCGCAGGCGATGGCGATCGGGAACATCCACATCGGCACCATGGCGGGGAAGTTGAACGGCGTGATGCCGGCCACCACGCCCAGCGCCTGGCGCATCGACCAGGCGTCGATGCCGCGCGCGATCTGGTCGGTGTATTCGCCTTTGAGCATCTGCGGGATGCCGGCGGCGAACTCGACGATCTCGATGCCGCGCGCGACTTCGCCCTGGGCGTCGGAGAAGGTCTTGCCGTGCTCGCGCACGATGATGCGGGCGAAGTCGTCGGCGCGCTGCTGGATCAGGTGCAGGAAGCGGAACAGCACGCGCGCGCGGGTCAGCGGCGGCGTGTTGGACCAGGCCGGGAAGGCGGCGGCGCCGGCCTTGACGGCGGCGTCGACCTCATCGGCCGTGCCCAGCGCGACCTGCGCCACCGGCACGCCCTGCGCCGGATTGAAGACATCGGCGTAGCGGCCGCTGACGGTATCGACGCGCTTGCCGCCGATGTAGTGGGTAATCTTTTCCATTGTTGCTTGTGGCTCCGGATATCGGTTAGGCGAGGGTCTTGAGGATCGCGGCGAGCTTGCCGAACAGCTCGTCGATCTGTTGCTTGCTGATGATCAGCGGCGGCGACAGCGCGATGATGTCGCCGGTGACGCGGATCAGGATGCCGTCGTTGAAGGCGCGCACGAAGGCGTCGTAGGCGCGCGCGCCGACCCGGCCCTGGATCGAGGCCAGCTCGATGCCGGCGATCAGGCCGATGGTGCGCACGTCGATGACGTGCGGCAGGCCGCGCAGCGCGTGCGCCGCATCCTGGAAGTAATCGGACACCGACTGCGCATGCTCCAGCACGCCTTCCTGCTCGAACACGTCCAGCGAAGCCAGGCCGGCGGCGCAGGCCAACGGGTGGCCGGAGTAGGTGTAGCCGTGGAACAGCTCGATGCCGTCCGGGCCGTTCATGAAGGCGTCGTGGATCTCTTGCTTGACGAACACCGCGCCCATCGGCACCACGCCGTTGGTGAGGCCCTTGGCGGTGGTGAAGATGTCCGGCTCGACGCCGAAGTAGTCGGAGGCGAACGGCGTGGTCAGGCGGCCGAAGCCGGTGATCACTTCGTCGAAGATCAGCAGGATGCCGTGCTTGGTGCACAGTTCGCGCAGGCGCTTCAGGTAACCCTTGGGCGGCACCAGCACGCCGGTGGAGCCGGCCACCGGTTCGACGATCACGGCGGCGATGTTGGAGGCGTCGTGCAGCGCGACCAGGCGCTCCAGCTCGTCGGCCAGGTGCGCGCCGTATTCCGGCTCGCCCTTGGTGAAGGCGTTCTTCTCCAGGTTATGGGTGTGCGGCAGGTGGTCCACGCCGGCGATCAGCGCGGTGCTGAAGGTCTTGCGGTTGCCGCCGATGCCGCCCACCGACATGCCGCCGAAGCCCACGCCATGGTAGCCCCGCTCGCGGCCGATGAAGCGGGTGCGGGTGGCGTTGCCCTTGGTGCGGTGATAGGCCAGCGCGATCTTCAGCGCCGTATCCACCGCCTCCGAGCCGGAGCCGGTATAGAACACGTTGGAGAAACGGTTGCCGGTGTAGGCCTTGAGGCGCTCGGCCAGTTCGAAGGCGCTAGGGTGGCCGAGCTGGAACGACGGCGCATAGTCCAGCGTGGCGACCGATTTCTGCACGGCAGACACGATCTTGGGATGGGCGTGGCCCAGCGGCACACACCACAGGCCGGCGGTGCCGTCGAGGATGGCGTTGCCGGCGTCGTCGCGGTAATGCATGCCCTCGGCCGAGACCAGCATGCGCGGGCTGGCCTTGAAATTGCGGTTGGCGGTGTACGGCATCCAGTAGGCGGAGAGGCCGGCTTGTTGTTCGGTGTTGGACATGGGGCGCACCATCTGTAGTCGGAGTTGAGAACGACTTGATTATTGCCAGACAGTCGCAGTATTGTTAGCTACACTTTTTAATTTGATCCGAAACTGTATTGTTTGTTTCGGTGAACTGTGTTGAGTCATCCGGCGGGAACGACAACGTCGGGCGCCACCGCGCCGTACTGCCCTTATTTGCCGGAAGGCGGCGGGTCGTGGCTGTTTGCTGCACATGCACAGGATGCATGCGGCCGCCGGTGGCGCCTATGCGATGATCAATACACTTTGACGGAATGCCGAACACCCGCGCCGGACGGCCAATGAGGTCGCCAGGCGCCACGCGTAAAGGAATCTCCATGGCCAAGCCCCAGCGCCAGGCGCTGCAGCTGGATCTGCAAAGAAACACCGCCGCCCGCCTGGTTGAACAGGTGGCCGACGGCCTGGCGCAACTGATCGAGGGCGGCGAGCTGCGCTCCGGCGAACGCCTGCCCTCGGTGCGGCAACTGGCCGAGAGCCACGGCATCGGCGCCTCCACCGTGGTCGAGGCGTATGAGCAGCTGGTGGCGCGCGGCATGTTGCTGGCGCGGCGCGGGGCCGGCTTCTTCGTCGCCGCGCGGGCCGGGCAGAACGGCGCGCGCGCCGTGTTCACGCCGCATGAGCCGGTGATCGACTCGGCCTGGCTGCTGTCGGAAATGTTCGCCGACGAGCGCGTGCCCATCAAGGCCGGCTGCGGCTGGCTGCCCGGCAAGTGGTTGAACGACGAAGGCCTGCACCAGGCCGAGCGCCGCATCATTCGCTCGCCCGGCGCGCAGCAGGTCGGCTACGGCCATCCCTTCGGCTATGCGCCGCTGCGCCAGCTGATCGCGCAGTTCCTCGGCCACTGGGCGCTGGACGTGGCGATCGACCAGGTGCTCACCACCCACGGCGCCACCCAGGCGCTGGACCTGGTGATCCGCACCATGACCCAGCCCGGCGACACGGTGATGATCGACGACCCCGGCTACTGCAACCTGATCGCCATGCTGCGCCTGGCCGGCCTGAACGTGATCGGCGTGCCGCGCGTGCCCGGCGGCGTCGACACCGACATGCTGGAGACGCTGGCGCGCGCGCACCAGCCCAAGATGTTCTTCACCACCAGCGTGCTGCAAAATCCCACCGGCACCTCCTACACGCCGGCCTGCGCCATGCGCGTGCTGCAGTCGGCCGAGCGCCACGGCTTCTGGGTGGTGGAGGACGATATCTTCCGCGAGCTGGGCCAGGCCACCGACCCCATGCTGGCCGCGCTCGACGGCCTGCAGCGGGTGATCTACGTGGGCAGCTATTCGAAGACCATCGCGCCCTCGCTGCGGGTCGGCTATGTCGCCTGCCAGCGCGACCTGGCGCGCCAGATCGTGCATACCAAGATGGTGCTCACCCTGACCAACTCCGAGATCAACGAGCGCCTGGTGCACAACGTGCTGACCGAAGGCCATCACCGGCGCCACGTGCAAACGCTCAACGCCACGCTGCTCAACGCCCAGTCCACGCTCAACGCCAAGCTGGCCGAGGCCGGCCTCACGCCGTTCACGGCCGCGCGCGGCGGCATGTTCACCTGGGCCACGCTGGAAGACAGCAAGCTGTCGGCGCGCGAGATCGCCGACCGCGCGCGGCAGAAGGGCATCTGGCTGGCGCCGGGCGATTTCTTCCACCTGGCCGCGCCCGAGAAGGCCAGCTTCCGTTTCAACGTCGGCTATGCGGACGCGCCGGAACTGTTCGAGTTTTTCCGCTCGCTCTAGGACGGGCCCGCTTACACTTCTTCACGCGTGCGCCGCGGCGCGCCAGTAGAATGGAACGCCCATCTTCCGGAGGAAGCCACGCATGACCATCCCCGTTTCCGCTGCCGGCGTGCACGCCGTCGTGTTCGATTTCGGCGGCGTTTTGTTCGACTGGAGCCCGCTGCACGTCTACCGGCACCTGATCGCCGACGACGCCGAGCGCCTGCATTTCCTGACCCACGTCTGTTCGCCCGAATGGAATGTCCGCCAGGACGGCGGCCGTTCGCTGGTCGACGGCACTGAGCAGCTGGTGCGCGAGCATCCGCAGCACGAGGGCCTGATCCGCGCCTTCTACGACCGCTGGAAGGAAATGCTGCGCGGCCCGCTGGACGATGGCGTGGCCTTGCTCAAGGAGTTGCATGCCAGGCAGGTGCCGCTGTTCGGCCTCACCAACTGGTCGGCCGAGACCTTCCCCTATGCGCGCGAGAACTACGACTTCCTGGACGTGTTCCAGGACATCGTGGTCTCCGGCGTGGAGCAATGCATCAAGCCCGAGCCGCGCATCTACCAGATCGCGCTGGCGCGCTACGGGCGCCACCTGGCCGGCTTGAAGCCGGGCGAGCTGGTGTTCATCGATGACGTGAAGAAGAATGTCGAGGCGGCGCAGGCGCTCGGTTGGCATGGCATCCATCATGTGGATGCCGGGAGCACGCGGGAACAGTTGAAGGGCCTGGGCTTGCCGTTATAGGTTGAGGCGCAATGAAAGTCACTGGGTTCCTGCTTTCGCAGGAACGGCGGGCCGTGGGAACATCTCGCGCAATCGAGGGTGCAAGTTCTCTCCACCCTGTCGTCCCTGCGAAAGCAGGAACCCAGCGTCGTCCAGCGGTCGTCGATATATGACCAACGTCACTGGCCGGCGACAACGGATCGGCGCGGACGGGTCAGTTGCAATTACCGCCGTCGATATCGCACAGCGCAGGCGGTGACGCGCCGGCAGATGCCATCGCGCCGGTTTCCTGCCGCAAGAACGCCGCCCATTGCTCCGGCCGTCCCAGCCACGTCCCGGTGTCCAGCGCCTCCAATGCGTCGCCCCGCTGCAATACGAAGGTGGGAAAGCCGCGCCCGCCGACATGGTTCAGCAGCGCGCGGCTGGCCTCGATGTGGTTCGTCAATTCTTCCGCTTCCACCAAGCGCATGACGCGCGCGAAATCCTCTTCGCCCACACCCAGCTGCAGCGCCAGCGCAGACAGGGTCGCCTCGTCCGAGATGCGGCGCCCGTCCCGGTAATGCGCGCGCTGGATCGCCGCCAGCATGTCCAGGCCGGCGTCCGCTCCCTTGAGCGCCTGCATCGCAAGGATCGCGGCGATCGGCGGCGCCGAGTCGAACACCGCGCCGGTGTCGGCCAGCAAGCCGTTGAAATAATTGTCGCCGAACACCTGGCCGGTGATCTGGGCGATGCGGCGGTCGTGCGGCATCACATAATCGCGCAGCGCGGCGTCGACCGGGCGGCGGTTGCGCCCGGCCATCATGCCACCGCCGTGCGCCTGCACCGGCAGCACCTCGCGCGCCGCGGCCACCAGCGGCGCGGCGCCGTAGCACCAGCCGCACAGCGGGTCGTGGATGTAGTGCAGGACCTGGGTCGGCGCCGGCGCGCTCATGCTCAGTAACCCACGGTGAAGCGGGCGCGCACGTGCCGCGGTTGCTCCAGCTCGTCCAGCAGGGCGATGGCGTAGTCTTCGTAGGAGATCCAACTCTTGCCATCGTCGCCGGCCAGCAACTGGTCGTTGCCGAGACGGAACTTGCCGGTACGCTCGCCCGCCACGAACAGGGCGGAGGGCGAGAGGAAGGTCCAGTCGATGTCCCCCACCGCGCGCAGCTCGTTAAGGAAGTCGCGGCCGGCCGACGCTTCCGGCTTGTACTCTGCGGGGAATTCCGGGGTGTCGATCAGCGCCTTGCCCGGCGCGATTTCCAGGCTGCCGGCACCGCCCACCACGGCCAGGCGCTTGACGCCGGCCTGCTTCAGCGCGGGCAGCAGGTCGGCCGCCGTGTAGCTGGCGAAGCGGCCGCTGGAGACCACCGCGTCGGCGCCCCGGATGGCGGCCGCCAGCGCGGCGCCGTCCTTGACGTCGGCGCTGCGCGCGGTGACGCCGGCGCGCTCGGGGAGGCGGGCGGCGTCGCGGGCGATGGCGACGACGCTGTGGCCGCGGCGCAGGGCTTCGTCGAGGATGCGGCTGCCGACGTTGCCGGAGGCGCCGATGATGGCGATGTTCATGGGGTTTCCTTTCGTGTTGTCCGGGAGAGAGTGGGGAAAAGCTTAACGGCTTCTTTCGAACGGAAAAACTGCATAATCCAATACAGTTTGTTTCTGAAAACGTTCAGATAAAGGAAGCCCCATGGACCGCCTGACGGCAATGCAAGTATTCGTGACCGTGGCCGACAGCGGCAGCCTGTCGGCCGCGGCCCGGCAGCTGGACCTGTCGCGCCCGGTGGTATCGCGGCACGTGGCCGAGCTGGAGGAGTGGGTGGGCGCGCGGCTGCTGCACCGGACTACGCGGCGCCTGTCGCTCACGCCGGCCGGCAACGAGATCCTGCCGCGCTGCCGGCGCATGCTGGAATTCTCCGACGACCTGCGCCACGCGGTGGTCGCGCCCGAGGAGACGCCGCGAGGCTTGCTGCGCATCACTTCCAGCACCTCATTCACGCAGACCCAGCTGGTGCAGGCGGTGGTCGACTACGGCCGGCGCTACCCGGAAGTGGCGGTCGACCTGGTGGCGCTGGACCGTACGGTCAACCTGGTGGAGGAGCGCATCGACCTGGCCATCCGCATGACCACGCGGCTGGAGCCCAACCTGATCGCGCGCCAGCTGGCGGTGTGCCGCTCGGTGATCTGCGCCACTCCCGAGTACCTGGCGCGCCATGGCGCGCCGCAGCAGGTGGAAGACCTGGCCCTGCACAATTGCCTGACGCATTCCTACGTCGGCCGCAGCCTGTGGCAGTTCGAACCCAGGAGCGGCGGCAAGGCGTCGTCGGTGGCGGTGGGCGGCAGCATCAGCGCCAACGAGGTGACGGTGCTGCTGCAGGCGGTGCTGGCGGGCGTGGGCATCGGCCACATGCCGGCGTATTCGGTGGCTCCGCTGGTGGCGTCCGGCCGATTGGTGGCGCTGCTGCCGGAGCATGAGCCCACGCGCCTGGGCATGTACGCGGTGTATGCCTCGCGCAAGCACATGCCGGCGACGCTGCGTACGATGCTGGATTTTCTGGCCGAGCGTTTCGCCGGGCAGCCGTTCTGAAACGCAGGTCCGCCGGCGCGTTGCCGGGGAAGCCTAGGGCGTGATGCTCAGGAGTTTGTGCACCAGCTCGGAAGAGGTCGACGCGGCGAACTTGCGCATCAGCCGGGCGCGGTGCATTTCCACCGTGCGCGGGCTCAACTCCACCTGGCGCGCGATCAGCTTGCTGGTCTTGCCTTCCACCAGCAGCGCGGCGATCTCGCGCTCGCGCGGGGTCAGGCCGGGCGCGATCGGGCGCTTGGCGCTGACATCCTCGAAGGTCCAGATGCCGGCCGCATGCGGGTCGCCCAGCACCAGCGAGTGGCCGGTGACGTGGCACCAGAACATCTCGTCGCTGGAGCGCTTCATGATGCGCTCGTCGGAGTAGAAACCCTTTTCGTTGAGGATGGGCACCAGGCGCAGCCCGGTGCGCTCGAACTCGTCGGCGGTGGGATAGATCTCCTGGAACGACATCAGCCGCAGCGCTTCCACCGGATAGCCGAACATCTCCGCCATCGCCAGGTTGCCCTGCTGGATGACGCGGTTGTGCGAGACGCACATGCCGATCGGGGCATGCATGAATACCTGTTCGAAGTCGATGGGCGGTGGCGTGCTCATGGTGTGCTGCTGATCCCTGGGAGTCCCTCGGCGCCTGGCGGGCGGCCCAGCGCGGATGCGGGCCGGCCGGACGGTGTATGCTGCATTGCGCCAGGTATTTTTACCGTATTGTATGGCCTATTTCGCTGACCTATGATGATTGGCGCTTTTTTAACATCCAGTTAGTTATGCTCGCAACACAAGAGCCGAAAGGAGACTCGTGAACAAAGTGTATCCAGACGCGGCCACCGCGTTGAAAGACATCGTCAAGGACGGCCAGACCATTGCAGTCGGCGGCTTTGGCCTGTGTGGCATCCCCGAGGCGCTGATCGCCGCCCTGCGCGATTCGGGCGTGCAGAACCTGACCGCCATTTCCAACAACGCCGGCGTAGACGGCTTCGGCCTGGGCCAGCTGCTGTCCACCCGCCAGATCAAGAAGATGATCGCCTCCTACGTGGGCGAGAACAAGGAGTTCGAACGCCAGTACCTGGCCGGCGAACTGGAGCTCGAATTCACCCCGCAAGGCACCCTGGCCGAGAAGCTGCGCGCCGGCGGCGCCGGCATCCCGGCCTTCTTCACCAAGACCGGCGTGGGCACCCTGGTGGCCGAAGGCAAGGAAATCCGCGAATTCGACGGCGCCAACTACGTGATGGAGCGCTCGCTGGTGGCCGACGTCTCGCTGGTCAAGGCGCAGAAGGCCGACAAGGCCGGCAACCTGGTCTTCAACAAGACCGCGCGCAACTTCAACCCCAACGTCGCGATGGCCGGCAAGATCACCGTGGTCGAAGTGGAAGAACTGGTCGAGGTCGGCCAGCTCGATCCGGACCAGATCCACACCGCCGGCATCTTCGTGCACCGCATCGTGGTCAACGCCACGCCCGAAAAGCGCATCGAACAACGCACCGTGCGCGCATAAGGAGACAGACAAATGGCATGGACCAGAGATGAAATGGCTGCGCGCGCAGCAAAGGAATTGCAGGACGGCTTCTACGTCAACCTCGGCATCGGCTTGCCGACCCTGGTGGCGAACCACGTTCCCGACAACATCGAAGTGTGGCTGCAATCGGAAAACGGCCTGCTGGGCATCGGCCCCTTCCCGACCGAGGATCGCGTCGATCCCGACCTGATCAACGCCGGCAAGCAGACCGTGACGACCATTCCGGGCTCGTCATTCTTCAGCTCGGCGGACTCCTTCGGCATGATCCGCGGCGGCAAGATCAACATCGCCATCCTGGGCGCGATGCAGGTCTCGGGCAAGGGCGACCTGGCCAACTGGATGATCCCCGGCAAGATGGTCAAGGGCATGGGCGGCGCGATGGACCTGGTGGCCGGCGTGGGCCGCGTGGTGGTGCTGATGGAGCACGTGGCCAAGGCCAAGGACGGTTCCACCTCGAAGAAGATCCTGAACGACTGCAACCTGCCGCTGACCGGCGTGGGCGTGGTCAACCGCATCATCACCGACCTCGGCGTGATCGACGTCACCCCGAACGGCCTCAAGCTGATCGAGCTGGCCACCGGCGTGAGCAAGGAAGAAGTGGTCGAGAAGACCGAAGCGCCGCTGGATGTGAGCGCGGTGTGATCTGATTGCTGAAGCTTGATGAAGAAGGGCGCCGAAGTTGGCGCCCTTTTTCTTTTGGTGGCGTTCGCCGCGTTGCGACGTCAGCGCAACGACGCTGGATCCTGACTTTCGTCAGGGCGACAAATGCGGAGAAAACTTGAACCCTCCGTTGATCGAGTCCATCCCCTGCCTGTCGTCCCGGCGCAGGCCGGGACCCAGCGTCGTTCGTCGCGCCGTCAGCTCACGACATCAATTCCACGCCCCGGTCGTCTCCAGGAACGGCGACAACCCGGCCTCGCCCCAGCGCAACGGCAAGGCGTTCTCCAGCAATCGCGCCGACTCCACCGTGAAGCGCAGCAGCCGCTGCGCGCCGGCGAAGGATTCCACCTCCGGCCCCTCCCAGACCACCTCTGCCGTCACCCCCAGGTAGAGCAGGGCGCCCGCCTCGAAGTCGGCGAACAACAAGCCCGCGCGCGGCTGCACCAGCAGGTTGCCGATGGTGTTGAAGAAGGAGTTGCCGATGAAGTCCGGCACGGTCAGCGTGGCCCCGCCGTCCACGCGCACGAAGCCGGGCTTGCCGCCGCGATGCGAGACGTCGGTCCCATGGCGATGCGCATGCCCTTGCGCCTCGGCGTCGTCGCCGGCCAGGGCGGTGGCGATGAAGAAGGTGTCGGCGGCACGCACCATCTGCGCCATGCGCGGCGTCAGCGCCGGCGCGTCGGTGACGACGGCGGCCGGCAGGGCGGCGGCGTCCAGCAGTTCCGGCTTGCGGGTCTGGATGTACTTGGGGCAATTGCCGAAGCTCTGCTCGATGGCGATCTCGATGCCGCCCGGCGTCAGCGCATGCGCCACGCCGTTGGCGCGGTTGCGGCGCCGCGTGTGCGGCTCGAGGCCCAGCAGCCCGAGCTTGGCGCCCTCGCGCAGGTTGGCGCGCAAGGGATCTTGCTGCGCGATGTGCATACCTGTCAGGCGCAGCGTGCGCTCATCGGGCGAACGCACGAAGCCGGGCGCGCCGGTGGCGATCGAGGCCCAGGGGCGGCCGTCGGCATCGGTCGAGCCGATTACCAGGAAGGGCAGTTGCTCGAAGAACTGGCGGTGCTGGTCGGGCATGAAATCGCGGATCACGCGCGGGCCGACCGCCGCCATCTTCTCCAGCATGCCGGCGCGCTGCTGGGCATGCAGTTCGCCGCGGTGAAATGCCTGGTGCGGCGCGCCCGGCGCGGGAGCGGCGATCTCGGGAATGGATGGCATGGTGGTCTCCCTGCGGCGAGGATCAGGCGGCGATGGCGTGCGGCGACGCCACCATCGGCACGAAGCGCGGCAGTTGCTCGACGCGCGCGATCCAGCCGCGCACATTGGGGTAGGGCGCCAGGTCGACGCCGCCTTCGGGCACGTGGGCGACATAGGCGTAGCAGGCCAGGTCGGCGATGGTGGCGTGGCCGGCGGCGAGGAAGTCGCGTCCCGCCAGGTGCTGCTCCAGCAGGCCGAGCACCGACAGCGTCTTTTCCAGCGCCAGCGAATAGTCGAGGTCGCGCTTGAGCAGCTTGACCAGGCGCACGCGGTTCGGGCCTTCGAAGATCTCGCCGGCCGCCAGCGACAGGAATTGCTGCACATGGGCCGCGCCCAGCGGATCGGACGGCAGCCATTGCTCGCCGCCATAGCGCTTGGCCAGGTAGACCAGGATCGCGGTCGAGTCGTACAGCGTGACGTCGCCGTCGACGATCACCGGGATCTGGCCGCGCGGGTTCAGCTTGATGAAGTCGGGCTGCTTGTGTTCGCCGCCGGGGATGTTGACGTCGATCACTTCGTGCGGCAGCGCCAGCATGGACAGCAGCAGTTTCACGCGGTGCACGTGGCCGGACAAGGGGAAGCTGTAGAGGCGGATGGCTTGTTGCGTTGTCATGTTTCTCTCCCGGAGATGTTGGGGTTTGGCGATGATTGGATGCTTGCGTCGGATCGTGGTACAATCTGAACCGAACGATCGGTACAATAGACCATGGGCATTCCCGATGTCAACCGATGCGCGGAAAATATTTTTTGTCCCGGCGTGCGGGAAGGCGCCGCACCCGGGCCGCCAAGCGGTCTTATAATCGCTTCAAACCAAGAGTTCCGGCTTCCTCCGGAGGCGGGCCGGGCCCGCGCCGGCCGCCCTCCGGAGCTTCCAGCAAAGACAGAAAACGCCATGCCAGCACCCAGCCTCTCGCGCGATGAAGTCGCGCAAATCCTGCTCGCCGAATTTCGCCGCTCCGGCTACGAGGGCGCCAGCCTGTCCACCCTGTCGGCCGCCACCGGCCTGGGCAAGTCCAGCCTTTATCACTATTTCCCGAACGGCAAGGTCGACATGGGGCGCGCCGCCATGGAGGTGGTGGGAACCTGGATGCGCGAGAAGATCGTCCCGCTGCTCACCACCGACGCCGAGCCGGAGAAGCGCCTCAAGCGCTACTTCGCCGCCATGAGCGACTTCTACGACAAGGGCACGCTGCCCTGCCTCACCGACCTGTTCACCATCGGCGAGGCGGCGGGCTACTTCCAGCAACAGTTCAAGCAAAACATCGGCAACACCATCAAGTTGATCGCGGGCGTGCTGGAGCAGGCCGGCTTCACGCCGGCCGAAGCCGCGCGCCGGGCCGAGGACGGGCTGGTGATGATGCATGGCGCACTGGTGGTTTCGCGCGCCCAGGGCAGCACAGCGGTATTTTCACGCGTGGTACGCGGCATTCCCGACATGTTGCTGGCGCGATAAGGGTTCGCGCCCGGCGCCGCACTTTCCTTTCCTTCCTCCCATCTTTCCCAGGGGCCGCGCCGCAAGGCGGCGGCCCTTGTCGCATCCGGCCGTCGCCTGCCTTCGCCCGATCCCCCATTTCGCCTGGCCGTTGCAAACCGGCACGCGGCAATTTCCCCGCTTGACAGCCGGCTAGTTACTTCTATAATGCTAGTAACTATCTTCATGAAAGTAAGTCGACGCCAACGGCGCGGCTCCATCCATCCGACACAAGGAACAGCAATGAACACCAAGACAACCCAGGGCCGCGCCCTCATCACCGGCGCATCGACCGGCATCGGCGCCACCTACGCGGACCGCCTGGCGGCGCGCGGGCACGACCTGATCCTGGTCGCGCGCGACGTCGCGCGGCTGGAAAACGTCGCCGCCGGCGTGAGGGAAAAGCACGGCGTGCAGGTGGAGCTGCTGCCGGCCGACCTGACCAACAAGTACGAACTGCTGCGCGTCGAGCAGCGCCTGCGCAGCGACGACGGCATCACGGTGCTGGTCAACAACGCCGGCATGGCGGTGCAGGGCAAGCTGATCGACGCCGACATCGACCGCTACGAAGCCATGATCCAGCTCAACGTGATCTCGGTCACGCGCCTGGCCGCGGCGGCCGCCGCCACCTTCGGCAAGCGCGGCAGCGGCGACATCATCAACGTCGCCTCGGTGCTGGCGCTGGCGCCCGAGATGTTCAACGGCACCTACAGCGGCACCAAGGCCTACGTGCTGAACCTGTCGCAATCGATGCAGACCGAGCTGGGTCCCCTGGGCGTGCGTGTGCAAGCCGTGTTGCCGGGTGCGACCCGCACGGAAATCTGGGAACGTTCCGGCGGCAGCATCTCGCAACTGCCGCCCGAGATGTTGATGGAAGTCGACGACATGGTCGACGCCGCGCTGGCCGGCCTCGACCTGGGCGAAGGCGTGACCATCCCTTCGTTGCCGCAGATCGCCGACTGGAACACCTTCCAGTCCGCCCGTCACGCGCTGGGCCCCAATCTCTCGCTGAGCAAGCCGGCCGCGCGCTATCTCGACAATGCCGGCTGAACAGGCGCCCAAGCGCCGCGCCACCTCCGGCGCGCGCGTGCAGGCGCAGCCGTCGTCCTTGCAGGACTGTCCGGTCGCCCGCACGCTGCAATTGATCGGCGAGTGGTGGACGGTGCTGATCGTGCGCGACGCCTTCGCCGGCAAGACGCGCTTCGACCAGTTCCGGCGCAGCCTGGATATCTCGCCCGCGATCCTCACCAAGCGCCTGCAGGCGTTGGTGGATGCGGGCATCATGGTGCGCCGCCGCTACAACGATCATCCGCCGCGCGACGAGTACCTGCTGACCGATTCCGGCCGGGCCTTGCGCCCGGTGATCGCGGCCCTGCGCGACTGGGGCGAGCAACACTTCGGCCGCGCGCAGATCGAGGCCGAGGAGCATGAGCGCGCCGTCGCCTGCGGCGGCGCCGGTGAGAACGCCGCAAAGCGTGCACAATAGGTTCTCCGCGCCGGGACGCGTCCACGCCAAAGGACGCCGGCGCTGAAGCAAAACATAAGGAGAACAGGATGAAGATACTGATCGTGGGCGCCGGCGCAGTCGGCGGTTATTTCGGCGCGCGCCTGCAAGAGGCCGGGCGCGACGTCACCTTCCTGGTGCGCGACAAGCGCGCCGCGTTGTTGCGCGAGCGCGGCTTGCGGGTCAAGAGCCCGGCCGGCGACCTCACGCTGCGCGAACTCAAGCTGGTCGGCAGCGGCCAGCTGCTGCCGCAATACGACCTGGTGATCCTGAGCTGCAAGGCCTATGACCTGGAGGACGCGATCGCCTCCGTCGCCCCGGCCATCGGCGGCGATGCCGTCATCCTGCCGCTGTTGAACGGCATGCAGCACCTGGATATCCTGGAGCAACGCTTCGGCGCGACACGCGTGCTGGGCGGCCAGTGCGTGGTGGCCAGCACGCTGGATGCTGAGGGAGTGATCCAGCACCTTAACGCCTTCCACGGCATGACCTTCGGCGAGCGCGCGGGCGGCGTCACGGCGCGCGCGCGGCAGATTCATGAAACCCTGTCCGGGGCCGGCTTCGAGGTCAACCTGAGCGAGAACATCCTGCAATCGATGTGGGAGAAGTGGACCATGCTGGCCACGCTGGCCAGCTCCACCTCGCTGATGCGCGCCGCCATCGGCGACATCCTGCAGGGGCCCGGCGGCCTGCAATTCCTGGAAGGCGTGCTGGCCGAATGCGCCGGCATCGCCGAGCTGCAAGGCTACAAGCCCGGCGAGGCCTTCTACAACCGCACGCGCGGCTTGCTGGCCGAGCACGGCTCGGCGCTGACCGCATCGATGTTCCGCGACATCAGCGCCAACAACCGCATCGAAGCCGACCACATCATCGGCGACCTGATCAGGCGCGGCGACGCCAAGGGCGCCAAGACCACGCTGCTGCAGCTGGCCTACCTGCACCTCAAGTCGTATGAGGCGCATCGGGCGCGCTTGCAGGCTTGATTGTTCTGTCGTGGTCCGACCGTCGTTGGGGCACGAACGACGTCACTGGGTTCCTGCTTTCGCAGGAGCGATGGATAGGTGGGTGGGTTTAAGACGCTGGAGGTTCAACTTACCCCTTCCCTGTCGTCCCTGCGAAAGCAGGGACCCAGCGTCGTTCAGCGGCGGCCGAAGCAGAGCGAACCTCACTGCATCCCTGTCTTCGTGAACGAGGGAGAGAAGCGGAATCACCCCCCGAAAGCCTCGACTCACCACCCCCCGCCCAACGCGCGAAACACCGACACCGCCGCGCGCGCATTGTCGGCATGCACCTGCGCCATCTCGTCCTGCGCCGCCAGCAGCAGCCGGTCCTCGGTCAACACCTCGGCCAGGCTCAGCACGCCGCCCTTGTAGGCTTCCTCGGCATTGGCGCGGGCGCGCTGCTGCGCGTCCACCTGCGCGGCCAGGTCGCGCGACTGCTGCTCCAGCTGCACCAGCGACATGATCGCGTTCTCCACATCCTCGGCCGCGCCCAGCATACTCTTGCGGTACAGCGCCAGCGCCTCCGCGTTGGCGCCCCTGGCGCGCGCGATCTCGGCATCGATGCGGCCGAAGTCGAACAGGCGCCAGCGCAATCCCAGTCCGCCTTGCGCCTGCAGGCTGTTGGCCGTCAGCAGGCCGGCCGCGCCCAGGCTCTGGAAGCCCACCAGCGCCGACAGCGAGAGATCCGGATACCACGCCGCCATGGCCTGGCCGATGCGTTCGCTGGAGGCCGCCAGGCGGCGCTCGGCGGCGATCACGTCGGGCCGGCGCCGCATCAGTTCCACGCTGCTCTGCGCGACCGCGATGGCCGGCACGCTGCCGGCGTAAGCGGGCAGCGTGAGCCGCTGCGCATAGGTGCCGGGCGCGGCGCCCATCAGTACGTCGAGGCGGTTGAGCTGGCGCTCCAGTTCGATGCGCAAGGGCGGCAGCACTGCGCGCGATTGCGCCACGCGGGCATCGGCCTGCGCGGTCTCGGCCACGCTGGCCAGGCCATCTTTCAAGCGCAGGCGCACGATCTCGCCCAGGTCGGACGCGGCCTTCACCTGGTGCTCGGCCAGCGCGATACGCGCCTGCGCGCCGCGGATGCGGAAGTAGGCGTCGGCCGCCTCGGCCGCCACCGAGATGCGCACGCCGGCCTGCTGCGCCTCGGCCGCCTGCAGCTCGGCATCGGCGGCCTGCGCGCCGCGCTTGAGCGCGCCGGCCAGGTCCAGTTCCCAGCTGGCGCCGGCATCCAGGTCGAACAGGTTCTGCGTGCGCTGGTAGCCCGGCATGCTGCGGGCGATCTCGCCCAGGGGGCTTTGCAGCGACTGCCGGGCGCGCGCGGCCTGGCCGTCGAGATTGCCTTCCGGCAGCCGGCGGGCGCCGGCGACCTGCGCCGCCGCGCGCGCCTGTTCGACCCGGGCCAGCGCGGCCGACAAGTCGAGGTTTTGCGCCAGCACGCGATTGATGATCTCCACCAGCGCGGCGTCGCCGAAGCCCTCCCACCAATGATCCAGCGCAGGCATGGGCGCGGCCGCCTGCCGTTGTTGCAGCAGGGCGACGTTGTGCAGCGGCGCATCCTCGAATGCAGGGCGCTGGTAGTCCGGGCCGGTGGTGCAGGCGCTCAGCACGAGCGCCGCCGCCAGGGCGCCGCACAGCGAAGTCAGCGCGGGCAGGCGGCCGGCGCGGGAAGGGGAGTGGAGATGCATGGTGCTGGCCTTTTCATCAGTATCCGTTGCCTGGAAGCGGCATCCGGAGGGTGGACGAGCTTGTTTTTCGATAGTTACTTGCAAAATGATAGTGGCAAGTTTAAACTCACTATCGTTTTGAAAGCAACTGCTATTTGAAAGCTGTCGCATCCGAGGGATAAGGCGGCGCCGGACGGCAGGCCGCATCCACCTTTCACGCCATCGAGGCCATCATGACTACCCAAAGCACCATCGGCGCATCCGCGCAGCCAGCCGGCACGGCGCCGGCGGCGAAGAAGAAATCCACCCTGCTCAAATTCGCGGTCGCGGCCATCGTGGTGGTCGCGGTCATCGCCTGGCTGGCGCATTGGCTCGCAGTCGGCCGCTATATCGAGAGCACCGACGACGCCTATGTCGGCGGCGACATCACCGTGATCGCGCCCAAGGTGGCCGGCAATATCGAGACCGTGCTGGTGAAGGACAACCAGGCGGTGCGCGCCGGCGAGCTGCTGGTCAAGCTGGATGACCGCGACTACCAGGCGGCGCTGGCCAAGGCGAACGCCGCCGTGGCCGCGCAGCAGGCCGCGCTGGCCAACCTGGAGGCCGAGCGCAAGCTGCAGGAGTCGGTGATCGAGCAGGGCCGCGCCGGCGTGGCCGCCAGCTCGGCCGAGACCGCCCGCGCCCGCGACGACCAGGCGCGCTACCAGAGCCTGTCGGCGAAGTCGGCGGTGTCGCTGCAAAGCGCGCAGAAAGCCGATGCCGACTACAAGCAGGCGCAGGCCAATGGCCAGAAGGCGCAAGCGGGGCTGAACGCCGCGCAGCGCCAGCTGGATGTAATCGCCACCCAGAAGCAGCGTGTGCAGGCGGCGCTGCAGCAAGCCCACGCCGAGCGCAGCCTGGCCGAACTGAACCTGGCCTACACCGAGCTGCGCGCGCCGGTCGACGGCGTCATCGGTAACCGCCGCGCACGCGTCGGCGCGTATGCCACCATCGGCGCCCAGCTGCTGTCAGTGGTGCCGGCGCAAGGCCTGTGGGTGGACGCCAACTTCAAGGAAAACCAGATCGCCCACATGAAGGAAGGGCAGGCCGTGGTGATCAAGGCCGACGTGCTGCCGGGCGAAGAATTCCACGGCCGCGTGCAGAGCCTGGCGCCCGCCACCGGCGCGCAGTTCAGCGTGCTGCCGGCGGAGAACGCCACCGGCAACTTCACCAAGATCGTCCAGCGGGTGCCGGTGCGGGTCGCGCTTGACGCCGACGCCGCGCGCCTGGGCAAGCTGCGCCCCGGCCTGTCGGTGACGGCCGAGGTCGACCAGCGCGGCCCGCGGAGCTGAGCGTGAGCGCCGCCACCGCAGCATTGCCGGCTGCACCCAAGCCCATATCGATCCCGGCCGGGCCGGGCGAGCTCACCACCCGCCAGCGGGTGCTGGCCTTCGCCACCATGTGCGTGGGCATGTTCATCGCGCTCCTGGACATACAGATCGTCTCGGCCTCGCTCTCCGACATCGGCGGCGGCCTCTCGGCCGGCGCCGACGAGACCGCTTGGGTGCAGACCAGCTACCTGATCGCCGAGATCATCGTCATCCCGCTGTCGGGCTGGCTGGCGCGGGTGATGTCGACGCGCTGGCTGTTCTCGGCCTCGGCGGTCGGCTTCACCATCGCCAGCCTGCTGTGCGGCATGGCCTGGGACATCAACAGCATGATTGCCTTCCGCGCGCTGCAGGGCTTCCTCGGCGGCTCGATGATCCCGATGGTGTTCACCTCCGCCTTCTTCTACTTCCAGGGCAACCAGCGCGTGCTGGCCGCCGCCACCGTCGGCGCGCTGGCCTCGCTGGCGCCCACCATGGGACCGACCATCGGCGGCTGGATCACCAGCAACTACTCGTGGCACTGGCTGTTCTTCATCAACCTGGTCCCCGGCGCCTTCGTCGCCATCGTGGTGCCGATCATGGTCAAGATTGACAAGCCCGACCTGTCGCTGCTGCGCGGCGCCGACTACCCCGGCATGCTGCTGCTGGCGTTGTCGCTGGGCTGCCTGGAATACGCGCTGGAAGAAGGCCCGCGCTACGGCTGGATGAGCGACGACGTGATCCGCGCCACCGCCTGGGTCTCGATCATCACCGGCGTCGCCTTCATCTGGCGCAGCCTCACCTATGCCCACCCGGTGGTCGACCTGCGCGCGCTCAAGAAGATCAACTTCGCGCTGGGCTGCTTCTTCTCCTTCGTCACCGGCATCGGCCTGTTCGCCACGATCTACCTCACGCCGGTGTTCCTGTCGCGGGTGCGCGGCTATTCGGCGCTGGATATCGGGCTGGCGATTTTCTCCACCGGCATCTTCCAGATCCTGGCCATCCCCTTCTACATGATGCTGGCGCGGCGCGTCGATTTGCGCTGGCTGATGATGTTCGGCCTGGCCTGCTTCACCTTCTCGATGTGGCAGTTCACGCCCATCACGCATGACTGGGGCTGGCGCGAGCTGCTGGTGCCGCAGGCCTTTCGCGGTTTCTCGCAGCAATTCGCGGTGGCGCCGGTGGTGACCCTGACGCTGGGCTCGATCCCGCCGGAGCGCCTGAAGCTGGCCTCTGGCCTGTTCAACCTGATGCGCAACCTGGGCGGGGCGATCGGCATCGCGGTGTGCGGCACCATCCTCAACGACCGCACCAACCTGCATTTCCTGCGCCTGGCCGAGCACCTGAACGCCGGCAACGAGGCGATGCAGGACATGCTGGGCGGCGGCGCCCGCAACCTGCTGGCGGCCGGGCTGGATGCCGGCGCCAACAGCGCCGGCGCGCTGCGCAACCTGGCGCGGCTGGCCATGCGCGAGGCGCAGACCCAGGCGGTGGCCGACGCCTTCCTGGTGATCATGCTGTGCCTGCTGGTGGCCACCCTGATGGTGCCGCTGATGCGCAAGGTGGAAGCGCCCAAGGCGCCGTCGCCGGACGCGCACTGATCGGCGCGCCGCAAAGCAAAACGGGATGGCCGCGGCCATCCCGTTTTCATTGGCGCCTGGCAGAAATCAGTTGAGCGCCTCCAGGCACAGCGCAATCCCCTGGCCGCCGCCGATGCACAGCGACACCACCGCGCGCTTGCCGCCGCTGCGGCGCAGCGCGTGCGCCGCCTTGGTCAGCAGGATGGCGCCGGTGGCGCCGATGGGATGGCCGTGGGCGATCGCGCCGCCGTCGGGGTTGTAGCGCTCGTCGGCGATCCTCAGTTCCGACTGCACCGCCAGCGCGATGGCGGCGAAGGCCTCGTTGACCTCGAAGCGGTCCACCGAGCCGATGTCCCAGCCGGCGCGCGCCAGCGCGGCGCGGATCGCCGGGATCGGGCCCAGGCCGAAGTAGCCGGGCTCGACGCCCGATACCGCCACGCCGCGGATCGCCGCCAGCGGATCCAGGCCCAGTTGCGCGGCCGTGGCGCGCGTGCTGACCAGCATCGCCGCCGCGCCCGCGTTCACGCCCGGCGCGTTGCCGGCGGTGATGGTGCCCTCGGGGCGGAAGGCCGGCCTCAGGCGCGCGAGCGATTCCACCGTGGTGTCCGGGCGCACCGCCTCATCGCGCGCGAAGTTGAGTTCGCCCTTCTTGCCCTTGAGCAGCAACGGCGCGATCTCGCCGTCGAAATGCCCGGCCGCCTGCGCGGCGGCGAAGCGCTGCTGGCTGCGCGCGGCATAGGCATCCTGGTCGCCCCGGCTCAAGCCGTACTTGCTCGCCAGGTCTTCGGTATGCCAGCCCGAATGCTTGCCGGAGAAGGCGTCGTTGAGGCCGTCCAGCAAGATCGCGTCGACCACCGGCGCGTCGCCCATGCGGGCGCCGGCGCGCATCGACGGCAGCAGGTAGGGCGCGCGCTCCATGTTCTCCATGCCGCCGGCGATCACCAGCGAGGCCAGCCCGGCGCGGATCTCGGCGTAGGCGTTGATCACCGCCTGCGCGCCCGAGCCGCACACGCGGTTCACCGCCAGCGCCGGCACTTCCACCGGCAAGCCGCCGTGGATGGCCGCCTGGCGCGCCGGGTTCATGGCGTTGCCGGCCTGGATCACGTTGCCCAGCACCACGCTGTCGACCTTGGCGGCGTCGATGCCGCTGCGTTCCAGCAAGGCCTTGACGGCATGCGCGCCCAGCGCGACAGCCGGCGTGTCCTTCAGGCTGCCGCCGAAGGCGCCGATGGCGGTGCGCACCGGCGAGCTGATGACGATGTCCTGTTCCATGTTCTTTCCTTTCGAAGAGGGCGCCGGCAGGGCGGCGCGAAATCTGCCGTGCCAGCTTATGCAGTTAACTTGCGACATGCAAGTTAGTAGTTCTACTGCAGTTTCCCTCCAGGCAAGAAAGGCTCAGCGCCTCGCGCCGGTAGCGGCGCCTGCGATATGGCGATCCAGCGACCAGGCGCCGCCGCCTTGCGCGGCGAAATACAGCGCCAGCAACAGCATCAGCACCGGGTACTCGATGCCGCGGTCGATCCATGGCCAGGTCGGCCCCAGGATGTAGCTGATGGCGGCCATTTGCAGCGCCATCAGCAGGGCGACCGGACGGGTCAGCAGTCCGGTCGCCAGCATCAGCCCGCCCACGCCTTCCAGCAGCGCCACCAGCAAGCCCAGGAGTGGCGCGGCCGGCAGGTGCAGCACGCTGTCGATGAGCTTGACCGAGGCCGCCATCGGATCGGCCATCGAACCGTGCGAGGTGCCGGCCAGCTTGGGCCAGCCGTGGGTGAACATGATCAGGCCGAAGGCCGCGCGCAGCAGCGCGGCGCCGGCGCCTTCCAGCGCCGCGCTGCGGCCGGCCAGCGCGACGCGCCACAGCGGCAGGCGGCGTTCAGACATAGCCGCCGTTGGCGCGCAGCACCTGCGAGTTGATCCAGGCGCCGTCCGGCCCCGCCAGGAAGGACACCACGCGCGCGATGTCTTCCGGTTCGCCCAGGCGTTCCAGCGGCGCCAGCTTGCGCAGGTGCTCGACCTGGGCCTCGCTCTTGCCGTTGAAGAACAGTTCGGTCGCCACCGGGCCGGGCGCCACCGCATTGACGGTGATCTCGCGCCCGCGCAGCTCGGCCGCCATGATCTTCACCAGCGCCTCGACGCCGGCCTTGGAGGCGACGTACGGGCCGTAGGTCGGGAACGCCATGCCCAGCACCGAGGTCGAGACGGCGACGATGCGCCCGCCCCGCTCCACGTGACGGCCGGCCTGTGCCAGCACGTTGAAGCTGCCGCGCAGGTTGGTGGCGATGGTCTTGTCGAACACCGCCAGCGAATCCGGCGCGATCGGCGCGTTGTGCATCACGCCGGCGCTGTTGACCACCACGTCGATGCGACCGAAGGCTTTCTTCGAGGCATCGAACAGGCGCGCCATGTCGTCGGCGTCGGCGACGTCGCCGCGGATCGCCTCGGCCTCGCCGCCGGCCTGCCGGATCTCGGCCACCAGGCCCTCGGCCTGCTGGTGATTGCTGGCGTAGTTGACAACAATGGCGAAGCCGTCTTCGGCCAGCCGCAGGGCGATGGCGCGTCCGATGCCGCGCGACGCGCCTGTCACGATGGCGCTTTTTCGTATATCGTTCATGGCAATTTCCTTTCGTTCCGTTGGGGATCCGGCCCGCGCATTACAGCGGGCGACAGGCAAATTATCGGACCCGGGAGCCGCTTGCGGAAGGCCGCAGGCGGCCAAAACAGTATTCAACCGGCCACAACAATCGCGGCCCTCGCCAAACACTCATCGCCATGGACAGACTGGAGTCGTACCGCCTCTTCACGCTGATCGTGAACCTCGGCAGCTTCACCAAGGCCGCCGGCGTGCTGGGCATCCCGCGCGCCTCGGCCACGCATGTGATGAAGGCGCTGGAAGAGCGGCTCGCCACGCGCCTGCTGGAACGCACCACGCGCAACGTCCAGCCCACGCCGGACGGGCGCAAGTTCTACGAGCGCTGCTGCCGCATCCTGGCCGAGGTGGAAGACGCCGAGGCCGCCATGGACAGCAGCGCCGCCGCGCTGGCCGGCTCGCTGCGGGTCGGGCTGCACGGCACCCACGCACGCCTGGTGATCCTGCCGCGCCTGGCCGAGTTCCACGCGCGCCATCCCAACATCGACATCAACATCAGCGCCGGCGATCGGCTGGTGGACCTGGTGGGAGAGGGCATCGATTGCGTGGTGCGCATCGGCGTGCCGCGCGACTCCTCGCTGGTGGCGCGCCCGCTGGCGGTGGTCAGCGACGTGGTGGTGGCCAGCCCGGCCTATCTCGAACGCTTCGGCACGCCCAGGAAGCTGGAAGACCTGGCGCACCACCTCTCGGTCGGTTTCTTCTCGCGCAACCACGACATCCGCTATCCCTTCGTCTTCGCCGACGGCAACCAGACGCGCGAGATCAAGGTGCCCAGCTGGATCGCGGTCGATACCGCCGACTGCTACAAGGAGAGCGCGCTGCAGGGCTTCGGGCTGATCCAGGTGCCGCGCTTCGGCGTGGCCGAGCATCTCGACAGCGGCGCGCTGGTGCAGGTGCTGTCCAATTTCTCCTCGCCCCGGGTGCCGGTGCTGGCGCTCTATCCGCAACACAACCAGCAACCGCCGCGCGTGCGGCTGTTCATCGATTGGCTGGCGGAAATCTACGCGCAATATTTCGGCGCCTGATCGCCTGGACGCCGGACTGCCTCAGCCATCCTGTTTCTTGATGCGCTTGAAGGAGTCGGGTATCCAGGGGCGCATCGCCACGATCAGCGCGTTGCCGTGGCGACGCTCCAGCGGCAAGGCCAGATCTTTCCGATGGGCCTTCAGGAACTCCTTGGTCAGTCGCGCCATGCGGCGTTGCAGCTCGGCGTTGCTCTCTTCCGAGAGCATGCCGCTGATCATGATCATCTTTTCCCCGGGTTGATCGAAATGGGAGTTGAAGAAATCATTGCGTAGCTGCTCGCGGAAATACTGTTGGATAGGCCCGGCCGGCAACCATGAAAAGTCGGGCGCCACGCGCAGCCGGATGCGATCGTTGGGCAGCAGGTCGATGATGCCCAGCTTGTCCAGCTGCGCCAGCAGCCGCGTCAGCTCGGTGCGCGGCAACAGGTAGGCATCGACGATCTGCTCCGGCGTCCAGCGGTTCAGTACGTGCACCGCGACCAGCAACAACTTCGGGTCCGATACCAGTTTCTTCTCCTGTTCGCGCGTCAGGTGCACCGGCGCGGGGTTGTCCTCGGCGACCATGTGTGCCAGGTCGCTGATCTGCATTTCCAGCAGGCCGCAAATCTGATCCAGCCGGTCCAGCGTGAAGCTGCGTTCGGCGAAGACCCGCTTCACGCTCGCTTCGCTCAATTCCAGCCCCTTGGCCAGTTGCGCGTAGGTGACGCCGCGTGCCTTGAGTACGTTCTTCAATGCGTTGACCAGCGATTCGGCCTGGGCCATGACTTCCCCTTTTTTCTGTTTTGTGTGCGGTATCGGTATTGTATTTCGATACCGGACATGCCGGGAAATACACTTTGGCAGGAAGCGCTCAACAACGGCAACACCCGTTGCTACATTGCGTTCCACCGGGCAGCCAGGGTGGTTGCACCGGGCTGATCACTTCACAAGGAGAAGAAAATGAATGCCATGTTCCTGCGCCGCATGTCCCTCGGTGTCGTCGTCGCTGCCGCCCTGCTGGCCGGCCCGGCGCATGCCCAGTCGACGCCCAGCAACGCCTCGACCATTTCAGTGGTGACCTCGGTGGTGTTGCCGGCCATGTTCATCTCGGAGGCGGGCACCTATGTGGTCAAGGGCGTGCAAGCCTCGGGCCAGGGCACCCTCTATGTGCTGGAGAAGGCCAGCGACGGCGTGCGCGGTTCCCTGACCATCGCCGGCAACATCAGCGGCGCCGTCTCGGTGGGCGTGGGTGAATCGGTGCGCTTCGTCGCCACCTCCAGCGGCATGCTGCTGGTGTCGGCCGGCAAGGTGCTGGCGATCATCCCCAATGAACTCGGCCGTGCGCTCATGAAGAGCGACAAACTGTCCTGATCGGGAGGCCGGCATGAACGTCTTTTCCGCATCGTTGCGCCGCGCACGCGCGGCCCTGTTCCTCGGCGCCGCGTTGGCCATGCCGCTGGCCGCGCATGCCGGCCAGACCTGCGAACGCAAGGAGCTGCGCGAGACCGCCGTGCGCCAGCAACTGGAGATGGCCGTCAAGGCCGTCGATCAGCTCAACGCCAGCGGCGCCGACGTGGTCGTGATCGGCCGCGTCGGGCAAGACCTGAGCCAGTACGGCCAGCGCTATTCGCACCTGGGCTTCGCGTACCGCGACGGCGGCAACTGGTTCGTGGTGCACAAGCTCAACGAGTGCGGTACGGCGCTGAGCAATATCTATGAGCAAGGCATGGGGCAGTTCTTCATGGACGATCCGTTCCAGCTGGAGGCGTATGTCTCTGTCCCGCGTCCGGAGATCCAGGCCCGGCTGCGCGCGGCGATCCGGCCGGCGCAGGCGATCAGCATGCACGACCCGCGCTACAACATGCTGGCCTACCCCTGGGCCACACGCTACCAGCAATCCAACCAGTGGGTGGACGAGACGCTGGCGCACGCCATGGAGCCGCAGATCGCTACCCGCGAGCAGGCCCAGGCTTGGCTGAAGTTCAAGGGCTATGAGCCGGCGGTGTTGAACCTGGGGCCGATGACCCGTCTGGGCGGGCGCATGTTCAAGGCCAACATTGCTTTCGACGACCATCCGAACGAGAAGCGCTTTGCCGATAAAATCGAGACCACCACGGCCGATTCGGTATTTGCTTTCTTGCAAAAGTCAGGTATCGAAGAGCGCCATTTCGTGATCCGCCCCTGACACCATGCCCTTAGCCCGCTTGATTCGTCCCGTTGTTTCCGCGCGCGCCGCCTTGTCGGCGGTGCTGCTTGCCTTCCTGTCATCGTCCGCTTGGGCCGCGGGCGACATCGTTGCCGGGCGCGCGGCCTTCGCCAAGTGCGCCAGCTGCCATCAGGTGGGGCCGTCGGCGCGCGCCGGCTTCGGCCCGCAGCTGCAACGCGTGATCGGGCGTCGCGCCGGCTCCACCGCCGACTTCAAGTATTCGCCGGCGATGGCCAACGCCGGGTTCGTCTGGACCGAGGACAAGCTGCGTGCCTTCATGAAGGCGCCGGGCGACGTGGTGCCCGGCAACAAGATGCGCTTCTGGGGCATCGGCAGCGATCGTCAGATCGACGACATCCTGGCCTACCTGCGCAGCACCACGCAATAAGCCGACAAGCAAGGCAAGCTCAGCCTTGCGGCGGCAGCCCCATGCGTCGCCGCGCCAGGTGGATGGAGCCGTTGCGCACCGCCCAGCGCATCGGCGCGGCGGCCACCGTCACCGAGCGGCGCAGCAGTTCGCTGCGCAGCGGCGAGCGTTGCGTCACGCCCAGCATCTGCTGCGCCCAGTCCGGCAGCAGGTCGACGCCGGCGCGCATCATCAGGCGCGTCCACGGTTGCGCCAATGCGTTGGGCGCCGGCGCGTTCAACACCAGTTCCAATGTCTTCAGCGTGCGCTGGTCGCACAGCAGTTGCGGGCGCATGCTTTCGATATAGGCGTCGATGGCCGTGCGAGAGCGCGGCACGTCGGCCGCGCCCAGCGCCTCGGCGATCTGCGCGATCTCGTCGTAGTAACGGTCCTGGTCGGCAGCGGAGAAGCCCGGGTTGCGATAGCGCAGGTAGCCGCGCAGGAAGCAACTCACCTCGGCCGCATGCACCCAGGTCAGCAGTTGCGGATCGCTGGCGGCATAGGCCTGGCCATTGGGGCCGAAACCGTTGATGCCGGCGTGGATGCGGCGCACGTGGGCGATGAAGCGTTCGGCGTCGGCGCGGCTGCCGAAGGTGGTGCCGGCGATGAACTGGGCGGTGCGGCGCAGCCGGCCCAGCATGTCGGCCTGGAAGTTGGAGTGGTCCCACACGCCGGCCAGCGGCAGCGGGTGCAGCATCTGCAGCAGCAGCGCGGCGACGCCGCCGGTGAGCATGGCGGTGAAGTCGCTGTGCACCTGCCAGGCGGCCGAGTCGGGGCCGAACAGGCCGGGGTCGCCGGGCGGGTTGAGGAAGTCGGCGCTGCCCGGCGGACGGCTGATGGCGAGCACGCTGGCTTCGATACGGGAGCGCAGGAATTCCATGGCGTGAGAATCCGGCGCATGGCCGGCAATGAGTCCAGGCGGCAGTGTGCCACAGCCTTCCGGATGCCGCCGGGAGGGCGCTTCTAACTGACATTTCTGTCAGAAAAAATTCCCTGCAACAACCCGTCGCGCGGGCCTGTGCGCCGCTACAATAGCCACGCCGAGCGGCCGCCCGAGAACAAGAACAGGCAGGGTCCGGCTCCGCGGCCGGGGAGCCGCGCGGGCGGGAGCAGGACGGCCGCTGCAGTCGGCGCCGCCGGTATCACGCATCAAGACGAAATCAGGGAGTGCGGCAAGCGCCGGGGATTCGCGCCGCCGCACATGAACAGACAGCAAAGCGGGAGAGACGCGGGCCATGCCTGCGCGCATTTGCATTTCCGCTTCACCGGGATCGTAGTTCAATGAATATGGTTGCGCTGGCCTTGCGCCGCCCATACACCTTCATCGTGATGGCGATGCTGATCGTGCTCGCCACGCCGCTCACGCTGAAGACCATGGCCACCGATATTTTCCCCGAGATCAATATCCCGGTGGTCAGCATCATCTGGAACTACAACGGCCTGTCGGCGCAGGAAATGGGCCTGCGCATCGCGGCCCAGAACGAGCGCGGCCTGACCACGGTGGTGAGCGACATCGAGCACATCGAGTCGCAATCGCTGGCCGGGGTGTCGGTGATCAAGGTGTTCTTCCAGCCCAAGGCCAACATCCAGCAGGCGGTGTCGCAGGTGGTGGCTTCGGTGCAGTCGCAGATCCGCCAGCTGCCGCCGGGCATCACGCCGCCGCTGGTGATCAAGTATTCCGCCTCCAGCATCCCGGTGATGCAGCTGGCGCTGTCTTCGCCCACGCTGCCCGAGCAGGCCGTGTTCGACGCCGCCGTGCAGACCCTGCGCCCGCAGTTGATCACCATTCCCGGCGTGGCCGTACCCTATCCCTACGGCGGCAAGACGCGCCTGATCTCGGTCGACCTCGACACCCAGGCCATGCAGGCGCGCGGCCTGGCGCCGATCGACGTGGTCAACGCCGTCAACACGCAGAACCTGATCCTGCCCTCCGGCACCGCCAAGTTCGGCGCCACCGAATACACGGTCAAGATGAACGGCTCGCCCGAAGCGGTGGCCGGCCTGAACGAGCTGCCGGTGCGCACCGCCAACGGCGCCACCATCTATCTGAAGGACGTGGCCAACGTGCGCGACGGCTTCTCGCCGCAGACCAACGTGGTGCGCCAGGACGGCGCGCGCGGCGTCCTGCTGTCGATCCTCAAGAACGGCGGCGCCTCCACCCTGGATATCGTCGACAACCTGCGCAAGATGCTGCCCACGGCCGCGCAGACCCTGCCGGAAGACGTCAAGATCACGCCGCTGTTCGACCAGTCGCTGTTCGTGAAGGCGGCGGTGGCCGGCGTGATCAGCGAGGCGCTCATCGCCGCCGGCCTGACCGCGGCCATGGTGCTGCTGTTCCTGGGCAACTGGCGCAGCACGGTGATCATCGCGCTGACCATTCCGCTGTCCATCATGGCCGCCATCCTGGTGCTGGCCGCCATGGGCGAGACGCTCAACCTGATGACGCTGGGCGGGCTGGCGCTCTCGGTGGGCATCCTGGTCGACCAGGCCATCGTCACGATCGAGAACATCGAGCGCCACATGCACCTGGGCAAGCCCCTGCACGACGCCATCATCGTCGGCGCCGGCGAGATCGGCGTGCCAGCCTTCGTCTCCACGCTGTGCATCTGCATCGTGTTCGTGCCGATGTTCTTCCTCTCCGGCGTGGCGCGCTTCCTGTTCGTGCCGCTGGCCGAGGCGGTGGTGTTCGCGATGGTGGCGTCCTACATCCTCTCGCGCACCCTGGTGCCGACGCTGGTGATGCTGCTCATGGGCAGCCACGGCCAGGTCGACAGCGCCAAGAAGAGCCTGCTGCAGCGCGTCTATCTCGCCTTCGACAACCGCTTCGAACGGGTGCGGCGCGGCTATACGCTGGTGCTGTCCTCGCTGCTGTCGCACCGGCGCCGCTTCGCGCTGGGCTTCCTCGGTTTCTGCCTGCTGTCCTGCCTGCTGTTCCCGTTCCTGGGCCGCGATTTCTTCCCCAGCGTCGACGCCGGCCAGATCCGCCTGCACATGCGCACCCCCACCGGCACACGCATCGAAGAGACCGCGCGCACCGCCGACGAGGTGGAGCGATACATCCGCACGCTGATCCCGGCCAGCGAGCTGGAAACCATCCTCGACAACCTGGGCGTGCCCAACTCCGGCATCAACCTCTCGTACAGCAACGCCGGCACCATCGGCACGCTGGACGGCGAAATGCTGATGGCGCTCAAGGAAGGCCACCGCCCCACCGAGGAGCTGGTGGCGCTGCTGCGGGCCGAGCTGCCCCGGCGTTTCCCGGGCGTGGAGTTCTTCTTCCAGCCGGCCGACATCGTCACCCAGATTCTCAACTTCGGCTTGCCGGCGGCGATCGACGTGCAGTTCACCGGCCCCAACATGGAAGCCAACGCCCAGCTGGCCGCCGAGCTGACCAAGAAGATCCGCCAGGTGCCCGGCGCGGTCGACGCCCACGTGCACCAGCGGCTGGACGGCCCGGCGCTGGACCTGCGCATCGACCGCACGCGCCTGCAGCAGTTCGGCCTGTCGGCCTCCAACGTCGGCCAGAACCTGCTGATCGCGCTGTCGGGCAGCTCGCAGACGCAACCGGCTTTCTGGCTCAATCCCAACAACGGGGTGGTCTACAACATCGCCGTGCAGTCGCCGCAGTACACCGTCGATTCGCTCGACGCGCTGCTCAACATCCCGGTCGGCGCCGGCGCCAACGCCGCGGCCAATGCCGCGCTGCCCAACGCCGGCACGCAGCTGCTGGGCAACCTGGTGGAGGCGCGCGCCGGACGCCAGATGGCGATCGCCTCGCGCTACAACATCTCGCCGGCGGTGGACGTCTTCGTCAGCGTCCAGGGCACCGACCTGGCCACCGTGGCCGGCAAGGTCGAGAAGCTGGTGGACGAGATCCGGCCCAGGCTGCCGCGCGGCAGCCAGGTGGTGATCCGCGGCCAGGTGGAAACCATGCAGTCCTCCTTCATCGGCCTGGGCGTCGGCCTGGCCATGGCCATCGTGCTGGTCTACCTGCTGGTGGTGGTCAACTTCCAGTCGTGGATCGACGCCGCCATCATCATCGCCGCGCTGCCGGCGGCGCTGGCGGGCATCGCCTGGATGCTGTTCATCACCGGCACCACGCTGTCGGTGCCGGCCCTGACCGGCGCCATCATGACCATGGGCGTGGCCACCGCCAACAGTATCCTGATCGTGGCGTTTGCGCGCCAGCGCAGGGAGGAAGGCGCCACGCCGCTGGCGGCCGCGCTGGAGTCCGGCGCCACCCGCATCCGCCCGGTGCTGATGACGGCGCTGGCGATGATCATCGGCATGATCCCCATGGCGCTGGGCCTGGGCGAGGGCGCCGAGCAGAATGCGCCGCTGGGGCGCGCGGTGATCGGCGGCCTGCTGTTCGCCACCGTATCGACGCTGTTTTTCGTGCCGGTGGTGTTCGCCGGCGTGCATCAGAGACTGGCCCGCCGGGCGGAGCGACGTGGGTCGCGCATTCCGCCGGCCGGGCATGTGCAACAGGAGAGTTGAGTCATGTCGCAAGAACGCCATTCCGAACTGGGCATCCATGCGCTGCCTGAAGAGGCCGACCTGGCCAAGCGCCAGCAGATGATGAAGCGCGCCAGGCTGGTGCTGGTGGTCGTGCTGGTATTGCTGGCCGCGGGCGCCGCGCGCACCGTGATCAGCCGCGTGGCCAATGCGCGCGAGCTGCAGGCCGGCACCGAGGAGCGCGCCAAGACCTTCGTGCGCGTGACCGAAGCCAGGAGCAGCGCCGACGGCCAGATGCTGTCGCTGCCGGGCACCCTGCAGGGCTTCGTGCAGTCGCCGATCTCGGCGCGCTCGGGCGGCTACCTCAAGCGCTGGCACAAGGACATCGGCGCCCAGGTGAAGAAGGGCGAACTGCTGGCCGAACTGGACACGCCGGAAATCGACCAGCAGCTGTCGCAGGCCGTGGCCGCGCGCGCCCAGGCCGCTTCCAGCATGGAGCTGGCCAAGAGCTCGATGGCGCGCTGGGAAGCGCTGCGCAAGAAGGACGCGGTCTCGCAGCAGGAGCTCGACGAGCGCCGCAGCGCCTACGCCCAGGCCAACTCCAACCTGGCCGCCGCCGAAGCCAACGTCGAGCGCCTGCGCCAGGTGGAAGGCTTCAAGCGCATCGTCGCGCCGTTCGCCGGCATCATCACGCGCCGCAACGTGGACGTCGGCGACCTGATCGACCCGGGCGCCGGCCGCCCGTTGTTCGTGCTGTCGCAGACCGATCCGCTGCGGGTGTATGTGAACGTGCCGCAGTCCTTCGCCAACCTGGTCAAGCCGGGGCAGACCGTGGTGGTCACCCAGGCTGAGCTGCGCGGGCGCAAGTTCGAAGGGAAGGTTGCCCGCACCGCTGGCTCGATCGACCCGGCCACGCGCTCGATGCAGATCGAGGTCAGCCTGCCCAATGCCGACAACGCGCTCTTGCCGGGCGCCTTCGTGCAGGTCGCGCTGCCGCTGAAACCCAGCGGCACGCTGCTGGTCTCGGCCGATACGCTGATGTTCCGCCGCGACGGCTCGCTGGTGGCGTCGGTCGATGCGCAGAACAAGGTGCGCCTGAAGAAGGTGCAGGTCGGCCGCAACTTCGGCCTGACGGTGGAAGTGCTGGAGGGCCTGCAGGGCGACGAGCGCCTGATCCTCAACCCTTCCGATTCGCTCACCGAAGGCGACGTCGTCGAGCCGACCATGGACAAGAAGGATGCCGGCGCCGACAAGAAGAAGGCTGCATCGTGAACACCCGCCGCAGCCTGATCGCCCTGGCTTGCGCGCTGGCCCTGGCCGGTTGCGCGGTCGGTCCTGATTACCGCAAGCCCGACGTCGACGTGCCCGCGGCCTGGGCGCCGGAAGCGCCGTGGCGCCCGATGCAGCCGCAGGACGCCGCCGCGCGCGGCCCGTGGTGGGAGCGCTTCGGCGACGCCCAACTCAATGCATTGCAAGAGAAGGCGCTGGCCGGCAACCAGACGCTGGCGATCGCCGCCGCGCGGCTGGGGCAGGCGCGCGCGCAGCTCAACGTCGTCTCGGCCGGCCAGTCGCCGCAGGTGGGCATCGGCGCGCGCGCCGCGCGTGCCCGCATCTCGGCCAATCGTCCGCTGACCAACTACAATTCGCCCAACTTCGCGACCGTGCAGAACGACTTCGCGCTGGGCCTGAACGTCAGCTACGAGGCTGACCTGTTCGGCCGCGTGCAGCGTTCGCTGGAGGGCGCCGCGGCCTCGGCCCAGCAGTCGGCGGCGGACTTCGAGAACACCCGCCTGTTGCTCACCGCCGAGCTGGCCGGCAACTACTTCAACCTGCGCGAGCTCGACATCGAGCTCGACGTGGTCGCGCGCGCCATCGCGCTGCAGCGCCGCGCCCTGGAGCTGGCCACCTCGCGCCACGACCTGGGCGCCACTTCGGGACTGGACGTGGCGCAGCAGCAGGCGCTGCTGGACACCACGCTGACCCAGGTCGACATCCTCGGCAAGCAGCGCGCGCAGTATGAGCACGCCATCGCCACGCTGACCGGCACGCCGGCCCCGGTGTTCGCCATCGCGCCCTCGACGGCCGCGATCGCCTTCCCCGAGATTCCGCCGGGCGTGCCGTCCGACATCCTGGAGCGCCGTCCCGACATCGCCTCGGCCGAGCGCGCCATGGCCGCCGCCAACGCCCAGATCGGCGTGGCCAGCGCGGCCTACTATCCGAGCTTCATGCTGCAGCCGTCCTACGGCGTCGACAGCCGCAACTGGGGCGCGCTGTTCAACGCGCCCAGCGTGCTGTGGTCGCTCGGCGTGTCGGCCACGCAAAGCCTGTTCGACGGCGGCCGCCTGCGCGCCGGCGTGGACTTCAGCAAGGCCGGCTACGAAGCGGCCGTGGCCGGCTACAAGCGCACCGTGCTGACCGCGATGCAGGAAGTGGAAGACGGCATCACCGGCATCGCCTCGCTGGACCGCGCCTACGCCCAATCGCAGGCGGCCATCGCCAGCGCGCGCCGCGTGCTGGACCTTGCCAACAGCCGCTACGAGGGCGGCGTTACGCCTTACCTGGACGTCATCACCGCGCAGCAATCGCTGTTGAACAGCGAGCGCCAGGCGGCGCAGCTGATGGGCCAGCGCCTGCTGACCTCGGTGTTCCTGATCAAGGCGCTGGGCGGCGACTGGCGCGAGCGCCGCGAAGCGCAATCGCAGACCGTCTCCCCGACGGATAAACCCGACGCCGGGTGATGTCCTGCAATCGCTTGTACGCAAGGTAATTTTGCTGCCTTGCGGGAGCGCTGTCCGGCGATGTTGGTGCAGTGGCAATACCACTGAAAGCCTTTCCTGACGCCGCTGACAGCCGGCTGTCAGCTAGCGTTCGCAGCGAGATCAATTGCCGCATAAACCCCCGCATGCTCGACAATATGAGCGGCCGCGCGTCTGCCTAGAATGGTGCCATTCCATCTCCAGCAACACATATCGAGGTCGCCATGAACTGGTTCTATAACCTGAAGATAGCCAGAAAACTGATTCTTTCCTTCGCCGCCGTCATCGTGCTGACGGTCATCCTCGGCGTATTCGCCATTCGCCAGCTCAAGGAGGTCAACCAGGCCTCCACCGACATGGCCACCAACTGGTTGCCGACCATCAAGGCGGCGCAGGTCCTGCAGGCGTCGCTGCCGCGCATGCGCATCTCCGAGCTGCAGATGGTCACGGCCAACCAGGACGCCGACCGCGCCGATGCCGACAAGGCCATCAAGTCGCGCCTGGAGATCCTGGCCAAGCAGCGCGCCAGCTACGAAGCGCAGATTTCCGAACCTGAAGAGAAAGCCATCTACGAGCAGTTCAGCAAGTCCTTCGCCGCCTATGTCGAGGTCGACAAGCAGCTCAAGGCGCTGGCCATCGAGGGCAAGGAAGAAGAAGCGCGCACCCTGTTCAAGGGCGAATCCAACAAGCTGTTCCGTCTCATGAACGAGCAGCTCGACGGCATCGTCAAGGTCAACGAAGCCGGCAGCGCGCGTTCCGACCAGGCCGCCGAAGACATGTACCAGGCGGCCAAGTTGTGGATCGCGGCCTTGCTGGCCGGCATCGTGGTGATTGCCTTCGGCCTGGCCATCGCAGTGGCGCGCCTGGTGTCGCGTCCGCTCAATGAGGCGGTGGAGGTGGCGCAGCGCGTTGCGCAGGGCGACCTGACCGTCAGCATCCGCACCGGCGGCCGCGACGAGACCGGCATGCTGATGCAATCGCTGCGCGCCATGAACGACAGCCTGCAGAAGATCGTCGGCGAAGTGCGCCACGGCACCGACACCATCGGCACCGCCTCGCAGGAAATCGCCAGCGGCAACCTCGACCTGTCCTCGCGCACCGAGCAGCAGGCAGGCTCGCTGGAAGAGACCGCTTCGGCCATGGAAGAGCTGACCTCGACCGTCAAGCAGAACGCCGACAACGCGCGCCAGGCCAATCAATTGGCGGTGTCCGCTTCCGAGATCGCCAGCCAGGGCGGCGAGGTGGTGGGGCAGGTGGTGCAGACCATGGAAGGTATCACCGAGAGCTCGCGCAAGATCGCCGACATCATCAGCGTGATCGACGGCATCGCCTTCCAGACCAACATCCTGGCGCTGAACGCGGCGGTGGAAGCCGCCCGCGCCGGCGAGCAGGGGCGCGGCTTCGCGGTGGTGGCCTCCGAGGTGCGTTCGCTGGCGCAGCGTTCGGCCGCCGCCGCCAAGGAAATCAAGGAACTGATCGACGACTCGGTGGAGAAGGTCGGCGCCGGCAGCCAGCTGGTGGAGCGCGCCGGTTCGACCATGACCGAGGTGGTGGCCAGCGTCAAGCGCGTGACCGATATCGTCGGCGAGATCACCGCCGCCAGCCACGAGCAGAGCACCGGCATCGAGGAGATCAACCGCGCCATCACCCAGATGGACGAGGTGACCCAGCAGAACGCCGCGCTGGTGGAAGAAGCCGCCGCCGCCGCGCAATCGCTGCAGGACCAGGCGGGACGCCTGTCGGAGGTAGTCAGCGTGTTCAAGGTCAATCGCTGATCATTGCGCTCGAAAGAAAAAGCCCACGCCGGCGACGGCGTGGGCTTTTTTTATGAGGCGTTCAGCGGTTGTCGCGGCATCACGGAAGCCGCTGGGTTCCTGCTTTCGCAGGAACGACAAGCAGCGGGAGCATCTCGACCCGCCGAAGATCCAAGTTAGCTCCACCCCGTCGTCCCTGCGAAAGCAGGGACCCAGCGTCGTTCGCCGAGCTCGTGCCTTAGCCCGCGTCCTTCGGCAACTCAAAGCTGTATCCGACGCCATACACCGCCTGGATCGCGTTGTGCCCCGGAAAGAACGGTTCCAGCTTGCGCCGCAGGTTCTTGATGTGGGTGTCGATGGCGCGGTCGGTGACCGAGCGGTATTCGTCGTGCAGGTGGTTCAGCAATTGCTCGCGCGAGAACACCTGGCCGGGGGCGGCGGCGAAGACCTTGAGCAGGCGGAACTCCAACGGCGTGAGGTTGAGCGGCTCGCCGCGCACGCTGGCCTGGCGGCGCGTCTCGTCGATGGCCAGCGGCCCTTCGGCGGCGGGCGTCTCGCCGGCCGCGCGCTGCGCCACGTTGGCGTTGCGGCGCAGCATCGACTTCACCCGCGCGACGATCTCGCGCGGGGAGAACGGCGTCTTGCCGATGTAGTCGTCGGCGCCCAGTTCCAGCCCGCGCAGGCGGTCTTCCTCGTCGGCGCGCGCGGTCAGCATCAGCACCGGCACGTCCGAGAAGACGCGCAACTGGCGGCACACTTCCCAGCCGTCGCATCCCGGCAGCATGATGTCCAGCAGCACCAGGTCGGGCCGTCGCGCCCGCACCGCCGGCACCGCCTCGTCGCCGCGCGAGACATGGCGCGAGGCGTAGCCGGCGGCGGCCAGGTATTTTTGCAGCAGCTCGGCCAGCTTGGGTTCGTCCTCGACGATCAGGATGTCGGCGCTGGCCGGCGCCTCGAACTGGAACGGCTCGCTCATACCGCGCTCCCCGGCGCCGCGTGGCCGGCCGGCAGCGTCACCGTGATGCGCAGCCCGCCCAGCGGCGAGGCTTGCGCGGCGATGCTGCCCTGGTGCGCCACCACGATGCGGCGGCAGATCGCCAGCCCCAGCCCGGCCCCGCCGCTGGCGCGGTTGCGCGAGGCCTCGACCCGGAAGAAGCGTTCGAACAGGCGCGCCAGCGCCGCCGCCTCCACGCCCGGCGCGCTGTCGTCGAGGACCAACTGCCATTGTTGCCGCTCCAGCCGGCAGTGCAGCTGCAGCCGGCCGCCGGGGTCGGTGTAGCGCAGGCTGTTCTCGAACAGGTTGTTGAACAGCTGCTGCAGCCGCGCGCCGTCGGCGTGCATCGGCATCGACTCGGGCAGTTGCGCGGCGAGCGACAGGCCGCCCTTGCGGCAGCGCTCCTCGTAGATCTGCACGCTGTCGCGCAGCAGCGGCGCCAGGTCGAGGTCGGTCTTGCGGTAGGCCAGCGCGCCGGCGTCGGCCAGCGACAGGTCGTACAGGTCGCCGACCAGCTTGTTGAGGTGATCGACCTCGCTCTTGAGCGAACGGATGGTCTGCTCGTCGGGTTGCAGCACGCCGTCTTCCAGCGCCTCCAGCTGGCCGTTGAGGATGCCCAGCGGGGTGCGCAGTTCATGCGAGACGTCGGCCATGAATTCGCGCCGCAGCTTCTCGTTGCGTTCCAGCGTCATGGCCAGCAGGTTGAAGTCCTGCGCCAGGCGGCCGACCTCGTCGCCGGATTCGATCTCCACCCGCGTGGCGTAGTCGCCGCCGGCCAGGCGATGGGTGGCGCGCGCCACGCGCGTCAGGGGCTTCAACAGCACGCCGGAGATGCGCACCACCATGAAGGCCGCCAGCATGATGGCCACCACCGCGATGATGATCTGCGCCAGGAACTGGCTTTGCTGGAAGCGCAGGTCGACCGCGCCGATCACGCTCTCGAAGGGCGTCTGCGCGATCCAGCCGACGATGGCGTCGTCCTGCAGCAGCGGGCGCAGGCGGGCGTCGGGGCCGACGTTGGGGTAGCCGATGACGAACTTGCGGTTGGCGTCCAGGAGCGAGAAGCGCAGCGTGGCGCCGGTCAGGTCGGAGGGGGTGAAGGTAGGGCCGCTGCTGGGGCCGGGCAGGGCGCCGCTGTGCTCCACGATGGCGGGCTTCATCAGCTCGAACCAGGTGCGCGGATTGTTACGGATGAACTCCCAGCTGCCGTGTTCGCGGTAGGCCTGCTCCACGCGCGGCACCATGTCTTCCATGCGCTGCTGGGCCTGTTCGTTGAGGTAGCCGAGGAAGTCGCGGGTGAAGATGAAGTGGCCGGCGCCGTTGATGGCCACGATCAGGGCCACGATCAGCGCCAGCATCGCGTAGAACAGTTTCAGGCGGATGTTGGCGCGGTAGAAGAAGCGGTCGGCGAGGTCCGCGATCGGGGCGGCTGGGAGCTTGGGCACGGCGGTCGATGATGTCAGAAGGGCGCTTGCGCGCATGCGGGAAGCCGCCAGCTTATCAAGATAAGGCGCGCAAGGGGCCGCTTGTTGCAAATGAGGTTTTGCTCATTTTTCCTTCACATTTGGTTTTTATGCTGGCCGGTCCGATAGCTCATTGCGCCCGGCCTTGACAGAGTTTCAAGCCAAAGGACGGGCAGAAAGTTCAAGACGATGCCCAACAAGAACATCCCGTCCCGTCCTGCCAAACTGGCGCTGGCCCTGCTGCTGGCGGCCGTCCTGGCCGCCTGCGGCAAGTCCGGCAACCAGCCGCCGGCGCAATCCCAGGCCGAGATCGGCTATGTGGTGGTCAAGGCCCAGCGCCAGGTCGTCACCACCGAACTGCCCGGCCGCACCACCGCCTACCTGGCCGCCGATATCCGCCCGCAGGTGGGCGGCATCATCCAGAAGCGCCTGTTCAAGGAAGGCGCCGACGTGAAGGCCGGCCAGCCGCTGTACCAGATCGATCCCGCCAGCTACCAGGCCGCCTACGACAGCGCCCGGGCGTCCCTGCTCAAGGCCGAGGCCACGCTGGCCGCATCGAAACTGAAGGCCCAGCGCTATGCCGAACTGGACAAGATCGATGCCGTCTCCAGGCAGGACAACGACGACGCCCAGAGCACGCTGCGCCAGAACCAGGCCGACGTCGAGGTGCAGAAGGCGGCGGTGAAGACGGCCGCCATCAACCTTGAATACACGAAGATCCTGTCGCCGATTTCCGGCCGCATCGAAAAGTCCAGCGTGACGCCGGGCGCGCTGGTGACCGCCAGCCAGACCACGGCGCTGACCACGGTGCAGAAGATCGACCCGATCTACGTCGACGTCACCCAGTCCACCGTCGACCTGCTGCGCCTGAAGCGCGAGTTGGCCAGCGGCCAGATCAGGAAGAGCGGCGCCAACTCGGCCCAGATCAAGGTGCTGCTGGAAGACGGCTCCACCTACGACCGCAGCGGCAAGCTGGAATTCTCCGGCCTGTCGGTCGACACCGGCACCGGCATGATCACGCTGCGCGCGGTGGTGCCCAATCCTGACGGCGTGCTGCTGCCGGGCTCGTACGTGCGCGCGGTGCTGGAAGAGGGCGTCGACGAGCGTGCGCTGCTGGTGCCGCAGAAGGCGGTCAGCCGCGACCAGACCGGCGCCGCCACCGCGCTGGTGGTGGGCGCCGGCGGCAAGGTCGAGCAGCGCCTGGTCTCCGTGGCGCGCGCCGTGGGCAACAACTGGTGGGTGACCAAGGGCCTGGCCGAGGGCGACAAGCTGATCGTCGACGGCCTGCAGAAGGTGCGCCCCGGCGACACCCCGCGCGCCATCGACATCACCGACACGCTCAAGAAGGACCTGGCGCGCGAAGCCGCCGCCGCGGCCGCCGATCCCTCGCTGGGCGGCGGCGCCAAGAGCGGCGACGACAGCGGCAGCAGCAGCGACGCCGCCGGCGCGGCCGCGAAGTAAGGGGCGCACATGGCACGTTTCTTCATCGACCGGCCCATCTTCGCGTGGGTCATCGCCATCATCATCATGCTGGGCGGGATGATGTCCATCCGCTCGCTGTCGCTGGAGCAGTATCCCGACATCGCGCCGCCCAAGGTCAACATCAAGGCCACCTACACCGGCGCTTCGGCCAAGACTTTGGAAGACTCGGTCACCCAGGTGATCGAGCAGCAGATGAAGGGCCTGGACAACCTGCAGTACATGTCGGCCAGCTCCAGCTCGGCCGGCACCGCCACGGTGGCGCTGACCTTCACCGCCGGCACCAATCCCGACGTCGCGCAGATGCAGGTGCAGAACAAGCTGCAGCAGGTCACGGCGCGCCTGCCGCAGGCGGTGCAGAACAACGGCGTGACGGTGACCAAGGCCTCCACCGACATCCTGATGGTGCTCTCGCTGACCTCGGACGATCCGCGCATCACCAACATCGACATCGGCGACTTCATCAGCAGCACGCTGACCGACCAGATCAGCCGCGTCGAAGGCGTGGGCGACGTCACCGCCTTCGGCACCAACTACGCCATGCGCGTGTGGCTCGATCCGGCCAAGCTGCAGAAGTACGCGCTGATGCCCTCCGACGTCACCAGCGCGCTGGAGGCGCAGAACACCGAGGTCTCCGCCGGCGAGATCGGCGCGCTGCCGGCCGTGCCCGGCCAGCAGATCAACGCCACCATCACGGCCCGCAGCAAGCTGACCACGCCGGACGAGTTCCGCGGCATCATCGTCAAGTCCTCGTCCGATGGCGCGGTGGTCAAGCTCTCCGACGTGGCGCGCGTGGAACTGGGCGGCGAGAGCTACCAGGTCGCCTCGCAGCAGAACGGCAAGCCGTCCTCGGCGCTGGCGATCCAGCTGGCCACCGGCGCCAACGCGCTCTCCACCGCCGATGCGGTGAAGAAGAAGATGGCCGAGCTGGAGCCCTACTTCCCGGCTTCGATGAAGCTGAAGACCAACATCGCCTACGACACCACGCCCTTCGTGAAGGTGTCGCTGGAAGAGGTGGTCAAGACCCTGATCGAAGCCATCGTGCTGGTGGTGCTGATCATGTACCTGTTCCTGCAGAACATCCGCGCCACCTTCATCCCGGCCATCACGGTGCCGGTGGTGCTGCTGGGCACCTTCGGCATCCTCGCCATGTTCGGCTACTCGATCAACACGCTGACCATGTTCGGCATGGTGCTGGCCATCGGCCTGCTGGTGGATGACGCCATCGTGGTGGTGGAGAACGTCGAACGCCTGATGACCGAGGAGAAGCTCAGCCCCAAGGAAGCCACGCGCAAGTCCATGCAGGAGATCACCGGCGCGCTGGTGGGCATCGCCATGGTGCTGTCGGCGGTGTTCATCCCGATGGCCTTCTTCGGCGGCTCCACCGGCGTGATCTATCGCCAGTTCTCGATCACCATCGTCTCGGCCATGGCCTTGTCGGTGATGGTGGCGCTGACGCTGACGCCGGCCCTGTGCGCCACGCTGCTCAAGCCGCACGCCGGCGGCCACGTGCAGCGCGGCCGCTTCTTCACCTGGTTCAACAAGACCTTCGACCGCAGCGCCAGCCGCTACCAGGGCGGGGTCGGCGGCCTCCTGAAGCGCGGCAAGCGCGGCCTGCTGATGTATGCGCTGATCGTGGTCGCCATGGCCGTGATGTTCATGCGCCTGCCGACCTCCTTCCTGCCCGAGGAAGACCAGGGCGTGCTGATGGCGCAGATCCAGCTGCCCACCGGAGGCACCGCCGAGCAGACCACCGCGGTGGTGAAGACGGTGCAGGAATACTTCATGAACAAGCCGGAATCGGTGGACTCGGTGCTGGCCATCGTCGGCGCCGGCGTCGGCGGCAACAGCCAGAACGGCGCGCGCGCCTTCATCCGCCTGAAGGACTGGGACGAGCGCCGCGGCGCCGGCCAGTCCGCTGCCGAGCTGGTGCGCCGCGCCAACGCCGACCTGTCGAAGATCCGCGGCGCCAGGGTGTTCCTGATGAACCCGCCGGCGGTGCGCGGCCTGGGCCAGAGCTCAGGCTTCGACCTTGAGCTGAAGGACGTCGGCGGCGTCGGCCACGACCAGCTGTTGAAGGCGCGCGACCAGTTCCTGCAGGCGGCGCGCCAGAATCCCAAGCTGGCCAACGTGCGCGTGACCGGCCTGGACGACACGCCGCAGCTGCGCGTGGCGATCGACGACCGCAAGGCCGATGCCCTGTCGATCTCGACGGCCGACATCAACTCCACCATGGCCACCGCCATGGGCGGCACCTACGTCAACGACTTCCTCAGCAACGGCCGGGTGAAGAAGGTGTACGTGCAGGGCGACCGCCAGTTCCGCATGCAGACCGAGGACCTGAACACATGGTACGTGCGCAACTCGGCCAGCCAGATGGTGCCCTTCTCGGCCTTCATGAGCAGCAAGTGGACCTTCGGGCCCTCGCTGCTGGAGCGCTACAACGGCGTGTCCTCGTTCGAGGTCGTGGGCGAGCCGGCGGCCGGCATCAGCTCCGGCGACGCCATGGGCGAAGTCGAGAAGCTGGTGGCGCAGCTGCCCTCCGGCGTGGGCTTCGAGTGGACCGGCGCGTCCTACCAGGAACGCCTGTCAGGCAACCAGGCGCCGATGCTCTACGCGATCTCCATCCTGTTCGTGTTCCTCTGCCTGGCCGCGCTGTATGAGAGCTGGTCGGTGCCGTTCGCGGTGATCCTGGCGGTGCCGCTGGGCATCATCGGCACGGTGCTGCTGACCGGCTTGTTCGGCATGTCCAACGACGTCTACTTCCAGGTCGGCCTGTTGACCACGGTGGGTTTGTCGGCCAAGAACGCGATCCTGATCGTGGAGTTCGCCAAGCAGCTGCACGAGTCCGGCAAGAGCCTGCGCGAGGCGACGCTGGAAGCGGTGCAGCTGCGCCTGCGGCCGATCCTGATGACCTCGCTGGCCTTCATGATGGGCGTGCTGCCGCTGGCGGTCGCCGCCGGCGCCGGTTCGGCCAGCCGCCGCGCGATCGGCACCGGGGTGCTGGGCGGCATGCTGTCGGCCACCCTGCTGGGCATCTTCTTCGTGCCGCTGTTCTACTACCTGATCGGTTCCTGGCTGGACCGTCGCGCCGCCGGCCGGGCCGGGCGCGACGACGGCCACGACAATCATTCCATGCAAAAGGAGGGCGTGTGATGCGAGCGCTCATTCAACACAAGACCCTGCTGGCGCTGGCGTTGGCCGCCGCGCTGGCCGGTTGCGCCAACCTGGCGCCCGACTACGCGCAACCGGCCGCACCGGTGCCGGCCAACTGGTCGCAGCAGGTCGACGGCAAGCAAGTGGTGCCTGCCGCCGGCGGCAAGGGCGAGCAAGGCGTCGGGGCCGACAGCATAGGCTGGCGCGAATTCTTCCTCGACCCGCGCCTGCAGCAGGTGATCGCCGCCGCGCTCGACAACAACCGCGACCTGCGCGTGGCCGCGCTCAACATCGAGAAGGCGCGCGCCCAATATCGCATTACCGATGCCGACCGCTACCCGGCGGTCTCGGCCACCGGCACGGGCAGCGCCAGCCGCACGCCGGCCGAGCTGTCCACCAGCGGCAGCGCGACGGTAGCGCGCCAGCAAAGCGTGACGCTGGGCATCAGCGCCTACGAGCTGGATTTCTTCGGCCGCCTGAAGAACCTCTCCGACGCCGCGCTGGAAACCTACCAATACAACGTCGAGACGCGACGCAGCACCCACATCAGCCTGGTGGCCGAAGTCGCCACCGCCTGGCTGACGCTGGCGTCCGACCGCGAGTTGAAGAAGCTGGCCGAAGACACCCACGCCAGCCAGTCGCGCACCTTCGAGTTGAGCCGTCGCAGCCACGATATCGGCACCGTCTCCGGCGTCGACCTGGCCAGCCAGGAAGCCACGGTGGAATCGGCGCGCGCCGACGTCGCGCGCTATACCAGCCAGGTGGCGCAGGACATCAATGCGCTGCGCCTGCTGGTGGGCGCCGACCTGGATGAACAGTGGCTGCCGCAGGGCTTGCCGGCGGCCGCCAGCGTGTTGCCGGCGATGCCGGCCGACCTGCCCTCGGAAGTGCTGCTGCGCCGCCCCGACGTGCTGGCCGCCGAACATACGCTGAAGTCCGCCAACGCCGACATCGGCGCCGCGCGCGCTGCCTTCTTCCCCAGCATCACGCTGACCGCCAGCGGCGGCACCGCCAGCCGCACGCTGGGAGGCTTGTTCAAGCCGGGCAGCGCGTCATGGAGTTTCGCGCCTTCGATCAACCTGCCCATCTTCAACGCCGGCAGCCTGCGCGCCAGCCTGGACGCGGCCAAGATCACGCGCGACATCGACGTGGCCAACTACGAGAAGGCGATCCAGACCGCCTTCCGTGAAGTGGCCGACGCGCTGGCCGTGCGCGCCACGCTGGACCAGCGCCTGGACGCCCAGGGCAAGTCCACCGCCGCCAGCGAGAAATCCTTCCGCCTGTCGGAGGCGCGCTACAAGAACGGCATCGACAGCTACCTCACCACGCTGGTGGCGCAGCGCACGCTGTACGCTGCGCAGCAGGCGCTGATCTCGCTGCGGCTGACCGAGCAGGGTAACCGCATCACGCTGTACAAGGTGCTGGGCGGCGGTTGGAATGAGCGGACGCGGGGTGGGGCGGCGTCTTGATGGGCATGCCTGCGTCATTGCTGAACGACGCTGGGTTCCTGCTTTCGCAGGAACGACAAGCCATAAGCATCTTGAACATCAGGAGGTGTTGACCACCGCTTCGGTGTCGTCCCCGCGAAGGCGGGGATCCAGCGTCGTTCAGCGGACGTTGATGCACAACGAACGCCACTGGGTTCCTGCTTTCGCAGGAACGACTAGCAGGAGGGAATTCAGTCCACCGGCTGTACAAGTTCTCTCCTCCGTCGTCCCGGCGAAGGCCGGGATCCAGCGTCGTTCGTCGCACCTCACCGGACTCCGTTCGGACTGAGTAGCCGCTTTGGCGGCGTATCGAAGTCGGCGTGGATGCAGTTGTTGTTGTTGTTTGGGTAGTCTGGTCTTGCCGCGTGCAGATGTACCGGCTTTAGACTTATCTTTCTCCGGTCGAGAGGGAGCGCCGGGGGCGGCCCGGCAGCCGCTCACTTTCTTTGGCCCGCCAAAGAAAGTAAGCAAAGAAAACGGCCCCTAAGTGCCAGCCCCTTCGGGGTTCCCGTCGGAGCGGCGCAAAAAGTGGGGTCGTCAGAGTCGCTGCGCTCCGACTGACGCCCTGATCCACTTTTTGCGCCGCTCCGACGGCTGGCCCACAAGGGGAAAGCGTATCCGGCTCGCCTGCGGCCTCGCGCTGTCTCTTACTCGCCTGCGGCATCGATTCCTTGGCTCGCTATCTCAATTAATCCGTCGTCCCCGCGAAAGCGGGGATCCAGCGTCGTTCGTCGCACCTTACCGGACTCCGTTCGGGCTGAGTAGCCGCTTTGGCGGCGTATCGAAGTCGGCGTGGATGCAGTCGTTGCTGTTTGAGTAGTCAGGTCTTGCTGCATGCAGATGTACCGGCTTGATACTTATCTTTCTCCGGTCGGAAGGGAGCGCCGGGGGCGGCCCGGCAGCCGCTTACTTTCTTTGGCGAGCCAAAGAAAGCAAGCAAAAAGATAAGAAAAGGCGCGGCCCCTAAGTGCCAGCCCCTTCGGGGTTCCCGCCGGAGCGGCGCAAAAAGTGGGGTCGTCAGAGTCGCTGCGCTCCGACTGACGCCCTGATCCACTTTTTGCGCCGCTCCGACGGCTGGCCCACAAGGGGAACAGCATATCCGGCTCGCCTGCGGCCTCGCGCTGTCTCTCACTTGCCTGCGGCATCGATTCCTTGGCTCGCTATCTCAATTAATCCGTCGTCCCCGCGAAGGCGGGGATCCAGCGTCGTTCAGCGGACGTTGATGCACAACGAACGCCACTGGGTTCCTGCTTTCGCAGGAACGACAAGCAGGAGGGTGATTCCATCCGCCGGCTGTACAAGTTCTCTCCTCCGTCGTCCCGGCGAAGGCCGGGATCCAGTGTCGTTGGTTGCGCACCGGAGAACTCCGCGCTGGCTTCGATACGCCGTTTCACGGCTACTCAGCCCGAACGGAAATGGGTGAGGCGCGCCAAACGACACTGGATCCCCGCTTTCGCAGGGACGACAGGTAGTGAGATAGCTTGAACGTGCCGAGCCTGATGCCAACTTATCCGTTTCGTCCCCACGAAGGCAGGGGCCCGGCAGGCCCGCAGCAGAAAAGAAAACGGCCCGCATCGCGGGCCGTTCTGCTTCAGGCATGGGCAATATCAGCGGGCCGCCAGCCGCGCCTGTTCCGGCGTCACATCGATCTCATGCGCCAGGCCCTCCACCACGTTGCCGTCCATCTGCGCCTGGCTCAGCTTGAAGGCGTCGACCAGGCGGGTCAGGTGCGCGGCCTGCTGGCTCATCGACTGCGACGCGGCGGCCGCTTCCTCGACCAGCGCGGCGTTCTGCTGGGTGTTTTCATCGAGCAGCGAAATGGCGTCGTTGACGGCCTGGATGCCCTGGGTCTGCGCCCGTCCGGCTTCGCTGATCTCGGCCACGATGGCGGTCACGCGCTGCACGCTGCTCACCACTTCTTGCATGGTGCCACCGGCTTCCTGCACCAGGCGGTTGCCGTCGGCCACGCTGGCCACCGAGCTGTCGATCAGGGTCTTGATTTCCTTGGCGGCGGCGGCCGAGCGCTGGGCCAGCGAACGCACCTCGGAGGCCACCACCGCGAAGCCGCGGCCCTGCTCGCCGGCGCGCGCCGCCTCCACCGCGGCGTTCAAGGCCAGGATGTTGGTCTGGAAGGCGATGCCGTCGATCACGCCGATGATGTCCACGATCTTGCGCGAGGAGTCGTCGATCACGCCCATGGTGGTGACCACCTGGCTGACGACATCGCCGCCCTTGGCGGCGATGTCCGAGGCCGAGCTGGCAAGCTGGTTGGCCTGGTGCGCGTTGTCGGCGTTGCGGCGCACGGCCTGCGTCAGGTCGTCGAGCGCGGCGACGGTTTTCTCCAGCGTCTCGGCCTGGTGCTCGGTGCGTTCCGACAGGTTCTGGTTGCCCACGGCGATCTCGGACGAGGCGCCGGCGATGGTGTGCGTGCCGATGCGCACCTGCTGCACCAGCGAGGCCAGCTTGTCGCGCATCAGCCGGATTTCGAACAGCAGGCTGGAGGCGTCGTCGCGCTGCGTATCGATGGCGGCCGACAGCTCGCCATGGGCGATGCGGCCGGCGATCTCGACCGCGTAGCGCGGTTCGCCGCCCAGCTGCCCGAGCAGGCTCTTGCGGATCAGCCAGGCGGTGGCTATCGAGACGGCGAGGATCACGCCCGCGCAGGTCATGATCAAACGCAGCGAGCTGTCGAACAGGCCTTCGGCCATGGCGCTGGCTTGCGCATTTTCCTTTTGCACCGACTTCAGCAGCACATCGATGTCCTGCACGATCTGGCGGCGCAGCGGGCTGCATTCCTTGACCAGGAAGACGCCGTATTCGGCCAGCTGGCCGGCCTCGCGATACTTGCGCGGGCGCTTGAGCTCCTCGGACATCGCCAGCAGGCCCGACTTCACCTTGGCGAACTGGGCGTCGCCGCCGAACACCGGTTCGAGCTGCCTGAGGGCGTCCAGGTAGAGCGCCTTCTGCTCGTCGAGGATGGCCAGCTCCCTGGCGGCATCGGCCTGGTCTTCGAAGATGAAGGCGTTGCGCGCGGCCAGGCCGGTCTGGTCCAGGGCTTCGCGGGCGACGTAGAGGGGCTCCAGCTTGGTGGCGCGCACGACGTCCTGGTGCTTCACCGCCGCCGAGATGGCGTTCATGCGCATGAGCGCGAAGGAAACCAGTATCAGCATCAGCACGATCACGATGCCGAAGCCCAGACGCAGCTGCGTCCCGATGTTGAACCTGCCGAGGTAATTCATTTCAGTTTCGCCTTATCGATTCGTGGAGAAAAGACTTCCGCGCGCGCCGGATGAGCGTACGGGATGGGCTCTTCTTGTGTCTGTCAGGCGACGGCGGTGCGGCTGCCGGCCGTGACCGCGCCTGATGAGGCTGAATTGTAAAAGGGAACGATCGTACGTCGAACGCATTTTTGCTGAATTGCCGTCATTTTCACGAAGAACGCGGAGAGATGGCGACAGTTTGTTTCTGTATAGGAAAAAAATACACGAGGAATTGTGAGGATCTTCGGCGATGCGCGGCTCTCCCGACTTCACAAAGAAAAACGGGACAGCCGAAGCTGTCCCGTTGTTCATGCCGGCGTCAGGCGCCGCGCCGTCGGAGCCGGCTCAGTTCGCCGAGCGCACCGCCTGGCGCGCCAGCAGGATCCAGTGGCCGTGCTGCTTTTTCCAGACTTGCAGGATCTTGATGTTGACGTGGCCCGGCTTGCCGGAGTCGTTGGTGTCGGCATCCAGCGTGTGGCGCACGATGGCGTTGTCGCCGACGATCTTCACGGTCTGGTCCAGCAGCTTGATGTTGACGAAGTCGGACGCGCCGGTCTTGAGGTCGTCGATGAACTCGGCCTGGTTCTGCACCTTGCCGCCGGAGTGGCCGTAGCTCAGGTCCTTGGAGGTCAGCGCCTCGAGTTGCTTGAGGTCGGGATCGACCATCACCACGCGCAGTTTCTCGACGGCGGCCTCCACCGCCTGTTCATCCTTGCCGGCGGCCGATGCCGGCGCATGGGCGATCATCATGGTGCAGGCCAGGGCGCCGCACAGCAGCGTGAATTTCTTGAACATCTCAGTCTCCTTTTGTTGGGTGGTGCGGGTAAATGATTTATGAGGTATGTCGTCGTATGAATTATTTGGCGCGAGCGTGGGCAAGTCTCCTGTCGAATGTCGGTACGGTGGATGAAAGCGGTGACGCTCAGCTGACTTCCTGCGCGCGGCGCAGGCGTTCGCGGCTGTTGGTCAGGTGGATGCGCATGGCCGCGCGCGCGAAGTCGGTGTCGCGCCGGGCGATGGCGTCGAAGATCTGCTCGTGCTCGCGGTTCACGCGCTGCAGGTATTGCGTGAGCTGGTCGGGTGGGATCCGACTGGACGGCAGCCGCGTGCGCGGCAGGATGGTGGTGCCCAGGTAGTTGATGATCTCGGCGAAGTAACGGTTGCCGGTGGCTTCGGCGATCTCCTGGTGGAAGCGGAAGTCGGGCGCCACCGTGGTTTCCGAACGCGCCACGTTGCTGGTGAAGTCGTCCAGCGCCTGCCGCATCACCGCCAGGTTGGCGTCGCTGCGGCGCGCCGCCGCCAGGCCGGCGGTCTCCGTCTCCAGGCTGATGCGCAGCTCCAGCACCGCCAGCACCTCGAAGGAGGTCTCCAGGTCGGCCGGATCGAGCCGGAACATCGCCGGCGGGCGCGGCGCCAGCACGAAGGTGCCGATGCCGTGGCGGGTCGCCACCAGTCCGGCGGCCTGCAGGCGCGACAGCGCTTCGCGCACCACGGTGCGGCTGACCTGGAACTGGCGCACGATCTCGGCCTCGGTGGGCAGCTTGTCGCCGGGGCGCCAATGCTGGGTAAGAATCAGCTGCTCGAGCGCCTGCACGAGCTCGCGCGAGAGATTGCGGCGGCCCGCGGCGCGGGCCGGCACTGCGGCTGGTGCGGGAAAGCCGCCGTTGGTCTCCGCGGCGGCTTTCCCGGTGCGCTGCCCAGCCTCGGCAGCGAGTGTATTTATCATTGTGGCGATCAAAGTTGGGGCCGCCGTTGTCCGGCCCGGTGTTTCGTAGAAGCGACTTCTCGAATGCTATTGACAAGCTCTGATGCGCCGATAATAATCCAGTCCAAGTGATATGACAACGTACAAGATTAAACTTGTATCGGATGAAATAATCAGCTTTGTTTGCAGAGATCACACAACAAGAATAATTACAAACACTCAGGAGACGGCTCGTATGAGCGGAGAAAACGATTCGGGCGCGTGGCAATCCGCGCGCTTTTCACGCCTGTTGCTGACCGGCGCCGCCGGCGGCGTGGGCAAGATCCTGCGTCCCCGGCTGGCCGGCTTTGCCGACGTCGTGCGGGTGTCGGACCTGGCCCGCGCCATCGAGACCGCCGATGCGGCGGCATCCCATGAAGAAGTGCTGGCCTGCGACCTGGCCGACCGCGCCGCGGTCGATGCCATGGTGGCCGGCTGCGAGGCCATCATCCACCTGGGCGGCGTCTCGGTGGAGCGCCCCTTCGAGGAAATCCTGGAAGCCAACATCAAGGGCGTGTTCCACATCTATGAAGCCGCGCGCCGCCACAAGGTCAGGCGCGTGATCTTCGCCAGCTCCAACCACGTCACCGGCTACTACCGACAGGACCAGAAGATCGACGCCCGCGACCTGCGCCGCCCGGACGGCTACTACGGCCTCTCCAAGTCCTACGGCGAGGACATGGCCCAGTTCTACTTCGACCGTTACGGCGTGGAGACCGTCAGCATCCGCATCGGCTCGATCTTCCCGGAAGCCAAGGATCGCCGCATGATGGCCAGCTGGATGAGCGTGGACGACTTCGAGCAACTCCTGCGCCGCGCCCTGTTTACCCCCGGCGTGGGCCATACCGTGGTCTACGGCATGTCCGACAACGCCACCACCTGGTGGGACAACCGCCATGCGGCCCATCTCGGCTACGCGCCCAAGGACAGCTCGGAAATCTTCCGCGCCAAGGTGGAAGCCCAGCCCAGGCCGGCGCCGACCGATCCGGTGGCGGTCCTGCAGGGCGGCGCGTTCACCACGATCGGTCCTTTCGACCCCCTGGCAGGCTGAACGGCGTTGATCGCGCGGCGGCCCTATTCGCCCCGATTGGATCGTATGTTGTCATACATCTTGGGGCGAGGCGGCGGATCGCACCGGCGCAGCCCCATCCCGATTCAAGCACCACCGCAGCATCGCATCACGGCACCACCGCATCACCGGCATCACCTGATCACGCAGCAAGGCAGTACCCGGCTCCCGGGCCGCCCGCGCGCAGCAGGATCGCGCACGCCAGGCCCGAGGCATCCGGGATTCCGCATCCCTGGACCATTTGATTTGATTTGAATAACCGGCAGCCATGAACTTCACACTCGACTTCAGCAGTCTCGCGCCTTATTGGCCCGTGTTCCTGCGCGGCGCGTGGCTGACGCTGAAGATGACCACTGTCGCGATCATCGTCGGCGTCGCCATCGGCGTCATTGTCGCCTTCGCCAAGAGCAGCAAGAACCTCCTGGTGGCGCGCGCCTGCGGGATCTACATCGAGGCGGTGCGCAACACGCCGTTCCTGGTGCAGATCTTCCTCCTGTACTTCGGCCTGGCCAGCCTGGGCGTGCACATGCCCACCTTCGCCGCCGCCGTGCTGGCGATGATCATCAACATCGCCGCCTATGCGGCCGAAATCATCCGCGCCGGCATCGACTCGGTGCCGCGCGGCCAGATCGAGGCCGCCGAATGCCTGGGCCTGTCGGTCTGGCGCATCCGCTGGCACGTGATGCTGCAGCCGGCCATCGAGCGCGTCTATCCGGCGCTGACCAGCCAGTTCCTGCTGATGATGCAGGCCTCGGCGATGGCCTCGCAGATTTCGGCCGAGGAGCTGACCGCCATCGCCAACACCGTGCAGTCGGACACCTTCCGCTCGCTGGAAACCTACATCGTGGTGGCCGGGCTGTACCTGGCGCTGTCGGTGCTGGTGAAGCTGCTGTCGTACGCCTTCGGCGAATACGTTTTCAAGCGCCGCCGCACCATCCGCCGCGCCGCCGCCCAGGCGCGGCGCAGCCCGGTGTCGCGCATGCCGGCGGCCAATGCCGCGGCTGCCGCGGCAGGCATGGCGCCGGTGGCGCACGTGCCGTTCATCCATGGCATCTCCCAGCCCCAGCCGCGCGAGACTGCAGAAGGGAGCGCATCGTGATCGGATCTTTTTCCTGGACCCACCTGTTTTACCTGGTGCAGTCGATCGGCTGGACCCTGGCGCTGTCGGTGCTGGCCTTCGTGCTGGGCGGCATCGCCGGCTTCGTGGTGATGATGGCGCGCATCTCGCCGCGCGCCTGGCTGCGCAACCCGGCCATCCTGTTCATCGAATGCATCCAGGGCATCCCGCTGCTGATCCTGCTGTTCATCGTCTACTTCGGCCTGTCGGTGTACGGCTTCGCGCTGCCCGCGCTGGTGGCCGCCGGCATCGCCATGATGGTGTACACCAGCGCCTACCTGGGCGACATCTGGCGCGGCTGCGTCGAAGCCATGCCGCGTCCGCAATGGGAAGCCTCGGAGTGCCTGTCGCTGACGCGCTGGCAGACGCTGCGCCTGGTGATCATCCCGCAGGCCACGCGGTTGTCGCTGCCGCCCACCATCGGCTTTTTGGTGCAGCTCATCAAGATGACCTCGCTGGCCTCGGTGATCGGTTTCGTCGAGCTGACCCGCGCCGGCCAGATCATCAACAACTCGATTTTCCAGCCCTTCCTGGTGTTCACCCTGGTCGGGATCTTCTATTTCTTACTGTGCTACCCGCTGTCGCGCTGGAGCGCATCCATGGAGAAAAAGCTCAATGTCAGCAATCGCTAATCCAGAACCGGTGGTGCATGCTTCCGGCGCGCCGTCCGCGCAATCCGGCCAGCCCATCGTCAAGGTCGACCAGATCTACAAGAGCTTCGGCTCCAACCAGGTATTGAAGGGCGTGTCCTTCGAAGTGGGGCGCGGCGAGATGATCGCCATCATCGGCGCCTCCGGCTCCGGCAAGAGCACCGCGCTGCGCTGCATCGACCGCCTGGAAACCATCGACTCCGGCAGCATCGAGGTGGCCGGCATCCGCGTGGACGATCCCAACGTCGACCTGCACAAGCTGCGCACCGAAGTGGGCATCGTGTTCCAGAGCTACAACCTGTTCCCGCACCTGACCGTGCTGGAGAACGTCATGCTGGCGCTGCGCCACGTGAAGATGCAGGGCAAGGCGGAAGCGCAGAAGGTGGCCCTGGCCGCGCTGGCGCAGGTGGGCCTGGACGAGAAGGCCGGCGCCTATCCCGAGCAGCTCTCCGGCGGCCAGCAGCAGCGCGTGGCGATCGCCCGTTCGCTGGCGATGGCGCCCAAGGTCATGCTGTTCGACGAAGTCACCTCGGCGCTGGACCCCCAACTGACCGGCGAAGTGCTGCGCGTGATGGAAGACCTCGCCGCCGGCGGCATGACCATGATCCTGGTCACCCACGAAATGAACTTCGCCAAGCGCGTGGCCGACCGCATCATCTACATGCATCAGGGCCGCGTGTGGGAAGTCGGCCCGGGCGAGATGCTGGATAACCCGCATACGCCGGAACTGCAGGCGTTCCTGGCGGCGGATCTGTAACCGGCGCATCGGTTTGGCAATAACGCAGTATCGGCACCAGCAGCACACAAGAAGAAGCACCCATCGACACAAGAACGGAGACCTACCATGCAACTCAAGAAAGCCTTTACCCGTACCTGCATCGCCGCGCTGATGTTCGGCGCCTTCGCCCATTCCGCCATGGCCGATCAACTGGACGACATCAAGAAGGCCGGCAAGATCCGCGTCGCCATCGCCATGGGCACGCCGCTGTTCAGCTACGCCGACGACAAGCTGCAACCGGCCGGCTCCGACGTCGATACCGCCAAGCAGCTGGCCCAGGACCTGGGAGTGCAGCTGGAAATCGTCTCGGTGACCAACGCCGCGCGCGTGCCGACCCTGCAAGCCAACCGCGCCGACATCGTGGTGGCCGACCTGTCGATCACGCCGGAGCGCCAGAAGGTGATCGACTTCTCGATCCCCTACGCCGTCATCAGCATCATCGTCGGCGGCCCCAAGAACATCCAGATCAAGGACTATCCGGACCTCGCCGGCAAGCGCATCGGCCTGACCCGCGCCACCGTCAACGACACCCTGACCACGCAGCAGGCCAAGGACGCCGAGATCGTGCGCTATGAAGACGACGCTACCCTGATCACCTCGATGGTGACCGGCCAGGTGGAAGTGTTCTCCAGCACCCCGTCCAACCTGCAGGAAATGCAGAAGAAGGCGCCGGGCAAGAACCTGGAGCTGAAGTTCGAGCAAAAGGTCTTCGACCTGGGCATCGCGCTCAACAAGAACCAGCCGCGCCTGAAGGACTGGATCGACAACTGGGTCAAGACCAACATGAAGAACGGCAAGCTCAACGCCATGTACAAGAAGCACCACGGCCGCGACCTGCCGGCGTCGGTGCAGAACGTGCAGTAAGTTTTACCGGTAGTGCCCCGGCGCGGAGGACCCGCGCCGGGTTTGTTTGCTCCATCTCCACACCCGATTGCCGGCTGATTGCTCAGCCGGCTTTTTTTTGGGAAGCGTACGGCGAGGGATGGGCCGGGGAGCGTCAGAAGTTGTAGCGCAGGCCGGCCGACATCAGGCTGTTCTCCAGCTTCGAATTGTTTTCTCCCACCGTCGATCTGCCCACGTATTGATACTCGGCGCGCAATGCCAGCGCAGGCGTGAACCTGTATTCGGCGGCTACCCCCAGCATCGGCACGATCCGGGTGGAATTCTGGGTGTAGACATCATTGTCAAAGGAGTAGGTCTCTCTGGCCTTGGTGAACTTCGCCATGGCGCCGAGCTTGCCGAGCAGGGAGAAGTCCGATGACAGCGGCAATATTCCCACCGCGCTCAGCCCCAGCCCGGAAGACTTGCTCGTGGTATTGATCGTGGGTGATTCCATACGATAGTTTCCGAAGTGGACATACTCCAGCTCGGCGGCAAGATGGCGGGAAAATTGATAGCCGCCATAGAGTTTGAAGCCGGTTCCGCCGTCCTTGGTGGATGCCTTGGCAGGGAAGACCATGTTGCTCACCTTGTTTTGGGCATAGCCCGCGCTTGCGCCCATGTACCAGGGGGAGCCTGCATCGGCGGCGTGGGCGAAGGCGGAAGCGGAAGCAGCCAGCACGGCTGCAAGGATCAGGGGAGAGGTGCGCACTGGAAATGTATCTTTCGAAGAGTCGTATTGAATGAAGAAGGAAGGCCCGGCCTTCCCTGCGGAACCATGGACGACCTTGCCATCGCCCGCGTTCGGTCGGGCTGCGGGAGATCGATGCCATAGCCGGGCGGGAGCTTAGCGATGCCTTGCGTGGGGCACGGCAGAAGACGCGGAAAAGCCGTCTTGATGGCTGTTATTCAATACGAGGGAAGAAATATTTCTAGCGATGACAAGGGAGGGCGTTGTTCGGCTTTCTCATCGGCGTCAATAGCGGATATCCGAAGCTGTTGCGGCATAGGGGGAATCACGTAGTTATCGCCGCTGCGAGTTTCAGTATTCTTGCGCAGCGGGAAACGCCATGCGTCGCATTTGCCATCAATAATCCAATGCGCCTGAGATGCGGTTCATGGCATGTCCGATGCGCGTCCAACAACTACACAGCGCGCCCCGCCTTCCACCAAGGGATCGTCCCAAGCGATGCCGAGGATGTCCGCCCCGGCAGGCCTGCCGCGGGCGGAAAGCGATCGGACGAGAAAACCAACCCTAACCCATCCTATCCACATTCAGGGGACACCATGAAAAAAACAGCATTTGCCCTGGCCGCCCTGGCCGCAACCGGCGGCGCCTGGGCGCAGTCCAGCGTCACCGTCTACGGCCTGATCGACACCGGCATCACCTACACCAGCAAGGTCGGCGCCAACAACGGCAGCCGCTTCAGCGTCGACTCCGGCGACCAGGCGGCCTCGCGCATCGGCTTCAAGGGCACGGAAGACCTCGGCGGCGGGCTGTCGGCAATCTTCAACGTCGAGAACGGTTTCGCCAACGACACCGGCGGCATGAGCACCGCCGGCGTCCTGTTCGATCGCAAGTCGGTGGTCGGCCTTTCCGGCCCGTTCGGCACGGTGACCATCGGTCGCCAGACCGACTACCTGGAAGACATCGGCTCCAAATACGCTTCGGTGGGCGTGTTCGGCTCCAATGGCATCAAGGGCGCCCATTTCAACAACCTCGACCGCATCGCCGGCGGCGCGCGCACCGACAATTCGGTGCGCTTCGATTCGGCCAGCTACGGCGGCTTCACCGGCAGCCTGTTCTACGGCTTCGGCGAGATCGCGGGCAAGACCTCGGCCGGACAGGCCTTCGGCATCGCCGGCAACTACGCCAATGGCCCGTTCGGCATCGGCGCCGGTTACTACCAGAGCAAGTTGTCGGCCGCCGCCGGTACCGGCCAGCCGGGCGACACCGGCCTGAAGACCTTCACCATCGGTTCCAGCTACCAGTTCGGCCCGGCCAAGCTGTACGGCACCTGGTCGCAGGTCAGGCAACCCTCGCTGGCCGCCGTGGCGACCACCGGCCTGGTCAACAACAGCACCTTCGGCAACAAGGCCAACATCATCGACCTGGGCGTGGACTATTCCCTGACCTCCAACCTGCACGTGATGGGCGGCGTGATCTACGATCGCACCAACTTCAAACGCGCGGGCGCCGGCGCCACTACCGGCTCGACCACGCAGATCAACCTCGGCGTGGACTACTACCTGTCCAAGCGCACCGACGTGTACGCCATGTACGCCAACCAGCGCGCCAAGGACACCAACAACCCGGGCGTGGTCAACGGCTCCTACACCAACTCGCCGACCGGCGACGTGTCGCAGAACGTGGTGCGCCTGGGGCTGCGTCACCGCTTCTGATGTGCATGGCCTTGCGAATCGCGCAGCTTGCGCTTCAATGAAAACAGGCGCCGGTATCGGCGCCTGTTTTTTTACGTGGACGACGATGAGGCCGGGCCTCAGGCGCCGTCGGGAATCTCCGGATCCACCAGCTGCGCCAGCAGCTGCAGCGACTCTTGCCAGCCGGCGTAGCAGAACTCCAGCGGGATCATCGGCGGTATGCCTTCCTGCACCACCTCCAGCTCGCTGCCCACCAGCGTGGCGCGGATGCTGACGGTCACCTTCATCTCGCCCGGCAGGTTGGGGTCGTCGAACTTGTCGGTGTAGACGATGCGCTCATTGGGCGTCAGTTCGACGTAGGTGCCGCCGAAGGAGTGCGAGCTGCCGGTGCTGAAGTTGGTGAAGGACATCTTGTGCGAACCGCCCACGCGCGCGTCCATGTGATGCACGCGGCCGGTGAAGCCGTGCGGCGGCAGCCACTTCACCATCGCGTCGGGATCGAGGAAGGCGCGGTAGACGCGCTCGGGTTTGGCGCGCAGCACGCGGTGCAGGCGCACGGTGTTGGGAGTGCTCATGGTGTCTCCTCCGGGGAATCAGGCCGCCGCGGGATTGTGGCAGACCACTTCGATATTATGCCCATCCGGATCCAGCACGAAGGCGCCGTAGTAGTCGGGATGGAAATGCGCGCGGATGCCGGGGCCGCCGTTGTCGCGCCCGTCGGCGCCCAGCGCGGCGGCATGGAAGGCATCGACCGGCGCGCGCTGCTCGACGCGGAAGGCCACGTGCATGGGCGGCTGGTTGGGCGTACCGCGGCTGATCCAGAAGTCGGGCTTGCCGTTCTCGCCGAAACCGGCGACGTCGGTGTGGCCGGTGACGGCGGCCGGGAATTCCATGATCAGCGTATAGCCGATGGGGGCCAGCGCCGCCTGGTAGAAAGCCTTGCTCTTGTCGAAGTCGCTGACGATGACGCCGGTGTGGTCGATCATGCTTCGGTCTCCTGTTGTAGTGGGAAGAGCGATCATAGGGGGCGCGCGCGGGCGTGGTCAATGGGCCGCGATCGATGCGCGATGGCCGGAATGAAGAGGTAACGTTATCATTCCCTTTTCAGCGCCCACGTCTTTCACGCCTTGCCATGCCCAGCTCATCCGAATTCTCCTTCCCCCGCCACGCAGTCATCATCGGCGGCGGCGCCGTCGGCCTGATGAGCGCCATCCACGCGCTCGACCAGGGCTTGCAGGTGAGCATCCTCGACTTCAACGAGGCCGGCAGCGAAGAGGCGTCCAGCTACGGCAACGCCGGCTGGCTGTCGTCGCATTCGGTGATCCCGCCGGTGGAGCCGGGGATGTGGAAGAAGGTGCCGGGCTACCTGATGGATCCGCTGGGGCCGCTTTCCATTCGCTGGCGCTACCTGCCCGGCCTCGCGCCCTGGCTGCTGCGCAACCTTGCCGGCGCGCGGCGCGAGCGCATCCGCGCCACGGCGAAGGCGCTGCGCACGCTGGTGGCGGATGCGCGCCTGCTGCACCAGGAGGTGGCGCAGCGCGCCGGCGCAGGCCACCTGATCGATACATCCGGCGTGCTGCATGTTTACCGCTCGCGCCGGCATTTCGAGAACGACGCCTTCGGCTGGAGCGTGCGCCGCGAGCTCGGCATCCGGTGGACCGAGATCGAAGGCGAGGAGCTGCGCCGGCGCGAGCCCGATCTCGACGCGCAATTCGGTTTTGCCGTGCACGTGGACGAGGCCGGGCACTGCAAGGATCCCGGCGCCTACATGCAGGCGCTGGACGCCTATGCGCGCGCCCGCGGCGCGCGTCGCGTGCAGGGCCGCGCCACCGGTTTTCGCATCGAACAGGGACGGCTCAAGGCGGTGCGCACGCAAGACGGCGAGATCGCCTGCGACGCCGCGGTGATCTGCGCCGGCGCGCGCTCCAGGCAGTTGGCGGCGCAGGCCGGCGACCGCGTGCAATTGGAGAGCGAGCGCGGCTACCACGCCACCATCGCCGGCCACGCACTGCAGGCCACCGCGCATACGCCGATGATGGTCTCCGAATTCAAGGTCATCGCGACCCAGATGGAAGGCGGCCTGCGCATCGCCGGCCAGGTCGAGTTCGCCTCCTTCGAGGCGGCGCCCGACTGGCGGCGCGGCGAGATCATGCGCGACATCGCGCAGAAGCTGTTTCCCGGATTGCCGCGCGAGCTGCCGGCGCAGGATGTGAAGTTCTGGCTGGGACGCCGCCCCAGCACGCCGGACGGCATGCCCTGCATCGGCTATGCCGCCGCCAGCCGCGATATCGTGCACGCCTATGGCCACGGTCACATCGGCCTGGGCTGCTCGGCGCGCACCGGCCGCATCGCGGCGCAGCTGCTGGCGGGCCAGGCGCCCGAGATCGACCTGGCGCCGTTCAGCCCGCAGCGTTTCTGATCCTTCAGAAGACGATGTCGCGCGCCGCCGCCAGGGTGGCGCGCACGCCGTAGGAACCCAGACGGGACAGCGTGGCGTTGTGGTGCGCCACGATCTGCGCCGCCTGCAGCACGCCGTTGTCGGTGGTGGTGTGGCCGTCCTGCGCCAGCGTGACCGGATAGCCCAGCGCCAGCGAGCGGCGCACCGTCGATTCAACACAGAAATCGGTCTGCATGCCGCACACCACCAGTTGCGAGATGTGCCGCATCTTCAGCATCGATTGCAGGTCGGTGTGATGGTAGGCGTCGGAGCCGCGCTTGCGCAGCGGCACGTCCTGCGGCGTGGTCTGCAGCCCGGCCGCCAGCTGCCAGCCGTCGTTGCCGTGCGCCATGGCGCCGTCATCCTCGTGCTGGACCACGATCACCGGCGCCCGCGCGGCGCGCGCCCGTTGCGACAGCAGGTTGATGTTGGCGATGGTGCGCTCGGCCTCGGCCACGGCGTGCGGGCCGGTGCACAGGGCGTGCTGTACGTCGATGATGAGCAGGGCGGTGGGCATGGAAGCTCGAATGGTCGTGTGATCGTCACCGATGGTAACGGATCCGGCCGCGCCCTGCCGCGATCTTTACGCCGACAGGTGTTCCCGCAGGTGCCGCCCGGCGTAATCCCGGCGGAACGAGCCGCGCCTCTGGAGCTCCGGCACCACGCCGTCGACGAAGTCGTCGAAGCCGTGCGGCAGGTGCGAGGGCGAGATCACGAAGCCGTCGGCGCCGCCCTGCGCGACGATGTCCTCCAGCCAGTCGGCGACATCGGCGGCAGTGCCCGCCACCTGCGGCGTGAGCACGCCCTGGGCGTAGAGCCGGCCAGCGTCGGCCAGCGTCAGCCGGCGTTCCGCCGAAATCTCCCGCAGCAACTTGAACAGGCCCTGGATACCGCTCACCTGCACGTCGCCGATGGGCGCGTCCAGCGGGTAGGCGGAGAAGTCCACGTTCATGTGGCTCGACAGGGTGGACAGGCCCACCAGCGGATCGGCCAGCGCGTTGGCCTGCGCGCGCAGCTCCTCGGCATGCGCGCGCGACTGGCCGACGAAGGGCATCACGGCCGAGAGGATCTTGATGTCTTGCGTACGTCGCCCGAATTTCTCCGCGCGGCCCTTGAGGTCGGCATGGAAGCGCTGCAGGCGCGCCAGGTCGGGCTGGATGTTGAACACCACCTCGGCCCAGCGCGCGGCGAAATCCTGGCCGCGATCCGACGAGCCGGCCTGGATGATCACCGGGCTGCCCTGCGGCGTGGCGGGGATATTGAGCGGGCCGCGCACGCTGAAGTGCGCGCCATGGTGGTCGACGGCTGCAACCAGGCCGGCATCGGCGTAGCGGCCGTCGTCGTCCAGCCGCAGCGCATCGGCCTGCCAGCTGCGCCACAGCTTGTGCGTGACGTCGAGAAATTCGTCGGCGCGGTCGTAGCGCACGTCGTGCGGCAGGGTTTGCTTCAGGCCGAAATTATCGGCCTCGCCCTGGTTGACCGAGGTCACCACGTTCCAGGCCGCGCGTCCGCCCGAGAGATGGTCCAGCGTGGCGAACTCGCGCGCCAGGCTGTAGGGCTGCGAATAGGTGGTGGAGCGCGTCGCGCCCAGGCCTATCCTTTGCGTCACCGCCGCCAGCGCGCCGAGGAGGGGCAGGGGATCGAGCCGGGTCGCATCCTGGTCGCCCAGGGCGATGCCGTGGCGGTGGCTCTCGCCGTAGCGGGTGGACACCGCCAGCCGGTCGGCGAAGAACAGCAGGTCGAACTTGCCGCGTTCCAGCGTCTGCGCGATGTGGCGGTAGTAGTCCAGCTCCAGGAAGCCGCCGCGGCGGCTTTCCGGGTGGCGCCACAGCGCCTGGCTGTGGGCGGCGTTGCCGGCGATCAGGAAGGCGGCGAGATGCATGCTGGAAGATCCCCTTACAGAAGCACCTCGGGATAGACCTTGTCCTGCACGCGCACGGCGTTCTTGATCAGGCCCAGCTTGAGGAAGGCGTCGGCGATCTGCTGCTGCTCGGCGACGATGCCGGCATCCACCGCCACCGTGGTGTAGTTGCGGCGCTCGGTGGCCAGTTTCAATACCTTGGCGTCCACGCCCAGCTGCGGCGCCAGCAGGTCGGCGGTTTCCTGCGGGTGCGACTGGGTCCAGTTGTTGGCCTTCCTGAGCTCGGCGAACAGGGTGCGCACGATGTCCTTGTTCTGGTCGACGAACTTCGGCACGGCAAGATGGAAGGTGCGGTTGTTCGACAGCCCGGCGCCGTCGCGCAGGATACGCGGGCGGGTGCTGATCTCCTGGCCGGCCAGGAAGGGATCCCACAGCGTGGCGGCGTCGACGTTGCCGGACTGGAAGGCCGCGCGCACGTCGGCGGCGTTGGTCACATAGACCGGCTCGATGTCGTTGTAGGACAGGCCGGCCTCCTCCAGCGCCCTGAGCAGCAGGAACTGCACGTTCCAGCCGCGCCCGGTGGCGACCTTCTTGCCCTTCAGATCCTTCACCGAGCGAATCGGCGAATCCTGCGCCACGAAGATGGCGATGCCCTTGGGGTAGGGCTGCTCGGCGCCCAGGTAGACCGCGTTCACGCCGGAGGCGTTGGCGAACACCGAAGGCGTATCGGCGGCGTGGCCGAAATCGATGGCGTTGGCGTTGAGCGCTTCGGTCAGCTGCGGGCCGGCGGCGAACTCGAACCACTTGACCGACCAGCCCTGGGGCTGCAGCGCCTGCTCCAGCTTGCCGGTGCCCTTGAGGATATTGAGCGTGTTGAACTTCTGGTAACCGATGCGCAGCACCTTCTCGGGCGCGGCCAGCACCAGCGGCGCGCCGCCGGCCAGCGCGCCGGCCGCCAGGCCCTGCAGCAGCAGGCGTCGTTTCAGATTCCCTTGTTCCCCGTTCATGGCCGCCCCTTTGTCCGTAGCTGAAAAGACAACAGGGTAGGGATGAGCCCGCCGCGCGGGAACGAATAATTCCGCGCAAGCAAATGCAATCCGCGCAGCGCCGGCGGCAAGCCTCGCCCGGCCTGGTGTTGCCGGTGCGACACTGCGTCAATTTGTCCCATTCCGGCAGGCTGGCGGCTTGGGTAAAATGCCTGTTCTTCTTCAAGCCCGCATTGCCTCCCATGACCGCCTGGTTCGACAACGTCGAAAGCTTCCTGCGCCGCGCCTCCGGCCTGCACATCGTGCTGGCCCTGCTGCTGGTGTGCGCCCTGCTGTGCTGGGCGGTGTGGGTATGGGCCACCGGCGAGGGCCGCGTGCCGTTCGGCATGCTGGACTTCTGCATCACGCCCACGCCTCCCAAGTGACGCGCGCCGCCTGCACGGCATGAGCGAAGCGGCCTACAATGGCCGCTTCTTTTTTGCCTGTCCTTTTCCGCATGCCGCCTTCCGATCCGCACGCATTCCACCCGCGCCTGATGCTGCAAACGCTGGCGCGCGGCGACGGCCTGCTCGGCATGCGCGCGCACGGCCTGTTCGGCCCGCGCGGCGGCATGGTGACGGTGGCGCAGATCGACTGGACCTACGGCGAAGGCGCCGGGCGCTGGAGCGTGCCGGCCCCGGTCGGCTTCGGCGACGACGAGCCGGGCTACACGCCGGCCCACATCCGGCGCGATGCCGATGCCGAAGCGGCGGCGCTGGAACTGATCCGCGAACTGGGTTTCCTGCCGCTGCGCGAGGACGCGCTGCAATGGCGCGCGCAAAATCCCCTGCACGCCGCCGGCCCCTTGTGGACGCTGGTGCAGGAAGATTTCTTCGGCGACTTCTGGGCCGACCAGGCGCCGCGCCTGCAGCAACTGGGCTGGACGCTGGTGGCCAAGCCCGGCTTCGCCCACGAGAGCGTGCCGGTCACCGCCTGGCGCTTCATCGTCAGCGACGAGACCGGCGAGGTGCTGGGCAAGGAAGTGGCGGCGCCGCTGCAGCCGCGCGCATTCTCCACCGAGGTGTTCGACGGCCTCGATCCTTCCGGGCGCTGGCTGCTCTCGATCGGCATCGAGGTCGACGGCGAGACCATGGACGTCGGCCCGATGGTGGCCGACCTGCTGCGGCGCGATCCGCGCTGGGCCGACGCGCAGCAGGTCGAGAAGATCGACCCGCACGCCGTGATCTCGCTGCGCGCGCCGGGAGGCCGGCGCATCGACGCCATGGCCGGGCCCCTGAAGGCGGTGGTGCTGGCGCTGCTCGACCTGCTGGACGACAGCAAGCGGCGCGACGGCCCGCTGCGCCTGACGCCGTGGGACGCGCATCGCCTCGACGCCATCCACGGCGCGCTCCTCGGGCTGGACGGCGGCGCGCCCTGGCACATGAGCGGTGAGGCCGGCGTGCTCGGGCTCGCGCGCCGCCTGCGCGCCGCCGGCGGCGTGCGCAGCGCCGAGGCGCCGGCGGGGCTGGGCATCTGCTTGCGCGCCTACCAGCTGCAAGGCCTGGCCTGGCTGCAATACCTGCGCGAACACAAGCTGGCCGGCATCCTCGCCGACGACATGGGCCTGGGCAAGACCGCGCAGGTGCTGGCGCATATCCTCACCGAGAAACAGGCCGGCCGCCTCGACCTGCCGGCGCTGGTGGTAGTGCCGACCTCGCTGCTGTTCAACTGGCGCGAAGAAGCGCGCCGCATCGCGCCCGAGCTGCGCGTGCTCACGCTGCACGGCGAGGGCCGGGCGGCGCGCTTCGCCGAGATCGCCGCCGGCGGCGCCGACCTGGTGCTCACCACCTATCCGCTGCTGTGGCGCGACCTCGACCAGCTGGCGCCGCAGCGCTTCCACCTGCTGGCGCTGGACGAGGCGCAGACCGTCAAGAACGCTTCCTCGCGCGCCGCCGCCGCCGCGCGCAAGCTGCAGGCGCGGCATCGCCTCTGCATGACCGGCACGCCGCTGGAGAACCATCTCGGCGAGCTGTGGACGCAATTCCATTTCCTCATGCCCGGCTTCCTGGGCGATGCGCGCAGCTTCTCGCGGCTGTGGCGCAAGCCCATCGAAGAGCAGGGGCAGACCGTGCGCGCGCGGCTGCTGGCGCAACGCGTGCGGCCTTTCATCCTGCGTCGGCGCAAGGACGATGTGCTGCAGGAGCTGCCGCCGCGCACCGAGATCGTCGAGCGCCTGCAACTGCAGGGCCGCCAGCGCGAACTCTACGAAAGCGTGCGCATCGCCGCCGACAAGCAGGTCCGCCGCGCCTTGCTGCGGCGCGGCCTCACCGGCTCGCAGGTGACCGTGATGGACGCGCTGCTCAAGCTGCGCCAGGTCTGCTGCGACCCCTACCTGCTGAAAGGCGGGCGCATGCCCAAGGGCATCGAGCGCGCCAAGATCGAGCTGCTGCGCGACATGCTGCCGGCGCTGGTGGCCGAGGGCCGGCGCGTGCTGGTGTTCTCGCAGTTCACCACCATGCTGGGCCTGATCGAAGCCGAGCTGCGCGAGCTGGCATTGCCGTTCCTCACGCTCACCGGCGACACCGACCCCGCCGCGCGCGGCGAGGTGATTGCGAGGTTCCAGGCGCACGAAGCGCCGCTGTTCCTGGTCAGCCTGAAGGCCGGCGGCGTCGGCCTGAACCTCACCGCCGCCGACACCGTGGTGCTGGTCGATCCCTGGTGGAACCCGGCCGTGGAAGAGCAAGCCATCGCCCGCGCCCACCGCCTGGGCCAGACGCGCCAGGTGTTCGTCTACAAGCTGGTGGTGGAAGGCAGCATCGAGGAGCGCCTGCTGGAACTGCAAGCCCGCAAGTCGGCCCTGGCCGACGGCATACTCGGCCGCGACGACGCGCAGGCGGTCAAGTTCGGGGAAGAAGAAGTGCTGGCCTTGCTGGCGCCGCTGGGGGCGGGGATTGCGGAGAAGGTGGCCGGTTGAGGCCGGCCCCTTGCCACTGCCGCAAACCTACCTGGGGAAATAGGCCGACAGATCCGGCAGCGGCGTGCCGGCGGCTTTCTGGTAGGACTCGCCCAGGCGTCCATTCTTCATGTTGACGGTGACCCAGTTGTCGATCCAGACCTTCAACGCGGTCTCACCCTTGCGCATGCCGATGCCTTGCGGCACCACCTTCACCGAGAACTTGGTCTCGATGTGCTTGTCCGGATTGCGGCGCGCGGTTTCCACCACCAGCTCCTTGGCGGTGCCGATCGCATCCACCTGTCCCGACAGCAGCGCCACGGCGTTGGTAGCGTCGTCGTCGAAGCGCACCATGGTGGTTCCCTTGGGCACCAGCGGGATCAAGAGCGTGTCCTGCAGGTTGCCGCGCACCACGCCCACGCGCTTGCCGGCGAGATCGGCCAGGCTCTTGATCGGTGTGGAGGCGAAGCCGGCCACCACCGAATCGGCGGCGCTGTAGGGCAGGCTGAAGTCGATCACCTTGGCGCGCTCGGGCGTGATGCTGAACGAGGCGATGACGATGTCGGCCTTGCCGGTCAGCAGATACGGTACGCGGTTGGGGCCGGTGACCTGCACGATCTCCAGCTGCACGCCCAGGTCCTTGGCCAGCATCTGCGCGGCGGTGACGTCCGAGCCGTAGGGTTTGAGCTTGTCGTCGGCCATGCCGAAGGGCGGCGAATTGAGGTCGATCGCCACGACGATCTTGCCGCGCTGGCGGATGTCGCCCAGCGTATCGGCATGCGCGGCGCGCAATCCGGCCAGCGCGCACAGCGTCAGCAGCGGGACGAGCAGGGCCAGCCTCCTGATGGAAGTCATGTTTGTCTCCTTGATGTTGTAGTGGTCCGCGCCTGGAAGGTGATGGAGCAGGCGGCCGGCGGGAAGCCGTCCTGCCCCCGTTTTGCGCTTACTTGTCGACCAGCTGCGAGGGCGTGCGCCAGGCGATCAGCGCGCCCAACAGCAGCCAGCCCGTGAGCGCATACATGCCGGCGTGGCTGCTTTGGGTGGCGTCCTTGAGCCAGCCGATCATGTAGGGCGAGAAGAAGCCGCCCAGGTTGCCCAGCGAAGTGATCAGGCCGATGCCGCCGGCGGCCGAGGCGCCGGCCAGGAAGGCGGTGGGCAGCGGCCAGAACAGGGGCGCCGCCGACACCGCGCCGATGGAGGCGACGGTCAGCGCGGCGATCGCCAGCACCGTGTTGTTCTCGAACTGCACCGAGGCGACGAAGCCGACCGCGCCGAGCAGCAGCGGCAGGATCAGGTAGAAACGGCGCTTGCGAGTGGCGTCGCTGCGGAAGCCGAAGAAGATCATGGCGATGGCCGCGGCCACATAGGGGATCGCGGTGACCAGGCCGATGTTGAGGTTGCCCGTGATGCCCGCACCCTTGACCAGCGTGGGCAGCCACAGCGTGATGCCGTACTGGCCGATCACCAGGCAGAAGTAGACCATGCCCATCATCCACACCCGGATGTCCTTGAACAGCAGGCCCAGCGAGCCGTGCGCCACCTTGGCCTTGTCTTCGGCCTGGATATTGCGTTCCAGCACGACCTTCTCCTGCTCGGTCAGCCACTTGGCCTTGCGGATGCCGTCGTCCAGCCAGAACAGCGTGACCACGCCGAGCACCACCGCCGGCATCGCCTCCAGGAAGAATAGCCAGCGCCAGCCGGCCAGGCCCATCACTTCATGGAAGCTGTCCAGGATCCAGCCCGACAGGGGGCCGCCGAAGATGCCCGCCAGCGGCATGGCCGCCATGAAGATCGAGATGATGCGGGTACGGCGCTGCGCCGGGTACCAGTAGGTCAGGTACAGGATGATGCCCGGGAAGAAGCCGGCCTCGGCGATGCCCAGCAGCGAGCGCAGGATGTAGAACTGCATCGGCGTCTGCACGAACATGAAGGCGGCCGAGATCAGGCCCCAGGTCACCATGATGCGGGCGATCCACTTGCGGGCCCCGACCTTGTGCAGGATCAGGTTGCTGGGCGTCTCGAAGGCGGCATAGAACAGGAAGAAGATGCCGGCGCCCAGGCCGTACACGGTCTCGCTGAACTTGAGGTCGGAGAGCATCTGCAGCTTGGCGAAGCCGACGTTGACGCGATCGAGGTAGGCGATCACGTAGCACAGCGTGAGGAACGGCAGCAGCCGCCAGGTGACCTTGCGGTAGATCGGACCTTCCTCATCCCTTGCCAGGGACATCCCCGGGTTTTTTGTCTCTTCCAATGTGTGGTTCATCATTCGCCTTTTAAATATTCAAAGTCTCTATGGCACAATTGCGTGTCGATTGAAACGACGCGCTGTCCTGGTTGGTGCGGCTTGCGCGATTTCGTTCTGATCTTCCCCCGATTCCCCCGTATGATTTCCCGTTGATGCTTCAGCGCCAGCCGCAGCGACCTTGATGAGGCCCATGAAAAAAGACAGCAACAAGCCAGTCGCAGCGCCCGGCAAGAAAAGCAAACTCAGCGACGTCTCCACCCTGGCCGGCGTGTCGGTGGCCACCGTCTCGCGCGTGATCAATTCGCCCGGCGCGGTGCGCAAGGTGCTGCGCGACAAGGTCGAGCTGGCCATGGCCGAACTCAACTACATTCCCGACGCCGCCGCGCGGGCGCTGTCCTCGCGCCGCATGAACACCATCGGCGCCATCATGCCCACGCTGTCGACGGCGATCTTTTCCGAGTGGGTGGTGGCCTTGCAAAACCGGCTCGACGCCGCAGGCTTCTCGCTGCTGATCTCCAGCTCGGAATACTCGCCCGACACCGAGTTCAAGGCGCTCACCAGTTTCCTCAATCGCGGCGTCGACGGCGTCATCCTGACCGGCAGCAACCATCTTCCCGCCAGTTACGCGCTGCTCCAGCAGCACAACATCCCGGCGCTGTGTTCCTTCACCCACGACTGCGGCGGCGAGCTGCCCTGCGTCGGCTTCGACCACCGCCAGGCCATGCGCGAGCTGGCCGACTACCTGGTGCGCATCGGCCACCGCGAGATCGGCGTGATCACCAGCCCGCTGACCCACAACGACCGCCTGCAGGCGCGCATTGTCGGTATCCGCGACGCGCTTGCCTCGGTGGGCGCCGCGTTGCCGCCGGAGCGCCTGATCGAGGTGCCGTATTCGGTGGAGGAGGGGCGCAATGCCTTCAACCACCTCATGGCCAGCCATCCCGGCATCACCGCCGTGATGTGCACCACCGACATGCTGGCGGTGGGCGCTTTGCTGGAAGCCAACCGGCTCGGCTATGAGGTGCCGCAGCATGTCTCCATCACCGGCTTCGACGATCTCGAACTGATCCGCCATATGCTGCCGCCGCTGACTTCGGTGAAGAGTCCCTCGCGCCTGATCGGCGAGCAGTGCGCCGACGCCATCGTCGGCCTGGTCACCGGCAAGCCGGCCGTCATCGCCGACATCTTTACCCAGCCCGTGATCCGGGCCTCTTCCGCCAAGCCGCGCGCCAAGGCCGGCAAGCGCTGAAGGTTGCGGCCATCAGGTCCTGAGATCGGCCAGCCGCACCGCGCGGTAGCCGGCCGGCTGGCTGGCGTCCAGGATGATGTTCTGGGCCATGCTGTCGTCGCGCGTCGGATGGTCCTCGCGATAATGCCCGCCACGGCTTTCGCGGCGCACGCCGGCGGCCAGCGCCATCATTGCGCCCACTTCCAGCAGGTTGCGCAGTTCCAACGCATGCACCATGTCGGCCGGCGAGGTAATCTCGGTGTCCTTCATCAGCATATCGCGCAACTCGTCGCACTCATCCATGAAAGTTTTCAGGCCAATTGCATTGCGGATCACCAGCAAGTGGCGGTTGGCCGAGCGCTGCAGGCGCGCGCGCAGGTCCGGCAGGCGATGTGCGCCGCTGCGAGCGAATTGCGCCAGGAACGCGCGCTGCTCGCCAAAGACATCGCCGAGATGCGGATGATCCATGTCCCTGGCGCGTTGCGCCGCCGCCAGCCCGGCGCGGCGGCCAAACACCTGGCAGGTCAACGCCATGTTGCCGCCCAGGCGATCGGCGCCGTGCGGACCGGCGGCCACCTCGCCGGCGGCGAACAGGCCGCACAGGTTCGATTGCGCATCCTCGTCGATGTACAGGCCGCCGTTGATGGCATGCGCCGAGCAGGCGATCTGCACCCGGTCGCGGTACAGGTCGACATCCTGCTTCTTGTACCACTCATAAGTGAGCGGCCACATGCGCGCGATGCTGCGCGACTTGTCGGCCAGCAGCGTGGCGAAATCGGTATTGCGGAAGTCCATGAAGACGCCGCCCTCGAGCGTGCCGCGCCCATCATTGATGGCGCGCTGGATCGAGATCTCGATATAGCGTGAGATGTCGCTGGAGCTGAACGGGAAATGACGCTCCTTCTGCTGGATCACCTCGCGCAGGCTCACGCCCGGCGGCAGGTAATCCTTCACGAAGGGCTTGCCGTCGCGGTCGCTCAAGTTGGGATGCGCATCCCACAGGTAGTTGCCGAACAGGTTGACGAAGGGCGAGACGATGCTCACTCCGGCCTGCATGAATTCCATGTTGGTCAGCCACGCGCCGGCGCGATGCGCCATCGCGTAGCCGTCGCCGGTGATGTCGGACGGATAGAGGTTCTTGGCGAACAGCTGGCTGGCGCCGCCGGTGGTGACGATGGTCGACTTGGCGCGGATCACCACCGGACGACCCTCGGCGTCCAGCGCGTGCACGCCGTGGCACTGGCCGTCGCGCGCGATCAGGTTGACCACCATCATGCGGTCCATCACCTTGATGCCGCGGCGCGAGGCTTCCGTGCCAAGCGCCTTGAGCACCGGCTTGAAATGGTCGTGGATGACGTGCGAGCGCGGACGCGAAGAAAAGCAGGCGCGGAACACCAGGTAGTGATCGTCCTCGCGCTCGAAATGCACGCCGAATTTTTCCAGGTACTGCAGCGATTGTTCGGCTTCCTCGGCCAGGATCTTCGACAGGCGCGGGTCCGACATGCCCTGGCCGGCACGCAGGATGTCGTCCAGGAACACGCCCGGATTGTCCAGCGGATCACCGGCGCCGTCGGGCACGTTGTAGGCGCCGACCTCGGCCACGCTATGGAAGGTGGCGCCGCTCTTGCGGAACTCGCCCTTGATCACCACCAGCACCTCGGCGCCCTGGTCGTCGGCCTCCAGCGCCGCGCGCAGCGCCGCGCCGCCGCTGCCGATGATCAGCACATCGGTGCTGATTTCACGATATTCGTCTTGCACTTGCTGTCTCCTTGTCGTGTCGCCGCGCTCAGCCGAAATGGCGCGTATCCATCAGGCGCGGCGGGCGCGGCACGTTCACCTTGAACGGGATCAGGTCCAGCACCTGGGTTTGCAGGTCCACGCCCGGCGCAATCTCTTCCACCTGCAGGCCGTCGGCCTGCAGCGAGAACACCGCGCGCTCGGTCACGTACAGCACCGACTGGCCCTTGCGCAAGGCCTCGCGGCCGTTGAAGGTGACCTGTTCCACCTGCGGCACGAACTTGGAGAACTTGCCTTCGGCGCGGATGCGCAAGCCGCCCTCTGCCGCCGCGACATCGGCGCCGCCGGCCGAGAACGAGCCGCAGAACACCACCTTGCCGGTGCGATGCGTGATGTCGATGAAGCCGCCGCATCCCGGCACGATGCCGTTGAACTTGCTGACGTTGACGTTGCCGGCCGCATCGATCTGGCCGAAGCCGAGGAAGGTCGCATCCAGCCCTCCGCCCAGGAAGAATTCGAACACCCGCGGCGAGTCGACGATGGCTTCAGGATTGATGTTGGTGCCGAAGATGGCGCGCTCGCCCGGCACGCCGCCCAGCGAGCCGTGTTCCGGATAGAAGGTGGCGCGGTCGGCCTGGCCGCGTTCGACCAGGATCTTGGGAATGTCCACCGGAATGCCCACGCCCAGGTTGACCACCTCATGCTCTTGCACCTCATCGGCGGCGCGGCTGACGACGATGCGCGCCACGCCCGGCTCGACCCTGGCGATGTGATGGATGGGCATGCGGATCTCGCCGGTCAGCGCCGGATTCAGCAGCTCGCCGCCGGACACGCTTTGTTGCGGATCGATCACCACCGCGTCCACGCAGATGCCGGGAATCTCCACCATGCGCGGATGGATGCTGCCGCTCTGGGTCATGCGCGCCACCTGCACGATCACCTTGCCGCCGGAATTCTTCACCGCCATGGCGAGGTTGCGCACGCCCAGCGAGACCGGCTCGTTTTCCAGGCTGATGTTGCCGTTCTCGTCAGCGGTGGTGCCGCGCAGCAGCGCGATGTTCAGTTTGGGCAAGCGGTATTCCAGATAGCCTTCGCCGTCGACCTCGATATGGCGCGCCAGCGGCGTTTCGGCCGCGCCGTTGATGCGCCCGCCTTCCACCTGCGGATCGACGAATGTATTCAGGCCTACCTGGGTCAGCGTGCGGCTGCGCCCCGAGGCGATGTCGCCCATCATTTGGAAAATCGTCCCCATCGGCACAACGTGCGCCTCGAAGGCGTTTTCCTTGAGCATCTGCGTGTAGCGCGAGGTCTTCAGGAAACTGAAGCCGCTGCCGACGGCGCGCCGGATCATGCCCGGCTGGGCCAGGTGCTCCAGCCCGCGCTCCACGCCCATGCCCACGATGATGGGATGGATCTCGGTCAGCCCGCGCGGCGCGCCGGTCTCCCGATAGCGATCGCCCAAGGCTTTGAGCAAGGTCTCGGGCGAGAGCACATTCTCGCAGCCGCAGATCACGATCGTGTCGTCATCCCTGACCAGGCCGGCGGCCTCGGCTGCGCTCAGTACAGATACTTTTTTCATCGACTTTATTCCATTATTTGTAAGCGCTTACAAAAAAGAATAAGACAGAAGAACCGGTCAAGTCAATGCATCAGTGCCAATTTGTATTGTGCAGTGCAATCGATCGCATCTTTCTCGATGGACAAATTTCGTTTGTATTTGAAAGCGATTACAATAAAAGCCATCACTTTAACAGGAGAAGCCATGACCATTACCCATGCCCGCCTCGGCGACACCGTAACCTTCAGCAAGACCGTCGGCGAGGCCGACGTTTACCTGTTCGCCGGCATCACCGGCGACTTCTCACCCAACCACGTCAACGAGCAGTTCATGCAAGGCACGGCCTACGGTCGCCGCATCGTGCACGGCGCGCTGCTGGTAGGGTTCATGTCGACCGCCTCGGCCAGGATGCAGGCCGGCAGCATCGAGCGCGGCATCGACACCACACCGGTGTCGCTGGGCTACGACGGCCTGCGCTTCCTCAAGCCGGTGTTCTTCGGCGACACCGTGACCGTCCACTACAAGATCAGCGCCATCGACGAAGAACGCGCCCGCACGGTGGCCGACATGGAGGTGACCAACCAGCATGGCGAGCTGGTGTCGGTGGGCAAGCACATCACGAAGTGGGTGAGCAATGAGGCCAGGCTCTGAGCGAGGATGGAGGACGGGTGGGGGAAAGAGGGCGGAGGATGCCAGTCAAGTTGTCCGGCATCAGTACTGGTATCCCAGCGAGAACCCGGCCGCCTGCGCGCCGGTGCGGAAGTTCTGCGGCTTGTACAGCGCCCATCCGATGAACATGTCGTAGCTCAGGCCGAGCAGGTTGCCGCGCATGCCCAGCGCCGCGCCGGCCAGCTTGTCGCCCAGCAGCTTGCTGACGGCGGGACCGTAGAGCTTGCCGATATCCAGGCCGGCGTAGAGCGAATGGTTGCGCTCTCCCAGTGGTGCGTCGATCTCGTTGCGCATGAAGAATCCGCGCTCGGCGGCCAGGCTCAGTTCGCCGTCGAAGCCGCGCACGGTATACCGGTTCCCGATGGATAGCTGTTCGCTCGCATGGAGCACCGAGCGTGTGCTCTGTCCGCGCAAGGCGCCGATGTAGGTCAGCGACTGGCCGGCCAGCGCAAAGGGCGCCAGCAGGCTGGCATCGATGGTCTGCAGCGTGTAGCGCAGGGTCGGGTCGCCAGGCTGGCGGAACGCGGGATCGGCATCGCCGTTGAACCAGCTCACGCCCCAGCGATTGGCCAGCGACAGGTCCAGTTGGGCGCTGCCGAGACGGCGCCGGTGCAGCCAGGCAATCTCCGCGAAGCTGGCGTTGCGGCGCTGGTTGTCCAGCTCGGTATCTTCCAGGTAGGCGCGGCTCCAGCGCTTGCCGATCTTGAACTGGATGCTGTTCTTTTGCTGCTGGTCGCGCTGGATCATCCAGGTCGCCCTCACATCCATGTTGTCCGATTTGCCGCTGGAGGTGAAGGACTGGAAGAGGCCGGCGAAGCGCTGGTGATACCGATAGCTGCCGGCGGCAACGGCGAAGCTCCAGTCGCCATAGGGCACCGACCAGGAGAAATTATTGCCGGTGGTGCCGCGTTGGTTGCCGCTGCGATCGGCGTCGGTATTGAGCGTGACGTTGAACAGGTCGTTGAGCCCCAGCGGATTGTCGAGCGCGAGATTGAGGCCGGCCTGCAGCTTGCCGGTGCCCTTGGCGCCGCTGTCGTCGAGCGACGCCGACAGCCGCCACGGCTTTGTCGCCGCGACATTGATCACGATATCGCTTTCGCCCAGGCGATCACCGGGCGAGATCTGCATCTCCACTTCATGCGAAGGCACGCGCTTCATCTGTTCCATGCCTTGCTCCAGCTCGCGCAGGTTCAGCAGATCGCCGGGACGGGCAGGAAAGGCGCTTCTCCAGCTGCCCGGCATCCCCGGCCTACCCAGGCCGATGGAGCCGATCACGCCTGGAATCAGCACCAGCGTCAACGTGCCCGCCGAGAGGTCTTGCTCCGGGATGCCGACGCGTGTGGTCGAGTATCCGCGCGCCAGCAGCAGCGCCGACATGCGCCGGCCGATCAGGTTGAGGCCTTCGCGGCCGATACACTTGTCCCTGTAGACATCCAGCGCCTGCTGCAGAAAATGGAACGCATCCAGCGGCAACAAGCTCGCGCCCAGCCGTGACTGCGCCGGCGACAATTGCGCGGGCAGCGCCAGGCGCAGCTCGCGGATGGCGAAGCAGGGCGCTTCCTCGGGGAGCGCGGCATCGTCGGTCGAATGCGCCTTATCCTCCTGTAGTTTGACTTCGGGCGCTTGCTGCAGCTGCATGCGTTCCTCGGCTTGTCGCTGCAGCTGCTCGCGCTGCTGCAGCAGCTCAGACTCCCGTCGGGCGCGACGCTGCGCATCGGCATCTGGCGCCTGGGCCATCGCCTGGCCGGCGGCCAGCGACAGCAACATCCACATCAACACGCCGCTTGCGGCAAGCCTTGCCCGATACGGACGATTCCGGTTCATCGCATTCACTGCGGATTTCCAAATGAGAAAGCCGCGGCGGACTGCGACTTTGGGTGGCGATCAATCCGACCACGAGGTGCTGTCGGCACGGCTGGCATGGAGAGTGCCAAGGCCGTCGATCATAGGGAATTCGCCGTCGCTCGCCCATCGCTGGCGGCTGAAATGTGCGCCGTAATTTTCCGAGATTTAACGGAAGCTCAAGAGTTCGTATTTCTTCTATTGGATTCGCTGGCGATTTGCTCGACTCTTCGGAGTCCTTCCAATCCGGAATCCGCCAGTGAACAAGCCGAGCCCATCCCGCGTCCGTCTCCACCTCCGCCTCATTTCGCTGATTGGCGCCATCGTCGTCATGCATGGCGCCATCGCACCGCCGGACGCCCGCGCCCAGATCGTCGCCGCCCCATCCGGCCCGCACCGTCCGGTGATCGACAGCACCGCCAACGGCCGTGCGCTGGTGCAGATCGTGGCGCCCAATGCGGCCGGCGTATCGCATAACCAGTACCAGCAGTTCAACATCGGGCGCGGCGGCGCCCTCCTCAACAACGCCACCGGCAACGCGCTCACGCAGCAAGGCGGCTGGGTCGGCGCCAACCCGAGCCTGGGCGGCAAGCCGGCGCGGCTGATCGTCAACGAGGTCAACAGCACCAACCCCAGCCAGCTGCGCGGTTACCTGGAAGTGGCCGGCCAGCGGGCCGACGTGGTGGTGTCCAATCCCAACGGCATCCTGGTCGACGGCTTCGGTTTCATCAACGCCAGCCGCGGCACCCTCACCACCGGCACGCCGGTCTTCGGCAGCGGCGGCGCGCTCGAGGCGCTGCGGGTCACGCAGGGCAGCATCGCCGTCGGCGGCGAGGGCTTCAACGACAGCGGCACCGCCCAGGTCGACCTGATCGCGCGCAGCGTGCAGCTCAACGCCGCGTTGTGGGCCGATCGCGCCAACGTGATCACCGGCGCCAACCGGGTCGACTACGCCAACCTGGGCGTGCAGGTGATTGCCGGCGCGGGCGGCGCGCCGACGGTGGCGCTGGACGTGGCCGCCATCGGCGGCATGTACGCCAACCGCATCCGGCTGATCGGCACCGAGGCCGGGGTGGGCGTGAGGAGCTACGGCAAGATGGCCTCGGCCGGGGAGTTCGAGATCGACAGCGCGGGCAAGGTCACGCTCCATGGCCCCACGAGCGCCGCCGCAGCGATGCGCATCGGCAGCGGCGAAGCCATCGTGAACCGCGCCACCTTGTCCTCGGGCGCGGCCATGGCGTTGCAGGCGGGCGTGATCGACAACGCCGGCGGGAAAATCCTGTCCGGCGGCGACCTGGCCCTCGCGGCCGGCGCGCTCGGCAATACCGCCGGCGAGATCCGCAGCAACCGCAACGCCAGCCTGGGACTGCGCAGCGATTTCTCCCACGCGCAGGGCGACGCCATCGGCGCGGCCGGCGACCTGGCCATCGCCACCACGGGCGACTTCAGCAACCAGGGGGAATTGGCCGCAGGCGGCAATGTGAGCGTGCGGGCCGCCAATATCGTCAACCGCAAGGACGGGCTGCTCTTTGCCGGCCAAACGACCTTGCTGCAAGCCGAACAGGGCATCGTCAACACCGGCCGCATCTATGGCGAGGATGTCGCCATTGCCGCCAGGAGCGTCACTAACGACCACGAAGGCGTCTACGGCGATAACGTCCCGGCCGGCGTGATCGCCGCGCGCAATAGCCTGAACATCGGCGCGGCCAACATCGTCAATCGCGAGCATGCGTTGATCAAGAGCGATGGCGATATCGCCATCGGCGGCGCATTGGACGGCAATGGCAAGGCGGTGGGCAAAGCCGCCAGCGTCACCAACAGCTCGGCCGCCATCGACGCCGGCGGCAAGCTGACGATTGCCAGCGCCGCGCTGTTGAACGCCAATGCGCACTTTGCCAGTGAGCTTCAGCTTGATCCGAGCAAGACACGTAGCTGGACCGAGTACGAGATCGACGGCTACAGCCACGTCTACGCCGCTGACGCGGTTTATCTGGAGCCGGATGGCAGCGTGATGCAGCTCGTGGTGCGGGACACCGGCGGGCGCTTCAACCACTACACCATCCGCGAGATCACCGAGACCACCCGTAGCACCGTCGTCACGGCAAGCGATCCGGGCAAGATTGTCTCGCGTGGCGATATGCTGTTCTCCGGCGGCACGGTGACCAACGACAAGAGCGCCATCGTGGCAGGCGGTGCGCTCAATGGAACGATCGATGGCGCCAGCAACGGCGGCACCAATCCTCAGGGGGAGATCCACGTTCACCGCGATGTTGTCTCCATACACCGCACCACCAAGAGCTGTGCCGGCGGTACAAGGACCTGCAACAAAGACAGCATCAGTTATCCCAGCTACGACCTGCCGGTCACCCACTTCGATCTGGGTATCTGGAAGGCGCAAGCCCACACTACACCGGACAGCCGCGCCAATCCCGCCGCCGGCCAGGCGCCGCAGGTGGCGCTGCTGGCATCGAGCCAGCTTTATCGTCCGGGGACGGCCCCCGGCAGCACGCACTACATCGAAACCGACCCGGCCTTCGTCAACTATCGCCTCTTCCTCTCCAGCGACTATCAACTGGGCCGCCTGGCCATGGATCCGCAGCGCGCACAAAAGCGCCTGGGCGACGGCTACTACGAGCAGCAACTGGTCAACGACCAGATCCTGAGGCTGACCGGACGCAAGCAGCTCGGCGCCTACGCCAGCGACGAAGACCAGTACCGGGCATTGATGGACGCCGGCGTGACCTATGGGCAACGCTTCGGCCTGGCCCCGGGCATTGCCCTGTCGGCGGCGCAGATGGCGCAACTGACCAGCGACCTGGTGTGGCTGGTTGAGCAAGACGTCAGCTTGCCTGACGGCTCCACCCAGAAAGCGCTGGTGCCCAAGGTGTACCTGTCCCGCCTGCGCGAGCAGGACCTCAAGCCCACCGGCGCCCTGATCGCCGCCGACAGCATCGACCTGCGCATCAACGGCAGCCTGGCCAATGCAGGCACCCTGCGCGCCAACACCACGCTGGCCATCGCCGCCTCGCAGGACATCGACAACACCCTGGGCACGATGGCCAGTGACGCCGGCGCCGGCACGACAACGCTGAGGACAGGCCGCGATTTCAACAACCGGTCGGGCACGATCAGCGGCAACCGCGTGGCCATCGTGGCCGGACGCGACGCCAACATCGGCACGATCGCCAATACCAGCCAAAGCGTCCACGGCACGCAGGTCGCCCTGGAGCGCAGCGGCGGCGTCGACGCCGGCACGCTCTGGCTGCAAGCGCAGCGCGACATCAACCTCAACGCCGCCGCCGTCAACACCACAGGCGACGCCGCGCTGACCGCCGGCAACAACCTGAACCTGAACGCGGTCAAGACGCAGGAAGAACTCAAGGTCACCTACGACGACAGGAACCATCTCTACAAGAAGCAGGAGCAGGCCAACGGCACGACGATGCGCAGCGGCGGCAATACGGCGCTGGCCGCAGGCAACGATCTCAATGCGCAAGCCGCATACGTCAACAGCGACAAGGCCATCACTGCCACCGCCGGCGGCAACATCAGCATCGGCGCGGCCGCGCAAGCCGGCAGCTACGACCAGGAGGTCTATATCTCCTCCTCCGGGCCGCTCACCTCGAGCAGCATGCACAGCAAGGACAAGCAAACCGGCACGCAGGCCATCGGCTCGACCTTCTCGGGTGACACCGTCAACCTGCAGGCGGGCCGGGACATCCGCGTTGCCGGTAGCAACGTGGTCTCCAGCGCCGGCACGCAGCTCGCGGCGCAAGGCAACATCGACATCCTCGCCAGCGAGAACGTCCAGAGCCAGACCTACAGCAAGGTCGAGAAGAGCTCCGGCCTGCTCTCCGGCGGCGGCGTTGGCGTCACCATCGGCAGCCGCACCCTGGAAAACGAGCAGGCCAGCCGGCAGGTCAACCACAACGCCAGCACCATCGGCGCCGTCAACGGCAACGTGAACGTTGTGTCCGGCCAAGCCTACACGCAGGCCGGCAGCCATGTCGTGGCGCCGCAAGGCGACCTCCGCATCCAGGCCGGCAAGATCGACATCGGCGCGGCAATCGACACCGCCGACGCCACGCAGGACACGCGCTTCAAGCAAACCGGCGTCAGCTTGCAGATCGTCAATCCGGTGCTCTCGGCCGCGCAGGCGGTGCAGCAATTGAAGCAGGCCTCGGAGAAGGTCAAGGACAGCCGCATGAAAGGCCTGGCGGCGGGCGCAGCCGCCTTGACCATCGCCAACACGGCAACTCAGGTGGGCGAGAGCAAGGCGCTGGCTGGCGGCATCGACCTGGCGGTCTCGCTGGGAACGTCGAAGAGCCAGAGCCACAGCGAGCAGCACAGCACTACTGCCGTCGGATCGGCAGCGCTGGCCGGCGGCGATCTCAGCATCATCGCCAAGGGTGCCGGCCGGGACAGCAACCTGAACGTGCAAGGCAGCAAGCTGGAGGCAGGCCGCAACGTCCTCCTGAACGCCGACAACCAGATCAACCTGAGCGCATCGCGCAGCACCAGCGAACAACACAGCAGCAACAGTAACAGTTCGATGAGTGTGGGCGCTTCCGTCGGCACCTCCGGCTTGATGTTCAACGTGGCCGCCTCGGGCGGTCGTGGCAAGGGCGACGGCAGCGATGTCAGCCACACCAACACCCAGGTCAGCGCCGGCAATACGCTGACGATGAGCTCCGGTGGCGATACCACCCTGAAGGGCGCAGTAGCCAAGGGCAAGCAAGTCGTGGCCGACATCGGCGGCAACCTCGCCATCGAAAGCCAGCAAGACAGCAGCACCTACCAGAGCCGGCAACAGAGCCTGGGCGGCAGCCTCTCGGCCGGCCCCGGCAGGGGCGTCTCCGGCAGCATCAACGCCAGCCGCAGCCGGGTCGACGGCAACTACCAGAGCGTCACCGAACAGAGCGCCATCAACGCGGGAGACGACGGCTTCCAGGTTAAGGTGGCCGGCAAGACCGACCTCAAGGGCGCCAAGATCGCCAGCACCGACAAGGCGGTGGAGGAGGGCAAGAACCGGTTGCAGACGGCCAGCCTGGCCACCAGCGACATCAACAACAAGAGCGAATACAAGGCCGAGAGCCAGAGCGTCAGCGCAGGTGCCGGCAACAACGGCGGCAGATCCATCTTGAACGGCGCCGGCGTCGGCGTAGGCGGCGCCAGCGGCAGCGAAAGCAGCGTGACCACCGCAGGCGTCTCGGGCATCGCCGGCGACACCAAGGTCAGGAGCGACAAGGACAGCAGCAAGGCCCTGGTGAAGAAATGGGATGGCAGGCAGTTGCAGGAGGATGTGGAGGCGCAGGCCAAGATCACGGAAGCATTCGGCAAGCAGGCATCACAGGCAATCGGCGACTACGCCGGCGCCCAACTCAAGAAGGCTGTCGATTCAGGAGATACGGAAGCCATCGAGAAATGGAAAGAAGGCGGCGCCTATCGCGTGGCCCTGCACACCTTGGCGGGAGGCTTGTCAGGAGGTGTAGCCGGCGCGGCGGGAGCAGGCGTCACCGCAGCAACAATGCCCCAGATCGCGGACGCGATCAAATCGATGGGCTTGCCTGAGGGCGTGACCAAGGGACTCATCGCCGCCACGGGAGCCGCCGTAGGGGCAACGGTCGGCGGCGTGCAAGGCGCTGCCAGCGGCTTTAACCAGACTGCCAACAATTACCTCAAGCACGAAGAAGATCAGCAGAAGCTCAAGGCAAAAGCTGACTGCGCCACCAGCGGAAACCCTTCGCAATGCCGTCGCGACGTGGAGAAGGAATACAACCAGCTAGGCCGTGAGCGCCAGGGACGTAAATGTACTGACGCCGAAACCTGTCGTGCGAATCGGGATGAGATCGCTGGCGACTTGCAGACGACATTGGCAAGGCAAGAAGAACTGGATCGCAAGTCCTATCAAGGCAAGCAAAAGCTGACGGAGATCGAGACGCAGGAATATATCTCCAACAGCGAGCAGATTTCGAGAATGAACTCGGCCTTGGAAGAGACTCAGCGGCAGCTTCGGAAGGTGATTCCGTACGATCAGTGGACGGCGGCGGAGAAAGAGAAAGCTTTTGCGGATGCGATGACTGCGGTTGGTGGATTGGGCGCGACAGGTGCTGTGGGACGGGTGCCGTCTAGGCAAAAAGCCGATGGTGCAAAGGACGCGTCATGGGGCTTGTCAATCTCTGAAACCAAGATAATGATCTCATCGGCACAGGAAGAATATAAGGGAACTACAGTCGTGGGACATGCGTTGTCTAAACACGCGGGGCGAAATCCTGATTTATGGGGAGATATTACAGGTTCAACGAAAACGTGGAATGAGCAAGGTATGCAGCAGTTGCGAGAGATAATTCGCGGTCCAGGAGAGTTTTTAAAGAAAGAATCAGGAAATGGGATTTCATTTATGGAGAAGCGTCTTCCAGATGGACGTGGTGTCCGTCTGAATATGGATCGCACATTCAAAGGATTTTTAGATTAAATATATGAACGGACTTGTGGAACTAATCTTTGAAGCCGTGCAAAACGGTGCGGTTAAACATCTTGTGGATGATCTGCTTAAAGGGGGAGTTGTCATTGGATCTTCACACAGCGAACTGGGCGTGTGTGAGCTGAATGTAATTGACGAGAATTACCTAACGTCTCTATGGGAAGCGGAAACCGCAGTATCTGTTTTTATAAGAGCAGATCAAATTTCTATTGGCGGGGTATTAATTAATCGGCCTGTAATACGTATTCTTCGGTATCAAAATTCGAATGATGTGTCACTTATATTCGATAGTGCCGATGTTATAGAAAGTGATCGAGAAGAGGCTCTTCGAGGCCTTGCCGCTGGTGCAAAAATACTCGCAAAGAACTCTGAAGTTCCAAAATTCTATTGTGGATTCGAACCAGCAACCGATGAGAAGACCAGACTATTCTGTGGTGAAGTAATGGGTCCAATAAGGTCTCTTTAGAATGGTTGTTGAGTTGCATCGAAAACTGCCCCACTTTTCCCGGAAATTTATATCCTAAGTTGAACCCATGTTTGGAGTGAACCCCTCGGGCTGGACCAAGGCCCGGTACTAAAGCAATAAGGCTCCGCCATAATTTGTTCAGCACGTCCCCGACACGTGAATAATGGGACTGAGAGAAGGCACTTTTAATCAGACCAATAAGTCTTCACTCCAACTCCGCCACTTCCTCCAACCCCCGCCTCTCCGCATCCACCGCAAACCGCAACGCGCACAAGCCGGCGATCAGCGCCAGGACGGCGCCCAGCGCATAACCTGCCGCCACCGCGTGCCGGTCGCCGCTGGCGATCAGCCAGCCGAACAGCACCGGGGCGATGAAGCCGCCTACGCCGGTGCCTACTGCGTAGAAGATCGAGATGGCCATTGCGCGCATCTGCAGGGGGAAGACTTCGCTGGCCGTGAGGTAGGCCGAGCTGGCGGCGGCGGAGGCGACGAAGAAAACGGCGCTCCAGCATAGCGCCAGCGTGAGCGCGGTGAGCAGGCCGGCGTTGAAGGCCCAGGCGGTGGCGGCCAGGCCGGCGCCGGCGAGCAGGTAGGTGGCGGCGATCATGCGGCGGCGGCCTATGCTGTCGAACAGGTGGCCGAGCAGGATGGGGCCGAGCACGTTGCCCAGCGCGAAGGGGAAGATGTAGAGCGCCACCCGGTTGTCGGGGATCTGGTAGAAGCGCGTGAGCACCAGCGAGTAGGTGAAGAAGATGGCGTTGTAGACGAAAGCCTGCGCGATCATCATCAGCGCCACCATCAGGCTGCGCGCGCGGTAGCGGTGCAGCAGGATGGCGGCGATCTCGCGCAGGGTCAGCATGCCGCTGCCGGCGCGGCGCGCGTCGGGCCGCGCTTCGGGCGGGGGCAGCGCGCCGTGTTCGGCGGCGACCTGCGCCTCGATGCCGGCCACGACTTCTTCCGCGCGCGCGTGATGGCCGTGCATCAGCAACCAGCGCGGGCTCTCCGGCACGTGGCGGCGCACCAGGATGATGGCCACGGCCAGCACCGCGCCCAGCAGGAAGCACACGCGCCAGCCCAGGGCCGGGCCCAGCACGCGTTCGTCCAGGATCACCAGCGACAGGCCCGCGCCCAAGGCCGCGCCTATCCAGAAGCTGGCGTTGATGATGAGGTTCACGCGCCCGCGCACGCGCGCCGGGATCAGCTCATCGATGGCGGAGTTGATGGCGGCGTATTCGCCGCCGATGCCCAGGCCGGTGACGAAGCGACAGAGCGCCAGGAACAGGAAGTCGGTGGCGAAGGCGGTGGCCAGCGTGGCGATCATATAAACCGCCAGCGTCACCATGAAGAGCTTCTTGCGGCCCAGGCGGTCGGTGAGGCGCCCGAACAGCAACGCGCCCAGCACGGCGCCGGCGATGTAGAGCGAGCCGGTCCAGCCCACTTGCGCCGGATCCAGGCCCAGCGTGTCGGGGCGCTCCAGCACGCCGCCGATGGAGCCGACCAGGGTCACCTCCAGGCCGTCCAGCACCCAGGCGATGCCCAGCGCGATCACCACGCGCCAGTGCCAGCGCGACCATGGCAGGCGGTCGAGGCGGGATGGGATGTCGCTGGCGCCGGCAGCGGTGGTCATGCGGTCTCCTTTGTCGGGCTTTCAGAACCAGACAGGGATTGGCGGCATGCGGTTCCCGGCGGTGTTCCCTTGAGAAAACTGTTGCGTGCTTGTCCACTCAGTCATTTCCTGATGCCGCCATCGAGCGCGGGCCGCTACCATGCGGCCTTCGAAATCAACACGGCAGGGAGCGGCGCGCGGGATGGGTTGGATGGATACGATCATGCAATATGCGATCTACCTCGTATTGGGGCTGTGCGTGGTGTGCCTGCTGGCATCCATCGCGGCCTTCGTCGCCCTGGAGCGGCGCTGGCAGGTGCGCGCCGTGCGCGTTTCCGCGGAAGATACGGCTGGCGCGCCCGGCAGGGAGGGGGTGAGCGATGAGCTGGCGTCGCCGCTGCAATGGCAGGAGCTGCGCCACCGCCTGGAAGAGATGCAGATCATGGCCGACGAGAGCGGCCGTCCCGGTCCCTACAAGAACGTCGCCTGAGATCGTTTGCGGCGACCGGCATTCCTACACACGGCAGAGGTGTTGTCCGCTTGGCGCCGCCCCGGCGCGCCGCCGATACTGCATGCATGATGGGCGCCGCCGCGTGCGCCGACAACGCATGTGGAGACAGCAGCGCCATGAATACCCCGGACCTTTTCCATCGATTTTCCGTCGCCTGCTCGCGGGTGGTCGGCGCGTCCTGGACCTTCGTCACGGCGCTGGCCGTGATCGTGCTGTGGGCCGTCACCGGGCCGCTGTTCGGGTATTCCGACACCTGGCAGCTGCTCATCAATACCGGTACCACCATCGTCACCTTCCTGATGGTGTTCCTGATCCAGAACGCGCAGAACCGCGACGCCGAGGCCACGCAGCTCAAGCTGGACGAGCTCATCCGCGCCATCCAGGGCGCGCGCAACAGCATGGTTGACGTGGAAGACCTGTCCGATGAGGAATTGACGCGCCTGAAGCAGGAGTTCGTGCGCATGGGCGACCATCCGGACGACCCGGTGCGCAAGCGCCTGAAGAAGACGCTGGGACGCAGCCGCCATAGTGGCGACCAAGGCGCCGACGAGAGGCGCGACGAGAACGACAAGGATGGCGGCGACGCCGGCCGGCGTCCGCAGGCCGCGCCCGACGCGCCGCCGCGTCGCAAGCAGCAACGCCAGTTCGAGGAGTACACCCAACCGCTGCGGGTCAGCCAGCGGCAATGGACCTGAAGCGCGGCATGCCGCCGCAATGCGAGGAGACCATCATGAAACACCAGACCCAAATCCATTCCGACAGCGCGCTGGAAGACAAGCCCGACGCCCGCCACGCGCCCGAGCCGGCCGCGCGCGACGACAAGCTCGGCGAGACGCGCGGCAAGGGCCGCACCGGCTTGCGCCCGGGCGGCGAGAGCGACGCCGAGCAGATGCTCGATCGGCAGAACCTGGAGCGATCGCGCGACCGCTCCTGATCAGTTGCGCCGCGCGGTCGCGCGCGTGCCGATGAAACCGAGGATCAGCAGCGCGCCCAGCATCTCCACCAGCGCGATGCCGGCCAGGCCTTGGGTATAGCGTCCGGTGCTGGTCTTGAGATAGCCCAGCAGTTGCGGCGAGAAATAGCCGGCCAGGTTGGCGACCGAATTGATGACCGCCAGGCCGATGGCGATGGCGTTGCCGGAGAGGTACTGTCCTGGCAACTGCCAGAAGATCGGGATCGCGCCCATGGTGCCGGCCGACGACAGCGCCAGCGCCACGATCAGCCCGGCGGCGTTCTTCTCGCCCACGCACCAGGCGGCCAGCAACAGGCCGACGGCGCCGATGGCGGCGGCCGCTGCCGTGTGCAGGCGGGTTTCCTGGCGCCGGTCCGAGAGCCAGCCGTTCAAGACCATGCCGCCCCAGCCGCAGGCGTAGATGCCGCCCATGATCCAGCCCAGCGTCTTGATGTCGGTGAAGCCGACTTCCTTGACCAGGCTCGGCCCGTAATACACCAGCGTCGCGTTGCCGGCGATGATGCAGAAGAACACGCCGATCAGCAGCCAGATCTTCGCGCTCCTGAGCGAGGCCAGGAAGCTGTGCTCGCGCGGGCCGAGCTGGCGCTCCTCGTCGGCCATCTCGGCGGCGATGTGGGCCTTCTCGCGCTCGGACAGCCATTTCGCCCGCGACGGCAGGTCGGTCAGGATGAACAACGCGGCGATGCCGGCCAGCACCGAGGGGATGCCCTCGATGATGAACAGCCATTGCCATCCCTGCATGCCGAAGGCGCCCTGCGCGAGCTCCATGATGTAGGCCGCCAGCGGACTGCCGATCATCAGCGACACCGCCGAGGCCGAGACGAACACCGAGAGCGCCTTGCCTCGGCGGTGCGCCGGCAGCCAGTAGGTGAGGTAGAGGATCACGCCCGGCTGCAGGCCGGCCTCGAAGGCGCCCATCAGGAAACGCAGGAAATAGAACTGGCCCGGCGTCTGCACCCAGGCCATGGCCACGCAGATCACACCCCAGCCGATGGTGATGCGCATGATGGTTTTGCGCGCGCCTATCTTTTGCAGCAGCATGTTGCTCGGTACCTCGAACAGGAAGTAGCCGATGAAGAAGATGCCCGCGCCGGCGCCATAGACGGCGTCCGACCAGTGCAGGTCGCTCATCATGGTCAGCTTGGCGAAGCCGACGTTGACCCGGTCGACCCAGGCCAGGAACCAGATCAGCGTGACGCAGGGCACGATGCGCCAGGCCACGCGGCGGAAGGTGGCGTCATGTTCGTTCAGCGCCGTGGAAGCGGGTAGCGGCGGTGCGGTATCGGCGGCAGGCATGGTCTCCCCTCGGATGTGGATGGTGTGCGCACGGCAAGTCGCCGGAGGGGACCTGGGCCGATGCGGCGCCATCTTCCAAGCACTTTCCATGCCCATCCCGGCCGGCAGCCTGCGCTGCCGATGCCGGGTGGCACGTTGGCTGGCGTCATTTCCGTTTGTGATAACAAGAAATAATCAAAACGAGGGTCTCGTCGCGGAAGCATCCCGACCCAAAAACCGGCACCCGCAGCGCAAGGCTTGACGGGCCTGGATTTGCGGCGGATTTGCAGGGCGTTTGCCGATAGCGTTGTTTCTATGGCCGCGATAGGCGTTTGCGATTGTTCCACTTCGCAGAACACTCAATTCCTGTTCGGCATGTTTTTCCGGCGGCGGCTCATCCCTACACTGCAGTCATCGATGAACGACATCGCAACGCAAGAAACGATGCGGTTCTGAGAGAGAGGCACATGTCATCTCACACAACCGAAACATGTACCCGCAACCCTAATTCGTGAACACCCAAAAGGAGAACATCATGTCTGCAAAGTATATCGTCGCCGCCGCCCTGGCCCTGTCCGCTTCGTCCCTGGCTTTCGCCGAGGCACCGTATCCGGTTGAAAAGCCTTTCGTGTCGCACACCACCCGCGCCGCCGTGAAGGCCGAGCTGGCCAAGGCGCAGCAACAAGGCCTGGCCAACCAGGTGGACTCGGTCTTCCCGGCCGTGACCTCGGCTCCTGCCAACCGCGGCCTGCAAACCGCAGGTTCGCAAGGCGCGCTGTACACCGGCGCCTGATCCGGCGGGAGGAAGGATGCGGGCGGTTGAGTCCTGCCGGCGCATCCCTCCTTCGGCTGTTCTATCCACCAGCAAGTAAAACAAGAAAAGAGGAACCATCATGTTGCATCAATTGTTCGTGCGGGGCACGGCTCTCTATCCGCGGGTCTACCTGCAATTCGCCGCATTGGTGGGATTGCTGATCGCGGCCGAGTTCAGCATGGGCACCCTGAGCATGATGCTGACCCAGCGCGCACTGCACCGCGTTTCGCAACGCGTGCGCAGCCGCCGTGAAGCCTCGCGCGCGACGCGCGATGACCATATCGACGGCAACTGCTGCGCCTGAGGCGACGTTCCTCTTTTGTTGCGCCATCGAGCCCGATGCGGAAATCGTCCGCATCGGGCTTGCGTCTTTCTGGCAGCCGGAAAAGTGATCTAGACTGGAGGCTTCACGCCACCCGCTTCCGGAACGTCCGCCATGCCACGCCAGCTCCACCTGCTCCTCATCGATCCGCAGAATGACTTCTGCGACCTGCCCGCGTCCCATCTGCCGCCGGATCCCGTACAGGGCCGGGCGCAGGCGCCGGCCTTGCCGGTGGCCGGCGCCCATGCCGACATGCAGCGCGTGGCGCGGCTGATCGACGAGGGCGGGGCCGGCTTGTCGGCCATCAGCATCACGCTCGATTCGCATCACCGGCTCGATATCGCGCATCCAACCTTCTGGCGGCGCGGCGACGGCGCGCCGGTGGCGCCCTTCACCCAGATCGAAGCGGCCCAGGTGCGCGCCGGCGAGTTCGCGCCGCGCGACGGGCAATCGCTGCCGCGCGCGCTGGCCTATCTCGACGCCCTGGAAACCAGCGGCCGCTACCGCCTGATGGTGTGGCCGGTGCATTGCGAGATCGGCAGCTGGGGCGGCGACGTCCATGCCGACGTGCGGGCCGCCTATAACCGCTGGGAGGATGCGACGCTGCGCGTGGCGGCCAAGCTGCGCAAGGGCAGCAATCCCTGGACCGAGCATTACTCGGCGGTGCAGGCCGAAGTGCCCGACGCCGACGATCCGGACACCCAGCTCAACCTGCCCTTCATCGGCGAGCTGGCCCGGGCCGATGCGGTCTACATCGCCGGCGAGGCCGGCAGTCACTGCGTGCGCGCCACCACCGAGCACATCGCCCAGAACCTCGACGCCGCCGGCCGCGCGCGGCTGGTGCTGGTGACCGATTGCATGAGCCCGGTGGCGGGCTTCGAGCAGCAGCACCGCGATTTCCTGGCCGCCATGCAGGCGGCCGGCCTGCGCCTGGCGACATCGGTGCAAGTGTTGCAGGAGCTGCGCGCCAACGCCGCCTGAGGACGCGCCGCAACGCCGCCTCCGGCGCGCCTCATGCCAAAACGGCATGGGACGCCGGCGGTGCCGTTTCGGTATAGTTGCTGCCGGGTCAAAGGGGCCGGCCCTGCGCGCAAGCGCGGGCCGGACGCAACGGGATGCCGCGCGCGGATAACAGCGCCGGCGCGCCAGAGAGGCAGGCAACGATGGAAATCAAATGGGTCGAGGACTTCCTCTCGGTGGTCGAGACGCTCAATTTCAGCCGTTCGGCCAAGCTGCGCAATGTTACGCAGCCGGCTTTCGGGCGCCGCATCCGCTCGCTGGAGACCTGGCTGGGCGCCGAGCTGTTCGACCGCTCCTCCTATCCCTGCACGCTGACCCCGGCCGGCGAGTCCTTCGTGCCGATCGCCAGGGAAATGCTCAACCAGTCGATGCAGGCGCGCCTGGTGCTGCGCGGGCAATTGGCCGGCGCGCAGTCGGCGGTGCGCTTCGCCATGCCGCACACGCTGCTGCTCACGCTGTTCCCCAAGCTGCTCTCCGAGATCGAGAAGAAGGTCGGCGCGATCGCCACCACCGTCATGGCCGGCAATGTGCACGATGCCGTGATGTCGCTGGTGGAGCGCAACTGCGACCTGCTGATCTGCTACGACCATCGGCAACAGGGCATCGCGCTCGACCCCGAGCGCTATGACGTGCTGTCGCTGGGCAAGGAGCCGCTGCGCCCCTACGTCAAGACCATGCCCGGCGGCGCGCCCAAGTACGTGCTGCCCGGCACGCCCAACGATCCCCAGCCCTTCCTGAGCTATTCACCGTATTCCTCGCTCTCGCGCATCGTCGAGAAGGCGCTGCACACCAGCCCGCGCCGGGTGCACCTGTTCCGCCGCTTCGAGACCGACCTGGCCGAGGGCCTCAAGAGCATGGCCGTGGAAGGCCACGGCATCGCCTGGTTGCCGGCCAGCGCGGTGGCGCGCGAGATCGCCGAGGGCAAGCTGACGCTGGCCATCGCGCCCAACGACCGCGAGGCGCTTGAGCAGGGCCTGTGGTGCGACGAAATGGATATCCGCGTCTATCGCCGGGTGGACGGCGCCAGCCCCGACATCGACCGCATCTGGAACTACCTCAAATCCGAACACGGGCCGCAATAACGCCGCATGGGCGCAATCTGCGCCGCCCTCATTCAAGCAAACCAAGGAGCCGCACATGAAATTCCTCAGCAACCAGCAGATCAGCGAACTGCTCACCACCGAAGGCGCCATCGCCTCGATGCGCGAGGCCTTCGCCGGCGCGGCCGACGGCGCGCACCAGGGGCGCGTGCGCACCAGCGCCTCCAACGGCGTGATGCTGTCGATGATGGGCGCCGTGATTCCCGCCGCCGGCATTGCCGGCGCCAAGGTCTACACCACCATCAAGGGCCAGTTCAAGTTCGTGATCCAGCTGTTCTCCACCGAGACCGGCGCGCCCCTGTGCACCATCGAGGGCGACACCATGACCGGGCTGCGCACCGCCGCCGCCACCGCGGTGGCCTGCGATGCGCTGGCGCGTCCGGATGCCGCGGTGCTGTCCGTGATCGGCACCGGCGTGCAGGCGCGTTCGCACGTGCCGGCGCTGCTGCAGGTGCGCAAGTTCAAGGAGGTGCTGGTGGCCGGCCTGTCGGGCCAGCAGGAACTGGCCGAGGAAATCACCCGCACCCTGGGCGTGCCGGCGCGCGTGGTCGAGATCGACGAGGCCGCGCGCAGCGCCGATGTGCTGGTCACCGTGACGCGCGCGGCCACGCCGCTGTTCGACGGCAAGCTGTTGCGCCCGGGCGCCTTCGTGGCGGCGGTCGGCGCTTCCAAGGCCAACGTGCGCGAGCTGGACGACACCGCGATTGCGCGCGCGGCCGCCCTGTTCGTCGAGTGGAAGCCGCAGGCCCGGCAGGAAGCCGGCGACCTGGTGCAATGCGCCCCCGGCACCTTCGACTGGGACCAGGTCATGGAGCTGGCGCAGGCGGTGGACGGCAGCGCGCCCTACCAGCGCGGCGCCGACGACATCGTCATCTACAAGGCCATCGGCATCGGCCTGGAAGACGTGGCGCTGGCGGGACTGGCCTATCGCAAGGCCTGCGTCAAATACGGCTGGTAAGCCTGTCGTGGGACGATGAAAAAACGCCGCGATCTGCGGCGTTTTTTATTTTCCGGCGACGGCGTTCAGGCCGCCGCCTTGCGCGCCCCCGCCGGCTTGGCGCGCAACGCGATCGCGGTCGCGGTCAGCACGATGGCGATGCCGGCCACGGTGCCGGCGGTGACCGGTTCGTCCAGCAGCAGCCAGGCCCACAGCGAGGCGGTCATGGGCACCAGGAAGGTGACGGTGATGGCCTTGGTCGCGCCCTCGGAGGAGATCAGCTGGAAGAACAGCGCATAGGCGACGCCGGTGCACACCACGCCCAGCACCAGCACCGCCAGCAGCGCGGGCAGGGTGCCGGCGGCCAGCGCATGCGGCACGCCCGGCGCGGCGAAGGGCGCCAGGCACAGCGCGGCGGCGAACTGGCTGCCGCAAGCCATCGCGATGGGCGAGATGCCGGCGCCGCGCATGCGCGTATAGGTCGCCGCATAGCCATAGCTGGCGGCCGCGCCCATGCCGGCCAGCACGCCCAGCACCACCATCGCGTCGGCCGGCACCGGCCCCACGCCGACCAGCACCGCGACCCCGGACAGGCCCAGCACGAAGGCGCCCAGGCGCACCGCCGTCAGGCGCTCGCCCAGCAACAGGAAGCCGAAGGCGGCGGTGAACACCGGCGCCAGCGAGTTCATGGTCGCCATGTAGGAGGAGGGGATGTGCAGCGCCGACCAGGCGAACAGCGAGAACGGCAGCGCCGTGTTGCCGATGCCGATGACCAGGTAGGGTTTCCAGTTGCGGCGCCAGTCCAGCCGCACGCCGCGCGACCTGGCGTAGGCCAGCAGCACGATGGCCGCCAGCGAGGCGCGGCCGAAGGTGGTGAGCATGGGGCCGAACACCGGCGCCGCGATGCGCATGAGCATGAAGCTGGTGCCCCAGATGGCGGCCAGCAGCAGGAGCCTGGCGATGTTGGACGGTGACATGATGGGCGTGCCGGAACGGTCGGAATGACTGGAGTGGCGAGTCTAATGCGCGCGGGCGCGCGCTGCCCGGTACAGTTCGGGCATTTTCCACCGGGCCACTTGCGCAGACGAAACAGCGCGGCCCTGCGCCGGCGCGCAACTGTATATGTCGCCGCCCTTGCGCAGCTGCTAATGTCTGGGATCGATACAACACGGAGGGGCGCGTGCTCACGATCTACGGCAAGGACAGTTCCATCAATGTGCGCAAGGTGCTGTGGGCCTGCGCCGAACTCGGCATCGACTACGCGCGCCAGGACTGGGGCGCGGGCTTTCGCTCGACGCGCGAACCGTCTTTCCTGGCGATGAATCCCAACGCCATGGTGCCGGTGATCGACGACGGCGGCTTCGTGCTGTGGGAGTCGAACTCCATCCTGCGCTACCTGGCGGGCCAGTATGGCGACGGCTCCCTCTACCCGGCGCCGCCGCGCGAGCGCGCCCGCATCGACCAGTGGATGGACTGGCAGGCCAGCGACCTCAACCGCGCCTGGAGCTATGCCTTCATGTCATTGGTGCGCAAGTCGCCCGCGCACGGCGACGCGCAGCAGGTGGCGTCCTCGCTGGAGAGCTGGAGCGGCTTCATGCGCGTGCTGGAACAACAGTTGCGGCAGACCGGCGCCTTCGTCGCCGGCCCGGCCTTCACCCTGGCCGACATCCCGGTCGGGCTGTCGCTGGTGCGCTGGTTCGCCACGCCCTTCGCGCGTCCCGAGTTGCCGGCCGTGGCCGCCTACTGCGATCTCCTGGAAACCCGCGAGGGCTACCGCAGGTTCGGGCGCAACGGCATGGCCTGAGCGCGGCGGGGCCTGTACACTTCGGTCTCGTCCCACTCATCATTGCCGGATCGTCCATGGCCACCCGAAAGAAAAAACTGCTGTTCCTCGCCGCCTTCCTGGGCTGCCTGCTGGCCTCCAGCGTGCCGCTGATCGCCTTGCTGTTCTACTGATCGCCGCGGCCGGGCAAAAAAAAAGCCCCCGGAGACTCAAGCCGGGGGCATAAAACCAAATCCAACAGGATTCAGAGGAGACATCTGCAGGGTTTGCCGTCGTCGGCGGCAGATCCCGTGTTGCTTGCGCCGCGCCGCCAGGGCGCCGCGCGGAAATTCATCAGGCCGAAGCGAAGCTGGCGGCGCGGCGGTAGCTGCAGCGGGCCAGCGGATGCTTGTTCCACTTGGCTTCGGCGAACAGGTAGACGCCGACGGCCGTGCCGGCCACTGCGATCAGGGTAAAGAGGACTGCGGCCATCAGGAAGGTGGTGAACATGGTGAGCTCCTTTCGATGGTTTCATCTTAGGGAAAGGCGTCCACGATGGCTTTAGTGAATTCCCCTAGAAACCGCGCCGGCGCCTCAGGCAATTCCCGAGGCGCGGCGTGGCGGGGTGAAGCGGGTTGAAATGCGGCGGCGCCGGTCGGCGCCGGCTCATCAGTAGCGTTCCAGCCAGTGCGCGTAGGGCGCCGGCAGCGTCCACGAGGCACGCTCCAGGCCCAGTTCCTTGGCAGCCTGATAAGGCCAGTGCGGGTTGGCCAGGTGGGCGCGGCCCACCATCACCAGGTCCAGCTGCCCCTCCTTGACCACGCGCTCGGCGATCTCCGGCGTGCCGAAGCCCCAGGCTGACGACACCGGCACGTCCGCCTCGCGGCGCACCCGCTCGGCGATCGGGCCGAGGAAGGCCGGGCCCCAGGGGATGTTGGTGTCGGGAATGGTGAAGCCCATGGTGACGCTGATCATGTCCATGCCCGCGGCCTTGAACTCGCGCACCACGCCGATCGACTCCTGCAGGGTTTGCTCATCGCGGCCGTCGTACTCGATGACGCCGAAACGCACCGTCAGCGGCAGGTGTTCCGGCCACACCTCGCGCACCGCGCGCAGGGTTTCAAGCAGGAAACGCGCGCGGTTCTCGACGCTGCCGCCGTAGATGTCGTCGCGCTGGTTGGAATGCGCCGAGAAGAAGCTCTGCGCCAGGTAGCCGTGGGCGAAGTGCAGTTCCAGCCATTCGAAGCCGGCGTCGCGGGCGCGCACGGCGGCGTCGACGAAGTCCTGGCGCACGCGGGCGATGTCGTCCAGGTCCATGGCCTTGGGAACCTTGGGCAGGCCGCGGCCGAACGCGACGGCGGAGGGAGCGATGGTGTCCCAGCCGCGGGCATCGCCGGCGGCGATATGGTCGTCGCCTTCCCACGGGCGGTTGGCGCTGGCCTTGCGGCCGGCGTGGCCGATCTGGATGCCCGGCACCGCGCCGGCCGCCTTGATGGCCTGCACCACCGGCACAAAGGCCTGCGCCAGCTCGTCGGACCAGATGCCGGTGCAGCCCGGGGTGATGCGGCCTTCAGGCGCCACCGAGGTGGCTTCCACGATCACCAGGCCGGCGCCGCCGCGGGCGATGCTGGCGTAGTGCGACAGGTGCCACTCGTTGACGCGGCCGTCGACGGCCATGTACTGGCACATCGGCGGCACCGCGATGCGGTTGCGCAGGGTGAGGTCTTTGAGTTTGAACGGTTGGAACAGGGCGGACATGTTGGCCTTTTGATAAAGAGGGGCGTCGAAGGCGTTGCAGTGGTGGAAAGTTTGTTTCCTGCAGGTATATTGTTCGTTAGTTCGAATATACTCGAACTATAGAATCAGTATAACCCAAGGTGTATCATTCCGCTGATGCGACCCTACAAACATCCCGCCGCCGAAGAACTGGTGCTTGAGCGCGTGCTCTACGCCCTGAGCGATTCGATCCGCCTGGACATCGTGCGCCACCTGGCGCACGTCGCCTGCGCGACCTGTGGCGAGCTCGACGGCGGCCGCCCCAAGTCCACCGTCTCGCACCACTTCAAGGTGCTGCGCGAGTCGGGCCTGGTGCTCACCGAGAACACCGGCACCTCGCACATGAACACCCTGCGCCGCGCCGACATCGAGAGCCGCTTCCCCGGATTGCTGGCGGCGATCCTGTCGCAGGGCCAGCCGGCGCCGGCCAAAAGGAAAAAGGCGGCCTGAGCCGCCTTTTTTTCGCCCTCACCCCGGGCCAACTGCCCTCATCCCATTGCCTGTCGTTCCTGCGAAAGCAGGAACCCAGTGGCTTTTGTCGTGCCTCGACGACCGTTGAACGACGCTGGGTCCCTGCTTTCGCAGGGACGACACGGAGGAGGGGCTGGCATCCTCGCTTGTTCAAGACACTCTCACTACCTGTCGTTCCTGCGAAAGCAGGAACCCAGTGGCTTTTGTCGTGCTTCGACGACCGTTGAACGACGCTGGGTCCCTGCTTTCGCAGGGACGACACGGAGGAGGGGCTGGCATCCTCGCTTGTTCAAGACACTCTCACTACCTGTCGTTCCTGCGAAAGCAGGAACCCAGTGGCTTTTGTCGTGCTTCGACGACCGTTGAACGACGCTGGGTCCCTGCTTTCGCAGGGACGACATGGAGGAGGGGCTGGCATCCTCGCTTGTTCAAGACACTCTCACTGCCTGTCGTTCCTGCGAAAGCAGGAACCCAGTGGCTTTTGTCGTGCTTCGACGACCGTTGAACGACGCTGGGTCCCTGCTTTCGCAGGGACGACATGGAAGAGGGGCTGGCATCCTCGCTTGTTCAAGACACTCTCACTACCTGTCGTTCCTGCGAAAGCAGGAACCCAGTGGCTTTTGTCGTGCCTCGACGACCGCTGAACGACGCTGGGTCCCTGCTTTCGCAGGGACGACATGGAGGAGGGGGCTTGCATCCCCGCCCCATTCATCCTCAAAGCCTCCCCGCCGCCACCTCCGCATCCAGCGCCGCCCGCGCGCAGGCCGTTGCGTATTCCTCCACTTCCACCGGCGTGTTGCCGCGCAGTTCTTCGCAGGCCACGCGTCGGAACGGCACCGGATTGTCGTTGCGGTGCAGGTGGTAGCTGCCGATCCAGCTGCCGTCGCGCTGTTCGTTGCTGGAGACGCGGATGAAGTAGCCGCGGTGTTCCGCCACGCCGGCGTCGAGCTCGGCGTCGATCATCGCGCGAGCGAAGGAGATGCCCGCCACCTGCGCCGCAATCAACGAGGCGAAGGGGTTGCCGCGCAGTTGCGGGTAGCCGGCGCCGTCGATGCTGACCGCGCAGACGACGTCGCCGTCACGCGCAGGGGTGCAGGCCACGCTGATGCGCCGGCCTCGATAGGTTGCTCCGTGGAGTTGGGTCATTGCGTGGCGAAGAGTTGAGGTCGGCATTCATGGTGGCCCTTCGTCCCGTCGCGGTCAACCTGCGTCGCGAATTTGTGTACGATGGCGTCTTCCCTCAAAACACAAACGATACGCCAATGAACATCTTCATCACAGGCGCCACCGGTTACATCGGCGGCTCCGCGGGACGCAGCCTGGCCGCCGCCGGCCACACCATCCGCGGGCTTGCGCGCGACGCGTCGAAGTCGGAAGCGCTGCGCGCCCTCGGCATCGAACCGGTGCCCGGCACGCTGGACGACAGCGCCCTGCTCGCGGACGAGGCCAGGCGCGCCGACGCCGTGATCAACTGCGCCAGCAGCGACCACCGTCCGGCCATCGAGGCGCTGCTCGGCGCGCTGGAAGGCAGCGGCAAGATCCTGCTGCACACCAGCGGCTCCAGCCAGGTGGGCGACGCCGCGGCCGGCAACGTGCTGAACTCGCAGGTGTTCGACGAGAACACGCCGCTGGTGGTCGGCGCCGAGAAATGGGCGCGCTATGAACTCGACCAGCGCATCCTGGCCGCGCCCGGCATGCGCGGCATCGTCATCTGCAACACGCTGATCTACGGTCACGGCACCGGCCTGCAGCCGGACAGCGTGCAGATACCCGCGCTGGTGGCGCAGGCGCGGGAAAGCGGGGTGATGAAGATCGTCGGCCGCGGCGTGAACCGTTGGGCGACGGTGCATATCGGGGATGTGTGCGCGCTGTATCGGTTGGCGCTGGAGGCGCCGGACAGCAAGGGCTTCTACTTCGCCGAGAACGGCGAGTCGTCCTACGCCGAGATGGCCGGGGCCCTTGCCGGCCGCATGGGCATCGGCCGTATCGAGAACCTGAGCGAGGAAGAGGCGATCGCGCTGTGGGGCCTCAACAAGGCGCGCTATTCGCTGGGTTCGAACAGCCGCGTGCGGGCATTGCGCGCGCGCAGCGAGCTGGGCTGGCGGCCGGCGCATGCGTCGGCGGTGGAGTGGATCCGCGACGAGATGCGCTTGCCGGGCTAGGGGCTCCTTGGGCGGCAGCGGCGTGCAGTGCTCATGATGCGCCACGCAAGTCGCCGGGTTCCGGCTTTCGCAGGAACGACATGGAGCAGATGGCGTCGGCCGTCATGGGGGCGGGTAGCCCTCTGCCCGCCATCTCCGCACTGCTGAAAAAAATAGACTTTCTTGGTAGAGTCGCTGCCTATCGCCGCATCCGCGCATTGCCGACAACGAAAGCCTTCATGACGCCCCAGCTCGACACCATCCTGATCTACGCCAGAAACCCCGCCGCCAGCGCCGAGTTCTACCGCAGGCACTTCGGTTTCCTGACCAGCGGCGAGATGGTCGAAGGCCTGATCGCACTGAGCTCGCCGCAGTCCGGCGCCGGCATCCTGATCCACCAGGCCGCCAAGAGCCTCAAGCAGGGGCAGGCCGGCGTGAAGCTGATGTTCAGCGTGCCCGATGTGGAAGCGTTCAAGGCGCAGTGCGCACGGCAAGGGCTGGAGTTCGGCAGCGTCCACCAGGCCAACGGCTATGCCTTCGCCAACGCCAAGGATCCCGACGGCAACTCGGTAGCGATCTCCAGCCGCGCCTATCGGCAGGGCGCCTGAGCGCCCGCGAATCAGGCCAGCTGTTCCAGCTTGCTCACCGCCAGGTCGGCGCGCCCGGTCAGTTCCTTCACCAGCTCCTTGAACGGCTCGCCTTGCTCGTGCCGCGCCAGATCCTCGGCGCTGTCCCAGCGCTCCAGCATCACCAGGCGGTCGGCATCGGCGTCGTCGCGATGCAGGTCATAGCGCTCGCAGCCGGGTTCGCTCCTGACCAGCAGCACCGCCTTCTTCAGCGCGGCGGTGACGGCTTCGCGATGGCCGGGGCGGGCGGTGATGGTGGCGACGACGATGATGGGACCTTGCATTGTTCTTCCTTTCGACAGTGGGTTTGCACGGGGACAGTATCGCAGGAGCCGGCCCGGCTGGCGATGGGCGCGGCGGACATTCAGTTTCAACCCGGGATTGATAATCCCCCGGGCAATCTGGACGCGGGGATATCCGCATCTTATAATCCGCAACGCGTGCAAGACGCCTCCGGATCCGCGGAAAGGGTTGAACCCACTTGTGCATGTCTTCCCATTCACGCCTTTTGTGCAGCCGATGTTGCGGATCTTCGGCATTTGACGCACGGAGGTGTCCATGAAACGCATTCCCCCCCGGCCCGATATCGGGCACTTGAAAAAACAGGCAAAGGCCTTGCTGGCCGATTATCGCCAGGGCGCTGCCGTCGCCTTGCAGCGCTTCCGCGAGTCGCTGCCCGCCGCGCGCGGCCAGGACGACGCCGGCCTGCTGGCCCGCTCCCTGCGCTTGCACGATGCCCAGTCCTGCCTTGCGCGGGAATACGGGTTCCCTTCATGGGCCGACCTGCAGGGCTTCGCGCTTGCGCGCCAGGCGCTGGCCGACGATCCGGCCCTGGCCGTGCGGCATTGGCTGCAGGCGCTCTATGCGGCCGATGTCGCCGGCGGCAATGACGCCAGCCGGGCGGCGGTGGCCGTGCGGCTGCTGGAGGAGGATCCGGCCTTGCCGGGCGACGACCCTTATCTGGCATGCGCCGTCGGCGACGAGCAAGCCCTGAGGCGCGCCACCGCGCAAGATCCGTCATGGATTCATCGCGCGGGCGGCCCGCTGCGCCTGCCGCCCCTGGTGGCGGTGACCCACTCGGCGCTGGCCACGCAAGCCGGCTACGGCGAGCGCGTGCGCGCGTGCGCGGCATTCCTGCTCGGCGCCGGGGCCTCGCCCAACCAATCCATCGGCAACCGGATGTTTCCCGCCTCGGTGGCGCATCCGCACGAGGCCGAACGATTGTCCGCACTCTGCGGCGCCGCCGGCAAGGCGCGCGATGCGCAACTGACCCGGCTGCTGCTCGAGGCCGGCGCCGATCCCGACGACGGCGAATCGCTCTACCATTCGCTGGAAGCGCCCGAATGCACCCGGCTGCTGCTTGAGGCCGGCGCCGTGATCGCCGGCTCCAACGCCATCTACCGCGCGCTCGACCTCGACAGTCCCGCTGCGTTGCAGCTGCTGCTCACCCATGGCGGCAATCCGAACGAAGCGCCCTTGGGGCCGCCCACCGCCGAGTGGGGATCGCCGCTGCTCTGGGCGATCCGCCGCCGTTGTTCGCTCGCGCACATTCAAGCCCTGATCGACGCCGGCGCCGACATCGATGCCCGCACTGCCGACGGCATAGCGGCCCATGTCGTGGCGCAGCGCTTCGGCCGCGTCGACGTCGCCGGGTTGCTCGGCCATGCCGATGCGCACGGGGCGACGCTGGCCGTGGACGACGCCTTCGTCGCCGCCTGCGCGCGCGGCGATCTCGCCGCGGCGCGCGCGATCCAGGCCGGCCATCCCGGTGTGATCGCCGGCCTCGATGCGCCCCGGCTGCGCATGCTGCCCGAGCTGGCGGCGCAAGGCTGCGGCGAGGCGGTGAGGGTCATGGTGGAATGCGGCTGGCCGCTGGAAGTGAGGGGCGGCGATATCGACGGCTCCGCCCTCAACCAGGCGGTCTTCCGCGGCGACGCCTCCCTTGCGCATTTCCTGCTGGCGCGCGGCGCCGACTGGCGAACCTTGCACGGGTTCGGCGACAACGTCTGCGGCAGCCTGTCCTGGGCGTCGCTCAACCGGCCGGTTGATGGCGGCGACTGGGTCGGATGCGCCCAGGCCCTGCGCGCCGGCGGCCTGCCGCCCGTGCGACCCGGCCTGGAAGGCGAGGGCGTGGTGATGATAGCGGAGCGACGCTACCAGTTCCCCGAGGATGTGGCCGAGGCCCTGCTCGCCGGCTGATCACATCGCCGGGTAATTCGGCCCGCCGCCGCCCTCAGGCGTCACCCACACGATGTTCTGGGTCGGGTCCTTGATGTCGCAGGTCTTGCAGTGCACGCAGTTCTGGGCGTTGATCTGCAGCCGGTCGGAGTTGTCCTCGTTCTTCACGAACTCGTACACGCCGGCCGGGCAGTAGCGCGACTCGGGGCCGGCGTACCTGGCCAGGTTGACCTGCACCGGCACGTTCCTGTCCTTCAGGGTCAGGTGCGCCGGCTGGTCCTCGCCGTGGTTGGTGTTGGAGATGAACACCGACGACAGGCGGTCGAAGGTCAGCTTGCCGTCCGGCTTGGGATAGGCGATCGGCGCGAAGTCCGAGGCCGGGCGCAGGCATTCGTGGTCGGCGTGCGTGTGGCGCAGGGTCCATGGCGCCTTGCCGCCGAAGAGCACCTGGTCGATGCCCACCAGCAGCGTGCCGGTAACCAGCCCCTTGCTCATCGAGGGCTTGAAGTTGCGCGCCTTGTGCAACTCGTCCTTCAGCCATGAGGCCTCGAAGGCAACGATGTATTCCACCAGCTCGTCGTGCTGGCGCTGCTCGCCCAGCGCATGGAAGGCCGACTCGGCCGCCATCATGCCGCTCTTGATCGCCGCGTGGCTGCCCTTGATGCGCGAAGCGTTCAGGAAGCCGGCGTCGCAACCCAGCAAGGCGCCGCCCGGGAACACCAGTTTCGGCAGCGACTGCACGCCGCCGGCGGTGATCGCCCGCGCGCCATAGGAGATGCGCTTGCCACCTTCGAAGAACTTGCGGATCTCCGGGTGGGTCTTGTAGCGCTGGAATTCTTCAAACGGCGAGAGGTAAGGATTCTGGTACGCCAGGCCCACCACGTAGCCCACCGCCACCTGGTTGTTCTCCAGGTGATACAGGAAGGAGCCGCCATAGGTGTCGTTGGCCAGCGGCCAGCCGGCGGTGTGCACCACCAGTCCCGGCTGGTGCATCTCCGGCTTGATCTCCCACAGCTCCTTGATGCCGATGGCATAGGTCTGCGGATCGCGGCCGGCGTCCAGCTTGTACTTCGCAATCAGTTGCTTGCCCAGGTGGCCGCGCGCGCCCTCGGCGAAGAAGGTGTACTTCGCGTGCAGCTCCATGCCCAGCTGGAACTCGGGGCCGGGTTCGCCTTCCTTGTTGATGCCCAGGTTGCCGGTAGCCACGCCCCTGACCGAGCCGTCCTCGTTGTAGAGGATCTCCGCGGCCGGGAAGCCCGGGAAGATCTCCACGCCCAGCGCCTCGGCCTGCTGGCCCAGCCAGCGGGTGACGTTGGACAGCGAGATCACGTAGTTGCCATGGTTCTGGAAACAGGCTGGCAGCATCCACGAGGGCGTCTTGTAGGCTTTGCTGGCGGAGAGGAAAAGGAAGCGGTCCTCGGTGACCGGGGTGTTGAGCGGGGCGCCCTGTTCCTTCCAGTCGGGAATGAGCTCGGTCAGGGCGCGCGGATCCATGACCGCGCCGGAGAGGATGTGGACGCCGACCTCGCTGCCTTTTTCCAGGACGCACACCGAGACCTCGCGGCCGGCCTGCGCGCCCAGCTGTTTGAGGCGGATCGCCGCCGACAGCCCGGCCGGGCCGCCGCCGACGATCACCACGTCGTACTCCATCGATTCGCGCGGGCCGTATTGTTCCAGCAAGGACTGCATCGCCATCACCTCACCCCAGCTGCCTGACCAGTTCGGGCACGGCCTCGAACAGGTCGCCCACCAGGCCATAGTCGGCCACCGAGAAGATCGGCGATTCGGGATCCTTGTTGATGGCGACGATCACCTTGGAATCCTTCATCCCGGCCAAATGCTGGATCGCGCCTGAAATCCCGACCGCGATGTAGAGCTGCGGCGCGACCACCTTGCCGGTCTGGCCGATCTGGTAATCGTTGGGCACATAGCCCGCGTCGACTGCGGCGCGCGATGCGCCCAGCGCGGCGTTGAGCTTGTCGGCCAGCGGCTCGAGCAGGCGGGCGTAGTTCTCGCCGGAGGCCAGGCCGCGTCCGCCTGAGACCACGATCCTGGCCGAGGCCAGCTCGGGACGGTCGGTCGACGTCGTCTGGCGCGACACGAAGCGCGACAAGCCGCAGTCGGCCACCGCGGCGATGGCGTCGACGGCAGCGCTGCCGCCTTCGGCCGCGGCTGCTTCAAAGGCGGTCGAGCGGACCGAGACCACCTTCACGGCGTCGGCCGAACGCACCGTCGCGATGACGTTGCCGGCGTAGATGGGATGTTCGAAGGTTTGCGCATCCACCACCCGGGTGACTTCCGACACCTGCGCCACATCCAGCAGCGCCGCCACGCGCGGCAGCACGTTCTTGCCGGCCGCCGTCGCGGTGACCATGATGTGGCTGTAAGGCGCGGCGATCGCCAGCGCCTGCGCGGCCACATTCTCGGCCAGGCCGGCCTCGAAATGCGGCGCGTCCGCCACCAGCACCCGGGCCACGCCGGCCACGGCGGCGGCGGCGGCGGCCGCGCCGCCGCAGCGGTGGCCGCAGACCAGCAGATGGACTTCATCGCCGCATTGGCCGGCGGCCGTCACCGCGTGCAGCGTGGCGCTTTTCAGCGATTGGTTGTCGTGTTCGGCAATGATCAGGACGGGCATGGAATATCCTCAGATGACGTTGGCTTCGTTTTTCAGTTTGGCGACCAGGGCCGCCACATCCGCCACCTTCACGCCGGCGGCGCGGGCCGGCGGCTCGGCCACCTTGAGGGTGGACAGGCGCGGCGCGATGTCCACCCCCAGCGCCTGCGGCGTGGTGATGTCGAGCGGCTTCTTCTTGGCTTTCATGATGTTGGGCAGCGTCACGTAGCGCGGCTCGTTCAGGCGCAGGTCGGTGGTGACCAGCGCCGGCAGCTTCAGTGCGATGCTCTCCATGCCGCCATCCACCTCGCGCGTCACCACGGCTTCGCCGTCGGCGATCTGCAGGGTCGAGGCGAAGGTCGCCTGCGGCATGCCGGCCAGCGCCGCCAGCATCTGGCCGGTCTGGTTGCTGTCGTCGTCGATGGCCTGCTTGCCGACGATCACCAGCGGCGGCTGCTCCTGCTTCACCAGGGCATGCAGCAGCTTGGCCACGGCCAGCGGCTGCAGCTCTTGGTCTGTCTCGACCAGGATGCCGCGATCGGCGCCGATGGCCATCGCGGTGCGCAGGGTTTCCTGGCACTGCGACGGCCCGCAGGAGACCGCGATCACCTCGGTGGCGGCGCCCGCTTCCTTCAGGCGCACGGCCGCCTCCACGGCGATCTCATCGAACGGGTTCATGCTCATCTTGACGTTGCCGATATCGACGCCGGAGCCGTCCGATTTGACGCGCACCTTCACATTGAAATCGACCACGCGTTTGACTGCGACAAGTATTTTCATGGCTTCATCTGCCTCAACAGGAAATGGGTTCAGGGAATGCGGCTTGCCGCAGAAAAAAGGAGCGTCGCTAGACGCAATGAATGCGCGCCAGAACGGCCTTCGACTCCGGCTCCAGCGGCTCGGCTTGCAAGGGCGAGGCATCGCCCGCACACACGGCCTGGCCGGCTGCGATCTCGGCGGCGCCGCGCACCCGCCAGCGTCCGGCCAGCGGCAACAAGGCCCAGGCGACGGCATCGTCGACGCGGCAGGCGCGTTCGATCACGCGCAGCTCGCCGCGCAGCACCGAGCGGCGCACCATCAGGTTCAGCAGGCGCGGCTGCAAGCTTCCGGGCAGGCGTTGCGCATGCAGCTGCGCCTCGCCGGGAAAGCTGATCGGCTGCAAGGGCAGCGCGCAGGCGCCGCCGGAGGGCCCGGACAGCTCCACCGCGCCGGCCCCCAGCAGCAGCGCATGGCGGTCCACGCCGGGGAAACATGAGAAGGGACCGTCGGCGGCGATGTCGGCCAGGCTGATGCGCCAGTCGAACGACTCAAGGTGCGGCTGACCCACCGGCCGGCCGATCCGGCCCGACGCCAGCAGGCGGGTCAGGCCGCCGCCGTTGCGCCACAGCGTGGCCGGCACGTCCGCGAGCACGATGGTTTGCATGGCGTCGCTCATGGGCAGGGCGGCAATTACGACACCGCGCCCGAACCGTACTTGCCCACCAGCAGCTTGCCGGTCGAGAAGCGTTCGATCGAGTACGGATCCAGCGATACATCGGTAGGCAGGCCCAGCGCGCACTGCGCCAGCACGCGGCCGACCGCGGGGGAGAGCTTGAAGCCGTGGCCGGAGAAGCCGAAGCCGGCGACCAGTCCCTCGACGCCGGGCAGCTTGCCCAGCACCGGGTTCCAGTCCGGGGTCACGTCGTACACGCCGGTCCACGAGGTCGCCAGGCCCGCCGTCTCATAGCTGGGGAAGCGCGCCGCCACCTGCTCGCCGATCTCCACGATCGCGTCCAGCGGGACATCGCCCTGTTCGGTGTCCGGCTTGTCCAGCGTCTCGCCGACCACGCCTTCGGATACCAGCATCTGCGTGCCGCCGTAGCTGCGGCCGTAGAGCATGCCCTTGGATGCCAGGTCCTTGAACACCGGCATGTTGAAGGTGTAGGCCTGCGGACCTTCCAGCGCCAGCACGGTATGACGTTCCGGGCGCACCGGCAGGCTCAGGCCGGTCCAGCCGGCCAGCTCGGGAGTCCAGATGTTCTGCGTACTGATGACGGTATTGCTCATGAAGCGGCCGGCGCTGGTGTCCACGCCGGTGACGCGGCCATTCTCGATGATCAGCTGGTCCACGCTGACGCCTTCCTTGACGGTCACGCCCAGGCGACGCGCGGCGCGGGCAAACGATGTCGCCACCAGGTAGGCGTCGGCGAAGCCTGCCTCCGGTTCGAAGCTGATCAGCGCGGCGTCGTCGAAGCGGGCGATCGGCAGCAGCTCGCCGGCTTGCCGGGCGTCGAGGTATTGCAGCGGGATGCCTTGCTCTTCCTGGCCCTTCAGTGACGCGCGCAGCGGTTCGAGCTTGTCGTCGTCCGCGGCCCAGATCATGTAGCCGCACTTGACCAGCCCGCAGGAGGCCTCTTCGTCTTCCACGTAGGCGGAGAAATTGTTGAAGGCCTTCCACGACAGTTGGGCCAGCTCGACGTTCTCCTGCACCGAATAGTGCGTGCGCAGGATGCCCGAGGACTGCGAGGTGGTGCCTTCGCCGACCGTCTTGCGATCCAGCACCAGGACCTTGCGCGCGCCCAGCCGGGCCAGGTGGAAAGCGGTGGAAGTACCGATGACTCCGGCGCCGATCACGATGGCGTCATAAGCGTTCAAAGCAGCGTTCATAGCATCCTCTTCAATCAGAATGGGATGCAGTGTGACCCGAAAAAATCGGCAGGCGCGGCAGCATTAGAGAAACTAATGTTTTGAAGAAGTGGCGTTAACATTAGCGTTTCCGGGCCGTTTCCATTCCATCATCTGCATCGTCGCGCGGGCCCGAAACATGCGCCGCCGCTGCCTGACCCCATTCAAGGACACACCATGTCTGACATGCCATTCGACCTGCACGCCCTGCAAGCCTTCGTCGCCGTCTGCGAGGGCGGCTCCATGATCGAGGCCGCGCGCAAGCTGGGCGTGACGCAAAGCGCCATCAGCCAGTTGATCAAGTCCCTGGAGACGCAAAGCGGCATGCTGCTGCTGGATCGCGAGTTCCGCCCCTCGCGCCCGACCGCCGCCGGCCGCCTGTTGATGGAGCTGGCGCAGGACCTGCTGGAACACGCGCAGCGCGTCAACGAACGCCTGATCGACGCCTCGCGCTCGGAAGTGGCCCAGATCCGCCTGGGCGGCGTGGACTCGTTCTCGGCCACGCTGGGGCCGATCCTGGTGCAGGCCATTTCCAAGAGCGCGCGCCAGATCTCGCTGTGGTCGGGGCTCACGCCGATACTCTCCGAGCAGCTGCAGCGCCGCGAGCTTGATCTCGCGGTGTGCACCGAATCCACCGTCAACGACTTGCGCATCGAGCAGCGATTGCTGTTCTCGGAATGCTTCGTGGCGGTGATCCCCAGGAGCGTGGCGGAGCAGCATGCCGACGACGGCAACGATTACCAGAACGCGCTGCAAAGCCTGCCGCTGCTGCGTTATACGCGGCGCTCGGTGATCGGCCAGCAGATCGAGCGCTATCTCAAGCACATCAAGCTGGAGGCGCCGCGCCGCCTCGAATTCGACGCCACCGATCCGATGCTCAACCTGGTCGCCTGGGGCATGGGCTACGCGGTGACCACGCCGCTGTGCCTGTGGCAGTCGCGCCATTGCCTGCCCGACGTGGTGCTGGTGCCGCTGCCGCCCAGCCAGCTGGGGCGGCGCAATTTCTTTCTGCTCTCGCGCGAGGGCGAATGGAACGGCCTGGCCGAGGAGGTCTCGCTGCTGACCCGCCAGGCGCTGCAAGACAAGATTTCTCCCGCCATCCGCAAATCGCTGCCGGGGTTGCCCAAGGACGCCTTTTCCTGGAAGTGACCGCGGCCTTACCTGTGCTCCAGCCTCCAAGGAACGCCATGCAGACGACCAGCTTCGATTTCCACCAGGGCAGCGCGCCGCTGCTCATCTCCATTCCGCACATGGGCACCTTCATCCCGCCGGCGCTGGCCGCAGGCATGACGCCGGCGGCATCGGCGGTGGCCGACACCGACTGGCATCTCGATCGCCTGTATGCCTTCGCCGAATCGATGGGCGCCTCCTTCATCCGCGCCCGCGCTTCGCGCTACGTGATCGACCTGAACCGCCCGCCGGACGACGAGAGCCTCTATCCCGGCCAGACCACGACGTCGCTGTGTCCCACCGAGACCTTCCGCGGCGAGCCGCTCTATCGCCCTGGATGCGAACCGTCGGCCGAGGAGGTCCGGCGGCGCCTGGAGCAGGTCTGGCAGCCCTATCACCAGCGGCTGGAGCAGGAGCTGCAGCGACTGCGCGCGGCGCATGGCTGCGCCCTGCTGTGGGACGGCCATTCGATCGCCAGTCATCTGCCGCGCCTGTTCGAGGGCAAGCTGCCCGACTTCAATATCGGCACCAACCAGGGACAAAGCTGCTCGCCGGCGATCGGCGCGGCGGTTTCTTGCGCGGCGCAGCATGCCTGTGAAGGGCATCCGGCCGGCTTCACCTGGGTCGCCAACGGCCGCTTCAAGGGCGGCTACATCACGCGCCGCTACGGCCGGCCGGCGCTGGGCATCCACGCGGTGCAGATGGAGATGTGCCAGTCGCTCTACATGGACGAACACGCGCCGTTCGGCTACCTGCCTGAGCGCGCGCACGCCGCCGTGCCGGTGGTGCGCGGCATGATCGACGCGGCGCTGGCGGCGCTGCGCGCAGGGGCGGCAACGTCGCCCGATGCCGGCCGGCAAGCCGGCGCGGCGGCTTGAGCGATCGAGGTGCGCGCCGCGGCGCAAATGCACACCCGCTGGGCATGTGCGCACCGCTGCGGCGCAGCTAGATTAGTGCCGAAGATAGTTTGTATTAGTTTTTCTTAAGCGGGCTTGGCCTTGGTCATGAGTCAGTAATATCGCCCTGTCACGTCATCTGCGGCCGGCATCGTCGGGAATCCGGCCAGCAAGCAAACCAAGAAAAAACGCAGGCATGGCGGCGATGCACGCAAGCGGGACGGGTGCACAAGCCATGTCGCGCACGACGTCACCAAGAGATCTCATATCCAATCTGAAGGAGCAAGCAATGAACCAGAATCGACGCAAGGTCATGAAGCAGGCCATCACGCTGGCGGCCGCCGGCTCGCTAGGCTTCCCTCTCATGTCGCGCGCCGCGGCGCCCACCGTGATCAACTATGGCGGTTCGGCCTGGCTGGGCCACTACTCGGCCTACATTGCGATGAAGACCGGCCTGATGGCCAAGTACGGCATCGACCTGCGCTGGCAAGCTTTCTCCACCTCCTCGGCGCGCATGGCCGCCGTGATGGCCGGCAACGTCGACATCGCCGGCACCGGCGTGGTCTCGGCGCTGGCGCTCATGGCCAGCGGCGCCAAGCAGTTCCAGCTGATCGCCACGCCCAACAACTTCGGCCGCGCCGAAGGCCTGCTGGCGCGCGAGTCGATCAAGAGCGTGGCCGACCTCAAGGGCAAGAAGATCGGCGTGACCTACGCCTCCAGCGCCCACGTGCTGCTGCTGGACGTGCTCTCGCAGGCCGGCATCAATCCGGACAAGGATGTCTCCATCATCAACCTGCCGGCGACCGAACTGCTGACCGCCTACAAGGCCAACCAGATCGACGCCGCCGGCGCCTGGACCCCGACCTTCGACCGCATCCGCGCGCTGCCCGGCACCAGAATGCTGTTCGACGATTCCTCCTTCTCCCTCTACAAGAGCTACAAGATGTCGCCCGGCCCGGACGTGCTGCTGACCCGCACCGGCTTCGGCAAGGAAAACCCGGCCGCGGTGAAGGCCTTCATGCAGGCCATCTTCGAGGCCAATGCGCTGCTGACGCAAAAGCCCGAAGAGGCCGCCAAGATCCTGCTGGAGCTGACCTCGCTGTCGATGGAGGAGCAGCTGGGCGTGATCAGGCAGACCGAATGGTTCACCCTGGCGGACCAGAAGGCGCTGATGAGCGATCCGGGCAACTTCGTGGTGGGCTTGCAGAAGCTGGCCGAGATGCTGCTCAAGCTCAAGCAGATCGACTCCATGCCGCAAGTGCGCCAGTGGGTCAACACCACCTATCTGTGAGGCACCTGCATGGCTGAGAAAAAAGAGTGGCTGCAAGGCGGCGCGCTGGTCACGCTGTCGGCGGTGTCGCTGCTGGCCTTCCTGCTGGTGTGGGAAGGCGTCTGCCGCGCCGGCGTGGTGGATGCGGTATTCCTGCCGGCGCCGAGCCAGATCCTGGGACGCGCGCTGCGCATGTGGGAGCAGGACACGCTGGTCATCAACATCCTCGCCTCGGCGCGGCGCGTGATGGTCGGCTTCCTGGCGGCGGTGCTGGTCTCGATCCCGCTGGGCATCATGCTGGGTACGTCCAAGGTGGCGCGCGCGGTGTTCGATCCCATCCTGTCGTTCCTGCGTCCGCTGCCGTCGATGAGCTGGATCCCGCTGACGCTGCTGTGGTTCGGCATCACCGAGACGCAGAAGTACAGCATCGTGTTCATGGGCGCCGTCACGCCGGCGCTGCTGTACGTGATCGAAGCCACGCAAGGCATCGATCCGCTGCTCATCCGGGCCGCCCGCAACCTGGGCGCCAACCGCTGGCAGGTGATGCGCGAAGTGGTGCTGCCGGGCTGCATGCCGCAGATCCTGTCGGGGATGAAGGTGATCCTCGGCCTGTCGTGGACCTGCGTGATCTCCGCCGAACTGGTGGCGGCCAAGGAGGGCCTGGGCTTCATGATCATGAACGGCAAGGAGTTCTTCCAGACCGATACCGTGGTGCTGGGCATGGTGCTCATCAGCTTCACCGTGCTGATCACCGACATTGTGTTCCGACTGATCCAAAGGAGTGTGCTGTCATGGCAGAAATGAACAACGCCGCCGACGAGCGCCCGATGATCGAGTTCCGCGGTACCGGCAAGTCGTTCGGCGCATTGAAGGTGCTGGAGCGGGTCGACCTGCAGGTGGCCAGGGGCGAGTTCCTGGTGCTGCTGGGCGCCTCGGGCTGCGGCAAGTCGACCATGCTCAACCTGGTCTCGGGCTTCGAACGCGCCAGCGCGGGCAGCGTCTGGGTCAACGGCCGCGAAGTGAAGGATGTCGACCCGGCCTGCGGCATGGTGTTCCAGCAGTACGCGCTGTTCCCGTGGAAGACGGTGCGCGAGAACGTCGAGTTCGGCCTGAAGATGCGCGGCGTGGCGCGCGCGGAGCGCGCCAGGGTGGCCCGGCACTACATCGAGATGGTGGGCCTGAAAGGTTTCGAGGACAGCTTCCCCAACAAGCTCTCCGGCGGCATGAAGCAGCGCGTGTCGATCGCCCGCGTACTGGCCAACGATCCCGACGTGATGCTGTTCGACGAGCCCTTCGCGGCGCTCGACGCGATGACGCGCCAGGTGCTGCAGGAGCAGTTGCTGCAGATCTACGAGAAGAGCGGCAAGACCGTCATCTTCATCACCCACTCGATCGACGAGGCGCTGATGCTGTCGACCCGCATGGTCGTCATGGGCGCCAAGCCCGGCCGTGTGGTGCAGGACATCAGCAACGACCTGCCGCATCCGCGCACGGCCGAGGTCCAGCTCTCGCCGCGCTACATCGAACTCAAGCGCTCGATCTGGGAGACGGTGCAGGTGGAGGTGATGAAGGGGCTGGAAGGCGTGAAGTAGCCCTGAAGGAAAGCGCGATCCGCATGGCCGCCTTCGGGCGGCCATTGCGCATCCGGCGTGCGCAGAAACATTCAGTACAGATCGTTGCGCACCGACTTGAGATAGCCCTCGTCCAGCTGGCGCGCCGCCGCTTCATCGGCGCCGGTGAGCGCGGCCTTCATCTGTCCGGGCGACGGCACCATGGCGCGGTCCAGGCGCGCCCCGTCGTCCCATAGCCGCGCGCGGTTGATCGCCTTGCCGCAATGGAACAGCACTTCGTCCAAGGTGACCACGATGGCGCATTTCGGCGGTTTCCCTTTCTCGGCCAGGCGGTCCAGCAATGCGGCGTCGGTCGAGATGGCCGCGCGGCCGTTGATGCGCATGAAGACTTCCAGGCCCGGGAACAGGAACAGCATGCCGACGCGGTCGTCCTCGGCCAGGTTGCGCAGCGAGGCGATGCGGTTGTTGCCCGGCCAGTCGGCAAAGGCCACGCGCTGGTCGTCGAGCGCCTGCACGAACCCGGCCGGGCCGCCGCGCGGCGAGGCATCCAGGCCGGCGGCGCTGCCGGTGGCCAGGCAGAAGAAGCTGGCCACCTCAAGATAGGCGCGGTGGAATGGCAGCAGGCGCGGCAGCACGCCCTTGACGATCATCTCGGACGGCGGCGAATACAGGAGATCGAGGTCGGCGGCGGTGGCGGGTTCGGAAACGGTGGTCATGGCGGTACTCCGGCGAACGGGAAGATCAGCATAATCGGGTTCGTCATGGCGGTGATAGACTATCCGCGCCATTAAATAGCGCAACGGCGCCAACATGACTTTGCAACGGCTGAACCAGAAAATTGCCCAGGCCTCGCTCATCAGCGGCGACGATCCGCCATTGGTGGCGCTTGCCGGCCGCCAGGCCGATGCCAGGGAGTCGGGGCCGCACCACCACGCCACGGGGCAACTGATCGGACTGCTCTCAGGCCTGCTGAGCGTGCGCACCCGCATGGGCGCCTGGGTGCTGCCGACCACGCGCGCCGTGTGGATCCCGCCGTCGCACCTGCATGCCGCGCGTTCGCATGGGCCGTTCGAGGGCTGGGCCGTCTACGTGGCGGCGGAGGCTTGCGGCGGCCTGCCGCGACAGCCGCAGGTGATCGAGATGACGGCCCTGTTGCGCGAGGCCGTGCTGCGCGCCGCCGAGTGGGATATCGGGCCGCTGCGGCCGGACCAGAAGCGGGTGGCGGGCGTGATCCTGGACGAGATCGGCGCCTCCGCCGCCGATACCTTCATGCTGCCCATGCCGCAGGACGTTCGCCTGCAGCGCATCGCCGGCGCCCTGGTCGAGCGGCCCGACGATGCCCGCACGCTGGAGCAATGGGCGCAGTGGGCGCACCTCGCGCCGCGCACGCTGAGCCGCCGCTTCGTCGACGAGACCGGATTGAGTTTCACCGCCTGGCGCCAGCGCGCGCGGCTGCTGCGCGCCCTGGAGTTGCTGGCCGCCGGCGAATCGGTGACCGCGATCGCGCTGGAGCTGGGCTACGACAATGCCAGCGCCTTCATCGCGCTGTTCAGGCGCACCTTCGGCGTCACGCCCGGGCGCTATCTGGCGGCGAATCTTCCCAGGATCTGAGTTCCGGCGACGGGCGTGAAAAAAGCCGCCCTCGGGGCGCTAATGCCGTTCAGTTAAGCACTGAACGGCATTATTTTCTGGTTGTCGGAAGTCAAGCTCCGTTCGCCCTGAGTAGCCGCCTAGCGGCGTATCGAAGGGCGGCTTAGGGCGATGCTCTTGGCAAACAGGCTTCGATACGGTCCTGCGGACCTACTCAGCCCGAACGGGGCGCATAGCGAGCATCGCGCTTAACTGAACGGCATTAGCCCGGCCGGGCGGCTTTTTCCGTTCGGACGAACGACGTCAGAAATTGCGCGTCAGCGTCAGCCGCAACGTGCGCGGCTCCACCGGATGGAAGTGCATGTCGTTGACGCCGTCGGTGGCTTCGCCCGGCAGGCGCGACGGGTAGTAGTAATCGATGTCGCTGGCCTTGCGGTTGAACAGGTTGAAGATGTCCAGGCCGACGCGGGTCCTGGCGTCGATTTTGTAAGCCACGCGCGCGTAGGCCAGGGTGGTCGATTGCGAACGCACGCTGTTGTCCTCGATCAGCGGCCGCGGGCCGAAGTAGCGCAACTGGAAGGCGCCCGACCAGCGGCCCAGGTCGGTCAGCGTCACGCCGAAGGAGGCCACCTTGTCGATCGATCCCGGAATGTAGTTGCCGGCCGGATCGTCCTGCGCGTAGCGGGCGCGCGAGGCCGCCAGGTCGATGTCGAACATCAGCCAGGCGCTGGCGATGTAGTGGTTGTTCCACTCCACGCCGTAGCGCTTGCTGGCGCGGCTGGCCTGGGTCTCGCCGGCATCGCCGACGAACACCAGCTCGGAGTCGATATCCAGCCGCCACAGCGAGAGCGAACTCTGCAGGCCCGGCACGATCTCGGTGCGCGCGCCGACCTCGTAGCCCTTGGTGCGCACCAGGGGCGTCACTGGCGAGGCCGGGTCGCCGTTGGGCAGGCGGGTCTGGGTCGTGCCGCGCGCGTCGTTGCTGTGGAAGCCGGTGCCGTAGTTGATGAAGTACTCGGTCTGCGCCCAGGGGCCGAAGATCAGCGACAGCTTGGGCGAGGCGATGTGGTCGCCGGCGCTGCCGGAGTTGCCGGCGATGCTACTGTTGACGTTGAAGCGATAGGCGTCGTAGCGCACCCCGGCGATGGTGCGGAACTTGTCGGCCCACTGCACGGTGTTCTCGGCGTAGGCGCCGATGCTGCCTTCGCGCACGTTGCTCTGGCTGACCACGCCGGTCTGCTCGCGCGCCGTGGTGTTATAGAGCGCCACCGGCGAGAGCCAGTCGTAGCGGCCCTGCAGGCCGAGCTTGTTGGTCATGTCCATCGCCCCCAGTTTGCCGAACCAGGTCTGGTTGGCGTCGAAGCCGGCCATGCGGCGCTTCTCGCTCTGGTGGAACTGGTCGCCGCCGCCCGGGTTGGCGAGGAAGTAGGTGAAGTCGTTGTAGAGGTCCAGCTTCGATTGCACCAGGTAGGCGTTCATCTGGAACAGGCCGTCCGCATCGCGCTTGTGCATCGCATAGGACAGGCTCAAGCGCGAAGTGTTGCCGCCGTCGCTCGGATCGATCGCGCCGAAGCGCCCGACCTGGCCGCTTTGCACCGCGCGCTGCGGGATCTGGTCGCTGGAGTTCCAGCGATTGCTGTAGGCCATGGCCGTGATCTCGTAGCCGTCGGCGCGGGTGCCTGCGCTGTAGCGCAGGGCGCCGCTGTACTTGCGCTCGGCCTCGGCATTGTCCCAGGGGCCGTTGTTGCGGGTGACTTCCAGCCCGTACAGCAGCTTGCCATTGCCGGCAGCGAAGGAGTCCGCCAGCACCGCGCGCTGGTAGCCGTGCGCGCCCGCCGAGAGCGAGGCGATACCCTGCGGCAGGGTATTGGCCAGCCGCAGGTGGGCCGCGCCGGCCGAGGCGAAGTCGCCCTCGTCGGCGAAGTAGGGGCCTTTCTTGTAGTCGATGCGCTCCACCAGCTCCGGGATCAGGAAGTTGATGTCGGTGTAGCCCTGGCCGTGCGCGTGCGTGCGCATGTTGACCGGCATGCCGTCGATGTAGGTGGCGAAATCGGTGCCGTGGTCGAGGTTGAAGCCGCGCAGGAAATACTGGTTGGCCTTGCCGTCGCCGCTGTGCTGGGTGACGATCATGCCGGGCACGAACTCCAGGATCTCGCCGGTGCGCAGCGTGGGCCGATTGGCGATCAGGGCGCCGTTGACCGTGCCCTGGCTGGCGGCGCTGGAGCTGCCCACCGAATTGTCGTAGTTGCCTGTCACCTCGACCTGGTTCAGGCCGTCCCCCTCCGCCGCGTGGGCGGCGTTCCATCCCTGGCAGGCCGCCAGGACCAGTGCGGCCGTCGCCGCCTTGTTGCGCTTTGTCATGCTTGCTTCCCGTTGGTGGCCGCCGGTCGCGCCGGGACGGCCGTTTCTTGTGGAGCGCGCCTCCCCGCGCGCCGCGATCAAGGGAGCAGGCGTCGAAGGCTTGGGCAACGGCCGAAGCAAGGCAACCGCGTGGACGGACATGCGCGCGGCGGGGCCACGGGAGATCCCGCGCCGTCAGGCGCTCTTTATCTTTGTCGGGAAACGATTGGTCTTGCCAGGCAGTCGCGACACACCCCGGTCGCCTGCGTCCATCCGTCCTGGCCGGTATCCGGGCTGACAGGACCGATCGCCACGCCTTCCCATGCAGCCAGGCTGCACAGTGGACTTTGGAAGCGACCTGCCGCATCGATGGACGCGGCGCCTGTCTTACCGTTGCGGGGGCAGCACACGTTGACCGCCGATGACGCCGGCGCGTGTTTCCCGTTTAACTGCGGCCGGGATTGAAGAGTCGGCCGCGAGCACCAAAACGGCGGCTATGTTACCTGTTAAGGCTGCGCCAGCCAATATTCGCTATGCTGGCGGGCCGGCATCATGCAACAACACCAACAGGGGAGGAGACACCGGATGAACGACATCAAGCAACGCATCGCCGCCAGTTTTGCCGCCCAGGGTTTGATGGCCACCCTGGGAGCGCAGCTGGCCTCGGTGGAAGACGGCGAGGTCAGGATAGAACTGCCGTTCTCCCGCCACCTGTCGCAGCAGCAGGGCTTCCATCATGCCGGCGCGACCACCACCATCCTCGACAACGCCTGCGGCTACGCGGCGCTGACGCGCGCTCCGGCCGGCTGCGAGGTGGTCACCGTGGAGTTCAAGGTCAACTTCGTGCGGCCGGCCATCGGCGAGCGCTTCGTCGCCATCGGCCGCGTGCAGAACGCCGGTCGCTCGCTGGCGGTGTGCAGCGGCGAAGTGCTGGCGCATGCCGGCGGCGCGGCCAAGGTGGTGGCGCTGATGCAGGCCACCATGGCCTATGTCGCCGCCTAGCTGGTCCGGGTCACCTTGTTGAGGTGGCGCGGGCGGTCGGCGTCCATACCGCGCGCCGCCGACAGCTGCGCCGCCATCACGTAGAAGGCCTGGATCGCGACGATGGGGTCGAGGTCGGGCGTGGCCGCCACCGGCAGCGTCAGGTCGCGCTGCGGGATGTCGGCGGGCGCCGCCAGCAGCACCTTGGCGCCGCGGTGGCGCATCTCGTCGGCCAGCTGCACCATGCCGGCCTGGCTGGGGCCGCGCACGGCGAACATCAAGAGCGGATAGCCATCGTCGATCAGGGCCATCGGGCCGTGCTTGATCTCGGCGCCGCTGAAGGCCTCGGCCTGGATGGCGCAGGTCTCCTTGCACTTGAGCGCCGCTTCCAGCGCCAGCGGGAAGCCGATGCCGCGTCCCACCACCATGATGCGGTCGCTGCCGGACAAGGACTCCACGGCGGTCGACCAGTCGCAGTCGGCGGCGCTCCGCAAGGCGTCGGGCAGGCGGTCCAGCGCCTGCAGGAAGGCGCTGTCGTCCTGCCAGTGGCCGGCGAACAGGGCGCCGGCCACCAGGCTGGCGATGAAGCTCTTGGTGGCCGCCACGCTGGACTCGATGCCGGCATGCAGCGGGATGCTCCACTCGGCGGCCCGCGCCAGCGGCGAGTCGGCGTTGTTGACCAGCGCCACCGTGGTGGCGCCGCCCTCGCGGAAATAACGGATCGGCTCCACCACGTCCGGGCTCTGGCCCGACTGCGAGATGGCGATGGCTAGCGCGTTCCTGGCGATCAGCGGCGCGCGGTTCAGCGTCACCAGCGACATCGGCAGCGAGGCCACGATGTGGCCCAGGCGCGCCATGGTCAGGTAGGCGCAATAGCCGGCCGCGTGGTCGGAGCTGCCGCGCGCCACGGTGACGATGCCGGAGGGCGGCGCGGCGCGCAGCCGGCGTCCCAGTTCGGCGTAGCGTTCGCGCTCGCGCGTGAGCTGCACGGCCACGTGGTCGGCGGCCGAGCGCGCTTCCTTGAGCATCTGCGATTGGTCAGGCATCGGCGAGGTCAATCTTTTCTCCTTCCACATAAACGGCCTTGATGGCGAATTGCCGGTCCATCACGATGATGTCGGCATGGCAGCCGGCGGTGAGGCGGCCGCGATCGGCCAGGCCGAGATAGTCGGCCGGATAGGTCGAGGTGCGCAGCGAGGCTTCGGCCACGTCCAGGCCCAGCGACACCAGGTTGCGCAGCGCCTGGTCCATGGTCAGGATGCTGCCGGCCAGCGTGCCGTCGTCCAGGCGCACGCCGCCGGCGCACTTGTGCACCACCTGGCGGCCCAGCGCGTAGTCGCCGTCGGGCATCCCGGCCGCGGCGGTGGAGTCGGTCACGCAGTACAGGCGCGGGATGGCGCGCAGCGCGGCGCGGATGGCGCCGGGATGCACGTGCAGCAGGTCGGGAATCAGTTCGGCGTACTTGGCGTGGGCCAGTGCGGCGCCGGCCATGCCGGGCTCGCGATGGTGGAAGCCGCTCATCGCGTTGAACAAATGGGTGAAGCCCGAGGCGCCGTGCGCCAGCGCCGCCACGCCGTCGTCGTAGCTGCCCAGCGTATGGCCGATCTGCACCTTCAGGCCGCGGTTGGCCAGCTTGCAGACCAGCTTCAGGTGGCCGTCGACTTCCGGCGCGATGGTGATCAGCTTCAGGGGCGCCAGGCTGTTGAGGTAGTCGACCTGTTCCAGTGATGCCTCGATGGCGAAGTCGGGCTGCGCGCCCAGCTTGCCGGGATTGATGTAGGGTCCTTCCAGGTGCACGCCGAGGATGCGCGCGCGGCCGGCGGCGCGTTCGCGGCAGGCCGCGCCGACCGCCTTGAGTGCGCGCTCCAGCTCGTCCAGCGGCGCCGTCATGGTGGTGGCCAAGAGGCTGGTGGTGCCGTGGCGCGCATGCAGCCGGGTCAGGGTATCGACCGCGTCGCCGCCTTCCATCACGTCGCGCCCGCCGCCGCCGTGCACGTGCAGGTCGATGAAGCCGGGCAGGATGTAGTCGCCCTCGTCGATGATGCGCGGCTCGCGCCGCAGCGGACGCCCTTCGATGGAGCGGATGCGCTCGTCAAAGACGATGTCGCCGCTGACCCAGCCTTGCGGGGTCAGCACGTTGCCATGGATGTTGTCGATGGAGTTCATGGGATCGGTTCCTGGATCATTGCTTGCTGGATTGCATGGCGCGCTGCGCCAGCAGCAGCGCGCCGTCGGCGGCGTCGGAACGGGCCGGGACGATGCGCTGGCGCAGCCGCGCATCGAGATACGGTTGCAGCGCCGCGGCCAGTCCGCCCGACAGCGCCAGCGGCAGGCGCCGCGACGGATCGAGCGTCTCGGCCATCAGCGCGATCTCGGCGGCGGCGGCCTGCAGCAGGCCGCGCGCGGCGGCGTCGCCGCCGGCGTTGGCCACCACCGGGCGCGCCACCCGCGCGAAGGCGGCCTGGTCGGCCAGCGACAGCCAGTCGAGCAGCGCGGCGCGCTCGTCCTGGGCGTCGTCGGCGGCAGCTTCCTCGCGGCACAGCGCCAGCACCGCCTCGGTCATCGGGCCGCGCGCGGCGCGTCCGTCCAGCGCCAGCTGGGCGTGGTGCACGGCGCGCATGCCGATCCAGGCGCCGCTGCCGTCGTCGCCGGTGGGGAAGCCCCAGCCGTCCACCACGCGCTGGCGGCCGTCGATGTCGGCGGCGATGCCGATGGTGCCGGTGCCCACTGCGATCACCGCGCCGGCGCGGCCTTCGTGCGCGCCCAGCAGGGTGGTCACGCCGTCATTGGCGATCTCCAGCGCGCCGAAGCCGGGGGCGCAGGCGCGGAAGTCGGCCGCCCACTGCGCCACGTTGTAGCCGGCGATGCCGATGCCCACCGCCAGGCTGGCGTCAGGCGCCAGCGGCAGGCCGGCGTTGGCGAAGGCTTGGCCGATGGCGGCGACGATGACGTTCCAGGCGGCGCCCGGGCCATTGCGCAGCGCCGAGCCGGGGCCGGAGGCCTGGGCCAGCACGCGGCGGTCGGGGCGGGCCAGCCGCACCAGGGTCTTGGTGCCGCCGCCGTCCACGCCGATCAGGTAGTCGATGGATGCCATATGCGTGTGCGATCCGGTTGCGTTCAGTGCCGCCGCGACGATTGCAGGTTGCCCGGCTTCAGGCGGGGCAGCGCCTGGCCGTCGGCGGCGAACACGTGGAAGGCGTGGCTGTCGGCCGAGAGCGCCAGGCGCTGGCCGATCTCCACGTTGCGGTTGCCGTCGCCGCGCACCACGATGTCTTGCCCGCCGTCCAGCGTCAGGTAGATGAAGTTGGCCTCGCCCAGGTGCTCGACCAGGTTCACCGTGCCGCCCAGGCGCTCCGGGCCGTCGCCGTTCTCGCGGATCTGCTCGGCGCGCAGGCCCAGCGTCACCTGGTCGCCGGCGCGCGTGGCGCCGGGCGCCACCTCGGCCCGCAGGCGCGCGCCGCCGGCGATCTCCAGCAACAATCCGTCGGCCGATGCTTCGGCCACGGTGGCCGGCAGGAAGTTCATTTTCGGCGAGCCGATGAAGCCGGCCACGAACAGGTTCTGCGGCTGCTGGTACAGCTCCAGCGGCGTGCCGGCCTGCTGGATGCGGCCCTCGTGCATCACCACGATCTTGTCGCCCAGCGTCATCGCCTCGACCTGGTCGTGGGTGACGTAGACGATGGTGGCCCCCAGCTGCTTGTGCAGCTTGGCGATCTCCAGCCGGGTCTGCACGCGCAGCGCGGCGTCGAGGTTGGAGAGAGGCTCGTCGAACAGGAACAGGCGCGGCTTGCGCACGATGGCGCGGCCGATCGCCACGCGCTGGCGCTGGCCGCCGGAGAGTTCGCGCGGCAGCCGCTGCAGCAGGTGGTCGATCTTCAGGATGCCGGCGGCGTGGCGGATGCGCTCGTCGATCTCGCTCTTGCTGCTGCCGGCCACCTTCAGGCCGAAGGCCATGTTCTTGTACACCGTCATGTGCGGATACAGCGCATAGCTCTGGAACACCATGGCGATGCCGCGTTCGGCCGGCGGCAAGTGGTTGACCACCTTGCCGCCGATGGCCAGCTGGCCGCCGCTGATGTCTTCCAGGCCGCACAGCATGCGCAGCAGCGTCGACTTGCCGCAGCCCGAGGGCCCGACCAGCACGCAGAATTCGCCGTCGCGGATGTCGAGGTTCAGTCCGGCCAGGACATCGGCGCGGCCGTCGTAGGTCTTGCGCAGGTTTTCTATGCTTACGTTTGCCATATCGGTTCCAATGGTTTTACTTCACGGCGCCGGACGTCAGGCCGCGGATCAGCTGGCGCGAGAACGCCACGTACAGCAGCAGGATCGGGATCACCGCCATCGACAGCGCGGCCAGCACCGAATTCCAGTCGGTGGCGTACTGGCCGATGAACTGTTGCACGCCCAGGGTGACGGTGCGGGTGTCTTCGCCGGGCGCCAGGATCAGCGGGAACCACAGGTCGTTCCACGCCGGGATCATGGTGAACACCGCCACGGTGGCGATGGCCGGGCGGATCAGCGGCAGGATCACCTGGAAGAAGATGGCGATCTCGCCCACGCCGTCGCAGCGCGCGGCGTCCTTCAGCTCGGTCGGGATCTGGCGGATGAATTCGGACAGGATCATCACCGCCAGCGGCAGGCCCTGGGCGGTGTAGACCAGGATCAGCGCGGTCCGCGTGTTGATCAGGTCCAGCGCCACGATCAACTGCAGGATGGAAACCGTGCCCAGCCGGATCGGGATCATGATGCCGATGGCCAGGAAGAAGTTGAGCACGCGGTTACCGGGGAATTTATATTCCGACAGCGCCCATCCGGCCATCGCGCCGAACAGCACGATGAGTACCAGCGAACCCAGCGTGACCACCAGGCTGTTGCCGAAGTAGAGCAGGAAGTGGGTGCCCGAGAGCACTTTCTGGAAGCCCACCAGGGTCAGGGTCTCGGCGGTGGGCAGCGCCATCGGGCCGTCGAAGATGGCGCTGCGGGTCTTGACCGAGTTGATCAGGATCAGCGCGATCGGGAACAGCGCGATCACCGCGTAGATGCACAGCACGAAGTGCACCCAGAGGTGGCCGGCCGCGCCGAAGCTGCGCTGCGCCAGCGTCGGCGGCGCGGCCGGCGAGGCTTGTCCGGTGTAGGGTGTGGAAGAAGTAGGCATCGGTTCGTCCTTGCGCTTATAGCGCGTAGCGGGTCAGGCGCCGCTGCACCATGACGAAGTAGGCGCCCACGCCGGCCAGGATCACCAGGAACATCAGCGTTGCCACGGCCGCGCCCATGGTCGGGCTGCCGATCTGCGCCTGGTAGCCGAAGAAGGTGCGGTAGAAGTAGGTGCCCAGCAGGTCGGCCGAATAGTTGGGGCCGGCCAGCGCGCCCTTGACCGAGTAGATCAGGTCGAAGGCGTTGAAGTTGGCCACGAAGGTCAGGATGGTCACCAGCCCCAGCGTCGGGTAGATCAGCGGCAGCTTGATCTGCCAGAAGATGCGCAGGCCGCTCGCGCCTTCGGCGTGCGCCGCCTCCAGCACCTCATCTGGCACCGCCAGCAGCGCCGCGTAGATCAGCATCATCGGGATGCCGATGTATTGCCACACCGAGATCAGCGACAGCGTCAGGAGCGCGGTCGATTCCTGTCCCAGCCAGGGGCCGAACCAGTCGGCCAGGCCGACCAGTCCCATCAGTTTCTCGCCCACGCCCCACAGCGGCGAGAGGATCAGCTGCCAGATGAAGCCGATGATCACCACCGACAGCAAGGTCGGCAGGAAGATCAGCGTGCGGTAGGTGCGCGCGCCGCGCAGGCCCTTGAGGCTGAACAGCGTCGCCAGCAGCAGGCCGATCGGGTTTTGCAGCGCCATGTGGATGCAGAAGAACTTGATGTTGTTCCACATCGCGTTCCAGAAGGCGGCCGACCAGTCGGGATCGAACAGGATGGTGCGGTAGTTGTCGAGGCCGACGAAGCTGCGCACACCGGCGTCGTTGCTGGTGTAGAAGCCCAGGCGCAGCGTATCGGCCAGGGGCAGGGCGCTGAACATGGAGTAGATGATGACGGCAGGCGCGAGAAATACCAGCAGCTGCCATGCGCGGACTTTTTTCACTGCGTCTCCTGAGGGTGCGGCGAGGGAAAAAAGGCCGGCGTCTTGGCGCGCCGTTGCCCGGTCTCCTCTTGTTATCCGACTGCGGCGCCCCGCCGATGGCGAGGCGCCGCGCCGCTTATGTTGTTACTGTTGCGGCTTGTACCACTTGGCGAATCCGGCCTGGATCTTGGCGGCCGCATCCTTGGGAGTGAGCTTGCCGTTCAGGACCTGGGCGTTGACGTTCCACATCTCGTTTTCCATGCTCGGGGTGCCGCGGTTGAGGATCTGCGAGTTCACGCGGATGGTCGAGGCGCAACCCTTGCGCCAGCCGATCATCTGCTTGGCGATCGGATCCTTCACCGAGATCAGGTGGTTGGACAGCGAGAAGAAGCCGGTGACCTTGTTGGTGTAGAGGTCGGCGAACTCCTGCGAACCCAGCCAGGCCAGGAACTTGTAGGCGTCTTCCTTGTTCTTGGATTTCTTGTTCACGCCCATGCCGATGTCGTTGTGGTCCGAGATGTAGCAGGCGTCGCCGGCCTTGGGCACCGGCGGCGGGAAGGCGCCCATGTCCAGCTTGCCGTTGAAGTAGGCGATGTCCCAGGAGCCGGCCGGGTAGACCGCGCCGCGGCCCAGCGCGAACATGTTCTGGCTGTCGCTGTAGGTCTGCGCCGAGGCGCCCTTGGGCAGGTACTGCGCCAGCTTGGCTTCATATTCCCAGGCCGCCACGAATTGCGGATCGGTGAACTTGGCCTTGCCCGAGATCAGCGCCTTGCGGCCTTCCTCGCCCTTCCAGTAGTTGGGGCCGATGCCGGTGAACAGCACCTGGTGCGATTCCCATTGCTCGGAGGTGCCCATCACCAGCGGCGTGTACTTGCCGTTGGCCTTGACGGCGTCGAGCAGCTTGAAGAATTCCGCCTCGGTCTTGGGCGGCTCCAGGTTCAGTTCCTTGAAGATCTTGGTGTTGTAGAAGAAGCCATGGATCACGGAGGCGATCGGCATGCAGAAGGTGTCCTTGCCGTCGTCGCTCTGCCAGGCGGTCTTGGCTGCCGGCGCGAAGAATTCCATGCCGGACTTGCCGTCCAGCTTTTCCAGGTGGCCCTTGTTGTACAGCGACAGCGAGACGTCGAACGGGCGGCAGGCCACCAGGTCGCCGGCGGTGCCGCCGGCCAGGCGCGCGGCCAGGCTGGAGTCGTATTCGGTGGGCGCGGTGGGCGAGAACTTCACGGTGATGCCGGGGTTCTTTTTCTGGAATGCCGGGATCAGCACGTCCTGCCACAGCTGCAGGTCGTCCACCCGCCAGCTTTCGATGGTCAGGTTGCCGGCTTGGGCATGGCCGCCGGCCATCGCCATGGCCAGCGCGCCGGCGCAGGTGGCCGAGGCCATCAGTTTTTTCACGAACGGGAACCCGCCCGCCTTCTTGGTGTTGTGCATCAAGGTCTCCTTGCTTATCGTTGGTATGCCTGCTTGATGGTTGCTGCAGCAGCCGCGGGTGCTCGGACAATGGGCAACTGCAGAGACAGCGGGCTGACGTTAGCACCGGGGGACGTGTGATGCGAGCATTGGCGGGGCGTCGCCGCGCAATGTCTAACTGTTTGATTTGAAAGGATTAAAATCCTGAGGGCGCGGGCGCGGGATTACATATCCTTACATGGGCCGCAACATGCGCCGCGGCCGGGACGGCCTGCAAGCCGCGTGCGCCGCCGCACAGGCGCGCCGCGCCGAAACAAGATAAGAAAAAACAAGATTACATTTCTTTACATGGCCTGAAGCGACTTAATGCTTCTTCAGGCGTCCAAGCGCACTGAAGAGCTTATATCTGAAATTGCGCAATGGCAGGCGCCCGGCTATAGTCTGTTCCGGTTTGGAGACACACATCATAATGATAAAAAGGAAACGGTCCGTCGTCGCGCGCATCGGTCCGGCCCTCTCGCGAGGCGCCGCCGCATGCCTGCTCGCGGCGCTTGCAGCGCTGCCGATGCAGGGGCGGGCGCTGGCGCAGACCGTGGCGGCGCCGCCGGCGCCGGCCCCCGCTCCGGCGCGTTCGCTGCAGGTGCTGCACTGGTGGACCTCGGCCGGGGAACGGCGCGCGCTCGATGTGGTCATGAACCAGTTGGCCAGGCAGGATATCCAATGGCGCGACATCTCCATTCCCGGCGGCGCCGGCATGGGCGCCGGCAAGGTACTGAAGAGCATGGTGCTGGCCAACCGCGCGCCCGAGGTCACGCAATTGAACGGCGTGATCTTCGGCGAATGGGCCGACCTCGGCCTGCTGCTGGAGCTGGACAATGTCGCCGTGCAGGGCAACTGGGAAAAGCAGATGTTTCCCACCGTGTGGCAGCTGCTTAACAACCGCGGCCATGTGGTGGCCGCGCCGCTGGGCATCCACCGCATCAATACGCTGTTCTACAACGTGGCGATCTTCAACCGGCTGGGGCTGACCCCGCCCCGGACCTGGGACGATTTCAACCGCGTGGCGCAGGCGCTGCGCAATGCCGGCATCACGCCGCTGGCGCAGAGCGCCGAGGCCTGGCAGGTCGCCACGCTGTTCGAGAACCTGGCGCTGGCCGAGAGCGGGCCGGGCTATTACCGCCAGCTGTTCGTCGAGATGCGGCCCAGCGCCTACGCCGACTCGCGCATGCTGCATATCCTCAGGCAGCTGCGCAAGCTGGGCGACGCCATGGCGCAGCCGGTGCGCGAGCGTCCCTGGACCGAGGTGGCGCGCAGCATGGTCAGCGGCGAGGCGGCGATGTTCATCATGGGCGACTGGGCCAAGGGCGAGTTCAGCGCCTGGGGCCTGACGGTGGACCAGCAGTTCGGCTGCGTCCCGGTGCCCGGCACCGGCGAGTACCATTTGTACAGCACCGACACGCTGGCCATGTTCGCCGGGAATTACGCGAACCAGTCCATGCAGGAGACGCTGGCGCAGATCGTGGGTTCGCCCGCGGTGCAGTCGGAATACAATAAATTCAAGGGATCCATCCCGGTCTGGCGCGCGCCGGACCCGCACATGGACCGCTGCGCGCGCGACTCGTGGCGCGCCTTCAGCCGCGGCCCGGCCTACCAGGCGCCCAGCCTGGTGCACCGCATGGCCACCGACGAGACGACCAAGGACGCCATCATCGCCGAGGTGCAGCGATTCTTCCTGGACCGCGGCGTGACGGAAGAACAGGCGCAGAAGCGACTGGCGGCGATCGCGCGAACGCTCTCGCGCCATCGCAACGACTGACAAGAATCAAGAACCGACATTGGATTTGGAGATGGAGCGGCAGCCATGACACGCAAGATATTGATTGTCGACGACGACCAGAAGACCCGCACGCTGCTGAAGGCCTATCTGGAAAAGAACCAGTACGAGGTGCGTCTGGCGCACGACGGCGCGGCCTTCCTGGCCGAGTTCACGCGCTTTGCCGATGAGCTCTCGCTGGTGATCCTGGACGTGATGTTGCCCGACACCGACGGCTTCGCGCTGTGCAAGACGGTACGGCGCAAGTCGAACGTGCCCATCATCATGCTCACCGCCAGCTCAGACGAGACCGACCGCGTGGTCGGCCTGGAGCTGGGCGCCGACGACTACATCGCCAAGCCCTACAGCCCGCGTGAACTGCTGGCGCGCATCAAGGCGATCCACCGCCGCATCGGCATCGACAGCGCCAACGCGCCGCGCTACTACCGCTTCGTCGGCTTCACGCTCGACACGGTCGAGCGCACCCTGCTCGACAGCGCCGGCGGCGTGGTGTCGCTGACCGGCATGGATTACCAGCTGCTGAAATACTTCGTCGAGCATCCCGGCGACGTGCTGGACCGCAATGTGCTGTGCGAGGAGACCCGCGGACGCGACGCCGGCCCGCTGGACCGCTCGCTGGACGTGCAGATCAGCAAGCTGCGCCTGCGCCTGAACGACGGCGGCCGCCAGCCGCACCTGATCAAGACCGTGCGCGGGGCCGGCTACGTGTTCTCGGCCGACGTCAGCGCCGCGGCCGCCTGAGCGCCCTCCCATCATGAACGACGCCACCCCGGCGGCAGCGGCCGAGCCCGTTGCCGCCTTCCCCGCATCGGCGCGGCCGGCCACGCTGCGCGGCCGGCTGGGCGCATTGCTGGACTGGATGTTGCCCAACTCGTTGCTGGGCCGCCTGTCGGTGGTGATGATCTTCGGCGTGTTGGTGACCCAGGTGGCCGGCGGCCTGATCTGGGCCGCGCAGCTGCGCAGCAAGTCCGAGGCCGAAACCCGGGTCGCGGCGCAGCACCTGGCGCACAGCGCCTCGGTGGCGATCCGCTACTTCCTGAGCCTGCCCGCCAACTACCGGCCGCTGATGATCCAGCAACTGCGCGAGATGGGCGGCACGCGCTTCTTCATCAACGCCAACAGTTCGGTGGTGCCGGTCACGCCCATCGGCGACAACCCGCTGGCGGCGGTAGCCATCGACGTCGCCGCCCAGACCTTGCGCGACGATCTCCCCTTCATGCCCGAGGCCAGGCTGGACTTCGCCTGGCCCGACAACCTGCAGGTCTCCAGCGACGGCCTCAAGGTCGGCGACCTGCCCGACAACTGGGTGCAGCACATCCTGCTGACCAAGCCCAATTCGGCGCCGGTGCTGGTGATCCAGATGCAGGTGGAGAACGGGCGCTGGCTGTACCTGGCCGCGTTGATGCCCAATCCCTACTTCCTCGACAGCGGCAACCCGCTGTGGCTGGACCGGCTGGTGCTGCAAGGCCTGTCGCTGGCGGCGATCCTGTTGCTGACCATCCTGGTGGTGCGCTGGACCACGCGTCCGCTGGCCGCGCTGGCCGACGCCGCCGAAGCCTTCGGCAAGGGCGAGACCGTGCCCCAGCTGCCCGGCACCGGCAGCCGCGAATACGTCAAGACGGCGCGCGCCTTCTCCGGCATGCGCGAGCGCATAAAGCGCTACCTGGAAGACCGCGAGCGGCTGTTCGTCTCGATCTCGCACGACCTGCGCACGCCCATCACGCGTCTGAAGCTGCGCACCGAGCTGATGGACGACGACGACATGCGCACCGAATTCCACGACGACCTCGACGAGCTCGACATGATGGTCAAGGGCGCGCTGCAATCGGTGAAGGACAGCGACATCCACGAAAACCGCACCGAGGTGCGGCTGGACGCGCTGGTGACGCGCATGATCCGCGACGCCAAGATGGCCGGCCACGAGATCGCGTTCACCCCTTCCGGCGTGAACGTGCACGCCAAGCCGCTGGCCCTGAAGCGCGCCATCGGCAACCTGTTCGATAACGCGTTGTTCTATGGCCAGAAGGTCGAGATCGCGATCCGGCCTTCGCAAGGCATCGGCGGGGAGCTGGTCGAGATCGAGATCCGCGACCACGGCCCGGGCGTGCCGGAAGACGCCATGGGCACCCTGTTCCAGCCCTATGTGCGGCTGGAGCACGGGCGCGCCCGCAACAGCGGCGGCATGGGCCTGGGCCTGGGCATCTCGCGCAACATCGTGCAGGCGCACGGCGGCGAACTGCTGCTGCGCAATCATCCGGAGGGTGGCCTGGTGGCCACCATCGTGCTGCCGGCGCGCTGAAGGGGCAATGATCGGGATCCATCTGCCGGACAGATCAATCGCATCGTTATATTCAATTTAAAAAACAAGAAATGACGGCGTAGACTTTGCCGGGCTTTCCCCTCCGATGGCGCGCCATCGCTTCCTACAAGAACCTTGAGCAATACAAGCAAAGGACACTCATGACCTATATCGCCGATCCGTCCCGCTACGATGGCCAGATGCCGTACCGCCGCACCGGCAGGAGCGGTCTGCTGCTGCCGGCCGTCTCGCTGGGACTGTGGCAGAACTTCGGCGGCGTCGACAATTTCGAGACCGGCCGCGCCGTGCTGCGCCGCGCCTTCGATCGCGGCGTCACCCACTTCGACCTGGCCAACAACTACGGTCCGCCGGCCGGCTCGGCCGAAGAGAATTTCGGCCGCTGGCTGGCCAAGGATTTTGCCCCGTATCGCGACGAGCTGGTGATCTCCAGCAAGGCCGGCTGGCAGATGTGGCCGGGGCCCTACGGCGGCCCCAGCGGCGCGCGCAAGCACCTGATCGCCAGCTGCGAGCAGAGCCTGCGTCGCATGGGCCTGGACTACGTCGACATCTTCTACTCGCACCGCGTCGACGCCGACACGCCGCTGGAAGAGACCATGGGCGCGCTGGCCCACCTGCACCGCCAGGGCAAGGCGCTGTATGTCGGCATCTCGTCCTACTCGCCGGAGCTCACCCGCCGCGCCGCGGCCATCCTCAAGAGCGAAGGCGTGCCGCTGCTGATCCACCAGCCCAACTACTCGATGCTCAACCGCAGCATCGAAGGAGGCCTGCTGCCGGCGCTGGAAGAACTGGGCGTGGGCTGCATCGGCTTCTCGCCGCTGGCGCAGGGGCTGCTGACCTCGAAGTACCTGGACGGCGTTCCCGAAGGCGCGCGCGTGACCCGCGCGCCTTCGCTGCCGCAGCGCATGCTGTCGCCGGAAAACCTGGCGCGCATCCGCGCCTTGAACGAAGTGGCAAACAAGCGCGGCCAGACCCTGGCCCAGATGGCGATCGCCTGGGTGCTGCGCGATGCGCGCGTGACCTCGGCGCTGATCGGCGCGCGCACCATCGAGCAGCTGGACGATTCGCTGGACGCGCTCAAGAAGCTGGACTTTACCGCCGAAGAGTTGAAGCAGATCGACAGCCACGCCACCGATGGCGACGTCGATTTGTGGAAGGTGTCGTCGTCAATCACCTGATGCGGAGGATGTAGAGAGATGAACGGGCCCGCGCCGTGTTGACGGCGCGGGCCTTTTTCATTGCGGGTGCAGCATGACGGACGACGCTGGGTCCTCACTTCAGCGTCAAGCCATCTCTCATCGCTTTCTTTAATCCGTCGTCCCCGCGAAAGCGGGGACCCAGTGACGTTTGTCATGCCTCGACGACCATAGAACGACGCTGGGTTCCTGCTTTCGCAGGAACGACTAAGGAAGAACTTGAACATGAGGAGGTGCTATCCATCTCCTCCCTGTCGTCCCGGTGTCGTCAAGCCGAGGTTGAGGCAAAAGAGAAGGCTTACTTCTCAGCGCCTTCTCCGGGTTTGCTGTCCTCCACCCGATCCGGCCGCGACCACATCCACGCCGCGCCGGCGGCCATGCCCAGCGCGGCCAGTACGATCACCCAGCGGTGCCGGACGGTGAACAGCATGATTACCAGGCACAGGCTCATCATCAGTGAGGCGCTGATCTTGGCGCGTCGCGCCACCACGCGGCCGTTGCGCCAGTTGTGGATCATCGGGCCGAACATCGGGTGGGCTTCCAGCCAGCGCTGCAGGCGGGGCGAGCCGCGGCCGGCGGCCCAGGCCGAGAGCAGGATGAATTCGGTGGTCGGGATGCCGGGGATGAAGATGGCGACGATGCCCATGCCCAGGCTGGCGTAGGCCAGCGCCAGCCACAGCCAGCGGGTGCGCGCCGGCGCCAGCCGCGCCCGGACTGGCGGCTCGGCCTTGGGAGGCTCGCCTGGAACGCGGGTATCCATGACGCGTGCTGCAGGCCTGCTCAATCCAGCGCGAAATGCCGCTTGAGCAAGTCGCCGAAGCGCCCGAAGGCGGCCGCCGCGCCGGCCAGCACGGCATCGTGTTCGGCCGGCGCCAGCGCGGGGCGGTCGAGGAAACCGACGAAGCGGCGCCAGACCAGGGCGCGCCCTTCCGGATAGGCCGCCAGGTTGCGCGCGCCGAAGGTCTCCGTCAGGCCCAGCTTGTCCTTGGCCTCCTTGAGCAGGAAGGCCGCGCCCAGCGTCGAACCTTCCGATACATACAGCCACCCAAGCGCCGCCGGCATGGCCACGCCTCGGCTGGCGAGCGCTTCCTCGCCGGGCGCCGCCCCCAGGTCCGCCAGGTCGGCCAGCGCCGCGGCCTCGCGCCCGCGCACCTGGAGGTCGGGCACGGCGGCCTGGATGGCGGGATCGTCGAACAGGTGTTCGACGTCGCGCTGGAAGTGGTACTGCGCGGCCACGAAGCGCGCGTAGTGCGCGCGATCGGCGAAGGGCCGCGCGCGCTCCATGAGCGCGTGCATCTGTTCATGCAGCGTCGCGGTCTCGTGCTTGAGGCGCGCGGAAAGCAGGGCGGGGCGTTCGATAACGGTATTCATCGCAATGGAATGGAGCAGCGTGGTTCGGTTGGCGGCAAGGCCGCTGCTGGCGCGCCGGGCTCGCCAGGACATGACCTCGTCATGGGATCCGCGGCCGCGCGCATGGTTCAAGCATAAGCCGGATCGGGCCTGGCTGCATTGGGCGGGGGCGGAAAGACGAGGGCGGCTGGCAGGCCCGTCGGGTACATGGCGCGCGAGCGCGGGAAGCTCGGGCCTTGGCGCGGGTGTCTGGCTGACTGATGGCGGGATTCTACCTCATCGGCCGCATGACGCATGCGGGTGAACCCTTGTGCAGGATTTCGCATCCCGCCGGGAAAGATTTCACCCTTGTAACACGTAAGTAAAAATTGCCACGTATAGTCCGCTGCGTGCTGAAACTGACAAATGGCTGACAAGCAGTCGACTGAACGATGACGCACACCCGGCACGCGCGCACCAGCATGCGCGGCCGTTTCAACGGACCAGAGAGTCCTGTACGCAACGCGGCGCGGGGATGACGGCGCCGCCAACAAAAACGCCATCGGATTCCGGCTTTGATGAATGCGCGATCCAGCGCAGGGGCGATCTCGTCCCCTCATTTCTGCCGGAGGTGCAGGGTCCTCGGAAAAGGGCCCGGGGTCGACTCGACCTTTTATTTCAAACTTTCAGGGATATTCATGAAAAAGACAGCATTTGCATTGGCCGCTCTCGGGCTGATCGCCTCGACCGCCGCGCAAGCGCAAAGCAGCGTCACCATCTACGGTCTCATCGACACCGGCGTGACCTACATGTCCAACGTCAAAAAGGCCGGCGTGAACGAAAACGGATCGCGCTTCGGCGTCGATTCGGGCACCGCGTCGAGCTCGCGCATCGGCTTTCGCGGCACGGAAGACCTGGGCGGCGGCCTGAAGGCGATCTTCGTGCTGGAGAACGGCTTCAACGGCGACAACGGCGGCATGAACTCGGCCGGCGTGATCTTCGACCGCAAGTCGGTGGTCGGCCTGTCCGGTTCCTTCGGCACCGTGACCGTCGGCCGCCAGGCGGACTACCTGGATGACATCGGCTCCAAGTACACCTCGGCGCAGACCTTCGGCTCCAACGGCCAGAAGGGCGCGCACGCCAACAACATCGACCGCACCTCCACCGGCCGCAACGACAACTCGGTGCGCTTCGACACCGCCAACCTGAGCGGCTTCACCGGTAGCCTGTACTACGCGTTCGGCGAAGTCGCCGGCCAGACCTCCGCCGGCCAGGGCTTCGGCATCGGCGGCAACTATGCCAACGGCCCGTTCGGCATCGGCGCGGCGTATTTCCAGACCAAGCTGTCTGCGGCGCAGACCACGCCGCCGGCCGCCGCCGGCGACACCAACCTGAAGACCTTCACCATCGGCTCCAGCTATCAGTTCGGCCCGGCCAAGCTGTACGGCGCATGGTCGCAAGGCAAGCGCCCGACCGCCGCCAACCAGGCAACCCGCCTGTCGTCGGTGGGCGCCGCGCGCAAGGCCAACATCTTCGACATCGGCGTGGACTATACGCTGAACCAGAACCTGCACCTGCTGGGCAGCGTGATCCACAGCCGCATGGACTTCAACCGCGCCGCCAACAGCACCTTCTCCGGCAAGGGCAAGACCACCCAGTTCAACCTGGGCGTGGATTACTTCCTGTCCAAGCGCACCGACGTGTACGCGATGTGGAGCAACCTGCGCGCGCAGGACGTGGTCAACCCGGGCGTGATCAACAACGCCGCCGATTTCGGCGCGTATGACGATTCGACCCAGAACGTGTTGCGCGTGGGCCTGCGTCACAAGTTCTGAGCGTGATGCCTGAATAGTCTTGAGATGAGCAGTATTTGATACGGTGTTGCCTTCACGGGTAACACCGTTTTTTTACGGTGACGGGCGTGTTGCGCGCGCCGATGCTGCAACGGAAGAAGTGGCGGATGGAGAGCGATCCGATTCAAACAAAAGAGGCCTTGCAACGCAAGGCCTCTTGTCGTTCCTGTCGACGCCGTATCGGAGCGGCGCCGTCCGGCATGTGTCGGTCAGAACTTGTGACGGATACCCAGAGCCACGACAGTCTGGCTGGCATCGCTGCCGGTGGTGTCGCCGAGCACGCCCGCGTTGGCCATGCTCGTGGCACGCATGTTCGCCAGCAGCGCGTACAGGTCGGTACGCTTGGACAGCCAGTAGTCGGCACCCAGGCTGATCTGCGTCAACTTGCCCTTGGACGAGCTGTTGAAATCGGCACGGGTTTGGGTGACTGCGCCCAGCAGCTTCAGGCTGGGAGTGATCGAGTAGGCGGTGCCGATCTCGTACACATCTGCCTTGCGGGCCGTCGCCAGAGTCGCGGCGGCCAGGGTCGCCGGAGTGCCGATGTTCAGGTCTTGCTTGACGCGCGAGTAGTTGGCGTATACGCGGGCCGGGCCGAACTGGTAGCTGCCGACCACGTTCAGAACCTTGGCCGCGCTCTTGCCGGCGGCAGTGGTGTCGCCCAAGCCGGTGGAGCCCACCAGCAGCGAGGTGTCGGACGGGGTCGAACCCTGTTTGGACTGATAGTAGTTGATGCCCAGGCCCAGCGGACCGTTTTCATACTTCGCGCCCGCGCCGAAGGCCTGGCCGGCGGAGGTCTGGCCGGCTTGTTCGCCGAAACCGTAGATCAGGTTGCCGGTGAAGCCGTTCAGGTTGTTGGTGGTATAGGAAATGGAATTGTTGGAACGGGTGCCTTCCAGGCGATCCAGGTTGTGGCCTACGGCGCCGGTGAAACCGCTGAAGTCGGCCACGGAAGTCATGGAAGAGATGGTGTCTGCGAAGTCGGTTTGGCGGCCCAGCAGCACGGTGCCGAAGCCACCGGCCAAGCCGACCACCGACTTGCGGCGGAACAGGGTGTTGCTGGTCTTGGAATCATCCAGCGCGCCGGTGTCGTTCTTGAAGCCGGTCTCCAGGTTGAACACCGCACTCAGGCCGCCGCCCAGGTCTTCCACGCCCTTGAAGCCGATGCGGGAACCCTGGATCACGCCGGAGTTTATGCTGAACTTGCTGCCGGTGCCGGTTGCGTTGACGGCCTTGCTGGTGTAGACGACGCCAGTGTCGATGATGCCATAGATGATGACGGAGCTTTGCGCTTGGGCAGTGCCGGCGAATGCGCCGAGGACGGTCAGTGTGAGCACAGATTTTTTCATGTGACTTCCTTCTAAAATTGGTCTTTGAGATCCGCTTGAGACGGATTGCTGAACCTTACGTGTTCCTTTTCTTCGTGACTTGACGTTTGTAAATAAAAGAAAAACTTTCGGTGTCGACGGGTAAATGAGCTGAAGTTCTGTTGTATTTGGCCGCCTTCAGGATGTTGAATTCCGGCTGTTAAGCGGTGGGTTCGACATCCGCTTGCAGCGGCTGGGAAAGTGCGCAGGCCAGCGCCGTCAGGACCGTGTTCAGGCGATACTGGCGCTGGCGGTAGTTGCCCTCCGGTCCCTGGAAACCGGCGTCAATGTCGCTGAAAAGGCGCGAAATGAGATCCAGCACGCGGCGTTGTTCGCATGTCTGGATCAGGATGAGGCGTCGCCTGCTCCGGGCATGGTATTTGCCGATGTCGACCGCCATGCAGTGGCCGTGGTCTGCCTCCCTGACATCCACAAGCAGGGCTTCGGCGCGCGTCAGGCCGAAGGCGGCAGCAAGGTCCAGCCGTGTGCACAGAAACGGATGCGCATTGCGTAATTTCGATGAAAGCGCCGCGCAGATCGGCGCAGCCCAAGTCAGGCTTGCGTCCGGTGCGGAAAAGCCGAGAATTGCCTCCTGCGCCGCCGGCAATCCCTGGTCGGCCGCCCTCTTCCACCAGTAGAGAGCACGTACGTCATGCCGGGAGCCTTCCCGCCTGTTGCGCCAGATGTGTTTGGCATTCTGGAATTGCGCGATGGCCAATCCCATTTCTGCGCTGCGTTCGAGGCAGAGGCGTGAGGCCGCAAGGTCGCGTTGAGAGAATTCGGCCTTGGAGTGGACGACGGAGAGCGCGTACCACGCCGCCGCGAGACCGCCTTCGGCGGCAGCCGACAGCCATGGGACGGCGGCAATGTAGTTGGCCAGCCCGTATCCGGGGAAAGCGCGTTCACCCTGTTCATCCAGGCGGGCATGAAGCAGTCCGAGCCGGTACCGGGCCTGCTGGTCGCCGGCTGCGGCCGCCGGTTCCAGCAATCTCTGGGCATGGACGATATCCGGCTCGGCATCGCGCAGGAGGAGTTCCGCGTATCGCGCAAGCAGGCGGGCATCCCGTAGCGCCAGCGGGGATTCGGCGCCGGTTGCCGAAGGGGCGCGGCCGGTACGGGTTTTTCGTGCGCAATCGTCCAATATCCGCTGCGCCAGCGGTGCGGCCGTCGCGCGGAACGCGGCAAAGTCGGACGCGGCCCAGTTTCCCTCCAGCATGGCATGGCTCGCTTCCGCGATGCCGGCCTGCGCCGCTTGGGAAATCCAGTACTGCCTGGATCCGGCCAGCGCATCATCGATGCCGGCAGGCGGCTGTCCGTTAGATGCGCCTGCTCTTTCAATCGCAGCCATGTGTTGCGCCAGGAGCCATTGCGCGTCGTGATCGTCGTGGTCGGCGAGTTGTTTGAGGATCGCCAGCGCCCGCTTCTTTTCGTCGCACCCGGGATGGCCGGGATGCTCCATCACCAGGCGCGCAAATATCCGGCCCGCCTCGGCTACGCCAGATTCATATGCGTATTCGTACCAGCCTGCCGCGTCGCGGGGATGCGGCAGCGTGCAGATCAGATCGTAGGAAATGCTTTTTCCTATCATTTCCCACGCATCCTTCAGTCCTTGCCTGGCCGCCCGTTCGAGCCAGTAAAGCGCCGTCTCCTGGCTGCGTGGCAGGCTGCCGTTGCCCAGGCAATAGCGGATGCCGAGCGCCAGCTGTGCTTGGGCGTCACCGGCGCGGGCGGCCTTGAGTACGGCCAGGTCTTTGCGCGCAGCCATGTCAGCAGCCGGTACGGTCGGCGGCCGTGAGGGAAAGGGGAATGAGGTTCGAAGCAAGCATCGTGGCTCTCCGTGCAGGACGATAGGGAAGGCGGGCGGAGAGGCGTTCTTGCGGATTGGCGACGGCGATTGCGGGGATGAATGCCGACCTGGGCCAGGGGCGGATCAAGCGCTCTCAGGCCACTGATCGATGCGCATGGTAGTGATGGCGATGCCTGATGAACATCGAACAAGAACTAGATTTGTTGACTAAATTTTGTTGGGGCCTGGCGGTACGGGTGGCCTATTTTTTCGCATGCGCCGCATGCATGTGAACGGTGGAAAATCTCGTTTGAGCGGCCGGCGCGCCGATGCTCCAATGCGTATGTCAACTTACGCCAGGAGAAGGCCATGTCGTCATCCGCAATAGTCCGCGCCCCGCGTCACGCGGCCGCCGGCGTCACCGCCGCATTGAGCTACCTCGCCGCCGACGCGCGCGAACCCGTCAGCTACGCTTTCCAGCCGCCGCCGGGACAACCCTGGGAAAGCGCGGCCTACGAGTCGCGCGCCTGCTTCATCGCCGATGCGCGCGGGACAAGCGGCCACTCGCTGGATGGCAACGGTTTCCTGCTGGTCGATGCGCCGACGGCGGTGCGCGACTTTGGCGACGAAGAGGAGATCGTCTCGACCTACTACGAGGAGGCCATCGCGCTGGCCCTGCAGGCCACCGGCGGCACGCACGCCTATGTGTTCGACCACCTGGTGCGGCGACGCGAGGCCGGCCGCACGCCGCTCGGCTTCGGCCGCAAGGAGCCGGGCGGCCCGCCGGCGGCCAACGGCCGCATCCACAACGACTACACCGAGCAGTCGGGACGGCGCCGGCTGGCGCTTGTGTTGAGCGCGTCCGACCTGATGCCGTTCGTGCAGCATTTCTCCATCATCAACATCTGGCGCTCCATCAAGGGGCCGGTGCAGGATACGCCGCTGGCCGTGTGCGACGCGCGCAGCGTGCGCCGCGAGGAACTGGTGCGCGGCGAGGTGCGCTATCCCCGGCGCACCGGCGAGATCTACCAGCTGCATCACGGGGCGCATCACCGGTGGTCGTATTTTTCGTGGATGGACCGACACGAGGCCCTGCTGTTCAAGCAGTACGATTCACGCACCGAGGGGGTGGCGCGCTTCACCCCGCATGCCGCTTTCGACCTGCCTGAGATTCCGGCCGGGGCGCCGCTGCGCGAGAGCATCGAACTGCGCTGCCTGGTGGTGCACGCATGAGTGCGCCGGTCATCGAGTTCTGGTTCGACTTCGGCAGCAGCTACAGCTACCTCAGCGCGATGCGCATCGAGGAAGCCGCCGCCGGGGCGGGCGTGGCCGTGCAGTGGAAGCCCTTCCTGCTGGGGCCGGTGTTCCAGGCGCTGGGCTGGAGCACGTCGCCGTTCGTGCTGCAAAAGGAGAAGGGCGACTACGCCTGGATCGACCTGCGCCGCCAGTGCCGCAAATACGGCCTGCCCTGGCGCCAGCCCAGCGTCTTCCCGCGCGCGGCGGTGCCGCCCACGCGGGTGGCGCTGGCCAATGCGCAGCTGCCGTGGGTGGGGGAGTTCTGTCGCCGCGTGATGCAGAGGAATTTCGTCGATGACCGCGATATCGCCACGCCAGAGGTTACGCTCGCCGTGCTGCGCGAGATGGGCCTGCCTGCGCACGCGCTGTGGGCCGAGGCCCAGTCCGAGGAATGGCGCGCCAGGTTGCGCGCGCAGACGGCGGCGGCGCGCTGGCGCGGCATCTTCGGGGCGCCGACCTTCTTCGTCGGGCGCGAGATGTTCTGGGGTGACGACCGCCTGGACGACGCGCTGGCGCATTGCCGCGCCTTGCGTTAGCCGCCGGCGGCCGCCTCGCCGCAGATCCATTCGGCCACCTGCAGCACCTCGCGTCGCGGTTCGGCCTCGGCCTGGATCAGCCAGTAGGCATGGCCGTCCGGCGCCTGCGCGCGCGGCTCGGTCAGCACGACCAACTGGCCGCTTTCCAGCAGGGGCCGGATCAGTTCGATGCGCCCCAGCGCCACGCCCTGGCCGGCCAGCGCCGCGCGGATCACCATGTCGTACTGGTTGAAGCGCAGCATGCCGCGCTTGCCGCCGCCGTCCCCCGGATGCGCTTGCTGCGACTGCCATGGTTCCCATTGCTCCCATTTCAGCCAGGGGCTGGGATGGTCGAACTCCAGCAGCGGCGCGTCCGCCGGCAGGGTGCGCGCGCCGTCCAGCAGCAGGGGATGCGCCACCGGCGCCACCGATTCGCCGAACAGCCGGCGCGCCCCGGCCGGCACGCCGGCGGGCGTGGTGTAGCGGATCGCCAGGTCGATGCCCTCATGGCGCAGGTCGGCCACGCTGTCGCTGGCCGCCACCCGGACATCGATGCCGGGCAGGCGCTGCCGCAGGCCGGACAGGCGCGGCAGCAGCCATAGTCCGGTCACGCCGATGCTGGCGGTGACCGTGACCGGTCGCGCGGCCTGGGTGGCGCGCAACTCCCCCAGCACATCCTGCAACTGTTGCAGCACCGCGTCGGCGCTGCGAAACAGCCGCTCGCCCTCGGGTGTGAAGGAGATCGCGCGGTGGCCGCGCACCAGCAGGCGCAGGCCGATGAATTCCTCCAGCGCATGGATTTGTCGGCTCACTGCGGATTGCGTCAGGCACAGGTCCTGCGCCGCCAGGGTAATGCTCATGCGGCGTCCGGCGGCGACGAAGCCGCGCAGCAGGTCCAGGGAGGGGAGTTTGAGCAGGGGGAGTGACATTCCGTCGGCGCATGCGTTGGTAGAGCTGTCATTGAAACACAGGCGGCGCTTCAAGGCATTGGCATGCTGGCAATGTCAATCGAAGTAAAGGTAAAAATGCCCTCTTTTCCCACGGGCCGGGCGAGACGATACGGTTCACAATAGACCCTCTCGCTGGTCAGGCCTTCAGACCGGCCCCTCGCCTTTTCGGGAAAACAAGATGATCAGCGCAATCACGCAAACCGGGCAGCCTTCCTATTCCGGCGGCGCCGGCACCGCGGCCAACGGCTCGCTCTCGGTGTTCCAGCAGATCCTGCAGAACGCCTCGCAAACCTCGGCCGCCGCCGCAGGCGTCAGCGACACGCTGGCCGCCGACCTCAATGCCGCGTTGCAGGCGGCCGGCATCTCGGCGCCGCCGGCCATGCGCATCGTGGCCGGGACCAACGGCCCGCAACTGGCCGACGATCCGCGCGACGCCACCTTCCAGGCGGTGATGGCGGCCAACCCGACGTTGTCGGCGCGCATCGGCGCCCGCCTGTCGGCCGCCGAGATCGAGCGCAAGGCGGCGCTGGGCAGCGCCGTGACGCAATTCGCCGGCGACCATCCGACCAATGCGATGGCCGACTTCCTGCTGCAGTTCGCGCAGCAGAGCAAGCCGCAGGCCTACAGCATCAGCTTCAACGGCAGCGGGATGGAGGTGCAGGAGCTGGGCGCGCAGGGATGGACGCCGCTCAAGAACGGCGACGACATCAACAAGGATCTGCTGGCCGCCTACACCGGCTACATGGTGACCCACGCGGTGACCGTGGAAAAGCGCAAGGACGGCGACGACCAGCCGGCGGTCGATTTCAAGGTCAAGCTGGCGCGCGTGCTGGACGGCCTGCAGGGCGCCTGAGCAAGTCGGGCGCCTCGCTTCACGGCAGACTTTACAGCAGCACTTCGATCACGCCCGGAAAGGCGATCCGCACCAGCAGCCCGCCACCCTCGCGCGGGCGGTCCAACGTGACGGCGGCATGGTGCAGGGCGGCGATCTCGCGCACGATGGCCAGGCCCAGTCCGGTGCCGGAGGGATTGGCCAGTTGCGCCGCCCCGGCCCGGTAAAACGGTTCGAACACCCGCTCGCGCTCGGCCTCGGCGATGCCGGGGCCGTTGTCCTCCACTTCCAGCAAGGCTCCCGTCGCCTGTCCCGGCCCGCTGGCCGTGCGCACCCGCAGCGTGATGCGCCCGCCCGCGGGCGTGTAGCGGATGGCGTTGTCCAACAGGTTGACCATCAGCTCGTGCAGCAGCAGCGCGTTGCCGTTGATGCGGATCTGGGTCTCGCCCTCGAAGGCCAGTTCGATGCCGCGCGCCACCGCCTGCTGCGACAGTTCGAGCGCCACCTGGCGCACCGCCTCGGTCAGCGACACCGGCGCCGTGCCTCCTTCGGCCGCGCCATGCTCGGCGCGCGCCAGCGTGAGCAGGCGGTTGGCCAGGTGCACCGTGGAGTCGGTGGTGCGGGCCATGCCCGTCACCAGCTCCCTGAGCTCGGCCGCGTCGAGATGCTCGCGCCGCAGCTCGCGCAGCGTCAGCTCGGCCTGGGTCTTCAGCACCGTCAGCGGCGTGCGCAGCTGGTGCGAGGCGTCGGCGATGAAGCGGCGCTGGCCGCTGATCAGGGCCTGCAGCCGGTCCATGTAGCCGTTCATGGCCAGCACCAGCGGCCGCATCTCCTTGTGCACCAGCGCCGGGTCGAATCCGGAGAGGTCGGTCGGCGCGCGCGACTCGACTTCGCCGCGCAGCTGCATCACCGGACGCAGCACGAAGCGCACCGCAAACCACACCAGCAGCGCCGCCACCGACACCAGCGTGCCCTGGCGCCACAGCGTATCGAACAGGATCTTGCGCGTCATGCCGTTGCGCGTGTCCATGGTCTCGCCGACCTGGATCAGCGCGATGCCGCGCATGCTGTCGTCGTACACCGGCTGCAGCAGCGCGGCGATGCGGATCGGCTGGTCGTGGTAGTCGGCCTGGTAGAAGCGCACCAGCGCCGGATAGGCCTCCGAGCGCTGCACCTCGGGCGGCACCGGCGGCAGGTCGCCGTAGCCCGAGACCAGTTCGCCCTGCAGCCCGGTGACCTTGTAGTAGATGCGGCCCAGGGTATCGGTCTCGAAGCTGTCCAGCGCCACATAGGGGACGTCGGCCGTGACATGGCCGTCGCTGATGGAGACCCGCTCGGCCAGCGCGCGGGTGGAGGCCAGCAGCGAGCGGTCGTAGGCCAGGTCGGCCACTTCCAGCGCGTTGTAGTAGACCGAGACCGCATCCACCGCGACCAGCAGCATCAGCGGGATCAGCAGCCAGCGCACCAGCTGGCTGCGCAGGCTGCCCAGCCTGGCGGGCGGCGCCATCAGGCCGCCTGCAGCAGGTAGCCCAGGCCGCGCAGGGTGGTGATGGAGACGCGGCCGTCGCCGGCGTGCTCGAGCTTCTTGCGCAGGCGGTGGATGTAGATCTCGATGGCGTCGACGCTGGCGTTGTCGTCCAGCGAGAACACCTGGCGGAACAATTTCTCCTTCGGCACCGTGTGGCCGTGGCGCGTGAGCAGCGCCTCCAGCACCGCATGCTCGCGCGGCGTCAGCGCCAGCAATTCGCCGCCGTAGCTGAAGGTGCGCGAGACCGTGTCGAAGGATAGCGCGCCGCAGCTCACCGTGACCGCCTCGTTGTTCTGCGTGCGCCGCAGCAGCGCCTTCACGCGCGCCTCCAGCTCTTCCAGTTCGAAGGGCTTGGCCAGGTAGTCGTCGGCGCCCAGGTTGAGGCCGTTGACGCGGTCGGCCAGGCCGCCGCGCGCCGTCAGGATCAGCACCGGCGTGCGGCTGCCGCGCGCGCGCATGCGCTTGAGGACGTCCAGCCCATCCATCCTGGGCAGCGTCAGGTCGAGGATCACCAGCGCATATTCCTGCGTCAGCAGAAGGCTGTCGGCGTCGGCGCCGTTGGCCGCGCATTCCACGGTGAGATGGGAATCCTGCAGGGCCTTGGACAGCCAGCGGGAAAGTTCTACATGGTCTTCAACCAGCAAGATGCGCATGATGCCGCCTTGTTCGAATAGTGTTGATGCCTGGCCGGCGCGCGTTGCGCGTGCGGCTTGTCTCCAGCGCGGATGCTAACAGATGGGCTGCGCGCTTTGGAATGCCCGGATGGCAATTGCGGAAACTGCGTATGCCGAAAATGTGAAGAGGGCAGCGTCACTGAAAGCCGGCTGAAAGACTTTTCTTGTAGCATGCGCCAACATTAAAAAAGAACACGCAGGAGACCAGACCATGACGCACCGCCTTTCCCCCGCATTCCATTTCCGTCGCGCCTGACCGGCCCGCCATGAGGGCCGTGACGCTGCGCGCGATGTTGGCCGCGTGCCTGTTGGCATGCGCGGCGCCGTGCGCGATCGCGGTGGAGTGCATCGTGCCGGCCAAGCCGGGCGGCGGCATGGACGCCGCCTGCAAGATGCTGCGCCGGGTGCTCAAGGAGGAGGGCTCGCAGGCGCCGGTCAAGCTGAGCTACCTGCCCGGCGGCATCGGCGCGGTGGCCTGGAGTTCGGTGGTGTCGCAGCGCCGCGGCGGCCCCGACACGCTGGTGACCTTCTCCGGCGGTTCGCTGCTCAACCTGGCGCAGGGCAAGTACGGCAAGGCCGCCGTGGGCGATGTGCGCTGGGTGGCCGGCGTGGGCATCGACTACGGCATGGTGGCGGTGCGCGCCGATGCCCCCTGGCGCAACCTGCGCGAGCTGCTGCAGGCGATCCGCAAGGATCCCGCCGGGACCACGGTCGGCCTGTCGGGCACCGTGGGCAGCCAGGACTGGTTGAAGATGGCGATGCTGGCCGGGCGCGCCGGCATCGAGCCGCGCCGGGTCCGCTTCGTGGCGCTGGAAGGTGGCGGCGATTCCGTCGCCGCGCTGCAGGCCGGCCACGTGCAGGTGATCTCGGGCGACGCCTCGGAAGCGGCGCACTTCATCGCCGAAGGCAAGATCAGGATCCTCGCGGTGCTGTCCGAGCAGCGCCTGCCGGGTCGGCTGCACGCGGTGCCGACCGCGCGCGAGCAGGGCTATGACGTGGTGTGGCCCATCATCCGCGGCTTCTACATGAGCCCGCATGCGCCGGAGGCGGACTACCGGCGCTGGGTGGAGATCTTCGACAAGGCGATGGCCGATCCCGCCTTCGATCGACAGCGCAGCGCCGGCGGCCTGTATCCCTTCGCCATGACGGGGCAGGCGCTGACCGATTACATCGCGCAGACGGTTGCGCAATACCGCAAGCAGTCCCAGGAGCTAGGCCTGGTGCGCTGACGGATCGACGATGACGCCGTCAGGCGTTGCCTTCGGAGATCCGGGCGCCGGCCGCATTTCATCATCAAGGAGAACCCATGTTGCACAAACGTCGTCTGAGCGTCGCGCTCGGTCTCGCCCTCGCTTTGCCTGTCGCTTTCATCAACCCGGCCGCGGCGCAGGCGCCGGCCGGCTATCCGAGCGATTATGCCCGGGTGGTCGACGGCGCCAAGAAGGAAGGCAAGGTCGTGATCTACAGCACCACCGACTCCAAGGCCGCCGAATCGCTGATCAGGGATTTCAGCGCGCTCTATCCGGGCGTGAAGGTCGAGTACAACGACATGAATTCCACCGAGGTCTACAACCGCTTCATCTCCGAGGCCGCGGCCGGCGGCGCCACCGCCGACGTGATGTGGTCGTCCTCGATGGACCTGCAGGTCAAGCTGGCCTCCGAAGGCTACGGCCTGGCCTACCGCTCGCCGGAAGCGGGCGCCCTGCCGGGCTGGGCCAACTGGAAGGACACCGCCTACGGCACCACCTTCGAGCCGGCCGCGATCGTCTACAACAAGCGCCTGGTGCCCGAGGCCGAGGTGCCTTCCACCCACGCCGAATTCACCAGGCTGCTGACGGCCAAGGCCGACAAGTACAGGAACAAGGTCACCACCTACGACATCGAGAAATCCGGTGTCGGCTTCTCGCTGATCACCTACGACCTCAAGCTCAACCCGCAATTCTGGGACTTCGCCCGCGCCATGGGCGGCGTCGCGGCGCGCGTGCAGTCGTCCACAGGCACCATGCTGGAACGCATCTCCTCGGGCGAGAACCTGATCGGCTACAACATCCTCGGCCCCTACGCGCTGGTGCGCGCCAAGAAGGATCCCTCCATCGGCGTGGCCTTCACCAAGGACTACAACCTGGTGCTCTCGCGCGTGATCTTCATCAACAAGTCGGCCAGGAACACCAACGCCGCCAAGCTGTGGCTGGACTACATCCTCTCCAGGCGCGGCCAGACCATCATCGCCAATGACGCCCAGCTGTTCGCCATCCGCGACGACGTCAGCGGCGCCACCACCTCGGCCGAACTGACCCGGCAGCTGGGCGCGGCCCTGAAACCGATGCCGGTCTCCGCAGAACTGCTGGAATACCTGGACCAGAAGAAGCGCCTGGACTTCCTCAAGCAATGGAAGGACGCCACCAGGAAGTAAGGCGCCATTCCCGTCCGGCCGCGCAGGTCCTGCGCGGCCATCCTCAATCAAGGAACTCGCATGGAGCGCGGCTGGCCGCGTCTCCGCAGCCGCCGCTTTGCCCATCGCAGGGCGGATGGCGCGGGTTCCGGTTTCACGAGCGCAACCATGCAAACATCCACATCGCTGCCGCGCGGCGACGCAACCCCGGCCAGGCGGCGCCTGCGCCTGAACTGGCCGCGCGGCCTGGTGGTCGCCGTCGCGGCGCTGGCCATCTTCGTGCCGCTGCTGCTGATCTTCTACCAGAGCTTCCTGTCGGCGCCGTTCTTTGCGCCGGTCAAGGAACTCACGCTGGATTCCTACCGCTTCATCTTCGACGACCCGGACTTCCGCCAGGCCTTCATCAACGGCCTCATGCTGGCCGCCGGCCTGACCGTGATCGCCGTGCCGCTGGGCGGCATGCTGGCCTTCCTGATGGTGCGCACCGACCTGCCCGGACGCGCCTGGATCGCGCCGGCGCTGATGGTGCCGATCTTCGTCTCGCCGATGGTGATCGGCTTCGGCTACGTGGTGGCGATGGGGCCGGTCGGCTTCTATTCCGTCTGGGCCAAGCACTTGCTGGCGCTGGTCGGCTTCGAGGGCGACCCCTGGAACATCTACGCCTTCCCCAGCATCGTCCTCATCGCCGGCCTGACCCACGTGCCGCACGTCTACCTGTACGCCTCGGCCGCCCTGAAGAGCCTGGGCTCGGATGTCGAGGAAGCCGCCCGCGTGGCCGGCGGCTCGCCGCTGCAGGTGGCGCTGAACGTGTCGCTGCCGATGATCACGCCGGCGCTGGCCTATTCCGGCGTGCTGGTGTTCTTCCTCGGCTTCGAGGTGTTCGGCCTGGTGCTGGTGCTGGGCGATCCCGAAGGCCACCTGGTGCTGCCGACCTATCTCTACAAGCTGACCAACAAGCTGGGCACGCCGTCCTACCACCTGATGGCGGCCGTCGCGGTCTGCCTGGTGGCGGTGACCATGCCGCTGGTGATGCTGCAGCGCTGGCTGCTGCGCTCGGCCAGCAAGTACGTGGCGATCAAGGGCAAGGGCGCGCGCCAGAAGGCGCTGCCGCTGGGCAAGTGGCGCTGGGTGGCGTTCGCGCTGATCGCCGCCTGGCTGATGTTTACCGTGGTGATCCCGCTCTCGGGCATCGCGCTGCGCACCTTCGTGTCGCACTGGGGCGACGGCGTGAACCTGCTCGAGGTGCTGACGCTGCAGAACTTCCGCGACGTCTGGGAGCAGCCCTCGCTGGTGCGCGGCATCGTCAACACCGTGCTGATCGGCGTGATCGGCGGCGCCCTGGCCGTGGCCTGCTACACCGCCATCGCGCTGGCCATGCACCGCAAGCAGGACGGCATCACCCGCTTCCTCGACTACAGCGTGCTGGTGCCGCGCGCGGTGCCGGGCCTGCTGGCCGGCCTGTCCTTCCTGTGGGTGTTCCTGTTCGTGCCATCGCTGCTGGAGTCCGCGCTCAAGGGCATGGACAACCTCGCCGCGCAGTGGCTGGTGGAGAGCTTCATCCCGGCGCTGCGCGGCTTGCGCTCGACCATCTTCTCGGTCTGGCTGGCGTACTCGGTGGTGTGGCTGGCCTATGGCCTGCGCCTGATCAACACCGCGCTGCTGCAGGTCGGCCCGGAGCTGGAAGAGGCCGCGCGCGCGGTCGGCGCGCCGCGCGCCCGGGTCACCCGCGACGTCACCATCCCGCTGGTGCGCTACGGCCTGATCGGCGCCTGGCTGATGGTGTTCCTGATCTTCGAGCGCGAGTACTCCACCGGCGTCTACTTGCTCTCGCCCGGCACCGAGGTGATCGGCTCGATGATCGTCTCGATGTGGGCCGCCGGCGCCGTCGAGCTGGTGGCGGCGCTCTCCTTCATCAACATCACGCTGGTGGCCGTGGGCCTCGGCATCGCATTGCGCTTCGGCGTGAAGCTGCACGATTAATCCGCATAGAAAGACAACAACCATGACCGAACTTTCCGTCAACGACCTGCACCTGGACTACGGCAGCGGCGCCCACGCCAACCCCATCCTCAAGGGCGTCTCGATGCAGTTGCAGCGCGGCGAAGTGGTGGCGCTGCTGGGCCCCTCCGGCAGCGGCAAGACCACGCTGCTGCGCGCCGTGGCCGGGCTGGAGTCGCCCAAGGCCGGCGACATCGACATCGGCGCGCGCCGCGTGTTCGACGGCGCGCGCAAGGTCGAGATTCCGGCCGAGGAGCGCAACCTGGGCCTGGTGTTCCAGTCCTACGCGCTGTGGCCGCACAAGACCGTGGCCGACAACGTCGCCTATGGCCTGAAGCTGCGCAAGACGCCTTCCGCCGACATCGCCGCGCGCGTCAAGGCCGTGCTCTCGCAGCTGGGCCTGGGCCACCTGGGCGAGCGCTATCCGCACCAGCTCTCCGGCGGCCAGCAGCAGCGCGTGGCGATCGCCCGCGCGCTGGTCTACAACCCGCAGGTGATCCTGCTGGACGAACCGCTCTCCAACCTCGACGCCAAGCTGCGCGAGGAGGCGCGCGCCTTCCTGCGCGAGCTGATCGTGCGCCTGGGCCTGTCGGCGCTGATGGTTACGCACGACCAGGGCGAGGCGATGGCGATCTCGGATCGCATCCTGCTGTTGAACAACGGCCGCATCGAACAGCAGGGCACGCCGCAGAGCATGTACCAGACCCCCGACACCCTGTTCACCGCCGAATTCATGGGCAGCAACAACAAGCTCGCCGCGCAGGTAGTGCGGCGCGAGGGCGCGCGCGTCACCTTGAAGCTGGACGGCGGCGCCGCCGTGGCCACGCTGCGCGGCGGCGAGGCGCAACCGGGCCAGGCCGTCACCGGGATCATCCGCGTCGAGCAGGTGCGCATCTCGGACCAGCCGGCCGACAACGCCATCCGCCTGCCGCTCTCCACCTGCATGTACCTGGGCGACCGCTGGGAATGCCTGTTCAAGGCGGGCGGCGCGGATGCCTCGGCCGCCGGCTTGCGCGCCTACGCGCCGCAGCGGCTGGAGCCTGGCGAGTACTGGCTTTGCCTGCCGGAACAGGCGCTCTGGGCTTTCTGAGGCATCACCGGACGGAGGAAAGGGCGGGCGCGCAGCCACCAGCCGCGCATCCGCCGCAACGGGTCGGGACAAGGCCCGCGACGACAACGGCATCAAGCAACACCACACAGCTTTCAACCAAGGAGACCAAAGTGAAGAAGAAACATCTCGCCGCCGCAGCGGCAGCGGCCGCGGCATTCGGCGCCACCGGCGCCGTCCAGGCGCAAAGCAGCGTCACCATCTACGGCCTGATCGATTCCGGCGTGGAGTACCTCACCAATGCCAACGCCAACGGCGCCAGCGTGGCGCGCCTGTCCTCGGGCACCATGAACACCTCGCGCATCGGCTTTCGCGGCAGCGAGGACCTGGGCGGCGGGCTGAAGGCCATCTTCCAGTTGGAGAACGGCTTCAAGCTCGACAACGGCGGCTTCGACGGCGAGGCCAACCAGATCTTCAACCGCCAGTCCAACGTCGGCCTGGAGGGCAGCTTCGGCCGCGTGGTGACGGGGCGTTCGTTCTCCACCACCTACGACTTCATCCTGCCTTTCGATCCCATGGGCTACTCGGCCAACTATTCGTGGGTGACCTCGGCCGGCGCCACCGGCGGCCGCAAGGATGGCATGCCTACCGGCGTGTCCAACCTGGTGAAATACCAGGGCGAGTTCGGCGGCGTGAAGATCGGCGCCATGTACGGTTTCGGCGAAGTCGCCGGCAACGCGCGCGACAGCGCCAAGTACGGCGTCGGCCTGGGCTGGGGCAGCGGCCCGTTCAGCGTGGCGGCAACGTACGACCGCGTCAACAGCGCCGCGGTGACCGCCGGCGCAGCGTTCGACAAGGCCACCACCGCCCACCTGGCGGCGGGCTACCAGCTCAGCGACGCCTGGAAGTTCAACCTGGGCTATCGCTACTACAAGAAGGGCCTGGCCAACGGCACGGCCGCCCTGCGCAGCGATTTCTTCTGGGGCGGCGCGACCTACAAGTTCACGCCGGCGCTGTCGCTGATCGGCACGGTCTACTACCAGAACATCAAGGACGTACAGAAGGACGCCGACCCCATCATGTACTCGATGCGCCTGAAATACGCGATGTCCAAGCGCACCGACCTGTACCTGAGCACGGCCTACGCCAAGGCCAAGAACGGCCTGCTGGTCGGCCTGTCGCGCGACGATGCCGGTTTCGGCAACAGCCAGTTCGGCATGACGCTGGGCATGCAGCACCGCTTCTGAGGAGTGGGAACACCCCGGGCGCAGGCCCGGGTTTGAGCAGTCTTGAGGCGCAATCTTGATGCCGGCGCAGGGAAAACATGGCGTTTCCCCTGTGCCGGTTTTTTTATTTGCCCAGCAGCAGGTAGAAGGTGGGATCGTCTTCGCAGGCGCCGGCCCCGCATTCGAGTACGGTCGAGGCCAGGTTGGCCGCCACCAGCAAGATGAACAGGATGCCGGCCAGCTTGCCGCCCGGCGATTTCCAGGCCGGGCTGCTGGCGGGCGGCTCCGCGCTCTTGAGCATCAGCAGCAGCGCGATGCCGGCCACCGCCGCCAGCGAGGAGAGCGCGGCCAGCGTATAGAAATGCAGGCCGAGGAAGGTCGAGCCGTAGCCGGCGTCGCCCGGCGCGATGTGCAGCAGCGCCTGGCGCAGCGCCACGGCGCCGGTGGCCAGCGCGCCGCACAGCGCCACGCCGTAGTGCGCCGCGCGCACGCCGAAACGCACGTTCATCATCAGGCCGATCCCGGTCAGGATCAGGCCGGCGCGCTGCAGCAGGCACAGCGGACAGGGCAGCTCCCTGAGCGCCAGCTGGTAGTAGAAGGCGATGCCCAGCGACGCGCACACCGCCAGCAGGGCCAGCACGTTGAGCACGTTGCCGGCCGAACTGTCGCGGTGGCGCAGGGACGAAAGATGGGAGGGGTTCATGGCTCGCGCGTCGGAAGTCAGAAGGAAAGATTGAGGGCGCTGGTCGCGTGGAAGCTGAACCACCACAGCGTCACACCAAGCGCGCCCAGCCACATGGCGTAGCTGAATGCCTTCCAGCCGATGGCGATGCCCAGGACGGCGAGCAGCGCCAGCAGGAACGGTAGATACATGAACATGGGGATGCCTTTGTCTTGATCCGGGTCCGCATTGGCGGTCTTGTTTGTGCGCGATGATAACGTATAGCAAGTGCTAAGCTGCCGTGTTTTCGATGAAGACGGCGATTTTCCGCCGCCTGGGCGACACGCTCTTGTCGCCGCGACAAGGCGGCCGGCCGGCGCATTGGCAGAACCATAACGACGCGGCGCGAACCATGTCGCACCGCAACCAACGAGGAGAAACACATGCAGCAACAACAGGCCGGCGCGCCAGCCGGCGCCCCCGCAATCCAGCGCATCGCCGTGGTCGGCACCGGCGTCATCGGCGCCAGCTGGGTCGCTTATTTCCTGGCGCGCGGTCTTGACGTGGCCGCCACCGACCCGATGCCGGACGCCGAACGCAAGCTGCGCGAAGCGGTGGCGCGCCATTGGCCCAGCCTGGAGGCGCTGGGGCTGGCGCCGGGCGCGTCCATCGACCGCCTGCGCTTTTGCGAGCGGCTGGAAGATGCCCTGGAGGGCGCCGACTTCGTGCAGGAGAACGGCCCCGAGCGCGAGGACCTGAAGATAGATTTGTTCCGCCGCATGGACGCGGCGCTGCCGGCGCACGTGATCCTGGCGTCGAGCTCGTCGGGCCTGCTGATGAGCAAGGTGCAAGAGGCTTGCCGGCATCCTGAACGGGTGGTGCTGGGGCATCCCTTCAATCCGCCGCACCTGATCCCGTTGGTGGAGGTGATCGGCGGCCAACTGAGCTCGGATGTTGCGGTGCAGTCGGCGCTGGCGTTCTATGCCGCGGTGGGCAAGAAGCCCATCCACGTGCGCAAGGAGGTCAAGGGGCATATCGCCAATCGCCTGCAGGCGGCCTTGTGGCGCGAGGCGTTCCACCTGGTGGAGCAGGGCGTGGCGACCACCGAGGACATCGACACCGCGATCGCCTACGGCCCGGGTCTGCGCTGGGCGCTCATGGGGCCGTACCTGAACCTGCACCTGGCCGGCGGCGAGGGCGGGGCGCGCCATGCGCTGGATCACCTGGGGCCGCCGATCGAGAGCTGGTGGGCGGATCTCGGCACGCCGGCCATCACAGAGTCGCTCAAGGAGACGATCCGGGCGGGCGTGGAGGCGCAGATGGAGGGCAAGACCTCGGCGGACCTGGCGGCGGAGCGGGATCGCTTGCTGGTGCAGTTGCTGGCGGCCAAGGCGCTGGCCAGGACGATTCCCTGAGTTGACTACCCGTCGTCCCCGCGAAAGCGGGGACCCAGCGGCGTTCGTCGCATACCAACAAACTCGTTCGCAGTGACGTTCGTCACACGCCAATAACCTCCGTTCGGGCTGAGTAGCCGCGCAGCGGCGTATCGAAGCGGGCGCGCCGATGCATGCATCTCCAATCAATGACGTTCGACCGCCATCGATGCGCGGAGAAAGCCGCTGGGTTCCTGCTTTCGCAGGAACGACGAGTAGTGAGGATCTTGAGCATGGGGAGGTGTTGGCTATCTCTTCCATGTCGTCCCGACGAAGGCCGGGACCCAGCGTCGTTTGTCGCGCCTCACCAGACTCCCTTGTCGTTCGCCGCGCCTCAGCAGATTCCGTTCGGACTGAGTAGCCGCTTTGGTGGCGTATCGAAGTCAGCGTGGATGCCGTCGCTGTTTGGGTAGTCTGCTCTTGCTGCGTGCAGGTGTACCGGCTTTAGTCTTGTCTTTCTCCGGTCGAGAGGGAGCGCCGGGGGCGGCCCGGCAGCCGCTCACTTTCTTTGGCCCGCCAAAGAAAGTAAGCAAAGAAACCGGCCCCTAAGTGCCAGCCCCTTCGGGGTACCCGTCGGAGCGTCGCAAAAAGTGGGGTCGTCAGAGTCGCTGCGCTCCGACTGACGCCCTGATCCACTTTTTGCGACGCTCCGACGGCTGGCCCACAAGGGGAAAGCGCATCCGGCTCGCCTGCGGCCTCGCGCTGTCTCCGACTCGCCTGCGGCATCGATTTCTTGGCTCGCTATCTCAATTAATCCGTCGTCCCCGCGAAGGCGGGGATCCAGCGACTTTCGTTGCGCCCCTTGGATTCCGTTCGGGCTGAGTAGCCGCTTTGGCGGCGTATCGAAGTCAGCGTGGATGCCGTCGCTGTTTGGGTAGTCTGCTCTTGCTGCGTGCAGATGTACCGGCTTTAGTCTTATCTTTCTCCGGTCGGAGGTGAGCGCCGGGGGCGGCCCGGCAGCCGCTCACTTTCTTTGGCCCGCCAAAGAAAGTAAGCAAAGAAACCGGCCCCTAAGTGCCAGCCCCTTCGGGGTACCCGTCGGAGCGTCGCAAAAAGTGGGGTCGTCAGAGTCGCTGCGCTCCGACTGACGCCCTGATCCACTTTTTACGACGCTCCGACGGCTGGCCCACAAGGGGGAAGCGTGACCGGCTCGCCTGCGGCCTCGCGGGGTCTCCGACTCGCCTGCGGCATCGATTCCTTCGCTTGCTATCTCAATTAATCCGTCGTCCCCGCGAAAGCGGGGATCCAGCGTCGTTGTCGCACCTTACCGGACTCCGTTCGGACTGAGTAGCCGCTTTGGCGGCGTATCGAAGTCGGCGTGGGTGCCGTCACTCGCCTGCGGCATCGATTCCTTGGCTCGCTATCTCAATTGATCCGTCGTCCCTGCGAAAGCAGGGACCCAGCGGCGTTCGTCGCGTACCAATAAACTCCGTTCGGGCCGGGTAGCCGCGCAGCGGCGTATCGAAGCCGGCGCCGTCGGTCATGCCTGCGCGCCCAACCGCGCAACGCGCGCTAACTCCGCTTCCTCCTGCTCGGCGCCATCTCGCGCATCAATGCGATGAAGCGCTGCGCTCCCAGTCCCAGCGGACGATCCTTGCTCCACACCACATCCACCCACAGGCGCAGCGCATTGCTGATGTTGTCGAAATCGATGGCCATGAGCAGGCCGCCGTCGATCTGCTGCTGCACCAGGCTGTGCGGCAGGTAGGCCCAGCCCAGGCCTTCGCGCACCAGGGACAGCGTGGCCAGGTGGTTGTCGGTGCGCCAGATCTGTCGAGCCAGGAAGAAGCGCGGGTCGGAGATGCTGGCGTCGCGGCTGGCGACGGCGATCTGGCGGATGCCGTACAGGTCCTCGTAGCGCAACTTGCGCTTCTTGCCCTTGAGCGCCGGATGCTGCGGCGAGATCACCGCCACCAGCATCTCGCTGCTGAATTCCTGGAAGGCCTCGCGGTCGTTGCCGGCGTGGCGCTCGAACACCAGCGCCAACTGCGCGGTGTTGTCGTAGAGCATGCGCATGGCGTCGGCCTGGGGCGAGGACAGCACCTCCACTTCCAGCGAGGGGAACTCCTCGGCCAGCACCGCCAGCGGCTTGGCCCAGGGCGCCGACAGCAGCTCCGGCGCGACCGCCAGCGTCAGCTTGCGCTCCAGGCCCTGGTGCATGGCCAGCGCGTGGGCGTCGAGCTGGCGCAGGGTGCTGGCCAGCAAGCGGGCGTCCGGCTCCAGCGCGCGCGCCATGTCGGTGGGGCGCGCGTCGCGCGCGGTGCGGTCGAACAGTTGCAGGTCCAGCTCGGCCTCCAGCTGGCTGATGGTCATGCTCACCGACGACGGCACGCGGCCCAAAAGGCGCGCGGCGGCGGAGAAGGAGCCGCTGTCCAATACCGCGAGGAAGACCCGCACGTTGTCGCTGGAGAAAGCCATGTTGTCTTTTTGGTTATCAATAAAATTGAAAGAAGCCGATTTCTTCTTTCAAAAATTAAACCATAAAATCCTCCCCGTACCCAAGGCCCGCGTCGTCGGCCTTCGGTCTTCGCGCCGCCACGCCATCCCGCGTTGCACGGCCGGCAATCCAGGAGAGTTCCATGCAAGGTTTCAAACGCAAATTCGTCTACGCCTGCCTGTTCGAGGCGCTGGCGATCGTCTTCACCACCTTCGGCCTGGCCGTGATCGCCGGCCATGACGCCGGGCATTCGAGCGCCGCCGCGGTGGCCTCGTCGACCATCGCCTTCCTTTGGAACTTCGTCTTCAACGGCCTGTTCGAGCGCTGGGAGGCGCGCCAGGCCAAGCGCGGCCGCGGCTTCGCGCGCCGGGCGGCGCATGCGCTGGGCTTCGAGGGTGGGTTGGTGCTGATGCTGGTGCCGCTGTTCGCCTGGTGGCTGGGCATCGGCCTGTGGGACGCCTTCGTGCTCGACCTGGGGCTGATCGTCTTCTTCATGGTCTATACCTACCTGTTCAACCTGCTGTTCGACCGCGTGTTCGGCCTGCCCAGCTCGGCCATGCCGGTCGCCGAGCCGGCCCGCTAGGGAAAACCCTGATGGGGAAACGCCTGATGCTTGCGGCCGAGCTTTCAGGAATGCCCCGATGCCGATGAGCCGGGCAAAAAACTAAAGTGTCTCCATACCCGCTGCATACAGAAGTTCTCGCACAGGGCGAGGACAGCGCAGGGATCCACAGGAGAATCAACATGTTTTTTGCCAAGAAAAATCGCTTCGTCTGCGCATCCATCGCCGCTGTCATGCTGGCTTCCTCGGCCCCGTCGCACGCGGCCACGGCCAGCGCCTCGCTGACCATCAGCGCCTCGGTGGTCGCCGCCTGCACGGTGGTCGGTTCGGCGATCGCCTTCGGCGCCTACACCCAGGCGCTGGTGAACCAGACCGGCAGCATCACGGTGCTGTGCACCAACGGCACCAGCTACAACGTCGGCCTTGACGCCGGCACCGGCACCGGCTCGACGGTCAACAGCCGCAAGATGAGCGCCACCGGCGGCGGCACGCTGAACTACGCGCTGTACCGCGACTCGGGCCGCACCAACAACTGGGGCTCGACCATCGGCACCGACACCCAGACCGGCACCGGTTCGGGCCTGGTGCAAACGCTGACGGTGTACGGCCAGATCGCGGCCGCGCAGACGCCGCTGGCCGGCGCCTATTCGGATACCGTGACCGTTACCCTGACTTACTGATCGCCGGTTTCGCGCATCAAGAAAAAGCCCGCTCGCTGCGGGCTTTTTGCTTTGCCCCTGCTGCAGGCAGGGATAAGCCATATCGATTTCCTACTAGAATTGAATCTTTCGTCTTCCGGACTTCTTTCCGGAAGGCCGGACCAGCGTCCACCCGCCACCCAACCGGCAGCCTCCGAACGGCCCTCGCGGCCGCGATTTCCATCACCCCCATCGGAGAAATGCCATGCCTTATACCTTGCCAGCCTTGCCTTACGCCTACGATGCGCTCGAGCCTCACATCGACGCGCAGACCATGGAAATCCACTACAGCAAGCACCACCAGACCTACATCAACAACCTCAACGCCGCGGTGGCCGGCACCGAGTGGGAAAAGCTGCCGGTCGAGGAGCTGGTGGCGCGCGTCAAGGAAGTGCCTGATAACCTGCGCGCCGCCGTGATCAACCAGGGCGGCGGCCACGCCAACCATGGGCTGTTCTGGACGGTGATGGCGCCCAACGGCGGCGGCAAGCCCGACGGCAAGCTGGCCGCGGCCATCGACAGCGAGCTCGGCGGTTTCGACGCCTTCAGGGAAGCCTTCACCAAGGCCGCCGTGTCGCGCTTCGGCAGCGGCTGGGCCTGGCTGTCGGTGACGCCGCAGAAGAAACTGGTGGTCGAGAGCAGCGGCAACCAGGACAGCCCGCTGATGAACGGCAACACGCCCATCCTCGGGCTGGACGTGTGGGAGCACGCCTACTACCTGCGCTACCAGAACCGCCGGCCGGAATACATCGGCGCCTTCTACAACGTGGTGAACTGGCCGGAAGTGGCGCGCCGCTACGCCGCCGCCCTGGGCTGACGCCACCCGCGCCGCAGCCCGGTCCGCCGCATCATCGCCTGCCGCCTGGCGGCTGGCGTTCGCCGGCCATCGCCCGTATCACCCGCGCCAGCTTGCGCGCCGCCTGCTCCATCTGCTCCCCGCTGAAGCCGCCGAAGCCCAGCACCAGGCCGGGCCTTGCGCCGCCCGGTGCGAACATCGGCGACACCGCGCGCACCGCCACGCCGGCGGCCGCCGCCTGGCGCGCGACTTGCGTATCGTCCAGTCCTTCCTTCAGCCACAGCAGCAAGTGCATGCCCTGGTCGCTGGGCTGCAGCCATGCCAGCTCCGCCGGCAGCAACCGCGCCAGCGTATGCATCAGCTGGCGCCGGTGTTCGGCGTAGATACCGCGCACGCGGCGGATGTGGCGCTCCAGGTGGCCCTCGGCCATGAAGGCGGCCAGCACATGCTGGTCGGCGCCCGGCGGGCTGCGATCCATCAGCACCCGCGCGCCGGTGAAGGCCGGCGCCAGTTCCGGCGGCGCGATCAGGTAGCCCAGCCGCAGCGAGGGATAGAGCACCTTGCTGAAGGTGCCGAGGTAGACCACGCGCTGCGCGGCGATGCCCTGCAGCGCGGGGAAGGGATGGCCGGCGTAGCGCAGCTCGCTGTCGTAGTCGTCTTCCACGATCCAGGCCCCGGCGCGTTGCGCCCAGTCCAGCAGCGCGCGGCGCCGGGCCATGCTCATCGGCATCCCCAGCGGATACTGGTGCGAGGGCGTCACGAAGGCGGCGCGCGCATCCGGCGCCAGCCGCAGGCCGGCCTCCACGTCCAGCCCTTCCTCGTCGACCGGCACCCGCACGGCGGCGCCGCGCGCCCCGTGTTCCAGGATGGAGGTGATGCCGGAATAGGCCGGATCTTCCACCCATGCCCGTTCGCCCGCGCCCAGCAGCACCTGGCAGCACAGGTAGAGCCCCTGCTGGGTGCCGCTGGTGACGATCACCTGTTGCGCCTCGCAGCGCACCGAGCGTGAGCGGCGCACGTAGTCGGCGATGGCCTGGCGCAGCGGCAGCGCGCCTTGCGGGTCGCCATAGCCGGACGGCGCGGCCTCGCCGCGCGCGCGCAGCCGGTTGCCCAGCCGGCGCCAGGCTTCGCCGGGCACGGTCGCGCCCAGCGGCACCGAGATCGCGAAGGGCACATGCGGCAACGTGCTGAACTGCTGCGCCACGCGCGCGAAGGCGGCGGCCGGCGCCGGCAAGGCCGCGGGCTGCGCACGCGCGGTCTTGCGCGCGGCGGTCGCCGGCTCCGCTTCGGTCGCCGCCACCCGCGTGCCGGCGCCCGGGCGCGAGGCCAGGAAGCCCTCGGCCACCAGCTGCTCGAATGCCTCCACCACCGTGCCGCGCGAGAGCTGCAGCGACTGCGCCAGCAGCCGCGTCGAGGGCAGCAACTCGCCGGGTTTGAGCTCGCCGCGCCGGATCGCCTCGCGCAGCGTCTGCGCCAGCTGCCGGCCCAGCGCGCCGGCGGCGCGGTCCAGCGTGCCGAGGGCGGGCAGGTCGATGGCGTTGGCTTTCCTTGGCATGATTCCGGTCTACTGAAATATGTTGAAACTGGATCTGAATATTAATCCAGTTTAGCGGCACAATCGCTGCATCATCCATGCCATCCGCCAGGAGCCCCTCATGTACATCCCCGCCCATTTCAACGAAGCCGACACCGAGGTCCTGCATCGCCTGATCGCATCGCACCCGTTCGGCGTCTTGGTCTCGCACGGCGCCGACGGGCTCGACGCCAATCACATTCCCTTCCACCTCGATGCGACGCAGGGCCCGCTGGGCACGCTGCACGCCCACGTGGCGCGCGCCAATCCGCTGTGGCGGCAGCTGGCCGAGGGCGACCGGGTGCTGGCGATATTCTCGGCCGGCGACGCCTACGTCTCGCCCAGTTGGTACCCGAGCAAGCACGAGGCGCACCGCCAGGTGCCGACCTGGAACTACATGGTGGCGCACGCCCACGGCCGCGTCATCGTGCGCGACGACGAGCGCTACGTGCGCGGCGTGGTGGCTCGCCTGACGCGCACGCACGAGGCCGCCGAGGAGAAACCGTGGAAGATGTCGGACGCGCCGGCCGATTTCACCGATACCCTGCTCAAGGCCATCGTCGGCATCGAGATCGAGATCACGCGCCTGGAAGGCAAGCGCAAGTTGAGCCAGAACAAGGAAGTGCGCGACATCCGCGGCGCCGGCGATGCGCTCAAGGCGCGCGGGCGCGACGCGGTGGCCGACGCCATGCTCGGGGAGGCGGCGCGCAAGGAGGGATGATCCCGTTTTTGGTGCAAGTGCACACAGGCAGAGCGGCGCACGGGGATGCGCCGTTTTTTATTGCCGGGAGCCTGATGCCTGCTGGAAAGGCCGGGCCTGCGCCGGATATGCGTAAGGCATCTTATGGCGCCGCGGATGCAACAAAAATTGTGCTGGGCACAAATCCTGCAGTCTCTGTAAAATTGGTCATACAACTAGGGGCTGCCGACGGGCGGCTCCCGGTGCGACAGCGCCGCTGTATTGTTGCCGGCACCGTTTCAAGACTGACGAGCATCCGCGTTCCATTGTTCTCCCATGAGGTCCCTGTCCATGTCTGCATCGACTTCCCCGGTTCTTTCCGCCGATACCGCCGCGCGGCCGCCCGGCGTCGACTCGCTTGGCTGCGCCAGCCGCCATCTGCACCAGAGCCAGGAGCTGTGTCGTCCAGAACTGAGCTTCTACCGCAAGCGGGTGGATGCCGACGAGGTGTCGCAGGTGCGCACCGACGCTTCCGACCGCGGCTTCCTGGTCGGCATCTCGATGCTGCCGCAGCATCGTCGCAGCATTTTCCGCGGCCGCCACGGCGCGCATCACGACTTCGCCAGGGGCGGGATCTACATCCGCGACTTCGCCGACGACTATCGCGCCGACATCCACGGCGCTTTCGATTTCCTGCTGGTGGAGTTGCCGCCCAGCTTCTTCGGGCAGGCCGCCGACTACTGCGGCGTGCGCAGCGTCGGCGGCCTGGCCACCGTCACCGGCCAGCACGATCCGGTGCTGGAACACCTGGCCCACGCGTTGGCGCCGGCGCTGGCGCGGCCGGATGAAGCCAGCATGCTGTTCGTCGACCAGGTCGGCATGGCGCTGGGCACCTACATGCTGCGGCGCTACGGCGGCGCCGCGGCGCCGGCCATGCGCAACGCCGGGCTGTCGCGCCTCCATGAGCAACGCGCCAAGCAGATGCTGCTGGAGAAGGTGAAGGGGGCGGTCTCGATCCCGGAGATCGCGCGCGAATGCAACATGTCGGCCAGCTACTTCCTGCGGGCCTTCAAGGAGAGCACCGGCCAGACGCCGCACCAGTGGCTGATGGCGCAGCGCGTGCAGCGCGCGCGGGAGTACCTGCGCGACACCGAGCTGCCGCTGGCCGAGGTCGCGGTGGCCTGCAATTTCTACGACCAGAGCCATTTCAGCCGGGTGTTCTCCCAGGCGGTCGGCACCTCGCCCGGCAACTGGCGCCGCAACAGCCGCGGCTGACGCCGGCGGCGTTCAGCCTGCTCAGGGCACGCGCGGCAGGTCGAAGCGCATCGCCATGCCGTGCGGATGGACGGCCGCCGCCTTGAGCCGGCCGCGGTGATGCTCGACGATGGAGCGACAGATCGCCAGTCCCATGCCCATACCGTCTTCCTTGGTGGTGTAGAAGGCCTCGAAGATGCGCGAGAGCGCATCCGGAGGTACGCCTTCGCCGGTATCCTGCACCGTCACCTCCAGGCGCTGGTCGCCGGCGCCGGCCGAGCTGACGCTGAGCACGCGCGGCCGCTCCCGCACCTGCGCCATCGCCTCGATGGCGTTGACCACCAGGTTCAGCAGCACCTGCTGGATCTGCACCATGTCGCCCAGCACCCAGGCTTCGCCCGGCAGCAGCGCCAGGCTCAGCGACACCTCGCGCCGCTCCAGTTCGCTTCTCGAGATGGCCATGATGTGGCGGATCGCCGCATTCACGTCGATGCGCTCGAACACCGGCTCGGTATTGCGCGCCAGCCCGCGCAGGCCGGCGATCATGCCGCCGGCGCGCTGGCCTTCGGCCACGATGTCGCGCAGTCCGGCGCGCGCGTTCTCCAGGTTGGGCGGATCGCGGTCCAGCCAGCGCAGGCTGGCGCCGGCGTTGGAGACGATCGACATCAGCGGCTGGTTGACCTCGTGCGCGATGGAGGCCGTCAGCTGCCCCACCGTATTGGCGCGCGCCACGCGTTCCAGGTCGGCCTGCGCCACGCGCATGGCGAAGTCGGCCTGGCGCCGCACGGTGATGTCGGTGGCGGTGCCGACGTACTCGACGAAGGTGCCGTCCAGCCAGACCGGCTTGCCGATGCCGGAGATGTAGCGCACCTCGCCGGTGTCGCGCCGACAGATGCGGTGTTCCACGCGTATCGTGCCGCCCATGGCCACCGCGGTGTTGACGGTGTCGATCACTTCCTGGCGGTCGTCGGGATGCATCAGCGCGGCGAACTCGTCGTAGGTGATGCAGTTGCGTCCCTCTTCCAGCCCATAGATGCGGCACAGTTCGTCGGAGCAGAACATCAGGTCTTCGCGCACCAGGTAGCGCATGCTGCCGGTATGGTTGAAGCGCTCGCCCTGCTTGAGCAGCTCCTGGCTGGTGCGCAGTTCCCGCTCGGTGCGCGCCAGGTGCTCGTTCTCGCGGCGCAGCCTGGCGTAGGCGGCGGCGATGCGCTCCAGCGCCGGCGAGGCGGCGTCGCCGAGCTCGCCTCCGAGTTCGCGCAGGGCGTCGGTGAAGGCCTCATTGCTGTCGGCGGCTTCGGTGCGGCGTTGATCGGCGGGAGCGGGGGAGGGAGGCACGGGGTGTTCCTGGTGGCGGGCGTCAAGACCGCATTGTGCCCGATCCCGGCGCCGCCAGGATGGCGCGCAATCGCGCCAGCAGCGTCTCGGCGTCGAAGGGCTTGTGCAGCAGCGCCGCCGCATCCAATTCCGCCGCGCGCTGCCGCTGGGCCGCGCCGTCCCGGGCCGACATCAGGATCACCGGCAAGCCGGGCCGCAGCCGGGCCAGCCGTTCGGCCAGCTCGAAGCCGCTCATGCAGCTCAGCCCGAGATCGACGATCGCGCAAGCGGCCTCATGCAGGCAAGCGGCGGCCAGGAATTCCTCGCCGGCGGCGAAGCCGCAGCTGCGGTAGCCGGCCGAATCCAACAGGTTGCACAGGGCGGTGCGCACGCCGTGGTCGTCGTCGATCACCGCGACAGGGCAAGGGGGCGCCCCGTCATTGTCCGTTCTCGTCATCGTAGTCAGCCATGGAACGGCGCCGCGCGGATCCTGCCGGCGCGGCGTCGGTGGGTGGGCCGCCGCGACCGGCGGCCGCAGGCGTTGCTTCTTACTGGCGATCTTCCGGCGGCGGCGCGCCGGTGATCTTGGGCACGCATTCGCGGCGGAACCAGGCCGCCGTCAGCGGCTCGCCCGCGAGCTTGCGGCGCACGATGGGCACCAGCTGCTCGCCGATCAGCATGCCCAGCAGGCCGAGCAGCGCGATGATGGGCGGCGCCGGCGACTGCACTTGCAAGGCGTAGTAGAGGGCGCCGGCGACGGCGCCCATCAGCAGGGAAATCAGGTAAGGCTTCATGGCGTGCTCCGTGGTTGCCGCTCAGCCGGCCAGCAGGTGGCTGAGCACGGGGATCAATCGTTCGCCCAGCACCATGCCGAGCAGGCCGATCAGGGCGATGCCCGGGGGCGCCGGCGAGCGCACCTTGAACAGCGCGTAGAAGACGCCGATCAGGATGCCGGCGCAAAGCGAGATGAGATAGCTGGTCATGTTGTTGGCCGTCGTGTCGTCGGAACGCGGCGCGGCCCGCCCCGTCGTCCGGGGAGGGCCGCGCCGGCGGTGGCTGCTGCGGGCCTCTTTACTTGGCCGGCACCGGCGCCAGGGTCTTCTGGTTGCCGTGCGGGCGCTGCTCGGCCTTGTGCACCATGGTGTAGGCGTAGTCCACGCCCATGCCGTAGGCGCCCGAGTGTTCGCGCACGATGTCCATGACGGCGTTGTAGGTGCCCTTGCGCGCCCAGTCGCGCTGCCATTCCAGCATCACCTGCTGCCAGGTCACCGGGATCACGCCGGCCTGGATCATGCGCTGCATGGCGTAGTCGTGGGCTTCCTTGGAGGTGCCGCCGGAGGCGTCGGCCACCATGTAGATTTCATAGCCGCCTTCGGCCATCGCACACAGGGCGAAGCTGTTGTTGCAGACCTCGGTCCAGAGGCCGGCCACCACGATCTTCTTCTTGCCGGTGGCGGCCAGGGCGTCGCGCACCTTCTGGTCGTCCCAGGAATTCATCGAGGTGCGTTCCAGGATGTTGTGCTCGGGGAATACCGACAGCAGTTCCGGATAGGTGTAGCCGGAGAAGCCTTCGGTCTCGACGGTGGTGATCACGGTCGGGATGTTGAATACCTTGGCGGCCTTGGCCAGCGCCACGGTGTTGTTCTTGAGGACCTGGCGGTCGATCGATTGCACGCCGAACGCCATCTGCGGCTGGTGGTCGATGATGATCAACTGGCAATTGTCGGGGGTGAGCACTTCGAGTTTGGTGTTGGTGGTCATGATCGGATCCGTAGAGGGTGGAGGAGGTGGGCGAGCGCCGGGGAGAGCGGCGGCTGCCGGAGGCGATCATAGGCAAGGGGGGACGGCGCTGCCATTATCTGTTCGTATAGCTAGACGCCCGCGCGGCGTTTTTGCACACTGCGGTCACTGACAAACAGATCAAGATCCGTACGGGATCGCCCGGCCGCGACGGGCGTCGATGCGACGGACTACACGCCAACACCCTTTGCCCGGAGCCAACATGACGACTGCAGCAAGCACCACGCCCGACCTGATCCTGATCAACGGCAAGTTCCACACCGTGGACAAGCAAAACCCGATCGCCGACGCGGTCGCCATCGGCGGCGGCAAGTTCATCGAGGTGGGCGACGCGGCGTCGGTCATGCGCCTCAAGCAAGCGAACACCAAGGTGATCGACCTGGGCGGGCGCACCGCCATCCCCGGCCTGAACGACTCGCACCTGCACCTGATCCGCGGCGGCCTGAACTACAACCTGGAGCTGCGCTGGGAAGGCGTGCCCTCGCTGGCCGACGCGCTGCGCATGCTCAAGGACCAGGCCGCGCGCACCCCGCACCCGCAATGGGTGCGCGTGGTCGGCGGCTGGACCGAATTCCAGTTCGCCGAAAAGCGCATGCCGACGCTGGAAGAATTGAACGCCGCCGCGCCCGACACGCCGGTGTTCGTGCTGCACCTGTACGACCGCGCGCTGCTCAACCGCGCCGCGCTGGCGGCGGTGGGCTACACCAAGGACACGCCCAACCCGCCGGGCGGCGAGATCGTGCGCGACGCCGCGGGCAACCCCACCGGCATGCTGATCGCCCGTCCCAACGCCATGATCCTGTACGCCACGCTGGCCAAGGGACCGACCCTGCCGCTGGAATACCAGGTCAACTCCACCCGCCAGTTCATGCGCGAATTGAACCGCCTGGGCGTGACCAGCGCCATCGACGCCGGCGGCGGCTTCCAGAACTACCCGGAGGACTACCAGATCATCAACAAGCTGGCCGACGAAGGCCAGCTGACCATCCGCATCGCCTACAACCTGTTCACCCAGAACAAGGGCGGCGAGCTGGCCGACTTCCAGAAGTGGACCGGCATGGTCAAGCCCGGCGACGGCAGCGACTTCTTCCGCCACAACGGCGCCGGCGAGATGCTGGTGTTCTCGGCGGCCGACTTCGAGGACTTCCTGGAGCCGCGCCCCGACCTGGCCGCCGGCATGGAGGATGAACTGGAACGCGTGGTGCGCCACCTGGTCTCGAACCGCTGGCCGTTCCGCCTGCACGCCACCTACGACGAGTCGATCTCGCGCATGCTGGACGTGTTCGAGAAGGTCAACCGCGAGATTCCCTTCGACGGCCTGCACTGGATGTTCGACCACGCCGAGACCATCACCGAGCGCAACATCGAGCGCGTCAAGGCGCTGGGCGGCGGCATCGCGATCCAGCACCGCATGGCCTTCCAGGGCGAATACTTCATCGACCGCTACGGCGTGGAAGCCGCCGAGCACACCCCGCCGATCGCCAAGATGCTGGAGATGGGCGTGCCCGTCGGCGCCGGCACCGACGCCACCCGCGTGGCCAGCTACAACCCCTGGACCGCGCTGTACTGGCTGGTCTCGGGCCGCACCGTGGGCGGCGCCAGGCTGTATGGCGCGGCCGGCCGCCTGCCGCGCGAGACCGCGCTGGAACTGTGGACCGCCGGCAGCGCCTGGTTCTCCAGCGAGCAGAACAAGAAGGGCCGCATCCAGGCCGGCCAGCTGGCCGACCTGGCGGTGCTCTCGGCCGACTTCTTCAGCGTGCATGAAGACGAGATCAAGTCCATCGAATCGGTGATGACGGTGGTCGACGGTCGCGTGGTCTACGGCGCCGGCGCCTTCTCCTCCCACGGCCCGGGCGAGATCCCGGTGCTGCCCGAATGGTCGCCGGTGGCCAAGGTCCCGGGCCACTACCGCGCCGTCGCCGCCAAGCAGGCGCAGCAGAAGAAAGCGACGCTGCCGCACGCCTGCGCGGGTTCCTGCGGCGTGCACGGCCACTCGCACGACACGGCGCGCAAGTCCACCGTCCCTGTATCCAACTTCGCCGGCTTCTGGGGCGCGTTGGGCTGCAGCTGCTTCGCGTTCTGATCATGCAAGCGCGCAAACCTGCCCGGCTGTCGGCGCTGCCGACGCCCCCCCTGGATCTAGGCCTGCTGTTCCTGCGCGTTGCCGGCAGCTTCATGCTGTTCTACGTGCATGGCTTGCCCAAGCTGCTGCACTACGCCCATGAGCTGACCGTCATCGAGGATCCTTTCGGCCTGGGTCCGGCGCTCTCGCTGTGGGCCGCGATCTTCGCCGAGGCCTTGTGCCCGCTGCTGATCGCCGTCGGCGTCTTCACGCGGCTGGCCTGCCTGCCCGTCATCGGCGTGCTGCTCATCGCCATGCTGGCGGTGCACCCGGACTGGAGCATCGCCGAGGGCCAGTTCGGCTGGCTGCTGCTGGTGATCTTCACCGCGATCGCGCTGTGCGGTCCGGGCCGCTGGCGCCTGGGCGCTGCCCGCCGCCACGCCTGATCCCACGGCCGTTCCCGTTCGACCCGTCCGCTCCCGGCGATGCGCCGGGAGCGCGGCCACTTGCCGCCGTTTTCCAGGTCCGTCCGCCGCACGAGGGCGGGCGGACGCCACTTCCCACTATCCGCCACTTACAAGGAGCGCAAGCATGAGCACCATCACCACCCGCGACGGCACCGAGATCTACTACAAGGACTGGGGCAGCGGCCAACCGGTCGTCTTCAGCCACGGCTGGCCGCTGGACGGCGACATGTGGGAATACCAGATGAACTTCCTGGCCGAGCGCGGCTACCGTGTCATCGCCTACGACCGTCGCGGCTTCGGCCGTTCCGGCCAGCCGTGGAGCGGTTACGACTACGACACCTTCGCCGACGACCTGCACCAGCTGATCGAAACCCTGGACCTGCGCGAGGCCGTGCTGGTCGGCTTCTCGATGGGGGGCGGCGACGTCGCCCGCTACATCGGTCGCCATGGCACCGGGCGCGTCGCCAAGGCGGCGCTGCTGGGCGCGGTCACGCCGATCTTCGGCAAGGCCGAGGGCCATGAGCAAGGCGTGCCCAAGGATGTGTTCGACGGCATCAAGGCCGGCCTGCGCGCCGACCGCGCGCAATTCCTCTCGGACTTCTCCACCGTGTTCTTCGGCACCAACCGCCCCGGCCACAAGGTGTCGCCGGGCGTGCTGGCGCAAACCTTCAACATCGCCATGCTGGCCTCGCTCAAGGGCACGCTGGACTGCGTCACCGCCTTCTCGGAAACCGACTTCCGCGCCGACATGAAGAAGTTCGACATCCCCACCCTGGTGATCCACGGCGACGACGACCAGGTGGTGCCGGCCGAAGTGACCGGCAAGCTGGCCGCCGCCATGGTGCCGGGCGCGCAGTTCAAGCTCTACGGTGGCGCCCCGCACGCGCTGTGCTTCACCCACAAGGACCAGCTCAACGAAGACCTGCTGGCCTTCCTCAAGGCATGAAGGGAAACCACATGGACGCCACCAAACGCCAGGAACTCGAGCAGCGCCGCCTGGCGCAGCTCGCCACCCCCAGCCTGCTGGACGAACAGGCCCGCCGCGACCTCTCCGGCGGCCTGAACATGCTGCTGGCCGACATCTTCGCGCTGTACCTGAAGACCAAGAATTTCCACTGGCACATGTCGGGACCGCACTTCCGCGACTATCACCTGCTGCTGGACGACCAGTCCCAGCAGATCATCGCCATCACCGATGCGGTGGCCGAGCGGGTGCGCAAGATCGGCGGCACCACGCTGCGCTCCACCGGCCATATCGGCGAGCTGCAGCGCCTGTCGGACAACGACAGCGACTACGTGACGCCGGCCGACATGCTGGCCGAGCTGCGCGAGGACAACCTGCGCCTGGTCGGCTTCATGCTGGCCACCCACGAGTTGTGCGGCGAGCACGGCGACGTCGCCACCGCCAGCCTGCTGGAAAACTGGATCGACGAGGCCGAGCAGCGCGCCTGGTTCCTGTTCGAGTCGGGCCGCGGCGTGGGCTGAGCGAGATGGAGTTTGCGGGCGCGACGGAACTTCCGTATATTGCCTGCAGGGGACGGTGGCGGCGCGGGTCGCGGCCGTCCCTTTTTCATTCGCATTGCCTGTTTGCCAATCCTCCGGAGCCGATGATGCCCACCTTGCCATCCGCGCCAATTCCGCCATCTCCGATCCTGCGCAGCAGCGCGCCGTCGCGCTCAGGTATCGGCGTCTTCCGCGCCACGCTGGCGCAGCCGTTGCCGGCGCCGCCGGTGATCGACATCCCGTGCGACGACGCCTTCTCGGTGATCGTGCAGCTGGAGGATTTTCGCCACCACAAGTTGTGGCGCGGCAAGCGCCTGGTGCACGCCGGTTCGCACCGGCGCGGCGAAATGGCCATCACCGACCTGCGCGACGAGTGGCGCTGCCAGCATCTCTCGGCGTACGACAACCTGCGCTTCCACTTGCCGCGCAGCACGCTCAATGAGTTGAGCCGCGAACACGGGCTGCGGATCTCGGCGCTGAACCCGGTGCAGGCCGCGCGCGACCCGGTGGTGTTCCACCTGGCGCAGGCGGCCGTGCCGATGCTGGAGGAGCCGGTCGCCGACAGCCTGTTCATCGATGGCCTGACGCTGGCGCTGCACGCCCACCTGTGCAGCCGCTACGGCAAGCAGGAGGCGCAACCGGCGCCCGGCCGCCTGGCCGCATGGCAACAGTCGCGCGTGCGCGACTACATGCTGGAGAACCTGGCGCGCCGCCTCACGCTGGCCGAGGTGGCGGCGCAATGCGGCCTGTCGCGCGCGCATTTCGCGCGCGCCTTCAAGAATACCTTCGGGATGCCGGTGCATGCATGGCTGCAGGCGCAGCGCATCGACAAGGCGCAGCGCCTGCTGGCGCCGCAAGACAAGAGCATGATCCAGGTCGCGCTGGAATGCGGCTTCGCCGACCAGAGCCATTTCAGCCGCGTGTTCAAGCGCGTGCTGGGCGTGGCGCCGGCGGCCTGGCTGCGGGCGCAGTAGGCCGTCCGGCGACGGCGCGCGACCTTAGGCCGCGCGCCGCTCCAGCCGGCCCAGCGCCAGGCGCACCGCGCCGTGCTGGATGGTCAGCTCGGGCGAATCGTGCAGGGCGGCCAGGTATTTCTCGCGGAATTCGGGCCGGCTGGCCGGCGCCGGTCCGATCAGTTGCTCCAGCGTCGCCTTGAAGGCGCCCAGTTCCTGGTCGGTGGGCGCGGCTTCTTCGTCCAGGCGCTCGTCGACCTCCACCATGAATTCGGACAACATGCGCAGCCAGGCGAAGTCGGGATGGTTGGTCACCAGCTGCAGGTGATCGAAGGGCGTGCCGACGGCGCCGAAGACGCGCGACTGGCACTCGATAAGCAGCTTGTGCAGCTTGCGCAGGTCGGAAGAGAGTTGGCGCAGGTCGGCGCGGTTGGTGTCGCTCATGGCATGTCCTTTCGTATCGTGTCCGCGGCGCGGTCAGCGGTTCCTGGCGCTGTTGATCTGCAGTCGCTCGGCTGCGCGCACCAGGTCCGCCAGGGTCTTGGTCTGCATCTTATCCATCACGCGCCGCTTGTGCACCTTCACCGTGATCTCGCTGATGCCGAGCTCGGTGGCGATCTGCTTGTTGAGCAGGCCGCCGATGGCCAGCTCCAGCACTTCGCGCTCGCGCGGCGTGAGCGTTTCCAGGCGCAGCGTCGAGGCGGCCTGTTCGGTGCGCGCGACGAGCTGGCGGCCGGCGATTTCCAGCGCCTCGCCGACCGACTCCAGCAAGCGATCGCCGTGGATGGGTTTGGTCAGGAATTCGTGGGCGCCGGCCTTCATGGCCTGCACCGTCACCGGGATGGTGCCGTAGCCGGAGATGAAGATCACCGGAATGCGGTCGCCGCGCCGCTCCAGCCGGCGCACTACGTCGAAGCCGTCGGCGCCCGGCATCTTCATGTCCAGGATCAGGCAGCAGGGCGCGCCCGGCAGGCGTTCCTTCAGGAACTCGTCGGCCGAGGCGAAGCCGCGCGCGGCATGGCCGGCCGAAGCCAGCAGCCGCAGCAGCGCCTCCCTGACCATGCCATCGTCGTCGACGACAAATACTGTTCTTTCCATGTGGTGTCCATCGTGCCGGTTGCTGGAGTCGTCGCCGCAGGAGCATGGCGGGCGCGAAACGCCCGGCCGATGCCGCATCCCGCTGTCGCCGCCCGGACGCCGGGCCGCATGGAAGGTGCGCCGCGGTCGCCCACATGATGTGCATTCGCAATCGTTTTGGATTGTATGAATGTGCTGTTTTTTGTACAAAACGCGCTCGGCTCGACAGCGCGGGATGGCCTGCTTGCATGAATGACAACGTCGCCGTCACCTATCCCCACAGGTAATGGGCATGCGGCCGCCGCGGTGATATCGTCGGCCACCGACGCGCGCACCCATCGCGCGCCCTGCCACCTTCATCACAGCGAGTCTCCATGAATCCCGCCCAACGCAACCGCCTCCAGGCTTCCAGCCTGGCCTTCCTCGCCGGCTATGTCGATACGCTCGGCTTCATCGCCCTGTTCGGCCTGTTCACCGCCCACGTCACCGGCAACTTCATCCTGATCGGCGCGGCGCTGGCCGACAGCTCGCAGATGTCCATCCTGCTCAAGTTCCTGGCCTTCCCGGCATTCGTCGCCGGCGTCGCCGGCGCGCGCCTGTTCATCGTCGCCATCCAGCGCCGCAACGGGCCGGCGCTGGCCTGGTCCTTCCTGTTGCAGATGGTGTTGCTGGTGGGATTCATGGCCTGCGGCATGGCCGCCGAGCCGGTGCAGTCGCCGACCTCGGGCTGGGTGATGGCCGCGGGCCTGCTGGGCACCGTCGCCATGGGCGTGCACAGCGCCATCAGCCGCCTGCTGCTGGCGCACCTGGCGCCGACCTCGCTGATGACGGGCAACGTCACGCAGGTGGTGATCGATACGGTGGATGTGTTGCGCGGCGGCGCCGACGGCGCCACCACCGAACGCTGCATGAAGTTCCTGTGGCCGGTGCTGTCCTTCGGCATCGGCGCCATTGCCGCCGCCTTCGCCTATCATGCGTTCGGCTTCGCCGGCCTGCTGGCGCCGGTGGCGATCCTGGCGGTGATGGTGTGGAATGAATTTGGCCGGGCCGGCGCCCCCGCGGCGGCCGCCAAATGAACAAGTCGCGCCTGGAGGCTTTCAGCGACGGCGTGATCGCGGTCGCCATCACCATCATGGTGCTGGGCCTGCAGACGCCGCGCGGCGCCACGCTGGACGATCTGCTGGAGCTGATGCCGCAGTTGCTGAACTATGTGCTCAGCTTCGTCTATGTCGGCATCTATTGGGTCAACCATCACCACCTGCTGCAGGCCGCGACCCAGGTCGACCGCCGTGTGCTGTGGACCAACCTGCACCTGCTGTTCTGGTTGTCGCTGATTCCCTTCGTCACCGGCTGGATCGCCAGCCACCATCGCGACGCGGTGCCGGTGGCCTGCTACGGCCTGGTGCTGCTGATGTGCTCGCTGTCCTTCCTGCTGCTCAAGCGCGCGCTGCGCCACAGCGAACAGGGCCATCCCTCGCTGGCGGCGGTGATCGGCCACGGCCGCAAGAACACCCTCTCCATCCTGCTCTACGCGCTGGCCATCCCGCTGTCATGGTGGAGCCCGCCGGGCGCCAACGCCATCTACGTGCTGCTGGCCGGGTTGTGGTTCCTGCCCGACCATCGCTTCGAGGAACTCGGCCGCCGCGGCTGAGGCCGGCGGCCGGGTTCAGGCGCGGCGGGTCATGAGGTCGGTGTTCATCGACACCAGTTCCCAGTCGCTCAATTCTTCCTGCAGGTCGCCGATCTTGCGGCGTACGTTGTCCAGCGCGGCGCTGCCCAGCAGCAACCTGCGCGGCGGGCGGCGCGTGGCGGCCACCAGCAGCACCGCCTGCGCGGCGCGCTCGGGGTCGCCCAGGCTGGACGAGTCCGGCGCCGGACGCGCCATCTGCCGGTGATAGTCGGCAATGCGGCGCCGCGCGCGGCCGCCGTCGTGGATTTCCTGGCGACCGCTGGCGTCGGCGAAGCAGCCCGGCGTCACCGCCGTGGCGTGGATGCCGAACGGCGCCACCTCGCGCGCCAGCGCATCGGTCATGCCCTCCAGCGCCGACTTGCTGCCGTGGTAGACGCCGGCGCCCAGCGCTTCTTCCTGGCAAGCCACCGGCAGGATGTTGAAGATACGTCCGGCGCGGCGCTGGCGCATGTACGGCAGCGCCGCCTGGATCACCGCGATGGCGCCGAACACATTGGCCTCGAAGTGCGCGCGCATCTCGTGCAGCGTCACTTCCTCGATCATGCCGCGGTAACCGCCGCCGTCGTTGTTGACCACCACCGAGATGCCGCCGGTCACGGCCTCGATCTCGTCGACCGTGGCGCGCACGGCGTCGCTGTCGGTGACGTCCAGCACGTAGCACAGCGGGCGCGCCGCGAAGCGCAGTTCATAGGCGCGCCGCTCGCTCTCGCTGCGCACGGTGGCGGCCACCGCATGCCCGCGCGCGAGCAGCTCCGCGGTGAGTTCCAGCCCGAAACTGCTGTTGGCGTTGGTGATCAGCCAGGTATCCATGTTGCTCTCCGATAATCGATGGTGGTACGGCATGGCGATACTGCATTCGATGTTGCATCCGATTGTGCGAGCTTCCCGGCGGCCCCGCATCTATACCAAGGTATGAGGCTGTGGCGCGCGCATCACAGCCGGCCGCGCGCGATGCGCTGCGCCGCGAACCTGCGCGCCGCGTCGATCGCCTGGTCGCGGCTGAAGGACGGCGTATCGGTGTCGACCTGCTGGCGCTGCATCACGCAGATGCTCTGGTACGAGGCGGAGCGGCCGCGATAGATGGTGACGAAGGGCGTCCATGCCGTATTGCTCAGGTTGCGGAAGGCTTCCAGCACGATCTCGTATTGCCCCATGACTTCGATATGCACGTTGATTTCCCGGTATGGCTTGTTTGTTCCCAGCATAGGAAGGCGCGCGCCGCGGCGCCATCCCCCCATGGTCTGTATCCCCCATACCTTGGTCTGATCTGTACCGCATCGGCGCCGGCACGGCCGCGGCCGCGCCGGAACTGTGTTCCTCGCGCGTGGCCGGCTGTGTGCGCCCCGGCCGGGCTGGCGCAAATCTAGACTTCGTTCCAACAGCTATCAAAGGCTTCCAGGCGGTCTGTCCAGATCCGCATCCACCGGTGTGGGCGCGGCGGGGGAGCTTTTTTCTTGAAAAAAGGGGATCGACATGGGCGGTGCTGCAAATCTTTCCATCGGGGCGCGCCTGGGCGGCGCATTTGCCATCGTGCTGGCGGCGATGGCGGTATTGATCGGGGTAGCCATCGTCCAGGTGGCGCGCATCGCCGACATCGAGGAACGCGTCATGGACCAGGACTGGACCAAGCTGGAGGCCGCGCGCACCATCGACGCCCTGACGCGTTCCAACGCGGCGCGCCTGCTGTCGTTGTTCATCATCGACGACAAGGCCGAGGAGCGCCGTACGCTGGCGCGGGTGGACGAGAACATCGCCACCATCAAGGGATCGCTGGAGACGCTGGACCGCCTGGTGGCGAGCGAACGCGGCAAGCAGCTGGTGGGCGAGGTGCGCGAGGCGCGCCGGGTGTTCGCGGAGTCGTTCAACCGCGTGCGCATCCTGCTGGAACGCGACCAGGACAAGGAAGCCGCGCAACTGGTGCGCGCCCACATCATTCCCAATATCGAGAAGCTGCAAAACACGATCCAGCAACTGGTGCAATACCAGGACCAGATCGTGCGCGACAGCCGCAGCGAATCGCGCCGCATCGTGAGCTCGGCGCGCGAGCTGATGATCGCCCTGGGCGTGGCGGCAATGCTGGTCGCCGCGCTGCTGGCATGGTGGATCAGCCGCAGCATCACGCGTCCGCTGGCGCGGGCGGTGGGCTTCGCGCAGACGGTCGCAGAGGGGGACCTGCGCCAGCATGTCGATGCCGCGGGCACCGACGAGACCGCGCGCCTGCTGCAGGCGCTGGAGCAGATGAACGGCGCGCTGGTGGGCATCATCTCCGAGGTGGCCGAGGGTTCGGCTTCCATGCTGCAGGCTTCGCGTGAGATCGCCCAGGGCAGCATGGAGTTGTCGGCCCGCACCGAATCGCAGGCCTCGTCGCTGGAAGAGACCGCCTCTTCGCTGGAGCAATTGACCGTCGCCGTGCACCAGAACGCCGACCGCGCGCGCGACGTCAGCCGGCTGGTCACGTCTGCGGCCGACGCCGCCGGCGACGGGGGCGCAGCGGTGGAACGCGTGATCGGCACCATGGCCGCCATCGACCGCACCGCGCGCGAGGTGGTGGGCATCACCGCCATCATCGACGCCATCGCCTTCCAGACCAATATCCTTGCGCTCAACGCCGCCGTCGAGGCGGCCCGCGCCGGCGAGTCCGGCCGCGGCTTCGCCGTGGTGGCGGGCGAGGTGCGGGTGCTGGCGCAGCGCGCGGCGAAGTCGGCGCACGAGATCAAGAGCCTGGTCGATGAATCGATCCGGCAGGTGGAAGAGGGCGGCCGCCAGGTGCAGGACGCCGGTCGCACCATCGCCCGGGTGGTGACCCAGGTGCGCGGCGTGGCCGACACCATGTCCGAGATCGCGCTGGCCAGCAATGAACAGAGCGGCGGCATCGAACAGATCAACAGCGCCGTGACGCAAATGGATCATGTGACCCAGCAGAACGCCGCGCTGGTCGAGGAGACCGCTGCCGCCGCCGCCGCGCTGAGCCGGCAGGCCCAGCAGCTGGAACGCACCGCCGCGCGCTTCCGCCTGCCCGGCCAGGAGCACGCCCATGTCGCCCCGGCGCTCGCCGCGCCGGCGCCAATCGCCCGCTCGCCCGCGCCGCCGTTACGGCTGATCGCCGGCGGCGGCGCCTGAACCGGAGTCCATCATGTACAGGGAATCGCTTGAACAGCCCGGCTTCAGCCGCACCGTCATCGAATGGAGCGCCTATGTGGCGGTGCTGGTCTTCACTGCGCTGCTGATCGCCAACTTCGTCTGGTCGGAACGGCGCCTGATCAAGGCCTCGGAGACCTCGCGCATGCAGCTGCAGGCGCGCATCATCGAAGAGAACCTGGCGCACCAGTTCCAGGGTGTGCGCAACGCGCTGGAGGCCGCGCGCAATGCCGCCGCCGATGACCGGCGCTGCAACGCCGACTGCGAACGCCTGCTGCTGCGCTCGCTCAAGAGCGCCATGCCGGGCGTGCGCGCCATCGTGCTGCTGGACGCCGAAGGGCGCATCACCCGTTCGGCCGACGATATCGACGACCGCCACCTGGACGACCGCGATTTCCTCTCCCAGATCGCGCGCATGTATTCGCGCAAGGTCGTGTATGTCTCGCAGCCCTACGAGAACACGCCCGGCGTGTTCAACATCAAGCTGTCCATGCCCATCATCGGCGCCGACGGCCGCATCGAGGGCGCGGTCAGCGCCATCCTCAATCCCGAATACTTCGACGCCGTGATGCGTTCGGCGCTGTACGCCGACGACATGAACAGCGCCATCACCGGCGAGGACGGCCGGCGCCTGCTGTTCGTGCCGGCCAACGCGGCCGAGATGCGGCGCAATGCCGACGACGAGGATTTCCTGCGGCTGCACCTGCGCAGCGGCAACGTCAGCAGCGTACTGACCGGGACGGCCGCCGACGGCGAGCGGCGCATGGTGGTGCAGCGCACGGTGACCCAGGGCGAGCTGGGCCTGGACAAGACCTTCGTCATCAGCCTCTCGCGCAGCGTCGAGCGCATCAACGCCGGCTGGCACGAGCTGGCGCAATCCTACCTGGTCATGTGGTGCGTGTTCGGCCTGCTGGGCGCGCTGGCGCTGGCGGTGATGCAGCGCCGCCGCCGCGCCGCGGCGGAACTGGCCTACCAGCGCGAGGCCCGCCACGAAGAGATGAACGAGCGCATGGACCTGGCGCTGTCGGGCGCCAACCTGGGCCTGTGGGACTGGCATATCCCCAGCGACGTGCGGCGCGTCGACGCCCGCGCCAACGCCATGCTGGGCTACGCGCCCGACTGCCAGTTCGACGCGCCGGCCGAATGGCGCGGCATGATCAATCCCGAGCAGATGGATGCGCTGGACCATGCCCTGCGGCTGCACCTGGCCGACAGCACGCATTTGTTCGAAGCCGAATACCAGATGCGCCACAAGGACGGCCATTGGATCTGGATCCAGTGCCGCGGCAAGGTGGTGCAACGCGACGCCACAGGCCGGCCGCTGCGCATGGTGGGCACCCGCATGGACATCAGCGCGCGCAAGGAGGCCGAAGAAGAGATCGCCCGCCTGGCCTATTTCGACGGCCTCACCAACCTGCCCAACCGGCGCATGCTGCTGGACCGCCTGGGCCACGCGGTGGCGCGCTGCGGCCGCGCCGGCTACCACGGCGCGGTGATCTTCGTCGACCTCGACAATTTCAAGTCCCTCAACGACACCATGGGCCACGACATCGGCGACCGGCTGCTGGAGCTGGTGGCGCTGCGCCTGAAGCAGGTCACGCGCGAGGTCGATACGGTGGCGCGCCTGGGCGGCGACGAGTTCGTGGTGCTGCTGGAAGACCTGGGCGCCGGCCTGGAGGAAGCCGAGGGCAACGCCGAGTTCGTGTGCCGCAAGATCCTGGCCTCGCTCAACGCCGGTTATACGATGGACGGCTACGAGGTGCGCAGCACGCCCAGCCTGGGCGTGGTGCTGTTCGGCGCCGGCCGCCATACCGTCAACGACCTGCTGCGCCAGGCCGACATGGCGATGTACGAGGCCAAGGCCGCCGGGCGCAACACCTATCGCTTCTTCACGCCCGACATGCAGGACGTGCTGGACCAGATCGCCATGCTGGAAACCGACCTGCGCCACGCGCTGGTGCGGCGCGAGCTGCTGCTGCACTACCAGCCCATCGTGGGCAGCGACGGCAGCCTGTCCGGGGTCGAGGCGCTGATGCGCTGGAACCATCCGCGACGCGGCCTGGTGTATCCGGGCGCCTTCATCAGCCAGGCCGAGAAGTCGGGCCTGATCGTCGAGTTCGGCGAATGGGCGCTGGCGACCGCCTGCGAACAGCTGGTGGAATGGGCCGCCGATCCGGCCACCGAAGCGCTGACCATCGCCGTCAACGTCAGCGCGCGCCAGTTCCGCCAGCCCGACTTCACGCAAGGCGTGCTGGACATCCTCAACCGCACCGGCGCCAATCCGCGCCGGCTCAAGCTGGAGCTGACCGAGAGCATGCTGCTCACCGACGTCGACGACCTGATCCGCAAGATGAGCGTGTTGAAGGAGATCGGGGTGGGCTTCTCGCTGGACGATTTCGGCACCGGCTACTCGTCGCTGAGCTATCTCAAGAAGTTGCCGCTGGACCAGCTCAAGATCGACCGCTCCTTCGTGCAGGACATGCTGCTCACGCCGCACGCCTCGTCGATCGTGCGCACCATCGTCAGCCTGGCGCACAGCATGGGCCTGAACGTGGTGGCGGAGGGGGTGGAGACGGCGGAGCAATGGGCGGCGCTGCGCAAGATAGGCTGCGCCACCTTCCAGGGCTACCTGTTCGGCAAGCCGGCGCCGCTGGACGACATCGCCGCGCAGTTCATCCGGTACGGCGAACAGCGCGACCGGCAGGTGCGCCAGCCTCAGCTGGCCTTGGTCAGCCCGCTGGCGGGGATCTGAGCCGGCAGCGGCGCGCCTTTCAGGGGCGCCGCCATTGGAGCGGGCTGTTGCGCGGCGCGCGCGGCCAGTTCATGGGCGATCTCGCCCAGGAGGCGCACCGCCTGTTCGATCTCGCGATCCCAGCTGAAGCTGTAGTTCAGGCGGATGCAGTTGCCGAAAGCATCGTCGGTGCTGAACATGTTGCCCGGCGCCACGCTGATGCCGGCGGCCTGCGCCCGCACGTGCAGGTCCATCGCCTGTACGCCGCGCGGCAGCCGCACCCACAGCAGGTAGCCGCCGGCCGGCTCCGAGCATTGCGTGCCCGGCGGGAAGAAGCGCAGCACCGTGGCGCGCATGATGCGCTCCTGCTGCGACAGCGTCTTGCGCAGGCGGCGCAGGTGGAAATCGTAGCCTTCGTTCTGCAGGTATTCGGCGATGGCGCGCTGCGGGTGCGACGGGGTGGACACGGTGTTGAGGAACTTCAGGCGTTCCACCGCCTGCCGGTAGCGGCCGGGCAGCGTCCAGCCGATGCGGTGCTCAGGCGAGAGGCTCTTGGAGAAGGAGCTGCAATACAGCACCAGGCCGTTGCGGTCGAAGGTCTTGAGCGGGCGCGGGCGCTGTTCGCTGTAGTGCAGCTCGCCGTAGACGTCGTTCTCGATCATGGGCAACTGGTGCGAGGCCATCAGGTCGACCAATGCGCGCTTGCGCTCCTCGGGCATCTCGAAGCCCATCGGATTCTGGAAGTTGGGCATGATGATGGCGCCGGCCACCTGGCCCGCTTCGATGACCGCGTTCAGCGAGGGCAGGTCGATGCCGTTCTTGCCGTCGGTGGCTACCGGCACGGCGCGCATGCCGATGCGTTCGATCGCATGCAGCAGCGCGTAATAGGTGGGCGACTCCACGGCGATGCCGTCGCCCGGGCGCGAGATGGCCTGCAGGCAAAGATTGATGGCCTCGGTCGCGCCTTCGGTGATGACGATCTCGGCGGCGTTCACCGCCAGCCCGGTTTCAAGATGGCGGCGCGCCACCTGGCGGATCAGTTCGGGATTGCCCGGCGGCAGCGAACCCATCAGCTCGTGGCGGTCGCGCCGCTTGTACAGGCCGTGCGCCAGCTGGCTGATGCGCGCCGAGGGGAACAGCGCCGGATCGGGATAGGGTGAACCCAGCGGAATGCGGTCTTCGCTGTTGATCGAGCGCATGTTGGAGAGCACCAGCGCCGCCGGCGCCATGTCGGGGCCGGCCTGCACCGCCTCGGCGGCGTGCGGGTTACCTTGCGGCGCAGGCGCCAGGGGCGCCGCTCCTTGCTGGTGCACGCGCACGAAGTAGCCCGATTGCGGACGGCTTTCGATCAGGCCGCGGCTCTCCAGCAACAGGTAGGCGCGGATCACGGTGGAAATGCTCAGCTGGTATTGCTGGCTGGTGCGCCGCACCGAGGGGATCTTCTCGCCCGCAAGCATGATGCCGTCCTCGATCTGGCTGCGGATCGTATCGGCGAGTTGTTCATAGAGCTTCACTGTGCCTCCCTCGGGCGCGAAATCTGGATGAACGCATCGTAGGACCGGCGCTGCGGGCGCGCCAATCATACGAGAGTATGACGTTGATTTTCCGTATGGAAATCCGGCGGCCCGGGAACGGCGGTCGATGCTCCCGCATCATGGGAGCGGCGTGCGATTCGCCTTCGGCCGGCTTCCCCGCAAGCGGCCGGGCTTACCTATACTTTGGTGTAATACGTGTATCCAACCAATTGTCGGACATTTATACTCGTGTTCGGAAAAAAGGGGAACCGTCCGCAGGAACGGTTTTCCGACAAACACAAGGGGTGACCGGTGCGGCGCGCGAGGGGCGCGCAGGACGTAACCGGTCAAGCACAAGTTACGTACAAGTTCGGCACAAGCCTGGTGCGAAATCCGCCAGGCGGAGCATGGGGCCGGACAGGAGAATGCATGTTCATTTCCGCTCGTTCGCCGTTGGTGCCCATGGTGGGCCTGGCGCTCACCGCCGCGATCTTCGCCGTCGACGCGCTCACGCCGCTGGACGTCGCCATCGCCGTGCTCTATGTCGCAGTGGTGCTGCTGGCGGCGATCGTGTGGCCGCGCCGCGGCGTGATGGCGGTCACCGCGATGTGCATCGCGCTGACCCTGATCGCCTACGGCGCCGCGCACGGTTTCGACCAGAGCGACGCCGCCCTGGCGCGCTGCATGGTAAGCCTGGCAGCGATCGCCATCACCGCCTTCCTGGCGCTCAAGGCGCAGGCCGCCACGCTGGCCCTGCTGCAGCGGGAGGAGGCGCTCAACGTGGCGCGCGGCCAGCTGGCGCACGCCAGCCGCGTCAGCACGCTGGGCGAACTGGCTGCCTCCATCGCGCATGAAGTGAACCAGCCGCTGGCCGCCATCGAGACCCACGGCGAAGCCTGCCTGCGCTGGATGAACCGTCCCGAGCCCGACATGGGCGAAGCGCGCGCCGCCGTGCAAGCCATGCAGCGCGACGCCCGCCGCGCCAGCGAAGTGATCCGCCGCATCCGCGCCATGGCCAGCCAGGCCGGCCCCTCGTTCGCGCCGCAAGACGTCAACGAAGTGGTGGCCGAGAGCTGCGACCTGCTCGGGCGCGAGTTGCAGCGCCACGGCGCCGCGCTCAGGCTGGACCTGCAATCCGGCTTGCCGGCGGTGAAGGCCGACAAGGTGCAGCTGCAGCAGGTGCTGATCAACCTGGTGATGAACGCGGCCCAGGCCATGTCCGGCGCCGGCGCGCGCGAGCGCCGCATCGAGGTGCGCACCGCCGCCGAGACCTGCGAGGACGGCCGCCCGGCGGTGGCCGTGGAGATTACGGATACCGGGCCGGGCTTCCCGCCCGACCACCTGAAGCGCCTGTTCGACGCCTTCTTCACCACCAAGAAGGACGGCATGGGCATGGGCCTGCCGATCTGCCGCTCCATCATCGAGGCGCACGGCGGCGTCATCCGCGCCTGGAACCCCGAGCAGGGCGGCGCGGCCATGGCCTTCCGCATCCCGGTCGCGGGAGCGCCCGCATGAGCGCGGCGCCCGCCACCCTCGATCCGGTCGTCCACATCGTCGACGACGACGACTCCCTGCGCGCCGCGCTCGACAGCCTGCTGCGCTCGGTCGGCCTGCAGGTGCGCGGCTATTCCAGCGCCGCCGCCTTCCTGCAGCGCCCGGCTTCCGACGCGCCCAGCTGCCTGCTGCTGGACGTGCGCCTGCACGGCATCAGCGGGCTGGATTTCCAGGCCGAGCTGGCCAGGTCGGGCGTCACCATGCCGGTGATCCTGATGACCGGCCACGGCGACATCCCCATGAGCGTGCGCGCCATGAAGGCCGGCGCCATCGATTTCCTCACCAAGCCCTTCCGCGACCAGGACCTGCTGGACGCGGTGGCCGCCGCCCACGAGCGCGACCGGCGCCAGATCGGCCAGCGCCAGGCCAGTTCCGGCCTGCAGGCGCGCTACGCCAGCCTGACCCCGCGCGAGACCGAGGTCATGTGGCTGGCCGCCAGCGGCCTGCTCAACAAGCAGATCGCCGGCGAGCTCGGCACCAGCGAAGTCACCGTCAAGATCCACCGCGGCAACGCGATGAAGAAGATGCAGGCCAAGACCTTCGCCGATCTGGTGCGCATGACCCAGGCGCTGGAGCAAGCCGGTTCCAAGCCGCGCGCCTGAGTTGTCGGGCGGCAACAGGGCGGTCTGCATCGCCCCGTCCTGCCGCCCCGATTCTCGCCATTCCTCCCTTATTTCTTCCTTATTTCCCCCCATTTCAGGCGCTTTTCGCGGCGCTATCTTTGCCCTCATACCAACGTATGATTCCCGGCCCGCGCGCCGATTGCTAACCTGCAAGCCAGAATAGTCGACCGGGACCACGCCCGGCCGGCATCGCCAAAGGAAACGCAGTGACAAAGACAAGCAAGATCGCAGTAGTGGATGACGACGGTTCGATGCGGGATGCCCTCTCGGCGCTGGTGCGCTCGATCGGCATCGCGGTGGAGAGCTACGCGTCGGCCGATGAGTTCGTCGCCGCGCAGGGTTTCGACGGCGCCGACTGCATCATCACCGACGTCCAGATGCCGGGCATGAGCGGCATCGAGCTGCTGGAATACCTGCGCCGCCGGCGCCTGGCCACGCCGGTGATCGTGGTCACGGCCTACCCGTCGGCGGCGCTGCAGGGACGCGCCATGGCCGCTGGCAACGCCAGCTTCATGGGCAAGCCCTTCGACGGCAATGAGATGGTCAACCGGATCGAGCAGGTGCTGGCACAGCCCTGACAAGCCATGGGGAAATGCGCGATGGAAAACCTTTTGCAACGGCCCGCGCAGCGCGGCTGGAAACACAGCGTGCGTTCGCGCCTGCCGCAGGACTGGGACGAGCGGGTGCGGCAGATGCTGGTGCGGCACACGCGCTGGCCGATCTACCTGTTGCTCACGGTGGTCATCGCCTGCGGCATCGGCCTGTCCATCTTCATGCAGCAGACGGTGGAAAACATCCGCAGCGCCGCCGAGCCGCTGGTGCATTGGGGCCTGTCGGCGGAGAACATGCGCGACGTCACCGAGCTGCTGCGCGAAGGCGGCATGGTGGACGTCAACATCAACCGCATCGCCCGCCTGGTGCACTGGTTCAACCTGCTGGCGCTGATGACGGCGCTGTTCATGATGTACCACATCTGGGCGCGCTTCCGCTCCGAGGACGCGCTGGCGCACCAGGCCGCGCACGATCCGCTGACCGGGCTGGGCCATCGCCGCTCCCTGGAGCATCGCCTGCAGCGCCTGCGCGGCCGCGGCCACGTCGTGGTGCTGGGCAGCGTCGACCGCTTCGAGCGCGTCATCGGCGCCTACGGCCACGAGTTCGCCGACCAGATGATGATCGACATCGCCGGCCGCCTGCGCACGCTGGCCGCGGCGCACCAGGGGGAAGTGTTCCGCCTGGACGGCGCCAACTTCGTGATCCTGTACCGCCACACCGTGCATTCGCCGGCCTTCGCGCGCGCCCTGATGGCGCTGCAGGCCGAGATGCAACGTCCTTTCAGCGGCCGCACGCATGAAGTGTTCTCCAACCTGAGCCTGGGCGCGGCCGAGTATCCGCGCCACGGCAGCGAACCGGCCGCGCTGTTGCGCAACGCCGACGCCGCGCTGCAATCGGCGCGCGCGCTGGGCGGCAACACGCTGGTGGCGTATTCGGAGGAACTCAACGCCGAGACCGAACGGCGCGTCGACCTCGAGGCGCAACTGATGTACGCGGTGGAGCGCGACGAGCTGGAGCTGCACTTCCAGCCGCAGCAGCGCCTGGCCGACGGCGAGCTGGTCGGCTTCGAGGCGCTGGTGCGCTGGCGCCGCGACGGCGCGCTGGTGTCGCCGGGCGAGTTCATCCCCATCGCCGAGGAGTCGGGGCTGGTGATCGCCATCGGCGAATGGGTGCTGGAGCGCGCCTGCGCCCAGATCATCGCGCTGCGCGAAGTGACCGGACGCGACTTCGTTGTGGCCGTCAACATCTCGGCGCGCCAGTTCCGCCATCCGGAGTTCTACCGCAAGATCGAGGCGCTGCTGCGCCGCACCGGCATCAACCCCGCCAGCCTGGAGCTGGAGATCACCGAAGGCGCCGTGATGGAGCAGACCGAGGCCGCCATCGAGCTGCTGCACAAGCTGCGCGCGCTGGGCGTGAAGCTGTCCATCGACGACTTCGGCACCGGCTACTCCAGCCTGTCCTACCTGAAGCGCTTCCCGATCGACAAGCTCAAGATCGACCAGTCCTTCGTACGCCAGCTCAAGCCCAATTCGCACGACGCCGCCATCGTCCAGGCCGTGATCGGCCTGGGCCACACGATGGGCATCAACGTCATCGCCGAGGGCGTGGAAACCTTCGACCAGCGCGAGTGGCTCAAGCGCCTGGACTGCGACGAGATCCAGGGCTACTACTACAGCCGGCCGCTGGCCGAGCCGCAGCTCTACGGCTTTGTCGTCAGGCAATTCCATGAGGCGGTCGCGGCCTGAAGCGCGCGGGCGCCGCAGGCCGCGGGCGGTTTGACAAGGCCGGGACTTTGGCCGACGATGGCGCGGTTTGCCACCCACCGGCGCCTGCCGCTGCCATGCCAAGAAGACCGACCACCGAAGAACGGCGCGAACTGGGCGCCTTCCTTTCCGGCCAGCGCGCCAAGCTGCGCCCGGCCGATTTCAACCTGCCGCAGGGCCCGCGCCGTACGCCGGGATTGCGACGCGAGGAAGTCGCGCTGCTGGCCGGCGTCAGCGTCAGCTGGTACACCTGGCTGGAGCAGGGCCGCGACATCCAGCCCTCGGCCGACGCCCTGCGCCGCATCGCCGGCGTGTTCCGGCTCAACCAGGTCGAGTCCGACCACCTGTTCGCCCTGTCCTCGCGCGAGGCGGCCACGGTGGCCGCCGGCGGCGAGGTCAGCGAAGGGCTGGACATGCTGGTGCGCGCCATCTCCATGCCGGCCTACATCCGCAACACCCGGCTCGACATCCTGGCCTGGAACGACCCGATCTGCGAGCTCTTCGTCGACTACGGCGCGCTGCAGCCGCACGAGCGCAACACGCTGCGCCTGCTGTTCCTCTACCAGCCCTATCGCACCCTGATCCTGGATTGGGAGCAGATGGCGCGCGGCACCATCTCGATGTTTCGCGCCGCCCGCGCCCAGGCCCGCGACAAGCAACCCTTCGACGACCTGGTGGCCGAGCTGGCGCGGCTCAGTCCCGAGTTCGCCGGCTGGTGGCAGGAAACCCATGTCAAGGGCTTCGACGAAGGCGAGAAGCGCCTGCGCCACCCCGCCGGCGGCCACATCGAATTTCACTACGTGGCCTTGACGCCGGCCGGCAGGCCCGACCTGTCGCTGGTCACCTACATTCCCAGGCCGGCTGCCGGGGACTCGCAGTCATAGGATAACAAGACGCCTTATTGACCCCAGCCGATTTGCCTACAGTGACACCAGTGCAATTCATTTCCACTGTCATTCACCGTCCTGGAGGCAAGCATGTCCACTCTCAATACCGCAGTTTCGCGCAATCCCGCCACCGGCGAATTCATCGCCGAGTACCCTTTCCAAACGCCGGCTGAAGTCGAGCACATGCTGCGCGACAATGCCGCGGCCCAGCGACTGTGGCGCGCCACGCCCATGATCCAGCGCGTGGCCGCCTACCGTCGCCTCTCGGCCACGCTGCGCGAGCGCGCCGGCGAGCTGGCCGCGCTGATCACCGCTGAGATGGGCAAGACCTTGGGCGCGGCCCGCGGCGAGGTCGAGAAGTGCGCCGCCACGCTGGACTGGATCGCCGACAACGGCCCCGCCATCCTGGCCGACGAGCCGGTGGCCATCGAGGGCAGCGCCGACCGCGTGCACGTGTCCTACCTGCCGATCGGCTCCATCCTCGGCGTGATGCCCTGGAACTTCCCGCTGTGGCAGGTGATCCGCGCCTCGGGGCCGATCATGTTGTCGGGCAACGGCTTCATCCTCAAGCACGCGCCCAACGTCATGGGCTCGGCCTTCGCGCTGCAGCGCGCCTATGAGGACGCCGGTTTCCCCAAGGGCCTGTTCGCCAACCTGAACGCCGGCAACGACACCGTGGCCGGCGTCATCGACGATCCGCGCGTGGCCGCCGTGACCCTGACCGGCAGCATGCGCGCCGGCGCCGCCGTGGCCGCGCTGGCCGGCCGCGCGCTCAAGAAGAGCCTGCTGGAACTGGGCGGGGCCGACGCCTTCGTGGTGCTGGCCGACGCCAACATCGAGCTGGCGGTGGCGGCCGCCATCGAGGCGCGCTTCCAGAATGCCGGGCAGGTCTGCCTGGCGGCCAAGCGCTTCATCCTGGAACGCCCCATCGCCGAGGAATTCACCCGCAGGTTCGTCGAGGCCGCGCGCCGCGTGCGGGCCGGCGACCCGCTGGACGCCGCCAGCACCATCGGCCCCATGGCGCGCGCCGACCTGCGCGACGAGCTGCACGGACAGGTGGAGCGCACCGTCGCCGCCGGCGCCACGCTGCTGCTGGGCGGCCACAAGGTGGACGGCCCCGGCAACTACTACGCGCCCACCGTGCTGGCCGATGTTGCGCCCGGCATGGCCGCCTTCGACGAGGAAACCTTCGGCCCGGTTGCCGCCATCACGGTCGCCGACAACGCCGAGCACGCCATCGCGCTGGCCAACGCCAGCGACTACGGCCTGGGCGGCAGCCTGTGGACCTCGGACCTGGCGCGCGCCCAAAGCATCGCGCGCCGGCTCGACACCGGCGGCGTCTTCATCAACGGCTATCCGGCCAGCAACGCGCGCATCCCGGTGGGCGGCGTGAAGAAGAGCGGCTACGGCCGCGAGCTGTCGCACTTCGGCCTGCGCGAATTCACCAATGCCCAGGCGGTGTGGGCCAAGACCGTGGGCTGAGCGCAGCCCACCCACCTTCGGAGAACGACGTGAAGACATTGCATGTGGAAGATCCGGCCCGGGCCGTGCTGGCGAAGTCGGCGGACTTCTATCGCCAGGCGCTGGGCGTGCAGGTGGTGCGGCATGTGGAGCTGGCGCAGGGCCTGTGCGCGATGAGCGACCTGGCCGGGCCCGGCGGGGGCGCCACCCTGGTCGAGGTGATCCGCGGGCGCGGGCGCAACGGCTGCAAGCTGGCCTACGTGGTGCCGGACGTACCGCTGGCCTGCCGCCGGCTGCAGGCCAGCGGCGCCGTCATCTGCCGCGCGCCGCGCGACGGCGGCACGGCCATGGTGTGCTCGCCCGGCGGAATCGCGGCCGAGCTGATCCCGGACAGCACCCGCGTGCTGGCGCTGCCGGCCTGAGCGCGACCGCGCCCGGCCAGGAACGAAAAACGCCCGCAGTTGCGGGCGTTTTTCTGGGGCAAGGCGAGACAGGCGGCTCAGTTCAGCCAGTCCAGCCGCGTCAGCTTGATGCGCTCGCCCAGGCGCGGCGCGTTGACCAGGTGCCAGGCGGTGTACTGCTCGGCATAGGCGGTGTCGGACGCCATCAGGTCCACCGGCACCAGCACGTCGAAGCCGCGAAACGCCGCGCTGGCGGCGGTATGCAGCACCGCGCCGTGGGCCGCCGCGCCGATGCAGATCACGGTCTTGATGCCCTTCTCGCGCAGCATCTTTTCCAGGTCGGTGTTGACGAACTTGTCCGGGCCGGCGGTGACCAGCGGCTCGTCGCCGCGCATCGCCGCTTCCGGCCAGATGTCGGCCGGCTTGCTGGCCGCGCCCAGGGTGTAGATCACCGGCACGCCCTTGGCGCGCGCGAAGGCCAGCACCTTGGCCACGCGCGGCAGCATGGCGATGCAGCGCGGGCGGCTCTCGGCGTTGCAGGTCTGCCTGGCGATGTCCAGCACCAGCAGCGCGGTAGTGGCCGGGTCGACCGTGACCTTGGCCAGCGGCGGCGGCGCGGGCGCCTTTACGGACGACCAGTCGTCGTAGACGCCTTGCGCCGAGGCGGCGCCGGAACAGGCGAGCAGCGCCAGGGCGCCGCCGATGAGCCAACGGGAGATGCGATGCATGGAATTTCCTTTCAGCTGAACGTGTGTGGGGATGGCGATTGTTTATTCTGGTGGAGGTGATGCGGGCACCATCATAAGTCAACGCCGCCGCGCCTGCTGCCGCCTCAGCCGGCGCCGATGCGCTCCCACAGCGCCGGCGCGGTGAAGTCGCGGATCGCCGCGCTGGCGCCGGCGGCCTTGAGCCGCTCTTCATCCAGTCCGCCCAGCATGCCGAAGGTGAACAGCCCGGCCGCGCTGGCGGCCTTCACGCCGGAGGATGAGTCTTCGAAGGCGACCGCCTCCAGCGGGTTCGATCCCAGCAGCTCCAGCGCCGTCAGGTAGGGCAGCGGATCGGGCTTGCCGCGCGCCAGTTCGTCGCCAATCACCAGCGCATCGAAACGTCCCTCCAGGCGCAGCGCCTTGAGCATCAGCTCGGCATTGGCGCGCGGCGCATTGGTGACCACCGCGCTGCGCCCGCCGATGCGCGCGATGTGCGCCAGCAGCGCCTCGATGCCGGGCGTGGGCGGGATCTCGGCGTCGAGCTGGGCGCGGAACAGGCGCTCCTTCTCGTCGGCCAGCGGCAGGTATTCCTCGGGCGGCATGCCGGGGAACAGGTGGTCGAAGATCAGGTTGTTGGGAAAGCCCATGATATGGGTCTTGTAGTAGTCGATATCGATGCTGCGGCCCCAGCGCGCGACGATGGTGTTGAAGGCCTTGTGGTGCAGCGGGTCGGTATCGGTCAGGGTGCCGTCGAGGTCGAACAGGAAGGTGGTGATGGGCATGTGCGCTTGTGCTTGCCTGGTGGATGATCCCGCGATTTTATAAGACAACCGGGGACGACGCGAACGCGCCGTCCCCGGATGAAGGCGCGCCTTACTTGCGCGGCGCCGGGGCGTTGTCGGCGAAGGCCGGGATGGTTTTCAGGCGGGCATGGATCGCCGCCAGCGCCGGCCATTGCGCCAGATCGATGCCCATGCGCTCGGCGTTGACCGCTTGCGGGAACAGCAGGATGTCGCCCAGCGAGGGCTGCTCGCCGCCCACGAAGGGGCCGGCGCGGTGCGACTCCAGCAGGCGGTTGACGGCGTGCAGGCCTTCCACGGTCCAGTGATTGTTCCAGTCGGCGATGCCGGCGGCGCTCATGCCGGGGATCGAGGACAGGCGGCGCGCGATGCGCGGCGGCACCAGCGCGTGGATCTCGGCGGCGATGGCGATGGCCACCGAGCGCGACAGCGCGCGCTGTTCCAGGCCTTGCGGCAGCAGCGGCGGATGGGGCTGCAGCTCGTCCAGGTATTCGATGATGGCGATCGACTGCGTGATCAGCGTGCCGTTATCGGTCACCAGCGCCGGCACCAGGCCTTGCGGGTTCACGCGCAGGTAGTCGTCGCCGCGGTTCTCGGGGTTCTCGCCGAGGATGGCGACGGGCAGCGTTTCCACGCTGATGTTCTTCAGCGCCAGGGCGATGCGCACGCGCGACGTGGCCGAGGAGATTTCATTCAGATACAGTTTCATGGTGTTTCCTTTCAGTGAGTGGGGGTCGGGTCCTGCGGGGTTGAGGGATTGACTGCGTGCGCCGCCGGCGCGGCCTGCGACAGCAGCGCGGTCGGGTTCATGCGTTCGTTGAGCTCGCGCTGGCTGGTGTCCCAGGCGCACGGGCTGGCCGAGATGGCGGCGGCGGTGAGCCAGCCGATCATGGATTTCATGGAGGTCTCCTTTCAGGAAAAAGTCAGCCGAAGGTAAAGGCGTAGGCCATCGCGCCGGGATCGAGGAAGCGCACCTCGAAGGTCCGCGGTCGCACCTCGCCGCGCTGGCGCACCAGCTGGAACAGGCGCGTGCGGTCGACCGCGCCGTTGCCGGCGGCGTCGATGTCGGCGCCGTGCAGCTCGCCCGGCGCCTTGCCGTCCACCGTCACCTGGAAGCGCACCGGGCGGCCGTCCTCGTCCGGACCCAGCACCAGGTGCAGGTCGCGCGCCGAGAAGCGGTAGGCGATGCTGCCGCCGGCGCGCAGCACCGTGATCGCCTCGGGGCCGGCGCGCCAGTTGCCGGCCAGGCTCCATTGGTTCAGGCCCAGCGGCGCGGCGCTGTAGTCGGCGGCCAGGTCGGGCAACAGCCGCTCACGCGAACTGAAGCCGGTGGCCTGGCGATAGCCCAGGTAGGTCTCGTCCGAGCCCAGCTGCGCCAGGTCGGGCGCGGCCTGGACGCCGGGCGCCTGGGGCGTTACCGCGGCCTGGTCGCGCTGCGTGGCGCCGGCCTCCTTCAGCAATTCCTGGATGGCCTTCTCCGAGGTCTCGTAGCGGCCTTCGCCGAAGTGGTGGTAGCGCAGCTTGCCTTGCGCATCGGCCAGGTAGATCGCCGGCCAGTAGTTGTTGTTGAAGGCGCGCCAGATGCGGAAGTTGCTGTCCACCGCGACCGGGAAACCGAGCTTGAATTCGCCCAGCGCCTTCTTCACGTTATCGACCTTCTTCTCGAAGGCGAACTCGGGCGTATGCACGCCGATCACCACCAGGCCCTGGTCCTTGTACTTCTCGGCCCAGGCGCGCACGTAGGGCAGGGTGCGGATGCAGTTGATGCAGGAGTAGGTCCAGAAATCCACCAGGACCACCTTGCCGCGCAACTGCTCGGCCGACAGCGGCGCCGAATTCAGCCATTCGACCGCGCCGTCCAGCGAGGGCAGGGCGCCCTCCACCGGCAACAGGCTGCGGTAGGGGCGCGCCGCCGGCTGGGGCTGCGGCAGGGCGCCGGCCACAGCGCCCGCGCCGGCCATCAGCGTGCGTTCAGGCGCCAGGATGTCGAGCAGGATGTTTTCCAGCTTCTCGGTGGCGCGCAGCGAGCCCAGGGGATTGAGGTCGGCGCCCACCGCGACGCTGGCCACGCCGGCCAGCACCGCCACGCCCAGCATCCGGCGCAGCCATTCGCCGATGCGCAGGCGGCGCTTGGCCGCGGCCATCAGGCGGCCGCCGGCGGCCAGGCCCAGGCCCAGCGCGCTGGCCGCGCCGGCGGCGTAGGCCAGCAGCAGGCCGGCGGTTTGCACGCTGGGTCCTTGCCAGGCCGCGCCCGACAGCACCAGGCCGAGGATGGGGCCGGCGCAGGGCGTCCACAGCAGGCCGGTGGCCGCGCCCAGCAGCAGCGAGCCGGACACCGTCGGGCCGCGCTGGCGGGAGTAGTCGGCCAGTACGTTGCCCAGCGCCACGCCGGGCCGCGCCAGCAGGCCTGCCAGCGTGGGCGAGACCAGTGCCAGGCCGAACAGCGCCAGCACCAGCATGGCGCCGATGCGGCCGATTTCATTGAGGTGCACCGCCCAGCCGGCGCCGACCGCGGCCAGCGTGGCGACGGCGGCGAACACCAGCGCCATGCCGGCCAGCATCGGCAGGCGCGCCTTGAGGAAGGGCTGGTCGGCCCGGGCGAACAGGAAGGGCAGGACCGGCAGGATGCAGGGACTCAGCAGCGTGAGCGCCCCGCCCAGGAACGCGGCGAAGTATGTGGCGAGATGGAGGATCATGATGGTTCCTTGCAAAAGGGTGATGCGCGATGTGTTGCGACCCCTGCATGAAACCGCTCCGGTGTATCCGCCATGTGTAGGCCGGGCCGGGTTTGTGTATCGCCAGGTGTCCGGCGGCGGCGCTTGTACATTGGCGTACAAATCCGGCGACAATGGCGGCGGCGGGGGGCGCATCCATTCTTGCCCCGCCGCGATGTCATCCAGGCAATTTTCCGGCGCGTTTGTCGTCTGCTGTATCGCCGCGCGGGCCGGATACATTGAGGTACAAATCTCCCGTCGCCGCCGCTTGCGCGGCGCCGGGACAGAACGTAAAAGACAGGATTGGGAAAATCCGGAGAAAGGCTGGCAGGTGGAACACATCGATCACATCCTGATCGTCGACGACGACAGGGAAATCCGCGAACTGGTGGCGGACTATCTGAAAAAGAACGGGCTGCGCGTGGACGTCGCCGCCGACGGCCGCCAGATGCGCGCCTTCGTCGCCGCCAACGCGGTGGACCTGATCGTGCTCGACATCATGATGCCCGGCGACGACGGCCTGGTGCTGTGCCGCGAGCTGCGCGCCGGCAAGCACCGCGCCACGCCCATCATCATGCTGACGGCGCGCTCGGAAGAGACCGACCGCGTGATCGGCCTGGAGATGGGCGCCGATGACTACCTCGCCAAGCCCTTCGCCGCGCGCGAGCTGCTGGCGCGCATCAAGTCGGTGCTGCGCCGCACGCGCATGCTGCCGCCCAACCTGCAGGTCAGCGAGGCCGGCAAGATGCTCAGGTTCGGTCCCTGGCGGCTGGACACCAGCGAGCGCCACCTGCTGGCGCCGGACGGCATGGTGGTGACGCTTTCCGGCGCCGAGTACCGCCTGCTGCGCGTGTTCGTCGACCATCCGCAGCGCGTGCTCAACCGCGACCAGCTGCTCAGCCTGACCCAGGGGCGCGAGGCCGAGATCTTCGACCGCTCGATCGACCTGCTGGTGAGCCGCGTGCGCCAGCGCCTGGAAGACGATGCGCGCGAGCCGCGCTACATCAAGACCATCCGCAACGAGGGCTATGTGTTCTCGATGCCGGTGGAAATCGAGGAGGCGCGCTCATGAGCGACGCCGTCGCTGCCGCGCCGCGCCGCCTGCTGCGCGTGCCGCGCACGCTGGGTTCGCGCCTGTTCCTGATCCTCTTGGCCGGGCTGGCGCTGGCGCACGTGCTGTCCTTCGGCGTGCTGTTCCTGGAGCGCTACATGGCCGCGCGCGCAGTCATGCTCGATACGCTGGAGAACGACGTCGCCACCTCGGTGGCCATCCTCGACCGCCTGCCGGCCGCGGAGCGTCCCGAATGGATAGGCCCGCTGCAGCGCGGCACCTACGGCTACGTGATCGGCGAGGGCATGGCCGGCGTGCCCGAACTCTCGCCGCGCGCCGAGGCCATCGCCGGCAAGATCCGCGACGCGCTGGGCGCGCGCTATCCCTTCCGCATGGAGACCGTGCCCGGGCCGCGCGAGCACTTGCAGGCGCATCTTCAACTCTCGGACGGCAGCGCGCTGGCGGTCGACATCAAGCCGGCCATGAAGCCGCTCACGCAGTGGCTGCCCTATGTGCTGGCGGCGCAGCTGCTGGTGCTGGTGCTGTGCAGCTGGTTCGCGGTGCGGCTGGCGCTGCGGCCGCTGGCCGACCTGGCCGACGCCGCCGACCGGCTCGACATGAGCAAGAACGCGCCGCCGCTGCGCGAGGACGGACCGGTGGAGGTAGCGCATGCGGCGACCGCCTTCAACGCCATGCGCGAGCGCATTTCGGATTACCTGCAGGAGCGGGTGCAGATCCTGGCGGCGGTGTCGCATGATCTGCAGACGCCGCTGACGCGCATGAAGCTGCGGGCGGAGATGGCAGAGGAGAGCGTCGAGCGCGACAAGCTGATGAGCGACCTGGCCGAGATCGGCCGGCTGGTGCAGGAGGGCATCGCCTATGCGCGCAGCGCGCACGGCAGCACCGAGGCGCCGGTGCGCATCGACCTGGCGTCCTTCCTGGAGAGCATGGTGTTCGACTACCAGGACACGGGGCGCGACGTGTCCATGCCGGTGGGGGTGTCGGCCTTGGCCCTGGTGACGCGCACCCAGGCCTTGCGGCGAATCCTTACCAACCTGATCGACAACGCCCTGAAGTTCGGCGGCGCGGCCGAGGTGGAGGCGCGCCTGCTGGAGGGCGGCAAGGTGGCGATCTTTGTCCGCGACCGCGGGCCGGGGATTCCGGCCGGGCAGCTGGAGGCGGTGTTCCAGCCATTCTTCCGCCTGGAGTCTTCGCGCAATCGCGGTACGGGAGGGACGGGGTTGGGGCTGGCGATTGCGCAGCAACTGGCGCTGGCCTTGAACGGTTCGCTGGTGTTGCGCAATCGGGGGGATGGGTTGGGCGGCCTGGAGGCGGAGCTGGTGGTGTCTTCGCTGGGGTGATCCGGTCTCGCGTTTCTATGCGCAGGCTTATCGTTCCACTTAATCCGTCGTCCCCGCGAAAGCGGGGATCCAGCGACTTTCGTTGCGCTCCTTGGATTCCGTTCGGGCTGAGTAGCCGCTTTGGCGGCGTATCGAAGTCAGCGTGGATGCCGTCGTTGTTTGGGTAGTCTGGTCTTGCTGCCTGCAGATGTACCGGCTTTAGATTTATCTTTCTCCGGTCGGAAGGGAGCGCCGGGGGCGGCCCGGCAGCCGCTCACTTTTCTTGCTCCGCCAAGAAAAGTAAGCAAAAGAAGGCGGCCCCTAAGTGCCAGCCCCTTCGGGGTACCCGTCGGAGCGTCGCAAAAAGCGGGGTCGTCAGAGTCGCTGCGCTCCGACTGACGCCCTGATCCACTTTTTGCGCCGCTCCGACGGCTGGCCCACAAGGGGAAAGCATATCCGGCTCGCCTGCGGCATCGCGTGGTCTCTTACTCGCCTGCGGCTTTGTCTTGCTTGTTGCTCGTTGGTGGTTCCTTGTGCGACTCACTATCTCATTTAATCCGTCGTCCCCGCGAAGGCGGGGATCCAGCGACTTTCGTTGCGCTCCTTGGACTCCGTTCGGGCTGAGTAGCCGCTTTGGCGGCGTATCGAAGTCGGCGTGGGTGCCGTCGTTGTTGTTTGGGTAGTCAGGTTTTGCTGCATGCAGATGTACCGGCTTGATACTTATCTTTCTCCGGTAGGAAGGGAGCGCCGGGGGCGGCCCGGCAGCCGCTCACTTTCTTTGGCCCGCCAAAGAAAGTAAGCAAAGAAACCGGCCCCTAAGTGCCAGCCCCTTCGGGGTACCCGTCGGAGCGTCGCAAAAAGTGGGGTCGTCAGAGTCGCTGCGCTCCGACTGACGCCCTGATCCACTTTTTGCGCCGCTCCGACGGCTGGCCCACAAGGGGAAAGCATATCCGGCTCGCCTGCGGCATCGCGTGGTCTCCGACTCGCCTGCGGCATCGATTCCTTGGCTTGCTATCTCAATTAATCCGTCGTCCCCGCGAAAGCGGGGATCCAGCGCCGTTCGTTGCGCTCCTTGGATTCCGTTCGGACTGAGTAGCCGCTTTGGCGGCGTATCGAAGTCAGCGTGGATGCCGTCGTTGTTTGGGTAGTCAGGTCTTGCTGCATGCAGATGTACCGGCTTTAGACTTATCTTTCTCCGGTCGGAAGGGAGCGCCGGGGGCGGCCCGGCAGCCGCTCACTTTCTTTGGCCCGCCAAAGAAAGTAAGCAAAGAAACCGGCCCCTAAGTGCCAGCCCCTTCGGGGTACCCGTCGGAGCGTCGCAAAAAGTGGGGTCGTCAGAGTCGCTGCGCTCCGACTGACGCCCTGATCCACTTTTTGCGCCGCTCCGACGGCTGGCCCACAAGGGGAAAGCGTGTCCGGCTCGCCTGCGGCCTCGCGTGGTCTCTTACTCGCCTGCGGCTTTGTCTTGCTTGTTGCTCGTTGGTGGTTCCTTGGGCGACTCACTATCTCATTTAATCCGTCGTCCCCGCGAAAGCGGGGATCCAGCGACTTTCGTTGCGCCTCAGCAGACTCCGTTCGGACTGAGTAGCCGCTTTGGCGGCGTATCGAAGTCGGCGTGGGTGCCGTCGTTGTTGTTTGGGTAGTCAGGTTTTGCTGCATGCAGATGTACCGGCTCAAGACTTATCTTTCTCCGGTCGTGGCGGAGCGCCGGGGGCGGCCCGGCAGCCGCTCACTTTTCTTGCTCCGCCAAGAAAAGTAAGCAAAAGAAGGCGGCCCCTAAGTGCCAGCCCCTTCGGGGTACCCGTCGGAGCGTCGCAAAAAGTGGGGTCGTCAGAGTCGCTGCGCTCCGACTGACGCCCTGATCCACTTTTTGCGCCGCTCCGACGGCTGGCCCACAAGGAGAAAGCGTGTCCGGCTCGCCTGCGGCCTCGCGCTGTTTCTTACTCGCCTGCGGCATCGATTCCCTGGCTCGCTATCTCAATTAATCCGTCGTCCCCGCGAAAGCGGGGATCCAGCGACTTTCGTTGCGCCTCAGCAGACTCCGTTCGGACTGAGTAGCCGCTTTGGCGGCGTATCGAAGTCGGCGTGGGTGCCGTCGTTGTTGTTTGGGTAGTCAGGTTTTGCTGCATGCAGATGTACCGGCTCAAGACTTATCTTTCTCCGGTCGTGGCGGAGCGCCGGGGGCGGCCCGGCAGCCGCTCACTTTTCTTGCTCCGCCAAGAAAAGTAAGCAAAAGAAGGCGGCCCCTAAGTGCCAGCCCCTTCGGGGTACCCGTCGGAGCGTCGCAAAAAGTGGGGTCGTCAGAGTCGCTGCGCTCCGACTGACGCCCTGATCCACTTTTTGCGCCGCTCCGACGGCTGGCCCACAAGGAGAAAGCGTGTCCGGCTCGCCTGCGGCCTCGCGCTGTTTCTTACTCGCCTGCGGCATCGATTCCCTGGCTCGCTATCTCAATTAATCCGTCGTCCCCGCGAAAGCGGGGATCCAGCGACTTTCGTTACGCTCCTTGCATTCCGTTCGGGCTGAGTAGCCGCGCAGCGGCGTATCGAAGCCGGCGTAGATGCAATCCTTGTGTGAGTGGTTCAAGCGCATATGCACTGACTTCGATACGCCGTTTCACGGCTACTCAGTCCGAACGGGCTCTGGCGAGGTGCAACGAACGATGCCTGGATTCCCGCCTGCACCGGAACGACAGCCGGTATTCGTATCCCAATGTATCTGCCCCCGCCGCAGGTACAAAGCCTTGCAAACCAGCCCGTTTGCGTACACAAGCGCGATACATCCCGGGCTCATTCTCCGTCATGCCCCATCCACACAAACGGAGAACAAGATGTCCAACGAAATCAATCTTCAACGCCGTCGCCTGTTCGGCGTCGCCGCCGCCACCGCCGTTGCCGCGCAGTTCGGGCTGTCCGGTAGCGCCCATGCGCAGGCCGCCGGGCCGATTGGCGCGGTTGCCGCCGGCGGGCATACGTCCTTCCGCGAGATCAAGCAGGTCAATGCCGGCCTGCTCAACGTCGGCTACGCTGAGGACGGTCCGGCCGATGGTCCGGTGGTGATCCTGCTGCATGGCTGGCCGTACGATATCTACAGCTTCGTCGATGTCGCGCCGGCGCTGGCCGCCGCCGGCTATCGCGTGCTGGTGCCTTACCTGCGGGGCTACGGCAGCACCCGCTTCCTGTCGGACTCGACCGTGCGCAACGGCCAACAGGCGGTGGTGGCGCTGGACATCATCGCCTTCATGGATGCGCTCAAGATCCGCCGCGCCGTGTTCGGTGCCTTCGACTGGGGTGCGCGCACCGCCTGCATCATCGCCGCGCAATGGCCCGAGCGCGTCAAGGCGCTGGTGTCGGTCAGCGGCTACCTGATGACCAACGTCGATGCCGGCCGCGCGCCGTTGCCGCCGCAGGCCGAGCTCGACTGGTGGTACCAGTTCTACCTCGCCACCGACCGCGGCGTGGCAGGTTACGACAAGTACCGCAAGGACTTCAACCGCCTGATCTGGAAGACCGCTTCGCCCAAGTGGAACTTCGACGAGGCGACCTATGCCCGCAGCGCGGCCTCGTTCGACAATCCCGACCACGTCGCCATCGTGGTCCACAACTACCGCTGGCGCCTGGGCCTGGCGCCGGGCCAGACGCAGTACGATGCGCTGGAACAGCGCCTGGGCGCCTTCCCGGTCATCACGGTGCCGACGGTGACGCTGGAGGGCGATGCCAACGGCGCGCCGCACCTGGATCCGGCGGCTTACCGCAAGCGCTTCTCCGGCCCGTACGCGCACCACACGCTGGCCGGCGGCATCGGCCACAACCTGCCGCAGGAAGCGCCTCGCGAGTTCGCCCAGGCAATCGTCGAGGCCGACCGCATGTAACGCTAGTAACGCAAGCGACGCAAGGATGAGCTCGCCGCAGCGCCGCATTCCCGGGGATGCGGCGCTGCGGCGTTTCTCGTTTCGCACCTCCCGTCTGCCGACTCTCCTACGGCATTTCGCGTTTTCTTCCTATGCCGCGGCCGGCCCCGCCTCGCTACAGTCACGCTGTCTTACCGTCTTAATACGATGCGCCGCATGCTCAACCTTGGCGGCGCCTGTGCCAGCTCAACAAGAAAGCGAGGAGACAAATGGCAATACCATCCATCCATGCCGGCGAAGTCGCCGCCGAGGCAGGTTCTGCCTCAGGCGTTTCGTGGCCGGCGATCTTCGCGGGGGCCTTCGCTGCCGCCGCGCTGTCCTTCATCCTGGTAATGCTCGGCTCCGGCCTGGGTTTTTCCTCCATCTCGCCGTGGTCGGGCGAAGGCCTCTCGGCCAAGGCGATCGGTTACTCGACCGCCGGCTGGCTGGTGTTTACGCAGATCGCCGCCTCGGCCATCGGCGGCTTCCTGGCCGGACGCCTGCGGGTGAAGTGGGCCGGGGTGCATACCCGCGAAGTCTATTTCCGCGATACTGCGCACGGTTTCCTGGCGTGGGCGGTCGCCTCGCTGGCCACGGCCGCGCTGTTGAGCGCCGCGATCGGCACGGTGATCTCAGGCGGCGCGCGCACCGTGGGCGCGGCCGGTTCGGCGCTGGGCATGACCGCAGCTGCGGCCGGCGCCGGCGCTGCGCAAGGCGCCGCGCAGAACCCGGGTGAGGCAGCCAACCTGGCTGACCGCATGTCGGGCTACTTCGTCGACAACCTGTTCCGCGCCAACACCGGCGCTCCAGCCAATACGGGAGCGCCCGCCGCGCCTGCCCCAGGCGCTGAGGTTGCACCTCTGGCCGCTCCGGCTGCCGCGCCAGGTCCGGGCAACGGCGGCGAGATCGCTCCGGCCCAGCGCATGGAAGTGACCCGCATCTTCGCCTACGGCCTGCGTAACGGCAGCCTGTCGGGCGCCGACAAGACCTACGTCGCCCAGGTCGTGGCCCGCCGCACGGGCCTGAGCCAAGCTGAGGCCGAGAAGCGCGTGTCCGACACCTTCGCTTCCTACCAGCGCGCGCTGGACGACGCCGCCGCCAAGGCCAAGGAGGCTGCCGACGCTGCACGCAAGGCAGCGGCCTACGCCTCGATGTGGATGTTCCTCGCCCTGCTGTGCGGCGCCTTCGTCGCCAGCCTGTTCGCCACCATCGGCGGCCGCATGCGTGATTCGGTCGAGCTGTTCGGCGACGGTCCGGTGCGCCGCCGCGAGAACCTCGCCGATGCCAACATCAATTCATAGGAGACCATCATGGGTGCAATATTGCTCTGGCTGCTGGGTATTCCGATTCCCGTCATCCTTCTGCTGATCCTGCTCACCTGAGGCCGGATCGCTCCAAAGAAATGGCCGCCTGCCCGCGGCCATTTTTTTTGCCTCAGCGATGCAGATGCAGCGAAGGATGCGCGGCGAACACGCCGCCGGCCCACGAAATGAAGGCGCGCACCTTGGGCGAGAGGTGTCGCCGCGCCGGATAGATGGCCGAGATCGGCGTGGCCGGGGTGGTCCATTCCGGCCTGCCGCTGCCGGGCCTGGCGGCGCCGCTGGTGATCGCCATCGAGATCGTGCTGCCGCTGTTGTTCATCGCCGGTTGGCGGCTGCGTGAAGTGGGCTTGCTGCTGGGACTGTATACCCTGGCCACCGGCGTGATTGCGCACCAGTTCTGGGTCGCGCCGGACGCGCAGTTCGGCAACCAGTTCAACCACTTCTTCAAGAACGTGGCGATCTGCGGCGGCTTCCTGCTGGCCGCATGGCAGGCGCAGCGCGGCGCAGGGGCCCCGCCTGCCCCTTGATGGCTCAGATGTCCTTGCTGGCGCTCCTGGCCCTGGGCTGGTCGCCCAGCTTGAAGGCGACGCTGACCTCGGCGCTCAGCGCGGCCTCGCCGGCAGCCTCGTAGGGCTTGTAGGCCATGGCGCGCGCGGCCTGGATGGCGGCCGCGTCCAGGCGCGGATAACCGGACGACTTCAGGATGACAACCGACTGCACCTGCCCGCTCGGCGCCACCTGCAGCTTCAGGCGCACGGTGCCTTCCTCGCGCGCGGCGCGGGATTCGGCCGGATAGACGGCGCGCGGGGCGACCGCGATTTCAAGGCGGGGCGGAGCGGGCGGCGTCTCGCCGTTGGCCGCTTCCTCGGTCAGGCGCTTCTGCACCCGCTGCAGTATCACCGGCGCCAGCCTGGCGCCCCACGCGCGGCCGAGGTTCTGCGATTCCGGCACCAGCACCGGCGTGACCTGCACCGTCTTCTGCCCCACCGGGCTGTTGTAGAAAGCGGTTATCTGCCGGATCTCTTCATCGCTGTAGTACTTGTGGTACAGCTGCACCATCATGTCGGTCAGGCCGTCGGGCTGGTCCAGCGCATCGGCGATGGCGCGGCCGGTTTCCTCGTTGACCACGCTGGCGACATGCGGCGGCAGGTTGGAGCGCGAGGCCCGCAGCGTGGCGCCGACCTGGCCGGCGAACTGCCTGGCCATGCGCTTGCCGGCCTCGACGGCGCCGCTGGCGCGCAGCAGCTCCTCGATGTTTTTGCGTTCCTCCGGCGTGACCGGCAGCGTGGCGCGGGGATTGAGCTGGATGGCCGCCGGCGCGGTCTGCGCCGCCAGCGGCAGCGCCGCCGCCATCAACAACAAGGCGGCGAGCCGGCGCGCGGCGGTCATCGGGGAAGCGGACGTCGTCATGGTTTTCCTGTCGGGACGGATGGGCCTGCTGGCCTTGGCGATTCTACGCCCGGCCGTCGGCGTTGCGGCTGGCGGCGACGAAAGCCAGGCCTTCCTCGAAAGATGACAACACCATGTCGACCTGGTCGCTCACGGCGGACTGCTCCATGGTCTCGTTGTCGAAGGGCGGGCGGATGGTCACCAGCAGCGCCTGCGGCAAGCCGCCGCGCAGCTCGCGCACGACGGCCTGCCAGCGCTCGAAATGCTCCTTCAGCGGGAACACCACGAACACCGTCGACACCAGCTCGGACTTGCCGGCGTCGGGGCGTTCGTTGTGCTCATCGAGGGTCACGCCGCGGGCGTCGATGCCGGCCACGCGCAGGGCATGCACCAGCAATTCGCCCAGCAGCTCGTCGCGCTCGTGCCGCAGTCCGGCGCACAGCACCACCGAACGGCTGGGCACGTCCAGCGATCCCTGCCAGCGCCCCAGCCGCGCCAGGCGTTGCTGGCGCAGGTGGGCCCCGATGTTGCTGCTCAATAGCGGCGGCGCCTGCCGCCGGCCGAAGCGGCGCGCCGCGTCCGGCGCCTGGGTGAGGGCCTCGAGCAGGCGCAGGGCAGTGGCGCGCAGCCGCTGCTGCTGGGCCTCCCCGACCTGTTCGCTGCGCAGGTCGAGCGCGGCCAGCCCCAGTCCGGGCAGCAGCACCTGGTCGCAATACTTGGCGAAGCTGTTCTTGGCCAGGTAGGCCCGTCCCTCGCGGATCACTGCATCCGATTCGCCGGCCAGCGCGTGCTGGTAGAAGCGTTCGGCATGGTTCATGTCGGGCGCCTCGCCCAGCAGGATGGAGATCGGCTCCAGCGCCGCGACATGGCGGCCGGCGACCACCAGGCACAGCGTCAGCGGGGTCGACAGCAGCAGCCCGACCGGTCCCCACAGGCTGCCCCAGAACAGCGCCGAGATGATGATGGCCAGCGGCGACAGGCCGGAGCTGTGGCCGTACACGCGCGGCTCGACGATATTGGCCACCACCACCTCCAGCGCCACGAACAGCGCAAGGAAGGACAGCGGCAGCCACCAGCCCGGATCGATGGCGGCGATGAACAGCGCCACCAGCAGGCCCGAGGCCAGCGCGCCCAGGTAGGGGACGAAGCGCAGCACCCCGCACAGCGTGCCCCATAGCACCGCGTGCGGCACCCCGGCCAGCGCCAGCGCGCCGCCCACGGTCAGGCCGAACACCGCGTTGACCACGAACTGCGAGAAGAAGAACCGCGACACGCCCTCGGCGGCGTCGCCCAGCGCCCGCATGGTGCGGCTGATCTCGGCGCGGCCGGCCAGGCGCACCATGCGGTCGCGCAGCGACTCCTGCTCCAGCAGGATGAACACCAGCAGCACCAGCACGATGCCGGCCTGGCCGATCGGCCCCCAGGCCAGCGAGAACAGGCGCGCCAGCGCGGCGCGCACCGACATCTGCGGCGCCGACAGCTGCACCGGCATCGGCGCGGTCGCCACTGCATGGTTCGCATTCTTCGCGCCACGGCCCTTGGGCGTCTCGGCGGCGGGTGGCTGCACCTGCGGCATGACGGCGCTCAATTGTTCTTCCAGCCTGGCGAAGGGGCGCTCGGTCATGGTGCGCACCTGGTCCACCTTGTCCTGGATGGCGGCGCGGTAGCGGGGCAGGTCGCCGGTCACGCTGGCCAGCTGGAACGCCAGCACCACGGCCAGCGCCACCAGCGCGGCGCCCACCAGCAGCACCGAGACGATGGCGGCGGCGGCGCGGTTCAGGCCCAGCCCGGCCAGCTTGCGCACCAGCGGCAGGATGATCAGGCTGAGCACGATGGCCACGGCCAGCGGCTCCAGCACTTCGCGGCCGAAGTAGAGCATGGCCAGGACGCAGGCGGCGCCGACCAGGGTGGCGGGTGTCAGGCGGGCGAGGGCGGGGCTTGGATTGGTCATGCGCGGCGAAATGTGGTTGGCGGCGCGGTCGCAGGGCCGCGCGCGGTGTCGGGGAAGTATAGCAACGGCGCGCCGGCGCGCAGGGGTATCAGCGCTGCCGTTCCAGGTTGCCCTGCATCACCTGCAGCAGCTGCACCAGCTCCTCGCACTGCTCGGGCGACAAGCCCTCCACCGCGCGCTGCAGGATCTGCGCGCCGGACTTGCGCAGCTGGCGCTGCAGGGTCTGGCCCTGCGCGCTCAGCGACAGGTGCACGCTGCGGCGATCCTGGGCGTCTTCCTGCGCGTCCAGGTAGCCGCGCTCGCGCAGGCCGCGCACCAGCCGGGTGAGCTGGGCCTTGTCGCGCCCGGAGTGCAGCACCAGGTCGCTCTGCGTGGCGCCGGGGTGGCGCGCGAAGTAGTCCAGCACGCGGCTTTCCATGTGGGTGATGTCGCGCTCCTCCTCGCGGAACGACTGCGAGCGGCCGGAACGGTAGAGGTGCATCACCGTATGGATGGCGTCAAAAACCCTGTCGGCAGCAGGTGAATGGTTGACTTTATCAACTTGTTTTTTCATAATGGAGACATTATCAACTAATTTGAAGGTCCAGGCCATGCAATCGACGACCCCTGCCCGTACCGTGCAGCGTATCCGCCACGATGTGAAGTTCCGCGACGTCAAGGTCGCGGCCACCCGCCAGACCGGCGCCAACATGCTCAGCGTCACCTTCCGCGGCGAGGCGCTGCGGGACTTCGTCTCGATGTCCTTCGACGACCACGTCAAGTTCGTCTTCCAGGATGCCGCCGGCGAGCAGGTTCGGCGCGACTATACGCCAACCGGGCACGACCCACAACGCGGCGAGCTTACCTTGGAATTCGCGCTGCACGCCGAGGGCGCGGCCACCGACTGGGCGCGCCAGGCCAAGGTCGGCATGGATGCGGTCATCGCCGGTCCGCGCGGCTCCATGGTGGTGCCGACCGACTACGACTGGCATCTGCTGGTGGGCGACCTCTCGGCGCTGCCGGCGATCACCCGCCGGCTGAAGGAGTTCGGCCCCGGCGCGCGCGTGAGCGTCATCGTCGAGATCGCCCACGTGGGCGACGTGCGCCAGTTCGACAGCCAGGCCGAGGTCGATATCAGGTGGGTGCCGTCCGGGGAGGAATTGCTGGCCGCGGTGCGCGCGCTGCAGCTGCCGGTCGGTGAAGGCTACATCTGGGCCGCCGGCGAAGCCGCGACGATGAAGGCGCTGCGCGCGGTGCTGGCCGAAGAGAAGGCGCATCCCAAGGAGGCGATGCGGGTGTCGGCCTACTGGAAGCGCGGCGCGTCCGACTTCCATGAGAAGCTGGACTGAGGCCCTGGATATTCGGCCGCGCTCGGCCGGCGCGGCTCAGGGCTTGGCCGCCACCTTCAGCGCGGCCAGTTCGCCGCCGCTGTCGTCCGGCTGCGCGGCGCCGTTGCTTGCCGCATCGCCGCCCTTCCAGCTGAAGGGGGCGCGCAGCACGGTGCGTCCGCCCTGTTCGCGCGCCACTTCCACCACCACTTGGTAATTGCCCGGCGCCAGTGCCGCCAGCGCTTCCTGTTTCTCGGAGAAGCGCAGCGCATGCACGCCGGCGCTGCGCGTGGGGCCGCTGATGCCGTCGGCGGGCAGCGTCATGGCGCTGCCCGCCTTGCGCCACCAGGTGCGCAGCTCCTTGAGGAAGATCTTGCCCAGCTGGTCGCGCAGGCGGGTGTCGTACCACACCGCCAGCGTGGCGACCACCGCCGGGTCGCCCGGGCGCTCGATCCAGGCCGCCAGGTAAGGGGGATGGTAGGCCGCGCTGGCGATATTGGGCAGCGTGACCTCGAGCTCCAGGGTGGCCGCCGATGCCGTCCCGCCGACCAGCGCCACCGCCAGGCCGAGGCCGGCCGCCAGGCGCTCATGCAAGGATGATGTGTTCATGCGCGGCCCCATCGTCAGTTGCGGCCCGGCGGCGGCGGATCGTTGGCGTCGACCTTGCCGTCCTTGTTGGTGTCGGCCTGGGCCCAGGTCTTTTCCATGATTTCCTGTTCCTCATCCTGCGACAGCACGCCATCGCGGTTGCGGTCCAGCAGCGCAAAGCGCACGTGGGCCTGGCGGATCGAATTGGCATAGGCCTCGTCGGGCTGGCGGCCGGACTTGAAATATTGCTCCTTGAGGCGGCCTTCGAACTCGGCGACGTATTCCTCTTCGGTCAGCACGCCGTCGCCGTTCTTGTCGGCGTTCTTGAAGCGCTGCTTGCGCACGGCGTCATATTCCGCGCGCGTCACCACGCCGTCGCCGTTGAGGTCGTAGCTGCCGATGAAGGCTTCGCGGCCGTGGCCGCCGGCCGGGCGCGCCGGGCCGGAACCCGCTTGCGTGGCCGCGACTTGCGGCGCCTGGGCGCCGCCCGGCTGCGCGGCGCAGGCGCTGAGGAGGATGGCGCCGGCGACGGCGCTGATCACGGAGGGGGTGGCTTTCATGCTGGTTTCTCCTTAATCCGGGACGTGGGGAGCTCAGGCATGGGCGCCCCCGGCGGCGCCCATGGAGGTGTTGCAAGGATCAGAAATCGACCGCGAGGGAGGCGAAGTAGCTGCGGCCGGTGCGGGTCTGCAGCTGGATGTCCTGCGCATCCTTGGCGTTGCTGGGTTCCAGGCTGTAGGTGCTGGCGTAATCCCAGTAGCGCTTGTCGAACAGGTTGTTGATGCCGGCGTTGATGCGCACGTTCTTGCCGATGCGCCAGTAGCCGGTCAGGTCGAACAGGCCGTAGCCGGGAACCGAGAAGTAGCTGACGGTCGAGGCCGGCAGCGCCGCGCCGGCGTTCTGGTAGGCGTTGCGGGTATTGGCCGAGGCTTGCTTGCCCTTGACGAAGGTGCCGGTCAGGTTGGCGCCCCAGCGCTTCTCGGGCGCGTCATAGCCCAGGCCCACTATCAGCTTGGCCGGCTGCACCGTCTCCAGGTCCTGATAGGTGTCGCCCAGGTAGCGGCTCTTGGCCTTGCCCTGGCTGTAGCCCACGGCCCAGGTCGAGTACACGCCCTTCATGGACGGCGCGAACTTGCCGTGGTCGACCCGCGCGGTCAGTTCCAGGCCGTAGATGTAGGCGTCGTCGCGGTTCTCGGCCTGGTAGATGGTGGCCAGGCCGCTCTGCACCGTGGTGAACATCTCAGGGTTGGTCGCGCGGCCGTAGCGGGTGTAGGCGATGAAGTCCTTGTACTTGGTATAGAACAGCGAGCTGTTGAAGGCCACGCCGTCGATCGGTTCGCCCTTCAGGCCGATGTCGAAGGCGTCGCTGGTTTCCTTTTTCAGGTTGGGGTTGCCGATCAGCGCATAGGTGCCGCCGCCGCCGTTCCAGTAGCCGTACATTTCGCTCACGCTGGGCGCGCGGCCGCTGTGCTTCCACTGCGCGTAGGCGCTCAGCTTGGGCACGATGTCGTACACCACGCTCAGGCTCGGGCTGAGGATGGTGTTGCTGGTGCCCGAGCCGTACATGGTCGTGAGCTGGCTGGAGGTGATGCGCGTATTGGCGAACTCGCCGGTGTCGTAGATGCTGCTCTTGACGCGGTCCACGCGCAGCCCGGGAATCAGCGCCAGGCGATGGCCGCCGGCATTGAACACGATCTCGTCCTCGGCGAACAGCCCCAGGCGCGTGGTCTTGGTGTTGGGGTAGGGCTGCGAGGCGAAGGCGGTGCCTGTCAGCGCATGCTGGTTCTTGTTCTCGCTCATGCTGAGGCCGAAGCGCAGGCTGTTGTTGTCGATCTTCTTGTAGCCGGTGCTGCTCAGGCCGATCTGGCGGTTGCTGTTGCGCGAGAAGTTGTTCTCCACCGCGCCGGTGGCCACCGTGGTGGTGCGCGTGCGGTCCTGCATGTCGGTGGTCTGGTAGGACAGCTTGGTCTCCAGGCGATCCAGCAAGGCGTTGGCGGGCGTCCACAGGTGACCGAGCTGGAAGGTGTTGCGGGCGGTCTTGCTGTCTTGCGCCGAGTTGCCGGTGACGGCGGTGCCGGTGGTGTTCCAGGCGTTATAGCGGATGTCGTTGTCGCGGCGATAGAGGTCGGCCGAGACCGTCAGCTTGTTCTCCGCGTCGATGCGCATGCCGCCCTTGAGCAGCGCCGCGTTCGAGTTCCAGTCGGAAGGATAGGCGCTCATCGTGTCGCTGTTGTTCTTTGACGAGTGGCCGTCGCGGCGCGAATACACCATCAGGCCGTCGAAGGCGCCGCTGACGCCGGCGGCGGTGACGGCCTCGCCCCAGGATCGGTCGGCCGAGTTGTAGCCGCCCTTGAGGCCGAAGTAGGTCGGCCGGTTTTCGTTGACGTAGTCGTCGGCCGACTTGGTGCGGAAGCTGACCGCGCCGCCGATGCCGCCGGCCGGGCGCGCCGAGGTGGTGGTGCCGGAATCGACCTGCACCTCGGAGTAGATCTCCGGATCGATGAAGTCGCGCCCCTGGCCGAAGGTGCCGATCGACGCCCGGCCGCTGCCCGACGTGGCGGAGCGGTCGACCGCCTCGGGCATCTCGATGTCGTCCACATCCACGCCGATGCGGTTGCCTTCGACGCCGCGGATGTTGTAGTTGGTGGCGCCCGGGTGGTCGTAGGGGCTGTTGGTGTTGGTGGTGCCCGAGGTCACGCCCGGCACCGAGACCAGCGGCTGGTACTTGAGCACATCGGCGAAGCCGCCGGCGCCCTGCTTCTCCAGGTCGTCCTTGGTGACCTTGACCGAGGCGCCGGGCTTGTGCTGCTCCTCGCGCGCGCCCTGGACTTCGATGTCCGGCAGCTTCTTGCCGCTGGTGCGGGTGGCCCCGCCGCCGACGTCGGCGGCGTTGGCGGTATTTTCCTGCGCGCCCGCATGCGGCGCGGCCAGCGGCAGCAATGCGCTGTTGATCGCCAGGACCAGGGTGAGCGGACGCAGTGACGCGCGGCGGCGCAGGCGCGCGCCGGCGCCCGGATGGTGTTGAGCCATGTTGAGCAAGCCTTGTAGTAAGTGTGGATAGGAGGGCTGGCGCAACACAACGCTGGGAGGCAACGGCGTTCTTTCCCCAAGAACGGGTGCTTTTTTCTTGTTGATGTTTTGGCTGACAAAGCGTCAGGATTCTATATCATAAACAAGAATCATTATCATTTAATTTGTAAATTGGTTTATCCGCCATGTAACTTTATGTAGCGCAACGGCAAGGACGGCGCTGCGCGCATGCTGCGCTTGGCTTATCCTGTAGCCCCTTTTTATGGCCACTGCAAAGTGAAAGCAGCAATGAACAGCAAGCAGGCAACCTTGATCGGACTGAGCGCCGTGGTCTTCTGGAGCGCCATCGTCGGACTGATCCGCAGCGTGAGCGAACACCTCGGCGCCACCGGCGGCGCGGCGGCGATCTACACGGTGGGCTCGGTGTTCCTGCTGTTCTCGGTGGGCTTCCCCAGGCTGCGTGATTTTCCGCGCCGCTACCTGGCGTGGGGCGGGCTGCTGTTCGTCGCCTATGAACTGTGCCTGGCGCTGTCGATCGGCTATGCCGATACCGGCCGGCAGGCGATCGAGGTCGGGATGGTCAACTACCTGTGGCCGACCTTCACGCTGGTGGCCGCGATCGTCTTCGGCGGGCAGCGCGCCAACTGGCTGGCGGCACCGGGCTTCGTGCTGTCCATGCTGGGCATCGCCTGGGTGCTGGGCGGCGACCAGGGGCTGGATGCGGCCGGGATGCTGGCCAATCTGCGCGACAACCCGCTGAGCTACGGCCTGGCCCTCGCCGGCGCCCTCATCTGGGCCGCGTACTGCACCGTGACCACCCTGCTGGCGCAGGGCAAGAACGGCGTCACGCCCTTCTTCATGATGGTGGCGCTGAGCCTGTGGGTGAAGTTCTTCCTGGGTCCGCAGCCGGAGATGTCGTGGAGCGTGCCGGCCGCGGTCTACCTGCTGCTGGCGGCCGCCGCGATGGGCTTCGGCTATGCCGCGTGGAACGTCGGCATCCTGCACGGCAACGTCACGGTGCTGGCCGGCGCCTCCTATTTCATCCCGGTGTTCTCGTCGGCGCTGTCGGCCGCGCTACTGCGCGCGCCGTTGCCGGGCTCGTTCTGGATCGGCGCCTCACTGGTGTGCGCCGGATCCATCCTGTGCTGGCTGGCCACGCGCGCGAAGAAACCCGCAAGCGGGTCCGCGGCGGCCGCGCAAAAGCCGCTGGCCTAGGCGTTCACCGTCTCGCCGCCTATCCATCGCCTGGCCTGTTCGACCGGCATCGGCGGCGAGAAGTAATAACCTTGCATGGCGGGGCAGTTCATGTCCTGCAGCATGCGCAGGTCGTCCATGCTTTCCACGCCCTCGGCCACGACCTGGAAGTTGAAGGAGTCCGACAGCTGCAGCACGGCCTGCACCAGCGCCTGGCTCTCGGCGCTGCCGCACAGGCCGGTGACGAAGCTGCGGTCGATCTTCACCCGCGAGACGTGCATCTGGCGCAGGAAGCCCAGCGAGGAATAGCCCACGCCGAAGTCGTCGATGGCGATGCTCACGCCCAGCTCGGCCAGCGCCGCCAGGGTTTGGCGGGCGGCCTGCAGGTCGACCGCGGTCTCCTCGGTGATCTCGATCTCCAGCATCGCGGCGGGCAGCCTGAATTCGCGCAGCCTGGCGGCCACCAGGTCGTCGATCAGGATGCGCTCCAGCTCGCGCGGCGAGATGTTCATCGCCACCCGCAGCTCGCTGCGGCCGGCCGCATGCAGGAAGCGGATCATCTCCGTCACCTGGCCCACGATGAATTCCAGCAGTTGTTCCGACAAGCCCGCCAGCGCGGCGATCTCGATGATGTCGGGCGGAGCGATCCAGCCGTGCTTGCGGTGCTGCCAGCGCAGCAGCGCCTCGAAGCCGTCGAGCGTGCGGCCGTTGTGGCGGACGATGGGCTGGAACCAGACCTGCAGCTCGCCCGCGCGCAGCGCCGCGGCCAGGTCGCGCTCCACGTCGCGCTTCATCTGCAGGCGCGCGTTGAGCGTGTCGTTGAAGACGCAGAAGCGGTTGCGGCCGCGTCGCTTGGCTTCATACAGCGCGGCGTCGGAACAGACCAGCATTTCATTGATGTCGTCCGCGCCCGAGCGGTGGATGCCGATGCTCAGGCCGATGTGCGGGTTGGCGCGGCGCGAGAAGGGCGGCCGGATCGTATCGATCAGGCGCGCGGCGACCGCTTCGGGCGGCTCGGCCGACGGCGCGCAGGCGTACACCACGACGAACTCGTCGCCGCCCAGTCGCGCCAGCGTGAACTGCTCGTCCAGCGCCGCGGCCAGGCGCTGGGCCACTTCCACCAGCACCTGGTCGCCGGCGTCATGGCCGTAGGCGTCGTTGATGACCTTGAAGCCGTCCAGGTCCAGGAACATCATGCACAGTTCATGTTCGCGCCGGGCGAACAGGTCGCCGGCCCGCGCCATGAAGCCGGCGCGGCTCAGGAGGCCGGTCAAGAGGTCGTGCTGCGCCTGGTACTGCATCCTGGCGGCGAACCCGGTCAGGTTCCGGTGCGCCACTTCCAGCGCCTGGGTCGCCGAAGTGGCTCGGTTCTTCGATGCGCTGGCGTCGGAGACCAGTTTCTCGCTCACGCGCGAGCCCCTGATCAGCGCCGCCAGGTAGAGCAGCACGGCCAGCGACAAGGCGACCCGCGTGGTGTCGCCCTGCCAGGCCAGGCAGACGATGATGGACAGCAACGGCGGGGTGATGAAGCTGATGGGGATGCGCGCATAGGCGAAGCCGTGGGTCACCGCGCCGGCGGTGATGCCGCAGACGCAGGTCAGGTAGAACAGGGTCTGCGGCGTGGTGTAGCCCTCGCACAGGGCCGGCACGCCGGCCCATACCAGTCCCGACAGCAGCGCCAGGATCCAGTGCGCGCGCAGGTTGAGGTCGACCGCCGTGAGCGTCTTGCCGCCCAGCAGTCGCGCGATCACCGGCAGGGCGGCGATGCGTCCGACCGGCGCCTTGCACGCCAGCACGCGCAGCAGGTTCACCAGCCCGGAGCACGCCAGCCAGAGCAGCGCGATGCCCAGCTTGCCGGCGCTCCAGGCAACCACGGTCGAGATGATCCCCAGCACCGCGTTGACCGGGATCGACAGCAGCACGGTCTGGCGTACGGCCGTGAGCTGGTCTGCCCGGATGAGCTGGCGCAGCGAGGCGGGATCTGCGGTGGGGAGGAGCACTTCTTCCGGTGCGGCGCTATTCGACATTTACATCCTGTTCCGGAATCGGACATTCGATTCCCCCGACGTCGGTTCAAGTAGGCGACGACGGGCTTGTTCTTGTTCGCGATTAATCAAAAAGGGAGAAATCTGCGTAATTTCTCCCATGCCGTTCCCAGTCTACCGGAACATTCGCCCCTTTCCTGTTAACCAAGGCGATTCCGGGCGCCAGGGCTGCGCCTTCGTTTCCATCCTGCAATCCCGCCGCCGGCCTGCGCCGACTGTTGTCCACGCCAGGGAAAACCCTGATGGGGAAACGCCTGATGCTTGCGGCCGAGCTTTCAGGAATGCCCCGATGCCGATGAGCCGGGCAAAAAACTAAAGTGTCTCCATACCCGCTGCACACAGAAGTTCTCGCACAGGGCGAGGACAGCGCAGGGATCCCCAGGAGAATCAACATGTTTTTTGCCAAGAAAAATCGCTTCGTCTGCGCATCCATCGCCGCTGTCATGCTGGCTTCCTCGGCCCCGTCGCACGCGGCCACGGCCAGCGCCTCGCTGACGATCAGCGCCTCGGTGGTTGCCGCCTGCACCGTGGTCGGTTCGGCGATCGCCTTCGGCGCCTACACCCAGGCGCTGGTGAACCAGACCGGCAGCATCACGGTGCTGTGCACCAACGGCACCAGCTACAACGTCGGCCTTGACGCCGGCACCGGCAGCGGCTCGACGGTCACCAGCCGCAAGATGAGCGCCACCGGCGGCGGCACGCTGAACTACGCGCTGTACCGCGACTCGGGCCGCACCAACAACTGGGGCTCGACCATCGGCACCGACACGCAGACCGGCACCGGTTCGGGCCTGGTGCAAACACTGACGGTGTACGGCCAGATCGCGGCCGCGCAGACGCCGCTGGCCGGCGCCTACTCGGATACCGTGACCGTTACCCTGACTTACTGATCGCCCAGGCCGCAGAACAATCGCAGCCTCCCGCGCCAAAAAAGAAAGCCCGCTTCGAGCGGGCTTTTGCTTTGGTCGATGCGGCGCCTTCTGCAAATATCCCGGTATGCCGGGGAGGATCATTGCAGCCTGCCCTTACAGGTCTCTGACAAAAGACGAACCGTCCGCCGGCCAGGCCCTCAGTCCCTCACGCTCAACCGGTAGACCGTGCTCTGGCGGTAGACCCGTCCGGGGCGCAGGATCACCGCTTCGCTGTCGGCGGTGTTGATCTGGTTGGGATAGGCCTGCGCCTCCAGGCAGAAACCGTCATGCACCGCATACGGCCGTTCGCCGCGTCCCTGCACGCCTGCCAGGAAGTTGCCGCTGTAGAACTGCAGGCCGGCCTCGGTGGTCGAGACGGTCAGCTGGCGGCCGGAACCGGGGTCGTAGACCGTGGCCACTTCGCGCAGGGGCGCGTCGCCGCGCACCTGGCCGTGGCCGTCATGCTCGGCCTTGCGCAGGCAGTAGCAGTGGTCGAAGCCGCCGGCTACCTTGAGTTGTTCGTCCGGCCATGCGAGTCGCGGGCCGATAGGCGCCGGCTTGCGGAAATCGAACGCGCTGCCGGCGACGTCGGCGATCCGTTCTGGGATGAGCTCGCCATTCACCGGCAGGTAGGCGTCGGCGTCGATGGACAGCACGTGGTCGCGGATGTCGCCGGCGCCGCCGTTGAGGTTGAAGTAGCCGTGCGAGGTCAGGTTCAGCGGCGTCGGCGCATCGGTAGTGGCGGTGTAGTCGATGCGCAGCCGGCCTTCGTCATCCAGCCGGTACAGCACCGAGGCCAGGACGTTGCCGGGGAAACCGGCGCTGCCGTGCGGCGAGGCCAGGGTCATGCGCAATCCTTCTGGATCCGGCTGCACCTGCCATGGGGCCAGGTGAAAGCCGCCTTCGCCCCCGTGCAGGTGGTTGTCGCCTTCGTTGCGGTGCACCTGGTAGCCGACGCCGTCCAGCGTGAAACGGGCGTCGGCGATGCGGTTGCACCAGCGGCCGACGATGCTGCCGAAATAGGCGCGGTTGGCGATGTAGTCGTCGTGGCCCTGGTAGCCGAGCAGGATGTCGGCCTGGCGGCCGTAGCGGTCCGGCGCCCACCAGGACACCAGCGCCGCGCCGCGCTCGCTGACGAGCACGCGCATGCCCGATACGTTGGACAAGGTGTAGAGCTTGATACCGCTGTCGGTAGCGCTGCTGGAGATAGTGAAGTGCGTCATCGTGTTCATCATGGCGACGGCCTGCGCGGCAAGCTCATCGTTCGGTTCGTCAAATGGTGGTTCCCGTGGCGGCGGGCGAGCCCGCCGCGGTCAATTTCCTGCGCGGCCGGGCCGCCTCCTGCTGCGCCGGCCCGGCGCCGGCGGCCAGCTGTTCCTGGTATTCCTTCGGCGTGCAGCCCAGCTCGCGCTTGAACACTGCGTGCATGTACTGCACCGAGGTGAAGCCGCAGGTCACGGCGATGTCGGCCGCATGGCTGTCGGCCGCCTGCAGCAGGCGCTTGGCGGCGTCGAGCTTGAAGCGCAGGATCTCGTCGTGCACGCTGCGATCCAGCTCGCGCCGGAAATACCATTCCAGCGAAGAGCGCGAGATGCCGACATAGTCGGCCACCTGTTCGGTCTTGATGCCCTGGCAGGCGTACTGGCGGATGAAGTGCATCGCCTGCATCACGTGCGGATGGTTGCGCGCCTCGTGGCGGCTGGAGGCCAGCACGTTGATGCCCACCGGCGGCACCAGGATGCGCGTGTCCGGAAAGCGCGCGCCATGCAGCATCTGGTGCAGCAGGTGAGCCGCGGTGCGGCCCATCTCGACCGTGCCCTGGATCACCGAGCTCAGCTCCACCCGCGTCAGCACGCGCGCCAGCGGATCGTTGTCGATGCCGATCAGGGCCACCTGTTCCGGCACGGCGATGCCCGCGCACAGGCAGGCCTGCAACAGCTGGCGGGCGCGCGCGTCGGTCACGGCGATGATGCCGATCGGCTTGGGCAGGCTGCGCAGCCAGGCGATCTGCTGCTCCACGGCGGCGTCCCAGGATTGCGCGCTGGTGCCCACGCCGCGATACACATGGCCATGGATGCCGTCGCGCTGCATCAGCGCCTCGAAGGCCTTTTCGCGTTCCTGCGCCCAGCGGTTGACGTCCGCCTGGGGCAGGCTGAAACAACCGAAGTGCTGCAGGCCGGCCTCGATCAGGTGATCGTAGGCCAGCTTGACCAGCTTGAAATTGTCGGTGGCGACATAGGTGCGGCCGGCTGGATAGTCGGCCTCGTCGGCGTAGGAGCCGCCAATGGCCACCACCGGTTGCTGCACGCGCGAGAGCGCATCGCACACGGCCGGGTCGTCGAAGTCGGCGATGAAGCCGTGCCCCTGCCAGCGCTCGATGTCTTGCAGGCGGCAGCGGAAGTCCTCTTCCAGGTACAGATCCCAGGAGGCGCGCGTGCTGGTCAGATATTCGCCGATGCCGGCGATGATGTCGCGGTCGAATATCTTGTTGCCGTTGAACAGCAACGCAATCCTATGCACTGTTGGCACTTTTGCCACTTTGCCGTCTCCTGATCTTCTTTGTCCATGCCGCCGGCCTTCTTGTACTTTTTTTAACCGGCGGCGGGTCGTCCATTTCGTTTTCAAGGATTGTAGCGATCCGCCGGCCGAATCACGATTTTGTGCAATCGCAACAAAAAGAATCGCTACCCCGATTGGTGAATTTCGTAATTGTAGACAGGAATCGGCGAGCGCTAGTATCGCCATCACATCAATGTCGGCCGCGTTTCCAGCGCGCCGGCGGTGTGCGGCGGCAAGCGGGGACGATGCGTTCCCCGCCAGCTTGCCAAGCGAAAAGAGAAGTCGACTCATCCCCCGGCGCGGTCGCGACAGAAAAAACAGCGGCACAAAGATAATCAGGAACGGCACCAGCCGAGCACGGGAATGCGCCCCCTTAAAAACATAATGAATATCGGAGACTAGGCAATGAACGCGATCCTGAAAAAAAGTGTATTGGCATTGATGGCGGCGACCACGATGTCGCTGGTCGGCACCAGCGCCATGGCCGACGCCAAGAACCCCAAGATCGGCTTCTCGATCGACGACCTGCGCGTCGAGCGCTGGGCGCGCGACCGCGACTTCTTCACCGCGGCCGCCGAGAAGCTGGGCGCCAAGGTGTTCGTGCAATCGGCCGACGCCAGCGAGGCGCGCCAGATCTCCCAGATCGAGAACCTGATCTCGCGCGGCGTGGACGTCATCGTGATCGTCCCCTTCAACGCCACCGTGCTGACCAACACCATCAAGGAAGCCAAGAAGGCCGGCATCAAGGTGCTCTCCTATGACCGCCTGATCCTCAATGCCGACGTCGACGCCTACATCTCCTTCGACAACGAGAAGGTCGGCGAGATGCAGGCCGAAGGCGTGGTCAAGGCCCAGCCCAAGGGCAACTACTACCTGCTGGGCGGCTCGCCCACCGACAACAACGCCAAGATGTTCCGCGCCGGCCAGATGAAGGTGCTGCAGCCGCTCATCGACAAGGGCGACATCAAGGTGGTCGGGCAGCAATGGGTCAAGGAATGGAACCCGACCGAGGCGCTCTCCATCGTCGAGAACGCGCTGACGGCCAACAATAACAAGATCGACGCCATTGTCGCCTCCAACGACGGCACCGCCGGCGGCGCGATCCAGGCGCTGGCCGCGCAGAAGCTGGCCGGCAAGGTGCCGGTGTCGGGCCAGGACGCCGACATCGCCGCCGTCAAGCGCGTCATCGCCGGCACCCAGACCATGACCGTCTACAAGCCCCTGAAGCTGATCGCCAGCGAAGCGGCGGCGCTGTCGGTGCACCTGGCGCGCAACGAGAAGCCGACCTACAACGCGCAGTACGACAACGGCGTCAAGAAGGTCGACACCATCCTGCTCAAGCCGATCCTGCTGACCAAGTCCAACGTCAACATCCTGGTGCAGGACGGCTTCTACACGCAAGCGCAGATCGACGGCAAGTAAGCGCTGCCGCCGCGAGCCATCCGCGACGGGCCGCGCGCCCGTCCGGATGCTCGCGCGCGCAGTCCGGCGCAACGCCCCCCGTCCTTCCCCACGAGAGCAGTCATGTCCGAGTACCTGTTAGAAATGAAAGGCATCGCCAAGCAGTTCGGCGGTGTGCGCGCCCTCGACGGCATCGACCTGAAGATCAGGGCCGGCGAATGCGTCGGCCTGTGCGGCGAGAACGGCGCGGGCAAATCCACCTTGATGAAGATCCTCTCCGGCGTCTATCCGCACGGCACCTGGGACGGCGAGATCCTGTGGGACGGCAAGCCGCTCGTGGCGCAATCGGTGCGCGACACCGAGGCGGCCGGCATCGTCATCATCCACCAGGAGTTGATGCTGGTGCCCGAGCTGTCGGTGGCCGAGAACATCTTCATGGGGCACGAGATCACGCTGCCCGGCGGCCGCATGAACTATCCCGCCATGTATCGCCGCGCCGAGGAACTCATGCGCGAGCTGAACATGCCCGACATCAACGTGGCGCTGCCGGTCATGCAATACGGCGGCGGCCACCAGCAACTGGTGGAGATCGCCAAGGCGCTCAACAAGAAGGCGCGCCTGCTGATCCTGGACGAGCCGTCCTCCTCGTTGACGGCCTCCGAGATCGCAGTCCTGCTCAAGATCATCAAGGACCTCAAGGCGCGCGGCGTGGCCTGCGTCTACATCTCGCACAAGCTCGACGAGGTGGCCGAGGTCTGCGACACCATTTCCGTGATCCGCGACGGCAAGCACATCGCCACCACGCCGATGCAGGCCCTCGACGTCGACCGGATCATCACGCAGATGGTCGGGCGCGAGATCACGGCGATGTATCCCGAGCGCAGCCACGAGATCGGCGAGGTGCTGCTGGAGGCCCGCAACATCACCTGCTTCGACGTCGACAATCCGCGCCGCAAGCGCGTCGACGACGTCTCCTTCTCGGTGCGGCGCGGGGAGATCCTCGGCATTGCCGGCCTGGTAGGCGCCGGGCGCACCGAGCTGGTGTCGGCGATCTTCGGCGCCTATCCCGGCCGCCATGAAGGCGAGGTCTGGATGGCCGGCGCCAAGGTCGATACCGCCACGCCGCTCAAGTCGATCCGCCTTGGGCTGTGCATGGTGCCGGAGGACCGCAAGCATCACGGCATCGTGCCCGATCTCAGCGTCGGCCAGAACATCACGCTCACCGTGCTGGATCGCTTCTCGCGCCGCACCCGCGTCGATGCCGATGCCGAACTGAAGGTCATCCACGACGAGATCGACCGCATGCGCGTCAAGACCGCCAGCCCCTTCCTGTCGATTACCGGCCTGTCCGGCGGCAACCAGCAAAAGGCGGTGCTGGCCAAGATGCTGTTGGCCCAACCCAAGGTGCTGATCCTGGACGAGCCCACGCGCGGCGTCGATGTCGGCGCCAAGGCCGAGATCTACCGGCTCATCTCGGAGCTGGCCCGGCAGGGGCTGGCGATCATCATGGTGTCGTCCGAACTGGCCGAGGTGCTGGGCGTGTCGGACCGCGTGCTGGTCATCGGCGAAGGCAAGCTGCGCGGCGACTTCGTCAACCAGGACCTGACCCAGGAGACGGTGCTGGCCGCCGCGATCAACCAATCCTCGCAGCGCGCGGCGCCGGCCGCATCCGTCACGCCCGCGGCATAACCAAAACAACCTGGAATTGCGCATGACCTCCACCCACATCAAGCAAATCTTCGGCCGCTACAAGATCATGGCGCTGCTGATCGCCATCGCCATCATCTGGGCCTTCTTCAGCTGGCAAACCGAGGGCGGCTTCGTGACGCCGCGCAATCTCTCCAACCTGCTGCGCCAGATGTCGGTGACCGGCATCCTGGCCTGCGGCATGGTGCTGGTGATCATTGCCGGCGAGATCGACCTGTCGGTGGGCTCGCTGCTGGGTCTGCTGGGCGGCGTGGCCGCCATCCTGGACGTCGCCCACCATCTGCCGCTGCCGGTCAACCTGGCGCTGGTGCTGGCCTTCGGGCTGGTGATGGGCTTGCTCAACGGCTACCTGACCGCCTACCTCGGCATCCCCTCCTTCATCGTCGGCCTGGGCGGCATGCTGGCCTTCCGCGGCATCCTGCTGGGCGTGACCGGCGGGCTGACCATCGCGCCGGTTTCCGGCGACCTGGTCTACCTGGGACAAGGCTATCTGCCGCAGCAGCTGGGCGTGGTACTGGGCGTCGTGCTGCTGGCGCTGGCGCTGGTGCTGACGTGGCGCCGCCGCGTCGGCCGCCAGCAGCACGGGCTGCCGGTGCCGGCGCTGTGGCGCGACGCCGGCAAGGTGGCGCTGATCGGCCTGGTGCTGCTGGCCTTCGTGCGCACCCTCAACAGCTACGACGGCATTCCGGTGCCGGTGCTGCTGCTGCTGGCGTTGCTGGGGTTGTTCAGCTACGTCAGCACGCAGACCGTGTTCGGCCGCCGCATCTATTCGGTGGGCAGCAACATGGAAGCGACGCGCCTGTCGGGCGTGAACGTGCAGGCAGTCAAGCTCTGGGTGTTCGGCATCATGGGCGTGATGTGCGCGCTGGCCGGGCTGGTCAACACGGCGCGCCTGGCTGCCGGTTCGCCCTCGGCGGGCAACATGGGCGAGCTCGACGCGATCGCCGCCTGCTTCATCGGCGGCACCTCCATGCGCGGCGGCTCGGGCACCATCTACGGCGCGCTGATCGGCGCGCTGGTGATGGCCAGCCTGGACAACGGCATGTCGATGCTCGACGTCGGCACCTACTGGCAGATGATCGTCAAGGGCAGCATCCTGGTGCTGGCGGTCTGGGTGGACGTGAGCACGCGCTCAACTCGCTGACCCCGCTGATTCCGCTGATCTCTTTTTTTATTCTCCAGGCGCAGCCATCATGAACGCATCAAGCCAACCCACCATCGAACAAGCCGTCTATCCCAGCCTGGCCGGCAAGCGGGTCGTCATCACCGGCGGCGGCACCGGCATCGGCGCCGCGCTGGTGAGCGCCTTCGCGCAGCAGGGCGCGCGGGTGTTCTTCATCGACATCGCGGTGAAGGAATCGCGCGCCCTCGAAGAGTCGCTGAAGGAGTGCGCCGTCGCGCCCACCTTCCTGCACTGCAACCTGCAAGACCTCGACGCGCTGGCGGCCACCTTCGTCCTCATCGAGAAGCTGGCCGGCGCGGTGGACATCCTGGTCAACAACGCCGCCAACGACGATCGTCACCAGGTCGGCGACGTCAGCGCGGCCTATTGGGACGAGCGCATGGCGGTCAACCTGCGCCACCAGTTCTTCTGCGCCCAGGCGGTGGCGCCCGGCATGCGCGAGCAGGGACGCGGCGCGATCCTCAACCTGGGCTCGATCTCATGGCACCTGGCCTTGCCCAACCTGACGCTCTACATGACCGCCAAGGCCGCCATCGAGGGGCTTACGCGCGGACTGGCGCGCGACCTCGGGCGCGACGGCGTGCGGGTCAATTGCATCATCCCAGGCGCGGTGCGCACGCCGCGCCAGACGCGGTTGTGGCACAACCCCGAGGAGGAGGCCAAGATCCTCGCGGCCCAGTGCCTGGAGCAGCGCGTGGAGCCCCATGACGTCGCGGCGCTGGCGCTGTTTTTGGCCTCCGACAGCGCGGCCAGGTGCTCCGGACGCGACTACTACGTCGACGCCGGCTGGTACGGCGCCTGAGCCGCCGCGACAATCTCCCACCTTCCAGGCAAAGAAATGAAGACTCCATCTCCCTCTCCCCGTCGCTTCCGCTCCCAGGACTGGTTCGACAATCCCGACCACATCGACATGACCGCGCTGTACCTGGAGCGCTTCATGAACTACGGCATCACCGCCGAGGAGCTGCGCTCGGGCCGTCCCATCATCGGCATCGCGCAAAGCGGCAGCGACATCAGCCCGTGCAACCGCATCCACCTGGAGCTGGCGCGCCGCGTGCGCGACGGCATCCGCGACGCCGGAGGGATTCCGATGGAGTTCCCGCTGCATCCGGTGTTCGAGAACTGCCGCCGGCCCACGGCGGCGATCGACCGCAATCTTTCCTACATGGCGCTGGTGGAGATCCTGCACGGCTATCCCATCGACGCCGTGGTGCTCACCACCGGCTGCGACAAGACCACGCCGGCGCAGATCATGGCGGCAGCGACCGTGGACATCCCGGCCATCGTGCTCTCCGGCGGCCCCATGCTGGACGGCTGGCTGGACGGCGAACTGGTCGGCTCCGGCGCGGCCATCTGGAAAGGGCGCCGCCAGCTCTCGGCCGGGCAGATCGACAACGAGAAGTTCCTGGACATTGCGGCCGCCTCGGCGCCGTCGGCCGGGCACTGCAACACCATGGGCACGGCCTCCACCATGAACGCCATGGCCGAGGCGCTGGGCATGTCGCTCACCGGCTGCTCGGCGATTCCGGCGCCTTATCGCGAACGCGGCCAGATGGCCTATGAGACCGGCCGGCGCATCGTCGGCATGGCGCATGAAGACCTGCGCCCCTCGGCCATCCTCACGCGCGACGCCTTCCTCGACGCCATCGTGGTCAACGCCGCCATCGGCGGCTCCACCAACGCCCAGCCGCACATCATGGCCATGGCGCGCCACGCCGGCGTGGAATTGCATTCCGAGGACTGGATGAAGTACGGCTACGACGTGCCCCTGCTGCTCAACATGCAGCCGGCCGGCAAGTATCTCGGCGAGCGCTTCCACCGCGCCGGCGGCGTGCCCGCGGTCATGTGGGAGCTGCAGCAGGCCGGCCGGCTGCGCGCCGGCCGCATCACCGCCACCGGCCGCAGCATGGCCGACAACCTGGAAGGCCGCGAGACCGGCGACCGCGAGGTGGTGTTCCCGTTCGCGGCGCCCCTGCGCGAGCGCGCCGGCTTCCTGGTGCTGAAGGGCAACCTGTTCGACTTCGCCATCATGAAGACCAGCGTCATCTCCGACAGCTTCCGCCAGCGCTACCTGAGCACGCCCGGCAGCGAAGGCATCTTCGAGTGCACCGCAGCGGTGTTCGACGGCTCCGACGACTATCACGCGCGCATCAACGATCCGGCCTCGGGCATCGGCGAGGACAGCATCCTGGTGATCCGCGGCGCCGGCCCGGTCGGCTGGCCGGGGTCGGCCGAGGTGGTCAACATGCAGCCGCCGGACGCGCTGATCCGGCGCGGCATCACGACGCTGCCGACCCTGGGCGACGGCCGCCAGTCGGGCACCTCCGACAGCCCCTCCATCCTCAACGCCTCGCCGGAGAGCGCCGTCGGCGGCGGCCTGGCCTATCTGCGCGACGGCGACAGGATACGCATCGACCTCAATGCCGGCCGCTGCGACATGCTGGTCGACGAGGAGGAACTGGCGCGGCGCCGGGCGCAGGGCATTCCCGCCGTGCCGGCCAGCCAGACGCCGTGGCAGGAGCTCTACCGCGCCACCGTCGGCCAGCTGGAGAGCGGCGCCTGCATGGAGCCCGCGCTCAAGTACCGGGGCGTGGCCGACACCATGCCGCGCCACAACCACTGACGGCGGCCGGCAACGCCGGCCGGTCTTCCCATGAATCCCAGAGCCCCGCTAAGGATCGATGCGCACCAGCATTTCTGGCGCTACCGCTCGGAAGACTATCCCTGGATAGGCGCCGGCATGGACCTGCTCGCGCAGGACCGGCTGCCCTACCAGTTCCAGCCGCTGCTGGAAGCGCAGGGCTTGCATGCCTCGATCGCGGTGCAGGCGCGCGCCGGGCGCGAGGAAACCGCGTTCCTGCTGGAGCTGGCGCGGCACGACCGCCGCATCGCCGGCATCATCGGCTGGGAAGACATTTCATCGCCGGCGCTGGCCGACCACGTCGAGCGCTGGGGTCGCAACAAGCTGGTGGGCTTTCGCCACCAGATCCAGGACGAGGCCGACCCGGCCGCCTTCCTGGCGCAGCCGCAATTGAACGACGGCATACGCTGGCTGCAGGAGCGGCGCTATGTCTACGACGTGCTGGTGCATGAGCGCCAGCTGTCTGCGGTGCGCTCGTTCTGCGCCCGCCATGACCGGCACTGGCTGGTGTTGAATCATCTGGGCAAGCCGGCGCTCAGGGAGTTCCGCAAGAACAAGGGCGACTTCGAACACTGGCGCGAAGAACTCAGGGCGCTGGCGGCCATGCCCCACGTCAGCTGCAAGATCTCCGGCCTGCTGACCGAGGCCGACTGGCTGCGCGGCCTGAGCCCGCGCGACTATGACCACGTGCTGCGCTGCCTGGATACGGCGCTGGAACTGTTCGGCGCGCAGCGCCTGATGTTCGGCTCGGACTGGCCGATGTGCCTGCTGGCGGCGTCCTATTCGAAGGTGGTGTCCTTCGCCCGCGAGTGGGCCAGGACGCGTTTGTCGGCGGCGGAGCAGGATGCCCTGTGGGGCGAGGCGTCGGCGCGGATTTACGGGTTGGCGGCGTGACCGGGAGGGCGCGTCGGCGATTGTCTTGCCCGCCCCTCGTAGCCGCGTCAGGCCCTTGGCAGGATTTCGCCCTTGAGGTGATGCAGCAGGCGGATCGACGCCGGCGTCTGCGCGATATGATCGTTCCACAGCACCTTGAAATTGCGCACGCACCACTTGTCGCTGACCTTGATCACGGCGTAGCGCGAGGCGTCGGCGCCGCGCAGCGCGATCTCGGGGATCAGGGCGATGCCCATGCCCTCCGACACCATGTTGCGCATGGCGTCGAAGCTGGTGACCACCACCGAAGGTTGGATCGTCTTCTTGAGCGCGCGCGCCGCCGCGTTGGACATGGAATTGATCGAGGCGCCGCTCTGCATCATGATGTGCTTTTCATCCAGCGTGTCTTCGAAGCGGATGCGCTTCCTGGCGGCGAACCTGTGGTCGCGCGGCGTGATCAGCACCAGCGGGTCGGTCACGTACTGGGCCTCGGACACGCCCGCGACGCCGTCGGTCGGGGCGCAGATGCCGAGGTCGGCCGTCCCCGCCTTCACTGCCAGCGGGATCTCGTCGCTCAGCTTCTCCTCCAGCTCGATGCGCACCCCGGGATATTGCTTCATGAAGGAGTTGAGCTGGGCGGGCAGGTAATAGCACAGGGCCGTCATGTTGACCCAGATGCGCACCGTGCCCTGGATCCCGGTGCGATGCTCGCTGATGTCGCATTCGAGCTGACGCAGCTGGGCCAGCACCGTCTTGGCGTGATGGTAGAGCGACATGCCGGCCGCGGTAGGCTCCACGCCCCGGCTGCGCCGCCGCAGCAGCGGGACGCCGACCGACTGTTCCAGGTCCGATAGCCGGCGGCTGATGGCCGAGGTCACGACATTGCCGGGCTCGGAGGCGGCCGAGATGCTGCCGTGCTCCACGACGAGCGCGAAGAGCTTCAACGTATCGATATCGAAATGCATTTTTTCGCGAGTGAAGTGATTTGTCGGATCGCGAAAGCTGCACTAGCAAATGAGCACAGCCCCGGCCCGGGCATGCTGCTAATCTCCGTGCCATTCGCAAGCAATGGTATGGTCATGCCGCAGAAACATACATTATTCGAGAAGATCTGGTCGCGCCACGCCGCCGTCGACCATGGCGCGTCGACGCTGCTCTACATCGACAAGCACCTGGTCAACGAAGTCACCAGCCCGCAAGCCTTCGACGGCCTGCGCGGCGCGGGCCGCGCGCTCTGGGCGCCGGAGTCGGTCATCGCGACGGCCGATCATAACATTCCGACCGCCAACCGGAAGGCGGGCATGCATGACGAGATCGCGGCCCAGCAGCTGCATGCGCTAGAGAAGAATTGCGCCGAATTCTCGTTGAGCTACTTCCCGCTGGACGATGTGCGCCAGGGCATTCTGCATGTCGTTGCGCCCGAGCTGGGCGACACCTTGCCGGGCACCACCATCGCATGCGGGGACTCGCACACCACCACCCACGGCGCCTTCGCGGCGCTGGCGTTCGGGGTGGGCACCTCCGACATCGAGCAGGTACTGGCCACCCAATCCATCACGCTGGCCAAGCCGCGTTCGATGAGCGTGGAGATCACGGGGAAGTTGCCGCCAGGGGTCTACGCCAAGGACGTGGCCCTGGGCTTCCTGCGCGAATTCGGCACCGATTGCGCCACCGGCCATGTCCTTGAATTCACGGGCGAGGCGGTGGCCGCCATGAGCATGGAAGCCCGGATGACCCTGTGCAACATGGCCACCGAGGCCGGCGCCCGGGCCGGGCTGATCACCGTCGACCAGGTCACCATCGACTACCTGCGCGGCCGTCCGCATGCCCCCACCGGTCATGACTGGGACGCCGCCGTGGAGTATTGGCGCACCTTGCGCAGCGACGCCGGCGCGGTGCACGACAAGGCGCTGCGTTTCGATGTCGGCGCGCTGTCGCCCCAGGTCACCTGGGGCACCACGCCGGCCATGACGGTGGGCATCGACGACGCCGTCCCCTCCCTCGATAGCTATCGCGACAGCGACGCCAGGAAGGCGGCGCAGAGGGCGCTGGAGTACATGGGGATCGAAGCGGGAACGCCGATGCGGGCACTGGCGCTGGACAAGATCTTCATCGGCTCCTGCACCAATGCGAGGATCGAGGACCTGCGCGTGGCCGCGCAGGTGGTGCGCGGCAAGCGCGTGGCGCGCTCGGTCAGGCAGGCGCTGGTGGTGCCGGGATCCGGATCGGTGAAGCGGCAGGCCGAGGCGGAAGGGCTGGACCGGATCTTCATCGACGCCGGATTCGAGTGGCGCGACGCCGGCTGTTCGATGTGCCTGGGCATGAACAACGACGCCCTGGCCCCCGGCGAGCGCTGCGCATCCACCTCCAACCGCAACTTCGAGGGACGGCAGGGCTATGGCGGGCGCAGCCATCTGGTGAGCCCGGCCCTGGCCGCCGCCAGCGCGGTGGCCGGGCATTTCGCCCTGCCGGGAGAGATCTGATGGAGCCCTTCAGCCGCTTGAGCTCGCACCTCGTGCCGATCGACCGGGACAACGTCGACACCGACGCCATCCTGCCCAAGCAATACATGGCCATGATCACCCGCGAGGGATTCGGCGAGTTCCTGTTCGACAGCTGGCGCTATCGGGAGACCGGCGCGCCGGGCCGGGACAACTCCGGGCGAACCCCGCAGGCGGATTTCGCGCTGAACAATCCCGCCTATGCCGGCGCCCGGATCCTGTTGGCGCGCAAGAATTTCGGCTGCGGGTCGAGCCGCGAGCATGCCGTGTGGGCGCTGGCCCAGTACGGCATCAGGGCGCTCATCGCGCCCAGTTTCGCGGACATCTTCTACGGTAACTGCATGAAGAACGGGATCCTGCCCGTACGCCTGCCCGCGCACGCGGTGGATCGCATGTTCGAGACCATCGCCGTGACGGGACGGCTCGAGCTGACGGTGGACCTGCCGTCGCAGCAGGTCATCGAGGCAAGCGGCGCGGCCATCGCGTTCGACATCGACGCCATGCACAAGTCGTCCCTGCTGCAGGGCCTGGACGACATAGGACGGATCCTGGCCGAGAGCAGCGACGCGCTGCAGGCAATGCGCGCGCGCAGGCTGGCCGAGGAACCCTGGCTGCTGAAAAAATAAACCAATAACACTTGAGGAGAGACATCTTGGAAGCAACGAAAGAACTGGCGGCACCCGCGCGGAAATGGAATGCGCGCCTGACATCGAAACACTGGAAGACGCTCAAGGGCGCGTTTCTCGGCTGGATCTTCGACGGCTACGAGGCGCTGGCGCTGGTGGTGGTGCTCTCGCCGCTGCTGAAATCCCTGCTCACGCCCGAACAGGCCGCCTCCAAGCCCTTCTACGCCGGCATGGTGATCGGCATCACACTGCTGGGCTGGGGCGTCGGCGGCCTGGTCGGCGGCGTCCTGGCCGACTATGTCGGCCGCAAGACGGTGATGATGTGGTCGGTCTTTCTGTATGCTTTGTTCACCGGGCTGACCGCATTCTCGGACACCATCGTCACGATGTGCCTGCTGCGCTTCATCACCGGCCTGGCCATGGGCAGCGAGTGGAGCACCGGCATCGCGCTGGTGGCGGAAACCTGGCCGGCCGAAGCCAGGGCCAAGGGCGCGGGCTTCCTGCAATCCGGCTTCGGCTGGGGCACGCTGGCGGCCGCGCTGATCTGGTACCTGCTGCAGCTGTCCATGCCGCTGGGGGATGACACCTGGCGCGTGATGTTCGTGGTGGGCGCGCTGCCCGCGTTCTTCGTGCTGTACATCCGCAAGGACGTCGGCGAATCGGAGGAATGGATCGCCGCCGTCAAGAACCAGGAATGGGCGGCCACCGAAGAGTCCAGCGAGAAGGGCGGCAAGCGCCCGTTCACCCTGAAGCAGGTGTTCACCGAGCGCGAGGCCGTGCGCCGCATCCTGCTGACCTCGCTGCTGTCGGTGGTGAGCATCGCCGGCTGGTGGGCCGTGTCGAGCTGGCTGACCGAATACACCCGCACCATCAGCGCCGCGCAGGGTATCCAGTCGCATTGGGATTCCTATGTCTCCCTGCTGTACACCACCGGCGCCATCATCGCCTACATCGTCTCCGGCTTCATGGCCGATGCCATGGGGCGGCGCTGGTTCCTGTTCGTCACCTTCGCCGGTTCGCTGGCGACGACCTTCCTGATCTACAGCTACGCCTCGACGGTGACCGAGATCCTGGTGTTCTCGCCCATCAACGGCTTCTTCACGCTGGGCTGCGCGTTTTCCTGGCTGGCCATCTATCCCTCCGAGCTGTTCAATACCTCGGTGCGCTCGACGGCGGTGAGCTTCGTGTTCAATTCGGCCCGCCTGGTCGCCTGGTTCTTCCCCATCGCCGCCGGCGCCATGATCAAGACCTTCGGCGGCATCGCGCCGACCGCCCTTGCGTTTGGCTGCGTCTATGCCATCGGCCTGGTGGTGCCCTGGTTCCTGCCCGAGACGGCGGGCAAGGATCAGTGAGGCGCGCCGCACGACAATTCAGGATCGGTCGATCCCGACCATTGAGGGAGCGAAGGAGTTCCGGAAGAGGCAAAGCCCGCACGGCGGGCTAGTGCTTCTTGTCTTTCTTGCGGATCTCTTTCAACCGCGTTGCGGCGCGCTCCACGATGGCCTTCTGCTGCTTGTGCTTCATGCCCTTCCACTCCTTGATCTCGTTCCTGGAGCGGCCGCAGCCTGTGCACACCTCATGCTTCAGGTGGCACAGCGAGACGCAGGGGCTCCTTATTTCCTTACCCACCTTCAATTTCCCGATCTGTTCCCGCAGGCATATTCACTCCTCGTCCATCGCGGACATTGAAGCGAGACTATACAACGCTGCCTTGTATCAGTTCCGCCGACATTCCGTCCGCAGAGCGAACGCGCGCCATGGCGACGTCATTGGGGGAGCGCGAGACGGTCGCCTTTCCCCGTTTCCCGGCGGGCGCCAAGGGGGTTCCTTGGGTCCTGGCGACACCGCTTCGCGCCAGGGGGAGAACCGTGGCGTCAGGCCGCTTCGCGCTCCATCGATGGCGGCAACGCCGCCTTGGCCGCTTGCGCCTCGTCGCTCCATCGCGCCTTGATGTCGAGGACTTCGGGCAGGTTCTCAACGAACAGCGGCATCAGCTCGGGATCGAAGTGCGTGCCGGCGTCCTTGCGCAGCGCCTGTATCGCCTCCTCGACCGGCCATGCCTTCTTGTACGGGCGTACGCTGGTGAGCGCATCGAACACGTCGGCGATGGCGACAATGCGCGCCGAGAGGTCGATCTGCGTGCCCGCCAGGCCGTTCGGATAGCCGCTGCCGTCCCATTTCTCATGATGCTGTAGCGCCATGGTCGAGGCCACCTTCAGCAGCCCGCTTTCATGCTCGCCAATGATTTCCGCGCCGATGGCGGCATGGCTGCGCATCACGCTCCATTCGTCGCCGTCGAGCTTGGCCGGTTTTTGCAGGATGGCGTCGGGGATGCCGATCTTGCCGACGTCGTGCATGGGCGCGGCATGGAGGAGTTCATCCGCGTCCGCCTCGCTGTAGCCGGCCGCGCGCGCCAGCACGCGCGTGTAGTGGCTCATGCGCACGACGTGCAGGCCGGTCTCGTTGTCCTTGTACTCCGCCGCCATGCCCAGGCATTGGACGATCTGCAGGCGCGTCTGGCGCAGCGCGTCGGCCTGCACCAGCGAGAGATGGTTGCGCACGCGGGCATTGACGATCACCGGGCTGAACGGCTTGGTGATGTAGTCGACCGCGCCCAGCTCGAAGCCCAGCTGCTCGTCGGCGATGTCGCTCAACGCGGTGATGAAGATCACCGGCAGCGAAGCGGTGACGGGATGCGCCTTGAGCCGCTTGCAGACGTCGTAACCCGACATGCCGGGCATCATGATGTCCAGCAGCACCAGATCGATCTTCTCGCGCGAGGCCAGCTCCAGGGCCTTGGCGCCGTCCCGCGCAAACAGCAGGCGATAGTGGTCCTGCAGGGTGTGCTTGAGCACTTGCAGGTTGGTCGGCTCGTCGTCGACCAGAAGGATAGTGCTGCGTGTTTCACGGTACGATTTCATGTTCTCTCCTCGCCTTCTTCCAAAGTCTTGCCGAGCTGCCCCAGGAGCTCCCGGGCCCGCTCAAAATCAAATACGTCGATGGCGTTGCGCAGCGCCCGGGAAGCGTCTCCCGGTCCGCCATCCTCCAGCCACGCCAGCAGCTTCTCGAGTCCCGCCTCATCGAGTTCGCTGCGCGCGAAATGCGCGTCAAGCGCCGCGAGCAGGGAGCCGACGTCGGCAACCGGTTCCTGCGGCCGGTCCGCGCGGGGAGCGGCCTCCCGGATCTCATGCTCGATCAGCGCCAGCTCCGCTTGCACCAGCGTCAGTTCGAACCTCAGCGGCGCAAGCCGGGCCGGCAAGTCGGCCTCCCTGCGCTTTGCGGCAGCCTCAAGGTTTGCGCTGAGCCTGCTTACCTTGCCCAGCGCCAGGTTGGCCGAGGCGCCGCGGATGCCGTGCAGGCTGCGCGCGGCAAGCTCCCAATCCAGCGTGGCAGGATCGGCGCCCGGCAGCGGCAGGGGATGGCGTTGCGCCAGTTCGGCCAGGAAGCCCTGGATGGTGCCGGCCATGCGCAGCTTGTTGCCCCACAGCGCAATGCCCTTGTTCCAGTCGATGACGGACTCGGCCGAGGCCGGCGCCGCGTCGGACGGGGCAACGGGCGCCTCTACCCCCAGCACGCGGCGGATCTCGGCGCGCAGGCGCGGCACATCCAGCGGCTTGCTGGCGAAGCCGTCCATGCCGGCCGCCCGCGCGGCGCGCCGGTCGGATTCCATGACGCTGGCCGTCAGCGCGATGATGGGCGTGGCCTCGCGGCTGTTTGCCGCCTCGAAATCGCGGATGCGGCGCGATGCCGTCAGGCCGTCGGTCCTGGGCATGTGCACGTCCATCAGCACCAGGTGGTAGCGGGTGCCGTCGCAGAACTTCGCCACGGCTTCCTCGCCGTCGTGGGCGCACACCACGGCGTGCCCGGCATCCTTGAGCAGGTGGGACAGCAGTTCCAGGTTCTGCGGCACGTCGTCGGCAATCAGCACGCGCATGGCCGGCAGGTTGCCGCCCGAGATCGACGCCGACTGCGGCAGCGGCTTGTTGCCGGCCTCCAGCGGCAGCGACACCATGAAGAGGCTGCCGCGGCCCAAGGCGCTGTCGACGCTGATCCGGCCGCCCATCAGATCGACCAGCTGGCGGGCGATGGTGGTGCCCAGGCCGGTGCCGCCGAAGCGGCGGCTGATGCTGGCGTCAGCCTGCGAGAACGGATCGAAGATGCGCTGCAGCTGCTCGGCGCTCATGCCGATGCCGGTGTCGGCCACGTCCAGCCGCACCATGTCCCGGTCGATGAAGACGGAGAGCCTGACGTGGCCGCTTTGGGTGAATTTGATGGCGTTGCCCAGCAGGTTGGTCAGCACCTGCTGGATGCGCAGCGGATCGCCCTTGAAGTATTCCCCCGCGCCTTCGCGGTAATCGAGGAAGAGTTCCAGGTGCTTGTTCTCGGCGCTCAGGCGCAAGGAAGAGATGATCTGCCCGGTCAGTTCGCGCAGCGAGAAATCGATCTGCTCCAGCGCCACCGCGCCTTTCTCCAGCTTGGTGGTGTCGAGCACATCGTTGAGCAGGCCCAGCAGCGAGCGCGCCGACTGGTGCACGATGGAGAGGTGGTTGCGCTGCTGCGGCAGCAGGTCGTTCTTGAGCAGCAGTTCCGTGAAGCCGATGATGGCGTTCATCGGCGTGCGGATCTCGTGGCTCATGTTGGCCAGGAACGCCGTCTTGGCTTCGGCGGCCTGCTCGGCCTTGTCGGCGGCGTCGCGCAGCGAGGCTTCCATGGCGCGGCGCTCGCTGATGTCGGTGACGAAGCCGACGAACAGCTGCGAGCGCGGCAAGTCGACCCGGCCGACCGCCAGCCGCACCGGAATCAGGCGTCCGCTCCTGTGCATTGCGTTGACTTCGCGGCCCTGGCCGATCACCTTGGGGAGGCCGCTGGAAAGGAAGTCGCTCAGGTACTTGTCATGTTGTGAACGGTCCGGCTCGGGCATCAGCATCTTGATGTTCTTGCCGACCACATCCGCCGCCGGCCAGCCGAACAGGCGTTCGGCGGAGCGGTTCATGTCCTGCACGATGCCCTTGCCGTTGATGGTGATGATGCCGTCCACCGCCGTCTCCACGATGGCGCGGATGCGGGACTCGCTCTCGCGCACCTGGCGGAAGGTCTCGCGATAGCGCACCAGGCCATTGATGGCGGTCACCAGCACGGTGATCGTGATGGTGAACATCGACAGCGCCAGCGAGGCGACGGTGCTGTCGAGGAAGAACGATCCCTCGCGCGGCGCGGCTTCGCCGATGAAGCGGGCCGCCGCCATGCCGGTATAGTGCATTCCCGAAATCGCCAGGCCCATGATGGCGCCGGCCACCACCAGGCGCGTGATCTTGTGCATGCGCAGGCCGCGCAGCTTGAAGCGAACGCCCAGCGAGATGGTGGCCAGCACGACCGCCACCACGATGGACAGCGCAAACAGCAGCGGATCGTAGCGCAGCACCGCGGCCATGCGCATTGCGGCCATGCCGGCATAGTGCATGGCGCCCACCCCGGCGCCCACCAGCGCACCGCCCACCAGCAGCTGGACGTTGTTCACCTTCATGCGCGAGAGCATGGACAGCGCGATCCATGAGGCCGCCAGCGCCGGCAGGAAGGAGAGCGCGGTCATGCCGAAACTGTAGTCGACCGGGGTGCACAGATCGAAGGCCAGCATGCCGATGAAATGCATGGTCCAGATGCCGCCGCCCAGGGCCAGCGCGCCGGTGGCGATGGCCACATGCCGGTGCCAGCGCAGGGTGGTCTGGCGCGCCACCGATGCCGTCTGCAAGGCCATGGTGGAGGAGAAGATCGCCACCAGCAGCGACAACACCACCAGCCCGTAGTGGTAAGTGCCTTGCAGGCGGGCGCCGCCTGCAAGCATATCGACGAAAAATCCGGACATCGTTTCCCCTGGACAGAAAATCATGCAACACCGCAGCGCCGTGGCGGCCCCCCCGGGTCGCCGGCGCAATGAATGCGGCTTGAGTGCTTGTGCCGATTCTGCCGCGACTTTCAGAGCTCGGCCGTCCGCTCAGGAATAGACTGATGTCTGAATGGCAACGTTGTTGTGCGCAGGCCGCGGCCAATGAATCGGCTTCGCCCATGCTTGCCGCACTCGGGAATATCCCGATGGGCCGGCGGCGGCGGCCGCCTTAGCATGCGCAACGGTGATCAGCCCGTTGGACGAGAAACGACATGCAGACGCAATACAAATCGAGTACCGCCGCCATCATGCTTGCCCGGCTCTGGATTGCCATTGGCATGGCCTGCGCCATCGCATCCGCGGCGCAGGCGCGCACCATCGTCTTCGTTGGCAACAGTTACACCTACGGACAGAATTCCTCGGTCCGCTACTACAAGCCAGACAGCGTGACCGACCTCAACGGCCCCGGCGCCACGGGCAAGACCATCGGCGGCGTGCCGGCAATCTTCAAGGCATTCACGGTGCAGGCCGGACTCGATTACTCGGTCTCGCTGGAGACCGTCGGCGGCATCGGCCTGGACTACCACTATGCCGAGAAACGGCATGCGCTCGACAGGCATTGGGACGTGGTGGCGCTGCAGGGCTTCTCCACGCTCGAAGGAAAGCAGCCGGGCAATCCGGAATTGCTGCGGGTTTCCAGCAAGAACCTGGTCGACATGTTCCGGGCCAGAAATCCGCAGGGGGAAGTCTGGATGACGGCCGTCTGGAGCCGCCCCGACAAGGTCTATGTGGAAAACGCGCCCTGGTACGGCACCCCCATCGACAAGATGGGCGCAGATATCTCGGTGGCCTACAACGCCGCCGCAAGGCATGCCAACGCCAGCGGCGTGGTGGAGATCGGCCTTGCGTGGAATCGCGCCATCGCAAGCAAGGTCGCGGGAAGCAACCCCTACCTGGGCATGCCGTCCTCGCAGATCAACCTGTGGTCCTGGGACAATTTCCACCCGAGCGACTATGGCTACTACCTGGAAGCCCTGATGCTGTTCGGGAAGATTACCGGCAAGGACCCCCTGTTGCTGGGCGAGGATGAGACGGTCGCGGAAGACCTCGGCTTCTCCAAGAGCCAGGCCGTCGCCTTGCAGAGGGTGGCGCACGAGCAGCTGTTCTCGAAGTAGGCGATATCAGGAGCGTTGCCCGGGAAGGCGATGGCGGTCGTTCAGCCCAAATCGCCCTTGGATATCCTGCGCCACACGCCGGGAGATACGCCCATGCTCCGGGCAAAGACGCGGTTGAAGTGGCTTTGGTCGTAGAAGTGGCACACGACGGCGACCTCCGTCAGCGAGAGCGTCGAGTTGCGCAGGTACGCCTGCGCCATGGCAAGGCGTTGCGAAAGCATCCATTGGTGCGGCGTCTTGCCGGTAGTCTTCTTGAAGGCCTTCATGAAATAGCTGGTCGACATATTGCATTCGCGCGCGATGTCCGGGATTGAGATTTCGCCGCGCACCTTGGACAGCAACAGTTGCTTGGCGCGCTCCTCATGGACCTTCGACAGCATGCCGGGCAGGGCCGGCGCAACCACGCCTCCTCCCAAGGCCTGCAGCAGGCAGGCGGCCATGACGGCAAAGAGCTGGTCCATGAACAAGGGGCAGGCCGCGTGCTGCAACACGGGGTCATGATGCCCGGCCGCGCACTCGGACGGACTCGGAGCTGTCGTCATGGTGATGGAAGATGTCGTCATAAGCGGGCGCCGGCGGCCACATGCCGGGACGGGCTAAACCCGGGTCGTTCCGGGCCGGGTTGCCGTCGATGCGCGGCCGGCAAGGGAGCCGGCCGCGGTTTCCTGGCTTACTTCACCACGCCGAACGGATCGGGCACGGTGTGGCCGTTGACGTTGTTCCAGAAATTCTGGAGCACGAAGCCGTATTCGGAGAGGTTGTGGGTGAAGGGCTCCAGCATGGCGTTGGCGCTCGGCCGCTTCCAGTCCGCCTGCAGCTCGCAGGCCAGCGCGAAGGTGCTCATCAGCTCGGCGCCGGCATTGGCCATGCGCGACATGGCCGCCTCGGCCTCGTAGCGGCTCCATGCGCCACAGGCATCGACCACCGGGAAGACCTTGTAGCCGTCATTGAGCATCGACAGCGTGGGCAACGCGCAGCATGTGCCGATGGTCACGGCGGCGATGATGATGTGACGCCGGCCGGTCTTCTCGACAATCGATTCCAACGCGGCGCGGAATGTCGGATCCTCGTAGCAATTGATGATGCCCGTGCGGCGATAGATCGGCTGGTCGGAGAAGATCTCCTTGATCTCAGGCAGGTTGTCGCCGTTTTGCCATTGCGCGTTGGACGAGGTGATCAGCGTGGGCATCCCCAATGCCTTCGCCGTGCGGGCCAGCCCCACGACGTTGCTCTTGAGCTCGGCCAGCGAATTGGTGTCGCGCATGCCGGCCATCAGGCCGATCTGGTGATCGACCAGCAGCACGATGCTGTTTTCATGGGTCGGCTTGTCGTAGCCGAAGCGGCCTGCAGCCCGCGCATCGGCGGCATTGACGAGATTGGGCAACGGGCTGTCGGTGATCGAGCTGATGATGTCGGCAGGGCGTTGGGTGGTGTCGGTCATGCGTGGTTCCTCGTGGATGGTAAAGGTTGTCGTACGGAATCCGCAAAGGGGACATGCGCAGCCGCGGCTAGAGACGCGGCCAGCGGTCTGCCAGTTCGTTGAGCGAGTCAAGCGCAAGCTTGAGCTCCCGTCCGCGCGGGGTCAGCTCGTAGTACACCTCCGGCCTCGACTCATTGGTGATCCGGTTGAGCACGCCGTTCTCGACCAGGTCGCGAAGCTGCTCGGTCAATACCTTGACCGAGATACCCCTGACTTCCCTGGCAATGGCCGAGAAATGGATCGGGCCGCGTTGGCCGATGACCATCACCAACGATGGCGCCCAACGGCCACGGAGGATTCTAATGAGAATCTCGGAAGCGCAGGCGTAGCTGGGCGGCATGGAGGTGTCAGTCATTGTCGGATCTCACGGGCACTGAAAGATGCGCGCAACATCCGACCTCGCCGAGGTGGATAACCGCCGCACTGATCGTTCATTTTTTTTCGCGCATATACGCTGTCATCTCGGCATATGGTCGACTTCAAAAGTAACGATTTCCCGATGCGTAAATTCATTATGGTGTCGCTTGTAATCACTGTAAATCCGTTACCAATTGGTAAGTGGGGCGTTTCGCCGACAATCCGGAACGGCAGCCGCATGACGTAATCGCCGGCGCAGCCGGCGTCAGCAATCGTCTTCGCGCGCGCCCTTCTGGCATTTCAACCATCCATTCGAGGGTTTGAATATAAGAGATTAATTCGTTTCTTATTTTCCTTGAACTTGTTAAGGAATGCAAGCCACTCTAAAATGCGCCCATGAGTGCAGATGCCGACAATCCCATTCGCCGTCGAAGGCGCGGCCAGCAGCTGGAAGCCGAATTGCTGGAGACGGCCTGGAATGAGCTGGTCGAAGCAGGGTTTTCCAGCTTGACGATGGAGTCCGTCGCCGTGCGCGCCTGCACCGGGATCGCCGTGCTTTACCGGCGCTGGCCCAACAAGGACGAGCTGGTATGCGACGCGCTGAAACACTACCGGGCGTCCCATCCCGTTGAACTTCCCGACACCGGCAGCCTGCGCGGCGACCTCCTGGCGTTGCTGAGGGTCATGGGGCGCGAGCGCGCCGACTTCTTCATCGTCATGACCAATGCGATCTGCTCAGGACTGCTCGCACGTCACGGGCTCAATCCGACAGAGGTGCGCGATCGGGTCTTCGGCGACCAGCGCCAGCTGCACATCGGGAACATCTACCGCCGGGCCCATGACCGCGGCGAGATAAATCTGAAACGCCTCTCTTCGGCAGTGCTGGCGTTGCCGACCGACCTCGTGCGGCACGACCTCCTGGTCGAGCTGAAACCCTTGGCCGAGTCTCGCATCAAGTCGATCGTCGACGATATCTTCCTTCCCTTGGTCAATCTGAAGAGCGTCCGGTAAGTGGATCCAGTTGCCTGTCGAGTTGCCGCGAAAATTGACCCGCTTTCCCCGGGGATTTACATCCTAAGCTGACCTATGTTTAGACCACAGTCCTGTTCACGGCAGCGAGCGGGAGAACGTGGCGATGGACGTGAACCTACTTGGAATTATTCGGCGCTGGTACATCCGCAATCGCATCCCGATCAGCGAAATCTCCCACCGGCTGGATATCTCTCGATTACGGTTCGCCGCTACATCCGATCTGGAGCGATCGAGCCGTCCAGGAAATCATCCTATGCCCCAGACGAATTCGCGCCGCGGCTGTCAGCCTGGCTCAGCACTGAGGTGGTCAGATCGCGCAAGCAAAGACGAACCTTGACATAGATGTTCCTGGACGGAAGGGGGCTGGGATATGAAGGGTCGTATGACCGCGTGGCAACCTTCGGACGGCAATCGAAGGCGGGGAGATGAAAAGGGGAAATGCTGCGAGCGAATCAACAGCAATGACCTACGGCGCACACGTCGATGGCGCAGTTCACAGTGTCCCGGGTGCGCCGCGAATGCGCGCGGATCTTTCGTCAACGCTGTTCTTGTCCGACCCGGACGAATACGATGGGGGGGGAACTGGTGATGCATCATCAAGACGGCACGCAGAGCTTCAAGCTGAATGCCGGCGACCTGATTGTGTACCCGACGAACTGCATTCACAGCGTCAGCCCTGTGACCCGCGGCTTGCGATGGGCGGCCTCTTTCTGGACCCAGTCAAGCGTGAAATCGCATGAGCAACGCGCCATCTTGCATGAGCTGGATATGGCAATCGTGCAAATCCGCGCCCTGTTGCCCGATGATCATCCTGCCGTGCTTTCCCTCGTAAAGACCTACCATAATCTGTTGCGCACGGCCTCGGGGCTGTGACGATTGAACATCGGTCCCGCGCCGACTCCCGGAAGGAGAATCTGGCCCGAAGCGGTTATCGCATCAGGCTGTTCTCCAGGCAGCGAAGCCTGATCAATGCAGCTACATGTCGACCTGGGCGCTCAAATACATGGTGCGGGGCTTGCCCGTCCAGGCGCCGTTGATGTCGGCGTCACCGGCCGCCCAATAGTGCTTGTCGAGCAGGTTCTGCACCGTCAGGCCAAAGGTAGTCTTGTAGCCGCCGACATTTGTGGCATACCTCAGTCCGGCATCAAAGCGGGTGTAGCCGCCCATCCACACGCTATTCGTTGTCGTCAGGGGGCGCCGGCCAACGTAATAGGCGCCGCCGTTGACATTCAGGCCGGCAATGGCGGGTACGCGGTAATCCAGGAACAGGTTTCCCTGAAGCTTCGGCACGTCGGGAATCTGCCGGCCTGCGACAGCCGGGTCAGCAGGAGCGTCAGCTTGCGTCTTCAGATAAGCCAGGCCGGCAACAAGTGAAAGATCCCTGGTGAGTCGTCCATTGGCGGTAAGTTCAAGGCCGCTATGGCGCTGAACCCCGCCCTGGACGGTGAATTTCGCCGCGTTCACATACTGCAGGGTCTTCTCCAGCCGGAAGAGCGCCGCCGTGAGCATCAGGTCGGGTGTGAGGCCGTACTTTGCGCCGGTCTCATACTGCTTCGTCTTCAGCGGCGGCAGGTTTTCGCCGGCGTTGTTGGTGTCATAGCCCGCCGGTCCCGGTTGCTCGAAACCCTCGGCGTAGCTCAGATAGGTCGACAGATTCGGAAGCACCTTGAATGTAACCGCAGCCGAAGGAGCATTGATGCTGGCCGTCTGGGACGTGTTCTTTCCCGATGCCGGCATGGAATCGTTCTTATAGCTCACGTGGCGCAATCCCACCATGAGGTCCCATCGGTCATTCAGGGAAATCAGGTCGCTGGCGAACACACTGGGCTGGTAGTTCTTCGACACATTGTGGTTGGGGTAGGTCAGGTTCCCGGGCGCTGACGTATACACGGGGTTGTAAATATTGCCCACAGTGTCGGTCAGCACCTTGAACCCTGACTCGATAGCCTGGAAATTGCGAGTGGAGAAGCCGGTCACCAGTTGGTGACTGATGCCAGCCGTATCGAAGTTCCCGGACACGTAGGTATCGGTGGAAAGCACCCGGAAGCTCTGGTTCGGGTTGACGTAGATGTCCCCGCTCAACACGCGGCCGTCGGCCCCGATATTATAGATATCGGGAAAGGCCGCAACCCGGCCGTTGTACGATTGCGCCGCGCGCGTGACAAACTTCCAGTTCCCATTGATGCGGTATTCGACATCGGCGCCGATGTTGAACGTCTTTGTTTCGTATTGAAGCCAAGGCTGGCCCAGCAGCGTGCGTGGATCAATGCCGGAAACGGGCGGTAGCTGCCCGTTCAGGTAGGGGCCGATAGTGGGTTGCGCGGCAATCTTGCGGTTCTGGTAATCGAAATTGGCGCGCACCAGCAGGTCGGAGGTCACGGCCCAGTCGAATGCGCCGCTTGCGAAATCACGATGCGTGTCGCCGTTATGGCTGAAGTTGCCATTGCGCTCACGGGCCACATTGAAGCGATATCCGAAGCGACCGCCGTCCAGTGGTCCACCGGTGTCAAGTGCGAGGTAGGTGCCGCCATTGTCGCGAAGAGATGTCCTGACGGTAGTGAAGCGGTCCTTGGTCGGGCGCTTGATGGCATAGTTGATAGTGCCCCCAGGTGAATTGATGCCATACAAAAAGCCCGACGGCCCTTTCAGAATGTCAATTTGCTCGATGTTTTCCAGGGGGATTTCATAATACGGCGCCACCGACATGCCGTCCCGGCGGACGGTGTTGGTCCAGTCCGAGAAGTAGCCGCGGATGCGCACCATCTCATATGCCCCGGCTTGCGTCGCGTCTTGGACCGACGGGTCGTTCTTGAAGACGTCCATCATCGTGCGCGCTTCCTGCGCTTCCATCAGTTGTGCTGGATAAGACTGGACGGAGAACGGCAGTTCCTCCGGTTTCTTGTAGCCCAGGGCGCCCACATTCACGCCTTCGGCTGCAAAGAGGGAAGGGCGGCCTCCCGCGACGGTGACCTCCGGCAGCGTCCCGGACGTCGCCTTGTCGGAGGCGCTGATGGTGAATCCGCCGGCGCCAGTCGACTGGACATGCAGGCCGCTGTGGTCCAGCAGCCGCTCCAGGGCGTCCTCTACGCTCAGATTGCCTTTGATTGCCGGGGCTTGACGCTGTTGCGTTGCTTCAGGCGAGAAGATGATTGAACGGCCGGACTGCCGAGCCAGGGAACGCAGCGCATCGTCCAGTCGTTGGGCAGGGATGTCCACCGGGACCGCGGGAGATTGCGCCATTGCGAAGGATTGCGTTATAGCCAGGGCGACAAGCAGTACGCCGGCTTTGCGCTTGATTTTCAGGTTGGCGCGCGCCTGTTGGCGTGCTCGTGACGTGCCACGATGCATGAATGACTCCTGTAAAGGTTGGTATTTACAGGTGTTACCGAAACGAGGGGGAAACGTGGGAACCCTGGCGCCGGCATTATTTTGATCTTTCTGATTTGCCGGAGATGACAATGGCATCGGCTGTGCTTCTTACCTGCACCGGGAGCACGGCAGGCAAAGCCTGGATGAGGTCATCGATTTTGGTGATGTCGTATTCCCCGGAAATCTTGAGCGTTCCTACGGCGTGGCCTTCCAGAACAAGTTTCTGCCGGGTGTAGCGTTGCATGTCCTCAATCGCATCCTTCAGCGAAGTCGAGTTGAAGCAAAGCTTGCCGCGAGTCCACGCGGCGTCGGTCTCCGCATTATGCGGTTGGGGCTCCCCAAGCAGCCCGTCCGCTGAGCGGATGGCCTGGTTCGTGTGAATGAGCTTCGCCTCGCCATTCTCGGCGCGCACTTCGACCGCACCCTGCTGGACGCTGACCACCGCGCCATTTGGCAGGTTTCGGACGTCGAACACAGTCCCGATGTCGGTCACCAACGTCCTGTTGGCCTGAACGGTGAAGGACCGGAAGGTGTGGGCGACACTGAAGGATGCTTCGCCCCTGGCCAGCTTGAAGCGCCGGGAAAACAAGTGCGATTCGACATGCAGCTCGCTATCCGCATTGACGATGATGCGACTGCCGTCAGCGAGCTCCAGCGTCGATATCTCGCCAATCGCCGTGACAACCTGCCGGGAATCGTAAGCGGGGTCGAACATCCAGGCGCTGCCGCAGCTGACAAGAAACATCGCTGTAAAAGCCGCGATTTTCCGAACCAAGCGGCGCTTTCCAACCCCACGGGCGATTGCCTCCGGTCCGGGAAACTTCCCGGCCAGTGTCGCAACATAGGCAGTGTCGACCTGATCGTCATTCCATAGCGGACGAATTGTGGACATGGCCCGCTCCATGTGCTTGACCACCATCTTTCGCGAAATGCCCAGCATCGTCGCAACTTCTTCCTGCTGCATGCCTTGCAGCTTGTGCAGCAGAAAGACCTCCCGGCAGCGGGGCGGGAGGGCGCCCACGATGCGTTCCAGGGAGTCGACGAGCTGCTTTCCGCGCAGGTGCAACTCACCATCCGGGGAACTCCCTGCAATCTCCGGCAATACCTCGACAGTTTCCTGCCACTGGCTGCGAGCTGTCGACGCGCGCTGCAAATCAATCGCCTTGCACGTGGAAATATGCTTCAGAAGCACCAGGGGAGTGCCTGCCTCCTCACTGGGCGAGGTTCGCATCACTTGTACGTAGACCTCGTGGACAACCTCGTGGGCAAAATTCTTATCGCCGAAACGCCGGCGCACATGCTCTACCAGCTCATCGTAATGACGGAGCAGGACATCTGACATTGCGAGGTTGTGGGCATCCTGTCGCATGGGCGGAAGTGACAGCAGGGAGAATCTCGTGAGTATAAATGATAACCATTATTAAACAGGAGTATTTAATCCCCATTGCATTGATTGCCCGGGCGACGAGCTGAAGATCGGAGATCGCGCGCCGCCTGCCGGCGGCGCAGATCATCCCGGAGACGGGGCGCCATCGCTGCCGTCTGTCAAAGCGCCAATAGCCGCTTCAAAACTTAGCTGAGACTTAGGCGCTCACGATATGCAACAGATGAAATACTTTATTGATAGTAATTCGCATTTATTAACAATTATCATTTATATTTCAGCTCTTGAAAATCTCGCTCATGTTATATGCAACTTCGACAACACAGCATCATCCGCCATCTGCTGGCCGTAGGAATTATCTCGGTCAACCCGGTGGCCTATGCCCAAGGCACATCGGCTGATCTGGAATCCAGCGCGCTTCCGGAAATCAGCGTCGTCTCGACGGGCGATGCAAGATCCTATAAAGCCAGCAGCACCAGCGGCGCGACCCGTACTGAAACTCCCCTGATGGAGGTGCCGCAATCGGTACGCGTCATGACCAGCCGGCAAATCGAAGATGTCGGCGCCCTGCGACTGGCCGACACGGTGGAGTACGTAAGCGGCATCACGAAGCTCAATGACTTCGGCGGGACCTGGGATAACTTCGGTATTCGCGGCTTCAGCAGTACCGACATGGGTTTTCTCATCAACGGCTTTCCCGGCTCACGCGGATACAATCCGCGCCGCGATACGGCCACTGTTGAGCGCATCGAGTTCCTGAAGGGCCCCGCATCTGCCATCTATGGCAGTAGCGAGCCGGGCGGCACCATCAACATCGTCACCAAGAAACCGCAATTTACGCAGAAGAACACGGCTGAGCTGAGCGCCGGAAGCGGCGGACTCAGGCGTGCGACCTTGGATAGCACCGGTCCACTGGGCCGAGGCCTGGCCTACCGTCTTAATGCCGTGACGGAAGAGGGCGACACTCGCAACAGCATGCTCGGCAACCGCCGCCAGCTGGTCGCCCCGGCGCTGACATGGGTAATCAACAACGATACCGTCTTGAACTATGAGGCCGAATTCCTGAGATCAAGCACCCCGCTGGATCGCGGTCTTGTCAACGTTCGCGGCATCCTGGGCGGCTTGCCTCGCGACCGGGTCCTCAATGAGCCGTCCGACGGCAATATGCAGTTGAACAGCGATACTCATCAGCTTACGCTGGACCATAATCTTTCTGAAGACTGGCGGGCGAAGATCGGCGCCAGCTATAAGGAAAGCAGCTTTGACGGTTACTACACCGAGGCCGACTCCCTGGCCGCCGACAATCGCACGCTCAATCGCCGTCGTACCTGGCGCCAGCTTCCGTCGCGCGATGCCTCGATCCAGGCAGAGTTGGAGGGGAAGTTCAAGACCGGCAGCATCGGTCATGACATGCTGCTCGGCGTCGAAGCTTCGCAGCTGTGGATGAACACCGAAATCTTGCGTTCCGCCACGAACATGCCGTTGGATATCTATAACCCGGTATACGGATTGTCCTTGCCCCCGGTGACAAACCGCACTTCCAGTTCGGATGAGCGGCAGCGCGTGAAAGCCCTTTTCGTACAAGACCAACTGAGCCTGTCCTCGCAGTGGAAGGTGCTGGGCGGAGTGCGCTGGGACCAGTACAACCAGAGCGTTCAGACCCGCGCTCCCTCGGTGAGCAGCACTTCCCAGCAGCAAAGCGCTGTATCTCCGCGCGCAGGCGTGACTTATCTTCCCAACGACTGGAGTTCGTATTACATCACCGCAGGCAAGTCCTTCCGCGGCAACAGCGGTGTGGATATCAATGGCCGGGCGTTCGATCCGCAGCATTCGACGGCATATGAGGCCGGCGTGAAGCTGCAGTCGACGGACGAGAAACTGGGCGCCAACTTTGCCGTCTATGACATCACCAAGACAAACGTGCTGACCGCCAGCGACGTATCTGGTTTCTCGGTCGCCGCGGGCGAAGTCAAGAGCACCGGCTTCGAAGCAGACGTGTTTGGCCAGCTGACGACAAACTGGCGCGTCTCGGGCAATTTCTCCTGGGACAATGCGCGCGTGACCAAGGACAAGACTCTGGCGGCCGGAACCAGGTTGACCAACATTCCGGCTTATAGCGCCGGTCTCCTCGCGATCCGCGAAGATGCCCTCCAGAACGGCAGCCGCTACGGTATCGGGGCTGGCGTCAACTATGTGGGGAACCGCTCTGGCAATACTGCGGATACCTACACGTTGCCGGCGTATTCGACGGTCAAGTTGCTGAGCTATTGGCAGCTCAGCAAGAACATCAGGTTATCGGTCGATGTGCATAACCTGTTCAACCGCAACTATTACACAGGTTCCTGGGGCAACCTGTATGTCATTCCCGGTACCGAGCGAACGGTCGTCGCGCGTATGAAAATCGACATGTAATCATCCTCATCCGATTCTGCGGCGCGATGAATGCCTGATGCTTTGCCGGCATCGGGCATTCTTTCGTCCTAGTGCGAACTCCTTGCGGCCTTCTGGCGGAAAGAGAGGATGCAGATCAGCATAAATCCCAACAGCGCAGCCGATGCCATATATCGGCTGAGCTCCAGGCCGCCTTGTGCGTGCGGCTTGTCCAGGAAGTCGCCGACGGCGGCGCCAAGAGGCCGGGTCAAGATAAATGCGGCCCAGAACAAGATGGTGTCGGACACCTCACTGGCATAGTGCGCAACGGCGATGACCATCAGCAGAGCGCCAAAGATAAGCGCGGCGCCGGTGTATCCGAGTCCGGCGGTGTCGGCGGTCCAGTCGCCCAGCGCGGTTCCGAGGGTCTGGGAGAACATGATGGTGAGCCAATAGAAGGTTTCCGCCTTGACAGTGCTGATGCTGCCTACGGAGACGGTGCCAAGGGTCCGGTGCCAGATGAAGAGCGATGCGATCAGCAGGAACAGCAACAGGGCGGAGCCGCCCGCATATCCGATGCCCAGAGAGCGATCGGCGAAGTCGGCAAGCGTGGTGCCGACCGTGGTGGTTGCCACAATCGTTGTCCAGTAGAGCAGCGGGTGGAACGACTTTGCCCGGACCTGGGCCAATACGGCCATCAGGAAAATGACCGCGAAGATGGCGGTGCTCACGAGGTAGCCGAGATTCATGGACATCGAAACGGCATCGCCGCCGGTCTCACCAAGTGTAGTGGCGGCAATCTTGATGAGCCAGAAAATCGCGGTGACTTCAGGGACTTTCGCAAGGTCGTGTTTGCTTTGCATCATGGTTACTCCTTGATTCGCATCGGGTGAAATAAGGAATCACCGACCATACAAACGCTGACTTAGGTCATTCTTAGGGAGGAAATGACCGGCCCAGAAAAAAACCCGCGCAAGCGCGGGAAAGGAGTCCTCCTATGAAGCAAGGAGTCAGTAGGTATGGTCGCCGGAGACTTGCGCGGCATGCTCAGCGGTTGCCACCTCGGCTTCGACCTGGGCGCGGGTCTTGTGCGACTCGGCTTGCTTGATGATCGGGTAGTTGTCGCCGTTGGCGATGAGGCCCTCACGCTGGGCCGCCACCAGCTCGGCACGGACCTGGGCGCGGGTTTTGTGCGTGGTCGTCGCCGGCAGGATAGGGTAGTTGTCGCCGTTGGCAATGGCCCCGGCCTTTTGGGCGGCAACCAGCTCGGCCTTGACCTCAGCGCGCGTCTTGGTGCTCTTGAAGGGAATGATGGGGTACTGGTTCAGCGCGTGCATATTGTCCCAGTCACGTTCGGCATCGGCAGCGCTTTGCGTCTGTGCGATCGCGCCGACCGAGGCGCAGGCGAGGATGGTGGTGGCGATGATTTTGGTGATGACGGATTTCATAGTGTTTCCTTTCCAGAGAAATTCCCAACCTGGGATGTTCGTCAGCCCATTTGGCTGTTGGGAACACTATGCGCCCTGGAGCATTAACGGCCTGTTGCCTGCACGTTAAACATCTTTAATCATGCTGGGTTTCAAGAACAGGAGCGCGCGCAAGCCCGGATCGCCATTGCTGAGCTCAAGGCGGCCGTAATGCAGTTTCGCGATCGCGGCCACCACGCTCAATCCAAGTCCCATCCCCGGCGTGGCGCGACTGGCGTCGCAGCGATAGAAGCGCTCCTGCACCTTGGATAGTTCGTCGCTGGGTATCCCGGGCCCGTTGTCACTTACCTCAACGAGCAGCATCCCGTCCTGGCTGCGCCTGCAGGTAACCGACACGAGGCCTCCGTCAGACGAATACTTCAGCGCGTTGTCAATCAGGTTGCCGATGGCCTGCGTCAAGAGAAGAGGGTCGCCTTTCAGAGGAAGATGCTGCATTCTTTCAACCCTCAGGAAACGCTGTTTTGATTCGGCAAGGGGAAGGTAGAAATCGGCCACATCGTCAACGATGGTGGCGATGTCAATCGGCCGGAAGCCGGAGCGGCGTGCGCCGGTATCAATTTCCGCCAGGCGCAGCAATGCGTTGAAGATGGCTATCACACGATCGACGTCGGCGATGGCGCACTCGATGTCAGCGAACGTACGCTCGCTGTCCGGTCTGGTCAGCAGCAGTTCCTCCAGGCGTGACCGTAGCTCGGCTAGGGGCGTCCGAAGATCGTGGGCAATGGCGTTCGAGACATTCCGGACGCTGTCCATCAATTGCTCGATCTGGGCCAGCATCTTATTTTCCGTTTCGACCACGACGGCCAGCTCATCTTCTCCGCCACTGTGTGGAAGTCGATGCGAGAAGTCGCCTTGCATAATTGCCGAAGCGGCGATGTTGATGTCCTTCACCTTGGACAGCAGACTCCTTCTCACGAGCAGGCCGCCAGCCGCGCCCAAAAGGATGATGACGGCCGCGGCGCTTCCCAGACCGTAGATGAACAGATTTTCGAGAAGCCGATATCTGTCGATGTCCTGAGCAACCAGGAGGTGATAGCGGTTGTCGAGAATGACGTGCCGGGCAAGTGTCCGGGTTGTCCGGCCATCGATATCAAGGGAATAGCGGCCTTCGCCCGGGACAGTGTTGATGCTTTGCGGCCACCGGGGGAGATTGCCGGCCTGTCGGGCCAGCGCGGCATCGGCAAGCAAGATGATGTCTTCAGAACCGCTGGCGTTCGTACCTACTTGCGTCCCGATGGCAAGCCTGAGGGCGTCGATGCCTTGTTCCTTGAACACCCGCTGCAGTCGCAAGGTATCGGCGTGAAGTATCCGCGACCGGTCTTCTTCCACATATTCCCGCCACGCATAGCCCAAGGGAGTAGCGAAGCAGAGAAGCACCAACAAGCTGAAAATGACATAGCACACCGATACGGTACGGGCGGAAAATCTGAAAAAGCTAATCATCTTTTGCCAACATGTAGCCGGAGTTCCGGATGGTGCGCAGCAGCGGAGTCTTTGCGTCCACGTCAATCTTCTGGCGCAACTTGCTGATGTGAACATCAACGACGTTGGTCTGTGGATCGAAGTCGTAATTCCAGACGTTCTGCAGCAGCATCGTTCGTGTCACCACCTGATTGGCGTGACGCATCAGATACTCAAGAAGGCGGAATTCCCGGGGTTGCATCGCAATAGCCTTTCCCGCGCGACTGACCTTGTGGGTCAACAGGTCCATATGGAGGTCGGCGACGGACAATGATGTTTCGGCCGCTGTCTCGCGCGTGCGCCTGGCCAATGCATCCAGGCGAGCGAGGAGTTCGCCGAAAGAGAAAGGTTTGACCAGGTAATCGTCGCCGCCGGCGTGCAAGCCGCGGATGCGGTCATCGACTCCGGACATGGCGCTCAGGATGAGGATTGGAACCTTGTTTCCGGTTTTCCGAAGGGCTTCGATGATGCCCAGACCATCGATGCCGCCCGGCAGCATGCGATCCATGATGATGGCGTCATAGGGTTCGCTCGCGGCCAGGAACATGCCGTCTCGGCCGTTATCCGCATGGTCTGCGGTGTGCCCTGACTCCTCGAGGCCCTTTTTCAGGAAATGGGCAACCCGGTCGCTATCCTCCACGATGAGCAATTTCATCTCCTGCGTCCTATTCTTTGAGATCCCGCTGGCGCCATCCGCCGCCGAGGGTGCGATAGAGGTCGACCAGGTTGGTCAAGCGGTTCAGGCGGGCGGAAATCAGGGATTGGCGCGCGTTGTACAGGTCGGTGTGGGCTGCCAGGACGTTCAGATAACTGTCGGCGCCGTTGTCGTACATCATCTGCGCCAGTTCCAGCCTGCGTTGTTGCGCATCGGCATAGCGTTGTTGTGCCGCCAGTTGGTCGTCGTAGGTGCCGCGCGCCGCGAGGCCGTCAGCCACCTCCTTGAAGGCAGTCTGGATGGCCTTCTCGTACTGGGCCGCTGCGATGCCCTTCTGCACCTCCGCCGCATCGAGGTTGGCTTGATTGGCCCCACCCGAGAAGATGGGCAGGCTGATCGATGGGGAGAACGTCCACGCACCAGACCCTGGGGCGAAGAGGCCGCCGAGCGTCGGGCTCATCGAGCCAGTCGAACCTGTCAGCGATATGGCAGGGAAGAAAGCCGCGCGCGCAGCCCCAATATTCGCGTTTTCGGAGCGCAGAACGGATTCGGCCTGCAGGATATCCGGGCGATGTTGCAGCAGGTCGGAGGGCAGTCCTGCTGGCACATCGGACAGCAGATGTTGCCGATCCAGCGTCAGTCCGGCAGGCAAATCCGCGGGCATGCTTTGGCCGATCAGCAGCACCATGGCGTTCTGCGCTTGTGCCTTGGCGCGCACCTGCGCCGAATAACTGATCTGCGCCTGCTCCAAGGTCGTCTGGGAAAGCCGCAGGTCGAGCTCGGAGAGCGTGCCCGTGTCGTACTGCAACTTCATGATGTCATAGCTCTGACGCGCTGTGTCGAACGTGTCCTTGGTGATCTGGAGCTGTTCGTCATAGGCCAGAAGTGTCAGATACTGATCTGCCACCTGCGAGATCAGAGCGATCTTCGCGGCTTGTTGCGCGTAACCGCTGGCGAAGTATTGCTGTAAGGCCGCGTCAGAGAGGCTGCGAATGCGGCCAAAGAAATCGAGTTCCCATGAAACGCCCAGATTTGCGGAGTAGTCGCGGGTATAAGTCGTCTTTCCGCTGCTCGAGACGCTGCCCGGCTTGCGCGAGGCCGCCAGGTCGGCGCCCGCATCCAGTTGCGGCGCCAGTGCGGAATGCTGTACCTGGTACTGGGCACGCACCTTGTCGACGTTCAGGGCGGCAACGCGCAAGTCACGGTTGTTCTTGAGCGCGATCTCCACCAGGCGCCGCAAGCGTGGATCTCTCAGGAAATCCTGCCAGTCCAGGTCGCCGGCCGCCGCGGTCGCCGTTGGCGCCTGGGCACCATAGGCAGGACCGGTCGGATAGCTTGCCGCGACGGGGGCATCGGGCCGGTTGTACGTCGGCTGCAGCGAGCATCCGGCAGCCAGAGCGGCCAGCGTCAGGCAGATTGCATTAGTCATCACTTTCATTTCAGTGGCCCTCCGGCTGCCGTGTTGTGTCTTCCCTGTGCGCGCTGGGGCCATCCTTTTTCTTTCGGCTGCCAAGCTTGTTCACCACCACCACGAAGAACATCGGGATGAGGAAGGTCGCCAGGAACGTCGAGGTCAATGTGCCGCCGATGACGCCGGTGCCGATGGCTTTCTGGCTGGCAGAGCCGGCGCCGTGGGCCACCACCAGCGGAAGAACGCCGAGGACGAATGCCATCGAGGTCATGACAATCGGACGCAGCCGCATCTTGGCCGCCTCGACGGCAGCCTGCAGCGCAGTTAGGCCTTGGTGCTGCAGCTCCCGGGCGAACTCGACAATAAGAATGGCGTTCTTCGCCGAGAGGCCAATCACGGTCAGCAGGCCCACCTGGAAGTAGATGTCATTGGAGAGGCGCGTCGCCGAGGTCGCGGCGAGGGCGCCCAGAACACCAACCGGGACCACCATAATCACCGACATCGGGATAATCCAGCTCTCATACAGAGCCGCCAGGCTTAGGAAGACCACCAGGATGGACAGGCCATACAGCAAGGGCGCTTGCGAACTGGATTGCTGTTGTTGCAGCGATGTTCCAGTCCATTCGAAGCCGATGCCTGAAGGAAGCTTTGCCGCCAGCTTTTCCATGGCCGCCATTGCTTGGCCGGTACTTTGTCCAGGCGAAGACTGGCCTTGGATTTCCATCGCCTCAACACCGTTATAGCGTTGCAGATTGGGCGGGCCATAGGTCCATTGGTAGGACCCGAAAGCCGAGAAGGGAACCATGGCGCCGGTGTTGCTGCGTACGTAGATTTTCATGATGTCGTCCGGATTCATGCGGAACCTGGCATCGGCTTGCACGTAGACCTTCTTGATCCGGTTGTCGGTATCGAGGAAGTTGTTCACATACTTCGAGCCCCACATCGTGGAGAAGGTCTGGTCAACATCGGACGCGGAGACCCCAAGTGCAGCTGCCCTCTCACGATCGATGTTGATTTTGAAGGTTGGATTGTCGGGCTGCCCGACGAATCGAACCTGCGACAGGGCGGGGTCGCTCTGAGCCATCGTCAGGAGCTGGTCGCGTGCCCGGGAGAGCGCCGCGTGGCCAAGGCCGCCGCGATCCTCGAGTTCGAAGTCGAAGCCTGCGGCGCTGCCCAGGCCGCGGATGGGCGGCGGGCTGCGGGCGAAGATGTCGGCAACCCTGGAGTCGGCATACCGCTTGCCGATGCGCGAGGAAAGCGCTTGGGCGGTAAGCTTCGGGTCAGTACGTTCAGACCAGTCCTTCAGATGCACAAAGATCTGGCCGATGTTCTGGCCGCGGATGCCGTTGGCGTTGCCGTTCACCGTCAAGGTGGCATCGACCATCGCGCCTTCGTCCTTGAGCAGATACGCCGCGACTTCATCCATGATGGCGCCGGTAGTTTCTTGCGTGGTGCCGGGTGCTGTTTTCACCTGGACAAAGATGAAGCCTTGGTCTTCCGACGGCAGGAATGACGTGGGCAGACGGCCGAACATCACGACAACTACAGCGATGAGGGCCGCATAAAGAACCAACCAGCGGCCCGAACGGGCGATGATGTGGCGCACACCCGATAAATAGCGGTCCCGGCCGAGGTCGAAGGTGCGATTGAACCAGCCGAAGAAACCCTTCTTTTCGGCATGATTCTGATCAGGACGTTTCAGGAGAGTGGAGCACAACGCCGGCGTCAACGTCAGCGCGACGAAGACCGACAGCAGCATCGATGCCACGATGGTCAGCGAGAATTGGCGATAGATGCCGCCGACAGTGCCGCTCGAGAACGCAACCGGGACGAACACTGCGCACAGGACCAGGGCGACGCCGATAAGAGCGCTACTGATTTGGCCCATCGCCTTGCGGGTGGCTTCGAGCGGCGACAGATTTTCCTCGTGCATCACTCGCTCGACGTTCTCGACCACCACGATGGCGTCATCCACAAGCAGGCCGATGGCCAGCACCAGGCCGAACATGGACAGTGTGTTGATGGTGAAGCCGAGCGCGGCCATCACGCCGAACGTGCCCAGCAGCACCACCGGCACGGTGATGGACGGAATGAGCGTGGCGCGGATGTTTTGCAGGAACAGGTACATCACGAGGAAGACCAGCACGATGCCTTCCAGCAGCGTCTTGACCACTTCCTGGATGGAGACCTGGATGAATGGCGTGACGTCGTTCGGATACACCACCTTCAGGCCGTGCGGGAAGTACGGTTCCAGCTGGGCCATACGGGCCTTGATAGCCTTGGCCGTGGTCAATGCATTGCCGCCAGGCGCCAGCTGAATGCCCATGCCGGATGCCGGCTGGCCGTTGTACTTGTTGTCGATGTTGAAGTTTTCGGCGCCCAGTGCGATACGGGCAATGTCAGACAAGCGGACTTGCGCCCCATTCGGCATCACCTTCAAGAGGATATTGCCGAAGTCTTCTTTGGTGCGCAGCAGAGTCGATTCGGTAATGGTCGCGTTGAGCTGTTGGCCCTTGATTGCAGGAGCGCCGCCGAGCTGACCGCCGGAGATCTGGACGTTCTGGGCTTGCAGGGCGGTGGTGATATTGGAAGGCACCAGCGCGTAGCTGTTCAGTTTTGCGGGATCCAGCCAGATGCGCATGGCGTACTGGGAGCCGAAGACATCCATATTGCCGACACCGTTGATGCGGCTGATCGAGTCCTGGACGTTGGACACCACATAGTTCGCGATGTCGAATTTGTTCATGCTGCCGTCGGTCGAGACGAAGCCGATAACCATCAGGAAGGAGTTGGTCGACTTGGTGACCTTCACGCCAGACTGTTGAACTTGCGTCGGCAGCAGGGGAGTGGCCAGCTGCAGCTTGTTCTGAACCTGAACCTGCGCGACGTCCGGATTCGTGCCGGCGGCGAAAGTCAGGGTAGTGGTCGACTGGCCTGTGTCATCGCTGGCCGAAGACATGTACAGGAGGTTGTCGATGCCGGTCATCTGCTGCTCAATGACTTGAACAACCGTATTTTGAATTGTCGTGGCAGACGCGCCGGGGTAGCTGGTGCTCACCTGCACCGTGGGCGGCGCAATGGGTGGGAACTGCTCGATGGGCAAGGAGGTAATGGCCATCGCTCCACCCAGCATGATGAGGATGGACAGGACAATGGCGAAGATCGGGCGGTCTATAAAGAATTTTGCCATTTCGTCCTCACTTCACCGATGGCGAATTGGGGGCGTTCATCTCAGTTGCGGCGACCTGCATCCCCGGCTGCACCTTTTGCCAGCCGGAGACGATGACACGGTCGCCATCCTTCAGGCCGCCAGTAACGACCCAATTGGGGCCTTCCGTGGCGCCGGTCTGGATGAGTTTCGCGATGGTCTTGCCGGCGCCGTCTACCGTCATGACCGTGGCTTCGCCTTGGGCGTTGTGGGTGACGGCTGATACCGGAACGAGGAACGCATTGTCGTTCACGCCTTGCTGGATGCTGGCATGCACGAACATGCCGGGAAGAAGCACGCCCTTGGGGTTGGCGAACGTGGCGCGTACAGTTACCGAGCCGGTTGTTTGATCCACGGTGATGCCGTTGTACTGGAGCTTGCCGGGCTGCTCGTAGGTGGTGCCGTCCTCCAGCGTCAGGGAGACCTTGACCGCGCTGGTATCGTTGGGACGAATCTTGCCGGAGGCGATATCGCGGCGCAGCTGGAGGCCGGCAGTGCTCGATTCGTTCAGGTCAACGTAAATCGGATCGATTTGCTGGATGGTCGTAAGCAGCGTAGCCGCGCTGCCTTGCACATAGGCGCCTTGGGTCACCAGCGAGCCGCTGCTGCGGCCGGAAATAGGCGCCGTCACCGCGGTGTATCCCAGATTGATTCGAGCGTTCGCCACGGCAGCCTTTGCCGCGGCAACGTCGGCCTCCGCCTGGCCTTGGGCCGCGACGGCGTTATCGTAGGCCTGTTTGCTGATAGCTTTTCCGCCCGCCAGGATCTTATAGCGCTCCGCCTGAAGATTCATGGCAATCAGGTTGGATTCGGCCTTTTGCTGGGAGGCCTCGGCGCTCTTGAGAGCGACGCGATACGGCGCAGGGTCGATCTGGTAAAGCGACTGGCCGACGCGTACGTCGGCGCCCTCCTGAAACCCGCGTCTCAGCACGATACCGTCAACCCGCGCGCGTACCTGGGCGACCAGGTACGCTGAAGTGCGGCCGGGAAGCTCGATATTGACCGGAACGGAAGTGCGATGCATGGTCGCCACCGTGACGGGCTGGACGGTTGTCGCGGGAGCGGCCGCCTGATTCTTTCCACATCCGGCTAAGACGGCGAGGGCAACTGTCGTTGCCAGCGCTGCGCAGGTTCGGTAATGCTTGGCTGGACTCATAAGTGCTTTCACAAGATGCGCTACCGCTTTAGCGGGGTCGCAGAGTTGACGGATAGGCGGAGCGCACTTTGCATGAGAGGCGATTAAGCCGGTATTTGCGTTTCATTAAGAAACGTTCATGCAGGCGCCGCCGCGGCACCTGAGGCGTGTCGCGGCATGTGAGCACTTTAGAGGGAGTGACTTAGACGTTACTTAGGACGGGCGCGATGACCTTGATCAATTGGTCATCGCGTGGCGTTGGTGGGTGGAGATTGCCGATCAGTGAGGAAATCTGACGGTGGCGCACAGTCCGCAACGGGCGCCGCTATCGTCAATGCAGTTGCTGAAATTGATGGTGGCCCCGTTTCGCTCCACGATGGCTTTGACAATGGCCAGGCCGAGGCCGGAACCTGACTCTCCGCTGCCAAGGATTCGATAGAACGGGTCGAAAATGCGTTCCATTTCCTCCTCCGGGATGCCGGGGCCCGAATCTTCGACGGTGACGATGAGAAAATAATTCTCTCGCCGGGCCCGGAGAATGAGCCGCCCGCCGGCAGGCGTGTACCTGATGGCATTGTCGGCCAGGTTTTTTATCAGCATGAGAGCATCGAAGAGTTGCCCGGAAAATACGGCAGACCGCTCCGTGTCGACTTCAACGTCCAGGTTCTTGGCCTCGGCCGAAGGGATGAGATCCTCCAAAACCTGCTTGAAGACATCCTCCATCGAAATAGTCGTATCCGGATGGGCAACCGATTCCTGGCTGCGAGCCATCACCAGGAGCTGCTCCAGCAGGGACCGCATCCGTTGAAGTCCTCCGCGCAATTCCATCATGCGCTCCTGGGCGACAGGCGACAGTTCAATCTTGCGGATGTTGTCGGCCTGCAGCGAAAGTGCCGTCAGGGGCGAGCGCAGTTCGTGGGCAGCATCTGCCACGAACCGCTTCTGCATGTCTACGGACCGTTTCACCCGAAGGAGAAGCGCATTAATCGAGGCCGTAAACGGGCGAATCTCGCTAGGCACGTGACGGTCGTCCAGGGGGCTCAGGTCGGAATCCCTCCTCCGGTCCAGATCCTGGGAGAGCGTCTTTACCGGTTTGAGCATCGTGCGAACCAACACATTGATCAGCAGAAGCAACAGCGGCATCAGGAGCGCGAGCGGGTAGACCGTGCGCCAGGCGCTGCTGTTGGCAATTTCGTCGCGGACATCTGTACGCTGGCTGACCACCAGGCGTGCGCCATCTGGCAGATGGCGCAGGAAGACACGCCACATGTAGCGGTTGCCAGGAACAGTCTGCACAATCTCCGGCAGCGACGAGGGCAAGCTGACGTCTTCGTCCAGGAGCCGGACCTGATTCACATCCGGCGCCAGGACCTGGACGATCACCTGCGACTCCGGGTCTTCGCTTTGCTCGATACTCTGGGTGATGAGGAGCCCGGTATGCGGTTCCTGCTGTTGCATCAGGCCGGCAATCTGGCGCAGCTGGTCATCCTGGAACTCGTTGGCTTCGTGGAAAGTGCCGCGAAACGAGAAATAGCCGCCGCCAACCGAGGTGGCAATGATGACCACCGAAAGCCAGAATGAAAGCTGGGCTTGCAGCGAACCGGTTATTGTTCTTTTGAGACCATCCATCCCAGGCCCCTGACGTTCTTGATGATTTGGTTGCCGAATTTCTTTCGGATAGAGTGGATCAGGTACTCGACTGCGTTACTCTCCACTTCCTCGTTCCAGCCGTAGATCCTGTCCTCCAGGTCCTGCCGCGAAAGAATGGCGCCTGGCCGAAGCATCAATGACTGCATCAAGCTGAATTCGCGCGCGGAAAGACGCTGCGACGCGCCCTCGAAAGTTATCTCGCGAGTGGTCGGGTCGAGCTGGATGGCGCCATTCGTCAGAACAGGGCTGCCGCTTCCGCCATGTCGGCGAATGACGGCCCGCATGCGCGCCAGCAACTCATCCATCTCGAATGGCTTCATGACGTAGTCGTCGGCGCCGGCGTCCAATCCGCGGATTCTGTCTTCGAGGGCATCGCGCGCAGTGATGATAAGGACAGGAGTGCCGATCTTGTTGTCGCGCAGGTGGCGCAGCACATGAAAGCCGTCCAGCCTGGGCAGGCCAAGGTCCAGCAGAATCACGTCATATTGTTGGGTATTGACCGAAAGTTGAGCGGCGCCACCGTCGCTGACGCAATCAACGGCATAGGCGGCGTCGCGCAATGCCTGCTCGGTCGCAGCGGAAATCATGCGGTCATCTTCAACCAAGAGCACTCTCACATCAGACCTTCCACAAAGATGGTTATCGGCGACGTCAGCCGCGAGCATAACGCCTAAGAAGTGCGCGCTGGAGCTGAACGCCAGCCACGGTTGCCTTGGTGACCATTGGGCGGCCGTACGCGCTCACGACATGAGCGGAGCCAAGCGCAACAATAAACGCTGCCAGCATATCAGCGGGAAAGTGTACTCCGACAAAGACGCGAGCCCAGGCCGGCGCAAGACCGGTTGCCGTCAATAGTAGACCAATCCGCTTGGTGGGAGCGGAATGCGCCAGTCCTAGAGCGATGCCCCACCAAAGCGTCAAATGGTCGCTGGGCAGGGAGGCGTCCGCCGCGTGGTTGATGAGCAGATGCCCCATTCCCAACATGAATGGCCGGGGATGCGGCCACAGCCAACCAAGGAGGCCACCAACGCACAAGGCAATCGCGGCGGAAAGGGCGGCGCCCACAGCGGCCTTCTTCAGCTTGAAATCACCCCGTAGCCACAGATAGACCAACATCGGCGGAAGCGCCCATACGAGCCATTCGGCCGTAAATACCGCCAGGTGCTCTCTCCAGCTGCTTGTGTAAATGGCGCTGCTGTTGAGCAGCAGAAAGATTCGGAAATTCAGCAATTCCATGCTCGCGTCCACCTCTGTAAGAGTCGCCAGCATAGTTCCCGAGACTTAGGCCTGGCTGAGGAGGCGGCGCCAATAAACCGCCAGATTCCGACCATTGCGCCTAAGTCATGGCTAAGTCGGCCTCGATACGATCAGGGTCATCTGAATTGACGCCCATTTTCGAGGGATGCTGGAATTTGCATGGATATCGCGAATAATGATTGGGAAAGCCTTCTCGACCCCAAGGATTGGGGGGCGTTGCGCGAGCAAGGGCATTCCATGCTCGACGATATGTTCAGCTACCTCCAGCGGGTTTCCGCGGGAAGCGGGCCGGTCTGGCAACCTATCCCGGCCGACGTCCGGCATTCCATCCACGAGCCGCTACCGGTTTCACCCTGTACGCTGGACCAGGCCTATGGCCTGTTCAGGGACAACGTGCTTCCCTTTTCGGTGGGTAACGCCCATCCAGGCTTCATGGGGTGGGTCCATGGCGCCGGTACGCCGGTGGGCATGCTCGCGGAGATGTTGGCAGCGGGTTTGAACTCCAATTTGGGTGGGCGTGACCATATGCCGGTCGAAGTCGAGCGGCAGGTTGTGCGGTGGATGAGCCAACTTTTTGCGTTTCCGAGCGAAGCCAGCGGACTGTTCGTCACCGGATCGTCCATGGCGAACCTGATCGGCGTGCTCATTGCGCGCACCCGCGCCTGCGGGGGCAGCGTGCGGACGCAGGGCGTGTCGCAACAGCCTGGCAAGGAGCTGGTGGCCTATGCGTCGAAGGGCGCCCATGGATGTATTGCTCGCGCCATGGACATGGCCGGCCTGGGCAGCGCCAATCTCCGGTTGATAGAGCAGGGAGGGGATGGCGCGGTCGACGTTCAAGCCATGCGTCAGGCCATCCAGCTTGACCTCAAAGCGGATCGCCGCGCATTCCTGATTGTGGGAACCGCAGGTTCCGTCGATTCCGGGGCGATTGATAACCTCCGCGACCTGGCCGACCTGGCTGCCGAGAACAACCTTCATTACCACGTGGACGGCGCATTTGGCGCCCTCTGTGTCCTGGCCCCAGACCTTGCGCACAAGGTCGATGGGATCGAGCGCGCAGACTCCATTGCCATGGATTTCCATAAGTGGATGCATGTCCCGTACGACGCCGGATTCGTGCTGGTGCGCAGTGCAGACAGTCAGCTGGCTGCCTTCGCCGATGCGAACCAGAGCTATCTGGCGCGGGAGCCGGGCGGCATGTCCGATGGCTCGCCGTGGCCTTGCGATTTGGGGCCGGATCTCTCTCGCGGTTTCCGGGCTCTGAAAACCTGGATGACGCTGAAGGTCTATGGGACGCAACGCCTGGGCCAGGCCATCTCGGAGAGTTGCGAACGCGCGCGCTACCTTACGCAGCTCATTAGGAGTTGCGATGAATTGGAGCTGATGGCGCCGGTGAGCCTGAACATCGTCTGTTTCCGTTATCGCTCCGCCGAGGCGATAAGCGAACGCGTCAACTCATGCCTCTTGCTGGCACTTCAACGTTCCGGCATCGCTGCGCCGTCGTCCACTCGCATCTCGGGAAGGTACGCCATACGCGCGGCTCTCTTTAACCATAGAACAAGTCGGATGCAGCTGGAATCGCTCATTGACTTCGTTGTCATTCAGGGCCGCAGTCTTAACAAGGGCCGCGCCTGAAAAGGAACGTATCATGCCTCTGTCAATACCGGTTCCGGAGCTTGTCCCGGACTCTCCGTTCCAGCTTGGCTTGGAGAGCTTGCTTCACGCGGCATTTCTCGAGATGGACCTCAATCCCCTTGGCGCCAGGCTGATTGCACACCTGAACGAGAAGCCGAACGACGCCATTCGGTACATGGATCTGTCTTTCATCCTCCAGATTGGAGGCAACGAAACGATGGCCGCCAGCATCCAGCGGGAGGCGTTGCGCCTCGAACGCCATTTCCGGCTGCCCACCGCCGCCGGCGAGCCGGCGATAAAGCTTCTGGCCATCATGGCGCCGGGAAATTTCATGGCGAATACGCCATTGGAATTCCTGGTCTCCCATGCCGACATTGCCCTTGAGGCCTATTACCTCGTCCCCGGCGAGCCTATTCCTTCCGAACTTCCTGAACACGACGTCATCTTCGTGGCGATCGGCGAATCTGCCGCCACGGGCGACTTGCTGGCCGAGCTGTGCGTTGTGATCGACGGCTGGCAGTCGCCCTTGCTGAACCATCCTCTGCATTCGCTGTGCCTGGCGCGCGATTCTGTATCGTTGCTCTTGAATGAGGTTGCGTCAATTCACATGCCATTGACTGCGCGTGTCTCCAGGCTTGAACTGGATGCCCTCGCAGATGGCGCGGAGGAAACGGCCTATCTGGCCGACGGCGCATGGCCGTTGATTGTGCGGCCGGTGGACTCTCACGCCGGCAAGGGACTTGAGAAGGTCAATGATCGGATGGAGCTCCGTACTTACCGGGCACGGTTCGAGGACGTGCCGGAGTTCTACATCTCCAGCTTTGTCGATTATCGAAGTGCTGATGGCCTGTTCCGGAAATACCGGATAGTTTTCGTTGAGGGGGCGCCTTTCTTGTGCCATATGGCTATTTCCAATCATTGGATGGTTCATTACCTCAATGCGGACATGACACAGAATCCTGAGCGCCGCGCAGAAGAAGCGCGCGCGATGGCGGACTTCGATGAAAGCTTTGCTGTTCGGCATAGGGAGGCATTTTCCGCACTTCACGATGCCTTTCCTCTTGATTACTTCGGCATCGATTGCGGCGAGACTCTTGCTGGGGAGTTGCTGATATTTGAATTGGATACCGGAATGATCGTCCATGCCATGGATCCTCCGGATATGTTCCCGTACAAGCACGTAGCGATGCGCAAGGTATTTGACGCATTTCAACGCATGGTTCATAACGCAGCAGGTCGACGCGATGCATAGTCTGCCGACAGTTGCGCAATTGCTGGTCCAGGGCGGCGATGACCGGATTTCGCTGGAAAAGGACACCGGCATAAATAGATATGGCGTGAGCCCTCATCCGCGCGATCGCCTAATTGAATTTTCTTCGTCGACTGCAAGTCATGTGTCTCCCGAGGCCTGGTTTGCGATCGATGAATTCAGGCAGCGCATCAACAGGGAGTTGGTTGATGGCAACGCAGCCAACCTGTGGCGGCTTGAGGAGCAGAGAATCAGGAAAAAATTCATCGACATCTGGGCGGTGGACGGCGCTGACATGAATTGGTATCTGCACCGTTCGGGAACGGATGCCCATGCAATGGCGGCGGAGCTGGCCCATCGCAGGTTCGGCCGGCCGTTTCGAATTGTCATGGGTGAGTTCGTGGAGACCGGCAGCAAGATCATGTCCGCGCTTTTAACGGGCAGCCGCGACCAGGGGGCGAATACGGCGGAAATCAGGGAAGTCCCGATACGAAATATGGATGGCTCCCCCAGGACGACCAAGGCAATTGATCAGGATTTTTACCGAGAGGCGATCGAGGCAATTGCGGAAGATGTTCCGGTCCTCCTTATTCGGGTTGACGAGTCAAAATCTGGAAGCGTGTATCCCAGCCTCGACCTGGTCAGGCTTCTGGCCGCCAAGTCACCCGGGCATGTGGCAGTTCTGGTGGATTGTTCCCAGTTGAGATGTGGCGAGACGCGTCTTAACGAATACCTTCGTTCCCACTTCATGGTGGCGCTGACCGGCTCGAAGTTCTTTGGCGCGCCGGCGTTCTGCGGCGCGTTGCTGGCCGACGGACAGTGGCGCCGCGTCTGGCCGGGGGAGGTGGTCGATCTGGACGACAACGGCAACCCAAATTTCGGGCTGCTTGCCCGCTGGGAGGCAGCCTTATTTACCATGGGGCGTTACCAGCGGATTTCCGAACAGGTGCGTAACGAGGTGGCCGTGCATTTTCAGGCGGCGGTACTGCGAGCGGTGTCGGAAACAGATGCCGTGGAGCTATTGGATTGCATTCGAGATACCTCAAAAGGGCCGCGCAGTTTATTCTCCTTGCGAGGAATTGAGCGCACTACGAAGAGGAACCTGAGCGCCGATGAGGTCGACCGTGTTTACCGCAACCTGTTGAATCGCCGAAGTATCAACGGGAATATTTATGCCTTGGGCCAGCCGGTCCCATGTGGAGGGCGAGGATGTCAACGAACCCAATTCTTGCGGCTGAGCCTCTCCGCGCAAATGCTGATCAACGTATGCCGGATGCCGGACGACGAAGGAGTCCTTTGGTTGCAACAAGAGGTTCTGTCCGCCATCCGAGCGCTCGACGAGGAAATTAGCGTGCTGCCATGACCATCTCTGCTTCGAACGACGGGATCTTGGTTCCATGTCCGCGGCTCCAGGCGATTGATGTCTGTTCTGCCGTGGTAGCGCCCACCTGCTTCAGCGTGGCTGCGGGACAGTGTGCGGTAGTTGCCGGCCGGTCTGGCGCCGGCAAGACAAGATTGTTACGCCTTCTCGCCGATCTGGATCCGGGCGCGGGAGAGGTCTTTCTTGATGGGAAGGCGCGCAGCGCGCACTCGGCGCCAGAATGGAGGAAGAAGGTTCTCTACCAGAGCGCGGATGCGGCATGGTGGAGGCCCAGCGTCATCGAGCACTTGGCCATGGAGGAACGCGATGCCGCACAAGTGCTTGCGGAGCACCTTCACCTGGGGAAGGATCGCCTGACGGCAGCCGTTTCGGAGCTGTCCACTGGCGAACGCCAACGAGCGGCGCTGATTCGCTCGCTGTTGAAGAGACCGGCAGTTCTCTTGCTGGACGAACCGTGCAGCGCCTTGGACGCGGAAAATGTACTCCGGGTGGAGGCGCTTTTACTTTCGTACATACGCGGCGGCATGTCGGTTCTGCTTGTCACGCACTCCAAAGAACAGGCTGAGCGATTGGCCGACGCCACAATAGAAGTCAAGCGGAGGTGATCGAAATGTCTGTTCTGTCACTTTCGGCGATGGATCTGGCCTTGGCCTCCATTCTGATCGTCGTCAACGGCATTGCATCCCTTGCGCTCGGGTTGCAGGTGCACAGATCCCTGGCGGTGGCTGCCGTCAGAATGATGGTTCAGTTATTGCTGGTCGGCGTGATCCTGCGTTGGATATTGGGCAATCAGTCGCCAATGGTGACTGCCATTGCGGTACTGGTCATGATCGCCGCCGCTGCCCGTGAGGTGTCCAGCCGCCCACGTACGCCATTTCAGGGGCGCTTCGGGATCGGCATCAGCGCCGTTGTCGTTGGCGCCTCTTCGCTGCTGACGGTGGCGCTTGCATTGTCTACGGCGATACGGCCGCAGCCATGGTATGACCCCAGATACGCCATCCCGTTGATGGGTATCGTACTGGGGAGCGTCTTGAACTCAGCCAGTATATCGCTGGACTCGTTTCTCTCGGCAGCGAGTTCTGCCGCAGCGGAAATCGAAACCCGCCTCGCCCTGGGAGCCACCAGGAACGAGGCCGTCAGGCCACAGTTGATTGCGGCAATTCGCAGCGGCATGCTGCCCGTCATCAACCAAATGTCGGCGGCTGGCCTCATCACGCTTCCCGGAATCATGACCGGGCAGGTGCTGGCCGGCATGGATGCGCTGGAGGCTGCGAAATACCAGGTGCTATTGATGTTTATCTTGGCCGGCGCCAGTGGCCTGGCTGCTTATGGTTGCGCATCCCTCGCTTCGATTCGACTCACCGATTCCCGTCACCGGTTGAGGCTGGATAGGTTGCGCTCCGGTTCCGAAAAATAATTCCGATTCCTCTATGAATAAAGCCTTGACGCTCCTGAAGTCGAAAGGGTTGCGCGCCACCGTGGCGCGGCTCCAGTTATTGTCGATCTTGGAAGAGACAGGACGCGCACGTATGACCGCCGAGAATATCTTCATGAGGGTTTCCAGTGAAGGCGGCTCCTTGAGCCTCGCATCCGTGTACCGTGTTCTAAAAGAGCTGAGCATCAGCGGCTTGGTCGACAGGGGCTGGTACAAGGAGGGGCAGGAAATTCGTCTCCTGTTCTCGCTCGGCCGTGTCGGCAGCGAGCGGGCCAGGCCGGAAATTGTATGCGTGATGTGCAATCGCTCAATGGACATTCAGCTTCCCGACCTGCGGCCGGAGCTGAACCGCTTGGCCGAGGAGATGAGCCTGCAGCCGGATGATCGGCCCATCGTGATTCAGGTCACCTGTCCGAACTGCGCCGGAAAATGAGCGGAAAAAGACCCGCATGAAACAAACTCATGCGGGTCGGAAAGCCTGCCCGTTTCCGGGCAGTCATAGCCTCAAGACATCGCCGGGATGTCGGGAAAACTCTTAGAACTTGTGGCGGATACCAACTGCCACGGCGGTCTGGCTGCCATCGGCGCCGCCGATGGTGTTGTTGCCGACAGCGTCGCCGAAAACACCGGTGTTCGCCATGTCGGAGGCACGGATGTTCGCGACGATAGCGTACAGGTCTGTGCGCTTGGACATGTAATAGTCGGTGCCCAGGCTGAACTGGGTCAGTTTGCCTTTGGCGGACGAGTTGAAGTCTGCACGGGTATGCGTCACTGCGCCCATCAACTTCAGGCTGGGGGTCAGCGAATACGCGGTGCCGATTTCGTAGATGTCAGCCTTATTTGCCGCGGACAGGGTCTTCGAGCCCAGGGCGGTGGGCGAAGCGGTATTCAGGTCTTGCTTCACGCGCGAGTAGTTGCCGTACACGCGGGCCGGGCCGAACTGATAGCTCGCTGCCAGGGTCAGGACCTTGAATGCGGTGTTGCCAGCCTGGGTCGGATCGCCCAGGCCGCTGGTGCCAACCAGCAGGTTGGTGTCGGCAGGGGTCGAGCCTTGCTTGGACTGGTAATAGTTGATGCCCAGACCCAGAGGACCGTTGTCGTACTTGCCGCCGATGTTGAAGGCCTGACCCGCCGAGGTCTGGCCAGCTTGTTCGCCGAAGCCGTACATCAGGTTACCCGTGAAGCCGGCAATACTGTTGGTAGTGTAGGTCACCGAATTGTTGGAGCGGCTGCCTTCCAGGCGATCCAGGTTATGACCGACGGCGCCGGTGACGCCGAAGAAGTCGCCAACCGAGGTATAGGACGAGATGACGTCAGCGTAGTCGGTATTGCGGCCCAGCAGGACGGAGCCGAAGTTGCCGGACAGGCCGACCAGCGATTTGCGGCGGAACAGGGTATTGGTGGTCTTGGAATCATCCAGGGCGCCGGTATCGTTCTTGAAGCCGCTTTCCAGGACGAACAGTGCGTTCATGCCGCCGCCCAGGTCTTCAGTGCCCTTGAAGCCGAGGCGGGAGCTTTGCAAAACGCCGGAGTTGACGCCGAACTTGCTGCCGGTGCCGGTACCGGCGGCATTCACCGCCTTGGTGGTGTAGACAACGCCGCTGTCGACGATGCCGTAGATGGTGACGGAGCTTTGGGCTTGAGCGGCGCCGGCGAATGCGCCGAGAACTGCCAGTGCGAGCAGAGATTTTTTCATGTGGCTTCCTTCTACAAAGTGGTCGTAATAATCCGGACTCGTTGTCGGATTGCTGAACATTAAGGCTTCTTTTTTGCGGTGACTTCTACTTGGTGAAAATGAATAACTATTTCGGTGCCGGCGAAACGATTCGATTGCAAATGTTGTTTTATTTGGGCCGTTTTTTTCTCCATCTCTAAATAATTCAGCGATCAGAAGAAGGAAAGAGGGTCTTCAATTTGTACTGTCTCTGCCGGTACTTTCCCTCGGGGCCGTTCAGTCCCAAATCTGCGTCCCCGAAAATTCGGGTGGCTGACTTCAGGATTTCCCTTTGTTCATCGCTTTCAATCAACACCAGCCGGCGGCGGCTCTTGGCGTGGTGCTCGCTGATATCCACTTCAAGGCAATGGCCGTGACTGCCTTTCCTGAAATCGAGGAGAAGCGCCTCGGGGCGCGACAAACCGAACGCCGCAGCGATTTCAAGTCTGGCGTGCAGGAACGGATTACCTTTGCGGATTCTGGTCGTGACCTGGTCGAGAATTCGCTCCGCCCATTGGCCCTTAACGGGGTGCCTGGCAAATTCCTTCAAGGAATCACGGGACTGGAGGTCCCCTTGCTCTGCGGCTTTGACCCACCAATACAGGGCGCGCACGTCGTTGAGAGGCGACTCGCGTCGATATCTCCAGCAGCTCTGGGCATATTCGATCTGAGCCGATATCAGGCCCATTTCCGCGGCGCGCTCCAGATACCTGCGCGAGGTCAGCAGGTTGCGTTGAGAGAATTCTGATTTTGCATATATGCGGGAAAGGGCCTGCCACGCTTCAGGAAGCCCGTCATGCGCCGCAAAAAGCAGCCATGGAATAGCTTTCGTGTAGTGGGCGGCGCCGTGCTTCGGAAAGCTCCGCTCGCCGTTCCGGTCGATGCGGGCGTGACGCAGGCCAAGTTCGAATCTTGCATGGCGTGATCCGGCGAGCGCTGCAAGTTCAAGGAGCCGCTGCGCCCTGGAACTCGGCGCCTTCGTCTGGTTTTGAAGCAACTGCGCAAGATTTGCCAGGAGCTCAATCTCGTGTTGTCCCAGTTCCACCTGGGCCGGTGCGAGTGGCTCCTTGATGTGTTGAGCCCAGGCTATCTGGTGGCGCAGGAGCAGCTTTTCCGCCAACGGGGCCGCGACGATCCCGTACTCTTTATGGCAGGCATTGCGCCACGCCTGTCCCGCCAGCGCGTATTGCGCCGCCTCCACTCCAGCTTGTGCGGCTTGAAGGGTGAGCTCATTGCCGACACGCACGGCTTCAGTCGCCTCCGTGCCCGTAGTGCTTCGATCATTGCTTGCGGGGACGTTTTGATGAAGGTATTGGGCGAGCATCCATTGCGCCTCGTGGTCGTTGGCGTCTGCCAATGACTTGAGTACCACCAATGCCTTCTTCCTGGCCGCGGCGCCGCATTGCCTGACGTTCTCGAAGACGAGGCGGGCGAAGACGATGCCGGCATTCAGGATGCCGGCATCGAAGGCCTTCTCGTACCAGGGCGCAGCTTCGTAGGGCCTCGGCATTGTTGCGACGGTATCGTAGGGGACATGCTGCCCAATCATCAGGACGGCCTCCTCGAGGTCTTGTCTCGCCGCCCGCTCCAGCCAATAGAATGCGGTTCCGGTGCTCTGTGGGAGCCCGCTCATGCCATAGAAATAGCGTGCCCCGAGAGCGAGTTGGGCAACTGCCGTTCCGGTTCGCGCCGCCCTGATGATAGGGAGGGCGTCACGCGTTGCCATGCGAACCTCCAACGCCTTCTTGCGAGAGGGACCTGGATTTATCAAATACGTCAGGGCGTAAATATCCCTGCGCCCCGGGATTGTCGGGATGCTGGCGATTCATGTTTTTTCTCCGTCGCGATGTCGAGGGCGGATAGGGCGAGCCGCTGTCGCTTCCTGAGCCAGGAATGGCTGGCCGCCGAGATATGATCGGTCGCACCGGATGACGGCCTGGGTGCGAACGGCTACAACGGAACAAATGGTAGGGCGCGGGAAGTCGATAGGGAGCGCTTCCGATAATTAAATAAACTTAATGCAGCGGCGTCGGGATCCGGGCATTCGAGTGAGATATCGATGATTGTCGTAGCGGTACGGATCTTGGCCTTTCGCTATCGGGTACGCGCAAGAGGCGGCGGCGTAAGACATGAAATTCCGTTAATGAAGAACGGAAATTCCGTCTTCTCCAGTCGATCTTCCTCTATCTCTTCTTCAGTGAACGAGGCTTTGGCGCAACGTCGATTTGATCCCTAAGCCTGCACTAAGTATTGAATTGCAAACTCATCGAAGACCACATCCTTCATGAGCCAATGCCAAGAATCGATCAGATCGCAAGGAATCCGTACGGCGGTATCTCTCGCGCAACGCGGGCACTGACCGCAGCGGGGGGCGCCGTCCTGTTCTCTGCTCTTGCTTATGTAGTGTCCCAGCGCAAGACACTGCCGATGGAGATACGCGTCATGGAGAAATTCCATGCGCATGCCTGCCCATTGCTCGATCAGGTGATGGTTGCCATCACTCACATGGGATCCGCGCTGGTGCTGGCGCCGCTGGAGATAGTTTTTCTGTGCTGGCTGCTCGGCCGGAGAAGGACGGCGATTGCGATATTCCTTGCAGCGGCCGTAGGGGGCGGCGCGGCGCTGAACTCGGTGTTCAAAGGGGTCTTCTTGCGATCCCGGCCCGAGCTATGGGGCACGCTGGTATCTGAGCACTCTTACAGCTTCCCTAGTGGGCACGCGATGCATACCATGGCCCTGTTTGTCGCGCTGGCATTTGCCTTTCGCAATGAGGCCAGAGGCCGGTGGCATTTTCCATTCGGCCTCGGCCTCGTCTTCGTTTTCTTGGTGGGATTTTCGCGCGTCTACCTTGGCGTTCATTATCCATCGGATGTGCTTGCAGGCTGGATGGCGGCAATAGCATGGGTCGCTTTGTGCTCCCTGCTGCTGCGGGAGGAACACCAGGCGATATTTTCCCGGGATATTCCCTAAGTTTCTCCTAAGTCTTGCCTCCTAACGTCCACGCTTTGGCAAGATTCATCCACAAGGAGAAGCATGGGGCAGACTTCATTCATCGTCTGGCGCGAGAGCGTAGAGGCGCTACTTATCGTCGGCATCCTGTTTTCCTGGATGAAGAATGGGGGAGAGCGTACCCGCTACGCGGTTCCCTACCTTTGGGGCGGAGTCGCACTCGGTATTCTGGCGGCTGTCTTGGCCGGATACATGCTCGTGGCATTCAACGATGCCCTGGACGGGAACGCGCAGACCTACTTCCAGATTGTGATCGTCCTCACTGCCGCCGCTCTTATCGTCCGTATGGCCTTCTGGATGCGCAAGAACGGGCGCACCATGAAGGCCGACTTGTTGGCGTCGCTCGACCACCAATCGACGAGGAAGACCGGCTGGGGAGTGTTGTTCCTTGCCGCCTTGGCGATAACGAGAGAGGGGAGCGAGTGCGCGGTCTTTCTCTACGGCGTGGGCGTCGGCCACGCTGGCAGCTCAAGTACGTTCATCAGTGCGGTGGTCATTGGCCTTGCGTGCGCAATTGCGACGTTCATGGCGCTGCAGCTTGGTGGGAAATTGATTTCATGGCGTCGGTTCTTCCAGGTATCTGAACTCATCCTCTTCTTCCTGGCAGCCGGCCTGCTTCTTACCGGGCTTGAGAAATGCATCGATCTTGTGCTCGAGAACACCGACTTCATGTCGGGACTGCCGCTCGTGGATGTGCTGACCACGAGGGCATGGGATACGAGGTGGCTATTGGATGACGGCACGGTCGTCGGCGGGATGGTATCCACCATGACCGGCTATCGCTCTCAGCCGGTGTACATGAGCATCGCCATCTACTGTACATATTGGGCGGCAATTGCCGTGGCGATCAGGCGAGGCAGGCAAGCGCCTGCCGCCCAAATGCGCAGCCGCGGATGATGCTGCGCCAGCCAGGCGCGCCTGGCGTACTGCAATCGTTGAATTGCATCCAATACCGGCCTGCCCTCTCGGGAAATTTTCGGCCAAAGCCGGCTCAGGTTTGAAGCGTCCTTCGGTCTTCTGCGCTTTTCGATGGATTGCGGCGCCAATGACCAGCGCATCTACTACATTTGCAGTATTCACATGCGTGGCCCGCGTTGATACGCTGGCGGCTTGCGCCATAAGAAATAGGGCTGCGAGGCTCTGGTCTGATCGCGCCGACCAGCAGCTTGACGATACTGCCGATGCCCGAGATGAGCACCCCCGACAAATACCGCCGCCCCGTCCGCCCTGACGCAGCCTTCCCGCTGGCGGGCTTGTTGATTGCCTCCTTTTCCTTCTCAGCCGCGCCGGCCTCGGCGCAGGCCCTGCCCGATGCCGGTCGCCTGCTGGACAATGTCCAGGCTCCCATGCAGCTACCCAGGAGCAATGTCGAAGCACTTCCGGCGCCCGCGCCGCGCGCGCCGTTGCAGCTCCCGGCCGATGTCAGGATCCATGTCGAGGCCATTCACATTGCCGGCGCCCAGGCATTCCCCGCGGGCGAGTTGCAAGGCCTGGTGAGCGACCTGATCGGCGGCCAGCACAGCCTGGCCGAACTGGAGCAGGGCGTCGAGCGCATCACCCAACACTACCGGCAAGCGGGCTACCTGTTGGCCCGGGCCTATCTGCCGGCGCAGGAAATCAGGAACGGCATGGTCCACATCCAGGTGCTGGAAGGGCGGCTGGGCAAGCTGTCGCTGGACAACCAATCCAGCTTCAGTGACGACCGGATACGCGAACAAGTGGCCGGGATAATGCCCGACCGGGCCTTGCGCAGCGATGCCGTGGAGCGCAGCCTGCTGCTGCTGAGCGACATCCCCGGCCTGGCCGTGCGTTCGACCCTGTCGCCAGGCGCCTCGCTGGGCAGCACCGATCTGGATATCCAGGTGAGGAATGGCAAGCCCCATGACGCCAGCGTGAGCCTGGACAACCTGGGCAATCGTTACACCGGCCAGGCGCGCGCCAACGGCAGCGTCACATTGAACAATCCCCTGGGCCTGGGCGATGCGTTGCAATTGAACGCCTTGAGTTCCGGCAGCGGCCTGGTCTACGGGCGCGTGAGCTATCAATTGCCGCTCAATCGCCAGGGCACCCAGGTCGGCGCGGCCTATGCCCGGATGCGCTACCGGCTCGGTGAAGAATTCAGCAACCTCGATGCCCATGGCACGGCCCGCATCGCCAGCCTCTACCTGCTCCATCCGCTGCTGCGAAGCCGCCAGGCCAATCTCAACCTGCAGATCAATGTCGATCACAAGGCGCTCGACGACAACATCGACATGACCGCCACCGCCACCAGCAAGACGCTCGATAACCTGACCGTGGGCCTGTCCGGTTATCGCAGCGACGACCTGATCGGCGGAGGCATCAGCCAGGGGAGCCTGAGCGTCACGGCGGGCAAGCTCAAGCTCGATGCCGAAAGCGCGGCGCTGGACGCCCTCGGTCACAACACGCAGGGCCATTTCTTCAAGAGCAACATGCAGCTCGGCCGGCTGCAGCGCTTGAACCGGGATTGGAGCCTGTCGGCGCAATTGAGCGCGCAGTACGCCGCAGGCAATCTCACCTCCACGGAGAAGATGTCGCTGGGCGGCGCCTATGGCGTACGCGCCTATCCACAGGGTGAAGCACCCGCCGACGACGCCTGGCTGCTTAACCTGGAGCTGCGTGTCGACGTCACGCCGCAATGGCAGGCGCTACTGTTTTACGACGCCGCACAAGGCCGTCTCAATCACACGCCCGTGGCCGGCGATGGAAACAATCGCCGCTCGCTCTCCGGCCTGGGCACAGGCATCCGTTGGGCAGGCCTGCAAGGCTGGAGCCTGCAGGCCAGCGTCGCCTGGCGCACCGACGAGGCGCCGAGTTCCGACAAGGACAAACTGCCTCGAGCCTGGCTGCAATTGGCCCGGCGCTTCTGAAGAACCCGCAAGAGGAAATCCCATGTGCCATTGCCGCCGCCCCCGCCATGCCCGCCCGCAAAACGAGCCGCAACCCCTGCCCAAGCCAACGCGTCGCGCATGGCCGATACTGGCCGCCCACCTGCTGGCCATGGCGGCCGGGGGCGCCTGGGCCGCTCCGGCCGATGGCGTGGTGACCAGCGGCAGCGGCGCCATCAGCAGCAGCGGCAATGTCACCAACATCACCCAAGGCAGCGGCAAGCTGGCCATCAATTGGAGCAGCTTCAATATCGCCGGCAATGAGACGGTCAATTTCATCCAGCCCGGGCGCGATGCCATTGCCTTGAATCGCATCATCGGCAACGGCGCCACCGAGATCTACGGCAAGCTCAACGCCAATGGCCAGGTGTTCCTGCTCAACCCCAATGGCGTACTGTTCGGCGCCAGCGCCAGCGTCAATGTCGGCGGCCTGCTGGCCAGCACCCTGAATCTCAGCGATGCCGATTTCAATGCCGGCAACTATCGTTTCACGGGTATCGCCGGCAGCGCCGCCGGCATCGTCAACCAGGGAAAGATCACCGCCGGAGACGGCGGCTACATTGCCCTGCTGGGCAGCCAGGTCAGCAACCAGGGTACCCTGGCCGCCAGGCTGGGCAACGTGACGCTGGCGGCCGGCAGCGACATGACGCTCGACTTCGCCGGTGACGGCCTGCTAAGCGTCAGGATCGACCAGGGCAGTTTGCAGGCGCTGGTGCAGAACAAGCAGCTGATCCAGGCCGATGGCGGCACTGTCTTGATGAACGCCAGGACGGCCGACACGCTGATCAAGGCGGTCGTCAACAACGATGGCATGATCCAGGCCAACGCTGTCGATACGCAGGGTGGCCGCGTCATGCTGGTTAGCAACGACGGGCAATTGCAGGTGAATGGCGGCATCAGCGCGCAGGGCGGCCAGGTAGTGGCCGATGCCGGCAACGGCGACACCGTGCTGCAAGGCCGTATCGATGTGTCGAATGCGACCGGCCAGGGCGGCCAGGTCAGCCTGCTGGGCGAGCGCGTCGGCCTGTTCGGCGCGGCGCAGGTCGACGCCAGCGGACGTGACGGCGGCGGCACGGTCCTGATCGGGGGCGACTTCCAGGGCCGCAATGCCTCCGTGCGCAACGCCAGCCAGACCCTGGTGTCGGCCGATGCGCAGATCGACGCCAACGCGACCGGCCAGGGCAACGGCGGACGCGTCATCGTCTGGTCCGACGGCGTCACCGTGGCGCAAGGCAAGATCAATGCGAAAGGCGGCGCCGCAGGCGGCGACGGCGGCTTCGTCGAGGTCTCCGGCAAGCAGACGCTCAATTTCAGCGCCCAGGTCGATACGCGCGTACCCCTCGGCACAATGGGGACGCTGCTGCTTGATCCGACCGATCTCCAGGTAATCGACTGCCAGACCAGTTGTGGATTCACCATACCGGTCATCGGTTTCGGCGACCTGCCTACCGGCTCATCCACAATACTTGGCGCCACGATAAGCAATGCCACCAGCAATGTCAGCCTGCAGGCGACCAACAGCATTAACTTTTACGATCCAGTGAGCATTGCCGCGGCCGGCAAATCGCTGACGGCCGAGGCTGGCAACAGCATCAACGTCTACAACGTCATTTATGCTCCCGGCGCCGTCACGCTGAAAGCCCCGTCCATCTACATATCGTCCAACGTCGATGCGGGCAGCAGCGTCCATTTGCTGGCCGATGACCTGACCATTAGCGGGGGAGCCGGCTCCCTCGTCAACGCCCCGAAGGTCAACATTGAGCCTTACAGCGCCGGATTCGGCATATCCGTCGGCGGCGCAGGTTCGGGCAGCGCGATGACGCTGTCAACAGGAAGCCTGGCTGCGATAGACGGAAACGCCACCCTGACACTGACAGCCAGCAACATCGATCTCAATACCACACTCAATCGCAGCGGCGACACCATCATGGTGGCCGGCAGGAGCTTCAACAGCACGGTCTCCAACATGTCGATCGGCGGCCGCTACCTGGTCTATACCGCCAACCCCGTCACCAGCAACCGCAACGGCGCCGGCGCCTACAGCAAGCATTACGACGTGAGCTATAACGGCGTCACGCCGGGCTATGCCGGCAGCGGCAACTGGTTCTTCTATAGCGTTGCGCCGACCTTGCAAGTCACGCCCACCGGCGGCACCATCGTCTACGGCAATGCCTTGCCCTCGGGCTATGCCATCAACACCGGTGGCTTGATCGACGGCGACACATTGCTCAGCGCCGGCATCTCAGGCACGGCTTCGTTCAGCGTTGCGAGCGGCAATACGTCGGGCTCGGGCCATGTCAATGTGGGCAGCTATGCCTTGGACTACACCGGCAACCTGGCCTCCAGCCTGGGCTACCAGCTGGTCTCCAACGCCGGCAACGTGACGGTCACCCCGGCGACCCTGACGGCCAGCGGCGCCATCGCGCAGAACAAGCCTTTTGACGGCAACACCGGCGCCACCGTCAGCGGCGGCGTGCTCAATGGCATGCTGGCGGGCGACGCGGTGTCGTTGAGCCAGAGCGGCAATTTCGGCAGCGCATCCATCGGCGCCGGCAAGACTGTCAATCTGGCGTTCAGCCTCACCGGCGCCGACCGCGGCAACTATGTACTGAGCAACCCGACCGGCATCGCGCTGGCCGACATCAGCGACAACACGCAAGCCATGGCCTGGTACCTGGCGGCGATCAGGGGCGCAGATCGTCCATCGCCTGCGCCGGCATTCGCGACGCAACGCAGTCTGGACATCGTTCGTCAAGAGCCGCCAGCCGCCGCTGTCGCCGCGCAAACCGAACAGTCGCGCAGCGATGGCAATGGCGATGTGGCGGGCAAGGATGATGCAGGCAACAGTACGCTGGCCATCATCAATGGCGGCGTATGAGCAAGGGGAATCCCATCAGTGCGGCAACAGCTTGCGCCGCATGGCGTAGGCGGTGACGTCGGCGACGTTGTGCAAGGAGAGTTTGGCCATCAGGTTCTGGCGGTGCTTGCGCACCGTCAGCACGCTCAGGTTGAGCGCCGCGGCGATGTCGTTGCTGGAATTGCCGCCGGCGATCAGGGCAAGGATTTCCTGCTCGCGCGCGGTGATCGATTGCACCTGTTCCGGCTGCGGCGCCGGCGCACTGGAAAAATGCACCAGGCTCTTGCTGAGGTAGACGATTCCCGACAGCACCAGTGAAATGGCGTAGAGCAGTTCTTCGACGTTTTCGTGCTTGAGCACATAGCCGTCGGCGCCGGCCTCGAAGGCGGCGTTGACGGAGGCGGCGCTGGGATTGCCGGTGAGGATCAGCACCCGGGTGCCGGCATGACGCGCCTTGATGCTGCGCGTCACCTCGATGCCGTGGCATCCGGGCAGGTCGAGGTCGAGCAGCAGCAAATCCGCGGCGTGCGTGCGCACCAGTTGCTCCACCTCGTTGCCGTCGCCGGTGTCGGCCGCCACGCGCAGGTTGGAGCGGGTGGCGATCAGCAGCTTGAGGCCGTCGCGGATGATCGCGTGGTCTTCAGCCAGCACGATCGATTTCATCGATTCAGTTCTCTCGGATTATTGTTCATCGCCATCCCCCTTGATCGCGCGGGCGCCCCGGCGCCCGGGCCGCATCGTGCGGCCGGCCATTGATGGGGCGATATTACAGTAAACTCGCCCAATTGCCGTCCGACAAGGGTTCCTGCCGGCACTTTATTTCCCCGCGGAATACTTATGACAAACCTGCTTCCGACCAGGGATCCCGCGCTCTACCGGGAACTGGTCAACACCTTGTACCGGCAGTCTCCGCCGATCTTCCTGGGCAACATTGCCGTTGCCGGGCTGACCGTGTTTCTGCTGTGGAACGAGGTGGCGCATCCCCTGTTATTGGGCTGGGCGGGGGCGATCTACCTGCTCACCGCGCTGCGCATCCTCATCGTCCGGAAAGACGGGCGGGCCGGCCCCCATCACCCCGACGCCACCGCGCGGCGCTGCTGGCATTACGTCTTCTGGGCGGCGGTATCGGGGTGCCTGTGGGGCGCGATGGGGCCGCTGTTCTTTGCACCGGACAATGCCATCGTCACGGTCTACACCTGCATCGTGCTGGCCGGGATGACCGGCGGTTCGGTCGCCTCGCTGTCGGCATTCTGGCCGGCATACTACGTCTACGCCCTGCCCACGGTGCTGCCGTTCGCGCTGCGCTCGTTCGCCCACGGCACGCCGCTGTTCTCGGTGCTGGGTGTGCTGTCGCTGTTCCTGCTGGGCGTGAACCTGGCCTACAGCCGGGTGATGCAGCGCACGCTGGCGGACGCCATCACCCTGCGCTTCGAGAACACGGCGCTGATCCGCCAGCTGACCGAAGAAAAAGAACGCGCCGAGCTGGCCAATCGCAGCAAGTCGCAATTCCTGGCGGCAGCCAGTCACGACCTGCGCCAGCCCACCCACGCGCTGGGCCTGTACATCGCCACGCTGCGCGTGGCGGCGCAAGCCCCGAAGATCGAGCGCGACGCCATCGAGATGCTCGCCGGCCGGCTGCAATCGGCGCTCACGGGGATGTCGCAACTGCTCAACGTGTTGCTGGACATTTCGCGCCTGGACGCCGGCGTGATCCAGGTGGAACGGCGCCGCCTTCGCCTGCAGGAGAGCTTCGACGCTCTGGGCAACCAGTACGTCCAGGCTGCCGCAGCCAAGGGCCTGCAGCTCAAGGTGCGGCGCACCGATGCCTGGCCCGATACCGATCCGGTGCTGCTGCAAAATATCTTGTCGAATCTCCTGTCCAACGCGGTGCGCTACACGCGCCACGGCAAGATCCTGCTGGCCTGCCGCCGCCGGCATGGCGCCTTGGAAATCCTCGTGGCCGATACCGGCATCGGCATCGCCGCGGACCAGTTCGACAATATCTTCCGGGAGTTCTATCAGGTCGGCAACATCGCGCGCGACCGCGAACAGGGCCTGGGATTGGGGCTGGCCATCGTCAAGAGGACCGCCGAGTTGATCGGCGCGGAGGTAGGCCTGCGTTCGGTGCGGGGCAAAGGGTCCTGCTTCACGGTGCGCCTGCCGCATCGCGACGCGCCGGCCGCCGGGCAAACTCCATCGGCCCGGGCCAGGCCGTTACGCCGGCGCGATGAGCGATACACCGTGCTGGTGGTCGATGATGACAAGCAGGTGCTCGATGGCATGGAGGTGCTGCTGGCCAGCTGGGGATATGCGGTCATCGCCGCACGCTCGCTGGAGCAGGCCCTGGATGAATTGGAGCACGCTGCCGTCCAGCTTATCGTGACGGATTTCCGGCTGGCCATGGAAGTGACCGGCGTCGACGTCGTGCACGCCGTGCGCAAGGCCATGGGATCGGACGTGCCGGCCATCATCGTCACCGGCGACACCTCGTTGCAGGGCATCAACGAAGCCAGCGCCAGCGGCTTCAAGGTGCTGCACAAGCCGCTCGATCCCTCAATGCTGCAAGCCGCGATGGTCGCGGCCCTTGATATCTCGTTACCGCCAAAGACGGACGACGAAGCTGCGCGCCGCTAGGATGTTGCCGGCCGCAGCAAGCCATTGGCCAGGTATCTGAACGCCTCAACGGCTTTCCTGGACACGGCCTTGGGCTGGTCCGATGAAGCAATCCACATGGCTGCGTTCAATGCAGCGCCATTGAGCAGGCGAGCGGTGGCTTCCGCATCTACATGATGGATCACGCCGGCGTCGATCAGCTCGCGCAGGCCAGCTATCGTCTTTCCCAGGCAAACGTTCTGACTGGGCCACTGCGAGGGATCCCCCAGCACGGCGGGACCGTCGCGCAGCATGATGCGCTGGACCTCGGGTTCCTGGGCCATCTCGATATAAGAGATGGCCTCTGCCATGAGCCGCTTCCAGGGGTCCTTTTCCTTGGCGTTGAGCGCGTGCGCCCTGGTTGCCATCTCCGTATCGATTTGATCGATGACAGCCTGCAGCAATCCCTTCTTGTCCCCGAAGTTGTGATACAGCGCCCCGCGGGTGAGGCCCACGCCGGCGGTCAGTTCATCCATGGACGCGTTCGCGTATCCGTATTGGGCGAAAGATGCACGGGCCGCCTGGATCAGCTTGGCCCGGGTTTCTTCCACCATTTCCGAACGGCTCTTCACCACGCTGGTTTCTCCCGATAAAAACATACGTGGCGTATTTTAGTTGACATACGATCCGTATGTTTGATTAAATTGACATACGTTGCGTATGCAAGTCGATCCTGCAACGCATGCCTGGAGCAGCCGGCGCCGGCTGCCCGTCTATTTCAATCAACATCCCTGGAGCACAGCCATGAACAAACGCGAGGCCATCTTTCCCGCCGGTCGGCAGGCCCTGTATGAGATCAACCAATATTCCGCCGCGATCCGTTCGGGCGACCTTCTGTTCGTGTCAGGACAGGTGGGAAGCCGGGAGGACGGTAGTGCGGAGCCGGATTTCGGACGTCAGGTGCAACTGGCCTTCGACAACCTGAAGGCGGTACTGGCAGAAGCAGGTTGCAGCCTAGACGACGTCATCGACGTGACCAGTTTCCATACTGATCCGCAGGCGCAATTCGATATCCTTAACGCCATCCGCCTGAAGGAATTTGGAGAACCTCCCTATCCCAACTGGACTGCGGTAGGGGTGAATTGGCTGGCAGGTTTCGATTTTGAAATCAAGGTGATCGCACGCATTCCGAGCGCCTGATCCCGCGGCGCCCAGGAGGAGGGCAATCCTCCTCCTGCCAGCTTGGCGGACGTCCGACGTCAGCGTCGCAACCGGTGGTCTTCGCCCGTCCATTGCGAGCACTTGGTCCATAGCTGTTCCGCACGTAGCGGATCGATGGCATAGGGACGCACGCCGGCGCTGAAAGCGCTGACGACGGCGTCATCGGACAGCATCGCGCCGATCCCGCAGTCTTCGCAGTAACGTCCTCCAATTGTCTCCGCATCGGCGACGATCCCCGCCCACAGCGTCGTGGCGGCGCCCTGCGCGGGGGTCTTCACCTCAAAGGGAGCATTGCCCAGCGCCAGGTGCTGTTCATTCATCGACGCAAAGGCCGCCTCGAAAACCTCAGGCGCTATATTGCGCGTCAGCTCCGTCAGGATGACGCCGGGGTGGACGCTTGCGGCACGCACGCCGCGATGACGGTGACGCGCATCGAAGACCGCGGCGAGCAAGGCATCGCCCGTCTTGGAACGGCCGTAGGCAACCCATGGATCGTAGGGGGTGTGCACGAAGTTGGGGTCGTCGAGATCGACATCTGCGAACCGGTGTCCGTTGGATGAGAGCATGATCAGCCTGGATCCGGCCGTCATCAAAGGGGCCAGCCGGTTGATCAATACAAAGTGCCCGAGGACGTTGGTGCCGAATTGGAGCTCGAATCCATCCTTGGTATGGCCGAACGGCGGCCCCATGATGCCGGCGTTGGCAATCACCAGGTCGAAGGGTTTCCCCGCCGCGGCCATCGCATCGCTCACTTCGCGCACCGATGTCAGATCGGCAAGATCCATCCGGATAATCTCGAGGTGTCCACCGGAAGTTTGCGCCGCGTCGCGAACGGCCTGCGTCGCGCCGCGCGCCTTGCCGAGATCGCGCACGGTGCCGATCACCTCCGCCCCGTGGGCCACCAGAGCGCGCGCGGTTTCGATTCCCAACCCTGCCGAGACGCCCGTAATGAATACCCGTTTGCCGCGCAGGTCGATGCCTGCCAATACCTCGTCCGTTGTGGACTTTGCGTTGAAATGTGCGTTGGTCAAGACGTTCTCCTGTTGAGTTCAGATGCGTGCGTTGCTGCACGTGCATTGCCAAGATACGCTTGGCAGGAGGGACGGTTTCGCCAAAACTGCGCAATTTCTTGCCTGATCCGCTCATTTTATTGAGAATGTCGATTTGTGCTGTCACACTGGATGCATGAAAGATCTCCTCGAGCAGATGAGTCGGCGCGTGCTGCGCCATGCGAACCCCAAGAGCCTGGACACCGGGATTCCAAGGCTCGCCATCGGCGCTTTTCGGCAACCGGAGCCGACCATGACGGCCATCGGTGCGGGCGTGTGCCTGATTTTGCAAGGCGCCAAGCAGATGATGGTCAACAGGAAAATGCTGCGCTATAGCGCGGGCGCCTGCTTCGCCTCCCTGATCGAGTTACCGACGACTTGTTGCGTGTTCGAAATGGATGGCGACAAGCCTTACGTCGGCACGGGCCTGACGCTGGACCACGACCTCTTCACGTCATTGATCGCCGACATGCCCGCCGCTCCCCAGAAAGGGGAGCTCCCGGCATTCAACATCGGGACGGTGTCGCGCGAGGTGCTTGAAGCCTGGGATCATTTGCTGGCGCTCCTCGATGCGCCCGACGATATTCCCATCCTCGCCGCATCGCGTGAGCGCGAGCTGATATACCGGCTGCTGCAGAGTCCGCATGGGCCGCTGCTGCGGCAAATCGCCCGCGAGGAGGGACGGCTGACGCAAATCAGGAGAGCCATCGACTGGATGCGCAATCACTACGATGAATCGTTCCCGATCAAGACTGTGGCCGACATTGCCGGCATGAGCGTTCCTTCATTCAATCGCCATTTCCGCGCGACCACGTCGATGAGTCCCTTGCAATACCATAAGACGCTGCGGCTGCAAGCCGCCCGGCGCCTGCTCGCCTCGGACGTGGACGCAACACGCACCGCCTATGCCGTGGGATACGAAAGCACGTCGCAATTCAGCCGCGAGTACTCCCGGCTGTTCGGGCATCCGCCGAAACGAGACGCTTCCCGCTTGCGTGGAGACCTGGTGGATGTATCGCGCATCGTCGTCTAGGGGGCCGTCCTTGCAGGCGGTGATCCGGCACGGGCCACACCCGGCGGTGCGCGCCTTCGGCTGCCGGACGGATCCATATTCGCGCATCGGGACGCCATAACACGGATAAACTGTCGCGCTATGTCCGAATCCAATGTCCGCTCCATGAAACTGCGTGCCCGTCTGGCGTTGATGGCCTTGCTTGCGCTGGTGCCCCTGCTGATATTCTCGGCGCTCGCCGCAAAGCGGCTGAGCGATGGCACGCGAGACAGCGCCATCAGGGCCATGCGGGAGACAGCCAGCGCCACCGCGCTGATCATCGACCGCGAACTGCAAGGCGCGGTGTCGGCGCTGCTTGCGCTATCCAGGTCGCCCTTGCTTGTCGATGAGAAATTCGAGCAGTTCTATGACCAGGCGAAGTCGGCCGCATTCGGCGAAATCGGGTGGGTGATCCTCTATTCCCCGGACGGTTCGCAGGTGCTCAACACCCGCATGCCCTATGGCGCGCCCTTGTTGATCCGGCCCTCGCCGGATGAACTCATGCCCATCATCGCCGCCAGGGGCGTCCACATATCCGGGATGGTGTGGTCGCGCGCGCTGAAGAAGCACATCATTTTTATCGACGTCCCCGTGACGACCCGCAGCGGAAAGAGCTACGTTCTGTCGCAAGCGGTCTACTCCGATCATTTCTCGCTGGCCTTCAAGGAGAGAAACATTCCCGCGAGCTGGGTCGTGGGCGTGTTCGACAAGGATGGATTGACGATAGGCCGCAGCGCGAAGGCCGATGAATTCGTCGGCAAGCCGGCAAACAGGGAGACGGTCGAGGCCATACGCTCGCAGTCGGACAATATCCGCAGGCACACGGTGCGGGGAAATCTCGACGTCTATGACGTCCTCACCCGCTCCGCGCTGTCGGGGTGGACTGTCGCCGTTGGCGTGCCGGTGGAGGAGATCGATGGCCAGGTGCGGGAGGCCGGCTACCTCGCCGCGGGAGGGCTGCTGCTGGCGGTCATCGCGGCCTTGACCGGCGCCGGAGTGGTAGGGCGCCAGCTGGCCGGTTCGATAGAAGCGGCTGCCGCCGCATCCAGCATGCTGGGAAAAGGCACGGAGTTGCCCGCAATGAAGCGATCGGGCACGCCCGAGGTCGACAAGCTGCAAGACGCCATCGCCAGTGCGGCGGCGAAATTGAAAGCGGCGGAAGCGCGCAATGCCGAGCTGCTCGACTCGGAGAGGGTGGCGCGACATGCTGCGGAAGTGGAAAACAAACGCAAGGACGAATTTCTCGCCATGCTGGGGCATGAGCTCAGGAATCCGCTCTCGGCAATCAGCGTTGCGGTTTCCTTGCTAAGGCTTAGGGTCGGCGACGATCCCGCATTGCGGCGGCCCACCGATATCATCCACCGGCAAAGCGATCACCTGCGGTCGCTGCTCAACGATCTTCTCGATCTCAGCCGGGTGATTTACGGCAAGGTCCGGCTTGATATGCAAGCGCTCGATCTGGGAGAACTCGTCGCAGCCTCGGTCAGGTCGATGATGGAAACATCGAAACTGACAAGGCACGCGTTCTCGTTCGATACCGAACCTGTCATGGTGCGCGCCGACCGCACCCGGATGGAGCAAGTGTTCAGCAACCTTGTCGACAACGCCGTCAAATATACCGACGAGGGTGGCTTGATCGACGTTTCGGTCCGCGCTGAGGACGGCATGGCCGTTCTCAGGGTGGCCGATTCGGGCGCAGGGATCGGCCCTGAACTTTTGCCATACGTGTTCGACGTGTTCGTCCAGGGCGACAACACCTTGGCCCGCACCGAAGGCGGCATGGGCATAGGCTTGAGCCTGGTGCAGAAACTGGCGGCCCTGCATGGCGGAACGGTGGCCGTGCGCTCCGCGGGGAGCGGCAAGGGGAGCACGTTTGAGGTGCGCCTCCCCCTCCTGGACAGCGGTATGCCGGCCGACGGCGGCATGGCGCAGGCGCCCGGCTCGTCGCTGAAGGGGATGAAGGTCTTGCTGGTGGAAGATCAGGATGACCTTCGGGAGATAACGCATGCCCTTCTCGCGGAGCTTGGCTTGGAGGTCTGGTCGTCTTCCAGCGGCAAGGAGGCGCTCGCCATGGCCGCGCAGCGCCAGCCGCATGCGGCGGTGATAGATATCGGCCTGCCGGACATGAGCGGCTATGAACTGGCCGTAGCGCTACGCAAAGCCATGCAGCCGGCTTCCATACACCTTGTCGCCCTGACAGGGTATGGCCTTGCGGCCGACAAGGAGCAAGCCGCCGCCGCAGGTTTCGGCCTGCACCTGACCAAACCGTTGTCCCTTGACGAATTGCAGCGCCATTTGGCCGATATAAACAACAGCGACCAGATTCCGGGCTGGCACTAGCCAACGGCGGCGGCATCCGCCTGGAAGAGCTCGGGCATTCTCGGGCAATTGTCGGGGCATGCCATGCATAAGCCGCCACTCACAGCAGCCAATGCTCGCCAGCGGCGCGGAAGTCCAGGGGGGATACGTCGTAGCTGCGCTTGAAGGCGCGCGAGAAATCGGAGGCGCTGCCAAATCCCAGGCCGTAGGCAATCTCCGCCACCGGCATTTGCCGCAGCTCGATCAACTCCCTGGCGGCGGCCCACAGGCGGCAGTTGCGGATGTACGCGGCAAGCCCGCCTTCCGGCTCGAACATGCGGTAGAGGGTGGGCCGCGGCACTTGCGGGAAAGCCCGCTGAACCGTCATCGCACTCAGCTCCTTTTTGTGCAGGTTGGCCATGATGTGGCGCTTTACGCAAGCCATGAGCGCTTGCCTGGCCACCGCGCGAGCGCCATCGTCAAGCCGCACCTGCTTGGCGAAGGCGGTCAGGATGAGATCCAGGCAAAGGCCGATGGCCTCCTGCGCGCTGCGTTGGTCCAGGAACGGAAGGCGCTGCGTCAGGTGCCGTACCTGCGCCTGGATCAACTGCCCCAGCGGCGATGCATAGGACAGGATCCTGCCGTGAATGGATTCGGGATCGGCAATGACTGCGGCGACCCTCTCGCGTGGCGTGAAAAACGCCAGCACGCGCGCCCGGGTAGGGCGGTGCATGCGCATGGTCTGGCCCATGTCCAGCGCCAGTACGCCCGGCACGAACTGCGCGGCCGCGCCATGGCGGCTGGAGGCGGTCACCGTTTCCATGACGCCCTCCACGGCGATATGGAACACGAAGTCGCGTACGTTGTCCCTGGAAATCCTGGCGCCGGTCCTGGCCTGGTGCAAAGGGTCGGTACGGACATCAAGGTAGATCATGTCCTTGAGGACATAGCTGTCAATTTCGCCGTAGAAGCCAGACAGCGTCTGGGCGCGCGAGACCGGCGTATCGAGGATGCGGCCGACATAGTCGGACCACGCGCGCGCCTGGAGCGCGCGGGATTCGTCGTTGACCGAGAAATGTTGATGTTGCACCAACGCGATTCCCGTTTCGGCCAAACTTGTCGGAAGCGCATAGCGGGTGCGCGCCCCTTGGATCAGACGGTCGACGTGTCTTGTATAGAGTTTTGTCATCCTGTCCGGCCCCAAACGAACGTCCCTAGTTACATGCCCCGCGGCGAATTTAGAGGTAAATCACCAATAGCGCAAGTCGGTCGAGGCATGCGGCGGGAGGTCACTTCGCCAGCGGAGGGGGGCGCTCCAGGCTGATTGTTGCTCAAAAGCGCCAGCGCGCCCGGGCGCTCGCGGTCTGGTTGGTGAAGCTGCTGCGCGCTTCCAGGTCGTAGCGCAGGCTCAGGTCCATACCGCCGCTGGTGGTGTACGTCAGCGCCGTCCCCAAGCGGCCGATCCACGGGCTTTGCTTGAGGCCGTAGGTCACGAAGGACGCGCCGGGTGCGCCCGCATAAGCGGACGTGATCGAGGCTTGCTTGTTGACTGTGTCGTAGCCCCGGCCGGCATTGAACGCGAGGTTGGTGTAGCGGTTCAGTTGCATATTCAGCCTGGCGTCGGTCGACAGCACAAACTGCGACACGCTGCGCCCATCCACATTCAGGTTGAGCACGCCCGCGCCCGATTCCGCATAGCCGGCATCGCGCACCCAGGTGTAGTCGGCGCGCACGCCCGGCGTGAAGCTGGTCGTCTCCGACAGCGCATAGCTGCGCGCGATGCCTGCGCCGACGTGCAGGCTGGTGCTGTCGTAGGCGCTGTCGGCCACGCTGGAGGCGAAGACGATGCTGCGCTTGCCCCGGTTGAAGTTGCGGCCGATATCCCCCTGGAAGTTCAGCTCGGTGTTCTGGTCCAGGGCGTAGCTGCCGTAGCCGATCAACTGGTAGACGTCGACCTTGCCAGACTGCGGCGCTTCCGCTGCATCGCTCGCGACGTTGCTGCGTGCATAAGCGAACGCCACGCCGGCACGCAGTTCTTCCGAGACATCCCGGTCAACACCGGCCACCACGCCGTAGATACTGGCATTGAAGCCAGGCACGCCATTGCGCTCGCCTTGGTTGGCCCAGGATCCGAAGGGCTTGAACCAGATGTTGCGGTCGCCCAGGAATTCTTCGCCCGAGGACAGGCCGCGGTTGCCGCCGATACGGGCCTGCACCACGCCATTGATGCCGCTGAAGGCCGCGTTGGTCGCCGCTTGCCCGCCCCCCACCAGCAGGGGCAGGGTCTGGCTCACGGCATTGGACAGCCGCCGTTCCTGGCCGGTGGTAAAGCCCTGGAACAGCGTGCCGATGGCGCCGCTCGGGTTGGCGCCGATGATCTGGTCGAGCGCTCTTGCCGCGCCGGCAGCGGGGAGATTGCCTTGGGTGTTGATGATCCCGAAGATGTTGCCGCCCAAACCGCTGTTGCGGGCAGGAGCCGCTGCCACGATCAGATCGACCTGGTTGCCGACATAGTTCGGCGTATAGGCAAATAGCAGACTGTTGGTGGAAGTCGATGCGAACGTGCCCGAGATCGCCGTCGCCGAAATGATCTGCGTCAGCGTGCCGGCCGACATGCCTGTCGCGCTGGCCGCATCCACGAACAAGGCGCCGCCCAGGTTGGCCGTCCCGTTGACCACCAGCTTGCCGTAGCTGCTCATGCTGGTCACGCCAATTCGCAAGGTGCCGCTGCCGCTGTTGGTGTACGCCCCGACATTTGCCGTCTTGCCGGCATCGACGGCCACTGTGCCCGCGTTGGTCACTGTGCCGCTGACGGTGGCATTGTCCGCGCGGGCGGTCGCTCCGTTCTGCACTGCCAGGGTGCCGGTCAGGCTCATGTTGTCGGCAAGTACCAGAGTGCCGCCTTGCGCCGTCCAGTCACTGGCGCCGTTGCCGGTCAGGGTCCAGGTGCCCGTATTTTCCTTGATGTAAGTGGTGAATCCCCGGTATTTGGAGGCCGCGCCAATATCGCTGAGCGCAAAACTTCCCGCACCGCTTGCGCCCCCTAGCGACAGAGTATCGCCGCCATTGCTTGCACCGCTCGTGCTGACCACGTTGCCACCGAACTGGCTGCCTACCAATAGAACCAACTTATTATTGCCGCCCGAAAGGTCTACTGCATTTGCGCCGCTGCCCCCGTTGATAATGCCACTGTTATAAATGATAGAGCTGCCGGATGAAACCACTGCTGCTGCTGCATTACCGGGGCTGCTGGCGCTGCCGTGGATGCTAGGGCCACCGATGCCACCGATGCCACCGCTGATGGTCCCTGAGTTAGTCAAGGTAAAGCCGCTTCCGGATACGCCGCTGCTCCCGTCGCCGCCGTTGCCGCCGCCGGCAGTACTGCTACCGCCGAGGGCGCCGTTGCCGCCGTTGCCGCCGTTCCCGCCACTGATGGATCCCGAGTTAGTCAGGGTAAAACCGTTTCCGGATATGCCGATGCCGCCGTTGCCGCCGATGCCGCCGCCGCTGATTCCGCTACCACCGACGCCGCCGTTGCCGCCACTGATGGCTCCCGAGTTAGTCAGGGTAAAACCGCTTCCGGATACCCCGATACCGCCGCCACCGCCGCCACCACTGCCGACGTCGCCGTAGTAGCCACTGCCGCCGTTACCGCCGTTGACGACTCCGAAGTTGGTCAGCGTAAAGCCATTTCCGGATACGCCAATACCACCGCTGCCGCCGCTGCCACCGTAGCCGCCGAGGCCGTAGTCACTGTTGCCGCCACTGCCGCCGCTAATCGTTCTGGAGTTGGTCAGGGTAAAGTTAGTTCCGGATACGCCAATACCGCCATCGCCACCTCGACCGCTGGTGCCGCCACTGTTGCTCAAGCCACCGCTGCCGCCGTTGCCGCCGTTGATGATTCCGGAATTGTTCAGGATAAAGCCACTTCCGAATACACCGATACCGCCGCTGCCGCCGTTGGCGCCGTTGGCGCCGCCGACTGCGCCATTGCCGACGCCGCCATTGCCGCCGCTGATGACTCCAGAGTTAGTCAGAGTAAAGGCGCTTCCGGATACGCCGATACCGCCATTGCCGCCAACGCCGCCACTGCTGGGGCTGCCTCCTCGAGTGCCACCGCTGCCGCCAGTACCGCCGCTGATGGTTCCGGAGTTAGTCAGCGTAAAGCCATTTCCGAAGACGCCGACGCCGCCGGCGCCGCCGCTGCCACCAGTACCCTGGCCAAGACCTTGCGTTCCGGCGTCGCCGCCGCTGCCGCCGGTGCCGCCAGTGATGGTTCCGGAGTTAGTCAGGGCAAAGTCATTTCCGGAGACGCCGATACCGCCGGCGCCGCCGCTGCCCCCATTGCCGTTATGAGTAGAGTTGTCGCCACCCCTGCCACCCCTGCCGCCGGTACCTCCATTAATAGTCCCGGCGTTGCCCAGGGTAAAGCCATTCCCGGAAACGCCAATACCACCTGCGCCGCCGCTGCCGCCATCGACACCGCTTGGGCCCGCAGCGCCGCTCCCGCCTTGGAGTCCTTGGATGCGGACGGTATTTCCAAGCGAGACATTCGCCGCCACGCCACTGATGTTCAACGTGACGCCATCAATCTGCACTGTGGTGCCAGCGTTGGCAATTATCGAGACTGCTGTGCTAATTGTAGGCAACGTACCAGTCACGGTAATGCTGGTCACGCCGGTTGCGATGGTAGTCGTATCGCCGCTGTTGGCCCGGTTGATTGCCCAGCTCAGCGTATCTTGCGCACCGGTACCGTCATCGGTATTGCTCGCGACGGTATAGGTCGCCGCCATCGTCGGCGTAGCCAGCAGCGTTGCCGCCAATGCCAACGCGACAGTGGCCGCGCGGTGCCCCTTGCCGCACGACGTGGCATTTTCCTGCGCGACGACAAACGCTCCTTGCTGGCGGTTCCACACCAGGCTATAGATCCTGTTCATGCTATTGATTTCCCCGGAAAACACATTCCCATCTGGTTGTTATGCCTTGCTGCTCCCCTCGTGGAGCACGCAACCTGTTTTTCGCGGAAAGGGTAATGGATGTTTTTCTTCTGACTTGACTGCCTGTCTCATTTTTTTGAATTTTATTTAGTGGCCAGAATGGCAACCACCCCGATTGAGGCGCGATCCCTATCCGCCGTCGCTGGCAGTATTGAGTGAGAACCTAAAACGCTTCCAAAAGAAAAATCCCGCAACGGTGCGGGATTTTTGTCATGTGCAGCTTTGCGCCCTGGTCTTGCTACGGACAACTGCTGCCATCAGTGAAAAATACGCTTCCCCGGAGACTTCCGCCGCTGCACACGCCGCTGATCAGCACATTCCCTACCGACCCCGCAGTGAATTCGTTGGTAAACGCCGAAGAGTTGATGCTGACATTGGATGTCCCCCCCGAAACGGTCAATGTATTTCCGTTGACAGTCGCCGTTCCCTGCCCGGCTTGTATTGCAGTCAGAGTGCCCGCGCCTGCACTCCCATTTACCGTGATGATATTGCCGGAGAGGATGGTCCTCCCTGGCGTGCCGGTGTTGACGCCGATGGCGTCATTGGCGCCGTTCTGCGTTACTGTGATCCTGTTGTCAGTAATTGTGGCGGCAACGGAGGCGTTGGAAACGCCGGTTCCAACGATGCTTCCATCCATCGTGTTGCTGATGTTCAGGTTGGATAAGCTACCGTGGTTGCCGACCGCGACCGCCGATCCGCTGGCATTGGTTGCGGCGATCACCGCGTTCGTATTGACGGTGGCAGTGCGTCCCGAGGCGGTAGTAACCTTAAGGCTTCCGGTAAGGGTCTGGTTGGCCGCCATGGCAACTTGCGATGTGGTGTTGAACGTACCGGATAACAGCACCAAGGAACCGCTGCTGGCGACCGCCGCCGGCAGATTTGCGCCGGATGTGGTCGCGCTGTCGATTACGCTAAAGCGCCGGCCGTCCGCGGTCGCGGACGCGGCCTCCGTCTGGTGTACGACATGACGCTGGGTGACCACATCGACATCCCGGACAATGGCCGCCGTCATGCGACGCGCCTGGGCCGATAAACGGTTGCTCGAACGATGCCCGCTCCCCAAGGGTATGCGCAATCGCACACTGAGAAATTGCTGGTTGCCGCGCGCGCCATCACGCTGCGCCTCCGCCCCCAGCAGCAGGGCCGATCCTTGGCCAAACCACGCGAGATCTTCAAACGCAAACTCCATCCGGGCACGAGGCCCTGTCACCGTCACGCCTCCATCGTTGAAATAGTAGCCGCCCAGATAGATGCGCAATTGACGCGTCGCCTCGGAATCAAAGATCGGCAATCGCCAACCGGATTCAAGGTCGAAACCGCGCAACGCGCGCTCCTGGTTAGTGGCGGTATCCACGACGACCGCCGCGCCGCTGACCCGCGCTGAACTGACGCTGCCCACATCACGGCTGCGGGTACCGACCGGAAGATACGCGTTGGCGCGCCACTCGATATCAGGACCGATTGCCTCACCCCCAAGAGTCGCCTGGTTGTAATAGAGGCCGGTATCGGCTGAGCGGCGGCGGTCGAAGTAGCCATAGGCGCCAAGGTTCCAACCGCTATCAAGCATGTGGCGCACCCCCAACCCAAAATTCCCTTCGCGCCCTCCCGAGTCATCGCCACGCGTGCGGATGTTGGCAAAGAACAAGGTGCGCGCCGTCTGCGCGACGGGGAAAAACATGTCCGCTTCCGCGAGACTGCGCTTGTTGCCGGGCTTGGCCTCCAGATCAAGGCGCGCGCCCCACAAGTCCTGATCGGCCGCCGCGTACGGGCTCACAAGCAGCCCATACAGCAACAGATAACGTGGAGACAGAAATGAAATCATGATGGTGACTGTTTGAGCTGGAGAGGGTTGCCAAGAGAAACCGTCACAAGTCACCGACCAACGAAAGCAGGGCGTGTTACTGGTTCCGGCAACAGCGCTGTCGGACAATCAACGGAGCCGATGAATGGCATGCAGCCTGCGCTGGGATCTTGCGGGAATGACCTGCGCATTCTCTGTGCACGCCATGTTGCGGGAGGGAGGGGGCGGTGTAAATACTGCAAATGCAGTACGCGGCTCTATCGAGCGCCGCTGCGGCAATGCCTTGTTATGAATGGCGTGTGATTGGAAATTGGCCAGCTCCTGGCCGATTACGGACATTGACACAACGTAGTTCGCGAATGCCTTGAAAGCATCGCGCTAAATCGCCTACTCACTGTCGCTGTTAATAGCGCCGCAGTATTGTGGCAGTTTGAGCAGCTCCGGCCAGACGGCTGCCCAGTTACCTTCGTGTGACAGTCCTGGCAGCACTTTCACATGGGCGCAGGCTCCTGCACGTTGGACAAACGCACTGGCAAACTGCGTGGGAACGACGGTATCGGCGCTTCCACTGAAATGAAATTGCGGGATGTCGGCCACACGGTTTGCGACATCGATGGCATTGAGCGAATCCGGCATCGGCGAAACTTTGTGCCAACGATTCAATGCCACCTGATCCAGGTTGCCTGCCACGGTGCGCAGGGTCGACACATCATGACGACGCGCGGCGACCAACACTGCGATAGCGCCGCCGCCGGAATATCCCACCAGATTCACGCGTTGACCGGGCAAGCGATCAAGGTAATGACCAACTGCGTCATTCATGGCGGCGACGATCTTAGGGGCGAATCGTTTGCTGGTCCAGTAGGCCGGGTCGCAAGCAGGGTTGTCCGCCATCGGCGTGAACTGGCAGGGGCGTGCCAGGTAGACCACATTGGCACTGTTGTCCGCCGCCGCCAACGTCAATCCCAAGGCCTTGCGCGGAGTCGGATCCGTTGAGGGTTCGTAGCGGCTGCGCCAGGCCAGGCCGTCACCCTCGATATAAAGATTCAAGGGTAGATCGGTGCGCGTGATGCGCACATAGGCGGTAAGCAAAAAAGGGCCAGCCTTGGTCCGTTCCAGTTGCAAGCCCGCCGGTTGTGCCAATGTGTCGGCATGAACTGAAGGATCACCAGCGCAGCCAGTCAAGATTGCCAACAAGATTGTGCCGAGAGCAAACCACGCCATGGGAAATATATTCCCGATGGCATGACGACGTTGTGCGGATGATTGTTTTAGGGAAGGCAATGGGAGGTTTGGTGGCGAACGCAAACCGCTATTCTCCATTCGTGTCGATCAGCGGTCAAACACACGCGCAATTGCCTCTTTCGTGGCTGCCTATGCGGGCAGCCCGGGACCAGGCTTTGTGACGACCGGATTGGATCACGGTCCGTGGCTGTTCAAAGTCGGCCCGGGCTCACAAGTTTCAGTGCCGAGTCACTGTTTACTGTGAGATTTTCTTGCTCTCCCGTAGCGGCGTCATGTCTACGTCTGAATATTTTGCATATAGGGCGTAGCCGCTACCGAATAGTGGCAGGCAGTAGAGCGGAGCATTTTCGCTTCCACATTTTTTGCGGTGATACATACGTCGGTATAGATGCCAAGGGCGCTGCGTGAAGCTATTGTCCTAAAAAATTGGAGGCCGCAGCGATTTCAGCAGATAAGACCAAGGCCGTGTGCAAAAAAATCCGCATGGAAACATTGTCGATCTGAAATTCCGTGTGCTCCGCCACGCATCAACGGAAATGTCGTAAAGAGACCTTCAGAGCCGCAAAACGCTGCCGATATCCCGAAAGGGCAAGAAATGCCGTTTATGCATTTCATTAAATAAACAAGAAATCACTTAGTCATTAAGAAAAAAAAAGGGAAACTCCAATGGCTCGCCGCAACAAAGCTGTTTCAGTCGTCACAAACAAGAAGTTTTTTCTCGTCGCCAGTTTTTGCCTGGCGCAGCCCGTATGGGCCCAATCGATCATTACTACCGGTAGCGTTGTTCGTTTTTCTTCAGGTGGGCGCATCGTCATTGCACCGGGCAATCAGGGGGCGTCTTTGGTCATTCCCGATAATTTGCTGGTTGCAGATTCCGGGTTGACCGGCACCATGACGATTCAAGATGGCGCCGTCGTGAGTGTTGCCAATGCAACTGGGGTATCAAACACCCCAGGCTCAAGCGGCACCCTCAATATCAACAACGGCGGTGTGCTGTTGACCGGTACTTTAGGAAGCGCCAGTAGCGTCACGACGAATGTTAATTTTGATGGCGGTATTTTACGCGCGAACAGCAATCAGGCTTCTTTTATAAGTGGCTTTTTAGCCAACACGATTCACATCAACAGCGGCGGAGCTTATTTTGATACGCAAGGCTTCACTGTTAGCTTCAATAACTCCACAGGGATCATCAACGGCTCCGGAACCCTCACCAAGCAAGGTAGCGGCACGCTCAACATCACTGGCAGCAATACGTGGACCGGTGGCACCGGCGTCTCTGCCGGTACCCTGGGCTTCACCACCTACAACCAGATCAGCGGCCAGACCTTGACCATCGGTGCCAGCAGCAGCGCCAACTACGGCAAGCTGAATGTCACCGGCGTGGCGACTTTCAATGCGGGCGCCAACCTCGCCGTCGATGTTGCCAGCGTCAACACGCTGGCCAAGGATCAGACACTGAGCGGCGTCATCAGCGCAGGCACCCTGAACGCGACCACCTTCAACGTCACCGACAACTCCGCGCTGCTTAATTTCACCGCAGTGCGCAACGGCAACACTGTCGATCTGAATGTCTCCAGCGCCAGCACCATCTTCGACGCCGCGAACAACCAAGGGATGAGGCCCGCTTACGCAGCGGCCCGCATCCTCGATACATGGAGCAGCACCGGCGATACCGGAACCGTCATCAGTGCCTTCAACCGTCTGCCCGATCAATCGGGTATCGCCCGTGCCGTCAACCAGACGCTACCTCAAAATGGCAGCGCTCAGGCAACGATGGGCGCACTGTCTTCCATCAATCGCATCATCGCCGGCCGCTTCGCCAACACCGGTTCAGGCATCTCCTCCGGTGAAGAGAGCATTAACAGGCAGGTCTGGATCAAGCCTTTCGGCTCCTACGCCAGCCAGGACGATGCCAATAACGTCTCCGGATTCAAGGCCAACACCTATGGCCTTGCTGCCGGCATTGAAACTGATATCGGCAGCGAAGGCGACACCCGCGTGGGGTTGTCGTACGCCTACGCAAGCACCCGGGTCAACGGCAACACGGCCCTGACCGGCACCGACAGCAACACCAAGATCGACAGCAACCTCATCGCTGTTTATGCCAGCAAACCGCTCAAGGAAAACCTTGCCTTGAATCTCCAGATGGACCTCGGCTGGAACGACAACCGCAGCGCCCGCAATATCAACTTCGGCGGCATCAATCGCACCGCCAACGGCAGCTACGGCGCCCTCAGTTTCCATACCGGCGCCAGCCTGTCGCAAGCCATCTCCATCGATCCGGCTAACACATTCTTCCCGTCAATCCGGGCTGACTACACGCGCCTCAAAGGACGCTCCTACACTGAAACCGGTGCAGATGCCCTCAACCTCAGTGTGGATGGCAAGACTACCGAAGCCTTTGTCATCGGGGTGGACGGACGCGTAGTCCACGCCATCGACGCGCACTCGCAAGTCGACGCTACCGTCGGCGCTGGTTACGACACGATCAATAACAAAGGCGATCTCGTGGCTAGCTATGCCGGCACGCCGGGACAAAGCTTTGTGGCGACCGGATTGGATCATGGTCCGTGGCTGTTCAAAGCCGGCCTGGGTTATACCTACAAGTTCAAGCAGGGCACAGACATTTCAGTGCGCTACGATGCGGAAGGACGCTCCGGATTCATGAATCAGGCAGCGTCGATCAAGGCGGCATGGCAGTTCTGAGTTTCGCAAGCAGCAGGTGTAAGTTACTCCAAGAAAAAAGCCCGTTTCAGCGGGTTTTTTTCTTTTGCATGGATGTCTGCTTCTGGCCGACAGCGGACTTGATTTTTGTGAGCAATTTAGTGCGCTGACTTCGCTTATTAAACATGGGGATTAGAAAACCGATTTCACAATTTATGCTCCTGCGCGCACATCGCGCCTCATAGATTGCGGAGGCACGCCGAAACCACGAATGAACACTTCACGCATGTGACGCCGATCGCGGAAACCAGTTTCACGGGCAATTATTTCAAGAGGATGCCTGCTCTTCTCGATCATCAGACGCGCCGCCTCCAAGCGCAGTCCTTCAATTGCCTTGGCAGGAGATAATCCGGTTTCTGCGGTAAACACGCGGCTAAACTGACGCGGGCTCAGGTTAACTTCCTCGGCCAACTCCTCGACGGTAAGGGCACGCGCCAAGTTCTTCCTTGCATAGTTAAGCGCGTTCTGGATGCGATCTGACTTGGGTGCCAGAGTCAGCATTTCGGAGTGCTGGGTCTGTCCGCCAGAACGATGCTGATGCATCACCAGGTTACGTGCAACGCCCCGCGCCACATCTTCGCCCAGATCCTTCTCAACCATCGCCAGCGCCAGGTCCAGTCCTGCGGTCATGCCTGCAGACGTCCAGAACGCGCCGTCAACAATATAGATGCGATCGTCTTCGACCTGAATATCCGGAAATCTCGTTTGCATGTCGCGTGCAAAGTACCAATGCGTCGTCGCGCGGCGGCGTTCCAGCAAGCCCGCTTCAGCCAGCACAAATGCACCTGTACAGATCGCCGCAATACGGCGTGCATCCCTCCCAACGCGCTTCAAAAATGCTCGTTCCTCAGGACTTGAGGGCGACTCAAGGGGATTGCCGACACCACAAACCATCCAAGTATCAATCTGTTCAGCCTCACTTGCCTTACGAGTGGCGATTGCTACCCCAAGCGAGGATCGCTGATCGCCGCCCTCAGCTGAAAAGTTCTGCACGACATAGAAGTCTTCACCGGCGACCTTATTGGCGTACTCGAAAACGGTCTGTGTCGCCAATCCCATTACTTGAAATCCATCGGTTAGCAAATAGCCAATTCTATGCATGTCCGTTTCCTATCAGAGGTTGTCCGAAAACATAACCATATCCGTCATTTAGGAAACGTTCAAGATACCTATCATTCATTCCATCGAACAACACAACCAAGGAGTGAATGATGACTAAAGCTAAACGGGGCACCGCCCTTATCACTGGCGCCTCTTCCGGCATTGGCGCCGTCTATGCCGACCGCCTGGCTCGTAAGGGATATGACTTGATCCTGGTCGCTCGCAATCGCGAAAAGCTCAACGCGCTGGCTGACCGCATCACCACGCAGACTCGCCAGACCGTCGAGGTACTGGAAGCCGACCTGAACGATCCCCGCTCGATCGCCGATGTCGAGCAAAAGCTGCGTAGCGACGCCAGCATCACGATGCTGGTCAATAACGCTGGCGTGGGCACACATAGCTCGCTGATGGACAGCAAGATCGAGAACATGGTCGACATGATCACCCTCAACGTCACTGCCCCAACGCGTCTGACCTATGCCGTCGCGCCTGGATTCGTTGCGCGAGGACACGGCGAAATCATCAATATCGCGTCCATCGTCAGCATCGCTCCGGAGTTGCTCAACGGAGTCTATGGCGGAAGCAAGGCCTTCATGTTGGCCTTCAGCCAGTCCCTGCATCATGAGCTGGCAAGCAAGGGCATTCGCGTCCAGGCTGTCCTGCCCGGCGCTACGGCAACGGATTTCTGGGCCAACGGCGGCTTGCCGGTCGAGAACCTTGACGCGGCCATCGTCATGTCCGCAGAAAAAATGGTAGATGCCGCGCTTGTTGGTTTCGAGCGAGGCGAGCTGGTCACCATCCCTTCCTTGCATGCAGTGGACCAATGGGAGGCGTATGAAGCCGCTCGCCAGGCGATGCTGCCGCAGCTGTCCAGCAATACGCCGGCGCCACGCTACACAACCACTCACTGATTTACTTGTAACCCCATGAAAGGCGGCATGTGTGCTGTCTGCTGTATCTCAAATAACCAATCAATAGGAACTGACATGAAACTGACCGAAAACACTATCTTCATCACTGGCGGCACTTCTGGTATCGGCCGTGCGCTGGCAGAGGCTTTCCATCAACTGGGCAACAAGGTCATCATCGGCGGCCGCCGCAAAAACCTGCTCGATGAGGTCACTACCGCCAATCCTGGCATGGAGTCCATCGAATTCGACGTCTCCGACCTGGCCAGCATCGAGGCTGCCGCGGCCACCATCATTGCCAAGTATCCCAGCCTGAACGTGCTGGTGAACAATGCCGGCATCATGCCCTTCGATGACGCCGCAGGCAAAATCGACGACGTCGTCTCCCGCAAAATCCTGGACACCAACCTGCTGGGACCGATCCGTCTGAGCTCCGCTCTTGTCGAGCATCTCAAGTCCCAACCCCGCGCCACCATCATCCATAACACGTCGGTACTGGCTTACGTTCCCCTGGCGGTGACTGCGGTCTACTCGGCGTCCAAGGCGGGCCTGCATTCCTACGCCATGTCACAGCGGTTCATGCTGCGTGATACCAGCGTGCGTGTCCAGGAAATCGCCCCTCCATGGGTCGACACCGACCTGGTCAAGAAGAGTGGCGATCCGCGCGCCATGCCGCTGGATGCCTTCATCAAGGAAACGATGGCCAAACTGGCAGGCGACGATGAAGAGGTCATCGTTGATGTCATCAAGCCCATGCGCGCCAATCCGGGGCCTGGTGAACACGCTCTGGTCAATGGCTTCAACGAAGCACTGATTGCCGATCCGATTCCGATGTGATGTGTGATGCGGCCGGCGCTGGACACTCCCCTGGTCCAGAAGCGCCGGCCCGCCAAAGGAAAAACAATGAATAGCGCCACAACCGCCACCCACGCCGCGCAGAATTCGAATCAGTCACAAACACAACCACCACGTGGATCCCTCGTGACTGCAGTATTTTTTGCCTTGGGTACGTTCGCCATTGGCACCGAGGGATTCATGATTGCGCCTCTTCTGCCTAAGATGGCTACCGACTTCAATATGAGCGTCTCAGCGGTCGCCAGCCTGGTGATCGTGTTCACGTTGATGCTCTCCCTCAGTTCGCCTGTCAGCACTGTAATGAGCGGAAGCTTCAATAAGCGAAACACCCTCATTGCAGCGATGGGCATCTTCACGGCTGCCAACCTCGTCGCAGCCCTCTCCACCGGTTTCGCCAGTCTGCTGGTCTCTCGCATCATGATGGCGGTTGCGGCCGGGCTTTATGTGCCCAATGCCAATGCATTGGCAGGCGCCGTCGTGGGACCCGAGCGACGCGGCCGTGCGTTGGCGATCGTCAGCGGCGGCATGACGATCGCCATCGCGCTGGGCTTGCCACTGGGTTCGCTGGTCGGGCACGCATTTGGCTGGCGTTCGACCTTCCTGGCAGTGGCAGTGATGGGCGCCATCGCCGTCATCGGCATATGGACTGGCGTCGACCGTAGCGCGGGTGCGCATCTGCGCGTCGCAAGCTTGGGTGAACGCATGTCGGTGATTGCTCAGGCCAAGGTACGGCGTTTGCTCGGTATCACCTTGTTCTGGTCGGTAGGCGCCTATGCTGCGTATCCGTATATCGCTCCCTACCTCTCGCAGGTCCTGGCGTTCGGCGAAGGCGGGATCGGTGCCACGGTCTCGCTGTGGGGCGCATTCGCCGCCATCGGCGTTATCACTGGTGGTGCCTTGAACGACCGATTTGGCTCTGGCCAAGTGGTGAAGGTTTCTCTGTTGATGTTGATGCTGGCGTTCTGGAGCCTGGCAGCAGCAGCGTTTCTTGCACCGGCGCACGCGCTGATCCCCGCGCTGGTAGCCGTGGCGATCTGGGGTTTTTCTGTATGGGCATTCTTCCCGGCACAAATGGCCCGCCTGATTGCCGCCGGAGATCCCAGCCAGGCACCCGTGGCATTGTCGCTGAATACCTCGACCATGTATCTCGGCTTCTCGATGGGGAGCGCCGCTGGCGCCGGCATCCTGAGCACAGGTCACATCTGGGGGATTGGCTTGTTCGCAGGTCTGACAGCATTGCTTGCCTTGATCCTTGATCGAAGAAAGCCACTTAAACACCCCGACTAATCAATAACCGCCGCCCATCGGGCGGCGCTTCTTTCATCTATTAATTCATACTATGAAATTCAAAAACATTTTGAACAGCCTGTTATTTGGCGCTGCCATGTTGAGCAACAACATGCCAGCTACAGCAGCAGAGGTGACAGCGCCCGCAGAACTTCGACTCTATCGCCTGGATTGCGGCACCATGCGCCTGGGAGACATGTCCCTCATGTCTGATCGAGGTCGATATCAAGGACGTTCATACGATATCGTCATCTCCTGCTATCTCATCAAACATGGAAATGAATGGATGCTTTGGGATACAGGGCTGTCTCGCGAGTATCTGCAGGGTGTGACCGCGGATAAGCTCGAAATGAAATTGGAAAAGCCCATCGTCGACCAGCTGAAAGCCCTCGGATTAAAGCCAGGGGATATCAATTATGTTGGCTTGTCGCACGCGCATTTTGACCATACCGGCCAAAGTAACGAGTTTCCCGACGCGACCATGATTCTTCAGAAAAAGGAGTATGAGGTCCTGTCATCTGAACGTGCGGCAGAACATTTCATCGATCCAGCCTTGCTGGAGAAGCATGTCAAGGGTGGCCGCCTGCGCTTGATTGACGGAGATACGGACATTTTCGGAGATGGTCTGGTTCAGACCATTCTGCTTCCCGGCCATACCCCTGGCCATATGGCATTGAAGCTGAATCTACAGCATGCCGGCGTGGTGATCCTGTCGGGTGACCAATGGCACTTCCCCGAAAATCGGGCTGGCAACCAGGTGCCGAAGTTCAATTTTGATCATGACGATACGATCGCATCGTCAGCGAAGCTGGAGCGGATTATCAACGAGACTCATGCAACCCTGGTGATTCAACACGAACCGGCAGACAATCAAAAACTGCCGGCACTGCCGGCATTCTTGGAATAGCATCGACAAACCGTCCCCTCAAAAGAGAGGGGACGGATAAATCAGATGAGTTGCTCAAGCTTGCTGACTGACAGGTCGGCCCGACCATCGAGTTCTCTGACCAACTCCTTGAAAGCCGCGCCTTGTTCGTGGTTCTTCAAATCTTCTTCTCCCAGCCAACGTTCCAGCATCACCAGCCTGTCCGGATTCCCGCTGTCCCTGTGCAGGTCGTAGCGTTCACAGCCAGCTTCTTCCCGAACCAGAGGAACAGCCTTTTTAAGTGCAGCGGTAACCGCAACACGATGTCCAGGGCGCGCTGTAATTGTGGCGACGACGATAATTGCGTTTTTCATCATAATTCTTTCAGTTGAGATTCTTCACAGCGAAGCAGACATATTGTTGAATTTGGATTGCAGGTATTCGCGCAGCACGCGCGAAGTTGCTGAAATCTGTTTGCGCGCAGGGCTGAGCAGGTAAAGTGGGGCGGCTTCGCCATCCCAGTTCTTGCACAGCGTCACCAGCCGGCCCTCGGCGATATCGGCGGAAACGTCCAGGTACGAGCGATAACAGATACCGTGTCCGTCAATTGCCCATCGACGAACGGCGTCAGAGTCATCTGCCACTCGATTACCTTTAACCCGTACGTCGATTTCTTCTGTGCCGCGCGTGAATCGCCACCGATCGTGCAAATCTTCGCCGCGCATATACACTAAGCAATTACGATCTGTAAGCTCGGATGGATTTTCGAGTTGGCCGTGCTGTTTCACATACGTCGGCGAGGCACATAACACACGTCGGTTGGACTGCGCCAACGGGATCGCCACCATACTTGAATCAGGAGGGACGCCGTAGCGCAGGGCCAGGTCGACCGGCTGGCGGACAATATCGGCAATACGGTCGGTCAGTTGCAGGCGCACGGATACCGAGGGATAGCGATCCTGGAATTCGTCCATCCACCGCATCAAAACATGCCGACCGAGATCTGAAGGCATCGAGATTTGGAGAACTCCACTCACGCTGTGTGAAGATGCCATCTCCTGCTCGGCCTCCTGCAAGCTCGAGAGCACGGGACGGCAGTACGCCAGAAAGCGTTCACCGTCCTTCGTCAGGCGAATGTGGCGTGTGGTTCTGACGAAGAGAAGTACTCCCAGTTCCGCTTCAAGGCGTTTGAGCGAAACACTCGCGACTGCCGCCGATATGTCCAGGCTATTGGCAGCGGCAGTCAGACTTTTGAGTTCTGTCAGACGGACAAACAGCTCCAGGTCGCCGATGTATTTGATCTTCACGATGTTCAGTCCCGCCGCGGCAACCGGTTGTTACCCTGCTCATACATGACATTGATACGCGCGACGTATTTCGGAGTGCCGGCATCCACGCGGGCACCGACGTGCGCTACCGACTGCGTGTGGAAGCCATGACGGAAGAACAAGGCCGCCCCTTTGCGTGGTTGGACTTCCAGAATTTCGCCGCGGTGTCCGTAAAGCAAGGTGCTACCGCCCCGCACACCATCATTGGCATCGTTCAGGTAAAGCAACATGGTGAGCTTTGAGCGTAAACCAGGCCATTCCAGCATGGAGGTGCCATCCGCGCTGAGTCCGAATCCAGGCCAATCTCCATCGAGATGGCGATTGAAAACGTCATCTGCATCGTAGCGATACATATTGATCCTGTGGCTAAGACGGTCATGTAGTACATCGCCATCGATCTCTTTTGGCAGCAAAGGACTGATACGTTCCAAGATCGGACCAAGCAGGTCCTGCTCGGCAACCCAATGCACCGTCTTGTTCATGCGCATGCCTGGCGGGGTGGAAATTCCGGGCGCCTCAGACCGGTATCCCAGTTTTTCGCTCCAGGCGATCAACGCATCTGCTTCGGTGGCAGTGACCACATTATCGATGATGAATGCCATCAGGCCTGGCAATACGAGATCCGTACGGGCGGGCTTCAAGGCTTGTTCCGAAGCAAAGCGCAGTGCTGCCGGTAAGTTCCTGAAAGCATGAACAGGCGTATCGGCGACGACGCCCCCCATTGGCTTGGAACCCGGCAGGCTTGCAACGGTAAAGTGTGCCGTGTCGAGGGGCGACCGGATCAGTTCTGAAGTTTCAGATTGCGACATGATGTTCTCCTTACCAGTGACCAATATTGGGCATCGACACCCATGGTTGCGCTGGAGCGAGAGGTGCGCCTTGCTGCAGCAACTCGATGGAAATGCCGTCAGGTGAACGGACGAACGCCATGAAGCCGTCACGGGGTGGTCGGCTGATCTGCACGCCGTGATCAACGAGGCGTTGGCAGGTCGCATAGATATCTGGAACTGAGTAAGCGATATGCCCGAAATTGCGTGCATTGTCGTACTTGTTCTCGTCCCAATTCCATGTCAGCTCTACTTGCGCTGCCGAATCGCCAGGCGCCGCCAGATAGGCCAGTGTGAAGCGCCCTGCGGGCATCTCCATGACGCGTAACAATTCGAGACCGAGTGCGTCGCGATAGAAACCGAGCGATTGTTCCAGGTCGGCGACTCGGACCATTGTGTGAAGGTATTTCATGGCATTCTTCCTGTAAGGTGCTTACTTCAGCAGCACGGGACCAGCGTCAATGCGAACACGGAACAGGAGATACGGCTTGTTTCTCAGGTCAGTGCCTTCATGGAAGCCAGCCTGGCGATGCAGCTGGTTAGCCGTGAAATACAGGTAGCCGTCAGGTCCCACCGACAAGGTGTCCGGCCACAGCATGCGAGGATCGGATGCGATCGTGCGCCATTGGCCATCAGGCAGTCGCTGATGGATGCTGTTGTGCTCATAGTCGCTTGCATACACGCGGCCCTTGTTGTCCGATTCCAGGCCGTCCGACGCACCTTTCTCGCCCAGATCCTGTACCGCACGGCCGGCGACCTCGTCACTGATGGTGGGATCGGTCAGCATCGAGGTTGGGACCGAAAAGAGGTGCCGGCTCGACAGCGGGCTGTAGTACAAGGTCTTCCCGTCAGCAGAGAGGGCGATACCATCCGAAGCCACGCTGAAAGGCTGCGGTGCCTTTCCGGCGGCGCGTTGCATCAGGCGCTCGCCTTCCACGAACGGGACGAAGGAAGGATCGACCGACGTCGATGCGTGTCCGGTCAGTTTGCGCCAGCTCTTGCCACTGTCCAGGTCGACCACGATGATGCCGCCGGGTCCGGAAACCGAAGAGTCGGTGATATAGGCGATGCCCGCCTTGCCCACGCGCAGGTCGAAGCGCACGTCGTTCAGGTAGGTGGTATCCAGAGCCACATCGGGCGGAATGACAATCGATTTGACGACTTTGTCGTTATTGAGGTCGACGGCGATCAGCTTGGCGGCCCCTGCAATCCGGGTCTGGAATCCGGGCGCCGCGGTATCGAGAATCCAGAGCCTGTTGGCAGCATCGACGACCACACTTTGTACGCTGGACAAGGTCTGGCCAGGATGCGCGGGATCGAAGGTATTGATCTCTTTCGACGGGAAAGGAACGACCTTGCCTTGGCGGATCTCTCCAACCGTGAACGCGACGTCGTCGCCCCAGCGCGGGAAGTTCACGAAAATACGACCCGATTGAGAAACGGTCACGCCGGTGGGCATTGGACCGCTCGAGAACCGATGCACGACTTCAATGTTGCCGACCGGACGCACGCTGGGAGCTTCCTGCTTGGCAGCAAAGGCGGGCGAGAAGGTCGCTGTGCCAGCGAGCGCAGCACCAATCGAGAGCGCTGCTACAAGCATGCGGATCGGCTTGCTTGGCGTGGTAATTGCGGAGGAACGGTTAGATTTTGCTGTTGACATGATGAGATCCTGGAAATGAGAAGTAGCAGTTCTCTGGCGTCCGGGAGGTAATTCCTCGGTGCTGAACTGATGGGCTCAAGTCTGTCAGGATCTCTTCAAGTTGACGACGGGCGCGCGGCGAAATCAATTTCAAAGGAAATTTGATAATCAACCGGCAGGCCACGTCGGCAAAGCTTACCTTACATGGCGCGAGGCTGTTTTCGCGCGTCCATCCAATCACTTGGAGGAGGCATTGCCGTCTCGCTGGAACGTGCTATTCCGTATTCACGTAGCGCGCGACTCTCTCGGTCAGCAATTCACGTAGCGCCTTGACCGTGGGGGAGAGCATCATCCGGTGAGTACATACCAGGTTTAGCGGCGCCGCTTCTCCTTCGTATTCATCCAACGCCGTCAGTAGACGACCTCGTCGCAAGTCTTCGAGAACATCCAATCGTGATTTATATGCAATGCCACGCCCCTCAATGGCCCAGCGATGCACCAGCTCGCCATCGTCACAGACACGGTCGCCGTTGACGATGACATGCATGGGTGTCCCGTCTTTGCTAAAGCCCCAGCGGGAATGCAAGTTATCCGATAACAAGTAACGAAGACAATTATGCTGGCGCAGGTCCGCCGGGTTCCTTGGCTTGCCGTGCCGGGAGAAATATTCCGGCGATGCGCAGACCACCCGTCGGTTTTCCGGTGCCAGGGGCAAGGCCACCAAGCTGGAATCCTCAGGTGGGCTGTATCTGATCGCGACTTCTACCGGCTGACGATACATGTCGGCGACACGATCGCTGATCCGGACCTGCAAGACGACTGCAGGATGCAAGTTCTGGAATTCATCCAGCCATTTGAATACCAGATTACGTCCGACATCCGAAGGCAGCGACAGGGAAAGATGTCCTCCCACAATTCTTCGACCGTGGGCGATTGCATCGCGGCCGGCATTTACTTCGGCCAAGGTATTGCGGGCGTACTGAAGATAACGTTCCCCGTCCGGAGTAAGTTGCAGGCTACGTGTAGAGCGTGTCAGCAACCGGGCGCCGAGCTCTCCTTCCAAACGCTTGAGCGCGGCGCTGGCGACTGCCGGCGTCACCTCGTATTGGCGCGCGGCAGCGGACAAGCTGCCGTTGTCGGCAGCACAGATGAAAATGGCCAGATCTTCTAAACGAATCATGAGCAATAGTCGGGATAAACGGACGTAAGCACGAAGCGGCCATTCTACTTTCAAAATTGCTTTGAAAATGTTTTCGCTTTCGTCTGGTTTTTTGAACGCCGGAGTTCGGTGATCATGCGCTCATGAAATGCCATCCGGCTTTTCGAAAATCCCGAACCAAGGAGAAACCTCATGAGCATCCTTCAGTACGCCCGCAAGCGCCACTCTACCAAGGCCTTCGATCCCACCCGCAAGATCCCTGGCGAGAAAATCGCGGAGCTGCGTGAAGTGCTGCGCCTCGCGCCGTCGTCTGTCAACTCCCAACCCTGGCACTTTATCCTTGCCTCCACTGAGGACGGAAAAGCGCGAATCGCCAAGGCGGCACAAGGCAATTACGCATATAACGCGGCCAAGATTCTTAATGCATCGCACGTCCTCGTGTTGGCCACTCGTACCGAAATCACAGACACCCATCTGAACGCCATATTGACGCGTGAGGATGAAGATGGCCGTTTCATCAACGCCGACGCGAAAGCGGCAACTAACGGATCGCGGCTGTCGTACAGCAACCTTCATCGCTACGACCTCAAGGACGCGCAGCACTGGATGGAAAAACAGGTTTATCTGGCGCTGGGAACCGCGCTATTAGGCGCCTCGGCGCTGGGGATTGATGCGGTTCCAATGGAAGGATTCGACGCAAAAATCCTGGATAGCGAACTGGGTCTGCGCGAAAAAGGTTTCTCCAGCACTGTGCTAGTGGGCCTGGGCTATAGCGGGGTCGAAGACTTTAACGCCAAGTTGCCGAAGTCGCGCCTGGCCGATGCTGCCATTTTCACCGACATTTGATGAATAGCCCGCTTGCCCGCATTTGAACAGGTGCGGGCACTTTCGCGATTCCCCATTTTGCGGACATCTGTCTGATCTCCCGACTGGCCTCACCAATTCGAAATTTCCCGATGGAAATTCTCGATTGCGCCTGTGAGAGCGGCGTCGCTGTCCGGAAATACCTTCATGTGAGGCAGGTGTGAGTTCCAGGCAGGGACATCCCTCCCTCCCGCGCAAAGACCGAAAACATGCACATCTTCGTCATGTCATTCATTTGCACGCTCCCTATCATTGCTACATACGCTGTTGCTTCATCACGCGTGGTTTTTGTGAAGTTCAAATACTAAAAATCCAATCATACCCAGGGGAATATCGTGAAAACAGAAAATAGTGATATCAAGCGCACCTCTCTGAGTGTTGCCGCACGCTTGGCGCTGAGTTTTGCGCTGGTGTTGGCGATGATGCTGGCATTGACGGTAGCCAGCATTTCTAAAGTCAATTCCATCGAAGGCAGTTTGACCACCGTCAGCGAAGACAACAACGTCAAGCAGCGCTATGCCATCAACTTCCGTGGCAGCGTGCACGACCGCGCCATCGCCCTGCGCGATCTGACCCTGGTAGGTGACGCCGAGGTGAAAGATGTGGCGGCGTTGATCAACAAGCTCGATAGCGACTACCAACAGTCGGCCAAGCCGCTGGACGCGATTTTCGCCGGCGAACGCGGCCGACAGATCCGCGCCGAGGAACGCGCCGACCTTGATGGCATCAAGTCCGTCGAGGCGCGCGCCATGCCACTGGCGGCTAAGGTTGTCGCTGCCCGTAACGCCGGCGACATCGATGGAGCACGTCAGCTGATGCTCACCCAGGCAAAGCCTGCTTTCATTGAATGGCTGGCGGCGATCAACAAGTTCATTGACCTGCAGGAGAGCCTGAGCCAGGCTGAATCTGCGAAGGCTCGCGCAACTGCTCGCGGCTTCCAGGCATTCATGCTGGTTTTACTGGCGGCCGCTTTGGTAGCTGGTGTCGTTTTAGCTACCCTGATCACACGCTCTATCCGCCGCGCGTTGGGCGCCGAGCCGGATGACGTTAAAGACCTCGCGTTAGCGGTAGACCGCGGTGAGCTTTATCACAAAGTGTCGCTGCGCAAGAACGACGGCGGCAACCGCCTTAGCATCATGGCAGCACTATCCGAGATGAGTGGCAATCTTCGTGCTACCGTTACCGAAGTGCGCGACGCCGCCGCCGGCGTAGCCACCATCAGCGCCCAGATCGCTGCTGCCAACACCGACCTCTCGGCGCGCACCGAAGACCAGGCCGCCTCGCTAGAGGAAACCGCATCGGCCATGGAGCAGCTGACCGCCACCGTCAAGCAGAACGACGCCAACGCGCGCCAGGCCAACCAACTGGCGCACAGCGCCTCCGACATCGCAAAGCAGGGGGGCGCTATCGTTAGCGAAGTGGTCGACACCATGGCGGCCATCAACGAATCGTCACGCAAGATCGTAGACATCATCAGCGTCATTGACGGCATCGCTTTCCAGACCAACATCCTGGCCCTGAACGCGGCAGTCGAAGCGGCTCGCGCCGGAGAGCAGGGCCGTGGCTTTGCGGTGGTCGCCACCGAAGTGCGCAACCTCGCGCAACGCAGCTCGGCCGCCGCCAAGGAAGTGAAGCAGTTGATCGATACCTCGGTGGAAAACGTCGAGAATGGCACCAAGCTGGTCGAGCAGGCCGGCAGTACGATGCAGCAGATCGTCACCAGCGTGCAGCACGTCACTGACGTAATGGGAGAAATCTCCGCTGCCAGCCACGAGCAGAGCCTGGGCATCGAAGAGGTTCATAAGGCCATCGCCCTGATGGATGAGGTCACTCAACATAATGCGGCACTTGTGGAACAGGCCGCCGCTGCCGTGGGCAACTTGCAAGACCAAGCCGTGAGCCTGAATCACGCGGTGGGCGTTTTCCAGCTGGAGCCTCCATCAGTCATCGGCGCGGCAACGTCTACTTCGTCCAACGTTTTGCAACTGCGCACTGTGGACGTCAATCCGCGACTGACACTGGGCGTGGTGGCAAAGGAGCGTGCATATGGTTGAGGCGCATAACGATGCGCCCACTTTGCAGGAAGACGAAATGCAGCGCCTGGCAGCACTGCATTCCCTACACCTGCTCGACACCGGCGCTTCCGAAGATCTGGACAACGTCACCCGTCTTTGCCTTGGTGTCTTTGGCGTTAGCGGTGCATACGTGTCGTTGATAGATGCCGACCGTCAGTGGCTCAAGTCACGCAGTGGTCCCGACATGTGTGCGCCGTCTCGTGAACAATCCTTTTGCCACTACACCATCATGGATCGTGCGGTTATGGTGGTAGAGGATGCAGCGGCCGACCCGCGCTTTGCCACCAACCCAATGGTGACCAGCTCGCCGCACATCCGGTTCTATGCCGGTGCGCCGCTGATCACGCCGGACGGTCATGCCATTGGTGCCCTGTGCATAACCGATACCGAAACGCATAGCTTCACAGCAGCCCAGCGACGGCAACTGCAGCAGCTCGCCGCGCTAGCTATGTCGCAGATGCTGCTGCGGCGTGCGGTGGGCCGCGTGGATGTACTGACCGGCATGCCCAATAAATACCAACTGCAGGAAGACCTGGAAGCAGTGGCGCGGCAGCGCGTGATAGACAACGACACGGTGGAAACTCCTGGCACACGCACGCTGGCCTATATCGATATGCCAGATGCCAATACTGCGTTTGAAATTGCCAGCGTTCTTGGCACACGTGTCTTCGATGACCTGGTCCGTAATGTCGGCGCGAGGCTTCAGCATCTGACAGTCGGCAGCGCCGATGTCTATCACGTTACCGATGCCCGTTTCGCGCTGCTCTCACATGAAGGTCAGGCCCAGCATTTCGCGCAGAAGCTCCGAGAAATCACACCGGCACTTGAACAGCCGGTGCACAGCATGACACTACCGCTAAACTTGCCTAGTTATGGCGGCATCGTGCGTGTGGCGCCGCAACGTGAGGCCCTGTTGGATGCTCCACGCAAGGCGGTGGCGGCGTTACATGAGGCCGTTACCCATCAACGCCGCTGGGCCGATTATGACGCCGAGGCAGACGTGCGCCACCAGCGCAGTTTTCGACTGCTGAACGACATCCCGGAGGCGATCCAGGCGAAAGACGGCTTCCAGCTTGCCTACCAGCCCAAGCTGGACTTGCGGACCGATACCTATCACGGCGCCGAAGCGCTGCTGCGCTGGCAACACCGCGAGCTTGGCGCGATCTCGCCGGCCGAGTTCATTCCTCTGGTGGAGCGCACAGCGCTAATCCGGCCGGTGTCGGACTGGGTGATAACGGCGGCGCTGAAACAGATGGCCTCGTGGCGCGGCGAAGGCATGCATCTTAAGCTGGCAATCAACCTATCAGCGCCCAATTTCGAGGAAGGTGACATCGTCAAGCGCCTGGAGCGCGCCTGTATCGAGGCCGACATCGCACCGGCGATGATCGAGATCGAATGCACTGAAGGCCTGTGGATGCAGAGTCCTGCTGTGCTGAAGATGTTGCATGAGATCCGCAATTTGGGGATGGGACTGGCGCTTGACGACTTCGGCACCGGCTACAGCAACTTCGCCTATCTGCAACAGGTGCCGGCGTCGGTGGTCAAGATTGATCAGTCGCTGATTCGCAATCTCGACTCAAACCCGCGTGATCGTCGGATTGTGCAGTCGCTGATTGCACTCGCCAAGGAACTTGAATACCGGATTGTGGCTGAGGGCGTTGAGACAGCGCAGACCCTGCAGATGATTCGCGACTGGGGAGTAGACGAAGCCCAAGGCTATTATTTGGCTCGGCCGTTGGCACCGGAAGCGTTCCTGGCTCACATCCGTAGCGATTAATGCGCCAAGCCGCTGCTGGCACAACACTGCCAATATGAGTGAGGACAGAATCGGTGTGAGCTATCACGGTGCATACCAGTTCTGCCCATCAAGATGTGTCCTCTTCAACGCTGTTCCATAGATGGAAATTTAACGTGTGCTGTCTAGGGATTTTAATACCTCAATAAATGCCCGAAGCCCTGCCGGAACCTGACGATGTCCAGGGTAATAGAGAAACAGTCCTGGATAACTAGGGCACCAGTCTCGCAGCAAGGGCAGTAGCACTCCTGTGTCCAAATGGGCTCGTGCAATACGTTCGGGAACAAACGCGATACCGAGTCCCTGCAAAGCGGCCTCCAGCATCAACTCTGTTCGGTTGAGCATGATGTGCCCGGGCACCTCCAACGCCATCGATTCACCGTTACGGGAGAACTCCCATTTGTAGGGTCTTCCGTTGGGTGTGCGTGATCGAATGCAAATATGTCCTGCGAGATCATCGGGTGTTGTTGGAGCAATACGCCCCTTGAGATAACTCGGGGACGCCACGGGAATCATCCGCGATGTGCCACCGAAACGCACGGCCACCATATCTCGCGCAACGTTTTCCCCGAGTCTAAATCCGGCGTCATAGCCTTCAGCTACGATATCCACGAGAGCAGGTTCTGCAACCAAATCCACTTCCATCTCGGGATATTGCGTAAGAAACGTTGGAATGACTTCCTGGATCAACAGCATTGACACCGTTTCTGAGGCAGTTAGCCGCAATAAGCCGCTTGGACGATCACGTGATGCATCAACCTCAGCGAGTACCCGTTCTAGGTCCTGCAGTATGGGCCTGATTTTTGCGACAAGACGCTCACCAGCTTGCGTGGGCGAGACGCTTCGCGTGGTGCGGTTCAGCAGGCGCGTACCCATGCGATCTTCTAGACCTCGCATCATGTGGCTCAAAGTCGAGGGCGCCAGCTCCAGTTCATCCGCTGCCTTGCGAAAGCTGCGGTGCGTAGCGATGCACGCCAGAGCTTTCAATTCTGAGAGAGAGGGTTCATTCATGGTTATTTGCCACTAACGCATGCCATATTAGCTTACTTATCGCCACGTATGAGAATGGTTACATTGACTACTTCATTCATCACCAAAGAGGAATAGTCATGTCTCGTACTTGGTTTATCACTGGCGTCAACAGCGGCTTCGGCCGGGAAATGTGCAATCAACTCTTGGCGCGGGGCGATTCTGTATATGGAACCGTGCGTGATTTGGACAGTGTCAAGGACTTGACGGACCTATATGGCAAGCAATTTCGCGTTGCTCAGTTGGACATGACCGATACGCTGGCCATCGCGCCGCTTGTGAAGCGCGCCTTTGACGAAGCAGGTCATATCGATGTTGTAATGAATAATGCTGGCTATGGCTTGTTTGGCCCTGCCGAGGGGCTGACAGATCAACAGATACGCCATCAAATCGATACAAATCTGATCGGCCCTATCCAAGTGGCACGTAGCGCCATTCCTTATCTGCGGCAGCAGAGAGGCGGCAGACTAATGGTGATGTCCAGCTACGGTGGCCAAGCTACACACCCGGGAGCCTCCCTTTATCACGCAAGCAAGTGGGGAATTGAAGGATTTTTCGAATCACTGGCAGTTGAAGTTGCAGCATTCAACATTGATGTGACGATTGTCGAACCAGGTGCGGCACGTACTGCTTTTCGTAAGACCGCCGGCGCGCGGATGGGTGATTTTCCCGATGCATACGCCGATTCTCCGCTGGCGGCCATGTTTGCGCGCCTGTCTGACCCGGGATTCCTGGCCGCAGGAGATCCAGTGAAGATGGTAAAGACTATGATCGAATGTGTAGAGCAAAAACCCGCGCCGAAAAGATTGGTTTTGGGTTCTGATTCGTATGCAATGCTGCATAAGGCGCTGACTGAGCGCTTGGCCATGCTTGAGTCACAGCGAAGCGACGCACCGCTGACCGATTTCCAGAGCGGCTCTTGATTCAGATTTCCAAATAGATCTTGTCTCGCGACCGATCCCGGCAGTCCGCTTCTGGCCGATAACAGACGAAGTATTAGTTGTGTCGAAAAAAGAAAAGCCACCTGTGACGGTGGCTTTTACTTTTGAGGCCGAGCTACACATTTAGTCATAACATGTGCATGATGCAAAGGAATGAAAGCCTTTCTGGCTGCTATCCGTTAGCGCTCCAAGTAACTGAATTTATTACGTTAAATGTCTTTGAGAAAAGCTTTTGAGAGCCAAGATTTACACCCCATAAGCCTCAGTCAAATATTTCTTTATAGTTTAGGAATGAAAGCTTTTCTCGATAGACTTAGTGCGGATTAGCGGTCGATCTAACTTCTCTCCTTTGCACCTTGGGTCCGATGTCCGAGTGCACTACCCGTTATTGCACGCGTGTTCTGCAACCTCCATTTCTTCCTCACCGAGATGTCGCAGAGGGCTCTTTGCGCGAGGCCGCAGGTGTATTCGAACAGTAGATAGGCAAGTCAGCGCTATTACTGCGCACCGACTCTCCCTCCGCAGCCCATTGAAAGGCCCACCGGGTGCAAGCTCAGTTTCGCTGCCTTCATTTGCTTGATCTTCAAATCCAATTTCCTTGATGCTCACTAGGTCTCATGTATCGAATAGAATTTCTATAGTTCCTATGTGGTTTGGCGGGAAAATTCCAATGGAAATCATACTAATTAAAGAATATGGGGAAGATATGGACAATAAGCACGAGCAATCGTACGCGGACATTTTCAATAGAAAATTGGAGGAGAAAGCAGGGCCGGATAAATTTCATGCCTTTTCGGTAGACGGTCAAGACCGTGATGCAGGATGTGATTACGTAATTACAGATTCGGACAGGTTTGCGATTATTGAATTCAAGTGGCAAGAGAAGGACCTTCCAAGCGAAGCGAAAAAGGGTAGGCGTCGTGAACTATGCCAAGAATTAGAAAAAAACGAGGAGATGAAGAACTTGCACGATAGATGTCATTTCATTTCATGGTCGGACTCGATTCAAGGTAAGAGCCAAACGAATATCTACCGGAAGGAAATTTGCATTGGGGATATTTTTGGGGCGGGTTGTGGCTTCGGTGCAGCCGGCGCTTCAACCGAATCGCGCGTTGGCCTAGGTGAATTTGCCGAAGAATTTTTTGAAAAAAAGCGGTCGCTGAAACGACGTAAATTTGAAAAATATCTGGCGTGGGTCATGACTGAAACCAGTGAGTCTAAAAGCTCGACTGTTGAGTTGATCGCCTACAGGGAAAAATCTGATGACGTATTTACGTTCAGAATGAATTCACTTTCAGAAGTGAAAGCCTGGATGAAAACCTACAAGGTCGAGCCAAGGAACAAACAAAAAAAGAGAAAAGATAATAAATTTTAGTGCTAAGGGGAAAATGACTCGGTAGAAGAAGTTCCATCAACGCGCTTTACAAACAGGGGCTGATCCACTAAGGTGTCATCAGCCGTTTCACGTCGGCTCGCGCGCCCACTTAGCGAAGTGCAGTTAGGCAACGTGTCTCTCTCTGGTTGCAAAGGGATTCCCCTTTATCGCTACCTATTTTGGTATGTGGGCGTGCTGATGCTTGGTAGCTTTAATTGGAGAGCCCAGTGGCCATCATCTTTTCCGACGTCGATATCAAACGCTTCCGTCTCCGCGCGAAGCATCTTTCCCGAAGCTCCAAAATTTCGCACACAGAGGCTCTGGATGCAGTCGCTCATGAAGAGGGCTTCAGCAATTGGGCTTTGTTGATGAAGAGTGCGTCCCCCACGGAGGCTGCACCAGTTTCGACACTGAGACGTGAATACTTCCGATTTGTGCGAACAACGGAAGGAATGCACCAGGCTATGCGTAAAGTGCGAGCTCAAGGCCCGTATGACTACACTCAACGAGGAAGTCCGGCAGAGCGTGCGACAGCACAACTCGCAAATGACTTTGCGGATGGCGCCAATGCTGTCGATTTTGCAGTCGACTTCATGGAGTGCCTGCTGTCGGTGCCACAGTTCCGAATCCACCCTGAGTCACTGGTGAAAGCAGAAATGCGCTCCTGGTTGCCGTACTTTGTGTCTCCTCAGAACGACGACGCACAGCTTCTCGTGAATCGCCATTACAAGCCAGTAGGGCTAAGGACACCCGAATGGGTGGAATACGCTGCATATCCGCATTTAAAAGTTGCATTGAATAGCGAACAGCGACTGACCATTGCGCATAAGCCCTCGGCTGTAGGCTTTTTGTATGCCGACGCTATTGCGCCATGGCAGTCTCGGCAGAATGCCGAGCTTTATCTAGTCCGGTTGAGGGCATTGCAACAATTTCTTCGAGCCTCCCCACGCCGCAAGGTGTCCTTGTCGAGCTTGACGTCGACTCCGCCACGCAGCCTCGAACAAATTCGCGAGGCCTTCGCACAGGGTCGGTTTGCAGAATTGAAGCCTGACCAAGCGTAGTGAGCGCCGATTGCAGTTTCGCAGCCCAGCCAGGCTCAGCGCTTGGCTGGGAATTTCTTTTGACGGCGGCCACCTGGGTGGCCCTTTGTCGCACAGCAGCAACTCATCTGATAGCAGTCCGATTCCTGAAATTCGGGGGCAAGACTTGGCTGCTATGTATCGCTAATATTCATTGTGACCAATTTGGCGTGAAATCAGCACCAGACGATTTCCCACGCGTTCTCGTCTAGGTCTTTCTTGATTTTTTCGAACCTCGCTTCTTGCACTGCAAGGCAGAGTAGGTGGGTCGGCCGGGAGAATCCTACATAAACCATCTTGGATGATTGCTTGACCAGATTGTGTGCCGTAGCTTTGATCGTGTTTCCCTTTAGTTGATCTGCAAGGCGCTCTGACTCGAAGTTGCCCCCTTGGCCTTTCTCGTAATAAGTTTCCAAGTATAGGGTTGCCGTGTGCGTCTCTCCTTTTACGCCGTGAATAGTCGAAATTTCGACGGTGACTCCATCATGCTGCAGCATGTTGCAAGTATCCAATGAGGCTATCTGAGAAGAGGTCGTAGCGGCCGCCGGTGCGGAAATGAACGGAGCGCTATGGTTGATGACTCCATTGAACTGGACGAGAAATTCAGGCAAGTGTGCTTTGAACTCCGAGAGTGCTTCGGACTTCTTTCCACGAACCACGTTCATGCACCAATCGTATAGCTTGGACCGAAATAGCTGTAGATAATCTGGCCTCGCTTCCATCAGGAAAGCAAACATGCGTCGCTTTGAAAACGGGTTGCCGTTTTCGTCGAAGATATGCTCCTCGCGCAATATTCTAAGCAGTGCATTACAGATGTTCCTCTCAACTGGCGATATATTGCGGTCCCGGTTATCGTGATCGAAGTAACTTTCGAGAGACGTGTGATCCATCCTTCTTTTTGAATCAACCCTGGTATAGCCAGGGAAGTAATTACACAGCCTCAGCTTACCCTTCTCTCGTTTGGCTACCCATCCGACTGCCTTGTACTTGTTGCATGGGTCATCCGGAATTGAGCCCGCTTCAACAAACGACTTCACCAAGGTCGCGAACCTTGGAATGACTGCCTCCACTTTGTCTGCGGGAAAAACGATCATGTGAGGCTTAATGGGAATGTCGTTGCCGTCTTTTCCCTTTGCTCGGCCGTCGATTCGTATAGAGCTTACGGCAAAGCGACTGACCAAAGTGGCTACCATCCGGCTGAGTCGGTGGCTACCGTTCAGGTGTAAGACAACCTCTCTGTCGATCCAGAACTGCTCTGTTTCAGTACGTCCGTCATAAATCGACTGATTTTTATCGCCGATGCGCTGGTATGCAGACTGACTCGCTCCTCCATTGAAAAAGACGTCCTCAAGTATTCCGTATTGATGCGGCTTCATGTCTTGCATTTCATCGACGAACACCATGGAAAACCGCTTCTGAAGAAGCTGCTTTACACCGGGGTGCTTGTGAACGAATGCATCGGCCAGAAAGTACGCATCGTCGAAACTGAGGTAGCCAGCTTTCAGTATCTTTGTTTTAAAGTTGGATATCCAAGATTGAACTCTTCCTTTTTCAGTCGTGCTCCAGTCCTGGTATTTTTCCTTGGCGGTTTTTCCTTTGGGCTTCTTGAAGTCAATCATCGGGCCGCGCAGCCCGTTGGTTAGCTTGGCGCTGCCGTCGAGAAATGACCACCGGATTGCATATCGATTCAGCAGTAGAAAGTAACGTGCGTTCTTGTTTTCTTGCTTGCTGAATTTATCGAGATAGAAAGGTGGGCGTGAAAACTGCTGGTCGTATAAATCGTCGTCGATTCGTACAGGGGGATGCTTGTACTTGCTGATGAAGAAAGGGATAGCAAGAAATTCGTCGACGAAACTCTGAATGGTGCCGACGAAATTGGGATACCTAAAAAGCTTCGTGCAGTGAAGACCGATCCGGTTTTTTATCTCATCCATTGCCGCATTTGTATGCGATATCACCAGGATGCCGGAGCCGTCCGCGAAAGGCATGTAGCGGTCCAGAATTAGAAGCTTGGCGAGCAATGCGGTCGTTTTTCCGCTACCTGGGACCGCCTGCAAGTCGAGCGTACTAAGGTTCTTGATAAATGCTCGCCGTTCCTCGTCAAACGAAGCTCCTGGAGCCAGCAGAATGCTCTCGGCGAAGGCAATATCTTCCTCGGTTATTTCAATCTCCACAGGCATATTCGATGGCCTTCAACAAGTAGCTGATGTTTTCGTCTTCGTTGAGTTTGGCGCCGTCTATTTTCTTGTCTGCCATGGCCTGGGCTAACCTACTAGCAATCTCAGTCTTGGCAAGGGTGCCGTCTATCAATTTCTTTGAGAGCATCCCGTCGAAGTCTGTCCAGTCCGACCTGTTGTGGACGGCTTTGGCTATTTCTGCAAATTTCTCCTTGAAAACCACAGATTGCGAGAGACAGTATTCGAGCGTCCAACGCGGCGCGATAAACGAACGCACACATTGACCGTCAAAATTATCGACCTTAGCCTTTATAGCCTTCGCAAGATTGGCCTTGTCGCCGAGCACGTCTCCATCCTCCTTGTCTAGCGGGATATCGACATCGGTGACTATGGCGACCGGCTTCTTGAAATGGGGCTCGTTCTTGCGCTTGAAAATATTCGCGTATCTAGTGAATGCCAAACTCTGGACGTTAATTATCGCAACCCCTTTTTCAGTTAAATTGCGCCCAGCCATCTTCGCGAGTTCCGGCAAGATGAGTTCTTCTGACCATCCTTCCACTAGGATTAGCCCCTTCGCGAAGAACAGGTTTGCTTTCGTCACGTCGAGGAAGCGTTGGAGGAAGGCGTAGTCGTCGGGGTCTAGCTCCGTGTACTCTTCTCCAAGGGGGAGGGCATGTGCTCCATGGCAAATGATCAGATTTTTTAGTTCAAGTTTCGATCCTATGTTGGGACTGTGTGTGGTCAGGATAAGTTGAACGCCGTCTTGCTTCTGGAATGTTTCAATGGCTTGCATTTGTGCTTGCGGATGCAGGTGCGCTTCCAGTTCTTCCACCAATCCAAGTCGAATTCCAGCCCAATTCTTCTTATTCAAGTGGAGAAGTTCGGACGCCATGAAAAGCCGGTTGAGGGTTCCAAGTCCGGGGCCGATTTCGTCTCGGATTGAAAGCTCCAATTTTTCTAGCAAACTCTTTAGCTGCCACCTTTCAGTCACCGCGAGACCGGTGCTTTTCGAGGAGTCGTATAGAGAACGAATGTAAGTATCGATCTCGCTTTTTAGCTCTTTTCCCCGCAGGTCTTTTATATCGTTGCCTGCGGTGTCCTTTCCCTCGAAATAGTTTTCGATGGAGCCGTTAAAGTCTTTCAGGTGGCTGATGAGTAGATGGTCATAGCCATGGCCTTTAAATGCCTCGTGGCCTATCAATATCTGCGATAGCCGCGAATTTTTCCGGGCGATCAGTTCTTCTTCGGCGTCCCTCAGCGGCTTCAGATACGTAACCTTCAGGTATTCCTTGGCTTCTGGGCTGAGGGCTTTACCGTCGCTATCGGCGCCGGCACGAACCTCGTACGGAAGTACCTGGTTCGAGGTATGGTTCCGCTGAACGTCTAGGATGAGGCGCAACATTGGGGATGCCTCCTTTCCAGTCGACTCCCATGAAAGAAATTCTGTGAAGTTCTTTCCCTCGTCCGGTTCGATACCGCGGAGAGACAGCTCTATCCTCAGCCTGTGTTGACCAATATGAAAATCATCCCCATCAATCCTTAACCAGTCATAGCTGTGCGTTTTTAGTACGTGTCGGATAGAGTCAATAATCGCTGACTTCCCGGAATCATTTTCTCCGATCAACACATTCAGACCAGGATTGAAGTTTAGATCGAGATTCGGCGACTCAATGCTAAATTGGGCATCGCTACCGAATTTTCTGAAATTCCACAGTTTGAGGTTGGATAGGTACATGTTGGACGTTGTTGTAGTTGTTTTTTAGAAGTCACTAGTTTCCCGGAAGAGCAAGCCAGATAGTAGGACGGTAACATACTCGGCTGTTAAAATTTTGACTGCCAGCTTGACACTCAGGCTTCTATCTAGCGCTGAAATCAGTTGGGATATACTCATTTGATAAGGGGCAAGCGTGACTGGCCTCATGATCTGACAGCTCGTTCACACACGGAGAGTATATGAAGAGAAGTTTTGCTGAGCGGATTGCTTTCATGAATTCGATGTATGGTCTACCGTCGAATTCTTCACCAACGGTCCCTGAAAACGTCCAGGATCGACTCAAGAAATTTAAGGCAACGTTACTGGATGAAGTCAACGAAATCGACGACATCGTGAAACTTGCTGACGACGGTGCAAGTAAGGATGACATCGTCGTTGCGATTGCTGATCTGCTAGGTGATGTCATCGTCTACTGTCGGTCTGAGGCCTTGAAGTACGGAATCCCACTTGAGCAAGTCTTGGATGTCATCATGGACAGCAATGAGAGCAAGCTAGGGGCAGACGGTAAGCCGATTTACGACGAGAATGGAAAGTTTCTCAAGGGACCAAACTACTGGAAGCCAGAGCCAAAAATCCGTGAGCTTCTCGAATCTGCAGCATCTAACCGCTAGTTCATGCATGGTTATGGAGCCAATCGTTTTATCGGATTTAAAGACGCTCACCGAAGTTGAGGCAGGCCTGCGCTCAATTGACGAATCTCGTGGCGCACCACTTCAAGTTCAGCGCGATGCTGTGAATAAACGCAGTGGCGCCTTATACGATGCAGCGCGGTTGCAATTATTTGTGACGTGGGCGAGAGCGGCAAAAGAGGAAAACATTCATTTCCATCCTTCGAACAATATGGATGCGCTCATAGAAAAGCTTTGCGATTATGCTCCCGGTATCGCAATGCTTCGAATGGCAGGAGGAGTCCAAGTTGGTGAACAGATCGTCGGACGGCGTGAGGCTTTACGTCAGGCGAGAGAAAAAATGCAGCTGACTGATGATGAGGATTTGCCAAATATCATCAAAGGGCGATGCATAGATATGACATGCGTTAGCGGGATGAGATTGCAATATCTGGCACCGCTTTTTTCATTACGTTCTCCGAACGCATCGAAGGATGCCGCAGGAATGCTGGGGCTATTCAAGAGGTTGTTTGCACGGATTGCCCAACAAGATCAGGAGCTGTTGCCGGAATCTTTCTTGCAAGCCATCAGTATTTTTTCTTCTGAACTCTTCAGAAATACTCAGGAGCACGCTACAAGTAATCATCGCTACGACGAATATATCGCGCATGTCGAAGGATTCATTGCTAGTTGGGGCGTGATGGAGGAGCGACTGTTTAAGTCCGACTTTGAGGGGCACCAAAAACTGAGAAATTTTTGGGCTCGGGAGTCGTTGGTTTCGCGTGAGCCAGGGATGAGTTCGGTGCGGTGTTTGCAATTAAGCTTCTTTGACTCTGGCCCAGGATTCGCTAGTCGTGCCGCAGGTAAGCCGACCATAGAGCTGACGAGGGATGAGGAACGAAGGATTCTGATTCAGTGCCTTCAAAAGAACTTTACGACCAAGCAGCAGACCGGAGCTGGGCAAGGGATTCCCGGGGTACTCAGCGCTCTTAGGGATATTGGCGGGCTGATTAAGATTCGATCTGGTCGTCATTCCATTTTTAATTGCTTCGGGTTGGGAGAATCGAACCAACTGTTCGAGTTCGATGATTGGAGTGAGGAGGAGCTTGCAGAGGCCGCGGGGGCGGTAGTCACGATCATCATTCCATTGCGAGTCAATTGATGGACATGTCCTTCTTCTACAACGCTAAAAGCGTTTGTCAGCGGACCAATCTGGGAATTGATGTGTCGTGCATCTTCTTTGATGACCGGCGAGAGATTTCCAGTGTCGAGTTTTTCTCCGAGCTTGAAACTGCACTGAAAAGTAATGACACCATGCCGGATTGCATGGTGTTTGTCGCAGGCCAGAATCTTATAAGTGCTCTGAAGGTGCATTGGGATTCTCCAACGCAGCAAGATACGTTTGTAACGCGCGGGATTCGCAATCAAATTCACTACATCAAAGAGTTCCACTTCTATTCTTGGGAAGCTACTGGGCTGGTTGAGCACCATATTCACTCAACTTCTCAAGGAGGCAGTCGCTTCACACTAAATGTAGGCGAGATTTTGAGCCAAGGTTTGAAGAGCTTGGTCGAGCGCAACGATGTTGTCCAGGTTGCTCCAGCAGGCCATGTTTTTAGACACCCATCGGGTACTGTCAATAAGTTATTCATCCAGGCACGCGAGCTGGCAAAGTCTGAGCCACAGCTTTGCTTTATTGGTAGGTTGATCGTCGCGCAGCTGGAGAATTCTGTTAAAGATGAGTTGTGCATCGTGTTTATCGACACGATGAGTATCTATCACTATGTGCATGAGGCATTGAGCTTCATTGGAAGCTCAGCGCGTATTCATAGCTTTCATTCTTACGACGATGTCAAAAAAATCACGCCTCCAACAGAGCCGTATTTGGTAGTAATTTCGGCATCCACGTCCGGTGGCATGGCTCGTCAACTGCACAAGAATCAGCGATTTGATCCGAGGAGGTTGGTGACACTTGTTGACATGAGTTCGCAAGGTCGCAGCGGCAGCGTGTTGGTAGCCCTCGATAAAATCGACAGTCAATTTAGAACGCTCACCGAAACTGGTGTGGAGACAGAGATCGAACTAGTAGGCGAACATTTTTCATCGAAAGCTAAGCCGCCTCGGGCTGTGACGTTGGGCATCCCGCATACGCCAAAGCACTTGAAAGCAGCTTTGAAGTTCTTTGATGTCGCGGGTTTTTCTGCCCTCAATGTTCCAAAGCAGCCAAGTGGGACGCGTGTCATATCCCTTACTCCGCCCCTGATACAAGATGGGGATGTATTTGACAGATGGCTGAGGGACGAGATTAGGTGGAGTGTTTCTTCGTCGATTGATTTCATTGTTCATACAAATGATGATTGCTCACTGGCGCTAGCTAATCGTGCTTCAGTGCTATTGGCTGAAGCTAGAGGTGGCGGTTCGATTGCCGTGCTTTCGAGCGCCTTAATTAATCATGATGTGCTTGCACTGGCCAAGGGCATACTGGTTGTTACTGCACTCGCTGGTGACGGAGGTCAGCTTCGCGAAATTAGCCGTGATTTGCGTGAATACGTTGATCCGCTATTGCCAAGACATTTTCTTGTCGGTACAGGACTGCCTCAGTCTGAGGAGGCGTGGGACCGACTTAAGCAGTTCTTGGAGAGGAACACGTCACATCGGCGATATGGTTTTTCAGCTCGTTTAGTTTTGCCAACAGGACCCGAAAGTTCGGATGATGCCTGGCGAGCGATGCATAGGCTGGCTGAGAAGGCAGATATTACAGAGCTAGAGCATGTCTCGGTCGCTGCTTCAATCGTGACCGATTCTCTCCAGGCGGCTACTGGCGCACTTCATGCTGGTGCTAATGGATATTTGGCGAAATTCGACGGTTCGGCCCTAAGGTTGTCGGAAGGATTTCTATTTTTTGATGACGTTTTTAAGGACCGAATTCAAGAGGTTCCTGAGGCGGCGATATTCTTGGCGATGAGCTCTGCGATGCAGGCGGCTAGAGAATGCAAGATACCCGGCAACCAACTGAAACCGACAGGTTATGAGTCAGTCGTGATTTCGCCGGAATGCTTCCTACGGTTCAACGACAGTATTCTCCAAGCGTGTCTCCTCAGGGCCAGCCTTCCCTCTGAGTTGGACTACTCCGCTAGCCCTCATCTTAGTAAATTGATGAAGGAGTTCTTGATTAAAGTGTTTGATCGTTATTCCCACTCATATGGTGCTGCAGCGTCGGAATTCGCTGCCGCCTTGGCTACTGGGAGGCTAAAACTAAAAAAGAGTGATCAGGACGAGGTTCTGTCGAAAGCAATTGATCATGTCAAGGCCGCTCCATCGGCACTGCTTGGCTTGCTCTTGCTGGCCAATGATCTGTGACATTGCCGAGAGCGCGCTAAGAACTGAAGTGGTACGCAAGAGGGTAGCCCGCCCAGGTGACAATGCCAGGGTGGGATTTTTTCTTTGAAGGTACTCATCTTGGAGTCTGCAGTCATCTTCGAAAAGCTTGCTGGATAGCCACTTTGTCGCATGGCCACAACTCATCAGGGAGGCCGTTATAACCACAATTTGTAGTATGCCAACCGGACAGAAAAACGCTTTGACGGGGAACGCAGGCGCGCCGTAGATTGAAGTTTCGAAAGGGATGGACGGCTTGCCGCCCAGCTTCAATCCAGTCAATCTCAAAGGCGGGCACGCGTATGAGCTCTGTCACCCTCCAGGATGTACCTGCCGACTTTCCGCGATCCAGGCACCTTGCCTCGGTGGGCGGGGCCCAGCCTAAAGCCTCAGTGCGGCTAGTCCAAGGACGATTCCTCGAAGGCTGGACCGACACAGAACTCATAGAGCGATTTGATGCCTGCCACGATTTGGTGGAGCAACTCACGCCATTCTGCCGTGAGAAGTTGGCAAGCATTACTGGTTCGACCACCGAGAGCCTACTTCCGCGCGTGCGCAAAGGGGTGCTTAACAAAGGCTGGGACCTGACTGATGCGGAGTTGGACTGGATTTTTGCTCGGCTCAAATCAAGATTGGCGGAGCCATGAGCTCTCCCCCGAGGCGGTAAGGTCTGGACGAAAAACGGCGCAATGGGTGTCGAGAGATCTGCCCCCCATCCCGGCCATCCGAGATGGGGGACGAAGGGACGGTGTCAGTGGCCGGCCCTACCACTAAGCATCGAAGAGACCTACCTGCGTGTGCTGCTCGTGGTGTTGAATGACCTTGAGGACACGGCGGTTGGTATTAATCTTTTGGCCGACTTTGTACTGCTGGATATGCATCTCAACCTGCAGCATGTCACCTTTACCGAAGCGCTCACCTTCATTCACCCGCCGAACAAAGTCTTCATCTGCCAAAATGGCAGAGAAGTGGTTGTTGTCCCCGTCGCTGAACTTCCATTTATTGCCCTCTTGAAAATTGGGAGAGAGCAGTATGAGCGACATAGTTACCACGTTATCTGAGAGCTTTTCTTCGGGAGTGATTGACACGAAAAAATCTGCTTCTTCCTTCTTGACCTCTACCAACGCATCGTTCCCTCCCTCGATGTTCACTGAGTCGACTCCTTTTTTCTGGAGGGCTTCTCGAATGAATCGGCCGACAGTATCAGAACCTTTATCGCTGAGAACAATGTTCAGTGCTTCGGTTTGGACCTGAATAACATTCCCATTGTTATTGGTCACATTGGCTTGCATGCCATTCTCGTTGGTGTACGAAACAGCCTTTGGCTCCGAGCCCTTGAGAAACTTCCACAAAGACATCGCGTCTTTGATGAGCGAATAGACGTCCTTAGCGGAAACGGTTGCCAAGAGTGTCGCCGCAGGTCCTGCAATGTCCATGACCAAATTCGTGACGAACGAGCCGTGCTCGAATCCAGAAACCTCGGCTTTTACGTCGGTCTCGTCACCGTACTTGGTCTTTACGGCTGTAACCATGAATTCCGAGAACGCAATCATATTGCTAGCCGCTTGGTAGACATCCATCAGGCCATCGTCAACGGCTGGCCCTTTATACCGGATAGAGATGCTGGTCTGCATCTGGCATTTCCCCCATGTGTGTTCTGATTCTGTCCACTATGTTGATGCACCATCAGACTTTTATCAACCATCCGCGGCGTAAAGCGAAATCTGAGAAATCCTGGTCCGTAGTAGATAAGTTACGATGACGGCTTAAGAATGGGGAGGGGCGATGGCAATATTGGATGAATACAAAGAGAAAAAAGACAATTATGTTGAGTTGAAGCGCGTAGCGTTGAAGAGAATAAGGCGAATCCTACGCCAACATAATCTGAAAGTTCACCTTGTCGGTGGGCGCGTAAAGACGGGGAAAAGCTTAGCGGGGAAGATAAAGAAGAAGTGGTCTCGATATGAAACGTTGACAGATATTACTGATATCTGTGGGCTGCGAATCACGACCTATATGTCGTGCGAAATCGACGCTGTCGCCGCTCTGTTGACGGAAAGTTTTGATTATGATCCGTCGAAATCGGTCGACAAACGAAAGAAAATGAATCCACTGGAGTTCGGTTACTCCTCTCTACACCTGATACTTTCCCTTACTCGAGGTGGCTCTATCGAAGAGGGCGTTCCTCATCTACGCGGACTGCAATTTGAAGTTCAGGTGAGAACAATTCTTGAACATGCGTGGGCTGAAATCGAGCACGATATTGGCTATAAAGGGACCCAGGTCTCAGATGAGACGAAGCATAGCTTTGGTCTTATAGCGGCTGGACTGGAGCAGGCAGATAACGAGTTCGTGCGAATCCGCGATAAGCTGGAGCGAGACGATGTGAATGCCCATGCCAAACATCAAGATGTCCCGAAACTAACTCCAGAAATGAATGTGTCCATCAACACCCTCGAAGCATTTAAAACGAGCGATGTAGTCGGTGAGATGGAGGCACAGTTGTATGAAATCGCAAAAGTAAACTGGTTAGCGCCAGAAGGCAGATCAAATTTGCTCAAGCTTGTTGAGGCATTCGATGCCGTGAATGTCACGACCGTTTCTCAGTTGGGGAGTCATTGCGAGCGATTGAAATCGTATGTCCCAGCATTTCTTATTCATCACGGCGACGGATTTAACCGGGCATCCCTACCAAGGGGATCGATTCTGGCTTTTGTTCCGTATGCGATTGCAGCTGAAATGAACGATCCTGCCATATTCAATAGTCTGGCAGAGGTGTTGGGTATAAAAGTCGAACGGAAATTCACACTAGCAAGTTTGCGGGATTCCTACGAGAGAGCAGTTCAGGACCCTATGTTGAAGAAGCTGGGGAATTTTATTAAATGACCGAACCCGGTGCCAAGAGATGTTGGCCCCCGGGGCTTTTCGTAGATGTATGCCGCTAGAGTTTCAGAATCCGTTTTAATTTCCACGCGAAAAATGCAGTGCACAGCAATGCCCCAATGATCACGGCCTCCGTGGTCATATATTCTGACGCTAGATTATCAAGAGGGGTGATGTGCGTTTGAATACACTGCGTTTTGTTCGCCGCAGTTTCACAGCCTTTGCGGATATCTACGATTCGTGCGGTGGCATCCTTTCCTAACGTTTCAATCATTGGAAATACGGTGCTTGCGATCAGCCCTCCTACCAAGCCCATAGCGACGCCGACTTCAGCGTTGAGAATCGCAGATTTCTGTTCCGCGCGTGAGGGAAACATCTTCTCGAATCGCTCAGTTTTCTTTTCGAGTCGCTTTATCAGGCGGGCTGTCGTTGGACTACTTTGGTTTCTCGGATCGGTCTCCGACAGGAGTTCGAAAAATAGCTCAAAGTATCCACGTAGCAAATCGTCCCGGTTGCTGCGCAAAAACTCGGAAGCATGCGCATGGTGGCCGACTACGTAGCACGTGTCCCGAACATAATCCCGCTTTTCAGACCTATGGGGATATAAAAGGACTACGACCGATCCGTTTGAACTCAACGAGAACACTATGTCTGAAGCTGTTGGTGTTTTTACGAATTCTGGAATATTGGAATTGATGACAGCTCTGAAGTTGTATGTGATATGAGAGGTGTCTATTTCGCTTTGTTTGCCGCAGTAGAAGGTGTAATACCTAGAATTCGCTTCACCTTGCAATTGGCGCGAAACTGTATCGATCCTAGGTATGACCTCTTTGATGAAAACATTGCGCGAAAGATGCGCATTGGCCACTGATGCACTTGCCTTGGCACTTTTTTTGTCCAGACCTTGCCTGAGTATGTTCATCAATCGTTCGAGTTTGAGTTGTTCTTCGTCTTCGGAGGTCCCTACCATAGAGCCGAAGTGACGCTTAATTTTGTGAAGAGTCTGTGACGCCAGAGTCTTGATAAACATACTTATTTTTATGTTTGCATAGTTAGGGTTTAGGAGTATCTCTCTTCAAGATGGCATCTTTTTGACCTTCCGGCATTAGTGCAAAAAGGGCATCTCGCTGCTTCGGACTGGTAATCATCTCCTGAACAATGTAGTTCACTAGGAAAAACATTTTACGAACAAGATCGACATTGTCTTCAACCTGTATTTCTCCTGGATGAACTGAGCTGTTGCCTACGATCCGTACTACATCAAGTGCTTGTTGAATCTGTGCATTCAAGCTCCCTTTTTTTACCAAAGAGGCGATATCAGCATTAATGTTCTTTCCAGGCTCTCCGAAATGAACGCAAAGCTTCTGGACTATGAGGCGAAGTAGCGCTGCGGCTGCCCGAGGAGACAACTCAAGAATCTCCCTCGCCTCTCTGTAGTCTTGTCGGCAATCTTCAGGTAAGTCCATACTTGCCGGTGGGGCAGTGCTTTCTCTCGGATATATCATCGTGCCTGGTACTTCTACTATCGCGCTTTTGCTGGCCAGATCAGAGAGGAGTTGCCGTGTCGAGTTTAAATCTGAGCGCCAAATGGATACCTCGTCGCAGGCATTACATTTCGCTTGTCCAATGCGGTTTGAAGAAAATTCTTTGGGCGAGTCCCCATACGTCCAAGTCATCTGCGCAACCGCGCTACAGAACGGGCACGTAAATTTTTTCTTTTGATACCCTGGTTCATTTCCTGTCATTTATCTTCCCCTATTGGTAACACGGCGCACTTTGTGCGACTTATACCGCTCGAGCGAGATTGCTATGGCGGCTGCTGGCTGACCTCTGCGGCGGTTTGCGGCTTCCTGTCGACTTTAGTTTTTTATCGTGGACGCAGCAATTGTGCTTCAGAAGCTGGTCCAGCAGGGCAAGCTCCCGGCACAACTCGCTAAATCCAAGCATTGATTTTTTAACCGAGAAGAAGCCCGCCACTCAAGCGGGTTTTTTCTATCCCCGCAGCTCAATATTCAGTGCTTTTCAGCAGATAACTCGACCGATCACCTCCTCATTGCAAACTTTCTTCCGCGTTTGGCGCTTTCGCGCAAGGATCGAAATATCGCACCTGAAATTTACTAAAAAATCACCACCTCAAGGGTGGCGATTTTTTAGGCGTTGTCAGAGAGGAAGAGCTGCAATCAAGGTTCCGTGAATCTGAATTGGTGGTTGCCCTGGTACCGGCGAGTTACCACTCAATTGGAAGCCCGCACCTGATGCTTTTCCAGTGAGCTGCAGTTGAAATTTATTTCCACCGGTTCCGAACACTGAAGTGGCTCCGGTCACATAGCCTGCAATAATGAGCGATGCGCTAAGGATTTCTCCGGATTGGCTCAGACTGCCAGAATAAAGAAATTGCGGGTCGGCACCTTGAACTTGGCCATCGCGTACAACAACTACGCCGCCACTGCCTGGTTGAAGAGCGTGAAAAGCTACTTTGTAGAATCCGTCTTTCATGCGTATTCCTTTCTTGGATTTTTGATGAAGAAGCGCAGTATCAACTTAGCCTTCCCTCCATAGCTAAGTGGATCAAATCTAACATAGGGAAGCCTTCCGTTCCTGCACTGGGTCGGTTAGCGTCTATCAGCACTTCCTAATTTCCTCTAGAGTAAAGCGAAGTTGCCGTCGCGCTAGCTTCCAGCATGACCTGGCGACGTCATCCGCTATTACTGGGCGTCGCCGAACTCGACGTAAGCTATGAGGCCCATCAGATGATGTAGCCGAGGGCATCAGCCAAAATTAGACTAGTAATCCTTGTAAAGCACCTGGTTGTCATTCAGTGTTGTGCGTTCAATTGTCATTGCTTCTTCATGAGCGGTCGGCGCTTCGGGCTTGGATGGTTCAATACCAAGCTGTTCCTTCCGAGCCTCATGGTCGCTCCGCTGCTGATCCGCTTTCATCATCTTACGTGCTTTCCGAGCTTCCACCGCTCCTTGTGGCTCTGGAGCCGGCGCTGGAATGGTGGAACGCTGTTCGGTTTCGTCCACAGTAGCTTGCTTTGCCTTAGATAAGCGTCCAGTTTTACGCCTGTTATAGGATTTCACGGCTTGACCATACTTGTATAGCGCATTCGCAGACCTCTCCAGCTTGTTCAGGTAGTCGTTCAAGAAGTCCGCACGGTCGTCATAGTCTACTTTTTCGTGCTCAATGGCATACAGGCTAATCGGGTTTCCTTTCTCCCGCTCCCACCAAAGTTCGAATGGTGCATTTGGGATTGTGTGAACCACGATCTTCATTCCCCGGCCACGATGGGCTTGCGCATATTCTTCGGCATCTTGCTTCAAAATGTCATTTTCATATGAAATTCTCTTCACTGTGACTAACCCATTCGATTGAACGGTTCTAGGGTAGGCCGTGCAGAGTTTCCTATAAATGGTTTCTTCCGGCCAATCCCAACTGAAATCGCCCTTGCGGTTAGCTTTATTGAATTCATAAATGTGATAGGGCGTTGGCTTCACTCCCTTCATTAGCATTTTCAAGCTCAGTCTTCTTCTGGAAACAGGCCGGAGATTTCTATCGCTGATAGCGGTGAGTAGGCCGGCCATGAATTCTTCCAAGGTGACGGCATCCCCAGATTTAATGTTGGCCCGCCTCTTTCTATCTTTCTCAGCGTTACCGGTGCCGTGGATCGAGCCGGGGATTTTGACGAGTGCTTTTTGGAACCAGCGCATTGCCTGTTCGGCATGGCCTTTTCCCTTGGCATTCCTAGGTGCCGCGATTAGAGAGCATGCTTTCAATCGCTCGACAATGGCCTTTTGCACCGCCTTCGATACACCAGGCCCTCGATCTATGAATATCGCACTAGCACAGCCAAAGACCATACCGGGAAGGTCTGGAACACCCCAGCGCGTAAGTTCCTTGTCTTTCGGCGTGTATGCGCTAAAAACACATGAGAGATAGGCATCGCCATCTTCAAATCCGAATGTCACGTACCAGCCAACGATGGCGGCACTGGTCCGGTCAACGGCGAGTAATACCGTCGGGCGACCCTTTCCATCGATTGATATCTTTTTTCCTTCGTAAAGTAGGAAATTGTCAGCCAATGTTCCATCGATGTCGTATACAGATAGTTCGCGGTACACGATATCCCGAGCACTCCCCCCACTTGGCGCACGCGTATGGAGCGGCTCATATTCTAGGCCGCGGTTTCGAAGCTTCTTCTCTTCTCTAAGAATGCCTCGCGTCAACTCAAGCCCGTAATCCTCATTGGGTAGATGCTTTGGATGAACAGGATATTTATCGGCATCCGTCTTGCCGTTGATGCCTACCCGGGTAGAGACGAAGTCCCTGTAAATGACAGCAGCAGACTCCTCATCGTCTTCAAGTCGCTTCACCACCTCCTTTCGGAGAAGTGTTAAAAACCTCTTGGACACAAGCTTTCTTGGTGCGGCTGTCTTTGGATTAATTTTCTCGGCATCACTTCGACGACCGGACATCACGAGGGTGCCATCATTCTTTCGCTTGCCACGGCGTGCAATTCCTTTCCCGCCCTTCAACCAGTCTTGGTCGATCTGTGCATTTGGATGCCCGCCATAAAACTGGTCGGCGAAGATAGCTGACCGAATCGTAGGCCTGCTCAGCGGTACCTTAGACATGGCCCAAGTAACTGCTCCGCTGAATATCTTTATGCTTGTAACCAATCCATCGCCAAACTTCTGCTTTAGCTTTCGCACCAAAAGGTTCTTCAGTCGGAATTTATAACTATCCTTAGCATCCATCTGTTTGGGGTGTTTCATTTCATTTGGAATACCCCAATTCTCTGCATCTCTTGGCAAGAGCTTGCCTGCGCGTCCCCAACGCAAGACATCAACTGCAGGAAGTGGTTTATGTAGTTTCGCGCTCGTAGGGGCGGGATGGATTTTGTATTCGCCATCGATACTTTCACCGACTTCGATAACGTGTACCCAATTTCTGTCTTCGACAAGAACTCGATAGTATTTGGTAGGCTCGTTCGCAGCCGTTTTCAATGACCATAGAGATGTGCGATTGAGTGGAAGTTTGAATTTTTGATCAGGGATAAATTCCATCATTTCTCCTTACGGCGGATACTGCCGTATGTCGATGAAGCTGGCGGCTCAAGCATCATTGATAGTTTCGGGTCCAATCTGTGGTGGTGATTCCAACGGAGGAAACCTAGGTAATGAGCCAGAGCAAATAACATGTATCCGGTGGATTCCCGATCTAACTCCATTTTGGTACAAGTGATACCTAAGACCCTCTCGAGCGGTCCGCTTGCAGTGGAGTCGTGCAAACGCCGTGCAAGTTCACGGGCATGCGCTACGTAAATCGGCTCAATAGTCTCGGTTTTTTGCATGTATGAATGGAGCATCAGGTTGTTTTCGTCCTGTAGCTGTGTAATTGATTGCTCCGTGATGATGATGTGTTGAGAGCCTGGGATATCAAACAAGCGGTCTTCGTCCTCATGTCGCCGAATTACCTTTGAAGTTTCCAATTCATTTTCATATTTGCAGGACACACCAACGTATTGAAGAGGGCCGCTCGTTCGGGGCTTCACGGTGACGCAAAAATCAATGGCCTTGATGGCGGTGCCCAACATGTTTATATTGAGTTCCTTGTTTCTTGCATACGTTGATCGGTCCCATACTGGATACTGGCCACGAATTTCTACGATGCTTGGCTCCATATTCGCGAACCGAAGAAATTTGTGTTCAAGCCATGATTGGCATGGAACGTAGAGCCCACCACTTTTCAAGCTTGGGCCGTTTCCAGGTATGCCGAATATGCTCTCCGTGGCCTTATTCCAAGTTTTAAACTCTTTTGTGTTGATAACGCTGGGATATCCACGAGGGTCATACATTGGCAATTCAATTTCCAAGTCGTGGAAAGGGCTGCCATTGAAATCCCAGCGTAAAGGTGACGGAAGCGGCGTCTGATTTTGCACGCGTGCAAGCTGAATCCTGTGCGCCTCTCCGCGAGAAAATGGAAGTTGGCTGAAACGGTCCATTAGAGGTTTTGAGTGTTTAACCATTGTTTTGCTTTCCACAGACGCTTTACAAAATTTCGATGTGTATTGAGCTTTGTAAATGATTCTTCAACACCAAAATGATGGCCAGGAGAAACCGTTCGCACGTGTGAGCAAATAAGAGGTGTAACTCTCATTCGGAAAGTCTCATTGGTGTCCTTAAGCGTGTTCAGAAGCGAAACGATGGCCACTGACTTGTGTGCCATTGACTTACTTGACTCCGACGGAAATCCATTCAGTAGATATCGCTCAGAGATTCGGGAAAAGGGTTTCGTGGATATAGCCAGCTCGTACCGATTTTTGATATAGGTTTCCAGATGGCTTATTCGTAGTTGGATTGCACTCTCGTTTTTCCTTTGGCGCGCTGACAGCATCTGAGGCGGGAGGGTGCTTTCAAACCAAGCACTGTCTATTGCGCTCATATGCAATTGAACGGCGTATCCTCCTTCAAAAAGGGGAATGTCTGTTCTCTTGAAACTAGGGTTCTCACGTTTTTTTTGTTTTATCCATGAGCGGTGTTGCATGGTGATAGCTTGTCTCTTTCTTTTGGAAAGAGAATTCAGACGTTCTGCGTATGTGAGCTTTTGCAATTGCCATTTGGATGAGGAATTTATCCCCTTTGATTCAGGGGTAGATAATTGGGCGATAGACTTTGAATAGGAGCTAGTGCTCTTTGCCATATTCATAATTTGCTCAAATCCTCCAAACACCGCATGGACAACCGCCATAACGTGAATAGGTGTTCTCACAGGGCCAAGGTTCCGGAATCGCGGAACTCCGGCCAAACGCTTCATTGTGGTTTTTCGGATGTGAAGGCTTTCCAGTACCGAGGGGCCAAAGGCGCTCAACAGGGCATCCTCTAGACGCGCAACAATGATTTCCTCTGAGGAAGAAAAACTGCTGAGTGCAGCATGTGTGAGATCGGAAATCTGGGTTGGAGAAAGATGCTCGGGTATTTTTCCAAGCAATGCCGCCTCCGCCATTCCAGCTAGAACCATTTCTGAGGCCTCGTCATTGGCTGCAACGTTGGCTATGACCTTTAGACTTCCGCCACACAGACATGACGTGCTTGGAAGCCAGTGCGATTTGAGTCTGCGATGGCCGTCCTGGCAAGATTCGCAAAAAGTCATTAATGGCTGCCCGTGCTGCGGACACATCAACATTCGAGGTATGTGATGAAGTCGCTTCCAAGTCGCGTAACCCGGTCCAGATTCATGGGAAAGGTCTTCACCGATGCAGTCGATACAAACCGCCATCTTCCCTCTGAACATATGGCTACCAGTCGTGGAGGCGATCCCTCGCTGTGCCTCGTCAAGATGATGGCGACGAAGTACATCGGTATCCACTTCATCTAGGAATGGTGAAAAGTATGGGAACAGTGTGTGCTTCATGAGCAGGGCCTCTGCATCCGGTAGGACATCTGCGTATTCATTGGCAATCGACTGAATTCCTGTGGGAAATACCCATGCTGGTTTATTCGTTTCGTTAGACACACTCTTCGGCATGAGTAACCTCTCAAACGTATTCCGTCGTAAGCCTTGAACCGCTAGATATCCTGAAATGTGTTCTTCGGGACTAATTCGAGCGACAACCAATGCTGCATTTCTATCAATCTGAGCCAATTTTCTAGTTCCTTTGCTTCTTTGTCTTTGTGCTTCGCGCTTCAAGCACTGTTTGTTTTCTCAGGCCTGCTCTCCTAGCCAGGTCCCAGGTTTTCAGGCTCATATTTTTATTGCGGTTACGAACCCAATTGAGGCGCCGATTTATAAATCGTGGCCGGGTTTCATAAGATTCCTGTAGAACCCGAGCGCGTTGCAGTCCCCGTTGGGTGGACTCGCTGATGCCAGTGAGTGATCGCAATCGGTACAGAGATATATGAACAGGCCGAGCGTTACTGCGGCGGCATTGTGCGTTGGCCTCATTAAGAGCAGAGCCAAATAGCTTCAAGAGTTCGCCAGGCGCTCTCCGACGTGTACGCGGTCCTGCAACGGAAGCGGTCGGCCGGTGCAATTTCAGCCACTCTGGCGCCTTCCTGTAAAGCTGCATCCAGACACGCTGATGCAATTTTCGAAGTGCTGTATAACTAAGCCCGGGGCGGCTTTCGATAGCAGCTAGCCAACGCCTCTTTGCTTCCTCGGTTCTCAACCCAATAGCCTTGTTCTCGGGGTTAAGGTCATCTGCCCGGCCGCGAAGAATGCGGTAGGCCATGGTCTGGCTGATCCGAAACCTCTTCATCACATCGGCAGGACGCATTCCCTTGTCATAGGCTGCATTGATGGCGGAAACAAGTGCCGCGTCGTACTTCTTGGGCTTCGCATTAAATGGAATCATGTAGCTTGAGCAGAGGCAGGTTAGCTTCGCCATGTCTATGCCCATTGCCTTTGCCGTGGCCGTCAAGGTGCCGTGTTGCTCCATTTGCGAGGCAATCTCCTCCTTCGTGGGAGTTTTTGTGACACGCAAATTTTTCACGGCTGATTTCGTAGCTAGCCGAAGCTCTGACTCGGAAAACCAGACGAACAAGATGCACCAGATAGGGTGAATCCCTCTCTCTTCCCGAAGGAGAGAGCGAAGTGCGTCATTGATGTGCTTGTCGGACTGGGTGAGGTAGTCAAGACGCGCATCTGCGAAAGTTCTGTAAAACCTCTTGCAAAACCGCTGAGTAAATTCAGTCAGATGTAGCCGACCAGAATCGCTAATCCAACCCGAAGCTTTGAGTTTCGTAACCACTTCCTCTTTGTGATATCCCGATTGTTCTGCGCTCACAAGCATGCAGTGATTGATACGGTTCCCAAGTTCAACGTCATGATCAACCTGCGCTGGAGTTGCAGGCTGTTCGCAATGCTTGTCGAAGAGAAGAATTTGGGAGTGAAATCCTGCCAAGGGGAGCCGGTGCTCGGGGCAGTATTGAATAAACGGGGCTCCCATAAACCTGTGAATAAATGAAAAGCCGACCCGAGCCAATTGCTGCGCTTCGCATTCTGGGCATTTACGGTAGCGTCCTTCCAGGACGCCAAATATAGGAGGAAGACGGCACAGTCTCACGGGCCCCTTGAACCGATACTTCAATCGCCTCAACTGCTCCTCGAACTTCGTGCGGGGGAGCCCACAGCAGAAGAAGTGGTATTCCGTATGTTCGTGAACCCATTCATCGAGACTCTTATACAAATGCCCGACGGATTCATGAAGTGCGACGAGATTGCTCGGCATCCCGTCGAGCCCTCGTCTTTTACCGTAAAGCGCTTTATATGCGCCATCCATTGAATAGGCAGCACCGAAATTCATCATCCTCCATATGAATGCAGGAATGATCTCGCCGGACGGAAGGTCGGGCACTACGTGGATATCTGGATGGATATTCACTGAACCGCCTTTCGCGTTAGCGAGTACATCTGCTCCTTATACTTAGGCAAATGGAAGAACGATGGAAGGAAGTGATCCATATGGCTGATGAACTCCGCATCGGAAACGGCTTTTTTTGTTTCCGAGCTAGCGGTAGCGTCGCGCGCAGACTTCTGTAATAACAATGCCTTATCAAATATTTCCGTTACCAGGTCTTTGGTCACGAGACCGTTTAATGCCACATCGGGATTTCTGGCCAGATGCAGGTGTAATTTTTTAAATCCCGCCTTGAGCCAGCCACGTCGGCCGCGGGTAAGGGCGTGAGTCCAGAATGGCAGCATTGATGGCATCTGAATCTTTTTTGGGAGGACACCCAGAGACCAATGCCAATCATTGTGTTGATACCAAAGACCGCCTGTGTTGACGCGCTTATCGGCGTTCAGCTGTGGCCCCGAGAATGGATGTAGGAATGTTGTGTCTCCATCCAGAAGGTTTGAGCTTGTGCTGCCGTCCAGGCCGGTGACATGCATGAAGGCGCATGTGCCGGCTAAGACCAGCGGAATGCCTGTAGCCAGCTTGAGTCGCGCGAGGAATGACAGTACGGCAGCAGTTCCTTTATTGATGAATTTTGACGAGGCGCCGTCAATGACGATTGCGCCGACCATGCAGCGAATGCAAAAGCCAATGGCTGCATTGGTAGCAAGGTTGATGTCCGCTGCCGATAGTTGTTCTAGAGCCCTATGCGAACTATCAGCGGAGGTAATCTCGGCGCGTAGCTTTTCTCTCATCTCCGTTAAGAGCCCTCGCACTGTCCCACATGCGGGATAGGTGAGGATAAGAATGGGGATGATATGCACGATGGGCGGCTCATAGGCCCCACCTTCTATCCGGATTGTCTCGCCGGCCAGCATCTTGATTCGCTTAAGTAGAGACGTGGTTCCACACTGAGAGGGGCCGTACAGCACCATGCTTCGGCCCAAGTTCTGCACGCAAGTAGGTATTGGATTAAGATGGCCGCCTTTCCTGATGTACTCGTGGTTGTACCAATGTTGCTTGAACGATGGATTACTGAAGTCTCGTCCCCGCATGCTGGAGCGCATGTTGGCTGACAGTAAATGCACGAAGTCGCATTCTTCTTCAACGGGCCGATACGCAACAGCGTAATTTTCCACAATCGCCTCCATGCGCTTTTCCAGTGGAGCCGTAAGCAGCTCTGATGAAGTGTCGTAGGGGATCGCACGGTGGGTGAGGAGTGCGGGCAGTTGAGTTTCTGGGATGGCTTCTCTGAAGAAGCCCATCTCTTTCGACTGCAAAAAGCCGGGTGCCTGAACGCCGTTCTCGCTCTTCGGAGCTGTTGGGGCGCAAGTCGTCGTTGCAGGCTCCTGGACATTTCCTGTTGTCGCAACTTCGTTGTTCATAATTCGCGCAGTTGTAGTTCATTCCAGTTCCTCGTTCTGGCAGGGATGTCCCAACAGGTTGAAGAACGTAGTCAGTAACCCGAGAAAAATGCCGGGCCCCCACAAGTTGCAAAAATACGCGTTTCTCGATATACTAGATACCAAGATGGGGTAATTTGCATTTTTAACATTTTCATTGTTAAAAAATTGGGGGCGATATTACCCCACCTTTTGTCATCCGTATACTTTTCGATGGCAGTTTTTGCTCGTCCTCCCTTTCCACTATTGCTGCATATTTCGTGTTCTGATTGCACTAAAATATGATCGCAGCACGTGCGGCATCCTGCAGAGCTCCGCAAGATGGTTCGCCATAAACGGCAAACCATATGCCGTTTACGTTAGGCCAATTAAATTCAATTGCAAGGAAATTTGTGACAGCTGATGCTCAATGGTCGGCCCTGTCGTCTCGCGTCGTTCGTGTCGTGATGACAAGGAAAGATGTTGCCTACGATTTTGTGGCGCTTCGGCTGGCAGATGTGGGTATTAAAGAGACCAAGAGTGGCCTTGCATCTAGGTTGTCGCGCGGTCGGATCAGTTTGGTTCTCTTCTTGCAGATTCTGCGGATTTCTAAGGCAAAGGTTCCGCCACTATGGGCGGCTGCTCTCCAAAATGGCGAGGATTGGGAGAGGAGTGCGACTAGGATCGTTGAGTTGGAACTGAGTCGACGTCCTATGGTGACCATGGATGAGATGGTCCGGCGCGTTGTAGAGCTGGGCGCAGGTCCTGCAGGCCGAACACTGGCCACATACATTTTTCAGGGCACAATTTCTCTCGCATCCTTTCTTCAGTGCCTGGTAGTTCTGGGTAGCGAGAGCTTGGAGCTGTATATCGACTTTGAAGATATGGTCGCGCTTGTTTCACCCATGCCTGAGGTCTGACAGTGGAACTTGGGCTTGCGAATCAATGTTGTCTATCCTGAATTTAGATGGCAAATATTTTGCCGTTTAAATTTCGAGATATATGAAATTCCAAGACGTCGTGGCGCGCCTATTCAAGGCGATAGTTGGTGGGCAAGGCGGGCCTTTTCTCTTGCGCAAGCAGGCGCCGAGAAGTTGCATTTAATCAATTTCCTCGATGGCATATCAATTCCAGTGCTAGGAAAGCCTCTTGCAAACCTCACGAGGCACTTACATGTCTTGCGACTCTCCTTCGCGCTTATCGATTCCAGAAAAATAACTTCTCGCGGCTCGCTAGGGCATTCATTCGCGCACGCGCAAATGGATAGCGTGATGACCTTTATTACCGCGTGTACTGAGAGTGTTGCCTCGTTAGTTGTTCATTGCGAGGGAGGCTATTCACGCTCAGCCACGATAGTGGTTGCATCAGGGATGCTCCATAGAATCGCGGCAGAGCCGAGGTAGTCGACTTAGGCGAACCAGTCGGTAGTGAGCGTGATGATGAAGAGGTGGGTGGGGCCGGTTTCTGGAAAAAACGGCGAAGAAATGGGGGGTAAATTACTTGGGGATTGGGCTGAGAAAACAACAGGAATGAAAGCTTTTCTGACCGCTCTGGGCAAGGCTTTGAGGGCGGCTATGCCCAGAGTGAGAAAAGCAATTAACTAGGGTCGAGAAAAGCTTTCATTCCTTTGCAACAGTGCACTCACCGCTCCTTCCTTACCTCACTCCACCGTCACCGACTTCGCCAAATTGCGCGGCTTGTCCACGTCAGTGCCGCGCGCCAGTGCGGTGTGGTACGACAGCAGCTGCAGCGGCACCACGTGCAGGATGGGCGAGAGCACGCCGTAGTGTTCCGGCATGCGGATCACGTGCAGGCCTTCGGCTGAGGCGATGTGCGAGTCGCCGTCGGCGAATACGTAGAGCTGGCCGCCGCGGGCGCGTACTTCCTGCATGTTCGACTTCAGCTTTTCCACCAGCGCGTCGTTGGGGGCGATGGTCACTACCGGCATCTGGTCGGTCACCAGCGCCAGCGGGCCGTGCTTGAGCTCGCCGGCGGCGTAGGCTTCGGCGTGGATGTAGGTGATCTCCTTGAGCTTCAAGGCGCCTTCCAGCGCGATCGGGTAGTGCAGGCCGCGGCCGAGGAACAACGCGTTCTCGCGGCGGGCGAAGGCTTCGGCCCAGGCGGCGATGCTGGGTTCCAGCGCCAGCACGCTTTGCAGCGCGGCAGGGAGGTGGCGCATCGCCTTGAGGTGGGCTTCTTCCTGCGCTTCGCTCAACAGGCCGCGGGTTTGCGCCAGCGCCAGGGTCAGCAGGAACAATGCGGCCAGCTGCGTGGTGAAGGCCTTGGTCGAGGCCACGCCGACTTCCACGCCGGCGCGCGTGATGTAGGCCAGTTCGCACTCGCGCACCATGGCGCTGGTGGCCACGTTGCAGATCGTCAGGGTGTGCTGCATGCCCAGGCCGCGCGCGTGCTTGAGCGCGGCCAGCGTGTCGGCGGTCTCGCCGCTCTGGGAGATGGTGACCACCAGCGACTTCGGGTTGGGCACGCTGTCGCGGTAGCGGTATTCGCTGGCGATCTCGACGTTGACCGGGATCTTGGCGATCGACTCCAGCCAGTACTTGGCGGTCAGGCCGGCGTAGTAGCTGGTGCCGCAGGCCAGGATCAGGATCGAGTCGATTTCCTTGAAGACCTGGTAGGCCTTGTCGCCGAACAGCTCGGGCATAATCCCGACCACGCCTTCCAGCGTGTCGGCGATGGCGCGCGGCTGCTCGAAGATCTCCTTTTGCATGTAATGCTGGTAGGGGCCCAGCTCGACCGCGCTGGTGAAGGCTTGCACGGTGCGCACTTCGCGTTCGGCGGGCTTGCCGGCGGCATCGACGATCCATACCTTCTGCAGCTGCAGGTCGACCACGTCGCCTTCTTCCAGGTAGATGATCTGGTCGGTGGTGCCGGCCAGCGCCATGGCGTCCGAGGCGACGAAGTTCTGGCCTTCGCCGATGCCGACGATCAAGGGCGAGCCCTGGCGCGCGGCCACCACGCGGTGCGGCTCGTCGGCGCAGAACACGGCGATGGCGTAGGCGCCGGTGAGGCGGCGCACGGCTTGCTGCACGGTGTGGAAGAGGTCGCCGTCGTACATGTGGTCGACCAGGTGGGCGATCACCTCGGTGTCGGTCTGGCTCTCGAAGATGTAGCCGGCCGCTTGCAGTTCGGCGCGCAGCTCGTCGTGGTTCTCGATGATGCCGTTGTGCACCAGCGCCACACGGTCGCGCGAGAAATGCGGGTGGGCGTTATGCGTGGCCGGCGCGCCGTGGGTGGCCCAGCGCGTGTGGGCGATGCCGGTGAAGCCGGCCAGGCCGGTCTGGGCGATCTGCTGCTGCAGGTCGGCTACGCGCGAGGTGCTGCGCGAGCGCTGGGGTTTGCCGTCCACGTGCAGTGCGACGCCGCAGGAATCGTAGCCGCGGTATTCAAGGCGCTTCAGGCCTTCGAGCAGGATGGGAGTGACGTTTTGCTGGGCGACTGCGCCGACGATACCGCACATGGGAGACCTCGTTTAGGAAAATGTGAGGTCATATTAGGCGAGTAGTGATGAAATAAGATTTCTAAAAATGTCATATTTTGAACTATTATTGCTTGATAAATGAGTGATGCAATAAATAGTCAATGAATATTAATTTATGAATTTTTATTTCAATTCAATCTCTTTGATTCTCACGGATATTCGCCAAGTCTCATGAAACTGGAATTAGACGATCTCGACCGGCGCATCTTGCGCGCCCTGCAGGCCGATGCCGGCCAGACCAACCATCAGTTGGCCGAGGCGGTGCACGCGTCGCCCCCGACCTGCCTGCGCCGGGTCAAGCGACTGACCGAGGCCGGCGTGATCGCGCGGCAGGTGGCATTGCTCGATCCGGAGAAGCTGTCTTCCGCACTGACGGCCATCGTGGAGATCACGCTGGACCGCCAGGGCGAGGAGGAGCAGCAGGCCTTCGAGACCTCGGTCAGGGATGAGCCCGCCGTGCAGCAATGCTACCGGGTCTCGCCCGGGCCAGACTTCGTGCTGGTGGTGCTGGTGGCCGACATGCCGGCCTACCACGCGCTGGCGCACCGGCTGTTCGCCTCGCAGAAGAACGTGCGCAACGTGCGCAGCTACTTCTCCATCCTGCGCAGCAAGTTCGAGACGGCGGTGCCGATTCCCCCTGCGAGCGATCAATGATCGAAGGCCCAAGCGCAACGACCGGCCCGCGATGTGCGGAGCCGGCCGTTTCGCTTGCGGTGCGTGGGGCGACTATTTCTTGATCTTCACCGGACGCTGCCATCCCGCCAGCGAAAGCTGCTTGGGGCGCGACAGCGTCAGCTGCCCGGCCGGCGCGTCCCTGGTCAGGGTGGTGCCGGCGCCGATGGTGGCGCCCTTGCCCACGCGCACCGGCGCCACCAGTTGGGTGTCGCTGCCGATGAAGGCGTCGTCTTCGATGACGGTGCGGAACTTGTTGGCGCCGTCGTAGTTGCAGGTGATGGCGCCGGCGCCGATGTTGACGCCGTTGCCGATGTCAGCGTCGCCGATATAGGCCAGGTGGTTGGCCTTGCTGCCCACGCCGACGATGCTGTTCTTGACCTCGACGAAGTTGCCGACGTGGACGTCGCGGGCCAGTTCGGTGCCCGGACGCAGGCGCGCGTACGGGCCGACCTGGGCGGCGGCGCCGACCACTGCGTCCTCGATATGGGTGAAGGCCTTGATGCTGGCGCCGGCGCCGATGGCGGCGTTCTTGATGACGCAGTTGGCGCCGATGCTGGCGCCTTCGCCGATGACGACCCGGCCCTCGAACACGCAGTTGACGTCGATGCTCACGTCGCGGCCGCACTCAAGCGCGCCGCGCACGTCGATGCGCGCCGGATCGGCCAGCGTCACGCCGGCTTCCAGCAACTGGCGAGCGATGCCGCGCTGATGCACGCGCTCAAGCTCGGCCAGCTGCACCTTGCTGTTCACGCCCAGGGTCTCTGCCACGTCGTCAGGCTGGGCCGACACCACCTCCACGCCATCGGCCACTGCGGCGGCGATCACGTCGGTCAGGTAGTACTCGCCCTGGGCGTTGTCGTTGGACAGCGCCGCCAGCCACTTGCGCAGCCGCGCGGTGGGCGCGGCGATGATGCCGGTGTTCACTTCGCGGATGGCGCGCTGGGCGTCGCTGGCATCCTTTTGTTCGACGATGCTGGTGATCTTGCCGTGCTCGCGCACGATGCGGCCATAACCGGTCGGATCGTCCAGGGTGATGGTCAGCACGCCCAGCTTGTCGCTGCCGGCCGCGTCCAGCAGGCGTTGCAGGGATGCGGCGGTGGTCAGCGGCACGTCGCCGTACAGCACCAGGGTGGTGGCGCCGTCGTCGATGTGTGGCAGGGCTTGCATCACCGCGTGGCCGGTGCCCAGTTGCGGCTCCTGCCGGGCGAACGACAGGCCCTGGCCGTCGAAGGTCTTGGGCACGAGATCGCCGCCGTGACCGTAGATCACGCAGAGCTTGGCGGGCGAGAGCGAGCGGGCCGTATCGATGACGTGGCCCAGCAGCGGTTTGCCGGCGAGCGGATGCAATACCTTGGGGAGGGCGGATTGCATGCGTTTGCCCATGCCGGCGGCGAGGATGACGATGTTCATATGGGGGACCGTTGGGTGACTCAAGTGTCAATAAAAGAAAATCGGGGCAAGGGCCCCGATTTTCATTCGCTGTCGAGTGCCTGCAGTATATCGTTGACGATGAATTGCGCGCTGCCTTCCGGACGCGGCAGCAGCTGCCTAGTGATTTCCTGCCGCTTGGGGGCGAGCGGGTCGTTGCGCTCGACGCACAATTGCTCAAGATATTGGACTATCGCTTCGAAGTCGCTGGCGCGGTACATGCCCTCTTGCAGAATCTGTCCTATTTTGTTCATTGCGAAATGGCCGGGATTCTCCGACCAGATGAGGGGCTTGCCTGTCACCATATATTCAGCGAAGAACCCAATGCCGTCGGTGATCATGATGTCGGAAGCCCAAAACAAGGGGATGTAGTTGCCTCCCGTCACCATTGCAGTATTAGGGAGTGAAAGGAATTCCTCAAGATAGGCACGCAGATCTTCATGGGTGATCAATCCGAAAAAGACCACTTTTTCAAACAAGCTGGGATGCGGCTTGAGCACTATCTGCAAGTTAGGGCATTCGCGCGCCAACTGAAGAAAGTGCCGATAGTTGCTCATGAAGGTCGAGAAATTCAGCCAATCGGATTGCACGCTGTGATGCGGAGCCCAGATGATGCGGGTGGTATCGGGCAGCACTTCCATCGGCCAGCCGGCGTTTTCGCTTGTATTAATAATGCGATCCAGCTTTGGGGAGCCTGAAACTGCGACATTTCCCTTCGGCATCACCCACTCCCATGCCCTAGCTTGGAAATCGGTTTCGCAGTAGGCGCGCCAAAGATTTCGCATGAAGAATTCGTTGGTCTGTTCCGCTTCTAGATGCACAGAGCCGAAGCCATAAGACACATAGCACGTACGTGCGAAGTTGATCTCGTTGAAGTGGAACGCCGGCGGGATGCTGATTTCCCACGGAGATTGGCGGAAGATGATATCGGGGTTGATCACCTTGAGGAATTCCAGCTCCTGATTGGGGTCGTTGCTGTTAAAGCGAATTGGGTTGATGCCCAGTTGCTGCAAGCCCTTGAAATTAATTTCCTCTTCGCCGAACTTCTGAGTATTGAGAAAGTCCCGTTTGGTGGTAATGACGATGGCCTCGAACCGCTCATGGCCGCGCATGATCTCATAGATGTCATTGAGCGCGTCCCATGTCTCGACGTTGTGCACCATGAACACCACCCGGATGATGGGCTTATTCGCGCGGGACATGTTGCGGGCAACGATGTTGGTGACGCTCTTGATTTTGTGTAGAGTCGTATGCACCGGATGGAACAACTGCTGCATCGAGCGCTCGATCTGAACGCCGGTCTTGCTCTGGACTTCCAGCGATGAGCGAAGCAAGCCTACGGCCTGGCTTAACTGGCTTTCCAGTTTCTCGATGCGGGAGTGGCTGTCGTTCAGTTTATTTTCGAGCGCCTTGAGTTCACGCAGGATTTTTTCGTCGTTCTGGCTCATTGTCGTTTTCCGGGAGTATCTGGGGGCGGCGTCGGCCGTCCCGCAGAATCATTTGAAGAATTCCTTGATAGTGGCGCTCACACGGTCGATCTGCGCGTCATCCAGGCCTGGCCAACTGGGCAGCGACAGGCCGCGGGCAGAGATGGCCTCGGCGTTCGGGGTAGGCATGGCGCCCTGCGCATACATCGGGAAGCGCTGCAACGGCAGGAACACCGGGCGGGTCTGGATACCGCGTTCGCCGAGAAACGCCATCAGCGGGTCGCGCTGGGACGCTTGCGGCACTGCGGCCGATACCAGCCAGCCTGAGCTCTGGCTGCCGGGAATGTCTTCCTGGAAAGCGAGCACATCCGCCAGCGCTGCCCGGTAACGCTGCAGGATGGCGCGCTTGCGCTCGACAAAGCGTTCGAGTTTATTCAGCTGCGCAGTGCCGACGGCGGCCGCCAAGTTGGTCATGCGGTAATTGTAGCCGACTACCTCGTGCCAAAAACGGCGATCCAGCGGCACACCCTGTCCCTTGAGCAGCACCATGCGGTCATGCCAATCCGCATGGCGCGATAGCACTACGCCGCCCTCTCCGGTGGTGATGGTCTTGTTCTTGTAGAAGCTGAATACGGCGGCGTCGGCATGCAGGCCGGCCGGTTCGCCGTCGACGGTTGTTCCCAGCGCCTCGGCGCAATCCTCGATGACCAGCAGATTGTGTTCTTCCGCGAGACGCCGCAGTTCCGTCACCGGGCTGGCGTGGCCATAGAGATGGACCGGTACGATGGCGCGAGTGCGCTTGGAGATGAGTGGGCGTGCCTGCTGCGCGCCCATCTGCCAGGTAAGCGGGTCGACATCGGCGAACACCGGCGTGGCGCCGACGTAACGCACTGCGTTGGCCGTGGCCACGAACGTCAATGCAGGAACGATCACCTCATCGCCCGGTCCCAAACCGGCGGCCAGCATGGCCAAGTGCAGCGCCACGCTGCCGTTGCCCACCGCAATGGCCCGGCCGAAGCCGCAGCGTGCAGAGAAGGCTTGCTCGAATTCCTCGATGGGGCGATTGCTGTTGAAGCGATCAGGTGCCATGCAGGCGACCACCGCGTCGATTTCATCCTGGTCGAAGACGGGTTCGTAGATGGAGATGGGAGATGTGTTCATAAACGTCGACTGTTATTGCCAGGTGAGCAGCGAAATGCCCCAGGACAGTCCGACGCCGAAGCCGACCAGCACCAGCTTGTCGCCAGGCTTGAGCCGGTCTTTCAGGGAGGCCAGCACCATCGGTATGGAAGCCGAGACGGTATTGCCGATATCGCCCATGATCAGTGGGAAGCGCGACGCATCGATACCGATTTTCTTGCGCAGGTGATCGAGCATCCAGGCATTGGCCTGGTGGAATACGAACTGGGCGATATCGGCCTGTTCCAACTGGTTGTTTGCAAGGAACTCCTTGACCAGCGCCGGCACCCGCTCCAGTGTGAAATTGAAGATGGCCGGGCCGTCCATGCGAATGCGCCGGGATTGGTCGCCGTCGTCGGCCAATGCAGAGTTGCGCGCGACAAAGCCGTCGTAGCCGGCACCGTCGGTGCCCAGGACGATGGCGCCGATGGCGGCACCGGTCGGGTCGGCCGAAATCAGCGACGCCGTGGCGCCGTCGCCGAACAGTGTACGCGTGGCCAGATCGTCAGCGGCAAGCAGTTTGGAATAGGTGTCCGCATTGATGAGCAACACGCGTCGCGCGGCACCGGCATTCACCAGGGCGGCGGCAACCTGCAGGCCGTAGATGTACCCGGAGCACCCCATGTTGATGTCGAAAGCCGCGGTGCGGGTGGGCATGCCCAGCGCATGCTGCACACGGCATGCGCAAGACGGGATCAGGTGATCTGGGGTTTGCGTGCAGACGATCAGATGGTCGATGCTGTCGGCGGCGATATGATGGTTTTCCATCAGGGCGCGAGCCGCCGCCACCGCCAGATTGGAAGTCAGTTCGCCGCTGCTGGCCAGGTGGCGGCTGTGGATGCCGGTCTTGGAGACGATGCGCGCGGCATTCCAATCGGGATTCTCGCGGATCAGGTCTTCAGTGGTTTCAATTTTCTCCGGCAGCCATGCGGCGACGGCATTGATGTAAGCGGTCATGAACGGATCCCTGCGGCGCCGGACATGGCGCGTTCGTAGACATCGTGGAAGTGGCGGATACGTATCTCGTTGTCCCCTAGCAGGTAGGGGCTGCTGGCGCCGCGAATGCCGATCTGGCTTGTCTCCAGAACCTCTCGATCCTCCTTGAGCACGTCGTCCATGAATTGGATTGCGCCGGCGAGGAACGCGCGGCGCGCTTTCATATCGGCCGCCAGCAGTTTGCGCGTCGGATAGATCCGATAGTGAAGCATGGACTCTTGTTCATTGAGCGGGACGATGTTGCCGATGTAGTAAAGCAGCTCGTTGGACAGCGTGATGAACAGGTTGGGGAAAACATAGACATGCCGGAACGACGGCACGATGTCGGGGAAGGCGCTCAATGCCTCACGGGTAAGTTTTTCATCGGGATGGATGACGAAAGCGGAGTCGCGATCATTGAACGTATTTTCCATCCGGTTCGTCGAGGAGAAGCCGAGTTGGTAGAACGTATTGCTGTGAACGTGAGAGAGATGGTAGCCCTCGAGCACGTTCTCCACCATCAGCTTCCAGTTGCATTTGTGATGCATCTTGCTGCGATAGACGTGGTTGGCGTCAGGTTGTTCGCACCAGCCGAGCATCGCAGAAATCTCCTCACGGCGGACGCTGTCGTATTCACCCAGGAAGTGGAAGCCGTTCAGCGAAGTGGTCCCAAAGCGCTGCAAAGGTTCCGGTGAAAGATCGTCGGGGAAGCAGTTGCGCAACGGGATGAAGGTGGCCGATCCAGTGTGGTCGTAAGTCCAACCATGGTAACCGCATTTGAATTTTCGATTGCCGAAACCCGGTGGATCGATCAGGTTTGAACGATGCCGGCAGACATTGTCGAGCAGCACCGGGGCGTCTTCCTTCTTGCGCAGCGTCAGACTGCGGTCGCCCAGTTGGAAGCTGAAGTAGTCGTCGGGTTTGGGCAGATCCTTGTCGTGGGCGAGGAACATCGCGCGACCGAACAGCTGATGCATTTCGGCATCGAAAGTGTCCCGATGAAAATAGCGGCTGGGTTGGATAGGCATGTCCGTGGTTACGGTGTCAGGGCTGGCGCCGTTCTATCAGGCGCGCGGGATTGCCAAACACCGTGGTGTAGGGTTCGACATCCTTGACCACTACGCTACCCGCACCGATGATGGCGCCGTCGCCGATGGTGACCTTGGGCAAAATAGTCGCATGCGGAAAAATTGTCACCCCCTTGCCGATGCGCACATAGCCTCCAATGAAGGTAAAGGCGCTCAGCACGCAATAGTCGCCAACCGAAGCATCATGACCCAATAAAGCCATTCCCTGGAACAGGGTATGACGCCCCACCCTGCAATCGGTAGATACGCTGGCGCCGCCCAGCATGATGACGCCACCATTTTCGGGCAATTCGCTGGCCACGGTGGCTTGGGGGGCGATGACGTTGGCAAAGCGCGCGCCCGCACGTTCCAGCGGTTCGCTCAGCAGTCGGCGATTATCCGGATCGCCCACAGCGTTGACATAGAGCGCATCGGGCTTGGGTTGATGCCCGTCAATCTTGCCCAGGATGGTGGGGCCGGTCTTGTTGTTATCGAGGAAGCCCTTGATGTCGTAAGCAATCCCTTGGGCGCGGATCAGTCCGTCGAGCTCGCGCGCGAAGCCCCCGGCACCGACCAGGATCAGCGAAGGATGCGATGCTGTATTCATTTGAGTCGGTTTCATTTTTGTAACGGGTCGCTGCCGAACTGCTCAACCGGCGTAGACGGCGTCGTTTTCGATTATTTTCAAATAGCAGTCCGCCGGCAGGCGCGTCATTACCGAGCCCCACGACAAGCCGACGCCGAAACCGCACATCAGCACATTGCTATCGGCTTTGTTGAGCTTGTCGGCATTGAGGCTGAGCGTCAGGGGGACCGAGCCAGATGCACCGTTGCCGAAGTCCTTGAGACTGGACAGCATCTTTTCGCGAGACGCGCCGATTTTCACGCGGATCGTATCGTTGATGATCTTGTTGGCCTGGTGCAGCACGAAGAAATCAACGTCGTCGACGCCGGACTTGTGCTCCTGGAGCAAAGTGTTGATCGAATTGGGGGCTTCACGAATGGCGAAATTGAAGATCTCGGGGCCGTCCAACGCCAGTTGCATGGAGTTGCGCTTGATGCCGTCGCCCAGCTCGACAGGTTCCAGCAGTTCCGGCGTCAAGCGCAGGCGCGAGGAGAATCCGCCGGTCGGGACCATGATGGCCTGGTATCCGGCGCCGTCGTTCATCAGGTGGAAATGCATGGGGGCTGCGGCATCATCAAGTTCCATGGCGGTCGCCGTGCCGGCGTCGCTGAACAGGGGCCAGGCGCTCTTGTCCGTGTAGGCGCATCCTTTGGTGGAGGCATCGCCCACTACCAGCAACGCACGCTTGATCGACATTGTGCGCATCATGCTCGCCACGATGGACAGGCCGAATGGATATGCCGAGCAGCCAAGGTTGACGTCAAAGCTGATGCAATTTTGCGGCAGGCCAAGCTTGTTCTGCATGACGATGCTGGTGGCCGGAACCGGGTAGTCGGGCGACTGGGTAATCAACACCATCAACCCGATATCGGCTTTGTCCCAGCCCACGCCTCGCAGCACATCGTCCACCGCGAAGGAGCACAGGTCGGAGGCGCATTGTTCTTCGGCGGAAATACGGTGCGCCTCGATGCCGGTGACCTTCGCAAAGCGCGCACGTTCGTCCGGGGTGAGCATTTCGTAGTCAGCGCTCTTGGCGACCGTGGTAGGGACACAGGTGGAGACGCCACGGATGGCAACGCCTGGAATGCTGTACATGTTCAATCTCCTAGGGCCTGCAAGCACGCGCTCCGGCCGGACTTGGGCGGTTCAGTACTGGAAGGACCGGCCGCCGTCGATGGTGATGGTTTGTCCCGTGATGAACGAGCTCGAGTCCGAGAGCAGGAATGTCACCAGGTCAGCTACTTCGCGCGCGGTCGCGTAACGTTTGCCCAACGGATAGGTTCTCTTGTCTGCTTCGATGGTTTCGTTCGACAGGAAGTCTTCAGTTCGATCAGCCATTTCAGTGGCGACCATGGCAGGCGCCACGCTATTGACTCGAATCCCGCGCGTGGACAGTTCGGTGGCCAAGGACATGGTTGCGCCGGTCAGGCCTGCCTTGCTGATGCTGTAGGCGAGCAATCCCTTGATGACGACCGATGTGCCGGTAATCGAGGACAGGAAGACGATTGAGCCGCGGTCGCGCATTTTCTTCGCATTGCAGATATCCACGGCCAGCAGCGTCGGGCTGATCAGATTGATCGCCAGTGTCTCGTCGAAGATCTCGCGTTTGAGATATTTGACGGGATTGTTGTGAGCCACTCCTGCCGACATCACGACGCCGTCGATGGTGGGCAGTTTGGCCACCAGGTCCTTAAGGTTGTCGGTATCGGCAAGGTTGAAGGCGATTCCTTCGAAACGCTCGCCATATTCGTCCCGCAATCTGGCCAGTCGTTCCTCATTGCGTCCCACGCCGATGACGCGGGCGCCAGCCTCCAGCAAGCGTGTTACGCAAGTCTTGCCGATCCCGGAGGTAGCCCCCGTGACCAGCAGGATTTTGTCTTTGCAATCCATGGTGTTGAGCTGTAGGTGTCAACGATCTTGCTTCTTGAGCAAAATCGGTCAATTCCTTACTTCTTCTGGCGCGATTGAACCACGCTGTAGAGATCGGTGACGGTGGACGCGTTCTTGATGTCATCGCCGTTGATGGTGGCGCCGAACTTGGCGTCGGACATTGCGATGACCACCAGCACTGCCAGCGAATCCCAGATTTCCAGATCTTTGAAGACGGTATCGCCATTGACCAGTTGCGGATCGACTTCGATTGCGTCAGCGAATTCGGCGGAGAATGCTTCGATGTTCATATTGAACCTTAGATAAGAAATTTCAGTATTGGTGAAACACGTGCTGGCCGCGACGTCAATCCCACTTCTTCCAGGGGGCTTTGCCGTCCTGCCACAAGGCTTCCAGATTGGTCTTGTCCCGCAACGTATCCATCGGTTGCCAGAAGCCACGGTGGAAATGCACCCTCAGGTTGTCCTGCTGGGCCAGTTGTTCGATGGGCTCTTGTTCCCATACAGTTGAATCATCGGCGATGTAGTCGATTACTTTAGGCGATAACACGAAGAAGCCGGCGTTGATCCAGCCGCTCTCATCGACCGGTTTTTCCTTGAAGCTCAGCACTTTGTCGTCTTCGATCTTGAGCGCGCCGAAGCGGCCCGGAGGCTGGGACGCGGTTACCGTGGCCAGCTTGCCGTGCGATTTGTGATAGCGGATGGCCGCACTGATGTCGACATCCCCCACGCCATCGCCATAGGTGAAGCAGAAATCCTCGTCGCCGATGAATTGCCGCACACGCTTCAAGCGGCCGCCGGTCATGGTGTCCTGGCCGGTATCGATCAGCGTCACCTTCCATGGCGGGGTATGACGTTCGTGGACTTCCAGCGCATTGGTGGACAGGTCGACGGTGATGTCCGAGTTGTGCAGGAAGTAATTGGCGAAATATTCCTTGATCATGTAGCCGCGATAGCCGCAGCACACCACGAACTCGGTCAGGCCGTGTGCGGCGTAGATCTGCATGATGTGCCACAGCACCGGCTTGCCGCCGATTTCGACCATGGGTTTTGGACGCAATGCGGTCTCTTCGCTGATTCTGGTGCCCAGCCCGCCTGCAAGAATGACGACTTTCATGTGCGTTGATTGTATTTCATTCGATAAGATCCGCCACCGGCCTCTCCGGCTGTGTTGATCCAACGCAATTGGAACACGAAACGGCTCGTCTTCATACTCGGATCAGCAGGGAAAATGCCGTGCATTCCATGCATTGATATTTCTCTTTGGAAATTTATCTGCGGCGCCTCTGCCGCTGTTTCACTCCGGCAGGTGTCCGCCGCCCGCGAGGTCATGACGTCTGACCATGTCGTTCAGGCAACAGAGTACATCTTTTTCCCATGGCGCAAGCGTCACCTGCAGCGTATCGGATAATTTATCGCAGCACAGTCGCGAATTGAGGGGGCGCGCCGGAGGCGGTGGAAACGCGGAACTTGGCACGGCTACGATATCGGCTGGGCTGCTGATTTTCATCGGCACGCCCAGCCTGTGCAATTCGGTGGCGATCAGTACGGCATAGCCATGCCACGAGGTGGCGCCGGCCGCGCTCAGGTGATAGAGCCCGCTGGTGGCGCCAATCCTGTCCGGCCCGCCACTGTCCAGCAGGCCGCAACAGATATCTGCGATGGTGGCTGCCCCGGTAGGGGCGCCGATCTGGTCGTCGACGATGCTGAGCCTGTCTTGCCGCTGCAGCAGCCTGATTACCGTCTTCATGAAGTTGTTGCCGTGCAGGCTGTATACCCAGCTGGTGCGGAAGATCCAGTGCGCGGCACCGGAGGCCTCGATGGCCAGCTCGCCATCACGTTTGGTCGCCCCGTATACGTTCAGTGGATGGGGATCCGAGTTCTCGGTGTAGGGCTTCGAGGCGCGACCATCGAATACGTAATCGGTCGAGTAGTGAATCAGGGCAATGCCGGAGCGCCGCGCTTCTTCCGCCATGACTGCCGGGGCTTCGGCATTGGCCGCGCGCGCGGCGGCAGGCGCTTCCTCTGCGGCTGCTACCGCCGTCCAGGCGGCGGCATTGATGATCAACGCCGGACGGAAATCTCGAATGGCGTCGCGCAGTCTTCGGGCATGCGCGATATCCAGTTGCGTCCGATTGGGGGCAAACAACTCTACCGCGTCTCCCATGGCCAAAAAGCGGGTTCGAAGCTCGCCTCCGATTTGTCCGCTGGCCCCGGTCAACATGATCCGCAGCGCCGTCATGGAAATACCTCCGCCTCGGCCAGCGGCATGCCCTTGCGATCCTTTTCCGACAGCACCGGAGGGGTGTCCAGTTTCCAATCCGCGCCGATGCGGGGATCATTCCAGCATATGCAGCGCTCGTGTTCTGGCGCCCAATAGTCCGTGGTTTTGTAGAGCACCTCGGCCTCGGGACTCAGTACTGAATAGCCGTGGGCAAAACCGGGCGGCACCCAGAGTTGAAGCCGGTTGGCCTCGCTCAGTTCCACCCCGTGCCACTGCCCGAAGCTTGGCGAGCCGCGCCGGATGTCGACGGTGACGTCCCACACCGCGCCGCGCACCACGCGCACCAGCTTGCCCTGGGGATGGCGGACTTGATAGTGCAGTCCGCGCAGTACGCCGCGTGCCGAATGCGCATGGTTGTCCTGGACGAAATGAACGTCGATGCCCGTCTGCTCCTGGAACTGCCGTGCATTGAAGCTTTCATAAAAGGAGCCGCGCGCGTCGCTGAAGATACGCGGCTCGATCAGGAGCAGGCCGGGAAGGGGGAGGGGGGAAATGTGCATGTTCTGCTTCAGGACCATCCGCCATCGAGGGCCTTCCCGGCCCAATGCGGGTTGGCCAGGTACCATTCGACGGTTTTGCGTATGCCGCCGGCAAAATCTTCGGCAGGGCGCCAGCCCAGCTCGCGTTCTATCTTGCGCGCGTCGATGGCATACCGGCGATCGTGGCCGGGACGATCCTGCACGAAGACGATTTGCTCCCGATAGCTGCCCGTAAATTTAGGCTTGAGTTCATCGAGCGCGTCGCATAGCGCGTGGACCACGCCAAGGTTGGATTGCTCGTTCCATCCGCCAATATTGTAGGTTTCGCCGGGAACGCCCCGGGCCAGCACTTCACGCAAGGCCGAGCAATGGTCGCCAGCATACAGCCAGTCGCGAACCTGCATGCCGTCGCCGTACAGCGGCAGCAACTTGCCCTCCAGCGCGTTGGAAATCACCAGCGGAATCAACTTCTCAGGGAAATGATAGGGGCCATAGTTGTTCGAACAATGCGTGGTCAGCACCGGCAAGCCGTAGGTGTGATGAAAGGCCCGCACCAGATGGTCAGACGCCGCCTTGGATGCGGAATACGGATTGTTCGGGGCATATGGCGTGGCTTCATTGAATGGAGCATCCTGCGGGCCGAGTGTGCCATAGACCTCGTCGGTGGAAACGTGCAGGAAGCGAAATGAATCCCGCGCTTCTCCTTGAAGCCGTTGCCAATGACGGCGCGCCGCCTCCAGCAGCGTGAGCGTGCCGTGCACGTTGGTACGGATAAATTCGGTGGGACTGGCGATGGAACGGTCGACGTGGCTTTCGGCGGCCAGATGCACCACGGCGCGTGGCCTGTGATGATCAAAGAGCGACTCCATAGTCTCGGCGTCGCAGATGTCGGTGCGCGAAAACAGATAGCGTGGATCGTTCGCCACGCTGTCGAGGTTGTGCGGGTTACCCGCGTAGGTCAGCTTGTCGATGTTGAGCAGGCGCTCATCCCGGCCCAAGGCCAGATAGTCGATGATGAAATTGCTGCCGACGAACCCGGATCCGCCTGTTACGAAGAGCATGATCTCATCCGGGTTGTCTTACGACTTGAACCCGTTCGGATTCATCTGCTGCCAACGCCAGGAGTCCGCGCACATCGCGTCCAGCCCCAGCTTGGCTTCCCATCCCAGCGCGCGTTTGGCTTCGGCCGGGTTGGCGTAGCACGAGGCGATGTCGCCCGGGCGGCGGCCTGCGATGACGTAGGGCACCGGCTTGCCGGATGCCTTTTCGTAAGCCTTGACCACGTCCAGCACGCTGTAGCCGATGCCGGTGCCCAGGTTGACTGCGAAGCACTGCGGTTCGGTCAACGCCTGCAGCGCCGCCAGGTGGCCGTTGGCCAGGTCGACCACGTGGATGAAGTCGCGCACTCCGGTGCCGTCCGGCGTGGCGTAGTCGCCGCCCCAGATGCTGAGCTTCTCGCGGCGGCCGACGGCGACCTGCGCCACGTAGGGCATCAGGTTGTTGGGGATGCCGCCCGGGTCTTCGCCGATCAGGCCGCTCTCGTGCGCGCCGACCGGGTTGAAGTAGCGCAGCAGCGCGATCTTCCAGTCCGGGTGGGCGCGGTGGTAGTCGCGCAGCATGTCTTCGACCACGATCTTGCTGCGGCCGTACGGGTTGCTGGCCGACAGCGAATGCGCTTCGTCCAGCGGCAGGTATTGCGGGTCGCCATAGACGGTGGCCGAGGAGGAGAAGACGATGGTCTTCACGCCGACGGTTTCCATCGCCTCCAGCAGGCGCACCGTGCCGACCACGTTATTGTCGTAGTACATCAGCGGCTGTTCGACCGACTCACCGACGGCCTTCAGGCCGGCGAAGTGGATCACCGCCTCGCATTTGAATTCGCGCAGCACGCTTTCCAGCTGTTCGCGGTTGCGGATATCGCCCTTGACCAGCGAGACGGGCTTGCCGGCGATTTTCTGCACGCGCGCGACCGATTCGGGGCTGCTGTTGCAGAAATTGTCGAAGATGATGACTTCGTGGCCCGCCTTGAGCAACTCCACGCAGGTATGCGAGCCGATATAGCCGGCGCCGCCGGTGACGAGGATGTTCATGGTCGACCTGTTCTGAAATTCGCGATAGCGCGATTATGTCAGACTCTGGTAGAAAGCGATCTGGTTCTCGGACAGCGTGCGCAGGTCCTCATTGTTGAGGTAGCCGGCGTACCACTGCGCGGTCAACTCCAGCGCGGTGTAGAGCTCCATCTTCGGAATCCAGTCCAGGCGCTGGCGCACCTTGGAGATGTCCAGGCGCAGGAAGGCCGCTTCGTGGGGGGCGTTGGCCTGCGGCTCCAGGCGCACTTCCACCGGCTCCACGTCGTTCTTCTGGAGCGAGTGGTTGAAGGTGGCGCACAGCTGGCTCACGGTCTGCAGGTCGGTATCGGCCGGGCCGAAGTTCCAGCCTTCGGCGTACTTGCCGCCGTGCTCGAAGAGCAGCTGGCCGATCTGCAGGTAGCCCGACAGCGGCTCCAGCACGAACTGCCAGGGACGCACGGCATGCGGGTTGCGGATGCTGACCGGCTCGTCCCTTTCCAGGGCGCGGATGAAGTCGGGGATCAGGCGATCGGCCGCGAAGTCGCCGCCGCCGATCACGTTGCCTGCGCGTACGCTGGCCACGCCCACCGGGTTGTCAGGGTTCTTGGCGAAGAAGGAGCGGCGATAGGCCGACGTGACCAGCTCGGCCGCGCCCTTGCTGCTGCTGTAGGGGTCGTGGCCGCCCATCGGGTCGTCCTCGCGGTAGCCCCACAGCCATTCGCGGTTTTCATAACATTTGTCGCTGGTCACCACGACCACGGAGCGTACGCTGGGCGTGTTGCGCACGGCTTCCAGCACGTGCGCGGTGCCCATCACATTGGTGGCATAGGTGTCGACCGGCGTGAGGTAGGAGTCGCGCACCAGCGGCTGCGCCGCCAGGTGGAACACGATGTCGGGCTGCACCGCGGCCATGGTGTCGGCCACATGCTTGGGGTCGCGCACGTCGCCGGTAGTGGTCTGCGCGCAGCCCTGCAGGCGCGCCAGGTGGAACAGGCTGGGATTGGTCGGCGCGGGCAGGGAGTAGCCACTGACTTTCGCTCCCATCAAATGCAGCCACAAGGTCAGCCAGCTGCCCTTGAAGCCGGTGTGACCGGTGACGAAAACGCGCTTGTCGCGCCAAAAATTAGACATCAGGCAGCCTCATACACGTGTTGCATAGAGTCGTTCGAGTGCAGAGGCGCGCATGCGATGATCCGCGCGGATGACCGGCGCTGGAAACGCCGCCGGCCTCCCGGTGTTTTCCGTGTCGGGGCCACGTTTCCCTGCGAAACCACGACTTCATGGTTATGTTTGTTCTTCCCCCGCAACCGTGCCCGCTGGCATCAGTTGCGACGGTCAGATTAGACCATGCGGATTTTGAGGGTCAAGCGAGGATCAGGAGGGTATTTGTCGCCCATTCCCGGATATATGCTTTGTATCAACAAAAATTTACTTTTTGGATCCGCCGCAGTTACGCCGCCTCCCGGCAAAGCCGCGCTTGGGGCGGGTTTGCCGGGCACGTGATGAAACGCCGTGTATCGCCAGGCCGGCGAAAAGGCGAGCGCTCAGTCGGCCGGGAACAGGGAAATGACCTGCGAGCTGAACTCGCCGCCGGGCAGGGCGCCGCCGGTGCCGCAGGGCTCCTCGTCGAAGGCGATGTCGCCGTTGGCGTCGGCTTCGCCGGTAGCCTTCAGGTCGGTGAAACCGAACAGTTCGCGGTCCATCAGGTGCGAGGGCGCCACGGTGGACAGCGCCGAGAAGATGTTGTCGACCCGGCCCGGGAATTTCTTTTCCCATTCGCGCATCAGGCCCTTGATCTGCTTGCGCTGCAGGTTCTCCTGGCTGCCGCACAGGTCGCAGGGGATGATGGGGAACTGCTTGACGTCGGCGTAGCGGATCAGGTCGGCTTCCTTCACGTAGGCCAGCGGGCGGATCACGATGCGCTTGCCGTCGTCGGACTGCAGCTTGGGTGGCATGCCCTTGATCTTGGCGCCGAAGAACATGTTCAGGAAGAAGGTTTCCAGGATGTCGTCGCGATGGTGGCCCAGCGCGACCTTGGTGGCGCCGAGCTCGCCGGCCACGCGGTACAGGATGCCGCGGCGCAGGCGCGAGCACAGCGCGCAGGTGGTCTTCCCTTCAGGCACCACGCGCTTGACGATGCTGTAGGTGTCCTGGTTCTCGATGTGGTAGGGCACGCCGATCTTCTCCAGGTAGGCCGGCAGCACGTCGGCCGGGAAGTTCGGCTGCTTCTGGTCGAGGTTGACCGCCACGATGTCGAAGTGGATCGGCGCGCGCTCGCGCAGGGTCAGCAGGATGTCCAGCAGGGCGTAGCTGTCCTTGCCGCCGGACAGGCAGACCATCACCTTGTCGCCGTCCTCGATCATGTTGAAGTCGCCGATGGCCTGGCCGACCTGGCGGCACAGGCGCTTGTGCAGCTTGTTGTTCTCGTAGGCGATCTTCTCGGCCTTCTTGAGGTCGGTGGCCTGGCCGGCAGTCGCAGTGGCTTCGGGATGGAGTCGGTTGTTCATGATGCTGCCTGTCTGGTTCAGTTGCCGCTCTTGATGCGGAAGGTTTCCACGCCCACCGAATCGCAATCGGGATAGACGTCCGGCTTCTCCGTCGAGACCCGCACCGCGCGTACCTTGGGGTGCGCCAGCATGGCGTCCATCACGTCGTCGCACAGGGTTTCCTGCAGGTGGATGTGGCCCTGCGCCATGCGCCGCGCGATGGTGGAGCGGATGAAGTCGTAGTCGACCACTTCATCGAGCTGGTCGGCCTTGGGCGTGGTCTCGGCCAGCGGGACGTACAGGTCCACGTTGACCAGGATGCGCTGCTCGCCCTTCTTTTCGAACTCGTGCACGCCGATGTTGATGAACACCTCGTAGTTGCGCAGGAACAGGCGGCGGCAATCTTGCAGGGAAGGATGGGCAGGGAAGAGCATGATGAGTAGAGAGAAAAATTATTTCGCCACGAACATGACGTCGCGCGAAAGGGGGAGCAAATGCTGGCCGCCATCGACCAGCAGCGTGGTGCCGGTAATGGCCGGCGCCGAGGCGACGTAGCAGACCGCGGCGGCCACGTCCTCCGGCGTGCTGCTTTTGCCCAGGGGCGTGACCTGGTGCGCCAGGCCGAACTGTTCGGCGGTCTGGTCGCCCGAGACCATCGTGAGGCCGGGCGCCACGCCGACCACCCGCACGCGCGGCGCCAGCGCCTGCGCCAGCAGAGTGGTGGCGCTGTGCAGCGCCGCCTTGGACAGCGTGTACGACAGGTAATCGGGGTTGGGATTGTACAGTTTCTGGTCCAGCAGGTTGACCACCACCGCCTGCGCGCCTTCGGGCGTGAGCTCGTAGAGCGCCTGCGCCAGCAGCACCGGCGCGCCGACGTTGGCGCTCATGTGCCGCAGCAGGCGCTCGTTGCCGAAGCTGGCGGCATCGTCGAAATCGAACAGCGAGGCGTTGTTGACCACGCAGCCGACACGGCCCAGCGGGGCCGCCTGGCGCAGGAGATCCCGCACCTCATCCTCATTGCCCAGCTCGCCGCGCACGGCCAGCGCGCGCCGGCCCAGCGCCTCGATCTCGCCCACCAGCTGTTGGGCCTCGTCGCGCGAGCGGTTGTAATGGACGGCCACATCCCAGCCGGCGCGCGCCAGCGCGAGCGCGATGTGACGGCCGATGCGGCGCGCCGCGCCGGTCACCAGCGCGACGCGGCCGGTGCAATGGGAGGGGGATGTGGATTCCATAAGTTCAAATACAATACGGCCCATGCAACTGCAACTACCAGAACCGGGCGCCGACGCACAGGCCGCCTCGCACGCCCTGAAACAGCTGATCGCCGGCGAGATCGCCGCGGCGGGCGGCTGGATTTCCTTCGAACGCTACATGGAGCTGGCGCTATATGCGCCGCAGGTCGGCTATTACAGCGGCGGCTCGGCCAAATTGGGCAAAGACGGTGATTTTACAACCGCCCCGGAAATTTCGCCCCTGTTTGGCGCGACTTTGGCGCATTTGGCGACAGAACTGATCAATGGCAGCCAATCGCTGGCCAATGTCTTCCTCGAGTTCGGGGCCGGCACCGGCAAGCTGGCGGCCGACATCCTCACCGAGCTGCACTTGCGCGGCCGCTTGCCGGAAAAATATTTCATCGTGGAAATATCGGCCCAGCTGCGCGCGCGCCAGAAGGAAACCCTGGCCGCATTCGCGCAGCAGGTGGAGTGGCTGGATGCCTTGCCGGAGAGTTTCTCCGGCGTGGTGGTGGGCAATGAAGTGCTGGACGCCATGCCGGTGCGCCTGGCGCGCAAGGCCGGCGACGCCTGGCTGGAACGCGGCGTGGCCGTCGACGGCGCCGGCAACTTCCGTTACGAGGATCGCGCGGTGCAAGACCTGCCCTTGGCGCAGATCCCCGAGGCCGACGATTTGCCGGACGGCTACCTGACCGAGCTGGCCCCGCTGGCGACCGGTTTCATGCGCACGCTGGCGCGCATGGTCGCCAACGGTCCGGGCGCGGCGGCGATCCTGCCGGACTACGGCTTCCCGGCGGCGGAATACTACCTGCACGACCGCTCGGCCGGCACGCTGATGTGCCACTACCGCCATCACGCCCACGACGATCCCTTCTACTGGCCGGGTTTGCAGGACATCACCGCCCACGTCGATTTCACCGCGATGGCGATCGCCGCCGTGGAAGCGGGCGCCGAGGTGCTGGCCTACACCAGCCAGGGCGCCTTCCTGCTCAACGCCGGCATCGGCGAACTGCTGTTGCGCACCTCGCCAGAGCAGAGCCTGGACTACCTGCCGCAAGCCAACGCCATGCAGAAGCTGATCTCGCCGGCCGAGATGGGCGAGCTGTTCAAGGTGCTGGTGATCGGCAAGGACGCCGAGTGGCCGCAGCGCATGCTGCGCCATGACCGCACGCATCGCCTGTGAGGGGGGAAGCATGATACGTTGGGTGATCGTCATCTTTCTGGCCGTGATCGTGTTCTCCTCGCTGCTGCCCTGGCTGGAGAAACTGGGCATAGGCCGGCTGCCGGGCGACCTGCGCTTCCGCCTGTTCGGGCGCCAGTTCTCGCTGCCGTTCGCATCCACCATCCTGCTCTCGGCGGTGGTGTTCGCGCTGGCCAAGATCCTTTAGAACGGAGCGTATATGCGCGTATTGCTGGTCGAAGACGATCCCATGGTGGGCGAGGCGGTGCGCAAGGGCCTGCGCCAGGACGGATTCGCCATCGACTGGGTGCAGGACGGCAAGTCGGCCGACGCCGCGCTGCGCAACGAGGACTACGCCATGCTGCTGCTCGACCTCGGCCTGCCGCAGAAGGATGGCCTGGCGGTGCTGCGCACCATGCGCGAACGCGGCAACGCCATCCCGGTGCTCATCACCACCGCGCGCGACGCCGTGGCCGATCGCGTGGCCGGGCTGGATGCCGGCGCCGACGATTACCTGATCAAGCCCTTCGACCTGGAAGAGCTCTCGGCGCGCATGCGCGCGCTGCTGCGCCGCCAGTCCGGGCGCGCCGACAGCCTGGTGCAGGTGCGCGAGGTGGTCTTGAATCCGGCCACCCATGAAGTCACCGTGGCCGGCGCCCCGGTCAGCCTGTCGGCGCGCGAGTTCACGCTGCTGCATGCGTTCATGGATCGCCCCGGCGTGGTGCTCTCGCGCGCCCAGCTGGAAGAGAAACTCTACGGCTGGGACGACAGCATCGAGAGCAACGCCGTCGAGGTCCACATCCACGCCCTGCGCAAGAAGGTCGGCAGCGACTTCATCAAGAACGTGCGCGGCGTCGGCTACCTGGTGCCGGCATGAATTCGGTGCGCAACAAGCTGCTGCTGTGGCTGGGCCTGGGCCTGTTTTCCATCATCCTGATCGCCGGCGCCGGCCTGTATTTCCAGGCGCGCGGCGAAGCCAACCAGATCTTCGATTACCAGATGCGCCAGATCGCGGCCTCGCTGCCGCGCCAGGCCTTCTCGCCGATCTCGCCCGGTCAGCAACTGCCCGAGCTGGAAGACGAGATCATGATGCAGATCTGGGACAGCCGCGGCACCGTCATCTACCACTCGCACGCGCGCAGCGCCATGCCGCGCCAGGCCGAGCTGGGCTTCGCCAATGTGCGCGGGCCCAACGGCATGTGGCGCGTCTACAGCGCGCAGATCGGCAGCACCGTGGTGCAGGTGGCGCAGCCGCAAAGCGCGCGCGACGAGATCGCCGCCCAGATGGCGGTCAAGACGGTGGCGCCGATGCTGCTGCTGTTCCCGCTCATCGGTATCCTGGCCTGGCTGGCGGTGAGCCGGGGCCTGGCGCCGGTGCGCCGCGCCGCCGCCGAGGTCGCCGCGCGCGACATGAACTCGCTGCAGCCGCTGGCCGAAGTGGGCATGCCGCAGGAAATCCAACCGCTGACCCATGCCCTGAACGACCTGCTGGCGCGCCTGAAGCATTCCACCGAAGCGCAGCGCGCCTTTGTGGCCGACGCCGCGCACGAATTGCGCACGCCGTTGACCGCCTTGCGCCTGCAGGCGCAACTGGCCGAACGCGCCGTCGACGAGGAGGAGCGCCGCGCCGCCTTCGCCGATCTCAAGAACGGACTGGAGCGCGCCACCCACCTGGTGCACCAGCTGCTCACGCTGGCGCGCCAGGAACCCGACGCCATGAGCTTCACGGCGGTCGACCTGCGCGCGCTGCTGGGCGGCGTGGTGAGCGACCTGTCCTCGGTGGCGGAGCACGGCGGCATCGACCTCGGCTTGTCGGGCGAGGCGCAGGAGCGGCCGTTGCAGGTGCGGGGCAATCCCGACGCCCTGCGCATCCTGTTCAACAACCTGGTCGACAACGCCTTGCGCTACACGCCCGCCGGCGGCGTGGTGGACGTGTCCTTCGATACGTCGGAGGCGGGACGATGCGCGGTGCTGATCCAGGACAGCGGCCCCGGCATCGCCGAGAGCGAGATGCCGCGCGTGTTCGACCGCTTCTACCGGGCGCGCCGCCCGCAGGAGCAGAACGCCGGGCGCGCCGCCTTCGGCAGCGGGCTGGGCCTGGCCATCGTGCGCCAGGTGGCCGACCTGCATCGGGTGCCGGTGGAATTGAAGAACACCGGTCGCGGCTTGCAGGCGAAGGTGGTCTTCCCGCTGCAAGCCTGAGAGCCGGCAAGGCCGGCGCCCCATCGCGACGCTGTTTTTTGCCTTAAGTCTGTCTTAATTTTCGCGTCTTAATCTTCACTCCAACGGCAGAGCAGCCACGGCCTCCCAGGCCCGGCCGGCCGCTTTGCCACCGATATTTCTCTCAGAAGAAAAGGAGTGCATGATGAGCCGTCGCATCGTCTTCGTTCGCAATACCCTGGCCGTGATGATCGCCGCGGTGGTCGGCGGCAGTTATGTCTACTTCCGCGGCGCCGACCTGCCGTCCGCGCACGCGGCCACGGTCAACGCCCCGCTGGTCGCCTCCAACACCGCGCCGGTGGCGCCGGCCGGACCGGTCATCGCGGCGGCGACCGACTTCTCGGGCATCGTGCAGCGCGCCGGTCCCGCCGTGGTGAACATCAGCGTCACCGGCAAGGTCAAGAAGGTGGCCGACGACGATGACGACGCCGATTCCGACGACCCGATGGCGCAGTTCTTCAAGCGCTTCGGCCCGCAGCTGCAGATGCCGCGCCAGCCGCGCGTGATGCACGGCCTGGGTTCCGGTTTCATCATTTCGCCCGACGGCCTGATCCTGACCAATGCCCACGTGGTCGACGGCGCGCAGGAGGTGGTGGTCAAGCTGACCGACCGCCGCGAGTTCAAGGCCAAGGTGCTGGGCGTGGACAAGCAGAGCGATATCGCGGTGATCCGCATCGAGGCCAGGAACCTGCCCACGGTGCAGATCGGCGACCCTTCCCGGGTCAAGGTCGGCGAGCCGGTGCTGGCCATCGGTTCGCCCTACGGCTTCGACAACACCGCCACCGCCGGCATCGTCAGCGCCAAGTCGCGCAGCCTGCCGGACGACAACTACGTGCCATTCCTGCAGACCGATGTGGCGGTCAACCCCGGCAACTCGGGCGGCCCGCTGTTCAACCTGAAGGGCGAGGTGATCGGCATCAATTCGCAGATCTACAGCCAGACCGGCGGCTACCAGGGCTTGTCCTTCGCCATCCCGATCGATGTGGCCATGAAGGTCGAGCAGCAGCTGGCGCAGCACGGCAAGGTCACCCGCGGCCGCCTGGGCGTGTCGGTGCAGGACCTGAACCAGACCTTGTCGGAATCCTTCGGCCTCAAGAATGCGCAAGGCGCGCTGGTGTCGTCGGTGGAGAAGGGCAGCCCGGCCGAGAAGGCTGGCCTGCAGCCGGGCGATGTGATCCTGAGCTTCAACGGCCATGCGATCGATCATTCGGTGGACTTGCCTACGCTGGTGGCCGACACCGCGCCCGGCACCTCGCAGCCGCTGGAGGTGATGCGTGGCGGCAAGGTCCGCACCATCAGCGTGAAGGTCGGCGAGATGAAGCAGGCCAAGAACGACGCCCCGGCCAACAAGGCTGAAAACCCCGGTCGCCTTGGCCTGGCGGTGCGCCCGCTGGACAAGGACGAGCAAAAGCAGCTGGGCGGGCAGAACGGCTTGCTGGTGGAAGACGTCAACGGCCCGGCCGCGCTGGCCGGGATCCAGAGCGGCGACGTGATCCTGGCGCTGAACGGCACGCCGGTGTCGTCCGCCGAGCAGTTGCGCAAGCTGGCCAGCCAGGCCGGCAAGAGCGTGGCGCTGCTGGTGGAGCGCGGCGACGAGAAGATCTTCGTGCCGCTGACGCTGAACTGAGGCCGGCGCGATGACGGTTTTTGCAGTGGGTAGTACCGGTAGCGGCAGTAACCCGTGGGGGCGTAGCGGCAGTGAGAGCAGTGAGTAGTGAGTAGTGAGTAGTGAGTAGTGCGTGGTAGCAGTGAGGGAGTGGCCGGGCATGCGCAAGCATGTCCGGCCTTTTTTATTGCGCGGAGCGTCCTTAACCCTGGCCGGCCGGCGGCTTGTCGTGCGGGGCCGGTTCGCCGCGCCAGTGATCGTGTGTGTGTTCGCGCTCCATGGCGGCGCGGTCGCCGGCGAACATGGCCTGCAGCTCTTCGCGCGCCTGCACCGCCATCGAGACCATCTGCTGCTGGTCCTTGTAGTGCGGGTAAAGTTCGAACAGGGTCTTGAGGTTGTGCGCGCGGAACTTCATCGCCGCCTGGCGCGCGCGGTAGGCGCCGAAGTCCAGCTGCTGCAGCACCTGGCGGCCCATCTGCAGCGCGCTTTCGAAGGTTTCGCGTTCGAGCACCGTGACGCCGCGGTCCAGCAGGTCGTAGTAATGCGTGACGTTGCGCGCGCGGGCGGCGATCTGCAGATGCGGAAACTCCTCCTTCACCTTGTCCACCATTCCCAGCGCGGCCTGGGCGTCGTCGATGGCGATCACCAGCACGCGGGCCTTGTCGGCGCCGGCGGTGCGCAGCAGGTCGATGCGGGTGGCGTCGCCGTAGAACACCTTGAAGCCGAACTTGCGCAGGAAATCGATCTGGTCCGGGTCATGGTCCAGCACGGTGGCGCCGATGCCGTTGGCCATCAGCAGGCGGCCGACGATCTGGCCGAAGCGGCCGAAGCCGGCGATGATGACCGGATGGTCCTGCGGCTCGATCTTGTCTTCCGGGCGGCGCTTGCCGCCTTCCAGCCAGCGCACCAGCAGGCGATCGTGCAGCAGCAACAGCAGCGGCGTGATCAGCATCGACAGCGCCACCACCACCACCAGGATCGAAGAAACCTCAGGCGTGAGCACCTTGGCGCTGACCGCCGCGCCGAACACGATGAAGGCGAATTCCCCGCCCTGCGAGAGCAGGAAGGCGAAGAACAATTGCTGGCCGCGCGGGATGCCGAAGCAGCGTCCCAACAACCACATCATGAAGGACTTGATGGCCAGGAAGGCGGCCACCAGGCCGAGGATGCGCCAGGGCTGGGCAAGGAACACGCCGAAGTCCACCGACATGCCCACGGCGATGAAGAACAGGCCCAGCAGCAGGCCCTTGAAGGGTTCGAGGTCGCTTTCCAGCGCGTGGCGGTATTCGGAGTCGGCCAGCAGCACGCCGGCCAGGAAGGTCCCCAGCGCCATCGACATGCCCACCGACTGCATCAAGAGGCAGGTGGCGATCACCAGCAGCAGTGCGAAGGCGGTGAAGATCTCGCGCATGTCGGTCTTGGCGATGATGCGCAGGACGGGGCGCATCAGCACGCGGCCGCCGAAGATCAGCAGCGCGATCACCAGCACCACCTGGCCGGCGTGCAGCCAGCCCTGGCCGCTGCCCTGGCTGGCGGCCACGCCCAGCAGCGGCACGGCGGCCATCATCGGGATCGCGGCGATGTCCTGGAACAGCAGGATGGAGAAGCCGGCCGCCCCGGCCGGGGTGGTGGTCAGCTTGCGTTCGCCCAGCGTGGCCAGCGCGATCGCGGTGGACGAGAGCGACATGCCGAGCGCGGCGATGAGCGCGATGCGCCACGGTACGCCCGCCAGCAGCGCGGCCACCAGCAGGGCCGCGGTAACGGCCGCCACCTGCGCGCTGCCCCAGCCGAAGATGGAGCGGCGCAGCGCCCACAGGCGCTTGGGGTCGAGTTCCAGTCCGATCAGGAACAGCAGCAGCACGACGCCGAACTCCGAGAATTCGAGGATGTGCTTGACCTCGGTGATCAGGCCCAGTCCCCACGGGCCGATGACGATGCCGGCCAGCAGGTAGCCCAGCACCGCGCCCAGTCCCAGGCGTTTGGCGATAGGCACGGCGGCGACCGCGGCGAGCAGGTAGACCAGGGCTATGAGCAGTTGTTCATCCATGATGGCGTCTTTGTCTTGTCGGTATCGGTGGGAAGCGTGTGGCTCATTCCCAGTTCGGGTAGCGTTCCAGGCGTTCGAGATAGTGCTCGACGTGGCGCTGGAAATCCACCGGCGGCAGGTGGTGGGCGCCGTGCAGGATCAGCGGTTCCATCCAGCGCATGCCGCACAGGCGCGCGGTCTGCTGATAGGGCGGCAGGAAGTCGGCGAAGGGATGGCCGTGACGTCCGCCCGGCGCATAAGCCTGCTCCTCCCCGCCGGTGGAGGCGACCAGCCAGAAACCCTTGCCGTGCAGCGCGTCGCCGTCGTGGCCGAAGGCCCAGCCGCGCGCCAGCACCAGGTCTACCCACTCCTTTTGCAGCGCCGGCATGCTGTACCAGTGGATGGGATGCTGCATCACCACCAGGTCGGCTTGCTCCAGCAAGCGCTGCTCGTGGGCGACGTCGATGATGAAATCCGGATAGCGCTCGTAGAGGTCGTTGACCGTCACGCCGGGCAACTTGGCGGCGGCCTCGATCATCAGGCGGTTGGTGCGCGAGAGCTCGGCGGCGGGATGGGCGTAGAGGATGAGTACCTTGGGCATCGGTGTCGTCGTGGCTGGCGGTGGGCCGGTTGTCGTGGCGCAGGGCAAGGCAAGCGTCTCCCGTTTGCCGAAAATCGCCGGAACATGCGAAGGCGATCCGCTGTCTGCTCATTAAAGGGAAGGGAGTTTGCCACGAAAGCGTCTGCCGCCGCTTGTACGAAGCAAGCCGGGCGCGACGCGTTTTCGCGCTGGCGCCCGTTTCCCTGAATTTTCCTGCGGGTATCAAAAGCCGGGTAATGCGCTTATACTCAGCCGACCCCAAGGCTCCCGTCGCTCCCTCGGCGCGGGGGAGCCGCAGCGTTGACACTCGCCGCAGTTTATTCACATTCCGTCTTTATTGCAGCCATGTCCGACATCCAAGATTCCGAAGCCAACCTGCCCAAGGAACCCATCCCGGCCAAGCCCGGCAGCGCCAGTGTTCCCGCCGCGGCCGCAGACGCCGTCGCCCCTGCCCATTCTCCAGCCCAGCCCGCATCCCCGGCGGCACCGGCGCCGCAAGGCGTGCAGCCCGGTCCGGGCGCCGAGCCTGCGGCGCAGGCCGCGCAGCACCAGCCGGCTGCGCACGCGCCCCTGCCGCCGCCCCCGCATCACGCGGGCGACGCGCCATGGGCGCAGACCTGGCAGTTCCTGGCCGCGCGCCTGCGCGCGCTGTCCGACAAGGCGGGACGCCGCGTCATGCAGCGCACGCTCAAGATCGGCGTGTCGGCCCGCATCTTCCACCCCGAATCCGGCGCCAAGGGCCTGCGCAGCAAGACGCTGCAGTATCTTGAGGAGTCGATCGCGCAATGGGTGATGTCGCGCGACGTGCTGGTGTTCATGATCCCGACCGTCAACACCAACGGCCTGGTGCACCCCAGCAACATCCGCCTGCGCGACTACGCCAAGAACCTCGACGGCCTGGTGCTCCAGGGCGGCGCCGACGTCTCGCCGCAAAGCTACGCGCAGGCCGCGACCCGCCCCGAGTGGAGCGGCGACCGCGTGCGCGACATGTACGAGCTGGAACTGCTGCATGAATTCATCGAGGCGGGCAAGCCGGTGCTGGGCATCTGCCGCGGCTGCCAGCTGATCAACGTGGCCTTCGGCGGCACCCTGTACCAGGACATCGCCACCGACGTTCCCGCGGCGATCTCGCACGTCAACGACCAGTACGACAGCAACTATCACACGCTGCAGTTCCCGCAGGGGTCGTCGCTGGCGTCGCTGGTGAAGACCGAGAACGCCGTGGTCAACTCCATTCACCACCAGGCGGTGCGCGACGTCGGGCGCGACCTGTCGGTGGAGGCGGTTTCCGGGCCTGACCAGATCGTGGAGGCGATTCGCTACCGCAAGGCGCCGTTCGTCATGGGCCTGCAGTGGCATCCCGAGTTCCACCGCGCCGGCAGCGCCGAATTGCTCGACTGCACGCCCATTCTCGACAGTTTCTTGCGCGCCGCGCGCGAGACGCGTTTCTGAACGTTCGCAAACGCCACGCCGCCGCGCTTGAATTGACGGAAACTATTGTGGGGGCGCGCCATCGAACTGGTTTGCGCTATCGCAAGGTCGCTCCGTTTCCGCTACCTGCCGGATGCAGGCCTCTGTAGAATCGATCGGTGCGGCGCAGCTGACCAGCGCGCCGCGCCGACATGCTTGTCTTTTTCGCCAACCGGGATAAAAAGGAGAATCGAATGACCCAATCCGCCGCTCTCAAGACCGTCAGGAACGACATGAAGACGCTCGTCAAGGACGCCCAGGCGCTGTTCGCCGAGGCCGCCGCCGCTACCGGCGACAAGGCCGACGAGCTGCGCGCCAAGGGCCTGACCCTGCTGGAAGCCGCCGCCGAAGCCGCCCAGGGCGCCCAGGCCGCCGCCATTGAAAAGGGCAAGGAAGTCGCCGCCAAGACCGATGACTACGTGCACGAAAATCCGTGGCGCGCCGTGGCCATCTCTGCAGGCCTGGGCCTGCTGGTGGGCCTGGTCATCGGCCGCAGCAAGTAAGCGGCGCATCCATGGCGACCCCGCACAAGGAGGGACAGCCGGCCCAGCCTCCCAATCCGGGGCTCACTGCCGGACTGTTGGGGCTGGCCAAGAACCTGCTCGGCCTCATCATCAGCCGTATCGAACTGGCGTCGCTGGAGATGTCGGAGATAGGCGTCAACCTGATCCGCTTCGCCGTCATCTTCGTGTTGGCCGCGGTCGCGCTTTGGTTCGCCCTCGCGTTCTGGTCGGTGCTGATCGTGATGCTGGCCTGGGATGCCTGGGGTTGGAAGATCCTGGCGTTGCTGGGGTTCATCTTCAGCTTGGCCACGGTCGGCCTGGTGTTCTACGCGCGTTCGGTGCTCACGCAGGGCAAGCTGTCGTTGCCCACCACCATGGCCGAGCTGCGCAAGGACCGCGACGCCTTGCTATGAGCGCATTACCGGGGACATCCATGCAAACAGATCCGCACGACGGCATGACGCACGAGGAGCGCAAGCGCAAGGTGCTGGCGCAGGGTGCCCTGTACCGTCTGGGCGTGATGGAAGCGCGCCAGGTGGTGCGTGAAAACCTCAGCCCCGAATCGCTGGCCAAGGGCGCCTTGAGCCGGGTGGGCCACTTTGCCGCCTCCTTTGTCGGCGGCGGCAAGACGGTTCAATCGATCAAGTCGCTGGCCGGCGGCGGCCTCTCCGGCATCAACCTGCAATCGGTCACGCCGCTGCTGATGACCGGCGCGTCCCTGCTGTCGCGCCGCTGGCTGCGCAAGCCCATGCTGTATGGCGGCATCATCGCCGCCGTCGGCGGCCTGGCGTATTTCTTCAGCCAGCGCCATGAGGCTGGCGGCGAGGAGGCCGGTCCGCCGGAAATGCCGGGGCCGTTGCAGGAGTAACGGCGCGGCGTTGCCGGCATCGGCGCATGCCAAACGACAAGGGCATCCGGTTCGCCGGGTGCCCTTGTCGTTTGGTGTTACAGAAATCCCCACCTCGGCGGTGGAACATATTGACGCCGGCCCGCTCTGAACCAGACCGGCCGCAAGGTCCGTACAACAACGCTGAGAAGGCAAGAAAGGACATCCCATGAAGACATTATCGATAGCGGCCATCGTCGGCGTGCTGGCCATCTCCGGTTGCGCCGACATGAACCAGACGCAACGCGGCACGGCGACCGGCGCCGGTATCGGCGCGGGTATCGGCGGCATCCTCGGCGCCGCCACGGGCGGCGGCGGTGGCGGCCGCGCGCTGGGCGGCGCTGCCATCGGCGGCGCGATCGGCGCGGTCGCCGGCAACATCTGGTCCAACCGCATGGAGAACCAGAAACGCGCGATGGAGCAGGCCACCCAGGGCACCGGCGTGCAGGTCACGCAGACCGCCGACAATCGCCTGAAGCTTGAAATTCCCAGCGACATTTCCTTCGACACCGGCCGCGCCGACATCAAGCCCGACCTGCGTCCGGTGCTCGATCGCTTCGCCGCCACGCTGGCGGAGAACCCCGCCACCAATGTGACGATCGTGGGCCATACCGACAACACCGGCAGCGACGCCATCAACGACCCGCTGTCGACGCAGCGCGCCGCCCGCACGCGCGACTACCTTGCCACGCGCGGCGTTGCCGCCGGTCGCTTCTCCATCCTGGGCCGCGGTTCGCACGAGCCGCTGGCGCCCAACACCTCGGAGGCCAACCGCGCCAAGAATCGCCGCGTGGAAATCTTCGTGGCCGAGCCGCAGCAGGCGCCCCAGCAGCAACCGCCTGCCGGTTACGCGCCGGGCGCATATCCGCCGCCCCCGCCGCCGCGTTATTGATCGCATCGCAGAACAGGATGCGGAAAAGAAAAAGCCCCGACTCGGTCGGGGCTTTTTCATGGGTGATGGAGATTACTTGGCGGGGGCCGCTGCGGGCGCGTCGCCCTCGGCCGGAGCCGCTGCCGGCGCCTTCACTTCAGGCTCCTTGAACTTGGCGCCGGACTGGTTGGCCATGTAGACCACGGTGCGCTGGATCTCGACGTCGTCCAGGTCCGGGTTGCCGCCCTTGGCCGGCATGGCGCGCAGGCCGTTGATGGCGTGCGACACCAGCGTGTCGTAGCCTTCGGCGATACGCGCCTTCCAGGCGGCCTCGTCGCCCACCTTGGGGGCGCCGGCGACGCCTGCGGCGTGGCAGGCGGCACAGGTCGACTTGAAGATCTCTTCGCCGGACTGGAGTTGCTTGGGAGTGTTGGCGTCACGGAAGGTGAAGCCGTCGTCTGCCACCGGCTTGATGCGCGCGGCGATCATCTCGGGCGTTTGGCTGTCGGATCCGGCGCCGGTCTTCTGGCCGTTGGTCACGTACTGGACCAGGAGCACGATGCATACGATGGGAACCAGAAAACCTGCTACGACTGCTGCGATCAACTGCTTGGGAGTCCTGATTGCCGACTCGTGTTCTTGATGAGCTGAGCTCATTGGCGTCCCTCCGTAATGTGTCCTCGAAATTGGGGCGGAAAACGTCGGTTCCCTTTGTATCGCCTGGCATTGCGTGGAACTAGGATCAGGCAGGGCTTTCATTGCGCTCTCTCGCCGAACTCTTGATTATAGTCACAATGCTTTCCGTTTGACACGGAAAAACGCCCTGCGGCATGGACGGCCTGAGGGAAAACCGGTATCCTTCAGGCCTCTTCGGGTTTCGGCCCGATTTGTCCTATATGCGGCTGTAGCTCAGTGGATAGAGTATTGGCCTCCGAAGCCAAGGGTCGTGGGTTCGATCCCCGCCAGCCGCGCCAAAGGCCTTGCAGTTCAGCGCCTTGCGCAAGCTTCAACCGTTTTCCCCTACCTCGCCGTGCGTACGCATCACCGTGACGATGATGCTTTCGGCCGCCTTGTTACCGCCCCCTGCACCTGCCCTGACCGCACCTTCCGGCCCTACAAAGTGGAACAACGTAGTTATTGCAATAATTGCAATCTGTTCCGATAGGGAAAGATGATGCAGCCTTTGGCTGCCCATTGCTTTGCGCGATATCAATTCCGACGTGTCATCTTCTTAATCCCGACGGTTGTCCGGCCGGGTGCGGCGGGCGAACAACAAGGGCGCGCCCGGTCGTCGGGCGTGCCTCGTTTGCGTTGCCGCTCAGGCCGCAGGCTTACTTGCTGCCGCTCAGCCTGGAGAGCTGCTGCGTGAGATAGCTCTGGCGCGATTGCATCGTCGCCAGCGTGACGTTGAGCCGGTTGAATTGGTTGGTGTAGCTGTCCTTGAGCGTCTGCAGCCGCGAGTTGGCCGCGGTCTGCAGGGCGGTGTTGGCCTTGAGGCTATCTTGCAGCCCCTTGGTCTTGCTGGCCACGATGCCACTGTCGCCGAGCATGTTGCCCAGCAGCGTCTGCAGTTTGGGCACCACGCCATCGGCGCCGCCGAACAGCTTGGCGACGCCGTCGAAGTTCTTGCTGGTGGCTTCGCTCAGCTTCGCGGCGTCCAACGCCAGCGTGCCGTCTTTCTGGAACGAAATGCCCACGCGCGACAACGAGCTTGCGCCGCCGGTGTCGCCCATCGAACTCATCAGCGCGCCGCGCAACTGCGTCATGACGTTCTTCACCGCCGACTCCGATCCCAGCGGCGAGTTGCTGTTGGATTCGCCCTTGGTGGTCGAGGGCGTCTGCTTGGTCAGCGAAGCGATCGCCTTGGCCAGGGTGTTGTAGGCCGAGACGAAAGTGGTGGCGGCGGTGGTGACGCCGGCGGTGTCGTTGCTGATCGACAGCGAGAAATTGTCATCGGCGGTGGTGACCTTGCTCAGGTTGAGCGTGACGCCCGAGATGGCGTCGCTGACCTTGTTGCTGGCGCTGGTGACGGCCACGCCGTCGATGGTGAGCTTGGCGTCCTGCGCCTTGGTCAGCTGGCCCATGCCGCTGGCCGTCAGCGGCGTGTAGTCGCCGGAGCCGGTCAGGGCCACCGGCTCGGTGCCGGCCGGCTTCAGCACCAGGCGCTCCTTGCCGTTCTCGGTGGCGATGGTGGCCGTCACGCCGGCGTTGGCGCCGTTGATCGCCTGCATCACGTCGCTCAGCGCGGTGCCGGCAGGGGTGAGGCTGATGGTCTTGGCGCCCACCTGCAGGCTGACGTTGCCCGTGGCGAAGACCTCGCCGGGGGCCACGGGCGGCGTCATGACCTGTCCGCTGGGATCGAAGCCGAACATCGCATAGTTGCCGGTGCCGCTGATGCGCAGGCTGTTGGCCGAACCGCTGTCCTTGGCGGTGATGACCAGGTGATTGTTGGTGCCGTCGCTGACGATCGATGCCGTCACGCCGGCGTCGCTGGCGTTGATCGCATCGCGCACGCCGGCCAGCGTGTTGCTCTTGGGCTGGATGATGGCGGTCGATCCGTTGCCGGTCTTGATCGCGAGAATGCCGTTTTCAAACGTCGTGCCCGGCGCGATGCCGGCCGATGTCACCTTGTGCGACTGTGCCAGCTGCGACACCGCGATGGAGTATTTGCCGGAAGCGGCCTTGGTCGCATCGCGCGGCGCCTGGATCTGGGTGACCGTGCCCGGCGTGCTGGAGGAGGCATCGTAGTTGAGGCCGGCCAGGCTGCCGTTGGCGGTGATCTTGACGGTATTGGCCGTGCCGCCCTTGGTCGATTCCAGCACAAGGTGATCGCCGCTGCCGTCGGTGACGATGGAGGCGGTCACGCCCGCGTTGCCGGCATTGATGGCGTCGCGCACGCCGGACAGCGTGGCATCGGCTTTCAAGGTAATGAACTTGGGCTGGTCGGCGCCGACCTTGATGGCGATCGAGTCGCCGGCCTTGAAGATGCTGCCCTTGGGGTAGCCCGCGGACTTCAGCTTTTGCGCCAATGCCTTGGTGGTCTCGTCGGTGTTGACGTCGGCGGTAAACGGATCGGTGGTGAGCTTGGTGCCGGTGCCGGCATTGCTGACGGTCGGCTTTTGCGAGCTGAAGCTGGCCACGTTCAGGCCCTTGAGCGCGTTCTGGTAGCTGGTCAGGGCGTTCTTGAGGCTGCCGTAGGCGGAGATCAGGGCGTTGAAGCTGTTGGCCTTGTTGGCCAGCGGCGTCAGGCGCGACTTGCTTTCAACCGCGATCAACTGGTTGACCAGGGTTGCAACATCCAACGGGCCTGCGGAGGTCGAAATGGTGCCGGTAGAAGTGGCCACGGATATTCCTGTTCTTTGCGAGGGGGACTGCCTGGGTTGAGAAGAAAAAGCGCTCTTATCGTGTTTTTGGCGAAGCTTCTGTTGTTAAGCACCCGATACGTTTTGGCTCGCGGGGGAAACGAAATGGCCGTGCTTTTCTTTTCATATTTTTACAAAGCGGGTTACGTATGAATTGCGAATTTCTTTAACTAGAAGTCGACTTTTCTTTCGAAACAGCCGTATTCAGGCTGTTTCGCCGCAAAAATGGTTTGCGAGTGGAGTGCTCATGTGATGAGTGAGCAGGCCCGCGAAGCGGCTGCGGCGATCGTCGCCAGTCGGCGTGCGGGCGTCGTTGAGGAGGAGGGGCGGCTGGGCGTCGCTCCGGGGATACCGTGGTTCTACGATACGACGGACGCGGTGCCGCCGCCTGCGCCAAGGTTTACGCTGTGTTGCAACATCCCGCCCCAAAAGCGAGTCATGTCGTCTGATGACTTGTATTCGCGCGATATCGGCGGCTGCTTCTACGTCATCGATTGCGAGCGCTCCCCGTCCGCAGATAAATCATTGAATTACTTGGGGATTTTGGTCCGGCGACATGGTATTTTGCGGCTTGGCCCGAGAATTTCACCGGTCTTGGGCTGAATTGCCTCGCGCAAGGCCTCGGCCGTCATGCTGGGAGGGCGCGCGTCGGCCGGCGAAAGCCTTTGGCAATCGTCCCGTTTCTCCGGGCGCATGAATTCCCGAAAATCGCGTGCTGCAACGCACAAAATCGAAGTCGCCGCCTACTTACCCTATTTCGCCTACAAATGGCCGAGATAACGCCGCGATCTGGCTGTAAAAGGTTTGACTTACCCGAAAACGAACCTTTATAATCGCCGGGCTTTTAAGCTGCCGTACGCTCGTAATAGGTGCGGCGCATGCACGATATTGGATATTTATGCTGCGCATCATCCTTTTGCAGCTCGTAACCACGGTCGTCGCTGCACTGGTGGCAGGCATGATGGGTGGACTTCCGGCGCTATGGTCTGCCTTGTTGGGCGGAGCCTGTTGCGTGGTTCCCAACGCCCTGTTTGCATTGCGACTTCACATCAGCGCGCGTAAGCCAGGTGGTACCAACCCGATGACGTTTTTCTTCGGGGAATTTATCAAGATTGCTACGACCTTCGCGCTCATGGGCGTGATCGTTTGGTTGTACCACGGTGTCAACTGGCTCGCATTTGTGCTGAGCTTCATCGTGGTGCTTAAGAGTTATTTCATTTTACTGTTTAGACACCGACCATGACCGTAGAAGCCGCTGAACACGCGCCCACAGCCTCCGAATACATCGTCCACCACCTCGGACACCTCTCCACGCATCACCAAACCAAGATCGTCGATTTCTCCATCATCAACATGGATACCGTTTTCTGGTCCGTGTTCTGTGGCGTGATCGCATGCTTCTTCATGTTCCTGGCCGCCCGCAAGGCGACCTCGGGCGTGCCGGGCCGCTTCCAGGCCTTCGTCGAGATGGTGGTCGAGATGGTCGAAGACCAATCGAAGGCCATCGTGCACGGCGACCGCAGCTTCATCGCGCCGGTGGCGCTGACCGTGTTCGTCTGGGTCGCCCTGATGAACTCGCTGGACTTCCTGCCGGTCGACCTGGCTTCCGGCATCCTGGGCCTGTTCGGCATGGGTGAAGTGCACCACCGCATCGTCCCGACCGCCGACCTGAACGGCACCCTGGGCATCGCCCTGGGCGTGCTGGCCCTGATGCTGTACTACAGCGTCAAGATCAAGGGCGCAGGCGGCTTCGTCCACGAACTGTTCGCAGCGCCGTTCGGCATCTGGATGGCGCCGTTCAACCTGCTGTTGAACATCATCGAATTCGCCGCCAAGACCGTGTCCCTGGGCATGCGACTGTTCGGCAACATGTATGCAGGCGAACTGTTGTTCCTGCTGATCGCATTGCTGGGATCGACCGCAACCGCATTCGGCTTTGTCGGCCATGTGATCGCTGGTTCTATCTGGGCAATTTTCCACATCCTGATCGTGCTGCTCCAAGCATTCATCTTCATGATGTTGACACTGGTTTACCTGGGCCAGGCGCACGAAGCGCACTAACAACAAGGCTTGCAGTACCTGTTTTTCAGTTTGTTTTTTGGTTTTTTGTATTTACTTAACTTTTCTTGAGGAATTGTCATGACTGATGTCTCTTTCGTTGCTTTGGCTTGCGGTTTGATCATTGGCCTGGGTGCTATCGGCGCTTGTATCGGTATCGCGATCATGGGCGGTAAGTACCTCGAAGCATCCGCACGTCAGCCTGAACTGATGAACACCCTGCAAACCAAGATGTTCCTGCTGGCCGGCCTGATCGACGCTGCATTCCTGATCGGCGTTGGTATCGCCATGCTGTTCGCATTCGCAAATCCGTTCATCGCCAAGTAATTCGCGCTTCATAGCCGACTCTCACCTGCCGGACGTATGGTTCCGGCACTTGTTATTCTGAGAAGGGAATTACCGTGAACTTAAATGCAACATTGATTGCGCAGTTCGTGGTCTTCTTCATCCTCGCCGGCTTCACGATGAAATTCGTGTGGCCGCCGTTGATCAAGGCGCTCGACGAGCGCGCCAAGAAGATTGCGGACGGATTGGCTGCGGCCGATCGCGGCAAGGCCGACCTGGCCGCCGCTGAAAAGCGCATCCAGGGCGAGCTGGCGACGGCTCGCGATGAAGGCCAGAAGCGCATCGGCGAAGCCGAAAAGCGCGCACAGCTGATCATCGAAGAAGCGAAGAAGACGGCTGCCGACGAGGCCGCCCGTATCGTCGCCGCTGCCCGTGCCGACGCTGAACAGCAAGTGAACAAGGCGCGCGAAGAACTGCGCGGCGATGTCGCTACGCTGGCGGTCAAGGGCGCGGAACAGATCCTGAAGCGCGAAGTGAACGCCGCTGCGCACGCCGACCTGCTGAACCAACTGAAGACAGAGCTGTAATATGGCCGAACTCGTAACGATCGCTCGCCCTTACGCAGAAGCCCTGTTCCGTGTGGCCAAGGCAGGCAGCCTGGCAGCCTGGTCCGATCTGGTGACAGAGATGGCCCAGGTGGCAGCGCATCCCGAGCTCAAAGCCATCGCGCACAATCCTTCCGTTTCGCACGCCAAGCTGGCCGAAGTGTTCGCCGCCGCCTTGAAGACCCCGCTCTCCGTCGAGGCGCAGAATTTCGTCAAGACGCTGGTCGAGAACGGCCGCCTGGTGCTGTTGCCGCAGATCGCCGAACAATTCCATGAGCTCAAGAACGCTCAGGAAGGTTCGGCCGACGCGCACATCGCCAGCGCGTTCGAACTGAGCGACGCCCAGGTCAAGGATGTGGTCTCCACGCTGGAGAAGAAGTTCGGCCGCAAGCTGATCCCTTCGGTGACGGTGGACAACAGCCTGATCGGCGGCGTGCGCGTCGTGGTCGGCGACGAAGTGTTCGATACCTCCGTGCGCGCGAAACTGCAGCAGCTGCATGCTGCTCTGGCCGCGTAATTGCCCGAGCCTGGCTCAGCGAAAGAACAATTTTTAGGAGTTAGTATGCAACTCAACGCATCTGAAATCAGCGAGCTGATCAAGAGCCGGATCCAAGGCCTTGGCGATTCCGCTGAGATTCGCAATCAAGGCACGGTGATCTCCGTGTCCGACGGTATCTGCCGTATCCATGGTCTGTCCGACGTGATGCAAGGTGAGATGCTGGAATTCCCGGGTAACACCTTCGGCCTGGCGCTGAACCTGGAGCGTGACTCGGTCGGCGCCGTTATCCTGGGCGAGTACGAACACATCTCCGAAGGCGACGTGGTCAAGTGCACCGGCCGCATCCTGGAAGTGCCTATCGGCCCCGAACTGCGCGGCCGCGTGGTCAACGCGCTGGGTCAGCCGATCGACGGCAAGGGTCCGATCAACGCCAAGCTGACCGCTCCGATCGAAAAGATCGCTCCGGGCGTTATCGCCCGTGAATCGGTTTCGCAGCCGATGCAAACCGGCCTGAAGTCGATCGACTCGATGGTTCCCGTTGGCCGTGGCCAGCGTGAGCTGATCATCGGCGACCGCCAGACCGGCAAGACCGCAGTCGCGATCGACGCCATCATCAATCAAAAGGGTCAGAACATGACCTGCATCTACGTCGCGATCGGCCAGAAGGCTTCGTCGGTCAAGAACGTGGTGCGCGCGCTGGAAGAGCACGGCGCGATGGAATACACCATCGTCGTGGCTGCAACCGCCTCCGAATCGGCAGCGATGCAATACGTGTCGGCTTATTCGGGTTGCACCATGGGCGAATATTTCCGCGATCGCGGCCAGGACGCCCTGATCGTTTATGACGATCTGTCCAAGCAAGCCGTGGCCTACCGCCAGGTCTCGCTGCTGCTGCGCCGCCCGCCGGGCCGTGAAGCTTACCCGGGCGACGTGTTCTACCTGCACAGCCGCCTGCTGGAACGCGCCGCTCGCGTGAACGCCGACTACGTCGAGAAGTTCACCAACGGCGAAGTCACCGGCAAGACCGGTTCGCTGACCGCGCTGCCGATCATCGAAACGCAAGCCGGCGACGTGTCCGCCTTTGTTCCGACCAACGTGATCTCGATCACCGACGGCCAGATCTTCCTGGAAACCTCGCTGTTCAACGCCGGTATCCGTCCCGCGATCAACGCCGGTATCTCGGTGTCGCGCGTCGGTGGCGCCGCCCAGACCAAGGTCATCAAGGGCCTGTCCGGCGGTATCCGTACCGACCTGGCGCAGTACCGTGAACTGGCAGCCTTCGCGCAGTTCGCTTCGGATCTGGATGCGGCAACCCGCAAGCAGCTGGATCGTGGCGCACGTGTGACCGAACTGCTGAAGCAGTCGCAGTACGCTCCGCAATCGATCTCGATCATGGCCGTGACCCTGTTCGCTGTGAACAAGGGCTACATGGACGACGTCGAAGTGAAGAAGATCCTGGCCTTCGAAGCCGGTCTGCATAACTTCGTGAAGACCAGCCACGCTGACCTGCTGAAGAAGATCGAAGACACCAAGCAACTGGATAAGGATGCTGAAGCAGCACTGGCAGCCGCCATCGCTGACTTCAAGAAATCCGGCGCGTACTAATTTTTACTGAAGCTATAAGGAGTCTTACTCATGGCTACAGGTAAAGAGATACGTGGCAAGATCAAGAGCGTAGAAAATACGAAGAAGATCACCAAGGCGATGGAAATGGTCGCGGCATCCAAAATGCGCAAGGCGCAGGACCGGATGCACGCTGCCCGCCCGTACAGCGACAAGATCCGCAACATTGCGGCCAACCTGTCGCAAGCCAATCCGGAATACGTGCACCCCTTCATGGTCAAGCAAGATACGGCCAAGCGGGTTGGTTTCATCGTCGTCACGACCGACAAGGGTCTGTGCGGCGGCATGAATACCAACTCGCTGCGCCTGCTGACCGCGAAGATGCGCGAGCTGGAAGGCAAGGGGCTGGAATTTGAATCCGTCGCCATTGGCAACAAGGGTCTGGGTTTTCTGAATCGTATCGGCGCGCGCGTTGCCGCCAACGTGACGCAATTGGGCGATACGCCTCACCTGGAAAAGCTGATCGGCCCCGTCAAGGTGCTGCTCGACGCCTACCAGGAAGGCAAGCTGGATGCGGTGTACCTGGTGTACACCAAGTTCATCAACACGATGAAGCAGGAAGCCACCCTGCAGCAGCTGCTGCCGCTGACCAGCGACAAGCTCAAGGCTGACGAGGGTGCGCACTCCTGGGACTACATCTACGAGCCCGATGTGCAATCCGTGGTGGACGAGCTGCTGGTGCGTTACGTTGAAGCGCTGATCTATCAAGCCGTTGCAGAAAACATGGCGTCCGAGCAATCGGCGCGCATGGTGGCGATGAAGGCGGCAAGCGACAACGCAGGCAGCGTGATCGGCGAGTTGAAGCTGGTCTACAACAAGACCCGCCAGGCAGCGATTACCAAAGAACTTTCGGAAATCGTCGCCGGCGCCGCCGCTGTCGGTTGATCTGCTCATACGTAGCGCAGCGATGCGAAACAGAATTTAAATTTTATCTATTGAAGGAACGAAAATGGCTGATGGCAAAATCGTTCAGTGTATCGGCGCTGTGGTGGACGTTGAGTTTCCGCGCGATGCGATGCCCAAGGTTTACGATGCCTTGAAATTGGAAGGTTCGGAACTGACCCTGGAAGTCCAGCAACAGCTGGGCGACGGCGTCGTTCGTACCATTGCGCTCGGTTCGTCGGACGGTCTGCGCCGCGGCCTGACCATCACGAACACCGGCAAGGCGATCACGGTGCCGGTCGGCACCGCGACCCTGGGCCGCATCATGGACGTGCTGGGCAACCCGATCGACGAATGCGGTCCGGTCTCGCACGAGCAAACCGCATCGATCCACCGCAAGGCTCCCGCGTACGACGAACTGTCGCCGTCGCAAGAGCTGCTGGAAACCGGCATCAAGGTGATCGACCTGGTGTGCCCGTTCGCCAAGGGCGGCAAGGTCGGCCTGTTCGGCGGCGCCGGCGTGGGCAAGACCGTGAACATGATGGAACTGATCAACAACATCGCCAAGGCGCACAGCGGTCTGTCCGTGTTCGCCGGTGTTGGTGAGCGTACCCGTGAAGGTAACGACTTCTATCACGAAATGGCAGAAGCCAAGGTGGTTGACCTGGAAAACCCGGCCAACTCCAAGGTCGCCATGGTCTACGGCCAGATGAACGAACCGCCGGGCAACCGCCTGCGCGTGGCGCTGACCGGCCTGACCATCGCCGAAGGCTTCCGCGATGAAGGCAAGGACGTGCTGTTCTTCGTCGACAACATCTACCGCTACACCCTGGCCGGTACCGAAGTGTCCGCGCTGCTGGGCCGTATGCCTTCCGCCGTGGGCTACCAGCCGACGCTGGCCGAGGAAATGGGTCGCCTGCAAGAGCGCATCACCTCGACCAAGACCGGTTCGATCACCTCGATCCAGGCCGTGTACGTCCCTGCGGATGACTTGACCGACCCGTCGCCTGCAACCACCTTTGCCCACTTGGACTCGACCGTCGTTCTGTCGCGTGACATCGCATCGCTGGGTATCTACCCTGCCGTGGATCCGCTGGACTCGACCTCGCGCCAGCTGGACCCGCAAGTGGTCGGCCAGGAGCACTACGAGACCGCGCGCGCTGTCCAGGGCACCCTGCAGCGCTACAAGGAACTGCGCGACATCATCGCGATTCTGGGCATGGACGAACTGGCTCCGGAAGACAAGCTGCTGGTGGCGCGCGCTCGCAAGATGCAACGTTTCCTGTCGCAGCCGTTCCACGTCGCCGAAGTGTTCACCGGTTCGCCCGGCAAGTACGTTTCGCTGAAGGACACGATCAAGGGCTTCAAGATGATCGCCAGCGGCGAACTCGATCACCTGCCGGAACAAGCGTTCTACATGGTCGGCACGATCGAAGAAGCAATCGAAAAAGCCAAGAAGATCAACTAAGCAATTATTGATTTTCGGCGCCGCTCCCTTCACCGGGAGCGGTCAATCGACTAGGAAACGACATGGCACATACTATTCACGTGGACGTGGTCTCGGCGGAAGAGGCAATCTTCTCCGGCGAGGCTGAATTCGTCGCGTTGCCGGGTGAAGCGGGCGAGCTGGGTATCTATCCCCGCCACACGCCGCTGATCACGCGCATCAAGCCGGGTGCCGTCCGTATCAAGGTGCCGGGCCAGGCCAATGATGAGTTCGTCTTCGTCGCCGGCGGCCTGCTGGAAGTTCAGCCGGACACCGTGACCGTGCTGGCCGACACCGCGATCCGTGGCGCCGACCTGGACGAAGCCAAGGCTGCGGAAGCGAAGAAGCTGGCCGAGGAAGCACTGGCCAACCGCGATTCCAAGATCGACTACGCCGCTGCCCAGGCCGAACTGGCCGCAGCCGTGGCGCAGTTGGCCGCGATCCAGAAGCTGCGTCAGAAGCGCTGATTCACCGGTATTGCCGGCCGCTTGCGGCAGGCGAGAGCAAGGCAAGAAAGGCAGCCCAGGCTGCCTTTTTTCATGGGCGCTCGCCGGGCAGGGCAATGCCGCCGGCGAACCGCCTCATGCCCCTCAGCCCGGATCGCCGTGATCGGGTAAAGTGAATGCGAGGCGCGGCAATCGGATCGAACCAATTGGCGCGATGTAAATCATTTCCATGATGGCTGTCGCCGACGGCGGCATAGACGAGACAGGAGAGAGCAGATGGCGTCTCCGCCCAGTGAGCATCGGCAGTTGTCCTTCCGCGCCGGCGGCAAGCCGGTCATCGCCGTGGTCGGCTTGTCCAACCGGCCCGAGCGCGCCAGCTACGACGTTGCCGCCTACATGCAGGATGCCGGCTACCGGATCGTCGCGGTCAATCCCATGTACGCCGGCCAGGCCATCCTCGGCGAGCATTGCCATGCCACGCTGCAGGAGGCCAACGCGGCCCTGGCCGCAGACGGGTTGCGCATTTCCATCGTCGACTGTTTCCGCAAGTCGGCCGATATCCCGCCGGTGGTCGACGAGGCCATCGCCATAGGCGCCGAGTGCGTGTGGATGCAGGTCGACATCGAGCATGAGCAGGCCGCGGCCAAGGCGCGTGCAGCCGGCTTGAAGGTGATCATGGACAAGTGCATCAAGATCGAGCACCGTATGGGGAATTTACTCGGCGTGCTTTGAGATCGCGCGCCGCCAGGAACATCAACAACGATACAACGAGACCACATGGCAAAAAAGATCGCCCCGCAATTCATCGTCGGACCGAAGAGCCTCATCAAGGACGCCAGCGCATCGCAAAAGCCGCTGTCGCTGGGCGACAAGGAGCAGGACCGCGCCGAAATCCAGCGCCTGGCCGCGCTCATCGGCGAGCAGCAGCAGATGCTTTATGCCGGTCACAAGCACAAGCTGCTTGTCATCCTGCAAGGCATGGACACCAGCGGCAAGGACGGCACCGTCAACGACGTATTCGCCGGCGTCAACCCGCAGGGCATCCGCATCGCCAATTTCAAGGGGCCTACCGCGGTCGAGCTGGCGCACGACTACCTGTGGCGCATCCACCAGCAGGTGCCGGTGGCGGGCGAGATTGCCGTATTCAACCGCAGTCACTACGAGGACGTGCTGATCACCCGCGTGCACGACTGGATCGACGACCGGGAGTGCAAGCGCCGCTACCGCCAGATCAACGATTTCGAGCGCATGCTGGCCGAGACCGGCACGGTGATCCTGAAGTTCTTCCTGCACATCTCCAAGGACGAGCAGAAGGCGCGCCTGCAGTCGCGCATCGACGATCCCAGCAAGCACTGGAAATTCGATCCGCAGGACCTCGCGGAGCGAAAATATTGGGAGAGCTACCAGCAGGTCTACCAGAACGCATTGCGCGCTACCAGCACGGCCCACGCACCCTGGTACATCGTGCCGGCAAACTCCAAGCCGCATCGCAACCTTGTTGTGGCCAATGTGGTGCTGGAGACGCTGCAGAAACTGAAACTCAAGTTTCCGGATCCGAAGCCGGAACTGAAGAAGCTCAAGATCGACTGAGGCAGCGCCAGTCAGATTTTGGGGGAGGGCCTGGATACCGCTCCGCGCGAGCCGGCCCATGCCGGTCGTGCCGGCATCGCCCAACGATCACTGCGGCATGAAAAACGTCGCTGGATCCCGGCCCGCGCCGGGACGACGGAGCAGAAAGACAGGCCGGCGCCGTTTGCCTTGCGCCGGCCGAAGCGGTCAGGTCATTTCAACCACTTGTCGAACACCTGCTGGTATTCGCCGGTGGCCTTGGCCAGGTGCAGCCAGGCGTCCACGTAGGCCTTGAAGGCGACGTCGCCGCGCGGCAGCATGTAGGCCTTCTCGGCGAACTGCAGCGGCTGTTCCGGCATGACGGGGCACAGCTCCGGATGCAGCTTGGCCTGCCACATGGTTTCGCTGGCGTCGGTCACCATGACGTCGGCGCGGCCATCGACGATCTGCTGGAAGATGGTCACGTTGTCCGGATGCAGCATCAGCGTGGCGCGCTTGTAGCGGGTGCGTGCGAAGCGCTCGTTGGTGCCGCCGGGATTGACGATGGCGCGCGTGCCTGGCTGGTCGATCATGTCGAAGTTGCGGAATTTATCCTTGTCGGCGCAGCGCACCACGGGCGCCTTGCCGTCTACCATGGTCGGGTCCGAGAAGGCCGCCTTCTTCGCCCGCTCCAGCGTGATCGAGACGCCGCCCATGGCGATGTCGCACTGGGCGATGAAGTCGTTCATCAGGTTGCTCCACGTGGTCTTCACGAACTGGGCTTCCACGCCCAGCGACTTGGCCAGCGCCTGCGCCAGTTCGACGTCCATGCCCTCGAAGCTCTGGTCCGGCCGGTAATAGGTGAAGGGCTTGTAGTCGCCCGTCATGCACACGCGCAGCTTGCCTGATTTCTGCACCTGATCCAGGCGCGAGGGCGCGGCATCGTCGGCCATGGCCGGGCGCAGGGAAAGCGAAACGAGGGCGAGGCCGGCCAGCAGCGCGGCGCCGATGAACTTCTTCATGTGATTGTCTCCTGATTGTTTTTGGCAATGCGGCGCCGCTTGTGGTGCTGCTTGTCGCCAGGGCGCGCGTCTGCTTGTCGGATGCAGCGTTGCGATCATAGCAAAAGCCGCCATCCTTTCGTAGGACAACGCGCCGTTTCTGAACTCCGGCCCCGGGCGGCTTACTAAAAGATGTCCCCCGCGCCGGCGCCGCCTGCGCGGCGCAATCCGACACAACCCAGGGAGCAGACATGATCAAGCTGAACGATGCGGCGCTGTTGCGCCAGCAAGCCTATGTAGATGGCAAATGGGTGGACGCCGACAGCGGCCAGACCACCCCCGTGAAGAATCCGGCCAACGGCCAGCTCATCGGTTCCGTACCCAAGATGGGCGCGGCCGAGACCCGGCGGGCGATCGACGCCGCGAATGTTGCATGGAAGGCCTGGCGCGCGAAGACCGCCGCCGAGCGCGCGAAGATCCTGCGCAAGTGGAGCGAGCTGATGCTGGCCAATGCGGACGACTTGGCCCTGATCATGACCAGCGAGCAGGGCAAGCCGCTGGCCGAATCCAAGGGCGAGATCGGCTACGCCGCTTCCTTCATCGAATGGTTCGGTGAGGAGGCCAAGCGCGCCTATGGCGATGTGATTCCTTCGCCGCTGGCGTCTAACCGCATCGTCGTCACCAAGGAACCGATCGGCGTCTGCGCGGCGATCACGCCATGGAATTTCCCGGCCGCGATGATCACCCGCAAGGCCGGTCCGGCGCTGGCGGCCGGCTGTCCCATGGTATTGAAGCCGGCCGGCGCCACGCCGTTCTCGGCGCTCGCGCTGGCGGTGCTGGCCGAGCGCGCCGGCGTGCCGGCAGGCGTGTTCAGCGTGGTGACCGGCTCGTCCTCCGAGATCGGCGGCGAGATGACCGCCAATCCGCTGGTGCGCAAGCTCTCCTTCACCGGCTCCACCGAGACCGGCCGCAAGCTGATGGCGCAGTCCGCCCCCACCATCAAGAAGCTGTCGCTGGAGCTGGGCGGCAATGCGCCCTTCATCGTGTTCGACGATGCCGACCTGGATGCCGCGGTCGAGGGCACCATCGCCTCCAAATACCGCAATGCCGGGCAGACCTGCGTTTGCGCCAACCGCATCTACGTGCAGGACGGCGTCTACGACGCCTATGCCGAGAAACTGGTGGCCGCCGTGAAGAAGCTCAAGGTCGGCGACGGCACCGGTGAAGGCGTGACCCAGGGACCCCTGATCAATGAGGATGCCGTCAAGAAGGTCGAGCAACACCTGGCCGACGCCGTCAGCCAGGGCGCGCGCGTGCTGCTCGGCGGCAAGCGCCATGCGCTGGGCGGCACCTTCTTCGAGCCCACCGTGCTGGTCGACGCCAAGCCCGGCATGCGGGTGGCGCGCGAGGAAACCTTCGGCCCGATGGCGCCGCTGTTCCGCTTCAAGACCGACGAGGAGGCGGTGGCGCTGGCCAACGACAGCGAGTTCGGCCTGGCCAGCTACTTCTACTCGCGCGACATCGGCCGCATCTGGCGCGTGGCCGAAGGGCTGGAGTCCGGCATGGTGGGCATCAACACCGGGCTCATCTCCAACGAAGTGGCGCCGTTCGGCGGGGTCAAGCAGTCCGGCCTCGGGCGCGAGGGATCGCATTACGGGCTGGACGATTACCTGGTCGTCAAGTACCTCTGCATGGGCGGGATCTAAGGCGGGTGCAGGCAGGTCGCGGCCGCCGATTTGCGCGCGCCACGACCTGCGTCAATATCTGCGCTGGCCTATAGCGACAATTAGGCCGGAAGCGTCGCGCATGCAATGAGATAATGGCGGATTGACGCACGATAGCCATCAGGCCGCCTCCCATGTCCCAATTCGCCCCGCTGAAAAACGATACTTTCCTGCGCGCTTTGCTGCGCCAGCCTACCGACTACACGCCCTTGTGGCTGATGCGCCAGGCCGGCCGCTACCTGCCCGAATACCGCGCCACGCGCGCACGCGCCGGTTCCTTCATGGGCCTGGCCACCAATCCCGACTACGCCACCGAGGTCACGCTGCAGCCGCTGGAACGCTTTCCGCTGGATGCCGCGATCCTGTTCTCCGATATCCTCACCGTGCCCGACGCCATGGGCCTGGGCCTGTATTTCGCCGACGGCGAGGGTCCCAAGTTCGAGCGCCCCTTGCGCGACGAGGCGGCGGTCAAGGCGTTGCAGGCGCCCGACCTGTCGCGGCTGAACTATGTGTTCGAGGCCGTCACCCAGATCCGTCGCGAGCTGGACGGTCGCGTGCCGCTGATCGGCTTCTCCGGCAGCCCGTGGACGCTGGCCTGCTACATGGTCGAAGGCGGCGGCTCGGACGATTTCCGCCTGGTCAAGAGCATGCTCTACGGCCGCCCCGACCTGATGCACCACATCCTCAAGACCAATGCCCAGGCCGTGGCCGCCTACCTGAACGCGCAGATCGACGCCGGCGCCCAGGCCGTGATGATCTTCGACACCTGGGGCGGCGCCCTGGCCGATGGCATCTACCAGCAGTTCTCGCTGGCCTACATGGCCGACGTCGTCAGGCAACTGAAGCTGGAGAAGGATGGCGTGCGCATTCCCGCCATCGTCTTCACCAAGGGCGGCGGCCTGTGGCTGGAGCAGATCGCCGCCATCGGCGCCGACGCCGTGGGCCTGGACTGGACCGTCAACCTGGGCGAGGCGCGCCGCCGCGTGGGCGACAAGGTCGCGCTGCAAGGCAACCTCGATCCCAACGTGCTGTTCGCCGGCGACGAGGCCATCCGCGCGGAAGTGCGCAAGCTGCTGGAATCCTTCGGCGCGCCGGGCGCCGGCAGCGGCCATGTCTTCAACCTGGGCCACGGCATTTCCCAGCACACCCCGCCCGAGGCGGTCAGCGTGCTGGCCCAGGCCGTGCACGAAATCAGCCGTTCGATGCGCGCCTGACGCATTTTCCGTGCGCCATCGGCCGCAAGGTCGGGCATGGCGCCGGAAGTGGTCGGTTTGGCAAGCGCCGCATCACTTATGCACATTCCTGGCTCGCACCATATTGAGAATCACTCATATCGACATGCGGATTTCTTTGTCACGCCCGGATTTGCAAGTCATTGATTTTATTGGTGTTATTTTTTGACGCGCTTTTGGGCAATCTATTGAAAGGCGCTCCCTTGGCGGGCCTCCGGGCTGTCAAGAGGCACTTGTCAACAAAGTTATCCACAGGAATTGTGAATAAGCCAAAAAGCGGTTATGAAACCGCCGCTTACGGGTTTTTTTGAAGTTTTACTTTAACTATGTAGGACGACCTCCGAATGTGCATGCCGGAAATTTCCGGCGCAAGGCTGTCGGAGAATGCTTGACAAAAGTGCGGGCCGCATCGTCGCCGGCGGGACTTATGCACATTGCAGGAGCCCCGCAGCCGTTCCGGAAATTTTTGTATAGAATATTTTTCGCGCGCAGGCTGAAAATATAAGTATTTGATTTTATTGAATAATTTTTTTGCTTTTGATTTGGGCAATTTATTGAAAGCCGCTCCCAGCCTGGGGTAAGGGCTGTCAATAGCGACTTGTCCCCAAAGTTATCCACAGCATTTGTGGATAGCTCAAAAAATACCAATGAAACCAATAGTTAGCTCGGTTTTTCAGGAATCACATTAAGTTCGTGGAACAACGCATCCTCCAGGTCGCCCTCGACACCCCCTTGCACACCGTCTTCGATTATTGTTGGCGGCCCCAGGAGCCGGGCGAGGAGATTCCCGCCATCGGCCACTTGGTAGTGGTGCCGTTCGGCCGCCGCGAGGCGGTCGGCGTGGTGGTCGGCCATGCCGACGCCAGCGAGCTGGGCGCCGACAAGATCAAGAACGTGATCGCCGTGCGGCGCCAGCTGGCGCCGCTGTCCCCGCACTGGCTGGCGCTGGCCGGCTTCGCGGCCGACTACTACCAGCGGCCGCTGGGCGAGGTGATGCTGCCCGGCCTGCCCAAGAACCTGCGCGCGCTGACCACCGTCGCCCTGGATAAGGCGCTCAAGTCGCTGGACAAGACGCCGGCGCCGAAGAAACGCAAGGCCAAAGCAAAGGCCCCCGAAGCTGCCCCGGCCGAGGCGGAGCCGGCCGAGGCGCTGCCCGATCCCATGCAGTTCGGCCCGGCGCCCCCCTTGAACGCCGCCCAGCAGGAAGCCGTCGACGCGATTTCCCAGGCTGAAGGTTTCACGCCGCTGCTGCTGTACGGCGTCACCGGCAGCGGCAAGACCGAGGTCTACCTGCAGGCGGCGGCCGGCATCCTGCGGCGCGAGGCCGCGGCGGCCGGCGCCCAGATCCTGGTGCTGGTGCCGGAAATCAATCTTACCCCCCAGCTGGAAGGCAACATCCGCGCGCGCTTCCCGCACCTCAACGTGGTCGCGCTGCACAGCGGCCTGGCCGAGGGCGAGCGCACCCGCAACTGGGTGGCGGCCCACCTGGGGCAGGCGCATATCGTGCTGGGCACGCGCCTGGCGATCCTGGCTTCGCTGCCGGCCTTGAAGCTGATCGTCATCGACGAGGAGCACGACCCCTCCTACAAGCAGCAGGAAGGGCTGCGCTACTCGGCGCGTGACCTCGCGGTATGGCGCGCGCATCAGCTCGGCATCCCGGTGGTGCTGGGGTCGGCCACGCCCTCGCTGGAAACCTGGCAGCACGCCCAGGCCGGCCGCTATCGCCGCCTGGAACTGCGCCAGCGGGCGGCGCAGCAGGCGGTGCTGCCCAAGGTCAAGGTGGTCGACCTGGAGCGCGACAAGCCCACCGACGGCCTGACCTCGACCCTGATCGCCGCCGTGCGCAAGCGGCTGGAACACGGCGAACAGTCGCTGCTGTTCCTCAACCGGCGCGGCTATGCGCCGGTGCTGGCCTGCGACGCCTGCGGCTGGATCAGCAATTGCATGCGCTGCGACGCCTTCATGGTGGTGCACCGGCCGGAGCGCCGGCTGCGCTGCCACCATTGCAGCCTGGAGCTGCACATTCCCAAGTCCTGCCCGACCTGCGGCAATATCGACCTGCAGCCGCTGGGCCGCGGCACCCAGCGCGTAGAGGAGGGCTTGCACGCGATCTTTCCCGAGGCGCGGGTGCTGCGCATCGACGCCGACTCGACGCGACTGAAGGGCTCGGCACAGAGCGCCTTCGACAGCGTGCATCGCGGCGAGGTGGACATCCTGATCGGCACCCAGATGGTGGCCAAGGGCCACGACTTCAAAAAGCTGACGCTGGTGGGCGTGATGAATCCGGACACCGCCTTGTTCTCGCACGACTACCGCGCCAGCGAACGCCTGTTCGCGCAGCTGATGCAGGTGGCCGGGCGCGCCGGGCGGGCCGGGCTGTCGGCCGACGGCAGTTCCGGCGAAGTGCTGATCCAGACGCGCTATCCGCATCACCCGCTGTACCAGGCGGTGATGCGCCACGACTACGACGGCTTCGCCGGCGCGCTGCTGGACGAGCGGCGCCAAGCCTACTTCCCGCCCTTCATGTACCAGGCGCTGCTGCGCGCCGAGGCGCGCGAGCTGGAACAGGCCATGGCTTTCCTGAAGGAGGCGGCCGCCATCCTGGACGCGCCCGCCATCACCATCAACGAGCCGATCCCCATGACCATGATGCGGGTGGCCAATACCGAGCGCGCGCAACTGCTGGTCGAATGCGCCTCGCGCCCGGCGCTGCAGGCTTTCCTGAAGGAATGGCTGGCCCTGCTGCGCCAGCTGAAGACGCGCGCGCGCTGGTCGCTGGAAGTCGACCCGGTCGATATCTGACTGAGCCGCTGCGGCCCGGGCGCGCTTCGCGCCGCCGTCGCGCGTGTGCCGCCGCGATTGCGGCGTTTCGTCGCAAACCGCTGGGGCCGCGCGCCGGGGCCTCCTACACTTGCTCCCTTTCTTGCACACCGATCCATTGCAAAGGAGCATTCCATGATCGTCGCCATCATTTCGCACACGCCTTTGTGGGTGTGGCCGCTGCTGGCCTTCCTGCTCTATCGCGGCTGGCAGGCCCGCCGCGACCGCGAGACCCCCATCCTCAAGGCCCTGGCGCTGCCGGTGGTGATGCTCTGGCTGTCGCTCTCCGGCCTGCTGGCAGCCTTCCATGCGCATCCGCTCAATGCGGCGCTGGGCGCCGGCGCCTTGCTGCTGTCGGCGCTGCTGAGTTTTCGCAGCCGCACCGCCCGCGCCATCCGGGTCGACGCCGCCGGTCACCGTATCGTCCAGCGCGGCAGCTGGCAGCCGCTGCTGCTGACGATGGGCATCTTCGCCGTCAAGTACGCCGCCGCAGCGACGCTGGCCCTGCAGCCGCAACTGGCCTCCCAAGCCTGGTTCGCCCTGCCGCAGGCCATGCTCTACGGCGCGTTCTCGGGCGTGTTCGCCGGCCGTTTGTTGCGAATCCTGCATCTTTACCGTCGCGCGCTGTCCGCCCAGCGCGAGGCGCCGGCGGCCGCGGGTTGAGCGGGATGGCAAAAAGGCAGCCTGCAGGGCTGCCTTGGGGCGCAAAGCGGATCGGCAAGCCGGTATAATCTCGGCTGCTCAATTAAATCGGCGTTCCATCTCCGCGCGGCGTGTGTCACCGCCCGCAGCCGCTTCCGCCTTAAGCCATTCCCATGCTCGCACAACAGAAACAAAGCATCTCCGACCTGTTCTCGTCCGCCCTGGCGCCCATCCTGGCAGGCACCGACCTGCAGCCGACCATCACGCTGGAGCGCCCGCGCGACGCATCGCACGGCGACATCGCCTGCAACATCGCGATGCAGCTGGCCAAGCCGCTGAAGAAGAATCCGCGCGAACTGGCGCAAGCCATCGTGGCTGCAGTGATGGCCGACCCCGCACGCGAAGGCCTGGTCGAGTCGGCGGAGATCGCCGGCCCCGGTTTCATCAACCTGCGCGTGGCGGCCGCCGCCAAGCAGGCGGTGGTGAAGGTCATCCACGAGCAAGGCGCCGACTACGGCCGCAGCCGCGCCGGCGAGGGCAAGAAGGTGCTGGTCGAGTTCGTCTCGGCCAACCCCACCGGTCCGCTGCACGTCGGCCACGGCCGCCAGGGCGCGCTGGGCGACGCGCTGTCGTCGCTGTTGGACGCGCAAGGCTACGACGTGCTGCGCGAGTTCTACTACAACGACGCCGGCGTGCAGATCGCCACGCTGGCGACCTCGGTTCAGGCGCGCGCGCGCGGCTTCAAGCCGGGCGATGCCGAGTGGCCGGCGTCGGCCTACAACGGCGACTACATCGGCGACATCGCGCAGGATTTCCTGGACAAGAAAACCGTCTCCGCCAGCGACGGCGAGCCGGCCACCGCCAGCGGCGACGCCAACGACATCGACTCGATCCGCCGCTTCGCCGTGGCCTACCTGCGCCACGAGCAGGATCTCGATTTGCAGGCCTTCGGCGTCAAGTTCGACAACTACTACCTTGAGTCGTCGCTCTACGCCGACGGCAAGGTGGCCGCCGCGGTCGAGGCGCTGGTCAAGGCCGGCAAGACCTACGAGCAGGAAGGCGCGCTGTGGCTGCGCACCACCGACTATGGCGACGACAAGGATCGCGTCATGAAGAAGACCGACGGCACCTACACCTATTTCGTGCCCGACGTCGCCTATCACATCAACAAATGGCAGCGCGGTTACGGCAAGGTCATCAACATCCAGGGCAGCGACCATCACGGCACCATCGCGCGCGTGCGCGCCGGGTTGCAGGCGGCCGGCGTGGGCATTCCGCAAGGTTATCCCGACTACGTGCTGCACAAGATGGTCACCGTGATGCGCAACGGCGAAGAGGTGAAGATCTCCAAGCGCGCCGGCTCCTATGTCACGCTGCGCGACCTGATCGAATGGTCGGCCGGCGAAGCCGTCGAAGGCCAGCCGCGCGACCTGACCCGCGGCCGCGACGCGGTGCGCTTCTTCCTGATCTCGCGCAAGGCCGACACCGAGTTCGTGTTCGACGTCGACCTGGCGCTGGCGCAATCCGACGAGAATCCGGTCTACTACGTGCAGTACGCCCATGCGCGCATCAGCACCGTGCTGGGCAAGTGGGGCGGCGACGAGGAAGAGCTCAAGACCGTGGCCGACCTGTCGCCGCTGACGGCGCCGCGCGAGGCCGCGCTGCTGGCCAAGCTGGCCGAGTATCCGGAGATGCTGGCGCACGCGCTGGCCGAGCTGGGGCCGCACCAGGTCGCCTTCTACCTGCGCGATCTGGCAGGCGAGCTGCATAGCTACTACAATGCGGAACGCGTGCTGGTCGACGATGTCCCAACCAGGTCCGCGCGCCTGGCCCTGCTGGCCGCGACCCGCCAGGTGCTGCGCAACGGCCTGGCGCTGTTGGGCGTATCGGCGCCGGCCAGAATGTAAAAACGCAAGTCAAAGCTGCCAAAAGAGAAACGTGAAACAGTTGAACGCGAAACATCACAAGCAGGCCGGCGGCACGCTGCTGGGCCTGATCCTGGGTTTGATCGTCGGTCTGGGCATCGCCGTCGGCGTCGCCCTGATGATTACCAAGTCGCCCATCCCCTTCGTCAACAAGGTAGTGCGTCCCGAGCGCGCCGACCCGACGCCGGCGCAGGCGGCCGACCCGAATCGTCCGCTGTACGGCAACCGCGACATCGCGCGCGAGGCTGCGCGCGAACAGCAGCAGTCGCAGACCCCGGTGCCGCCCAATACCGCCGCCGCCCAGCCGGCCGCTCCCGTGACGCCTGCCCCGGCGCCCGCCCCGGCCCCGAGCAAGCAGCCTGAGACCAAGGCGGCCGACGCCAAGCCGTCCCCGGCGGCGCCGGCCAAGAACGACGCCGACGACAAGTGGACCTATTTCCTGCAGACCGGCGCCTTCCGCGACCAGAACGATGCCGAAAGCGCGCGCGCCAAGCTGGCCCTGCTCGGCTTCGAAGCCAAGGTCACCGAACGCACGGCCGACAGCGGCGTGCTGTACCGCGTGCGCATCGGCCCCTTCGACCATGCGGAAGTAATGAACCGTACGCGCAGCAAGCTGTCCGATAACGGGGTCGATGCGGCAATCGTGCGCATTCCCAAGTAATCCGTACAACATCAGGAACACGCGGGCGCGGCATCAGGGGATGGCCGCGCCGGACGGTTCCGGGGCCGCGGCGGGCTGGGCGGCCCTCGTCGAATATCCATCAGAGAAGGGTAATTTCATGCGTTTCCATCAAAAGCTGCTGGCTGCCGTCAGCTTTGGCGTGCTGGCCCTGTCGGCCGGCCTGAATGCGTCGGCTTCGCCGGCCAATCCGCAGGTCGGCACCGACTACCGCGTGCTGGAGCAGGCCCAGCCTACCGACTCGGGCAACAAGGTCGAGGTCACCGAGTTCTTCTGGTTCGATTGCCCGCACTGCGCCGCCTGGGATCCCTCGCTGACCGCATGGGTCAAGAAGCAAGGCGACAAGATCAACTTCAAGAAGGTGCCGGTGGCCTTCCGCGACAGCTTCGTGCCGCAGCAGAAGCTGTACTACACGCTGGAAGCGATGGGCAAGGCTGAAGAACTGAGCCCGAAGATCTTCCACGCGATTCACGTCGAAGGCCAGCGCGTCAACACCGACAAGACCATCCTGGCTTATATCGAGAAGCTGGGCATCGACAAGCAAAAGTTCCAGGACCTGTACAACTCCTTCGGCGTGCAGACCAAGGCGCGTCGCGCAGCCCAGCTGCAGGAGGCCTACAAGGTCGACGGCGTGCCGATGATCGCCATCGACGGCCGTTACGTGACCTCACCCTCGGTGGTCGGCGTGGCGCTGGCCAACCAGCCGGAATCCATGCAGCAGGCCGCGGCCCTGCAGGTGATGGATCACCTGGTGGCCAAGGCGGCGGCCGAAAAGGCTGCCGGCGGCAAGAAGAAATAAGCGCCAGCGCGCATCGAACGGTCCGCGCCCGCAAGGCCGCGGGCCGTTTTCATTTCCAGCCGTGCAATTCAACAGAAGAGGAGCGGACGTGGCAGAAGCGACAGAAACCCGGGGCGCGCAGTCGCGCCAGCGCGTATTCCTGACCGGCGCCTCCAGCGGCATCGGCATGGCGCTGGCGCGCGCCTATGCCGCGCAGGGCGCGGTGCTGGGCCTGGTGGCGCGCCGCGCCGCCGAGCTGGAGGCCTTGCGCGCAAGCCTGCCCGACGCCGCCGCGCATCGCGTGTACGCGCTGGATGTAACCGATCATGCCACATTGCAGGACGCCGCCCACGCTTTCATGGCGGAGTTCGGCGGCGCCGATGTGGTGATCGCCAACGCCGGCATCTCGCAGGGCACGCTCACCGAATACCAGGAAGACCTGGCCGCATTCGAGCGCATCATGGCCGTCAACGTCACTGCCGCCTTCGCCACCTTCACGCCCTTCGTGGCGCGCATGAAGGCGCTGCCCGAGCATGAGCGTCGCCGCTGCCGGTTGGTCGGCATCGGCAGCGTGGCCGGCATCCGCGGCCTGCCCGGCGCCGAGGCCTACAGCGCCTCCAAGGCCGCCGTGATCAGCTACTGCGAATCGCTGCGGGTGGAGTTGCGCGCCAGCGGCATCAAGGTGGTCACGGTGGCGCCGGGCTACATCGACACGCCCATGACCCGGGTCAACCACTACCGGATGCCCTTCCTGATGCCGGTCGACGTCTTCGCCGGGCGCGCGCTGCGCGCCATTGCCGAGGGCGACAGCTATCGCGTCATCCCCTGGCAGATGGGCGTGGTCGCCAAGCTGCTCAGGCTGGCGCCGAACTGGCTGTACGATATGGCGTTCGCGCGCGCCCCGCACAAGAAACGCAACCTGTAATCCGCGCGGCGGATGCCCTCATCGGCTTCGCCGTGCGCACCTGGAGTCCACATGAAGATCATTTTCGCCGGCACGCCGGAATTCGCCGCCGTGGCGCTGGAAGCGCTGTACGCCGCCGGCCACGAGATCACGCTGGTGCTGACCCAGCCCGACCGCCCCGCCGGGCGCGGCATGCAGCTGCAGGCTTCGCCCGTCAAGCAATGCGCGCAGAAACACGGAACCACGGTAGCGCAGCCGGTCTCGCTGCGCCTGAACGGCAAGTATCCCGAGGTGGCGCAGGAGGCCCACGCGCTGCTGCAGGCCACGCCGCATGATGTGATGGTGGTGGCCGCCTACGGCCTGATCCTGCCGCGCAGCGTACTGGACATCCCGCGCCTGGGCTGCATCAACATCCACGGTTCGCTGCTGCCGCGCTGGCGCGGCGCCGCGCCCATCCATCGCGCCATCGAGGCCGGCGACGCCGAGACCGGCATCACCATCATGCAGATGGAAGAGGGCCTGGACACCGGGCCGATGATGCTCATCGAGAGCCTGTCCATCCTGGAAGACGACACCACCGGCAGCCTGCACGACAAGCTGGCCGCGCTGGGCGGCAGGATGATCGTGGAGGCGCTGGACAAGCTGGGCCGCGGCGAATTGCCGGCCACGCCGCAGCCGGAGGAGGGCGCCAACTATGCCGCCAAGATTGCCAAGGAAGAGGCTGCGCTGGACTTCTCGCAAAGCGCGCAGCAGCTGGCGCGCCGCATCCGCGCCTTCAATCCCTTCCCCGGCGCCACCGGCCGCGTGGGCGAGACGGTGATCAAGCTGTGGCAGGCGCGCCCGGTCACGGTGGCGCAGCGCGGCGCGCCGGGCCAGGTGCTGTCGGCGGACGCCCAGGGCGGCATCGTGGTGGCCTGCGGCGAAGGCGCGCTGCTGCTGACCGAACTGCAAAAGCCGGGCGGCAAGCGGCTGCCGGCGTCCGAGTTCCTCAAGGGCTTCGCGCTGGAAGATGCACGCTTCGCCTAATCCGGTATCGGCAGCGGGCTGGCGGGTTTGATCTCTTCCATGCACACCATGGAGCGCACGCCGGCCACGCCCGGCACCTGCATCAGGCGGTCGGTGAGGAAGGCCGACAGGCTCTTGAGGTCGGTCGCCACCACCTTGAGCAGGTAGTCGAAGTCGCCCGAGATGGTGTAGCACTCCAGGATCTCGGGGAATTGCCGGATCGCCTTCTCCACGCTGCGCACCTGCTTGAACTGCTCGCGCGCCAGCGACAGGCTGACGAAGGCCGTCACGCCCAATCCCAGCGCGGCCGCCTCCACCTGCGCCGTGTAGCCGCGAATCACTCCCTCCTGTTCCAGCCGCTGCACGCGGCGATAGCACTGCGGCGGCGACAGGCTCACGCGATCTGACAGCTCGACATTGCTGGCGCGGCCGTCCGCCTGCAGCGTTTCCAGGATGATGCGGTCATAACGATCGAATTTTTCCATTTTCAGCTATTCCATGAAAGGATCGTTCATGATAGTTCGAAATGAGGAATTGAAACGCAAAGTAATTTCCCCCTTCTGCAACTAACATGTACGCATGCAGTGAACCACCGGCCGGCGCGATGTTCTACCGGGTACCGGAGCGGGCCGGCAGACAGGGAGGGCGTCATGAATGCACGGATCGGCAATCCCCATATCGCACTGGAAGAGCGCTACTGCGCGCATAACTACGCGCCGCTGCCGGTGGTGCTCTGCCGCGGCGAGGGCGTCTGGTTGTGGGACGACCACGGCCACCGCTACCTGGACATGATGTCGGCCTATTCGGCTGTCAGCTTCGGCCATGCCCATCCGCGCCTGGTAGCTGCCCTGGCCGGGCAGGCGCGCCGGCTGGCAGTGACCTCGCGCGCCTTCTACAGCGATCGCCTCGGACTCTTCCTGCAGCGCTTGTGCGAGATGACGGGCATGCCGCGCGCCTTGCCCATGAACAGCGGCGCGGAGGCGGTGGAGACCGCCATCAAGGCGGCCCGCAAATGGGGCTATCGCCATCGCGGCATTGCAGATGGCCGGGCGCGCATCATCGCGTGCCGCGGCAATTTCGCCGGACGCACCACCACCATCGTCGGTTTCTCGTCGGAGGCGCAGTACCGCGACGGCTTCGGCCCCTTCGATGGCGGTTTCGATCTCGTGCCCTTCGGCGACGCCGCCGCGCTCGATGCCGCCATCACGCCAGAGACCGTGGCCTTCCTGGTCGAGCCCATCCAGGGCGAGGGCGGCATCGTGATGCCGCCGGACGGCTACCTGCGGCGCTGCCGCGAGATCTGCGCGCGCCGCGGCGTGCTGATGATGTGCGACGAGGTGCAGACCGGGCTGGGCCGCACCGGCCGCCTGCTGGCCTGCGATCATGAAGACGTGCGCCCGGACTGCCTGATCCTGGGCAAGGCGCTGGGCGGCGGCTTGCTGCCGGTATCGGCATTCCTCGCCGGCGACGAAGTGATGGATGTGTTCACTCCCGGCGACCACGGCAGCACCTTCGGCGGCAACGCCTTGTCGGCGGCGGTGGGCGCCGAGGCCCTGGCGCTGCTGCAGGACGGCGAGCTGATCGCCAACGCGCGCGAGCAGGGCCGTCGCCTGGCGGACGGCCTGCGCCGCATCGCTCACCCGGCCCTGCGCGAAGTGCGCGGACGCGGGCTGATGCTGGGCATCGACCTGGATCCGCGCTTCATCAAGGCGCGCGGCTTTTGCGAGCGCCTCATGGCCTGCGGCGTGCTGACCAAGGAAACGCACGACACCGTGGTGCGCCTGGCGCCGCCGCTGGTCATTGCAAGCGAGGAGGTGGACCTTGCCCTGCAGGCCGTGCGCGATGTGTTCCAGAGCATTCCCGCGCATCGCGTCTCCGATTCATAAGCCAGCCAACCAAGGAGAATCTTCATGAAACAGCAACGCCACGATGCATTCCTGATGTGCCCGCCGCAGCACTTCGGCGTGTCCTATGTGATCAATCCCTGGATGGAGGGCAATGTCGCCCATGCCGACCTTAGCCTGGCCGAGCGCCAGTGGCAGGCGCTGCGCGATGGCCTGGCCGGCGTGGCGCAGGTGCGCGAGATGCCGGCCGCCGCCGGCGTGCCGGACATGGTGTTTACCGCCAACGCCGGCCTGGTGCTGGAGGACCAGGTAGTGCTCTCGCATTTCCGTCACGCCGAGCGGCAAGCCGAGGAGCCGCACTTCAGGGCCTGGTTCGAATCGCAGGGCTTGCGCGTGCTGGCGATGCCGGAGCACGTGCCCTTCGAGGGCGCCGGCGACGCCTTGCTGGATCGCCAGGCCGATCTGCTGTGGATGGGCTACGGCCACCGCACCGACGTGCGCGCCGCGCCGCTGGTGGCCGGCTGGCTGAAGATCGAGGTGCAGTCGCTGCAGCTGGTCGACCCGCGCTTCTACCACCTCGATACCTGCTTCTGTCCGCTGCAGGGCGGCTACCTGATGGCCTACCTGCCGGCCTTCGATGCCGCCTCGCGCAAGGCCATCGCCGCCCGCGTGCCGCCGCAGCGCCTGATCGCGGTGGGCGAGGAGGACGCGCTGCGCTTCGCCTGCAATGCCGTCAACGCCGGCCGCCACGTGTTTCTCAACCGGGCGTCGCCAGCCTTGCGCGGGCAGCTGGAGGAAAAGGGTTTCGAGGTGCATGAGACGCCGCTGTCGGAGTTCATGAAAGCCGGCGGCGCCGCCAAGTGCCTGACGTTGAAGCTCGATGAGCCGCGCCGGCATGCGGACGGGGCGGCCAACGCCCCCACGCGCGGCGACGACCGGCGCAGCGCGTGAGGCTTGCGCCATCTGCAAAAAGGCCCGCATCCGCGGGCCTTTTTCATTGCTTGATCACATGCGGCAAGTGACGCCAGAACAGTTCCGCGCCCAGGTGCACCTTGGCCTCCCAGTCCATGGCCGCGTCATCGTCGGCGCCATCGGTGATGAACTTGAACGCGCGCCACGGCACGCCGAAATGGCGGCACACGCGGGCGATGGCGAACAGCTCCATGTCCACCAGGTCGACCTGCTGCTCCAGCAGCCAGGCGTCGCTGGCGGTGACGAAGCTGTCGCCGGTGCCGCAAACCACGCCGGGATACCCGGACTCCAGGCGCGGCGGTTCCCGGTCCTGCGGCATCAGCGGGGTGACGCCGCGCGGCGCCAGCGGCATGGCCATCATGTCGCGCTGGACCACGGCGGCCACCTCCAGCAAGCCATCGTGCAGAGGATCGATCTTGCCGGCCGTGCCGAAATTGATCATCAGCCCTGGACGCCGCTCCAGGATGGCCTGGGCGGCATGCAGCGCGGCGTTGACCTTGCCCACGCCGCAATAGACGACCTCTGTTCCGGGCGGGGCGTCGGCGGCGTTGAGTTCGTGGGGCAAGGCGGTCAGGATAAGGACGCGGCGATCGGTCATGAGTTGTCGTTTTGAAATGTTTTTGGGGCCTGGCAGCCATGCCCGGAATCGGGGCTCGGGGCGGGTTTGCCGTATAATCCGGGGTCTATTTTCGCTCACAAAACCGGTCTTCCGACGGCCGGTTTTCTTGTCCGGCCGACCGGACGACGCAGCGCGCATTTTTGCCGAAACAAGAGAACAACGCCAGATGAAGCCGAACGAACTCTGCCAAACCGAATTGCTGCTGCGCGACCTGATGTCCAAGCGCATCCTGATCCTTGATGGCGCCATGGGCACCATGATCCAGCAATACAAGCTGACCGAGGAAGACTACCGCGGCAAGCGCTTCGCCGACTTCAGCGTGCCCGGCAAAGACATGTTCGTCAAGGGCAACAACGAGCTGCTTTCCCTGACCCAGCCGCACATCATCCAGGAAATCCACGAGCAATACCTGGCCGCCGGCGCCGACCTGATCGAGACCAATACCTTCGGCGCCACCAGCGTGGCGCAGGACGACTACCACATGGCCCATCTCGTCTACGAGATGAACGTGGAATCGGCGCGCCTGGCGCGCGCGGCCTGCGACAAGTATTCGACGCCCGACAAGCCGCGCTTCGTGGCCGGCGCCTTGGGTCCCACGCCCAAGACCGCCTCGATCTCTCCGGACGTCAACGACCCGGCCGCGCGCAACGTCACCTTCGACCAGCTGGTTGCGGCCTACCTGGAGCAGACCCGCGCGCTGGTGGAGGGCGGATCCGACGTGCTGCTGGTCGAGACCATCTTCGACACCCTCAATTGCAAGGCCGCCCTGTTCGCTATCGACACCTTCTTCGAAGAGTCGGGCAAGCGCCTGCCGATCATGATTTCCGGCACCGTGACCGACGCCTCCGGCCGCATCCTGTCGGGCCAGACCGTGACCGCGTTCTGGAACTCGATCCGCCACGCGCGGCCGCTGACGGTGGGCCTGAACTGCGCGCTGGGCGCGGCGCTGATGCGTCCCTACGCGGAAGAGCTGTCGCGCATCGCCGACACCTACGTCTGCATCTATCCCAATGCCGGCCTGCCCAACCCGATGAGCGACACCGGCTTCGACGAGACGCCCGACGTGACCTCGGCGCTGTTGAAGGAGTTCGCCGAGAGCGGTTTCGTCAACGTCGCCGGCGGCTGCTGCGGCACCACGCCGCCGCACATCAAGGCGATCGCCGAGACCGTCGCCGCCATCGCCCCGCGCAAGCTGCCCGAGCCCACGCATGAGATGCGCCTGTCCGGCCTGGAGCCGTTCACCATCAATGACCAGTCGCTTTATGTGAACGTCGGCGAGCGCACCAACGTCACCGGCTCCAAGGCCTTCGCCCGCCTGATCCTCAACGAGCAGTACGACGAGGCGCTGGCCGTGGCGCGCCAGCAGGTCGAGAACGGCGCGCAGATCATCGACATCAACATGGACGAGGCGATGCTCGATTCGCTCGCCGCCATGACGCGCTTCCTCAACCTGATCGCCTCCGAGCCCGACATTGCGCGCGTGCCCATCATGATCGACTCCTCCAAGTGGGAAGTCATCGAGGCCGGCCTGAAGTGCGTGCAGGGCAAGTCCATCGTCAACTCCATCTCGATGAAGGAAGGCGAGGAGAAATTCCTGCGCGAGGCCAAGCTGTGCCGCCGCTACGGCGCCGCCGTGATCGTGATGGCCTTCGACGAAACGGGCCAGGCCGACACCTTCGCGCGCAAGATCGAGATCTGCGAACGCGCCTATCGCCTGCTGGTGGACCGGCTCGGCTTCCCGCCGGAGGACATCATCTTCGATCCCAACATCTTCGCCGTCGCCACCGGCATCGAGGAGCACAACAACTACGCGGTTGACTTCATCGAGGCCACCCGCTGGATCCACGAGAACCTGCCCTATGCCAAGATCAGCGGCGGCGTCTCCAACGTGTCCTTCAGCTTCCGCGGCAACGACCCGGCGCGCGAGGCGATCCACACCGTGTTCCTGTACCACGCCATCAAGGCCGGCATGACCATGGGCATCGTCAACGCCGGCATGATCGGCGTCTACGACGACCTGCCGGCCGAGCTGCGCGAGCGCGTCGAGGACGTGGTGCTGAATCGCCGCGAAGACGCCACCGAGCGCATGATCGAATACGCCGCCACGCTGAAGGCCGGCGACAAGAAGGAAGAAGCCACGCTGGAGTGGCGCAACGATCCGGTCGAGAAGCGCTTGTCGCACGCGCTGGTGCACGGCATCACGCAATGGATCGTGGAAGACACCGAAGAAGCGCGGGCGCAGATCGCCGCCCGCGGCGGCCGTCCCATCCACGTGATCGAAGGCCCGCTGATGGACGGCATGAACGTGGTCGGCGACCTGTTCGGCCAGGGCAAGATGTTCCTGCCGCAGGTGGTGAAGTCGGCGCGCGTGATGAAGCAGGCGGTGGCCCACCTGATTCCCTTCATCGAAGAGGAAAAGCGCCAGCTGGAGATCGAGACCGGCGTGGTGGCCAAGCCCAAGGGCAAGATCGTGATCGCCACCGTCAAGGGCGACGTGCACGACATCGGCAAGAACATCGTCACCGTGGTCCTCCAGTGCAACAATTTCGAGGTGGTGAACATGGGCGTGATGGTGCCGTGCGCGCAGATCCTGGCCCGTGCCAAGGAAGAGAACGCGGACATCATCGGCCTGTCCGGCCTGATCACGCCCTCGCTGGAAGAGATGGCCTACGTCGCCAAGGAAATGCAGCGCGACCCCTATTTCGCCGGCCTCAGGATGCCGCTGCTGATCGGCGGCGCCACCACTTCGCGCGCGCACACGGCCGTGAAGATCGCGCCCAACTACGAAGGACCGGTGGTCTACGTGCCGGACGCCTCGCGCGCGGTGTCGGTGGCGCAGTCGCTGCTCACCGACGAGCAGAAGGGGCAGTACGTGGCCGAGCTCAACGCCGACTACGAGCGCATCCGCGAGCAGCACGCCAACAAGAAGGCGGTGCCGATGCTGACGCTGGCCGCCGCGCGCGCCAACAAGACCCGGCTCGAGTATGCGCCGGTCAAGCCCAAGTTCATCGGCCGCCGCGTGTTCAAGAACGTCGACCTGGGCCTCCTGGCCAACTACATCGACTGGGGCCCGTTCTTCCAGACCTGGGACCTGGCCGGCCCTTACCCCGCCATCCTCACCGACGAGGTAGTGGGCGAGGCCGCCAGCAAGGTGTTCGCCGAAGCGCAGGTGCTGCTCAAGAAGATCGTCGACGGCCGCTGGCTGACCGCCAACGGCGTGGTCTCGCTGCTGCCGGCCAACAGCGTCAACGACGACGATATCGAGATCTACACCGACGATACCCGCAGCCAGGTCGCCTTTACCTATTACGGCGCGCGCCAGCAGACCGAGAAGCCGGTGGTGGACGGCGTGGCGCGTCCCAACCAGTGCCTGTCGGATTTCATCGCGCCCAAGGCGTCCGGCATCCAGGATTACATCGGCCTGTTCGCAGTGACCTCGGGCCTGGGCATCGAGAAGTACGAGAAGCGCTTCGAGGATGCGCATGACGATTACTCCTCGATCATGCTCAAGGCCCTGGCCGACCGCCTGGCCGAAGCCTTCGCCGAATACCTGCACGAGCGGGTGCGCAAGGACTTGTGGGGCTACGTGCCCGACGAGGCCCTGTCCAATACCGAGCTGATCAAGGAAAAGTACCTGGGTATCCGCCCCGCGCCGGGCTATCCGGCCTGCCCCGAGCATACCGTCAAGGCCGAGGCCTTCCGCGTCATGCAGTGCGAGGACATCGGCATGCAGTTGACCGAGTCCTACGCCATGTTCCCGGGCGCGGCGGTGTCGGGCTTCTACTTCGCGCATCCGCAATCCAAGTACTTCGTGGTCGGCAAGATCGGCGAAGACCAGGTGCAGGACATGGCCGAGCGCCGCGGCGTGCCCAAGGAAGACATCGAGCGCTGGCTGGCGCCGAACCTGTAACGACCCGAGCCGCGCCGGCGGGCCTTCTCCCGCCGGCGCGCTCTTGAAATCGCCCGCCGTCCTGCTATCATCCTGCGCCATGATCGATTCCGCCGACAACGCCACCCATTCGCTGCCCGTCACGGTGGCCACGCGCCTGCATTTTTCCGACAGCGCGCGCAGCACGTTCACCGTCGACCTCGGGCAAGACCTGCTGGGCGACTGGATCCTGACCCAGACCTGGGGCGGCAGCCAGATGCAGCGCGGCGGCGGCAAGCGCATGGTGGTGGACGGCCATGAGGCCGGCCTGCTGATGCTGCAGAAGATCGCGCAGAAGAAGGAGCGCAGCGGCTACAACCAGGTGCATCCTTACCATGTGCGTTCGCATTGGCTGTAAGGCCAGGTCGCCTGCATCGCCGTAAGCCGCCGCCGGGCGGCTTTTTTTTCGCCACGCCGGCGGTGAGCGCCGCTTCCGGCCTGCGCGCGCAGGGCGCCTGCACCCCGATTCCCCTCGTGTTAGTCTGTGCAGCTCGCGCCGCCGCGCTTCGTCGTGATGTCGAAGCGATAACAATAACCTGCGCGCGCCACCTCACCCAATAAGAACACGGAGACAAACAGTGGATTCCAGCCCATCCAGCCAGGCCGCGGGCCTGCATCAGGTCGACTCGTCCTATGCCGTCATGCGGCTTTTCATCACGCTGATCCTGATGATCGTCGGCGCCAGCGGCATGTACGTGATGGCGGTGGTGCTGCCCGCCGTGCAGGCCGATTTCGGCGTCGACCGCGGGCTGGCCTCGCTGCCGTATACGCTGACCATGCTGGGGGTGGGCGCCGGCGGCATGCTGATGGGGCGCATGGCCGACAAGGTCGGCATCATGAAACCGCTGCTGCTGGGCGGCGCCTGCCTGGGCGGCGGCTTCATCGCGGCGGCGCTGGCGCCCAACATCTGGGCCTTCATGGCGGCGCACTGTATCCTGATCGGCCTCCTGGGCACGGCCTCGACGTTCTCGCCGCTGGTGGCCGACACCTCGCTGTGGTTTCGCAAGCGGCGCGGCATCGCGGTGGCGGTGTGCGCCAGCGGCAACTACCTGGGCGGCGCGCTGTGGCCGCCCATCATCCAGCATTTCGTCGACGCGGTCGGCTGGCGCCAGACCTACATCGGGATGGGGATCGTATGCGCCGCCGTGATGTGCACGCTGGCCTGGCTGATGCGGGCGCGCCCGCCGGTGCAGGCCGCCGGCGCGGGCGCGGCCGGCAATGGCGCCGGCAACCGTCCGTTCGGCTTGTCGCCGCGCGCGGCCCAATTGCTGCTGTGCCTGGCCGGCATCGCCTGCTGCGTGGCCATGGCCATGCCCCAGGTGCACATCGTGGCCTACTGCGGCGATCTCGGCTACGGCCCGGCGCGCGGCGCGCAAATGCTCTCGCTGATGCTGGCCTGCGGCGTGGTCAGCCGGCTGGTGTCGGGCGCCATCTGCGACCGCATCGGCGGCCTGCGCACGCTGCTGCTCGGCTCCTTCCTGCAGGGCGTCTCGCTGCTGCTGTTCCTGCCCTTCGATAGCCTGGCCTCGCTGTATGTGATCTCGGCGCTGTTCGGCCTGTTCCAGGGCGGCATCGTGCCCTCCTACGCCATCATCGTGCGCGAATACTTCCCGGCGGCCGAGGCCGGCCAGCGGGTCGGCGCGGTGATCATGACCACCATGTTCGGCATGGCCATCGGCGGCTGGATGTCGGGCAAGATCTTCGACCTGGCCGGCTCCTATCACGCGGCCTTCGCCAACGGCGTCGGCTGGAACCTGCTCAATCTCGCGATCGCCTTCCTGTTGTTGACCAGGGTGCGCGGCGCGCGGCTGAAGGCGGCCTGAAACCGGCGCCTGGCCGTCCGGCTGCGGTTGGCAGCCGGGCGGCTTTCCGCTACGCTGTGCGCAGATAACTCGAACAACGAATTGCCACCACAGCCATGCTGATCCTCTTCCTCAAAGCCGTCGTCCTGATCCCGATCACGCTGCTGCCCATCCTCAACCCGCTGGGCATCGCGCCGGTGTTCGCCAACCTGCTGGGCAACGTCAGCCGCAGCACGGAAAAGCGCATCGCGCGCCAGGTCGCGATCAATTGCTGGTTCATGCTGGTGGCGGCGATCTTCATCGGTTCGCACGTGCTGACTTTCTTCGGCATCTCGCTGCCCATCGTGCGCGTGGGCGGCGGCTTGCTGGTGGCGGTGTCGGGCTGGAAACTGCTCAACGACAACAACCAGGACAGTTCGATTCCCACCCAGGTCGCCAAGACCTACGACGAAGACCTGCCCGATGAGGAGATCAAGGCGCGCAGCTTCTTTCCGATGAGTTTCCCGCTGACGGTGGGGCCGGGCACCATCGCGGCCTCGATCACGCTGGGTGCCAACACGCCCACGCGGCTGCTGGATTGGGTGATTTCGGTGGGCAGCGCGGCGCTGGGGGCGGCGCTGACGTCGGTGGCGATCTTCCTGTGCTACAACTACGCGCACAAGCTGGTCAAGCTGATGGGGCGATTGGGGACGATGGTGGTGTTGCGACTGTCAGCCTTCATCCTGCTGTGCATCGGCATCCAGATCTTCTGGTCGGGTTTGTCCGCCTTGCTGGCCGAAGCCGGCATCAGCGGCGTGGCGCCGTGAAGCCGTGAGCGGCTGACGACGGCTACTTCAGCCAGCCCAGTTCATCCAGCGCGTCCTGCACCAGCTCCAGCCGCAGCAGCGGATTGTCCAGCGCCAGCAGGCTCTGCTTCACTTCCACCGGCACCGGCATCATCTCGGCCCAGCGGTTGGCGACCCAGCCGCAGTCGTGCAGCCTGAAGGGCTGGGCGATGGGCACCTCGCTCTCGGGCAGGCCCTGGCGCATCACCGATTGCAGCAGGTGCTCCAGCGCCTGTGCGGTGTTCTTCAATTCGTCCGGAATCGCCACGGCGCGGTCGGCCTCCATGATCTCTACCTCGGCGGTCCACAGGCCGTGCTTCTGCTGTTCCGCCTGCAGGATGCGGAAACGCTCGGCGCCAGTGCAGGCGATGCGCATCAGGCCCACCGAAGGCGTTGACCATTCCTGGATCCTGGCCAGCGTGCCCACGCCGACGAAGCGCTCCAGCTGCCCCGGCCGTCGCACCTCGGCGCCCTCGGTCAGCGCCACCACGCCGAAGGCGCTGCCGTCGGCGATGCATTTGCCGACCATGTCGAGATAACGCACCTCGAAGATCTGCAGCGGCAGCCGTCCCTCAGGGAACAGCGTGCTGGCCAGCGGGAACAGCGGGATGGTCTGCGCCGAGATCGGCGGGCGGGGAGTGGCGGGGGCGGCGGGCATGGTCAGCTCCGCCGTCCGGCCGCGGGCAGGGTCGGAGGGTTCATGGCCGCAGCATATACCGGTTCTCGGCGACGCACTCGTAGCGCTGCACGATGTAGCCGTTGTCGTCCACGCTTTCCAGGTAGACGTCGAACTGCCACAGGCGGGCCATGTGGCGCAGCACCTCGTTGGTGCTCTCGCCCAGCGAGCGGCCGTCGCTGCGGAAATGCCGCAGGGTCAGGCTGCGGTTGCCGCGCGTGTTGACCGACCACACCTGGATGTTGGGCTCGCGATGGTTGATGTCGTACTGCCGCGAGAGCGCCTGGCGCACATACTGGAAACCGCGCTCATTGTGGATCGCCGAGACCTCCATCTCGCTGCGCGCGTCGTCGTCCAGCACCGCGAACATGCGCATGTCGCGCATCAGCTTGGGCGAAAGGTATTGCGCGATGAAGCTCTCATCCTTGAAGTTGCGCATCACGTGGTGCAGCGTTTCCAGCCAATCCTTGCCGGCAATCTCGGGGAACCACTCGCGGTCCTCGCCGGTGGGATGCTCGCAGATGCGGCGGATGTCGCTCATCATCGAGAAGCCCAGGGCATACGGATTGATGCCGTTGTAGTAGGGCTTGGTGATGGGCGGCTGGAACACCACGTTGCTGTGCGAATGCAGGAACTCCATCATGAAGCCGTCGGTCAGGCGGCCCTGGTCGTACAGGGTATTCAACAGCGTGTAGTGCCAGAAGGTGGCCCAGCCCTCGTTCATCACCTGGGTCTGGCGCTGCGGGTAGAAGTACTGGCCGACCTTGCGCACGATGCGCACCACTTCGCGCTCCCACGGCTCCAGCAGCGGCGCGTTCTTCTCGGCGAAGTACAGCAGGTTCTCCTGCGGCTCGACCGGATAGCGTTCCTCGGCCTGCGCGGCGGTGGCTTCCTTCTTCGCCGGCAGCGTGCGCCACAGTTCGTTGACCTGCGACTGCAGATAAGCCTCGCGCTCGCGCTGGCGCGCCCGTTCCTGCGACAGCGACAGGCGCTGCGGCCGCTTGTAGCGGTCCACGCCGTAGTTCATCAGCGCGTGGCAGGAGTCCAGCAACTCCTCGACGCGCTCGAAGCCGTGGCGCTCCTCGCACTCGGAGATGTAATTGCGCGCGTACACCAGGTAATCGATGATGGCGCTGGCGTCGGTCCACAGCTGGAACAGGTAGTTGCCCTTGAAGAAGGAGTTGTGGCCGTAGCCCGCGTGCGCGATGACCAGCGCCTGCATGGTCATGGTGTTCTCTTCCATCAGGTAGGCGATGCAGGGATCGGAGTTGATCACGATCTCATAGGCCAGGCCCATCTGGCCGCGCTTGTAGTCGCGCTCGGTCAGCATGAAGTGCTTGCCGTAGGACCAGTGGCGATAGTTCACCGGCATGCCGTGCGAAGCATAGGCGTCCATCATCTGCTCGGCCGAGATGATCTCCAGCTGGATCGGATAGATGTCCAGCTGATAACCCTTGGCCACGCGCGCGATCTCGTCGTTGTAGCGCTCGATCAGATCGAAGCTCCAGTCCGACGGGCAGGGCAGCGGATCGTACTTGAAGCGGGTATTCATGCGTGCACCTGCTTTTCAAAGAGTTCGCGGAACACCGGATAGATCTCGGCGGCCGACTGCACCTTCTTCATCGCGAAGTGCGGGTGCGAGTCGATCAGTTGCATGTACTCGGTCCACAGGTTCTGCTCCGGCTCGGCCACCTGGATGTAGGCGAAGTAGCGCGTCAACGGCAGGATCGCGCTTTCCAGGATCTCGCGGCACTTGGGCGAATCGTCGTTCCAGTTGTCGCCGTCGGAAGCCTGGGCGCCGTAGATGTTCCACTCGCTGGGCGAGTAGCGCTTGGTGATGATCTCGTGCATCAGTTCCAGCGCGCTGGACACCACGGTGCCGCCGCTTTCCTGCGAATGGAAGAAGGTGTTCTCGTCGACCTCGTCGGCGCGGGTGTGGTGGCGGATGAACACCACCTCGATGTGTTCGTAGTTGCGCGTCAGGAACAGGTAAAGCAGGATGAAGAAGCGCTTGGAAAGATCCTTGCGCTGCTCGTCCATCGAGCCCGATACGTCCATCACGCAGAACATCACGGCGCGGCTGGAGGGCTGGGGCTGGCGCACGCGGTTGACGTAGCGCAGGTCGAACGGGTCGATGAAGGGGATGCGCAGGATGCGCGCCTTGAGCTGGCGGATCTCCTCTTCCAGCAGCTTGATGCTGGCGCGGTGTTCCTCCGGCTTGCGCTTGAGTTCAAGCAGTTCTTCCTCGGCCGCTTCCAGCTGGCGGTTCAGCGGAGCGCCCAGGGCGATGCGGCGGCCCAGCGAGCTGCGCAGCGAGCGCACGATGTCGATGTTGGTGGGAGAACCGTCCACCGAATAGCCGGCGCGCATGTTCTTCCAGTTGGGCACCGTCATCAGGTTGGTTTCCACCAGCCGCGGCAGCTCCAGGTCTTCGAAGAAATAATTCATGAATTCTTCGCGGGTGAGCTCGAAGGTGAAATCGTCCTGGCCTTCGCCCTCGTTGCTGGCGCTGCTGCCGCCTTCGCCCCCGCCGCCGCCCTGGCGCGGGATGCGGTCGCCCTGCAGGTAATCCTGGTTGCCGGGATGCACCGCTTCGCGGCGGCCGCCCTTGCCGTGATGGAAGAACGGCTCGGTGACGTCCTTGCGCGGGATGCTGATGCTCTTGGATTTGTCGAGATCGGTGATGCTGCGGTCGCGCACCGCGTCCGCCACCGAACGTTGGATATGCCCCTTGAAGCGCCGCAGGAAGCGCTCGCGATTGGCAATGCTCTTGTTCTTGCCGGCCAGCCTGCGGTCGATGATCTGATGCAGCACTCGGTTCTCCTGCTAGTGGTCGGCGGCCTGTCGCATCGTGGGCGAGGGCGCGCCGAAGGATCGCCGCGGCGCGCGCCGGCACGGCGGCCGGCACGCGCGCGCGACGCTTACGAGGACTTGCGCACGCGCAGGTACCACTCGCACAGCAGGCGCACCTGCTTGGGCGTGTAGCCCTTGCTGACCATGCGGTTGACGAAGTCCTCGTGCTTCTGCATTTCCTCCGTCGATCCCTTGGCGTTGAAGGAGATCACCGGCAGCAGGTCTTCGGTGTTGGAGAACATCTTCTTCTCGATCACCACCCGCAGCTTCTCGTAGCTGGTCCACAGCGGGTTCTTGCCGCCGTTGTTGACGCGCGCGCGCAGCACGAAGTTGACGATCTCGTTGCGGAAGTCCTTGGGATTGCTGATGCCGGCCGGCTTCTCGATCTTCTCCAGCTCCGCGTTCAGCGCCGCCCGGTCGAAGCTCTCGCCGGTGTCGTGGTCGCGGTATTCCTGGTCCTGGATCCAGAAGTCGGCGTAGGTTACGTAACGGTCGAACACGTTCTGGCCGTACTCCGAATACGACTCCAGGTAGGCGGTCTGGATTTCCTTGCCGATGAATTCCGCGTAGCGCGAGGCCAGCGTGTCCTTCACGAAGGACAGGTATTTCTGTTCGGCCTCCTGCGGGAACTGTTCGCGTTCGATCTGCTGCTCCAGCACGTACATCAGGTGCACCGGGTTGGCCGCCACTTCGGTGGTGTCGAAGTTGAACACGCGCGACAGGATCTTGAACGCGAAGCGCGTCGAGATGCCATTCATGCCTTCGTCCACGCCGGCGTAGTCGCGGTATTCCTGGTAGGACTTGGCCTTGGGGTCGGTATCCTTGAGGTTCTCGCCGTCGTACACCTGCATCTTGGAGAACAGGCTGGAGTTCTCCGGTTCCTTCAAACGTGTGAGCACCGAGAACTGCGCCATCATCTTCAGCGTGCCCGGCGCGCAAGTGGCCCGGGAGAGCGAGGAAGTGCGGATCAGCTTTTCATAGATCTTGATTTCTTCGGACACGCGCAGGCAATAGGGCACCTTGACGATGAAGATGCGGTCCAGCAGCGCCTCGTTGTTCTTGTTGTTGCGGAAGGCCTTCCATTCCGACTCGTTGGAGTGGGCCAGGATCACGCCGTCGAAGGGAATCGCGCCGAATCCCTCTGTGCCCTTGAAGTTGCCTTCCTGGGTGGCGGTCAGCAACGGATGCAGCACCTTGATCGGCGCCTTGAACATTTCGACGAATTCCAGCAGGCCCTGGTTGGACAGGCACAGCCCGCCGGAGTAGCTGTAGGCGTCGGCGTCATCCTGCGAATACTGCTCGAGCTTGCGGATGTCCACCTTGCCCACCAGCGTGGAGATGTCCTGGTTGTTCTCGTCACCCGGTTCGGTCTTGGAGATGCCGATCTGGCGCAGGATGGAAGGGTAGCGCTTGACCACGCGGAACTGCCGGATGTCGCCGTTGTACTCATGCAGGCGCTTGACCGCCCACGGACTCAGGATGGGCTTGATGTAGCGGCGCGGGATGCCGAACTGCTCTTCCAGGATGGCGCCGTCCTCGTCGTAGTCGAACAGCCCCAGCGGCGATTCGTTGACCGGCGAGCCCTTGATTGAATAGAAGGGCACCTGTTCCATGAGCTGCTTGAGGCGCTCGGCGATGGAAGACTTGCCGCCGCCGACCGGGCCCAGCAGGTAGAGGATCTGCTTCTTCTCTTCCAGGCCTTGCGCGGCGTGGCGGAAGTAGGCGACCACCTGTTCGATGACTTCCTCCGCCCCGTAGAACTCCTTGAAGGCGGGATAGACCTTGATGACCTTGTTGGCGAAGATGCGGGACAGCCGCGGATCCTCCCGGGTGTCGACCTTCTCCGGTTCGCCGATGGCCATCAGCATCCGTTCGGCAGCAGATGCATAGACCGCCGGATCGTTCTTGCAAAGATTCAGATACTCTTCAAGCGAAAATTCTTCTTCTCTGGTCTTGTCGAACCGGCTTGCAAAGCTGCTGTAGATATCCATACCACCTCCGTCGCAACGAAAATACGAAACAGAATTTATATGTCTGGACTTGCCATCTGCGGTTATCGAAGAACGCGTCGGTGACTCTGTGATGCGTCATTGCCGAAGTGTTCTTTGAAAGCCGTAGCATCAACAGCGCGATGCAAAAAATCTCGTTTTATTCTATTCCTTTTTCTCTTTCAGCTACTGAGCGAATCGCTCCTGTTTTGTTTCAGGATAAGTCGGATTTATTTTCGCGTACCGGCAAACATCAGGCGTTTTCAATCCCTTCTTGCAGGAATGGGCAAGGCGCATGCGCGAGGCGACGCGCCGGATGTTTGCCGCAATGCGCGAAGACCTTTCCGTCCCATGCTCTTTCAATGTGCGGCGCGGCGTCGCGGTTGACTTCACGATGCGCTATTTTCGCGCAGCCCGCCATCGTGGAAACCCCGATGGCGCGCAACGGCAGCGCGCGCGATAATGCCGCCTCCATCCCGCCGTCGCAGCGCCTGCGCGCCGGTCGCAACGCGTTCTCGCCGGGTCGGTCGCGCTTGCTCGCCGCCGCCCTTGCGTGTCCCCGCGCGGCGCAGCATGCCCCTTGTCTCCGTTATAGCTGGAATCGTGCCAGATAGGGGAAAACTTCCGGTGCGCATCAACCGATAAGTTTTATCGCCGGTGTTGCGATGCGCCGCGCGAGGTCGGGCGGCAGGCGAATGCGGCGTCTCCATGCATGCGGCGATTGCGTCGGCGGCCCCGGATTTATTTTGTAACGGCCGCGCTCGCCAGTGCGGGAGTGTTGCTGATCGGCCTCATCGGGAAATCGCCGGATGCGGCGACATGGTTTTTCGCATGAGCATATGCGTCGCGCACGCAGTCGGCCGGCCGGCTCGTTGCCGGAAATTCTTTAGATCATATCGGGCGTCCTGAACCCGCAGGAGCCGGTTCCGGCGTCGCCCATCGATTGCCGCCCGGCATCCCCCGGCGCCGTCCGAAATAGTGGCTCCATGGAAACTTTCTGGTCGTCGCAGTGGCGATGTTTGGCAAATCCGCCACGTTCCCGGCATCCAGCGCCCGTGTGGGGCGCCGCGAACGCATCCCGGAGCGCATAAGTCATTGACAGGTAAGTGGAAAATGCAGTCTAATTCAGGGTTCACCATCTGAAGAATTGCGCGCAGTGCCGTCGCAGTGCTGTTTCAGCTTTCGACCCGTCGGACTACGGACTCAGGAACGTAGGAGGCAAGGGGCGAAGCGGGCCAACAAATGGTGTCAGCGATGCAGGGGCTGCCGGGGATAACAGGCGGCAGGGGCATCGATGATACGGAACGGGCACACTGAAGGCAGTTCCAGAATTCCGATTTATTTTTGCTGTTTGCTGAATAGGCAGCCCAACTAAGCGAGTCCAACATGAAACGTACTTACCAACCCTCCGTCGTGCGTCGCAAGCGTACCCATGGTTTCCGCGCCCGTATGGCAACCCGTGGCGGCCGTGCCGTGATCAACGCTCGCCGCGCCAAGGGCCGCAAGCGCCTGGCAGCTGTTTAAGCCAGGGCATTGCGCAGCCGTTTCGTGTGACGGACGTTCGTTCACCGCTTCAACCTGGCGACTTTCCACGCGATCGGCGAATCGTTAAAACGGATGAATTTTCATCCGTTTTTCGTTTGCGCCCCGTCCATCGGACGGAGCATTTCGTGTTGTATGCGCGCCGCAACAGCTTGCCGCAGGCTCGCCTGGGCGTCGTGGCGGCCAAGCGTTTGGCGCCGCGCGCGGTGACCCGCAACACGATCAAGCGCGCTACGCGCGAGCTGTTCCGCCAGGCCTCTCTGCCCGCCGTCGACTGCATCGTGCGCTTGTCGCGCCCGGTCAACGCCAAGAGCGATCCAGCCACCAATGCCGCCCTCAAGGCGGCATTGCAGGCCGAACTGGCGCAGCTGTTCGCCTTTTTGACGAACGCGCCAGCGTTTGCCAGGAAATAGGAAGTGATGAAAACGCCTTTGCTCCTGCTGTTACGCGCCTACAAGCTGGGAGTGAGCCCTTTCCTCGGGCAGAATTGCCGTTTCTATCCCAGCTGTTCCGACTATGCCGCCGAAGCGGTGCGTATCCACGGCGCGTTCAAAGGCAGCCTCCTGGCAGGCAAGCGCCTGTGCAAATGCCATCCGTGGCATCCGGGCGGCCTCGATCCGGTGCCCGGTTCGCCCGAGGCATCGGCCGGGTCTTCCCCTGCTTCCCCGAATTCTGCGCAGCCTCCCGCTGCGCGAGTTTCCTCCACTGTGGCCGCTGACGGTTGCAGCCACTCCTGAACTAATCAATACGCATATGGATATCAAACGTACCGTCCTGTGGGTTGTATTCTCCTTCTCCCTGCTGCTGCTCTGGGATGGCTGGATGCGCCATAACGGACACCAGTCGATGTTCTTCCCGTCGGCTAACCAGACTCAGGAGCAGGCCGCCGCCAACCCGGCGGCGCCCGTCGCCAGCCAGACCGGTTCGCCGGTGCCGCAAGCCGGCGCCGCGGCGCCGGCCGCAGTGCCGGTGGGCGACGCCGCGCAGGCTGCCGCCAAGGGTGAAACCATCACCATCACCACCGACGTGGTCAAGGCCGACATCGACACCCTGGGCGGCGAATTGAAGCGCCTGGAGCTGCTCAAGCAGCGCGACGTGGTCGACCCGACCAAGAACCTGGTGCTGTTCGACTCCGTCGCCGGCCATACCTATATGGCCGAATCCGGCCTGATCGGCGGCCCGTTCCCGAACCACAAGTCGCTGTTCACGGCCAAGCCGGGCGCGCGTTCGCTGGACAACGGCAATAGCGTGCAGCTGGTGCTGGAAGCCGAGCAGGGCGGCGTCAAGCTGACCAAGACCTTCACCTTCAAGCGCGACAGCTACCTGATCGACGTGCAGCACACGGTCACCAACACCACCGCCGCGCCGATCACCCCGTCGCTGTACCTGCAGCTGCTGCGCGACGGCAACAAGCCGGGCGGCGAATCGCACTTCTACAGCACCTTCACCGGCCCGGCCGTCTACACCGAAGCCGAGAAGTTCGAGAAGCTGGACTTCGAGAAGATCGCCTCCGGCAAGCAAGAGCACGTCAAGAAGGCCGACAACGGCTGGATCGCGATGGTGCAGCACTATTTCGTGTCGGCCATCATCCCGCCGCAGCAACTCCAGCGCGACATCTATGCCGAACAGGTCTCACCCAATCTCTACCGTGTCGGCGTCAAGCTGCCGCTGGGCACCATCGCGCCCAATGCCAGCCTGACCTCGGACTCGCAGCTGTATTCCGGCCCGACGGTCAACAAGACCCTGGAAGCCATCGCTCCCGGCCTGGATCTGGTGCGTGACTACGGCCACCTCGCCATCATCGCCAAGCCGATCTTCTGGCTGATGACCCACATCCATGCCGTCGTCGGCAACTGGGGCTGGACCATCATCCTGCTGACCGTGCTGATCAAGCTGGTCTTCTTCCCGCTGTCGGCCGCGTCGTATCGCAGCATGGCCAAGATGAAGGCGGTCGCGCCGCGCATGCAGGCCATCCGCGAGCGCCACAAGGGCGATCCGCAGGCCATGAACCGCGAAATGATGGCGATGTACAAGACCGAGAAGATCAATCCGCTGGGCGGCTGCCTGCCCATCGCGATCCAGATCCCGGTGTTCATCGCCCTGTATTCGGCACTGCTGGCTTCCGTGGAAATGCGCGGCGCGCCGTGGCTGGGCTGGATCCATGACCTGACCGCCCCGGACACGCTGTTCGGCACCATCCCCTACTTCAACATGCCGATCGGCCTGCTGCCCATCATCATGGCCGCGTCGATGTTCCTGCAGACCAAGCTGAACCCGACGCCGCCGGATCCGGTCCAGGCCAAGGTGATGATGTTCATGCCGCTGGTGTTCTCGTTCATGTTCTTCTTCTTCCCGTCCGGCCTGGTGCTGTACTGGGTGACCAACAACGTCCTGTCGATCGCGCAGCAATGGGTGATCACCAAGAACATCGAGAGCGGCAAGACCAAGTAACACCGGCGGTCGCCTCGACGGTTCCGCCAGGCGGGGCCGCTTTGAAAAACCCGTGGCTCCACGGGTTTTTTTTCGTCTGCGATTCCTTCACAAGCCTTAACATTGAGTCTTGCCGCACGCGCGCCTGCGTCGCCGGCAAGACCCAAGATCCAAGACCACAACAAGATATCCGCATCATGACTTTCGATTCTTCTCCCATCGCCGCCATCGCCACCGCGCCCGGACGCGGCGGTATCGGCGTGGTCCGCATCTCCGGCAAGAACCTGGCGCCGGTGATCGCGGCCCTGTGCGGGCGCGCCGGCCTGCAGCCGCGCCATGCCACCTACCTGCCGTTCCGCCGCGCCGACGGCAGCGCCATCGACCAAGGCCTGGCGATCCATTTCCCGGCGCCGCATTCCTATACCGGCGAAGACGTGCTGGAGCTGCAAGGCCATGGCGGCCCGGTAGTGATGCAGATGCTGCTGGCGCGCTGTATCGAAGCCGGCGCGGAGATCGGCCTGCGCCTGGCCGAGCCGGGCGAGTTCACGCAGCGCGCCTTCCTCAACGACAAGATCGACCTGGCCCAGGCCGAGGCCGTGGCCGACCTGATCGAAGCCACCACCGAGGCCGCCGCCAAATCGGCGTCGGAGTCGCTCTCGGGCGCCTTCTCCAAGGTGATCCATGCGCTGGTGGAGCAGGTCACCAGCCTGCGCATGCTGGTGGAAGCGACGCTGGACTTTCCGGAAGAAGAGATCGACTTCCTCAAGCAATCCGACGCGCGCGGCCAGCTCGCCAAGATCCGCGCCACGCTGGAAGACGTGTTCAAGCACGCCGCCCAGGGCGCGCTGCTGCGCGACGGCATCAACGCCGTGCTGGCCGGCAAGCCGAACGTGGGCAAGTCATCTCTGCTCAACGTGCTGGCGGGATCCGACGTGGCCATCGTCACGCCGATCGCCGGCACCACGCGCGACAAGGTCACCCAGACCATCCAGATCGAAGGCATGCCGCTCAACATCATCGACACCGCCGGCATCCGCGAAGCGCAGGAAGACGGCAGCGGCCCGGACGAGGTCGAGCGCATCGGCATCGAGCGCACCTGGGCCGAGGTGGCCAAGGCCGACGTCATCCTGCACATGCTCGACGCCGACCGCGGCCCCACGCTGGAAGACGAGAAGATCACCGCGCGCTTCCCCGAGGGCGTGCCCATCATCCGCATCTGGAACAAGATCGACCGCTCGGGACACAAGCCTGCGGTCGACCAGATGCCCGACGCCACGCACATCTACGTCTCGGCCGCCGAAGACCGCGGCATCGACCTGCTGCGCGGCGAGCTGCTGCGCATCGCCGGCTGGCAGCAGACGGTGGAATCGCGCTATCTCGCGCGCGAGCGCCACCTGCTGGCGCTGAAGGCGGCCGGCGAACACCTGGATCACGCCGCCGCCCACGCCGCGCTCGACAACGAGGCCGGCGAGCATGCGCTGGACCTGTTCGCGGAAGAACTGCGGCTGGCGCAGGAGCGGCTCTCCGGCATCACCGGCAAGTTCACGCCGGACGATTTGCTGGGCGTGATTTTCTCGCGCTTCTGCATCGGCAAATAAAGGCCGGCGCGCAACTGCCGGCTGACGCCATGCTGACGGCTGTAACAAAATCCTGGCATCGGCCGCCAAATCCTTGGCCGGTTGATAAATTTCCGAAGGGGATGTTACAGCGTGTAAAAACGATGGAGGTAGATGGGGGCCGTGGTTATTCTGAAGGTCCTCCCCCTCCAATTCATCACCCCTGAGAATTGGATTTAACCCGCCGCCGCAAGGTGCGCGGGTTTTTTTCGGCCTGTGGATTCCGCGTCGTCTTTTTTGCCCGGATCGTCGAGCCGTAAAAGCACTCCGCGCCCAGCAGAAAAAATGTCGCGCTGCTAAGATGCCGGTTTTCCGAACCTCATCCACAGGAGCCAGCATGTCTTCCAATCCGCGCGCAGCCGACTATCCGATCGACGCCCATTTCATCAACCGCTGGTCGCCGCGCGCCTACACCGGCGCCGACATCTCGGAAGAAACCGTGCTGACTTTCCTGGAAGCCGCGCGCTGGGCTCCTTCGGCCTACAATGCGCAACCCTGGCGCTTCGTCTTCGCGCGCCGCGGCACGCCGGCGTGGGATCGCCTGCTGGGCCTGCTCAATGAATTCAACCGCAGCTGGGCCGAGAAGGCATCCGTGCTGATCGTGATCCTGTCGCGCACCGTGATGGTCCCGCCGGGCGCCAGCGCCGCCGTGCCCGCCACCACCCACTCCTTCGACACCGGTTCGGCCTGGGGCTACATGGCCCTGCAAGCCAGCATTTCCGGCTGGCACGCCCACGGCATGGCCGGCTTCGATAAGGAAAAGGCGCGCACCGAACTCAACGTGCCGGCCGAATTCTCGGTGGAAGCCATGGTCGCCATCGGCAAGCTGGGCGACAAATCCATCCTGCCGGAAGGCCTGCAAGCCCGCGAACTGCCAAGCCCGCGCGAGCCGCTCTCCAAGCTGGCGTTCGAAGGCACATTCAAGGCCTGAAGACCGCGCGTAAATATTTTCGCAAAAGCCCGACAAAGTACTGGCTTTTCTAAAAAGTCTCTTATAGAATAGCGGTCTTTCAGCAAGAGCAGTTCCGCTGAAGACGATTTAGGAGTGGTAGTTCAGTTGGTTAGAATACCGGCCTGTCACGCCGGGGGTCGCGGGTTCGAGCCCCGTCCGCTCCGCCAAATAAAAAGCCTGTTCAACGCAAGTTGAGCAGGCTTTTTTCTTTTGCGCAGCAAAAGCAGCGGAGTGGAGGGAGCCGCCTGCGCGGCTCCCGGCGGGGCGAGAAGGGAATCGCTTGCAAGCGATTCCGCGGCCTGCGCTTGTGTAGGAGAGCCCGTCCGCTCCGCCAAATAAAAAGCCTGTTCAACGTAAGTTGAGCAGGCTTTTTTCTTTTGCGCAGCAAAAGCAGCGGAGTGGAGGGAGCCGCCTGCGCGGCTCCCGGCGGGGCGAGAAGGGAATCGCTTGCAAGCGATTCCGCGGCCTGCGCTTGTGTAGGAGAGCCCGTCCGCTCCGCCAAATAAAAAGCCTGTTCAACGTGAGTTGAGCAGGCTTTTTTCTTTTAGGCCTGTCGTGCAAACGATAAGAAAAAAGCCGCTGCATCCTTGGATGCAACGGCTTTCCTTTGGCGCTGAGGCAAGCTGTAAATCAGCCCTTGGCCTTATTGCCGGTCAATTGCTCCACCACCTGGCGCGGCGCCTCGGCGTAATGCTTGAACTCCATCGAGTAAGTCGCGCGGCCTTGCGACAGCGAGCGCAGCGTGGTCGAGTAGCCGAACATTTCCGACAACGGGACTTCGGCGCGCACCAGCTTGCCGCCGCCCACCATGTCTTCCATGCCTTGCACCATGCCGCGGCGGGACGACAGGTCGCCCATCACGTTGCCCATGAAGTCCTCGGGCGTTTCCACCTCGACCTGCATCATCGGTTCCAGCAGGATCGGCCCGGCGCGCTTCATCGCTTCCTTGAAGGCCATCGAGCCGGCCATGCGGAAGGCGTTCTCGTTGGAGTCGACGTCGTGGTAGGAACCGAAGGTCAGCGTCGCCTTCACGTCCACCACCGGGTAACCCGCCAGGATGCCCGCCTTGAGCGACTCCTGGATGCCCTTGTCGACCGCCGGGATGTACTCGCGCGGCACCACGCCGCCCTTGATGGCATCGACAAACTCATAGCCCTTGCCGGCCGGCTGCGGTTCCAGCTTGATCACCACGTGGCCGTACTGGCCGCGTCCGCCGGATTGCTTGACGAACTTGCCCTCGACATCTTCCACGCCCTTGCGGATCGCTTCGCGATAGGCCACCTGCGGCTTGCCGACGGTGGCTTCCACGTTGAACTCGCGCTTCATGCGATCGACCAGGATTTCCAGGTGCAGCTCGCCCATGCCGGACATGATGGTCTGGCCCGATTCCTCGTCGGTATGCACGCGGAAGGACGGATCTTCCTGCGCCAGGCGGTTCAGGGCGATGCCCATCTTCTCCTGGTCGGCCTTGGTCTTGGGTTCCACCGCCTGCGAGATCACCGGTTCCGGGAAGATCATGCGCTCCAGGATGATCGGATGATCGGGGTCGGACAACGTGTCGCCGGTGGTCACGTCCTTCAGGCCCACGGCGGCGGCGATGTCGCCGGCGAACACTTCCTTGATCTCCTTGCGTTCGTTGGCGTGCATCTGCAGGATGCGGCCCAGGCGCTCCTTCTTGCCCTTCAAGGGGTTGTAGACGGCGTCGCCCGAGTTGACGATGCCGGAGTACACCCGGAAGAAGGTCAGCTGGCCCACGAACGGGTCGGTCATGATCTTGAAGGCCAGCGCCGAGAACGGCTCGTCGTCCGACGGATGGCGTTCGATCTCCGAGTCGTCCTCGGCGTGGCCGGCGATGGCCGGCACGTCGACGGGCGAGGGCAGGTAATCGATCACCGCGTCCAGCATGGCCTGCACGCCCTTGTTCTTGAACGCGCTGCCGGCCAGCATCGGCACGATCTCGCCGGCCACCGTGCGCAGGCGCAGGCCGAGCTTGATGTCGTCTTCGGTCAGCGGCGTGCCGGACAGGTATTTCTCCAGCAGCTCTTCATTGGCCTCGGCGGCCTGCTCGATCATGTTGTCGCGCCACTGGCGCGCGGTGTCCTCCAGCTCCAGCGGAATGTCCTCGTACTTGAACAGCACGCCCTGGCTGGCCTCATCCCAGATGATGGCCTTCATCTTGACCAGGTCGATCACGCCGGAAAAATTGTCTTCGGCCCCGACCGGGATCTGGATCGGCACGGCATTGCCCTTCAGGCGTTCCACGATCTGCTTTTGCACGCGGAAGAAGTCCGCGCCGATGCGGTCCATCTTGTTGACGAAGGCAACGCGCGGCACCTTGTACTTGTTGGCCTGGCGCCAGACGGTCTCGGACTGCGGCTGCACGCCGCCCACCGAGTCGTACACCATCACGGCGCCGTCCAGCACGCGCATCGAGCGTTCGACTTCGATGGTGAAGTCGACGTGGCCCGGGGTATCGATGATGTTGATGCGGTGCTCCGGATAGTTGCCGGCCATGCCCTTCCAGAAGGCCGTGGTGGCCGCCGAAGTGATGGTGATGCCGCGTTCCTGCTCCTGCTCCATCCAGTCCATGGTGGCCGCACCGTTATGCACTTCGCCGATTTTGTGATTGACGCCGGTATAAAAAAGAATGCGCTCGGTGGTCGTGGTCTTGCCTGCGTCGATGTGGGCGCTGATACCGATGTTGCGGTAGTTTTCTATTCGGGTCTTGCGGCTCATGGCATGTCCTTTCGATGGGTGCCGTTGGTGCTCTGAGTGGAGCGTGGATTGAACAATCTGTTTATTGTCGGCGCGGCAACTTCCAAATCCGCCTTCCGCCGTTTCGCCACATTTATGTAACGAGGATTAGATAATAGGAATGTAACGGGCTTTCTTCAAGAGCAACAGGGCTTATTTTTGTAATGCAGATTAAAATAAACTACACTGGGCAACAAATCCATTATCCGAACGGGTAATTACCTCATACCAAAGGACACCGATGATACGAACCCGCGGCCGCCCGCGCAGTTTCGACCGCGACCAGGCGCTGCAACAGGCCATGCAGGTCTTCTGGAGCAAGGGCTACGAAGGCACCACCATGGCCGACCTGACCGAAGCCATCGGCGTGAAGGCGCCCAGCCTGTACGCGGCCTTCGGCGACAAGAACGCGCTGTTTCGCGAGGCGGTCGATTTCTATTCGCGCACCGTCAGCGCCGAACCGCTGCGCCAGTTGCAGGCCGGCAATGGCATCCGGGACGACCTGTACGCCATGCTGCGCGCCAGCGTGCGCATGTACGCCGGCAAAAGCAGCATACCGGGGCTGCCGGTGGGAAAGGGGTGCATGGTGGTGATCTCGGCGATCAACTGCGCGCCGGAGAATGCCGAACACAGCGACGCGCTCTCGCAGCGTCGCCACAAGCGCCGCAACGAGATCCGCGCGCGTCTGCTGCAGGCGCAGCAAGAGGGCGAGATCCTGGCCGACGCCGACGTCACCGCGCTGGGGGATTTCTATACGAGTTTCCTCAACGGCATGGCGCTGGGCGCGCGCGACGGCGTATCCGCGGCGCGCCTGACGGCCACGCTGCAGCACGCGATGGCGCCGCTGGAGAGCGTTCTGGCGCAGCCCCGGCCGGCGGTGCAAAGGCCGGCCGCGCCCAGGCGCAAGGCTGCCGCCGCCTGAACATGGCGGAGAGCCAATGAAAAACGGGAGCCGAGGCTCCCGTTTTTCATTGCCGGTGCGGCGGATCCGCTTACGCGGCCTGCGCCAGCGCGCCGTCGTTTTCCTTCAGCTGTCCGCCCAGCGCATCCACCAGCGCCGCCAGCAGCTTGGACAATTCGCCGCTCATGAGCATGAAGTCGCCGTCGAAGCGCTCGTCGTCGTTCTTGCCGGTCATGTCGGTGTCTTCCTTCAGCACATCCAGCGGCGCCACGCGCTTGACCGACAGGTTGTCGGTCAGCACGAAGGAGACCTTGTCGGCCCAGGTCAGCGCCAGGCGCGTGCACTGCTTGCCGGACTCGATGTGGCGACGGATGTCGTCGGCCTCCAGCGTGTGGCGCACGTAGCGCACGGTGGCCTTGCTCTCGGCGGTGGAGCGCAGTTCGGTGTCCTGGTCCACGGTGAAGCCGTTCGGCGCTTCGTCGCTGACCAGCCAGTCGGTCATGGCAGCGCTGGGCGACATGGCGGTGCGCAGGTTTTCCAGCGGGAACTTGGGGATTGCCTTGAACAGCAGCTTCAATACTTCCTCTGCCTTGCCGGGGCTGCCGGCGTCGACCAGCAGCCAGCCGTTGACCGGGTCGATCCACACCCAGGTGCTGCGCACGACCGAGAAGGCGCGCGGCAGCAGCTCGTCGGTGACCTGTTCCTTCAGCTCCTTGGTCTGCTTGCGGCCGGGCGGGAAGCCTTGCTGCTCTTCCAGTTCGGCCGCGCGCGCCTTGGTGACCTGGTTGATCACGCTGGAGGGCAGCAATTTCTTTTCGGTGGAGAGCTGCAGCAGCAGCTGGCGGTTGACCACGTGCACCAGCTTCTCGTTGTTGCGCGGCGAGACCCAGCCCTGGCTCTGCATTTCCAGGCTTGGGCAGGCGGTGAATGCCTGTGGGGCGAGATGGGATTCGAGCTCGTCGGCGGTGATCGCCCATGGTGCGGGCAGGCGATAGATCTGGAGGTTCTTAAACCACATAACGTTCCGGGGCAAAAGGATGCATTTTACCAGCGTGCCCTTGCCCGGGCGATGTCGGATTGTCCACGCGGGCCGATAATTTTCGCGGCGGCCGCAACTCAGGAAGAGAACGGCAATTCGCCCTGCGCCGCGCCCGGCGCGTCGGCCAGTTCCTCTTTCTTGCAGAGCGCGCCGACCCGCACGCCCAGCAGGCGCAGCTTCTTTTCCAGCGGCACGCGCTTGAGGCATTCGCCGGCAGCCTGGCGGATCACGGCGGCGTCGCCGGTCGGCGCCGGCAGCGTGACGTCGCGCGTGACGCCATGGAAATCGGCGTACTTGAGCTTGATGCCGATGGTGCGGCCGAGATAGCCCTTGCGCTTGAGGTCGTCGGCCACCTTCACGCACAGGGCGGTGAAGATCTCGCCCAGGCGGGCGCGGTCTGCGCGCGCGTGCAGGTCGCGCTCGAAGGTGGTCTCGCGGCTGATCGACTTGGGTTCGGAGGAGGTCTGCACCGGCCGCTCGTCGACGCCCGCCGCCACGCGGCCCAGCCATTCCGAATAGCTGCGGCCGAAGTGCGCGCGCAGCAACTCCGGCTCGGCCTGCGCCAGGTGCGCCACGGTCTCGATGCCCAGCGCGGCCAGCTTTTCGGCTGCCTTGGGGCCGATGCCGTTGATCTTGCGCGCCGGCAGCGGCCAGATGCGACGCTCGATGTCGGCGCGGGCCAGGATGGTCAGCCCGTCGGGCTTGTCCAGCTCGGAGGAGATCTTGGCCAGCATCTTGTTGGGCGCCACGCCGATGGAGCAGGTCAGCGAGGTGGCCGCGCGCACTGCTTCCTTGATGCTGCGGGCTACTTCCTCGACGTTGTCGCTCCAAGGCGTGAGGTCGATGTAGATCTCATCGATGCCGCGATCCTCGATCTGCGGCGCGATGCCCACCACCGCCTCCTTGAACAGGCGCGAATACTTGCGGTAGGCCTCGAAGTCGGTCGGCAGCAGGACGGCGTCCGGCGCCAGCTGCGCCGCCTTCATGATGCCCATGGCGGAGAACACGCCCAGTGCGCGCGCCTCGTAGGTGGAGGTGGTGACCACGCCGCGCCCGGCGTAGTCGCGCATGCGGAAATACTGGCGACCGCCGTCCGGCAGCTCGACCGGCCGGGCCGCCGAGCCGCCACCGATCACCACCGGCTGGCCGCGCAGCTCGGGATAGCGCAGCAGTTCCACCGAGGCATAGAACGCGTCCATGTCGAGGTGGGCGATGCGGCGGCGGTCGGGATCCATGGCGGCGGCAGGACGCGGGATGCGCAGGCGGTGATGGCGCGGGAATCAGTAATGCGGCGGCTTCTCGTTGGCGGCGGCGCGATCCTGGCCGGCGTCGGACAATTCGCGGAAACGCTTGGCCAGCGCGCCCAGCAGCATCTCCAGCTCGTCGATCTTCTGCTGCTGGCGGAACACCGCCTGGTTGAGCTCGTCCACCAGGTGTTCCTGGTGCGCCAGTTTCATTTCAATGTCGATGATGCGGTCTTCGCTGCTCACTTGCTGGGCTCCTCTTGCGGCCGTTTTTCTGCGGACAGCCAGTGTAATACACCCGCCCCGGCGGCGTGGCCGGTGGCGAAGCACGCGGTGAGCAGATAGCCCCCGGTGGGCGCCTCCCAGTCCAGCATCTCGCCGGCGCAGAACACGCCGGGCAGGGCGCGCAGCATCAGCGCGTCGTCCAGCGCCTCGAAGCTGACGCCGCCGGCGCTGCTGATGGCCTCGGCGATCGGGCGCGCGCGCAGTAGCGTCAGCGGCAGCGCCTTGATGGCGCGCGCCAGCCTGGCGGCATCGGCGAAATCGTCCTTGCTGACGATCTCGCGCAGCAGCGCCGCCTTCACTCCCTTGAGGTGCAGGCGGCTTTGCAGGTGGCTGGACATGGAGCGCGCACCGCGCGGGTGGGCCAGCTCGGTTTGCACTTTTTCCAGGGGCCAGTCGGGCAGCAAATCCAGGTAGAGGCGCGCCGAGCCATCGGCGGCAATGGCGTCGCGCAGGGCGGCCGAGAGCGCATAGACCAGGCCGCCCTCGATACCTTCGGCGGTGACGATGAATTCGCCGCGGCGGTTCTGCATGCCGCCGCTGGGCAGGGCTACGCTGGCCGCCACCGGCTTGACCGGTTCGCCGGCGAAGCGCTCGCGCAGGTGTTCGCTCCAATCGGCGTCGAAGCCGCAGTTGGAGGGCTGCAGGGGCGCCACGGCGACCTGCTTGTCCCGCAGCAATGGCGCCCAGGCGCCGTCGGATCCCAGGCGCGGCCAGCTGGCCCCGCCCAGCGCCAGCACCACGGCGTCGGCTTGCGCGCGCAGCGCGCCGTCGGGCGTGGACAAACGCAGCGCGCCGTCGTCGTCCCAGCCCAGCCAGCGGTGGCGCATGTGGAAGCGCACGCCGGCCTCGCGCAGGCGATGCAGCCAGGCCCTCAAGAGCGGCGCGGCCTTCATCTCCAGCGGGAACACGCGGCCCGAGCTGCCGATGAAGGTCTCGATGCCCAGCTCGTGGATCCAGGCGCGCAGGCGGTCGGCGTCGAAGCGGCGGATGAAGGGCGCCAGTTGTTCGCGGCGATTGCCATAGCGCGGCAGGAAATCGGGCTGGGGTTCGGAATGGGTGATGTTCATGCCGCCGCGGCCGGCCAGCAGGAACTTGCGGCCGGCCGAGGGCATGGCGTCGTAGACGTCCACGGCGGCGCCATGGCGCGCCAGGACCTCGGCGGCCATCAGGCCGGCCGGGCCGGCGCCAATCACGGCGACGCGGCGGCCAGGGGGAAGAGAAGGAGGATTCTGCATAGTGGTCATGCGCGCAATGATACCGCCCGCGCGCCCCTGCATCACGGCGGCAGCGTCAACGGCGATGCGGCGCGCTGTATTTGTGTTCCAGGCGCGCCACCACCAGCGCCAGGCAGATGGTCATGGCGAAATAGACCACCGAAATGGTGATGTAGGGTTCCCAGTAGCGGGCGTAGGTCCCGGCCACCGTGCGCGCGGCGTAGGCCAGTTCGGCCAGGCCGATGGCCGAGACCAGCGAGGAATCCTTGAGCAGGGTGATGGCCTCGTTGCCCAGCGGCGGCAGCATGCGGCGGAAGGCCTGCGGCAGCACCACGTAGCGCATCGTCAAGCCATAGTTCATGCCCAGGCTGGCGGCGGCGTAGGACTGGCCGCGCTCGATCGACTGGATGCCGGCGCGGAAGATCTCGGAGATATAGGCGCCGGCATTGAGCGAGAGCGCCACCGTGCCCGACAGGAAGGCGCCGTAGTCCTGCTTGATGACGCGCGCCAGTTCGCCCGAGATGAGCAGCCCGTGTTCGGGATGCACCAGCGCCGGCATCAGCGCGAAGTGGATCAGCATGATCTGCACGAACAGCGGCGTGCCGCGGAAGAAGGCGACGTAGAAGCCGGCGATCCAGCGGCCGGCCCGCAGCGGCCATTTCCACATGCCGTGGCGCACTTCCGACAGGCGCAGCATGCCCACCAGCAGGCCGATCAGGCAGCCGACCGCGATGCTGATCAGCGACACCTGCAGCGTCATCAGGACGCCCTTGGCGAACAGCGGCGCATAGCCTTCAATGATGCTCCAGCGGAAATCCATGGCGGACTCTAGTGGTGGGTGAGGTGAAAACGGGTTCCGGAAAAGACGCGACGGCGGCATGGGCCGCCGTCGTCATCCACCTGCCTGGCGATTACTTGCCGAAGTATTGCGCGTTGATGGCGGCAAAGCTGCCGTCGGCCTTCATCTCGGCCAGGCCCTTGTTGACCTTGGCCAGCAGTTCCGGATCGTCCTTGCGCACGGCAACGCCATAGTCTTCCTTGGGGAAGGCGCTGTCGTTGACGGTGCGCAGCTTGCTGTTGGGGTTGTTGGCGATGTAGTTCTTCACCACCGGCTCGTCGGCTACCACGGCATCGACGCCGCCGCCTTCCAGCTCTTTCAGCGCCAGCGGGGTGGACTCGAAGCGCTTGATCTTGGCGCTGTTCTTGCCCAGCACCTGCTGCACCAGGTCGTCGCCGGAGGTGCCGCTCTGGGTGCCCACCGTCAGCGTCTTCAGGTCATCCATCTTGGTGACCTTGGTGTCGTTGGCCGGCACGGCGATGGCCTGGGTCGCCACGAAATACGGGTCGGAGAAGCTGACCGATTTCTTGCGTTCCTCGGTGATGGTGATGGCCGAGATCAGCAGGTCCAGGTCGCCCTGGGCCAGGGAGTTGAAGATGCTCTCGAACGGGGTCGGCACGAACTTCACCTCGATGCCGATCTTCTTGGCCAGCGCCTTCATGACGTCGATGTCGAAGCCGACCACGGTCTTCTGCTCGTTTTCCGAGGAGAACGGCGCATACGCCGACTCCACGCCGACGCGGTAGACGCGCGGCTGCGCGGCGACTTGCGGCGCGGCGGCGGGCTTGTCTTCCTGCTTGCCGCAGGCGGCCAGGCCCAGCATGCCGACGAAGCCGGCGGTCAGCGCCAGCGCGCGGGCGTGGCGGGAAAACATCTTGATCATCTTGGAGACTTCCTAGGATTGAATGGTTGAGCGGATCGCGCGCGGTCGCGCGGCATGCGCGGCGGCCGAAGTTTCTCGTTTGAAACCATGCGATTTTTTAGCAGGCGAAATTGTAAACCGCTGAGCGCCGCAGGCGGGCAATTGCCGGCGAAATCCGTAAATAAATTCTGTCCGGGGCGGCGGCCTTGCCAGGTTTTCAACATCGGCCGCGCGGTTTGGCGGGAGAATCCGACGCACAATCTTGTGTCAGCGGAAATATTCTCGCGCGCCGGCCGGGGTCAGGCCGGGTCGGGCGTCGCCTTGGGTTTTTGCAGCAGCGCCTTGAGGTTGGCCAGGCGCGCCTGCGGCGTGATCTTTTCCTCTTCCTGGACAATGGCGGTGCCTTCATCCAGGCGCATCTCCTTGACGAAGCGCGAGATCTGGCACTCGATGATTTCCTTGGCGCGCTTGCGGCGCTTGCACCACGACAGGTGCAGCGTGCGCTGCGCGCGGGTGATGCCCACGTACATCAGGCGTCGTTCTTCTTCCACGCGCGCCGCAGCGGCCTCGGGCGGGGTGTCGGGGTCGCCCTTGTGCGGCAGGATGCCTTCTTCCACGCCCACCAGGAACACGTGCGGGAACTCCAGCCCCTTGGAGGCGTGCAGGGTCGACATGCGCACCGCGTCCTGCTCTTCGTCCTTGCCTTCGAGCATGCTCATCAGCGCCACCATCTGCGTGATCTCGAGCAGGTTCTTCTCGTCGCCGTCGCGGTCGCGTCCGCCGCAGGCGCGTTCCTTCAACCAGTTGGTGAAGTCCACCACGTTCTGCCAGCGCGCTTGCGCGGCGCGCTCCTCAAAGCTGTCGTAGAGGTAGAACTCGTAGTTGATGGCCTCCATCATGTCGTCGAGAACCTTGCCGGCGTTCTCGCCGCTGCCCGACGGGCCGGGGCGGGTGGCGCGCGACTCCAGGCTGTTGATGAAGTCGCAGAACTTGCGCAGCGGCAGCAGCTGGCGATCGGTCAGCTTGTCTTCCAGGCCGCCCTTGTAGACCGCCTCGAACAGCGAGCATTGCCACTGGCCGGCCAGCGTGCCCAACACTTCCAGCGTGGCCTGGCCGACGCCGCGGCGCGGCGTGGTGACGGCGCGGATGAAGGCGGGGTCGTCGTCCTGGTTGGCGATCAGGCGCAGGTAGGCGATGATGTCCTTGATCTCGGCGCGGTCGAAGTAGCTCTGGCCGCCGGACATCACATAAGGAATGCGCTCGCGGCGCAGCGACTTTTCCAGGATGCGCGCCTGGTGGTTGCCGCGGTACAGGATGGCGTAGTCGGCGAACTTGGCGCGCCGCTCGAAGCGGTGCGCCGACAGCGAGATCGCGATCTGGTCGGCCTCGGATTCCTCGTCGTCCATCGCCATCACGGAAATCGGATCGCCCAGCCCATGCTCGGACCACAGGGTCTTGTCGAACAGCTTGGGGTTGTTGGAGATCACCGCGTTGGCCGCCTGCAGGATGCGGGTGCTGGAGCGGTAGTTCTGCTCCAGCTTGATCAGGTGCAGGTTGGGGAAGTCCACGCCCAGGTTCTTGAGGTTCTCGATGGTGGCGCCGCGCCAGGCGTAGATGGCCTGGTCGTCGTCGCCCACGGCGGTGAACATGGGTTTCTTGCCCACGCCGGTCACCAGCAGCTTCACCAGTTCGTACTGGCAGGTATTGGTGTCCTGGTATTCATCGATGAGCAGGTAGCGCAGCTTGCGCTGCCAGCGGTCGCGCACTTCCTCGTTGCGCTGGAACAGCTCCACCGGCAGGCGGATCAGGTCGTCGAAGTCGACCGCCTGGTAGGCCTTCAGGGTGGCGACGTAGCTGCGGAAGATGCGCGCGGCCTGAGCTTCGTCTTCGGTCTGCGCGCTTTTCAGCGCCACTTCCGGATCGACCAGGCCGTTCTTCCACAGCGAGATGGAGTTCTGGATGTTGCGGATGATGGCCTTGTCGGTCGTCACCGCCAGCTCTTGCACCAGGGAAAAACAATCGTCGCTGTCCATGATTGAAAAGCGGTCCTTTAGCCCCAGATGCTTGGACTCCTGGCGCAGGATCTTCACCCCCAGCGAGTGGAAGGTCGACACCGTAAGGTGCTTGGCCTGCTTGGGATCCTTGAGCAGCTTGGCGATGCGTTCCTGCATTTCCAGCGCGGCCTTGTTGGTGAAGGTCAGCGCCGCGATGTTCTTGGACTCGTAGCCGCAGTTCTCGATCAGGTGCGCGATCTTCTGCGTGATCACGCGCGTCTTGCCCGAACCGGCGCCGGCCAGCACCAGGCAAGGGCCGGTCATGTAATGGACGGCTTCGCTTTGTGGCTTGTTCAGACCGAAAGAGGGGGCGGACATACGGGGCGTGTAGGGGACAAGGAAAAACGGGCCATTGTATCAGTCCCGGCAATGGCTCCCGATATGGGAAAATGGCGACAAGAAAGGCGATGCCGAGCGGCACGAGCACAACCATGAAATTCAACCATCTCATCCAGATCAACGATCCCCTGAACCCGTTGATCGACCCCTTGACGCGCGAGCAGCTGTGGCGCGGACTGATCATGCGCGCCGAGGCGCCCAAGCTGTTCATGCCGCACCTGGACGACTGCCGCCTCGACGACAAGAGCCTCGACAGCGTGCGCCGCGAGCTGCGCTACGGCGAGCTGGTGATCCGCGACAAGGTCACCTACCTGCCGCAGATCCAGGTGCTCTACGAGGTGCCGGCCCAGGGCGAGATCGCCGCCTCGCGCATGAGCATGACCATCGAGGAGCCGCAGGAGGGCGTGCTGTTCGTGCGCTTCGAATACGACGACGGCCAGCCCGACACCGGAGACAGCAGCGAGGCCTTCTACAACGAGTTCCGCCGCTCGGCCTACAAGGAGGCCGACATCGACACGGTGCGCGTGATCCGCGAGCTGACCGTGCGCGGCGAGCTGCACTGAGGCGTCGCTTCCGGACCCGATGAAAAAAGGCGCGGACCGTCATGGTCCGCGCCTTTTCCTTTTGCGGCGAGGCTTCAGCCCAGCAGCCGTCCCAGCGCGCCGTTGATCAGCGCCCCACCCGCCACCAGCCAGCCGAACAGGATCGCGCCCAGCAGCAGCGGCTTGATGCCGGCATTGCGGATCGCCGAAAGGTGGGTGGTCAGGCCCAGCGCCGCCATCGCCATGGCCAGCATGAAGGTGTCGGCCTGCAGCACGATCTGGTTCAGCGCGGCCGGCAGCGGCAGGAAGGAGTTGAGCAGCACCACGCCGATGAAGGCGAAGGCAAACCAGGGGATCGACAGCTTGCCGCGCTGCCCGCCCGGCGCGGCGCCGGCCTTCATCGACAGCATCAGGAGGAAGGGCGCCAGCATCATCACGCGGACCATCTTGGTGATTACCGCGACGTCGGCGGTGTGCTGGTCGATCGAGCGCGCCGCGGCCAGCACCTGCGCCACCTCATGCACGGTCGAGCCGATGTAGATGCCGAAGTCGGGCAGGCGCACGCCCCACACCGGTTCGGCCTGCAGCGTGTAGAGCAGCGGATAGAGGAAGATCGCCAGCGAGCCGAAGATCACCACGGTCGAGATGGCGACCGTCACCTGCTCGCTGCGGGCGCGCAGCACCGGTTCGGTCGCCATCACCGCCGCCGCGCCGCAGATCGAGCTGCCCGCGCCGATCAGGAGCGCGGCATCGCGGTCGAGCTTGAGCAGCTTCACGCCGGCCAGCCAGGCCAGGCCGAAGGTCGAGAGCAGCATCGCGGCATCGACCGCCACGCCGGTCACGCCGACGTGGGCGATATCCTGGAAGGTCAGGCGAAATCCATACAGGATGATGCCGGCGCGCAGCAGCGTCTGCTTGGAGAGCTTCACGCCTTCGCCACAGGGCGCTGCCAGCCGCGGATAGAGCGTATTGCCCAGCAGGATGCCCAGCACGATGGCCACCGTCAGGGCCGAGAAGCCATGTTCTTGCAGCCAGGGGATGTCGCCCAGGCGCATGGCGGCCCAGGCTACGGCGCCGGCCAGGGCCAGGCCGGGCAGGGCAGGATGCAGCAGGGTTTGGGGATGGCTTGCGGTGCGCATTTCGCTCTCCACTTGGTGTTCTTGTCTTGATGGAGTGGACTTTACGCGCGCCCTGATTAAAAGAAAAACTCGTTATCTTGATAAGATCTACCTGAATAAAAGGTAGATTGAAATGAAAATTACCCTGAGGCAATTGCAAATCTTCCTGGCGGTGGCGCAATCCGGCACCACCACCGCGGCGGCCGGGCTGGTGGCGCTGTCGCAGTCGGCCGCCAGCGCCGCGCTGAATGAACTGGAAAGCCTGCTCGGCGTGCGGCTGTTCGATCGGGTCGGCAAGCGCCTGGTGTTGAACGACAGCGGCCGCCTGCTGTTGCCGCAGGCGCGCCACATGCTGGACGCGGCGCAGACCATCGAGCGCCAGTTCGCCGAGCCGGCCTCGGGCAGCGAGCTGCACATCGGCGCCTCCACCACCATCGGCAGCTATATGCTGCCGGCCATGATCGCCGCCTACCGCAAGCGTCACGCCGGCGCGCGCGTGCGGGCGCTGGTGGCCAACACGGCCGACATCGTCGATGCGGTGGTGAATTTCGAAGTGGATGCCGGGCTGATCGAAGGTCCCTGCCACGCCAGCGATGTCGACGTCGAACCGTGGATGACCGATGAACTGATCGTGGTGGCCGCGCCGCACCACCCCATCGCCGCATCCGGCCGCAAGGCCAGCTTCAGGATGCTGCGCGAAGCCGACTGGCTGCTGCGCGAGACCGGTTCCGGCACGCGCGAGGCGGTCGAGCACGCGCTGATTCCCTACCTGCACCACCTGCCGTCCTCATTCGAGTTCGGCAATTCCGAGGCGATCAAGCGCGCCACCGCCGAGGGCCTGGGCATCAGTTGCCTGTCGCGCGCGGTGGTGGAAGACCTGATCGAATCGGGGAAACTGGTGGAGCTGGCCACGCCCCTGCCGGCCTTGCGCCGGCACTTCTACATGGTGGTCAGCAGCCATCGCGCGCCTTCGCCCAGCCTGGCGGCGCTGCTGGAATTCTGCCGCGAATGGGCCGCTCTCCCGCGACCGGATTGAGCGCCGCTCGCTGGGAATGCTGCGGTTTCCTACCAGCGGTAGGAAACCGTGGCGACCACGCTGCGCTCTTCTCCGTAGCGGCAACCGTTGGACGCTACGCATTGCACATAGGCGCGGTTGAGAAGGTTCTTGGCATTGACCTTCAGTTGCATGCCGCGCAGGCTGCCGCTGAACTGCGCCAGGTCGTAGGCCAGCATGGCGTCGACCAACGTGTGGCCGGGGATCGAATAATTCAGTCCGGAGACCGGCGCGTCGCCCTGGTAGCGAACGCCCAGACCCGCTTTCAATCCCGGCAGGCCGGCGCCGCCGAAATCGTATTGGGCCCAGGTCGACGCCGTGTGATACGGCACGCCGGAGACGCGCTGGCCGATTTCAGACGGGGTGTTGCTCTTGGTGGTGCGCGCGTCTGTATAGGCATAGTTGGCGATCACTTCCAGCCTGCCGAAGGCAGTGCGCGCCTCCAGCTCCAGCCCGCGTGAACGCAGCTCGCCGGTCTGTACCGAATACGTGGCGTCGACCGGGTCGACGGTCAGGCCGTTGGTTTGCGTGATCTGGTACAGCGCCGCGCTGAGCAAGGTGTTGCTGCCCTGCGGCTGATAGCGCAGGCCGGCCTCGTACTGGTCGCTCTTGGTCGGTTTGAAGGTGTTGCCGCCGCGATCGGTGCCGGCTACCGGAGCGAACGACTGGCCGAAGCTCAGGTAAGGCGCCAGGCCGTTGTCGGCCAGGTAGACCAGGCCGGTGCGGCCGGTGAACGCGGAGTCGTGCGCCGCCGTGCGCCGGCCGTTGCTGTAGGCGGTCACGGTGCTGTCGACTGCGTCCTGGCGCCCGCCGATGAGCCACACCAGCTTGCCGGCCAGCTTGATCTGGTCTTGCACATACAGGCCGTATTGCTTGGTTTGGGTGCGTGAGCCGTTGTTGACGGTGGAGATCACCGGTGTCGCGCCATAGACCGGGTTGTTCATGTTGATGCCCGCGACCGCGCCCGCATAGCGCTTGGAGTCGTAGGTGCTGTCGAAGTAGTCGATGCCGGCCAGCACCTTGTGGCGTACGGCGTCGCTGCCGAAGTTGAATTCCAGGGAAGTGTCCGCGGTCAGTCCCTCGGATTGCTCGCGGCGATTGACCACGCCGCGCGAGAACAGGCCGCTGCCGGTGTTGAGCGTGCCGTAGGAGAGGTAGTTGAAGACGGCGTCGGCATTGAAGTAGCGCAGGTTGTGGCGCAGCTTGACCTGGTCGGACAGCTCGTGCTCGAACAGGTAGCCGGCCGAATAAACCTCGCTGTCATAGCGGTCGTAGCCCGGTTCGCCGATGAAGAAGCTGCGCGGGATGGTGCCGCCGAGGGTCAGCGCCGCCGTCGCCGGCGCCACGAAGCGCGTACGCATGTGCTGATAGCTCCCCAGCAGCGTGAGCGCGGTGCGGCCCGACGGACGCCAGGTGATGGCGGGCGCGAGGTAGGTCTTGTCGTCGTCGATGTAATTGATCTGGGTGTTGGCCTCACGCACCAGCGCAGTCAGGCGGTAGCTCCACACGCCGTCGTCCGAGAGCGGGCCTGAGAAGTCGCCGGTGAGCTGCTTGCGGCTGTTGTTGCCGACGTCGGCCGTGATCTCGTGATACGGCTCGGCCATGGGGCGTTTGCTGACCGCGTTGATGACGCCGCCAGGGCTGAGCTGGCCGTACAGCACCGAGGCCGCGCCACGCAGCACCTCCAGGCGCTCCAGGCCGTAGGGTTCCTGCGAGCTATCGTAGACGCTGGGCTGGTATTTCATGCCGTCGCGCAGCATCCCGGTGTTCGCGTTGGCCAGGTTGAAGCCGCGCACCCGTACGTCGTCGACCATGCGATTGAAGGAGGACGCCTGGCTGATGACGCCGGGCGTGTAGTCCAGCGCCTCGGCCAGCGAGGCGGCCTTGGTGGCTTCCATCTGGTCGGCAGTGGCGACCGACACCGATTGCGGCGTTTCCAGCAGCGGCGTGTCCGTCTTCATGGCCGAGCTGGCGCGCTTGGCGATCATGCCGGCCAGCGGTGCCACGGGATTTTCCTTGGCGCCTGCGACGGTGACTTGCGGCAAGGCGCCGCTGACCGGAGCGGCCGCGACCAGCGCGTAGCCGCCGTCCTCCTTCAGCACCGCTTGCAGGCCGGAGCCGGAGAGCAGCGCCGCGAAGCCTTCCGTCACGCTGTAGCGACCATGCAGACCGGGCGCCTGGCGGTCATGCGTGAGCGCAGGGTCGAAGGAGAGCATGATGGCGGCGCGGCGGGCGAAGGCGTTGAGGCTTCGATCCAGCGGTCCCGCGGGCAGCTCGTAGGACAGCTGCTGTGCCGGGGCCTGCGCGTGCAGCGAGGCGACGGGCGCGCTCAGGACGCACAGGACGGCCAGCCCGGTCAGGGTGCGGCGGGAGAAGGGCGGTGGTTGGATTTTCATGCGGTTTCCAGTCGATAGGCAAAGGTGCTATCAGGTAAACCGAACGAGCCGTGCAAACCTGCAGAGAAAAATAAAAAATGCCGCCGGGTTCAGGTGGAGGGCTTGGGGCGCACGGTGATCCAATAGGAAGTGAGCGCATCGATGCGAACCGGCAGTGTGCGGGCCAGCGCGGCCAGGATGCGCGCCGGCTGATCGATTGGAAAGACGCCCGAAATGGGAAGCGCGGCGATGGCCTCGTCGCAGCGCAGCTTGCCGGGCATGTAGCGATCCAGTTCGGCCACCAACTGACCCAGGCGCATGCGGTCGGCGACGATGAAGCCATCGGTCCAAGCCGCAGCTTCCTCGTTGGCGGCGGCCAACGGAGCGGCCAGGCCGTGGCGGTCGAACAAGCCCGCATGCCCGGCGTCGATGCGGATGGGAGCGGAATTGTCGGCCGGTGCGAATTCCACTGCGCCTTCATAGACTGCGACCAGCATGCCTGCCGCCGAATCGTGTACCTGGAAGCGCGTGCCCAAGGCGCGCGCCTGGCCCAACCGGGTCTGCACCAGGAAGGGCCGGTAGCTAGCGGCGAGGTCCCTGGCGGTGGCAATGAGCAGCTCGCCCCGGTGCAATTGCACCAGGCGCACGCTATCGTCGTAGCGGGTATCGATGGCGGTGGCGGTGTTGAGGTCGACCACGCTACCGTCGGCCAGCACTACCCGGCGCCGTTCGCCGGCGCGCGTGGAGTACTGCGCCAGCAAGGGCTGCCACGGCAGCGTCTTGCCGCCGGCCAGCACCAGCAAGCCGATGCCCAGCGCCAGGCCCAGCGTCTTCACGGCGAAGCGGCGGTTATGCCGGCCGCGCGCCGGCCCGGCGCCGATGACGCCATGGGCAAGTTCCGGCGGCAGCGCGCCGACGCGCTCGGACAGGTTTTGCAAGCGGCTCCAGGCCAGTTCATGCTGTTCGCTTTGGGCGCGCCAGCGGCGGCAAGCTTCCCGTTCGGCCTCGGTCGCGACGCCCGACTGCAGTTTCACCATCCAGTCGATCGCGGTCATGACGATGTCATCGGCGGGCGCGTTGGGGTTCAGGGAGGATGCGGGAGCGTGCATGACGGATCGCTGCGGCGGCCTCAGGCGCCGTACTGCAGGCGGTAGCAGGCGGCGAAGGCGCGGCGCATGTATTGCTGGATCGAGCTCAGGGACACGTCCAGCCGGGTGGCGATCTCGGCATAGCCCAGGCCGTCGAGCTGCGACATCAGGAAGGCGCTGCGCACCTTGGACGGCAGCGCCGCCAGCATGGCGTCGATCTGGTTGAGGGTCTCCAGCACCACCATGCGCGCCTCGGGCGATGGGATGTGTTCTTCGGGCAACTGCGCCAGCATGTCGAGGAAAGCGGCTTCCAGCGCGCAGCGGCGGAAGTGGTCGATCACCAAGCCGCGGGCGATGGTGGACAGCAGTGCGCGAGCTTCGTCGAGGTAGAGTTCGCGCCGCGACGCCATCACGCGCACGAAAGTGTCCTGCGCCAGGTCCGCCGCCAGTTCGGGATTGTCAGTGCGGCGGCGCAGCCAGCCCAGCAGCCAGCGATGATGGCCGGTGTACAGGCCGGCGATCTCTTGGTTCGAAAGTCGGACAGCGTCGCTCATGACGGCAGGAAATAATGAGAATTGTTCTCATTGTAATCGGTATCGCTGCGCGCGCCAATCCATGAGCCCGCTGCCCGCGCACCTACCTGATCGGCTCGAACACGCCCGCGCTGCGGTTCTTGGCGACCTTGTTCCAGGCGAAGATCTGGCCGTTCATGGCCACGTACACGCCCGGCGGCAGCACCTGGGCCACGCCGCAGGCGAAGCCGAAATTGAAGAGGGCGTCGGAGTTGGCGATCTCGTAGGGGATCATGGCGCCGGTCAGCACCACGGTCTTGTCTTGCAGGGCCTGGCCCAGCACCTGGGCGGTCAGCTGCATGGTGTCGGTGCCGTGCACGATGACGATGGCTTGCTGGGTCGAGTCGCGGCAGCTGGCCAGGATGCGCTGGCGGTCGACGTCCTGCATCTCCAGCGAGTCCAGCAATTTGAGTTCCTCCAGGATCACCTCGGCGGTGATGCGCGAGCGCGCGATGGCCTGCGGCAGGTGGCTGGCGCCGAAGTCGAGCGTGCCGGCGATCTCGTCGTAGTGCTTGTCGAAGGTGCCGCCGGTGGCGATGATGCGCAGGCTCATGGTTGTCCTATCAGAAATGAAAAATGCCGTCCGCTATCTTACACGGACGGCACTCCCTTTCTTGCCTTACGGCGATGCGCTCAGGCCGCCATCAGCTGCAACGCATGGATCGCATCGGCGTCCGGCACCGGCGGCGGCAGCGGGACGGTGCCGTCCACCACGTAGGCGAACAGCCGCTCGACCTCGATCGCCTGGATCAGCAGCTTGCCGCCGTTGGCCTTGATCACCTGCGACACCAGCATCGATTCGCCCTGCATGGCGAACGGCGTGTGGATGATCTGCGCCGGGCTGAACTGCGGCACCGCATGCAGCTCGTCCACCAGCAACCCGATGGTGTGGGCGCCGTGGCGCACGATCATCACCTGGCTGCTGCCGGTGACGGCCGAGCGCGTGCCGCGGATCAGGTGGCCGAGGTCGAACACCCAGATGAACTCCTTGTGCTGGTCGTCGCGGTTCAGGCCGAGCACGCCGACCTGTTCCGCGCGGTTGCCCATCGAGGTCGGCAGCACCGACGAGTACGGCACGGCCTCCATCACGTTGGCTGCGGAGATGGCGAACAGGTTGTGGTCGGAGAAGAAGGTGGCGTATTCCAGGTCCTCGGAGGAGGCAGCCTCGCTCTCCAGCTGGAACTCGCCGCCGCCGCTCTGCTGGGTCCCCTTGCCGACGGCGCCGAAGCATTGGAACACCACGGCGATGACGTCTTCCTTGTAGCCGTCGCTGACCTTGAACTCCCGGTAGCCGTTGCAGGCGCTGACGGCCACGATGGCGTACTGGCCGTCGTGCTCGGTGACGCCGGAGCGGCCCTCGCCGTTGGCTACCTGCAGCATGGCCGGATCGATCTCCAGCATGGCGCCCACCGCGCGCTTGTCGTCGGTGCTGGAGAGGATGCGGCCTGCGCGGTCGACATAAAAGGCGCTCATCTTTTCCTTGCCGGCCAGGCCGGCGCGCAGCATGTTGCGCAGCTCGGGCTCGGCGTCAAACACGATGCCGATGCCGCCGACCACCTCGTCGCTCTCGCCCAGCGCGCGGATGGCGGCGTGGTAGATGTAGGTGTCGCGTCCGCCGTACAACGCGCTCGGTGCGAAGCTGCTGACGTGGTACTGCTGCTGGCTGCGCAGCGCCAGCACTTGCGCCAGCGTGGCGTCGTCGATGCTGGCGCCGATCACCTGCTCCAGGCCCTCGCCGGTGGCGGCGACGATGCGGCCTTGGCGGTCGTAGACGTACAGCCGCGTGTAGACCGTGTACAGGCTGTTGATGTAGGCCAGGATCTCGCCCAGCTTGGCGGCCGCCGCCGCATCGATCCCGGGCTGGCTCAGGGTTGCGCGCAGCTCGGGCGTGAGCGCCCACCAGCGGCAGTCGTCGGAGCGCTCATAGAGATTGCGGTCCAGCAGGTCCACCAGCAGGGCGGTGGTGAACTCGGCGTCGCGCATGCTGGAGGCCAGCACGGTCTGGTACAGGTCGTGGATGGAATGGGCGAACAGCTCGTTGCTGCGGTTGCCGGTCTCGCTGATCTGGTCGAGGATGGTCTTGAGCTTGAGCATCTCGCCGCGCTGGCCGGCTGTCATCACCTGGCCGTTCCAGACGATGCGCTGGATGGTCTTGGCCGCGGTCATGATCTCGTACAGCGGCGGGCAAAACGAGTGGGCGTGCGACAGCAGGCCTTCGGCCAGCTCAGGCGACAGGCGCGAGAGCACGTCGCTGACGATGCCGGTGAAGGCGACCTCCACCGGGATCATCACCTGGCCCTGCCAGCCGACCGGGCCCGGATAACCCTGGTAGCCGTCGGAGGCGAAGGTGCGCACCAGGTACTCGCGGCCGCAGAACATCATTAGCTGGGGTTCGCCGCCGGCATTGACCGGCACCACCGTGCCGGGCGGGATCCACAGTTCGTCGGCGCTGGCGATGACGCGGTTGTCGCCGTCCAGCAGCAGCATGTTGGCGCGCGCTTCCGGATCGCGGTGGGCGCCGAAGATGCCCGCCATTTCCTCCTCGAAGTGGAAGCACAGGCACAGTACGCCGATGATCGCACCAGTTTGGGGATGGTGCATGCGGCGCGAATAGATCAGTGCACGATCCTTGGCCGGGCGCAGGTCGGTGGCGCGGAAGGTCTCCACATACGTGTCGCAGGCCAGGGTCTGGGCGATCAGCGGATCGGCGCTATGTTCCAGCGGCGTGGCAGGGTCCACCTGCACCAGCACGTTGCCCTCGGTGTCGAGCAGGATGATCTCGTCGTACACCGTGTACTTGTTGCGGTATTCGCGCAGGCGGTAGCGCGCGGCGTCGGCCGCATGCGGTGAATCGCAGAGGCCGGCCACGAAGTTGCACAGCTCGCGGTCGGTGGCCAAAAAACCGACGTCGGCGGTGCGCTCGAACAGGTTGCGCACCACGATGTCGATCACATATTGGGCCTTGGTGCCGATGCCGGCCAGCACGTTGCGCACCTTCTCTTCCACCAGGCTGCCAACCAGTTCGCGTTCCAGGCGCGAGAAACCGGAGCGGGTGGCCGCCATGGTGGGGAGGATGGTCTTGGCTTCGGTGGGGCAGTTCATCTTGGCAGAGGCCTCGATGACGCGCCACATCAGGTTCAGTTCCTGCAGCGACTGCTCGCACTTGGCGACGTCGCGCATGTAGGGCAAAAAGGTTTCGGTTTGTATGGGGGCGGAGTTCGTGGTCGTGGCGTTTGGCATTGTTGTGCTTCCCTCTGACGGTGCCGCAAGACCAACGAACCGCGATGTTGGATCTTCCGACATCTGTTGTTTGTTTTTTTGTTTTGCGCAAGGAGAAGTGCAAGTTGCATGCCAATGCTGCGGCGTGTTCGCCATGTGGCTGATCCCGGCATCTCCTCCTCGCGAAAATTTTTTATATCCTTTTTTGTCGCGCCGCGGATTTTAGCCAAGACGGCGGTTTTCCGTCTGCGAAAAAGCTTGAAATTCGGCGTTCGCGCCACAGCTTTTCACATGAGATTTTTTGAAGGATGCGGCGTGGAAACATGTAAGGCCGGTCAGACCAGTCGCCTCTCGCCGATGGCGTCGGGCGGCGGATCATGCGCGCGCACCGGTGGCGCCGCGGCCTGCGGAAATCCAATTCTCCGATGCACTTTATAATGATCCGGATATGAAACCCCTGGCACCCGGCACTGTGATCTTCCACCGCCATCGCGGTTATGGCGTGATCGTGCTCGTCAACCTGATGACGGGATGGATTTCTGCGCGCTTCGGCAGCGAGGTGACGACGCTGGACCTGAACCTGTCTTCCGATGAAGTCCAGCATGCGGACGGTACGCCCATCCTGTTTCGCCGCGCGCCGCCGGACCGCATGCCGCATGCGCGGCTGATGGGCATGGTGCGCGAGCTGCACCGCGCCGGCTACCAGCGCCTTTATCTTTACAGCTGGCCCAAGCCGTCCGGCCTGCATTGGCGCTGGCACCTGTTCAGCGGCCCGCGCAACTGGATCGAGCGTCCCTGGCGCGAGGGCTGGTACGGCTCGGGCGCCGACTACAATTTCAATCCGGTGATGGGCTGGGGCGACAATCCCAGCGCTTCGGCCGAAGAGCTGGCGCGCCTGCTGGCGCAGTTCGATCCGCAGGGCCTGGCGCAGGCCCTGGGCGAGGATGAGGAGCATGCCAACTGGTTCGAGTTGGTATGCGCAACCCTGTTGCCGGATTACGCCTTCAGCCTCGGATGGCACTACAACGGAAAGATACCCGACCACCTGCCGGTGATCCCGGTGCGGCGCAACGTGCCCGAGTATGCCGGGCCGCCGCTGCCGTGGCCGCCGGGATGGCGGCATTTATGGAAGGCCTCCGGCAGGTCGCCGCTACTGCAGTACAACCCGCCGGTGCGCACCATTCATCGCATCACTTCAGAACCTCTGGATTGAGCACGTTCTTCGGCGCGCCGGCCGCGTAGTCCAGGATGTTCTGGAAGGCGGCGCGGAAATAGAGCTCATAGCCGTCCTTTTCCACATAGCCCAGGTGCGGCGCCGCCACCACGTTGTCCATCTTCAGCAGCGGCGAGTCCACCGGCAGCGGTTCGCGCTCGTACACGTCGAGCGCGGCCAGGCCGGGTTTGCCCAGCTGCAGGGCCGCTTCCAGCGCGTTCTCCTCGACCAGTTCGGCGCGGCTGGTGTTGACGAAGCAGGCGCTCGGCTTCATCAGCGCCAGGTCGGCCGCCGTGACGATGCCGCGGGTGGCGTCGTTGAGGCGCAGGTGCAGCGTGAGCACGTCGGCCTGGCCGAAGAACTCCTCCTTGCTTGCGGCAGCCCGGTAGCCGTCCTTTTGCGCCTGCTCGCGGCTGGCCTCGCGTCCCCACACCACCACGTTCATGCCGAAGGCGCGGCCGTAGCCGGCCACCATCCTGCCGATCTTGCCGTAGCCCCAGACGCCCAGCGTGCGTCCCTTGAGGGCGCTGCCGATCACGTTGTGGTGGGGCGTGGCCGAGACCTGCTGCCACGCGCCCTGGCGCAGCGCGCTGCAGTATTGCGGCACGCGGCGCATGGCCGCCATGATGAGCGCCCAGGTCAGCTCGGCCGGCGCCGTCGGGTCGCCCACGCCTTCGGTGATGGCGATGCCGCGCGCGGAGGCGGCGGCGACGTCAATGTGGCCGCTGACCTTGCCGGTCTGCGAGATCAGCTTCAACAGCGGCAGCTTTTCCAGCAGCGGCGGGGTGAAGGCGGTGCGTTCGCGGATCAGCACCAGCGCATCGAACGGCGCCAGCCGCGCGGCCAACTGGCCCACGCCGCGCACGGTGTTGCTGAATACCTTGACGTCGTGGCCGTCAAGCATGCGGAAGCAGTCGAGGTGGCGTACCGCGTCCTGGTAGTCGTCGAGGATGGCAATTTTCATGATGGTCTCCGTGGTCTGGCCTTGGTTGAGCTGCGCCGTCGGAAGGTGGATGAGGGCGCCCGGATGCCATCATAAAGAAATTGCCGCCGTTCGGCATGGCCGGCGGTTTAGCAGGCCACGTCGATCACCAGCTTGCCGCGCGCGTGGCCGGCCGCCACGATGGCATGCGCCTGGTTGGCCTGGGCCAGCGTGAAGCGGCGCTCATCCATCAGCAGGCGCAGGCCGCCGGCGTCGGCCAGCCGGGCGGCTTCGCGCATGATCTCGCCGTGGTGGGCGCGCTCGCGGCCCGAGAGCAAGGGCAGCAGCGTGAACACGCCGGAGTAGGTGGCGGCGCGGAACGACAGCGGCGCCAGCTTGTGCGCGCCCCAGCCCAGGCAGCTGACCACATGGCCGCGATAGCGGCGCGCGGCGGCGAAGGAGGCGTCCAGCGTGGCGCCGCCGACGGTGTCGTAGACGATGTCGAAGCCCTCGCCACCGGTGTGCAAGGCGACGTAGTCGTCCACGCTTTGGCTGCGATAGTCGATGGCGACGGCGCCCAGGCCTTCGATCACGTCCTTCTGTTCGGCGCTGCCGGTGGCGTACACCTCGGCGCCGAAGGCGCGCGCAATCTGGATGGCGATGTGGCCGACGCCGCCGGCGCCGCCATGCACCAGCACCTTCTGCCCGGCGCGCACATGGGCGCGGTCCACCAGGCCCTCCCAAGCAGTGATGAAGATCAGCGGCAACGCCGCGGCCTGGCGCATGTCCAGCGCGTGCGGCTTGATGGCCAGCAGGTCGGCGTCGACCGCCGCGAACTGCGCCAGCGAGCCCGGCACGCCGCCCACGCCGCCGGTCATGCCGAAGACCTCGTCGCCGGGTTGGAAGCGCGTCTCGCCGGCATGCACTGCCTCGACGGTGCCGGCCAGGTCGATGCCGAGGATGGCCGGCAGGCTGGCCTGGGCGTGCGCGGCATTGCCGGCCTGGATCTTTGTGTCCAGCGGATTGACGCCGCTGGCGGCGATGCGCACCAGCACCTGGCCGGGGCGCAGGGGCGGGATCTCGATGGCGGTGAGGGCGAGCGGGGCGCCGAAGTTTTCCAGGACGGCGGCTTGCATGGTGTTGGTGGTCATGATGTTCTCCTTGCGGTTGTGTGGTGGGTCGCCGTCCGCCGTTGCGGCGCGGTCGATGCAGGGCAGTGTAGGCAGCCGGCCGGCGCGGAAAAACGGGCCGCCGGCAAAATCAGAATTGCGCGGATCTGGATAATCCCGGCGCCGCCTTGGCCTAGAATCGAGGCACAACGACAAGGGAGGCGGCGATGGACAGGCTGGACATGCTCAAGGTGTTTTGCGCGGTGGTCGAGGCCGGCGCGTTCAGCCGCGCGGCGGAACGGCTGTCGATGTCGACCTCGTCGGTGACCAATCACGTGGCCGCGCTGGAGGCGCATTTCAAGGTGCGCCTGATCAACCGCACCACGCGCAGCATGTCGCTCACCGAGGAAGGGCGCCAATGCCATGCGCAGGCGTTGCGCCTGCTGGCCGACATGGGCGAGCTGGAGTCCAGCCTGCGCGACGCCGGAGGCACGCCGGCCGGCGTGCTGCGGGTCGACTTGCCCAGCGTCATCAGTCGTCAGTATGTGGCGCCGGCCCTGGCGCGCTTCACGCAGCGTTATCCGGAGCTGGAGCTCAGGGTCACGGTGGGCGACCGCATGATCGACATGGTCGAGGAAGGCGTGGATGTGCTGGTGCGCATCGGCGAGCTGCCCGACTCCGGGCTGGTGGCGCGCAAGCTGATGTCGACCCGCTACGTCTGCTGCGTCGCGCCGGCCTTCCTGCAGCAGAACGGCTGGCCGGAGTCGCCGCAATCGCTCGACCAGTTCGCCTGCCTGGGCTTTCTCAATCCGCGCACGCGCATGGTGCGTCCCTGGAAGTTCTCCCGCGACGGCGAAGACAGCTCGCATCTCCCCCCGGCTACGGTGCGGATCGACCACGTGGAGTCCATGATCGAGGCCGCCAAGGCCGGCTGCGGCATCATCCAGCAGATGTCGGTATCGCTGGCGCCGGCCCTGCGCCATGGCGAGCTGGCCCCGGTATTGACTGACTGGCAAGCAGCCGGTCCCGACATCTTCGCGCTCTACCAGCCGGCCCGTCGCGCAGACGCCAAAGTGAAAGTTTTTGTTGATTTTCTGGTGGAGATATTCACATTGTGAATGTGTATTTCCCCGCAATCCCGCTCAAATCCAGTATCGTCGCGGTTTCTTGGCAAAATCGTGTTATGCGTTACAGTAATGAAACAACAGAATTTTTTTGATTTGTAATTACCTACTACATAAGTCGGGTATATCTCGCTACAAATTTCATTAAATTCTTTTTTATCGGGGTACAATCGCTGCCACCTTTTTGCACTTTTCACTGTCGAAGAGTGAGCCAAGTCCCGCGCCATCCCCGGTTGCGGGCCGGCGACCGGTATCCCAGGATGGCGGTCGCCGTCGACAAGACCGTCGCAGCGCTGGCTGGCGTGACTGCTGCCGCCACTCTCCAGCAACGACGATCCTGCCGTGCCAAAACGAATTCATTAACTTTGTGGCATTGGAGGTAGCATTTATGAACCAACCCCTCATGGCAGGCATTCCCGCAGTGAACGCCCCCGCTTACGTCAAACACCAGAAACTGATCAACTGGGTCGCCGAAATCGCCGCCCTGACCAAGCCGGCTCGCATTTATTGGTGCGACGGTTCGCAGGAAGAATACGATCGCCTGTGCGCCGAGATGGTCGCCGCCGGCACCATGAAGAAGCTGAACCAGGAAAAGCGTCCCAACAGCTACCTGGCCTGCTCCGACCCGTCCGACGTGGCGCGCGTGGAAGACCGCACCTTCATCTGCACTCCCAACAAGGAAGACGCCGGCCCGACCAACAACTGGACCGACCCGGCCGAAATGCGCCAGACCCTCAACGGCCTGTTCGACGGCTCCATGGCCGGCCGCACCCTGTACGTGGTGCCGTTCTCGATGGGCCCGCTGGGCTCGCCGATCGCCCATATCGGCGTCGAACTGTCCGACTCGCCCTATGTGGCCGTCAACATGCGCATCATGACCCGCATGGGCCGTGCCGTGTATGACGTGCTGGGCGCCGACGGCGAGTTTGTGCCTTGCGTGCACACCGTGGGCGCGCCGCTGGCCGCCGGCCAGCAGGACGTGGCATGGCCGTGCAATGCGACCAAGTACATCGTGCACTATCCGGAAACCCGTGAGATCTGGTCCTACGGTTCAGGCTACGGCGGCAATGCGCTCCTGGGCAAGAAGTGCTTTGCGCTGCGCATCGCCTCGACCATGGGCCGCGCCCAGGGCTGGCTGGCCGAGCACATGCTGATCCTCGGCGTCGAATCGCCCGAAGGCAAGAAGCACTACGTCGCGGCCGCCTTCCCGTCGGCCTGCGGCAAGACCAACTTCGCCATGCTGATCCCGCCCAAGGCCTTCGGCGGCTGGAAGGTCACCACCATCGGCGACGACATCGCCTGGATCAAGCCGGGCGCCGACGGCCGCCTGTACGCGATCAACCCGGAAGCCGGTTATTTCGGCGTGGCGCCGGGCACCAACGAGAAGAGCAACTACAACTGCATGGCCTCGGTGTCGGCCAACACCATCTTCACCAACGTCGCGCTGACCGACGATGGCGACGTCTGGTGGGAAGGCATGACCAAGGAAGCACCGGCGCACCTGATCGACTGGCAAGGCAAGGACTGGACCCCCGAGATCGCCAAGGAAACCGGCCGCAAGGCCGCGCACCCGAACGCGCGCTTCACCGTCTCCGCCACCCAGAACCCGGTGATCGACGCCGCCTGGGACGACCCGGCCGGCGTGCCGATCTCGGCCTTCATCTTCGGCGGCCGCCGCTCGACCACGGTGCCGCTGGTGACCGAGGCCCGCAACTGGGTGGAAGGCGTCTACATGGCCGCCACCATGGGTTCGGAAACCACCGCCGCGGCCGTCGGCCAGCAGGGCGTGGTGCGCCGTGACCCGTTCGCGATGCTGCCCTTCGCCGGCTACAACATGAGCGAGTACTTCCAGCACTGGCTGGACATCGGCAAGAAGATCGCCGCCTCGCCGGCCGAGCTGCCCAAGATCTACTGCGTCAACTGGTTCCGCACCGATGCCGACGGCAAGTTCGTATGGCCGGGCTTCGGCGACAACATGCGCGTGCTGAAGTGGATGCTGGACCGCATCGAGGATCCGCAAGGCGTCAAGACCGGCGGCGTCGAGCACCTGTTCGGCGTCACCCCGCGCTTCGGCGACCTGCAGTGGGAAGGCATCGACTTCACCGCCGAGCAGTTCGCCACCATCACCTCCATCGATAAGGCGGCGTGGAAGGCGGAGCTGGAGCTGCATGCGGAGCTGTTCGAGAAGCTCAAGCACAAGCTGCCTGCCGAGCTGGTCGGCGTCAAGGGCAAGCTGGAGAAGCAGCTGGCTGCCTGAGCCTGATGTAGTGGCCTGATAGAGAAACGCCTGTCGCAGCGATGCGGCAGGCGTTTTTTTTGGGCATCTTGCGCCAGCTCAGGCGACGGCAATCGCCTCCAGCGACGCCCGCATCGCCGCCGGAACCTCTACCGGCCGGCGCGACTCCCGATCGACGTAGACGTGCACGAAATGTCCCTGCGCCGCGGCGGCGTCCTCTCCGTCCTTGAAGATCCCGATCTCATAGCGCACGCTGCTGCGCCCCATATGCGCCACCCGTACGCCGACCTCGACCTGCTCGGGAAAGGCGATCGAGGCGAAGTAGTTGCAGCGCGTCTCGATCACCAGGCCGATCACCGGGCTGCGCTCGATGTCCAACGCGCCGCCGGCCACCAGGTAGTGATTCACGGCGGTATCGAACCAGCTGTAGTAGACGACGTTGTTGACGTGGCCGTAGACGTCGTTGTCCATCCAGCGCGTCTGGATGCGGTGGAAGTGCGGGTAGTCGGCGCGACGGCCGGGCGTGGGTTTGCTGTTCTCGCTCATGGCTGGATCGTGGTTCCCTTGGCTGCATCTCTCTGAATTGCGCCGCGCGCAAGCGGCGCTGCCTTGCAGTAACATTGCGGCGGCACGCGGTGTCAATGTTAAGCGATCGCCGCCCACCATGGGCCGCATGGCGGCTTGTGTGGGCCGGAATCGCCGCCATCTGTTTGTCATGGGCCGGCGCGCTGCTTGCCGGAAACATCCGCTGCACCGATAGGTTCGACCCGATAGCCGGGTCGCGCATATCGATAGTTAATTCCAATCAAAAATATTGATTAAATAAAATTGATCTATTTGATTCGGCGCTTTACTATTCACACCACTGCTTCACTCAACCCCCTAAAAAGGAAATAGAAATGTCCCTGATCAACACCACTATCAAACCGTTCAAGGCAACTGCATACCACGATGGCAAGTTCGTCGACATCTCCGAAGCGACCCTGAAGGGCAAGTGGTCCGTGTTCGTGTTCTACCCGGCCGACTTCACCTTCGTCTGCCCGACCGAACTGGAAGACCTGGCCGACAACTACGAGCAGTTCAAGAAGCTGGGCGTTGAAGTGTATGGCATCTCGACCGACACCCACTTCGCCCACAAGGCATGGCACGACACTTCCGACGCCATCAAGAAGGTGCAATACCCGCTGGTCGGCGACCCGACCGCCACCCTGGCGCGCAACTTCGAAGTGCTGATCGAAGAAGAAGGCCTGGCCCTGCGCGGCACCTTCGTGATCAATCCGGAAGGCCAGATCAAGGTCCTGGAAATCCACGACAACGGCATCGGCCGTGACGCTTCGGAACTGCTGCGCAAGGTCAAGGCTGCCCAGTACGTCGCTTCGCACCCGGGTGAAGTCTGCCCCGCCAAGTGGGAAGAAGGCGCCGCCACCCTGAAGCCGTCGCTGGACCTGGTCGGCAAGATCTAAATCATTGATTGGGCTACTGCACGACGCCCGCTCAACGATTTAAGGTAGTTTGAAATACTGAAGAAGTACACGTCCGGGCCTGCCTGTTGGCAAACGTGTGACGCCCACAAGGCCGATGCGTGGCCCGGACGACAAGAATCTCCCAACGAGGAAAGTGAAATCATCATGCTTGATGCCAATCTCAAGACCCAATTGAAGGCCTATCTGGAAAAGGTCACCCAGCCGATCGAGATCGTCGCGTCGCTGGATGATGGCGCCAAATCCCGTGAGATGCAGGAACTCCTGCAAGAGATCGTGCTGCTGTCGGACCGCATTACGCTGGTCGAGCATCGCGATGCCTCGAACGCACGCTCGCCGTCGTTCAAACTGAACCGCCCCGGGACCGATATCAGCGTCGAATTCGCCGCGATCCCGATGGGCCATGAATTTACCTCGCTGGTGCTGGCCCTGCTGCAGGTCGGCGGCCACCCGATCAAGCTCGACGACAAGGTCATCGAGCAGATCAAGAACCTCGACGGCGACTACAGCTTTGAGACCTATGTCTCGCTGACTTGCCAGAACTGCCCGGAAGTTGTGCAGGCGTTGAACGTGATGTCCATCATCAACCCGCGCATCCGCTCGGTGACCATCGACGGCGGCCTGTTCCAGGGTGAAGTCGAGCAACGCCAGATCATGGCCGTGCCGACCATCTACATGAACGGCGAAGTGTTCGGCCAGGGCCGTACCGGCGTCGAGGAAATCCTCGCCAAGCTCGATACTGGCGCCGCCGCCCGCAAGGGTGAAGAACTGAGCGCCAAGGAAGCCTACGACGTGCTGATCGTCGGCGGCGGCCCCGCCGGCGCGGCTGCCGCGATCTATGCGGCGCGCAAGGGCATCCGCACCGGCGTCGTCGCCGAGCGTTTCGGCGGCCAGGTGCTCGACACGCTGGCCATCGAGAACTTCGTCTCGGTCAAGGAAACCGAAGGTCCGCACTTCGCCACCGCGCTGGAGCAGCACGTCAAGGAATACGACGTCGACATCATGAATACCCAGCGCGCCGAATCGCTGGTGGCCGGCGACAAGCTGATCGAAGTGAAGCTGGCCAACGGCGGCGTGCTGAAAGGCAAAACCGTGATCCTGTCGACCGGCGCCCGCTGGCGTGAAGTCAACGTGCCGGGCGAGCGCGAATACCGCAACCACGGCGTGGCCTATTGCCCGCACTGCGACGGCCCGCTGTTCAAGGGCAAGCGCGTGTCGGTGATCGGCGGCGGCAACTCCGGCGTGGAAGCGGCCATCGACCTGGCCGGCATCGTCAAGCACGTGACGCTGCTGGAATTCGCCGCCGAGCTCAAGGCCGACGCGGTGCTGGTGAAGAAGCTCAAGAGTCTCTCCAACGTCACCATCGTGACCTCGGCGCAGACCACCGAGATCACCGGCGACGGCAAGAAGGTCAACGGCATCAGCTATAAGGAACGCGAGACCGGAGAGGTCAAGCATGTCGAGCTGGAAGGCGTGTTCGTCCAGATCGGCCTGGTGCCCAACACCGAATGGCTCAAGGGCACGGTTGCCCTGAGCCGCCACGGCGAAATCGAGATCGACGCCAAGGGCCAGACCTCGATCCCCGGCGTGTTCGCCGCCGGCGACGTCACCACGGTGCCGTACAAGCAGATCGTGATCGCCGTGGGCGCGGGCGCTACCGCCGCACTGTCGGCGTTCGACCACCTGATCCGTTCGTCGGTGGACGACGAGGCGCCGGTTGCGAAGGAAGCGGTCGCCGCGTAAGCCAAGGCCACATCAGGCAGCAAGCAGCACGCAGCAAGAAAAACACCATCGGGAGACCGGTGGTGTTTTTGTTTGCGCCTTGTGCTCGGGCGGGAGTTGGCGGAGCGCGCGTATCAACAGCGATGTGTGGCCCCTGCGAAAGCAGGGGCCCAGCGTCGTTCACGGCGATTGCGCATTGCCGAGATGGGGGGCAACAAACGCCACTGGGTTCCTGCTTTCGCAGGAACGACGAGTTGAGAGAGTAGATGGCGCCTGTTCCGGGGAAGACCCTCTATTCGTTCAAACTTCAGTAGTGCAAAGCATAAAAAAAACGCCATCGGGTCTCGATGGCGTTTTCGTTTGAAGCGGATCAAGCCCGCTGCGGCTTACTTGAACATCAGTCGCAGCGAGTCCCAGGCGCGGCCGATGAAGCCGGCCGGGCCGACCGATTCCAGCGCGACCACCGGCAGTTCGGCGACGGTCTTGTCGTCGATGGTGACCTGCAGCGTACCGATCTTGGCGTTTTCCGAGATCGGGGCGATCAGCGGGTCGTTGCGGTTCAGCTTGGTCTTGACGCGCTCCGCCGTGCCCTTGGGGATGGTGATGTAGACGTCGTTCTTGAAGCCCACCTTGATCTTGCCCTGCGAGCCCTTCCACACGTCAGGCGTATCGACCGCCTGGCCCTTGGCGTACAACTTCACGGCGTCGAAGTTCTGGAAGCCCCAGTTCAGCAGCTTCTGGCTCTCCTGGGTGCGCACCTGGTCGGAGACGGTGCCGATCACCACCGACACCAGGCGACGTTCGCCGTTGGGCACCGGGCGGTGGGCCGAGGTGATCAGCGAATAGCCGGCGCTGGAGGTGTGGCCGGTCTTCATGCCGTCGACGGTCGGATCCAGCCACAGCAGGCGGTTGCGGTTGGGCTGGGTGATGTTGTTGTAGGTGTACTTCTTCACCGAGTAATAGCGCTTGTAGTACTCGGGGAAGTCGTTGATCAGGTTGCGGCACAGGATCGACAGGTCGCGCGCGGTGGTATAGGTGTCCGGGCTGGGCAGGCCGTGCGGGTTGCTGAAGTGGCTGTTGGTGAGGCCTTGGCGCTGCGCCTCACGGTTCATCAGCTGCACGAAGGCGTCTTCGGTGCCCGAGACGGCTTCGGCCACGGCCACGGCGGCGTCATTGCCGGAGACCGAGATCAGGCCAAACAGCAGGTTGTCGATCGAGACCGGCTTGTTCGGCTCGATGAACATCTTGGAGCTGCTCGGATCGACCTTCCATGCGTTTACCGAGACGCTGACTTCCTGCTCCAGCGAGAGGCGCTTGTCGCGCAGCGCGGCGAAGGCCAGGTAGGCGGTCATCAGCTTGGTGAGCGAGGCCGGCTCGACGCGCATGTCGGGATCGCTGGAGGCGATCACCTGGTTGGCCGAGGCGTCCAGCAGCAGCCAGGACTTGGCAGCGACCGTCGGCGGCGGCAGCGCTTGCGCGGAAGCGGCGAGGGTGGTGATAGAAAGGACGGTGGCGGCGAGCGCCGCGAGAAGCTTTTTCATCGGTGCCTAAGAAAAATTGCCAGCACGGGGAACATCGTTGCTGTTGGTTTGAAAAGTGGATTGAAGTCGGGCGGATTGCGCTGTTGCCGCAGGGCGGCGGACCATCCCAAGGGAACTGCATGACGAAACCACGCCCGGAATTATAAACGCCGCATCGCTTCCGTCCCCAATTTGAATGGATTTTCTCTCCCCGAAAATCCCCTCGCGGAAGCTGCGCGCGGCGGCGTCTTTCCCATTGCTGCCGCGGTTTCCGAGGTCAGGCCTGCGGCTGTGCCGGGCGGCGATGCCAGCTTTCGACCACCACGTTGCGGATATGTTGCAGCTTGCGGTGAAAAAAATGATCCGAACCCGGGATCACCACCACCGGCAGTTCCTGCGGGCGCGCCCAGTCCAGCACCGCGGTCAGCGGGATGGTGTCGTCCAGCTCGCCGTGGATCAGGATGGTGTTGGCCGGCGCCGGCGGCATCGGCCACTTGCCGGCGGCGGTGCCCACCAGCACCAGGCGCTCGGCGGCGGATGCCGCGTCTTCCTGCAGCAGGCGCTGCTGCAGCTGCGCCTGCACGAAGGTGCCGAAGGAGAAGCCCCCCAGCGCCAGCGGCAGGTCGGGATACTGCGCGCGCATGTGCTTGAGCAGCAGGGCCATGTCGTCGGTCTCGCCGGCGCCGTGGTCGTGCACGCCCTCGGACTTGCCGACGCCGCGGAAATTCATGCGCACCGCGACATAGCCCAGCGCGAGGAAGGTGCGCGCCAGCGTCTGCGCCACCTTGTTGTCCATCGTGCCGCCGAACAGCGGGTGCGGGTGGGCGACCAGCGCCAGGCCCACGGGGGCCGGAAAGGCGTCGGCATCGGGCAGGTCCAGCGCGCATTCGAGCTGGCCGACGGCGCCGGCGATCAGGAAATTCTGGGTATGTGCGTTCATTGCTTGCTTGGGGTGGGGTCACTCAGATTTTCAAGCGGTCGACGATCTTGCCGCCGACGATGTGGGTGTCGATGATCTCGTCGATGTCTTCATTGTCGACGAAGGTGTACCAGGTGCCTTGCGGATAGATGACCACCACCGGGCCTTCCTCGCAGCGTTCCAGGCAGCCGGCCTTGTTGATGCGCACCTTTCCTTCGCCGGCCAGTCCGAGTTGCTTGATGCGCTTCTTGGCATGCTCCTGCGCGGCCTGCGCGCCCTTGTCGGCGCAGCAGGTGCGCTCACCCGGCTTGCGCTGGTTGAGGCAGAAGAAAACGTGGTGTTCGTAGAAGGGCTTGTCGCTCATGTGCGGTTGGCTCCGTGAGTGCGGCGCCGCGTCAGCGCGCTGTCAGCCATGCTGGGCGCGGCGTTGCGGCAAAGGCTCAATGATACACCCCGGTCACTTTTGTTTCCGGTGCACGGGATGATAGAGGAACCAGATCGCCAGGAAGGGCCACAGCACCGACAGGAATTGCGCGGCGCCGTCGAAGTTGAGGAATTTGCCCTGGACCCAGGTCTCCAGCGTGGAAATGTAATAGGGATTGGCCGGCACCGCGTTGGTCGCGGCCAGGCTCAGGATCAGCGCCAACGCCGCCACCCGGCGCTGGGCGGTGGGCGGGGCAAACGAGAGGCCGGCCACCATCATCGCGCCCAGCACGATGCCGCCGGCCGCGCTGGGGGAGATCCAGACGAAGGCGTTCTGCGGCGCGAAGAACAGCGCGCAGGCCAGCGACTTCACCGCGATGCAGGCCAGCAGGTAGAGCGGCAGCAGCGCGCGGCGCGGCGCCTGCCGCCGCAGCAGGAGCAGGAACAACAGCGCCGCGCCGGTCAGGCCGCAGGCGGTGACGATGACGTCGGCCAGCCAATATTGCTCGGCGCTCAGCTGGGCATTGTTGATCCAGCTGGTGGCCAGGTCGATGGGGGTGTCCAGCAGGTCGGAAAAGAAGGCCGACAGCGGCGGCACCAGGTGGCCCAGGCCGAACAGGTGGTTTTGCGGGTAGATCAGCGCCAGCGGCCACAGGCCGGCCACCGCCAGTCCCCGGCTGGCTTCGCCGGAGAACCAGCGCCGCCGCATGGCGAGGAAGCGGCTTTCGCGCAGGAAGTAGCGGCCGCTGGCCGCGCCCAGCAGGGCGCCCAGGAACACGCCGCAGGAATTGGTGATGAGGTCGAGGTTCGACGGGATGCGGGTCGGCAGGTAGGTCTGCACCGCCTCCATGCAGGCCGACAGCAGCACGCCGGCCAGGGTGGCCGGCCAGATCGCCCACAGCGGGCGGATGCGCGGATACATCGCGAACACCAGCAGCATGCCCAGCGGCGCGTAGCCGGCGATGTTGGTCCAGACGTCGAAGCCGGTCCAGTAATAGGGCAGGCGCGCCCACAGGTAGTCGAACGGGCCCAGGCCCATGTCGCGCCAGCCGGAGAACGGATACCAGCTGGCGTACACGATCAGCAGCGCGTACACCAGCAGGCTCACCCGCGCGAAGGAGGAGGCGGCGGGCGCGAGGGGAACGACGGCCTGGGACGATGGCGCGGCCTTGGTGTCGGGCTTGGCTTGCATGGGCCAGAGGGTAACCGATTTCAGCGGCGCCCGCAGTGGCTGCGCCCGGCTTTGCGTCCTGTCGGGGACGGTTACGGGGTGGCCGCAAGACGCCGCTTGGCGGCCATCTGCCGTTACAATGCGCGCTATGAACATGACTTCCAAGTTGCCTTCCCCGGCTGCCCTGGACGCCGGCGGCGAGGGCGATTCCGCGCTGGTGCATGCCGGGCGCATCGCCACGCTGCTGGCAGGCGCCGGCAATCCCGTTCTCCAGCGCATCGATGTCGAAGCGGTGGCGCGCACCGGCTCCACCAGCGTCGACCTGATGCAGCGCGTGCCGAGCCTGCAACGCCCACTGCTGCGCGTGGCCGACCGCCAGACTGCCGGCCGCGGCCGGGCCGGCCGCCCCTGGCGCACCACCCCGGAATCGTCGCTGCTGTTTTCGCTGGCGTGGCGTTTCGAGCGTCCCTTGCATGCCTTGCTGGGCCTGCCGCTGGCGGTCGGCGTCGCGCTGGCCGAGGCGCTGCGCGTGTTCGGCGTGCCGGTGCAGTTGAAATGGCCCAACGACCTGTTGCGCGACGGCGCCAAGATGGCCGGCATCCTGATCGAAACCGCGGCCGACGGCGAACGCGGCCAGGCCACCTGGGCGGTGATCGGCATCGGCCTGAACCTGGCGGCGCCGCCGGAGCTGGAAGCCGAACTGCAGCGCGCCATCGGCGCCGCGCCCGAATTGCAGAAGCAGCCGCGCGAGACGGTGCTGGCCGTCATCACCAGCGCGCTGGTCGATGTGCTGGCGGAGTTCGAGCTGCGCGGCTTCGGCGCCTTCGTCGAGCGCTGGCAGGCGCTGCACGCCTACGCCGGCCAGCCGGTCCGCATCCTCGACAACGGCCGCACCGTGCATGAAGGCATGGCCGCCGGCGTCGACATGATGGGCCGCTTCCTGATCGACACCGATGCCGGACAGGTCGCGGTACTGGCCGGCGACCTGTCGTTGCGCCTGCAGGATTGACGATGCTGCTGCTGATCGACGCCGGCAATACCCGCATCAAATGGGCCGTCGCCGCCCCGGCCGGAAACGGGCGCTGGCTGCACCACGGCGCCCTCGGGCGCGGCGAGCTCGGAGAGTTGCCGGCGCTGTGGTCGGCACTGGGGCTGACGCTGTCGGCCGCCTGTGTATCCAATGTCGCCGGCCCGGTGCTGCGCGACGACCTGGAGGCGGCGCTGCGGCAGGCGTTCGGCGCCGGCCTGGACATTGAATGGTTCGCCTCCTCGGCCCAGCGCGCCGGCCTGCGCAACGGCTATCGCAATCCCTGCCAGCTCGGCAGCGACCGCTTTGCGGCCGCCATCGGCGCGCGCGCGATGTTTCCAGGTGAGGAGCTGGTGGTGGCCACCTGCGGCACCGCCACCACGATCGATGCGGTCAGCGCCGAGGGCGTGTTCGAGGGCGGCATGATCCTGCCGGGTCTGGGAACGATGGCGACCTCGCTGGCCCTGAACACGGCGCAGCTGCCGCAGATCGGCGAGCTGGCGCCGCCGGCGCGCGTCTTCGCCGACAACACGGTGGACGCCATCGTCTCCGGCTGCATCGCGGCCCAGGCCGGCGCCATCGAGCACGCGTTGGCCGAGCGCCGCCGCCAGCGGCCGGATCGCGCGCTGCGCTGCGTGTTGGCCGGCGGCGCCGGCGCCGTGCTGGCGCCGCACCTGGCGACCGGCGCCGCGCCGCTGGAAAAAGTGGATAATCTGGTCTTGGCCGGCTTGTATGCGGTCATGACCCATGGCGGCTGAGTCTGGCGCCGCCGCGTGACGATGCAAAGGAAGACAAGGCACGGATGAAGCTGAAATTGCTTTTTTGGCTACTGCTGGTGGGCAACGTGGTGCTGTTCGGGCTGCAGCGCGGCTATTTGGGCGCGGCGGCGTCCGAGCGCCGCGAGCCGCAGCGCCTGGCCGAACAACTGCGCCCCGAGCAGTTGAGCATTCTTCCCCCCAACAGCGAGAAGCTGGTGCCGCCGGTGCGCACGCAAGAAGCTGCGCCGGCGCAGGCCGCCGATGCCGCCAAGCTGGATGTGCAGACAGCCGCTTCCGCCGCAACGGCCCAGCCGGCTCCTGTCCCGGCCCAGCCGGCCGCGCCGAAGGTGGCGGTCGCGCCTTCCTGTACCGAGGTCGGCAATTTCACCGCGGCCGACGCCAGCCGTTTCTCTGCCCAACTGGCCAGCCTGAACCTGGGCGACAAGGTCGCCCAGAAGCTGACCCAGGACGTGACCAGTCACATGGTCTACATTCCGCCGCAGGATGGCCGTGACGGCGCCGACCGTCGCACCGCGGAGTTGCGCCGCCTTGGCATCTCCGACTTTTACGTGATCCCCGACAGTTTCCCCAACCCGGCCTTGCGCAGCGGCATCTCGCTGGGAATCTTCCGTACCGAGGACGCCGCCAAGGCCTATGTCGGCCAGCTGATCTCGCAGGGCGTGCGCAGCGCGCGCATCATCGCGCGCCGCTCGGGCGCCGGCAAACAGGTGTTCCAGCTGCGCGACCTGACGCCGGACGCGCGCGCCGCGCTGGAGCGCATCAAGAGCGGTTATCCGGATCAGGAGATCCGCTCCTGCTCTGCCTGAGCCGGGCGTTGCCGTTCGTGCACAGGCTCCCCTAAACGTCACGAACGGATCGTTCTTTCCATGTAAAATCGCGTTCCTTGAACTTACCCACCATCCAGCCACAGGATATCGTCATGACCACCGACCTCACCAAAGTAGCGCCCCAGATCAAAGCCGAAATCCTGGCCGAGGCGCTGCCTTACATCCGCAAGTTCCACGGCAAGACCATCGTCGTCAAGTACGGCGGCAATGCGATGACCGAGGACAGCCTGAAGCATGGCTTCGCGCGTGACGTGATCTTGTTGAAGCTGGTCGGCATGAACCCGGTGGTGGTGCACGGCGGCGGCCCGCAGATCGATGCGGCGCTCAAGAAGATCGGCAAGCAGGGCACCTTCGTGCAAGGCATGCGCATCACCGACGAAGAGACCATGGAAGTGGTGGAGTGGGTGCTGGGCGGTGAAGTGCAGCAGGATATCGTGATGCTGATCAACCATTACGGCGGACAGGCGGTGGGCCTGACCGGCAAGGATGGCGGCCTGATCCGCGCGCGCAAGATGCAGATGCCGGACAAGGAAAAGCCGGGTCAATTCCTGGACATCGGTTACGTGGGCGAGATCGAGGCGATCAATCCGGCGGTGGTCAAGGCGCTGCAGGACGACGCCTTCATCCCCATCATTTCGCCGATCGGTTTCGGCGACGACGGCCAGGCCTACAACATCAACGCCGACGTGGTGGCCGGCAAGATCGCGGAAATCCTGCATGCCGAAAAGCTGATCATGATGACCAACATCGCCGGCGTGCAAGACAAGGCGGGCAACCTGCTGACCGACCTGTCGGCGCGCGAGATCGACGAGATGTTCGCCGACGGCACCATCTCCGGCGGCATGCTGCCCAAGATCTCTTCGGCGCTGGACGCGGCCAAGTCGGGCGTGAATACCGTGCACATCATCGACGGCCGCATCGAGCACTCGCTGCTGCTGGAGGTGCTGACCGAGCAGGCCTTCGGCACCATGATCCGTTCGCACTGATCCGAGCGGGCGGCCATGGGCCGAGCCCGGTCATAAAAAAGGGATGAGCATGCTCATCCCTTTTTGTTTGCGCGCGGCGTTCGCAGCTCAGTAGATCTTCTCCACTCGCAGCCCCTTCTTCCCGAGCAATTCCGGCACGCTGCCCGGCCCCACCAGGTGCAGGATGCCGATGGCGGCCACGCTCTTGTCCTGCGCCGCCAGCAGCGCGGCGATGCCGTCGGCCAGGCCGGGATTGCGCTCATCCAGCAAGGCCTGGCGGGTGAAGCGGCTGGCGAAGGATTGGTCTTCGTCCATTTCCTTCAAGGCCTGTTCGAAGCCGCCGCTGTCGGCGCGGCGCCAGGCGCCGACCAGCGCATCGAGCTTGTGCGCCAGCTCGGCGTCGTCCAGCTCATCGAGGGTATCGGCGAGGAATTGCGCCTGCTGGGCCGCGTCCAGGCGACTGAAGACCGATATCTGGCGTTCCGCGCTTTCCAGCTCGACGATCTTGCCGCCATGCGCGCGTACCGCAGCGGCCAGATAGCTGTCCACCGCCAGTTCGGGTTTGTAGCCGCCGCTTGCGTACTCCTGCACGGTCAGCGCCGTGGCCAGCATCCAGGGGCGGAAGTTCTGCAGTTGCTCCGCCGGCAACTGGTAGCGGCGCAGGGCTGCCAGCGTGCGCGATGCCAGGGCCGGTTCGAGCTGCTGCTCGAACCGCCGTCCCTCGGGATAGACGCCGTGGCGCAGCACCGCAGCCTGCAGCGCGCCGGTATTCTGCGGATCCAGCTCCAGGGCCAGCGCCGGCGCCTCCTTGAGCGCGCGCGCGATGCGGGGTTCCAGCGGATAGAAGTCGGGGGCGCCGACGTGGATGGTGCCGAACAGGTGCAAGGTGTGGCGTCCGTCGGAGACCCGGTACAGCGCGCCGCGATCGGGCGCCGGCCCGGCGGCCTGCGGCGCGCTTGCCGCCGCCACATGCGCGGCCGGCAGGTAGAGACTGAACAGCAGGGCCAATGTCACTATAATCAGTCGTTGCGCAAAGCCTTTCACCGCTTGCCTTTCCTTGCTTGTTTCTTCATTGCTTCGTTGTTTGATTTATGGCGTCCAATACTACACCGCTCTGGCTGTTCGATCTCGACAATACCCTGCACAACGCCTCGCACGCGATCTTCCCGGCGATCAACGCCAACATGAATCGCTACATCACGCGCGTGCTGGAGCAGGGCGGACATCCGTCCGACGAGGCGGCGGTCAATCACCTGCGCCGTCATTACTGGAAACTGTATGGCGCGACCCTGATGGGCATGGTGCGCCATCACGGCGTGCGCATCGAGGACTTCCTGCATGAGGCGCATCTGTTCGACGACCTGCTGGGCATGGTGCGCGCCGAGCGCGGCATCGGCCGCTGGCTGGGCCAACTGCCCGGGCGCAAGATCCTGCTGACCAACGCGCCGCGCCGCTACTCGCGCCAGCTGGTGCGTCACCTTGGGCTGCACCGCCATTTCTCGCACCACATCTCGATCGAATCCATGCACGTGCACCGCCAGCTGCGGCCCAAGCCGTCGCGACTGATGCTGCGCAAGTTGCTGGCGCGGCAGAAGATCGATCCGCGCCGCTGCATCCTGGTGGAAGATACCGTGGACAACCTGAAGACCGCGCGCGAGCTGGGCGTGCGCACTGCCTGGGTGACGCAATACCTGATCGGCAATGCGATGCTGGGCCACCTGACGGCGCAGCGCGTGCGCAGCCGCATGCCTTCGTATGTCGACGTCAAGGTGAGTTCGGTGCGCCAGTTGCCGCGGCGCCTGGCGAAGCTGGGTGTGGCGCGCGCCAGGTAGCGGGAGGGCGGGTCAGTCTGCGCAGTCGGCGCACCAGCCCTTGATGGTCAGTTCCACCTCGTGGCTCTGGAAACCCTTGCCCAGCGTCTTGCGCAGTGCCGACTGCAACTGCGCCGCAGTGGACTTGTGCTTGTCGGCGTCGGGCAGCACGGTGGCCAGGAAGTCGGTGCCGTCGCTGGCGTCCAGGCAGAACACGCGCGCGCAGCGCGTGCATTTGAAGTGGCCGTGCTGGTGCTGCTTGCCCTGCGAGTGGTCGTGCAGGCCGTGCTCCGGATGGTCGGCGCCGGCGCTGTAGCGGAAGATGCGGTCGTCGCTGGAGATCTTGTGCGCCAGGCCCGCTTCGGTCAGGCAATCCAGCGCGCGATAGAGGGTGACGCGATCCATGCCGGCAAAGCGGTCCTGGATGTCCTGGTGCGAGGCGGCGCTACGCGTCTCCAGCAGCGCCCCCAGCACGTTCACGCGCGCCTGCGTCACGCGCACGCCGGCTTCGCGCAGTTGCGCCTCGGCCAGCAGGGCCATGGAAGCGGCCTGGCTGGACTGGCGACTGACGGGGATATCGGCGGCTTTGGCTTTCATGGGGCGGCTTTGCGTGGTGAATCGTGGCGTCGCCGCGAGCCCGATGTCGGGACTCGCCGCAGCCCTCGTATTTTAGCCCATGCGGGCTGCGGTTTCTTGCCGCATTGCCGGGCCTACTTGGGCTCGCTCTTCTTGGCGCGCGGGTGCGCCTGGTCGTACACCTGCGCCAGGCGCTGGAAGTCGAGCGCGGTGTAGACCTGGGTGGCCGTGATCGATGCGTGGCCCAGCATCTCCTGCACCGCTCGCAGGTCGCCCGAGCTCTGCAGGACGTGGGTGGCAAAGGAGTGGCGCAACATGTGCGGATGCACGTCGCTGGCCATTTCCAGCGAGCGGCCATGGGCCTTCAGGCGCAACTGCGTCACGCGCGGCGACATGCGCGTGCCGCGCTCGGTGAGGAACAGCGCATGGCAGTCGGGGCCGGCGTCGGCCTTCACCAGCGCCGCACGCATCGGCAGCCAGGCCTCGATCGCTTCGAGCGCTGCGCGGCCTACCGGCACCTTGCGCCGCTTGCCGCCCTTGCCGGTGACGGTGACCTCGGCGTCGCCCAGCGCGATCCAGCCGGCCGATTCATATTTTCCTTCGCGCACATCCGCGATGTCGATCGCGCCGAGCTCCGAGACGCGCAATCCGCTTGAATACAGCAACTCGAACATGGCCCGGTTGCAGGCGGCCATCGTCGATGCGGGATCCTTGGACGGATCGGCCTGGGACACCAGCCGGACGGCGTCGTCGGCCGCCAGCGCCTTGGGCAACGGCTTGCTTTTCTTGGGCGGCTTGACGCCGTCGGCCGGGTTGGCCTTGAGTTCGACTTCCATCGACAGCCATGCGAAGAAACCCCGCCAGGCCGACAGCTTGCGCGAGATCGAACGCGCGTTGAGGCCGCGCGCGTGCAGCTGCGCAGTGCATTTGCGGATCTGCACCTGGGTTGTCTTGCGCAGGTCGAGGTCTGCCTCGCCGGCTGCGGGATCCTTGCCGGCGGGGGCAAGCAGCTCGCGCAGCTCCCGCAGGTCGCGGCCATAGCCGTCGACGGTGTGCGCCGACAGCTTGCGCTGGGAACGCAGTGAGGAGAGGTATTGGCTGATCAGTGCTGGGGCAGCGGTATCCATGTTCATCGTCCGGTGGACAAGCCGCGCCCGGCGGCGGTCAGCGCAGCAGGCAGGCCAACGCGGCGCTGGCGGTCTCGCCGATGCGCGTCAGGAAGTCGGTGCCCATGTCGGCGGTGAAACGGTTGGGGTCGGGCGAGCCCAGCACCAGCAGGCCGAAGGCGTCAGGCGATGCCCCCACGCGCAGCGGCAGGATGGCGACCGACTTGACCGAGGCGCCGTCTTCCAGCCAGCCGGCCGCCTCGAAGTCCTTGTTGGGACCGCAGAACGGGGCGGACAGGCCGTTGGCGAATATCCGGGCGTCTTCCGACACCGATTGCGTGGCCCAGTTGCCGGCATGCGCTTCGGCCAGGTTCCACAGGCGTACGGTCACTTGCGGCACATGGAAAATGTCCTTCAACTGATCCGACAGCGCGCGCGGCAGGTCGCCGTCGTTGCGCGTGAGCAGCAAGGTACGGGTCCAGGCCTGGAACTTGTTGGTGATCTCGTCGTTTTCCTGCGCAATGCGCATCAGGTCGGCCATGTGCAGTTCCTGTACGCGGATCTTCTCGCGCAGGATCTCCATCTGGCGTTCCTGCAGGGATACGGCGCGGCCCATGACCGGGCTGGTCAACTTGACGGTCGAAAGCAGCTCCGCGTGCTCCTCGAAGAAGTGAGGATGGTCGAGCAGGTATTCGGCGATCAGGTCGGAGTCCAGTGGGGTGGTCATCGCTAGTGTGTTTGTGTGGGTGGAACGGCAATCGTCGTTGCCGGGTTCGCATTGCCAGGTGCCGTGCGGCAATACCTGAAATTACCGCGAGATTATCCTCGCTATCAGAAATGCTGACAATCACCGCGGGACTGTCATTTGATACAAAGGAGAGCGGCCGCGGGCAAATGCTTGGAATAAGGGGGAGCGCAAACGGAGAGATACATAAGAAACGGGCTTGCATGATTGCTCATGCAAGCCCGAGTCAGCTTAATTCAGGTTGATGCCGGCATTTTCATGCCGGTATCAGATCCGTGAATTAGAACTTGTGGCGAACGCCAACGGTCACAGCGGTCTGGCTTGCATCGTTGCCAGTGGTGTCGCCGTACACGCCAGGGTTCTTCATGTCGGTAGCACGCAGGTTCGACACGAATGCGTACAGGTCGGTACGCTTGGACAGCCAGTAGTCAGCACCCAGGTTGTACTGAGTCAGCTTGCCCTTGCCCGACACGCCGTCGAATTCAGCGCGGGTGTGTTGCACAGCAGCCAGCAGCTTCAGGGACGGGGACAGAGCGTAGGCGGTACCGATTTCGTACAGGTCAGCCTTCTTGGACAGAGCCAGGGTACCAGCGGTGGTGCGGGTTGCAGCGGTCACGCCTGCGAAACCAGCGACGCCAGCGGTGTTCAGATCTTGCTTGACGCGCGAGTAGTTACCGTACACGCGTGCCGGGCCGAACTGGTACGAAGCAACCACGTTCAGGACCTTCTGAGCGGAGCTGCCAGCGTTGGCGGCGTTGGTGTACACGTTGGTGGCAGCAGGAGTAACGCCAACAGCGGTGATGGGGATCAGGCTAACGTCCGAAGGAGTTGCACCAGCCTTGGATTGGTAGTAGTTCAGGCCCAGACCCAGAGGACCGTTTTCGTACTTGCCACCGATGCCGAACGATTGGCCAGCGGAAGTCTTGCCAGCGGTTTCGCCGAAGCCGTACATCAGGTTACCGGTGAAGCCGCTCAGGTTGTTGGTGGTGAAGTTCACCGAGTTGTTGGTGCGAACGCCTTGCAGACGGTTCAGGTTCGAACCGGCTTGAGCGATCACGCCACCGAAATCAGCAACGCCGGTGTAGGCGGAGATGACGTCAGCGAAGTCGGTTTGACGACCAACCAGCACGGTACCGAAGCCACCGGCCAGACCAACCACCGACTTACGACGGAACAGGTTGGAGGAGGTGACGTTGTCGGAGCCTTGCAGGCCGCCGTTGTCGTTGGTGAAACCGGTTTCCAGGTTGAACACGGCCGACAGACCGCCGCCCAGATCTTCAACGCCCTTGAAGCCGATACGCGAACCTTGGATCACGCCCGAGTTCACAGCGAACTTGCTGCCGGTATTGATGCCGGGGGTCTGGGTGGTTTGCGCCTTGGAGGTGTAGGTGACGCCAGTATCAACGATACCGTAGATAGTAACGGAGCTTTGTGCTTGAGCAGCACCTGCGAACGCGCCGAGGACGGCCAGTGCCAGCAGAGATTTTTTCATTTGACATCCTTCTATAAAAATAGTCTTGAGGATCCGTACTTCTAGTCGGATGGTGAGACATTAAGGGTTCTCATTTGGCATGGCCGCAGATTGGTCGTTTGGCGGCTGGAATTTTGGTTGAAAGCGTAAAACTACTGGCGTAGTGTTGTTTTTTTCAAACGCTTTCGAGGCGGGGGATACTCTGATGGCGAATTTTCGCTTGCGAGCACTCCCTTGTTATCGGCCGAAGGCGGAGAAACCTGAGCCGAGTCGTCTCGCATGCTGATTTGTTGTTAAAACGATGCATTTGGATCGTTTGTAAGGTCATTTTAAAAAAATGTGATTTGTGGGGCATAATTTTGGTTTTCTGACCTGATGTGGAAGGCTGATGGCAAATAGGGAAGATCTCGCAATCATTCGTGCCGCGCGGGCCGGACAGGCCGAGGCGCAGCTGACCTTGGGCAAGCGCTACCTGTTCGGCGGCAACGGTTTGCCGCAAAGCCTCGGTACTGCATTCCATTGGCTGGAGCGTGCCGCCCGCCAGGAGCTGGCGGATGCCTGGATGCTGATTGCTCAACATATTCCGTATGAAGTGGTGATGCCGCTGGCCAAGCCGCAAGAGGCGGCGCAGTGGTACGAGCGGGCATTCGACGCCGGGCAGAACCAGGCCGGTCTGGTATTTGCTCGCCTGGTGCTGGGCAATATGGCGCAGATCAGCGCCGAACTGAAGAAGAAGGCGATCCGCGCGCTGGAGGTGGTGGCCCTCGACGGCAACCCCGAGGCGCAGTGGTTGCTGGCCCAGCAAGGCCGGGACGTGGCGCCGGCCTCGGCAGGGACGCAATCGGCCCCGTCGGAGGCGCCGCAGCCGGCGCCCGCCACGCGCGATGAGATCAGCCAGTGGACCCAGAAGGCGGCCGATGCCGGCATCGAGCAGGCGCAGCATGCGCTGGCCGATGCCGCCTGGCGCCAGGCTGACTTCGCGACTTTCCGCCAGCGTGCGCAGCCGCTTGCCGACGCGCTGTTGCGCCAGTACGCCGCGTCGCTGACACAGCTAAACGCGCCGTCCGAGTCGCTTGCGTCCGGCTTGGGCACACAGAATATCCAGTTGCTGCGCCGTCTCGCCGGGTCGCATCTGGACGACAGGAAGCCCGACCTGCAACAGGCGCAGCAATTGCTGGAGCTGGCGGCGCTGGCGTGTGACCGCGAGGCGCAATTGGCCTTGGGACTGCTATACGGGCGGATGGACGAGCTGGGTGCGCGCAGGTTCGCTGGCCAAGGCTCGGCCAACTACAAGAAAGCGATCCGCTGGCTCTTGCTGGCCGGTGAACAAGGCATGGCCGCCGGCTGGTACGCCTTGTCGCGCATCTATCTGAAACCGGAGTTTTCCCAGCGTAACCTGGCTGACGTGCAGCACTACCTGGAGCGCGCCGCCGAGATGGGGCATGTGGTCGCGCAACTGGAGTGCGGCGTCACGGCCTGGCGCAACCGCCGCGAAGACCCGGCCAACGACGTGCGGGCGCTGTACTGGCTGCAGAAGGCGGCGTCGCAAGGCAATGCCGACGCCGCTGCATTGCTGGAGAAGGTGGCCGACCGTCCACGGCCGGCCGAATGGGCTGTGCTGGCGCGCGCGCAGCTGTCGCGCGAGCTGGTCAATGCTTATCCCTTCCTGGCCGCCCGCATCGAGCTGGCGACCTTGTTCGGGCTAACCCGCCCCGAGGCATTGCTGGTCGACCTGAAGGAGGCCGACTGCGGCCACTGCCTAGTGGTGGATATCCGCGCTCAGTACGCGCGCAGCAAACGGCGCCTGATCATGGTCGAGACCGGGGAGGAGCGAGGCGTGCTCAATCGCATCGGTCGCCTGTTCGAAGACGTGGATGGCGGGCCGAGCGGGCCGGAAGGCAACTACCGCCAGCGCCTCTATCGGCTCAAGGCCGCGCTGCCGGATCAGGCGGCGGCTGACGAGGAGGTTGACGGCCTGCGCGTGGAAGCCTGAGGCTGTCTTGATGCAAACAAAAATGGCTTGCCATCCGGCAAGCCATTTTTTGTTGGGAGCGACCATCGGGGCGTGATCGAAGTGGCGGCGTGGGTCAGTCCGGCAGTTCTATCTCGCCTTCGAATACGGAGACTGCGGGGCCGGTCATCAACACCGGCTGGTCGACGCCTTCCCAGGCGATGCTGAGCACGCCGCCGTGGGTTTGTACGGCCACGGGCGAATCGAGCAGCCCGCGGCGGATACCCGCCACCACTGCGGCGCAGGCGCCCGTGCCGCAAGCCAGCGTTTCGCCGGCGCCGCGTTCATAGACGCGCAGGTTGACGTGATGGCGATCCACGACTTGCATGAAGCCGGCGTTCACGCGCCGCGGGAAGCGGGCGTGGCGCTCGATCAAGGGACCGTCCTCCAGCACCGGCGCGGCCTCGCTGTCTGGCACGACCTGCACTGCGTGCGGGTTGCCCATCGACACTACCGAAATCCAGGCAGTTTTGCCGGCAACGTCCAGCGGCCACAAGGTGTCCTGCGCTTCGACGCGGCTTTCCAGGCCGCCGGCGTCGAACGGCACCTCGGCCGGCACCAGGATGGGGGCACCCATGTCGACGGTGATGCGGCCGTCGTCTTCCAGGCGCGGCTCGATGATGCCGGACATGGTCTCCACGCGGATGGCGCGCTTGTCGGTCAGGCCCTTGTCGGTGACGAACTTGACGAAGGCGCGCGCGCCGTTGCCGCATTGCTCGACTTCGCCGCCGTCTGCATTGTAGATGCGATAACGAAAGTCCACGCCGTCGCCGCGCGCTTTCTCCACCACCAGCATCTGGTCCGCGCCGATGCCGAAGCGGCGGTCGGCGATGAACTTCCATTGCGCCGGCGTCAGGGAAATGGCCTGGTTGACGGCGTCGAGGACGACGAAGTCGTTGCCCGCGCCATGCATCTTGGTGAATTTGATCTTCATGGAGTCATTATAAGGACGACCGCCCTGTTTTACAGGGCGCTCAGTTGTCTTTCCTGCCGTAGACGTCGGGTTCGCCCGGCGGGCGGGTCTTGAAGCGCTTGTGCGCCCAGAAATATTCCGCAGGATGCTCGCGCACGCGCGCCTCGATGAATTCGTTCATGCGACGGGTGGCGGCCGCGATGTCGTCGCCTGGATAGTCGTTCCAGGCCGGGTAGAAGGTGGTCTTCCAGCCGCGGTAGCCCGGAAGGAAGGTGGTAATGACCGGCACCACGGATGCGCCGGTGGCCGCCGCGATGCGCGCAGTGGCGGTCAGCGTGGCGGCGGGTACGCCGAAGAAGGGCACGAATTCGGCGTCCCGGATGCCGAAATCCATATCGGGCAGCATGATGAAGGGCAAGCCGTCGCGCATGGCCCGGATGATGGGCTTCACGCCCTTTTCACGCGAGAGCAGCGTTACCGGGCGAAAGCGCGAGCGGCCCTTGAGAATGGCGTCATCGACGATCTGGTTCTTCTGGCGCGAGTAGATCGTGCAGACCGAATAGTTGGAATTGAGCACCAGGGCGATACCCGGGATTTCCAGGCAGACGAAGTGCGGGCACAACAGGATGGTCGGGCCGCGGTCGAGCGTCTCGAAGGGGATGCGGGGCTCCACCTGGATCAAGCGTTTCAGGCGCGACTCCGGCGCCCACCATAGGATGCCGCGCTCCAGCGCGCTGCGGGCATAGGCCTGGAAATGGCGGCGCGCGATCACGCGCCGCTCTTGTTCGGTCTTCTCGGGGAAGCACAGCCGCAGGTTGATCAGCGTGATGCGGCGGCGCGGCCTCATATAAATATAGAGCAGCCATCCCAAGCCTTCGCCCAGGCGGCCCAGGATGGGCAGCGGCAGCCAGTGCAGCAGCCACATCAATCCGATCAGCGCCTTCATTGCGCCGCTCCGGGAGCGCTGACGCCCTGTGGCACCTTGTAGCGGTTGTAGCTCCATATATATTGAGCCGGGCAGCGCGCGATCAGTTTTTCCATGGCCAGGTTGATGGCGCGCGCCTGCTGTTCGGGCGTGTCGCCCAGTTCCCCCTCGAAGGGTACGAAGTGGATCGCATAGCCGCGCCCCCACGAGAGCCGTTCAGCATAGGCCAGGATAATGGGCGCACCGCTCATTTGCTGCAGCTTGGCTGGCAACGTCATGGTGTAGGCCGGCTTGCCGAAGAAATCGGCCCAGACGCCTTCGCCGTTCTGCGGGACTTGGTCCGGCAGCAAGCCAATGGCCTGGCCGCTTTTCAGCGCCTTGAGCAGGATGCGCACCCCAGCCAGGTTGGCCGGGGCCAGGTGCAGGTTGGCGCGGGCGCGGGCGCCCTCGATCAGCGGCTTCAGCGCGGCTTTTCGCGGCGGGCGGTACAGCACGCTCAGGCTGGCGTGGCGGGCCACCGATTGCGCCGAGATCTCAAAGCAACCGAGATGGGGAGTCAGGAAGACGATGCCGGATTTGGCATCCAATCCCGTTTGCACCAGTTGCCAATCGACAATGCGGGCGGTGCGCAGTACCCGCTCGGGATTGGCGCACCAGATGAAGGGCAGCTCGAACATGCCCTTGCCGGCTTCGCCGACCGCTCTATATAGATGAGCGCGGTGACCTGCCAGCGTGATGTTCTCCGTCAGGCGCCGCCGGTACGAGGGCGACGCCAGGAACACCAGCCAGCCCACGGCAAAACCGATGGCATGCAATACCGGCAGCGGCAGGAAAGACAACAGGCGGAATAAAGAAACGAGCATACTTGCCGATAACGGGTAGCTGGGGCAGGAAACTCTGCCAAATTGCAGAAAATTGCAAGAGGCGTAAAATAGCACATGCCGTCGAGTTAATGACAACTTGCGAGACGGGGTACAAATATCGCTAAAGCGTCGCAGGCACGACTGAATGATGGGCCGCGACATCGGTAAATCGTTTTCAGTTTGAGGCTTGCATGTCCAACGAATATCTCTTCACTTCCGAATCCGTCTCCGAAGGCCATCCCGACAAGGTTGCCGACCAGATCTCCGACGCGATCCTGGATGCCATCTTCACCCAGGATCCCCAATCCCGCGTTGCCGCGGAAACGCTGTGCAACACCGGTCTGGTTGTGCTGGCAGGTGAAATCACCACGCGCGCCAACGTCGACTATATCGACGTGGCCCGCGAAACCATCAAGCGCATCGGCTACGACAATGCCGACTTCGGCATCGACTACAAGAGCTGCGCGGTGCTGGTCGCCTATGACAAGCAATCCCCTGACATCGCCCAGGGCGTTGACGAAGGCCGCGGCGTCGACCTGGAGCAAGGCGCCGGCGACCAGGGCCTGATGTTCGGCTACGCCTGCAACGAAACCCCGGAACTGATGCCGGCTGCAATCTACTATGCGCACCGCATCGTCGAGCGCCAGTCGCAGCTGCGCAAGGACGGCCGCCTGCCGTGGCTGCGTCCCGACGCCAAGTCGCAAGTGACCCTGAAGTACGTCGACGGCAAGCCGGTCGGCATCGATACCGTCGTGCTGTCGACCCAGCACTCGCCGGACATCGAGCAAAAGGCTATCCATGAAGCGGCCATCGAGGAAATCATCAAGCCGGTGCTGCCGGCCGAATGGCTCAAGAATACCCGCTACCTGATCAACCCGACCGGCCGCTTCGTCATCGGTGGCCCGCAAGGCGACTGCGGCCTGACCGGCCGCAAGATCATCGTCGATACCTACGGTGGCGCGGCGCCTCACGGCGGCGGCGCTTTCTCCGGCAAGGATCCGTCCAAGGTCGACCGTTCGGCTGCCTATGCCGGCCGTTATGTCGCCAAGAACATCGTGGCTGCCGGCCTGGCCGAGCGTTGCCAGATCCAGGTGTCCTACGCCATCGGTATCGCCAAGCCGACCTCGGTGATGGTCACCACCTTCGGCACCGGCAAGATCAGCGATGAAAAGCTGGCGCAATTGGTTCAGGAATACTTCGACCTGCGCCCCAAGGGCATCGTGCAGATGCTGGACCTGCTGCGTCCGATCTACGCCAAGACCGCCGCTTACGGCCACTTCGGCCGCGAAGAGCCGGAATTCACCTGGGAACGCACCGACAAGGCCGCAGCACTGCGCGCTGCCGCCGGCCTGTAATCCCGTCAGTCCGGGGAGGGCGGGCGAATCCCCGAAGGGGTTTGCCTATCGCCCTCCCCGCGCTACAATGCACCTCCCGCGGATCATGCATCCGCAGCGGCCTGGCGTTGGCATTGCGTCCAGGTTCGTTGCAAGTCCCTCCAATGCCTCACCGCAGCAAGGAGCGTTGCGACAGGGAATCCCTGCCAGGCTTGACGCGGTGAGCAGGCGCCATGCGCCTGGCAACCGCGCTCACGTTACTTTTTTTCTGGCTTTTACTTGAAAGGAGGGCGTGAACAGCGCCGTTGCCATGTCTACTACTGCCGCATCCCAAGATTTCATCATCGCCGATATCGGCCTGGCCGATTGGGGCCGCAAGGAAATCAAGATCGCCGAGACCGAAATGCCGGGCCTGATGGCGATCCGCGACGAGTTTGCCGCATCGCAACCGCTCAAGGGCGCGCGCATCACCGGCTCGCTGCACATGACGATCCAGACCGCAGTGCTGATCCAGACGCTGGAAGCGCTGGGCGCGCAAGTGCGCTGGGCATCCTGCAACATCTACTCGACCCAGGACCACGCTGCCGCAGCCATCGCCGCCAACGGCACCCCGGTGTTCGCCGTCAAGGGCGAGAACCTGGATGAATACTGGGAGTACACCCACCGCATCTTCGAGTGGACCGATGGCGGCTACTCCAACATGATCCTGGACGATGGCGGCGACGCCACCCTGCTGCTGCATCTGGGCGCGCGCGCCGAGAAGGACATCTCGGTGCTGGCCAAGCCGGATTCGGAAGAGGCGGTCTGCCTGTTCAACTCGATCAAGCGCTACCTGGCCAAGGATGCCGCCTGGTATTCCAAGCGCCTCAAGGAAATCAAGGGCGTTACCGAAGAGACCACCACCGGCGTGCATCGCCTGTACCAGATGCATAAGGAAGGCAAGCTGGCCTTCCCGGCGATCAACGTCAACGACTCGGTCACCAAGTCCAAGTTCGACAACCTGTACGGCTGCCGCGAATCGCTGGTGGACGGTATCAAGCGCGCCACCGACGTGATGGTGGCTGGCAAGGTCGCCATCGTGGCCGGCTACGGCGACGTCGGCAAGGGCTCGGCCCAGGCCTTGCGCGCACTGTCGGCGCAAGTCTGGGTCACCGAGATCGACCCGATCTGCGCACTGCAGGCCGCCATGGAAGGCTACCGCGTGGTGACCATGGACTACGCAGCAGAACACGGCGACATCTTCGTCACCTGCACCGGCAACTATCATGTGATCACCCATGAGCACATGAAGAAGATGAAGGACCAGGCCATCGTCTGCAACATCGGCCACTTCGACAACGAAATCGAAGTCGCCGCCCTGAAGCAGTACACCTGGGACAACATCAAGCCGCAGGTCGACCACGTGATCTTCCCGGACGGCAAGCGCATCATCCTGCTGGCCGAAGGCCGCCTGGTCAACCTGGGTTGCGGCACCGGCCACCCGTCCTATGTGATGAGCTCGTCGTTCGCCAACCAGACCATCGCCCAGATCGAACTGTTCGTGAACACCAAGGACTACCCGGTCGGTGTCTACACGCTGCCCAAGCACCTGGACGAGAAGGTCGCGCGTCTGCAACTCAAGAAGCTCAACGCCCAGCTCTCCGAGCTGACGCCGGAGCAAGCCGCCTACATCGGCGTGAAGGTCGACGGCCCGTACAAGGCCGACCACTACCGCTACTGATCGGAGCCGGGCTCGCCGTCAGGCGGGCCTGTTCCCACCGGTTTGCGTCGCGCGGCCATCGCCGGAAGGCGAGCGGCCGCGCTTCCTTCTCTCTTCATTGCCCGATCGGGCCTGAAAGGAATCGTCATGCGCCTCTTGCTGACCTGGCTCATCAACGCCCTGGCCTTGCTGGCCGTTCCCTACCTGATGCATTCCGTGCAAGTCGACAGTTTCGGTGCCGCCCTGCTGGCCGCGCTTATACTCGGCTTCGTCAACACCATCGTGCGTCCCATACTGGTAGTGCTGACCCTGCCGGTCACGCTGGTGACGCTTGGCCTGTTCATCCTCGTTATCAATGGCCTGATGTTCTGGGTAGTGGCGCAGCTCGTGGGCGGATTCCATGTCGCCGGGTTCTGGGCTGCCGTGGGCGGGGCGCTGTTGTACAGCATTGTGTCGTGGGCGTTGTCCACGCTGTTGCTGAAATCGGGATCGAACACATGAGCAAGCATAATTTCAGTATCGAATTCTTTCCGCCAAAGACGCCGGAGGGCGCGGAAAAGCTGCGCGCCACGCGCGCCAAGCTGGCCGAGCTGCAGCCCAAGTATTTCTCGGTGACCTTCGGCGCCGGCGGTTCGACCCAGCAGGGGACGCGCGACACCGTGCTCGGCATCATCGGCGAAGGGCACGAGGCTGCGCCGCACCTGTCGTGCATCGGCAGTTCCCGGGAAAGCCTGCGCGCCATCCTGACCGACTATAAGGCCAATGGCGTCAAGCGCCTGGTGGCGCTGCGCGGCGACCTGCCCAGCGGCTATGGCGCGATGGATCAGGCGTCCAGCGAGTTCCGCTATGCCAATGAACTGGTCGAGTTCGTGCGCGCGGAAACCGGCGACTGGTTCAACATCGAGGTCGCGGCCTATCCTGAAATGCACCCCCAGGCAAAGTCGCCGCAAGACGACGTGCAGAACTACGTGCGCAAGGTGAAGGCGGGCGCCAACTCGGCCATCACTCAGTATTTCTATAATGCGGACGCCTACTTCCGCTTCGTGGATGACGCCGCCAGGCTGGGCGCGACTGTGCCGGTCACCGCCGGCATCATGCCCATCACCAATTACTCGCAGCTGATGCGTTTCTCCGATATGTGCGGCACCGAGATCCCGCGCTGGGTCCGTCTCAAGCTGGCCAGCTACGGCGACGATGTCGAATCGATTCGCGCCTTCGGCCTGGATGTGGTGACGCAACTGTGCGAGCGCCTGTTGGCCGGCGGCGCGCCAGGGCTGCACTTCTATTCATTGAACCAGGCGGCTCCGACCCAGGCGATCTGGCAGAACTTGGTGAAGCGATAAGCAGCATGTAATAAAGGCAGGAAAAGGCAGGAAGAACAACTGAAGCCGCCCCGCAGGGGCGGCTTCAGTTTTTTGGTTTTGCGGTTCTGTTTGGTTATGTTGAAGGCTGGCGTAAATTATTTGGCATTATTTTCAAAAAAGGGCTTGCGCGCGTGGGAGTGCGTTGCTATAGTTCGCCCCCTGCTGACGCGGCGCACAAAGCGAGACGAAAGTTAAAGCGAAGTGCGAGGCGAAACAGGCGAGAGTTGAAGAAGTTTTAAATGGTTTGTCGAAGGTGGGTAGCAAAAACGCCGAGACGAAAAATTTAAAAGAAAGCGTAAAAAAGTAGTTGACGCGATTCTGAAACTGCTACATAATCTCGTTTCTCTGCTGCTGACAAACAAAACGATTTGCCAGCGACGCAAACGGCGCCGCCGGATGCGCAGACAAGATCTTTAAAAATTAACAGCCGATAAGCGTGGGCGTTTAATGAAGTGCGACGGACCTTCGGGTCTGGAAACTTTAAACATTAAATGCTCACAAGAAATATAGGTAAGATCGCAAGAAATTACCTGTCAGTATTTTGAGAGAGCGATGCCCTTCGGGGTAGCCAGAAATGGCACAAAACAGAGATTAAACTAAAGAGTTTGATCCTGGCTCAGATTGAACGCTGGCGGCATGCCTTACACATGCAAGTCGAACGGCAGCATAGGAGCTTGCTCCTGATGGCGAGTGGCGAACGGGTGAGTAATATATCGGAACGTGCCCTAGAGTGGGGGATAACTAGTCGAAAGATTAGCTAATACCGCATACGATCTACGGATGAAAGTGGGGGATCGCAAGACCTCATGCTCCTGGAGCGGCCGATATCTGATTAGCTAGTTGGTGGGGTAAAAGCCTACCAAGGCGACGATCAGTAGCTGGTCTGAGAGGACGACCAGCCACACTGGGACTGAGACACGGCCCAGACTCCTACGGGAGGCAGCAGTGGGGAATTTTGGACAATGGGGGCAACCCTGATCCAGCAATGCCGCGTGAGTGAAGAAGGCCTTCGGGTTGTAAAGCTCTTTTGTCAGGGAAGAAACGGTAGAGGCTAATATCCTTTGCTAATGACGGTACCTGAAGAATAAGCACCGGCTAACTACGTGCCAGCAGCCGCGGTAATACGTAGGGTGCAAGCGTTAATCGGAATTACTGGGCGTAAAGCGTGCGCAGGCGGTTGTGTAAGTCAGATGTGAAATCCCCGGGCTCAACCTGGGAATTGCATTTGAGACTGCACGGCTAGAGTGTGTCAGAGGGGGGTAGAATTCCACGTGTAGCAGTGAAATGCGTAGATATGTGGAGGAATACCGATGGCGAAGGCAGCCCCCTGGGATAACACTGACGCTCATGCACGAAAGCGTGGGGAGCAAACAGGATTAGATACCCTGGTAGTCCACGCCCTAAACGATGTCTACTAGTTGTCGGGTCTTAATTGACTTGGTAACGCAGCTAACGCGTGAAGTAGACCGCCTGGGGAGTACGGTCGCAAGATTAAAACTCAAAGGAATTGACGGGGACCCGCACAAGCGGTGGATGATGTGGATTAATTCGATGCAACGCGAAAAACCTTACCTACCCTTGACATGGAAGGAATCCCGAAGAGATTTGGGAGTGCTCGAAAGAGAACCTTCACACAGGTGCTGCATGGCTGTCGTCAGCTCGTGTCGTGAGATGTTGGGTTAAGTCCCGCAACGAGCGCAACCCTTGTCATTAGTTGCTACGAAAGGGCACTCTAATGAGACTGCCGGTGACAAACCGGAGGAAGGTGGGGATGACGTCAAGTCCTCATGGCCCTTATGGGTAGGGCTTCACACGTCATACAATGGTACATACAGAGGGCCGCCAACCCGCGAGGGGGAGCTAATCCCAGAAAGTGTATCGTAGTCCGGATTGGAGTCTGCAACTCGACTCCATGAAGTTGGAATCGCTAGTAATCGCGGATCAGCATGTCGCGGTGAATACGTTCCCGGGTCTTGTACACACCGCCCGTCACACCATGGGAGCGGGTTTTACCAGAAGTGGGTAGCCTAACCGCAAGGAGGGCGCTCACCACGGTAGGATTCGTGACTGGGGTGAAGTCGTAACAAGGTAGCCGTATCGGAAGGTGCGGCTGGATCACCTCCTTTCTAGAGTGCGCACGAAGTTAAGCGTCCACACTTATCGGCTGTAAATCAAGAACAGTTATTTGGTGAAGCGCGGTCAGCAATGACCGGCTACTGATACTGATCCAAGCGGGTCTGTAGCTCAGCTGGTTAGAGCACCGTGTTGATAACGCGGGGGTCGTTGGTTCGAGCCCAACCAGACCCACCAAGGTTTCGGGGGTTTAGCTCAGCTGGGAGAGCACCTGCTTTGCAAGCAGGGGGTCGTCGGTTCGATCCCGTCAACCTCCACCAAGATATCAAACCTAAGTCGGCGCCTGAAAGGGTGTTGTGATTTAGGTTTGGTCTTTTAAGACTAATGGCTGTTTTTGTTCTTTAACAATCTGGAAGAAGTAAAGATTCATTTAAACGATCGCCAGGACTTCGGTTCTTGCGAAAGTAAAAATGGGTGTGATTGTATCAATCAAAGTATTACGAAGTGATCTTAGCAATTAGAAGACTTACTTTGGCAATACGGCAAACGCTAAATACTCAACTTTAATTCTATGACGCTCTGGCAACAGAGGCTAACGTTATAGGAACAAGTGAATAAGTGCACATGGTGGATGCCTTGGCGATTACAGGCGATGAAGGACGTAGTAGCTTGCGATAAGCTGCGGGGAGCTGGCAAACGAGCTTTGATCCGCAGATTTCCGAATGGGGAAACCCGGCCTTTTAGGTCATCGTTATCTGAATACATAGGGTAACGAAGCGAACGTGGCGAACTGAAACATCTAAGTAGCTACAGGAAAAGAAATCAACCGAGATTCCCAAAGTAGTGGCGAGCGAAATGGGATCAGCCTGCAAGATTTAGCATCTTTGATAGTGGAACGGAATGGAAAGTCCGGCCATAGAGGGTGATAGCCCCTTACACGAAATCATAGGTGTGGAACTAAGCTTGCGACAAGTAGGGCGGGACACGTGAAATCCTGTCTGAACATGGGGGGACCATCCTCCAAGGCTAAATACTCGTAATCGACCGATAGTGAACCAGTACCGTGAGGGAAAGGCGAAAAGAACCCCGGAAGGGGAGTGAAATAGATCCTGAAACCGTGTGCATACAAACAGTAGGAGCCTCGAAAGGGGTGACTGCGTACCTTTTGTATAATGGGTCAGCGACTTACATTCAGTGGCAAGCTTAACCGCATAGGGAAGGCGTAGAGAAATCGAGTCCGAATAGGGCGTTCAGTCGCTGGGTGTAGACCCGAAACCAAGTGATCTATCCATGGCCAGGTTGAAGGTGCGGTAACACGCACTGGAGGACCGAACCCACTAATGTTGAAAAATTAGGGGATGAGCTGTGGATAGGGGTGAAAGGCTAAACAAACTTGGAAATAGCTGGTTCTCTCCGAAAACTATTTAGGTAGTGCCTCAAGTATCACCATCGGGGGTAGAGCACTGTTATGGCTAGGGGGTCATCGCGACTTACCAAACCATTGCAAACTCCGAATACCGATGAGTGCGAGCTTGGGAGACAGACGTCGGGTGCTAACGTCCGGCGTCAAGAGGGAAACAACCCAGACCGCCAGCTAAGGTCCCAAAGATTGGCTAAGTGGAAAACGAAGTGGGAAGGCTAAAACAGTCAGGAGGTTGGCTTAGAAGCAGCCATCCTTTAAAGAAAGCGTAATAGCTCACTGATCGAGTCGTCCTGCGCGGAAGATGTAACGGGGCTAAGCCAGTCACCGAAGCTGCGGATATGCGTAAGCATATGGTAGGAGAGCGTTCTGTAAGCCTGTGAAGGTGTCTTGTAAAGGATGCTGGAGGTATCAGAAGTGCGAATGCTGACATGAGTAGCGATAATGCGGGTGAAAAGCCCGCACGCCGTAAGCCCAAGGTTTCCTGTTCAACGTTCATCGGAGCAGGGTGAGTCGGCCCCTAAGGCGAGGCAGAGATGCGTAGCTGATGGGAAGCAGGTTAATATTCCTGCACCGTCGTTAGATGCGATGGGGGGACGGATCGCGGAAGGTTGTCCGACTGTTGGAATAGTCGGTTTTTGCATCGAAGAAGGCTGTTAGGCAAATCCGGCAGCGTAATTCAAGGGTGTGAGACGAGCGAACTTGTTCGCGAAGCAATCGGAAGTGGTTCCAAGAAAAGCCTCTAAGCTTCAGTCTAACGAGACCGTACCGCAAACCGACACAGGTGGGCGAGATGAGTATTCTAAGGCGCTTGAGAGAACTCGGGAGAAGGAACTCGGCAAATTGGTACCGTAACTTCGGGATAAGGTACGCCCAAGTAGTTTGACTGGCCTGCGCCAGAAGGACAAAAGGGTTGCAATAAAATGGTGGCTGCGACTGTTTAATAAAAACACAGCACTCTGCAAACACGAAAGTGGACGTATAGGGTGTGACGCCTGCCCGGTGCTGGAAGATTAAATGATGGGGTGCAAGCTCTTGATTGAAGTCCCAGTAAACGGCGGCCGTAACTATAACGGTCCTAAGGTAGCGAAATTCCTTGTCGGGTAAGTTCCGACCTGCACGAATGGCGTAACGATGGCCACACTGTCTCCTCCCGAGACTCAGCGAAGTTGAAATGTTTGTGATGATGCAATCTACCCGCGGCTAGACGGAAAGACCCCATGAACCTTTACTGTAGCTTTGCATTGGACTTTGAACCAATCTGTGTAGGATAGGTGGGAGGCTTTGAAGCGTGGACGCTAGTCTGCGTGGAGCCAACCTTGAAATACCACCCTGGTTTGTTTGAGGTTCTAACCTTGGTCCGTTATCCGGATCGGGGACAGTGCATGGTAGGCAGTTTGACTGGGGCGGTCTCCTCCCAAAGTGTAACGGAGGAGTTCGAAGGTACGCTAGGTACGGTCGGACATCGTGCTAATAGTGCAATGGCATAAGCGTGCTTAACTGCGAGACTGACAAGTCGAGCAGGTACGAAAGTAGGACATAGTGATCCGGTGGTTCTGTATGGAAGGGCCATCGCTCAACGGATAAAAGGTACTCTGGGGATAACAGGCTGATTCCTCCCAAGAGTTCATATCGACGGGGGAGTTTGGCACCTCGATGTCGGCTCATCACATCCTGGGGCTGTAGCCGGTCCCAAGGGTATGGCTGTTCGCCATTTAAAGTGGTACGTGAGCTGGGTTTAAAACGTCGTGAGACAGTTTGGTCCCTATCTGCCGTGGGCGTTGGAAGTTTGAAGGGGGCTGCTCCTAGTACGAGAGGACCGGAGTGGACGAACCTCTGGTGTATCGGTTGTCACGCCAGTGGCATTGCCGAGTAGCTAAGTTCGGAAGAGATAACCGCTGAAAGCATCTAAGCGGGAAACTCGCCTTGAGATGAGACTTCCCGGGAACTAGATTCCCCTAAAGGGTCGTTCGAGACCAGGACGTTGATAGGTCAGGTGTGGAAGCGCAGTAATGCGTTAAGCTAACTGATACTAATTGCCCGTGCGGCTTGTTCCTATAACATTAGCTCGGTTATAGACCAAGTTGAGCATATTGTGTGTTTGCCCTCGACGCATCACACCCAGTAGTCAACCCTGACTACACTAAATGAATTAATACTTCTTCCCAGATTGCGTTGTTTGCTGCCCATTCAGGAGCAAATGACACTACAAGTTATGCCTGATGACTATAGCAAGTTGGTACCACCCCTTCCCATCCCGAACAGGACCGTGAAACGACTTCGCGCCGATGATAGTGCTGCAACCAGTGTGAAAGTAGGTCATCGTCAGGCTTGTTATACCGCAAAGCCCCTGTTACTGACGTAACAGGGGCTTTTGCTATTGCGCATCCGCTTCGACAACACCCTGCCTGCTCTGCCCGGGCCCCAGCCCTGCCATGGGGGCTTGCTCCCAGTGCTCCCACATCGACCGCCGCCACCGCAAGAACCGCTGCAACTGCGAAACCAATACCAACACCAACACCAACACCCAATAAAAAAGCCGGCTCGCGCCGGCTTTTTTATTCAACTATTACGCTGCAATCTTTAGAACTTGTACGCCACACGCGCCACCGCCGTATTCAAGCAGCTCATCCGCGGGCCGTTTCATGCCTCCATCGCCAGGCTGCCTGTACGCATAGATCCTTCTTACACGGCATCAGTGAGCACAACATCCAGCGCAATATCGTGCGCTTCACCGTCGAATTCGACCAGGCCGAAGGAATAACACACGCCCACCGCCAGCGGACGCTGAGGGAGCGCCAGCGTACGGTCATAGAACCCGCCCCCATAGCCCAGCCTCATGCCGCGCGCCGTATAACCGACGCAGGGGACGAGCAGCGCCTGCGGCTTGACGATCGGCGCGTCCATGGCGGGAACCAGCGTGCCCAGCGCATCCTTTTGCAGCGGATCGCCTGTCGTCCAGCGCCGGAAATCCAGCGGCGCATCCGGGCCGACTACGACCGGCAACGACAGGTGCACCCCGCGTGCGGCCAGCGCGTTATAGGCGGCAAGCAGATCGGGCTCGCGCCGGATCGGGTGGTAGACGCCCAGGCTGCCGATGGCGTGCGCTGCGCACCAGTCGAGCAGGCGGCGCCCGATCAGCTCATCGGAAATGGATTTTCCTTTGCTGTCCAGCGCCTTGCGGCGCGCCAGCAGGTCGGCCCGCAAGGCAGCTTTCAGGCGTGCGCCAAGCTTCTGTTCTGCGTCTTGCGGCGCGGTGCCGCATGCTATCCTTGGGTCAGTCATCGGTTTCATTAATCAGCATCAACTAGGTTGCACGAGTATGCGTCTGAAGAATCAATCGCTCAACAATCGGCTGCGTTCGCTGGCCGCCTCCCTGGCCATTCCGCTGGCGCTGGCCGCGGGCGTCTCATCGGCCGTCGCGCCGGACGCCCATGCCCAGAAGCGAATGGCCGCCGACGCCGCGCCCGACGATATCTTCCTGGCGCTGCGCCAGGCCGCCGCCAGCGACAATGCCGCGCTGGCGCAGGACCTGGCTTCGCGCCTGTCGGGCTACGAGCTGGCATCCTATGTCGACTATTATCGGCTCAAACCGCGCGTGCGCGACTACAGCGCCAGCGAACAGGAAATTCGCGATTTCATGGCGCGCTACGATGGCCAGGCCATTGTCGATCGCCTGCGCAACGACTGGCTGCTGGCGCTGGGCAAGACCGGCAATTGGGCCGTGTTCGACGAGCAGTATCCCAAATTCATCCTCAACGACGACACCCAGGTCAAATGCTTCGTGCTGAACTCGCGCGCGCTCAAGGGCGCCAACGTGGCCGATGAGGCGCGCGCGTTGCTGGTGTCGCCCAAGGATTACGGCCAGGGCTGCAGCGACCTGATCGCCACCCTGGCGCAGAACGGCCAGTTCACCGATGCCGACGTCTGGTTCCAGATCCGGCAGGCCGCCGAGAACGGCAACACCACGGTTGCGCGCCGCGCCTCGGTGCTGGTCGACAACGGCGACGTCAGCGTGCAGCAGGTGATGGATCGCCCGGCGCTGATGCTGGCCAAGGGCCCCGGCCGCGGCGCGGCCAATCACCAGCTCTACATCATCGCGCTGGGCCGTATCGCCAAGAGCAATCCGTCCCAGGCGGCGACCTATCTCAACGACGCAGGACGCCAGCTGACATCGCAGGAAGCGGCGCTGGGTTGGGCGCAGATCGCACTGGCGGCGTCCTACAAGCTGGCGCCGGAAGCGCAGGACTATTGGCGCAAGACCAAGGACGCCACCCTCTCGCAGGATGCCATGCAATGGAAGGTCCGCATGGCCCTGCGCGCGGGCGACTGGAAAACGGTGCGCGGCACCATCGAAGGCATGCCTGCCGCGCTGCGCAGCGACACCGCCTGGGTCTACTGGCTGGGCCGGGCACTGAAGGAAGACGGCCAGAACGAGGCGGCGCGCCGCCAGTTCGAATCGATCTCCGGCAACTTCAGTTTCTACGGGCAGCTGGCGCTGGAAGAACTGGGCCAGAAGATCACCATCCCGCCCGGCCCAACGCCGCCCACCGCAGGCGAGATCGCCCTGTATTCGCAGAACGGCGGCTTCAAGCGTTCGCTGAAGTTCTACCAGCTCAACCTGCGTTTCGAGGCGATCCGCGAGTGGAACTGGGAGCTACGCAACATGACCGATCGCCAGCTGTTGGCCGCAGCCGAATATGCGCGCCAGAACGATGTGCTAGACCGCATGGTCAACACCTCCGACCGCACCCGCGCCGAGTTCGATTTCACCCAGCGCTTCCCTGCGCCGCACCTGCCGGAGATGAACGCCGCCACCCGTCCCCTGGGCATGGAGAACGCCTGGATCTACGGACTGATCAGGCAGGAGTCGCGCTTCATCAAGGCGGCGCGCTCGCACGTCGGCGCATCCGGCCTGATGCAGCTGATGCCGGCCACCGCCAAGTTCGTCGCCAAGAAGATCGGCATGACCGAGTTCACTGCGGATCAGGTCAACGACATCAACACCAACCTGCTGCTGGGCACCAGCTACCTGGACATGGTGCTCAACAACCTGGAAGGCTCCGAGACGCTGGCCACCGCCGGCTACAATGCCGGCCCCGGTCGCCCGCGCACCTGGCGCGCGACCTTGCCGCGCACGGTGGAGGGCGCGATCTTCGCCGAGATCATCCCATTCAACGAAACCCGGGGCTACGTCAAGAACGTGATGTCCAATGCGACCTACTATGCGGCCATGTTCGAGAACCGTCCGCAGTCGCTCAAGCAGCGCATGGGCACGGTGGCCCCCAATTCAAACGTCGCCACCGATCTGCCCTGAATCCGGCAACCGCGCCCGCTGGCAGGCGGGCGCCAGGAAAGAGGAGGCATAGCATGGCAGTACGCAAGATCCTCGTGATCGGCGGATCCGGTTTCATCGGCACTCGCCTCGTGCGCTTGTTGGGCGCGGGCACCGACTACCGGGTGATGGTGCCGACGCGCCGCTACGAACGCGCCAAGCACCTGCTGGTGTCGCCGGTGGTGTCGGTGGTGCAGGCGGACGTCCACGACGACGCCGCCCTGTCGTCGCTGGTCGCCGAGGCCGACGTGGTGATCAACTTGGTCGGCATCCTGCATTCGCGCGCCGGCAGCCCTTACGGGCCGGACTTTGATCGCCAGCATGTGCAGCTGCCGCGCCGCATCGTCGCGGCCTGCCTGCGTCACGGCGTACCGCGCTACCTGCACATGAGCGCGCTGGGCGCGGATGAACACGGCGCGTCGATGTACCAGCGCTCCAAGGCCGCCGGCGAACGCGAGGCGCTGGCCTCGCCCGATCTGGAGGCGGCGGTGTTCCGCCCTTCGGTGGTGTTCGGCGAGGGCGATCATTTCCTCAACATGTTCGCCGCCCTGCAGCGCAGCTTCCCGGTGATCCCGCTGGGCAGCGCCGGCGCGCGCTTCCAGCCGGTGCATGTGGGCGACGTCGCGCAGGCTTTCGAGCGCGCCATTACATTGCCGCACATTGCCGGCAACATATACGAGCTGGCCGGCCCGCGGCAATACAGCCTGCGCGAGCTGGTCGGGCTGGCCGGCTGGTATGCCGGGCGGCAGCGGCCCATCATCGCGCTGCCGCCAGCGCTGGGCATGCTCCAGGCCTGGGCGCTGGAGCACTTGCCCGGCAAGCTGATGAGCCGCGACAATGTCGCCTCGATGCGGGTGGACAACGTCACCCAGGCGCCGATCGCCGCCGAACTCGGCATTACCCCGGCGGCGCTGGAGGAAGTGGCGCCGCTCTACCTGTCGCCGCGCGATCCGCAGCAACGCTACGACCTGTTCCGCAGCAACGCGCGACGCTGAATGCAGCTTATTGCGCGTCGCTGAATTCCAGCCCGATCCGATCCACGAGAAAAGAGCCAACATGCAAGACACAGAACTTGATCCGGTATTGTCCGAGACGCTGAAAAAGGCCGGCCGCCACATGCCCACGCTGGTGATCGGCAACAAGAACTACTCCTCGTGGTCGATGCGTCCATGGGTGGCGATGACCGCCTTCGAGATCCCGTTCAAGGAAGTGCGCGTGCTGCTCGACCAGCCCGACACTGCCGCCGAGATTGCCCAATACACCGGTTCCGGCCGCGTGCCGGTGCTGCTCGACGGCGACATCGCGATCTGGGACTCGCTGGCCATCTGCGAATACCTGGCGGAGCAATTCCCCGACCGCGGCCTGTGGCCGGCGCGAACGGATGCCCGCGCCATCGCGCGCAGCATCTGCGCCGAGATGCACTCCGGCTTCGGCGGCCTGCGCAGCGCCATGAGCATGGATATCCGCGGCCGCTATCCCGGCCAGGGCCGCACCCCAGACGCCCAGGCCGACATCGCCCGCGTCTGCGAGATCTGGGAGGAGTGCCTGTCCCAGTTCGGTCACCATGATTTCCTGTTCGGCGACTTCTCGATCGCCGACGCCTTCTACGCGCCCGTGGTGATGCGCTTCACCAGCTTCCAGGTGCCGCTGGCGCCGGCGCTGCAGGCGTATGCCGACCGCGTGCGGGCGCATCCGGCGGTGGCGCGCTGGATCGCCGAGGCGCTGGCCGAGAAGGAAGTCCTGCCGGACCACAAATGAGCTTGTACGCATGAAGACCTATACCGTCGGCGGCGCAGTGCGCGACGGCCTGCTCGGCCTGCCGGTGAAGGACCGCGACCACGTGGTCGTCGGCGCCACGCCGCAGCAGATGCTGGAGCAGGGCTTCCGCCCCGTGGGCAAGGACTTCCCGGTGTTCCTGCATCCCGACACCCATGAGGAATACGCGTTGGCCCGCACCGAGCGCAAGACCGCGCCCGGCTACAAGGGCTTCGCCTTCCACGCCGCGCCCGACGTCACCCTGGAAGACGACCTAGCGCGCCGCGACCTCACCATCAATGCCATCGCCCAGGACGAGGACGGTTCGCTGGTCGACCCCTATCACGGCCAGGCCGACATCGAACGGCGCGTCTTCCGCCACGTTTCCGACGCCTTCATCGAGGACCCGGTGCGCATCCTGCGCCTGGCCCGCTTCGCCGCGCGCTTTGCCGACTTCACCGTGGCGCCCGAGACCAACGCGCTGATGAGGCGCATGGTGGCCGACGGCGAAGTCGATGCGCTGGTGGCGGAGCGGGTATGGCAGGAGATCGCGCGGGGCCTGATGGAACGCAAGCCCTCGCGCATGTTCGAGGTGCTGCGCGGCTGCGGCGCGCTGGCGCGCATCGTGCCCGAGCTGGATGCCTTGTGGGGCGTGCCGCAGCCGGAAAAATGGCATCCTGAGATAGACACCGGCGTGCACGTGATGCTGGTGATCGACTGGGCCGCGAGCCAGGGCCATGCGTTGCCGATCCGCTTCGCCGCGCTGATGCACGACCTCGGCAAGGGCGCCACGCCGCCCGAGATGTGGCCGCGCCATCACGGCCACGAGGCGCGCAGCGCGCAATTGGCCGAGCAGGTCTGCGCGCGCCTGAAGGTGCCCGGCGACTGCCGCGACCTGGCGCTGATGACCGCGCGCGAGCACGGCAATGTCGGCCGCGCCTTCGAGATGCGGCCGGCCACGCTGGTTACCCTGTTTGCGCGTTGCGACGCCTTCCGCAAGCCGCAGCGCTTCGTCGACATGCTGCGCGCCGCCGAATGCGACCACCGCGGCCGCACCGGTTTCGAGGCGCGTCCCTTCCCGCAGGCCGCCTACCTGGAGGGCGCCCTGGCAGCCGCCGCCGGCATCGACGCCGGCGCCATCGCAGGCCGCCACCAGGCCGAGCCGCAGAGGATTCCCGAGGCGATCCTGGCCGCCCGCGGCGAGCGGGTCGCGGCCTTCGTCGAAGCCCACCGTCCGACGCCGCAATAAGGCCGCGCCATGAGCACTTCCCTGTTTTCCCTGCTCAAGCGCCTGTGGCACCGGGAGCCCCAGCCCGGCGGCGCCGAACCGGCCAAGGCCGACAAGCCGACGGTCTTCGTCAAGGAACTCTCCGAGCGCGCGCGGCGCCACCTGATGCGCCATTTCCTCGCGCTGGAAGACAAGGACCGGCTGCTGCGCTTCGGTTCCAAGCTGTCCGACGAGATGGTCGCGCGTTACGTGGAGCACATCGACTTCGCGCGCGATACCGTCTTCGGCGTCTACGACCGCCGCCTGCGCCTGCTTGGCGTCGGACACCTGGCCTTCGCCCCGCGCGAGAGTTCGCGCGTCTCCGGCGCCACCATCAAGCCGGTGGTGGCCGAGTTCGGCGTCTCGGTCTCGGCCGCCGCGCGCGGCCTGGGCGTGGGCACCAAACTCTTCATGCGCGCCTCCATGCGCTGCCGCAACGCCGACGTCGATACGCTCTACATGCACTGCCTGTCGTCCAACAAGGTGATGATGCACATCGCCAGCAAGGCCGGCATGGAGATCCATCGCGACTACGGCGAGGCCGACGCCTATCTCAAGATCAAGCCGGCCAACTCCGCTACCGTCTTTCAGGAGGCGATGGAAGAGCAGGTCGCCATGCTGGACTACATCGTCAAGGCCAACTTCAAGGCGCTGCTGAAATGGGGCGCGCGGGTCACCGGCATCGGCGCCAAGGGCAACGGCAAGGACGGCCCGCCGCCTGCCGCGCCGCCCGCTTCCTGATCCGTTTTTGCGCCGGCGCACCTGGCCGGCCGCGCAATGGGGGCATAATATGCGCCTCACCTTGAAAACGGATTTGCCATGAGCACCAATCCCAACACCGACGACTTCTTCGCCACCGTCGCGACAAAATCCGACAGCGGCGCATTGCGCGGCGACTACAGCCAGGCCGACGCCAACTACGTGGTGGCGCAGAACTGGGACAGCTATACCCCCGAGCAGCACGCGCGCTGGCGCCGCCTGTACGAGCGCCAGGCCAAACTGATTCCCGGCCGCGCCTGCGACGTCTTCATCGACAGCCTGAAGGCGCTCGACGTCTCGCAAGGCATCCCGCGCTTCGACCGCACCACCGAGGCCCTGTACAAGGCCACCGGCTGGCAGCTGGTGGCGGTGCCCGGCCTGGTGCCGGACCAGACCTTCTTCGAGCACCTGGCCAACCGCCGCTTCCCGGTCACCGTGTGGCTGCGCGAGGAGCATGAGTTCGACTACATCGTCGAGCCCGACGTGTTCCACGATTTCTTCGGTCACGTGCCGCTGCTGTTCAACCCGATCTTCGCCGATCACCTGCAGGAATACGGCAAGGGCGGATTGAAGGCGCTCAAGCTGGACGGCCTGGCCTGTCTCGCGCGCCTGTACTGGTACACCATCGAGTTCGGCCTGATCCAGAGCGAGCAGGGCCTGCGCATCTATGGCGCCGGCATCCTGTCCTCGGGCGGAGAGGTGGAATACTGCCTGTCGAGCGACCGGCCACGTCGGATTCCCTTCGAGGTCGAGCGCATCATGCGCACGCTCTACAAGATCGACTCGTATCAGGAAACCTACTTCGTGATCCGCGATTTCGAGCAGCTCTTCAACGACACCGCGCCGGACTTCACGCCGTTCTACGAGCTTCTCAAGCAGCAGGAGCCGTTGCCTGTCGACACGCTGCTGGCGGGCGAAACCAACCTGCCGCCCAATCGCTGAGGCCCGCCTTCCGCCCGGCCGTCGCCACCGGGAGGGTGGAGAAGAGCGGAAAACAGCGCGGCAATAAAAAAGCGGATCCGACAGGGGAGGCCGGATCCGCGAGCTAGTGGTGCTTTCAACACTAGAGGGGAGGAACCTTGCGCAGAGAATGGATACCAATCGATCCGCTGTTCAAGAAGCCTCATTAAACGCCACCCGCCCGGCCCCCACCAATCCCTTTTACGGGTTGTTACACTCGCGTCTTGCCTGTAACACTTGCGCGAACGCGCGTCTTTTTTTTCAGCCGGAAATATTGTTGTTTTCACCTTTCCGGCATTTTCTCCTCTGCAAATCCGTTCCTGCCGCAGGACGTGCCAAAACTGTTTCCGGCTTGCCAAAAAACGCCGAAAAGCCTGCTGCGACGCGCGTAGCCGGCGGTTGCTCCTTGTGCTAACTTGAAAACACATAACAGAAAGAGAACCCTCGCCCACAAGGCGCGGAGTTTTGACAGCCAGCATCGCCAGCCGGGTCGAGCCGATCCGGCAAAGCCAGCAAGCTCGGCGGTGCGGGCACATGTGCAACCAAGAACAAGATTTTTGGCACGGAGACCGCATGAACGCACCCCTACCATCCGGCCAGCGCCTGCTGCTGGACGATGTTTCCCTGGACGACAAATACACGCTTGAGCGCGGCCGCGTCTTCATGACCGGCATCCAGGCGCTGGTTCGCCTGCCCATCCTGCAGCGCCAGTACGACATGCGCGCCGGCCTGAATACCGCCGGCTTCATCACCGGCTACCGCGGCTCGCCGCTGGGCACGGTCGACCAGACCGCCGAGAAGGCCAAAAAATATCTCGAGGCCCACCAGGTCAAATTCCACCCCGGCATGAACGAGGACCTGGCCGCCACCAGCGTATGGGGCACGCAGCAGGTCAACCTGTTCCCCGGCGCGCAGCACGACGGCGTGTTCTCGCTGTGGTACGGCAAGGGGCCCGGCGTGGACCGCTGCGGCGACGTCTTCAAGCACGCCAACATGGCCGGCACCTCGAAGCACGGCGGCGTGCTGGTGATCGCCGGCGACGACCACGCCGCCAAGTCGTCCACCGCCGCGCACCAGAGCGAACACATCCTCAAGGCCTGCGGCATTCCGGTGCTGTATCCGTCCACGGTGCAGGAATACCTCGACTACGGCCTGCACGGCTGGGCCATGAGTCGCTACACCGGCCTCTGGGTGGCAATGAAGTGCGTCACCGACCTGGTCGAGTCCGGCATGTCGGTGATGATCGACCCGGACCGCGTGAAGATCCAGATCCCCGATTTCGAACTGCCGCCCGACGGCCTCAACATCCGCCTGCCCGACGCCGTGCTGGCGCAGGAAGCGCGGATGAACAACTACAAGTGGTACGCCGCGCTGGCCTACGCGCGCGCCAACAAGCTCAACCAGATCGTGTGGGACAGCCCGCGCGCGCGCATCGGCATTATCACCGCCGGCAAGTCCTACCTCGATACGCGCCAGGCGCTGGCCGACCTCGGCATCGACGAGCAGGTCGCGCGCGACATCGGCATCCGCCTCTACAAGGTCGGCATGACCTGGCCGCTGGAGGCCGAAGGCGTGCGCGAGTTCGCGCAAGGCCTGGAAGAGATCCTGGTGGTGGAAGAGAAGCGCCAGATCCTCGAATACCAGCTCAAGGAAGAACTCTACAACTGGCGCGACGACGTGCGCCCGCGCGTGGTCGGCAAGTTCGACGACACCGGCGAATGGAGCGGTTCGCAGCGCGAAGGCCACGGCAACTGGCTGCTGCCCGCCACCTATGAGCTGAACCCGGCGCAGATCGCGCGCGCCATCGCCGCGCGCATCTCGCGCTACTTCGCCGGCCATCCGGTCGAGCAGCGCGTGCGCGCCCGCATCGCCTTCCTCGAAGCCAAGGAAGCCACCCTCAACGTCAGCGCCAAGCCCGACCCGCAGAAAGACCGTATCCCGCATTTCTGCTCCGGCTGCCCGCACAACACCTCCACCAGGCTGCCCGACGGCAGCCGCGGCCTGGCCGGCATCGGCTGCCATTACATGGTGACCTGGATGGACCGCGAGACCCAGGTGTTCTCCCACATGGGCGGCGAAGGCGTGACCTGGGTCGGCCAGGCGCCGTTCACCAGCGAGAAGCACGTGTTCGCCAACCTGGGCGACGGCACCTACTTCCACTCGGGCCTGCTGGCGGTGCGCGCCTCGGTCGCGGCCAAGGTCAACCTCACCTACAAGATCCTCTACAACGACGCCGTCGCCATGACCGGCGGCCAGGAGTTCGACGGTCCGCTCGACCCCGCCATGATCTCGCGCCAGCTGGCCGCCGAGAACGTGGCGCCCATCATCGTGGTCACCGACGAGCCGGACAAATATCCGCCCGGCACCAAGTGGGCCGAAGGCGTCACCATCCGCCACCGCAGCGAGCTCGACGCCGTGCAGCGCGAACTGCGCGAAGTGACGGGCGTGTCGGCCATGATCTACGACCAGACCTGCGCCTCGGAAAAGCGCCGCCGCCGCAAACGCAACGCCTATCCCGATCCAGCCAAGCGCGCCGTCATCAACGAAGCCGTGTGCGAGGGCTGCGGCGACTGCAGCGTGCAATCCAACTGCCTGTCGGTGGAGCCGCTGGAAACCGAGTTCGGCCGCAAGCGCCAGATCAACCAGTCGTCCTGCAACAAGGACTACTCCTGCGTGAACGGTTTTTGTCCCAGCTTCGTCACCGTCGAGGGCGGCCAGCTGAAGAAGCCGGCCAAGGCCAAGGCGGGCGAGGGCGCGCCTGCCATGCCCAAGCTGCCAGAGCCGGTCCTGCCGTCGCTGGCCGATCCCTACGGCATCCTGGTCACCGGGGTGGGCGGCACCGGCGTCATCACCATCGGCCAGATCATCGCCATGGCCGCGCACCTGGAAGGCCGCGCCTGCTCCGTGCTGGACATGACCGGCCTGGCGCAGAAGGGCGGCGCCGTGATGTCGCACGTGCGCGTGGCCGAGCAGGCCGAGCATATCTATTCCACCCGCGTGGGCACCGGCGCGGCCGACCTGGTGATCGGCTGCGACGTAATCGTCACCGCCAGCCGCGACGCCCTCTCGCGCATGGGCGAGGGCCGCACGCGCGCGGCCGTGAACTCGACCCAGACGCCGACGGCCGCCTTCGTGCGCAATCCGGACTGGCAATTCCCCAACGCCTCCAGCGAAGGCGAGATCGCCCGCGCCTGCGGTCGCGACAACCTGTCGCTGGTGGACGCCGGCCACATTGCCATGGGGCTCATGGGCGACGCCATCGCCACCAATATGTTCATGCTGGGCTATGCCTGGCAACGCGGCTGGGTGCCGTTGTCGGAGGCCGCGCTGCTGCGTGCCATCGAGCTCAACGCGCTGCAGGTGGAGTTCAACAAGCAGGCCTTCGCCTGGGGCCGCGTGGCGGCGCACGACATCGACACGGCGTTGAACGCAGCCAAGCGCAATGGCATGAGCGCGCAGGTGATCGAATTCAAGAAGGCGCCATCGCTGGAAGAGACCGTGGAGCGCCGCAGCGGCTTCCTGACGGCCTACCAGAACGCAGCCTACGCCCGCCGCTACGCCGATTTCGTGCAGCAGGTGCAAGCGGCCGAAGGCGCGCTGGGCGATGCGGGAAAGGGATTGAAGCTGACCCAGGCCGTGGCGCAATACCTGTTCAAGCTGATGGCCTACAAGGACGAATACGAGGTCGCGCGTCTCTACACCGACGGCGCCTTCCGCGCCAAGATCGCGTCCATGTTCGAGGGCGACTACCAGCTCAAATTCCACCTGGCTCCGCCGCTCACGGCCAGGCAGGACGACCAGGGGCACCTGGTCAAGAAGCAGTACGGTTCATGGATGATGCCGGCCTTCGGCGTGCTGGCCAAGTTGCGTTTCCTGCGCGGCACGGCCTTCGATCCCTTCGGCCGCACCGCGGAGCGCAGGCAGGAGCGCGCACTTATCGAAGAGTATCGTGAGACCCTCTCGCGGCTGCTGGGCCGGCTGACGGTGGAGAACCTGGCGCAGGTGATTGCGGTGGCGCGCATTCCGGAAGAGATTCGCGGCTATGGCCACGTGAAGGAGCGGCACCTCAAGGCGGCCAGGCAGAAGGAAGCATCGCTGCTCAGGATGATCGAGCATCCCGAGTTGGGCAGCGTGACGCTGGTGGATTCCCCGATACTGCCGGATGGGGGCGGAAAGAAGGCGGCGTAAGCTTGATACGCCGTTCAACGCCACTGGATCCCGGCCTGCGCCGGGACGACGGGTTGGCTGTATTTTCACCGCCGTCATCCTGGCGCAGGCCGGGATCCAGCGGCGTATGTTCGTCAAGCCAGGCGACCGCCGCTGACGCGTTCGATGCCCGCCAGGTCGCGCCAGCTTTGCACCCCGGCAAAGCCGGCCGCCGACAGCAAGGCCCGCACCGCCGCAGCCTGATCGTAGCCATGCTCCATCAGCAGCCAGCCTCCCTGCTTCAGGTGGGCGCGCGCGCCGCCGACGATGATGCGCAGGTCGGACAAGCCGTCGGCATGGTCGGTCAGCGCATCCACAGGTTCGAAGCGCAGGTCGCCCTGCGACAGATGGACGTCGCCTTCGACGATGTAGGGCGGATTGGAAGCGATCACATCGAAGGCCGCGGCGTCGTCGAGCGCCTGGTACCAGTCGCTCAGCATGAACTCCACGCGCGCCCCGTTGGCCAGCGCATTGCCGCGCGCCACCTCCAGCGCCGCCGCGCTGGCGTCGAGCGCGGCCACCGCGGCGTCGGGCCTGCTGTGGGCCACGGCCACCGCGATGGCGCCCGAACCTGTGCCCATGTCCAGCAGGCGCCCGGCTTGCGGCAAGCGCCCGATAGCCAGTTCCACCAGCAGTTCGGTATCGGGGCGCGGGATCAATACGTCTGGCGTGACGCGAAAATCGAGCCCGAAGAACTCGCGCGCGCCGACGATGTAGGCGATCGGCTCGCCGCGCAGGCGGCGTTCGAACAGCGCCTGTAGCGCGTCGGCCTCGGCGAGCTCCAGCCGGCGCTCGGATTGCGTGATCAGCTGCACGCGCGTCAGGCGCAGCGCGTGGCTGACCAGTATGCGGTTCTCCAGCGCATCCAGCGGCGCCATCCTGAGTACCGTCGCCAGCGTGCAGCCGGCAAAGCTGGATGCGTGTTGCATGGGTGACGCGGCCTCAGGCGCGCTTGAAGACCTGGCGCAGCAGCATCAGGCCAAGCAGCGCAAACCAGATCAGCGACCAGGTCGGGATCTGCAGGCCAAGCACCGGCGGCCACGGCGCCGAGCAGAAGCCGTCGGCGGTGAACATCTGCGGCAGCAGCTTGGCGGTGGGCAACTGGTTGATCGCGGTTTCCAGCGGATCGGTGGTGCACGACACGCCCGGATGCGCCTTCACGTACAGGTGCCAGATCGCGGTGCCGGCGCCGCCCAGCGCAGCCAGCAGGCCCAGCGCCGCGCCGCCGCGGCGGGCCGGCGGCGGCATGAAATAGGCGATCAGCGAAAACGCCGCCACCAGCACGAACATGTAGCGCTGGATCACGCACAGCGGGCAAGGCTGCATTTCTTCGACGATCTGCAGGTACATGGCGAAGCCGAGCAGGGCGGCGCAGACCAGCGCCACCAGCAGGAAAACCGATTTGGATGATTTCATGTCTATTCGCTTTGGTTGAGTTGTGACCGGCTCTGGCACGCATGGCCATGACGGATTGTAGTGGAGAGCCCCGGTTGCCTGCACGCCGCCCCCTCAGGCGACTACTGCGATGCAAGCCTCTCAGAGCCGACTGGCCCGTTTTGGTTCCTGTCGCCGCTACGGTAGCGGCACCGTAGGCCGGGGCCTCAGTCGTCGCCCAATTCCGCCAGCAGCTCCGCCTGGCGCTCGGTGATGAGCGCGTTGGTCAATTCGTCGAGGTCGCCGTCCATGATGAAGTCCAGCTTGTACAGCGTCAGGTTGATGCGGTGGTCGGTCATGCGTCCCTGCGGGAAATTGTAGGTGCGGATGCGCTCGCTGCGATCGCCCGAGCCGATCAGCGACTTGCGGGTGGCGGCTTCCTTGGACTGCTGCTCGCGCAGCTGCACGTCCTTGATGCGCGCGGCCAGCACCTTCATCGCCTGGGCCTTGTTCTTGTGCTGGCTGCGGTCGTCCTGGCATTCCACCACGATGCCGGTGGGCAGGTGGGTGATGCGCACCGCCGAGTCGGTCTTGTTGATGTGCTGGCCGCCGGCGCCCGAGGCGCGATAAGTGTCGATGCGGATCTCGGACGGGTTGATCTCCACGTCCTCCACTTCATCGGCCTCCGGCATCACGGCCACGGTGCAGGCCGAGGTGTGGATGCGGCCCTGGGTCTCGGTAGCCGGCACGCGCTGCACGCGGTGGCCGCCGGACTCGAACTTCAGGCGCGAATAGGCGCCCGGTCCGGCGATGCGCGCAATTACCTCCTTGTAGCCGCCCAGCTCGGACTCGGACGACGAGACGATCTCCACCTGCCAGCGCTGGCGCTCGGCATAGCGGCTGTACATGCGCAGCAGGTCGCCGGCGAACAGCGCCGATTCGTCGCCGCCGGTGCCGGCGCGGATTTCCAGGAAGATGTTGCGCTCGTCGTTGGGATCCCTGGGCAGCAGCATCTTCTGCAGATCGCCTTCCAGCGCCTCCATGCGGGCCCGGGCGCCGTTGATCTCTTCCTGCGCGAACTCCTTCATGTCGGGATCGGCCAGCAGATCCTGGGCGGTCTTGATGTCCCGGCCGGCCTGCGCGTAGTCCAGATATAGCGCCACCAGCGGGCCCAGCTCGGCGTGCTCGCGGGTCATCTTGCGGAAGTTGTCCATGTTGGCCGTGGCGTCTTCCTGGGCCAGCAGGCTGTTGAGCTCTTCCAGCCGTTCGGCAAGCTGGTCGAGTTTGGCGAGCATCGATGGTTTCATGGCGTGGTGCGATAACAAAGGTGTGGTGCGGCGGGCCGGCGCTCCGGGGGGAGGCGGCAAGGCTGGCCTGCGCGCGCGGCGCGGGCCCGGGAGGGGGAACGCTAACGCTTGGTGCGGAACAGTTGCGGCAGGATCGAGACCAGCTGGCTGCGCTGTTCGCCCTGGGCATGGTGCAGGGCCTGTTGCGGGCCGTGCAGGAACTTGGCGGTGATGCCCTTGGAGAGCGCCTCGAGCACGGCCTCGACATCCTCGCCCTTGGCCAGCATGCGGCGCGCGCGTTCCAGCTCGACCAGGCGCAGCGCCTCGCCGGTCTCATGCAGGTCCTGGATCAGCGGCACCATGGCGCGGCTGTCGATCCAGTGCATGAAGGACTGCACGCGGTTCTCGATGATGGCTTCGGCCTGCGCCACCGCGGCCTGGCGGTTTTCGACGCCGCTTTGCACCACCGAGGCCAGGTCGTCCACGGTGTAGAGGAAGACGTCGTCCAGGCGGCCGACTTCGGCTTCGATGTCGCGCGGCACGGCCAGGTCGACCATGAAGATGGGTTTGTGGCGGCGCGCCTTCACCGCGCGCTCGACCAGGCCCAGGCCGATGATGGGCAGCGACGACGCGGTGCAGGACACCACGATGTCGAAACGCGAGAGCTGCTCCGGCAGGTCGGCCAGGCGGATCGCGTTGCCGTTGAAGCGGTGCGCCAGCGTCTCGCCGCGCTCCATGGTGCGGTTGGCCACCGTCAGGCTCTTGGGGTTTTGCGCCGCGAAATGCGTGGCGCACAGCTCGATCATTTCGCCGGCGCCGATGAACAGCACGTTCTGGCCCGAGACGGAATCGAAGATGCGCTGCGACAGGCGCACCGCAGCCGCCGCCATCGACACGCTGTGCGCGCCGATCTCGGTGGTGGTGCGCACTTCCTTGGCCACCGCGAAGGTGCGCTGGAACAACTGGTGCAGATAGGTGCCCAGGCCGCCGGCGGCATCCGCCTGGCGCACCGCATCCTTCATCTGGCCCAGGATCTGCGGCTCGCCCAGCACCATCGAGTCCAGCCCGGAGGCGACGCGGAAGGCGTGGCGCACGGCATTGTCCTGCGGCAGCGCGTAGAGGAAGGGACGCAGGTCGGTGTAGGGAATCTTGTGGTATTCGGCCAGGAACTGGGCGGTGCGGTCGATGGCGAAGTCCACGCCGTCACGGCCTGCCGCCGCCGCGGCATACAGCTCGGTGCGGTTGCAGGTGGAGAGGATGGCGGCTTCGCCGGCCGAGACGATCCTGTCGTTGCCGCCGAACCACGAGCGCGCCGCCGCCACCGCCTGACCGATCTGGTCAGCGGGGAACGCCACTTTCTCGCGCAGCGAAACCGGCGCGGTGGTATGGTTGAGTCCGACGGCGAGCAAATGCATGAAATTCGCGGCAGCAAGGGCCGATGAGCTGGAACAGGGCGATACGGGAAATGCGCGGCCAAAAGCAGGCCGTTTTCGAGGCTCTATTATACCCGCTGCACAATAAGGGGTTTGCCGCTATGGTGATAGTCGATATTCATCCCTGATATGGATCAGTTTTCGCCGGCGCCGGCATCGGAATACAACAACTTTCCGCGGGGAAATCATTCGGCCTGCGCCGGTTTGCCCTCCGCGCCGACCAGCTCCAGCTGGTAGCCGTAGCCATACACGGTGGCCAGCCGGTAGCCGAAGCCCGGCTGCAGGCCGAGCTTGGTGCGCACGCGCGAAACGTGGGTGTCGATGGTGCGGGTCGGCAGCTCGGGCTCGGCGCCCCAGATGCGCTCCTGCAGGAAGGCGCGCGACAGCGGCCGGCCCAGGTTCTGCAGCAGCAGCAGGGCCAGCTCGGCCTCCTTCTGCGTGAGCGCGGCGTCGAGTCCCGGGCGCCGCGGGCTGGAAACCCGCAGGCGATCGAGGTCGAACAGGAAACCGCCGGCCTCGACCACGCGCGCCGCGGCAGCCTGGGGATCTGCCGCGTGCAGCAGCAGCTCCAGGCGCAGCGCCAGCTCGTTGCGGCGGATGGGCTTGAGCAGGTAGTCGTCCGCAACCGCGCGCAGCGTGCGCAGCAACGCCTTCTGGCCGGCCGCCGCCAGCAGCAGCACGGCGGGCGCCGGCGCGGCCTGCATGCGCAGCGCGCGCAGGCCCGCTTCGGCTTGCGCCGCCAGGGTTTCCAGCCCGTCCAGGTCCACCACCAGCAGTCCGACGCCATCCTCGCGCGCCGCCTGCAGCCCTTCGGCGCCGGCGTAGATCGCGCAGTCGCGGCCGGCCGGCAGCTGGCGCAGCAAGGCCGCGCAGTCGGCGGAGGAGGTGAGGATCCCGGTCTTCATCGCATCAGGGCATCAGGAAAATCAAGCCAGGGCGCAAGCGCGGCACATGGAAAAAAGGGCAGCCGCGCTGCCCTTTTTGCCTTCCATGCGCGCACGCAGGCTCAGGTCGGCGCCGAATCGGCGGCGTCGGGCAGCACCACGTTCACGTCCAGCACCTCCAGGTTGCCCTGGCGGTCCAGCGAGATCTTGATGTCGTCGGCATTGACCTTGGTGTACTTGGAGATCACCTCGATCAGCTCCTTGTGCAGCGCCGGCAGGAAGTCCGGGCCCTGGCGGCCGTTGGAGCGTTCGCGCGCGATGATGATCTGCAGCCGTTCCTTTGCTGCAACCGCGCTCTTGGGCTTGGTCGGGAACAGGAATGAAAGCAGGGACATGTCACTTACCTCCGAAAATGCGCTGCAGGAAGCCCGGCTTTTCGTAGTTGGTGAAGCGCAGCTCGACGTTCTCGCCAAGGAAGCGCGACACCACGTCCTGGTAGGCCTCGGCCACGTCGCTGTCCTTCATGTGGATGGCCGGGCTGCCCTGGTTGGACGCCGCCAGCACCGATTCCGATTCGGGGATAATGCCAATCAGGGGGATGCGCAGGATTTCCTGCACGTCGGTGTACGACAGCATCTCGCCGCCTTCCACGCGCTTGGGCGCGTAGCGGGTGATCAGCAGGTGTTCCTTGACCGGTTCGCCGCCGGCCGAGGCGCGGCGCGACTTGGCCTGGATGATGCCGAGGATGCGGTCGGAGTCGCGCACCGAGGAGACTTCCGGGTTGGTCACCACGATCGCCTCGTCGGCGAAGGTCAGCGCCATCACCGCGCCATGCTCGATGCCGGCCGGCGAGTCGCAGATGATGTATTCGAAGTCCATCTTGGCCAGGTCTTCCAGCACGCGCTCCACGCCTTCCTCGGACAGGGCGTCCTTGTCGCGGGTCTGCGAGGCCGGCAGGATGAACAGGTTCTCGCAGTGCTTGTCCTTGATCAGGGCCTGGTTCAGCGTGGCTTCCTTGTTGATCACGTTGATCAGGTCATAGACCACGCGGCGTTCGCAGCCCATGATCAGGTCCAGGTTGCGCAGGCCGACGTCGAAGTCGATCACGGCCGTCTTGTGGCCGCGCATCGCCAGGCCCGATGCGAAACTGGCGCTCGACGTCGTTTTGCCGACGCCGCCCTTACCTGAAGTCACAACGATGATTTTTGCCACAAAAAACTCCTTAAGAAGAACAGATGCGCCGGGTGGTCCCGGCAGGATTCAAATTGTCGTTGCCGGCGCGCGGCCGGGTGTTGCGGTGATGTCGCAGCCGTCGGCCTACCCGGCCTGCATCTGCAGCACGTCGATGCGTTCGCCGTTGAGGCGCACCTGGACCTGCCGGCCGGTGGTCTCCGGCGCATGGCCGTTCTCGAAGGTCCGATAGACCCCGGCGATGGACACCAGTTCCGCCTCCAGCGACGCGGTGAAGATGCGCGCCTCGGTGTTGCCCGAGGCGCCGGCCAGCGCGCGCCCGCGCAACGGCGCGTAGACGTGGATGCTGCCGTCGGCGATGATCTCGGCGCCGTTGTTGACCGCCGCCAGGATCACCAGGTCGGCGCCGCGCGCGTAGATGCGCTGGCCGGCGCGCACCGGCGTGTCGACGATCATGGTGCGGGCCGCGGGAGCGGCCGCTGGCGCCGCGGCCGGAGCCGCTTGCGGCGGCGCGGCGGGCGCGGGTTCGGGTTGCGGTTGCGGTTGCGGTTGCGGCGGCGTGGCGGCGGCGACCGAGGCCATCATCGCGTTTTCCTGCGCGCGGGCATTGGACGGGCCGCCGGTGGCCGCGCCGCTGTCGATGGCCAGGCCCTGCGCCACGATGCCGGCATGCAAGGCCTCCGGCGCATTGCGCACGGCCACCGTGTTCAGGCGGAAGCGCTTGAACAGCGCCACCAGCGCGGTCCAGTCGATGCCGGCGGCGGCTTCGCCTTCCAGCGCGCCGATGTCCAGCACCGCAAACTCGTCCTCGAAGAAGTCGGATACGCCGCCGGTCATGTCCTTCAGGGCCTGTTCCAGCGCGGCCGGGTCGGTTTCATGCAGGATTGCCGAGATGGCAACGACGGTGGATATCTTGATGTCGATCGGTTTGCGGGCTTTTTGCATAAATCGTCAGGTCGGGTCGGCGGAAAGCCAGGCCAAGCGCCGCTTCCCGCAATTGTTGGCTGTGCATTATACAGGCAGGATGGCGCTGCGATAGCGGCCGATCGCAGGTTTTGGGCGGCTTTCGGCCGGCCCATGAAAAATGGCAGGGAACGCCCCGCGGCGCACCCTGCCATCCTTTGCATGCCGGCTTGCGGTCGGCCGCGGTCAGACCCGGGTCATCAGCCAGGCACCTTGCCGTCCACGCCTTCGACGTAGAACTTGATGCCGTGCAGGAAGCCGTCATCAGCCACGGCGTCCTTGCCCAGCACTTCCTTGCCGGCGTTGTCCTTGATCGGACCCTTCCAGATCGGGGCGCTGCCGTCGACGATGGCCTTCTTGCGCTCTTCCACCAGCGACTTGACGTCGGCCGGCAGCTCAGGATTGAAGGCGGCCAGGTCGATGCCGTTGTCCTTCAGGCCGATCCAGCTGGTGCTGCTCTTCCAGGAACCGTCCAGCACCGCCTGCACGCGCGCGGTGTAGTACACGCCCCAGTTGATCATCGACGCGGCCAGGTGGGCCTTAGGGCCGAAGCTGGTCATGTCGCTGTCCCAGCCGAAGGCGTACACGCCTTTTTCCTGCGCGGTCTGCACCACGGCGGCCGAGTCGGTGTTCTGCATCAGCACGTCCACGCCCTGGCCGATCAGGGTGGTGGCGGCTTCGCGTTCCTTGCCCGGGTCGAACCACTTGTTGACCCAGACCACCGCGGTGGTCGCCTTGGGGTTGACCGAACGCGCGCCCAGGGTGAAGGAGTCGATGTTGCGGATCACTTCGGGGATCGGCACCGAGGCCACCACGCCCAGCTTGCCCGACTTGCTCATCTTGCCCGCGACCACGCCGGCCAGGTAGGCGCCCTCATAGGTGCGCACGTCGTACTGCGCCAGGTTGTCGGCGGTCTTGAAGCCGGTGGCGTGCTCGAACTTCACGTCCGGGAATTCCTTGGCGACCTTGAGCATGGCCTCCATGTAGCCGAAGGTGGTGCCGAAGATCAGCTTGTTGCCGTCGGTGGCCAGCTGGCGGAACACGCGCTCGGCATCGGCGGCGGACTCGGGGATGTTCTCCACGAAGGTGGTCTTGACCTTGTCGCCGAACTTCTCTTCCACCGCCTTGCGGCCCTTATCGTGGGCGAAGGTCCAGCCGGCGTCGCCGACCGGGCCGATGTAGACGAAGGCAACCTTCAGCGGGTCGGCGGCGGGCGCGGCGGCAGCCGGAGCAGCTGCGGGCGCGGCCGGCGCGGGGTCTTCCTTCTTGCCGCAACCGATCAGGGTTGCCGCGGCCAGGGTGGCGAGCATCGTGAGCGACGCCCTGCGCGAAATCTTCATTGTGGTTCTCCCTCTGGGTCAGTGGTTAAGTACGTGTTGCTGCAACAAAAAAACTTAGTGCGCTCCGGGGCGGAACGGCTTGCCCAGCGATGCCGGCATGTTCAGCCGGATCCAGTCCGGATTGCGCGAGATCAGCGCCAGCACCACGATGGTGGCCAGGTAAGGCGCCATCGACAGAATCTGTGAGGGGATGGTCACGCCCATGCCTTGCAAATAGAACTGGGCGATGGTGACGCCGCCGAACAGCAGCGAGCCCAGCAGCACCCGCGCCGGGCGCCAGGTGGCGAAGGCGGTCAGCGCCAGCGCGATCCAGCCGCGGCCGGCTACCAGGCCCTCCACCCACATCGGCGTGTAGACCAGCGACATGTAGGCGCCGGCCAGGCCGCAGCAGCCGCCGCCGAACAGCAGCGCGGCCAGGCGGATGCCGCGCACCGAATAGCCCAGCGCATGCGCCGACTCCGGCGACTCGCCCACCGCGCGCAACACCAGGCCGGCGCGCGTGCGGTACAGAAACCACATGCTGGCCAGGCACAGCGCGAAGGCGGCGTAGCTCATCCAGTGCTGGCGGAACAGCGCCGGGCCGATGAAGGGGATGTCGCCCAGCAGCGGCACCGCATTGGCCTGCGCCGGCAGCGCCAGGCCGACGAAGCGCTGGCCGACGAAGGCCGACAGGCCGGCGCCGAAGATCGCCAGCGCCAGCCCGGTGGCGACCTGGTTGGTCGCCAGTTGCAGCGCCAGCCAGGCGAACAGCGCGGCCATCAGCATGCCGCATACGGCGCCGGCGGCGAATCCCAGCAGCGGGCTCTTGGTGGCGTAGCCGACCGCGAAGCCGGCGATGGCCGAGACCAGCATCATGCCTTCGGCGCCCAGGTTAAGCACGCCCGAGCGTTCGTTGATCAGCAGGCCGATGGCCGCCAGCAGCAACGGCGTGCCGGCGTTGATCGAGGCTGCGATGAGGGGAGCGAGTTGTTCCATGGCCGTTCCTTAAGCTTTCTTCTTCCACGCCAGGCGGTAATCGATCAGGGTGTCGCAGGCCAGCAGCAGGAACAGCAGCATGCCCTGGAACACGCCGGTGATCGCCGAGGGCAGGCCCAGGCGCGATTGCGCCAGTTCGCCGCCGAGATAGAGCAGCGACATGACCAGGCCGCCAAATACCGCGCCGACCGGATGCAAGCGGCCGATGAAGGCGACGATGATGGCGGCGAAGCCGTAGCCCGGCGACACCGAGGGCAGCAGCTGCCCGATCGGTCCCGTGATCTCGAAGGCGCCCGCGAGGCCCGCGAAGGCGCCGGAAATGAGCAGCGACACCCACAGCGCCGAGCGCGCCGAGAAGCCGGCATAGCGCGCCGCGTGCGGCGCCACGCCGCCCACCGTCAGCGAGAAGCCGCGCAGGCTGCGCATCATGAACACCGCCATCAGCGCCGCGGCCACGATGGCCACCGCGAAGCCGATATGCAGGCGCGTGCCCGGGATCAGCATCGGCAGCATGAACTCGCCCGAGAATACCTTCGACTGCGGGAAGTTCATGCCGTTGGGATCCTTCAGCGGGCTGTTGACCGCCCACATCAGCAGCAGCTGCGCCACGTAGGTCAGCATCAGCGACACCAGGATCTCGTTGGCGTTGAAGCGGTCGCGCAGGAAGGCCGTGATGCCGGCCCAGGCGGCGCCGCCCACGACGCCGGCGACGATCGTCAGCAGCAGGCCCATGCCGCCGGAAATCGCATGGCCGGGCACGTCCAGCCAGACCAGCATGGCCCCCGAGCACAGCGCGCCGACGGTGAACTGGCCTTCGGCGCCGATGTTCCAGATGCTGGCGCGGAAGCACACCGCCAGGCCCAGCGCGCACAGGATCAGCGGGACCGATTTGAGCAGCAGCTCGCTGATGGCGCGCTTGCCGTTGAACGGATCGACCAGGAACACTTTCAGCCCGGCCAAGGGATCCTTGCCCAGCGCCAGGAACAGCAGGGCGCCCAGCACCAGCGTAAGGACGATGGCGATGACCGGCGACCAATACGTCATGGCGCGCGAGGGCGCGCCGCGCAATTCGAGGCGCAAGGGGAGCGACATCAGCTTAGACATGGCCGGCCTCCGTCGCATCGTTCGCGTCCGCATCCCACAAGCCGCTCATCCACACCCCGACCTGCTCGCGCGTGGCCTGCTCGATCGGGATCGACGGCGACAGGCGGCCCTTGGCGATCACATGCAGGCGGTCGCACAGCGCGAACAGCTCATCCAGTTCTTCCGAGATCACCAGCACCGCGCAGCCTTCCTGTTTCAGTTTCAGTATTTCGCCGTGGATCTGGGCGGCGGCGCCCACGTCCACGCCCCAGGTCGGCTGGGCCACCACGAACACCGCAGGCTTGCGTTCCATCTCGCGGCCGACGATGAATTTCTGCAGGTTGCCGCCCGACAGGCTCTTGGCCGGCGCATCCGGCCCGGCCGCCTTGACCTTGAAGCGCTCGATGATGGAGGCGGCGGCGCGGCGGGTGAAGCCGAAATCGATCATGCCACGCTTCACATAGGGCGTCTTCTGGTGCGACAGCAGCATGTTGGCCGTGAGCGAAAGCGTGGGCACGGCGCCGCGTCCCAGCCGTTCTTCCGGCACCAGCCCCAGGCCGGCCGCGCGGCGCGGGTTGGGCGAGAGGTGGCCGACCGGGCTGCCGCCCAGGATCACCATGTTGGGCGCCGCGCGCTGGTCCTCGCCCGACAACGCCGCCAGCAGTTCCTGCTGGCCGTTGCCGGAGACGCCGGCGATGCCGACGATCTCGCCGGCGCGCACCTCGCACTCGATGTCCTTCAGTTCGGTGGCAAACAGGTGGGCCTTGGGCAACGACAGGCGGTTGACGTGCAGCTTGCGCTCGTTGCGCTGGGATTCGGGATTGCGTTCGCGCGTCAGGCGCACCAGTTCGTCGCCGATCATCATGCGCGAAAGGCCGGCGCTGGTCTCGGCGCGCGGATCGCAATTGCCGGTCACGCGGCCGCCGCGCATCACGGTGGCGCTGTGGCACAGCGCGCGGATCTCGTCGAGCTTGTGGCTGATATAGAGGATGCTGCAGCCTTCGTCGGCCAGGCGGCGCAGGGTGACGAAGAGTTTTTCCACCGCCTGCGGCGTCAACACCGAGGTCGGCTCGTCCAGGATCAGCAACTGCGGATTGGTCAGCAGCGCGCGCACGATCTCCACGCGCTGGCGCTCGCCTACCGACAGCGTATGCACATGGCGGTGCGGCTCCAGCTCCAGGCCGTACCTGTCGCCGGTTTCGGTGATGCGCTGGGCCAGCTCCTTGAGATCGGTAGACGCATCCAGGCCCAGCGCGATGTTCTCGGTGACGGTCAGCGTGTCGAACAGCGAAAAATGCTGGAACACCATGGCGATGCCGAGCCGGCGCGCCACCTGCGGATTGGCGATCTGCACCGCCTCGCCGTTCCAGCGGATCTCGCCGGCGTCGGGCTTGACCGCGCCGAAGATGATTTTCATCAGGGTCGACTTGCCGGCGCCGTTCTCCCCGAGCACGGCATGGATCTCGCCGGGCGCTACCGCCAGGCTGACGTCGTCATTGGCCAGCACGCCGGGATAGGCCTTGCGCACATGGCTGATTTCTAGGCGGAGTGGAACTGCGCTCACGTGATTTTCCTGTCGTTCGTTGTCAGCGGCGCGAGGGCCGCGGAGCGCCCGTTCCGGGCGGGCGCGTCACACGCGCGTCATCATAGACAAATTGGGCCGTCCCGCCTACCGATTTCCGCCTGCGGCCCTGTCGGCAGCGGGGTTTGGGCCGGATTTCGTGGCGCCGCCGCCGCGCCGGCTCATTTGCCCCGGTGCGCCCAGCCGGTGGTGCGCCGCTCGATGATGGCGAACAGCTCGTACATGGCCATGGCCATGGCCCCGATCACCACCAGGCCGGCGAAGGCCAGCGGCATCTTCATCGAGGAGCCGGCCGACACCAGCAGGTAGCCGATGCCCTCGTTGGAGGCGTTCATCTCGGACACGGTGGAGCCGACGAAGGCCAGCGTGATGGCGACCTTGAGCGAGGCGAAGAAGTAGGGCATGGAGCGCGGCAGGCCCACCTTGAGCAGGATGTCCAGGCGGCGCGCGCCCAGCACCCGCAGCACGTCCTCCAGTTCGGGCTCCAGCGTGGCCAGGCCGGTGGCGATGTTGACCATGATCGGGAAGAAGGAGATCAGGAACGCCGTCAGGATGGCCGGGCCGGCGCCGATGCCGAACCACACCACCAGCACCGGCACGAAAGCCGCCTTGGGCAGCGCATTGAACGCCGTCATCAGCGGATAGGCGGCGGCATACAGCATCGGCGAGGAGCCGATCAAAAAGCCCAGCGTCACGCCGACCGCCACCGCGATGGCGAAGCCCACCATGGTGACCCAGAAGGTGGAGAGCGCGTGATGCGCGATCGGGCCCGAGAATTCCACCATCGCCTGGATGATCGACATCGGGCTGGGGAAGATGAAGTCGGAGACCTGCCACACGCTGCAGATGAACTGCCAGACGCCGAGGATCAGCAGCAGCAGGAACCATGGCGCCAGCGTGGTGGCGGCCTTGTTGAGTTGGCCTTTGAACGGGTTTTTCATGTCGTGTCTGCCGGTCAGGTGTTGCGCACGTGGCCGATGTGCTCGCGCAGCTCGTGCACCAGGGCGTTGAAGGCGTCGGTGTAGGTGGTGTCCAGCTCGCAGGGGCGCGGCAGCGGGTTTTCGCGGCGCACCACGATGCGCCCCGGGCGCTTGCTCATCACATAGATGGTGTCGGCCAGGAAGGCGGCCTCGCGCAGGTCGTGCGTCACCAGGATGACATTGAACTTGCGCTCGGCCCACAGATCGCGCAGCACGCACCACAGCTCTTCGCGGGTGAAGGCGTCGAGCGCGCCGAAGGGCTCGTCCAGCAGCAGCATCTTGGGTTCGTGGATCAGCGCGCGGCAGATCGAGGCGCGCTGCTGCATGCCGCCCGACAGCTGCCAGGGAAACTTGTCGGCATAGCCGTCCAGGCCCACCGTCTTGAGCAGCTTCAAGGCGCGCTCGGCGTACTCGGCCTTCCTTTGCTTGAAGTCGCGGCGATACGGTTCGACGATCTCCAGCGGCAGCAGCACGTTCTCCAGCGTGGTGCGCCAGGGCAGCAGCGTGGGCGCCTGGAAGGCCATGCCGACGAACTTCAGCGGGCCGGTCACCGGCTGGCCGTCGATGACCACGCTGCCGCGGTTGGGCTGCTTGAGGCCGGTGGCCAGCTTCATGAAGGTCGATTTCCCGCAGCCCGAAGGGCCGACGATGGCGATGAATTCGCCGGCGCGGGTCTGCAGGTCGATGTCTTCCACCGCGAACTCGGCGGCGCCGTCATAGGCCAGGTAGACGTGGCGGAAATCGACGAAGGTGTCGCTCATGGTTGTCGCTCTTCTGCGTTGCTGCTGTTGATCCGCGCGGCGGGCCACGGGCGCCGCCGCGCGGGATGGGTCACTTGGGGAACACGTCCAGCTCGGCCCGGGACGGCAGGAAGGCGCCGTTCCAGATCTTGTCGGCGTTGACGCGGGTCTTGGTGCCGTAGGCGTCGGAGACCTGCGAGGCCATCAGCGTCATGCGCGGCGCGAAGACCTGGCCGTAGCCTTCGGACTTGGCGTGCGGCGTCGCAATCGCGCTGGCGATGGCCAGCTTCAGGCGGCGCAGCTCCAGCTTCTCGTCGATCAGGCCGTCGCGTTCCTTGAGCACCTTGATGGCGGCCTCGGGATTGGCCATGACGTCGCGGGAGGCCTTGGCGAAGGCGCGCAGGAAGCCCTTGATGGCCTCAGGCTTCTGCCTGATCATGGCGTCCGAGGCGATGATGGCGTTGCCGTACAGCCGCACGCCGTAGTCCGGGAACATCATCACGTCGATGTCTTCGTCCTTGATGCCGCGCGCGTTCAGGTTCAGCAGCGAGGTGAAGTAGAAGCCGGTGATGGCGTCCACGTCGCCGCGCGCCAGCATGGTTTCGCGCAGCGGCGGATCCATGCTGGTCCACTGCGCCTTCGACGCATCCAGGCCGTTGGCCTTGGCGAAGATCGGATAGGCGCGGCGCCCGGCGTCGAACACCGGCGCGCCCAGTTTCTTGCCGGCCAGGTCGGCCGGCTTCCTGATGCCCGATTTCTTCAGCGAGAACACCGCGGCCGGCGTGTCGTTGTAGACCATCATCACGGCCACCGGCTTGGAGGGCGCGTCGGGATTGTTGGCGGCGAACTCCATGAGCGCGGCCATGTCGGCGAAGCCCATGTCATAGGTGCCGGAGGCCACGCGGTTGACGGCATTGCCCGAACCGTTGCCGGCGTCGATGGCGACGTCCAGTTTTTCCTGGGCGAAGTAACCCTTGGACTTGGCCACCAGGAACAGCGCGGACGGGCCTTCGAAGCGCCAGTCCAGCTGGAATTTGATCTTGGTCTCTTGTGCGAACGAGGACGATGCCGATACCAGGCCGAGCAGCAGCGCCGCCGAGCAGCCGAGGAAACGGAATGAACGCATGGGGAAATCTCCCGAAAGGCGATTGAAAAAAGATGGTGGAAACCGCAATGCGCGCGACGCCGGCCAGGCCGACGCTCCTGCAAGAGGAGCGATTCGCGCGCATTCCGGTGTTGCGGTTTCCACCGAAGCACAGGCTCAAGACGCGGCTGGCCGGCCCAGAAGGAGTCGCCGGTTCACCGTACTGCATTTGCTGCTATTGCCGGGAAGCGCCGCGCGTCCATGAATGCCGCGCGGGCTTCCCATCGGGCGCATCCGTCGCCGGGGCGCCCGATGCTGCGCGCGCATCAGAAGCGATGGCGCATGCCCAGGCCGAACGAGACTCCGGTGTTCTTGTTGGAGATCTTGTCGTTCATGACGATCGCGTACAGGTCGGTGCGCTTGGACATGAAGTAGTCGTAGCCGACCGAGGTGGTGTTGCGCGCGACGTCGCCGCCGGCCAGCAGGTCGCCGGTGCGCTTGGTGCGGGCGAACCCGGCCAGGATGGAGCCGTTGCCCACCGGCGCCGACAGGCCCACGCTGTACACCTTGTCCTTGGCTTGCGGATTGCCGGCGGTGGTGTCCTTGCTGGTCTGGAAGGTGCCGTAGAGCTTGACCACCTTGAAGTCATAGGTGGCGCCGGCCATCCAGGTCTTCTGGCGGGTGATCGAGGAGAAGGGCGCGGTGGCGTCGATGATGGCGGCGCCCGAATTGGGGTTGCTGGCCTGGGCATCGAAGTACAGGCCGGTCAGGGCCAGGCCGCCGTTGAAGTACAGCGCGTTCACGCCGATGTTCTTCTTGCCGGTCTGGCCGGCGACTTCACCCAGCTGGTAGTGCAGGTTGGCCTGCAGGCCGCCGAACTTGGGCGTGGTGTAGATGATTTCGTTGCTCCAGCCGCTGTCGGCCGCGTTGGCCTGGGTCCAGGTGCGCGCGCCGAAGTTGCCCGAAGGCGTGTAGACATGCAGCACCAGCGGCGAGAACGTGAAGGAGTCGCCGAACGGGTTGAACAGCACGGTCGGCAGGAAGCTCGGGGCCAGGCCGCGGCCCAGCATCACGCGGCCGTAGCTGCCGGCCAGGGCGATGTTGGCGTCGCGCGAGAACAGGTTGTCGCCCGAGAAGCGGCCGGTGGCGCCGGTGTCGGTCTGGAAGAAAGAGGTCAGGTTGAATTCGGCCTTCAGGCCGCCGCCCAGGTCTTCCGTGCCCTTGAAGCCGATCCAAGAGGTGGTCAGGCCGCCGGAGCCGACCGATGCCTTGCTGCCGGTGTCGCCGCTGTTCTTCATGCTGCCGGCGAAGGCGTCGACCAGGCCGCTCACGGTGACGGACGATTGCGCCATCGCGCTGCCCGCCACGAGGCAGGATGCCAATGCCAATGCCAAACGAGTTTTCTTCATTACGCTCCCCTGTTTCAAAAAAGACGCCGGACGGAATTGCCCGGCCTGTTCACATCTCCACCGCAGCGTCGGACGGTGTTGCCGCTCTCCCGTCGCGTCCGTCGCTACCGATTCAGAACCGACGTTTAGCAGGTATCGTGCCAATGCGATCGCCAATGCCGGCGCGACTTGCGGCGGCATTCCCGCGCGGGATGTAAAGATGCCCGGCCGGCGCGGCCGCCGGGGCGCGGCATGCGGCACGCCGCAGGCGCGCGCGTGCCGCCGATCGGCAAACGCGGGCGGGTACGGTCGCCAACGGGAGATCATTTTGTCGACAATGATTTAATCCATTTGCAACAACTTGGTGCTTAGGTCGCACCGAATTTGACGCGCTGCACTAAAAACGAAGGCTGCCGTATCCGGCCGCGGGCGCGGTCGTGCGCCGAACAGCCGCGCCAATGCTGGGTGTTGGAATATGCGCGTAGCGAACTGTCGGTTATCAGCGTTGGCAGATATTGTTGACAGGACTTTGGGATATTGTGGCCAATCGCTTGTAAAAACGATCCGGATGACGTAACCGCGCGGCGCGGCAGGCATGGCATCCGCACCCGGCACCATTTATGCTAGAACCGTCGGCGAGGCGCGACCGGCTGCGTCAACCAACAACAAAGAGGAAACGACTCGATCATGGAAGCCTATATTCTCGACTGGCTCAATCTGCTGCTGCGCTGGGTGCACGTCATCACGGCGATCGCGTGGATCGGTTCTTCCTTCTATTTCGTCTGGCTGGACAACAGCCTGGTCCAGCCCACCGACCCCGAGCTCAGGGAGAAGGGCGTGGGCGGGGAGCTGTGGGCGGTGCACGGCGGCGGCTTCTACAATCCGCAGAAATACCTGCTGGCGCCCAAGCAGCTGCCCGAGCACCTGCACTGGTTCTACTGGGAGTCGTACAGCACCTGGCTCTCGGGCTTCGCGCTGTTCTCGCTGCTGTACCTGTTCAACGCCAACGTGTTCCTGGTCGACCGCAACGTGTTCGACATGTCGGCCTCGATGGCCGGCGGCACCGCGATCGCCTTCCTGGTCTTCAACTGGCTGATCTACGACGCCATCTGCAGTCACATGGGCGACCGGCCCAATGCCGACCGCCTGGTCAACATCCTGGTCGGGCTGCAGGTGGTGGTGTCGGTGTGGGCGGCCTGCCACCTGTTCTCGGGACGCGCGGCCTTCCTGATCAGCGGCGCCTCGCTGGCCACCATCATGAGCGCCAACGTGCTGGTGTGGATCATTCCCGGCCAGCGCAAGATGGTGGCGTCGATGCGCGCCGGCCAGGCGCCCGATCCCATCCACGGCAAGCGCGGCAAGCAGCGCAGCGTGCACAACACCTATTTCACGCTGCCGGTGCTGTTCGCGATGCTGTCCAATCACTACAGCATGACCTACAGCGCGCCGCACAACTGGGTGGTGCTGCTGATGATCATGGCCGCCGGCGCGCTGGTGCGGCAGTTCTTCGTGCTGCGCCACAAGGGCGTGACCAACTGGTGGTATCCGGGTGTGGCGATCGTCTTGCTGCTGGCGGTGGCGATCGGCTTGAGCCCGATGATGCGGGCCAAGCCGGCGCCGGCGGCATTGCATCATCCCTCGCAGCCGCAACCCGAGGCCGCCGCCGTCGACGGGCCCGCGCCCGCCGCTGCGGCGGCCGGCGGATTTGTCCGGGTGCAGCAGGTGATCGAGGCGCGCTGCATCCAGTGCCATTCGGCCAAGCCGACGCTGATGCCGGTGCCGGGCAAGGGCGTGCTGCTGGACAGCAAGGACAATATTGCCCTGCATGCGCAGCAGATCTACCAGCAGGCGGTGGTGCAGAAGTCCATGCCTCTGGGGAACATGACCAACATCACCGATGAGGAGCGGGCGATCATCGGCAAGTGGTTTGAGGCGGGGGCGGATGCCAATTGAGTGGCGGGATTGAGCCGCTGTTGCCGGGCCGTTCAAGGCCGTCGATGCGCGATGAAAGCCGCTGGGTTCCTGCTTTCGCGGGAGCGACAATTCGCCTGAGTATCTTGAACGCGTACTCGCCTGCGGCATCGATTCCTTGGCTCGCTATCTCAATTAATACGTCGTCCCCGCGAAGGCGGGGATCCAGCGCCGTTCGTTGCGCTCCTTGGACTCCGTTCGGGCTGAGTAGCCGCTTTGGCGGCGTATCGAAGTCAGCGTGGGTGCCGTCGTTGTTGTTTGGGTAGTCAGGTCTTGCTGCATGCAGATGTACCGGCTTTAGGCTTATCTTTCTCCGGTCGAGAGGGAGCGCCGGGAGCGGCCCGGCAGCCGCTCACTTTCTTTGGTCCGCCAAAGAAAGTAAGCAAAGAAAACGGCCCCTAAGTGCCAGCCCCTTCGGGGTGCCCGCCGGTGCGACGCAAAAAGTGGGGTCGTCAGAGTCGCTGCGCTCCGACTGACGCCCTGATCCACTTTTTGCGCCGCTCCGACGGCTGGCCCACAAGGGGAAAGCGTGTCCGGCTCGCCTGCGGCCTCGCGCTGTCTCTTACTCGCCTGCGGCTTGGTCTTGCTTGTTGCTCGTTGGCGGTTCCCTTGGGCGACTCACTATCTCATTTAATCCGTCGTCCCCGCGAAAGCGGGGATCCAGCGACTTTCGTTGCGCTCCTTGGACTCCGTTCGGGCTGAGTAGCCGCTTTGGCGGCGTATCGAAGTCAGCGTGGGTGCCGTCGTTGTTGTTTGGGTAGTCTGCTCTTGCTGCGTGCAGATGTACCGGCTTTAGTCTTGTCTTTCTCCGGTCGGAAGGGCGCGCCGGGGGCGGCCCGGCAGCCGCTCACTTTCTTTGGCCCGCCAACGAAAGTAAGCAAAGAAACCGGCCCCTAAGTGCCAGCCCCTTCGGGGTGCCCGTCGGAGCGGCGCAAAAAGTGGGGTCGTCAGAGTCGCTGCGCTCCGACTGACGCCCTGATCCACTTTTTGCGCCGCTCCGACGGCTGGCCCACAAGGGGAAAGCGTGTCAGGCTCGCCTGCGGCCTCGCGCTGTCTCTTACTCGCCTGCGGCATCGATTCCTTGGCTCGCTATCTCAATTAATCCGTCGTCCCCGCGAAGGCGGGGATCCAGTGCCGTTCAATGGCGGTCGAGGCATGACGAACGCCACTGGGTTCCTGCTTTCGCAGGAACAACAAGCAGGAGGGGATTCCATTCGCGGGTTGTACAAGTTCTCTCCTCCGTCATCCCCGCGAAGGCGGGGATCCAGCGTCGTTCGCTGCGCCTCAGCAGACTCCGTTCGGACTGAGTAGCCGCTTTGGCGGCGTAGCGAAGTCGGCGTGGATGCGGTCGTTGTTTGAGTAGTCTGGTCTTGCTGCCTGCAGATGTACCGGCTTTAGTCTTGTCTTTCTCCGGTCGAGACGGAGCGCCGGGGGCGGCCCGGCAGCCGCTTACTTTCTTTGGCCCGCCAAAGAAAGTAAGCAAAGAAACCGGCCCCTAAGCGCCAGCCCCTTCGGGGTACCCGTCGGAGCGGCGCAAAAAGTGGGGGCGTCAGAGTCGCTGCGCTCCGACTGACGGCCTGATCCACTTTTTGCGCCGATCAGACGGCTGGCCCACAAGGGGAAAGCGTGTCCGGCTCGCCTGCGGCATCGCGCTGTCTCCGACTCGCCTGCGGCATCGATTCCTTGGCTCGCTATCTCAATTAATCCGTCGTCCCCGCGAAAGCGGGGACCCAGTGTCGTTCGGCGCGCATCTCCCGACCCGATAAAAAACGCCGGCGCAGGCCGGCGTTTTTTATCTCGGGGCCATTCAGCCCGCCCGATACGGATGCACCTTCTTCCAATGCTCCGCGATGTCGATGCGCCGGCAGATCCACACCCGTTCGTGCGACTGCACGTAGTCGAGGAAGCGCTGCAGGGCGCGGAAGCGGCCGGGGCGTCCGAGCAGGCGGCAGTGCATGCCGATCGACAGCATCTTGGGTGACTCCTCGCCTTCCTCGTACAGCACGTCGAAGCTGTCCTTCAGGTACTGGTAGAAGTGCTCGGCGGTGTTGAAGCCCTGCGGCGTGGCGAAGCGCATGTCGTTGGTGTCCAGGGTATAGGGCACCACCAGGTGCGGCGAGCTTGCGCCGTCGCCGCCTTGCACTTCGGTCCAGAACGGCAGGTCGTCGCCGTAGTAGTCGGAGTCGTAGGCGAAGCCGCCGTGTTCCACCACCAGGCGTCGCGTGTTGGGCGAGTCGCGGCCGGTGTACCAGCCCAGCGGGGCGCTGCCGGTCAACTCGCGGAAGATCTGCACCGCCTGGCGCATGTGCTCGCGCTCGGTCTCGATGTCCATGCCCTGGTAGTGGATCCAGCGCAGGCCGTGGCAGGCGATCTCATGGCCCAGCTCGAGGAAGGCCCGGGTTACGTCCGGCGAGCGCTGCATGGCCATGGCCACGCCGAATACGGTGAGCGGCAGGCCGCGCTTCTCGAACTCGCGCAGGATGCGCCAGACGCCTGCGCGCGAGCCGTATTCGTAGATGGATTCCATCGACATGTGACGCGCCGGATAGGCCGCCGCGCCGACGATCTCGGAGAGGAACTGCTCCGAGGCCGGGTCGCCGTGCAGCACGCAGTTCTCGCCGCCTTCCTCGTAGTTCAGGACGAATTGCAGCGCCACGCGCGCCTGGCCGGGCCATTGCGCGTGCGGCGGGTTGCGGCCGTAGCCGGCGAGGTCGCGGGGGTAATCTTGTTGCGAAGACATGGTCAGGTGTTCGGATGCAAATGAGTGAAAGGAAAACTTGCCGCTTCAGCGCCTGCGGGCCAGCGCCAGGTAGCTCAGCAGGCCCAGCGCGGCGCCGATGAACCATGAGAAGTTGGCCGCCGCGCGCAGCTGCGGCAGCATCACGCAGGCTACGCTGATTACCGCGCCGATGCCCATGGCCGCCACCGCCGCGCGGTTGACGCCGCCCTGGTACCAGTAGGCGCCGTCGCGCCGCATCGAGTACAGGTCGCCCAAGACCACCTGGCGTTTCTTCACCAGGTAGTAATCGGCCACCAGTATGCCGTAAAGCGGGCCCATGCAGCCGCCCAGCACGTCCAGCGTGTAGTGGATCACTTCCGGGCTGTTGAACAGGTTCCAGGGCGTGATGAAGATCGAGGCGGTGGTGGCGATCAGGCCGCCGACGCGCCAGCTGATGCGGCTGGGGGCGATGTTGGAGAAGTCGAACGCGGCCGAGACGAAGTTGGCGACGATGTTGATGCCTACCGTGGCCACCAGGAAGGTCAGCGCGCCCAGCACCACGGCGGTAGTGTTGTCGATGCGCGCCACGGTTTCCACCGGGTCGGTCAGCAGCTCGCCGAACAGCGGGATGGTGGCCGAGGTGGTGATCACCGTGACGATGGAGAAGGCCAGGAAGTTGACCGGCAGGCCCCAGAAGTTGCCGCGCTTGACGTCGGAGAAGCTGTGGCAATAGCGCGAGAAGTCGCCGAAGTTGAGCATCGGCCCGGCGAAGTAGGAGACCACCAGCGAGATCGCCGTGATCATCACCGACACCGCGGCCCAGCCGCTGTACTTGATCTCGCCCAGGTTCAGGCCGACGTTCTGCCAGCCGGCCTTCCACACCATCCATCCCGCCAGCGCGAACATGACGACGTAGACTGCCGGCCCGGCGAAGTCGATGAATTTCTTGATGGTCTCCATGCCGTTCCAGAACACCACCGCCTGCAGCAGCCACAGCACCAGGAAGGCGGCCCAGCCGACCGTGGAGAGGCCGGCGAAGCCATGCACGTGGACGTCGGCCCAGGGCGCCAGCGCAGGGAAGAACTTCAGCACCACCACCACGAAGGCGGCCGAGGCCAGGTAGGTCTGCACGCCGTACCAGGCCACCGCGATGATGCCGCGGATCATGGCCGGCAGGTTGGCGCCCAGCACGCCGAAGGAGAGCCGGCTCATCACCGGATAGGGTACGCCGTGCGCCTGGCTCGGGCGCGCCACCAGGTTGCACAGGAAGTAGACGATGGTGATGCCGGCCAGCAGCGAGATCAGCACCTGCCAGCTGGTCAGGCCGAGCGCGAACAGGCTGCCTGCGAACACGTAGCCGCCCACGCTGTGCACGTCGGACATCCAGAAGGCGAAGATGTTGTAGGCGCCCCAGGTCTGCTGCTTCAAGGGCGCGAGGTCTGCATTGGTCAGGCGCGCGTCGTCGGCGCCGGACAGGTAGCCGCTGTCTGCGGGGGATGAGTGAATGGTCATTGCCGGTCTCCGTCCAGAGGGATGATGGATGAAACGAACCGCCCGGCGCAGGTGCGCCGGGAGCGGTTCAGCGGATCCTTCCTGCATGCTCTGCGGCATGTATTGGGTCGCACGGTCCGCTGCTTGCAGCGGGCCGCGCGCGGTGGCTTGATGTCCTTTATCGCAGGGCCGCCTACAGCCCCTTGCCGAGCACGGCACGCAGATCGAACTGGTCGTCCGCATCCGGCCGCACCCGGTCTTCGCACAAATGCAAGTGGTGTGCCATATGTTCCTGGGCGGCCTCGACGTCGCCGCTTTCCAGCGCTTCCAGCACCGTCTCGTGCTCGTCGAAGGAGCAGGCGTTGTGGCCCGGTGCCTCGGTCTTGGCGATCATCAACGTGGTGCGCGAGACCAGCTTGCGCAGCGTCTCCACCAGCAGCGCGTTGCCGGTCAGCTCGGCCAGCGCCAGGTGGAACTGCGCCGACAGCCGGATCCAGCGGGGCCGGTCGCCGATCAGGTAGGACTCGCGCTCTTCCTCCACCATGCGCCGCAGGCCTGCGATCTGGCGCGTGCCGGCTTCGCGGCCGACCTTCTCCAGCACCGCGTGTTCCAGGATATTGCGCAGTTCGAACATGTCGCGCACCTCGGCATGCGAGGGACTGGCGATGAAGGCGCCGCGGTTGGCTTCGAGGTCGACCATGCCCTCCGAGGCCAGGCGCGAGAGCACCTTGCGCACGGTGTGGCGCGCCGTGTCGTAGATCTGGCACAGCGTCTGTTCGGTCAGCTTGGTGCGCGGCGGCAGGCGGTGTTCCATGATGGCGTCATAGATGTCCTGGTACATGCGCTCCTCGACGGCAACCGCGCTTTCATGCGGCCGCTCGCGCGACGCGGCGCGTGCGGGGGAGGCGGCCGCCGCGCGGCCGGGTTTGCTGGTTTTGTTCATGACGCTCATGCTCTCGATGAAAATCCCGTTCACATCGCCGGCGACCCCGGAGGCTGGCCTGGCGGAAGATTGTCGACAATGGAAGGCAGGATGTGCAACAAAACGGGGCTATTCTGCACCAAAAAGAGTGCCGCGCGCCTCTCTTTGGGCCGCATTGCCGGCCACTATCGATGCTGCGCTGCGAAGCGCGCGGCGCACCGCCGATCGCCTTCCGCCCTATGTCGCCAAGGCTTTCGCCGGCTGCAATGCACTGCAATATCCGCGCCCCGCATTGTCGCCAATCCTGTCGGCCATTGTTCCAGGCTTGCTTGATGCAAGAAGCGTGCTTGAACGCGGCCGGGCGGGTGAAAAGCAGAACGCCCGGCACGAGGCCGGGCGTTCGCAGGGTCAGCGCGGGGCGGGTCAGTGCGCGGCGGCGTACTGCTCCAGCTCCTGCTGCAGCGTGGCCTTGTCCTCGTCGGAGAGGAAGCAGGCCTCGATGCCGTTGCGCGCCAGTTGCAGCACCTGTTCGCGTTTCAGGTCGAGCGATCGCGCGATCGCGTGATAGTTGGCCGTCATGTAGCCGCCGAAGTAGGCCGGGTCGTCCGAGTTGACGGTGACCGCCAGGCCGGCGTCGAGCAGGCGGGCGATGTTGTGCTGGGCCATGTCCTGCACCACGCACAGCTTCAGGTTGGACAACGGGCAGACCGTCAGCGGCGTGCGCTGGCGCGCCAGGCGCTGCATCAGGGCCGGGTCCTCCTCGCTGCGCACGCCGTGGTCGATGCGCTCCACATGCAGCACATCGAGCGCGCCGATCACGTAGGCGGCGGGACCTTCCTCGCCGGCGTGGGCCACCAGGCGGAAGCCCAGTTCGCGGCAGCGCGCGTAGACGCGTTCGAACTTCTCCGGCGGATTGCCGCGCTCGGAGGAGTCCAGGCCGATGCCGACCCACAGGTCCTGGTACTGGTCGCGCAGCGGCAGCGCCTCTTCCAGCGTGGCGAAGGCATCTTCTTCCGACAGGTGGCGCAGGAAGGAGAGGATCATGGCGCTGCCGAAGCCGTCGCGGCGGCGGGCGTCGCGCAGCGCGCCGGCGATGCCGGCGAACACGGTGGCCATCGGGATGCCGCGTTCGGTGTGGGTCTGCGGATCGAAGAAGATCTCCGCGTGGCGCACGTTGTCGGCCTGGGCGCGCGCGATATAGGCGGCGGTCATGTCGTAGAAGTCCTGCTCGGTGCGCAGCACGTTGGCGCCGGCATAGTAGAGGTCGAGGAAGGACTGCAGGTCGCTGAAGTTGTAGGCCGCGCGCAGCTCCTCGACCGAGGCGTAGGGCAGCTGCACCTGGTTGCGCTGCGCCAGCGCGAACATCAGCTCGGGCTCCAGCGTGCCTTCGATGTGCAGGTGCAGCTCGGTCTTGGGCATGCCGGCGATGAAACCGTCGAGGGCCCGGCCCGACGCGGAAGGGGAAGAAACTGCTGAGTTCATGGCTGACACCTTCAAAAATGGCGAGAACGGGGAGAAATCCGGCCGCATGGCAAGCATGGCCGCCTCCCGGATCCCGCATTATCACGCAAATCCCAACCCTCGCCCAAGTCGGCGGCCGCGCCGGCTGAACCTTATGCGGCCGCGGTACTCTGAGCAGCAACCGCGCGGGCGCATCCCGCCGGGCGGGAGCGCGGTGTAAAGATTGCGTGAAGATTGCATGAAACCGCGCTGGCGGGCATGCGGACGTGATAGAACGTCGTCACGAACGGGAATGGCTCGCACTCGCGTTTGTCGTTGAAATGGGTTCTAATGCCAAGCTTCACAGGGGAGATGCATGCGCAAGGCGATCAGGGGTTCGTTGCAGATGTTGGTGTGCGCGGTAGCGGCGGCCGGTACGGCCGGCTGTTCCTGGGCGCCGTGGGGTGAGAAGGAGGATCCCACGGTGGTTCCGTTCAAGACCATCATGAGCGGCTCCTACCAGGGCTTCCTGAAGAACTGGGACGACAAGAAGCAGCCCGTGTTCTGCACCCTGATCCGCAGCCGTGCGGAATGGGACGAGTGGATGCAGCCGGCGCCCGTGGCGGGGGACAAGCGCCCCTATGGCCCGGCCACCGCGCATTTCGACACCAAGCAATACCTGCTCGTGGCGCGCACCATGCGCGCGCCCGACGCCGCCGAGCGGCCGCACGTGTTCACGCCCCTGTCGGTCACCTGGCGCCAGGAGACGCTGCGCATCAACTACCTCTACCGCGCGCCGTCCTCGGGCGCTTCGTACACCATCAAGGATTACCTGATGCTGGCCATCCCCAAGGAGCGTTACACCACCGGCCCGGTGGTGTTCTACGAGAACGACCGCAAGGTGTGCCAGCTGGATCGCTGAAGGGCGGCGTCGCGGCAAAGGAAAAGCCGGAAGCGCGATCTGCGCTTCCGGCTTTTTTCATGCGCGGGCAGGCCCTCGCGGGCAGGCCCTCGCGGGCCGGCGCCTACGCGCCCTGCGTCATGCCGATGAACTGCTGCAGCTCGGGCGTCTTCGGATTGGTGAACACTTCCTCCGGCGGCCCGATCTCGTGCACCTTGCCCTGGTGCATGAACACCAGGCGGTTGCACACTTCACGCGCGAAGCGCATCTCGTGCGTCACCATCACCAGCGTCATGCCTTCCTTGGCCAGGCCGCGCACCACGGCCAGCACTTCGTTGACCAGTTCGGGATCCAGCGCCGAGGTGATCTCGTCGCACAGCAGCGCCTGCGGCTGCATCGACAGCGCGCGGGCGATCGCCACGCGCTGCTGCTGGCCGCCGGAGAGCTGGTCGGGGAAGGCGTCGAACTTGTGGCCCAGGCCGACCTTTTCCAGGTTGGCCTTGGCGATGCCCATGGCCTCGGCTTCCGAGGTGCCCTTGACGATCATCGGCGCGATCATCACGTTGCGGCCCACCGAGAGGTGCGGGAACAGGTTGAACTGCTGGAAGATCATGCCCACCTTCAGCCGCAGGTTGCGCAGCTCCAGTTCGGTCACGCCCAGCTTGGCGCCGGCCACGCTGATGTTGCCCTCGTCGATGGTCTCCAGGCCATTGATGCAGCGTAGGAGGGTGGACTTGCCCGAGCCGCTCTTGCCGATGATGGCGATCACCTCGCCGGGCTCGATGTCCAGGCTGATGCCCTTGAGGACTTCGTTGTCGCCGAAGCGTTTCTTGACGTTATCAATGGCGATGAGCGGCATTGTATTTCCTTTCTAGAGACTGGCTGTACTTGGACAGCGGCCAGCAAAGCACGAAGTAAAAGACGCCCACGATGGCGAACACCGTGAAGGGACGGAAGGTGGCGTTGGTGATCACGGTGCCGGCCTTGGAAAGCTCGACGAAGCCGATGATCGACGTCACCGCGGTGGACTTGATGATCTGCACGCCGAAGCCCACGGTAGGGGCGATGGCGATGCGGAAGGCCTGGGGCAGCACGATGTGGCGCATCTGCTGGAAGTAACCCATGGCCAGCACGGAGGAGGCTTCCCACTGGCCCTTGGGCACCGCTTCCACGCAGCCGCGCCAGATCTCGGCCAGGTAGGAGGCGCTCCAGCACATCAGCGCCAGGCCGGCGGCCAGCCAGGCCGGCACCTCGATGCCGAACAGCGCGATGCCGAAGAAGACCAGGAACAGTTGCATCAGCAGCGGCGTGCCCTGGAACAGTTCGATGTACAGGCGCGCCACTTGCCGCAGCCAGGCCTGGCGGGAGGTGCGCATGAACAGGATGATCAGGCCCAGCGTGCCGCCGAGCACGAAGGTGACCAGCGTGAGCAGGATGGTCCAGCGCCACGCCAGCATCAGGTTGCGGACGATGTCCCAGGTGGTGAAAGAGATCATGCGTTCCTCCGGGCGGTGATGAAGTATTGGCCGATCAGGCGCAGCACCTGGCGCAGCAGGATCGACAGCACCAGGTAGATCAGCGTGGCCACGATGTAGGCCTCGAAGGCGCGGAAGTTGCGGCCCTGGATGAAGTTGGCGGCGAACGAGAGTTCTTCCACCGCGATCTGCGAGCACACCGCCGAACCCAGCATGACGATCACCACCTGCGACGACAGCGCCGGCCAGATCTTCTGCAGCGCCGGGCGCAGGATGATGTGGCGGAAGATCTGCATGCGCGACATCGACAGCGAGGCCGCGGCCTCGATCTGCCCGCGCGGCACAGCCTGCACGCCGGCGCGGATGATCTCCGTGCTGTAGGCGCCCAGGTTGATCACCATGGCCAGGATCGCGGCCTGGATCTCGCTGATGTGGATGTTCAGGGACGGCAAGCCGAAGAAGATGAAGAACAGCTGCACCAGGAAGGGCGTATTTCGGATGATCTCGATATAGCCGCTGACGATGGGCTTGAGCCACGCCGGTCCCTGCGTGCGCGCCCAGGCGCCGAAGATGCCCACCGCAATGCCGAGCACGCCGCCGATGGCGATCAGCTCTATCGTCGTCTGGATCCCCTTGACGATGATGTCGCCGTATTCGAAGGTTGATAGGAAATCGAATTGATAAGCCATGATGTCGTGTGTGTTCGCCTCAGTGTCGCGCGGCGCGTCCGGTCAAACCGGGCGTTCCGATTGTCCGCCTGCCTTCCCTTGTTGCCATGTTGCACTTGCCCGCATCGCCGGCGCCAGGCGGAATCGCGCCGGCGATGCGTTATTTCTTCTCTTGCAAATTACAGGCCAGCCGGCAGCGGCAGGCCCAGCCACTTCTGCGAGATGGCGTTCAGGCTGCCGTCCTTCTTGGCGTCGGCCAGGATGGCGTCGACCTTGTCCTGCAGCTTCTTCTCACCCTTGTTCAGGCCGATGAAGCACGGCGAGTCCTTGATCAGGAACTTGGTCTCGGGCTTCTTGGGCGGGTTCTTGGCGATGATGGCCGCGGCCACCACGTTGCCGGTCGCCACCAGTTGCACCTGGCCGGAGAGGAAGGAGCTGATGGTGCTGTTGTTGTCTTCATAGCGTTTCACGGTGGCGTTGGCCGGGATGATCTTGGTCAGCTCCAGGTCTTCCACCGAGCCGCGGGTCACGGCGATGGTCTTGCCGGCCAGGTCGGCGGCGCTCTTCACCGACAGGTCGGCCGGGCCGAACACGCCGTTGAAGAAGGGCGCGTAGGCGGTCGAGAAGTCGATCACCTTTTCGCGCTCGGCGTTCTTGCCCATGCTGGAGATCACCAGGTCCACCTTCTTGGTGGTCAGGTAGGGAATGCGGTTGGCGCTGGAGACCGGGATCAGTTCCACCTTCACGCCCATCTTCTTGGCGATCAGGGTGGCCACGTCGATGTCGAAGCCCAGCGGCTTGAGGTCGGCGTCGACCGATCCGAACGGCGGGAAGTCGGCCGGCACGGCCACGCGCAGCGTGCCGTTCTTCTGGATATCGTCCAGCGCCTCGGCGCGCGCGGCGGTGGCGGTGAACAGCATGGCGCCGGCCATCAGGCCGAGCAGGAGTTTGGTCAGTTTCATAGCATTTCCCTTGTGACGACGTTGATGAGCGGCTTTTGACTAAGGCCTTTTGGTTTGGTTACTGCGGTGAGACATGAGATCGGTGACGGCCGCGGTCTTCACGGCCGCCGTGCGCGACACCGGCGCCAGCGCTTGCCGCAGCGGTTCCAGCGGATCGCTGCTGCGCACCTGGTTCAGGCCGGATTCAACATGCAGCAGGTGGGCCTGCATCAGTTGTTCCGCTTGTTCCAGATCGCCGCGTTCCAGCGCCTCGACGATCTGCACATGTTCCGAACACGAATCCTCCGCCTGCTCCGACGACTGGTGCAGCATCGCCGTCAGCGTCGTGCGCGCCGTGAGGTCGCGCAGCGTCTCCGAGAGCAGCGAGTTGCCCAGGCATTCGCACAGGCAGACGTGGAAATCGCCCAGCAGGTAGCTGCGCGCGCCCACGTCGGCGCCGGCGATGGCCGCTTCCTCGCGCACGATGTGCTCGCGCAGCTGGCGCACCGCCTCGTCGGCGATGGGCCGCATGCGGGCCTGGCGCAACAGGCCAAGCTCGATCACGCGGCGCGCCTCGAAGGCTTCGCGCGCTTCCTCGGGCGTCGGTTCGATCACGAACCAGCCGCGCCGGGCGCTGACCGTCACGATGCCGCGCGCCATCAGCCGCGTCAGCGCCTCGCGCACCAGGGTGCGCGAGACGCCGAACAGGTCGGCCAACTGCTGCTCGCCGAGCCGGGTTCCCGGCGCCAGTTGCCTGGCCAGGATCGCCTCGGTGATGCGCACCGCGATCTGCGAAGAAGATTTGACGGAAGGATTTGTGCCCATGACCACTCATCAGCAAGTTGCGTGCCACACTGATATACAAGATTGGCATACAAAACTGCGGGACGATTATTGGCGGCGAAAGCCTTGTGTGGCAAGGGTTTTCAGGGCATTGCATCATGTGCGGACGCACAAAGATTGTCGCCTGGAAAGTTGCAATGCAACAAATTCGAGGGAGAGAAGGCGCGCCGATCAGGCACGTTCTGGTGCGCGCCTGAAAGCGATGGTGCGCACCGTCTTTGTGCAGTGCTTCTATCGCCGCAAGGTATTGTGGGGACCGCGCGACTTGTGCCGATCCGGCATTTCCTGCGGCGTGAAAAGTGCTAGCCGCGCCGGCTGCGGCCGGCTCAGCCGGGGATTCCCAGCCGCTGCGAGGCCAGCCGGTATTCGGCATGCAGCTGGTCGACGATGGCGGCCGCCGGCAGCACGGCGGAGATGGCGCCGATGCCCTGGCCGCTGCCCCAGATGTCCTTCCAGCGCTTGGGCTTGCCGAAGTCCACCGACGACTTGTCTTCCTTCTGCAGGTTGTCCGGGTCGAGGCCGGCGTTGCGGATGCTGGGTTTGAGGTAGTTGCCGGGCACCCCGGAAAAGTGCGGCGTATACAAGATGTCGTCGGCGCTGCCATCGACGATCATCTGCTTGTGCAGCGGCGCGGCCGAGGATTCTTCCGAGGCGATGAAGCGCGTGCCCAGGTAGGCCAGGTCGCAGCCCAGCGCCTGCGCGGCGAGGATGCCCTGGCCGTGGCTGATGGCGCCGCCCAGCACCAGCAGGCCGTCGAAGATGGCGCGCACTTCGGATGCCAGCGCGAACGGCGACAGCGCGCCCGCGTGGCCGCCGGCCCCGGCGCACACCAGGATCAGGCCGTCCACGCCGGCGCCGATGGCCTTCTTCGCATGGCGCAGCGTGGTGACGTCGTGCAGCACGATGCCGCCGTAGGCGTGCACCTTCTCCACCACCTGGTCGGGCGCGTGCAGCGAGGTGATCACGATGGGCACCCGGTGCTTCACGCAGAGCGCGAGGTCGTCCTGCAGGCGGTGGTTGGACTGGTGCACGATCAGGTTGACCGCATACGGCGCCACCACTGCCTTGGGATTCACGCGCTGATGTTCGCGCAGCGCGCTTTCAATCTGGTCCAGCCACACCTCCAGTTCTTCCTGCGGGCGCGCATTGAGCGCCGGGAACGAACCGACCACGCCGGCGCAGCACTGGGCGATCACCAGCGCCGGATTGGACACCAGGAACATCGGCGAGCCGATCACCGGCAGGCGCAGGCGCCCGGGCAGGGCGGAGGGAGAGGGCAGCAGCAGGTCGGTCATGGCGTCGCGGTTTTCCGGGGAATTCATTTCTTGCCGAAGGCGGCGATGCGCTCCTGCATGTCCGGCCCCTTGCCGGCGTTGCGGAACACTTCGTGCGCCAGGCCCGCCTCCAGCGGCAGGCCGTCGGTCTCCAGCAGCAGGCGCTTGTTGGCGCGGTGCGAGAACCAGGAGCCGGCCAGCAGCTCGCGCGCCAGCGCCTCGACCTGCGCCTCGAAGGCCTCGTCGCTGTAACAGAAATTGGCCAGGCCCAGTTCGGCGGCCTGGACGCCGGTATAGGTGCGGCCCAGCAGCATGATCTCCTTCGCGCGCGCCGCTCCGACGCGGCGCGGCAGGCGCTGGCTCATGCCCCATAGCGGCGTGAGCGCCCATTTGGCATGGGTGTCGGCGAACCTGGCGGAGTGCGAGGCGACGATGAGGTCGCCCGCCAGCGCCAGCTCCAGCGCGCCGGTGTAGCAATGGCCGTGCACCGCGACGATCACCGGTTGCGGCAGCCGCGCCAGGCGGTCGATGGTGCGCGCCTGCAGGTGAGGCACGGGCAGGGGCTGGCCGGCGGCCAGGTCGCGCAGGTCGTTGCCGGCCGAGAAGCAGCGGCCGGCGCCGCGCAGCAGCACCGCGCCCACGGTCTCGCCCTGCTGCTCCAGCGCCGTCACGTGCTCATGCAGCTCCAGGAACATCTGCACCGTCAGCGCGTTCATCTTCTCCGGCCGGTTCAGCGTCAGCGTGCACAACCCGTTGCGGTCTTCGCGCACCACCAGCGCGCTCATGATTGGCCTGCCTCTTGCTGGCGCGCCCCTTCGCGCGTGAGCACCAGCACGTCGCTGTCGCCTTCCTGCGCCACCTCGCCGCGCTGGTTGATCAGGCGGAAGCGCCGCCCCAGCTTGCCGCTGCGCCCACTCTTGCCGGGCTCCACCGACAGGATCTCCAGTTCGAGATGCACCGTGTCGCCCACCACGATGGGCAGCTTGAAGTTCCACTCGCGCAGGCCCAGCATGGCGATCACCGATTTCTCGAAGATGCCGAGCTGGTGCAGCATGCCGGTGCAGATGGCGATGCCCAGCGTGCCGTGCACCAGCCGCTGGCCGTAGCGCGTGCCGCGCGCGAACTCGGCGTCGGCGTGGATCGGGTTCCAGTCGCCCGATATCATCGAGAACATGGTGAGGTCGGCCTCGGTGATGGTGCGCCCGCCGCTGGTGAACAGCTGGCCGGGTTTGAAGTCTTCCAGGTAGTGCGAACTCATGCTTGTGTGCTCCCTTGGTTACGCGGCCTGGGCCAGCCGCTGCAGCGCCATGTCGCGCAGCTTGACGCGCTGGATCTTGGTGCCGTTGGAACTCTGCGTGGTGGGGAACTCGTCCACCAGCCAGATCCGCGCAGGCACCTTGAACGCGGCCAGCGCGGCGCCGGCGGCGCGCACCATGTCCTGCTCGGCCGGACTGCTGCCGGCCTCGGCGATGACGAAGGCGACCGGCCGCGCCTGGTTGCCGATGTCGACCGACACCACCTGCACGTCGGCCACGCCGGGCACGGTCTTGATCACATCCTCGATCTCCACCGGGCTTACCAGGTAGCCGCCCAGGCGCATGGCGTCGCCCTGGCGCGTGACGTAGACGAAGCTGCCGTCGGCGCGCAGGTAGCCGACGTCGCCGGTGCGGAAGAAGCCATCGGCGTCGATCGCGCGGGCGGTGGCCTCGGGGTTGTTCAGGTAGCCGATGAAATTGGTGTCGGCGCGGATCTCCACCGCGCCGCTTTGCCCGGCCGCCACCAGCTCGCCGCTGTCGACGTCGCGGATGCGCACCTCGGCGCCGATGCCGTGGCTGGCCGGCATGCCGCCGCCCTTGATGCGTTCTTCCAGCGGCAGCGCGCGCTGCTGCAGCGAGAACAGCGCCTGCACCTCGGAAGAGCCGTACAGCCCGATCATGGGGATGCCGCGCGCCCAGGCCGCCTGGGTGTATTCGACGATGCCCGGGTGGAAGCAGGCGAAGCCGAACACGCGCGCGCTGGGGAAGGGCAGGTCGCCGCGGCCGTTCTCGATGATGCGGCGGAACATCTCGTCGCTGCCGAACACGTGCGTGATGCGGTGCCGGTTGATCAGTTGCGCCGCGCCGGGGCCGTCGAAGGTGTCCATCACGACGATGGGCTTGCCGGCCGCGAACGCCGCCATCGCCGCGTTGAAGCCGAACACGCCGGCGAACGGCAACGCCGCCAGCAGGCGCGTGCCTTCTTCGGTGAAGCCGTAGGCCGGCGCCACGCGCTGGCTGTGGGTGGTCACCGTGCGCTGCGGGTGCAGCACCAGCTTGGGGCCGGAAGTGGTGCCGGAGGTGGTGAAGAGGATGCTGTGCGCCTCGGGCGAGGAGACATCATCGACCGGCGCCATGGCCGCATCTTGCAGGCCGGCGAGGTCGAAGGCCACGGTCGGTTTGCCCAGCACGGAGGGCGGCATGGCGGCGCCGCCGGCGTCCACCACCACCACCTTCTGCAGGGTGCGCGCGGCGTCGGCCGGCACGTCGCGCAGCACGGCGGGGAAGTCGATCTTGCGGAAGTTCAGCTGCAGCACCAGCAGCGACGCTTCCGAGCGCTCCAGGATGTAGGCCAGCTCGTGCGAGCGGTAGCGCGTGTTGACCGTCATCATGGCCGCGCCCAGCCGGGCCAGGCCGAAATACATGGCCAGCCATTCCATGCGGTTGACCAGCCATACCGCCACGCGGTCGCCGGGGCGCACGCCTTGCTGGTGCAGCCAGGCCGCGGTATGCGCAGCCATGCGGTCGAACTCGCGGTAGCTGATCTCGCGCTCGCCGTCGATGAAGGCGATGGCGTCGCCGCGCTGGGCGACGTTGCGCGCCAGCAGCGCCGGCATGGTCTGCAGCAGTTCGGTGTCGGGGGTCGCAGGCATCAGTACAGCTCCATCAGTTTGGCGTTGTCGTTGAGTTCCTCGGGCAGGGCTTCGCGGATGATGGCGCCGGACTTCATCACCACCACGCGGTCCGAGATCTTCAGGGCTTCCTTCACGTTCTGTTCCACCAGCAGGATCGCCATGCCGGTGTCGCGCTGCAGCTGGCGGATCGGTTGCAGCAGGTCCTGGAACAGCTTGGGCGCCAGGCCGATCGAGGGCTCGTCCATCAGCAGGCAGCGCGGGCGCGACAGCAGCGCGCGGCCGATCGACACCATCTGCTGCTGCCCGCCCGACAGGTTGCCGGCGCGGCGCTCGTAGAACTGCTTCAGGGCCGGCAGCACCGACATCACCCACTCCAGCCGGTCGGCCCGCTCGGCAGCAGGCACGCCGGCCGACCACAGGCCCATCTTCATGGTCTCGGCCACCGTCAGGCCGGGGAAGATGCCGCGCCCTTCCGGCACCAGCGAGACGCCGGCCGCGGTCAGCCGGCGCGGCTCGACGGCCTCCAGCGCGCGCCCATCCAGCAGGATCTGTCCTTCCTGGCGCGGCACCAGGCCGAACAGGGTCTTGAGCAAGGTCGACTTGCCCGCGCCATTGTGGCCGATCAGGCACAGCACCTCGGCCGGGCGCAGCGCGAAACCGAAATCGCGCAGCACCGGGCGGCCGCCGTAGCCGACCACCAGGCCGCGGGTCTCCAGCACCAGCGGCTGGCTCTCTTGGTTGGGTTGGGCGCTCATGCGTTCTGGTCTCCGAAATAGATGGCCGCCAGGTGCGGATCCTTCAGTACGACGTCGGGCAGGCCGTCGGCCAGCAGCTTGCCCTGGTCGAGGAAGGCGATGCGGTCGGAGATGCCGACCACGATGTCAAGGTTGTGCTCGATGATGCACACCGTCACGCCGCGCTTGACCTCGGTGCGCAGCAGGTCGAGGAACAGCTCGTAGGAGCTGCGGTCCAGGCCCGAGGCCGGCTCGTCCAGCAGCCAGATCTTCGCATCCGCGGCCATGATGCGCGCCATGCTCAGGAACTTGCGCTCGGCGTAGGCGAGGTCGATGGCGCGGGTGTGCGCCTTGGCCGCCAGGCCGGTGCGCTGCAGGATGGCCTGCACCCGCTCGCGCCGTTCATTGCGCGCGGCGCGCCCGCCCGGCTGCCAGATCCAGGAGGTTGGCTCCATCACGGTGAGCACGTTCTCTTCCACCGTCATGTGGTTGAACAGGCGCAGGTCCTGGAAAGTGCGCGCGATGCCCAGGCGGCTGATCTGGAAATGCTTCTTGCCAAGGATCGATTTGCCGCGCCACAGGATCTCGCCGCTGTTGGGCGTCAGGTGGCCGGTGATCTGGTTGAACAGCGTGGTCTTGCCGGCGCCGTTCGGGCCGACCAGGGTGGTGACGATGCCGGCGCGCAAATCCAGGGAGACGTCGTTGGTCACCTTCAGGCCGCCGAAGCTCATGTTCAGGTGGCGGATCGACAGCAGCACCTCGCCGCCGGCGTCCGGCTGCGCCTGCTGCAGGGCGCCGTCGCGTTCGATGATGGCATTCATGCGGCTTTCTCCTTGGCGGCGCGGGGTTTGCCGGAACCGACGATGCCGCCCGGGCGGAAGATCATCAGCAGCACCATGGCCAGGCCGTAGGCGATCTGCTGGATCGAACCGATTTCGGTCTGCGGCAGGAAGGACATGTAGCTGAACACGCCAGGTAGCAACATCAGCAGCACCGTGCCGACGATGGGGCCGAGCAGCGTGCCGGTGCCGCCGATGATGACCATGGCCATCAGCAGCACCGAGGTGTCCAGCATGAAGCTCTCGACGTTGATGAAGCCCATGTAGAAGGCGTACAGCGCGCCGGCCACCGCCGCCAGCATGGCCGAGATCACCACCGACATGGTCTTGATGAGCGCCACGTTCTTGCCGAAGGCGTAGGCCGCGGTCTCGCTGTCGCGGATGGCCTTCAGGTTGCGGCCGAAGGAAGAGCGCAGCAGCACGCCGGTGGCCAGCAGCACCGGAACCAGGCAGCACAGCGCCAGCAGCAGGAACTGCGCCGGGTCGGCCACGGCATGGCCGAAGATCTCGGCCGGCGGGATGCCGATCATGCCGCCCAGGCCGCCGGTGACCGATTTCCATTCGGAGAACACGGTCACGCCCAGCACCTGCAGGCCCAGCGAAGCGGCCACGAAGTATTCGCCGCGCACGCGCAGCGCCGGCAGCGCCAGCACCAGCGAGAGCGCGCCGGCGACCACCATGGCCACCGGGATCACCAGGAAGATGTTGGCGCTGGCGTTCATGGCGACCCAGGCCGCGCTATAGGCGCCCACGCCGAAGAAGATGGCATGCGCGATCGAGAAGATCCCGGCATAGCCCATGATGAAGTTCAGCGTGATGGCCAGCACCGCGTTGATGCACATGAGCGTGGCGAGATTGAGGAGATAGGCGAGCATGGAAGTTGGCCTCAGCTGGCTGTGGCGCGGCCGAAGAAACCGGACGGGCGGAACAGGATGAACAGGAACAGCACGATGAAGGTGATGGCTTCGCTCCACTGCGGCTCGAACCAGGCCAGCGCCAGGTTCTCGGCCAGCCCCAGCAGCAGGCCGGCGCAGGCCGCGCCGCGCAGGCTGCCGACGCCGCCCACGATCGTGGCGGCCAGGCTGATGAGCATCACGTGGTGGCCGATGGCCGGGTTCAGGCCCGAGCCGGCCGCCGACAGCACCGCCGCCGGCACCGCCAGCAGCGAGCCCAGCGCGAACACCGTCATCGACAGGCGGCGCGGCGACAGGCCGTAGGCGCGCACCAGCTCGGGATTTTCAGACAGCGCGCGCATGGCCATGCCGGTGTGGGTGCGCATCAGGAACATCTGCAGCGCAAAGAAGAACAGCACCGCGATGGCGATGGCGATCCCCGCCAGCGGCGAGACATACAGGCCGGGCATCAGTTCGACGCTGCGCGAGAGCGGCGTGCTGACCGCCACGAAGCTGCGGCCGAACAGCATGCCGCACAGGTTCTGCACCACGATGCCCACGCCGAACGAGGCCACGAAGACGGTGAAGAAGGAGCCCTCGTGCTTCTGGATCGGGATGTAGACGAAGCGGTTCAGCGCCACCCCGAACAGGATGGCGGCCGCCGCCGCGCCCAGCACCGCGATGGTCCAGTGCAGCTGGGCGATCGCCAGCAGGTCGTAGAACACGTAGGCGGCGATGGTGAAGGCCGAGCCGTGGGCGAAGTGGAAGATGCGGGTGGAACCGAAGATCAGCGAAAAGCCGACCGCGATCAGCGCGTAGAGCGCGCCCACCTGTATCCCGTTGATCAGCAGCTGTAGCAGCAACATGTCTTTATCCTCGCGCCCCGTCCCGCTGGCGCGGGCTTGGGGGCGTCATTGCATCATGGCCGGATTGCTTACTTGGCCGAGGTGCTCAGCACCTTGCCGCCCTTGCCGTCGATCTCGTTGATTTGCATCGGCATGGTCACGGTACCGTTCTCGGCGAAGCTCACCTTGCCGCCGACCAGGTCGAAGGTCTTGGTCTCCACGCGCTGCTTGAGCAGGTTCTCGCCGGTGACCGGCTGGCCCTTCTTGATCAGCTGCTGGGCCAGCAGGCCGAACATGCGCACCGCGTTGTAGTAGTTGGCGATGTAGGCGGTCGGCATCTTGTTGTACTTCTTCTTGTAGTCGTCGACGAAGCGCTTGGTCACCGGATCCTGCGAGTTCCAGTCGATGTTCTGCGAGGTGTACATCGAGCCGGCCGCTTCAGGCTGGGCGTTGATCTCGGGGATCGAGAACGCCGTGTAGCTGGCGAAGGGCTGCTTGATGCCGTTGTCGCGGAACTGCTTGACGATCTGCGACTGTTGCGACCCGTAGGAGGCCACGTAGATTACGTCCGGGTTGGCCGCGCGCACGCGCGCGGCGATGCCGCCGAACTGCTGCGCGGTGGCCGGCACCGACAGCGCCTCGACCAGCTTGCCGCCGGCCGGCGGCAGCGCGCCTTCGAGCTCCTTGCGGATCGCCTGGCCCAGCGGATCGTCGACATAGACCAGCACGAAGTTCTTCATCTTGCGCTCGTTCACCAGGTAGGGAATGATGGCGCGCACTTCATAGTTGGCCAGCGGGATGATGTTCCAGAAGTACTGGCCCAGCTCCGCCAGGTCGGGGCCGACGCCGCCGCCGTTGACCGCCACCGTCCTGGTGCGGGTGGCGATGGTGGAGATCGCCTTGGAGACGCCGGTGAAGGCCGACAGCACATACGGCACCTTCTGCACGTTGACCAGCTTGTTCATGCCGATCACGCCCTGCTGCGGCAGCGCTTGGCTGTCTTCGTACTGGATCGAGAGCTTGCCGCCCAGGAGGTTGTCGGCGTTGATGTGCTCGGCCGCCAGGTTGGCGCCGGAACCGAAGATGTCGCCATAGGACGCGTTCGGGCCGGAGAGCGGGAACAGCGCGCCGATGGTGACGTCGGCGGCGTACGACGCGGTGGACGCGGCGGCCGATGCCGCCAGGGCGCAGGCAATCACGCCCAGCTTGAAAGCCTTGCTCAACTTGGTCATCTTCATCTCCTTTGTGGCCGGCGCCGCGGCCATCGCCGCAGTCGCCGCTTTATTTTTCATGGCCGGCGTCGGCGCCGGCATCCCTTGCTGCTCTCTTCTTGCTTCAGCGCCCCTTGAAGTCGGGGCTGCGTTTCTCGCGGAAGGCGCTGGCGCCTTCCAGGTAATCGTCGGTGTAGCCCAGCGCGCGCTGCGAGGCGGTCTCCAGGTCCAGCTGCTGCGCCAGCGTATTGCCGGCGGCGGCATGGATGGCTTGCTTGGTCAGCGCCAGCGCGCGGGTGGCGGAGGCGGCCAGGCGCGCCACCAGGGCGGCCGCCTCGGCATCGAACTCTTCGTCCGGCACGCAGCGCCAGATCAGTCCCCAGTCGGCCGCCTGTTGCGCGTCCAGGCGCTCGTTGAGCATGCACAGCGCCAGCGCGCGCGCCGTGCCGATGCGCTGCGGCAGGAACTGCGAGGCGCCGCCGTCGGGCATCAGCCCCAGCCGGGTGAAGCCCTGGACGAAATAAGCGGAGCTGCGCGCGATGACGATGTCGCAGGCCAGCACCAGCGTCGCGCCCACGCCCACGGCCAGGCCGTTCATGGCGCATACCACCGGCGCCGGCAGCGCGCGCAGGCGCAGCACCAGCGGCTTGTAATAACGTTCCAGCGCTGCGCCCATGTCGCGCTTCTGGCCTGCGGGCAAGGGCTGGCGGTCGCCTTGGTCCTGGCCGGCGCAGAAGGCGCGGCCGGCGCCGGTCAACACCAGCACGCGCAGCGCCGGGTCATGCTCGATGCGGTCGAGGAAGGCCGCAATCGCGTCGTGCATGGCGTCGATGAAGCTGTTGAGGCGCTCCGGCCGGTTCAGCGTGATGGTGGCCACGCCGTCGGCGAAGGTGCACAGCACGGGAGGCTGGTCCATGTCCATGCTCCGGCGATCAGCCGCGCAGGTGGGCGCTGGCGCGGTCTTCGATCTCGTGCCACAGCTTGTGCGAGATCGGCGACTGCGACTCTTCCAGGATGTGCCCGACCAGGCCGATGGCGCGCGCCATCACGCCGAAGCCGCGCACGATCTGCCAGGGGAAACCGAACTCGCAGCAGATCGCGCCCAGCGCGCCGGTGGCGTTGATCGGCAGCACCTTGCCGGTGGCGCGCTCGGCCTCCTTCTGGATCAGCTGGATCAGCTGCACGTGCTTGCCCGCCATGCCGTTCTCGGCCGCCAGCGCGAACAGGCGCGGCGTGCGCGGGTCGATCGGCTTGTGCACCGGATGGCCCAGGCCGGGAATGATCTGCTTGCGCTCGCGGAAGGCGGCCACGGTCTTCACGGCCAGTTCCTGCAGGTTGGGGTTTTCTCCGGCGCCGGCGAAGGCCTCGTACAGCATCTTCGCCGCTCCCTCGGTGGTGCCGACGAACACCGTACCCAGGCCGCACAGGCCGGCGGCCACCGCCGCCTGCAGCGACTCCGGCGCGCCGGCGTAGGTCATGCGGGCGGCGATCGCGCTGGGAGTGATGCCGTGCTCGACCAGCGTGATCAGCAGCGCGTTGAACATGCGCGACTGCTCGGGCGTGGCGGTCTTGCCGGTCAGCTGCAGGTAGGCGAAGTCGCCCAGGTTCATCTTGCCCAGGATCTCGTCGGGCAGGCTCTTGCCGCGCACCACGATGCGGTCGGCGGTGCTGTAGGCGATGTCGGATCGGATGTCGGCGGTCTTGGTTGTCATGGTGTTCTCCGTGTCTTGTGGATGGTGCGATGCGCGGCTCAGGCCGGCGCGATTTCCGCCGTGCCGTTGGCCAGCACGACGACGTTGCGTTCCAGCGCGCGCGCCTGGAAGCGGATCGCGCTTGCCTCGCGCCAGATTTCGGTGCGGATGGTCTCGCCTGGGTAGACCGGCGCCGAGAAGCGCGCATCCAGCGTGCGCAGGCGCGCGGCGTCGTAGTCGCAGCAGCTGCGCAGCAGCGCGTGGCAGGCCACGCCGTAGGTCGCCAGTCCATGCAGGATGGGCGAGGGGAAGCCGGCGCGGCGCGCGGTTGCGGGATCGGCGTGCAGCGGATTGCGGTCGGCAGAGAGGCGATACACCAGCGCACTTTCGGGGCGCGTCGGCAGTTCGCACGCCAGGTCGGGCTCGCGCTGCGGCGCAGGCGGCATCGCCGGCGGCGTCTCGTCGCTGGGCTGGCCCCGCTCGGCGAAGCCGCCGTCGCCGCGACAGAAGCTGGTCTGCTCCACCGTCGCCAGCAGTTCGCCGGCGGCGTCGCGCAGCTCGCGCTCGACGATAAGCAACGCGCCCTTGTCGCGCCCTTTGTCGACCACCGCCTTCACCCGCGACACGCCGGTCACGCTGCCGGCGGCGGGCAACGGCCGATGCAGGCGCAGGCGCTGTTCGCCGTGCACTACCTTCAACAGGTCGACGCCGGCTTCCGGCGCGCCCATCCACAGTCCCGGATGCGCCAGGATCACCGCCATGCTGGGCATGGCTTGCAGTTCATGTTCATAGACGAAGCGCAGCGCGCCGCGTTGCCCAGGCTCGTCGGCGCCGGCGGCGGCCGCAGCGCCCATGCCGATGCCCAGCGCATACAGCATGCTGTCCTTCTCGTCGTAGCTGTGCCGCAGCGGCGGGAAGCGCCAGTTCTTCAGGGTGTGGTAATCGATGGCCATGTCGTCTGCCTCGGCCGGCTTACACCGGGTCCCACTGGAACACGTCGGCCGAGCGATCCAGCGGCACGAAGCTGGCCTTCAACGCCGGCATCGCGTGCTCTGCCACGGTTTCGGGCGTCCAGCCCTGGTCGCGATGGATCGAGCGCAGCGGACGCGGCTGGCTCATCAGGAAGATCTCGTTGTTGCGCACCGTGAAGACCTGGCCGTTGACATCGGCGGCCGCATCGCCGGCCAGGTACACCGCCAGCGGCGCGATCTTGTCCGGCGTCATCTGCTTGATCTTGTCCACGCGCGCCTGTTGCTCCTCGTTCTTCACCGGGATGGAGCTGATCATGCGGCTCCAGGCGAAGGGCGCGATGCAGTTGGAGCGCACGTTGAATTTCTGCATGTCCAGCGCGATCGATTTGGACAGCGCGGTCAGGCCGAGCTTGGCGGCCGAGTAGTTGGCCTGGCCCAGGTTGCCGATCAGGCCGGAGGTGGACGTCATGTGCACCAGGCTGCCCGAGTTCTGCTCGCGGAAGTGCAGCGCCGCGGCGCGGCTGACGTGGTAGGCGCCGTACAGGTGCACCTTGAGCACGGCATCCCATTCGTCGCCGCTCATCTTGTGGAACAGCGCGTCGCGCAGGATGCCGGCGTTGTTGACCACGGCGTCGATGCGGCCGAAGGTCTGCACCGCCTGTTCGACGATGCGCTCGGCGCTGGCGGCATCGGCCACGCTGTCGGTGTTGGGCGCAGCGCGCCCGCCCAAGGCCTTGATCTCGTCGGCCACCTGCTGCGCCGGGCCGGCGCTGCCGCCTTCGCCGGCCAGCGAGGCGCCGATGTCGTTGACCACCACGGCGGCGCCCTGGCGCGCCATTGCCAGGGCGATCTCGCGGCCGATGCCGCCGCCCGATCCGGTGACGACGACGACCTTGCCTTCCAGCATGCGTTGAGTGCTCATGGTTCTCTTCCCTGTTCGGAAACGATGGGCAAAGCTGCGCCCCGCGGGTCTGTTCGCGCTCTCGTTTCGGTTGGCTGTGATGGCGGCTGCCGGCTGTCGCGCCGTTCTTGGTTGCCGCCTGCGCTGCCGTCGCGCCGTTGTCGCGGGCGATGATCAGCGTGTCTCTCTTGCTTGTTTCTGTTGTGTTCCGCCGGGTGCGGCGTCGTCGCGATGGACGCTTCAGGTGCTGCGTTGACCGTATAGTCTGGAAGCGGGGAAGGGGTGTCAAGCCGGGGTTGGCGGTTGTTCCGTACAACGGAATAGGTAAATGCCTTTCAAAACATGCCATGGCGGCCGCCGGCGTTGCGCTGCTGCATCGTGCACTGCGCAAGAAAATATTCATGACGCCGGCCGGCGCGGAAGGATTCGACGGACCCAGGCCCGCAACGGACACCTGCGCGACCGCATGCGTGACTGGCGCAGCGCAGCATCGCCCATCCGCAGATCAAAACGTGATTGAAAGTTTCAAAGTACGGAACATAAAATATTCATCGATTGACCCTGTCGCGGCGGCTGTCGCATGGTGTCGCCAGGACACGCGAGAATATGCAAGAACACGCTGGCAGGGTCGCGCCTGCTAGTCACGACAGATGCGCATTCATGACGATGCGCCGCAAGGAGAACCTTTGATTTTTTCCATCGCGCTCGCGCGGCGCATCCGCTGGCGCTTCGCCGATCCGGCGGTTCCCGCATGAAGGCGGCCGCCAGCCCGCCCGCGCGCCGCCGCCGCGAGGCGCGCAAGGACGTGCGCATCGTCCTGCGCGCGCCCAATCCGCCCGAGTTCCGCAGCGACGCTTCGGCCCAGGGCATCATCAAGCCCATCGAGCGCGGCTTCGCGGTGCTCGACGCTTTCCTGGGCGAGTCCGACTGGCTGGCCAACCAGGACATCGCCTTGCGCACCGGCCTGCCCAAGGCGACGGTCTCGCGCCTGGCGCAGACGCTGACCGCGCTGGGCTATCTCACCTACAGCGAACAGCGCCGCAAGTACCGCCTGGCGATGGCGGTGCTCACGCTCGGCTTCGCCGCCATGGTCGACACCGACGTGGTGCAAGAGGCGCGTCCGCTGATGCAGAAGCTGGCCGACGACATCGGCGTGTTCGTCGCGCTGGCCGGGCGCGACGGTCTGGACATGGTGTTCTTCGAGAACTGCCACAGCGCATCCAACGCCGCCACCGTGGGCCTGGGCGTGGGCGAGCACATGCCGATGGCCTCCTCGCCGGTGGGCTGGGCCTTGCTGGCCTGCCTGCACGAGAACGAGCGCGGCTACCTGCTGGACCACATGCGGCCCTATCACAAGCGCGACGAATGGATGGCGGTGCGCCAGAAGCTGACCGACGCCGAGGCGCAGATCGCCGACAAGTCGTATTGCGTTTCCACCGGCGACTGGGGGCCCGATATCACCGTCGTCGCCGCGCCGCTCAGGCTGGAGGACCGCCTGCCGATGGTGCTGTTGTGCGCCGGCCAGTCGCGCACGCTGACCAAGGCGCGCGTGGAGCAACGCGCCGGGCCGCAACTGTTGGCGATGGGGCGGCAATTGCAGAAGATGGAGGCGCGCCGTGCGCCGCTCTGAATCTTCCCGCGCGCGCGCCGATGACGCCACCTTGCCCGACGTGGTGCGCGAGGACGCCGCAACCGAGGCCTCGTCGGGCACCCACACGCTGGAGCGCGCGCTGCTGTTGCTGAAGGTGTTCCACGGCAGCGCCAAGCCCTTGAGCCATGCCGAGCTGGTGCGCCGCACCGGCTTCTCCAAGGCCTCGGCCTCGCGCCTGGCCGCGACCCTGGTGGCGCTGGGCTATCTCGACCGCGCGCCCGACGGCGTGCGCGTGCAGATCGGCGTGCGCGGCCTGCGGCTGGGCCACAAGTACCTGGCCAACAGCCCGGCGCCGCGCATCGCGCGCGAGATCATGCAGGACTTCGCCGACCGCTTCGACATGTCGGTCGGCCTGGCCGTGGCCGATCATCTCGACATGGTCTATATCCAGTACTGCAACGGCAGCAAGATCGCCACGCTGCGCCTGGGCGTGGGGCGCACGGTGCCGATGGCGCTCAGTTCCATCGGGCGCGCCTATGTCTGGTCGCAGCCGCCCGAAGAGCGCCAGCGTCTGCTGTTCGGCATCTGGAAGAAGAGCGGCGAGCACGGCCCGCAGGTGGTGGCCAGGATGGAGCGCGCCTTCGGCGATCTCGACACCCACGGTTATTGCCTGGCGGCCGGAGAATACCAGCGCGATACCTTCGCCATCAGCGTGCCGCTGGCGCTGGGCAAGCCGCCCATGCCGATGGGCTTGAACTGCAGTGCGGTCGGACCCTTGCCGGACCGCATGATGATCCGCGACGAACTGGCGCCGGCGCTGATGAAGACCGCGCGTCTGCTGACGCTCGAACTCGAAGGCGTCGACAGCAGCCTGTTCTGACTTTCTCCTTTCCTCCGACGCCATGGCGACGGTCGCGGCAGAGCTTGCCGCGATCGCGTTTTCGCGCGTTAATGCTTGCCATGCCGGCCGGCAATTGCTTGCCGGGAGTGAATAAAACAGTATTGTTTTGACAACAATTCTAAAAATTACCGCCCTTTGATTTAATAATATTGTCAATAAGTCAATATAATCGCCGTTCGTAAAACCAATGGAATTCGGTTTTTCATTCGGTAATTTTGTAAATTGAAGACTTGCCGCGGTGTCCTTGCTCAGGAATTTCCGGATTTCCCGTAACGCCTCATCAGTGGTCTTATACGGCATTGTTGACAATAATTTAATCAATAAGGAGGGGGCGTGTCGTCGGGTAGCGCACAACAGCCATCAGCGGTGATTCGGTTTGCAAGGGCGGGCGCGCGCACGCTGCGTGTGCTGCTATGGGGGCTTGCCGCCGGCGGCGCCGCGCTGCTGGCCGGCTCCGCGCCGGCGCAGACAGCGCCCGTCGAGGCCGCCGCCGCCGATGCGCCGGCTTCGGTGGCCTTCTACTACGGCCCCAATCCACCGCTGGCCGACCTGCAGGCCTTCGACGTTGCGGTGGTGGAGCCCGAGTTCGTCTCCAATCCCGCCGCGCGCACCCGCGCCGCGGCCGATGGCGCGCACCAGCTGTTCGCCTATGTCTCTCTGGGCGAAGTGCAGCCCTCGCGTCCTTATTACAAGCAATTGCCGCCCGGCCTGCTGCGCGGCGACAACGCCGCCTGGGGCAGCCGCGTGATCGACCAGGCTGCGCCGGGCTGGCGCGACTTCTTCCTGGACAAGATCGTGGCGCCGCTGTGGGCGCAAGGCTGGCGCGGCTTCTTCCTCGACACGCTCGACTCCTACCAGCTGTTCGCCAAGACCGACGCCGAGCGCGCGCGCCAGACCGCCGCCATGGTGGAGACGCTGCGTGAATTCAAGCGCCGTTATCCCGAGGCCAGGCTGTTCCTCAACCGCGGCTTCGAGCTGCTGCCGGAGATCGCCCCGCTGACCTACGCCGTGGCCGCCGAGTCGCTGTATCGCGGCTACGACGCCGGCCGCCGCAGCTACGGCCCGGTGCCAGAAAACGACCGCGCCTGGTTGCAGGGCCAGATGCAGGCCGTGCGCGACAAATACCACCTGCCGGTGGTCTCGATCGACTACGTCGATCCGCAGCAGCCCGGCGCGCGCCAGCTGGCGCGCGATACCGCCAGGAAGATTTCCTCGCACGGATTCATTCCCTGGGTGGCCGACGGCGCGCTGATGTCGGTCGGCGTCTCCAGCGTGGAGCTGGTGCCGCGCAACGTGCTGGTGCTGCTGGACCTGGCCGAGGGCGACGACCTCCACACCAGCGAGGCGCAACGCTTCCTCGGCATCCAGATGAACCACCTGGGCCTGCGCTACGAATTCCGCGAAGTCGGCCGCCAGGGCCTGCCGACCGAGCCGCTGGCCGGGCGCTACGCCGGCGTGGTGACCTGGTTCCGCAGCGGCATCGACCACCAGCAGCTGGGGCCGTGGATCAAGGCGCGCATCCGGGAAGGCGTGCCGGTGGCGATCTTCAATGCCTTCGGCTTCCAGATGACCAAGGTCACCGCCGATACGCTGGGCCTGAGCAGTTTCTCGGCGCCGGCGCCGGACAAGCTCAGCGTGGTCGAGGCCGATCCCGAGCTGATGGGTTTCGAGACCAAGCCGCGGGTGGACCGCACGCAGCTGGAGTACGTGCGCCTGGCCGACCCCGGCGCCAAGTCGCTGCTGCGCATGAAAGACAACCGCAACAACACCTATGACGCCGCGGCGATCACGCCCTGGGGCGGTTTCGCGCTGGCGCCTTTCGCCACCACCACGCTGCCGGTGCTGGATCCGCCGCGCTGGGTGCTGCAGCCGCTGGCTTTCCTCAAGCGCGCGCTGCGCCTGCCCGACATTCCCGTGCCCGACGTCACCACCGAAGGCGGGCGCCGCATCATGATGAGCCACCTGGACGGCGACGGTTTTCCCTCCAAGGCCGAGTATCCCGGCTCGCCGTTCGCCGTCGAAGTCCTGCAGCGCGAGATCTGGGACAAGTACCGCTTCCCGGTCACCGTCTCGGTGGTGGAGGGCGAGCTGAGCCCGCAGGGCGTGTACCCCAAGCTGTCGGCGCAGACCACCGCGCTGGCGCGCAAGATGTACACGCTGCCCTACATCGAGCCGGCCAGCCACTCGTTCTCGCATCCGTTCTCCTGGGCCGACGCCATGCACGGCACCAGCAAGGCGGACATCACGCAGATGGACGGCGACGCCTCCCACACGCTGGAGATCCCGCACTACAAGTTCAACCTGCAGCGCGAGATCAAGGGGTCGATGGACTACATCAACAATACGCTGCTGCCGCCGGGCAAGAAGGCCGAGATCTTCCTGTGGACCGGCAACTGCGTGCCGCCCGCCGAGGCCATCGCCCAGACCTACCTGGACGGCTACCTCAACATGAACGGCGGCGACACCATGATCACCAACAGCCGCAAGAGCTGGACCGACATCGCCGCGCAGGGCGTGCGCAAGCAGGGCTGGTACCAGGTGTTCGCGCCCAACCAGGACGAGAACGTCTACACCGGCAACTGGACCGGCCCGTTCTACGGCTTCGAGCGCGCCATCGAGAGCTATGAGCTGACCGGCGAGCCGGTCCGCTTCAAGGCCGTCGACATCTACTACCACTTCTATGCAGGCACCAAGCCGGCCTCGGTGGCGGCGCTGCACAAGATCCACCGCTGGGCGCAGGCGCAGCCGTTCACGCGGCTGTACGTGTCGCAATACATCCGCAAGGTGATCGACTTCGAGAACACCAGCATTGCGCGCGCCGCCGACGGCGCCCTGGTCTATCGCACCGGCGCCAACCTGCGCACGCTGCGGGTGCCCGACGGCGCGCCCGAATACGACCTGGCGGCGCCCGGCGTGGCCGGCATGGCGCCGGGGCCGGAGGGCCGCTACCTGATCGCCGCGGCCGGCGAAGTGCGCCTGAAGGAGCGCGCCGCGCCCGCCGCGCAGCTGCCCATGCTGCTGGAGGCCGGCGGCAAGGTCGGCGACTTCAAGCGCACCGTCAGCGGCAACAAGGCGGAGCTGAGCTTCACGCTGGAGGCCAATGGCGCGTCCACCTTCAGCGTGACCGGCGCCGGGCAATGCAGCGCCAGCGCCGACGGCGCGGCGCTCGCGCGCGGCGCGTCGGCCAGCATCGCCGCCCAATCCTGGGCCAAGAATTTCACTAGCAAGTCCGCGGTTCACCAATATGACATCGGCTCCTCAAACGCCAAACTCGCGACAACAAGGCACCTGGTACTCGTTCAATGCACCTTATGAACGGCTGAGGCTGTTTTCGCCCTGGACGATCGCCGGCTTCGCGCTGGCGGTCGGGACGGTGTTCGCCCTGGTCTACCCCAAGGTTTCGCTGCAGCAGCGCCTTGAGGTCGCCAATGCCAGCGGTCGCACCGACCAGCTCACGGTCGAGTACCTCAAGGTCTTCCTCAAGGCGCAGCCGGCCAATGCCGCGCTGCGCGCCGAGCTGGTGCGCCAGATGATCGGCCTGGGCCAGTTCGCCGAGGCGCGCCAGCACCTGGCGCTGCTGCAGCAAGGCAACGACCCCGCCGCCCGGCTCGATGCTGCCTGGCTGGAGTACCGCATCCGCCAGCAGGAAACCTATGCGCTGCCGGAGAAATCGCCCGAGCGCGCAGGCCAGGTCGCGCAATTGCGCGGCCAGCTGCAGCAGCTGATGACCTACCCGCTCACCGCCCAGCAATGGCTGCAGCTGTCGCAGGACGCGCTGGCCCTGGGCGATACCGAGGCCGCGCACGTCGCTTTCGGGCGTATCCTGGCCGACGGTTCGACGGCGCAGATGCCCAACGCCGACGTCCTGCGCCTGGGCAAGGAAAGCCTGGGCCTGGGCGACTACCGCAGCAGTGCCGCCTTCTATCTGCTGGCGATGAAAAGCGCCGGTTCGCTGGCGGCGCGGCGCGAGCATTTCATGACCGCGCTGCGCACCCTGCAGGCCGGCGGCATGTACCGCGAGGCGCTGGAGGCGGCCGATGCCAACATCGGCCCGCTGGCCGCCGACAAGGAAACGCTGCTGTTCCTGACCAGGCTGGCGCAGTCCGCCAATCGTCCGGACGCGGCGCAGCGCTACGTCAAGCAGCTGCTGCAGCTGTCCATGAACCTGCGCGGCACGCCGCTGGCCGGAGCCGGGCAGGGCGCTTACGCCCAGGTGCAGTTCCAGGGCATGCGCGAATTCACCCGCTCGCTGCGCCTGACGCAGGCGCTGCTGCATTCGCCGCGCGAACTCAGCCTGCGCATGCGCGACGCCATGCGCGATGGCCGCATGCTGCGCACGGCGGCCGCCGACGCGCGCCCCGCCGCGGTCGACCTGGCCGCCAGCCGCGATATCGCCAGGCTGCCCTTCGACGACGACATCTATACGCTGGCCTACAACGTCTTCCTCGGCAACCGCAACCTGGACGACGCGCGCCTGCTGGCGCAATCGGCGGTGCGCCAGAAACCCGACAGCGCCGCCTGGCGCCGCCGCCTGGCCGAGGTCAGCGAGTGGAGCGGCGTGCCCGAGCAAGCCACGCCGCAATGGCTGGCCTACGCGCGCCTGTCCGGCGACGAAGGCGCCTGGGACAACGTGCTGCGCATCGCCCAGGGCACCTTCGAGCAGGAGATCCTGGTCGAGGCGCTGCAGCACAAGATGCAGGTCGAGCCGGGCAACCCCAAGTGGCTCAATCAACTGGTGGCCCAGTATGAGAACATCGGCCAGGCCGACCGCGCCGCGGCGCTGCTGGAAGCCAGCCTGAAGAAGAGCGCCGGCCGCGGGCAGGCGGTCGCCACCGAACGTAATGCCGAGATGGATGCGCTGGCGCGACTGTACCTGCGCATGGGACGCGACGCCGATGCGCTGGAACTGCTGCGCCGGCAACGCCGCGAATTCGGCGCCACGCCGGGCAACGCGCTGCTGTCGGCCAACCAGCTCTACCTGAACGGCCGCATCGAGCAGGCCATGGACATCCTCGACGAGGCCGCCACGGCCGCGCCGGTGGCCAATGTCGATTTCTGGCGCGCCTACGCCGAAGTGGCGCGCTTCCTCGAACTCGAAGGCCGCGCGCGCCGCGGCTACGACCAGCTGCTGGCCTCCGACCGCGCCGACGAGGGCGACATCAGCAACATGATGGGCGTGATCCAGGAGGCGCAGCCGCGGGCCGCCGCCGAGTTGGCCGAGTTCGGTTTCCGCCGTACCGGCGTGCCCAATTTCGCGGTGCAGGCGCTGACCTACCGGCAGCGCATCAACGACCTCGACGGCGCCCAGGCCTTCATCGACGGCATCACCGCGCAGCAGAACGCGCTGCTGGAAAAGAACGTCCCTTACCTCACCGTGCGCGCCACCATCAAGCAGCTGCGGCGCGACCTGCCGGGCGCGCGCGCCGACATGGCCGCGGCGCTGGCGCTGCGGCCGCGCTCGGCCGAGGTGCGCGCCGAGCTGATCTGGGTGCTGATCGCCGGGCGCGATACCGAATTGCTCAAGCGCGCGCTGACGCTGTGGTCGGGCGAGGCCGAAACCCTGCCGCAGCTGTGGGGGCCGTTCGCCGCCGCCAACATGTCGCTGAACCGCCAGGACGTGGCGCTGCACTGGTTCCGCAAATCCGGCTTCCCGCAGAACGACTACCTGTGGCTGATGAGTTATGCCGAGGCGCTGGACGCCACCGGCCAGCCCGACCTGGCCTGGCGCATCCGCCGCCGCGCCTGGTTCGACCTGCGCGATCCCAAGGTGCTGCGCAATATCCCGCCGACCCAGCTGCGCGAATGGCGCGACCGGCTGGCCGCGCTGTCGCCGCTGTTCATGCAGTCCGACGCCGGCCTGCGCGTGATGCAGGCGCTGTTGAAGAGCGACGCCGCCGCCCTGGCGGCGCCGGCCGACAGGAAGCTGCCGGCCGCCGACGGCGCCGCGCTGCTGAAGGAGATGGAAGCCGCCGCGCGCCGCGACGCCGGCGAGCGCGGCGAGCGCGAGGCCATCGCCGCCAAACTGGACAAGGGGCCGGACGCGCTGTTCGCGCCGACTTCGGAATCCGGCCAGCGTCCGCGCGATGATGCGCGCCTGTCCTCCAGCGTGCGCGAACTGGCGTTGGCCTATGCCATGAACACCGGCGAATCCGACCTGGCGCGCGCCTGGCTGGCCACCCGCTTCGCGCGCGAGCTGGACAAGCCGCTGTGGGGCGAACTGGCCCTCGCGCTGGCGGCCGACGATCGCCAGGGCTTGAACCGCATGCTCGATAACCTGGCCGACTGGCTGCCGATGTACGACCGCATCGAGGCCGCGCGCGTGGCCGGCCGCATCCCGCTGGCGCAGACCCTGGCCTTCGACCAGCTGGAGCGCTTGCCGGCCGACGATGAACTGCACAATCGCCTGACCAACCTGGTCACCGACGAGCCGGCCAGGTTCTCCGCCGGCTACACCTCCAGCCGCGAGTTCCCGCTGGCCACCAAGCGCTTCGACCTGTCGACCGGTTTCGCGCTCACGCCCGGCACGCGGCTGACGTTCAACTACACCGAGCGCCGCCAGACCGTGGACGACGCCACGCTGCTGGGCGACGTGCCCTCGGTGGACCGGCTGTTCGAGTTTTCGCTGCGCCGGCGCATCGAGGACGGCTTCGTCAGCGTCGGCCTGCAGCACCGCGACGCCATGCAATCCTTCAACGGCCTGCGCCTGGACTACTCGCAACAGCTCACGCCCAAGCTGACCCTGTCGGGCAACGGCGGCGTCAACCTGGCCGCGACCGACTCGGCCCTGATGCGTGTGGGCGCCAAGCGCGCCGGCGGCGAGCTGAACCTGAACGTGCTGCTCAGCCGCACCGAGTACCTGCGCCTGGGCGGCGGTTACCAGCGCTACACCACCCAGGCCGGCACGTCGCTGGGCAGCGGGCGCACCCTCAATGCCGAGGCCGGCACGCACTTGCGCGTCGAGTATCCCAACCTGACGCTGCGCACCTACGTCAGCGACGCCAAGTTCGTCGACCGGGGCGCTTCCGACGACCAGATCGCGCGCCTGGTCCCGGCCGGCAACGACCCGACCAATTTCCGCTACATGCCGCTGGATTCGCGCATCTACGGCATCAGCCTGGGCGCCGGCACGGTGGTGGAGAACAACTACACCCGCGCCTGGCGTCCCTATGCCGAGATCGGCCTGACCCGCACCTCCGATATCGGCTGGGGCCGCAACCTGCGGGCCGGCGCGGCCGGCAGCGTGATCGGCCAGGACGTGCTGGCGATCGGCGTGCAAAGCACCAGCGCCACGCCCAACACGCCGCAGCGCGGATTCGAGCTCAGCGTGCTGTACAAGTGGCTGTATTGACCCTTTTATCCATTGTCCCAACCCATCGCTAACCCACGGTGACCATCATGAAAACACAAACCATCTTCAGCTCGCTGTCCCTGTCGCGACTGCTGCGCCTGGCCGCGGCCGCGCTCCTGGCCGCCGGTCTTGCGGCCTGCTCCACCACCGACATCGGCCGCGCGCCGGAACTGCCGCCGGGCGCCCAGTGGGGCCTGCTGCCCTTCGCCAACCATACCGAGACGCCGCAAGCCGGCCTGCGCGCCGAGGCGATCGCGGAAACCATCCTGCGCGCCCGCGGCGAGATCAACCTGCGCCGCTATCCGGCCTCGCTGAACAACGAAACCCTGTTCGAGCCGATGGACCGCAAGCAGACGGACGCCGCGCTGGAATGGGCGCGTTCGGAGAACCTCAACTACGCCCTGACCGGCACCGTGGATGAATGGCGCTACAAGGTCGGCATCGATGGCGAACCGGCCGTCGGCCTGACGCTGCAGCTGGTCGAGGTCGCCACCGGTAAGGTGGTCTGGTCGGCCGCCGGCGGCAAGAGCGGCTGGAGCCGCGAAGCGCTGTCGGCGGTGGCGCAGAAGCTGTCGCGCTCGCTGCTCTCGCCGCTGACTTCGGCCGCCCGCTAAATTTCGCCAGGCAAGGACCGCATCGTGAGCGATATCGAAACAAAGCCGGCCGCGCCGCGCCAGCAACTGGCCGGCAACGCCAAGCCGCTGGCCGGCAAGACCAGGCGCCGCCTGAACTTCTGGTCGAGCGTGTTTGCGCATTTCGACACCGACAGCGGCTCGCCGGTCAAGGCCGCGTGGCGCACGGTGGAAACCGTGGCCTTCGTGCTGGCGGCGATCGCGTTGTCGCACTGGATCTCGCCCGACGATCCGTTCGGCATCGACGCCCAGTTCCCGTGGATCTGGCTGGTGCCGGCGATCCTGGCCATGCGTTACGGCAGCGCGATCGGGGTGATCGCGGTGGCCACCATGCTGGCCGGCTGGTATGTGCTGTCGCACTCGCAGAACGTGGACGCCTCGCAGGCCGTGGTGTCGGCGGCGCAAGCGTTCCCGCAGCCGTATTTCCTGGGCGGCCTGGTGCTGACCCTGCTGTGCGGCCAGTTCGCCGAAGTCTGGAACGTGCGCAGCCGCCGCCTGCGCGCCATCAACGCTTACCTGGATGAGCGCCTGACCATGCTCACCAAGAATCACTTCCTGTTGCGACTGTCGCATGAGCGGCTGGAGCAGGACCTGCTGTCCAAGCCGCTGACGCTACGCGAATCGCTGGACCGCATGCGCGCCATCACGCTCAACCAGACCATGCGGGATCCGTCGAAGCTGCCGGCCGCCGACGCCTTCCTGCAGATCCTGGCGCAGAGCTGCCAGGTCGAGGCTGCCGCCCTGCATGCCTGCGACGCCGGCGGCAAGGTGCAGGCGCTGCCGCTGGCGGCGGTCGGCAAGATGTCCGATTTCGCCGCCGACGACCCGCTGGTGAAGTACGCGCTGGAGCAGGGCAAGCTGGCCCATGTGCAGACCGAGAGCGTCAACCAGGCGCTGCGCAACCAGAGCCGTTACCTGGTGTGTGCGCCGATGGCCAATTTCGACGGCAAGCTGTTCGGCCTGCTGCTGGTGGAGAAGCTGCCCTTCGTGGCGCTCAACGAGGACACGCTGCAACTGCTGTCGGTGCTGATCGATTACTACGCCGACGGCGTCGAGGTCGGCACCACCTCGCGCGCCGTGCTGCAGCAGCTGCCGACCTGCCCGCCGGAGCTGGCGGTCGACCTGGTGCGGCTGCATCACCTGAAGCGCACCACCGGCATCGACTCCTCGCTGGTGGCGCTGGTGTTCGGCGACGACGAACTCTCGCGCGACATGTTCGACCAGATCCGGCGCCTCAAGCGCGCCGCCGATGTGGTCTGGAGCTACAAGTCGGGCAACCGCAACGTCCTGATGACGCTGCTGCCGCTGTCCGGCGCGGCCGCCGTCGACGGTTACCTGATGCGCGTGGAGACGGTGTCGCACACCCAGTTCGGCAACAAGTTCCTGTCCAACTATGCCGAGGCGCACACCGCCGCCATCGGCACCGAGGACCCGTCCCGTCTGCTGCCCGGCCTGGTGGAACGCTGTGCTGTATAAGTTCTCGATCGCCGGCGTTTCCTTCGAGGTCGCCTCGCTTGCGCTGCTGCTGCAGGGCGGGGGCGGGCTGGCCGTGATCGGCGGCTACCTGGCGCTGCACCTGGCCTCGAGCGCGCTGTTCGCGCTCGCCATCGCGCTGGTGGTGCCGCAGCGCTACCGCCAGCCGCGCCGGTGGCTGCTGGCCTACCTGTTCTTCTTCAACTTCTTCATTCCGGTGGCCGGCTTGCTGTGCGCCGTGGTGGCGCTGGCCATCGGCGTGCTGTGGCCCAAGGACGCGGCGCAGGATCATTTCGACACCACCGATTCGCCTGAATTCATCACCGTGCGCCGGCGCGAGGGTACCGGTTTCCGCGGAAACCGCGTGCGCGCCCAGCTGAGCAACGTGAAGACGCCGCTGGACGACCGGCTCAACGCGCTGGTGGCGATCCAGAACACGCCCACCCGCAGCAGCGGCGATTCGCTGCGCAACCTGCTGGCCGATCCGGCCGACGACGTGCGCCTGCTGGCCTACGGCATCCTGGACGGCAAGGAAAAGAAGATCACCCAGCGCATCGTCGACATCCGCAGCCACCTGGCCGGCGTCAGCGATGCGGAGACGCGGGCGCTGCTGCACCAGCAGGTCGCCGAGCTGTACCAGGAACTGATCTACCAGGACCTGGTGCAAGGCGACCTGCTCAGCTATTCCTGCGCGCAGATGCGCGAGCACGCCAAGGCGTCGCTGGCCATCAACGAGGAGGAGCCCGGCCTGTGGTTCATGCTGGTGCGCCTGGAACTGATGACCGGCAACACGCAGGGCGCCGCCGAGGCCCTGCAGAACGCCTATGAACACGGTTTCTCGCGCACGCGCCTGCTGCCTTACCTGGCCGAGCTGAGCTATCTGGAGCGCGATTTCGAGCAGGTGCGCAAGCTGTTCATCGAGATGGCCTACGACCCCAGCGTTTCTTCCACCCCGCAGCTGCACCGTTACTGGCGCCATGGCCGCCGCACCATCGGCGGCCGGCCGGATGCAGCGCATCGAGGTTCCGCATGACCCAAGCGACCACTATCATCGACCCCTACGAGCGCCGCGCCGCCGACTGCGACGTCATGCTGCTGCTGGAAGGCACCTTCCCCTACGTGAGCGGCGGCGTGTCGAGCTGGGTCAACCAGATCATCCGCGGCTTTCCCGAGATCCGCTTCGGCCTGTGCTTCATCGGCAGCCGCGCGCAGGACTACGGCTCGCCCAAGTACCCGCTGCCCGACAACGTGGTGCACATCGAGCGCCATTACATCCACGAGCATCTGGCCGCGCCCGGCGTGACGCGCTCGCGCGGCGACGCCCATGCCTTTGAAGGCATGGACCGGCTGCACGCCAAGTTCCGCGACTACGGCCGCGGCGGCGCCTCGCATGAGGAACTGACCGGCCTCCTGGCCGAGCTGATCCCGCAGATGGCCGACGGCGGCAAGCTGGACCAGGACGCCTTCCTGTTCAGCAAGCGGGCCTGGGACTACCTGGCCGAGCAGTACCGTACCTTCTGCACCGACCCGTCCTTCGTCGACTACTTCTGGACCGTGCGCATCATGCACCTGCCGGTCTGGACCCTGGCGCGGGTGGCGCGCAACATGATCCCGGCCAAGTGCTACCACACGATCTCGACCGGCTACGCCGGCTTCCTGGGCAGCCTGATGAAGATGCAGACCGGGCGGCCGCTGATCCTCTCCGAGCACGGCATCTACACCAAGGAGCGCAAGATCGACCTGTTCCAGAGCGAGTGGATCCGCGACAACCGCAACGTGTTCGAGAAGGACGCGTCGCAGATTCCGTATTTCCGCGACCTGTGGATCCGCTTCTTCGAGGCGCTGGGGCGCCTGTGCTACCAGGCCTCCAACAATATCGTGGCGCTCTACGAGACCAACCGCCTGCGCCAGGTCAGCGACGGCGCGCCGGCCGAGCGCACCATGAACATCCCCAACGGCATCGACCTGCCGCGCCTGTCCGCGCTGCGCGCGCAGCGTGCGCAGCCGATCCCGCCGGTGCTGTGCCTGCTGGGCCGGGTGGTGCCGATCAAGGACGTCAAGACCTTCATCCGCGCCATGCGCACCGTGGTCAACCAGTATCCGGAAGCCGAGGCCTGGATCGCCGGCCCCGAGGACGAGGATCGCGCCTACGCCGAGGAGTGCCACGCCATCGCCGATGGCCTGGGCCTGACCGACAAGGTCAAGTTCCTGGGCTTCCAGAAGATCGATGAACTCATGCCCAAGATCGGCCTGGTGGTGCTCTCCAGCATCAGCGAGGCCCTGCCGCTGGTGCTGCTGGAAGGCTTCGCCGCCGGCGTGCCGGCGGTGGCGACCGATGTCGGCTCCTGCCGCCAGCTGATCTTCGGCCTGTCGGAAGAAGACCAGGCGCTGGGCGCCGCCGGCGACGTGGTCGGCATCGCCGAGCCGCAGGCGCTGGCCAACGCCGCCTTGAAGCTGCTGACCGATCCGGCGCGCTGGCATGCGGCGCAGGCGGCGGGCATTGCGCGCGTGGAGCGCTACTACACGCAGGACATGGTGTTCGGCGCCTACCGCCGCCTGTATGAGGACGCGCTGGCGCAGGACGCGGCGCCGGCCGCGGGCGCGCTGCGCTGCCCGATGCACAAGTGACGGCATGGAGAAAATAAGATGGCCGGTATAGGTTTTGAACTCCGCAAGATATTGAAGCGCGACAGCCTGCTGTCGCTGATGCAGGCGTACTCCTACGCGGCGCTGATCAGCTCGGGCCCGTGGATCATGTCCATCGTCGGCATCCTGGTGATCGGCTTGCTGAGCTACGCGGTGATCACGCCCAAGGTGGTGATCGTGCAGTTCCAGGTCAGCATCACCTATGTGATTTCGCTGTCGCTGATCTTCACCGGCGTGTTCCAGCTGGCGCTCACGCGCTTTTCCGCCGACCGCCTGTTCGAGAAGGACAACGACGCCATCCTGCCCAACTTCCACGCGGTGTCGCTCACCGTCACGGTGGCCGGCGGCGCGCTGGCGCTCTTGGCGGTGGTGTTCCTGTTCCCCCAGCAGAGCGCGCTGTATCGCCTGCTGCTGCTGGCGGCCTTCGTCATCATGTGCAACATCTGGATCGCCACCATCTTCCTCTCGGGGATGAAGCAATACCGCGCGATCTTCTGGATCTACGCGATCGGCTACGCCATCACCGTGCTGGCCGCGCTGGCATTGCGCAGCCTGGGGCTGGAAGGCCTGATGGGCGGTTTCGTGGTGGGCCAGGCGGTGTTGCTGATGGCGATGATGGCGCTGATCCTGCGCAATTTCGGTTCCGACCGTTTCATCTCCTTCGAGTTCTACGACAGGAAGAAGCTGTACCCCTCGCTGATGGCGATCGGCTTCCTCTACAACACGGCGATCTGGATCGACAAGGCGATGTTCTGGTACACGCCCGAGACCAGCCAGGCCATCATCGGTCCGCTGCGCGCTTCGGTGATCTACGACTTGCCGGTGTTCCTGGCCTACCTGTCGATCATCCCGGGCATGGCGATCTTCCTGCTGCGCATGGAGACCGATTTCGTCGAGGACTACGATGCCTTCTATGACGCGGTGCGCGGCGGCGCCTCGCTGGAGACCATCGAGAAGCACCGCAACGGGATGGTGGAGACGGTGCGGCTGGGCCTGTTCGAGATCATCAAGATCCAGGCGATCGCGACCTTGCTGCTGATCGTGGCGGGGGAGGCGATCCTGAAGTGGCTGGGGATTTCCACGCTGTACCTGCCGTTGCTGTACATCGACGTGATCGCGGCCAGCCTGCAGGTGGTGCTGCTGGGGATCCTGAACGTGTTCTTCTACCTGGACAAGCGCCGTATCGTGCTGTTCCTGTGCGGGGCGTTTGTGGCGCTCAACATCGTGTTCACGTGGATTTCCATACAGCTGGGACCGACCTTCTATGGATTCGGATTTGCGCTGGCGGTGTTCCTGGTGGTGCTGGCGGGATGTGTCCTGCTGTCGCGCAAGCTGGAGTTGCTGGAATACGAGACGTTCATGTTGCAGTGACGGGATGTCGAGGTGCGAAAAAAGTCGCTGGGTCCCCGCTTTCGCAGGGACGACACGGGCGCTGTAATCCACACCTCCTGAGACTCAAGATGCGCACGGCTTGTCGTTCCCGCGAAAGCAGGAACCCAGCGCCGTTCGCCGTGCACCCAAAAATCGTTCGGGCTGAGTAGCCGCGTAGCGGCGTATCGAAGTCATCGCGCCTACTGCGGCAATTCCTGCGCCTTCCATTTCTTCCAGAGCCGCCGCGTCTTCTCTTCGCCATCGTCCGCCTGCGCCGCCAGGAAGCCGCGGGCGTAGGCGATGCTGGCAGCCAGCGGCGAGTGTTTTTTCTGCAGTTCTTCCAGCAGGCCGTCGGCCACCGAGATGTCGTTCAGCCGGCCCAACTGGTCCTGCAGGCGCGACAAGGCCTTCAGGTAGGCGCGGCTGCTTTTCTCGCCGTACAGCGCCTGGAAGAACTCGGTGTCGTAGCGCATCTTCTTGGCGGCGATGCGGGTGCGGTGGCGCGAGCGCGGGTCTTCTTCCATCTTGCGGCCGCGCTTCTTCATGCGCTTCTCGTCATGCCGCAGCATCTCGCGGGCGAAGCGCGCGAGCGGTTGCGACAACGCCTCGCGCTGTTCGGCGCTCATCTCCGCGCGCCATTGCGCGCCCAGCATCCAACGCCCGAAGCGCAGCACCAGCGCCGTGTAGCGCACCGAGGCCACCGCTTCCACCGCGCCCTTGTGCATGGCGACGGCCTGCTTGCGCGCGGCCTCGCGCACCGCCTTCAGGTTGATCGCGCCGGCCTGCTGCTGCGGCAGCGCCTCCAGGGTCGAGCCGGCCAGCACGTCCCAGTCGCGCGCGGCGCCGATGCGTTGCGAGATCCATTCGAATTCCTCGGCCAGTTCGCGCGGCAGCGGCAGCACGCCGTGAAACAGCGTAAAGGCCGAGCGCAGGCGCCGCAGGCCGACGCGCATCTGGTGCAGCCGTTCGACGTCCTGCGGGTCGCCGTCGGCGATGTCGTTGGCCTGGACCTGTTCGACGCAATTGCCGACGATGGCGGCGAAGGCTTGTTCAAGAACCATCTTGCGTGACAGGTGCAGCGGCTTGGCCTTGATGGCCGAGGAGGGCGCCGGACCGTCGTCGCGCGCGGCCAGGTGGTAGAGCGTGTAGCCGCGCTGCGCCTTGCTCTGGATGCCGATGCGCAGCGGGATGTCCTGCATCAGCGCCAGCGCGAAGTCGAACAGCGCCAGCGCGCTGCCGCTCTTGAGCTCCAGCTCGATCTCACAGATCGCGACGTTCCTGTCGCCGTGCTCGACCGTGCCCTGGTCGAGCACGAACTCGACTTCCGAGCCGTCGTCCAGCTTCAGGTCCCACAGCATGCGCTTGATATGGGTGGCGAAGATGGGCCGGATGCGCGCGGCGGCGGCGGGCGAGAGGATCTCGTCGCGCCAGGCGGCGCCGGCCGGCACCATCTCGCGCAGCGCCGCCAGGTCGGGCTGCTCGCCGGCGACCTGCGATTCCCATTCGTTGCGCTGGTGCAGGCCGCCGCTGACGCCGCCGCCGGCCTTCAGCGTCTGGATGAATTCGCCGCCGGTGCGGCGCACGCGCAGGCCGGCGTCGTTCTTGCGGAAGTCGTGCCCGGCCGTGTCGAAGTAGACGCCGGTCTGGTCCTTGGTGCGCGGCGCCGCCAGCGCGTGGCGCGCCAGCAGCGGATGCTTGATCAGGGCCTTGGTGTGGGCGGGGGCGAGCAACAGTTTGAGTTCGGTTTCCATGATGGGCGAGGGGAGATGGATGTCGGGTCGATCGCGTCAGGCCGGCTGCCGTTGCGCGATGTAGCGGGCCGGCGGCTTGCCGAGCATTTTCTTGAACATGGTGATGAAGGCGCTGACCGAGTCGTAGCCGAGCTCCTGCGACACGCGCTGCACCGACGCGCCCGAGGCCAGCTGCTGCAGCGCGACCATGAGGTGGATCTGCTGGCGCCAGCGGCCGAAGGTCATGCCGGTCTCTGCCTGCACGAAGCGGGCGAAGCTGCGTTCGCTCATGGCGCAGCGCTGGCCCCAGTCGGCCACCGTGCTGCGGTCGGCCGGATGTTCGGCCAGCCGCCGGGCGATGTCGCGCAGGCGCGAGCCGGCGGGGATGGGTAGGTGCAGCGGCAGGCTTTGCGCCGTCATGTGCTCCAGCTCTTCCACCAGCACCGCCGCCAGGCGCGCGGTGCGCTCGCCCGGCGCATAGTCCTGCGGCTGGTCGGCCAGGTGGCGGATCATCTGGATCAGCAAGGGGCTCAGCGCCAGCGTGCAGCACGCGCCTGGCATCGCCGCCGCCGCCGGATCGACGAACAGGAAGCACACCTGGCCGTCGGCGGTGACGCGGTTACTGTGCGACACGCCCGGCGGCACCCATACGCCCGATTGCGGCGGCACGATCCACATGCCGTGCGAAGTCTCGCAGGTGACCGCGCCATGCAGCGCCACCACCAGCTGGCCCTTCTTGTGCGTGTGGAAGGGCTTCTCGCGTTCGTTCTCCATGGTATGCACATGCAGCGCCGTGACCGGCGCCGTCAGGCGGTCGGGGTCGTGCTGGACGAGGCAGGCGTGCAGTGCGGGCATGGTGGGCCAGGGAAGGGTAGATTGACCGTTTTTAGCAATATGCTGGCATTGTAGCCAAATACTTGCGGGCGGCGATTGGGTAAGCTTGGCCGATCCCGACTTCGATCATCCTCCCGTTCCCATGACCGACACCACCGCCGCCAGCTCCCGCCGCACTGTCGCCTCGCCCGGCTGGCTTATCCTCGGCATCCTGCTGATCGCCGCCAACCTGCGCGCGCCGGTCACCGGCGTCGGCCCGCTGATCGAGATGCTGCAGCAGGCCTTCGGTTTCAGCGCCGGCATCGCCGGCCTCTTGTTGACCCTGCCACTGGCCTGCTTCGCGCTGCTCTCGCCGGTCGCCGCCTGGGCGGCGCGCGGTTTCGGGCTGGAGCGCACGCTGTTTTTGGCCATGCTGCTGGTGGCGGCGGGCATCGCGCTGCGCTCCACCGGATCGGCTGCGGCGCTGCTGATCGGCACTTGCATCATCGGCGGCGGCATCGCCGGCGGCAATGTGTTGCTGCCCAGCCTGCTCAAGCGCGACTTCCCCAACGACCTGACGCGCCTGACCGCGATCTACGGGCTGACCATGAACACCGCGTCGGCGCTGGGCTCGGTGTGCGCCGTGCCGCTGGCCGACGCGCTGGGCTGGCCATGGGCGCTGGCGGCCTTCATCGTGCTTCCGGCGGTCGCGATGCTGGCGTGGCTGCCGCAACTGGCCAGGCACACGCTGCCCGCGCCCGCTCCCGCCGGCTCAGTCCCGGTGTGGCGTTCGGCGCTGGCCTGGCAGGTGACGCTGTTCCTCGGCACCAACTCCTTCGTCTACTACGTGGTCACGGCCTGGTTGCCGTCGATCCTGGTGGCCAACGGCCAGAGCGCGGCGCAGGCCGGCAACCTGCACGGGCTGCTGCAATTCTCTTCGGCCATCGCGGGCCTTTTCCTGGTGCCGCTGGTCAAGCGCATGCAGGACCAGCGCCTGATTGCCGCCGGCACGTCGGCGCTGTCCGTGCTGGGCGCGCTGGGGCTGATCGTGGCGCCGTCGCAGGCGATGATCTGGGTGCCGCTGTTCGGTTTCGGCAGCGGCGCCGTGTTCATCCTCGGCCTGGCCTTCGTGGGCATGCGCGTGTCCACGCCGCAACAGGCGGCCTCGCTGTCGGCGATGGCGCAATGCGTGGGCTACCTGATGGCCGCCGTCGGCCCGATGCTGATGGGGCGCCTGCATGACGCCCTCGGCGACTGGAACCTGGTGCTGGCGGCGACGGCCGCCATGGCGGTGGTGATGGGCGTGTTCGGCATGCTGGCCGGGCGCGCGGGACGGGTGATCGGTGAGTCGCGCGCAACGGCGCAGTGAGCTGGGGCTGCGTCAGCGCTTGATCGCGCCGGTTTTTGCCGCGCGCGCTTTGGTCGCGCCGCCGGCCAGCTTGCCGCCCTTGTAGGGCACCCGCCCCGAGGGCACCACCACCGACGCGGTTTCGACATGGCCCTCCTGGTCGTCGAAGAACATGTGCGCGCCGAAGGCCTGCAGCACGTCGGTCTTCTTCAGGCCGCCGAGGAAGAAGGCTTCGTCGACCGTGACGTTCCAGGTGCGCAGCGTGTGGATCACGCGCTGGTGCGCCGGGCTGTTGCGGGCGGTGACGATGGCGATGCGCACCGGGCATTCCTTGGGCGGGAACTGCTTCTGGATCGCCGACAACGCCAGCAGCAGCTTGGCGAACGGTCCTTCCTTCATGGCCTTGTTGCGGTGCCGCTGCTCGTGGCGGGCGAAGGCTTCCAACCCCTTCTCGGCGAAGATGCGTTCGGACTCGGGCGAAAACAGCACGGCGTCGCCGTCGAAGGCGATGCGGATCTGGCTTTCCGGCGCGCTGTAGTCGATCGGCGCGGTGTAGAGCTGGGCCGCGGCCACGCCGGCGTCGATGGCTTCCTGCACGTCGCCGGTATCGCGCGAGAGGAACAGGTCGATCTTGAAGGCTTGCAGGTAGGGCGCCGTCGGGCCGCCGCCGGTGAAGGCCGCGCGGCTGATGTCGAGCTTGTGCGCGGCGATGGCGTTGAAGGCGCGCAGGCCGGTGTCGGGCGTGTTGCGCGAGATGACCACCACTTCCACCAGGCGGCGCTCGGGGATCAGGTCGTTCAGCTTGAGCAGCGCCTTCACCAGCGGGAAGGCGGTGCCGGGCTCCAGCGCGTCGTTCTCGTGGGCGCGCTGGTAATCGGAGTAGGCGTCTACGCCCCTCTCATCGTAGATGGCGTTCTCGGCCTCAAGGTCGAACAGGGCGCGCGAGGAGATACCGATGACGAGCTTGTCTGAGAGGTCGTAGGGCATGGAGCGGTTTTCCGGATCTGGGCAAAAACGTGATTGTAGAGCGGCGTGAGCTTGCCTGTATCGGTCATCGCTCCGGCTTGCGCTTGCCGGCCGCCGACATTCGACCTGTACGCCAGTTATTCGAATTCTTGATGTCTTGAGCAAATGGCAGGATATTTCTGCTTAAGTTCGCCTAATTTCTTCCAAGTGTTTGTATCCGAACGTGTTTCTCCATGTAAAGAGAAAAAATCGCGTTGCCGCCTTGCAGATAAATTTGTATGATGACCGGATAACCTTACGATAACGACCCGAGACACCATGTTTCAGAAGATCCCCGCACAGGCGCTCAGCGACACGGTTGCCAGGCAATTGCTGGAGAACATCGATGGCGGCGCCTTTCCCCGCGGCAGCAAGCTGCCTACCGAGGCGGTGCTGGCGCAGGAGTTCGGCGTCAGCCGCACGGTGGTGCGCGAGGCGATCGCGCGCCTGCGGCATGAGGGCGTGGTCGAGCCGCGCCAGGGCAGCGGCGTTTTCGTGACGGAGCAGGCGGGCATCAAGCCGCTGCGCATCGACTATACGGAAGTGAGTTCGCCGGACGCGGTGCTGCAGATCGTCGAGCTGCGCCGCGCCATCGAGGCCGAGGTGGCGGCGCAGGCGGCCAAGCGGCGCACCGATGAGGACATCGAGGCGATCGAGAACGCGCTGGCGCGCATCGGCCACGACGTGGCCGACGGCGGCGACGGCGTGGCCGCCGATGTGGCGTTCCATCGCGCGCTGGCGCAGGCCACGCGCAACCCTTACTTCATCAAGACGCTGGAGTTCCTCTCGCAATACCTGGAGGCGGCCACGGCGGTCACGCGCGGCAACGAAGCCCGCTACGAGGATTTCTCGCGCCAGGTGCGCGAGGAGCACGAAGCCATCGTCGAGGCCATCCGCGCCGGCGACGAGATGGCGGCGCGCAACGCGGCGCAGACGCACATGTTCAATGCGGCGCGCCGCCTGAGCCAGGGGCAAAGCTAACCCCGGCTGCAGGCGATTTACGAACAGCGGCGCCGGCCCAGGTCGGCGTCACATCATCAACCGGCGCAGCAGGCTGCAACGCAAGCATCGTGCGGCAGCGCCATCCAGAGTGGAGACGACTATGTCCAGGAATGTAGGTGTGATCGGTTTGGGCGCGATGGGCTTCGGCGTGGCGAGTTCGCTGCTGCGCGCCGGCTTCAACGTGCATGCGTGCGATGTGCGCCGTGAGGTGCTGGAGAAATTCGCCGCCGCCGGCGGCGTGGCCTGCGCCAACCCGGCCGAACTGGCCGGCGCGGTCGACGTGGTGATCACCCTGGTGGTCAACGCCGCCCAGACCGAGGCCGTGCTGTTCGGCGAGAACGGCGTGGTGTCGGGCTTGAAGCCGGGCAGCGTGGTGATCTCCAGCGCCACCGTGGCGCCGGACTTCGCCGTGGAACTGGGCAAGCGTCTCGGCGAAAAGGGCCTGCTGCTGCTGGACGCGCCGGTCTCAGGCGGCGCCGCGCGCGCCGCCTCCGGCGAGATGACCATGATGACCTCCGGCCCCGACGAGGTCTACGCCAAGATCGAAGACGTGTTGAAGGGCATGGCCGGCAAGGTCTACCGCCTGGGCAACGCCCATGGCATCGGCTCCAAGGTCAAGATCATCAACCAGCTGCTGGCCGGCGTGCACATTGCCGCCTCCGCCGAAGCGATGGCGCTGGGCCTGCGCGAAGGCGTCAACCCGGACGCGCTGTACGACGTCATCACCCACAGCGCCGGCAATTCATGGATGTTCGAGAACCGCGTGCCGCACATCCTCAACGGCGACTACACGCCGCTGTCGGCGGTCGACATTTTCGTCAAGGACCTGGGCCTGGTGCTCGATACCGCGCGCCGCAGCAAGTTCCCGCTGCCGCTGTCGGCCGCCGCCCACCAGATGTTCATGATGGCCTCCACCGCCGGCCACGGCGGCGAGGACGATTCGGCCGTCATCAAGATCTTCCCGGGCATCGACCTGCCGCCCGCCAAGGCGAAGTAAGCGCCGCCCGCATCGAACAGCATCGAACAGATTTCGGAGTACCTCATGTCTCAAGCCAAACCTCTCCTGGGCTGCATCGCCGACGACTTCACCGGCGCCACCGACCTGGCCAACATGCTGGTGCGCGGCGGCATGCGCACCGTGCAGACCATCGGCGTGCCCGAGCAGCTGCCGGCGGTCGCGGCCGACGCGCTGGTGATCGCGCTCAAGTCGCGCACCATCCCCGCCGCCGAAGCGGTCGAGCAATCGCTGGCGGCGTTGCGCTGGTTGCAGCAGCAGGGCTGCACGCAGTTCTTCTTCAAGTATTGCTCCACCTTCGATTCCACCGACGCCGGCAACATCGGCCAGGTGACCGACGCCCTGCTGAAGGAACTGGGCGCGGACTTCACCATCGCCTGCCCGGCCTTCCCGGAGAACGGCCGCACCATCTACCGCGGCTATCTGTTCGTGGCCGACGCGCTGTTGAACGAATCCGGCATGGAAAACCATCCGCTCACGCCGATGACCGACGCCAACCTGGTGCGCGTGCTGCAGCGCCAGACCGAGTCCAAGGTCGGCCTGGTGCGCTATGACGCCGTGGCCCGCGGCGCGGCGGCGGTGCAGGAGCGCTTCGCCGCGCTGCGCGCCGACGGCGTGAAGATGGCGATCGCCGACGCGGTCTCGGACAAGGACCTGTTCGCGCTGGGCGAAGCCTGCGCCGACCTGAAACTGATCACCGGCGGCTCCGGCGTGGCCCTGGGCTTGCCCGAGAACTTCCGTCGCGCCGGCCTCTTGCATGCGGTCGGCGAGGCGGCGCAGCTGCCTGCCATCGAAGGACTGTCGGTGGTGCTCGCCGGCAGCGCCTCCAAGGCCACCAACGCCCAGGTCGCCGAATGGAAGGGCAGGCACCCCGCCTTCCGCATCGACCCGCTGGCGCTGGCGCGCGGCGAGGACGTGGTCGGCCAGGCGCTGGCTTTTGCCGACGAACGCATCAAGGGCGAGCCGGTGTTGATCTACGCCACCGCCACGCCCGATGAGGTCAAGGCGGTGCAAAAGGAACTGGGCGTGGCCAAGGCCGGCCACATCGTCGAGCAGGCGCTGGCGTCCATCGCCTCCGCCCTGAAGCAGCGCGGCGTGCGCCGCTTTGTCGTGGCCGGCGGCGAGACTTCCGGCGCGGTGGTGCAGGCGCTGGACGTGCGCGCGCTGCGCATCGGACCGCAGATCGATCCCGGCGTGCCGGCCACCGCCACGCTGGACGAGCAGCCGATCGCCCTGGCCCTGAAGTCGGGCAACTTCGGCACCGTCGACTTCTTCGAGAAGGCCTTGCGCGCGCTGGCCGGGAAGTCCGCATGAGCCGCGAAAGCCAACTGCGCGAAGAGATCTGCCGCATCGGCGCCTCGCTCTACCAGCGCGGCTACACCGTCGGTTCGGCCGGCAACATCAGCGCGCGGCTGGACGACGGCTGGCTGATCACGCCGACCGACGCCTGCCTCGGCTACCTCGACCCGGCCGCGATCTCCAAGGTCGATGCCGGCGGCGAATGGGTCTCGGGCGACAAGCCGTCCAAGACCCTGGTGCTGCATCGCGCCGTCTACGACAACAACCCTGACATGCACGCAGTGGTGCACACCCATTCCACGCACCTGGTGAGCCTGTCCATCAACGGCGTGTGGAAGGACGAGGACGTGCTGCCGCCGATCACGCCGTACTACGTGATGAAGGTCGGCCATATTCCCCTGATCCGCTACGCGCGCCCCGGCGCGCCCGAGGTCGCCGCGCAGGTGGCGAAGATCGCCGGCAGCGTGCGCGGCGTGCTGCTGGAGCGCCTCGGGCCGGTGGTGTGGGAAAGCTCGGTGTCCAAGGCCGCCTTCGCGCTGGAAGAGCTGGAAGAGACCGCCAAGCTGTGGCATCTCGCCGGCGGCAAGGTCGAACCGCTGGAAGAATCCGCGCTGCAGGACCTGCGCGACACCTTCAAGGCGCGCTGGTAAGCCGGCGCCCCTCCTCGCAGTTTGCAGCAACGCCCGCATGGCGCCACGCGCTTCACGCCATGCGCCATCACCGCGCCCTCACGGGCAGGGATGGCACCAGAGCCGGCCCAAGACCGGACGATCAATCACGACCAAGCAGCCGTCTGCCCGCCTCAAGCACCGGGAGTGTCATCCCCGCTGCGCGCCAGCCGATCGCCGCCCGTCCATATTGAATCCATAAATTGCCCGCCGACCAGCGGGCGCCAAGCAACCAGCGGCCGCCGCAAAGCGGCCCGATACCACTTAGGGAGATGAAAGCAGCATGACCACCGCAACCAATGCCGGCGTCGCAACCGGTTCCAACGAAGAGGCCAAGGACGGCCTGTACAAGAAAGTCTTCTGGCGCATCATGCCGTTCCTGATGCTGTGCTACGTGATCGCCTACCTCGATCGCGTCAACGTCGGCTTCGCCAAGCTGCAGATGTCGGTCGACCTCGGTTTCTCGGAGACCGTGTTCGGCCTGGGCGCCGGCCTGTTCTTCATCGGCTACTTCCTGTTCGAGGTGCCCAGCAACATCCTGATGCACAAGGTCGGCGCGCGCGTCTGGATCGCCCGCATCATGATCACCTGGGGCATCCTGTCGGCGGTCTTCATGTTCGTCGAGACGCCGACCCAGTTCTACGTCCTGCGCTTCCTGCTGGGCCTGGCTGAAGCCGGCTTCTATCCCGGCATCATCATGTACCTGACCTACTGGTTCCCCTCGCATCGCCGCGCCAAGGTGATCGCGGTGTTCATGTCGGGCATCCCGGTCGCCGGCATCCTGGGCAACCCGCTGTCGGGCTGGATCATGGATGCCTTCCACGGCAGCAGCGGCATGGAAGGCTGGCAGTGGATGTTCCTGATCGAGGCGATCCCGGCGGTGCTGATCGGCCTGGTCACGCTGTTCTACCTGGACAACGACGTCAAGAGCGCTAAGTGGCTCTCCGACGACGAGAAGAAGGCCCTGCAGGCCGACATCGACGGCGACCAGAAGGGCAAGGAAAGCGCCCACGGTTTCGGCGCCATCGTCAAGGATGGCCGCGTGTGGCTGATGTGCCTGATCTACTTCTCCTTCGTCATGGGCCAGTACGGCCTGACGCTGTGGATGCCGACCCTGGTGAAGGCCACCGGCGTGGTGGGCAACCTGCAGATCGGCCTGCTGTCGGCGATTCCGTTCGGCTGCGCCATCATCGCCATGAACCTGATCGGCCGCAGCGCCGACAAGAAGCGCGAGCGTCGCTGGCACCTGGTGGTGCCGGCGCTGATGGGCTGCGTCGGCTTCATCGGCGCCGCGCTGTTCGCCGACAACACCGCGATCTCGATCGCCTCGCTGTCGCTGGCCGCCGCCGGCGTGCTGACCTGCGCGCCGCTGTTCTGGTCGCTGCCGACCTCGTTCCTGTCGGGCGCCGCCGCCGCCGTGGGCATTGCCGCCATCAACTCGGTGGGCAACCTGGCCGGCTTCGTCAGCCCCTACCTGATCGGCTACTTCAAGGACCTGACCAAGAGCAACGCCACCGGCATGTACATGCTGGCCGTGATGCTGGTCGTCGGTGCGATCGCCACCCTGGTGACCAAGCCCGCCGTGGTCAACAAGTAAGCAAGGCAACGGAAAAAAGCCCGCACGCGAATGCCTGCGGGCTTTAAGATTTTCAGCATGGCCGGTTCCGACGAGCCGGCCGCACATCAACATTCAAGGAGAGCACGATGCTGCGTTTTGCCGCCAACCTGAGCATGATGTACGTGGAGCACGATTTCCTGGACCGTTTCGCCGCCGCGGCGAAGGACGGTTTCCCGGGCGTCGAATTCCTGTTCCCGTACGATTACGCGCCTGAGGAAATCAAGTCGCGCCTGGACGCCAACGGCCTGACCCAGGCGCTGTTCAACGCGCCCCCGGGCGACTGGGCCGCCGGCGAGCGCGGCATCGCTTCGTTGCCCGGCCGCGAGGACGAGTTCAAGCGCAGCATCGACACCGCGCTGCAGTACGCCTCGGTGATCGGCAACAAGACGCTGCACGTGATGGCTGGCCTGATCAAGCCCGAGCAGGATCGCGCCCGCCATCGCGCGGTGTACCTCGACAACCTGTCCTACGCCGCCCACCAGGCGGAGTCGGCCGGCCTGACCGTGGTCATCGAGCCGATCAACACGCGCAACATCCCCGGCTTCTTCCTGAACCGCCAGGACGACGCCCAGGCCATCTGCGCCGAGGTCGGCGCCGAGAACCTGAAGGTGCAGTTCGACTGCTACCACTGCCAGATCGTGGAGGGCGACGTCGCCGTCAAGCTCAAGCGCGACATGGCCGGCATCGGCCACATCCAGATCGCCGGCGTGCCCGAGCGCAACGAGCCCGATGTGGGCGAGCTGAACTATCCCTACCTGCTCAAGCTGATCGACACGCTGGGTTACCAGGGCTGGATCGGTTGCGAATACAATCCGGCCGGCGCCACCTCGGCCGGCCTGGGCTGGCTCAAGGCGATCGCCGCGCAGGGCCTGACCCAGCTCAAGGCCTGAGCCGGGACGCGCGAAGCCGCCGCTCTAACGCGCGGCGCAAAAACAAAAGCGGAACGCTGTGCGTTCCGCTTTTTTCATTCAGGGCCGGCATGCCGGCGCAGCGTCAGAACAGGTCGATCTCGCCGCCCACCGGCTTGGCCGAGAGCTTGGTGGCGTAGTCGCGCTCGCTGCTGATCAGGTCGTTGCTGGAATTCTTCAGTTTCTTGACCAGCACCTTGCCGGTGCGCGGGAAGAAATGCACCTTGCGCGGCCAGATGTCGTTGAGGTCTTCGGCCACCACGCGGATGCCTTCGGCCGAGAGGAAGCTCTTGACGAACTTGGCGTTGCGCTCGCCAACGTTGAGCGCATTCATGCCGCGCAGCACCGCGCCGCCGCCGAACACCTTGCACTCCAGGTTCTCGCGCCGCGCGCCGGCCTTGAGGACGTCGTTGATCAGCACTTCCATCGCATAGGTGCCGTAGCGCATCGAGGCCGACACCGGGCTGTCCGCTTCGCCGCCGCCGTCGGGCAGCATGAAGTGGTTCATCCCGCCGATGCCCGAGACGCGGTCGCGCAGGCAGGCCGAGACGCAGGAGCCGAGCACGGTCACGATCATCATGTCGTCATGGGTGTAGTAATACTCGCCCGGCAGGATCTTGGCCGTGTCGCAATTGAAATTGCGGTCGTGGTAGACGTAGGAGGCGAAGTTTTCCGGCTTGAAGATGATGGTTTGCATGCTTGTTCCTTGCGGCTGGTAAGGCGTTTTGTGCATCCAGGACCGGTGAGGAAAGCGCCGGTATTGTTTTTTTCGTGCGGGCAACGCGGGTAGTGCTCTCTGGTGAAGCGATTGTCGCCGCGCCGGGCCTGGCGCGATATCGGGGATTTCCTGACGATGCGCGCCGCATCACCCGCATGGTTTGCCGTGGGGTAATGAAACGCGCAATATCCATCCCGCAGGCATGCGTCGCGCGCGGTGTTTCTGTTAGTCTTCCCTCCTGACGCCGGGTACGGCGCGACGACACAAGACAACAGAGCAGAAGAAAGGGATGGGAAAGATGGGGGAATTCGAGAGAGCGGGGCGTGGAGCCGGCAAGGTGGCGCGCCATGGCTAAGTCGGTGTCGTCGTTTTTGCTACCCCAGTTGGACGGCTCGTCCTTCGCCGCCTTGCAGGTATTTTTCGCGCTGGTGTTTGTTGTGGCGGTGGTCGCCATCCCGCTGCTGTTGCGCAAGCATGCCCGCGCCGGCCAATGGGAGCGTCGCCTGGCGGAGCTCGACGGCGCCGACGTCCAGGCGCTGGCACATGCCACGCCGGAAGAACTCAGCGATGCGGTGGCAACGGCGCCTGAGCGCTGGGCCGGCATGCTGCCCGGGCTGCTGCTGATGCTGGGCCTGCTTGGCACCTTCATCGGCATCGGCCTGGCATTGAGCGAGGTGGCCGGCCTCTCCGGCGCGAATGCCGCGCGCGGGCTGGCGCCGGTGATGGACGCGCTGGGCGCCAACTTCAAGATTTCTGCCTGGGGCATCCTGGCGTTCCTGTTCCTGAGAATATGGACCATCGCCTTCCCTCATGAGCAAGCGCGCCTGGCGTGGAGCGCCAAGCTCGTCGGCGCCCGCGCCGCGCAAGCGGCCGAGCGCCTGGCGCAGCAAGAGGCCGAGCAGCGCCGCCAACTGGTGGACGCCGTCAACGGCCTGGTCGCCGCGCAGCAGGCCGAGGCGCAGCGCGCCCATGTGCGCCATGCCGAACTGCTGGAAGCGCTGTCGCGCCCGGCCGATACGCGGGCTTGAGGACGCGCCATGAAGCAAAGCTCGAATGAATGGATCGTCATCGCCAATCTCATGGCCGGCGTGGCGGCGGTCGCGCTCGCGTTGACGGCCGTGACCCTGGCGCAGAACCCGGGCACGGGCGCCTCGGCGCGCGAGGAAACGGCCCCGCGCGCGGACGCCGCGGCTGCGCAGCCCAAGCCGGAGGCGGCGCAAACCGTGCAGACCGTACAATTGGTGGAAGCGCCGCGCGAAGAGGTGGCGGCAATACTTGGCGAGATGAAGTCGGCTTTCGCGCAGGCGGGGGTGTCGCGCTTCGTCGCGGTGGATGCCGACACCGGCAAGATCACGCTCAAGGAGGGCGCCTTCCGCCGCGGCAGCGCCTGCATCGAACCGGAAGCCAAGGAGGCCTTCGCCAAGGTCGAGAACCGGATTGCCGACTACCTCACGCAATTTCGCAATGGACGGATCTATGTAGAAGGCCACACCGACGACAAGCCGGTGAAGGCGCCCGTCACCGACCACCGCGCCTTCTGCGCCGTCTACGACGACAACTTCACCCTCTCCGCCGCCCGCGCCCGCGAAGCCCGGCAACTGCTGATCGGCCGCGCCGACGGCGAAGCCTCGCGCCGCGTGATCGTGGCCGGCTATGGCGATTCGCAACCGCTGGCGGACATGGATCCGGGTGACGAACGTAACCGGCGGGTGGAGCTGCGGTTTGTGAATGGAGTTGAGCAGCGCCAGTGAGATGGAGCAGCCTCGGCGTGAATATGCGCGGGATGAGGATGCCGCCGCTCGCCAAGGAAAAGGGTGGCCGGAAATGCAAAACGCCAACCCGAAGGTTGGCGTTTTGCTTGATCTTGGTGGCCCGGGGCGGAATCGAACCACCGACACAAGGATTTTCAATCCTCTGCTCTACCAACTGAGCTACCAGGCCAAGACGGAGAAGTATAGCAGCGAAAAAAAATTATGCAAGTGCTTTCGGGAAAATAGTTTTCGGCCGCCGTTTATAATGCAATCCATGACTTCCAACGCACAACACCATTCCTCTTCGCCGGCCGCGGCCGGTACCGATATCTGCATCGTCGGCGACGGCGCGGTCGGCAAGGCTGCGGCGCTCGGGCTGGCGCAGGCCGGCTTCAAGGTGACGCTGCTGGCGCCGCCGTCCAGGCCGCCGGCGACGGACGAGGCCAGCTGGGACGTGCGCGTCTATGCGCTGAACCATACCGCGCATCGCCTGCTGTCCTCGGTGCGGGTGTGGGAGGCGATGGACGCCGGTCGCATCGCGCCGGTGGACAACATGACGGTGCATGGCGACGGCGCTGCGGCGCAGGCCCAGGCCGGCTTCCTGAGTTTCGACGCCTATTCGGCGCGCACCCACGCGCTGGCCTGGATCATCGAAGACCGCAACCTGGACCAGGCGCTCGACGCCGCCTTGCGCTTTGCGCCCAATGTGCGCGTGGTGCAGGGCCGGGCCACGGCGCTGGCGGTGTCGCAAGAGGCGGCGACGCTGACGCTGGAGTCCGGCCAGGCCATCTCGGCGCCGCTGGTGGTGGGCGCCGACGGCGCCAATTCCTGGGTGCGCGGCCAGTGCGACATCGGGCTGGATTACCGTTCCTACGGCCAGCAAGCCATCGTCACCAATTTCAGCTGCGAGAAGCCGCACCTGGGCGTGGCCTACCAATGGTTCAGCCCCACCGAGGGCGTGATCGCGCTCTTGCCGCTGCCGGGCGAGCGCGTCTCGCTGGTGTGGTCGGCGCCGCAGGCGCTGGCCGAGCAGTTGCTGCGCCTGCCGCTGGCGGAACTGGCGCAGCGCCTGGCCCAATGGGCCGGGCCGGTGCTGGGTGCGCTGGCGCCGCTGCAGCCGGAGGTGGCCAAGGCCTTCCCGCTGCGCCTGATCAAGCCGCACGCGATGATCGGGCCGCGCGTGGCGCTCATCGGCGACGCCGCGCACGTGGTGCATCCGATGGCCGGGCACGGCATGAACCTGGGCTTCGGCGACGTCGCCGCGCTGATCGATACGCTGGTCAACCGCGAGCCGCAATACGACTGCGGCGATGGCCGCGTGCTGCGCCGCTATGCGCGCGCGCGCAAGGAAGAAGTGCTGCTGATGCAGCTGGCCACCGACGGCCTGCACCGTATCTTCTCCACCGAAGCCGAACCGGTGCGCCTGGTGCGCAACATCGGGATGAGCCTGGTCAACCGCCTGCCTGTCCTGAAACGCCGGCTGATCGCGCATGCCCTGGGCAAGTGAGCGCGGCCGATTTGAGGTAAGGTAGCGCGTCTGGCGATGTTTCTTCGCGCCAGCGGATGCGCGCATCCCCTAACCAATTTCCAAGAGATGACCGCCAGGGCAGTCGTGGCGCGGCTTTCAGGCCGACGCGGCGAACATTGTCCAGGCGTTTGATTTGAATCAGGACCAGCATGAATAAAACTCTGACAGCCGCCGCCGCGCGCAACCTGCGCCGCATCAGCACGGCGGCGCTGCTGATGGCCTCGGCCGTCGCGGGCGTTTCCGCCCACGCGCAGGCCGAGGCCGCCGACAGCACCGAAGCCACCATCAAGAAGCTCATCGAGCCGCGCCTGGGCAAGGATGCCAAGGTCGATTCCGTGACCAAGACGCCGTACTCCGGCCTCTACGAGATCCAGATCGACGGCGACGTCATCTATACCGACGCCAAGGCGCAATACCTGTTCATCGGCCGCGTGGTTGATTCCCAGACCTACCGCGACCTGACCAAGGAAAAGATCGAATCCCTGAACCAGGTGCCGTTCTCCGGCCTGCCGCTGGATAAGGCGATCAAGACCGTCAAGGGCAACGGCAAGCGCGTGATCGCCATCTTCGAGGATCCGAACTGCATCTACTGCAAGCGCCTGCACAAGACGCTGCAGGAAGTGGACAACACCACCGTCTACACCTTCCAGTACAACATCCTGTCGCCGGACTCCATCGTCAAGTCGCGCAACGCCTGGTGCGCGCCCAATCCGAGCCGCGCCTGGAACGACTGGATGGTGAACGGCAAGGAAGCGCCGGCCGCGCCCGTCAGCTGCAACGCCCCGCACGAGGAAGTACTGGCGCTGGGCAAGAAGCTCAAGGTCACCGGCACGCCGACCATCTTCTTCACCGACGGCTCGCGCATTCCCGGCGCCATCGACGCCAAGGGCCTGGAGCAGAAGCTGTCCTCGCTGAAGTAAGCGCGCCAATGAAAAGGGGCGCTCCGCGTGGCGGGCGCCCCTTTCGCGTTTCTTCGTCGCGCATCACTTGCCGGTATGCAGCTCCATCATTGCGGCCTCGAACTTGCCTTGCACCAGCAGCGGGATCACGTTCAGGCTCTTGTCCAGCGCCTCGTTGATCAGCGATTGTTCTTCCTTGCGCGGGCGGTGCAGCACGAAGTCCGCCACCGGCTGCTGCAGGCCCAGCGTGCGCGGATGGCCGATGCCCAGGCGCAGGCGCCAGTAGTCCTGGGTGCCGAGCGCGGCGGTGATGTCCTTCAAGCCGTTATGGCCGCCCGAGGATCCGCCTTTCTTGATGCGCGCCACGCCCGGCGCCAGGTCCAGCTCGTCGTGCACCACCAGCACCTCTTCCGGCGCGATCTTGTAGAAGCGCGCCAGCGCGCCGACCGACTGGCCGGAACGGTTCATGAAGGTCTGCGGCTCCAGCAGCCAGACTTCGTTGCCGGAGACCTGGGTCTTGCCGGCCAAGGCGTTGAAGCGCGTCTCGCGCGCCAGCCGCACCGGGCCGGCCAGGTTGTCGACCAGCCAGAAGCCGGCGTTGTGGCGGGTTTGTTCGTATTCGGGACCGGGGTTGCCGAGGCCGACGATGAGGCGGATGGACATGTTGCAAAAATGGACAGGAGCTGATCGGGGAAAGGGCGATTATCCCGAGTTTGCCGTCTTGCGTCCAATCGCAGTCGCCTTGTCAAGATTGGCGCATGCGGTTGAATTGCGTATCATCCAACGCTTGTTTTTCTTTGCAGTATCTTTTTGTTTTCACCGTTTCTATTGTTGACTGGGTTTCACCATGCTGCCTTCTATCGAACAACGACTCGCCCTTGAACTCGTCGCCAAGCCGGTGCAGGTCGCTGCCGCCATCGCCTTGCTGGACGAAGGCGCGACCGTCCCCTTCATCGCCCGCTACCGCAAGGAAGTGACCGGCGGCCTGGACGACATTCAATTGCGCCTGCTGGAAGAGCGCCTGCGCTACCTGCGCGAACTGGAAAGCCGCCGCGCCGCGATCATCGCCTCGATCGAAGAGCAGGGCAAGATGACGCCGGAGCTGCTGGACGCCATCGTCCACGCGGAAGACAAGACCCGCCTGGAAGACCTCTACCTGCCCTACAAGCCCAAGCGCCGCACCAAGGCGCAGATCGCCGCCGAAGCCGGCCTCACCGAGCTGGCCGATGCGCTGCTGGGCGACCCGACCCTGAATCCGGAAGATGAGGCCGCCAAGTATCTCAAGCCGGCCTTCACCACCGACAACGGCGACAACCCCGGCGTGCCCGACGCCAAGGCCGCGCTGGACGGCGCGCGCCAGATCCTGATGGAGCGCTTCTCGGAAGACGCCGCGCTGCTGCAAAGCCTGCGCGAGTACCTGACCGACCACGGCGTGGTCGAGTCCAAGGTGGTGGACGGCAAGCAGGACGCCGGCGAGAAGTTCGCCGACTATTTCGACTACTCCGAAACCATCGGCACCATCCCCTCGCACCGCGCGCTGGCGCTGTTCCGCGGCCGCCGCGAGGAAATGCTCAACGTCGCGCTGCGCCTGGACACCGAGGAAGAAAAACCGAAGTGGGACGCGCCGCACAATCCCTGCGAAGGCCGCATCGCGATTCGCTTCGGCGTCTCCAACAAGGGCCGCGCCGCCGACAAGTGGCTCTCCGACACGGTGCGCTGGGCCTGGCGCGTGAAGGTGTTCATGCACCTGGAAACCGAACTGATGACCAAGCTGCGCGAAGACGCCGAAGCCGAGGCCATCAACGTCTTCGCCCGCAACCTGAAGGACCTGCTGCTGGCCGCGCCGGCCGGCCCGCGCGCCACCATGGGCCTGGATCCGGGCCTGCGCACCGGCGTCAAGGTCGCCATCGTCGACGCCACCGGCAAGGTGGTCGCCAACGACACCATCTATCCGCACCAGCCGCGCAACGACTGGCATGGTTCGCTGCATACGCTGTCGCAACTGGCCGAGAAGCACAATGTGTCGCTGATCTCGATCGGCAACGGCACCGCCTCGCGCGAGACCGACAAGCTGGCGCAGGACCTGATCAAGCTGCGTCCCGAGCTGAAGCTGACCAAGATCGTGGTGTCGGAAGCCGGCGCCTCGGTGTACTCGGCCTCCGAATTCGCCTCCAAGGAATTGCCGGACCTGGATGTCTCGATCCGCGGCGCGGTGTCGATTGCGCGCCGCCTGCAGGATCCGCTGGCCGAGCTGGTCAAGATCGATCCCAAGTCCATCGGCGTGGGCCAATACCAGCACGACGTCAGCCAGACCCAGCTGGCGCGCTCGCTGGACGCCGTGGTGGAAGACTGCGTCAACGCCGTCGGCGTGGACGTCAACACCGCCTCGGCGCCGCTGCTGGCGCGCGTGTCGGGTCTGAACGCCAGCGTGGCGCAGAGCATCGTCTCCTACCGCGACATGAAAGGCATGTTCACCTCGCGCGCCGCGCTGCGCGAAGTGCCGCGCCTGGGCGACAAGACCTTCGAGCAGGCCGCCGGCTTCCTGCGCGTGATGAACGGCGATAACCCGCTGGACGCGTCCGCGGTGCACCCGGAATCCTATCCGCTGGTGCAGAAGATCCTCGCCGACATCCAGAAGGACGTGAAGAGCGTGGTCGGCCAGACCTCGCTGTTGAAGGGCCTGTCGCCGGCCAAGTACGCCGACGAGAAGTTCGGCGTGCCCACCGTCACCGACATCCTGAAAGAACTGGACAAGCCGGGCCGCGACCCGCGCCCCGAGTTCACCACCGCGACCTTCAAGGAAGGCGTGGAGGAAATCAAGGACCTGCGTCCGGACATGATCCTGGAAGGCGTGGTGACCAACGTCGCCGCCTTCGGCGCCTTCGTCGACATCGGCGTGCACCAGGACGGCCTGGTGCACATCTCGGCGCTGTCGAACACCTTCGTCAAGGATCCGCACACGGTGGTCAAGGCCGGCCAGGTGGTCAAGGTCAAGGTGCTGGAAGTGGACGAGAAGCGCAAGCGCATCGCCCTGACCATGCGCCTGAACGACACCGCGCCGGCGCCGGGCGCGCGCAACGAGCAGCGCGGCGACCGCAACGACGCGCGCCGCCTCTCGCAACACCAGAACCAGCGCGGCCGTGAACAGGAGCCGTCCAACAATGCGATGGCGGCGGCGTTCGCCAAGTTGAAGGGCTGATTCGCCGCACGACGAACGCCGCTGGATCCCGGCCTGCGCCGGGACGACGGGTAGGGCGGGACTTGAGCAGATGAAGGTTCCAGTTCTCTCTTTCCTGTCGTCCCTGCGAAAGCAGGGACCCAGCGTCGTTGCGCGGACGTCGCGACATGGCGAACGCCCAAAACAAAACAGGCTGTCCCCGCAAGGGAACAGCCTGTTTTTTATTGCCTGAAAAAAGCGATCAGGCGCTGGTGCTGATGCGCGTCTGGCTCACCGAGATCGATACGCTGACCGTGGTCTCGCTGGCGGTCACGGTGCCGCCGCCATTGGAGCTGCCATCGCCGTCATCGGCGCCGTCGCCGTCCTGCTGGTCGCCCTTGATCTTGGCGAGGAAGTCGGCCAGGCCCTTCTGCACCAGGTCATAGGTCTTGTCGATGTTGCTGGCGATGTCGCCGTTGAGCACGTTGAGGCTCTCCAGGATGCCGCGCGCTTCCTTGAAGCCCTGGTCGACGCCCTTGAGGATCTTCTGCATGTAGTCGTCGGCGTTGGTGCCGTCGTCCTTGTCCGGGTTGTTCTGCTTGTACAGCTGGAACATGTTGGTGACGAAGGAGACGATGCGGCCGGCGGTGCCTTCGGGCGAGTTGTCCTGCGACATCGCGTTCTGGATCGCATTGTCGCCGAGCTCGGGGCGCAGCACGTCGTTGATGTTCTCGATGGCGCTCTTGTAGACCAGCGAAAGCGGATCGTTCTGCGAGTTCAGCGACACCGACAGCGAGGCCTGCAGGATCGACACGTTGAGCTGGGCCTTGGAGCCGGACTCGGTCAGCAGGTTGGCCTTTTGCGCGTCGGCGATCTTGTCGTTGCTCGCGCCGGTGGTGGCCGGCAGGTTGGACGAGTCGGTGGTCGAGGTGGTGGTGCTGGGCAGCAGCGACTTGGTGTCGACGCCGCCGGTGGTGCTGATAGGCATGACGGTCTCCTGAGAAAAGAGGGGATCCGTGAATCAGAAAAGGGGAGGGCGGATCCGCTGGAGCGGCAAACGGCAAACGCCGGCGCCGATCCATTCCTTCATAACGGCGGGTGTCGCGTTATCTGAATATTGACAGAAATTTACATCTGCCGGTTTCGTCGGTTGGCGGCGCGCGATGCCGTGGATTTCATTGGGGAAATTTCTTGCAATCCCTTGCCGGCAAAGGCTTTGCGGGGAGCAGGCGAGGCCATTGCAGAGCCTGCGCGCGGCGAAATTTTTTTTCGGGAAAAGTGTAACGAAATGTGCCCCGCATTGCCTCCGGGCCAATCAATTTCCGCAGCGCCAACGAAATGAGGCCAAGCATGAGCTGAGAGAAAACGGGACGTATCGGAACGTCCCGTTCAGCGGCATGCGCAGGCGTTGCGGCCCGTCTCGCGCCGCGCAGGCTTCATTCCATCATTTCATTATTCCATTACGAACAGCCGGCGATGTTCGCGGATCGCGTAGCGGTCGGTCATGCCGGCGATGTAGTCGGCGACCTGGCGCGCCTGCTTGTTCAGGCGCAGCGTTTCGTCGGCGATGCCGCTCACCTGGTAGTCCGGCGGCAGCAGGTTGGGCTGGCCGATGAAGGCTTCGAACATGTCGCCGACGATCTGGCGCGCCTTGGCCGTCATGCGGTTGACCTGGTAGTGGCGGTAGAGCTTCTCGCGCAGGAATTTCTTCAGCACCGCAGCTTCGGCGGTCATGGCGTCGGAGAATGCGATGAGCTGCGGCGCGGCGCGCACGTCCTCGATGTCCAGCGGCGCCAGTTCGGCGATGCGGGCCTGCGAGGTATGGATCAGGTCGACGATGAGCGCGTTGATCATGCGCCGCACCGTCTCATGGATCACGCGGCGCCCGGTGATGCCGGGGTAGGCCTGCTCCACTTCGCGCAGGTGGCGCGCGAAGAAATCCACCTCGCTCATCAGCGGCATGGTCAGGAGGCCTGAACGCAGGCCGTCGTCGATGTCATGGTTGTTGTAGGCGATCTCATCGGCCAGGTTGGCCAACTGCGCCTCCAGCGAGGGTTGCTTCTTCTCGATGAAGCGGCGGCCGATGTCGCCCAGCTGGCGGGCATTGCTCAGCGAGCAGTGCTTGAGGATGCCCTCGCGCGTCTCGAAGGTCAGGTTCAGGCCGTCGAAGGCGCCGTAGTGCTGTTCCAGCTCGTCGACCACGCGCAGGCTCTGCAGGTTGTGCTCGAAGCCGCCGTAGTCCTTCATGCAGTTGTTGAGCTCGTCCTGGCCGGCGTGACCGAACGGCGTGTGGCCGAGGTCGTGGGCCAGCGAGATGGCTTCCACCAGGTCTTCGTTCAGTTGCAGGTTGCGCGCGCAGGAACGGGCGATCTGCGCCACTTCGATGCTGTGGGTCAGGCGGGTGCGGAACAGGTCGCCCTCGTGGTTGACGAAGACCTGGGTCTTGTACTCGAGGCGGCGGAAAGCGGTGGAGTGGACGATGCGGTCGCGGTCGCGCTGGAATTCGCTGCGCGAGCCGGGAGGGGTTTCGCTGAAGCGCCGTCCCCTTGAGTTCGCCGAATTGGCGGCGTAGGGGGCGAGGTGCGGCGGCGCTTCAGCTGACATATCAATCTCCGGTGCAGGCCGCCAGCGTCTGCATCAGCAGTTCCTGGGGCGCGTTGGTAATGAGCGGGGTTCCCAGCGGCTTGATCAGGATGAACTTGATCTGCCCGCCTTCGTTCTTCTTGTCGACTTCCATCAGTTCCAGCCAGCGCTCGTCGCCCAGGTCCGGGGCCGTCGTGGGCAGGCCGGCGCCGGCGGTCACGGCGCGGATGCGGTCGCGCGCAGCGGTGTCGATGTAGCCCAGGCGATGCGACAGGTCGGCTGCCATCACCATGCCGCAGCCGACCGCTTCGCCGTGCAGCCATTGGCCATAGCCCAGGCCGTTCTCGATGGCGTGGCCGAAGGTGTGGCCGAAGTTGAGGATGGCGCGCAGGCCGCCTTCGCGTTCATCCTGGCGCACCACCTCGGCCTTGATCTCGCAGGAGCGCTGGATGGCGTAGGCCAGCGCGGCGTCGTCCTTGGCCACCAACTGCGGCATGTTGGCCTCGATCCAGTCGAAGAACGGGGCGTCGATGATGGCGCCGTGCTTGATCACCTCGGCGATGCCCGCGGCCAGTTCGCGCGGCGGCAGCGTGTGCAGCGTCGCGGTATCGGCGATCACCGCCTGCGGCTGGTAGAACGCGCCGATCATGTTCTTGCCCAGCGGATGGTTGATGCCGGTCTTGCCGCCCACCGAGGAGTCGACCTGCGACAGCAGGGTGGTCGGCACCTGCACGAAGGGCACACCGCGCATGTAGGAGGCCGCGGCGAAGCCGGTCAGGTCGCCGATCACGCCGCCGCCCAGGGCGATCAGCGTGGTCTTGCGGTCGCATTTCTCGGCCAGCAGGGTGTCGAAGATGGTCATCAGGCTGGCCCAGTTCTTCTGCTCCTCGCCGTCCGGCAGCACGATCTCGGTGACCTGCTTGCCGGCCGCGCGCAGGGCGGCGCTGACTTTTTCCAGGTAGAGCGGGCCGACCTTGTCGTTGGTGACGATCGCCGCGCGCCTGCCCTTGACGAACTGCGGCAGCAGCGCGGCGTCGTCCAGCAGGCCGCGGCCGATGATGATGGGATAGCTGCGCTCGCCCAGGTCGACTTCGAGCGTGATCGGGGCGGTGACGGCGGTATTGGCTTGGTTCATGCTGCTGGTGTTCCGGCTGGCGCCGACGGCGCTGTTGATGATGACGGTGGTGGAGCTTGTCGCTGCCATGGCGGCGAAACCGCCGTCTTGGCTTGTGACCACGGCCGCGCTGCTGCGTTCGATGACGATCGTGCCCTCGTCGGGGGCGGGCGAGCGGTACGACGCCTGCGCGGCCTCTTTGGGCGAGAGTTCAAGGTGGCTGATGATGGTTTGCACCAGGAACTGCACGTTGGGGCGATTGGTCTCGACCACGAAATCGGCCACTTCGCGATACAGCGGCTCGCGCTGGCGCGAGAGTTCCTCCAGCTTGCGGCGCGGGTCGGCGGTCTGCAGCAGCGGGCGGTTCTTGTCGCGCCCGGTGCGCTGGAGGATCTGGTTGATGCTGGCGCGCAGGTAGATGACGGTGCCGCCCTTTTTCAGGTTCTCGCGGTTCTCGGCGCGCAGTACGGCGCCGCCGCCGGTGGCCAGCACGATGTCGGGCTGGGCCGAGAGTTCGCGGATGACTTCGGCTTCGCGCCGGCGGAAGCTCTCCTCGCCCTCGATCTCGAAGATGACCGGAATCGAGGCGCCGGTGCGCGCTTCGATCTCGTGGTCAGAATCGATGAAGCGCTTGCCCAGCTTCTTGGCCAAGGCGCGGCCTATGGTGGTCTTGCCGGCTCCCATCAGGCCGACAAGAAAGATGCTTCCCGTCATATCTCGTAATTCTGCGCTGCAGGCAAATGTTCGGTGGCGCCGCCCGGAGGGCGGAAGGCCGGAAAGCCGCAGCAGTGTTGCCGCGCGGCAGTTTTCGAGGCCAAACGCCGATTTTACCGTCCTTGCCGCCCGCCCGGGGAAAAATTGGATCCGGCGCGGGCGCCGCGCCGCCGCGCGTCAGTAGGCCGCCGGCGGCATCACCACGCGCGGCGTGAGGAAGATCAGCAGCTCGGTCTTGTCCTGCACGCGTCCGCTTTGCCGGAAGAGGTGGCCCAGCAGCGGGATGTCGCCCAGGAACGGCACCCTGGATTCATGCCGGTTCTCGGTCTGGGTGTAGATGCCGCCGATCACCACGGTGCCGCCATCCTCCACCTGCACGCGGGTCTTGACGTGCTTGGTGTTGATCGCCAGGCCGCCGGGCGTGGCGCTGCCGCGGCTGTCCTTGTTGACGTCGACGTCGAGGATGACGTTGCCGTCGGGCGTGATCTGCGGGGTCACTTCCAGCTTCAGGTTGGCTTTCTTGAACGCGGTGGCGGTGGCGCCGCTGCTGGTGGACTGCTGGTAGGGGATTTCCTCGCCCTGTTCGATCAGCGCGGCTTGCTGGTCGGCGGTGACGACGCGCGGGCTGGAGACGATCTTGCCGCGCCCTTCGGATTCCAGCGCCGACAGTTCGACGTTCAGGAAACGCTGGGCGGCGGCGTTGAACAGGGTGAAGGCGAAGCTGCCGGGATGCGCGCCGGCGATGGCCGGCGCCGGCAGGTTGAGCGCCGAATCCTTGAGATAGGTGCCGGGCGCCGGCGGCGTCTGGCCGCTCAGCTCGCCCACGCCGGCGTAGGAGTTGCCGGCGGCCGCGCCCCGTGTCTTGGCCGACAGGCCGAGCCTCATGCCCAGGTTGCGGGCGAAGCTGTCGTCGGCCTCGACGATGCGGGCCTCGATGAGCACCTGGCGCGCGGCGATGTCGATGCGTTCGAGCAGTTTGCGGATGTTGGCCAGCACCGCCATGGTGTCGGTGACGAACAGCTGGTTGGTGCGGGCGTCGACCACCGCGCTGCCGCGTCGCGAGAGCAGGGCGTTGCGGCGCTCGGCGACGACCGCGCCGTCGTCGCCGATGCCGAACACGTGGCGGAAGGTGTCGGCGCGCTGGTAGTTCAGCTGGAACACTTCGGCCTGCAGCGGCTCCAGGTCGGCGATCGAGGCCTTCTGCTCCAGCTCCTGGCGCTGGCGCGCCAGCATCTCCTCGCGCGGCGCGATCCAGACGATGTTGCCGTTGCGGCGCATGTCCAGCCCGCGCGCCTGCATGATGATGTCCAGCGCCTGGTCCCAGGGCACGTCCTTCAGGCGCAGGCTCAGCCGTCCCGCGACGGCATCGCTGGCAATGACGTTCAGGCCGGTGAAGTCGGCCAGCACCTGCAGCGCGGAGCGCACCTCGATGTCCTGGAAATTGAGCGAGAGCTTGGCGCCGCGGTATTCGTCGCCGGCGATCCGGTGCGCCGGCGGCGTGACCGGAATCACGTCGATCAGCAGCTGCTGCCCGCTCTGGTAGGCGTGGTAGCGCCACATGCCCTGCGGCTCGATCACCAGCCTCGTGCCGCCCTCATGACGCATGGCCGCGTAGCGCGTCACCGGCGTGGCGAAGTCGTTCACCTCCATGCGCCGCTGCAGCGCGGCCGGCAGGTCGACCCCGGCGATGTCGGCCACCAGTTTCTGGCCCAGCTGGCGCACCGTGACCGCAGCCTGCGCCGTCGGCAGCTCCACCGTCAGCCGACCTTCGCCGGCGGCGCCGCGGCGGAAGTCGATGGCGCTCACGGCAAGCCCGGTATCTTCATTCGGCGGTGGGGCAGGTTCGCGCAGCTCCACGCGCAGGGTGTTGCCATCCACGCGCAGGCGGTGCGTCACGGCGCGGCGCAGGTCGAGCTGCAGCCGCAGGCGCTCGTGATCCGTGGCCAGCACGGCGCGGCTGGCGAGGCCCCGGGCCGGGGTGTTCCTGGTCACGTCGCCGGCCAGCGAGGCCTGCGGGAAATCCAGCACCAGCCGCGGCGGCTCGAGGGTCGAGAAGGCATGGATGGCGTCCGGTTCCGGGGGATGGGCGAAACGCAGTTCGACCGTCGTGCCGTCGTCGCCCGGCTGGACGTTCAATGCCAGCAGCCGGTTCTGCCCCGCCGATGCGGGCAGGTGCAGCAGCGCCACAAGCAGCAAGCCGAACCCACGCGCCGTGACGATCATGCGCCGGCTTTCGAGGGCGCGGCGAGGCGTATCGTATGCACCGTCTGCGCAGTGTCGGGGCCGGCGAAGTCCAATGACGCCTCATCGATCCTGAGCACCTTGCCCAGGCGGTCCGGCAAAGGGTCGCCGGGGCGCACGCGGTAGCTCGCGCCATCGATCTGCAGCACCGCGCATGCCATGCTGTCCTGCACCAGGGTGCCGAGCAGGCGTATCCGCGTCGCGGGCGCCTCGATTTCTTCTTCCTCATCGCCGGCGATGCGGCCTTTCTGCGGCGTGGATTGCGAGGCCGGTTCCAGCCCACCCCGCAGCGCAAAGGGATCCGACAGCGTCGCGGCGACGTCCTCATCGTCGGCCGTTGCCGGCGCGCCGGCTTGCGGCGTGCGGTCAAGCTGCGGCCCCGGCCTGGCCGCGCGCCGGGCCTGGGCGATCCATGCACGGGCCAGCGCGCTCTCGTCGGTCGGCGCGGCAGCCGTTGCCGCCACCGCGACCGCGGCCGCAGCCGCGGCAAACACGCCAGCCAGTGGCGCCAGGAAGGCGGCGACGATGGCGAGGGGCGCCCTCATTTCTTTTCCCCGTCGTCGATTTTCTCGCTGCGCGCCATGACGCGCAGCCTGGCGTTCATCAGCAGCGCCGGAGTGGCATCGCGTTCGTCGCGCACGATTTCCATGGTGTCGAGAAGGACCGGCCACGGCGCGGCGGTAACCAGTTCGGTGAAGCGCAGCAGTTGCGTGTACTCGCCCCGCAGGCCGATCTCGGCGCCGGACGGGACGGCATTCCCCTGCGCCGCCAGCGGCCGCAAGGATTCCACGGTCAGGCCGCACTCCGCGGCGCGGCGCGCCAGCTTGGCCTGCAGCAGCTCGCCGGTGTCGTCGCTGTCGGGCCACAAGGCGTCTTCCGCCGCCGACAGCCGCATCGCCAGTTCGCCCTCATGTCGGCGCAGCGCGGGAAGACCGGCATCTTGCGCCAGCGCTCCCTTGAGCTGGGCCTGCAATTCGGCGCGACAGTTCTCCGCGCCCTGGCGCGCCGCGCTGCGTTCGCCGGCGTACAGCGCCAGGCCGCTGGCGGTGCAGGCGAGCAGCGCCGACAGCATCAGGGCGGCGCGCGCCGGCCATCGCCACTGCGCCGGATGGGAGCAGGCGCACGCAAGCGAAAGGCGAGGGCGCCTCATGAAGACCTCATCGCAGGCAGGCGTACGGACAGCGTGAATGCGTAGCGCCGTTGGGCGGCGTCGCCATCCTTTTTCAGGTCCCGGATCGCGATGCCGTCCAGGCCGGCGCGCGCGAGCGCCTCGGCATAGGCTTGCACATCGGACGTGGCGCTCGCATAGCCGCGCAGCTCGGCGTCGCCGGCGCGCAGCGCGATGCGCTCCAGCCGGCCCTGGAGCGGCATGGCCAGGGAGGCGCGGCGCAGCAGGCGTGCGGCCTGCGCGCGGCGTGCGGCCTGCCGGTCGAGGCCGTCGAGCCGGGCCTGCATCGTGGCAATGGCCTGGCGGGCGGCAAGCGCCTGCGCCAGTTGCGGCCGCAGGATGTGCAATTCGGCGTCGAGCACGCGGTTGGCCGCGGCCAGGGCAGCGGTCCGGGCGTCGATGCGCCAGCTCAGCGCGAGCACCGGCAGGGCACCCAGCACTGCGGCGCAGGCGAGTTGGCGGTAGAAGCGCTGCTCGCGGCGGCGGCGACGCTGTTCGGGCGATGCGGAAAAATCGAAGCGATCGAAGCGCGGGACGCCAGTCATGCCAGCCCTTCCGCAGCCAGCGCCAGCGCGCAATGGAAGGGCGCCAGCGCCGGGGCCGGGAGTGTCGCCGCGAAGGCGGCATCGATGCGCGGCGCGGCGACGACGGCTGCGAGCCCGGCGTATTTTCCGAGCGCGGCGGCGATGTTGCCCAGCCCGGGGTGGGGGCCGGTCAGCAGCAGGCGGCGCGGCGCAGGATGCAGCAGCGGCGCCAGTTCATGCAGCAGGGCCGGGATGGCGGCGGGGATGGCGGCCCGCCATCGCAGCGGCAGGCATTCGTGCGGTCGCCGCGACAGCCAGCAGGCGGCGCCCAGGTGCAGCACGGCGTCGGTCTCGTGCGTCCGCAGGAAGGCGGCCACGCACCAGCCGTCCACCGGCATCGCGCGCAGGGGGAGCTCGAGCGACCCGGCCAGGGCCAGCCGGTCCTCGGCCATCAGCGACGGCGCGCACAGCGCCAGCACCAGGACATCGGAGGGGGAGGCCGGCGCCGGGCCGAGCACGCGGTAGTCCAGCGCCAGCGAGTCCAGCGGCAAGCCGTGCGCGGCCAGTTCGGCGCGCACCTGCGCCAGCCGCTGCGGCGGGCTGGACGACGCCGGCAGTATCAGGCGTGTGGAGATGGCCGCCGCAGCGGGAATGGCGACGACGATGGCGCCTGCCTCCGGCGCGTGCTTGCGCAAAAGGCCGCGGCAGGCCTGCGCGGCCAGCCCGATGTCGCCGAGCTGGCCGTCGCCGCCGCATGCGTCTGCACCCAGCGGCTGCTCGGCCAGCCGTTCCACGCAGAGTTTCCCGCGCCGCCGGCGCAGCATGGCCAGGCGCACGCGGTCGGCGCCGATGTCGATGCCGGCGCAGCCTGCGCGCGCGTGGCGCCGGAACCAGCGCGCCGGCCTGGCCTGAGTAATCGCTTCGTTCGATGCCGCAAGAGAGTCCATGTCGCGCCGCCCCGGGGATGCCTCGATGAGCCGACGATTGTTCAGTACCTCCATCCCTGCGGGCAATAGACGAAACTTGAGGATCGCGGGGCAAATGACGGCCGGGGGAGGAACCGCGCCGCCCAATCCGGTCAAACCGTGTTTGGTCGATTTGCAACACTTGGCGGCAAGCGGCCTGATACGCGCTTTCCATGGCAATTCGTCCCGATCGCCGCAAGATGGTGGCAAATGCGGGGCGATCCGTACGGCCGGCGGCTGGCCGGGTGGTTCCTGCCCGCCATCGGCTGCCGGCGAAAGCCGGGGCGAACGGCCGCAGGCATGGGCGGTCCGGGCGAGCCGCTATAATGCGTCCTTGTTTCTTAACATCCGGCCAAGGCCTGCTCTACTCGTTTTTACTCGTTTATCTCGAATGTCTTCACCTTCCAACGCGGGCGACAAACCGACCCCGGCACCGGCCGGCAAGCCGGATCCTGCCCCGGCCAAAGCGCCGCGCAAGCGCATGCACTGGTCCCTGCGCATCGTCCTGGGCCTGTTCGGCACCCTATTCGGCCTGGTCGTCATGGCGCTGCTGGGCGTGACCTTCATCGTCGCCCTGACCTATCCCAAGCTGCCCGACCTCGACACCCTGACCGACTACCGGCCCAAGATCCCGCTGCGCATCTTCTCGGCCGACGGCGTGCTGATCGGCGAGTTCGGCGAGGAACGGCGCAACATGGTGCACTTCAAGGAGATCCCCGAGATCATGAAGAAGGCCGTGCTCGCCATCGAGGACGACCGCTTCTACGAGCACGGCGGCGTGGATTACCAGGGCATCGCGCGCGCCACCTTCTCCAACCTGTCGGGCGGCGGCGGCGGCGCCTCCACCATCACCCAGCAGGTGGCGCGCAACTTCTTCCTGACCAGCAACGAGCCGACCTTCCTGCAGAAGGCCACGCGCAAGTTCTTCTATGAGATCCCGCTGGCCTGGAAGATCGAGAACAACCTGACCAAGGACCAGATCCTCGAGGTCTACATGAACCAGATCTATCTGGGCCAGCGCGCCTACGGCTTCGCCTCGGCCGCCCAGATCTATTTCGGCAAGCAACTGAAGGACATCACCATCGCCGAAGCGGCCATGCTGGCCGGCCTGCCCAAGGCGCCGTCGGCCTACAACCCGGTGGTGAACCCCAAGCGCGCCCATGCGCGCCAGCAGTACATCCTGCTGCGCATGCGCCAGCTGGGCTACATCAGCGAGCCGCAATACCTGGTGGCCAGGGATGAGGAGCTGCGCGTCAAGGGCGACAGCTCGGCCTTCGGCATGCACGCCGAATACGTCGCCGAAATGGCGCGCCAGCTGATCTACTCGCAGTACAAGGACGAGACCTATACACGCGGCCTGAACGTCTTCACCACCATCACCAAGACCGACCAGGACGCCGCCTACATCGCCCTGCGCCGCGGCATCATCGACTACGAGCGGCGTCACGGCTATCGCGGCCCGGAAGGCTACATGGAGCTGCCGGAGAACGCCTCCAAGGAAGCCGTGGAAGACGCCGTCGAGGTCGAGCTGGCCGATCACCCGGACAGCGACGACATGGTCTCGGCCGTGGTGCTGGAAGCCAAGCCCAAGGAAATCACGGCGATGCTGGCCACCGGCGAAGAGATCAGCATCTCGGGTTCGGGCCTGGGCTTCGGCGCCAACCTGCTGTCGGACAAGGCGCCGCCGCAGAAGAAGATCCGGCGCGGCGCCATCATCCGCGTGTTCCAGGACGGCAAGAGCTGGATCATCACGCAGATGCCGGAGGTGGAGTCGGCCTTCGTCTCGGTCAACTCCCAGGACGGCGCGATCCGTTCGCTGGTGGGCGGCTTCGACTTCAACCGCAACAAATTCAACCACGTGACCCAGGCGTGGCGCCAGCCGGGCTCGTCGTTCAAGCCCTTCATCTACTCCTCGTCGCTGGAGAAGGGACTCTCGCCGGCCACCATCATCAACGATGCGCCGCTGACCTTCACCCAGACCGGCGGCCAGGTGTGGCAACCCAAGAACTACGGCGGCAAGTTCGAGGGCCCGATCTCGATGCGACGCGCGCTGCAGAAGTCGATCAACCTGGTCTCGATCCGCATCCTGGAGCGCGTGGGCGTGAAGTATGCGCAGGAGTACATCACCCGCTTCGGCTTCGACGCCGACAAGAACCCGCCCTACCTGACGCTGGCGCTGGGCGCCGGCAACGTCACGCCGCTGCAGATGGTGGGCGCGTACTCGGTGTTCGCCAACGGCGGCTACAAGGTCAACCCTTACCTGATCACCAAGGTCACCGACAACAACGGCGACGTGCTCTCGCAGGCCAAGCCGGCCACCGCCGAGGATGAGTCCAACCGCGTGATCGACGCGCGCAATGCCTTCATCATGGACAGCATGCTGCGCGACGTGGTGCGCCACGGCACCGCGGTCAAGGCGTTGTCGCTGAAGCGCACCGACCTGGCCGGCAAGACCGGCACCACCAACGACTCGATGGACGCCTGGTTCGCCGGCTACCAGCCGGGCCTGACCGCGATCGCCTGGATCGGCTACGACCAGCCCAAGAGCCTGGGCGACCGCGAAACCGGCGGCGGCCTGGCCCTGCCGGTGTGGATCAGCTACATGTCCAAGGCCCTCAAGGACGTGCCCAACGTCGACCGCAAGGTGCCCGACGGCGTGATCGAAGCCGGCGGCGAGTTCTACTACGCCGAGTACCCGCCCAACGCCATGGTGCGCGACCTGGGCATGGGCGACCATTCCGGCCTGACGCCGGAAGAGGAAAAGGCCAAGACGCAGATGAAGAACGAATTGTTCTGACGTCCCGCTGCCGGGATCGCAAACGAAAAAGCCGCCTGTCGCGAGACAGGCGGCTTTTTTCATGCGGGCAGGCGGGAGAGGGCGCTCAGTCCCGGCCGGACACGTGGTGGCTGATCCTGCGCAGGGCCAGCAGCGTCAGCACCTCGTCCTGCTCCACGCCGTGGTCGCTGAGCTTGACGATCACGGTGCGCGTGGCCGGGTTGACGTAGATGTATTGCCCGAACACGCCGATGGCCGTGAAGTCGCGGTCGGCCGCGTTGCCGGGCGGGATCCACCAGCCATTGCGGTAATCGAGGACGGCGCCGTCGTTGACCGGCAGGCGCGGCTCGCCGGTCCAGGCGGGGGCGACGATCTGCTTGCCGCCGGCGCGGCCTTCGTTGAGGTAGAGCAGGCCCAGCTTGGCGAAGTCGCGCGCGGTGGTGTTGATGCAGCAGAACGCCTTCTCCACGCCATGGCGGTCGCTGTCGGTGCTCCAGCTGGCGTCCTGCTCCATGCCCAGCGGCTCCCACAGGGTGCGCTGGGCGTAGTCCGACAGGCGCATGCCGGTTGCGCGCGCCAGCACGCGGGAGAGCACCAGGGTGTCGATGCTGCGGTACTCGAAGCGCGAGCCGGGCGCGAAGCGCAGGCCATGGCGGCGGGCGATGAAGCTGGTCAGGTCGGTGGTGACGAACATGCGCACCACCGGCGAGGTCAGCGAGCCGCCATAGCGCTCGTCGACGTCGATGCCGCCGCGCATGTCGAGCAGCTGGCCGATGGTGATGCCGGCATAGGCCGGGTCGATCTCGCCGGGTTTGAGGTAGTTGCCGATCGGCTCCTGCAGCGACTTGATCGCGCCCTGCGCCAGCGCCGCGCCGGTCAGCGTGGCGACGAAGGACTTGGCCACCGAGAACGAGGCGAAGCGCGAGGAGGCGTCGTCGCCGTCGATGTAGCGTTCGTAGGCGATGCGCCCGTCCTGCACCACCAGGAAGGCTTGCGTATGGGTGGTCGCCAGGAAGTCCGCCAGCTTGAGCGCGCCGCCGTCCTTCCAGGGCACGGCGATCTCCAGCGGCTGGAGCGAGGTCGGCAGCGGCGCCGGATGGGCCGAGCGCGCGATCGGGTTGGCGTCGAACACCTTGTAGCTGCGGCTGCGCGGAGTCAGGTCGAACTGCAGGTCGACCAGGGTCGGCAGGCTGGGCAGGTCGGCCGCGCGCCGCGCTCCTTCGGCGGCCGCCAGCAGCGCCAGCAGCGCGGCGGCGACGCCGGCCAGGCGCCGGGATGTTCTGCGGTTGCGCATGGCGGGAACGGTCAGGCCGCCTGGCGGCGCGCGGCATACTGGCGATAGCCGCGCGCGCGCAGGGCGCAGGCCGGGCAGGCGCCGCAGCCGTGGCCCCAGTCGTGCAGCGCGCCGCGCTCGCCCAGGTAGCAGGTGTGGGTGTCGGCGCGGACCAGGTCGACCAGCGGCGCGCCGCCCAGCGATTCGGCCAGCTCCCAGGTCTCGGCCTTGTCGATCCACATCAGCGGGGTCTCCACTTTCAGCTGCGTGGCCATGCCCAGGTTGAGCGCGACCTGCAAGGCCTTCATGGTGTCGTCGCGGCAGTCGGGGTAGCCGGAGAAATCGGTCTCGCACATGCCGCCCACCAGCACGTTGAGCCCGCGGCGGTAGGCCAGCGTGGCCGCCACCGTCATGAACAGCAGGTTGCGGCCGGGCACGAAGGTGTTGGGCAGGCCGTTGTCGTTCATGGCGATCGCGACGTCGCGCGTGAGCGCGGTGTCGGAAATGGCGCCGATCAGGCCGAGGTCGATCATGTGGTCCTCGCCCAGGCGCGACTCCCATTGCGGCGAGAAGCCCCTGATCTTTTCCAGCAGCGCCGGGCGCACGGTCAGCTCGATGGCGTGGCGCTGGCCGTAGTCGAAGCCGATGGTTTCCACGCGCTGGTAGCGCGACAGCGCCCAGGCCAGGCAAGTGGTGGAATCCTGGCCGCCGGAAAACAGCACCAGCGCGCTCTGGGTCTTGACGGTCGGGGCGATTGCGTCGGGGGAAATGTCGGACATGTTGCCTGCCTGCAGATAGGGAAGATGCAAAGGCGCGGGGCCTGAGCCGGGATCGATGCCGGCTCAGGCCCCGCGCTGGGATTGCTGGAAGCTTAGTTGGTTTTCTTGACCGAATCCAGCGTCTGTTCGATATAGTCGCCGTCCGGATCGGTGAACTTGAGGCGCACCGGATACCACTCCTGCTTCGGCGCCAGCCAGATGTCGAGCTTCTGGCCTTGGGCGTCCGGCGGCGGCGCGCGGAAGACGTGCACGGCGTCGATCTCGCCCTGCGGCGTCCTGATCCTCTCGCGGCCCACTACCTTGAAGCTCCATTGTTCGGCGTCGCGCGGGCCGGCCACGAAGAACTTCCATTCCGAGCCCGGCGTCATCTTCGCCGCATTGGCCCGCGCCACCGCCACCAGTTGCCAGGTGATGCCGGTGCGGTCCTGCTCGCCGCCCTGCAGCGGGAAGCTCTCGGCCGATTGCGTGAAGGTGATCTTGTTCTGTTCGCGGTTGAAGGTGGTGGTGGACGGATCGCGGCGCAGGCGCTTCTCGACGAAGCGGTCGGGCGCCATGCCGTAGGCGTCGACCGCGCCTTCGCTGCTGGTCTCGAGGATCTTGCCCAGCAGCATTGCGCGGGTTTCGGTGCTGACGGCGTAGGAGGTCTTGCCGTTGGTCCATTTCACCAGGCCCTGGCCCTTCACGTCCAGGCCGCTCTGCTTGGCGTCGATGGAATAGTTCAGCTCGGCCGAGGGCGGCAGGTTGAAGGCGCGTTTCTCGACCGGGTGCGGGGCATTGGCGTCGGCGGCCAGCGCCGCGGAGGCTGCCAGCGCGCCCGATAATGCGGCGGCGATGAGGGTGGTGCGGAGTCGTGCGGGAGGGAATGTTGTCATGGCGAGCTCTTCGTGTCGGTCTCTGTTGGTGTGCGTATTGTCGGATCAGGTCGGGGCGCCGGCGGGCATTTCAAGCCGCGTCATGGCCTTTTTACGACCGCGCGCCGGGCTTACCGGTTCTGCGCGGCGGGCGCAGAATTGTTCTCAATTGTTTCGGTCGACGCCGGCCGCTCGATTTCCGACAGCTTCAGGTCGACGACCTCGCCGTCCCGGCGCAGGTCAGTATAGAGCACCCGCGCCGGATACCATTCGTGCTGCGGCGCCAGCCAGATGTCGATGCGCTTGTCGTAGGTGCCGGGCGTGGGCATGCGCGCCACATGCCAGGCCCGCAGCTCGCCGATCGGCAGCCGGATCTGTTCCTCCCCCAGCACCTGGATGCGCCACACCTCGCCGTCGCGCGCGCCCGCCACGAACAAATCGATCACCGAGCCGGGTTGGAACCTTGTGGCATCGCCGCGGCCGATTGCCGCCAGCTGCAAGAGCACGCTGGCGCGATCCTGTTCGCCGCCGCGGCGCGGATAGGTTTCGGTGGAGGCTGAAAAGCTGATCAGCTTGCGTTCCCGCTGGAAGTGGGTGTTGGTGGCGGCCCTGCGCCCGGTCTGTTCGGTATACAACTCGGGCGAGACGCCGAAGGCGTCGATGGCGCCGCGGCTGGAGAAGTTGGCCCAGGTAATCCAGAGCGCTTTCGTGATGACTTCCAGGTGATAGTTGCGGCCGTCGTTTTTCCAGTCCAGCGTGGTGGTGCCGCGGTAGGGATTGGGAAGACCGTCGCGCGTGCTTTGCGCATCGTAGCCCAGCCGCGCGCTGGGCGGCGGGTTGGTGTCGTAGTGCTCGCCGGCCGCCGTCGGCGCTTGCGCTTGCGCGGGGCCGGTGTCGTCGCCTTGTCCGGGGCTGGCCTCCGCTTTGCCATTGCCATTGCCAGATGCCGCGCCCGCCTCGGCGGCTGCGGTGACGGCCGGTTGCGGGGCGATGGTTTCCACTGTCTCGCGGATGGGTTCGTCGGGCGGTTCGATCGGCGTCGGCGGCGGTGCCTTGCGCGCAGGCGCGGCGGCGGTTTTTTTGGGCGCGGCAGGCTTGGCTACCGGCAGCGACACCGGTTGTCGCGGCGGCGGCAGCGGGCGCAGTTCCACCGTGAGGACCGGTTCATCCTGCGCGGCCGTGCCCAGCAGGTGGCGCTTGCCCCAATCCACCAGCAGCAGGTGCAGCGCCAGCGAGAGCAGGGCCAGCGCCAGCAGGCGCGGCCATCGCCTGGGTATGCGGGAAGAATTGCGGGAGACATCGGTCATGCCGCAAGTTTATCGGATCGAGGCAGCGGCGTCGCCCGGCCGCCGCAACGCGGAGGGCAATTTCAAACATCGTACAATGCGGCCTGTCGCGCCAAGCCCAAGCGGCCCTGCGCTCTCATGACCGGACATCGATGAAGAAACTGCCGCAACCGAAACTGCTCGCTCCGCTGTGCGCCGCCATCGCGGCCTGCCTCTTGCACCTGCCGCTGCACGCGGCGCCGCCCGCCGCCGCGCCGATCCGCATCGGCATGATCGACGGCCTCTCCGGCCCCTTCGCCAATGCCGGCGAGGCGGTGGTGCGCAACATCAGCTACGCCATCGATCGCATCAACGCGCGCGGCGGCGTGAGCCTGCCGGACGGCAAGCATCCCTTGCAGCTCTCCACCTTCGACAACAAGCTGGGCGTGGAGGATTCGCTGGTGCAGTTGCGCCAGCTGACCGACCAGGGCATTCCCTTCCTGATCGAGGGCAACAGTTCGGCGGTGGCCGCCGCGCTGATCGACGCCGTCAACAAGCACAACCAGCGCGAGCCGGACAAGCGCGTGCTGTTCCTCAACTATTCGGCGGTCGATCCGGCGCTGACCAACGAGAAGTGCAGCTTCTGGCACTTCCGCTTCGACGCCAGCGCCGACATGCGCATGCAGGCGCTGACCGAGGCCATCAAGGCCGACGCCGCCACCAAGCGCGTCTACATCATCGGCCAGGACTACAGCTTCGGGCGTCAGGTGGCCAAGGCCGCCCGCGAGCAGCTGGGCGCCAAGCGGCCCGACGTCGCCATCGTCGGCGACGAGCTGCACCCGATCGGCAAGATCAAGGACTTCGCGCCCTACATCGCCAAGATGAAGAGCGCCGGCGCCGACGCCGTGATCACCGGCAACTGGGGCAACGACCTCACGCTGCTGGTGAAGGCCGCCAAGGACGCCGGCTTCAAGGCCAAGTTCTACACCTTCTACGCCAACAGCCTGGGCGCGCCGGCGGCGATCGCCGACGCCGGCGTGGGCAGCGTGCGCGCGGTGGCCGAGTGGCATCCCAACGCCGGCGGCACCCCGGGGTCGCCCAGCGACGCCTTCTACCAGGAATTCCGCAAGCGCTACCCGCAGCCCAAGGACGATTACCTCTACCTGCGCATGCAGGTGATGATCGAGATGCTCGCCAAGGCCATCGAGAAAGCCGGGAGCGCCGAGCCACGGGCGGTTGCATATGCACTGGAAGGCGCGCATTATCAGGGCGCGTTTCACGACGCCACGATGCGCGCGGCCGACCACCAGCTGATCCAGCCGCTGTACCTGATGCAGATGCAGCGCGCCGACAGCGGCGGCATCCGTTTCGACAACGAGGGCAGCGGCTACGGTTTCCGCACCGAGCGTTTCATTCCGGCCGAGCAGACGGTATTGCCGACCTCGTGCAGGATGCAGCGCCCGCCGCGCTGAGCGCGCGTTTTCATGCGCCGCGCTGGCCGGCGGTTTCCCCCCTATCAGGAGCGTTGAATGCTGAACCAGGAAAAGATGCCGGGCGCAGGCTCGGTGACCGATACGATCGATTTCATGAAGCAGATGTGGGGCGGCATGGGCGCGCCGTCCATGATGGCGCCGTCGCTGTCGGTGGACGACATCAACAAGAAGATCACCGACCTCAAGACTGTGGCTTCGTGGCTTGAGCTCAACCTCAACATGCTCAAGGCGACCATCCAGACGCTGGAAGTGCAAAGCGCGACGCTGTCGACCTTGCAGGCGATGAGCGCCATCCTGGCCTCGCGCGGGCCGGGCGCGGCCGATGAACAGGCCGGCGAGGAGGCGGCCGCGGCGCCGTCGTTCCCGTTCGGCTTCCCGATGTGGCCGGGCGCGACGGCCAAGGAGCAAGCGCCGGAGCCGGAGGCCGCGCAAGCCGAGCCCGAGCCGGAACCGGAGGCCGAACCCGAACCTGAAGCGCAAGAGCCGCAGGCGGCGCCGGTCGAGCCGGCGCCGGCTTTCCAGTCGGCCATGGCCAACCCCAACGCCTGGTGGAACGTGCTGCAGGAGCAGTTCAAGCACGCCGTAGGCAATGCCATGACGGGCATGCAAGCCGAGCAGGAGCCCTCGCTCAAGCCGGCCAAGCCGTCCAAGGCCGCCGCAAAGCCCGGCAGTACGCCCAAACGTAGCAAAAATAAGACAGTGTCGCCGGCCGGCGGCAAGAGCCCGGCGGCGGCGCCCAAATCCCGGCCGGCAGGTGCCGTGCGAGGAGGCAAGGTGGCCGCCAAGGCGAGCAAGCCTGCGGCGGCGCAGCCACGCCCCGGGAAAGTGCCTAAAAGTGCGCCAAATACGAGCGCGTCGGGCCGGGCTGCTGTTGTACAATCGCGGCAAAACAAGAAGCCAGCCCCCCGCAAGCCAACCTCTCCCTGAATCCACGCCATGGCAGAGCCCAGGTCCACCAGCCCGGGTTCACGGTGTTTGTCATATTCCTGAAACCTGAGGGTTTTAGTATGGATAGAGGGAAAATCTTGTTAAAATCAAACACTTAACGCATATAGGCAAACACAGAGATGCTGTACCCAGAATTGTTCAAATCGCTCGAGCAGGTCCGCTGGAATATGGATAAGGATATTCCCTGGGACAAGTTCGACGCTTCGCTGCTCACCGACGAACAGGCCCAGACCATTCGCATGAATGCGATCACGGAATGGTCCGCACTGCCGGCGACCGAAATGTTCCTGCGCGATAACCGCGGCGACAGCGATTTTTCGGCATTCATGTCGGTATGGTTCTTCGAGGAACAGAAGCACTCGCTGGTGCTGATGGAGTACCTGCGCCGTTTCCGCCCCGAGCTGGCCCCGACCGAAGAGGAGCTGCACAACGTGCGCTTCGAGTTCGATCCCGCGCCGCCGCTGGAAACGCTGATGATGCACTTCTGCGGCGAGATCCGCCTGAACCACTGGTACCGCTGTGCCGCCGACTGGCACACCGAGCCGGTCATCAAGCAGATCTACAAGATCATCAGCCAGGATGAAGCCCGCCACGGAGGCGCCTACCTGCGCTACATGAAGAAGGCCCTGAACGAGGTGGGCGACAAGGCGCGCGCCGCCTTCGCCAAGATCGGTGTGCTGATGGCTTCCGCCCGCCGCACCGAGAAGCCGCTGCACCCCACCAACCTGCACGTGAACCAGGCGCTGTTCCCCAACGACACCGTCCAGAGCCGCCTGCCGGATCCGGAGTGGCTGGAGCACTGGCTGGATACCCAGATCAAGTTCGACGGCGAGTGGGAGAAGAAGGTGGTCGACCGCATCCTGCACAACATGTCGCTGCTGTTCGAACGCACCTTCGGCAACGTGCAGGAGCTGAACCGCTACCGCAAGGAAATCGTCCAGCGCCTGGTGCCGGGCGAAGCCGCCACGGCATAAGGACGCCGCCGGCCGCAAAGTCGGCCGGAGGTCTTCCGGCGCAGTAAAATCGAAAGCCGCACACTGTTGCGGCTTTTTTCATGGGCGGCCAAGGCGCCGCCGCAACAACGCAAACCAGGATCAAGATGGCCGATTTCGACGACAAGATTTGCACCCGCGCCCAGTTGCAGGAGCGCATCGCCCAACTGCCCAAGCCGGTGGTGCTGACCAACGGCGTGTTCGATATCCTGCACCGCGGCCACGTGAGCTACCTGGCGCAGGCCCGCGCCCAGGGCGCGTCGCTGGTGGTGGCGGCCAATACCGACGCCTCGGTCAAGCGCCTGGGCAAGGGCGACGATCGTCCCATCAACAATTGCGAGGATCGCATGGCGGTGCTGGCGGCGCTGGAATCGGTGTCGCTGGTGGTGCCGTTCGACGAAGACACCGCCTTGGAAGTGGTGCAGGAAGCCCGGCCGGAGATTTACGTCAAGGGCGGCGACTACGATATGAACGCCATTCCCGAGGGGCGCGCGGTGGCGGCCTACGGCGGCCAGGTGCTGGCGATTGCCTTCGAGCACGACCGCTCCACCACCAAGCTGCTGGCCAAGGTGCGCAAGCTGGCCGGCTGAGGGCCGCGATCGGCGCGCACCAGCGACAAGGCCGGCAGGAGCATCGCGCTCGCTGCCGGCCTTGTCGTTTCCATGCCGCGATCCCGATGGATCAGTGGTGCGCGTGGCCCTTCATGTCATCCTTGCCGGCGGCGATGTCTTCCACATTGACCGTCACGTCGACCTTGCCGGCCTTTTCGAAGGTCAGCGTCAGCGGCACCTTGTCGCCCGCCTTGAGCGGCTTGGACAGGCCCATCAGCATGACGTGATAGCCGTTGCCCGGCTGCATGGCGATCTTCTGGCCGGGCTTGACCTCCAGCCCGCCGTCCACTTCACGCATCTTCATCAGGTTGCCTTCCATCGCCATGGTATGGATTTCGGTCGACTTGGCCACGGGCGAGGACAGCGCCACCAGGCGGTCCGGCGCCGACCCCTTGTTCTCGATGCTGAAATAGGCGCCGCCGGCCGGCTGGCCCGGCACGGTGGAGCGGGCGTACGGATGGCCGATTTCCAGCTGGCCCAGCTTGTATTCATGCGCCTGCGACAGCGGTGCGGCGGCGAGCAGGGCGGCGGCCGCGGCGATGCCGGCGGCGCGTTGGAAGAATTGCTTCATATGGTTTAGTCCTTTTCTGTGATCTGGCGGCCAGCCGGGACCGGCTGTCGCGATGGCGGTGTCGGCGCGATGCGCATCAGGCCGCCGGCGGCGCGCGCGCCCGCGCAGCGCCGGGGGCCAGGCTGGCAGAGCGTTCGGCCAGGCCGGCGGGCGCCAGCGGATAGCTGGCGCCGGAAGCGATGGCGGCGGCGGGGCCGGACTCCGGCAGGGACTGCGGTAATTGGCTGCCGCAGCACAGCTGGCAATGGCCGGCCGCCAGGTGCGCGGGTGCGCCGCCGCTGCCCGCGCTGCACAGGGCCATTGCGGGGATGTCCTGGGCGCCGCGCGCGAAGGCGGGTTGCCACCAGGGAGCGGCTGCCATGGCCAGCGCCAGCGACAGGCAAAGCAGCGCACGCGGCAGGAAGCGGCGGGGGCTGGCTGAATGCGGGGCGGATGGGCGGGGTGGCATGGCCGGCCATTATAGCAATCGGCCGCTGCGACGTTCGTCCCGGGCGACGGGCGCGGCGGCCGCGAATGCGAGTCTTGCCGTCATCGATACGCGGCGTATCGGACGCGGCCGCGATGGTCTGCGAGGCGGCCCCGGCCTGCGGCCGGCGGGTCCGGCGGCGGCTGTCGGGGCGCAGGCGCAATCATGGCGCTGCGCAAATTGATTGTTGAGAAGCGCTACGCTAGACTTACCCTCTTTTCGAGCGTTCCATATAATTTTTCCAAGGGAGACTTCATGTCCTACAGCACAAAACTGACGCTGCGCGCCCTGGTCGGCGCCCTGTCCCTGGCCGCCGTCTGCGCGGCCCCCGCCATGGCGGCGGACAAGGCGGTGTCGGTCACCGCCATCGTCGAACACCCGGCGCTGGACGCCATCCGCGACGGCGTCAAGGACGAGTTGAAGGAAGAAGGCTTCGAAGCCGGCAAGAACCTGAAGTGGGATTACCAGAGCGCCCAGGGCAACACCGGCACGGCCGCGCAGATCGCCCGCAAGTTCGTCGGCGACAAGCCGGACGCGGTGGTGGCCATCGCCACGCCGTCGGCCCAGGCCCTGGTGGCCGCCACCAAGTCGATCCCGGTGGTCTACTCGGGCGTGACCGATCCGGTCGCGGCGCAGCTGGTGAAGGACTGGAAGGCGTCCGGCACCAATGTCACCGGCGTGTCCGACGTGCTGGAACTGGACAAGCAGATCGACCTGATCAAGCGCGTGGTGCCCAACGCCAAGCGCGTGGGCATGGTCTACAACCCGGGCGAGGCCAATTCGGCCGTGGTCGTGAAGGCCCTGAAGGAACTGCTGGGCAAGTCCGGCATGACCCTGGTGGAAGCCGCCGCGCCGCGTTCGGTTGACGTCGGCACCGCCGCCAAGAGCCTGATCGGCAAGGTCGACGTGATCTATACCAACACCGACAACAACGTGGTCTCGGCCTACGAATCGCTGGTCAAGGTCGGCAACGATGCCAAGATTCCCCTGGTCGCCTCCGACACCGACAGCGTCAAGCGCGGCGCCATCGCCGCCCTGGGCGTGAACTACTACGACCTGGGCCGGCAGACCGGCAAGGTCGTGGCGCGCATCCTGAAGGGCGAAAAGCCGGGCGACATCGCCTCGGCCACCAGCAGCAAGCTGGAATTGTTCGTCAATACCGCCGCCGCGCAGAAGCAGGGCGTGACCCTGTCGCCGGAACTGGTGAATTCGGCCAAGACCGTGATCAAGCAATAAGTTAAAGTAACGCCTGCCGATCCCGCTTGCGATGTTGCTGCGAGCGGGATCGTCTTATCCGGCGCCCGCAATGCAGCCGTATCGTTTCATCGTCGTATATCAATAACGGCCCATGCAGCGAACGCTGCCCAGGCGCCGACCGCCATCAATGAGGAGTGGACCCGTGTTGACAATTTCCAAATCGTTGCGTGCCATCGCCGGCGCGCTGGCCCTGGGCGCCGTGTGCGCCTCCGCGCTGGCTGCCGAGAAGGTGGTCGCCGTGACTTCGTTCGTCGAGCACCCGGCGCTGGACGCCGTGCGCGACGGCACCAAGGACGAACTGATCGCCGAAGGCTTCGAGCCGGGCAAGAATCTCAAGTGGGATTTCCAGAGCGCGCAGGGCAATGCCGGCATCGCCGGCCAGATCGCCAAGAAGTTCGTGGGCGACAATCCCGACGTGATCGTGGCCATCGCCACGCCGTCGGCGCAGCCCATCGTGGCCGCCACCAAGACCATCCCTGTGGTGTATTCCGGCATCGCCGACCCGATGGCGGCGCAGCTGGTCAAGGACTGGAAGCCGTCCGGCACCAACGTTACCGGCATGTCGCACATGCTCGATCCGGTCAAGCAGCTGGAGGTGATCAAGCGCGTGGTGCCCAACGCCAAGCGGGTCGGGATCGTTTACAATCCGGGCGAAGCCAATTCCGTCTCCGCGCTCAACAACATCAAGGCCGAGCTGCAGAAGGCCGGCATGACGCTGGTGGAGGCCGCCGCGCCGCGTTCGGTCGATGTCGCCCCGGCCGCCAAGAGCCTGATCGGCAAGATCGACGTGATGTACACCACGACCGACAACAACGTGGTCTCGGTGTTCGAGTCGCTGGCCAAGGTCTGCAATGACGCCAAGATCCCGCTGATCGCTTCCGACACCGGCAGCGTCAAGCGCGGCGCCGTGGCTGCGCTGGGCGTGAACTTCTACGACCTGGGCCGCCAGACCGGCAAGATGGTGGTGCGCATCCTGAAGGGCGAGAAGGCGGGCGATATCCCATCCTCGCCCAGCAAGAACCTCGAGCTCTACGTCAATACCTCGGCCGCGCAGAAGCAGGGCGTGACCTTGTCGCCGGACTTCCTGAAGTCGGCGACCAAGGTCCTGAACTGATCTGCCGTCCGTCGCAAGGCGCCGCGCCATCCCTGCGGCGCCTTGCACAACGCAGAAGACATTCGGCATTTGCGTATCGCGCCAATGCCGAATGTGTTTTTTAAGAAAGTCCTTTTATGTCGCTGTATACCCTGCTGGGCGCACTGGAGATCGGCCTGATTTTCAGCCTGGTCGCGCTCGGAGTGCTGATTTCCTTCCGCATTCTCACTTTCCCCGACCTGACCGTCGACGGCAGCTTCCCGCTGGGCGGCGCGGTCGCCGCGACCATGATCGCGGCCGGCTATAACCCCTTCCTGTCCACCTTCATCGCCATCCTCGCCGGCGCCCTCGCGGGCTTCACCACCGCCTGGCTGAACGTGCGCCTGAAGATCATGGACCTGCTGGCCAGCATCCTGATGATGATCGCGCTCTATTCGATCAACCTGCGCGTGATGGGCAAGCCCAACGTGCCGCTGATCTCCGAGCCGACCATCTTCACCATCCTGCAGCCGGACTGGATTCCCGACTACGTCGGCCGCCCGCTGATCCTGGTGGTGGTGGTGGTCGCCGCCAAGCTGCTGCTGGACTGGTTCTTCTCCTCCGAGATCGGCCTGGCCATGCGCGCCACCGGCGCCAACGCCCGCATGGCGCGCGCCCAGGGCATCGCCACCGGCACGGCGACGCTGGCCGGCATGGCCCTGGCCAACGCGCTGGTGGCGCTGGCCGGCGCGCTGTTCGCCCAGACCCAGGGCGGCGCCGACATTTCCATGGGCATCGGCACCATCGTCATCGGCCTGGCCGCGGTGATCATCGGCGAGAACATCCTGCCGGCGCGCCGCCTGGTGTGGACCACGCTGGCCGTGATCCTGGGCGCCATCCTGTATCGCTTCTTCATCGCGCTGGCCTTGAACAGCGACTTCATCGGCCTGCAGGCGCAAGACCTGAACCTGGTGACCGCGGTGCTGGTGATGCTGGCGCTGGTGCTGCCCATGGGCAAGCGCAAGCTGAAACTCAAACTGATGAAGAAGGGAGCCTGAGATGTTGAACGCCAGCGATCTCAAGATCACCTTCAATCCCGGCACGCCGATTGAAAACCCGGCGCTGCGCGGGCTCTCGCTGCACATCCCGACCGGCCAGTTCGTGGCCGTGATCGGCTCCAACGGCGCCGGCAAGTCGACCTTCCTGAACGCCATCTCGGGCGACCTGCTGGTGGATTCCGGCAAGATCGAAATCGACGGCGCCGACGTTACTAGGACCCAGGCCTGGGACCGCGCCGGCATGGTCGCGCGCGTGTTCCAGGACCCGATGGCCGGCACCTGCGAGGCGCTGACCATCGAAGAGAACATGGCGCTGGCGATGGCGCGCGGCCGCCGCCGCGGCTTCAGCTTCGCCATTCGCGGCAAGATGCGCGAGCTGTTCCGCGAGAAGCTGTCCATCCTCAACCTGGGCCTGGAGAATCGCCTGACCGATCGCATCGGCCTGCTCTCGGGCGGCCAGCGCCAGGCGGTCAGCCTGCTGATGGCGTCGCTGCAGCCTTCGCGCATCCTGCTGCTGGACGAGCACACCGCCGCGCTGGACCCCAAGACCGCTGCCTTCGTGCTTGAGCTGACTGCCAAGATCGTGGCCGAAAGCAAGCTGACCACCATGATGGTCACGCACAGCATGCGCCAGGCGCTGGACTACGGCGACCGCACCGTGATGCTGCACCAGGGCAAGGTCGTGCTCGACGTATCGGGCCCGGAACGCGCCGGGCTGGACGTGCCCGACCTGCTCAAGATGTTCGAGCAGACGCGCGGCGAGAAGCTGTCGGACGATGCCTTGCTGCTCGGCTGATCGATTCTTTGCAATGAAAAAACGGCTCCTGCGGGAGCCGTTTCTTCATGGTGCTTTCCAAATCAATCTCGGGCAGGTCGTCCCTGCTTTCGCCGCGAGCGATAGGGGCAGATTTCAGGTGGCCGGTGTTCAGCTGCCGCCGTCATAGCCATTCTGCCGCCACGCCTCATACACCACCACCGCCACCGTATTGGAAAGATTCAGGCTGCGGTTGTCGGGCCGCATCGGCAGGCGGATGCGCTGCGCCGCGGGGAAGGATTCGCGCAGCGCCGGCGCCAGCCCGCGCGTCTCGGAGCCGAACACGAAGGTGTCGCCGGGACGGAAGTCCAGGCCGGCGAAGGGCGTCGAGCCGTGCGTGGTCATGGCGAACATGCGCTGCGGGTCGAATTGCGGATCCTCGCGCCGGCGTGCCAGGAAGGCCTCCCAGTCCGGATGCACCAGCATGGTGGCGTAGTCGTGGTAGTCGAGCCCGGCGCGGCGCATCTTGGCGTCGTCCAGCGGGAAGCCGAGCGGCTCGACCAGGTGCAGCTGGGCGCCGGTGTTGGCGCACAGGCGGATGACGTTGCCGGTGTTGGGCGGAATCTCTGGTTCGACCAGTACGACGTGGAACAAAAAAATCTCCTGCGACAAATGAAGCGCCGGTTCAGCCCGGCAAGGTGCGCGCGAAGACCAGGTTGGTCACGCGCTTGGCGCCGTAGCGCTTGAGGGTGATGGCCAGTTCGTTCAAGGTGGCGCCGGTGGTCATCACATCGTCGACGATGCCGACGTGGCGGCCGCGCACCTGGTCCATGGCGTCATAAGGGATGACGAAGGCGCGGGCGATGTTGCGCGCGCGCGCCGGCAGCGGCAGCGTGGATTGCGCCAGGGTTTCCTTGGTGCGTTCCAGCAGCGTCGGGTGCAGCGGGATGTCCAGCAGCCTGGACAGCGGCCGGGCGATCTCCAGCGCCTGGTTGAAGCCGCGCTCCTGCAGGCGCAGGCGCGCCAGGGGCACCGGCGCCAGCATGGTGGGCAGGGCCAGCTTGACGTCGCTGCCCGGCACCGGCGTGCGCAAGGCGGCGTCGCGGATCAGCCTGGCCAGCAGCGGCGCCACGCGCAGGTCGCCGCCGAACTTCAGCGCCAGCGCCAGCTGGTCGGAGGGCGCGAAATAATCGGTGGCGACGATGGTGGCGTCGAAGGCCGGGCGATCTTTGAGGCAGGCGCCGCAACGCAGTTCCTTGCCGCTCACCGGCATGGGCAGGGCGCATTGCACGCAGCGGCGATGCTGGCGCGTGAAGAAGCGCTTGTGGCAAGGCTGGCACAGCGTCTCGCGGCCGGCGTGGCCGCACAGCGCGCAGGACGTCGGCAGCAGTTGCGGCATGCGCGCCAGCAGGCGGCGCATCCAGGCGTCCTTCTTCGGCTTGGCCGCGGGCGCGCGCTTGTAGCCGGCCTTGGCGGCGGCTTGCGGGTTCGCGGATTGTTGCGGTTTGACGTCCATCGGCGGTGCGCCCGGGAAATAAGGATTTCGACTAAACTACGCGCATTATCTCACCTGTTCGACCGTCCGATGTCCGTCAGTTCACCCTCCGCCAGCGCCAAGCTCAGCGCGCCCATCGATCTCCCGCTGGTACGCCGCCGCTTCGGCCGGCCGCAGCGCGTGGCCGAGTCCGATTTCCTGCGCCGCGAGGTGTCGGCGCGCATGCAGGAGCGGTTGGCGCTGGTGAAGATCGCGCCCGCTGAAGTGCTGGACGCCGGCTGCGGCGAGGGCGCCGACCTGCCGGTGTTGCAAAAGCGTTATCCGGAAGCGCAGGTGCTCGGCCTGGACGGCGCCTACGGCATGCTGGCCGTGGCCGCCGAGCACCAGCGCGGCGCGCAGTCGGCGGTCAACCGCCTGTTCGGCTCCATCAACAAGTGGCTGGGCGCCGCCGGCGGCAACGGCCCGGAGCTGGCCTGCGCCGACTTCGCCCGGCTGCCGCTGGCGGCCAATTCGCTGGACCTAGTCTGGTCCAACCTCGCCTTGCACTGGCATCCCCAGCCCGACCGCGTGTTCGCCGAATGGCGCCGCGTGCTGCGGGTGGAGGGGCTGCTGATGTTTTCCTGCTTCGGTCCCGACACCCTGCGCGAAGTGCGCAGCGCCTTCGAAAGCATCGACCTGGCGCCGCACACCTTGCCCTTCGTCGACATGCACGACTTCGGTGACATGCTGGTCAACGCCGGCTTCTCGACGCCGGTGATGGACATGGAAACCATCACCGTGACCTACGAGACCCCGCAGCGGCTGCTGGAGGATGTGCGCGCCTGGGGCGGCAATCCGCTGGAGTCGCGCCGCCGCGGCCTGCTGTCGCGCGCGCAGCATGCGCGGCTGGAGGCGGCCCTGGAGGGAATGCGCAATCGCGACGGCAAGATCCCGCTGACCTTTGAAGTGGTGTACGGCCATGCCTTCCGGCCGGTGCCCAGGACCACCTCGTCCGGCGAAAGCATCGTGCGTTTCGATTTGCCCAGAAAGTGAGCGGGCCGCCGCCCTTAGTGCCGTTGGCATATAAGGCTTAGTCGCCCAAGCCCATCTGGGGCAAGCAATAGTTGTTGTATCGTTACGCCCTGCTAAACTGCGCGCGCCCGCTGAATCAGACCCATGGCCGGTGAGCGGCGGCAAGCGCGCGACGTGAAACAGGATGGGAGCAACGCTGTGGCAGGGCGGGCGGCGCGCGCTTGATCCGCGGCGACGTTACCCCTTATACTCAAATGGTTAAGAATAAATAAAGAGCCGCTATGCGGACGGCGCCTGCGCCAGGCGCGTCGACGGAGGGCAATCCCGGCCCCGCGACGCCAGCGCACCGAGAAGCGCCGCCGCTGGCAGCAGAGAGACACGCTCGACCGACAATCATGCTGGCGAGGTGCTATGGAGACGCGGGAATGGATATTGAAGCGCAATTGTTCGATTGCGCCGCGCCAGCTGGCGTGGGTCTTTGCAATCCTCTGTACCGTATCGCTGACGGTAGCGTTGGCATTCACCGTCCATGGCGCATGGACCATCCTGGTTTTTTCTGTCATTGAGCTTTCGGCGGTCGGCATCGCCTTCCTGGTGTACGCCCGCCATGCAACTGATCGCGAGTACCTCGTATTGCAGGACGACTGCCTGGTCGTCGAACTGACGCAGGCGGGCAAGGCAAGCCGTATCGAACTGGACCTGCGCCGTGCGCGCATCGATTTTTCCGCGGGCCGCCGCTCCCTGGTGGCGCTGGAAAGCTCCGGTTTGCGCGTGGAAGTAGGCCGTTTTATGAGCGAATGGAAACGATGCGAGTTCGCGCGCGAGCTGGAGCGCGAACTGTCCCAAAGGACGGCAGTGTTGGCGAAATTCTAATTCTTATAAATTTTGGGCTTTTGAGGAAATCCATGAAACATGCGAAGCGCCTTCAATCGTTGACCCTCGGTGCATCGCTGCTGGCGGCCGGAATCCCGGCCTGGGCAGTGGTGGACAGTCCAGGGGGACCCGCAGTAAGGCAGATGAACTTCCAGCCGCCCGTCACCAAGATCGCCGAACAAATCTACGACCTGCACATCCTGATGCTGATCATCTGCCTGGTGATCTTCGTGGCGGTGTTCGGCGTCATGTTCTATTCCATCCTCAAGCACCGCAAGTCGCTCGGCCACAAGGCCTCGACCTTCCATGAGAGCACCGGCGTGGAAATCGCCTGGACCGTGGTGCCGTTCCTGATCGTCATCGGCATGGCGCTGCCGGCCACCAAGACGGTGGTGGCGATGAAGGACACCTCCAACGCCGACCTCACCATCAAGGTCACCGGCATGCAGTGGAAATGGGGCTACGACTACCTCAAGGGCGACGGCCAGGGGATCGCCTTCCTCTCGAACCTGGCCACGCCGCGCGAGCAGGTGACCGATCCCACGCTCAAGAAGAACGACAACTACCTGCTGGAGGTCGACAACCCGCTGGTGGTGCCGGTCAACAAGAAGGTGCGCATCGTCACCACCGCCAACGACGTGATCCACTCCTGGACCATTCCGGCCTTCGGCGTGAAGCAGGATGCGATTCCCGGCTTCGTGCGCGACACCTGGTTCCGCGCCGAGAAGATCGGCACCTACCGCGGCCAGTGCGTCGAGCTGTGCGGCAAGGATCACGCCTTCATGCCCATCGTGGTGAACGTTGTCAGCGAGGCCGACTACAAGAAGTGGGTCGACGAGAAGAAGAAGGAAATGGCGGCCAAGGCCGACGATCCCAACAAGACCTGGACCATCGACGAGTTGAAGCAGCGCGGCGAGAAGGTCTATGTCGCCAACTGCGCGGTGTGCCACCAGGCCAACGGCAAGGGCGTGCCCGGCGCCTTCCCCGCGCTGGACGGCGACCCGGTGGTCAACGGCCCCAAGGCCGAGCAGATCCATGTGGTCCTGAACGGCAAGAACGCCATGCCGGCCTGGAAGAGCGTGCTCAACGACACCGAGATCGCCGCCGTGATCACCTACACGCGCAACAGCTGGTCCAACAAGGCGCAGGAAAACATCGTACAGCCCGCAGAAGTGCTGGCCGGCCGCAAGTAATCGATTGGAGACAGGAATATGACCACCACCGTTGATCACGCCCCTGATCACCACGCGCACGGCCACGACCATGATCACTCGCACGACCATCCGCACGGCTGGCGCCGCTGGCTGTTTGCCACCAACCACAAGGACATCGGCACGCTCTACCTGTGGTTCTCGTTCACCATGCTGCTGTCCGGCGGCGTGCTGGCGCTGCTGATCCGCGCCGAGCTGTTCCATCCGGGCCTGCAGTTCTTCCGCCCCGAGTTCTTCAACCAGCTGACCACCATGCATGGCCTGGTGATGGTGTTCGGCGCGATCATGCCGGCCTTCGTCGGCTTCGCCAACTGGATGATCCCGCTGCAGATCGGCGCATCCGACATGGCGTTCGCGCGCATGAACAACTTCTCCTTCTGGCTGCTGCCGCCGGCCGCGCTGCTGCTGGCCGGCTCCTTCCTGGCGCCGGGCGGCGCCACCGCCGCGGGCTGGACGCTGTACGCGCCGCTGTCGACCCAGATGGGCCCCGGCATGGACATGGGCATCTTCGCCATGCACATCATGGGCGCCTCGTCGATCATGGGCTCGATCAACATCATCGTCACCATCCTCAACATGCGCGCGCCCGGCATGACGCTGATGAAGATGCCGATGTTCTGCTGGACCTGGCTGATCACCGCCTACCTGCTGATCGCGGTGATGCCGGTGCTGGCCGGCGCCATCACCATGACCCTGACCGACCGTCACTTCGGCACCTCCTTCTTCAACGCCGCCGGCGGCGGCGATCCGGTGATGTACCAGCACATCTTCTGGTTCTTCGGTCACCCCGAGGTCTACATCATGATCCTGCCGGCCTTCGGCATCGTCTCGCAGATCATCCCGGCCTTCGCCCGCAAGCCGCTGTTCGGCTATGCCTCGATGGTGTACGCGACCGCGTCGATCGCGATCCTCTCCTTCATCGTCTGGGCCCACCACATGTTCACCACCGGCATGCCGGTGACCGCCCAGTTGTTCTTCATGTACGCCACGATGCTGATCGCCGTGCCCACCGGCGTGAAGATCTTCAACTGGATCGCCACCATGTGGCGCGGTTCGATGACCTTCGAGACGCCGATGCTGTTCTCGGTGGGCTTCATCTTCGTGTTCACCATGGGCGGCTTCACGGGCCTGATCCTGGCGGTCACGCCGATCGACATCCAGATGCAGGACACCTACTACGTCGTGGCCCACTTCCACTACGTGCTGGTGGCCGGCTCCCTGTTCGCCCTGTTCGCCGGCTACTACTACTGGGGCCCGAAGTGGACCGGCTACATGTACAACGAATGGCGCGGCAAGTTCCACTTCTGGGCTTCGCTGATCACCTTCAACGTCACCTTCTTCCCGATGCACTTCCTGGGCCTGGCCGGCATGCCGCGCCGTTATGCGGATTACCCGGCGCAGTTCACCGACTTCAACATGGTCGCCTCCATCGGCGCCTTCGGTTTCGGCCTGTCGCAGGTGTACTTCCTGTTCTGGGTGGTGATCCCTTCGATCAAGGGTGGCAAGCAGGCTGAGGCCAAGCCCTGGGAAGGCGCGGAAGGCCTGGAATGGACCGTGCCCAGCCCGGCGCCTTTCCATACCTTCGAAGAACCGCCGGTGGTCAAGTAAGCCCCGGTCCAGCGATGAATGCGACGGATGGCGGCCAGGCCGACGCCCGTCGATTGAAACGGATTCTCCATGGCGCAACGCAAGACACCTAACAATCTCCGGACCGGCCTGCTGCTGGGGCTGGTGGCGCTGGCCTTCTTTGTCGGCATTTTCATCAACCGCATCTGGTTCGCCAAATGAGCACCGAGGACAGCGGGGAAACCGAAGGCCGCGGCCTCAACCGCGTGATGCTGCGCAAGCTGCTGGTGGTGGCGGTGCTGATGTTCGGCTTCGGCTACGCGTTGATTCCGATGTATCGCAAGATCTGCGAAGTCACCGGCGTCAACTTCCTCACGCCCAAGGATGCGACGGTGGAAGCGCCGGCCAACACCCAGGTCGACAAGACGCGCACGGTCACCATCGAGTTCGACGGCAATGCGCAGGGACCCTGGCGCTTCCGCCCGACGGTGGCCAGCATGAAGGTGCATCCCGGCGAGATGACCCAGGTCACTTATGAGGTGGTGAACACCCAGGCGCGCAACGTCGACGCCCAGGCCATCCCCAGCTACGCGCCGCAGCAGTCGGCGGCCTTCTTCAAGAAGGTCGAATGCTTCTGCTTCACGCAGCAGACCCTGGGGCCGAACCAGGCCAAGCAGATGCCGGTGGTGTTCTACATCGATCCCAACCTGCCCAAGGAGGTGACGACCATCACGCTGTCGTACACCTTCTTCGAGATCGGCGGCAAGGACAAGAAGGAAGGCTGAGCGCGCTGCGCGAAGGAGCGGTTTTGACCGAGGATCTGAAGCAGGCGTCGCAACGCAAGGCCTCGTTCGGCGCGACGATGAAGGCGGTGTTCTGGTCCTTCTTCGGCGTGCGCAAGCGGCGCGACTACGAGTCGGACGCGGCGCGGCTCAACCCGGTGCACGTGATCATCGCCGGCGTGCTGGGCGCGGCGATCTTCGTGGCGGTGCTGGTGATCATCGTGCGGCTGGTGGTCGCCAGCGCGGCCGGTGGTTGACAGGCAATGGAAGAATCGTAAGAACAGCAGGGCAAGAATAAAACTGGCCAACACTGAATTTCGTATCGGGAGATGGAAATGAGTTCTCAACACGCCAAGGCGCCGTACTACTTCGTTCCGGGACCGTCGCGCTGGCCGATGATGGCGGGCATATCGATGCTCATCACCATGATCGGCGCATCGGCCTGGGTCAACGGCGCATCGTGGGCGCCCTATGTCAACATCGTCGGCATCCTGATGGTGCTGGTGGTGCTGTACTACTGGTTCGGCGACGCCATCAAGGAATCGGAATCCGGTCTCTACGGCGAGAACATCGACCGCTCCTACCGCTGGAGCATGAGTTGGTTCATCTTCTCCGAGGTGATGTTCTTCGCCGCCTTCTTCGGCGCGCTGTTCTATGCGCGCAGCATCACCATGCCGTGGCTAGCCGATCTTGATCACAAGGTGATCTGGCCCGACTTCGCCGCGCACTGGGGCAACGTCGGTCCGGCCAACACGGTGGAGAGCTTCAATACCATGGGGCCGTTCCCGATCCCGACCATCAACACGCTGCTGCTGCTGACCTCGGGCGTGACGCTGACCTTCTCGCACCACGCGCTGCGCGCCGGCCATCGCACCTCGACTGCGGTGTGGCTATTCCTGACCATCCTGCTGGGCGCGATCTTCATGGGCTTCCAGGCCTATGAGTACATCCATGCCTACACCGAGCTGAACCTGAAGCTGACCTCGGGCATCTACGGTTCCACCTTCTTCATGCTGACCGGCTTCCACGGCTTCCACGTGACCATGGGCGCCATCATGCTGTCGGTAGTGCTGTATCGCTTGCTGCGCGGCCATTTCACGCCGACCCACCATTTCGCCTTCGAAGGCGCCGCCTGGTACTGGCACTTCGTGGACGTTGTGTGGCTGGGCCTGTACGTGGTGGTGTACTGGCTCTGAGCCGCGCCCGGCTCCGCATCGAAAAAGCCGCATCCCCGTGCGGCTTTTTCATGTGGGGGAAGGGCGGTGCGCCGGTTCAGCGGATGCCAGTCGGCTGTATCCAGCCCAGCTTGTAACTCAGCAGGATGAACAGGAACAGCGCCACCGAGAAGCCCACGCGCAGCGTCAGCGCCTGTACGGTGCGGTTGCTCTTGCCCTTGTCGCGCATGAGGAAGATCAGCGCCGAGGCGAGGCTGGCAAGGATGAGGATGAAGGCGATGGCGACGACGATTTTCATACGGGTAGAATCCCTGTGTCTCCTGCCGCGCCGATGCCTTGTTTTTGCCCGGACGGCTGTTGAAGGTATTGTTTATCCATTGTAATGCGCCAAGGCCTGAATGCCGATCCGATTTCGAATACGCTGGATTCCCCTCTGCGCCACCATCGTGGTCGCCGCCGCCGGCATCGCGCTGGGGCAGTGGCAGACCCGCCGCGCCGACGAAAAGCTGGGCATCCGGCAGCGCATGGAGACGCGCGCCAGGCAGGCGCCGCTGCAGGCGCTGCCGGCCGGCGGCGATCATGAGTTCCGGCATGTCCTGCTGGAGGGCGAGTTCGTGCCGCAGTGGACGGTCTACCTGGAAAATCGTCCGCACGACGGCGTGCCCGGCTTCCATGTGCTGACCGCGTTTAAAATAGCGGGCGCGCAGCAGGCGGTGATGGTTGCCCGCGGCTGGACGCCGCGCGATGCAAACGACCGCGCCAAGGTGCCGCGGCCGCCGCTGCCGCAGGGGAGCACGCGCATCGACGGCGTGCTGCGTCGCGATGCCGGCCAAGTGCTGCAGCTGGGCCGGGCCGATGCGCCAACGCCGGGCGCGATCCTGCAGAACCTCGATGTTGCCGCGCTGGCCGCGGCCAGCGGCTTGCCGCTGTCGTCTTACGTGGTGGAGCAGCGCACGGCGTCGCCCGGCGTCGACGACGGGCTGGCGCGCGACTGGCCGGCGCCGTCGCTGGGCATAGAGCGCCATCGCGCCTACGCGCTGCAGTGGTATGCGCTGGCGGCGATGGCGATTGTATTTTTCCTTGTCACGGGGTTCAAGCGTGGTCGCAATGACAGACAATCTTAAGGCAGGCGCGAATCCTGCGGACGCGGCAGCCGATCAAAAACGCCGCCGCGTCGGCCGCTGGAAGATGCTGGCGGTGGTGGCGGTATGCGCGGCGCCGATGATCGCGTCGTACTTCACCTACTATGTGATCAAGCCGGAGAGCCGCAACAACTACGGCGCGTTGATCGACCCGCGCCAGTATCCCATCCCCGACCTGGGCAGCAGCGCGCTCGACGGCGCCAAGGCCGGCCTGGGGGACTACCGAGGCAAATGGATCATGCTGCAGGTGGATGGCGCCGACTGCGCCGCGGCCTGCCGCAACAAGCTCTTCACCATGCGCCAGCTGCGGCTGATGCAGGGCAAGGAGATGGAGCGCATCGAGCGCGTCTGGCTGGTGACCGACAAGGCGCCGGTGGAGACCATGCTGATCCGCGAGTACGACGGCACCGATATGTTGCGGGTCGACGCCGGCAAGCTGAAAGCCTGGCTGCCGGTGGAGCAGGGCACGTCGGTGGAGGATCACATCTACCTGATCGATCCGCTGGGCAACCTGATGATGCGCTTTCCCAAGGATCCCGATCCGGGCAAGATGAAGAAGGACATTTCCAAGCTGCTGCGCGCCTCGGCCATCGGCTAGGCGGGCAACGGCAGATGTTTGGCACAAGATGAATGCAATAACGCTGATGGAACTGGGCCTGACCGGCCTGCTGGTGGCGCTGGTCCCGCTCTCGCTGGTGTGGCGGGCCAAGGGCCTCGACAACAAATACCGCAAGCTGGTGTGGGTGACGATGTTCTTCACCTTCGACCTGATCATGTTCGGCGCCTTCACGCGCCTGACCGATTCCGGCCTGGGCTGCCCGGACTGGCCCGGCTGCTACAACCATTCCAACCCGCTGCTGGCGCACGAGCACATCAATGCCGCGCAGGCCGCCATGCCGACCGGCCCGGTGACCTGGGGCAAGGCCTGGATCGAGATGACGCACCGCTATCTGGCCATGGCCGTGGGCGTGCTGATCATCGCCCTGATGGCCATCGCCTGGCGGCGCTGGATCAAGTCGAAGGGTTCAGAGCTACAGTACCGGCCCTGGTTTCCTACCGCGCTGCTGGGCTTCGTCTGTCTGCAGGGCGCTTTCGGCGCCTGGACCGTGACCATGAAGCTGCAGCCGGTCATCGTCACCATCCACTTGCTGCTGGGACTGACGCTGCTGGCCATGCTGGCCTGGCTGGCGGCGCGCCAGAGCCCGCACCTGCCGGTGGCGCCGGGTCGCGCGCTGGTTTGGCCGGCCACGCTGGGCTTGGCCCTGCTGACGCTGCAGATCGCCCTGGGCGGCTGGGTCAGCACCAATTACGCGGCGTTGGCCTGCACCGACTTCCCGCTGTGCGACGGCAAGCTGGTGCCGGACATGGATTTCGGGCATGGCTTCACGCTGTGGCGCCACCTGGGCATGACCGCCGCCGGCGACTTCCTGCCGTTCCAGGCGCTGACCGCGATCCACTGGGTGCACCGCAGCTTCGCCTTTGTCGTCATCTTGTATGTTGTATGGCTGGCACACAGGGCGCTGCGCGACGGCGGCCTGCGCAAGACCGGCCGCTGGCTGCTGATCGTGCTCGCCCTGCAGCTCTGTACCGGGCTGGCGACCATCTACCTGAACTGGCCGCTGGCCATTGCTGTGGTGCACAATGGCGGCGCCGCCCTGCTGGTCGTTCTGCTGGTCATGTTAAACTACAAGGCTCGTTACGCTCCCGCAGGCATTGCCAGCGCTTCCCCCCAAGCTCAGTGACCTGACATGACCACATTGACCGCCCAACCCAACCGCATCGCCCAGTACTGGGCACTGACCAAGCCGCGCGTGACGCAGCTGGCCGTGTTCTGCGCCGTGATCGGCATGTTCCTGTCCAGCCCCGACCTGCCGGACTGGCACAAGGTGGTGTTCGGCACGCTGGGCATCTGGCTGCTGGCCGGGGCCGCGTTCGCCATCAACTGCCTGGTCGAGCGCGAGATCGATTCGCGCATGGCGCGCACCGCCCGCCGTCCGCTGGCGCGCGGCGAGATCACCGTACCGCAGACGCTGGTGTTCTCGGGCGTCATCGGCGGCCTGGGCATGTGGGTGCTCTACACCCTGGTCAACCCGCTGACCATGTGGCTGACCTTCGCCACCTTCGTCGGCTACGCCATCATCTACACCATCATCCTCAAGCCCGCCACGCCGCAGAACATCGTCATCGGCGGCCTGGCCGGCGCCATGCCGCCGGCGCTGGGCTGGGCCGCCATCGCCAACGACGTGCCGATGCAAGCCTGGGTGCTGGTGATGATCATCTTCATCTGGACGCCGCCGCACTTCTGGGCGCTGGCCATGTACCGCCGCGACGACTACGCCAAGTCCGGCCTGCCGATGCTGCCCATCACGCACGGCATGGAGGTCACCAAGTTCCACATCCTGATGTACACGATCGCGCTGCTGGCCACCAGCATGCTGCCCTTCGCCATCGGCATGAGCGGGCTGATCTACCTGGGCACGGCGGTGGTGCTGGACGCCATCTTCTTCTGGTATTCGTGGCAGATCTATCGCCACTACACCGACCTGATCGCGCGCCGCGCCTTCGCGTACTCCATCGTCTACCTGTCGATCCTGTTCGCGGTGCTGCTGGTGGACCACTATTTCCTGTTCCGTACCTTCTGATCCCATGAAGCGACGCCTCTTCACGACGCTGCTGCTGGCCGGCTGCGCCGCGCTGGTGGCGGGCTGCGGCCCGTCCAAGCCAGAACTGAAATTCAACAACACCGATGTCACCGGCCTCGACTACGCCAAGGACTTCGCGCTGACCGACCACAACGGCCAGCCGCGCACCCTGGCCGACTTCAAGGGCAAGGTGGTGGTGATGTTCTTCGGCTATACCCAATGCCCCGACGTCTGCCCGACCACCATGGTGGAGATGGCCAACGTCATGAAGGAGCTGGGGCCGGATGCCGACCGCGTGCAGGTGCTGTTCGTAAGCGTCGACCCTGAACGCGACACGCAGGAGATCCTGGCGCAATATGTGCCTGCCTTCGACAAGCGCTTCCTCGGCTTGCGCGGCAGCCTGGAGCAGACCGAAAAGGTCGCCAAGGAGTTCAAGGTGTTCTACCAGAAGGTGCCGGGCAAGCAGGCGGGCAGCTACACCATGGACCACACCGCCGGCAGCTACGTGTTCGACCCGGCCGGCCACATTCGCCTCTTCGTCAAGCATGGCCAGGGGCCGCAGACGCTGGCGCATGACATCAAGCTGCTGCTGTCCTGAGCGTCGCGCATCGTCCAGGCATGAAAAAAGGCACCCGAGGGTGCCTTTTTCCTTTGCTGCCTGTGGATTACGAATACGCCTGCAGCGCAGTCTTCATCTTCTTCAGCGCCACCGCTTCGATCTGGCGGATCCGCTCGGCCGAGACGCCGAATTCGGCCGCCAGCTCGTGCAGGGTCGCGCCCGAGCCGTCGTCGTTGGCCAGCCAGCGGGCTTCCACGATGCGGCGCGAACGGTCGTCCAGCTTGGACAGTGCGGCTTCCAGGCCTTCGGATTGCATGCGGTCGTACTGCTTGGACTCGATCACGCGGGTCGGCTCCGAGTTTTCCGACGACAGATAGGCAATCGGCGCGAACTTGTCGTCTTCATCGTCGGTGGGCGACTCCAGCGCGATGTCGCGACCCGAGAGGCGGGTTTCCATCTCGATCACTTCTTCGCGCTTCACGTCCAGGGTCTTGGCCAGGGCCTCGACCTGCGCCGGCGTCATGGCGTCCAGGCCTTCCTTGTGGCTGCGCAGGTTGAAGAACAGCTTGCGCTGGGCCTTGGTCGTGGCGACCTTCACCAGGCGCCAGTTCTTCAGGATGTATTCGTGGATCTCAGCCTTGATCCAGTGCATGGCGTACGACACCAGGCGCACGTTCTGGTTGGGGTCGAAGCGCTTGACCGCCTTCATCAGGCCGATATTGCCTTCCTGGATCAGGTCGGCGTGCGGCAGGCCGTAGCCCAGATAGCCGCGCGCGATCGACACCACCAGGCGCAGGTGCGACAACACCATCTTCTGGGCGGCGCCCAGATCGTTCTTTTCGCGCAGGTCGCGGGCCAGCTTGCCTTCTTCTTCGGCAGTCAGCATGGGCAGGCGGTTCACTGCCGAGATATACGCGTCGATGTTGCCCAGGCTGCCGGAAAAACCGAGCGCGAGCGCATTCGACTCGACCGGCATAAGTGCAGATTGTGCAGACGCTGCTTTCAATTGATTCTCCTTGTTTCCTTGCGGAAGCGACGTGTAGACGACGTTCGGATACGGCAATGCTTCAGAAGCCTTGATGGGGCGCTTTAAAACTGGAGCATTTCGATAAGGTATTCTAGCACTCGTCATTTGAGAGTGCTAATTGCAAGTTTGGAAGACCCCGATAGAACTGCTCTATTGCAATCCTGATAATCATTGCTTTCGTCCCTAGTATCTTAGAAGGACTTCGAGGAACAAAGTTGCGATGCGGGTCAAAGACGCGCACAAAAACCTGTAACAATTTTTGCAGCGAGGGAGTTCTGCATATAGAGGCAGCTGAGCCGTTTTCAAGGGGCACAGCTGCATCACGTAAAAACGGCCGCCGGGTTTCTCGCCCGCCGGCCGTTTGTTGTTTATCCGGAAAGATCGGCGGCGCCGGTTCAGCCCATGCGCGCCAGGTGCCTGCGCACCGACAGCATCGCCCCGAACAGTCCCAGCAGCGCGCTGACCGTGAGCAGCAGGGCGATCGACATCGGGCTGGGCAGCGCCAGCTGGAACTCGGAGGCGTACAGGTGGGCGAAATCCAGGATGGCCGTGTTGAGCGGTTGCTGCGCCGCCACCACCAGCCCCAGCGCCACCCCGCCGGCGCACAGGCCGAGCAGGGCGCCGGTGTAGTAGAACGGGCGATGGATGAAGGAGTTGGTCGCGCCCAGCAGGCGCGAGACCTCGATCTCCTCGCGCTGGGTCATCACCTGCAGGCGGATGGTGTTGAACACCACGGCGATCACCACCGCGCCCAGCGTGATGCCCAGGAACAGCAACACCAGCCGCAGGATGCGCAGCAGCGCCGCCAGGCGCTTGACCCATTCGGAGTCGATCTGGACGGTATCTACGCCGGGCTGGCTCTTGAGCTTTTGCGCGATGTCGTCGACGCGGCCGGCGTCCATGGCGTTCTGGAAGCCCGGCAGGCGCAGCACGAAGCTGTCCGGCAGCGGATTGCTGCCCAGCGTGGCCAGCACGTCGGCCAGGCCGGTCTTGCTCTTCAAGGCATCGAAGGCCTTTTCGCGCGGGATGAATTCAACGCGGCCGACGGTGTCGCTGTCCTTCAGGACCTGGGCGATGGTCTTGCCCATGGCCTGCGAGGCGTCGCGGCCGGCGTCCATCTTCATGAAGATGCTGATCTCGGGCTCGACCGACATCTGCTCGGAAATCGGCCGCACGTTTTCCAGCGCCGACAGGCCGGCGAAGGGCAGCGCCAGCGCGATCGACACCACCAGCACGTTGAGCAGGAAGTTGCCGGGCGAGCGCAGTAGGTGGCGCAGCGCATCCATCATGGCGGCATAGTGTTGGCGCAACCAGTTCATGGCGACACCTCCACCGGGTTGGCCACGCCGTTATGCCAGCCGTCGACGATGCGGCCGCGGTCCAGGTAGACGATGCGGTCGGCGCCGGTCAGGTATTGCTCGTCGTGGGTGGAGATCAGGCAAGTCACGCCCACGCCGTGGAAGGACTTCAGCGCCGCCAGCACCTTGTTGGCATTGGCGCGGTCGAGGTTGGCGGTGGGTTCGTCGGCCAGGATGATCTGCGGGCGGTTGACGATGGCGCGGGCGATCGCCACGCGCTGTTGTTCGCCGCCGGACAGTTCCTGCGGCTCGGACAAGGCCTTGTCCAGCAGGTCCACCTTGTCGAGAGCGGCGCGGGCGCGCTTCTCGGCATCGGCGCGCGAGGAGCCGGTGACGATCAGCGGCAGCATCACGTTGCCCAGCAGGTTGCGGTTCAGCAGCAGGCGCTGGTGCTGGAAGATCAGGCCCAGGTTGCGGCGCAGGTAGGGCAGGCCGGAGGCCTTGATGGCGCCGATGTCCTGGCCGTTGACGGTCAGCTTGCCGGCGCTGGGCCGCTCGATGGCGGCGATCATCTTCAAGAGCGTCGACTTGCCTGCGCCCGAGGGGCCGGCCAGGAACACCAGCTCGCCCTTGCCCACCGACAGCGAAATGTCGCGCAAGGCGTAGACCTCGCGCGCGTACTGCTTGGATACCCGGGAAAATTCGATCATCGGCTTCAGCTCAGGAGGGCGTCGACAAATTCGGTGGCGTTGAAGGGCTGCAGGTCTTCGATCTTCTCGCCCACGCCGATGAAGTACAGCGGTACCGGGCGGGTCTTGGCGATGGCTGCCAGGATGCCGCCCTTGGCGGTGCCGTCGAGCTTGGTCACGACCAGGCCGGTCAGGCCCAGCGCGTCGTCGAAGGCCTTGACCTGGGCCAGCGCGTTCTGGCCGGTGTTGCCGTCGATGACCAGCAGCACCTCGTGCGGCGCCGTGGCCATGCCCTTGGCGATCACGCGCTTGATCTTCTTGAGCTCGTCCATCAGGTGCAACTGCGTCGGCAAGCGGCCGGCGGTGTCCACCATGACCACGTTGGTGCCGCGGGCGGTGGCCGAATGCACGGCGTCGAAGGCGACCGCGGCCGGGTCGCCCGATTCCTGGGCGATCACCGAGACGTTGTTGCGCTCGCCCCAGACCGCCAGCTGCTCGCGCGCGGCGGCGCGGAAGGTGTCGCCGGCGGCCAGCAGCACCGACTGGCCGTGGGCCTGCAGGTGCAGCGCCAGCTTGCCGATGGTGGTGGTCTTGCCGGCGCCGTTGACGCCGGCGATCATCATCACCAGCGGCTGCTCGCGGCCCAGCACCAGCGGGCGCTGCAACGGCTGCAGCAGGTCGATCAGCAGCGCGCGCAGCGCGGTGCGCACCTGCGCGGCCTCGGTCAGGCGCTCGGCCTTGACCTTCTTCTTCAATTCGTCCAGCACCCATTGGGTCGCCTCGACGCCGGCGTCGGACACCAGCAGCGCGGACTCCAGCTCTTCGTAGAGCTCGTCGTCGATGCGCGCGCCCACGAACAGCGTGGTCAGGTTGCTGGAGGTCTTGGACAGCCCGGACTTGAGGCGCGACAGCCAGGAGCGCTTGGCTTCGGCGGTCGGTTGCGGCGCTTCCACCAGCTCGGCCTCTTCCTCGATGGCGTCGACGGCGGCGGGCTGCGCCTGGGGTGCGACGGGCTCGGGAATCACCGGGCTGATGTCGGCGGGGACGGCTGGCGCTTCAGGCTGGCTGACTGGCGTTTGCACCTCTGCCGGCGGGTTTGGCGGCAGGACGGGCTGCGCTTCCGGCTTGGGCTTTTTCTTGAAGAAACTAAACATCGCGTGGCGTTCTTGGAGTAGTTCTGGCGGCGGCGAGGGCGGATCGGGTTGCGGCGCAATGCCGGATCTTGTCCTGACAAGCGCATGGGACGGGTTACAATTGCCCATCCTCAGGGACAGGTTCCAGAACCCGCGCGGCCGCCAGGGTCAATGAATCCCCGCATTTTATCAGAGCGCGACGAATGAAATTGAAGATCAGAGCAATCCTCTCCATCGGGCTTTTCGGCTTCTGCGCCGCGCTGGCGCAGGCCCAGACCGCCCAGGAATTCGTACTCAGGAACGGCATGAAGGTGGTGGTCAAGGAAGATCGCCGCGCCCCCACGGCAGTGCAGATGGTCTGGTACAAGGTCGGCTCCATCGATGAGCTCAACGGCACCACCGGTATCTCGCACGCGCTGGAACACATGATGTTCAAGGGCACCAGGAAGCACAAGGTCGGCGAATTCAGCCGCCTGGTGGCCGAGATCGGCGGCCAGGAGAACGCCTTCACCGCCAACGACTTCACCGCCTACTTCCAGCAGATCGAGAAGACCCACCTGGAAACCGTGATGGCGCTGGAGGCCGACCGCATGGCCAATCTCCAGTTCGACGCCGCCGAGTTCGCCAAGGAAATCCGCGTGGTGATGGAAGAGCGCCGCTGGCGCACCGACGACCAGCCCATGGGCCTGCTCAACGAGGCGCTCAACGCCGCCGCCTGGACCGCGCATCCCTATCACCATCCGGTGGTCGGCTGGATGGACGACCTGCAGCACATGAACGTGCAGGACATCGCCGCCTGGTACCGCCAATGGTATGCCCCCAACAACGCCACCCTGGTGGTGGCCGGCGATGTCGACACCGGCCGCGTGCTGGCGCTGGCCAACAAGTATTTCGGCAAGATCCCGGCCCGTCCGCTGCCGCGCGACACCTCCCGCAACAAGCCCCAGAACGAACCGCAGCAGCTGGGCCTGCGCCGCGTGACGGTCAAGGCGCCGGCCGAGAACCCGTATGTGGTGCTGGCCTTCAAGGTGCCGGCGTTGCGCGAGGTCGAGCAGGACCAGGAAGCCTACGCGCTGGACGTGCTGTCGGCGGTGCTGGACGGTTACGACAACGCCCGCCTGACCGCCAACCTGGTGCGCACCGGCGGCAAGGCCAGCAGCGTCGGCGCCAGCTACAGCGGCGTGGCGCGCGGCCCGGTGCTGTTCACGCTGGAAGGCACGCCGGCCGCCGGCGTCACCACCGAGCAGCTGGAAGGCCTGCTGCGCGGCGAGGTCGAGCGCATTGCCAAGGAGGGCGTGTCGGCGCAGGAGCTGCAGCGCGTGAAGACCCAACTGATCGCCGCCCAGGTCTACAAGCGGGATTCGGTGTTCGGCCAGGCCATGGAAATCGGCATGATGGAAACCGCAGGCATCGGCCAGCAAAACATCGACCGCATCATCGACCGGCTCAAGAGCGTCACGCCCGAGCAGGTGCAGGCGGTCGCGCAAAAATATTTCAAGGACGATAACCTGACCGTGGCCACGCTGGCGCCGCTGCCGCTGGACGGCAAGAAGCCCGCGCCGCCGCCGCCGGGCATGCTGCACTGAGCCCGGCGCCAACGGTTTCGTCCTGTCTGCTGTCGATCGGGTTCGCTGTTCTTCTCGGAGGAAAACATGCCTGTCATCGTCGTCGCCAATCCCAAGGGCGGAGTCGGCAAAAGTACCTTGTCCACCAATCTTGCCGGCTACTTCGCCAGCCAGGGACATGGCGTGCTGCTGGGCGATATCGACCGCCAGCAGTCGGCCCGCGCCTGGCTCGGCCTGCGCCCGCCGGGGGCGCGCCCCATCACTACCTGGGAGGTCAGCGAGGATTACGTCGCCAAGCCGCCCAAGGGAACCAGCCACGTGGTGCTGGACACGCCGGCCGGGCTGCACGGCTGGCGCCTCAACGATGCGCTGAAGATGGCCGACAAGGTGCTGGTGCCGCTGCAGCCGTCGATCTTCGACATCCTCGCCACGCAGGATTTCCTGCGCCGGCTGGCCGACGAGAAGGCGGTGCGTAACGGCGAGATCGACGTCGGCATCGTCGGCATGCGGGTCGACGCGCGCACCCGCTCGGCCGAGCAACTGCACCGCTTCATCGACGGCCTGAAGCTGCCGGTGCTGGGCTATCTGCGCGACACGCAGAATTACGTGCAACTGGCCGCGCATGGCCTGACGCTGTGGGACATCGCGCCCTCGCGCGTGCAGCGCGACCTCGAACAGTGGCAGCCCGTGCTGGAATGGGTCGGCAAGACAAGGGGCGGATGATCCGCCGGGGCGCCCGCCTGGCGGCGTCCATCGTTTTCAATTGGTACCTGGCTTTATGAAAAAATATTTCGGCATCCTGTTTGTTTCACTCGGTTTCGCGGCTTCTGCGCCGGCCTCGGCCGCGTTGCAGATCCAGTCGTGGACCCAGCCCGACGGCGCGCGCGTGCTGTTCGTGGCCAACCATGCGATCCCCATGCTGGATGTCAGCGTGCAGTTCGACGCCGGCCAGCGCCGCGATCCGGCCGGCCGCGCCGGCCTGGCCGAGCTGACCGTGGCCAGCCTGACGCGCGGCGTGGCCGGCGGCGATGGTCCTGAGTTGAGCGAAGCGCAGATCCTGGACGGCTTTGCCGATGTCGCCGCCCAGGAGCAAGCCGGCGCCGGGCAGGATCGCGGCGGCGTCAAGTTGCGCACGCTGTCGTCGCAGGCCGAACGCGAAGCCGCGCTGACGCTGGTGGCGCGCATGCTGGCCCATCCCAGCTTCCCGCAGGCCGGCCTGGAGCGCGACAAGGCGCTGGCCATCTCCGGCATCCGCGAAGAGCTGACCAAGCCGGAATCCATCGCCGAGAAAGCTTTCATGGCGGCGCTCTACGGCCGGCACCCGTATGCGGCCGACGCCAGCGAAGCCAGCGTCCAGGCGATCACGCGCGAGGATGTGGTGGCCTTCCACCACGCCCACTACGTCGCCAACCGCGCCGTCATCGCCATCATCGGCGACCTGACCCGTGCCGAGGCAGAGCAGGTCGCCGCCGGCCTGACGCGCGAGCTGCCGCAAGGCGCGGCCTTGCCGGCGCTGCCGCCGGTGGAGCCGGCCAAGGGCGGCCAGACGAGGATCGCGCATCCGGCCTCGCAATCGCACATCCTGATCGGCGCGCCGGCGATCCAGCGCGGCGACATGGACTTCTTCCCGCTCACCGTGGGCAACTACATCCTGGGCGGCGGCGGTTTCGTCTCGCGCCTGACCGACGAGGTGCGCGAGAAGCGCGGCCTGACCTACAGCGTCTACAGCGCCTTCTCGCCGCTGGCCCAGCCCGGCCCGTTCCAGATCGGCCTGCAGACCAAGAAGGAGCAGACCGCCGAGGCGCTGCAGGTGACCCGCGCCACGCTCGACAAATTCCTGAAGGACGGCCCCACCGCGGCCGAGATGAAGGCCGCCAAGGACAATCTCGCCGGCGGCTTCGCGCTGCGCATCGACAGCAACGGCAAGCTGCTGGAAAACATGGCGGTGATCGGTTTCTACAACTTGCCGCTGGACTACCTCGACCGCTGGATCGCGCGCATCCGCGAGGTCAGCGTGGCCGACGTGCGCGCGGCTTTCCGCAAGCATGTGCACCCCGAGCAGCTGTCGACGGTGATCGTGGGCGAAGACGAACCCGTCGCCGCGGCGAAGTAAGGACGTCGCCATGAACAAGAGCAGCAAGGGCCGCCCGGCGGCCAAGCCGGCCGCGCGCGGCCCGCACCAGGTGCGCATCATCGGCGGCCAGTGGAAGCGCACGCCCTTGCCGGTGCTGGATGCCGAAGGCCTGCGCCCGACCCCCGACCGCGTGCGCGAGACCGTCTTCAACTGGCTGACCCATCTGCTGGACGGCGCCTGGGAGCAGTGCGCCTGCCTCGACCTGTTCGCCGGCTCCGGCGCGCTGGGCTTCGAGGCCGCCAGCCGCGGCGCGCGCCGCGTGGTGATGGTGGAGCAGAGCGGCGCCGCGGTGCGCCAGTTGGAAGCCAACCGCGACAAGCTCAAGGCCGACGCCATCGCCATCGTGCGCGGCGACGCGCTGGCCGCCGTGCGCGGCGCCGCCCAGCGAGAGCCGGGCGCCTATCGGTTGGTGTTCATCGATCCGCCCTACCACCAGGGCTGGCTGGAAAAGGTGCTGCCTGCCTGCGAGGCGCTGCTGGAACCGTCCGGCCTGGTCTACGCGGAAGCCGAATTCCCGCTCGACGGCGATGACGCGCCTGCATGGATGGCGGCATGGGAGGTGCTGCGTTCGGACAAGGCCGGCATGGTCTTCTATCATTTATTGCAACGCAAAAGCGCCGCGCAAATTCAGGCATAATGCGCGTTCTGATTGAATTGCCGGGGAGGAGACACCATGGTCACTGCTGTATATCCAGGGACATTCGATCCGTTGACGCGCGGCCATGAGGACCTGGTCCGCCGCGCTTCCGGATTGTTCGACAAGCTGGTGGTCGGCGTAGCGGACAGCAAGAACAAGAAGCCGTTTTTTTCGCTTGAAGAGCGCCTGTCGATCGCCAATGAAGTGCTGGGGCATTATCCGAATGTCCAGGTGGAAAGTTTTTCCGGATTGCTCAAGGACTTCGTCCGCCAGAACAATGCGCGCGTGATCGTGCGCGGGCTGCGCGCGGTGTCCGACTTCGAGTATGAATTCCAGATGGCGGGCATGAACCGCTACCTGCTGCCGGACGTCGAGACCTTGTTCCTGACGCCGTCGGACCAATATCAGTTCATCTCCGGCACCATCGTGCGCGAGATCGCCCAGCTGGGCGGGGATGTGTCCAAATTCGTGTTTCCTTCGGTCGAGAAGTGGCTGAAGGCCAAGATAGCCAAGCAGAACGGTTGAATCCGTTGTGCGGTAGCCGGTTGTGAGGCAGGGTAGTTCGATGAAGCTTTTGGCGGGAAAGTACGCAGGTGGGATGGCGCGGCGCATGCAATGCGGCGCACGCGCGAAGGAGCTGGCATGGCGCTGATGATTACCGACGATTGCATCAATTGCGACGTCTGCGAGCCGGAATGCCCCAACGAAGCAATCTACATGGGGCCGCAGATCTATGAGATCGATCCGGACAAGTGCACCGAGTGCGTCGGCCATTTCGACGAGCCTCAGTGCCAGCAGGTCTGCCCGGTCGCCTGCATCCCGTTCAACCCGGCCTGGCGCGAAAGCCGCGAACAGCTGATGGACAAGTACGAACGCCTGCAGGCCGGGGCCAAGCAGGGTTGAAGTTGGCGCCGGGATTGGTCCGCGGCGCCGCAGGACATTACCAGGAAGCCGGCATTGCCGGCTTTTTCTTTGCGCGCCGGGCATGCCGCCGGCGCATGCGCACGCTACGGCGACGTCGCTTCGCCATCACAAGACCATAACGATGCAACACCTTTCCAAATCCGCCGTCGCGGCGCTGCTGATCAACGTCACCATCTGGGGCCTGTCGTGGACCGGCATGCGCGCGCTGGACGGCATGGGCCTGCATCCGCTGTGGGCGACCGCGGCCATCTTCGTCGGTTGCGCCGCCATGCTGCTGGCGCTGAAGCACCGCGACATCCCGCAACTGTGGCGCCATCCCGAGCTGCTCATCGTGGCCCTGACGACCGGCCTGACCAACGCCGCCTTCAACGTCGCCATCGCCTACGGCGACGTGGTGCGGGTGATCCTGCTGTTCTACCTGATGCCGATCTGGACCGTGGTGCTGGCGCGCCTGGTGCTGCACGAGGCCGTCACCCCGCGTTCGCTGGGGCGCGTGGCGATGGGGCTGTGCGGCGCCGTGATCGTGCTCTACCAGCCGCGCCTGGGCTTGCCCTTGCCGCGCACGCTGCCCGACTGGCTGGCGGTGCTGGGCGGCATGTGCTTCGCCGTCAACAATGTCCAGCTGCGCCGGCTGCACGGCGTCTCCGACGGCGCGCGCGCGATCGCCATGCTGAGCGGCGGGGCGGCGCTGGCCTGCTTGCTGGGCGTGGCGCTCTCGGTGGCGGGCCTGATTGCCTGGCCGGCGGCGTTGCCGGGCGCGGCCTGGCCGCTGGTGGGTTTGTGGGCGGTGCTGTTCCTGGTTTCCAACCTGTGCCTGCAATACGGCGTGGCGCGCTTGCCGGCCAACATCACGGCGGTGGTGATGCTGGCGGAGATCCTGGTGGCGAGCCTGTCGGCCTGGCTGCTGGGCGCGGCCGAGCTGCGGGTGCAGGACCTGGTCGGCGGCGCGCTGATCATCGCCGCGCCATGGATCATTCGCGACCGTCGCGCGGCGGCCCCTTCGCCGGCCTGATCAGTTGTTGGCCAGCACCACGCGGTTGCGGCCGCTTTCCTTGGCCTGGTAGAGCGCCTGGTCGGCCGCCTTGAGCATGGCTTGCTTGACCTCCTCGGCCGGGCGACTGCGCTCCGGCGGCATCAGCGACGAGGCGCCGATGGAGGCGGTGATCTTGAGCGCGTCGCGCGAGCCGTCGATCATGATGCCGCGGCTGGCGATGCCGGAGCGGATACGCTCGGCGATGCGCGCCGCGTCCTCGCGCGTGGCGTGGGTGAGCAGCACCACGAACTCTTCCCCGCCGAAGCGGCCCAGCGCATCCGACAATCGCAATTCCTTCTTGATGCGGGCGGCGACTTCGCGCAGCACATCGTCGCCGCTCTGGTGCCCGTACTGGTCGTTGACGCGCTTGAAATGGTCGATATCGATGAACAGGCAGGACAGGGCGGAGCGTTCGCGCTGGCCGCGCGCGACTTCCTCGTGCATGCGCTGCTCGATGTAGCGGCGATTGTTCACGCCGGTCAGCGGATCGGTCAGGCCGATATGCTTGAGGCGCTCGTTGTTGATGACGTTTTCCAGGCAGATCGCCACCACCGTGGCCAGGCGCTGGATGAAATCGGTAGCCAGCGCCCGCGTGAAGCGCTCCAGGTGGGCGCTGCCCAGCGCCAGGTAGCCGAGCAGGCGGTGCTGGCGCACCAGCGGCAGCAGCGCCACGCTCACCGGCTGGTAGCCGGGGAACAGCGGTTGGTGCAGCGCGGCCTCATACTCGCCCAGGCGCGGCTTCTCCGGCGACAATGCGCCCTCGGCATCGTCAGGCAGGACCAGCGGCTGTTTCAGGAACAGCAGGTTGGGGAATTCGTTCACGCCGATCTGCAGGTCGCGCAGGATGCGCTGGATGGCGTAATCGTCGTCGATCAGGGACAGCGTGACCGTCTCCAGGTTGAACACGCCCGGCATGGTCGAGAGCATGGCGTCGATCAGCTCGCGGAATTCGCTGGCGCCGATCAGCTTCAGGTCGAAGGCCTGGTGGCGCTCGATGATGGATTGGTTGATATGCGCCTGCTGCAGCAGGTCCTGCAGTTCGGCGCGCAGTTGCAGGTTCTCTTCCATCAGCGTTTCCGTGTCGACAGCCATCGTCATGTGCGTTCCCCGGCCTTGGCCGGCCCCCATTGCGCAAGCCGGTTTCCCGGCACCCCCTTGCCCGCCGCGCGGCGTCATCCTGCTGGCGGCTATATCGGCAGCGCCGGCGCCGGACTTGAGTCCCGCGCGCCACGCCGCCATCCCCATCGAACCCGTGCAAGAAACGTTCCCGCGTGCGCTTGCCTCAGGCCGCCTGCGGCGTGAAGAAGCGGTCTCCCATTTCGTCCAGCCCCAGCGTGCGCAGGACTTCCTGCAGGCGCTCGATCGGCCGGCGCCGCGGCAGGTCGCGGTACTGGGCCACGATCAGTTCGTTCTTCATCGAATGTTCCCAGCCCACCAGTTCGGTCACGCTGACCTTGTAGCCATGCGCCTCCAACTGCAGGCAGCGCAGCACATTGGTGACCTGGCTGCCGAATTCGCGCGTGTGCAGCGGATGGCGCCAGATCTCGGTCAGCGAATTGGCCAGCGACTTGCCCTTGTTGCGGTTCAGCACCGACGCCACTTCCGCCTGGCAGCACGGCACCAGCACGATGAAGCGGGCCTCTTTGGCCAGGGCGAAGTGGATGGCGTCGTCGGTGGCGGTGTCGCAGGCGTGCAGGGCGGTGACCACGTCGATCTGCGCCGGCAGGCGCTCGGAGGTGATGGAGTCGGCCACCGACAGGTTGACGAAGGACATGCCGCCGAAACCCAGGCGCGCGGCCAGTTCTTCCGATTTCTTGACCAGCTCTTCGCGCGTCTCGATGCCGTAGATGTGGGGCGCGCCCTGCAGCGCCTTGAAGAACAGGTCGTACAGGATGAAGCCGAGATAGGACTTGCCGGCGCCGTGGTCGACCAGCGTCACGTCCGGGTGCTCCTGCAACACTTCGTTCAACAGCGGTTCGATGAACTGGTAGAGGTGGTAGACCTGCTTGAGCTTGCGGCGGCTGTCCTGGTTGAGCTTGCCGTCGCGCGTGAGGATGTGCAGTTCCTTGAGCAGTTCGATCGACTGGCCGGGGCGTATCTCATTGGCCAGCGGGGCGGCGTCGGCCGCCTGCTGCGGACGGTGTGCGCGGCCTTTGGTCCGGCCTGGCTCGGGGTTGGCTTGCTTGCTCATGGTGCTGCGCTGGATGGTGATGCCGGCAGGATATCGGCCGGCAATGACTGCATGAAGACATGGCGATGCAGGCATCGCCAGGCGCCGCATCGGAGCGGCGCCTCGTGCTGCTTAGACGTTGAACAGGAAGTTCATCACATCGCCGTCCTTGACGATGTATTCCTTGCCTTCGGCGCGCATCTTGCCCGCTTCCTTGGCGCCGTTCTCGCCCTTGCAGGCGATGTAGTCGTCGAAGGCGATGGTCTGGGCGCGGATGAAGCCGCGCTCGAAGTCGGTGTGGATCACGCCGGCGGCCTGCGGGCCGGTGGCGCCGACCGGCACGGTCCAGGCGCGCACTTCCTTCACGCCCGCGGTGAAGTAGGTCTGCAGGCCCAGCAGCTTGAAGCCGGCGCGGATCAGGCGGTCCAGGCCCGGCTCCTGCATGCCCATGTCGGCCAGGAAATCGGCGCGGTCGGCATCGTCCAGGTCGGCGATCTCGGCTTCGATGGCGGCGCAGATGGCCACGATCGGCGCGTTCTGCTCCTTGGCGTAGGCGGTCAGCTGGTCCAGCAGCGGGTTGTCGGTGAAGCCGCTGTCGGAGACGTTGGCGACATACATGGCCGGCTTGGCGGTGATCAGGCACAGCGGCTTGATCAGCAGCATTTCCTCTGCGTCCAGGCCCAGCGCGCGCACCGGTTGGGCGTCGTCCAGCGCCGGCATGATGCGCTCCAGCAAGGCCACCAGCTTGGCCGCGTCCTTGTCGCCCGAGCGCGCCTTCTTCTGCTCGCGGTGGATCGCCTTCTCGACGGTGCCCATGTCGGCCAGCGCCAGTTCGGTCTGGATCACGGCGATGTCGTCCAGCGGGCTCACGCGGCCGGCGACGTGGATGACGTTGGGATCTTCGAAGCAGCGCACCACGTTGACGATGGCGTCGGTCTCGCGGATGTGGGACAGGAACTGGTTGCCCAGGCCTTCGCCCTTGGAGGCGCCCGCCACCAGGCCGGCGATGTCGACGAACTCGACCGTGGCCGGCAGGATGCGCTCGGGCTTGACGATCTCGGCCAGCGCGTTCAGGCGCGGATCCGGCACTTCCACCACGCCGACATTGGGTTCGATGGTGCAGAACGGATAGTTCTCGGCGGCGATGCCGGCCTTGGTCAGCGCGTTGAAGAGGGTGGATTTACCGACGTTGGGCAGGCCCACGATGCCGCATTTGAGGCTCATGACAAAATTCTTCCGAAAGCAAAACCGACATTGTATCAAGGCGCGGCGGCGAATCCCTAGGGTATCCGGTCGCCGGACCGGTGAGGGCTTATGGTGAGACGAATCGTTTCGTTGCTGCGCGGCGAAGGCGGGAAAAAGCGTTGTATCGACACCACGGCAGCGAGGCTTGGTGTGGATGCGCACGCTTAGTGACTCTGCCGTCACTAAGGGCGCTGTCGCGATCGGTTTGTATCTTCGGTGAAATTGTATTCAAGCTGTAAAGATCGGTCTTTTTCCTTGCGGTCGATTTACACGCTGTATTGCCTTCTTGAAAGCGATTTGTAAATTTTGCTCTACAATGTCGCTTTTCAAAGAACAAAAGAAATCCCCTTGCCTAATATCGTAGAAATCCGCGATCTGCACTTCCGTTATGGCGACCGGCCGATCCTGTCCGGCCTCCATATGGATTTCCCTCGCGGAAAAGTGGTGGCGGTAATGGGCGGTTCGGGGTCGGGCAAGACCACCATCCTGCGCCTGATCGGCGGCCAGTTGCAGCCGCAGCAGGGCACGCTGGCGGTGGATGGCGAGAACGTCCCGGGGCTGGATACGAAACAGCTCTATCTGCTGCGCCGCAAAATGGGCATGCTGTTCCAGAACGGCGCGCTGTTTACCGACATGACCGTGTTCGACAACGTGGCGTTCCCGCTGCGCGAGCACACCGACCTGGGCGAGGAGCTGATCCGCGACCTGGTGCTCATGAAGCTCAATGCCGTCGGCCTGCGCAACGCCGCGGCCCTGAAGCCGGCCGAGATCTCCGGCGGCATGGCGCGTCGCGTGGCGCTGGCGCGCACGATCGCGCTCGACCCGATGCTGATCATGTACGACGAGCCCTTCGCCGGCCTCGATCCGATTTCCATGGGCGTGACCGCCAACCTGATCCGCCGTCTCAACGACGCCCTGGGGTCGACCTCGATCCTGGTGTCGCACGACGTCAACGAATCCTTCTCGATCGCCGATTACGTGTATTTCCTGTCGGCCGGCAAGATCGTGGCCCAGGGCACGCCCGACGAGATGCGCACTTCCTCCGATCCTTACGTGAAGCAATTCGTGCATGCCGAAACGGACGGCCCGGTGCCGTTCCACTATCCGGGCAAGTCGCTGGCCGAGGATCTCGGCCTGGGAGGCCGCCCATGATTGCCGGCCTGCTCGGCGGCCTGGGCCGCTCCATCCGCGAGTTCGTGGCCGGCGTCGGCTTTGCCGCGCGCATGTTCGTCAACATGCTGGGCGCCTCGCTGGGCCTGCTGCGCCGCCCGCGCCTGATCACCGACCAGATCCACTTCATCGGCAACTACTCGCTGGTGATCATCGCCGTCTCGGGGCTGTTCGTCGGCTTCGTGCTCGGCCTGCAGGGCTATTACACGCTTAACAAGTACGGCTCCGAACAGGCGCTGGGCCTGCTGGTGGCCTTGTCGCTGACGCGCGAACTGGGCCCGGTGGTGACGGCGCTGCTGTTCGCCGGCCGCGCCGGCACCTCGCTGACCGCCGAGATCGGCCTGATGAAGGCCGGCGAGCAGCTGTCCGCGATGGAAATGATGGCGGTCAATCCGCTGCAGCGCGTGGTGGCGCCGCGCTTCTGGGCCGGCGTGATCGCCATGCCGGTGCTGGCGGCGATCTTCAGCGCCGTGGGCGTGATCGGCGGCTACATCGTCGGCGTGCTGATGATCGGCGTCGACGAGGGCGCGTTCTGGTCGCAGATGCAAGGCGGCGTGGACGTCTGGAACGACATCGCCAACGGCGTGCTGAAGAGCATCGTGTTCGGCATCGCGGTGACCTTCGTCGCGCTGTTCCAGGGCTACGAGGCGCAGCCGACGCCGGAAGGCGTGGCGCGCGCGACCACCCGCACCGTGGTGATCGCTTCTTTGATGGTGCTGGGTCTGGACTTCCTCCTGACCGCGCTGATGTTCAGCTGACAGAATGACGGCGGGCCGGCTGGGCCCGTCCATGAAACAAAAAGGGTTGACTATGCAACGTAAATCACTGGATGCCTGGGTTGGAATCTTCGTGCTGCTGGGAGTGGCGGCGCTGGTGTTCCTGGCGCTCAAGGCCGGCAACATGAGTTCGCTGTCGTTCGGGCAGACGACTTACGCCGTCAAGGCCAGTTTCGACAACATCGGCGGCCTGAAGGCGCGCGCCGCGGTCAAGAGCGCCGGCGTCGTGGTCGGCCGCGTCGATTCGATCCGTTTCGACGACCAGAGCTTCCGCGCCGTGGTCACCATGAACATGACCGATGGCTACAAATTCCCCAAGGACAGCTCTGCGAAGATCCTGACCTCGGGACTGTTGGGCGAACAATACATCGGCATCGAACCGGGTGGCGATACTGCTAACCTGGCAGCTGGCGATACCATTAAGATGACACAATCCGCGATCGTGCTGGAGAACCTGATCAGTCAGTTCCTCTATAGCAAGGCGGCAGAGGGAAAGGACGAAAAATAAATGAACAACAAAGCACGCATCGGCGCCATCGCGCTGGCCGCGGCGGCCATGACCGGCTGCGCCACCAACAACAACCCGAACGATCCGCTGGAGGGCTTCAACCGCGCGATGTTCAGCTTCAACGACACGGTCGATACCTACGCGCTGAAGCCGGCCGCGCAGGCCTATGACACCGTGGTGCCGAACCCGGTCCAGACCGGCGTGGGCAACTTCTTCGGCAACATCGGCGACCTGTGGTCGTCGATCAACCAGTTGCTGCAGGGGCGCGTGGAGCAGGGCGTGTCCACCTTCATGCGGGTGGCGATCAATACCACCTTCGGTCTGGGCGGTGTGCTCGATGTCGCAACCGAAGCCCGCCTGCCGCGCGAAAAGTCCGATTTCGGCCAGACCCTGGGCAAGTGGGGCGTGGGCTCCGGCCCTTACGTCGTGCTGCCGTTCTTCGGTCCGTCCACCGTGCGCGACACGGCCGGCCTGCCGGTCGACCTGTACGGCGACCTGTGGACCTACAAGAAGCCGGTGCGCTGGCGCAACGTGGGTACTGTGATCCGTGTGGTGGATCGCCGCGCCCAACTGCTGGACGCCTCGACCTTGCTGGAAGACGCAGCGCTGGACAAGTACGACTTCGTGCGCGATGCCTACGTGCAGCGCCGCCAGTCGCAGATCGACGGCGGCGGCTCCTCCAAGGAGCAGAAGGAAGAAGCGATCAAGCCCTGATGGCGTGATCGCGGCCGCCGCCCGCCCGTCGCGCGGCGGCCTTGAAATTCCAGCAAATCGAACAATCTGTAATTCCTGTCGCCATCTGTGACGGCGCGGGAACCACGCCCTCCAGCGGGCTTCGAAGCAAAACCGGCCGCGTCGCCGGCAGCCTTCCGCTCTCTCGAATGGACCAAGACTTATGAAGATGCTCACCAAATTTATCGCTATCGCCGTTTCCGCCCTGGCTTTCTCGGGCGCAGCTTCGGCCCAGGAAGCGCCGGATGCGCTGGTCAAGCGCATCAGTTCCGAAGTGCTGGACACCGCCAAGGCCGACAAGGACATCCAGGCCGGCAACACGTCCCGCATCATGCAACTGGTCGAGCAAAAGATCTTGCCGTATGTCGACTTCGAGCGCATGACCCAGCTGGCGGCCGGCCGTTTCTGGCGCCAGGCCACTCCGGAGCAGCAAAAGCAGCTGATCACCGAGTTCCGCAGCCTGCTGGTCTACACCTACTCCGGCGCGCTGTCGCAGGTGCGCGACCAGAAGATCGAATTCAAGCCGCTGCGCGCCGCCCCGGCCGATACCGAGGTGGAAGTCAATTCGCAGGTGATCTCGGCGCGCGGCGGCGAGCCGATCCAGCTGAGCTATCGCCTGGAAAAGAAGGCCGACGGCTGGAAGCTGTATGACGTCAACGTCCTGGGCGCCTGGCTGGTGGAGGCCTACAAGGGCACGTTCACCAACGAGATCAACAAGGGCGGCATCGACGGCCTGATCAAGGCGCTGTCGGACAAGAACAAGCAGCTGGCCGCACGCGCCAACGGCAAGAAGTAATCCAATCCGCCCCGTCACGGAAAGAGCATCATGTTCAAGCCAGGCGCACAGCTGACCGTCAATAATGCCAGCGCGGTCCTGCGCGACGGCCTCGCGGCCATCGCCGGCGGCCAGTCCGGCATCGACGTCAGCGACGTGGCGGTGGTCGATTCGTCGGCCGTGGCCATCCTGCTGGCGTGGCGCCGCGCCGCCCAGCAGCGCGGCGCCACGCTCGATTTCGGCGCCTTGCCGGCCAACCTGCAAAGCCTGGCCGAGCTCTATGGCGTGGCCGCGCTGCTGCATGGCGCGCCCGCGGCTCCCACCTCCGCGACCGATCGACATCACTGATCCGGTCCCCCCTCCGGGCTGTCGCGCGCCGGCTTCAGATATCGCGCGATCCGGCCCGGAAAATCGAATTCCCCTATAATCGTAGGTTTTTGCAGGCGCCCGCCAAGGCGCTCGTCCAGCGGATCTTTCCTCCCCTGCGCGCGGCCCGTAAAGCCAGGCAAAGACGATGGGCCGGGCCATCCGGCTTCATCCAACGACAATGACATGACGGCATCGCCAGGTCCTTGCCTCCGATCTTCCGTCGGAGCAGGCCGCGATGCCGGGGCGAGGCTGGCAGCGGATTTCTCCCTGCTTCCTTATTTTTCTTGCAAGCAACGTATTGATCGGGCTGAAGGCCATGGCCGCTCTTCAAATTAATGACATCAAGAAACGGTACCAGTCGCTGCAGGCGCTGGGCGGCGTTTCGCTGGCGATCGAGGAAGGCGAGTTCTTCGGTCTGCTGGGCCCCAACGGCGCCGGCAAGACCACGCTCATCTCCATCATCGCCGGCCTCAATCGCGCCGATTCCGGCAACGTCACCATCCACGGCCACGACGTGGTCAGCGACTACCGCTCCGCCCGCATGAAGCTGGGTGTGGTGCCGCAGGAACTGGTGTTCGATCCTTTCTTCACGGTGCGCGAGACGTTGCGCATGCAGTCCGGCTACTTCGGCCTGAAGAACAACGACAAGTGGATCGACGAGGTGATGGAGAACCTGGACCTCACCAACAAGGCCGACACCAACATGCGCGCGCTGTCCGGCGGCATGAAGCGGCGCGTGCTGGTGGCCCAGGCGCTGGTGCACAAGCCGCCGGTGATCGTGCTGGATGAACCTACCGCCGGCGTCGACGTCGAGCTGCGCCAGACGCTGTGGCAGTTCATCGGCCGCCTGAACCGCGAAGGCCACACCATCGTGCTGACCACCCACTACCTGGAAGAGGCGCAGGCGCTGTGCAACCGCATCGCCATGCTCAAGTTCGGCAAGGTTGTGGCGCTGGATTCCACCGACGGCCTGATCCGGCGCATCTCCGGCTCGCAGATGGTGCTGCGCCTGAAGAGCGGCAGCCTGCCGGACGGCCTGAAGGCGCTGGTGTCGCACCCGGAAGAACTGCTCTCGGGCAATAAATTCACGCTGCGCGTGACCGATTACAAGGAAGTCGAACCCATCCTGGCCGCGCTGCGCGCCGCCGGCGCCGAGATCGACGACCTGCAGCTGCAGCAAGCCGACCTGGAAGACGTCTTCATCCAGATCATGGGAGATGAAAAATGACCGGATTCCAGACCCTGTTCTACAAGGAAATCCTGCGCTTCTGGAAGGTCGCCACGCAAACCGTGACGGCGCCCATCGTGACCGCGCTGCTGTACCTGCTGATCTTCGGCCACGTGCTGCAGGATCGCGTGCAGGTCTATCCCGGTGTGCAGTACACCGGCTTCCTGGTGCCCGGCCTGGTGATGATGAGCGTGCTGCAGAACGCCTTCGCCAACAGCTCCTCCTCGCTGATCCAGTCCAAGATCACCGGCAACCTGGTGTTCGTGCTGCTGACTCCGCTGTCGCACTGGGAGCTGTTCGGCGGTTATGTGCTGGCGGCGGTGGTGCGCGGCCTGATCGTGGGCGCCGGCGTGTTCGTCGTGACCGCCTGGTTCGGCCACCTGGACTTCGTGGCGCCGCTCTGGATCATCGTGTTTGCGATCCTGGGCGCGGGCATCCTCGGCACCATGGGCCTGATCGCCGGCATCTGGGCTGAAAAGTTCGACCAGCTGGCGGCGTTCCAGAATTTCCTGATCGTGCCGCTGACCTTCCTGGCCGGCGTGTTCTATTCGATACACTCGCTGCCGCCGTTCTGGCAGGCGGTATCGCATTTCAACCCGTTTTTTTATATGATCGATGGTTTTCGCTACGGGTTTTTCGGCCAGTCCGACATCGATCCCATGATCAGCCTTGGCATCGTCGCCGTGTTCCTCCTGGCGCTGTCCACGCTGGCAGTGCGCATGCTCAAGAGCGGCTACAAGCTGCGCGCCGGTTCCCATTGATTGCGCGAGCCTGCGCCGACCATCATCCCTAGTGAAGAACCGACTATGCTACCCACACCCGAACTCGTCAAAAGCTACATCGTCGCCGGCCTCGATTGCCGGCACATCGAAGTCGAAGGCGACGGCCAGCATTTCACCGCCATCATCGTCTCCGACGCCTTCGCCGGCAAGCGCCTGATCCAGCGTCACCAACTGGTCTACGCCGCGCTGGGCGACCGCATGCGCGAGGAAATCCACGCGCTGTCGATGAAGACCCTGACTCCCGAAGAATTCCAGAAATAAGGCAAGAACATGGACAAGCTCCTGATCCGCGGCGGTAAGCGCCTCTCCGGCGACGTCACCATTTCCGGCGCCAAGAACGCGGCGCTGCCCATCCTGTGCGCCGGCCTGCTGACCGCCGACGACCTGCACCTCACCAATGTGCCGCACCTGCAGGACGTGCTCACCATCACCAAGCTGATGAAGCAGATGGGCCTGCGCGTGCAGGAGAACGGCGATGAGATGGTGTTGAACGGCAACGACCTCACCAGGCTGGAAGCGCCCTACGAGCTGGTCAAGACCATGCGCGCCTCGATCCTGGTGCTGGGCCCGCTGCTGGCGCGCTTCGGCGAGGCCAAGGTGTCGCTGCCGGGCGGTTGCGCCATCGGCTCGCGTCCGGTGGACCAGCACATCAAGGGCATGCAGGCCATGGGCGCCGAGGTTCATATCGACGGCGGCTACATCTACGCCAAGGCCAAGCGCCTCAAGGGCGCGCGCATCGTCACCGACATGATCACCGTGACCGGCACCGAGAACCTGCTGATGGCCGCCGTGCTGGCCGACGGCGAGACCGTGCTGGAAAACGCCGCGCGCGAACCGGAAGTGGGCGACCTGGCCAACCTGCTGGTCAAGATGGGCGCCAAGATCGAGGGCATCGGCACCGACCGCCTGGTGATCCAGGGCGTGGACAAGCTGCACGGCGCCGCCCACGAAGTGATCGCCGACCGCATCGAGACCGGCACCTTCCTGTGCGCCGTGGCTGCCGCCGGCGGCGACGTCACGCTGCGCCGCACCCGCTCGGGCCTGCTCGACGCCGCGCTGGACAAGCTGCGCGAAGCCGGCGCCATCCTGACCTCGGGCGAAGACTGGATCCGCATCCAGATGGCGCGTCGTCCCAAGGCGGTCAGCTTCCGCACCACCGAATATCCGGGCTTCCCGACCGACATGCAGGCGCAGTTCATGGCGCTGAACTGCGTGGCCGAAGGCACCAGCCACGTCACCGAAACCATCTTCGAAAACCGCTTCATGCATGTCCAGGAACTGAACCGCCTGGGCGCCGCGATCGACATCGAAGGCAATACCGCGATCGTCAAGGGCGTGGACAAGTTCCACGGCGCCCCGGTGATGGCCACCGACCTGCGCGCCTCGGCGTCGCTGGTGATCGCCGGCCTGGCCGCCGAAGGCGAGACCGTGGTGGAGCGCATCTATCACCTCGACCGCGGCTACGATCGCATGGAAGCCAAGCTGTCGGCCATCGGCGCCGACATCGAGCGCGTCAAGTAAGCCTTTAACGAAACAAGACATGACCCAACAACTGACGCTGGCGCTCTCCAAGGGCCGCATTTTCGAAGAGACCCTGCCCTTGCTGAAGGCTGCGGGCATCACCGTGTCCGAGGATCCTGAGTCGTCGCGCAAGCTGATCCTGCCGACCAACGACCCCAACGTGCGCGTGATCATCGTGCGTGCCTCGGACGTGCCGACCTACGTGCAATACGGCGCCGCCGACTTCGGGGTGGCCGGCAAGGACGTGCTGCTGGAACACGGCGGCGAGGGCCTGTACCAGCCGATCGACCTCAACATCGCCAAGTGCCGCCTGTCGGTGGCGGTGCAGGAGGGCTTCGACTACGCCAGCGCGGTGCGCCAGGGCGCGCGCCTGCGGGTGGTGACCAAGTACGTCAAGACCGCGCGCGAGCACTTCGCCGCCAAGGGCGTGCACGTCGACCTGATCAAGCTGTACGGCTCGATGGAGCTGGGTCCGCTGGTCGGCCTGTCGGACGCCATCGTCGACCTGGTCAGCACCGGCGGCACGTTGCGCGCCAACAAGCTGGTCGAGGTCGAGCACATCATCGAGATTTCCTCGCGCCTGGTGGTCAACCAGGCTGCGCTGAAGTTGAAGCGCGAGCGCCTGCAGCCCATCCTCGACGCGTTCGAGAAGGCTTCCAAGCCCAAGTAAGACCCCACAGATTCCGCTGTTGCATTTGCAGGTGACACCATGAGCATTTCCATCCGAAAACTCGATTCCGCCGACGCCGGCTTCCGCGACAAGCTGTCGGCGGTGCTGGCCTTCGAAGCCAGCGAGGACGAGGCCATCGACCGCGCCGCTGCCGCCATCCTGGCCGACGTCAAGGCGCGCGGCGACGCCGCCGTGCTGGAGTACACGCAACGCTTCGACCGCGTGCAGGCCGCTTCGCTGGCCGACCTGGAAATCGGCCGTGACGCCCTGCAGGCCGCGCTGGCCGGCTTGCCCGAAGCGCGCCGCGCGGCGCTGCAGACGGCGGCCGACCGCGTGCGCGCCTATCATGAGCGACAGAAGAAGGAGTGCGGCTCGGACGGCTTCCTGTACCGCGAGGCCGACGGCACCGAACTGGGCCAGAAGGTCACCCCGCTGGACCGCGTCGGCATCTACGTGCCGGGCGGCAAGGCCGCCTATCCCTCGTCGGTGCTGATGAATGCGATCCCGGCCAAGGTCGCCGGCGTGCAGGAAGTCATCATGGTGGTGCCGACCCCGGACGGCGTGCAGAACGAGCTGGTGCTGGCCGCCGCGGCGATCGCCGGCGTCGACCGCGTGTTCACCATCGGCGGCGCCCAGGCTGTGGGCGCGCTGGCCTACGGCACCGCGACCATCCCGCAGGTGGACAAGATCGTCGGTCCCGGCAACGCCTACGTGGCTGCCGCCAAGCGCCGCGTGTTCGGCGTGGTGGGCATCGACATGATCGCCGGCCCCTCGGAGATCCTGGTGATCTGCGACGGCGGCACCGATCCCGACTGGATCGCCATGGACCTGTTCTCCCAGGCCGAGCACGACGAGCTGGCGCAATCCATCCTGCTGTGCCCGGACGCGGCCTACATCGGCAAGGTCGAGGCGTCGATCAACAAGCTGCTCGACGCCATGCCGCGCAAGGACGTGATCCGCACCTCGCTGACCGACCGCGGCGCGCTGGTGAAGGTGCGCGACATGGACGAGGCCTGCGAGATCGCCAACCTGATCGCCGCCGAGCACCTGGAAATTTCCGCCGAAGAGCCGCAGCAGTGGGCCGACAAGATCCGCCACGCCGGCGCCATGTTCCTCGGCCGCTTCTCGTCCGAAGCGCTGGGCGACTACTGCGCCGGCCCCAACCACGTGTTGCCGACCTCGCGCACCGCGCGCTTCTCTTCTCCGCTGGGCGTGTACGACTTCCAGAAGCGCTCCAGCGTGATCCGCGTCTCCGAGGCCGGCGCCCAGACCCTGGGCCGCGTCGCCGCCGAACTGGCGTATGGCGAAGGCCTGCAGGCGCACGCGCGCTCCGCCGAACTGCGCCTGAAGTGATGCGATGACGGCCGCCTCCGATCCGCTTGGCGAAGGCTGGCTGGACCGCGTGCACTGCGAGGACGCGCTGCAGGGCTTGCGGCGCATTCCCGACGGCAGCATCGACCTGCTCATTGCCGACCCGCCCTACGGCCTGGGCAAGGACTACGGCAACGATTCCGACAAGCTCGACACCGCCGAGTACCTGCGCTGGACCGAGCAATGGATCGACGCCGCCCTGCCCAAGCTCAAGGCCAACGGCAGCCTCTACATCTTCCTCACCTGGCGCAATTCGCCGGAGATCTTCGTCATGTTGAAGCAGCGCATGACCATGATCAACGAGATCGTCTGGGACCGCCGCGTGCCGTCCATGGGCGGCAGCACCCGGCGCTACTCGTCGGTGCACGACACCATCGGCTTCTTCGCCCGGGCGCGCGACTACTTCTTCGACCTCGACGCCATCCGCATTCCCTACGATGCGCAGACCAAGAAGGCGCGCTCGCGCTCCATCTTCGTGGGCGCCAAGTGGCTGGAGATGGGCTACAACCCCAAGGACGTGTGGAGCGTGTCGCGCCTGCACCGCGAGCACAAGGAGCGCGCCGACCATCCCACGCAAAAGCCGCTGGAAGTGGTGGAGCGCATGGTCAAGGCCTCCTGCCCGCCGGGCGGCGTGGTGCTCGACCCCTTTATGGGCAGCGGCACCACGGCGGTGGCGGCGCGCCGTTGCGGCCGGCATTTCGCCGGCTTCGAACTCAATGCCGATTATTGCGAGCTGATCCGCCAGCGCCTGGCCGCGCTGGAACCTGAGAGCCAACAAGATGAACAAGTCGCCGGCTGAAGCCGCTTCCTGCGAAGAACTGATTGCCGGCGTGATCCGTCCGCTGGTGCGCGGCTGGCAGGCCTACCACGTGCCGCCGGCCGAGGGCATGGTCAAGCTGGACGCCATGGAAAATCCCCACACGCTGCCGCCGGAGCTGCATGCGCAACTGGCGCGGCGGCTGGCCGCGGCGGAGCTGAACCGCTATCCGGTGCCCAGCTACACGCGCCTGAAGCAGGAGATTTGCGCCAGGCTGGGCGTGCCCGAAGGCTACGACGTCCTGCTGGGCAACGGCTCCGACGAGCTCATCGCCATCCTCTCGGCGGCCTGCGCGGTGCCCGGACGCAAGGTGCTGGCGCCGGAACCGAGCTTCGTGATGTACCAGGTATCTGCCCTGAGCGCCGGACTGGAGTACGTCGGCGTGCCGCTGCGCGCCGACCTCACGCTGGACCTGCCGGCCATGCTGGCGGCGATGGCGCAGCACCGGCCGGCGATCACCTACCTGTCCTACCCCAACAATCCTACCGGCACGCTGTTCGCCCGGGCTGACGTGCTGCGCATCGTCGAGGCCGCAGCGCCCTACGGCCTGGTGGTGGTGGACGAGGCCTACCAGCCCTTCGCCGGAACCAGCCTGATGCCGGCGTTGCCGCAGTTCAACAACCTGGTGCTGATGCGCACCGTCTCCAAGCTCGGCCTGGCCGGCATCCGCCTGGGCTACATGTCGGCTGCGCCGGCCTTGTTGCGCGAATTCGACAAGGTGCGCCCGCCCTACAACATCAATGTGCTCACCGAGGCCGCGGCGCTGTTCGTGCTGGAGCACCTGGATGTGCTGGAAGGGCAGGCGGCCCGCCTGCGCGAAGCGCGCACTGTCCTGGCGGCCAGCCTGGCGGCGCTGGACGGCGTGGAGGTATTCCCGTCGGCGGCCAATTTCGTGCTGATCCGCGTCCCGGACGCCGAGAAAGTTTTCGCCGCTTTGCTGGCGCGTAAGGTGCTGGTCAAAAATGCCGGTAGAATGCACGCATTGCTGAGAAACTGTTTGCGCATTACCGTCAGCACAGAAGAAGAAAACGCCGCCTTCCTGGCGGCCCTGCAAGCGGCGCTGGCAGAGTTGTAACGGCGCCGTCCAGCACCATCTAGGTAAACCCCAACCGTTTGAATCCCGCTTCACTCTGACCATGTCTACACCCAGAACCGCGGAAGTCGTCCGCAACACCAACGAGACGCAGATCCGCGTTGCGATCAACCTGGACGGAACCGGCAAGCAATCGCTCGACACCGGCGTGCCGTTCCTGGATCACATGCTGGACCAGATCGCGCGCCACGGGCTGATCGACCTGGACATCCAGGCCAAGGGCGACCTGCACATCGACGCCCACCACACGGTGGAAGACGTCGGCATCACCCTGGGCATGGCCTTCGCCAAGGCCATCGGCGACAAGAAGGGCATCCGCCGCTACGGCCATGCCTATGTCCCCCTGGACGAGGCGTTGTCGCGCGTGGTGATCGACTTCTCCGGCCGTCCCGGCCTGGAATATCACATCCCGTTCACCCGCTCGATGATCGGCGGCTTCGACGTCGACCTGACCAGCGAGTTCTTCCATGGTTTCGTCAATCATGCGCAGGTGACCTTGCATGTGGACAATTTACGCGGCATCAACGCCCACCACCAGTGCGAAACCGTGTTCAAGGCCTTCGGCCGCGCGCTGCGCATGGCCATCGAGCTCGATCCGCGCGCCGCGGGTACGATTCCGTCCACCAAAGGCAGTCTGTAACCACCTGGTTTTCCGAGGCGCGCGTCGCCGCGCCGCCAACGTCGATATGAATAAAATTGTTGTAGTGGATTACGGCATGGGTAATTTGCGCTCGGTGGCGCAAGCCCTGCGCCATGTCGCGCCCGAGGCCGATGTACGCATTTCCGGCGAGGTCGCCGACATCCGCGCGGCCGACCGTGTGGTGCTGCCCGGCCAGGGCGCCATGCCCGACTGCATGCGCTGCCTGCGCGAGTCCGGCCTGCAGGAGGCGGTGGTCGAGGCCTCGCGCAGCAAGCCGCTGTTCGGTGTGTGCGTGGGCGAACAGATGCTGTTCGACTGGAGCGAAGAGGGCGACACGCCCGGCTTGGGCCTGCTGCCCGGCAAGGTGGTGCGTTTCGAGCTGGAAGGCCTGGCCCAGGACGACGGCTCGCGCTTCAAGGTGCCGCAGATGGGCTGGAACCACGTGCATCAGACCGGCGCGCACCCGCTGTGGGAAGGCATCGCCGACAACGCCTACTTCTACTTCGTGCACAGTTTCTACGCAGTGCCGGCCGACGCCTCGCATGTCGTCGGTCAAACGCCGTACGGCCGCGACTTCACCTGCGCGGTGGCCCGCGATAATATCTTTGCAACCCAGTTCCACCCGGAAAAAAGTGCCTCCGCGGGTTTGCAGCTGTATCGGAATTTCGTACACTGGAAGCCTTGATTTTTGCCTTTCAGGCAAGAACCGGCCCAGAAGCCCCCGTCATCCAACCTTTTCACTGACTAGTCACACCGTAGCCATGCTGCTTATACCCGCCATCGACCTGAAAGACGGTCATTGCGTCCGCCTCAAACAAGGCGATATGGAACAAGCCACCGTATTTTCCGAGGATCCCGCGGAAATGGCTTTGCATTGGTTGAAGCAAGGCGCGCGCCGCCTGCATCTGGTCGACCTCAACGGCGCCTTCGCCGGCAAGCCCAAGAACGAGGCTGCGGTGAAGGCCATCCTGAAGGCGGTCGCCAATTTCGCCGAGGAGAACGACGTCGAAGAGATCCCCGTCCAGCTGGGCGGCGGCATCCGCGACCTCGACACCATCGAGCGCTACCTCGACGACGGCCTGTCCTACATCATCATCGGCACCGCCGCGGTCAAGAACCCCGGCTTCCTGCACGACGCCTGCAGCGCCTTCCCGGGCCAGATCATCGTCGGCCTGGACGCCAAGGACGGCAAGGTCGCCACCGACGGCTGGAGCAAGCTGTCCGGCCACGAGGTGATCGACCTGGCGCAGAAGTTCGAAGGCTATGGCTGCGAAGCCATCGTCTACACCGACATCGGCCGCGACGGCATGATGGGCGGCGTCAACATCGAAGCCACCGTGCGCCTGGCGCAGGCGGTGTCGATCCCCATCATCGCTTCCGGCGGCGTGCACCACATCGGCGACGTGGAAGCGTTGTGCCGGGTCGAGGACGAGGGCATCGAAGCCGTCATCTGCGGCCGCTCGATCTATGAAGGCACGCTCGACCTCTCCAGCGGCCAGGACCGCGCCGATGAACTCACGCGCGCCCTGGAAGCCAATCGCGACGCCGGCGGCAAATAAGGCAACCCACAGATGGCCCTCGCAAAACGCATCATCCCTTGCCTGGACGTGACCGCCGGTCGCGTCGTCAAGGGCGTCAATTTCCTCGAGCTGCGCGACGCCGGCGACCCGGTCGAGATCGCGCGCCGCTATGACGAGCAGGGCGCCGACGAACTGACCTTCCTCGACATCACCGCCTCCTCCGACGGGCGCGACCTGATCCTCGACATCATCGAGGCGGTGGCGTCGCAAGTCTTCATCCCCTTGACGGTCGGCGGCGGCGTGCGCGCGGTCGACGATGTGCGGCGCCTGCTGAACGCCGGCGCCGACAAGGTCGGCATCAACACCTCCGCCGTGACCAATCCGCAGCTGGTGGCCGACGCCGCCGGCAAGTACGGATCCCAGTGCATCGTGGTGGCCATCGACGCCAAGCGCGTCGGCGACGGCAAGTGGGAGGTCTACACCCATGGCGGGCGCAACGCCACCGGGCTGGACGCGGTCGAATGGGCGCGCAACATGGCGCGCCTGGGCGCCGGCGAGATCCTGCTGACCAGCATGGACCGCGACGGCACCAAGAGCGGTTTCGACCTGGCGCTGACCCGCGCCGTGTCGGAAGCGGTCAGCATTCCCGTGATCGCCTCGGGCGGCGTCGGCGGCCTGCAGGACCTGGCCGACGGCGTGACCAAGGGCCGTGCCGACGCCGTGCTGGCGGCCAGCATCTTCCACTACGGCCAGCACACCGTGCAGGAAGCCAAGCGCTTCATGGCCGACCAGAACATTTCCATGAGGCTGGCATGAGCATCAGCGCCAAGTGGCTCAACAAGGTCAAGTGGGACGAGGTCGGCTTGGTGCCGGTGATCACCCAGGAAGTGGGCAGCAACGATGTCCTGATGTTCGCCTGGATGAACCGCGAGGCGCTGGCCAGGACCGTCGAGATCGGCCAGGCCGTCTACTGGAGTCGCTCGCGCAAGAAGCTGTGGCACAAGGGCGAGGAGTCCGGCCACTTCCAGAAGGTGCATGAGATCCGCCTCGATTGCGATGAAGACGTGGTGCTGCTGAAGGTCGAGCAGGTGGCCGGCATCGCCTGTCACACCGGCCGTCACTCCTGCTTCTTCCAGAAATTCGAGGGCAGCGCCGACAACGGCGAATGGCAGACCGTGGAAGCGGTGATCAAGGAGCTGGCGCCCGGCGCCGGCGGCGCGCCTGCCGAGTCCAAGGCCGACAAGCCCAAGCGAGTGCGCAAGAGCGCCGCCTCCAAGCCGGCCGATACCGACAAGACCCCATCATGAGCGAAACCCTGAAGCGGCTGGCGCAAGTCATCGAGTCGCGCAAGCCGGCCAACGGCGGCAATCCCGAGAAATCCTACGTCGCCAAGCTGTTTTCCAAGGGCGACGACGCCATCTTGAAGAAGATCGGCGAAGAGGCCACCGAAACCGTGATGGCCGCCAAGGACGCGCGCGTCTCCGGCGACAAGTCCAAGGTGCTCTACGAATGCGCCGACCTCTGGTTCCATTCCATGGTGATGCTGGCCCAGTTCGAGCTGTCGCCGCAGGACGTGCTGGACGAGCTGGCTCGCCGCGAGGGCTTGTCCGGACTGGAAGAGAAAGCCGCGCGCGGCGACTGAGCGCCACCACCACCCACGCAGGAGAATGGTTTTGGATAATTGCATTTTCTGTAAGATCGCCGCCGGCGAGATCCCGTCGAAGAAGGTCTACGAAGACGAGGACGTGATCGCCTTCCACGACATCAACCCGGCCGCGCCGGTGCACTTCCTGATCGTGCCGCGCAAGCACATCCCGACCTTGACCGAATGCGGCCCGGAAGACACCGTGCTGCTGGGCAAGATGGCGGCGCTGGCGCCCAAGCTGGCTGCCGAGCAGGGCTGCGGCTACCGGCTCGACGGCGACGGCAAGCCCAGCGGCGGCTTCAAGACGCTGTTCAACACCGGACCGGACGGTGGGCAGGAGGTGTACCATCTGCATATGCACGTGATCGGCGGCCCGCATCCGTGGCGCGTGAAGTTCGTGCAACAATGAGAAGTCCGTCCGGCGGACACAAGTCCGCCCAGCGGACGGGGACATTAGGGAACGTTTTTATACAGGGCAGGGATGTCCGCTTAGGAGAATAGAATGGGTTCGTTCAGTATCTGGCATTGGCTGATTGTTCTGGTGATCGTGATGGTGGTCTTCGGCACCAAGAAGCTCGGCAACATGGGTTCCGACCTGGGCAAGGCGGTCAAGGGTTTCAAGGACGGCGTCAAGGGCGAGGAAGAAAAGAAGGACCAGGCCATCGACGTGCAGGCCAAGGAAAAGGACAAGTCCGGCAGCTGATCGGCTGCGCCTGCCGACGGGAGCGCGGCGAGCCGTCTCCAGGTTCCGGCGCCCGTGGCCCTTCGCGGCGGGCGCCTTCCCCGCACATTGTCGTGCCAGCAACGCCTGGCCTAGCCCAGGTTCCAATGTCCACACAGACTCATGATTGATATAGGCCTTTCCAAGCTGGCCCTGATCGGCGTGGTCGCGCTGGTCGTGATCGGCCCCGAGCGCCTGCCCAAGGTGGCGCGCATGGCCGGCACCTTGTTCGGCCGCGCGCAGCGCTACATCAACGACGTCAAGTCCGAGGTCAGCCGCGAGATCGAGCTCGACGAGCTGCGCAAGATGCAAAAGGATGTCGAGCAGGCCGCCAGCGACGTGTCCGGCAGCATCCACAAGAGCATGTCCGATACCGAGGCCTCGATCAACGACGCCTGGAACGGCGGCGACTCGGCCTCCGCCGGCAGCGTCGAGAGCGGCGCCGAGTCCTGGAAGCGCACGCCCAATGCCGACTTGCTTTCGATCAAGGCCAAGGCCTTCCGCCGCAAGAAGCTGGCGCGCACCACCGCCGTGCCCTCCTGGTACAAGCACCAGAGCGGCCGCAAGACGCGCGTCATTTCGGCCTCGGCGCGGGTCGCGAAATATCGCCCGATCAGCGCCAGCAAGTCCGCCGGCTTCTTTTAATCCCGGCGCATCGCGTCTTTACCTGATACCCACGCAGCACATCCATGGCTGAAGAAAACAACCCCGCCGGCGCCGAAGATACCTTCATCTCGCACCTGATCGAACTGCGCAGCCGCATCGTCAAGGCTTCCGCCGTGGTGCTGGTGGTGTTCCTGTGCATGATGCCGTTCGCAGCCCACATCTTCGACGTGCTGGCCGCGCCGATGATCCAGGCGCTGCCCGCCGGCAGCAAGATGATCGCCACCGGCGTCATCACCCCGTTCCTGATCCCCATCAAGGTCACCATGATGGTGGCGGTGCTGATCTCGCTGCCGTGGGTGCTGTACCAGCTCTGGGCCTTCGTCGCGCCCGGCCTGTACGCGCATGAGAAGCGCCTGATCGCGCCGCTGGTGGTCTCCTCCTCGCTGCTGTTCGTCGCCGGCGTGGCGTTCTGCTACTTCTTCGTGTTCGGCGTGGTGTTCCCGTTCATCAACAACTTCGCGCCCAAGTCGGTGTCGGTGGCGCCGGACATCGACGCCTACGTCGATTTCGTGCTGACCATGTTCGTCGCCTTCGGCGTCACCTTCGAGGTCCCGGTGATCGTAATCGTGCTGGTGCGCATGGGCCTGGTGCCGCTGGCCAAGCTCAAGCAGATCCGTCCCTACGTGATCGTCGGCGCCTTCGTCATCGCCGCCGTGGTCACCCCGCCCGACATCATGAGCCAGCTGATGCTGGCGGTGCCGCTGGTGCTGCTGTACGAGGTGGGCCTGCTGGTCGCCCCGATCTTCGAGCGCGCCACGCGCGTGCCGGAGGAAGCCGGCTCGTCGTCGGCGGACTGAAGATCTTCCCGGCAATAAAAAACGCCACCCGGCGCAAACCGGGTGGCGTTTTTCATTGCGCGCTCCATCTGCCCGGGGCAAACAGGGCAGGGCGGCGGCGCTTATTCTTCCGGCGAGACCAGCGGGATCCCGCGCAGCCACTTCACCAGCGGATAGGCATCCTTGAACCCTTCCAGCACATCCCCGCCGAGATCGGCGGGAATCTTCTTCTTGATGCTGACGTCGGTCCAGACGATGAAGCTCTTCAACTTCACGTATTCGATGTTGGGACTGGCCGGATCGAAGCCCTTGGGCGGGCGCACCAGCTTGCCCTCTTCCTGCAGGTCGCCGTAGGTCTCGACCAGCTTCTTGGTCTTGCGCATCTTGTTGAAGCCGGCCGCGTCCTCGATCACGCGATTGCGGATGGCGCGCAGGCGATCCGGCGGCGGCAGGTATTCGCCGCCGGCAATCAACAGCTTGCCCTCGGCGTCGATGTGGAAGTAGTAGGCCGGACCGCCGCCCTGGCTGGGCTTCTTCAGGCCGCTGGCGGTGATGGCCGCGGAGAAGTGCGTCTTGTAGGGGCTCTTGTCGTGGGAGAAGCGCATGTCGCGGTTGATGCGGAACAGCGCCTTCTTCGGGTTGCAGCCGGCGATGGCCGGGTCGAACTTGCTGATCTCGGCGATCAGCTTGATGGTCAGCGCCAGGAACTCCTCGCGCAGGATGTCGTAGCGCGGCTTGTTCATCACGAACCAGGCGCGGTTGTTGTTTTCGGTCAGTTCGCCCAGGAACTGGATCAGGTCGCGCACGTGCATCTTGTTTCGGTCTCCTCATGAGGGGCGCCTGCAGGTTCGCAGGCGCCAGCGGGCATTCTAGCCGCTCTTACTCTTCGTCGCTGTCGTCGCTCCTGGGCGGCGGCGGACGCTTGCCCACGGTAATGTTCAGCTTGGTCTCCTGCGACTTGCGCAGCACCGTCATGGCGATGTTCTGGCCGGGGCTGAGCTGGGCGATGACGTTGAGCATTTCCGTGGTGTCGGCCACCTGCTTGCCTTCGATGCTCACCAGGATATCGCCCGGCTTCATGCCCGCGCGGTCGGCCGGGCCGCCCTTGAGGACACCGGCGATGATGGCGCCGGTCTTCTTGCCCAGGCCGAAGCTCTCGGCCAGTTCGGGCGTGATGTCCTGCGGCTCGACGCCGATCCAGCCGCGCACCACCTGGCCGTTGCTGATGATGGCTTCCATCACGGTCTTGGCGGTCGACATCGGGATGGCGAAGCCAATGCCCAGGTTGCCGCCGGTGCGCGAATAGATCGCGGTATTGATGCCCAGCAGGTTGCCGTTGGTGTCCACCAGCGCGCCTCCCGAGTTGCCGGGGTTGATGGCGGCGTCGGTCTGGATGAAGTTCTCGAAGGTGTTGATGCCCAGGTGGTTGCGGCCCAGCGCCGAGACGATCCCCATGGTGACCGTCTGGCCCACGCCGAACGGGTTGCCGATGGCCAGCACCACGTCGCCCACCGAGCTGTTCTCGGGATGCCCCAGCGTGATGGCCGGCAGGTTGGGCAGGTCGATCTTGATCACCGCCAGGTCGGTCTCCGGGTCGATGCCGACCACCTTGGCGCTGGCCTTGCGGCCGTCGGCCAGGGCCACCTCGATCTCGTCGGCGGCTTCCACCACGTGGTTGTTGGTGAGGATGTAGCCCTGCGGGCTGACGATCACGCCCGAGCCCAGGCTCGATTGTTTGTCATCCTGCTGCTGCTCGTCGAACTGGTCGCCGAAGAACTTGCGGAAGAAGGGATCGTTCTGGAACGGACTCTTCTGCGGGCGCGCCTCGGTGGTGGTGAAGATGTTCACCACCGACGGCATCGCCTGGCGCGCGGCGTGGCGATAGGAGTTCAGTGCGGGCGCGTCCGGCGTTGCCTCCTGCATCTGTACGGTGGATTGCGCGGGCCTTGCGCGCGAGCTGAAGCCGCCGGACATCCAGTCGGGCTTCAAGGTCGCTACAATGAACCACAACGCCAAGCCAACCGTCACGGTTTGGGCGAACAACAGCCATAAACGTCGCATATAAAGTTTTGAGATCAGTATTGAATCGATGAGGAAGAAATGACCCGGCAGATTACCAGAGACGAGTTCGCGGCCTATCTCGGACAGACACTTAACGCCGCGCAATACCGCGATTATTGCCCAAACGGCCTGCAGGTGGAAGGGCGCGCCCGGATCGGGCGCGTGGTCAGCGGCGTCACCGCCAGCCTGGCGTTGATCGAAGCCGCGCTCGACCTCAAGGCCGACGCCATCCTGGTCCACCATGGTTACTTCTGGCGCGGGGAGGATATGCGAGTCATCGGCACCAGGCAGCGCCGCCTGAAGCTGCTCTTGTCCAACGACATCAACCTGTTCGCCTACCACCTGCCGCTGGATGCGCATGCGCAGCTGGGCAACAACGCGCAACTGGCGCGCCAGCTCGACCTCACCGCCAGCGGTCGCTTCGGCGACGATGAGCTGGGCTGGATCGGCCGCTGCAATTCGCCCGCGGTGAAGACCGCCGCCGACCTGGCGGCGCTGATCGAGAAACGCCTGGGCCGCATGCCGCTGTTGATCGGCGATCCGCAGCAGCCGGTCGGCAATGTGGCCTGGTGCACCGGCGCCGCGCAAGGCATGCTGGGCGACGCCATTGCCGCCGGCGCATCGGCCTACATCAGCGGCGAGATTTCCGAACCTACTGTGCACCTGGCGCGCGAGACCGGCACCATCTACATCGCCGCCGGGCACCACGCCACCGAGCGCTATGGCGTGCAGGCGCTGGGCGCGCATGCGGCCGAGCATTTCGGCATCGAGCACCAGTTCATCGACATCGACAACCCGGTGTGAGACAGCCGAAGCGAGCCGCCCCCGGAAAAAAGCCCGCTCTCGCGGGCTTTTTTGGGGCGGCGCCGGCCTTACTTCTTCAGCGCGTCGCGGATCTCGCGCAGCAGCAGCACGTCTTCGGGCGGCGCGGCAGGGACGGCCGGCGCGGCTTCTTCCTGCTTGATGGCGAGGTCGCGCGCCTTGTTGATCGCACGCACCATCTGAAAGATGATGAAGGCCAGGATCAGGAAGTTGATCAGGATGGTGAGGAAATTGCCGTAGGCGAAGACCGCGCCGGCCTTCTTGGCCTCGGCCAGCGGCAGGCCGTAGGCCTGGCCGTTCAGGGGCAGGTAGTAGTTGGCGAAGTCGAGGCCGCCGAAGATCTTGCCGACGATGGGCATGATGATGTCCTCGACCAGCGAGCCCACGATCTTGCCGAACGCGCCGCCGATGATCACACCGACGGCCAGGTCGATGACGTTGCCCTTGATGGCGAAGGCGCGAAAGTCTTTGAGCATGCTCATCCTTGGTTTCTCCTTTGAAAGTTGCTGTTTGTTCATGAGGCGGTCTTACAACGGGTTATAGCCTGCCGCGAAAGAAAAGTAAATTGGACATTCACCGACGCCGCAGTGCAGGAAAACCGGCAACAAGGTCAGATTGACAATAGGTTGCGCTGCGTCAAATCGATTTTCCCCGCAGCCGCTACCATTGCGCCCGTTAGCTACAAAACCCTATTCAGCTTATATATAATCGAAAAGTTGCATGAGGGTCACTTAGAAGGTCCACGCTAACTTACATTTGGAGATTGGGGTCTTTATGACTGACGAGAATCAGGTCGACGCGAGTCGACGAGGTTTGCTTGTTGCGACTTGTGCAGCCGGCGGCGTAGCGGGTTTGGCCACCGCCGGAGCGTTCGTATCCACCTTGCAGCCATCAGAGCGTGCCAAGGCTGCGGGCGCACCGGTCGAAGTAGACATTTCGTCGTTGACCCCGGGTGAAATGCGCACCGTGGAGTGGCGCGGCAAGCCAGTGTGGATTCTCAAGCGCACGCCTGAAATGCTGGAGTCGCTCAAGAAGACCGACGGCCAGGTTGCCGACCCCAGCTCCAAGCGCACCGACTTCTCCGAGACTCCCGATTACGCCCTGAACGAATGGCGTTCCATCCGCAAGGACATCCTGGTGGTGGTGGGCATCTGCCCGCACCTGGGCTGCTCCCCCAGCACGCGCTTCCAGACCGGCGCCCAGCCCTCGCTGCCGGACGACTGGAACGGCGGTTTCCTCTGCCCCTGCCACGGCTCCACGTTCGACCTGGCCGGACGGGTCTACAAGAACAAGCCGGCCCCAGACAACCTCCAGGTGCCGCGTTACATGTTCGAAGGCGACAATAAACTTGTCATCGGCAAGGACGAGAAAGGGGAGGCCTGAGCATGGGAGCTTTTCACGAAAAGAAATCGCCTGAGGGCGCGCCGCTCTCCGTCAAGGCACTCAACTGGGTCGATTCCCGTTTCCCCCTGACCTCCACCTGGAAAGCCCACCTTTCCGAGTACTACGCCCCCAAGAATTTCAACTTCTGGTACGCCTTCGGATCGCTGGCGCTGCTGGTGCTGGTGATCCAGATCGTCACCGGCATTTTCCTGGTGATGCACTACAAGCCGGACGCCAACCTGGCCTTCGCCTCCGTCGAGTACATCATGCGCGATGTGCCCTGGGGCTGGCTGGTGCGCTACATGCACTCCACCGGCGCCTCGGCCTTCTTCATCGTGGTCTACCTGCACATGGTGCGCGGCCTGCTCTACGGCTCGTACCGCAAGCCGCGCGAGCTGGTATGGCTGTTCGGCGTGGGCATCTTCCTGTGCCTGATGGGCGAAGCCTTCTTCGGCTACCTGCTGCCGTGGGGCCAGATGTCGTACTGGGGCGCGCAGGTGATCGTCAACCTGTTCGGCGCGGTGCCCTTCATCGGTCCCGACCTGTCGCTGTGGATCCGCGGCGACTACGTCGTCTCCGACGCCACGCTGAACCGCTTCTTCTCGTTCCACGTGATCGCCATTCCGCTGGTGCTGATCGGCCTGGTGGCGGCGCACATCATCGCGCTGCACGAAGTCGGCTCGAACAACCCCGACGGCGTCGAGATCAAGGAAACCACCGACGAGAACGGCGTGCCGCTGGATGGCGTGCCCTTCCACCCGTACTACTCGGTGCATGACATCTTCGCCGTGGCGGTGTTCCTGATCGTGTTCTCGGCGGTGGTGTTCTTCGCTCCCGAGATGGGCGGCTACTTCCTGGAGTACAACAACTTCATCCCGGCCGATTCGCTCAAGACGCCGCCGCACATCGCCCCGGTCTGGTACTTCACGCCGTTCTACTCGATCCTGCGCGCGACCACGGCCGACTTCATGGGCTGGCTGATCGCCGCCGTGGCGGCCTACGTGGCGCTGCTGGTGTTCAAGTCGCGCCTGACGGGCGCCCTCAAGATCGCCGCCATCGTGATCGGCCTGGCCATCATCGGCGGCATGCTGGTGTTCGACGCCAAGTTCTGGGGCGTGGTGCTGATGGGCCTGTCGGTGGTGATCCTCGGCGGCCTGCCGTGGCTGGACCAGTCGCAGGTCAAGTCGATCCGCTATCGTCCGAGCTGGCACAAGTATGTGTATCTCGTCTTCGGCATTGCCTTCGTTGCGCTGGGCTATCTGGGCGTGCAGCCGCCGACCGCCATCGGTACCACCGTGGCGCAGGTCTGCAGCTTCATCTACCTGGGCTTCTTCCTGCTGATGCCCTGGTGGAGCGCCGCCGGCACCTTCAAACAGGTGCCCGACCGCGTGACCTTCCATCCGCACTAAGCCAGCCGCCAAAGGACAAGAACATGACATTGCTGAAGAAAGTGATCGCGACGCTGGCGCTGCTGCCCGCGCTGGCCTTGGCCAACGAGGGCGGTTTCCCGCTGGACCATGCGCCCGACCGCACCAAGGATGTTTCCGCGTTGCAAAACGGCGCCAAGCTGTTCGTCAACTATTGCCTGAATTGCCACGCGGCCTCATCGATGCGCTACAACCGCCTGCGCGACATCGGCCTGTCGGAAGAGCAGATCAAGGGCAACCTGTTGTTTACAGAGGGGAAAGTCGGCGATCTGATGAAGATTTCGATGTCGCCGGCCGACGCCAAGGCCTGGTTCGGCGCCGCTCCGCCGGATCTTTCGGTGATCGCCCGGGCCAAGGCGTCGGAGGCCGGATCGGGCCCGGACTGGATTTATACCTACCTGCGCAGTTATTATAAGGACGACAGCCGCCCCACCGGCTGGAACAACATGCTGTTCCCCAACGTCGGCATGCCGCACGTGTTGTGGGAATTGCAAGGAATCCGGACTCCCAAGTACGTTGAGGAGAAAGATCCTCACGAAGAGGGCAAAACTATCCACAAATTCACAGGATTTGAGCAGATCAAGCCGGGCAAGATGAGCGCGATCGACTATGATAACGCCGTCGCCGATTTGGTCGGCTACCTGGAATGGATGGCCGAGCCCGCGCAGAACACGCGCAAACGGCTGGGCGTCTGGGTGCTGTTGTTCCTGGGCATCTTCCTGGTCCTGACGTGGCGTTTAAACGCCTCCTATTGGAAAAACGTCAAGTAAAAAAGTAAAATCTCGTATCCGCGCTGTTTCGGCGGAATTGCGTACCCGGGGTGAGCGTTATGCGTCTCGCCCCCCTTTTGTTTTTAGGGCTCTGAAAAAATGATGGTTCTTTACTCGGGCACGACCTGCCCATTCTCGCAACGCTGCCGCCTTGTCCTGTTCGAAAAGGGCATGGATTTCGAGATCCGCGACGTTGACCTGTTCAACAAGCCGGAAGACATTTCCGTCATGAACCCGTATGGCCAGGTGCCCATCCTGGTCGAGCGCGACCTGGTGCTGTACGAATCCAACATCATCAACGAGTACATCGACGAGCGCTTCCCGCATCCGCAACTGATGCCGGCCGACCCGCTGATGCGCGCCCGCGCCCGCCTGATGCTGTTCAACTTCGAGAAGGAACTGTTCGTCCACGTGCATACGCTGGAAAACGAAAAGTCCAAGGCCGCCGAAAAGAACCAGGAGAAGGCCCGCAATGAAATCCGCGACCGCCTGACCCAGCTGGCCCCGCTGTTCCTGAAGAACAAGTACATGCTGGGCGACGAGTTCTCCATGCTGGACGTGGCCCTGGCCCCGCTGCTGTGGCGCCTCGATCACTACGGCATCGAGCTGTCCAAGACCGCGGCGCCGCTGATGAAGTACGCCGAACGCATCTTCTCGCGTCCGGCCTACATCGAAGCGCTGACCCCGTCGGAAAAGGTCATGCGCCGTTAAGCCGCATCCGCCGCGCCTCCTGTCCGATCGGGCGGGGCGCGCGGCAGCAGTCCGAGTTGTCCAGTTCTTTTGCAGTTCCACCCCGGCGCAGCCGGCACAGATGCGGGCCCCGCCCGGCATCGCAACCACATCTGTCATGCCTGAAGTTTCCACCAAGCCCTACCTGCTGCGCGCCATCTACGAATGGTGCACCGACAACGGCTATACGCCCCACATCGCCGTGGTGGTCGACAGCGGCACCCGGGTGCCGATGCAGTTCGTCAAGAACGGCGAGATCGTCCTCAACATCAGCTTTGAAGCCACCAGCGGCCTGAAGATGGAGAACGACACCATCAGCTTCTCCGCGCGCTTCGGCGGCGTCTCCCGCGACATCCTGATCCCGGTCGAGAACGTGATCGCGATCTACGCCCGCGAGAACGGCCAGGGCATGGCCTTCGAAGCCCCCAATCCAGCCACCGCGCCGGCCGCCGCCGAGCAGCCGGAAGACAGCGCGCCGGTGCTGTCCTCGGTGCCCGTCTCAGAGCCTGAAAAGAAGGGCAACGATGGCCAGGACAATGGCGGCGACGATCCGGAACCGCCAAAAAAAGGCGGCCGTCCTGTACTGACCCGTATCAAGTAGGCTATAATCGCCGGCTGTAGTTTTTGCTGGCTTAGCTCATCTGGTAGAGCACCTGACTTGTAATCAGGGGGTGGCGGGTTCAAGTCCTGCAGCCAGCACCAGGTTTCAAGAAAACGGCCCACAGTAATGTGGGCCGTTTTTTTTGCCCTTGGCGCATGTCGCGTCGAAGAAAATCATTGGCCCCGCAGGTCCGCGCGCGCTGTCAGGGGGCAATCGGAGTGCCCGTCGCAATCCTGCGGAGTGTGTGTTTTTGCTGACAAGTCGTCAGTCCTTCCTTGTTCGAAAACTATTGTAAATATAGAATAATAACGATTCTCATTGTTATTTGAGTGTGTTGGCACGTGCTTCATCGCATGTGCCGCCGCGCCAGATGCCCTTGAGGCGGGAGAGCAGTAAAAGAAATGGCAGGGATCCAGGGCATGCCGTCCGCAGCAGGCAAGCCATCGGGTCACCGGCCGGAAATACATCCAGCGAGTGCATCCAGGGGCGTCTCATGCGTGACCTGTTGCCCAGCCAGGCAATCAGGTGAGAAGCAGCCCTCTGGATGCACGCAGCGCCCTGCCACGCCAGGCAGGCGCACATCGAATTCAGACGCCAGCGCCGGGACCATCTCCCCGGCCATACACCTCCATGTAGATCCATGCCGTGGCGCATCCGCGCCTGCGGAGGGCGCGTGCGCGTCCTCAATTCTTCATTCCCGAGCCGCATCAAGTTGGCGACAAGACCAATCAGGTCCTGCATGCGCAGGCCGCAAGCCCCCAATCGCTCTTACTGAACAGGAATGACATGAAGCAAACTCGAATCGACCCGCGCGCAGCCATACCCGCGCCACGCCAGATGGCGCGCGCCTTGCGCTGCGCCTGCGCGGCCATGGCCTTGTCCACGTTGGGCGCGGGCAGCGCCTGGGCGCAGCAGGCACAATCAGGCCAGGACGGCGCCGCCGAGGCGCTGCCTGAGGTCAAGGTGGTGTCGGACCGGATCGGCGCCAGCGAGGGGACGGGGTCGTACATCGTCAACAGCGTCAATACCGGCACCCGCCTGAACCTCACGCCGCGTGAAACGCCGCAGTCGATCTCGGTGGTCACGCGCCAGCAGATGGACGACCGCAACATCCAGTCGATCGAAGACCTGGTCAATGTGGTGCCCGGCCTGAGCCTGAGCCGCGGCGCCACCGAGCGCGGCAGCATCTACTCGCGCGGCTTCGCCATCAACATGTACACCATGGACGGCCTGCCGTTCTCGGCCGATGGCGACACGCTGGGCTTCAACACCCTGGCCATGTACGACCGCGTCGAAGTGCTGCGCGGCTCGGCCGGCATGATGATCGGCGCGGGCAATCCTTCCGGTGTGATCAACCTGGTGCGCAAGCGTCCCACCCGCGAGACGCAGGTCTCGATCACCGGCAGCGCCGGCCGCTGGAACAACTTCCGCGGCGAGATCGACGCCAGCGGCGCGCTCAACGAAGCCAAGACGGTGCGCGGCCGCGCCGTGGTGGCGAGTTCGGATGCCGACACCTTCATCACCAATTACCGCCAGAAGCGCAACCTGGTCTACGCCACGGTGGACGCCGACCTCACGCGCGACTCGACCCTGAGCGTGGGCTTCAGCTACAACAAGGAAGAGAACCTGGGATCGAGCTGGTACGGCCTGCCGACGGCCCGCAACGGCAGCTTCCTGAACATGGACCGCTCGGTCAACAACGCGCCGGACTGGGCCTACTGGAACAAGACCAACACGCGGGTGTTCACCGAGCTGGAGACGCGCTTCGACAACAGCTGGAAAGTGAAGCTGGCGGCGCAGGCGATGAAAGATGAGCTGGACTCGCTGCTCACCGGCATCGCGCGCGGCGCCGGCGACACCAACTTTGCCCTGACCCCGGCCAACATCTTCAAGTACGATCGGAGCCAGCTGGGCCTGGATGCGCAGGCTACCGGCCCCTTCGGCCTGTTCGGCCAGAAGCATGAACTGGTGGTCGGCGCGTCCTATCGCAGCCGCATCACGCAGGATGCCGGCTACAACGATCCCACCTACAACTACGCCTTCAACCTGCCGACCTGGAACACGGCCTCCGCGCCTTATCCCAATGTCAACAACTACTACTACGCATCGGTGACGCGGGTGAAGCAGAGCAGCCTCTACGGCACCTCGCGCTTGAAGCTGGCCGATCCCCTGGCGCTGCTGCTGGGCGCGCGTGCGGACTGGTACGACACCGAATCGGTGAACCCGCGCGCCGTCACCAATGCGGTCACCAACAAGTACAAGATCAACAGCGAAATCACCCCCTACGCGGCGCTGGTGGTCGACCTCAACAAGACCTACTCGGTCTACGGCAGCTGGACCAGCGTCTTCACTCCGCAAACCAGCGTGGATGCGACGGGCAAGGTGCTGCCTGCCGTGACCGGCTCGAACACCGAAGTGGGGATCAAGGGCGAATTGCTGGATGGCGCCCTGAACGTGAGCGCAGCCGTCTTCCAGATGAAGCAGACCAACCTGGCGCAGTCGCTGCCGGTGGGTTCCTGCTCGCCCGGGCTGACCTCGTGCTCGGTGGCGGCGGGCGAGGTGCAGAACCGCGGCTATGAACTGCAGGCGGTGGGCGCGCTGACGTCCTCGTGGCAGGTCAGCGGCGGTTATACCTACAATGCCGCACGCTACACGGCGCAGTCCGGCGCGAACTTGCCGGGCGCGCGCTTCGCCACCGACCGTCCGGCGCGCACGCTGCGCCTGTCGACCATGTACCGTTTGCCGGGCGAGCTGAACCGCTGGCGCATCGGCGGCGCGGCGCGCTCCCAGAGCGAGATGTACCGCACCGCCAATGCGATCCGCCAGGGCGGCTACACGCTGTTCGACCTCTTGGGCGGCTTCCAGGTCAACAAGAACCTGGACCTGCGCTTCTCGGTGACCAACCTGTTCGACAAGGTCTACTACCAGACCATCGGTTCCACTGCCGACAGCGCGAGCGCCTTCGGCGAACCGCGCAATTTCAACGTGACGGCGAAATACACCTTCTGATCGGCAGGTGGAAGACAGCGGGAATGATCGGCGCCGGCGCCGGTTTCAAGGGAGCGGCCCACAGCGATGTGGGCCGTTTTTTTCTCGTGCGCCGGTCTGCGTTGCCGCGCCCTTCATGGCTCCAGCAGGGCCGGCCCGTTTGCCTCGATCAGGCGCAGCGCGCTCTCCCGCGAATCCTGCGCGGCGCCATTCATCCTGAACACGCGCACCGCCTGCGACAGCCGGCCGGCCTGGTCGCGCATGGATTGCGCCGCGGCTGCCGCCTGTTCCACCAGCGCCGCATTCTGCTGGGTAGTGCCGTCCATTTGCGTGACTGCGCGATTGATCTCCTCGATGCCGGCGCGCTGCTCGATGCTGGCTTCGGATATCTCGGCGACGATGCCGCTGACCCTGCCCACGCTGTCGACCACCTCATCGATGGTGGCGCCCGCGCGTGCAACCAGCGCGCTGCCGTCGGCCACCTTGGCCGCCGAGCTGTCGATCAACTGCTTGATTTCCCTGGCCGCCGCCGCCGAGCGCTGCGCCAGGGTACGCACCTCCGCCGCCACCACGGCGAAGCCGCGTCCCTGCTCGCCGGCGCGCGCCGCCTCCACCGCGGCATTCAAGGCCAGGATGTTGGTCTGGAAGGCAATGCCGTCGATCACGCTGATGATGTCCACGATCTGGCCGGAGGATGCGTTGATGTCGCTCATCGTGCTGACCACCTGGCGCATCGCTTCGCCGCCGCGGCGTGCAATGTCGGCGGCAGAGGCGGCGAGCCGGTTGGCCTCCTGGGCATGGTCGGAATTCTGCTTGACGGTGGAGGTCAGCTGTTCGATGGCCGAGGCGGTCTCCTCCAGCGAGCCGGCCTGCTGTTCGGTGCGCGCGGACAGGTCGAGGTTGCCGTTGGCGATCTCGGTCGAGGTGGCGGCGATGGCGTCGGTGCTCATGCGCACCTCGCCGACGATCCGGCGCAGGCTGTCGTTCATGTGGCCCAGCGCGGTCATGAGCTGGCCGGCCTCATCGCTCGCACCGGATTCGATGCTGGCGCCGAGGTCGCCATCGGCCACGCTGCGCGCCACCTTGACCGCTTCACCCAGCGGCCGCACGATGGAGCGGGTCAGCAGCAAGCCCAGCGCCACCGACGCCAGCAGGGCGATTGCCGAAAACAGCAGCACCATCCGGATCGCCATTTCCCCTTCGGCGAATGCCTTGTCGCCGGCCATGCGCAATTGCTGGTCCTGCACCGTGACGAAACTGTTGGCGGTCTCCAGGAAGGCGCTTTGCGGACCCATCAGGCCGCGCAGCACGGCGTGGGCGGCATCGTCGGCCCGGCCTGCGCGCGACAGCGCCACGACCTCCTGCACCGCGTCGTCGAACTTGTGCTCGGCATCCTGCAGGCCCTTGGCGCGCTTGCGGCCGACTTCGGTGAACTGGGCGGCGTCGATCTTGTTGATTGCATCCCGCGTCTTGCGGATGGATTGCTCCAGCGCCGCGAAATGCGGCTGGTTCAGTTCCGGGCGGCCGGTGTCGATCACGATCGCGCGCACCAGCCTGATCTGCTCATCGAGCGCTTCCTTCACCTCGAATGCCAAACGCACTTTGAGGTAACGCTCGTTCATCAATTGGTCGATCGCTTCGTTGATGTTGCCGATCTTGACCACCGAGGTCAGCGCGACCGCCGCCAGCAGCAGCGCCACGATGCCGAAGGCGATGCCCAGTCGCATTCCTACTTTCGTTTTTCTTATGAGTCCAAAAATCCCCATGATGCCGTTCTCTCCCTTAGCTTCGTTACGCATACGAGCGAAGCTATTTACCGGCAATGTGGCTGGCGGACAAGGCCCACGGCGGCAGATGGAAGGCCGGCCGCAGGCGCGGGCGAATTCGCGGGAATCAACGCGCAAGGGCGTTTGCGGGATGTTTCATCCCACCTGGATTGGAATTTGGCTTAACTAATATCAATACTGTTTTCAGTATTTTTTATGCGCGGCTTGCACCGCCTTGCGCCGGCAATTGCAGAAATGATATTGAAACCGGCTGCCGCGAAAATGAAACGCGCGAACGCCGGCGTCAATGGCAGATCGTTCCCTTGCCCAGGCTTTTGGCGCGGTACATTTGCTCGTCCGCTTCCTTGATGAGATCGGCGGGCTCCTTGTTCGCGCCGACCTCCTGGATCGCGATGCCGATGCTCGCGCCCACGCCAGCGCTGCCGGCATCGCCGGGCAGCGGTACCGGCTGTGAGATCGCGGCGATCAGTTTCTCGCCGCGCACCCGGGCGTGCTCCAGCGTGCCGTTGGGGCCCTCCAGCAGCACCACGAACTCGTCGCCGGCCAGGCGGAAGACGTGGTCGGTCAGGCGGATGTTGTCGCGGATGCGGGTCGCCACGGCTTGCAGCAACAGGTCGCCGGCGTCGTGGCCGTGCACGTCGTTGACCTTCTTGAAGCCGTCCAGGTCGATGAACAGCAGGCACAGCGGATTGAGATTGCGCCGCGACCGCTCCTGCGCCAGCGGCAGCATGTCGGTGAGCGCGCGGCGGTTCATCAGGCCGGTCAATGCGTCGTGCCGGATTTCATAGTCGCGCCGGGCCTCGTTCTGCTTGCGCTCGGAAATGTCGTGCAGGAACATGATCGAGATGCGCTGCTCATTGATCATCAGCGTGCGCATGCGCACCTCCACCGCCAGCTCGCTGCGGTCCTTGCGGCGCGCGACCAGATCGGAGCGCCGCACCACCACGGACCTCATGCCGTCGATCAGGTAAGTCCGCCAATGTCGTCCATGGGGGCCGTCCAGTCCGTCCGGGATCAGCAGGTTCTCCACCGGCTTGCCCAGCGCCTCGGTGGCCAGCCAGCCGAAGATCACCTCGGCTTCGCGGTTCCAGGCGGTCACGCAGCCGGCGCCGTCGAGGCTGATGTAGGCGTCGCTGGCGTTCTCCAGCACCGCGCTCAGCTCGGTCTCGCGCCGGCGCAGTTCTGCCGTGCGCTCGACCACTTTCTGCTCCAGCTGCTGATGCATGGCGGCCAGGCCCAGCTGGGCCTTCTTTTCGGCATCGATGTCCTGGACTACCGCGATGAGGTATTCGAGCTGCCCGGCCCGATCCAGCTTCTTGCTGACCGTGAGATTGATCCAGATCTGCCGGCCATCCTTGCGGATATAGCGCTTTTCAAGCTGGTATTGCGGGATCTCGTCGTCGACCAGGCGCCGCAGCAATTGCAGGTCGGTGTTGAGGTCGTCGGGATGGGTGATCTGCTGGAAGCTCAGCGGCAACAGTTCGGATTCGCTGTAGCCGACGATGCCGCACAGCGCATCGTTCACGCGCAGCCAGCCGCCGTCGGGCCTGACCAGGGCGATGCCGACCTTGGCCAGCTCGAACACCGAGCGGAAGCGCGCCTCGTTGTCTTCCAGCTTGGCGTCGGTGCGCGCCAGTTGGTCATGGGTGTCGAGCAGGCCTTCCAGCAGCTGGATTTCCTTGGTGACGATGGAGGCCAGGTCGTGCAGCACGTCCAGCTCTTCCGGCTTGAGCGTCTTGGGTTTGGAGTCGATCACGCATAGCGTGCCGATCGGCAGCCCCTGCGTGCCCCGGATGGGCACGCCGGCGTAGAAGCGTATATTGGGATCGTGCAGCACCAGCGGGTTGCTGCTGAAGCGCTTATCGTTGGTGGCGTCGGGCACGACCAGGCTGTCCGCTTCCATGATGGTGTGTGCGCAAAACGCATCCTCGCGCGGCGTCTGGCTCACCTCGAGCCCCACCTTGGACTTGAACCACTGGCGATTCTCATCCACCAGCGACACCAGCGAGATCGGGACGTCCAGCAGCTTGCTGGCCAGCCGCGTGACGCGGTCGAAGGCGGGATCCGGGGCAGTGTCAAGAAGCCCCAGGGAGCGGAGGAAAGCCAGGCGTTTTTTTTCTTCAACCGGATAGGGAATCGACATTGTTTCCTCTGATGGGGTTGTGCCGGTTCGCAGGCGATGTAAAGAGATTAACCGGTTTTGTCCTCGCTCGCAAAACGCCGCGCGGGCAAAAAAAAGCCCGTCCTTGGACGGGCTTGCCGGGCGTGGAACGATGCTGCCGTCATGCTGGCCGCAACGCTCAGGCCACCAGCCGTTCCGAGAAGTGCGCCATCTGCTCGGCCGGCACCAGCAGCGGCACGAAGGAGGCGCCGTTCTTGGCCAGCCAATAAGGCAGGTGGGGGCCGGCGTCGAAACCATAGGCGGCGCCCTCGATCTGCCAGAACTTGGGCACGGCCAAGGCCGGGCGCACTTCGGTCTTGAGGTGATCCAGGCCGGCCAGGCGGCGCGCGCAGGGCTCGAACTGGGCCAGCGCCTCGCGCTTGCCGGAAGGGGCGAAGCCGGAGGTGGCAAACCATTCCAGGACCTTGCGTGGGCTGGCACGCAGCGTGGCCCAGTCGTTGCCGGCGCCATCGCGGCGCACGATCATGCGGCTGCCTTTGTTGATATACAGCTCGACCATGCCGGCAGCGGCGGCGGGAACGGGAACGCATACTTTGGCAAAGGGCATCATCAGAAATTCTCCGTCGCAAGATTTGTTGATTCGACAACTGATGGGCGCAGTCTACGCGCCTGACTCTGCCTTGCCGATCGGGGAATTCCTGAAAATACGCTGCCTCCGGGCAATTTCTCATATTTAGGGAATTCTCTGATGTTGCCGTGCGCGCCGCACGTGTAAAACGTTACTGTCGGCTCAAGAGCCGGCGGCCTTTGAAAAGTTTGACAGGATGCACAGCATGAACCTCCCCAGCATTGTGATGATCGATTCCAGTACCGAAGCCACCGAGATGGTGCGTTTCGCGCTGTGGAGGAACAACCTGCGCTGCTCGTTCCAGGTCTATCCTGATGCCGCCACCGCCCGCCGCTGCCTGCTGCAGCAGCGCCGCCGCAGCAGCGACGGCCCGGCTCCGGCGCTGATCCTGCTGGAGTCCGACCTCGATTACACCGACGGCCTGGACGTGCTGCGCGAGCTGCGCGCCAACGAGCACATGGCCGCGGTGCCGGTGGTGGTGTTCCCATCGTATGACATGGAAGGCGAACAGGCGGCCCTGGCCGCCGGCGCCACCGAATACATGCCCAAGCCGATCGACGCCGAGCTGTATGCGCGTTGCATCGCCGAGTTCTACCAGCGCTGGTGCCAGTCGCCGGCCACACCCTCGGCGCGGCCCGCATGGCAGGCGCCCTCCGGCATGCGCCACGCGCGCCGCCGCGGCGACTGGATGCGCTCGTCGGAGAAGTGAGGCGCGGCGCTCTCGCGCGCTCGGCAAGCCAATAAAAAAGGGCCGCAAGGCCCTTTGTTTTTTTCTGCGGGAGGCGCGTGCGGCCTAACGGCGCGTCTTGATCTTCGGCGTGGGCAGCGCGGTCTTGTACTTGATCTGCTTGAGCGCGAAGCTGGAGCGGATGTTCTTGATGCCAGGGATCTTGGTCAGGTGGTCGACGATGAAGTGCTCCAGCGTCAGCAGGTCGGGCACCACGATGCGCAGCAGGTAATCCTCGTCGCCGGTCATCAGGTAGACTTCCATCACTTCATCGAAGGCGCTCACCGCCGTTTCGAACTGGGCCAGCGCCTCCGCGCCCTGGCGCTCCAGGATCACCTTGACGAACACGTTGACCTTCAGCCCCAGCAGGTGCGGATCGGCCAGCGCCACGTAGCGCGAAATGATGCCTTCCGATTCCAGCCGCTTCACGCGCGCCAGGGTAGGCGAGGGCGAGAGATTGATGCGGCTGGCAAGCTCCAGATTGCTGATCGAGCTGTTCTCCTGAAGGATGTTCAGGATTCGCAAATCGGTGGTATCTAGTTCCATTATTGAAATTTAATTCTGTAAGTTTCAAATTTTCAGCATTCAGTGCTGAATATTGTAAAACAACTTCTCATTTTCAGTGACTCATGCCGGTGCATCAGGCGTATCGTTATCCGATCACCAAGAAGAACGACCGCAAAGGCGTCGGGTGCGAGGAGACCAATGGCGCGGCAGGTGTTTTACCGGCTTTTCGTCTCTTTGCATAGAACTGATTGCGCGCGGCGGCGTCATTTTCCCATGAGCCCGGCGCAAGCGGTTTCCGGCCCTGGCACAACAAGGAGATCAGGAAGTGGATATGTCGTCAGCCAATGGTATTGCCCGCGATATCGATATCGACGCCCAGGAAACCCAGGAGTGGCTGGAGGCGCTGCAAAGCGTGCTGGCGGAAGCCGGCCCCGAGCGCACGCGCTTCCTGCTGTCGCGCCTGTCGGCTGCGGCCCAGCAGTGGGGCATCAACTGGCGCGATGCGCGCAACACGCCCTACGTCAACACCATCCGTCCCGAGCAGGAGCCGCCATTCCCCGGCGGTTCCGATGCCCAGGCGATCGAGGAGCGCATCGCCAGCATCATGCGCTGGAACGCGCTGGCCATGGTGGTGCGCGCCAACCGCGCCTACGGCGAACTGGGCGGGCACATCGCCAGCTTCGCCTCGGCTGCCGACCTGTTCGAAGTCGGCTTCAATCATTTCTTCCGCGCCCGCGACGACAAGTTCGCCGGCGATGTCGTCTACTTCCAGCCGCACTCGGCGCCCGGCATCTACGCCCGCGCCTTCCTTGAAGGCGCGCTCTCCGAGGAAGACCTCGGCTATTACCGCCGCGAGATCGAGGCCAAGCGCGCCGGCCAGCAAGGCCTGTCGTCCTATCCCCACCCCTGGCTGATGCCGGAGTTCTGGCAGTTCCCGACCGGCTCGATGGGGATAGGCCCGATCAACGCCATCTACCAGGCGCGCTTCCTGCGCTACATGGAACACCGCGGCCTGCTGCAGGACCAGGGTCGCAAGGTATGGGGCGTGTTCGGCGACGGCGAGATGGACGAACCCGAGTCGCTGGCGGCCCTGTCGCTGGCCTCGCGCGAGAAGCTGGACAACCTGATCTTCGTGGTCAACTGCAACCTGCAACGCCTGGACGGCCCGGTGCGCGGCAACGGCCACATCGTCGACGAGCTGGAGACGCTGTTCGCCGGCGCCGGCTGGAACGTCATCAAGCTGCTGTGGGGTTCCGACTGGGACGGCCTGTTCGCTCGCGACAAGGACGGCGAGCTGGTCGATGCGCTCAACCGCACCGTGGACGGCCAGCTGCAGACCTTCGCCGCCAACGACGGCGCCTTCAACCGCGAGCATTTCTTCGGGCAGACTCCCGGCACGCGCGCCATCGGCGCCACGCTGACCGACGAGGAGATCAACCGCCTGCGTCGCGGCGGCCACGACATGAAGAAGATCTTCTCGGCCTACCAGGCGGCCGCCGCCCACAAGGGCCAGCCCACCGTGATCCTGGCGCAGACCAAGAAGGGCTATGGCATGGGCGCGGCCGGCGAGGGCAAGATGACCACGCACCAGCAGAAGAAGCTGGACGAAGAGAGCCTGCTGCAATTCCGCGACCGCTTCAAGTTGCCGCTGACCGACGAGCAATGCCGCTCGCTGGCCTTCTACAAGCCGGCTGACGACAGCGCCGAGATGAAGCACCTGCACGCCCGCCGCGCCGCCCTGGGCGGCTACCTGCCGCGCCGCCAGGCCGGCGCCGCCAGGCGCGCGGTGCCGGCCATGGAGGCGCACAGCAAGTTCGCGCTGGAGGCCGACGGCAAGGAAATGTCGTCCACCATGGCGCTGGTGCGCCAGCTCGGCAACCTGTTGAAGGACAAGGATTTCGGCCAGTACGTGGTGCCCATCGTGGCCGACGAGGCACGCACCTTCGGCATGGCCAACCTGTTCCGCCAGGTCGGCATCTATTCTTCCCAGGGCCAGCTCTACGAGCCGGAAGACATCGGCTCCATCCTGTATTACCGCGAGGCCAGGGACGGCCAGATCCTGGAAGAGGGCATCACCGAAGCCGGCGCCATCTCCTCCTGGACCGCCGCCGCCACCGCCTACTCCGTGCACGGCACGCCGATGCTGCCGTTCTACATCTACTACTCGATGTTCGGCTTCCAGCGCATCGGCGACCTGATCTGGGCCGCGGCCGACCAGCGCGCGCGCGGCTTCCTGATCGGCGCCACGTCGGGGCGCACCACGCTGGGCGGCGAGGGCTTGCAGCACCAGGACGGCAACAGCCTGGTGACCGCCGCCTCGATTCCGAACTGCGTCTCGTATGACCCGGCCTACGCCTACGAGCTGGCCGTGATCATCGACGACGGCATGCGCCGCATGATGGAACGCGGCGACGACGTGTTCTACTACGTCACCGTCACCAACGAGAACGAGGCCCAGCCCAGCATGCCGGCCGGCGTCGCCGAGGGCATCCTGCGCGGCATGTATTGCCTGGGCAGGAAGGCGGGCGCGCAGGCGCGCCTGCTGGCGTCCGGCCCTATCCTCAAGGAAGCCCTGGCGGCAGCCGAGCTGCTGCGCCGTCACTGGCAGGTCGAGGCCGAGGTCTGGAGCGTCACCAGCTATACCGAGCTGGCGCGCGACGGCGTGGCTGCGCAGCGCGATCATCGCCTGTGCGGCGCCGACGTCCAGCCGTACGTGACGCAACAGCTGCAAGACAGCGCCGCGCCGGTGATCGCGGTGAGCGATTACATCCGCGCGCTGCCGGAAAGCATCCGCGCCTTCGTGCCGGGCACTTACGTGACGCTGGGCACAGACGGCTTCGGCCGCAGCGATACGCGCGTGAACCTGCGCGACTTCTTCGAGATCGACGCGCGCTGGATCGCCTATACCGCGCTGACCGAGGTGTTCGCCGGCGACCGCGCCAAGCTGGCGGCGGCCGCGCTGACGCTGGGCATCGACACCGCCCAGCCGCTCTCGACCACGGTGTGAACGCGCCCGCGCATGCATGAATGCCGGCGCGCGGATTGAAAATCTCTCATCGAAGCCGGCCGATGCGTTTGCTATAGTGAAAGCCGCCTGCACGCCGCAGGCGGCTTTTTCATTGCCGCAGCGGCGCGCGCACATCCACCGACAAGACAAGACAGGAGTAGACACCATGGCAGCACCGAAACGAATCGCGCTGGTGACCGGCGCAGGCTCCGGCATCGGCCGGCAGATCACGCTCGCGCTGCTGCGCGAAGGCTACGGCGTGGCCCTGGCCGGACGCCGCCAGGATGCGTTGGAAGAGACCGTGAAGCTGGCCGGAGAGCATGGCGCCAACGCCCTGGTGGTGGCCGCCGACGTTACCGACCCGGCCTCGGTGAAGAAGCTCTTCGCCAGCACCAAGGAGCGTTTCGGCCGCCTCGACCTGGTGTTCAACAATGCCGGCATCTTCGCGCCGCCGGTCTCGCTGGAGGAGTTGAGCGTGGAGCAGTGGAAGTCGGCGGTGGACATCAACCTGACCGGGGTCTTCCTGTGCACCCAGGAGGCCTTCCGCATCATGAAGGACCAGACGCCGCGCGGCGGGCGCATCATCAACAACGGTTCGATCTCGGCCCACGCGCCGCGCCCGTATTCGGCCTCGTACACTGCCACCAAGCACGCCATCACCGGCCTGACCAAGGCCACCTCGCTGGATGGCCGCGCCTACGATATCGCCTGCGGCCAGATCGACATCGGCAACGCCGCCACCGACATGACCACGCTGATGAAGAAGGGCACGCTGCAGGCCGACATGTCCACCAAGGTTGAGCCGACGATGGATGCCGAACACGTGGCCCGCGCCATCCTCTACATGGACAGCTTGCCGTTGGACGCCAACGTGCAGTTCATGACGGTGATGGCGACCAAGATGCCGTTCATCGGGCGCGGTTGACCTGGCGTGCAAGGTCAATGAGGGACGAAAAAAAACACGCCTCGGCGTGTTTTTTTTATGACGGCTTCAAACCTTGCCACTCCGGCGTCAGCTGGTGCCCGATGTCGAACAGGTCCAGCACCCGTCCCAGCGTATGGTCCACCATCTCTTCCAGCGATTGCGGCCGATGGTAGAAGCCCGGCAGCGGCGGGAAGATCACGCCGCCCATTTCGGTGACGGCGGTCATGTTGCGCAGGTGAGCCAGGTTGAAGGGCGTCTCGCGCACCATCAGCACCAGGCGGCGGCGCTCTTTCAGCACCACGTCGGCGGCGCGCGTGATCAGGTTGTCGGACAGGCCATGGGCCACCGACGCCAGCGTCTTCATCGAGCAAGGGGCGACGATCATGCCGGCCGAGGCGAACGAGCCGCTGGCGATCGAGGCGCCGACGTCGCGTGCGTTATGCACCACGTCGGCCAGCGCTTCGACGTCCTTGCGGCCGAGTTCGAGTTCCTGGTGGAGATTGAGTACGCCGGCGTCCGACACCAGCAGGTGCGTCTCGACCTGCGCATGGCCGCGCAGGTGCTGCAGCAGCCGCACGCCGTAGATCGCGCCCGTCGCGCCGGTAATGGCGATGATCAGGCGCTGGCGCGGCATGCGGTGCGGAGGGGGAGAGTCAATGAAACAGGGGCGGGAAATCAGCCCTTGATCAGGGTCTGCAATTCGCCGGAAGAGTACATCTCGTTCATGATGTCCGAGCCGCCGATGAACTCACCCTTGACGTACAGCTGGGGAATGGTGGGCCAGTTCGAGTATTCCTTGATGCCCTGGCGCACGTCCGGGCTTTCCAGCACATTCACGGTCACGATGTTCTCGGCGCCGCTGGCCTTGAGCAGCTGGATGGCCTTGCCCGAGAAACCGCATTGCGGGAATTGCGCGGTGCCCTTCATGAACAGCACGACGGGATTTTGGGTGACGGTTTCTTTGATCCAGGATTGGACGTCGCTCATGGCTATGCCTTAAAAAATGGGTTGATTGCCGACATTATAGGGAAAAGCCGGCATTCGCGTTTGAAAGCGGGGCGCGCCGGCGCATCTTCGCACGTCCTTGTTGCCTGCTGGACAGTGGAGGGCAAGGGCGGCTTCTGCTTGCTTCAATTCCAAGATTGGGGCGCGGGAGCTGCCTTCAAGAAGGGGCTGCCAATGTCGCGCATGACCGGCGCGAACTTGCGGCTCGCCACATATTATTTAAATCGTTTGCAACATCTCCTGGCGGCGATCGCACGAGAAATTGCGTGGCGGAAATGAAAAAGGGCGCTTGCGCGCCCTTTCCTCGTGATGGCGGATCCAGGTCCGCGTTTGCCGCGCCTTATGCGCCGGCCGCGCCAGCCGCCTCAGCCGTGTCTTCCGGCAGGCGCTTGGCCATGGAATGGTGCTCCTGCAGCCGGTCCTTGTGCTTGATGACCTGGCGGTCGAGCTTGTCGATCAGCGCGTCGATCGCCGCGTACAGGTCGTGGGCGATGCTCTCCGCGTGCAGATCCTTCCCCTTGATGTGGACGTTGATTTCCGCCTTTTGGCGCTTTTCCTTCTCTGTCAGTTTGTCTACGCTCAGGATGACGCTGACGTCGATCACATTGTCGAAATGGCGCTTGATCCGTGCCAGCTTGCTCTGCACGTATTCCCGGATGGCGGGGGTCAGTTCGAGGTGATGTCCACTGATGGTCAGATTCATACAACACTCCTATCGTGAAGTCACTGGAGGTTCGTGCACCTCATCCGATACACCGGATAGCACAGCGTTTGTGTCTAAGGGCATGGACTGATGCCTGAACACAGCGACGGCTGCAAAGTACTACAGAAAAACTGAGAAAGCTCAGAGGGATTTGCGGAGATTTACCGGCGGAATTTTCAGCACTTCGCGGTATTTTGCGACGGTACGTCGCGCGACCACCATGCCTTGTTCTGCCAGCATATCCGCAATCTTGCTATCGGATAATGGGGTCTGGGGGTTTTCTGCTCCTATCAACTGTTTGATCAGCGCCCGGATCGCAGTGGAGGATGCTTCGCCTCCGGTTTCCGTCGCGACGTGGCTGCCGAAGAAGTATTTCAACTCGAACATGCCATGTGGCGTCAGCATGTATTTCTGAGTTGTCACGCGAGAGATTGTGCTCTCGTGTAGACCCAGTGTATCAGCAATTTCACGCAGCACAAGGGGCCGCATGGCGACAGCGCCATGCGAAAAGAAGTTTCTTTGACGTTCGACAATTGCCTGTGCGACTCGCAAAATCGTATCGAAGCGCTGCCGCATGTTTTTGATCAGCCACTTGGCTTCCTGCAGCTGTGACGTGAGGGAAACTTCGCCTTTGGACTGCTTCAGCGCGCTGGCGTACATCGCATTGACGCGCAGCTTGGGCATCACGTCATGGTTCAGCAGCACCTGCCAGCCGTTCTTTGTTTGCCTGACAATCACGTCCGGCACCACGTAGTCGGAGGCGTCGCGCGCGAATTCCGCGCCCGGGTGCGGGCGGCATTGGCGGATCACGGCCTGCGCCTCGCGCAGGTCTTCGTCGTCGCAGTCGAGCGCCTTCTTGATCTTGTTGAAGTCGCGCTGGGCGAACAGCGGCAGGTAATCCTCGACGATCTTCAGCGCCAGCCGGCGTGTCACGAAGGCCACCTTGGGCATGCGCCGGATCTGCAGCGCCAGGCATTCGCTGGGGCTGCGCGCGCCGACGCCGGCCGGGTCCAGGCTCTGCAGCAGCTTGAGCGAGATCGAGAGCTCATCGAGGTCGACGCCCAGTTCTTCGGGCAGGCGCGAGAGGATGTCTTCCAGCGGCTCTTCCAGGTAACCGCTGTCGTCGAGCGCGTCGGTCAGCAGTTCCAGCAGCGCGCGGTCGCGCAGCGTGCGCGCGGTGAGGCGGATCTGCTCCAGCAGGTGTTCGCGCAGGGTGATCTCGTGCGCTTCGAGCTGCGGCCGGGCGTCTTCGTCGTCGGAAGACTTGCCGTTGCGCGCGACGTCGTCGAAGCTCCAGTCGGACTCGCCGCTGACGCTGTTGTCGGGCGTGTTGTCCTGGTGCTCGAAGTTGGCCTCGCCGTCGCCGCCGGGCGCAGCCGGTTCGGCCGCGGCCTCGCCGGCGGTCTCGGCGACGCCGGAGGAGGGCGTCGCCGAGATCGCGCCGTCGGCCAAGAGGCGCACCGAGTTGTCGAGCGCATCGTCGAGGCGCTCGAGCAGCGGATTGTCGGAGAGGATCTGTTCCAGTTCCTGGTGCAGTTCCAGCGTCGACAGTTGCAGCAGCCTGATCGACTGCTGCAATTGCGGCGTCAATGCCAGGTGCTGCGAGGTGCGTAACTGGAGCGACTGTTTCATCTGGCGTTCAGGAAGCCGCGTGGCCGGCTGTGGTTGCGTTCTTGCGTGTGGGGTGGTGCAGTGTCGCGGTCTGGCGCCGCGCTCACATGCGGAAGTGTTCGCCCAGGTAGACGCGTCGCACCGATTCGTTGGCGATGATGTCGTCCGGGCTGCCGCTGGCCAGCACCGTTCCCTGGTTGATGATGTAGGCGCGGTCGCAGATGCCCAGCGTCTCGCGCACGTTGTGGTCGGTGATCAGCACGCCGATGCCGCGCTCCTTCAGGAAGCGCACGATGCGCTGGATCTCGATCACGGCGATCGGGTCGATACCGGCGAAGGGCTCGTCCAGCAGCACGAAGCGCGGGTCGGTGGCCAGCGCGCGGGCGATCTCGACGCGGCGGCGTTCGCCGCCCGACAGCGACAGCGCCTGGCTGTCGCGCAGCTTCTCGATCTGCAGCTCGTGCAACAGGTTGTTCAGGCGGCCCTCGATCTCGTCGCGCGACAATGGCTTGCCGTTTTCGCGGCGCAGTTCCAGCACCGCGCGGATGTTGTCTTCCACCGAGAGCTTGCGGAACACCGAGGCTTCCTGCGGCAGGTAGGACAGGCCCAGCGTGGCGCGCTGGTGGATCGGCAGGCGCGAGATGGCGGCGCCGTCCAGGTCGATCTCGCCGCCGTCGGACGGCACCAGGCCGACGATCATGTAGAACGAGGTGGTCTTGCCGGCGCCGTTGGGCCCCAGCAGGCCGACCACTTCGCCGCTCTTGACTTCCATCGACACGTCGCGCACCACCTGGCGCGCGCCATAGCTTTTCTTCAGTCCGCGGACGACCAGCGAGCTCACCATCTTATTGGCCCTTCCCGGGCTGGGCCGGTTGCGCGGGTTGCGGTTGCGGCGCCGCTTGCGCCGGCGGCGGGTTCTTCGGCTGGATCACCGCGGTGATGCGGCCGGCCCCAGGCTTGCTCTCGCCGCTGGCGGAGTTGTTGACCGAATAGAACTCGGCGCGGCTGTCGTAGGAGATGAACTCGCCGTTGACCTCGTCGGTGACGCGCTTGCCGTCCATGCGCTGGATGTGGGCGCGGTTGAACAGCTTGGAAATCTCGGTCTGTTCGGAGTATTCAATGCGCTCGGCCTGGCCTTCGATCCACAGGTCAGGGCCGCCGTCGCGCTTCTGGCGGAAGCTGGCCAGCGCACCTTGCGCGGCATACAGCACCGCGTATTCGTAGCCGTACTGGTCGGTGGTCAGCACCACGCGGCCGGCCTTGATCAGCAGCGTGCCGCGCGTGAGCACCACATTGCCGGTGAAGGTCTTCACCTGGCGTACATCGTCGTACACCATCTGGTCGGCCTCGATATTGGTCGGCTTGGTGGTGTCGGCCTTCTCGGCGCGCGCCACGCCGCATGCGGCGGCCAACAGCAACAGCGGCAATAAGAATGAGCGTTTCATAGATTCCTGTCTGGTCGGGTCTGTTCGATCTTGTTGTAATGGAGGCTCAGCGTTTTTTCGGCGCCGGTTCGTAGTGGCCGCGCACGTTGCCGAACAACTGCACCACCTGCGTGGCGTTGTTGGCGGTCATGCCCACCCCGGAGAGGCGGGTGGTGCCCATGGTCATCACCACCGGCTTGTCGGTCTTGACCACTTCGTCGTCCGGCAGCAGCAACAGGTATTCCGACACCAAGTGCATTGGGTCGCGTCCATTGGCCGCGCCGCGGATGGCGTTGGCGTTGCCGTACATGTGGATCTTGCTCTGGTCGTCGGTCACGCGGGCGGTGTCCGAATACAACTCCATCGGCGGCTTTTCCTTGTCCAGGCTGTGCACCACCGGCTTGGTGATTTCAAAGGAATCGTCGGCGGGGAAGTGGACCATCTTGAGGCCGGCCACGTCGTAGCGCGGCAGCCCGGTCGGCCCCAGCTTCACGTAGCTGAAGTTTTCCAGGTAGTAGTCGGGTTTGCTGCGCGGTCGCTCGACCAGTTGCCGGTCGCCGTCGGTGCGCAATACCTGCAGCACCCAGAAGCTGCCCAGCGCCAGCGCGACCAGCGTCACCAGGATCACGCCCAGGCGGATGCGTGCGGCCGCGCGTTCGCCGCTGCGGTTGCTCATGCCAGGTACGGCGCCAGCGCCGCCTCGTAGTTGCCCTGCGCGGCCAGCACCAGGTCGCAGACTTCGCGCACCGCGCCGTTGCCGCCGGTGGCCGTGGTCACGTAATCGCTGCGCAGCTTGACCTCGCGGTGGCCGTTGGCCACGCAGGCCTTGAAGCCGACGCGCGTGAGCACCGGCAGGTCGATGACATCGTCGCCCAGGTAGCCGCAGTCGGCGGCCGCAAGGCCGGTGTGCTGCAGCAGCTGTTCGAAGGCCTGGCGCTTGTCGTGCACGCCCTGGAACACGTGGGCGATGCCCAGGTCCTTGGCCCGGCGCAGCACGAACGGCGACTGGCGCGCGGTGATGATGGCCGCAGCCGTGCCGAACTGCTGCATCATCTTGATGCCGTGGCCGTCCAGCGCGTTGAAGCGTTTCACCGACTCGCCGTCTTCGCCATAGAACAGACCGCCGTCGGTCAGCACGCCGTCGACGTCGAAGATCATCAGCCGCGTCGTCGCGGCCCTGGCCAGGACGGCGGCGTCGAAGGTGCTGGCGAACGGGCTGGCGGGCGCGGCTGTCATCAGATCACCTTGGCGCGGGTCAGGTCGTGGATGTGCAGCGCGCCGGTCAGCACGCCCTGCGCATCGGTCACCAGCAACTGGTTGATGCGGAATTCTTCCATCAGCTGCACGGCGTCCACCGCCAGCTGGTCCTGGTTCACGGTGCGCGGGCCGGCATGCATGACGTCGGCGATGGAGAACTTGCTGAAATCGTGGCCGCGTTCCAGCAGGCGGCGCAGGTCGCCGTCGGTGAACACGCCGATCGGGCGGAAGTCATCGTCGACCACCGCGGTCATGGCCATGCCCTTGCGCGTGATTTCCATCAGCGCGGCCGACAGCGAGACATCGGGGCGCACCGCCGGGATCGCCTCGCCGCTGCGCATGACGTCGCGCACGTGGGTCAGCAGGCGGCGGCCGAGCGCGCCGCCCGGGTGGGAGCGCGCGAAATCTTCTTCCATGAAGCCGCGCGCGTCCAGCAGCGACACCGCCAGCGCGTCGCCCATGGCCAGCGTGGCCGTGGTGCTGGCCGTGGGCGCCAGGTTCAGGGTACAGGCTTCCTTGTCCACCCCGACGTTGAGGTGCACGGCCGACATCTTCGCCAGGCTCGATTCGTCATTGCCGGTCATGCCGATGATGACCGCTCCCATGCGCTTGACGATGGGGACGATGGCCAGCAGCTCGGCGGTTTCGCCGGAGTTGGAAATGGCGATGAAGACGTCTTTCGGCGTCACCATGCCGAGGTCGCCATGGGCGGCTTCGGCCGGATGCATGAACAGCGAAGGGGTGCCGGTGGAGGCCAGGGTCGCGGCGATCTTGCGGCCGATGTGGCCGGACTTGCCGATGCCCGAGACCACCGCGCGGCCGCGGCATTCCATCAAGAGACGTACGGCCTGGGCCAGCGGTTCGGTGCTGTCGTCGGACAGGCGGTTTTTCAGCGCGAGGATGGCATCGGCTTCGATCTGCAGGGTCTGGCGCGCCAGTTCGATGGCGCGGCGGGCGTCCCCGGCCGAAAAAGATGCGGGCGTGGTTTTGTCATCGGTTACACTCATAACCGAAGTATAAACGAATTAGCAAAGCAAAAAACTTGCCAGATGTAAGGGAGTGCCCGATTGACGAGCGGGCGATGCTGCCCGGCGTTGCGCCGCAGCACGACGGCGATGGAGGGATTCGCGGGCCTGTCCGGCGTCGCCCGGTTGCGCCGCAACCAGTGGCGCATCCCACGGGCATGTTTCTCGCTTTGCGGATGCGAACCGGTTCAGCCCACCCCATATAACAAGCAGCGAATCATCCATACATGTTTTCCGGACTGGAACTGACCCTCTTCCTGCTGGCCGCGGCGGTGTTCGGCGTGGTCGCCTTCCGCATGATGCACCTGCCGCCCATGCTGGGCTACCTGGTGGTGGGCATCGTGATCGGCCCGCACGGCCTGGGATTCGCAGAAGACAACGAAACCACGCATGCCCTGGCCGAGTTCGGCGTGGTGTTCCTGATGTTCTCCATCGGCCTGGAGTTCTCGCTCAACAAGCTCTCGGCGATGCGCCACATCGTCTTCGGGCTGGGCGTGGCGCAGGTCGTCGCCACCATCGCCGTGACCATGGTGTTCGGCTGGCTGGTGGCCTGGTATCTGCCGCAGGTCGCCGCCATCAGCTGGCAGGGCGCCTTCGCGCTGGGCGGCGCGCTCACCATGTCGTCCACCGCCATCGTCTCCAAGCTGCTTACCGAACGGCTCGAACTGGAGACCGAACACGGCCGCCGCATCCTCGGCGTGCTGCTGTTCCAGGATCTGGCGCTGGTGCCGCTGCTGATCGTGGTGCCGGCGCTGGCCAACAATTCCGGCAACCTGATGGTCACGCTGGGCTGGGCCGTGGCCAAGGCCATGGTGGTGCTGGCGCTGCTGCTGTTCTTCGGTCACAAGCTCATGCGCGGCTGGTTCAAGATCGTGGTCAAGCGCCGCTCGCAGGAACTGTTCATGCTGAACCTCCTGCTGATCACCCTGGGCGCGGCCTGGATCACCGAGAAGGCCGGCCTGTCGCTGGCGCTGGGCGCCTTCATCGCCGGCATGCTCATTTCCGAGACCGAGTTCAAGCACCAGGTGGAAGAAGACATCAAGTCCTTCCGCGACGTGCTGCTGGGCCTGTTCTTCATCACCATCGGCATGCTGCTCAACGTGCGCACCCTGATCGACCACTGGTTCATGGTGCTGCTCCTGCTGACCGGGCCGGTGCTGCTCAAGTTCGGCCTGATCGCGGCGCTGGCGCGGCTGTTCGGCTCGGGCACCGGCGTCGCCCTGCGCACCGGCCTGGCGCTGGCGCAGGCCGGCGAGTTCGGCTTCGTGCTGCTCAACCAGGCGGGCGCGCTCAAGCTGATCGACCCCCTGCTGATCCAAGCGATCCTGGCGGCGATGGTGCTGTCGATGCTGGTCGCGCCTTTCATCCTGGCCAAGTCCGACGCCATCGTCATGAAGCTGTCGGCCAACGAGTGGATGCTGCAATCGCTGGCGCTGACCCAGTTGGCCACGCGCACCATGAGCGTGCAGAAGCACGTGATCATCGCCGGTTTCGGGCGCAGCGGCCAGAGCCTGGCGCGCCTGCTGGAGGAGGAGAGCATCGCCTACCACGCGCTGGAGCTCGACCCCGAGCTGGTGCAGGACGCGCGCAGCGGCGGCGCCAATGTCTCCTACGGCGACGCCGCGCGCCGCGAAAGCCTGGTGGCCGCGGGCATCCACCGCGCCGCGGCCCTGGTGGTGACCTACGCCAGCACGCCTTCCGCGCTCAAGGTGCTGCATCACGCCGCCGAGCTGGAGCCCGAGCTGCCGGTGATCGTGCGCAGCTACGACGACGCCGACCTCGACAAGCTGCTCGCCGCCGGCGCCACCGAGGTCGTGCCGGAGTCGCTCGAAGGCAGCCTGATGCTGGCTTCGCACGCGCTGGTGATGCTGGGCGTGCCGCTGCGGCGCGTGGTGCATCGCGTGCAGGATGCGCGCGACGAGCGTTACGCCTCGCTGCGCGGCTACTTCCATGGCGCTTCCGACGCCGATGACGATGGCGAAGGCATGAACGTGCGCCTGCAGTCGGTGACCCTGATCGACGGCGCCAGCGCCATCGGCCGCACGCTCTCCGAGCTGGAGCTGCAACAGCAATGCGGCGCCGAGGTCGCCATGCTCCGGCGCGGCAAGCTGCGCGTGGCGGCGGCCGAAGACACGCTGCTCATGGCCGGCGACATCGTCGTACTGCGCGGCAGTTCCGAGAACATCCTGCGGGCGGAAAAGCGCCTGCTCAGCAAATAACCGGCGGACCAAACCAGCCGCAACGCAATGGACCTGATCGAACGCATCGCCTCCATCATCCTGCCGGTGTTCGCCATCATCGCCATGGGTTACGGCTACGCCCGCTGGCGCGGCGAGGTGGTGCGCATGGACATGGCCTCGGTCAATCGCGTTTCGATGGAGGCGCTGGCGCCGCTGATGATCTTCAGCGCGCTGTCGTCCAAGTCCTTCGACCTCTACCATAACGGCTGGCTGATCCTGGCCAGCGTGCTGATCTCGCTCGGCTCGGGCCTGCTGGCCTGGCCCGTGGCGCGCGCGCTGGGCTACGACAAGCGCACCTTCCTGCCGCCGATGATGTACAACAACGGCGGCAACATGGGCCTGCCGCTGCTCCTGCTGGCGTTCGGCCAGGAGGCGCTGCCGGCGGCGGTGGCGCTGTTTACAGCTTCCACCTTCATCTACTTTTCGCTGTGCGTGAAGATGATCCAGACCGGCCGCGAGCAGCGTCCGGGTTCGCTGCTGCGGCTGCTCTCCAGTCCCATCATGCTGGCCATGATCCTGGGCGTGCTGTGCGCGGTGTTGCGCGTCAGTCTCCCCGGCCCGCTGTTCTCGGCAATGAAGCTGCTGGGCGAGGCCAGCATTCCCGTCATGCTGTTCTCGCTGGGCGTGCGCATGCTCGACATCAGTTTCAGGAGCTGGCACATCGGCCTGGTGGGCGCCGCCGTGTGCCCGCTGGCGGGCCTGCTGTGCGCTCTGGTGCTGGACCAGGTGCTGCCACTGACCGCCGTGCAACGCGGCGAGATGTACCTGTTCGCGGCGCTGCCGCCGGCGGTGCTGTGCTTCATGGTGGCTGAGCAGTATCGCCAGGAGCCCGACAAGGTCGCCGCCATCGTGCTGATGGGGAACCTGGCGGCCATCGTCTTCGTTCCCTTCGGGCTCTGGCTGGGACTGCCGGAACATTGAATTTCCCGGCGGAAACGACTGCCTGCACTTGCCGTGCCGCTGGTATGGGAAATGCTTGGACTTCACCGTGGTATTCCACGATATCGCCGGTACCCGCCCGCGATATAACAGTGGCTGGCCGCGCCGCATCCATCGTCGCGCGGCGCATCGCCAGACAGTCAAGAAGCCAGGATCAGAGGGGAATCACATGTTCAGCAAATTAACGATCAAGGCGCGCCTGATCTTCGTCATCGGCTTTCTCGCCATCCTGCTGGTCGCCTCCGGGGCGCTGGGATTGGCGAGCCTCAAATCCACCAACACCCAGATGCGCTCGCTATATGAGGACCGCCTGGTCGCCCTGTCGCAACTGGAAGACGTCTCGGCCGGGCTCGACACCGGCCGCTACGGCATCTCCACGGCCATCGTCGGCGACTCGGGGGATATCGACAAGGGCATGGAGCAGCTGGAAGCATCGATCAAGAAGAGCGACGCCAGGTTGAAGGAATATCTCGACACCTACCTGACTCCGGAAGAGAAGGTATTGGCCGACAAGTTCGTGCCGCAGCGCCAGAAGCTCATTGCCGAAGGCGTCAAGCCGGCGGTGCAGTCCTTGCGCGACCGCGATTTCCAGGGCGCCAGCGAACTCTATAACGGCGTCATGCTGAAGCTGTTCAACGAGGCGCACGCCACCATGGGCCAGCTGATGGATCTGCAGCGCCGCGTCGGGCGCGAACTCTATGAGGACGCGCAAAACCGTTACCAGACCCTGGTCGGCGTGATGAGCGCGGCCATCGTGATCGGCCTGGCGGTGGCGATCTTCATGGGCTTCCTGCTGGTGCGCGCGATCTCGCGTCCGCTGGAGCAGGCGGTGAAGGTGGCCCAGGGCGTGGCCGCCGGCGACCTGACGCAGGAAATCGAGGTGCGCAGCCGCGACGAAACCGGCCAGCTGATGGCGGCCCTGAAGGAAATGAACGGCAACCTGCAGCGCATCGTCGGCGAGGTGCGCGTCTCCACCGACACCATCAACACCGCCTCGGCTGAAATCGCCACCGGCAACCTCGATCTTTCCTCGCGCACCGAGCAACAGGCCGGCTCGCTGGAGGAAACCGCCTCGGCCATGGAGGAGCTCACCTCCACCGTCAAGCAAAACGCCGACAACGCGCGCCAGGCCAACCAGCTGGCGGCCTCGGCTTCCGACGTCGCCTCGCGCGGCGGCGAGGTGGTGCGCCAGGTGGTCGACACCATGAGCTCGATCAACGATTCCTCGCGCAAGATCGTCGACATCATCAGCGTGATCGACGGCATTGCCTTCCAGACCAACATCCTGGCGCTGAACGCCGCGGTGGAAGCGGCGCGCGCCGGCGAACAGGGCCGCGGCTTTGCCGTGGTCGCCTCCGAGGTGCGCTCGCTGGCGCAGCGTTCGGCCTCCGCCGCCAAGGAAATCAAAGGCCTCATCGACGACTCCGTGGCCAAGGTCGGCAACGGCAGCGCGCTGGTGGCGCAGGCCGGACAGACCATGGATGAAGTGGTGGCCAGCGTCCGGCGCGTGACCGACGTCATGGGCGAGATCACCGCTGCCAGCCACGAGCAGAGCACCGGGATCGAAGAGGTCAACCGCGCCATCACGCAGATGGATGAAACCACGCAGCAGAACGCCGCGCTGGTGGAGGAGGCGGCGGCCGCCGCGCAATCGCTTCAGGAACAGGCGGTGCGCTTGTCCACCGCGGTCAGCGTGTTTCGCATCAGCGGCATGCAGGAAACCCGCGCCGCGACGCCTGTTGCGCCCGCCAGGCCCGCTGCTGCTGCTGTTGCACCCAAGCCGCCCGTTGCCAAGGTAGCGCCGCCGGTCCGCGCCGCCGCGCCCAAGCTGGCGGCGGCCTCGCCCCGGACGGCGCCGGCCGAGGACGATTGGGAGCAATTCTGAGGCGGATGTTCCCGCAATGAAAAAGCGCAGCCCCGGCTGCGCTTTTTTTTCGGCCTGTGGACGCGTCAGGCGTCCAGCGGGATGTCTTCCGCGGCCGCCGAGCGCGTGCCCGGCACCGGCGGGTTGCTGGCGCCGTGATAGGCGAACACCGCCGAGCATTTGACCTGGTCGCTGTCGTTGCGGCCCGCTGCATGGAACAGGCCGCTGTGGAACAGCACCACGTCCCCCGGCGCCAGCACGGGGGAAATACCCTGGGCGAACAGCCCCTGGTTGGCCGGCACTTCGGGACGCAGGAAATCCAGTTCGTCCATCTGTTCCGGTTGCAGCTGCAGCAGGTGCGATCCGGGGATGAACTTGAGTCCGCCGTTCTCCGGCGTCTCCGCGCCCAGCGCCAGCCACACCGAGACCAGCTCGTTGCGCGGGAATGACCAATAACGGATGTCGCGGTGCCAGCCGGTGGCGGTGCCGAAGGTGGGATGCTTGGTCATCACGCAATTGTGGTGCGCCAACGTGATGCACACCGGTTCGCCGAACAGCTGGTGCAGCATGGCCACCAGGCGCGGGTCGGCGGCCCACTCGCGATAGGCGCCGTCGCGCTGCCAGGCCGCGCGCAGGCGCCGGGCGGTGCGGCCGCCTTCGGCGTCCAGCGAGGCGGGCGCGCCTTCATAGCCGACATCGGCTTCATATTCGAGGGGAGCGACGGCGCGGCGCAGGTGATCCTGCGTAACGGCCATGAGGCGTTCGCGCTGTTCGGGCGCGACCATGCCCTTGAGCACCAGGTAGCCTTCCTTGCGGAAGCTTTCAACCTGGGCGGGCGAGAGCGGGTTTGACATGACGGACTTTCTGGGTTGCACGGCCGGCCGCGCATGTGCCGCGGCCGGCCTTTATTGTGCGCCTGACGGCGGCCAAGTGCATGACTGTATGCCCTTGCCGCCGGCGCGCAAGATACAGATGGCGCTTTCATCTGTATCGTTTGCGCGCGCTCAAGCAGACCTTACTTTTTCTTCTTGAGCAGCGGCGCCAGGTACTTGCCGGTGACGCTGGCCGGGTTCTTCGCCACATCCTCGGGCGTGCCGGCCGCGACGATCTTGCCGCCGCCCGCGCCGCCTTCGGGGCCGAGGTCGATGATCCAGTCGGCGGTCTTGATGACGTCCAGGTTGTGCTCGATGATGGTCACCGTGTTGCCCTGGTCGCGCAGGCGGTGGATCACCTTGAGCAGCAGGTCGATGTCATGGAAGTGCAGGCCGGTGGTCGGCTCGTCCAGGATGTACAGCGTGCGGCCGGTGTCGCGCTTGGACAGTTCCAGCGACAGCTTCACCCGTTGGGCTTCGCCGCCCGACAGCGTGGTCGCGCTCTGGCCCAGCTTGATGTAGCCCAGGCCCACGTCCAGGAGCGTTTGCAGCTTGCGCGCGATCAGCGGCACCGGCTTGAAGAACTCGTGCGCGTCCTCCACCGTCAGGTCGAGGATCTCGGTGATGTTCTTGCCCTTGTACTGCACTTCCAGCGTCTCGCGGTTGTAGCGCTTGCCGTGGCAGACGTCGCAGGGCACGTACACGTCCGGCAGGAAGTGCATCTCGACCTTGATCACGCCGTCGCCCTGGCAGGCCTCGCAGCGGCCGCCCTTGACGTTGAAGGAGAAGCGCCCGGCGCTGTAGCCGCGTTCCTTGGCCATCGGCACGGTGGCGAACAGGTCGCGGATCGGCGTGAACAGGCCGGTGTAGGTGGCCGGGTTGGAGCGCGGGGTGCGGCCGATCGGCGCCTGGTCGACCGCGATCACCTTGTCGAAGTGCTCCAGGCCGCCGATCGCCTCGTGCGCCGCCGGTTCGGTCTGGGAGCCGTACAGGTGACGCGAGGCCGACAGGTACAACGTGTCGTTGACCAGCGTCGACTTGCCCGAGCCGGACACGCCGGTCACGCAGGTCAGCAAGCCCACCGGCAGTTCCAGGTCGACGTTCTTCAGGTTATTGCCGCTGGCGCCGGTGATGGTCAGCATGCGCTCTTCGTCGCAGGGCGTGCGCTTCTTGGGCACGGCGATTTCCAGCGTGCCGTTGAGGTACTTGGCGGTCAGCGACTTCTTGTTCTTGAGGATCTCTTCCAGCGTGCCCTGGGCGATCACGTCGCCGCCGTGCACGCCGGCGCCGATGCCCATGTCGACCACGAAGTCGGCGGTGCGGATGGCGTCCTCGTCGTGCTCCACCACCAGCACGGTGTTGCCGATGTCGCGCAGGTGGCGCAGGGTGTCGATCAGGCGGTCGTTGTCGCGCTGGTGCAGGCCGATGGAGGGCTCGTCGAGCACGTACATCACGCCGGTCAGGCCCGAGCCTATCTGCGAGGCCAGGCGGATGCGCTGCGCCTCGCCGCCGGAGAGGGTGTCGGCGCTGCGTTCCAGCGACAGGTAGTCGAGGCCGACGTTGTTCAGGAAGGTCAGGCGCGAGACGATTTCCTTGATGATGCGGTCGGCGATTTCCTTCTTGGCGCCGCTCAGCTTCAAGGTCTCGAAGAAATGCAGCGTCTCGCGCAGCGGCGTGGCGGCCACCTCATAGATGGCGCGTTGTTGCTTGCCGGCGCCGACCTTCACGTAGCGCGCCTCCACCCGCAGGCGGGCGCCGTGGCAGGACGGGCATTGCTTCTCGTTGATGAACTTGGCCAGTTCTTCCTTGACCGCCATCGAATCGGTCTCGCGGTAGCGGCGCTGCAGGTTGTTGACCACGCCTTCGAAGGTGTGCTCCTTGACCACGGTGCGGCCGCGCTCGTTGACGTAGGCGAACGGGATGGCCTGGCGGCCCGAGCCGAACAGCACGGCCTGCTGCGCCTTGTCGTCGAGCTGCTCGAAGGGCACGTCGAGGTCGAAGCCGTAATAGGCGGCGATGCTGGTGAGCATCTGGAAGTAGAACTGGTTGCGGCGATCCCAGCCCTTGATCGCGCCCGAAGCCAGCGACAGGTTGGGGAAGGCGACGATGCGCTTGGGGTCGAAGAACTCGATGTGGCCCAGGCCGTCGCACTCGGGGCACGCGCCCATCGGGTTGTTGAAGGAGAACAGGCGGGGTTCGAGTTCCTGCAGCGAATAGCCGCAGATGGGGCAGGCGAACTTGTTGGAGTACAGGTGTTCCTTGCCGGAATCCATCTCAAGCGCGATGGCGCGGCCTTCGGCCAGGCGCAGCGCGGTCTCGAAGCTCTCGGCCAGGCGCTGCTTGATGTCGGCCTTGACCTTGACGCGGTCGATCACGACGTCGATGGTGTGCTTCTCGGTCTTCTTCAGCTTGGGCAGTTCATCGACCTCGTAGACCTTGGCCACGCCGGTGCCGCTCTGGATGCGGAAGCGGATGAAGCCCTGCGCCTGCATCTCCTCGAACAGGTCGGCGTGCTCGCCCTTGCGGTTGGCCACCACCGGCGCCATGATCATCAGCTTGGTGTCTTCGGGCAGCGCCAGCACGGCGTCCACCATCTGCGACACCGATTGCGCCTCCAGCGGATGCTCGGGATGGTCGGGGCAGTACGGGGTGCCCACGCGCGCGTACAGCAGGCGCAGGTAATCGTGGATCTCGGTCACCGTCCCCACGGTGGAACGCGGGTTGTGCGAGGTCGCCTTCTGCTCGATCGAGATCGCCGGCGACAGGCCTTCGATCATGTCGACGTCAGGTTTTTCCATCAGCTGCAGGAACTGGCGCGCGTAGGCCGACAGCGATTCGACGTAGCGGCGCTGGCCTTCGGCGTACAGCGTGTCGAACGCCAGCGAAGACTTGCCCGATCCCGACAGGCCGGTGATCACGATCAGCTTGTTGCGGGGGAGGTCTAGGTTGATATTCTTCAGGTTGTGCGTGCGCGCGCCGCGAATGCGAATTTCTTCCATGGATGCCTTCAGCTAGGTTTTCCTGCCGCCGCGTAGCTCGTGGCCGTATGCGGGGGAACGGTGGGACAACATGTAACTATAACAGGACTGCCATCGGCCGGCAGGGCCGCCCGGAGCGGCAGGAAACCCATGTGGGAACGGGAGCGCAAAAAGAAAGCGCGGCCGTGAAAAAAGCCGGTGCGGCGCCGGCTTTTTGTTGCCTGCCCGGCAAGCCGGGGCGCCGGGGGCGGTTCAGCGCGTCCGGTGGTAGACGTACAGCATCTGCCCTTCGTCGCCGTCGCGGTGGCCCTGCCAGAACTGCTTCCACTCGCCCGGCGGCAGCGCCGGCTGGTGAGGCGCGCCCTGGATCAGCCAGTTGCAGGCGGTGCGGCCGATGTTGTCGATCGGCTGGTGCAGGATGCCGGTGTAGTAATAGAGCATCGGCGCCTCGGATTCGCCGAGGTTCTGGCTGGCCATGCATTGGCCCTCCCGCCAGGCCGCGGCGATGCTGCCGCGCAGGTCGTCGTAGACGTATTCGTAGCTCTTGCCGTAATCGCCCCAGGGCAGCAGCAGGGTATAGGCCAGGCCCCACATCAGGGTGATGCCGCCAAACCAGCTGAAGGCGCCGCGCCACTTGCCGGCCAGCCGGATCTTGTCCAGGCTCCACAGCCACAGGCCGGTCATGGCCACGGCGCCGGCCAGCGCCAGCGGCTGGAACGGCGTGATGAAGCCCAGCGGCAGCCATTTGCCGAAATAGGCGATCCAATGGTGATGCTCGACCGGCAGGGAGGACACCGCATAGGTGGCCCAGATCACCGCCGCCAGGACGGCGAAGCCGATGCGCGCGAACCAGTCCCAGGCAATGTGCATCCAGTCCGGCAGGCGCGGCACCGCGACGGCGCCGACCATCACCAGCGGCAGCAGCACCGGCAGCAGGTAGAGCTGGCGCGCCGTGGCCGAGCTTTGCAGCACGGCGATGCTGATCAGCACGAAGGACAGCGGCAGCGCGATGCGTGGGTTGCCCAGGCCGCGCCAGCCGCCCACGGCCAGCGTGAGCAGCGCCAGCACCGAGCCGGGCAGGGCGAAGCCGCACAGCGCGCGGAAGATCACGGTGCGGTCGTTGTCAGAACCCAGCCTGGCGACCGAGAAGCCGAGGAAGCGGCCGACGTTGTTGTCCCAGAACCATTCCATGAACAGCGGCGCCGAGTGCCAGGCCAGCAGGGCGGGCCAGATGATGAAGAAAGGCAGCGAGGCGAGCACCGCAACGCCCACCATCTTCCAGTACGAGCGCGAGCGGCATTCGGCCACCAGCGCACTCACGCAGGCGGCGGTGGCGGCGAAGATCAGCGGCACGAACAGGCCCTTGCTCATCAGCGTGATGCCGACTCCCGTGCCGAAGCACAGCGCCGCCGACAGGGCCGGAGTGCGGCGCTGCTCGTTGATGGCGATGGCCAGCAGGCCGCAGGTCGCCATGGCGGCGCCGCACACCAGCGCGACGTCGGTGAACATATCGTGCGCGTGCTTGATCATGCCCGGCGAGCCGGCGAACAGCGCCAGCGTGCCGAGCACCGGCAGGCTGAGCACGCGGGGTTCGTTCCACACCATCTGCGCCACGCGCGCGACGAAGAACAGCGTGCCGAGGTTGAAGAGCACGCTGGCCACCCGCGCGCCGTCGTGGTATTCGAGCAGGGGATGGAGCAAGTGGGCCGTCAGCGCCGCGGTCCAGTAATAGAGCGGCGGCTTTTCCATGAAGGGCTCACCGGCATTGACGGGCACCAGGTATTCGCCCGAGAGCAGCATGTGATGGATGATGCCGAAGCTATAGGTCTCGTCCTGTTTCCAGGGGCCGTGCCCGAAGATGCCCGGCAGCAGCCACGCGCAGGCGATCGCAGCCAGCAGCAGCCAGGCGCGCGACGACGGGTTTTCTTGGCCGCGCCGTGAGGCGGCGGTGATGGAACGGACAGGTTTCGGCCCGACTTCGGGAGCCGAGGTGAAGAAGAACATACTGATATAAGCGCGCCAGCCGGCGAGTGCGCCGGCAAAAAAACAAATAAAGCGTCGAAAGGCGCGTGCGGGATGGAAGTCCATCACGTTCGGCCAGCCGGGCTTTCCCCCATGCAATGAATAATTGCTGCTTTTTCTTGGCGTGCTTATTGCCGCGAGGAAATGCGAGTCGATAAGCTTCGATTCGCTTGCCGGCGGCTGTTATTGGATAGCTGAAGAAGCGAGCAACGTTGTTATTTTTGCACATAAGCTGACAGAAATGTCAGTTTGGCGGGCCGCCGCCGCATTTTCCTGCGCGGCGCGAATGAAGTGTTGGATTGACGCCGCACATGGATTCATTGAATTCGCATGGACGCTATCTCCCGCCGCTGCATTGGGCGCCTGTCGTTGCTGTTACCATAGCGCCTTTGCCCCACAGCCAGCGCGCAGCACCAGATTGCGCGGCCGCCATTTCGCCATGACCCAGTCCCTCAGCTCATCCGCACAGCCCGAAAAATCCGGCATGTCGCGCGCCGAAGTGCGCGCCTCGGCGTCGCTGGCGTCCATCTTCGCCTTGCGCATGCTGGGGCTGTTCCTGATCCTGCCGGTATTCGCGGTCTACGCCCGCGGCCTGCCCGGCGGCGACAATGCCGCCCTGGTCGGGCTGGCGATGGGCATCTACGGCCTGGCGCAGTCGTTCGGCCAGATTCCGTTCGGCATGGCCTCCGACAAATACGGCCGCAAGCGCATCATCATCATCGGCCTGGTGCTGTTCGCGCTGGGCTCCTTCATCGCCGCCGCCGCGCACAGCGTGGCCTGGATCATCGTCGGCCGGGCCATCCAGGGCGCCGGCGCGATCTCGGCCGCCATCACCGCCTTCATCGCCGACTCGACCCGCGAGGAACATCGCACCAAGGCCATGGCCATGGTCGGGGCGTCGATCGGCCTGACCTTCGCGGTCTCGCTGGTGGCCGCGCCGGTGCTGTACCGCCTGATCGGCATGGGCGGCATCTTCGCCCTGACCGGCGCGCTGTCCGTGCTGGCCATCGGCGCCGTGCTGTGGGTGGTGCCGGACGCGCCCATGGTCAAGGCCCGGCGGGTGCCGCTGGGCGAGGTGCTGCGCAATGCGGAACTGATGCGGCTCAATGTCGGCGTCTTCACGCTGCACATGACCCAGCTGGCCATGTTCGTGGTGTTGCCCGGCGCGTTGGTGCAGTATTCCGGCATCGCCGTGGACCAGCACTGGAAAATCTACCTGCCAGTGGTGCTGGCGTCCTTCGTGCTGATGCTGCCGCCGGTGTTCGTGGCTGAGAAGCATGGCCGCATGAAGCAGGTGTTCGTCGCCGCCATCGCATTGCTGCTGCTGGTGCAACTCGGTTTCTGGGCTGCGCTGTCGCAGGCGCAGACGAATTGGTGGGTGCTGGTGGCGCTGCTGTTCCTGTTCTTCGTTGCCTTCAATATCCTGGAGGCGTCCCAGCCGTCGCTGGTCTCGCGCATCGCGCCGCCGGCGGCCAAGGGCAGCGCGCTGGGCGTGTACAACACCCTGCAGGCGCTGGGCCTGTTCTGCGGCGGCGCCCTGGGCGGCTGGCTCAAACAAAATGTGAGTGTGCAGGCGGTCTTCCTGCTGTGTGCTTTAGTGAGCCTGTCCTGGCTTATAATCGCGGCTAACATGAAAAACCTTCCGCGACGCGCAGCGCGTGCGGCAGGTGCAACGGCCTAAACGTAATTCAGGAGAAACAATGGCATCGGTCAATAAAGTCATCATCGTCGGCAACCTCGGACGCGATCCGGAAACGCGCTACATGCCGAACGGCGAAGCGGTCACCAACATCGCCGTCGCCACGACCGAAAGCTGGAAGGACAAGAACAGCGGCGAAAAGAAGGAGCTTACCGAATGGCACCGCATCACCTTCTACCGCAAGCTGGCTGAGATCGCCGGCCAGTATCTGAAGAAAGGCTCGCAGATCTACGTCGAAGGCCGCCTGCAGACCCGCAAGTGGCAAGACAAGGACGGCGTCGAGCGCTACACCACCGAAATCATCGCCGACACCATGCAGATGCTGGGCAGCCGCCAGGGTGGCGGTGGCGGCGGCGGTTCGATGGAAGAGGGCAGCTACGGCGGTGGCGGCGGTGGTGGCTACGGCGGCGGCGCTCCGCGCCAGAACGCCGGTGGTGGCGGTGGCGGTGGCGCCGCTGGCGGCGCTCCGCGCCAGCAGCCGGCCCAGCGCCCGGCGCCGAACTTCTCGGACATGGACGACGATATCCCGTTCTGATTGGTCCAGGCCCAGCCGATAAAAAAACCCGTGAATGCGTTCACGGGTTTTTTATTGGGCGTTTGCCTGGAGGGACTCAGGCGTCCGGGAAGGCGTCCTGCTTTTCAAGCAGCAGCTTCAGCGTTGCCCGATCCGGCCGGTCGTCGAAGAAAAGCGCCAGCGCCGCGGCGAACTCGGGCTGCTCCGGACCGGCCTGCGCGAACAGGGTCATGGAGGAATGGAATTTCAGGTCGTCCGGAGCGCCGAAGATATCGGCGAGCGGGCGTTCGGGAGCATGCTTGCGCGCGTCCAGCACCAGCCGCGCGCATTCGATCAGGCGCGGTCCCAGGATGGGGTGGCGCAGATAGGCCTGGGCCTCGGCCAGCGAGCGGATGGCGTAACGGCGGGCGGTTTCGCTATGACCAAGTCCGGCGATCTGGGGAAAGACGAACCACATCCAGTGGCTGCGCTTGGCGCCCGCGCGCAGCTCCTGCGTCGCCTGGGCGAACACCGGCTCCTGCGCATCGATGAAGCGTTGCAGCGCGTAAGGGTCTTTCATCGTCGCACCGGGCGTTGCGCAGTCAGGCGCCCACCGGTGGCGCCAGGTCGGGGTCCTTGCGCGGCGCGTGCGCCTGGGTGCCGTCGGCCACTACGCTGCTTTCCTGCGCCACGGCCTGCATGTCTTCCTCGTTCAGCGTGGCAGGCAGGCCGGACAGGGTCTCGCCGCGCCGGCGCCGGATGATTTCGTCCGCCCGGCGCATGGCCGGCCTGGCCAGGGTCGCGAGCGCCAGCGAGCCCAGCGCAAGCATGAACATGGATTTCGTTTTCATCGCCGCTCCTGTCGAGGTGAAAGTGTGAATTTTCATTATCGTCCCGATGGGCGGCTTTTCAATGTCGGACAACGGCGCAATGCGGCGTCGGCGGGGCATGCAAAGCAAGGATGGGCCCGGAGGCGCCGGCAGGGGGAAGGAACGGGGAGGGCAAAAGAAAAGGGCCCATCTTGCGATGGACCCTTGTCGTCTTGCGTATGGTGCGGCTGGCAGGAATCGAACCCACGACCCCTTGGTTCGTAGCCAAGTACTCTATCCAGCTGAGCTACAGCCGCGTAAGAGGCGAGATTATATAGCGCTTTCGATTTTATGCAAGCCTTTTTTGCCGGCGACCTCAATAGACCGGATTGCTCTTGAACGGATGGTATTGGAACAGCCAGGTTTCGGAGAGCGCTTTGTCCTTGTCGCGCAGGAACAGCCGCAGGTCAACCGGCTCTTCACCCGCCACACTGAGGTCGAACTGTGCGCGCCAGTGGCCGGGAACGCCGTTGGGGACCGCTTCCGTGAATACATAGGAAAAACTGCCGCGCGAGGCGCTGAGCACCGCCTCGGGTTTGGCGCCGAAGGGCAATTGCTCCAGCGGCGCTCCCTTGAATTCCACCATGAACTTGCGCACGTTGGGCGGGCGCGGCTGGCCGGGCTGGCCGCCGTTGCCCAGGCGCGTGGCGACGCAGCGCGCCAGCGGCGAGGGGAAGGGCTCGTCCTTCTGCCAATGCAGCCGGTAGCGCAGGCGATAGCTTGAGCCGGCTGCGGCCTTGGCGCGCGGCACCCACATGGCGACGATGTTGTCGTGTATCTCATCGTCGGTCCTCAGCTCCACCAACTGCACCGCGCCGTCTCCCCATCCTTCCAGCGGCTCCACCCACAGGCTGGGGCGGCGCTGGTACATCACGCCGTCCTGGTAGTGGTCGAACGCGCGGTCGCGCTGCAGCAGGCCGAAGCCGCGCAGGTTACTGTCGGCGAAGGACGAGGCCATGGTGCGCGGCGGATTGTTCAGCGGGCGCCAGATGTGCTCGCCGGCGCCGCTCCAGATTGCCAGGCCGTCGGAGTCGTGCACCTCCGGGCGCCAGTCGACGCCGGCGCCTTTCACCGTTTCGGAGAACCAGTACATGGACGTGGCCGGCGCCAGGCCCAGGCGCGCGACATCGCGGCGCAGGAACAGCGCCTTGTCGATTTCCATCGTCACGCCTTCGTTGCGGGACATGACGAATTTGTAGGCGCCGGTGACGCTGGGGCCTTCCAGCAGGGCGTACACGGTCACCGTGTCGCTGCCGGGCGCGGAGGGTTCGAAGAAGAACTGCGTGAAGTCGGGGAATTCTTCCTTGCGATCGGGCTCGGCGACGTCGATGGCGATGCCGCGCGCCGACAGGCCGTACTGGTACAGGTCGCCGATGGCGCGGAAATAGGAGGCGCCGAGAAAGGCCACCCAGTCGTTCTTGCGCCAGTCCTTTTTCGCCTGGTCGGCCAGCCGGCTTTCCTGGAAGCGGAAACCGGCAAAGCCGCTGCCCGGCGGCAGCTTGTGCGCGGGGCTGTCGGCGGGCATCTCGAAGTAGTGGTCGTCGTAGAGGATCTCGCGCGCGTGCGTGGGCGACGCGCTGCCGCCGGCGCCGTCCAGCAGGAACATGCGCACCGGTTTCGGGAAGAATTTGCCGAGGTGGAAAAAGGTCAGCGGGAACTGGCCGGGGCCGTCGGCGAAGGGCGCATAGCCGGTATCGAAGCGGATCTTGCCATGCGCCTCGTAGTCGATCTGTTCGAGGATCTCGCGCGGCGCCTTGCTTTGCGGGTTGTAAGGCGTCCTGGCCATGTCGCGCGCGCGGGCGACCAAGTCATTGAAGGAGAAGCGTTCGGCCGCTCCCATCTTCACGCGGCCGGCGGCCAGCGCTTGCGGCGGCACACCCAGGGCGGCGAGGGCGGCAGCGGTGGAGGCGGAAACGAGGAAGCGGCGTCGGTTGGTCATGGGCGTCGGGTGCGATGAACGTGGAGGCGGGCGGCGCGGGGCGGCTAGGATGGCGGCGGCGACGTGCTGCCGCGCTTACTACAGAGTCGCGGCGGCCGGCGATGGTTCCTCGCGCGCCGGCGGCGATGCCATTGCGGCAACGGCATGCCGCGCGTGGACTCGCGCGGACGAAGCCGGTACAATTCGCCCCGTCATTGGGGAGTAGTCGCCTTCCACCCTGAGGAGGGGCCTGCGTCAACATGCTTGATCCACGGATCATGGCGCCGGCGGTTCCTGGAATCCTGCGAAGGGTTCCTCGCTTGACAAGACCTTTGACCATGCTGCCTCTTGAATGGCCGGAGAGCGCGCGTGGTCATTCGTCCGCAGTCCGGCCATGGAGAGAGAAACCCAATTGGATGCATTCCTTGTTTCCACAGGCATCGTCGCACTCGCCGAGATCGGCGACAAAACCCAGCTGCTGGCCTTCATCCTGGCAGCCAAATTCCGCAAGCCCGTTCCCATCATCCTCGGCGTGCTGGTCGCCACCATCGCCAACCACGCCTTCGCCGGCGCGCTGGGCGCCTGGATCACTTCGCTGCTGTCGCCGGAAATCCTGCGCTGGGTGCTGGGCGTGTCCTTCATCGCCATGGCGGGGTGGACGTTGATTCCCGACAAGTTCGACGAGAGCGAAGCCAGGTTCGGCCGTTTCGGCGTGTTCGGCACCACGCTGCTGACCTTCTTCATGGCCGAGATGGGTGACAAGACCCAGGTCGCCACCGTGGCGCTGGCCGCGCAATACCACGCCTTCGTGCCGGTGGTGGCCGGCACCACGCTGGGCATGATGATCGCCAATGTGCCGGCAGTCCTGCTGGGCGACAAGATCGCCGGCCGGATCCCGGTGCGCGTGGTGCACGCCATCGCCGCCGCCATCTTCGCCATCATCGGCGTGGCCACGCTGCTGGGCGCGGGAGCATCGCTGGGCTTCTGAGGCCGGCGCCAGGCAAAGAAAAGCCCGCTGCGCGCAGCGGGCTTTTTCATTCTTCACGACAGCGGGCGGCGCGCATCGGCGCCGCGCCGCGATCAGTACTCCCAGAACATCTTCTGGATTTCCTTGGTGTCAGTGGTTTTGGTCAGCGCCAGCATCAGCAGGATGCGGGCCTTTTGCGCGTTGAGCGTGTCGGAGACGACGAAGTCCAGCTTGTCGTCGTCGGCCTCGCCGTTGCGCGCCACGATGCCCTGGCCGACGCGGCTGGCGCGCACGATCACGACGCCCTTCTTGCGCGCTTCGGTCAGCGACGGCACCACCGTGTTGTTCAGGCTGCCGTCACCCACGCCGGCGTGGATGATGCCCTGCGCGCCGGCGGCCACGAAGGCGTTGAGCGCGATCGGGTTCATGTTGGCGTAGCCGTAGACGATGTCGACTTGCGGCAGCTTGTCCAGGTTCGAGACGTCGAACGGGGTGTCAGCCGTGTTCTTGCGGGTCGACTGGCGATAGAAGAACGGCTTGCTGCCCTGGATGTAGCCGAGGAAGCCCAGTTCCGGCGTCTTGAAGGTATCCAGGGTGGAAGTGTTGGTCTTGGTCACTTCGCGGCCGGCGTTGATCTGGTCGTTCAGCGTCACCAGCACGCCCTTGCCGATGGCTTCCTTGCTGCCCGCCAGCAGGACGGCGTTGTACAGGTTGATCGGGCCGTCGGCGCTGATCGCGGTCGACGGGCGCATGGCGCCGACGATCACCACCGGCTTCTTGCTCTTGACCGTCAGGTCGAGGAAGTAGGCGGTCTCTTCGATGGTGTCGGTGCCGTGGGTGATCACGATGCCGTCGACGTCGCTCTGCGCCAGCAGCGTGTTGATGCGCTTGGCCAGTTTCAGCCAAGCGTCGTTGTTCATGTTCTCGCTGGCGATTTGCATGGTCTGCTCGCCGCGCACGTTGGCGACCTTCTTCAGTTCGGGAACGGCGGCGATCAGCGCGTCCACGCCGACCTTGGCGGCGGTGTAGCCGACCGTGGTGGTGGTGGTGGCGCCGGTGCCGGCGATGGTGCCGCCGGTCGCCAGGATGACGACGTTGGGCAGGTTCTGCGCTTGCGCGGCCGCTGCCGCCGCAAGGCAAAGCAGGATCAGGAACTGGCTGAATTTTTTGATGAGCATGTGTGCCTCTGTACGTGTGGATTGGAATATTTTTTATCGCTCTTGCGCAGCCGCCGCATGTCTCTTGCCGGTGGGCGCGGCGGGCTGCGGAGCGCAATCAAGATAGCACTCGCGCATGCTGCGATCAAAGCTTTTTTGAGGGTTCCGGCGAGATGCACCGGCGCTGTGAGCGCATGCACCTCGATGAGGTGGGGAGGCACCATTGCGGCGCGAAAAATGCAGCGGGCAGTTGCGAATTTGGATCCATTGCCTGCGCCTTTGGAGCCAAGCGAAAGCGACGGCGCAAGATCGGACGATATCACCGAAACGGCCGTGCGCAACATGCGTAAAGCGAGGTGTTGCTCCTGCTGATGCCGCGATCGTGGCGCCGCCCCGACTCGGGTAATATTGTCCTTGCACAGAAGGAATGTTCAATGGCCGGCGCTGGCCGGCGAGCCGCACGGCGCGGCAATGACGGAGAGAAATGATGTTTGCCACGGAAAAATTCACCGACCCCGAAGCCGCGTATGCGCGCGTGCTGGAAATCTACGAACACAACACCGCTATCCTGCGCGAGGCCTTCCGCAAGTTCTCGGCCAACGAAGCCCTGGAGCAGCGCGTGCGCGCCTGCTATCCGTTCGTGCGCATCACCACCGAGAAGGCGACCCATACCGACACCCGGCAATCCTTCGGCTTCGTTGCCGGCCCCGGCTGCTACCAGACCACGATCACCCGGCCGGCGCTGTTCCACAACTACCTGCTGAGCCAGTTCAAGCTGGTGCTGCAGAATCACCAGGCGCCGCTGGAGATCGGCGTGAGCGACCTGCCGATTCCGGTGCACTTCGCCTTCCCCGAAGGCATCCACGTCGAAGGCAGCCTCGATCCCGATCGGCTGCGCTCGCTGCCGGACGTGTTCGACCTGCCGGACCTGGCGACCATGGACGATCGCATCGCCAACGGCACCTACGAGGTCGACAACGGCGCATGGCGCGACGGCCTGCATCCGCTGGCGCTGTTCACCGGCCCGCGCATCGACTATTCGCTGCACCGGCTGCGCCACTACACGGCGACTTCGCCCGACCAGTTCCAGCGCTACGTGCTGTTCACCAACTACGCGTTCTACGTGGACGAATTCGTGCGCCTCGGCCGCCGCCTGATGGAAGCCACCGACGATCCGGAAGAACGCGCCTATCGCCGGCAATACACGGCCTTCGTCGAGCCGGGCAACGTCACCACCTGGAGCGCCAACCAGGAGGGCGGCGCGCAACCCTCGTCAGGCGTGGCGCCGGCGCGCCAGCCGCAGATGCCGGCCTACCACCTGCAGCGCGCCGACGGCACCGGCATCACGCTGGTCAACATCGGCGTCGGCCCTTCCAATGCCAAGACCGTCACCGACCACGTCGCCGTGCTGCGCCCGCACGGCTGGCTGATGCTGGGCCACTGCGCCGGGCTGTCGGCCTCGCAGCGCATGGGTGACTATGTGCTGGCGCACGCTTACGTGCGCGACGACCACGTATTGGATGACGACCTGCCGCTCTGGGTGCCGATCCCCGCGCTGGCCGAAGTGCAGCTGGCGCTGCAGGACGCGGTGGCCGGCATCACCAAGCTGGAAGGGTACGAGCTCAAGCGCATCATGCGCACCGGCACCGTGGCCTCGGTCGACGACCGCAACTGGGAGCTGCGCGACCACCGCACGCCGCTGCTGCGCTTCTCGCAGAGCCGCGCCATTGCGCTGGATATGGAAAGCGCCACCGTGGCCGCCAACGGCTTCCGCTTCCGCGTGCCGTACGGCACCTTGCTGTGCGTTTCGGACAAGCCGCTGCACGGCGAGATCAAGCTGCCCGGCATGGCCAACAGCTTCTACGAGCAGCGCGTGCACCAGCACCTGCAGATCGGCATTCGCGCGCTGGAGCTGCTGCGCAACAATGGCATCGAGCAACTGCACAGCCGCAAGCTGCGCAGCTTCGCGGAGCCGGCCTTCCGCTAATCCGAAGGCTGGCCGCCGGCGTCGGAGCTGGTGCCGAAAGCAAAACGCCCGCTGCATGGAGATGCAGCGGGCGTTTTGCATGGCGCTCAAGATGGATCAGGCGGCGCGATGCGCCAGCTTGTGGCTCAGGGTGAGGCGGTAGTACATGAAGGCGCCCAGCAGCAAGGCCGCTACCGCCACCCACAGGGACGGGGCGAACGAGCCGCTGCTGTGCACCAGCGCCGTGGCCAGCAGCGGACCGGCGATCTGGCCGATGCCGTAGGCCGCCGTCATCAATCCCATCAGGCTGCTGGCATGCGACTGGCGCAAACGGCGCGCCTCGCGCATGGCGAACAGGGTAATGGCGGTAAAGGGCAGGCCCAGCAGCAGGCAGCTCAGGGCGAAGCCGGCCGCGTTGGGCAGCAGGATCGACAACGCCACGCCGGCGGCTTGCATCACGTAGCTCCAGGCCAGCAGCCGGCGCTGGTCGCCGTGCACCGGAAGGCGGGTGGCGCCGAACGCGCCCAGCGCCACGCCGGCGCCGAAGATGGGCCAGAAGAAGTCGGGCCAGCTGGACCCCGGCAGGGCCTGGCGCGCGATGACGGGCAGGAAGGTGGCGGTGATGATGTAGCCGAAGCCGGCCATGCCGTAGGCAATCACTTGTTGGCGCACTTCGCGCTTGAGTTCGGGCGTCTCTTCGGGCGCCTGCTGCGCTTGCGCGGCGGCGCCGGCCGCGCCGACCCCGGCATCGAAGCTGAAAGTCTTCCAGATCAGCCCGGCCAGCGCCAGCGCGATGGCGCCGAACAGGATCCAGCCTGAGGCCGCCAGCCAGCCGGCGTTCACCATGGCGCCGGTCAGCAGGCCGGTGAGCGCGATGCCGATGCCGGGGCCGCAGAAGATCACGCCGCCCAGCTCGGGATGCCGCAGCTGCGTGAGCTGCTGCAGGCACCATCCGGCGGTATAGACGAATACATAGGCGCTGGCGATGCCGGAGAGAAACCGCCACGCCAGCCACATCGCGTCGTTGTGCATGAGGCCCATGGCCAGGGTCAGCAGGACGGTCGCGGCCAGGCCCGCGCGGATCAGCGGCACCGGCTTGTTGCTGCGATGAAAGGCGCACAGCATGGCGCCGACGAAGTAGCCGAGGTAATTGGCGGTGGCCAGCCAGCCGCCCATCTGCAGGTTGAGGCTGCCTTCGTGCAGCATCATCGGCAGCAGCGGGGTGAAGGCGAAGCGGCCGATGCCCATCGCGGCCGACAGCGCCAGCATGCCGGACAGGCAGATCCGCCACGCCATGGCGCGGCTTTGCGGTGGGGACGACGGGACGTTCATGCCGGCCCTCCCATGGTCGTTGCGGCATGGGACGGGCAGGGGAGGGGAAATGGGGCTGGGCGCTGGCGTCCCGGCCCCCGGCTACAGGGGAAATTCATGGCGTCCGGAGTGTTTTTATTGACGAGGGTGCCTATGCTATCGTGATTCCTTCATTCGAAAAAATGAATAATAAGAATGACTTCATCTTGAATAAAGAACGTAACGGAGGGCAAAGTGGAACTGGCCGAACTGGAAATCTTCCGCGCCGTGGTGAGCGAGGGCGGCATTACCCGCGCCGCGGAGCGCCTCAATCGCGTGCAGTCGAACGTCACCACGCGCATCAAGCAGCTGGAGGAGTCGATCGGCGTGCCGCTGTTCGTGCGCGACCGCCGGCGCATGGTGCTGACCGCGGCCGGCGAATCCTTGCTGGACTACGCCGAGCGCATCCTCGACCTGGTGCAGGAGGCGCGCGCGGCCGTGGCGCCGCAAAGCCCGCGCGGGCGGCTGCGCATCGGCTCGATGGAAAGCGCGGCAGCCAGTCGCCTGCCGGCGCCGCTGGCCGAATTCCATCGCCGCTGGCCGGAGGTGCGGCTGGAGCTGTCGACCGGCCCGACCGAGACATTGCTGGCGCAGGTGCGCGACTTCAAGCTCGATGCCGCGCTGGTGAGCGGCCCCATCGAGGATCCTGCCTTCGACGCCACGCCGCTGTTCAAGGAAGAGCTGTTGCTGGTGACGCCCAGGAGCCACCGGCGCGTGCGTTCCCCGGAGGATGTGGCGTTGGATACGCTGATCGTGTTCGAGCAGGGCTGCGCGTACCGGCGCCATGCCGAAGCCTGGTTCGCGTCGGCGGGCAAGGCGCGCCGGCCGGGGAGGATTTTGGAGTTGGCTTCTTACCATGCCATCCTGGCATGCGTGTCCGCCGGCGCGGGCGTGGCGGCGGTGCCGCGCTCGGTGGTGGCGATGCAGGTCGAGCCGCACGGCTTCTCGACTTATTCGCTTGGCAAGGATGGCCGGATGACCACTTACCTCATCAGTCGCCGCGAGCAATATTCGGCGTCCTTCCTTGCCTTGCGTTCTTTACTTATGGCCAGCGTTTGATATATTGAAATCCACCTTGCCGGGTACTTGTCGGCCGGTCTTTCCAGGGTATGAAGACGGCGTAACAATTTGTAAAAAAGACTGCGGCACAACAGCGATTTTTTTATATTGAAGTTCCCCCTCCATTCTCCCCCCCGAGAATGGGATTTGCCCCACGGACTGCAAAGGACGTGGGGCTTTTCTTTTGTATCTCCATTTTATCGATCCGCTGAAACCCTTGCCTGTACTGGTGTTGCGCGGTGGAAGGCAATGTGCCCGCGCACATCGGGCGACCTCCGTCCCCGTGTCGCGGGAAGATATTCTCACGCTGGTCCGATGACTACACCTGTATCGCCACGTCCTCGCGAAAGTAATGAAAATAACAATTCAGCGTGTTGTCAGCTTCAGCTTGTTCATCCGCGCGAGCTTCCCACCACCAGGTTGTCGCGGGCCGACGACTGGATCGCCAGCACGGCGGGATGGGTCAGGCGGCGCTCCACCGAGATGGCGTAGAACTGTTCCCGGATGGCATCCGTGCGGCCGATTTCCACCAGGCCATATTGCTTCTTGATCTGCGCGGCGATGGCGGCGGGCGCCGCGAAGATGCCCGCGCCGGCGTCGCCGAATGCCAGCAGCAGGGCGCCGTCGTCGAACTCGCCGGCGATCCGGGGGCGGATCTTTTGTTTCTCGAACCAGCGCAGCAGGCGCGGGCGTACCGCAGCGTCTTCTCCCGGCATCAGGAAGGGCGCGCCGTCCAGGCTTTGGGGGAAGCTCTTCCTGTAGCGCCGCGCCAGCTCCGGCGTGGCAAAGAAAGCGGTGTCGCATTCGCCCAGCAGGTGGTGGTAGCCGCGCACGTCGACATTGGGCGGCATCGGGCTGTCGGCGATGACGATGTCGAGGCGATGGATCGCCAGCTCGCCCAGCAAGACATCGAGCTTGCCTTCGCGGCACACGATGTGGATGGTTTCATCCATCGCCAGCGCGCTTTCCAGCAGCAGGTAGGCGATCGCCTTGGGCACCGCGTCGGCCACGCCCACGCGCAGTTGCAGCGCGCGCCCGCCGGGGCGAAAGCGCAGCGCCTCTTCCAGCTCCTCGCCGATGGTGAAGATGCGGTCGGCATAGTCGAACACCATGCGTCCTTCGTCGTTGAGCTCCAGCCTGCGGCCGACCCGATTGAAGAGCTTGTAGCCCAGGCTTTCCTCGAACAGCGCGATCTGCCCGCTGATGGTCTGCGCAGTCAGGTGCAGGCGTTCGCCGGCGCGGGCCACGCCGCCGCACTTGGCGACGGTCCAGAAATAGTGGAGGTGCTTGTAGTTGAGGGCGGCCATATTCTTCTATTCGGAAATTACGAATGATTATCTCAGAATATTCGAGTTTTCAATGAGGACGCTTTCTTCTACAGTGGCGGTGTTGCGCGGCTCCGGGACGATGCATTGCCCAGGTGTCGCGGCTTGCCAACCTGTCATGAAGGAGAGCTCCGATGAAATGTCCCGTCTGCACATCGACCAACCTGCTGATCTCGGAACGCCAGGGCATCGAGATCGACTACTGTCCGCAATGCCGCGGCGTGTGGCTGGATCGCGGCGAGCTCGACAAGCTGATCGAGCGCGCGCCGGCTGTGGCGCCGGCGCCGGTCCGGGCGCCGCAGCCGCTGCAGCCGCTGCAGCAGGGGTACGATCAGCGTTTCGGTCGCGGCCACCATCATGGCGACAGTCACGGCGGCGACTACAGGCGCAAGAAAAAGGGCTTCCTCGGCGAGATCTTCGATTTCGACTGAGCGGGCAAAGAACATCAGACCAAGAACCGAGAGGTAAATCGTGAATGGCGTAGAGAGCTTCGCAACCGTCCCCATGTGGGGCGGCTTCATCGTATTCGTGCTGGGCATGCTGGCGCTGGACATGTTTGCGCTGGGCGGGCGCAACGCGCACCGCGTGTCGCCCAGGGAGGCGCTGGGCTGGTCGCTGGCCTGGGTGTCGCTGGCGCTCCTGTTCGCCGGCGCCATGTGGTGGTACCTGGACGTCAACGTGGGGCGCGCATTCGCCAATGAAAAGGGCGCCGAGTTCCTGTCCGGCTACCTGATCGAGAAGGCCCTGTCGGTCGACAACATCTTCGTGTTCCTGATGATCTTCGGCTACTTCGCCGTGCCGCCCGAACTGCAGCGCCGGGTGCTGCTCTACGGCGTGATCGGCGCCATCGTGATGCGCGCCGTGATGATCCTCCTGGGCGCTTGGCTGATCGCGCAGTTCAGCTGGATCCTGTACCTGTTCGGCGCCTTCCTGGTGTTTACCGGCGTGAAGATGCTGCTGTTCGCCGACAAGGAACCCGACCTTGGCGACAACCCGTTGCTGCGCTGGCTGCGCAATCACCTCAAGATCAGCAACGAGTACGACGGCGAGAAATTCTTCTCCGTGAAAAACGGCGTCAAGTACTTCACGCCGCTGATGCTGGTGCTGCTGCTGATCGAGATTTCCGACGTGATCTTCGCGGTCGACAGCATTCCGGCGATCTTCGCCATCACCAAGGATCCGTTCATCGTCTTCACGTCGAACATGTTCGCGATCATGGGCCTGCGCGCGCTGTACTTCCTGCTGGCCGATTCCGCCGAGCGCTTCCACCTGCTCAAGTACGGCCTGGCGCTGGTGTTGCTCTTCGTCGGCCTGAAGATGCTGGCGGCGTATTGGTTCCACATTCCGGTGCTGTGGTCGCTGGCGGTGGTGGGCGCGATCCTGCTGGTGTCCATCGTCCTGAGCCTGGCGCTGTCGAAGGACAAGAAAAGCGCCTGAGCGGGGAGCCGAATGGTGTGTGGTGCAGGGCCTGGGCCGGCCGGAGCGATCCGGCCGGTTTTTTTTACCCTGGGGATCATGCCGAATCGGCAATGGGGAATTAATTGGGGACGGAGCGCATTAGAATGTCGGCTCCATCTTCCGTCCTCATGCGAACTGCCATGGCCCGCCTTCCCCGCCTCGTCGCCCCCCACCAGCCGCATCACATCATCCAGCGCGGCCACGACGGCGTGAGCATCTTTCGCGACGCCGACGATCACCTGGCCTTCCTCGGCTGGCTCAAGGAGGCGGCGCGCCAGTTCAAGCTCGCCATCCATGCCTATGTGCTGATGCCGGATCATATCCACCTGCTGGCCACGCCCGCCGACGACCAGGGCCTGGCACGGATGATGCAGTGGATAGGGCGCCACTACGTCCCGTACTTCAACCAGAAATACGGCCGCAGCGGCACCTTGTGGCAGGGGCGCTACCGCGCCACCGTGGTGGACGCCGAGCTCTACCTGCTGGCCGTGTGCCGGTACATCGAGCTCAATCCGGTGCGCAACGGCCTGGTCGCGGCGCCCGGCGACTACCCTTGGTCGAGCTACATGCATCACATTGGCGCAAAACAGGATGGCCTCGTTACCGACCATCCCCGTTACTGGTCGATCGGCAATACGCCTTTCGACCGCGAAATTGCCTATCGGCAGTTGACCGAAGAGGCGCTGTCCCAGGATGACGTGGCCACCATTACCGACGCCACGCTCAAGGGGTGGGCGCTGGGCTCGGAGGATTTCAAGGTGGCGCTGGAGCGGCAGACGCGCCGTCGCGTAAGCCCCGCCAAGCGAGGCCGGCCGATGCTGGCGAAGGCGCCCGCGGCCGATGGTGACGCCGGCGACGAGTCGTAGTAGCAGTCTTTTAAGCAAGCATCTGAAAAAAATAAATCTTTTAAATCAATTGCTTAGTTCAGTCTTCTTTACTGTGTCCCTAATTAAAATTTCCTAGAAATCGTGAGGAAATTAAATTAACTCCGACCCCTTTTATTTTCATTGAACTATTGGGTGCACTGCACTATTCTTCAAATCCTTACTGTCAATGTGGTGGAGTACCGTTATGCACGCGCAAGGCCTTTACGACCCAGCAAATGAACATGACGCCTGCGGCGTCGGTTTCATCGCCCACATCAAGGGCAAGAAATCCCATTCCATCGTTGACCAGGGTTTGCTCATTCTGAAGAATCTGGACCACCGGGGCGCCGTCGGCGCCGACCCGCTGATGGGTGACGGCGCCGGCATCCTGATCCAGATTCCCGACCAGTACTACCGCGACGAGATGGCCAAGCAGGGTGTGGACCTGCCGCCGCCGGGCGAATATGGCGTAGGCATGGTGTTCCTGCCCAAGGAAAACGCCTCGCGCATCGCCTGTGAACAGGAAATCGAACGCGCCGTGCTGGCCGAAGGCCAGATCGTGCTGGGCTGGCGCGACGTGCCGGTCGACACCGACATGCCGATGTCGCCCACCGTGCGCGAAAAAGAACCGGTGATCCGCCAGATCTTCATCGGCCGCGGCCCGGACATCATGGTGACCGACGCGCTGGAGCGCAAGCTGTACGTGATCCGCAAGTCGTCCGGCCACGCCATCCAGGCGCTGAACCTGCTGCACGGCAAGGAATTCTTCGTGCCCTCGATGTCGGCCCGCACCGTGGTCTACAAGGGCCTGCTGCTGGCCGATCAGGTCGGCGTGTACTACAAGGACCTGCAGGACGAGCGCTGCGTCTCGGCCCTGGCCCTGGTGCACCAGCGCTTCTCCACCAACACCTTCCCCGAGTGGCCGCTGGCCCACCCGTACCGCCTGATCGCCCACAACGGCGAAATCAACACCGTCAAGGGCAACTTCAACTGGATGCGCGCCCGCGAAGGCGTGATGCAGTCGGCCGTGCTGGGCTCGGACCTGAAGAAGCTGTTCCCGCTGATCTATGAAGGCCAGTCCGACACCGCCAGCTTCGACAACGCGCTGGAGCTGCTGGTCATGGCCGGCTACCCGTTGCCGCAGGCGATGATGATGATGGTGCCCGAGGCCTGGGAAAACCACACCTCGATGGACGACAACCGTCGCGCCTTCTACGAATACCACGCCGCCATGATGGAACCGTGGGACGGCCCGGCCGCGCTGGCCTTCACCGACGGCCGCCACATCGGCGGCACGCTGGACCGCAACGGCCTGCGCCCGGCGCGCTACATCGTCACCGACGACGACCTGGTGGTGATGGCTTCCGAATCCGGCGTGCTGCCGATTCCCGAATCCAAGATCATCCAGAAGTGGCGCCTGCAGCCGGGCAAGATGTTCCTGATCGACCTGGACGCCGGCCGCATCATCGACGACAAGGAACTGAAGGACACCTACGCCAACGCCAAGCCCTACAAGCAGTGGATCAACTCGGTGCGCGTCAAGCTGGACGAACTCGAGAACGAGCCGCGCCAGGCCGCGTCCGAACTGTCGCTGCTGGACCTGCAGCAGGTCTTCGGCTACACCCAGGAAGACGTCAAGTTCCTGATGGCCCCGATGGCCACCAGCGGCGAAGAGGCGATCGGTTCCATGGGCAACGACTCGCCGCTGGCGGTCATGTCCAACAAGAACAAGCCGCTCTACAACTACTTCCGCCAGCTGTTCGCGCAGGTGACCAACCCGCCGATCGACCCGATCCGCGAAGCCCTGGTCATGTCGCTGGTGTCCTTCATCGGACCCAAGCCCAACCTGCTCGACACCAACAACATCAACCCGCCGATGCGCCTGGAAGTGACGCAGCCGGTGCTGGACTACGACGACATCGCCAAGCTGCGCAACATCAGCGCACACAGCGGCGGCAAGTTCAAGTCGCATGAACTGAACATCTGCTATCCGGTCGCCTGGGGCAAGGAAGGCATCGAAGCGCGCCTGGCGTCGCTGTGCGCCAAGGCCGTGGACGCGGTCAAGTCGGGCCACAACATCCTGATCGTGTCCGACCGCAAGGTCGGTCCCGACCAACTGCCGATCCCGGCGCTGCTGGCCACCTCGGCAATCCACCAGCACCTGGTCAGCAAGGGCCTGCGCACCTCCACCGGCCTGGTGGTGGAAACCGGCTCGGCGCGCGAGACCCACCACTTCGCGCTGCTGGCGGGTTATGGCGCCGAAGCCATCCACCCGTACCTGGCGATGGATACGCTGTCCGAAATGGCGCGCGGCCTGCCGGGCGACCTGTCGGCCGACAAGGCGATCTACAACTTCCAGAAGGCGGTCGGCAAGGGCTTGCTGAAGGTCATGTCCAAGATGGGCATCTCGACCTACATGTCCTACTGCGGCGCGCAGATCTTCGAAGCCATCGGCCTGTCCAAGGCGCTGGTGGACAAGTACTTCAAGGGCACCGCCTCCAACGTCGAGGGCATCGGCGTGTTCGAGGTGGCCGAGGAAGCCTTGCGCCTGCACACCGCGGCCTTCAGCGCCGACCCGGTGCTGGCCAACGCGCTGGATGCCGGCGGCGAGTACGCCTTCCGCATCCGCGGCGAAGAGCACATGTGGACGCCGGACGCGATCGCCAAGCTGCAGCACTCGACCCGTTCGAACAGCTACAACACCTACAAAGAGTACGCCCAGATCATCAACGACCAGTCCAAGCGCCACATGACGCTGCGCGGCCTGTTCGAGTTCAGGATCGATCCGTCGCGCGCCATCTCGATCGATGAAGTGGAGCCTGCCAAGGAAATCGTCAAGCGCTTCGCCACCGGCGCCATGTCGCTGGGCTCGATCTCGACCGAGGCGCACGCCACGCTGGCCATCGCGATGAACCGCATCGGCGGCAAGTCCAACACCGGCGAAGGCGGCGAAGACGTCAACCGCTATCGCAATGAGCTCAAGGGCATCCCCATCAAGCAGGGCGCGACCCTGGCCTCGGAAATCGGCCGCGAGCACATCGAAGTCGACATCCCGCTGCAGGAAGGCGACTCGCTACGTTCGCGCATCAAGCAGGTGGCCTCGGGCCGTTTCGGCGTGTCCGCCGAATACCTGATCTCGGCCGACCAGATCCAGATCAAGATGGCGCAGGGCGCCAAGCCGGGCGAAGGCGGCCAGCTGCCGGGCCACAAGGTGTCGGAATACATCGCCAAGCTGCGCGTGTCGGTGCCGGGCGTGGGCCTGATTTCGCCGCCGCCGCACCACGACATCTACTCGATCGAAGACCTGGCGCAGCTGATCCACGACCTGAAGAACGTCAACCCGCGCGCCTCGATCTCGGTCAAGCTGGTGTCGGAAGTGGGCGTGGGCACGGTCGCCGCAGGCGTGGCCAAGGCCAAGTCCGACCACGTCGTGATCGCCGGCCATGACGGCGGCACCGGCGCTTCGCCGCTGTCCTCGATCAAGCACGCCGGCTCGCCCTGGGAACTCGGCCTGGCCGAAACCCAGCAGACCCTGGTGCTCAACGGCCTGCGCAACCGCATCCGCGTGCAGGCCGACGGCCAGATGAAGACCGGCCGCGACGTCGTCATCGGCGCCATGCTGGGCGCCGACGAGTTCGGCTTCGCCACCGCGCCGCTGGTGGTGGAAGGCTGCATCATGATGCGCAAGTGCCACCTCAACACCTGCCCGGTGGGCGTGGCCACGCAGGATCCGGTGCTGCGCGCCAAGTTCTCGGGCAAGCCCGAGCACGTGGTCAACTTCTTCTTCTTCATCGCCGAAGAAGCGCGCCAGATCATGGCCCAGCTGGGCATCCGCAAGTTCGACGAGCTGATCGGCCGCGCCGACCTGCTGGACCGCACCAAGGCCATCGCGCACTGGAAGGCCCGCGGCCTGGACTTCAGCCGCATCTTCCACCAGCCTGAATCGAACCTGCCGGTCTACCACACCGACTATCAGGATCACGGCTTGGACAAGGCGCTGGACCACAAGCTGATCTCCCAGGCGCAGCCCGCGCTGGAAAAGGGCGAGAAGGTTTCCTTCATCTCCACGATCAAGAACTTGAACCGCACCGTCGGCGCCATGCTCTCGGGCGAAGTCGCCAAGCGCTATGGCGACGAAGGCCTGCCGGATGACACCATCCATATCCAGCTGCAAGGCACCGCAGGCCAGTCGGCCGGCGCCTTCCTGGCCAAGGGCGTGACCCTGGACCTGGTCGGCGAAGGCAACGACTACGTCGGCAAGGGCCTGTCGGGCGGGCGCATCATCGTGCGTCCGAACACCGAGTTCCGCGGCCGCGCCGTGGACAACATGATCTCGGGCAACACCGTGCTGTACGGCGCCATCACCGGCGAGGCCTTCATCAACGGCGTGGCCGGCGAGCGCTTCGCGGTGCGCAACTCCGGCGCCATCGCCGTGGTGGAAGGCACCGGCGACCACGGTTGCGAATACATGACCGGCGGCACCGTGGTGGTGCTGGGCAATACCGGCCGCAACTTCGCCGCCGGCATGTCGGGCGGCATCGCCTACGTGTACGACCCGGATGGCGATTTCGCCACCAAGTGCAATACCTCGATGGTGGCCCTGGACAAGGTGCTGGCCGACACCGAGCAAGCGCACGAAGTGGCCCGCAATGTCTGGCACAGCCTGTCGCGAGGCGGCGAGCGCCAGACCGACGAAGCCATCCTGCGTGGCTTGATTGAACGGCACTTCAAGTACACCGGCAGCACGCGCGCGCGCTACCTGCTGGACAACTGGGCGGCCTCGCGCGCGAAGTTTGTGAAGGTCTTCCCGACCGAATACAAACGCGCGCTGGCAGAACTGGCCGCCGCTGCCGAAGCCAAGAAGGAGAAGGTCGCCGCGTAACCAGCGCAGCGTACTTTCGGATCAATCAAGCACGCCGGCGGGCGTGGCGAACTCAATGAATAATTCATCGCCGCCCGCCGCATCCTTAGCGAGAAATGTGAGAGGAAAATGGGAAAAGCAACCGGTTTCATGGAATACCAGCGCCTGAAAGAGGCCAGCGAAGCGCCTGCCGCACGCACCAAGCACTACAAGGAATTCGTCCTGCACCTGAGCGAAGGCGACGCCAAGATCCAGGGCGCGCGCTGCATGGATTGCGGCATTCCGTTCTGCAACAACGGCTGCCCGGTCAACAACATCATTCCTGACTGGAATGACCTGGTCTACCGCGGCAACTACAAGGAAGCGCTGGATACCCTGCATTCGACCAACAACTTCCCCGAGTTCACCGGCCGCATCTGCCCGGCGCCGTGCGAAGCGGCATGCACCCTGGGCATCAACAACGACGCCGTGGGCATCAAGTCGATCGAGCACTTCATCATCGACAAGGGCTGGGAAAACGGCTGGGTGGTGCCGCAACCGGCCGCCATCAAGACCGGCAAGAAGGTGGCCGTGGTCGGCGGCGGTCCCGCCGGCATGGCGGCGGCGCAGCAGCTGGCGCGCGCCGGCCACGACGTGACCCTGTTCGAGAAGAACGATCGCGTCGGCGGCCTGCTGCGCTACGGCATCCCCGACTTCAAGATGGGAAAATCGCACATCGACCTGCGCGTCGAGCAGATGGCGGCTGAAGGCGTGACCTTCCGCACCGGCGTCTTCGTCGGCAAGGATTTCCCTGAGACCGTCACCAACTGGTCCAAGGAAACCATCTCGCCGGAGCAGCTGCAAAAAGACTTCGACGCCATCATCATCTCCGGCGGCGCCGAAGCGCCGCGCGACCTGCCGGTTCCCGGCCGCGAGCTCAAGGGCGTGCACTTCGCGATGGACTTCCTGCCGCTGCAGAACAAGGTCAACGCCGGCGACAAGCTGAAGAACCAGATCATGGCCACCGGCAAGCACGTGGTGGTGATCGGCGGCGGCGATACCGGTTCCGACTGCGTGGGCACCTCCAACCGCCACGGCGCCGAAGCCGTGGTCCAGTTCGAACTGATGCCGCAGCCGCCGGAATCGGAGAACAAGCCGCTGGTGTGGCCGTACTGGCCGATCAAGCTGCGCACCTCGTCCTCGCACGAGGAAGGCTGCGAGCGTGATTTCGCGGTCACCACCAAGCGCCTGGAAGGCAAGGGCGGCAAGGTCGAGAAGCTGATCGCGGCGCGCGTCGAGTTCAAGGACGGCAAGATGGTGGAAGTGCCCGACTCCGAGTTCGAAGTGAAAGCCGACCTGGTGCTGCTGGCCATGGGCTTCGTGTCGCCGGTGCAGCAGGTGCTGGACGCCTTCGGCGTGGAGAAGGATGCCCGCGGCAACGCGCGCGCCACCACCGACGGCGAAGGTTGCTACAAGACTTCGGTCGACAAGGTGTTCGCCGCAGGCGACATGCGCCGCGGCCAGTCGCTGGTGGTGTGGGCGATCCGTGAAGGACGCCAATGCGCCCGCGCAGTGGACGAGTTCCTGATGGGCGCCTCGCTGCTGCCGCGCTGATTCCGAACCGACAACAACGATTTAGCTTCATTTGACCTGGACCCGGGCAGACGCAAGTCTGTCCGGTTTTTTTTCGTGCGCAACACGCCGCAGAGAGGGATGCCGCTGCGTAGGACGCTCAAGTAAAATGTCACGATTCGCCAACCAGGCGCAGGCAAGGACCCACATGGCCAATCCAATCCGCTACACCATCTCCTCCAGCGATCCCGCATCCCACATGTATGACGTCACCGTCACGGTCGACAAGCCGGCCGCCGATGGCCAGGTGTTTTCCCTGCCGGCCTGGATCCCGGGCAGCTACATGATCCGCGAGTTCGGCAAGAACATCGTGCAGTTGCGCGGCGAGTCGGGCGGGCGCAAGGTGGCGGTGAAAAAGCTGGACAAGCACACCTGGCAGGCCGCGCCATGCGGCGGCGCGCTGACCTTGTCCTACCAGGTCTATGCCTGGGATCTTTCCGTGCGCACCGCGCACCTGGACCAGACCCACGGCTTCTTCAACGGCACCAGCGTGTTCCTCGCGGCGCATGGCTTCGAGGGCGCGCAGCATGTGGTCGACATCGGTCGTCCGCAGGGCGAGGCGTTCAAGCGCTGGCGCGTGGCCACCTCCTTGCCCGAGCTCAAGGCCCGGCGTTATGGTTTCGGCAGCTACGCGGCGAAGGACTACGACGAGCTGATCGACCACCCGGTGGAAATCGGAGATTTCGCGCTGGCCAGCTTCAAGGCGCACGGCGCGCAGCACGACGTGGTGATCACCGGCCGCGTACCCAATCTCGACATGGCGCGCCTGTGCGATGACCTGAAGAAGATCTGCGAAGCGCAGATCGCCTTCTTCGAGCCCAAGAAAAAGCGCGCGCCCATGCAGCGCTACGTCTTCATGACGCTGGCGGTGGGCGACGGCTACGGCGGCCTGGAGCATCGCGCCTCGACCGCGCTGATCTGCTCGCGCGCCGACCTGCCGGTCAAGGGCAAGCCTGAACAGACCGACGGCTACCGCACCTATCTCGGCCTGTGCAGCCACGAGTACTTCCACACCTGGAACGTCAAGCGCATCAAGCCTGCGGTGTTCGCGCCCTACGACCTGCGCCAGGAGAACTACACCTCGCTGCTGTGGCTGTTCGAAGGCTTCACCAGCTACTACGACGACCTGTTCCTGGTGCGCACCGGCGTCATCGATACCGACAATTACTTGAAGCTGCTGGCCAAGACCGTCACCGGCGTGCTGCGCGGTTCGGGCCGCAAGAAGCAGAGCGTGGCCGAGTCCAGCTTCGACGCCTGGGTGAAGTACTACCGCCAGGACGAGAACGCCGCCAACGCCATCGTCAGCTACTACACCAAGGGTTCGCTGGTGGCATTGGGCCTGGACCTGACGATCCGCGCGCAGACGCGCGGCCGTCGCTCGCTGGACGACGTCATGCGCGGCCTCTGGGAGCGCCATGGTCGGGACTTCTATGAGGGCGGCGCGCAGGGCGTGCCGGAGGATGGCATCCTGGCGCTGATGGAAGAGCTGAGCGGCGCCGACCTGAAGCGTTTTTATGAGCGCTTCATCCGCGGCACCGAGGACCTGCCGCTGGGCGAGCTGCTGCCGGCCTTCGGCGTGAGCTATGACGATGCGCTGCCCAGGGACGCCAAGCCCTGGCTGGGCGCGCGCGTGAGCAAGGACGGCGGCGACGCCAAGCTGGCCGTCGTGCATGAAGGCGGCCCGGCGATGCAGGCCGGCCTGTCGGCGGGCGACAAGCTGGTGGCCATCGATGGCCTGCGGGTGCCGGCGTCGGGCGCGGATGGCCTGTTGGCGCGCTATCGCGTCAACGATACGGTACGTGTGCACGCCTTCCGCCGCGACGAGCTGATGGAGTTCACGCTCAAGCTGAAGGCCGATGTCGCGCCGCAGGTGACGCTGGCGGCATTGGGCAAGCCGGCGGCCATGGTGCGCCAGCGGGAATCCTGGCTGAAGTTGAAGGCCTGAGCGTGCAGGGAGCGATGCCGGCAACGACGGCAATAAAAAACCCGCCATCAGGCGGGTTTCTTATTTGAAGCGGAAGCGAATTACTTGGCTTCTTCGGCGCCTTCAGCAGCACCGCCTTCAGCGGACACTTGACCGGCCGGCACGGTGGCGGTGGCGATGGTCAGGTTTTCCTGGGTCACGGCGGTCACGCCGTTGGGCAGCTTCAGGTCAGCCAGGTGGATCGATTGGCCGACGTCCAGCTTGGCCAGGTCGACTTCGATGAATTCCGGCAGGTTGCCCGGCAGGCAGGACACGTCCAGTTCCGAAGCGACGTGGCTGATGATGCCGGCGTGCAGCTTGACGGCAGGCGACACTTCAGCGTTCACGAAGTGCAGGGGCACCTTGGTGTGCAGCTTCTGGGAAGCGTCCACGCGTTGGAAGTCGACGTGCAGGACCAGTTGCTTGTATGCGTGGACTTGGAAGTCGCGCAGCAGCACTTGTTCGACCTTGCCTTCGATTTCCAGGTCCAGGATGGACGAGTGGAAGGTTTCCTTCTTCAGCGCGTGGTACAGCGCGTTGTGGTCCAGAGCGATGTTCAGCGGGGCAGCGGTGCCGCCGTAGACGATGCCGGGAGTTTGGCCGGCAATACGCAGGCGGCGGCTCGCTCCGGTGCCCTGTTCTTTGCGCGGAAAGGCGATGACTTTCATGTTAAAGCTCCAATGTTGGCAAGGCGCGTCGTTGCGTTGACGTATGCCCTGCGTGGTAAATATCCCCCGCGACCAGGGGATATGAAAAACCCCGCCGCAGGATTGCGGCGAGGCGAATTCGAATCTGTCTTACTCGGCGAACAGCGACATGACGGAGTCGCCCTTCGTGATGCGCTTGAAGGTCTCGGCCAGCAGGTCGGCGCAGGTCAACTGACGCACCTTTGGGCAGCCGCGCGCGGCGGGCGACAGCGGGATGGTGTCGGTCACCACCAGCTCGTCCAGCGGCGAATTGCTGATGCGGTCGATCGCGGGGCCCGACAGCACCGGGTGGGTACAATAGGCCACCACCTTCTTGGCGCCGCGTTCCTTGAGCACTTCGGCGGCCTTGGTCAGGGTGCCGGCGGTGTCGACCATGTCGTCCATGATCACGCAGTTGCGGCCTTCGACTTCGCCGATGATGTTCATCACTTCCGAGACGTTGGCCTTCGGGCGGCGCTTGTCGATGATCGCCAGGTCGCAGCCCAGGCGCTTGGCCAGCGCGCGGGCGCGCACCACGCCGCCGACGTCGGGCGACACGACCAGCAGGTCGTCGTAGTTCTTGGCCACCAGGTCGCCCAGCAGGATGGGCGAGGCGTAGATGTTGTCCACCGGAATGTCGAAGAAGCCCTGGATCTGGTCCGCGTGCAGGTCCATGATCAGGACGCGCTCGACGCCGGCTTCCTGCAGCATGTTGGCAACCACCTTGGCCGAGATCGCGACGCGCGCCGAACGCGGGCGGCGATCCTGGCGGGCGTAGCCGAAATAGGGGATGGCGGCGGTGATGCGGCCGGCCGATGCGCGCTTCAATGCGTCGACCATGATCATGATTTCCATCAGGTTGTCATTGGTCGGCGCGCAGGTCGACTGCAGCACGAAAACGTCTTTGCCGCGAACGTTTTCATTGATCTCCACCATGACTTCGCCATCGGAGAACTTGGAAACATTGGCCTTGCCCAGCGGGATACCGAGTTTTTCAGCGACGCCTCGCGCCAATTCCGGATTGGCGTTGCCGGTAAAAACCATCAGGTTTTCAAGTGCCATGTGGGTATCCCTGAATGCAAACGTTATAAAGTCGAAAAGCCGACAATGCTTGACTGATGGGTCTCACATTGACGGCTTATTTTTTTGACTGGACATCTGGCCGACCGGCCGGTCCTTAATTTAATGGCAGGGGAACAAGGAGTCGAACCTTGGAATGCCGGAATCAAAATCCGGTGCCTTAACCAACTTGGCGATTCCCCTACGCAATCTGCTGTTTGCCGTTTCATCGCGCGCTCAGGCGCGCAGATTCTTCGTCAAACCAATTCTTCGCTACGACTTCACTAAATGGGCGAGAGGATGTTCCTGCATCGCTTTGGCTTTCCAGCCGATCCAGCGCGAAGGCAAATGTTTCAGCACTTCGTCTGCCTGCTGTTCGTGTTCGAATGCACAAAACACACAGGCGCCGGATCCGGTCATTCTGGCGTTCCCGAACTTGCTCAGCCATTCGACTGCTTCCGCAATTTCAGGGAAATGCCGGCTTGCCACCATTTCCAGATCGTTCTTCCCGAAGCTCGAAGCAACTTGTTTCGTCGCATCAGGAAAGTCCGTTATTCTGACGGCTTCGGTATCCCTTGTCAATTGTTTCGATGAAAAAATTATTGCGGTCGGAACCGAGACCCCGGGTTCGATCACCACATACCAGCAATCGGCCGTCGCCAGCGGGGACAGCGCTTCGCCCACGCCCTCGGCGAAGGCGTTGCGGCCGAAGATGAAGAAGGGCACGTCGGCGCCCAGTTTCAGGCCGATCTCCATTAATTTCCGGCGCGTGAAGCCGGTCTGCCATAAATGGTTCAGCGCCAGCAGCGTGGTGGCGGCGTCCGACGAGCCGCCGCCCAGCCCGCCGCCCATCGGCAATATCTTGTTCACCGTGATGGATGCGCCCAGTTCGGCGCGGCCGGCGGTCTCGCGCAGCAGTTTGGCCGCGCGCACCACCAGGTCGCTTTCTTCCGGCACGCCGGGGATGTCGTTGGCGCGCGCGATGCGGCCGTCGTCGCGCACGGTGAAGTCCAGCGTGTCGCAGCGGTCGATCAGCTGGAAGGCCGATTGCAACAGGTGATAGCCGTCCGGCCGGCGGCCGGTGACGTGCAGGAACAGGTTGAGCTTGGCGGGCGCCGGGCAGGCGGTGAGGGCAGTGGTCATGCGGGGAGCTTCGATGTCAGGTACCCAGGTGCGGCTCAGGGCTGGTTCCAGCTGTCGACCGCGATGCGGATGGCGACCTTGCCGGCTTGTTCGGTATTGCGCGTCATGTCGATGCGCTTGGGGCGGATTTCTCCGCTGGCGGGATCGGTCTGCCAGTTGGCGTACACCACGCGCCAACCGTCCCGCGTGGAAAAGCCGGTCTCTTCTTGCCCGGGCGTGGCGGTGAAGGTCTTGCCCGCGACGTCGGTGCCGGTGCCTTGCAGCCAATGCCGCATGCCCGAGACCGGCAGCGGCCAGCCCAGCGCCTGTGCGGCCAGTTCATCCACGTCCGGCGCCACTTGCGGCGCGCGGCCGGACTGCACCAGCGTGGCGATGCCCGGCTTGACGTTGATGGTGGCCACGGTCTGGCCCAGCGGCGAGAGCATTTCCAGGTCGATTTCGCGCGGCGCCTGCTTCCAGATGAAGCTGCCGTGCAGCGACTGCGGCGCGTTGCCCTGTTCATATTGGACCGAGATGCGGCCGGCCAGGCTGATGCTTTCCCGGTATGCCGGGGCGCTGCCGGAGCCCGCCTGCGTGGATTGCTGCAAGTCGGCGCAGCCGGCCAGCAGGGCCGCCAGCGACATCGCGCCGACAGCGGCCGCGCGGCGCAGGGCGGCCATCGGGCTTGCTTGCCTCGCCTGCATCATGGCTTGACGTTGAGCCGCGCCAGCGTGCTTTTCAGGACTTCGTTGTCGGGATCCTTGGCCTGGACTTCGCGCCAGACCTGGCGGGCTTCGTCCTGCTTGCCGCGCGTCCACAGCACTTCGCCCAGGTGCACCCCGATCTCCACATCCGGGCGCAGCCCATAGGCGCGCCGCATCTGCGTTTCGGCCTGGTCGAGCTGGCCCATGCGGAACTGGATCCAGCCCAGGCTATCGGCGATGAAGGCATCCTGCGGCGCCATCTCGGCCGCCTTGCGGATCAGCTCCAGCGCTTCCGGCAGGCGGATGTTGCGATCGGCCAGCGAGTAGCCCAGCGCGTTATAGGCGTGCTGGTTGCCCGGCGCCAGCGAGATCACGCGGCGCAGCGACTTTTCCATCTCGTCGTACTTGCCGAGCTTCTCCAGCACCATCGAATAGTCGTACAGCAGGTCGGTATTGTTGGGGAAGCGCTCGATGCCGCTCTTGAGCACGTCGGCGGCTTCCTGGTTGCGGTTGGCGTCGCGCAGCAGCAGCGACTCGGCCTGCAGCAGCTGCAGCTGTTCGGCATCGGTGGACGATTCCGACTGCGCCGCCTCCAGCGCCTTGCGCGCGCCGTCGATGTCGGTCTTGCGCGCCAGCAGCTGGGCGCGGCGCACCTGGATGTTGACGTAGCCGTCCGAACCCGGCTCGGCCTGGTCCAGGTAGCGCAGCGCGGCGTCGTAGTCCTGGCGCTCCTCGGCGATGCGCGAGAGCAGCAGGATGGCCTGGCTCGGGTCGCGGTCGTCCTCGGGCTGGGCGGCCAGCACCTGCAGGTAGCGCTTGAGATAGTTTTCGGCATCCTTCAGCTGGTCGGTCTGGGCCGAGAGCACGCCCAGCGCGAACAGCGTGGTCGGGTCCTCGCCGTCTTCCTTGAGCAGCGCCTCGAACTGGCTGCGCGCCTGCTTGAAGTCCTTCTGCTCGACCAGGCTGCGGGCATAGGCGACGCGCACTTCGCGCGAATCCGGATACTTGCGCAGGAACTCGGTGATAAGCTTGGTGGCTTCCTTGGTGTCGGGCGCGACTTGGGCCGCGGTCAGGATCGCAAGCTCGGAATCGGGCTTGATCTTCAGCGCGGCGCGCGCCTCGCGCTGGGCATAGGTGGCGTCGCCCACGTTGAAGGCGGCCTGCGCCAGCGCCAGGTGGGTTTCCATCAGGTCGCCGTAGGGCTGGGTCACCTTCTGCAGGATGGCGAAGCTGGACTGCTTGTCCTTGGCCCGCGCCAGCAGGCGCTGGATCTGCAGGATCATCGGCCCGCGCGCCTGCGGCGCGGCGTCGGCCAGGCGCTGGGTCAGCAGCGGCTCGATCTCGTCGACGCTGTCGGAGAGCATGATCAGGCCCAGGTAGTTTTGCAGGGCCTCATCCGAATGCGGGGCCAGTTCGGTCCACAGGCGCACCGCCACCAGTGCCTCGGCGGGCTGGCGCGCGGTGACCGCGATCTCGGCGGCGCGCTTGGCCAGGCGCGGATCGCGCGTCTGCTGCGCGGCCGACAGGATGGTCACATAGGCCGATTGCCATTGGCCGCGCTGGAAGGCGATCTCGGCTGTCAAAACCTTGTACAGGATGTCTTCGCTCAGCTCGACCGCCGGCAGCGCGTCTTCCTGCTGCTGGGTGCGGGCCTTGGGCGATTTCTTGCGGTTGGCCGCCGCCGACTTGGCCGAGGCCGTCTTCTGGTCCTGCGCGGCGGCGTTCGCCTGGTCGCCGGACTGCTGGAAGCTCGCGCATGCGGACAACAGCAAGGTGCTGGTTAGGAGGGCGATGGTTTTTTTCAAGGTGTCGTCCTGACGATTCTGGAAGTTTCGATTTTACGCCCAAGCGCTATTGCTTTGCTGTAAGCGGAGTGTAATGCATCCTGGCATGGCGCAAGCGGGCCCGGGTCTTGTTTTCGGCATCTGCATTATCATATGGAGTTCCCACCAGCCAGCCCTCCAGACGTAGCCAGATGCCAGAATTGCCAGAAGTAGAAGTCACCCGCCGCGGGGTCGCGCCATATCTCGATGGCAAGACCGTCAGCGGCGTCGTCATGCGCCATACCGGGCTGCGCTGGCCGTTCCCGGCCGGGCTGGACGCGCTGGTGGCAGGCCGCACCGTGCGCGCCACCGGCCGCCGCGGCAAATACCTGCTGATCAACTTCGACCACGGCACGCTCATCGTGCACCTCGGCATGTCCGGTCACCTGCGCATTTTGCCGCCTGGCATCGCCCCGCAGAAGCACGATCACTTCGACCTGCTGGTCGGCGGCCAGGTGATGCGTATGACCGACCCGCGGCGATTTGGTGCGATCCTCTGGCACGACGCCGCCGAGGGCGATGTCGAGGAGCACATGCTGTTGCGCGGCCTGGGCCTGGAGCCGCTGCAGGAAAAATTCACGGCGCGCGAGCTGTTCCGCCAGACGCGTGCCCGTTCGGCGCCGATCAAGCAGGTGCTGCTGGCTGGCGACATCGTGGTCGGCGTGGGCAACATCTATGCCTCCGAGAGCCTGTTCAAGGCGCGCATTAATCCCAAGACGCCGGCCTGCAAGATCAGCCTGGCGCGCTACGAGCGGCTGACCGAGGCCATCCGCGAGACGCTGGCCGCGGCCATCGAGCAGGGCGGCAGCACGCTGCGCGACTTCATCTCCGTCAACGGCCAGTCCGGCTATTTCCAGCAAAGCTATTTCGTGTACAACCGCACCGGGCTGGATTGCCGCGTGTGCGCCGCGCCGATCCGCCAGATCAAGCAAGGCCAGCGTTCCACCTTCTACTGCGTGAGTTGCCAGAAATGAAGGGCCTGGTCGACAAGCCGCGGCGCAAGGCCTTGCCCGCGCCGCACGCCGGCGAGCGCTATGAGGATCCCTCGTTCTCGGCGGCGGTGATCGCCTGGCAGAAGCGGCACGGCCGCCATAAGCTGCCCTGGCAGAACACGCGCGACGCCTATCGCGTCTGGCTCTCCGAGATCATGCTGCAGCAGACCCAGGTGGCCGCCGTGATTCCTTACTACCAGCGTTTCCTGGAGCGCTGCCCGGATGTCTTCAGCCTGGCCGCTGCGCCGTCCGAGGATGTGATGGCGCTGTGGAGCGGGCTGGGCTATTACACCCGCGCGCGCAACCTGCACAAGTGCGCGCAGCGCGTGGTGGAGCAATATGGCGGGCGCTTCCCCGACGATCCGGATCTGCTGGCCGACCTGCCCGGCATTGGCCGTTCCACCGCGGCGGCGATCGCCGCGTTCTCCTACGGCCGTCGCGCCGCCATCCTGGACGGCAACGTCAAGCGCGTATTCGCGCGGGTGTTCGGCATCGACGGCTATCCCGGCGCCAAGCCGATCGAAGACAAGCTCTGGCTGCGCGCGGTCGCCTTGCTGCCGGACGAAGGCATCGAATCCTATACGCAGGGCCTGATGGACCTCGGCGCCACGCTGTGCGTGCGCGGCAAGCCCTCCTGCGCGACATGCCCGCTGGCCGGGCGCTGCGTCGCGCTGGCGCAGGACCGCGTGGGCGAGCTGCCGGTGTCCAAGCCGAAGAAGGCGGTGCCCGAGCGGGAAACCGTGATGCTGGTGGTCACCCACGGCGCCGACGTGCTGCTGGAGCAGCGCCCCGACAGCGGCATCTGGGGCGGCCTGTTGTCGCTGCCGGAGATCGCCGTCGGCGACGCGGCCCAGTTCGACGGCGCGGTGCGCACGCTGGTGCAGCCCTACGGCGAACTGGAGGGCTGCCGCAAGCTGCAGCCGTTCTCGCACGTCTTCACGCACTTCAAGCTGCATGTCGCGCCGTTCCAGGTCGCGCTGAAGAGCCGCGGCCAGCGCATCGCGCAGGGCGCCATGGTCTGGTACCCGGTGCACAGGCTGGCCGATGCGCCCTTGCCGGCGCCGGTCAAGAAATTGCTGTTGGGGGTCTTGCGCAGCGACGACCTGCTGGCCGCCGTATAGCGGAAGGGGCGGTTCGGCTCAGTCCAGCTGCCGGTGGCGGCACACTACTTGTTCGCTGGCGCGGAAGTGGCGCGCCAGCTGCTCGGCGATGTACACCGAGCGGTGTTGGCCGCCGGTGCAGCCGATGGCGATGGTGAGGTAGCTGCGGTTGTCGTCCTTGAACGAAGGTAGCCACTTCTCGATGAAGCCGCGGATGTCGCCCAGCATGCTGGCCACCTCGGGGTAGCCGGCCAGGAATTCGACCACCGGATCGTCGCGTCCGGTCAGCGGGCGCAGCGCGGCGTCGTAGTGCGGGTTGGGCAGCATGCGCACGTCGAACACCAGGTCGGCGTCCAGCGGCAGGCCGTGCTTGAAGGCGAAGGATTCGAACAGGATCGTCAGCGGCGAGCGCTCCAGGTCCACCAGTCCCTTGATCCAGCGGCGCAGCTTGTTCGAGCTCAGCTGCGAGGTGTCGATCACGTGGCCGATCTCCTGCATGTCGCCCAGCATTTCCCTTTCGATGTCGATGCATTCGGTCAGCGTCAGCCGGTCGGCCGGATTGCGTCCGGGCAGCAGGCGGTGCGACAGCGGGTGGCTGCGGCGGGTCTCGGAGAAGCGGGTGATGAGCGCCTCGTTGGAGGCGGTCAGGAAGAACACCTTGACGTCATGGCCGTCGGCCTTGAGCTTGTCGATGTCGGTGCGCAGGGTGGCCAGCGAATCGGCGCTGCGCGCATCGGTGGCCACGGCCAGCATGCTGGCGCCTTCCCTGATGCGGGTGTCGACCAGGTCGCACAACAGCGCCGGCGGCAGGTTGTCCACGCAGAAATAACCGGCGTCCTCCAGCACATGCAGTGCCACGGATTTGCCGGAGCCGGAAATGCCGGTGATCAGAACGATTCGCATCCCGTCATCATAACGCAAGCATCATGTAAGCCGCGTGACAGGAATGCAGGTTCCCGCTGGGCGGGATTTGCGCCAGCGGCCGCCCGCGCTTACTCGCCGTTCATGGCGCGCCGCTGGCGCTCGATGAATTCCTTGAGGGTATCGATGCCGCGCAGCTGCAGGATGGTGTTGCGCACGGCGGCCTCCAGCAGCACCGCGATGTTGCGGCCGGCCGCCACGGGGATGACCACCTTGCGGATCGGCAGGCCCAGCACTTCCTCGTATTGCGCGTCCAGCGGCAGGCGCTCGTAGTTTTCTTCCAGCGTGCTGCGCCGGACCAGGTGCACGATCAGCTTCAGGCGCATCTTCCGGCGCACCGCGGTCTCGCCGAAGATGGCCTTGATGTCCAGCAGCCCCAGGCCGCGCACCTCCAGCAGGTTCTGCAGCAGCGGCGGGCAGCGTCCCTCGATCATGTTGGGCGCGATGCGGGCGAACTCCACCGCGTCGTCGGCCACCAGGCCGTGGCTGCGCGAGATCAGTTCCAGTCCCAGTTCGCTCTTGCCCAGCCCCGATTCGCCGGTGATCAGCACGCCCACGCCCAGCACGTCCATGAACACGCCGTGCATGGTGATCTGCTGCGCCAGTTTCTTGGAGAGATACACGCGCAGGTAGTCGATCACCTGCGCCGCCGGCAGCGGCGTGGAGAACAGCGGGATGTTCTTTTCATCGCAGACCGCCAGGATGTCCGGCGGCGTCGACAGGCCCTGGGCGATGATGAAGGCGGGCGGCTCGCCGGCCACCAGTTCGGCGGTCTGGTAGGCGCGCGAGGTGTTGGAGAGACGCTGGTAGTACTCGATCTCCTGGTGGCCGAAGATCTGGATGCGGCCCGGGTGGATCAGGTTCAAGTGGCCGACCTGGTCGGCGGCCGAGACCGCGTCGCCCGAGATCAGGCGCTCGCCGCCGGGGAAGCCGGCGAACCAGCCCAGTTGCAGGGATTCACGGTTTTCTTCGTAAAGCTGCTGGATCGACAACGCGGAGTAATTGGGCATGTAGGTCCGATGCTGGCTGGTTGGGTAGCGGGAACGTGATGCAAGCGTGAAGCCGGCCCGGGCGCGGGCGGCGGTTCAGATGCAGGGTACAGAATTTGCCGGCGCGCGCAAAGCGGCCGGCGCCGGGTTCGGGCCGATCAGCCGGCCTTTTCCAGCGAAGGCTGCCAGGTGACGATGCGGGCGTGCACGGCGGCGGCGTCCGGCTCGGTGGCGAGCTCATTGCGGAAGGCGTCGTCGGAGAACATCTCGGCAATCTCGGACAGGATCTCCAGGTGCTGCTGGGTCACATGGTCGGGAATGAGCAGGAACACCAGCAGCTTCACGGGCTGGCCGTCGGGGGATTCGAAGGGGATGGGCGCGGACAGGCGCATGAACAGCGCCAGCGGAGCCTTGAGTCCCTTGATGCGGCCGTGCGGGACGGCAACGCCATGGCCCAGCCCGGTGGAGCCGAGGCGCTCTCGTGCAAACAGGTTTTCGGAAACGGTAGAGCGGGCGATGCCGCTATTGTTTTCGAATGTCAGGCCGGCTTGTTCGAAAGCTCTTTTTTTGCTGGAGACTTCCAGATCCAGGACGACATTTTCTGGAGACAGGATTTTTGCAAGATTAGTCATGACGCTCAAAGAATTACAACGGGGTGAGACTTTGAGCAGGATTATAGGCCTGTTTGAGGGCCCCGCAACGCTTTGAAAGCGCAGAACAAGCAGTGAATTTGACTGGAATGGAGCGTTTTGCCACAGGCTGCGGCGTCGCCCGCGATGTGTGCCGGAAAGTTGTTGAAAATCAAGTTGCCGGCATGATATTTCGCCCCGCCCGAGGGCAGCGGCGCCTCATCGCGGGGCGCGTTCCTTGCATCGACACCTACATCTCGATGCGGCCGAAGATCAGAAGCACGTCGCCGTTGTTCTTGTTCTTCGACAGCCGCGGCACGTAGGCGAACATGATCTTGCCCTTCCTGGTGCCGATCGATGCCATCGGCAAGGCGATCGGGAACGGCACGCTGCCGAAGTAGTCCTGCCGGCTCATCAACATGGCGGTGCCGCCCAGGCCCAGCTCGAGGCCGCTGTGCGCGACCGGGACCACGTACTCGTAGGCATAGCCCGCCATGTATTGCGGATGGCGATGCGAATCCTTGAGCACGAAGCCGTACAGCGATTCATCGTCGCCGTTTCCGTTGCGCAGGGTCTTGCCGTAGCCCACGCCCCAGGCGTGCTCATTGAGTTCATTGAGCTTCTCCTTGGTGTAGGTGCCGCGCCCGTGGTGCGCCACGCCGGAGAGATAGACGGCGTCGTCGCCCTGATTCCAGATGTCGGACGCATGATTCCTGGTGGCTTGCCACAGGCTGTATTGGTCCTCCTCGGCATGCGCTGCGGGAGCCCAGCACAATGCGCCGGCCGCGGCCAGCGAGACACAGGCTGCGCCGCGGCGCATGCCGGTCGAAAGGGAATGGGGAGGCTGCGCGCGCGGGCGCTCGGTGATGTTTTCCATGTTGTTCTGGGTTGCCGGCTGAAGCCCGCGCATCCGGGATGCGGACGGCAGGCATGGCGACATGACTGGTTGTGGACGGAGTCGACGGCGATGCGCGGGCTGTTCCTCCCGCGCCGTCATGGATACAGACCGGAATTGTTTCGCAAAGATTCCCCACCGGCCTTGTTGGCCGGAAAGGGAAATGTTACGAAATGGTCGCGGGATGTCCGTAGCGCCCCGGATGCCGGGGGCGTCCGGCAAGAATTGGTAACAATTTATTGAGGCTTCCCGCCGGCGCTTCTGGCGCGCGCGGGAGCCGGTGAGGCGGCTTTACTGGCGCGCGTTGCGCAATTGAGAGGGCGTCGCGCCGCTGGAGAAATTGCTGCGCCAGGGGTTGATGTCCAGGCCGCCGCGCCGCGTGTAGCGCGCGTACACGGCGAGCTTTTGCGGCTTGCAGCTGCGCATGATGTCGATGAAGATGCGCTCCACGCATTGCTCGTGGAATTCGTTGTGCTCGCGAAAGCCGATGATGTACTTCAGCAGCCGCTCCTGGTCGATCGGCGCGCCCACGTAGTGGATCTGGACGCTGCCCCAGTCCGGTTGCCCGGTGACCGGGCAGTTCGACTTGAGCAGGTGCGACACGAAGGTCTCCTCGACGGTGGCCTCGTCCTGGCTGGCGCGCAGGATGGCGCCGTCGGGATGGGACGCCGCTTCGATCTCCACATCCAGCCGGTCCAGCGGCAGGCCGGCGAGTTCGCCGAATTTCAGCTGGCCGAACTGCGCCGGCTCCGTCAGCGTCACCTGCACTGCGGCGCCGGCCGCCGCCGAGAGATCGGCGCGCAGTTTTTCCAGCAGCTGCGCCGAGCTTTCCAGGCGTTCCTGATTGAAGGAATTCAGGTACAGCTTGAAGGACTTGGACTCGATGATGTTGGGCGAGTCGGCCGGCACGATGAAGGTCGCGATGGCGATCTGCGGCTTGCCGCGCAGGTTCAGCCACGAGATCTCGTAGGCGGTCCAGATGTCCACGCCGAAAAACGGCAGGGTGCCGGCGATCTGCAGTTCGGCGCGCTTGGGCGCGCGCGGAATGGGAAACAGCAGCGAGGCGTCGTAGGCGTCGGGATACTCCGAGCTCTTGCCCAGCGGCGAGGTTTCCGGCGAGTGGCCGGCGGCGGATTGGGACGGGTTTGGCTTGTCCATGATGATTCTCCTGCGATGCTGCGCGCTGTGCCGGCGGCGCCCTGCTGTGGGCAGCGGCGTCGCCGGCCCCGGTCTTATCCGAGGAACAGCTTGTACAGCGGGTTCTTGGTTTCGTCCCAGTGGCGGTAGCCGAGCTGGGCGAGGAAAGTGCGGAATTCCTTCATTTCCTTCTTCGGCACCTGCACGCCGATCAGGATGCGGCCGACGTCGCCGCCCTGGTTGCGGTAGTGGAACAGGCTGATGTTCCAGTTCGGGTTCATGCTGGAGAGGAACTTCATCAGCGCGCCCGGGCGCTCGGGGAATTCGCAGCGGTACAGCAGCTCCTCGCCGGCCAGCTCGCTCTTGCCGCCGACCAGGTGGCGGATGTGCACCTTGGCCAGTTCGTCGTGCGTCAGGTCGAGCACGCCGAAGCCGGCCTTCTCGAAATTGCGGGCGATCTTGCCGGCCTCGTCGGCGCCGGAGATCTGCACGCCCACGAAGACGTGCGCCGACTTGGCGTCGCTGATGCGGTAGTTGAATTCGGTCACGTTGCGCGGGCCGATGGTCTCACAGAAGCGGCGGAAGCTGCCGCGCTCCTCGGGGATGGTCACCGCGAACACCGCTTCGCGCGCCTCGCCGGCGTCGGCCATCTCGGCCACGAAGCGCAGGCGGTCGAAGTTCATGTTGGCGCCGCAGGCGATGGTCACCAGCGACTGGTCCCGGATCGGCTGCTTGCTGTTGCGGGCGCGTTCCACGTAGGCCTTGGCGCCGGCCAGGGCCAGCGCGCCGGCCGGCTCGACGATGCTGCGGGTGTCCTGGAAGATATCCTTGATGGCGGTGCAGACGGCGTCGGTGTCGACGATGATGATCTCGTCCACATACTTCTTGGCCAGGCGGAAGGTCTCTTCGCCCACCAGCTTGACCGCGGTGCCGTCGGAGAACAGGCCGACGTCCGGCAGCGTCACGCGGCGGCCGGCCTTCAGGCTGCGCGCCATGGCGTCGGAGTCGGCGGTCTGCACGCCGATGATCTTGATGTCCGGGCGCACTGCCTTGACGTAGGCGGCCACGCCGGAGATCAGGCCGCCGCCGCCGATGGCCACGAAGATGGCGTGGATCGGATCGGGATGCTGGCGCAGGATTTCCATGGCGACCGTGCCCTGGCCGGCGATCACGTAGGGATCGTCGAACGGATGGACGAAGGTCAGCTTGTGCTTCTTTTCCAGCGTCAGCGCATGGTTGTAGGCGTCGGTGAAGGAGTCGCCGAACAGCACCACCTCGCCGCCGCGCGCCTTGACGGCGTCGATCTTGACCTGCGGCGTTGTGGTCGGCATCACCACCACCGCGCGGCAGCCCAGGCGCGCCGCCGACAGCGCCACGCCCTGGGCGTGGTTGCCGGCCGAGGCGCAGATGACGCCGCGCTTCAATTGCGCTTGCGTCAGGTGTGCCATCTTGTTGTAGGCGCCGCGCAGCTTGAAGCTGAACACGCTCTGCATGTCTTCGCGCTTGAAGTAAATTCGATTATCAATCCGTTGCGACAGCGTATTGGCCAGCTCGAGCGGCGTTTCTTGGGCGACGTCGTAGACGCGGGCGGTCAGGATTTTCTTAAGATAATCGTTACTCATTTTGTCGTCAGGTGTGAAGGCGTTGATAGCGTTTGGGCGCGGTCATATCGCAAGCGGATAAAGGGAAAAACGGCTCGGTAAGCCGGTCGTGGCTCCCCGCGGGCCGCCGGCGGAGATAGCCTGCCGGCGCGAGGGGAACTGATCATTATAATGGAGCCGCGCCGGCGTCCGGCGATGCGACCTTGATATCCGCGCTGCCGGCACAAGCTAGAATGCGGGCTTTGCCCGTCTTTCAATTTTCGCCGCCGCCTGCCGGCCGGCGAGTTCCTTCAACCTACTTCCCACCCGCATGATCGAATCCGCCGTTCTCTGGCTGCTCAACATCCTCGCCGTTCCCACCGTAGGCCTGACGTCCGTCTTTCTCATCAGCTTCATCTCGGCGACGCTGCTGCCGTTGGGCTCGGAGCCGGCGGTGTTCGCCGTCATCAAGGCCAATCCGGACATGTTCTGGCCGGTGATCCTGATGGCCACGGTGGGCAATACGCTGGGCGGGGTGGTGGACTACTGGATGGGCTACGGCGCCAAGCAGGCCTTCGCCCGCGAACGCTCGTCGCGCTGGTTCGTCTGGTTGGAGCGCTTCGGCGCCAAGACCATGCTGCTGGCCTGGCTGCCCGGCATCGGCGACCCCATCTGCACGCTGGCCGGCTGGCTGCGCCTGCCGTTCTGGCCGTCGGTGGCGTACATGGCGATCGGCAAGTTCCTGCGCTACATCCTGATGACCTGGCTGCTGCTGAACGTGCCCGACGGGTTCTGGCGCAGCGTGGCGGACTGGCTGGCCTGAGCAAGGGGGCGGCCCAAACGGAAACGGCGCCGCGCGGCGCCGTTTTTCTTGTGCCGCGTGAACGAGGCTCAGCCGAGGATCACATCCAGCAGCATCATCGTCACGAAGCCCGCCAGCAAGCCCAGCGTGGCCTGCGACTCGTGGCCCTGGCGGTGCGATTCGGGAATCACCTCGTGGCTGATCACGAACAGCATCGCGCCGCCGGCGCCGGCCAGCGCCCAAGGCAACGCCGTGGTCGAGACGCCCGTGGCCATCGCCCCAAGCACGCCGCCCACAGGCTCGACCAGGCCGGAGAGGATGCCGGCGGCCGCCGCTTTCCACGGCGAGTAGCCCAGCGTACGCAGCGCCAGCGCCACCACCAGGCCTTCCGGGATGTCCTGGATGCCGATGCCGGTGGCCAGCGCCACCGCCTTGCCCATGTCCTCGCCGCCGAAACCGACGCCGATGGCGAGGCCTTCGGGGAAGTTGTGAATCGTCACCGCCATCACGAACAGCCAGATGCGGCTGGCGCGGCCGGGATTGGCCTGGTCGCTGGCCATGGCCAGGAAGTGCTGGTGCGGGATCACGTGGTTCAGGGCCAGCACGAACAAGCCGCCCAGCATGATGCCGGTCGCCGCCAGCAGCACCGAGGCGTGCTTGGCGTAGCCGATCGCCTGGGCCGCGTCCATGGCCGGGATGATCAGCGAAAACACGCTGGCCGCCAGCATCACGCCGCCGCCGTAGCCGAGCATCACATCCTGCGCCTTGACCGAGATGCGGCGCGTGAAGATCACTCCCAGCGCGCCCAGCGCGGTCAGGCCGGCGGCCGCGCCCGAGCCCAGCAGCGCGTTCCACACATTGGGATTGAGCAGGAAATAGGCGTGCAGGCTTTCGTAGGACTTGATCAGCAGGAACACCAGCGCCACCAGCAGCATGGCGATCTGCCGCGGCTTGAGGTTCAGCGTCAGGCTGTCGCCGATGCCGGGTCTGGCGGCCTCGGCCGCGCCCGTCCCGGGCTCATCGGCAGAGATGAAGGGCGCCGCCGACGGATCGTCGGACGCGACTGTTTTTGCGGGGAAATTTTTGTTCAACGGTGCCGGTATCATGGCAGTCTCCCTGGCTGGCGGGTTGGCTGGACGTCCCCCGCTGCGGTGTATGTCATCGAGTGACACGCGGGATGGATCGGACGTTCCTTTGGCTATGCCTTGCAAGCGGCGTAGTCGGCCAGGGTGATGGCTAGATTTTCCAAGAAATCGGTAATCAGGTTTTGAAACATAACATCCTCCTTGGTTTTCCGGGACAACACCCATGACGCTTGGAGGGATTATAGGTTTTTGCCATCAATTTATATAAATTGATTGTTTTTATAAATTCCATTGCCAATGGCTATGATCTAGCGCCGTTTCTGGCGGGATTTCGATTGCCGCAGGGCGTATTTGCTGCGTTGCAAAATTTGCATTTCGGGCAATTTCGGGTTGAGTTTTTTTCTCAAAAGAGAACCGTTCTCATTGCGTCCGCAAAACCGGCCTCATCCCGTCGCGAGTTTTGGCAATAGGCTAAAATGCACATCCGGCAGCAGATTTACCTTTCTACATAGATGAACGCCCCCGCCCACATCCAAGCCTTGCTCACAGACGCGCCGCACGGCGCCACGCCTACGCGCTTGCGCGAAATTCCGTACAACTACACCTCGTTCTCCGACCGTGAGATCGTGATCCGGTTGTTGGGCGAAGAGTCTTGGTCCTTGCTGGACGAGCTGCGCGGCAAGCGCCAGACCGGCCGTTCGGCGCGCATGCTGTACGAGGTGCTGGGCGACATCTGGGTCGTGCGCCGCAATCCCTACCTGCAGGACGACCTGCTGGACAACCCCAAGCGCCGCGCCGCGCTGATCGAGGCGCTGAACCATCGCCTCAACGAGGTCGACAAGCGCCGCATCGACGTCGGCCAGGCCGATGCCGGCGATGCCGACGCGGCTCGCCGCAGCGCCAGCGTCGAGGCGCTGGTGAAGGCCGCCAAGAAGGCCATCGCCGAGTTCGCCGAGGAATTCCGCCGCACCTACGATTTGCGCAAGCGCGCCACCAAGGGCCTGGGTCGCTACACGGCGAAGGACAACATCAAGTTCGACGGCCTGTCGCGCGTGTCGCACGTGACCGACGCCACCGACTGGCGCGTCGAGTATCCGTTCGTGGTGCTGACCCCGGACAGCGAGGACGAGATGGCCGGCCTGGTCAAGGCCTGCATCGAGCTCGGCCTGACCATCATCCCGCGCGGCGGCGGCACCGGCTACACCGGCGGCGCCATTCCGCTGACGCCGCTGTCGGCCGTCATCAACACCGAAAAACTGGAACAGCTGGGCGCCGTCGAGATGGAAGTGCTGCCCGGCCTGGACAAGCCCTACGCCACGATCTACTCGGGCGCCGGCGTGGTCACCAAGCGCGTCTCGGACGCCGCCGAAAAGGCCGGCTTCGTGTTCGCGGTCGACCCGACCTCGGCCGAAGCCTCGTGCATCGGCGGCAACGTCGCCATGAACGCCGGCGGCAAGAAGGCCGTGCTGTGGGGCACCGCGCTGGACAACCTGGCCAGCTGGCGCATGGTCGACCCGCAGGGCGACTGGCTGGAAGTGACGCGCCTGGATCACAACCTCGGCAAGATCCATGACGTCGAGGTCGCGCGCTTCAAGCTGGAGTGGTCGCACCCCGGCGAGCGCGGCCAGAAGACCGAAGTCTTCAAGACCGAGATCCTGGAGATCTCCGGCAAGAAATTCCGCAAGGAAGGACTGGGCAAGGACGTGACCGACAAGTTCCTGTCGGGCCTGCCGGGCGTGCAGAAGGAAGGTTGCGACGGCCTGATCACCTCGGCCCGCTGGATCCTGCACAAGATGCCCAAGCAGACCCGCACGGTCTGTCTCGAATTCTTCGGCCAGGCGCGCGATGCGATCCCGTCGATCGTCGAGATCAAGGACTTCCTGGACGCCGAGACCAAAAAGGGCGGCGCCATCCTGGCCGGCCTGGAGCACCTGGACGAGCGCTACCTGCGCGCAGTCGGCTACGCCACCAAGTCCAAGCGCGGCGTGCTGCCCAAGATGGTGCTGATCGGCGACATCGTCGGCGACGACGAGAACGCCGTGGCCGCCGCCGCCTCGGAAGTGATCCGCATGGCCAACAACCGCGTGGGCGAAGGCTTCGTCGCGGTGAGCCCGGAGGCGCGCAAGAAATTCTGGCTGGACCGTTCGCGCACGGCCGCCATCGCCAAGCACACCAACGCCTTCAAGATCAATGAAGACGTGGTGATTCCGCTGAACCGCATGGGCGAGTACACCGACGGCATCGAGCGCATCAACATCGAGCTGTCGATCAAGAACAAGCTGCAATTGCTGGCCGAGCTGGAGACCTTCTTCGTCAAGGGCAACCTGCCGCTGGGCAAGAGCGACGACGGCGAGGGCGAGGACATTCCCGCCGCCGAGATGCTGGAAGACCGCGTGCACCAGGCCGAGGCGCTGCTGGAGCAGACCCATGCGCGCTGGTCGTACCTGCTGGCCAACCTCGACCGGCCGCTGGAGGCGGCCAAGGGCGAGCTGGCCTCGCTGGGCCTGGACAAGCTGCTGCCGGTGTTCGACCAGCGCCTGGCCGAGCAGCCGCAAGCCACGCTGTTCGACGTCGTGCAGGACCGCACCGTGCGCATCTCCTGGAAGCAGGAAGTGCGCGCCCAGCTGCGCCAGGTCTTCAGCGGCGCCGCCTTCAAGCCGATCCTGGAAGAATGCCAGGCGATCCACAAGCGCGTGCTGCGCGGCCGCGTGTTCGTGGCGCTGCACATGCACGCCGGCGACGGCAACGTGCACACCAACCTGCCGGTCAACTCGGATCACTACGAGATGCTGCAGGATGCGCATGCCGCCGTGGCGCGCATCATGACGCTGGCGCGTTCGCTCGACGGCGTGATCTCGGGCGAGCACGGCATCGGCATCACCAAGCTGGAGTTCCTGACCGAGGACGAGATCGGCGAATTCCGCGACTACAAGAAGCGAGTCGACCCCGAAGGCCGGTTCAACAAGGGCAAGCTGCTCGACCTGCCCGGCATGGAAGCCGACCTGCGCAACGCCTACACGCCGTCCTTCGGCCTGATGGGCCACGAGTCGCTGATCATGCAGCAGAGCGACATCGGCGCCATCGCCGACAGCGTCAAGGACTGCCTGCGCTGCGGCAAGTGCAAGCCGGTCTGCTCGACCCACGTGCCGCGCGCCAACCTGCTGTACTCGCCGCGCAACAAGATTCTCGCCACCTCGCTGCTGGTCGAAGCCTTCCTGTACGAAGAGCAGACCCGCCGCGGCGTCTCGATCAAACACTGGGAAGAGTTCGAAGACGTGGCCGACCACTGCACGGTCTGCCACAAGTGCGTCACCCCCTGCCCGGTGGACATCGACTTCGGCGACGTCTCGATGAACATGCGCAACCTGCTGCGCAAGATGGGCAAGAAGTCCTTCAACGCCGGCACCACGGCCGCGATGTTCTTCCTCAATGCGCGCGACCCCGCCACCATCAACGCCACCCGCAAGGTGATGACCGACTGGGGCTTCAAGGCGCAGCGCCTGGGCAACGACATCCTCAAGAAGTTCGCCAAGAAGCAGACCGCGAAACCTGCCGCCACCGTCGGCCGCGCGCCGGTCAAGGAGCAGGTGATCCACTTCATCAACAAGAAGATGCCGGGCAACCTGCCCAAGAAGACCGCGCGCGCGCTGCTGGACATCGAGGACGACAAGATCGTGCCGATCATCCGCAACCCCAAGACCACCACGGTGGACTCGGAAGCGGTGTTCTACTTCCCCGGTTGCGGTTCGGAGCGCCTGTTCTCGCAAGTGGGCCTGGCGACCCAGGCGATGCTGTGGAACGTCGGCGTGCAGACGGTGCTGCCGCCCGGTTATCTCTGCTGCGGCTACCCCCAGCGCGGCACCGGCAACTTCGATGCGGCCGAGAAGATCATCACCGACAACCGCGTGCTGTTCCACCGCATGGCCAATACGCTGAACTACCTCGACATCAAGACAGTCGTGGTGTCCTGCGGCACCTGCTACGACCAGCTGCAGGGTTATGAATTCGAGAAGATCTTCCCCGGCTGCCGCATCATCGACATCCATGAGTTCCTGCTGGAGAAGGGCGTCAGGCTGGAAGGCGTCAGCGGCACCCGCTACATGTACCACGACCCTTGCCACACGCCGATGAAGCTGCAGGATCCGCTGAAGACCGTCAACTCGCTGATCACCACCGTGGACGCGATGAAGATCGAGAAGAGCGACCGCTGCTGCGGCGAGTCGGGCACCTTCGGCGTATCGCGTCCGGACGTCTCGACCCAGGTGCGCTTCCGCAAGGAAGAGGAAGTCCGCAAGGGCGCCGACCGCGTGCGCGCCGACGGTTTCGACGGCGACGTCAAGATCCTGACCTCGTGCCCTTCGTGCTTCCAGGGCCTGTCGCGCTACAACGAGGACGCCGGCACCACCGCCGATTACATCGTGGTGGAAATGGCCAAGCACCTGCTGGGCGAGAACTGGATGCCGGACTACGTCGAGCGCGCCAATAACGGCGGCATCGAACGCGTGCTGGTGTAAGCGATGAGCCAGCCAGCCCAAAGCACCTGCGAGCTGTGCGCCGGCGACGGCGGCGAGGCTGTCTGGCGCCACGCCGATTTCCGCGTGGTGCTGGTCGACGAGCCGGACTATCCGGGCTTCTGCCGCGTGATCTGGAACGGTCACGTCAAGGAAATGACCGACCTGGCGCCGGCCGCGCGCACGCTGTTGGCCAACGCCGTGTGGGCGGTGGAAGTCGCCGTGCGCGAGGTCATGGCGCCCGAGAAGGTCAACCTGGCCACGCTGGGCAACATGACGCCGCACGTGCACTGGCACGTGATCCCGCGCTATCTTGACGACCGCCATTTCCCCAGCCCGGTATGGGCCGCGCCCCGGCGCGACGCCGATGCCGCCACGCTGGAAGCGCGCCGCGCGCTGCTGCCGCGGCTGCGTGAAGCGATCCGCCGCGAGCTGGATGCGGCGGGCCTGGCGCCGGCCTGATCCTGTCGCCTGCGGCGGCGCCCGTGCCGGGCGCGCCGGCGACGCCAACCACAATACGATGCCAGCATGAGCTCCCAATCTTCCCCGATCCCGGTTTCATTCAAGGTGCGCAAGCTCTCGCGCGTGGTCGAAGTCGAATTCGACGACGGCGTCACCTTCTCGCTGCCCTTCGAGCTGATGCGCGTGTATTCGCCCTCGGCCGAGGTGCGCGGCCACGGCCCGGGCCAGGAGGTGCTGCAGACCGGCAAGCGCGAGGTCGAGATCCACGGCATCGAGCCGGTCGGCAACTACGGCGTCAAGCCGCTGTTCTCCGACGGCCACACCAGCGGCATCTACACCTGGGACTACCTGTACCAGCTCGGTCGCGACCAGGCCGCGATGTGGGAAGCCTACCTGCAGAAACTGGAAGCCGCCGGCTTCACTCGCGACAGCGGCCGCGACCAGGCAATGGGCGAGGGCGGCGGGGCCGGCTGCGGCCACCACCACTGAGCGCGGGCGGCGGGACCGCCCGGCTTATAATGTGCAATTCGGCGCGCAGGCCAACCCGGCCGCGCGAGCGCAACAACATTCGGACTGAGCCATGACCAACACCACCCATTTCGGCTACGAAACCGTCAAAGAAGAAGAGAAGGTCCGCAAGGTCGCGGAGGTGTTCCACTCCGTCGCCGCCAAGTACGACGTCATGAACGACTTCATGTCGGCCGGGCTGCACCGCGTCTGGAAGGCGTTCACCATCGCCCAGGCGGGCATCCGTCCCGGCTTCAAGGTGCTGGACATCGCCGGCGGCACGGGCGACCTGTCCAAGGCCTTCGCCAAGCAGGCCGGTCCCGGCGGCGAGGTCTGGCTGACCGACATCAACGAATCCATGCTGCGCGTGGGCCGCGACCGCCTGCTCAACAAGGGCATCGTCACCCCCACCACGCTGTGCGACGCCGAGAAGCTGCCTTTCCCCGACAACTATTTCGACCGCGTATCGGTGGCCTTCGGCCTGCGCAACATGACCCACAAGGACGCCGCGCTGGCCGAGATGCGCCGCGTGCTCAAGCCCGGCGGCAAGCTGCTGGTGCTGGAGTTTTCCAAGGTCTGGGAGCCGCTGAAGAAGCCCTACGACGTCTATTCCTTCTCGGTGCTGCCGTGGCTGGGCCAGAAGGTTGCCGGCGACGCCGACAGCTACCGCTACCTGGCCGAATCCATCCGCATGCACCCGGACCAGGAAACGCTGAAGAAGATGATGGAAGACGCCGGCCTGGAACGCGTCGAATATTTCAACCTGACCGCCGGCGTGGCCGCGCTGCATACCGGCATCAAGATGTAGGCGCCATCGCCATCCCGCCTGCCGTTAAGGATGGCTTAATTTTCTTCCCCGACAATGTGGCATACCGGAGCCGATGGCCGCGCCGGGCTTGTATTTCCCGCGGCGCGCCCCCAGTTCCGGCATCATCCACAAGAGGTAAGCGTATGAAAAAATTCATGCTCGCACTGATGCTGGCGATCACCTCGCTGGCCCTGGTCGTTTCCCCGGCCGACGCCAAGCGCCTGGGCGGCGGCGGTTCCTTCGGCAAGCAATCGTCCAACTACTCGCGCCAGGCGGCGCCGTCTTCGCCTTCCTACAACCAGGCGCCGAGCGCGGCGCCGTATCGCCCGTCGGCGCCGGCGGCCGCGCCGCAAAGCATTCCCGCCAAGCCGGCCAGCCCGTGGCGCAACGTCCTCGGCGGCGCCTTGCTGGGCTTCGGCCTGGGCGCGCTGATGTCGCACTTCGGCATCGGCGGCGCGGCCGGCGGCATGCTGGGCTCGCTGCTGACCATCGCCTTGCTGGCCTTCGCGGTGTTCTTCGTGATCCGCCTGTTCTCGCGCAACCGTTATGAGCAGAGCAACAACCCGGCCTACGCCGCGCCGATGCCCGGTCCCAGCCCGATCGGCAGCGCCGCCGCCGCGACCCCGGAGATCGGCTCGGGCCTGCGGGACATCAACCCGCCGCCGTCTTTCCAGGGCAATGCGCCGGCCGCGCTGCAAGGCAACGGCTACGGCGGCGCCAACGGCCAGCCTGCGCACATCGAGAAGTGGGGTATCCCGGCCGACTTCGACACCGCCGGTTTCGTGCGCAACGCCAAGACTTATTTCATCCGCCTGCAAGCGGCATGGGATCGCGCCGACGTCAACGACATCCGCGAGTTCACCTCGCCCGAGATGTTCGCCGAACTGCGCCTGCAACTGACCGAGCGCGGCCCCTCGCCCAACGCCACCGACGTGGTGCAGCTGGAGGCCGAGCTGCTGGGCATCGAGCAGCTGCCCTACGACTACCTGGCCACGGTGCGCTTCCAGGGCTTGATCAAGGAAGCGCCGGACGCCTCGGCCGAACCCTTCGCCGAAATCTGGAACCTGTCCAAGCCGCAGGGCGGCAATGGCGGCTGGGTATTGGCGGGCATCCAGCAGGTCTGACACGGCGCTGGATCAAGCGCGGCGCAATGGCCATCCTTGCCAAGCCGCCAAGCTGTTAAACTTGGAACCGCCCGGCTGTCTCGGGCGGTTTTGTTTTTGCGCGGCGCGTTTCGCACCGCGCCGACACCCCAGCCGACCAGGCCAGATCAACAACCATTGCCCGAGTTCATGCCAGCGCTGCCACCTACGTCCCTTCCCGATCCGATGAAACCTGCCGCCGCGGTGATCAACCACCTGCTGGCGCAGGAGCCGTGGGCGCGCAAGGCGCTGGGGGCGCACGCCGGCAAGGTGGCCTGCATCGATGCCGGCGCCATGCAGCTGCGCCTGAAGGTGGCCGCCGACGGCACCCTGCAGGAAGCGCCGGCCGACGCCGGCGCCGCCGTCACCATCCGCGTCAAGCTGTCCGACCTGCCGCTGATCGCGGCCAACCGCGAACGCGCGGTTTCCTACGTCAAGCTGGAGGGCGACGCCGATTTCGCCAATGCCATCTCGCAGCTGAGCCAGAACCTGCGCTGGGACGCCGAGGACGACCTGTCGCGCCTGTTCGGCGACATCGCCGCCACCCGCATGGTGGACGGCGCGCGCGGGCTGTTCGAGACGCTGCGCGCCACCCACAAGAAGTTCAGCGAGAACGTCGCCGAGTATTTCCTGGAAGAACAACCGATGCTGATCCGACCCCGCATGCTGCAGGACTTTTCCGCCGACGTCGTGCGCCTGCGCGACGACCTCGAGCGCCTCTCCAAACGCATCGAGAAGCTGGAGCGCCGCTGATGTTCCTGCGTTCCCTGCGCCTGTTCAAGATCATCCGCGTCGCCATCCTCTATGGCCTGGATGAAATCGTCACCTCCGAGTTCGCGCCGCCGCGCATCGGCCGCCTGATCAACACCGTGTTCTTCTGGCGCGACCTGTCGGCGCCGCGCGGCGAGCGCTTGCGCCGCGCGCTGGAAGAGCTGGGCCCGATCTTCATCAAGTTCGGCCAGGTGCTCTCGACCCGGCGCGACCTGATGCCGCCGGACATCGCCAACGAGCTGACGCGCCTGCAGGATCGCGTCCCACCCTTCGATTCCGCGCTGGCCGTGCTACAGATCGAGAAGTCGCTGGGCGCGCATCCGGATGAGCTGTTCGCCAGCTTCGAGCGCGAACCGGTGGCGTCGGCCTCGATCGCGCAGGTCCACTTCGCCACGCTCAAGGATGGCAAGGAAGTCGCCGTCAAGGTGCTGCGACCCGGCATGCGCGACGTGATCGACCACGACATCGGCTTGATGAACGTCGCCGCCGACTGGCTGGAGCGCCTGTGGGAAGACGGCCGGCGCCTCAAGGCCAAGGAAGTCGTGGCCGAGTTCGACAAATACCTGCACGACGAGCTCGACCTGATGCGCGAGGCCGCCAACGCCAGCCAGCTGCGCCGCAATTTCGCCGAATCGACGCTGCTGATGGTGCCGGAGATGTACTGGGATTACTGCTCGCCCTCGGTGATCGTGATGGAGCGCATGCACGGCATTCCCATTTCGCAGACCGAGCGCCTGCGCGAAGAGGGCGTCGACCTGTCCAAGCTCTCGCGCGACGGCGTGGAGATCTTCTTCACCCAGGTGTTCCGCGACGGCTTCTTCCATGCCGACATGCACCCCGGGAACATCCTGGTGTCGGTGGCGCCGGAGAGCTTCGGCCGCTATATCGCGCTGGATTTCGGCATCGTCGGCACGCTCAACGATTTCGACAAGGACTACCTCTCGCAGAACTTCCTGGCCTTCTTCCGTCGCGACTACAAGCGCGTGGCCGAAGCCCACATCGAGTCCGGCTGGGCTCCCAAGGACACCCGGGTCGACGAGCTGGAGGCGGCGGTGCGCGCCTGCTGCGAACCGATCTTCGACCGGCCGTTGAAGGACATCTCCTTCGGCCAGGTGCTGCTGCGCCTGTTCCAGACTTCGCGCCGCTTCAACGTCGAGGTGCAGCCGCAGCTGGTGCTGCTGCAGAAGACGCTGCTCAACGTCGAAGGCCTGGGCCGCCAGCTCGATCCCGACCTCGACCTGTGGAAGACCGCCAAGCCCTATCTGGAACGCTGGATGAGCGAGCAGATCGGCTGGCGCGGTTTCATCGAGCAGCTCAAGGTCGAGGTGCCGCGCTACAGCCGCCTGCTGCCGCAGATCCCTCGCCTGGCGCACCAGGCGCTGACGAAGTACACCGAAGGCGAGGGCCAGTCGCACAATACCGAGCTGATGAGGAAGCTGCTGGCCGAGCAGCGCCGCACCAACATGCTGCTGGGGGTGATCGTCTACTTCGGCGGCGGCCTGATCGGCGGCATCATCGTGGTCCAGCTGCTGATGCACGTGCTGAAATTCTATTGAACACGGTTTGAATCGAACCTGAACGAGCGCCGGCGTCAGCCGGCGTTTCGCATCGGGGGCCGGGGAACGCGAAACGGAAGGGGAAGAACAATTGGAAAACACCGACAACGCCACGCCCGAGGCCCGGGTGCGCATGCTGCCCTACATCGTCGCGGCAACCTTCTTCATGGAGTATCTCGACACCACCATCATCGCCACCGCGCTGCCGCAGATGGCGCAGTCCTTCGGCGTCGGCCCCAATGAGCTGAGCCTGGGCATGACGGCCTACATGCTGACGCTGGCGGTGTTCATTCCCGTCAGCGGCTGGGTCGCCGACCGGTTCGGGTCGCGCACCGTGTTCGGCATGGCCATCGCCATCTTCACCTTCGCTTCCATCCTGTGCGGCTTCTCGCAAAACGTGTGGGAGTTCACCGCCGCGCGCGTGCTGCAAGGGTTGGGCGGGGCGATGATGGTGCCGGTCGGGCGCATGATCGTGGTGCGCAGCACGAGCAAGGAGCGCCTGATGAAAGCCATCGCCACCATCACCTGGCCGGCCATCGTGGCGCCGGTGGTGGGGCCGTCGATCGGCGGCTTCATCACCACCTATGCGTCGTGGCACTGGATCTTCCTGATGAACGTGCCCTTCGGTATCGCGGCCTTCGCCACCGTGATGGCCATCGTGCGCAATGAACACGGCCAGGGCAAGCGGCCGCTGGACCTGCCGGGCTTCTTCCTCTCGGGCGCGGCGCTGACCTCGCTGCTGTACGGCACCGAGATCGCCAGCCACATGGAGGCCAACATCAAGGTGGCGCTGGGCTTCATCGCCGGCGGCATCGTGCTGGGTTGGTTTGCGTGGCGCCACATGCGGCGCGCCGAACATCCGCTGCTGGATTTCTCGAACCTGAAGATCCCGACCTACTCGGTCACCGTGATCACCGGCTCCCTGACGCGCATCGGCATCGATTCCGTGCCTTACCTGATGCCGCTGATGTTCCAGATCGGCTTCGGCCTGACTGCGTTCCAGTCGGGGCTGCTGCTGCTGGCCACCGCGCTGGGCAACCTGGGGATGAAGGCGTTCACCACCCGCATCCTGCAGCGCTTCGGCTTTCGCCGCGTGGCGGTCAGCAACGCCGCCATCGCCGGCTGCATGATCATCGCCTGCGGCCTGCTGGCGCCGGGTACGCCGTTGCCGATGACGCTGGCGGTGATCTTCTGCTACGGCCTGTCGCGTTCCATGCAGTTCTCGACCCTGGCCACGCTGGCCTACGCCGACATCAGCGACGCCCGCAAGTCGTCGGCGAGCACGCTGTGGAGCGTGGCCCAGCAGATGACCATCGGCATGGGCATCGCCTTCGGCGCGCTGGCGCTGCGCGTGGCCTCCTATGTGCGCGGCGAGTCCATCGACGCCGCCGGCGCGCATTTCACGCTGGGCGATTTCCAGTGGGCCTTCGCCATGGCCGGCGTGGTCACGCTGGTGTCGGTGCAGGGCTATCGCGGCCTGGCGCGCGACGCCGGCAACAACATCGGCGGCGGCATGCGCGCGTCGGCGGCCAAGCGCTGAGCCTCACTTGACGGCCGAGAAGCGCTCGGCCAGTTTGCGTGCGCGGAACTGTTCGACAATGAAGTCGACGAACACCCGCGTCTTGGCCGGCAGCAGGCGCGCCGCCGTGAAGTACAGCGAAAGCATGCCGCCATCCACGTACCAATCCGGCAGCACGCGCACCAGCGTGCCGCGCTCCAGGTAGACCACCGCATGCGGCATCGCCACCAGCGTGATGCCCATGTTCATCTCCGCGATCTCGCAGGCGACATTGGGGTCGCTCATCGTCATCTTCACCTTCAGGTCCACCGGCGCCTGCGCGCCGGCGCGGTCGCGCAGCGTCCATGAACGCACACGACCGGTCTGCGGCGAACGGATCAGGATGCCGTCGTGCTGCGGCAGGTCGGCCGGCGTGCGCAGCGGCGCATGGGCGGCGAGATAGGCGGGCGAGGCCAGCAGCACGCGGTGCGCCGGCGCCAGCTCGCGCGCCACCACGCCGGGCGAGAGCTCGATGCCGCCGCCGATGGCGGCGTCGAAGCTCTCGGTGATCAGGTCCACGGGACGGTTGTCGAAATGCCAGTCCGGCGAGATGCCCGGATAGCGCTCCAGGAATTCGCCCAGCAGCGGCACCACGTATTCGCGGCCGAAGCCGGTGCCCATGCTCACCTTGAGGTTGCCGGCCGGCTGCCCGCCGGCGCTGGCCAGGTTGGCCACGGCGTTGCGGATGGTCTCCAGTCCGCCGCCCACCTCCAGCTGGAAGCGTTCGCCGGCCTCGGTCAGCGTCAGCTTGCGCGTGCTGCGGTGGAACAGGCGCACGCCCAGGTTGGTTTCCAGCCGCGCCACGTTCTTGCCGACGGCGGCCGAGGTCAAGCCCAGTCGGCGCGCGGCGGCCGAAAAGCTGCCGGCATCGGCGGCAGCGACAAAGCATTCGATGCTGGACATGGTTTCCATGCGGCCTATTTTAAACCTTTGGTTTAAAAAGAAGATAGGGATTGCCGGCTAGTCGGAACATAATCAGAAGACGATACTTGCTTCAACCCAATCGGGTTCACTCTCAACCAAACAAGGAGCAAGATCATGACAAAGCAAACCAACACCACTTCCCTGACCAACAAGATTGCCTTCGTGCAAGGCGGTTCGCGCGGCATCGGCGCGGCCATCGTGCGTCGCCTGGCTGCCGAAGGCGCCACCGTGGCCTTCACCTACGTGACCTCGCCGGCTCCGGCCCAGGCCCTGGTCACCGAGATCGAAGCCGCCGGCGGCCGCGCCCTGGCGATCCAGGCCGACAGCGCCGACGCCACGGCGCTCAAGCAAGCCATCAGCATCGCCGCCGAAACCTTCGGCGGCCTGGACATCCTGGTCAACAACGCCGGCGTGCTGGCGCTGGGCCCGGTCGAAGAATTCTCCCTGGCAGACCTGGACCGCACCCTGGCCGTGAACGTGCGCAGCGTCTTCGTCGCTACCCAGGAAGCCGTGCGCTACATGAAGGAAGGCGGCCGCGTGATCACCATCGGCAGCACCAACGCCGAGCGCATGCCCTTCGCCGGCGGCGCCGCCTACGCCATGAGCAAGTCGGCCATCGTCGGCCTGACCAAGGGCTTGTCGCGCGACCTCGGCCCGCGCGGCATCACCGTCAACAACGTGCAGCCAGGCCCGGTCGATACCGACATGAACCCGGCCGACAGCGAGTTTGCGGATTCCCTGAAGGGTTTGATGTCGTTGGCGCGTTACGGCAAGGCTGAAGAGATCGCCAGCTTCGTGTCCTACCTGGCCGGTCCGGAAGCGGGCTACATCACCGGCGCCAGCCTGATGATCGATGGCGGTTTCTCCGCCTGATTTCATCCGGGCATGAAAAAGCCGTCCTCCCTGTTGTCGGGGAGGACGGCTTTTGTTTGCGCCTGGTGCGCCTTCGATACGCCGCATGGCGGCTACTCAGTCCGAACGGGAGTGTTCCGGTTTGCCGTTCGGACTGGGTAGCGGCCACGCTGCGTATCGAAGACGCGCCGGCAGTTGGCTCAGGCAAACAGCCGCGCCAGCTCCACTCCCGGTTCCGGCGCGCGCATGAAGGCTTCGCCGACCAGGAAGGCATGCACATCGGCGTCGCGCATGCGCTTGACGTCGTCCGGCGTGGCGATGGCCGATTCGGTGATTACCAGTTTTTCCGGCGGGATGCGCGGCAGCAGGCCCAGCGTGGTGTCCAGCATGGTCTCGAAGGTGCGCAGGTTGCGGTTGTTGATGCCCAGCAGGCGCGTCTTGAGCTTCAACGCGGCATCCAGTTCGGCGCCGTCGTGCACTTCCACCAGCACGCTCATGCCCAGCTCATGGGCGCAGGCTTCCAGCTCGGCCATCAGGCCGTGATCCAGCGCGGCCACGATCAGCAGGATGGCGTCGGCGCCCCAGGAGCGCGCCTGGTAGACCTGGTAGAGGTCGATCATGAAATCCTTGCGCAGCACCGGCAGCGCGCAGGCGGCGCGCGCCTGCTTCAGGTAATCCGGCGCGCCCTGGAAGAATTGCTCGTCGGTCAGCACCGACAGGCAGGCCGCGCCGTGCTGCGCATAGCTGACGGCGATCTCGGCCGGGCGGAAGTCGGGCCGGATCACGCCCTTGGAAGGCGAGGCCTTCTTCACCTCGGCGATGACGCCGGCCTGGCCGGCGGCGATCTTGTCGCGTAGGCCGCCTTCGAAGCTGCGCAGTTCGGAACGCAGTTCGCTGTCGGATTCGACCTCGCGGCGCAGGCTGGCGAAGTCGCGCTGCTTCTTGGCGGCGGCGATTTCCTCCGCCTTGACGTCGAGGATCTTGTTGAGGATGTCGGACATGATGATTCCTGAAAATTATTTGCGTTCGTCCAGGGCCAGCCTGACCGCCAGCGCGCCCAGCATGGACCCCATGATGTAGCGCTGCGCGCGCAGCCAGCCCTGGTTGCGGGCGAAGAAGCCGGAGATGCCGGCGGCCGAGAACACGATCATGGAGTTGACCGAGAAGCTGATGGCGATCTGCACCAGGCCCAGCGCCACGCTTTGCATCAGCACGCTGCCGTGCTCGGGGTGGATGAATTGCGGGAACAGCGACATGTAGAACACTGCCACCTTGGGATTGAGCACATTGGTCAGGAAGCCCATCCGGAACAGCGTGGCCGGGGAGTCCGGCGGCAGTTCACGGGTCTGGAAGGGCGAGCTGCCGCCAGGCCTGACCGCGTTCCATGCCAGCCACAACAGATAGGCGGCGCCGGCGAACTTGACGATGTCGTAGGCCATCGGGATGGCCAGGAACAGCGCGGTCAGGCCAAAGGCCGCCGCCGCCATGTGGACCAGGAAGCCGACCGCCACCCCGCACAGCGAGATGATGCCGGCCATGCGCCCCTGGCAGATCGAGCGCGACACGCAATAGACCATGTTCGGTCCGGGCGTGAGCACCATCACCAGCGAGGCGAGGGCAAAGATCAGCAGGTCGTGGGCGGCGATCATGGTCGTTCTCCTTGGAGGGGATTTACAGCTTGCCGCCCAGTCGGCGCGTCACCTGCACGAACTGGTCGAGCTTGGCGCGGGCCGCGCCGGAGGCGATGGTGGCGCGCGCGGCGTCGATGCCCTCGGCAATGGAGGCCGCCTGGCCGGCCGCATACAGCGCGGCGGCGGCGTTGAGCAGCACGATGTCGTGCACCGGACCGGGCTTGCCGGCCAGCGCCTCGAAGATCTTTTCCTTGGACTCGGCGGCGTTGGCCACCTGCAGGTTGCGGCTGGCGAACATGGAGAGGCCGAAGTCTTCAGGATGAATCTCGTATTCGCGGATCTCGCCGTTGACCAGTTCGCCCACCATGGTGGCGCCGCCCAGCGTGACTTCGTCGAGGTTGTCGCGGCCCCAGACCACGATGGCGTGCTGCGCGCCCAGGCGTTGCAGCACGCGCACCTGGATGCCGACCAGGTCGGCGTGGAACACGCCCATCAGGATGTTGGGCGCGCCGGCCGGGTTGGTCAGCGGGCCGAGGATGTTGAAGATGGTGCGCACGCCCAGCTCCTTGCGCACCGGCGCCGCGTGCTTCATGGCGGCGTGGTGGTTGGGAGCGAACATGAAGCCGATGCCGGTCTGGGCGATCGATTGCGCCACTTGTTCCGGTTGCAGGTTGATGTCGGCGCCCAGCGCCTCGAGCACGTCGGCGCTGCCGGAGGAGGAGGACACGCTGCGCCCGCCGTGCTTGGCCACGCGCGCGCCGGCGGCGGCCGCCACGAACATCGAGGCGGTGGAAATGTTGAAGGTGTGCGCGCCGTCGCCGCCGGTGCCGACGATGTCGAGCAGGCCGGTGGTGTCGGCCATCGGCACCTTGGTGGCGAACTCGCGCATGACCTGGGCGGCGGCGGCGATCTCGCCGATGCTCTCCTTCTTCACGCGCAGGCCCATGGTGAGGGCGGCGACCATGACCGGCGACATCTCGCCGCTCATGATCTGGCGGAACAGCGTGAGCATCTCGTCGTGGAAGATCTCGCGGTGTTCGATACAGCGCAGCAGCGCTTCTTGCGGGGTGATTGCCATTATTTTTTCCTAGGATTCGGTCGGACCGGGGCGGCTTATGCGCGCGCGCTGCCGGTCAGGAAATTCTTCAGCAGCGCGTGGCCGTGTTCGGACAGGATCGACTCAGGGTGGAACTGCACGCCCTGCAGGTCGAACTCCTTATGGCGCACGCCCATGATTTCGCCGTCGTCGGTCCAGGCGGTCACCTCCAGGCAATCGGGCAGCGTGGCGCGCTCGATGGCCAGCGAGTGGTAGCGGATCACGGTGTAGGGCGTCGGCAGGTCCTTGAACACGCCCACGCCGGTGTGCGCGATCTTGGAGGTCTTGCCGTGCATCACCTGCTTGGCGCGGATGATGTTGCCGCCGAAGGCTTCGCCGATGGCCTGGTGGCCCAGGCACACGCCGAGGATGGGCAGCTTGCCCGAGAATTCCTTGAGCAGGTCGACGCAGATGCCGGCCTCCTTCGGGCTGCAGGGGCCGGGCGAGAGGCAGATGCGCTGCGGGTTCAGCTTCCTGATGTCATCCAGCGTGATCTCGTCGTTGCGGATGGTCAGCACTTCCTCGCCCAGCTCGCCGAAATATTGCACCAGGTTGTAGGTGAAGGAGTCGTAGTTGTCGATCATCAGCAGCATTTAGATTTCTCCGTCCAGGCCGTCTTGCACTTGTTCCGCCGCGCGCAGCACCGCGCGCGCCTTGTTTTCGGTTTCTTCCCACTCCATCTCGGGCACCGAGTCGGCCACGATGCCGGCCGCGGCCTGCACGTACAGCGTGCCGTCCTTGATGACGCCGGTGCGGATCGCGATGGCCACGTCCATCTCGCCGCCGAAGGAGAGATAGCCGCAGGCGCCGCCGTAGATGCCGCGCTTGGTCGGCTCCAGCTCGTCGATGATTTCCATCGCGCGCACCTTGGGCGCGCCCGACAGGGTGCCGGCCGGGAAGGTGGCCTTGAGCACGTCGAGGTTGGACATGCCGGGCTTCAGGATGCCTTCGACGTTGGAGACGATGTGCTGCACGTGGGAGTATTTCTCGATCACCATCTGGTCGGTGACCTTCACGCTGCCGGTGGCGGCGATGCGGCCAATGTCGTTGCGCGCCAGGTCGATCAGCATGACGTGCTCGGCGATCTCCTTGGGATCGGCCAGCAGCTCGCGCGCCAGCTGCTCGTCGCGCTCGATGGTCGAGCCGCGCGGGCGGGTGCCGGCCAGCGGGCGGATGGTGATCTTCTTCTGGCCCTCGCCGATGGACTCGTTGCGCACCAGGATCTCGGGCGAGGCGCCGACGATCTGCATGTCGCCGAAGTTATAGAAGTACATGTAGGGCGAAGGGTTCAGCGAGCGCAGCGCGCGGTACAGCATCAGCGGCGAATCCACGTAGGATTTCTTCAGGCGCTGGCCGATCTGCACCTGCATCAGGTCGCCGGCCATCACGTACTCCTTGGCGCGGGCCACGGCCTTGAGGTATTCGTCCTTGGGGAATTCGCGGATGGTCTCGGTGCGCACCGAACCGGTGGTGACGGGGGCGTCGGCCGGGCGGCGCAGCATGGCGCGCAGGTCGCGCAGGCGCTGGCGGCCCTTGGAGAAGGCTTCCGGGTGGGTCGGATCGGCGTAGACGATCAGGTAGAGCTTGCCGGAGAGATTGTCGATGACCGCCAGTTCCTCGGTCAGCAGCAGCTGGATATCGGGCAGGCCCAGCGGATCCTTGGGGGCGCCGTGCTCCAGGCGCTTCTCGATGTAGCGCACCGCGTCGTAGCCGAAGTAGCCGGCCAGTCCGCCGCAAAAGCGCGGCATGCCGGGGCGGATCGCGACCTTGAAGCGCTCCTGGTACTGGGCGATGAATTCCAGCGCATTGCCTTCGGCGGTCTCCACCACGGTCTCGTTCTTGAGCACCTCGATCTTGTTGCCGCTGCAACGGATCTTGGTCGAGGCCGGCAGGCCGATGAAGGAGTAGCGGCCGAAGCGCTCGCCGCCGACCACCGATTCCAGCAGGAACGTGTTCTTGCCGGTGTTGTGGCTCTGCGCCAGCTTGAGATACAGCGTGAGCGGGGTTTCCAGGTCGGCGAAGGCTTCGGCGATCAGCGGGATGCGGTTGTAGCCTTCGGCGGCCAGCGATTTGAATTCGAGTTCGGTCATGTTTCACTCCAGACCGCCATTGTAGAACACGCAGCCCGGGCCTTCGGCGGCTGCGCACGCGCAATGCGCACGTGCAGCCGTGGCTCGGTGCGGACTCTCGTCAGCGGTTTCGTTAATTGAAATGCAGGGGATGCGGTGTCACAACAAACGTCCCGGTCGCAGGTGCGGCCGGGGGCAGGCGTCTTTACAGAGCCTTGAATTGCCAGCGTCGCCACAGCCAGGCCTCAGGGGCGGCTGTATGTTGGGCGGTGCGTTTGTTGTTGCGAAACATTGATGTGTCGATCGCGGTTTGGTGTGCGGTTTGACTCTTGGCCGACGGGCTGACGCGCTGTCAGTCCACCGAAATTTGCTGCGCTGCTTCGAGAAGCGTTTGAACTATACCATCCGAATCGACATCGTGTATAGATTCGCCATGGTTGTAGCCGTACGGCACGTTGAGCACGCGACAACCGGCTGCGCGCGCGGCCTGGGCGTCGTTGGAGGAGTCGCCGATGGCCACCACCTGCGCCGGCGCTAGCTGGAAATCCCGGCACACCTGCAGCAAGGGCATCGGATCGGGCTTCTTCCGGGGCAGCGAGTCGCCGCCGTAGACCACCTCGAAGAAGCCGCGCAGGCCTTTTTTCTCCAGCAGCGGCAGGGTGAAGGCGATCGGCTTGTTGGTCACGCAGGCCAGGCGCAGGCCGCGGTCCTTCATGGCCTGCAGGCCCTCGGTCACGCCCGGGTAGAGCGAGGAGTAGTCGCCGTTGATGGCCAGGTAGTGCTCGGTATAGGACGCCAGTGCCTGCTCGAAATGCTGCGCCGCCTCGTCTTCCGCGTAGTCCACCGCCAGCACGCGCCGGATCAGGTTCTCGGTGCCCTTGCCGACGAAGTTGACGATGGTCTCCTGCGCCAGCGGCGTGAGGCCAAGGTCGGCGCGCATGCGGTTGACGGCGACATGGAAGTCGGCCGCGGTGTCCAGCATGGTGCCGTCGAGGTCGATGATGGCGGCCCTGATGTTGTTCAGCTTGGTCATGGCGTGGCGTGGAGAACGTGTTGAACGGCGGCCGGCGATCAGACCTTGGCCAGCTCGGCGCGCATGGCGTCGATCACGGCCTTGTAGTCGGGCTTGCCGAAGATGGCTGAGCCGGCCACGAAGGTGTCGGCGCCGGCGGCCGCGGCGGCGGCGATGTTCTCGACCTTGATGCCGCCGTCCACTTCCAGCAGGATGTCGCGGCCGGATTCATCGATGCGGCGGCGCACTTCGGCGATCTTCTTCAAGGCTTCCGGGATGAAGGACTGGCCGCCGAAGCCGGGGTTGACCGACATGATCAGCACCATGTCCAGCTTGTCCATCACATGATCCAGGTAGTGCAGCGGCGTGCCGGGGTTGAACACCAGGCCGGCCTTGCAGCCGTTGTCGCGGATCAGCTGCAGCGAGCGATCGATGTGCTCCGAGGCTTCCGGGTGGAAGGTGATCAGGTTGGCGCCCGCCTTGGCGAAGTCGGGGATGATGCGGTCCACCGGCTTGACCATCAGGTGCACGTCGATGGGCACCTGCACGTGCGGACGGATCGCCTCGCACACCAGCGGGCCGATGGTCAGGTTGGGCACGTAGTGGTTGTCCATCACGTCGAAGTGGATGAAGTCGGCGCCGGCGGCGACGACATTGCGCACTTCCTCGCCCAGGCGGGCGAAATCGGCGGAGAGGATGCTGGGGGCGATACGATAGGTCGGCATGGCTGGCAATAAAAAATGGCTGAATCGACTGCGGCGCCCGGGCGGGATCCGGCGCGGGGCCGCAAAAGGCGTTATTTTACCCTTTTGTACTTCTTCGTCCGCTCCCGGATGAGCACGCGGCCGCGCGGCAGCTTGCGCTGCGTGCTGAATTCGTGTGCAATCCGGGATACGCGCGCCGCCGTCGGCGGCGCGCCGGCAACAGGCACATTCCAACGACAGGACATCCACATGGCAGCGTATGAATTAACGGTGACGGTCAAGACCCAGTACCTGGAGGAACAATCGGACCCGTCGCGCTCGCACTATGTGTTCGCCTACGCGATCACCATCGTCAATACCGGCACCGTGCCGGCGCAGCTGATCTCGCGCCATTGGGTCATCACCGACGCCAACAACCACGTCGAGGAAGTGCGCGGCCTGGGCGTGGTGGGGCACCAGCCCTTCCTGCAGCCGGGCGAACAGTTCGAATACACCAGCGGCACGGCCATGAAAACGCCGCAGGGCACCATGCACGGCGAGTATTTCTGCGTGGCGGAGGATGGCGAGCAGTTCGACGTGCGCATCCCGGAATTCGTCCTCTCGCTGCCGCGCACGCTGCATTGAAGCGCCGGCTTGTCCCCGGCCGGCGTCCTCCGCGGATTTTTTATTCCTTGCCGCTGTCTGTCGTCTGGCGCGCGCCCTTGCTCGCCTGCGCCCGGCCCGCGCCTTCCTTGCGTCCCGAGAACATGGTCCACCATACGATGAGCACCAGCACCAAGAAGGCGGCGCAGGCCTCCAGAATCAACCACAACATATGAATTCGTCTCCGATGTTATTGAAGAACCGTTTTGCCAGTCTTCCCTTGTTGAAGCGCCTCAGTGTACCCGCAATGGCGACCGCGGTCGCCGTGCTGCTGGCGGCCTGCCAGACCACGCCGCCGGCCCCCACCGCGACCACGCAGCCGCCGGCCAGGCCGGCCGCCCAGCCCGGTCCGGCGATGCGCGCCGCCAGTTTCGCCCAGCTGCCCGGGTGGAACGGCGACGACCTGCGCGAGGCCTGGCCGGCGCTGCAGTCCTCCTGCTCGGTGCTGATCCGGCGGTCGGAATGGCGCGCCGCCTGCGGCGCGGCGCAGCAGGTCAATGCGGCCGACCCGGGCTTGCTGCGTTCGTATTTCGAGACCTATTTCACGCCTTGGCAACTGTTCAATCCGGACGGCACCGATACCGGCCTGGTGACCGGCTATTACGAGCCGTTGCTCAAGGGATCGCGCCGCCGCGTCGGTCCTTACCAGACGCCGCTGTACCAGGCGCCGGACGACCTGCTGACGATCGATCTGGCCGGGGTCTATCCCGAGCTGAAGAACCTGCGGCTGCGCGGCAAGGTGGTCGGGCGCAAGGTGGTGCCGTATCCCACCCGGGCCGAGCTGATGCAGGCCAACAGCCTGGCCGGCAAGGAAATCGTATGGGTCGACGATCCGGTCGAAGCCTTCTTCCTGCAGGTGCAGGGTTCCGGGCGGGTCTACCTGCCTGAATCGAAGGAGACCATCCGCGTGGCCTATGCCGACCAGAACGGCCGGCCGTACAAGTCGATCGGCCGCTACCTGGTCGACAAGGGCGAGATGGAGCTGTCGCAGGCGTCGGCCCAGAACATCAAGGCCTGGGTGCAGGCCAACCCGGCGCGCAAGGAAGAACTGCTCAACGCCAATCCCAGCTATGTGTTCTTCCGCGAGGAAAAGCTGCCCGATCCGTCCAAGGGGCCCAAGGGCGCGCAGGGCATTCCGCTGACGCCGCAGCGCTCGATCGCCATCGATCCCCAACATGTGCCGCTGGGCGCGCCGGTGTTCCTGTCGACCACCCTGCCCAATAGCGATCGCCCGCTGCAGCGCCTGGTGGTGGCCCAGGATACCGGCGGCGCCATCCGCGGCGTGGTGCGGGCCGACTATTTCTGGGGCTTCGGCGACGAGGCGGAAGACAAGGCCGGCTCCATGAAGCAGCGCGGGGCGATGTGGGTGCTGCTGCCCAAGGGGATGAACCCGCCGGGCGGCAACTGATTTCCCTGCGACGATAAAAAAGGCCTGATCCTTGGCGGGATCAGGCCTTTTGCATTGGGCGGCATGACGATGTCAGCGCAGCACCAGCACCGGAATGGTGGAATGCGCCAGCACCTTCTGCGTCTTGCTGCCGAGGAACATGCGCGAGAGCCCGCTGCGTCCGTGCGAGGCCATGAAGATGACGTCGCAGCCGTAGGTCTTGGCGGCGTTGATGATTTCCTCGTCCGGCGCGAAGGACATCATGGTCGCCGTCTGGCAGGCGACGCCCGCCGCCTGGGCGGCGTCGGCGATCTTCCTGACGTGCTGCTCGGCCAGGGTGCGCACGTTCTCCTCGTAGAGCGCGGGGTCGATCGCCATCGAGCTCTCCGCCAGCGGCGAGAAGGGGTAGGGCTCGGCCACCGAGATGCCGACGATCTTCGCGCCGCAGTGCCGGGCGTAGTCGATGGCGTTGTTGATGGCCTTGTCGGAGCGCTCCGAGCCGTCGGTGGGAACCAGTATGGTCTTGAACATATGAGTGCCTCCTTATAGGTGTGTGTTGAAGAGGTACTTCCAATATAGGCTGTGACCGCCTTGCCCGCATGAAATTCCGCGCGGACATTGCGCTAAGTCGGATTTGTTGATTATTCTGGCGTACCGCCGTCCCGGTTCGCGCCACGTCCGGGCGGCCCACCGTCCATAAGAAGGAGACTTGCATGAGCTATGAAAACATCCTGGTCGAGACCCAGGACAAGGTCGGCGTGATCCGCCTGAACCGCCCCAAGGCCCTCAACGCGCTGAGCGATGCGCTCATGATCGAGCTGGGCGATGCGCTGCTGGCCTTCGACGCGGATGAAGGGATCGGCTGCATCGTCATCACCGGCAGCGAAAAGGCCTTCGCCGCCGGCGCCGACATCACCGGCATGGCCGGCTACAGCTACATGGACGTGTTCAAGGGCGAATTCATCACCCGCAACTGGGAAACCATCCGCCGCGTGCGCAAGCCGGTGATCGCGGCGGTGGCCGGCTACGCCCTGGGCGGCGGCTGCGAGCTGGCGATGATGTGCGACTTCATCATCGCCGCCGATACCGCCAGGTTCGGCCAGCCGGAAATCAAGCTGGGCATCATCCCCGGCGCCGGCGGCACCCAGCGCCTGCCGCGCGCGGTATCCAAGGCCAAGGCCATGGACCTGGCGCTGACCGGTCGCATGATGGATGCCGAGGAAGCGGAGCGCGCCGGCCTGGTGTCGCGCATTGTTGCCGCTGACAAACTGATGGAGGAGGCCTTGTCGGCCGCTCGCACCATCGCAGACATGTCCCAGCCCATTGCCATGATGGTCAAGGATTCGGTCAACCGCGCCTTCGAGTCCACGCTGGCCGACGGCATGAAGTACGAACGCGCGCTGTTCTACAGCTGTTTCGCCACCGAGGACCAGAAGGAGGGCATGAAGGCCTTCATCGAAAAGCGTCCGCCGTCCTTCAAGAACACCTGATCGCGATGTTGTTATTTTCCTTCAGGCAATAAAAACGACGATAGGAAAACAAAAATGGCCGCCCCGGGAGGGGCGGCCATTTTTTTTATAACTATTTTCAGCGCCGGAAGAATCGGCGCAAATCCTTTTCCGTACTGGGTTTGTTAGAAATTCAGGGATGCGGTTTGGAGCCCTCCGCCGAATTATTTTTAATTATTTTCGAAAAAGTACTTGCGCACCCGAATACCCGTTGCTATAGTTCGCCCCCTGCTGACGACGAACACAACGCTTCGACGGCAACGCGAAGGGCCAAAGGCCCGAGAGCGACAGCAAAGATCTTTAAAAATTAACAGCCGATAAGCGTGGGCGTTTAATGAAGTGCGACAGACCTTCGGGTCTGGAAACTTTAAACATTAAATGCTCACAAGAAATATAGGTAAGATCGCAAGAAATTACCTGTCAGTATTTTGAGAGAGCGATGCCCTTCGGGGTAGCCAGAAATGGCACAAAACAGAGATTAAACTAAAGAGTTTGATCCTGGCTCAGATTGAACGCTGGCGGCATGCCTTACACATGCAAGTCGAACGGCAGCATAGGAGCTTGCTCCTGATGGCGAGTGGCGAACGGGTGAGTAATATATCGGAACGTGCCCTAGAGTGGGGGATAACTAGTCGAAAGATTAGCTAATACCGCATACGATCTACGGATGAAAGTGGGGGATCGCAAGACCTCATGCTCCTGGAGCGGCCGATATCTGATTAGCTAGTTGGTGGGGTAAAAGCCTACCAAGGCGACGATCAGTAGCTGGTCTGAGAGGACGACCAGCCACACTGGGACTGAGACACGGCCCAGACTCCTACGGGAGGCAGCAGTGGGGAATTTTGGACAATGGGGGCAACCCTGATCCAGCAATGCCGCGTGAGTGAAGAAGGCCTTCGGGTTGTAAAGCTCTTTTGTCAGGGAAGAAACGGTAGAGGCTAATATCCTTTGCTAATGACGGTACCTGAAGAATAAGCACCGGCTAACTACGTGCCAGCAGCCGCGGTAATACGTAGGGTGCAAGCGTTAATCGGAATTACTGGGCGTAAAGCGTGCGCAGGCGGTTGTGTAAGTCAGATGTGAAATCCCCGGGCTCAACCTGGGAATTGCATTTGAGACTGCACGGCTAGAGTGTGTCAGAGGGGGGTAGAATTCCACGTGTAGCAGTGAAATGCGTAGATATGTGGAGGAATACCGATGGCGAAGGCAGCCCCCTGGGATAACACTGACGCTCATGCACGAAAGCGTGGGGAGCAAACAGGATTAGATACCCTGGTAGTCCACGCCCTAAACGATGTCTACTAGTTGTCGGGTCTTAATTGACTTGGTAACGCAGCTAACGCGTGAAGTAGACCGCCTGGGGAGTACGGTCGCAAGATTAAAACTCAAAGGAATTGACGGGGACCCGCACAAGCGGTGGATGATGTGGATTAATTCGATGCAACGCGAAAAACCTTACCTACCCTTGACATGGAAGGAATCCCGAAGAGATTTGGGAGTGCTCGAAAGAGAACCTTCACACAGGTGCTGCATGGCTGTCGTCAGCTCGTGTCGTGAGATGTTGGGTTAAGTCCCGCAACGAGCGCAACCCTTGTCATTAGTTGCTACGAAAGGGCACTCTAATGAGACTGCCGGTGACAAACCGGAGGAAGGTGGGGATGACGTCAAGTCCTCATGGCCCTTATGGGTAGGGCTTCACACGTCATACAATGGTACATACAGAGGGCCGCCAACCCGCGAGGGGGAGCTAATCCCAGAAAGTGTATCGTAGTCCGGATTGGAGTCTGCAACTCGACTCCATGAAGTTGGAATCGCTAGTAATCGCGGATCAGCATGTCGCGGTGAATACGTTCCCGGGTCTTGTACACACCGCCCGTCACACCATGGGAGCGGGTTTTACCAGAAGTGGGTAGCCTAACCGCAAGGAGGGCGCTCACCACGGTAGGATTCGTGACTGGGGTGAAGTCGTAACAAGGTAGCCGTATCGGAAGGTGCGGCTGGATCACCTCCTTTCTAGAGTGCGCACGAAGTTAAGCGTCCACACTTATCGGCTGTAAATCAAGAACAGTTATTTGGTGAAGCGCGGTCAGCAATGACCGGCTACTGATACTGATCCAAGCGGGTCTGTAGCTCAGCTGGTTAGAGCACCGTGTTGATAACGCGGGGGTCGTTGGTTCGAGCCCAACCAGACCCACCAAGGTTTCGGGGGTTTAGCTCAGCTGGGAGAGCACCTGCTTTGCAAGCAGGGGGTCGTCGGTTCGATCCCGTCAACCTCCACCAAGATATCAAACCTAAGTCGGCGCCTGAAAGGGTGTTGTGATTTAGGTTTGGTCTTTTAAGACTAATGGCTGTTTTTGTTCTTTAACAATCTGGAAGAAGTAAAGATTCATTTAAACGATCGCCAGGACTTCGGTTCTTGCGAAAGTAAAAATGGGTGTGATTGTATCAATCAAAGTATTACGAAGTGATCTTAGCAATTAGAAGACTTACTTTGGCAATACGGCAAACGCTAAATACTCAACTTTAATTCTATGACGCTCTGGCAACAGAGGCTAACGTTATAGGAACAAGTGAATAAGTGCACATGGTGGATGCCTTGGCGATTACAGGCGATGAAGGACGTAGTAGCTTGCGATAAGCTGCGGGGAGCTGGCAAACGAGCTTTGATCCGCAGATTTCCGAATGGGGAAACCCGGCCTTTTAGGTCATCGTTATCTGAATACATAGGGTAACGAAGCGAACGTGGCGAACTGAAACATCTAAGTAGCTACAGGAAAAGAAATCAACCGAGATTCCCAAAGTAGTGGCGAGCGAAATGGGATCAGCCTGCAAGATTTAGCATCTTTGATAGTGGAACGGAATGGAAAGTCCGGCCATAGAGGGTGATAGCCCCTTACACGAAATCATAGGTGTGGAACTAAGCTTGCGACAAGTAGGGCGGGACACGTGAAATCCTGTCTGAACATGGGGGGACCATCCTCCAAGGCTAAATACTCGTAATCGACCGATAGTGAACCAGTACCGTGAGGGAAAGGCGAAAAGAACCCCGGAAGGGGAGTGAAATAGATCCTGAAACCGTGTGCATACAAACAGTAGGAGCCTCGAAAGGGGTGACTGCGTACCTTTTGTATAATGGGTCAGCGACTTACATTCAGTGGCAAGCTTAACCGCATAGGGAAGGCGTAGAGAAATCGAGTCCGAATAGGGCGTTCAGTCGCTGGGTGTAGACCCGAAACCAAGTGATCTATCCATGGCCAGGTTGAAGGTGCGGTAACACGCACTGGAGGACCGAACCCACTAATGTTGAAAAATTAGGGGATGAGCTGTGGATAGGGGTGAAAGGCTAAACAAACTTGGAAATAGCTGGTTCTCTCCGAAAACTATTTAGGTAGTGCCTCAAGTATCACCATCGGGGGTAGAGCACTGTTATGGCTAGGGGGTCATCGCGACTTACCAAACCATTGCAAACTCCGAATACCGATGAGTGCGAGCTTGGGAGACAGACGTCGGGTGCTAACGTCCGGCGTCAAGAGGGAAACAACCCAGACCGCCAGCTAAGGTCCCAAAGATTGGCTAAGTGGAAAACGAAGTGGGAAGGCTAAAACAGTCAGGAGGTTGGCTTAGAAGCAGCCATCCTTTAAAGAAAGCGTAATAGCTCACTGATCGAGTCGTCCTGCGCGGAAGATGTAACGGGGCTAAGCCAGTCACCGAAGCTGCGGATATGCGTAAGCATATGGTAGGAGAGCGTTCTGTAAGCCTGTGAAGGTGTCTTGTAAAGGATGCTGGAGGTATCAGAAGTGCGAATGCTGACATGAGTAGCGATAATGCGGGTGAAAAGCCCGCACGCCGTAAGCCCAAGGTTTCCTGTTCAACGTTCATCGGAGCAGGGTGAGTCGGCCCCTAAGGCGAGGCAGAGATGCGTAGCTGATGGGAAGCAGGTTAATATTCCTGCACCGTCGTTAGATGCGATGGGGGGACGGATCGCGGAAGGTTGTCCGACTGTTGGAATAGTCGGTTTTTGCATCGAAGAAGGCTGTTAGGCAAATCCGGCAGCGTAATTCAAGGGTGTGAGACGAGCGAACTTGTTCGCGAAGCAATCGGAAGTGGTTCCAAGAAAAGCCTCTAAGCTTCAGTCTAACGAGACCGTACCGCAAACCGACACAGGTGGGCGAGATGAGTATTCTAAGGCGCTTGAGAGAACTCGGGAGAAGGAACTCGGCAAATTGGTACCGTAACTTCGGGATAAGGTACGCCCAAGTAGTTTGACTGGCCTGCGCCAGAAGGACAAAAGGGTTGCAATAAAATGGTGGCTGCGACTGTTTAATAAAAACACAGCACTCTGCAAACACGAAAGTGGACGTATAGGGTGTGACGCCTGCCCGGTGCTGGAAGATTAAATGATGGGGTGCAAGCTCTTGATTGAAGTCCCAGTAAACGGCGGCCGTAACTATAACGGTCCTAAGGTAGCGAAATTCCTTGTCGGGTAAGTTCCGACCTGCACGAATGGCGTAACGATGGCCACACTGTCTCCTCCCGAGACTCAGCGAAGTTGAAATGTTTGTGATGATGCAATCTACCCGCGGCTAGACGGAAAGACCCCATGAACCTTTACTGTAGCTTTGCATTGGACTTTGAACCAATCTGTGTAGGATAGGTGGGAGGCTTTGAAGCGTGGACGCTAGTCTGCGTGGAGCCAACCTTGAAATACCACCCTGGTTTGTTTGAGGTTCTAACCTTGGTCCGTTATCCGGATCGGGGACAGTGCATGGTAGGCAGTTTGACTGGGGCGGTCTCCTCCCAAAGTGTAACGGAGGAGTTCGAAGGTACGCTAGGTACGGTCGGACATCGTGCTAATAGTGCAATGGCATAAGCGTGCTTAACTGCGAGACTGACAAGTCGAGCAGGTACGAAAGTAGGACATAGTGATCCGGTGGTTCTGTATGGAAGGGCCATCGCTCAACGGATAAAAGGTACTCTGGGGATAACAGGCTGATTCCTCCCAAGAGTTCATATCGACGGGGGAGTTTGGCACCTCGATGTCGGCTCATCACATCCTGGGGCTGTAGCCGGTCCCAAGGGTATGGCTGTTCGCCATTTAAAGTGGTACGTGAGCTGGGTTTAAAACGTCGTGAGACAGTTTGGTCCCTATCTGCCGTGGGCGTTGGAAGTTTGAAGGGGGCTGCTCCTAGTACGAGAGGACCGGAGTGGACGAACCTCTGGTGTATCGGTTGTCACGCCAGTGGCATTGCCGAGTAGCTAAGTTCGGAAGAGATAACCGCTGAAAGCATCTAAGCGGGAAACTCGCCTTGAGATGAGACTTCCCGGGAACTAGATTCCCCTAAAGGGTCGTTCGAGACCAGGACGTTGATAGGTCAGGTGTGGAAGCGCAGTAATGCGTTAAGCTAACTGATACTAATTGCCCGTGCGGCTTGTTCCTATAACATTAGCTCGGTTATAGACCAAGTTGAGCATATTGTGTGTTTGCCCTCGACGCATCACACCCAGTAGTCAACCCTGACTACACTAAATGAATTAATACTTCTTCCCAGATTGCGTTGTTTGCTGCCCATTCAGGAGCAAATGACACTACAAGTTATGCCTGATGACTATAGCAAGTTGGTACCACCCCTTCCCATCCCGAACAGGACCGTGAAACGACTTCGCGCCGATGATAGTGCTGCAACCAGTGTGAAAGTAGGTCATCGTCAGGCTTGTTATACCGCAAAGCCCCTGTTACTGACGTAACAGGGGCTTTTGCTATTGCGCATCCGCTTCGACAACACCCTGCCTGCTCTGCCCGCAGCCCTAGGCCATGGGGTTGCTCCCACTGCACATACATCGACCGCCGCCACCGCAAGAACCGCTGCAACTGCGAAACCAATACCAACACCAACACCAACACCCAATAAAAAAGCCGGCTCGCGCCGGCTTTTTTATTCAACTATTACGCTGCAATCTTTAGAACTTGTACGCCACACGCGCCACCGCAAAGTTCACGCCGCCGTTGGGCTGCTTGATGCCGCCGTTGGAGAAGTGCTGCAGGCGAATGCCCAGGTCCAGGCCGTTGCCGAACACGTAACCTGCGCCGATGTGGTCGCCGAACTGGAAGGCCGTCGACAACACCTTGTCGTTGTTGCGGTAGAGCTTCGAGAACAGGTGCACGCCGATGCCGGCTTCGCCGTAGAGGCCCTTGCCGTCATCGCGCTGGAAACGCAGCACCGGGGTCAGGCCCAGGTCCACCAGGTTGCCGCTGCTGCTGGTGTTGTTGTAGTGGTTCATGCGCCAGTTGGCCACCGACACGTCCCAGTAGCCGCCGACGTGGGTGCCGTTGGACTGCCAGAAATTCCAGTTCGGGCCCCAGTTGAATTGCGCACCCAGGCGAACCAGCTGGGTGCTGTTGCCGGTGCCGTATTCCACGGAGACGCCGTCGATGGCGTAGCTGGGCGCCTGGACGGCGAAAACGGCTGCGCCGACAAATGCGGCTTTGGCGACGAGGCTCTTGAATGTAGTCATAGTTTTTTCTTTCAACGCGTAAATATTATTGGTGGATATCTCTACAACGGAATTCCGCTACGGCACTGATGTTCCGTAATGACGCGACATTTTCTCACAATCATTACAAATGCATACTCGCCTGTCTGTTTTTTGCTAAGGATCTTGCATTGCCTGCCGGACAGCAAGCTATCCGGGCCGTTTGCAGGCTTCAGGGGGCCATCCATCCGCGTGAGCATCCGACCGCCTTGTGCCACTTTGCCAGCAGCTCGGCGCGCGCGGTGTCCGCCATGGCCGGCTCGAAGCGCCGCTCCACCTGCCACAGCGCGGAGATCTCTTCCTGCGAGCACCAGAATCCCACCGCCAGCCCGGCCAGGTAGGCTGCGCCCAGCGCGGTGGTTTCGGTGACCCTGGGTCGAATGACCGGCACGCCCAGCATGTCCGCCTGGAATTGCATCAGCAGGTCGTTGCGCGCCGCGCCGCCGTCTACGCGCAGCTCCTGCAAGGGGAGGGCGGCATCCTTTTGCATTGCCTCCAGCACATCGGCGGTCTGGTAGGCGATGCTCTCCAGCGCGGCGCGCGCCAGGTGCGCCTTGGTCGCGCCCCGGGTGAGGCCGCTGATGCTGCCGCGCGCATACGGATCCCAATACGGCGTACCCAGCCCGGTGAAGGCCGGCACGAAATAGACGCTGCCATTGTCCGGCGCTTGCGCCGCGAGGGCTTCGATGTCGGAGGACTTTTCGATTACGCCCAGCCCGTCGCGCAGCCACTGCACCACGGCGCCGGCGACGAAGATGCTGCCTTCGAGCATGTAGGAGGTCTGGCGCGGCGTGTCGCCGTCACCGCCGAAACTCCAGCCTATCGTGGTCAGCAGTTTGTTCTTCGACACGGCGGCCTGGCTGCCGGTCTGCATCAGCATGAAGCAGCCGGTGCCGTAGGTGTTCTTCACCATGCCCTCGCGCAGGCAAGCCTGGCCGAAGGTCGCGGCCTGCTGGTCGCCGGCGATGCCGGCGATGGGCAGCGCCGCGCCGAACCATTCGGGTCTCGTATGCGCCGCCACGCCGCTGCTGGCGACGACCCGCGGCAGCACGGCGCGCGGCACGTCCAGCACGTCCAGCAATTCTTCATCCCACTCGCCGCGATGGATGTCGAACAGCAGGCTGCGCGAGGCATTGCTGCTGTCGACCAGGTGCTCGCCGGAGAGCTTGTAGACCAGCCAGGCGTCGACGGTGCCGAACGCCAGCTCGCCGCGCTCGGCGCGTTCGCGTGCGCCGGCCACGTTCTCCAGGATCCAGTTCAGCTTGGTGCCGGCGAAGTAGGCGTCCAGCACCAGGCCGGTCTTGCGCGCGAACAGTTCCTCCTTGCCCGCCTCGCGCAGGCGATCGCAGAACTGCGCGGTGCGCCGGTCCTGCCACACGATGGCGGGGCAGACCGGTTCCCCGGTCTGCCGATCCCACACCACGGTGGTCTCGCGCTGGTTGGTGATGCCGATGGCGGCGATCTCGGCCGCGCCGACGCGCTGCTTTTTCAGCACCGCCTGCGCCACCTCCAGCTGCGAGCGCCAGATATCGTTGGCGTCATGCTCGACCCAGCCGGATTGCGGGTAGTGCTGCGGGAATTCCTTCTGCTCCATCGCCGCGATCTGGCCCAGGCGGTCGAACAGGATGGCGCGCGAGCTGGTGGTGCCCTGGTCGAGCGCAAGAATGTAGCGGCCCATGGCCCGGTCTCCTCGATGATGTTGTTCTGGTGACGCCGGCGCGAGGCTCAGGGGCGATAGCTGTATTCCAGCCGCCCCGGCACATCCACGCGCACCGACAGCACGCAGCCCGACAGCGGATAGCGGCGCAGTTCCTCGTCGCTGCGGCCGTTGCGGCCGGTGGTAATGTAGAGCGTGCGCAGGTCGGCGCCGCCGAAGGCCAGCATGGTCGGGCAGCGCGCAGGCAGGCGGATCTCCTGCAGGATCTCGCCATGCGGCGACAGGCGAAGCACGCGGCCGCCTTCGAACATCGCGCACCAGTAGGCGCCTTCGCTGTCCACGGCGGCGCCATCGGGGCGACCGCCGTAATCCGGCGCCGACTTGTCGGCGTCGAACTGGCGCAGCAGCCGGCAGTTGGAGGTGGCGCCGGTGGCCAGGTCGTAGTCGTAGACGTTGATGCGGTGCGCCGGCGTGTTGGCGTGGTACATCAGGCGCTGGTCGGGGCTGAAGGCCACGCCGTTGGAGGTGGTCACGGCATGGTGCGCGTCGCGCAGGCGGTTGCGCTCGAAGCAGTACAGCGTGCCGCCTTCGCGGTCGCGCGGCTCATAGATGGTGCCGCACCAGAACCGCCCGGAGGCGTCGCAGCGGCCGTCGTTGAAGCGGATGCGCGTCATGTCGTAAGGCGCATCGAGCAGCGGCGTCAAGGCGCCGGTCTGCGTGTTGAGATGCGACATGCCCGAGCGCAGCGCCACCACCAGCCCGCCCTGCGCATGCTTGACGATGCTGCCGGGCTCCTGCGGCATCGGCCACGACTGGTGCTGGCGGCTGCCCGGATGCAGGCGATGGACCGCCTTGCCGGGGATGTCGATCCAGTACAGCGCGCCTTCCTCGGCGTGCCACAGCGGCGACTCGCCCAGCAGCATGGGCTGCTCGAAGGCGGTCTCTATCGTGTCGAAGGGATTGGCGTTGTCGGTCATGGGCGCGCGTGGAAAACGGAAAAACACATTATGCGCTGACGAGGCCGATTCACAAACCTGGAGCGTCCTCTCGCCAAGGATGAGCTCGAATGAAAAACGGCATGCGCAAGGCATGCCGTTTTCGCTTCCGCAGCGGCGCCGGAGCGCCGTCCGGGCCGATCAGTTCGACCAGCCGCCGTCGATCATGTGGATCGAGCCGGTGGTGAAGTTGGACTCGTCCGAGGCCAGGTACAGCGCCAGCGCGGCCACTTCCTCCGCCTTGCCGATGCGGCCCATCGGCTGGCGGCCGACGAAGGCGGCGCGCACTTCGGCCTCGGTCTTGCCGCTTTCCTTGGCCTGGGTGGCGATGCGCTGCTCCAGCGAGGGCGACTCGATGGTGCCCGGGCAGATCGCGTTGCAGCGCACGCCCTGCGCCACGAAGTCGGCCGCGACCGACTTGGTCAGGCCCACCACGGCCGCCTTGGAGGCGCCGTAGGCGAAGCGGTTGGCCACGCCCTTGACGCTGGAAGCGGCCGAGGCGATGTTGACGATGGAGCCGGCCTTCTTGGCCAGCATGCCCGGCAGCACCGCGCGGATGGTGTGGAACATGGCCTTGGCGTTGAGGTTGAACGAGAAGTCCCAGGACTTGTCGTCGCATTCCAGGATGTTGCCCGCGGCGACGAAGCCGGCGCAGTTGAACAGCACGTCGATGGTGCCGACCTTGGCCACCAGCGCCTTGATGGCGGCGTCGTCGGTGACGTCGAGGATGTGGGTTTCCACGCCGGCGGTGCCGGCCAGCGCGTCCAGGTGCTGGCGGCTGATGTCGGTGGCGATGACGCGCGCGCCCTCGCGGGCGAACATGAGCGTCGAGGCGCGGCCGATGCCTTGCGCGGCGGCGGTGATCAGTACGGTCTTGCCGGCGAGGCGTCCAGTGGATGCAGACATGTGTGTTCCTTTGCTTTTAGATGAGTTTGCGTTGCGCCAGGTTCTTGAACAGCGCGGTCAGCCCGAAGGTCCACGGCGCCGCCTTGTCGCTGAAATTCACCGTATTGACCAGCGCGCCCAGCTTGGGCGTGGCGATCGTCACGATGTCGGCGGCCTGGTGCGTGAAGCCCTGGCCCGGGCCGAAGCGATCCTGCGTCGGGGCGAACATGGTGCCCAGGAACAGCACCAGCCCATCCGGATACTGGTGGTTGGGGCCGATCGCATGTTCCACCAGCTGCAGCGGATCGCGGCTGATCATGGACATCGAGCTGCTGCCCTTGAGCGTGAAGCCTTCGGTACCGTCGACACGCATTGTAAGTTCGGCGCGGCGCACGTCGTCAATTGAAAAGTTTGCGTCGAAAAGACGAATAAAAGGACCGACCGCGCAGGAGGCGTTGTTGTCCTTGGCCTTGCCCAGCAGCAGCGCGCTGCGGCCTTCGAAGTCGCGCAGGTTGACGTCGTTGCCCAGCGTCGAGCCGACCACCTGGCCGCGGCTGTTGATGGCCAGCACGATTTCCGGCTCTGGGTTGTTCCAGACCGACTTGGGATGGATGCCCACCTCGTCGCCCAGTCCCACCGAGGACATCGGCTGCGCCTTGGTGAAGATCTCGGCGTCCGGGCCGATGCCCACTTCCAGGTACTGCGACCATACGCCCTGTTCCAGCAGCACTTCCTTGAGCTTGGCGGCCTCGGGCGAGCCCGGCACCACGCTGGAGAGGTTGTCGCCGATCACCGCGGTAATGGCGCGCCGCACGGCTTCGGCGCGGGCGGCGTCGCCGCGCGCCTGTTCCTCGATCACGCGCTCCAGCATGCTGGCCACGAAGGTCACGCCGCTGGCCTTGACCGCCTGCAGGTCGATCGGCGCCAGCAGCCAGGGCTTCGCAGTGTCGCGCCCGGCGGCGTCGGCGTTGTCCAGCAGGTCCTGCAGCGAAGCCAGGCGCGGCAGCGCGCCGGCCGTCTTCACGGCGGCGGCCGGATCGGCCAGTTCCAGCAGCTGGCTGGAGGTGGCGGCGACCTGGGTCAGGTCATAAACGCCGTCGGCATCGACCTTGACCAGCACCGGGCCGACGCCCGGCTGCCAGATGCGGCCGATCAGCGTGGCTTGGGCGTGGTCTTCGGGCAGGTGCGCCTGGATCGTGAAAGTGTGGGCCATATTCTTAACTCCTTGGTTGTGGGGCGGACGGGCTGCGCTGAACTGAACGGGATCAGCTGCAGGCCCGCATGAAGCGGATCAAACAATGCTTGGCTGTATTGCTGTTGGCGTAACCGCTGGAAAGACGTCTTCGCGGTGAACCGGAAGGCGCCTTTCCGGCGACCGCGCGCGGCGCCGGAAACGACGCAGCCGTTGGCGCGAGAACGCCAACGGCTGCGGCAAGGGCGTGTCAGGTGTACACGCCGATGTGCCAGGGAACGAACTCATCCTGGCCGTAGCCGTGCAATTCGCTCTTGGTCTTCTTGCCGGATGCGGTGTCCAGGATCATCTGGAAGAAGCGCGCCCCGATCTCCTGCGGCGTGGTGTTGCCGTCGGCGATCTCGCCGCAGTTGATGTCCATGTCTTCTTCCTGGCGCTGCCACAGGGCGGTGTTGGTCGCCAGCTTGAGCGAGGGCGAGGGCGCGCAGCCATAGGCCGAACCGCGGCCGGTGGTGAAGCAGATCATGTTGGCGCCGCCGGCGACCTGGCCGGTGGCCGAGATCGGGTCGTAGCCCGGGGTGTCCATGAAGACGAAGCCGCGCGCGGTCACGGTCTCGGCATACTTGTAGACATCCACCAGGTTGGTGGTGCCGCCCTTGGCCACCGCGCCCAGCGACTTCTCCAGGATGGTGGTCAGGCCGCCCGCCTTGTTGCCGGCCGAGGGGTTGTTGTTCATCTCGGCGTCGTTCTTGCGGCAATACTCTTCCCACCAGTCGATGCGCGCCAGCAGCTTGTGGCCCACCTCCGGCGACACCGCGCGGCGCGTCAGCAAGTGCTCGGCGCCGTAGATCTCGGGCGTCTCCGACAGGATCGCCGTGCCGCCGTGCCGCACCAGCAGGTCCACCGCCGCGCCCAGCGCGGGATTGGCGGTAATGCCGGAGTAGCCGTCCGATCCGCCGCACTGCAGGCCCAGCGTCAGGTGCTTGGCCGGCACCGGTTCGCGCTTGATGTCGTTGGCCTTGGGCAGCATTTTCTTGATCTTCTCGATGCCCAGCGCCACCGTCTTGGCGGTGCCGCCGGTGCTCTGGATCGTGAAGGTGTGGAAGTATTCGCCTTCCTTCAGGTCGTGGCTCTCCATCAGGCCCGAGATCTGGTTGGTCTCGCAGCCCAGGCCCACCACCAGCACGGCGGCGAAGTTGGGATGCTTGGCATAGCCGGCCAGCGTGCGGCGCAGGATCTGCAGCGGCTCGCCCAGCGAGTCCACTGCGCAGCCCAGGCCGTGGGTCAGCGCCACCACGCCGTCGATGTTGGGGAAGTCCGCCAGCGCTTCCGGATGGATGTCGCGGCGGAAGTGGTCGGCGATGGCGCGCGCGGCCGTGGCCGAGCAGTTCACCGAGGTCAGCACGCCGATGTAGTTGCGGGTGGCCACGCGGCCATCCGGGCGCACGATGCCCATGAAGGTGGCCGGCGTCTCGACGAAGTCGACCGGTTTGACGTCGGCGCCGAAATGGTGCTCGCGCGAGAATTCCGCCATCGCCAGATTGTGCGTATGCACGTGCTGGCCGGGCTCGATGGCTTGGCTGGCGGTGCCGATGATCTGGCCATAGCGCTTGACCGGTTCGCCGGCGGCGATGGCGCGGGTGGCCATCTTGTGCCCGGCGGGAATGAGGCCCTGTACCTTCAGGCCGCCTTCCTCTTCCAGAACCGTGCCGGAGATGAGCTGCCGGCGCGCAATGACGACATCATCGACGGGATTCAATCGAATGATGGGAGAAATAGCTTTCATGATGATCTCGGTGAAAACGAAACGTTAGGCACTCCGCCGCGCGGAAGCCCGCACCTGCCGCGAACATGCGCACGGCAGGCGCTCAGGTTACAACTTGCCGGATTACTTTGCTGCGAACTGCGCCAGGTCAGGCATCGGGCTGCCGACGTTGCGCTGGTAGATGTCGGCCAGCTTGCCGTTCTTCACGTTGACGGCGATCCAGTCGTTGAGCCATTTTTGCAGGTTGGCTTCGTTCTGGCGCAGGCCGATGGCATAAGGAATGTCCTTGATCACCAGCTTGGTCTCGATGTTCTTGGACGGGTTTTGCTTGGACACCGCCGAGGCCAGCGAGTTGGGCGTGCAGAAGGCATCCACCTGGCCCGAGACGATGGCGGCGGTCACAGTGGCGTCGTCGTCAAAACGGACGATGTTGGTGCCCTTGGGCGCCAGCGGGGTCAGCAGCGAATCCTGCATATTGCCGCGCACCACGGCCACGCGCTTGCCGGCCAGGTCGTTCAAGGTCTTGATGTTCTCGCCCTTGGGCGCGGCCACCACGAACTGCGAGGCGCCGTACGGCTGGGTGAAGGCGACCACCTTCTGGCGCTCGGGCGTGATCGAGAACGAGGCGATGACCATGTCGGCCTTGCCGGTCATCAGGAAGGGGATGCGGTTGGGGCCGGTCACCTGCACGATCTCCAGCTCCACGCCCAGGTCCTTGGCCAGCGCCTTGGCGGTCTCCACATCGGATCCTTCCGGTTCCATCTTGGCATTGGTGCGGCCGAACGGCGGCGCGCCGAGGTCGATGGCGATCAGCACCTTCTTGCGCGCCTTGATGTCGGCCAGGGCGTCGGCATGCGCGACCTGGGCGAAGCAGGCGATGCCGAGCATCACGGCCGCGGCTTTTTTGGTGAAGTTCAACAAGGTTTTCATTTATGTCTCCTGAGATGAAAAGGTACTGCTTGGGTACGGCTTGTGAATGAATCCGGATGGGCCATCAAAGGTCGCTGGCCACGAACTTCTGCAGCTCGGCGGTCTTGGGGTTGGAGAACAGCTCGTCCGGCGATCCGATCTCCCAGACCTGGCCCTGGTGCATGAACACCAGCACGTCGGCCAGCTTGCGGGCGAAGGCCATTTCGTGGGTGACCAGCACCATGGTCATGCCGTCGCGCGCCAGGTCTTCCATCACCTTGAGCACCTCGGAGGTCAGCTCCGGATCCAGCGCCGAGGTGACTTCGTCGAACAGCATCAGCTCGGGCGCCATCGCCAGCGAGCGGGCGATCGCCACGCGCTGCGCCTGGCCGCCGGAGAGCTGCTCGGGATAGGCCTCCTTCTTGTTGTCCAGGCCCACCAGCGTGAGCACCTTGTGCGCAATCTGCTTGGCCTCGTCGGACGACATCTTCTTGATCGTCGTCAGCGCCAGCGTGATGTTGCGCTCCACCGTCAGGTGCGGGAACAGGTTGTAGCTCTGGAACACGATGCCGACCTGCTTGCGCAGCTCGCGCAGGTTGAGCTTGTCCGGATGGTGGATGTCATGGCCGCAGACGTTGATGTCGCCGGCGTCGACCTTCTCCAGGCCGTTCAGGCAGCGCAACAGGGTGCTCTTGCCCGAGCCGCTGCGACCGATGATAGCCACCATCTGGCCCTTCTGCACATCCAGCGAAACGCCGTTCAACACTTTATTGGTGCCGAAGCTCTTGTGCAGGTCCTTGATCTTAACGATTGCTGACATTCAATTTCCTTTCGAAATGCTTGGAGAGCGCCGACAGCGGGAAGCAGAGGCAGAAGTAGATCAGCGCCACGCAGCCGAACACCGTGAACGGCTGGAAGGTAGAGTTGTTGATGATCTGGCCGGCGCGCGAGAGGTCGACGAAGCCGATCACCGAGGCCAGCGAGGTGTTCTTCACGATCTGCACCATGAAGCCCACGGTGGGCGGCGTGGCGATCTTCACGGCCTGCGGCAGGATCACCTTGGTGAGCTGCTCGAAGCGGTTGAAGCCCAGGCACTCGGAGGCTTCCCATTGCGTCTTGGGCACCGCCTGGATGCAGCCGCGCCAGATTTCGCCCAGGAAGGCCGCGCAGTAGATCGCAAACGAGATGCCTGCGGCCACTAGCGGCGTGAGCTTGAAGCCGGCGATGGCCAGGCCGAAGTAAGCCACGAACAGGATCACCAGCAGCGGGATGCCCTGCACCACCTGGATATACCAGCTGGCGATGCGGCGCAGCGCAGCGTTGGGCGAGACGCGCCACAGCGCGATCACGAAGCCGGCCGCGCCGCCGAACACGAAGGCCACCAGCGACAGCACCACGGTCCAGATCGCGGCCTGCAGCAGGTATTCAACGTGGAGGATGGAAAATGAATTCACGTTGTTTCCTTATAAGTTGGTGCCGAGCTTGCGCTTGCGCACGAAAGCGATCTGGCTGATCAGCCAGAATGCCGCGCGGAACAGGAAGGACAGCGCCAGGTAGGCCACCGCGATGACGGCGTACACCTCGAAGCTGCGGAAGGTTTCCGACTGCACCAGGTTGGCGGTCGCGGTCAGCTCCTCGGCCGAGATTTGCGAGGTGATCGAGGACGACAACATCAGCAGGATGAACTGGCTGGTCAGCGACGGATAGACGCGCTCCACCGCCGGCAGCAGCACCACGTGCCAGTACACGTGCAGCCGGGACATGCCCAGGCACTCGGCCGCTTCGATCTGGCCGGGATGGATGGAGTTGATGCCGGCGCGCATGATCTCGGTGGTGTAGGCGCCGACGTTGACCGTCAGTGCGATCACGGCGGCGGTCTCGGCGGTGAGCTTCCAGCCGATGCTGGCCAGGCCGAAGAACACCAGGAACACCTGCACCAGCAGCGGGGTGTTGCGGATGATCTCGACGTAGGCCTTCACCAGGCCGTGCAGCACCCGGTTCTTGCTCTTGTAGGCGATCGCGCAGATCGTGCCGAGCCCGAAGCCCAGCACGATCGACAGGGCGGAGAGCTGTACCGTCAGCCAGGCGCCGACCAGCAGCCGGTCCCAGTTGGCGAACACGCTCATGAAATCGAATGTGTAGTTCATTGATACTCCGGTGATGCGGGAAGGGGGGATTACGCGGTGCGGCGGCAGGTATGCGCCGTCCCTTGCCGGGTGGGAGCTGGGGTCTGCATGAGGTGGTCTCCTTTCTTGTTTGCCTGAGGTCGGGCCCGGCGTGCCGGCGGTGGCGGAAGAAGGATCCGGCTACCGTCGTGCGGCCTCTTGCGGGCCTTGTGTCGGGGTGGCTTGGTGCTGCGATGCTGCGGATGCTGCCGTACTGCGAAACTGTCCCGTTACAGGGCCTTGACGCCGCCGGGGCGGAACTCGTCCGGTCCGGCCGCGATGCCGTTGACCAGCGGTTCGCCGAAATCGGGAATGCTGATCTCGAAGCTGTCGCCCGGTTGCGTGCGCACGCTGTAGGCGAACGACAGGCTGGCCGCGCCCATGTAGTGCACGTGCACGTCGCCGGGACGGCGGAACTGGCGGTACTTGAAGTGGTGGTACTCCAGGTTCTCGATCGAGTGGCACATGTTGTCCTGGCCGGCCAGGAACTCCTGTTCCCAGATCACGCGGCCGTTGCGGCGGATGCGGGTCATGCCGACCAGGTGCGCCGGCGGCGCGCCCACCAGCAGCTCGGGGCCGAAGGAGCAGTAGCGCAGCTTGGAATGCGCCTGGTAAAGGTAATTGCGGCGCTCCATCACGTGGTCGGAAAACTCGTTGCCGATGGCGAATCCGAGGCGGCGCGGGCAGCCTTCGTCGTCGATCACATACAGGCCGACCAGCTCCGGCTCCTCGCCGCCGTCCAGCGCGAAGCCGGGGCAGGGGAAGGGCTGGCCGGGCGCGACTACGACGCCGCCGTCGCCCTTGTAGAACCATTCCGGCTGCACGCCGGCCTGGCCCGGGGCCGGGCGCCCGCCCTCGATGCCCCATTCGAGCATGCGCAGGGTATCGGTCTTGTCCATCTCCTCGCTGTCCAGGCGGCGGTGCATCTTGTCGCGGGTGGAGGCGCTGCCCATGTGGGTGACGCCGGCGCCGGAGAGCATGCAGTGGGCCGCGTCCTCATGGTCCAGCGGCGCCAGGATGCGCTGCTCGCGCAGGATCGCGGCGTAGTCTTCGGATTGTTCGGTGTTGAGCAACTGCGCCTGGCGCTCCAGGCCATTGCCGTTGCGTATCGCCGCCAGCGCCAGCGCGCGCATGGTGGCGACCTGCGACAGCGCCTGGATGTTCGTCCCGTTGACGATCCCCACGCGGCGCGCGCCTTCGCGATCCGTGAATTGAATCAGCCTCACCTTGTCTCCAATGCTCGTTCTTGTTGCCTGAGACGGGATCCCGACAGCGTGCGGTTCCCGTCCTCATCGGCGGTTGCAACATCGGCCTAGCTCCGGTTTCGCAAGCGGCAGGAATTGCTGCACCGCCAGATCGAACGGGCTTGCCGATCGTGCAAAAGTCTCCTGCTTTTTTCGCGCATCGCCTTCAGGCTATAGATGCGCTAGCATTGTGGTTTTTCGCATGGACGGACTATAAGAGGCATGCATAACGATGTCCAATGAGCTTAATTCATCGGGTGATAACCAACTCGATCGCCAGCTCGCAGGCGCCGCCGGAGAGCTGCCTTCGGTCGGCTCCATCGTCAGCCGGCTGCGTTTCCGCCAGGTCGCGTTGCTGACCGCGCTGGACGAGCAGGGCTCGCTGCACAAGGCCGCCGAGGTCATGCACATGACCCAGCCGGCGGCCACCAAGGCCCTGCATGAAATGGAAGACGCGCTGGGCGTGACCCTGTTCGACCGTTCGCCGCGCGGCATCGAGGCCACCGAGCTGGGGCGTTGCGTGATCCGCTACGCGCGCCTGATCCAGAGCGATGTGGCCAACCTGCGCGACGAGCTGCAGAACATGATCAGCGGGCGCGGCGGGCGCATCGCCATCGGCACCATCATGGGCGCGGCGCCCTTCGTCACGCGCGCGCTGTCGCGCTTGCGCGAAATCCAGCCCGACGTCTCCATCGAGATCACCGAAGACACCAGCGCGCGCCAGCTGCTGCTGCTGGACCAGGGCCGCATCGACCTGATGATCGGGCGCTCCTCGGTCAGCTCCCAGCCCAATCTCTACAACTATGAAATGCTGCGCGGCGAACCGATGTGCATCGTCGGCGGCGTCGACCATCCGCTGGCCACCATGCAGAAGGTGCGGTTGCAGGAGCTGCAGGATGCGTCCTGGATCTTATATTCCAGCAATATGCCCATGCGCATCTGGATCGAGCACGAGTTCAAGCTGGAGGGCGTGAAGGTGCCGGGCAACGTGATCGAGACCGCCTCGCCCTTCGTCACCGTCACCCTGCTGGCGCAGTCCAACATGGTCGCCGTCATGCCGCTGGATATCGCCCACTTCTTCGCGGCCAAGCAGATGCTGGGCATCCTGCCGATCAACCTCAAGACGCGCATCGAGCACTACGGCATCGTCACCCGCAAGAACACCACGCTGTCGTCGTTGGCCAAGATGTTCATCCAGATCCTGCGCCAGCAAAACTGAGGCGCCAGAGATGGGGGCGTTTTCCATCCCTGTTTCGCGCCAGCTCCGCGCCGCGGGCATGGTCTGATGGCGGCTTCGGGATTTTCCTGATTTTGCGTGGCTGTTGTTTCCTGTTAGCCTTCGTTCGCGGCCGGGGTGGCCGTACTTCCTGTTTGCCTTCATGACTTTGCGTTTTTTGCGTCTTCCGCGTTTTTCGCGTTCTACCGCAGTCCGCTCCCAGGCGTTCTCCATGGTTTCCAACGGCCCCGCGCGCGTCGTGCTGGGAGCGGCCTGCGTGGCCGGCGCATTGCTGCTGGCCGGATGCGCCGGGCACAAGGCGTCGCCGTCGCCCGAAGCGATGGCCAAGCAGGCCCGGTTGGACCAGGCGCTGGCGCTGTTTTCCGCCAACGCTGCCGGCGGCCTGCCGGCCGGCTGGGAACCGCTGGCCCTGACGCGCAAGAAGAAGAGCACCGAATACCAATTGATCGAAGAGGCCGGCCGCACCGTGCTGCGCGCCTACGCCGACCAGGCCTCCTCGGGCCTGCGTCACGACGTGAGCATCGACGTCAACAAGAAGCCCTGGCTGTCCTGGAGCTGGAAGACCTCCGCGCTGATCCCGACGGCCGACAACACCCAGCGCGAGACCGAGGATTCCCCGGTGCGCATCGTGCTGGCCTTCGACGGCGACCACGACAAGTTGTCGCTGATGGACACCATCCTGTTCGACACCGCCAAGCTCTTGACCGGCAACGAGCTGCCCTATGCCACGCTGATGTACATCTGGGAAAACAAGGCGCCGGTGGGCACCATCATCGCCAACACCCGCACCGGACGCATCCAGATGATGGTGGCCGAGAGCGGCCCGGCCCAGGTCGGTCAATGGGTGAAGTACCAGCGCAACGTGGCGGAGGATTATGAGAAGGTCTTCGGCGAGAAGCCGGGCCGCCTGATCGGCGTGGGCGTGCTGACCGATACCGACAACACCGCCCAGAAGGTGGAAGCCTGGTACGGCGACATCCGCCTGCTGCGCGAAGCCGACGGCGGAGAATAGGCAGACGGCGCACGCGCGGCGGACGCCCGGAAACAAAAAGGCCTGCCGGTTCGCCCGGCAGGCCTTTTGTCTTTGGCGCGCAGCGGTCGGGCGCTTACACGCCGCGCCACCATGCCGCCACGTGGCCCCAGAAGCCCTTGGGGCCTTCGGTGAACAGCCAGGGCTTCTGCGCCTGCAGGCGGGCGATCATTTCCTGCTCGGCCTTCTCCGAGACGTTGCCGTAGGCGCGTCCCAGGCGCAGCAGGCTGCGCAGCGCGCCCAGCTTCTCGCGCGCCACGGCGCCGGCGGCATGCTCGATGGCGATGTGGGTCTCGCGCAGCTCCTGCACCAGCGCGTGGGCCAGCTGAGATGCCGGGGACTTCAGCTTCTCCTGCACCACGGCGATGCTGGTGGAGGCCGACTTGATCTGCGCGGCCAGCACGTCGATCTGGGTTTCGTCGCCCTTGGCCTGCTTGATGATGGCGGTGGCCCAGGCCTTGGAGGCGGCCACCAGGTCATCGGTGCCCCAGTCGTGGCGAACCGCGATGTGGAAGCCGTAGCTTGAGGCTTGTTCGATCAGGATCGCCACCACGTCCGGGAACTCCTTGTCCATGGCGCGCTTGGCCCAGGCGTATTGGCCGGAGATCATCATGTGATGCACCGCCTCCTCGGTCAGGAAGTGCGGGTTCTCGGAGACCTTGGCCAGCAGGAAGGCATCGAAGGACGGGGCGACGAAGCCGGAGTCGACCTTGGTCGAGAGGCGGACGAAATTCTTGAAATCGCGGTCCAGCGATTCGAATACCTCATCCTTGAGGTTGAGTTTGATCTGTTTCATGGCCTTCCCCGGGCTAGGCTGATGTTGTCGGTCCGGCATCGCTTGTCCGGACCGTGCTTGGTATTTATTCGCGCACCGCGCAAAGTGCGCCGCGAACCAGTGTTATCGGCATCTTTGGGGCCAAACTTTACCATGGGAAATATCGCCGCGGCGCGCATCACGGCAGAGCTTACCGCACCGTGCGGCCGCCGGATATGGCAGCGGCCGGCTCAGTAGGCGCGCAGGCCGAAGCGCCGGCGGGTTTCCTCATCCGGGAACAAGGCGTCGCGGTAGGCCGACCAGGCGGCATCGGCGCGGATCTCGGCGGCGTTCTTGCAGCCTTTGCACAGCCTGGCGTAGACGCCGGCCACTATTTCGGCGATGCCGTTGGGGTCGCTGACGTAGATGTAGCTGCGCTGCAGGCCGTCGCGCGCGGCGCTGCCGGCGTAGATGCTGCGCGTCTTGCGGCTTATGGCGGCGGCCAGCGCCTCGGACAGCGCATCCAGCCGGCGCTGTTCGTCGGCGCCGGGCAGGCCGTCGGCGCCGGCGGCGTAGTCCGTGCCGGTGACCACCACGTAGGGCAGGCCCGACAGCGGGAAGACCCGGCGCAGGCTCATGTCCACCCGCACCGCATAGGGCCGGCCGTCGCGCTCGCTCTGGTAGTTCCACCAGTCGGGATCTTCCTGGGCCTGCGCCGCCATGGCGGCCAGCGACAGCAGCAGGGCCAGCGCGATGCGTTTCATGCGGCGGCCAGCAGCGCCGCCAGGGCCAGCAGCGCCGGCAGGCCTTGCACGTAGAGGATGGAGCGCTTGGCCGTCAGGCCGCCGTAGATGCCGGCCACCAGCACGCACAGCACGAAGAAGAACTGCACCGGGCGTTCGCCGGTGGCCACGCCCCAGAACAGGCCGGCGGCCAGGAAACCGTTGTACAGGCCCTGGTTGGCGGCCAGCACGCGCGAGGCTTCGGCGGCTTCCTTCGACTGACGGAAGGTCTTCAGGCCGATCGGCTTGGTCCACAGGAACATTTCCAGCACCAGGATCCACACGTGTTCGACGGCGATCAGGATGAGCAGGGCGGTGGCGAGCAATTGCAAGGTGTTCTCCTTTTATCATTATCGGCAGGCGCGGCGCTGCACTGCCGCGCGCATCCGCGATCATGCCCGAAAGCGCCCGGCGCGCCAATCGCCGCCGCTGTCGCATCGCCGCCAACGCCGCGCAAGCCGGGCTTGGCAAGCCCGCGCCGCTGCGGCTAGAATGCGGTTCGGGCGCGGCAGGGCGCCCAGTCCCGCGAAAGCCGATGCGCCTGCCGTCTGCACTACATTCCATGTCCGGAACACAGACGTTGAACCTTGATAGTCGTTGCGGGAGACGACGCATGAAAGGAAAACGTAATGTGGTCTACCCGCTTCCCCCACGCCCTCCATATCGCCGAACCCGGTTTCGGCGGCACGCTTGCCAACACCGACTTCCTGCGTCGCTACGCCAAACGGCTGCTGCGCGCCGCCCGCGCCGAACGCAGCAGCGAGGCCTTGCCGATCCTGCGCCGCATCGTCGCCATGCAGGTGACGCCGGAGATCTCGGTGGCCGAGCTGTATCCGCTGCGCGCAAGCCTGCAGTTGAAGCACGTGCTGCACATGCTGGCGCGTGAAATCGGCTTTCCCAACTGGGAGAGCTGCGCGCGCCAGGCCGATGCGCGGCCGCCGGCGTTGCTGGACCGCTATCGTTTCGAGCTGGGCATGTTCCGCGATTTCGAGACCAACTGGTTCGCCGACATGGCGATTGCGCAGGACTGGCAGCGCGAGCATGGCGGCTACCTGATCGCCTACGGCAGCCAGGCGGTGGCGATCCTGGCGCATTGACGGCAATCTCGATGCCCCAATGAAAAACGGCGCCGGATCAGCCGGCGCCGTTTTTCATTTGCGCTGCGCGCCTTACTTCGCCTGCAGGAATTTCTCCGCCAGCCGCACCCAGTAGGTGGCGCCGATGGGCAGCAGGTCGTCGTTGAAGTCGTAGCTGGGGTTGTGCAGGTTGCACGGCCCCAGGCCATGACCGTGGTCGCGGTGGCCGCCGTCGCCGTTGCCGAGGAAGACGTAGCAGCCGGGCTTGTGCTGCAGCATGAAGGCGAAGTCCTCGGCGCCCATGGTCGGCTCGGTGCGGGCGTCGACATGGTCGGCGCCGAACTGCTCGGTGAGCACCTCGACGGCGAAGGCGGTTTCTTTCTCGTGGTTGATCAGCGGCGGGTAGTTGCGGGTGAAGCGGAACTCCACCGTGGCGTCGAAGGCGGCGGCGGTGTGCTCGGCGATCTCGCCCATGCGCCGCTCTATCATGTCCAGCACGCCGGTGCTGAAGGTACGCACGGTGCCTATCATCACCGCCTCGTCGGGGATCACGTTGTTGGCGCTGCCGGTGTGGATCTGCGTGATCGACACCACGGCCGGGTCGTTGGGATTGGTGTTGCGCGAGACGATGGTCTGCCAGCCCTGGGCGATCTGCACCGCGGTCATCACCGGGTCGATCGCCTTGTGCGGCTGCGCCGCGTGCGACCCCTTGCCCTTGACCACCACGCGGAACTCATTGCTGGAGGCCATCTGCGGACCCGGCGTCACGCCGAAGCGGCCGGCCGGGATGCCGGGCCAGTTGTGCATGCCGAACACAGCCTCCATCGGATACTTGTCGAACAGGCCGTCCTGGATCATGCGCTCGGCGCCGCGGCCGCCTTCCTCGGCCGGCTGGAAGATCACGTAGACGGTGCCGTCGAAATTGCGGTGCTGCGACAGGTAATGCGCCGCGCCCAGCAGCATGGCGGTATGGCCGTCGTGGCCGCAGGCGTGCATCTTGCCCTCGTGCTTCGATGCGTGCGGGAAGGTGTTGAGCTCGGGCATGGGCAGCGCGTCCATGTCGGCGCGCAGGCCGATGGCGCGAGGACTGTCGCCGTTCCTGATGATGCCGACCACGCCGGTCACGCCCAGGCCGCGCACCACCGGAATGCCCCATTCGGCCAGCTTGCCGGCCACCACCTCGGAGGTGCGCTGTTCTTCATAGCCCAGTTCGGGATGGGCATGGATGTCGCGGCGGATCTGTTGCAGTTCGGCGTGGAAGCGGACGATGGGATCGATGAGTTTCATGATGGACAAGCCGGCGCTGGGCGGCAGATAAAAAAACGATCTTAACCCGGCGCGGGAGAACGCGCCGGGTTTGCTGCGCGCAGCGCCCGGATCAGGAAGCCAGGCGCTTTACCAGCCGGTACATGAACTCGCGTCCTTCATACAGGCGCGGGATCTCGATGCGCTCGTCCAGGCCGTGCGTGCGCAAGTCCGCCGGGTCGGTGAACAAGCCGGAGACGCCATACATGGGCACGCCGGCATTGCGCGCGAAGCGGCTGTCGGTGGCGCCGGTGCTCATGAAGGGAATCACCGGCACGCCCGGCCACATTTCCTGGGTCAGGTCTTCCACCAGCGACGAGATTTCCGGCGTCATGGGGGACACCGGGCTGCGCGTGGGAGGGGCGATCTGGTGCAGAACGATCTTGTCGTTGCCCAGCACCTGCTTCAACTGGCGTTCGACCTCGGCTGGATCGTCGAAGGGCAGCATGCGGCAGTTGACCGTGGCCTTGGCCGACTGCGGCAGCGCGTTCTCTGCGTGACCGCCGTTGAACATGGTGGCGGTGCAGGTGGTGCGCAGTTGGGCGTTGTAGAGCGGCACGGTCGAGAGGCGATCGGTCACGGCCTGGTCCATGCTGCCATTACCCACCGCGCGCATGTCCTCGGCCTGCTGGCCGCCGGCGAACTGCGCGCTGCGCGCGAAGTAGGTCTTGGTCACGTCGTCCAGCTTGACCGGGAAACGGTAGGCGCCCAACCGCGCCAGCGCGCCGGCCATTGCGTAGATCGGATTGTTGGGCGTGGGCAGCGAGCTGTGGCCGCCGACGTCGCGCAGCTCCAGTTGATAGGAGGTGTACAGCTTCTCGGCCACCTGCACGCGGTGCAGCTTGGGCTTGCCGCCGCGGCCGCCGTACAGTTCGCCGCCGCCGCCTTCGTTGATGCCCAGTTCCGCCTTGAGCAGCTCCGGCTTGTTCCTGAACAGCCACCAGGCGCCGTTGCTCTCGACATCGCCGCGCTCCTCATCGGCGGTCAACGCCAGGATCACATCGCGCTTGGGCGCGAAGCCCTCGCGCTTGAGCTGCGAGAGGATGGAGACGAAGGCCGAGGCCATCGCCTTGTCGTCGATCGAGCCGCGCGCGGTGAAGTAGCCATCGTCTTCCTTGAGCTTGAAGGGATCGGTCTTCCAATCCTCGCGCCTGGCTTCCACCACGTCGATGTGCGCGATCAGCAGGAGCGGCTGCTTGCTGCCGTCGCCTTTCCAGCGCAGCACCAGATTGCCCTTCTTCGGGAAGGGTTCGATGATCTGGATGTCGTCCTGGCGGAAACCGGCCTTGAGCAGTTCGGCCTGCATCGCCTGCGCGGCAACCGTGGTGCTGCCGGCGGAGTGCGTGGTGTTGATCTCGACCAGTTCCTTGTAGATATCGTGGAAGCGTTGCTGTTCGGCCGTGAGTTGCTGGGCCGACGCGCCGGCGCAGAAGGCGAGGGCGGTCAGCGCCGCCATCCGGGTCAGTCGCGAGGGGGAAAAGCGCATGCGGAGTCTCCTTGTGGTCTGCTATTCATGGATGAGCTTGTCGCGACCGTCGATGGGCCGCGCACCCATTTTCCACAAGGAAACGCAGAGGGGCAACCGAAATTGCGCCGCGATGACGGTCATCGCCGCCCGCAATTTTGTTCAATACAGGCCGGCCGACGCCCTCTAGCATGCGCTTCCCGGTGACTGACGCGAGCGAGATGCCTTCCATGTTTTCTTCCGAATTCCTGCTGCTGGCCGGCGCCCACCTGTTGGCGCTGGCCAGCCCCGGACCCGATTTCCTGTTGCTGGTGCGCGGCGCGCTGCGTCATGGTCGGCGTAACGGCATCGGCGCCAGCCTGGGCATTGCGCTGGCCAATGGCTTCTACATTGCATTGGCGCTGTGCGGCTTCAGCCTGTTGCAGCAAAGCCCGTCGTTGCTCATTGCGATGAAGTGGCTGGCCAGCGTGTACCTCGCGTGGCTGGGCTGGATGTTCATCCGCTCCAGCCGCAAGCCGGCCGGCCTGCCCCAGCCCGGCCAGGCGCGCGGCGAAGCGCGCGCCGGTTTTCGCGCGGGCATGGCGGCCGGCTTCCTGTCGGCCGCGCTCAATCCCAAGAACGGCGTGTTCTATTTCGGCTTGTTTACCCTGATGGTCGGCGCGCAGACCGGCCTGGGGGTGAAGCTGCTGTACGGCGCGTGGTTGTTGTTCGCGGTCTTTGCCTGGGATGCCGCGCTGGTGCTGGCCATGTCGCAACAGCGTGTGCGGGCTTGGCTGGGGCGGGGATTGCCGATGGTCGAGCGCGGCGCCGGCCTGTTGCTGATGCTGGCCGCGGTCGGACTGGCGCTGGCGCGGGTCTGAGCGCCGGCGCTCAGGGCTTGCCGTACTGCAGCGGCGTGGCCGCCACGCGCGACTTGAAGGTGCGGTGGAAATGGCTCTGGTCGGCGAAGCCGGTGTCGTAGGCGGCGTCGGCGGCGCTGGCGCCCTGCTGCAGCAGCGCGCGCGCCTGGTTGATCTTCATGTCCAGCTGCAGCGCATGCGGCGTCAGGCCGTAGCGGCGGCGGAACTGGCGGATCAACTGGTAGCGGCCGGTGCCGGCCAACTGCGCCAGGGCGTCGATGGCGATGCGTTCGCGGCAATGCGCGCGCAGGTGTTCGTAGGCCAGGCGCAGGCCGGGCGCTTCCGCATCCTCGTCCCCGTTCACATCTTGCGCCGGCGCGCCGGCTTCGGCGCACAGCAGCATCAGTTCGTGCAGGCAGGCGATGACCTCGGCCTGGAGGTCGGCGTTGCGGTCGCCCTCATCCAGCGCGCGCGTGAGGCGGTCCAGCAGTTGCACCGCCTGCGCCGAGCGGATCACCTGCGAGCGCATGGCCGTCGCCAGCCCGGCGGTGGCCGGCGACTCCGCCAGCAGCGCCTGCAGCCAGGGCAGCTCGATGTGGAACATGCGGTAGCTCCAGCGTTGCAGGTCCTCGGGATTGCAGCAATGCACGTCGCCGGCGCGCACCAGGATCACGTCGCCCGGCGCGATCGGCATGCTGCCGGAGGCCAGCGTGAGCACGCTGCGCCCGGCGTCGACGAGGCCGATCGAGAAGGTCGGGTGCGTGTGCGGCGCGTAGCAGGACAGGCTGCCGGCGGCGCGCCTGCCCTCTAGGAAGGGCAGGGCCGGATGGCGCCAGAAATGCATGGAAGAAGACATGTCGGCGGGTGTTGGAAAGGTCGTTGCAGGGCATTTTAAGATAAAGTACCTGCTTTGCCGCAAGCCTTTGCCGTTCAGGTTTCGCGCGCCCCTTCCTCTTGCCGATTTGCCATGACTGCCACGATTGTTCGCGCCGCCTGCCCCCATGATTGCCCCGATACCTGCGCCTTGCTGGTGACGGTGAAGGACGGGGTGGCCACCGAAGTGCGCGGCGACCCGGACCACCCGCCGACCTCCGGCGTGCTGTGCACCAAGGTGTCGCGCTATACCGAACGCACTTACCACAAGGATCGCCTGCTGCATCCGATGCGCCGCGTCGGCAAGAAGGGCGAGGGCAAGTTCGAGCGCATCGGCTGGGACGAGGCCATCGCCGAGATCGCGCAGCGCCTGTCGTCGATCGCCCTGCGCGACCCGCAGGCCATCCTGCCCTACAGCTATGCCGGCACCATGGGCATGGTGCAGGGGGAGTCGATGGCGGGGCGCTTCTTCAACCGCCTGGGCGCGTCGCAGTTGGAGCGCACCATCTGCTCCTCGGCCGGCAGCGCCGGCTACCGCTACACCGTGGGCGCGCGCATCGGCACCGACCTGGAGCAAGTCAACGGCGCCAGGCTGATCCTGATCTGGGGCGGCAACCCGATCGCCTCCAACCTGCATTTCTGGACCCGCGTGCAGGCCGCCAAGCGCAACGGCGCCAAGCTGATCGCCATCGATCCCTACCGTTCGCTGACGGCCGAGAAGTGCCACCAGCACATCGCGCTGTTGCCTGGCACCGACGCCGCGCTGGCGCTGGGCCTGATGCACGTGCTGGTGGCCGAGGACCTGCTGGACCACGACTACATCGCGCGCCACACGCTGGGCTTCGAGCAGCTCAAGCAACGCCTGGCCGAGTGGACGCCGCAGCGCACCGCCGAGGTTTGCGGCATCGGCGTGGAGGAGGTCGTCGGGCTGGCGCGCGAATACGGCCGCACGGCGCTGGCCGGCGAGGGCGCGATGATCCGCGCCAACTACGGTCTCCAGCGCGTGCGCGGCGGCGGCATGGCGGCGCGCAACGTGGCGTGCCTGCCGGCGCTGGTGGGCGCCTGGCGCCACGCCGCGGGCGGCATCCAGATGTCGACCTCGGACAGCTTCCCCAAGGACAACGCCGCGCTCGGCCGTCCGGACCTGGCCGCGCGCCATGGCGCGCCGGCCCGCATCATCAACATGAGCACCATCGGCGACGACCTGTTGAAGCCCGCCTCTGCCGAGTTCGGGCCCAAGGTGGAGGCGGTGATCGTCTACAACGCCAACCCGGTCGCGGTGGCGCCGGAGTCGGCCAAGGTGGTCGAGGGCTTCGCGCGCGAGGATCTCTACACCGTGGTGCTGGAACACTTCCTGACCGACACCGCCGATTACGCCGACATCGTGCTGCCTGCCACCACCCAGCTGGAGCACGTCGACGTGCACGCCACCTACGGCCACATCTACATGATGGCCAACAACGCCGCCATCGCGCCGTTGGGCGAGTCCAAGCCGAACACCGAGATCTTCCGCCTGCTGGCCGCGGCCATGGGTTTCGACGAGGACTGCTTCCGCGACAGCGACGACGACATCGCCGCCGTCGCCTTCCGCCGCGACCATCCGCGCAGCGAAGGCTACAGCTGGGATGCCTTGAAGGAGCGCGGCTGGCAGCGCCTGAACATGCCGGCGGCGCCGTTCGCCGAGGGTGGTTTCGCTACGCCCTCGGGCAAGTGCGAGTTCTATTCCGAACAGATGAAGGCGGCCGGGTTGGACCCGCTGCCGGCCTACATCGCGCCGTATGAATCGGTGGCCAGCAATCCGCAGCTGGGCGCGAAGTACCCGCTGGCGATGATCTCGCCGCCGGCGCGCAACTTCCTCAACTCGTCCTTCGTCAACGTGCAGAGCCTGCGCGACACCGAGGGCGAGCCGCACCTGGACATGCATCCGGACGACGCCGTCGCGCGCGGCATCGCCGCCGAAGACATGGTGCGCATCTTCAACGACCGCGGCAGCATGCAGGCGCGCGTGCGCGTGACCGACAAGGCGCGTCCCGGCCTGGTGGTGGGTTTGTCGATCTGGTGGAAGAAGTTCGCCGCCGACGGCAAGAACGCCAACGAAGTCACCAGCCAGCGCCTGACCGACATGGGCAACGCGCCGACCTTCTACGACGTGCTGGTCGAGGTCGAGAAATTGGCCAACGAGGCGCCCGGGCATGCGAGCCGCGTAGCCGCAGCCGCGCTCTGACGCGGCGCGCCTGAACCGCGTGGGCGGCGGCGCTGTCTCATCCAGCATGCCCATCCTGAGGGAGCCGTCGAGGCGATGCATCCACAATCGTCATCCCCGCTGTCGTTGCTGAGCTGCCGCGCCATTGCGTGCGCGGCGCTGGCCGTCGCCGCCGCGGCGATGGGCGGCTGCTCGTCCGTCTCCTACTATGCCCAGGCCGCGCACGGCCAGTTCTCGCTGCTGGCGCAAGCCAGGCCGCTGGACGACTGGATCGGCGACCCGGCCGCCAAGCCGGCCCTGAAGGCCAAGCTGGAAACGGTGCGCGAGATCCGCCGCTTCGCCGTCGCCGAACTGGGCCTGCCCGACAACGGCAGCTACAAGACCTATGCCCAGCTCGACCGTCCCTATGTGCTGTGGAACGTGGTGGCCGCGCCCGAGCTGTCGCTCAAGGCGCACCAATGGTGCTTCCCGGTGGCCGGCTGCGTCGACTACCGCGGCTATTACAGCCAGCAGGCGGCGCAGCAATACGGCGAGCAGCTGCAGCGCCAGGGCTATGACGTGCAGGTGGTCGGCGTGCCTGCCTACTCCACGCTGGGATGGTTCAACGATCCGGTAATCTCCACCTTCATCAACTATCCGGACGGCGAGCTGGCGCGCCTGATCTTCCATGAGCTGGCGCACCAGACCGTCTACGCCCGCGACGACACGCCGTTCAACGAAGGCTTCGCGGTAGCGGTGGAAGAGATCGGCGTGCGGCGCTGGCTGAGCGCGCGCCATGACGACGCGATGATCGAGGCCTACCGCCGCTTCGACGCGCGCAAGCAGGATTTCCTGGCGCTGCTGGACACCTACCGCGACAAACTGGAAGCGAACTACGACAGCGACGCCGGCGATGCCGACAAGCGCGCCCGCAAGCAGGAGATCTTCGACCAGATGCGCGCCGACTACGCCAGGCTCAAGGCCGAGCGCTGGAACGGCTATGCCGGCTACGACCGCTGGTTCGCCATGCCGCTGTCCAATGCCCACCTGGCGCTGGTGGGGGCCTATCACGACCTTGTGCCGGCCTTCAAGGAACTGTTCGCGCGCAGCGACGGCTTCCCCGACTTCTACGCCCGGGTCAGGCAGCTGGCGCAGATGGACAAGGCGGCGCGCCACGCGGCGCTGGGCGATCCGCTGCCCGACGCCGGACCCAAGGGGCGCGGCAAGGACCGCAAGGCGGAACGCGCGCCGCTGTGAGCGGCGCGAGGGATGTTTCCGGGAAGTATCGTCCCGGTGCCCAAGCCCGGTAGGCGGGGGTATGATGCACGCGGGACAGGCTTTTGCCGGAATGGCAAGCCGCGCCAAATACGAGCCGCATCGGGACTGCCGGATTTTTACGCGGCGACCCGTTTAAAAAGCTTGCCCAAGCGGCCAATGCTGGATAGCATCTGCACTAAATAAAAAAACACTCGTGCTTTTTTTTGCTGTGCGCGCCAGGTAGTCAATCCAATCGACGCTCAGCCCAGCGCAAGTTTTGACCGGAGACAGAGGTGAACAATATGGAAAAATTCTGGCTTGAATCGTATCCCGCCGGCGTGCCTGCCGACATCGATCCCAACCGCTACGAGTCGCTGGTGCAGATGATCGACGAGGCCTTCGTCAAGTATGCCGAGCGCAATGCCTACGTCTGCATGGGCAAGTACCTGACCTATGCCGAGCTGGACCGCAAGTCGCGCGCGCTGGGCGCCTGGCTGCAGGGCCTGGGCCTGAAGAAGGGGGCGCGCGTGGCGATCATGATGCCCAACGTGCTGCAATACCCGATCGCCATCGCCGCCATCCTGCGCGCCGGCTACACCGTGGTCAACGTCAATCCGCTGTACACCGCGCGCGAGCTGGAGCACCAGCTCAAGGACTCGGGCGCCGAGGCCATCTTCGTGCTGGAGAATTTCGCCTGCACGCTGCAGAAGGTGGTGGCCCGCACCGACGTCAAGCACATCGTGGTGGCCAGCATGGGCGAGCTGCTGGGAACCGTGAAGGGCGCCATCGTCAACATGGTGGTGCGCCACGTCAAGAAGCTGGTGCCGGCCTGGTCGCTGCCCAATGCGCTGAGCTTCGGCAGCGTGCTCTCGCAATCCCAAGGCAAGCCGTTGCAGCCGGTCAAGCTGGGCCATGACGACATCGCCTTCCTGCAATACACCGGCGGCACCACCGGCGTGGCCAAGGGCGCCGTTCTGACCCAGCGCAACCTGGTGGCCAACGTGCTGCAGGCCGAGGAGTGGCTCAATCCCGCGCTCAAGTCGGGCGGCCACGTCGACCAGCTGGTGTTCGTCTGCGCGCTGCCGCTGTACCACATCTTCGCGCTGACGGTGTGCAACATGCTGGGCACGCGCGAGGGCGCGCTGAACCTGTTGATTCCCAATCCGCGCGACATTCCCGGTTTCGTCAAGGAGCTGGCCAAGTACAAGGTCAACACCTTCCCGGCGGTCAATACGCTCTACAACGCGCTGCTCAACAACGCCGAATTCGCCAAGCTGGATTTCTCCGGCTACCGCTGCTGCGTGGGCGGCGGCATGGCGGTGCAAAAGAGCGTGGCCGACAAGTGGAAGAAGCTGACCGGCTGTCCCATCATCGAGGGCTACGGCCTGTCGGAAACCTCGCCCATCGCCAGCGCCAACCCCTGCACCATCGAGGAGTACACCGGCACCATCGGCCTGCCGTTCCCCTCCACCGAGTTCGCCATCCTGGACGATGACGGCAATCCGGTGCCGCTGGGCCAGCCGGGCGAGATCGCCATCCGCGGCCCGCAGGTGATGGCTGGTTACTGGCAGCGCCCGGACGAGACCGCCAAGGTCATGACCGCCGACGGTTTCTTCAAGACCGGCGATATCGGCGTGATGGACGAGCGCGGCTACACCAAGATCGTCGACCGCAAGAAGGACATGATCCTGGTGTCCGGCTTCAACGTCTATCCGAACGAGGTCGAAGGCGTGCTGGCGCAGCACCCGGGCGTGCTCGAATCCGCCTGCGTCGGCGTGCCGGACGAGCATACCGGCGAGGCGGTGAAGCTGTTCGTGGTGCGCAAGGACAAGTCGCTGACCGTCGAGCAGCTGATGGCCTATTGCAAGGAACAGTTCACCGGCTACAAGAAGCCGAAGTACATCGAGTTCCGCGACGAGCTGCCCAAGACCAACGTCGGCAAGATCCTGCGCCGCGAGTTGCGCGACGAGCAGAAGACGCCGCAGGCAGAGAAGAAGGCCGCCTGATACCGGATCGGGGCTTCAGAAGAAACGCCGCCGCGGAGTGATCCGCGGCGGCGTTTTTTTTCTTTGAGAGTATTGTTGATGTACGTTCAACGACACTGGGTCCCGGCCTGCGCCGGGACGACCGGGAGGTAGACACTTGAACCTCCATCCGGCTCGACCATCTCCATCTTGTCGTCCCGGCGCAGGCCGGGATCCAGCGTCGTTCGTCGCATCCTCAGGCAGCTTGAGCAGCTTGAGCAGCCTCGCAAGCCCGCAACGCATCGATGAACGCGCGCGCATTGGCGCCGACTTCCTGCGCGCTCATGCCGGGTTTGTACAGCGCCGACCCCAGCCCGAAGGCGGTGGCGCCGGCCTGCATGAAGACCTTGAGGCTGTCGGGCGCGATCCCGCCTACCGGCGCCAGCACCACGCTGGACGGCACCACCGCGCGCCAGGCCTTGACCACGGCCGGGCCCAGCTGTTCGGCCGGGAACATCTTGAGGATGTCGGCGCCGGCGGCCAGGGCGGCGAAGGCCTCGGTCACGGTGGCCACGCCCGGCGCGCTGGCCAGGCCGGCATCGGTGGCGGCGCGGATCACCGTCGGATCGCTGTGCGGCATCACGATCAACTGGCCGCCGGCGTCGGCCACCTGCTGCACCTGGGCCGGCGACATTACCGTGCCGGCGCCGACCACGCAGTCGGCGGGCAGCGCGCCGCGCAGGATGCGGATGCTCTCCAGCGGTTCGGGCGAATTGAGCGGCACCTCGATGACACGGAAGCCCGCATCGTAGATGGCGCGGCCCACCGCTTCCACTTCGTCGGGGCGGACCCCGCGCAGGATGGCGATGAGCCGGCACTTCTTCATGGCGTCTTTCAACATGGGATCTCCTTGTCTGCTTGAGTCGTTCAGGCGGCCAGGCCGGCCTGTACGGCGATCTTCCATAACCCGCGCTCGGTGGCCTGGGCGCTGATGACGGCGTTTGTGTAGCCGTGCCAGGCCAGCGTTTCGCGATAGCGTTCGCACAGCTTGCCGTCGCCGATCAGGACGATGCGCGGATCGGCGGCCAGCCCGGCGGCTGCGCGCGCGGCGCGCAGGGCGGCGATCTCGTGGCCGATCAGCAGGCCGGAGAGGTAGTCCGCCTGGGCCGCGCCGTCGAGCGCGCCGGTCAGGCCCAGCGTGCGGGCGCTGAAAATGGTCGAGAGCACGCCGTTGACGCCGGCCTCGCCCGGCGCCACGCGCGCGCCGCGCTCGAAGGCGGCGGCGTCGAAGGACGCGCCGCGTTCCATGGTGCGTCCCAGGATGGTGTGGCCGGAGAGCGCGGCATATGCCTCCCCGGTCATGAAGGTGTCGAAATGGCTGAAGCGCTCGCCGTCGATGCGCACCCACTTCGAGTGCGAGCCCGGCAGGCCGATCAGCAGTTCGCCGGCGGCGCCGTCCTGCAGCGCGCCGACGACCTGCGTCTCCTCGCCGCGCATCACGTTGGGCAGCTCGCCGCGTTCGATCAGGCCGGGCACGATGTGCAGCACGGCGCCGCCGCGGGTGGCCACCGGGGTCAGGCCGGCGCCGATGTCGGCTACGCGCAGCGGCACCTCCAGGTAGGCCGCCTCGCGCCAGCCCTGGGCGCTGCCGACCATGCCGGCGGCCAGTACCGGCGTTTGCGGCGCCTCGTCCAGCCAGTCGCCGCAGGCTTCATGGAAGGCTTGCTCGAAACCGGCCTTGGCGCCGGCGGCCGAGGCCTCCACCACCGGCAGGTTCATGATGCCCCAGGGCAGCGCGCGGCGATCCAGCACCGCGCCGCCGTCGCCCAGGCGATAGGCGCGCAACGAGGAAGTCCCCCAGTCCAGCGCGATCAGTTTGGTAGCGTGGGCCATCGCCGGCGCCGCTCAGTTGGGCACCGGCGTGATCACCGGGCGGCCGGCGAAGTGCGCCTGCAGGTTATTGAAGGCGAGGTCGGCCATCGCCGTGCGCGTGACCAGCGTGCCGCTGGCCATGTGCGGCGTGAGCACCACGTTGTCCAATGCGGCCAGCTCGGCCGGGATGTTGGGTTCGTTCTCGAAGACGTCCAGGCCGGCGCCGGCGATCTTGCCTTCCTTCAGGGCGCGGATCAGCGCGGCCTCGTCGACCACCGAACCGCGCGCCACATTGATCAGGAAGCCCTTCGGGCCGAGCGCCTCCAGCACCTCGGCATTGACCAGCGCGCGCGTGCCGGCGCCGCCCGGGGTGATCATCACCAGGAAGTCGACCGCTGCCGCCAGCGACTTGATGTCGCCCACGTAGGTGTAGGGGACGTCCTTCCTGGAGCGGTTGTGGTAGGAGATGTCCATGTCGAAGGCGGCGGCGCGTCGGGCGATGGCTTCGCCGATGCGGCCCAGGCCGACGATGCCCAGCTTCGCGCCGCTGACCTTGGTGGTGAACGGGAAGGGGCCGTTCTTCCACTCGCCGGTACGGGCAAAGCGGTCGGCGCGCACCACGTTGCGGGCGGCGGCCAGCATCAGCGCGATCGCCATGTCGGCGACGTCGTCGGTCAGCACGTCGGGCGTGTGCGTGACGTGGATGCCGCGCTCCCGCGCGGCCGGCACGTCCACGCCGTCATAGCCGACGCCGAACACCGAGACGATCTCCAGCGCCGGGAAGCGCGCGATGAACTCGCGCGTCACCTTGGCCTCGCCGTTGGCGGCGATGCCGCGCACGGTGGGCGCGATCTCCATGAGCTTGTCGTCGGACAGGCCGTCGAGCAGGTTGTGGCAGGTGAAGTTCTCGTGCAGCAGCTGCATCAGGTGCTGCGGCAGGCGGGCGACGATCAGGACGGCGGGGCGGGCGGCTTGGTTCATGGTCGGGACATCGGTGACGGTGGAGGAAGGTGCTAACGATACGGACAAAGCGCGGCGCGCGGGCTGAATTCTTTTCAACGTCGCCGCCGCGCCGGCATGCGCGGCAGGCGGCTCAGACCGACTTCCAGCCGCCGCCCAGATCCTGCAGGCTGTTGAGTTCGGCGACGTCGTCGTCCGGCCCCAGCGGCGGCAGGGCGCGCGGCTTGCGGTTCTCGTCGGTGGCGACGTAGGTCAGCGTGGCGTCGGTCACCTTGACGATCTCGGTCTGCAACCGGTTGCGTTCGGCATAGACCTCGACGTTGACGGTGATGGAGGTATTGCCGACCTTGACGATGTCGGCATAGAAGGACAGCAGGTCGCCGACGAACACCGGGTTCTTGAACAGGAAAGAATTGACGGCGATGGTGGCCACGCGGCCGTTGGCGCGGCGGGTGGCCGGCAGCGAGCCGGCGATGTCGACCTGGGCCATGATCCAGCCGCCGAAGACGTCGCCGTAGACGTTGGCGTCCGACGGCATGGGCATGACGCGCAGCTGCGGCGCGCGGCCGGCGGGCAATTGGGTGCGGGGTGTGGTGGTCATGCGCGCTTCTCCCTGTAAAAGCATGAAGTCCTGGGGACTCTTATAATTCCGGCTTTGCCCGACTGCTGACGCCGGGCGCTCCGATGGGCGCCGGGTTGTCAATCAGGCATATAAGCCGCCGATGATCGCTGCTCTCGCGTTTGCCGCGAAAGCGCCTAGTTTATATCGGATGCGTTGCCCTGTTGCAGTCGCCTTGCGGCCTCGTCCGGCATGCCGGCGATCCGCCCATTTTCCAGTTCATCCATGCGCCGCTACCCGAACACTTCCACCGCCGCCCAGGCTCCAGCAACCCCGCGCCGCCAGGGCGACTGGGCCGTGGTCAAGACCTTGCTGCCCTACCTGTGGACCTACAAGTGGCGCGTGATGCTGGCGCTGGGTTTCCTGGTCGGCGCCAAGCTGGCCAACGTCGGCGTGCCGCTGGTGCTGAAGAAGCTGGTGGACCAGATGACGGTGACGCCCCAGCATCCGCAGGCGCTGCTGGTGCTGCCGCTGGGGTTGCTGGCGGCCTACGGCGCGCTGCGCCTGGCCACCGCGGTCTTCACCGAACTGCGCGAGCTGATGTTCGCGCGGGTGACCCAGCGCGCGGTGCGCACCATTGCGCTGCAGGTGTTCCGCCACCTGCATGCGCTGTCGCTGCGTTTCCACCTGAACCGCCAGACCGGCGGCATGACGCGCGACATCGAGCGCGGCACGCGCGGGGTGTCGACGCTGGTGTCCTATACGCTGTTCTCGATCCTGCCCACCATCATCGAGATCGCGCTGGTGCTGGTCTACCTGTTACTGCATTACGACATCTGGTTCTCCGTCATCACCGGCGGCGCGCTGGGGCTGTACATCGTCTTCACCATCACCGTGACCGAGTGGCGCACGCACTTCCGGCGCACGATGAACGACCTCGACTCGCGCGCCAACACGCGCGCCATCGATTCACTGCTCAACTACGAGACGGTCAAGTATTTCGGCAACGAGGACTTCGAGGCGCGCCGTTACGATGATGGCCTGCAGCGCTACGAGAAGGCCGCGGTCAAGTCGCAGACCTCGCTCTCGCTGCTCAACACCGGGCAGTCGGCCATCATCGCCGTCGCGGTCACGCTGATCCTGTGGCGCGCCACCGCCGGCGTGATCGACGGCAGCATGACGCTGGGCGACATGGTGCTGGTCAACGCCTTCATGATCCAGCTCTACATCCCGCTCAACTTCCTCGGGGTGCTGTACCGCGAGATCAAGCAGAGCATGGCCGACATGGAACGCCTGTTCTCGCTGCTCGACGAAAACCGCGAAGTGGCCGACGGCGAGGGCGCGCTGCCGCTGCAGACGCAGGGCGCGGAACTGCGCTTCGATCATGTCGATTTCAGCTACGAGGCCAAGCGCCAGATCCTGTTCGACGTCGATTTCACCGTGGCGCCCGGCACTACGACGGCGGTGGTCGGGCACAGCGGCTCGGGCAAGTCGACGCTGTCGCGGCTGCTCTATCGCTTCTACGACGTCGACCGCGGCGCCATCCGCATCGACGGCCAGGACCTGCGCAATGTCAGCCAGGCCTCGCTGCGCCAGGCCATCGGCATCGTGCCGCAGGACACCGTGCTGTTCAACGACACCATCGAATACAACATCGCCTACGGCAAGCCCGGCGCCAGTCGCGAGCAAATCGTGGCGGCCGCGCGCGCAGCCTATATCCACGACTTCATCGAGTCGCTGCCGGACGGCTACGGCACCATGGTCGGCGAGCGCGGCCTGAAGCTGTCGGGCGGCGAGAAGCAGCGCGTGGCGATCGCGCGCACGCTGCTGAAGGATCCGGCCATCCTGATCTTCGACGAAGCCACCTCGGCGCTGGATTCGCGCGCCGAGCACGCGATCCAGCAGCAGCTCGCCGAGATCGCGAAGGAGCGCACCACGCTGGTCATCGCGCACCGCCTCTCGACCATCGTCGACGCCCACCAGATCCTGGTGCTGGACCGCGGCAGCATCGTCGAGCGCGGCACCCATGCGGGGCTGCTGCTGGCCGATGGCCTGTATGCCCAGATGTGGCTGCGCCAGCAGGCCGGCGCCGACGACGAAGACGGCTCGCCGCTGCCCGTCCCGGCCGAAGGCGAGGCCGCGCCGGCCCCGGGCGCCGAACCCACCGTGATGATGCCGGCCGACAGCCGCTAGGCCGGCGCCGCCGTTGCGGCTTGCGCGTGGACGGCGGCGGCCTCACAATTCGCCCATCGCGGGCATTCGCGCATCTCTGCGCGGCCCCATACAAGAACCTGAAGTGGGCGGGCAATGGAAAGCAAATGGCTTGAAGATTTCATCTCCCTGGCGGAAACCCGCAGTTTCAGCCGTTCCGCCGAGCTGCGCCATGTGACGCAACCGGCCTTTTCGCGGCGCATCCAGTCGCTGGAGGCCTGGCTGGGCGCCGACCTGATCGACCGCACGTCCTACCCGACCCGCCTGACCGCCGCCGGCGAAGTGTTCTACGAGCAGGCGGTGGCGATGCTCGGGCAGATCAGCAACACCCGCGCGCTGCTGCGCGGCAAGCGGCCCACGGCCCAGACCACCATCGATTTTGCGGTGCCGCATACGCTCTCGCTGACCTACATGCCCAAGTGGCTCAGTTCGCTGGAGTCCGGCTTCGGCTCGATCAATACGCGCCTGATCGCCCTGAACGTGCACGACGCCGTGATGACCATCGTCGAAGGCGGCTGCGACCTGCTGCTGTGCTACCACCATCCGCGCCAGCCGGTGCAGCTCGACACCAGCCGCTACGACATGCTGACCATGGGCACCGAGACGCTGCGCCCGTATTCGCGCTGCGACCGCAACGGCAAGCCCGACTACCTGTTCCCCGGCAGCTCGAAGGCGCCGGTGCCGTTCCTCTCCTACACCAGCAACGCCTACCTGGGGCGCATGGTGGAGCTCATGATGTCGGACGTGAAGCGCCCGCTGCACCTGATGAAGCATTACGAGACCGACATGTCGGAGAGCCTGAAGATGATGGCGCTGGAGGGGCACGGCGTGGCCTTCCTGCCGGAATCATCGGTGGTGCGGGAAGTGCGCAACCGCCAGTTGGCGCGTACCGACGGCCCGGCCGGCGAGTGGGAAGTCGAGATGGAGATCCGCCTCTACCGCGAGCGCCCCACCGCGCAGCGCGCCGGCAAGGCGCTGGTGGCGCGCCTGTGGGAGTACCTGGCGGAGATGGAGGGCGCGCGCGGCGAGCGCCAGAAGGGGACGCCGGCGGCAGCGCCCAAGGGCGGCCGGAGCGCCGGAAAGCGCGAATCCTGAGGCGCGGATCGGCCGGAATGCGGCCAACATAAAGGCTTCTGGATGGTTATGCGGCAGATGCATAGTTGCATGCTCACAAAGCATTAGCCTTGCATTGTCCGGCTGGCTACGATGGCGGCGCTGATTCGGACGGGGGATATTCCATACGCTCTCCCACTGCATGATCGCAGGCGCAGCATGCCGCGCCGCCGCATGGCGACGCCTTGGGTCGCGCGCCTTGAGCCAGGGGCAAGTCGGAGTAAGATGCCCGGCGAAGATCGTTTTTTTGCAGCGTCATGTCCTGAACAGCACGGCAAACAAAAGGAGCGATTGCATCATGTCGAACGTACCTAACCACGAAGTGCCTTCCTATCTCGCCCCGCACGGCATCGGTCCGTGGGGCGTCTACCTTGAGCAGATCGACCGCGTCACGCCCTACCTGGGCTCGCTGGCGCGCTGGGTCGAGACCCTCAAGCGCCCCAAGCGCATCCTGGTGGTCGACGTGCCCATCGAGCGCGACGACGGCACCATCGCCCACTTCGAGGGCTATCGCGTCCAGCACAACACCTCGCGCGGCCCCGGCAAGGGCGGCGTGCGCTTCCACCAGGACGTGACGCTGTCCGAAGTGATGGCGCTGTCGGCCTGGATGACGGTCAAGAACGCGGCGGTGAACGTGCCCTACGGCGGCGCCAAGGGCGGCATCCGCGTCGACCCGAAGACGCTGTCGCGCGGCGAGCTGCAGCGCGTCACGCGCCGCTACACCAGCGAAATCGGCATCATCATCGGCCCCAACAAGGACATCCCCGCGCCCGACGTCAACACCGATTCGCAGATCATGGCCTGGATGATGGACACCTACTCCATGAACCAGGGCAGCACGTCCTCGGGCGTGGTCACCGGCAAGCCGATCTCGCTGGGCGGCAGCCTGGGACGCCATGAAGCGACCGGCCGCGGCGTGTTCGTGGTGGGCTGCGAAGCGGCCGCCAAGCGCAACCTGGATCTCAAGGACGCCAAGGTCGCGGTGCAGGGCTTCGGCAACGTCGGCGGCATCGCCGCGCGCCTGTTCGCCGAAGCCGGCGCCAAGGTGGTGGCGGTGCAGGATCATGTGACCACCGTCTTCAATGCCGGCGGCCTGGATATCGTCGCGCTGCAGACCTACGTCGCGCAGAACGGCAGCGTGAAGGGTTACGCCGGCGCCGACGAGATCAGCGACCGCGCCCAATTCTGGTCGGTGGACTGCGACATTCTGGTGCCTGCCGCACTGGAACAGCAGATCACCGAAGCCAACGCCGGCAACATCAAGGCCAAGATCATCCTGGAAGGCGCCAACGGCCCGACCACGCCGGCGGCCGACGACATCCTGCGCGACAAGGGCGTGCTGATCGTGCCCGACGTGATCGCCAACGCCGGCGGCGTGACGGTGAGCTATTTCGAATGGGTGCAGGACTTCTCCAGCTTCTTCTGGACCGAGGACGAGATCAACCTGCGCCTGACCCGCATCATGCGCGAGGCGTTCACCGCGGTCTGGCAACTGGCAGACGAGAAGAAGGTGTCGCTGCGCACGGCGGCCTTCATCGTGGCGTGCACCCGCGTGCTGCAGGCGCGCGAAATGAGAGGTTTGTACCCGTAATCGGGCTTTGTTCGTAGCATCGGCAGCCAAGGCGGCATCATAAGATCGTCGGCGGCAGCAAAAGGTGGCCAGGGAGGAGACACGTGGTACATGTGCGTAGGCGCAGCCGCGGCCGTTGGGCCGACGTGCGCGCAGGTTCGCTGATCGCGGCGCCGGCATCGTCATGCCATGCGCCGGCGTCGGCGTGCGCGGGCAACATGCGGGCCGGGATGCGTCGCATCCGCGCCATGATGGACGCGTTCGCCGGCCATCGATTCTCCTCTCCCTTCGTTTTCACCACCTTCCCCCATTGCAGCTGCTGCGCGCACGTCGACGCGCAGGCTCGCGTGCGCCTGCCGCCATGCGCGGCCCGCGCGCGATGCGGCGGCCCGGCGGCTGGTTTTCGCGCCCTTGCGACAGGGCCGCGATGTGGTGTTTCTGGCATGGATATTGCTGGCGTAATGCGGGAATACTTGCCGATGCAAACGGTTGCATTGGGAGTACCCTGAGAGGCGGCGCGGTGCCGCGAAAGCATGACCGGGGCCGTTGCGGCCTCATGTAAGATGGGACGGATCGAGCGCCGGGGAGCCGGAGCCGCGGCGCGGCCGGCGGCGCGGAAGGTCGCCGAACAAGGCAAGGATGCATGCACTGCGGTAACGGGAAGGCATATGTCGTACAATGCCGCCGCCGCGAGTTGCACATGAGGGATTCATCGCAGCGCTCCGGGCAGCCGCCGTTATTTGGCGGCGGCCGGTGCGCGCGGATGAAGCGAAAGCCTGCGAAGATATGGCTTTTACAATAAAAAAGAGGCATGGCAACAGGACCGGCAAGCCTTGTCCGATGGACTGCTCAGGCTGTTTTTGGGATAGGGCTTTTGGTACACTACGTAAAATTTTTCCAGGAGGTCACACAATGAAGTTATTGAAGCTAGCAGGGGTGTTGGTCGGTGCAAGCGTTCTGATGGGCTCGGTTCACGCCGAAGAATTCAGCGGCCGTCTGAAGAAGATCAAGGACTCCGGCACCCTGACGCTGGGCGTGCGCGATTCGTCGATTCCGTTCTCGTATCTGGATGACAAGCAGTCCTACCAGGGCTACTCGATCGACCTGTGCCTGAAGGCCGCGACCGCGATCCAGAAGAAGCTGGGCCTGACGTCGCTGAACATCAAGATGGTTCCGGTGACCTCGGCCACCCGCATCCCCCTGATCGCCAACGGCACCACCGACATTTCCTGCGACTCCGCGACCAACAACAAGGAACGCTGGAACCAGGTGGCCTTCTCGGTGACCGAATTCGTGACCGCCAACCGCTTCCTGTCGAAGAAGTCGGCCAACCTGAAGACCCTGGACGACCTGAAGGGCAAGACCATCGTGTCGACCTCGGGCACTTCCAACCTGAAGCAGATCACTTCGCTGAACTCCGAGCGCAACCTGGGCATGAACATCCTGGCTGCCAAGGACCACGCCGAAGCGTTCCTGATGGTGGAAACCGGCCGTGCAGCCGCTTTCGTGATGGACGACATCCTGCTGTCCTCGCTGGCCGCCAACTCCAAGGCTCCTGGCGACTACCAGGTGTCGGCCGAGGCGCTGTCGGTTGAGCCGTACGGCCTGATCCTGCCGAAGGGAGACGACGCGTTCAAGAAGGTTGTCGACGACGCGCTGATCGTGGTCTACAAGGGCGACGACATCAAGAAGATCTACGGCAAGTGGTTCCAGGCTCCGATTCCTCCCAAGGGCGTCAACCTGAACGTGCCGATGAGCCCGCAACTGAGCGCCGTGATGGCCAAGCCGACCGATTCCCCGGAACCGGGTGCTTACGCCGCCGTGCCGGAAGCCCAGAAGAACCAGGGCAAGAAGAAGTAATCGGTAGATTGCCTGGTGCAATATGACGAAACGGGGGCCTGTCCCCCGTTTTGTTTAACCGGCAGTCAAAGGTGGTTGCCTCGGCGCAATGACCTTTTTCCACGGCGGCCGGTGCAGACCGGAACACAAGCAGCGCGGCATTTGCCTGGTGATCGCGCGCGACAGACTGACTCGAAACAGAGACGAGGCCATTTATGCATTACAACTGGAACTGGGGAATTTTCTGGGAGATGTCTCCCGACGGCATTCCCTATATCGATACCCTGCTGGCGGGCCTGAAATGGACCCTGGCCACCGCGGTATGCGCCTGGATCATGGCACTGGTCCTTGGCACCATTTTCGGCACCCTTCGTACAACAACCAAACCATGGGTCGTGAGCATTGCCAACGGCTACGTGGAGCTGTTCCGCAACATTCCGCTGCTGGTGCAGATGTTCCTCTGGTATTTCGTGATGCCGGAAGTGATGCCCGGTTCGATCGGCGACTGGTTGAAGAGCTTGCCCGACGCATCCTTCATCACCGCCACCCTGGCGCTGGGCTTCTTCACCTCCTCCCGCGTCGCGGTGCAGGTGACCACCGGCATCCAGGCCTTGCCGCGCGGCCAGCGCATGGCGGGCGCCGCGCTCGGCCTGACGCCGACGCAGACCTATCGCTTCGTGCTGCTGCCGATGGCTTTCCGCATCATCATCCCGGCGCTGACCAACGAATTCGCCGCGATCATCAAGAACAGCTCGGTGGCGCTGACCATTGGCCTGGTCGAGCTGACCGCAGCCACCTACTCGATGCGCGAGTTCACCTTCCAGACCTTCGAGGCGCTGACCGGTGCGACCGTCATCTACATCGTCATCTCCGTCATCGCGCTGTTCCTGGCGCGCATGCTGGAAAAAGTCACCGCTGTCCCTGGCTATATCTCCAGCGGTAGCACCAGCGCGGGAGGGCACTGATCCATGTTCAGCAATTTCGACTTCGACGTCATCCAGCGTTCGTGGGTCTACCTGTTCACCACAGGCCTCAAGTTCACGCTGGTCCTGACCTTCTCGGCGATGCTGGGCGGCATCATCCTGGGCACGCTGCTGGCCATGATGCGCCTGTCCTCCAACAAGCCTCTGGCCTTCGTCGCCACCACCTACGTCAACCTGATCCGCTCGATCCCGCTGGTGCTGGTGATCTTCTGGTTCTACTTCCTGGTGCCGTTCATCGGCGCATGGATCATCGGCGCGTCCGAGCCCATCCAGGTAGGCGCGTTCCAGTCGGCGCTGATCACCTTCATCCTGTTCGAGGCCGCCTACTACTGCGAGATCATGCGGTCGGGCATCCAGTCGATCCCGCGCGGCCAGGTGTTCGCCGGCTATGCGATCGGCATGAACTACTGGCAGATGATGGGCAACGTGGTGCTGCCGCAGGCTTTCCGCAACATGACCCCGATCCTGCTGACCCAGACCATCGTGCTGTTCCAGGACGTCTCGCTGGTCTACGTGCTGGGCTCGGTGCCGGACTTCGTGACCAGCGCATCCAAGATTGCGCAGCGCGACGGCCGTCTGGTGGAAATGTATCTGTTCGTGGCGGTGGTGTACTTCGTGCTGAGCTTCGGCCTGTCGCAACTGGTCAAGCGCTTCCAGAAGAAGATCGCCATCATCCGCTAAGCCTTATGACGGCGGCCCGCCGGTGAAGGCGGGGCCGCCCAACGAATTCAGAAATCCAGGAGAAACAAATGATTGAACTCAACAACGTCAGCAAGTGGTACGGCAGCTTCCAGGTCCTGACCGACTGCTCGACCTCGGTCAAAAAGGGCGACGTGGTGGTGGTGTGCGGCCCGTCCGGTTCGGGCAAGTCGACGCTGATCAAGACCGTCAACGGCCTGGAGCCCTTCCAGAAGGGCACCATCAGCGTGGACGGCGTCTCGGTGGGCGACCCCAAGACCAACCTGTCCAAGCTGCGCGCGCGCATCGGCATGGTGTTCCAGAACTTCGAGCTGTTCCCGCACCTGTCCATCCGCGAGAACCTGACCATCGGCCAGATCAAGGTGCTGGGTCGCTCCAAGGACGAAGCGACCGAAAAGGGCCTGAAGTACCTGGATCGCGTGGGTCTCCTGGCGCACAAGGACAAGTTCCCCGGCCAGCTGTCAGGCGGCCAGCAGCAGCGCGTGGCGATCGCCCGCGCGCTGTCGATGGACCCGATCGCGATGCTGTTCGACGAACCGACCTCCGCGCTCGACCCGGAAATGATCAATGAAGTGCTGGACGTCATGGTCGGCCTGGCCCAGGAAGGCATGACCATGATGGTTGTGACCCACGAAATGGGCTTCGCCCGCAAGGTGGCCAACCGCGTGGTGTTCATGGACAAGGGCCTGGTCGTCGAAGACTGCGCCAAGGATGAGTTCTTCGCCTCGCCGCGCTCGGAGCGCGCGCGCGACTTCCTGGCCAAGATCATCACCCACTGATCCGGGATCCGGACTGCAGGGGCCAGGGGCCGCACCGGCGACGGTGCGGCCTTTTTCTTTTTGCTCGACATCAAATCGCCGGCGGCGACGCAGGCGCGGGGGCTTGACCGCTACGGTAAAATACCGGGGTTTTGTAAGACATCGCGGCTGCTCCACCAGCCCGCATCCGTCGGGATGCCTCGCCAGACCACACATTCCACACCCGAAAGATCATCGCAATGAGCAATGTACTGACCATCACCCGCCCGGACGACTGGCACCTGCACCTGCGCGACGGCGCCACCATGGCCGACGTGCTGCCGCATACCGCGCGCCAGTTCGCGCGCGCCATCGTCATGCCCAACCTGAAGCCGCCGGTCACCACCACCGAGCAGGCCGCCGCCTACCGCGAGCGCATCCTGGCCGCGCTGCCCGAGGGCATGCAGTTCGAGCCGCTGATGGTGCTGTATCTGACCGACAATACCCCGCCCGAGGAAATCCGCCGCGCCAAGGAAAGCGGCTTCGTCAAGGCGGTCAAGCTGTATCCGGCCGGCGCCACCACCAACTCCGACGCCGGCGTGACCGACCTCGGCAAGTGCTACAAGACGCTGGAAGTGCTGCAGGAAACCGGCATGCCCTTCCTGGTCCACGGCGAGGTGACCGATCCCGCGATCGACCTGTTCGACCGCGAAGCGGTGTTCATCGACCGCATCATGAAGCCCCTGCGCAAGACGATGCCGGAGCTGAAAGTGGTGTTCGAGCACATCACCACCAAGGAGGCGGCGGACTACGTGCTGGCTGGCGAAGGCCCGACCGCGGCCACCATCACCGCGCACCACCTTCTGTTCAACCGCAACGAGATCTTCAAGGGCGGCATTCGTCCCCACTACTACTGCCTGCCGGTCCTCAAGCGCGAAACCCATCGCCAGGCGTTGCTGGCGGCCGCCACCTCGGGTAACGACAAGTTCTTCCTCGGCACCGACTCCGCGCCGCACGCCAAGGGCTTGAAGGAGCATGCCTGCGGCTGCGCCGGCTGCTACACCGCGCTGCATGCGCTGGAACTGTACGCCCAGGCCTTCGACCAGGCCGGCGCGCTGGACAAGTTCGAGGCCTTCGCCAGCTTCAACGGTCCGGCCTTCTACGGCCTGCCGCGCAACGAGGGCACGGTGACCCTGAAGCGCGAAAGCTGGACCATCCCCGCCGAGCTGCCGATGGGCGACACCACCGTGGTGCCGCTGTCGGCCGGCGAGCAGATCAACTGGAAGATGGCCTGATCGCGTCATCGGGCTTCTTCCTCCGTCCCCGGTCGCGGCCGGGATCTGATTCACAACAAGAGAAAGGCTGTGGTGCATGCAATTCGTCGACCAACTGATTTCGGATTTCGATAAGGCGCTGCGGGTGATCAATGGCGTGGTGTTCGAGAGCCGGCCCAATCCCGGGCGCGGCCTGCCCGATGGCGTCATGAGCGAGGCCGAGAAGCGGCACGCGGCCGGGCTGATGCGGGTCAACAATGTCGGCGAGGTGTGCGCCCAGGCGCTGTACGATGCGCAAGGGCGTTTCGCCCAGAAGCGCGAGATCAAGAACGCCTTCGAGCGCGCCGGTATCGAGGAAGAGGATCACCTGGCCTGGACCGCCGAGCGCCTGCGCGAGCTCGGCTCGCACACCAGCCTGCTCAACCCGCTGTGGTACGGCGGCGCCTACGTGCTGGGCACCATCGCCGCGCGCGTGGGCGATGCGCGCAACCTCGGCTTCGTGGCAGAGACTGAGCGCCAGGTCGAGCTGCACCTGATGGGGCATCTGGAAAAGCTACCGGCGCAGGACAACCGTTCGCGCGCCATCGTCGACCAGATGCGCATCGACGAGATCGAGCACGGCCAGGCCGCGCGCGACCTGGGCGCGGCGGAGATGCCGGCCCCGGTCAAGGGGATGATGAAAGCCATGTCCAAGGTCATGACTACGCTGGCCTACCGCATCTGAAGCGGCGCTGCGGTGTTTGATCGACAAGAAAAAAGCGGCCTCGGCCGCTTTTTTCTTGTCCGCCGCGAGGGCAGGGGGGCTTACTGCTGGGCGGCAGCGGCCTGGGCCGAGTCGGTGAGGTCGTCGACGATCTCGAAGGAGTGCGTCATCTCCGCCGTCTTCTCCAGCATGATGGACGCCGAGCAGTACTTGTCGTGCGACAGCTTGATGGCGCGCTCCACCACGTTGGTCTTGAGGTTGCGGCCGCGCACGGTGAAGTGGAAGTGGATCTTGGTGAAGACCTTGGGGTCGGCGTCGGCGCGCTCGGACTTCAGGGTCACGTCGCAGCCGCGCACATCCTGGCCGCTCTTGCGCAGGATGACCACGACGTCGTAGGCGGTGCAGCCGCCGGTCCCGGCCAGCACCACTTCCATCGGGCGCGGCGCCAGGTTGCGGCCGCCGCCGTCGGGCGCGCCGTCCATGGTCAGCAGGTGGCCGGAGCCGGTTTCAGCGGTGAAGGTCATGCCGGACAAGCCGGTCCAGCGCACTGTGCATTCCATCTGAGTCATCCAAATCGGTTTGTGAAGCTGGCTATTGTAGCTTTTGGCGCGGGATATCGCTGCGGCATCGGTAGCGGCGTCCATGCGCAGAAAAGGGAATCGGTGATTTTTGCACTGCGGAAAATTTTCTTTCGGTTATCCCGCGATAACCGGTTTTTTCGTACTGCCGAGTCGCATGTAACCAACAACGGCGGGTGTTGCGGCGGCATTTGAAAAAATATTCAAATCGATATTGCGTCGCACAAACTGCTTTGCTATATTGAATTCAACGGAAGTTTTTGCAGCACGTAGCGATGTCTCCTCCACCCTCCTCATTGGTGTGGATTAAACCCGGAACCACTGTTTCCGGGTTTTTTTTGCCCATTTTCCGGCGCGCGCCCCCGTCGCACCAGGCGCAAACAGTTGTCCTGCCGGCATCAAATCCCGTCGGGAGCGGCGCCGATGGCGTGCTCCCGCCACAAAGAGTCCGAAACCTTTTGACGCTAAGTCGTTGAAAAGGCTATAATTCTCGGCTTTCCCATGCGCTCGGGAAGATAAAAGGATGAGTCCGCAAAGCGCGACGGCATGCAGCAGCGTCGCCGCGAATGACCGGAACCGCCACGTTGAGCGTTTATTTATTGATAGAGAAAGTCAAACATGAAGACCTTTTCCGCTAAAGCCCATGAGGTTCAGCGCGAGTGGTTCGTGATTGACGCGACGGACTTGGTCCTCGGACGTGTTGCCAGCGAAGTGGCACTCCGACTGCGCGGCAAGCACAAACCCGAATTCACTCCGCACGTCGATACCGGTGATTTCATCGTCGTCGTCAACGCAGGCAAGCTGCGCGTGACCGGCACCAAGGCCACCGAGAAGACCTACTACCGCCACAGCGGCTATCCGGGCGGCATCTACGAAACCAACTTCCTGAAGATGCAACAGCGTTTCCCCGGCCGTGCGCTGGAGAAGGCCGTCAAGGGCATGCTGCCCAAGGGTCCGCTGGGCTACGCAATGATCAAGAAGCTGAAGGTTTATGCAGATGGCAACCATCCGCACTCCGCTCAGCAACCGAAACCTCTCGCGCTCTAAGGAACAGACATGATCGGTAACTACAATTACGGAACCGGCCGTCGCAAGAGTGCAGTGGCTCGCGTTTTCATTAAGTCCGGCTCGGGCAAGATCGTCGTCAATGGCAAGCCCGCCGCTGAATACTTCTCCCGCGAAACCGGCCTGATGGTGATCCGTCAGCCGCTGGAACTGACCGGCAATGTCGAGCGCTTCGACATCATGGTGAACGTTCACGGCGGTGGCGAATCCGGCCAGGCTGGCGCAGTGCGCCACGGCATCACCCGCGCCCTGATCGACTATGACGCCGGCCTGAAGCCGTCGCTGTCGAACGCTGGCTACGTCACCCGTGACGCGCGTGAAGTCGAACGTAAGAAGGTTGGTCTGCGCAAGGCACGTCGCGCAAAGCAATTCTCGAAGCGTTAATCGCCTCTCGCACTACAGAAAGCCGCCGGCTCATGCCGGCGGCTTTTTGCATTTTGGCGTGCCTGCCCTTCATCCCGGCAGCCGCCGCGCGGGCTGTTCGCGTCCGTCGTCGATGGCCTCCCGCCGAGCAGGATTTCGGCGCGCCGCGGCGAAATAAGCCGCGAAGGGAAATCAGCGGGAAATATTCTCCTGCTAGAATGAAAGGCTTTCGAGCGCGCAGCCTTGCGCCTCGCCTCTGCGGAGCTTTCCGTTCGCCTTTTTTCGCAAGGACAAGACATGATCAAAGTAGGTATCGTTGGCGGAACCGGCTACACCGGCGTCGAATTGCTGCGTATTTTCGCAACTCATCCGGAAGTCAAGGTGCAGGCCGTCACTTCGCGCAAGGAAGACGGCATGCCCGTGGCGGAGATGTATCCCTCCCTGCGCGGCCGCGTCGACGTCGCCTTCTCCTCGCCCGACAAGGCCAGGCTGACCGACTGCGATGTCGTCTTCTTCGCCACCCCGCACGGCGTGGCCATGGCGCAGGCGCCCGAACTGGTCGCCGCCGGCGTCAAGGTAATCGACCTGGCCGCCGACTTCCGCCTGCAGGACGTGGCCGCGTTCGAGAAGTGGTACAAGCTGCCGCACAGCTGCACCGACCTGCTCAAGGAAGCTGTCTACGGCCTGCCGGAGCTGAACCGCGAACAGATCCGCAAGGCGCGCGTGGTGGGCAATCCGGGCTGCTATCCGACCACCATGCAGCTGGGCTTTGCGCCCTTGCTCAAGGCCGGCGTGATCGACGCCTCGCACCTGATCGCCGACTGCAAGTCGGGCGTCTCCGGCGCCGGCCGCAAGGCCGAGCTGAACCTGCTGTTCTCGGAGGCCTCCGACAACTTCAAGGCCTACGGCGTCTCCGGCCATCGCCATTCGCCGGAAACCGTCGAGCGCCTGTCCACGCTGACCAAGGACAAGGTCGGCCTGCTGTTCACCCCGCACCTGGTGCCGATGATCCGCGGCATGCATTCCACGCTCTACGCGCGCCTGAGCAAGGACATCGACAACGCCGCCCTGCAGGCGCTGTTCGAGGACGCATACAAGAACGAACCCTTCGTCGACGTGCTGCCCTTCGGCTCGCACCCCGAGACCCGCACCACGCGCGCATCCAACATGCTGCGCCTGGCCGTGCACCGCCCTGACGACGGCGACACCGTGGTCGTGCTGGTGGTGCAGGACAACCTGGTCAAGGGCGCCTCCGGCCAGGCCGTGCAGTGCATGAACCTCATGTTCGGCCTGGAGGAAACCACCGGCCTGCTGCAAGTCCCGGTCCTGCCGTGAAGTACCGGCTTTGGCATCGGCGCATGACGATCTCTGCGCCGAAAATGACGATCAAGCGCCACCTGCCGTGGCCGGCGCTGACGCTGCTGTGGGCGGCGGCGATCGGCCTGGCGATTGCGATCGCGGTGTGGACCTATGAGCTGGGCCGCAACAACCTGCCCAGCCTGCAGGGCGATGCCGGCGAACAGGTGGAAACCCTGTCGGAGCAGGTCAAGAAGCTCTCGGCCGAGAACGAGCGGCTGCAGTCGGCCTCGAACGCGTCGCAGAACGAACTGAAGATCGTGCAGACCGCGCAGGCGCAACTGGCTGCGCAGTTAAAGAACCTTGAGGCGGAAAACAACCGCCAGAAGGAAGACCTGGCGTTCTTCGACAGCCTGCTGCCGACCAACCTGGGCGCGCCGGGCATCACCATCCAGCGTTTCAAGGCCGAGGTGGCCGCGCCCAACCAGGTGCGCTATCGCGTTCTGGTGATGCAGGGTGGCGCCGGCACGCAGCAATTTACGGGGAATTTACAGCTCAGTATCACGGTTTGGCAGGCGGGCAAGAGTGCTACTATCAACTTTCCGGAAAACAATTCTTCCGACCTCGCGCGTTACAGGCTCGCATTCAAGTATTACCAGCGAGTCGAGGGTCTGTTGAACATTCCGGAAGGAGCGACCATCAAGGCGGTTGCAGTTCGTGTTCTCGACCGCGGCCAGGTGCGCGCCCAGCAGTCGGTAGACCTGTGAGGTGATTCCATGTTTACACGCAAGACCAAAAGTACCATCGACAGCCTGATCGGCATGTCCACCAGCATCAAGGGCGACGTCGGTTTCAAGGGCGGCCTGCGCATCGACGGCCAGATCAACGGCAACATCAATGCGGAAACCGGCCAGCCCAGCGTGCTGGTCATTTCCGAGCACGCCAAGGTAATCGGCGAGGTGCGCGCGGCGCACCTGATCGTCAACGGCGAGATCACCGGCGACGTCCATTCATCGGAACTGCTTGAATTGCAGCCCAAAGCCCGCATAACTGGAAATGTCTATTACAAGGCGCTGGAGATGCACGGCGGAGCGCTGGTATCCGGCAAGCTCAGCCATGACCAGTCGGCTGAAACGCCGGTCCTGAAGCTGGCCGCGTCATCGGAAGCATGAAAGCCCGCAAGCGCTTATAATGGATCTATCGATCCGTCGTATTGATCTGACTCAAGCCAAGCAGGAGCCCAAATGAATGCCGTAGCCGAACTTCAACACACCGAAATGCCCGCCCCGATCAACTTCAGCGACAGCGCCGCCGCCAAGGTGGCGCAGCTGATCGAAGAAGAGGGCAATCCCGACCTGAAACTGCGCGTGTTCGTGCAGGGTGGCGGATGCTCGGGCTTCCAGTACGGTTTCACCTTCGATGAAATCGCCAACGAAGACGACACCACCATGACCAAGAACGGCGTGCACCTGCTGATCGATTCCATGAGCTACCAGTACCTGGTCGGCGCCGAGATCGACTACAAGGACGATCTGGAAGGCGCGCAGTTCGTGATCAAGAATCCGAACGCCACCACCACTTGCGGTTGCGGTTCCTCGTTCTCGGTCTGATCCGCGCAACAGTTTTCCCCCGGGGAAAAGAAAAGGACGCCTTGGCGTCCTTTTTCTTTTGTTGCCTGGAAGGCAATGCGGCAGCCGGCGTCCGGCCGGCCGCATTGAGCCGCTTCGTTCAGCCCAGTTCGGCAAACGCCCGGGCGGCGCTGGCGATGGTCTGGTCGATCACGTCGTCGTCGTGCCGGGCCGAGACGAAGCCGGCCTCGAAGGCCGAGGGCGCGAAGTAGACGCCGGCGTCCAGCATCTTGTGGAAGAAGCGGTTGAAGCGCTCCTTGTCGCCGGTCATCACCTCGGCATAGCTGGCCGGTGTCGACGGCGCAAAATACAGGCCGAACATGCCGCCGATGGCGTCCGCCGCGAACGTGACGCCGGCCGCCTTGGCGGCAGCCGCCAGGCCGTCGGCCAGCTTGCGGGTCTGCGCGCCCAGCTTGGCGTAGAAATCCGGCTGCTGGATGATCTTCAGGGTCGCCATGCCGGCCGCCACCGTCACTGGATTGCCCGACAGCGTGCCGGCCTGGTAGACGCCGCCCAGCGGCGCCAGGTGCTTCATGATGTCGGCGCGGCCGCCGAAGGCCGCCACCGGCAGGCCGCCGCCGATCACCTTGCCCAGCGCGGTCAGGTCGGGCTGGATGCCGTTGAGCTCCTGCGCGCCGCCCAGCGCCACGCGGAAGCCCGACATCACTTCGTCGAAGATCAGGATGGCACCGTATTGCGTGCACAGGCGGCGCATCGCCTGCAGGAACTCGTCGCTGGCGCGCACCAGGTTCATGTTGCCGGCCACCGGCTCGACGATGACGCAGGCGATCTCGTTGCCGGCTTCCTTGAACGCCTCTTCCAGCTGCGCGGTGTTGTTGTAGTCCAGCACCAGCGTGTGCTTGGCGAAGTCTTCCGGCACTCCGGCCGAGGTCGGGTTGCCGAAGGTCAGCAGGCCGCTGCCGGCCTTCACCAGCAGCGAATCGCCGTGACCGTGGTAGCAGCCTTCGAACTTGACGATCTTGTCGCGCCTGGTGGCGCCCCGCGCCAGGCGCAACGCGCTCATGGTGGCCTCGGTGCCGGACGACACCAGGCGCACCTGTTCGATCGAGGGCACCAGCTTGATGATCTCCTCGGCCATCTCGATCTCGGCCTCGGTCGGCGCGCCGAAGGACAGGCCGCGCACGGCCGCTTCCTGCACCGCCCTGACCACATCGGGGTGGGCGTGGCCGACGATGGCCGGCCCCCAGGAGCCGATGTAGTCGATGTAGCGGCGGCCTTCGGCGTCCCAGAAGAAGGGGCCGTCGGCGCGCTCGATGAAGCGCGGCGTGCCGCCCACCGAGCGGAACGCGCGCACCGGGGAGTTGACGCCGCCGGGCGTGGTTTTCTGGGCGCGGGCGAACAGGGATTCGTTGGTCTTGGTCATATCGTTTGCAGGGGAAATCGGTTCGATTCAGTTCAGTGAAGGGGGCGCGTCGTTGTCCGGGTTTTCGGATTCGCGCGCCCAGAAATAGCGGTCGGGCACCAGCTTGCCCATGCCGAAGCGCTGGGCATTGGCCAGCGTCGCCAGCGTGAACTCCTGTGCTTCGGCGACGGCTTCCGGCACTTCCAGCCCGTTGGCCAGCATCGCCGCGATCGCCGACGCCAGGGTGGTGCCGGCGCCGATGAAGGAGCCAGGCAGGCGCTGCCACGCATCCTGGCGCACCAGGCCGGACTCGTCGAACAGCGAATTGGCGATTTCCTGCAGGTCGGTCTGGGTGTTGGTCACGAACAGGTATTCGCAGCCCATTTCGATGATGCGCATGGCGTCGAGCATCAGCGCGTCGCCCGGCACCGGCTCGCGCCAGGTCTCGGCCAGGCGCGCCAGCTCGACGGCCGACACCACCATCAGCGTGGTCTGCGGCACCAGCAGTTCGCGGATGGCGATCAGGCGATCTTCCTCTTCCTCCAGGTTGGACAGCGAAGTGGTGAAGGGATCCAGGATCAGCGGCACGTCCGGGTAGTCGGAGACGATCTCGGCGATGGCCGAGATGTTCTCGATGCTGCCCACGGCGCCGACCTTGAAGGCGGCTACCGCCATGTCTTCCAGGATCACGCGGGCCTGGTCCGCTACCCAGTCGACTTCGATGATCTGCGAGTCTTCCACTCGGGCAGTGTCGCCGATGAGCAGGGAAGTCACGACCGACAGGCCGTGGCAGCCCATGGCCGCGAAGGTCGCGAGATCGGCCTGGATGCCCGTGGCGCCGACCGGATCGGCGGCGCCGAAGGTCAGGATGAGGGGAGAAGAAGTTTGGTTTTGCACGTCGAGTAGATTAAGATATCGCGCTTGGCGTTCGCGTAGGATGTTGCGGGTGTCCAAGCATTTTACTTGAATTGATTTGAGGGATAGTCAGCCGTGAGCAATAGCCAAACCGAATTCAAAACCTGGATGTGCCTGATCTGTGGTTGGATCTACGACGAGGAAGCAGGCCTGCCGGACGAAGGCATTGCGCCCGGCACCCGCTGGGAAGACGTGCCCATCAACTGGACCTGCCCGGAGTGCGGCGCACGCAAGGAAGATTTCGAGTTGGTCGAGATCTGAGCCGGTTTCCCTCCAAAGGCCCGATCCCAGCAGGAAACGGCGGTTTTCCGGTCCGGATGGACCGCCGTTCGCTCTCCCTTCTTTTCGCCGTTTTCCGCGTTTGATCTGCGTCAAGCGGCCCCCACTTTCTTCGCCTGCCCCCGAGTTGCCCGATAGCATCGACGTTTTCCCCCCGGGAAATCGACGCTTTGCGCAGCCGTATCGACACTGTTCGTGCGGCAACCGGCTTTTGCGAGGAATCTTTACTCCAGCGTTTTCAATAAAGCCGCGAAGTTGTCCCGCATCCGCGCCGGACGGATTTCTCCTTGCTAGAGTCGGAAGATGCGTTCGGGCAATGTGCAAGGCGATGCCGCCCGGCGTGTTCTTCAATGAGAAGCCGAGGCATGCGCATGAACAGCATGAACATCAAGAAGGTGCTGGTGGTCGACGACTCTCCCACCGACCGTTACGTGTTGACCTCGCTCCTCGAGGGAGAGGGTTACGCGGTGGAGACCGTCGAGAGCGGCAACGGCGCGCTGAGCAAGATCCGCGAAGGCCAGCCGCAGCTGGTGCTGCTGGACGGGGCGGTGCCCGGCACCAGCGGCTACCAGATCGCGCGCCAGCTTGAATGCGATCCCGATCTCAAGGACCTGCCGGTGATGATGTACGGGGCCAGGGAGCATGGCGCCGACTGCGTCTGGGCCCTTTGCCAGGGCGTGCGCAGCTACGTCGTCAAGCCGCTCGACCCGGAAGAGCTGCTGACCAAGATCGGCGCCATCGATTGACCGGGCCCATGCCCCCATCCATACCAAGACACCTATGCAGATACCAGAGCAAACCGTCGGCGAGGCCGCAACCCATCGGCGGCGCGAGGGGCTGGAGGCGTTCCAGGCTTCGCTCTTCGCGCGCATGGACGCCGCCTGCTGCGAGCAACTGCAGGCGCGACGCCTGGCGGTGCTGATCGGCGACCGGCATTGCCTGCTCAATCCGGCCGAAGCCGGAGAGATCCTGGCCCTGGGCGGCTTGCCCGCGCCGACCCATGTGCCGCTGACGCGCGCGTGGTACCTCGGCCTGCTCAACATCCGCGGCAACCTGGTGGGCGTCGCCGACCTCGCGGCGTTGGCCGGGGCTGCGCCGCAAGCCCGGGGACGCGACAGCCGCGTGCTGGTGTTCGCACCAGGCCTCGCGCCCAACTGCGGCCTGCTGCTGTCCTCGGTCCTGGGCCTGCGGGACATTTCTGAAATGACGCAAATATCGAAAACGTACGAGAGTAAAACTGAATTGGCCGGGATAGTCAGGCGGTATAAAGACACTGCCGGAACCGAATGGAATGAGATCGGCCTGGCGGCGTTGCTCAGCGACGCCGCCTTCCTGCATGTCGGCCGATAGCGCGGCGCGGGCCACCGCGACGCCGGCGACGAAAGCGCGCGCCGATCAGGCATAACAGAAAAGATAGGAGTAGTACCCATGGCACTGCGCTTGCTGCGTTCGTCCACCAAGAAAGCAAACATCGCCGCGCCGGCGGACGGCCAACCGGCCAACCCCTCGCGTCGCAGTCCCTTGCCCTTCATCAATCGGCTCTCGCTGCGCTGGCAGACGCGCATCCTGCTCGGCGTGCTGGCGTCGTCGCTGGCGTGCAGCGCCGTATTCACCTGGCAGGGATCGCGCAATTATCTCCATACCACCCTGCAGACCCACATCACTTCGTCCCTCGTCATGCATTCCCAGCGCATCGGCAAGGCCGTGCCCAATGCCATCCAGGGCAACCAGGACGCCTTCGCGCAGCTGGCCGAGAGCCGCGGCGAATTCAATCGCGGGCTGGCGCTGCTGAGCGCCGGCGGCAGCTACGAGGGCTATCTCATCGGGCCGCCGGGCGCGGCGATGCAGCCTGTCCTGGCTGAGGTGCGCAAGCTCTGGGAACACACCGACCAGGCGACCGACGCCATCCTCAAGCTGGAGCGGGAACTCATCAAGTTCGGCGTCACGCTCAAGCGGCTCAATGCGATGCTGCCCAGCCTGCTCGACCTGAGCGAGCAGATCTCGATGGCGCAGTCCAAGACAGCCGCCAGCCCGCGCGAGATCGCCGCTGCCGGGCAACTGGTGCTGCTGACCCTGCGCCTGGGACGCAGCGCCAACGAATTCCTCACCTCCGACGGCGTCGATCCCGAGACCGCGTTCCTGCTGGGCAAGGACGTCAATACCTTCCACGACATCATCCACGGCTTCCTCGACGGCAGCGAACTGCTGCACCTGCGCGCCGTCACCGACAAGGACACGGGCGAGAAGCTGGCCGAGCTGGAACAGATCTTCAGCGAGTACCGCCCGCAGGTGGCCGGCATCCTGGGCAACCTGCAGGAATTCATCGCGGTCAAGCAGGCCGAGCGGCTGGTGTTGCTGGAAAACGAGACCCTCAAGCAGCGCCTGACCGCGCTGGAGAGCGACTACCGCATCGCCCAGGAATCGCGCGCCTGGTCCTTCTGGGCGATGATCGCCGCCATGGCCTGCGCCCTGATCAGCGGTATCGGCATCGCCTTGGTGCAATTGCAGAACAGCCGCAACAACGCCGCCGATGCCGAGGCGCGGCGTCGCCAGGCCGAGGCGCAGCGCATGCTGGCGCAGCAGCAGGAAGAAGTCGCCATGCGCGCCAACCTGGCCAACCAGACCGCGATCCTGCGCCTGATGAACGAGCTGCAGAAGGTCGCCGACGGCGACCTGACGGCGCATACCACGGTGTCCGAAGACATCACCGGCGCCATCGCCGACTCCATCAATCACACCGTCGAGGCGCTGCGCGGCCTGGTGGAACAGGTCACCCAGATGGCCTCCAAGGTCGCCGCCACCTCCAGCCACGTGCGCACCACCACGGTGGCGCTGGCCAATGCGGCGCGCACCCAGGCGCGCCGCATCGAGGACACCGGCCAGTCCATGCTGCGGATGTCGCAACGCATCACCGGGATCTCGGTTTCCGCCACCGAATCGGCCGACGTGGCGCGTCATTCCGTGGTGGTCGCGCAGCGCGGCGCCCAGGCGGTGGAGGAGGCCGTCAAGGCCATGAACGAGATTCGCGAGCAGATCCAGGAGACCTCCAAGCGCATCAAGCGGCTGGGCGAGTCCTCGCAGGTGATCGGCGAGATCACCGACCTGATTTCCGACATCACCGAGCAGACCAACGTGCTGGCGCTCAACGCCGCCATCCAGGCCGCCTCGGCCGGCGAAGCCGGGCGCGGCTTCTCGGTCGTGGCCGAGGAGGTGCAGCGGCTGGCCGAGCGCTCCAGCGCGGCCACCCGTGAAATCGGCTCGCTGGTGCGCATGATCCAGACCGACACCCACGACGCCGTGGCGGCGATGGAGAAATCGACCGCCGGCGTGGTCGAGGGCGCGGTGCTGTCGGACGCGGCCGGGGTGGCGCTGTCGGACATACGCAGCGTGTCCAGCCAGCTGGCCGAGCTCATCGAAGGCATGTCGGCCTCGACCGAGGAACAGGCGGTGTCGGCCAGCGGCGTGGCCCAGGACATCCATAGCATCCTGAGCGAGAACGCCATCATCGAGAAAAGCCGCGAGCAGGTGGGCACGCTCTACAACGAGTTGTGGGACGCGGCCCGTCAGCTTGAGAGCTCGGTGTCGCGCTTCCGCGTGACGATGCCGCAGGGCCGGCCGTCCTGATGGCCGGGCCTGATGCCGCCTTCCTGGCCGAAGCCGGGTCGCTGTTCAAGACGCTGCGCCGCCAGGGCAGCAGCTGGCGCGCCAAGGCCGACAGCGGCCTGCTGGCCGTCGCGCCGCCGCTGTACCGACGCGCGCTGCACGCATTGGGCGCCGGCGCGGCCACGGCCGGCCTGGACGGCATGCGGCAACTGTCGCAGGCGCTGGAGGATGTGCTGGCCTGGCGCCAGGCGGCGTCGGCCGGCTTCGATGCCCGCGAACTGGCGCTGGTGGAGCGCGCTGTCGCCGCCATGGAAGACATGCTGGCGCAATATGCCGGCGGCGTCCTGCCGGCGGCGCCGCCGCAATTGTTGCAGGCGCTGGCCGCGTTGAAGGCCGGCGCCGCCTGGGCGACGCCATCGGCCGGACAAGAGGACGGGCCGGCGGCGCCGGATCCGTCGCCGTCGTCCGCCGGTGCGTTGCACGACGAGATCGACCTGGAGCTGCTGCCGGTATTCCTGGAAGAAGGGCGCGAGTTGATGGCGGCCGTCGGCGAGGGTTTGCAGCAGCTCCTGCGGGATCCGGGCGACAGGTCTGCGCTGCATGAGCTGCGCCGCGCCCTGCACACCGTCAAGGGGAGTGCGCGCGTAAGCGGCGCGCTGCGGCTCGGGCATCGCGTGCACGAGCTGGAAAGCGGCGTGCAGCGGCTGCTGGCGGAGCAGGAGGACGCCCCCGGCCTCGACATCCTGCTGGCGTTGTTCGACGAGGCGCTGCTGCAGCTCGACATGCTGGAGCAGCTCGACGCCATGCCGCGCGTCGCCGCCACTTCCACCTCTGCCGCGCTGGCGCTGCCCGCCGGCGGGCGCGGTCCGGCTTCGCCGCAGGTGCGGGTCAGGGCCGCCGTGCTCGACCGCCTGCTCAACCAGGTCGGCGAGGTCTCGATCGTCCGCTCGCAGCTGGAGAACGAGCTGCGCTCCCTGCAGCGCACCGCACAGGAACTGGCCGGCAATATCGGCCGGCTCTCGTCCCAGCTGCGCGACGTCGAGATGCAGGCCGACATCCGCATCGCCGCCTCGCGCCAGGCCGGCAAGGACAGCGCGCAGTTCGATCCGCTGGAGCTGGATCACTTTACCCACCTGCAGGAGCTGACGCGGATGATGGCCGAAAGCGTCAACGACGCGGCCTCGTTGCAAAGGCAACTCCTCGAGGCAGCCGCCCGGACGCAGGACGGCCTGCTGGCGCAGGAGCGCCTCACGCGCGAACTGCAGCGCGAGCTGATGTACGTGCGCATGATGAAGTTCAAGAGCCTGGCGCAACGCCTGCAGCACCTGGTGCGCCAGCTCGCGGGAGAGACCGGCAAACCGCTCCAGCTGGAGTTGTCCGGCGGCGAGGCCGAGATCGACCGCGGCATCCTGGAGCGGCTGGTCGGGCCGCTGGAACATCTGCTGCGCAACGCCGCCGTGCATGGCATCGAACCGGGCGCTGCGCGCATCGCGGCAGGCAAGCCGCCGACCGGCAGGATCGCCATCCAGGTCGCGCTGGAAGGCAATGAAGCCGTGATCGTCGTGAGCGACGACGGCCGCGGCCTGGACCTCGCCGCGATCCGCATGCGCGCGGCCGAGCTGGGCCTGGCCGCCGGCGAGGCCGGTGAGGAGGGCGACGCACGGGAGCAGGCGCGCCTGTCGGCGCTGATCTTCGAGCCGGGCTTGACGACTTCGTCGCAGGTGTCGGAGCTGGCCGGACGCGGCGTCGGGATGGATGTGGTGCGCGCGGAAGTGAGCGCGCTGGGCGGCCGCATCGCGGTGCAATCGCGGCCCGGCGAGGGCGCCTGCTTCACCATGCACTTGCCCCTGTCGCTGGCGGTCAAGCAGGTCTGCCTGCTGCGCCACGGCGCGCAGCACTACGCCATTCCATCGATGCTGGTCGACAAGGTAGTGCAGCTGCGTGGCGACGAGATGCGGCAGGTGCTGGCGCAGCGCACGCTGGCTGCCAACGGCCGCATGATCGTCGTGCACAGCCTGTACGCCCTGCTGGGCGAGGACCGGGAAGAGGCGAAGGTGCCGCGCGCATCGATTTTCGTGATGCTGATCAAGAGCGGGGACGACCTCGCGGCCATCATGGTCGACCGCGTGAGCGGTAACCGCGAGGTGGTGGTCAAGCCGCTCGGCCCCCAGCTGGGCACGCTGGTCGGCGTGGTCGGGGCGACCGTGCTGGGCGGCGGCGAGATCGCGCTGATCCTCAATCCGTTGCTGCTGGCCCAGCGCACCGGCGCTCACGAAAGCGACGCGCACACGCCGTCCCAGCCGACGTTGCCGGCGCCGAAGGTGGCGATGGTGGTGGACGATTCGCCGACCGTACGCAAGGTCATGCAGCGCCTGCTGGCGCGCGAGGGTTATGCGGTGCTCACCGCCACCGACGGCTACGATGCGGTGCGCCAGCTGCAGGAGACGGTTCCCGACGTCTTCCTGGTCGACATCGAGATGCCGCGCATGGACGGCTTTGCGCTGGTGCGCCACCTGCGCGACAACCTCTCTACGCGCGACCGGCCGATCATCATGATCACCTCGCGCACCGGGGCCAAGCACCGCGAGCAGGCCATGGAGCTGGGGGTGAATCACTACCTCGGCAAGCCTTACCAGGACGGGCAGCTGCTGGCGCTGATCCGGCATTGCACCGGCGGCGCCGGCCAGGCCCGCACCGACGATTTCGGCGACATCCTGTACTGAAGGCCGGCAGGCCGGGTCGATGGCGCGGCGGGCACGCCAGGCGTACAATAGCGCGCTTCGGGCGCCCATCCGGGCCGCAACCGCGACGCCAACGAGGCCAGAAAATCAACTCCACGCTCGTCTCCATCCTGCTCGCCACCACCTTGGCCGGCGTGATCAGCATCACCGCCGCAGCGGTGTTTTCGTTCGCGCTGCTGTCGAAGATGGTGGAACGCCTGGTCAGCCTGTCGGTGGGCATCATGCTCTCGACCTCGCTGCTGCATGCGCTGCCGGAGGCCTTCGAGTCGCAGGCCGAGCCGCATACCCTGTTCGCGGTGCTGCTGGGCGGCCTGCTGGCCTTCTTCCTGCTGGAGAAGACCGCCATCCTGCGTCACTCGCACCACCACGAGGACGACGGCCACGGGCATCATCACGGTCACGACAAGAAAGAAGCCGGCAAGGCCGGCTGGATGATCCTGGTGGGCGATGGCCTGCACAATTTCACCGACGGCATCCTGATCGCCGCGGCCTTCCTGGCCGACCCGCACCTGGGACTGGTGACCGGCCTGGCCATCATCGCCCACGAGATCCCGCAGGAGATCGGCGACTTCATCGTGCTGCTCAACGCCGGCTTCTCGCGCACCCGCGCCTACGTCTATAACCTGATCTGCAGCCTGATGGCCGTGGCCGGCGGGGCGCTGGGTTATTTCATGCTCGAGCGCGGCATGGACTGGATTCCGTACGTGCTGGTGTTCGCCTCGTCCGGCTTCATCTACATCGCGGTCTCGGACCTGATGCCGCAGATGCAGCGCCGCGCCACCCTGCGCGAAACCATTCCGCAGGTCATCCTCATTGCCGCCGGCGTGCTGATCGTGCTGGCGTTGACGCGCCACGCGCACGGGCACTGAGGCGCTCGCCGCGCGCGGCCCGTCGCAGGGACAGGCGCATGCCGATACTGCAGACGAAGCCGAGCAGGCCGAGGAACAGCACGAGATCCTGGAACATGGTTGATCCTTTCGGGAGCGGCCGGCGCGGGGAGCGGCGGCGGACAACTTCACTGTAGGCGCGTGCGCCGCGCGGCGCCAATATCAAATCGGGCGGCGCGCCATCTCAAAACGATATGAAGAGGTGGGAGGAGACATGATTTCAATCCGGCAGCTCAGGTATTTTGTCGAGATCGTCGAGGCGCGCGGCTACACGCGCGCGGCCGAGCGCCTGTACATCGCGCAGTCGGCGCTGAGCCGGCAGGTCAAGGAGCTGGAGGCCGCGCTCGACGTGGTGCTGCTCAGGCGCGAGGCCAAGCAGTTCGAGCTGACCGACGCCGGCCAGGACTTCTATGAACGCAGCCGCAAGATCCTGCTCGACCTCGATCGCGCGGTGGCGCAGGCGCGCACCATCGGCAAGGGCGAGCACGGCGCGCTGCGCCTGCTGCATTCGAGCTCGGTGCCGCTGACGGCGCCGCTGGGCCCGACCCTGAACGCGGCGCTCAAGGCCTTCCCCGGCATTTCGCTGGAGATATCGCAGGCGCCCTCCGAATACCAGGCGCGCGAGATCGAGGAAGGCAGCGCCGACCTCGGCCTGGCCCGGCTGCCGATCCTGCGCGCCAATCCCAATCTCGAAAGCACCTTGTTATATCGCGAACGCCTGGTGGCCGCCGTGCCGGCCGGACACCCGCTGGCGCAGCGCGAATCGGTGGAGATCGCCGAGCTGCGCGACGAGTTCTTCGTCTCGGTGCCGCATCGCGACCGCGGCGGGCTGAGTTACCTGGTGGCCGAGCGCTGCATCGCGCACGGCTTCTATCCGAGGGTGGCGCGCGCCACCTCGCGCAAGAACTCCTTGCTCAGCCTGGTCAACGCCGGCTTCGGCATCGCCGTGGTGCCGCAGAGCATGGCCAGCACGTCGCTGGCGGCGGGGGTGAGTTTCCCGGCGGTGCGCGATGCCGATTTTTATTCGGAGGTGGCGCTGCTGCGGCGGCGCGATGCGCCGGCCATGGTGGGGCAGTTCGTGCAGGCCTTCATTACCGGGCTGCGGGAGGCGGGAGTGGCCGCGCCGGCGGACGGGTCGAGCCGGCGCGGATAGGGGAGCAGTGAAGGGGCGCTTCAGGCGCCGGTGGCCACCGGACGCTTGGGGTCGGAGCTCCATTCGCTCCACGAGCCGGGATACAGCGCGGCGCCGCCCAGGCCTGCCACTTCCAGCGCCAGCAGGTTATGGCAGGCGGTCACGCCGGAGCCGCATTGCATCACCGCCGCCTGCGGATCGCCGATCACCGAGAGCCATTCCTCGCGCAATTGGGCCGCGCCCTTGAAGCTGCCGTCGGCCTGCAGGTTGTCCTTGAAGAAACGGTTCTTCGCGCCCGGGATATGGCCGCCGACGGCGTCCAGCGTTTCGTTCTCGCCGCGGAAGCGATCCGCCGCGCGCGCATCCACCACCTGCAGCGCCTGCGATGCCAGGTTGTCCACCAGCGCATGCGCATCCACCGTCCCGACGAGGGGGCTCAAGTCCTGGATATTGCCGTGGACGGCGGGCGCCGGCGCCTCGGCCGTCAAGCCTTCGCCGATGGCTTGCCAGGCGGCCAGGCCGCCATCGAGCACCGCCGCGTCGCTGTGGCCGATCCAGCGCAGCAGCCACCACAGGCGCGCCGCGAACATGCCGCCGTGGGCGTCGTAGGCCACCACCTGGGTGTCGTTGTTGATGCCCAGCGCGCGCATGGCTTCCACGAACTGCTGGCGGTCCGGCAGCGGATGGCGGCCGTGGAAGCGGCCGGCGGCGTCGGTCTTGTCGCCGGACAGGATCTCATCCAGGTGGGCGAAGCGCGCCTGCGGCAGGTGGCCCGCGGCATAGGCGTCGCGCCCGGCGGCCGGGTTGGCGAGGTCGTGGCGGCAATCGACGATCACCAGGTTCAGGTATTGGGCGCGCGACTTCAGGTCGGCGGCGCTGATCAGGGTGCTGTAGGTCATGCGGTCTCTCCTCGGGTTCGGATACGGATGGTGCGGGTTCAGACCTCGGTCGCGATCGGATCGACCTTGGGTACGTTCTTGGCCGTGTTCTGGCTGCTGCGCTGGTTGTGGTAGGTGGCCAGGATGCCGCTGGCCAGGATGATGGCCATGCCGGTCCAGCCCACCCAACCCGGGGCGTCGCTCCAGATCACCACGCCGAACAGGCTGGAAAACACGATGCCGGTGTACTGCAGGTTGGCCGTCACCAGCGTGTTGCCGAGCCGGTAGGCGCGCGTCATGGCGATCTGCGCCAGCGTCGCGGTCAGGCCGATGGTGATGACCAGGAAGGCGCCGGTGGGGGTGTGGGCATGCAGCAGCGGCATGTGGCCGGAGAACATGTTGCCGGCCAGGCCGGCCACCACGCCGGTCAACGAGAAGTAGAACACGACGCGGTACTCCGGTTCCCCCAGCAGGCCCAGCTTGCGCACCTGCAGGTAGACCAGCGCCGACAGCACGCCGGAGAACAATGCGATGGCGCCGCCCAGCAATTGCTCGGAGTTCAGCGAGGGGCGCATCAGCAGGGCCACGCCGATGAAACTGAGCAGCACGGTGCCGGCCAGGCCCCATTCGAACTTCTTGTTGCCCTGCCACCAGCCGGCGGCAAACAGCATGGCCGCGATCCAGATCGACGACATGTAGTTCAAGGTGGTGGCGGTGGCGACCGGCAGCAGGCTGAACGAGTAGAACCACATCCACAGCGAGATCACGCCGATGCCGCCGCGGATCAGGTGGTCGCGCGGGAAAGGCGTGCGGAAGGTGCCGCCGCGCACCCAGACCAGGGCGCTGATGACCGTCACCCCGACCAGCCCGCGGCACAGCACGATCTCGGCCGTGGAGTAATAGTCGCCCGCCAGCTTGACGCAGACCCCCATGATGGAGAACAGGAATGAGGCGACGAGCATCCAGAGCGATTGCATGGCGGAGAGTTGGGGTGGCGTTGGAGGAAAGGGAGCGCGCGGCGGCGCATCGCCGCGCGCAAAAAAGAAAATCGGCAGCGCCGGATGGAACCGGTGCTGCCGATCATGGGTTGCCGGCCGCGCCGGGATGGAGGCAGGTCGTCGATGCAGGCAATGACGGCGCATTCGCGTGTCGTCCTTGTCCTGCCGCTCCCTTGCATCTCATCTCCTTGCGCGGCCTGCGGCCGGATTATTCTTTGGCGCCCGGCGGCACGTCGAGCTGGCTGCGGTACCACTCATGGAAGTGCTGCATCCCGTCTTCCATCGGCGACTGGTACGGACCGACTTCGCTGGTGCCGCGATCCATCAGTATACGACGGCCGGCATCCATGCGCAGGGCGATCTCGTCGTCCTCGATGCAGGTCTCCATGTAGGCTGCGCGTTCGGCCTCGACCAGTTCGCGTTCGAACAGGGCGATTTCTTCCGGATAGTAGAACTCCACCACATTGGTGGTCTTCTGCGGGCCGTTGGGCCACAGCGTCGACACCACCAGCACGTGCGGGTACCACTCGACCATGATGTTGGGATAGAGCGTGAGCCAGATCGCGCCGAACTTGGGCGGCGCGCCGTTGGAGAACTTCAGCAGCTTTTCCTGCCACTTGCCGTAGGTCGGCGAGCCGGACCTGGCCAGGCCGTGGTTCACGCCCACGGTCTGCACGCTGTAGTCGCGGCCGAATTCCCACTTCAGGTCGGAGCACGAGACGAAGTTGCCCAGGCCGGGATGGAAGGGCTCGACGTGGTAGTCCTCCAGGTAGACCTCGATGAAGGTCTTCCAGTTGTAGTCGCACTCGTGGACTTCGGTGTGGTCGTACAGGTAGCCGGAGAAATCCAGGTCCCTGGTCACGCCCAGGCTCTTGAGCTTGGCCGCGACGTCGACGCCGTTGCCTTCGAACAGCAGGCCGTTCCAGCTCTGCAGCGGCGTCTTGGACAGGTTCATGCACGGCGTTTCGCCGAAATGCGGCGCGCCGATCAGTTCGCCCTTGAGATCGTAGGTCCAGCGGTGCAGCGGGCAGACGATGTTCTGCGCGTTGCCGCGGCCGTCCAGCATCTTGGCCTGGCGATGTCGGCACACGTTGGAAACCAGCTCGATGCCCTGGGCATTGCGCACCAGCATGCGGCCTTCGTTTTCCCAGGGCAGGGTCGAATAGTCGCCCGCCTCCGGCACCATCAGCTCATGGCCGACGTAACGAGGTCCTTGCTGGAAGAGTTGCTGGAGTTCCCGCTGATAAAGCGGCTCGTCGAAATAGACGTTGACTGGAAGTTGCGCGTTCGAGCGCGCCAATTTGGCAAAAGTAGCAAGATCGGACATTTCCGCCCCCAAATTAATTTGCACCAACCTAAGGAAGAAAATCCGCAAAAACCTGTGTTCAAATAATATGAAGAGGAAATTTTGGACAGAACCGGGGATTGTACTTTAATTCACCCCGAAAAGGGCGAATTTTGTGGGCAAGATGTCAGCATTTTTGCCGAAGTTGCATGCGGGCGCGATGAGCGCTCCGCAAATCCCGCCCCTAATTGATTTTGGAATCTAAGGATTGTTCTAAAATAGCGGGTTAGATTTTTTTATGAGCCGATATGCCCAGAACCTCCGCCACCGCCGCGGCCGATGCCAGCGCCGCACTGCCTGCCTCCTTCGAGCAAGCCATGCAGGAGCTGGAACAGCTCGTGGCCCAGATGGAAGCCGGCGAGTTGCCGCTGGAAGCCTCCGTGGCCGCCTACAAGCGCGGCTCGGAACTGGTGAAGTTCTGCGCTGCCCAACTGGACAAGGTCGACAGCCAGGTCAAGGTGCTCGAAGGCGACATGCTCAAGCCCTTTGCCGCGGCCGACGCTTCGGGTGAGGACGACTGATGAACGCACATATCCCGGCGCACGTTCCGGCCTCGCTGCCCTTCGCGGACTGGGCCAGGCAAGTGCAGTCCGGCATGGAAACCGTGCTGGACCGTTTCCTGGCGCCGCTGTCGGTAGTGCCGGCGCGCCTGCATGAGGCGATGCGCTACACCGCCATGGATGGCGGCAAGCGCGTGCGCCCGCTGCTGGTGTACGCCGCCGGCGACGTGTTCGACACGCCGCTGCCGCTGCTGGAGCGCGCCGCCGCTGCGGTCGAGATGATCCATGTGTATTCGCTGGTGCACGACGACATGCCCTGCATGGACGACGACGCCTTGCGCCGCGGCAAGCCGACCGTGCACGTGAAGTACGACGAGGCCACCGCGCTGCTGGTGGGCGACGCCCTGCAGGCGCAGGCTTTCGCCACGCTGTCGGCGCCGCTGGAAGCCGAGCTGGCCGCGGCCGACGCCGGCATGCCGGCGCGCCAGCTGCGCATGCTCAACCTGCTGGCGCAAGCCTCCGGCTCGGTAGGCATGTGCGGCGGCCAGGCGATCGACCTGGCCAGCGTGGGCATGACGCTGTCGCTCTCGGAGCTGGAGCAGATGCATCGCCTGAAGACCGGCGCCCTGCTGCGCGCGGCGGTGCTGCTGGGCGCGCTGGGCGGCAAGGCCCTGAGCGCCGGCGAGAGCGCCGCGCTGGACGACTACGCGCGCGCCGTCGGCCTGGCCTTCCAGGTGGTGGACGACATCCTGGACGCGACCGCCGACTCGGCCACGCTGGGCAAGACCGCCGGCAAGGACGCGGCCGACAACAAGCCGACCTATGTATCCATCCTCGGCCTGGACGAATCGCAGGCGCTGGCTGAAAAGCTGCGCGGCGATGCGCACCAGGCCTTGGCGCCGTTCGGCGACAAGGCGCGCCGCCTGCGCGAGCTTGCCGACCTGATCGTGCAAAGAAAGGCATGAAGCCCATCCTGGCGGCGCCGCATCATCCACGCGGCAAGGCCCGGCCTTCAGACCCAATCAAACGGTAATAACAGCATGCTGCTCAATACGATAAACGACCCGGCCGACCTGCGCCGCCTGCCCCGCCAACAACTCAAGCCGCTGGCCGAAGAACTGCGCGGCTTCGTGCTGGATTCGGTGTCCAAGACCGGCGGCCACCTCTCGTCCAACCTGGGCACGGTGGAGCTGACGCTGGCGCTGCACTACGTGTTCAACACGCCGGAAGACCGGATCGTGTGGGACGTCGGTCACCAGACCTATCCGCACAAGATCCTCACCGGCCGCCGCGACCGCATGAACACGCTGCGCCAGCAGGACGGCATCTCCGGTTTCCCGCGCCGCGTCGAGAGCGAGTACGACACCTTCGGCACCGCGCACTCCTCGACCTCGATCTCGGCCGCGCTGGGCATGGCCCTGGCGGCCAAGACCCAGGGCTCGGACCGCCACGCCATCGCCGTCATCGGCGACGGCGCGATGACCGCCGGCATGGCCTTCGAGGCCCTGAACAACGCCGGCGTGCATGAAGACGTCAAGCTGCTGGTGATCTTGAACGACAACGACATGTCGATCTCGCCGCCGGTGGGCGCGCTGAACCGCTACCTGGCGCGCCTGATGTCGGGCAAGTTCTACGCCAAGGCGCGCGACGTGGGCAAGTCGGTGCTGCCGGGCCCGGTGCTGGAACTGGCCAAGCGCCTGGAAGAGCATGCCAAGGGCATGGTGGTGCCGGCCACGATGTTCGAGGAATTCGGCTTCAACTACATCGGCCCCATCGACGGTCACGACCTCGATTCGCTGATCCCCACGCTGCAGAACCTGAAGAACCTCAAGGGGCCGCAATTCCTGCATGTGGTCACCAAGAAGGGCCAGGGCTACAAGCTGGCCGAGGCCGACCCGGTGCTCTACCACGGCCCCGGCAAGTTCAATCCCAGCGAAGGCATCAAGCCCAGCGCCGGCGGCAAGCTGACCTACACCCAGGTCTTCGGCGACTGGCTGTGCGACATGGCCGCGGCCGACGGCAAGCTGGTCGGCATCACGCCGGCCATGCGCGAAGGCTCGGGCATGGTCGGCTTCGAAAAGAAATTCCCCGACCGCTACTACGACGTCGGCATCGCCGAGCAGCACGCGGTGACCTTCGCCGGCGGCATCGCCTGCGAAGGCATGAAGCCGGTGGTGGCGATCTATTCGACCTTCCTGCAGCGCGCCTACGACCAGCTGATCCACGACGTGGCGCTGCAGAACCTGGACGTGACCTTCGCGCTCGACCGCGCCGGCCTGGTCGGCGCCGACGGCGCCACGCACGCAGGCAACTACGACCTGGCCTTCCTGCGCTGTATCCCGAACATGGCGGTGCTGGCCCCGGCTGACGAAAACGAGTGCCGCAAGATGCTGTCCACCGCCTACCGCCACGAGGGCCCGGCCGCCGTGCGCTACCCGCGTGGGGCCGGCGTCGGCGCCACGGTGGAGAAGACGCTGGATGTGCTGCCCTGGGGCCGCGGCGAGGTTCGCCGCGAGGGCCGCGGCATCGCGATCCTGGCTTTCGGCACTATGCTGGCGCCGGCGTTGGGCGCGGGCGACAAGCTCAACGCCACGGTCGCCAACATGCGTTTCATCAAGCCGCTGGATGTGGAGCTGGTCAGGCAACTGGCCGAGTCGCACGACGCGCTGGTGACGGTGGAAGAGGGCTGCATCATGGGCGGCGCCGGCGCCGCCGTGTCGGAGGCGCTGGCCGCCGCCGGCATCGCCAAGCCCATCCTGCACCTGGGCCTGCCCGACCGCTTCATCGACCATGGTGACGCCGGCCAGCTGCTGGCGCAATGCGGGCTGGACGCGGCGGGCATCGCCGGATCCATCGTGCAGCGCTTTGGCAAGGACCAGCCGCGCCTGGTGGTCAGCAACGGCTGAGGCCGCTGGCGCAGCATGCCGCAAAGAAAAAGCCCCGCCATCGCGGGGCTTTTTTTCTGGGGAAGAGAGGGCTCAGCGCTCGCGTCCCTTCTCCCACAACACATCCTCCCCGCCGGCCTCGCGATTGAGCACGCGCGCCAGCACGAAGCACAGGTCCGAGAGCCGGTTCAGGTACTGCCGCGCCGGCGCGTTGACGCCGCCGGGCTCCGCCTTCTCCAGCATCACCACGCTGCGCTCGGCGCGGCGGCACACGGTGCGGCACACATGCGCCAGCGCCGCCGCGCGCGCGCCGCCGGGCAGGATGAATTCCTTCAGCGGCGGCAGATCGGCGTTGTACTTCTCCAGCAGGGCGTCGAGCCGCGCCAGGTGCGCCTCGGCCAGCACCGTGTAGCCGGGGATGCAGAGCTCGCCGCCGAGGTCGAACAGGTCATGCTGGATCGAGACCAGTTCCCCGCGCAGCATCGCCGGCAGCGTCTCGCACAGCAACAGGCCGAGCTGCGAATTGAGTTCATCGACATCGCCCAGCGCCTGGATGCGCAGGCTGTCCTTGCCCACGCGGCTGCCGTCGCCCAGGCCGGTGCTGCCGTCGTCGCCGGTGCGCGTGGCGATCTTGGAAAGGCGGTTGCCCATCGGTTTCTCCTGTGTGAAGTGCGCGAGCTTATGCCGGACGCGCCCCGCACGCAAGCCGGGCTTGTTGTCGTTCCACCAAGCAAGAAATCCGTAAAAAATTCACTTGAACTTCAAAGCTATCCGATAAGGCCTTGGATATTTGACGAATCTCTTGCCCGCAAGAGGGTAAAATTCATCAGTTGAATCAGTGGTCAGTCCATTGCGGGAGCCTGGAGTTTTCCCGCGTGGGCCGCCGGCCGCACACCCATAAGACAGATAACGAGACATCCGAGGGAAGACCCATGAACCATATTGTTGATGCGCAGAAACTGAAGAAGCCGGTGCCGCAGGCGCTGCTCGACGAACTCAAGTCGCTGTTCGGCGACCGCCTCTCCACCACCATGGCCATGCGCGAGCACCATGGCCGCGACGAGTCCTCGTACGACCCGATGTTGCCTGATGCCGTGGTGTTCGCGCACACAACCGAAGAGGTGGCGGCCTTCGTCAAGCTGTGCAGCCGCCATGAGACCCCGATCATCCCCTACGGCGCCGGCACCTCGCTGGAAGGCCACGTGCTGGCGCTGCAGGGCGGCATCACGGTCGACCTGTCGCAGATGAACCGGGTGCTGGCGGTCAACGCCGAAGACCTGACCGCCACCGCCCAGGCCGGCGTGACCCGCAAGCAGCTGAACCAGGAGATCAAGGACAGCGGCCTGTTCTTCCCGATCGACCCGGGCGCCGACGCCTCGCTGGGCGGCATGGCCTCGACCCGCGCCTCCGGCACCAACGCCGTGCGCTACGGCACGATGAAGGAAAACACGCTGACGCTGACGGTGGTCACCGCCGACGGCAACATCATCAAGACCGGCACCCGCGCCAAGAAGTCCTCGGCCGGCTACGACCTGACCCGCGTGTACGTGGGCAGCGAAGGCACGCTGGGCATCATCACCGAAGTCACGGTGCGCCTGTATCCGCAGCCCGAGGCGATCTCGGCGGCGATCTGCTCCTTCCCCAGCGTGGCCGACGCCGTCAATACCGTGATCCAGACCATCCAGGTCGGCGTACCGCTGGCGCGCGTGGAGCTGCTCGACGAAAACGGCGTGAAGGCCCTGAACGCCCACGACAAGCTGAGCCTGCCGGTCAATCCATTGTTGCTGTTCGAGTTCCACGGCAGCGACAACGGCGTCAAGGAGCAGGCCGAGGTGGTGCAGGAAATCGCCAACGATAACAACGCCACCGGTTTCGAATGGGCGACCCGCCCGGAAGACCGCACCCGCCTGTGGACTGCGCGCCATAACGCCTACTTCGCGCTGCTGCAGCTGCGTCCGGGCGCGCGCGCGATCTCCACCGATTGCTGCGTGCCGATCTCGCGCCTGGCCGAATGCGTGCTGGCGACCAAGGCCGACTGTGAAGAGCAGGGCCTGATCCACGCCATCATCGGGCACGTGGGCGACGGCAATTTCCACGTGCAGATGATGGTCGATCCCAACGATCCGGCCGACATCGCGCGCGCCGAGGGCGTCAACGAACGCATGGTGGCGCGCGCCATCGCCATGGACGGCACCTGCACCGGCGAACACGGCGTGGGCCTGCACAAGATGGACTTCCTGGTGCAGGAGCACGGCGACGGCGCCATCGCCGTGATGCGCGCCATCAAGCATGCGCTGGACCCGAAGAACATCATGAACCCCGGCAAGATCCTGCGCTGGGAGCATTGAACGCGCAGGCCGATCACCAGGCGCCGGCGGCGAGGCCGCCGGCATGAATGCAACCGAGCTTCACCGGATTCACCTTCAGGACCCGGCATCGCCGCCGGCGGTGCGCCCTAGAGCAAGAGCAGCAGGAAACATCACATGGCAACCCGCCTTCCACCCGTCCACGCCCTGTCCGCCTTCGAAGCGGCGGCCCGCCACAATTCCTTCGCCATTGCGGCCGAAGAGCTCTGCATCACGCCGTCGGCGCTGTCCCACCGCATCCGCCTGCTGGAGGAGTTCGTCGGCGAGCGCCTGTTCTATCGCGACGGCCGTTCCATCGGCCTGTCCGAATTCGGCCGCCGCTACCTCGACGTGGTGCGTTCGGCGCTGCGCACGCTGACCGATTTCCCGATGCCGCATCGCAACGCCGCGGTGCAGCCCAAGATCAAGGTGATGCTGCCGCCGACCTTCGCGCGCCACCTGCTGATGCCGCGCATCGCCGACTTCACCCAGCGCCATCCGGAGATCGTGGTGGAGCTCTACCTGTCGGTGCCGCTATACGACCTGTCGCTGTCGGAGAGCGATGTGGAGATCCGCTTCGGCGCCGGCAACTATCCCAACATCGTCACCGAGAAGCTGTTCGAGGAGCCGGCCTTCGCCGTGGCCAGCCCGGCCTACCTGAAGACGCTGCCCTCGCTCAAGGCCCCGGCCGACCTGCAGCACGCCACGCTGCTGCGTTCGGCGCTGGAACCCTGGCAGCCCTGGTTCGAAGCCGCCGGCCTGAAGGACTGGACCGAACCCTCGGCCGGCCTGCGGGTGGACGACCTCGGCCTCCTGCTGGAAGCCGTGCGCCACGGCTACGGCGTGGGCCTGACGCGCCAGCATTTCGCCGAGGAGCTGCTGGCCCGCGGCGAGATCGTCGAGCTGTTCGACGTGCGCCTGCGCACGCCGCCGCACGCCTACTACGTGGTCTACGAGCGTTCGGTGCGCGAGCGGCCGGAAGTGGATACCTTCATCAGCTGGATACAGAACGCGTTCAAGCACGTTTGATGCGCTGATTGATTTTTGCTGTCTTGTCGGTCCGGCTCGCCTGCGGCCTCGCGCTGTCTCCGACTCGCCTGCGGCATCGATTCCTTGGCTCGCTATCTCAATTAATCCGTCGTCCCCGCGAAAGCGGGGATCCAGCGCCGTTCAACGGCGGTCGAGGCATGATGAACGCCACTGGGTTCCTGCTTTCGCAGGAACGACAAGCAGGAGGGGATTCCATTCGCGGGCTGTACAAGTTCTCTCCTCCGTCATCCCCGCGAAGGCGGGGATCCAGCGTCGTTCGCTGCGCCTCACCGGACTCCGTTCGGACTGAGTAGCCGCTTTGGCGGCGTATCGAAGTCAGCGTGGATGCCGTCGTTGTTTGGGTAGTCTGCTCTTGCTGCCTACAGATGTACCGGCTTTAGTCTTATCTTTCTCCGGTCGGAGGTGAGCGCCGGGGGCGGCCCGGCAGCCGCTCACTTTCTTTGGCGAGCCAAAGAAAGCAAGCAAAAAGATAAGAAAAGGCGCGGCCCCTAAGTGCCAGCCCCTTCGGGGTGCCCGTCGGAGCGGCGCAAAAAGTGGGGTCGTCAGAGTCGCTGCGCTCCGACTGACGCCCTGATCCACTTTTTGCGCCGCTCCGACGGCTGGCCCACAAGGGGAAAGCGTGTCCGGCTCGCCTGCGGCCTCGCGCTGCCTCGGACTCGCCTGCGGCTTTGTCTTGCTTGCTGCTCGTTGGCTGTCCCTTTTGGCCACTCACTATCTCATTTAATCCGTCGTCCCCGCGAAAGCGGGGATCCAGCGCAGTTCGCCGCGCCTCAGCAAACTCCGTTCGGACTGAGTAGCCGCTTTGGCGGCGTATCGAAGTCAGCGTGGATGCCATCGCTGTTTGGGTAGTCTGGTCTTGCTGCGTGCAGATGTACCGGCTTTAGTCTTGTCTTTCTCCGGTCGGAGGTGAGCGCCGGGGGCGGCCCGGCAGCCGCTCACTTTCTTTGGCCCGCCAAAGAAAGTAAGCAAAGAAAACGGCCCCTAAGTGCCAGCCCCTTCGGGGTACCCGCCGGAGCGGCGCAAAAAGTGGGGTCGTCAGAGTCGCTGCGCTCCGACTGACGCCCTGATCCACTTTTTGCGCCGCTCCGACGGCTGGCCCACAAGGGGAAAGCGTATCCGGCTCGCCTGCGGCCTCGCGCTGTTTCTTACTCGCCTGCGGCATCGATTCCTTGGCTCGCTATCTCAATTAAGCCGTCGTCCCCGCGAAAGCGGGGATCCAGCGACTTTCGTTGCGCTCCTTGGATTCCGTTCGGACTGAGTAGCCGCTTTGGCGGCGTATCGAAGTCAGCGTGGATGCCGTCGTTGTTTTGGGTAGTCTGGTCTTGCTGCATGCAGATGTACCGGTTTTAGTCTTATCTTTCTCCGGTCGGAGGTGAGCGCCGGGGGCGGCCCGGCAGCCGCTCACTTTCTTTGGCCCGCCAAAGAAAGTAAGCAAAGAAACCGGCCCCTAAGTGCCAGCCCCTTCGGGGTGCCCGTCGGAGCGGCGCAAAAAGTGGGGTCGTCAGAGTCGCTGCGCTCCGACTGACGCCCTGATCCACTTTTTGCGCCGCTCCGACGGCTGGCCCACAAGGGGGAAAGCGTGTCCGGCTCGCCTGCGGCCTCGCGCTGTCTCTTACTCGCCTGCGGCCTCGATTCCTTGGCTCGCTACCTCAATTAAGCCGTCGTCCCCGCGAAAGCGGGGATCCAGCGTCGTTCAGCGGACGTCGGTAAGCATCTTCAGCAGGAAGAGGCGTTGCCCATTTCCCCCACTGTCGTCCCGGTGCAGAACGGGACCCAGGGCCGTGCGCCGCCCGGAGGGCGGCTTGTCTCTCCGGCATTCCCGGCATCAAAAGGTCAGACCACCTTTCCCGCTGAAAATAATTCATTCCCGTCAAAAATTCTTTTCAGTGCGCCGCCGCGCAACATGCCGGCTTCCCGCCGATGAAAATTAGTTACACTGGACGCTTGAAAAAGGCCCGCCGGAACGGGCCGAGAACAAGCGAGACAAGCGCGAAAGAAGTTGTACGTTCCCAGCCTCCGGGCCGCCTTCTTATTGCCCGTATAGCCCAACGCCGAGGTCCAGCATGAATGCTCCCGCCCATCCATCGTTCGCGCCGGCCCGCCAGCGCGAAGTCGTCGACGCCCTGCGCCGCGCCGTACCCGGCAACTGCGTGCTGTTCGACGAGGAAGATACCCGCCCCTACGAATGCGACGGCCTGGCCGCCTACCGGCAGTTGCCGATGGTGGTGGTGCTGCCCGAGAACGAGCAGCAGGTCGTGGCCATCATGAAGGTGTGCCATGCGCTGAAGGTGCAGATCGTGCCGCGCGGCGCCGGCACCGGCCTGTCCGGCGGCGCCACGCCGATCGCCGACGGCGTGGTGCTGTCGACCGCCAAGTTCAACAAGATCCTGAAGATGGACAAGTATTCGCGCACCGCCGTGGTCCAGCCCGGTGTGCGCAACCTGGCCATCTCCGAAGCGGCGGCGCCGCACGGGCTGTACTACGCGCCGGATCCGTCCTCGCAGATCGCCTGCACCATCGGCGGCAACGTCGCAGAGAACTCCGGCGGCGTGCACTGCCTGAAGTACGGCTTGACCGTGCACAACGTGCTGCGCGTGCGCGTGGTGACCATCGAGGGCGACGTGGTCGAGCTGGGCAGCGCGGCGCTCGATGCGCCGGGCCTGGACCTGCTGGCGGTGTTCATCGGTTCCGAGGGCATGCTGGGCGTGGTCACCGAAGTGACCGTCAAGCTCGTGCCCAAGCCGCAGGCCGCGCGCGTGATCATGGCCTCGTTCGACGACGTGGTGAAGGGCGGCAACGCGGTGGCCAACGTGATCGCCGCCGGCATCATCCCGGCCGGCCTGGAGATGATGGACAAGACCAGCTCGCGCATGGTCGAACCCTTCGTCAAGGCCGGCTACGACATCGATGCCGAGGCCATCCTGCTGTGCGAGTCCGACGGCACGGCCGAAGAAGTGGAGGAGGAGATCGGCCGCATGACCGAGGTGCTCAACGCCAGCGGCGCCACGGCGATCGCTTGTTCGCAGTCGGAGGCCGAGCGCCTGCGCTTCTGGTCGGGACGCAAGAACGCCTTCCCGGCCGCCGGCCGCATTTCGCCGGACTACTACTGCATGGACGGCACCATCCCGCGCAAGAAGCTGGCGCAGGTGCTGCTGGGCATCGCTGACATGGAAACCAAGTACGGCCTGCGTTGCGCCAACGTGTTCCACGCCGGCGACGGCAACCTGCATCCGCTGATCATGTTCGATGCCAACATCGCCGACGAATTCCACCGCGCCGAACTGTTCGGCGCCGAGATCCTGGAGCTGTGCGTCGAGGTGGGCGGCACCATCACCGGCGAGCATGGCGTGGGCATCGAGAAGATCAACTCGATGTGCGTGCAGTTCTCGCCGGCCGAGCGCGAGGCTTTCTTCAAGCTCAAGCGCGCCTTCGACACCGCCTTCCTGCTCAACCCCGACAAGGCCATCCCGACCCTGCACCGCTGCGCCGAGTACGGCAAGATGCACGTCCAGCGCGGGCAGCTGCCTCATCCCGATTTGCCGAGATTCTGACCATGGATGCACAAGTGAGAGAGCAACAAGACATGGCGGCGCTGCTGGCCTCGTTTCGCGAGCGCATCGCGCAGGGCCGGCCGCTGCAGATCCGCGGCGGCGGCACCAAGGACTGGTACGGCCAGGCGCCGCGCGGCGAGCTGCTGGACACGCGCGCCTACAGCGGCATCATCGACTACGAACCCACCGAGCTGGTGATCACCGCGCGCTGCGGCACTACGCTGGCTGAAATCGACGCCGCGCTGGAGAAGAACAACCAGATGCTGGCCTGCGAGCCGCCGCGCTTCGGCGGCGCCGCCACCATCGGCGGCATGGTCGCGGCCGGGCTCTCGGGGCCGGCGCGCGCCTCGGCCGGCGCGGTGCGCGACTTCGTGCTGGGCGCGGTGCTGATGGATGCCGACGGCGAAGAGCTGCATTTCGGCGGCCAGGTGATGAAGAACGTCGCCGGCTACGACATCTCGCGCCTGCTGGCCGGTTCGCTGGGCACGCTGGGCCTGATCCTGCAGGTGTCGCTGAAGGTGCTGCCCAAGCCCTTCGCCGGCAGCACGCGCGTCTTCGAGATCAACCAGGAAGGCGCGCTGCGCCTGCTCAACCAATGCGGCGGCCAGGCCTTGCCGCTGACGGCCAGCGCCTGGAGCAACAACGTGCTGACCATCCGCCTGGCCGGCGCGCAGGCGGCGGTGGATTCGGCGGTGAAGAAGCTGGGCGGCAGCGAGCTGGCCAACGGCGACGATTTCTGGCGCGACCTGCGCGAGCAGCAGCATGCCTTCTTCGCCGATCCGGACGAGGCGCTGTGGCGCCTTTCCGTGCCCTCGGTGGCGCCGCCGCTGGAGTTGCACGGCAAGCAATTGATCGAATGGGGCGGCGCGCAGCGCTGGCTGCGCCCGGAGGGCGGCATCGACGCGGCCGCGATCCGGGCCGCGGCGCTGGCCGTGGGCGGTAGCGCCAGCCTGCATCGCGGCGGCGACAAGGGCATCGGCGTGTTCCAGCCGTTGCAGCCGGCGGTGGAGAAGATCCACCGCAACCTCAAGGCCCAGTTCGACCCCAAGGGCATCTTCAACCCGGGCCGCATGTACGCCAGCCTGTAAGCCGCCAGCAGACATCCTATGCAAACCAATTTAGCCGATTTCATCCGCGACACCCACGACGGCCAGGAAGCCGACAGCATCCTGCGCAGCTGCGTGCACTGCGGCTTTTGCACCGCGACCTGCCCGACCTACCAGTTGCTGGGCGATGAGCTCGACGGCCCGCGCGGGCGCATCTACCTCATCAAGCAGGTGCTGGAAGGCAAGCCGGCCACGGCGGCCACGCAGTCGCACCTGGATCGCTGCCTGACCTGCCGCAATTGCGAATCGACCTGCCCCTCGGGCGTGCAGTACGGCCGCCTGGTCGACATCGGCCGCAAGGTGGTGGAGCAGCAGGTGCCGCGTCCGCTGGCGCAGCGCGTGGTGCGCACCGCCCTGAAGGAACTGGTGCCGCGCAAGTGGCTGTTCCGTCCGGCGATGAAGGCCGGCCAGATGGTGCGCCCGCTGCTGCCCAAGGTGCTCAAGAACAAGGTGCCGTTGCCGCAGGAGTCCGGCGTTTGGCCGACCCGCGCGCACACGCGCCAGATGCTGCTGCTGGACGGCTGCGTGCAGCCCTCGATGTCGCCCAACATCAACAGCGCCACCGCGCGCGTGCTCGACAGCCTCGGCGTGCAGCTGTTCGTGCCGCCCAAGACCGGCTGCTGCGGCGCGATCCGCTATCACATGAATGACCAGGACGGCGGGCTGGACGACATGCGCCGCAATATCGACGCCTGGTGGCCTTACATCGAGGGCCGCGACGGCATCAAGGCCGAGGCCATCGTGATGAACGCCTCCGGCTGCGGCGTCACCGTCAAGGAGTACGGCCACTTGTTGCAACATGACCATGCCTACGCCGAGAAGGCGCGCCGCATCTCGCGCATGACCCTGGACATCAGCGAGATCCTGCCGCAGTTCGAGGCGCAGCTGCAAGAGCGCCTCAAGGGCTACGACGGCAAGCGCGTGGCCTACCATCCGCCGTGCACGCTGCAGCATGGCCAGAAGATCCGCGGCAAGGTCGAGTCCATCCTACGCGCGGCCGGCGTGGAGGTGCAGCTGTGCGCCGACAGCCACCTGTGCTGCGGTTCGGCCGGCACTTACTCGGTGCTGCAGCCGGAGCTGTCCTACCAGCTGCGCGACAACAAGCTCAGGAACCTGGCCGCCACCGACCCGGACATGATCGTCACCGGCAACATCGGCTGCGTGACGCACCTGCAATCCGGCACCGATACGCCGGTGCGGCATTGGATCGAGTTGCTGGACGCCGCGCTGCAAGGACGTGCCTGAGACCGCGCGTTTTATTGCGCCTCAACAACAAGCCCCGCGATGCGGGGCTTTTTTTGTGGCAGGAATGGCATCTTTGGCCGGTTTGCCCGTATCCGGCTTGACGCGCGGCCCCATAAATCAATAAGCTTCGTCCTTTTTTATCGCTTGGCGGGAAAAGTCCGGGAAAGATTTCTCACCGGAAACCCGGTGGCCACACCGAACAATCCGTCCCGGCCCTGTCTAACCGCAATCGGCAAGCCGCCAGCGACCGGCCCCTCATCAAGCTCGCCCATCGGACCGGCCACAGCGGCCGTGATCCGCCGCAGGAGAACACATGACAAAACGCATCCCACCCGCCGCCTACATCTTCGCCGCCATGCTGCTGGGCATCCTGGCCGGCTACCTGATCTTCAGCCAGTACGACAAGACCGAAGCCAAGGAGCTGGCCGGCTACATTTCCATCGCCTCCGACATGTTCCTGCGCCTGATCAAGATGGTGATCGCGCCGCTGGTGTTCTCCACCCTGGTGGTGGGCATCGCCCACATGGGCGACGCCAAGTCGGTGGGCCGCATCTTCGGCAAGTCGCTGGGCTGGTTCCTGGCGGCCTCGCTGGTGTCGCTGGCGCTGGGCATGCTGATGGCCAACCTGCTGCAGCCGGGCGCCGGCGTGGCGCTGCCGCCGCCGGACGCGGCCGGCGCGGGCCTGGCCACCGGCAAGTTCACGGTCAAGGAATTCTTCAACCACCTGGTGCCCAAGTCGGTGGCCGAGGCCATGGCGCAGAACGAGATCCTGCAGATCGTGGTGTTCTCCATGTTCTTCGGCATCGCGCTGGCCGCGCTGGGCGAGCGCGGCAAGAACCTGCTGGCGGTGGTGGACGACCTGTCGCACGCCATGCTCAAGATCACCGGCTACGTAATGAAATTCGCGCCGGTCGCGGTGTTCGCGGCGATGGCCGCCACCGTCGCCGTCAACGGCCTGGACATCCTGGTCAGCTTCGCGGTCTTCATGCGCGACTTCTACCTGTCGCTGGTGCTGCTGTGGGTGCTGCTGATCGCCGCCGGCTTCGTGTTCCTCAAGAAGCGCATCTTCCACCTGCTGGCGCTGATCAAGGAAGCCTTCCTGCTGGCGTTCGCCACGGCCAGTTCGGAAGCGGCCTATCCCAAGTTGCTCGACGCGCTGGACCGCTTCGGCGTCAAGCGCAAGATCTCCAGCTTCGTCATGCCGATGGGTTACTCCTTCAACCTCGACGGCTCGATGATCTACTGCACCTTCGCCACGCTGTTCATCGCCCAGGCCTACGGCATCCACATGCCGTTGTCCACCCAGATCACCATGATGCTGGTGCTGATGCTGACCTCCAAGGGCATCGCCGGCGTGCCGCGCGCCTCGCTGGTGGTGATCGCCGCCACGCTGCACCAGTTCAATATCCCGGAAGCGGGCCTCCTGGTGATCCTGGGCATCGACACCTTCCTCGACATGGGGCGCTCCGCCACCAACGCCGTGGGCAACTCGATCGCCTCGGCGGTGGTGGCCAAGTGGGAAGGCGGCCTGCTGTCGGAAGAGGAGGCGCGGGTCGCGGAGCAGACGATCGAGCGCGAAGCGGAAATGAAACTGCACGCCTGACGCGTTCGGCAGGCAATGAGAAAAGGAGCATGCCGGGCAACCGGCCTGCTCCTTTTGTCTTTGTCGCGCGGGAAAGCGGCAGCGGGGAGGGCGATCAGGCCGGAACGGCCTCGCGCACCTTCGCCGGGATCCACTCCTGCAGCGTGATCTCGATGGTGATGAAGGAGAGATTGGCGCCGCGCACGAAACGGCCGGCGAAGATCTTGCCGTCGGTGTCGGCCACCACGCCCTGCAGCGGATTGGGGTTGGACTTGCCGTCCGAGAAACCGATCTCGCCGAACACGTTCAGGATCTCCACGCCGGGGCCGTTGATTTCCATGCGGCGCAGGCCGGTCGGGGTCGAGTATTGCAGGTGGGCGTCGATCAGGCTGCCGATGGCGCCGCGCACGATGGCGGTCTGCATGCCGTGCTGGCGGCACAGGGCTTCCACGCTCTCGGTCATGTCCTGGTTGGGTTTCAGGCGGGCCATGACCAGCTTGCCCAGGGTGCCTTCTTCTACCTGGATGTTGTCGTCTGTCTCGTTGATATTGGTATTGGCTAGGTTCGTCATCATGATTCCATGGGTGTCGGATGCAATAGACTGAAGTGCGTCTCTTCATCGCTGTTGACGACGAAGGCGCCTCGGGAAAACAGGCAAAGGCGGATGATGAGCGGATCGTCGCCCACTTCCACCGTATCAAGCAGCAGATGGCCGCCGTGGATGGCGCCATCGCCATCGATGAAACCGGAATGGCAATGCAATAATACCTTTCCTTCAGGGTTCTGGCCCACCGTGATGGCGCCGGTCACGAAAGTGATCGCGCCCTCCAGCACATGCGGCGGGCCGTAGTCATACGGGCGGTTCTTGTCCCGGGTGTTTTCGATGCGATGGTAGTGCAGGCGGCGCGCGGTGCCGCCGCACATGCGGCCCACCCCGCCGCGCTGGCCGTAGCGCGCAAGCACGCGGCGCAAGGCTTCGCCCACCATGGTGCCCGGGGCCAGCGTGATGCGCAGTTCCTCGGCCGGGTCGGCCTCCAGGTCCAGCGTGCGCGGATAGCTCTGCTGGCCTGCGTGCAGGAATTTGCGCACCTCGACGAAGCCGGTGCTGTCGCCCGCGGGTTTGCTCGAGAGTTTCATAGGCGGTAGTCTCCTTTCTCTTCGAGCAGGGCCTTGATCTGCTTCTTGACGATCTTGCCGTAGCCCGACTTGGGCATGGTTTCCCAGAACACGAAGCGGCGCGGCCACTTGTACTTGCCGATGCGTTCCTCCAGGTGCGCCAGCAGCGCCTCGCCGCCGGCCTGCTGGCCGGGTTTGCAGACGATCACCGCCAGGCCGCTCTCGCCCCACTTGGGATCGGGCACGCCCAGCACCGCCACTTCCGACACCGCCGGGTGGGTCAGCAGCGCTTCCTCGATCTCGCGCGGATAGACGTTGGAGCCGCCCGAGATGTACATGTCGGAAGAGCGGCCGGTGATGTAGAGGAAGCCGTCCTGGTCCACGTGGCCGAGGTCGCCGGTATGGAACCAGTCATGCTTGAAGGCCTTGGCGTTGGCGTCGGGGTTGTTGTGGTAGCCCATGAACACCGCCGGGCCGCGCACGCAGATCTCGCCGGTCTCGAACGGCGCCAGCTTCTTGCCGCTGTCGTCCAGGATGGCGATCTCCATGCCGGTGCGCGGCATGCCGCAGGTGCCCACGCGCGCCTGCGGATGGGCGTCGTCCTCGAAGTGCATGTAGGGCGGCAGGAAGGTGATGTTGCCGGTCACTTCGCCCAGGCCGTAGTACTGCACCAATACGCGGCCCAGCTTCTTGAGCGCATACACCTGGTCGGCGCGGTACATCGGCGCGCCGGCGTAGATCACGTGCTTCAGCGAGGAGTGGTCGTAGCGGTCGACCGATTCATCCTCCACCAGGATCTTGACGATGGTGGGCACGGTGAACATGTTGTCCACCTTGTATTTCTCGACCAGTTGCCAGGCTTCTTCCACCACCAGGCGTTCCGACGACAGCAGGATGCTGGCCGCGCCGCGCGCGGTGTTGATCACCGCGTGGATGCCGGCGCCATGCGACAGCGGCGCCACCACCAGCGAGCGTGACAGATGGTTCAGCCCCGGCATCAGGTCGGCCAGGTGGTTGGTCACGACGAAGGCCATCTGGCCGTGCGAGAGCATGCCGGCCTTGGGGTGGCCGGTGGTGCCGGAGGTGTAGAAGAACCACATCGGGTCTTCGTAGTCGACCTCGACCTCGTCGAAGGGACGGCCGCCGGCTTCTGCCACCAGGGCCTCGAAGTCCAGTTCGCCCGGACGCGGATCGGCCAGCGCGATCACGTGTTCCAGCACCGGCGAGGCGGCCTTGACGGCGTCGACATAGTTGCCGAAGCCCTGGTCGTAGACCATGACGCAAGCGCCGCTGGACTGGCCCAGGTAGGCCGCCTCGGGCGGCGTGATGCGGAAGTTGGTCGGAACCCAGACCATGCCCAGCTTGAACGCCGCCCAGGCGCTCTCGAAGATCTGCTGGTTGTTGCGCGAATGGACCAGCATCTTCTCGCCCTTCTTCACGCCGCGCTTGGCCAGCGCGTGGGCGAGGGCATCCACGCGGTCGTTGATCTGCTTCCAGGTGATGACCCTGTCGTCACCGTTGGCGCCGCCGCGGCTGAGGATCAGGCCGGGCTCGTCGGGAAAGCGGCGCGCCACGTCGGATAGCAGGCGGCCCAGGTTCATGACTTTCTTTAACATCGTCTCACTCGTTCTAATTGAAATTGGCGTTGCTTTTCTTGTCTTGTTGCGTTGATGCCGAGGTGCTGCAGGCCGCCCGCCGGGTGCGGCGGGCGGGAAGTGCGTGGAGCGATCAGTGGATGCGTTCCAGGATGCTGACGTAGTTGGCCACCGCCGCGCCGCCCATGTTGAACACGCCGGCGTACCTGGCGTTGGCGATCTGCATGTCGCCGGCGTCATGCGCGGCCTGCATCGCCGCCATCACGTGCATCGACACGCCGGTGGCGCCCACCGGGTGGCCCTTGGATTTCAGGCCGCCCGAAGGATTGACGGGCAGCTTGCCGTCCTTGGCGGTGATGCCCTCGGCGATCACGCGCGCGCCCTGGCCGTGCGGCGCCAGGCCCATCGCCTCGTATTCCAGCAGTTCGGCGACGGTGAAGCAGTCGTGGGTTTCCACCAGCGACAGGTCGCCCAGCGACAGACGGGCGTTGCCCAGCGCCTGCTTCCAGGCCAGCTCTGCGGCCTCGAAGCGGGTGGCGTCGCGGCGCGACAGGGGCAGGTAGTCGTTGACGTGCACCGCCGCGCGGAACTGCACGGCGCGCGGCATGGACCGGGCGGCATCGGCGGCGCTGATCACCATGGCGGCGGCGCCGTCGGAGACCAGCGAGCAGTCGGTGCGCTTCAGTGGGCCGGCCACGTACGGGTTCTTGTCGGACACGTTGCGGCAGAAATCGAAACCGAAGTCGCGGCGCATGTGGGCGTACGGATTGGACATGCCGTTCTTGTGGTTCTTGGCGGCGATCATCGCCAGCGCGTCGGACTGGTCGCCGAAGCGGTCGAAGTAGCTCTGCGCGATCTTGCCGAACACGCCGGCGAAGCCGCCGGGGATGCCGGCCTCTTCCTTGGCGTAGCAGGCCTTGAGCAGCACCTCGCCGACCTGCGGCGTGGCCAGCTCGGTCATCTTCTCGAAGCCGATCACCAGCACGTGCTTCGACTCGCCGGCCTTGATCGATTGCAGGCCCGAATGGATCGCGGCCGAGCCGGTGGCGCAGGCGTTCTCCAGGCGCACGGCCGGCTTGAAGCGCAGCTGCGGCAGGCTGTTGAACACCAGCGAAGAGGGGAAGTCCTGGTACAGGAAGCCGGCGTTGAAGGTGCCGACGTGGACGGAATCGATGTCTTCCGGTTGCAGGCCGGCGTGCTCGATGGCGGCCTTGGCGACCTGGCCGATCAGCACTTCGGGATCGATGCCGTCAAGCTTGCCGAATTGGGAATGATGCCAGCCGGTAATGCAGGGTGCGGATGCAGAAGCAGTCATGTTGTAGGTCCTTGTAAGACTAGTCGATGGAACGCATCTCTTGCAGGTCATGCAAGTTAAAGCGTCATGCGCTCCGGTTCACGCCAGGGCAATATGCAAAATCGGTGCCACGCGCGGCACGCGCATGCGGTGCGCTGGTCGCTCGCATGCGCAGGCTGTCGCATGGACCGCCGGCGGTTGGCCGGCAGCGGTATTGCCCGTCTCCTGCGAGGCCGGCGCAAAGCCGCGCCGGTTCTCGCGTTTTCATGGTTTTACTTATAGTTGCTGCAGGGTCTCGATGCTGTCGGCGCTGGCGTGGCCGTGGCCGACGCACTCAAGATATCACGACTTTACGTTAACGTAAGTCATTGCGCCGCAGCATGGAATCGTCCGCTGCGGCCGGGTGTACACCTGTCGTCCGGTGCGACACCGATGCGACACTTGTGCGACAGGTGTCGCATCAATTCCCATCAAATAAATTGTCGCGGGAGCGGCCCGCGCCCTTGTACAGGGCCGCCCTTATCGCAGAGAATACAGGCGCAATGCCGGCGACAGGGAGGAGACGCCCGCGGCGCCGACGACCGGTCGGCGGCTTGGCATCCAAATTGCTCTGTCGTGGCACAGGCAGTGTTGAAAACAACGGGAAGCCCCGGGTTCAGCAATTTTCATATAACTACAAACAGGAGATAAACAGATGGGACATCCCACTGGCAAGATCACGCGCCGTTCTTTTCTGAAGACCGCATCGGTGGCCTCGGCCGCCGCCGCCACCGGCCTGTACGGGACTTCCGCCCACGCCGCCGAATTCACTTTCAAGTACGCCAACAACCTGCCGGTGTCGCACCCGATGAACGTGCGCGCCAAGGAGATGGCGGCCAAGATCGCGGCCGATTCCAAGGGCCGCATCGAACTGCAGCTGTACCCCAACAACCAGCTGGGCACCGATACCGACATGCTGTCGCAGGTGCGCGCCGGCGCGATCGATTTCTTCACGCTGTCGCCGCTGATCCTGGGCACCCTGGTGCCGGCCGCGCAGATCTCCGGCATCGGCTTCGCCTTCAAGGACTACGACCAGGTCTGGGCCGCCATGGACGGCGAGCTGGGCGTGCACGTGCGCAAGCAGATCGAATCCAAGTCGACCCTGTTCGCCTTTGAAAAGATCTGGGACAACGGCTACCGCCAGATCACCAACAGCACCAGGCCGATCAAGAGCGCCGACGACCTGAAGGGCATGAAGCTGCGCGTGCCGCCGAGCCCGCTGTGGACCTCGATGTTCCGCGCCGTCGAATCGGCCCCGACCTCGATCAACTTCGCCGAAGTCTATTCGGCGCTGCAGACCAAGATCGTCGAAGGCCAGGAGAACCCGCTGGCGATCATCTCCACCGCCAAGCTGTACGAAGTGCAGAAGTATTGCTCCATCACCAACCACATGTGGGACGGTTTCTGGTTCCTGGGCAACAAGAAGTCCTTCGAGAAGCTGCCCAAGGACCTGCAGGACGTCATGACCCGCGCCATCAATGAAGCCGGCATCAACCAGCGCGCCGACGTGCGCAAGCTCAACGACTCGCTGGTGGGCGAGATGAAGGGCAAGGGCCTGGCCTTCAACGACATCGACGCCGACTCCTTCCGCGCCAAGCTGCGCAGCGCCGGCTTCTATGCCGAGTGGAAGAAGAAGTTCGGCGACGAGCCCTGGGCCCTGCTGGAAAAGTACACCGGCAAGCTGGCCTAAACGTCCGGGAGGTTGATGATGGAAGCTGCAATGAGTTACCGCGAGCCGGTAAACATGAACCCGGCCGCGCGCGCGCTGGTGGCGTTGAACCGCATGGTGATGCATGTGGTCGGCGCCGTCGCCGCCGCGCTGGTCGTGGCCGAGACGGTGGTGCTGTTGACCGGCGTCATTTACCGCTACGCGCTGCACGACCCGCTGGTCTGGTCCGATGAACTGGCTTCGATCCTGTTCATCTGGCTCTCCATGCTGGGCGCCGTGCTGGCGCTGGATCGCGGGGAGCACATGCGGCTGACCGCCATCATCAACAAATGTTCGGAGAAGGGCCGCGTCTGGCTGGAAACGGTCGCGGCCCTGGTGGTCTGCATCTTCGTGCTGATGGTGATCCACCCCGCGGTGGATCACTCGGTGGAACAGATGGCGATCACCACGCCGGCCCTGGAAATCCCTGACGGATTGCGCGCCGCGGCCCTGCCGGTGGGCGCCATCCTGATGCTGCTGGCGGCGGTCTCGCGCATGGCGGCGGTGACCAGCCTGCGCCTCCTGCTCTCGGCGCTGGCGGTGGTGGCGGTGATCGGCGGCGGCCTCTGGCTGGCCAAGCCGGCGCTGCTGGCCATGGGCAACTACAACCTGATCATCTTCTTCGTGCTGCTGATCGGCGTGTGCGTGGCCGGCGGCATTCCCATCGCCTTCGCCTTCGGCACGGCGACCATGGCCTACCTCGCGCTGGCCACCAGCGCGCCGCTGATGATCGTGGTCAGCCGCATGGACGAGGGCATGTCCAGCCTGATCCTGCTGTCGGTGCCGCTGTTCGTGCTGCTGGGCTCGCTGCTGGAAATGTCGGGCCTGGCCAAGACGCTGATCGATTTCATGGCCTCGCTGCTGGGCCACGTGCGCGGCGGCCTGCAATATGTGCTGCTGGGCGCGATGTTCCTGGTCTCGGGCATCTCCGGCTCGAAGGCGGCCGACATGGCCGCGATCGCCCCGGCGCTGTTCCCGGAGATGAAGAAGCGCGGCTCCAAGCCCGAAGAACTGGTGGCGCTGCTCTCGTCCTCGGGCGCCATGACCGAAACCATTCCGCCCAGCCTGGTGCTGATCACCATCGGCGCGGTCTGCAGCGTGTCGATCACGGCGCTGTTCATCGGCGGCCTGATGCCGGCGGCCATCGCCACCATCGCCATCGCCGTGGTGTGCTGGATGCGCGCCCGCCGCGAACCGATGCCCGACGTCAAGCGCGCGCCGATGTCGCTGATCGTCAAGACCATGATCGCCGCCATTCCGGCGCTGGCGCTGCCGATGCTGATCCGCGTGGCGGTCATCGAAGGCGTGGCCACGGCCACTGAAGTGGCGACCATCGGCGTGGCCTACACCATCGTGGTCGGCCTGGTGATGCACCTGTTCATGAGGCACCTCAATTTCAAGCGCCTCTATCCGATGCTGATCGAATCGGCCGCGCTCTCGGGCGCCATCCTGCTGATCATCGGCATGGCCACCTCGATGGCCTGGGCGCTGACGCAGTCCGGCTTCTCGGCCAAGCTGGTGGCCCTGATGCAGGGCGTGCCGGGCGGCGGCGTGGGCTTCCTGCTGATCACCATCGTCATCTTCATCGTGCTGGGCAGCCTGCTGGAAGGCATCCCCGCGATCGTCCTGTTCGGCCCGCTGCTGTTCCCGGTGGCGCGCTCGCTGGGCGTGCACGACGTGCACTACGCCATGGTGGTGATCCTGGCCATGGGCATCGGCCTGTTCGCGCCGCCCTTCGGCGTCGGCTTCTATGCCGCCTGCGCGATCGGCAAGGTATCACCCGACGGCGTGTTCAACCGCGTGTGGGGCTATCTCGCCGCGCTGGTGATCGCGCTCTTGGTGGTGGCCTTCGTGCCATGGATTTCCATCGGCTTCCTCTGACCTCTTCATCCAAGTCACTCCGAGGCAGATCACCGACAAGGTAACGACTTAAAAAAACGGCGGCCCCATTCCCCCCCATCCCCGGGGCCGCCATCATCCACGGAGACAACATGAATCAAAGCGATAGCGGCGCCCGCGTGGCGTTCGTGACGGGCGGAGCCATGGGCATCGGCGCCAGCATCTGCGAGCAACTGGCGGCCAAGGGCTACACCATCCTGGTGGCCGACATCAACCTGGAAGCGGCGGCCAAGACCGCCGACGCGCTGGTCGCGGGCGGCCACAAGGCGGCGCCGGTGCAGATCGACCTCGGCAATCCCGAGTCCATCGCCCGCGCCTTCGCCGAGGTCGAGAAGGACTACGGCCGCTGCGACGTGCTGGTCAACAATGCCGGCATCGCCAAGACCTATCCCTTCCTCGATTTCCCGATCGACAACTGGCTGCAGACCATGAACATCAACGTCACCGGCGTGATGGTGGCGGGGCAGCTGGCGGCGCGCCTGATGGTGAAGAACGGCTGGGGCCGGATCGTCAACATCTCCTCCATCTCCGGCATCCGCGCCGGCGCCGGCCGCACCGCCTACGGCACCTCGAAGTCGGCGGTGATCGGCCTGACGCGCCAGATGGCCATCGAGCTGGCCCAGCACGGCATCACCGTCAACAGCGTGGCGCCGGGACCGGTCGATACGCCCATGACCCAGGCCATCCACTCGGAAGAAACGCGCCAGAGCTACTACCGGCTGGTGCCGATGCGCCGCTACGGCAGCACCGACGAGATCGCCGCCGCCGTCAGCTTCCTGGCCTCGGACGAAGCGTCCTACATCACCGGCCACGTGATCCCGGTCGACGGCGGATTCGTCGCCGGCGGCGTGCTGGACATCTGATACCGACAACGCATAGAAGCAGAGGAGACAGACATGCAGAAACTGATGGAAGACAAGGTCATCATCGTCACCGGCGCCGGCTCGGTGGGCGAGGGTTGGGGCAACGGCAAGGCCGCCGCCGCGCTGTATGCGCGCGAGGGCGGACGGGTGCTGGCGGTGGATCGCAGCATCGAGGCGGCCAGGGAGACCCAGGCGATCATCCGTAGCGAAGGCGGCGTGTGCGAGGTGATCGCGGCCGACGTATCGAAGACGGAAGACGTAAAGGCGATCGCCGCGGCGGCGATGGATCATTTCGGCCGGGTCGACGTGCTGCACAACAACGTCGGCATCGCCGAGACCGGCGGCCCGGTCGAGACCACCGAGGAGAGCTGGAACCGCCTGGTGGCGGTGAACCAGACCAGCCTGTTCCTGACGCACAAGTACGTGCTGCCCATCATGGAGCGGCAGAAGAAGGGCGCGATCGTGAACATCTCGTCGCTGGCGGCCTTGCGCTGGATCGGCTTCCCTTACCTGGGCTACACCACGACCAAGGCGGCCATCCTGGCGTTCACCAAGAACGTGGCGATGCAGTATGCGCCGCTGGGGATCCGCGCCAATTGCATCTTGCCGGGGCTGATGGATACGCCGATGATCCGCGAGCCGCTGAAGGCGTCCTATGGCGGGGATATCGAGGAGATGCGGGCCAAGCGGCATGCGCAATGCCCGATGGGGTTCATGGGCGATGCCTGGGACGTGGCGCACGCTTCCTTGTTCCTGGCTTCTGACAATGCGCGTTATATCACCGGGCTGGATCTGATCGTCGATGGCGGCTTGTCGTTGAAGGTGGCTTGAGCGGGGTTTTCGTATCGTTCGGTGCTCGTTGTGGCATGACAGACGCCGCTGGGTTCCTGCTTTCGCAGGAACGACGAGTAGTGAGGATCTTGAGCATGGGGAGATGTTGGCTATCTCTTCCATGTCGTCCCGGCGAAGGCCGGGACCCAGCGTCGTTTGTCGCGCCTCACCAGACTCCCTTGTTGTTCGCCGCGCCTCAGCAGACTCCCTTGTCGTTCGCCGCACCTCAGCAGACTCCGTTCGGACTGAGTAGCCGCTTTGGCGGCGTATCGAAGTCGGCGTGGATGCCGTCGTTGTTTGGGTAGTCTGGTCTTGCTGCATGCGGATGTACCGGCTTTAGTCTTGTCTTTCTCCGGTCGAGACGGAGCGCCGGGGGCGGCCCGGCAGCCGCTTACTTTCTTTGGCCCGCCAAAGAAAGTAAGCAAAGAAACCGGCCCCTAAGTGCCAGCCCCTTCGGGGTGACCGTCGGAGCGGCGCAAAAAGTGGATCAGGGCGTCAGTCGGAGCGCAGCGACTCTGACGACCCCACTTTTTGCGACGCTCCGACGGCTGGCCCACAAGGGGAAAGCGTGTCCGGCTCGCCTGCGGCCTCGCGCTGTCTCCGACTCGCCTGCGGCTTTGATGCATTGGCTCACTGTGTTTTTAATCCGTCGTCCCGGCGCAGGCCGGGACCCAGTGTCGTTCGTTGCGCTCCTTGCATTCCGTTCGGGCTGAGTAGCCGCTTTGGCGGCGTATCGAAGTCAGCGTGGATGCCGTCGTTGTTTGGGTAGTCTGGTCTTGCTGCGTGCAGATGTACCGGCTTTAGTCTTATCTTTCTCCGGTCGGAGGTGAGCGCCGGGGGCGGCCCGGCAGCCGCTTACTTTCTTTGGCCCGCCAAAGAAAGTAAGCAAAGAAACCGGCCCCTAGGTGCCAGCCCCTTCGGGGTGCCCGTCGGAGCGGCGCAAAAAGTGGGGGCGTCAGAGTCGCTGCGCTCCGACTGACGCCCTGATCCACTTTTTGCGCCGCTCCGACGGCTGGCCCACAAGGGGGACAGCGTGACCGGCTCGCCTGCGGCCTCGCGCTGTCTCTTACTCGCCTGCGGCATCGATTCCTTGGCTCGCTATTTCAATTAATCCGTCGTCCCCGCGAAGGCGGGGATCCAGCGACGTTCGTTGCGCTCCTTGGATTCCGTTCGGACTGAGTAGCTGCTTTGGCGGCGTATCGAAGTCGGCGTGGATGCCGTCGTTGTTTGGGTAGTCTGGTCTTGCTGCGTGCAGGTGTACCGGCTTTAGTCTTGTCTTTCTCCGGTCGTGGCGGAGCGCCGGGGGCGGCCCGGCAGCCGCTCACTTTCTTTGGCCCGCCAAAGAAAGTAAGCAAAGAAACCGGCCCCTAAGCGCCAGCCCCTTCGGGGTACCCGTCGGAGCGTCGCAAAAAGTGGGGTCGTCAGAGTCGCTGCGCTCCGACTGACGCCCTGATCCACTTTTTGCGCCGCTCCGACGGCTGGCCCACAAGGGGGAAGCGTGACCGGCTCGCCTGCGGCCTCGCGCCGTTTCTTGCTCGCCTGCGGCATCGATTCCTTGGCTCGCTATCTCAATTAATCCGTCGTCCCCGCGAAAGCGGGGATCCAGCGACTTTCGTCGCACGCGGCCCAAGCCCGTTCAGGGCATCGCCGCCTGCTTCAATTGGCCATCGGCCGCTGCTTCCTCCACACCTCCACCGCCGTATCCGCAAAGGTCCTGATACAGGGATTGGAATTTTCCTTGTTCCAGATCACCGCCACTTCCACCAGCGGCGGGTTGAGCAGCGGCTTGAACACCGTGGATTCCAGATGCATGGCCTGCATCGAGGCCGGCACCAGCGCCACGCCCAGGCCTTCTCCCACCAGGTTGACGATGGTCTGCTGCAGGTTGGCCTCGAGCACGATGCGCGGGCGAAAGCCGTTGGACTGGCAGTGGCTGACGATGATGTCGAACACCACCGGCGCGATCGCGCGCGGGATGCTGATGAAGGGATCCTCGGCCAGTTCCGCGATCGAGATCGCCGGCTTGCTAGCCAGGCGATGGTCGTGCGGCAGCACCGCCAGCAACGGTTCGGCGTAGATCGTGTGGCTGTCCAGGCGGCTGCAGTCCTCGGGGCGGTACATGATGCCCACGTCGACTTTCTCGTCTTCGATGTCGGTGGCCAGCAGGTTGGGCACGTATTCGGTCAGGCGCATATCCACCTCGGGATAGGCGGCCGAGTAGTGGCGCGTCACCGAGGGCAGGATGTTGTAGGCCGAGGACATCATGAAGCCCACCTTCAGCGCGCCGCTCTTGCCGGTGCTGGAAGATGAAACATTTCGCTTGGCCCGCTCCAGCGCCTTGAAAATTTCTGTGGTGTCGCGGTAAAAATATTTGCCGGCCGGGGTCAGCTGGATGGCGCGTTTGCTGCGGTCGAACAATTGCGCGCCCAGCTCCTTCTCCAGCGCCGCAATCTGCCGTGTGAGCGGGGGTTGCGAGATATGCAACAGCTCCGCGGCGCGTCCGAAATGCAGGGTTTCTGCTACGGTGCGGAAATAGGTGAGGTGTCTCAGTTCGATCATTTGATACCTTCAAGGTATTGATTCTGTCTGTACATTGTATTGGAAGTCATCAAATAGTCTCGTTATTCTTCGACGCAGAGGTGGCAAACTTGCGACCGCCTCAAAGGTGGAAACAGCCAAAAGCGTGCCCGCCGCCCATAAGAAGAAAGCAGTTCAAGACAGGAGACAATCATGCCGACACAAACGGTAGACCTACCTTTGGCAGGAAGCGACGTCAGGACAGCTGGTTCGAATTCCCCGCGCAACACCCCCCGGTACCGGGCCATCGATCACCTCTCCGAGGGCGACGAGGTGATGCGCGACCTGGTCGAGCGCGGCAAGCGCCTGGTCGACCGCGGCATTCCCATTCTTATCCTCGGCGAGACCGGCACCGGCAAGGAGTACCTGTCGCGCGCGCTGCATGAGTACAGCGAGCGCCGCCGCGCCGCCTGGGTGGCGGTGAACTGCGCCTCGATCCCCGAGAGCCTGGCCGAGAGCGAACTGTTCGGCTATTGCAAGGGCGCCTTCTCCGGCGCGCTGCCGGGCGGCATGAAGGGCAAGGTGCAGCAGGCCGACGGCGGCACGCTGTTCCTCGATGAAATCGGCGACATGCCGTTCGCGCTGCAGACGCGCCTGTTGCGGGTGCTCTCCGAGCGCGAGGTGATTCCGCTGGGCGCGATGCGCCCGGTGCCGGTGGACGTGCAACTCATCTGCGCCACCCACCAGGACGTGAAGACGCTGATCGCCCAAGGGCGTTTCCGCGAAGATCTCTACTACCGCATCGCCGGCGGCGTGCTGCGCCTGCCGGCGCTGCGCGAACGGGCCGACCGCCGCCGCGTGATCATGGACATGATCGCCGCCGAGCTGGCACTGGACCAGGCCGACGAACACATGATCGCGCCGGCCGCGCTGCAGCGCATGCTGGCCTACCCGTGGCCGGGCAACCTGCGCCAGATGCACGCGGTGATCCGCTACAGCTGCGCGGTCATGGACGGCGGGCGCATCGAGGTGCGCGACCTGCCCGAAGAACTGATGCAATTCCAGGCGGCGAACCTGGGCCATACCGGCCACGCCGCCAACGTCCGTCCCATCGTGCCACAAGCCGATGCGGGGGCGATGCCCGTACGCCAACCAGGCGGTCTGCCCGGAGACGAGCGCACGCGCGTTATCGACGCGCTGGTCGGCAGCCGCTGGAACATTTCCGCCGCCTCGCGGCAATTGGGAATGTGCCGCGCCTCGCTGTACCGCAAGCTGCGCCAGCTCGATATTCCGCATGTGCGCGACCAGGCGATGCCGGCCTGGGCCGTCGCCTGAACCTGACAACAACAGCGGCCGGGCGGGGAGCCCGGCCATCGATTCTCTCTAGGAAGACCATGAAAGTTTTTTACGACAAAGACGCAGACGTGTCCCTGATCAAGAACAAGAACGTGACCATCATCGGTTACGGCTCGCAAGGCCACGCGCACGCGCTGAACCTGAAGGACTCGGGCTGCAAGGTCACCGTCGGCCTGCGTCGCGGCGGCGCCTCGTGGAGCAAGGCCGAGAAGGCCGGCCTGAAGGTGGCTGAAGTCAACGACGCGGTGAAGGAAGCCGACGTCGTCATGATCCTGCTGCCGGATGAGAACATCGGCCAGGTGTATGCCGAGAACGTGGCGCCGCACGCCAAGCAAGGCGCCACCGTGGCGTTCGCGCACGGCTTCAACATTCACTACGGCCAGGTGGTTCCGCGCGCCGACCTGGACGTGATCATGATCGCCCCGAAGGCGCCCGGCCACACCGTGCGTTCGACCTACAGCCAGGGCGGCGGCGTGCCGCACCTGATCGCGGTGTACCAGGACAAGTCGGGCAGCGCCCGCGACGTGGCGCTGTCGTACGCCACCGCCAACGGCGGCGGCCGCGCCGGCATCATCGAAACCAACTTCCGCGAAGAAACCGAGACCGACCTGTTCGGCGAACAGGCGGTGCTGTGCGGCGGCACGGTGGAGTTGATCAAGGCCGGCTTCGAAACGCTGGTGGAAGCCGGCTACGCGCCGGAGATGGCCTACTTCGAATGCCTGCACGAGCTGAAGCTGATCGTGGACCTGATCTATGAAGGCGGCATCGCCAACATGAACTACTCGATCTCGAACAACGCCGAATACGGCGAGTACGTGACCGGCCCGCGCATCATCAACGAGGAAAGCAAGGCGGTGATGAAGAAGGTGCTGACCGACATCCAGACCGGCGAATACGCCAAGAGCTTCATCCTGGAAAACAAGGCCGGCGCGCCGACGCTGCTGTCGCGCCGCCGCATCAACGCCGAGCACCAGATCGAAGTGGTGGGCGAGAAGCTGCGCGCCATGATGCCCTGGATCAAGGCCAACAAGCTGGTGGACCAGACCAGGAACTGATCGGTTCAGGCCCAAGGGAAAGGACGCTTCGGCGTCCTTTTTCTTTTCGTGTTTGGCATGCGCATTTTTGCTGAAGCTGGGGATATGCGATGAACGGCGCTGGGTTCCTGCTTTCGCAGGAACGACAAGCCATAAGCATCTTGAACATCAGGAGGTGTTGACCACCGCTTCGGTGTCGTCCCCGCGAAGGCGGGGATCCAGCGTCGTTCGTCGCACCTCACCGGACTCCGTTCGGACTGAGTAGCCGCTTTGGCGGCGTATCGAGGTCGGCGTGGATGCAGTCGTTGTTTGGGTAGTCTGCTCTTGCTGCGTGCAGATGTACTGGCTTTACTCTTATCTTTCTCCGGTCGTAGGTGAGCGCCGGGGGCGGCCCGGCGGCCGCTCACTTTTCTTGCTCCGCCAAGAAAAGCAAGCAAAAGAAGGCGGCCCCTAAGTGCCAGCCCCTTCGGGGTGCCCGCCGGAGCGGTGCAAAAGGTGGGGTCGTCAGAGTCGCTGCGCTCCGACTCACGCCCTGATCCACTTTTTGCGCCGCTCCGACGGCTGGCCCACAAGGGGAAAAGCATGTCCGGCTCGCCTGCGGCGTCGCGCTGTCTCTTACTCGCCTTCGGCTTCGGACGTTTGTCGCTGGCCTCGGCTTTGCGTTGTGTCCTGCTCGCCTGCGGCATCGATTTCCTGGCTCGCTGTCTCAATTAATGCGTCGTCCCTGCGAAAGCAGGGATCCAGCGTCGTCGACTGAGCTTGTGCTTCAGCCAACGTCAGCCTTGATTGCGCCAGCGCCGCAACGCGGTCCGCCGCAACATGAAAACAGCTCACGTAACAACCCGCCGCTTGTCATCAACTTGACACATTGGCGTACTAATCTGCTTCGGTTAAGGGGAAACAAGGCAGTGCCGGACTCTCCGGCCGAATGTTCATGCGGGTGGGGATTGCGTAATCCAAGATCTTTGGAGCCGAAGAGGCTGTTGACCGAGTTTCTCGCAGGGCGCGGGATGTCGGTCGGCCTGGTATTGCTGTCGGCCTGCGTGCTGGTGATGCTGTGGTACCTGACCATCACCCGCATCGAGAACGAGAAACGGCTGGCCATCGCCAGTTCGATCGCCGACAGCAAGAACGTTGCCGCCATCGTTTCGGCCAACCTCGACGAGGTGCTGGGCAAGACCTTGCTGTATTCCCGCATCGGCCAGGCCATGCTGGGCGGCGATCGCTCGTCTTCCTCCTATCTCAATCCGCTCTTCAACGGCGACTCGGCCTACCTGCGCGTGGCCATGTTCGACGCCGGCGGTCGTCTGGTCTATTCGTCGGCGCGGCAGCAGGAAGAGCCGGAACTCGCCAAGCTGATCAACGCCGGTTACATGAGCTCGCTGACTGCCGGGCGCAACCAGAATCCGATGATCATCAATCCGCCCAACAGCCGCGACGGCTACAGCTGGCGCGTGCCGCTGCTGATCCCGCTGCAGAACGGGCGCGGCGAGCTGCAGGGGTTCTTCACCGCCATCCTCGACCTGGGCTACTTCCTCAAGACCTACCAGGAAGTCAGCGTAGCCGGCGCCAGCCGCATCGAGATCCTCAACGCCGCCGGCCTGCAGCTGGCCGAGCTGTCGGGCGGCATCCTCTCGGGCGGCTCCAACTATGCCGGCCAGGCGTACGCGCTGTTCCTGCTGGCGGGCAAGGGCGACGGCCTGATCCACGCGCTGCGCCCGGGCGACGAGGTGCAGCACGTCGGTGTGCAGCGGCGCCTGGTGCACTATCCGCTGGCGGTGGTGGTGAGCCGGGATCCGGAGCAACTGCTCGGCAAGCTGCGGCCGGCGCATCGCCAGTACTACGTGCAGGCCGTCGCGATTTCGGTGGCCATCATGCTGCTGACGGCGGGCCTGATCAACCTGGCGCATCGCCGTCGCTTCCTGTACGAGAAGCTGCTGTATTCGGAGCGCGAGAAGAGCGGCCTGATCAACCAGCTGGAGCAGGAGAAGTCGCGCGCCTACCAGCTGGCCTCGCACGATTACCTGACCGGCATCCCCAACCGCATGCTGTTCTACGAGCTGGCCTCGACCGAGCTCTCGCGCGCCAAGCGCAGCCGCAATCTCTATGCGCTGTTCTTCCTCGACCTCGACAAGTTCAAGCTGATCAACGATACCCAGGGCCACGCCGTGGGCGACGCGCTGCTGCAGGAGGTGGCCCGCCGCCTGCGCGCCGCGCTGCGCGAGTACGACCTGGTGGCGCGCCTGGGCGGCGACGAGTTCGTGGTGATGGTGTCGGAGATCCGCAACGAGGAAAGCGTGGCCGAGATCGCCGACAAGCTGGTCGAGAGCATCCGCGCGCCTTATCCGGACCTGCTGGGCTGCTACGTCGAGACCGCGCCCAGCATCGGCATCGCCCTGTACCCGCGCGACGGCCAGAGCATCGAGGAGCTGATGACCAACGCCGACTCGGCGATGTACACCGCCAAGACTTCCGGCTCCGGCCTGTACCGCTTCTACGACGCCTCGCTCAACGCCATCGCGGTGCGCGGGCTGGAGTTGCTGGGTCGCTTCCGCCAGGCGCTCAAGGACGACGAGTTCTGCCTGCACTACCAGCCCAAGGTCGAGTTGCAGCAGTTCCGGGTGACCGGCATGGAGGCGCTGATCCGCTGGCAGCATCCGGAGCACGGCCTGATCTTCCCCGGCGAATTCATCGGCCTGGCCGAGGCGCACGACATGGTGGTGCCGCTGGGCCACTGGATCATCGAGGCAGTCTGCCGCCAGCTGGCGCAGTGGCGCGACAAGGGGCTGCCGCTGGTGCCGGTGGCGATCAACGTCTCGGCCAAGCAACTGCGCGACGAGAGCCTGAGCGAGATCGTGCGGGAGTCGCTGCGGCGCCACCGGCTCACGCCCGACCTGCTGGACATCGAGGTCACCGAGAGCTGCTTCATCGAAGACGTGGAAACCGCGCGCCGCACGCTGGAGAAGCTGCGCAGCGAAGGCCTGAAGATCTACCTGGACGATTACGGCACCGGCTATTCCGGACTGAGCCACATCAAGACGCTGCCGGTCTACGCGCTGAAGATAGATCGCTCCTTCATCAGCGATATCCGCAACGACAACAGCGACGGCATGATCGTCGCATCCACCGTGACGCTGGCGCGCAACCTGGGGCTGAAGGTGGTGGCCGAGGGCGTGGAGACCAAGGAGCAGCTGATGCACCTGAAGGTCATGGGCTGCGACCAGGTGCAGGGCTTCTACCTGCAGCGCCCGGTGCCCGCCGACCAGTTGGAAGCCATCTTGCAGAAGGGCAGGTTTGAGATCGCATGAAGATTGCCGCAGCATTGTTCGCATCGTCCGCCCGGGGCATCCTGGCCGCCTGCGGCCTGGCCCTGGCGGCCTTGCTGGCGTCGCCGCCGGCGTCGGCCCAGCGGGGCGCGGCCTGCGAGCGTCCGGAGCGGCTGCGTTTTTCCTTCGTGCCCCAGGGCAGCGACGAGGAACAGCAAAGCGCGATGGATCCCCTGCTCGACGCCCTGCGCGAGAAGCTGAAGATGCCGGTGGAAATGGTGGTGCCGTCGTCCTACGGCTCGGTGATCGAAGGCCTGATGGCCGGCGCCGTCGATATCGCGCGGCTGGGGCCGGCGTCCTACGTGACGGCCAGGAAGGGCGACGCGCAGGTCACGCCCTTTGCCTCGCTGGAACTGCAGGAACCGAATTTCGCCGGCCCGGGCGGCGCCGCGGCGTCCTCCGTCTACTTCTCGCTGCTGATCACGCGCCAGCAGGGGCCTTATGACAGCATCGCCTCGCTGCGCGGCAAGGTGCTGGCGCTGGCCGACCCCGACAGCACCTCGGGCGCGCTGATTCCGCGGCATATCTTCGCGCGCCAGAACGGTCTGCAGCTGGCCAGTTATTTCTCCCGCATCGGCTACGCCGGCAACCATGAGCAGTCGGTGCTGGCGGTGCTGAGCCGCAATGCCGACGCCGCCTTCGTCGCCAGCACCAACCTCTCGCGCATGATCAGCGAGGGCAAGCTGAAGCGGCGCGACGTGCGCGTGCTCTGGCGCTCGGCGCCGATCCCCTACGATCCCTTCGTCTACCGCGGCCAGCTGTGCGCCGACATCCGCGACAAGATCCGCGCGGTGTTCCTCGACAACAAATCGGCGCGCACGCGGGCCACGCTGCGCGGCCTGCACGCCACCCGCTTCGTGCCGGTGCGCGACGCCGACTACCGGATCATCCGCGACCTGCCCTGAGCCGGCCGGGGCTTATTCCGCCAGCAGCGCCTCGATGTCGGAGATCATTTCCTCCGGCCGCGTCTGCGGCGCATAGCGCTTGAACACGGTGCCGTCGCGGCGCACCAGGAACTTGGTGAAATTCCACTTGATCGCCTTGCTGCCCAGGAGGCCGGGCGCTTCCTTCTTGAGGAACTTGAACAGCGGGTCGGCCTGGTCGCCGTTGACGTCGATCTTGGCGAACAGCGGGAAGCTCACGCCGTAGTTCTTCTCGCAGAAGGCGCCGATCTCCTCGGCGTTGCCCGGTTCCTGCGCGCCGAACTGGTTGCAGGGGAAGGCCATCACTTCCAGGCCGCGCGCCTTGAATTGGCGATGGATGTGTTCCAGCCCGTTGTATTGCGGCGTGAAGCCGCACTTGCTGGCGGTGTTGGCGATCAGCATCACCTTGCCGCGCAATTGCTCCAGCGGGAATTCGCTGTGGTCGGCCAACGCGGGCCGGAAATCGTAGACGGTGCTCATGGCTGCTCCCCTGGGTTTTCCTGGGCGCCCATTCTAAACCTGCGCGCCGGCCGGCGCCATGCGCATCGGTTTGCCGCGGTTGCCTTGGCGTCACGAGCTCGGGAAGTCCAGCGCGCGCCCATGCCGGCGCGCGCTTTCCGGGCTGATCAGTTGGCGCTGCAGCAGCTGGGCCAGGCTGGCGTCCAGCGTCTGCATGCCGATCCCGGCCGAGGTCTGGATGGCGGTCTGGAGCTGCGCCGTGCGGCCCTCGCGGATCAGGTTGCGGATCGCCGGCGTGCCCAGCATCACCTCGTGCGCCGCCACCATGCCGCCGCCGTCGCGCAACGGCAGCAGGGTCTGCGAGATCACCGCCAGCAGCGACTCGGCCAGCATGGCGCGCGCGCCGTCCCTTTCGCCGGCGGGGAAGACGTCGACGATGCGGTCCGCCGTCTTGGCCGCCGAGGTCGTATGCAGCGTGGCCAGCACCAGGTGGCCGGTCTCGGCCGCGGTCAGCGCCAGGCGGATAGACTCGGCATCGCGCAGCTCGCCCACCAGCAGCACGTCCGGATCCTGGCGCAGGGCGGCGCGCAGCGCGTCGGCGAAGGAGCCGGTATGCGTGCCCACCTCGCGCTGGCTGACCAGCGCGCGCAGCGGCTCGTGGACGAACTCGATCGGATCCTCGATGGTCACGATGTGCAGCGCCCGCCGCTCGTTGATATGGTGCACCATCGCCGCCAGCGTGGTGCTCTTGCCCGACCCGGTGGGCCCGGTCACGAGCACCAGCCCGCGCGGTCGACAAGCCAGGTCGGCGCAGACGGCCGGCGCGCCGATCCCGGCCAGCGCCGGCGGTTGCGGGGGAATGTGGCGGATGGTCGCGGCGGCGCCGCGCAGCTGGCGGAAGACGTTGACGCGAAAGCGTCCCAGCTGTTCATGCCGGAAGGCGAAGTCGGATTCCATGCGCTCGGCGCCGCGGCGCCGCTGGACATCGTCCATCAGTCCATGCAGCATGGCGCGCAGCCGGTAGTCGCACAGCGGCGGGGCATCCATGCGGCGGATCTCGCCGTGCACGCGCAGCATGGGCGGCAGGCCGGCGCAAAGATGCAGGTCGGAGGCTTGGTTTCTGACGGCAAATGCCAGCAGCGCGGCAATGTCCATTTATAATCCTTGCGAGGAAAGCACCGAGTATCTGTTTATGTTCCCCGCAGCCGAGCCCCTCCCGGCCCCGGATTATGTCGTCAATCGCCAAAAACTTGCAATACGTGCAACACCAGATCGCCGCCGGCGCCGAACGCGCGGGGCGCGCGCCGTCGTCGATACAGTTGCTGGCCGTCTCCAAGACCTTCGGCGCCGAGGCGGTGCGGGAGGCGGTGCTGGCGGGGCAGCAGGCCTTCGGTGAAAACTATTTGCAGGAAGCGCTGGAGAAGATCGGGGCGATGAAGGCGCTGGCGCCGGACGAGCGCTTGCAGTGGCACTTCATCGGCCCCCTCCAGAGCAACAAGACGCGGCCCGTCGCCGAGCACTTCGACTGGGTGCATTCGGTGGAGCGGGAGAAGATCGCCCGCCGCCTGTCGGAACAGCGGCCGCCGGAACTGGGGCCGCTCAACATCTGTCTGCAGGTGAACATCAGCGGCGAGGCCAGCAAGAGCGGGCTGTCGCCGCAGGAGCTGCCGCAGGTCGCCGCGCAGGTGGCGCAGCTGCCCAACATCCGGCTGCGCGGCCTGATGGCGATCCCGGAGCCGACCGACGACGTCGCGCGCCAGCATGCCGCCTTCGCCGCAGTGCATACGCTTTACCAGGCGCTGCGCGCCGACGGCCTGGCGCTCGATACGCTGTCCATGGGCATGTCCTCCGACCTGGAGGCGGCGGTGGCCGAAGGGGCCACCATCGTGCGCATCGGCAGCGCCATCTTCGGCGCGCGCGGCGCCGCCTAGCGGCCGGCGCCAACCGGGCGGCATGGGCCGTCCACTTTAACGAACACACACACAGTGTCAGCGACACGGGAACAAGGAGCGTAAGTGAAGATAGCGTTTATCGGCGGCGGCAACATGGCCACCGCCATGATCGGCGGACTGGCCGGCAAGGTCGCCTCGCCGCAGGACATCCACGTGGTCGACCTCAATGCCGGCGCGCTGCAGTCGCTCAAGGACAAGTTCGGCGTCAGCACTGCCACCGCCATTGATGGCGCGGTAGCCTCGGCCGACGTGGTGCTGCTGGCGGTCAAGCCGCAGCAGTTGCCGGAAGTGGCGGCGCTGCTCAAGCCCTTCATCGGCGCCCAACTGGTGCTGAGCATCGCCGCCGGGATCCGCATCGCCGACATCTCGCGCTGGCTCGACGGCCACCAGGCCGTGGTGCGCGCCATGCCCAACACGCCGGCCCTGATCGGCCGCGGCATCACCGGCGTGGCCGCCGGCGCGCAGGTCTCGACGCTGCAGCGCGCCCAGGCCGACTCCATCCTCAAGGCCACCGGCGAGACGCTGTGGGTGGCCGGCGAAGACCAGCTCGACGCGGTGACCGCGATCTCCGGCAGCGGCCCGGCCTACGTCTTCTACTTCCTCGAAGCGATGGAAAAGGCGGCCGTCGAACTCGGCCTGTCGCCGGCCGACGGCATGCAGCTGGCCAAGGCCACCTTCGAAGGCGCCACCGAACTGGCGCGCCGTTCCGAGGAGCCGGTGGCCACGCTGCGCGAGCGCGTCACCTCCAAGGGCGGCACCACCTACGCGGCGCTGACCAGCATGGAGCGCGCCGGCGTCAAGGAGTCCATCGTCACGGCGCTCAAGGCCGCCGCCGCCCGCAGCAAGGAGCTGGGCGACGAATTCGGCAAGGCCTGATGCTCAGACTTTCCCGCAGACTCACCCGCATTACCGTCGCCGCGCCGTTGGCCGCGCTGCTGGTCCTGGCCGGCTGCGCCTCCACCGCCGACGGCGACGGTTATTACACGGTCCGGCGCGGCGACACGCTCTACAGCATCGGCCGCGATTTCGACCAGAGCCCGTCCAACCTCTCGGCCTGGAACAAGCTGCGCAACCCGAATGACCTGGAAGTCGGCCAGCGCATCCTGGTGCGCCCGCCGGCCGGCGTGGTGGCGCGCACCGGCGCCGGCCAGGCCAGCCGTCCCGCCGCTGCCGCTCCGGCGCGCCGGGCGACGCCCGCCAAGCCGGCGGCCAAGCCCGCCGGCAAGAGCCAGGACGACGATGACGCGCCCAGCGCGGCCGACGCCAAGCTGGACTGGATGTGGCCCACCGCCGGCAAGTCCGCGCCCAGCGGCGACAGCTACAAGAAGGGCATCGACATCAGCGGCAGCGAAGGCCAGAGCGTGGTGGCGGCCGCCGGCGGCCGCGTGACCTACGCCGGCCACGGCATCCGCGGCTACGGCAACATGGTGATCATCAAGCACACGCCGACCCTGTTGTCGGTCTACGCCCACAACAACACCATCACGGTCAAGGAAGGCCAGAGCATCGCGCGCGGCCAGCAGATCGCCACCATGGGCAACAGCGACACCAACCGGGTCAAGCTGTATTTTGAAATCCGCCGCAACGGCAAGCCGGTCAACGTGATGGCAGTGCTGCCGCCGCGCTGAACGCAAAGGAACAGGCCATGGCCAAACTGGAAGATATCGTCAGGAAGCAGAAGGCCGGCGCGACCTTCGTCATCAGCGCCCAGATGCTGCAGCTGAGCCCGCGCGAATTCGACGCGCTGGCCCAGGTGTGGGACGACGACGGCGGCCCCGGATTCAACGTCATGGGCGTGCCGTTCCGCGTGGTGGTGGAGGGGGAGTTCGTGATCAGCCGGGTGACGGTGGTGAGGACTACGGCCGAGGTTTGAGGATGGCTGTTTAACGCCGCTGGGTTCCTGCTTTCGCAGGAACGACAAGCAGCAGGGATGTCTCGGGCGGTGGAGGGAAATCCGACCGCCGAAGGTGATTCCACTGTCTGCGTCGTCCCTGCGAAAGCAGGGACCCAGCGGCGTCCGTCATGCCGCGACAGCGGCTTATCAAGAACCGACGATGTTCACGCCCCGCGTCGCAGCCGGTAAGTCACCGAATCCAGCCTCTCCAGTCCGCGCTCCTTGAATTTTGGTTCCTTGTCCAGGATATCGCGGCGATCGATCGCCTCGGCTTGCGTGTGCGGCGCGTAGAGCCGCAAGACCTCATCTTCCATCACCGAGAACGGCGGCCCGTCCATGCGTTGCTGCGCGTATTCCAGCGTGATCAGCAGGCTTTGCGCGCCGGCCGGCAAGCGGCCGTAGACCTGTTCGGCATAGCGCGGGCGCATCTCCGGCGGCAGCGCGATCAGCGCCGCCCGGTCGTAGGCGCCGGCGCAGGCGGCCAGCGTCTCGTCGGCCAGCGCGAAGATGTCGCCGCAGATGATCTCGATGGCGCCGGCGACGAAGTGCCGGCCCTGCGCCGATTCATGCACCTGCGCCTGCAGGCCGTTCTCGGCGAAGAACTGTTCCACCGCCAGCTGCGACAGCTCCACGCCCAGCACCCGATGGCCTTGTTCGGCCAGCCACAGCATGTCCAGCGACTTGCCGCACAGCGGCGCCAGCACCAGGCTGCCGGCCGGCAGCGCCAGCTGCGGCCAGTACTTCTGCAGCAGCGGCGTCACGCGCGACTGGTGAAAATGGGTGCGACCCTCGCGCCAGCGTTCCAGCCAGAATTCAGCTTCCATCTCGTCTCCTCGTGGTCTTGTCGATGTTTCGGCCCGGCCTGCGCGGCTTCAGCGCAGCAGGTAATCCAGCGCGACGCCGGCGAAGATCGCCGCGCCCAGCCAGTTGTTGTTGTTGAAGGCAGCAAAGCAGCGCATGCGGTCGCGCTCGCGGATCAGCGTGTAGTGATACGCGGCGAAGCCGCAGGCCACCAGCATGCCGGCCGAGAACCACAGGCCCAGTCCGTATTGCAGCCCGACCGCCCAGATCAGCGCCAGCGCCGCCGCGTAGCACAGCATGATGGCCAGCACGTCGTGGCGGCCGAAGGTGATGGCCGAGGTCTTGATGCCGATCTTGAGGTCGTCCTCGCGGTCGACCATGGCGTACTCGGTGTCGTAGGCGACCGCCCAGAACACGTTGGCCACCAGCAGCACCCAGGCCGCCGGCGGCACCGCGCCGGTGACGGTGGCGAATCCCATCGGGATGCCGAAGCCGAAGGCGATGCCGAGATAGGCCTGCGGGATGGCGAAGAAGCGCTTGAAGTAGGGGTAGCTGGCGGCGATGAGCAGCGCCGCCACCGACAATTGCTTGGTCAGCGCATTGAACGGCAGGATCAGCAGGAAGGACAGCAGCGCCAGCACGCCGGCCACCATCAGCGCCTCCCACGACTTGATCTTGCCCGAGGTCAGCGGCCGCTGTTCGGTGCGCTGGACGTGCAGGTCGAAGTCGCGGTCGGCATAGTCGTTGATGGCGCAGCCGGCCGAGCGCATCAGCACCGTGCCCAGCACGTAGATGGCCGCAACGCCCCAGTCTGGCCGTCCGTCCGAGGCCAGCCACAGCGCGATCAGCGTGGGCCAGAGCAAGAGCAGGATGCCGATGGGTTTGTGTGCGCGCACCAGGAGCGCGTAGAGCTTGAGCCGGTTCATGCGGAGTCCGTGAAACGAAAGTCGGCATTATAATCGGCCGCCGCGTCGTCCCCGCGTCGACGTTCGCTTCCCGCCGCACGGGGCGCGCCTGACAGGCGCCTGACAGATCGCGAGCCGCGCTAAGGGAAAGTACGTAGCGAAATATTATTTTGATAATTATCTGCTGCACAGCCGCATCTTTTTTCTTTGCGCTGCAACGCGAGTGCGGCTAATGTAACGCGGCTGTCATGGAGCGTTGATAGCATCAAAACCCCTTTTCCCTAGAGGTCCTCCGATGAACTTTAAAACAATGATCGCGACCGGCATGCTGGCGACGATCTCTTCCACCGCCTTCGCCGCAACCGAGATTTCCTGGTGGCATTCGATGACCGGCGCCCTCGGCGAACGCGTCAATGCCCTCGCCGACGACTTCAACAAGAGCCAGTCCGACTTCAAGGTCGTGCCGGTCTACAAGGGCACCTACGACGAGTCGATGGCCGCCGCCATCGCCGCCTACCGCGCCGGCAACGCTCCCGACATCCTGCAGGTGTTCGAAGTCGGCACCGCCACCATGATCTACGCCAAGGGCGCGGTCAAGCCGGTCTATGAGGTGATGCACCAGGCAGGCGAGAAGTTCGACCAGAACGCCTACGTGCCGGCCGTCGCGGGTTACTACTCGACCGCCAAGGGCATGATGTCCTTCCCGTTCAACAGCTCCACCACCATCATGTTCTACAACAAGGACATGTTCGCCAAGGCCGGCCTGGATCCTGAGAAGCCGCCCGTCACCTGGCAGGAGTTCGTCGGCATGGCCGCCAAGATCAAGGCCAGCGGCGCCTCCTGTGCATACACCACCACCTGGCAATCGTGGGTGCATTTGGAATCGTTTTCAACCTGGCACAACGTCGAGCTGGCCTCCAAGAACAACGGCTTCGGCGGCCTCGACGCGCGCCTGAAACTGAACAGCCCTCTGCACGTTCGCCACATCGAAAACCTGGCGAACTGGGCCAAGCAGGGCTACTTCACCTACGCCGGCCGCAAGGATGAAGCCAACGCCAAGTTCAACGCCGGCGAGTGCGCCATCATCACCGGTTCCTCCTCGGCCTACGCCGATATCCGCAAGAACGCCAAGTTCAAGTTCGGCGTGGCCATGCTGCCGTACTACAACGACGTGCAGGGCGCGCCGCAGAACACCGTCATCGGCGGCGCCTCGCTGTGGGTGATGAACGGCAAGAAGGCCGACGACTACAAGGGCGTGGCCAAGTTCTTCACCTACCTGTCCAAGCCGGAAGTGGCCGCCAAGTGGCACCAGGACACCGGCTACCTGCCGGTCACCAAGGCCGCCTACGAGCTGACCAAGCAGGCCGGCTTCTATGACCGCAACCCGGGCACCGACGTCGCGGTCAAGCAGATGATCGTCAAGACCACCGAGAAGTCGCGCGGCCTGCGCCTGGGCAACTACGCCCAGGTCCGCACCGTGTTCGACGAGGAACTGGAAAACGTCTGGACCGGCAAGAAGACCCCGAAGGATGCGCTGGATTCGGCCGTCAAGCGCGGCGACGAACTGCTGGTGCGCTTCGAGAAAGCCAACAAGGGCAACCAGTAACATCCGTAGCGGCCTTGCCTCTGCCTGCTCGCGCGGGCAGGCGGCATGCGTTCCCGGCGGCATCGTCTCCAGTGGATGGGACATGCCGCCGGATTTCGTTTTCCTGAACCTCATTTTGTGACCTGAACGAACGTGGAAAAACGCGCGCGATTCAAATCGAAGTGGCTGCCGTATCTGCTGGTCGCACCGCAGATCCTGATCACTTTGCTGTTCTTCTTCTGGCCCGCCATCCAGGCGCTGTACCAGTCCGTGCTGCTGCAGGATGCCTTCGGCGGCTACTCCGAATTCGTCTGGTTGGACAATTTCGCCGCGCTGTTCGGCGACCCGACCTACCTCGAGTCCTTCCGCACCACCGCGCTGTTCTCGCTGCTGGTGGCCTTCTTCGGCATGACGCTGTCGCTGCTGCTGGCGGTGTTCGCCGACCGCGTCACGCGCGGCGCCTCCATCTACAAGACCTTCCTGATCTGGCCCTACGCGGTGTCGCCGGTGGTGGTGGGCGTGCTGTGGATGTTCCTGCTGAGCCCTTCGCTGGGCGTGCTCTCGCACGTGCTGGCCTGGCTTGGCATCCGCTGGGATTACATGGTCAACGGCAACCACGCGATGATCCTGATCGTCATCGCCGCCATCTGGAAGCAGATCAGCTACAACTTCCTGTTCTTCCTGGCCGGCCTGCAATCCATCCCCAAGTCGCTGATCGAAGCGGCCGCCATCGACGGCGCCGGCCCGGTCAAGCGCTTCTTCACCATCGTGTTCCCGCTGATCTCGCCGACTACCTTCTTCCTGCTGGTCGTCAACGTGGTCTACGCGTTCTTCGACACCTTCGCCATCGTCGAGGCCACCACCCACGGCGGCCCCGGAAAGGACACCGAGATCCTGGTCTACAAGGTGTTCTCCGACGGCTTCAAGGGCGGCGACCTGGGCAGCGCCGCGGCGCAGTCGGTGGTGCTGATGGCGGTGGTCATCCTGCTGACCGTGGTGCAGTTCAAATACGTTGAGAAGAAAGTCCAATACGCATGATAGAAAGACGACCAATCCTCGACGCGGTCAGCCACCTGGTGCTGATCCTGGGCGTGCTGGCGGTGGTGTTCCCGCTGTACGTCGCCTTCGTCGCCAGCACGCAGACCGCGGAGCAGTCGGCCATGTCGCCGATCTCGCTCGTCCCAGGCGGCGAGTTCCTGAACAACTACGGCACGGTGCTGTTCAAGGGCGCCTCCGGCAACGTCAGCGCGCCGCCGGTGCTCAACATGCTGTGGGTCAGCCTGGTGACGGCGCTGGTCATCGCCATCGGCAAGATCGCCATCTCCATGCTCTCGGCGTTCGCCATCGTGTATTTCCGCTTCCCCGGCCGCAACCTGTTCTTCTGGATGATCTTCGTCACCCTGATGCTGCCGGTGGAAGTGCGCATCACGCCGACCTACCAGGTGGTGTCCGACTTCGGCATGCTCAACAGCTACGCCGGCCTGACCGTGCCGCTGATCGCCTCGGCCACCGCCACCTTCCTGTTCCGCCAGTTCTTCCTGACGGTGCCCGATGAACTGGCCGAGGCCGCGCGCATCGACGGCGCAGGCCCGCTGCGCTTCCTTAAGGACGTGCTGTGGCCGCTCTCGCGCACCAACGTGATCGCGCTGTTCGTGATCATGTTCATCTACGGCTGGAACCAGTACCTGTGGCCGCTGATGATCGCCACCCAGCAGGAGATGTATCCGATCGGCATCGGCATCAAGACCCTGATCTCGGGCGGCGACTCGGCCGTCGAGTGGAACATGGTCATGGCCACCATGATGCTGGCCATGCTGCCGCCCGGGTTGATCGTGGTGGTGATGCAGAAATGGTTCGTCAAGGGCCTGGTCGATTCCGAAAAATAAACCTGAAGAAGATCCGATATGGCAGCAATCCATCTCAAGCAAGTCCGCAAGACCTACGGAAAAGGCCCCAAGGCGGTCGACGTCATCCACGGCATCGACGCCGACATCGCCGACGGCGAGTTCATCGTCATGGTCGGCCCTTCGGGCTGCGGCAAGTCCACCCTGCTGCGCATGGTGGCCGGCCTGGAAGAAGTCAGCGACGGCCAGATCGTCATCGGCGAGCGCGTGGTCAACGAGCTGGAGCCCAAGGAGCGCGACATCGCCATGGTGTTCCAGAACTACGCGCTATACCCGCACATGACGGTGTACGAGAACATGGCCTACGGCCTCAAGATCGCCGGCATCTCCAAGGCCGAGATCGACGAGCGCGTGCAGCGCGCGGCCGCGATCCTGGAGCTGGGCGCCTTGCTGGAGCGCACCCCGCGCCAGCTCTCCGGCGGCCAGCGCCAGCGCGTGGCCATGGGCCGCGCCATCGTGCGCAAGCCCGCCGTGTTCCTGTTCGACGAGCCGCTCTCCAACCTCGACGCCAAGCTGCGCGTGCAGATGCGCCTGGAGATCCAGAAGCTGCATGCCAGCCTGCGCACCACCAGCCTGTACGTCACGCACGACCAGGTCGAGGCGATGACGCTGGGCCAACGCATGATCGTGATGAACCGCGGCGTGGCCGAGCAGATCGGCACCCCGGCCGAAGTCTATGCGCGTCCGGCCACCACCTTCGTGGCCGGCTTCATCGGTTCGCCGCCGATGAACCTGGTGCAGGGCAAGCTGTCGGCCGACGGCGCCGCCTTCGAGGCCGAGAAGAACGGCCTGCGCGGCGTCATCCGCCTGCCGCAGGCGGTGGCGGCGGCCGGCGGCCGGGAGCGCATCCTCGGCGTGCGTCCCGAACACCTGCTGCCGGTGCTGGACGGTTCTGCCGCGCAGATGGAGCTGGACGTGGAGCTGGTCGAGGCGCTGGGCGCCGAGCTGCTGGTGCACGTGCGCTGCGGCGGCCAGTCGCTGGTGCTGCGCTGTCCGGCCAACGTCCAGGTCGCCACCGGCCAGCGCATCGGCGCCACCTTCGGCGCCGGCGACGTGCACTGGTTCGACGCCGGCACCACGCATCGCCTCTGATGCCGGCAGCCGGCCGGCGCGCATGAAAAAAGGCCTCGCGATGCGAGGCCTTTTCTTTTCCGGCAAGGGCGGGGAAGCAGTTCAGCCCGCTACCGCCTCCGCTTCGCTGAGCATCTGCACGCCGTTCAGGTTGCAGGACAGCACCGCCTTTTGCACCGCGTCGATCGCGGCCTGGCGGGTGAAGCTCTTGCGCCAGGCGATCACCACGCGGCGCGAAGGCGCCGGGCTGACGAAGGGCACGTAGCGCACCATGCCGTCGCGGGTGTCGGGGTCGGCGATCGAGGCCTTGGGCAGCACGGTCACGCCGATGCCCGAGGACACCATGTGACGGATGGTCTCCAGCGAGGAGCCCTCGAAGGTGCGGGCGATGCCGTCGCCGCTGGTGGAGAAGCGCGACATCTCCGGGCAGACTTCCAGCACCTGGTCGCGGAAGCAGTGGCCGTTGCCCAGCAGCAGCATGGTCTCGCTCTTGAGCTCGCGGGCGTCGATGTCGCGCCGATCGGCCCATTTGTGCTGGCGCGGCAGGGCCACCATGAACTCCTCGTCGTACAGCGGCAGCACGTTCAGGCCATGCTCGGGGAAGGGCAGGGCCATGATGGCCGCGTCCAGCTCGCCCTGGCGCAGCAGCTCGATCAGGCGGGTGGTGAAGTTTTCCTGCAGGATCAGCGGCATCTGCGGCACGGTCTCGATCATGGTCTTGACCAGCGAGGGCAGCAGGTAGGGGCCGATGGTGTAGATGATGCCCAGGCGCAGCGGGCCCGACAGCGGATCCTTGTTCTGGTTGGCGATTTCCTTGATGGCCGCGGTCTGCTCCAGCACGCGCTCGGCCTGGGCCACGATCTGCGCGCCCAGCGGCGTGACCGAGACCTCGGTGCCGCCGCGCTCGAAGATCACCACCCCCAGCTCGTCCTCCAGCTTCTTGATGGCGACCGACAAGGTCGGCTGCGCCACGAAACAGGCCTCGGCCGCATGGCCGAAGTGCTTTTCGCGGGCGACGGCCACGATGTATTTCAATTCAGTGAGTGTCATGCTGATCTGCGGAAATGACTATCGGTTTTCCAGCGACTATAGCCTATTTTCGCATCAGCGGTTCCGCGCGCCTGCGCGCGCCGCCATCCGGCCGTCCCGCTGTCACGTCTTCGTCACAATGGACATGTATGTTGTGTCCCACTTTTCCCGCGGCGGAAGGCCCCGCGCACGCCGCCCGTATTGCCAACGAGGAACCGATGACCAACGAAGAAATGATCAAGCGCATCCATCGCGAGCTGGCCGACAGCTACGACGAAGAGATGGAGCTGGAGCTGGAAGACCGCACCGTCGATCCGGTGACCGGAGAGATTTCCAGCGCCCACGGCGACGAAGAGAAGGAGTACCGCCGCCTGTATTTCCGCGAACTGTTCCGCCTGCAGGGCGAACTGGTCAAGCTGCAGGACTGGGTGGTGCAGACCGGCCACAAGGTAGTGATCGTGTTCGAGGGCCGCGACGCGGCCGGCAAGGGCGGCGTGATCAAGCGCATCACCCAGCGCCTCAATCCGCGCGTGGCGCGCGTGGCGGCGCTGCCGGCGCCCAACGACCGCGAACGCACCCAATGGTATTTCCAGCGCTATGTGTCGCACCTGCCGGCGGCCGGCGAGATGGTGCTGTTCGACCGCAGCTGGTACAACCGGGCCGGCGTCGAGCGCGTGATGGGCTTCTGCAACGACGAGCAGTACGAGGAGTTTTTCCGCTCGGTGCCGGAGTTCGAGCGCATGCTGACCCGCGCCGGGATCCAGGTGATCAAGTACTGGTTCTCCATCACCGATGAAGAGCAGCACATGCGCTTCCTCTCGCGCATCCACGACCCGCTCAAGCAATGGAAGCTCTCGCCGATGGACCTGGAGTCGCGCCGCCGCTGGGAGGAGTACACCAAGGCCAAGGAAGTGATGCTGGAACGCACCCACATCCCCGAGGCGCCGTGGTGGGTGGTGCAGGCGGTGGACAAGAAGAAGGCGCGCCTGAACTGCATTGCACACCTGCTGGACCAGATGCCCTACAAGGAAGTGCCGCATCCGCCGGTGATCCTGCCGGAGCGCGAGCGCCATGAAGACTACGAGCGCCATCCGGTGCCGCAGAGCATGATGGTGCCCGAGTCCTACTGAAGCCCGGTTGGAGCGGGCGTCGCCGCAATGAAAATGGCCGGAGCATGCTCCGGCCATTTTTGCTTTCAGCGTCCCGCCGCCGTTCAGCCGAAGTGCTTGTCGATGACCTCGCCGAAGGCCTGTTCGGCCGACATGCCCTTGAGCATCAGCGCGCTGATCTCGTCCGAGTACTGGTTGATGCCTTCGGGCAGCATCTCGCGGTTGGCCTTGAAGTAGACGTACTTTTCGCCGTCCACCGCCTCGCGCGCACGCGCGGCCGCGGTGACCGGGCGGGCCCCGCCGGCGCCGCCGCTGCGGGCCGAGGCGGCGCGCGCGGCGCGCGGGATGCTGCTGCGCGCGCCGCTGCCGCCGGTGGCGATGATGCGCTTGATCTGCTCCATCGTGAAGATCGCCGTCACGTTGCCGGGGCCGAACTCGTTCTCCTCCGGGCGGTGCAGGTGATGGTTGCCGTCGAAGGCCATCTTCTTGTCGAAGCTGTTGATCACCTCATAGTGCGGCTTCTGCACCGAGCCGAACATGGAGAAATGCACGCGATCGCCATAGGCCGTCATCTGCGCGACCACGCCGTTGAGGTATTCCGCCTTGATTGCCTCGACGTTGCCATGCCAGCGCTTGGTGGTTTTGCTTGAACTCAAAATAATTCTTTCAATGATGCGCGCGCGGCCTCCTGTCGATGGAATCGATGCGGCTGTGGGCCGCCAAGGTCGCGCGAATTAAAAAATCGGGGATCGAGGCAATATTATCCTCCTCTGTTCGTCTTCTTGCATGCCCCTCGCCGATTTTTTCTGTGGTGAAATCCGCCAACTATTGACGCCCAGTCAATCCCATGGCGGGTTTGGACAGATTTGGCCAGCTCGGCGGTTGAAAATCCGGCGTCGGGATCCATATCTGTCCGTATCGATGCAAGCTTTTCATCGCGTTTGAGGGGCGGCGCCGGCCGCCGTCGAGTCCGGCATGTCGTATCCTTCCCGCACAACAAGAAAGCCATTCATGCGCCGTACCTATTTCGGAGTCGTCATCTTCCTTGGCATCCTCGCTGCCCTGCATGCCTGGATCGGTTTCCAGCTGCTGCCCGCGCTGGCCGCCGGCAACGCCGCCTGGAGCGCGTTCGGCGCGGCAGTGCTGGCGGTGTCGGTGCTGCTGATGCCGGCCGCCATGTTCGCCCCCATCCTCAAGCGCCGCGGCATGGCCGAGCTTACGGCCGACCGCCTGGCCTGGGCCGGCATGCTGGCCATGGGCGCGTTCTCCTCGGCGCTGCTGCTGACCTTGCTGCGCGCCATCGCCCTGGCGCTGGCGCCGCTGCTGTCGCTGTCCGACATCCACCTGCGCGAGCTCGACGAGCTCACCGCATGGCTGGTGCTGGGCCTGACCGCGGCGGCCACCGTGATCGGCTTCCTCAATGCGCGGCGCACCGCCGCCGTGGTCGAGGTCAGCGTGCCGATCGCCAACCTGCCGCGCGCGCTGGAGGGCTTCACCATCGTCCAGATCAGCGACATCCACGTCGGCCCCACCATCAAGCGTCCCTACCTGCAGGCCATCGTCGACAAGGTCAATGCCCTCAAGCCCGACGTGGTGGCCGTCACCGGCGACCTGGTCGACGGCAGCGTGCGCCAGCTGGCGGCGCACACCGCGCCGCTGGGCGAGATCCGCGCGCGCCATGGCGCCTACTTCGTCACCGGCAATCATGAGTACTACTCCAACGCCCATGAATGGATAGACGAGGTGCGCCGCCTGGGCCTGACGGTGCTGATGAACGAACACGTGGTGCTGCGCCACGACGGCGCCGGCCTGGTGCTGGCCGGCGTGACCGACTTCACCGCCCACCAGTTCGACCCGGCCCACCGCAGCGACCCGCACGCCGCCATCGCCAACGCCCCCGAGGCGGCGCCGCGCATCCTGCTGGCGCACCAGCCGCGCAGCGCGATCGCGGCCGCCGAGGCCGGTTTCGACCTGCAGCTGTCGGGCCATACGCACGGCGGCCAGTTCTTCCCGTGGAATTTCTTCGTGCCGCTGCAGCAGCCCTATGTCGCCGGCTTGAAGCGCATGCAGCGGCTGTGGGTCTACGTGAGCCGCGGCACCGGCTACTGGGGGCCGCCCAAGCGCCTGCTGGCGCCATCCGAGATCACCCGCGTCAGGCTGACTGCCGGCTGATCTCCCGCCTGCGCCTCACTACGCGGCCGCTTCCGGCGCGCCGCGTTCCTCGCCCTGCCGCGCCAGCCGGCGCAAGGCCTGCGGCGGCTGCCCGAACAGCCGCATGCAGGCGCGTCGCATGCGGTCGGCGTCGCCGAAACCGGTGACGCGGGCGATATTGTCCAATGAGTCGTTCGATTCCTCGATGCGGATGCGCGCCGCTTCCGCGCGCATCTGCTCGATCGCCTTGGCCGGCGTCTGGCCGGTCTCGGCGACGAAGGCTCGGTCGAACTGGCGCCGGCTGAGGCAGGCGGCCTCGGCCAGGATGTCCACCGTCAGCGCCTGGTGCAGGTTCTCACGCGCGAAGGTGAGGGCGGTGCGGATGCGGTCGCCGCCCTTGCCGCCGATGCCATCCATCTCCTGCAGCGCCGAGAACTGCGACTGCCCGCCCGGACGCCGATGGAACACCACCAGCTCGCGCGCCACCGCGCGGGCCAGCTCGGCGCCGTGGTCATCCTCGACCAGCGCCAGCGCCAGGTCGATGCCGGCCGAGATGCCGGCCGAAGTCCACACCGAACCGTCGCGCGACCAGATGCGGTCGCTATCGACCAGCACCGCCGGATGCATCTTCTGCAGCTTGGCCGCCATGCGCCAGTGCGTGGTGGCGCGCTTGCCGTCCAGCACCCCGGCGGCGGCCAGCACGAAGGCGCCGGTGCATACGCCGGCGATGCGCCGCGAGCGCCTGGCCGCGCGCACGATGACCTGGCGCAAGTGCTCCGACACCAGGCCCTCGCGCGGCGCGCCGCCGCCGGCCACCACCAGCGTATCGAAGCGCTGCTCGCCGATGCGCTCGGTCTGCACGCAGGCGCCGGCCGAGCTGCGGATCATGCCGCCCGGTTCCGACAGCAGGGAGAGTCGGTAGAGCGGCTTGCCGGCGAGCCGGTTGGCGGCGTCGAAGGCCGACAACGGGCCGGTGAAGTCGAGCATGCTGCAATCGGCGAAGATCAGGAAGGCGGTGTCGCGGGCAGGCATGGCGTGTTCCGTGCGATGGCTTGAATTGCAGGAATTATGACATTTTGGACGTTGTGATGCCGGGCACACTGCGCAGGTCATCGAACCGATCAGGAGCCCCTCATGCAGTCCGCCGCCATGTCCGACCGACCCGCTGCGCCGCCGGCCCGCCACCGCTGGAAGGTGCTGGCCGCGGGCGTGGCCGCCAACGCCAGTTTCTCCGCCATCTTCTCCGGCATCCCGGTGACCTCGGTGGTGCTGCGCGCCGACTACCGGCTCGGCAACGCCGAACTCGGCCTGGCGCTCGGCCTGCTGAGCCTGGGCGTGGCGCTGGGCGAATTGCCCTGGGGCGTGCTGACCGACAAGCTGGGCGACCGCAAGGTATTGCTGGCCGGCCTGCTCGGCACCGTCGCCGCGCTCTGGCTGCTGATCGTGAAGGCCTTGCCGGGGCAGGGCGGCGCCACCTATTCCTGGCTGTGCGCCGGGCTGATGCTGGCCGGCCTGCTGGGCGGCAGCGTCAACGGCGCCAGCGGGCGCGCGGTGATGGGATGGTTCGCCGACGGCGAGCGCGGCCTGGCCATGAGCATCCGCCAGACCGCGGTGCCGCTGGGCGGCGGCATCGGCGCCTTGCTGCTGCCGTCGCTGGCGGCGCATGCGGGCTTCGGCGCGGTGTATGCGGCCTTGATGGCGGGTTGCCTGGCCAGCGTGGGATTGACGCTGCTGTGGCTGCGCGAGCCGCCGATCGCGCAAGCCTCGGCGCAGGCGGCATCGGCCGCGCCCGCGGCCCTGCGTCGCGCCGTGGTGTGGCGCCTGGCGCTGGCCACTGGCCTCTTGTGCGCGCCGCAGGTGGCGCTGATCAGTTTCGGCGGCATCTTCCTCAATGAGGCCGGTCATGCCGGCCTGCTGCTCATCAGCGCGGCGCTGACGGCGGTGCAGGTGGGGGCGGCGGTGTGCCGCATCGCCAGCGGCCGCTGGACCGACCGGCGCGGCAACCGCCGCAGCTACCTGCGCGGCTGCGCCTTGCTGAGCGCGGCGCTGTTCGCCTTGCTGGCGGCGCTGGCTATCGGCGGCGTGCAGGAGGCGGGCGTATTGGCCGCGGCGCTGGTGGCGGCCGGTGTGGCGGTCTCGGCCTGGCACGGCGTGGCCTATACCGAACTGGCCGTGATGGCCGGGCCGGCGCAGGTCGGCACCGCGCTGGGGCTGGGCAACAGTTGCGTGTTCGGCGTCTTCTTCCTCACCGCGCAGGCGGCGCCGGCGCTGCTGCAATGGCGCGGATGGGGCGCGGTATGGCTGGCCATGGCGCTGGTCGCGCTGGCGGTGCGGCCGCTATTCCCGGCACCGGCGCCGGCGCGGCCGGCAGGCTGAAAAAGGCCGGTCTTAGACGACCGGTCTAATTTTTCGCTAGAATGGCCGGCATGAGAGAAAGCTATGGCGAAAACAAGCGCAACATCCTGACGGCCGGCCGCGCGATCATCGCGCAGAAGGGCTTCTCGGGCGTGGGCCTGTCCGAGATCCTGTCGGCCGCCGACATCCCCAAGGGATCGTTCTACCATTACTTCGGCTCCAAGGAGCAGTACGGCCGCGAGCTCATCGAGCACTACGTCCAAGGCTACCTGGCGCTGCTGGAACAGGTGCTGGGCGCAACGCCCGCCGCCGGGGGCGCCCGCGAGCGCCTGCTGACCTACTGGGGCTACTGGCTGGAGAGCCAGTGCTGCGAGGAGTTCGAGCAGCGCTGCCTGGTGGTCAAGCTGTCGGCCGAAGTGGCCGACCTCTCCGAGGACATGCGCGCGGCGCTGCACGAAGGCACCGGCCGCTTCATCGCCCGCATCGCCGGCTGCATCGCCGACGGCGTCGCCGACGGCTCGCTGCACACCGTGCTGGCGCCGCTGCCCACGGCCACCATGCTCTACCAGCTGTGGCTGGGCGCCAGCCTGATGTCCAAGCTCAGCCGGGACCGCGCGCCGATGGAAAGCGCGATGCAGGTCACGCGCCGCGTGCTGGTGCCTCCGCAATGAATCCCGTCTTCCGACCATCTTCCCGAAAGGACATTCCATGAGCGCAACCCACGCCGTCAATCGCCGGATCGTTCTGGCCTCGCGCCCCAGCGCCGCGCCCACGCCCGAGAACTTCCGCCTGGAGGAGGCGCCGGTGCCGGCGCTGCAGGACGGGCAACTGCTGCTGCGCGCCGAGTGGCTCTCGCTGGATCCCTACATGCGCGGCCGCATGAGCGACGCGCCCTCCTATGCGCCGCCGGTGGCGGTGGACGCGGTGATGACCGGCGGCACCGTCTCGCGCGTGGTGGCCTCGCGCCATCCCGGCTACCGCGAGGGTGAGCTGGTGATGGCCTACACCGGCTGGCAGGAGTACGCCGTCTCCGACGGCTCCGGCGCCACCAAGCTGCCGGACGGCTTCGCCCATCCCTCGCATGCGCTGGGCGTGCTCGGCATGCCCGGCTACACCGCCTATGCCGGCCTGATCGACATCGGCCAGCCGCGCGCCGGCGAGACCCTGGTGGTGGCCGCGGCCACCGGCGCGGTCGGCTCGCTGGTCGGGCAGATCGCCAGGATCAAGGACTGCCGCGTGGTCGGCGTGGCCGGCGGCGCCGAGAAGTGCGCCTATGCGGTGAAGGAGCAGGGCTTCGACGCCTGCATCGACCATCGCGCGCCTGACTTCGCGGCCCAGCTCAAGGCGGCCTGCCCCGACGGCATCGACATCTATTTCGAGAACGTCGGCGGCGCCGTGTTCGACGCCGTGGCGCCGCTGCTCAACACCCATGCGCGCATTCCTGTGTGCGGCCTGATCGCCCACTACAACGGCGGCGGCATCGCCACCGACAGCAGCGCCCTGCTGCGCAGCGTGCTGACCAAACGCATCCAGATCAGGGGTTTCATCATCTTCGACTACTACGTCAACCGTCCCGATCTGCACGCTGCCTTCCAGCACGACGTCGCCGGCTGGCTCAAGGACGGCAGCCTGCGCTATCGCGAGGATGTCGCGCACGGCCTGGAGAACGCGCCGCAGGCCTTCATCGGGCTGCTGCAGGGCAAGAACTTCGGCAAGCTGGTGGTCAAGCTCGACTGAGCCGCCGCGCGCATCCCGGGCCAGCATGTCGCGGCCCGGCAACCCGGTGCGGCGGCGATCCCGGCGCGCCACGAGGATTTCCATTCATGATTCCATTTTCCGTACTGGACCTGTCGCCGATCAACAAGGGCAGCACCGCGGCCCAGGCCTTCCACAACACCAAGGAGCTGGCGCAGCTGGCCGAGAAGCTGGGTTACCGGCGCTACTGGCTGGCCGAGCACCACAACATGAGCGGCATCGCCAGCGCCGCCACCTCGTTGGTGATCTCGCACGTCGCCGCCAACACCAGCACCATCCGCGTGGGCGCGGGCGGCATCATGCTGCCCAACCACTCGCCGCTGGTGATCGCCGAGCAGTTCGGCACGCTGGAGTCGCTCTATCCCGGCCGCATCGACCTCGGCCTGGGCCGCGCGCCAGGCTCCGACCAGCGCACCGCGCGCGCCCTGCGCCGCCATATGGGCGGCGACACCGCCGAGAACTTCCCGCAGGACGTGGTGGAGTTGCAGGAGTATTTCGCCGAACCCTCCGACTACCAGGGCTTGCGCGCCGTGCCCGGCGCCGGCCTGCATGTGCCGATCTGGCTCCTGGGCTCCAGCATGTTCAGCGCCCAGCTGGCGGCGGAGCTGGGCCTGCCGTTCGCCTTCGCCTCGCACTTCGCGCCGGGCTTCATGAAGTCGGCGGTGGAGATCTACCGCGCCCGCTTCAAGCCTTCGGCGGCGCTGCAGAAGCCCTATGTGATGCTGGGCCTGAACGTGTTCGCGGCCGACACCGACCGCGAGGCCGAGCGCCTGTTCAGCTCGCTGCAGCAGCAGTTCATCAACCTGATCCGCGGCACGCCGGGGCAGCTGAACCCGCCGGTGGACGACATCAGCGATTATTGGCAGCCCGGCGAGCAGGCCCACGTGGAGCGCTCGCTGGCCTGCGCGGTGGTGGGCGACCGCGAGACCGTGCGCGAAGGCCTGCAGAATTTCATCGACGACACCGCGCCGGATGAGCTGATGATCACCGCGCAGATCCACGATCATGCGGCGCGCCTGCATTCCTTCGGCATCGTGGCCGAGGTGCGTGAGGAGCTGGAGAGCAGGGTGGCGATCTGACGGTGTTGCGTGATGGGGGCGCGGCTCGAGCCCGTGATGCTTGAGGTGCGCTTCTCTGTATCGTCTTCGCGAAAGCGGGGATCCAGCGACTTTCGTTGCGCTCCTTGGATTCCGTTCGGGCTGAGTAGCCGCTTTGGCGGCGTATCGAAGTCAGCGTGGATGCCGTCGTTGTTTGCGTAGTCTGGTCTTGCTGCGTGCAGATGTACCGGCTTTAGACTTATCTTTCTCCGGTCGGGCCGGAGCGCCGGGGGCGGCCCGGCAGCCGCTTACTTTCTTTGGCCCGCCAAAGAAAGTAAGCAAAGAAAACGGCCCCTAAGTGCCAGCCCCTTCGGGGTACCCGTCGGAGCGTCGCAAAAAGTGGGGTCGTCAGAGTCGCTGCGCTCCGGCTGACGCCCTGATCCACTTTTTGCGCCGCTCCGACGGCTGGCCCACAAGGGGAACAGCGTGTCCGGCTCGCCTGAGGCCTCGCGCTGTCTCTTACTCGCCTGCGGCTTTGTCTTGCTTGTTGCTCGTTGGCGGTTCCCTTGGGCGACTCACTATCTCATTTAATCCGTCGTCCCCGCGAAAGCGGGGATCCAGCGACTTTCGTTGCGCCCCTTGGATTCCGTTCGGGCTGAGTAGCCGCGCAGCGGCGTATCGAAGCCGGTGCACCGATGCCTCCAGCACCAACCAGTCATGTTCGGCCACCGTCTATGCGCGGCGAAAGCCGCTGGGTTCCTGCTTTCGCAGGAACGACAGGCAGGCGATGGCATCGGGCGTCATTGGTGCGAGTCGCCCACTACTCGTCGTCCCCGCGAAGGCCGGCCCCCAAGCGTCATTGCCTTCCTCCCCTCAACAAAAAACGGCATTGCCCATCACAGGCAATGCCGTTTCTCTTTGATGCGGAAAAAACGCCTATTCCATCCCCAACATGCGCGCCAGGTTGTTGCCGCTCTTGGCGCTCACCAGGTGGATGTGCTCCTCCAGCGTCACCAGGTGAGCTTCCATCGCCGCCACGGCGCCGCGTTCGTCGCCGCGTTCGATAAGGTCGACGATGCGGGTGTGCTCCTCGTGTTCGCAGGAGGCGTAGCCGGCCGGCTCGTGCAGCGCCACGATCAGCGAGCAGCGCGAGACCAGTTCGCCGAGGTAGCGCTGCAGCGTGGGATTGCGCGCCAGTTCGGCCACCCGCATGTGGAACGACGACGCTAGCCGGGCCCAGCTGGTCTGGGCATAGCTGTGCATCACCTCATGCTCTTCCTTCAGCTGGCGCCGCAGCTTGGCCAGGTCGGCGCGCGTGGCATTCTTCACCGCCAGCCGCATGATGGCCGCCTCCAGCGCGCGGCGCGCCTCGAAGATCTCGCGCGTCTCCTCCGGCGTGGGCATGGCCACCACCGCGCCGCGGTTGGGGCGCAGCTCGACGATGTGCTCGTGCGCCAGCTTCTGCAGCGCCTTTTGCACCACCGTGCGGCCCACGCCGAACAGTTCGCACAGCGCCGCCTCGGGCAGCTTGGTGCCGGGCGCGAGGCGCTGGCTCATCACGCTGTCGAAGACCGTGTTGTAGATGCGGGTGATGATGTCGTCGCCGGCCTCGGCGTCGGCCTGCAGCGCGGGCGCGTCGGCCAGTTCCTGGTGGCGCACCCGCGGACGGCCGGCGCGCGAGGCGGGGGCGGGCGCCGCCGCTTCGGCGGCGCTGGCGCGGCGTTTGGTGTTGCCTTTGGCGTTGTTGCGTGGAGAGGTTTGGCTCATCGTCTGTGCATCGTTCGTGCATCGTGTTCTGGATCGCGCCCGCTCCTGCCGGCGAGGCGCGGGCGGCCGTTCAGCGCCGCGCCGGCAGGGCCTGGCCGATTGTGGTGGCCAGCCTGATCAGCGCCAGGTCGCTGCCGGCCGGGCCCAGCAATGATACGCCGATCGGCAGGCCATCGGGCGCGGCCAGCGGGATGCTGACCTGCGGCAGGCCCGACAGGCCGGCGATGCTGGTGATGCGGAAGCAGCGCGCGCGGATGTCGTCGATCTGCTCCGGCGTGGCATCGCGCAGCGGCGCCACGCTGGCCGCCGAGGGAATCACCGCCACGCCGTCGGCGCCGAGGAAGGCGCGTACCTGGTGGCGCACCAGCAGCTGTTTCTGCCGCGCGGCCTGGGCGGTTTCCGCGGAGGTGTCGCGCGCCATGTTCCAGCGCCCCTGTACGGCCGGGCCGAAGGCGGGACTCTGCTGTTCGATCCAGTCCTTGTGGGTCTGCCAGGCGTCGTAGGCGGAGGCGCTGATATAGGCGCGCCGCCAGTTCTCCAGCTCGGCTTCGCCGGTGGTGAGGCGGGCATGCTCGCCCTGCATCATCGATTGCAGGATCTCGTAGACGCCATGCACCGCGGGATGGAACACCGCGTCCGCCTGCTCCAGCACGTCGAAGGGCAGCAGCGCGCGCTTGAAGGCGACACCGCCGGTTTGCGGCAGCAGCGTCTGGCCGACGCGCTCGAAGGTGGTGGCGTCATGCGCCAGCCAGGTGGCGGTGTCGAAGCTGGGCGAGAGCGGCGCCAACGACGCGCACGACAGCAGGCCGAAGGTGGTGCGCAGGCCCCATACGCCGCAGTAGCTGGCCGGCACGCGGGTCGATCCGCCGGTGTCGGTGCCCAGCGCGAAGTCGCACAGGCGCGCCGCGACCGCCGCCGCCGAACCGCTGGAGGAGCCGCCGGGCACGCGGCCGGGGGCGGCCACATTCTGCGGCGTGCCGTAGTGGTGGTTGTCGCCGTGGATGCTGTAGGCGATCTCGTCGGTCAGGGTCTTGCCGATCATGTCGGCGCCGGCGTCGAGCAGGGTTTGCACCACGGCGCTGGTGCGCGTGGGCACGGGGTGGCTGCGCTGCCAGTCGGGATTGCCGGCGCCGGTGGGCTGGCCGGCGATGTCGAACAGGTCCTTGACGCCGAAGCGCAGGCCCGACAGCGGGCCGCCAGGCGTGCCGTCGAGGCGGTAGCGTCCGTGCGGGACGAAGGCGCCGATCCTGTCATCGATGTCGAAGGCGCCCGGGGTGGCGGCGGTCTGGATTGGGTTCAATGCTTTCTCCATGGTGTCCGGTGGTTCAGAAAGGCTGGCGCAGTTCTTCCAGCGCATCCACGTGCGCGCAGATCGCGCCGGGCGTGGTGAACCAGATGTCGCCGCGGTCGCGCGCGGCGGCCAGGTGCTGCAGCGCCGTGCGCAGGTGGCGCAGCCGGTAGGGCTGGCCGACCAGGTAGGGGTGCAGGGCGATGCCCATCACCAGCGGTTGCGCGGCCGATTGCGCCAGCATCTCGTCGAAGTTGTCGACGATCATGCGGGCGAAGTCGCGGCCGTCCATCTGGCGCGCCACGATCATCGGGATATCGTTGAGCTCCTGGGGATAGGGGATCGACCACAGGCTGCCGCCGTCGCGCGTGGCCATGCGCACCGGCTGGTCGTCGTGCGCCCAGTTCAGGTTGTAGCGGTAGCCGGCCTCGCGCAGCAGGTCGGGGGTGGCCAGGCTTTCCGAGATCCAGGGCGAGAGCCAGCCGCCGGGTGCGGCGCCGCTTTCGGCGGCGATGCGCTCGCGGCAATGGCGCAGCAGCGCCAGTTCATCGGCTGGCGCCAGCGTGCCCTGCTGCTGCGCGTTGGTGTGGCCATGGCCGATGATCTCGTCGCCGCGCGCGGCGAAGGCGGCCACCAGTTCCGGGCAATGGTCGTATAGCGCCGTGTTGATCAGCGCCCCGGCCGGCAATCCCAGTTGCTCGAACAGCTCCAGGCAGCGCCAGGCGCCGACGCGGTTGCCGTATTCGCGCCAGGCGTAGTTGAGCACGTCGGGCTCCGGGCACACCGGGCCGAGCTTGGCGCCCAGGCCCTCGCCGAAGGCAAAGTGCTCGATGTTGAATCCCAGGTAGACCGCCAGGCGCGCGCCGTTGGGCCAGCGGTATTGCGGCCGGCGGTGGATCGCCGAATAGCCGAAACGGCCATGCGTGCGCAGCGCGCCGTAGGGCGGCGGCGCGATATCGCGGCCCAGCGCGTCCTCGGCGCCGGGAGGCAGGATGGTGGCGTGCATGCGGCCTCCCTTACAGCTCGGCCAGGCCGGCGCGCGCCAGCAGGCGCTCGGCGCTGTCGTTCCAGACATCCATCTGCACGATCAGCCCGTGGCGGATCACGTAGCGGTCGACGTAGCGGTTGCCTTCGAAGGCTTCGCCGTCCGGCCACACGCCGTACAGCGTGCCGCGGTTGTAGACCACGGCGTGTTCCGCGCTGGCGCCGGCCACGACTTCGGTGCCTTCGAACTTCTTCTTTACCCAGCCGTAGCGGCCGGCGTTGAAGGCCGCGCATTGCGCCGGGTCGATCATCTCGCGCCCGCCGGTGAAGCGGATCTTCAGCTCCGGCGAGACGAAGCGGCGGGCCGCCGCCGGGTCCGGGATCATCAGCACCCGCAGGTATTCGTCGACCAGGGCGGCGGGATCGTAGGGCAGGGGATTGTCCTGCGGCGTGTTTGATGATGGTGCGGCGTGCATCATTTTCTCCATGTCTTGCACAAGCTTTGTGCGTTATTGGCTGCAATGTAAATTGATTGTCGGCGGCAATAAGTGAGGATATTTGCTTCGTATATATAAGCAATATTGTCGGCAAAAATTAGCTTCACCTGCGGCGCTTGGCATAGCCCTTGCATAAGTCATGCCGGGAACACCGAATTCACACATTGCCAACCTGGAGGGAAGTCAAATGAACCGTTTCACCCGCCGTACCCTGATCGCCGCCGCCGCGGCCACCGTCGCCGCCGCAGCAGCCGGATTCGCGCCGCTGGCGCTGGCCGCCGACACCATCAAGATCGGCCTGGTCACCGCGCTGTCGGGCCAGTCCGCGCAGGCCGGCGAGGCGCTGACCCGCGGCATGAGCATCGCCATCGACGAGATCAACGCCAAGGGCGGCCTCCTGGGCGGCCGCAAGCTGGAACTGGTGCGCCGCGACGATGAGGCCAACCCGGCCAAGGGCGTGGTAGCCGCGCGCGAGCTGATCTTCAAGGAAAAGGTGGCGGTGCTGTTCGGCGGCCTCGACACCCCGGTGTCGATGGCCATCGTGCCCATCGCCAACCAGGAGAAGGTGCCCTTCATGGGGCCGTGGGCCGCCGGCACCGGCGTGACCAGGAACGGCGCCAATCCCAACTACGCCTTCCGCGTCTCGGCGGTGGATGAGCTGGTCGACAAGGCCATGCTGAACTACGCGCAGAAGACCTTCAAGAGCGGCAAGGCCGGCCTGATCCTGGTCAACAACCCCTGGGGCGAATCCAACGAGAAGGGCATCGTCGCCGCGCTGGCGGAGAAGGGCCTGAAGCCGGCCGGCATCGAGAAGTTCGAGGCCAGCGACGTCGACGTGGTGCCGCAGCTCTCGCGGCTGAAGGCCGCCGGCGCCGACACGCTCTACCTGGTGGGCAACGTCGGACCCTCGGCGCAGGTGGTGAAGTCGCTCGACCGCATGGGATGGAAGGTGCCGGTGGTCTCGCACTGGGGCCCGGCCGGCGGCCGCTTCACCGAGCTGGCCGGACCGAACGCGAAGAACGTGCACTTCGTCCAGACCTTCAGCTTCTTCGGCAAGCTCTCGCCGGTGGGCGAGAAGGTGGTGGCCGAGCTGAAGGCCAAATACCCCTCGATCAAGGGCCCGGACGACATCACCCCGGCGGTGGGCGTGGCCAACGCCTATGACGGCGTGCAGCTGGCGGCGCTGGCCATCGCCCGTGCCGGCTCCACCAACGGCGACGCGATCCGCGAAGGCTTCTACAAGATCGAGCGCTACGAAGGCCTGATCAAGACCTACGTCAAGCCGTTCAGCCCCACCGTACACGACGCGCTGCAGGCCGACGACTACGTCTGGGCGCAGTTCATCGACAACCGCATCCTGCCGGTGGGCCTGAGCCAGTAAGCATTGAAGCGGCAAGGCGGCCAGGCGCGCGGCGCCTGGCGGCCCCGGCAGCAGGAACGACGCAACACGCAACACGCAACACAACGGAAAGATCCGCCGCCGTCGCGGTGGAACAGGGAGAACAAGATGCTGCTTCTGTCGGCACTCATCAGCGGTTTCGGACTGGGCAGCATGTACGGTCTGATGGCGCTCGGTTTTTACATGACGTATGCCGTCTCCGGCACCGTCAATTTCGCGCAGGGCAGCTCCATGATGCTGGGCGCCGTGCTGTGCTTCACCTTCGCGCAGACGCTGGGCTGGCCGATGTGGCTGGCGGTGCTGCTGGCGCTGGCGCTGTGCGCCGCCTACGGCATGCTGGTCGAGGTGCTGGCGGTGCGCCCCTTCGCGCGCCAGGGCTCGAACGCTTGGCTGATGTCGACCGTGGCGCTGGGCATCGTGCTGGATAACCTGGTCCTGCACACCTTCGGCAAGGAGCCGCGCAGCCTGCCTTCGCCGCTGGCGCTGTCGTCCATCGAGGTGGGCGGCGTCGGCCTGGGCGTGTACCCGCTGCACCTGCTGATCCCGGCCATCGGCCTGGCGCTGGCCGCGCTGCTGCACACCGTCTCGCGCCGCACGCGCTGGGGCACCGCATTGCTGGCGGTGGTGCAGAACCGCGATGCCGCGCGCCTGATGGGCATCCCGATCACGCGCGCCATCTCAGCGGCCTTCGCGCTCTCTACCCTGCTGGCGGGCGTGGCCGGCGTGCTGATCGCGCCGCTGTTCAACGTCAACGCCGACATGGGCACGCTGTTCGGCCTGAAGGCCTTCGCCGTGGCCATCCTGGGCGGCATCACCAGCGCCTGGGGCGTGATGATCGCGGGCCTGCTGTTCGGCATCGCCGAGGCGCTGATCACCGCCACCCTCGGCTCCGGCTACACCCAGATCATCACCTTCGCACTGGTGATCGCGGTGCTGGCAATCCGTCCCAACGGCCTGTTCGGCCGCGCACAGGTGAAAAAGGTATGAACAATCTTCCGCATTCGGTCACCGAAGCGCTGCGCCGCGCGGCGCAGGCTTCCGCCCCCGGCTCTTCTCCCGCCCCGGCCGCCGCCGGCCCGCGCGCCAACGTGCGCCTCGGGTTGGGCAGCCCGGCCGCCCTGGCGTGGAGCGCGCTGGGCTTCATCGCCGCCGCCACGCTGGCGCTGTCGGTCAACAGTTATTACGTGTTCGTGCTGGCAGGAATCGCGCTGGTGGCCATCGTCGGCATCGGCCTCAATGTGCTGATCGGCCTGACCGGGCAGATGTCCTTCGGCCACGTCGGCTTCTACGCCGTGGGCGCCTACACGGTCGCGGTGCTCACCACCAAGGCCGGCTTGTCGTTCTGGCTGGCCTGGCCGCTGGCGGCGCTGGCTGCCGGCGCGCTGGGCGCGCTGCTGGCCTTGCCGGCGCTGCGCGTGAAGGGGCCTTACCTGGCGATGATCACCATCGCCTTCAGCTTCATCATCCAGCACGTCATCATCGAGATGCGCGACGTCACCGGCGGCCAGAACGGCATCATGGGCTTGGCCGCGCCGGCCTTCTTCGGCCTGCAGGCCGAGCGCGCCGTCGCCATGCTGGGCCTGGTCACCGCCGCCGCCGTGCTGGCCTGCTATTGCTGGCTTTCGCGCGGCAGCTGGGGCGCGGCCATGCGCGCGGTGCGCGACAGCGAGACCGCGTCCGAATCGATCGGCCTGAACCCGCTGGTGATCAAGGTCGCGGCCTTTGCCATCTCGGCCGCGCTGGCCGGCCTGGCCGGCGGCCTGTTCGCGCCGCTCTCCACCTTCGTCACGCCCGACACCTTCAGTTTCATGCAGTCCATCCTGTTCGTGCTGGTGGTAGTGGTGGGCGGCTCCGGTTCCATCATGGGGCCGGTGATCGGCGCCGTCATCGTCGGCGCGCTGCCGGAGCTGCTTTCCAGCCTGGAGGATTATCGTCTGCTGTTTTTCGGCGCCTTGCTGCTGCTGGTGCTGTGGATCGCGCCCGACGGCGTCACCGGCCTGCTGCGCAAGCTGGCCGATGCGCTGCGCAAGCCGACCGCGGCGGCGCCGGCGGCCGATGTCGGACCCGAGGAAATCTCCCTGCCCGCGCGCACGCGCCGCACCCTGTCGGCCGATGGCCTGACCATGATATTCGGCGGGGTGCGCGCCGTCGGCGGCCTGGGCTTCGAGGTGCCGGCGGCGGCCGTGACCAGCCTGATCGGCCCCAACGGCGCCGGCAAGACCACGGCGCTGAACATGCTCTCCGGTTTCTATCGCCCGAGCGCCGGCGGCTTCGCGCTGGGCGGCACGCCGCTGGCGGGATTGCCGGCCTTCCGCATCGCCCGTCACGGCGTGGCGCGCACCTACCAGACCTCGCAGCTGTTCGGCAGCCTGACGGTGGCCGACAACGTGGCGCTGGCCTGCGGCCGCGGCCGCCTGGGCGGATTGCTGTCGGCGCACGGCTTCGCCTCGCCGCAGGTGCGGGCGCACAGCCGCAGCCTGCTGGACTATTGCGGCTACCGCGGGGCGCTGGACATCCCTGCCGCCGACCTGGCCCACGTCGACCGCCGCCTGGTGGAAATCGCGCGCGCCCTGGCGGCCGACCCGGATGTGCTGCTGCTGGACGAACCGGCCGCCGGCCTCTCGCGCGAAGACAAGGGCATGCTGGCGCAGCTGCTGCAAAAGATCGCCGCCGCCGGCATCAGCGTAGTGGTGGTCGAGCACGACATGGAGCTGGTGATGCAGATCTCCACCCGCATCGTGGTGCTGGACGCCGGCCAGCGCCTGGCCATCGGCACCCCGCAGGAAGTGCAGAACGACCCGGCGGTGCGCCAGGCCTACCTGGGCGAGGGCGCGCAGCAGGCGCCGGCGGCCGCGCGCGCCGCGGCGCAGGGCGCGGGCGAATTGCTGGGGGTGGGCGAGCTGGTGACCGGCTACGGCGCCGAGCCGGTCCTGCACGGCATCAACCTGCAGGTGAAGGAGGGCGAGATGGTGGCGCTGCTGGGCGCCAACGGCGCCGGCAAGTCGACCCTGATGCGCGCGCTGGCCGGCCTGCATCGTCCCATCCAGGGCGGTATCCACGCCGGCGGCGTGAACCTGATGCACCTGCGCGCCGAGCAGATCGTGCGTCACGGCGTGGTGCTGGTGCCGGAAGGGAGGCAGGTGTTCCCCGAGCTTTCCGTGCTGGACAATATCCGCCTGGGCGCCTTCCTCTATCCCAAGGATGTGGAGGCGCGGGTGGAAGAGATGCTGGGCCGCTTCCCGCGCCTGCGCGAACGCCTGCACCAGCGCGCCGGCCTGCTCTCCGGCGGCGAGCAGCAGATGCTGGCGATCGCGCGCGGCCTGATGTCGCGCCCGCGCGTGCTGCTGCTGGACGAGCCCTCGCTGGGCCTGGCGCCCAAGGTGATCGCCGAGCTGTTCGCGGCGCTGGACCGCCTGCGCAACGAGAACATGACCATCGTGCTGGTGGACCAGATGGCGGCGCTGGCCTTGTCGCTGGCCGACCGCGCCTACGTGATCGAAGGCGGCCGGGTGGTGGCGCAGGGCACGGCGGCCGAGATCGCCGCCAACGATGCGCTGGCCAAGGCCTATCTCGGCGCTCACTGAGGAGAATGCAGGTGGAACCCGTATTGCCGTTCGAAGTGAATATTCCCGAGGTGCTGGCCGAGGTCGAGGCCGCCTTCGGGCGTTACGAAGTGGCGCTGACCACCAACCAGGTGGAGGTGCTCGACGAGCTGTTCCTGGAGGGGCCGCATACCGTGCGCTACGGGGCGACCGAGAACCTGGTCGGCATCGATGAGATCCGCGCGTTCCGGGTCGGGCGTTCGCCGAAGAACCTGATGCGGGCGTTGAAGCGTACCGTCATCACCACCTATGGACGCGACTACGCGGTGGCCAATACCGAGTTCACGCGCGAGGGCGAGGCGCGGGTGGGGCGGCAGAGCCATTGCTGGTTGCGGTTGCCGCAGGGGTGGCGGATTGTGGCGGCGCATGTTTCTTGGATGGAGGGGAGGTAGTTTTTGCGCGGACGAGTTGGCTTTCGTTGCGCTCTCCGAGTTCCATTGGAAGTCGTTTGTCGCGCCTCGCCAGACTCCGTTCGGACTGAGTAGCCGCTTTGGCGGCGTATCGAAGTCTGTTTATATGCGGTTGCGTTCTGCTTGGGTAGTCTGGTCTTGCTGCGTGCAGGTGTACCGGCTCTGATCCCATCTTTCTCCGGTCGGGACGGAGCGCCGGGGGCGGCCCGGCAGCCGCTCACTTTTCTTGCTCCGCCAAGAAAAGTAAGCAAAAGAAGGCGGCCCCTAAGTGCCAGCCCCTTCGGGGTACCCGTCGGAGCGTCGCAAAAAGTGGGGTCGTCAGAGTCGCTGCGCTCCGACTGACGCCCTGATCCACTTTTTAGCGCGCACCGACGGCTGGCCCACAAGGGGAACGGCATGTCCGGCTCGCCTGCGGCATCGCGGGGGCTCCGACTCGCCTGCGGCTTTGTCTTGCTTGCGCCTCGCCTTCGGCTTCGATGTGTTGGCTTGCTGTCTTCTTTAATCCGTCATCCCTGCGAAAGCAGGGATCCAGCGTCGTTCAGTGGACGTTGGTGCACAACGAACGCCACTGGGTTCCTGCTTTCGCAGGAACGACAGGGAGTGAGGATCTTGGACATCAGGAGGTGTTATTTATCTCTTCCGTGTCATCCCGGCGCAGGCCGGGATCCAGCGTCGTTCAACGGACGTCGAGGCACAACCAACGCCTGCACCTGCAGGCAGCAAGACCAGGCTACCCAACTCGTAACCGGAAACCGACCCCAGGCAGAAACGACAAAACAGCACAGCCACAACCCGCTCCATCCACAGGTATCATCCCCCCATCCCATCAGCATCAAAGAAATCCATCAGGAGCCCGCATGTTGTATAGCAAGACCTGTATCGGCGGCATGGTCACCGCCCCTCACCACCTGGCCGCGCAAGCCGGCGCCAATGTCCTGCGCGAAGGCGGCAACGCCGTCGAGGCGATGGTCGCCGCCGCTGCGGCGATCGCCGTCGTCTATCCGCACATGAACGGCATCGGCGGCGACGGCTTCTGGGTGATCAGCGAACCCGGCCGCGAACCCGTGGCGATCCAGGCCTGCGGGCAGTCGGCCGCGCTGGCGACCAAGGATTTCTACGCGTCGCATGGCGACAGCAGCATTCCCACGCGAGGACCGCGCGCCGCATTGACGGTGGCCGGCGCCGTCGGCGGCTGGGCGGCCGCGCTCGACTACGCGCAGCGCTTCGGCCGCGCCTTACCGTTGCAGGCGCTGCTGGCCGACGCCATCCGCCACGCGCAAACCGGCGTGCCGGTGACCCGCTCGCAGCACGAACTCACGCGCGACAAATGGGCCGAGCTGAAAGACCAGCCGGGCTTCGCCGCCACCTATGCCGCACACGGCATCCCCGAGCAGGGCGCGGTGCTGAAACAGGCCGAGCTCGGCGCCACCCTGAGCCGGCTGGCCGAGGCCGGGCTCGACGATTTCTATCGCGGCGACCTGGCAGCGACCATCGCCGCCGGGCTCGAAGCCGCCGGCAGCCCGCTGCGCGCGGGCGACCTCGCCGCCTATCGCGCGCAGGTGCTGCAGCCGCTGATGGTGCAGCTCAAGTCGGGTCGCGTGTACAACCTGCCGCCGCCGACGCAGGGCGTGTCGGCGCTGATGATCATCGGCCTGTTCGATCGCCTGGGCATCAAGGAGGCGGACGGCTTTGAACATATCCATGGCCTGGTGGAAGCGACCAAGCGCGCCTTCATCCTGCGCAACCGGCACGTCACCGACCCCGCCCACATGAGCGTGGATGCGGCCAGCTGGCTGCTGGCCGAGGCGCTGGACCGGGAGGCGGCCCAGATCCATCCGCGCAACGCCGCGCCATGGCCGCATCCGGCCAAGCCGGGCGATACCATCTGGATGGGCGCGGCCGATGCGCAGGGACGCGTGGTCAGCTATATCCAGAGCATCTTCTGGGAGTTCGGCAGCGGCGTGGTGGCGCCTTCCACCGGCATCGTCTGGCAAAACCGGGGCGCCAGCTTCACGCTGGACGAGGGCGCCAACCAGCTGCAGCCGGGCAAGCTGCCGTTCCATACCTTGAACCCCTCGCTGGCGCGCCTCAACGACGGCCGCACCCTGGCCTACGGCACCATGGGCGGAGAAGGGCAGCCGCAGACGCAGGCGGCGGTGTTCACGCGCCACGTGCTGTTCGGCCAGAACCTGCAGGCCGCGGTCAGCGCGCCGCGCTGGCTGCTGGGCCGCACCTGGGGCGACGTCTCCACCAACCTGAAATTGGAAGGCCGCGTCCCGGCCGCCACCGTCGAGGCGCTGCGCCGCGCCGGCCACGATGTGCAGGTGGTGGAGGACTACACCGACATGATGGGGCACGCCGGCGCGGTGTGCGTGCATCCGGACGGCGTCATCGAAGGCGCCACCGATCCGCGCGCCGACGGCATCTGCGCCGGCGTCTGATCTCTTCCCTCGCGATGGCCGCGCAGCCATCCGCTCATGACGGACGGCAGGAAAATCCTCACGGGTATGCCTGCCGGCCGTTGTCTTTTTGCACGTCCCCGCAAGCTCAGCAAAGGCTCCCAGCGGGCGGGATTTTCTCGCTTGCCGCCCGGCATCCTGCATGCCGTCTGGCCCGCTGCCGGCCGCACTGGTGGCGGATGGGTGTGAGTATTTGTGCGATTTCTTTCTAGCAATCATTTCCTCGACATTTTTCGGAAAGCCGATGAAAAAACATGAGCTATCTGGCAAGATGCCATGTATACACACGCGGCCCACTGGGGGAGCCGTGACGCATTCAGCCGTATCGCTGCATCTTGTCCGAATTGAATAAGAAAAACGCCCTATCCCCACCCAATCTGTCATCGCTGATTACGATGGGGGTAGTTGTTTCCGTATTGATTACCACCGTCTCGGTGCTGATCCTGGTGGATCAGTTCACCCGCGGCTACGCACGCTCGCAAGCCGAGACGCGCCTGAAGCAACTGGCCTGGCAGATGCAGGAGGCGCTCGAGCGCAGCATGACCGAGCGCCAGATCGACATGCGCATCCTGGTGGCGCGCCCGTCGATCCGCGAAGGCCGCGACCTGCCGCGCATGCGCGCCGTGCTCAACGAGCTGCAGGCCAACGTTCCCGACTACGCCTGGATCGGCATGGCCCAGCCCGACGGCAACGTCCTGGTGGCCACCAACGGTTTGCTGGAAGGCCAGAGCGTGGGCGAGCGCCCGTGGTTCAGGGAAGGCCAGAAGAACACCTATTCCGCCGACTACCATCCGGCGCTGTTGCTGGAGAAAAAACTGCCGCCGCAGCCCGAGCCGTGGCGCTTCGTCGATATCTCGATGCCGGTGCTCGACCCGGAAGGGCGCTACATGGGCGTGATGGGCATGCACCTGTCCTGGACCTGGGCGCGCGAGATCGCCGCCAAGCTGCTCAATCCCGCCAGCGGGCGCTATGACGTCGAGGTGATGATCGTGCGCTCCGACGGCACCGTGCTGCTCGGCCCCAAGGCGCTGGAAGAAACGAAGATCAGCACCGACAGTTTCCGCATCTCGCAGCAGTCGCCCGCCGGCGGCGCCGTGCTGGAGACCTGGCCCGATGGACGCCGCTACATCGCCGGCTTCTCGCGCACCGGGCAGGACGAGAACATGATGCTCAAGTGGAGCGTGATCGTGCGCCAGCCCGAGCATGTCGCGCTGCAGGCCTTCCGCGACCTGGAACAGCGCGTGATCCTGGTGGGCGCGCTGATCGGCGCGGTGCTGGTGGCGCTGGCCTATTTCCTCACGCGCCGCCTGGTGGCGCCGGTCAATGCCTTGTCGGCCGCGCTGGAGCAGCGCGCGCTGGGCAACCAGGACGCCCCCATCCCGCTGGTCAACAGCTACCGCGAAGTGCAGCTGCTGTCCTCCACGCTGGTCAACATGGTGGAGCGCGAGGAGCGCTACCTGCGCGAAGTGCGCTCGCTCAACGAAAGCCTGGAAGAGCGCGTGGCCGAGCGCACCAGCCGCCTGCACGAGACCGCCATCGCCCTGCAGCAGTCGCTGGACGTGCAGCACGCCAACCAGATCCAGCTGGAAGAAAGCGCCACCGAGCTGCGCGCCATCCTGGAGAATGCTCAGGACGCCTTCATCGCCGCCGACGAAAACGGCAGCATCGTCGAGTGGAATCGCCAGGCCGAGCTGCTGTTGGGCTGGCAACGCGACCAGGCGATCGGCCGCCAGATGGCCGAGCTGATCATCCCGCCGGACATGCGCGAGGCGCACTATCGCGGCATGGAAGAATTCCTCGAGCACGGCACCAGCGTGGTGATCAACAACCGCATCGAGCTGCAGGCGCTGCATCACGACGGCCACGAGCTGCCGGTGGAGATCACCGTCGGCCACGTCAAGCGCCACACCGGCCACCTGTTCATCGCCTTCCTGCACGACATCACGGAGCGCCTGGCCTTCCGCGACCAGATGCGCGAACTGGCGCTGACCGACATGCTGACCAGCCTGCCCAACCGCCGCGCCTTCTCCGACCGCCTGCCCGAAGGCATGATGCGGGCGCGCCGCGCGCATGAGCTGCTGGCGCTGTTCTTCATGGACATCGACGGCTTCAAGGGCGTCAACGACCGCTACGGCCACGAGGCCGGCGACGAGCTGCTGATCCAGTTCGCCCAGCGGCTGCAAGGCGCGGTGCGCGACGTCGACACCGTGGCGCGCCTGGCCGGCGACGAGTTCGTGGTGATCCTGGAAACCCTGCAGACCCAGCACGACGCGTTGCAGGTGGCCGACAAGATCCTGCACGCCATGCGCGCGCCCTTCGAGCTGACGCACTCCACCGTGCACGTGTCGAGCAGCATCGGCGTGGCCATCTACCTGCCCGACCAGGACGGCGAGACCGGCCCCGAGGAATTGCTGGCCATCGCCGACAAGGCCATGTACGCCGCCAAGCGCCTGGGCAAGAACCGGGTTGAGGTGGGCAAGGTCAGCGTGGCTTGATCCGGTTTTCCGGCTGTCGAATTCCCTTCGCTTTTTCGCTTGCGTCCATGGCTCCCGTCGCTTTCCCGGGGACCACAGGCTTGTTCCAACTCCATCTCCGTCGCTCCTGCGAAAGCAGGAGCCCAGCGTCGTTCGTTGCGTCCGGGCCAACGATGGCGCCCGCATGAACGACGCCGCTGGGTCCCTGCTTTCGCAGGGACGACAGGCAGGGGGAGGCAATCCCATCTCCGTCACCCTTGCGGCAGCAGGAACGCAGCGTCGTTTCCGCTCTCCGATCCCGCAATCCGTTTACGCGTTGTTTACACCCCCTCCCCATAGTTTTACCCAGATTTAACGCCTCTCCCCCTATCGTTCGACTGTCTCCGATTCCGCGCTGGAACGGATCGAACAACGTCATCAATGGAGTGGGAAATGTGGCAAGCGGATTTTCTCTATGTGGGCATGCTGCTGTTGTGCGGCATCTCGATGTGGGCCTTCGTCGCCCTGTGCAGCCGCCTGGAGCGGCAGGAGGGCGAGAAGAAATGAACCCCATGTATCTGCTCGGCCTGGCCGTCTCGGTCGCCCTGCTGGTGTATCTGGTCTATGCCCTGATCAAGCCGGAGGATTTCTGACATGGACAGCAATAACTATCTTCAGCTCGCCCTTTACCTGGGCGTCTTGCTGGTACTTTCCGTTCCCCTGGGCTGGTACATCGCGCGCGTGATGGAAGGCAAGTCGAAGGTCAACCGGATCTTCGGCGGCGTCGAGCGCGTGTTCTATCGTCTTTGCGGCATCGGCCGCGACGATGAGATGGACTGGAAGCAATACGCCATCGCTGCCGTGCTGTTCAACTTCCTCGGCCTGCTCTTCGTCTACGCCTTGCAGCGCGTGCAGCAATGGTTGCCGCTCAATCCGCAGGGCTTGCCCAACGTCGGCGGCGACTCTTCGTTCAACACCGCCATCAGCTTCGTGGCCAACACCAACTGGCAGGGCTACGTGGGCGAATCGACCATGAGCTACCTGACGCAGATGGCGGCGCTGGCGGCGCAGAACTTCGTCTCGGCCGCCACCGGCATCGCCATCGCCTTCGCGCTGATCCGCGGCTTCTCGCGCCACAGCAGCAAGAGCATCGGCAACTTCTGGGTCGACATGACGCGTTCCTCCCTGTACGTGCTGCTGCCGCTGTCGGTGATCCTGGCGCTGGCGCTGGTGCAGCAGGGCAGCATCCAGAACTTCAAGCCCTACCAGGAAGTGAAGACGCTGGAAGTCACTCATTACACCGTGCCCAAGCTGGATGCGGCCGGCCAGCCCCTGAAGGACGCCAAGGGCGAGCCGGTGGTGGAGGCGCAGAGCACCGACAGGCAGACCCTGCCCATGGGGCCGGTGGCCTCGCAGGAAGCCATCAAGATGCTGGGCACCAACGGCGGCGGCTTCTTCAACGCCAACTCGGCGCACCCGTATGAGAACCCGACCCCGCTGTCCAACTTCCTGGAGATGCTGGCGATCCTGATCATTCCCGCCGCGCTGTGCACCAGCTTCGGCGTGCTGGTCGGCGACCGTCGCCAGGGCTGGGCGATCCTGGCCTCGATGACCATCCTGTTCATCGCCATGACGCTGGCCCTGATGTACTTCGAGTCCCAGCCCAACACCATGCTGGCTTCGCTGCATGCCTCCGGCCCGGGCATGATGGAGGGCAAGGAAACCCGCTTCGGCGTCACCGCCTCGGCGCTGTTCGCCGCCATCACCACGGCCGCCTCCTGCGGCGCGGTCAACGCCATGCACGACTCGCTGTCGCCGCTGGGCGGCCTGATCCCGACGCTGCAGATGCAGCTGGGCGAGGTGATCTACGGCGGCGTCGGCGCCGGCCTGTACGGCATGCTGATCTTCGCCGTGCTGGCGGTGTTCATCGCCGGCCTGATGATCGGCCGCACGCCGGAGTACCTGGGCAAGAAGATCGGCGTGTTCGACATGAAGATGATGTCCATCGCCATCCTCATGACGCCGGCGCTGGTGCTGATCTTCACGGCCGTCTCGGTGATGGTGGAGAACGGCCTGGCCGGCATCGCCAACCCCGGCGCGCACGGCTTCACCGAGATCATGTACGCCTTCAGCTCGGCGGCCAACAACAACGGCAGCGCCTTCGCCGGGCTCTCGGCCAACACGCCGTACTACAACGTCACCACCGGCTGGGCCATGTGGCTGGGCCGCTTCGGGATCATTGTCCCGGTGCTGGCGATGGCAGGTTCCCTGGCCGGCAAGAAGCGCCTGGCCGCCACCTCCGGCACCTTGCCCACCCACGGCCCGCTGTTCGTGGCGCTGCTGATCGGCGCGGTGCTGCTGGTCGGCGCGCTGACCTACGTGCCGGCGCTGGCGCTGGGCCCCGTCGTCGAGCATCTCCAGATGATGGCGATGTAAGCAAGAAATTGGATGCCGTCCCGATCCCTGCATCGGGACGGCGAACCCAGATTGGATACCGATATGACTACCCCTTCTTCAAGCAACCAGTCCGGCGCCGCCACCGCGACGCCCGACGCGATCCCCTCCGCCGCGCAGACCGTGCGCTGGATGTTCGACCCCAAGATCGTCAAGCCGGCCCTGGTCGACTCCTTCCGCAAGTTGTCGCCGCGCGTGCAGTGGCGCAATCCGGTGATGTTCGTGGTCTACCTGGGCAGCATCCTGACCACGCTGCTGTTCATCCAGGCGCTGGTGGGCCGGGGCGAGGCCTCGGCCGGCTTCATCTTCGCGGTGGCCGCCTGGCTGTGGTTCACCGTGCTGTTCGCCAACTTCGCCGAGGCGCTGGCCGAAGGGCGCAGCAAGGCCCAGGCCGCCGCGCTGCGCGGCGTCAAGAAAAGCGTGCTGGCCAAGAAGCTGAAAAAACCGGAACAGGCCCGCATCGTCGGCGCCGCAGTCCGGGCCGAGCACTATGAAACCACCGAAGGCGACAAGCTCAGGAAAGGCGACATCGTCTTCATCGAAGCGGGCGACACCGTGCCGGCCGACGGCGACGTCATCGAAGGCGTGGCCACCGTGGACGAGAGCGCCATCACCGGCGAATCGGCCCCGGTGATCCGCGAATCCGGCGGCGATTTCTCGGCCGTCACCGGCGGCACCCGCGTGCTGTCGGACTGGATCGTGGTGCGCGTCTCGGTCAACCCGGGCGAGGCCTTCCTCGACCGCATGATCGCCATGGTCGAAGGCGCGCAGCGCAAGAAGACGCCCAACGAGCTGGCCCTGACGCTGCTGCTGGTGGCGCTGACGCTGGTGTTCCTGCTGGTCACCGTGACGCTGCTGCCGTTCTCGCTGTTCTCGGTCAATGCCGCCGGCGCCGGCTCGCCGGTGTCGGTCACGGCGCTGGTGGCGCTGCTGGTATGCCTGATCCCGACCACCATCGGCGGCCTGCTCTCGGCCATCGGCGTGGCCGGCATGAGCCGCATGATGCAGGCCAACGTGATCGCCACCTCCGGCCGGGCGGTGGAAGCCGCCGGCGACGTCGACGTGCTGCTGCTGGACAAGACCGGCACCATCACCCTGGGCAACCGCCAGGCCGCCGCCTTCATGCCGGCGCCGGGCGTGTCCGAGCGCGAACTGGCCGACGTCGCGCAACTGGCCTCGCTGGCCGATGAAACGCCGGAAGGTCGCAGCATCGTGGTGCTGGCCAAGAATCGCTTCAACCTGCGCGAACGCGAGATGGCCGGCCTGGGCGCGCAGTTCATCCCGTTCTCGGCGCAGACCCGCGTCTCCGGCATCGACCTCGGCACCCGCCGCATCCGCAAGGGCGCCGCCGACGCCATCCGCAAGCTGGCGCGCTCGGCCGACCAGCGCCTGCCCAGCCAGGTCGAGCACGACATCGAGACCATCGCCCGCCGCGGCGGCACGCCGCTGGTGGTGGTGGAGTGGAACAACGAAGCGGCCGTCATCCACAACGGCGCGCCGATCCGCTTCCTCGGCACGGTGGAGCTGAAGGACATCGTCAAGGGGGGCATCAAGGAACGCTTCGGCGAGCTGCGCCGCATGGGCATCAAGACCGTGATGATCACCGGCGACAACCGCCTGACCGCGGCCGCCATCGCCGCCGAGGCCGGCGTCGACGATTTCCTGGCCGAGGCCACGCCCGAGCAGAAGCTGGCGCTGATCCGCCAGCACCAGGCCGAAGGCAAGCTGGTGGCGATGACCGGCGACGGCACCAACGACGCTCCGGCGCTGGCGCAGGCCGACGTTGCGGTGGCCATGAACAGCGGCACCCAGGCCGCCAAGGAGGCCGGCAACATGGTCGACCTCGACAGCAACCCGACCAAGCTGATCGAGATCGTCGAGATCGGCAAGCAGATGCTGATGACGCGCGGCAGCCTGACCACCTTCTCCATCGCCAACGACGTGGCCAAGTATTTCGCCATCATCCCGGCGATGTTCGTGGCCACCTATCCGCAGCTGGGCGCGTTGAACGTGATGCATCTGGCCAGCCCCGGCTCGGCCATCATGTCGGCGGTGATCTTCAACGCGCTGGTGATCGTCGCGCTGATCCCGCTGGCGCTGCGCGGCGTGCGCTACCGCGCGCTGGGCGCGGCCGTGCTGCTGCGCCGCAACCTGTTGATCTACGGCGTCGGCGGCCTGATCGTGCCGTTCGTCGGCATCAAGCTGATCGACATGCTGCTGGCCGCGTTCGGCCTGGTCTGAGCACTGATTTTTCGAGGACATCATCATGAAGCAACACAACACCAAGAGTACGCTGCGCCCCGCGCTGACCCTGTTCATCCTGCTGGGCGTGCTGCTGGGCGGGGTCTATCCGGCCATCGTCACCGGCCTGGCGCAGGCCTTCTTCCCGGCGCAGGCCAACGGCAGCGTGATCGAGAACCGGGGCGTGGCGGTCGGCTCGGTGCTGATCGGGCAGAGCTTCACCAGCCCCGGTTACTTCTGGGGCCGGCCATCGGCCAGCGGCGTCTTCCCCAACAACGGCACGGCCTCCGGCGGCAGCAACCTGGGGCCCACCAACCCGGCGTTGAAGCAAGCCGCCGAAGACCGGGCCAAGGCCTTGCAGGATGCCGGCGGCCAGGGGCCGATCCCGATGGACCTGTTGACGGCCTCGGGCAGCGGGCTGGATCCGCATATCAGCCCGGAGGCGGCCGAGTACCAGGTGCGCCGCGTGGCGCAGGCGCGCGGCCTGGATGCGGAGCGGGTGCGGGCCCTGGTGCGGGAGAATGCGGAGCAGCCGCAGTGGGGATTGTTCGGCGAGGCGCGGGTCAATGTGCTCAAGCTGAACCTGGCGTTGGATGAGGTGGCGCCGATGGTGGTGGCTAAGTAGTTGGCGGGCGGGGTTGCGCGCTCAACGGCGCTGGGTTCCTGCTGTCGCAGGAACGACGAGTAGCGAGGATCTTGAGCATGAGGAGGTGTTGGCTATCTCTTCCATGTCGTCCCGGCGAAGGCCGGGACCCAGTGTCGTTCGTTGCGCTTCCTTGAATTCCGTTCGGGCTGAGTAGCCGCTTTGGCGGCGTATCGAAGTCGGCGTGGATGCAGTCGTTGTTGTTTGGGTAGTCTGGTCTTGCCGCGTGCAGATGTACTGGCTTGATGCTGATCTTTCTCCGGTCGAAGCGGAGCGCCGGGGGCGGCCCGGCAGCCGCTCACTTTTCTTGCTCCGCCAAGAAAAGTAAGCAAAAGAAGGCGGCCCCTAAGTGCCAGCCCCTTCGGGGTTCCCGCCGGAGCGTCGCAAAAAGTGGGGTCGTCAGAGTCGCTGCGCTCCGACTGACGCCCTGATCCACTTTTTGCGTCGCTCCGACGGCTGGCCCACAAGGGGAAAGCATGTCCGGCTCGCCTGCGGCCTCGCGGGGTCTCCGACTCGACTGCGGCTTTGTCTTGCTTGCGCCTCGCCTTCGGCTTTGATGCATTGGCTCACTGTCTTTTTAATCCGTCGTTGCGGCGCAGGCCGGGACCCAGTGTCGTTCGTTGCGCTTCCTTGAATTCCGTTCGGACTGAGTAGCCGCTTTTGCGGTGTATCGAAGTCGGCGTGGATGCCGTCGTTGTTTGAGTAGTCAGGTCTTGCTGCATGCAGATGTACCGGCTCTAGCCTTATCTTTCTCCGGTCGGAGGTGAGCGCCGGGGGCGGCCCGGCAGCCGCTCACTTTCTTTGGCCCGCCAAAGAAAGTAAGCAAAGAAAACGGCCCCTAAGTGCCAGCCCCTTCGGGGTGCCCGCCGGAGCGGCGCAAAAAGTGGGGGCGTCAGAGTCGCTGCGCTCCGACTGACGCCCTGATCCACTTTTTGCGCCGCTCCGACGGCTGGCCCACAAGGGGAAAGCGTGTCCGGCTCGCCTGCGGCATCGCGCTGTATCCGACTCGCCTGCGGCTTTGTCTTGCTTGCGCCTCGCTTCGGCCTTGATGCATTGGTTTACTGTGTTTTTAATCCGTCATCCCGGCGCAGGCCGGGATCCAGCGTCGTTCAACGGTCGTTCAAGGTCATCCACCAATCCGACAAGCCCCTTGCGCAATGACAAGCCCCCTGCAAGCACCCCACTGCACTACAATGCCCAAAAAACTCCTGCTCCCATGACCACCCGCCCCAATCCCGACGACCTGCTCGAACGCGTCATGCGCGACGAAGAGCGCCAGGCGCGCGGACGCCTGAAGGTCTTCTTCGGCTTCTCGGCCGGCGTCGGCAAGACCTTCGCCATGCTGGAGGCGGCCCAGGCGCTGGCGGCCCAAGGCATCGACGTGGTCGCCGGCGTGGTGGAAACCCACGGCCGCGCCGACACCGAGACGCAGCTGGCCGGCCTCCCGCGGCTGGACATGCGCCTGGTCGCCTACCGCGACCGCCAGCTTCCAGAGTTCGACCTCGACGCCGCCCTGGAGCGCAAGCCGCAGGTGATGCTGGTCGACGAACTGGCGCACTCCAACGTGCCCGGCTCGCGCCACGCCAAGCGCTGGCAGGATATCGACGAACTGCTGCGCGCCGGCATCGACGTCTACACCACCCTCAACGTCCAGCACATCGAAAGCTTGAATGACGTGGTCGGCCAGATCACCGGGATCCGCGTGTTCGAAACCGTGCCCGACCACGTGTTCGACGAGGCCGACGACGTCATGCTGGTCGACATCCCGCCCGATGAGCTGCTGGCGCGCCTGAAGCAGGGCAAGGTCTACCTGCCGCAGCAGGCCGAGAAGGCCGGCCGCAACTTCTTCCGCAAGGGCAACCTGATCGCGCTGCGCGAGATCGCCCTGCGCCGCACCGCCGACCGGGTCGACGCCGATATGCGCGAATACCGCGCCGACCGTTCCATCGCCCAGCTGTGGCAGGCGCGCGAGCGCATCGTCGCCGCCATCGGCAGCGGTCCCGGCGAGGAGCGCGTGATCCGCGAGGCGGCGCGGCTGGCGGCCAAGCTGCAGGCCGAGTGGCTGGCGGTGCACGTGGACCTGCCGGGCGAGCGCCAGGACATGGCCGCGCGCGAGCGCGTGCTCGGTTATCTCAAGCTGGCGCAGTCGCTGGGCGCGGAGACCGCCGGCATCAGCGGCGACCGGCTGCCCGCCGCGCTGCTGCAGTTCGCCCGCGCGCGCAACGCCGGCAAGCTGGTGGTGGGGCAGGATGCGGGCCAGGCAGGCGGCTGGCGCCGCCGGCTGCGCTGGCCTTCCGGCGCGCTGGCCCAGCGCATCGCCGCCGAGGGCGAGGACATCGACATCTACACCGTGGCGCGCACCCGCGCCGCGCGCGCCGCCGCCGACGACCGCCCCGACAGCGCCGCCAGCGCCGCCGAATCCCTGCTCACGCGCCGCCGCCGCACGCGCGGCAGCCTGTGGGCGGTCGCCAGCTGCGCCGTTACCACCGCGCTGGCCTTCGTGCTCAACGACTTCCTGCATCCGGCCAACGTCATCATGCTCTATCTGGTGGGCGTGATGCTGGTGGCGATGCGCTACGGCCGGTCGGCATCGGCGCTGGTGTCGGTGCTGTCGGTGCTGTCCTTCGATTTCTTCTTCGTCGCGCCGCGCTTCTCGATCAGCGTGTCGGACGCCCAGTACCTGCTCACGCTGGTGGTGATGCTGGCGGTGTCGCTGTTCATCAGCTCGCTCACCGCGCGCCTGCGTCGCCAGGCGCGGGTGGCCATGCAGCGCGAGGCGCGCGCCGGCAACCTCTACATGCTGGGCAAGGAGCTCTCGGCGCTGCTGACGCTGGACCAGATCCTGGAGATCGGCCGCCGCCACCTGGCCGCGGTGTTCGGCGCGCGCATCGCCTTCTTCCTGCCCGACAGCGCCGACCGGCTGCGCCTGGCCGAGCCGGAGCAGGAGTCCGGCGGCGCCCACGTATTGAAGAGCGTCGACGCCGGCGTGGCGCAATGGGTCTACGACAACGGCCAGCCGGCCGGCCGCGGCACCGCCACGCTGCCCTCGGCGGCGGCGCTCTACCTGCCGCTGACGGCCACCATGCGCACGCGCGGCGTGCTGGCCTTCGCCATCGACGCCCCCAGCGACGAGGAGCGCGAACTCGCCGCCGCGCAATCGGCGCTGCCCGAGAATCGCCAGATGCTGGAGATCTTCTGCTCGCAGATCGCCATGGCCATCGAGCGCCTGCATTACGCCGAGGTGGCGCAGGACGCGCTGGTGACCATGGAGTCCGAGCGCCTGCGCAATTCTCTCCTGTCGGCCATCTCGCACGACCTGCGCACGCCGCTGACCTCGCTGGTGGGCAGCGCCGACGTGCTGGCCGCCAATGCCAGGCTGGACGACGACGCCCGCGCCATGGCGCGCACCATCAGCGCACAGTCGCAGAAGATGGTCGGCCTGATGAACAACCTGCTCGACATGGCGCGCCTGCAGGCCGGCGCGGTGACGCTGAACCGCCAGTGGAACGCGCTGGAGGAAGTGATCGGCTCGGCCCTGCGCCTGCTGGCCAAGGCCCTCGAAGGGCGCGTGGTCGAGACCCGGATCCCGGCCGGATTGCCATTGCTGCGGGTGGATGCGGTGCTGCTGGAGCGCGTGTTCGCCAACCTGGTGGAGAACGCCGTCAAGTACTCGCCGCCGGGCAGCGGCATCGCCATCGCGGCCCAGGTCGAGCAGGTCGACGGCGCCGCGCAGCTCAAGGTCAGCGTCAGCGACCACGGCCGCGGCTTCCCGCCGTCGATGGCGCAGCACGCCTTCGAGAAATTCACGCGCGGCGACAACGAGTCCAGCACGCCGGGCGTCGGCCTGGGCCTGGCGATCTGCCGCGCCATCATCGATGCCCATCAGGGCCGGATCTGGATCGCCCCGCAGGACGGCGCGCAGGGCGCCGTGGTCTGCTTCACCCTGCCGGTCGAAGCGCAGCCGGCCTTGCCGGAAGAATGAGGAACGCAACATGCAAGAACACGCAGGCAATATCGTCTTCATCGAAGACGACCCGCACATCCGCAAACTGGTGAAGGGCGCGCTGGAGCAGGAAGGCTTCATCGTCCACGAGGCCCGCACCGCGCGCGAAGGCGTCACCGAGGCCGGCACCCGCAAGCCCGACCTGGTGATCCTCGACCTCGGTCTGCCCGACCTCGACGGCAAGCAGGTCATCGCCGAGATCCGCAGCTGGAGCGGCGTGCCCATCGTCATCCTGTCGGCCCGCACGCAGGAGTCCGAAAAGGTCGAGGCGCTGGACGCCGGCGCCGACGACTACCTGGTCAAGCCCTTCGGCATGCCCGAGCTGCTGGCGCGCATGCGCGCCCAGCTGCGCCGTCATGCGCGCGCCTCGGGCGAGGGCCGCGCCAGCGGCCGCTACCGCCTGGGCGAGGTCGCGGTCGACCTGCCGGCGCGCAGCGTCACCCGCAACGGCGAAGCGCTGCACCTGACGCAGATCGAGTACCGCCTGCTGGCCACGCTGTTGCGCGACGCCGGCCGCGTGATCACGCACCGGCAACTGCTGGTGTCAGGCTGGGGCCCCTCGCATGCGGAAGACCACCACTACCTGCGCATCTACATGCAGCGCCTGCGCCAGAAGCTGGAGAAGGACGCCGCGCAGCCGGTGCACATACTGACCGAGATCGGGGTGGGGTATCGGGTGGCGGAAGTGATTGCCGAGTAGCCGGCGCGGCGTCAGGGTCAGGGCCAGCCCAGCAAGGGCAAGGCCAGCGCCACCATCACGATGCACCCGCCGCTGAGCAGCAGCTGATGCCGCTTCAGGGCGAAGGACGCGAGCCACGCCCCGGCGAAGAACAGCACGAAGTTGAGCAGGTACTGCTTGGCCGCGGCCGACACCGGCAGCGCCTCGCCGGCATCCTGCATGCCGGCCTGGGCGGCCAGGAATTTCCACGAGCAGGCCAGCGCGGCCAGCACGGCGCAGTTGAAATAGGTATTGAGCGTGGGGAAGGCGTCGCCCTCGTGCTGGCGCAGTTCGACGCCGGTGCAATTGCCGTCCTGGTAGAAGGCCTCCAGCAGTTGGCGTTCGCCGCGCCAGGTGTAGGCGCTCTTGCCATGATCGAGGTCGCCCTGGTTGCTGGCGGCGCCGAGCTGGCGCATCAAGGCGTCAGGCGAAGTGCCGGCCCATTGGGCCAGCGCCGCCGCCTTGATCTTCAGGTCGAGCTCGCGGCCCTTCCTGCGTTTCATGACTTGCCTGAAGGCCAGCTGGATCAGGGCGATCGAGTTGAACAGGTAGATCCATTGGAGCACGGCGGTGTAGTCGGTTTGCATGCGGGGCAGCCCTGGGGTTGTCAGCGATGGCGCATCTTGCCGCCTGTCGCCGGCTTTGTCCACCCGCGCCGCGCCGTTCACCGGCTGCGCGTGAGAAACCTAAAGATCCCCCCAGAGATCGATCTGGCGGCGTATCTCGCCGCTGCGCGCGTCGCAGATGAACATGACCTCGCGCAGCTCGCGGCGCACCACGTAGCGGAAGTATTCGCGGTCGGTGCGGGTGACGAAATCCTCGCTTTCTATTTTCCCGTCCAGCGCCTGCAGCACCCGCTGGCGGCAATCGTCGCGGTGCTCCCTGGCCTGCAGCGACGGGCCGTAGTCGTCCGGGGAGCGGTAGGGGACGACGGCGCCCGCCGCCGGGACGATGCAGGCGCACAGCACGAAGATCGCCGCCACGGCGAGCGCGCAGCGGTACTCGGTGCGGTGGCCGGTGCGCAGGAACAGGTGGCGCGGGGAGAAGGGATGGATGCGTTGCTTGCGCTTGTTCATGATGGACTCCGATGGTTGTGATGCCGGGCGCGGCAAACGACGCTGGGTTCCTGCTTTCGCAGGAACGACGGAGATTGAAGTGACAGACGGTCTGTCGTCCCTGCGAAAGCAGGGACCCAGCGACTTTCGCCGTATATCTTCCTCAGAAGCTCTTGTTCAGCGACAGCACCACCTGGCTGCGCCCGATGTTCTTGCCCTTGATGGTGTAGCCGGCGGCCGGCGCGTTGGTGTCGGTGTAGGCCAGGCCCAGCACATAGCCGGAGAAGTCGCGCGTCAGTCCGAGCTTCCAGTCGGTGTAGGACAGCGCCGAGGCGTTCGGGCCGGTGTAGCGCTGGCGGCCGATGTGGGCGATGCCGTTGATGCCGGCGAACAGTTCGCGGTTCAGCGACAGGTCGGCGTAGCTGCTGCCGCTGGTGCCGGCATTGCCGAAGGTGTCGCCGGCGCTGTACGAATACTTGAAGGCGATCCACCTGGCGTCCAGCCCGGCGTAGAACTCGGTGGTGTCGGGCTTGGTCATGCCGGTCGGGTAGCTGCCGGGATAGGCGTAGCGCAGCACGCCCAGGTCCACGTTGAGCCAGTCGGTCACGGCCGGTTTCCAGCCGGCGTAGAGATCGGCTTCCAGGCTGGCCGAGGCGGCCGGGTTGGTGTCGGAGATCCAGCTGATGTTGGACATCCAGAGGCCGGCATAGAGGCCGTTGTCGTGGCTGAGGTCGAAGCCGCCCTGCAGGGCCGGCTTGCCGTTGGTCTGGGTGGTGCCGCGGAAGACGTACTGGCTGGCCACGCCGAGGTTGCCCGCGAAGTGCAGGGGCGAGGCGTCTGCGGCGTCTGCGTTCTCCGCCGCCTGCGCCGGCGCGATCGCGGCGATCGCCAGCAGGGCGCCGGCGGCGGCCAGCGTGGCCAGGCCGGCGAACTGCGCGTTGCGCAGGCGGCGGCGTCCCAGCGGCGCGTGTTGCGGATGCGACGGGGACTGTTCTTGTTGTGACTTGCGGTTCATGCTGGAAGCTCCACGGGTTGAAGAGCATCCAGCTTAGGTCGGGGCGCGTTTAATCCCGGTAAAACTTTGCGGCCGCCGTATCAACGCGGCATAAAAAAGCGCGTCCCGCGTTTACACCGGCGGCCTGCCGCTTACGTCAGCATCGCTTCCAGGTCCTCGTCCTCGCCCGGCGGGGCCGACATGTCCAGCACTTCCTCGATGTGGTTCAGGTGTTCGATCATCGCCGCCACCGCTTCCTCGGCGCGGCCGGCGGCGATGGCGTCGATGATGTCGGCGTGCTCGTCGTGGGTGCAGGCCGGCACCGTGGGCGAGTCGTAGAGCACGATGATGAGGCAGGTGAGCGAGGCCAGCTCGCGCATCATCTTGCTCATCACCGGGTTGTCCACCATGTCGGCGATGCGGATGTGGAACTCGCCGGAGAGGCGGATGATGGCCCGGCGATCGTTGCTCTCGCGGGCGCGGGCCTCCTGGGCCACGTGCTCGCGCAGCTGGGCCACGTGCTCGGGCCTGGTGTGTTCGCACAGGTGGCGCAGCAGCGCCGGCTCCAGCAGGCGGCGCGCGGCGAAGATGTTGCGCGCCTCTTCCGGCGTGGGGCTGGCGACGAAGGCGCCGCGGTTGGGGATGGTGGTGATCAGGCCTTCGTGCGCCAGGCGCGCCAGCACTTCGCGCACGCGGGTGCGGTTCACGCCGAAGATGCTGGCCAGCTTCTCCTCCACCAGCTTGGTGCCGGGCGTGAGCCGGTGCTCCATGATCGAGCCCAGGATGCGCTCGTAGATGGCGTCGCCCGCCATGGGACGCGCGCTGATGGCCTGGCCGGGGAGGGGGCTGTTGTCGGTTTTGTCCTGCTTGCCGCTCTTCCTGCGGCCGGTGGTGGTTGCGGTGCTTGTGCTCATGTCGTCTCGGCAGGTTGTTCTGCGCCGATGCTTGGCGATGTGTCGATGAAGGCGTTGAAATGTGCCGTCATGATAGCTGAAGATTGTGGGGTATTTTTGTCACAATCCAATAAAAATATTTTCACATAAAAAACCGATATTGGCGCACAAGGCTGGGGCGCGCGTTCCCGCTTTCCGCGCGCATGGCTGCACTTTGGTGCGGTTGGTCGGGTCTTTCCGCAGTGCAAGCCGGGGCGCCGGTTTCCCATCGGTCCTTTGTACATAGGGCGTATCTGGCGGATTGTTCAGTTCTTCGCGGAGGATTTTCAGGCTGGCACACCTATTGCATAAATCGTGGCAATGAAAACTTAAATTGTCACAATTTATTCACGGTTTGTTCATCTCTGGGAGAGAAACGATGCAAAAGCAAGTTCGCAAATCCTCGTTCGGCCTGTCCATCAAGGGCGTCGCACTGGCCGCCATGCTGGCCTGCGGCGTGATGGCCGCCGGTTCCGCGGCCGCCCAATCCAAGCCGAAGATCAAGCTGGCCTACGCCAAGTGCGCGCATTGCATGTCGATGTCCATGGTGCCGGCGCTGGCGCAGAACGTGGAGATCGAGGGCATCAACTTTACCGCCGGCAGCGATGCGCTGACGGCGCTGGTCTCCAAGAGCGTGGACATCGCCCAGGTCACTTACCTGGCCTACGTCAGCGGCCTGGACAAGGGCTTCGACCTGGTGGCGGTGTCGGGCCAGGTCAACGGCGGCTCCGAGATGCTGGTCGGCAAGGACGCCAAGCTGGCGTCCGACGACTGGGCCGGCCTGAAGAAACTGGTCGCCGAGTACAAGGCGCAGGGCAAGCCTTTCCGCATCGCCGCCTCGCGCGGCAATGCGCAGGACCTGCACATGCGCGGCGAGCTGGCCGGTCACGGCATCGATCCGTCCAAGGACGTGCAGTTCGTGAACATCCCCAACCCGTCCGATCACGCCGCGGCCTTGTCGCGCGGCGAGGTCGAGCTGATCTGCTCGGTCGAACCGTTCGCCTCGCAGATCCGCATGACCGGCGTGGGCAAGCACTTCGCCTATCCGTACGACCAGGCGGCCGGCCGCCTGACCAACCTGATCGTGACGCGCTCGGACGTGATCAAGGAGCATCCGGCCGAGGTGAAGGAAACGGTGGCCGCCGTGGTCAAGCTGGTGGACGGCCTGCAGAAGGACAAGCAGGGCTGGATCAACAGCATCGTCAAGGGCACCGGCCTGGATCCCAAGATCGCCACCGAGGCGCTCAACAACGCCTATCCGGATTACCGCATGTACCGCACCCAGACCCGGGCGATCGCGGGCATGATGAAGGATCTCAAGTACGTTTCCGGCGACGTCTCGGCGCAGGCGGAGAAGAACATGGACTACAGCTTCCTGATGAGCGTGACGGGCAAGCCCAAGTCCGAACTCGGCTACTGATGCGGACAAGGCGGAAGGAACTACCATGAATCGATTGAGGCATTCCCTGTCGGAGGCGAAGTGGCGCTTCGCGGTGCCGGTGCTGCTGGTGCTGTTCTGGGAGGCGTTCTCGCGCTCCGGCATGATCCCGGCCTCGCTGCTGCCGGCGCCGTCGCGCGTGTTCGCCACCTGGATGGACTGGATCTTCGGCATCAACGAGTCGGCCCAGGACAGCAGCGGCAAGTGGATCTACGACGCCATGGCCAGCTGCCTGCGGGTCACCGCCGGCTACCTGATCGCCGCCGTCTCGGGCATCGCCCTGGGCGTGGCGATCGGCTGGTGGCGCTGGGTCGAGCGCGCCATCGAGCCGACCGTGCAGATGCTGCGCCCGGTGCCGCCGGTATCGTGGATCCCGCTGGCCATCATCTGGTTCGGCATCGCCAACAAGCCGGCGATCTTCCTGGTGTTCCTGGGCGCCTTCTTCCCCATCCTGATGAACACGGTGCACGGGGTCAAGACGTCCGACCGCAACCTGCTGCGCGCGGCGGCCATGGCCGGTGCGAAGCAGGGGCAGTTGCTGCGTTTCGTGATCCTGCCGGCGGCCATGCCGAGCATCTTCGCCGGCCTGCGCATCGGCATCGGCAGCGCCTGGATGCTCACGGTCACGGCCGAGATGGTGGCGGTCAAGAGCGGCCTGGGCTACGCGCTGTGGGATTCGTATTACTTCCTGCGCTACGACCTGGTGATCGCGGCGATGATCAGCATCGGCCTGCTCGGATTCCTGGCGGACTGGATCCTGAAGCAGATCATGAACTCGGTGCTGCGCTGGCAGCAGGTATCGACCGTGCAGGGCAAGGCCTGAAAGGAGTCGCAACATGGCATTCATCGAATTGAACGACATCGTCAAGGTGTTCAAGGACCGCAAGCGCGGCACGGACATGCTGGCCATCGACAACGTCAGCCTCAAGCTGGAGAAGAAGGAGTTCCTGTGCCTGCTCGGCCCCTCGGGCTGCGGCAAGTCGACGCTCTTGAACATGATCGCCGGCTTCGAGTTCCCGACCGGCGGCGAGGTCAAGGTGGACGGCAAGAACATCGCCGGCCCCGGCGCCGACCGCGGGATGGTGTTCCAGCAGGCCAACCTCATGCCCTGGCTGCCGGTGTGGGACAACGTCGCCTTCTCGCTCAAGCTGCAAGGCAAGAGCGCGGCCGAACGGCGCGCCGCGGCGCAGCCCTTCATCGAGACCGTCAAGCTGAAGGGCTTCGAGAACCATTTTCCCAGCGAGCTATCCGGCGGCATGGCGCAGCGCGTGGGCATTGCCCGGGCGCTGCTGCAGAATCCGTCGGTGATCCTGATGGACGAACCCTTCGCCGCGCTGGACGCGCAGACCAAGATGGAGATGCAGGAGGAACTGGTGGCGCTGTGGCAGCGCTATGAGGGCACCATCGTCTTCGTCACCCACAGCGTGGACGAGGCGCTGGTGCTGGCCACCAAGGTGGCGGTGATGACGCACCGTCCGGGGCGCATGCGCGAGCTGATCGACATCGACCTGCCGCGCCCGCGCGACACCACCACCCAGGAATTCAACCAATACAAGCGCCATGTGCTGGGCCTGATCCGCGAGGAATCGGCGCTGGCCCATGCCGACGCCGCCCAACTGGCGGCCTGAAAGGAAAGAAAAGATGACCCAACGCACCCTGCTCGGCATGCTCACGCCGTCCTCCAACACCACGCTGGAGCCGGTCACCACCGCCATGCTGGCCGAGATTCCCGAGGCCAGCGCCCACTTCGGCCGCTTCCGCGTGACCGAGATCGCGCTGTCCAACCAGGCGCTGGCGCAGTTCGACGACAGCGAGATCCTGCGCGCGGCCGAGCTGCTCTCGCACGCCAAGGTCGGCAGCATAGGCTGGAACGGCACCTCGTCCGGCTGGCTCGGTTTCGAGGCGGACGAGCGCCTGTGCCGGCGCATCACCGAGGCCACCGGCATCCCGGCCTGCACCTCGGTGCTGGCCCTGAATGAAATCTTCGACCTCACCGGCGTCAAGCGCTTCGGCCTGGTGACGCCTTACCTGGACGAGGTGCAGGCCGCAATCATCAGCAACTACGCCGGGGCCGGCTACGAGTGCGTGTCCGAACGCCACCTGCGCAAGCAGGACAACTTCTCGTTCTCCGAGGTGGGCGCCGAGGAGCTGCGCGCCATGGTGCGCGAGGTGGCCCGCGACAAGCCGCAGGCCATCACCATCTTCTGCACCAACCTGCGCGGCGCGCCGCTGGTGGAGGAGCTGGAAAAGGAAGTCGGCATCCCGATCTACGACACCATCTCCACCGTGGTGTGGAAGTCGCTCAGGCAGGCCGGCGCCGACCCCTCGCGCATCCGCCACTGGGGTTCGCTGTTTCGCGACGTCAAGTGAGGCCAGGCCGATAGGACGTCGCCGGCCGCTTCACGCCACCCTTCGCATTCCTGAAAACATGCAGCGCGCCGCCCTTGCCGGCGGCGGCGGGGCCGCTTTGCCCCGCGTTCTGGAGAAAACACCATGGAACAATTCGATGTAGTGATCCGCAACGGCACCGTGGCCACCGCCTCCGACATCATGCAATGCGACGTCGGCATCAAGGACGGCAAGGTGGCCATGCTGGGCCGCGGGCTGCCGCCCGGCAGGCAGGAGATCGACGCCGCCGGCAAGCTGGTGCTGCCCGGCGGCGTGGACGCGCATTGCCACCTGGACCAGCCGATGGAAGAGGGCCTGAAGATGGCCGACGATTTCGAGAGCGGCACCATCTCGGCGGCCTGCGGCGGCACCACCACCGTGATTCCGTTCGCGGCCCAGGCCAAGGGCCAGTCGCTGCGCGCGGCGGTCGAGGACTACCATCGCCGCGCCGAGGGCCGCGCGGTGATCGACTACGCCTTCCACATGATCGTCAGCGATCCCAGCGAGAAGGTGCTCAAGGAGGAGCTGCCGCAACTGGTGCGCGAGGGCTACACCTCGTTCAAGATCTACATGACCTACGACGACCTCAAGCTCAACGACCGCCAGATCCTCGACCTGCTGGCGCTGGCCCGGCGCGAGGGCGCGATGGTCATGGTGCATGCCGAGAATGCCGACTGCATCGGCTGGCTTACCGAGCAGCTGGAAGAGGCCGGGCTGACCGCGCCCAAATACCACGCGCAGTCGCGGCCGATGATGGTGGAGCGCGAAGCCACGCACCGCGCCATCGCGCTGTCCGAACTGGTGGACGTGCCCATCCTGATCGTGCACGTATCCGGCAAGGAAGCCATCGAGCAGATCCGCTGGGCGCACGGCCATGGCCTGCGTATCTACGCCGAGACCTGCCCGCAATACCTGGTGCTGACCGAGGATCACCTGGACGACGGCTATCATGGCGCCAAGTGCGTCTGCAGCCCGCCGCCGCGCGACAAGGCCAACCAGCAATACGTGTGGGACGGCCTGGCCAGCGGCTTGTTTACCGTGTTCTCGTCCGACCATGCGCCGTTCCGCTACGACGATCCGCAGGGCAAGAAGCCGGGCGGCAAGGAGGTGCCGTTCCGCTATATTCCCAACGGCACGCCGGGGCTGGAGACGCGCATGCCGATCCTGTTCTCGGAGGGCGTGGGCCGCGGCCGCATCGACCTCAACCGATTCGTCGCGCTGACGGCGACCGATCCGGCCAAGATGTACGGCCTCTATCCGCGCAAGGGCACCATCGCCATCGGCAGCGACGCCGACATCGCGATCTGGGATCCGCACAAGGAAGTCGTGGTGCGCAACGAACTGCTGCACCATAACGTCGACTACACCCCGTACGAAGGCATGCGCCTGACCGGTTGGCCGGAGACCACGCTCTCGCGCGGCGAGGTGGTGTGGGCCGACGGGCAGGCTTGCGGCGAGGTCGGCCGCGGCCGCTTCCTGGCGTGCGGATTGCCCGATCCGGCGCGGCCCAGGAAGGCGATTCCTGATTGACGGGAAATAAATAATCGCCGGCGCGCGCCGGCGACCCTTTAGCGCGCCTCATCGCCGGCCGTAAACAATCGCGGGGAAGGATGGATGCCGGCGCCGCCGGCAGCGTTGCCGCATATTGCCTTGGCGTAATGCGCGGCGGCTTGCCATCGGCTACCCGGATCATTCCAACCACATTCGGACGCCGACGATGAACAATCTCTCGCTCAAGAAAAAACTCTGGCTGCCGCTGGTCTTCTCGCTGATTGCCCTGCTGTTCCTTTCGGTCTGGCATGCCTACCAGACCCGCGACCTGCAAATTTCCGAGCGCCAGCGCGCGCTGGAAGACGTGACCGAGATGGCCTACACCACGCTGGCCGGCTTCGCCAGGCTGGAGGCCGAAGGCAAGATGAGCCGCGAGGAGGCGCAGAAGAACGCCATTGCCCGCGTCAAGGACCAGCGCTACACCGGCGACGGCTACGTCACCCTGGTGGGCGCCGATTCTTCCATCGTGATGCATCCCATCAATACCAAGCTCGATGGCAAGAACATGATCGACTTCAAGGATGCCAAGGGCAACCCGCTCTACAAGATGATCGCCGCCACCGGTTCGTCGGCGCAGGGGAAGGGCTATCTCGAATACTGGTGGCCGCGACCCGGCACCGACAAGCCCAGCCCCAAGATGGGCTTCGTCAAGCGCTTCAAGCCCTGGGGCTGGGACCTGATCTGCAGCGTCTATTCCGATGACATCGAAGCCGACTTCCGTCGCGCGCTGATCCAGGCGGTGGTGGTGCTGCTGGTGCTGGGCGTGGCGCTGTCGGTGATCGCCGGCATGGTCTCGCGCAACATCTTCCGCTCCATCGGCGGCGAGCCGGCGGAGGCGGCCGACATGGCCCGCAAGATCGCCGCCGGCGACCTCACCGGCAACATCCGCACCGCCAGCGGCGACGGCCGCAGCCTGGTGGCGGCCGTGGCCTACACGCGCGACCGCCTGGTCGACACCGTGCATGGCATCCAGAACGCCACCGAATCCATCAAGACCTCGGTGGACGAAATCGCCACCGGCAACATGGACCTCTCCAACCGCACCGAGCAGCAGGCCGGCTCGCTGGAGGAAACCGCCTCGGCCATGGAGGAGCTGACCTCCACCGTCAAGCAGAACGCGGCCAATGCCCAGCACGCCAACCAGCTGGCGTCGTCGGCTTCCAAGGTGGCGATCCAGGGCGGCGAGGTGGTGTCGCAGGTGGTCAGCACGATGGCCTCGATCAACGACTCCTCGCGCAAGATCGTCGACATCATCAGCGTGATCGACGGCATCGCCTTCCAGACCAATATCCTGGCGCTGAACGCCGCGGTGGAGGCGGCGCGCGCCGGTGAGCAGGGCCGCGGCTTCGCGGTGGTGGCCTCGGAAGTGCGTTCGCTGGCGCAGCGTTCGGCGGCCGCAGCCAAGGAGATCAAGACCCTGATCGACGATTCCGTGGGCAAGGTCGATGCCGGCACGCAGCTGGTGCAGCAGGCCGGACAGACGATGCAGGAGGTGGTGTCCAGCATCCAGGGCGTCTCCACCGTGGTGCACGAGATCGCCACTGCCAGCCATGAGCAGAGCTCGGGCATCGAGCAGGTCGGCCACGCCATCGTGCAGATGGATGAAACCACGCAGCAGAACGCCGCGCTGGTGGAGCAGGCCGCCGCCGCCGCGCAGTCGCTGCAGGAGCAGGCCGACAAGCTGGTGCGACTGGTGGGCGTGTTCACGCTGGATCGCGCGCGCGCCGCTGCGCCGGCGCAGGGGGGCGGCACGGCGTTGTTGGGCTGAGGTCGCAGCGTCGGAGAAGCTGCGGCCAGGCCGCCCCACGCGAAAAATGGAAAATGGAAACGGGCTTGTGCGCCACAGCGGCGCAAGCCCGTTTTTTCATTGGGAGCGTCATGTGCTGCCCCAATTTGGTTTGAAAAAATAATAAATCCGAAAAACAGGATTTTGCAGCATGAAGTGCCGAATGGCGGGTTGCCTGCGGGTAAATTCGGCAGCACTATTTGTTGTCTCTTCTCTACCATTGAACGCGTTTGGATGCGCTGCAGCATGCATCCGTTTTTAGCCAATGGAGCCAGAGATGTCGATCGCCGCCGCGGCCAGCCGCGCCACCCCCACCGCCAAGCCCGCGACCAAACCGAAGCCCCTGGGCGGGCTGTTCCTGGCCTGCGTGGTGGTGGCGATCTGCATCTGGGGCGGCAACTGGCCGGTGATGAAGTTCGGCAGCCAGTACATCCCGCCGCTGTGGTTCGCGGCCAGCCGCTTCCTCTCCGCAGCCATCCTCAGCTTCGTGATCGCCTTCGCCATCGGCAAGCTGCGCCTGCCCACGCGCGCCGAATGGCCGATCGTGGTGGGCGTGGGCGTGCTGCAGATGGGCTTGTTCACGGCGCTGGTGACCGGCGCGCTGCACTTCGTCATGCCCGGCCGCGCCTCGCTGATCGCCTACGCCACCTCGATCTGGGTGGTGCCCGGCGCGGCGCTGGTGTTGAAGCACAAGCTGAGCGGCCGGCAATCGCTGGCCACCGTGTGCAGCTATGCGGGCATGGCGGTGATCGTGCTGCCGGCGCTGCTGCATGCCGACCTGCACAGCATGATCGGCTACCTGATGCTGGGCACGGCCTCGCTCTCCTGGGCCATGAACATCCTGCAGATCAAGCTGACCCCCAACGTGAAGCTGGACTTCGACCTCTTGCCCTGGCAGACGCTGGTGGCGGCGCTGCCGCTGTGCGCGCTGGCCTTCACCTTCGAGGGCGCGCCGCTGTTCCTGGCCGAGAGCCACTCCTGGTATGTGATCGCCTATACCGGCCCGCTGGCCACCGCGCTGACCTTCCTGATCGTGCTGCAGATGACCCAGCGCCTGTCGCCGGTGACGGTGTCGGTGTGCATGCTGGGCGTGCCGGTGGTGGGCCTGACGCTGTCTGCGCTGGTGTTCGGCGAGAAGCTCTCGGGCGACCTGATGCTGGGCATGGGCCTGCTGTGCCTGGGCCTGCTGCTGCCGGCGCTGCCGTCGATGGGCGTGCGCCGCCTGGCGGCCAAGGGCTGAGGGCCCGCCCTTTCAATTGACTTGCTGATTGCCTGCGGCGACGTAGCGGCCGATGCGCTCGGGAAGTAGTCCGGCGAGGCGCACAGCACGCGGCGATTGTCCGGCTCCAGCGGCAGCGCCACCAGGCTGGAATCCTCGGGCGGGCTGTAGCGGATCGCCACGTCCACCGGCTGGCGGAACATGTCGGCCACGCGGTCGCTGATGCGCACCTGCAGCGTCACCGCCGGATGCAGTTTCTGGAACTCGTCCAGCCATGGGTGCATCAGGTTGCGGCCGAGGTCGGACGGCGCCGACAGCGACAGGTTGCCGCCCACCACGCGGCGGCCATGCGCCACCGCATCGCGCCCGGCGTTGACTTCGGCCAGCGTGTTGCGCGCGTATTGCAGGTAGCGCTCGCCGTCCGGCGTCAGGCGCAGGCTGCGGGTAGAGCGCGTCAGCAGGCGCGCGCCCAGTTCTCCTTCCAGCCGTTTCATGGCCGCGCTGGCCACTGCCGGCGTGACGTCGTGCTGGCGCGCGGCGGCGGAGAGGCTGCCGTTGTCGGCGGCGCAGACGAAGATGGCGAGGTCTTCCAGTCGGATCATGGCATGCGGGAGAGGGCGCCGGGATCGGCGGATGGCGTCATTTTACTTTCAAAATATTTTTGAAAATGTTTTTGGCGGCATGTCCTTTTTTGAAAGCCGTGGATCGTCGATCATGCTTCACGAGGGAAGCCATCTCGCTTCTTCGACCGCATCCATGAACCAGGAGAACCCATGAGCATCGTCCAGTACGCCCGCAAGCGCCATTCCACCAAAGCCTTCGACCCGGCCCGCAAGATCCCGGAAGGGGTGATCGCCGAACTGCGCGAGCTGCTGCGCCTGGCGCCGTCCTCGGTCAATTCGCAGCCCTGGCACTTCGTGCTGGCCTCGACCGAGGCCGGCAAGGCCCGCATCGGCAAGGCCGCCGAAGCCGGCTATCCCTACAACCTGCCGAAGATCCTCAACGCCTCGCACGTGCTGGTGCTGGCGGCCCGCACCGCCATCGACGACGGGCACCTGGAGGCGCTGCTGGCGCAGGAAGAGCGCGACGGCCGGTTCGTCAACCCCGAAGCCAAGGCCGGCACGCGCGCCTCGCGCCTGATGTACAGCAACCTGCACCGCTACGACCAGAAGGATGCGCAGCACTGGATGGAGAAGCAGGTCTACCTGGCGCTGGGCACGGTGCTGCTGGGCGCGGCCGCGCTGGAGATCGACGCGGTGCCGATGGAAGGTTTCAACGCCCGCGTGCTGGACGAGGAGCTGGGCTTGCGCCAGCAAGGCTTCAGCAGCACGGTGCTGGTGGGGCTGGGCTACCGCGGCGCCGATGATTTCAACGCCGGGCTGCCGAAGTCCCGGCTGGCGGATGCGGTGGTGTTCACCGATATCTGAGGCCGCGCATGACCGCGGACGGCCCGGATCAGATCTCGACGATCAGGTCCGGGTTGTAGTGCGGGTTCTCGGTGCCGCCGTCGCGCCGCACGTAGCCGCAGGGATTGCACACCACGCGGCAGCGGCCGACGCGGTAGTCGAACGAGTCGTGGGTGTGCCCGTGCACCCACAGGTCGGCATATCCGGCCAGCGCGTCCAGGTTGGAGGAGAACGCCGCCGACACCAGGTCGTCCGCATAGCGCGGCGCCACCGAGCGCAACGAGGGCGACATGTGGGTGACCACCACGGTGCGGCCGTCGAAGGGCGTCTCCAGCTGCCGCCGCAGCCAGTCCAGGTCGGCCCGGTGCAGCCTGACGGTGTCGGCCGGCGTCATCATGCGCGCGCCGCCGTCCGGCGCCGCGCCTTCCATCGCGATGCGGCGATAGTCCAGCAGCACCGGCTCGGCGGCGGTCATCGCCGCCTCCTTTCTTTCTTCCCCGAACAGTTCGTAGTCCGTCCACAGCGTGGCGCCGAGGAAGCGCACGCCGCCGATCACGGTGGCGCCGCGGTCGAGGAAGCGCACGTTGGAAGACGACGCTCCCTGCCGCGCCAGCTCGCGCAGCGCGCCTTCCCAGCTGTGGCCGTAGCCTTCGTGGTTGCCGCTGACGTAGATCACCGGCAGGCCGGCGAAGGTGCGCTCGGCCCAGGCCAGGGCGCGTTCGGTCTTGTCGATGTCGCCGGCCAGGACGACGGCGTCGGGACGGCTGACGTCGGGACGGATGGCGGGCGCGTTCTCGCGCCAGACTTCGAGGTGCAGGTCGGAGAGGATCAGCAGGCGCATGCTTGGGACGGAGGCAGTGGGCGAGCCGCTACCTTATCAAAGATCGCCGCCTGCCACAGTCGGCGCGGCGACAGTGGGGCGTGAAGGGCGGTCGCTCACAGCAGCGGCTTGCCGTCTTCGATGCGCTGCTTGAAGGTGGCTTCATCGGCCTTTTTCTGTTCGGTCGTGGGCTCGGGGCGCTGCTGCAGCTTGGCGCGGATGTTGCGGAAGGCGTCCACGTCCAGCATCGAGAACTTGGACTTGAGTTTGTCCTGCCCCCGTTTCAGCTGGGCCTGGGCGCGCGCCTGGGCCGGGCTGGCGTCGGAGACCCCGGCCAGCGCCTGGTCGAGCTTGGCGATGCCTTCCAGGTCGGGCAGCGAGAGCGCCGCGGGCTTGCCGGCCGAGGCCGCCAGCGCCTGCCCCTGGGGCGACAGCGACACCACGGCCGACGCCGATGCGTCCGCGCTCGGGCTGCCGGCTGCGACGGCCGCAGCCGCAGCCGCAGCCGCAGCCGTTGCCGGCGCCTCGGGCGCCGGGGTGGTCGCGGACGCAGTGGAGTAGTCCTGGGGCTTGGCCGTGATTTGCATGGGGTCCTGTGATCGTGCCGGTGTGTCGTCTACGGCAGCCGGCGATGAAACTTGATGATCTTTCTGCCTGCTCAGATGCAACTTTTTGCCGGGTCCGATGGCCTATCCAAAAGAAGGGCGAACGTATAATGCGCATAAAAATTGCCACTTTCGCACAATAATTCCAAGGCCTTATATTTCCATGAGCGACCACCAGCAGACAGACGCGCAGACCGCGGGCGGGACGGGACGGCCCAATCGCATTCCCTTGCTGCGCACGGGCATCGCCGGCTTCGACGAAATCCTCGGCGGCGGGCTGCCCGCCGGCAGCCTCTACCTGATCCAGGGGCTGGCCGGCAGCGGCAAGACCACGCTGGCTTGCCAGGCCGGTTTCCTGCAGGCGCGCGCAGGCGAGAAGGTGATGTTGCTCACGCTGATCGCCGAGTCGCACGCCAAGATGCTCCACCATGTAAGCAATTTCGATTTCTTCGACGATAGCCTGGTGGGCAGCCAACTGCAGATGCTCAGCGGTTACGCCAGCCTGGCCGGCGAGGGCTTGCGCGGCCTGCTCAAGCTGATCACCGCCGAGCTCAGCCGCCATCGGCCGGGCATGCTGGTGATCGACGGGTTCCGCTCGGTGCGAGACTCCGGGCCGTCCGACCTGAACCTGTCGGAGTTCATGCATTCGCTCAATTCGCTGGTGTTCACCATGAATTGCACGACCCTGCTGCTCTCGCCGGTGGAGGGCAACCTGCCCGAGTCCGAGAACACGCTGGTGGACGGCGTCATTGAGCTGAGCCAGCACGAGCAGGGTATGCAGCTGGTGCGCGAGATCAAGGTGTTCAAGGTGCGCGGCGCCGACCACCTGCTGGGCAAGCACGTGTTCGAGATCAACCGCAGCGGGGTGGAGATCTTCCCGCGCTTCGAGGCCACGGCTACCCGCGCCGGCAAGGTGCCGGGCACCTCCGACCGTTACGTCAGCGTCGGCATCCCTTCCTGGGACAAGTGCATCGGCGGCGGCGTGGTGAGCGGTTCCATCACCTGCCTGCTGGGCAGCCCGGGCGTGGGCAAGACGCTGATGGGCCTGCATTTCATCGAGCAGGGCCTGAAGGACGGCCAGCAATGCCTCATCGTCGGTTTCTACGAATCGCCCGAGCGCCTGCTGGCCAAGGCGCGCAAGGCCGGCATGCAGCTCGACGGCCACATGGAGAGCGGCGCGCTGGAAATGATCTGGCAATTGCCGCTGGAAATGCTGTGCGACGACCTGGCCAAGCGCATGCTGGACAATATCGCCCGCCGCGGCGTCACGCGCCTGCTGATCGACGGCGTGGACGGCCTGCGCAGCATCGTGGTGCAGCAGCAGCGCGTGCGGCCTTTCCTGGTGGCGCTGACCAACGAGCTGCGCGCGCGCGGCGTGACCACCTTCATCTCGGAACAGCTGCCGTACTTCCGCGAGTCGCGCCCGCAGGTCGATCCCTCGTCGTCGCAACTGTACGAGAACGTGATGCTGCTGGAGTACATCGCGCAGCACGAGGTCAACCGCCGCCAGATCTCGGTGATGAAGTTGCGCGAGAACGGCTACGACGGCGCCAACCGCATCATGAACATCTCCGACGCGGGTATCGAGATCGACGGGCTGGTGGGCTCTTCAGGGCAACTGCCGGGTGAGCGTTGAACATGTCGACTGCGCCAGCATCTCCGGTTCCGGCGTCGCCCGTCATCATGATCGTGGATGACGAGGTCGATATCACGGACACTTATTCGATGCTGTTCGAGCTGCACGGCTTCTCGGTCGTCATCGCCAACCACGGCGCCGAAGGCCTGGCCAAGGCCCGGCAGGCCTTGCCGGACCTGGTGATCTCGGACTGCATGATGCCGGTCATGAACGGCCTGGAATTCTGCGCGGCGCTGCGCAAGTTGCCCGGCGGCGAGAAATTGCCGGTGATCCTGTGCAGCGGCGCGCCGGAGCTGCATGACCTGTCGCTATCCAGCCACAACCTGTTCCTGCGCAAGCCGGTGTTTTTCAAACGCCTGCTCGATGAGGTGCAGCGGCTTTTGCCGCCGCATTCCTGACCCCGCCGTGCGCGCGCGTTTGCGCAAAGACAAGGCCGCCTTCGGGGCGGCTTTTTCTTTTTGCTTCCTTGCTCCGGCTTTCCCTGCTCAGCCTTCCGCCCGTCCCGGGCAGTAATAGCCTTGCCAGCGCCCGCGGTTCTGCTTGGGGCGTTCCTCGCCGCGCCCCTTGCGCCGTCGCGCCGCGCCCGCTACCGCGCGCGCGGCCGGGGTGGGCGAGGCGTGCGCGCGCAAGGGCAGGCAGGATGAAAAATGCAGCGCGACGCTGCCGGGCTTGGCTGGTGGCATGGGTTCCTCACGGTGGCGTTGCCGGCCGAACTGGGCCGGCGACGGAAGCACATGGTGGGGCAGCGGCCTCGCTTCGCGCCATCGGCGCAGCGAGCATGTGCGTGTAGGAAGACGCCGCCGTCGGCGCGGCGCGCGCAGGCTTGCTGCTCGCGCAAGCCGCATTTTGTTATTAATATTGAAATGTTGTCTTTTTAATCAGGAAATTCCTGATACCGCGAATTGTCGCGAAAGATCACCATCGCTCACATGGAACGATCGCAGGCCGCAAGGGGCGGCCGGCACAGGGGAGAGGGGCGGGAGATGAACGCAGCACGCAAGACGGTATTGGTCGTGGAAGATCACCAGGATTCGCGCGAGATGTTGTGCGAAATCCTCGAAAACAGCGGGCTTTCGGTCATCGCCGCAGCCAACGGCATCGAGGCGATCGAGCGCATGCAGTCGCGTGTGCCCAACATCGTGCTGACCGACATGAGCATGCCGGAGATGGATGGCATCGAACTGGCGCGCTACATCAAGTCGCACGATCGCTACGGCCATATTCCGGTGGCGCTGATCAGCGCCAACCTGCCTGCCGCCAGCGTCTACTTTCCGGAGATTTCAGCCTTCCTGCTCAAGCCATGTTCGGTCGACCACCTGTTGACCACGGTGGCCCAGCTGCTGCGCTGAGCAAAGGTTTTGCAGTTTTTCAGGGGTGAAGTATCTGCGAGTTTTTATGATTTTCTCGACAGATATTTTCTGTATAACGTTGTGATTATGGAAAGCATCTCCGCGCCCGTGGGGTGGGCCTGGAAGCGCGTCCGGGAGGACGCGGCGGCGATGCGCCTGCAGTCATAAGAACAGGGTCGTCCGAACGGCAAGAGTGATGAAAGTACTGATCGTTGAACACGAGAACGACTGGCGCGAGATGCTCGCCGGCCACATCGGGGGATTGGGTTACGAGGCCTCCGGCTGCTCCTCTCTGGCGGAGGCGCTGGTGATCCTCAAGAGCCGCCAGCCCGACATCCTGGTCGCCGACGTGGGTTTGCCCGACGGCAACCTGCTGCCTGAACTGGCCTCCATACGCCAGCACTTCCCATCGATGGGCATCGTCATCCTGACCGCCACCACCCGCTTCGAGGACCGCGTGCGCGGCATGAGCGAGGGCGCCGACTACTACATGGTCAAGCCGGTCCGGCTGGAAGAGGTCTCAGCCACCCTGACCGCGCTGGCGCGCCGCATGAAGACCGCCTCGCACGAGAGCCTGCCGCAGGCCGAGAAATGGAGCTTCAACCGCAAGTCCGGCCGGCTCTCCTCCAACGGCTCGGTGGCCCTGCAATTCACCGACAAGGAAAGCACCGCGCTGGCCGCGCTGCTGCAGAGTCCCAACTATCCGGTCTCGCACAATCAGTTGTTCGACCTGCTGCGATCCGGCGCCGAAGAGTACGATGCCCACCGCATCGACGCGCTGATCTACCGGGTGCGCCAGAAACTGCGCTCGATGGAAGACGCGCCGATGCAGATCCGCAACATCTATGGCGAAGGATTCCTGATGCTGCGCCGGAGCACCGCGGTCGACATCGTGCTCGACAGCTGAAACCTCCGGCTCGCAAACACTGTCGAGGCCGCTCGCATGCATCATGCGGCGGCCTTGCCCTTTTTCGGCGGGGATTGCGGGCTATTCACGGCGATGCGGCGGCAAGGGCTCGCCTTGGCGTATCGTGGTGCGCCGCGGCCGCGCCCGCTTCTCCCTGTCGGCGCGCGTCGCATGCTGCGAGAGGGTGAAAATGCAGTCAGAAATGCTGCGCCGCGAAAGCTTTGCCGCTTTCAGGTATCATGCTTGAAGTTTCTCCGCTGAATCGACGAACTCCGTTTCTCTTTTTTCGCTGAAGCTGTCCTTCGCAGGCATGCCGCCTGCGATCCACCCGTTTAAACAAAAGTCGAAGCCGGTTGCCGGCCCAAGGCGCCCACCCCTTGCGATCCGTCGCCAAGGCCGGCGCGGGGACGGTTTTTCCGCCGAACCATCATGACCACTTCCGCTGATTTCACCGGGGCGCTCAACGAGTCCCAGCATCGTCCCCTCACTTCCTCCGACTACAAGACGCTCGGCCTGTCCGCCCTGGGCGGCACGCTGGAGTTCTACGACTTCGTCATCTACGTGTTCTTCGCGGCGGTGGTCGGCAAGCTGTTCTTCCCGGCCGACATGCCCGAGTGGCTGCGCATGCTGCAGACCTTCGGCATCTTCGCCGCCGGCTACCTGGCGCGTCCGGTGGGCGGCATCATCATCGCCCACTACGGCGACATCATCGGCCGCAAGCGCATGTTTACGCTGTCCATCTTCCTGATGGCGGTGCCCACGCTGGTGATCGGCCTGCTGCCGACCTACGCCAGCATCGGCGTGGCCGCGCCCGTCCTGCTGCTGCTGATGCGCACGCTGCAGGGCGCGGCGATCGGCGGCGAGATGCCGGGCGCCTGGGTGTTCGTGGCCGAGCACGTGCCGGCCAACCGCTACTCCTTCGGCGTGGGCTCGCTGACCGCCGGCATCACCGGCGGCATCCTGCTGGGTTCGCTGATGGGCATCTTCATCAACAGCGCGTTCGAGCCGGCCGAGGTCACCGGCTACGCCTGGCGCGTTCCGTTCATCCTGGGCGGCGTGTTCGGCCTGGTGTCGGTCTACCTGCGCCGCTACCTGGAAGAGACTCCGGTGTTCCGCGAACTGGCCGCGCGCCGCGCCCAGGCCAGGGAGCTGCCGCTCAAGACCGTGCTGCGCGAACACCGCGCCGCCTGCGCGCTGACCGCCGGCATGACCTGGTGCCTGTCGGGCGCGATCGTGGTGGTGATCCTGATGGTGCCGTCCTACCTGCAGACCGTGCACCACCTGCCGGCCAAGCTGGTGATGCAAGCCAACTGCGCCGGCACGCTGATGCTCACCATCGGCTGCCTGGCCATCGGCTGGCTCAGCGACCGCATCGGCACCCGCGCCTGCATGATCATCGGCTGGGGCGGCCTGGGCCTGTCCACCTACTGGTTCTTCGGCCAGCTGCCCGGCTCGCCGGAGTCGCTGGTGTGGGGCTACGCGCTGGTGGGCCTGTTCGTGGGCAGCATCGCCTTGACGCCGATCGTCTCGACCCGCGCCTTCCCGCCGCCGGTGCGCTTCACCGGCCTGTCCTTCGCCTACAACATGGCCTATGCCGTGTTCGGCGGCCTGACGCCGGTGCTGATCTCGCTGTGGATCAAGGTCGATACCCAGGGCCCCGCGCACTACGTGATCGCGCTGTCCATCCTGGGCGTGCTGCTGGCCTTCGTGCCGATGAGCAGCAGGGGTTACCAGGCGCGCGGCTGAGTCCTTTCACGACCCGCTTCAGGCAACGCCCGGAGACCGCGACGCGGCTCCGGGCGTTGCGCTTTTCGGCGTCCGGCTCGCGTACAATGCGCTCCAAAACGCAGGGCCCCATTGATCCATCCGCCGCGCCAACGACGCCGTCCATGCCGCCCGCCATTCATTCCATGATCGCCACGCCGGCGCCTGCGCGTCGGCGCTTGCTCAGCGTCTTCCTGTTCGCCTGCGCCTTGCTGCTGACGGCCTGCTCGCGCGAACCCGCGCCGCGCGCCGCGTTGCCGCAGGACGTCTACATCTGGCAGCGCCAGTGGACCCCGGCGCTGCGCGCGGCGCTGGCGGCTTCCAACGCCCAGGTCGCGCGCTGGCATGTGCTGGCCGCCGAACTGGGCGTCTCCGGCCGCTGGATCGACGTCACGCCCGACAGCGCGCAACTGGCCGGCGCCGGCAAGCCGCTGCTGATGACGGTGCGCATCAACGGCCAGCTGGCGCGCTTCGACGCCGGCGCCATCGAGGCGCATATCCTGGAGCGGCTGGACGCCTGGCGCCGCGGCGGCCTGGCGCCGGCCGCGCTGGAAATCGACTACGACTGCCCGACCGCCAGGCTGCCCGAATACGCGGCCTTCCTCGCGCGCCTGAAGCCGGCGCTGGGCGCCACCGCGCTCACCATCACCGCCTTGCCTACCTGGCTTGCCAGCCCGCGCCTGGAGGCATTGCTGGCCACCGCCGACGAGGCCACGCTGCAGGTGCATGCCGTGCTCGATCCGCGCCAGGGCCTGTTCGATCCGGAACGCGCGCAACAGTGGATGGCGCAATTCGCCCAACGCACCCGCAAGCCCTGGCACGTGGCCTTGCCGGCCTACGGCTCGCGCGTGGTGTGGGACGGCAACGGCGGCATCGCCGCGGTCGAGAGCGAGCGCCCGGCGCTGGCCGGCGGCGTCGCCAGCGAGCTGGTGGCGCAACCGCGCCAGCTGGCGCGATTCGTGGCCGGCATCGAACGCGATCCGCCCAAAGGCCTGGCCGGCATCGCCTGGTTCCGCCTGCCTACCGGCGATGATCGTCGCGCCTGGAGCCTGTCGACCTGGCTGGCGGTGCTGGAGCGCCGTCCGCTGCAGGAAAGGTTGGAAGTGCGCTTCGCCGGCGCCAGCACCGGCGAAGCCGGCGGCGCGTTGCGTGAGATCGTGCTGGACAACGCCGGCGGCGCCGATGCGCCGCTGCCCGCGCGCATCCGCATCGACGCCGCCTGCGGTAACGGCAACGACGCTGGCAATGCCGCGGGCGACGGCATCAACGGCTACACCCTGGACAGCGACGCCCAGGGCAGCTACCTGCGCCTGACCCAGGCCGGCCTGCTGCGCGCCGGCGCCAGCCGCCGCATCGGCTGGCTGCGCTGCCGGGACGGCGTGCGCGGGCGCGGCGACACCGCTTCTTAGATCGCACCATAGGTCGTTTCCACAGATCGGATCCTGAATGAACAAGCTCGGCAAGACCTCCCGAATCGCCTGCGCGCTGGGCGGCTTCATCGTCATCGGCGCGGCCACGGTGGTGGCCTGCGGTCCCGACTTCCCGCTGCAACTGCTGGACGACCGCGCCGGCGCGCTGAAAAATACGCCCGCCAATTCCTTCGCCTGGGAGGCAGCCCATTTGGTCGCGCCGGGCGACCAGCTGCAAGCCGACGAAGGCCTCACCTACGAAGGCCAGCGCGAGGACGATCCCAATTCCATGCGCATGCGCGAGAAGGGCGCGCTGGACGATGCCCGCTTCGCCTTGCTCAAGGCCATGCGCGCCCAGGCCGACGGCGACGCCGCCTACGCTGCCGGCAACGGCCTGCCGCCGGCAGTGCGGCTCTACACCGCCGGCGCCCAGGATTACCGCGCGGCGCAAGGCGACGGCCAGGGACCGCCGCCGGTCGAACTGTTCGAACGCGCGCGCGGGCGGTTCGAGGCGGTGCTGGCGCTGCCGCCGCAACAGGGCGCCGAGCGCGCCGTCTGGGCCGCCTACATGCTGGGCCGGCTGCATGCCGGCAACATCGGCGCCGCCGGCCGCGACGCCGGCGCCGAGCGCAGGCAAGCCATCGCCGCCTACGAGAAGGCGCGCGCCCTGGCGCTGGCCGGCGCCGCCGATCCCCTCGGCCTGGCCGTGGCCAGCTACGGCGAGCAGGCGCGGCTCTACCTCACCGGCACGGACGGCGCGCAATGCGGCTGGAACGATTTCAACGAAGGGGGCTGCGTGGACGGCATCGCGCCGGCCGACCTGAAGCGGGCCATCCGCCTCTACGCCGAGCAGGCCGCGCGCGGCTCGGCCAACGCGCTGTCATCGCTGCAGGCGATCGCCTCGCGCGCGCTGATGGACGCCGGCAGCGCCGTCGCCCTGGTCGACGACCCGGTGGCGCAGCGGTTGCTGGTCGCCTTTGCCCTGGCGCGCATGGGCGACGTCGTCAGCGGCCAGGACGGCAGCGCCTATACCTATGACGCCGGCGCCGCCACCAGCGGCGCCTCCGGCTATGCCGACGCGGCGCGCGGCGGCGCCGGGGTGACGCCCAATCCGATCCTGGCCAACCTGGTGGACGCGCTGCGGCGGCGCAGCCTGGAGAACGCCCCCGGCGCCGACCGCATCGCCGCGCTGGCCTACCGCACCGGACGCTACGAGCTGGCGCACACATTGGCGCAGAAACAGGAGAGCGCGCTAGCCTGGTGGGTGCGCGCCAAGCTGGCGCTGCGGCGCGGCGACAGCGAGGCCGCGGCGCAGGCCTATGCCCGGGCCGCGCAAGGTTTTCCCAAGGCCGACGCCAGCCTGGAGCCCAACAGCGCCGGCCTGCTGATGGCCGAGCAAGGCGTGCTCACGCTGTCGCGCGGCCAGTACGTGGAAGCGCTCGACCAACTGCGCCGCGCCGCCCGCGCCAGTGCGCGACAAGACGGCAACTACTATTCGTCCTTCGGCAACTACGGCAACGACATGTCCTATGTCGCCGAGCGCGTGCTGACCGCCGACGAGCTCAAGGCCTACATCGATGCGCGCGTCCCCGCCTCGCCGATGCCGGCGCCCGAGGCCGTGGCGAAAGCGACCAGGAAGGAACAGGGGCCGATGGCGGCGCGCTACGCCGCCATGAGCCTGTCGCCGCCCAGCGCCGACGACCGCCTGCGCCAGTTGCTGGCGCGCAGGCTGGTGCGCGAAGGTCGGGTGCAGGAAGCGCTGCCTTACTTCCCCGACGAGCGCGACGAGCGTTTTGTCGAGAGCAGCTACGAGAGCGGCGCGGAGACGCCGGTAAGCTGGCGCACGCGCGCCAAGGCGCGCGAATACGGCGAGGCGCTGGAGCGCGCCGCGCACGGCTGGCGCTCCACCGCGCGGGCCGAGGGCTGGTACCGCGCGGCGCTTATCGCGCGCCGCCAGGGCATGGAAATCATGGGTTACGAACAGGGACCGGATTACGCCGTCTACGGCGGCGGCTACACCTACGGCGCCGGCCGCGACGGCTCGGTCTACTATGATGCCGGCAACGGCGGCAAGCCGCGCCCGGCCACCGCGCAAGGGCGCGCCGAGGCCGACCTGGCCGGCCCCTTCATCACCGCGGAAGAACGCAAGCGCTACGCCGCCAGCGAGGCACGACCCTACAAGCGCTTCCACTACCGCGACATCGCCGCCGACTACGCCGCCAAGGCCGCCGACGAATTGCCGCCGCGCTCGCAGGCCTTCGCCGCCGCGCTGTGCCAGGGCGTCAACTTCGTGTTCTACGACGCCCAGCGTTCCAGCGAGCTGTACCGCCGCTATGTGAAGCAGGGCGCCGCCGTGCCGTTCTCGGTGGACTTCGGCCAGAACTGCGTGGAGCCCGACTTCGCCGCCGCCGCCCGCTTCCCCTATGTGCAGGCCTGGCGCGGGGCGCGGACTTGGGTGGCGCGGCACCGCGCGGCGTCGGCCGCGCTCCTGCTGGCGGCGGTGTTGGCCGGCGCGGGCGGCATCGCCCGCTACCGGCGCCGCAGGCGTCCTGCTTAAGGCGCGCAAGCAATGAAAAAGGCGGACATGCGTCCGCCTTTTTTTCACTGCCGGCCAGCCGTGTTCAGTTGACCAGTTCCCGCTTCAATTCGGAGATCAGCGCGGCGCTGAGCGGCGCCTCGAAGATAAAGGCCCGCCATTGGCCGTCCACCAGTTTCAGTTCTCGCTCATCACGGCACAGCAGGATCACCGGCACCTTGCTGAAGCCGGCGTGCGCCTTCAGGTAATGCGCCAGCCGCAGGCCGCTCATGTCGTCCATGGACACCTGCGCCAGCACCAGGTCGGGCTGGCCCTGGGTCATCAGCTCGATGGCGCTTTGCCCGCTGGGCACGGTCTTGGTGTCGATATCGTTAAAGGCCAGCCATTCGGTCAGGGCCCGGCGTTCTTCGGGGCGGGAGGCGGCAATCAGTGCGGTCTTGTTCATGGTCGGCGCTCGCGAAAGGTGATCGGTGAGCCGATGTTGAACCTTCCCTTGCCGATGAGCTATCGGGCGATTCCTGATTTCCCCGCGGCAGGGGAGTTGTCTTCCCGCCTATCGATTTTATTTTGCAGTGCACTATACTTGGGGAAGATTTCCATTCGGAAAAGTTCATGCAATCCCTCACCCACACCTGCCGCTACCGCGACCACGAGATCAGCATCGTCGGCTTCGAGATGCTCGACGGCTGGCACCTGGCCGTGCAGATCAAGCCGCTGTGGAAGCCGGCCTGGCCGGCGTGGCGGGACAAGCAGGGCCGCTATGAGGATTTCGCCGAGCTGCAGGCCGCAGGCCTGGCCTGGGCCCGCAAGACCGTCGACGCGTACTTGCCCGCATTGCAGGCCTGACAAGCCTCACATTGTCAGGCCTGCGTCTCCCTTCCCAGCTCGCGTTGCCCGCCCAACGCCTCGATGAATTGCGGCAGCAACTCGGCCAACTGATCGGCATCGCCCACCGCCAATGAGAAGTCGTCGTCGCCGCTGGGCAGCGCCGCCGGCAGTTCCGCCTTGTCGATGACTGCCGTGGCGCTGCCCAGCGCCAGGATCGGCTTGCAATGGCGATACTGGTCGCGCATGAATTCAGCCACCAGCGGATCGGCGGCCAATAGCATCGAGGCCTCTTCGCCGTCGGCAATCACTACCGCGTCGTACAGCGCCGAAGGCGCGGCCGACAGCGTGATCTCCACCTGCAGCGCGGCGCCGTCGGCGCCGGTGACGGCGCCCAGCTTCTGCCCGACCAGGCGCGGCACGGCGCCCAGCTGCAACAGCTGTTCGTAGATCTCGGTGATGGCGCCGCCATCCACGCCATCCGCCACCAGCAACGCCACGCGCTTGGTCGCCACTCCGGTCTGGCCTGGATAGGCCGTCAGCGACAAGGCCGGCGAGGCCGGGTATTCGGTGGGCGTGGTCGCCTGCGACGGCGCCGCTTCCGGCACAGCGATGCCCAATCCTTGCGCCACCTGTTCGGCCAGCAAGGGGTCGACATTGACCAGCAGCGACACCACGCGCTGGCGCACGGCCGGCGTCTGCACGCGCGTCAGTTCGAAGCGGAAGGCGTTGACGATGTGCAGCTGTTCAGCCGGCGTCTGGCTTTTCCAGAACAGCAGCGCCTGCGAGTAATGGTCGGCGAATTTCTCCGGCTTGGCGCGGATCTTGTCGCCTTCCTCCGTCTGCGGGAAGCTGTGGAAGCCGGCCGCGCCGGCCTGGAACGGGCAGCCGCCGCCCAGCGAATTCGGTTCGTAGGCCACGCGGCCCCGGTTCAGCGTCTGCCGGTGCATGCCGTCGCGCTGGTTGTTGTGCACGGCGCGCAGCGGCGAATTGATCGGCAGCTCGTGGAAGTTGACCCCGCCCAGGCGGCTGATCTGGGTGTCCAGGTAGGAATGGATGCGCCCTTGCAGCAGCGGGTCGTTGGTGAAGTCGATGCCCGGCACGATGTGCGCGGTGCAGAAGGCCACCTGCTCGGTCTCGGCGAAGAAGTTGTCGGGATTGCGGTCCAGCACCATGCGGCCGACCGGCACCAGCGGCACCAGTTCTTCCGGCACGATCTTGGTCGGATCGAGCACGTCGAAGGGCAGGCCGTCGGCTTCGTCTTCCGAGAAGACCTGCAGGCCGAGCTCCCATTCCGGCGCGGCGCCGGCTTCGATGGCTTCCCACAGGTCGCGCCGGTGGTAGTCCGGGTCGGCGCCGGCGATCTTGACCGCCTCGTCCCAGATCAGCGAGTGCGTGCCGGCCACGGGCGTCCAGTGGAACTTGCAGAACACCGACTTGCCGTCGGCATTCACCAGCCGGAAGGTATGCACGCCGAAACCCTGCATGGTGCGGTAGCTGCGCGGGATGGCGCGATCCGACATCTGCCACAGCAGCATGTGGGTCGATTCCGGCATGAGCGAGACGAAGTCCCAGAAAGTGTCGTGCGCGCTGGAGGCCTGCGGCATGCCGAAGTGAGGCTCCGGCTTGAGCGCGTGCACCAGGTCGGGAAACTTCATCGCATCCTGGATGAAGAAGACGGGGATGTTGTTGCCCACCAGGTCCCAGTTGCCCTGGTCGGTGTAGAACTTGACGGCGAAGCCGCGCACGTCGCGCACCGTGTCGGCCGAGCCGGCGCCGCCGGCGACCGTGGAAAAGCGCGTGAACACCGGCGTGCGCTTGCCGTCCTCGGCGAAGGGCGCGGCGCAGGTCAGGTCGGTCAGCGCCTTGTAGCACTCGAAGTAGCCGTGGGCGGCGGATCCGCGCGCATGCACCACGCGTTCGGGGATGCGCTCGTGGTCGAAGTGGGTGATCTTCTCCCGCAGCAGGAAGTCTTCCATCGCGGTAGGTCCGCGCAGGCCGATCTTCAGCGAATTCTGGTTGTCGGCCACGGGCACGCCCTGGTTGCTGGTCAGCGCCTGGCCGTCATCGTCGGCGCGCACGCGGTCCAGCGAGTCGGCCAGCGCATTGCCGCCGGGCACCGGGCTGCCGGCGCCGGTCTTGGCCGAGGCATGGCTCTCGCTCACGGTGCTGGAGCGCACTACCGGGTCGGGCGCCTCCACGGTGAAGCCTTCGGGCGCGACGGCGTTTTGCAGGCCGATCTCGCCGGGCTTGTTGGGGTTGTACGGCTGTGCGGCGGCCACGGCGTTGGAGCCGGCGATCTTGGCCAGCAATACCGACGGCGAATGCTGGCCCGCCGAGAATCCCGGCTTGCCGTCGGCCGGCCCCGAGACGGTGGAGAGCACTGAGCCGGAACCCGGCGCGGCGGTCTTGGCGGAGGCGGGGGATTTCTTTGCTGCGGGGGATTTCTTGGTCGGCATGGCGGACTCTCGTATCAGGTGCTGCACTGGGAGGCTGGCTGGGATGAAAAATGGGGGACGACAATGGGGAGCTGCGGAGGAAATGCGCGACGCCGCGCATGGGAGACGACAGCATAGGCGGCCCTCAGGGCGCCGCCCATAGGACGCCGCCGCTACCCCCGGTCAGATAGCCTGAAGAAGAGCTTGGCGCTTAGCCGTTGATGATCTCGCCACCATTCGGGTGCAGCACCTGCCCGGTCATGTAGGACGCCCCTTCGCTGGCAAGGAAGACATAGGCGGGCGCCACTTCGTCAGGTTGTCCCGGGCGGCCCAGCGGCACGTTCTTGCCGAACTTTGCGACTTCTTCCGCGTTGAAGCTGGAGGGAATCAGCGGCGTCCAGATCGGTCCCGGCGCCACTGCATTGACGTGGATGCCGGCCTGCGCCAGCTGCTGCGACAGCGATCGCGTGAACGAGACGATCGCCCCCTTGGTAGCCGAATAGTCGAGCAGGTGCGCGCTGCCGCGGTAGGCGGTGACCGAGGCGGTGTTGATGATGCGCGCGCCGCGCGTCAGGTAGGGCAGCGCTTCCTTGACCATGTAGAACATCGAGAACACGTTGGTGCGGAAGGTGTGCTCCAGCTGCCCGGCCGAGATGTCCTCGATGCCGGCCGCCGGATATTGCTGCGCCGCGTTGTTGACCAGCACGTCCAGCCGACCATAGGCGTCCATGGTCGCCTGCACCGCCTGACGGCAGAAGTCGGGTGAGGTGATGTCGCCCGGCAGCAGCAGGCAGGGCCCGCCATGCGCCCCGCAGTCGGCCTGCGTGCGGTGGGCGTCCTCGTGTTCGTCCAGGTAGACGATGGCCAGCTTGGCGCCCTCGCGCGCGAACGCCAGCGCCACCGCGCGGCCGATGCCGCTGTCGCCGCCGGAAATGAGCGCGGTCTTGCCTTCCAGCCTGCGCCCCGGCTGGCCGGCCGGTTGCGCCTGCGGCGGCGGGTTCATCTGCCGCTCGCTGCCGGGTTGGCGCGATTGATGCTGCGGGGGAAGGGAATCGGGTTTGTCGTCGCTCATTGTGGGCCTCCGCCATGCTGGACTCCGCCCATCGTAGGGGCGGCGAGCGCGGCGGTATGTCGGCCGGCGGCGCGACTTGCGGTGCGCCGCCGCCGACGCCGGTGCAAGAGGTGCTGAAGATGAGCTTCGGGAAAGCAGCCTCAGTGCACGAAGCCGCCCTTGATGAAGCGCACCGGATCGGCGTCCATGGCCGCGATCAGCTGGTCGATACCTGCGCCCGCGGCGCTCGGGGCGGCCTGCGCCGGTGCGATCGGCGAGCGGCACAGCATGTCGCCCTGCGACCAGGCGCCTCCGTTGCTGCGGGCGCGCAGCCAACCGTCGCGGTCGGCCAGCAGTTCGACGCCGGCCAGCTTGTCGGCCGGGGTGGCGGTGATGATGGCAATGGCGCGCAGGCTGTCGGCATCGGCGCTGGCGCAGTCGATGTCGCCCACCGCGTCGCCGCCGGGCTTGCCCAGCCGCACGCTTTGCAGGCGCGGGTCTTCGGTGGCGGCGCGGCCGCCTTGTCCCACCACCAGGCGGATGCGCTGGCCGCGCCATTGGCCGGTGCTTGCCGCGGCCGAATGGCGGCAGGCCAGCGCCAGGTCGGGCAGCGCCACCGGGCGCGGCCAGGCGCCGGTATCGGCGATGCCGACGCCGGCGGCGTTGGCCTTCATGTAGTCGATCAACGCCCAGCTGTCGGCCACGCTGAGCTTGCTGCCGAAGCCGGGCATGGCGCCCTTGCCATGCCGCAGGCTCCAATAGACGTCGCCGTCGAAGCGGCGCCACAGCAAACCGCTGGAGAGGTTGGGCGGCGCCACCGGCAGCGACAGCGCCAGCGGCGTGTTGCCGCGGCCGTCGGCGCCGTGGCAGGCGATGCACTGCTGGCGGTAGACCTCTTCGCCGCGCACGATGGCGGCGGCGGAGAAGCCGGTGGGGGAGGTGTGGAAGGTGGTCGGCGCGGCCTGCGCCGTGAGCAGCTCGCGCTGCGGCCAGGGCGTCAACAGCGCCAGGGCGATGGCGGCAATGAACAGCGGCGCGCGCGCCCGCCGCCAGGCCAGGGCCCATGCCGCCAGCAACAGCGCCGCGCCGGTGTAGCCCAGCGCCGCCAGCAGCGCGCGCGCCACGTTGCGGTCGATCAGCATCACCTCGCCCGACAGGCGCAGCGCGAACGGCCAGGCCGGCTGGCCGTCGACGTCGGCGGCCAGGCCCAGCAGCGATAGCAATTGCAGCGCTCCTTGCTGGAGCAGCTGCATGGCGCGCAGCATCAGGTTGATGCAGGCATCCCAATCGACGCCGAGATCAGGCGTTACCAACTTTCATCCAGCCCCAGGTGGCGCGCCGCCTCAAGGCGCAACTGCGCCAGGCGCGCATCGCCGCGATGGCGCGGATAGGGCAGGTCGACCTTGATCTCGGCGCGGATGGCGGCGGGACGCTGGCCGAACACGATCACCCGCTGCGCCAGGAACAGCGCCTCCTCGATGTCGTGGGTGACCAGCAGGGCGGAGAATTTCTGGCGCTGCCACAGCGCCACCAGCTCGCTCTGCATGGTCAGGCGCGTCAACGAATCGAGCTTGCCCAGCGGCTCGTCCAGCACCAGCAATTGCGGGTCGTTGACCAGTGCGCGCGCCAGCGCCACGCGCTGCGCCATGCCGCCGGAGAGCTGGTGCGGGAAGGCCTGCGCGAATTCGCCCAGGCCCACCAGCTCCAGCGCGTCGTCCACGCGCTGCCGCTGCTGCTTGAGGATGCCGCGCGCCTGCAGGCCCAGGGCCACGTTGTCCCACACCCGGCGCCACGGGTACAGCGTCGGATCCTGGAACACCACGATGCGCGAGGGATCGGGCTTGGCGATGGGCTGCCCGTCCTGCTCGATGCTGCCGGCGGTGGCCGGCTCCAGCCCCGCCACCAGCCGCAGCAGGGTGGACTTGCCGCAGCCGCTGGGGCCGAGCAGGGCGACGAACTCGCCCGGCTCCACCGTCAGCGAGATGTCGTCCAGCACCTGCAGCAGGCCTTGCTTCTTGCCCTCCTGGCGGGCGAACCAGTGGCTCACGCCGCGCACGTCGATGCGCGCGCCGGCGGCGGCGTCTGCCCGGGCGATGTCTTTCGTTTCGGTAGCGCTTACCATTTGACGGTTCCCTTCTGCCACGACAGCGCGCGGTCGCGCACCTTGAACAGCAGCGTGATCAGGCCCGAGCACAGCACGGCCATGACGAACAGCGCCGCATACATGTTGCTGTAGGCGGCCCAGCCCTGCGACCATTGCAGGTACCAGCCCAAGCCCGCCTTCACGCCCATCATCTCGGCCGTCACCAGCACCGAGAAGGCCGCGCCCAGGCCCATGAACAGGCCCACGAACACCTGCGGCAGCGCCGCCGGGATCGCCGCCCGCAGCACCAGGAAGGACTCGGAGGCGCCCAGCGTGCGCGCCACGTCGTAGTAGCTCTTGTTGACCGCGGCCACGCCCGACCAGGTCAGCACAGCGACCGGGAAGAAGGTCGCCAGCGCGATCAGGAACACCGCCGCCGCATAGCTGGACGGCGCGAAGAAGAAGGCCAGCGGCAGCAGCGCCGAGGCCGGCACCGGGCCAAGGAAGCGCAGCGCCGGATGCACCCAGTAGCCGGCGATGCGCGACCAGCCGATCCACACGCCCACCACGAAGCCGACCGCGGCGCCGCTGGCAAAACCGTGCGCCAGCAGCCGCACTGAATGCGCGGTGGACAGGCCCAGCCGCGACCAGTCTTCGGCATACACCTCGACCAGGCTTTGCGGCGGCGCGAAGAAGGGCGACGGCAGCACGCCCAGCTTGGCGGTCAGCACCTCCCACACGCCCACCAGCAGCGGCAGCACCACCAGCCACTGGCCGGCCGCGCGCAACAGCTCGGTGACGCGCTCGGTCAGGCGCCCGCCCAGCGACAGCGCGGCCAGCAGCGCCGCCGCCGCCAGCGCGGCATAGCCGAACTCGTCGGTGTAGGCCCAGTCGCTGAAGCCGACCTCCTTGTTGGGCCACTTCAGCACCAGCACGCCCAGCGCCAGCCAGACCGTCGCCGCCGCCAGGCCGGTGCGCCACAGCGCCACGCCGGCCGCGCCGGCTGCCTTGGCCCGCAGCGCCGGGCGCGGCAGGCTCTCGGTTGTCGTCGTCATGTGTTTCTCCTTCTTGCAGTTGCGCCGCGCGCGGCCGGGTTCAGGCCAGCACGTCCACGGTCACGTGGTTGGCGAAGCGGGTCGGATCGGTGCTCTTCTTCAACACGCCGGCGGTGTGGAAGTCGCGCGCGAAGTACTCGACCTCCGAACGCAGCGCGCCGCCGGTCGGGTGGTTGTGATAGGTGAGGTCGGTCAGCAGCGCGCGCAGGTCCGCCACCGGCACCTTGGGCGAGTACTTGGCGTACAGCTTGGCCGCCTCGTTGGGGTTCTCGGCCACGAACTCGGAGGCCTGGATGATGGAGCGCACCACCGCCGCCGCTGCCGGCTTGTTGTTGCGCACGAAGTCGCCGCGGGCGCCGGTGATGCAGCAGATCTTGTCCTTGTATTCGCCGGTGCCGCTGTTGCCGATCTCGGTGAAGACGCCCTGGTTACGCTTCTCGATCAGGTAGATGTTGGGGTCGCCGTCGGCGATGGCCTGGATCTCGCCCTTCTTCACCGCCACGTCCAGCAGGTCGGCCGGGTAGACGCGCCATTCCACGTCCTTCTCGACATCCACGCCGCGCTTGGCCAGGTGGATGGCGAAGAAATTCTTGGCCGGGCTGTTCAGGTCGGACACGCCGATGGTCTTGCCCTTGAGCTGCTTCCAGTTGGTCACGCCGGCCTGCTTGGCGCCCACCATGCGCAGGCAGCCGCCGTGCGCCGCGCCGATCACCTTGACGTCGAAACCCGCCTCCAGCGGCTTCAACCAGCGGTGGATCAGGCCCACGCCGACATCGGCCTTGCCGGTGGCCAGCGCTTCGAGCAACTGGTCGGTCGAGCCGCCCCAGTTCAGCAGCTCGACCTGCAGGCCGTTCTTCTCGAAGATGCCTTTCTCCTGCGCCACCACCACCGGCGAGAGGCAGAACGCCACCGCGCTCCAGGCGAAGGTCAGCTTGTGCGGGGCGCCGGCCGACCATGCGCTGCCGGCGGCCAGGGATCCCCCGATCCCGGCCAGCGCGGCGGCTCCGCCGGCGCGCAGCACATCGCGGCGCGACCAGGAGGAGGGTTGGTGTTGTTCAGGCAGGAGGAGATCTTTTTTCATTTGCTCATGGCTCCACTGGAAGTGACGGGAAAGGATCAGGTGCGGCGAAATGCCGCAGATGGAGAAATATGGCGCAAGCGCGGGCGCGGGCAAAAGAATAAGAATGCGGATCTATATGCAGCTTTTCGCGCATGTGCTTATGCTGTTTGCGCACATGGTGTGTTGGCGATGTTGGTTTGACGAAAGTCCTTGGACTTCTGCTTTTGCAGGAATGGCGAGTGAGTGTGGGGAGGGTCTTGACCGTGTGAACGTGTTGCCTACCTCTTCCCTGTCGTCCCGGTGCAGACCGGGACCCAGTGTCGGTTGTCGCGCTTTTTTGGATTCCGTTTGGACTAAGTAAATCTTTGGGCAGTCTGGTCTTGCTGCATGCAGATGTACCGGCTCTAGCCTTATCTTTCTCCGGTCGGAGGTGAGCGCCGGGGGCGGCCCGGCAGCCGCTCACTTTCTTTGGCCCGCCAAAGAAAGTAAGCAAAGAAACCGGCCCCTAAGTGCCAGCCCCTTCGGGGTGCCCGCCGGAGCGACGCAAAAAGTGGGGTCGTCAGAGTCGCTGCGCTCCGACTGACGCCCTGATCCACTTTTTGCGTCGCGCCGACGGCTGGCCCACAAGGGGAAAGCGTGTCCGGCTCGCCTGCGGCCTCGCGCTGTCTCCGACTCGCCTGCGGCTTTGTCTTGCTTGCGCCTCGCCTTCGGCTTTGATGCATTGGCTCACTGTGTTTTTAATCCGTCGTCCCGGCGCAGGCCGGGACCCAGTGTCGTTCGTTGCGCTTCCTTGAATTCCGTTCGGACTGAGTAGCCGCTTTGGCGGCGTATCGAAGTCGGCGTGGATGGCGTCTTTGTTTGGGTAGTCTGGTCTTGCTGCATGCAGATGTACCGGCTTGATACTTATCTTTCTCCGGTCGGAAGGGAGCGCCGGGGGCGGCCCGGCAGCCGCTCACTTTCTTTGGCCCGCCAAAGAAAGTAAGCAAAGAAACCGGCCCCTAAGTGCCAGCCCTCCTTCGGAGGGTGCCCGTCGGAGCGGCGCAAAAAGTGGGGTCGTCAGAGTCGCTGCGCTCCGGCTGACGCCCTGATCCACTTTTTGCGCCGCTCCGACGGCTGGCCCACAAGGGGAAAGCGTGTCCGGCTCGCCTGCGGCCTCGCGTGGTCTCTTACTCGCCTGCGGCTTTGTCTTGCTTGTTGCTCGTTGGTGGTTCCTTGGGCGACTCACTATCTCATTTAATCCGTCGTCCCCGCGAAAGCGGGGATCCAGCGACTTTCGTTGCGCCTCAGCAGACTCCGTTCGGACTGAGTAGCCGCTTTTGCGGCGTATCGAAGTCGGCGTGGATGGCGTCTTTGTTTGGGTAGTCTGGTCTTGCTGCATGCAGATGTACCGGCTTGATACTTATCTTTCTCCGGTCGGAAGGGAGCGCCGGGGGCGGCCCGGCAGCCGCTCACTTTCTTTGGCCCGCCAAAGAAAGTAAGCAAAGAAACCGGCCCCTAAGTGCCAGCCCTCCTTCGGAGGGTGCCCGTCGGTGCGACGCAAAAAGTGGGGTCGTCAGAGTCGCTGCGCTCCGACTGACGCCCTGATCCACTTTTTTCGCCGCTCCGACGGCTGGCCCACAAGGGGAAAGCGTGTCCGGCTCGCCTGCGGCCTCGCGCTGTCTCTTACTCGCCTTCGGCTTCGGGTGCTTTCTCTCGCCTGCGGCATCGATTCTTTGGTTCGCTATCTCAATTAATCCGTCGTCCCTGCGAAAGCAGGGATCCAGCGTCTTTCGTCGTCCTGCCGATGCGCCAATGCGCATATCCATATGCGCATTGCTTCGTTGCCGGGCAGGAGGGCGCGGCCGGACACTGTCTGTCCATCCGCAGCGTCCGGCTGCGCCCACTGACGACAAGAACGAGGACGCCATGACATCCCTGAACCATTACCTGAGTGAAAAGCGCAGCGCCGTGCTGGCGCGCGAGGCGCTGATCGAAGCCGGCAACGCCGGCCCCAATGCGCTGGTTGCGCGCGTCTCGGCCGAGGGACGCAGCGGCGTGCGCCGCATCCGCATCCGCGACCACCAGGTCATCAGCGACAGCCCGCCGGACTTCGCCGGCTACAACCTGGGGCCGAGTTCGCCCGAGCTGCAGCTGGGCGTGCTGGGTTCCTGCGTGACCCACATCTTCCTGATCCAGGCGGCGCACCGCCAGGTGCCGATCGATTCGCTGGAGGTGGAGGTCACCGGCCGCATCGACCCGCGCGGCGGCCGTCCCGGCCATGAGGCGATCCCGATCTGGCCGCACGACATCGGCTATGTGGTGCACCTGGATTCGCCGGCCTCCGAGGCCGATGTGAAGGCGCTGTTCGAGGCGGTGGAGGCGACGTGCCCCATCCTCAACCTGCTGCGCAATCCGCAGGCTATCCGCGCCGAGGTCAAGCACAAGCGCACCGCGCCGCAGGACAAGCGCGCCGGCGCCGAGGACGCCATCGCCTGAGGCGAGCCGGCATCGATCGACGCTGCGGCAAGCCGGCGGCTTCCATCGGGGCCGCCGGCTTGCCGCGTTCATGTGGGCCTTCGGCAGGAAGGCCGGAAATTGCATATAGTTGTGCCTTGCCAGGCGCAGACCGGCATCCCGGGGATGACGGGACAACAAGGGAGCGAGACATGACCGTGCTAAATATCGCAACACCAGCCCAGGCGGCGCCCGCCAAGCCCGCGCCGTTCGCCGCGCCCGTGCGCGGCAAGAACCTGTGGCGCCTGCGTTCCTTCATCACCGATTTCGCCGACCTGCTCTCCACCGCGCCGGTGGAGGAGACCATCCTCTACGTCGGCGGCGACCTGCTGCGCCAGCTGGTGGTGCACGACGACTGGCTGCCCGACGAATTCGCCCAGCCCGATCCGCAGCGCTACCGGCAATACCTGCTGCATGCCGATTCGGCGCAGCGCTTTTCCATCGTCAGCTTCGTCTGGGGCCCGGGCCAGCGCACGCCCATCCACGACCACACGGTATGGGGCCTGATCGGCATGCTGCGCGGCGCCGAGCACGCGCAGTCGTATTCGCTGGCGCGCGGCGCGCCCGAGCAGATCGGGCCGCCGGTGCTGCTCAAGCCGGGCGCGGTCGAGGCCGTCTCTCCCAATAGCGAGGAGCTGCACGACGTGCACCAGGTCAGCAACGCCTTCGACGATCGCGTGTCGATCAGCATCCACGTCTACGGCGGCAACATCGGCGCCGTACGGCGTTCGGTCTACCAGCCGGATGGGCAGCGCAAGCCGTTCATCTCCGGCTACTCCAATTCCACCCTGCCCAACATCTGGGATCTTTCAGCAGAGCAGCAATGAGCCTCGTCCACCAGACTTCCCCGATTCCCCTCGTCACCTACCCCGAAGTGCGCGCCGCGCTGCTGGCGCGCGAAGAGATCGCCCTGCTCGACGTGCGCGAGGAAGATCCGCACGCCGCCTCGCATCCGCTGTTCGCCGCCAACCTGCCGTTCTCGCACCTGGAGCTCAACGCCTACGCGCGCATCCCTCGGCGCGACACCCGCATCGTCACGCTGGACGATGGCGAGGGCCTGGCCGCGCGCGCCGCGCTGCGCCTGCGCGCCTTGGGCTACACCAATGTCGGTGTGCTGGCCGGCGGCGTGCGCGGCTGGCGCGAGGCGGGCGGCGAGCTGTTCCAGGACGTCAACGTGCCCAGCAAGGCCTTCGGCGAACTGGTGGAGGCCCGGCGCCATACGCCTTCGCTGTCGGCGCAGGAGGTCAAGGCGCTGCTCGACGACAAGGCCGATGTAGTGGTGGTCGACGCGCGCCGCTTCGAGGAATACCAGAACATGAACATCCCCGGCTCGGTCAGCGTGCCCGGCGCCGAGCTGGTACTGCGCGTGCGCGCGCTGGCGCCGGATCCGGCCACGCGGGTGATCGTCAACTGCGCCGGCCGTACGCGCAGCATCATCGGCACGCAGTCGCTGGTCAACGCCGGCATTCCCAACCCGGTGCACGCGCTGCGCAACGGCACCATCGGCTGGACCCTGGCCGGGCAGCAGCTGGAGCACGGACAGGCGCGCCGCTTTCCCGAGCAGGTCGATACCACCGGGCGCGAAGAGGCCCGGCGCCAGGCGCGCGCGGTGGCCGAGCGCGCCGGCGTCAGGCGCATTGCGCTGGAAAAGCTCGGCGAGCTGGAGCAGCCGGGCCGCACCCTGTATCGCTTCGACGTGCGCACGCCGGAGCAATATCGCGCCGGCCACCTGCCCGGCTTCCTCTCCGCGCCCGGCGGCCAGCTGGTGCAGGAGACCGAGATGAACGCGCCGGTGCGCGGCGCGCGCATCGCGCTGGCCGACGACGACGGCGTGCGCGCCGACATGACCGCCTCCTGGCTGGCGCAGATGGCGTGGGAGGTCTACGTGGTGGATGGCATTTCGGCGCAAGACCTGGCGGCCGCCGGCGACGCGCCGCGCGCGCTGCCGCCGGTCGCCGTCACCGACCAGCAACGCGTCAGCCCGCAGCAGTTGAAGGCCTGGCTGGATGCCGGCAACGGCACCGTGGTGCTGGATTTCTCGCTCAGCGCGCGCTATGTCGCGCGCCACATCCCCGGCGCCTGGTTCACGCTGCGCTCGCAGATCGGCGAGGCGGCGCGCAAATTCCCGTCCGCCTCGCGTTTCGTTGTGACCTGCGGCAGCTCGCTGCTGGCGCAGTTCGCCGTGGCCGACCTGCAGGCGCTGGCGGCGCAGCCGGTGTACCTGCTCGAAGGCGGCAACGCCGCGTGGGAGCAGGCCGGCTTCGCGCTGGCCGCCGGCGAGGAGCGCCTGCTGTCGCCGCGCATCGACCGCTACCGCCGTCCCTATGAAGGCACCGACAACGCGGTCAGCGCGATGCAGGCCTATCTCGACTGGGAGTTCGGTCTGGTGGAGCAGCTGGGGCGCGACGGCACCCACGGCTTCACGGTGATCTGATTCAGCCGGCCGGGCGCCGGCGTATCTGCTCCGGCAGCTTGGTCCAGGGCAATTGCGCCGGGTCGAGCGGGAACGCTCCCGGCGCGGCGCACACCAGTATCGCACTGGCCACCGGTGCGAAATCGGCGCGGAAATGCACCGTGCTCTTCACCGCAATGATGTCCAGCCCTTCCGGCTCCAGGCCGACGAAGCGCAGCAGCGCGAGGTCCAGCAGCTGAACCGGCTGCGATACCACGATCACCTGCACGCGCCCGATCGACAACAGCGCGCTCGGCCCCAGCGTCAGCCGGTAGCCGCGGAACACGCTGCCGGTGGCGTCGACGGCGCCGTCATGCAGGCGCTCCACGCGCGCCGATGCGACAAAGGGCGCATCGCCGGCGATGCCCGAGCGTCCGCCCAGCGCCAGGTCAAGTTGCGCGCCGACGCCGGCCGCGTGCGCCGCGGCCGCCGCCTGCGGATCGACCAGCAGGCCCAGCGCCGCGTTGGCGTCGGCGCGCACCAGTTCGCGCAGCAAGCCGGTGGTGTCGGCGCTGCCGCCGGCGCCGGGGTTGTCCTGGGCATCGGCGATCACGACCGGGGCGTTGCCGGCCTGTCCTCCTTGCCTGATCTCCAGCGCGCGCCTGACCGCGCCGCGCGCATCGAAGATCTCGCCGTTGAATTGTTCCCGCGCATCCAGCACGGCCCGCAGCAGGCGCTCCGCGCCGGCCTCGGCCTGCGCCTGGTCGACGCCGTAGGCCCACGCCAGCGGGCCGCATTCGGCCACGTCGGCGGCCGGGAATCCCATGGTGAAATTGGCCGGCGCATCGCTTTCGTCTTCCAGCGCCTGCGTCATCGCTTGCAGCGCGCGCGCCGGCTCCAGGTCGGTGCATTGCCAGCACATGGGAATGAGGAAGGGGATGCGGCGCCACGCCAGGCTCGGACGCCCGCCGTCTGCCAGCAAGCGCGCCAGCCGGGCGAAGGCGCGTGCGCCGGTGGCGGCCATGTCGATGTGCGGGTAGGTGCGATAGGACAGCAGCAGGTCGGCTTGCTCCAGCATCTGCGGCGAGACGTTGGCGTGCAGGTCGAGGCTGGCCACCAGCGGCATGCGCGCGCCGATGGCCGCGCGCACGCGGCGCAGGATCTCGCCGTCGGCGTCGTCGATGTGTTCGGCGACCATCGCGCCGTGCAGGTCGAGGTAGACGGCCTCGGGCCGGGCTTGCGCCAGGCCGTCCAGCAGCAGCGCGCTCATGCGCTCGAAGGCGTCGCGCGTCACCCGCCCCGCTGGCCCGGCCGCGGCCCAGGCCAGCGGCAGCAGCTGCGCGCGGGGATCGCCCTGGGCCGCGCCGATGAAGCCGGCCACGGGAATGTTGCGTGGCGCCTGGCCCGGCGCCGGCGCCATTGCATCCAGCAGGGCGGCGCCTTGCAGCAGGCCGGGCCAGGTATCGGCCGCGACCAGGTTTTCCCAGCGCGTGGGGACGGGGCTGAAGGTGTTGGTTTCATGCTGGAAACCGCCGATGGCAATGCGCATGCGAAGTTGTCCTGTCGATAACGGATGGCGGCGCGGCCGCAACGCCTGCCGACGCTAACAAGATGCGGAACGATTCGTCAAAGTCGAATGTCGCATAAACTTATTCGGAAATCTGATTTTCCCTGGGTGTTCCGAGAACCTAAACTCATGCACTTTGCCTGATTTGCGCCCCATGTATCCATGCGGCGGCGGCGGGCAGGCATCACCTTCCGGAGTAGCAGTGAATCCCGATTCAGCCACCGGGGTGCGCGTCGGCATCGACGTAGGCGGCACCTTCACCGATTTCGTCCTCTATGATGCCGGCCGCAAGCGCCTGGCCTACCACAAGCAAGCCAGCACCCCCGCCGATCCCGCATTGGCGGTGCGCGACGGCCTGGTCGCGCTGATCGGAAAGCAGGGCCTGGCGCCGGCCGACGTCGGCGTGCTCCTGCATGGCACCACCATCGGCCTCAACGCCATCATCCAGCGCCGCGGCGCGCGCGTGGCGCTGGTCGCCAGCGAGGGTTTCCGCGATGTGCTGGAGATCGGTCGCGCGCGCATGCCGTCGTCCTTCGACTTCCACGCCAGCCGTGAAGAACCCTTCCTGCCGCGTGAGCGCGTGCTGGAAATCGGCGCGCGCTTCAATCGCGACGGCGCTTCCACGCGCTGGCCCGCAGCGGACGAGATCGCGCGCGTGGCCGAGGGCCTGGGGCGCTTGGAATGCGACGCCGCCGTGCTGATGTTGATCAACGGTTTCCTCCAGCCCGAGCGCGAGGCCGAGCTGGCCGCCGCGCTGCAGGCCGCCTTGCCGGCGCAGGCGCGCGGGATGGCGGTGCTGTCGGCGGCGCAGACATGGCCCGAGATCCGCGAATACGAACGCACCGTGGTGGCCACGCTGAACGCCTATATCCAGCCGCTGATGCGCCGCTACTTCGAACGGCTGGCGCAGCTGATGGGCGAGCTGGGCGTGGCCGCGCCGATCCTGGTGACCGCCTCCAACGGCGGCTCGCTGTCGCTGCAGGGCGCGCTGGCGCGTCCGATCGACACCGTGCTCTCCGGTCCGGCCTCCGGCGTGGTGGCGGCGGCGCGGCTGGCCGACGAGTCGGCCACGCCGCGCATCGTCACCTTCGACATGGGCGGCACCAGCAGCGACATCGCCGTTTCCCAGCACGGCCAGGCCGAGATGGTCACGCGCACCGAGATCGGCGGCCTGCCGCTGGTGCTGCCGGTAGTCGGCGTGTCGGCCATCGGCGCCGGCGGCGGCTCGCGCATTCGCGTCGATGAACACGGCGTGCTCAAGGTCGGCCCGGAAAGCGCGGGCGCCGATCCCGGCCCGGCCTGCTACGGCCGCGGCGGCGCCGACGCCACCGTCACCGACTGTTACCTCGCCACCGGCGTGCTGGACGCGGACGCCTTCGTCGGCGGCGCCATGAAGCTCTATCCCGAACGCGCGATCGAGGCGCTGGCCACGGTCGCCGGCGCGCTGGGCGACCACGGGGCCGACGCCGGCATCCGCGCCGCCTCCGGCGCGCTGGCCATCGCCACCGCGCAGATGGCGTCCGAGCTGCGCAAGAGCCTGGCCCAGCGCGGCCTCGATCCGGCCGAGTTCGCGCTGGTGCCCTTCGGCGGCGCCGGCCCGACCCACGCCAACTGGCTGGCGGAAGAGGCCGGCCTGACGCATGTGCTGGTGCCGCAAAAGCCCGGCACCTTCTGCGCGCTGGGGGCGGCCACTTCCGACCTGCGGCGCGACTTCGTGCGCAGCCTGCGCGTGGCCATCGACGACCGCAGCGCGGCCGAGGTCGGCGCGATCTGGCGCGCGCTGGCGGCGCAGGCGCGCGCCTGGCTGGACGAGCAGGGCATGCCGGCCGGCGCCGACGGCGATGGCGCAGCCGAACTGCGGCACGCGCTGGACATGCGCTACGCCGGTCAAGCCTACGAGTTGAGCGTGGCCCTGCCGCAAACCTTGCCCTCGCCGCTGGACGCGCGCGCGCTGACCGAGGCCTTCCATCGCGAGCACGAGCGCCTGTACGGCTTTCGCGATGAGGACGCGCCGGTCGAGGTCTCCACCATCCGCCTGGCCATCGTCGGTCGCCTGGCCAAGGCGCATAGCGCAGAGCGGCCGGCCGGCGGCGGCAATCCCGCGCCGCGCGCGCAGCGCCGGGTGTTCCTGCGCGGCGGCTGGCATCAGGCCGGCGTCTATGCGCGCGCCGCGCTGGATGCGGGCGACCTGTTGCAAGGGCCCGCGATCATCGAACAGGAAGACACCACCGTGCTGGTGCTGCCGGGCTGGCAAGCCCGCACCGACCGGCACGGCAACCTGCATCTGACACCGGCCGGCAAGCTCGCCGCCGGTGAACAGGGCGCGAAGGGAGCGCAACCATGAAACTCGATCCGGTCACCATGGAAATCCTCGGCAACAAGCTGACGTCGGTCGCCGAGGAAATGTGCCTGACATTGCAGCGCACCGGCCGCACCCTGTACGTGAAGGAGACCGCCGATTTCTGCTGCGCTCTGGCCGGCCTGGACGGCAAGTTCTTCGCCTATCCGCGCGCGCTGGGCGTCTCCGGTTTCGTCGGCCTGGACTGCAGCGCCGCCATCGCGGCGGTCGGCGAGCTGGCCCCGGGCGATGTGATCCTCACCAACGACCCCTACCGTTCGCGCGGCCTGGCCACCCACCTGCCGGACCTGCAGGTGATCGAGCCCTACTTCCACGCGGGCCGCATCGTCGCCTACGGCTGGGGCTTCCTGCACGCCTCCGACGTCGGCGGCAAGGTGCCCAGCAGCATTTCGCCGACCAACCATGAAATCTTCCAGGAGGGCTTGCAGATCCCGCCGGTGAAGATCATGCGCGCCGGCCGCATGAACGAGGACGTGGCCTTGCTGTTCCGCGCCAACAGCCGCACGCCCGACGCCAACATGGGCGATCTCAAAGCCATGCTGGGCGCGCTGGCCACCGGCCGCGAGCGCGTCGCGCAGACCCTGGCCCAGCACGGCGCGCAGGCCTTCGTCGACGCCCAGGCCGACCTGGTGGATTACGCCGCGCTGCGCGCCCGCGCGGTGCTCTCGCGGATCCCCGAAGGCACTTACCGTTTCACCGATTACCTCGACGACGAAGCCGGCGCCGGCTTGCCGGTGCGCATCGCGCTGGCGGTGACGCTCAAGGGCGGCGGCATCGAACTGGACTTCACCGGCAGCGACCCGCAGGTGGCCGCCGCCATCAACATCCCCAGCCACGGCCTGCCGCATGCCTGGCTGACGCTGCGCATCCTGGCGCTGGTGGCGACGCTGGACAAGGGCGTGCCGATCAATGCCGGCTTGCTGAAACCGGTATCGGTGGTGGCGCCGGCCGGCAGCATCGTCAATCCCTTGCCGGGCGCTGCGGTCGGCGTGCGCCATGCGGCCGCGGTGCGGGTCAACGACGCCTTGAACGGCGTGCTCGGCCAAGCCTTGCCGGAGCACATGCCGGCCGCCAGCGGAGGCACCATCATCCCGGTGGTGGTGGCCGAACCGTCGCGTCACGGCCATGGCCAGAACGTGCAGGTGGTCGAACCCATGGTCGGCGGCACCGGCGGGCGGCGCGGCCGCGATGGCGCCGACGGCCGCGACAGCAGCATTTCCAATCTTTCCAACAATCCGGTCGAGACGGTGGAAGCCGAGACCGGCGTCGAGATCGTGCGCTACGGCCTGCGTCCCGATTCGGCCGGCGCCGGCCAATGGCGCGGCGGCAACGGCCAGGAGATCCGTTTCCGCATCCTGCAGGACGACAGCTTCGTGCTGGCGCGCGGCATGGAGCGCCTGCGTTTTCGCCCGTGGGGCGCGCAGGGCGGCGGTCCGGGCGCGCCGGCGCGGCTGGTGCTGCAGCGGCCCGGCGAAGCGCCGCGCGAACTGGGCAAGATCGACCTGCTGCCGGTGGCCGCGGGCGACGAGATCGCAATCCAGACGCCCGGCGGCGGCGGCTGGGGCAACCCCTTCGAGCGCGACCCCGCCGCGGTGCTGGCCGACGTCAGGCGCGGCCTGCTGTCGCCGGACGCCGCGCGGCGCGACTACGGCGTGGCCTTCACCAGCGGCGCCGCCGGCGCGGCGCTGGACGAGGCCGCCACCGCCGCGTTGCGCGCGCGCAAGCCGCAAGCGCGCAGCCGCTTCGGCGCCGAACGCGACGCCTGGGACCGGGTCTTCGCGCCGGCCCAGCTGGATCGCCTGAACGCGGCCCTGTTCGCCATGCCGCCGGCGGCCCGCCCGCGTCGCCGCCGCCAGGTATTCGCCGCCGCGCTGGCGGCGCTGCCCGACGGTTTCCCGCAGGCGCTGGCGCATGACGAGGCCATCGCCCAGGCCGCCCTCCATTTCGCGCGCGAAGTCGATGCCTGTACGGCGTCGGTCCCGACGCCGGCAAACTGACCCTTGCGATCCCGAGATGCATCGCCCGAAATCCGATCAAACAACATGGAGAACACCGTGAAATCGATCCGCTTCATTCCCACCCTGGCCATCACCCTGGCCGCCGCCATCCTCGCCGCCTGCGGCGACAAGAAGCCCGAGGCGCCGCAGGCCAGCGCGCCCGCGCCGGCCGCCACCGACAAGGTGGTGATCGGCGTCTACGGCGGCGACTGGGAGAAGAACATCCGCGCCGCCGGCCTGGAACAATACGCGCGGGACAACAAGATCAACGTCGAGATCGTGCCGGGCGCCGATGCCGAATGGCTGGCCAAGCTGCGCGCTTCCAACGGCAACAACCCGCAGTACGACATCGTGGTGTTCCAGCCCGACTCGGTGCAGCGCGCCGCCGCGGCCGGCCTGCTGCAGCCGCTGGAAGCCGGCAACATCCCCAACCTGGCCAAGCTTTATCCCTCGGTGCAGGAGAAATTCACCAAGGACGGCAAGACCTACGCCGCCGCCTTCAGCCTCGGCCAGCTGGGCCTGGCCTACCGCACCGACCTGGTCAAGACGCCGCCCAAGAGCTGGCTGGACCTGTGGAACCCGGAGTACAAGGGACACGTGGCGATCTCCTCGCCGACCTATGCCGCCGGCCTGCAATTCTTCGCCGGCCTGACCCACGCGCTGGGCGGCGAACTGAAGAACGACGCCGACGTCGACAAGACCTTCGCCAAGCTGGCCGAACTCAAGGGCAGCGCGGTCGCCTTCCCCGACAGCCCGGGCGCGATCCAGACCTTGCTTGAGCGCGGCGACGCGTGGGTGGTGCCGTATTGGGATGGCCGCGTGTTCGCGCTGCAGAAGAGCGGCCTGAAGGTCGGCTTCGCCTATCCGAGCGACGGCCCGGTGGTGGGCGCGGCCAACTGGGTCATCGCCAAGGGCGCGCCCAACCTGGCCAATGCCTACAAGCTGGTCGATTTCCTCTCCAGCGACAAGGTGCAGAAGTCGTTCTCGGACGGCTCGCTGTACGGCATGACCAACCAGGACGTGCAATACAACGAGGAGCTCAAGGGCAAGGTGCAGGTCGGCGAAGAGGCCTACAAGAAGCTGATCTGGATCGACTACGAAACCGCCACGCCCAAGGTCGCCGACTGGAGCACCCGCTGGGCGCAGGCCCTGGGCAACGGCAAGTAAGCGGCCGATGAGCGCTATCGACATTCGTGGCGTGACGCGCCGTTTCGGCGCGCTGCAGGCGCTGGACGGCGTGGACCTCGGCATCGCCCAGGGCGAGTTCTTCTCGCTGCTGGGTCCCAGCGGCTGCGGCAAGACCACGCTGCTCAACATCATCGCCGGCTTTCTGGAGCCCGGCGCCGGCAGCGTCTGGCTGGCCGGGCGCGACATCACGCGCCTGGCGCCGCACCAGCGCGACATCGGCATGGTGTTCCAGAACTACGCGCTGTTCCCGCACCTGAACGTGTTCGACAACGTCGCCTATGGCCTGCGCGTGCGCCGGCAACAGGGTGAGACGGTGCGCGAGCGCGTGGCCGAGATGCTGGCGCTGGTGCGCCTGTCGGAGCTGGCGCAGCGCATGCCGCACCAGCTCTCCGGCGGCCAGCAGCAGCGCGTGGCGATCGCCCGCGCGCTGGCGATCCGGCCGCAGGTGCTGCTGCTGGACGAGCCGCTGTCCAACCTCGACGCCAAGCTGCGCAAGGAGATGCAGGCCGAACTGCGCCGCCTGCAGCGCGACGTCGGCATCACCACCGTGATGGTCACGCACGACCAGGAAGAAGCGCTGGGCCTGTCCGATCGCATCGGCATCCTCGGCGGCGGCCGCCTGCAGCAGGTCGGCACGCCATTGCAGCTGTATCGCCAGCCGGCCAACCGTTTCGTCGGCGAATTCGTCGGCCAGGCCAACCTGATCGCCGCGCGGCCGCGGGGCGACGGTCATTTCGACGCGCTCTCGCATGCCGCGGCCGACGGCGCGCCGCTGCGCCTGTTCGCGGGCGAGCAGGCGGCGCGGGAGACGCTGTTCCTGCTGCGCCCGGAACGTATCCGCCTGAGCGAAGCCGACGGCGCGTCCCCCGGGCCGAACACCGTGGAAGGCACGGTGCGCGAGGCCAGCTACGCGGGGGCGGAACTTCATCTTTCCATCGCGCTGGCCGGCGCCGGCGAGCTGCAGGTGGCGGCCCCGGAAGCGCTGTTCGGCCAGGTGCCGCAGCCCGGCGTGGGCGTGCGCCTGGCCTGGGAGCCGCAGGACCTGGTGGCGTTGCCGGACGATGCTTCCCCCGCGCAGGCCAAGCCGGGAAGCCCAGCATGAGCCGCGCCGCGATCGCCGGCAGGTCATGGTTCCCGTGGCTGATGCTCACGCCGGGCATGCTGTTCCTGATCGCCTTCCTGGTCGCGCCCGGTTTGCTGCTGGCCGCGCTCTCGCTGCGCGACGTCGACGGCATGCTGATGCTGCTGCCCACCTACAGCTTCTCCCAGTACATCAAGGTCTTCACCAGCGCCGGCTACCTGGGCGCGCTGGGCACCACGCTGTGGGTGGCGGCGCTGACCGCGCTGCTATGCGTGCTGCTGGCCTGGCCGGCGGCCTGGTTGCTGGTCAATACGCGCAGCCGCGCCTGGCGCACCGTGCTGTATGTGATCCTGATTTCGCCGCTGCTGACCAGCGTGGTGATCCGCACCTTCGCCTGGATCGTGCTGCTGGCGCAGAACGGGCTGGTCAACGACGTGCTGCGCAAGCTGGGCGTGATCGATTCGCCGCTGGCCCTGCTGTGGAACATGAAGGCGGTGATCGTGGCCTACGTGCAGGTGATGCTGCCGTTCGCCGTGCTGCCGCTGGCGACTTCGCTGGGCGAGATCCCGCCGGCCTTGCCGCGCGCCTCGCAGAGCCTGGGCGCGGGCGCCCGCCACACCTTCTTCCATGTGCTGCTGCCGCTGACCGTTCCCGGCATGATGAGCGGCGCCATCATCGTGTTCGCGCTGGCCGCCGGCAGCTACGTGACGCCGCTGCTGATCGGCGGACGCCTGCAGCCGCTGCTGCCGATCAATATCTACCAGCAGGCGCTGCAGATCGCCGACCTGCCGCTGGCGGCGGCCCTGTCGCTGACGCTGCTGGCGGTGACCGCGCTGATCGCAGCCGTCATGAGCCGCCTGCAAAAACAATGGGAGCGCCGCGTCTATGGCCACTGACAACGACACCCTGCGCGGCGCCGGCGGCCCGTGGCGCTGGGCCGGCGTGGGCGCCGGCGCATTGGTCTACCTGTTCCTGCTGCTGCCGGTGCTGGTGATCTTCCTGTCGGCCTTCAGCCCCGAGGCCTATCCGCAATTCCCGCCGCAGTCGTTCTCGCTGCGCTGGTTCCGCGCCTTCGTCGACAACGGCGCCTGGCTGCGCGCGCTGCAGGTCAGCGCCTGGCTGCTGCTGGTGGTCACGCCGCTGACGACGATCCTCGGCACCACTGCCGCCTACGCGCTGGCGCGCCTGGATTTCCGCGGGCGCGAGCTGTTGCAGGCCTTCGTGCTGTCGCCGCTGATCATCCCGCAGGTGGTGCTGGGCATCGCCTTGCTGTACGTGCTGACGGCAGCCGGCCTGGCCGGTTCGATGATCGGGCTGGCCATCGGCCATACGCTGGTGGCGTTGCCGTACGCGGTGCGCACGGTCTCGGTCAGCCTGGCCAGCATGGACCGCCGCCTGGAAGCCGCCTCGATGAACCTGGGCGCGACGCCGGCCTATACCTTCCGCCGCGTGACGCTGCCCTTGATCCGTCCCGGCATCGTGGCCGGCGCCGTGTTCGCGGCGGTGACCTCGTTCGGCGAGGTGTCGGTCAGCCTGTTCCTCACCGCGCCGGGGACGGTGACCATGCCGGTGCGCATCTTCACTTACATCGACCAGACCTTCGACCCGGTGGTCAACGCCGTTTCGGCGGTGTTCATCGTGCTGGCGGTGGCCGCGCTGGTGCTGATCGAGCGCACCATCGGACTGACCAAGGCGATGTAGTTGCATTGCCTTGCGGCAAGCGCGTTTCCTGCCCGCTGATACGTGGGCTGAGCGTCATATTGCTGTCACACGAATTAAATATGATCGCCGATTGATCAAAATTTCATTCGCGGGCAAGCACGGTGGACAACCATTTCAGCCTTACCCCGGCGATGGGGAACAAGATTTTTCAGCCGACAGCGGGGGCGCTGGCGGTGACGGTGCCGGTGGTGGCGTTCGACGAGAACAATGCCAAGGTGCTGGAGGTGTTCGGCCTGCACAAGGAGCTGGTGAGCCTGCCGGTGGTGGAGGGGGATCGCCCGATCGGGCTGATCAGCCGGCATATTTTCATGTCGCAGATGTCCAAGCCGTATCACCGCGAGCTGTATGAGCGCAAGAGCTGCATCGCCTTCATGGACAAGGATCCGCTGATCGTCGAGAGCGACACGCCGATCGAAACCCTGGGCGCGATGGCCGTGGCCTCGGGCGACAAGACGCTGGCCGACGGTTTTCTGATCGTCGGGCAGGGCCGCCTCGCCGGCCTCGGTTCGGGCCTGGCGCTGATGCGCGAGCTGGTCGCGCTGCAGGTCGAGAAGAACCGCCAGGTGATGCAGAGCATCGACTACGCCAGCGTGATCCAGCGCGCCATGCTGAGCACCTCGCGCTCGGCCATGTCGCAGGCGCTGGGCGACGCCTGCCTGGTCTGGGAGCCGCGCGACGTGGTCGGCGGCGACTTCTACCATTTCGAACATCACGCCGACGGCTGGTTCGCCGCCGTCGCCGACTGCACCGGCCACGGCGTGCCGGGCGCCTTCCTGACCCTGATTTCCTCGTCCTCGCTCAAGCAGGCGCTGGAGCTGCACGGCCCGCGCAACCCTGCGCTGGTGATGAATGAAGTCAACCGCGCCATGAAGCGCGTGCTGGGCCAGCAGTCCGGCGCCGGCAAGCCGGCCGCCGGCCAGGGTGATGTGCAGTCCGAGTCCGACGACGGCATGGACGCCTGCTTCTTCTGGTTCGACAGCGCCACCCGCACGCTGACCTGCGCCAACGCCAAGATGTCGCTGTTCGTGCTGTCGGCCGACGGCGAGGAGGTGCAGACCATCGACGGCAAGCGCACCGGCCTGGGCTACGTCGACACGCCCGACGACATGCAATGGGAAAACCGCAGCGTGCAGGTCGAGCCGGGCGCGATCGTATTCGTCTCCACCGACGGCATCATCGACCAGATCGGCGGCGCCAAGAACATCGCCTTCGGCAAGCAACGCCTGCGCCGCGCGCTGCAGGAGCACCGCCACCTGCCGATGGCCGAGCTCGGCCGCGAGGTCATGGCCGGCCACCGCAGCTACCAGGGCGGCCAGCGCCGGCGCGACGACGTCACTTTCTTCGGCGCGCGCCTGGGCGGCGCCATCAACCACCAACACGGGCAACACGCATGAGCGGCATCCAGCAGCAATGGGCTGAGTTCCACAGCTACGTCGAACGGCGCGACGTGATCTTCTATTACGTCGGCTACTTCTCGCAAACCATCATCGCCGCCATGGCCGACGCCGTGAAGCTGCGCGCCGAGCACACCGGCGCGGTGGGGCAGACCCGCCGCAAGCTGTTCTCCTCCTTCATCGAGATGGCGCAGAACATCGTCCACTATTCGTCCGACCTGCATGCCAAGGAAGGCCAGGCCACCGAGCCGTCGATGCGCCGCGGCGCGGTCTTCATCTCGCTCACCGATGGCGTGTACTACCTGCATTGCGCCAACCCGGTGGACGGCGAAATGGCGGGCAAGCTGCGTCCCAAGCTGGAGCACCTGCGCTCGCTGACCATCGACGAGATCAAGGCCGAGTACAAGGAAATGCTGCGCGCCGAGACGCCTCCCGACAGCAAGGGCGCCGGCCTCGGTTTCCTGACCGTGGCGCGCGATGCCAGCGCGCCGCTGGACTTCGAATTTTCAGCGCCGGACGCGGACGGCGCCTCTACCTTCTACCTGAGGGCCACCATCTGACGGAGCCTGCCAGCCGGGCTTCTTTGCATTGGAACGAATCTATGGACAATTTATTTATCGCGGCAAGCGCCAGCTCCCCGGAAGTCGACTTCCGCTTCGATGAGCGCACGCTCTCCCTGAAGGGCGAGTCCTATCCGGAAAACGCGGCGCAGTTCTGGGGCGAGATCATCGCCACGTTGCGCCGCTTCCTGGATGAAGGCGGCGATGCCGGCATCACCGTCAATGTGGCGCTGGCCTACTTCAACAGCTCCAGCACCAAGATGCTGTTCTCGCTGTTCGATGCCTTGAACGAGAAGGCCGAGTCGGGCGCCGAGGTGGTGCTGAACTGGTACCACGATGAGGACGACGACACCATCTTCGAGTTCGGCCAGGAGCTGCAGGAGGATTTCTCGGCCCTGGTGTTCAACGACCACGCGGTGCAAAGCTGATGAGCGACGTCGATCTCTTCGAAGCGGAAGCGGAAGCCCTGGAGCGCGCCAACGGCGTGCTGGCCAGCGACACCGGCGACTTCGCCCGCTATCGCGCGGCGCTGGAGGAACTGGTGCAGCATTACGGCCAGCTGATGCGCCAGAGCCGCCGCCTGATTTCGCGCAGCGACCGCACCGAGCGCGAGCTCAACCTGCTCAACGCGCGCCTGCAGCAGCTCAGCGACGAGCTCGACTACAAGGCGCGGCACGACAACCTGACCGGCGCACTCAATCGCGGCGCCGTGTTCGAGAGCGCGCACCGCATCCTGGAACAATCGGCGATGTCGGTGGTGGTGCTGGACATCGATTTCTTCAAGCGCATCAACGACGAGTTCGGCCACCCGACCGGCGACGCGGTGATCCGCGAACTGGTGGACCGCCTGCGCCTGGCGCTGGACGGCGTGGGCGTCGTCGGCCGCGTCGGCGGCGAGGAGTTTTCCATCCTGCTGGCCGGCGTCGCGCTGGACGAGGCGGTCGCGCTGGCCGAGCGCATCCGCCAGGCGATCGCGGGCGAAGTGTTTCCCTGCATGCCGTCGCGTCCGGTGACGTCGAGTTTCGGCGTGTCGTGGAGCGCGGCCGGCGGCGATTTCGAGGACGCCTACGCGCGCGCCGACGAGGCGCTCTACCAGGCCAAGCGCGGCGGCCGCAACCGCGTCGAGCGCGAGGCCTGAACACGCGCGGCGGGGCTTTGCGCTACCATCGGCTAGTCCAGAAGATCCGAGAGTTTCCCATGTTCCTGCGCCGCCTGATTCCCGCCGCCTGCCTGTCGATGGCGGCCGTTCTATCCGCCTGCACCGCGTTGCCCGCATCCGCTCCGCCAGTCGCCGCCTCGGCCCAGGCCGAATCCAACAAGCGCAATGCGCTGGCCTTCTACGAGCAGTTCTTCAACCAGCACGATCTGTCGGCGGCGCAGCGCTATGTCGCTGACGACTATCGCCAGCACAATCCGCGCGTGGCCAATGGGCGCGCCGCCTTTGTCGCCGCCTTCACGCAGATCTTCGCGCGTTATCCGCAACGTCGCAGCACGGTCCATCGCGCCATCGCCGAGGGCGACCTGGTGGCCTTGCATGTGCATACGGTGACGGGCGAGGGGGATCGCGGGATGGCGATTGTCGACATCTTCCGGTTTGACCGAGAGGGGAAGATTGTCGAGCACTGGGATGTGATGCAGGCCGTGCCGGAGAAGACCGCCAGCGGGAACGGGATGTTTTGATGGCGGTTGGCGATGGCTTGGGCATGCTGCCTTCGCATGGCGACGTCAGTTGAACGACGCCGGGTTCCTGCTTTCGCAGGAACGACAAGGTGTGGGCCGGTTCATCCCGCCGGCGATGCCAGTTTTTCCCTCTCCGTCGTCCCTGCGAAAGCAGGGACCCAGCGTCGTCCGTCGCACACCGACACATTCCGTTTGGGCTGAGTAGCCGCGCAGCGGCGTATCGAAGCGGCGTATCGCAGCCTGTCCACGGCCGCCGGTGCGCAACGAAAGCCGTCGGCTCCCTGTCGGCGCCGCACCCGTCCACATTCCTGCCGCCATCATTCCCGCCAGGAAACCCCGCCAAAAAAATCCCCGCAAAGGGCTTTTTTTTATGATTTCCCGGTGCTATTCTGTTTTCGCGCAAACGTTTGCGCGATCATAACGGCGGACAACTTCGTTGATTCGCCGACAACATCCATAACGGAGACACAGATGAACAACATGTCCCGCCGCCATTTCGCGGCCGCCGCGCTCGCCTGCGCGATCCTTCCCGGCGCCGTGATGGCGCAGTCCACCGCCAAGCCCAAGGTCGCCCTGGTGATGAAGTCGCTGGCCAACGAGTTCTTCCTGAACATGGAGAACGGCGCGCGCGAGCACCAGAAGGCGCACGCCAGCCAGTACGACCTGATCGCCAACGGCATCAAGGATGAACAGGACACCGCCAACCAGATCAAGATCGTCGAGCAGATGATCGTCTCCAAGGTCAGCGCGCTGGTGATCGCGCCGGCCGATTCCAAGGCGCTGGTGCCGGTGGTGAAGAAGGCCATCGACGCCGGCATCATCGTGGTCAACATCGACAACAAGCTCGACGACGCGGCATTGAAGGAGAAGGGTATCAGCGTGCCCTTCGTCGGCCCGGACAACCGCAAGGGTGCCAAGCTGGCCGGCGATTACCTGGGCAAGCAGCTGCAGAAGGGCGACAAGGTCGCCATCATCGAAGGCGTGTCCACCACCGTGAACGCGCAGCAGCGCACGCTGGGCTTCCAGGATGCGATGAAGGACGCCGGCGCGACCGTGGTGACGGTGCAGTCCGGGCAGTGGGAAATCGACCAGGGCAACAAGGTCGCCGCGTCGATCCTGAACGCCCATCCGGACATCAAGGCGATCCTGGCCGGTAACGACAACATGGCGCTGGGCGCGGTGGCGGCGATTCGCGCCGCCGGCAAGAACGGCAAGGTGCTGCTGGTCGGCTACGACAACATCACCGCCATCAAGCCCATGCTCAAAGACGGCCGGGTGCTGGCCACCGTCGACCAGTACGCCTCGCAGCAGGCTGTGAACGGCATTGAAACCGCCCTCAAGGCGGTGACCGAGAAGAAGCCGCAGAGCAGCCTGGGCGGCGTGGTCGAGACCAAGGTCTCGCTGATCACCAAGTAAGCCGCTTCGCGGCGACCGCGGCCTGCGCACCGCCAACGGCGGCGCAGGCCGGTTCCGATTTCTTTCGCGCGATCGCTTTCATGCAGCCGACCGATTCCCTTCCCATTTCCGCTCCCCTGCTGACGCTGTCGGGCATCGGCAAGAGCTACGCCGCGCCGGTGCTCGAGGGCGTCGACCTGGCGCTGCGCCCCGGCCAGGTGCTGGCGCTGACCGGCGAAAACGGCGCCGGCAAGAGCACGCTTTCCAAGATCGTCTGCGGCCTGGTCGAGGCCAGCGCCGGCGCGATGCGTCTGGACGGCCAGCCGTACGCGCCGGCCTCGCGCACGCAGGCCGAGGCGCTGGGCATCCGCATGGTGATGCAGGAGCTGAACCTGATCCCCACGCTGTCCATTGCCGAGAACCTGTTCCTGGAAAAGTTGCCGCGCCGCTTCGGCTGGATCAACCGCCGGCAGCTGGCCGAGGACGCGCGCCGCCAGATGGAGGTGGTCGGCCTGGGCGAGCTCGACCCATGGACGCCGGTCGGCGAGCTGGGACTGGGCCACCAGCAGATGGTGGAGATCGCCCGCAACCTGATCGGCAGCTGCCGCTGCCTGATCCTCGACGAGCCGACCGCGATGCTGACCAGCCGCGAGGTCGAGCTCCTGTTCGCCCGCATCGAGCGCCTGCGCACCGAGGGCGTGGCCATCATCTACATCTCGCACCGGCTGGAAGAGCTCAAGCGCATCGCCGACCGCATCGTGGTGCTGCGCGACGGCAAGCTGGTGTGCGACGACGACATCAGCCGCTACTCGACCGAACAGCTGGTGCAGCTGATGGCCGGCGAGCTGACCAAGGTCGACCTGGACCCCGCCCATCGCCAGATCGGCGCGCCCATCCTGCGCGTGCGCGGGCTGGGTCGCGGCGGCGTGGTGCAGCCGGCCTCGTTTGCCCTGCATGCGGGCGAGGTGCTGGGCATCGCCGGGCTGATCGGTTCCGGCCGCACCGAATTGCTGCGCCTGATCTTCGGCGCCGACCGCGCCGACCAGGGCGAGATCTTCATCGGCGACAGCGCGCAGCCGGCCGCGATCCGCAGCCCCAAGGACGCGGTGCGCGCCGGCATCGCCATGGTCACCGAAGACCGCAAGGGACAAGGCCTGCTGCTGCCGCAGGCCATCAGCGTCAATACCTCGCTGGCCGACCTCGGGCGCGTGAGCCGGGCCGGCCTGCTGGACCACGGCGCCGAGAACGAGGTGGCGCGCCAGTACGTGAACAAGCTGCGCATCCGCTCGGGCAGCGTGGCGCAGGCGGCCGGGGAGCTCTCCGGCGGCAACCAGCAGAAGGTGGTGATCGCGCGCTGGCTGTACCGCGATTGCCCGGTGATGCTGTTCGACGAGCCCACGCGCGGCATCGACATCGGCGCCAAGTCGGACATCTATCGCCTGTTCGCCGAACTGGCCGGGCAGGGCAAGGGGTTGCTGGTGGTCTCCAGCGACCTGCGCGAGCTGATGCAGATCTGCGATCGCATCGCGGTCATGAGCGCAGGCAGGATCGTCGACACCTTCGCGCGCGAGGACTGGTCGCAGGAGCGCATCCTGGCGGCCGCCTTCAGCGGCTACGTCGGGCGCCAGGAGGCCGCGCACGCGGCCCAGGTCGCCGGCAATACGGCATAACGCCGTCACAGAACAACGGATCACGGGACACCGAACACATGCTGACTTCCTCCAATACCCGCCGGGCCACCTGGCTGGCCGGCGCCAAGAACTACCTGGGACTGGTCGCCGCGTTGCTGGCGATGTGCGTCATGTTCGCCTTCCTCAGCGAGAACTTCCTGAGCGCGGCCACCTTCATCACGCTGTCCAACGACATCCCGCCGCTGGTGGTGATGGCGGTGGGCATGACCTTCATCCTGATCATCGGCGGCATCGACCTCTCGGTCGGCTCGGTGATGGCGCTGGCGGCCTCCATGCTGTCCATGGCCATGGTGCGCTGGGGCTGGCCGCTGTACGCCGCCGCCTTGCTGGGCATGGTGGTGGCGGCCGCCTGCGGCACGCTGACCGGGCTGGTCTCGGTGCACTGGCGCATCCCGTCCTTCATCGTCTCGCTGGGCGTGCTGGAGATCGCCCGCGGCCTGGCCTACCAGGTCACCAACTCGCGCACCGAATACATCGGCAGCGCGGTGGACGGGGTCAGCTCGCCGGTGTTGCTGGGCATGTCGCCGGCCTTCCTGTCCGCCATCGCCATCGTGGTGGCGGCGCACCTGGTGTTGACGCGCACCGTGCTGGGCCGCTACTGGATCGGCATCGGTACCAACGAGGAAGCGGTGCGGCTGTCGGGAGTGAACCCCAACCCGAGCAAGGTGCTGGCGTTCGCGCTGATGGGCGCCTTTGCCGGCATCGCCGCGCTGTTCCAGGTGTCGCGCCTGGAAGCGGCCGACCCCAACGGCGGCGTCGGCATGGAGCTGCAGGTGATCGCGGCGGTGGTGATCGGCGGCACCAGCCTGATGGGCGGTCGCGGCTCCATCATCAGCACCTTCATCGGCGTGCTGATCATTTCGGTGCTGGAGGCCGGGCTGGCGCAGGTCGGCGTGTCCGAGCCGATGAAGCGTATCATCACGGGCGCGGTCATTGTCGTGGCCGTGATCCTCGATACCTATCGCCGGCGCGGCCAGCGCCACGCGCGCTGAGCGCGGGCTTACCCAAGACCGATCCATGTCAACCATCAAGGACGTCGCCAGGCTGGCCGGAGTGTCTTACACCACGGTCTCCCATGTGCTCAACGAAACCCGCCCGGTCAGCGAGCAGGCGCGCGAGCGCGTGCTGCGCGCGGTCGAGGAGCTGGCCTACGTGCCCAGCGCGCTGGCGCGTTCGTTGAAGAGCAAGGTGACCGGCAGCATCGGCCTGATCATCCCCAACAATACCAACCCGTATTTCTCGGAGCTGGCGCGCGGCATCGAGGACTACTGCTACGAGGCCGGCTACAGCGTCATCCTGTGCAACTCGGACGACGATCCGGACAAGCAGCGCGACTACCTGCAGGTGCTGCAGACCAAGCGCTGCGACGGCCTGATCATCGCCACGCTGACCCAGACCGACCTGAAGCCCATGGGTCGGCTGGAAATCCCCACCGTGCTGCTGGACCGCGCGCCCAAGGAAATGGACATCGACCTGGTCAGCACCGACAACGTGCTGGGCGGGCAATTGGCGGCGCGCCACCTGCTGGCGCTCGGGCGCCGCCGCGTGGCCTGCATCGCCGGCCCGCTGGGGCTGGCGCTGTCGGATGAACGGGTCGAGGGCCTGCGCGCGACGCTGCGCGAGGGCGGCCGGAAGCTGGCCGCGCCCGACCTGCTGCATGCCGACTTCAGCAGCAGTGGCGGCTACCATGCGGCGATGCAGCTGCTGCAGCGTCCGGCGCGGCCGGACGCCGTGTTCTGCTGCAACGACATGATGGCCATCGGCGTGCTGCGCGCGGCCGGCGAGCTGCAGATCGAGGTGCCGGGCGAACTCTCGGTGGTCGGCTTCGACGATATCGAGCTGGCCCAGTTCGTCCACCCGCCGCTCACCACGGTGGCGCAGAACACGCGCCGCCTGGGCAACCTGACCGCGCAGTTCCTGCTGGAACGCATTGCCGACCCGACGCTGCCGGCGCGGCGCGAGACGGTGGCGCCGCAATTGCAAACGCGGGGCTCCACGGCCCCTTACCGGAACCAAGGCAAAACATGATCGTCATCATCGGCAGCGTGAACATGGACCTGGTGCTGCGCGTGCCGCGCATGCCCGCGCCGGGGGAAACCCTGGCCGGGGAAAAGTTCATGACCATCCCCGGCGGCAAGGGCGCCAACCAGGCGGTGGCCTGCGCGCGGCTGTCGGCCGGCGGCGCGCGCGTGGCCATGGTGGCCTGCGTCGGCGGCGACGCCTTCGGCCGCCAGATGCGTGCGTCTCTCGTCGCCAACGGCATCGACGATGTCTGCGTCGACACCATCGACGGCGAGGCCACCGGCATCGCCTCCATCATGGTCGACCGCGACGGCCAGAACAGCATCGTGCTGGCGGCCGGCGCCAACGGCCGGCTCGACGTCGAGCACATCGAGCGCGCCCGCGCGCTGATCGCGTCGGCGTCGATCGTGCTGCTGCAGCTGGAGGTGCCGATCCCGACGGTGCTGCACGCGGTCGAAGCGGCGCATGCGCTGGGCAAGACGGTGGTGCTCAACCCGGCCCCGGCGCAGGCCTTGCCGCGCGAGTTGCTGCAAAAGATCGACTACCTGATCTTGAACGAGATCGAGGCCGCGATGCTGGCCGAAGAACAGTCCGACGACATTCCCCAGCTGGCCGACAAGCTGCATCGCCTGGGCGCGCGCAACGTGGTGGTGACGCTGGGCGAGAAGGGCGTGTACGGCTCCTTTGGGAAAGCGGGCAAGCGCCACCAGGAGGCCAGGCGGGTCAAGGCGGTCGACACCACCGCCGCCGGCGACACCTTCATCGGCGGCTTCATCGCCGCGCTGGAAGAGGGGCGCGGCGAGTTCGAGGCGATCGCCTACGGCCAGGCCGCCGCCGCGCTGAGCGTCACGCGCGCCGGCGCCCAGACCTCGATCCCGATGCGCGACGAAGTCATCCTCTGATTTTCTTCCAAGGACTCCGATGAAAAAGACCCTGCTGCTCAACGCCGCCCTCTCGCAAGTCATCGCCGCGATGGGCCATGGCGACACCATCGTCATCGGCGATGCCGGCTTGCCGGCGCCGGCGGGCGTGCCGGTGATCGACCTTGCCGTCACGCGCGGCCTGCCGGATTTCATGAGCGTGCTCAAGGCGGTGTTGAGCGAGCTGGAAGTGGAGCACCACCTGCTGGCCACCGAACTGGACGAGCGCAGCCCGCAGCTGGCGGCGCAGATCAAGGCGCTGGGCCTGGCCTCGCGCCGGCTGGTGCCGCACGAGGACTTCAAGGAGCGCACGCGCAATGCGCGCGCCTTCGTGCGCACCGGCGAATGCACGCCCTACGCCAACATCATCCTGGCCTCGGGCGTGGTGTTCTGAGATTCATTTGCGCGCCGTGCGCGGCGCGCCGCACACCCGGCGCACCACCTCGCGCAGCCAGCGGTGCACCGGATCCTGTTCCAGCCGCGGGTGCCACATCAGCGAAATGGTGATCGGCGCCGTCGCCAGCGGCAGGTCGAAGGCGAAGGTGGCCGGCGAACGCGCATCCTTCTGGCGCTCCGGCGGCACGTCGAGGAAGGAGGCCGGCACCAGCGCGACCAGGTCGGAGGCGCGTGCCACCGCCAGCGCGCTCGGGAAGCTCGGCACCAGCGCCGCCACGCTGCGCTCCAGGCCGCGCGCGGCCAGCGCTTCATCCACCGGCCCATGGCTTTCGCCATGGCGCGACACCACCACGTGGCCGAAGGCCAGGTAGCGCTCCACCGTGACCTTGCGCGCGCCGGCCAGCGGATGGCCCCGGCGCACCACGCCGACGAAGCGGTCGCGATACAACGCCTGGATGCGCACTTCGGGCCCCATGTCTCCCACCACGCCGATCTCGAGGTCTGCGGTGCCCTCGCGCAGGAAGCGCGGCGACTTTTCCAGCTTGGGCGCGAAGCACAGCCGCAGCAGCGGCGCCTCGGCATGCACCGCGCCGATCAGGCGGGCGCCGAAGGTCTCGATGAAGCCGTCGTTGGCGCGGATCGTGAAGGTGCGCTGCAGGCTCGACAGGTCGGGTTCGGGCGTAGCCGGGCGCAGCAGCGAGCGGGCCTCGTGCACCGCGTTCCTGGCGCGCTCGCGCAAGCCTTCGGCGCAGGGCGTGAGCACCATGCGGCGGCCGGCCCGAACCAGCAGGGGATCGCCGGTTTCCTCGCGCAGGCGCGCCAGCGTGCGGCTCATGGCCGAGGCCGACAGGCGCAGCCGGCGCGCCGCCCTGGCCACGCTTTCCTCGGTCAGCAGCGCATCCAGCGCGATCAGCAGGTTCAGGTCGGGTTCGCTCATGCAGCGCATGCTAGCACGGAAGATATGGCGTTTCATGCAGGTATTAAGTGCAACTGCTGCGTCTTCCGCCATGGTTGATGTGCCGCTATAGTGCAGGCTTCCACATCGAAAGGAAGCAGCAGCCATGGAATTGTTTTCCGACAAGCCGGGCGACGAGGGCCTGCCGGGCGCCGAGCGGCGACTGGCCATGATCGCCGTGATGATCACCACCACCATGGCGGTGTTCGACGGCACCATCGTCAACGTCGCGCTGCCGCAGATCACGCGCGCGCTGGACACCACGGTCGGCACCGCCATCTGGGTCTCCAACGCCTACCTGCTGTCCACCGCGATGACGCTGGCGGCCTTCGCCTCGCTGTCGGGCCGGGTGGGATTCCGCGCCCAGTTCAGCGCCGGGCTGGCGGTATTCACGCTGGCCTCGCTGGGGTGCGCGCTGTCGCAGTCGGCCGGCATGCTGATCGCCATGCGCGTGCTGCAGGGCGTCGGCGGCGCCGCGATGTTGAGCATCGCGCCGGCGATCCACCGCACCGTCTTTCCCAGCCGGCTGCTGGGGCGCATCCTCGGCCTGAACGCGGTGCTGGTCGCCGCCAGCACGGCGGTCGGCCCGGCGCTGGGCGGCACCTTGCTGGCGGCGCTGAGTTGGCCCTGGCTGTTCGCCATCAACGTGCCGCTGGGCCTGGGGGCGATGGCGCTCTCGCTGCGCGCGATTCCCGGCCGGCGCGTGCGCAAGGAGGCGCCCTTCGACGTCGCCGGCGCGGTGCTGTCGGCGCTGGCGATGGGCGCCATGATCATGGCGGCGGACTCCTGTTCGCAGCTGGCCCATCACGGGCAGGAGCGGGAAGCCATGCTGACCGCGCTGGCCTATGCCCTGGCCGCGCTGCTGTGCGGAGCGGCCTTCGTCAAGGTGCAGCGGCGCGCGCGCGAACCCCTGCTGCCGCTGGACATCTTTTCATCCGCGCGCTTCTCGCTGGCGGCGCTGACCTCGCTGGCTTCCTTCGTGGGGCAGGGCATCGCTTTCGTGGCCTTGCCCTTCCTGTTCCAGAACGCCTACGGCTACAGCGCGTTCGGCTCGGCGCTGCTGTTTACGCCCTGGCCGATCGGCATCGTGCTGGTGGCGCCGCATGCCGGCCGCCTGGCCGACCGCTATCCGGCGGCCTTGCTCTCGACCGCGGGGCTGGCGGTGTTCGCCGTCGGGCTGGCCTTGCTGGCGCTGTTGCCCGACCAGGCGCAAGCCTGGGACATCGGCTGGCGCGCGCTGGTGTGCGGCATGGGTTTCGGTTTCTTCCAGAGTCCCAACAACCGCGAGATGCTGGGCAGCGTCTCGCGCGAGCGCAGCGGCAATGCTTCCGGCGTGCTGGCCATCATGCGCACCTTCGGCCAATGCCTGGGCGCGGCCTTCCTGGGGATCATCCTGTCGATGTACGCGACGGCGGCGCTGTCGCACGGCCAGGCGCAGATGAGCGCGGCGCAAGACGCGGCCGCCATCAGGCTGGCCTTGTGGGTCGCGGTGGCGGCCACGGCGGTGGCCACGCTGGTCAGCTTCAGCCGCATCGGCAAGCTGCGCGTGGCCCGGCCCTAGGCCATGCCGCGCGGCGCGCGTGTTGCCGGATCGACATCCGATATTGTGTTTGACAATCTACCTACTAAAAGGTAGGCTGTGCGCATGGTCAACACTGCAAGCACTTCCAGCACCGCCGACAACATCCTGCGCTGCGCGCAATCGCTGATCGTGGCCGGCGGCTACAACGGCTTCAGCTACGCCGACATCGCCAAGGTGATCGGCATCCGCAACGCCAGCATCCACCACCACTTCCCCAGCAAGGCGGAACTGGTGCGCACGCTGGTGGCGCGCTACCGCGAGGAGGCGCAGGCCGGCATCGCGGGGATGGAGCGGCAGGTGCCGCAGCCGCTGGAACAGCTGCGCGGTTATATCGCTTATTGGGAGGCCTGCATCGGCGACCCGGCCTCCTCGTTCTGCCTGTGCGCCTTGCTGGCTATCGAGATGCCGGTCTTGCCGCCGGAGATCGCGCTCGAGGTAAAGGCCTATTTCCGCACGCTGTCGGGGTGGCTCACGGCGGTGCTGGAGCGCGGCGCCAGCGAGGGCGCATTGCAACTGAGCGGGCCCGCGCAGATCGAGGCCGAGATCTTCATGGCAGTAGTCCACGGCGCGATGCTGTCGGCGCGCGCGTATGGCGACGCCGGGATGTTCGGTTCCATCGTCAATCCCTTGCTGGCGCGCTTCGCGCGGCCGGCCTGAGCGTAGTCAGGATGTACGAGGAGGGCAAACGCCCTCCAATTTTTAAGCAATGAATCTACCGATTAGTAGGTAGTTTTCGGGCGGCAATGCGGTAATCCGCCCTGGGCATGTTCACTCAATCGATCAATCAAAAGGATGACCCCATGTTCGGAATCTCTTCACTCGGCTGGATCCACACCCTGGGCAGCCTGCCTGCCATTCCCGTGGCCCTGTACATGTTCGCCCGGCATGGGCGCATCGTGCCGCGCTCCATCCCCGGCGCGGTATATTTCGTCTCGATGCTGATCGGCGCGGTGACGGTGTTCCTGGTGGCGAAGCAACCTGTAAGCTATGGCATCGGCGTGGCCACGCTGTTCTTCCTGCTGGCCGGCTACGGCGTGGGCAGGATGGCCTGGCTGGGACGCGCGGCGGTCTATGTCGAAACCATATTCCTGTCGCTGACCATGTTCCTGCTGATGGTGCCCACCGTCACCGAAACGCTGCGCCGGGTGCCCGACGGCCATCCCTTTGTCACCGACCTGAAGTCGCCGCTGCTGCTGGGATTCCAGGGCAGCCTGGCGCTCATGCTGGTGGTCGGCCTGGGCGCCCAGCTGGTGTTCTTGCGTAAAAAGGCAAGGCCGCGCGCATAGCGGCGGCCTGAGTTCCCCGAGCACGGGGCATTGACCGAGGAGGCCGTATGGCGCGCAATCCCGTGACCGCAGTGATACCGGTGGATGCCGTGGGCGCGCTCAGGCGCGTGGACAGCGGCTCCACCTACTTCCGCCACCTGGAGCAGTGGCGCATTCATTCCGAGGTGTACGCCGCCCAGCGGCGCGCCCGGGAGGAGCGCGCGAAGCAGGAGGCGGTGGATGGCGAATTCGCCCGCATGCTGCGCGCCGAGGGCAAGGGCGACGCCTGAGGCGATGGCGTTCAGCGCCGCAGTTCGGACATGATCTTCTCGGCCAGGAAGTCGCAGGGCGGGCGTTTGGATTTCGCGCTGCGCGCCAGCACCACTTCCAGCGGCGCGATGTCGGGCAGGCCGTGCGCCTGGTCCAGCAGCGTGAAATGGCGCGGCACCGCGCAGCGCGCCAGCGGCGCCACCGCGAGACCCGCCTCCACCATGCTCAGGAGTCCCATCAGGCTGGGGCTTTCATAGGACGTGCGGTAGCCGATCCTGGCCTGCTCCAGGCTGCGGATGGCGTTTTCCCTGGCCACGCTGCCGGGCAGGAACACCGCGATCGGCAGCGGCCGTTCGCGCCAGATGTCGCTGGCGCTCGGCACCGTGGCCCAGACCATCGGTTCGAAGCGGATGAACTCCCCCGAAATCCCCTTGACGCGCGTGGCGCACACCAGGTCCACCGTGCCGTCCTTGACCATCGGCGCCAGCGCCAGGCTGGGCAGGCCGACCACCTGGATCTCCACCTTCGGATAGGTGGCCGAGAATTTCTTCAGGATGGACGGGAACAGCGACGAGGCGTAGTCGTCCGGCACGCCGATCACCACGCGGCCCGTCACGTCCGGGCGCACCACCGCGGCCCAGGCCTCGTCGCGCAGGGTCAGCATGCGCCGCGCATAGGTCAGCAAGACCTCGCCATCCTGGGTCGGGATGACGCTTCTCGGCTTGCGTACGAACAATTGCTTGCCCAGCGCCAGCTCCAGCGTCTTGATCTGCATGCTCACCGCGGATTGCGTGCGATGCACCAGTTCGGCCGCGCGGCTGATGTTGCCGGTATCGGCAACCGCCACGATCATGGCTAGCACATCCAGGTCGAGGGCTTTCATTGGTATCAGAAAAATTGATGATTTCGATCAATATTACGCGATTTTATTATGGAGCGGTATCGGGCATAGTGCTTCAAAAGGACGCTATCCATGAACGCACGCATCGACCCCGCCAGCCTCGCAGACCCCGACCTGCGCTTCGCCTCGACCCTCTCGGGCGGGCGTATTCCCTTCGTGGCGAAGGGCGAGGGCGAACCGCTGCTGTTCATCCACGGCTCGCTGTGCGACTACCGTTACTGGAGCGGCCAACTGGCCGTGCTGTCGCGTTCCTTCCACTGCATCTCCCTGAGCCTGAGCCACTACTGGCCCCTGGCCGACAGCGCCACGCTGGGCAAATTCTCCTGGCGCGCGCATGTGGAGGAGGTGGCCGAGTTCATCGCCGCGCTGGGCACGGGCCCGGTTCACCTGGTCGGCCACTCGCGCGGCGGCTGCATCGCCTTCCACCTGGCGCATGAATATCCGCACCTGGTGAAGTCGCTCACCCTGGCCGACCCGGGCGGCGCGCTGCATGCCGGCGACGATGCCTTGCCGGCCGCCACGGTGGCGCTGCGCGCCAGGGTGGCTGAGCTGATCGAAGGCGGCGCCATCGACGCCGGCCTGGAGATGTTCGTGGATTCGGTCAGCATGCCCGGCGTCTGGAGCAAGAGCCCGGCGGGCTTTCGCACCATGGCTACCGACAATGCGGCCACGCTGCCCAAGCAGTTTCCCGACGCCTTGCCGGTCTACACGCGTGAGCAGGCGGTGAAGCTGCGCTGCAAGGTGCTGCTGGTGGAAGGGGAGAAGAGCCCGCGCATGTATCGCGACAACGTCGCAGCCCTGGCCGGCTGGATCCCCGGCGCGCAGGTGCGCGAGGTCACCGGCGCGTCGCATGGCATGAACGTCACCCACCCGGCGGCATTCAATCGCGCGCTGCAGGGCTTCATCGCCCAGGCCTGAACCCGGCCAGCTAGGCGCATGAAAAAAGCCCGCGCATGCGGGCTTTTTTGCGTCCGGCGAATGCTCGCCGCGATGACGTAACGGAAATTACTTGGGCGACAGCTGCCCGCGGATCTCGCCACCCGGATAGGTGGCGCTGTGCACGTTGACGTAGAGCGTGCCGGCCACATACGCCGCATATTGCTCATCGGTCAATTTGGCGCCGGCCGGCACCGTCCAGCCGTTGTCGCCGTCCTTGGCGAGCGGCACGATCACCGGGCCGTTGGCCCCGGCCGCGCCGGTATGGATGTGCGCCACCCGGCCCTCGATGCCGGTGGTCGAGATGCTGCCGCTGACGCTCTTGTCGGCCGCCACGCTGATGCTGCCCTTGCCGGAGGCGGCCGACGGATTGGCCGGCACCTCGCTGCTTCCCTTGAGTTCGACGCTGGCGGTCTGCGCCATCGCCGACGAGCCGCTCGACAGTACTGCCGCCAGCAAGGCGCGCTGGATGATCCTGGTTCCGGTCATGATGTTCTTCCTTGGTTCTTATACGTCACGAAGTGGATGAAACGCCGCGCAGTGCCGGCGGCTGAGATGCCAATGCATCATAGGTGGCGGCAAGCCGCTCTCCAAGGATGATTTTGTTCTGAGCTTGCTTGCGGCACGCATGAGCCGCACGCGAGGGAGAATTGCCTGGCATTGGCCTGAATCAGGTCTAAGTTCCGACTTGATAAGCCAAAGCCGACCGCATAGTATTCCCTCAGGCGCCCGTCATGAGGCACCATGACAGGAGACAAGCTTGACACGCTGGCATAACCGCGGGACGGAGGATCTCGACGTCTTGCAGACCATCTTCTGGTCTGCCGGCGCCTCGCGCCATGCGCTGGCGCAGCGGCTGGCCTACTCCAAGAGCAAGGCCAACGCGATGGTGGCGGCGCTGCTCGACGAAGGGCTGCTCGACGAGGTCGGGCTGCAGGAATCTTCCGGCGGCCGCCGCGCCGAGACCTTGCGCCTGAGCGAGACCCTGGGCGTGGTCATCGGCGCCGACCTCGGCGCCAGCAGCATGCAGGTGGCCATCATGCGGCCCGACATGACCTTGCTGGCGCGCCACCGCGAATCCATCGATGTACGGCAAGGACCGGGCGTGATCCTGGCGCGGCTGCGCGGCCTGATGCGCGAACTGATGGCGCGCTGCGCATTGCCGGCGTCGCAGGTCATCGCCATCGGCGTGGGCGTGCCGGGGCCGGTGGATTTCACCAGCGGCCAGCTGGTCAATCCACCCCTGATGCCCGACTGGGACGGCTTCTCCATCCGCGACTATTTGCGCGAGGCGTTCGCCGCCCCGGTGTTCGTGGACAACGACGTCAACCTGATGGCGCTGGGCGAGATGTACCGGCTGCAGCGCAAGCTGCCCAACTTCCTGGTGATCAAGGTGGGCACCGGCATCGGTTGCGGCATCGTCTGCCACGGCCAGGTGTACCGGGGCGCCAACGGCTCGGCCGGCGACGTCGGCCACATCTGCGTCGATCAGTCCGGCCCGCGTTGCCATTGCGGCAACCAGGGTTGCGTGGAGGCCATGGCGGCCGCCCCGGCGATGGCGCGCATGGCCACCGAGGCGGCGCAGCGCGGCGAAAGCGCGGCGCTGGCCGAACGCCTGCAGGCGGCCGGCGTCCTGACGCCGGAAGACGTGGCCCAGGCCAGCCGCACCGGCGACGTCGCCGCCAATGCCATCATCCAGCGCGCCGGCAACCTGGTCGGTCAGATGCTGGCCTCGGTGGTCAACTTCTTCAATCCCTCGCACGTATTCATCGCCGGCCGGGTCACGGACATGGGGCCGCTGTTCCTGGCCTCGGTGCGCCAGAGCGTGTACCACCGCTCGCTGGCGCTCTCCACCCGCCACCTTGAAATCCAGTACGCGCCGCTGGCCGAGGATGCCGGCGTGGTGGGCGCGGGCGTGCTGGCCATGCAGGAGAGCATGGCGGTGGCCGGCGGGAGCGCGCCATGAGCGTGGCCGTCGAATTCCGTAACGTGAGCAAGGCCTTCGGCCCGGTGCGCGTGCTGCACGGCGTGAGTTTCGCGCTGCAGCCGGGGCGGGTGTATGGCTTGCTGGGCGAGAACGGCGCGGGCAAGTCGACCCTGATGAAGATCCTGGCCGGCTATGAAAGCCCCAGCGGCGGCGAGGTCGCGATCGACGGCGCGGCGCGCGCGCCCGGCGGCGGGTCGCGCGCGGCCGAGGCGCAGGGCATCGTGCTGATCCACCAGGAGTTCAACCTGGCCGACGACCTGACCATCGCGCAGAACATTTTCCTCGGGCACGAGATCAGGAAGGGCCTCTTCCTCGACGACCGCGCCATGCGCGAGCAAGCCGGCGCGGCGCTGGCCGAGGTCGGCCTGCCGCTGGATCCCGACACCCGCGTGCGCAAGCTGATCGTGGCCGAGAAGCAGCTGGTGGAGATCGCCCGCGCGCTGGTGCGCAACGCGCGCCTGCTGATCATGGACGAACCCACCGCCACGCTGACGCCGGGCGAGACCGAGCGCCTGTTCGCGCTGATGGCCGGGCTCAAGGCCGCTGGCGTGACCATCATCTACATCTCCCACAAGCTCGATGAAGTGGAGCGCACCACCGACGAGGTGATCGTGATGCGCGACGGCCGGCTGGTCGCGCGCGAGCCCACGGCCGCGCTCACGCGGCGGCAGATGGCCAACCTGATGGTGGGGCGCGAGCTGGCCGACCTGTTCCCCGAAAAACGCCCGGCGCCCCCGGGCGACCCGGCGATCCGGGTGCGCGGCCTCACGGTGCCCGGATGGGCGGAGGATGTCGGTTTCGAGGTGCGGCGCGGCGAGATACTCGGCTTCGCCGGCCTGGTCGGCGCCGGCCGCACCGAATTGTTCGAAGGCTTGCTGGGGCTGCGCCCGCGCAGCGCCGGCGCGCTGGAGCTGGCGGGACGGCCGGTGCAACTGCGCAGTCCGCGCGACGCCGCGCGCCATGGCCTGACCTATCTCAGCGAAGACCGCAAGGGCAAGGGTCTGCACGTGCACTTCGGCTTGCGACCCAATCTCACGCTGATGGCGCTGGAGCGCTACGCCCGGCCATGGCTTGCGCCGTCGGCCGAGCAAGCCGCGCTGCGCGCGGCGGTGCAGGAATTCGGCATACGCGCCGGTTCGCTGGAGGCGCGCGCGTCGTCGCTGTCGGGTGGCAACCAGCAAAAGCTGGCGCTGGCCAAGGTGCTGCACCCCGGTCCCACCGTGCTTGTGCTGGACGAGCCCACGCGCGGCGTGGACGTGGGCGCCAAGCGCGAGATCTACCACCTGGTGCAGCGCTTGGCGGCGCAGGGCCTGGCGGTGATCGTGATTTCATCCGAACTGATGGAGCTGATCGGCCTGTGCCACCGCGTCGCGGTGATGCGCGCCGGCCGCCTGCAGGCCACGCTGCAGGAACCCGACTTGACCGAAGAGGAGTTGATCGTCCATGCCACAGGTACCCGCTGACAACCCCGCCGCCTCGACGGCGCGCGCCCATTCCAGCGCCGCAGCCGCCTGGTGGGGCCGGCTGCACGGATTCGGCCCGGTCCTCGGGCTGCTGCTGCTGTGCATCGCCGGCACCCTGCTCAACGGCAACTTCGCCACCTACGACAACGTGATGAACGTGCTCACGCGCACCGCCTTCATCGGCATCATCGCGGTGGGCATGTGCTTCGTCATCATCTCGGGCGGCATCGATCTCTCGGTGGGTTCCATGGCGGCGCTGATCGCCGGGTCGGTGATCCTCTTCATGAACGCCATGGCGCCCGTGCTGGGTTCGCCCATCGCGGCGGTGGCCGCGGGCATGCTGCTGGCGGTGGCGCTGGGGGCCGTGTTCGGGCTGGTGCACGGGCTGCTGATCACCAAGGGGCGCATCGAGCCTTTCATCGTGACGCTGGGCACGCTGGGCATCTTCCGCGCCTACCTCACCTATTTCTCCAACGGCGGCGCCATCACGCTGGAGAACGAACTCTCCGACATCTACAGCCCGGTGTATTACGCCAACCTGCTGGGCGTGCCGATTCCGGTGTGGGTGTTCCTGCTGGTGGCGGTGCTGGGCGCAGTGATCCTCAACCGCACGGCCTACGGCCGCTACGTGCAGGCGATCGGCTCCAACGAGCAGGTGGCGCTGTACGCCGCGGTGGACGTGCATCGGATCAAGATCCTCACCTACATGCTGCTGGGCGTATGCGTGGGCATCGCCACGCTGCTCTACGTGCCGCGCCTGGGCTCGGCCTCGCCGACCACCGGCCTGCTGTGGGAGCTGGAGGCGATCGCCGCGGTGATCGTCGGCGGCACGGTGCTGAAGGGCGGGGCCGGCAGCATCGCCGGCACGGTGGTGGGCGCGATCCTGCTCTCGGTCATCAGCAATATCCTCAACCTCACCAGCATCATCAGCGTGTACCTGAACGCGGCGGTGCAGGGCTTCGTGATCATCGCGGTGGCTTTCATGCAGCGCGGCAGGAGGTGAGGCTGCCGCGAAGGCCCGCATCCCTAGGCCTTCATCGCGCGGTTTCAGTTTGCCAGTGTGTTCCCAACCGGCCGGCGTGCATGGCCATTTTGAATAACAACAGGAGACAAGACATGAACAGCAAGCTTACTTTCACCCGCCGCCTCGCACTCTCGGCCATGGGCGCAGCAGTGGCGCTGGCGCTGGCCGGACCGGCCATGGCGCAGGCCAACAAGGTGGTGGTGGGCGTGGCGATTCCTTCGGCCACGCACAGCTTCACCGCCGGCATCGTGTACTGGGCCAACCAGGCCAAGGCGGACCTGGAGAAGGCCCATCCCGGCCTGCAGGTCATCGTCAAGACCGCCGGCGGCGCGCCCGAGCAGGCCAACCAGCTGCAGGACCTGGTCACGGTCAACAAGATCACCACGCTGGTGATCTTCCCCTTCGAATCCGCCGCGCTGACCAAGCCGGTGGCGCAGGTCAAGGCCCGTGGCATCTACGTGACCGTGGTCGACCGCGGCCTGACCGACACCAGCGCGCAGGACGCCTATGTGGCCGGCGACAACACCGCGTTCGGCAAGATCCCGGGCGAGTACATCGCCAAGGCGCTCAACGGGAAGGGCAACGTGGTGGCCCTGCGCGGCATCGCCACCACCCTCGACAACGAGCGCATGGACGCCTTCAACGCCGTGCTCAAGCAGCACCCCGGCATCAAGCTGCTGGACGCCAAGTACGCCAACTGGAACCGCGACGACGCCTTCAAGGTCATGCAGGATTACCTGACGCGCTTCCCGCAGATCGACGCCGTCTGGGCGGCCGACGACGACATGGCCGTGGGCGTGCTCAAGGCCATCGAGCAGGCCAGGCGCAAGGACATCAAGCTGGTGTTCGGCGGCGCCGGCGCCAAGGGCATGATCAAGACGCTGATCGACGGCAGCAACCCGCTGATCCAGGCCAACGTGTCGTACAGTCCCAAGTTCATCTACGACTCGATCAAGCTTACCGCCGAGGCCCGCCTCAAGGGCGAGAAGCTGCCGCCCACCACCATCATTCCCTCGGTGCTGATCACCAAGGACAACGCCAAGAGCTTCTACTTCCCCGACTCGCCGTTCTGACGGCGCATCCCTTCCCGCGCCGAGGCGGGAAGGGCGCCTTGCCTCCCCACCCGACCTGATTGCCGCATACGCTGGAGACCGGAACATGCCAAGACCCGTCACTCTTTTCACCGGCCAATGGGCCGACCTGCCGTTGGCCGAGCTCGCGCCGCTGGCCAGGCGCATGGGCTACGATGGCCTTGAGCTGGCCTGCTGGGGCGACCACTTCGACGTGCAGCAGGCGCTGGCGTCGCCGCAGTACGTCAAGGACAAGCGCGCGCTGCTGGCGCAGCACGGCCTGCGTTGCCTGGCCATCGGCAACCACCTGGTCGGGCAGGCCGTGTGCGACCGCATCGACGAGCGCCACCAGGCCATCCTGCCGCCGCATGTGTGGGGCGACGGCGAGCCCGAGGGCGTGCGCCGGCGCGCCGCGCAAGAGCTGGCCGACACCGCGCGCGCCGCCGCCGCGTTCGGCGTGAAGACGGTGACGGGCTTTACCGGCTCGTCGGTCTGGCATGCGATCTACGCCTTTCCGCCGACCACGCAGGACTATTGGGACAGGGGCTTCGCCGATTTCGCGCAGCGCTTCGGCCCCATCCTCGACGTCTTCGAGGAGCACGACATCAACTTCGCGCTGGAGGTGCATCCGACCGAGATCGCCTTCGACATCGCCTCGGCCGAGCGCGCCGTCGCCGCCGTCGGCGGCCACCGGCGCTTCGGCTTCAACTACGATCCCAGCCACCTGGCCTACCAGGGCGTGGATTACGTGAAGTTCATCCGCCGTTTTCCCGAGCGCATCTACAACGCTCACATGAAGGACGTGTGGTGGGGCAAGGGCGACGGCACGGTCGGCGTGTTCGGCGGCCATACCAGCTTCGGCGATGCGCGCCGGCATTGGGACTTCCGCAGCGTGGGGCGCGGCATGATCGACTTCGAATCCATCATCGTCGCCTTGAACGACATCGGCTACCAGGGACCGCTCTCGGTGGAGTGGGAAGACAGCCGCATGGATCGCGTGCACGGCGCCACCGAGAGCGCGGCCTTCTGCCGGCGGATCGACTTCAAGCCCGCCGCGGGCGCCTTCGATGCCGTATTCGCGCAGGACAGGACGGCCTGAGGCCGCGCCATCACCACAACCAAGACGAACAGCAAGGGCGACACCTATGTCCAGTGAAAGAAAACTCCGCTATGCCATGGTGGGCGGCGGCCACGGCGCCTTCATCGGCGCGGTGCACCGCAAGGCCATGGCCCTGGATGGCCAGTTCGAACTGACGGCCGGGGCGCTGTCGTCCTCGCCCGCGCGCGCGCGCGAATCGGGCGCCGCGCTGGGCCTGGCCGACGACCGCAACCACGGCAGCTGGCAGGCGCTGCTGGACGACGAGTTGCGCAGGCGTCCGGAGGAACGCATCGACCTGGTCAGCATCGTCACGCCCAACCATGTGCATCACCCGGTGGCGCTGGCCTTCGTGCAGGCCGGCTTCCATGTGGTGTGCGACAAGCCGCTGGTGCACACCGGCGCGCAGGCCGAGGAACTGGCGGCGGCGGTGCGCCGCGCCGGCACCGTCTTCGGCGTGACCTACAACTACACCGGCTATCCCATGGTGCGCGAGGCGCGCGAGCTGGTGCGCGGCGGCGTCCTGGGCGCGCTGCGCAAGATTGCGGTGGAGTACAACCAGGGTTGGCTGGCCACCGCGGTCGAGCATGGCGGCGCCAACAAGCAGGCCGATTGGCGGCTCGACCCGGCGCGCAGCGGCAGCGCCGGCACCATGGCCGACATCGGCTCCCATGCCGAAAACCTGGCGGCCACCGTCACCGGCCTGCGGCCCGACGCGCTGTGCGCCGACCTGAGCGTGTTCGGCGCCGGCCGCCGCCTGGACGACGACGCCCAACTGCTGCTGCGCTATCGCGACGGCGCGCGCGGCATCATCGTGGCCTCGCAGGTGGCGGCAGGGTTGGAGAACGACCTGCGGCTGCAGGTCTCGGGCACGCTGGGCACGCTGGCGTGGCGCCAGGAGGAGCCCAACCAGCTGGTCCACTCCCCGGTCGACGGGCCGCGCCGCATCCTGACCCGCGGTTCGCCGTGGCTGAGCGAATCGGCGCGGCGCGCGGGGCGCATTCCGTCCGGCCATCCCGAGGCCTTCATCGAGGCCTTCGCCAATGTCTACCTGGGCGTGGCTGCCGATATCCGCGCCCGCGCCGCCGGCCGCGCGGCCGATCCGCTGGAGGCCGACTATCCCCGCGTGGAAGACGGCGTGCAGGGCGTGCGCTTCATCGAGAAGGTGCTGGAGTCCGCCGCCAGCGAACGCAAGTGGACGGCGCTGGACTGAAAAAATGGCCTGCATCGCCGCAGGCCGTTTCCTTTTTCCACAGGGCGCTCACGGCGTCTTGAGGAACACCTTGTCGTAGATCCTGCGGATCTCGGCCACCGATTCGGGGTCGTGCCATTTCTCCACGATACGACGGTAGGAAGGACTCTCGCGATTGGCCAGCAACACCCGGTTGACCTGCTCCACCACCTGGCGCCCCCATTCGTTCCTGGGACACATCACGCGGTTGAAGACGACCTCGTTCGCCTCCTGCATGGGAAGCGCGACCAGTTCCCCGGGCCGACCCATTGCACGGGCCTGGTCGAAGGCCAGCAGCGGCAGTTCGATCATGTAGTCGATGCGTCCGGCCAGCAGCATGCCGATGGCCTCGACCTGTTCGGAATAGTTTTCCTTCGGCGGGTAGGCCGCCAGCAGCTTGTCCACGGTCGGGCTGTAGGAGCGGTCGCGCATCACCGAGGTGCTGAACGCATGCGTGCGCAGCAGGGTCTGCAGCGATTGCTGTCCCTTGAATTCGGCCAGGCGATCGCGGCGCACGATGATGCGCAGCGGCAGGAAGATCGAAATGGGCAACGAGAAATAACCGTAGGCTTCGCGCTCGGGCGTCTTCAGGCCGCCGTTGAAGCACCAGTGGTTGCCCTTCTTGATTTCGCTGTTGATGCGCGGGAAGGGCGCATTCAGCTCCACATGCCGGTACTGAGGCATCTTGCTTTTGAGGACATCGAGGGTCTGGTCGAAAATGCCCTGGTGCGCCGCTTCGCCGGTCGGGATCATATAGGGCGGGACGTTATATTTTCCCCAGACGATCTCGTCGGCCGCCAGGGCCGGGCACAGCGCGCCCATCAGCAGGGGCGGCAACAGGCCGCGCAGGATCCTATGCAGCATCGCCTGCCTTCTCCAACGACGCCGGCAGCGGCCATTCGGCCACCAGGACCTGGTTGCGCCCCCCGGTCTTGGCGCGATACAGGGCGGCGTCGGCCGCCTGCAGCAGCGTATTGACGTCGCCGTCCTGCTGGGACGGCACGCAGCTGGCCACGCCCACGCTGATCGTGATGCGCCCGAAATGCGACAGCGCGTGCGCAATGTGCAGCGAGAACACCGCGTCGCGCATCCTGTGCACCACGCCGAGCCCCGCCTGGGCGTCGGTGTCCGCCGCGATCAATGCAAATTCTTCCCCGCCGTAGCGGGCCACGGTGTCGCCTGCCCGGCCGACGGTGTGCTGCAGCGTCTCGGCGACCCGGCGCAAGACCTCGTCGCCGGCGACGTGGCCGTAGTGGTCGTTGTAGTGCTTGAACCAATCGACGTCGAACAGGGCTACCGTCAGCGGCTTGCCGTTGCGGGCGCAGCGCCGCCATTCCCGCTCCAGGGCCTGGTCGAAGCAGCGGCGGTTGGAAATGCCGGTGAGGGCGTCGGTCAGGCTGAGCAGCTTGAGCTGCCGGTTGGCTTGCTCCAGGTCGAGGGTGCGTTCGGCGATGCGCAGCTCCAGCGACTTGTTGAGCGCGCGCAGCGACTCCTTCTCCTGCTCCAGCTCGCGATAGAGCAAGCGGTTCTGCGCCATGTGCCGGCTCAGGCTGGCCAGCATGGCGTTGATGGCGTCGGCCAGGAAATGCAGTTCATGCCGTTTCTTCCCCGGCAGTACGATGCTTGGCGGCGCATCGAGCCGGTTCAGGTCCTGCTCCCGCACAAAGGAGCTGAGCTGGGTGATGGGCGCGCCCAGCCAGCGCTGGAATACGTACAGGAAGATGAACCACAGCACCAGGGTCTTGATGATGGAGTTGATCAGGATGAGCATGAAACCGTAGGCGACCTTCTGGATGACGACGTGGCGGCTGGAATACACCGTCCAGGAGCCGATATCGTGGCTGAGGTCGTGTTCGTCGCGGTACAGGATGGGAAAGCGATGGCCGATGGCGGCATTGAGGAAGTCCACGGCGACGGGGCTGGGCGCGCCGTCGGCGTCGACATGGATCTGCCGGCCCTGGCTGTCGAAGATATTGCCCTGGGCCAGCACCAGGCGTCCCTGCGGGTCTTCGATCTTGACGCCGGTCACGACCGGCAGGTTGCTGATCCCCTTGAGCGTGGCCTTTTGCACGTCGCCTTGGAAGCGCCACGTCGAGCTGGCCAGGCTGGCGCCGAACGTCAGGTCCATGGCCATCAATTCATTGTCGATGTCGGATTTGGTGTGCCGGTATTCCGCCGCCAGCTGGACGCAGGTGACGATGAGCGTCACCACGAAGTAACTGCCGAAAATGATGCGTAGCAACTGGACGGCCAAAGAATGCTTTGATACGAAATTCATGTTCTTGAGCGACGTATGCCTTGCTCGGCGGAAACGGATTGCAGGGAGCGTAGTGTGTTGGGGGCATCGATCATGCCAGCTTACCCCGGCAATCCATTCTAACCCACCCATATTGTTCCGATTTCAATGACTGCTGTCGAGGGACCCGATGCGTTGGGCAAGCAGCAGGGGCGAGCGTCGGACTACGCATCAATAGGTCTTGCGCCTACATCCACGCGCGCAGGCTCGGCGCAATATCGTCGCATCACCGCAGGCCTGCATCCTGCCGCTGCAGGGCAGGCATGCCTTTTCAGGCATGTCGGTGACAACACGGAAAACGGACATCGCGGCCTGTTCCGATAACGTCTCTCTATGACCGCGTTTCAAGGAATCGACATGTCTGCCTCAAACCAGCCCGAAGGCTCGCAAAACCAGAACCAGCAGCAAGGCCAGCCCAACAAGGATCGCCAGCAGGAGCAGAGCTCCCAGGGGAATCGTCCCCAGCAGGGCGGCAATGACCAGTCTTCCATCGAAGACCAGAATCGCCGGGACAGGGAGCGCCAGCAGCAGGGCGACCAGCAAAGCGACGCCAAAAAGGATCAGCAATCCTAGGCCGTTGGACAACCCGGCGCTCGCGGAGCATGAGGCCGGGACAATGACAAACGTAATGAAGAATGGCCGCGCAAGCGGCCATTTTGTTGCCGCACAGGCGGCCATTGTCACGCTTCTTGACGTGGCCGGGGAAGCGGCCGGCGCTCTTGGCTAGGAATCCTCGCCGTCGTATTTTTCCTCCCGCTTATGGTGGATTTTTCGCCGCGGCCATAGCGGCTTGGCTTCGCGCGCCATCGCCGTTTTCTCGTCGGCGTGGCCCGGATCGAGCCGGCCGTCATCGCCGTCGTCCTTCTTGTGCTTGTTCCGATGGGTCTCGACGGCTCGCTCTATCTCTTCTTCGGTGAAGGTCTTGTTGGGCCTGAATGACATGTTGTTCTCCTTGCCGTTGGACGGGACGGTTCTCTTGCCGGCCGAAGTCAGGTGCGTTCGATGCCTATCCTGTTTTCAAGGTCGAACTCGCCCCGCTGGCCGCGCGGCGCGCACGTGGCCGCCCCGGTGGGCGCGGCGGCGGCTTGCTGCCCGGGCCATGGCCCGGACGGCGCATGGGCGGCGGGACGCCGATGGACGCCGCTGTCGATGGGGCGCAAGGCGGGGCGCAAGGGCTCCGGCAGTACGACGGAGGCCAGGCCGGCGAAGGCTTTCCTGCAATGCATCCCGATGTCGCGGACGGCATCGAGGACGGCATTGGCTGCAATATGGATGGACATACGTTTCTCCTGGAAAGGGGCGACCGCGGGAATGCGGTCTGCGGCGCGAGCGGTATGGCCGCGCCCGATGCTCTGACGCGCCAGCCGGTTTGCATTGATGTTGAATGGGCCGCCGATAGGGCCAGCGGCGCGGATGTCGGATTGAGGCTGAGGCTGAGGCGAATCGGGGAAAGCGTATGCCAGGATACGAAAGGCCGATTCGCGGCAGGGGAGGGGGCTATTTACCCTATAGTACGCTCATTGCCGGGCAGTCCAGGCGCGATCGCAGGCTATATTTTCCTATGCAGCTTCGGACGCCGATAGCGACGCAAGCGCATTCATCGCGCTCACCGCGAAGCGCAGCCGATCCCGGCGGCGCCGTGGTCGAACCGCGCATTTCAATCCATCCGTCACCGGTCCGGCGGGGAACGCGTCGCGGCCGGTCGCTGCATGTCATTCTGGCAATGGCGCGGTTTCGCTTCCCGCAGGGCGACAGGAACTGCTCATGGACGCCATCGGCGGCGTCCTTCTGAGACAAGGTTTTGTCGCAAACGATTTCGGCTCGCGTCCTAATATCAATCCTGCCAAGCAAAGATGCGCGGCAGGAAAGCCAGACCGGAAGCCGCCTTGAAAGGGACGCCGGCAGCAGCTGCGCGGTTTTGCATTGGCCGATAGGGCAAGGGGATCTGGCAGCTCATATTCCCTTGTCGCTGGCCGATCGGCGTTGCCCACGACCGATGCGGGTGAAGCAGGGCAGTCGAAGTCCAATTTCAAGGAGAGCCCAAATGCAACAACAACAACACGTCGCGGCCATTGTCGCCATCCTGCTCGCTGCGCCCGTCTTCGCCCATCAAGGGCCGAACCAGGCGCCTGCGGCTTCCGTGCGTAACAGCGCCGTCGTGGTCGCCACCGGTGGCAACGGCGGGGCCGGCGGCAGCGCGACCTCGGGCAGCGCCACCGGCGGCGCCGCCACCGGCGCGGCAGCCACGGGCGGCGCCGCCAGCCAGGGCAATTACGCCGGCATCGCCAATACCGGCGGCAATCGCACGGTCACCGGCGGCGCCAACGCGGAAGGCGGCAATACCAGCGCCCGCGCCGTCTCCGGCGCCGCCGCGGGGCGTCATGGGCCGCTGCCCGGCAACGGCTCGTCGACCACGCAGGCGGCCAATGGCAACGCGGTGGCGGTGGGAGGCAAGACCTTCTCCTCCACCGGATCGGCGGACGCATCGGTGGGCAACAACAAGAACATCGGCGGCTCGGCGTTGTCCGTCACCATCGGTGGCAGCGCCAGCAGCGGCGCCGCCACTGCGGGCAATGGCGGCAACGGCGGCAACGCTGCCGCCAATGCGTTCATCCGCTGAGCAGCAAGCTTGACGTGGCATCAAGACGGGAGGGGAAACCCTCCCGGCTCAAAAAAATGGCGCAAGGGAGCCGACTATGAAAAAAGAACTCATTGGGATGCTGGCCGCCGCAATGTTGGCCTCGCCGGCCTGGGCAGGTTCTGAAGGGGGACGGGGAGGCGGCGCGCACGGCGGACGCGACTCCGGCTCCTCCTCCTCCGCCACGGGCGGAGCGGGCGGCTCGGGCGGTTCGGCCACCGGCGGCTCGGCCACGGGAGGCGCCGCCACAGGGGGATCGGCCAACGGCAACACCTCCAACGTCACCGTTTCCCTGAGTACCGGCAACGCCGACGGCCAGGCCGGCGAAGCGGGCAGCAACGCCTACAACACCAAGGCCACCGTCGATTACGGCGGCAGCTACACGGTGCGCTCGGCGCCGGCCATCGCGGCGCCCTCGCTGACCTCGACTTTTTCGGACACCTGCATGGGCTCGTCATCGTTCGGCTTGTCCGTGGTGGGCTTCGGCGCCACCGGCGGCAGCACGATCGTCGACGACGCCTGCGTGCGGCGCCTGGACTCGCGGGAATTTCGCGCCATGGGGCTCAACGATGTAGCGCTGGCGCTGCTGTGCCAGAGCGAGGCGAACCGCAAGGCGGTCGAGGCCACCGGCCGCTCTTGCCCGGGCATTGCGGTGCCGACGGCGGCAGCGGCGACGGACACGGGCCAGGCCGAGCCGCAATATACGGATCCGTTCGTGCGTCGCCGCCTCGGCCTCGATCCGGCCGAGCCGCGCTCCGCGGTCGATGCCAGCGCCACCGACGCCGCCAAGGTGACTGTCGCCACGGTCGTGCATACCGGACTGGAATCCAAACCGCTGGGCGGCACGTCAGCCCGGGATAAATGATGCGAACCCGCGGCCTTGAGCGCCACGCTCAGCCGACACCAGGAAAAGAGGTCATGGAATGAAGCGAATTGTCACCAGCGAACAGATCGCCGCCGCCCTCAAACAAGAAGAACTGGGGATGCCGCTGGCTGACGTCATCAGGCAGGCCGGCGTGTCGGAAAAGACCTTCCTGAGTTGGAAGCGGCAATATGGCGCGCACCCCGAGTACTCGCACGAGCTCAAGCAGCTGCAGGAGGAAAACGGCCGGCTCAAGCAACTGGTGGCCGAGTTGACGCTGGATATCGGGAGATTGAAGGAAGACATCGCCAACAAGTAGGAGGCGGGAGCAGGAGACGATGCCGGCACTGCGGCAGGCAGGACACAGTGGATGGAATTGCGGTGCATATTGTTCTGACGAGATGTATTTCCTCCGGCGCTTCCCCGGGCCGGACAGCCACAGATGATTTTCAAAAAATAAGAGTCAGCCGGAAACCAGGCTGGCATGGATGAATCGCGGCATTAGGGAGAGATTCGTGCAAATGGAAAGCTTTCAGACAATACGGCTGGTCGAGGAACCCAATCCGATCAGGCACATCGGTATCATTGTTTTCGACGGCGTGGTCCTGGCTGACATCGTCGGCGCCGCCGAGGTCTTCGTCGTCGGCGACAAGATGATTTCCTCGGTGTTCGCTGGATCCACCGGGTATCGCCTGTCGCTGATCTCGCTGGCCGGGGGCATGGTGATGTCGTCCTCGGCGGTGCAGGTCATGACCAGCTCCTTGCCGCAGGCTGACAACCATCACTTCGACAGCCTCATCATCGCCAGCGGCAGCGGCAACTTCGACGCCTATCACGACGCCAAGCTGATCGCCTGGCTACAGCAGGCGCAAGTCCGCGTGCGCCGCATCGCCGCCCTGTGCACGGGGGTATTCATCCTCGGCGCGGCCGGCCTGCTGGACAAGCGCAGGGCGACCACCCACTGGGCCTTGCGCGACAAGCTGCAGCGCGAATTCCCGCAGATCGTCGTGGAGCGCGACGCCCTGATCACCCAGGATGGCGAAATCTTCACCGCCAGCGACGCCGGCATGGGCGCCGATATCGCCTTGCGCCTGCTGGAGGAAGACCTGGGCACGGCGCTGGCCAAGCGCGTGGCCCAGAGCCTGGTCACCCACCAGCGCCAGCGCGAGGCGCCGCATACGCATGTGACCAGCCACCGGGTCGACGACTCGCTGCGCAATGGCCGCATCCACAAGGCGCTGCGCTGGCTGGAGGAGAACATGGCCTCGCCGGTGAGCATGAACGACGCCGCCAATTTCGTCTCGATGAGCGAGCGCAATTTCCAGCGCCAGTTCAAGCGCGAGACCGGCCTCACACCGCATGGCTTCCTGCTCAAGATCCGGCTGGAGGCGGTGCGCCAGCACCTGCGCGAGACCGACCTGCCGGTGGACAAGATCGCCCGCCGCTGCGGATTCTTCAGCGGGGAGCATGTGGCCAAGCTGTTTCGCAAGCATCTCGACACGTCGCCGGTCGAGTATCGCCGCAGCGAGCGCGCACTGCAGCCCCAGCAATCGCAAGGCGCGACCGACCCGGCCGAACTGGCTTCCTGCAAGGGTGAGGGATGAGCTGGGAGCGCCTTTGCTTCATCCGCGGCTACGAACCGATGCCGCGCCTGGATGTGCGGCGCCAGTGGACGCCGACCTGCGCGTTCGGGCGCATCTCGAAAGGAATGGAAATGGATGATTCGCGTGACGATGCAATCGAATCCCTGAGGGATCTGAACGTGGCCCTCAATGACCTGTTGTCGGAAATGCATCATCTCCTGCTGCTGCTGTGCGATGAGCGCGCCAAGCTGGACGGTCCGGCCATCGCCGCCATCCGCCTGCTGGGCAACGATGTGATCGCGCGCGCCAAGAGACGCTATTGACCGCAGGTCACGCCGGGGCCGCGCATGCGCGGCTTTTTTTTCGTCCATGGCCAGCGCCGGCGGGCCGCGGCGGCGTCCTGCGCCGCGCGTCAGCGCGCTTCGTCCTGCCGGCGCGCCACGTCCGCGGCCTTGCGTGCGGCCCGGTGGATTGCCGCGATGCGTTCGATCTGCGCCGGCTGCCAGTAGTAAGCCGAAAACCAGGCGACCGCGCGCACCTGCGGCGAACTCTTCTGCACCTCGGCCAGGATCGCGATGTTCTCCTGTTCCGTGCCGGTGCCATCGAGCGTGAGGGTGACCCGGGTGGCAGGGCTCTTCCTGCGCATCACATCGCGCATCAAGGCACCGTTCACCCATTGGGCGGAACGTCCCCAGTCATTGTAGTAAGCCATCGGCAAGGCCTCATCCAGGTCGGCGCTGAAGGTGGCCAGGTTCTGGCCGACCTCGGCGAATTCCGGCGGCAGGATGAACGCCGCCAGTTTCGCCCCGGGCCGGATCGCCTTCACCGACTGCCGCACGCTGCGCACATAGGCGCCTATCTTCAGGGTCCGCCACCGCTGCCAGGCCGCCAGCGAGGGCGACGGCGCCGAGAAGTCCAGGCGCAGGGGATCGATGCCGATCTCCTGGCGCGCCAGCTCGCGCGTGTAGGCGCCGGTATCCATGTTGATGTCGTCGAAACGCAGCCAGTCCAGCGAAATCCCGTCGACCCGGTAGTTGCGCGCCACTTCCTCGATCAGGCTGCGCTGGTAGGCTTGCACCTGCGGATGGATCGGGTTGATGAAGAACTCAGGGTTGTTCTTGCCCTGGTATGTCCGGCTGGCGCCGGAGTAGGCCGCCTGCATCTGCCATTCGGGGTGGCTGCGCATGGCGGCCTGGTCATGGAACTGCGGCATCCAGGCATAGACCTTGATGCCCAGCCTGCGTCCCTGGGCAATGGCCGCCTCCAGGACGTCGAAGCGTTCGTAGCCGGCCGCGATCGGGGCGATCCGGCTGCGGTAGTAGACCTGGCCGGAGGGGCGCTCGTCGTCCTCATCCTGCTTGACGTTGAGATGGACCGCGCTGACCCGCGCCTTCTTGGCGCGCGCGAAGAAATCGGCGACGTCCTTGCGGTTCTTGAAATTGTTGACGGTGCGCACCACCAGCTGAATCTCCAGCGGGGGCGCCGGGCCGCTTGCCGGCGCGGCGGACGGGGCGGCGGCTGGCGCCGTGCCGGGCGTGAGCATCAGGGCCAGCACGACGGCGATGCCGGCGTTGTCGCACAAGGGGATGCACATGGCCGCTCACGCTTCGAGGACGGGTTGGCGCAGGTCGCACTGGATGCTGCGCAGCTCCGTGACCGCGCCCGACATCGCATGGAACACCATGATCTGCTTTTCCTTTTGCATCGAGCCGACCAGGGCCAGGTCCAGCTGGAAATGCCGGGCGATGTCCTCCAGCGTCAGCGGCGGCGTCATCCTTTGCTTGCGAAATGCCGGCGCCAGGGCCTGGTTGAGCAGCGACCACAGGAAGAAGGCGAGCACCAGCAACATCATCATGACGACATAGGCGGAGGGGATGTGCAGCGACGCCAGCACCGCCCTGAGGAAGGCTTCCTGCGCCAGCAGCCAGCGCTGCACTGACATGCCCAGCGCCTCCCATTCGCAGCCGTTGACGAAGGCGGTGAAGACCGCTGCCCACATGATCCAGCATGCGCACAGCAGGAGGCCGTCCCGCACGCGCACCAGCGGTTGGTCGGCGGTATTGAGGGTGATGATGAATTGTGTGGTCATGATTTGAATCCTCTGTCAGGGCTGGTCCAGATGGCCCGTTGTCCTTTTTTCTTGAATAACGCCTTCGGAAATCCGACGAACGTCGCGCAGGTGATCATCATCCAGTACAGGAAGGGGTACCAGATGATCCACAGGTAGGTCTTCCACAGGTTCTTCTCGTAGTGGCTGTCGAGGTACAGGCCGAAGCTGAATTGCACCAGCGAGCTGATGATCAGCACGAAGAAGGTGTTTTGCGTCGACAGCACCAGATGCCAGGGGCCGAGCGCCGGCGCGTGCCCGAGCAGGAAGGCCGCCACCGCGACCACGGCCAGCGAGACGGTGGCATAGACCCATACCAGGCTGGCCGCCAGCTCCAGGAACATCAGCCACATGTGCCGCTGGTTCCAGTGCAGGAAGATGCCGATATTGCGCAGGAACACCTCGGATCCGCCCTGCGCCCAGCGCAGGCGTTGCTTCCACAGGCCGGCAAAGGTTTCCGGCATCAGGATCCAGCACTTGGCCTTGGGCTCGAAGCGTACATCCCAGCCGGCGCGCTGCAGCTTCCAGGTGACGTCGACGTCCTCGGTGATCATGTCGGCGGTCCAGAAGTTGACCTCGGCCAGCGCCGACTTGCGGAACGCCGCCACCACGCCCGAGACCGAGAAGATCCTCCCGTAGACGCGCTGCGCGCGCTTGATGAGGCCGACGATGCTGGAGAATTCGCCGACCTGGATCTTGCCCAGCAGCGTGGAGCGGTTGCGGATGCGCGGGTTGCCGGTGACCGCGCCCACATGCGGGTGGACGAAGTGCGACATCAGCCAGGTGCAGGCATCCACCTCCAGCAGCGCGTCGCCGTCGATGCAGACCAGGTAGTCGCTGTTGGAGAGCAGCGCGCCCACGCACATGGCCATCGCCTTGCCCTGGTTCTCGGCCAGGTGCACCACGCGCAGCCGCGGATGCAGGGTGCAAAGGTGGTCCAGCAGCTCGCCGGTGTCGTCGGTGCTGCCGTCGTTGATGGCCACGATCTCGAAGGTCGGATAGTCCTGCTGCAACAGCCAGCCTATGGTTTCATAAATGTTGTCGCCTTCGTTGTGGCAGGGCAGCAGGATCGACACGGGCGGGTAATGCGCCAGCTTGATCGTTGCAGGTTGCACGCGCTCCCACTTGAGGTAGTACAGCAGGGCCCCGATCATCCAGACGTGCGTCATCACCAGCGGGTAGAAGAAGACGTAGTTGGAGGTGATTTCCAGCAGCGTCGCGTAGTTCAATGAGGTATCCATGTCGTTTACTTGATGGCCGGCGCCACGGGATTGTTTTTCAGGGAGACCGCTTTCCTCATCAGGTCCAGCTTGGCCGGATCGTCCATGAAGGCGTCGCCGTCGAGCACGAAATCGCGTACCCCGCGACGCTGGAAGTAGGAAACCTTGCGGGCGATGTTCTCCAGCTCCTGCTCGCCCGCATCCTTGACCGGCAGGCTCAGCATGCCGGCGCGGTTGGACGGCAGCCGCGCCAGGAAGGCTTCCAGCCGCGAGGGCGGCGCGTCCACCGGCGCCGGCAGTGCGACCCGGTCGACCGGGGCGGTCATCGCCGTCGCGCCGAACTTGCTCAGGATCCGGTCGGCCCCGTCCTCGCTGCGGGCGCTGTAGAAGAGCATGGGGGGGCGCAGGTAGGCGCTGCGCGCCAGCAGCTGCGCATTGAACTCGAACTGCGCGCGGTCGCTGGCATCGTCACTGAACATGAGCCCCTGGGCGGCGGCCGCCAGGCTGAGTTCGCCATACAGCGTCAGCAGGTGTTCGCGGTCTTCCGGGTCGGCGAAGGCCAGCGGATGCAGGATGCCGCTCTCGGTGCGCGCCACGGCGCCGGTGTCCACCAGCATGAAGACATCCACGCCCAGGCGGCTGCGGAACTGCCAGGCGACGCGGTTGAGCAGGTCCGAGCGCATGGGCAGCACCGAGTTGGGGAAATAGGCCTCGCTGAAATAGCGCCCGCCGGCCGGCGCCGACAGCGGTTGCAGCAGTACCGTGTTCACGCCCAGGCGCGCGGTCTGCTCCATCAGGCGGCCGAGCTTCTCGTCCTGCCGCGCGGGATCGGTGTCGTAGAGGCGGTCGAGGTTGATCTTGACGGCGCGCACGGTGTCGGTGTTGGCCGGTTCCTGCTCGTGGGCGACCATGTAGGTGAAACTGGTCAGCGGCAGTTCCATGCCGATCAGGTTGCGCGAGATGACTTCGGTGTCGCCGGTGGTGCCCAGGCCGTCGGCCAGGGTCAGGTTGATCGGCATGCCTGCGGCTGCGGCTTCATCGGCGGCGATGCGGTCCGCCGCGCCATAGGGCCAGACCATGATGCGGGGCTTCTTGCCGGTATGGCGCGCGATGAGCTCGGAGTTCCTGATGAGGTCCTCGCGCACGCGCACGCGGCGTTCTTCCGGGGTTTCGTAGGTCTGCCGCTCGGCCTTGTATTCCTGGGTGACGGCGGCGGGTTCGGTGTTGCCCTGCGGGTTGGCGAGGATGCCGTGGTGCAGGTCGTAGCTGTGCGAAGCCATTTCGACCAGCCCCGACGCCGCCATTTCCTTGACCTGCGCCCAGTTGACGAAGTGCTGGCTGGCGTAGCCGGGGTCGGTCACGGCGAGCTCCGGGTCGCGCCCTTCCTCGATCCAGCGGCCGACCAGGGCGAAGACGGCCGGCATGCGGTATAGCTTGAGCAGGGGGAAGACGTTCTGGTAGAAGTCTTCGTAGCCGTCGTCCACCGTCAGCATGAAGCTCTTGGGCGGCAAGGGTTTGCCGCCGGCCTTGGCTTGCAAGACATCGTCCATGCTGATCGCGGTATAGCCATTGCCGCGCAGCCACGCCATCTGGCCGGCGAAGTTGGTGGTGCTGTTGCTGCCGGATCCGCCATCGGCGGTGGTCGGGACCGAGTGATAGCACAGCACCAGGTAGCTCTGGCCGGGGAGGTTGCCGGCCTCGGCGGCGCGCGCGGCGCCGGCCGGCAGCAACATCGGCAGCAACATCAGCAGCCGCAGCAACAAGGTGCGTAGCGGGCCGGACGTCGCCGGCGGAAGTGGCATGTTCATAGGAATTTCCAGTTCAGGTTCAGGTGGATTTCAGGGCCGGAAGACACATTGCCGCTGTAGATGCGACGCACGTAGCCGGCGCCATAGCTGAGCGATAGCGCATCGCTCAGGTTCACGCGCTGCTCGTAGCTGATGCCGCCGATGGTGGCGGAGGAAAATCCGCTTTCCGATTGCCGCCCCAGCGACAGCACCAGGTGCTGTCCGAACGAACGGCTGTAGCGTTGGTAATTGGTCCAGTCGCTGACGTAGGAGAGCATCAGCGTCTGGCTGGTGGGCGGGTTGTAGTAAGGGGCATTGTTGATGCTGTTGGTGGCGCGGTAGTACTCCAGCTCGAAGCCGCCCTTGTACGACAGCCCTTGCACCAGGTTGGCCGTGCCGCGCAGCAGCGCCGCGCGCCGGGTGTTCTGGTCCGACATGTTCAGCTGGCTGAAGTCGGCCGCCACCGACCAGCGCTCGCTGTCGCGGTAGCGCGCGCCGATGCCGGCCAGCCAGCCGGAGATGCCGTAGTAGCGCGCCACCAGCGGCACGTCCAGGGAATTGGAGTCGAGCTTGCCGCGCAGGGTCCAGTGATCGTCGGGCTGGATGCTGCCGGTCAGGCCGGCGCTGGTCTTGGGATGCAGGAAGAATTCCTGCTGCACTTCGGCCTCGACCTGGGCGCCGCCGGGGAAGTTGAATTGCACGCCGGCGCCAAGCCTGCGGTAGTCCGAGGTCAGGTCGTTGGTGATGCCACGTTCGAAGTACTCATGGATGAAGGGACGGTGCCCGCCCCACATCGGCTTGGCCAGCAATTTGCTCTCCAGGATCACGCCGCGCCCGGACGCCAGGTTCTCCGAACTGCGCGTGCCGGCGAGCGATACGCTGAGTTCATTGGAGTTGCGCACCTGCTGCGCCCGGGTCTGGCTGCGCACGTCGCCGTCCTCGGGCGTATCGCGTTGCAGCTGCGCCAGCCGCTGGTCGGCCGCGGCCACGTTGCCCAGCGCCACATCGGTTTCCACCAGGGCGGCGGCCGCCTGCAGGCTCTCGGGATCGCGCTGGATGACGAAGTCGAACTGTTCGCGGGCGCGCCGCGGCCAGCCGCGCCACAGGTACACCCGGCCCAGCGCCATGTGCAATTGGTCGCTGGCGGGCGCTTCGCCTTGCAGCGTCTCCAGCTGCGCCTGGGCTGCCGGCAGGCGGCCCTCGAAAGCCTGCTGCAGGCCTAACGCGGTCTCGGCGCTGAACTTCTCCTGCGGCGACAGCGGCTGTTCGGCCAGCGCCGCGATCTGGATGCGCGCATCGGCCATGCGGTTCTGGTCGACCAGCGCGTAGAACAGGCCCATGCCGGCGTTGAAATTGTCGGCCTTCACTGCCAGCGCCTGGCGAAAGGCCTGTTCGGCCAGCTCCGGCTGGCGCTGCGCCAGATAGGCCGCGCCGGCGCTTTCGTGGACTTCGGACGGGATATCGGGCGGCGGGCCGGGCAAGGCCGCGTAGATGCGGATCGACTCGCTGCGGCGCTTGCGGTTGTTCAGCGCCCGCACCAGGTCGTAGCGCGACTGCAGCGAGTCCGGATCGCGTTCCAGGTTGGCCTCGGCCAGCGCGATGACGCGGTCGTAGCCGGGATATTCCTCGCCGGGTTTGGCGTAATAGGTGTTCTCGCTCCAGCGCAGCGCCAGCGCGGTCTTTTGTTCATGCAGCCTGGCCACCACCTGCGGCCTGACCTCGGGATGGCGCTCGGCCTCGGCGATGGCAAGGTCGACCGCGCCGAGACGGGACAGCGTCAGCAGGCGTCCTTCCCGCGCCGCCGCATCGTCGGGATGGCGCGCCAGCACGCGATCGAAGCTTTTCAGTTGCGCGATCAGGTTCTCCTGCGTGGGAGGCAGCGCCGCCACGCCGCTATTGACCGGCAGCGGCGGCGGAGGAGGCGCAGGCGCGGCCGCGGCCGCCGGCGGGGGCGTTGCGGCATCGGCCGCCTGGTCGCTCCTGGCCTCTTGCGCGGCGGCGCTTGAGTCGGATGCCTGCGCGCCCGCGGCCGATGCCGTCGCGCCGGCCGGCTCGGCGAACGCGGCCTCCAACCCGGACATTGCTTCTTGCGCGCCGGCGCTGGCCGCTCCAAGCGCGCTCATCGCCATGGCGAGGGCAATTCCTGCTGTGTTGTTCATGGCTGGTATCCGGTGGTCGGTGTTGGTCTTGGTCTTGGTCTTGGTCTGGAGGCAGGCGCTGCGTCTTGGGGGCGCGTCCGGCTCCGGCTCACTGCGGGGAGAGAAGCTTGTTCAAGCGACACAATTCGATGGTCAGGTCGGTGATGTTTTCCTTCAGGCGAAGGTTCTCGTCCTGCAAGGCGCGCAGGTCCCTGAGCAGGTCCGACAGCGGCGCGTAGCGTTTGCGCATTTTCAGGAAGGCGCGGCGCGATGCGCCGCTTTGTTCGACCAGCTCCTCCAGCGGCGTGCCGGAGGCCTCCTGTTTCAGCGCCTGCGCAATCTCGTCTCGTGTAATTAGGCGTCTCATGGCATTGCTCATCCTTTTCCTTGGGGCGCATGAGGGCATGCGCGTCGGCAATTCATCCGGCGACGGCGCGGCGTGGTCCGGCGCGTCGGGTTGAGTTGATAATAGATGGGGGCTGCCCGGTGTTGACGACAAAGTCCTGCCCGCCGTGGACAAGCGCGGTGGCGTTTTCGGGAAGGAAGTGGCAGGCGCCGGAAGGGCGGGGCGGAGCGGCCGCAGGGGCGGGCGCGAGGGGCGGCGCTGTCAGCGGCCGACGATTTTTTCCAGGGTGTTGGTCAGTCCGCGTCGCTTCTCCGGCGGCAGCGCGATGTGTTCCAGTTCGACCGAAAGGCGGCTCACGTGCGCCTTCAGGGAGTGTGCCGCCTTGGGATCGTGCTTGAGCATGGCGGCCAGCACCAGCGACTGGGCGAGCAGCACGCCATCCATGTATTCCAGGTGTCTGTCGAGATCTTCGTTGTCCATTCGACCTTCTTTCATCGGGGGATGCAGTGGCCAGGAAAAAGGGCGGGGCGCCGCGTCGCCGGAGTATCTGCGCCTGGGCCGGCGTGTGGGAGCCGGCCCGCCATGCGGCGCGGCCGCGCAAGCCCGGAAAATCTAACACGGATTGCACTTCCGAAAAGGACCAATTGCATGGCGCGGGCATACCGGCGCACCGCCTGCGGCGGCGATTCCTCGATTTGCATCGCGCCGGCAAGGGGTGCGCGGGTACAATCGCGGGAATGACCGTATCGATGGGCAGCGTCCTTCCTTGCGCGAGCAGTTCATTGCGAGGTAGCTGCCGCGCCGGCACTCGCCACACAAGACAATTTCCGAAAGGTGAAGGCCATGATGAGTGAATTCCCGGCAAATGAGGCGCCGCTGCATCCCGATTTCCGGATCGTGGGCATAGGCGCCTCCGCCGGCGGGCTGGAGCCTCTGCTGCGGCTGTTCGAGGCCATGCCGGCCGACAGCGGGATGGCGTTCGTCATCGTCTTGCACCTGTCGCCGGAGCATGAGAGCAATGTCGCCACGCTGCTGCAGCGGGCCACGTCGATGCCGGTCTTGCAGGTGAGCGACGTCGTCACCATCGCGCCGAACCACGTATATGTCATCCCGCCTTCGAAGAACCTGATGATGCGCGACGGCGAGCTGTTCCTGGAGCCGCTGACGCAGCAGCACGGACGGGCCACCGCCATCGACGTGTTCTTCCGCACGCTGGCCGACACCCATACCCGGCGCTCGATGGGCATCGTCCTCTCCGGCACCGGATCGGATGGTGCGGTGGGCATTGCGCGCATCAAGGAAGTGGGCGGCGTGACCATCGCCCAGGAGCCTTCCGACGCCCAATACGACGGCATGCCGCGCAGCGCGATCGGCACCGGCGCCATCGACATGGTGCTGCCCATCGCGCAAATGCCCGCGCGGATGCTGAACCTGGCCGCCAACCATGCCCGGATCTGGCTGCCCGAGGCGGAAGACCTGCCCACGGCGACGCAGGCCGAGGCCGGTACCCATGTGCTGCGCGACGCCGAGGATGCCCTGGTTGCCATCATGGACCTGCTGCGCGTGCGTACCGGGCACGATTTCCAGCACTACAAGCAGGCCACGGTGCTGCGCCGGATCGAGCGCCGCATGCAGGTCAATTGCGTGGACACGCTCGGCGCCTACCTGTCCTTCCTGAGCGAGCATCACGAAGAGACGCCGCTGCTGCTGCAGGACATGCTGATCAGCGTGACCAATTTCTTCCGCGATCACGAGGCGTTCGACGCGCTGGAACAGAACATCATTCCCACGATCTTCAGCCAATCCGAGAGCGGCACGCCGATCCGCGCCTGGTCGGCCGGCTGCGCCACCGGGGAGGAGGCCTATTCGCTGGCCATGCTCCTGATGCAGCACGCCGATGACCTGGGCGGCGGCGCCGACATCCAGGTGTTCGCCACCGATATCGACGAGCGCGCGATCCACATCGGGCGACGCGCGGCCTATCCCCGCTCGGTCGCCACCGACGTGGCGCCGGAGCGGTTGCGCCAGTTCTTTGCGGAGCAGGACGAGCACTACCAGGTCCGGACCGCCTTGCGCGAAAAGGTGCTGTTCGCCTCGCACAACGTCCTGCGCGACCCGCCGTTCTCGCGCGTGAACCTGATCAGCTGCCGCAACCTTCTGATCTACCTGAACCGGGATGTGCAGGAGAAGGTGCTGGAGATGTTCCATTTCGCGCTGACGCCGGGCGGCTTCCTCTTCCTGGGGAGCTCGGAGTCGGCCGACATCGCGTCGCGCTTCTTCAATCCGGTCGACAAGCGCAACCGCATCTATCAGGCCTCGACCATCGCGCGCAGCACCCACTACGTGCCGCCGCTGCCGCCGCTGCTGGTGCCGGCGGCCACGCCCGGCTACGTCGCCGCCGAGCCGCGTCCGCGCGTGCCGTATGCGGACCTGCACCAGCGCCTGCTTGAGCACTATGCGCCGCCCAGCGTGCTGGCGAACCGCGACGGCGAGATCGTGCACCTGTCCGAGAAGGCCGGGCGCTATCTGCGCTATGTCGCCGGCGAGCCTTCGCACGGCCTGATCGCGCTGGTGATTCCCGAGCTGCGGCTGGAATTGCGGACCGGCCTGTTCCAGGTGGCGCAAAATGCCGTCGATGTCGAGACCCGGCAGGTGCCGGTCGAGCGGGACGGCCAGAAATACTATGTCAGCCTGACGATCAGGCCGATCCGCCACGACAGCATTCCCGGCGACTTCGTGCTGGTGCTGTTCAACGAATCGGAGAACAGCAGCACCGCGGGCCAGGGCGGCGAGGCGGGCACTTCCTTCATCGCGAGGCAGCTGGAGAACGAGCTCTTCATGACCAAGGGGCAGTTGCAGCTGACGATCGAGCAGTACGAAACCTCGGCCGAGGAGCTCAAGGCCTCCAACGAGGAGCTGCAGGCCATCAACGAGGAGCTGAGGTCGGCTACCGAAGAGCTTGAGACCAGCAAGGAAGAACTGCAATCGATCAACGAGGAACTGATCACGGTCAACCATGAGTTGAAGATCAAGGTCGATGAAACCAGCAAGAGCAACGACGACCTGCACAACTTCATCGCTTCCACCGAAATCGCCACCATCTTCGTCGACCGCGCCATGCGCATCAAGCGCTATACCCCGCGCGCCGGGAGCATCTTCAAGCTGATCGCGGGCGACATCGGGCGGCCGCTGATGGATATCGCCCACAGCCTCGACTACAAGATGCTGGAACAGGATGCCGACGAGGTGTTCCAGACCCTGAACACCTGCGAACGCGAAGTCCGGGGCGCCGACGGCAACTGGTACATCGCCCGTCTTATTCCCTATCGCACCAACGAGGATCTGATCAGCGGCCTGGTGCTCACCTTCATCGATTTCACTAGCCTGCACCTGACGCAACAGAAACTGGCCGAGGAAGAGCGGCGCATGCGCGCCGTGGCCGCCAGCACCCGCGAGTACGCCATCATCGCGATGGACCGGGAAGGCCGCGTCAGCTATTGGAACAGCGGCGCAGAGCGCATCTTCGGCTTCCAGGAGGCCGAAATGCTGGGCCAGGACATCGCCGGCATCTACACGCCGCAGGACAATGCGCGCGGCGTCGCCGCCGCCGAGCTGGACGCCGCGCGCGGCGAAGGCCGGACGCTGGACGAACGGTGGTACCTCCGCAAGGACGGCAGCCGGATCTTCTGCAGCAGCAGCACCACCCGGCTCGACGGCGATGAGATCACCGGTTTCGCCAAGATCGTGCGCGACCTGGGCGATGGCGCGGCAGGCGAATACCGGCGCGACGCCGAATCGCCTTCCACAGCCTTGGCGTCGCGCCGCGCCAGCGACGAATTCCTGGTCGGGCTGTCGCGTGAGCTCAAGCATCCCTTGAACCTGATCCAGCTCAACGCCGAACTGCTGCTGCGCATTCCGGAAGCGCAACAGACGCCGCGGATTGCCCAGGTCGCCGATACCATCCGCACCGCCGTGCTCGACCAGACCCGCAGCATCGACAGCTTGCTCGACCTGAGCAGCGCGTTGGCGGGGAAGCTGGCGTTGAACAAGTCGCTGGTCGACATGGCGGCGATCACCGGCGAGGTCGTGCAGTCCCTGAGCGCCGACATCGGCGCCAAGCAGCTGGCGCTGACCAGCGAGATGCCGGGCGCCACCCTCATGGTGTTTGCCGACCGCGCCCGGCTCAAGCGCAGCATCTGGAGCCTGCTGGCCAACGCCATCCAGTTCACCGACGCGCATGGGGGCATCGCGTTGTCGCTGTTCGAGCGGGATGGCATGTGCTCCTTGCGCATTGCCGATACCGGAGCGGGCATCGCGCACCACTTGCTGCCGCGTCTGTTCACCCTTGATGACCGGCTTGGCGCGCCACGCGTCGAGGGAGGAGGGTTGGGCATCAGCCTGGCGTTGGCGTGGCAAGTGGCGAGATATCACGGCGGCAGTGTCGCCGCAGCCTCGGAAGGGCCGGGCAAGGGCGCCTCCTTCACGATCAGCTTGCCCGCGTATGAAACCATGGCAGCCCTGGCGCCGCCGGGCAGGGCGGAGGGGGACGGGGAGCTGTTCGCCGGACGGCGCCTGCTCGTGCTCGATGACAACCGGGAGCACCTGCAGGCATTGGCCGACTTGCTGGCCGCCTGCGGCGCCTCGGTGACGGCAGCCGGCAGCGCCGGGGAGGCCTTGCTGCAAACACAACAAGGCCGCTTCGACCTGGTCGTGGTCAATATCGCAACGCCGACGCCGGCCGACAGCGGCTTCATCGGGCAATTCCGGTTGCAGCCCGAGGCCGCGCGCACGCCGGTCATCGCGCTCACGGCCGGGATTGAGCAAGCCGAGGTCGGCGCCTTGCTGGCGCAGGGTTTTTCCGCGCATCTGCGCAAGCCGGTCAGCTTCGATGCCCTTGTCGACGCCGCGCGCGCCTTGTGGGGCCGGTGATGCGCACCGCCCCGCAGGGCGGGCCTGGCCCCGCCTTGTCAATATGAAAACTTCCTCGGCGCAGATGCGCCTGGGCGCGAGGTTAATTTCAGGTTGACTAAACCGTCATTTCGGCGTCCCATGGCTGTAGAGGGATGGACGGTGATTTGAGAGCGGGCGATACAATTCGCTGCCCTGCATCGTCTCCATAGGGGAGAGTGATGTCGAAAGATAAGATAAGCAAGCATCTGGATTACTTGGATGGAGTGCTTCTGGCACAATCGCTGGTGTTGATTGCACTGGTCAAGCACAATCCTGCAGCGGTGGCCAACCTGAAATCAAATCTGGAACAGATCATTTCACAGCTGGAGCACCTGCCCCTGGCGCAAGAAAAGAGGCGGGCGCTGGTCAATACCCTCGACAAGATCATCGGCGGGCAGAACAAGCTCACCGAGCTGATCGACTAGCCCCAGCAGGCTGCGCGGCCAAGCGCGGCGAACGGCGTCGTCATTGCCTCTTTTCTCCCTTCCTTTTTCATCCGGTCGGATCGTCGCGGCGTGCCATCGGGCGCCACAGGTGGCGATGGCGGCATGGATCTTGTCGTTTTCGGCGGTGTGAAATGCTCTACATTCGACATGGGAGCAAGCCTTGTTCTCCACGAGGATGCCGATGCTCAGTCACCGGAGGAAACCCATGCAGGATCCTGAACCACCGACAGCCAAGCGCGTCGCGCTTTTCCCAGTCCTTTCCTGCGCCACCTGCGTCGTGCGCGACCGTTGCTTCATCCGCGACCTGGATCCGGAGCAGGCGGCGGGCTTCGAGCGACTGATCGGGCGCCGCCGGCGCATCCTGCGCGGCGAGTACGCTTACCGCGAAGATGACGCGTTCACCAACCTGGTCGTGGTGCGAACCGGCAGCTTCAAGACCGAGCTGGGCTGCGCCGAGGGCAACGTCGAGGTGGCGGGCTTCCACCAGGCCGGCGACATCCTCGCGTTGGAGAGCGTCATCTCGCCGGTCTACAAGTCGGAGGCGATCGCGCTGGAGGATAGCGTGGTGTGCGAGGTCCCGTTCTCGGAGCTGGAGGCGCTGGCCATGGAGACGCCCTTGCTCAACCGCGAGCTCATCCGGCGCCTGCGCGATGCCGCGCTGCGCAACCAGCGCCAGATGCTGCTGTTGAAGAAAAGGTCGGAGCAGCGTTTCGCCGCCTTCCTGTGCGATTTGTCGGCCGGCGCCACGCGGCGCGGCGGCCTGGCGAACAAGTTCCGGCTGCAGATGAGCAGGGCGGACATCTCGCATTACCTCGGGCTCAGCAATGCCAGCACCAGCCGCTTGATCGCCCGGTTCACCCAAGCCGGCCTGATCACCATCCGGATCCGGCAAGTGCAGATCCTGGACCCGCGCACCCTGGAGCAGCTGGCTTGCAACATGCTCTCATGGGAGCAATGCCAGGGCCGCGCCGCCGGCCAGGGCGCCTAGCCTGCGCCTGGCGCGCAAGGCGGCCCGGCGCGAAGGCCGGGCCTGCATTCATGCGCGCGCGTGCCTGGCCGCGGGTCTCTCCTTATCTTTCTGGTTGCCGGACATCGGCGGGGCGGCCTGGATGTCGCTTCCCACGCTGGCATTCCAGGCATGCATCATCTTCCGGCCGGTCTCGACCATTTGCGTGACGATGGAAGGGAAGTCGCCCAGGCTGTTTTGCCAGGCAAAGTCCATGGCCGGAATGGGTGCGCCGCGGCTTCCAGCCAATCCGTTCAGCGATTGCGTCACCTGCTTGTTCAGGTCGATGGCGTGCTGCTGCGTCGCGCGGGTCAACTCCGCGCCCAGCGCACCGACGATCTCGGCGGCTTGCCGCGCGAGGGCCATGCTCTCCTCGGTGCGCTTGGGCGCCTGGGCGCTCACCAGCCCGATGAATTCGGCAGGCGATGCGGCGCCCATGCACTGCTGGACGGTTTCCATCGAATTGGCCAGGCCCTTCCTGAACGCGGCCGCACCGAGGGCGGACAACTGTCCGCTGCATTCCAGCGCACCGGCGCCGAATTCCAGGCCGGCCTCTATCTGATGTTTGGCGTAGGTGCGGTACAGGGCGATAATGTCTTCGTGGTCGAGATGCGGCATGGCTCAGGTCCTTTCGTGGGAGGTGGGCGGATGGTTTCTTGCGTGATGTCCGGCGAGGACGGTTGATGAATTAAACGACGCGCGCACGGGCGGGCCCGCGGCGACATCAGAGATCCGACAGGATCACCTGCGCGTGGAGGGCCTGGCGCTTGGCTTCCTTCAGGGCATCCTGGTAGTCCTGCAGGAACTCCAGCATGGGAGAGACGGCTTCGCCGTTCTCCGATACCACCGCGGTTCGCGCGATACGCCCCAATGCATCGGAGGCGGCGTCGTGGGCGGTTTTGAGGTCATGGAGCGTTTTGATCAGACTGGTTCTCTTTTGCATCGTGTCCCGCCTGGATCGACGGTGGAGCTTGATGGAGGACGCCGGTGGCGCTTCCATCCATAGTTCGTGGTTTTCGGTCGCGCAGCAGTGGTCAAGGCAGCCGGCCCTGCTTGATTCATCATAGCGTCAACGGCATCGATTTTCTTTTTTAAATCAGGTACGCCAGCGCCATCTTTGTCGCGCAAAGACCGGAAGGCCCATGAAGCGGCCGGCAACCGGCGGCGCCAGCCTGCGACGACGGATCGGCTTGTCCATTGTTGCCATGTCCGCCGCTCACGTTGTCGTTTTCGTTTTCGCGAAATCCATTAGATTGGCAGGCGCGCAGAGGACGCATCGGGACCGCGGATTTGGCCAGCGTGTCTCCATCTGTCCGTCTTCACCGCTACCGACGCGGGCGCACACTTTTCATGGAATGAGGATGCCAGATGCGATGCCAGATCAAGTACCGGATGCGAGGCGAAGAGCTTGCGTATTCGTTTGAATTTTCCACCGAGCGGATGGAGCTCGATGAGGTGATTCTCCGTTTCAGGGAAATGTTGTCGCCCGGCGCCCAGCCGGGCGTTCCGGCGCCAGAAGGCGATTCTCCGGGATCGGATGCAAGCCGCGCGGACGCGGAAGAAAGCTTGAATCGCATGCTGGCCTACATCAAGAATGAATGCCGGGTCCGGTCGTGGTTCTATCGCAGGCTGGATTGAGCAGTATATGGTGTGCCGGAGGCCGTGCCGGCGAGGCCGCCGATGACCTGCGCGCAGGATGGCGCGCAGCATCGGATATGCCTATCGGCGCGCCATTCGGATTAATAAATATAGAAAGGGCTTTCCGGATTTGCCGGGGAAATGGGAGTACCGTAGGCTAGTCGCCGGCTAGCCCTGCGACCCCGCTTTCCGTGCCTGTCTTTCACCGCCTTCACTCGCTTTGCGCCATCGCGATCCAGATCTGACTATGAGGGAGCACGTGGAGTTTTTGCGATCGGTATTGGATGTGCCATCCAATATGAAACGGAGGCATCATGAGCAAAGCAAACAGGCGCCGCATCAATCCGGCGCCGCAGGTTTTCCCATCCACGGATCGGATTTTCCAGGGCGAATTCTCCCTCCAGGCCGACGATGACCTGGCCGCCGAAGAAGTGCTCGGACACGATGCCATCAAGGAGGGGCAAACAAGTTACGCCGTCGATCCAAGGCCGCTGATTGTCCTGGACGACTAACGACAGGGACTGTGCATCGCGACTGGAAAACTCCGCCTGCGCAGCTTCCTGCTTTCCGAACCGGGAGTCCTTCATGCGTTTTTACTTCGATGCCCCGAGCCACGAGGCAGGTTTCGTGTGGTTGAAGAGCGGCTATAACGTCGGTGTTGAAGTCACCAGCGGCCTCGGAAGCGCGCGCATGAGCGCGGAATTCCACATCCGCCGCGTGCCGGAAAGCGAAGAGGATCAAGTGCTGTTATGCCGAAAGGCAATCGCCCAGTTCCTGCGCGAGGTGACGGGCCGCAACGGACAGTACGTGTCGACCCTGGACGATGCCATCGTGCCATGGAAGGGCGAGCTGGTTGTGGTGGCGCCCAGGAAGCCTTGAGCTTGGATTGAGCTGCCCTTGACGGGGCCAGTGGAGGCGGCGGGAATCGAATGCCTCAACCAAAAATCGTTTACAATCAATAACTTAGGACGGTTGTTGATCTGCCATGTGGGGAAGATTTGTGTAACAAATTTCCAGACACATTATATCGAATTGGAATTGAACCCGCGTCCACGTTCGGTCTTATAAACAATTACACAGACGTGCATGACATACCAAAGTACTCCTGAACGTTACTCGGATAAAGGGAGGCGTAGTATCAGAATTCATCGTCAGCCAAGTCGTAAGTCTTCATATTGCCGTTGCGGACTTTATAAAGCGTGAGTGTGACGTTGCTATATCGCGTGCCTTGATAGGTCGGAGTTTCTTCCAATGAAAACTGTTCGGAACGAGAGCGTCCCCCAGAGTTTAGATCCTGATACCTAACGTCGTAACTACCTGCTGTGACGTTATGCAGCGTGAAGCTACCGTGGCTAGGAATGTAGAAGGTCCTTGCAGGAAATGCTTTAGCACCATCAAGTGAAACGAGTTTTACAAAAACGTCCGAGTCATTTTGATTGTTGTCGATTGTTACTTGCGACAATCCATTTTCGTTAAGACTGGCATAGCCTTTTATATAGCCAGCGAATTTCGGCCAATGTTGCCCATTTGGGGCCCTACTAGGACGGATATACTTGGGCTTAACAGGGGCCTGTACAGGGGCAGATGCGATAGATGGGGCGCTAGTAACAGGAGGGGCTTGCATGTAGGGCTTGGGGCTCTTGCCGATCAGAGGAGGTGCATAGGAGTTCGATGTATCAGAGAATATAGCGATACCTATGCAACTAGCTACGAAAGCTATGACAGATCCCTGCACATAGAACGGGCGACGCAAAAGAGTCCATGAATCTTTCAATCTTCCAGGGCCGCCGTCTCCCAGCAATTCCAATAGTTTCTGGATTTGCCCACGCAGTTCAGTTCCCTCGTCGGGCACATCATATCCCAGACCTTTCTTGAATTTGGCTGAGACTCCATCTGGCTTGATCTTCTTAGCCAAATCCATAGCGTCAAGCGCAATAGCGCGAGCGATATCCGTTTTTCCTTGAATAGCAAAGAACCAAGCTTGATGCGCCGCTAAACGGGCATTGATGTTAGCCGGTTGCATTCCTCCGAATAGATTGCTGATGATGGCTTGTACGGAGTAGATCGGCCCCCACGGTATAGCCCACCACCCAATAGTCCATGTAATCGCCGACGCTTTTAAAACCTTTTTCTCTGCGCAGGCACTACAGAAAATTCCTTGAACCACCGAGCGAGTCGTGATGAGGATAAAGCTTTTGATCTCACGGAAAATTGCGTAGCGCGGCTGTGCAGTTACTTTTCCGCAGCAAGAGCAAACAATTGGTTCGAGTTGAGTCTCTTCAGCACGTTGATTACTGGGCGCAGTCGGTCCCGAGTCTATCGACATCGTGTCGTATTGAGCTCGGAGTTCGGGGATACTCAGAACTCCGTATGCCTCATTAAGCAATTGGAATTGCTCTGTCGCATTTGGGGCATCATTTCTATCAGGATGCAGCTCCATTGCTTTGCGACGGAAGGCAGCTTTGATCTCAACAGCATCTGCGTTTGGCTGAAGGCCTAAAACCCGGTAATACCCTCTAGGATCATTGTTAGTCATAGTTTCCCCCTATTTTTGTTATGCGGATGGTATCGCATTCGCCTTAGGTATGTTGCGAGACACCAGCGGAGGAAATTAGATGGCAGTGTGTCGATTTACTTGAAGATTTGACCCGCTCACCATTCTTGGCATTGATTTCTCAGTCACGTGTAACACACACAGGCAGCAAAGCATAAAAAAGCCACTAGGAATCAGTAACTTACTGATCGCTAATGGCTTTTCAGAGTATTGGTGGAGGCGGCGGGAATCTCCCGGGTTTGCGCTTGCAAGCGCAAACCGCTCACCCGGCACGGCGCATGCGCCGCGCAATCCAGGGCTCGCCCCGCGTCCGTGCCGGACGCGGGATCGGTTCTCGCGATCAACAAACAAAAAAAATGGCCCCTAGGGGGGCCATTTTCTTTGTTTGGTGGAGGCGGCGGGAATCGAACCCGCGTCCGCAAGCACTCTACAGACAGTTCTACATACTTAGTGCTGTCATTTGATTTAACCCGGCCGCCGCGGACGCACACGCTGCGGAAAGGCTAGTCACCTAAAGTTTAACTTCGGTCCAAGTGACCCGTTCCGAAGCGATTCTCTGTAAATGACTCCACCGCTGTTGCCAGCCCACCCCAGAGACGAGATGGTGTGGAGCTAACCGCGATTAAGCGGCCAGTGCGTACGAGTTATCGTTAGCAGTTATTTACGTTCTGACTGTATTTACGAGGTAATCAGGCCTCGGTATGCCCTGCGCTGCTTTGCAACCCACGTCGAAACCAAGTCGCCCCCGCAGAAAGAGGATTATAACCTACTGTATGGGCAGCCGCCGCTTTATCAAGCCCCGGCGCCCGTTTTGTGGGCTGGCTCGTCGTCATTGCAGGTTGAGGTCGACCCGGGCCGTCGGCTCCTTCTCGGGGATGCCGTCGCTGCCGAGCTTGGGGGCGATCAGGAAGATGCGTTCGGCCGGGATCACGCTTTGCTCCTGCAGGTAGTTGCGAACCTGGTCGGATCTTGCCTGGGCCAGCTTGCGCAGGTCGTCTTCGGTGACCTTGGTGTTGTCGACGATGAGCTGCTGCATCTGCTCCGGCGGCAGCGACTTGGACAGGCCGATCATGTTGCGCGGCTTGTCGAACCTGGCGTCCTTGTAGACGCGTTCCATGTACTTGGCGCGGTCGGCTTCGCTGAGCTGGATCGGGCCGGACGGCTGGCCTTCCTTTTCGATCAGGTCGCGGCGCTTCAGGGCGCGCATCTGGCGGTTCAGGGCTTCCTGGCGCAGGCCCTGGTCGTCGACCTTGGGGTCGACGCGGCCGGTGATGTCGAGCTTGATGCCGGGGCGTTCGTTGAGGGCGTAGCCCAGCGCGTCGAGCTTCTTGCGGATCTCGGGCGTGATCTCCGAGGAGCCGGGCTGGAACTCGATGTAGCGCAGGTCGCCGATGTTGTCGGAGCCATGGAACATCGAACTGATCAGGCTGAACGGCGAGGTGACGGCCTTGATGATCAGGTTTACGAACACGCGCACGATGATGCCGCCGACCGAGAATTCCGGATCGGAGAGCGAGCCGGAGATCGGCAGGTTGAGGTTGATGTTGCCGTTGCGGTCCTTGAGCAGCGAGACCGCCAGCATCACCGGCAGCTTGGTGGCGTCGGGGCTGTCGACGCGCTCGCCGAAGGTGAGCTGCTCGATGCGCACGTCGTTTTGCGCCACCAGCTTGTCGTTCTCGATCTTGTACTGCACGTCCATCGACAGCTTGCCCTTGGTGATGGGGTAGCCGGCGTACTTGGCCGAGTAGGGCGTCAGGCGCGGCAGCTGCACGCCGTTGGCGCTGGCCTTGATGTCGAGGAACATCGGCTTGAACAGCGGGTTGATCGAACCGGAGATCTGCAACGGGGCGTCGTTGTCGATCTTGCCGCCGATGTCGACCGTCGCCGGCGTCGGCTTCTCCGACGAGATCTCGCCGATGGTGCCGGCCAGGTTGGTCATGTTGGCGGTGTAGTTGGGCTTGACGAAGTTGTCGGTGTAGTTGATGTTGCCGGCGGCCAGCACCACCTGGCCGACGCGGATCACGGGCGCGTTCGGGTCGGCCGCAGGCGCGGTCACCGGCGCGGCCGAGGTGGTGGTCTTGCGCGAGGCGGCGGATTTTTCCTTGCCGTCCTTCTTGCTGTCGTCGGTGATCGAGCCCTGCGACTGGGCGTCGGCGACGACGATGTCGCGCAGGTTCAGGCGGCCCTGCTCGGAGAGGATCGCGCGCGCGTAGAAGTTGTTGAGCGAGACCTTGTCCAGCGAGACCTGCGGACGGCCGCCCAGCTTGACCTGGATGCCGGCCAGGTCGAGCGCGCGCCAGCGCAGGAAGTCGGTGGAGGTGACCTTGTCCTGCATGCGCAGGTTGTTCACGGCGGCGCTGCCGTTGTAGCTCAGCGCGAACTTCTGCTGCTCCAGCGGCGGCGTCACCGCCAGCTTGCCCTTGGCGCTGAGCAGGCCGCTGGTCAGCGTGACGTTGAGGACGTTGGAGAAGTAGCCCTGGAAGGGCGCGACCGGCAGCGAGCGGGCGTCCAGCTCCAGGTCCACGCTCTTGAATTGCGGCGCGGCCTGGCCCTTGATGTCGAGCTTGCCGCTCTTGTCGAACTGCGCCTGCAGGCTCAGTTTGGTGTTCTGGTCCAGCTTGCTGGAGAGGTTCTGCAGCTGCAGGTTGATGCCACTGATCTGCAGCCTGGATTTGGCGCTGGCAGCGTCCTCGAAGTTGATGGCGCTGTCGTTGAGGCTGAAAGTGTTCAGGCGCGCTACCCAGGGCGTGGGCGCCGGGGTCTTGCCGGCCGGCCTGGCGGCCGGTGCAGGCGCCGTTGCTGCGCGTTCGCCGGCGGCGGGCGCCCCGGCCTGCAGCTTCTGCACGCTGAAGCCGCCGTCGTTCTCGCGGCGGATGTCGCCGGACAGGCCGCTGATGCGGATGGCATCGGCCTGCGCCTGGTGGGCGGCCAGGTCCAGCGAAGCCTTTTGCAGCGCGATCGATTTCACGCTGATGGCGCCGGCGGTCTTGGCCTTGGGGACCAGCTTCAGGCCGGCCAGCTCCAGGCCGGCGTCGTCCAGCTTGAGCTGGCCGTCCTGCAGGCGGACCGACGCCGCGCCGGACAGCTTGCCCGAGACGGCGGCCGCCAGCGAGCGGTTCAGGTAGTTCTGGTAGCCCGCGATGTCGATGCCTTCCAGCGTTGCGCGGCCCGCGAGCTGCGCCTTGAGCGGCGCCAGTTCGCCGTCGAAGGCCAGCTTGCCGCGGCCGTTCTCGACGGCGGAGATCTTCAGCGCGGCCGGCTTGGCGTCGGCGGCGGTGGAAAGTTGCGCGGCATCGATGCTCAACTGGCCCAGCTGCACGGCTTGCGCCGGCGCGGCATTGGCCTCGTCGCGCCAATTGATCTCGCCGTCGCGCACGCTCAGTTGCCCGACCAGGATGGCGGCTTTCTTTTCTTCTGCGGCAGCCGCAGGGGTGGAAACCGGCGCGGCGGCATCCGCCTTGGCTTTCACGGGCGCCTTGCCGGCGGCCAGCGCGCGCACCCAGTTGATCTCGCCGCGCGCGTTCATCGCGACCGAGACCTGGGGCGCTTCCAGGCGCACCTGGGCGATCTCGCCGCTGGCGTCCAGCACGTCGAACTGCCTGAACGTGGCGGCCAGCTGCCGGGCCTTGAACAGCTGGCCCTGGCTCTTGTCCTGGACCGATACCTCGTCGAGCGCGACCTCGCCCGAGAGCGCCACCTTGGGCTTGCCGTCGGCGCGTACGAAGCTCAGGTCCAGCTTGGTCGAGAGCTTGGCGCTTTGCAGCAGCACCGGCAGCTGGGCCGGCACGAAGGGCAGGTAGCTGACCAGGTCGAGCTTGTCGATGTCGATGGCGAAGGCCGATTCCTGGCTGCTGGCGAAGGGCTTGCTGCGCCCCTTGAGCAGGAAGGGCGTGCCGTTGACGGTGGCCGAGAGCTGCGGCTGGACGAAGCTGTCGATATTGCCGGGCAGGTTGGAGACGAAGGGCAGGCCGAGCTGCAGTGCGGCGATGTCGATGTTCTTGCCGGTGACCTTGTCCTCGAAGCGGATCTTGCCGTCCTGCAGTTGCACGTTGGCCAGCGAGAAGCTCGATTTGGCGTCGCTCTTGGGCATGGCGTCGATGCGCGCGAGGATGTCGGAGAAATTGTAATGGCCGATGCCGTCGGCATCCAGGCGCACCACATGCACGTCGGGGCCGGTCAGCTTGATTTCATCCAGCACCGGCGCCAGGCGCAAGATCGAGAATGAGGAGGCGTTGACCAGCAGCGAACGGGCCGAGAAGAACGGGGTCTTGCCATCCGCCTCGTAGAGCGTAATGCCGGAGACGGTCAGCGCCAGCCGGAACGGGTTGAAGGCGACCTCGCCGATATCGAGCTTGCGGCCGATCTTTTCCTGCGTCTGTTCGACCGCGATCTTCTTGACCAAGGAGGGCAGGGCCAGCCAGCTGATGGCGGCCAGCGCGAGCAGGATGGCCACGATCCAGGCCAGCCACTTGAGCGGCCGGCGCACGCGGTTCCGGTCGAAGTTCTTGAGGGTCGCTGCGATGCCGGGATTGGCCATGGCCGATGTTCCTTGTCGATGCCGCGGCGGGGCGACTGCGTCAGTCAGGACAGGCGGCGCCGTTGCGTATTGTGATTTTGTTCGAGGTGATCTTGTTCGCGTTGCCGAGGCTGGTGCGGCACTCGGCCCCGGGCATCATTCTAATGCGCCGCGGGCAAACTGTGAGCGTCGGCATGCGGCAGTCTTGCCCGCGTGCCGGCTGGTTTTCAGAGAGGGAAAGGACGGCGAAGGTTCAACGTCCGTCGCAGCGGGGCCGCGTGCGCAATGCGGCAGTATCCGATGCGATTGCGTATAGCGGAATTCAGGGCAGCAGCTGCAACAGCTGCTGCGGATCATGCGTCAGCGCGTCGGCTTCCCAGGTGGTCGGCGCGCTGTGGCCGCAATAGCCCCAGGCGGCGGCCACCGTGGGCATGCCGGCGGCGCGGCCGGCCTGGATGTCGCGCAGGTCGTCGCCGACGTACCAGCAGTCCTCGGGCGCCAGCTGCAGCCGTTTGGCGGCTTCCAGCAGCGGCGCCGGATGCGGCTTGGGATGCGGCGTAGTGTCGCCGGAGACGAGGCAGGCGGCATGGCCCAGGCCGATCTGCGGCGCCAGCTTGTCGGTGAAGCGGGCGGCCTTGTTGGTGACGATGCCCCAGGCGATGCCGCGCGCTTCCAATTGCGCCAGCAGTTCGGGCACGCCGTCGAAGAGGCGGCTGTGCACGGTCATGCTGGCTTCGTAGCGGTCGAGGAAGCGCACGCGCAGCTCCTCGTACCGCGAGTCGCCGGGATGGATGTCCAGCGCCGCGCCGATCAGTCCGCGCGCGCCGGCCGAGGCGACCGGGCGCAGGTTCTCATAGGGCGCCGGCGGCAGGCCGCGTTCCTCGCGCAGGAAATTGGCGGCGGCGGCCAGGTCGGGGGCGGTATCGGCGAGCGTGCCGTCGAGGTCGAACAGGATCGCGCGCGGTGGGCGTAAGGGCATGGCGGTGCAGGGCAGGTTGAGGAAAACGGCTGGCCGCGGCGAGAGCGCCGCGGCGGGCCGCTGTCAGGCAGCAGGCTTGGTGCAGGCGACCAGGTAGTTGACGTCGGTGTCCTGGTTCAGCGAATAGATCCTGGTCAGCGGGTTGTAGCTCATCCCCTTGAAGGCGTCGATCTCCAGGCCGGCTTCGCGCGTGTAATGCGCCAGTTCGGCCGGGGTGATGAACTTGGCGTAGTCGTGCGTGCCCTTGGGCAGCATGCGCAGCAGGTATTCGGCGCCGACGATGGCCAGCAGGTAGGACTTGGGATTGCGGTTGAGCGTGGAGAAGAACACCTTGCCGCCCGGTTTGGCCAGCGCAGCGGCGGCGCGCACGATGGAGGCCGGGTCGGGCACATGCTCCAGCATTTCCATGCAGGTCACCACGTCGTACTGGCCGGGTTCGCGCGCGGCCAGGTCTTCGGCGGCGATCTTCTCGTAGCGCACCTGCACGCCGGACTCCATGCTGTGCAGGTCGGCCACCTTCAAGGCCTTGTCCGAGAGGTCGATGCCGGTGACGTCAGCGCCCTTTTGCGCCATCGATTCGGCCAGGATGCCGCCGCCGCAGCCGATGTCGACGACTTTCCTGCCGGACAGCGGGGCGCGTGCGTTGATCCATTCCAGGCGCAAGGGATTGATTTCGTGCAGGGGGCGGAATTCGGAACCCGGGTCCCACCAGCGGTGGGCCAGTTCACTGAATTTCTGGATTTCTTGGGGATCGGCGTTGGTAGCATTCATAGGCTGAATGATAGCCCAAAGAGGGGCGGACGTCGGAAGTGGGGAGGCGGCGCAAATCAAATAGCCATAAAAAAACCCCGCCGAAGCGGGGTTCATTACAGCCTTGTAGCGTCAATCGATTACTTGCGGGTACCCACAACTTCGATTTCCACGCGGCGGTTCTTGGCGCGGCCGGCTGCAGTCTTGTTGTCTGCGACCGGTTGCGACTTGCCCTTGCCTTCGGTGTAGACGCGGTTGGCTTCAACGCCCTTGGACACCAGGTATGCCTTGACGGCTTCAGCGCGGCGAACCGACAGCTTCTGGTTGTAGGCGACGGCGCCGACGGAGTCAGTGTGGCCGACGGCGATGATCACTTCCAGGTTGATCGCCTTCAGGTTGCCGACCAGCTCGTCCAGCTTGGCCTTGCCGGCCGGCTTCAGGACAGCCTTGTCGAAGTCGAAGAACGCGTCAGCGGCGTAGGTCACTTTTTCCGAGGTCGGAGCGGCCGGAGCGGCGGCAACCGGAGCAGCCGGAGCAGCAGCAGCAACTGCAGGAGCAGGCGGCTCTTCGCAAGGACCGTTCACGAAGGCGGTGTTCCAGCACAGGCCATAGCCGCTGCGGGTCACGACATCACGGCCATCTTGCAGGTACAGGCTGCCCGGACGAACCTTGATGTCCTTGATTTCCTGAGCGCTGGCAGACAGAGCGATGGCTGCGGACGCAGCAGCGAAGACGAGTTTTGCTAATTTGTTCATGTTTCTCCTCTCGGGTGAGATATCCGCAGATAAACTGCGCTACAAGATTACGACATCAAAAAAATGAATAATATCATGTGTTCAGGTCGTCACAGGCCCTTGTTCCGTGGGGCTTGCAATGAACTTAGCCGCCATTCTGCCACACGGATTGCCCTTCAGTGATGCTTGCTAATTGGTCCAGACAACGTTTTTGGGACTGTGTTGTTTTCGCACAACGCGATTTTTTTGGCGGTTTTTTGTTCCTCCGGAGCCAGAAAAATGCCGATTTTTGCAAGAATCTCCTTATTTTTCATGCAGTTCCCTGTTTTTCAGTCGGGTAATTATTCCTGTTCTGCAAGAATGCTGCGATGCGAGCGAAGCTTCAGGTATTCCCCGATGGCGGCGCAGTGAAAAAGCGGTTCCAGCGATTTCCCCGGTTTTATTTCCGGCGGTGATGTGAGTATCTGGCGGCATATCCTTCCGGAAATTTCCGGCGTCGCCAGTTCTAATATATATACGCGCATGCCCAGGGTCGCCATCGCCTGCCGCCCTCCATGGCCGCGGGCCATCGGTTCGGCCGGGGCGGAGAGCCCCGCGCCGGCCGCCGACCCGGCGTTTGGCACTCCCGGCGTGCTAGAATGTGCTGTTCAGATCACGTCCAAGGGCACGGCCCGCTCGGGGTGACTTTTCGACCGAGAAACATCTTTCGACTCTCCAATGGATCAATTCGCTAAAGAAACCATCCCCATTTCCCTCGAAGAAGAGATGCGCAAGAGTTACCTCGATTACGCGATGAGCGTGATCGTGGGACGTGCACTGCCGGATGTGCGCGACGGCTTGAAGCCGGTGCACCGCCGCGTGCTGTATGCGATGCATGAGATGAACAACGTGTGGAACCGTCCGTTCGTCAAGTGCGCCCGCGTGGTCGGCGAAGTCATGGGTAAATATCACCCGCACGGCGACGCGTCGATCTATGACACCCTGGTGCGCATGGCGCAGGATTTCTCGCTGCGCTACACCCTGGTGGACGGGCAGGGCAACTTCGGTTCGATCGACGGCGACGGCGCCGCGGCGATGCGTTACACCGAGTGCCGCCTGGACAAGATTTCCAACGACCTGCTGGCCGACATCGAGAAGGAAACCGTCGATTTCGTGCCCAACTACGACGGCAAGGAAAAGGAGCCGTCGGTCCTGCCGACCCGCATCCCCAACCTGCTGGTCAATGGATCCTCCGGCATCGCCGTGGGCATGGCCACCAACATCCCGCCGCACAACATCACCGAAGTGGTCAACGGCGCGCTGCACCTGCTGGCCAACGACCAGTGCACCATCGATGAGTTGATCGAGCTGATCCCGGCGCCCGACTTCCCCACCGGCGGCATCATCTACGGCGTCTCCGGCGTGCGCGATGGTTATCGCACCGGCCGCGGCCGCGTGGTCATGCGCGCCAAGACCCACTTCGAGGAATACGGCCGCGAAGGCCGCATCGCGATCATCGTCGATGAGCTGCCCTACCAGGTCAACAAGAAGGCGCTGCTCGAACGCATCGCCGAGCTGGTGCGCGAGAAGAAGCTGGAAGGTATCTCCGACCTGCGCGACGAGTCCGACAAGTCGGGCATGCGCGTGGTCATCGAACTGAAGCGCGGCGAAGTGCCCGAAGTGGTGTTGAACAACCTGTACAAGCAGACCCAGCTGCAGGACACCTTCGGCATGAACATGGTGGCGCTGGTCGACGGCCAGCCGCGCCTGCTGAACCTGAAGCAACTGCTGGAATGCTTCCTGTCGCATCGCCGCGAAGTGGTCACCCGCCGCACCGTGTTCGAGCTGCGCAAGGCGCGCGAACGCGGCCACGTGCTGGAAGGCCTGGCGGTCGCGCTGGCCAACATCGACGATTTCATCGCCATCATCCGCGCCGCGCCGACGCCGCCGATCGCCAAGAGCGAACTGATGGCGCGCGCCTGGGATTCGTCCACCGTGCGCGAGATGCTGGCGCGCACCGGCGAAGCCAACGAAGGCGGCATCGCCGCCTTCCGTCCGGAAAGCCTGCCTGCCCATTACGGCATCCAGTCCGATGGCCTGTACAAGCTGTCCGACGAGCAGGCCCAGGAAATCCTGCAGATGCGCCTGCAGCGCCTGACCGGCCTGGAGCAGGACAAGATCGTCAACGAATACAAGGAAGTGATGGCGCAGATCGCCGACCTGCTGGACATCCTGTCCAAGCCGGCGCGCGTGACGGCCATCATCACCGACGAGCTCAACGCCGCCAAGAACGACTACGGCATCGGCGCCAAGGACGAGCGTCGCTCGACCATCGAGCTCAACGCCACCGACCTCGGCACCGAAGACCTGATCACGCCGCAGGACCTGGTGGTGACCTTGTCGCACACCGGCTACATGAAGTCGCAGCCGGTCTCCGAGTACCGCGCGCAGAAGCGCGGCGGCCGCGGCAAGCAGGCCATGGCGACCAAGGACGACGACTGGATTGACCAGCTCTTCATCGCCAACACGCACGATTACATCCTGTGCTTCTCCAACCGCGGCCGCCTGTACTGGCTGAAGGTGTGGGAAGTGCCGCAGGGTTCGCGCAACTCGCGCGGCAAGCCCATCGTCAACATGTTCCCGCTGCAGGACGGCGAGAAGATCACGGTGATCCTGCCGCTGTCGGGCGCCAACCGCACCTTCCCCGAGGATCGCTACGTGTTCATGGCCACCAGCCTGGGCACCGTCAAGAAGACCCCGCTGTCGGACTTCTCCAACCCGCGCAAGGCCGGCATCATCGCGGTCGACCTCGATGAGGGCGACTTCCTGATCGGCGCCGCGCTGACCGACGGCGCGCACGATGTGATGCTGTTCTCCGACTCCGGCAAGGCGGTGCGCTTCGACGAGAACGACGTGCGTCCGATGGGCCGCACGGCGCGCGGCGTGCGCGGCATGAACCTGGAAGAGACGCAGCAGGTGATCGCGTTGCTGGTTGCCGAGAACGAGCAGCAGTCGGTGCTGACCGCGACCGAGAACGGCTTCGGCAAGCGCACCCCGATCACCGAGTACACCCGCCACGGCCGCGGCACCAAGGGCATGATCGCGATCCAGACCAGCGAGCGCAACGGCAAGGTGGTTGCCGCCACACTGGTCGAGTCGACCGATGAAATCATGCTCATCACGACCGGCGGCGTGCTGATCCGCACCCGCGTGTCGGAGATCCGCGAGATGGGCCGCGCGACCCAGGGCGTGACCCTGATCGCGGTGGAAGACGGCACCAAGCTGTCGGGCCTGCAGCGCGTGGTCGAATCCGACGTCGAGGATGCGATGGAGGCGGCCGAGGGTGGCGAAGCGGGAGAGACCGGTGCTTCCGCCGGCGGCGAAACGCCCGCAGCCGACGAGTAACAAGCTTCAGACACAAGGCGGCTCACCACGGATGAGCCGCCTTTTTTGATTGTGATGGCAGATATGGTCTACAACTTTTCCGCAGGACCCGCGGTATTGCCCAGGGAAGTGCTGCAGCAGGCAGCCGACGAGATGCTGGACTGGCACGGCAGCGGCATGTCCGTCATGGAGATGAGCCACCGCGGCCGCGAGTACATGTCCATCATCGAGGCGGCGCTGCGCGACGTGCGCGAGCTGTTTGCGATCCCTTCCAACTACAAGGTACTGTTCCTGCAAGGCGGGGCCATTGCCGAGAACGCCATCATCCCGATGAACCTGGCGGCGCTGCGCTCCCCTGCGGGCAAGCGCGAGCCGGGCGTGGCCGACTACATCAACACCGGTTCCTGGTCGGTCAAGTCGATCAAGGAAGCCGGCCGTTATTGCACCGTCAACGTCGCCGCCTCCTCGGCCGGGCACAAGTTCTCCAGCATCCCGGCGCGCGCCGACTGGAAGCTGACGAAGGACGCGGCCTACGTTCACATCTGCAGCAACGAGACCATCGACGGCGTCGAGTACCAGTACGCGCCGGACGTGGCCGCCGACACCAACGGCGCACCGCTGGTGGCCGACATGTCCTCGCACATCCTGTCGCGCGAGGTCGACGTCTCCAGGTACGGCGTCATCTACGGCGGCGCCCAGAAGAACATCGGCCCGGCCGGCCTGACCATCGTCATCGTGCGCGAAGACCTGCTGGGCCATGCGCTGCCGTACTGCCCCTCGGCCTTCGACTGGAAGATCGTGGCCGACAACGACTCCATGTACAACACCCCGCCGACCTACGCGATCTACATCGCCGGCCTGGTGTTCCAGTGGCTCAAGCGCCAGGGTGGCGTGGCCGCGATGGAGCGGCGCAATATCGCCAAGGCCGAGCTGCTGTACGGCTACCTGGACAGCACCGATTTCTACAGCAACCGCATCGCCGCAGATTGCCGTTCACGCATGAACGTGCCGTTCTTCCTGGGCGACGAGTCGCTGAACGACGCATTCCTCGCCGGCGCCAAGGAGCGCGGGCTGCTGCAGCTGAAAGGCCACAAGTCGGTCGGCGGCATGCGCGCATCGATCTATAACGCGATGCCGATCGAGGGCGTACAAGCCCTGGTCGATTACCTCAAAGAATTCGAAAAGCAATACGGCTGACATCGGCGCGGCGGATCTCCGGGATTCGCCGCGACCATGCCCGCGGCATCTCCGTTCGCCATGCGGGCGGGCGTAGCGCGTCGTGCGGCAAGACAGGCACAGAGACCAACGCGCCGCGCATCCGCACAAGGGGCGGATGCGCGGCCGCCAGAACATGAGAGAGCAAGATGAGTGACGACAAGTTGCTGCCGCTGCGACAGAAGATCGATGCCATCGATACGCAGATCCTCGACCTGCTGAACCAGCGCGCCCGCGTCGCGCAGGAAGTGGGCCACGTCAAGGCCGAGACCAATGCGCCGGTGTTCCGCCCCGAGCGCGAGGCCCAGGTGCTGCGCAAGGCGGCCGAGCGCAATCCCGGCCCCTTGCTGGGCGCCGATATCCAGACCATCTTCCGTGAAGTGATGTCGGCCTGCCGCGCGCTGGAAAAGCGCGTGGTGGTGGCTTACCTCGGCCCCGAAGGCACCTTCAGCGAGCAGGCCGTGTACCAGCAGTTCGGCCATGCCATCGAAGGCCTGCCCTGCGTCTCGATCGATGAAGTGTTCCGCGACGCCGAGGCCGGCACCGCCGATTTCGGCGTGGTGCCCATCGAGAATTCCTCCGAAGGCGTGATCAACCGCACGCTGGACCTGCTGCTGCAGACCACGCTGACCATCAGCGGCGAAGTCGCCATTCCCGTGCACCACAGCCTGATGACCCGATCCGGCGGCATGGACGGCATCGCCCGCATCTGCGCCCATTCGCAGGCGCTGGCCCAGTGCAATGCCTGGCTCAACCAGAATTATCCCGGCATCGAGCGCCAGGCGGTGGCCTCCAACGCCGAGGCCGCGCGCATGGCCAGCGAGGACCCCGCCGTGGCGGCGATCGCCGGCGAGATCGCGGGGCAGAAGTACAACCTGCAGACCGTGAACGCCCATATCCAGGACGACCCGCACAACCGCACCCGCTTCGCCGTGATCGGCCGCCTGCGCACCGCGCCTTCGGGGCGCGACCAGACGTCCATCGTGCTGTCGGTGCCCAACAAGGCCGGCGCGGTGTACAGCCTGCTGGCGCCGCTGGCCAGGCACGGCGTGTCGATGACGCGCTTCGAGTCGCGCCCGGCGCGCATGGGCGCGTGGGAATACTATTTCTACGTCGACCTCGAAGGCCACGAGCAGGATGAGAAGGTCGCGCAGGCGCTGGCCGAGCTTAAGCAGAACGCCGCCTTCTTCAAGCTGCTGGGTTCCTACCCGCTGGGCCTGTAAGGCCTGCGACGAGCATGATCATCGCGCCGCCGGCGGCGGCGCGGCCACCATTTCCAGGAAAGACCAAGATGTCCAAACAACTCGCCCCCGACTACGTCCGCGCCATCGCTCCCTACCAGGCCGGCAAGCCCATTGCCGAGGTGGCGCGCGAATTCGGCCTGGACGAGGCCGCCATCGTCAAGCTGGCGTCCAATGAGAACCCGCTGGGCATGCCGGAATCGGCCAGGCTGGCGATGCAGCAGGCGGTGGCTGAACTGGGCCGCTATCCCGATGCCAACGGCTTCGAGCTCAAGGCCGCCATCAGCGCCAAGTACGACGTGCCGCAGAGCTGGGTCACGCTGGGCAACGGCAGCAACGACATCCTCGAGATCGCCGCGCACGCTTTCGTGCAGCCCGGGCAATCGGTGGTGTATGCGCAGTACGGCTTCCTGGTCTACGCCTTGGCCACCCAGGCCGTCGGCGCGCGCGCCATCGAGGTGCCGGCCAAGGACTTCGGCCACGACCTGCAGGCCATGGCGCAGGCGATCACCGCCGACACCCGCCTGGTGTACCTGGCCAATCCCAACAACCCGACCGGCACCTTCGTTTCCGCGGCCGAGCTGGAAGCCTTCCTGAAGGCGGTGCCGGCCGACGTGGTGGTGGTGCTGGACGAGGCCTACAACGAATACCTGGCCGCCGAGCACCAGTATGAGTCGACCGCCTGGGTGCGCCAGTATCCCAACCTGGTGGTCTCGCGCACCATGTCCAAGGCCTATGGCCTGGCCGGCCTGCGCGTCGGTTTCGCGATCGCCCAGCCGGAAGTGACCGACCTGATGAACCGCATCCGCCAGCCCTTCAACGTCAACTCGCTGGCCCAGGCCGCGGCCGTGGCGGCGCTCAACGACCAGGCCTTCCTGCGCAAGAGCGCCGAAGTCAACAGCGCCGGCTATGGCCAGCTGACCGCGGCGTTCGACGAGCTCAAGCTCAGCTATGTGCCGTCCTACGGCAACTTCGTGCTGGTGAAGGTCGGCGAGGACGACGGCGCCGGCGCGCGCGTGAACCTGGCGCTGTTGAAGAAAGGCATCATCGTGCGACCGGTGGGCAACTACGGCTTGCCGCAATGGCTGCGCATCTCCATCGGCCTGCCGGAAGAGAACGCCGCCTTCATCGCCGCCCTGAAAACCGTTCTCGCCTGAGTTTGCCGTGTTCAACAAAGTCGTCATTTTCGGCGTCGGCCTGATCGGTGGATCCTTCGCGCTGGCATTGCGCCAGGCCGGGCAGGCCGCGCAGATCGTCGGCGTCGGCCGCTCCGCCGAGAGCCTGGCGCGCGCGCGCGAGCTGGGCATCATCGACGCCATCGCGCTGGACCCGGCCGCCGCCGTCGAGGGCGCCGACCTCATCCTGCTGGCCGCGCCGGTGGCGCAGACCGAAGCCATCCTGGCGTCCATCGCGCCGCACCTGGCGCCGCACGCGCTGGTCACCGACGCCGGCAGCACCAAGAGCGACGTGGTCGCCGCAGCGCGCAAGGCGCTGGGATCCCGGATCGCGCAGTTCGTGCCGGGCCATCCCATCGCCGGACGCGAGAAGCACGGCCCCGAGGCCGCGCTGGCCGACCTGTATGTGGGCAAGAAAGTCGTGATCACCGCCTTGCCGGAGAACGACGCCGCCGCTGTCGAGCGCGTGGCCGCCGCCTGGCAGGCCTGCGGCGCGGTGATCCATCGCCTCTCGCCGCAGGAGCATGACGCCGTGTTCGCCTCGGTCAGCCACCTTCCGCACGTGCTGGCCTTCGCCCTGGTCGACGACATCGCCGGCAAGCCGCACGCCGACACGCTGTTCCAATATGCTGCCAGCGGTTTTCGCGATTTCACCCGCATCGCCGGCTCCTCGCCGGAGATGTGGCGCGACATCACGCTGGCCAACCGCGACGCGCTGTTGACCGAAGTGGACGCCTACCTGGCGCAGTTGGCCTCGATGCGCCAGATGATCGCCGCCGGCGACGGCGCGGCGCTGGAAAAAATCTATGCGAGCGCACAGCACGCGCGGCTGCAGTGGGCGGGCGCCATCGAGGCAGCCGAGCGCAAGCCGTCCTGAGCCGGCGCTGGCATACAATGTGGCCGCGGCGAGCGCGGCACCCAGATCAACCTTCCTATCGAATTGCGATGAAACAGCCTTCCTACCCCCGACATATCGACCTGGCGCCGGTGCCGCACGTGCAGGGCACGGTCAAGCTGCCGGGCTCGAAAAGCATCTCCAACCGCATCCTGCTGCTGGCCGCGCTGGCCGGCGGCACCACCCGCATCCTCGACCTGCTGGCCTCGGACGACACGCTGGTCATGCTGATGGCGCTGCAGACGCTGGGCGTGAAGTGGGAGCAGATCGAGGGCACGCAAGACTACATCGTGCACGGCGTCAACGGCGTGCTGCCGGTGCACCAGGCCGACCTCTTCATGGGCAACGCCGGCACCGCGATCCGCCCGCTGACGGCGGCGCTGGCCGTGCTGGGCGGCGACTACACGCTGCATGGCGTGCCGCGCATGCATGAGCGGCCCATCGGCGACCTGGTCGACGCGCTCAACGCGGTCGGCATGCGCATCGACTACACCGGCAATCCCGGCTATCCGCCGCTGCACATCCGCCGCGGCCAGCTGAGCTCCACCCGCATGAAGGTGCGCGGCAACGTGTCCAGCCAGTTCCTGACCGCGCTGCTGATGGCCGCACCCCTGATGGCGCGCGAAGAGCCGATGCAGATCGAGGTGGTCGGCGAACTGATTTCCAAGCCCTACATCGAGATCACGCTGAACCTGATGCGCCGCTTCGGCGTCGAGGTCGAGCGCGACGGCTGGCAGCAGTTCACCATCCAGGCCGGCCAGAACTACCGCAGCCCGGGCACCATCCACGTCGAAGGCGACGCCTCCTCGGCCTCGTATTTCCTGGCCGCGGGCGCCATCGCCGGCGGGCCGATCCGGGTCGAAGGCGTGGGCCGCGACAGCATCCAGGGCGATGTGCGCTTCGTGGAGGCGCTGGAGCAGATGGGCGCCACCATCACCATGGGTGAGAACTGGATCGAGGCTTCGTCCAACGGTCCGCTAAAAGCCATCGATACCGACTTCAACCATATTCCCGACGCCGCCATGACCATCGCCGTGGCCGCGCTGTACGCCGACGGCCCCAGCACGCTGCGCAACATCGCCAGCTGGCGCGTCAAGGAAACCGACCGCCTGGCCGCCATGGCCACCGAGCTGCGCAAGCTCGGCGCCGAGGTGGAGGAGGGGGAAGACTATCTCAAGGTGACGCCGCCGGCCGAGATCGGCGCGGCCGCCATCGATACCTACGACGACCACCGCATGGCCATGTGTTTCTCCCTGGCATCGCTGGACGGCGCCTTGCGCCGCGGCAACCGCATCCGCATCAACGACCCCAAGTGCGTCGCCAAGACCTTCCCGGATTACTTCGCCGTCTTCAAAAAGATTGCCGAGCAAACCCTGATCTGATACACCCTGTTCTATTGCGTAAATTATTTTCTCGGACAGGTTTGCATGGAAAAAGCGAAAATTCCGGTCATCGCCATCGATGGCCCGACCGCATCGGGCAAGGGCACGGTGGCACAAAGGGTGGCTCAGCAGCTGGGCTTTCACTATCTCGATTCGGGCGCGCTGTACCGGCTGACGGCCCTGTCCGTGCTGCGGCGGGGCGTGGCGCTGGATGACGAGCACGCGCTGGCCAAGGCGGCCGAGCACTTGCATTGCCACTTCGACGGCGCCCACATCTTCCTGGCCAACGAGGACGTGACCCAGGCCATCCGCGCCGAAGAGGTCGGCAACACGGCCTCGAAGATTGCCGCCCTGATAACGGTGCGGCAGGCCCTCTACGGCCTGCAGCTGGGCTTTCGCAAGCCGCCCGGCCTGGTCGCCGACGGCCGCGACATGGGGACGGTGATCTTCCCCGGCGCCCGCCTGAAGGTGTTTTTGACCGCCAGTGTGGACGCGCGCGCCACAAGGCGCCATAAGCAATTGATTGACAAGGGTTTTTCTGCTAATATCGCAGACCTTTCCAGGGATTTGAAGGAACGCGACGAACGCGACATGAATCGCTCGTCGGCGCCGTTGAAGCCCGCGGAAGGCGCATATCACCTGGATACTTCCGACATGACCGCTGATGAAGCGGTGCAGCAGGTGCTCAGTTGGTACGCCGCCCTGGAGCATTGACCGGCTTGATTCCAAGCCGGCCGGCCCGGGAAGGCAAGGCAGGACAAAGTTTCGCAAGTGTTGTAACCGTGTAGTCCCGTTGGTGCCGGGCGGATGCAAAGTCCGCCAGGTGTTGATAAACCTAACCCGATATTCCATGCCGCCGGCGCAATGTTGTATGCGAAGGCGACAGTGCAAGTCAGCGCGATTGCATCGAACGGATACCGGCCAATCTATATTTTTCAATTTATGTCTACCACTACCGTTATCGCTGCAGGTGTTGATACCTCCGGCGAATTTGCTGCTCTGTTTGAAGAATCGCTGTCGCGTCAGGACATGCGTTCGGGTGAAGTCATTTCGGCAGAAGTCGTGCGCCTGGATCACAACTTCGTGATCGTGAACGCCGGCCTGAAGTCCGAAGCTTTCATCCCTGTTGAAGAATTCAAGAACGACAACGGCGAAGTCGAAGTCAACGTCGGCGACTTCATTTCCGTTGCGATCGAATCGCTGGAAAACGGCTTCGGCGACACCATCCTGTCGCGCGACAAGGCCAAGCGTCTGGCATCGTGGCTCTCGCTGGAAAAGGCGATGGAGTCCGGCGAGATCGTCACCGGCACCGTCAACGGCAAGGTCAAGGGCGGCCTGACCGTTCTGACCAACGGCATCCGCGCCTTCCTGCCGGGTTCGCTGGTCGACACCCGTCCGGTCAAGGACACCACCCCGTTCGAAGGCAAGACCCTGGAATTCAAGGTCATCAAGCTGGACCGCAAGCGCAACAACGTCGTTCTGTCGCGCCGTGCCGTGATCGAAGCCTCGATGGGCGAAGAGCGCGCCAAGCTGATGGAAACCCTGAAGGAAGGCACCGTCGTCACCGGTATCGTCAAGAACATCACCGACTACGGCGCATTCGTCGACCTGGGCGGCATCGATGGCCTGCTGCACATCACCGACCTGGCATGGCGTCGCGTGCGTCACCCGTCGGAAGTCCTGTCGGTTGGCCAGGAGATCACCGCCAAGGTCCTCAAGTACGATCAAGAGAAGAACCGCGTTTCGCTGGGCGTCAAGCAACTGGGCGACGATCCCTGGACCGGTCTGTCGCGTCGCTACCCGCAAGGCACCCGCCTGTTCGGCAAGGTCACCAACCTGACCGACTACGGTGCGTTCGTGGAAGTCGAGCAAGGCATCGAAGGCCTGGTGCACGTCTCCGAAATGGACTGGACCAACAAGAACGTGGCTCCGAACAAGGTTGTCCAGCTGGGCGACGAAGTCGAAGTCATGGTCCTGGAAATCGACGAAGAGCGTCGCCGTATCTCCCTGGGCATGAAGCAGTGCAAGCCGAATCCTTGGGATGACTTCGCGATGAGCCACAAGAAGGGCGACAAGGTCCGTGGTTCGATCAAGTCGATCACCGACTTTGGCGTGTTCATCGGCCTGACCGGCAACATCGACGGCCTGGTGCACCTGTCCGACCTGTCCTGGACCGAAGCCGGCGAAGAAGCCGTGCGCAAGTTCAAGAAGGGCGACGAACTGGAAGCCGTGGTCCTGGCCATCGACGTCGAGCGCGAGCGCGTTTCGCTGGGCGTGAAGCAACTGGAAGGCGACCCGTTCAACAACTTCGCCGCCCTGAACGACAAGGGCGCGATCGTGACCGGCACCGTCAAGTCGGTGGAGCCGAAGGGCGCCGTGATCGCCCTGAGCGAAGAAGTCGAAGGCTACCTGCGTGCATCCGAAATCTCCCGCGACCGCGTGGAAGATGCCGGTACCCACCTGAAGGTCGGCGACTCCGTCGAAGCTCTGGTGATCAACATCGACCGCAAGGCTCGCAGCATCCAGCTGTCGATCAAGGCAAAGGACAACGCCGAGACCCAGGAAGCCATGCAGAAGATGTCGGCCGACTCCAACGCTGCATCCGGCACCACCAGCCTGGGCGCACTGTTGAAGGCCAAGTTCGACAACAAGAACTGATCTTCGGTCCACGATGACAAAGTCGGAGCTGATTGCCCGCTTGGCTGAGCGTTATCCGCAGCTGGTTGCTAAGGATGCGGATTACGCGGTCAAAACCATCCTCGATGCCATGGTCGACGCGCTTGCGACCGGCCAGCGCATCGAGATCCGCGGTTTTGGCAGCTTTGCGCTGAATCGGCGCCCGCCGCGCATCGGCCGCAATCCCAAGTCCGGCGACAAGGTGATGGTTCCTGAAAAACGGGTGCCTCACTTCAAGCCGGGCAAGGAATTGCGCGAGCGGGTGGACGCCATGGTGGGGCAACCCATCAGGGAAGACTGAAGCGATCGGCGATGCCTGAGCATCTCGAGGGGCGGACATGCGATGCATGTCCGCCCTTTGTCTTTTACGCGGTGGCGATGGCGCGGAAAATGTGCGAAGGAAGCGCGTCCCGCAGAGCCCGGCGAGCTGTAAATTCCCGGCGGCGGCCCTCGCGGCCTTCTTTGCCCCGGTTTTTTTCACGTACAATTCCACAGTTTCGCATTCGCCGTTCCGGCAGCGCTGCTGTCGGCTGCTAACCCTACGAAAGGACTACGCCATGAAAATAGTGTCGAGATTGATTGCGGCCATCCTGTTCGTCCTTTTCTTTTTCTTCGCGCTGCGCAATACCCAGGAAGTGACCATGCACCTCTTCCTCGGCTATGAGCGCACCGATCCGCTGGTGCTGGTCCTGCTGGCCTTCTTCGTGGTCGGCGCCGTGCTGGGCGTGCTGGCGATGACGCCGATGGTGTTCCGCCATCGCCGCGAAGCCGCGCGCTACAAGAAGGCGCTGGCGCAGATCCAGAAGCAGCAGGAGGAGATCGCCCAGGTCCAGGCCCAGCCGCCGCTGCCGGACAGCGTGATCACGGCGCAGCACATTCTCTAATTTTCCCTCTCGTTTATGGAATTTGAATTCTGGTGGTTGCTCGGCATTCCCGTCTTCTTCGGACTGGGCTGGATTGCCGCGCGGGTTGACATCAACCAGCTCCTGTCGGAGTCGCGCACCTTGCCGCGCGGCTACTTCAAGGGCCTTAATTTCCTGCTCAACGAGCAGCCCGACAAGGCCATCGACGCCTTCATCGAAATCGTCAAGCTCGACCCCGAAACGGTGGAGCTGCATTTCGCGCTGGGCAACCTGTTCCGCCGCCGCGGCGAGACCGAGCGCGCCATCCGTGTGCACCAGAACCTGCTGGCGCGTCCCGACCTGCCGGCCGAGCATCACGGCCACGCGCTCTACGAGCTGGGCCAGGATTACCTGAAGGCCGGCCTGCTGGACCGCGCCGAGGAAACCTTCAACAAGCTGATCGACACGCAATACAGCGCCCAGGCAGGACGCGCGCTGCTGGAAATCTACCAGCGCGAGAAGGAGTGGACGCGGGCCATCTCGGCCGCCGAGATCCTGCAGGCCACCGGCGCCGGCGGCCGCCAGCGCGAGATCGCGCAGTTCTACTGCGAGCTGGCCGCCGACGAGCTGGTGCGCACCAACGCCGACGCCGCCATCGCCCTGCTCGACAAGGCGCTGGGCGCCGACCGCAAGAGCGTGCGCGCCACCATGCTGATGGGCGACGCGCTGCGCGCCAAGGGCGACATCGAAGGCGCGCTGGAAACCTGGCGCCGGGTCGAGCACCAGAGCGTGCCGCACACGGCGCTGGTGGCGCAGCGCCTGATGGACGGCTACCTGGCCGTGGCGCGGCCGCAGGAAGGCATCAACCTGCTGCGCGCCTATCTCGCCGAGGCGCCTTCGATCGACCTGCTGGAAGTGGCCTTCAAGGCCGTGCTGGACGCCGAAGGCGTCGAGGCCGCCAACAACCTGGTCAGCGAAGAGCTGCGCCGCACACCGACGCTGCTGGGCCTGGACAAGTTCCTGGAGGCGCGCATGATGACGGCGCCGCAGAACGTGCGGCCGGAACTGTCGGTGGTCAAGACCCTGGTGCACGGCTACACGCAGAAGCTGGCGCGCTACCAGTGCAGCCATTGCGGGTTCAAGGCGCGCCAGTTCTATTGGCAATGCCCGGGCTGCAGCCATTGGGAAACCTATCCGCCGCGCCGCACCGAAGAATTGAATGTCATGAATTGAGGCCTTGCCGCCTCCATTGAAAAAGAATCTGGATCCGCCATGAAAATCACCATTATCGGCACCGGCTATGTGGGCCTTGTGACCGGCGCCTGCCTGGCCGAATTGGGCAACGACGTGTTTTGCCTGGACGTCGACCAGTCCAAGGTCGACATCCTCAACAACGGCGGCATTCCCATCCATGAGCCGGGCCTGGAAGACGTCGTGGCGCGCAACCGCGCCGCCGGCCGCCTGCAATTTTCCACCGACGTCGCCGCCAGCGTGGCGCACGGCGATATCCAGTTCATCGCCGTCGGCACCCCGCCCGACGAGGACGGCTCGGCCGACCTGCAATACGTGCTGGCCGCCGCGCGCAACATCGGCCGCCACATGAGCGGTTTCAAGGTGGTGGTGGACAAATCCACCGTGCCGGTCGGCACCGCCGACAAGGTGCGCGCCGCCATCGCCGACGAGCTGGGCCTGCGCGGCCAGGCCGGCGCCGCATTCTCGGTGGTCTCCAATCCGGAGTTCCTCAAGGAAGGCGCCGCGGTGGAGGACTTCATGCGCCCCGACCGCATCGTCATCGGCCACGACCAGACCGCCGACGGCCTGCGCGCCCAGGCGCTGATGAAGAAGCTGTACGCGCCCTTCAACCGCAACCACGAGCGCACCTACTGGATGGATGTGCGCTCCGCCGAATTCACCAAGTACGCGGCCAACGCCATGCTGGCCACGCGCATTTCGTTCATGAACGAGCTGGCCAACCTGGCCGACAAGGTCGGCGCCGACATCGAGGCGGTGCGCCACGGCATCGGTTCCGATCCGCGCATCGGCCACAGCTTCCTGTACGCCGGCTGCGGCTACGGCGGCTCCTGCTTCCCCAAGGACGTGCAGGCGCTGGAACGCACCGCGCGCGACTACGGCCAGGAATTGCTGATCCTGCAGGCGGTGGAAAACGTCAACAACCTGCAGAAGCACGTGCTGGGCAAGAAGGTCGTCGCCCGTTTCGGCGAAGACCTGGCCGGCAAGCACTTCGCGATCTGGGGCCTGGCGTTCAAGCCCAACACCGACGACATGCGCGAAGCCTCTTCGCGCGTGCTGGTCGGCGAGCTGGTGCGCCGCGGCGCCACCGTCGCGGTGTACGACCCGGTGGCGATGAAGGAGGGCGCGCGCGTGCTCAAGCTGGACTTCGCCGGCGAGGCCGGACTGCTGGCGCGCATCCGCTTCGCCGAGAGCCCGATGGACGCCCTGCAGGGCGCCGACGCCCTGACCATCGTCACCGAATGGAAGGCCTTCCGCAGCCCGGACTTCGAGCGCGTCAAGGCGGCGCTGAAGAACCCGGTGATCTTCGACGGCCGCAACCTGTTCGAGCCGCAGGTGATGGCCGACAGCGGCATCGAATACTACGGCATCGGCCGTTCGCTGGCCGGCCAGGCCTGATCCGGAGACCGTCATGGATATCGCCGCAGCCTGGGATTCCGCCCGCATCCTCATCGTGGGCGACGTCATGCTGGACCGTTACTGGTTCGGTGAAGTCAACCGCATTTCGCCCGAGGCGCCGGTGCCGGTGGTGCGCGTCGAACGCCGCGAGGAGCGCCTGGGCGGCGCCGCCAACGTCGCGCGCAATACCGCCAGCCTGGGCGCCAGGACCGCGCTGCTGGGCGTGACCGGCGACGACGAACCGGCCAGCGTGGTGGAGAGCATGCTGGGCGAGATGGGCATCGCCAGCCACCTGAACCGCGACGCCACCATCTCCACCATCGTCAAGCTGCGCGTGATCGGGCGCCAGCAGCAGCTGGTGCGCATCGACTTCGAGGAGTCGCCCACCGACGACGTCCTGCGCGACAAGCTCACGCAGTTCAACTCGCTGGTGGCCGACTATGACGTCATCGTCTTCTCCGACTACGCCAAGGGCAGCCTGGTCAACGTGGCCGAGATGATCGCGGCGGCGCGCAAGCTGGGCAAGCGCATCCTGGTCGATCCCAAGGGCGACGATTTCTCGCGCTACGCCGGGGCCTCGGTGCTCACGCCCAACAAGTCGGAGATGGTGCGCATCGTCGGCCAGTGGAAGGGCGAGGAAGACCTCACCGCGCGTGCGCAGAACCTGCGCGCGCAGCTGAACCTGGAAGCGCTGCTGCTGACCCGCTCGGAAGAGGGCATGAGCCTGTACCGCGACGGCGACGTGCGGCATTTCCCGACCATGGCCCGTGAGGTGTTCGACGTCTCCGGCGCCGGCGACACCGTCATCGCCACGCTGGCCGTCATGCTGGGCGCCGGGGCGCCGCTGGTGGACGCGGTCACCATGGCCAACCGCGCCGGCGGCATCGTGGTGGGCAAACTGGGCACGGCCACCGTCACCCGCGAGGAGCTGCTGGAGGGCTGAGGTAAAGGCCGGCCGCAGTGTGAATATGCGGTCAATTTCTCGTTGAATTTCTGTCAACATCCAACGGACGGCTTCGTTGAGCAAAGGCAGCGTCACCTTGCGGTGCGCTGCCTTTTGTCTTTCCGATCATCATTCCCGAAAGGATCCAGCATGTTGAAGAAATTCCTCCTGTTCATCGTCACCTTTGTCATGGCCGCCGGCATGGCCTTCGCCGAGGTCGACGTCAACAAGGCCGACCAGGCCGCCCTCGACGGCGTGCGCGGCATCGGCCCGTCGATGTCCAAGCGCATCCTGGAGGCGCGCCAGAAGGGCGGCAGCTTCAAGGACTGGGACGACCTGCAGAACCGCGTCAAGGGCATCAAGGAAAAGAGCGCGCTGAAGCTGTCGGCCAACGGCCTCACCGTCAATGGCCAGCCCAAGGCCGGCACCGCCCAGGTCGCCAAGGCTGTGGGCAAGGGCAACAAGGCGGCGGCCGTGATCCGGGAGCAGGGCGCCGGACTGCCCGACGCCATCAAGAAGTAAACCGCGGGCGCACGACGGCGGCCCGGATCCCGGGTTGCCGCCGTTGCGCTACCGGCGGCGCCCCCGGGGCGCAACGCGCCGCGCGGGATGCTGACAAATCGATAAGCAAACCCTTGTTTCTCCAAAAAAATGCGGTTACAGTTGGCCGAGCCATAGACCGGCGACTGCCTCAGAATGCAGCTTGTCTGCCCAGCGACGGACGCGTCTGCGCCCATGTGGCCAAGGCGCGGGCCGGAAACGGCCTTGCGCGGCGGAAAGCGGCGGGATCGGTCGGAGGGCTGCCGGATCGCATCAGGGCATGCGCATTTCCCGTTCACCCATTGCAGATGAATCATGAAAATCGCCGAGCTCCCAGCCAATGAAGAAGCCCGCATCGAGGCCCTGCATTCGCTGCACATCCTGGACACGCCCCCGGAAGAGCGCTTCGACCGCCTGACGCGGCTGGCGCGCCGCCTGTTCGACGTGCCCATCGCAGTGGTGACGCTGATCGACGTCAACCGCCAGTGGTTCAAATCCTGCGTCGGCCTGGGTGACGCCACCGAGACCACGCGCGAGGTCTCCTTCTGCTCGCACGCCATCCTCAGGGACGACATCACCGTCGTCACCGATGCCACCCAGGACGAGCGCTTCTCCGGTAATCCGCAGGTCACCGGCGAACCCCATATCCGTTTCTACGCCGGCTGCCCGATCAAGAGCGAGAGCGGCTACAACCTCGGCACGCTGTGCCTGGTGGACATGAAGGTCCGCAACTTCGACGCCGACGACCGCGCGCTGCTCAAGGACCTCGCCGCCATGGTCGAGCAGGAGCTCACCGCCGTGCGCCTGGCCACCATCGACGACCTGACCAAGCTGTCCAACCGGCGCGGCTTCGAGGCGCTGGCCCAGCATGCGCTGGGGCTGTGCAAGCGGGTCTCGCGCCCGGCCTGCCTGCTGTACTTCGATCTCGACATGTTCAAGCAGATCAACGACCGCTTCGGCCATGCCGAGGGCGACACCGCGCTGATGAATTTCTCCTCGCTGCTGGCCGGCAACTTCCGCGAGTCCGACGTCATCGGCCGCCTGGGCGGCGACGAGTTCGCCGTCTTCCTGACCAACACCTCGATTACCGAAGCCGAGCCCGTACTCAAGCATTTCGAGCGCGCCGTGCAGCAGCTGAACCAGCACGGTGCGCGTGAATACGACCTGCGCTACAGCGTCGGCGCGGTCGAGTTCGATCCGGCGGTGCACGACAGCATCGGCGACCTCATGCAGAACGCAGACGCGCTGATGTACAAGCAAAAGAGCGAGCGCCGCGCCTCTGCCGGCTGATTGCCGGGCCATCCTTCCCGTTGCCTGCACGAGCGCGCCGCGCTCCCGCCGAGGCGCGGCCACGCCAAAGGCGATGACGGCGGCGAAATAGCTTAAAATGCCCCCCTGAGCCAAAAAGCCGACCGCAGCCACCGTCATGTCTTATCAAGTCCTCGCCCGCAAGTACCGTCCCCGCAGCTTCGACACCCTGGTCGGCCAGGAGCACGTCGTGCGCGCGCTGACGCACGCGCTCGAGCAACAGCGGCTGCACCACGCTTACCTCTTTACCGGCACCCGCGGCGTGGGCAAGACCACGCTCTCGCGCATCCTGGCCAAGTCGCTGAACTGCGTCGGCCCCGACGGCAACGGCGGCATCACCGCCGCGCCGTGCGGCGTATGCGAGGCCTGCACGGCGATCGACGCCGGCCGCTTCGTCGACTACATCGAGATGGACGCCGCCTCCAACCGCGGCGTGGACGAAATGGCGCAGCTGCTGGAGCAGGCGATCTACGCGCCGTCCAATGCCCGCTTCAAGGTCTACATGATCGACGAAGTGCACATGCTGACCAACCACGCCTTCAACGCCATGCTGAAGACGCTGGAAGAGCCGCCCGAGCACATCAAGTTCATCCTGGCCACCACCGATCCGCAGAAGATTCCGGTGACAGTGCTGTCGCGCTGCCTGCAGTTCAACCTCAAGCAGATGCCGCCGGGCCACATCATCGGCCACCTCGACAACATCCTGAACCAGGAAAACATCGAATTCGATCCGCAGGCCCTGCGCCTGCTTGCGCAGGGCGCCTCCGGCTCCATGCGCGACGCCCTCTCGCTGACCGACCAGGCGATCGCCTACGCCGCCGGCCGCGTATCGCTGGAAGCGGTGCAGGGCATGCTGGGCGCCCTCGACCAGTCCTACCTGATCCGCATCCTCGACGCGCTGGCCGCGCAGGACGGCGCCGCGCTGTTGGGTGTGGCCGACGACATGGCCACACGCAGCCTCTCGTACAACGCCGCGCTGCAGGACCTGGGCACCTTGCTGCACCAGGTGGCCCTGGCGCAGAGCGTGCCGGCCGCGCTGGCCGACGACCTGCCCAATCGCGAGGACGTGCTGCGCCTGGCTTCGCAATTCAGCCTTGAGCACGTGCAGCTGTTCTACCAGATCGTGGTGCACGGCCGTAACGAGCTGGGCCTGGCGCCCGACGAATACGCCGGCTTCAGCATGACGCTCTTGCGCATGCTGGCCTTCCGCCCGGTCAGCGCCAGCTCCGCCGCGCCTGCGCCCGCCGCCGGCGGCGCGCCTGCCGCCCGTCCCGCACCTGCATCCGCCGCGCCGCGCCAGGCAGCCCCGCTGATGGCCCCGCAGGCGGCCGTGACGAGCGCGCCGGTCAGCCGTCCGGCGCCGGTCCAGCAAGCGCCTGCGCCCCAGGTCGCGTCTGCTGCCCCAGCGCCGGCGGCCAACCCGGCCGCATCGGCGCGCGAAGCCGCGATGATGGCGGTGCGCGCCTCCCTCAAGGGCGGCAAGGCGCCAGCACCGGCTGCGCGCCCGGCGCCTGTCGCCGCTCCCGCGGCCGTCCCGGCGCCCGCGCCTGTCGCGGCTGCGCCTGCACCATCGGCAATGCCGTCCGATGTGCCCGACATGCCGGAGCCGCCGCCGTTCGACTCCATCCCGCCGTGGGAAGAAGACGCGACGCCGGCCGGCTTCGACGCTCAAAAAAAAACTGAATATTCCCCGCCACCCGAACTAGAAGCGGCGCCGGTCGCGCAGCGCCCATCCGCGCCGCAGCGTCCGCCGGCGACCCCGGCGCAGAAGCAGGAAACCGCGCGCATCGCAAGCGAACTGGGCTGGGACGGTCACTGGCCGACGCTGGCCGCCAGCCTCGCCCTGCGCGGCGTGGCGCACCAGATGGCCTTCCAGAGCGAACTGGTGCGCTGCGAAGGACTGGCCGGCGGCAACGTCTGTTTCCATTTGCGCATCCCGCTGGAGACCCTGCGCTCCTCGGGCAGCGTGGAAAAGCTGATCGCCGCGCTGTCCGAACGCTTCGGCAAGGAAGTGCGGGTGGAGACCGAGATCGGCGCCGTGGCCGACACCGCCAACGCGGTGGCCGAGGCCGACCGCGCCGAGCGCCAGCGCAAGGCCGAGCAGCAGATGCAGAACGATCCCTTCGTGCTGTCGATGATGCGCGAGTTCAACGCCACCATCGTGCCGGGATCGATCCATCCCATGTGAGGCGGCGCAGCTTCCCCGGTTTTCCGGGCCGCGCGCCAAACGAGATAAAATCCGATGAATTGAAACAAGGAGCAATGCCATGATGAAGGGTCAACTCGCAGGTCTGATGAAGCAAGCCCAGGCCATGCAGGACAACATGAAGAAGGCGCAGGAGCAACTGGCGCAAATCGAGGTCGAAGGCCAGTCCGGCGCCGGCCTGGTCAAGGTCGTGATGACCTGCAAGAACGACGTCAAGCGCGTCTCGATCGACCCGTCGCTGCTGGCCGACGACAAGGACATGCTGGAAGACCTGGTGGCCGCCGCCTTCAACGACGCCGTGCGCAAGGCCGAAGCCACCTCGCAGGAAAAGATGTCCGGCATCACCGCCGGCATGCCCATGCCTCCGGGTTTCAAGATGCCGTTCTGATCGCTCCGGCATCAGGGGCGCCGGCGGGGGAAGCCAAGTCCGATGGAATGAAGCACAGCTTTGTGGAGGCAACATGTTCGTCATCTCGATCACGTACACCAAGCCGGCGAGCGAAATCGATTCCTTGCTGACCGCGCACAAGAAATTCCTCAATCAGCAGTACGCGGATGGCGTGTTCCTGATGTCGGGCCGCAAGGTCCCCCGCACCGGCGGCATCATCCTCGCCGACTGCAGCGATCGCGCCGAAATGGAAGCGATCGTCGAGTCGGACCCGTTCTACATCGCCGGCGTGGCCGAATACGAGATCACCGAATTTGTCCCCTCGATGACGGCCGAGGCGCTCGAAGCCTTCCGCTATTCCGTAGACCGCAATTGAAAACTCCCTCCAGTCTCACGCTCCTGACCGATTCGCTGCGCCGGCTTCCCGGCATCGGCCCCAAGACCGCGCAGCGCATGGCCTACCACCTGATGCAGCACGACCGCGACGCCGCCGGCGAGCTGAGCAAGTCGCTCGCCCGCGCGCTGGAGACGATCCGCCACTGCGCGCTGTGCAACACCTTCACCGAGCAGGTCATCTGCGAGACCTGCCAGGACGAGCAGCGCGACCACACGCTGCTGTGCGTGGTCGAGAATCCCGCCGACCAGATCATGATCGAGCAGACCCTGACCTACAAGGGACTGTACTTCGTGCTGATGGGACGCCTCTCGCCGCTGGACGGCATCGGCCCGCGCGACATCCATCTCGAAAAGCTGATCACCCGCGCCACCGACGGCGTGGTGGCCGAAGTGGTGCTGGCCACCAACTTCACCAACGAAGGCGAGGCCACCGCCCACTACATCAGCGAGACCCTCAAGACCCGCGGCCTCAAGGTCAGCCGGCTGGCGCGCGGCGTGCCCGTGGGCGGCGAGCTGGAATACGTGGACGCCGGCACCATCGCGCGCGCCATGCTGGACCGTCGCACCACCTGAGAAAAACTTCCCGCGCCGGCTTGCCGGCGTACTTTCTGCGGCGTCTTGCCGATCGGGCAGCAGGAAATTGCGCCGATTTTGTTTTATTCCATCAATTAGCGCGACATCCTGAGCTTGCTGCAATAAAATGTCGGCTTTTCGCGCATGCATGATCGACGTCATGCATGTGGCAGTGCAGCAGCGCTTACCGGGCGCGATGCGCCGGCGCACAGCGTTACCCCGCGATGCAGTCCGGCAGCAGCGACAAGAACCAATCATCGGCAACAGGAGAAGCACCGCAGTGGACCGCCGCGTCCATGAGGCCGGTGCACGCAAATGACGACAACCGCATCCAAGCCCGGCCCGCTGGCCGGCATCAAGGTGCTCGAACTGGGCACGCTGATCGCAGGCCCGTTCTGTTCGCGCATGCTGGCCGAATTCGGCGCCGACGTCATCAAGGTCGAAGCGCCCGGCAACGGCGATCCGCTGCGCCAGTGGCGCGTGCTCAAGGACGGCACCTCGCTGTGGTGGTCGGTGCAGGCGCGCAACAAGAAAAGCATCACCCTGAACATGAAGGACGAGCGGGCCCAGGAGATCGCCAGGAAGCTGGCGCTGGAAGCCGACGTCATCATCGAGAACTACCGGCCCGGCGTGCTGGAGAAATGGAAGCTCGGCTACGAGGACCTGAAGAAACTCAATCCGGCCACCATCATGGTGCGGCTCTCGGGCTATGGCCAGACCGGCCCGCTGCGCGACCTGCCGGGCTTCGGCGCCATCGGCGAATCGATGGGCGGCATCCGCTACGTGTCCGGCCATCCCGATCGCCCGCCGGTGCGCATCGGCATTTCCATCGGTGATTCGGTGGCAGCGCTGCACGGCGTGATCGGCGCCATGATGGCGCTGCGCCATCGCGACGCCACCGGCGGCCGCTGGAACGGCAAGGACGACGAGGAGCGCGTGGCGGGGCAGGGCCAGATGGTAGACGTGGCGCTGTACGAGGCGGTGTTCAACCTGATGGAATCGATGGTGCCCGAGTTCGACCAGGCCGGCGTGGTGCGCGAGCGCACCGGCGGCGCGTTGCCCGGCATCGTACCCTCCAACACCTACACCGCCGGCGACGGCAAGAACATCGTCATCGCCGGCAACGGCGACGCCATCTTCAAGCGCCTGATGGTCGCCATCGGCCGCGACGACCTGGCCAATGATCCGGGCCTGGCGCGCAACGACGGCCGCGTGCCGCGCACCGGCGAGATCGACGCCGCCATCCAGCAATGGTGCGAGACCCAGACCATCGAGACCGCGCTGGCCACGCTGCAGGCGGCCGACGTGCCGGTAGGCAAGATCTACTCGGTCAAGGACATGATGACGGACGCGCAATTCCTGGCGCGCGACATGTTCGAACAGCATCATTTCGCCGACGGCACCCCGGTCAAGCTGCCGGCCATCACGCCCAAGATGTCCGAGACGCCCGGCCAGACCAAGTGGCTGGGCCCCGAGCTGGGCGCCCACAGCGATGAAATACTCGGTTCGCTGGGGTATGATGAAGCCCAAATTAAACGGCTGCGCGAAGAAGGCGTGGTCTGAGAACAGGTGATACCGGGGAGGCGTCGACGAGGGTCGCGCTTCTTCGCGCCTGATGAAGCCGCAAGACGTTGCACCCATCCACGACTCACGGAGGAGACATAATGAAATTCAGCTGGAAGCAGTTGGCAATCGCCGGCGGCCTGTTCCTGGCCGGTTATTTTTCGTTCAACGGCAGCGCAGGCGCGCAGGCCCTGGAGAAATCCAAGGTCTCCATCGCCGTGGGCGGCAAGAACCTGTTCTACTACCTGCCCCTGACCATCGCCGAGCAGCTCGGCTACTTCAAGGATGAAGGCCTGCAGGTCGAGATCTCCGACTTCGCCGGCGGCGCCAAGGCGCTGCAGGCCATGGTGGGCGGCAGCGCCGACGTGGTCTCGGGCGCCTATGAGCACACCATCCTGATGCAGGTGAAGAACCAGCCCATCACGGCCTTCGTGCTGCAGGGCCGCGCGCCGCAGATCGTGCTGGCCGCCAACAACAAGACCATGCCCAACTACAAGAGCATCGCCGACCTGAAGGGCAAGAAGATCGGCGTCACCGCGCCCGGTTCGTCGACCAGCATCATGGCCAGCTACGTGCTGGCCAAGGCCGGCCTGAAGCCGACCGACGTTTCCTTCATCGGCGTGGGCGCCGCCGCCGGCGCGATCTCCGCGATCCGTTCCGGCCAGATCGACGCCATCGCCAACCTCGACCCGGTGATCTCGATGCTGGAACAGCACAACGAGATCAAGACCATCGCCGACACCCGCACCCTGAAGGACACCAACGACGTCTTCGGCGGCCCGATGCCGGCGGCCACGCTGTACGCGCCGGCGGCCTTCGTGCAGAAGTATCCGAACACCACCCAGGCGCTGACCAACGCCATGGTGCGCGCGCTGAAGTGGATCCAGAAGGCCGGTCCCGGCGACATCATCAAGGCCGTGCCGGAAAGCTACCTGCTGGGCGACCGTTCGCTGTACATCGACGCCTTCATGAAGGTGCGCCAGGCGATGTCGCCGGACGGCTACTTCCCGCCGGGCGGCCCGGACACCGCGCTGCGCACGCTCAAGGCCTTCGATGCTTCGGTGGCCGACAAGCCGGTGGACCTGTCCAAGACCTTCACCAACTCGTTCGCGCAGAAGGCCAACGCCAAGTACAAGTAAGGACGCAGCCGCATTCCCGCGCGACGCGAATGAAACACAAATGCCCGGCGACGGGCATTTGTGCATCTGAAGCGGCGACAAGAAATACCCGCATTGCCGCAGCACCCGCATCACCCAGGCGGCACCACGCACCTCCCATGCAACAACAACCGGGCGCGCCATCGGCCCAGACAGTCATGACTCCAGCACTCCTCTTCGACGACATCACCTGCACCTTCGTATCGAAGGATGACCGATCGCAGCGCTACACCGCGGTCGCCAACACCACCCTGGCGATCGCGCCCGGCGAATTCGTATCCGTGGTCGGTCCCACCGGTTGCGGCAAGTCCACGCTGCTCAACGTCGGCGCCGGCCTGCTGCAACCGTCCTCGGGCCGCGTCGAGGTGTTCGGCGAGCCGCTGACCGCCGTCAACAAGCGCGCCGGCTACATGTTCCAGGCCGAGGCGCTGATGCCCTGGCGCAGCGCGCTGCAAAACGTCATCGCCGGCCTGCAATACCGCGGCCACGATGAGAAGGAAGCCGCCGAGCTGGGCGAGCAATGGCTGGCGCGCGTCGGCCTGCAGGGCTTCGGCGACCGCTATCCGCACCAGCTCTCGGGCGGCATGCGCAAGCGCGTGGCGCTGGCGCAGACACTGATCCTGGATCCGGACATCATCCTGATGGACGAGCCGTTCTCGGCGCTCGACATCCAGACCCGCCAGCTGATGGAAAACGAAGTGCTGGACCTGTGGAACGCCAAGAAGAAGGCCGTGCTGTTCATCACCCACGACCTGGACGAGGCGATCGCCATGTCCGACCGCGTGATCGTGCTGGCCGCCGGTCCCGGCACCCATCCGATCGGTGAGTTCAAGATCGACCTGCCGCGCCCGCGCGACGTCGCCGAGATCCGTATGCACCCGCGCTTCGTGGAACTGCACCAGCAGATCTGGGACGTCCTGCGCGATGAAGTGCTCAAGGGCTACCAACAACAAAAGCGCGCAGCGTAACCAGAGGCGAGAGAGTCGGCAACATGTGGAAATTACTGAAACCCAATCACAAGAACATCCGCTTCTGGCAGCTGCTGGTGCTGCTGGTGGTGCTCGCCGTGTGGCACATCGCCACGCGCAACCCGCAGACCGCGTTCTTCTTCGGCGAGCCGCTGAAGGTGGCGCAGCGCGTCTGGGAATGGTTCACCGTCGGCAGCGGCTCGCTGGAAGTCGGCTTTGGCGACACCACCTTCTTCACGCTCAACTTCCCGGCGGAGATCTATTCGCACCTGCTGGTCACGCTCACCGAGACCGTGCTGGCCTTCGTCATCGGCACAGCTTCCGGCCTGGGCGTGGGCCTGTGGCTGGCGCTCTCGCCGACCGCCTCGGCCATCCTCGATCCCTATGTGAAGGCAGCCAACTCGATGCCGCGCGTGATCCTGGCGCCGATCTTCGCCATGTGGTTCGGCCTGGGCATCTGGTCCAAGGTGGCGCTGGCGGTCACGCTGGTGTTCTTCATCGTGTTCTTCAACGTCTACCAGGGCGTCAAGGAAGTCAGCCCGGTGGTGCTGGCCAACGCCCGCATGCTGGGCGCCAACGCGCGCCAGTTGCTGCGCACGGTCTACCTGCCCTCGGCCACCTCGTGGGTGTTCTCCAGCCTGCACACCTCGATCGGCCTGGCCTTCGTCGGCGCGGTGGTGGGCGAGTACCTGGGGTCGGCGCGCGGCGTCGGCTACCTGATCCTGCAGGCTGAAGGCACCTTCGACATCAACACCGTGTTCGCCGGCATCGTCGTGCTGACGGTGTTCGCACTGGTGCTGGACCTGGCCGTGGCCCTGATCGAGAAGCGCCTGATGAAGTGGCAGCCCAAGAGCGGCGAGACGGAAAAGCTCTGATCGCACACGCTGCGGACGTAAAAAAAGAGGCGGACATGTGTCCGCCTCTTTTCATTTTTACCGCAGGTGTTCCGGTATCGGCCGCGCGTGCGTTGCAACTTTCGGATAACGCCGCGCGAGGAAACCGGATTGCCCGTTACGACTTCAGCGCAGGCTGCGAGCCTTTGCCCAGCGCCAGGTTGGCAATGACCGCCACCACGATGTTCATGGCCAGCGCGATCAGGCCGGTGTACATGGTGTAGGAGTCGCCGCCCACCACGAAGGTGTGCACCGGCTTGATGCCGTCGGCGAAGGCCATCCAGCTGCCGCCGACGATGCCCACCGCCCAGCCGCACAGCAGGGCGCGCGCGCCGAACCAGCCGACGAACAGGCCGAACACCAGCGCCGGGAAGGTCTGCAGGATCCACACGCCGCCCAGGAGCTGCAGGTCCAGCGCGAACTTGGTCGGCAGGAACAGGATGAACACCAGCGCGCCGAACTTGACCACCAGCGAGACGATCTTGGCGACCTTGGCTTCACCTTCGGCATTGATGCCGGGGTTGATGTAAGGCTTCCAGAAGTTGCGGGTGAACAGGTTGGAGGCGCCGATCGACATCACCGCCGCCGGCACCAGCGCGCCGATGGCGATCGCGGCGAAGGCGAAGCCTGCGAACCAGCCCGGGAACAGGCCGTTGAACAGCGCCGGCACCACGTCGTTGTTGGTCTGCACCTTGATGCCCGCGGCATAGGCCATGTAGCCCAAGAGCGCGATCAGGCCCAGCAGCACGGTATAGGCCGGCAGGAACACGGCGTTCTTGCGGATCGTGTTGGCATCCTTGGCGGCGAAGATGCCGGTCAGGGTGTGCGGGTACATGAAGGCCGCCATGGCCGAGCCCAGCGCCAGGGTCGCGAACGGCAGGAACTGCGTCGGCTTCAGGGTCAGGCCGGTGGCGCCGCCCTTCAGGGCAAAGGCATCGCGCGCCGAGCTGAACACCGCGCCGTAGCCGCCCAGCTTGGCCGGCACCACGATCACCGCCACCAGCACCACGATGTAGATCATGATGTCCTTGACGAAGGCGATCAGCGCGGGAGCGCGCAGGCCGGCCGAGTAGGTGTACAAGGCCAGGATCACGAAGGCGGCCAGCAACGGCAGTTCGCCGGTCAGGCCCAGCGCCTTGATCACCACTTCCATGCCGATCAGCTGCAGGGCGATGTAGGGCATGGTCGCGACCACGCCGGTCAGCGCGATGGCGAACTCCAGCGGACGCGACTTGTAGCGGCCCCAGACGACGTCGGCGGCGGTCACGTGGCCGGCCTTGTGCGCGGCATGCCACAGCTTGGGCATGATCACGAACACGATCGGGTAGACCAGGATGGTGTAGGGCAGGGCGAAGAAGCCATAGGCGCCGACCGCATAGACCAGCGCCGGCACCGCGATGACGGTATAGGCGGTGTAGAAGTCGCCGCCGACCAGGAACCAGGTGATCCAGGTGCCGAAGTTGCGGCCGCCCAGGCCCCATTCATCGAGGTGGGCGCCCTTGTTCTTGGGGCCGGCCATCCATTTGGAGGCCCAGAAGCCCATGATGGTGACCAGCGCGAAGAAGAAGATGAAGACCCAGAGGGCCGACCAGTGGATGTTGTTGGTCTCCATTTACTCGACTCCTTTCTTCAGGCCGTCGCGGTAGACGATCCAGATGATCAGGGAGGTCAGCGGCACCCAGGCGAACTGGTACCAGTAGAAGAAAGGAAAACCGAACAGGCTGGGCAGTTCGTCGTTGTAGAACGGAACCCACAGCAAGCCTATGAACGGCAATAGGAGTAGTAGCCGCATTTTTTTGCTCCTCGAACTTTTGGCGGAAGGATTGTTATTAAAAGTTGCAGCGAAATTATATTAATAAACTGGAAAGCCCGTGCGCAGGTACAACTTTTGCCCGCCGCCGCGCCGTTTTCCCGTGCCTTGCGCCGCAAACGGCCCATGTTTGGCCGGCGCGGCGGGTGCTTGTTGCATGGCGGCGAGGCTGTCGCAGGGGGCGGGAATGGATGCGCCGGAGGGCACTTCCCGGGCGATGGTAAGACTGCAGAAAGTTTTCTGTTGTTTAATTGATATGTGTCGAAATTTTAAGGATTGACCTGGCTCGGCGTCCGCAGCCGGGCGGTTAAAATACTCGTCATATCAGGCTACAAGAGTCCGCAGGCGGCATCCCGCCTACCTGCCAGGACTGGCACTCCACCACAAGGTTGTTCTTCGAGACAGGCCGGCCGCGACCGGGGGATCCGCGCAATGGCGCAGCAGCAAGACGACTTGACCGAATACTCATCAGAAACCGCCTACCGGCTGCTGGTACAGGGCGTGACCGACTACGCCATCTACCTGCTGCGCCCCGACGGCGTGGTGGCCAACTGGAACGCCGGCGCCGAGCGCTTCAAGGGCTATGCCGCCGGCGACATCGTCGGCCGCCACTTCTCGACCTTCTACGCGCCCGACGAGCGCGCCGCCGGGCTGCCGCAGCGCGGGCTGGAGATCGCCCGGCGCGAAGGCCGCTTCGAAGCCGAAGGCTGGCGCATCCGCAAGGACGGCAGCCGCTTCTGGGCGCATGTGGTGATCGATCCCATCTACCGCGACAACGGCGAGCTGCTGGGCTTCGCCAAGATCACCCGCGACTGTACCGAGCAACGTCGCATGCGCGACGCGCTGCACGACACCGAGAACCGCTTCCGCCTGCTGGTGGAGGGGATCACCGACTACGCGATCTACATGCTCAATCCGGACGGCACGGTCGCCAACTGGAACGCCGGCGCCCAGCGCGCCAAGGGCTATCTCGACAGCGAGGTGGTCGGCCGTCATTTCTCATTGTTCTACGGTGAAGACGACCGCGCCGCCGGCCTGCCGCACAAGAACCTCGACATCGCGCTGCGCGAAGGCAAGTTCGAGGACGAGGGCTGGCGGTTCCGCAAGGACGGCTCGCGCTTCTGGGCGCATGTGGTGATCGATCCCATCTACCGCGACAACGGCGAGCTGCTGGGCTTCGCCAAGATCACCCGCGACCGCACCGAGCAGCTGGAGAGCCGCGAAAAGATCATCTACCTGGCCCGTCACGACGCCATGACGGGCTTGCCCAACCGCTCGCAGTTCCTGGAGCGGCTGGACGAGGCCATGGGCGCGCTGAAGACCGACGAGCAGGAAATCGCCGTCATCAGTATCGACCTCGACCGCTTCAAGGAAATCAACGACGCCTTCGGCCATGCCGTGGGCGACCAGGTGCTGTGCGAACTGTCCCGGCGCATGAAGGCGCTGTCCGGCGAGGGCGAGCTGGTGGCGCGCCTGGGCGGCGACGAGTTCGTGGCCTTCAAGGTGTTCCGCCAAGAGCGCGCGCTGGCCGATTTCATCACGCGCCTGTACCGCGCGCTCACCACCGTGCTGCGCCTGGCGCAAACCGACATGGCGCCGGGCGCCAGCCTGGGCGTGGCGATGTATCCCGGCGACGCCGAGGGCCGCGCCCAGTTGCTCAACAATGCCGACCTGGCGATGTACCGCGCCAAGAAGAGCCTGGGGGAGAAGATCTGCTTCTATGAAGCCGGCATGGACGAGGCCTCGCGCGCGCGGCGCGCCATGGCGCGCGACATCTGGATCGCGCTGGAGCAGGGCCAGTTCTTCCTCAACTACCAGGTTCAGCGCGCGGTCCACGGCGAAGAGACCACCGGCTACGAAGTCCTGTTGCGCTGGCAGCATCCGGTGCACGGCCTGGTCTCGCCGGCGGTGTTCATTCCGATCGCCGAAGAGTGCGGCGCCATCGGCGCCATCGGCGACTGGGTGCTCGAGCATGCCTGTCGCGAGGCGGCGCAGTGGAACCTGCAGCCGCGCATCGCCGTCAACCTGTCGGCGGTGCAGTTGTCCAACGCCGCGCTGGTGGACAAGGTGCGCTCAGTGCTGGCCGCCACCGGCCTGCCGGCGTCGCGGCTGGAGCTGGAGGTCACCGAGACCGCCATCATCGCCGACCGCGACCGCGCGCTGCACCTGCTGCAGCAGCTCAAGGGCATGGGCGTGACCATCGCCATGGACGATTTCGGCAGCGGCTATTCGTCGCTGGAGACGCTGCGCTCCTTCCCCTTCGACAAGATCAAGCTCGATCGCAGCTTCATCAGCGAACTGGAAACCAGCCTGCAGGCCAAGGCCTTCGTGCGCGCCATCCTGGCGCTGGGCCACAGCCTGAACGTGTCGGTGCTGGCCGAAGGCGTGGAGACCGAGGAGCAGCGCGCCATCCTGCAGCAGGAGGGCTGCCATGAAGGGCAGGGCTTCCTGTTCGGCCGTCCCGCCACGCTGGCCAGCCTGGCCGAGCAGGACGTGATCGCCTCACCCTCCGGCGCGCAGCGCAGCGCCTGAAGCCAACGGGCCGCGCCCGGCAGCCGCGGCCGAAATCGCTTACGCTGCACGCTGTTGCTTTTACAGGTACGGCTTTCATGAACCATATCCCGCCAGCCGGCGCGCCAGCCGATGCGTCTCCCGACGAACTGGCCGCGCTCGCGCAGCTGCTGCTGACTCACAGGAAGGTGCTGGTGCTGACCGGCGCCGGCATCAGCACCGCCTCCGGCATTCCCGACTATCGCGACGCCGACGGCGTGCGGCGTGGCCGGCTGCCGATCCAGGGCGACGAGTTCCGTTCTTCCGAGGCGGCGCGCAAGCGCTATTGGGCGCGCAGCATGCTGGGCTGGCCGCGCCTGGCGCAGGCCAGGCCCAATGCCGCCCATCGCGCCATCGCGCAACTGCAGTCGGCCGGCCGCGTGGCCACCGTCCTCACGCAAAACGTCGACGGCCTGCACCAAGAGGCCGGCGCGTGCGACGTGATCGAACTGCATGGCAGCATCCACGCGGTGCGCTGCCTGTCCTGCGGCACGGCTTACGAGCGCGCGCAGATACAGAACCAGCTCGAACAATTCAATCCGGCGCTGGCCGAGGTCGAGGCGGCCATGCTGCCGGATGGCGACGTCCAGCTCGAACCCGATGCCGACGCCGACTTCCACGTGCCTTCCTGCGCCCGTTGCGGCGGCATGCTCCAGCCCGACGTGGTGTTCTTCGGCGACGGCGTGCCGGTGGCGCGCAGCGCCGAAGCCGAGCGCGCCGTGAGAGACTGTGACGCCATGCTGGTGGTGGGCAGTTCGCTGATGGTGCTGTCCGGTTTTCGCTTCGCGCGCATGGCGGCCGAGGCCGGCAAGCCGGTGGCGGGGATCAATCGCGGGCTGACCCGCGCCGACCCGTTGCTGGCCTTCAAGGTCGCGGCGTCTGCCGAAGCGGTTCTGCCGCGGCTGGCGACGTTGGCGCTGGGCGGGACGAGCGCCTGAGCGACCAGGCCACCACGGCGGCCGCCGCCAGCGCCAGCAGCGCCGCCGCCAGGAAGACATGCGAGAAACCCAGCCCGTAGGCGCGGCGCGCCAGCGTCACCGCGCCGGCGCCTTGCGCGCCATAGAGCTGGGCGGCATCGTCGAAATCCCCGGCCATGGCGCGCGCGGCGAACTCGCCGGCCAGCGCGCGGCCGGCCAGCGGCGACAACGCATCGAGCATGGCGCCGCGCGCGCCTTCAGCCAACACCGCGCCCAGTCCGGCGAAGCCCGCCAGCACCCCGGTGAAGCGCGAAGTGGTGCTGATTCCCGAGGCCATACCGGCGCGCTCGCGCGGGACATTGCCCATGATCGCCTTTTGCGTCTCTCCATTGAGCAGGCCGCCGCCGCTGCCCAGCACCGCCATGCCCAGCGCGGTCAGCCAGCCGTCGCCGGAGCGCGCGGCCCAGATCATCAGCAGGTTGCCCAGCGCGGTGACGCACAGGCCCAGCGCCAGGATGTGCGGCGAGCGCAGGTGCGCGCCCAGGCGCCGGCCCAGCTGCGGCAGCAGCAACATGGCCAATGCGAAGGGCAGCATTGCCAGCCCCGCCTGGGCGGCGGAGAGGCCGCGCGCGTTCTGCAGGAACTGCGGCAGCAGCGAGGCCATCACCTGGGCCGAGGCGGCGTAGGCGAACATCGCCGCCACCGCCGCCACGAACCCGGCCGAACCGAATAGCGAGAGCTCCAGCATCGGATGCGCGCGGCGGCGCTCGATGGCGATGAACAACGCGAATAAAAGCGCGCCGCCCACAGCGCGGGCGACGCAAACAACGCTGCTCCAGCCTTGCTCGGGTCCGGTGATCAGGGCCCAGGTCAGCATGAAGACGGCGCTGGAGAAAGACAGGATGCCCGGCGCGTCCAGCGGACGCGGGGCGGGATTCTTCGATTCCGGGATATGGCGCAGCACGGCCGCGGCCAGCAGCAGGCAGACCGGCAGGTTGACCGCGAAAGCCCAGCGCCAGCCCAGCGCCGCATTGATGGCGCCGCCGATCAACGGCGACAGCACCATGGTCAGCCCCATGATGCCGCCCCACACCGCCCAGGCGTGGGCGCGCTCGGCCTCGTCGTGGAAGGCGTGGCCGATCACCGCCAGCGCCGGCGCCAGCAAGAAGGCCGCTCCCACGCCTTGCGCCGCGCGCGCAGCATACAGCGCCTGCGCGCTGGGCGCCCAGGCGCAGGCCAGCGAGGCCAGGGCGAACAGCCCGATACCGCACAGGAAGACGCGCTTGCGGCCGTAGCGGTCGGCCACCGAGCCGGCCGGCAGCAGCAGGGCGGCGAAGCACAGCACATAGGTGCTCACCACCCATTCGATGTCGGCGAAGGAGGCGCCCAGCTCGCGCGCGACGGTGGGCAGGATGATGCCCACCACATTGGTGTCCAGCACCGTCATGGCGCAGCCCAGCGAGCCGGTCAGCAGCACCCGCCCGGCGGCGGTGGAAAACAGTTGGCGCACGGCGTCTCCTCTTCGTCCCGAATGATGCGCGGCTTACTTCAGCGCGGCCACGCCGGCGCGGGCAATCTCTTCATCATGCTGCGGCGTGTCGGCCGAGACGCCGATGGCGCCCACGATCTGGCCGTCGGCCACCAGCGGCAGGCCGCCGCGCATCAGCACAAAGCCGCGCGCGGTGGCGGCCGCCGGGCGGTTGCCGTTGACCGCATCTTCCAGCGCGCCGCTGGGGCGGCGGAACAGCGCCGCCGTGCGCGCCTTGCCGGGCGCGATCTCGACGCCGGCCGGCACCGCCGCGTTGTCCATGCGCACCAGCGCCAGCGGCAGGCCCGCGGCATCCACCACGGAAATCACGCAGGGCCAGTTCTCGGACTGGGCCTTGGCCTGCGCGGCCTGGATCACCTGCTGGGCGGCGGCCAGGGTGAGCACCGGTTGCGTCGGCAGGTTGGCGGCGCCGGCCAGTTGGGCGGCGCACAGCAGGGCGGAACCCAGGACGAGGGAAAGGGATGGCTTGAACATGTTCGGCTCCTTGAAAGACCGGGTTGCGGGAAGCCTTCATTGGAACAGTGGATATAATTCGCTTCAATATATGTATTTTTGAATTTAATTAGTTATTAACTAATTGAAGGCCGACCGGGGATTTCCATGGAATTGAGACACCTGCGCTACTTCCTGACTGTCGCCGAGCAGTTGCACTTCGCCCGCGCGGCCGAGTTGCTGGGCATCGCCCCGCCCACCCTGTCGGTGCAGATCCAGGAGATCGAGCGCAAGCTGCAGGCGCAGCTGTTCGTGCGCACCAAGCGCACGGTGGCGCTGACCTCGGCCGGCGAGGCCTTCGCGCTGGAGGCGCGCGCGGTGCTGGCGCAGTTCGAGCAGGCGCTTAACGTCGGCCGCCGCGCCGGGCGCGGCGAGCTGGGACGGGTGGAGATCGGCTACGTCGGCTCGGCGGTGTTCGGCGGCATCCTGCAGCAGCAGATCAGCGCCTTCCGCAGCCACTGGCCGCAAGCCGAGGTGCAGGCGCGCGAATGGCCGATGGATCGGCTCTCCGATGCGCTGGAAGAAGGACGCATCGACATCGCCTTCGTGCGCATGCCGATCGCGCTGGCGCCTTCGCTGCAGAGCCATGTACTGCTGCGCGACCGCTTCTGCCTGGCCCTGCCGGCCGATCACCGGCTGGCCGGCGAGACCGGCGCGGTCAAGGCGCGCGCGCTGGCCGGCGAGGCCTTCATCCTGCCTGAACAGGAGCTGGGCGCGCGCGAGGTGTATCGCCGCGGCGGTTTCGCGCCGCGCAGCGAGAGCCGTCCAGGCAGCCTGCTGGCGGTGCTGGCCGAGGTGTCGGTAGGCGCCGGCGTGGCGGTGGTGCCCGGCGTGCTGACCGGGGTGGTGGACCTGCCCAACGTGGTGTACCGGTCGCTGGCCGGCGCGGTCATCGGCTCCGAGGTGGCGGCCGTGTTCCGCCGCTTCGAGCGTTCGCCGGCGGTAAAGAACATGGTGGCCGCCATCCGCAAGAGCGCCGCGCTGCAGGTGGGCGCCATCGCCGCGGCCTGAACCCCGGGCGCATATCCATATCCGATTTCCTTCCTTCAGCAACAGCGGCCTGCTGCCAGATAATCCTCTGCACGTCACTCCCCGCAAAGGACATCATGAGCATCTCTTCCCACGCCTCCGCCGAGGCGCTGCACCAACGTTTCGCCGACCTGTTCGCCCGCATCGGCGAGGGCGCCGTGGAGCGCGAGAACGCGCGCCGCCTGCCGTACGAGGAAGTGCGCCAGCTCAAGGAAGCCGGCTTCTCCCGGCTGCGCGTGCCGGTGGCGCAGGGCGGCGCCGGCGTCAGCCTGGAAGATTTCTTCTACCTGCTGGTCCGCCTGGGCGAGGCAGAGTCCAACCTGCCGCAGATCCTGCGCGTGAACGCCGGCTTCACCGAGCTGCTGCGCGAACGCAAGGATGACGCCGATACCCGCCGCTGGCTGGAAGTGATCGGCAGCGGCAAGACTTTCGGCGCCTCTACCTCCGAGCGAAACGCCGCCACCGGCAATTCGGCGCTGCTGGAGAAGGACGCCGCCGGCCACCTGCGCCTGAACGGCGAAAAGTATTACTCGACCGGCACCCTCTACGCCGACTGGGTGCTGGTGCGCGCGCACGACAGCCAGTCCGACTTCAACGTGCTGGTGCGCGCCGACGCCGAGGGCGTCGAACGCGTCGACGACTGGGACGGCTTCGGCCAGCGCCTGACCGGCAGCGGCACCACGCGCTTCCACAACGTGCTGGTGCCGCCGGAACAGGTGCTGGACCGCTATCATGTGTCGCAGCCGCGCCGCAACAGCATCATCACGTCCTTCTACCAGACCTTCCACCTGGCGACCCTGTCGGGCATCGCGCGCGCCGCGCTGCGCGACGCCATCGCCTTCACGCAGCCGCGCACCCGCACCTTCGGCGTGCCGGGCAACTCCAGCCCGCGCGAGAACCCGCTGGTGCATCGCGTGGTGGGGCGCCTGGCCAGCCTGGCCTGGTCGGCCGAACAACTGACCTTGTCGATTGCGCGCGAACAGGATGCGCTCAACGCCGCGCGCGCCGCCGGCACCGTCGCCACCGCAGATTACGATGCCCTGGACATCCACACCTTCCAGGCGCAGCAGGTCGTCATCGGCCAGGTGCTGGAAGCCACCACGCTGCTGTTCGAAGTCGGCGGCGCTTCGGCCACCAGCGAAACCCGCCGGCTCGATCGCCACTGGCGCAACGCGCGCACGCTGGCCTCGCACAATCCGGCGATCCAGCGCGAAGCCTCGGTGGGCAACTTCCACCTCAACGGCGAGCCCCACAACGAGCGCTTCGGCGGCAGCTACGCGTAAATGGCCGGTCATCGCTGGCCGGATATCGACATGCGGATAACTTCGTTCTGCTGAAGGGGACGGGTCAATACACTCTCTGCAGTTCTTCCACGACCTGACAGAAAGCGACCCTCCCGATGTTCAAGCGACTCTTCTCCACGCTGTTGTTCTCCGTTGCCGCCGTCCACTGCGCCCAGGCCGCGCCGCTCGAGCGCGAGCTCAAGGTGGGCTTCGTGCCCGGGCCATACATCGACGAGTTCAAGCTGGGCGTGCAGCCCGAGCTGGAGAAAAAGGGCTACAAGATCCGGCTCTATGAATTCTCCACCGGGCTGGAGGCCAACAGCGCCGTCTTCAAGGGCGACATCGACGCCAACGTGATGCAGCACACGGTCTTCCTCGATTCCTATAACGAGCGCAACAAGACCGACCTGGTCGGCATCGTGCAGGTGCCGACGCCGCCCATGGGTTTGTATTCGAAGAAGCACAAGGACCTGAAGAACCTGAAGAAGGGCTTCACCGTGGCCGTGCCCAACGACCCGGTCAACCTGCAGCGCGCGCTCTGGATCCTGCAGCGCCTGGGCTGGATCAGGATCCGCGAGAACAAGCCGGTGGACGTGACCGAGCTGGATGTGATCGAGAACAAGGTCGGCTTGAAGCTGGTGCTGCTGGAGAATGCCCAGGGCCCGCGAGCGCTGGACGATGCCGACTTCGCGGCGATCCAGGGCAACTTCGCCATCTTCGCCAAGCTCAAGCTTTCCGAAGCCTTCATCCTGGAAGACATGAAGCCGCCCTACATCAACGTGCTGGCGGTAAAGAAGACGCGCCAGGCGGACACCTATGCGCGCGACCTGGTGGACGCCTATCGTTCGCAGAATTTCCAGAAGGCCATTCGCGGGGAGCGTTTCTATGATGGGTTTGCCTTGCCGGATTACTTCAAGACGGCGAAGGGAAATTGACGGCGAGGCGTTGAACACGGCGCGGTAAACGTCACTGGGTCCTGACTTTCGTCAGGACGACAGGGAAGGGGAAGGCTCGAACATTTGAGGGTTCGATTTACTCCCTACCTGTCGTCCCGGCGAAGGCCGGGACCCAGCGTCGTTCGTGATCCAGAAAAGAAAAATCGGCAAAGGCCTCAAGCCGCCCGCACCCCAGAATCCGGAAGATTGAGCGGCCGCGCCAAGCCAAAATGGTCGCGCAGGGTGCGCCCCGCATACTCGCGCCGGAACAGCCCGCGTCGCTGCAGGATGGGCACCACGCCATCGGCGAAATCCTGCAGGCCGCCGGGCAGTGCATCGGGCATCAGGTTGAAGCCGTCGGCCGCGCCGGCCTTGAACCAGCGCTCGATCTCGTCGGCGACCTGTTCGGGCGTGCCCACCAGCACGCGGTGGCCGCCGCCGCCGCACAGCGCGCGGATGAGGTCGCGCACCGTGTGCTCGCGGCCGCGCGCCAGCGAGAGCGTGGCGTGGAAGAAGGTGTGGTTGCCGTTGCCGCCGTTGGGCAAGGCCAGGTCGGGCGGCAGCGGCTGGTCCAGGTGCAGGCGCTCGACCGGGATGCCGAGCGTGCCGGCCAGGCGCTTGAGGCTGTAGCTCCAGGGGATCATGTCGACCAGCTCGTCGCGCCGGCGCAGCGCTTCGGCCTCGGTGGCGCCGATGATGGTGGCTAGGCCCGGCAGGATCTTCACCGCGTGCGGGCCACGGCCCAGCGCCGCGGCGCGCTCGTTGATGGCGCGGCTGTAGGCCAGCGATTCTTCTATCGTGTGCGCGGCGGAGAACACCGCCTCCGCGTGGCGCGCCGCCAGCTCGCGGCCGTCGCCCGAGCCGCCGGCCTGCACCAGCACCGGCTGGCCCTGCGGCGTGCGCGGCAGGTTCAAGGGGCCTTGCACGCTGAAGTGGGCGCCGCGGTGCGCGATCGGGCGCACCTTGGTTTCGTCGATGAAGCGGCCGGTGCTCTTGTCGCCGATCACGGCGTCGTCTTCCCAGCTGTTCCACAAGGCCTTGACGACCTGGGTGAATTCATCGGCGCGCGCATAGCGGTTGCCATGGTCGGGCGTGCCGTCGAGGCCGAAGTTGCGGGCCGAGCCGGGATCCGCGGTAGTGACGATGTTCCAGCCGGCGCGCCCGCCGCTGACGTGATCCAGCGTGGCGAAACGGCGCGCGATGTTATAGGGCTCGTTGTAGCTGGTGGAGGCGGTGCCGATGATGCCGATGTGGGTGGTGGCCGCGGCCACGGTGGCCAGCAGCACGGTCGGCTCCAGCGCCGTGATCGGGCGGAAGTCGATCTGCTCGATGATGGCAGCGTTGTCGGCCAGGAATACCGCGTCGAACTTGGCGGCCTCCGCAATGCGCGCCACCTTCGCGTAGTGGCCGGCGTCGACGAAGGCCAGTGGGTCGGCATCCGGCAGGCGCCAGGCCGAGGGGATGAAGCCCGAATGCAGGATGTTGACGTTCAGGTGCAGCTGGCGCGGGGCGGGATTCTGGCTCATGGCGCGCCTGCTCAGTGCACGCGCGGGAAACCGTGGCGCTGCGCCAGCAGCTCGAGGATGCGGCGGGTGTCGGTGACGAAGCGCCGGCCGTTGGCCGATTGCGCATCCTCCGGCGCCGCTTGCTGGTCGCCCAGGATCAGCACCGGCAGGCCCTGGTGCTGTTCGCCCAGCGCCGCCACCACGTGCGCGCGCGGACGCGGGAAGGGCAGGCGCCGGATGTCGAGGCGGCGGGCGAGCTCCGGATCGCCGGCCAGCAGGCCCTCGATGGGCGCGCCGTCGGGGCAGATGAAGCGTTCGCCGGGATGGGCGGGATCGGTGAAACCGTGTTCAAGCAACAGCAGCAGGTCGCGACTCATGGCGCATGTTTCCTCGGGATGGCGATCGGCAGATTCTGTGCCGCGCCCGATGCGGCAGCCACGAATTTATCCGCATAAACATATGCGCCGGGGCGGCTACAATGCGCGAGGGCTCCGAGGGGAAGCCAAACAAATCATATTCTTGACGATGGGCTTTCTTGTTTCTCTGATCATGTTTGCGCTGGGCTGTGCGATCGCAGGCCTGGGCGTATGGGGCGCGTTCGCGCTCTGGTTCCAGCTGCCGGGCCCGGCCTGGATGCGCGGCGCCGTCATTGCCGCGTGGTGCCTCCCGGCGTTGGCGTCGCTGGCCATGCTGGCCGGATGGGGCGGCTGGCGCTGGACGCCGGCGGTATTCGCGCTGTGCGCGGCGCTGCTGTTTTCCTGGTGGCACACCATCCGTCCCACGCATGAGCGCGTCTGGGCCGACGACGTGGCGCGCATGCTGGCGTCGCGCGTGCAGGGCGACGAAGTGCTGCTGGACAACGTGCGCAACTTCACCTGGCGCAGCGAGACCGACTACGACGCGCGCTGGGAGGCGCGCCGCTACGACCTCGGCCAGCTGGTGTCGGCCGACCTGATGCTGTCTTACTGGATGGGGCCGGCGATTGCGCACACGCTGGTGTCCTTCGGCTTCGCCGACGGCCGGCGCCTGGTGTTCTCGCTGGAGATCCGCCGGGAGCAGGGAGAGAGTTTTTCCGCACTGGGCGGTTTCTTCCGCCGTTTCGAGACGGTCATCGTGGCCGCCGACGAGAGCGACATCGTGCGCACCCGCACCAATGCGCGCGGCGAGGACGTCTACCTGTATCGCCTGCGCTTGCGCCCCGAGCAACTGCGCAAGGTCTTCCTCGGTTACCTGGAACGCGCCGCGCAGGTGCATGCCGAGCCGAAGTTCTACAACACGCTCACCAGCAACTGCACCACCATCGTCTTCGAGCTGGCGCGGCGGCTGTCGCCGACGCTGCCGCTGGATTACCGGCTGCTGCTCTCAGGCTATTTCGCCGACTACGCCTACGATCATGGCGGTCTGGTGCAGGGCGTTGACTTCGCGACCCTGAAGCGCGCCGGCCGCATCACGCAACGGGCGCTGGCGACCGGCCCCGATGAGGACTACGCCAAGGCCATCCGCAAGGGCGTACCCGGCGTCAGCGACGACGAGCTGCGCTGACGCGCCGCCTCAGGCGCGCAGGCGCGGCTCCAGCAGGGCGAACATCCGTGGGTCGGGCTGGTGGCCCACGCCCGGCGCTACATCCAGCGTCGCTTGGGCGCCGAGTGCTTGCAGCCGTTCGAAGGCGGCATGGGCCAGCGCCATCGGCATCACGCCGTCGGCATCCCCATGCAGCAGATGAATTGCCGCGCCGGGTTTGGCCGTGGGCAGTTCGGCGTAGCGGCCTGCGATGGCGACTATCGTCGCCGCCGGCGCCTGATCCGATTTCGCGGCCTCCAGCGCCATGATCGCTCCCTGCGAGAATCCCGCGACCAGCGTGCGCGCAGCGTCCACGCCCGCCTGCTCGCGCCAGTGCGCCACCGTCTGCAGGAACAACGGCATGGCCGCATCCACGCGCTGCCGGCGATTGTCTTCCGTCACCCCGCGCACCGAAAACCATTGCAGGCCGGCCGCCGACACGTCGGACGGCTGCGGCGAGGCTACGCTCACCACCATCGCCTGCGCGTCGCGCCGCGCGAACCAGGCGCCCACGCCTTGCATGGATTGCGGAACCGAACCCACGCCGTGCATCAGCAGCACCAGGCGCTGCGGATGGGCGGGTTGCCGGATGACGATGGAGGCGCTGTGCGTGGCGGACATGGCATGAAGGGGATAAGGGGGGAGCTGCCCAGTGTAGGTTCGCCCGCGCCGGCGATAAAGCCCTTGCGGCGCAATGGAGTGTCGCGGAAAAGTTGACGATGCGGTCGCATCGGCCAAAAAAAACCGGGGATGTCACCATCCCCGGCCAATCTCCGCCGGCCCGGTCCGATCTGGGCGGCAAGAGCTGCTCACTGTGTCACGTTGTGCCGCCCTTGTCCCAGCCCGCCTGGCTGGTTGCAGCGGAGCCGGCGACCGAATACAGCGCGCCCGGCGCGTTGCGCGTTTGCTGGAAGTCGGCCAGCGACTGGCCGCGCATGGCGGCGTAGATGTGCAGGTTGGATACGCCGACCACGGCGCCAAGTTTTTCGAGCAAGAAAAAAATCACGCCGTAGCGGATCATGGCCTGCCAGTCGCGGTGGGTGATCATGCCGCGTTCTTCTCCGGTCAATCCGGCGTCTTCATAGGTGGCCTCGGCATCGGCCAGGAAGCGCTCACGGAAGGCGGGTTGGATCAATTGATAGAGATAGCGGTTGATGCGGTAGCGTTCGTTGCTGGTTTGCAGGGTAAACGGGTAAGTGCCGGCCAACTGTTCGATACCCTCCAGCTGGTGCGCCACGTGCGCGCGATGCTGGTCGGCGCGGCGTTGCCGCATGGCGGCGTCGCTTGCGCTTTCCTTCCCGGCGGGTTCGTAGACGGCCACTGCGATGCCCGTCATCGACGGCAGGTAATACTCGCGGTGCAAGCAGTCGATACCGGCCGGCATGGCGCCCCGCATCACCAGCCACATAATCACCTCGGCGCTTTCCAGGCCGCCCAGCGTGGCCAGCTCGGCGTGGGTGAGGCCGGTCAGCGCCTCGGGATCGTTCTCCAGCAGGTCGAGGAAACGGTGATCCCAGGGCGTGTTGTTGAAACCGGCGCGCTCACCGTGGACCTGGTGCGACAGGCCGCCGGTGGCCACCAGCACCACGTCCAGCTCTTGCGGGTAGCTCTCGATGGCGCGGCGCAGGGCCTGGCCAAGGCGGTAGCAGCGCCGCGCCGTGGGGATGGGAAACTGCAGCACGCCCACCTGCAGCGGAATGATCTTGCCCGGCCAGCCGTCCTCGTGTTCCCACAGCATCGACAGCGGCGAGAAGCAGCCGTGATCCAGGGGCTTCTCCTGGAAGAAGGACATGTCGAACTCATCGGCCATCAGCGAGTTGCCGATATGGCGCGACAGCGCTGCGTGTCCACCCACCGGCGGCAGCCTGCGCGCGCCGCCGCCTTCGTCCGCGACCTTGTACTCGCTGCCTACGCCCAGAGAGAAGGCCGAGTAGTGGTCGAAGAAGAAGGAAGTCACATGGTCGTTGTAGATCACCAGCATGACGTCGGGCTTCTTCTCCTTGAGCCATTTCTGTACCGGCGCGTAGGCCTTGAAAATTGGCGACCAGACCTGGTCATGCTGTTTGCCGGCATCCAGTGCGAAGCCGATGGTGGGGGTATGCGACGTAGCGATTGCGCCGACGATGTTTGCCATGAGGAGTGTTTCCTATTTCCAGTAAAGCCTTGGCCGCGCCTTACGCGGCTGCCTGGCGCTGGCCCAGTTGAATGAAAGCGATGATCAGGGCCGCCAGCGTGGCCGGAACCGCCAGGATGGCGATCACCGAACCGAAGCTCCAGCCCAGCGACAAGAGCACGCCGCCAGCGAAGGAACCCAGGATACTGCCGAAGCGGCCCACGCCCTGCATCCATGACACGCCGGTGGCGCGCACCGCAGTTGGGTAGCACGACGGCGCGAAGGCGTTCAGGCCTGTCTGGGCGCCGCTCATGCAAAAACCCGCCAGCAATACATAAGCCGCGAACATGCCGGACTGCACGCTGCCCGAAGCCAGCAGCAGGATGAAAACCGCGCCGCTGACATAGGCCGCAGCGATGGCGCGGCTGGGCGACCAGCGGTCCATCAGGTAGCCTACCACCAGCGCGCCGACGGTGCCGCCCAGCTGGAACAGCGCGGTAATGCTGGCGGCTTTCTCGATCGGCAGACCGGCATCCTTGATGAGGGTCGGCAGCCAGCCCGACAGCAGGTAGATCACCAGCAGGCCCATGAAGTAGGTGCCCCACAGCGACAGCGTGGTCTTGCGATAGCCATCCGAGAGCAACACCTTGCCAGGCTGCGATCCCTTGACCTGCGGCTCACTTACGCTGAATGTTTGTCCGGGGGCGAACTCGCCCCCGCACACGCGCGACAGGGTACGGGCGATGCGGTCCGACGGCTGGTTCTTTACCACCATGAAACGTGCCGATTCCGGCACCAGCCAGAGGTAGAACGGCAGGCACAGCAGCGGGATCGCGCCGCCGGCCACCAGCACCGTGCGCCAGCCGTGATCCGGCAGCAACGCCGCGGCCATGAAGCCGACCAGGCCCGAGCCCAGGTTGAAACCGGTAAACATGATCGCCAGCAGCGTGCTGCGCGAGCGTTCCGGCACGTATTCGGAAAGCAGGGTGGTGGCGTTGGGCATGGCCGCGCCCAGGCCCAGGCCGGTCAAGAAGCGCAGCGCCGACAACGTCACCACGTCGTGAGCCGCCGCCGATGCCAGGCTGAACACGCCGAACCAGGTGACGGCTGTCATCAACAATTTCTTGCGACCATAGCGATCCGACAGCGGTCCGACCAGCAGTGCGCCGATGGCCAGGCCGATGGGGGCGGCGCTCATCACCACGCCGAAGGCGGCGCGGGAAATGTCCCACTCCTTGGTGATGCCGGGCGCGAGGAAGCCCATGATGGCCACGTCCATGCCGTCGGTGGCCACGATCAGGAAGCAGAGGACAAGCAGCAGCCATTGGTAGCCGGACATCTTGCGTCCGTTGATATGCGCCCGCACGTCCAGCGATTGTGCTGTATTCATTAAGTCTCCGTGTAGATATGAATTTATATGGGAGTGCGCCGCTTGTCTGCCCGCGGCTTGAAAAACGCTTGCCGATGTGCAAATGGCTTGCTTCGACAATGGAAGAAGTGTAAGTCCGCGCATCCGGCCGAGTATTGCTTTCGGCTGGGTGAGCGTTGCCATTTGCTTATTGAGATGGATTTATCCAGCCGCGTTTCCCGGCTGCGGCGCCCGTCAGCGCCAGGAGGCTACGGTGGCCTCGATCTCCTGTTGCAGCGCCTGCGCGCCGGGGGACAGGTGGGCGCCCTTCCTTTGCATGATGCCGATCTGCCGTTGCATGCCGTGCATCGCGAATGGCAGGGCGGTCAGTTGACCGGTGGCGATCTCGTGGTGCAACTGGTGCGCCGAGATCACGGTCAACATGTCGCTGGAAAGCAGCAGCCCGCGCAGCAGCGCCAGGTCGCCGGTCTCCACGGCCGCGCGCGGCACCTGCCGTCCGTTGTCGAGGAAGAACTGCTCGATCGAATCGCGCAGCGGGGTACCGGCGCGGGACAGCACCCAAGGGTAGCCGTCGAGATCGTCCAACGACAGCTTCTTGCGTCGCGACAGCGGATGCCCGGTGCGTGCGAGCAATGCCGCACTGTCGGCCACCAGTGGGCGCATGGAGAAGGTATCACTAGAGAAGGCGCGCAGGGCGCCGACGATGAAGTCGATGCGTCCGCTCATCAACCCGGCGGCCAGTTCTTCATAAGGACTTTCCAGCGAACGGATCTGCAGCCGAGGGTGTTTTTCCAGCACGCGCGCCAGCGCCGTGGGCAGCAGTTGCGAGCGCGCCAAAGGCAGGGCGCCGACGGTCACCGTGCCCTGCACGATGCCGGCCAGCGCGGCGATGTCTTCGGGAATGTGGCGCAGTTCGGCCAGCGCGCGCCCGAAGCGCTCGCTCCAGCGTCGGCCAGCGTCGGTCGGCAGCATGCCGTGCGCGGTGCGGAAGAACAGAGGTTGGCCCAGGATGCCTTCCAGCATGGAGATGGCCTGGCTGACTGCCGACGGCGAGACTTCCATCAGCCGCGCGACGCTGGGCATGTGATGCGTCTCCGCCAGCAGCGTGGCCGCCTGCAGGCGCCGTTCATTGAACAGTGCATCGAGGCTGGCGACCTGACTGCCGGTGCGCTCGCGCAGGCGCAGCGCATCGTCGCGCACTTCGCGCAGTTCGGCCTCGATGCGGTCCACGCGCAGCTTCACCGCCTCGCCGGCGCCGGTCAACAGCATGCCGCGTCCCTTGCGTTCGAACAGTTGGATGTCCAGGCTGTGCTCCAGCGCGGCGACAGAGCGCGCCACCGCAGATGAAGCGCGCAACAGCGTATCGGAAGAACGGCGCACGCCGCCGGTGGTGGCGACCACATTGAAGACGTGCAGGTGGCGCAAGTTGAGCAGGGACATGTTCGTGGGTCTCCGGGCGGCGCTGTCTGAACTCGATTAGAAAATTAGAACAGAGGAAAGGATACAACGCAACCAAGCGTGGCGACCGCTCGCGCATACTCGGCGCACTTATTTGCAAAGGTAAAGAGCGTGCCCAAGCCATCCAGTCAGGACCTGATCTCGATTCCCTGCACCCTGATGCGGGGTGGTACTTCGCGCGGGCCATTCTTTCTGGCAGGCGACCTGCCGGCCGCCAGCGAGCTGCGCGACCGGGCATTGCTGGCCGTCATGGGGTCTCCAGATCGTCGCCAGATCGACGGCCTGGGCGGCGCCCATCCCTTGACCAGCAAGGCCGCCATCGTCGGCCGCAGCAGTGTGCCGGGGGTGGATCTCGAGTTCCTGTTTGCCCAGCTGCAGCCGGAGTCGGACCTGGTCGACACTACTCCCAACTGCGGCAACATGTTGGCGGCGGTGCTGCCCTTCGCCATCGAGCGCGCCCTGGTGACGCCAAGTGATGGCGTGACCACGGCCCGCATCCTGACCCTCAACACCGGCATGCAGTGCGACGTTACCGTGCAGACGCCGGGTGGCCGCATCCGCTACGCCGGCGATACACGCATCGATGGTGTTCCGGGCAGTGCGGCTCCGGTGAAGATCAGTTTTATCGATACCGCCGGTTCTGTATGTCCGGCCATGCTCCCGACCGGCCGCGCGCGCGACCGCCTCGGCTTCTCGAGCGCCGGCGGCGCCGTACATGAACTGGACGTCACGATGATCGACAACGGCATGCCCATGGTGCTGCTGCGGGCGGCCGACGTCGGCGTGGACGGCCACGAGAGCGTGGCCGAGCTCAACGGCAACGCGGCGCTCAAGAATACGCTGGAAGCGCTGCGCCTGGCCGCCGGCCCATTGATGGGCCTGGGCGATGTGGCGACGAAGAACTATCCCAAGATGTGCCTGCTGTCGGCGCCCTCGGCTGGAGGCGCCATCGCGACTCGCTGCTTCATCCCGCACGTCTGCCATGAAGCCATTGGCGTGCTGGCGGCCGTCACGGTGGCCACCGCCTGCGTGCTCGAAGGTACCGTGGCGCAAGGGCTGGCGCAAGCGGGCGCCGGGGTGAGGCGCACCGTGTCGGTGGAGCATCCCAGCGGCGAATTCAGCGTCGAGCTGGAGTTGGATCCGCATGGCCGGCAAGAGATCGTGCGCGCCGCGCTGCTGCGCACGGCACGGCCCATCATGCGCGGCGAAGCGCTGATCCCGGCCGCCATCCTGAACCGGAACAACGAGAACCAGGAGAACTGCGAATGAGAGAACCAATGATCATCGATTGCCACGGCCACTACACCACCGCGCCCAAGGCGCTGGAGGACTGGCGCAACCGGCAGGTCGCCAACCTGAACACGCCGGAGCTGGGGCCGAAGGTCGCCGAGCTGCGCATCAGCGACGACGAGCTGCGCGATTCCATCGAGACCAACCAGCTGCGCCTGATGAAGCAACGCGGCGCCGACCTGACCATCTTCTCGCCGCGCGCGTCGTTCATGGCGCACCATATCGGCGACCTCAACACCAGCCAGACCTGGGCGGCAATCTGCAACGAGCTGTGCCATCGCGTGGCGCAATTGTTCCCGGATCACTTCATCGGCGCGGCCATGCTGCCGCAGTCGCCGGGGGCGGACATCCGCAGCTCGCTGGCGGAGCTGGAGAAATGCGTGAAGGAGTACGGTTTCGTGGGCGTCAACCTGAACCCGGATCCGTCCGGCGGCCACTGGACTTCGCCGCCGCTGTCAGACAAGTCCTGGTATCCGCTCTACGAGAAGATGGTGGAGCTGGAGGTGCCGGCCATGATCCACGTGAGCACCAGTTGCAACGCCTGCTTCCACACCACGGGCGCGCACTACCTGAACGCCGACACCACGGCCTTCATGCAGTGCCTCACCTCCGACCTGTTCAAGGACTTCCCGACGCTGAAGTTCCTGATTCCGCACGGCGGCGGCGCGGTGCCTTACCACTGGGGCCGCTTCCGCGGCCTGGCGCAGGAGATGAAGAAGCCGCTGCTCAAGGATCACCTGTTGAACAACATCTTCTTCGACACCTGCGTCTACCACCAGCCGGGCATCGACCTGCTCACGCGGGTGATCCCGGTGGAGAACGTGCTGTTCGCCTCCGAGATGATCGGCGCGGTGCGCGGCATCGATCCCGAGACCGGGCATTACTACGACGACACCAAGCGCTACATCGACGCGGCCGACCTGACCGCGCAAGAGCGCCACCAGATCTACGAGGGCAACGCGCGCCGGGTGTACCCGCGCCTGGACGCCGCCCTGACAGCGAAAGGATTGCAAGCATGAGCACACCGATGAACCAGCTGGGCGTGGTCAAGCGCACCATCGAACGCGCCGACGCCGGCGTGGTGGCACACCTCGGAAAGTTCGGCGCGGCCACAGTGCATGAGGCACAGGGCCGCACCGGTTTGCTGAAACCCTATATGCGCCCGATTTATCCGGGCGCCGCCATCGCCGGTACCGCCGTGACCGTGCTGCTGCATCCCGGCGACAACTGGATGCTGCACGTCGCAGCCGAACAGATCCAATCCGGCGACATCGTGGTGGCGGCAGTGACCGCTGACTGCACCGACGGCTACTTCGGCGACCTGCTGGCGACCAGCTTCATGGCGCGAGGCGCGAGGGCGCTGATCATCGATGCCGGCGTGCGCGACGTGAAGATATTGAAGGAGATGGGTTTTCCGGTATGGAGCAAAGCGATCAGCGCCAAGGGCACGATCAAGGCCACACTGGGTTCGGTCAACATCCCGGTGATCTGCGCCGGCGCGCTGGTCAACCCGGGCGACGCCATCGTGGCCGATGACGACGGCGTGGTGGTGGTGGCGGCCGACGATGCAGCGCGCGTGGCCCAGGCTGCGCAGAAGCGTGAGGACCTGGAAGGCGAGAAGCGCGAGAAGCTGGCCGCCGGCGTGCTGGGCCTGGATATGTACAACATGCGCGGGCCGCTGGAGGTGGCGGGACTGAAGTATATCGACTGAAATACGTCGACTGAAGCCGGGAGCGGCGCGATAAAAGGAGGGGCGACGGCGACGCCGGCAACGAAAACAGCGTGTCGCGGCAAGCAAATAAAGACAAAGAAAAGCAACAACAAGCAGCAGAAGAAAAATGGGACGGTCAAGCCGTCCATCCAATCGCCAACTTAAAGGAAAGAGGAAGACACCATGCAATCCACGCAACACACAGCCGCCCTGGACGCGGCATCATCAACAGCAGGCTGGACCGACCGTTCGGCGCTGATCAAGGCCGGCATCATCGGCGGCCTGACCGGTGGCATCATCATCTGGATCTATGAAGCGCTCGTGTGGGTCGGCGCCCAGCACATGATGCCGCTGGCCGGCATTCCACGCAACGCCACCGGCCTGGTGTTCGGCAAGGACGTCCAGGAGTCGCTGGGCATCATTGCCTACTTCGTCGGCACCGGCATTCATTTCTTCTTCACGATCGTGTGGGGCGTCCTGTTCGCGGCGATCTGGCCGCACTTCCGCCGCAAGGGCTATGAGGCCACATTCGTCGCCTTGTTCTATGCAGTGGTGGCGTGGATCCTGATGCACGTGGCGATCATGATCGCCTCCGACAACCATCCCAACTACTACGATCCCGCCGTGATCATCGGCGGCTTCATGTCGCACATCTTCTTCACCGTGCCGCTGGCGCTGATCGTCAAGAAGCACTTCGAAAGCCAGGCCCGGACCTGATTCGCCTGAACGCCTGATTCCTGTAGCAGCAACCCGACCCGCCAGGCGCCGCGCGCCCGGCGGTGGGAGACGGCTTTACCAGGATTTTCATGGCGTCCGATTCCAGAGCGCGCAAACAGCGGGATGCCGTCGCGCCGGCAAGGTTTCAACCCGCGACATCACAACATCGATATACCTTGAGGAGGAGCTCAGATGCATTTCACTAACAAAACAAAACTGTTGCCCGTGGCGCTGTTGCTGGCGGCGGCGCCGGCGGCGTACGCCCAGAGTTCGGTCACCATCTACGGCGTGCTGGATGTTTATACGGCGTACCAGAAGAGTACCGTGGGAGGCAAGAACACCTCGCTTTGGGCCATGGGAAACAACGGCGAAATGACCAGCCGGCTCGGCTTCAAGGGCAGCGAGGATCTGGGCGGCGGCTACCGCGCCACCTTCAACCTGGAGAACGGTTTCGATCCCAGCACCGGCGGCCAGCAGAACAACTATCGCCTGTTCGACCGTCAGTCGTGGGTGGGGCTGGGCGGCGGCTTCGGCGAGGTGCGCGTGGGTCGCCAGAACACGCCCATGTTCCTCTATGCCGGCAACATGGACGCCTTCGGCGCTGCCACCTACGGCTCGGCCTATAACAACTTCGCCAACTGGCTGGCGCGGGTCGACAACGACATCAGCTATATCTCGCCCAAGTTCGCCAACTCCAACCTGGAGTTGCATTACTCGGTGGGCGAGCGCGCCGGCAGCGTGGCGTCCAACTCGGTCTACCAGATCGGCGCCCAGACACAGCAGGGGCCGGTGTACGTGGGCAGCGCCTACCTGAACGCCAAGAACGGCACCAATACCAACAGCGTCAAGCAGTTCATGCTGGGCGGCAATGTGGACTATGGCAGCGGCAAGATCTACCTGGCGTTCTTCCGCACCAATGAAGTGGTCTCCGCCACCACCGGAAACGTGTTCGTCAACCCAGCCGGCAAGTACGATCCGACCGGCAACTTGCTGACTACCGCTATCGGCAACTATCACAACACCTATAGCCTCTCGGCCGACTACCGTATCAATGCCAGCACCACCATCGGCGCCGGCGGTGGCTATGTGAAGGACAGCTCGAGCTACAACAACAACGCCAGGCAGTTCAGCCTGATCGTGAACTATGACCTGTCCAAGCGCACCCGCCTGTACGCGGTGGCCTCGCGCCTGGTCAACCAGAACACGGCGGCCTACAAGATGACCGGCGCCAGCTTCACCGCCAGCCAGGCGCTGAGCCCGGATGCCGGCGCCAGCGAGACCGGCGTGCAATTCGGCATTCGCCATACCTTCTGATCCGGTTGCGCACTCCGGTCACGGAGTGCGCAAATGTGTTTACCGGATATCCAAGTTCAAAATCATTCCTTATCGCCCGGCGCAAAGCTGATTAGGATTTTCCTTCTCACCCTGTGAAGGAAATCCGTATGTCCGAAGCGGCCAACAGTCTTCCCCTGCCGGCATCGGCGCCGCCGGCCTCGGTTCCCGCGCGACCGCACGGGCCGATCGGCGCGCGCTCGCTATTCCTCATTTCCTGGATCGCGCCGCTGGCGCTGCTGCTGGCCTGGGAGGCCTTCGCCCGCGCCGGCGCGCTGTCGCCGCAGGTGTTGCCCGCGCCGAGCAAGGTGGTCGGCACCGCCTGGAACCTGATCGGCCAGGGCCGGTTGCTGTCGGACCTCGGCGCGAGCCTGCTGCGCGCTTCGGCAGGCTTTGCCATCGGCGGCAGCATCGGCTTCGCGCTGGGCACGCTGGTGGGCTTCTCGCGCCTGGCCGAGGCGCTGTTCGACCGCAGTGTGCAGATGGTGCGCGCGGTGCCCTTCCTGGCGGCGCTGCCGCTGGTGATCGTGTGGTTCGGCGTGGGCGAGGGCGGCAAGGTGTTCCTGGTGTCGCTGGGAGTGATGTTCCCGATCTATATCAATACCGTGCTGGGCATACGCCAGGTCGATCCCAAGCTGATCGAGCTGGGCCGCGTGACCGGTTTGTCGAACTGGACGCTGATCCGCCGCATCGTGCTGCCCGGCGCCTTGCCCTCGATCCTGGCCGGCGTGCGCTATGCGCTGGCGGTAGCGTGGCTGGCGCTGGTGATCGCGGAGACCATCGCCGCCAACGTCGGCATCGGCTCGCTGGCGATGGATGCGCGCGAATTCCTGCAGACCGATGTGATCGTGCTGACCATCGTCATCTACGCCGGCATCGGCGTGGTCTCCGACGGCATCGCCCGCTTGCTGGAGCGCAGGCTGCTGGCCTGGCATCCGAACTACGCGGGGAGGGCGCGCTGATGTCCGCCGCCGCTGCCATCACCCATACCATGCACCCGGCCGGCGTCGACGAGCCGGCCGTCATCGTCAGCAACCTGCAGCGCCGCTATGGCAGCCGCAACGTCATCAGGGGCCTGAACCTGCGCATCGCGCGCGGCGAGTTCGTGGCGCTGCTGGGCGAGAGCGGCTGCGGCAAGACCACGCTGCTGCGCGCCCTGGCCGGGCTGGACGCCATCGACGGCGGCCGCATCGACGGCGCCTCGCAGCCGGCGGTGGTGTTCCAGGAGCATCGCCTGATTCCCTGGGATCCGCTGTGGCGCAACGTCTCGCTCGGCCTCGACGACAAGAGCGGCCGGCCGCTGGCCAAGGCGGCGCTGGAAGAGGTCGGGCTGGGCAGCCGCATCGACGACTGGCCGCGCAACCTCTCCGGCGGCCAGGCCCAGCGCGTGGCGCTGGCGCGCGCGCTGGTGCGCGAGCCGCGCCTGCTGCTGCTGGACGAACCCTTCGCCGCGCTCGACGCGCTGACCCGCATCCGCATGCACGCGCTGGTGCGCCAGCTGCTGGAGCGCCACCGTCCCGGCGTGCTGCTGGTGACGCACGACGTGGACGAGGCCATCGTGCTGGCCGATCGCATCCTGGTCATGCGCGACGGCGCCATCGCGCGCGACTACACGGTCGCCCCCGAGGCCGCGCACAACCGCGCACACCCGGCCGCGCAGGAGCTGCGCGAGCGGCTGCTGGCCGAGCTGGGCGTGGCGGCGCAGGCCTGAGTTCCCGCGTGCCGCCGGCGCTGCCGGCGGCGTTCTTCTTCACCTTCATTACACTCTCATGAGCGAACACGACCAGCCAGCCAATCCCCATCGACGCCATTTGCTCCAGGCCGCCTTAGCCGGCGCCGCCCTGGGCGCGGGCGGACTTGCTTCTTCCGCCTGGGCCGCGCCCGGGAAATCGCGCAATACCGACACCGTGCGGCTGGCCTGGGGCAAGGGCGGCCTGCCCGGCATCGCGCGCACCCGCGGCGAGTTCGAGAAGACGCTGGCCAAGGACGGCATCAAGGTGCAGTGGATCGGGCCGTTCCCGAACCACGCGCCGTCCCTGCAGGCGGTGACAGGCGGCAGCGCCGACTTCGGTTTCGGCGGCAGCACCACGCCGGCGCTGGCGGCCATGATCGCCGGCTCGCCGCTGGTGTTCACCCAGTTCGCGGTGGTGGAGCCGCGCAGCACCGCCATCATCGCCAAGGACGGTTCCGGCATCGACAAGGTCGGCGACCTGGTCGGCAAGACGGTGGCGGTGAACCGTTCCGGCCTGGGCGAGTTCCTGCTGGTGGCGGCGCTGGAGAAGCACGGCATCGCGCGCGACAAGGTCAAGTTCGTCTACCTCAACCCGCCCGACGCCGGCCCGGCCTTCGCCCAGGGCAAGGTCGACGCCTGGTCGATGTGGAGTCCGGGCGTGGATATCGCCCGCGTGGAATACAAGGCGCACGACGTGTTCTTCGAAGGGCGCGACCTGGAGTTCCTGATCGACTTCAACTCCTACGTCACCCACCGCAAGTTCGCCGAGGAGAACGGCGACATCGTGCGCGCCGTGAACGCCGCCTACCGCACCGAAGGGGAGTGGATTACCAGCAATCCCAAGGAGGCCGAGCTCCTGGTGCAGAAGGACGCCGGCTATTCCGACGCCGTGCGCGATTCGCTGATCAGGCTGGCGCGCCGCTGGGAGTTCCACGGCGCCGACGACGCCAAGTTCATCGCCACCTTCCAGGGCGCGGCGGACTGGCTGTCGGCGCGCAAGATCCTGCCGCAGAAAGTGAAGGTCACCGACTACATCGTCAACGTCTAGGAGAACAGCATGAGCGTCAACTTCATCGGCATGGTCACCACCAACAAGAACTCGGAGATCCATGCGCCGACCGGCCCGGCGATCGACACCGACTACCTGCTGCGCTTCGCCCGCGCGCACGAGGAAGCCGGCTTCGACCGCGTGCTGGTGCCCTACCACTCCAACGGCCCGGATGCGATCCTGACCATCGCCCAGGTGGCGGCCGCCACCAGCCGCATCAAGCTGATGCTGGCGCACCGGCCCGGCTTCGTCTCGCCCACGCTGGCGGCGCGCCAGCTGGCCACGCTGGATCATTTCAGCGGCGGCCGCCTGGGCGTGCACATCATCTCGGGCGGTTCGGACCTCGAGCAGCGCCGCGACGGCGACTACCTCGATCACGACCGGCGCTATGCGCGCACCGACGAATACCTGGAGATCCTGCGCCGCGTCTGGAGCTCTGACAAACCGTTCGACCATGAGGGCGCGCACTACCGCTTCGAGCAGGCCTTCTCCGAGGTCAAGCCGGCGCAGAAGCCGCACATCCCGATCTTCTTCGGCGGCGCGTCGGACGCGGCCATTCCGGTGGCCGGCCGCCATGCCGACATCTACGCGCTGTGGGGAGAGTCGCTCGATCAGGTGCGCGACCTGACCGGCCGCGTGCGCGCCGAGGCCGCGCGCAACGGCCGCGAGATCGGCTTCTCGGTGTCCTTCCGCCCGATCCTGGCCGAGACCGAGGACAAGGCCTGGGAGCGCGCCGAGCGCATCCTGGAGGAGACCCGCCGCCTGCGCGCCGGCAACGCCAGGCTGCATCCGGCCTACACCGGGCCGCAGCAAAGCGAGGGCGCGCGCCGCCTGCTGGCCGCGGCCGAGCGCGGCGCGCGCGTGGACAAGCGCCTGTGGACCGCGATCGCCAAGGAGACCGGCGCGCGCTACAACTCCACCGCGCTGGTGGGCACGCCCGATCAGGTGGCCGAAGCGCTGCTGGACTACTACGACCTGGGCGTGACGACCTTCCTCATCCGCGGCTTCGATCCGCTGGAGGACGCGACCGACTACGGCCGCGAACTGATCCCGCGCACGCGCGAGCTGGTGGCGCAGCGCCTGGCGAAGAAGGCGGCCTGACGGCGGCGGCGCGCGAGCGTTGAAGTCCGCTTCGACGCTGAAGGAAAAAAGGCAGGGAGCGCTCCCTGCCTTTTTTGCATGCGCGTCATGTAGGCCCGTTCAGAAGCTGACGTTTGCCCCCACGTCCAGCGATCGCCCATATCCCGGCAAGGCCCGCAGCGTTCCCGATCTCGCATTGGCCAGGCCCGACAGGTAGACGCCGCCCAGCGCGTCCGCGTAGTTGCGGTTGAACAGGTTGCTCATGCCGGCCGACAGCGAGACCGCCTTGGTCGCCTGGTAGGTGCTTTTCAGGTTGACCAGGGTGTAGCTGGCGGTGACCGGTTCCAGGCGTTGCACATCCACCAGGGTCTTGCGCGCGATGTAATTCAGCTCGGCGCGGTTGCTCCAGTGGCCGCTGCGCTGTTCCAGCGCGGCCAGGAGGTTAAACGGCATCATGTGGTACAGGTTGCCGCCGGCCACGCGCGCGCCGCGTGTGATGCCGGCCTTGCCGGTGAAGGAGAGATCGCCCAGCGCGGCGCCCCTGTGCAGCGGTATCTTCCACGAGAGGTTGAGGCCGTACAGGCGCGCATCGTGGTTGGCAAAGCGCAGCAGGTTGCCCGAGGCGCTCGCCACGCCATACGGCCTGAAGCGGCCGATCACGTCGGCGTCGATGTAGTTCTGTACGTAGCTGAAGTAAGGCGTGGCCTTGACGTGCCAGCGGCGTTCGTCGCCCTCGTGGTCTTCGCTGTGCCAGTCGGCGGTGGCGCTCAAGGTATTGGCCACTTCGGGCTTGAGGTCGATGTTGCCGACGTAGCCGTTGCCGTCGCCGAACCAGTTGGTCATGGTCATGGCCATGGTGCCGCGGCCCCAGGTGTAGCGCTCGTAGAGGTTGGGCGAGCGCGTCTTGCGGGCGTAGCCCCATTCGAAGGTCGTGCCTGCGTCCCGCTCCAGGCGCACCAGCGCGCTGAGGTCGATGTTGTTGTCGCTCCTGGCATGGCTGCGGCTGTTGAAGACGGCTGCCGCCGCGGCGTCGGCGGCGTTCATCATGCCGGCGCCGTAGGCCTGGACCTTGCCCGAGTCGGTCTTCACCAGCTCGTCGCGGATGCCCACCAGCGTGCTCCAGCGTGGATCGAGCTTGCGTTCCCATTCGGCGAACAGCGCAAAGCGGTCGCGCCTGCCATCGCTGATGTTCACGTATGGGTTGGGGCCCATCATCATCGAGCCGGGCACAGCGGGCCAGTCGTCGTTGAGGCGGAAGCTGTGGAACTCGTTGCCGATGCGCAGGGTGTCGCCGCCGTCCCGGCCGAGGTCGATGTCGGCCCGGGCCGTGTAGCCCATGTCGCGGCCGCGGGTGTTCATCGGCATGGTGCCGGTGCGCTCGGCGGTGAAGAAGCCCATCGCATGTTCGGTATGCTGCCAGTAGAGTTTGGCGTGGAGCTTGCCCCAGTCGAAGCGGCGGTCGTAGCCGAGATTGGCGAAGGTGGCGCGGTTGCCGGTCATGTCCATGTACTGGTTGGGGAAACCCTGGAAGGGAATGTATTGCTGGCCGACCTTCAGTACCAATTGGCGGTCATCGCCGCGCGCGGCCACGGTGAGCGCGTGGTTATCGCTTTCGAACTGGCTGGCCAGCACCTTCTGCCCGTTGCCGCTCACGTAGCTCTCGGCGCGCGTGCGGCTGGCGGTGTAGCCGACCGACAAGCTGTCGGTGGCGACGGTGGCGTTGACCGATGCCGATACCTCGGCGTTGACGCTGCGCGCAGACGTCGAGAAACCGCCCTTGACCAGCGTCCAGCCCGGGCCGTCCGCGTATTGCGGCGCCGGCGAATTGAGTTCGATGCTGCCGCCTATGCTGTCCCCGCCCGCGCTGACCGGCGTGATGCCGGCGATCACGCGCACTGTCCCGACCTGGGATGGCGGCATGTAGGACATGGGGGCGTTCATCTGGTTGCCGCAGGCGGCGGTGATTTCCATGCCGTCGAGCCTGATCTTGAGGCGGTCGGCGGCGAAGCCGTTCAAGACCGGCAGCGCCGAGACCCCGCCGGCCGCAGCGGCGGCATAGCCTGGTTCCGTCACGGGCAGCAGGGCGCTGTCGGCGCCGCTCCGGACGGCTTGCGCCGGCTTGTCGCCGCTCACGGTGATGGCCGGGAGCGGCCCGTCGGGCGCGGCTTTCGTTTGGGCTTGAGCTTGGGTATGCGCGGCGCAGGCCAGCGCCACTGCAAGGGCGCAGCGATTGAACTTCATTGGAATTCCCCGTCGTTGTTGTGATGTGAAATGGCAACCGTGGGCGGGGCATCGGACGATGCGCGATGCGTGGCGGGATACTTGAGGCACACCGGGCGAAAAGTGCTGCCGGTGACGGTCTTGCCAGCGGGAAATTATGCAGTGCCGGGTGCGGCGCGTCGTGCGACATATTGTCGCAACGCGCGCGCACCGGAGCCGGGAGGTATTACACCGATTGCAGCGCCTGGTCGAGATCGGCGATCAGGTCGTCGATGTGCTCGATGCCGATCGACAGGCGCACCGTATCTTCTGTCACGCCGGCCTTGGCCAGTTCGGCGGGGGAGAGCTGGCGGTGCGTGGTCGAGGCCGGGTGCGTGGCCAGCGACTTGGCGTCGCCGATGTTGACCAGGCGCGTGAACAGTCGCAAGGCATCCTGGAAGCGCGCGCCGCCCTCGCGTCCATCGCCCACGCCGAAGGTCAGCACGCCCGAGGCGCGGCCGTTGAAGTACTTGCGGGCCAGCGCATGGTCGGGGTGGTCTTCCAGGCCGGCATAGTTGACCCAGTTCACCTTGGAATGGCGCTTGAGGTATTGCGCCACCGCCAGCGCGTTGGCGGTGATGCGGTCCAGCCGCAGCGCCAGCGTCTCAATCCCCTGCAGGATCTGGAAGCTGTTGAACGGCGACAGCGCGGCGCCGGTATTACGCAAGGGCACCACGCGCGCGCGGCCGATGTAGGCGGCTTCGCCCAGCGCCTCGGTGTAGACCACGCCGTGGTAGCTGACGTCCGGTTCGTTCAGGCGCTTGAAGCGCTCCTTGTGCTTGGCCCAGGGGAATTTCCCGGAGTCGACGATGGCGCCGCCCAGCGTGGTGCCGTGGCCGCCGAGGTACTTGGTGAGCGAGTGCACGACGATGTCGGCGCCGTGCTCGAAGGGGCGCAGCAGGTAGGGCGTGGCCACCGTGTTGTCGACGATCAGCGGCACGCCGTGGCGATGCGCGATCCCGGCGATGGCGGCGATGTCGGTGACGTTGCCCAGCGGGTTGCCGATCGACTCGATGAAGACCGCCTTGCTGCGCGCATCGAACAACGGTTCGAAGGAGGCTGGCTGGCGCGGATCGGCGAAGCGCGTCTCGATGCCGAACTGCGGCAGCGTGTGGGCGAACAGGTTGTAGGTGCCGCCGTACAGCGTGGAGGCCGAGACGATATTGTCGCCGGCCTCGGCGATGGTTTGGATCGCGTAGGTCACCGCGGCCTGCCCGGAGGCCACCGCCAGCGCGGCGATGCCGCCCTCCAGTGCGGCCAGGCGTTTCTCCAGCACGTCCTGGGTCGGGTTCATGATCCGCGAATAGATGTTGCCCTGCACCTTGAGGTCGAACAGGTCGGCGCCGTGCTGCGTATCGTCGAAGGCGAAGGCCACGGTCTGGTAGATCGGCACGGCCACCGCGCGCGTGGTCGGGTCGGGGTCGTAGCCGGCGTGGAGAGAGAGGGTTTCGAATTTCCAGTCTGCTTGGTCTGCCATGGTCGTCTCGCTTGTCGTCTGTTTGAAGGGATGCGGCAGGAAGACGCTAGCGCGGACGGGGCGGGCGGCGAAGGAATGGTTTTGCATATGAATATGCGCAGGGAGGACGCCGGTTACGGGGGCTTGTGCATGAAAACCACATTTCTTTGCGCATTCGTCCAAGATCGGGTATAGTGTTCGTTGTACTTGCATCAAGCCGTATTCTTGTTGGTTCCAATTCCGCCTGACTGTTGTTCTCCCTCCGGTCGTTCTGTCTTTTTTCCTTCGGTTTTATCTTGGTCTCAAGTGCCTTTCGGGCATGACGCCCCTATTCAATCAAAGGAAATATTATGAGCACCCAAACTGGCGTGGTGAAGTGGTTCAACGATGCAAAGGGTTTCGGTTTCATCACCCCCGATGCCGGCGGCGCTGATCTGTTCGCCCACTTCCAGGACATCCAGTCCACCGGTTTCAAGAGCCTGTCCGAGAACCAGCGCGTGTCGTTCGAGCGCGGCGTCGGCCCCAAGGGCGAAAAAGCGACCAACATCAAGCCGATCGCTTAAGCATCATCTTTCAAGCCTGAGCTTGCCCGCCGTCCATACGCGGCAGGCAGCCAGGCCCGGCGTTTCCACCGCTCCGATTTACGGATATCTGTGGCCGGCACCTTGCAGATAGCAGGGGCTGGCAATCGAGTCGGCGCGATGGCGACGCCGGCCCGCTTCACCGTCACATGCCAACGCGCAGATAGCGCGGGCATGCGCTGCGGGAAGCCGGCCAAGCAAATAGTTTATTAAGCTTCGTTATCCGGCATGCGGCCCGCAAGGGCAGCCGGAATCGGCGAGCGACTGTATTGGAATGGCACCGCCCGGATAGGACGGGTCGTTCAACGCTGCGGCACCATGCAGATAGCATGGGTTGCGGAGAATTCAGAATTAATCAATGAACAGCCCACCTTTTGGTGGGCTTTTTGCGTTCTGGGGGCTGTGCCCGGGCGGACATGCCGTCGGCGGCTCCCGGCATTGCCGGGATGCGGCCGGCCGAAGGCTTAGCGCCGACGGAACTGGGTGCGGGGAGCGCCGGTGCCGCCGCGGTTTTCGATGTGGCGGTAGATGATGCGACCCTTGTTGAGGTCGTACGGGGAGAGTTCCAGGGTCACTTTGTCGCCGGCCAGGATCTTGATGAAGTTCTTCTTCATGCGCCCTGCGGTATAGGCGATCAGGGAGTGGCCGTTTTCCAGGTCGACGCGGAAGCGGGAGTCGGGCAGGACTTCCGTTACCTGGCCTTGCATTTCAATCAGTTCTTCCTTAGCCATTCGAGCTCCTTTAAAAAGCAACAGGTTAAAAAGCCTCGCCACGGGCCGGGCATGCCACCGATGCCTTGCGCATGCGGGGCGGCAGCGGTGATGGTCGGATCTCTGGCGATCCGGACACAAGCGCGCCATGGCGGGACGGTTAATTCACAATGCTTGCGCGGAGCAAGTAGGGACGGCCGAGAGCGGACGACCGAATGAAAGGGGATGGACTGGGGTCAGACAGGTATTGCCGCAGCGACAATACAGTGAGAGAGAACCAAACTTTCAACTTACTCAGCCGGTAAGGCGGATAACTATACCTATGATCGGCCAATTCACCTAGCTGAATTTGCGTCCGGCGTGGCAATGCGCCCACTGATGCCGGGCGGCAAGATGGCGGAGACGGCGGCTCCGGGCGGCCGGGCGGCCGCTCGGGTGGCGGGAAAACCCCGGGTTCAGCTGGACGCGCTGCTCAGCATGCGCTCCACATACCGCGCAATGAGGTCGATTTCCAGGTTCACCTTGCTGCCCGCCTGAAGGTGCTTGAGGGTGGTCACCTCGACGGTATGCGGGATCAGGTTGATCGAGAAGCGGCAGGCGTCGGCCAGGTCCTCGACCCGATTGACCGTCAGCGACACGCCGTTGACCACGATCGAGCCCTTGTAGGCCAGGTACTTGCCCAGCGCCTTGGGCGCGTCGACGATCAGTTCGCGCGATTCGCCCACAGGCTCGAACGAGTGCACGCGGCCCAGGCCGTCGACGTGCCCGGAGACCAGGTGGCCGCCCAGGCGTTCGGCCAGGGTCAGGGCCTTTTCCAGGTTCACTTCGCCGGGCGCGTCCAGGCCGGCGGTGAGCCGCAGGCTTTCGCGCGAGACATCGACGGTGAAGCCGTCGGCGGTCTTCTCCACAACGGTCATGCAGGCGCCGTTCAGGGCGATCGAGTCGCCCAGGCCGACGTCGGCCATGGGCAGCGCGCCGGCGTCGATGGTGAGGCGCACCCCGGCGTCGGGGCCGGCGGCCAGTGCTTGTACGGTTGTGATCTTGCCGACGGCGGCGACGATACCTGTGAACATAATCGGGTCCTGAAGCTGAAAAAGCCTGTCAATTGAAGCGTGCAAGGATACGCAAATCCGGGCCGATCTGCTTGACCTCGTGGAAGCGCAGTTCGGTCTTGCCCGACAGCGCCTCCAGCGGCGGCAGGTCGAACATGCCGCGGCCCTCGCCCAGCAGGCTGGGCGCCAGGTAGAGCATGAGCTCATCGACGCAGCCTTCGCGAACCAGCGAGCCGTTGAGGCGCGAGCCGGCTTCCACGTGCAGTTCGTTGATCTGGCGGCGGCCCAGTTCGGCCACCAGCGCCGGTAAATCGACCTTGCCCGCGGCGTTGGCCAGCACGATGACCTCGGCGCCTTGCGCCTGCAGCGCGGCGGTCTTCTCCTTGTCCTCGCAGGCGGTAAACACCCAGGTGCCGCCGCCCTGGATCACGCGCGCCTCGGGCGCCACCACCAGCTTGCTGTCGACCACGATGCGGCGCGGCTGGCGCGGCGTGTCGATGGCGCGCACGGTGAGCTGGGCGTCGTCCTTGGCGATGGTGCCGATGCCGGCCATGATGGCGCAGGCGCGGGCGCGCCAGATGTGGCCGTCGTCGCGCGCGGCCTGGCTGGTGATCCATTGGCTGGCGCCGTTGTTCAAGGCCGTCTTGCCGTCCAGGCTGGCGGCGCTCTTCATGCGCACCCAGGGCTTGCCGGTGCGCATGCGGTGCAGGAAGCCGATGTTGATCTCCACCGCTTCTTCTTCCAGCAGGCCGCAGGTCGTGGCGATCCCGGCCGCCTGCAGCCGGGCCAGGCCCTGGCCGGCCACCAGCGGGTTGGGATCGGCGATGGCCGACACCACGCGCGCCACGCCGGCGCGGATGAGCGCATCGGCGCAGGGCGGGGTGCGGCCGAAATGGCTGCAGGGTTCCAGCGTGACGTAGACGGTGGCGCCGCGCACGTCCGCGCCGCGCGCGGCGGCGTCGGCCAGCGCCTGGATCTCGGCGTGGTTGCCGCCGGGCGGCTGGGTGAAGCCGGCGCCGATGACGCGGCCATCCTTGACGATCACGCAGCCCACGCGCGGATTGGGCGTGGTGTTGAGCATGCCGAAGCCGGCCTGGATCAGCGCCAGCGCCATGGCCTGCTGGTCGTTTTCGATGTCGAATTGGTAGATCGGGTCGTCTGGAAGCGTCATGGATGTGCCGGATATGCCATAGGGGATGAACTCGCCGCCGCTGAAGATGGGGGCGAAATGATGCCCGTCAATATACACGCCTTTGCGGGCCCGCCGGCGCCGCCTCAGTCGGCTTCCTGCTCGGCGCCGCAGCGGCTGTCGGCCTGCGGATTGCAGACCCTGATGCGGCCGAGGAAATTGATCGCCACCAGGCGCGCCTTGCCGCCGCCGTTGAAATGCCACGTGGCCCTGGCCAGCGGCTGGCCGCCGGGTTTGTAGGCGATTGCATCGCCGCCGCCGCCATGGCTCACCGCGACGCCGCGCGGCAGCGGGGGCTGCGTCATCACCGGCCGGCCGCCGGCTTCGATGCTCCAGCCGCTGGCCCAGTCGCGGCCGTCGGCCGGCGTCATGCGCGCCACGCTGCCCTGGCGCAGCGCTTCCGCCCGCGTCAGGCTGGCGCCGTGGAAGAAGGCATTGGCGGCGCCGGCCAGCTGTTGCTCGGCGGCGAAGGACTGCAGCGCCGGCACCCCGGCGGCCAGCAGGATGGCGGCGATCAGCAGCGCCGCCATCAGTTCGATGAGGCCGAAGCCGCGGCTGCGCATCGCCTTACCAGCAACCGTCGGCAGACGGTCCGCGCCGGCCCATGGTGTCGGCGAAGAGCGCGCCGCAGTGCTCGTCGCGGTGGATGCCGGCCGGCGTGGCGGTGACGCGCACGCAGCTGTCCAGGCCTTCGCCGGGACAGGCCTGTGCGCCGAGTTGATAGGCGCTGTGCTGCGGGCTGTCGCCGGAGAACCAGGTGAATTGCAACTCGCGCTTGTCCGGCAGGAAGGCGCGATAGATGTGGTCGGCCGAGAACTGGCGCTCCTCCTGCAACAGCGCCTGCAGCAGCGCCGCGCGGCCCTCGGCGCGCCTGGCCTTGAGCAGGCAATGGCCGTAGCCGCCCCAGGCGAGCGTGGCCAGTACCCCGGCGACGGCCAGCGTGACCGTGAGTTCGAGCAGGGTGAAACCGCGCGGGCGTCGCGGCAATCGAGGTGGCGTCATCGGGAATCCTTTCGGTCAGGGGCAAGGGTCACGGTTCAAGGGGCAAGGTGCGCCAGGCCAGGCGCAGGCAGCGCGCCTGGCCGGAGGCGTCGGCCTGCCGGCGCACCACCTGCTGCAGGCCGGCCGTGGCGCCGCCGCGGCCGAAACCGGCGGCGCTGATGCGGTAGAGCGCGTCGTCGTCCTGCCCGCCGTCGCCGGCCGGCGAAGTGGGTTCGATGCGTTCGATCAGGTAGCGCGGCGCGGCGACGCCCTCCGGGGCGATGCGGCGGCCGCTGAACTCGCCATAGACGGCGGCGCCTGCCGCGGCTCCCGACAACATCTGCAGCAGCCCATCGGCCTTGCTCCGCCCGGCCCGGCACAGGCCGCGGCCCTCCGCATCGGCGCGGCATTGCGCCGACGGGAAGGCGCTCGCCGTCACGCGCATGCCCAGCGCGATCTCGGCGCAGGCCTCCTCCAGCGCAGCCTCGGCGTTCAGCCTTGCCTGGCCATGCGCGCGAAGGTGCCGCGCGGCGCGCTCGTCGAGCACCAGCAGCGCGGCGCCGGCCGCGCCCAGCAACAGGATCACCGACAGCATGACCAGGGCGATCAGCAGCGATGCGCCGCGCTGCCGCGTCATGGCGGACCGCCGGCATTGCGCAGGAAGACGGTGGTGCGAAACACCGCGCGCAGGCGCTGTTCGCCGCCTTGCTCGGTGTAGGTCCAAGCCCGGTCGCCGGCGGGCTCGTCGAACAGCCGGTAGCTGCGCGGCGCAATCCCGGCCGGTGCGGGACGCCGCTGCTCGCCGCGCACCAGCAGGGCGATGCGCGCCAGCCGCACGCGTGGCCAGTCGGCCGCGCCGATGGCCGAGGCGTCCAGCCAGCGGTCGGCGTGGCCGTCGAGGTCGCTGTCGAGGCCGTAGCGCAGCTGCATGGCCTCGACGCCGCGCGCGATGGCGCCCGTGGCCCAGGCGCCGCTCTTGCCGCGATAGCGGCAGCGCAGCTCGGGTTCGTCGCCGATGCCGGGCGCGATGTAGTAAATGCTCCAGCTGCGCGTATCCGATTGCAGCGGCGCGTCGTCCACGGCGCCGCCGCTGCAGTTGGCGATGGCCGCGCCGGACGACGATGGCGCGCCAAAGTAGCCGACCATCAGGATGTCGCTGCCGTGAAGTCCCCGGGCGGCGGAGGCGCGCAGGCTGCCGGCGGCGGCGTCGAGCGCGCCGGGATCGCTGCTGTCGTCGTCGCCGAGCAGGACGGCCCCGGACGGCCAGTCTGCCGTCGGCGCGGCCTCGCGCGGCAAGTGTCCGGCCTGGCGCAGCGCGTCGGCCAGGTGGGCCAGCGCCAGGCGGCCGGTTTCGCGTACGCGCGCGGCGTCGTCGATGTCGAGGTAGGCGGCGCGGGCTTGCAGCAGCAGGGCGCTGGCGGCCAGCACCACCAGGAGGCCCAGCGCCAGCGACACCATCAGCTCGACCAGCGAGAGGCCGGCCTGCGCGGCGCCGGGGGAGGGCGGCCGCCGGCGCATCAGCGGCCGATCGCCAGCGCCATCAGCGGCGTGGCCGAGGCGCCCGGCGCGCTGCCGCGCCAGCTCAGCTTGATCACCACCGGCCCGTCCGCTGCATCGTCGCAGCGCCAGGCGGATCGGGGATCTGCGCTGCCGTCGCGGCAGACCACCGCCTGCGCGCCGGGCAGTTCGCGCTGCAGCCTGGCGCGCCATTCGGCGAGGGCGGCGGCGGCAAAGCCGGCCGCGTCGCATCCGGATGCGCAGTGCCCGGCGCGCGCGTCGGAGCGGGAGAAGGGACTGAGCGCGAACAGGTAAGGGTCGCCCGCGTCGGCGGCATCGGGCGCGGCCGCGCGATAGGCCGTCCGCAGCTCGGCCAGCTCCTGCGCCATGGCTGCGGCGCTGGCCTGCAGCGCGCCGTCGCGGCTGCCGCGCAGGGTCTGCAACTGCAGCATGGCCATCGCCAGCGCGCCGGCGCCTACCAGCAGCAGGGCGACCAGCACTTCTGTCATGGTGAATCCGGAGGAGGCGCTGCGCATGGCACGTGGCGCCGTCGGCGCAAGTTCGGGAAGCGGCGAGTGTGGGCCAAAGAAAAAGCGCCCCGGCGTGCGGGGCGCTTATTTCGTCGCGGTATCGAAGATGTTCGCCGGGGCCGTCGAAGCCGACGGCCCCGGCGTTGCTCAGAACGACGAGCCGGGCTGTTGCAGGAAGGCGGCTTCCTCGGCGCTGGAGGCGCGGCCGAGGATCTGGTTGCGGTGCGGGAAGCGGCCGAAGCGCTCGATCACGGCATGGTGCTTCTTCGCATAGTCGGCGTAACCGTCGAAATACGACTTGTCGGCGCCTTTGGCCTCCTTGGCCAGCGCGCGGAACAGTTGCAGCGAGTACTCCTGGTCCTCGATGTCTTCCGAGTGCTCCAGGGGCATGTAGATGAACACGCGGCCGATCGCCGGCAGCTGCTGGTCCAGGCCCATGGCCAGCGCCAGGTGGGTGTGCTGGCGCGCCTGCTGGTCGGCGGCGAAGGATTGCGCCGCGCCGCGATGGATGTTGCGCGGCAGCTGGTCCAGCAGCAGGATCAGCGCCAGCGCCCCATGCGCCTCGTCGGCCCAGTCGGCCAGCCTGTTGGCGGCGGCGTCTTGCGCCAGCGCCTCGAAGCGGGCGCGGCATTCGGCGTCGACCGCCGGATCCTTGCGCCACCACAGCGCCTGTTGGCGCTGGGCGACCTCGGCCGCCGGCGCGCTTTCCCAGCCGGGACCGAACCAGAAGTCGAGGATGCCGGCGGCCGGAAGATCCGCGCCCATCAGCCGGTCACCGTGATCAGCACGTCGCCAAGCGCGACCTTCTGGCCGGCGCCAATCTTGCAGGTCTTGCGCGACTCCGGCTTGCCGTCGACCTTGACCAGGCCCTCGGCCACCAGCTGCTTGCCGGCGCCGCCGCTGTCGCACAGGCCGCACAGTTTCAGGAGCTGGTTCAGTTCGACGTGGGGATGGCCGTCCAGCGGGAATGTGATCTTTTGCATCTTGCTTCTTTCAAGGGGCGCGGTTCAGGGCCGCGCCAGGGTTTGTCCGGCTTTGTCGAGCCAGGTGTCGAGGCTGTCGGTCAGGTCTTTCTGGCTGAACGAACAGCTTTCTTCGGTGAACAGGCTGCCAGCTTCCAGGCGGCCCAGGAGGTCTTCGGCGACCTGCAGGTAGCGCGGCGGCAGCGCCGCCATGAGGTCGCCCCGCTCGCGCCAGGCGGCGCACAGGGCGGCGACATCGGTATGGCCGTCCTGCAGGCCGCGCAGCGCCTGGCGCATGGAGGAGAGTTGCTGTTCGAATGCGTGGGTCATGTTCTTCCCGGATCAGAGCTGCTTGGCGGCGAAGGTGTTGCAGGCGCTCACCCGGCCCTCGGTGACGCCGCGCTTGAACCACGACACGCGCTGGGCCGAGGTGCCGTGGGTGAAGGAGTCCGGCACCACGGTGCCGCGCGCCTGGCGCTGCAGGGCGTCGTCGCCGATGGCGGAGGCGGCGTTCAGGGCGTCCTCGATGTCGCCCTGTTCCAGGATGTGGCGCGCCTGGTCGGCGTGGAAGGCCCAGACGCCGGCGAAGCAGTCGGCCTGCAGTTCCAGGCGCACCGACAGTGCGTTGGCTTCCTTCTCGCCGGCGTTGCGGCGCGCGCGGTCGACCTTGTCGGAGATGCCCAGGAGGTGCTGCACGTGGTGGCCGACCTCGTGCGCGATCACGTAGGCCTGGGCGAAGTTGCCCGACACCTTGAAGCGCTGCTTCATCAGCTCATAGAAGGAGAGGTCGATGTAGACCTTCTGGTCGCCCGGGCAGTAGAACGGGCCGGTGGCGGTCTGGCCGGTGCCGCAGGCGGTGGGCGTGCTGCCGGAGAACAGCACCAGCTTGGGCCGCACGTATTGCGCGTTGTTGGCGGCGAAGATCGGACCCCAGGTGTCTTCGGTATCGGCCAGCACGGTCGAGACGAAGCGCGCCATCTGGTCTTGCGGCGGCGGCTTGTGGGCCGGGGCATGCTGCTGTTGCTGGACCGGCGCCTGGCCGCCGCCGGAGAGCAGCTCCAACATGGTCAGCGGGTTCACGCCCAGGAAGTACGACGCCACCAGCGCCACCGCCACCGTCCCCAGCCCGATCGAGCGGCCGCCGAAGGGCAGGCCGCCGCCTCCGCCGCCATCCTCGCCGCGGCGGTCTTCCACGTTGTCGCTTTCGCGGTTGCCTTCCCATTTCATGATGTGTTTCCTTCGCAATGCCTGCGCCGCGCGGGCGCCATGGCGCGATTGTAATGGAGCCGGGCGCCGCTGGCGTGTCGGTTTTGTCTGACGGCGGCGTAGGGGGAGTGTCCGATTGCCGGGCTTCGGGGCGGCGGGGTATGTTGCAGCGTAAAACCGGAAATCCTTTCCGCCGCCGCAATTTGGTGGGACGATGAAGCGCGGCGCGCCCGCGCCGCCGCCTGTCGAACAAAAATCAGAAAACAGAATTGGAGGCTTCACATGATCTTATGGCTCGTCATTCTCGTGGCCGGCTGCCTGGCGCTCATGATGGCGCGGGTCAACGCCTGGACCTGGCTGCTGGCCGAGGCGGTGTGGATCTGGCTGGGCGGCCCGCTGGCCGGCGTCGAACTGCCGGTGATGGTGCTGCTCGCGATCCTGTTGTTGACGCCGACCTTGCTGGTGGCCGTCAAATCGATACGGCAGTCGCTGATCAGCCGCCCGGCGCTGGACATGTTCCGCAAGATCATGCCGCGCATGTCTGCCACCGAGCGTGACGCCATCGAGGCCGGCACCGTCTGGTGGGATGCCGAGCTGTTCTCCGGCAAGCCCGACTGGCGCCGCCTGTTCGACCTGGCGCCGCCGCGCCTGACGCCGGAAGAGCAGGCCTTCATGGACAACGAGGTGGAGCAGCTGTGCGCCATGGTGAGCGACTGGGACACCAGCGTGAAGGACCAGGACATCCAGCCCGAGGCCTGGCAGTTCATCAAGGATCGCGGCTTCCTCGGCATGATCATCCCGCGCCAGTACGGCGGCAAGCAGTTCTCGGCCTACATGCATTCGCAGGTGATCATGAAGCTGGCCTCGCGCAGCTCGGCGGCGGCGATCTCGGTGATGGTGCCCAATTCGCTGGGCCCGGCCGAGCTGCTGCTGCACTACGGCACCGAGGCGCAGAAGAGCCACTACCTGCCGCGCCTGGCGCAGGGCCTGGAGATTCCCTGCTTCGCGCTGACCAGCCCCTACGCCGGCTCGGACGCGGCGGCCATCCCCGATGTCGGCGTGGTCTGCCGCGGCATGCATGAAGGGCAGGAGACGCTGGGCTTCCGGGTCAGCTGGAGCAAGCGCTACATCACGCTGGCGCCGGTGGCCACGGTGCTGGGCCTGGCCTTCCGGGTGCGCGATCCGGATGGCTTGCTGGGCGACAATGCCGAGCCCGGCATTACCTGCGCGCTGATCCCCACTGACCATCCCGGCGTGGTCACCGGCCGGCGCCACTGGCCGCTTAACGCGGTGTTCCAGAACGGCCCGACCCAGGGGCAGGACGTGTTTATCCCGATGGACTGGGTGATCGGCGGCCTGGCCCAGGTGGGCCGCGGCTGGCGCATGCTGATGGAATGCCTGGCCGCGGGCCGGGCGATTTCGCTGCCTTCGTCCAATGTGGGCTTTTCCAAGCTGGCGGTGCGCGGCACCAGCGCCTATACCGCCATGCGCCGGCAGTTCAAGATCGAGATCGGCAAGTTCGAGGGCGTGCAGGAAGCGCTGGCGCGCATGGGCGGTCATCTCTACATGATGGACGCCACGCGCCGGCTGTCGGCGCTGGCGGTGGACGCCGGCGAGAAGCCTTCGGTGATCTCGGCCATCTCCAAGTACCACGTGACCGAACGCGGGCGCATGGTGGTCAACGACGGCATGGACGTGATCGGCGGCAAGGGCATCTGCATGGGGCCGGGCAATTTCCTGGCGCGCGCTTATCAGCAGATCCCCATCGCCATCACGGTGGAGGGCGCCAATATCCTGACGCGCTGCCTGATCATCTTCGGCCAGGGCGCGATCCGTTGCCATCCCTATGTGCTGCAGGAGCTGGCCGCGGCAGGCGACGACAACCACGAGCGCGCGCTGCAGGAGTTTGACCGGCTGTTGTTCTCGCACCTGTCCTTCGTCGCCGCCAACAAGGCGCGCGCCTTCGTCGGCGGCATCAGTGGCGGCCGCCTGCTGCCGGCTACCTCCTACGCGGCGCGTCCGACCCGGCGCTACTACCGTTCCGTGGTGCACCTGTCCTCGGCCTTCGCCTTGCTGACCGACGTCAGCATGGCCGTGCTGGGCGGCACGCTGAAATTGCGCGAGCGGATCTCGGCGCGGCTGGGCGATGTGCTGTCGCAGCTCTACCTGGTCTCGGCGACGCTGAAGCGCTACGAGGACGAGGGCCGGCAGGAGGAGGATCTGCCGTATGTGGAATGGTCGGTGCAGGATGCCTTGCACCGGGCGCAGGAGGCCATCGTCGACGTGCTGCACAATTTCCCCAATCCGTGGATCGCGTTCGGCTTGCGCCTGGCGATCTTTCCGCTGGGGCTGATCTATCGCAAGCCCTCGGATGCGCTCGGGACGCTGGTGGCGAAGGCCATGCAAAAGCCCGGCCCCAGCCGCGACCGGCTGGTGGCCGATGCCTACCTGCCCACCGGCGACGACCCGCTGGCGTGCGGGGAGCGGGCGTTCGCGCTGACACCGGTGGTGCAGCAGCTGGAGCATCGCCTGAAACAGGATGTCAAGGATGGCGCCCTGCCTGCCATGCCGCAAAGCCTGATCGAGATGAAGGGCTGGAACGCCCTGGCGCTGGAGCGCGGTTTCATTTCCGAGCAGGAGAAGGCGGCCCTGGATGAGTTCGCGCACTATGGGGATCTGACGGTGCAGGTGGATGACTTCTCTGCGGATTTCGATCGTAATGAAATTCTTGGGCGCTTGCCTTGAACGACGCTGGGTTCCCGCTTTCGCAGGAACGACAGGTAGTGCGGATCTCGAGCATGAGGCGGTGTTGATTACTCCTTCCGTGTCGTCCCCGCGAAAGCGGGGATCCAGTGACGTTCGTCGCGTACCTACACACCCCGTTCGGGCTGAGTAGCCGCGCAGCGGCGTATCGAAGCCTGTCCCGGGCCGGCCCGCACCGGCGCGATTTCGCGTATCCTCGAGCGCTTCCAGTCCACCGCCTCACGAAACCAGCATGACCCAGCAACCCCGCATCTACATGGCCGGCCCCGACGTCTTCCAGCGCGACTACGCGCAGCACAAGGAGCGCATCCGGCAATGGTGCGCCGAGCTGGGTTTGCAGGCGCTGTGCCCGGGCGATGACGAGGTGACAGGGAATAGCCGGGACGAGGTCTCGCGCGCGATCTTCGAGATCAACATGGCGCTGATCGATTCGGCCGATTACGTCGTGGCCAATGTCCGTAACTTTCGCGGCCATGAGCCGGATTCGGGCACCGTGTTCGAGATCGGCTACGCGGTCGGGCGCGGCAAGCCGGTGTGGTGCTACAACACGCCTGAAGCCGACCTGCTGGCGCAGGTGCCGCAGGCCGAGCCTGGCTATTGCCGCGACGGCATGCTCATCGAAGACTTCGGCCTGCCGCGCAACCTGATGCTGGCGCATGCCTGCGAACTGGTGCGCGGCGACCTGCGCGCGTGCCTGGAGCTGGTGGCGCGCTGGCATGCGCAGCGCGCCTGAGCCGCCTCGATAAGTTCTCCTTCGGCCGTCACATGTTGGACGGCGCAATCATCTCCGCGTAGTCGTACAGCGCGCCCAGGATGTCCTGGGTGCGCTCGTCGTCGTGCTCCTCCTGCAGGCGGTCGATCTGCTCGAACAGCTGGGCCACGGTGCGCGCGTTGCCGGCGCCTTCGAACAGGCGCGCGGCGCGGTGTTCTTCCCAGTGCTGGGTCTCTTCGGGGCTGAGCGTGTCGGGGAAATTGCGCGCGCGGTAGCGGAACAGGATGTCGTTGAGCCGGCCGTCGTCGAAAGCCACGCTGGCGCCGGCCAGCGCTTGCGGCGGCAGGCTGCGCAGCTGCTGCAGCTGGCGACGGTCGCCGTTGCCGACGAAGCCGCCGTAGAGATCCTCGTCCACATCGGCGGGGCCCTCGGGTTCGCGACGGAACACCTCGCGCCACAGCGCGGACAGGTCGGGCAGGGCGGCGGCGATGTCGGCGTGGCGCAGCGCGGCTTCGACATCGACCTTGAGCTCGGCGGCGCGCGCGGCGGACAGCGTCTTGAGGCTGCCGACCACCATCGGCGACTTGTTCAGGTGAATGCTCTTGACCGGCAGGCGGGTGACGCCCTCGGGCAGGTCTTCGCGCTTGCTGAACATGCGCTGGCGCACGGTGGCGGCGTCCAGCGTCGCCAGCTCGGCCGGGTCGGCCGACAGGTCCCAGGCGATCACCTCGTTCTTGTTGGTCGGATGCATCGCCAGCGGCCACATCAGCGCCAAGCAGCCGTTGACCGCCGGGAACATGCCCGAGACGTGCAGGAAGGGCTTGTTGACCGGCAGGCCGATCTCGGCGGCGGCGCGGTCTTTCTTGTGCAGGGCCAGGGCGAAGTCGAACAGGCGCGGATTCTTTTCGCGTATCAGGCGCGCCAGCGCGATGGTGGCGCGCACGTCGGACAGCGCGTCGTGCGCGGCCTCGTGCGCCAGGCCGTTGGCCTTGGACAGGTGCTCCAGCTTGAAGCTGACGCTGCCGTCTTCCTTGGTCGGCCAGACGATGCCGTCGGGGCGCAGCGCGTAGCACAGGCGCACCACGTCCAGCAGGTCCCAGCGGCCGCAGCCGTTCTGCCATTCGCGCGCGTACGGGTCGATCAGGTTGCGCCAGAACATGAAGCGCGTGACCTCGTCGTCGAAGCGGATAGTGTTGTAGCCCACGCCGATGGTGCCGGGCTCGGCCATCGCCTGCTCGATGCGGGCGGCGAACTCATGTTCCGGCAGGCCCTGCTCCAGGCACTGCTGCGGGGTGATGCCGGTGATCAGGCAGGAGACCGGGTCGGGCAGATAGTCCGGCGCCGGCTTGCAGTAGATCATGATCGGCTCGCCGACCTCGTTCAGTTCGGCATCGGTGCGCACGGCGGCGAACTGCGCGGGGCGGTCGCGGCGCGGCACCACGCCGAAGGTTTCGTAGTCGTGCCAGAGGAAAGTAGTGGACATCGCGGCGTCTGTGAAAAGTCGATCGCGCGATTATAGAGCTTCCGCGCCCGCCGGCCGCATCGAGGCGGCATCGGGCACGGGTTTTCCGGCGGGCGGGGAATTACTGCAGCGGCGGCGCGTCGCGCTTCAAGAGCTTGCCCAAGGCATCCTGCAGGTTGCCGCTGCGCATGGGCGCGGCGCCGCCGGCATAGCTGATGTTGTCGATCACCCAGCCGCGGGCGTCGCGCGTGAGCTGCACCTTGTCGGTCCACTTGGCGGGCGACTTGAGCTTGGCGTCGCTGTAGATCAGTTCCACCGAGCAGGTGCTCTCGCGTTCCTGCATCTCGCACTGGAGCACGCGGAAGGTGGAAGCGCCGGCCGGATTGGCGGTGAAGATGTCGCCTTCGAACAGCGGCGGCAGCGGATCGGCGGCCGACTGGGCCACGCGGGTTTCTTCGGCCACCGAGACATCCTTGAGCAGGTCGAACAGCGGCACCGAGAGGAAGCGGCGGAAGGTGATCAGCTCCTTCAACGTCAGCGCGCCCGAGGGGTGGGCGGCGTTGTGCGCCTGGTAGAACTCGTTGAGCAGGTCCTTCGCCTTGCCCTCCTCATTGCTGGCGCAAGCCGACAGCAGCAGGCTTGCCGCGATGATGAGTGTGTTGCCGATCCGATTCACTGTTGGTTCTCCCTTTGTACGGCCGCCGCGCGATCCCGACGCTTCATCGGCGGGTGCCGGCGCGTATTGCTTTTCGTGTGCTGTGGGGTGCGTTTCGATGCTCGCCCGATGCGTGCGCCGGCGCATACGCGGCGACCATCGCCGGCGTTGGCGCCGGTGGCAAAACGACAAGCATTCCTTGGGGCAAGCTTACGCCTGTCGGCGCCGCGATCAGGCCGAGAACACATCGCCAAAAAGCCGCCAATTCACTGCAACCTGACAGTTGCCTGAACGGAAAGCCGCGCTGCGCCCTATTCGGCGCCCTGGATGGCGTCGGCGAGGGTGTCGGTCAGGTATTCGCGCTGCGAGGATTGGTCGCTGCCGATGAATTCGATATCGTCGATGCGCCATTGCTTGTCTTCAAGCACCAGCAGGATCTTGTCGTTCCAGGCTTCGGAGGCGCCGTCCCGGCCGTACTTGAAGGCGACCTGGCAGGACGAGCGCAGGTCCTCGGTGTCGCAGGAGACCACCGAGAACGAGGTGGCGCCTTCGTACAGCGAAGTGAACAGGTCGCCCTCGACGATGGGTGGGGCCTGCGTGCCGGCTACGGCGTGGTAGCGCACGTCGGCCGCCTCGGCCTGCGTCAGCAGCTGGTACAGCGCGCGGCTGACCAGCGGCTGGAATTGCCTGAGCTCCTCGGCCGAGGGCAGGCCGGGGGCATTGTTCTTGATGTGGATCCGATAGAAGGCGCCGACCACCTCGGCCTGGCGCTCCTCGTCGCTGCCGGCGTTGCCGCAGCCGGCCAGCGCGAGGGCCGCGGCGGCGGTCAGGGAGCAGGCGCCGGCCACGATGCGGCTGCGGCGACGGATGGTATGGGGGGCGGGGGCTGGCGGGCGTGGCTGTCTGGTCATCCGGATGTTCCTGGCGCGCGGCGGGGCGCTCGCTCTTGTTGTGGCTGTGCGGGTGTGGCCGATCGTGGCCGGCGGCTTGTCATTCGTGCAAGCGCCGGGCAGGGCTTGCACGCCCGTTAGTCCGGGCGCCGGCGCAATCGTTCCGCAAGCCGCCGGCGGCGGCCTTGCGTCAGGATGGCGGGCCGGATCAGGCCGATTGCGCCAGCAGCGAGAAGTGCTCGACGCTGGGCGGCGCGGCGAAGAAGGGGCCGACGATGCCGCGCCATTCGGTGAAGGCGGGCGACTCGCGGAAGTCGACGGTGTGGTTTTCCAGGGTGGCCCAATGGACCATCAGCAGATAGCGCTCCGGCGCTTCCACGCCCTTTTGGACCTTGTGGCCGAGGTAGCCGCGGGCCTTGGCGATGGTCTGCGCGATGCCGCGCTGGATGGCTTCGTCGAATTCGGCTTGCTTGCCGGGTTGGATGCGGATGTCCGCCAGTTCCAGGATCATGTGGTCTCCATTGTCGAAGGGGCTTGCGGCGCGGGCGCGCCGGGCAAGGCCGGACGATTATCACATTTTCCCCCGGCCGCCGCGTTCAAGAAAATTCGCGCGGCCGGTGAAATGGATTCATTCCCCGGCGCGGCGCGGGGCAGTGGTCGAGGCGCTGCTCAGTTTTTGCGCCATGTCTTCCAACGTGATCTCGATGGCGCGCGTGCTGATCATGATTTCCCACAGCGAGACCACCAGCGACAGCACCAGCAGGAACAGGCTCAGGCCGAAGAAGGCTTCGGCCAGGTGGTCGCGCTCGATGAAGATGAGGAACATCGACACCGCGCACATGATGAAGCTGGACACGCCCAGCGCCTGCATGTAGCGGGTCAGCACGATGCGCTTGCGCAGGTTGAGGATCTGGCGGATCACCCGGTCGCGGCCGTCGTTCCTGTCCTGCGTCTGCAGGTTGCGGATCAGCTGGGCCAGCACCAGGAAGCGGTTGGTATAGGCCAGCAGCAGCAGCGAGGTGGCGGGAAACAGCAAGGCGGGAGTGGTGAGGTTCATCATGGACATATCGTTCTCGGACGCGGCGGCGTGATTCTAACCGCTCCCAAGGCGCAAGAAACATGCCCGGCGAGGGAGATGGTGCAAGTTCTCGCGCACATCGCCGGCCGCCGTCTTTTTTGGGGCAAGCGGGCGTCGAGGCGGCGCTTTTTGCACCGGTGGGCGGCATCGCCCGCGCGCCGGAAAATCTTTTTGATATTTTTTGCCGCGGCGGCTGCCAGACCAATTGTTATTTGGCTTGCCGCTCAATACACTAGCCCCCGTTCATGCAAATCCAATGACCCAATAATTCATAACATAACGAAAGGGATATCCATGCCGGGTTCTTACTTCCCCCAATGGCGGCTGCGCAGCAGCACCAGCGACGGCCAGGGCGCCGTCATCGCCGCCGACGAGCGCCTGCCCGCGCCGCAGACGCTGGCCATGGGCGTGCAGCACGTGGTGGCCATGTTCGGCTCGACCGTGCTGGCGCCGCTGCTCATGGGGTTCGATCCCAACCTGGCGATCCTGATGTCGGGCGTGGGCACGCTGCTGTTTTTCCTGCTGGTGGGCGGGCGCGTGCCGAGCTATCTCGGCTCCAGCTTCTCCTTCATCGGCCTGGTGATCGCCGTGACCGGCTACGCCGGCTCCGGCGCCAACGCCAACCTGGGCGTGGCGCTGGGCGGCATCATCGCCTGCGGCGCGGCTTACACCGTGATCGGCCTGATCGTCTCGGGCGTGGGCACGCGCTGGATCGAAAGCCTGATGCCGCCGGTGGTGACCGGTTCTGTGGTGGCCGTGATCGGCCTGAACCTGGCGCCGATCGCCGTCAAGGGCGTGACCGGTAACAATTTCGACGCCTGGATGGCGCTGGCCACCGTGCTCTGTGTGGGCTTCGTCGCGGTGTTCACGCGCGGCATGCTGCAGCGCCTGCTGATCCTGGTGGGCCTGCTGCTGGCCTATGTCATCTACGCCATCCTGACCAACGGCGCCGGCCTGGGCAAGCCGATCGACTTCTCGGGCGTGGCCAACGCCGCCTGGTTCGGCGTGCCGCACTTCGCCACGCCGGTGTTCCAGGGCAGCGCGATGGCCTTGCTGGCGCCGGTGGCCATCATCCTGGTGGCGGAGAACCTGGGTCACATCAAGGCGGTGTCCGCCATGACCGGCCAGAACCTGGACCGCTACATCGGTCGCGCCTTCATCGGCGACGGCCTGGCCACCATGCTCTCGGGCAGCGTGGGCGGCACCGGCGTGACCACCTATGCCGAGAACATCGGCGTGATGGCCGTGACCAAGATCTATTCCACTCTGGTGTTCGTGGTGGCGGCGGCGATCGCCATCCTGCTGGGCTTCTCGCCCAAGTTCGGCGCCGCCATCCTGACCATTCCAGGCGCGGTGCTGGGCGGCGTGTCGATCGTGGTGTTCGGCCTGATCACGGTTTCCGGCGCGCGCATCTGGGTCGAGAACAAGGTCGACTTCTCCAACAACACCAACCTGATCGTGGCCGCCGTCACGCTGGTGCTGGGCGCCGGCGACTTCACCCTCAAGCTGGGCGGCTTCGCGCTGGGCGGCATCGGCACCGCCACCTTCGGCGCCATCATCCTGCACGCGCTGCTCAGGCGTCGCGGCTGAGCGCAGCTGTTGGCGGAATGAAAAAAGGGCCGGTCGCGCAGACCGGCCCTTTTCATTTGTACAAGCTTTACCGCCGATCTTGCCGGCGGGGAAAGCACAGCGCGCGCAAAAGCGTGGAACACAGCGCCGGCGCTGAAGATTTCCGTTGAGCAATCAGGATTTGCTGACTATACTTTGCGGCGTCGCAGCGAGCGCGCCCGCGATCAGGCTCCCGGGGAGGGAGGCCGCCATCGCCGGACGCGCAAGGTCACACGCGCACGCAGACAACGCAGGGAAAAAGCCAAGCAGACGCCAGCCGACCTTGCCGCCGCGCCAGGATCGCGGTCCTGCACTTCTTCGGGCACTGCCCGTACCGCATCACCAAGGGGAACCGCAGCATGAACACTTTCATCCGCCTGTCCGCACTGCTGTGCGTCGCACTGCCTTTGCTGTCGGCCTGCGACGCCGTCGCCGGCAAGAAGGACTACGCTTATTTCCGCCAGCATATCGACGAGGCCAAGTCGGTGTCCGACCAGTGCTCGCTCAACGGCACCTCCGGCATGAGCTCGGCCCAGATCAAGGTGTGCGACGCCGCGCGCGAAGCCTGGGGCAATCGCAGCTTCAGCTACTGACCTGCGGCGCGGGCCTCATTGGGTCGCGCCCCCACCCCAGCGCAGCGAGAGGTTGCTGGTCTTGCCCTCCATCACGGTGACCTGCTGCGATTTGCCCTCACCCTTGTAGCTCGCGGACACCTTGTATTGGCCGGGCGGCAACCGCACATTGGTCATCGGCCCGGCCGAGGGCAATGACAGGAGCGCGCCGCCGCGGGTGTCGGTGATGTCCAGCCTGACGTCGCTGATGTACTCGCCATTGTTCTGCGAAAACAGCAGGTGCAGGTTGTAGTCCCGGGCGGCGGCCTTGATCGCGTCCTGCTCGCCCTGGCCGATGCCGCCGTTCATGTAGGCCGGCGCGGCCGACTGGGCCGATGCCGCGCCGGCGCCCGCCATCAGTCCCAGCGCCAGCAGGGCGGCGGCAATCCTGTTTCCTCGCGTCATGTTTTTCTCCTGTTGATGATGGTCGACATGGGTGCGAGCGGCGCGGCGCGGGAAAAGTTCTGCGCCGGGGCGTCGTGGGCGTCATGGCCCTGTCACAAATTTGTCAAAGTGGGCCGTTAGAATGCCTCGTCCCTCATCCTCGCCTCGGCCTCCCATGCAAAACCCGCCGGAAACCAACCAAGCCTTGCATCTGCTCTACGAGCCGGCGGGATTCATCTGCGCCTTCCGCTTCGACGACAGCCGCGCCAGCCAGATGAAGTGGAACGACGTGCTGGACTGCCGCACGGTGGCGCCCTCGTTTTCGTGGGTGCATGTGAAGACCGCCGACGTCAAGGTCCAGCACTGGATGGAGCACCACAGCGGAGTGCCCGAATACATCACCGAGTTCCTGCTCAGCAGCGACACCCACCCCGGCCTGCACGCCACGCCCGATGGCGTCTACGGCACGTTGACCGACATGAAGATGGAGATCGGCGACACCGGCACCGAGAAGGGCGCGCTGCATTTCTACCTGGACCGCACGCGCCTCTTGACGCTGCGCACCCAGCCGCTGCTGTCGACCAACATGCTGCGCCAGAAGGTGCTGGACGGCGCCGAGTTCGACAACCCGATGGATCTGTTCGCCGAACTGCTGCGCTGCCTGGCCGACGGTTTCAATGCGCGCCTGGACAAACTCAACGACAAGGTCGACGACATCGAATTCTCGGTGCTCTCGGATCGCCGTCCGGAAGACCGCAGCGAGCTTTCAGGCATCCGCCGCCAGTTGGCCGAGCTGCGCCGTTTCATCGCGCCCGAGCGTCGCATCCTGGCGCAGTTCAATCGCCTGCGCCCGTCCTGGGTGCCGCTTGAAGCAATGGAAGACCTGACCCACGCGCTGGACGAACTCAATGAGCTGCACTCCACGGTGGAGGCGGTCTATGAACGCGCCAAGCTGCTGCAGGAAGAGATCGCCTCGCAGATGTCGGAACAGATGAACCGCAACCTGATGGCGCTGTCGATCCTGACCGCATTGCTGATGCCGGCCACGCTGGTGTCGGGGATTTTCGGGATGAACGTGGCGGGCCTGCCCGGCCTGCACGACGAGACTTCGTTCTGGATCGTGATGGGAGCGATGGGCGGCCTGGGGGTGGCGACGGTAGCCTTCCTCAGGTGGATGAAGATCTTCTAGGTGAAGATTTTCTAGGCCGGACGCGCATCGGCCGGCGACGCTCAGTCGCGCTCGGCCATCGCTTCTTCGCTCTCGCGGATCAGGCGATCGATGTCGAGGTTGTCGATCGGTTCCACGCGCAGCGACAGCGGGCGCCACAGCGAGTACAGCCATAGCCCGATGGTGCACAGCGTGCCCAGGAACAGCGTGACGAAGAAGGACAGGAACAGTCCGATGAAGGGCGAGGCGATCAGGCCGTCATAGCCGATCAGGTGCTTGCCGTCCCAGGTGATGGTCTGCGCGCCGAACAGCGAGAGCACGCCCATGAGCACCGAAAACGGCACCAGCGAAAACGTGGTGCCGATGGCCAGCAGCTTGTAGATGGTGCCCATCGACATGCGCTGGATCTTGATCTGCTCGAACATGAGCCTTCCCCTCTTGCTTGCCTGCGTATGCCGCGTCGCCGCGTCTTGTGGTGGAGCCGGGCGGCGCTCGCAGGTCGCCGCCGCCCGTGCTTGTGCTGCCTGCGGCGCGCTTACTTGCCCCAGCTGTCCTTGAGCGTGACCGCGCGGTTGAACACCGGCTTGCCTTCGGTCGAGTCGACCCGGTCGGCCACGAAGTAGCCGTGGCGCTCGAACTGGTAGATCTCGCCGGCCTTGGCGGTCTTCAGCGTCGGCTCCAGGTAGGCGGTGATGACTTCCTTGGAGTTCGGGTTCAGCGCGGCCAGGAAATCCTTGCCGCCGGCGTCGGGATGGGCGTCCGAGAACAGGCGGTCGTACAGGCGCACCTCGGTGGCCAGCGCGTGCTCGGCGCTGACCCAGTGCAGGTTGCCCTTGACCTTGTAGTTCGAGCTGCCTTCGGTGCCGCTCTTGCTGTCTTCGAAGTAGTTGCAATGCACGGCGACGACGTTGCCGTTCTCGTCCTTGTCGCAGCCGGTGCATTCGACCACGTAGCCGTAGCGCAGGCGCACCTTGTTGCCGGGGAACAGGCGGAAGTAGCCCTTGGTCGGCTCTTCCATGAAGTCCTCGCGCTCGATCCACAGTTCGCGGGTGATCGGGAAGTGCCGATGCGCGGTGTCGTGTTCCGGGTGCGCGGGCGGATAGACCGGCGCGCTGCAGTCGATGCTCTGGCCGGCCGGGAAGTTGTCGATGATCAGCTTCAGCGGGCGCAGCACGGCCACGGCGCGTGGCGCCTTGGGGTCGAGGTCTTCGCGCAGCGCGCCTTCCAGCACGCTGTAGTCGATCCAGCTGTTGTGCTTGGAGGCGCCGGTGCGGTCGCACATCAGGCGGATCGCCTCGGGCGTGTAGCCGCGGCGGCGCAGGCCGACGATGGTGGGCATGCGCGGATCGTCCCAGCCGGAGACGATGTTCTCGTCCACCAGCTGGCGCAGCTTGCGCTTGCTGGTGATGATGTAGGTCAGGTTCAGGCGCGCGAATTCGTACTGGCGCGGCAGCGGCTTCTTGAAGAAGCCTTCCTCGGCCAGGTGTTCCAGCAGCCAGTCGTAGAACGGGCGCTGGTCTTCGAACTCCAGCGTGCAGATCGAGTGCGAGATGTTTTCCAGCGCGTCCTCGATCGGGTGCGCGAAGGTGTACATCGGGTACACGCGCCACTTGTCGCCGGTGTTGTGGTGGGTGGCGTGGCGGATGCGGTAGATGGCCGGATCGCGCAGGTTCATGTTGGGGCTGGCCATGTCGATCTTGGCGCGCAGGATCATGGAGCCGTCGGGATGCTTGCCGTCGCGCATTTCCTCGAACAGGCGCAGCGATTCCTCAGCCGGGCGGTCGCGCCATTGCGAGTTCTTGCCGGGTTCGGTCAGGGTGCCGCGGTTCTCGCGCATCTGCTCGGCGTTCTGTTCGTCGACATAGGCCAGGCCGCGGCGGATCAGCGCCTGGGCGCTGGCGTACATGACGTCGAAGTAGTTGCTGGCGTAGTACAGGTGAGGCTTGCCCTCATGCTCCCACGAGAAGCCCAGCCATTTGACCGAGTCGAGGATGGTGTCGACGTACTCCTGCTCTTCCTTCTCCGGATTGGTGTCGTCGAAGCGCATGTGGCAACGGCCGGCGTAGTCGGCGGCCAGGCCGAAGTTCAGGCAGATCGACTTGGCGTGGCCGATGTGCAGGTAGCCGTTGGGCTCGGGCGGAAAACGGGTGATCACCTGCGGCAGCGCCTGGCCTTCCTTGCCGTTGCGTTTGGCGTAGGTGCCGGAGACCAGGTCGGCCTCGATGATGCCGCGCAGGAAATTGGTGGAGGGCGTCGGGGTGTGTCCGTTTTTCAGTTCGTTGCTCATGGGTTGAATCGGGAGAAATGCCTATTTATACAGATGGCAGGCATTTTACCGCACGCGCCCCGCTTTCATCGGGCTGCGCGCGGGCAGGGGCGGGAAATTTCGGCGCGGCCCGGGGCCGGGCGCTTTTCCTCATCCTGTTACAGATGATACGGCTGCGAATTACCTGTCATGACGCCCGGGTGGCAATCTGCCTGCGTGATCCGGCGTCGGTCCGGGTCAGGCAGAACCCCGATCATCCAAGGAGGGCATCATGAAACGAATCGCCAAACTGCTGGTGGCCGCGTGCGTCGCGGCGGCTACCTTGTCCGCCTGCGTGGTGGTGCCGGCCGGCCCGTCGCATCCGCACTACTACCGTCCATATTATGGGCCGGGGCCGGGCTACTACTACGGGCGCTGAGCGCGCATGTCCCGGCGGCAACACCGGGCGCTTGAATCGAATTTCGTGTTGGCCGCGTCCGTCCCCTGCGACGGCGCGGCTTTTTTCATGGCGCTACATCTGCCGGAACAGGTGGGCGAACAGCCGGCTGACCGCAAGTTTCTCCGGCCGGCCGCGCAGCAGCAGCGAGAGCTTGCCGGCTTCGTCGCGCACTGCCGCCTGCACCTGGCGCACCTGCACCACGGTGCCGCGGTGCACCTGCCAGAACTGCCGGGGATCGAGCTGGGGGATCAGCTCGCGCAGGCTGGTGCGGATCAGCGCCTGGCCTTCGGCGGTGACCACGTTGACATACTTGTCGGTGGCTTCGAAATACAGCACATCGTCCACCGGGATCAGCCGCACCTGGTTGCCCACCGCCGCGCGGATGATGTCCAGCCGGGCGGCGGGCAGGGGGTCCTGTTCCTGCGCCGCCAGCGCGCGAAACTGGTCCAGCGCGCGTTCCAGGCGTGGATCCCGGCCGTCGGCCGCGCGCTGCGCCAGCAGCGCCTTGAGCCTTTGCACGCTGGCCGCCAGGCGGGCATCGTTGACCGGCTTGAGCAGGTAGTCGACGGCGGCGCGCTCGAAGGCTTCCACCGCGTAGTTGTCGTAGGCGGTGACGAAAACGATCAGCGGGAAGGGGTGATCGCCGGGCCAGTCCTCGGCCAGTTCGCGCGCCACCTCCAGGCCGCTGCGACCGGGCATGCGGATGTCCAGGAACAGCACATCGGGCGGCTGCGCCAGGGCCTGCTCCAACGCCTCGTTGCCGTTGGCGGCCAGCCGCGGCGGCGCCAGCTCGGGCCAGGCGCGTTGCAGCGCCTGGCGCAGGGCGTTGGCCAGCAGCGGTTCGTCTTCGGCGATCAGTGCGGTGGCTTGCGGCATGCGTCCTCCGTGGAACAGGGCAATCCGGGCGGTCTCAGCGGCCGCCGTTGCGCGGCCCGCGCGCAGAGCGGTGCGCGGCCCTGAGCGACTTGAGCGGAACGGTGATCTGCGCCATCGCGCCGCCGGGCACGTTGTGGGTGATGATCAATTCGGCCAGCGGGCCGTACAGCGTGACCAGGCGCTCGCGGATGTTTTCCAGGCCGAAGTGCATGCCGATCTCAGGTTCCTTCCTGCCGGTCACCGCCGCCAGCTCGGCCTTGGGCGAGGGCTGGTTGAAACTCACGCCGGTGGGCAGGCCGACGCCGGTGTCGAACACGGAGAGCACCAGCATGTCGTTGTGGATGGAGGCGCGCACGGTGCAATTGCCGCCCTCGACCTTGGGCTCCAGGCCGTGCTTGATGGCGTTTTCCACCAGCGGCTGCAGCAGCATCGGCGCCAGGCGCAGCCGGCCCAGGTGCTCCGGCAGCTGCAGCGTGTACGACAGGCGCATGCCCATGCGCAGCGACATCAGGCCGAGATAGGCCTTGATCAGGTCGAATTCCTTTTGCAGCGAGGTGCTGTCGGCGCGCGAGGCCGACAGGGTGGTGCGCAGGTATTGGATCAGTTGGTCCAGCATCTGCTGCGCGTGCAGCGGTTCGGTGGCGATCAGGGTTTGCAGCGTGGCCAGCGTGTTGAACAGCATGTGCGGCTCGATCTGGGCCTGCAGCATCTGCAGCTGGGCTTGCGCCGCGTGCTTTTCGACCTGGCTGGCGTGGGCCTGCAGGGCCGCGATCTTCTGGCGGTTCCAGAAGTACAGCGCGGCGCCGAAGCAGGCCAGGAAGGTCACCACGATCACGCCGATGATGTTGTCGGCGTCCTCGGGCAGCAGGGACTTGGGCATCTGGCCCGTCAGCGCGCCGGCCAGCAGGCGGCCGAGCAGCACCGACAGCGGCGCCAGCACCAGCAGCAGCGCGGCGAAACCGCCCTTGTGCGGCGGCCCCTCGCCCCAGATGGCCAGGCGCGCGCCGTTGATCAGCAGCATCGCCAGGATGCCGATGCACATCGCCGCCTGCAGGTTCTGGTAAAAGCCGTCGCCGATGCGCATCAGGTACGTGACGACCAGCGCGCAGATCAGGTTGATCACCAGCGTGGGCAGCAGCGACTTGGCCAGCTCGCGCAGCAGCAGGATCAGGCGGGGATGGACGGAGGTATCTCGTTGGTTCATTCTCTTGCAATTCAGTGGAGCGGGCGGCGCGCAACGCGCGGGCGTGAATAGTATCCTGATTCCCCGTCGCGCCGTCCAGCCGGATGGCATGGCCGCCACCCTGCGCCGGATCGCGCACGCGCGCCAGCGCGGTGCGACGAAATGCGCCGGCGCCGGCGCGAAGCGCTTGAAGCGCGGCCCGTTCTGCTCTACCTTATGCCCCGGCCGGTAGCACAACCGGACCCTACCAACAGAGCAACGGAGAACCGACATGTGGCCCTATCCCAAGATTCTCGCGCACCGCGGCGGCGGCACGCTGGCGCCGGAAAACACCCTGGCCGGCTTTCGCACCGGCCTGCAGTTCGGTTACCGCGCGGCAGAGTTCGACGTCATGCTCACGCGCGACGAGGTGCCCATCCTGATGCACGACCCCAAGCGCGGCCGCACGCTGCCGGGGGAGGGCGCGATCGCCGCGGCCGACTGGGACGAGCTGCGCGAACTCGATGCCGGCGGCTGGCTGGGCCCGGCCTTTGCCGGCGAGCGCGTGTGCACGCTGGAGCAAGGTTTGGACTTCTGCCTTGAGCACGGCATCTGGATGAACGTCGAGATCAAGCCGGGCGCGCCGGAGCAGGCGCGCCGCACCGGCGAGCTGGCGGCGCTGGCGGTGCGGCGGCGTTTTGACGGCCTGCTGGCGGCCTTGCGCGAGAAGCCTGACGCCGCCGGCGCGGCGTCGCTGCCGGTGTTGTCGTCGTTCTCGTTCGAGGCGCTGATGGCGGCTGCCCAGGCGGCCCCCGACCTGCCGCGCGGCTTCCTGGTGGACGTCATTCCTGCCGACTGGGAGCAGCGCCTGCGCACGCTCGGCGCGGTCGCCCTGCACACCAGCCACAAGAACCTCACGCCCGAACTGGCGGGCCGGGTCAAGGCCGCCGGCTATGGGCTGTTCTGCTACACCGTGAACGATCCGGCGCGCGCGGCCGAGATCCGCGAATGGGGCGTGGATGCTTTCTGCACCGACCGCGTCGATCTGATTTCCGCCCACGCATGGTGAATGCCAAACGCGCTGCGGCGAATTGAGCCGAAAATATCGCTCTTACCGAGGGACTGAATCCGGCGGCGCTGGCTATGATCATCTGCAAGCCGGCATCGGCGCCATGGGGGAATGTGCCGCGGGCGCTGTCAACGATTGCCGGGCGAACGCGTTACACAAGCACAAGGCCGGCGAAGTGAGCGCCGGAGACTTGTGATACACAACACTGAGAGATAGAGGAAAACGATGAAGATCAACAAACTGCTGGCAGCCGTACTCGTCGCCGCCTTCGCCATGCCGGTCCTGGCACAGCCCGCACCGGCCGCTGCTCCTGCCGCAGAAGCCCCGGCCGCCAAGCCGGCGCACAAGAAGCACAAGAAGCACGCCAAGAAGGCGAAGAAGCACAAGAAGCACAAGAAACACGCCAAGAAGGCCACGCCGGCCGTGCCCATCAACAAGGGCGCCTGATCGGCCGCGCGGCGCCGGCATGAGCCCGGGGCCGCAGGGAATTACCGGAAGGGTGGGTTGCCGCTGTTAAGGACCGCTGGCGCGCGCTGCGCGCCATGCCGGAGCAGCCTGCCCTGTGACCCGTCGGACCATGTCCGGCGGGTTTTTTTTCGCCTGCCGCGGCAATGGGCCGGGAATGCCGCGGGCGCGGCGGGCGATGTCTCGCAGGCAACCTCCCCGGCGCCATCCCCGGGGCTGCTTAAGGGGCGCAGTATCACGTATAATCGTCGGTTCGCAATCATTTTTTGCACCGTCTATCTATCCGGTCTATCAGGTCTACTACCAAGCCTTCGAACATGAACTCAGCCGAAATTCGCGATAAGTTTCTGAAATTCTTTGAATCCCAAGGACACACCATCGTCCGGTCGTCCAGCCTGGTCCCCGGCAACGATCCGACCCTGCTGTTCACCAACTCCGGCATGGTTCAGTTCAAGGATGTGTTCCTCGGCACCGACAAGCGCAACTACGTGCGCGCCACCTCGGTGCAGCGCTGCCTGCGCGCCGGCGGCAAGCACAACGACCTGGAAAACGTCGGCTACACGGCGCGCCACCACACCTTCTTCGAGATGCTGGGCAACTGGTCCTTCGGCGACTACTTCAAGCGCGAATCGCTGAAGTGGGCCTGGGAGCTGCTGACCAAGGTCTACGGCCTGCCGGCCGACAAGCTGTGGGCCACCGTCTACCAGACCGACGACGAAGCCTACGACATCTGGACCAAGGAAATCGGCCTGCCGCCCGAGCGCGTGGTGCGCATCGGCGACAACAAGGGCGCGCCCTACGCCTCCGACAACTTCTGGCAGATGGCCGAGACTGGCCCTTGCGGCCCCTGTTCCGAGATCTTCTACGACCACGGCCCGGACGTCTGGGGCGGCCCCCCGGGCAGCCCGGACCAGGACGGCGACCGCTACATCGAGATCTGGAACAACGTGTTCATGCAGTTCGACCGCCAGCTCGACCCGGCCACCGGCGAATACACGCTGACCCCGCTGCCGGCGCCCTGCGTCGACACCGGCATGGGCCTGGAGCGCCTGGCCGCGATCCTGCAGCACGTGCACAGCAACTACGAGATCGACCTGTTCCAGGCGCTGATCAAGGCCGCCGCCCGCGAGACCGGCGTCGATGACCTCACCAACGCCTCGTTGCGCGTCATCGCCGACCACATCCGCGCGACCTCCTTCCTGATCGTCGACGGCGTCATCCCCGGCAACGAAGGCCGCGGCTACGTCCTGCGCCGCATCATCCGCCGCGCCCTGCGCCACGGCCACAAGCTGGGCCAGACCAAGCCGTTCTTCCACAAGCTGGTCAAGGACCTGGTGGAGCAGATGGGCGCGGCCTATCCCGAGCTGCCGGAAGCGGCGCAGCGCGTCGAGATGGTCCTGAAGCAGGAAGAAGAACGCTTCGGCGAAACGCTGGAGCACGGCATGAAGATCCTGGAAGCCGCGCTCGCTTCCAACACCGCCAAGCTGGACGGCGAGACCGCCTTCACCCTGTACGACACCTACGGCTTCCCGCTGGACCTGACCGCCGACATTTGCCGCGAGCGCAATGTCGAGCTGGACGAGGCCGGCTTCGACGCCGCCATGGAACGCCAGAAGAACGCCGCGCGCGCCGCCGGCAAGTTCAAGATGGCGGCCGCCATCGAGTACACCGGCGACAAGACCAAGTTCGTCGGCTATGAAGCGCTGGCGCAGCAGGCCAAGGTGGTCGCGCTGTACGTGGCGGGCTCGCCGGTGCAGAAGATCGAATCCGGCCAGGACGCCATCGTGGTGCTGGACACCACGCCGTTCTACGCCGAGTCCGGCGGCCAGGGCGGCGACGCCGGCGCGCTGGAAGCGGCCGGCGGCCTGTTCGCCGTGGCCGACACGCAAAAGATCCAGGCCGACGTGTTCGGCCACCATGGCCAATTGATCAAGGGCGCCCTGGCCGTGGGCGACACGGTGCAAGCCAAGGTCGACGCCGACCAGCGCGCGCGCACCATGCGCAACCACTCCGCCACCCACCTCATGCACAAGGCGCTGCGCGAAGTCCTGGGCGTGCACGTGTCGCAGAAGGGTTCGCTGGTCGACGCCGACAAGACCCGTTTCGACTTCAGCCACAACGCGCCGCTGACGGCCGATGAAATCCGCCGCGTGGAAGACATCGTCAACCGCGAAGTGCTGGCCAACGTGGCCACCGGCGCCAAGCTGATGGGTTATGACGATGCGATCGCCGCCGGCGCCATGGCGCTGTTCGGCGAGAAGTACGGCGACGAGGTGCGGGTGCTGTCGATCGGCACTTCGACCGAGCTGTGCGGCGGCACCCACGTCGAGCGCACCGGCGACATCGGCCTGTTCAAGATCGTCTCCGAAGGCGGCGTCGCCGCCGGCATCCGCCGCGTCGAAGCCGTTACCGGCGAAGGCGCGCTGGCGCTGGTGCAGTCGCTGTCCGCGCGCGTGGCCGAAGCGGCCGCCGCGCTCAAGACCCAGCCGGAAGAACTGCTGCCGCGCATCGGCCAGGTGCAGGACCAGGTCAAGGCGCTGGAGAAGGAACTGGCCGCGCTGAAGTCCAAGCTGGCTTCCAGCCAGGGCGACGAACTGTCGAGCCAGGCCGTCGACATCAAGGGCATCAAGGTGCTGGCCGCGACGCTGGAAGGCGCCGACGTCACCACCCTGCGCGAGACCATGGACAAGCTCAAGGACAAGCTCAAGACCGCGGCCATCGTGCTGGCGTCGGTGAAGGACGGCAAGGTCAGCCTGATCGCCGGCGTCACCACCGACGCCACCGGCAAGGTCAAGGCCGGCGAGCTGGTCAACTTCGTCGCCCAGCAGGTCGGCGGCAAGGGCGGCGGTCGCCCCGACATGGCGCAAGCCGGCGGCACCGAGCCGGCCGGCTTGCCCGGCGCGCTGCAAGGCGTGGCCGACTGGGTCGGCGCCAAGCTCTGACCCTGCGTTTGCTGTCCATCATCCACAGGCCACGGAGAGCCCGATGAGCGATTTCAAGTTTTGCCCGGTATGCGCGACTTCCCTGGAGCTGCGCGCCGACGAAGGGGAGGCCGGCAAGCTGCGCCTGGCGTGCCCCGACGGCCACTGGACCCATTGGGACAACCCCTTGCCGGTACTGGCGGCGCTGGTTGAAGTCGACGGCAAGATGCTCACTGCGCGCAATGCGGCCTGGGCTGAAGGACGCTTCGCCCTGATCACCGGCTTCATGGAGCGCGACGAGACGCCGGAGCAGGGCATCGCGCGCGAGATCAAGGAAGAAACCGATCTCGACGCGCAGCACATCGAGCTGATCGGCGTGTATGAATTCATGCGCAAGAATGAATTGATCATCGCCTATTACGTCAAGGCCAGCGGCGCCATCAAGCTTTCGCCGGAGCTGCTCGAATACCGCCTGTCGGCGCCGGCCGACCTGCGCCCCTGGCCGGCCGGCACCGGCCACGCGGTGGCGGACTGGATGCGCTCGCGCCAGCTGCCGGTGCAGTACGTGGAGTTCGCCGGTTCCAGCACGCCGATCGAGACGCCCCAGATCGCCAAATAGTCAGGATTAGTTGCTATTGCACAATCTTAGTGCGGTGAATACAACAGATCTTGTGCGACGCATCAACTCGGCGCATCTTTGCAGTAAAATCGTTTTCGTTGTATTCCAATTTTGAGTCGAAGTAATGACCATTGAATTTCACCGGGAACTGGATGCGCGCGGCCTGAACTGTCCGCTGCCCATCCTCAAGACCAAGAAGGCCCTGGCCGATATGGCAAGCGGCCAAGTGCTCAGGGTTACCGCCACCGACACCGGTTCGGTGCGGGATTTCCAGGCATTCGCCAAGCAGACCGGCAACGACCTGCTGGAGCAATCGAAGAACGACGAGCAGGAGTTCATCTTCTTCATGAAGCGCAAGTGATTCCCGCCGAGCTGGCGCAGGTGCAGCAATTCGCATCCCGCCGGCGCCAGGCGACCAATGAAAAAGCCCGCAGATGCGGGCTTTTTTCTTGCCTGAAGATCCGGCCTAATTTCAGAATTCCGGATGGAAGCTTTCGGCGCGGGCGATGGGCCAGAACTTTTCATAGACCTGATAGCGGTAATTGCCGTCCAGCAAATCGTTGGGCTCCAGGTACTTGAGCACGTTGGACATGAGCTGGATCTCGTGGTCGTTGATGCGTCGGACGATGTGGTGCGGGCGCAGCGCCGAGGTGTGCGGCAGGCCGGCCGCCTGCACCAGTTCCTGCAAGGCGTGCAGGGTGCTCTGGTGGAAGCGGTAGACGCGCTCGGCCTTGTCCGGCACCACCAGCGCGCGGGCGCGATGGGCGTTCTGGGTGGCTACGCCCGTGGGGCAGCGGTCGGTATGGCAGCTCTGCGACTGGATGCAGCCCAGCGCGAACATGAAGCCGCGCGCCGAGTTGCACCAGTCGGCGCCCAGCGCCAGCGTGCGCGCCAGGTCGAAGGCGGTGACGATCTTGCCGCCGGCGCCGATCTTCACCTTGTCGCGCAGGCCGATGCCCACCAGGGTGTTGTGCACCATCAGCAAACCTTCCTGCAGCGGCATGCCGACGTGGTCGACGAACTCCAGGGGCGCCGCGCCGGTGCCGCCTTCGGAGCCGTCCACGGTGATGAAGTCGGGCACGATGCCGGTCTTCAGCATGGCCTTGGCGATGCCGAAGAATTCCCATGGGTGGCCGATGCACATCTTGATGCCGACCGGCTTGCCGCCGCTGCGCTGGCGCAGCTTCTCGATGAATTCCAGCAGGCCGACCGGCGTCGAGAACGACGAGTGCACGGCCGGCGAGATGCAGTCGACGCCCATCGGGATGCCGCGCGTGGCGGAGATCTCCGGCGTGATCTTGGCTGCCGGCAGCACGCCGCCGTGGCCGGGTTTGGCTCCCTGCGACAGCTTCACCTCGATCATCTTGATCTGCGGCGCCTGCGCCTGGGCGGCGAATTTCTCCTCGTTGAAGCTGCCATCGGCGTTACGGCAGCCGAAGTAGCCCGAGGCCACCTGCCACACCAGGTCGCCGCCGAATTCGCGGTGATATTCCGAGACCGAGCCTTCGCCGGTGTCGTGCGCGAAGTTGCCTTTCTTCGCACCGTGGTTCAGCGCGCGGATGGCATTGGCCGAGAGCGAGCCGAAGCTCATCGCCGAGACGTTGAACACCGACATCGAATACGGTTGGGCAAGGCCTTCGCCGACGGTCACGCGGAAGTCGTGGCTGGCGATCTTGGTGGGCGAGAGCGAGTGGCCTATCCATTCATGGCCCGCCTGCTGCATGTCCAGCTCGGTACCGAAGGGGCGGCTGTCGACGTCGGCCTTGGCGCGCTGGTAGACGATGCTGCGCTTCTTGCGCGAGAACGGGCGGCCGTCCATTTCGCCTTCGATGAAATATTGGCGGATTTCCGGACGGATGGACTCGAACATGAAGCGGAAATGCCCGATCAGCGGGTAGTTGCGCAGCACTGCGTGGCGCCGCTGCGCGAGGTCGCGGATGCCGATCGCCGACAGCGCCAGCGGGATGAGCGACCAGCCCCAGCCGATGAATTGGCCTGCAGCCAGCAGCACCAGCGCGGTGGACAGGATGATGACCGACCAGAACACGAAATAACGGTTTGCCCACATGGTGAAATAGTCTGCCCTGTTGTCGTTGTGATGGCGATACGATCCGGATCGGAAACCTGCGCCGAAAGTTTTCAGGATTCTAACGCCACGGCAGAGTTGGCGATTGTGTGGAATTGAGGGGTCTTTACCTGCGATTTGCCCGGACGAGGCGTCGCGGCCCTGTGCGGCGGCAATGGCATCTTTATTGCTTAGGTATTGCGGCATACGAAGCCGCCCCGATGAGGGTGGCCAAACGACATCACTGTTCACATCCGCAGCGGGGCGAGGCGCACGCAGTTCATATGAAAACAGCAGCTTTATCGGTCTTTCCCGACGGACAGTCGCCGTCGATGCAGTCCATTCCGCGTTCGCCGCGCCTGCTCGAAACCCTGCTGGTCAATCTCGACGGCGTGGTCTATCGCTGCCGCGACGATGCGCAATGGAGCATGGAATTCGTCAGCGAAGGCTGCCTGGAACTGACCGGCTACCTGCCGGAGGACCTGCTGCTGAACCAGCGGCTGTCCTTCGTCGACCTGATCCACCAGGATGACCGCGAGATGGTGCGCATCCATGTGGAAGATTGCCTGCGCGGCAGGCATCGCATCGACGTCGAGTACCGCATCGTGCGCGCCGACGGCGTGGTGCGCTGGGTGTGGGGGCGCGGCGTGGGCATTTACGGCGGCGCCGGCAAGGTCGAGGCGATTGAAGGCTTCATGCAGGACATCACCGAACGCAAGGAAGCCGCGCAGGCGCTGCAAGAGGCCGAACGCCGCTATCGCAGCATCTTCGAGAACGCCATCGAGGGGGTGTTCCAGACCACGCCGGACGGCACCTACATCGCGGTCAACCCGGCGCTGGCGCGCATCTATGGCTACCGCTCGCCGGAAGACCTGATCGTCGGCCTGCGCGACATCCGCCACCAGCTCTACGTCGAGCCGGAGCGGCGCAGCGAATTCATGCGGCTGATGGAGGAGCGCGGCTCGGTGTCCAATTTCGAGTCGCGCGTGTACCGCCGCGACGGCGACATCATCTGGATCTCGGAGAACGCGCGCGCGGTCTGCGATGAGGCCGGCAACCTGGTCTGCTACGAGGGCACGGTGGAAGCCATCACCGAGCGCAAGCTCTACGAGGCCGAGATCCGCCACCAGGCCACGCACGACGCGCTGACCGGGCTGCCCAACCGCAACATGTTGCACGACCACCTGCAGCGCGCCATCGCCGGCGCGCGCCAGAAAAGCGGGCTGACCGCGGTGGCCTTCGTCGATCTCGACCAGTTCAAGTTCATCAACGACAGCCTGGGCCACCAGGTCGGCGACGAGCTCCTCAAGACGGTGGCGCAGCGCCTGCAATCCTGCCTGCGCGACTCCGACATGGTGGCGCGCCAGGGCGGCGACGAGTTCGTGCTGGTGCTGCAGAACCAGACCGGCGAAGCCGGCATCGCCGAGGTAATGCAGCGCATCCTGGCGGCGGTGTCGCGCCCGTGGCAGGCCGGCGACCGCGAATTCCACATCACGTCAAGCATCGGCGTGAGCCGCTATCCGGCCGACGGCCGCGACGTCGAGACCCTGCTCAAGAACGCCGATTCGGCCATGTACAAGGCCAAGGAGCAGGGGCGCAACAACTTCCAGTTCTTCGCGCCCTGGATGGACACCCAGGTCAGCAACCGCCTGGAAATGCTGATCAGCTTGCGCCGCGCGCTCGACCAGCAGGAGTTCAAGCTGTACTACCAGCCCAAGCTGAGCCTGAAGGACGGCCGCATCATCGGCGCCGAGGCGCTGATCCGCTGGGATTCGCCGGAGCAGGGCATGGTCCCGCCCGACCGTTTCATCCCCTTTGCCGAAGAGGCCGGGCTGATCGTGCCCATCGGCGAGTGGGTGCTGCGCACCGCCTGTCGCCAGAATAAGGCCTGGCAGGATGCAGGCCTGCCGCCGATCCCGGTGGCGGTGAACCTGTCGCCGCGCCAGATGAACCAGGCCTTGCCCGAATTCGTGGCCGGGGTGCTGGCCCAGAGCGGCTTGTCGGCCGCCTGGCTGGAGCTGGAGATCACCGAGAACGTGGTCATGAAGGACGCCGAAAAAACCGTGGCCACGCTGCATACCCTGAAGCGACTGGGGCTGCAGATCTCGGTGGACGACTTCGGCACCGGCTACTCCAGCCTGTCCTATCTGCGCCGTTTCCCGGTGGACGCGCTCAAGATCGACAAGTCCTTCGTGCGCGACATCGCCCGCGACGCCGACAGCGCAGCCATCGTCAAGGCGGTGATCTCGCTGGCGCACATCCTCAACCTGCGGGTCATCGCCGAGGGCGTGGAGGATGAGGAGCAGCATGCTTTCCTGAGGGAAAATGGCTGCGATCAGGTGCAGGGTTATTACTTTGGCAAGCCGATGAGCGCCGATGACTTCACCGCGCGGCTGGAGTTGGAGGCGCGCCGCCTGTCCGGGGACTGACGCGGCGCTGACAATGGCCGGAAATAGTTGTCTTGGCCTTGCAACAGCGCCCAACCCCGGAAATCTTTGTGCTACACTCCGCGCAGAACTTTTGATGCCTTGCGCCCGACCGCCGCAACCCTTGCGGCAGACAACGGCTCGTTGACGTAAGGCCGGTAGTTGATAAAGGTGCAGATCGGCCGTCCGCAACCCTGCGACATGACGGCTTTGCGAAAGCGCGATATCCGCGCGACGCCGATTTGACCGGGTCTCAATTTCCAGCACATTCAATCTCCTAAAACCGGGCACCGGAAAGCAGCGCCAACCGCATCACGCAAGCGCAGCAGGTTTGCCGCATCCGGCGCATGGCGCCGTGTACGGGCGCAACCATGCCGGACTCAGTACAAGCCGAACTTTTGTTTAACAACAAGACGCACAAGAGCCGTACATGAATATTGCTGAGGCGAAGAAAGTCCTCGAAACCGCATTGCTTTGCACGCACGAGCCCTTATCGATCAATGATCTGAAGAAGCTGTACGTCGACCCCGAGAGCGAACAAGCCAGCGAAATCAGTGCCGACAACATCCGGCAGATGCTCGATGAGCTGCGCGAAGACTGGGCCGACAAGGGGGTGGAAGTGGTCAGCCTGTCGACCGGCTGGCGTTTCCAGAGCCGTCGCGACATGAAGGTGTACCTGGAGCGCCTGAATCCGGAGAAGCCGCCCAAATACACGCGCGCCACGCTGGAGACCCTGGCCATCATCGCTTATCGCCAGCCGGTCACGCGCGGCGACATCGAGGAGATCCGCGGCGTCGCGGTCAACTCGCAGACCATCAAGATGCTGGAAGAGCGCGGCTGGATCGAGTCGATCGGCCATCGCGACGTGCCGGGCCGCCCGGCGCTGTTCGCCACCACCCGCAAGTTCCTGGACGACCTGGGCTTGAGCTCGCTGGAAGAACTGCCGCCGCTGCAATCCGTGGGCGGCGAGGCGACGGTCCAGGGCGCGTTGCTGGAGTTGCAGGCGCTAGAAGGCGGCGTTGCCGCGCTGGCGGGGCAGGCCGAAGGCGATGCCGATGAGCCGGAGCATGACGACGGCCAGCTGGAGCTGGGCGAAGTGACGGCGCCGGGCGCCGACGATGCGCACACGGCAGCCTCGGAAGAAGATGCAATGAGCAGCGCCGAGCCTGAAGCGGCGGCGCTGGGCGAAGAACCGGTCGAGACCGCGGAGGCGCAAGTCGCCGCGGCGCAGGAAGACCTCGCAGTGCATGATGCGACAGCCGATGGGGAAAAGGCCGCGCACGCTGAAGACGCTTTGGAAGAAGCGCAAGAACCTTTTGACGAAGACGTTGCCGTAACAGGCACAGACGCCCTTGAGACCGCCGCAGAAGCGGCAGGCGAGCACAACGACACCACCGACCAGACCGCAGAGCGCGACGACAAATCCGAACCGGGTCTGCACAATCAAGATTCGAAGAATGAAGCCAACTAGTTCCAAAGACGAGCAAAGCGTCGAGCTTGCCGCGACCGATTCGGCCGTGACTGAAAAGCCGGTGAAGAAGCGTGCCCCGCGCAAGACTGCGGCCAGCGCCGTCGAGGCTGACGCGCCTGTCGCCGACGCGACGGCCGACGCCCCAGCGCCGAAAAAGCGCGCGCCCCGCGCCAAAAAGGCCGAGGTGAGCGAGGACGTCGCCCCGGCTGCCGCAGCCGCGCCTGTCGAGCCGGCTGCGCCCGCGGCCGAGAAGAAGCCGCGCGCCGCCAAGCCGCGTGCCAAGAAGGTTGATGTCGCCGTCGAGGCGGCCGAGCCGGCAGCGAAGCCGGCCAGGAAGGCGCCGCGCGCGGCGCAGCTCAGCCTGGATATGAATACCCCGGCCCCGGCCGCCGCGGAAGCGCCCAAGGTGATCGTCACCGTGGGCGACGAAGTGGTGGCGCCGCCGGTGCTGCTGGATGCCCCGGCCGATCCCAATCGCGCCAAGCCGGCGCGCCGGGGCGTGCGCGGTCCGCGAGCGCTGCGCAACAACCGTGCGGCGCAACGCGCTGCGGCCGGCAACGAAACCGCCGTCCAGCAAAAGCCCGAGGGCGGCGCCGCGCCGGAAGCGCGCGGCCAGTTCAAGAAGGACGGCAATCAAGGCGGCCAGCAGGCTCAGCAAGGCAAGAAGGGCTTCGACAAGAACCACAAGAAACCCAAGGCGCCGCAGCTCGGCTTGCGCGCCGAGCAGCCGGCCGACGACATCTTCTCGTATGTCACCTCGGAAGCCTTCGACCGCGAAGAGGGCGGCAAGAGCCAGAATCGCCATCCGCACCAGCTGCGCGGCAAGAACGGCCGCCGCGACCTGACCGCCGAAGATGACGCGCCCAAGCTGCACAAGGTGCTGGCCGACGCCGGCCTCGGTTCGCGTCGCGACATGGAAGAGCTGATCGTGGCCGGCCGCGTGTCGGTCAACGGCGAGCCGGCCCACATCGGCCAGCGCATCCTGCCCACCGACCAGGTCCGCATCAACGGCAAGCTGCTGCAACGCAAGGTTTCCAAGCGTCCGCCGCGCGTGCTGGTGTACCACAAGCCGGCCGGCGAGATCGTCAGCCATGCCGATCCGGAAGGCCGCAGCTCGGTGTTCGATCGCCTGCCGACCATGAAGGCGGGCAAGTGGCTGGCCGTGGGCCGCCTCGACTTCAACACCGAAGGCCTGCTGCTGTTCACCACCTCCGGCGACCTCGCCAACCGCCTGATGCACCCGCGCTACAACATCGAGCGCGAATACGCCGTGCGTACGCTGGGCGAGCTGGAGGAAGGCATGCGCCAGAAGCTGCTGCACGGCGTCGAGCTCGATGACGGCCTGGCGCAGTTCTCGCGCATCGCCGACGGCGGCGGCGAAGGCGTCAACAAGTGGTATCGCGTGACCATCGGCGAAGGCCGCAACCGCGAAGTGCGCCGCATGTTCGAAGCGATCGGCCTGACCGTGTCGCGCCTGATCCGTACCCGCTACGGCGACATGTCGCTGCCGCAGACCCTGAAGCGCGGTCGCTGGGAGGAGCTTGAAGAAAACGCCGTGCGCAACATGCTGGTGGCCTGTGGCCTGGAAAAGCAGGGCGGCGAGCAGAAGTCGTCCGACGGCAATGCCAAGGGCGGCAACAACGGCCCGCGCGGCAACCAGATGCAAGGCAAGGGCGGTCCCCAGCAGCGCAGCCGCGGCAACGGTAACGCAGCCGGCAATGGCGGCGGCTACGGCGGCAACGCCAAGGGCGGTTACGGCGGCAACAAGGACAACTACGGCAACAAGGACAACTTCGGCAATCGCGACGGCTACGGCAACAACAAGGGTGGCGGCGGTCAGCAGAAGAGTCGCCAGCCTGATCCGTTGCAGACGGCACTGGGATTCCCCGATGCCGGCAGCCAGCGTCGCGGCGGCAATCGCCCGCAGCGCGGCGGCAATGCGGCCAGCTTCGGCCTGCCCGGCCTGCCGGGCATGGCGCGCCGCCGGGGCCGCTAGGGCCATGCGCCGCACGGATGGGCTTGTCGCCAGGCAAGTTCGTCCGGCGTGTATGTCGGGTCAGCAATAGTCGTCTGGAATGCGCCGCTTTTTCGGGCGCTTTTGGCGCATGTGCTGCATTTCGGCCCATTCATGAATTGCCGTGCATACCGTAATCGATTATAATGCGCAAGTTAAACGCAACCTGCCGCGAATCACATATGTGCTAATTCATTGAAAGATCCGCCTGCGCCATGATGTTGATGGAAGTATCGGTGGGTCGCGCGATGTGTGATCTCGAGTTGTAAATGAGATAACAAAAGATGGGCAGATGCCCATTTTTTTTTTGCCGAACAATTCCGATGCCTGCGCGCCTCAACGCCGCGCCGGCGTCAAAACGGAGAAATAGTCTTGCAATTGCTGGAACTGATCGAATCCACCCTCTCGGGCATGGGCTACGAACTGGTCGAATTAGAGAAGGCGCAGCGCGGTCTGGTGCGCGTCTTCATCGATTTTCCGTTCGATCCGGCGGCCGAGCAGGCGCAGTCGATCACGGTCGAGGATTGCGAGAAGGTGACGCATCAACTGCTGCACGTCTTCACGGTCGAAGAGGTGGCGTATGAGCGTCTGGAAGTATCCTCGCCGGGGCTGGATCGGCCCCTGAACAAGCTGGTGGACTACGTGCGCTTCGCCGATTGCGAAGCCATCGTCAAGCTGCGCGTGCCGCTGCCGGGAACGTCCAACCGCAAGACTTACGAGGGGATTCTGCGCGCACCCGAAGGCGAGAATCTGGTACTTGAATTTGAAGCAAACGATGGGTCGGCCGCCGTGTTGAATTTCACGCTGGCCGACGTGGATAAGGCACAGCTGGTGCCGCAGGTCGATTTTAGGAGTCGCAAAGGATGAGCCGCGAAATTTTGTTGTTGGTCGATGCGTTGGCGCGCGAAAAGAACGTCGATAAGGAAGTCGTCTTCGGTGCACTGGAGCATGCGCTCGCGCAGGCGACCAAGAAGCGCTATGAAGGCGAAGTCGATATCCGCGTCTCGATCGACCGCGAGAGCGGCGAGTTCGAATCGTTCCGCCGCTGGCACGTGGTGCCCGACGAGGCCGGTCTGCAGCTGCCCGACCAGGAAGTGCTGCTGTTCGAAGCCAAGGAACAGTACGCCGATATCGAAGTCGACGAATACATCGAGGAGCCGATCGAGTCCGTCGAGTTCGGCCGCCGCTTCGCGCAGGACACCAAGCAGGTGGTCCTGCAGCGCATCCGCGACGCCGAGCGCGAACAGATTCTGGCCGATTTCCTGGCGCGCGGCGACGCGCTGGTCACCGGCACCATCAAGCGCATGGAGCGCGGCGACGCCATCGTGGAGTCGGGCAAGATCGAAGCGCGCCTGCCGCGCGACCAGATGATCCCGAAGGAAAACCTGCGCATCGGCGACCGCGTGCGCGCCTTCATCCTGCGCATCGATCGCAGCGCCCGCGGCCCGCAGGTGATCCTCTCGCGCACCGCGCCGGAATTCATCATGAAGCTGTTCGAGCTGGAAGTGCCGGAAATCGAGCAGGGTTCGCTCGAAATCAAGTCGGCCGCGCGCGACTCGGGCGTGCGCGCCAAGATCGCCGTGTACACCGCCGACAAGCGCATCGACCCCATCGGCACCTGCGTGGGCATGCGCGGTTCGCGCGTGCAGGCCGTGACCGGCGAGCTGGGCGGCGAGCGCGTGGACATCGTGCTGTGGTCGGAAGATCCGGCGCAGTTCGTCATCGGTGCGCTGGCGCCGGCCAACGTCACATCCATCGTGGTCGATGAAGAGAAGCACGCCATGGACGTGGTGGTCGACGAGGAAAACCTGGCCATCGCCATCGGCCGCGGGGGCCAGAACGTGCGCCTGGCGGCTGAACTGACCGGCTGGCAGATCAACATCATGACTGCCGAGGAATCGGCCGACAAGTCGGCCGCCGAAACCGCCGTGATCCGCGTGCTGTTCATGGAAAAGCTGGACGTCGACCAGGAAGTGGCTGACATCCTGGTCGAGGAAGGTTTCTCGACCCTGGAAGAAATCGCCTACGTTCCGATCAACGAGATGCTCGAGATCGAATCGTTCGACGAAGAAACCGTCAACGAGCTGCGCAACCGCGCCCGCGACGCCCTGGTGACCGAAGCGATCGCCTCCGAAGAAGGCCTGGAAGGCATGGACGAGGAGCTGATCAACTTCGAGGGCCTGGACCGCGTGCTGGCCGGCAAGCTGGGCCTGGCAGGCGTGAAGACGCTGTCGGCCTTCGCCGGCCTGGCGTATGACGAATTCGGCGCGATCCTGGCCCTGCCTTCCGAGCGCGCGCGCCAACTGATTGAAAATGCATTTGAAGATGTGACCGACGATGAAATGAAGCTCATCGATTCCAAATACGATGAGCGAGCCAAGGCGTTGCAGGCCAAGGCGTGGAGCGTGACCGAAGCCCGCTGATCAGCGGACTTTGCGATTCCACATCATCTGCCGAGCCACATAGAAAAGAGGACTGAATGGCGAGTACCAACGTTGCCCAATTTGCCACCGAGCTGAAAATGCCCGCTGACCTGCTGCTGACCCAGCTGCGTTCGGCCGGTGTCGAAAAGAGCTCCGCATCCGACTCCCTGTCGAAAGAAGACAAGGACCGCCTGCTTGAACACCTGCGCCGCTCGCGTGGCGCCGCGCCGGAAGGCGAGAAGAAAAAGATCACGCTGACCCGCAAGGAAACCAGCGAGATCAAGCAGGCCGATGCGACGGGCAAATCGCGCACGATCCAGGTGGAAGTGCGCAAGAAGCGCACCTTCATCAAGCGTGACGAACCTGCTGCTGAAGAGACTGTGGCACGCGCCGATGTGGCTCAGGAGGAGCAGGTCAGCGCCCAGGAGCGTGAGCAGGAAGAGGCTCGCCGTCAGGCCGAACTGAAGGCGCAGGAAGAACGCTTGGCCCAGCTGGAGGCCGAGCGCGTTGCCCAGGCCCAGGCTGCCGAACTGGAACAGAAGCGCATTCGTGAAGCCGCTGAGGCGGAGGCTGCGCGTGTTGCTGCGGAAGCCGCGATCGAAGCCGAGAAGGCCAAGGCCGCGCCGGCTGCTGCCCCCAATCCTGCCGAAGACGAGAAAAAGCGCGCCGCTGCCGAAGAGGCCAAGAAGAAGGCCGCCGAGGCAGCCAAGGAAGCGGCCGATCGCGCTGCTGCCGCCGACCGCGCCCGCAAGGCAGTGGAAGACGAAGTTGCACAGATCAAGGCCATGATGAACGCGCCGCGTCGCGTCATCAAGGCGCCGGAGCCGGCGCCTGCCGCCAAGGCGCCCGAAGGTACGCTGCACAAGCCGGCTGACAAGAAGCCGGGTGAGAAGAAGCCGGGCGACAAGCCAGCCGTCGCAGCAGACAAGAAGTCGATCAAGTCGGCCAACGTCGCCTCGACCTGGCAAGACGAAGCCAAGAAGCGCGGCACCGGCGGCATGAAGTCGCGCGGCGCCCCTGGCGGCGGTGGCGGTCGCGATGGCGGCTGGCGCGCCGGCGGCAAGGGCCGTCGCCATTCTCAGAACGATGATTCCCGCGAGAGCAATTTCCAGGTGCCGACCGAAGCCGTGGTGCACGATGTCTATGTGCCGGAAACCATCACCGTGGCCGAAGTGGCGCACAAGATGGCGGTCAAGGCGTCCGAGGTCATCAAGCATCTGATGAAGCTGGGCCAGATGGTCACCATCAACCAGGTGCTGGATCAGGAAACCGCGATGATCGTGGTCGAGGAAATGGGGCACCGCGCCCATCCGGCCAAGGAAGACGATCCTGAGGCGCTGCTGGTCGAAGGTGAAGAGCACGCAAATGCCGAAGCCCTGCCGCGCGCACCGGTGGTCACCGTCATGGGTCACGTCGACCACGGCAAGACCTCGCTGCTGGACTACATCCGTCGCGCCAAGGTCGCTTCCGGCGAAGCCGGCGGCATTACCCAGCACATCGGCGCCTACCACGTGGAAACCCCGCGCGGCATGATCACCTTCCTGGACACCCCGGGCCACGAGGCGTTCACCGCCATGCGTGCCCGCGGCGCCAAGGCCACCGACATCGTCATTCTGGTGGTGGCGGCCGACGACGGCGTGATGCCGCAGACCAAGGAAGCGATTGCCCACGCTAAGGCCGGCGGCGTGCCGCTGGTCGTGGCGATCAACAAGATCGACAAGCCCGGCAGCAATCTGGATCGCGTCAAGCAGGAACTGATTGCCGAAGGCGTCGTGCCTGAAGAGTACGGTGGCGAATCGCCGTTCATTCCCGTGTCGGCCAAGACCGGCGAAGGTATCGACTCGCTGCTGGAAAACGTATTGCTGCAAGCCGAAGTGCTGGAGCTGACCGCGCCGATCGACGTGCCGGCCCGTGGCCTGGTGATCGAAGCCAAGCTGGACAAGGGCCGCGGCCCGGTGGCAACGATCCTGGTGCAGTCCGGTACCTTGAAGCGCGGCGATGTCGTGCTGGCGGGTTCGGCCTACGGTCGCGTCCGTGCGATGCTGGACGAGAACGGCAAGAACATCACCGCGGCGGGCCCGTCGCTGCCGGTCGAGATCCAGGGCCTGACGGAAGTGCCGTCGGCCGGTGAAGAAGTGCTGGTCATGTCCGATGAGCGCAAGGCGCGTGAAATCGGCCTGTTCCGTCAAGGCAAGTTCCGTGACGTGAAGCTGGCCAAGCAGCAAGCCGCCAAGCTGGAAAACATGTTCGACCAGATGACCGAAGGCGAGGTCAAGAACCTGCCGATGATCATCAAGACCGACGTGCAAGGCTCGCAGGAAGCGCTGGTGCAATCGCTGCAAAAACTGTCCAACGCCGAAGTGCGTGTTCAGGTGGTGCATGCGGCAGTCGGCGGCATTTCCGAAAACGACGTCAACCTGGCGGTTGCATCGAAGGCGGTCATCATCGGCTTCAACACCCGCGCCGATGCGTCCGCGCGCAAGCTGGCCGAAGCCAGCGGCGTGGACATCCGTTACTACAACATCATTTACGATGCGGTGGACGAGGTGAAGGCTGCGATGTCGGGCATGCTGGCTCCGGAAAAGCGCGAACACGCGCTGGGCCTGGTGGAAATCCGCCAGGTGTTCGTGGTCAGCAAGGTCGGTTCGATCGCCGGTTGCTACGTGCTGGAAGGCCTGGTCAAGCGCGGTTCGCAAGTCCGCCTGCTGCGCAACAACGTGGTGGTCTGGGCCGGCGAGCTGGACTCGCTCAAGCGCTTCAAGGACGACGCCAAGGAAGTCAAGTCGGGCTTCGAGTGCGGCCTGTCGCTCAAGGGCTACAACGATATCGAGGTGGGCGACCAGCTCGAGATCTTCGAAGTCCAGGAAGTGGCCCGTACCCTGTAATGCAGTTCCGCCGGCGCGAGATGTCCTCGCGCCGGCATCATTTGAAGGATCCGTCGCAGCAACGCGGGAATGTTCCCGTCACGCCACCGGCGGATTGTTTTTTTAAAGCATGGCAAAACACAGCAAATCCATTCCCGGACGCGGCTTGCGCGTCGCCGACCAGATCCAGCGCGATCTGTCGGAGTTGATCGCTTTCGAGCTGAAGGATCCGCGGGTGGGCATGATCACCATCACCGAAGTGCAGGTCACTCCGGACTACGCGCACGCCAAGATCTTCTTCACCACGCTGGTGGACAATCCCGACGCGGTCAAGAACACCCTGGCCGGCTTGCGCAAGGCCGGCGGCTTCCTGCGCACCCAGCTGGGGCGCAGGCTGAGCATCCACACCTTGCCCGAGCTGCATTTCGTGCACGACAACTCGACCGTGCGCGGCATTGAAATGTCGCGCCTGATCGACGAAGCCAATGCCACCCGCGCCAAGGATTCGGACGACGAAGCCTGAACCGGCGTGGCCGGCGCGACGCAGGTGCCGGGCGCGACAGCGAGAATGCGGCACTCCGACGCCGCGACTTCATTGACGAACTATCCCGCCGGCTCGCGCAGTGCGCGCAGCCGGCAAGGCATTCATGGCTGACAACACCCCGGGGGACGCGGCGTCCCCCCTCCAGGCAATCGACGAGAAGCGCGTCAAGCGCGCCCAGGCGCTGCGCGCGCCCCGGCCGCCGCGGCTGCCGGTGCATGGCGTGCTGCTGCTGGACAAGCCGGTCGGCCTGTCCTCCAACGACGCGCTGATCCGCGCCAAGCGCATGCTCAACGCGCCCAAGGCAGGCCACACCGGCACCCTGGATCCGTTCGCCACCGGCCTGCTGCCGCTGTGCTTCGGCGAGGCCACCAAGTTTTCGCAAGACCTGCTGGAAGCCGACAAGACCTATGAGGCGGTGGTGCACCTGGGCCTGAAGACCGACACCGGCGACACCGAAGGCCAGGTCATCGCCGAGCGCCCGGTGGCGGTCGACGTCGCGCAGATCGAAGCCGCGCTGGCGCGTTTTCGCGGTCCGATCAGCCAGGTGCCGCCCATGCATTCCGCGCTCAAGCGCGACGGCAAGCCGCTGTACGAATATGCCCGCGCGGGCATCACGCTGGAGCGCGAGGCCCGCGACGTCGTCATCCACAAGCTGGAGATGCTGGACTACCAGGCGCCGATGCTGGCCATCCGCGTCACTTGCAGCAAGGGCACCTACATCCGCGTGCTGGGAGAGGATATCGGCGAGGCGCTGGGATGCGGCGCTCACCTGAACGCCTTGCGCCGTACCGAGGTCGGCCCGCTGGCGCTGCAGGGCGCGCTGACGTTGGAACAGTTCGACGCGCTCGGCGAGACCGAGCGTCGCCAGGCCGCGCTGTTGCCGGTGGATGCCTTGCTGCGCAGTTTCCCGGCGGTGCAGTTGCCCGACGAGCTGGCGCGCCGCTTCCTGCATGGCCAGCGCCTGCCGTTGGCCAAGGAGGGCGTGGCCGCGCCGGAGCAATTGGGGCGCGTGCGCGTCTATCGGCAATCGGACGGCGCCCTGCTGGGGACCGGGCTGTTGCAGGAATACGCCATATTGGCGCCAGAACGGCTGATTTCCACAGCCTGAAAGATTGAACGAGGGGGCCGAAGAACGGCTCCCGGCGCGCCTTTCGGGGTTCGCGCCAAAGCGGCGGCAAGCCGTTGAAAAGACAGGTCTTTTCAAATTTCATGCGTCGCAACATGTTATAATGCGCGCCTTCCGAGAATCGGTATTCCAACCCACATTCACCATGTCAAACAATATCCGCGCAATTCGCAACATCGCCATCATCGCTCACGTCGACCACGGCAAAACCACCCTGGTCGACCAGCTGCTGCGCCAGTCCGGCACCTTCCGCGACAACCAGCAGGTCGATAACCGCGTGATGGACTCGAACGACATCGAAAAGGAACGCGGCATCACCATCCTGTCGAAGAACTGCGCGGTCGAGTACAAGGGAACCCACATCAACATCGTCGACACCCCGGGCCACGCCGACTTCGGCGGTGAGGTCGAGCGCGTGCTGTCGATGGTCGACAGCGTGCTGCTGCTGGTCGATGCGCAGGAAGGTCCGATGCCGCAGACCCGCTTCGTGACCCGCAAGGCGCTGGCCCTGGGCTTGAAGCCCATCGTCGTGCTCAACAAGATCGACCGTCCCGGCGCGCGTCCCGAGTGGGCCATCAACGCCACCTTCGAACTGTTCGACAAGCTGGGCGCCACCGAAGAGCAGCTGGACTTCCCGGTGGTCTATGCCTCCGGCCTGAACGGCTATGCCGGCCTGACCCCGGACGTGCGCGACGGCTCCATGGAGCCGCTGTTCGACGCCATCCTGAAGTACGTGCCGGCGCGTGAAGATGACCCGAATGCACCGCTGCAACTGCAGATCACCTCGCTGGAATACTCGTCCTACGTCGGCAAGATCGGCGTCGGCCGCATCCTGGCCGGCCGCGTCAAGGGCGGTCAGGACGTGGTGTGGATGAACGGTCCCGAAGACAAGCCGACCAAGGCCCGCATCAACCAGGTGCTGACCTTCAAGGGCCTGGAGCGCGTGCTGGTCGATGAAGCGCTGGCCGGCGACATCGTGCTGATCAACGGCATCGAGGAAATCGGCATCGGCTCCACCATTTGCGCGCCTGACGCCCCCAACGGCCTGCCGATGCTGAAGGTCGACGAACCGACCCTGACCATGAACTTCATGGTCAACACCTCGCCGCTGGCCGGCCGCGAAGGCAAGTTTGTCACCACCCGCCAGATCCGCGACCGCCTGGAAAAGGAACTGAAGTCCAACATGGCGCTGCGCGTGGTCCAGGCCGAGAACGACGACTCGACCTACGAAGTGTCGGGCCGCGGCGAACTGCACCTGACCATCCTGATCGAGAACATGCGCCGCGAAGGTTTCGAGCTGGCCGTCTCGCGTCCGCGCGTGGTGTTCCGCATGGTTGACGGCGTGCGCGAAGAGCCGTACGAAAACCTGACCGTCGACGTCGAAGAAACCCACCAGGGCGGCGTGATGGAAGAGCTGGGCCGCCGCCGCGGCGACCTGCAGAACATGGAACCGGACGGCAAGGGCCGCGTGCGCCTGGAGTACCACATCCCGGCGCGTGGCCTGATCGGCTTCCAGGGCGAATTCATGACCCTGACCCGCGGCACCGGCCTGATGAGCCACGTGTTCGACGACTACAAGGCCGTCGATACCACCAAGGGCGAACTGGCCGGCCGTCGCAACGGCGTGCTGATCTCCCAGGACGACGGCGCCGCCGTGGCCTACGCGCTGTGGAAGCTGCAAGACCGCGGCCGCATGTTCGTCAGCCACAACGATCCGGTCTATGAAGGCATGATCATCGGCATCCACTCGCGCGACAACGACCTGGTGGTCAACCCGATCAAGGGCAAGCAGCTGACCAACGTGCGCGCTTCCGGTACCGACGAAGCCGTGCGCCTGGTGCCGCCGATCGAGCTGAACCTGGAATACGCCGTGGAATTCATCGAGGACGATGAGCTGGTGGAAGTGACGCCGAAGAGCATTCGCCTGCGCAAGCGCCACCTGAAGGAACATGAGCGCAAGAAGGCATCGCGCGAAGAATCCGTTTGATGCGGGAAGGGCGGCCCCGCCGGGCCGCCGTGGAGATGGGCGTTTGCCTGTGCTGATATCTTCCTTGTGAATATCAGATATCAGCACAATAAAGCAGACAGCTATGATGCGCTGCCATATAGTTACACCTGTCTCCTCCAATTTCCTCCTAAAGAATTGGATTCAAGCCCGCAACTACGGTTGTGGGCTTTTTTTTTGTCGAATCGCCTGAGGCCTCGACGGAGGGCGGGTTTCCCGTTGATGAGCCGCGCCGGGGGCGGCGCCGGATTCCCGGGAGGCGGTAGTAAGGCGGGGGAGATTTCTCGACGAATCTCCGGCGAGCCCTTTTTTTGTGCATTGCGAAATGACGCCTGCCGGATTGTGGTGCAGAATCGTGTCCGCTGTATAAAAATCCTATCTCAAAGAGGATAGAGGGGACACCAGCCCGCAACGCGAAAGCCTTGCGGGCTTTCTATTTGCGGCGGGATTGCGGGCGACGGCGCGGGATTCTTGCGATGCGCCCGCGCATGGCCGACACTGCCTGAAGACGGTGCAACGCGTCGCCAGCCTTCTCCTCGAAGCTGGCATCGGCGCAAACGATTTACGAATTGACGATTTCTCCAGCAAATGAAGAAACCCTTGCCTCCGCGCACCTTGAGCGTTGCGCCCATGATGGATTGGACCGATCGGCACTGCCGCGTCTTCCATCGCCAGATCACGCGCCACACCTGGCTCTACACCGAGATGGTGACCACCGGCGCGCTGCTGCACGGCGATGTGCCGCGCCATCTCGATTTCAACGAGGAAGAACATCCGGTTGCGCTGCAGTTGGGCGGCAGCGAGCCGTCCGACCTGGCACACGGCGCGAAGCTGGGCGAGCAGTGGGGTTATGACGAGATCAACCTGAATTGCGGCTGCCCCTCCGAGCGCGTGCAGAAGGGCGCCTTCGGCGCCTGCCTGATGGGTGAGCCTGAGCTGGTCGCCGATTGCGTCAAGGCCATGCGCGACGCGGTGTCGATCGACGTTACCGTCAAGCACCGCATCGGCATCGACGACGTCCAATCCTACGATTTCGTGCGCGATTTCGTCGGCAAGATTGCCGATGCCGGCTGCAGCACCTTCATCGTGCACGCGCGCAATGCCATCCTCAAGGGCCTGAGCCCGAAGGAAAACCGCGAGATCCCGCCGCTCAAGTATGACTACGCCTACCGGCTCAAGAAAGATTTCCCGCAGCTGGAAATCCTGATCAACGGCGGCATCAAGACCGTGGCCGAGATCGATGAGCACCTGCGGCACGTGGACGGCGTGATGCTGGGGCGCGAGGCGTATCACAATCCCTACCTGATGGCAGGCTTCGACGCCCGCTATTACGGCGACCTGGAGGGCGCCCGCCACCCCAGCCGCGAAGAGGTGATCGCCGCCATGCTGCCGTATATCCGGCGCCAGCTGGAATTGCATGGCGGCAATGGCGCCGGCCCCGGCCTGCGCCTCAACAGCATCACGCGCCACATGCTGGGTCTCCTGGCCGGCGTGCCGGGCGCGCGCGCCTTCCGCCAGACCTTGTCGGATTCGAAAAAGCTGGCCGGCGGCGATCCTGCCCTGCTGCAGGAGGCGCTGGCGCGCACCCAGGCTGCCTTGCATCAATAAATCGCGGCAAAGCGCGCCACAGGCCGGGTGGCGACCCCCGCAATCCTTTAAAATAGCGGGTTCCAAATGGGAAAAGAAAATCGTATGCCACTCGCAACAACAGAAGAAATCGTCGCCGAACTCCGTGCCGGACGCATGGTGATCCTGGTCGACGAGGAAGACCGCGAAAACGAGGGCGACCTGGTCCTCGCCACCGACTTCGTCACGCCCGAGGCGATCAATTTCATGGTTACGCATGCGCGCGGCCTGGTGTGCCTCACGCTCACCGAAGAACACTGCGACCAGCTCGACCTGCCGATGATGGCCAGCCGCAACGGCACCGCGTTCGGCACCAACTTCACCGTGTCCATCGAAGCCGCCGAAGGCGTGACCACCGGCATCTCCGCCGCCGACCGCGCGCGCACCATCCAGGTGGCCGCCTCCAAGGGCGCCAAGCCGTCGGACCTGGTCAATCCCGGCCACATCTTCCCGCTGCGCGCGCAAAAGGGCGGCGTGCTGATGCGCGCCGGCCATACCGAGGCCGGCTGCGACCTGACCGCCATGGCCGGCCTGACGCCGGCAGCCGTGATCTGCGAGATCCTGAAGGAAGACGGCACCATGGCGCGCCTGCCGGACCTGATGGAGTTCGCCGAGAAGCACAGCCTGAAGATCGGCACCATCGCCGACCTGATCCATTACCGCAGCCGCAACGAAAGCATCATCGAGCGCGTCGCCGAGCGCGAGATGCAGACTGTGCACGGTACGTTCAAGGCGGTCGCCTATCGCGACACGCCGTCCGGCGGCGCCCACCTGGCGCTGGTGCGCGGCGACATCCAGCCCGGCCAGGAAACCCTGGTGCGGGTGCATCAGCCGGTGTCGATCCTGGACCTGCTGGAATCCGAAGTCACCACCCACTCGTGGAACCTGGCCGCTGCCATGAAGGCGGTGCAGGCGGCGCCCTCCGGCGTGATCGTGCTGCTCAACTGCGAGGAGTCCGCGCAGCAGATGTTCGACCAGTTCGGCGCCCTGAACAAGGTCGGCACCCCGGCCGCAGGCAAGCCCGCGCGCGCCGACCGCATGGACCTGCGCACCTACGGTATCGGCGCCCAGATCCTGAAGGATCTCGGCGTATGCAAGATGAAGCTGCTGGCCAGCCCGCGCAAGATGCCTTCGATGGCAGGCTTCAAGCTCGAAGTCACGGGCTACCAGGCGCGCAACGTCGATTGAGCGTCTGTACGCAATCCGATCAGCAACCACGCAAGTCAATCATCAATAAGGAAAAGCCATGACCATTGGAACATTTGAAGCGGATTTGAATGGCGAAAGCTTGCGCATCGGTATCGTGCAGGCGCGCTTCAATGAAGACGTCTGCCACGGCCTGCTGGCCGCGTGCCTGGCGGAGTTGAAGCACCTGGGCGTCGCCGACGAGGACATCCTGCACGTGACCGTGCCGGGCGCGCTGGAAATCCCGCTGGCGCTGCAGAAGATGGCCGAGACCGAACAGTTCGACGCCCTGATCGCGCTGGGCGCGGTGATCCGCGGCGAGACCTATCATTTCGAGCTGGTCTCCAACGAGTCCGGCGCCGGCATCACCCGCATCGGCCTGGATTTCGGCTTGCCCATCGCCAACGCCGTGCTGACCACCGAGAACGACGAGCAGGCGGAAGTCCGCATGGCCGAGAAGGGCGCCGACGCCGCGCGCGTCGCCGTCGAGATGGCCAATCTGTCCATCGTGCTGGAAGAGCTGGCCCAGACCACAGAGGAAGAGTAAGCGCGCCTGCCGCGCCCGGCCTGTGCGCCGGGCGCGGCGACGCTGCTCCTTCCGGTTTCTACTTTCGTAAAGTTTCAGGCTCAGGCCGCATTCATCATGTCGAACAAATCTCAACACGCCAATTCGAACAAGAACCGCACCCCGCGCCACCGCGCGCGCGAGTTCGCGTTGCAGGGCTTGTACCAGTGGCTGCTCAACCATGAGGACACCGGCGCCATCGAGGCCCACATCCGCGAAGCCCACGGTTTCGACAAGGCCGACGCCGAGCATTTCGATACGCTGCTGACCGGCGCCATTCGCGACGCCGAGCAATTGCGCTCGGGCCTGGCGCCGCTGATCGACCGCCCCATCAAGGAGCTGTCGCCGGTGGAACATGCCGCGCTGCTGATCGGCGCCTACGAGCTGAAGAACCACATCGAGATTCCTTACAAGGTGGTGATCAACGAAGCGGTGGAGCTGACCAAGTCCTTCGGCGGCATCGACGGACACAAGTACGTCAACGGCGTGCTGGACCGCTTCTCCGCCCAGGTGCGCGCCACCGAAGTCGAGGCCGGCCGCCGCTGACCGGCGGCATGAACGCCCGGGCGGCCCGCCAGCGGCCGTCCGCGATTCATCTCCGGATTCATCGCCATTGCGCAGGCGCGGCGCCCTGCGCCTGCTTCCCGTTTTTTCGGATTCGCCATGCAACTGACTGATCTCGCCTCCCGCCTGCAGAACATCGCTCCCTTCCACGTCATGGAACTGGCCAAGAAGGCCGCCGTGCTGGAGCAGCAAGGGCGCCATATCATCCATATGGGCATCGGCGAGCCTGACTTCACGGCGCCCCCGGCGGTGGTCGAGGCGGCCACCCGCGCCATGGCCGACGGCAAGATGCAGTACACCTCGGCGACCGGCCTGCCGCAGTTGCGCCAGGCGATCTCCGACCACTATCGCAGCGTCTACGGCCTGGATATCGCGGCCGAGCGCATCGTGGTCACGGCCGGCGCATCCGCCGCCTTGCTGCTGGCCTGCGCCGCGTTGGTCGAACCGGGCTCGGAAGTGCTGATGCCGGACCCCAGCTATCCCTGCAACCGCCATTTCGTCGCCGCCTTCGAGGGCCAGGCCAGGCTGATCGCCAGCGGCCCCGAGCATCGCTTCCAGCTGTCCGCGCAGATGGTGCGCGAACACTGGGGGCAAGCCACCCGCGGCGTGTTGCTGGCGTCGCCTTCCAATCCGACCGGCACTTCCATCCTGCCCGAGGAGCTGCGGGCGATCGTTGGCGAGGTGCGCGAGCGTCGCGGCTTCACCATCGTCGATGAGATCTACCAGGGCCTGTCGTATGAGGGCGCGCCGTTCTCCGCGCTGTCGCTGGGCGAAGACGTGGTGGTGATCAACAGCTTCTCCAAGTACTTCAACATGACCGGCTGGCGCCTTGGCTGGCTGGTGCTGCCGCCGGCGCTGGTGCCGCAGATCGAGAAGCTGGCGCAGAACCTGTTCATCTGCGCTTCCTCGATCGCCCAGCATGCGGGCGTGGCCTGCTTCGCACCGGAGTCGATTGCCATCTACGAAGAGCGCAAGGCCGAGTTCAAGCGCCGCCGCGACTACATCGTGCCGGCGCTGGAAAGCCTGGGCTTCACGGTGCCGGTGACGCCGGACGGTGCCTTCTATGTCTATGCCGATTGCAGCGCCTTGTCCGACGACGCCGACCAGCTCACCATCGACATGCTCAACGAAGCGGGAGTGGTGCTGGTGCCGGGACTGGACTTCGGTCCTTTCACCGCGCGCCGCTACATCCGGCTGTCGTATGCGACCTCGATGGAAAACCTGCGGGAGGCGGTGGCCCGGCTCAGGGTGTTCTTCGACAAGCGCAAGCCGGCTTGAGGCCTGTTTCGAAACAGGCTCAGGCAGGAGAGGGCGTTGCCGCAAAGGCGTCGCGCCAAAAGAAAAAGGAGCCCGAAGGCTCCTTTTTTGCGTTTTGAATACCGGTAATATTCAATCGCAACACGCTCATAAGGCAGCGAGTTGTTCTTCCGCCTTGGCCTTGGCCGGCGCCGCCGAAGCGACGTTGTTGGCCGCCGCCGGCTTGGGCGGTGCGGCGCTGGCCGACACGGCCGGCGGCAGCTTGACGACAGCGGTGGTGTAGATCGATACGTTCTTGCCCATCGCGACCTGCTTCAGGTTCTGGTACTCCGACAGCACCTTCACGCCGTAGCCGCCGTCGTTGGCCATTTCGGCCGCGCCCACGTAGGTCTTCAGGCCGGCTTCGACCGAACCGCCGCGCGTCACGTATTCCTTCAGGATCTGCGAGCCGACGCGGATGTTGGCCACCGGATTGAGGGCTGCCTTGATGCCGCCGAGATCCTGGAATTTGTCATGGTGCACCTTGGACATCACCTGCATCAGGCCTTGCGCGCCCATCGGGCTTTCCGCGAACGGGTTGAAGCGCGATTCGATGGCGATCACCGACAGGATCAGCAGCGGATCGAGCTTGATGTCGCGCGCCGTCAGGTAGGAGGCGGACACCAGCATGTCGGCCGCGTCGCTGGCCACGCGATAGCGCTTGGCCAGCCATTCGGTGACTAGCTTCTGCTGGCGCGGCGTGCCCAGCAGTTCGCGCTCTTCCGCGCTCATCTGCGGATTGGGCGCGGGGATCGCTGCCGCCGCAGCGGTTCCGGCGATGACCGGCACGGCCGCCACCGGCACCGCCGAGCTCATCAACTGCGCCAGCGGCGGAGTCTCGGGCTGGTCGGCGGCGACTTCCTCGCTTGCATCCGAAAACGGCGACAGGCTGATCAGCCGGTCGGCCAGGTCGGGGTTGAAGAACATCAGGCCCAGTACGAACAGGGCGGCGACGCCGAGTACCGTCAATGCACGGTGGGCGACGCTGAAAAACTGTGCAACGCGCGCATTGCCGGATGCAATCCGGAAAGCGGCGCGGCGAACCATCTGTGGGGCGCTTTCTAAAGGCGCCTCAGTAGCTTGGTTGGACATTGAACCTCCTGCGTTATTGCGGCAAATACAGGGCTCGCCGGCCAAGAAGTGAAGACCGGAGTGCTGGGCTGACATCGCTGCAATCTATTACGTTACCGTCGCAAGGCGTTACGGCAAGTCCATCCGCGAGGCCTGCTGGCCGTGCCGTCGGATGGCTGAGTCGGGGAGTAAGGCTGACGCCTTGGATGCACTTCTTAAGTTGCTGGGACCCCGGGTCCCTTGGATACCTTGCGGCTTGTTGTCTTTGTTTCAAGCCTCGATGAGCTTCACAAGCTCTGCCCTTCGGTTAGGGTGGGCGCATTGTAGAAGCCACTTTATATCGAGTCAATACTATTGAACTTTATCTTTATAACTTTTGTGTATCATATTGTTCGTGGCCTTCCTTCAAAAATCAATAGAATCAAGCGTTTGCCGGGGATACCTGATCCGGCTGTGATGCAAAAAGAAATTTGTTAAAAAGTATGAAATACACGGATTTGCGCGATTTTATTTCTCAGTTGCAACAAAAAGGTGAGCTCAAGCGCGTTTCCCTCCCGGTTTCCTCCCATCTGGAGATGACCGAGATCTGCGATCGCACCCTCCGGGCGGAAGGTCCGGCGCTCCTTTTTGAGCGCGTCGACCAGAAAAATATCCCGGTGCTGGCCAATCTTTTTGGCACGCCGCGCCGCGTCGCGCTGGGCATGGGCGCCGAGGATACCGGTGAGCTGCGCCGCATCGGCCACCTGCTGGCGCGCCTCAAGGAGCCGGAGCCGCCCAAGGGCATCAAGGATGTGCTGGGCCTGGGAACGCTGGTCAAGTCGCTGTGGGACATGGCGCCCAAGGAGCGCAGCTCGGCGCCCTGCCAGGACGTGGTATGGGAGGGCAAGGATGTCGACCTGTCGCGCCTGCCGATCCAGCACTGCTGGCCGGGCGACATCGCTCCCCTGATTACATGGGGCCTGGTGATCACCAAGGGCCCTAACAAGAAGCGCCAGAATCTCGGCATCTATCGCCAGCAGGTGCTCGGTCCCAACAAGGTCATCATGCGCTGGCTGGCGCATCGCGGCGGCGCGCTGGATTTCCGCGAGCACTGCATTGCCAATCCCGGCAAGCCGTATCCGGTGGCGGTCGCCCTCGGCGCCGATCCCGCCACTATATTAGGAGCGGTGACGCCGGTGCCGGACAGCTTGTCCGAGTACCAGTTCGCCGGCCTCCTGCGCGGCAGCCGCACCGAGCTGGTCAAGGCCATGGGCAGCGAGCTGCGCGTGCCGGCATCCAGCGAGATCGTGCTGGAAGGGCACATCTATCCGGACGAGGCCCATGCCTCCGGCTATGAGCATGCGCTGGAAGGCCCCTACGGCGACCACACCGGCTACTACAACGAGCAGGACTGGTTCCCGGTATTTACGGTGGACCGCATCACCATGCGGCGCGACCCGATCTATCACTCGACCTACACCGGCAAGCCGCCCGACGAACCCGCTGTGCTGGGCGTGGCCTTGAACGAGGTGTTCGTGCCGCTGCTGCAAAAGCAGTTCTCCGAGATCACCGACTTCTACCTGCCGCCCGAGGGGTGCAGCTACCGCATGGCCGTGGTGCAGATGCGCAAGTCCTACGCCGGCCACGCCAAGCGGGTCATGTTCGGGGTGTGGAGTTTCCTGCGCCAGTTCATGTACACCAAGTTCATCGTGGTGGTGGACGAAGACGTCGACATCCGCGACTGGAAAGAAGTGATCTGGGCCATCACCACGCGCGTCGATCCGGTGCGCGATACGGTCATGGTGGACAACACGCCGATCGATTACCTCGACTTCGCCTCGCCCATCAGCGGGCTGGGCAGCAAGATGGGCATCGACGCCACCAACAAGTGGCCGGGCGAGACCAACCGCGAGTGGGGCACGCCGATCGCGATGAGCGACGACGTGAAGAAGCGCGTCGACGATATCTGGCAGCAGCTGGGCATCTGAGGCCGGCGCGTCCGCCATAAGAAAGCCGCGCAAGTGCTGCCTGCATTTGCGCGGCTTTTTTCATGGAGGTGAATTCTCTGGGCGGATAGCGGTGAAGTGCGATACAATGCGCGCTGGCGGGCCCCTGCGCATTGTGGCATGGTCAACCTGGTCAGGTCGGGAACGAAGCAGCCACAGCCATTTCCCGCAAGTGCCGCAGACAAGGCTCGCCTCTATCTCTCCCCCTCCGCAAGTCATCTCTCGTTTCAGCTGCCGGTTCCAACGAGGCGGCAACATCCGGATTTCCATTGAAACAGCGCTGCCGCGCAATGCGCCCGTAGCCGCATGCGCGCAGTACGCGGCTAGGCGCGCAACCCGTCGTCCAGGATGGCCGATACGCCGATGAAGGCGGGGTACTCGGCCGTGATGACATAGGTCGGGATTTTCCTGGTCACCACCGACATGCGCCCCTTGTTCTCGAAGCGCGCGCGGAACGGCGAGCGTTCGAAGTAGTCGCCCAGGTGCGGCACCACGCCGCCGCCGATGTAGATGCCGCCCAGCGATCCCAGGGTCAGCGCCAGGTCGGCGGCGACCGTGCCCAGCATGCTGCAGAAGAGATCGATGGTTTCCTTGCATGGCGCGTCGCCTTGCTGCAGGCCTTGCTCCACGATCTGCGCGGCTTTCAGTTCCTGTTCCGGATGGCCGTCGATGGCCAGCAGGGCGCGGTGGATCATCTCAAGCCCGGGGCCGGACACCAGGCGTTCCGCCGACAGGTGTTCATAAGTCTTCCAACCGTATTGCAGCACCGCGACCTCGCGCGCGTTGGCCGGGGCGAAGGCGACGTGGCCGCCCTCGCTGGCCAGCGGCAGCCAGCGGCCGTCTCCGCGCACCAGGCCGCCGACGCCCAGTCCGGTGCCGGCGCCGACCACGCCGATCGGCTGGTCCGGTTCGGCGACGCCGCCGCCGATCTGCCACAGGTCGGCCGGCTTGAGCTGCGGGACGGCCATCGACAGGGCGGTGAAATCATTGACCACCAGCAGCGTATCGAAGCCCAGCAGCCGGCGCGCGGCCTCGATGGAGAACGCCCAGTCGTGGTTGGTCATCTTGATCTGGTCGCCCTGCACCGGATTGGCGATGTCCACCACCGCGTGCCGCACCGGCGGATTGCCGGCCAGCTTCAGGTAGGCCTGCACGGCGTCGGTGAATTCCTTGTAGTCGGCGGCAGGTAGCGTCTTGACGCTTTCGATGCGGCCCGGCCCGGGCTCCAGCGCGAAGCGCGCGTTGGTGCCGCCGATGTCGGCCAGCAGGCGTGGGCCGTCGGCATGGTCGGCGCCGACGTTGCGGGAAGTCTTGGATGCGACAGTTTGCATGTGTGATGTCCGTGGCGAGAGACTGCACATGGTCCTCGCCGTCAGGTATTTTTATGGAGGTGAAACGTAACTTCGCTACCTGCTATGAGGCAGGCGGCGTTCAGCGGTTCCGTATCGATACCGCCCGCGCGAGATTTTTCCGGCAGGCATGAGCCGGCCGGCAATGACACCTTCCCAGCGAAGGCTAATCAGGCGCCATTCCCAAGGACTTGCGCAAGGCTGCTGCGGACCCGCGTCATGACGGCCTCCCAGCTTTCATCCTTGCCTTGTCGGAACAAATTGAAGTTCGAGTACCACGGGGTATCGATGCGTTCCAGTTGCCAGCGCCAACAAGTATTGAAGCGGTTGAGCAGCCAGACGGGCTTGCCGATGGCGCCCGCCAGGTGGCAGACGGACGTGTCGACTGAGATGATCAGGTCCAGATTGGCGACCAGCGCGGCAGTATCGGAGAAGTCATGCAGCTCGTCGGAGAAGTCATGCACTTGGCGCTGCATGGGGCTGTCCCGCAGTTGCTGGCTGGGTTCGCCCACTTGCAGCGAATAGAAACTCAGATCCGGATGCATGCGTTGCAACGCCAGTAGCGGATTGAATACTGCAAAGGGAATGGAGCGCAGCGGATCAATGATGGCCGAGCCGGGATTCCCGGTCGCGGCGCTGCCCGCCCACACCAGCCCAACGCGGAAACCTCGCTTGGAGCCGAGCTTCTCGTACCATGCGCGCCATTTGGCCGAGTCCGGCGTCAAATACGGTGCGCGGGGAATATCCCTGTCTCCGGTCATCCCGCAGGCCAGCGGCAGGCTCATGATGGGGCAGTGGAAGTCGAACGGCGGCAAGGTTTCGTCTGGCTCCAGCACCTGCGAGATGCCGGGTGTGTTGCGCAACAGCTCCTTGAGCGCCGCTTGCACCTGGGCAATGACGGTGGCGCCGCGCGCGGCGAGTACGGAGGCGAAGCGGATGAACTGGATGGAATCTCCAAAGCCCTGTTCAGCGTGAATCAGGATGGTTTTGCCTTCGATCGGCTCACCGCCCAGCCACAGCGGTTCGGAGAATGTTTGCAATTTTCCGATCATCTGATCGGTTCGCCAGCGCCATTCGTACTTCTTCCAGCCACGGGAAAAGTCTCCTCGTCGCAAATGGAGCAGACTTTCATTCCAATGCGCCGGCGCGTAATCGGGATCGATCTCCTGGGCGCGATGGTATTTTTCCAAGGCCTCATCGAAGCGCTGGAGCTCCTCCAATGTTGCTCCGCGGTTGAACCATAGCTCCACCAGGTCTTCGCTGACGTCTGCGCTCTCGTCGAAGACCGCAAGCGCTTCTTCCGACTTGCCTTGCTGGTACAGCACGAAACTCAGGTTGGAGATCGCCTGGACGAACTTGGGGTCGAGCTCCAATGCCCGGCGGTAGCAGGTCTCTGCATCGGCAAGCTGGCCAAGATACTTGAAGGTGTTGCCCAAGTTGAAAACAGCTTCGATGAAATCGGGCCGCAATGCGATGGCTTTGCGATAACTCTCGATGGCATCGTCCAGCAATTCCAGGTCATGCTGGGTGTTTCCGTATTCGAACCAGACGTCGGCGTCGTCGGTGGCCTGGGATAAGAGCTTCCTGTAACCATCAAGCGCATCATGCAGCCGCCCGAGCGAGCGCAAGGTGTTGCTGCGCATATGCTGCGCCTGCAGGAAGTCAGGCTTCAATGCCAGCGCGCGCTCGTAACACTGCAGCGCTTCATCGTAGCGTTCAAGATGTCGCAATGCCGTACCGCGGTCGAAATAGGTGTCGATGTGGCCGGGATTGAGGTCGATCGCCTTTCCCAGCTGCGCCTGCGCGGCTTCCCAGTCCTCAAGGTGCAGCTTGAGCATGCCGTAGAGGTAGTTTGCCTCGAAATGCCGGGCATCCTTCGACAGCGCTTTCTTGTACAGCTCTTCTGCCGCTTTCATTTTGCCTTGTTGGTGGAGCGCAAGGGCTTGTTGCAGAAGGATGGTGGCGGCGGATGCTTGTTGACGCATGGTGTTTTTTGGGCCTGCAGAAAAGGGAGGATCTGTTGTCGCGTTTTATACGGTCATGGCATGGCCGCGCATTGTTGCCGTCAGTGTCCCAAATTTGCAGGTGTTTTGCCAAGCCGATTTGAACGTTAAATGCCGCTTATTTCTCCCGACGGAGGGATCGCCCTGCGGCATCTTCCGAATTCTTTTACACTCATCGCCAGCCCGAAGGACCCTGCGGTCGGCGGGCACTTGAACATGTGGCGGGTCTTGCCCGCCTTTCACTACGGAGTCTTCCTGATGAGTTTCGCCATTCCCGCCCCCGCCCAGTCCACCGTTCCGGTAGTCGGAGGCGATCCCTTCCCGGTGCGCCGCATCTATTGCGTCGGCCGCAACTATGCGGCGCACGCCCGCGAGATGGGCCATGACCCCGACCGCGAACCGCCGTTCTTCTTCACCAAGCCGGCCGACGCCATCGTGCCGACCGACTCGGTGGTGCCTTACCCGGCGGCCACTTCCGATTACCACCACGAGATCGAACTGGTGGTGGCGCTGGGCCGCGGCGGCCGCGACGTGCCGGTGGAAAAGGCGCTGGAGCTGGTCTACGGCTACGGCGTCGGCCTCGACATGACCCGCCGCGACATCCAGGCCCAGGCCAAGAAGATGGGCCGTCCCTGGGACATGGCCAAGGGCTTCGACCAGTCGGCGCCGTGCGCGCCCATCGTCCCGGCCGCCAAGTCCGGCCATCCCGACAAGGGCGCCGTGTGGCTCAAGGTGAACGGGGAAGTGCGCCAGGAAGGCGACCTGTCGGACCTGATCTGGAGCGTGGCCGAAACCATTTCCTACCTGTCCGGCCTGGTCGAGCTGTTCCCGGGCGACCTGATCTACACCGGCACGCCCGAAGGCGTGGGCGCGGTGGTCAAGGGCGACAAGCTGCAAGGCCATGTGGACGGCCTGCCTGACATCAACATCACCATCGGTTGATCCCGCGGCCGGCGCCTCCTTCTAGAAGGAAACGTCGGCGGTTCGATGTCATGATGGAAACATTTGGCGCGCCCATGAGCGTCGGGCGCACCGCCTTTTTGGGCCTCTGCGCGGGGCAGACACCAAACTGTCATGAAGCCGGTTGCGATGCGGCGTATAATAGCGGTCTTCCGGGCAACGGCAGCAACTGGCCCGGTCAATGCACTTTGCATCATCCGAAGCGGGCGGCCGCGCAGATTGGGCCGATTTTCGCGTAATACTTCTACACTGAAAGCAACTGAACCCGTGCGCATGCACCCCATGCACCGGAGCCGCTCTGGCGGCTGCCGCGGCGCTGTCGCACCGTTCGCAACAAACCATGTCCGACACCACGTCCGCAGCACCGGCAGCACCCTCCATCCGCTTTGAAGATTTCGGGCTGTCGCCCGATATCCTGAAGGCGCTGGCCGAGCAAGGCTACGTCCATCCCACCCCGATCCAGGCCGAGGCCATCCCCGTGGTCCTGCAGGGGCGCGATGTCATGGGCGCAGCACAGACCGGCACCGGCAAGACCGCCGGCTTCTCGCTGCCGATCATCCAGCGCCTGCTGGCGCACGCCAGCCACAGCGCGTCTCCTGCGCGCCATCCGGTGCGCGCGCTGATCCTCACGCCGACCCGCGAACTGGCCGACCAGGTCGCCGACAACGTCAAGGCCTACTCGCGCTTCACGCCCCTGCGCGCCACGGTGGTCTTCGGCGGCGTCGACATGGCGCCGCAGACCGCGGCCCTGCGCGCCGGCGTCGAGATCGTGATCGCCACGCCCGGCCGCCTGCTGGACCACGTGCAGCAAAAGACCGTGAACCTGGGGCAGACCCAGATCCTGGTGATGGACGAGGCCGACCGCATGCTTGACATGGGCTTCCTGCCCGACCTGCAGCGCATCATCAACCTGTTGCCCAAGCAGCGCCAGAACCTGATGTTCTCGGCCACCTTCTCGCCCGAGATCAAGAAGCTGGCCGCCAGCTTCCAGAACAACCCGGTCACCATCGAAGTGGCGCGCAGCAACGCCACCGCCGAGACCGTGACCCAGGCCATCTACAAGGTCGACGAGTCCGCCAAGGCCGACGCCGTGGCCTACATCATCCGCCAGCGCCAGTTGAAGCAGGTGATCGTCTTCTCCAACACCAAGATCGGCGCCTCGCGCCTGGCGCGCACGCTGCTTGCCGAAGGCATCAATGCCTCCGCCATCCACGGCGACAAGACCCAGGGCGAGCGCATGGCCGCGCTGGAGTCCTTCAAGCAAGGCCAGATCGAAGTGCTGGTCGCCACCGACGTCGCCGCGCGCGGCCTGGACATCGCCGAGCTGCCCTGTGTGATCAACTACGACCTGCCGTACAACGCCGAAGACTATGTGCACCGCATCGGCCGCACCGGTCGCGCCGGCGCCTCGGGCGACGCCATCTCGCTGTTCTGCGACAAGGATGAGCGCCTGCTGCAGGACATCGAGAAACTGATCAAGAAGAAATTCGATCGCGCCGAGCTGGCCGGCTTCGCGCCGCGCGCGCGTCATGAACGTGCGGAGCGTCCCGAACGCGGCGAGCGCAGCGCCCGGGGCGAGCGCGCTGAGCGCAGCAGCGAGCGTGGCGCAGAGCGCAGCGAACGCAGCAGCCGCAGCCGCGACGGCGGCGCACCCCAATCGCGCCGCGAGAAGGTCGATCCCTGGTTCCTCAAGCCCTACGAGGCCACTGCCGAGGAGCCGGTCTCGACCAAGCCGGAACTGCCCAAGTCGAACCGCCCCAAGCCCAAGGTGGCTGCGCTCCTGGGCGGCATGCCCAAGCGCTGATCCGGATTCGCGTCCCCATGAAAAAGCCCGCATCGCGCGGGCTTTTTTGTGGCCGCAGCGGATTATCGCCGCGGACCGAAACGCGTATCCCAGCCGGCCAGCGCCAGCGTCCAGAACGCCTGGCGGTCTTGCGCCGCGCGCGTATCGAGCCCGAGGAAACCGGCGGCACGCTGCAGTTCGTCCAGCGGCCGGGCGAGGTCGAGCGCCTGGGCGCCGTTCTGCTTCGAGAATTTTTCCCCCGTGGCGTTGGTCAGCAAGGGCAGGTGCAGGTAGCGCGGCGTCGGATACCCGAGTTGCCGCTGCAGGTAGATCTGGCGCGCGGTCGAGTCCAGCAGGTCGGCGCCGCGCACGATGTCGGTGACGCCTTGCTCGGCGTCGTCCACCACCACCGCCAGTTGATAGGCCCAGAAGCCGTCGGCCCGCTGCAGCACGAAGTCGCCCGCCTCGGCCGCGAGGTGCTGCGATTGCGGCCCCAGCCAGCGGTCGTCGAAGCGCACCAGCTCCCCCTCGGCGCCGGCGTCGGGTACGCGCAGCCGCAGCGTGCGCGCCGTCTTGCCGGGCGCCAGGCCGCCGCGGCAGGTGCCGGGATAGATGGCCGCGCCGTCGCTGGCCGTGCCCACGCGCGAGTCGGCGATCTCCTTGCGGCTGCAGCCGCAGGGGTAGGCCAGCGCGCCCAGCTTGTCGCGCGCGGCTTGATAGCGGTGCTTGCGTTGGCTCTGCACCAGCACCGGGCCATCCGAATGCATGTCCAGCGCCGCCAGCGCGTTGGCGATATCTTCCGCCGCCCCGGGCACGGTGCGGGTTTCATCGATGTCTTCTATCCTCAGCAGCCAGCGCCCGCCATGCACGCGCGCATCCAGGAAGCTGGCCAGCGCCGCCACCAGCGAGCCTGCGTGCAGCGGGCCGGAAGGCGAGGGCGCGAAGCGCCCGACGTAGTCGCCGGCCATGCTCATGCCTTGACGCTGGCGGCGACCGGGCCGATCAGCGATTGCCGCACGTCGGGCCGCGCCAGATAGTTGATGAACCACTTCAGCGACTTGCCCTGTTCCGCCTTGGGCCAGGCCACCATGAAATTGTCGTTGGGTTTGGCGGCCAGCGTCTGCTTCTCCACCAGCGCGCCGCTGGCCAGGTGGGGCGCGGCCCAGATGCGCGGCAGGTGGCCGCAGCCCAGTCCCGCCAGTTGCGCTTCCAGCTTGTCGGCGACGGTGGCTACCGTCAGCGTCTCCTGGCCCGACAGCAGGCCCATGGTCAGGGTCGGCAACGACTGGCTGTTGTCGCCCACGGCGATGGCCCGGTACGAACGCACCAGCTCGGCCGGCAGCGGTTCGGGCGCGTCGGCCAGCGGATGGCCGGGCGCGACCGCGAAGACCCAATCCACCGCGCCCAGATCCTGCATCTGGAAGCGGCCGCTGGTGCGCACCACTTCCGGCCCGTCCAGCGTCACGCCGATGACCAGGTTGGCGCGCCCCTCGATCAGCTTCTCCCAGGCGCCGGTCAGTACCCCGGGCGTGAAGCGCAGCTGGGTGCCCGACTGCTCGCGGTCGAAGGCGTCGATGATGGGCAGCATCTTGTCGAAGGGAATCAGGCTGTTGAGCACGATGTGCAGCTCGGTCTCGCGGCCGGTGGCGGTGCGCTTGACGCGCTGCTCCAGGTCGTTGGCCGCCAGCAGCAGGTGGCGCCCCTCCTGCAGCAGCTGCTGGCCGGCCGGCGTGAGCTGCGCGCGGTGGCCGCGGCGGTCGAACAGCAGCACGTCGAGGTCGTCTTCCAGCTTGCGCACGCTGTAGGTCAGCGCCGAGGGCACGCGGTCCAGCGCCACCGCGGCGGCGGCGAAGCTGCCTTTGCGGTCGATCATGTCGAGGATCAGCAGGGATTCCAGGGTCAGATTCATTCGATTTCTCTTGTTTAAATTTTTTGAATAAACCCTACGGATTTTAGCCCTTATGTCGGCAAAAGATAGTGCCTATAGTGAGCACATCGACAACAATTTGTACGAATCAATCCCGAGGCGTACAGCTTTCAAGAAAGAGGTGTTGACATGATGCAACTGCGCAAAGCGAACGATCGTGGCCACGCCAACCATGGTTGGCTTGATTCGTACCACAGCTTCTCCTTCGCCGACTATCACGACCCCAAGCACATGGGCTTCGGTCCGCTGCGCGTGATCAACGAAGACCGCGTGGCCGCCGGCCAGGGCTTCGGCACCCACGGCCACCGCGACATGGAGATCATCTCCTACGTGCTGGAAGGCGAGCTGGCGCACAAGGACAGCATGGGCAACGGCAGCGTGATCCGTCCGGGCGACGTGCAGCGCATGAGCGCCGGCACCGGCGTGCGCCACTCCGAGTACAACCACTCGCAGGACGGCACCACGCACTTCCTGCAGATCTGGATCATGCCCGACCAGGCAGGCGCCGCGCCGGGCTACCAGGAAGCGCACTTCTCGGCCGCCGACAAGGACGGCAGGCTGCGCCTGGTGGCCTCCAAGGACGGTCGCGACGGTTCGGTCAGCATGAACCAGGACGCCCAGCTCTACGCCGGCCTGTTCGACGGCGAGCAAAGCGCCAGCTACACGCTGCCGGAAGGCCGGCTGGGCTATGTGCATGTTGCACGCGGCACCGTCTCCGTCAACGGCCAGCAACTGGAAGCCGGCGACGCGCTGCAGCTGGCCGCGATCGACAAGGTCGAGATCAGCGGCGGCGACAAGGCCGAGGTGCTACTGTTCGACCTGCCGCACTGAGTTGTTTTTCGCAACACCCGCCGGTACCGATCACACCGGCGGTTTTTTCCACATCCACACTCTCTAGAGACAAGGAACAGCCATCATGACCAAAGTCGCCATCGTCTATCATTCCGGCTACGGCCACACCAAGAAGCAAGCCGAAGCCGTGCAGGCCGGCGCGGCAGCCGTCGCCGGCGCCAGCGTCGAGCTGATCGCCATCAATGCCGAGGGCAACATCACCGACGCCGAATGGGCCGCGCTGGACGCCGCCGACGCCATCATCTTCGGCTCGCCGACCTACATGGGCAGCGTGTCGTGGCAATTCAAGAAGTTCGCCGACGCCACCTCCAAGCCCTGGTTCAGCCAGAAGTGGAAGGACAAGATCGGCGCCGGCTTCACCAACTCGGCGACCATGAACGGCGACAAGCTGTCGACCCTGCACTACCTGTTCACGCTGGGCATGCAGCAAAGCATGGTGTGGGTCGGCACCGGCCTGATGCCCGCCAACAGCAAGGCAGCGCAGCGCAACGACATCAACTTCGTCGGTTCCTTCTCGGGCCTGATGGCGCAAAGCCCGTCGGACTCCTCGCCGGAAGAAGGCCCGCTGCCGGGCGACCTGGAAACCGCCAAGCTGTTCGGCAAGCGCGTGGTGGAAACCGCGATCCGCTTCAAGAAGTAAGCCTGCGATTTTCCCGTATGCAAAAAAGCCCACCGGATGGTGGGCTTTTTTATTGCCGGCGTGGCGCGGCGAACGTCGGCGGGATCAGGCAGGCGCGCCGGCGCTTTCAGCCGCGGCGCGCTGCTTGGGCGCGCAATGCGGGCACGATTTTCCCGGCACGTAATCCGGCGACAGCTGCTCGCGCGGGGTGACCACGGCGCGGCAGGCGAAGCACTGCGCGGTCTGGCTTTCCTTCAGGTCCGGGCTCAGCGCGGTGCGGTAGTCGAACACGAAGCAGTCGCCGGTATAGTGCGCGCCGCCGACCTCTTCAAAATACTTGAGGATGCCGCCTTCGAGCTGGTAGACGCTGTCGTAGCCGATGTTCTGCATGTGGATCGCGGCCTTCTCGCAGCGAATGCCGCCGGTGCAGAAGGTGACCACGGTCTTGCCCTCGAAGTCGGCCTTGTGCTCCTCGATGACCTGTGGAAACTCGGTGAACTTGGCGATGCGGTAGTCGACCGTGTTGTCGAAGGTGCCGACGTCGACTTCAAAGCCGTTGCGGGTATCGACCATGACCACCGGCTTGCCGTTGTCGTCGTGGCCCTGGTCCAGCCAGCGCTTCAGGTCACGGGCTTCGACGAAGGGCGCGCGGCCTTCCTCCGGCTTGATCAGCGGGTGCTTCATCGTGATGATCTCGGCCTTGAGCTTGACCAGCATGCGCGTGAAGGGCTGCTTCTCGGAATAACTTTCCTTGACGATGATGTCGGCGAAGCGCGCATCGGCGCGCAGCCAGGCCAGGTAGGCATCGATTTCGTGGCGCAGGCCGGCCAGGAACATGTTGATGCCTTCGGGCGTGAGCAGGATGGTGCCGCGCAGGTTGTTGTTTTGGCAAACCGCGAGGAATTCGGCGCGCTTCTCGGCGGTGTCGTCGAAGCTGATGAATTTGTAGGCGGCGATGTTGACGTAAGGTGTATCCGGGGACTGCATGGTTCTTTGCTCTAAGTCTTTGAATTGTCAGCATTATATACGCGCGAGCCCCATCCCCGCAGCTATTTGCCCATACACTGAGGCAAATCAAATGCGCTCGGGAAAGGCGATCGGGCGCATGCTGTCAAGCGCGATCTGACGACTGCAAATCGGCTTAATCAGGCCGGGCCGGCATCCCAACCTCCGGTAAAATGTGGCCCCATGACTACACCGCAATTCGTACACCTCCGGATGCATTCGGAGTACTCCATCGTCGACGGCCTGGTGCGCATCGACGACATCGTCAAGGCCGCCGCCAAGGATGGCCAGGCCGCCATGGCCATCACCGACCTGTCCAACCTGTTCTGCATGGTGCGCTTCTACAAGGAAGCGCGCGGCAAGGGCGTCAAGCCCATCGCCGGCTGCGACCTCTGGATCACCAACGACGCCGACCGCGAGAAGCCCTCGCGCCTGCTGGTGCTGATCAAGAACCGGCAAGGCTACCTGCAGCTGTGCGAGCTGCTCTCCGAAGCCTGGCTCAGCAACCAGTACAAGGGCCGCGCCGAAGTGCGCATGGAATGGCTGGACGCGCTGCGCCGCCAGGAAGGCGGCAACGGCCTGATCGCGCTGTCCGGCGCGTCCATGGGCGACGTCGGCCAGGCGATCGACAACGGCAACCTGGCGCTGGCCGAGCAATGCGCCAGCCGCTGGGCGGAGATATTCCCCGGCGCCTACTACCTCGAGCTGCAGCGCGCCGGCCAGGCCAACATGGAAATGCAGGTGCGCCAGACCGTGGCGCTGGGCGCCAGGTTGGGCTTGCCCAGCGTGGCCACGCACCCGGTCCAGTTCCAGAGCGCCGGGGAATTCATCGCCCACGAAGCGCGCACCTGCATCGCCGAGGGCGAGATCATGGCCAACGCGCGCCGCGTGCGCCGCTTCAACGACCAGCAGTACTTCAAGTCGCAGGCCGAGATGGCCGAGCTGTTCGCCGACCTGCCGGGCGCCCTCGCCAACAGCGTGGAAATCGCCAAGCGCTGCAACCTGGTGCTGCAGCTGGGCAAGCCGCAGCTGCCTGACTTCCCCACGCCGGATGGCATGACCATCGACGACTTCCTGGTGGCCCAGACCAAGGCCGGCCTGGAGGATCGCCTCAAGCACCTGTTCCCGGACGAAGCCGAACGCCAGAAGCAGCGCCCGCGCTACGAGGCGCGCCTGGAGTTCGAGAACAACACCATCATCAAGATGAAGTTCCCGGGCTACTTCCTGATCGTGGCCGACTTCATCCAGTGGGCCAAGAACAACGGCGTGCCGGTCGGCCCCGGCCGGGGCTCCGGCGCCGGCTCGCTGGTGGCCTACTGCCTGCTGATCACCGACCTCGACCCGCTGCGCTACAACCTGCTGTTCGAACGCTTCCTGAACCCCGAGCGCGTCTCGATGCCCGACTTCGACATCGACTTCTGCCAGGAAGGGCGCGACCGCGTGATCCAGTACGTGAAGGACCGCTACGGCAAGGAGGCGGTCTCGCAGATCGCCACCTTTGGCACCATGGCGGCCAAGGGCGCGGTGCGCGACGTCGGCCGCGTGCTCGACCTCGGCTACAACTTCTGCGACGGCATTTCCAAGCTGATCCCGTTCAAGCCCGGCAAGCTGGTGACGCTGGCCGACGCCATCGAGGAGGAGCCGCTGCTCAAGGAGCGCCTGGAGAACGAAGAGGAAGTGAAGCAGCTGATGGGCCTGGCCCAGCAGGTCGAAGGCATCGCCCGCAACATCGGCATGCACGCCGGCGGCGTGCTGATCGCCCCCGGCAAGCTGACCGACTTCTGCCCGCTGTATACCCAGGGCGGCGACGCCGGCGTGGTGTCGCAGTACGACAAGGATGACGTGGAGGCCGTCGGCCTGGTGAAGTTTGACTTCCTGGGCCTGACCACGCTGACCATCCTCGACCGCGCGGTGCGCTACATCCGCATGCTCGACCCGGCCAATGCCGGCTTCGAGCTGGAAACGCTGCCCCTGAACGACCGCGCCTCCTACGAGCTGCTGACCAAGGCCAAGACGGTCGCCGTGTTCCAGCTTGAAAGCCGCGGCATGCAAGGCATGCTGAAGGACGCGCGCCCCGACCGCTTCGAGGACATCATCGCGCTGGTGGCGCTGTACCGTCCGGGCCCGATGGACCTGATCCCCGACTTCTGCAAGCGCAAGCACGGCGAAGCCTTCGACTATCCGGACCCGCGTACGGAAGGCATCCTCTCCGAGACCTACGGCATCATGGTCTACCAGGAGCAGGTGATGCAGATGGCGCAGGTGATCGGCGGCTACTCGCTGGGCGGCGCCGACTTGCTGCGCCGGGCGATGGGCAAGAAGAAGGCCGAGGAGATGGCCAAGCACCGCGAACTGTTCCGCGAAGGCGCGGCCAAGAACGGGCTGTCCACCGAGAAGGCCGACGAGATCTTCGACTTGATGGAAAAGTTCGCGGGCTACGGCTTCAACAAGTCGCACGCCGCCGCCTATGCGCTGCTGTCGTACTACACGGCCTACCTCAAGGCCCACCATCCCGCCGCGTTCATGGCCGCCAACTTGTCGCTGGCCATGGAAGACACGGACAAGGTCAAGATCCTGATCGAAGACGCGATCGATATCTGCAAGCTGACCATCCTGCCGCCGGACATCAACAAATCCGACTACCGCTTCATGCCGGTGGCCGAGGCCGGCAAGAAGGCCGCGCATGTGCGCTACGGCCTGGGCGCGGTCAAGGGCGCCGGCCAGAACGCCATCGAATCCATCCTGGAAGCGCGCAAGGACGGCCCGTTCAAGGACCTGTTCGACTTCGCCAAGCGCGTCGACAAGAAGCAGATCAACCGGCGCACCATCGACTCGCTGATCCGCGCCGGCGCCTTCGACTGCTTCAAGGTCGACCGCGCGATCCTGCAGGCCTCGGTCAACCTGGCCTGGGAAAGCGCCGAGCAGGCCGAGAAATCGGCCAACCAGGTCAGCCTCTTCGGTGGCGACGACAGCGACCTGGAGGCGCCGCTGGAATACGTGCAGGTCCCGGCCTGGAGCGACAAGCAGCGCCTGACCGAAGAGAAGGGCGCGCTGGGCTTCTATCTTTCGGGCCACCTGTTCTCGGCCTACGAAAAGGAAGTGCGGCGCTTCGTGCGCACCAAGATCTCCAGCCTGGAGCCGTCGCGCGAACCACGCAGCCTGGCTGGCATCATCACCGGCGTGCGGGTGCAGATGACCCAGCGCGGCAAGCTCGTGATCTGCACGCTCGACGACGGCACCGGCGTGATCGAAGCCACTATCTACAACGAGGTGTTCGAACCCTTCAAGCACATCATCAAGGAAGACGAGTTGCTGGTGGTGCAGGGCAAGGTCTCTGAAGACCGCTTCAACGGCGGCCTGCGCGTCTCGGCGGAGAAGGTCATGGACCTGGGCGCGGCGCGCATCCAGTACGGCGTGCGCATGGTGGTGTCGATCAACAAGGCGGTCGATGCCAACCAGCTGCGCGACGCGCTGTCGTCGCACCGCCAGGACCAGGGCCTGCCGTTCGTGATGCGCTACCTGCAGCCGGACGCCGGCTGCGAGGTGGTGCTGGGCGATGCGTGGCGGGTCAACCCCAGCGACAGCCTGCAGAGTTCGCTGGCGGCGTCGTTCGGCAAGGAAGCGGTGGTGGTGGAATATTGAGGGCCGCCAATCCATCCCTGGAGACAGGAACCGGAGGACGCGGTTGATGAGGTTGTCTTTCCATCATGTCATCGGAGCGCTGCTGTTGCTGTTCTCGGCGCTGGCCCTGATCGTGCCCGACCTGTCCAATACCTGCCTGTTCCTGCTGGTATTGTGCGGCGTCATCGACCTGTTGTCTCCTTCCCGCCTGCAGCCTGCCCCGCGCGCGCTTGCGTGGCGCCGCTATTGGCCGCTGTTTCTCGCCATGACCTTGCCGGCCGTCGCGGTGCTGCTGCACCAGGCCGGGACGGGCGACTTCAATTCCCGCGATTACGACAGGCCCCTGCGTCTGGCCGTATTCGTCCTCGTGTTCTTCGCGGTGCGGCGCGTGCGCATCGAAAAAGGCAGCTGGCTGAGTTGGGCCTGGGTGCTCGCCGCCGTGCTTGCCTTTGTCAAGGCATGGCGGGTCACCGAGGGCGGCAGCCTGCCCAATACCGGCAGTCTGGGGTTCATGGCGGGCATTGCATTCTCCAACATGGCGCTGCTGCTGGCGGTGTGGCTGCTGGTGTCGCTGCGCGGGGAGCGCGGGCGCTTGTTGTTGGCGGCCAAGGTGCTCGCCGTCGCGCTGGCCTGCTATGTGACATTCATGATCAAGACCCGAGGCACCTGGTTGGTGTTGCCGTTCTATGCGGTCTTCTTCGTCTGGTATCTGAAGAACCTGCGGCCCTGGCAGAAAGTGCTCATCGCCTTGTTTCCTCTGATCCTGCTGGGGGCGGCCGCCACGCAAAGCGAGATGGTGAGGGAACGCTTGCACGAAGTGCAAAGCAATCTCGCCGACTATGCCACGGGCGCCAACCGGGACACCTCGGTAGGACAACGCCTGGATATCTGGCGCGCCTCCTGGCTCATGTTCGAGGAGCATCCTTTGCTGGGCATCGGTCGTGAGAACTTCAAGCCCGAACTGTACCGCCTGGCGGCCAGAAAACTGACCAGTCCGGGCATTGCGGAGCTGCCCCACTCGCACAATGGAATGTTGTTCCAGATGGCCCTGTGGGGAATCGGCGGGCTGGCGGCATTGCTCCTGGTCTACCTCGTGCCGCTGGTTTATTTTTTCCGCGAGCTGCGCCATCCCGACATGCGGGTGCGCAGTTATGCCGCAATGGGCGTGACGCTGTGTCTGGGATTCTGGGTCTTCGACCTGACCGACGTCATGTTCTTCTGGGTGATCCTCAACGGATTCTATGCGATCAACCTCGCCGTCTTCCTGGTGTGCATGGATAACTGCAAGGCCGACTGGTCGCAGCCGCGCCAGGGTGAGCGTCCATAAGCGGCGGCTGCGGCGCAGCCGCTTCCGGATGTGCGTCGCCTAGCGAACGGCCGACAAGGCGGCTTGATGCATGGGCCGCGCGGCGTCTTCCTTGTGCCATTGCTCGACGATGGCGCCCACCCGTTCCGGTGTGATGGCGGCCATGCAGGCGCAGGTGCGCCCGGCGTTCGAATCGCAGTGGGCGCAGTTTTCCTCGGGGCTGGTGAGATTGATGGAGCGCCTGCCGAGCGCCGCCCAGCGGCCCGGATGCATCGGACGGGTGGGCGGGAACAGTCCGATGGTGCGCTGGTCGAGCGCGCCGGAAAGATGCAGCGGGCCGGTGCCGCTGGCAATCAGTGCATCCGCAGCGTCGATGAATATGGCCAGTTCGGCCAACGAGAAGCGCCCGCAGACGTCGTTGACATGGGCCTGCGCGAGCAGCTCCGGCGCATTGGCCCTCAGCCACTCGCCTTCGCCGGGGCTGCCGGTCAGCCATATCTTGATTCCACCATGGTCGCCCAGCCGCCTTGCCAATTCGGTGAAGTGCCCGATGGGCCATTCGCGGCCGTGCCCGTTCGAACAGGGATGGAAGATCACGTGAAAGTGGTCGGCATCCAGCAGCTGCATCATGTCGGCGCTCGGCGCAGGCAGGAGGAAATGCTGGTAGCCCGAAATCTCTTCCCGCGTGGGGATGGTGTTGCATCCGAAGGGCCTGAGGAATTCGAAATTGATCTGGGCCTCGTGATCCTGAGAAGTCCTCTTGCTGAAGCGCACGCGCCGGTTGCAGAACAGCATCAGGTAAAGTTTTTGCCGAGCGTTGCCGACGCGGTTCGGGATGCCCGCACGGAAGGCGGCCAGCGCCAGCTTCTTGTCGGGTTGGGCGAAGATGATCGTATCCACCGCCAGGCGCCGCAGGTGGGCTACGGGGTCGTCTCCAATCTCTTCCAGCGCCACCACGTCGTCTACGGCGCAGGACAGGCGCGCGATATCCATGGCGTACGCGCGGCACAGCAGGGTGATCCTGGCCCCCGGCACGAGTTCGCGAAGGCGCTGCACCATGGGCAGCGTGAGGACGACGTCGCCGATGTTGTCGGTTCGACAAATAAGGATGTGAGAGCTCTCGAGGAGCGGGAAGGCGGATTTCATGTCCGGGTTGCCGAGGGAAGTTGTTTCTATGAGCATAGATGTATGGAGCTTCCACCTCGACAGCCGGTTCCTAATGCTGAGGTTAAATCCGATAAATTCGCGTCAAGCGTCGTTCATATTTCCTTTCCGGGAAGACAGCCGGATCGGCCGGTGTGATTGTCGCCGTGGCTTGCTGCATTCATGCAACGTCTGGCGGCCGATATCGGCACATGCTCGTCCCGGACGATGGGAGAAGTGCCCGGCACTGTCGGCCGATGGCATAATTCAACTCTTTCGCCCTGGGCTGTCGTCGACGGTGGATCGGGCAGCGCAATTTCACCTGCGCTTGCGCGTGATGCCGCGCCGGCAGCACCGGGAGGCGTGCCGGGGAGAGGGGGCTGCTCTCAAGAGACGGCACGTGCCATAAAAACCATAAATCAAGTAACAAAGGTAATTGATGAATCGTTTCACCTCGTTTGCGGTATTTCTTTATTCAGCGATTTCCCTGATTGTGCCCAGTGGTTTTTCCGTGGGGTCCGGCCTGCTGGTCCTGGGCAGCGTCGTCTTGCTCGAACGCCGTCGTCGCGCACCCCTTTCGCGGGAAGATCGCGCCCTGATCGCGGTCTTCCTGTTCTATTTCGCCGTTTCGGTAGGCATGAACCTGCTGCACCATGAGATCGTCAAGGAATACGACCTGCCGCTGCGCTTCCTGTTGGCGGTGCCGGCGCTGCTGCTGCTGCGCGCCTATCCGCCCGCTCCCGGTTTCTTCTGGGGCGGGCTCGCCGTCGGCGGCATGCTCGCCGGGCTGTTCGCCGGCTATCAGAATTTGGGCCTGCACATCGAGCGCGCCGGCGGCCATACCAATCCTATTCAATACGGTAACATCAGCTTCATCATCGGCATGCTGTCGCTGGCGGGCATCGGCTGGGCCCTGCGCCAGGATCGCTCGCGCAGCTGGATCGTAGCCTTGACAATCGGTGGCGTCATGGGACTGCTTGGGTCATTGTTTACCGGCAGTCGCGGCAGCTGGATGGCCTTCCCGTTCTGTCTGCTGGCGCTCTACGCCTGCTATGGCGGCGAAATCGAGAAGCGCCATGTCTGGCGCATCGTGGGAGTGGTGCTGGCCGCCGCGATCGTGGTCTTCGCGGTGCCGCGCACCGGCGTGCGCGAGCGCGCCGAGTTGGCGTGGCGCGAGGCCGCCATGTACATGAAGAACAAGAATGCCGAGACATCGATCGGCACGCGTATGGAGATGTGGCGCACCGGATACCTGGCGGCTGCGGACAGTCCCTTGCTGGGCATGGGCAAGGCCGGTTTCGTGGCATGGGAGTCGGCCCAGATCGACGCCGGACGCATCGATCCCTTCATGCGCGAGAACAACCATGTCTACAACGAATGGCTGGATGCCGTCGTCAAACGCGGCCTGCCGGGCTTGGCGGCGCTGCTGTTGCTGTACTTCGTGCCGCTGCGCTATTTCTTCCGCCGCTTCAGGTCGGGCGCGGAACGCGCCCGGCCGTATGCGGTGGGCGGCATCATCCTGATCATCAACTACATCTGCTTCGGTTTTTCCCAGGTGTTCATGGCGCACAATACCGGCGTGATGACGCTGGGGTTCACCACCGTGATCCTGTGGGCGCTGCTGCGAGCCGAAGAAGAGCGATCAGCGCGCTGAGGCGCCGGGTTCCCGTTGCGGGAAGACAAGAAGGGCTGCGGTTCCCGCGGGAGCCGCAGCCCTTCTTGCATCAGCGCTTCAGTTTCCGGGCCAGGGCAGCTTGTGCGAACCGCAGGTACCAGTAAAGCCCCAGGGCGATCCTGCCGCGCTTCATCAGCGAGCGCGAGTGGATCCGCATCTCCTTGTGATTCAGCGGAGCCGTGTCGAGCGGCGTATCCCGCCAGGCGGACAGGGCGTGGTAGCGCAGATAGAGTTCACGCGCCACGTGGCCGCTCCAGTCGTTCCACGGCTTGATGAGGCCGGCGAAATGCAGGATGACGGCATCGCCCACGGCATCCATCGACAGTTTGCCGCGCTTGAGGTCGGCGATCATGCTGTAGATGTAGTTCCACTTGATGGGAATGTAGCGGACCCGTCCTTCCAATACGATATTGAGCGCGTCCTGGTCGTTGAAGGTCAGTTTCTCGCGGTTCGACAACAGCAACTCGATGGCGGTCTCGCTGATGCGATGCTTTTCCCATTCATGGATGTTGATGTAGAGGATGCCGGCGTTGAAGTAGTGCCGCGCCTTCATGCCAAGCACGGAATAACGCCCGTCTCTTCCTTCAGGCGTGGACCAGCCCACGTCTTCCACCACGAGCGCCACGGTGTCCTCGAGATCCATCGCCGCCAGCTCGTCGAGCGAGCCGATGCACAACATGTCGGCGTCGAGGTAGAACACGCGGTCGGTCACGTCCTTGAGCACCGAGGGCACGATGAGGCGGGTGAACGTCGACAGCGAGTAGTACGACGAGGCGATCATGTCCGCGAACCCCTGGAACAGCGACGGGTCGACCACGTGCGGCACCACCTGGATATCCGGATTGAGCTCGATCTCCTTCATGCGCCGGGCGTTGTCTTCCGAAACATGGAAGGCGAACACATGGAACACGAAGCGCCGCCGGGGATTGTGAGCGATGATCGATGCGATCATCGCGCCCATGGCGCGGAAATAGTGGTTGTCGACGCAAAAGGCGATGTGAAAGGCGTCTTGATGGCGGATGGTCGGCATGAAGTCGGATTCTGATGCGGGATGAATCGGATGAATGGGGCGTTGCGGCTTGTCCTGTTTTACTTCGCCGCCCGCTTGCGCAGATAGCGCACGTACCATTTCAGGCTTTCCAGCGGGCGCCCCTGGCGGTACAGGAAGCGCGAATGCATGCGCAGCTCCTTGGTGTTGCGCGGCTCGGTGTCGAGCGGCATGTCGGCCCAGGGCGAGATGTCGAGGTAGCGGCGGAACAGGTCGCAGGCTTCATGCCGGCTCCAGGCTGCCCATGGCTTCACCGCGCCGGCGAAGTGCACGAAGATGGCCTTGCCCACCGGCTTCAGGGCGAACTTGTTGACGTTGAGGTCGTGGATCAGGTCGTACAGGTAGTTCCACTTGGGCGAGACGTAGCGCGCCCGGCCGTTCAGGACGATGTTGAGCGCGTCCTGGTCGTTGAAGCGCATGTCGGTCTTGCTGGTCAAGAGCGTATCGAGGGTCTTGGCGGTGATGTCTTCGGCCAGCCAGTTCTCGATGTTGATGAAGAACACCCCGCCGTTGAAGTATTCGTTGTGCTTCAGGCCCAGCGCCGCGACGCGGCGCTGCAGCGTCACCGGGGCGTCGGGCACCACCACCGCGATGTCGCCGGAAATGTCCATGTCCACCAGCTCGTCGACGCTGTTGAAGCAGAGGATGTCCGCATCCAGGTACAGCACGCGATCGGTCACGCCGCGCAGCACGGTGGGGATCACCAGGCGCGTGAAGATCGACAGCGAGTAGTGCGAGTGGCCCAGGAAATGCGAGAACTGGGTGAACGACGCCAGGTCCAGCAGGTGCAGCTCGGTCTTGACGCGATACATCTGCTCCAGCTGTTTCAGGCGACGCTGGTGGTCGTCCGTCACCTCGAACGCCAGCACATGGAACGTGAAATGCTGGCCGGGGTTGTTGGCGACGATGGAGGCGATGGTGCCGCCCATTGCGCGGAAGTAGTTGTTGTCGACGCAGAAGGCGATGTGGAACGAGGGCTTGCCGTTGGCCGGCGCGGCCATGATGTCTTGTGTTGTGGGGACCTTCATCGGATGGCTTCCATGACTTGTTCTACGGTGACGGCCTTGACCCAGTCGCGGCGGTTCGGTGCGGTAATGACGGTGCTGTTGGCGCGGTCCACCGGCACCCATTCAGGATTTTTCTGGCGCATCAGCGCGATGACCGGCACGTGGACGGCGTTGGCCAGGTGCATCACCGCCGTCTCCACCGAGATGATCAGGTCGCAGCGTTCCAGCACCGCCGGCAGCTGGAAGAAATTCTCTTCCGCGCTGAACAGTTCGGTGCGCTGCAAGCGGTAGCGGCCGATGACGTCGCGCGCGTTGGCCAGCTCCTGCGGCACCGCGTTGACGATGAAGCAGGCATCCTGCCAGCCCGGTTGCGCCTGCATCGCCTGGACCAGCGCGGCGACATGTTCCAGCGGCCAGCAGCGCTTCCTGGTCTTGGCGTAGGGGTTGATGAACACCAGCTTGCCGGTGCGCGGCGAGAACTGCCAGGCCGCCAGTTTCTCCTCGGCCCAGGCGCGCCACTGCTGCGGGATCGCGACGAAGGGGAAGCGCGCCTGCGGCGTCACTTCCAGGCCGCTCAGCTGCTTGAACCAGTGCGCGTAGACGTCGCTGATGTGATGCTCCGGGCCGGCGTCGCGCAAGGGCGGCATGGCCGCATCCAGCTTGCGGTAGGCCAGCAGGTGATGCGGCTGGAAGAACTTGACCTTCTTGTCCATGCCGATCACCAGCCCCTCCGGGCTGATCTCGCGCGCCAGGCCCGCGTACAGGTGCGGGCGCAGCGTGGCCAGCGACACCACGATGGGGTAGTTCTCGCGGCGCGCCTCGGCGATCGAGGCGCGATACAGCTCGGGGCTGTAGGTGTTGCGATAGACCTTGGCGAAGAAGGGGCAGGCCTCGGTCCAGTCGTACAGGGCGTATTTCTTCAGGTGCGGCCATTGCGCGGCGTCGGCCGTGCGGCGCACTTCGTCGATCCACAGGTCGACCCTGAGCTGCGGGTTTTGCTCGGCGAAGGCCTTGAAGAAGTTTTGCAGGTAGGTGAAATCGCCCAGCGCGAGGTGGGCGATGAACAGGATCCTGTCCGATTTTTTCAGCAGGTCCGCTGGAATCAGTGTACTTGTTGGCATGCCGGTCGCGGGTCAGGCTTGTTTTTGCTGGGAGAACTGCAGGCGATAGAGGTTGGCGTAGACGCCTTCCCTGGCCAGCAGCTCCTGATGGTTGCCGATTTCGGCGATCTGTCCGTGCGCCAGCACCACGATGCGGTCGGCGCGTTCGATGGTGGACAGGCGGTGCGCGATCACGAAGGTGGTGCGGCCCTGCATCAGGCGATCCAGCGCAGCCTGCACGGCGCGTTCGGACTCGCTGTCCAGCGCCGAGGTGGCTTCGTCCAGGATCAGGATGGGCGCATCCTTGTAGATGGCGCGGGCAATCGCCACACGCTGGCGCTGCCCGCCGGACAGGCGCGAGCCGTTGTCGCCGATGTTGGTCTGCAGGCCGTCGGCCAGGCCCTGCACGACGTCGTTCAGGTGCGCTGCGTCCACCGCGGCGGCAACCCGCGCCGGATCCGGATGGTGATCGCCGTAGGCGATGTTGGCGGCCAGGGTGTCGTCGAACAGCACGGTGTTCTGGTTCACCATCGCGATCTGCTGGCGCAGGCTGTAGAGCGAGATGGTTTCGATGGGACGGTCGTCCAGGCGGATCTCGCCGCCGCTGGTGGAGTAGAAACCGGGGATCAGGCTCACCAGCGTCGACTTGCCGCCGCCGGACATGCCGACGAAGGCGATGGTCTCGCCGGCGGCGACGTTCAGGTTCAGGTTCTTCAGCGCCAGTTGCTCGTGGCCGGGGTAGGCGAAGCTGACGTCGACGAAGTCCAGCTTGCCGGTGGCGCGCTGCGCCAGTGCCTCGCCGGTGACGCGTTCGGTGGGCTTGTCGATCAGGTTGTAGACCTCTTCGGCCGCAGCCACGCCGCGCTGCAGGGGGCCGTTGATCTCGGCCAGCTGTTTCAGCGGCGCCAGCAGCATCAGCATCGCGGTGATGAAGGAGACGAAGCCGCCCACGGTGATCTGGCCGTTGCCCGACTGCACCAGCGCCATCACGATCACGATCGCCACTGCGGTGGCCGTCATCAGCTGGGTGATCGGCACCGTCGAGGAAAAGGCCGCCGTCATGCGCATGGTGTAGCGGCGCAGGTTGTCGGCGCGCTGGTGGAAGCGACTCTTTTCATATTCCTGGCCGCCGAAGATCTTGATGACCTGCTGGGCGCGGGTGGTCTCCTCGATCACCTGGGTCATCTCGGCATTGACCGCCAGCGAGTCGCGGTTGAGCTTTTTCAGTCGCTTGCCGGTGGCGCGCACCACGATCGTCACCAGCGGCAGCAGCACCAGCGTGACGATGGTCAGCACCCAGTTCAGGTACAGCAGCCAGGCCAGCAGGCCCAGCACGGTCAGCGCCGAGCGGACGATCGAGGTGAACACCTTGGTCACCATGTCGATGATCTGCTGCACTTCGAACATCATGGAGTTGATGACCTTGCCCACGGTGTTGTTGGCGTAGAAGTGCACCGGCAGGTCCAGCATGCGGGCGAACATCTGGCTGCGCAGCTCGTTGAGGATGCGGGTGGACACCCAGGTCATCATGTAAGAGCTGGTAAAGGTGGCAATGCCGCGGATGAAGAAGATGCCGATCACCGCCACCGGCACCAGCCACAGCGAGAACGTCGGCTTGCCGACGAAGCCCTTGTCCAGCAGCACCTGGAAGATGTAGGGCACGACCGGCTCGGTGGCGGCCGTGACGATCATGGCAAGGAACGCCAGCGCCAGGCGCTTCTTGTAAGGCCAGTGCAGGGCGGCGAGGCGTTTCATGTTGGTGGACAGCATCAGGTATTCCTAGCTTGCGACGCAAAAATGACGAAAAGAGAGATTATGCCGCGTCCGCCGGCCCGGCGGGCCGTTCTTGGGGGCTTCGCTTGCGGGAATGCTGTCATGTCGACAAGGATCCGCGCGCCCTTGTTGCGGGCGGGAAAGGCCGGTTGGGGGGCGAGGGGAGTGCGGCGGCAGGCCCGCAGGCCGCTTGCCGCCGGTATCGTCACATCAGGATGATGTCGTACTGCTCCTGCTGGTAGTCGCTCTGCACCTGCAGCGAAATCGGCTTGCCGATGAAGTCGCCCAGCATCGCCAGGTGCTGCGATTCTTCTTCCAGGAACATGTCCACCACCACCTGCGAGGCCAGGATGCGGAATTCGCGGGGGTTGAACTGCTTGGCTTCGCGCATCACCTCGCGCAGGATCTCGTAGCACACCGTGCGCGAGGTCTTGACCTGGCCGCGGCCGCGGCAGGCGGGGCAGGTCTCGCACAGGATGTGGGCCAGCGACTCGCGGGTGCGCTTGCGCGTCATCTCCACCAGGCCCAGCGTGGAGAAGTTGGAGACCGAGATCTTGGTGCGGTCGCGATGCAGGGCCTTGCCCAGCTCGGCCAGCACGGCGCTGCGGTGCTCGGTGCTCTCCATGTCGATGAAGTCGAGGATGATGATGCCGCCCAGGTTGCGCAGCCGCAGCTGGCGCGCGATGGCGTGGGCCGCCTCGAGGTTGGTCTTGAAGATGGTGTCGTCGAAGTTGCGGCCGTTGACGAAGCTGCCGGTATTGACGTCGATGGTGGTCATCGCCTCGGTCTGGTCGACGATCAGGTAGCCGCCCGACTTCAGGTCCACCCGGCGCCCCAGCGCGCGTTCGATCTCTTCTTCCACGCCGTACAGGTCGAACAGCGGGCGCTCGCCCCGGTAGTGCATGAGCCTGGGCAGCACCGAGGGCGTGTAGGTGGCGCCGAACTCCTGCAGCATGTGGAAGTTCTCGCGCGAATCGACCTGGATGCTGGAGGTGTCGTCGCTGACGAAGTCGCGCAGCACGCGCTGGGCCAGCGAAAGGTCCTGGTGCAGCAGGGTGGGGGCGGGGTTGGTCTTGCCTTGCGCGCCGATGGCGGCCCAGGTCTTGCGCAGGTACTCGACGTCCATCTGCAGGTCCGAATCCGACGCGTCCTCGGCCATGGTGCGGATGATGAAGCCGCCTTTTTCCTGCGGCGGCAGCAGCGCCTGCACCTTGCTGCGCAGCAGCTCGCGCTCGGCCTCGTTCTCGATGCGCTGGGAGATGCCGATGTGCTTGTCCTGCGGCAGGTAGACCAACATGCGCCCGGCGATGGAGATCTGCGTGGACAGCCGCGCGCCCTTGGTGCCGATGGGATCCTTGATCACCTGCACGGTGACGGTCTGGCCGTCGTGCAGCAGCTTCTCGATGGGCGTGGCCGGCGCGTTCTGGCCGTCGTGCGGCCGCGCTTCCCAGATGTCGGCCACGTGCAGGAAGGCCGCGCGTTCCAGGCCGATGTCGATGAACGCCGACTGCATGCCCGGCAGCACCCGCACCACCTTGCCCAGGTAAATGTTGCCCGCCAGGCCGCGCGAGAGCGTGCGCTCGATGTGCAGCTCCTGCACGGCGCCCTGCAGGACCAGCGCCACGCGTGTCTCCTGCGGGGTGATGTTGATCAGAATGTCTTCGCTCATAGGATTCGAACGCCCGCTTTTTGTAATAGTTGAGCCGTCTCGAACAGCGGCAGTCCCATGATACCGGAATGGCTGCCGACGATATTGCTGATGAACATGGAGGCCAGGCCCTGGATACCGTAGGCGCCGGCCTTGTCGTAGGGTTCGATGGTGCTGCAGTAGGCTTCGATGGCCTCATCGGTCAGCGCCGCGAAGCTGACGTCGGACTGCTGGGTCACCTGCCAGATCTCGGTTTCCACGCCCATGGTCAGGCCCACGGCCACGCTGGTGAGCACCTGGTGGGTGCGGCCGGACAGGCGCGTGATCATCTGCACCGCTTCCTCGTGATTGGCCGGCTTGCCCAGGATCAGGTGATCGATCACCACCGTGGTGTCGGCCGAGAGCAGGGGACGGTGCGGCAGCTGGCGCAGGATCATCGTCTGCTGCGCGCTTTCCAGCTTGTCGCGCGTGACGCGGGCCACGTAGTCCAGTGGCCCCTCATTGGGCAGCACGCTCTCGTCGACTTCCTTTTCCGAGAGCAGCAGTTCGAAATCGATGCCGATCTGGCGCAGCAGCTCGCGCCGGCGCGGGCTCTTGGAGGCCAGGTAGATCTTCTGTTCCGCTTGTTTCATGGGCACTCATTTCTCCGCGGGCCGTAGCCGGCGGTAATGTGAGGTGTCAGGCGCGGTGATACGGATGGTTCTGGGTGATCGACCACGCCCGGTACAGTTGTTCAGCCAGCATCACGCGCACCATGCCGTGCGGCAGGGTCATGCTGGAAATGCGTATCAGCGTTTCGGCGCCGGCCTTGAAGCCGGGATCGAGCCCATCGGCGCCGCCGATGACGAAGGCGACGTCGCGGCCGTCCTGCTGCCACTGGAGCAGGTTCTGCGACAGCTGCACCGAGGTCCAGTCGCGGCCGCGCTCGTCCAGGGCGATCACGCGCGCGCCCTTGGGCAGCGCCGCCTCGATCTTTTCGCGCTCCTGCGCCATCACGGTTTCGGCCGTGCGGCTGCCGGAGCGTTCAACGGGTTTGATTTCCTTGAGCAGGATCCGGCATTCAGGCGGCATGCGCTTGGCATACTCCTGAAAGCCGGTTTCGATCCACGCCGGCATCTTGTGGCCGACTGCAGCGATGACCAGCTGCATCAAGCCTTGGCGGAGCGCTTGGCGGCCGGCTTCTTGGCAGTGGTGCTCTTGGTGGCGGCCACGCGCACGGTCTTGCCGGTGGGCGTCTTGGAGGCCGTGGTGCGACTCTTGGCCGCAGGCTTGGCGGCGGCGCCGGCCTTGGTCGCGGTGGCGCGGGTGGTGGTGGTCTTGGGCGCGGCCGCCTTGGTGCCGGTGGTGCGCGTGGTGCGTGCAGCAGGGCGGGCGGCGCCCGTCGCCGTGGTGCTGCGGGTGGGGCGCGCAGTGCCGGTGGCGGTGGTGGCGCGCGGCTTGCGGGTCGGCTTTTTCTCGTCATCGTCGTCCAGCGCCTGGCTGGCTTCGACCGCTTCGGCCTGGGCCTTGGTGCGGCGCATCTTCGGCGCCGGCGCGTCGCCGGCTTCGGCGGCGATGCGCTTGGCCGTGGCGGAGGTGCCGGTGCGCTTGGCCGCGCCCAGCTTCACTTCCTTGTCGCCCCAGATTTCTTCCAGGCGGTAGTAGGCGCGGATGGCCGGCTGCATGATGTGGACGATCATGTCGCCCAGGTCGACCAGCACCCATTCGCCGGTGTCTTCGCCTTCGACGCTGATCACGTGGCCGCCCTTGGCCTTGACCTTGTCGCGCACCGAGGCCGCCAGCGCCTTGGTCTGGCGGTTCGAGGTGCCGGAGACGATCGCCACGCGATCGAACAGGCTGGTCAGGTGGGTGGTGTCGAAGATGCGGATTTCTTGCGCCTTGACGTCTTCAAGGGCGTCCACGACCAGGGTTTGCAGTTTTTTGATGTCCATTATTGGTTTCGGTACAGATGTTGTTGTTCGATATAGTCTAGCACCCCCGCCGGTATCAGCGAATCGGGGCGGGTGCCGCGTTGCAGCTGGGCACGGATTTCGGTCGACGAGATGTCGACCGCCAGCCCGGAGGCCAGGTAGCCGTATCCGTGCGCGGTGCTGCGTATTTCTTGCGGATTGCCGCCGCGGCGCGTGAATTGCTCCATCACCGCCGGCGGGACGTGTGCTTCTTCCAGGTCGAAGCCCGGGCGCGAAGCGGCGCACAGGTGCGCGTAATCAAATAATTCCTGCCAGTGCTGCCAGGTGTCCAGGTGCAGCAGCTGGTCGGCGCCCATCAGAAATACGATGGAGACCTCGGCCCCGAGTTCCGCGCGCAGCGCGCGCAGGGTGTCGATGGTGTAGGTCGCGCTGGTGCGGCGGATTTCCTGCTCATCAATGTAGACCGGCACCCGCTGCCCATCAAAGGCGCGCCGCACCATTTCCACCCGGTCCGCCGGCGTGGCCTGCAGGCCGTGCTTCTGCCACGGGTTGCCGGCGGGAATCACGCGCAGCTCGTCGGGTTGCAGCAATTGCACGAAATGCTCGGCCAGCAGCACATGGCCGGTATGCACCGGGTCGAAGCTGCCGCCGAGCACGGCGACGCAGCGCCGGGCCGCCGGCGCGCGCACCTGCGGCGCGTTCACAGCCAATCCTTGTGCACCAGGAAGTCGGAGTACAGCCGGGCTTCGGCGCTGCCGGGCTCGGGCTTCCAGTCGTAGCGCCACTTCACCAGCGGCGGCATCGACATCAGGATGGACTCGGTGCGTCCGCCCGACTGCAGGCCGAACAGCGTGCCGCGGTCGAACACCAGGTTGAATTCCACATAGCGTCCGCGGCGATAGGCCTGGAAGTCGCGCTCGCGCTCGCCATAGGGCGTATCGCGGCGGAGCGCCAGGATCGGCAGGTAGGCCTCCAGGAAGGCGTCGCCCACGCTGCGCTGCATGGCGAAGGCCTGCTCGAAGGGCAGGGCGTTGAAATCGTCGAAGAAGATGCCGCCCACGCCGCGCGGCTCCTTGCGGTGCTTCAGGTAGAAGTACTCGTCGCACCAGGTCTTGAAGCGCGGATACAGCTCCTCGCCGAAGGGCTGCAGCGCGGCGCGGCAGGCGCGGTGGAAGTGCGCCGCGTCTTCCTCGAAGCCGTAGTAGGGTGTCAGGTCCATGCCGCCGCCGAACCACCAGACCGGCTCCTCGCCCTCGGCGTGGGTGGTGAAGAAGCGCACGTTCATGTGCACCGTCGGGACGTACGGATTGCGCGGATGCAGCACCAGCGAGACGCCCATGGCCTCCCACTCGCGCCCGGCGATGTGCGGGCGATTGGCCGCGGCCGAAGGCGGCAGGTTCTTGCCCATCACGTGCGAGAAGCCGACGCCGCCGCGCTCCAGCACATTGCCCTCTTCCAGCAGTCGCGAAGTCCCGCCGCCGCCTTCCGGGCGTTCCCAGGAATCGGACAGGAAGGACTTGCCATCGGCCTGTTCAAGGGCGGTGACGATGCGGTGTTGCAAATCCTGCAGGTAGGCTTTGACGGAAGAGGTGGCGTTCGGGGAGGTGGTCACGGCGTGTCGCTCAAGGGCACGGTTACAAATACCCCCGAATTGTACCTTGCCGGGCATGCTCCGGGGCGGCCAAAACGAAAGCCCGGCCTGAGCCGGGCTGGTTTTGTGGCAATTCCGGTCAGGCCTGGGGCGGCTGCGCCAGCGGCACCGCCACCTGGTAGGTGGCCGGCGCCGGCCAGCCTTCCTTGAGGCAGACCTCGGCCACGGCGTTCTGCACGTCGTTGTAGACCTGGCCGAAGTTGGGCGTCGGGGCGTGGATGCGCAGCGCGATCAGGGTGCCGGTGGCGTTGAACTCCTGGATCGCGATGCCCGGCGCCGGGGTCTCCAGCACGTTGGGAATCTGCTTGATGCGCGCCATCAGCTTGGCCATGGCTTCCTGCGGATCGACGCTGTAGGCGATCTGGCAGCGCAGGTCGGTACGGCGCGTGGGGTTGACGTTGTAGTTGATGATGTTGTCGGAGAACAGCTTGTTGTTGCCGATGATCACGCGCAGGTTGTTGTCGGTGGTGATGATGGTGGTCACCAGGCCGATGTCGGCGACGGTGCCGGTCTGGCCGGCGGCGGTGATGTAGTCGCCCACCTTGAACGGGCGCAGCACCACCAGGAAGATGCCGGCCGCGAAGTTGGCCAGGAGGCCCGACCAGGCCACGCCCAGCGCCACGCCGACCGCGCCGATCATGGCCGCGAACGAGGTGGTGGGGATGCCGCACACCTCCAGGATGCCCATTACCAGCAGCACGCGCAGCACCACATGGATGGCCGAGACCGCGTAGTTGATCAGCGTGGGTTCGAACTGGCGGGCGGTGAGCACCCGGCGCACCACCTTGGCGAAGGTGTTGACGAACATGCCGCCGATGATCCAGATGGCGATGGCGGCGAGCACCTTCAGGCCGAACGGCACCAGGTAGAGGTTGATGAGCGTATCCAGGTTCAGGAGGTGCTGTTGCATGCGAGGGGTTCCTTTTCTGCTTCTTGTGTCCGGGTGCGGCGGGAGCGGCCGTGGGCGCTTCCCGCGTGAGCTGTTTAGTTCGCGGGCTGGCGTTTTTGTTGCAATGCGCCCGAGATTTTATGCGAAAGGCCTGCCCCCTCATGAACAATCCCCCGCAAACACGCGTTTTGCGGGGGATTGTTCGAGGCTTCGGCCGAGCCGGCGGCAAGCCGGCTTGCGGCTTCCTGCTCAGCGCTTGAGGGCGCGCCAGCCGATGTCGCGGCGCATCTGCGAACCGGCGAAATGGATCAGGTCGGCGGCTGCGTAGGCGTGCTTCTGCGCCACCTTCACGCTGTCGCCCAGGCCCACCACGCACAGCACGCGGCCGCCCGAGGTGGTCAGCTTGTCGCCGGTCAGGGTGGTGCCGGCGTGGAAGGTCACGCAATCGGCGGTCTCGGCCGGGATGTCGGTGATGAGGTCGCCGCTGCGCGGGGTGTCGGGATAGTTGTAGGCGGCCATCACCACGCCCAGCGCGGTGCGGCGGTCCCATTCCAGCTCGACCTTGTCCAGCGTGCCCGACACCGCATGCTCGAACACCGACAGCAGGTCGGTCTTCAGGCGCGCCATGATGGGCTGGGTTTCCGGGTCGCCCATGCGGCAGTTGAATTCCAGCGTCTTGGGGTTGCCTTCGTCGTCGATCATCAGGCCGGCGTACAGGAAGCCCGAGAACGGGATGCCGTCCTTGGCCATGCCCTGCACGGTCGGCACGATGATCTCGCGCATCACGCGCGCGTGCAGCGCCGGGGTCACGATGGGAGCTGGCGAATAGGCGCCCATGCCGCCGGTATTGGGGCCCTGGTCGTTGTCCTGCAGGCGCTTGTGATCCTGGCTGGTGGCCAGCGGCAGGATGTTCTTGCCGTCCACCATGACGATGAAGGAGGCTTCCTCGCCGGCCAGGAATTCCTCGATCACCACGCGCGCGCCGGCGTCGCCCAGCTTGTTGTCGGACAGCATCATGTCCACCGCCGAGTGCGCTTCCTCCAGCGTCATGGCGACCACCACGCCCTTGCCGGCGGCCAGGCCGTCGGCCTTGATCACGATGGGCGCGCCCTTTTGCGCGATGTAGTCATGCGCGGCCTTCACGTCCGAGAAGGTCTGGTACTCGGCGGTCGGGATGGCGTGGCGCTGCATGAAGGCCTTGGCGAAATCCTTCGAGCTTTCCAGCTGGGCGGCTTCCTTGGTGGGGCCGAAGATCTTCAGGCCGCGCGCGCGGAAGACGTTGACGATGCCGGCCGCCAGCGGCGCTTCCGGGCCGACCACGGTCAGCGCCACGTGCTCTTGCTCGACGAAGTCGGCCAGCGCGGCGGGATCGGTGATGGCGATGTTCTGCAGGCGCTCGTCCAGCGCGGTGCCGCCGTTGCCGGGGGCAACGTAGACGGTCTGGATGCGCGGCGATTTGGCGATGGTCCAGGCCAGGGCGTGTTCACGGCCACCGGAGCCGACAACTAGGATTTTCATGTGAATTCGCTTAAAAAAATGGAGCGGAGGGCGAGGGCTGCCGGCTCTTCGATTTATTCTTCAATGACCGCGTTGGTATAGAGTTCCTGGGTATCGTCCAGGTTCTCCAGCGCGTCCAGCAGTTTCTGCATGCGGATGCCGTCCTCGCCCGCAAACACGGTCTCGGTGGACGGCTTCATGGTGATCTCGGCGAGCTCGGCCTTGAAGCCTGCGGCCTCCATGGCCGTCTTCACGGCCGAGAAGTCGTTGGGGCCGGTCAGCACTTCGATGCCGCCTTCCTCGTCGGTCACCACGTCTTCGGCGCCGGCTTCCAGCGCCGCTTCCATGACGGCGTTCTCGTCGGTACCGGGGGCGTACATCAGCTGGCCGCAGTGCTTGAACAGGAAGGCCACCGAACCTTCGGTGCCCATGTTGCCGCCGAACTTGGAGAAGGCATGGCGGACTTCGGCCACGGTGCGCACGCGGTTGTCGGTCATGCAGTCGACGATGATGGCCGCGCCGTTGATGCCGTAGCCTTCGTAGCGCACTTCCTCGTAGTTCACGCCGTCCAGGGCGCCGGTGCCGCGCTGGATGGCGCGGGTCACGTTGTCCTTGGGCATGTTGGCGTCGGAGGCTCGGTCCACCGCCAGGCGCAGGCGGGGGTTGGCGTCGGGGTCGCCGCCGCCCATGCGGGCGGCCACGGTGATTTCCTTGATCAGGCGGGTCCAGATGCGGCCGCGCCTTTCGTCCTGACGGCCTTTACGGTGCTGAATATTGGCCCATTTGCTGTGTCCAGCCATGTTGAATCTTTCCTGCGAGGGTAGTGATGCCAGAAACCAGAACTGATCAAAGGCCGATTTCGGAGATATCGAGGCCACGTTCTGACTATAATCGGGCGGGCATTTTACCATACCGCCTCTCTTCGATTTCTCCCACGAATGGCTTGTTGACATGACAAATCCGCTCCCCATCGCCAGCAATTCCGGCGGGCAACTCTGCCTGCTGCCGCAGCTGGCCAATCGCCACGGCTGCATCACCGGCGCCACCGGCACCGGCAAGACCGTGACCCTGCAGGTGCTGGCGCAGGCGCTCTCCGACATCGGCGTGCCGGTGTTCATGGCCGACGTCAAGGGCGACCTCTCCGGTTTGGGTCGCGCCGGCGCGGCCTCGCCCAAGCTCAAGGAGCGGCTGGCCAACCTGGGCCTGCCGGAGCCGGCCTGGGCCGCGGCGCCGGTGGCGTTCTGGGACGTCTTCGGCGAGAAGGGCCATCCGGTGCGCGCCACCATCTCCGACATGGGGCCGCTGATGCTGGCGCGCATGCTCAACCTGAACGACACCCAGCAGGGTGTGCTGCAGCTGGTGTTCAAGATCGCCGACGACAACGGCCTGCTGCTGCTCGACACCAAGGACCTGCGCGCCATGCTGCAGCACGTGGGCGAGCATGCGGCCGAGTTCAAGACCGAATACGGCAACGTCTCGGCGGCCAGCATCGGCGCCATCCAGCGCGGCCTGATCGGCATCGACGAGCAGGGCGGCGACCGCTTCTTCGGCGAGCCGATGCTCAACATCGAGGACTGGATGCAGACCGACGCCAACGGCCGCGGCATCGTCAACATCCTGGCCGCCGACCGCCTGATGAACGCGCCGCGCCTGTATTCCACCTTCCTGCTGTGGATGCTCTCCGAGCTGTTCGAGCACCTGCCCGAAGTGGGCGATCTCGACAAGCCGAAGATGGCCTTCTTCTTCGATGAGGCCCACCTGCTGTTCGACAAGGCGCCCAAGCCGCTGCTGCAGAAGATCGAGCAGGTGGTGCGCCTGATCCGCTCCAAGGGCGTGGGCGTGTACTTCGTCACCCAGAATCCGCTGGACATCCCCGACACCGTGCTGGGCCAGCTCGGCAACCGCGTGCAGCACGCGCTGCGCGCCTACACCCCGCGCGACCAGAAGGCCGTCGCGGCCGCCGCCGGGACCTTCCGCCCCAATCCCAAGCTCGATACCGCCCAGGCCATCACCGAGCTGGGCGTGGGCGAGGCGCTGGTGTCCTTCCTCGATGAGAAAGGCCGGCCCAACGTGGTCGAGCGCGGCTACGTCCTGACCCCGGCCTCGCAGATCGGCCCGGTCAGCGACGACGAGCGGCGCGCGCTGATGGCCTCTTCGCTGGTGGCCGGCGTGTACGAACAGGCGATCGACCGCGGATCGGCCTACGAACGCCTTAAAGGTCGCGCCGCGCAGCAGCCGGCGCCGGCCCCGGTGCAGCCACCGCAGCAGCAACCGCAGCCGCCGGCCGACGACAACGCCTGGGGCGCTTCGGCCGGGCGCGCGCCGGCGCCGCCTGCCCCTGTCCGCAGCCCGCGTCCCACCGGCGGCGCAGCCGCGCCGCAGCCCCAGCCCCAGCAGCAACCCGACCAGGGCGGCGGCCTGGGCGACCTGCTCAAGGACGCCGCCGGTGGCATCTTCGGCAACGGCGGCGGCAGCCGCCGCAGCGACTCTCCGCTGCAGGCCATGGTCAAGTCGGCCGCGCGCAGCATCGGCTCGCAGGTTGGGCGCGAGATCATCCGCGGCGTGCTCGGCTCGCTGATGAAAAAGCGCTGAGCGGGCGCGCCGCCGGACCGTCCCCGGCGGCCGCGCCCGGGACGGTTTACAATCGCGGCCATGACTTCTGCCGTCCATCCCCCCGCTCACCGCCAGGCCTTCCTCGGCGGCCTCCTGCTTGCCATCGTCGGCGCCATCTTCTTTTCCGCCAAGGCCATCGTCGCCAAGCTGATGTACCGCTACCAGGTCGACGCGGTGATGGTGATCACGCTGCGCATGGTGTTCGCCTTCCCGATGTTCTTCGCGGTGGCGATCTGGAAATCCCGCACCAACCCGCCGCTGGCGCGCGCCGACTACCTGCGCATCACGGTGCTGGGGCTGATGGGCTATTACCTTTCGAGCTTCCTCGATTTCCTCGGCCTGCAATACATCTCCGCCGGCCTGGAGCGGCTGATCCTGTTCCTCACGCCGTCCTTCGTGATGCTGATCGCCTTCCTGTTCTTCAAGCGCAAAGTCGGCTGGATCGAATGGGCGGCGCTGCTGGTCTCCTATTTCGGCACCGTGCTGGTGCTGATGCACGACCTCAACACCGGCGGCAGCAACGTCATGCTGGGCAGCGCGCTGGTGCTGGGGTCGGCCTTCACGTATTCGATCTACCTGATTTCCTCCGGCGAACTGGTGCGGCGCGTCGGCGCGGTGCGCCTGGTGGCCTATGCGATGTGCGTCTCCAGCGTCGCCTGCGTGATCCAGTTCTTCATCCTGCGCAGCCCCGGCGAATTGCTCACGCAGGCCGCCGGCGTCTACCAGCTGTCGCTGTTCAATTCCGTGTTTTGCACCGTGCTGCCGGTGTTTCTGACCATGGTCGCGGTCGAACGCATCGGCGCTCCCACCGCGGCCCAGGCCGGACTGGTGGGGCCGGTGTCGACGCTGTTCATGGGCGCGGCGCTGCTCGACGAGCCGATCACCGGCATCCAGCTGACCGGCACCGCGCTGGTGCTGGCCGGCATGTGGCTGCTCTCGCGCAAGAAGGTTTGAACGTCCGCCCGCTATCCCGAATCACATCCGATCACCGCATCCAACAAGGAGACTGACATGGCAAAAGCAATCCGCATCAGCAAGACCGGGGGCCCCGAGGTAATGGAATATGTGGACGTCGAGGTCGGCGAGCCGGGAGCGGGCGAAGTGCGCATCCGCCACGGCGCGGTCGGCCTGAACTTCATCGATTGCTATTTCCGCTCCGGCCTGTACCCGCAGCCGCTGCCCGGCGGCCTGGGCCAGGAGGCGGCCGGCACCATCGAGGCGGTCGGCCCCGGCGTGGCCGATTTCAAGGTGGGCGACCGCGTGGCCTATGCCGGCCGTCCCAACGGCGCGTATGCCGAAGAACGCGTGATGCCGGCCGACATCCTGGTCAAGCTGCCCAACTCGATCAGCTTCGACACCGCCGCGGCCATGATGCTGCAAGGCATGACCGTGCAATACCTGCTGCGCCAGACCGTCCAGCTCAAGGCCGGCGACACCATCCTGTTCCACGCCGCCGCCGGCGGCATCGGCCTGATCGCCTGCCAGTGGGCGCGCGCGCTGGGCGTGAACCTGATCGGCACCGTCAGCAGCGACGAGAAGGCGGCGCTGGCCACGCAGCATGGCGCGGCGCACGTGATCAATTACAAGACCGAGAATTTCGTCGAGCGCGTCAAGGAGATCACCGGCGGAAAAGGCGTGCCGGTGGTGTACGACTCGATCGGCAAGGATACCTTCATGGGTTCGCTGGACTGCCTGCGCCCGCGCGGCACGATGGTCAGCTTCGGCAACGCCTCCGGCCCGGTTGCGCCGTTCGGGGTATCGGAACTGGCCTCGCGCGGCTCGCTGTTCCTGACCCGGCCGTCGCTGGGCAATTACGTCGCCACCCGCGAGGACCTCAACGCCACCGCCGCCGACCTGTTCGCCATGGTCGAGAGCAAGCAGGTCAGCATCGAGATCAACCAGCGTTATGCCTTGAAGGACGTGGGGCAGGCGCATGCCGACCTGGAAGGTCGCCGCACCACCGGTTCCACCATCCTGATCCCCTGAGGCGGGCGGCATGGACAAGCCACAGGATCCCCAGCGCAGCAATCCCATGCGCCACCCGGCGGAGCAGCCCGCCGGGGCCGAGGGCGTCCCGCGTTTCGGGCGCCTGCTGCTGGTGCTGATCGGCGCGGTGCTGCTGATCGTGGCGATCACCTTCGCCAGCGAGGCCTATTTTTCCTGAGGAGGGGCCGGCCGCCCGGCTTCTTGCTTGTCGCCCGGCTTGTCGACCTTGATCGAGATGTGGCGCGTCACGCCGCTGGGGCCGGGGAAGTCGGCGAAGGCGGCGCGCACCATGTAGGGCATGGCCGCCGCCAGGCCGCCGCGGTTGCCGTCGCTGTCGACCACCACGTCATACAGCTGGCGGCCGTCGTCGGCGTTGGCGATGCCGATCTGCAGCCGGCGCAGGAACACCGGATAGCTGGTGGTCTGCATCGGGCCGCCGTACCAGAACGGATCGTAGAACGGGCCGTAAGGGCCGTAGAAGCCATAAGGGTGGGGGCCGAAGCGGCCCCAGCCCGGGCCATAGAAGAAGGGATCGTAGGCCGGGCGCGTCACCACCACCTGCTCGGTGTTCATGCCGTAGCCGAAGCTCACCGCCAGGCGCGCCGACTTGCGGTCGGGCGCCTCGCTGAAGCCCAGCGCCTGCAGCTGCTGGCGAATCAGCTGGGCGTAGCTGGCGTACTCCAGGTTGCCCTCCTGCTCCCTGGCCGGCGCGAAGACGAAGGATTTCCCGTTGGCATCGGCCGGCCAGGCGTGGAACGAGGTGACATTGCTGTCGACCACCGAGGCGCAGCCGGACAGCAGCAGGCTGGCGGCCGCGATCAGGGAAAAGAGCCAGCGTTTCATGGGAATCTCCAATGCAAGATGCGCAGGGCCGGGCGTGAGGCTGGGCTGCTTGATGTGGCCGGGCGCGCTCACCCGGTTCCGGTTCGACCCGCGCGTCAGGCTTTCTATCCCGCCGCGCCAGGCACTATTGTAGTGCGCCGCCGCGCTTGCCGCGCGCCGGCTGCGAACGATCGCCGCCGCAACGGGTCTGTGAGGCTGTCGGGCGACCGATTTCCGCCCGCGTGCGCCGCGTTGATTGGTAAAATCTGGCCTTGGCCGCATTTGCCGTCTGCAATGCCATTCGGATTTCCCATTTCGTATTGCCATTTACATTCGTCGTTATTGCCTCGCAGTTCACTCCATTCTTTTTCCCGGACAGGTTTCCATGCGCACCGATACGCCTCAGACGATCAATCGTAAAGACTACGCCGCCCCCAATTACCTGGTCGACACCGTCGAGATGGGTTTCGACCTCGACCCCTCCGACACCCGCGTGGCCACCCGCATCGCCATGCGCCGCAACCCGGCCGCGGCCGGGCGCGACATCGTCCTGTTCGGCGAGGAGCTGGAACTGGTGGCGCTGCGCCTGAACGGCAAGACCCTGGCGCGCGGCGACTACCGCCTGGCCGGCGGCGTGCTGACCATCCCCGCGGCCCCGGCCAAGGCCGTGCTGGAAATCGAGACCCTCACCCATCCCGACAAGAACACCTCGCTGATGGGCCTGTACGTCTCCAACGGCAACTTCTTCACCCAGTGCGAAGCGGAAGGCTTCCGCAAGATCACCTACTTCCCGGACCGCCCGGACGTGATGGCCAAGTACACCGTCATGCTGCGCGCCGACCGCGCCCGCTATCCGGTGCTGCTGTCCAACGGCAACCTGGTCGAGCAGGGCGAGCTGCCCGGCGGGCGCCACTACGCCAAGTGGGAAGACCCGTTCAAGAAGCCGTCCTACCTGTTCGCGCTGGTGGCCGGCGACCTGGTGTGCCAGGAAGAAACCGTCAGGCTCAAGTCCGGCCGCGACGCCCTGCTGCAGGTGTGGGTCGAAGAGGGCAACCTCGACAAGACCCAGCACGCCATGGATTCGCTCAAGAACAGCATCGACTGGGATGTCAGGCGCTTCGGCCTGGACCTGGACCTGGATCGCTTCATGATCGTGGCGGTGGGCGACTTCAACATGGGCGCGATGGAAAACAAGGGCCTGAACATCTTCAACACCAAGTACGTGCTGGCCAATCCGCGCATCGCCACCGATGTCGATTTCGCCAACATCGAGGCGGTGGTCGGCCACGAGTATTTCCACAACTGGACCGGCAACCGCGTCACCTGCCGCGACTGGTTCCAGCTGTCGTTGAAGGAAGGCCTGACCGTCTTCCGCGACCAGGAATTCTCGGCCGACATGGTCGGCACCGACAGCGGCCGCGCCGTCAAGCGCATCGACGACGTGCGCGTGCTGCGCCAGGCGCAGTTCCCGGAAGACGCCGGCCCGATGGCGCACCCGGTGCGTCCCGACTCCTACGTCGAGATCAACAATTTCTACACCGTCACCATCTACGAGAAGGGCGCCGAGGTGGTGCGCATGTACCAGACCCTGCTGGGCCGCGAAGGCTTCCGCAAGGGCATGGACCTGTACTTCGCGCGGCATGACGGCCAAGCCGTCACCTGCGACGATTTCCGCGCCGCCATGGCCGACGCCGGCAAGCGCGACCTGAGCCAGTTCGAGCGCTGGTACAGCCAGTCCGGCACGCCGCAGGTCGATGCCAGCGCGCGCTACGACGCCAAGGGCAAGACCCTGGAGCTGACGCTGGAGCAAAGCTGCCCGGCCACGCCCGGCCAGAAGAAAAAGCAGCCCTTCCACATCCCGGTGGCCGTCGGCCTGCTCGACGCCAAGGGCCGCGACATGCCGCTTACGCTGGAAGGCGAGAAGCCGGCCGGCAAGTCCGGCGCCACCACCCGCGTGCTGGAACTGACCAAGACCAAGCAGACCTTCCGCTTCACCGGCGTGTCCGAAAAGCCGGTGCCCTCGATCCTGCGCGGCTTTTCCGCGCCGGTGGTGCTCAAGGTCGACTACACCGACGCCGAACTTGCCTTCCTGATGGCGCACGACAGCGACGCCTTCAATCGCTGGGAAGCCGGCCAGCGCCTGGCGACCCGTCGCCTGCTCAACCTCACCGTGGCGGTGCAGGCCGCGCGCCAGTCGGGCCATGTGGTGGCGGTCGACACCGTGCTCAACAACATCGAGCAGGACGGCGCGCTGGCCGCCGCGCTGCGCGCCACGCTCAGGGATGAAACGCTGGATCCGTCCTTCCGCGAACTGGTGCTGACGCTGCCGTCGGAGACCATGATCGCCGAGCAGATGGAAGTGATCGACCCGCACGCCATCCACGTCGCGCGCCAGTTCCTGCGCCGCTCGCTGGCGCGCGAGCTGCGCGAGGACCTGCTGGCCGCCTTCCGCGCCAGCCAGACCCCGGGCGACTACAGCCCGGACGCCACCTCCAGCGGCAAGCGCGCGCTCAAGAACGTGGCCCTGTCCTACCTGGCCGAGCTGGACGACGCCGAGGCGCTGGCCCTGGCCGCGCAGCAGGACGTTGCCGCCAACAACATGACCGACCGGCTGGCCGCGCTGTCGGCGCTGATCAACAGCGCCGCCCCCGGCAAGAGCGAGGCGCTGCAGCGCTTCTACGCCGAGTTCGAGAACGAGGCGCTGGTGATCGACAAGTGGTTCACGCTGCAAGCCACGGCGCGCGGCGCCGACGTCAATACCGTGCGCACGCTGGCCGGCCATCCGGCGTTCACGCTGAAGAACCCGAATCGCGCGCGCAGCCTGATCTTCAGCTTCTGCAACGGCAATCCTTCCGCCTTCCACGCGGCCGATGGCAGCGGCTACAGCTTCTGGGCCGAGCAGGTCGTCGCGCTCAACTCCAGCAACCCGCAGGTCGCCGCGCGCCTGGCGCGCAGCCTGGACCGCTGGCGCAAGTACACCCCGGCGCTGCAGGAAAAGATGCGCCTGGCGCTGCAGCAGGTGGCGGCCTCGCCCAAGCTCTCGCGCGACGTCGCGGAAGTGATCACCAAGGCGCTGGCGAACTGAAAGAACACAGACAAAACACATACCCCAGGATTGATCAAGACTTGAAAAGGAAGACACCATGAAACGCATCAGCCTCACGCAACACCTGATCGAGCAGCAGCGTCTGCACAACAAGATTCCGTCCGAGCTGCGCCTGTTGATCGAAGTCGTCGGCCGCGCTTGCAAGTCGATCTCGCACGCCGTCGGCAAGGGCGCGCTGGGCGAGGTGCTGGGCACCGCCGGCAGCGAGAACGTGCAGGGCGAAGTCCAGAAGAAGCTGGACGTGATCTCCAACGAGATCCTGCTGGAAGCCAACGAATGGGGCGGCCACCTGGCGGCCATGGCCTCCGAGGAAATGGAGACCATCCACCGCATCCCCAACCGCTATCCCAAGGGCGAATACCTGCTGATGTTCGATCCGCTGGACGGCTCCTCCAACATCGACGTCAACGTCTCCATCGGCACCATCTTCTCGGTGCTCAAGGCGCCGGACGGCATGACCGAGCCGACCGAAAAGGACTTCATGCAGCCCGGCACCAAGCAGGTCGCCGCCGGCTATGCGGTCTACGGCCCGCAGACCGTGCTGGTGCTGACCACCGGCGACGGCGTGCACTGCTTCACGCTGGACCGCGAAATGGGCGCCTGGGTGCTCACCCAGAAGGACATCCAGATCCCGGCCGACACCAAGGAGTTCGCCATCAACGCCTCCAACCAGCGCCACTGGTTCCCGCCGGTCAAGCGCTACGTCGATGAAATGCTGGCCGGCGTCACCGGCCCGCGCGGCAAGGACTTCAACATGCGCTGGATCGCCTCCATGGTGGCCGACGTGCATCGCATCCTGAACCGCGGCGGCGTCTTCATGTACCCGGCCGATGCCCGCGAACCGGGCAAGCCGGGCAAGCTGCGCCTGATGTACGAGGCCAACCCGATGGCCTTCATCGTCGAGCAGGCCGGCGGCGCCGCCACCGACGGCAACCAGCGCATCCTCGACATCCAGCCGGAGAAGCTGCACCAGCGCGTGGCGGTGTTCCTGGGATCGAAGAACGAGGTCGAGCGCGTGACCTCCTATCACCAGCAATAAGCGACGACAGGCCAGTCCCGTCGCAATGGAAAACGGCGCCCGCGGGCGCCGTTTTTTTATCGTGGAATCGGGATCAGCCCGCCGGGCGGCGCGTCAGGCGCACGCTGTGCACGGCGGTCAGCGCCACCGCCAGCCAGATCGGTACATAGGTGCCCAGTTGCTCCGGCCGCAGCGACTCGCCCAGCACCGCCATGGCCACCAGCACCAGCAGCACCGGCTCGACATAGCCCAGGATGCCGAACAGGCCCATCGGCAGCAGCTTGCCGGCGCGCAGATAGCAGGCCAGCGCCACCATGCTGACCACGCCCAGGCCGGGCAGCAGCAGGTACATCGAAGGCTCGCGCACGGTGGCGGCGAACGCGCCGTTCCACGCCAGCGCGACGGCGGCCACCGGCACCAGCAGCATCAGTTCGATGGCGAAGATCATCAGCGAATCCATCCGCAGCCGGCGGCGCAGCACGAAATACGGCGGATAGCCCAACGCCACCAGCAAGGTGGTCCAGGAAAAGGCGCGCGTCATCCACAGTTCGTGCGCCACGCCGGCGAAGGCGCAGGCCACCGCCAGCCGCTGCAGCAGGTCGAGCCGCTCGCCGTAGTGGAAACGCCCCACCAGCACCATCGCCAGCGGCAGCAGGAAGTAGCCCAGCGATACCTCCAGCGCGCGGCCGTTGACCGGCGCCCACAGGAACAGCCATTGCTGGACGCCCAGCATCGCGGCCATGCCGGCCAGCACCAGCAGCTTGCGCGGATCGGCCAGCACCTCGGCGCAGGCCGCGCGCAGCTGGCCGCCATGGCGGCGCCAGGCGATCAGCGCCAGCACCGCGGCGGTGGTGCACAGGATGCGCCAGGAGAAGATGTCGAGGCCGTCCAGCGGCGCCAGCAGGCGGGTATAGCCGGACAGGAAGGCGAACAGCGCCGAGGCGAAGACGGACAAGCCGATGCCTAGTCTGATTTCTTGGTGGTTCATGGAATGGCGGCCGATGCGCCCGGGCAAAAGCGCGATTCTACGGTATGCGCGTGATCGCCGCGCCGGGATTCAGCTTTTCTGGCGGCTGCGCGCCGGCGCGAACTTGCGCGGCGCCGTCGGATCGATGATCTTGAGATTGCCCGGATAGGTGACGATACGGTCGCGTCCGCTTTGCTTGGCCTGGTAAAGCGCCTGGTCGGCATGCTCGATGAGCGCCAGCACGCTGTCGTTCTCCTGCACCGGATGCAGCGAGGCCACGCCCACGCTGATGGTCACGTGGCCGCTCTTGGCGCCCGAGTGCGGCAGGTGCAGGTCGGTCACCGCCTGGCGCACGCTGTAGGCCAGCGACATGGCGCCGTGGATGTCGCAATCGGGCAGCACCAGCGCGAACTCCTCGCCGCCGTAGCGAGCAGCCAGGTCGCGCGAGCGCTTGCGCGAGGCGCCGATGGCGCGCGCCACCGCCTTGAGGCACTCGTCGCCCTTGGTGTGGCCGTAGATGTCGTTGTACAGCTTGAAGTGATCGACGTCGATCATGATCAGCGACAGCGCGCCCTTTTCCTTGCCCTGGCGCGCCAGTTCGGCGGCGACCGTGCGGTCGAAATGGCGGCGGTTGGGCAGGCCGGTGAGGCCATCGTGCATGGCCAGCTGGACCAGCGTCGCATTGAGCTGGTCGGACTTGGTGCGGGCGCTGACCGCTTCGTATTCCGAGCGCACCTGCGACTTCACCTGGCGCACCATGCGCCGGCCCATGGTGGCCAGCACGCCTGCCAGGAACAGCACGCCGATGGTGCGCATGTAGGCGTCGTGGCGCCAGTTGGTCAGCACCTCGTCCTTGGAGACGGCCACCGTCATGAACATCGGATAGCGCCGCAGGTGCACGTAACTGTTGATGCGCAGCTCGCCGTCCGATACCGCCACCAGTTCCACGGTGCCACTCTCGCTCTTGGCGGCATAGTCGCGGAAGATGGGGACATCGGCCAGGCTCTTGTTGGTGGTGGCGGTGTCGACGGTGCGGCGGATCAACGTGGTGCCGTTGTTGAGCGCGAACAGGATCGCCCCGCGCCGGCCGACGTTGAAACTCTGGTAGTAGTTCTTGAAGTAGTTCAGCGACAAGGTGGCCAAGACCACCCCGCCGAAGGAGCCGTCGGGCTTGTTGACGCGGCGGCTGATGGTGAAGATCCAGTCGCCGGTGGAGCGGCTCTGCACCGGCGCGCCCACGTAGGGCAGCATGTCGTTGTGCTGCTTGTGATAGATGAAGTAGGCGCGGTCGGCATTGTTGTACTGGGTCAGCAGCGTGCGCTGCGAACTGACCAGCCAGCGCCCGGTCTCGTCATACATGAACAGGCCGTGCAGCTGCGGCAGCTCGTTGACCTGCGCCATCAGCTGGCGGCCGATGCGCTGCAGCGAGCGCTCGCCCAGGCCGTCCTCGGCCACGTGCTCCAGCAGCACCTGCAAGGCCAGGTCGGCCTCATGGTAGGTCTGGTCGGCATGCTGCGCCAGCGCCTGCGCCATGTTGGAGGTATCGACCGCGGCTTCCTTGAGCAGGTCTTCGCGCGCCTGCCAGGTGCGCCAGCTGTCCAGCCCGACCAGGGCGAGGCAGGCCAGCACCACAAACAGCGTGGCGATGCAGACAGGTGAAGTTCTTTTCGTCAAGAACATGGCGGGCGCTTTATCGGTTGATCCTGCAACTACCGACGGCGGGTGAAACGGCCAGCCCTCCATCGATCCTGCAAGCAGGGTAGTGGATGGGCTCGCCTTTTCACATCGGGATTTACCTGAGTGCCGCGCTTGCCGGACGGCGCCCCTGATCAGGGAATCCCCGATGCTGTTTTTACACCTGCTTGGTTAATCTGTCGAGGTAGACGGCCATGCGCCGATAGGAGCCGCAATGAATACCCTGGACAAGAAAGCCGCCAAGCGCGCGTTGAAGAACGTTTCGGTACAGCAACTGGAGACCGCCATCGCCGCCGCGCTGTACAAGATCACCGCCGAGAAGTACCACGTGGACATCCGTCGCTTCGATCTGGGCATCGACGCCGACATGCCGCAGCGCGACGGCGCCGTGATCGAGATGAGCATCGTCGGTACGCCCGGCGTTTGCCCCGGCGGCGAGCCGCTCAGGCTGCAGCCGGAATGCGCCGTCGAACCCCAGCAGGGTTGACGCGCGGCAATGGCTGCAGGAAGCCCACCTGCATCGGCCGAAAGCCCCGCGAGCCGCTCCAGCCGGTCACCGCAATAAGTATCGCTAAGTCCCGCTATAAGTCCCGCACATGACGCACATGAAAAAGCCCCGTCGCAAGGACGGGGCTTGGTTGCTGCTGCGCCTGCTCACTGGCTGCCGGTGCCGGCTGCCGGCAGCGGCTTGCCCGAGGTTTCCGGCGGGCCGCCTGCGCCCTTGTTGAGCTGGTTCTGCTGGTCGCGCTTCTGCTTCTTCTGCGCCTTCTTGGCGGCTTTTTGTTCCGCCTTGGTCGGCGCCGCATCGCCGCCGGCCGGCGGCGTGGCCGCAGTCTGGGCGAGGGCGCCGGTACTGAATGCGCCCGCGACCATCAATGCGCCTAACAATTTCAGCTTGCTCTTCATGCCGTGCTCCTTGTGTCGTTGTCATGGACTGCGCTCACGCGCAGCGTTCCTGCCCACGCATCAGGAACCGGGCGAGGTGCCCATCGGGCCGTCCTTCAGGTCGCGTGCGTACACGTCCGGCTGGTTGGCGCGCATCTCAGAAGCGCGGTGGTCCACGTACTGGCCGTTGTAACCCTGCTCCTGCGAATAGCTGGGCGGCGTGGTCTGGTCGCCCTGATAGTTGTAGTACTGGGTTTGCGCAGACGAATCGTATTGCTGCTGCGTCTGGTAAGCGGCGCCTCCCTGATCGTACGACTGCGCGTAGGCGGCGCCGGCGAATGCTGCGCTGGCCAGCAATGCTGCGGTGATGATCTTTCTGGACATGGCTGTGCTCCTTTCATTGGTGTCGTTTCGCTTCACAAGTGCGAAAGCGTAAAGTCATGATAGGAAGCGGCGCGGCGCTCGGCAGTCGGAGACCCGAGCTTGTTCGTGTCGGACGATTCGCGCGCGTCCGACAGCAAAGGCGGGCCGGAATGGTCGCCGGCAGCGGCCATTGCCGGCTTGCTTCACCTGAGCGCGATGTCGGCCATCGGCCGCAAAGCCTTGCCGGCGTTGCGGCTGCGCGGCATCGTGGATGCGAACTCTGCAGTCGGCAAGGGGCCTGGCATGGCCGAGGCGCGAAGCTGACAAAGCTCCCGCATTTCGTTACAAGACATTTCCGCGGCGGGTCGAAGAAGCAACGGGTACACTGCCCTGACAAGTCCCGACGATGAAAAGACCCCGATGGATATCCGATACGTGCAGAGTTTCGTGGCGGTGGTGGAAGCCGGTTCGCTGGCCGCCGCCGCGCGCAAGCTCGACCTGACCGCGGCCGCGGTGGCCGCGCGCGTGCGCTCGCTGGAGGAAGAGCTGGCCGCGCCGCTGATCCAGCGTTCCGGCCGCTCGGTGCGTCCCACTGCCGAAGGCATGAAGGTGCTGGAGAGCGCCCACGCGCTGCTGCGCTCGGCGCGCGACATGCAGGCGCTGGCGCGCGACGGCCGGGTCGAGCTCGGCGAGCTGCGCCTGGGTGTGTTCTTCTCGGCCATGACCAGCGTGCTGCCGCTGCTGCTGCAGGGTTTCTATCGGCGTTATCCGCATGCCAGCCTGTTCGTCGAGCCGGGCGCCTCGGTCGATCTTTGCCGCAAGGTCGCCGCCGGCGAGCTGGATGCGGCAGTGGTGGTGGAGCCGCAGTTCGCCATGCCCAAGACCTGCGAATGGATGGCGCTGATGGAAGAGCCGCTGGTGGTGATCGCGCCGGCCGGTACCCGGGAGACGGATCCGCACGAGCTGCTGCGGCGCGAACCCTTCATCCGCTACAACCGCAATGTGCTGGGCGGCCAGCTGGCCGAGCGCTACCTGCGCGACCACGACATCGTGCCGCACCAGCGGCTGGAGATCGACAGCCTGCTGGCCGTGGCCGCGATGGTCGGCAAGGGGCTGGGGGTGTCGCTGCTGCCGGACTGGTCGCAGCACTGGGAGGGCGGGCAGGCGCTGATCAGGATCGCGCTGCCGGATCGCCCGCCGGTGCGCCGCGTGGGCCTGATCGTGGCGCGCCATTCGCCTCACGTGGCGCTGGCGCGCATGTTCGCCGAGCAGGCTGCGCAGGTCTTCGACGCCGGCCCGGCGGCCGCCTGAAGCAACTCAGGGCGTCTTGCGCTGCAGCTTTTCCGCGCGCAGGAATTCAAAGTCCACGCCCTGGTCGGCCTGCGTCACGTTCTCCAGGAACAGCTTGCGGTAGCCGCGTCCGGCGACCGGCTTGACCACCGGCTGCTGCTGCCGGCGCTGTTCCAGCTCCTGCTCAGATACCAGCAATGAAATCTCGCGCCGCGATACCGACAGCCGGATGCGGTCGCCGCTGCGCGCATACGCCAGCGGACCGCCGATGGCGGCCTCGGGCGTGACGTGCAGCACGATGCTGCCGAAGGCGGTGCCGCTCATGCGGCCGTCGGAAATGCGCACCATGTCCTTCACGCCGGCGCGCGCCAGCTTGCGCGGGATCGGGATGTAGCCGGCCTCGGGCATGCCGGGCGCGCCCAGCGGGCCGATGTTCTTGAGCACCAGGATGTCGTCGGCGCGCACGTCCAGCGCCTCGTCGTCGATGCGTTCGGCCAGGTCCTGCAGGTTATCGAACACCACGGCGCGGCCCTCGTGCTCCATCAGCTTGGGATCGGCTGCCGATTGCTTGATGATGGCGCCGCCCGGCGCCAGGTTGCCGCGCAAAACCGCCAGCCCGCCCTGCGGGAAGATCGGCCGGTCGAAGCTGCGCACCACGTCCTGGCTGAAGCCCGGGCCTTGCGCCTCCAGCTGCTCGCCCAGCGTGATGCCGTTGATCGTCATCGCGTCGAGGTGCAGTAGCGGCTTGAGTTCGCGCAGCAGCGTGGCCACGCCGCCAGCCTTGTGCAGGTCTTCCATGTAATGCGCGCCGGTGGGCTTGAGGTCCAGCAGCACCGGCGTCTCGCGGCCCATGCGGTCGAGCCGGGCGAGATCGATCTCCAGCCCGACGCGGCCGGCGATGGCGGCCAGGTGCACGATGGCGTTGGTCGAGCCGCCGATGGCCAGCAGCATGCGCAGCGCATTGTCGAAGGCCTTTTCGGTGAGGATCTTGCCCACTGTCAGCCCGCTTCCCGCCAGCGCCACGGCGCGCGCGCCGGTCTCCTCGGCCACGCGGATGCGGTCGGCCGTCACCGCCGGCGGCGTGGCGCCGCCGGGCACCGTCATGCCGAGCGCCTCGGCGATGCAGGCCATGGTGCTGGCCGTGCCCATCACCGAACAGGTGCCCACGCTGGCCACCAGCTGGTTGTTGACGTCGGCGATCTCGTCGTCGTCGATCTCCTCGGCGCGGTACTTGGCCCAGTAACGGCGGCAATCGGTGCAGGCGCCCACGCGCTCGCCGCGATGGGAGCCCGTCAGCATGGAACCGGTGATCAGCTGGATCGCGGGGATCTCGGCCGAGGCCGCGCCCATCAGCTGCGCCGGCACGGTCTTGTCGCAGCCGCCGATGAGCACCACCGCATCCATGGGCTGGGCGCGGATCATCTCCTCGGTATCCATCGACATCAGGTTGCGCAGGTACATCGAGGTCGGCGCGGCGAAGCTCTCATGGATGGAGATGGTGGGGAAGTCCATCGGCAAGCCGCCGGCCAGCATGACGCCGCGCTTGACCGCCTCGATCAGCTGCGGCATGTTGCCGTGGCAAGGGTTGTAGGCGCTGCCGGTGTTGACGATGCCGATCACCGGCCGGTTCAGCGCCTCGTCGGTATAGCCCGCGCCCTTGATGAATGCCTTGCGCAGGAACAGCGAAAATCCGCGGTCGCCGTAGGAGGTCAAGCCGCGCTGCATTCCTGTGTCCGGCTTCTCTGTTTTGCTCATGTCGGTCTCCTGTCGTTGTGATTATCGCAAGGGCGTTCAGGCCAGCTCATGCGCATCCGGAATGCCGAAGCCGGCCGCTTCCAGCTGCGCCGCCAGCGCCGCACCCGCAGTATCGCTCAACGCCGCCAGCGGCGGGCGCACCGTGCGCCAGTCGCGCCGGCCGGACCAGTGCGCGATCGCATGTTTCATGGCGGGGATCATCGGCTGCGACTGGAAGATCTTGCGGATGGCGTCGGCGCGGTCCTGCAGGAGGCGGCGCTGCTGCGCATCCTCGCTGCGCCAGATGGCGACGATGGCCGCCGGGTTGACGTTGACGGTGGCGCTGATGCAGCCGGCGCCGCCGGCTTCGATGGCGCGGTTGAGAAAGGTCTCGGCGCCGGGGAAGACGTCGAAGCCGTCCTGCCCGAAATTGCGGATCATGGCCTCCATGTTGGCCCAGTCGCCGGAGGAGTCCTTCACGCCGGCGATCGTGCCGGGATAGCGCTTCAACAGCCGTTCGATCAGCGCCAGCGAGACCGGCGTGGCCGACATCGCCGGGAAGTGATACAGGTAGACCGCCAGCCGGCTCTCGCCGACACGTTCGATCACCTCCGAGAAATAGGCGAACAGGCCGTCGTCGCTGACATTCTTGTAGTAGAACGGCGGCAGCATCAGTACCCCGGCCGCGCCGGCGCGCACCGCGTGACGCGTCAGGCGCACGGTGTCGGGCAGGGCGCAGGTGCCCGTGCCGGGCATCAGCAGCGCCGGCGGCACGCCCGACTCCAGCAGTGCATCGGTCAGCGCGATGCGCTCGTCGGCCGACAGCGAGTTGGCCTCGGAGTTGGTGCCGAAGACGGCTAGGCCCGCGCCCTGGCGCACCAGCCAGCGGCAGTGGGCGACGAAGGCGCGGGCATCGGGTTCGAGGTCGGGACCAAAGGGCGTCAGTACCGGGGACAGTACGCCTTTGATGCGAGGGGGCTGGGTGGCGCTCATGCGGCTTCCTTTGAAATAGCAAAAGTATTCCAAGGGCAACAACGGGGAAGAAGCGGCTGCGGCGATGTTCAGAGCAAAAAGTTTTTTTGTTCCGGCCTGTTTGCTGTTGCGGCGCCGCCCCGCATGCCGCAGCAAAGATGCGCGCGCGGTTGCATCGCGCGGCGGCGCTGTTTATGCTGGATCGTAACAACAAGAAGAACAGGGAGGCGGGCGGCATGTTGCCGCCACGCATACCGCAGACGCCATGAGGAGACGCCATGAAGACTTTCCTGCCGGCCCTGCTGCTGGCGACGATGGCAGTCATCACCCCGGCCCGCGCGGCCGAATGCACCAAGCTGGTGGTCTCGGCCGACTCCGATTACGCGCCCTTGCATTGGTACGACGGCAAGCAACTGACCGGGGCCAGCATCGAGATCGCCCGGCGCGCGCTGACGGCGCTGGAGATTCCCTTCGAGATACGTTACGTCGGCCCCTTCCATCGGGTGCTCAAGGAGGCCGAGAGCGGCGACGTGGCGATGGTGGCATCGCTGAAGAAGACGCCCGAGCGCCTGCAATACCTGGCCTATACCTCGGTGCCGCTGTTCTCCAATCCGATCGCGGTCTTCGTCGCGCGCGAGCGGCGCTTCGCCTATGCCGGCTGGCAGGACCTGGTCGGCAAGCGCGGCGCCGTCACGCAGGGCAACCAGTTCGGCGGCGGCTTCGACGAGTTCCTGCGCGAGCACCTTACGGTGCAGTCGGCGCAGAAGGTCTACATGAACTTCACCAAGCTGGATTCAGGCAGCATCGACTATCTCGTCACCGGCTACTACAACGGCCAGGTCTACCTGAGCCAGACCAATCAAAGCGACCGTTTCGTCGCGCTGCGGCCCTACGTCAGCGAGACCGACAATTTCATCGCGCTGAGCAAGGCGAGCCCCTGCGTGAAATACCTGCCGCGCATCAACGCGCAACTGGAGCTGATGCAAAGCCGCGGCGAGCTGCGCGCGGTGCTGGAGCGGCAGGCGGCGGAAATGAAGATCAATGCGCACGTGGCGACAGCGGCGCCGAAGTAGGCGTCGCCATCATTGCGGCGTCATGCCGTGCCGCTGCATCTCCTCGCGCGCCGGGGCCGCGGCGAACAGGGTCAGGAAGGCGTGGGCGGCGGCGGGCGCCGCGGCGTGCGAGCCGATCGCCCCGGCATAGGTGGTGTAGCTCTGGATCGGCGCCGGCAGCGGGCCGACCAGGCGCGCGCCCTTGACCTGCAGGATCTCGCTCTCCTGGTGCAGCGCCAGCGCGGCGCTGCCGTCCACCAGCTTTTGCGCCACCAGTCCGCCCGGCACCAGCACCTGCTTGGCGCGCATCTGCGCGGCGATGCCCAGCTTGTAGAACAGCCACTCCAGGTAGATGCCGCTGGAGCCGCCGGCCTGCGGATCGATCAGCGCCACCGACGGGGCATCCAGCAGGGCGCGGCGAAACTGCGCCACGGTCGCGATGGCCGGGGCCGGCGCGCCTTCCTTCACGGCCACGCCGATGCCCACGCGGGCGATCGGCCGCGCGCTCCCGGGCTGCACGTAACGGTCGCGGCCCAGCTTGTCGAGCACACCGTCCGGCACCACGGCCGCATCGAAGGCCTCGCCGCCGCGGATGCGTTTGTCCATCACGCCGGCGGTGGCGTTCTCGACCGTCACATGCACGCCGCTGCGCTGCTCGAAATCGGCGGCGACGGCGCGCACCACCGGGGCGATTGCGCCGGCCGCCAGGATCTTCAGGTCGTCGGCGCGGGCGCCGGCCTGAAGGGTGGCGGCGATCAGGAGGGATGCGGCGAGGGTGGCGCGTAGGCGGGGCGTAGGCATGGCGTTCTCCGTCAAAGGGTCGGCGAGGGGCGATGCATTATCGCAGCTCCGGACAAAAAAAACGGGTCCGACGCCGGCAAGCGTTCGGACCCGTCGGCCTGGCCGCGCGCAGGCTTGTGGCGCCGCGCCGGCCGCCGCTTACGGCGCAACCCAGGCGCGCAGCAGGTCGACCTTGCGATCGGCCAGCAGCGGCAGCACCAGTTCCACCACCAGCGCCTGGTAATGCGGCGACTGCTTGTGCGCCTCCAGCGCGGCGGCGTCGCGGTAGCGCTCCACCAGCAGAACCGTGTCCGGCGCCTCGGGGCTGCGGTACACCTCGTAGCCCAGGCAGCCGGGCTCTTGCAGCGAGCGCTTGCGCATTTCCGCGGCCAGCGACAGCACTTCGCCCAGGGCGTTGCCGGCCGGTTGCCAGCGCGCGACCACGGTGATGGCGTCGGCGGCGCTCATGGCTGCACCTCGTTGAAGGCCTTGACGATGGCTTGCGCCAGCGGGCCGCCGGAGGCGGGATTCTGGCCGGTCAGCAGGCGGCCGTCCACCACCACCCTGGATTGCCACGGATCGGTCGCGCTGTAGTGGGCGCCTTCGGCGCGCAGCGCGTCTTCCAGCAGGAAGGGCACGTCGGCCTGGGCATAGTTGGCTTCCTCTTCATTGGAGAACGAGGTCAGCTTGCGACCGCGCAGCAGCGGGCTGCCGTCGGCCAGCGTCACGCCCAGGAAGGCGGCCGGGCCGTGGCACACGGCCGAGACGATCTTGCCGGCATCCCAGGCGCGGGCGATGGCGCGCTTGACCTCGGGATCGGCGGCGATGTCCACCATCGGGCCCAGGCCGCCGGGGAAGAAGATGGCGTCGTAGTCCAGCACGTCGACCTCGGAGAGCTTGCGGCTCCTGGCCATGCGACGGATCGCCAGGCTGTTGCGGAAGGCCAGCTGCGCCGGATCGTTGGCGTCGTAGCCGTCTTCCGGCGGCGTGCCGCCCAGCGGCGAGGCGTACTCGACGGCCACGCCGGCGTGCTCGAACACCTCCAGCGGGTGGGCGACTTCCGGGAAGAAGTAACCGGTGGCGCGCTTGTTGGGGCCGATCTCGCCCGCATTTGTCAAAATAAACAGGACAGTTTTGATGCTCATGATGAAGCTCCTTTTGTCTGAAAGCCCGACTCAGTGCGGGTAAGGCAAACTATAAGGAAGCCGGCTCATGCGCGGTAGATCCTGATATGATGACTCAATGTCAAACTAAATAATACAATAGACCATGGCCGACGCCTCGCCCATCCTCGACGAACTGCGCGCCATGGCGGTTTTCGCCACGGTGGTGCGGGCCGGCAGCTTCGCCGCCGGCGCCCGCGCCCTGGGCCTGACGCGCGCGGTGGTCAGCCATCATGTGCGCGCGCTTGAAACCAAGCTGGGCGTGCCGCTGGCCCAGCGCAGCACGCGCAGCTTCAGCCTGACGCCGGCCGGCGAAGCCTTCCGCGTGCACTGCGAACGGCTGCTGGACGAAGCGCACGACGGCATTCGCGGCATGGAGCTGCTGCGCGCCGAGCCGCGCGGCGAAGTGCGCATCACCTGTTCGCATCACTTCGGCAACAAGCGCATCCTGCCGGCGCTGCTGGAATTCCGGCGCCGCTATCCCGCCATCCGCCTGCACGTGGCGATGAACGACAGCAACGTCGACCTGGTGCAGCAGGGCATGGAACTGGCGGTGCGCGCCGGGCCGCTGGCCGATTCCTCGCTGGTGGCGCGCCGCCTGGTGCGCGAGCCGACCATGCTGTGCGCCGCGCCGTCCTACCTGCGCCGCTACCGCGCCCCGGCTACCGTGCAGGAGCTCGACCAGCATCGCTGGGTGGTCTACCCGCCCAGCCAGAAGAGCATGACGGTGCGCGCCGGCGAGCAAGACTTCCAGGTCGCCATCCGCGGCGACATCGCCACCGACAGCGCCGCCTCGCGCCTGGCCTTCGTGCTGGCCGGCGAAGGCCTCGCCCGCCTGCCGGCCTATGACGCGGCCGCGCTGATCGCCTCCGGCGAACTGGTGCAGGTGCTGCCGGAGGCGCAGACCGCGCCGCTGGAGATCTACCTGGTGCACTCGCAGAAAGTGGGGCCGAGCGCGCGCCTGTTGCGGGACTTCCTGCTGGAGAGCGCGCGCGAGAACGGGGGGTGAGCGGCGGCTGAACGGCGGCCGGACTGCTCCCGCGCATTGAGAAGCGGGCGGTGAAAACACCGGCGCGCCGGATTTCAGTAACATGTGCCCATGCCATCCGTCATCCGCTCGCGCCCGAGGGTGCGCAGCGCCAACCCCTGAGGTGCCCGATCATGAGCAAGACCCTGAAAATCGATTTCGTCTCCGACGTGGTATGCCCCTGGTGCGCCGTCGGCCTGGGCGGCCTGGACGCCGCGCTGGAGCGCATCAGCCAGGAGGCTGTCGCCGACATCACCTTCCATCCCTTCGAACTCAATCCCAACATGCCGGCCGATGGCCAGGAGCAACTGGAGCACATCACCGGGAAATACGGGATCTCGCCCGAGCAGGCGCGCGCCAACCGCGAGCAGATCCGGCTGCGGGCGGCGACGGTCGGCTTCGCCATGAACCGCGACGACGCCTCGCGCGTCTACAACACCTTCGACGCCCATCGCCTGCTGGCATGGGCCAAGGAGGAGGGCAAGCAGGTGACCTTGAAGCGCGCGCTGCTTAAGGCCTACTTCACCGACGGCCTCAAGATCGATGACGTCGGCGTGCTCGCCGCGCTGGCCGAGTCGGCCGGGCTGGACGGCGCCCAGGCGCGCGCGGTGCTGGCCTCGGACCGCTTCGCGCAGGAAGTGAAGGAAGAGGAGGCGCTCTGGGCCAGCCGCGGCATACGCAGCGTGCCGGCCGTGATCGTCAACGACCGCTACCTGATCGAGGGCGGCCAGCCGCCGGAGGCCTTCGAGCAGCAGCTGCGCGCCATCCTCGCCGCGCCCGCGGCGGCGTGATCAAGCGCCCGCGGCGGCGTGATCAAAAAAGGGGGCTATCCCTTCCGGAATATCCCCCCAAGGAGCAAGCACAACTGGCAGCAGCGCTTGTCGGTAAAGCGTGTGTCTTTCTTCAGGCCATGTGGATGTTGTTGAAGACCGTGTGGAACACCGTGCCCTCGAACATCTCCAGCAATTGCGCCGAGGCCCGGCGGCTTTCGGCGCGCGCCGGCGAGGCCAGCGCCTGTTCCAGTTCCGCATGGCTGTCGAAGCGCATCGCCATCACCAGCGGATAGGCCGGCTCCCAGACGTCGGAGCTCTCCTGGCCGCTCACCCTCAATTCACGCAGATGCGGGAAGCGCGACCACAGCGGCACCATGGTGTCTTGCACGTATTGTCGGAACGCCGCTTCCATGCCGGGACGAATGCGCCCCTGGAAGAAGGCGCAGCGGGTCAGTCCATTGTCGCTTGCCATCGCCATCCTCCTAGCCGCGTCCGATGAAGGGCATGTGGCTGGCCATCACGGTCATGAACTGCACGTTGGCGTCCAGCGGCAGGCTGTCCATGTAGAGGATGGCGCGCACCACGTTGTCCATGCCCATGCGCGGCTCCACCTTCAATGAGCCGTCCGCCTGCAGCGTGCCCTTGGCCATCAGCTCGCTCATGTCGCTGACCACGTTGCCGATGTCGATCTGGCCGCAGGCGATGTTGTAGGCGCGCCCATCCAGCGAGGCCGCCTTGGTCAGGCCGGTGATGGCGTGCTTGGTGGCCGTGTAGGCGGCCGCCCGCGGACGCGGCGCGTGCGCAGAGATCGAGCCGTTGTTGATGATGCGCCCGCCCTGCGGCGCCTGCTTCTTCATCAGCCTGAACGCTTGCCGCGTGCACAGGAAGGAGCCGGTCAGGTTGATGTCGACGGCTTTCTTCCAGTCGTCCACGGCGAGATCCTCGATCGAGCTCTGCGGCGTGAACACGCCGGCGTTGTTGAACAGCAGGTCGAGCCGGCCCCACTGCGCTTCCACCTGGGCGAACAACGCCTCGACCGAGGCGGCGTCGCCGACGTCTGCGCTGACGGCCAGCGCGCGCCGGGCGGCCTGCGGGCCGGCCTCGGCGATCACCGCCTCCAGCGCCGGCCGGTTGCGCGCCGCCAGCGCCACGTGGTAGCCGGCCTCCAGCAGGCCGAGCGCCACGGCGCGGCCGATTCCCGAACTGGCCCCGGTGACCAGGGCGTATTTTGCGGACATGGATATCTCCCGAAGTTGGTTGAGTGAATCAGCGCACGGCGTCGTCGAGGGCGGTCAGGTCGCGTCCGCGGGTTTCGACCGACAGCGCCACGCCCACCAGCGTCAGCGCCGACAGCACGACGGTATAGACGCCCATTACCCAGAACGCGCCGCCGGCCTTGCCGATCAGGTAGATCCCGAGGATCGGCGCCAGGCCGCCCGAGAGCACCGCGCCGACCTCGCGCGCGAGCGCCACGCCCGAGTAGCGGTAGCGGTTGCCGAACAGCTCGGCGAAGTGCGCGCACTGCGCGCCCAGCATGCTGTTGGAACCCAGCGCCAGGCCGCCGACCATGGCCACGGTGACCCAGGTCGGGTCGCCCGTATTGACCATCCACCACGCCGGCAGCGCCCACAGCAGCATGAAGATGGCGCCCCAGCGGTAGACGGTGCGGCGGCCCAGGCGGTCCGACAGCGCGCCGAAGAAGGGCGTGGTGACCACGCTGGAGAGCGTGGCCACCAGCGCGCCGGTGGTGCCGATGCGGCTCATGTCGGCCGGCGAGATGCCGTGGCGCGGCGCCACCACGCTGCCCAGGAAGGCGATCACGATGGTGGTGTAGATGGTCGAGCCGCCCTGTTCGGCGAAGCGCATCAGCACCGCCGCCAGGAGCGGGCGACGGGCTTCCTTCATGACCAGCGTCATGGGCGAACGGGCCACGCTGCGCTGGCCTTCCAGCGCCTTGAAGGTGGGGCTTTCACGCAGGCGCAGGCGGATCCAGATCGCCACGGCGATCAGCACCACGCTGCCCAGGAACGGGATGCGCCAGGCCCAGGCCAGGATGGTGGCCTGGTCCAGCATGTGCTGCATGATGCTGAAGGTGGCCGTGGCGATGCCGAAGCCGGCGAAGATGCCGACGAAGGGCAGGGCCGCGAAGAAGCCGCGCCGGCGCGCGGGCGCCACCTCGGCCATCAGCGTGGAAGCGCCGGCCTGCTCGGCGCCCGCGCCGAAGCCCTGGATCAGGCGTAGCACCACCAGGCCGATCGCGCCGGCCGGGCCGGCCGGCAACAGGCCGACCAGTGTGGTGGACACACCCATGATGGCGATGGTCACCAGCAGCACGTACTTGCGTCCCTTGCGGTCGCCCAGCGAACCGAAGAACAGGCCGCCCAGCGGGCGCGCCAGGAAGCCCACGCCATAGGTGGCGAAGCTGGCCAGCAGGCCGGCATTGGCGTCCAGGGTGGAGAAGAACACATGGCTGAAGATCAGCGCCGTGGCCAGCCCGAAGATGGCGAAGTCGTAGTACTCCAGCGCGCTGCCGACCGCGCTGGTCAGGATCGCTCGCCGCAGTTGCTCGGGCGAGACCGGGGCGGCCTCAGTGGAAGTCGATACAGGTGGTGCGGAAAAGGATGAGCCGGCCGCATAGGCGGCCTGGTGGTCGGTTGGCATGTCTTGTCTCCATTGTTATCGCATCGCGTCATGGTCATGCCAGGGCCGCTGATGCCATCCAATGCCGCTTGTGGCGGCGGGCGCGAGCCTGGCTTGCCGTTTCCGGTGCGCCGCCGCAAGAAAAAATCCCTCGAAGGCGGCGTTATTTTTGTTTAGAATTGGTTACCGGTAACCATTCAGGTCAAAATTTAACATGAGGAGATTGACGTGCACAAGGAAGAATTGCTGGTCGTGACGCCTTACCCACAGGCAGATATGGAGTTGCTCGCGGGGAAGTACGACCTGCATGTGTTGTCCCAGTCGCCGCAGCCCGAGCGCCTGCTGGCCGAGCTGGCGCCGCGCCTGCGGGTGTTGGCCACCAACGGCGAGTCGGGCGCGAGCGCGCAGCTCATCGATGCGCTGCCCAGGCTGGAGATCATCGTCTCCTACGGCGTCGGGGTCGACGCCATCGACCTGGCGCATGCGGCCGCCAAGGGCATCCGCGTCACCAACACGCCCGACGTGCTGACCGGCGACGTGGCCGACCTCGGCATCGCCCTGATGCTGGCGGCGGCGCGCGACGTGGCGCGCTGCGATGCGTTGACGCGCGCCGGGCAATGGGGGCAGGCGCAGATTCCCCTGACCACGCGCGTGTTCGGCAAGCGCCTGGGCATCATCGGGCTGGGGCGCGTGGGACGGGCCGTCGCGCGCCGCGCCGAGGCGTTCGACATGCAGGTCCACTATCACGACAAGCTGCGCTTCGACGACGTGCCTTATCGCTACGTCGGCGGCATGGCCGAGCTGGCGGCCGGGGTGGACTTCCTGATGGTCTGCGCCGCCGCCGACCAGATGCCGCGCGGCGCCATCGGTCGCGAAGTGTTCGACGCGCTGGGCGCTGACGGCTTCCTGATCAACATCGCGCGCGGCAGCATCATCGACGAGCCCGCGCTGCTGGCGTGCCTGGAGCGCCGGGGCATCCGCGGCGCCGCGCTGGACGTGTTCTGGAACGAGCCTGCCATCGACCCTCGCTTCCTGGCGTTGCCCAACGTCTTGCTCCAGCCGCACCGCGCCAGCGCCACCGTGGAGACGCGCGCTGCGATGGCGCGCCTGGTGCGCGATAATCTCGATGCCTTCTTCAGCGGCAGCGCGCTGCCGACCGAATTCACCATGCACCTGGCCCGCGCCTGAGTGCCACATCACCGATACAGGAGACCCACGATGTCCAAGCTTCCCAATGCCGCAGACGGCACCCAGGCCGCCAACACCGACGGCGCGCAGCGCCTGCGCAGCCGCCGCTGGTTCGACGATCCGTCCGATCCCGGCATGACCGCGCTCTATCTGGAGCGCTACATGAACTACGGCATCACGCGCGAGGAGCTGCAGTCGGGCAAGCCCATCATCGGCATCGCCCAGACCGGCTCCGACCTCTCGCCCTGCAACCGCCATCACCTGCAGTTGGCTTCGCGCGTGCGCGACGGCATCCGCGACGCCGGCGGCATCCCGCTGGAGTTTCCGGTGCACCCGATCCAGGAGACCGGCAAGCGCCCGACGGCGGCGCTGGATCGCAACTTGGCCTACCTCGGCCTGGTGGAGATCCTGCACGGCTATCCGCTGGACGGCGTGGTGCTGACCACCGGTTGCGACAAGACCACTCCGGCCTGCCTGATGGCGGCGGCCACCGTCAATATCCCGGCCATCGTGCTGTCCGGCGGGCCGATGCTGGACGGCTGGTGGAAGGGCAAGCTGGCCGGCTCCGGCACCGTGATCTGGGACGCGCGCAAGCGCCACGCCACCGGCGAGATCGACTACGACACCTTCATGGATGAGGTCTCCTCTTCCGCACCCTCGGCCGGCCACTGCAACACCATGGGCACGGCGCTGTCGATGAACTCGCTGGCCGAGGCGCTGGGCATGTCGCTGCCCGGTTGCGCCGCGCCGCCGGCGCCGCACCGCGAGCGCGGCTGGATGGCGTACCACACCGGCGCGCGCATCGTCGGCATGGTGGCCGAGAACCTGCGTCCCTCCGACATCATGACCAAGGGCGCCTTCGAGAACGCGGTGGTGGCCGCCGCCGCGCTGGGCGCCTCCTCCAACTGCCCGATCCACATGGTGGCGATCGCCCGCCACATGGGCGTGGACCATACCTTGGACGACTGGCAACGCCTGGGCCCGGAGATCCCGCTGCTGGTGGATTGCCAGCCGGCCGGCCGCTTCCTGGGCGAGGCCTTCCACCGCGCCGGCGGCGTGCCGGCGGTGATGCGTGAACTGCGCGACGCCGGCAAGCTCGACACCACCGTGACCACCGTCACCGGCAAGACCCTGGCGCAAGATTTAGAGAAGGTGGAAGAGCCGGATCGCGAAGTGATCCGCGCCTATGAGAAGCCGCTCAAGCCCTCGGCCGGCTACGTGGTCTTGTCGGGCAACCTGTTCGAAAGCGCGGTGATGAAGATCAGCGTGATCGACGACGCCTTCCGCAAGCGCTTCCTGTCCGACCCGGAGCATCCGAACGTCTTCATGGGCCGCGCCGTGGTGTTCGAGGGGCCCGAGGACTATCACCAGCGCATCGACGACCCGGCGCTGGAAGTGGACGAGCGCTCGGTGCTGGTGATCCGCAACTGCGGCCCGGTCGGCTTCCCGGGCGGCGCCGAAGTGGTCAACATGCAGCCGCCGGCGGCGCTGCTCAAGAAAGGCATCTCGCAATTGCCCACGCTGGGCGACGGCCGCCAGAGCGGCACCTGCGCCACGCCCTCGATCCTGAACGTGTCGCCGGAAGCGGCGGTGGGCGGCAACCTGGCGCTGCTCAAGACCGGCGACGGCCTGCGCATCGACCTGACCGCCTGCAAGGTGGACGTGCTGATTTCCGATGAAGAGATGGCCGCGCGCCGCGCCGCTTATGTGCCGCGCCCGCTGGAGCACAAGACGCCGTGGGAAGAGATCTACCGCAGCATGGTCGGCCAGCACCACACCGGCGCCTGCCTGGAGCCGGCGATTCCCTACCAGGACATCGTCATCCAGCGCGGCGAGTCACGCCACAACCACTAAGCAGGGAAGAAGGCGAGGGCGCCCCTCAGGCGCTCTCGCGCGCGATGATCTCGTAGGGAATGCGGATCAGCTTGGGCACGTCGGCCGCGGGGCGCTGGTTGGCGGCGATCAGGCGGCGCGAGGCGTTGGGCGGCTCCGTGCTCTCCAGCGCCGCCAGCAGCGATTCCCCGGCCAGCTTGCCGATCGCGTAGGGATTGACCGAGACGGTGGTGATGCTGGGGTAGCAATGGCGCGACACCTCGAAGTCGCCGAAGCCGGCCACCGCCACGTCCTTGGGAACGGTCAGCCCGCGCCGATGGCAGGCCATGATCACGCCGAACGCGTGGATGTCGCTGTTGCACATGATGGCGTCGGTGTCCGGCCATTGGTCCAGCATCGCCTGCAGCGCGCTGGCGCCCTGGCCCATGGCGCGACCGTGGGCCATGTCGTCGCCCCATTCGCTGGGGATCACATCGCGCGGCGCATGCAGGCCCGCCGCCGCCACCGCCTTGAGGTAACCTTCACGCCGCGCGTTGCCGCGCGTATCCAGGTGCGACGCGCTGCCCACGAAACCGATGCGCCGGTAGCCGCGCTGGTAAAGGTGCTGCGCCATGGCCGCCGCCGCCTCCGAGTTGGAGAAGCCGACCACCCTGTCCAGCGGCTTGGGCGGGATCTCCCAGGTTTCCACGATAGGCACATTGGCCCGTTGCAGCAGGGTGCGCGTCTTGGCGGTGTGCTTGCCCCCGGTCAGGATCACCCCGCGCGGCTGGTGGCCCAGCAGGGCGCGCAGCAGCGACTCCTCGCGCTCGATCAGGTAATCGGTATTGGCCAGCAGCAGCCGCAGGTTGCCGCCCTCCACCACATCGTTGATGCCGCGCACGGTCTCGGCGAAGTTGGAGCTGGTCAGCGACGGCACGAACACCGCGATGACATTGCTCTTGCCCGAAGAAAAAGCCCCCGCCACCGCATCGGCCACATAGCCGGTGTCCTTCACCGCCTTCAAGACCCGCGCCCGGATATCGTCGCTCACCTGCTGCCCGGTGAGCACGCGCGATACCGACATCTTCGATACCCCCGCCAGCTCGGCGACATCGGCCATGCGGACGGGAGTGCGGGGGGGGACGGCAGACGTCATGGCAATCGGTTTGGGCGTAGGAATGCTGGAGCGTTGAAGTATAACGTGCGGCTTAAAAATAACTATCTCTGAATCGGAATCGAACGAGGAACGGGGTGTTTCATCGAGCGCCTTTGCGCCGCGTGAAGGAGCGAAACACAATGCCCTCGCTGGCGGCCACGGGCCGCGAGAGAGTGCCGATATGCAATTCACGAACCCATTCTTTTCCGCAGGGATAGCATGCCTGTTTCTTCTCGTACTGCCTGGGGCATCACTGCTTTTCTGGGCCCGTTCCTGATCAACTTCGCCGACATCCTGAACCGCTCGCTGCACGGCTGGAAAGAGTCGTCATTTTTCCCGCAGCTGACGTTTGTCTCCAATATTGCGCTGTGCTTTATCTGGATCTCGCTGTTGGGCGTGAAATGGCTCGGTTATCCCAAGGGGCGGCGAGTGGCCGCGGCGCTGGAGATGTTGGTGATTGTCCTGGCGCAGATCGTGCTGATTGTCATATTCGATTTTTTCGTGGCAATCTGGCTGGGGGCTTCCAAATAACCAAGCGCCGGCGCGTGGCATTCAAGATTGAAGGGCGGAAGAAATGCTCCCCCTAATTAAAACGATTGCGATATATGCTCGATGTTCCAAGTATTCACAGGTCGGGCTCACATGCTCCCGCAATAAATAGCGGCGCACCCCGAAGATGAAGCACGATAGGAGGAAACCCAATGCCAATATCCACGCTGGACACGGTGCTTGCCGAACTCAGCGCCCGCGAGCCCATTTTCCATCGTCCGGAATATGGGACCAGTCGCGAGGCACTGTTAGAGATGACAGCCGACGATTTCTGGGAGATCGGTGCAAGCGGCAATGTCTACAGCCGCGGTGTTGTCATCGAGACCTTATTGGCGCGTTACGACGCGCAGGAAGAGGACGTCTTTTCCTGCAGCGAATTCCGCGTACGGCAGCTGGCCGACGATCTCTACCAACTCAACTACCTGCTGCAGCAGCCTGGCCGGCTGACGCGAAGGACGACATTGTGGAGGAGGGGAGATGGCGGATGGAAAATCGTGTTTCATCAAGGGACGTTGGTCTCCTGAGCGGGACTACTTGACTCTGTTCCTGTCGCCCGCGACGGGGGCTCCCATCGGTGAATGCCGTTTGCTGAGCTACGCGCATGGCAGGAACGTTGCGGTTGGGGGGGCTGGATCAAGACCGATACTTGGCTAAAGCCGAGGTTGAAACCGGAACTGACCGCCCAGGAGGAGGGCCTAGCAAGGGCGCTTGGCCGCCCTCCGTTCAGGATTTGGATTCCCGCGTCCAGGCCGTGAGCGCCAGCGCCGCAGCGAACGCCGCGCCGCCGATCCAGAAGGTCATCACATGGCGGCCGCCGGTCCAGGCATACACCGCTGAATACAGATAGCCGCCGACGGCCTGCGCCAGGGCGAACGCCACGGTCAGGCGGCTCCACGTGGCTTCGCGCTGATGGACGTCGTCGACCAGGTCATGCAGGCGTCCCAGCGCAAGCGGCACCACGCCGGCAGGGAATGATCCGATCACGGCGGCCAGCGCGATCAGCGACAGCACGTTGCCGCCGAGGGTCAGGCCAGTTGCGGCGACAGCCTGCACGGCGAGTGCAACCACCATCGAACGGCGCGCACCCCAGCGGTCAGCCGCCATGCCATACAGCACGGGGCCGGCCATCGCGCCGACGCCATAGGCGATCCACGCGGCCGCGCCAAGGCCGGTGCCGTGACCGAGCCCGCGGGCCACGTAGTCGACCAGGAACATCATCTCCGGCACCAGGCCTGCCGCCGCCAGTGCGTACTGCGCAAAGAGGATGCCCAGCGCTCGCGACCCCTGCGCCTTCTTCATGGCACTCATGCTGCGCACCTGCGTATGGGCGTCGTCCGGCCAGGCGTTCCAGCTCAGCGCGGTCAACGCCAGCGATACGGCGCCCAGCGCGAGCCAGGCGGCCTGCAGGCTGATGGTCAGCATCGCGGGCACCAGCGTGCCGGAGATTGCCACCCCCAGGCCGACGCCGAAGAAGATCGCGCCGCTGGCGATCCCTTTCTTGTTGCGCGGCACGCGATGCAGCACCACGCCCGACACCAGCACCATGATCACGCCGCCGGCGACGCCGGACAGCAGTCGCCAGCAGAAGAACCAGGACTCCGACAGCGGAAAGGCGCAAGCAAGGAAAGACGCCGACGCCAGCAGCGTCGCCAGCCGCAACACGCGGACCGGTGAGGCATAGCGCGCCATGGCGCGGCCCGACAAGGCCCCGATCAGGTAACCGGCGAGATTGGCGGCCCCCAGGAAGGCCACCTGCGTGGCCTCGAACCAATGGTCGTGGATCATGGCCGGCAGCAGCGGCGTATAGGCAAAACGCGCCAGGCCGATGCCGACAAGGCTGGCGGCCAGGCCGGCAAGGATGGCGGGGAAATAGCTGCGGGCGGCAGCGGGATGTGCGATATCCATATCAATCCTTTCATGGTGCGCAGGCACCGCACACGGCGCCTCATGCACGATATGGAGACAGGATAGCGGGGCAGGAAGATGTATAGTTGCAGCAATTTCTCTTGTAAGAGATGCGTTTTTGCATCGGATTGCCATCATGAACTGGGACGATACCCGTATTTTTCTGGCCTTGAGCCGAGAAGGCAGCCTGCGCGGCGCTGCGCGCGTACTCGGCGTGGACCAGGCCACGGTAGGGCGCCGCATCGCGGCGATGGAGAAGGACCTGGGCAGCGTATTGTTCCTGCGCTCCTCGGAGGGCTATCTGCTGACGGCCGCCGGTGAGACGGCGCTGGCGATGGCGCGCAGGATGGAAAGCGCCGCACTTGAATTGCAGAGCAAGCTGGAGGGGCAGGACGACGCGCTCAGCGGTGCGGTACGCATCACCAGCACCGACTCCATCACCGTCGACTTCCTGCTGCCGGCGCTGGGCGCCTTGCGCCGCCTGCATCCCGGCATCACCGTCGATATCGAGGTATCGACACAGATGCTGAGCCTGCCGCGCCGGCAAAGCGACATCGCGATCCGCAATGTCAAACCGGACAATCCGGATCTGGTGGTGCGCCGGATCGCGCGCTGGCCGGTCGGCCTGTTCGCCAGCCGGGACTATCTGGCGCGGCATGGCGTACCGGATCCCGGCGCCGAATTTTCCGGCCATGACATCGTGGCCTACAAGCCTTACACCGAGTCGGGGAAAATGTTTTCGCTGGTAGATGAGCCCGCACGCGAAGGCAACATCGTGGCGCTGATGAATTCCAGCCTGATGTTGCGGCGGGCGGTTGCCGCCGGCATCGGCCTGGGGGAAATGCCTTTGCACATGGGCGAAGCCGAAGGCCTGATACGCGTCTGGCCGCAGCGTGCGCGCAAGCGCGATTACGATGTCTGGTTGGTCATGCACCCTGACTTGCGCGGCACCGCGCGGGTTCGAACCGTCGCGGATTTCCTCGCCGCTGCAATCCGTGACGGCACGACGGGGACAGGCGACTGACTACCGGCCGCGTATTTTTTCCATCAAGGGAAAGTCAGGTCCAAACCGAGCTCGCTGCTGAGGAAAAAGGTGGCGACGCCCAGGACCAGGAGCAATATCACAAAGAGTGCGGCCACCTTGCCACCCGCGCGCAGCACAGCGCGCCTCTCGTTCACCTTGCCCTTCTTCCCTTGATCGTAATGCCACTTGATGGCGAAGAACATCCCCGTGACGAGCACGAGGGCCTTGAACACAATGAAGACTATCGGTACCCAGTCCATCGTTTTGTTTCCATTTTTTGGGAGCGACAAAAAAATCCGATAACACTCTGGTTGCCCGAGCGTTATCGGATACCACCACAGTCAAACCCTTCGTTAATCTCGGCGACCAATGCAGCGTAGCGCCAGCGCTATCAGCCTGAAAAGCAGAAAGCGCTTGGCGCTGTCCCCATGGATTGAATTCTAACCAATCCATGTATGACAGGTCTAGAAGACAAAATCCATACAAAATGCTCTGCGACGTAGACATGCCAAGTATGCGCTGAACTGAACTTACCTGACTATCAGGAGGGAGGGGGTGGTCTGTTCATGGTTTTTCATCGTGTGCGAAACGCAGGGGGAGGGGGAGCGACTGTTTGCGGTCACGGACAGGCTTGTCGCGCATAGGGAAAAGCCCGCACTTGCGGGTTTTCTCATTGGATATGGTCGTGGCCGGAAGCAATTCCATGACCCGATCAGTCCCAGTTACCGAAAAGGGCATATCGCATCAGCATTTTGTCAGGAACGAATGTAAAACTTGGTAAGGATGGCGGTACTGGCCTGGGGCCAGTGCTGCGCCGTAAATACTAATAATCCGGGGGGGAATGGGAGAGTGAAGAAAAATAGCGTCATTTGGATCATGGCCGGTTTTCTGATGAATCCGTGTGTAGCCGAAGAGATCGGCCGAACCAATTTGAAAATGCCGGAGGGGAGCTGGTCATTACTGACAGAGTTTGACGGGAATCTCATATTTGATCAGTACAAAAAGATGCCCCTCCGCACCAAGGTTTTTAAGTTGGTCGACAGCAATGGCAGCGTGAGCGCGTTGCTTAGTATCACCAGCACCGAGGGTGGGCGAGGGAGCCGGATCAGATGGATCAGCCAAAAATGCCCTGACGCTAGACCCCAGTACTACACGAACGATTTCGGAAGTAATAAGCAGCCGGATACCCGTGATTGCCTGGTGGTGAACGGCGCCTTTTCTCCGTTCAAGTTCTACAAGGAAGAATCCGAGGTGATAACCGCTCTTAAACAGCAAAATATTCAGCTGTTCACCAGCGGCTATTCACTCCGTACACAATACGGGTCGCAAGGGGGGACGTATTTGAACGTCAATCTGATGACCACCAAGAAATTCCTGGGATTGCCAATTGTGCGAAGTGAAGCTGAAGACGTGCATGAGGTGCCGGAGGCGCTCGTTTCTTGGGGAGAGGCACTGCACAAGGCGGTCAAAGATTCCGTGTTTTCCCTGGGAGGGGAGCTCAATCTGCCTCAGATTCAGTTTGCAAAATAAACCCTCCACATCCATTGCCATCAGATTTCGTACTTTCACATTCTTCTGAGTCTGTGACGGGCCGGAAGCTGATATATAGGCCAAAAAAAGCCCGCATTTGCGGGCTTTTTTTTGGATGTGATCGTGGCCGGAGGCAATTCCATGGCCCAATGGGCTCCGGCATAAGCCGGAACCCCTTATATATTGGTGCTGATGGGCGGAATCGAACCGTCGACCTACTGATTGCGAAATAGCTGCGCTACTGGCTAAAAGAATTTAAAAATCAGTGGGTTAAGGCAGGGCAGGCGGTTATTAAAACCGTCGGTAGGTGTCGGCAAGTGCTTGATTTCATTGGAGCGGGTTTCGTCCAATAGCCCACAAAATAGCCAGGTGGCGCGGGCGATGATAAAGTGCGGCGCACTACGTCCACAATCGGCCAGAAACAGACATTCACAAAAGCAGAAATTTCTGGTTGCCCCACGTTAATTTTTCGGTGGTATGAAAGATTCGGGGCGTAGGCTCGCGAAACTTTCGAAGAATAGTTTTTCTCATTGAGAAAAAAATGGCGAGGCTCCACAGCCTCGCCAAAACACTACCAGAGGACAACTTCTATGGACTTAACTGGTCGCCACTCGCCTGTCTTGCTGTTGCCGCCTCGGGGGGGCGAACGCTGACATCCGCAAAAAACAGCACTCAGCCATCAATCTAGTGTGAAGACGTTAACAAGCTCAGATAGCTTGAATGCTTGCCCTTGAAGGGAATGCGCCGCGGCGGCTACTTCTTCCACCAGAGCGGCATTCCTCTGCGTCACCTCGTCCATCTGCAAGATTGCGGCATTGATTTCACCAACACCGCGATCCTGCTCGGCGCTTGCCGCACTGATTTCGGCCATCACTGAACTGACTCTTTGAACGCTGGCAACAACCTCTTGGATCGTTGTTCCCGCTTGGGTCGCCAGCAAGCTGCCTTCCGAAACCTGCCGCGTAGAGTCACCGATCAAGCCAGCAATCTCTTTTGCCGCGAGTGCAGACCGCTGCGCCAAGACTCGCACTTCGCTCGCCACCACCGCGAATCCCCGTCCCTGCTCGCCGGCACGGGCCGCCTCAACCGCCGCATTGAGTGCAAGGATATTGGTCTGAAATGCAATGCCGTCAATCACCGCAATGATCTCGACGACCCTTTTGGACGAGGCATCTATGCCAATCATGGTATCGACCATGCGGCTTACCATGTCGCCTCCCTGAGCAGCTACTCTGGAAGCCCCCGCGGCCAACGTGTTCGCCTGATGGGCGTTATCGGAATTCTGTTGCACTCCAGAGGTAAGCTCCTCCATCGCGGACGCGGTCTCCTCCAGAGCGCCAGCCTGGGATTCTGTTCTTGCCGATAAATCTGCATTGCCATGTGCGATTTCACTGGACGCGATCTTAATGATTTCACTCGACGTCCTTATTTCCCGCAAAAGATTCGATATCTTTTGGACAAACTGATTGAAGGCCCGCGCAATTTGCGCGAGCTCATCAATCCCGCTTGCGTCGATTCTCTGCGTCAAATCACCTTCGCCGCTGGCAATGTCATTCAGCGCATCGCGCACGAGTCCCAGGCGCACCAAAGCCTTTGCGATCAGTGCGCCCAGCAAGGCAGAAGCAGCGCAGGCAATCAGTGCGGCGATCAGCACCGACGAAATCAACATCTCCTTCAATGGCCGCATTACATCAGCACGATCCAGGGCAATCAGCAATTTCCAGTCAGTACCAGGTACGCTAACTGCCTGAAGCATCACGGCCTTCCCGTCCAACTCCACATATTTGCTTCGTTGAGAACGTTCTAACTCAGACAAAAATCCGGAATTCAATCCTGGATCAATGTCCGATACCGGCTTTAGTGCAAGTGCAGAATCGGGATGGGCAATGATCTTGCCGGCACTATCGACCAAGAATGCAAAACTATTCGGCGTAGCTTTGATACCGACCACGATCTGAACGACTGTATCAAGGAGCACGTCGGCGGAGGCGACCGCGATGACCTTGTTCTCTGATCGTACGGCCTCAGCAAATGTCACCAATAATTTTCCGGTGCTGGCACTGACGTAGGGGGAGGTGACGACTGGGATTGAAGCCTCCGATGCCTTTACAAACCAGGGCCTCTTTGTTGGATCGTAGTCCGGCGCTCTGCTCCGCGACTGCGAAAACGAAGCACGCTTGTCCTGATAGCCGATGTAGGCGTCATCGAATCCACCGGCCTGTCGAGCAGCCTTGAGTGCCGGAACGGCATCTTCCTCTCCAGTGGACTGCACGATGGAAGACACAACCAACTTTTTAGATTGAATCCAGGCAGCGATGGTCGCCGCGTGGCTATCGGCCAGCTGGCGCGTCTGCACTTCCAGACGTTCAAGCAACTGTGATCGTGTTGTGACGTAGTTCGCGCCAACCATACTCAACATTCCGGTCAGCACGGTGGCTACGCAGACCGCGATCAAGCGGGCACGCAGTGTAGACAGCAACATCACTTCCTCATCTATGGATTGATTTTGGCCGGATGGCGCCATGTGCAGTGATGCAGCGCCAGCCAATGCGACGCCGCTACAGAACCGCATGTGAGGGGCTGATCAGACATCAGTCTGATTCTTGATATATTCAAGCAATCGCCAAGAAGGCCGCACCGCATAGATGCGGCCCTCGAGATGGCTCGGATCAGCGCATAGCCTTGGCAAATGCATCGAACCTGTCCATTGCTTTTTCAAGAAGCGCCATTTCGAGGGAAATGGAGATGCGGAAGAAGGGGCTTAGACCGAATACTTCGCCTGGCACAGCCGCCATCTCACTTTCATCAAGAAGGGCCTCGGCAATGGCGACATCCGTGCTCAACTTCCGTCCCGCCCCGCTAGTACGGCCGATCCAGTCACGGCAGTTGATGTAAACGTAGAAGGTTCCGGCTGGCTTGATGGCCGAAAGTCCCGGCACCTTGTTCAGGCGCTCCACCACGAAATTGCGGCGCGCCTCGAACACTTCGCGATTTGCGGACAGGAAGGATTGGTCACCTTCGAGAGCCGCGATAGCCGCAGCTTGAGCAATGCTGCTCGGGCTGCCGGTCAATTGGCTGAGTAGATCGCCGATGGCCTTCATCACTTTCTTGGGGCCGGCAGCGAATCCCAGACGCCAGCCCGTCATGACGTAGCCCTTGGAGAAGCCGTTGATCGTGATAATGCGGTCAGAGAATTCCGGGATGATTTGCGCGAACGTTGCCGTTTTCTCTCCATCGTAGGCGAGATGTTCATAAAGTTCGTCAGTCACAATCCAGACATCGGGATATTTCTTCAGGACCTCCGCCAGCGCACGAATCTCATCTTCGGTATAAATGGCCCCCGATGGATTGCTAGGCGAATTGAAGATAATTGCGCGAGTCTTCGCGTTGAGAACGCTCGCCAATGATTGCGGCGTGATCTTGAACCCGGTCGATTCCTCACCCACCACGAACACTGGCTTTCCGCCGGCCAGTTCTACATGATCCGGATAGGTGACCCAATACGGCGCGGGGATAACGACTTCGTCTCCGGGATTAACGACACTAAGCATGGCCGCATAGATGATCACCTTGGCGCCGCTACCGACCACAATCTGGTCAGCGGCGTAGCTCGCGCCATTTTCGCGCGCGAGTTTAGCGATGATTGCTTTCTTCAGGGGCGCGAAGCCGTCCGCTGCGGTGTATTTCGTGAAATCGGTGCGAATCGCCTCAATACCCGCATCCTTGATGTGTTGCGGCGTGTGGAAGTCCGGCTCACCCAGGCTCAGGGGAATGACATCGCGGCCCGCGCGCTTCATTTCAGCGGCAAGTGCGCTCATTGCCATGGTCGGCGACGGTTTGATTTCGGTGGCGCGTTTTGCAAGTATTGGCATGATTTGACCTGTTTCGTGTGCGATAGGGTTATTGCATTGATCTCAGTTGGTGCTTTCAGCCGGGGCGACCTTGTCGTTGACCAGGCCGGCGTCATCAAACAGTTTTCGGACGAGCCCGGACGCCTTGGCGTCTTCAAGAAATGCAGAAACATAGGACAGCGCCAGCGGCCGCTTCTTGGGCACGGCGATCGCAATCCCCGCGCTGTGAAGATGGCCGTCCAGAATGCGCGAACCAGGAATCCCTGCCTGGTATAAAGCCAATACATCGCGCGACAAGGAGACCGCATCGACCCGACCGTCGCGCAGCATCTCCATGGCTTCACCGACTGTCTCGGACGAGACGATCGTTGCAGAAGGCAAGGCGCGCGCGGTGCCACGAATGGTGGTAGTGTTCGCAATGCCTGCCACCTTGGCGCTGGGCTTGTCGAGATCAGCAATGGCGTTGATTCCAGAATCTCCGCGCACCAGGCCTGTCGCCTGGAGGACGAAATAGCTCGGCCCGAAATCGACCCGTCGGCGACGTTCCTCGTCGACCGGCATGAAAGCGACATCAATGACCCCACTTTCAAGTGCGTCGGTCAGTTGTCCGGAATTGGGGGCGACGTAGAAATCGATTGGAACACGCAGTTGCGTTGCAAGTGCTCTCCCCAACTCGGCTGTCACACCGCGGGGCTGGCCGTCACCGTCCTTGACGACGAAGAAGTTCGACATCTCCGGCGCAAACGCGACTCCGAATTTGATCACGCCACTGGGCGCAAGCTGACTCCTGGTCGCTTGCCCCTCAGTAGGGCTAGATGGTGGTTGGGTAAATTGAGGATGGGTCATGGAAGTGTGCGATATGGGCGATAAATCAAGCGGGGCAAGGTGCCCTCACTTCTAAACATGTTTGAGCCTGGTCAGCTTTACCAATTGGTCGAAATATATTTCGCCTCGGTAAACTCCAGGAGCCCGTGGTGCGCTCCTTCTCGTCCCAGGCCGCTTTGCTTGACGCCGCCAAACGGGGCGGCCGGATCGGAAACGAGACCTCGATTCAAGGCAATCATCCCGCTCTCCACCATTTCTGATACGCGCAACCCGCGAGCAAGATCGGTCGTGTAGATGTAAGCGACCAGACCGTATTCGGTGGCATTGGCGAGCTCAACAGCTTGAGCTTCGGTATCGAACACGACGATAGGAGCCACAGGGCCGAAGATTTCTTCGCCCAGAAGATCGGCATCAGACGACACATCCGTCAGTACCGTAGGCTGGAAGAAATAACCTACGCGGCCAGGCGCCTTTCCGCCTGTCAGTACCTTCGCCCCTTTTGCCACGGCGTCATCTACCAAAGACGCTACTTTCTCGACAGCAGCTTTATTGACCAATGGACCGCACTGTGTGCCGGGCTTGATACCGTCATCAACCACCAAGGCGGCGATTCGCTCAGCAAGCCGACGACTGAACTCTGCAGCTGCCCCACGCTGGACGTAGAAGCGATTTGCCGCCGTGCAGGCCTCGCCGCCGTTACGCATCTTGGCGATCATTGCGCCCTCAATGGCCGCATCCATGTCAGCATCATCAAACACGACGAACGGTGCATTGCCGCCCAGCTCCATCGAGCAGTTAATGACGGAATCCGCTGCCTTGCGCAGCAAGATCCTCCCGACTTCAGTGGAGCCGGTAAAGGACAATTTGCGCACACGCGGATCTTCCAGGATAGCGTTGGAGACCTTGCCCGCAGTTGAGGTAGTCAGCACATTCACGACCCCTGCCGGAACGCCGGCCTCAGCCAGGAGTGCGGCGATCGCATAGGCAGTCAACGGGGTTTCGGTCGCCGGCTTCAGAATGCAGGTACATCCGGCGGCAAGCGCCGGGCCAATCTTTCGCGTTGCCATGGCTGCCGGGAAATTCCATGGCGTAATGAGCAACGAGATTCCAACCGGCTGATACTGCACAAGCGTACGCGCCATGCCCGAGGGGGCAATGCTGATCTCGCCATTGATGCGAACCGCCTCTTCTGCATACCAGCGGAAGAACTCTGCGGCGTAGGCGACTTCTCCTTTTGCGTCGGTCAGCGATTTTCCGTTTTCCAGCGAAATGAGCTTTGCCAGCTTTTCGGCATCGCGAGTCATCAAGTCGTAGCAGCGGCGCAAGATATCGCTACGGACACGCGGAGCGGTCTTCGCCCATGCTTTGGCAGCCTGATCTGCCGCGTCTACCGCTTGAATTGCATCTTCGACACTGGCATCGGCCACGCTGGCCAAACGGCTCTCGGTCGCAGGATCGATAACGTCAATCCTCTTTCCGGTTGCCGATGCATGCCAGGCGCCGCCGATGAAAAGGTCGGTAGGGATTGCTGCAATGTTGAGCTCAGTTGATGCCATGATTTCCTCTGAAATGCCGCTGGTATGAATTAATGAGTGCCGTAGAAGGCGTTCTGAACAATTTCACGCACACCCTCAACATCAAGCTTGCGGGGGTTGTTGTTGATAAGTCGCGCTGAGAGCATTGATTGCTCGGCAACCCAATCCAACTTATCCTCGGGCAGCTTCAAGCCCGCCAAGGTGCGCGGGATTCCGATGCGGGCGCACAGATCACGGGTGCGCGCGATCGTTTCCAGAACGATCTGCTCTGAAGTGCCATGCGTGACGCCGATTGCGTCCCCCATAGCCATCAGTTCATGAAGGCATACCGGCGCGTTGTACGCCATGACGTAGGGAAGAAGCGTGGCGACACCCAGGCCATGTGCCGTGTGCGTGAGCGCTCCCACCGGATACTGAATCGCATGTGCCGCCGCCGTTCCAGCCACTCCGAAGGCCATCCCCGCCGAAACAGCCCCATACATCAGCATGCTGCGTGCATTGGCGTCCGAGCCATCCTCGATTGCGCGCGGGAGATACTTGAAGATCGCTCGAATTGCCGCAAGCGCATGCTGGTCGCTGAACAGGTTCTTGCCGACGAACACTCGCTGCTGGGACAACTCCGGCGTGCGCGGGTGACTGATCGCGGTCAAGGCTTCGACGGCGTGTGTCAATGCGTCTGCGCCTGACAAGGCCGTCAAGCCTGACGGGCAGGTTAGAGTGAGTTCTGCGTCGCAGACAGCGGTATGCGGGATCAGATAAGGACTGGACACCCCGACTTTCAGGTCGCGTGCGTGATCCGCCAGCACCGCTACAGGAGTGACTTCGGAGCCTGTGCCCGAGGTCGTAGGAACTGCGACCACAGGGATGACGGGACCGGGGACCTTGAACTCGCCGTAAAAACGATCCATCGGCCCGCCATGGGTGAGCAGCAAGCTGACCAATTTGGCCATGTCCATGCAGCTTCCCCCGCCGATACCAGCAATCACGTCGGGATTGAAGCCTTCACAGAACTTGACGCACTCCTCGATACTTGAAAGCGGCAATTCCGCTTGCGTCCCATCAAATACCAGGCAATCCAGCCCCTTCGACTTCAGATCCGCGAGAATTTCATCCATCTCAGTGGATGCCGCGAAGCGTTGATCGGTGCAGACAAGAACACGTGTTCCGATACGCCCAATAATCTGCCCAAGCGCGTGGCGCTGGCCGTTTCCGAAGATGATCGCATTGGGCGACCGCATTACTCCGAAGATTTCATCCATCTGTGTCACCCTGTTAGTCAATGTAGAAGCGAAGAGCCGAGCTCATTTCCTGCGGGATCAGCCAGATCTCGTATCCGCTGCCAGACCTCTGGAGCAATGAGAACTCCGTTTTTGAGGCTCGCATCCCTCTGGAGCAACGCACGATCTCCCGGCACCACCACCGGCCGCTCTGCAACAGCCGGTACAGATGCCCGAAGCATATTCAGGTAGTCCGTAACCGATTGCGTCATTGCATCCGACTCCGGCTCGATGACGATGAACACGTCGCCCTTGTTGCACAGCTTCGTTGAGTCAAGGGTGCCTGCCACATCGCGCCCCAAAGCAGATGCGGTGAGTGCCCCGACCAATATTTCGAAGGCAAGCCCCAGCGCATAACCTTTTGCACCACCGAACGGAGCGATCGCCCCGTCCTTGGCGGCAGCGGCATCGATGGTTGGATCGCCCTTGGCATCAAGGGCCCAACCAGGCTGGAGAGCCTGCCCTCTGTTGGCGTAGTCATGCACCTGGCCCATCGATATGAGGCTGGTTGCCATGTCGAGAACGAAAGGATCAGGGGTGGCAGGAACGCCAATGGCCACTGGATTGGTACCGATCATGGCCTGACGGCCGCCCCAGGGATGCACCAGTGCCTCACTGGTGGTAAGTGCAATCAGCACTTGCCCGTCTCGGGCAACACGCTCCGCGTAGAGCGCCAGCATGCCCAGATGATTGTTGTTGCTGATCGCTGCAGCCGCCAGGCCGGCAGTCTTTGCGCGAACTGAAATCTTTTCCAGCGCGGCCCAGGCTACAACCGGCCCCAACCCTTGCTGCCCATCAACCTGCAACAACGCATCCCCACGCCAGCGCGACGTCCCTTCCGTCACAGGATTTGCTACGCCGTTGCGGATTCGTTCGATAACACGCGGCAGCCTCAACAGACCGTGTGATGCACGACCGCGAAGCTCAGCTTCCAGCAAGAGATCCATTTGCATCCTTGCTCCGGCATCAGGTACTCCGGCCTTGGTCAGGGCCGTAATTCCCACCTGCAAGGCCTGCTCGCTCTCGATTCTGATCTTTTCACTCATACTTCCTGCCTATTCTTTCCAACCTGCATTGCTCTTCTTTTGCGGGCAAGTTCTCGCCTTGGTGAGCCCGCCTGCATTACTTCGCTCCATGCTTATGCATAGAGCGATATGGGTTGCCTACTTTCCAGTCAGAGCGTATTCGGCTGCAATGGGTGAATCAGTCGGCTTGGCCACAACGGCTTTGAATTCAGCGCTCATCGGAATATTGAGATTCACGCCCTTGGGGGGAATTGGCGCTTGGAACCATTTCGCATAGATGCGATTGATTTCCCCGGAGCGGTACACGTTGGAAATCGCCGCGTCGACTACCTTTTTGAATGCGGGATCATTGAGCGGCTCGATGATCCCGAGCGGCTCGACAGAGAGTGCCTCCGAGCTCAGAACATAATCTCCCGGGCTCTTCGATGTCGCGGCCAGAGATGCCAGGATAATGTCGTCGTTGATGATGGCTTGCGCCCGATCTGTCTCGAACATCAGGAATGCTTCAGCGTGGTCACGCGCAGTGAGGATCGTGATCCCAAGCTTTCGCTCGCCATTGAGCGTCGCCAGTTGCTTGATGTTCGAGGTGCCGGAGGAAGCCACCACGACCTTGCCCTTCAAATCGTCGAGCTTGCGATAGCTCGATGATTTCTTTGCCATGATCCGGCTTGAAGTGACAAAAATGGTCGGAGCGAAAGTAACGGTCTTTTGTCGCTCCTCGTTGTTGGTCGCGGAATCGCAATTCAGGTCGATGGTGCCGTTGGCGATCAGCGGAATACGGGTAACTGCGGTGACCGGCAGCATCTTGATATCCAGCTTGGAAAGCCCAAGTTCTCGCTGCACCGCAGTGGCGGCCTTCAGACACAGGTCGACCGCATAACCGATATAAGTCTGGTTTTCAGTCAGGTAGGAGAAAGGAATCGAGGAATCGCGCACTCCTAAAGTGATTACGCCGGTTTCCTTGATCTTCTTCAGCCGTCCCGTCAGATCCTGTCCATGAGCGCTGCCAACAAGTACGCCGAGGAGAAGCGTTGCCAGTGCAAGTTTTCCGCGTTTGAGTTGTTTCATCAGTGCCTTATCCATTCCCGAGTTGAAAGGTGGTACCGCTCTTATTTGTCCAGCACAAGGTGTCCCCGCCTTACCCCATTGAGATTTCTCACGGCTTCAGAACGAGCAAAGTAGAAGCGCAAGCCTTGGTTGAGAGAACCCTGGAGCTTTTATGCAGAAGGCGCCGCAACATCAGGCGCAGACAAATGATAGCCAGCGCACCGGCGCTTGTATGATACAGTTATGCATAACTGTTCATAACTGTATCAATAGATGACTACTACAGATATCGCAGTCTCTCTCTCGAGAAATTCCAGCACTCCGCTTTCCCAGCAGCTCTCTTCCGAGATTGAGCAATTGATCGACCGCGGTGTTTTGCGAGGAGGCACCAAGCTCCCGTCGGTTCGGGTGCTGGCCGAGGCGCACAGCACCAGTACGCATACTGTGGTCGAGGCCTATTCACACCTGGTCGCCCGTGGCGTCGTGCTATCGCGGCGCGGATCAGGCTTCTTTGTCGCAGAGAGTCCGACTAAATCCTCGGTGTCCGAAGTCGCAAAATTGAGGGAGTCGCTTGACCCGAAGAAGTTGGGACAAGAATTAATGTCTGATGCGCCGACATCGTCGGTCCGCCTCGGAGGTGGGCCGGTCGGTTCCGATTGGGTCGACTATATCGAGCTGGAGTCTGCGGTTCGGAAAATCTCGCGCGGACTTCTTCCAAGGTTCGGAGCCCTGGGCACGACGCAAGGTTATGCCCCTCTCCGGGAAATGCTGGCAAGACAGCTTTCGCAACGCGGTATCAAGGCTGCCACGAGCAATTTGCTGCTGACCAATGGCGCGACACAAGCGATTGACTTGCTAATCCGACTCTTGGTCAAGCCCGGTCAAACCGTGCTCATAGATGATCCAGGCTACTTCCAGACTGTATGGGCGCTCAAGGTAAGAGGAGCGCATATTGTTGGCGTCCCCAGGAATCTGGACGGACCGGACGTTGCCGCGTTCGAGAAGATTTGCACAGAACTAAAGCCGAGCATCTTCTTTACGCAGAGTGCGCTACAGAACCCCACCGGCTCCATGCTGTCCTTATCGGTTGCGCACGACCTGTTGCGCGCAGCCGAGAAGCATGGCGTAACTATCGTAGAAGATGATGTCTCGGCAGATCTGGCGCCGGAGAATTCGCCAAGATTGGCCATGCTCGACCAGTTGAATCGAGTTATCTATTTGGGAAGCTTTTCAAAAACGCTGACTCCCAGCCTCCGAGTCGGCTATTTGGCCACCAAGCGGACTGGCTTCCTTGAGGAGCTCGTGACACTGAAATTAATCAGTTGCTACGCGAGTTGTGAGCCTAACGAGGCCATTGTTCATTCCTTGTTGGCCGATGGCCACTATGCGCGACACGTCAGGCGGCTTGATCGCCGCCTGCAGGAAAGAGCCTCCACGGCAATAGCGCGCCTTGAGCAAGATGGCTTCCGAATTGATCAACCGTATATCGGTGGCACATTCGTATGGATGAAGCAGGTAGACATTCCGGATGCCATGGCTCTGACCAACCAGGCATCGCGAATGGGGATGCTGTTAGCACCGGGTTGCGCATTCCGTCCGAATCTTGAACTCAGCCCCTACCTTCGCTTCTCACTTCCGCTTTGCACCGACTCAGCGCTAGACATGCTCTCAAAGGCGGTATCTGCGACCAAAAAAGAGTTACGCCGAGGTTAGAGCAGCATGCAGCTGCTCTCCTAAAGCCCCGAATCGACCGGTTTGTGCATACTCGATCTTTTTAGCTATAGCCCCGGCGCTTGCAATAAGCAATATCAGAAACCAACCAGTGACGCCCGCTATCGGCCAGAAGCAGACTTCGGCAAGCAACTCCGCCGCCTCTACATGTCGCTCCTCCAATTTGCCAAAGTAGCATCCACTTCGGGAAGAAAAAATTTCCCCATGGAAATCTAGCCGATGTCCTGAACAAAAATCGCCGAAATTTAGGTTCTGACCAGTAAATTTCCTCTCTTTTTCAAGTGTAAAATTTCCTGCGATAAATTTGTAGGTGACTTTCTGCACGCTCGGTCAGATGCGAAAGAGCCCATACAACAATACATAACAGTCACGCTAGATGTGGCCCTCGGGGAAATCAACACATGAACAAGATTTACAGCCTGGTGTGGAATCGCCAGCAGGGGAAGTTTGTCGTCGCGCAGGAAAACGCCACATCGCGCGGCAAGGGAAGCCAGGCGGCTAGAGTGACAGGCAAGCGGGCGCAACACGCGGCGGCGGCGGCGCTGGCCCTAACGGCCACACTGCTCGCGACGCCGGCCTCGGCCGTGAATTACAACGTCACCAGCACTACCGATAATGGCACGACCAGCACGAACGGTACTTTGAGCTGGGCAATTGACCAAGCCAATACCGGTAGCGGCAATTCGATCTTCTTTGATCTGCCGGCCAGCTCCACGATCACCCTCAGTGGCACGCTTCCCACCATCACTGAGGCAGTCAATCTCGCTAGCCGTAATTCGGTACAGATCAATGGTCGCACGCTGGTCCTGGGCAGTGGCATTATCGGAAATGTCTCGATCAGCAACAACATCAGCTTCAGGGGGCTCATTGGCACAAACAGCTTCGGCGGGTTCGCCGGTAACGGTGGTATTGGTGCTTCCGTTTCCGGAGATAGCTTCACCCTGACTAACGCGGGCAACATCAGCGGCGGCAACGGCGGCAACATCACCGGCGGCGGGTTCGCCGGTAACGGTGGCGATGGTGTTTTCGTTTCCGGAGATAGCTTCACCCTGACCAACACGGGCAACATCAGCGGCGGCAACAGCGGCAACGTCATCAGCCCCAGCGCAGCCGGCGGCACCGCTGGCATTGGCGTTTCCGTTTCCGGAAATAGCTTCACCCTGACCAACACGGGCAACATCAGCGGCGGCAACGGCGGCAGAGTCGACGGCGGCGGGTCCACGACCGGCGGTAACGGTAACATTGGCGTTTCCGTTTCCGGAAATAGCTTCACCCTGACCAACACGGGCAACATCAGCGGTGGCAACGGCGGCAACGTCACCGGCCCTACCAGCGCATCAGGCGGTAACGGTGGCATTGGCATTTCCGGAAATGGCATCACCCTGACCAACATGGGTAACATCAGCGGCGGCAGCGGCGGCAGCGGCGGCTCTTCTGGCGCCAGCGGCTCCGGTGGGGTAGCAATCGTCGCAACCGGCAGCTCCACCATTTATAACAACGGCGCCATCAAAGGTGGTGGCAGCGCCAATGCGATCACGCTCTCCGGCGGCAATAACAAAGTAGTATTGCTCAGCGGCGGTCAGTTCACCGGCAACGTGGTCAGCACCAGCGGCTCCACCGCCGGCGGAGACACCTTCGCCCTGGGCGGCGATAGCGGCTCCGGCAGTTTCAGTCTGGCCGACATCGGCACCAAATACCAGAACTTTGCCAAGCTCGCCAAAGAAGGCGCCGGCGCCTGGACCCTGACCGGCACCGGCACCAGCGACTGGACAGCGCAAGGCGGCACCCTGGTGCTGGCCGACAGCATGAACCTGACCGGTACCCTGGCTGTGCAGAGCGGCGCGGCCGTGCTCGCCAACGATGCCACCGTCATCGGCGCCGTAACCAACGCGGGCAGCTTCGGCGTCAATGCCGGCAAGACCGCCACTATCGACAGCTATAGCGGCAGCGGCACTGTGCGCATCGGCGTGGCTGGCATGACCAGCTACGGCAAGCTGGTGGTCGCCGGCACGGGCAACCTGAACGGCAGCAGCCTGTTCGTGGATGCGGCAAATGCCACCGGCATGTCCAACGGCACGCTGTCGGACATCATCTCGGCCGGCACGCTCTCCGGAACGTTTACGTCGACCTCCACCAACAGCCTGTTGTTCTCTTATACCCCGGTCTATGGCCTCACCAACAACGTCAGCCTGACGGTGACGGCAGTGCCCGGCAACCGCATCTTCCAGACCACCAGCGCCCAGGGTAATTTCCCTGCCTCAGGTGCCGCCAAGGTGCTGGACCAGATCATCGCCGCCAACGCCAACGGCCCCATCTCCAGCTTGTTCCAAGGCTTCACCACCGGTCAGGAGCGTCGACTCTCCAACGCCGTGAGCCAGACCCTGCCGCTGTTTGTGGGCGGCGGACAAGTGGCGACCAACTCCGCCTTCAGCGGTATCAATCGCGTGGTGCAGGCGCGCGTCGGCGCCAATCGCGGCCTGTCTTCGGGCGAGGAATTTCAGGGCGACCGCAACGTCTGGTTCAAGCCCTTCGGTTCGTGGGCCAGCCAGGGCGACCGCAATGGCGTCTCCGGCTTCAGCGCCGACACCTATGGCGTGGTGGCCGGTATCGACCGCCCCTTTTCGGAACAGGCGCGCGCCGGTGTGGCGTTCGCTTACGCACGCAGCAGCGTGGACAGCAATGCGGCGGCCGCACCGCAATCCAGCAAGGTCGATGTTTATCAGTTGATCGGCTACGGCAGCTATGCCCTGGATCAGAACACCGAACTGAACTTCCAGGGCGATATCGGCCGCAATTCCAACCGGGGCAAGCGCAGCATCGTCTTTGCATCCAGCGCGGCCGACAGTTCCTATGACAGCACCAGCGTGCATGTGGGTGCGGGCATGGCGCGCAGCTATGCGCTGTCGGAGACGGCCAGTTTCACGACGGGCGTGCGGGCCGACTACACCTGGGTGCGCGATGCCGGCTATACGGAATCGGGCGCGGGTGTGCTCAACCTGAATGTGGACGGACGCAGCGTGTCGCAGCTTGTGCTGTCGACCGATGCCAAGCTGAACCTGCAACTGAATCCGAACACCAATCTCGCGTTCAATGCTGGCGTGGGCTATGACACGATCAACAAGCAAGCTTCAATCACCTCGACCTATGCGGGCGCACCGGGGGCTGCGTTTGTGACGTATGGTCTCGAGCAGAGCCCGTGGATTGGCCGCGTGGGTGCAGCGCTGGCGTACACCACCAGCGGCGGTGTCGACCTGAGCCTGCGCTACGATCTGGAAGGACGCAGCAGTTTCACCAACCAGACCGCGAGCGCTCGGGCGCGCTGGCGCTTCTGATCGATTACCTGTCCTGATCGGAGAAGCCTGCGCTGTGTCGCAGGCTTTTTTATTGGGTGATGTCATTGTGGTAAGTCGTTGTTGATGGCAGCAATCAGCCAGGAGCGGACTTTTTTAGCTACCGAGGAATATGCATGAGCAGCATCGGTTTGATTTTTGTTGAAAAGCGAGAGTTGCAGGAGCTGCCTCAAAATTGGGTGCCGATGCCCCTTGGCCCTCGCCCGTTGGTACAGAATCTAGTTGAGAAATTTCTTTCGCAGAACGAACACTTGGAACTACACCTGACCATTGAAGGCGAAGAAGAAAGTGCAGATCCACGCACGATTTCTGTATCAGGTGTTTGGGGAGTGGAAGAAATGCTGGTGATCACGTCGATTTGCAGTGCGCTGGGCGCTAGATTTTATGACGCCGAGTCCGGAGAATTTCTAGATCTGAATGACATCTGACCGCAGCCGGCTAGAAGAAGACAAGCCCAATCGTAGGACAAAAAATGAGCCTGAAACAAGATTTGATGAATTTTGCCGGTTCTCTGGCAACAGCGACGGACTATCCGCCTGATGATTATCCAAGCTGGAGCTCTTGGACGTTTGAAGCTCATATGGATGATCTAAGAAGTCTGTGGTCAGCAATAATGCCAAGGCTGAAGAAGGACGCAGACAAAATCGAGTTCATAGACCAAAACTTGAAAATGGCCTTTGCCGCGTTCGAGGCAAAAGATAAGGACAAAGGCAGAAAGGCGATTTTGGCGATCTACAATCTGAACGTAAAGTATCTACGCTAGGGAAGACGTCTACAATCGGCCAAGAATGGGTGTTCCCATACGGCCTCACGCGAGATCGGCCCGTACAGCGTTCCGCTATGCATGCGAGGTGTATCAGCAAAAATATATGCTGGACAACAGCCCCAAGACCAGGCGCGAGAAGCTGCGGCAGTTCCCGTTTCTCTTTGAGTTTTTCGACAACCCGCCAGCGCCCCTGGAAGAAATTAAGCCCATCCACATTCGCCAGTTCATGACCTGGCGAAGCAAGAAGCGGCAGGACGCCCTGCGCGAAAAGGGTCTGGAGGTGAAAGGCGATGAAGGACGTGTCGCGGCTAACAGAGACAAGGCCCTGATCTCACATGTCTGGAATGCTGCGCGCGCCGAGGGACTGACCGATTTGCCCAATCCCTGCGCTGGCATCAAATCCTTCCGGGAGGAAGGGCGCGACGTTTATGTATATGACGACATGTATTCGCAGGTGTGGGAGAAGGGCGGCCAGGTGCTGCGCGAGGCCATGGACCTGGCATACCTACTCGGCGGCCGGGTGGCCGATGTGCTCAAAGTTGAAGAAAAGCACATCCGGGAGGGCACCATCGAGGTCACGCAGAACAAGACCAACAGCAAGATGCGAATCGAGATCACGGGGGAGCTGAAGGTCCTCGTCGATAAAATCCTGGCTCGGAAAAGAAGTATTGTCGGCAAAGTAACTACTACGCGCCTGCTTGTGAACGAAGAGGGCCAGCCGCTTACCTATGAGACCTTGCGGAGCAGGTTCGACAAGGCTCGGGAAGACGCCGGCATTTCATTCGCAGAGTTTCAGTTCCGGGACCTGCGCGCAAAAGCCGGGACGGACAAGACTGACTCTGAGGGTGTGAGGGCTGCGCAAGGACAGCTCGGCCATAAGAGCGTAACGACGACGGAAATCTATGTCCGAAAGCGGCGCGGCCAGAAGGTGACGCCGACGAAATGAAAAAAGCCGCCTTCGGGCGGCTTTTTCTTGCGCTAATGAGGCGATTTCGTGCCTTCGAGGAGGCGGTCGGCCCATTCGTCGGTGCTGAGGCTCTCCGCCTGCAGGTAGGCGGCGATAGTTTCGCACCACCGAAGACCATACGCAATTGCGTCTGCCGGAGCAACATACTTGCCGTCTAGGGCGCGTTTCGGGACAACGGATTCGCCCCTGCGCACAATTTGGGCGCCGTCCACGATCCATCCTTCTGGATGCTCCGAGTACCAAAGCCGATACAGAAACTCGGCATCATTGGTCTGGTGCTCGTAAATGAAAGTGGCCATTGGCAATTTGCGTCGATGATGTGCGCTGACGGAGAAAGTGTGACCTGTCTGACAGTCAAGAGTTCGGCTAAAACTCTAAAAATCTCACAGTTAGAATAATGTGAGCAAATTGGGCCAAATTCACGTAAGTATAAAAATTGCGGAGCAAGGCCAGAATTGCGGAGCAAAAAAAAAGCGGCCCACATCGCTGTGAGCCGCTTAGATACTGGTGCTGATGGGCGGAATCGAACCGTCGACCTACTGATTACGAATCAGTTGCTCTACCAACTGAGCTACATCAGCGGAAAGTCCGCGATTATAGCCGGTTCTTTTCGTTTCTTCCAGCGCATCGATTCCAGGCCGTATCAATACGGTCCATTGCTTAATTGTCCAGCTTCTTGTCTTCGCGCTTGGCTTCGGCCATGGCGTCCGGTTCCAGTTCTTCGGCGGCGCGGTTGCAGTAGATGAAGCATCCCCACGCCGCCAGCAGGACGCCGGTGCCGGCCAGCAGGGCGCCGGCGTAGAGCAGTTGTTCCGGCTCCTCGTGCACCGCGCGGAAGGTGGCGACCAGACCTTCGATGGCCAGCGCCACGATCACCACCACGAAGAAGCGCGACAGGAAGCGCCGTACCCGGGTGGGGGCGCTGATGTTGGCGTCGCGCACGACTTCTTCTTCGGTGATGGTTTCGGCGATCTGGAAGGCGACCACGGCGGCGGCGAGGATACCGATGGCTTCGATCAGGGCCTGGGCTTGCGGCAGGTCTAGCCCGTCCATCACGGCCAAGATGCCCATGCGGGCGGCGATGACGATCAGGGCGATCGCGGCCAGCGCGAACAGGAGGGCGATCGTGCTGTGCACGACGCCGAACAGGGTCATCATTTTTTTCACGGGCCGCCCCTTCTCGATTTTTCGGTTTGGCGGTTGGACTGGCGCGCCGGCAAAAGGTTGTGCGGCAATGCCAGCGGCAGCGCACTAGCAAAATTGCCATAAGGCATCGAATCTTCGCGCGGCATTCGCTGTCTACCCAGCTGGAAACCGGAAGGTTGATTTTCTAATAACTTCGAGCGGCCGCTTCAGAGCGGGCCGCGCACGACATGGAGCTGATATGCCGCATCGCCAGCAAGCAGAAAAATTCAGGAGCTTCTCCGCCGACTACACCCGCGAGGTCGGCGGGGAGCATTATGCGTATGTCGCTCGTTTCAGCCTGGGCGACACCATCAGCTGGAACGCCGACGTCAGCCAGGGCGAGGTCATCAAGGGCCATCTCAGCGGCAGCTTCGATCGCGCCGGCTTCGGCGAGCCGGAGGTGGTCGGCGCCTTGCGGGCCCTGATCGAGGAAGAGATCGAGGCGCTCAACGGCATCGACGAATAGGCGGCTGCAGCGCCGGCGAGGAGGAGGGCGTCATGAGCAAGAAGAAGATCACCGAGGACGAATACATCCATGAGATGAACCACCGCTTGCGCGCGCATCCGGATTACCTGGGCGGGATGGAATTCCTGCCGCATCCGCCCGGCGCGGCGGGCGAGAGCATCCTCGGCATCGCCTGGGCCGGGATCGTGTTCCACCAGGCTTACCGGGAGGTGCTGGAGTCGATGGAGCGCGACTTCGCGCTGGAGCACATCCGGCGCCGCTTCTGAAGCGTTGGCCGGTGGGGCTTGCTTGTAGGCATTTGCCGGCATTGCCTCGGTGCATCTCCTACAGCGGGATCAGTCGTCGGCGGATGGCGCGGCGCGGGCCGCGTTCCTAAGATGAGGGGACTGATACCGGAAAGCACGGAGGCCAGCATGCCGCAGACAGCATGGAGCAACAAGCGCGAGCGTCAGTACGAGCACATCAAGTCCGGCGCGATCAAGCGCGGCACCAACGAGAAGCGGGCCGAGGAAATCGCCGCGCGCACCGTCAACAAGGAGCGCGCCCAGCACGGCGAGGCGCGCAAGTCCACCAAGAGCCTGGCAGAGGACATGTCGCCGTCGCGGCGCGGCGGGCTGCGCTCGCACAAGGGCTCGGGCGGGCGCACCTATCAGCAGCTGTACGCCGAGGCGTCCTTCCGCAATATCAAGGGGCGCTCCAGCATGAACAAGGCCGAGCTGGAAAAGGTGCTCGGCAGGCACTGATGAGTTGAGCAAGAATTGGGGAGGACGCGTCCTGCGCGGCCTCTATCGACGGCAATCGCGCCAGCAGCAGGCGCCGCGGGTCGCACAGGCGATCCCGGCGCAGCAAAGAAAAACGCCCCCGGTGAACCGGGGGCGTTTTTTTGCGTGGCGACCTGGTGAATTACTTGGTCACGGCCAGCAGGGTGCGTTGGCCGCCCTTGTAGGTGTACAGGGTCAGCGAACCGTCCTTGATGTCGCCCTTGGCGTCGAAGGCGATGGTGCCGGTCACGCCCTTGTGGTTGGCCTTGGCCAGTTCCGGCAGGTACTTCTTCGGATCGGCAGAGCCGGCCTTGGCCATGGCGTCGGCCACGGTCATGGTGGCGTCGTAGGCGTAGGCGGCGTTATAGACCACGTCGATGCCGAACTTCTTCTTGTATGCGGCGCGGAAGTCGTCCATGCCCTTCTTGCCGGCTTCGTCCACACCGCCGGCTTCGGCGCAGACCACCTGGTCTTCGCCCAGGCCGTCACCGGCCAGGCCCGGCAGGGAGCCGGTACAGATGCCGTCGCCGCCCATGAACTTGGCGGTGATGCCCAGCTGCTTCATCTGGCGCAGCATCGGGCCGCCGACCGCGTCCATGCCGCCGAAGAAGACGACTTCAGGCTTCTTGGACTTGATCGAGGTCAGGATGGCGTTGAAGTCGGTCGCCTTGTCGTTGGTGAACTGCTTGCCGACGATGGTGCCGCCGGCGGCTTGCGCGCCCTTGGCGAACTCTTCAGCCACGCCCTGGCCGTAGGCGGTGCGGTCGTCGATCACGGCGATCTGCTTGGTGCCCAGTTTCTGCACGGCATACTTGCCCAGGGCCGCGCCCAGCTGCGCATCGTTGGCCACCACGCGGAAGGCGGTCTTGAAGCCTTGCTGCGTGTACTTGGGGTTGGTGGCGGACGGCGAAACCTGCGGGATGCCGGCGTCGCTGTAGATCTTGGAGGCGGGGATGGTGGTGCCCGAGTTCAGGTGGCCGATGACGGCGGAAACCTTCTGGTCGACCAGCTTGGTGGCGACGGCGGTTGCCTGCTTCGGATCGGAGGCGTCATCCTCGCCCACCAGTTCGAACTTGACCTTCTTGCCGCCGATGGTGAAACCCTTGGCGTTCAATTCGTCCACGGCCATGCGGGCGCCGTTTTCGTTATCCTTGCCCATGTGGGCGTTGGGGCCGGAGAGCGGGCCGACGTGGGCGATCTTGACGACTTCCTGGGAGTAGGCGGCGCCTGCGAAAGCCAGTCCGATAGCCGCGGTCAAGGGGATGATTGCGCTCTTGAGTTTCATAAAATTCCTCTGTAGATTGAATTGACTACTTTTGATGTTTTATATCTGTTGTCTCACTATCCAAGCTTTATTCAGATCCTGTGGTGGAGTCTTCGGCGTGCCGCTTTTGCTTTCGTCCCCGACTTTCTGAATAATGCAGACGGTACAACATAAGAATCGGCTTCGCCAAGTTATTTTTAACCGGCTCGCCCAAAAAATTTCCCTATCAATTTGCCGCCCATGCCCGCCAAACATCACACGCTCGACAAGGTTGATCGCAAGCTGCTCAACATGCTGCAGAAAGACAATCAGATCTCGACTCGCGTACTGGCCGAAAAACTGCATATTTCACAGCCCACCTGCCTGCGCCGCATCCGCGAACTGCGCGAGGCCGGGATCATCAGCGCCGAGGTGGCGATGGTCGATCCGTTCGCGCTGGGCTACGGCATGCTGGCTTTCCTGGAGATCTCGCTGAACAACCAGTCCGACCAGCACATGCAGGACTTCGAGCAGCGCATGGCCAAGGAAGCCGAGGTGATGCAGTGTTACTTCGTTTCCGGCGAATACGACTACTTCCTGGCGGTGCATGTCATCGATATGGACGCCTACTACCAGTTCGTGCGGCGGGTCATTTCCGGTTCGGGCAACGTGCGTCATTTCCAGTCGCGCTTCCCGATGAAGCGCGCCAAGTTCACCACGCGCATCGCCTTCGACGAAAAGGCCGCCGAGATCCTGGTGCGCGTGCCGGGCTGAACCGGCGTCGTGGCCGCCGGTGCCATCCCGTCACGCGCGGTTTCCATTTAGCAGTTTTCGTGCCTGCGGGCACAGGTCTTTGCGCCCGGCTGGTGTGATCACCGGGGCCAAAAATGGATCCAATCATGGCGATCGCAGCGCAGTCGCCGCGATCGCGCGTTGCGGGCGGCTTGCCACCTGTGTTATTTTCGGAAGCATCCGATAGCCGGCGCGCGTTCCCGATTTCCCAAGTATCATTCGCCGGCTTGTCATTCAGGCCATACGCACCAAGAGCAGACGCAGATCAGCACCAGCGCCGGCCAACCGGGGCACCCGCCAAATCCCGATCATCCACGCCATGCGGCGATGCGCCGCATGAGGCGCCGTGCACTCAATGGTGCAGCGACGCTGCAAAATGGCGCACGTTCGGATCCAGGCATTTCATCCAGCATCCCGACCAGAAAGGAATCCCCGCACGATGCACGAAGTCGAGTTATTCATCCAGGACATGGCGATCATCATGCTCATCGCCGGTATCGTCACCGTCCTCTTCAACAAGCTGAAGCAGCCGGTGGTGCTGGGCTATATCGTGGCCGGCGTGATCATCGGCCCGCATACGCCGCCCTACGACCTGATCCAGGATGAGAAGACCGTGCACATCCTCTCCGAGCTCGGGGTGATCTTCCTGCTGTTCTCGCTGGGCCTGGAATTCAGCCTCAAGAAGCTGGCCAAGGTCGGCGCCACCGCCTTCATCGCAGCGGCCGCGGAGATCCTCCTGATGATCTGGATCGGCTACGAGATCGGCCTGTACTTCGGCTGGAAGCGGATGGACGCCATCTTCCTGGGCGCCATGCTGGCGGTGTCCTCGACCACCATCATCGTCAAGGCCCTGAACGAGCTGGGCATGAAGAACGAGAAATTCGCCCAGATCATCTTCGGCATCCTGATCGTGGAAGACGTGCTGGCCATCGGCATGATCGCGCTGCTCTCGGGCATCGCCACCAGCGGCTCGGTCAACTCGGGCGACGTCTTCACCACCGTCGGCAAGCTGGTGCTGTTCATGACCGTGTCGCTGGTGATCGGCATCCTGGCGGTGCCGCGCCTGCTCAACTTCATCTCGCGCTTCAAGAGCCATGAGATGCTGCTGGTGGCGGTGCTGGGCATCCTGTTCGGCTTCTGCCTGCTGGTCATGAAGCTGCAATACAGCGTGGCGCTGGGCGCCTTCCTGGTGGGCGCGGTGATGGCCGAGTCGCGCCAGCTGCACCGCATCGAGCGCCTGGTGGAGCCGATCCGCGACATGTTCTCGGCCATCTTCTTCGTCGCCATCGGCCTGATGTTCGATCCCAACGTGCTGGTCAAGTACTGGATGCCGATCACCGTCATCACGCTGGCCGTGGTGTTCGGCAAGCTCATCAGCTGCGGCCTGGGCACCTTCGTGGCGGGCCAGAGCGGCCGCACGCCGATGCGGGTGGGCATGGGCCTGGCGCAGATCGGCGAGTTCTCCTTCATCATCGCCGCGCTGGGCGTGAGCCTGAAGGTCACCAGCGAATTCCTCTATCCCATCGTGGTGGCGGTCTCGGCCGTGACGGCCTTGCTCACGCCCTACCTGATCAAGGCCGCCGATCCGCTCTCGGCCAAGGCGGTGACGCTGGTGCCATCCAAGGTCTCGGGGTTGCTGGGCATGTATTCGCGCTGGCTGGAAAGCCTGCAGCCGCAGGGCGACCGCGCCGAGCTCTCCAAGATCATCCGGCGCATCCTGATGCAGGTGTTGGTCAACCTGGCGCTGGTGATCGCGCTGTTCCTGGGCGGCGCCTTCTTCGTCGACGGCCTGAGCAAGTACCTGTCCGGCTGGACCCCGGATCCGGATGTGCAGAAGGCCATCATCTGGGGCTGCGCGCTGGTCCTGTCGTTGCCGTTCCTGATCGCCACCTACCGCAAGCTGCAAGCGTTGTCGATGCTGCTGGCCGAGGTCGGCGTGAAGCCCGAGTTCGCGGGAGCGTATACTTCGGGCGTGCGCAAGGTCATTTCGGAAGTGCTGCCCATCATGTCCATCGTCGGCATCATGTTGCTGATCTTCGTGCTCTCGGCCAGCATCCTGCCGCCGCTGAACCTGCTGGCCTTCGTGCTGGCGGCCGCGGCGGGGCTGTTGTGGCTGCTTTGGAGCAAGCTGGTCAAGCTGCATTCGCGGCTGCAGATCGCGCTCTTCGAGACGCTGGACGAGCAGCCCGACGACGTCCACTGAGGCGGCCGGCGCCACTTCATTTCAAAGAATCATTTACGTTTGACTGAAAAATCATGACTCAAGACGAACTCAAGCAGGCGGTCGCCAAGGCCGCCATCGACTACGTGGTGGACGGTGAAATCATCGGCGTGGGCACCGGCTCCACGGCCAATTTCTTCATCGATGAACTGGGCAAGATCAAGCACCGCATCAAGGGCGCGGTGGCGTCCTCGGAAGCCACCGCCGAGCGCCTGCGCTCGCACGGCATCCAGGTGTTCGACCTCAACGACGTCGAGACCATGCCGGTCTACATCGACGGCGCCGACGAGATCAACGGCGAGGGCGCCATGATCAAGGGCGGCGGCGCGGCATTGACGCGCGAGAAGATCGTGGCGTCGGTGGCGCGCAAGTTCGTCTGCATCGCCGACGGCTCCAAGCTGGTCGAGGTGCTGGGCAAGTTCCCGCTGCCGGTGGAAGTAATCCCGATGGCGCACGCCGTGGCCGCGCGCAAGCTGGCCGCGCTGGGCGGCGAGCCGCGCCTGCGCGTGAAGGAAGGCAAGCCGGTGGTCACCGACAACGGCTGCTACATCATCGACGTGCTGGGCCTGGCCATCACCGACCCGGCCGGCGTCGAGGACAAGATCAACAACATCGTCGGCGTGGTCACCAATGGCCTGTTCGCGCGCCAGGGCGCCGATGTCTGCCTGCTCGGCACCGCCGATGGAGTGAAGAAGCTGGAGTTCTGATATCCGTGTGGTATCGGCCCCGGTGCAGTCGGGGCGCTGATGAAAAAGGCCGTGTCAGTGACACGGCCTTTTTCATTGGCGCAGTTCGCTATGCCCCGACGGCCGCTGAACGACGCTGGGTTCCTGCTTTCGCAGGAACGACAGGGAGGAGGGGCTTGTTCCTTCGCAGGTCGCGCTATCTCACTGCCTGTCGTCCCCGCGAAAGCGGGGATCCAGTGGCTTTCGTCGCGCCCCGACGGCCGCTGAACGACGCTGGGTCCCTGCTTTCGCAGGAACGACATGGAGGAGGGGCTTGTTCCTTCGCAGGTCGTGCTATCTCACTACCTGTCGTCCCCGCGAAAGCGGGGATCCAGTGACTTTCGTCGTGCCTCGACGTTCGCTGAACGACGCTGGGTTCCTGCTTTCGCAGGAACGACATGGAGGAGGGGCTTGTTCCTTCGCAGGTCGCGCTATCTCACTGCCTGTCGTCCCCGCGAAAGCGGGGATCCAGTGGCTTTCGTCGCGCCCCGACGGCCGCTGAAGACGCTGGGTTCCTGCTTTCGCAGGAACGACATGGAGGAGGGGCTTGTTCCTTCGCAGGTCGCGCTATCTCACTGCCTGTCGTCCCCGCGAAAGCGGGGATCCAGTGGCTTTCGTCGCGCCCCGACGGCCGCTGAACGACGCTGGGTTCCTGCTTTCGCAGGAACGACATGGAGGAGGGGCTTGTTCCTTCGCAGGTCGTGCTATCTCACTACCTGTCGTCCCCGCGAAAGCGGGGATCCAGTGGCTTTCGTCGCGCCCCGACGGCCGCTGAAGACGCTGGGTTCCTGCTTTCGCAGGAACGACAGGGAGGAGGGGCTTGTTCCTTCGTAGGTCGCGCTATCTCACTGCCTGTCGTCCCCGCGAAAGCGGGGATCCAGTGGCTTTCGTCGCGCCCCGACGGCCGCTGAAGACGCTGGGTTCCTGCTTTCGCAGGAACGACATGGAGGAGGGGTTTGTTCCTTCGCAGGTCGCGCTATCTCACTGCCTGTCGTCCCCGCGAAAGCGGGGGATCCAGTGACTTTCGTCGTGCCTCGACGTTCGCTGAACGACAGGGAGGAGGGGCTTGGCGCGCCAGCGGTGCGAGTGCGGCCGGCGCATGAGGGGCTTACTTCTGCCCCGCCTTCGCCTCATCCCGCGCAATCACCACGCTCATCTTCGCCGGATCGAAATACTTGCGCGCCGCGGCGTTGACCTGGTCCAGCGTCAGGTCGGCGATCTTGAGGTCGAGCTGCTGCTGCCAGGAAAAGTCGCGTCCCAGGTTCAGCAGCGAGGTCCAGCCGGCGGCGACGCCGCCGTCAGTGGCGCGCTGCTGGTTGCGCTGCTGCAGGATGCCGGACTTGGCGCGCAGCAGCTCGTCCTGGGTGAAGCCGTCCTTGATCAGGCGGGCGATTTCCTCGCGCACGGCGGCGTCCACGCGGTCCAGGTTCTGCGGGGCGGCGATGGCGCGCACCACGAAATTGCCGGCGTCGCTGACGGCGCCCACGTTCAGGCCCGAGCCGATGCCGTAGGACAGGCCTTCCTGCTGGCGCACCCGGTCGGCCAGGCGCGACTTCAGGCTGGCGCCGCCCAGCAGGTAGTTGGCCACGGCCAGCGCCGGGTAATCCGGATCGCTGTCGAGCAGGCGCACGTTCTGGCGGGCGTAGTAGACGCCATTCTCCTTGTCCGGCGTGTTGACCACTTCACGCGTGGCGGCGATGTCGGCCCAGGTGGGCAGTACGCGCGCATAGGGCGCGGCGCTGTTCCAGCCGCCGAAGGCCTGGTCGATGGCCGTGCGCGCGGCGGCCGGGTCGAAGTCGCCCACCACCGCCAGCTCGCCGTTGGAGGCGCCGTAGAAGCGCTCATGGAATTGCCTGACCTGTTCCAGCGTCACCGCGCGCAGGGCGGCGATGCGCTCGTCCAGTGTTTGCGCGGCGCGCCAGTCGCCCGGCGGGTAATGGTTGAAGTGCTGCGCCAGCGCTTCGGCGGCGCGCGCCTCGGGCTCGTTGCGCGAGGCCTCCAGCGAGACCAGGGTCTCGTCCTTGAGCTGCGCGAACTCGGCGGGGTCCAGGCGCGGCCGGCGCAGCACCTCGGCCACCAGCGCCAGCGCCGGCGCAAGGTTGGCGCGCGTGGTCTGGAAGGTGTAGACGTTGCCGCTGATCTTCAGGCGCGTGAATTCGTCGGCCAGCTGGCGGCGGTCCAGGCGCTCGGTGCCGCGCATGAGCATGGCGGCGGTCAGTTGCGCCACGGCGCGCTGGCCGAACAGGGTTTGCCGGTCGCCGAACTCCAGGTTCATGCGCACCGATACCGTCTCCCCGCGCGACTTCTTGGGCAGCAGCGCCAGCTTGAGCGCGGTATGCGGCGCCTGGCCGGCCGGGATCAGCGTGGTGCGCTGCTGGATGTTGCCCGGCGCCGGTTCGAAGGCTTCGCCGGCGGCTACCGGCGGGCGCGGCTTGTACTGCGCCAGCAGCGCATCGAGCGAGGGCGCGGCCGGCACTTCGGTGCGCTGCGGTTGGTCCTCCGGCAGGTACAGGCCGACGGTGCGGTTGTCGCGGCGCAAGTATTTCGCGGACGCAGCGGCGACCTCGGCCGCGCTCACGCGCTGTTCCTCGTCGCGGTCGGCGAACAGCAGGCGCCAGTCGCCCAGGGCGATGGCCGACGACATCGCCACCGCCAGCTGCTGCGGATTGTTCTGCAGCTTCTCGAAGCCGTTGCCGCTCTCGCGGCGCAGCCGGTTCATTTCCTCGTCGCTGGGCGGCGTGGCCGCGAAGGACTCGATGGCGGCGATCAGCTCCTGCTTGACCGGCTCGATGTCCGCGCCGGCCTTGACCGCGGCCACGATCATCTGCAGCCCCGGCGCATAGCCGCTGAGCTGCATCTGGTAGATCTCGCTGGCGCGGCCGGTCTCCACCAGCGACTTGTGCAGGCGGCCGTTGGGCGTGTCGGCCAGGATGGCGCCGGCGAAGGAGAGCGCGTTGGCGTCCGGATGCAGCGCCGACGGCATCTTGTAGGCCACCGCCACCAGCTGGATGTCGCCCTTGCGGCGAACCACGAACTGGCGCTCGCCGTCCTGCACCGGTTCCACCGTCCAGAACTCAGGCAGCTTGCGCTTGGGCTTGGGCATACGGCCGAAGCTCTGGCCGACCCATTGCAGCGCCTGCACCGGATCGAACTTGCCGGCGATCAGCAGCACCGCATTGTCGGGCTGGTAGTAGGTGCGGTAGAAGGCCTGCAGGTTCTCGATCTTCACGTTCTCGATGTCGCTGCGGTTGCCGATGGTGGCGCGGCCATAGCTGTGCCAGTCGTAGGCCACGCTTTGCATGCGCTTCAACATCACGCTGTTGGGCTGGGTCTCGCCGCTTTCGAACTCGTTGCGCACCACGGTCATCTCGGTGTCGAGATCCTTCCTGGCGATGTTCGAGTGCAGCATGCGGTCGGCTTCCATGGCGATCGCCCAGCGCAGGTTGTCGGCGCCGGCCTGGAAGGTCTCGTAGTAGTTGGTGCGGTCCAGCCAGGTGGTGCCGTTGAAGTTCATGCCGCGCTTGCTGAACTCCTGCGGGATCGCCGGATAGCCGGGCGATCCCTTGAACATGAGGTGTTCCAGCAGGTGGGCCATGCCGGTCTCGCCGTAGTTCTCGTGGCGCGAGCCGACCAGGTAGGTGATGTTGACGGTGACGGTGGGCTTGGAGTCGTCCGGGAACAGCAGGACCTTGAAACCGTTGGCGAAGCGATATTCGGTGATGCCCTCGGCCGAGGGGCCTTGCGTCACGCCCGGCGGCAATGCCGGGGCGACCCTGGCGTTGGCGCGTGCCGGGACGGCGACGTCGGCCGCATGGACGGGCAGGGCAGGCAGGTTCAGCAGCGTGATGGAAAGACTGACGGCGAGGACGGAAATGCGCGGTGCACGGAAGGGCAACTTGTTCTCCAGCGGGCTAAGGTAGGAAGAGGCATTGTAGTGCCACTTGGCGCGCGGGATGGGGCGCAAAGAAAAACGCCGCCGGGGATTGCTCCGCGGCGGCGTTCCCGGGTGCGGCCGGGCTCAGTCGCTGGGCGGCACGTAGCCTTGCGCGGCGTCGGCGCCTTCGCCGAAGAAGTGCTTCTCCATCTGGGTGGCCAGGTACTTGCGCGCGCGCGCGTCGGCCAGCATCAGGCGGTTCTCGTTGACCAGCATGGTCTGGTGCTTGAGCCAGGCGGCCCAGGCTTCCTTGGAGACGCTTTCATAGATGCGCTTGCCCAGTTCGCCCGGGTACGGCGGGAAGTCCAGGCCTTCGGCTTCCTTGTTCAGTTTGATGCAGTGGACCATGCGTGCCATGTCGATTCCTTGTTCAGTTGGGGTGTTGCGCCGGCGACGGCGGCTCTGCGTGATGCTGCTTTCGTCGAGCCTGCCCGCTGCCGGCAATGATGCGATGCTGGATGGGTATTGTCAGTAGAGATTCTTGATCAGCACCTGCGACTTGCGCTGCCAGTTGTAGATCTGCTGGCGATCCTGCGGCAGGTCGTTGACGCCGGCCAGCATGAAGCCGCGCTTCAAGAACCAGTGCGAGGTGCGGGTGGTGAGCACAAACAGCTTGGTCAGCCCGGCCTCGCGGGCGCGCGTCTCGATGTGCTTGAGGATGCGGTCGCCGTCGCCCTGGCCCTGCACTTCGGGATTGACGGTAAGGCAGGCCATCTCGCCCATGCGTTCCTTGGGGAAGGGGTAGAGCGCGGCGCAGCCGAAGATCACGTTGTCGTGCTCGATCACGGAGAAGTAATGGATCTCGCGCTCGATCAGTTCGCGGCCGCGCTTGACCAGGGTGCCGTCGGCTTCCAGCGGCTCGATCAGCCTGAGGATGCCGCCCACGTCCTCGATGGTGGCCTGGCGCAGGCTTTCCAGGTTCTCGTAGGTGACCATGGTGCCCACGCCATCGTGGGTGAACAGTTCCAGCAGGGCCGAGCCGTCGGTGTTGAGCGGCACGATGTGCGCGCGCGAGACGCCGGCGTTGCAGGCCTTGACCACGCTGGCCAGGTAGAAGGCGGCGTCGGCCGGCAGGAAGCCCGCCGACAGCACGGCCTCGGCCTGGTGCGAGGACAGCTCGCGGATCTCGGCGCCGCCGGCGTCCTTCATCAGCGGCGTTTCCGACAGGAAGATCAGCTTCTCGGCGCGCAGCGCGATGGCCGCCGAGACGGCCACGTCTTCCATGGTCAGGTTGAAGGCCTCGCCGGTGGGCGAGAAGCCCAGCGGCGAGAGCAGCACGATGCCGCCGGCGTTCATGATGGGCTGGATGACGTCGGCGGCGATCTTGCGCACCACGCCGGTCAATTGCAGGTCGACGCCGTCGATCACGCCCATTGGACGCGCGGTGACGAAGTTGCCGGAGATCACCCGGATCGCGGCGTGCGCCATCGGCGTGTTGGGCAGGCCCTGGCTGAAGGCGGCCTCGATGTCCAGGCGCAGTTCGCCGGCGGCTTCCTTGGCGCATTCGAGCGCGGCGGCGTCGGTCACGCGCAGGCCGTTGTGGAAGTGCGCCTCGACGTTGCGCAGCGCCAGCTGCTCGGCCACCTGCGGGCGCGAGCCGTGCACCACCACGATACGGATGCCCAGCGCCAAGAGCAGCGACAGGTCCTGGGCCAGCACCTGCAGGCCGCCGGCGGTGACCAGCTCGCCCGGAAACGCGACCACGAAGGTCTTGCCGCGGAAGGCGTGAACATAGGGTGCGACCGAGCGCAGCCAGTTGACGAATTGGGTCTGATTTTCCATGATGCGCATTATAACCATCGTCGCGCCGCGGCGTCGGCCGCCGGCGCGGCCGGGGCGCGATTTGTCCCGGTTTGTTGCAAATCGGCAGGCAAGCCGGGCCGCGCGCCGGGCGGCCGCCTCCAGCCTGCCCGGGGAGGGCGCGACGGGTATAATGTCGGCCTCATGTCCGTTACCAAAGCACCTACTCCCCCATCGTCCGGAAAACCGCAACCGGACGAGCAGCGCCGCCGGCGCCCACAGACCGGATCCGCCGCCGGCGCGGTAGCGCAACAGGCGCCGCGCAATCCCTTGCCGCCGGTCACCTTCCCGGAAGAGCTCCCGGTCTCGGGCCGCCGCCATGAAATCGCCGAGGCGCTGCGCCGGCACCAGGTCGTCATCGTCAGCGGCGAGACCGGCTCCGGCAAGACCACCCAGCTGCCCAAGATCTGCCTGGAGCTGGGGCGCGGCGAGAAGGGCCTGATCGGCCATACCCAGCCGCGCCGCATCGCCGCCTCCTCGACCGCCAAGCGCATTGCGCAGGAATTGAATTCGCCGCCGGGCGAGCTGGTCGGCTACAAGGTGCGCTTCAACGACACCTTGTCCAGGGGCGCATGGATCAAGCTGATGACCGACGGCATCCTGCTGGCCGAGACGCAGACCGATCCGCTGCTGCGCCAGTACGACACCATCATCATCGACGAGGCGCACGAGCGTAGCCTGAACATCGACTTCCTGCTGGGCTACCTGAAGCAGCTGCTGCCCAAGCGCCCCGACCTGAAGATCATCATCACCTCGGCCACCATCGACGCCGACCGCTTCGCGCGCCACTTCGGCCGCGAGGTGAACGGGGAAGTGGTGCCGGCGCCGGTGATCGAGGTCTCGGGCCGCCTGTATCCGGTCGAGATCCGTTACCGCCCGATCGACAACGCCGACCGCAGCGGCGTCTCCACCGAAGTCGCGCAGGCGCGCGCGCGCGCCGAAGGGCGCGCCTCCCAGGCCCAGAAGGACCGCGAGCAGCGCGACCTGATGGACGCCGTGGTCGACGCCGTCGACGAGCTGGCGCGCCTGGGCTCGGGCGACGTGCTGGTGTTTTTGCCGGGCGAGCGCGAGATCCGCGACGCCGCCGAGGCGCTGCGCAAGCACCATCCGCCGCACGTGGAGATCCTGCCGCTGTTCGCGCGCCTGTCGGCGGCCGAGCAGGAGCGCGTGTTCAAGATCAGCAATGCGCGCCGCATCGTGCTGGCCACCAACGTCGCCGAGACTTCGCTGACCGTGCCGGGCATCCGCTACGTGGTCGATGCGGGTCTGGCGCGCGTGAAGCGCTACAGCTACCGCAACAAGGTCGAGCAGCTGCAGATCGAACCGGTGGCGCAGTCGGCCGCCAACCAGCGCGCCGGCCGCTGCGGCCGCGTGGCCGCGGGCGTGTGCATCCGCCTCTACGACGAGCAGGATTTCCAGGGCCGGGCCAAGTTCACCGATCCCGAAATCCTGCGCTCCTCGCTGGCCTCGGTCATCCTGCGCATGAAGTCGCTGCACCTGACCGATGTCGAGAGCTTCCCCTTCATCGAGCCGCCGCCCGGCCGCGCCATCGCCGACGGCTACCAGCTGCTGCAGGAGCTGGGCGCGGTGGAGGAGCAGGACGGCGTCAACCGCCTGACCGCGCTGGGCCGCCAGCTGGCCAAGCTGCCGCTGGACCCGCGCGTGGGCCGCATGATCCTGGCCGGGCGCGACAACGCCTGCCTGAGCGAATTGCTGATCATCGCCGCCGCGCTGTCGGTGCAGGATCCGCGCGACCGGCCGATGGAGGCGCAGAACGCGGCCGACAATGCGCACAAGAAGTTCGCCGACGAGAAATCCGAATTCACCAGCTACCTCAAGATCTGGAAGTGGTTCGAGGAGGCGATCGCCCACAAGAAGTCCAACCGCCAGCTGCAGGACCATTGCCGGGAGAATTTCCTCTCGCAGCTGCGCCTGCGCGAGTGGCGCGACGTGCATTCCCAGCTGCTGACCATCGTCAAGGAGCAGAACTGGCGCCTCAACGAGGCGCCGGCCACCTACGATCAACTGCACCTGGCGCTCTTGACCGGTTTGCTCGGCAACATCGGTTTCAAGGGCGAGGACGACGCCCAATACCTGGGCGCGCGCGGCATCAGGTTCAACATCTGGCCCGGCGCCCACCTGACCAAGAAGCCCGGCCGCTGGGTCATGGCCGCCGAGCTGGTAGACACCGCGCGGCTGTACGCGCGCTGCAACGCCAACATCCAGCCCGAGTGGCTGGAGAAGATGGGCGGCCACCTGCTCAAGAAGTCCTGGGGCGAGCCGCGCTGGGAGAAGCGCGCCGCGCAAGTCACGGCCAGCGAGCGCGCCACGCTCTACGGCCTGGTGGTGTACAGCCAGCGCCGCATCAACTACGGCAACATCAATCCCGCCGAGGCGCGCGAGATCTTCATCCGCGACGCGCTGGTGGGCGGCGACTTCGAGACCCGCGCGCCGTTCTTCGCGCACAACCAGAAGCTGGTGCGCGAGATCGAGAACCTGGAGCACAAGTCGCGCCGCCTGGACGTGCTGGTGGACGATGAGCTGATCATCGCCTTCTACGACAAGTTGATCCCGGCCGAGATCTGCAACGGCGTCGACTTCGAGAAATGGCACAAGCAGGCCACCGCCGAGGACCCCAGGCTGCTGTACCTGAACCGCGACGAGCTGATGCGCCACGAGGCGGCCGGCGTCACCACCGAGCTGTTCCCCAAGACCATGAACGTGGCTGGCATCGCCATGGCGCTGTCCTATCACTTCGAGCCGGGCGCGGCGCGCGACGGCGTGACCTTGACCGTGCCGCTGTATGCGCTGAACCAGGTCTCGGCCGACCGCTGCGAGTGGCTGGTGCCGGGTATGCTCAAGGAAAAGGTGCACCTGCTGATCAAGTCGCTGCCGCAGAAGCTGCGCCGCCATTGCGTGCCGCTGCCGGACTACGCGGCGAAGTTCTGCGAGCGCATGGATGAGCGCAAGACCTTCGGCCGCGGCAACCTGACCGACGCCATCATCGCCGACATCCGCGAGCAGATCACCCTCCTGGTCAAGGCCAGCGACTTCAAGCAGGAGACGCTGTCGGCGCACCACGCGATGAACTTCAAGATCGTCGACGAGCACGGTCGCCAGCTGGAGATGGGACGCAACCTCGCCGCGTTGCAGGCCGAGTTCGGCGGCCAGGCGCGCCAGCAGTTCCAGAAGCTGGCCGAGCAGGTGGCGATCGCCCCGCGCGAAGACGACGCCGAAGACGCGGCCCCGGCCCCGTCCCCGTCCTCGGCCGCCAAGGGCGGCCAGAAGGCGCAAGCCGCTCCCGCCGCGGCGCCGGTCTCGGCCGGCGAGTACGGCAACCTCACCGGCTGGAGCTTCGGCGAACTGCCCGAGCTGCTGGAGATCACGCGCGGCGCCGGCCGCCAGGCGCAGACGCTGATCGGCTTCCCGGCGCTGGTGGATCGTAACACGCACTGCGACCTGGAAGTCTTCGACGACCCGGCCGAGGCCGCACGCTTCCACCGCACCGGCTTGCGCCGCCTGTTCGCGCTGCAGATGAAGGAACAGCTCAAGTTCCTGGAGAAGAACATTCCCGGCCTGCAGCAGATGGGCATGCAGTTCATGGCGCTGGGTTCGCAGGAAGAGCTGCGCGAGCAGATCCTGAACGCCGGCCTGGAACGCGCCTTCCTGCAGGATCCGCTGCCGCGCAACGCCGACGAGTTCAACCGCCGCCGCGACGAGGGCAAGGCGCGGCTGAGCTTGCTGGTCAACGAAATTGCCCGGCTGTGCGCTTTGGTGCTGGCCGAGTACCACTCGCTGCCCAAGAAGCTGCAAGGCATCAAGGCGCACGCCCAGGCCGCGGCCGACATGCAGGCGCAGCTGGCGCAACTGGTCGGCAAGCGCTTCGTGGCCGAGACCGATTACGGCAACCTGAGCCACTACCCGCGCTACCTCAAGGCCATCAACGTGCGGCTGGACAAGTTGCGCGCCGACCCCGCGCGCGACACGCGCTTGCTGGCCGAGTGGAACCTGGTGGCGCTGCCCTACCAGCGCGGCCTGAAAGACCGCGCCGGCCGCGCCGATCCCAAGATGACCGAGTTCCGCTGGATGCTGGAAGAGCTGCGCGTGTCGCTCTATGCGCAGGAGCTCAAGACGCCCATGCCGGTGTCGGTCAAGCGGCTGCAGAAGGTGTGGGAGAGCATGCAGCGCTGAGCGCGATTTGCCGGCGCCGGCGCTGCTGGTAGAGTGTGCAGTCCGATCGAAACGAGGGGGAGACATGTTGCACAAATTCGGCAGTGCCTTGCCCGCGGTGCGCGGCATCGGCGGGAAGGCGGCGCTGCTGGCCGCCGCCGCGCTGTTGTCGGCCTGCGCCGCCCGGCAGATCGATACCCAGGCCTTCGTCGACATCCCGGTCGAGGTGCCGCGCCTGCTGGTGGTGTACCAGCCGTCGCAGCCGGGCGCGGAGGGCGCTGCGCCGGCCGCTTCGACGGCGCAGCGCGAACAGTTGAACGACGCCCTCGGCGACTCCCTGGAAGCGCGGCTGCCGGACCGGCTCAATGCCGCCGGCGTCAACGCGCTGTTCGTGCGCGCGGCCAACGTCACCACGGTGCTCAATTCGAAGACCGCCCGCTCGGCGGTGTCGCACGTGCTCTACCTGCGTATCCAGGATGACCGGCAAGAGTGCTCCGGCGCCGCCAGCTGCGCCTATCGCGTGACCCTGCGCGCCACGCTGCTGCGCTCGGGCGCGGCGCCCACGCTGTGGCGCACCGACCTGCAGGAGGCCTATTTCACTTCCTCGCGCATCGACGCCGCGCGCTTCGACGACCTCAGCGAGCAGCTGGCCCGCGCGGTGGCGCCGATGATCAGGACGCCGGCGCCGCGCGAGCCGTCCGCGGAGAACGCGGACGAAAGCCGCTGAAATCGGCCCGGCAGCGGCCGGCCCGCCGCAATCCCGCATGACACGGCCTTTTTCGCGTAAAATTGCCCATCTTTTGAAATTGTCGAAATACCATGTCCATCAAGTCAGATAAGTGGATCCGCCGCATGTCGGAGCAGCACGGCATGATCGAGCCCTACGAGCCGGGCCAGGTGCGCCTCTCGGCCGACGGCAGCAAGATCGTCTCCTACGGCACTTCGTCCTACGGCTACGATATCCGCTGCGCCGACGAATTCAAGATCTTCACCAACATCAACTCGACCATCGTCGATCCCAAGAACTTCGACGAGAAGTCCTTCGTGGACTTCAAGGGCGACGTCTGCATCATCCCGCCGAACTCCTTCGCGCTGGCGCGCACGATGGAATACTTCCGCATCCCGCGCAGCGTGCTGACCATCTGCCTGGGCAAGTCGACCTACGCGCGTTGCGGCATCATCGTCAACGTCACGCCCTTCGAGCCGGAATGGGAAGGCTACGTCACCCTGGAGTTCTCTAACACCACGCCGCTGCCGGCCAAGATCTACGCCGGCGAGGGTTGCGCGCAGGTGCTGTTCTTCGAGAGCGACGAGATCTGCGAGACCTCCTACAAGGACCGCGGCGGCAAGTACCAGGGCCAGCACGGCGTGACGCTGCCCAAGACCTGAGCGGGGTTCAGGCGCTCGGCAAGACAGGGTGTTGCAAAGAAAAATGCCGTTCAGTCCAGCACTGAGCGGCATTTTTTTTGATCGGATAACAAAACCGTTCGGACCGAGTAGATCCGCAGGAGCGTATCGAAGGCGCTACCGTGGCAAACGTGAGGGCGCCTTCGATACGCCGCCTGGGCGGCTACTCAGTCCGAACGGGATGCGGTATCCGAGGTTTCGGTGGATTGGGCGGCGGCGCACTTGACGCCGCTTCTGCTGCGTCCCGTTTTTGATCGGTTAACAAAGAACCGTTCGGACTGAGTAGATCCGCAGGATCGTATCGAAGGCGCTACCGTGGCAAACGTGAACGCACCTTCGATACGCCGCCTGGGCGGCTACTCAGTCCGAACGGGATGTTGATATCCAGTGTCTTGGTGGATTGGGCGGCGGCGCACTTGACGCCGCTTCTGCTGCGTCCCGTCTTTGATCGGATGACAAAGAACCGTTCGGACTGAGTAGATCCGCAGGATCGTATCGAAGGCGCTACCGTGGCAAACGTGAGGGCGCCTTCGATACGCCGCCTGGGCGGCTACTCAGTCCGAACGGGATGCGGTATCCGAGGTTTCGGTGGATTGGGCGGCGGCGCACTTGACGCCGCTTCTGCTGCGTCCCGTTTTTGATCGGTTAACAAAGAACCGTTCGGACTGAGTAGATCCGCAGGAGCGTATCGAAGGCGTTACCGTGGCAAACGTGAGGGCGCCTTCGATACGCCGCCTGGGCGGCTACTCAGTCCGAACGGGATGCGGTATCCGAGGTTTCGGTGGATTGGGCGGCGGCGCACTTGGCGCCGCTTCTGCTGCGTCCCGTTTTTGATCGGATGACAAAGAACCGTTCGGACTGAGTAGATCCGCAGGATCGTATCGAAGGCGCTACCGTGGCAAACGTGAGCGCACCTTCGATACGCCGCCTGGGCGGCTACTCAGTCCGAACGGGATGCGGTATCCGAGGTTTCGGTGGATTGCGCGGCGGCGCACTTGACGCCGCTTCTGCTGCGTCCCGTTTTTGATCGGATAACAAAGAACCGTTCGGACTGAGTAGATCCGCAGGATCGTATCGAAGACGCTACCGTGGCAAACGTGAGCGCACCTTCGATACGCCGCCTGGGCGGCTACTCAGTCCGAACGGGATGCGGTATCCGAGGTTTCGGTGGATTGGGCGGCGGCGCACTTGGCGCCGCTTCTGCTGCGTCCCGTTTTTGATCGGATGACAAAGAACCGTTCGGACTGAGTAGATCCGCAGGATCGTATCGAAGGCGCTACCGTGGCAAACGTGAGGGCGCCTTCGATACGCCGCCTGGGCGGCTACTGAGTCCGAACGGGATGCGGTATCCGAGGTTTCGGTGGATTGGGCGGCGGCGCACTTGACGCCGCTTCTGCTGCGTCCCGTTTTTGATCGGATAACAAAGAACCGTTCGGACTGAGTAGATCCGCAGGATCGTATCGAAGACGCTACCGTGGCAAACGTGAGCGCACCTTCGATACGCCGCCTGGGCGGCTACTCAGTCCGAACGGGATGCGGTATCCGAGGGTTCGGTGGATTGCGCGGCGGCGCACTTGACGCCGCTTCTGCTGCGTCCCGTTTTTGATCGGATAACAAAGAACCGTTCGGACTGAGTAGATCCGCAGGATCGTATCGAAGGCGCTACCGTGGCAAACGTGAGCGCGCCTTCGATACGCCGCCTGGGCGGCTACTCAGTCCGAACGGGATGCGGTATCCGAGGTTTCGGTGGATTGGGCGGCGGCGCACTTGACGCCGCTTCTGCTGCGTCCCGTTTTTGATCGGATGACAAAGAACCGTTCGGACTGAGTAGATCCGCAGGATCGTATCGAAGGCGCTACCGTGGCAAACGTGAGCGCACCTTCGATACGCCGCCTGGGCGGCTACTCAGTCCGAACGGGATGCGGTATCCGAGGGTTCGGTGGATTGCGCGACGCCGCTCAACGCCGCTTCTGCTGCGCGCTCAGCTTGCGCGCCTCCTCGCGCATCAGCGACGCCGCGCCGCTGACGCCTTCTTCCCTGTAGGCCAGGTGCAGCGGCGCCTTCAACTCGGGGGAATCGTTCAGCCTGAGGTAGACGATGCCCTCGGCATTGACCCGCGTCATCGAAGCCGGGATCACCGATACCCCCAGGCCGGCGGCCACCAGCGACAGCGTGGACAGGTTCTTGCGCGCCTCCTGCATCACGCGCGGCGAGAAGCCCGCGGCGTGGCAGGCGGCGATGATGGTGTCGTACAGCCCGGGGCCGCTGGGGCGGCGCGTCATGATGAAGGACTCGTCGGCCAGCGCCGCCAGCGCGATGCTCTTCCTGCGGCCGTTGCCTGCCAGCGGGTGGTCCGCCGGCAAGGCCGCCAGCATCTCCTCGACCAGCATCGGTTCCATCGTCAGGCCGCTGGCGTCGCCCACCGGCGAGCGCACGAAGGCCAGGTCCAGCTGCTTCTGGCGCAGCGCCTCGACCAGCTCGGTGGTGTTGGTTTCTTCCACCGTCAGCGCGACGTCGGGCGCCACTGCGCGAAAGGCGCGGATCACCGAATGCACGAAAGGATGCAGCGAGGCCGATTCGGTGAAGCCGACCGCGACGCGGCCCATCTTGCCCTCCGAGATGCGGCGCACGCCGGCGACGGTGGAGGCCAACTGGGCCAGGATGGCGCGGGCGTCGGTCAGCAGCGCCGCGCCGCTCTCGGTGAGCTCCATGCCGCGCGGCAGGCGATTGAACAGGGTCACGCCCAGCTCCTTTTCCAGCACGCGTATCTGCTGCGACAGCGGCGGCTGCTGGATGCCGATGCGCTGCGCCGCCTTGGTCAGGTGGCCCTCTTCGGCGACGGCGATGAAGTAGCGCAGCAGGCGCAGGTCGATCTGGGGTGACATATCGTATGAATATGAATTAAGTATTTGACATATATTAGACAAAAACCCTACCCGGTAGTAGCCTTTCGTTCATGCGGCAATCACGCCGTCACCGCAAGACGAGATCAGCATGAACACTTCCGCCCCCGGCCCGGACACCCCGGCAGCGCTGTCAGCGCCCCCCACTTCCAGAGAACTCTTCTCAGGCTTCCTCGGCCTGGGCATGACCGCCTTCGGCGGCGCGCTGCCGCTGGCGCACCGCATGATCGTCGAGCGCCGCCGCTGGCTTTCCGAGCCTGAATTCGTGCAATTGCTGGGGCTGTGCCAGTTCCTGCCGGGCGGCAACATCATCAATCTCTCGGTCGCGCTGGGCATGAAATTCCGCGGCGTGAAGGGTGCGCTGGCGGCCATCTCCGGCCTGATCGCGGTGCCCTCGGTGGTGGTGGTGCTGCTGGGCATGATCTACCAGCACTTCCAGCACGACCCCAACGTCAGGCACCTGTTCGCCGGCCTGGCAGCGGCCGCCGCCGGCCTGCTGATCCAGATGGCGATCAAGATCGCGCTGCCGCTGCGCAAGAACCTGGTGCTGGCGGCGGTCGCGGTGGCCTGCTTCGTGGCCATCGCGCTGGTGCGCATCCCGCTGGTGTGGGTGATGCTGGTGATGACGCCGATCAGCGTGCTGCTGACGGCGCGCTACGGCGACAAGTTCGCCGCCAAGGCGCCGCCCAAGGACGTTGCCAAAGACCCGGCGAGGGAGGGCGCGAAATGAGCCAGACCCTGATCGCGCTGGCCGTCATCATGACCCAGCTCTCGGTGCTGGCCTTCGGCGGCGGCAACACCATCCTGCCGGAGATGCAGCGCCAGGTGGTGGAAGTGCATCACTGGATGACGGCCGAGGACTTCAGCGCGCTGTTCGCGCTGGGCCAGGCCGCGCCCGGCCCCAACCTGATGGTGGTGACGCTGGTGGGCTGGCACGTCGCCGGCTTCTGGGGCATGCTGGTGACCACCTTCGCCAAGTTCGGCCCGTCCTCGCTGATCACCATCGTCATGCTGCACGTGTGGGAACGCTTCAAGGACAAGCCCTGGCGGCGCCACGTGCAGGCCGGCCTGTTGCCGGTGACCGGCGGCCTGGTCGCGGCCTCGGCCCTGCTGATCGCCCAGGCCTCGATCACCCACGGCTTCCTGGCGGCGATCACGGCGGCCACCGCGGTGATCGCGCTCAAGACCAAGGTCCATCCGCTGTGGTTGCTGTTCGGCGGCGCGCTGGCCGGGTTTTTCTACCTCGGTTCGTTCTGAACCGGGCGCATTCTCCCGATTGCTTCCTTACTCCGGCCTGAAGATCTCCTCGATCTTCAGGCCGAACACCTTCGCCATGGCGAAGGCCAGCGGCAGGCTGGGGTCGTAGCGGCCGGTTTCGATGGCGTTGATGGTCTGGCGCGAGACGTCCAGCCGGGCGGCCAGTTCGGCCTGGCTCCAGCCCAGCTGCGCGCGCAGTCCGCGGACATTGTTTTCCATGCGCGTCAGTGCTTCGGGCGGCTGCGGATGGCTTCGCTCACGCTGAGCAGGGCCCACACCGCGCCCATCACCGGCCAGACCGTAAACATGCTGAGCTTGGGGAAGCCGGCGTTTTCCAGAAAACCGTAGGTGAAGGTCCAGCCGGCGGTGATGCCGGCCGTGATGGCCAGGTGCTCCACCGAGACCTTGCGCATGAATTCGTCGGAACGGCGGATCTGGCGCACCACGGCCCAGATGCCGAGGACGAAGGGCAGCATCGGGCTGACGAAGACGACGGTTTGCAGCGCGCCGTGTTCCAGCCGCATGCCGTAGCGCACCGAGACCACCAGGGTCAGCATGTAGAGGAGGAGGGCACCGCCCATTTCCTTGTAATAGCGGTTGTAGTGCTTCATTTCCGACATGGCGGGCTCCGTGAGAGTGTGTAAAGTATGCTTTACATCATAGGGAGCGATAAATCGGATGTCAAGCATGCTTTACATCGTTCTTTCATCGGCGAAGCAAGAAAAAAGCCGACACCGGAATCCGGTGTCGGCTTGATCCTTGCCTGCCTGCCTGTTCTGGGAGGGGCTCAGCGCTTGACGCAGTCCACGAAGTAGTCGCGGCGGCCGTTGACTTCGCGCTTGACCAGGCCGTGCACATCGGTTTCGAAGCCCGGGAATTTCTCGTTGAAGTCGCGCGCGAATTTCAGGTAGTCGACGATGGTCTTGTTGAAGATCTCGCCCGGGATCAGGAGCGGGATGCCCGGCGGATACGGGGTCAGCAGGATCGAGGTCACGCGGCCTTCCAGCTCGTCCAGCGGCACGCGCTCGATCTCGCGGTGGGCCATCTTGGAGAAGGCGTCCGAGGGCTTCATGGCGGGCTGCATGTCCGAGAGGTACATCTCGGTGGTCAGGCGGGCCACGTCATAGGCGCGGTAGGTCTCGTGGATCTGCTGGCACAGGTCGCGCAGGCCGAGGCGCTCGTAGCGCGGGTTGCGCTGGGCGAACTCGGGCAGGATGCGCCAGATCGGCGCGTTCTTGTCGTAGTCGTCCTTGAACTGCTGCAGCGCCGTCACCAGGGTGTTCCAGCGGCCCTTGGTGATGCCGATGGTGAACATGATGAAGAACGAGTACAGGCCGCACTTCTCGACGATGACGCCGTGCTCGGCCAGGTACTTGGTCACGATTGAGGCGGGGATGCCGGTTTCGCCGAACTGGCCGTCCAGCGCCAGGCCGGGGTTGACGATGGTGGCCTTGATCGGGTCGAGCATGTTGAAGCCCGGCGCCAGGTTGCCGAAACCGTGCCAGTCGTCCTCGGCCTTGATGACCCAGTCCTCGCGCTCGCCGATGCCGTCCTCGGCAAACTTGTCCGGGCCCCAGACCTGGAACCACCAGTCATTGTCGAACTCCTGGTCGATCTTCTTCATGGCGCGGCGGAAGTCCAGCGCCTCGAGGATGGATTCTTCCACCAGGGCGGTGCCGCCCGGCGCTTCCATCATGGCCGCGGCGACGTCGCAGGAGGCGATGATGGAGTATTGCGGCGAGGTCGAGGTGTGCATCAGGAAGGCTTCGTTGAAGGCGTCCTGGTCCAGCTGCACGGTTTCCGATTCGCGCACCAGCACCTGCGATGCTTGCGACAGGCCGGCCAGCAGCTTGTGGGTCGACTGGGTGGCGAAGATCATCGACTTCTTGGCGCGCGGACGATCCTTACCGATAGCGTGCATGTTCTTGTAGAAGTCGTGGAAGGTGGCGTGCGGCAGCCAGGCTTCGTCGAAGTGCAGGGTGTCGATCTCGCCGTCGAGCATTTCGCGCAAGGTTTCGACGTTGTAGACCACGCCGTCGTAGGTCGACTGCGTGATGGTCAGGATGCGCGGCTTCTTGTTCTTGGCTTCGCGGGCGAAGGGATTGGCTTCGATCTTCTTCTGGATGCTTTCCAGCGTGAACTCTTCCAGCGGGATCGGGCCGATGATGCCCAGGTGGTTGCGGGTCGGCATCAGGAACACGGGGATCGCGCCGGTCATGATGATCGAGTGCAGGATCGACTTGTGGCAGTTGCGGTCCACCACCACGATGTCGCCCGGGGCGACGGTGGAGTGCCAGACCATCTTGTTGGAAGTCGAGGTGCCGTTGGTGACGAAGTAGCAGTGGTCGGCGTTGAAGATGCGCGCGGCGTTGCGCTCCGAGTTGGCGACCGGTCCGGTGTGATCCAGCAGCTGGCCCAGCTCTTCCACGGCGTTGCAGACGTCGGCGCGCAGCATGTTCTCGCCGAAGAACTGGTGGAACATCTGGCCCACCGGCGACTTCAGGAAGGCCACGCCGCCCGAGTGGCCGGGGCAGTGCCAGGAATAGGAACCATCGTTGGCGTATTCCACCAGCGCGCGGAAGAACGGCGGCGCCAGGCCGTCGAGGTAGGACTTGGCTTCGCGGATGATGTGGCGCGCCACGAACTCCGGGGTGTCCTCGAACATGTGGATGAAGCCGTGCAGCTCGCGCAGGACATCGTTGGGGATGTGACGCGAGGTGCGGGTTTCGCCGTACAGGTAGATGGGGATGTCGGCGTTCTTGTGGCGGATCTCGCCGACGAAGGCGCGCAGGGCCTTGAGCGCGAAATCGGTGTCCTCGTCGGAGCCCGAGCCCAGTTCCTCGTCGTCGATCGACAGGATGAAGGCCGAGGCGCGCGACTGCTGCTGCGCGAACTGGGCCAGGTCGCCGTAGCTGGTCACGCCCAGCACTTCCATGCCCTCGGCCTGGATCGCGTCGGCCAGCGCGCGGATGCCGAGGCCCGAGGTGTTTTCGGAGCGGAAGTCTTCGTCGATGATGACGATGGGGAAACGGAATTTCATTGTGTTCTCCAGGGCTTGAGCGCGTCAGCGCCGGAGAGGCGTTAGCGCTCAGGGGTGAAAAGGAACTGCGCCTGGGCTGGCAGGGCTTGCGCGCCGAAAAAAAAGAAAGCCGGATTGTCGCAGATATGCGCGAAACAGGTGCGCTGTTTCAGAAAAAACCGGGGAAAAACAACATCCGCCCGGCGCGGCCGGTTCAACGTCTTTCGTATGTCACAAATGCGTAGTTCAAACCGGCGCTGTCGGAGCGGTGCGCTTCGCGCGCGGTCTCTTCCCACTGCTGGGGATCGAGGACGGGGAAGAAGGCGTCGCAGTCGAACGCCTGCTCGATGCGCGTGACGATCAGGCGGTTCACCAGCGGCAGCGCCTCGGCGTAGACCTGCGCGCCGCCGATGATGAAGGCCGGCTCGTCGCCGGCCAGGGCGGCCGCGGCCGGCAGCGAGGCGGCAGTCTCCACGCCCTCGTGTTGCCAGCCGGCATTGCGCGTGATCACGATATTGCGGCGGTTGGGCAGCGGCCGGCCGATCGACTCGAAGGTCTTGCGGCCCATCAGGATGGCGTGGCCGGACGTGGTGCGCTTGAAATGGGCGAGGTCTTCCGGCAACCGCCAGGGCAGGGTGTTGTTGATGCCGATGCCGTTGTTCTGGTCGGTGGCGACGACGATGGTGAGCTTGCCTGCGGAAGTGGACATGCGCGTTCAGGATGGATGTTGGGTTGGGCGGCCGGCGGCGACGGCGAGTCTGGATCGCCCCCGCGCCGTCGCTGGAGCCGCAATGTTACAGGAGGCATGCTGCATCACGGAACTTTCTGTGCCACCGCCGCCCTTATACCAGACAGCGTATGGATCGAAACAGTTTCGACCGCCTGCCCGGGCGCCGCCACGGAAGAGTTAGGGCGAGCGCCGCCGCCACGGGTTGCGTTGACGGTTCCTCGCAGGCGCCGCCTCCGTCGGCCCGGCATTTCCCGTCGGCGGGATTGTCGGCGGGAAATATCTCCGGCAAATGCCGGATTCAAGCCATCCGCACGAACAATTCACGCGACATTTGGGTAAACTAGCGCCTGCTTTCCACGCCGGGCCGGAGGTTCATCCGCCGTCCCGCGCGGGAACAGTCCGGCGGCGGTTCGATCCGCAGCCGGGGGAAAGCACTCCAACCAGAAAATTGCATGTCAGACAAAACAATAATGCCGCTTCACTCCACCTCATGGCCCGCGCCGGGATCCACGTCCGCGCGCGGCGCCGCAAGACCGTCCTGGTGGCGCCGTCTTGTTGTTCCGGCAACCCTGGTGGGTTTGCTGGCGTTTCATTCGGCGGCATTCGCCTTCGATTTCAATACCGTGGCCGCGCGCGCCAAGGCGCTGGCCGGCAAGTCGTACAAGAAGCCTTCCGACGACCTGCCCAAGTCGATCAAGGACCTGAGCTACGAGCAGGCCAACCAGATCCACTTCCGCGCCGACAAGGCCTGGTGGCGCACGCAGAAGCTGCCGTTCGAGCTGTCCTTCATCCACCTCGGCGGCAATTTCAACGAACCGGTCAAGGTCAATGAAGTGGTCGGCGGCGCGGTGCGCGAGATCAGCTTCAGTCCGGCGCTGTTCGACTACAGCGCCAACCGCGGCATCGACCCGCGCCAGCTGCGCAACGTCGGCTTCGCGGGTTTCCGCATCCGCTATCCGGTCAATTCGGGCAAGGTCAAGGACGATGTGCTGACCTTCCACGGCGCCAGCTACTTCCGCGCCATGGGCCGTGGCCAGGGCTACGGCCTGTCGGCGCGCGGGCTGGCGATCGACACCGCGCTGTATTCCGGCGAGGAATTCCCGCGCTTCACCGAGTTCTGGCTGGAGCGTCCCTCGGCCGAGGCCAAGGAACTGGTGGTCTACGCGCTGCTGGATTCGCCGCGCGCCACCGGCGCCTACCGCTTCGTGCTCAAGCCCGGCGTCGACACGGCGATGGACGTCAAGGCGCAGGTCTACCTGCGCAGCAACGTCACCAAGCTGGGCATCGCGCCGCTGACCAGCATGTTCCTGTTCGGCGAGAACCAGCCGGGCCCGGGCGACGATTTCCGTCCCGAGGTGCATGACTCGGACGGCCTGTCGATGCAGTCCGGCACCGGCGAGTGGCTGTGGCGCCCGCTGGTGAACCCCAAGCGCCTGCTGGTGACGTCCTTCTCGTTCGACAACCCGATGGGCTTCGGCCTGATGCAGCGCGACCGCGAGTTCGCCAGCTACCAGGACCTGGACTACAACTACCAGGCGCGTCCCAGCGCGTGGGTGGAACCCAAGGGCAAGTGGGGGGCGGGCCGCGTGGAGCTGGTGCAGATCCCCACGCCCGACGAGACCAACGACAACATCGTCGCCTACTGGATTCCCAACACCATGCCCAAGCAGGGCCAGCCGCTGAACGTGGAATACCGCCTGCTGTGGCAGAAGGACAATGAAAAGCGTCCGCCGCTGGCCTGGGTGACCCAGACCCGCTTCGGCCACGGCTACCGTCCGCGCCAGGAAGGCAAGCAGGACGACAGCCAGGCCCTGGCGATCGACTTCGACGGCGGCGCGCTCAAGAAGCTGCCGGCCGGCGCCCGCGTCGAAGGCGTGGTGGAAGCCGACGCCAACGGCAAGATCGCGAGCGTGACCACTCGCAAGAACGACATCACCGGCGGCTGGCGCATCGAAGTCAAGCTGCGCCGGGTGGAAGATAACAAGCCCGTCGAGCTGCGCGGTTTCCTGCGCAATGCCAACGGCGGCACAACCTTGTCAGAAACGTGGAGCTACATATTACCCCCCAACTAAGGCAGACGACGGCCGCATCCCGGGCGCTCGAGGACTATCTCGAGCGCCTGCCGTTGTCGGCCGGACAGCGCCGCGAACTGGCTCAACGCACTGAAGAGATCGGCTCCGGCGATCCGGTGGCCGACCTGCACCGCGTGCTGGCCGAGGCCTCCGGGCGCGGCGCGGATTCCGATCCCGCCGCGGGCGCCCCCGCCTCGGTCGACGCGCGCCTGCGCCTGATGTATCCGGCCGCCGCGGAAGGATCCGCCGCGCCCGCAGCCGGCGTTGCGCCGGCCATCGGCCGCGATCGCGGCGCGCCGAGCATCGCCGTGGCGCCGCCGCTGAACCGCAAATCCATGGTGCCGCGCCCCTGGGGCGAGTTGAATCCGTTCGCCCGCTGGGTCGAGGAAGAAAACCATCGCCTTGAGCATCGCCCCAGCCGCTGGCGCCGCAAGAAGGCCAAGGCCGCCCCCGAGCACCCGCCCGAGCCGCACTACGTCGAAGACCACCTCGACAAGTCCGATGCGCCCGACCCCAAGGGCTACTGGCAGCGCACCGGCAATGTGCGCCGCATCACGCTGCTGGTGCTGATGGTGCTGCAGACCTCGATGGCCACCTACTTCATGAGCGACGTGCTGCCCTACCATGGCACCAAGCCGCTGGAGATGCTGGTGCTGGGCCTGTTCGCGCTGCTGTTCCTGTGGGTGTCGGCCGGTTTCTGGACCGCCATGACCGGCTTCCTGGTGCTCATGCGCGGCGACGACGAATACCTGATCTCGCACGAGAAGGCCGGCAACCGGGAGATCGCGCCGGAGGCGCGCACTGCCATCGTCATGCCGATCTGCAACGAGGACGTGGCGCGCGTGTTCGCCGGCCTGCGCGCCACCTACGAGTCGCTGGAGCGCACCGGCCAGCTGCAGCACTTCGACTTCTTCATTCTCTCCGACAGCGGCGAGGCCGACATCTGCGCCGCCGAGACCGCGGCCTGGGCCGCGCTGTGCCGGGAGACCGGCGGCTTCGGCCGCATCTTCTACCGACACCGCCGCCGGCGCGTCAAGCGCAAGAGCGGCAACCTGGACGACTTCTGCCGCCGCTGGGGCGCCGACTACCGCTACATGGTGGTGCTGGACGCCGACAGCGTCATGACCGGCGAATGCCTGACCAAGCTGACCCGCCTGATGGAAGAGCATCCCGGCGCCGGCATCATCCAGACGGCGCCGCGCGCGGCCGGGCGCGACACGCTGTACGCCCGCATCCAGCAGTTCTCCACGCGCGTGTACGGCCCGCTGTTCACGGCCGGCCTGCACTACTGGCAGCTGGGCGAGTCGCACTTCTGGGGCCACAACGCCATCATCCGCCTGAAGCCCTTCATGAAGCACTGCGCGCTGGCGCCGCTGCCGGGCCGCGGCAACCTGTCCGGCCCGATCATGTCGCACGACTTCGTCGAGGCCTCGCTGATGCGGCGCGCCGGCTGGTCGGTCTGGATCGCCTACGACCTCGACGGCAGCTATGAAGAGATGCCGCCCAACCTGCTCGACGAACTGAGCCGCGACCGCCGCTGGTGCCAGGGCAACCTGATGAACTTCAAGCTGTTCCTGGCGCGCGGCATGCACGTGGTGCACCGCGCGGTGTTCGTCACCGGCGTCATGGCCTACGTCTCGGCGCCGCTGTGGGCGCTGTTCCTGCTGTTGTCCACGGTGCTGCTGGCGGCGCATACGCTGATCGACCCGCAATACTTCACCTCGCCGCGCCAGCTGTTCCCGATCTGGCCGGAATGGCATCCGGAAAAGGCGCTGGCGCTGGTCTCGGCTACCGCCACCATCCTGTTCCTGCCCAAGGTGCTGGCGGTGCTGCTGTTCGCGGTGAAGGGCGCGCGCGGCTTCGGCGGCGCATTGGCGCTGCTGGTGAGCATGGTGATCGAGCTGCTGTTCTCGATGGCGCTGGCGCCGGTGCGCATGCTGTTCCATACCCGCTTCGTGCTGGGCGCCTTCTTCGGCTGGAACGCCGGCTGGAAGTCGCCGCCGCGCGCCGACAACGAGACCGTCTGGGGCGAGGCGCTGCGCCGCCACGGCTGGCACTCGCTGTTGGGTGTGGTGTGGGGCGGGGTGGTGTTCTGGCTTAACCCGTCCTTCATCTGGTGGCTCATCCCCATTGCCGGTTCGCTGGCCGTGTCGGTGCCGGTCTCGGTGCTGTCGTCGCGAGTGTCGTTCGGCCGCGGCTTCCGTCGCGCCGGCCTGTTCAAGATCCCGGAAGAGACCACGCCGCCGTTCGAGCTGCTGGAGACCGTGCGCCACTTCAACGAAACGCCGGCCCTGCCGGGCTTCGTCGAGGCGGTGGTCGATCCGTCCTTCAACGCGCTGGTCTGCGCCACCGCGCATGCGCACCCGGCGGTGCCGCAACTGACCCGGCACCTGCGCGAGAAGCTGGTGCGCAGCGCGCTCAAGGACGGCCCGGACGCCCTGAACGACAAGCAGAAGAACAGCCTGCTGGAAGAACCCGGCCTGCTGTCGCAGCTGCACCAGCAGGTCTGGAGCGGCGCGCCGGAAGTGCATGCCGACTGGCTGGCCGCATTGCGCCGCGTGCCGGCGCAGGCGGTGGTCGCCTGAGGGAGGCGGCGCCGTCTTGCCTGCGCGGCCGGAGTAATCCGGCCGTCATCATTTTCTGAAATCATATTGCCGACCACGCAAGCGACCATGAGCGAGCAACACGACACCACTCCACCACGGCAGCCCGCGGCTGCGCACACCGCCTCGCGCAAGGCCGCGCTGGCCGGCGGCGCGCTGCTGGCGGCGCTGGTCGCCGGCGGCGTGGCGTTCTGGCAGACCCGCCCGGCGACGCCGCCACCCAAGCCGGTGGCGCTCAAGCTGGAAACGGTGAAGGTCGAGACGGCCGACATCGAACAGGTGGTCAACGCCACCGGCAACGTGGTGGCGCAGAACTACGTGGACGTGGGCGCCAAGGTCGCCGGGCAGATTGCCGACGTCGACGTGGCCATCGGCGAGACGGTCAAGGCCGGCAAGCTCCTGGTGACGATCTCGCCGGCCGTGCAGAACGGCCGCATCGAAAACAACCGCGCCCAGCTGGCGCGCCTGAAGGCCGAGCTGGCCGGGCAGAACGCCCAGCTCGATTTCGCCCAGCTGCAGTTCCAGCGCCAGACCCAGTTGAAGGCCGAGAACGCCACCCGCGAGGAATCCTACGAGTCCTCGCGCATGAACATGTACGCGGCGGCCGCGCGGGTGGACGCCACCAACGCGCAGATCCAGCAGACCGAGGCCGGCATCCGGGACGACGAGGCGATCCAGAAGCAGAACCGCATCGAGGCGCCGGTGGGCGGCACCATCGTCACCATGAACGCGCGCCCCGGCCAGATGGTCGGCGCCAGCCAGGAAGCGCTGATGCGCATTGCCGACCTGTCGCGCATGACGGTGCAGGTGCCGGTGGCCGAGGAAGATGTCACGCGCCTGCAGAAGGGCATGACCGCCTACTTCACCACGCCCGGCTACCCCGGCAAGCGCTGGAGCGGCAAGCTGCGCCAGATCATGCTGCTGCCCACCGACGATTCCGGCCGCCACGGCAAGAAGGCCTTCTACACGGTGCTGTTCGATGTGGCCAACCCCAGTCGCGAACTGATGAGCGGCATGACGGCTGACGTCTACTTCGTGCTGGCGCGGGTGGAGCATGCGCTGACCATTCCGCTCTCGCTGGTGACCAAGCCGGGGCTGGACGGCACCCAGGGCGTGAAGGTGGTGGCCGAGGGCGGCAAGCTGGAGGCGCGCCGGATCAAGATCGGCATTCGCGACGGCGAGCGCGCCCAGGTGCTGTCGGGCCTGAAGGCAGGCGAGCAGGTGCTGCTGCCGGCCAACCCGCCGGCGCCGGCCGCGCCGGCCCAATAATCGATCCAATAATCGGCCCAATGCCGGCTCGGCCGAATTCTTTAAAATGGAGGTCTGCGGGGATGCTCCGTATTCCAGTTCCTACCAAGCCAACATGACCCTCAGCCGTCCACGCACATCAAGCTCAAGGCTCGCCGCCAGGCATCTGGCGCTGGCGTTGTCGGCCGCGCTGGCGCTGGCCGGCTGCGCCACGCGCGAGGTCGAGAGCGATCCGATCACCGCCATGCAGGTGCCCGACAAATGGGCCGGCGGCGCGCTGGCCGATGTCGCCCACGCCGAACAGCTGTGGCCCGACTCGGACTGGTGGAAGCAGTTCGGCAGCAATGAGCTGTCGACGCTGGTGGACGAAGGCCAGCGCAACAACTTCGAGATCGCCGCGGCGTTCTCGCGGGTGCGCCAGGCCGAGGCGCAGGCGCGCATCGCCGGCGCGCCGCTGCTGCCCAATGTCGGGCTGACCGCCAACGCCGCGCGCGACCTGCCGATCTCCGGCGGCACCGCATCCAATTCGGCCAACGCCACGCTGCAGGTCAGCTACGAAATCGACTTCTGGGGCAAGAACCGCGCCGGCGTCGATGCCGCCGAAGCCACGCTGCGCGCCAACCGCTACGACCGCGAGACGGTGGCGTTGACGGTGACCAGCGGCATCGTCTCCACTTACCTGCAGGTGCTGTCGCTGCGCGACCGCCTTGAGATCGCGCGCCAGAACGTCAGCAACGCCGAGCGCGTGCTCAAGCTGGTCGAAGCGCAGAGCCGCGCCGGTTCCGCCTCGCCGCTGGACCTGGCGCGCCAGCGCTCGGCGCTGGCCAACCAGAAGCAGCTGATCCCCGACCTGCGGCAGCAGGAGCAGGACGCGCAGACCGCGCTGGCCATCCTGCTCGGCCGTCCGCCGCAGAATTTCATGGTGCAGGAGAAGGGGCTGGCGCAGATCCAGATGCCGCGCATCTCGGCCGGCCTGCCTTCCGAGCTGCTCACGCGCCGTCCCGACATCCGCCGCGCCGAGGCCAACCTGGCCGCGGCCAACGCCAACGTCGCGGTGGCCCGCGCCGCGCTGTTCCCCAGCATCAGCCTGACCGGCTCCACCGGCGCCCAGAGCAGCGCGCTGCTGTCGCTGTTCGACGGCCCCAACCTGTTCGCCAGCATCGGGACCGGCCTGATCGCGCCGATCTTCGACGGCGGCCGCCTGCGCAACCAGCGCGACCTCGCCATCGCGCAGAAGGAGGAGCTGGTGCAGGTCTACCAGCAGCGCGTGATCAACTCGCTGTCCGAGGTGGAAAAGGCGCTGGGCGCGATCCGCAGCCTGGAAGAGCGCTATCGCCTGAAGAACGGCGAGGTCGACCAGGCCCGCTTCGCCTTCGAGCTCTCGGAGATCCGCTACCGCGCCGGCGCCGAGGACCTGATGGTGGTGCTGGACACCCAGCGCACCTTGTCGGAGGCGCAGAACCAGCTGGGCCAGATCAAGCTGCAGCGCCTGCAGGGCACGGTTTCGCTGTACAAGGCGCTGGGCGGCGGCTGGCATGACAATGCGCCGGGCAACGGGACGACGGCTCCCTGAACACCTGCGGGCGAAAAAAAACGGCGAGCCATGCTCGCCGTTTTTCATTTCAAGGCTTGCCGGCGCGGGCGCTTCACTGCTCTTTTTCGCAGAGCAACGGATGCAGCAGTCCGGCGGCCAGCGCCCCCGCCACGGGCGCGGCCCAGAACAGCCAGAGCTGCTCAATCGCCCAGCCGCCCACGAACAGCGCCGGCGCGGTCGAGCGGGCCGGATTGACCGAGGTGTTGGTCACGGGAATCGATATGAGGTGGATCAGCGTCAGGCACAGGCCGATGGCGATCGGCGCGAAACCGGCCGGCGCCTGGGGACGTGTCGCGCCGAGGATCACCAGCAGGAACACGAAGCTCAGCGTCGCCTCGGCCAGGAAGGCCGCGAGCAAGGAGAAATGGCCGGGCGAATGCGCGCCGTAGCCGTTCGCTCCCAAACCGCCGGCGGCGAGGTCGAAGCCCGGCTGTCCGCCGGCGATGCAGGAGAGCAGCGCGCTGGCGGCCACGGCGCCGAGCAGTTGCGCCACGATGTACGGGACCGCGTCGATGAGCGGGAAGCGCCGCGCCGTCGCCAGGCCGATGGTGACGGCCGGGTTGAAGTGGCCGCCGGAGATATGCCCGAAGGCGTAGGCCCCGGTCAGAATCGTCAGGCCGAAAGCCAGCGAGACGCCAGCGAAGCCGATGCCGAGGGCGGGAAATGCGGCCGCCAGCACCGCGCTGCCGGTGCCGCCCAGCACCAGCCAAAACGTACCCAGCGCCTCGGCTGTGAGTTTCTTGCTCAGGTTCATGAGGACATCCTTCCTGTAAACGGAGCCGGGAACGCCGGCGGGATTGAGGGAGGCTGCGCACGATGCGCGCGAAGTGACGATGGCGCGGCTGCAGCCGTGCCGAGTATAGGAGCGGCGGGCGCTTGCCAGCCGCCAGACGGGCGCCTCACGCGATTTATCGCGCGCTTCTTGATTTAGTTCTGTTTGCTTTTGGTTGGATGTGGAAACCAGGAAGAGGTGGGCGCCCGATGCCGACGTGTCGCGTCCCACGCAAAGGCCGTGGCGGCTTTGGCAGTAGTGTCAGTTCGATGGCGGCGCCTGGTGCGCGCGCCATCCCGAGTGAGCCGGACATGGCGGTCGTCCAGATCAGCTCGCCGCCGCCGGCGGCGACTCAGTTCGCCGGCCGCGCGCGGCGCGCCAGGATCCTGGTGATCTTGTCGTTGAGCGTCGCCGCATTGAATGGCTTGACGATATAGCCGTCGGCGCCGGCCTGGGCGGCGGTGATGACGTTCTCTTTCTTGGCTTCGGCAGTGATCACGAGCACGGGCAGGTCGGCCAGCTTGGGCGTCGACCTGATCTTCTTGAGCAGCGCGATGCCGTCCATGACCGGCATGTTCCAGTCGGTGATCACGAAGGTGACCGGAGCGGTCGCTCCCTCAAGAATCTTCCATCCGGCCGAGCCGTCGTCGGCGTCGGTCATGTTGACGTATTCGAGTTCCTTCAGCAGCCCCATGACCACGCGACGCATCGTGGCCATGTCGTCCACGACGAGAAAATGCTGCTCGGTATTTTTCATCATCATCCCCCTGTGATGTCGGTTCCAATTCAGCGCAGGGCATTTAATTTAGCGAAATTCCGGCGCCGGCGCACGGGCCGTCTGAAAATTTCTTTAGGGAAATCGGTGGGCGGGCGACGCCTCTTCCCAGACTGTGGGAGGACGGCCACGTGTGGCGTAGGCCGTTTTGACGATGACAGTTGCAACGGGTGTGCAGCGATACCGATGCATTGCGTTCCACGCAAAGGCGCTTGCGATTTCGCTCGTATTATCAGTTCAGGCGCGGGGCGTCATAGTGGTGGCATTCCAACCAGCGGTATCGCAATGAACACTCACACACTCTCTTGCGCCGACAGCCATGCGCGCCGCCCGCGCGCCATCGTGATCGGCGGATCCCTCGGCGGCCTGTTTGCCGGGAACATGCTGCGCCACGTCGGATGGGACGTCGACATCTATGAGCGCTCGGCCGGCGACCTGGACAGCAGGGGCGGCGGCATCGTATTGCAGCCGGACGTGGTCGAGGTATTCAGGCGCATTGGCGTGGATATCGGCGCCACCGCGCTGGGAGTGCGTTCCGCGCATCGGACCGTGCTCAATCCGGATGGGACGATTCGCATCAAGCGCCGCGCGCCCCAGACCCAGACCTCCTGGTCCCTGATCTACACCACACTGAAATCGTCCTTCGGACTCGGGCACTATCATCAGGGGAAAGTACTCTCGCACGTCGAGCAGGACGAGGGCGCCCGGACGGTCACGGCCATATTCGAGGACGGCTCCCGCGAAACGGGCGACTTGCTGGTCGGCGCCGACGGCGGTAATTCGACTGTGCGGCGGCAATTCTGGCCCGATCAGCTGCCCGCCTACGCCGGCTATCTCGCATGGCGCGGCCTGGTGCCGGAAGCATCGATGCCCGAATCCACGCGCGAGGCGCTGCACGGCGACTTCGGGTTTGCGAGCAATACCGGGTCGCATATCCTTGGTTACCTGGTTCCGGGCGAGAACAACAATGTCTGGCCAGGACACCGGTTCTACAACTGGGTCTGGTACCGCGTCGCCGCCCCGGAGATGCTGGCCGGTGCGATGACCGACAGGGAAGGAAAGCGTCGCGCCTATTCCGTGCCGGAAGGCATGCTCGCCACCGTGTGGATACAACATCTGCGAGAGGAGGCGACGGCGCTGTTGCCGCCCGCCTTCCGCCATGTCGTGCAGGTGACCCGCGAACCCTTCGTCCAAGCCATCCGCGACTTGGCCGTCGACCGGATGACAGCGGGCCGTGTGGTCATCCTCGGCGACGCGGCGTCCATACCGCGGCCGCATACCGCCGCCAGCACATTGAAGGCGGCGGCCAATGCGCTGGCGCTGGCCGACGCTCTCCAGGCCCATCCCGACGATATCGACGGCGCGCTGGCGCAGTGGGAGCCGGGCCAGGTCGCTTTCGGAAAACACCTGATGCGACAGGGTATCGAGGCGGGCAAGGTATTGCTTTTCCACCATCCATGACTGCATCGACGACATCGGCTCAAAGGTCGATGCAGTTTCAATGCAAGCGCCGGAACCTCAGGCCGGGCTGATCTTGTGCATCACCGTTCTCCGGAAAACATCGCCCGCCTCTTGCGGGCGTTTTCATGCCCGGGCAAATCGGCCGCGCGCGCGCCTCCGGGCATGCCGGTAAAATGAGGGGCGCCCCGGGGGGGGATCGTGATGGCCCTGGGTTTTATCGGCTTGTGCTTGAACAATTCAAAAAAGGTGCGCGACCGTTATGGACAGGTTTTCAGAATTGAAGGCATTTGCCGTCGTCGCCGGCGCCGGCGGCTTTTCCGCCGCCGCGCGCACCCTGGGCATCGCCCCGTCGTCGGTGGTGCGGCTGATCGACGCATTGGAGAAGCGCATCGGCGCAAGATTGCTCAATCGCTCGACACGCACCGTCACGCTCACGGACAGCGGTCGCCTCTACTACGACAGCGTGCTGACCATCCTGGAGCAAACCGAGGAGGCGGAGAGCTCGGCCTCGCAAGAGGGCATTCCGCAAGGACGCCTCAAGGTCTCCGCGCCGGTGACCTTCAGCACGCGCTATATCGCGCCGGCCTTGTTCGAGCTGCAAAGCCTGTATCCCAAGCTCTCGGTCTATCTCGACCTGACCGACGGCATCAGCAACCTGGCGGAGGACTCCATCGATGTCGCCATACGCATCGGCGCGCCGGGAACGCAGTCCAACCTGATTTCCCGACGGCTGGCCGGCCAGCGCCGGGTCATTTGCGCCAGCCCCGATTATTTTTCCGCTGTCGGGATGCCGCGCACCCCGGCCGAGCTGCAACGGCACGACTGCCTGGTCTTCGCGTACGGCGACGGCCGGCAACAGTGGCGGTTCTGCCTGAATGCCGATGCGGGCGGCGCGGTGGACATCGTGGACGTCAAAGGTTCGCTGTGCGTCAACAACTCGGAAATGCTGCGCCAGGCTTGCCTGGCGGGCCATGGGATAGCGATGCTTCCGGATTGGCTGGTCATGGACGATGTCAGGGGCGGACGTCTTGTGTGGGCCCTTCAGGAGTATGAGGCCAATCCCGGACCCATGGATGTGGGCATCTACGCCATGTATCCGCCGAGCCGGGAGGGGGCGCCGAAGGTGCAGGCCTTCGTCGACATGCTCGAGAAGCACTTGGCCGGCACGCTGCCTACCAGGCAATAGCCGGCGCGGGCAAGTTCCCGCTCAGGCGCCGGCCAGCGCCGGCTTGCGGTTGCCCAACTGCCGCGGTCGCCCGTGGACAGACGCGGCGCCGGCGACGGCCGCCGAGTCGGCGGCAGCGTCGGTGTCGGCCAGGTGAAAGTGACTGACCAATTCCGCCAGCGCCGCCGCCTGGTCGCGCAGGCTGGCCGCCGCCGCCGCGGCTTCTTCCACCAGTGCGGCGTTCTGCTGGGTCACCGAGTCCATCTCGGTGATGGCGATGTTGACGTGACCGATGCCGGTCTTCTGTTCGTTGGACGAATGGGTGATGGCCGAGATCATCGTCGCCACCTCGTTGACGCTGCGCACCACCTCATCGATCGTTGTTCCCGCATCGGCCACGATGGTGGCGCCCGCGCCGATGCTGGCCGAGGAGTCGTCGATCAGGATCTTTATTTCTTTCGCCGCGGCGGCGCTGCGCTGGGCCAATACGCGCACTTCGGACGCGACGCCGGCGAAGCCGCGGCCTTGCTCGCCGGCGCGGGCCGCCTCCACGGCGGCATTCAAGGCCAGGATGTTGGTCTGGAAGGCGATGCCGTCGATGGACGAAATGATCGCCTCGATGCGCGCCGCGCTGTCATTGATGGCTTGCATGGTGCCGTTGACCTTCAGCATGGCCTGGCCGCCCCGGTGCGCGACGTCGGCCGTCGCCACCGCCAGGTGGTTGGCCTCCAGCGCGTGATGCGCGTTCTGGGCCACGGCCTGGGTCAACTGCTCCATCGACGCCGCCGTTTCTTCCAGCGAACTTGCCTGCGTCTCGGTGCGGGAGGACAGGTCCAGGTTGCCGATGGCGATCTGTGAAGAGGCGGCGGCGATGGTCTCGGCGCTGCCGCGGATGGCTGCGATCATCGTCGCCAGGTTGCGCTGCATGACGGCCATGGCGTAGAGCAGGCTGGTGGAATCGCCTTCGCGCAACCGCACCGCTTGGCTCAGGTCCTGCTCGGCGATCTGCATGGCGACCGCGACCGCATACTCAGGGCTGCCGCCCAGCGCCCGGTTCAGGCTGCGGTTGACGGCCACGATGATGGCCGAGAGCAGCAAGCTCACCAGCACCATGATGCCGGCCGTCTTCTTCAACGACTCATAGAAGGCATCCTCGATATCGTCCACATACAGGCCGGCGACCAGCGCCCAGCCCCAGGGCTTGAAGCTGGCGATACGCGCCAGCTTGGTGGACACCTTTTCCTGGCCGGGACGTACCCAGAGATAGCGCAGGAAGCCCTCGCCGGAAGGCGAGGCGGCCATGCGCGCCACCTCCTGAAAGACCGGGAAGCCGGCCGGGTCCTTGAAGCCGCTCATGTCCTTGCCGTCATTCTGGGGCAGGGCGGGATTCTGAATCGCGGTGGCATCCATGCCCAGGATGGCGATGTAGCCGTCTTCTCCATAGCGGATGTCGTTCAACACGGATTTCGCCTGGCGCTTGGCCTCGTCGAGCGAGATCTTGCCGGCGCCGGCATCTTCGGCGAAGCCTTCGACGATCTTCAATGCGGCCTGGTCGACGTTGGCCAGGTCCGCTTGTCGTTCCTCATAGCGCAACTTGCGTGCGTCGAACACATGCAGCACGGAAATGGCGCAGATGCAGGTGAGGCTGGCCACCAGAGGAAGCCAGAGTTTGCGCTGGAAAGTAAGCATGGACATCGATTTCTCCCAAGTTGGGTTGGACTGTTGAATGGGGCAGGGTGCGGGGGCCGGCGCGAGTTCAGGTGGCGCAGGGCGCGGCATGTGCGGCGGCGGTCATCAGCAGGCGCTGGCGTGAAAGCAGCAAGGCGGCTTCCTGATGGGAGATGCCCTTGCCGAAGTAATAGCCCTGTGCCTGGTCGCAGCCGTGGTTTCTCAGGAAATCCAGCTGCACCCTGTCTTCCACGCCCTCGGCGACGATATTGCGATTCATCGCGTGGGCCATTGCGATGACCGCCTTGACGATTTCGGCGTCGTCGCAATCGACCGAGATGTCGCGAATGAAACTGCGATCGATCTTCAGCGTATGAATGGGAAAACGCTTGAGGTAACTGAGACTGGAGTAGCCGGTGCCGAAATCATCCATCGCCAGCCGCACGCCCCTTTCGCTCAGCGCGTTGAGGATGCCGACCGTGGATTCGGGGGAGTCCATGATGACGCTCTCGGTAATTTCCAGGACCAGGCAGGACGCGGGGCAGCCGCTCAGGGCGAGCACCCGCTTTACCGTCTCCACCATGTCCGCCTGCCTGAACTGGGCGGCGGACAGGTTGACCGACATCTTGATGTCCCCGGCGCAAAGGCCTTCCTGCTGCCAGGACACCAGTTGCCGGCAAGCGGTCTCAAGCACCCATTCGCCTATCGGCACGATGAGGCCGGTTTCTTCCGCCAGCGCGATGAACTTGTCGGGAGAGACGACCGCCTCGCCGGGCGGCTGCCAGCGGATCAGCGCCTCGAAGCCGATGATATGGCCGCTGGCGATATTGACCTGCGGCTGGTAGACCAGGTAAAACTCCCGCCGCTCCAGCGCCCGCCGCAGGGCAGCTTCCATGCGCAGGAAACGCAGGGCATCCTTGCTCATCTCATTGACGTAGAAGGTATAGCGGCGCTTTCCGCTCTGCTTGGCCTGGTACATCGCGGTATCGGCATTTTTCAGCAGCGTGATGCAGTCTGCGCCGTCGCGGTCGTACATGCTGATGCCGATGCTGCCGCCGAGGAACAGCTCATGGCCGCTCAGCAGCATCGGCTCGCAGATGGCGTTGAGGATCTTGTCCGCCACGGCAGCGACATTCTGCTGCTGCCCGGCGTTCACCAGCACCACGACGAATTCGTCGCCGCCGAGGCGGGCTACGGTGTCGCCCGCCCGCACCGAGTCCTGCAGGCGGCGGGCTACCTCGATGATGACCTGGTCGCCCACGTCATGGCCCAGGCTGTCGTTGATGGTCTTGAATCGATCCAGGTCGATGAATAACACGGCCAGCGTCTGGCGCGAGCGCTTTGCCTGGTGGATGGCCGTGGCCAGCCGATCCATCATCAGGCCCCGATTGGGCAATCCTGTCAGCAGGTCGTGATTGGCCAGGTGCCGCATCCGGCATTCGGCCGCCTTTCTTTCCGTGATGTCTTCGATGGCCGCGATGAAGTGGGCCTCCCCGCTGCCTTCGCGCATCGACGATACGGTCACCTGGCCCCAGATGGATTCGCCGTCCTTTCGCACATAGCGTTTTTCGGCGACATAGTCCTGGATCTCCCCGGCCAGGATGCGCCGGGTCATGTGGTCGTGGTCGCAGTGCTCGGCCGGATCGGCAAGCTCGCACAGGTTCATGCCCTGCATTTCATACGCGTCATATCCCAGCACCTGCTGCAGCTTGCGGTTGCTGCGCAGGATGCGGCCTTCCGCGTCGAAGTGCACCAGCCCTACGGCGGCCTGGTGGAAGGAAAGCCGGAACCGTTCCTCGCTGTCGGCCAGGGCGGTCTTCGCCTCCAGCACCTTGGAAATGTCATGGGCGACGAGCAGCAGCAGGTGCTCGTCGCCGTTGTCGAATCGCGAGAGGCCGAACTGATAGTGGCCGCAGCGCTCGCGGCCGTTCTCGTCGACCAGGTTGATTCCCTGGTGCGGCAAGCCCGTGGAAATCACTTCCTTGGCGGCGCTGTATAACGCCGGCACGTTGAAGACCGAATTGAGGGGAATGCCTTCGACGTCGTCGTCGGACGACATCCCGAAGATCCGCCTGATGACAGGATTGGCGGCGCGCATGCGACACTGGGCATCCATGACGAGCAGGCCGTTGGGGGTGTAGCTGAAAATGTGTTCCGAATAATTGCGATAGCGATCCAGCAGGCGGCGGTCGGCGGCGATATGCGAATCGATGATGGTGGCGACATCGCGAAACGCCCGCGTGAGCAGCGAATTGAGGAAGTCCGGCCAACCCTCGTGGAGCCGGGCGCCGGCGGCATCGATACCGGGTATGAGCTCGCGCAGGTAGTCGCGGCAATCGCCGATGTGGGCGAGCGCCATGTGCGGATGGGCCTGGTCGGCGTCTTGCAAGGCGATGCGCAGGCGATCAAGAGCATGTTCGCCCGGTGTCGCCGTGGACGGCGGCGCGCTCCAAGGGAAAAGGGACGACCGGGCGCCCTGGCCGATTTTCCCGATCAGCCGCCTGGTTCGGCGCCGGCGTATCCGGCTCGAGCGTGTCGCGCTTGCGGCGGCCGGGCCGCCGTTACCGATCCGCTGCCGCGTTGAAGGGGGCAGCATGAGCCAACGGGCAGTTCGATTCATCGATGCATCTCCAACGTGGTGAAGAAAGATGTACTTGGGACTTGGCGCAGGAGGCTCAGGCCAGGGCGGGATAATCGGTGTAGCCGATGGCGTCGCCGCCGTAGAAGGTGACCGGATCCGGTTCGTTGAACGGACCACCTTGGGCGATGCGGGCCACCAGGTCAGGGTTGGCGATGAACTGGCGACCGAACGCGGCCATGTCGGCCTTGCCTGAGACGAGCAGTTGTTCGGCCTCCTCAAATGACAGTCCCGCATTGGCGATCAGCACTCCATCGAAATTCGGACGAATGATGTCCAGGATGGCGCCCATGTCCCGGTTGCCGCCCCATGCGTTCGTATCGGCGGCGTGGATGTAGCCGATGCCGGCCTCGTCGAGCATGGCAGTGACGTGCGTATAAGTCGCGCGGGTGTCCGCATCGATGGCGTTGTTGTACAGGGCGAATGGCGACAGTCGCACGCCGACCCGGGCGGCAGGCACCTCTCGCAGCACGGCTTCCAGGATCAGGCGCAGGAAGCGGGCCCTGTTGCCGATGCTGCCGCCGAACTCGTCGGTGCGGCGATTGACGTGCGAGGAGAGGAACTGCTGCGGCAGATAGCCGTTAGCGGCATGGATCTCGACGCCGTCGATGCCGGCGGCCATGGCGTTCCTGGCGCCGATGCGGAATTCCTCGACCGTCTGGAAGATTTCATCGACGCTCATGGCGCGTGAAGGAGAGGCTGCGATGCGCGTGTAGTAGCCGTTGCGCAAGGCGCCATAGACTTGCAGCGCCGCAAGGTCTTCATTCATCGCGGAGGGCGACAGCGGCGCGGCGCCGTCCAGCAGCGCGTAGGAGCTGGCCCGGCCGCTATGCCACAGTTGCATGAAGATGCGCCCGCCGGCCTCATGGACGGCGGATGAAACGGCTTTCCATCCCTCCACCTGCCCGCCGGTGTAGATGCCCGGCGCGTCCTCGAAGGCGGCCGACATCGGCGAGACATTGGTCGCCTCGGCGACGATCAGGCCGGCCGAAGCCCGTTGCCGGTAGTACGCGGCATTGAGGGCCGTGGGGACGCCGTTTGCGCCGGCGCGGGCGCGCGTCACCGGCGCCATGGCGACGCGGCTGGAAAGTTCAAATCCGCCGAGACGGATGGGTTGGAGCAGTGCATTCATGGCAGGCGGCGCATTCAAGGAAAGAGGCGCCCACTGTAGCCCGCAAGCTCAGCACTGATAATATGCCCGGATTAGCTAAGGCTCTTGCGTGAAACGCAAAGGTGCTCATGAATAAGTTTGCCGAAATGCAAGTCTTTGTCGCGGTGGCCGACACCTCCGGTTTTTCCGCTGCGGCGCGCCGGCTGGGGTTGGCGCCCTCATCCGTGCTGCGCCTGGTCGATGCGCTGGAGGAGCGCCTCGGCGCCAAGTTGCTGAACCGCTCGACGCGCAGCGTCACCCTTACCGAAGGCGGCCGCAGCTTCTATGAGCGGGTTCAGCTCATCCTCGAGCAACTCGATGCCGCCGACATCGCGGCTGCGGCGCTGGACGAAGAGCCGCAGGGCGTTCTCAGGGTGACGGCGCCGGTGACCTTCAGCACGATGTACCTGATGCCGGTGTGTCGCGAATTGCATCGCCGCTATCCGCTGCTGCAGCTCGATCTGCAGCTGAGCGACGGCATGAGCAATATGATCGACGAGTCCATCGACGTGGCCATCCGCATTGGCGCCACCGGCGACCAACCCAACGTGATCGCGCGGCGGCTGGCATCGCACGACCGCGTCATCTGCGCCAGCGGCGAGTACCTGCGTGCGCGCGGCACGCCCCAAAAGCCCTCCGACCTGCTGGCGCACCACTGCCTGCAATTCTGTTACGACGGGCCCAGGCGCGGCTGGCGTTTCCGGCGTATCGGGGCCGCCGGCGGCGCGATCGAGGAGGTCAACGTACAAGGGAATTTTTTTGCGAACAATGCCGAGATGTTGCGCCAGGCCGCCGTGAACGGCCGCGGCGTGGCGATGCTGGCAAGCTGGCTGGTGGGTGCCGACCTGAGCGCCGGTCGGCTGGTCGGCGTGCTGGGCGAATTCGAGGCCAACCCCGGCGCCATGGACGTCGGGATGTTCGCCATGTACCCGGCCAACCGGCGCGGCTCGGTGAAGGTGAAGGCCTTCATCGACCTGCTCATCGAGCAGCTTGCCGCGCACCCCGGGATCGCCGATAGCAGCCGGCGCTGAGGCGCGCAGCCGTCCATTGTTGCGGCACGATCGCCGGCGCGATGCCGGTGATCGAGGGATCAGGGGATCGTCACACTGCCATCGGCGCGGTCAGCGGCGCGTGATGCTGGTAGTTCTCAAGGGAGAAGTCGCCGGGCTCGACCTTCTCCAGCCACTCCGGTTCATACTTGCCGGTCGCCGCGAAATCGGGAACGCGGTCGGCAATGACCAGTTGCGGCGCGGGGAAGGGGTCGCGCTTCAATTGTTCGGTCACCATCTCGATGTGATTCTCATAAATGTGGGCGTCGCCCACGAAATACGTGAACCAGCGCGGCTTGTAGCCCGTCAGGCGGCCGACCAGGTGCAGCAGGGCCGCGCCTTCGGCCAGGTTGAACGGCGTGCCCAGGCCGATGTCGTTGCTGCGCACGTAGAGACACAGCGAAATTTCCTTCGTGGCCTGGTTGGGCAGGAACTGGTAAAGCAGGTGGCAGGCGGGAAGGGCGACTTCGTCCAGCACCGCGCAGTTCCAGCCGTGGAAGAGGATGCGGCGGCTGCTCGGGTTCTTGATGATGGTGTCCAGGCACTCGCGCAACTGGTCCACGGCCTTGTACAGCAATACCTTGTCCTGGCCGTTGTCGGTCAGCGTGGAGACGATGCTGAAGCCCTTGCTGCGGGCCGCCTCGATCTGCGCCGGCTGGTTGGCGTCGATCACCTTGTAGGCGGGCCATTGGCGCCACTGTACGCCGTAGACCGGTCCCAGGTCGTCCGTCCCCGCGCGGAAGGGGTTCGCCAGCCACTCGGCGTTCTCGTTCGCGTTCTGGTCCCAGACCTTGCAGCCCAGCTCGCGGAAGGTGGCGGCGCTGCGCGTGGCGCGCAGGAAGCCCACCAGTTCGCCGACCACCGACTTGAAGGCCAGGCGCTTGGTGGTCACCGCAGGGAATCCCTTTTGCAGGTCGAAACGCATCATCGCGCCCGGCACCGAGAGGGTGCGAACGCCGGTGCGGTTCTCTTGCCAGCTGCCGTTGTCGAGGACGTCTTGGATCAGGTCTTGGTATTGTTTCATCGGGGTGTGCGGAGTGTGCAGTGTATCGCCGGGGACGGCCATTGGCATGAGGCAATGGCGCGCCGGGCATGAATCGGATGGGGGAGATTGTAGCCTATCGTGCCTGCCCCGATCGGGAACGCGCGCCATGTTGCCGTCCTGGCAAATGCCGGCGCCGAGGTCACCGTCGACCCCAAAAGAAAAAGCCGGAGGCGGCGAACCGCTCCGGCTTTCGTGGCCCCTCGACGCGAATCAGAAGGCGACGTTGCTGCCGCCCTTGAGCTTGAGCATTTCGCGCGCGTCATCGGGCGTGGCCACTTCCAGCGACAGCGCCTCGATCACGGTGCGGATGCGCCTGACCTGGTCGGCGTTGCTCTTGGCCAGCTGGCCCGGGCCGTCCCACAGCGAGTCTTCCAGGCCGACGCGGGTGTGGCCGCCGATCGCCGCCGACATGGTGGCGATCGGGATCTGGCCGCGGCCGGCGCCCAGCACCGACCAGAAGTAGTCCTCGCCGAACAGGCGATCGGCGGTGCGCTTCATGTGCATCACGTCTTCCACGTCGTTGCCGATGCCGCCGCGCAGGCCGAACACCGACTGGATCAGGAACGGCGGCTTGATCAGGCCGCGGTCGATGAAGTGGGCCGCGGTGTAGAGGTGGCCGATGTCGTAGCACTCGATCTCGAAGCGGGTCTGGTTGGCGCTGCAGGATTCGAGGATGTAGGCGATGTCCTTGAAGGTGTTGCGGAAGATGCGGTCGTCCGATTCGGCGAGGTAGGGCTTTTCCCAGTCGTACTTGAAGTCCTTGAAGCGGCCCAGCATTTCGTACAGGCCGAAGTTCATCGAGCCCATGTTGAGCGAGGCGACCTCGGGCTTGAGCTGCAGCGCCGGCTGCAGGCGCTCTTCCACGCCCATGGTGGGGGCGCCGCCGGTGGTGAGGTTGATCACCACGTTGGACTTGGCCTTGATGCCGGGCAGGAATTTGCGGAACTCGTCGGGGTCTTGCGTGGGCTTGCCGTTCTGCGGATCGCGCGCGTGCAGGTGGACGATGGCGGCGCCGGCTTCGGCCGCGCCCAGCGCGGCGTCGCGGATTTCGTCCGGCGTCACCGGCAGGTAGGGCGACATCGAGGGGGTGTGGATGGCGCCGGTGACGGCGCAAGTGATGATGACTTTGCGGGGTTTGGCCATGCTTGTGCTCCTTTGGGTGTTTGTTGTGTTGGTGGTTTTGTTTGTGTTGCTGTGTTCTTTTTTCGTTGCTTGTTGTTCTTTGTTAGTTGTTCGTTGGGTAGTCTGGTCTTGTCGCGTGTTAGTGCACTGGTTTTGTTGCGTAGCCTCTCCAGGCTGAACGGAGCGCCGGGGGCGGCCCGGCAGCCGCTCACTTTTCTTGTCTCGCCAAGAAAAGTAAGCAAAAGAAGCGACCGCTACTGCCCAGCCCCTTCGGGGTTCCCGCAGTAATCGCTCAAAAAATGGGAGCGGGAGAGTCGCTTCGCTCCGACTCCCGCTCTGATCCATTTTTTGAGCGATTACTGCGGCTGGGCAGAAGCGGACTGCGTGTCCGGCTCGCCTGCGGCCTCGCGTTGCCCCTTACTCGCCTTCGGCATTGGTTTCTTGGCACGCTGCCTTCTTTAATCCGTCGTCCCCGCGAAAGCGGGGACCCAGTGACGTCTGTCATGCCTCGACGAAAGTCACTGGATCCCGGCCTTCGCCGGGACGACATTGCGATGGTGACGTCAAACTCCGCGCGTCCAGGTTGTCTCACTACCTGTCGTCCCGGCGCAGGCCGGGACCCAGCGTCGTTCGTCGCACATCCGCACCCGTCACCAGCGCGCAGGAGGCAATATCACGTCGGCTGCTTGCGCTTGTGCGCCACCAGCCCCATCAAGCGGTTGTCGCGCCAGCGCGCGCGTTCGCCCAGCTTGGCGGCCGGCAGCGCGGCGCGTCTTTCCTTTTCGATCTTCTCCAGCGTCTCGGGGCGCCATTCGTTGGGCGGCTGGGTCTTGGCGACGTCGCGGTAGGTGTGGCCGTAGCGCTTCGCGTAATCCAGCACGCCTTCGGGGGCGTTCAGGTCGATGGTTTCGAACGGGCCCATGAAGGACCAGCGCAGGCCCAGGCCGTCCTTCAGCACCTTGTCCAGGTCCTCGGAGGAAGCATAGCCGTTTTCATAGAGATTGAGCGCCTCGTTCAATACCGCGCCCTGGATGCGGTTGAGCAGGAAGCCGGTGATTTCCTTGTTGAGCACCACCGGCGACTGGCCGGCGCGGGTGTAGATGTCGCGCGCGCGTTCCACCGTCGATTTCGAGGTCCAGGGCGCCGGCGCCAGTTCCACCAGCGGCACCAGGTAGGGCGGGTTGACCGGGTGCGCCACCAGGATGCGGTCGCGGCCCGGCAACTGCTCTGAAAAATCGGAGGTCGGGATCCACGAGGTGGAGCTGGTGAGGATGGTGCCGGGCGCGGCCAGCCGGTCCATTTCGGCGAAGATATCGCGCTTGACCTCGACCGTCTCCTTCACGTTTTCCTGCACCAGCGCGGCATTCCTGAGCGCATCGGCCAGGCTGGTTGCGGGCTTGATGCGCGCCAGCACCACCTCTACGCTTTCCTCGATCAGGCCATGCGCGGCCAGGTCGCCGACGTTGTCGCGCAGCAGTTGCTGGCAGGCCTGCAGCGCCTGCGGCACGGCGTCCCAGATGGCGACGTTGAAGCCGGCCCGCGCGAATACGATGGCCCAGGCGCGGCCGATCAGGCCGGCGCCGACGACTGCGATCTTCTCGCTCATGTTCTGCCTCCGCTTCAGCTCAGGGTTTCGACGTTGCCGCATACCGACAGGCTGCGGCCGCTGATGGCGGCGCCGGCCGGCGAGCAGATGAAGATGATCTGGTTGGCGATGTCCTCGGCGGTGACCATCTGGCGCATCGACACCTTGGAGAGCACGCGCTCGCGCATCTCTTCATGGTCGATGCCGTAGGAGGCCGCCTTGGCCGCGATCACGCGCTCCTGGCGGGCGCCTGCCACCACGCCGGGCAGCACGGCGTTGACGCGGATGTTGTCCGGGCCCAGTTCGATGGCCCAGCTTTCGGTCAGGCCGATGATGCCGTACTTGGAGGCCGAATACGGCGTGCGTTGCGCGAAGCCCAGGCGTCCGGCCACCGAGGAAATGTTGACCAGCGAGCCGCCGCCGTTCTTCTTGAGCATCGGCACCGCGCGCCGCGCGCACAGGAAGGGGCCGGTCAGGTTGACGGCGATGGTCTGGTCCCAGGCCGGCAGGTCGACTTCTTCCAGCGGCGCGGTGGGGCCGGCGATGCCGGCGTTGTTGACCAGGACGTCCAGTTTGCCGTCCCAGCGCTGGGCCAGCTCGGCGAACATGGCGTCGACCTGCTTCTCGTCGGTGACGTCGGTGTGGCTGTAGCTGACCGGGGCCTGGCCGAACTGCTGGCGCGCGGCGTCGAGGAAGTCGTCGCTGACGTCGCAGATGTGCACTTGCGCGCCGGCTTCGACGAAGGCGGCGGTGATGGCCAGGCCGATGCCCTGGGCGCCGGCGGTGACGATGACTTTCTTGTCCTTGAGGTTCAGATCCATGATGCGTGAGTCCTTGTTACGGTAAAAAGAGGGAGGGAGCTACAGCCAGAGAATCTTCTTGCGGTAGGCCAGGTCGGTCAGCAGCGGCTCGGCCGGGCCGGTATGGAACACCGCGCCGCGTTCCAGCGCGAACACGCGGTCGGCCAGCGCCAGCACCAGGTCGAGGTTGTGCTCGACGATGACGATCGAGACTTCCCGGCGCAGCTGGTCGAAGACCGTGAACAGTTCCTGCACCACCGCCGGGGCCAGGCCTTCGAAGGGTTCGTCCAGCAGCAGCAGCTTGACGTTGCCTGACAGCGCGCGCGCCACCGCCACCATCTGCTGCTCGCCGCCGGAGAGGAAGTCGGCGTGGGTGTGCAGGCGTTCCTTGAGGCGGGGGAAGTACTGCAGGATCTTCTCCTCGCTCCAGGCCACGCCGTCGTCGCCGCCCTTGCCATCGGTCTTGCGCGCCAGGCGGCCCAGCGCCAGGTTCTCGGCCACCGTCATGCCGGCGAACAGGCCGCGTCCCTGCGGCACATAGCCGATGCCCAGGCGCGCGATGTCGGGCGCGGCCAGGCCGGCGATGTTGCGGCCGTTGTAGCGGATCGATCCAGAGGCCGGCTTGAGCAGGCCGGTCAGCGCCTTGAGGAGCGTGGACTTGCCGGCGCCGTTGCGGCCCAAGAGCGCCACGATCTCGCCCTGGCGCACTTCCAGCGTGGCGTCGTTGAGGATGTGGCTCTTGCCGTAGAAGGCGTTGACCTGATCGAAGGCCAGCAGCTGCGGCCGCTCCTGCGCGTCGCCGGCGATGCGGCCGGTGACCGGCGGCGTGCCGTGGCCGGTGTAGATCTCCTGCACGCGGGTATCGGCGCGCGCCTGGTCGGGCGTGCCGGCCATCAGCACGCTGCCCTGGTTCATCACCGTCACTTTCTGCGAGAAGCCCAGCACGCGGTCGATGTCGTGCTCGACGATCAGCACCGGGATGTTGGCGGCGATGATCTTCACCAGCCGCGAGACGCGCTCGCGCTCGGCCGCGGCCAGGCCGGCCAGCGGCTCGTCCATCAGCAGCACGTGCGGCTTGGAGCCCAGCGCGATGCCCAGGTCCACCAGGCGCTGGCCGCCGTAGGAGAGTGCGCCGCCTTCGATCTCGTCGATCCCCTTCAGGCCCAGGAAGCGCATCAGCTCGTCGGTCTCGGCGTGGATTTCGGGGTAGCTGTCGACGTCGGTCCACATGTTGTAGCGCGAGGCGTGGCGCGCCTGCAGCGACAGCCGCAGGTTCTCGTAGATCGACAGGCCCTTGAACAGGTTGGTGATCTGGAACGAGCGCGCCAGGCCGCGCTGGCAGATCTGGCTGGGCGGCAGGCCGGCGATTTCCTCGCCGTTGAGTTTCACGCTGCCGCCGCTGGGGGCGAACATGCCGGAGATCAGGTTGAAGGTGGTGGTCTTGCCGGCGCCGTTGGGGCCGATCAGCGCGTGGATCTCGCCGGCGTGCAGCGCAATCTGCGCGTTCTTCACCGCCTGGATGCCGCCGAAGCGGATCTCGATGTCCTTGGCTTCCAGCACCAGTCCCTGCCGCGCCGGCGGCTGCAGGAAGGCCGGCAGCGGCAGGCCGTCGACGATCTGGCGCGCGCTCATGGCCGCGCCCACTTCCGGCGGCGGCCGCAGGCGGCGGGCGAGCTGGCGCCAGATGCCGACCAGCCCGGTGGGCGAGAACAGGATGAAGCCGACGAAGGCCAGGCCGAACCAGAGCAGCCAGTTCTCGGTCCAGATCGACAGGCATTCGCGGAACAGGATGTAGAACAGCGCGCCCAGCGCCGGGCCGAGGAAGCTGCGCATGCCGCCGATCACCACCATCGCCAGCAACTCGCCGGAGAAGGCCACCGAGGTCGGCTCGGCCGAGGCGAAGCGGTGGTGGAAGGCCAGTAGGCCGCCGGCCAGGCCGGTCACGCTGGCCGAGATGATGAACATCTGCAGCTTGTAGACGATGGTGGCGTAGCCCTGGAAGCGGGCGCGCTGCTCGTTCTCGCGGATGGCCACGATGGTGTGGCCGAAGGGCGAGCGGATCACCCGGTGCAGCGCGTACAGCACCAGCCAGGCGATCACGCTGACGAAGACCAGGTAGGGCACCGACCGGTCGAGGTCGATGCCGGCCAATGCGGGCCGCGTGATGCCGCCCAGGCCGGATTCGCCGCCGGTGAAGTCGGTCCAGCGGAAGGCGATGGCGAAGGTCAGCGCCGACAGCGCCAGCGTCAGCAGCGAGAAGTAGACGCCGCGCCGGCGCAGGATCAGGAAGCCGATCACCGCCGCGCACACCGCGATGAAGGCGATGGTGAACAGCAGCGGCAGCACGATCTGCCCCGGGAACCAGTATTTCTGCGACAGCGCCGCCGCATAGGCGCCCACGCCGAACCAGGCGCCGTGGCCGAACGAGGTCAGGCCGGTGTAGCCCACCAGCAGGTTCAGGCCCATGGCGGCGATGGCGTAGATCACCACGTCGGTGGCCGAGGTGGTGGTCAGGCCCAGCAGTTGCAGGACGAAGGGCGTGACGACCAGCGCCGCCGCCGCGATCCACAGGGGTTGATGTTTCTTGTTCATTGCGGCCTCGTCATTCGAATCGTTCGATGCGCTCGCCCAGCAGGCCGCGCGGGCGGAAAATAAGCACCAGCAGCATCAGCAGGTACATCGAAGCCTCGCCGGCCGGCGCGTAGAACTGGATGGTGATGCCGCGCACCACGCCCACCAGCACGGCGGCCAGCACCACGCCCCAGAAGCTGCCCAGGCCGCCGATCACCACCACCACGAAGGCGGCGGTCATGATCTCGGCGCCCATGGCCGGATGCACCCCGGAGATCGGCGCGAACAGTACCCCTGCCAATGCCGCCAGGCCCAGGCCCAGCATCACGATGGCGGTCATGTAGGGCTGCAGCCTGATGCCCAGCACCGCCACCATGTCGGGCTTTTGCACGCCGGCGCGCACCACGCGGCCGAAGGAGGTCTTGTTGAGCAGCAGCCAGATCAGCGTCAGCGCCGCCAGCACCACCGCCAGCATCAGCAGGCGGTACTTGGAATACATGAAATCGCCCACCATCACCTGGCCCTTGAAGGCCGGCGGGATCGAGGCCGGCAGCGGCGAGGCGCCCCAGACGATGCGGATCAGCTGCTCGGCCACCATCGCCAGGCCGAAGGTCAGCAGCAGGCCGAGGATGGGATCGGCCGAATAGAAACGGCGCAGCAGGAAGCGTTCGAACAGGATGCCGGCCAGCGCCACCAGCAGCGGCGAGATCACGATCGCGCCGGCGAAGCCGAGGTGCCTGGTGATCTCCACGGCCAGGTAGGCGCCGATCGCGTAGAAGGCGCCGTGCGCCAGGTTGACGATGCCGCCCAGGCTGAAGATCAGCGACAGGCCCAGCGCGATGAGCAGGTAATAGCCGCCCACCAGCAGGCCGTTGAGGATTTGTTCGAGCAGGAAAACGATTTGCATTGATGCTCCGGGAAAACGCAGCCGGGGTCCTGACGATCAGGCGCGGCGGTTGCGTAGAACGCCACTGGGCCCCTGCTTTCGCAGGGGCGACGGAGGACGGAAATCAGACAGCCTGTCGTTCCTGCGAAAGCAGGAACCCAGTGGCGTTTGTCATGCGTCCGCTCTGCCTGGTGCAACGATCAGGTGAACTTACAAGCGTTCTCCTGCATCGTCGGCGCGATTGATTCCAGCGACCCACCCGGCCCCGGCACGGCCGCGCCCAGCTGCAGGAAGTCCCACTGGTCCTTGGCCTTGCCTTTCGGCTTGGGCGAGAGCGTGTACATCTCCTGCAGCAGCTGGTGGTCCCAGGCGCGATAGGTGCCCTTGCGCGCCTTGAGCACGTCGACCTCGGCGCCTTTCTCGAAGTACTCGATGAGCTTCATGGTGTCGAGCGACTTGGTCTCCGTGATCGCCTGCACCACCGAGCGGAAGGCGACGTATTCGCCCCAGGCCTGGTTCTCGGGCGGCTTGCCGTACTTCTTGATGAAGGCGGCGACGAAGGCCTTGGCCGAAGGCGCGTCGACGTCGTGGTGCCAGGTGGTGGGCCAGGTGCCGGCGAAGTTGTCGGCACCGGCTCCCCAGGCGGCCACGGTGTCGAAGCCGAAGCCCGACATCGGGAACGGCAGGCCGAATTCGGAGTACTGCTTGATGAAGTTGGTGATCTGGTTGCCGGCCAGGTTGGAGATCACCAGGTCCGGCTTGGCCTGGCGGATCTTGAGCAGGTAGGGGCTGAAATCGGTGGCGTCGGTGGGCACCAGTTCATCGTTGGCGATGCTGCCGCCGTTGGCGGTGACGAAGACCTTGGCGGTGCGCAGCAGGTCGTGGCCGAAGGCGTAGTCGGCCGTCAGCGCGTACATCTTCTTGCCCTTGATCAGGCCGTTCTGCAGCAGCTGCTGGCCACAGGCCTTGACGTAGGTGGAGTTGGCCGCCTCGATGTGGAACATGAACTTGTTGCAGCTCTTGCCGCGCAGTTCGTCCGAGTTGCAGCCGGTGTTCATGAAGATTTTCCGGTTGCGCTGCGCCACCTGGGCGATGCCCAGCGCGGAGGCCGAGGAGATCTCGCCGATCAGCACCGCGGCGCCGTCGCGCTCCAGCAGGCGCTGCGCCTTGGAGGAGGCGGTGGGCGGGTTGACCGAGTCTTCCGAGATCAGCGTCAACTGGCGGCCCAGCAGGCCGCCGGCCTTGTTCTGTTCTTCCACGGCGAGGTTGATGCTCATCACCGCGTATTCGCCCATGGGGCCGAGGAAGCCGGTGCGCGGGGTCAGGTGGCCGATGATGATCTTGTCCGACTGCGCCCTGACGATGGCGGGGAAGCCCAGCGCCGAGGCGCCGGCCACGGCGGCGCCGGCTTTCAGGATGCTGCGGCGGCGCGGCGAGGCGGGGTCGTGCGCTGCGTGGTTCTGGTCCTTGCTGTTGTCTTGCTCCATGGTGCGATCCTCCTAAATGTCCGGCCGCAGCCGGTGTCTCGTGGGAACTGCTTTTTTTGAGCATTGCAGCCGGACTGGCGCCGGCTTGTTGCAGCAGCAGGGTGGAGCGGCCGAGGCCGGCCATTCGCGCGCATCGAGGGTCGGGCCTGGCGGAGAGGCGGCGAGGCCGGCCGCGCGGGTGTCGCGAGGCCGGCGCTTGCCGGAATGCAGCGGTATCTCCTGGGGCCGTCACCGCCGCGGCGGCCTGTTGGGTGAAACCCCCACGCCGCCGCGCCGATCCGTTTTTTTATTCTGCTGATGTCATTTATTTGACATGTGATCAAATGTATTCGATAGAATCACTAGCGTCAACGGGCAATCGCGCCGCTGCCGGAGGGCAATTCCGGCGGCATCGCCGGCCGCCGCGCGCGGGTGCGCGCCTGTGGGCCGGCCCGGCAGGGTGCTGCCGGCGCCTCTTAGCCTCTTGGCCTCTTATATAATCCGCGAAAATTTTTCATCTATCGCCATGGATCAGACCTTAATCGCCGACCTCTCCAACATGCGCAAGATCCAGCACGCCACGCTCTCCGAGCGGGTGTACCAGGATTTGTGCGGGCTGATCCAGGCCGGCCAGGTGCGGCCCGGGCAGAAGCTGACCCTGAAGGGTTTGGCCGACGCCCTGGGCACCAGTCCCATGCCGGTGCGCGAGGCGGTGCGCCAGCTGGCCGCCGAGGGCGCGCTGGAGATCCTGCCCAACCGCGCCATGCGGGTGCCGCTGATGACCAAGGACAAGTTCCGCGAACTGCTCAAGATCCGGCTGGCGCTGGAGGGCCTGGCGGTGGAGCACGCGGCCGCCGCCATCGGCCGCGACGGCCTGAAGGAGGTGGCCGACCTGCATGACAGCCTGTGCGTGGAGATGAACCGCAAGAAGCCCAACGTGGACGTGATCATCCGCCTGAACAAGGAACTGCACTTCGCGGCCTACCAGGGCTCGGGCATGCCGACGCTGGTGGCGCTGATCGAGGGGCTGTGGCTGCAGGTGGGGCCGGTGATCAACCTCGACCTGCGCGCCGGCTCGCGGCGGCTGTCGGAGGCGCCGGCGCTGTTCCATCACGGCGTGCTGCTCAAGGGCTTGCAGGACGGCTCGCCGGAGAAGGCGCGCGAGGGCCTCTCCGGCGACCTGTTGAGCGCCGCGCAGATGATTCTGGCGGGGGATGGCTTGCCCGACTGAGGCCGCGGGCGCGGCCGCATCAGCAATGACGGTCGAGGTCGTAGGTCGCCCGCAGCAAGGCGCGGCGGCGTTCCAGTTCGCGTTGGCGCAGGCTGCGCTGGCGCTCCCTTTGCGCATTGCCGCGCATGCTCCAGCCGAAGGCCAGCAGCACCGCCGACAAGGGCAGCAGCGCCACCGCCGCAGCTAGCATGTCGAGGTTGGCGCGCTGCAGGATCTCGCGCAGCGTGCCCGAGAACACGCACGCCAGCACCGTCATGCCCACCGCCGCGCCGGTCATCGGCAGGGCATCCATGTATTTGTCCAGTATCGTCATCAGTTTGCGTTTCATGATCGGCTCCAAGGGTCGGGAATAAGGTCGGCATCGCGGGGGCGCCACCCGCTTGAACCAGGTATCGGAGCCGCGCCCGACAACTTGCGGGTCGGGGCCGGTAAAGAAACGTAAGAATCGGTGAGGGCGGCTTTGCAATACGCACGGCGCGCGCAATCCCTTGCCCGGCGCGGCTTTGCGGCGCCCCATGCTGCGCGGCACAAGAGGCGCGCGCGCAGTTGGTACAATGCCCCTTTCTTTTTCACGCGGGCGCCATGGACATCCTCTTGTTTCTCGTCGACTTCATCGTTCACATCGACCGCCACCTGGCGGAGCTGGCGGTTTCCTACGGCCCCTGGCTGTTCCTGATCCTGTTCCTGATCATCTTTTGCGAGACCGGCCTGGTGGTCACGCCCATCCTGCCGGGCGATTCGCTGCTGTTCGTGACCGGCGCGCTGGCCGCCACCGGCGCCTACGATGTGCACCTGATGGTGCTTACGCTGATCGTGGCCGCCATCCTGGGCGACAGCACCAACTACCAGATCGGCAAGATGCTGGGGATCAAGGTGTTCGACAAGCCGAACTCGCGCATCTTCAAGAAGGAGTACCTGGACAAGACCCACGCCTTCTTCGAGAAGCACGGCGGCAAGGCGATCATCATCGCCCGCTTCGCGCCCATCGTGCGCACCTTCGCGCCCTTCGTGGCCGGCGTGGGCGCGATGACCTATTCGCGCTTCTTCCTCTTCAACGTGATCGGCGGCATCGCCTGGGTGGCCAGCTTCACCTATGCCGGCTTCTTCTTCGGCAACCTGCCCATCGTGAAGAAGAACCTGAGCCTCCTGATCGTGGCCATCGTGGTGCTGTCGATCCTGCCGGGGATCATCGAGTACATTCGCCAGAAACGCCGCCCCGGCTGAGGCCGGCCGCGGGCAAGAAAAAGCCACCGCATGCGGTGGCTTTTTTTTCGGCATCGGAGCGGCTCAGTCGAGCTCGGCGCCGTAGTCCACGTCGGTGCGCAGCGGCGTCTTGCTCGACGCGGCGCGCACATATTGCGGCGGCCAGGCGACGTTCTCGCGCAGTTGGTCGGCGGCGTGCAGCGGCCAGTACGGATCGCGCAGCAGCTCGCGCGCCAGCAGCACCAGGTCGGCCTGGCCGGTGCGCAGCACGTGCTCGGCCTGGATGGCGTCGGTGATCATGCCCACCGCGCCGCTGGCGACCTTGGCCTCGGCGCGCACGCGCGCGGCGAACTCGGTCTGGTAGCCGGGGCCGACCGGGATCGGCGCGACCGGCAGGTTGCCGCCGCTGGAGACGTCCACCAGATCCACGCCCAGCTCGCGCAGCCTGGACGAGAGCTGCACGGTCTCGTCCGGCGTCCAGCCGCCCTCGACCCAGTCGGTGGCCGACAGGCGCACCAGCAGCGGCAGTTCATCGGGCCAGACGGCGCGCACCGCGGTCGTTACCTCGAGCAGGAAGCGGATGCGGTTCTCGAAGGAGCCGCCATATTGGTCGGTGCGCTTGTTGGACAGCGGCGAGAGGAATTCATGGCCCAGGTAACCGTGCGCGCCGTGCAGTTCGATCAGCTTGAAGCCGGCCTGCAGCGAACGCCGGGCGGCGTCGGCGAAGGCCTGCACCAGGCGCTTGATTTCGTCGGCGGTCAGCGCGTGCGGTTCGGTATAGGTGGTGTCGAAGGCCAGCGCGGAAGGCGCCACCGGCAGCCAACCGCCCTCGGCCGCCGGCACGCTGCCGGGCGTGCCGTCCCAGGGGCGCAGCGCGCTGGCCTTGCGGCCGGCGTGGGCCAGCTGCACCGCCGGCACCGAGCCTTGCAGTTCGATGAAGCGGGTGATGCGGCGCAGCGGCTCGATGTGCTCGTCCTTCCAGATGCCCAGGTCGGCCGCGGTGATGCGCCCTTCGGGCGTGACCGCGGTGGCTTCGAAGATCACCAGGCCGGCGCCGCCGACGGCGCGGCTGCCCAGGTGGACCAGGTGCCAGTCGTTGACGAAGCCGTCTTGCGCCGAGTACTGGCACATGGGGGAGACGGCGATGCGGTTGGGCAGGGTGACGCCGCGCAGCTTCAGCGGCGAAAACAGTTGGCTGCTCATGGGAAAACTCCTGTCAGGCGGTGGTTGTTCTGTGTGCTGGGTTGGATTGCAGCAGGCAGTCTATTGGATTTTGGAGAATCGCGTTGGCGCGAGGGGCATTGTCTAATATGCCACCTTGGTCGTCCCTGCGAAAGCCGTGACCCAGTGTCGTTCGGTGCTTCGTGCCACCCTCGGTTGAGCGCCACAAACGTCACTGGGTCCCGGCTTTCGCCGGGACGACGGAGAAGAGGATTAGGGTTTTACTGCACGTTGAATTGCAGCGCCGCCAGGCTGGCATACAAGCCATCCAGCGCGATCAGCTCGGCATGCGTGCCGCTTTCGACGATGCGCCCGTGCTCCAGCACGATGATGCGGTCGGCGCGCTGCACGGTGGCCAGTCGGTGCGCGATGACCAGCGTGGTGCGGCCGACCATGGCCGCTTCCAGGGCCGATTGCACCAGCCGTTCGGATTCGGCGTCGAGCGCGCTGGTGGCCTCGTCCAGCAGCAGCAGCGGCGGGTTCTTGAGCAGCGCGCGGGCGATCGCGATGCGCTGGCGCTGGCCGCCGGACAGGCGCACGCCGCGTTCGCCCAGGAAGCAGCCGTAGCCGTCCGGCAGGCGTTCGATGAATTCGTGCGCGGCCGCCATGCGGGCGGCGGCGATCACTTCGGCGTCGCTGGCGCCGGGGCGGCCGAAGCGGATGTTCTCCATGGCGTCGGCCGAGAAGATCACGGTGTCCTGCGGCACGATGCCGATGGCGCCGCGCAGCTCCTGCAGCGTGAGGAAGCGGATGTCGACGCCATCCAGGCGGATCGCGCCCGATTGCGGATCGTAGAAGCGCAGCAGCAGCTGGAACAGCGTGGTCTTGCCGGCGCCGGAGGGGCCGACCACAGCCACCGTCTCGCCCGGCTTGACCTGCAGCGACAGCTGCGACAGCGAAGGACTGCCGGGACGCGAGGGGTAATGGAAATCCACGCCGGCAATCTCGAGCGCGGCGCCGTTGGCGGTGCGCGGCGGCAGTCGCTCGGGCAGCAGCACCGACTGCACCGGCGAACGCGCGGCCAGCAGGTCGAGCAGGCGCTCGGTGGCGCCGGCGGCGCGCTGGGTGTCGCCCATGACTTCCGACAGCGCGCCCAGCGAGCCCGCCACCAGCGAGGCGTAGAGGATGAACTGGCCCAGCTCGCCGCCGCTCATGCTGCCGCGCATGACCGCATGCGCGCCCAGCCAGAGCACGAATACGATGGCGCCGAACACCAGCAGGATGGCCGCCACCGTCAGCACCGAACGCGCGCGGATGCGCAGCATCGCGGTCTCGAAGGCGCGCTCGACCGAGGCGCCGAAGCGCCGCGCCTCGATCTCTTCGTGGGTGAAGGCCTGCACGGTCGGCATGGCGTTGAGGATCTCGCCGGCCATGGCCGAGGCGTCGGCCACGCGGTCCTGCGAGGCGCGCGAGAGCTTGCGCACGCGGCGGCCGTAGAACACGATGGGCAACACCACCGCCGCCAGCATGACGATGATGATGGAGGTCAGCGTGGCGCTGGTGATGAACAGCATCGCCATGCCGCCCAGGAACAGCAGCGCGTTGCGCAGCGCCATCGAGATGCTGGTGCCGACCAGGGTCTGGATCAGCGTGGTGTCGGCGGTCAGGCGCGAGAGCACCTCGCCGGTCTTGGTGGTCTCGAAGAACTCCGGGCTCTGCTGCACCACGTGCGCATACACCGCGCCGCGCAGGTCGGCGGTGACGCGTTCGCCCAGCCAGGACACCATGTAGAAGCGCAGCGCCGTGGCCACCCCCAGCACGCAGGCCACGCCGAACAGCGCGATGAAATACAGGTTGATGTGGGCCGCGCTCTTGCTGCCGGCGGCGCCGAAACCAAGGTCGATCATCTGCTTGAACGCATAGGGCACGGCCAGCGTGGCGCCGGCCGCCACGATCAGGGCCAGGCCGGCCAGCAGGAATTGTTTCTTGTAGGGCGCGAGGAAAGGCGCGAGGCCGCGCAGCGCGGCCAGGGTGCTTTTATTTGCTGCGGGGGCCGGGGTTGCGGATGAGCTTGGCGTCGATGGCATGGAGGCTGGGTGGCGAGGGCTGGTGTGGGGTAATGGTGGCATGCGGCCGGACTTGTCGTTTCGTCCATGTTTGCTGCCGCAGGGAAAATCTCATTGCCGCGTTGAACCACCGCGGTGCGCTTCAGTCGGAAACTTCATAAGTAAATGCAGGCTGCTTATAATGCACTGTCCGTGAGGGCGAGGCAGAGTGTAGCGCAGAGTTTCCCGGCGCACATGGCCTGCGCCGGCCGCAACGCAACGGACAGCCGGCATTCGCAATGGCGTCGCAACTGCAGGACACCCCAACCGCAGCATCAACGGCAAGGAGACCAGCTTGGCCCAACTCGCGCGATTGACCCAACGGCCCTGGCAGCAGACCCCGGAAGACTGGGAGATCCGCGCCGAACTCGAGGCCGGACTGACGGCGCAGGACGCCGTCATTTCTCCCAAATATCTCTACGATCCCCTGGGCAGCAAGCTGTTCGAGGCGATCTGCGAGTTGCCGGAATACTATCCCACCCGCACCGAGGCGGAGATCTTCGCGGCCCATGCCGGCGACATCGCCGCGGCGGTCGGCGCCGGCGTCACCCTGATCGACCTGGGCGCGGGCAATTGCGCCAAGGCGGCCCGGCTGTTCCCGGCGCTCAAGCCGCGCCAGTACGTGCCGATCGACATCTCGGCCGAATTCCTGCACCAGGCGGCGGACGGCTTGCGCCAGGCCTTCCCGGAGATCCCGGTCAACGAAGTGGCGATGGATTTCTCTTCCTCGCTGGAATTGCCGGCCACCGTCAACCGCGATCGCCGGCTGTTCTTCTACCCCGGCTCCTCGCTGGGCAATTTCGATCCCGGCCAGGCGCTGGACTTCCTGCGCCGCATGCGCCAGGCGCTGCAGATCGGCGAGGCCGGCGGCGTGCTGCTGGGGCTGGACCTGGTGAAGGACGCCCGTGTGCTCGATGCCGCCTACGACGACGCGCTGGGCGTGACGGCGGCCTTCAACCTGAACATGCTCAACCACGTGAATCGCCTGATCGGTGCCGACTTCAACGCGCGCGACTGGCGCCACCTGGGTTTCTACAACGCCGCGCGTCAGCGCGTGGAAATGCATCTCGAGGCGCGGCGCGACCTGATCGTGCGCTGGGACGGCGCACGCCGCACCTTCCGCCAGGGCGAGCGCATCCACACCGAGAACAGCCACAAGTTCACGCCGGAGGACATCCTGTCCCTGCTGGAACAGGCCGGCTTCGGCGAGGCGCGCATGTGGTTCGACCCGCAGCGCTGGTTCGCGGTATGCCACGCGCGGGCGCGCTGAACGGAGCACACTGATGACGCGCAATGCCAGCATGCTTGTCGACGCCGCCACCGAAGCGGCGATCGACGCCGTGATCGACGCCGCCATGCAAGAGGTCAACCACCGCGCGCGCGATTGCCTGAGCGACCGCTTCCGGCGCGTGCGGCGGCAATCGCAGGCGATCGCCGAGCCGCTCTCGGCCGAGGACTGCTGCGTGCAATCGATGCCCGACGCCAGCCCCATCAAGTGGCACCTGGCGCATACCACCTGGTTCTTCGAGACCTTCATCCTGGAACGTTTCGAGTCCGGTTTCCGCGCCTTCCATCCGCAGTTCCGGGTGCTGTACAACTCTTACTACGAGGGTGTCGGCGACAAATTCCCGCGTCCCCAGCGCGGCCTCCTGACGCGCCCGGCGCTGGACGAGGTGCAGGCCTACCGCGCCGATGTCGACCGTCGCATGCTGCTGCTGATCGATGAGATGGAAACCCTGGCCGAGGGCGGCGAGGGAAACCGCCTGGCGGAGTTCCTGGCCTTGCTCGAGCTGGGGCAGCAGCACGAGCAGCAGCACCAGGAACTGATGCTCACTGACGTCAAGCACCTGCTCTCCATCAATCCGCTGCAACCGGCCTACCAGGAGCTGCCGGAACTCGCGCAGGCCGGCGACCCGGCCGAACTGCCGCTGCAGTGGCATCGCATCGAGGCAGGCGTGGTCGAGATCGGGCATGCGGGAGAGGGCTTCTGTTTCGACAACGAGACGCCGCGTCACCGGCAGTTCGTCGAGGCCTACGAGTGCGCCTCGCGGCTGGTGAACAACGAGGAGTACCAGGCCTTCGTCGAGGCCGGCGGCTATGCCGATCCGGCGCTGTGGCTGTCCGAGGGCTGGGAGTGGCGCAAGCAACTGGCGCTGGAGCATCCGCTCTACTGGCGGCGCGATGCCGACGGCCGCTGGCGCGAATTCACCGAATACGGCCTGCAGGCGCTGGAGCCGCACCGCGCGGCGGTGCACCTGTCGTACTACGAGGCCGACGCCTATGCCCGCTGGGCCGGCGCGCGGCTGCTGAGCGAAGCCGAATGGGAACACGCGGCGGGCCGGCTGCAGGGCAGCGGCCGCGAGTTCTTCGGCGTGGCCTGGCAATGGACCGGCAGCAGCTATGCGCCGTACCCCGGCTTCGCCGCGGCCGAAGGCGCGGTCGGCGAATACAACGGCAAGTTCATGGTGAACCAGTACGTGCTGCGCGGTTCATCGGCGGCCACGCCGCTGAACCACGCGCGCCTGACCTATCGCAACTTCTTCCCGGCCCATGCGCGCTGGCAGGTCACGGGGATACGCCTGGCGCGCTCGCCCTGATCAGTTCAGCCGGGGACGCAGCAGCAGCGGCGCGTAGCGCAGCGCGAACAGCGCGAACGCCAGCGTCCAGCAAGCGGCCGACAGGCTCAAGAGCCGGGGCGCCGGCATGAGCGCCGCGGCGATGCGCAACAGCGCGGCGGCGCTGATGGCGGCATAGATCCATGCCGTCATGCGGTCGGCCGCCAACGGGCGGCCGGTGTGCCCGAGCGACACCCGCGTCATCACGCCCAGCACCATGGTGCCCATCGCGCCGGCGGTGAGCGCGTGGACGGCCGCGACCTGCAATCCCGGCGCGCCCAGCTGGCTCACGCCCAGCAAGGCTGCGCCGGCGACCAGCCACCCATATCCCAGATGCAGGATCGCCAGCAGCGGCTCGGCCAGCGCCGCGCGGCCTGCCCAGCGCCACAGGCGCCACAGGTTCAGCGTGGCGGCGGCGATGAGGAGGATGCCGATCATCCGCAGCTGCGGCAGCACCGCCCAGGCCAGCAGCCCGGCATGCAGCGTGGCGGTGGCCGCGACGTCGAGCGCGCGGGTGCTTGCGGGCAGGATGGGGCTGCGCCTGGCCGCGAGCCAGTTGCGTGTGAAGGCCGGGATGATGCGCGCGCCGATCACCGCCATCAGGATGCTCACCGCCGCCAGCGCCAGGCGCCAGCCCAGGCCGTCGGGGATGGCGAAGCCGGCTTGCCTGAGGTGCATCAGCAAGCTGGCCGCGCCCAGCACGGCGACCGGGATCGGCATCGGCAGGTTGCGGCGGTTGCCGCCGGCGATGATCTCGCGCCAGGCCAGCGTGCACAGCAAAACGGGAAAGGCGATATCCAGCGCCGCCGCCAGCCACCAGGGCATGAATTGCGACAGCGCGCCGCTTATCCGTCCGGCCAGCCATACCGCCGCCAGTGCTCCCAGCAGGGCGCCGCGCACGGGCGGGCGGCCGGTCCAGTTAGGGATGGCGGTGAGCAGGAAGCCGGCGATAGCGGCCAGGATCCAGCCGAACAGCATCTCATGGATGTGCCATGACAGCGGATCGAAGCGGCTGGGCAGCAGCAGGCCGCCATGCAGCATGCCCGTCCAGAGCGCGACGCAGACGGCGGCCCACAGGCTGCCGAAGAGGAAGAAGGGGCGGAACGCCAGCGTCAGCAGCGTGGCGTGCCAGTGGGGGTTGGATTGAGGCATGCGCGTTCCCGTTGTCCGGCCAGCGCCGATTGTAGGCGGCACCCGGTGATGCGGGTTTGCGCTGGCGCAAGGCAGGCGCGATCCGGTGTCGCCAAAAGAAAAACGCCGGCCTGTAGGCCGGCGTTTTTTTCAGGAGCCGTCGCCGGGATCGCCGGCGGTTTTTCCGTGATCAGGCCGCCTTGGCGCGCGCGGAGCCGCCCTGGTTGGCGCTCTCGCCGATGGCGATCTGGCGGTTGACGGCCGACAGCACCGCCTTGAAGGAGGCGGTCACGATGTTGGCGTCGATGCCCACGCCGAAGCCGGTCGGCGCTTCGTTCAGGCGCAGCTCGATGTAGCTGGCGGCACGGGCGTCGGCGCCGGCGCCGATGGCGTGCTCATGGAAGTCCATCAGCTTGATGTCCAGGCCCAGCGCATGCACGAAGGCGTCGATCGGGCCGTTGCCGCTGCCGCGCACGGTGACCGGCTGGCCGTTGCGCACGATGTCGACCTCGATGTTGATCGACTCCGCCTTGGACGTGTCTTCCGACATGCGGTGCGCGCGGTAGACGTAGGGCTCACTGTGGTCCAGGTACTCGCGCTTGAAGATGGCGTAGATGTCGGCGGCGTTGATTTCCTTGCCGGTGGCGTCGGCCTCGCGCTGGATCGCGCGCGAGAATTCGATCTGCAGGCGGCGCGGCATGGCCAGGCCGTATTCCTGTTCCAGCAGGTAGGCGGTGCCGCCCTTGCCGGACTGGCTGTTGACGCGGATCACCGCATCGTAGCTGCGGCCCAGGTCGGCCGGGTCGATCGGCAGGTAGGGCACTTCCCAGATGGCGCCTGCCTCTTGCTTGGCGAAGCCCTTCTTGATCGCATCCTGGTGCGAGCCGGAGAAGGCGGTGAACACCAGGTCGCCGACGTAGGGGTGGCGCGGGTGCACCGGGATCTGGTTGCACTCCTCGACCACCTGGCGCACCACGTCGATGTCGGAGAAGTCCAGGCCCGGGTGCACGCCCTGGGTGTACAGGTTCAGCGCCAGCGTGACCAGGTCGACGTTGCCGGTGCGTTCGCCGTTGCCGAACAGGCAGCCTTCGACGCGGTCGGCGCCGGCCATCACGGCCAGCTCGGCCGAGGCGACGGCGGTGCCGCGGTCATTGTGCGGGTGCACCGAGATGATGGCGCTGTCGCGGTACTTGATGTTGCGGCACATCCATTCGATCTGGTCGGCGTAGACGTTGGGGGTGCTGCACTCGACGGTGGAGGGCAGGTTCAGGATGATCTTGTTCTCGGGCGTCGGGCCCCAGACGTCGCAGACGGCGTCGCAGATGTCCTTGGAGAAGTCCAGCTCGGTGGTGCTGAAGGATTCCGGCGTGTACTCGAAGCGCCACTGGGTTTGCGGGCGCGCCTCAGTCAGTTCCTTGACCAGCTTGGCGCCGGTGACGGCGATGTTCTTGATTTCGTCCCGCGACATGTTGAAGACGATCTTGCGGAAGGCCGGCGCCACCGAGTTGTACAGGTGGACGATGGCGTTCTTGGCGCCTTCCAGCGATTCCACGGTGCGCCGGATCAGTTCTTCGCGCGACTGCGTCAGCGCGATGATGGTGACGTCGTCGGGAATGCGGTTCTCGGTGATCAGCTGGCGCACGAAGTCGAAGTCGGTCTGCGAGGCGGAGGGGAAGCCCACTTCGATTTCCTTCAGGCCGGTCTTGAGCAGCAATTCGAAGAAGCGCAGCTTGCGCTCGGCGTTCATCGGCTCGATCAGCGCCTGGTTGCCGTCGCGCAGGTCGGTGCTCATCCAGATCGGCGGGGTGTCGATGACCTTGGACGGCCAGGTGCGGTCGGGCAGGTCGATGGCGGGGAAGGCGCGGTACTTGGCGGCGGGGTTGCTTAACATCATGATGAACCTCTTTGGTCTTTGATTCGTGAATTCTCGGTAGCGACGGACGTCAGATGTGGCCGGTAGGGTTGCCTGGCTGCCACGTGCGCGTGGCCAGGCAACCCGTCATAGAGCCAGAAGCGGGAGGTCTCCCTGCGCGCCGCGCGGGGCGTGCTGTCTGCGGATTGTCATCGGCTTGGAGTGCATGATGGCTTCGCGGGTTTCGCTTGTTCTTGCTGCGACGGCGTATGTGCGCGTCGCTGCGGGATTGGTACTGCCAGGGGACTGCGGATATTTTTTTGCTTGCCGGCGCGCGTGGATTCAGCGGACTTTCGGCAAACCGGCCACGACGTCGATTAACGCGAGGCGGGTAGTAGCGACACTGGTAGCAACGCTAGCAGGGCGCCGGCGCTGTTCAGTAGTAGGAAGAATTGTGCTGCGGAAGTCATTCGATGACTTTAGAAGATTGCCGCTTGGCTTGTCAAGCGCTATCTTCTTTACAAGCGCAAATGCGTTCCGTCCTGCAATATGTTTGTTGTTAGAATCGTCAGCTAATTTACCGTTCAGTCATTAATTCCCGGCCCTTCATTGGCGCCAATTGGCCGGAATCCTTGCAATCATTGAACGCGATGCGCCGATTTCGCTCAAAATGAAGCGCTGCAATATCGCCCGCGCGGCCTGGCCGCTTCGGCGCCAATAACAATAGCCGGAAAGCAGAACCGTTCATCCATGCAGAAACGCCCGGACCTCATCGTTTGCGAAGAATGCGATGCCGTATATCACCGCCCCCGGCTGGGGCGCTGTGAGATCGCGCGCTGCCAGCGCTGCAATGCCGAGCTCGACCGCGACACCGGCAACCGCCTGGAACGCCTGCTGCCGCTGACGGTCGGCGCGCTGGTGCTGTTCGTGATCGCCAACGTGTTCCCCATCGTCACCATCGAACTGCAGGGCCTCTCCAGCGACACCACGCTGATCGGTGCGGTGATGGCGCTGGCGCGCGACGGCATGTCGGAGGTGGCGCTGCTGGTCACGGCCACCACCTTGCTGTTCCCGCTGATCCAGATGCTGGTGCTGTTCTACCTGCTGCTGCCGTCGTCCCGGCTGGAGCGGCCGCCCGGCTTCGTGCTGCTGCTGCGGCTGATGCAGGCGGCGCGGCCGTGGGGCATGATCGAAGTATTCATGCTGGGCATCCTGGTGGCGCTGATCAAGCTGTCCAACATGGCCGAGGTGATTCCCGGTCCGGCGCTCTGGTCGTTCGGCGCGCTGACCGTGCTGCTGACGGTGGTGGTTTCGTTCAACCCGCGCTACATCTGGCATATCTGCGAGCAGAAGCAGGCGCTGCGCGATGAAGTCAGGGAGCACTCGGCATGAGCGCCCACGCGCACACGGACGCCCTGCGCGGCCATGCCGGCGCGGCCGCGCCGGAGCAGGCGCAGGTGCGGGATGCGGCCGACCTGAACGTGATCGGCTGCCATCATTGCGGCAGCGTCTGGGAGGATGCGCGTCCCAACGAGCGCTGCGGCGTGTGCGACGCGCCGCTGCACGTGCGCAAGATCGACAGCCTGAACCGCACCTGGGCGCTGCTGATCGCGGCCTGCATCATGTACATCCCGGCCAACCTGATGCCGGTGATGATCACCCGCACGCTGTTCGACGAGCAGCGCGACACCATCCTCTCCGGCGTCATCTATTTCTGGACTTCCGGCGAGTGGGGGCTGGCGCTGGTGGTGTTCGTGGCGAGCTTCCTGGTGCCGCTGTTCAAGCTGGCCGCGCTGACCGTCCTGGTGCTGTCGGCGCGCCGGCGCAGCAGCTGGCAGCGGCCGCAGCGCGCCAAGCTGTACCGCGTGATCGAGGTGATCGGGCGCTGGTCCATGCTGGACGTATTCGTGGTCTCGGTGCTGACCGGGCTGGTGAAGATCCACGGCTTCGCCGACGTCCACGCCGGCATCGGCATCGCCGCCTTCGGCGCGGTGGTGGTGCTGACCATGCTGGCCTCGCTGTCCTTCGATCCGCGCCTGATCTGGGACGACCAAGACCGCACGCACCGCGCCGGGACGCCGGCCGATGCGCAAGACAATGAAAAACCTGAAGGAACCCAATGACTGATCCGCACGACGAAAAACCGGCGCTGCTGCAGCCCAGGCGCGAGCGCCGGCGCAACTGGCTGCCTTCGCTGGTCTGGCTCATTCCCATCATCGCGGCCGTGGTCGGCCTGACGCTGGTGGCCAAGATCCTGGTCGACCGCGGCCCCATCGTCACCGTCAGCTTCCGTTCGGCCGAGGGCCTGGAGGCGGGCAAGACCAAGGTCAAGTACAAGGATGTGGACATCGGCCAGGTGCAATCCATCAAGCTGGCCGAAGACCGCTCGCACGTGCTGGTGTCGATCCAGCTGACGAAAGAAGCCTCGGGCTTCGACGCCGAGGATACGCGCTACTGGGTGGTGCGTCCGCGCATCGCCGCCTCCGGCATTTCCGGCCTGGGCACGCTGCTCTCGGGCGCCTATATCGGCGTGGACGCCGGCGCCTCCGGCGAGACCAAGAAAGACTTCGTCGGCCTGGAGCAGCCGCCCATCGTCACGCGCGACGCTTCCGGTCGCCAGTTCGTGCTGCACACCGACGACCTCGGTTCGCTCGACATCGGCACCCCGGTGTTCTACCGCCGCATCAAGGTCGGCCAGGTGATGGCCTACGACCTCGATGCCGATGGCCGCGGGGTGACGCTGCGCGTCTTCGTCAATGCGCCCTACGACAAGTTCATCACGCTGAACTCGCGCTTCTGGCACGCCAGCGGGTTCGACATGGAACTCAACGCCAGCGGCTTCAAGCTGCATACGCAGGCGCTGTCGACCGTGGTGCTGGGCGGCATCGCTTTCCGCGACCGCGATGAGGACGAGAAGAGCGCGCCGGCCAAGGAAGGCACCGAATACCAGCTGGCCGAAGACGAGACCTCGGCCATGAAGGACCCCGACGGCGCGCCGCAGACCGTGCTGCTGTACTTCGACCAGTCATTGCGCGGCCTGCAGCCGGGCGCCACGGTCGACTTCCGCGGCGTGGTGCTGGGCGAGGTGAAGACCATCGGCATCGAGTACGACCGCGCCAAGGGCGAGTTCCGCATGCCGGTCACGGTGCAGATCTATCCGGATCGCCTGGGCCGGCGCTTCAGCCAGGAAGTGGCGACGCCGCGCTATTCGCATGCCGAGCGGCTGAAGTTCCTGGTCAAGCGGGGCCTGCGCGCCCAGCTGCGCAACGGCAACCTGCTGACCGGCCAGTTGTACGTGGCGATCGACTTCTTCCCCAAGGCCAAGCCGGTGCAGATTGATGTCGCCAAGACGCCGCTGGAGCTGCCGACCATCCCGGGCAGCCTGGATGAGCTTCAGACCCAGCTCTCGGAGATCGCCGGCAAGCTGTCCAAGGTGCCGTTCGACGAGATCGGCCGCGACCTGCAGACCACCGTCAAGCAGCTCAACCAGACCCTCAGCACGGCCGAGCAGACCGCCGCGCGCATCAACAACGACATCGCGCCGGAGATGAGCGCGGCCATGAAGGATGCGCGCAAGACCTTGAACGCCGCCGAGCGCACGCTGTCCGACGACGCCCCGCTGCAGCAGGACATCCGCCAGACCATGCAGGAGCTGTCGCGCGCGGCGGCCTCGATCCGCGTCCTGACCGATTATCTGCAGCAGCACCCGGAATCGCTGATCCGCGGCAAACAGGAGCCATGATGCCTATCAACAAAAGAACACGTCTGACATCACTGGCCGTCGCCGCGCTGGCCTCGGCGCTGCTGGCCGCCTGCGGCAGCTCGCCGCCGGCCCAGTTCTACACGCTGGCGGCGCCGCCGGCCGGCGCCGGCGCGCAAGCCGCGCAAGGGCCGCAGACCTTCATCGAAGTCATGCCGGTGGCGGTGCCGGACCGCCTGGCGCGGCCGCAGCTGGTGGTGCGCAGCGATGCCGCACGGGTCGACGTGCTGGAGCAGGAGCGCTGGTCCTCGCCCTTCAACAGCGAGCTGCGTGACGCGCTGGCGGCGGGCGTGGCCAGCCGTCTCGGCGCCATCGACATTTCCCGCAGCGGCCGCCCGGCCGACCAGGTCAGCTACCGCATCGCGGCCGAGTTGCGCGATCTGGACGCGGTGCGCGGCGGCCAGGTCCAGGCCAGCTTCGGCTGGACCGTGACGCGTTCGGACGACCGCAAGAGCGCCGTCTGCCGCATGACGGTGGTCACCCCGGTGACCGGCGCGGCCGTAGGCGATGTGGTGCTGGCCATGCAAAAGGCGGTGGCCGATGTGGCCGACGCCATCGCCGCCAATGTGCGGGCCTTGCAGGCGGGGCAGGGCGCCAAGTGCGCCGGCTGATGTCTTGACGTAAAGCCGTCGCCCATGAAAAAGCCGCTTCCCCGGAAGCGGCTTTTTGTTTGCGGCCTTGCGCATCGCCATGAAAAAAACGCCCCTTTCGGAGCGTTTTGGGGATGCCTGAAACCGGAGATCAGCGATCGCCGTAGGAGCGGCGCGGGCCGTCGGCGCGGAAACCGCCGCCGTTGTTGCCCTTGTAGCCGCCGCCGCCTTCACGACGCGGGCCGCTGCCGGCCGGCTTGTTGCCGCCGAAGCTGCGGCCGTCGCGGTTGCCCGCATAGCCGCCGCCTTCGCGCTGGCCGCCGCCTTCACGGTGACCGCCTTCGCGTTGGCCGAAACCGCCTTCGCGGTTGCCGCCGAAGCCGCCTTCACGATGGCCATGGCCGCCTTCGCGGTTGCCGAAGCGCGGGCCGCTGTTGCTGCGGCCGTCGCCCGGACGCCAGTTGTTGGGCTTGCGCGGACCGCGCGGCGCTGCCGCCTTCTTCGGTTCGTAGCCTTCGACCACGTCGACCGGAATGCTTTGCTTGGTGAAGCGCTCGATGCGCTTGACGTGCATGCCTTCCGCGTGGTTCACCAGCGAGATCGCGATGCCCTTGCGGCCGGCGCGGCCGGTACGGCCGATACGGTGCACATAGTCTTCGGCGAACTTGGGCAGGTCGTAGTTGAACACGTGGGTGATGCCCGGCACGTCGATGCCGCGCGCGGCGACGTCGGTGGCCACCAGCATGCGGACCTGGCCGCGGCGCAGGCTGTTCAGGGTGCGGTTGCGCGCGCCCTGGTGCATGTCGCCGTGCAGTGCCGCGGCGGCGAAACCGGCGATGTTCAGGCGGTCGGCGATGGTGTCGGCGTCGCGCTTGGTGGCGGTGAAGATCACGGCCTGGTCGATGGTGGTGTCGCGCAGCAGGTGATCCAGCAGGCGGTTCTTGTGCGACAGGTCGTCGACGAAGTGCACGCGCTGCATGATGTTTTCATTGCGGGTCGACGAGCTGGCGATCTGGATGGTCAGCGGATTGTTGGTGATGCGCTTGGCCATGTTGCCGACGACGCCGTCCAGCGTGGCCGAGAACAGCATGGTCTGGCGCGTGGCCGGGGTGGCGGCGACGATCTTCTCGATGTCGTCGATGAAGCCCATGTCCAGCATGCGGTCGGCTTCGTCCAGCACCAGGATCTGCAGTTGCGAGAAATCGATCTTGCCCGATTCCATGTGGTCGATCAGGCGGCCCGGGGTTGCGACCAGGATTTCAGGGTTCTTCGACAGCAGTTGCATCTGCTTCGGGTAAGGCATGCCGCCCAGGATCGACACCACGCGCACGCGGCGCATGTAGGAGCCGTACTTGTCGGTGGCGGTGGTCACTTGCAGTGCCAGTTCGCGGGTCGGGGTCAGCACCAGCATCTTCGGCTGGGCCGGGGTGAAGCGCGGACGTTCGCCGCGGGCGCGGTTGGCCTGGCGTTCCTGGTTCGGGGTGCGTGCTGCTTGCGGCGCTTGCGGCAGTTCTGCCAGCTTGTGCAGCGACGGCAGCATGAAGGCGGCGGTCTTGCCCGAGCCGGTCTGCGAGGACACCAGCAGATCCTGGCCGCCGATGGCGGCGGGGATGGCTTGTTCCTGGACCGGGGTCGGGACGGTGTAGCCTGCTTCGGTCAGTGCTTTGATGATCGAAGGGTTCAGGCCAAGTGCTTCAAAAGTCATAATCTCTTTCGTGAATGTGAACGTCAGACACGATCCCGCAGACGAGCGCGAGCACGTCGGGCATCAAGGGCCTGAGCGAAAAAAAGCAACGCCAACCGACGAAATGACTATGAAAAATACAAAGAAATTTCGGCACAAAAGCTTTGCGCCGGGACGGCATCATCGAACGATGCCAGGGGCGGGGGGCTTTTACTGAAAACTTGTCTTGGTGACAGGTAAGGCTTGCGAAGCTGCTTGAGCGAGCTCGGCTGGAAAGATGCGTCTTTCACGCCCGATTCGCTTTGTACATCGGTTATTGCAATGCACAAAGCGAATCATACAGCAAAACATCGAATTAAGCATCATGCCAATTCGACAATCTGTGGCTTATTTGTGTTTTGACGGAACTGCTTACTCGGCAATGCCGCCCACTACGCGCGAGAAACCGCCATCCACATAGGTGATTTCGCCGGTGATGCCCGAGGCCAGGTCCGAGAGCAGGAAGGCCGAGGCGTTGCCGACATCTTCGATGGTCACATTGCGGCGCAGCGGCGCGGTAGCGGCGACGGCGCCCAGGATCTTGCCGAAGCCCTTGATGCCGCTGGCGGCCAGGGTCTTGATCGGGCCGGCCGACACGCCGTTTACGCGCACGCCCTTGGGGCCCAGCGCTTCGGCCAGGTAGCGCACCGAAGCTTCCAGCGAGGCCTTGGCCAGGCCCATGGTGTTGTAGTTGGGCACCACGCGCTCCGAACCCAGGTAGGTCAGGGTCAGCAGGGCGGCGTTGGGCGACAGCAGCGGCACGGCGGCCTTGGCCATGGCCGGGAAGCTGTAGGCCGAGATGTCGTGGGCGATCTTGAAGCCTTCGCGCGAGAAGCCTTCCAGGAAATCGCCGGCGATCGCCTCGCTGGGGGCGAAGCCGATGGCGTGCACCAGGCCGTCGAGCTGGCTCCAGGACTTGCCGAGGTCGGCGAACAGGGCATTGATCTGCTCGTCGCTGCCGACGTCGCAATCGAAGATCAGCTTGCTGCCGAACTCTTCAGCGAACTTGGTGATGCGATCCTTGAAGCGCTCGCCGACGTAGGTGAAGGCCAGTTCGGCGCCTTCGCGCTTGCATGCCTCGGCGATGCCGTAGGCGATGGAGCGGTTGGACAGCAAGCCGGTGATCAGGATTTTTTTGCCTTGCAGAAATGCCATGTTGACTCCGTATGGGTAGCGGCGCCGCAGGCGGGTCTGCCGACCCGCGCCGGCGCCTGGCTGGAACAGGCCAAGATTGTAGGGGCTAGCGCCGGGCGCGGCAACCTTTGCGCTGCGGGGGCGGCCCCGGTCCGGCTTTGCTTTCCCGGTTTTCTTACTTGTTTTAATTGCTTCCCTGTAATCGTCCATCTATTTACAATGCCCCGAACAAAATCGTTTCCAGTCCGGCCGGCGCGGGACGTACCTGCCGCCAGACAGGCGGCGCCGCAGACGAAACCAAGCCACCGAGAGCGCAGACAATCACCGCATGGTCAAAACCCTAACTTCCTGCCTGCTGGCCGCCATCCTGGCGCACGCCGTCCCCGCCGCCGCCGAGCACGCCTTCTCGCTGTACGACACGCCCAAGTATCCCGCCGGTTTCAGCCATTTCGACTATGTCAATCCGGACGCGCCCAAGCGCGGCACGCTCTACCTCGCCAACCCGGATCGCCGCACCAGCTTCGACAAGTTCAACCCGCTGTCGATGAAGGGCGTCTCGGCCGCCGGCATCGACGCGCTGATGTTCGAGACGCTGGCGGTGTCGTCCTCGGATGAGGTGGCCACCGTCTACGGCCTGCTGGCCGACGACATGAAGCTGGCGGCCGACCGCATGTCGATGACCTTCCACATCAATCCCAAGGCGCGCTTCAACAACGGCGACCGCGTTACGGCCGAAGACGTGAAGTATTCCTTCGACACCATCATGGCCAAGGGCGCGCCGCAGTTCCGCTCGGTGTTCGCCGACGTCAAGGGCTGCGTCGTGGTCGACGACGCCACCGTGCGCTTCGACTTCGCCAGCCTGAACCATGAGCTGCCGCTGATCGTGGGCAGCGTGCCGGTGTTCTCGAAGAAGTGGGCGCAGGGCACGCCGTTCGACCAGATCCAGCTGACGCCGCCCATCAGCACCGGCCCCTACGTGATCGAGAGCTACGACACCGGCCGCAGCATCACCTACAAGCGCAATCCCGACTACTGGGGGCGGGACGTGCCGGCGCGCCGCGGCATGTTCAACTTCCAGCGCATCGTCTACCGCTTCTACAAGGACGACCTGGCCCGCCTGGAGGCCTTCAAGGCCGGCGAGTTCGACGTGGTGGTGGAGTACAGCGCCAAGAACTGGGCGCGCAGCTACACCGGCCCGCAGTTCCGCGACGGCCGCATCATCAAGAAGGAGTTCAGGCACTCCAACGGCGCCGGCATGCAGGGCTTCGTGATGAACCTGCGGCGCGACCAGTTCAAGGATGCCCGCGTGCGCCAGGCGATCGGTCTGGCGCTGGACTACGAATGGATGAACCGCCAGCTGTTCTACAGCCAGTACACGCGCATCTACTCCTATTTCAACAACAGCCAGCTGGCCGCCACCGGCGCGCCCGAAGGCGATGAGCTGGCGCTGCTCAAGTCCATCCAGGCCAAGGGCGGCAAGCTGGATGCGGCGGTCTTCGGCCCCGCGCCGGTGCCGCCCAATACCAATCCGCCCGGTCCGCTGCGCGCCAACCTGAGGAAGGCGCGCGAGCTGCTGGCCCAGGCCGGCTGGGTCTACCGCGACGGCGCGGTGCGCAATGCGCAGGGCGTGGCGCTGTCGTTCGAAATCCTCGACGACCAGAGCGCGATGTCGCGCGTCATCAGCGTGTTCGCGCGCAACCTGCGCACGCTGGGCATCGACGTGGTCCAGCGCACCGCCGACTTCGCGCTGGTGGCCAAGCGCATGGAGGACTTCGACTTCGACATGACCAGCATCCGCTTCCCCGACACCAGCAGTCCCGGCAACGAGCTGTTCGACATGTTCGGCTCCAAGGCGGCCGACGAGAAGGGCTCCAACAACGTCTGGGGGCTGAAGGATCCGGTGGTCGACCAACTGGTCCAGACCGTGGTTGCGGCCGACACCCGCGCCCGGCTGACCGCCGCGGCGCGCGCGCTGGACCGGGTGCTGCTGCACAAGTACATCGTGGTGCCGCACTGGTATTCGTCGACCCACCGCATCGCCTACCAGAACCGCTTCGGCATTCCCCCGGTGGCGCCGCTGTATTACCAGGCCGACCCGTACGTGATCGCCTCCTGGTGGGAAGAGAAGGCGCGATGAGAACCGACAACCGCAGGCAACACCCCGGCCGCGCCGGGCTTGAACGAGGATGGCCGCAGGCATGAACATCTGGACCTACATACTGAAGCGGGTGCTGCTGATGGCGCCCACGCTGTTCGGCGTCATCGCCATCACCTTTGCCGTGATCCAGTTCGTGCCCGGCGGGCCGGTGGAGCAGGCCATGCTGGAGATGAAGGGGCGCGGCGGCGGCGGTGAAGCCTCCGGCGGCGGCGCCGCCACGGGCGCCTCGGCCTATCGCGGGCGCCAGGGCATCGACGAGCAGCGCATCGAGGAGATCAGGAAGCTGTACGGCTTCGACAAGCCGCCGGCCGAACGATTCTGGGGCATGTTGAAGGGCTTCCTCACCTTCGACCTCGGCAAGAGCTTCTACCATCACGGCGACGTCTGGGAGCTGGTGAAGTCCAAGCTGCCGGTGTCGATCAGCATCGGCCTGTGGACCTTCTTCCTGAGCTACCTGATATCGGTGCCCCTGGGCATCGCCAAGGCGGTGCGCGAGGGCAGCCGCTTCGACGGCTTCACCTCGGCGCTGGTGCTGGTGGGGTATTCGATTCCCGGCTTCGTGCTGGGCGTGTTCCTGCTGGTGGTGTTCGCCGGCGGCAGCTTCCTGCAATGGTTCCCGCTGCGCGGGCTGACCTCGGACAACTGGGCCAGCCTGTCGCTGGCGGGCAAGGTGACCGACTACCTGTGGCACATCACGCTGCCTGTTGCGGCCTCGGTGATCGGCGCCTTCGCCGTCATCACCATGCTGACCCGCAATACCTTCCTCGAAGAGATCCGCAAGCAGTACGTGCTGACCGCGCGCGCCAAGGGCCTGTCGGAGCGCAAGGTGCTGTACAAGCATGTGTTCCGCAACGCGTTGATCCCGCTGGTGACCGGCTTCCCGGCCGCCTTCATCGCCTCCTTCTTCGCCGGCAGCCTGCTGATCGAGACGCTGTTCTCGCTGGACGGCATGGGCCTGTTGGCCTACGAGTCGGCGATCCGGCGCGACTATCCGGTGGTGATGGGCACGCTGTATCTCTTTACCCTGATCGGTCTGGTGGTGAAGCTGCTGGGCGACCTCTGCTACGTGTGGGCCGACCCGCGCGTCCAATTCGAAAGCCTGGACCAATGAGCACCCTGCCAACATCCGCCGCGCCGGCCGCCGTCGCGCCCTCCGTATCGCCGGGCCGGCGCATCTGGCTGCGCTTCCGCGCCGACCGGCAGGGCTTCTGGAGCCTGGTGGTCTTTTCCATCCTGTTCGTGCTGAGCCTGGGCGCCGAGCTGGTCTCCAACGATGAGCCGCTGGTGGCCAGCTATAAGGGACAGCTGATCTTCCCCATGCTGCGCGACTACTCCGACAAGAGCTTCGGCGGCGATTTCGATTCCCCGGCCGACTACCTCGATCCCTTCATCCGGGACCAGTTCGGGAAGGACGGCAACTGGGCCGTCTACCCGCCCAACCGCTACGGCTACGACACGCTGAACTACTTCGCCAGGGAACCCAATCCGGCCCCGCCTTCGGCCGACAACTGGCTGGGCACGGACGACCGCGGCCGCGACGTCTTCGCGCGCCTGCTGTACGGCTTTCGCGTCTCGGTGCTGTTCGGGCTGGCGCTGACCGCCATCGGCGTGGTGCTGGGCATCGCTGCCGGCGCCGTGCAGGGCTACTTCGCCGGGCGCACCGACCTGATCACGCAGCGCCTGCTGGAGATCTGGGGCTCGATGCCGGAGCTGTACCTGCTGATCATCTTCTCCTCCATCTTCCAGCCCAGCCTGGGCCTGCTGCTGGTGCTGCTGTCGCTGTTCGGCTGGATGGGTTTGTCGGACTACGTACGCGCCGATTTCCTGCGCAACCGCAACCTCGAATACGTGCAGGCAGCGCGCGCGCTGGGCCTGCCCGACCGCCTGATCATCTGGCGCCACATCCTGCCCAACAGCATGACCACGGTGGTGACCTTCCTGCCGTTCCGCATGAGCGCCGCGGTGCTGGCGCTGACCAGCCTGGACTTCCTCGGCCTGGGCGTGCCGCCGTCCACGCCCAGCCTGGGCGAGCTGCTGGCGCAAGGCAAGAACAACCTGGATGCGTGGTGGATCGCGCTGTCGACCTTCGTGGTGCTGACCGTGACCCTGCTGCTGCTGACCAATATCGGCAATGCCCTGCGCAACGCCCTGGACGTGCGGAGGAAAGCATGAGCGCGCAGAACGGCACGCCGCTGCTGGAGGTGCGCAACCTCACGATCCGCTTCGGCGCCGCCACGGTGGTCGACGACATCAGCTTCTCGATCGCCCCCGGCGAGAAGTTCGCGCTGGTGGGCGAGTCCGGCTCGGGAAAGTCGGTCAGTTCGCTGGCCGTGCTCAAGCTCAACCAGGACGCCCAATACGGCGGCAGCATCCTGCTCGACGGCGAGGACATCCTGCAAAAGAGCGAGCGCCGGATGCAGCAGGTGCGCGGCAACGACGTCGCGATGATCTTCCAGGAACCGATGACGGCCTTGAACCCGCTCTTCACCATCGGCAACCAGATCGCCGAGGTGCTGATGCGCCACGAAGGCATCAACGCCAGGCAGGCGGCGCTGCGCACCGTGGAGCTGCTGGCCAAGACCGGCATCCCCGAGCCGGCGCGGCGCGCGCAGGCCTATCCGCACGAGCTCTCCGGCGGCCAGCGCCAGCGCGCCATGATCGCCATGGCGCTGGCCTGCAAGCCCAGGCTGCTGATCGCCGACGAGCCGACCACCGCGCTCGACGTCACCATCCAGGTGCAGATCCTGGAGCTGCTCAACCAGCTGCAGCGTGACGAGAACATGGCGGTGCTGATCATCTCGCACGACCTCAACCTGGTGCGCCACTTTGCCGACCGCGTCGGCGTGATGGAGAAAGGCAAGCTGGTCGAGGCCGCCGCCACCGAGGAGCTGTTCGCCCACCCGCGCGAGCCTTACACCAGGAAGCTGCTGCAAAGCCGCCCCCAGCGCAGCGTGGAGCAGGTGGCGCCGCAGGCGCCGGTGGTGCTGCAGGCCGAAGGGCTGCGCTGCACTTACCAGATCAAGCAGGGCTGGTTCAGGAAGCGCCTGTTCCACGCCGTCGACGGCGTCGACCTGCAGCTGAGACGCGGCGAGACCCTGGGCATCGTGGGCGAGTCGGGGTCCGGCAAGTCCACGCTGGGCATGGCCTTGTTGCGCCTGTCGGGGGCCAGGGTGGAGGGCGCGATCCGTTTCGACGGCGTGCCCATCTCGCAGCGCGCCAGCCGTGAGCTGCGGCCGCTGCGTTCGCGCATGCAGGTGGTGTTCCAGGATCCCTTCGCCTCGCTGTCGCCGCGCCGCACGGTGGAGCAGATCGTCGGCGAGGGGTTGGCGTTGCATCATCCGGAGATGAGCGTGGAGCAGCAGCGCCGCGCCATTGCCGATGCGCTGGCCGAAGTCGGCCTGCCGGACTCGGTGCTGGGCCGCTATCCGCACGAATTCTCGGGCGGCCAGCGCCAGCGCATCGCGATTGCCCGCGCGCTGGTGCTGCAGCCGGAACTGCTGCTGCTGGACGAGCCGACCTCGGCGCTCGACGTCACCGTGCAGCAGCAGGTGCTGCAGCTGTTGTCCGAGCTGCAGCGCCGCCATGGCCTGGCCTATCTTTTCATCACGCACGACCTGGCCGTGGTGCGCGCCATGGCGCACCAGGTGCTGGTGATGAAGGATGGCAAGGTGCTGGAAAGCGGCGCCGCCGACGAAGTGATGCAGCGGCCGCAGCATGCCTATACGCAGCGCCTGCTGGCGGCGGCGTCCTATGCGGCCGCCGTGGAGGGCGTGGCCGGCGCCGGCGAGCCCTGATGCATCCGGCGCACCCATGAAAAAGCCCCGCAAAGTGCGGGGCTTTTTCGTTTTGCGGCAGTCGGGCTGCTCTGGTCTCCTCCGGTCCTCCGGATTTCCTTGCGGGCCGTTCGCTATTGCTTGCGGGCGCCGTTGCCCGAGGCCAGCGTGATCGGCTTGCCGGCGGCGACCTTGCGGGCCGGGGCCGGCGCCGCCTTGCGCACCGGCGCCTTGGCGGCAGCCACCTGGCGCCGCGCCGGCGCGGCATGGTGCACGGCGGCCACGCGGGTCGGCGCCGCAGCGTGCACGACATTGGGCACGTTCAATTGCAGGTTCTGGCCGGCGGCCAGGGTGTCGCGCTTCAGGCCATTCCACTCCTTGATCTGCGCCACGCTCACGCGATAGCGGCTGGCGATGCCGGCCAGGGTGTCGCGCTTGCCGGCCTTGACGAAGATGCGGCGGCTTTCCGGTACGTCCGGCGCGATGGCCAGGCGGGCGTTGTCTGCGATCTCGGGCGTCAGGTCGGTATCCAGCGAGGCGGTTTCCTCGCTCTTGGGCACCAGGATGGTCGAGCCCGCGCGCAGCACCATGCGCGGCGGGATCTGGTTGACGCTGCGGATCACCTCGGGCGTGGTGCCGAACTTGCTGGCGATGGTCTCGATGCGCTCGCGCGCGCTGGAGACGGTGTGCGCGGTCCAGGTCGAGAAGGCCTGGGTCCACTTGGTCATGTTGGTCTTGAACTTCTCGGCGTTCGATTCCGGCAGCAGGATCTTGGTGTCCTCGCCGCCGATGATCACCGGGCGGTTGAACTGCGGGTTGAGCGCGCGGAATTCATCCAGCGACAACTCGGCCAGCTGCGCGGCCACCTTGACGTCGATGTTGCGGGTCTTGCCGATGGTGACGAAGTAGGGCTGGTTGTCGACCTTGGGCAGGGCGATGTCGAAGGTCGACGGGCTGGCGATGATGTTCTTGACCGCCTGCAGCTTGGGCACGTAGTTGCGCGTCTCGTTGGGCATCTGCGCCGACAGCGTGTTGAAGTCGATCGGCAGGCCGGCCGCCAGGTTGCGGTTCACCGCGCGCTGCACCGAGCCTTCGCCCCAGTTGTAGGCCGCCAGCGCCAGCTGCCAGTCGCCGAACATGCCGTACAGCTTCTGCAGGTAGGTCAGCGCCGCATCGGTCGAGGCCAGCACGTCGCGGCGCTCGTCGGTGAACATGTTCTGCTTGAGGTTGTAGTCGCGCCCGGTGGAGGGGATGAACTGCCACATGCCGGCCGCCTTGGCGGTGGACAGCGCCTCAGGATTGAAGGCCGATTCGATGAAGGGCAGCAGCGCCAGCTCGGTCGGCATGCCGCGCTTCTCCAGCTCCTGCACCACGTGGAACAGGTAGCGCGAGGCGCGCGCGGTGGTGCGCTGGATATAGTCGGGGCGCGAGCTGTACCACTGGGTCTGGCTCTCCACCAGCGCATTGTCCAGGTCCGGAATGCCGAAGCCCTTGCGGATGCGCGTCCAGATGTCGATGTCGTTCATCCCGGGCAGCGCATTGCCGGCCAGTTCGGGATTGATCGCATTGAAGGGAGCGGGGTAGATCGAGATGTCGTTGGCTTGGGAGAGCAGCGGGGTGCCGGCGCAAAACAGAGCGGCAATAGCGAGTTTCTTCAATGTTCGCTGCATGAGGGCGATATCCTGTGCCAGAAAGTTTGCTGTCGGCGCTTCCGTCGCAGAGCTGTGCAGTAAGCTCGAAGCCTCCCGCCGGAGTGCGCTGTCATCGCAGGGATGGCACCGTTCGGCAGTCATGGCGGCAATGCAAGGTCGGAAGCTGCGGTGTTCCCCGGGAGCACGTATTGCTGTGAACGCCGGCGGGTAAAAATACGTAAAAGCGGCGCTTCAAACTGGGGAATTGAGCGAGTGTACGGAAGACCCTTTTCCGCAGTCAAGTAAAAAGTGGCCCCTGTTACAAAGCCAAGTCCTTGATTTGTTTGGAAATTGCCGCCAAACCGGCGCGATCTTCGCGCTATTTGTAGGTATTTTTCCATTCGCGCAGCGCCGCGAAGCTCTCAACTTCTCCTAACTGTGTCAAACGGCCGGCTTTCTGCAGCGATTGCACGATTTCTTTTTCGGTCGCGCGCAGGAAAGGATTGGTGTCGCGCTCCAGCGCGATGGTGGACGGCACGGTCGGTCGGCCGGCGTCGCGCTTGGCCTGTTCCTGCCGGATGCGGATAAGCAGCTCGGCATTGCCGGGCTCGACGGCGGCGGCGAATTTCAGGTTGGACATGGTGTATTCATGGGCGCAGTAGACCCGGGTGGCGCCGGGCAGGCTTGCCAGTTTGGCAAGCGACGCCACCATCTGCGCCGGCGTTCCCTCGAACACCCGGCCGCAGCCGCCGGCGAACAGTGTGTCGCCGCAGAACAGCAGCGACTCTGCGGGCGCGTGATAGGCGATATGCCCCAGCGTATGCCCGGGCACCTCGATGACCGACAGGCTCAACCCCAGCTGCGGCAGTTCGACCTGCTCGCCCTCGCGCAGCGGCCGGGTCATGCCGGCGATCTTGTCCTGCTCGCGCGCCGGGCCGTAGACCGGAATGGACGGAAACTGCGCGCTCGCCGCGCGCGACGCCAGTTCCACCACGCCGCCGACATGGTCAGCATGGTGATGAGTCAGTAGAATAGCGGCCAGCGCAAGGCCGTTCGCTTGCAGCGCCGCCAACACCGGCGCGGCGTCGCCCGGATCGACCACGGCCGCATGGCGGCCGTTGTGGATCAGCCAGAGATAATTGTCGCTGAAGGCCGGAACGGCCAGGACCTCCAATGAAGTCGTTTGATCCGGTGTGGCTGGCGCGGCTGGCTGTTCGGTCATGGGCTAGAAAGAATAGATGGTTGAAACTGCGGAAATTATAGACCTCGCCGCCTGGTTGCAGACGCCGACCGGCGCTTACCTGCGCGCCTGGGAGCAGCGCCACCTCAATGCGCTCACGGCCGATATCTTCGGCTTCAACGCCGTGCAGATCGGCTCGCCGCAGATCCACGCGCTGGCCGCCAACCGCATGCCCTACCGCTGGCTGACCGACAACGCGATGCCGGCCGAGAGCCAGTCCGAGCTGGAGATCCCGCAGGTGGTCACGCACGACTTCTGCGAGCTGCCCTTCGCCAGCCAGAGCCTGGACCTGGTGGTGCTGCCGCACGTGCTGGAGTTCGCCGCCGAGCCGCACCAGGTGCTGCGCGAGGTCGAGCGCGTGCTGATCCCGGAAGGGCAGGTCATCATCTGCGGCTTCAATCCCAGCAGCCTGTGGGGCATGCGCCAGGCCGCCGGCCGCCTGACCGGCGCGCACTTCCTGCCGCGCGACGGCGAGTTCATCCGCCTGCCGCGCCTCAAGGACTGGCTCAAGCTGCTCAACATGGAGGTCAACCGCGGCCACTTCGGCTGCTATGCGCCGCCCTGCCAGACCGAGCAGTGGCTGGAGCGCTTCGGCTTCATGGAAAAGGCCGGCGACCGCTGGTGGCCTTACTTCGGCGCGGTCTACATCGTGCAGGCGATCAAGCGCGTGCCCGGCATGCGCCTGATCGGCCCGGCGCTGGCCCGGCAGAAGGTCAAGGCGCCGCGCGGCGTGCCGGCCACCAACCGCATCCACAAGTCGGAATGAACGACCGGCGGCCGGATCGGTTATGATCGCGGCCCCGAAACAATCCCGCATCGGGCAAGAGACAAGAGAGCATGGACAAAGTAGAGATTTATTCGGACGGCGCCTGCAAGGGCAATCCCGGCCTCGGCGGCTGGGGCGCACTGATGGTGGCCGGCGGCCAGGAGAAGGAAATCTTCGGCGGCGAGCGCAACACCACCAACAACCGCATGGAGCTGATGGCGGTGATCCAGGCGCTCAATGCCCTGAAGCGCCCCTGCGACGTGGTGGTCCACACCGACAGCCAATATGTGCAGAAGGGCATCAGCGAGTGGATCCACGGCTGGAAGGCGCGCGGCTGGAAGACCGCCAGCAAGGAGCCGGTCAAGAACGCCGACCTGTGGCAGGCGCTGGACGCCGCCCAGCAGCAGCACACCGTGGAATGGCGCTGGGTGCGCGGCCACAACGGCCATCCCGGCAACGAACGCGCCGACCAACTGGCCAACCGCGGCGTGGACAGCATCAAGTAACGTAACCAGGAGCCGCAATGCGCCAGATCATTCTCGATACCGAAACCACCGGCCTGTCGCCGCGCGCCGGCAACCGCATCCTGGAAATCGGCTGCGTCGAAATGCTGAACCGCCAGCTCTCGGGCAATAACCTGCACTTCTACATCAACCCCGAGCGCGAGTCCGAAGAGGGCGCGCTGGCGGTGCACGGCCTGACCACCGAGTTCCTGGCCGACAAGCCGGTCTTCTCCAAGATCGCACCGGAGTTCCTCGACTACGTGCGCGGTGCGCAGATCATCATCCACAACGCCCCCTTCGACGTCGGCTTCCTCGACGCCGAGCTGGCGCTCTTGGGCCTGCCGCCGTTCAGGGAGCACGTCGAGGAAGTGGTCGACTCGCTGCAGATGGCCAAGGAAATCCACCCCGGCCGCCGCAACTCGCTGGACGCCCTGTGCGACCGCTACGGCATCTCCAACGCCCACCGCACCCTGCACGGCGGCTTGCTGGATGCGGCGCTGCTGGCCGAGGTCTACCTCGCCATGACGCGCGGCCAGAACTCGCTGACCATGGACCTGGCCGGCGCCGAAGACGACAATGCCGGCGGCGGCGCGATGGAACTGGCGCCGCTGGCCGAGGTGATCGTGGTGGCCGCCGGCGAAGACGATATCGCCCTGCACGAGGACGTGCTCAACCAGCTCGACAAGGAAGTGCGCGGCAGCTGCGTATGGCGCTTCGAACCGCCGCCGCCGGAAGCCGACGCGGCCGCGGCAGCGCCGCCGGCCTGATCCTTGTGGCCGGCCAGCCGCGTGCCGGATAAAAAAATCAGCAATTATTTATACCGGGCTTGCCGAAGTCGAAATTTATTGGCATAATCTCGCTTCTCGATTGGCAAGCAACAAAAAACGCCGGTCAAATGGAAGGTTAGCTCAGTGGTAGAGCACTGCATTCACACTGCAGGGGTCGCAAGTTCAAACCTTGCACTTTCCACCAGATTCAAGAAAAAAGCCGACTTCAAGTCGGCTTTTTTCATTTCCCCCGCAAGAACCTTTTTAATTCGCCAATTTTCCGCCGGCGACTTGAATTTTGCTTCTTGTCCGCCATAATGGTGTTAAACATATTTAACACGGCGGCCATCGTGAACCTCATCGAAATCGGCTCGCAAGCCAAGGCGGCAAGGCAGGCGCTGGAGTTGACCCAGGGGCAGCTGGCACGCCTTTCGGGGCTATCGCGGACCACCATCAATCATCTGGAAAACGGCGTCCTGAAAGATCTCGGCAGCGCCAAGCTGATCGCGCTGCTGGCGCTGCTGGGCATGCGGCTCGATGCCTTGCCGCGCTCCGAAACCCGTGGCGGCAAGGCTCTGGAGATCGCCGCGCGCAGCGCCGGGACAAGCTATGGTCAGGCCATGTCGGCTCTCGCATTGAAGAAGATCTTCGGTTCAGGCGTCGCACCGCCGGAGTTCCGGCCTCACATCGCCACCCTGCTGGACGAAGCGCCGCTGCCGCTGGTCATCAGGGCCATCCGTGAAGCCTCGGTCGACAGCGGCATGCCCATGCAGCAGGTCATGGGGCATGTGGCGGATCTGGCGCGGCAGCTGCAGGTGCAGCGAGAGGTCTGGTAATGCGCGACCTGAAAATATGGGAACGCTTGTTCCGGCAAGCGCTGCGGCTGGTGGGCGAAATCGAGACCCACGGCACGCGCCACCTGCATTGGACCTTCGGCGGGGGCACGGTACTGATGCGCCGCCACTCACACCGTTTCAGCAAGGACATCGATATCTTCGTGCCCGATCCCCAGGCACTCAACTACATCAATCCGCGCCTCAGCGATGTGGCTGAAGGGATCACGGGCCAATACGAAGAATCCAATGACTACGTCAAGCTGTACTTGCCGGAAGGGGAGATCGACTTCGTCGCATCGCCCAACCTGACCGCGACGCCCTACGTGGAAGAGGAAATCGAAGGTCGGATAGTCAAGGTGGAAACCTCGGCCGAAATCATCGCCAAGAAATTCTTTCATCGGGGACACAGGCTCGCGGCGCGCGACGTATTCGATTTTGCCCTGGTCGCCGAGCGCGAACCGGAGCAGCTTGAAGCGGCCGCGCCGTTCCTGCTGCGACATTTCGATGCGATATGCCTGCGCTTGTCCGATGACGCGCCCATCGTGCGGGAGCAGTTCGACGCCATCGACAGGCTGGACTATTCGCCCAGCTTCGACCATGCGCGCCGACTGGTGCTGGAGCGGCTGCAGCGCTTTGCCGATCTGGAACGGAAGAGCGGCGACGCCTGATCTCCGATACGCAAGTCGCCACCGCGGAACCTCACCGCATCGTAAATGGATTCCCCGTCTTGGCCCCCGTATTGATCCACACGCTCTTCACCTGCAGGTACTCGTGGATCGCGTCCATGCCGTTTTCCCGCCCCAGTCCCGAATCCTTGTAGCCGCCGAAGGGCGACATGTAGCTCACCGCGCGGTAGGTGTTGACCCAGACCGTGCCGGACTGGATGCGCGCCGGCATGCGGAAGGCGCGGCCGATGTCGCCGGTCCAGACGCCTGCGCCCAGGCCGTAGGGCGAGTCGTTGGCGATGGCCACCGCCTCGTCCTCGTCCTTGAACCTGATCACCGACAGCACCGGGCCGAAGACTTCTTCCTGCGCGATGCGCATCTTGTTGTCCACGTCGGCGAAGATGGTCGGCTCGATGAACCAGCCGCGGCCGCACTCGGGACGCTGGGCCGGGGCGCCGCCCATCACCAGGCGCGCGCCGTCCTGTTTGGCGACGTCGATGTAGCCCAGCACCTTGTCGTACTGCTGGCGCGTGGTAACCGGGCCGACCTGGGTGCCGGCGTCCAGCGGATCGCCCATGCGCGCGGTGCGGGCCAGGGCCGTCAGTTTCTCCAGGAAGGCGTCGTGGATCTCGTCCTGCAGCAGCAGGCGCGAGCCGGCGATGCAGGTCTGGCCGGTGGCCGCGAAGATGCCCGAGACCGCGCCGTTGACCGCGTCGTCCAGGTTGGCGTCGGCGAACACGATGTTGGGCGACTTGCCGCCCAGCTCCAGGCTCACGCGCTTGAACTGGCCGGCGGCGGCGCGGTTGATGGCGCGCCCGGTGGCGTCGCTGCCGGTGAAGCTGATCTTGCGCACCAGCGGATGCTCCACCAGCGGCGTGCCGACGTCACGGCCCAGGCCGGTGACGACGTTCACCACACCCGGCGGGAAGCCCGCCTCCTCGAACAGCCTGACGAACTCCAGCGTCGAGGCCGAGGTGAATTCCGACGGCTTCAGCACCACCGTGCAGCCGGCCGCCAGCGCCGGCGCGATCTTCCAGGCGGTCAGCAGCAGCGGCGAGTTCCACGGCGTGATGGCCGCCACCACGCCCAGCGGTTCATGGCGCGTGAAGTTGAAGTAGTCCTGCTTGTCCAGCGGGATCACCGCGCCCTGGATCTTGTCGGCCAGGCCGCCGAAGTAGTGGAACCACTGCGGGATGTAGTTGAGCTGGCCGCGCATCTCGGCGATCAGCTTGCCGTTGTCGCGCACTTCGGTCTCGGCCAGTTTCCCGGCGTCGCGCGCGATCAGGTCGCCCAGCCGGCGCAGCAGGGCGCCGCGCTGGCTGTGGCTCAGCGCCGGCCACGGGCCGCTGGTGAAGGCGCGGTGCGCGGCCTGCACCGCGCGCTCGACGTCCTCGGCCGTGCCGGCGGCGACCTGGGCCCACACCTCGCCGGTGAAGGGGTTCCAGGTATCGAACCAGTGGCCGCCGGCGGCGTCGCTGAAGCGGCCGTCGATGAAGAGTTGGTAACGCTGCACGCTGTTCTCCTTGCGCTATTGGCTTATTGCTTCAGGCGCGGCTTCTCGGTGTTGGAGAGGTCGCACAGCACGTCCACCATCGCCGAGAAATCGTTGCCGCCGAAGCCGCGCGCACGCGCGGTGCTGAAGGCCTCCTTGGCGGCCGCTCCGATCGGCATGGGCGACTTGGCGGTGTTGGCGGCGTTGACGATCAGGGTCAGGTCCTTGTGCGCCAGGTCGATGGTGAAGCCGGGGGCGATGTCGCCCTTCAAGACCTTGTCCGGCCATGCGATCTTGAGCTGGCCGTTGGTGGCAGTGGTGCCGTACAGCACTTCCAGCGTCTTCTCCAGCGACAGGCCGAAGCGCTGCGACAGCGTCAGCGCCTCGGCGTTGAGCTGGCAGGACACCACCGCCAGGTAATTGTTGACCAGCTTGGTGCGGGTGCCGGCGCCGACCTCGCCGCAGTGATGGATGGTCGAGCCCATGGCCTGCAGCAGCGGCAGCACGCGCTGGAAATCGGCCTCGGCGCCGCCCACCATGAACAGCGACTCGCCGCGGTCGGCGTGGCTGGCCAGGCGGCCCACCGGCGCGTCGACGAAGGACTTGCCCTGCGCCAGCGCGGCGGCCGCCAGGCGGTCGGTCACTTCCGGTTCCACCGTGCTCATGTCCATCACCAGCGCGCCGCGGGCGATATTGGCCAGCACGCCGTCGGCGCCGCCCACCACCGCGTCGACGATGGCCGAGTTGGGCAGCATGGTGACTACGATGTCGCAGCGGCGCGCGGCCTCGGCCACGCTGGAGGCCGGCTGCGCGCCCAGCTTGACCAGCGCCGCCACGGCCTCCTTGTTGAGGTCGTGGACCACCAGCGCGAAGCCTTTGCGCTGCAGGTTGGACGCCATGCCCAGGCCCATGCGGCCCAGTCCGATGAAACCGATCTTGGGGGAAGATTGCTGATTCATGTTCATGTCTCCTGAATATTGTTGTCTTGTCCGGCGCGGCCGCCGCGTGCCGACTATGTCACAGTCGCGCTGTCCTTGCCGGCGCGCGGCGGCTCTCCCCGGCGCTCACACGCTGAGGTAGGACGTCTTCACGATGGTGTAGAAGTCGATGGCGTAGGTGCCTTGCTCGCGCGGCCCGTAGCTCGACCCCTTGCGGCCGCCGAAGGGGACGTGGTAGTCCAGCCCGGCGGTGGCCAGGTTGAGCATGGTCAGGCCGGCTTCGGCATGCTGCTGGAAATGGCGCGCGTGCTTCTGCGAGGTGGTGCAGATGCCGGCGGAAAGGCCGAAGTCGGTGTCGTTGGCCACCGCCAGCGCCTGGTCGTAGTCCTTCACGCGGATCACGGATGCCACCGGGCCGAACACCTCCTCGCGGTTGATGCGCATCTGGTTGTGGGTCTCGGTGAACAGCGTGGAGGAGAGGAAATGCCCCGGCGTCTCGCGCTTGAGCAGCTCGCCCTTCACGCGCACCTGCGCGCCTTCGTTGATGGCGATGTCGACGTAGCGCAGATCCTGGTCCAGCTGGCGGCGATCCACCACCGGGCCGACCTGGGTGCCGGCCTTGAGCGCCGGGCCGATGTTGATCTGGCCCAGCCTGGCGGCCAGCGCATCGACGAAGCGGTCGTGGATGCCCTCGGTCACCACCAGCCGGCTGGAGGCTGTGCAGCGCTGGCCGGTCTGGAAGAAGGAACCGTCCAGCGCGCAGGCCACTGCCACGTCCAGGTTGGCGTCGTCCAGCACCACCAGCGGGTTCTTGCCGCCCATCTCGGCCTGCACGCGGATCATGCGTTCGGTGGCGCGCTGCACGATCTGGCGGCCGGTCTTGACCGAGCCGGTGAAGGTGACCGCGTCCACGCCGGCCAGCAGGGCATCGCCCACCACCGCGCCGGCGCCGTGCACCAGGTTGAACACGCCGGCCGGCACGCCGGCGCGGTGGATGATGTCGGCCAGCGCATGCGCGGTGCCGGGCGTCAGCTCCGAGGGCTTGAACACCACCGTGTTGCCGAAGGCCAGCGCCGGGGCGATCTTCCAGGCGGGAATGGCGATCGGGAAATTCCACGGCGTGATGATGCCGATCACGCCCACCGGATCGCGCGTGACCTCGACGTCGATGCCGGGGCGCACCGAGGCCAGCTTCTCGCCGCGGATGCGCACCACTTCGCTGGCGAAGAAGCGGAAGATGTTGGCCGCGCGGCCGACCTCGCCGACCGCCTCGGCGCGGGTCTTGCCTTCCTCGCGCGCCAGCAGCTCGCCCAGTTCATCCTTGCGGGCGAACAGCTCGTTGGCGATCGCCGAGAGCAGGTCCGAGCGCAGCTGCGAGGTGCCGGCGTTCCACTTGGGCAGCGCCGCGCGCGCCGCGGCGACGGCGTCGGCCACCTGCCGCGCGCTGGCGTGGCTGGCCTGGCCGATGATGTCGCCGGTGTCGGAAGGATTGATGTTGTCTGCCTCGCTGACGCCGGCTACCCATTCGCCGGCGATCAGGTTCTTGTATTGCGTCATCGGGATTCCTTGCACAGTGTGAAGACGGAACCGCAGCATTGCATGCGGCCGGCGGCAGCGTCCAATACCGCTTTCTGATCAGGCCATCACGTTTGCGCATGCCAGCGCAGGCCTGTTGCGGCCTGGGTTTGCTGCGACGCAAACACATCCATAGCAAAGTGCAATGGCGTCATCACAAGCTAACATTGGACGCTCCGGACGGCCGCGGGCTAAGGTCTGTCTCGACCGCAATCGGACCGTCGACGGATTGGGGATTTCGGCAGGCGCGACGGCTCAGGCGGCACCAGACCACAAAAATCAACGGAGACGACATGAACCTGAGACTGACCACCCTGGCCGGCGCGCTCGCGGCCGCGCTGTCGCTGGCCGCACCCGGACCGGCTGCCGCCGCCGGCGACACCATCCGCATCGGCTTCATCACCGACATGTCCGGCGTCTACGCCGACCTCGACGGCCCCGGCGGCGTGGAGGCCATCAAGATGGCGATTGCCGACGCCGGCGGCAGCGTCAACGGCAAGAAGATCGAGCTGACCGTGGTGGACCACCAGAACAAGGCCGACATCGCCGCCAGCCGGGCGCGCGAGTGGTACGACGCCGGCTACGACGTGGTGATCGGCGGCACCAATTCGTCGGCGGCGCTGGCCATCGCCAAGATCGCCGCCGAGAAGAAGCGGGTGTTCCTCTCACCGGGCAGCGGCACCACCCGCCTGACCAACGAGGAGTGCAATCCCTACACCGTGCAGTACAGCTACGACACCCTGTCGGTGGCGCGCGGCACCGGCACGGCGATGGTCAAGCAGGGCTACAAGAGCTGGTACTTCCTGACCGCGGATGTGGCCTTCGGCAACTCGCTGGAGAAGGACACCGCCGACACCGTCAAGGCCAACGGCGGCACCGTGCTGGGCGCGGTCAAGCATCCGCTGGGCGCGTCCGACTTCTCGTCCTTCCTGCTGCAGGCGCAGTCGTCCAAGGCGCAGGTGCTGGGGTTGTCCACCGGCGGCACCGACCTGGTCAACGCCATCAAGGGCGCGGCCGAGTTCAACGTCACCAAGAACATGAAGCTGGCCGGCATCCTGATGTTCATCAACGACATCCACGCGCTGGGCCTGCAGCTCTCGCAAGGCCTGTACTTCACCGACGGTTTCTACTGGGACCGCACGGAGGAGTCGCGCGCCTTCTCCAAGCGCTTCTTCGCCAAGACCAAGCGCATGCCCAGCTCGCTGCAGGCCGGCGACGCCTCGGTCACCGCGACCTGGCTGGCGGCGGTGAAGGCCACCGGCGGCACCGACGCCGACCGCGTGATGGACTACCTGCGGGCCAACAAGATCAACGACTTCTTCGCCACCAACGGCGTGATCCGCCCGGACGGGCGCATGGTGCACGACATGTACCTGATGCAGGTGAAGGCGCCGGCCGACTCCAAGTATCCCTGGGACTACGCGCGCATCGTGCAGACGATTCCGGGCGATCAGGCTTACATGAGCAAGGCGGAGTCGAAGTGCCAGTATTGGAAGTGAGCTGAATCCTTGCCGGCGAGCCGCCCGCATTCCGGAAGGATGCGGGCTTTTTCGTTTGCTGCGTAGGGCCCAGGCCAATGAGGCGCGACGAACGTCACCGGGTCCCTGCTTTCGCAGGGACGACAGATTTCCTCCATTTCCACCTCCGTCGCTCCTGCGGAAGCAGGAGCCCAGCGTCGTTCAGCGGACATCGCAGCACAACAAATGTCACCGGGTCCCTGCTTTCGCAGGGGCGAAGCGTAGGGGAGGGACTCGAACAAGCGAGGGTTACGGTTTTCTCCTTCCTGTCGTCCCCGCGAAAGCGGGGATCCAGTGTCGTCGCCGTTCGCCATCCATCCGCAGAACAAAAAAAGCCCGCCGGAAGGCGGGCTCGAAAGGCCGGGCGGGCTTACATGGGCGCCAGTCCCAGCACAGCACGAAAGCGATTCTTCACATACACGCCATCGCGCGGCGGCAGTGCGCGCGGCAGTTCGTCCGGCAGCACCTTGACGGTGGCCAGCAGCGGGCCCGAGGCGGCGGCGATCTTCTGGAACAAGGCGCCGGCGTCTTCGGTCGAGCCCACGCGCACGGTCTGGCCGATGCCGCAGCCGGCGGCCACCGTCGCCAGGTCGGTGCCCAGGCTGGTGTGGCTGCGCTGCATGCCGGTCTCGCCGAAGTGGCCGTTGTCCAGCACCACCACGTTCAGGTTGGCGGGCTGCTGCGCGCCGATGGTGGCCAGCGCGCCGATGCCCATCAACTGCTCGCCGTCGCCGGTCACCACGATCACGGTGCGGTCGGGCTGGGCGATGGCGATGCCCAGGCCGACCGCGGCGGCGCCGCCCATGGCGCCCCACAGGTAGAAGTTCTCGTCGCGGTCGCCGGCGGCGTACAGGTCGTAGGAGGAAGAGCCCAGGCCGGTCACCACCAGCGCCTTGGGGAACGCCTCCACCAGTTGGCGCACGAAGGCGCGGCGGTCGATGCCGTTGTGTTGTGCCGAGCTCATTTGCCTGCCTCCCATTTCTTCTTGCCGATCAATTTCTGCCCAAGCAGAACGCACACCGCCTCGCCGCCTTCGAAGGCGGCCGCGAAGCCGGCCTCCACCGTGGCGGCTACGTCTTCCGGACGGTCGGCGCGCAGCACGGTGATGCCCATCAGCTCGATGGCCTGTTGGGTGGCCTTGCCCATGGGCGACTGCCACTGGTTGAACTCGGCCCATTCGCCGCGCATGGTGACGATGGAGAGGAAGGGAAAGCGGCAGTTGGCGATCAGCGAGAACATGTTGATGCAATTGCCCACGCCGCTGCTCTGCATCAGCAGCGCCGCGCGCTGGCCGCCCAGCCAGGCGCCGCAGACGGTGGCCACGCCTTCCTCTTCGGTGGTAAGCACGATGCCGCGCATCTCGGGATCGGCGTGCACGCGGCGGATCACGTGCGAGTGGCCGGCGTCGGGCACGTAGGCGACCTGCTTGACGCCGCCTTGCTTGAGGATGGAAAAGATCTCTTCGCGCCAGTCTTCCGATGCATCCGGCGCGATGCCTGTCTTGGTATTCATGGAATGGTTATCCCCGGTCTCTGTACTGGAGCGCCCATCGTAGGGGCGGCGCGCGGGGCCGTCCAATACAGAAATCTGTTCGGACAATCAGTTTTCGGCATGGCAGGAAAACGCCATGCGCGCGGCGAGGGCAGGGAGGGAGCTAGTCGTCCAGCCAGGTGGCGCCGGGCCACGCGCCCTGGGCCAGCTTGAGCTTGATCAGCGCGCGCAGCTCGGTGGCCGCGCAGCGCACCGCGATCGAGGCGCGGCGGGTGAGCGCCTGGGCCAGCACGATCTTGCGGTGCACCGCCTGCTTGGAAATCGGCGCGGCGGCGAAGCGGCCGGCGGCGACGTCGTCGAACACCGCCACCCCGGGCAGGATGGTGTAGCCGATGCCGGATTGCACCAGGCTCTTTTGCACGTTCATCGCATTGGTCTCGGCGATCACGTTCAAGTGCAGGTCGGCCAGCGAACAGGCGCGGTCCAGCAGCGAGCGCACGCCGTGCGGCAGCGCCGGCAGCACCAGCGGCAGCTCGGCCACCGCCGACAAGGCCAGCTCGCCGCCCAGCGACAGGTGCTTGTCGGGCAGGCCCAGCACGTAGAGGGTCTCGTCGACCAGCGGCACGGTCTCCAGCAGGGCCGAGGGTTTGGGTTCGTACATCAGCGCCAGGTCGACCTCGCCGTCTTCCAGCCATTGCTGCAGGTAACCGCCGAAGCCTACCGAGATGTTGACCGCCAGGCGCGGATACAGTTCGCGCAAATGCAGCACCAGGGACGCCGCCAGCAGGTCGCTGGTGCTGGGCAGGAGGCCGATGGTCACCGCGCCGCTGACGACATCGGGCGAAGGGGCGATCTCGGCCTTGGCCTGGTCCAGTTCGTGCAGCGCGCGGCGCGCGTGGTTGGCCAGGATCTTGCCCGCCTCGGTCAGGTCCATGCCGCGCCGGCCGCGTTCAAACAGCGGCGTGCCCACGTCTTCTTCCAGCAGGCGCAGCTGGCGCGATACGGCCGGTTGCACGATATGCAGCAGTTCGGCCGCGCGCGTGACGCTGCCGGTCTCGGCGATGGCCAGGAGGGCCCGCAGTTGCTTGACGTCCAATTTGTCTCCCTGAATGCCTACGGCGTGGCGTGGTTCGGATGTTCTTGTGCTTGTTGTCGCCAGTTTAACCCGGCAGGGCGGGCAGCCTCACGGTCGCCACCAGGCCGCTGCCTTCGGCCGGCGCCGCCAGCGCGATGCTGCCTTGCGAGGCCTGCACGATCTCGCGCACGATGGCCAGGCCCAGGCCGGAGCCCGGCTGGTCCGGCGCGGCGTTGCGGTAGAAACGCTCGAACACGCGCTCGCGCACCTCGGCCGGGATGCCGGGGCCGTTGTCGCTGACGGTGACGAGGAACTGGGCACTGCCGTCGTCCGCGCTTGCGCGCGCCAGTCCCACCGTCACCTTGCCGCCCTCCGGCGTGTAGCGCAGCGCATTGTCGATCAGGTTCATCAGCATGCCGGCCAGCTGCGCCTCGTTGCCGTTGACCATGGCGCGCTCCAGCTCGCTCTCCATGCCGAGGTCGATGCCTTTTTTCAGGGCCAGCCCGGCCAGCTCCTCCAGCACCGTGGCGGCCACCGCGAACAGGTCCACCGGCCCGCGCGGGAAGGCGCTGCTGTTGGAGGCTTCAGCCTGCGACAGCAGCAGCAGCTTGTTGGTGAGGTCGGTCATGTTGCGGCTACCGTCGTGCAGCGCCGCCAGCACCTGCGGCAGGCGCGCCGGGTCGTCCAGCTGGCGCGCGAACTGGATCTGCGAATCGATCACGGTGAGGGGCGTGCGCAGCTGGTGGGCGGCGTCGGCGACGAAGCGCTTTTGCACCGTCACCTGGGCGTTCAAGCGCTGGATGTACTGGTTGATCGCCTCGACGATGGGGCGCAGCTCCAGCTGCAACTGGCCGGCGCGCAGCGGCGAGAGCGAGTTGGGGTCGCGCGCGGCGAGTTCGTCCTTCACCGCCAGGATGGGGCGCAGTTCGATGGTCAGGCCCAGCACCACCAGCGCCACCGCCAACAGCAGCAGCACCAGCTGGCGCCGCAGCGAGGGTTGCCAGAGTTCTTCCAGCATTTGCTGGTGGCCCTGCATGGTCTGGCCCACCGAGACCGCCACCATGCGCAGCGTGCCTTCGTCGTAGAGCGCGCGGATATAGCTGACCACGCGCAACGGGCGGCCGTCGAAATCGGTAGTGGCGTAGGCCGGATGGAGGGCGGCGAAGTCAGGTTCGGCGGGGAAGTCGGGACGGCCGGCCAGCAAGGTCTCGTCGTCCATCAATACCTGGTAGTAGACCGCGTCCTGCGCCGGCGAAGCGAACATCTCCAGCGCCGCCGGCGGTATCGAGACCACCGGCGCGCCGTCCTGCCAGGTGACCTGGCCGGCGATCATGCGCGCCGAGGCGAGCAGGGCGCGATCCTGGATCAGGGTGGCGCTGGAGACCGCGTTGTCGTAGGCGTCGCTGGCCGAGAGGCCGACATAGACCGTCATCGGGATCAGCAGCCACAGCAGCAGCCGCAGGCGCAGGCTGTCAATCATCTTTCTGCTTGAGCAGGTAGCCCAGGCCGCGCAGGGTCATGATGGCGGCGCTGGAGGGTTCGAGCTTCTTGCGCAGGCGCGAGATGTAGATCTCGATGGCGTCCGCGCTCGGTTCTTCGGAGAGGCTGAAGATGCCCTTCATCAGCGCCGTCTTGGACACCGTCTTGCCTTGCTTGAGCATCAGGATCTCCAGCACGTCGTGCTCGCGCGCGGGCAGCGCCAGCAGGTTGCCGGCCACCGCGAACTGGCGCGTGTTGCTGTCGTAGACCAGGTCGCCGCAGTGGATCTCGGCCGCCTTGTCGGGCGTCTGGCGGCGGATCAGCACCTTGATGCGGGCCACCAGCTCGCGCACCTCGAAGGGCTTGACCAGGTAGTCGTCGGCGCCGGCGCCCAGGCATTCGACCTTCTCGTCGATCGAGCCGCTGGCCGTCAGGATCATCACCGGCACGCCGTTGTGGCGCTCGCGCAGGCGGCGCAGCACGTGCTTGCCGCCCAGTTTGGGCAGCATCAGGTCCAGCAGCACGACGTCGTAGTTTTCATCGCGCAGCACCTGGTCGGCGATCTCGCCGTCGGCGGCGATGTCGACGCTGAACTTGTGTTCCTTGAGGATCTGCTCCAGCCAATGGGCGAGCTGCGGGTTGTCTTCGATGAGGAGCAGTTTCATGCCAAAGTTTCAATTATTTTGTTGCGCTGCAAATAAAATAGCCGGTTTTTGGAAAGCTGGATGAAGGTTTCGGTTTCTTAGAATGGCCCCCACAAACCAGAAAAGTGAAGATGGCGCCAGACCATCCCACCAAAGGAGACAATCATAATGCGTCGCGACGCTCGTGTGTTCCACGCTTTCCCCCTTCGCCGTTCCCTGCTGGTCCTGGGCGCCACCGCCGTCACCGCCGCCGCCCTGTGCCTGGCCGCGCCGCAGGCGCGCGCCGCCGACAAGATCACCATCATGGTGGGCGGCATCAACAAGCTGATCTACCTGCCGCCCAAGCTGGCGGAGAACCTCGGCTACTTCAAGGAAGAAGGCCTGGAGGTCGAACTGCAGTCGCAGCCGGCCGGCGTGGACGCCGAGAACGAGCTGCTGGCCGGCGCCGTGCAGGCCGTGGTCGGCTACTACGATCACTCCATCGACCTGCAGAGCAAGGGCAAGGAAATCACCTCGATCACCCAGCTGCTGCTGGTGCCGGGCGGCATGGAAATGGTGCGCGCCGACCTCGCCGGCAGCGTCAGGAGCATGGCCGACCTCAAGGGCAAGACGCTGGGCGTGACCGGCCTGGGTTCGTCCTCCAGCTTCATCGCGCAATACCTGGCCAGCCGCGCCGGCCTGAAGTCGGGCGACTACTCGATGCTGCCGGTGGGGGCGGGCAATACGCTGATCGCCGCCTTCAAGCAAAAGCGCATCGACGTGGCCTGGACCACCGAGCCGACCACCTCCATCCTGCTGGCCTCGGGCGACGCCAAGGTGCTGGTCGACATGAGCAGCGTGGAAGGCACGCGCAGCGCGCTGGGCGGGCTGTATCCGGCCTCCAGCCTGTACGTGAACCGCGCCTGGATGAACAGCCACAAGGCCGAGTCGCAGAAGCTGGCGCGCGCCTTCGTCAAGACCCTGAAGTACATCCAGACCCATTCGGCCGACGAGATCGCTGACAAGATGCCCAAGGACTACTACGGCGGCAACAAGGCCATCTACGTACAGGCGCTCAAGGCCTCCATGCCGATGTATTCGCCCGACGGCAAGATGCCGGCCGGCGGCCCGGAGCAGGTGCTCAAGGTGATGGCCGGCTTCAACCCCAACATCAAGGGCAAGAACATCGACCTCTCCAAGACTTACACCAACGAGTTCGCGGACCAGGTCAAGTAAGCATCCGGGGACAGGCAAGCCTGTCGAAGAAGACATAAAATCCGCAGGCTTGGCCTGCACCGGCATCAACCCTCAGGAGACAAGAATGACCAACAACATGCGCCGTACCGTCCTTTCGCTGGCCGTGGCCGCCGCCGCGCTGGCGACGCTGCCGGGCCAGGCTTTCGCCGCCGACAGCAAGATCACCATCATGGTGGGCGGCATCAACAAGATGGTGTACCTGCCGGCCAAGCTGGCCGAGCAGCTGGGCTACTTCAAGGAAGAAGGCCTCAACGTCGAGCTGCAGTCGCAGCCGGCCGGCGTGGACGCCGAGAACGAACTGCTGGCCGGCGCCGTGCAGGCGGTGGTGGGCTTCTACGACCACTCCATCGACCTGCAGACCAAGGGCAAGGAAATCACCGCCATCACCATCCTCGGCCAGGTGCCGGGCGAGGTCGAGCTGGTGGGCACCAAGGCCGCCGCCAACTTCAAGAGCATGGCCGACGCCCGCGGCAAGACCCTGGGCGTGACCGGCCTGGGTTCGTCCACCAATTTCCTGACGCAATACCTGGCCTCGCGTCACGGCATCACCTCCAAGGAATTCTCGGTGCTGCCGGTGGGCGCCGACAATACCTTCATCGCCGCCATGAAGCAGGGCCGCATCGATGCCGGCATGACCACCGAGCCGACCGCTTCGCAGCTCCTCAAGACCGGCGACGCTCAGGTGCTGATCGACATGCGCACCGTGGAAGGCACAGTCAAGGCGCTGGGCGGCCTGTATCCGGCGTCCAGCGTGTACGTGCAGCGCAGCTGGCTCAACGGTCACAAGGACGACGCGCAAAAGCTGGCGCGCGCTTTCGTCAAGACGCTCAAGTTCATCAACACCCACAGCGCCGAACAGATCGCCGACAAGATGCCCAAGGACTACTACGGCAACAACAAGCCGCTGTACGTGCAGGCCCTGAACAATTCGCTGCCGATGTATTCGCCGGACGGCAAGATGCCCAAGGGCGGACCTGAAACCGTGCTGGCCGTGCTGTCGGGATTCAATCCCAACGTCAAGGGCAAGCATGTGGATTTGTCGAAGACCTACACCGACGAGTTTGTGAACCAGGTTAAATAAGTTTTCGATCGGGGCGGCATTGCAAGGCCGTTCCAAAGCGGCTGTCATCCCTGCGAAAGCAGGGATCCAGCGTCGTTGGCGGCGCCACCCAGGCCGAACGACACTGGGCCCCTGCTTTCGCAGGGGAGACGGTGCTCAAGTCAAAAGTAGTCAGTTTCATTACCAGGATATTTACCAGCCATGATGCGATTTCTCGCGTCAGGGGATCACTCAGCCCAGGAAAGACCAACACGATGAATGCGATCAACCAAAACGCCTTCGCCAAACCGGCCGGCGGCGCGCAAGAAACCCCCGCCATCGAACTGCGCAATGTCACTTGCCGCTTCATCACCGCCGACGGAAAGGCCACCGTGGCGCTGCGCGACTTTTCCATGAGCGTGGGACGCGGCGAGTTCGTGGCCGTGGTCGGCCCCACCGGTTGCGGCAAGTCGACCACGCTGTCGCTGATCACCGGCTTGCTGAAGCCGACCATGGGCGAGGTGCGCGTGATGGGCCAGCCGGTCAACGGCATCGACCCGCGCATCGGTTTCGTGTTCCAGAACGATGCCGTGTTCCCGTGGCGCAGCGTGCGCGAGAACGTCGCCGCCGGTCCCATGTTCCGCGGCAAGCCCAAGGAGCAGGCGCACCAGCTGGCCGATGAGTGGATCCGCCGCGTCGGCCTCGACAAGTTCGGCGACCATTATCCGCACCAGTTGTCGGGCGGTATGCGCAAGCGCGTGGCGCTGGCCCAGACCTTCATCAACAGCCCCGAGATCCTGCTGATGGACGAGCCGTTCTCGGCGCTGGACATGCAGACCCGCACGCTGATGCAGGACGAGCTGCTGCAGCTGTGGTCGGCCCATTCCGGTTCGGTGGTGTTCGTCACCCACGACCTGGAAGAAGCGATTGCGCTGGCCGATAAGGTCTACGTGCTGACCGCGCGTCCGGCCACCTTGAAGAGCGTCTACCCGATCGACCTGCCGCGTCCGCGCGTCATGGAAGAGGTGCGCTACGAGCAGCGCTTCATCGACATCTCGCGCAAGATCTGGAGCGATCTGCGCGAAGAAGTGCATATTGCGTGAGAACAATCCCTGCGCTGACTTCGATACGCGGCTGCGCCGCTACTCAGTCCGAACGGGTTCATGGATTGCGCTATCAGACCCGTTCACCCTGAGTAGCCGCATCGCGGCGCATCGAGGGCAGCGCGCAGGCAGAAAACCACACACCCAGAAACAGGTGAAGAAATGACACAAGCAAACATCACACAATCCGCCGCGACGATGGACATCGCCGCAGTAGAAGCCGAGGCGCAACGCAAGATCCGCGGACGGCGCAACCTGGTCATCGGCCTGCGCATCGCCATCCTGGTGGTGGTGCTGGGCGGCTGGGAACTGTTTTCCCGCATCGGCTGGATCGATCCCTTCTTCTTCTCGCAGCCCTCGCTGATCGTGATCCAGATCTATGACTGGATGGTCGAAGGCACCTCGCAGGGGCCGCTCTGGACCCAGGTGCTGGTGACGCTGGAAGAGACCGTGCTGGGCTTCCTGATCGGCTCGGTGGCGGGCGTGATCGCCGGCATCGTGCTGGGCCGCAACAAGCTGCTCTCCGACGTCTTCAGCCTCTACATTCAGATCGCCAACTCGATCCCGCGCGTGGTGCTGGGCTCGATCTTCGTGATCGCCTTCGGCCTGGGCATGGCTTCCAAGGTCGCGTTGGCGGTGGTGATGGTGTTCTTCGTGGTGTTCGCCAACGCCTTCCAGGGTGTGCGCGAAGCCGACCGCTACATGATCGCCAACGCCCAGATCCTGGGCGCCTCGCGCCGCCAGGTGACCACCGCGGTGGTGATCCCGTCGGCGCTGTCGTGGATCCTGGCCAGCCTGCACGTGAGCTTCGGCTTTGCGCTGGTGGGCGCGGTGGTGGGCGAGTTCCTGGGGTCCAAGCAAGGCATCGGCCTGCTGATCTCGACCGCGCAGGGTGCGTTCAACGCCAGCGGCGTGTTCGCTGCGATGATCGTGCTGGCGGTGGTGGCGCTGGCGGCGGACTGGCTGCTGCACGCGCTGGAGCGCCGCCTGCTGAAGTGGCGTCCGCAGGCGTTCTGATGCGCGCCGGCCAAACGCTTTAGAATAACGGCTACTGCTTCGAAGAAAGCAACACCATACGCGGGGACACAGAGGCAACAGGCTTTTGTGTCCCCGCCGCTTTTTCCGCGCCCGAATCTTTCCAGTCCATGTCCGCCCAACGCCCCGACCAGCTCTCAGAACCTTCCGCCAAGCCTTCCGATCTCTCGCAGCGCGCGCTGCTTTGGATCGTCGCCTCAGGCTTCTTCATGCAGACGCTGGACACCACCATCGTCAACACCGCGCTGCCGGCGATGGCGCACAGCCTGGGCGAGCCGGTCCTGAACATGCACCCGGTGGTGGTGGCCTATACCCTGACCATGGCTTCGCTCACGCCGGCCTCGGGCTGGCTGGCCGACCGCTTCGGCACGCGCAAGATGTACTTCGCCACCATCCTGGTGTTCGTGATCGGCTCCATCCTGTGCGCCACGGCGCACACGCTGCCGCAGCTGCTGGCGGCGCGCGTGGTGCAGGGCATCGGCGGCTCCATGCTGCTGCCGGTGGGACGGCTGGCCGTGCTGCGCAGCGTGCCCGGCGCGCAGTACATCGCGGCGCTGGCCTCGATCTCGATTGCCGGACAGCTGGGGCCGGTGGTCGGGCCGGTGCTGGGCGGCTGGCTGGTGGAGAGCCTGTCGTGGCACTGGATCTTCCTGATCAACGTGCCCATCGGCACGGTCGGCATGCTGGCCGTGCTGCGCTACCTGTCCAACGACCTGCTGCCGGCCGCGCCCAGGTTCGACGTGCTGGGCTGCGCCTTGCTGTCGGGCTGCATGGTGGCTTTCTCGCTGGCGCTGGATGTGCCTGTCGATGAGCGCCGCGGCGCCTGGAGCGCGGCGCTGTTCGCGCTGGCGGCGCTGGCGGTGTGGCTGTACTGGCTGCATGCGCGCCGCCACGAGCGGCCGCTGTTTCGCCTGGGCCTTTTCAAGGAACCCAACTTCAGCATCGGCCTGGCCGGCAACCTGGTGTGCCGCATCGGCTCCTCGGCCGTGCCCTTCCTGCTGCCGTTGCTGTTGCAGGTGCGGCTGGGATACTCGCCGCTGCACGCCGGCCTGGTGCTGCTGCCGGCGGCCATCTCCGGCACCATCGCCAAGCCGTGGATCGCGCCGCTGGTCAAGCGCTACGGCTACGATAATTTCCTGCTGGTCAACACCATCCTGGTGGGCGGTTCCATCGTCTCCTTCGCGCTGATCACGCCTGACTGGCCGATCGCGGCAGGCATCGTCCAGCTGTCGGTGTTCGGCGCGGCCAATTCGATGCAGTTCGCGGCGATGAACAGCGTCACCCTGAAGGGCCTGGACAAGAGCGATGCCGGCAGCGGCAACAGCCTGTTCTCGATGGTGCAGATGCTGGCCATCGGCCTGGGCGTGACCATCGGCGGCACGCTGGTGAACCTGTTCAAGGATGACGCGGGCGCGGCCACCAGCTTCAGCTTCCAGGTGACCTTCGCGATCGTGGGTGTGATCACGCTGGTCTCGGCCTGGGTGTTTCGCAAGATGGATCCGCGCTACTTCAAGTAAGGGCCGTAAAAAAAGCCGCTTCCAGGGAAGCGGCTTGTGTCGGTGCCGGCCGGCTCAGGTGTCGCTCCATTGCCGCAGCAGGTTGTGGTAGCAGCCCACCAGCGTGCGTCGCGCCACGGCGTCGGCATCGGTCTGGTTCAGGCGCTGGATGGCGTTGTCCATGTCGAACAGCATGCTGCGCCGGCCGTCGTCGCGCACCAGGCTTTGTATCCAGAAGAAGCAACCCACGCGCACGCCGCGCGTCACCGGCGTGACGGTGTGCAGGCTGGTGGCCGGGTACAGCACCAGGTCGCCGGCGTCGAGCTTGACCTTATGCGAGCCGTAAGTGTCGTCTATCTGCAATTCTCCGCCGTCGTAGTCCGACGCATCCGCCAGGAACAGGGTGCCCGAGACATCGGTGCGCAGCTTGCGGCCATTGTGCGGGTGGATGCGCACGCTGCCGTCGACATGGGCGCCGAAGGTCATGCCCTCGCCGTAGCGATTGAACATGGGCGGATAGATCAGGTTGGGCAGGGCGGCGCTGATGAAGCGCGGATGGCGTTCCAGCGCGCCGACGATGATGCGCTGGCATTGCAGCGCCACCTCGGAACGTTCGTCGATCTGCTGGTTGAACTTCACCGGCGCGCCCTGGTAGCCGGCGCTCACGCGGCCGTCCACCCAGGCTTCTCCCGCCCCGTCCAGCAGCCGGCGCACGGCCTTGACCTGTTCGCCGTCGAGCAGTCTGGGAATGGTGATGAGCATGGGTGGACGTCCTCGTTAAGCCTGGTTGTCGCTTACATGCGGTAGTTGACCGACAGCATCGCGGTGCGGCCCGTGCCTGGCACCGACCGGCCGCCGTCCGACTGGATCAGCGCATCGTAATACATCTTGTTGGTCAGGTTGAACAGGTTCAGGCGGATGTCGTAGGCCTTCTGGGTGTAGGCCACCGTGGCATCCCAGCGGGTGTAGCCGCCGACCTGGATGGTGTTGGTCTGGTTGACGAAGCGCTGCGACATGTAGGTGGCGCCGCCGCCGACCTGCCAGTGCGGCATGAAGTCGTAGGTGGTCCAGGTGGTCAGGGTGTGCTTGGGCGTGTTGCTGGGGATCATGCCGACCGTGGTGTCGCCGGCGGCGCCGCCGATCACCTTGGCGTCCAGGTAGGTGTAGTTGGCGGCCACTTGCCAGTCGCGGGTGATGCGGCCGGTGGCGCCGGCGCGCGCGCCGTTGACCCGCACCGTGCCCTGCAGCTCGTAGACGCCGGCGCTGACCTGGCTGCGCGCATTCTCCTTGGTGATCTGGAAGGCGGCGGCGTTCAGGGCCAGGCCTTGCGCCACGTCCCACTTGCCGCCGACTTCATAGGAGCGGTTCTTTTCCGGATCGAGGTTCTGCTGGCCGGCGGTGCCGGTCAACTGCTCCAGCGAGGGATTGAACGAGGTGCCGTAGGAGACGTAATAGGATTGCGCCGAGCTCGGCTCCCAGATCAGGCCCGAGCGCACCGACAGGAAGTTCACCGTCTGGTTGGCCGAGGCCAGGTTGGTGTTCTTGGCCACAGCGGGCGTGTTGCCCGAGTTCAGCGAGTTGGTGATGCTGGCGATGTAGCGATCGAAGCGCAGGCCGGCCACCGCCTTGAACTGCTTGCTCAACTCCAGCGTATCGCCGAAATAGGTGGCGATGGTGTTGGCGCTGCCGCCCTGGCGGTTGCCGGCGACGTCGGGCACGCTGGCGCCGGCGGCGCTGTAGGTCGGGTTCAGCACCGGGATGCAGTCGTTGAAGCCGCTGGTGGGCGTGGCCGCGCCGGTCAGGGCGACGCCGTTGCAGCTGCCGTTGCGGTAGTAGGTCTGGTTGTCGTAGCCGTCGTGGCCGACTTCCAGCCCGACCAGGAAGTCATGCTTGATGCCGCCGGTGCTGAACTTGGCCGACAGCTCGGTCTGGTTGTAGATCGAGTAGTCGTGGATGTCGCGGTCGTGGCTTTGCGTGCGCACGAACAGGCTCGACAGCGGCAGGTTGCTGCTGGCGTTGGTCAGCGCCGTGAAGCCGGCGCCGGAGACGGTGCCGATGGTATTGGGCGCGGTCTCGATGGCGTTGGTGTGGACGTAGTTGAACTGGGTCTGGTTGCGCAGCGTCACGTCCGGCGCGATCTTGTGCTTGATGCCGGCGTTGAGCGAGAACACATCCTGGTCGGTGCGGTCGCTGTTCAGGCCATAGGCGGTGTCGCGGTCGACGCCGACGGGATGGCCGTTGAGCGGCGGCAGGCCGTAGTCGGGCTGGTCGTGGTTGTGCTGGATCAGGGCCGACAGCGTGATCTCGGTCGGGGTGCCGATGCCGTGCACGTAGGAGCCGGCCAGGCCGAAGTCCTGCACATTGGTCTGGTTGCGGGTGCTGGCGGCGCCGTCCTGCACCATCGCCTCGATGCGCATGGCCGAGGTATCCGACAGCTTGTGGTTGTAGTCGGCAGTGGTGCGCACCAGGCCGTTGCTGGTGACCGAGGCCGAGACCTCGGTGGCGTCCTTCAGGTTGGCCTTCTTGCTGACCTGGTTGATGATGCCGCCGGTCGAACCGCGGCCGAACAGCATCGACGACGGCCCCATCAGCACTTCGATCTCATCCATGGCGAAGGTGTCGCGGTAGTACTGGCCGCGGTCGCGGAAGCCGTCCAGGTAGATGTCGGTGCGGGCCGAGAAGCCGTTCAGGTTGATGTTGTTGCCGATCTGGCCGCCCTCGGCGCCGCCCAGCGTGATGCCGGAGACGTTGCGCAGGGCGTCCGACAGCGAGGCCACGCCTTGCGACTGCATCTGCGCCTTGTTGACCACCGTAATCGATTGCGGCACGTCGTGCAGGTCGGCGGGGAGCTTGGTGAGCGCGGTGGGGCCGGATGCGAAATCGTCGCGCCGGCCTTCGACCGTGACGGGCGCCAGCTGGCCGGCGGCGTCGGCATTGTTGGAATTGGCCTGTTGCGCATGCAGCGGCAAAGGCGCGGCGAACGCTGCGACCAGCGCAGCGGCAATCGGAGTGAGACGGTTCATTTTTAAGGTCTTTTATATGGAGTTGGCGCGGAAGGGGAAACCCGCTGCGGGAGCGGGAAATCCTTTGGCTGGCTATCCGTCCGTGTTCTGACCGTGTGGCTGGCGTAAGCGGTTCTACTGCGGCTGTTCGTAATGAGGTGGATTCTCATTCTCGCAACCCCGACAGAGTAAAATCGCCGGCTGACGAAGTCCTGTCGGAGTGCTGACAAAGGGCTGACTGTGACAAAAATGAAACGCTTTGCAAGGCGCCCGATGCTCCTCGGGCAAGCCCCGATTTGCAGCAATCCCGGCGCTGCAATACGATGCTTCGGTTCGCAGATTTTTTTGCGCCGTTTTTCTCTGATGAAGTCCCTATGAACGTTCTGCTGGTCGAAGACGACCCGGTGCTCACCGACGGTCTTTCGCGCGTCCTCAACTCCCACGGGTTCACCGTGCACACCGTCAACAACGGGCTCGACGCGCTCTCGCAGCCGATGCTGCAGCGTTTCAACGCCTCGGTGCTGGTGCTCGACATCGGCCTGCCCGGCATCGACGGCTTCGAGGTGTTGCGCCGCATGCGCGCCACCGGCAACAATACCCCGGTGCTGCTGCTGACCGCGCGCGACACCATTCCCGACCGCGTGCACGGCCTGGAGCTGGGCGCCGACGACTACCTGGTCAAGCCCTTCGCCACGCCGGAGCTGGTGGCGCGCATCAAGGCCCTGATCCGCCGCAGCGCGCCGCAGCCGGCGCAACTGACCGTGGGCGGGCTGTCGCTGGACAACGCCACCAAGCGCGCCGAGATCGACGGCCGCAAGATCGAGCTCTCGCTGCGCGAATGGACGGTGCTGGAATACCTGATGCAGCACGCTTCGCGCGTGGTCTCCAAGCAGCAGATCATCGACGCCGTGCTGCCCTGGGGCGAGGACTTCACCATCAACGCGGTGGAAGTGTATGTCTCCCGCATCCGTCTGAAGATCGCCGATTCCGGCGTCGCCATCCGCACCATCCGCGGCTTCGGCTACATGCTCGAGAAGAGCGACAGCTGATCCGGCCGGCCCGCATGCCCGTCTCGCATTCCAGCATCCGGCGCGACCTGCTCAAGTGGCTGATCGCGCCGCTGCTGCTGATCAACCTGATCGGCGCCGGCCTGACCTACTGGCTGGCGTGGCTGCCGGCCCAGCACGCCTTCGACCAGAACCTGATGGATTCCACCTGGGGCCTGTACGCCCAGGTTCGCCACCGCCAGGAGCGCACCACCGCCGAGCTGACCCAGCAGGCCGAGCAGATCCTGCGCAGCAACCATTCCGACACCACTTTCTTCGCCGTGCGCGACACCAGCGGCCAGATCGTGGTGGGCGACCGCGGTTTCCCGCCGCTGCCCGAGAGCGATGTCTTCGAACGTCCCATCAACTATGACGCCGAGATGCGCGGGGAGCCGGTGCGCATCGCCGCGCTGCAGGTGCAGGTCAAGAACGGCGTCATCTCGGTCGCAGTGGCCGAGACGGTGCGCAAGCGCGACCGCGCGCACTACACCATCCTGCTGTCCTTCCTGGCGCTGGACGGCATCATCACCTTCGTCTCCATCAGCGCGGTGCTGGTGGCGGTGCGGCGCGGCCTGCGTCCGTTGAAGACGCTGCAGCGCAACCTGGAGCAGCGCGGCCACGGCAAGCTGGGCGCCATCGACAGCGCCGGCTCCTCGGTGGAGCTGCAGCCGCTGATCGTGGCCATGAACGAGCTGATGGCGCGCATCAGCAAGGGCGAGCAGGCGCAGCAGAATTTCCTGGCCGACGTCGCGCACCAGTTGCGCACGCCGTTGACCGGCCTGAAGCTGCAGCTGGAGCTGCTGCACGACAAGCACCAGGGCCAGCCCGACACCGCGCGCTCGCTGGCGATGATGAATTCCTCGGTCGAACGCATGATCCGCCAGAGCCGTCAGCTGCTGGCGCTGGCGCGTTCCGAGCCGGGCCTGTTCGAGCAGCGCAAGCTGGAAGACCTGTCGCTGGACGAGCTGGTCAGCGAATCGGTGCAGCACTTCATCGAGGAGGCCGACAAGAAGCAGATCGACCTCGGCTTCGACCTGCGCAGCGGGCGCATGCGCGGCGACCGTTTCCTGCTGCGCGATCTGATCGACAACCTGATCGACAACGCGGTGCGCTACTCGCCGCCGCACAGCACCGTCACCGTGCGCTGCCAGGAAGAGGCGGACGCCACCCTGCTGGCGGTCGAGGACTCGGGGCCGGGCATCGCGCCGGAGCACCGCGAGCTGATCTTCGACCGCTTCTACCGCGCCAACGACAAGGTGGCCGGCAGCGGCCTGGGACTGGCCATCGTGCGCGAGATCGCCCATGACCACGGCGGCGTGATCAGCCTGGACTGCGGCCGCGAAGGGCAGGGCACGGTCTTCACCGTGCGCTTCCCGCTGGCGGCCTGAGCGACTTCGACCTCCCCGGCAGATTTCCGCCGGGAAAAATTTCTTCCCTTTCACGCCACGAACCTCGTGCGCAGGGCAGTGTCCAACCGGCTCGATCGTGACCACGACACCGGAGGCAGCATGACGGACAAGGTTTTGCAAAGCGGCACCCACATCGCCCGTTTCGACGCGGTTCAACAACCGGACGACAGTTTCGAGGCCCAGGTCTTCGTGCGCCTGGCGCGCGAGCCCGAGATCGCCGAGACCTATATCCCGGCCGGGATCTTCCCAACCGAGCAGGAAGCGCTGGAGGGCGCGCGCGAACGGGCGCAGCGGGCCTTGAAGGAGCATGAATTTTGAACGCCCGCACCCTGCTGGCGGCAGCGGCGGCCCTGGTTGCGCTGGCCGGTTGCGCCGGCACCGGCGCGCCGGCGCCATCGCAGGCCTTTGAGCTGCGCGGCGCCAGCACGGCGCCGGCCGAGGGCTGGACCAGGGCCGAGAACAGCGACATTCCCGGCAGCGTGGTCTACCTGGCGCCGCGCGCGCTGGTGAACGCCGCCGACGTGCAGCGCGCCAGCGCCCAGAAGGACGCCGCCGGCCGCGCCATCCTGATCGTGCAGTTCTCGCCGGCCGGCAGCGCCAAGCTGGCCGCCGGCACGCGCGAGCTGCGCGGGCGCCAGCTGGCGGCGGTGGTGGAGGGGCGGGTGACCAACATGGCCACCGTGCAGGAACCGATGACCATCAACACCATGGCGCTGACCGGCTTCGCCAGCTTCGATGAGGCGACCCGCGTGGCGCACCGCATCTCTTCGGGCAAGTGAACGCCGCGCGGCGGGGGCGCCGAAGCATGCTATGTTTCGGCATTCCCGCCGCGCGCGTCATCCATCCATATAAATAGAACATGTCCGTCGCCCGCCACATCGTCCAGGTTCATCCGCGCCTGTTGATCGCCATTGCCGTCGGCATTGCCGCCGGTCTCTTCATTCCTGTCGGGTCGTGGGTGACCCAGTGCCTGGTCGGCTGGAACGCCGGGGTCTGGACTTACCTGCTGAGCATCTGGCTGATGATGTACAGCGCCGACGCGCAGGACGCCAAGCGGCTGGCGGAAACCGAGGACGAGAGCGCGCAACTGGTGCTGGGCATGGTGTGCGTGGCGGCCATCGCCAGCCTGGTGGCGATCCTGCTGGAACTGGCCGGCCATGACGACGGCGGCCGCCTGTGGCGCTACGCCTGCACCGCGGCCACGGTGTTCGGTTCATGGCTGCTGATCGGCACCATCTTCACGCTGCACTACGCCCGCCTGTTCTACGCCGATGACGACGATCCCAAGGCCCTGCCGCTGCGCTTCGCCGACGGCCAGACTACGCCCGACTACTGGGACTTCCTGTATTTCGCCTTCACCATCAGCGTCGCCGTGCAGACCTCGGACGTCGGCGTGGCCACCCGCGCGATGCGCAAGGCGGTGCTGGCGCACTCGCTGATCTGCTTCGTCTTCAACGCCGCCATCATCGGCTTGTCGATCAACGTCGCCGCCGGCCTGGCGGGCAACTGAGCGGGGCAGCAGGGCCGGGGTGAACCGGCGCCCGGCTTTCCTGTCACAAGCCGGGTCCGGGCGCCGCGAACGGGGGCTCCGGCGATAGTGATGCCAAAGTATAATCAGTGATTTTTGCTGGACAGCAATGCCCAGGGGAGGGGGAGCCGCAGCCCCCACAGCTCAGCCATTACGATTCCAAGAACGGAGCGCGCCGTGCCGGTTTTTTCCAGCCAAGCAGAAGAACGCATTGCCACATTCAAACGCCAGGGCAAGGGGGCCTTCAGCGGCCCGCCGCTGCCGCCGGGACCGCTGGTGGGTTTCGGCGTGGCCATCCTGGCGGTGATCCTGATCTCGCTGTTCACCTACCAGGCCTCGGTCACGCGCGCCGATGCCGCGCGCGCCGTGTCGCACACCATCGACGTGCGCGAGCAGCTGCAGGTGCTGGTATCCACGCTGAAAGACGCCGAGACCAGCCAGCGCGGCTACCTGCTGGCCGGCGCCGAGAGCTACCTGGCGCCGTACAACCAGGCCAGGGCCGCCTTGCCCAGTGAGTTCGCCAAGCTGCGCGCGCTGGTCTCCGACAGCCAGGAGCAGTTGCAGCGCCTGTCCCAGGCCGAAGGCATCACCCGCGAAAAGATGGAGGAGCTGGCGCAGACCATCGAGCTGCGCCGCAGCGGCGACGCCGCCGGCGCGCTGGCAGTGGTGCAGTCCGACCGCGGCAAGATGGCCATGGATCGGGTGCGCGCCATGGTGCGCGAGATGGAAACGCATGAGCGCGACCTGCTGGCGTCGCGCCAATCCGACTGGCAGGACGCGGTGGCGTTCTCCAGCGCCGTCACCTGGGGCGGTTCGGGCCTGCTGCTGATCCTGATCGTGGCCTCGGCGGTGATGACCTCGCGCGACTACCGCGCCCGCGAGAAGCAAGGCTGGATCCGCTCCGGCCAGATGGGCCTGGCCGAACGCCTGCAGGGCGAGCAGCGCCTCGACATCCTGGGCGACAACACGCTGTCCTTCCTGGCGGCCTACCTCAACGCCCAGGTCGGCGCGATCTACATCCGCAAGAACGGCAACGGCTTCGAGCGGTTCGCCTCCTATGCGATCGGCCATGCCGACGGGCCGTCCTCGCTGCAAAACGGCGACGGCCTGCTGGGCCAGGCCGTCAAGCTCAACCGCGCGATGCACATCAAGGACGTGCCGGAGGACTACCTGACGGTGGCCTCGGCCGTCGGCCAGCGCAAGCCGCTGGAATTGCTGATCGTGCCGGCCTCGTCCGACGGCGTGGTGCAGGCGGTGTTCGAGCTGGGCTTCTTGCGCCATGTGCGCCCGGAGGAAGAAGAATTGCTGGTGCGCCTGGCCGACCAGATCGCGGTGGCCGTGCGTTCGTCCAAGGATCGCACGCGCCTGGAGGAATTGCTGGAAGAGACCCAGCGCCAGGCCGAGGAATTGCAGGCGCAGCAGGAAGAACTGCGCGTCAACAACGAGGAGCTGGAAGAGCAGGGGCAGGCGCTGAAGGCCTCGCAGCTACGGCTGGAAACGCAGCAGGCCGAACTGGAAGAGACCAACGCCCAGCTGGAAGAGCAGGCGCAATTGCTGGAAACCCAGAAGGACGACTTGTCCAAGACCCAGGTGGTGCTGGTGGACAAGGCCACCGAGCTGGAGCGCGCCAACCAGTACAAGAGCGAATTCCTGGCCAACATGAGCCACGAGCTGCGCACGCCGCTGAACTCCACGCTGATCCTGGCCAAACTCCTGGCCGACAACAAGCAGGGCAACCTCACCGATGAGCAGGTGCGTTTCGCCCAGACCATTTCCTCGGCCGGCAACGACCTGCTGGCGCTGATCAACGACATCCTCGACCTGTCCAAGATGGAGGCCGGCAAGCTCGATATCGTGCCGGAGTCCTTTGCCCTGGCCAAGCTGGCCGACGAGCTCAATGCGGTGTTCTCCGTTACCGCGCAGCAGAAGGGCCTGGGCTTCAAGGTGCAGCTCGAACCGGGCGCGCCGGCGCGCATGGAAACCGACATGCAGCGCCTCGGCCAGATCCTCAAGAACCTGCTCTCCAATGCCATCAAGTTCACCGAGAAGGGCGAGGTGACGCTCTCGGTGCAGCCGGCCGCCGGCGGCGGCGTGAGTTTCGCGGTGCGCGACACCGGCATCGGCATCGGCGCGGACCAGCACCAGTTCATCTTCGAAGCCTTCCGCCAGGCCGACGGCAGCACACATCGGAAGTACGGCGGCACCGGCCTGGGCCTGTCGATCTCGCGCGATCTGGCGCGCCTGTTGGGCGGCGACATCCGCGTGCAGAGCCAGCCGGGCGAGGGCAGCATCTTCACGCTGACGCTGCCGCAGGCGTATGACGCCGGACAGGTCGTGCCGCGCCCCGAACCGGCGCCGCTGCCGGCGGCCGCCTCGGCGCTGCAGGCGGCGCAAGCCGCCACTGCGCCGGACGTGCGCCTGAGCCCGGCGCAGCCGTTCAATGCCGCGCGGCGCCTGCAGGACATCGCCATCGACGACGACCGCAACCGGCTCGACGCCTCCTCGCGCCTGATCCTGGTGATCGAGGACGATGCCGCCTTCGCGCTGATCCTGCGGGACCTGGCGCGCGAGATGGGCTTCCAGTGCGTGATCACGCATTCGGCCAACGAGGGCGTGGCTGCCGCCGAGATGTACCGTCCCAGCGCCATCCTGCTGGACATGAACCTGCCCGATTTCTCCGGCCTGGGCGTGCTGGACCAGATCAAGCGCAACCCGCGCACGCGGCACATCCCGGTGCATGTGGTGTCGGTCGCCGACTATTCGCACGAAGCGCTGGAGCGCGGCGCCATCGGCTACGCCTTGAAGCCGGTGCAGCGGGAAGAACTGACCGGCGCGATCCGCAAGCTGGAAGCCAAGTTCCTGCAGGACCTGCGCCACGTGCTGGTGGTCGAGGACGACGTGCGCCAGCTCGACAGCATCCGCCAGCTGCTGGCCGGCGAGAACATCAACCTGGTCGGCGTGCACACCGCGGCCGATGCCCTCAAGCAGTTGCAGCAGACCACCTTCGACTGCATGGTGATGGACCTGAACCTGCCCGATCTGTCCGGCTACCAGCTGCTGGAGAAGATGGCCGAGCAGGAGCACGTGGCCTTCCCGCCGGTGATCGTCTACACCGGGCGCTCGCTGTCGGCTGAGGAGGAGCAGAACCTGCGCCGCTTCTCGCGCTCCATCATCATCAAGGACGCGCGTTCGCCCGAGCGCCTGCTGGACGAGGTAACGCTGTTCCTGCACCAGGTGGAAACCACGCTGCCGCCGGAGAGCCAGCGCCTGCTGAAGGTGGCCCGCGACCGCGAGACCGTGTTCGAGGACCGCCGCATCCTGGTGGTGGAAGACGACGTGCGCAACATCTTCGCGCTGTCGTCGGTGCTGGAGCCCAAGGGCATGAAGGTCGAGATCGCGCGCAACGGGCGCGAGGCGCTGGAGGCGCTGGCGCGCAGCGCGCAATCGGGCAGCGCGGCCATCGACCTGGTCCTGATGGACATCATGATGCCCGAGATGGACGGCATGACCGCCATGCGCGAGATCCGCAAGAAGCCCGAATGGAAGCGCCTGCCCATCATCGCCCTGACCGCCAAGGCGATGAAGGACGACCAGGAGAAATGCCTGGCCGCCGGCGCCAACGACTACATCGCCAAGCCGCTGGACGTGGAGAAGCTGCTCTCGCTGGTGCGCGTCTGGATGCCCAAGTAAGGGAAAGCATGAGCAAGCACTTCGACATCGAGATGCAGCTGTTGCTGGATGCGATCTATCTCAAGTACCACTGCGACTTCCGCGGCTACGCCGGCGCCTCCCTCAAGCGCCGCCTGGGCACGGCGCTGGGCCGCTTCGGCTGCGCCACGCTGTCGCAGCTGCAGGACAAGGTGCTGCACGATCCCACGGTGTTCCCGGCGCTGATGGATTACCTGACGGTGCAGGTCAGCGAGATGTTCCGCGATCCGAGCTACTTCCTCTCGCTGCGCGAGAAGGTGGTGCCGCTGCTGCGCACCTATCCCTCGCTGAAGATCTGGGTCGCCGGCTGCAGCGGCGGCGAAGAGGTGTATTCGCTGGCGATCCTGCTGCGCGAGGAAGGCTTGCTGGAACGCAGCCTGATCTACGCCACCGACATCAACCAGGCGGCCTTGAAGAAGGCCGAGGCCGGGGTGTACGACCTGGAGCGCATCGCCGGCTTCACCAGCAATCACCAAAAGTCCGGCGCCACGACCTCGCTTTCCGATTACTATACGGCAGCCTACGGCGCGGCCGTGTTCGACAAGTCGCTGCGCAAGCATGTGGTGTTCTCGGACCACAGCCTGGCCACCGACAGCGTCTTCGCCGAGATGCACCTGGTGTCGTGCCGCAACGTGCTGATCTATTTCAACCGCCAGCTGCAGGAGCGTGCGCTGGGCTTGTTCCGCGATTCGCTGTGCCGCAAGGGCTTCCTCGGGCTGGGTTCGAAGGAGTCGCTGCGCTTCTCCTCCCATGCCGGCGCCTTCAACGAGGTGGTGCGCGAGGACCGTATTTTCCAGAAGAAGGGGCCGCTGTGATTGCGCCTGCCCCTTCCCTGGCCGGCCGCGATATCGCGGCGGTCGTGATCGGCGCCTCCGCCGGCGGCGTCGAGGCGCTGTCGGAAATCCTGCCGGCGCTGCGCTCCGGCGCCGCGGCGGCGACCATGGTGGTGCTGCACATCCCGCGCGAGCGGCCCAGCCTGCTGCCGCAGATCTTCGCCGCCAAGTGCGCCCAGCCGGTGCGCGAGGCGCAGGACAAGGAGCCGGCGCTGGCCGGGGTCATCTATTTCGCGCCGCCGGACTACCACCTGCTGGTGGATGGCGCGCCGGGCGAGCCCATCCTGGCGATGTCGAACGACGAGGCGGTGAATTTCTCGCGCCCGGCGATCGACGTGCTGTTCGAGTCCGCCGCCGACATCTACGGCGAACGCCTGCTGGGTGTGCTGCTGACCGGCGGCAACCAGGACGGCGCGGCCGGGCTGCAGGCCATCCGTCGCGCCGGCGGCGTGGCGGTGGTGCAGGATCCGCAGGAGGCGCAAGTCCCCTACATGCCGGAACAGGCGCTCGCGCTTGGCAATATCGATTACGTACTGACGCTCGGACAGATCGCCGATCTGCTGCGTTCATTGGGAACATTGGGCGCGACGGGCGTACAGGGAGAAAGGAATGCAGGTGAGTAACAACGACAAGGGGATGGAACTGCCGCGGGTCAAATTCCTGCTGGTGGACGATCTCGAGGAAAATCTGCTGGCGCTGTCGGCGCTGCTGCAGCGCGACGACGTCGAGCTGCTGGTGGCGCGTTCGGGTTTCGAGGCGCTGGAGCTGTTGCTGGTGCATGAGGTGGCGCTGGCCTTCATCGACGTGCAGATGCCGGTCATGGACGGTTTCGAGCTGGCCGAACTGATCCGCGGCAGCGAGCGCACCCGCAATATTCCGCTGATCTTCGTGACGGCCGGCATGCGCGACGAGCGCCGCATGTTCAAGGGCTACGAAACCGGCGCGGTGGATTTTCTCTACAAGCCGATCGAACCGCATATCCTGCGCAACAAGGCCGAGGTGTTCTTCCAGCTGTACCGCCAGAAGCAGCAGCTGGCGCTGGAGCTGCGCGAGCGCACCGAGACGCTGCGCCTGAACGAGATGTTCGTCGCCATTCTCGGCCACGACCTGCGCAACCCGCTGGGCGCGGTGCTGATGGCGGCCACGCTGCTGCAGCGGACCTATCGCGAGGAAGTGGCGCAGAAGGCCTCGCAGCAGATCATCAACAGCAGCAAGCGCATGGCCAAGCTGATCGAGAACATGCTCGACCTGGCGCGCGCGCGGCTGGCCGGCGGCATTGGGCTCACGCGCGAGAGCGCGCGCCTGGGCGAGGTGGTCGAGCGGGTGGTGCAGGAGTACCAGGCGACCTATCCCGACTGCGTGATCGAACGCAAGATCCAGGGCGAGGACGCCGGCCACTGGGACGCCGACCGTCTCGGCCAGGTGGCCGCCAACCTGCTGGGCAACGCCCTGCAGCACGGCACGCCGGGCCGGCCGGTGCGCATCGGCATCGATGGCCGCGACGAGCAATGGCTGGCGCTGACGGTGGCCAACGAGGGCGTGATTCCGGCGCAGGTGCTGCCCAACATCTTCGATCCCTTCCGCGGCGGCGAGCGCGTCTATGGTCGCAACGAGGGCCTGGGGCTGGGGCTGTACATCGCCCAGCAGGTGGTTGCCGCGCATGGCGGCGAGATTGGGGTGAGGTCGGACGGCGAGGCGCAGACGGTGTTTACGGTCCGGATTCCGCGCCGCTGAACCGGCGCAAGAACCAGGCGCGCCGCTCAGGCGGCGTTCTCGCCGAGCGCGTTCTGGATGGCGGCGACGACGTGGGCGCGCACCAGTTCCTGCAGCGAATGGCCGCAGAGGATGTTGTGCGAGATCGACCCCACGCGCGACAGCGCCTGGGTTTGGCCCCAGCTGACGCTGGCGGTCCAGGCGATCGATTCGTCGCCGTGGTAGCTCGCCTTGTACTGGTAGATCTTGCCGTCGGACACGCTCCTGTAGGTGCCCTCGCAACTGCCGCTGTTGTGCATGACGTTTCCCGTGTTCAAGTTTGTTCGTTCGATGTTTTGCCAGCGTGCGCAGCTTAGAATCGTCTGGCGCGCCGCACCATCGGGAAATCCCTGAGCGGCCGGCGCGCCTCAGGCCTGAACCGGAATGAATTGCTTCCCGGAATGAAAAAAAGGGTTGCCCATCGGGGCAACCCTTTTTTGCCTTGCAGCCTGCGGCGGCGGTCTTACTGCCAGCCGTAGCGCTTGGCGTACCAGCTCTTCATGCCCTGGATCAGCACCGCGTAAGCCAGCAGGATCACGGCCAGCCACGGGAAGTAGGACAGCGGCAGCGCCTCCAGCTTGAAGTAATGCGCCAGCGGCGACATCGGGATGATGATGCCGATGGCCATGATCACCAGCGTCATGCCCAGGAGCGGCCACGAGGCGCGGCTCTGGAAGAACGGGATGCGCTTGGTGCGGATCATGTGCACGATCAGCGTCTGCGACAGCAGGCCCTCGATGAACCAGCCGGACTGGAACAGCGTCTGGTGTTCCGGCGAGCTGGCGCCGAAGATGTACCACATCAGGGCGAAGGTCGAGACGTCGAAGATCGAGCTGATCGGACCGAAGAACACCATGAAGCGGCCGATGTCTTCCGCGTCCCAGCGCTGCGGCTTTTCCAGGAACTCCTTGTCGACGTTGTCGAAGGGGATGGAGATCTGCGACACGTCGTACAGCAGGTTCTGCACCAGCAGATGCAGCGGCAGCATCGGCAGGAAGGGCAGGAAGGCGCTGGCGATCAGGACCGAGAACACGTTGCCGAAGTTCGAGCTGGCCGTCATCTTGATGTACTTGAGCATGTTGGCGAAGGTCTTGCGGCCTTCCAGCACGCCTTCTTCCAGCACCATCAGGCTCTTTTCCAGCAGGATCAGGTCGGCCGCCTCCTTGGCGATGTCGACCGCGGTGTCCACCGAGATGCCGATGTCGGCCGCGCGCAGCGCCGGGGCGTCGTTGATGCCGTCGCCCATGAAGCCGACCACGTGGCCCTTGTCGTGCAGCACGCGCACGATGCGTTCCTTGTGCGCCGGCGAGAGCTTGGCGAACACGGTGACGCGTTCGGCCGCCTGCGCCAGTTCCTCGTCGCTCATCTTCTCGACGTGCGAACCGAGCAGCATGCCGTCCACTTCCAGGCCGACCTCGCGGCAGATCTTGGCGGTCACCAGCTCATTGTCGCCGGTCAGGATCTTGACCGTGACGCCGTGCGAGCGCAGCGCGGCCAGGGCCGGCGCGGTCGATTCCTTCGGCGGGTCGAGGAAGGCGATGTAGCCGATCAGCACCAGGTCCGACTCGTCGGCCAGGCTGTAGACCTCCTTGGTCGGCGGCAGGTCCTTGGCCGCCACGCCCACCACGCGCAGGCCTTCGGCGTTGAGGCTGCCGGTGGTCTCGCGGATCTCGGCCAGCAGCTCCGGCGTGAGCGGTACGACCTGGCCGTCCAGGCGGGCGCGGGTGCAGACCGAGAGGATCTCTTCGACCGCGCCCTTGCAGATCAGCTCATGGTGATCCTCGCGTTCGGACACCACCACCGACATCCGGCGGCGCTGGAAATCGAAGGGGATCTCGTCGACCTTGCGGTAGGCCTGGGCGATCGACATCTCGCGCTGCAGCTCGGCGTGCTCCAGCACCGCCACGTCCAGCAGGTTCTTCAGGCCGGTCTGGTAGTAGCTGTTGAGGTAGGCGTATTGCAGCACTTCATCGTCGAGTTCGCCGCGCACGTCGGTATGGCGTTCGAGGAAGATCTTGTCCTGGGTCAGGGTGCCGGTCTTGTCGGTGCACAGCACGTCCATGGCGCCGAAGTTCTGGATCGCGTCCAGGCGCTTGACGATCACCTTCTTGCGCGACAGCGCCACGGCGCCCTTGGCCAGCGTCGAGGTGACGATCATCGGCAGCATTTCCGGCGTCAGGCCGACCGCGACCGAGAGTCCGAACAGGAAGGCCTCGACCCAGTCGCCCTTGGTGAAGCCGTTCAGGAAGAACACCACCGGGGTCATCACCAGCATGAAGCGGATCAACAGCCAGCTGACCTTGTTCACGCCGGCCTGGAAGGCGGTGGGCGAGCGGTCGGTGGCGGTCACGCGCTCGGCCAGGGCGCCGAAGTAGGTGCGCTTGCCGGTGGTCAGCACCACGCCGGTGGCCGAGCCGCTGACCACGTTGGTGCCCATGAAGCACAGGTTGTCCAGCTCCAGCGGGCTGCTGGCGTCGATGTTGGTGGGGGTGACGAACTTCTCCACCGGCAGCGATTCGCCGGTCATCGCGGCCTGGCTCACGAACAGGTCCTTGGCGGCCAGCAGGCGCATGTCGGCCGGGATCATGTCGCCGGCCGAGAGCAGCACGATGTCGCCCGGCACCAGGTTGCGGATCGGCACCTCGACGCGGCGCGCGCCCTTGGGATGCAGCGTGACGTCGAAGTAGCGCTGGGCCTCGGCGGCGATCTCCTCGACCATGTCGTGGCGCATCACCGTGGCGGTGTTGCTGACCATGGCCTTCAACTTGTCGGCGGCGGTGTTGGAACGCGCCTCCTGCACGAAGCGCAGCAGGGTGGAAACCACCACCATGGTGCCGATCACGATGGCGGCCTTCATGTCCTCGGTGTAGAAGGAGACGGCGGCCAGCAGCGTCAGCAGCAGGTTGAACGGGTTTTTGTAGCAGTGCCACAGGTGCACCGGCCAGGTCAGCGGCTTCTCGTGCTCGACCTCGTTGGGGCCGATCTCGGCGCGGATGGCGTCGGCTTCGGCCTCGGTCAGGCCGTCCTGGCGCGAGTTCAGGCTTTGCAGCAGCTGGTGCGCTTCATGGCGCGAGGCATCGGTCAGCTGGCGCGCCAGCGACTGGGACACTTCCTTGGTCACCGGGGCGCTGCGGAACATGTCCATGCCGAGGCGCCGGAAGTGGCGGTCCATTCCGCGGGCGCGGATGAAGCTGACGAAGGTTTCTTTCAGCAGGTTCAGATTCATGGCGTACTTCTTTTCTTTGTGTGCTTCGCCATGCTGTCGGGCGAAGCGGCTGTTGGTTCGAGGCGCCGCGTTGGAGCGGGGCATCGCCGTGGCGTCGTCAGGTCGCGCGCGTCAGGGACTGTAACGGGCGTGCTTGACGGATCGATGACAAACATCGGGTCTTCATAAATCTTCCTGCATGGCAGCCTCCGCTCGGTTGGGCGGAACCCCTGTCATCGGCGCCTGATGGCGCGGGCAGACGCTGGCCGGCAAGACCTGTGGCCTTGCTTGTCAGCGTATCGTCAGGTTGCGACGGCGCAAGCCGGATCGCCCTCCAGCGCGCAGCGCGGGAGGGCAAGCGAAACATTGAGCCGTGGCGCCGTGACGGCGTGTCTGCGGCGGTCGATCGTCGATCTGTCGTTGTGGGGAATGTCGATGCCTGAACGGCGGCGCTGGAGAAACAAGCCCAGGTCACTGGGCCGCGCTGCCGGCATCGGGATGCCGCCATCTGCCTGGTGCAAGATGACGGCAGGAGGAGTCCTGCTGAAATGCTTGCCGAGGCTTAACCGGTCATAGACCGGCAACAACTGTCACCCGAACAAGTGCCCATGAGAGGGACTCCAAAAAATGAGAACGGGCGAATTCTACGCTCGCGCTCAAAACAGGGTCAAGGCAAATCGCCCGCGTTGCCGAAAATTTGTGCATCCGCAACACAGGCTTGCGGCGGGCGGATAGTGGCCGCATGGAAAAATCACGCTGCTATGCAGCAACGATAGTCGGAAATGCATGCTTGTCTTATGCGGGGCACGGCCTATACTCAAACCAGAAAAAGCACGCCGGGCAAGGCTGGCAGCGCAGTTTCCAGTCAGCGGCCGGCCGTAAATAATTTGAATGAGAAGGCTGAATGAGGAGACGCGTCATGCCTAACATCATCATGAACAACCTGATGTTCTTCATCCCGATGACGCTGGCGGGGCTACTGCTCTGCGGCGAGGTGCCGGTGGCCTCGCGCATCGTCAGGACCAGCATGAGGGCAGTGGGCGCGGTGTTCGGCGCACTGCTCGCGCTTTTAGTACTGGAGGCTCTGCCAGTACTAATTTAGCGGGCTTCTGCGGCCCGCTTTGCCGCTCGTTGCGGCAGTGGCAGGGGCATCGGCGGGGGGACTTTTTCCTGGTGGGAAAAGCCCTATCACTGACCGCCGATCGCTCCGCCCTTGATTTCCCTAGGTCGATGTTTTCACAGTGGTCTCGTGGCGGCCCCGAAAACATCGGCCTTTTTTGCGTCCACCGGTTTCGTCGTCCCGGCTCCCATCCTCGGCTGCGCGCGCAGCCTTCGTCCCGATTCACTTCAAGCGGGCTGTGCGCTGCCGGCCTCCTGTTGCGCGCGGCGCATGCCGGCATCCCACTCGACCAGGCGGTCGCGTCCTCTTTCCTTGGCGCAGTACATGGCGTGGTCGGCGCGTTGCAGCCAGACGTAGTGGGCGTCCATGTCGGGAGTGAACGGCACCAGCCCGATGCTCAGCGTGCAACCCCACAGGCCGGCGGAGCCGTGCGGCTGGCGGCGCACGTCGTCGATCAGGCGCTGCGCCAGCAGGCGGGCGTCGGCCACCGGCGTGGCGGGCAGGATGATCACGAACTCCTCGCCGCCGTAGCGCCCGATCAGGTCGTCCTCGCGCAGGCTGGCGCGCAGCAGCCCCGCGAAATTGCGCAGCACCTCGTCGCCCACCAGGTGGCCGTGGGTATCGTTGATGCGCTTGAAGTGGTCGATGTCGAGCAACAGCAGGCAAGCCTCGTTGCCGCTGCGCCCGAGATTGCGCCGGCAGCGGCCGAACTCCTCGATCAGCAGGCTTTCCCAGTAGCGGCGGTTGAACAGCCGGGTCAAGCCGTCGGTCTGGCTGACGATTTCGAATTCGCGGGAACGGTCGGCCAGCTTCTTGGAGATGTCGTAGGTCGACTTGCCCAGCGCCAGCGGGTAGAGCACCATCATCGGCACGCAGGCCGCGATGGTGGCCAGGTCGGATTGCGGCATGAAGCGGAAATCCAGCGCCAGCCAGCCCAGCGCGAAGCAGGCCAGGCTGGCGTACACGCCGCGCATGAACAGGCGCACGCCGCCGGCGGCGATGTTGTCCATCGAGAGCATGGAGATGATCACCACGCTGGGCACCAGGTTGCCGTGCATGGCGGCGATCCAGAAGCCGCCGAAGCCGGCGTCGATCACCAGGTTGCGCCGTTCGGCGCGATAGGGGATTTCGCAGCGCAGGGCCCAGTGGCGCGCCAGGTGCGGCCAGATGAAGCCGTGCAATACCAGCAGCGCCCACAGCGGCCAGCCGACCGGGTTCTGCACGAAGCCGGCCGCCACGCAGAAAAAGCCGATGCCCAGGCCGATGGCGCGCAGCATGTAGATGCGGTTGACGAAGCGCATGCCCTTGCCGATCAGCTCTTCCGGCGGCGGGTCTTCGGGGCGCGCCGGACGCTGGCGATACAGCGACAGCGGATTGAGCAAATCCAGCAGCGCGGCCCATCGCCGCTTGCCGCCGGTCCCGCTGCGTCGCCTGCTGCTGGTGCTGGATGACATGTCGCCGCTCTTCTTTCTCGCCGCACCGGACGCCCCCGCGTACCGAAAATGCACGTTGTAGTTTAATTCCACGTAACCTGTCGCGCCAGCCCCGGCCGCAATCCGCCGCCCCGTGCGGAGCTGCCGTTTCGGCAAGCCATCGATTGCCGCATTCTCGCACGCCGCCATGACGCCTTCGTGTCGCCGACCGCGCGCGTATGCCGGGGCCGCGCCGGATTCGCCGGCGGCTTGACCCTATAATGCGTGATCTTCATTGTCGGTCCAATCATGCTGCGTTTCCTATCGGGGTTTTCCCTGCATTGCCTGCGCCTGCCGTGCGCGCGTTCACTGTCCTTCTCCATCTTCCTGCTGGCGCCCGCCATTGCCGCGGCGCAGGCCTTGCCGCCGCCGGTGGTCGGCGCCTTGCGCGTGGCGCACATCGCGCAGCAGAACGTGGGCGTGCTGGTGCTGGACGCCGAGACCGGCAAGCGCGCGCTGGTGGCTGCCAACATCGCCCAGCCCTTCAATCCGGCCTCGGTGATGAAGCTGGTGACCACCGATGCCGCGCTGGAGCTGCTGGGGCCGACTTACTCGTGGAAGACCCAGGCCTACATCGACGGCGCGCTCGACCAGGGCGTGCTCAACGGCGACCTGATCATCAAGGGCGGCGGCGACCCCAAGCTGGTGCTGGAGAATTTCTGGCTGTTCCTGCGCCAGCTGCGCGCGCGCGGCGTGAAGGATATCCGCGGCAACCTGGTGATCGACCGCAGCTTCTTCGCCGAATCGACCTACGACCCGTCGCAGTTCGACGGCGACCCGCAAAAGCCCTACAACGCCGGGCCGGATGCGCTGCTGCTCAACTACAAGACGCTGGCTTTCCGCTTCGAGCCCAATGCCGCCGCCGGCACGGTGGCCGTGAGCATGGAGCCGCCCATGGCCGGCTATGCGGTGACGCCGCCGCGCCTGTCGCAGGAGCCGTGCGGCGACTGGCAGGGCAAGCTGATGATGTCCAATGACGCGGGCTCGGCGAGCTTCGCCGGCAGTTACCCCGCCGACTGCGGCCCCAAGGTCTGGTACGTGCATCCCTGGCGCATGAACAGCGTGCAGTATGCCGGCGCCATGTTCGCGCAGATGTGGGCCGAGCTGGGCGGCAGCTTCTCCGGCCGCGTGCTGTCGGGACCGGTGACGCCGTCGGCGCGGCTGATGGCCGAGGCGCAGTCGCCCACGCTGCCCGAGGTGATCCGCGACATCAACAAGTACAGCAACAACGTGATGGCGCGCCAGGTGCTGCTGACCCTGGCCGCCGAGATGAGCGGCCAACCCGGCGACACCGTCAACGGCGCGCGCGTGGTGCGCTCCTGGCTGGCCGACAAGGGGCTCGACACCGGCGGCCTGGCTATCGAAAACGGCGCCGGCCTCTCGCGCATCGAGCGGGTCACCCCGGCGCTGCTGGGCGGCATGCTGGCGCAGGCCTACCGCTCGCCGCTGATGCCCGAGTTCGTCTCCTCGCTGCCGCTGGTCGGCTACGACGGCACCATGCGCCGCCGCCTGAAGACGCAAAGCGTGGCCGGGCAGGCGCACATCAAGACCGGCACGCTCAACGATGTGCGCGCGATTGCCGGCTTCGTGCAGGCGGCCTCGGGCAAGTCCTATGTGGTGGTGTTCCTGATCAACCACCCCAATGCGCCGGCCGGGCAGAAGGCGCAGGACGCGCTGTTGCAATGGGTGTACGAGAACGGCTGAGGCCGCCTTGCCGGTCTGGGTCGGCATAAAAAAACGCCGCCGCGGCATGGCCGTCGGCGGCGTTTTGTTTTCCGCGATCAGAGCACGACCGGTTTATCGGAGAGCTCGTTGTGATCGGGGCCGCCATCGTGGCGCGGCATGGCCTCGGCCAGGAGGGCATGCAGCCGCTCCAGCGCCGCGAGCGTGCTGTCGCGATAGTCGCCGCGCGCATAGCCGGCAGTCATGGTGCGGCAGACTTCCTGCCATTGCTCGCGCGTGACCGCGCGCGCGGCGCCGCGGTCGGCGACGATCTCCACCTTGTGGTCGGCCAGGTTGATGTAGACCAGCACGCCGCAGTTTTCTTCGGTATCCCAGATGCGGTAGCGCGCGAACAGTTCGTGCGCGCGCTGGCGCGCGCCTTCGCCGCGCCACACCGCGCCGGCCGACAAGGCGGCCTCGACGATCAGCTTGACCTGGGCGCGATGGCGCTGTTCGCCTTCGGCGATGCTGGCCTGGATGGCCTTGAGCAGCGCCGAGGGAAATGCCTGCCGCGCCGCCGCGCGCGTGCTGCGCAGGTGATTGAACAGGCGCGCGGCCCGGGAGCTGGGTTGCTTGCGATGTTCCATGTCACCAATCCCCAGAGGCGCCGCCGCCGTCGAATGTGCCGCCGCCGCCGTCGAATGTGCCGCCGCCGCCGTCGAATGTGCCGCCGCCGCCCGAGAACGAGCCGCCGCCTGAAGAGAAGCCGCCCGAGGAGCCGCCGGTGAATCCGCCCGAACTGCCGAATCCGCCCGAGCGGCTGGAGGAGGCGCCGCGCGCCGCCTGGTCGAGGATGCTGCCGATGATCACGCCGGCGCCGCGGCCCCAGTCGTTGCTGTTGAGGTTGTTGCGCGCCCGTCGGCGCGATTTCATCAGCACCAGGAAGAACACCGCCAAGAACACCAGCACCACGACCAGCGTCATCCAGCCGCCATCGTCATCCTGGGGCGGCGCGGCAGGGCGCTGCGCGGCCGGCAGGCCTTCCTTGTCCAGCAGCCCGGCGATGGCCGAGACGCCGGCCGCCAGGCCGCCATAGAAATCGTTCTGGCGGAAGTGCGGGGCGATCACGTCCTCCAGGATGCGTTTGGATTGCGCATCGGTCAGGCTGCCCTGCACGCCGCGCCCGGCCTCGATGCGCAGGCGCCGCAGCGCCTTGGGATTGTCGCGCGCGACGATCAGGATCACGCCGTCGTCGACCCCCTTGCGCCCCAGCTTCCAGGCCTCGGCCACGCGGATGCCATATTGCTCGATGGCCTCCGGCGCGGTGGACGCCATCAGCAGCACTGCGATCTGGCTGCCGGTGCGGCTCTCGTACTCGGTCAGCACGCCGTCCAGCGCGGCGCGCTGCCGGCTGTCCAGCAAGCCGGCCTGGTCGATCACGTGGCCCGACAAGGGCGGGACGGCGACGAAATCGTCAGCCGCAGCCATGCCCGCCGCCAGGCAGAGCAGGGCCGGCAGCAGCAGGCGCAGGAGGAACTGGCGCATCGCCTGCGCTTATTTGCCGAAGTTGACGGTGGGCGCGGTCGAGATCGCCTTCTCGTTTTCCACGGTGAAGGAGGGCTTGACCGGATAGCCGAAGATCTTGGCGGTGATGTTGCTGGGGAAGCTGCGCGCCAGGACGTTGTACTCCTGGACCGAGGCGATGTAGCGCTGGCGCGCCACGGTGATGCGGTTCTCGGTGCCTTCCAGTTGCGACTGCAGGTCGCGGAAGCCGGTGTCGGCCTTGAGCTGCGGATAGTTCTCCGACACCGCCATCAGGCGCGACAGCGCCGACGACAGCTGGCCCTGCACCTGCTGGAACCTGGCGAAGGCTTCCGGGTTGTTCAGCACTTCCGGCGTGATCTGGAAGCTGGTGGCCGCGGCGCGCGCCTGGGTCACGGCTTCCAGCGTGTCCTTCTCGTGGGCGGCATAGCCCTTGACGGTGTTGACGAGGTTGGGGATCAGGTCGGCGCGGCGCTGGTACTGGTTCACCACTTCGCCCCAGGCCGCCTTGGTGGCCTCATCCTTGGCCTGGAAGTCGTTATAGCCGCAGCCGGAGAGCGTCAGCGCCAGCAGCGCGATGGCCAGCCATGCGAACGGTTTTTTCATGGTGTTGTTCCTTGTCAGAAATGAATGCGTTCCAGCGCGAACGCCTTGGATCGGCGGCGCGCCGTCAAGTACCCGATTTTCGCCCGAAATGCACCGAAAAGACGGTAAAAATCGGGTTTGGGCATGCCGGCGCGATACAATAGCGCATCTTCAAGCTTAAGGCATCACCGTGACATTCATCGAGAAATTAAACGCCGCGTGGACTTCGCGCAATTCCCTGCTCTGCGTCGGCCTGGATCCCGACGTCAAGAAATTCCCCGAGGAGCTGCAGGGCAAGCCGGACGCGATCTATGAATTCTGCCGCGCCATCATCGACGCCACCGCCGACACCGCCTGCGCCTTCAAGCCGCAGATCGCCTATTTCGCCGCGCTGGGCGCGGAAGAGCAGCTCGAGCGCATCTGCGCCTACCTGCGCACCAATTATCCCGACATTCCCCTGGTGCTGGACGCCAAGCGCGGCGACATCGGCGCCACCGCCGAGCAATACGCGCGCGAAGCCTTCGAGCGCTACAACGCCGACGTCGTCACCGTCAGCCCCTACATGGGCTGGGACTCGGTCTCGCCCTACCTGGAGTGGAAGGACCGCGGCGTGATCGTGCTGTGCCGCACCTCCAACGCCGGCGGTTCCGACCTGCAATTCCTGGAAGTCGACGGCAAGCCGCTGTACCAGCACGTGGCGCGCCTCGTGGCCGAGAAGTGGAACACCAACGGCCAATGCGGCCTGGTGGTCGGCGCCACCTTCCCGCACGAGCTGGCGCAGGTGCGCTCCATCATCGGCGACATGCCGCTCTTGGTGCCCGGCGTGGGCGCCCAGGGCGGCGACGTCGAAGCCACCGTGAAATCCGGCAAGACCGCCGCCGGCGCCGGCATGATGATCAACTCCTCGCGCGCCATCCTCTACGCCAAGCGCGAAGCCGGCGAAGACTTCAAGGCCGCCGCGCGCCGCGTGGCCATTGAGACGCGAGACGCGATCAACCAATATCGATAGTGAGTGAGCGTCGTTCCCGCTGCGGCGGAGGCGATACACTCCCAAAAAGCAAGCCGCGCTGCGAAAGCATGCGTGGCTTGTTTTTTATGTGCAGATGAAGCGATGTTGCATGCCAGATTGCTTTTTCTGTGCAGGTTCTGAAATGTTTTGATTTTTATCGGCATTGTCTTCGCCATTCCGGGAATCGCAGTTCCTTCATGGCATGTTCCGCAGCTTCCCTCTGTTCCTTGGTTTCAGAAAGGACAGAGATACTTGGCTGGCACAGGGGCATGAATGAGACGAATCGAGATCGGGCAAACGGATTTCCTGTGGATACTCCAAAGCGTCTGCTTGCTTTTTCGCAAGCCGTTTTCCCTTCCTCTTGCGCAACAGCATTTCCCGTCACCTCATGACCTGGCCTCGCTGCAGGAGGCCCTGTGGCATTATGGGTTGCACACATCCGTTGCGGCTTGCCCCGCACGCAAGCCGCTCCGGCAGCCTTTGCCATTTCTGGCGTTCCTGAAGCGAGAGAGCGCGGCAGCAGGCCGGGAGCAACCATCGCCCGCGCTGGTGTTGCAGATGGACGCCGAGCAGGTTTCCCTGCTGCGGCCGGGAGATCTTTCTCCGTGCACCATGGCGCTTGCCGCATTCGCCGGACGCCTTTCTGGCCAGATCGTTCATATCCAGCAGCCGACCGCAGCGGCCAACGATGCAGACGTGGACGAAGCCATCTCATCCAGGCCCCGATTCGGCTTCCGATGGTTCATTCCGGAGCTGCTCAAGCATCGGGGGATATGGGAAGAAGTCTTGCTGGCGTCGTTCGCCATTCAGTTAATGGCGCTGGCTACGCCGCTGTTCACGCAGGCCATCATCGATAAGGTGGTGGTCCACCGCACGCAAAGCACGCTGTTTGTGATCGTCATCTGCATGATCCTGTTCATGGCGTTCTCGGCGCTGTTGTCCTGGCTGAGGCAATACCTGATCCTGCACACGGGCAACCGCGTCGATGCCGTATTGGGCTGCGCCGTCTTCGAGCGCCTGCTCAAGCTCCCGCCCCTGTATTTCCAGAACCGCCCAACCGGGGTGGTGGCGGCCCGGCTCCATGGCGTCGAGACCATCCGCGACTTCATCGCCAGCGCGGCGGTGTCATTGGTGCTGGACCTGCCGTTCCTCCTGATATTCGTCGGCGTCATGCTGTATTACAGCGTACCCCTGACGCTGATCGTGCTTGCGGTGTTGGCCCTGATTGTCGGCCTGAGCCTCATGACCGCGCCGTTGTTCCAGACGCGCCTGCAGGAGCAATTTCGGCTGGGCGCGCGCAACCAGGCCTTCCTGACGGAGTACATCGCCGGCATGGAAACGGTGAAGTCGCTCCAGCTCGAGCCCCAGCTCCACGCGCGTTATCGCGGTTTCCTGGCCGACTATCTACAGGCCGGTTTCGCCAGCCGGCAGCTTGGCAACAGCTACAACACCCTGGCCAATCTGCTCGAGCAATGCATGAGCCTGCTCATCCTCGGCGTCGGCGCTTATGCGGTGATGCAGTCGGCCGAGTTCACCATCGGCATGCTGGTGGCCTTCCAGATGTTCGCCGGCAAGCTCTCCCAACCCATGTTGCGGCTGGTGGGGCTGTGGCAGCAATTTCAGCAGGCCAGACTCTCCGTCGCCCGGCTTGGCGACATCATGAACGCGCCCACGGAGCCTTACTCGGTGATGCCTGCGCGCGATCATCGTGCCAAGGGGGCGATACAGATCGAGCAGATCTCCTTCCGGTATCACCTGCAACAGGGTTTGCTCTATGAAAACCTCTCCCTGTCCGTGCAACCGGGGCAGGCCGTGGCGATCATGGGGCCGTCAGGCTGCGGCAAGAGCACGCTGGCCAAACTGCTGCAAGGCTTCTACCAGCCGGAGGCCGGCGCCATACGCATCGACGGTATCGACATCCGCTATCTGGCGGCCAATCAGTTACGGCGCCACTTCGGCGTAGTGCCCCAGGAGACCATCTTGTTTTCCGGCACCCTCTATGACAACTTGCTCATGGCCAGCCCACAGGCCACTTTTGAACAGGTAAGCATGGCCTGCAAGATGGCCGAGATACATCAGGCGATAGAAGCCTTGCCGCAAGGCTATCAAACCGAAATCGGCGAACGCGGCGCCGGCTTGTCGGGTGGCCAGAAGCAACGCATCGCGATCGCCCGCGCCTTGCTCAAGCGGCCCGATATCCTCATCTTCGATGAAGCCACCAGCGCGCTCGACAGCGTGACCGCGGAGTTGTTTGCCCGAACCGTCAACAACCTGAAGGGAAAGGTGACCATGCTGTTCATCACGCATGGGCTACCGCGCGGCCTCAAGCTCGATGCCATCTACAGGATCGGCCCCGGCGGCGCGCAAGCGGTGGCAATGCCTTCCGCTGCGCCGGCCTCCATGGCCACCGCCGGTCAGGGCAACGCCCAAGGGGAGTAGGCATGTCCTTCACGACTGGGCCGCACTCGCCGGCCTCTACGCAGGGGCGAGCGGCGGGCGCAGACATCATCCCGCTCCCGACGGCCCGTCGCTGGGACGATCCCCTCGGCCTGATGCAAGGCACGCCGCCGGCGCAAAACGGCCGCCTGGTGCTTTGGACGATCAGCATCCTGACCCTGGCGATCGTCCTCTGGGCAGGCGTGGGCAAGCTGGACATCATTGTCAGCGCCGAAGGCAAGCTGGTGCCGCAGACCCTGCTCAAGATCGTGCAGCCGGCCGAAGCCGGCGTCGTCCGGCAGATCCTGGTCAACGAAGGAGACAAGGTCAAGGCAGGGCAAGTACTGGCGCGACTGGACACCACCCTCGCGCATGCGGACAGCGCCGTCGTCGTCGGCGACCTGGCACATCAGCGCATGCAGGAGCGGCGGATCAAGGCCGAACTGTCGGATCAGCCGATGCTGCCCTCGGTCGGTGAAGACCCGACCGTGTTTGCACAGGTGTCAGGTCAGTACCGCGCGCATCGCCAAGCTTATCTGGACAGCCTGGCGCAGGAGCGCGCCCTGTTGAACAAGGCCGAGCACGAGCGTCGCGGGGCCCTGCAAATCCTGTCCAAGCTGGAGCAGGCCTTGCCCACATATGAGCGCGCCGCCGACGCCTACACCAAGCTGGAAGGAGAAGGATTCTTTAGCCCGCTGGCGACTGCGGACAAACGGCGCGAGGCTACTGAAAAAGCGCACGACCTGGACGCGCAACGCTCCGCGGTGGCGGCTCTCGACGCTGCGATTCGGGCTCAGGAACGGCGCATCGGCCAGATTCAAAGCTCTTACCGTAGTGAACTGGAAAAGGAGCATGCCGATATCCGCGCCAGGATCGCGCAGCTGCAGCCCAGTATCGACAAGGCTGTCTATCGAGAGGGCCTGATGGAACTGAAAGCGCCCCAGGACGCGATCGTGAAAGACCTCGCTACCACCGGCCTGGGTTTTGTGGTCCAGCCTGGCAACGTGGTCATGACACTGGTTCCACAAGCTGAGCCGCTCTTTGCCGACGTCAGCATCAGGAACGAGGATGTGGGATTCGTCGCAGCGGGACAGAGCGCGCAGATCAAGGTGGCGGCCTATCCGTTTCAGAAATACGGGATGCTTGGCGGCGTCGTAACCCACATCGGCCCCGACGCTACTGACATCCGTCGGCAAGATCAAGCCGACTCCGTAAAGGGCAGCGACGACCCGTTCAATGCCTCAGTTTCCAAATACAAGGCAAGGGTCCGCTTGAACGGCCAGGCGCTGCGGGATCCGTTTGGCAAGTCTCTGTCACTGACGCCAGGTATGCAGGTGACCGTAGAGATCCAGCAAGGAAAGCGCACCGTGCTTGAGTACCTGCTATCGCCCGTGCAAAGGGTGGCTCAGCAGGCGGGGCGAGAGAGATAGTGAGAAATGCCGATCAAATAAATTGGTGACGACAGCCTCGCTATACATACGCGACAAAGATTATCAATGAAACCTGCGAAAAGACTTTGATTATTCCTGTTTGTTAGGGACGGATTTATCTGACCACGAAAAGCATCTTATTTTTTAGTGCATATCGCCTTCTGAGGGAGAGTTTTTTTTAGGTCGCAGGAGCAGTTCATTTGCAGAGGGAAAAGATGAAAAATCCTGACGAACAAAGCGTCCGCAAGTCCCGTCTTCCCGGTCGCATCGTCGCGTGTGGCTTGGTGCTGGTATTCGTTGTCATGCTGACGATCCTTATAGTGGCCCTAAGTGAGCTGTCAGATGATCAGCCCATGGTTGGATTCCAATCGCCTGAAATGGCGGCGGCCAAATACGCTAAAGGCGAAGTGATAGGCAATCTGGGTGGCATGCCGGTCACGATTCCTCCACACTTCGCGCACTACGTTGAATACGATGGAGATCCAGGATGGGGGGAGAGGATGAGTAGTTCGAGACCGTTACGTGATCATCAATCGAAATTACGCGGGTTTAGCTTTAAGGTGCGCTATCCAGATATGGGAGGAGCAGATAGCCCTGGTGGACATCGAGATCAGGTGAGTTATCCGCAGGAGAACACACCGTGGATTCATGGACTGCTAAACACGGGGCAAGATTATTCGGGCGATGGCTTTATGGATCGGTGGGTGCATAGGACAGTTGAGATACCAAATCGAATTTTAAAGTACGCCAACTATGAAAAATTACCAAAACGAGAATATGAGTTGACGATATATGCGCCGACGGGACTAGATCCCAAAACGAAAAAACCGTATCGCGAGGATGATGACGCAAAAGACGTTTTCATTTCTCGAGATCAGACGGGAAAAGTGGAAACCTATATTTACTGCAGTAACCGCCGAGGCGATTGGACGGTGCAGATCTGCACCCAGGTCTTTAGCCTTGAGCCGAGGGCGAAAGCAGATGTCTCCGTCTCATATCGGCGAAACCTGCTGCCTGAGTGGTGGAAAATCCAGCAAGCTGTTCGCCGTTTGATTTTTGATTTCTCCGTTCCTTCTTCCGCAAGTATTTGCAGAAAATCCGATATTTCTTAGTTGAAATTTTTGTCCACTTTCTTCTGTTCGCTGTCCTAGAGAACGTCATTAAGGACGACGTTGCTACGCTAGTTTCTGAAAGAAATCAGCGGCTGATCACCAACTTGATCAGTACATTGATTTCGTGAAGGGGGACTGTGTCGCCAACGATATCAGTGCGCCGGTTTAGCGTAATTGGATATGACTTTTTTATGGAGGCTGGAGTGGAAATTTTATGGAGATGTATTGCAATCACTTTCGCTATGACGGGCTTGATGGGCTATGGGGAACGATATCGTGAGCAGGGAAATGCATTCGCTATGTCAGCAATTCAGGCATTGATTGACAAGGGAATTTGCAAAGACAAGGAAGACTGTCACTCAAGAATGCACATTACAGGGGCAAATGGGGATCAATACGTACTGCTATCTATGACGTTAAGGACCGGCATGCATTGGCGGCATATGTGGCATTTCCGTCGAACATGGAATGGAGATGACTGGTGGGATTCCGGTTTCAATAGTGGTCTATCCCAAACCGCAAAGCGAATACATGAACAAAATTTTTAGCGGGAAGAAAGCGATTGTCGAGATTGAGGTGAGAGCATAAATCCAAAAATACAAATTAAGCCGAATCTCCATGGAGGAAATCTTGGAAGAAATTTTATCTTTTCTACAAATATTGGTTTTTGCAATTGGGATATTTTGTGAGTTCATTTTCCCAATTTTTTCCACTCTGATTGTGAAATTCAAGGAGGGAAGATTTGTTTTTTTCTACAACATCATTCCTGAGAAAAAAGGTAGTGATTTGGCCGACGAATTAGATTTACAGAGAGCTAATTTGCATTGGGTGGCGGTCGTTTGTGCAGCAGCCTTTATCTTGATTAGGTTTATTCATCATTTTATGAAAGCTTAAAAATGGCGAGCTCCTTAGATGTTGGTGAAACTATTGCAAATGGATTTAGTGCACTTGGTGCGATGAATGATGCAAAGTCATCTCATGATTTTGTTGTCGCAGCAGAGCAAGCCGCAGCATATTTGGGAGCCATTGCGCTTAACCCGATGATTGCTGGCGCAGCAATAGCGACAAATTCGCTCGCTGCTACAGGGACTTTGTGGAAGATTATTGGCGATATGAAAAGGTCTGGAAAGGCTGACTTCGGTGATGTCGCATCGCTGGCAGGCAATATCGTAACGATCTCTGCCGCGGTAGCTGTATCGATCAATCCCGTTTCTAGGGCCGCGATATTGGCTACTCAAATTGGGCGTGGCATTGGCTGGCTAGGTTTTTCAATGTATACGATTAGTAAGGCTAAAGCAGAGGAAACTCGCAATGAGATAATTTCCAATCTGCAAAAGTCCTTCAATGCTGCGGAAAAAGAGGTTAGTCCGCTGATTTTGGATTTGAATGGCGATGGCGTGCAAACGATGGGCATCGATGCCGGTGTTCATTTTGATCATGATAGAAATGGCTTCTCCGAGACCACGGGTTGGGTCGGCAAAGGCGACGGCCTGCTGGTATGGGACAAAAACGGCAACGGCCAGATCGACGATGGCAATGAACTCTTTGGCAACAACAGCATTGACAAGGAGGGCAGGAAATCGCGACACGGATTTTCTGCCTTGTCCAAGCTCGATGGCAACGGCGACAAGAGGATCGATATTCGCGATCTCGCGTACGCAGATCTGCGCATCTGGCGGGACCTGAACAGCGATGGTCTGTTGGATGCCGGGGAGCTTGCGACGCTGGAACAAGCAGGTGTCAAAAGCCTCAATGCGGGATTCACCAGCAGCGAGTTCATTGACGAACAAGGCAACGCCCATCGGCAGCTTGGCAGCTATGAGAGAAGCGACGGTGCAAGCGCCGCGATGGAGGACGTCTGGTTCAAGTACGACGCCGCTCGTACCATCGACAAGATCCAAGTCGCGGAGGATGGCAGCATCCAGGCCTTGCCCGATGTGCAAGGCTTTGGAAATGCACACAACTTGCGGCAGGCAATGGCGAGGGACGGCAGTGGGAAGTTGCAGGCGCTCATTCAGCAATTCGGCGTCACCGCCGATATCGATACTCGCCGCGCCATCGTTACCGATATTCTCTATCTGTGGGCCGGGGTTCAGGACATCGATCCTTCCAGCCGCACCAATGCCTATTGGGGCAATCTCATCGGCGACGCCCGCAAGCTGGCTACCCTGGAAGTTTTTCTTGGACAGCGGTACTACCAGCCTGGCCAAGGCACCAGCCCCGCAATCCGTGCGGCCTGGCAGTTGCGCTCCGCATTCAACATGTTGTCCGACTATGTGTATGGGCAGCTCGCCCTGCCAACTCACTACCAGTCGCTTATCGATAGCCTCCAACTGAGGTTGGTTGACGGCGCTATCGAGATCGATACCCGCGCCATGGTGGGAACGCTCAGGGAGATTTACCAGGCAGACGGCAAGCAGGGATTGAAGATGCTCATTGATTTCAAATCTGCAATCAAGGGCATGGGCGCGCCTGGAGTGGAAATCATCGCTCAAATGCAGAAACAAGATGAGGGCGGCGAGGCGGAACTGTTCGGCAAGGTACTGAGGGGCTTTGGCGATGAGGCTTACCTTGAGGGCAATGCCGGGGATGATGTGCTGAAAGCTACCGACAAAAGCACACTGTTGGATGCCGGTGTCGGAAATGACACCATCCAAGGCGGCGCCGGTAACGACATCCTCTTGGGAGGCCCGGGAGATGACGCCTTGCATGGCAGTACGGGCAATGATGTTCTTGATGGCGGGCGCGGCGACGACCATCTTTTCGGCGGCAATGGTGCCGATATTTACTGGTTCGGCAAGGGATCCGGGCGGGACACCATCAATAACTTCGACTGGGATGATATTGGCGGCGACAACGCTGATGTCATCTTGTTTGGTGCGGATATCGGGAGCGACGACATCAAGTTGAGCCGGGATGCTACCGACCTGGTCATCAGTCTCGAAGGTGAGGAAGATAGCTTGCGCGTGCAAAGCTACTTCAGCCAGGACGGCACGTCCGCTTGCGCCCTGGAGGGGCTCCGGTTCGCCGATGGCACGGTGTGGGATATCGCAAGCGTCAAGGCCAGGGTGCTTGCGTCGACCGCAGGTAATGACGCCCTATATGGCTATGGAGTCGATGATGTCATCGATGGTGGGGATGGCAATGACACTATTACCGGCTATGCCGGCAACGATATTCTCTATGGCGGACGGGATGACGACGCCTTGTATGGCTCTGAAGGCTGTGACAGATTGGATGGCGGGAGCGGCAACGACTATCTTTCCGGTGGATCCGGCACGGATACGTATATATTCAGGGTTGGTTCCGGGGCTGATGTGATCGACAATGCCAAGGCTGACATAGTGGCATTTGAAGACGTCAAGTCAACGGAACTGCGCGGATATCATCGTATGAAGAATGATCTGGTGCTGGACTATGGGATAGATGACAGTGTGCGGATAACCAATTTCTTCGTCAGCGCGAATTGGCAATTCGGCACGATCCAGTTCAGCGACAGCGTCAAATGGACGCCTGGCCAGTTGCGTGAGAATTACGCGTTGCTGGGGTGATTGGTTCGTGGAAGGGCAGCACGGGGAAATCCGCACCCGCGGCAATATTGAAGATGCCCAGACCTGTCATTGAGCAAGTAACAGGCAAACAAGAAAAAATCAAGATGGGGCTGCATTACGATGCAGCCTCATTTTTTTAGTGACGCATGAAAACCGCGTCAGTCGCTGAGCAGCTTGAGCAAGCCCTGGAGCGAATGCACCACCGTCTGCTCCCGCACCGCCTTGCGGTCGCCCTGGAACACCAGCCGTTCGGTATAGGTCTTGTCGCCCACGCGCCAGCCGAAGCACACCGTGCCGACCGGCTTGCCGGGCACTGCGCCGCCGGGACCGGCGATGCCGGTGGTGGAGACGGCGACATCCGAGCTGCTGTTGGCGACCGCGCCTTCGGCCATGGCGCCGGCGATCTCTTCGCTGACGGCGCCGTGTTGCGCGATCGTGGCTTCGGAGATGTCCAGCAGTTCGTTCTTGGAGGCGTTGGAATAGGTCACGAAGCCGCAGTCGAACCATTCGGAAGAGCCTGCGATCTCGGTAATGGCGTGCGCGATGCCGCCGCCGGTGCACGATTCCGCAGTGGCTAGCAGCAGGCCCTTGGCCTTCAGGGCCTGGCCCACGCGTGTGGCTAAGTCAATCGTGGTGTCCATGAGTGTCGTCCCAGGTGATGCCGCCAGCCCCTTCCGATGGCCGCGGCCGGTTGATCATGAGCATGCGTGGACTAGGATACTCCCTCCGCCGGATTTGTTGAACCGTCCGCCCCAATCAAAAATAGGCGCGCCAGAAGGCGAACACCAGCAGCGTGTAGAAGGCCGCCAGGATGTCGTCCCACATGACCCCGAAACCGCCCTTGAAGCGGCGATCGAACCAGGCGATCGGCGGCGGCTTGACCATGTCGAAGAAACGGAACACCACGAAGGCGGCGAACTGGGTCTTCAGGCTGGCCGGCATGACCAGCACCAGCACCAGCCAGAAGGCGATGATCTCGTCCCACACCATGCTGCCGTCGTCGGGCGAGTTGAGCGCGCGGCCGGTGCGGTGGCAGGCCCAGACGCCGACCACGAAGCCGGCCGCGATGATGATGAGCCAGTTGGCTGCCGTGAAGATGTGCGGCCAGCGCGCGCTGAGCACCACATAGGACAGCCACGCGAACAGCGTGCCGGCGGTGCCCGGCATGATGGGCGAGAGGCCGCTGCCGAAGCCCTGCGCGATCCAGTGCGCGGGATGGGCCAGCATGAAGTGCGCGGTCGGCTTGCGTTTTGCAGCCGCCGGTGGCGGCGGCGTGAAGGCGGGGGAGGGTGTCGATTCCTGGGTCATGAACGGAAATGGTCGAAGGATGCGAGGTCCAGTTGCAGCGCTTGCCCTGCCGAGTCCAGCAGGCGCAGGCCTGGCTCGCTGTCGATGCGGCCCACGCGGGTGACGTTGACGCCGGCCGCGTGGGCGGCTTTCTCGACGGCTTCGCGCTGGCGCACTGGCGCGGTGAAGCAGAGTTCGTAATCGTCGCCGCCGGCCAGCGTGAAGCGACGGCGCAGGTCGGCGTCGCGCTGCTGCAGCACATTGCCTGGGGGCAGGGCGTCGACCTCGAGCGTGGCGCCGTGATGCGAGCGCTCAAGGATATGGCCGAGGTCGCCGGCCAGGCCGTCGGAAATGTCGATGGCCGCATGGGCGATGCCGCGCAGCGCCACGCCCAGCTCCACGCGCGGCGTGGGTTCGTGCATGCGCGGCGCGGCCTGCAGCAGCTCGGCGTCGGACAGCGCGAGTTCGTTGCGGTAGGCGGCCAGCGCCAGGCGGGCGTCGCCCAGCGAGCCGGAGATCCAGATGTCGTCGCCCACGCGCGCGGCGTCGCGGCGCAATGCCTGCTGTGGCGGCACTTCGCCGAACACGGTGATGCTGATGGTGAGCGGGCCCTTGGTGGTGTCGCCGCCGATCAGCTCGCAGCCGTGGCGGTCGGCCAGCGCCAGCATGCCTTGCGAGAACGGGGCCAGCCATGCGGGGTCGGCCTCGGGCAGCGCTAGCGCCAGCGTGAAGGCGATCGGCTGCGCGCCCATCGCCGCCAGGTCCGACAGGTTGACGGCCAGGCACTTGTGGCCCAGCGCCAGCGGATCGGCATCGGGGAAGAAATGGCGGCCCGAGACCAGCATGTCGCTGGAGATGGCCAGCTGCATGCCCGGGGCCGGCGTCATCAGCGCGCAATCGTCGCCCACGCCGAGCGCCGTGCGGCTGTCGGGAGCGGGCGGGCGGCTGAAATAGCGCGCGATCAGTTCAAATTCGGTCAGCATGGGACGATTGTAACCAATCCGTCATTGCTTCTGGAGGACAATAAGGTCTATCGTTCGGAGGCGCGCAAGCGGCAATGCATTGGATGCTGCGATGCAGCATGCGCACCGAAATCGCGCACGCATGGCGCCGCACGCCGGCGTCGCACGGCGCGGCGCGCGATGCGCTGCAAGGGCGGCCACAAGCCTTCCCTCATCGCTGCGGCATGCTTATCGGGCCTGCCTTTGCGGCCGGTCGGCGCCGTAAGGACTTTCCACAAGCGCCGCTTTCTTGCACTGCAAGCGAGTAAAGATTCATCATTGCAAAGCTGTGTGTAACGTGCGCTATCGCACCGCAAACAGCAGTCATTTGCACCGTGAACGCGCATGTTCGCGGACATCACGTACCGCCGGCGAAACGCCGCAAAGCCTTTTCCGGACTGGCTTTGCGCGGGGCAGCATCGGGCCGGCGGCCTATGATTGGAGGCCGACCTCTGCTAGAATCGACGGTCTTCGCAAGTCAACATAGAGAATACAGAGTTATGGATTCGATGATCAGTAAGAAAGAAGAAGTGCGTCAGCAACTTCGTCAGGCAGCGCTGGATTACCATGAGTTTCCCACCCCGGGCAAAATCAGCGTCACTCCCACCAAGCTGCTGACCAATCAGCGTGATCTCTCCCTCGCGTATTCTCCCGGCGTCGCAGCGGCCTGCGAAGAAATCGTGGCCGACCCGCTCAACGCGTTCAAGTACACCGCCCGCGGCAACCTGGTGGCCGTGATCTCCAACGGCACCGCCGTGCTCGGCCTGGGCAACATCGGCGCGCTGGCTTCCAAGCCGGTGATGGAAGGCAAGGGCGTGCTGTTCAAGAAGTTCGCCGGCATCGACGTCTTCGACATCGAAGTCAACGAGACCGACCCGGACAAGCTGATCGACGTCATCGCGGCCCTGGAGCCGACCTTCGGCGGCATCAACCTGGAAGACATCAAGGCGCCCGAGTGCTTCTACATCGAGCGCAAGCTGCGCGAGAAGATGAAGATCCCGGTCTTCCACGATGACCAGCACGGCACCGCCATCATCGTCGGCGCGGCGATCCTGAACGGCCTGAAGGTGGTCGGCAAGAACATCAAGGAAGTCAAGCTGGTGGTCTCCGGCGCCGGCGCGGCCGCGCTGGCCTGCCTGGACCTGATCGTCGACCTGGGCTTCCCCATCGAGAACATCTACGTCACCGACCTGGCCGGCGTGGTCTACAAGGGCCGCGCCGAACTGATGGATCCGGACAAGGAGCGTTTCGCCCGTGAAACCGACGCGCGCACCCTGGCCGAAGTCATCCCCAACGCCGACATCTTCCTGGGCCTGTCGGCCGCCGGCGTGCTGAAGCAAGACATGGTCAAGCAGATGGCGCCGCGTCCGCTGGTGCTGGCGCTGGCCAACCCGACCCCGGAAATCCTGCCGGAGGACGTGAAGGCCGTGCGCGACGACGCCATCATCGCCACCGGCCGTTCGGACTATCCGAACCAGGTCAACAACGTGCTGTGCTTCCCCTACATCTTCCGCGGCGCGCTGGACTCCGGCGCCACCACCATCACGCGCGAGATGGAGATCGCCACCGTGCACGCCATCGCCGAACTGGCGCAGGCCGAGCAGTCCGACATCGTGGCCGCCACCTACGGCGTGACCAACCTGTCCTTCGGCCCCGAGTACATCATTCCCAAGCCGTTCGACCCGCGCCTGATGATCAAGATCGCGCCGGCCGTCGCACGCGCCGCCGAGACTTCCGGCGTGGCAGCCCGTCCCATCCAGGACATGGACGCCTACATCGAGAAGCTGGAGCAGTTCGTCTACCACAGCGGCACCTTCATGCGCCCGATCTTCCAGGTCGCCAAGAAGGCCGCCGAAGCCAAGAAGCGCATCGTCTACGCCGAAGGCGAAGAAGAGCGCATCCTGCGCGCGGTGCAGGTGATCGTCGATGAAAACCTGGCCAAGCCGATCCTGGTGGGCCGCCCGGAAGTGCTGGAACAGCGCATCAAGAAATTCGGCCTGCGCCTGCGCCCCGGCACCGACTTCGAAGTCATCAACCCGAACTTCGACGAGCGCTATCGCGACTACTGGCAGACCTTCCTCGAGATGTCGCGCCGCAAGGGCGTCACCGAGCAGTACGCCAAGCTGGAAATGCGTCGCCGCCACACCCTGATCGGTTCGATGGCGATCCACAAGGGCGACGCCGACGGCATGATCTGCGGCACCTACGGCACCACCCAGCTGCACCTGCACTACATCGACCAGGTGCTGGGCAAGCGCGAAGGCGTCAACGTCTACGCTGCCATGAACGCCGTGATCCTGCCGAACCGCCAGCTGGTGCTGGTCGACACGCACGTCAACGAGAACCCGAACGCCGCCGAGCTGGCCGAGATCACCATCCTGGCCGCCGAGGAAATGCGCCGCTTCGGCCTGCATCCGCGCGCCGCGCTGCTGTCGCACTCCAACTTCGGTTCCTCCAACAGCGAGTCGGCCCGCAAGATGCGCAATGCGCTGTCCATCATCCGCGAAGTCGCTCCCGACCTGGAAGTGGACGGCGAAATGCATGGCGACACCGCGCTGGACCAGAAGCTGCTCAACGCCGTGATCCCGGATTCGCCGCTCAAGGGCGACGCCAACCTGCTGGTCATGCCCAACATCGATGCCGCCAACATCGCCTACAACCTGCTCAAGACCGCATCGGGCAACGGCGTGGCAATCGGCCCGATCCTGCTGGGTTGCGCCAAGCCGGTCCACATCCTGACGCCGTCGGCGACCGTGCGCCGCATCATCAACATGACGGCGCTGTGCGTGATGGACGCGCTGTCGGAGCGTTGATCGCCGCCTGAACAGGGCAGCAAGCTAGACCGCAAAAGCGGCGCATGTCGGAAGGCATGCGCCGCTTTTTTTGCTCGGGCGGGAGTGGAGAAGCGCTGCACGACGCCGGGTTCCTGCTTTCGCAGGAACGACATTGGGGCGATGGCGTCAATCGCCGTTCGTTCGAGCCATCTCCCTTACTGTCGTCCCGGCGAAAGCCGGGATCCAGCGACGTTCGTCGCGCATCGCCGGCCGCTGCACGACGCCGGGTTCCTGCTTTCGCAGGAACGACATTGGGGAGATAGCGGCAATCGCCGTTCGTTCAAGCCATCCCCCTCGCTGTCGTCCCTGCGAAAGCCGGGATCCAGCGACGTCCGTTGCGCATCACCGGCCGCTGCACGGCACCGGGTTCCTGCTTTCGCAGGAACGACATTGGGGCGATGGCGTCAATCGCCGTTCGTTCGAGCCATCTCCCTTACTGTCGTCCCGGCGAAAGCCGGGATCCAGTGACGTTCGTCGCGCATCGCCGGCCGCTGCACGACGCCGGGTTCCTGCTTTCGCAGGAACGACATTGGGGCGATGGCGTCAATCGCCATTCGTTCAAGCCATCTCCCTCACTGTCGTCCCGGCGAAAGCCGGGATCCGGCGACGTTCGTTGCGCATCGCCGGCCGTTGCACGACGCTGGGTTCCTGCTTTCGCAGGAACGACATTGGGGAGATAGCGGCAATCGCCGTTCGTTCAAGCCATCCCCCTCGCTGTCGTCCCGGCGAAAGCCGGGATCCAGCGACGTCCGTTGCGCATCACCGGCCGCCGCACGGCACCGGGTTCCTGCTTTCGCAGGAACGACACTGGAGCGATGGCGTCAATCGCCGTTCGTTCAAGCCATCCCCCTTACTGTCGTCCTGGCGAAAGCCGGGATCCAGTGTCGTTCGTCGCAGCCAAGCGGCGATGGCGAGGTATGGCAAGCGTTACCGGACCCCGGCAAATTCTCCAGCGCGCACATTTGCAAAGGCTGGATTCCCGGAAAGCCAGCCGCCGATGATTCCGGGAATCCGCGCGATTGCTGCGTCGCCGCATACTTCAACTCAAATAAACTCGTTTAAAAACAACGGCTTAAGTTAGCTCCGCCCTCATCCATCTTCTGGCACGAAGCCTGCAATGCCTCCCGCACAAGTAAAGCAAAAACGGAGACAGACACGATGCAGGCAAGCATCCCGCAGACGCGTTCGCGTCGTGCCGTCCCGATTGTCCTTACCCGTTTCACATCGTCCATATCAAGCGTCTTCGCCGCAGGCAAACGGCCGTCCGAGCCGGCGCCCGCGCGGCAATGACTGGACTCACCCGGCCGCCGATTCGAAGAGGGAGGAAGCGGCCTTTACAGGAGATATCCATGAGCGACAAACCACAAGCAGCCGCAACGCTGAGCGCGGCGGAGTACCGCAAGCGCATCTTCGCCATCCTCGGCGCCTCGTCCGGCAACCTGGTCGAGTGGTTCGACTTCTACGTCTATTCCTTCTGCGCGATCTACTTCGCGCCGGCCTTCTTTCCCAAGGGCGACCCGACCACCCAGCTGTTGAACACCGCCGGCGTGTTCGCCGCCGGCTTCCTGATGCGTCCGATCGGCGGCTGGCTGTTCGGCCGCATCGCCGACAAGCACGGCCGCAAGAACTCCATGCTGATCTCGGTGCTGATGATGTGCGGCGGCTCGCTGGCCGTGGCGCTGATGCCGACCTACGCCGCCATCGGCGCCTGGGCGCCGGCGCTGCTGCTGGTGGCGCGCCTGTTCCAGGGGCTCTCGGTGGGCGGCGAATACGGCACTTCGGCGACCTATATGAGCGAGGTGGCGCCCAACGGCCGCCGCGGCTTCTTCGCCTCGTTCCAATACGTGACGCTGATCGGCGGCCAACTGCTGGCGGTGCTGGTGCTGTTCGGCATGCAGCAGTGGCTGTCGAAGGAAGAGCTGATGGCCTGGGGCTGGCGCGTGCCCTTCGTGCTGGGCGCGGTCGGCGCGCTGGTGGCGATGTACCTGCGCAGCTCGCTGGCTGAGACGGCGTCGGAAGGCGTGCGCAAGAAGAAGGACGCCGGCACGCTCAAGGGCCTGCTGCAGCACAAGCGCGCCTTCATCAACGTGGTCGGGTTCACCGCCGGCGGCTCGCTGATGTTCTACACCTTCACTACCTACATGCAGAAGTACCTGGTCAACACCGCCGGCATGGATCCCAAGATCGCCAACGGCGTGATGACCGGCGCGCTGTTCGTCTACATGATCCTGCAGCCGATCTTCGGCGCCATCTCGGACAAGATCGGCCGCCGCAACTCCATGCTGTGCTTCTGCTTCCTGGGCATGATCTGCACCTTCCCGATCCTGCATCTGCTGAAGGACGTGAGCAGCCCCTACGCCGCCTTCGGCCTGGCCATCCTGGCACTGACCATCGTCAGCTTCTATACCTCGATCGGCGGCCTGATCAAGGCCGAGATGTTCCCGGCCGAGGTGCGCGCGCTGGGCGTGGGCCTGTCGTACGCGGTGGGCAACGCCATCTTCGGCGGCTCGGCCGAGTTCGTGGCGCTGTCGCTGAAGTCGGCCGGCATGGAGTCGAGCTTCTACTGGTACGTGACCGCGCTGTGCCTGGTGGCGCTGATCGTTACCCTGCGCATGCCCGACCCGCAGCGCGACGGCCACCTGCACGACAACATCGACATGGAACCGGAGCAGGACGCCGCCGGCAGCGCCGGCGCCAAGCAGCACAAGCCGGCCTGATCCGGCGCGCGGGGCAGGCTTGGCGCCCGCCCCGCGCTATCATTAGGGATTGGATCCCGTTTTCGTCGCGGCGCCTTTCGGGGCGCCGCGTCGCATCCGCCGTCCTCACGCCTTTGCCGATTTCCATGAGAGCCAGAAGAAACCTGCTGCTGTTCGCCGTGTTCGTCGCCGCCACGCTGCTGGTGTGCGGGATCACGTACCGGCTCGCGCTGAACAAGGCCCGCGCCGACCAGAAGAGCATGGGCGCGGCCCAGCTGCAGATCGCGGCGCTCGACCTGGAGTCCATCCTGCAGAAGTTCGAGGCCTTGCCGTTCGCGCTGGGTTTCCAGTCCGACGTGCGCCAGGTGTTGCAGCATCCCGAGGACGCGGTGGCGGTCGACCGCCTCAATCGCGCTTTCAAGACCATCCAGCAACAGTCGCGCGCGGTGCACATCTTCATGATCAACCGCGCCGGGTTGACCCTGGCGTCGAGCAACTGGGACGACGAGTTCAGCTTCGTCGGCCGCGATTTCGGCTTCCGCCCGTATTTCAGCGAGGCGGTGCAAGGCCGGGCGGGGCGCTTCTACGGCATCGGCAATGTCTCCAGCGAGCCGGGCTACTTCATCGCCCAGCCCATCTATCGCCGCCAGGACCAGGCCGATGGCGACCTGCCCATCGGCGTGATGGTGGTCAAGGTGGACCTGGCCGAGTTCGAGCATACCTGGCGCAGCAGCGCCGACCCGATCACGCTCACCGATGCCGGCGGCGTGGTCTTCCTCAGCAACCGCCCGGAATGGAAGTACCACAGCCTGCGGCCGCTGACCGGCCCGATGCAGCAGGCGCTGGCCGGCACCCACCAGTACGCCGACCAGCCGATCACGCCGGTGTCGGCCTTGCCGGCGCAACTGCAGCGCGGCTTCGGCGAGCACGTGTCGCGCCCGGTCGGACGGCTGGGTTGGAAGCTGATGCTGTTCCCCTCGCAGGCGCGCATGGCGCGTTCGGCCATGCTCTCGGCCATGGCGGCCGCTCTGGGCATGGCGGCGCTGGCGATTTCGCTGCTGGCCTGGTACCAGCACCGCCGCCGCCTGCAGGAGCGCATGGAGTCGCGCGACGCGCTGCGCCGCGCGGCCGAGGAGCTGGACCTGCGCATCGCCCAGCGCACCGGCGAGCTGACCGCCGCCAACCAGGCCATCGCCGCCAAGTACGACAAGCTGCAGCAGACCGAGAGCCTCTTGCGCACTACCCAGAACGAACTGGTGCAGGCCGGCAAGCTGGCCATGCTGGGGCAGATGGCGGCCGGTGTCACGCATGAGCTGAACCAGCCGCTGGCGGCGATCCGCGCCTTCGCCGACAATTCGGTGAAGTTCCTGGCGCGCGGCCAGACGGCGCAGGTGGCGGAGAACCTGGAACACATCAGCAGCGCCAGCGCCAACATGGGCAAGATCATCGGCCAGCTCAAGGGCTTTGCGCGCAAGAGCGGCGAGGCGGTCGCAACCGTGGACCTGCGCCAGACCATCGAGGCCGCGGCGCTGCTGCTGGGCAGCGAGTTCCAGAATCACGGCGTAGGCATTGCCATCGAGGTGCGGCAGGCGGCCAGCGTGACCGGCGACGCGGTGCGCACCGAGCAGGTGCTGATCAACCTGCTGCGCAATGCGCTGGACGCGGTCGAGGAGGCGCCGGCCAAGCGCGTCTGCGTGCTGCTGGACGTCGAGGACGGGCAGGCCGTGGTGCGTATCCGCGACTCCGGCGCCGGCATCGCCGACGAGGTCGCGCCGCACCTGTTCGAACCTTTCTTCACCACCAAGTCGTCCAGCAAGGGGCTGGGCCTGGGGCTGGCGATTTCCTCGTCCATCGTGCAGGCGATGAACGGCCAGCTCACCGCGCATAACCACGAGGAGGGCGGCGCCGAGTTCGTCGTGCGCCTGCCGCTCCTGACACTTCCGAATGGAGAGGCATGATGGAACAACCCCACACCGGCGCCATGCGCGCCATCCTGATCGAAGACGAACAGGCCGTGCGCCGCGCCACCGCGCAGGCGCTGGAACTGGGCGGCTTCGAGGTCAGCCCCTGCGCCAGCGCGGAAGAAGCCTTGCCGCTGCTGGCGCGCGACTACGCCGGCGTGGTGGTGACCGACGTGCGCCTGCCCGGCATGTCCGGGCTCGAGGTGCTGGCGCACGCGGTGGCGCTGGACGCCGGCCTGCCGGTGATCGTGGTCACCGGGCACGGCGACGTCGGCATGGCGGTGGAGGCCATGCGCGCCGGCGCCTATGACTTCGTGGAAAAACCGTTCAGCTCCGACCGCCTGCTGGAAATCGCGCTGCGCGCGCAGGAAAAGCGTAGCTTGGTGCTGGAGAACCGCCGCCTGCGCGAGGCCTGGGCGCATGACCCCGAGCTGCCGCCGCTGGTGGGCCAGTCGCCGGCCATCGAGCGCGTGCGCGCGCTGATCCGCAGCCTGGGGCCGGCCGACGTCGACGTGCTGATCAACGGCCAGACCGGTACCGGCAAGGAAGTGGTGGCGCGCCAGCTGCACGCCGCCAGCGGGCGCAAGGGGCCGTTCGTCGCATTGAATTGCGGGGCCTTGCCGGAGACCGTGTTCGAGAGCGAGATCTTCGGCCATGAGGCGGGCGCCTTCACCGGCGCGCAGAAGCGCCGCATCGGCAAGCTGGAATACGCGCACGGCGGCACGCTGTTCCTGGACGAGATCGAAAGTATGCCTATGGCGCTGCAGGTCAAGCTGCTGCGCGTGCTGCAGGAGCGCCGGCTGGAACGCCTGGGCGGCAACGAGTCGGTCGCAATCGACTGCCGCGTGGTCGCGGCCAGCAAGGCCGACCTGTTGAAGCAGGCGGGCGAAGGCCTGTTCCGCGAAGACCTGTACTACCGCATCGGCGTGGTCGCCATCGACCTGCCGGCGCTGAGCCAGCGCGGCGAAGATATTCCCTTGCTGCTGGCGCATTTCTGCCAGGCCGCCGCGATCCGCTACCGGCGCGAGATCCCGCCGTGGACGACGGCGCAGATGCAGCAGTGGCAGCTGCGCGAATGGCCGGGCAACGTGCGCGAGCTGCGCAACTTCGCCGACCGCTGGGTGCTGGGCGTGGAGCAGATCGCGGCGCCTGCGCCCATCCCCGGGACGGAAGCGGCGCCGCTGCCGCAGCAGGTGGAGAGTTTCGAGGCCGGCCTGATCGCGGTCGCCCTGCGCGACGGCGAGGGCAGCGTGGCGGCCGCGGCCGAGCGGCTGGGCATTCCCAGGAAGACGCTGTACGACAAGATCAAGAAGTATGGGCTGGGCGCCGGTTGACGGCGCGCAGCGGCATCGCGGCCGAGGACGCAAAAAAAAGCCCGCATCGCGCGGGCTTTTTTTCTGGCGTGCGGAGGATGACCCCGTCGCTTCAGTCCTTCTCGTACTGCGGCGAACGCGGGCCGTACAGCATGCCGTTCTTGCGGCCCGCCATCAACAGGCGCTGGCTGGTGACGCCCGCCATGCCGAAGCTGGCGTCGCTGACCGTGCCGATGATCTGGTTGACCACCGCGCTCACCAGCATGCCGACCAGGCCGCCGGAGTTCTGCTGGCCCTCCGCGCTGGAGGCCGAGGCGCTGCCTTCCCACAGAACCTGGCCCGAACGCAGGTCGACCAGCTTGGCGTCCGCGGTGACCACCGTGGCGCTGCTGACGACCTTGTAGGAGGTGCCGTAGTCCTTGACGTTGATGTACAGGGCCGAGTCGGCGCCGAAGATCTGGCGCAGCTTGGGCGGCGGCAGGTTATGGATGTCCGCGGCGCTGGTGAGACCGTTCTGCTTGAAGGTCTCGGCGGCCAGCGACACCGGGATCACGTAGTAGCCGGACTCGGCCAGCGGATAGGTGACCTGGGACAGCATCCCGTAGGGCGCGACCACTTCAGGCGAGCTGTTGAGCGGCGGCAGCACCAGGATGGAGGCCGGGCGCGCCTGCTTGAACGCGGCGTAGTCGTAAGGCTTTTGCTGGGTCGCGCAGCCGGTGGCCAGCGCCGCCAGCAGCAGGGCGGCGCCGATGGCCTTGAATTTGCTGAACATCATTTGGCCACTCCCTTCTTGTAATTGCGCATCAGGAAATCCATGTACGGGGTCGATTCCGGGAACAGGGTCTTTTCGGTCTCCAGTTCCTGGACCAGCTGGTCGTCCTTGCCGACGGCCGCGTACAGCATGCCCAGGTGGGCGTGATAGCCCGGGGGCGCGGCTTCGCCGCCGGCGCGCATCTTCTGCAGGCTCTCTTCCAGCGCGGCGATCTGCTGCTCGTTGCCCTCGTTCTCGGTCTTGAAGTGGGCGTAGACCTGCTGCTGGTAGGCGCCCCAGCCATACAGGGACTTGCGCGGCTGGGCGCAGCCGGTCAGCGCGATGGCCAGCGCGGCCACCAGGCTTGTTGCGATGATCTTGTTCATTGTCGTGATGGATGCAATGGTGGAAAGGTCGTTTATTGCGGCTTCCATGCGCCGGAATCGATGCCGGTCACCAGATTGTTGACGGCCTCGCGGATGGCCAGGTCCAGCACCTTGCCGTTGAGGGTGGAGTCATAGCTGGCGGTGCCGCCGAAGCCGATGATCTCGCGGTTGTCCAGGCTGTATTCGCCGGCGCCCTGCACCGAGTACACCACCTGCGAGGTCGAGACATTGACGATGTTCAGGTTGACCTTGGCGTAGGCGATCTGCGACTTGCCGCGGCCGAGGATGCCGAACAGCTGGCGGTCGCCGGTTTCCTTGCGGCCGAACTCGGTGACGTCGCCGGTGACGACGAAGCTGGCGCCCTTGAGGTCCTGCGCCTGCTTGTTCAGCTTGGCTTCCTGGGCCAGCTCGGCCATGTTGTCGCGGTCCATGACGCTGAAGCGGTTGCTCTGCTGCAGGTGGGTGATCAGGATGGTCTTGGCCTGGCCGCCCAGTCGGTCGACGCTGTCGGTGAACAGGCCGCGCATGTAGCTGGAGCGGTTGTCGAACTTGCCCACCGCGATCGGGCTGCGCGCGCCCTGGTATGCCTGCGACGCGCTGTTGACCTTGGCCACTTCCAGGGTACGGGAGCTCTCCGTTGCGCAACCGGCGAGGCCGGCGGCGACGATGAGCGCCGCGACGGCGGTGAGCGCTGGCTTGGCCGCGGATGTGACCGACTTCTTTGACATGGTTTTTCCTCTTTCTTGTTGAACGAATGGCCGTGTTGGGGCCGGGTGCTGCATGAAGTAACGACGCGCGCCGACGTTGCGCTGTCCGCGGGACAGGCAGCCGACGGCTATTTCAATGGAGACGGCTCGACGACGATCGCCGGGCGATGCGCCCGGGATCGGGAATGGAAGTAAAGCAGGAGTTGCGGACCGAGTCTGTAGTAAACGCTCGATTGTTTTGCATGTTGCAGATTTCCCCGTGTTCTTGTTGTCCCGGTCCCCTCGGCCTCGGCCGTCCGGATATTTACATGCGTAAATATATAGTGGAGCTCCGCAGGCTGTCCATAGTCGATCCGACAAGTTCCGGAACGAATGTTCGGGACAATGGACGCGCAGGACCGGCGCCGGGCATCTGGGGCGGCGAGAGCGGCGCGAGGAACTTGGGTGGGGAAGAGCGAATGTCGCGCGAGGATCGGCGACGCGCAAAACAAAAAAGCCCCTGCGCGATGCGAGGAGCTTTTTGCTGATTTACTGCCTGATGCTGGCTGGTGCCGGGAGCCGGAATCGAACCGGCACGCCTTGCGGCGCGGGATTTTGAGTCCCGTGCGTCTACCTATTCCGCCATCCCGGCAACGCAAGCCGAAGATTATGACCGATTTCGGGGCGGTGGGCAAGTGCCGGGAAGGGGATGCGGGTATCATGGCGGACTGTGCAAAACACGCGGCGGTGCGCCTTGCAGCGCCTGCCGGACGCAATGAAGCCGTTGAAGATACGTGAAATCCTGATCGGGAAGGCGCTCGATCCCTTGAAGAGCGAAACCCGCCATTCGCTCGCCCTGGTGGCATTCCTGGCGTGGGTGGGGCTGGGCGCGGACGGCTTGTCGTCCTCGGCCTATGGGCCGGAAGAGAGTTTCCGCGCGCTCGGGGAGTACACCCACCTCGGGCTGTACCTGGCGCTGGCCACGGCGCTGACGGTGTTCATCATCGCGCTGGCCTACAACCAGGTGATCGAGCTGTTCCCCACCGGCGGGGGCGGCTACCGGGTCGCCACCAAGCTGGTCGGTCCTTACCTGGGACTGGTCTCGGGCGTGGCGCTGATCCTCGACTACGTGCTGACCATCGCCATCTCGGTGGCCTCCGGCGTGGATGCGCTGGCGTCGATGCTGCCGCTGGGTTTCCAGCCCTACAAGCTGTGGGTGGAGGCGATCTGCATCGGCGTCCTGATCGTGCTCAACCTGCGCGGCCTGAAGGAGGCGATCCGGATCCTGCTGCCGATCTTCCTCGGCTTCGTGGCGACCCACTTGCTGCTGATCCTCTACGGCGTCTTCGCGCATGCGGGGCACTTCCCTTCGCTGGTGCCCGATACCCTGGCCGAGACCGGTCGCCTGGCCGAGCATATCGGCTGGTCGGGCGTGGCGGCCATGCTGTTGCTGGCGTACTCGCAGGGCGGCGGCACCTATACCGGGCTGGAGGCGGTCTCCAACAACGTCAACATGCTGGCCGAGCCGCGCGTGCGCACCGGCAAGGTCACCATGATCTACATGGCGCTGTCGCTGGCCTTCACGGCCGGCGGCATCTTCCTGCTCTACCTGCTGTGGGATGTGAAGCATGTCGAGGGCGAGACGCTCAACGCCTCGGCCTTCCGCATCATCATCGGCAGCCTGGGCGTCGAGGCCAAATGGGTCAACGACCTGATGCTGGTGGTGGTGTTGGCCTTCGAGGCCGGGTTGTTGTTCGTGGCGGCCAATACCGGCTTCCTGGGCGGGCCGGCGGTGCTCTCCAACATGGCGGCCGACTCCTGGGTGCCGCATAAATTCCGCTATCTCTCCACGCGGCTGGTAACGCAGAACGGCATCCTGGTGATGGGCGTGGCGGCGCTGGCGATCCTGTTCTGGACCCAGGGCAGCGTCACGCTGCTGATCGTGCTGTACTCGATCTCGGTGTTCCTCACCTTCGCGATTTCCCTGTTCGGCCTGTGCCGCTACTGGTGGCGCCACCGCAGCCGGCTGGATCACTGGAAGCGGCGCTTCCTGCTGTCGCTGGCGGGTTTCCTGATCTGCTTTTCCATCCTGTGCGTGCTGCTGGTGGAGAAGATGTCGGCCGGCGGTTGGGCCACGGCGCTGATCATCGCCGCGATGTCGGCGCTGTGCATCACCATCCGCAACCACTATCGCGCGACCAAGGAAGCGATCCGCACGGTGGACCAGATCTTCGCCAACCAGCCCTTCGGCATGCAGACCGGCGAGGTGGTCCCCGATCCGGCCAACCAGACTGCGGTGTTCATCGTCGGCACGTCGCGCGGCGGCGGCCTGCATGCGCTGCTGTGGGTGCAGCGCATGTTCCCGGATCACTTCAGGAACTTCATCTTCGTCAACGCCCGCACGGTGGATTCGCACGCCTACGGCGGCGAAGGCGCGGTCGAGCAGATGCGCGCCGAGGCCAACGCCACGTTGCAGTTCTTCGTCGACTTCTGCCGCAGCCACGGCATGGCCGCGAGTTCGAAGCTGGGCTTCGGCACCGATGCCGTGCAGGAAGTCACGCGGCTGTGCTTCGAGGTCAGCAAGGAGTACCCCAACGCGATCTTCTTCACCAGCAAACTCATCTTCGAGCGCGACAACTGGTTCATCCGGCTGCTGCACAACCAGGCGGCGCTGGCGGTGCAACGGCGCTTGCATTTCGATGGATTGCAGATGGTGATCCTGCCGATGAAGGTGTGAGCCGCCGGCATGAAAAAAGCGCCGTCGACGGCGCTTTTTTTCGGGCCTCCGGGCGCTGCCTATTTCCCGCAGACGGCTTCGATGGCGCGCTCGCCGGTGGAGCCGGGAATGGGATCCTGCAGCTTGACGTCGGAGTAGGCCAACTGCGGCGCCAGCAGCAAGGTGCCCTTGCCGTCGGGCTGGGTGTACATCTTGCGGCTGCCGAAACCGAGCTGGCGGTTGTTGCAGTCGAAGTAGGCGGTCGAGATCTCGGAGGTGTAGTAGGTCTTGCTGCCCTGGCCCATCAACAGCTGCGGGCGGGTCCAGTTCAGCAGGATCTGCGCCTGGCGGATGCTGCGGGTCACCACGATGCTGTTCTTGTCGACGAAGAAGCTGCCGATGGTGTTGTCGCCCAGCGGCGACCAGTCCGCATGCGCCGAGGCGGCGACGCAGCACAGCGCCAGCGCGGCCGCCGCGCGTACCGATGCGCGCGCAACAGGGGAGGCGGTGGAAAGGGAAATCTGTACGTCCATGTCGGCAGAGTGCGTCGCAGTCACCGGTTCGGGCAGCATCAGCTGAACATCACGGCCAGCATGGCCACGTCGTCTTCCAGCAGCAGCGCCAGCGTCACGCCCCAGAACAGCGTTTCCGCCGCCAGCAGATACCATGCGCGCCGCAGATTCGAATGCATGTCCAACACCGGGATCACGAAAGTTTGAGTTGCAGCAATCCTAACACGTTGCACGCCCGGGCAGCATCGCCCGCCCGCGCGCCATTCCAATAAAAAAAGCCCGCCGGCGGGCGGGCTTCTTCGGCGGGGCGTTGCTCAGATCGCCGCGGCGATCGCCCGGCCGACCTCGGTGGTGTTGCTTGAGCCGCCCAGGTCCGGCGTCTTGGGGCCGTCCACCAGCACGCGCTCGACGGCCGCCAGGATGGCGTCGTGCGCCTGCTTGTACTTGGCGTCGCCGTTGCCGAGGAATTCCAGCATCATCGCGCCGGACCAGATCATGGCGACCGGGTTGGCGATGTTCTTGCCGAAGATGTCCGGCGCCGAGCCGTGCACCGGTTCGAACAGCGATGGCATCTCGCGCGAGGGGTTGATGTTGGCCGAGGGCGCGATGCCGATGGTGCCGGTGCAGGCGGGACCGAGGTCGGAGAGGATGTCGCCGAACAGGTTGGAGGCCACCACCACGTCGAAGCGGTCGGGGTTCAGCACGAAGTGCGCGGTCAGGATGTCGATGTGGTACTTGTCGCGCCGGACATCGGGGTATTGCTTGCCCATGGCTTCGGCCCGTTCGTCCCAGTACGGCATGGTGATGGCGATGCCGTTGGACTTGGTGGCCGAGGTCAGGTGCTTCTTGGGGCGGCTTTGCGCCAGGTCGAAGGCGAACTTGAGGATGCGGTCGGTGCCCTTGCGGCTGAAGATCGATTCCTGGATCACCATCTCGCGCTCGGTGCCTTCGTACATGCGCCCGCCCACGGAGGAGTATTCGCCCTCGGTGTTCTCGCGCACCACGTAGAAGTCGATGTCGCCGGGCTTGCGGTTGGCCAGCGGGCAGGGCACGCCGGGCATCAGGCGCACCGGGCGCAGGTTGACGTAAAGGTCGAAGTCGCGGCGGAACTTGAGCAGCGAGCCCCACAGGGAGACGTGGTCCGGCACCGTGGCCGGCCAGCCGACCGCGCCGAAGAAGATGGCCTCGAAGCCCTTCAACTGCTCGAACCAGTCGTCGGGCATCATCTTGCCGTGCTGGGCGTAGTAGTTGCAGTGGGCCCAGTCGAAATGGGTGAACTCGATGTCGATGCCGAACTTCCCGGTGGCGGCCTCGACCGCGCGCAGGCCCTCGGGCATGACTTCCTGTCCGATGCCGTCGCCGGCGATGACGGCGATTTTGTGTTTCTTTGCCATGTGCTTTTCTCCTCGATGGTGCGGCTCGTTGCGGCGCCTTGCATGGGGGCGCCCGTCGGAGGGAAATCATACGGCGCAATCGGCGCCGGATCATGCACGGATCGGTGATTCCATAAAACACGATCCGTGAACAGTGCGCAATGAAAAAAGCGCCGCCGGGAGGGCGACGCCTTGCTTGCCCGGCGCCGGCAAGCTCAGCCGCGCAACGGCTCGCTCCACAGCGCCACGCCCATGCCGTGTTCCTCGCCGGGCGCCAGTTCGACCAGGTCTTCCATGACATTGGCGGTCTCGATGCACAGCATGCGCTGCCAGGCGTCGTCGGCGAATTGCGACAGGCGGCGCGCCTTGGTGGCCCAGGGGTTCCAGACCACGGCCGAGGTCGAGCCGCTGGCCTCGATGTGGATGCGGCGGTTCCAGCCGTCGTCGCGGATGGTCAACTGCGGCGGCAGGCCGAGGTAGATGCGGTCGGTCTCGCTGCTCACCACCAGCGGGCGTTTCTGTATGCGCTCGGCCCAGCCTTCGAGGGTCTCGATGTAGCGCAGGCCTTCCAGGCCTTCGACGGTGGCGTTGTGGATGCTGCTCACGGCAAAGTAGGTGTGCAGCGCCTGCGACAGCGCGATGTGCTGCTCGCTGCCGTTGCGGGTGACCAGGTTCAGGTGCAGGCGCTCGTCCAGCAGGATCTCCAGGCGCAGCGACAGGCCCGCCGGCAAGTGGCGCAGGCTGGGCGAATCGGTGACCGGCGGGATCGCCAGCGACAGGCGCACGCTGTCGCCTTCGATGGCGTGTTCCGTCAGGATCCAGTCGATGCCGCGCACCAGGCCGTGCGCCGGCAGGCGGCCGCCCGAATGCAGCGCCTGCACCTGCGGCGGATTGCGCATCAGGTCGCCGAACCAGGGCCAGCAGACTGGCACCCCGCCGCGCACCGCGTTGCCGGTTTCGAAGGCGGCTTCCTCGCTCATCCAGATGATCGGCTCCTGGCCGTGCTCCTGGTAGCGCAGCACTTGCGCGCCTTGCTCTGCGATCAGCAGCTCGGCCCTGGCGGTCTGCACCCGCAGGCATTGCAGCTGGTTGACCTCGATGCGCTGGATATGCGGCAGCTCGGCCGGGACTTCCTGGTCCTCTGTGAAGATCATGCTGTGAAACTCCGAAAGATCATTGCAATGCCGCAAGCCTGCCACATTTCGGCAGCGCGCGGGAGGGATTTCCCTGTCCGCGGCCGCCAATACCCGGGCTTCTCATGACAAAACGGCAAAGCGCATGGTCCGGCGCGGCTGGCTATAATCCACGCATCGTTGACTTGATCAGACACAAAACGTGAACAATTCCCCTTTGCTCGAAGACCTGCGCCTGTTCTGCGTGGTCGCCCGCCGCAGCAGCTTCGCCGAGTCGGCCAAGGAAGTCGGCGCCTCGCCTGCCTATATCAGCAAGCGCATCGCGCTGCTGGAGCAGGCGCTCGGGGTGCGGCTGTTCCACCGCACCACCCGCAGCGTGGTGATGACGGAGGAGGGCGGCAACGTCCATGAATGGGCGCGGCGGATTCTCGACGATGTGGAACAGATGATGGAAACCGTCAGCAGCGCCAAGCGCGTGCCGCGCGGGCTGCTCAAGGTCAGCACCAGCTTCGGGCTGGGGCGCAAGTTCGTCTCGCCCATCCTGTCGCAATTCGCGGCGCTGCATCCGGAACTGAAGATCCAGCTGGAGCTGGTGGACCGGCAGATCGACCTGGTCAACGAAGGCATCGACCTCGATATCCGCGTCGGGCCGGGGCATGAGCAGCACCTGTTTTCCAAGCGCCTCCTGCCCAGCCAGCGCGTGCTGTGCGCCAGCCCGGCCTATCTCAGGAAGCATGGCGCGCCGGCCGACCTGGCGGCGCTGCGCCAGCACCAGTGCCTGGTGATCCGCGAGCGCAACCAGGCCTTCGGCATCTGGCGCATGATGGGGCCCAAGGGCTTGGAGACGGTGAAGGTGTCGGGCGGCCTGGCGTCCAACCATGGCGAGATCATCCACCAGTGGGCGGTCGACGGCCACGGCATCATCCTGCGGTCAATCTGGGACGTCGCCGAGAGCCTCAAGCGCGGCCGCCTGGTGCGGGTGCTGCCGCAATACCACCAGGAGGCCGACCTGTGCGCGGTCTATCCGCTGCAGCTGAAGAATTCGGCCAAGGTGCGCGAATGCGTGCGCTTCCTGCAAAAGCACCTGGACGTGAACGCCCCGGCGCTGACGCTCTAGCGGCCGGCGACGTGCCGGCGCACCACGCGTTCCAGCGCCTGGGCCACATGCACGACGGCGATGTCGTCGTCGCTGCGCTGGTGGCGCAGCAGGTGCAGCGACAGGCCGGCCACCGGCAGCGGCGGCCGCAAGCAACCCAGCGGCACCGGATGGGCGGCGGTGGCGGCCGGCACGCAATGCATGGGCATCAGGGCAATCAGGTCGGAGGCCTGCAGCAGCGGCGCGGCCATCAGGAAATTGGGGACCGACACGCCGATGCGCAGCGCCAGTCCCTGCGCCGCCAGTTGCTCGTCCAGCATGCGATTGAGCGTGTCGTGGCTGGAGACCCGCAACTGCGGATAGGCCAGCCATTTCTGCAAGGTCAATTGCTGCGCCGCCGGGTGGTCGTGGCGCATCACCGCCACGCAGCGTTCCTGCAGCACCTCGCGGCTGTAGATCGGGCCATGCAACGGCGCCGGCGAGCCGATCACCAGGTCGACCTCGCCGCGCTCCAGGCGCAGGGCGGCGTCGGCGTTGCTGCGCCAGGGCTGGAACTCCAGATCCAGCCGCGGCGCGCTGGCCGCCAGTTCCGCATACAGCGGCTGCGCCACCGCCTGGGCCGGGTAATCGGCCATCAGCAGGCGCACGCGTTGCGCGATGCCGGCCACGCCGGCTTCCCGCTCGGGCCGGCCGTGGCCGGCGGCGGCCAGCGCCAGGCGCAAGGGCTGGCGCAGGGCCTGCGCCGCGCTGGTCAGGCGCATCGCCTGGCCGCCGTCTTCCAGCAGGGGATCCTGGAACAGCTGGCGGCAGCGCTCCAGCGCGCTGGCCGCGGCCGGCAGCGGCAGCCCGACGCGGGCGGCGGCGCGCGCCAGGTGGACTTCGTCGAATACGGCGTTGAGCAGGAAGAGAAGCTTGGGGTCGACTGAGGCGAGATTCATGAAACTGAGTGGTCCGGTTCTTCCAGGCCGGCGGCGGCGATGTATCGCGGCCGGCGCAGGGCGCGGCAGTTTAGCGTGATCGGATAGGCTGGACAAGCGGCGTACCGGTGCAATGCTGGTAGAATGATATTTATTCTCATTCAATAAATGCCGGCAACCGGCTCCTTCGCCCCTCGATAGCGCCCCATGTCTACGACCGATCCGCAGCATCGGCATCTGGCGATGCTCTACAGCGACCACCACGGCTGGCTGAAAACCTGGCTGCGCGGCAAGCTGGGATGCGCGGCCGATGCCGCCGACCTGGCGCAGGACACCTTCCTGCGCCTGCTCAATCGCGACGAGCCGGCGGCGGCGATGCAAGGCCTGCGCCAGCCGCGCGCCTACCTGACCCGCATCGCGCAGGGGCTGGTGATCGACCATTGGCGCCGGCGCGATGTCGAGCGCGCCTACCTGGATGCCCTGGCCGGCCAGCCGGAAGCGCAAGCGCCGTCGCCGGAGACGCGCGCGCTGATCATCGAAACCCTGGTGCGCATGGACGCCGCGCTGGACGCGCTCAAGCCCCGCACGCGCGAGGCCTTCCTGCTGGCGCAGCTGGAGGGCATGAGCGGCCCGGCCATCGCCGAGCGCCTGGGCGTCTCGCTGGCCACCGTCGAGCGCGACCTCAACGCCGGCTGGCAGCAGTGCTATCGGGTGTACTTCCTGTGAGCGCCATCCCGACGATCGATCCCAAGCTGGTCGACCAGGCCATTGCATGGAGCGTCCGGCTGCGCCTGCACGCGGCCGACCCGCGGCAGTTGCAGGCCTTCCAGGCCTGGCGCCGCGCCGATGCCGGCCATGAGGCCGCCTGGCAGCGCATCGAGGCGATGCAGCAGGCGATCTCCGCATTGCCGCCGCAGGTAGCCGGCCAGGTGCTGGCCGCGCGCGCGGCCGGGGCATCCGGCCGCAAGGGGCGCCGCCAGGCGCTTAAGCTGATGCTGGGCGCCGCCATGGTGGGCGCGGGCGCCTATGCCGGCCGCGATACGCCATGGGCGCAGCAAGCCATGGCGGACTACGCCACCGGCACCGGCCAGCGCCGCCAGGTGGTGTTGGAGGACGGCACCGAACTGCTGCTCAATACCGGCACCGCGCTCAATGTGCGCTACGCGGCGGGCCAGCGGCTGGTGGAGCTGCGGCGCGGCGAAGTCATGATCACCACCGGGCGCGACGAGGCCTCGCCCCAGCGCCGTCCCTTCCTGGCCAGCACCAGCGACGGCGCGATGCTGGCCAAGGGCACGCGCTTCCTGGTGCGCAAGGACGAGGACCGCACCCGCCTGACCGTGCTGGAACACGCCGTCGAGCTCGACAATGCCGCCGGCGCGCCGGTGCTGGCGCAGGCCGGCGACAGCTACTTCATGTCGCGCCAGGCGATCTGGAGGGCCGACGCGGCCGAGTTCGACCCCAGCGCCTGGACCGAAGGCCTGATCGCCGCGCGCGAGATGCGCATGGATCGCTTCCTGGCCGAGCTGTCGCGCTATCGCCCCGGCTTGCTGCGCTGCGACCCGGCGGTGGCCGGCCTGCCGGTGTCGGGCATCTTCCAGCTGGCCGACACCGACCGCACGCTGGAAGTGCTGCTGGCCACGCAGCCGGTCGCGGCGCACTACCGCACGCGCTGGTGGGTGACCATCATCCCGCGCCGGCCGGAATGAGGCGCCGCGCCGGGCGCACGAAAAAATAATCGAAAAGCATGAGGGGATTGGCGATTTGCAGCGGCATACCAGTTGAAGCTCCCATCAACCTGACCCGATGCCCCATCCCAATCCCATGTCTACCGGAAACAAACTGTCCGCCGCGCCCGCCGCCGCGCTCCACGTCCCCGCTCTTCGTCCGCTCGCGCATGCCGTCGCCGGCGCCTTGCTGATCCTGGCTTTCGGCCTGCCGGCGGCGCAATCGGCGCGGGCGCAAGGCGTCCCCGGCAGCGCCGCGGCGCACGCCTATCGTATTCCCGCCGGTCCGCTGGACGCGACGCTGGACCGCTTCGCGCGCGAAGCGCGCATCACCCTGGCCTATGACGCCGCCAGCCTGCGCGGCCTGCAAAGCGCGGGCCTGAACGGCAGCTATACCGTCGACGCCGCGCTGGGCGCGTTGCTGGCCGGCAGCGGCATGGGCGCGGTGCGCCTGGCCGACGGCGACTACACGGTACGCCCGGCCGGCGCCGCGCAGGCGGCCGCGCCGGTGTCGCAGGCCTTGCCGACGGTGGTAGTCAAGGAGCGCGCCGAGGCTGAAACCGCCTTGACGCCGGTGGTCGGCAACGTGGCGCGCGTGAGCCGCTTCGGCACCAAGACCGACACCTCGCTGAAGGAAACCCCGCAGTCGATTTCCGTGATCACGCGCGACCAGCTCGACGCCCAGGGCGTGGAAAGCCTGGCCGAAGGCCTGCGCTACACTCCCGGCGTGGTCACCCAGTACGGCAACACCGACCTGCGCTACGACTGGCTGACGGTGCGCGGATTCGTGCCGGGCCGCTACCTCGACGGCCTGCGCCTGCCGTTCGGCTCGCGCGGCTATTCGCAGCCGCGCATCGAACCCTTCGGCCTGGAGCGCATCGAGGTGCTGAAGGGGCCGTCCTCGCTGCTCTACGGGCAGGCGGCGCCGGGCGGCCTGGTCAACATGGTCAGCAAGCGTCCCACCACCGACACCGTGCGCGAGGTGGAGCTCCAGTACGGCAACAACAACCGCAAGCAGCTGGCCCTGGACCTGGGCGGCCAGTTCGACGAGCACAGCGACCTCAGCTACCGCCTGGTCGCGCTGGCGCGCAAGAGCGACACTTCCTACGACTATGTGAACGAAGAGAAGACCTACTTCGCGCCCTCGCTGACCTGGCGTCCGGACGCTTCCACCCAGCTCACGCTGCTGGCCCAGTACCAGAAGATCGATTCCAGGGGCGGCGGCGGGGCGCCGGTGCTGCCGGCCAACGGCACGCTCTACACCAGCGTCTACCCGGCGCTCTCGCGCAGCACCTTCGCCGGCGAGCCGAACTACGACCGCTTCACCAACGAGCAGTATTTCATCGGTTATGAGTTCGAGCACCGCTTCAACGACGACTGGAGCGTGCGCCAGAACCTGCGCTTCGGCGAGGTCGCTGCCGACACCCGGCGGGTGCAGGCCTTCTGCCTGTCCGCCGCCGCGTGCAATCCGAGGTCGCTGCTGCGCTATGCCTGGGCCTTCCCCGAGACCTCGCGCATGTGGACCATCGACAACCAGCTGCAGGGCAAATTCAATCTCGGCGCCACCCGCCATACCTTGCTCGTGGGCGCGGACTACTCTTCGGAGAGCAGCCACTATGAGGAGAGCAGCCTGAGCGTGCTGGCCGGGACCTTCAACGCCTATGCGCCGGTGTACGGCAGCTACGGCGGCGCGGTGCCGCCGGTGGCCACGCGCATCCAGCAGGATCGCGACCAGTTCGGCGTCTACCTGCAAGACCAGATCCGCCTCGACCGCTGGACCCTGGTGGCCGGCGGCCGCTACGACTGGGCCGACACCGATACCCTGACCACCACCGCCACCACGCGCGTGGCAGCCAGGCAGCGCGACAGCGCCTTCACCGGCCGCCTGGGCCTGCTGTACAGCTTCGACAACGGCATCACGCCTTACCTCAGCTATTCGACCTCGTTCCAGCCGACGGTGGGCGTGAGCCGCACGCAGGACGTGTACAAGCCGACCAAGGGCAAGCAGACCGAAGCCGGCGTGAAGTACCAGCCGGACGGCTCGCGCACCATGGTCACGCTGTCGGCCTATGAGATGACCCAGCAGAACGTCACCACGCCCGATCCGCTCAATACCAGCTTCAGCGTCCAGACCGGCGAAGTGCGCGTGCGCGGCGCCGAGCTGGAAGGCAAGGTGCAGATCGACCGGGGCCTGGATCTGATCGCTTCGTATGCCTATACCGACAGCAAGATCACCAAGGCCAACACCAGCGGCGGCGTCAACACCACCGGCAACCGCCTGGCCTTCGTGCCGCGCAACCAGTTCAGCGCCTGGCTCGACTACACGGTGCAGGACGCCGCGCTGGCCGGCCTGGGCGGCGGGGTCGGCGCGCGCTACCTGGGCGAGAGCTATGGCGACAACACCAACCTCTATCACGTGCCCGGTGTGACGCTGTTCGATGCCGCGCTGCGCTACGACTTCGGCAAGACCAATGCGCAACTGAAGGGGTTGCGCATGGCGCTCAACGCGTCCAACATCTTCAACAAGACCTACGTCGCCGCCTGCCTCTCGGCCGCCGGCTGCTACTACGGCGACGGACGCAGCATCTACCTGACGATGAAGTACGGCTGGTAAGCGGGGGGGGGGAAGGCAAACGGCGCGCACTGCTGCAGTGCGCGCCGTTTTCTTTTGGCGATGGCGGATGGACGGCGTCAGCCGAAGGCTTCCTTGAGCGTCTGGATCTTGCCCATGTCGGCGGCGTCGTAGCCGGCCAGGCCGTTGACCACGGCGCGGAAGGCGTCGGATTGCAGGATGTCGATCACCGAGCGGATCAGCGGATCGTGCAGTGAGGCGGCCGGCAGCGCGAAGAAGTAGCGCTCCCGCACCAGCGGGATGAATTCCAGGCCGAAGCGTTGCGACGCGGTCTGCACGCCGAAGCCGACGTCGGCCATGCCGCTGGCGATGAAGGCCGCCACCGCCGAGTGCGTGAACTCGGTGTTCTCGAAACCGTTGATCTTCTTGTGCGCGATGCCGGCGCCGGCGAGCATGAGCTCGAGCAGCATGCGCGTGCCCGAGCCGGCCTCGCGGTTGACGAAGCGCAGGTCGGGCCGCGTCAGGTCCTGCAGCGAGCGCACGTTCTTGGGATTGCCCGGTTCGACGAACAGGCCCTGCGCGCGCACCGCCAGGTGGATCAGGCAGTCGCTGCGCTTGTTGAGCCACTTGGCGTAGGTGGCGATGGCCGGTTTCTCGAATTCGCCCAGCGGCACATGAAAGCCCGCCAGGTCGCACTCCTGGCGCGACAGCGCGGCCACGGCATCGGTGCTGTGCCGGTAGCGCACTTCCACCGGCAGCCTGGCGTCATTGATCTTGCCCAGCAGCGCGGCCACCGCGAAACCGTGGCTGGCGTTCAGGCGCACCGTCTCCGACTTGCCCTCCACCGTCTTGCCCAGCTCGATCTCCAGCTCCGAGGCCAGGCTGTCGAGCGTGGGCGACAGGCGCGCCGCCACCAGGCGATCGGCCCACAGCAGCTTGTTGGCGAAATCGGTCAGCGTGGTGCCGCGCCCGCGGCCGCTGGTGATGAGCGAGTTGCCGAAGATGCGCTCGGCGTCGCGCAGCAAGCCCCAGGCATGGCGGTAGGAGTAGCGGATCTGCTGCGCCGCCTGCGCGATGGAGCCGCTCTGATGGATGGCGGTCAACAGCGTGAGCAGGTTGGCCGTATCCAGCGGCGCCTCGTTGTCGTAGGCGATTTCCCAGTGGGGTTTGATGTGGACTTTATACATTTATGTAAAAGATAGCATATTGAGCTTGCCGTTTTTAGGTGATAATTTCGCCGCATCCTGCATAAATGATAAAAAATATATGCAGTGTTGTGCATATATAAACAGAGAGAGATATCGTCGCAAAGATGGGTCGGCCACACGAACCGCCCCTACCGGCTTTGCCGCGCATTTCCTCCTGGATCCACCACATCAATCATCAAATAAATATTCGGAGGAATAATGGCTTTCGATTTCCTGGACAAGGAACGTACAGTCGCCAAGCCTGGCTTCAACCGTTGGCTGGTGCCGCCAGCCGCGCTCGCAATTCACCTGTGTATCGGGATGGCCTATGGCTTTTCCGTGTTCTGGTTGCCGCTGTCCAAGGCGCTGGGCGTGACCGCGCCCATCGCTTGCGGCGCCGACGTCGGCTTCTTCGCGCAGATCTTCTCGTCCACCTGTGACTGGAAGATCTCCATGCTGGGCTGGATGTACACCATGTTCTTCGTGCTCCTGGGCATTTCCGCCGCGATCTGGGGCGGCTGGCTGGAACACGCCGGTCCCCGCAAGGCCGGTGTCGTGGCAGCCGTGTGCTGGTGCGGCGGCCTGCTGATCTCGGCGCTGGGCGTCAAGACCCACCAGCTGTGGCTGATGTGGGTCGGCTCCGGCGTCATCGGCGGCGTCGGCCTGGGCCTGGGCTACATCTCGCCCGTCTCGACCCTGATCAAGTGGTTCCCGGACCGCCGCGGCATGGCGACCGGCATGGCCATCATGGGCTTCGGCGGCGGCGCGCTGGTCGGCACTCCGCTGGCCGATGCGCTGATGAAGAAGTTCGCCACCCCGACCTCGGTCGGCGTGTGGGAAACCTTCGTGGTCATGGCCATCATCTACTTCGTGTTCATGATGGCCGGCGCCTTCGGCTACCGCGTCCCGCCCTCGGGCTGGAAGCCGGCCGGCTGGACCCCGCCCGTGGCAGCCGCCAACAGCGGCACCATGATCACCCAGAACCACGTGCACGTCTCCAAGGTCTGGGGTATTCCCCAGTTCTGGCTGGTGTGGCTGGTGCTGTGCCTGAACGTGTCGGCCGGCATCGGCGTGATCGGCATCGCTTCGCCGATGCTGCAGGAAGTGTTCGGCGGCCACCTGCTGGGCGTGGACGTCGGCTTCAACGACCTGTCGGTCGAGCAGAAGGCCGCGATCGCCGCCCTGGCGGCGGGCTTCACCGGCCTGATCAGCCTGTTCAACATCGGCGGCCGTTTCGCCTGGGCCTCGTGCTCCGATTTCTTCGGTCGCAAGCTGACCTACGCGATCTTCTTCGTGCTGGGCTTCGTGCTGTACGTCAGCCTGCCGTGGTCGGCCAAGGGCCACAGCATTGCGCTGTTCGTGGGCGCGGTCTGCATCATCCTGTCGATGTACGGCGGCGGCTTCGCCACCGTCCCGGCTTACCTGGCCGACCTGTTCGGCACCCAGATGGTGGGCGCCATCCACGGCCGCCTGCTGACCGCGTGGGCGACCGCCGGCATCCTGGGCCCGGTGGTGGTGAACTACATGCGCGAGTACCAACTGTCGCTGGGCATGCCCAAGGACCAGGTCTACAACACCACGATGTACATCCTGGCCGGCATGCTGGTGCTGGGCCTGATCTGCAACCTGCTGATCCGCCCGGTCGCCGCCAAGCACTTCATGACGCCGGACGAACTGGCGCATGAAAAGAAGCTGGCGCACGAGAAGTCGGCGGCCGAAGCGGCTGCCACGGCTTCCTCGGACGATATGTCGAAGATCGGTTCCGGCGGCAACCCGCTGATGATCGGACTGGCATGGGCCGCGGTGGGCATCCCGCTGATCTGGGGCATCACCCTGGTGCTGCAGAAATCGGCCGTGCTGTTCCGTTGATCGGCCACTGAAGCAAGGCAATACCGGCCGGCGTCCCTCGGGATGCCGGCCAGCGGCGAAAGCCGCTGACACAACCCGCAAGGGGAGCGCATCCGCAGGCGGGTTGTGTCAGCGACTATCAAAAAAAGCAGGAGCAGGGCCCGGTCCTCCGGTATGGCCGGGCCCGCATCCTCAGTGTTCAGTACCAACCGTAAAGGCAGGGAGAACATGCGACAACGGAGACCAGCTGTAACCACCCACAGGGCCAGCTTTCCCGGCCCCGGGCGCGCCTTTGCCATTGCAATTGCCATTGCGTCGGCCGGCGGCCGCGCCCGCTCCGTGCTTTTCCTTCCTTCTTCATACGACATGTTTCAAGCAGGCCGCGCCCGCTTCAAAGGCGCAGCCATACCCGGTTTCATTTGAAATTAGCGGCTGGCCAACCAGATCCCGAAGGGACGACGGCCGCATCATCGCAAGGCAGGAGACTTCAATGAACAGGCAACAGATTTTCGACGTGGCGGCGGTGCGCGGCATCATCGCCGAACGCAAGGGCATGGCGGGCGCCATGCTGCCCATCCTGCACGGGATACAGGAGAAGGTCGGCTACATCCCGGCCGACGCCGTCCCCATGATCGCCGGCGAGCTCAACCTCTCGCGCGCCGAGGTGCACGGCGTGATTTCCTTTTATCACTTCTTCCGCCAGCAGCCGCCGGGCAAGCATGTGGTGCAGGTATGCCGCGCCGAGGCCTGCCAGGCGCGCGGCTCCGAGGCGCTGGCCGGGCAGGCGCAGGATCTGCTGGGTTGCGCCTTCCACGAGACCAGCGCCGACGGCCAGTTCACGCTGGAGCCGGTGTATTGCCTGGGGCAGTGCGCCTGCGGCCCCAATATCATGATCGACGACGAGCTGCATGCCCGGGTCGGCGCCGACAAGCTGCAGCGGCTGGTGCAGGCCAAGCGGGAGGCGACATGAGCCGCGACGCCATCACCGTCTATGTCCCGCGCGACTCCACCGCGCTGGCGCTGGGCGCCGACCACGTGGCCGCCGCCATCGCGGCCGAAGCCGGCCGGCGCGGCCTGAAGGTGGATATCGTGCGCAACGGCTCGCGCGGCATGTTCTGGCTGGAGCCGCTGGTGGAGGTGGGCACGCCGGTGGGCCGCATCGGCTACGGACCGGTGGACGCCGGCGACGTGCCGGCCCTGTTCGACGCCGGACTGCTGGGCGGCGGCGACCATCCGCTCAGGCAGGGCGAGGTCGACGCCTTGCCCTACCTGAAGAATCAGGAACGCCTGACCTTCGCTCGCGTCGGCATTACCGACCCGCTGTCGCTGGAGGACTACCTGGCGCATGAAGGCTACGCCGGTCTGACCCGTGCGCTGGCCATGGAGCCCGAGGCGATCGTCCAGACAGTGCTGGACTCCGGCCTGCGCGGCCGCGGCGGCGCCGCCTTCCCGACCGGCATTAAATGGAAGACCGTGGCCGGCGCCAGGGCGGCGCAGAAGTACGTGGTCTGCAACGCCGACGAGGGCGATTCCGGCACCTTCTCCGACCGCATGGTGATGGAAGACGATCCCTTCATGCTGATCGAAGGCATGACCATCGCCGGCATCGCCGTGGGCGCCACCCACGGCTACATCTACGTGCGCTCCGAATATCCGCACGCCATCGCCACGCTCGACGAGGCCATCGCCATCGCGCGCCGGCGCGGCTATCTCGGCGACGACATCCAGGGATCCGGGAAACGTTTCCACCTGGAGGTGCGCAAGGGCGCCGGGGCCTACATCTGCGGCGAAGAGACGGCCATGCTGGAAAGCCTGGAGGGCAAGCGCGGCGTGGTGCGCGCCAAGCCGCCGCTGCCGGCGCTGGAAGGGCTGTTCGGCAAGCCCACCGTGATCAACAACCTGATCTCCTTGGCTTCGGTGCCCATCATCCTGGCGCGCGGGGCGGAGTTCTACAAGAACTACGGCGTGGGCCGCTCGGCCGGCACGCTGCCGTTCCAGCTGGCCGGCAACATCAAACGCGGCGGCCTGGTGGAAAAGGCGTTCGGCCTCACCTTGCGCGAGCTGCTGGAAGACTTCGGCGGCGGCAGCGAGAGCGGGCGTCCGATCCGCGCGGTGCAGATGGGCGGTCCGCTGGGCGCCTACATGCCGCAGCAGCAGTTCGACACGCCGCTGGACTACGAGGCCTTCGCCGCCATCGGCGCCATGATCGGCCACGGCGGCCTGGTGGTCTTCGACGATACGGTCGACATGGCCAGGCAGGCGCGCTATGCGATGGAGTTCTGCGCGGTGGAGTCCTGCGGCAAGTGCACGCCGTGCCGCATCGGCTCGACCCGCGGGGTGGAGGTGATCGACAAGCTCATCGCCAACCAGGACCGGCCGCAGCAGGTGCACCTGCTGCGCAGCCTGTGCGACACCATGGTCAACGGCTCGCTGTGCGCCATGGGCGGGATGACGCCGTTCCCGGTGCTGTCGGCGCTGAACCATTTCCCGGAAGACTTCGGCACGCCCAATGAGAAGGCTGCCTGATCCACTTATCGAATTGCGGAGGTTTGCATCATGAATCAGCTCAATGAAACGGATTACGGCACGCCGGCGCGCGTCTCGGAGCAGGAAGTCACGCTGGAGATCGACGGCGTCCAGGTCACCGTGCCGGCCGGCACCTCGGTCATGCGGGCCTCGGTCGAGGCCGGCATCAACGTGCCCAAGCTGTGCGCCACCGACAGCCTGGAGCCGTTCGGCTCCTGCCGCCTGTGCCTGGTGGAAATCGAGAAGGACGGGCGCAAGATGAAGGGTTATCCGGCCTCTTGCACCACGCCCTGCGAACCGGGCATGAAGGTCAGCACGCAGACGCCCAAGCTGGCCGAGATCCGCCGCGGCGTGATGGAGCTCTACATCTCCGACCACCCGCTGGACTGCCTGACCTGCCCGACCAACGGCAACTGCGAACTGCAGGACATGGCCGGCGCCGTCGGCCTGCGCGAGGTGCGCTACGGCTACGAGGGCGAGAACCACCTGAAGATGAAGAAGGATGAATCCAATCCCTACTTCACCTACGATCCCTCCAAGTGCATCGTCTGCAACCGCTGCGTGCGCGCCTGCGAAGAGACCCAGGGCACCTTCGCGCTGACCATCGACGGCCGCGGCTTCGAGTCGCGCGTCTCGGCCGGGCAGATGGACAGTTTCATGGAGTCCGAATGCGTCTCCTGCGGCGCCTGCGTGGAAGCCTGCCCGACCGCGACGCTGACCGAGAAGACCGTGATCATGATGGGCCAGGCCGAGCACAGCGCAGTCACCACCTGCGCCTACTGCGGCGTGGGCTGCGCCTTCAAGGCCGAGATGAAGGGCAATGAAGTGGTACGCATGGTGCCCTACAAGGACGGCAAGGCCAACCACGGCCACTCCTGCGTGAAGGGCCGCTTCGCCTGGGGCTACGCGACCCACAAGGATCGCATCCTCAATCCGATGATCCGCAAGAGCATCAGCGATCCCTGGCAGGAAGTGTCGTGGGAAGAAGCGCTGTCGTATGCCGCCAGCGAGTTCCGCCGCATCCAGGCCAAGCACGGTAAGGATTCCATCGGTGGCATCACCTCCTCGCGCTGCACCAACGAAGAGACCTACCTGGTGCAAAAGCTGGTGCGCGCCGCCTTCGGCAACAACAACGTCGACACCTGCGCGCGCGTGTGCCATTCGCCGACCGGCTACGGCCTCAAGCAGACGCTGGGCGAATCGGCCGGCACCCAGACCTTCGATTCGGTGATGAAGTCTGACGTGATCATGATCATGGGCGCCAACCCGGCCTCCGGCCACCCGGTGTTCGCCTCGCAGATCAAGCGCCGCCTGCGCCAGGGCGCCAGGCTGATCGTGATCGACCCGCGCAGCACCGAGATGGTGAAGTCGCCGCACGTCCAGGCCGACTACCACCTCAAGCTGCGCCCCGGCACCAACACCGCCATCATCACCGCGCTGGCGCATGCCATCCTCTCCGAAGGCCTGCAGCAGGAGGACTACATCCAGGAGCGCTGCGACGTGAAGTCGTATGAGGACTGGAAGGCCTTCGTGCTGCGCCCCGACAACTCGCCCGAAGCCATGGCCGAGGTCACCGGCGTGCCGGCCGAGGCCATTCGCGGCGCCGCCCGGCTGTTCGCCACCGGCGGCAATGCCGCGATCTACTACGGCCTGGGCGTGACCGAGCATGCGCAAGGGTCGACCACCGTGATCGGCATCGCCAACCTGGCCATGTGCACCGGCAACGTCGGCCGCGAAGGCGTGGGCGTGAACCCGCTGCGCGGCCAGAACAACGTGCAGGGTTCCTGCGACATGGGCTCCTTCCCGCACGAGCTGCCGGGCTACCGCCACATCTCGGACTCCACCGTGCGCGGCCAGTTCGAACAGGCCTGGGGCGTGACGCTGAACCCGGAGCCGGGCCTGCGCATCCCCAACATGTTCGACGCCGCGCTGGAGGGCAGCTTCAAGGGCCTGTACTGCGAAGGCGAGGACATCGTCCAGTCCGACCCCAACACCCAGCACGTGGCGGCGGCCCTGGAAGCCATGGAATGCATCGTGGTGCAGGACCTGTTCCTCAACGAAACCGCCAAGTACGCCCACGTGTTCCTGCCCGGCTCCTCCTTCCTGGAGAAGGACGGCACCTTCACCAACGCCGAGCGCCGCATCTCGCGCGTGCGCAAGGTGATGCCGCCCAAGGCCGGCAAGTCGGACTGGGAAGTCACGGTGGCGCTGGCCGAAGCGCTCGGCTACCCGATGCCGTACAATCATCCCTCTGAAATCATGGATGAAATCGCCGCGCTGACGCCGAGTTTCCACGGCGTCAACTACGCCAAGCTGGAGAAGCTGGGCAGCATCCAGTGGCCATGCAACGACGCCGCGCCGGAGGGCACGCCGATCATGCATATCGGCAGCTTCATCCGCGGCAAGGGCAAGTTCCTCAACACGCAATATTTCGCCACCGACGAGAAGGTGACGCAGCGCTACCCGCTGATCCTGACCACCGGGCGCATCCTGTCGCAGTACAACGTCGGCGCCCAGACGCGCCGCACCGAGAACTCGCAGTGGCACAGCGAAGACGTGCTGGAGATCCATCCGCACGACGCCGAGGATCGAGGCATCCGCGAGGGCGACTGGGTCGGGATCGAGTCGCGCGCGGGCCAGACCGTGCTGCGCGCCACCGTGAGCGAGAAGGTGCAGCCGGGCGTGGTGTACACCACCTTCCACTTCCCGGAATCGGGCGCCAACGTGATCACCACCGACAACTCGGACTGGGCCACCAATTGCCCCGAGTACAAGGTGACCGCGGTGCAGGTGCTGCCGGTGAGCCAGCCGTCCGAATGGCAGCGGCACTACCAGCGCTTCAACCGCGAGCAGCTTGATTTGCTCAAGGGCGAGAAGGCGACGGAACCGTTGGTGACGAAGTGATGGGTGGCAGGTGCGGCGTCACGATGATCCGCCCGGTTGCTGTCGAAAGATAAACCGTCATCCCGGCGCAAGCCGGGATCCAGCGACGTTAAACGGCCGTGGATGCACCACGAACGTCACTGGGTTCCGGCTTTCGCCGGAACGACAAGGAGGTGGCGGCATTAACGTGATTTCTCCGTAGCAGCATCATCGTCATACCGTTACACAATGAACCGCAGGAAAGCATGAACGCACGCATCCCCCCATCACCGAACATCGATGAAGACACCGGCGAATTCGCCACCTCCGCCCGCGTCCAGGTCGACCGCTGGCGCGACGGCCGGCGCGAGACGGTGGAGGACGTGGTCGCCGAGGAGGTGCCGATCGCATTGGAATACAACGGCATCTCGCACGCCGTGATGATGGCCACGCCGGCCGACCTGGAAGACTTCGCGCTGGGCTTCTCGCTGACCGAGGGCATCGTCGCGGATCCGGGCGAGTTGTATGAGTGCGAGATCGTGCCCGGCTGCGAAGGCGTGCAGGTGCAGATGCGCATCGCCACCGAGCGCTTCGTGGCGTTGAAGGAGAAGCGCCGTAACCTGACCGGCCGCACCGGCTGCGGCCTGTGCGGCGCCGAGACGCTGGAGCAGGCGGTGCGCCATCCCAAGGCGGTGGCCGCGGGCGGCGCCGGCTTCACGATCGCGCAGATCCATGCCGCGCTGGAAGAGATGCAGGGCGGCCAGCAGTTGCAGCAAGCCACCGGCGCCACGCACGCCGCCGCATGGCTGGGCGCGGACGGCAAGATCGCTTTGGTGCGCGAGGACGTGGGGCGCCACAACGCGCTGGACAAGCTGATCGGCGCGCTGGCCGAGGACGGCGCCGACTTCTCGCAAGGCGCGGCCATCATCACAAGCCGCGCCAGCTACGAGATGGTGCAGAAGGCCGCCACGGTCGGCATCGGCTTCATCGCCGCCATCTCCGCGCCCACCGCGCTGGCGATCCGGCTGGCCGAGGAGACCGACGTCACCCTGCTGGGCTTCGTGCGCAAGCAGGGCCATGTGGTCTACGCGCGGCCGCACCGGCTGCGCTGAGGCATCCATCGAACGACAAGACAGAGAGCGCAGGAGGCACACACATGAACACCGAACACCTGATCAAGATGGCCAACCAGATCGGCAGCTTTTTTTCCACCATGCCAGACCGCGAGCAGGCGGTGGCCGACCTGGCCTCGCACCTGAAACGCTTTTGGGAACCGCGCATGCGCCGCGCCTTCCTGGCGCACATCGAGCAGACGCAGGGGGAGGGAGTCGATCCCATCGTGCTGGAGGCGGTGAGCAAGCATATGCAGCAGCTGGCGGCATAAGCCGCCGCCTTCGCGAGATCAAAAAAGCCGCCCTTGGGCGGCTTTTTTCGTGACGATCCGGCATCGGTGATCAATAGCGATAACCCAGCGTCAGCATCACGGTGCGGTCATCTCCCAGCGCCGCCGCCTTGGTCGGCTGAGCAAGGGCGGGTTGCGCTGCAGAATGCGGGGTTGGGCGCGATCTTGCCTGCCGAGAATGGGGTTGCCAAGGCGCTCCATTGCCCCTTGGCATCTTTCTTTTTCACCGCTTGCGCTTCATCCTTGCGCCTCAAATTTTTCATCTGAAACCGTTTGCCAAACGATTTTTGCGCTGCTATCTTGGAACCGGTTCCAAAAGATTCAATAAATGAGCAGCCCGGAACCCAGGAAGCACAAATCGACTGACAACGATCGGATGGACGATCAAAGATTTGGCGGGCAACAGTGAGACAAAACACAAAGACCGGCGCCGACCGGGTCACTATCGCGCAGGTTGCGCGTGAGGCCGGGGTGTCGAAAACCAGCGTATCGCGTTTCCTCGGCGGCGAGTTCGATGCCCTGTCGGTGCGCCTGCGCGACCAGATTGGCAAGACCATCGCGCGGCTGGGTTATCAGCCCAGCCAGATGGCGCGCGGCTTGAAGGGCGGGCGCACCAGGCTGATCGGCATGCTGGTGGCCGACATCCTCAATCCGTATTCGGTGGCGGTGCTGCACGGCGCCGAAGCGGCCTGCCAGAAGTACGGCTACACGCTCATGCTGTGCAATACCGGCAACGACGAGGAGCGCGAGAAGCAATCCCTGGCCGCGCTGCATTCCTACAGCGTGGAGGGCTTGCTGTTCAACACGCAGGGACGCAATACCACGCCGCTCAAGGAACTGGGGCAGGCGGCCTTCCCGGTGGTGCTGCTGGATCGCCGCATCGAGGGTTGCGACTTCGACCTGGTGGGGCTGGACAACGTGAAGGCGGCGCAGCTGGCTACGCGGCACCTGCTGGCGCAAGGCTATACGGATATCGCGCTGGTGGTGCAGCCGCTGTACGGCGTGAGTTCGCGCCAGGGGCGCCAGGCCGGTTTCCTGCAAGCGATGTCGGAGCAGCCTGCGTGCCATGGCGAAACGCTGGAAGTGCACATCGACCAGCCCGGCCATGTGGCCACGGTCCTGCGCGAGTTCCTGGCGCGCCGGCGTGCGAGCGAGGGACGCATCGCCATCCTCGCGGGCAACGGCATGGTGTCGCTGCAGATCGCGCTGGCGCTGCAGAGCATGAAGCTGCGTTTCCCCGAGGACGTGGGCTTGCTGTGCTTCGACGAGCTGGCCTGGTCGCCGCTGGTGGGCAGCGGCATCAGCACCATCGAGCAGCCGACCTACGAGATCGGTTTCACCGCCATCGAGCGGCTGCTGGTGCGCATCAACGGCGAACGTTCGGTGCGCATGGAGATCCTGCTCGACGGCCGCCTGATCACCCGCGGTTCGAGCGCTATCGCGCCGGGCGGAAAAGCGGCGCGCAAAAGCGTGCGCGCGAAGGCCGAGAGCGACATCGCGGCCTGAAAGGACGGCGGCGCTGGAACCGGTACCAGCCGCCATGCGCCTTTATGGTAAGACCTTAAAACAGGACGGAAGAGCCTGGCAGCGCTGAACGAATTCATGAATCCACATACAGGACCGGCCCACAAGGCCGCACAACAGACCTGAGGCAGATCAGGCGAGCAGCAAAGAGGGGCGCAAGAGCCCGGAGGGGTTCGGAGCCACACGGACTGCCGTGTATCACGGCGCAATTTCAGGAGACTAGGATGAGCATCAAGAAGCTTTTCAGCACCAAATTCATCGCGCTGACCCTGGCCGCGACCTGCGCGGTCGCAGGCGCCGCCAGCGCCAGCGCGCAAAGCATCGCCGAGCTGACCAAGAAGGGCAAGATCACCATCGGCGTGGTCAGCGGCACGCCGCCGTTCGGCAGCGTCGACGCCAAGGGCGTGCCCATCGGCTACGACGTCGATGTCGCCAACCTGATCGGCAAGTACCTGGGCCTGCCGGTGGAAATCGTTCCGCTGGTGCCGCCGGCACGCATCCCGGCGCTGGAGTCGGGCAAGGTCGACATGCTGGCCGCGACCCTGGCGCCGACGCCCGAGCGCGCCAAGGCGGTGCTGTTCACGATTCCCTACAGCGGCTTCGAGCTGTCCATCGTCGGCCCGGTCGGCGCCAACTACAAGAAGCTCGACGACCTGGTGAAGAAGAAGGTCGGCGTCTCGCGCGGCTCCACCAACGACACCGCGCTGACCCGCCTGGCGCCGCCGGGAACCACGCTGGTGCGTTTCGAGGATGACTCCACCGTGACCCAGGCCCTGCTGTCGAACCAGGTGGATGCGATCTCGATCCCCAACACCATGGCCACCGAAATCGTGAAGACCCGCGGCCAGGGCAAGATCGAAGTCAAGTTCCCGTACTCGGTGCAGCCGAACTCGATGACCGTGCGCAAGGGCTCCTACGAGCTGCAGCAGTGGCTCAACAACTTCATCTACTACGTCAAGCTGAACGGCGAGCTGGATGCGATCTCGCGCAAGTGGGCCGGTCCGCTGCCGAACCTGCCGGTATTTTAAGACACGTCGATTTCATGCAGTGTCGTCCCTGCGAAAGCAGGGACCCAGTGTCTTTAAATCAGGTTGTCAACGCACTTAACGTCGCTGGATCCCTGCTTTCGCAGGGATGACGGCGCGTATTTTTGGTGCAAGGCAAGGAGCACACAATGCACTATGACTTTCAGTTCGCGTTCATCTTCCAGCATCTCGACCAGTTGCTGATGGGCGCGCTGCTTACCATCCGGCTTTCCGCGCTGTCGATGATCTGCGGTTTGGCGGTGGGTATCTTCGGGGCGATCGTGAGCATTCACGGTTCGGCGCCGGCCCGCTTCGCGGTGACCTCCTATGTGGAGCTGATCCGCAGCACGCCGTTCCTGGTCCAGCTGTTCATCATTTTCTTCGGCCTGCCTTCCATCGGCGTGCAGGTCGACGCCAACATCGCCGCGCTGGTGGCGATGACGGTCAACCTCGGCGCCTATTCCACCGAGATCGTGCGCGCCGGCATGATGGCGATCCATCCCTCGCAGGTCGAGGCGGCGCAGGCGCTGGCCATGACGCGCGGCCAGGTGATCCGCCACGTGGTGCTCACGCCCGCGCTGGAAAAGGTCTACCCGGCGCTGGCCAGCCAGTTCACGCTGATGATGCTGGCCTCCAGCATCGTCTCGGCGATCTCCGCCGAAGAACTGACCGCCACGGCCAACCTGCTCGATGCGGAGACCTTCCGCAGCTTTGAAATCTACCTGGTGGTGATGTTCCTCTACATCGCACTGGCGCTGCTGTTCCGGCTGGCCTTCTGGCTGATCGGCCTGGTTGTGTTCAAACGCCGCCGCCGTCTCGGCGTGGCCCGTCCTAGGAGGATGTAATGCTCGCCGAATTTTCCTTCGATAACTTCATGTTCCTGCTGGAGGCGGCGCAATGGACGCTGCTGCTGTCGGCGCTGGCCTTCGTCGGCGGCGGCATCGCCGGCTTCATTGTGGCGCTGATGCGGACCTCACACGTGCCGGCGCTGCGCCTGCTGTCGGCGGTCTACATCCAGATCATCCAGGGCACGCCGGTGCTGATCATCCTGTTCCTGTCGTTCTACGGACTGGCGATCTTCGGCTACAAGCTGCCGCCGATGGTGGCCGCGACCATCGCCATGACCATCTATTCCAGCGCCTACCTCGGCGAGATCTGGCGCGGATGCATCGAGGCGGTGCCGGTGCCGCAATGGGAGGCCTCGACCGCGCTGGCCATGACGCGCTGGCAGCAGCTGCGCCACGTGATCCTGCCGCAGGCGGTGCGCATCTCGCTGCCGCCCACCGTCGGCTTCCTGGTGCAGATCGTCAAGAACACCTCGATCGCCTCGATCATCGGCCTGGTCGAGCTGGCGCAGGCCGGCAAGCTGGTCAGCAACGCGACCTTCCAGCCCTTCCTGGTGTTCCCCATCGTGGCCGCCATCTATTTTGTTTTCTGCTATCCGCTGTCGCGGTTCAGCTTTGCCCTGGAGAGGAAATTACATGCCCATCGTTGAGATTGACAACATCACCAAGAGCTTCGGCAGCAACCAGGTCCTCAACGGGATCTCGCTGTCGGTCGAGCGCGGCCAGGTGGTGGCGATCATCGGCCGCTCGGGTTCGGGCAAGAGCACCATGCTTCGCTGCATCAACGGCCTGGAGACCATCGACGGCGGCAGCATCACCGCGGCCGGCCACAAGCTTACCAACAAGCACGAACACCTGATCGAGCTGCGCAAGGACGTGGGCATGGTGTTCCAGCACTACAACCTGTTCCCCCACCTGACGGTGGAGGAGAACATCATGCTCTCGCCGCGCATCGTCAAGAAGACCGCCACCGAGACCGCCCGCGATACCGCCATCAAGGTCTTGAAGCAGGTCGGCCTGGAACACAAGCGCGACGCCTATCCCGAGCAGCTTTCGGGCGGCCAGCAGCAGCGCGTGGCGATCGCGCGCTCGCTGGCGATGGAGCCGCAGGTGATGCTGTTTGACGAAGTGACCTCGGCGCTGGATCCGGAACTGACGGCCGAAGTGCTGAAGGTGATGGAAGAGCTGGCGCGCGGCGGCATGACCATGCTGCTGGTCACGCACGAGATGGAGTTCGCGCGCCGCGTGGCCGACCTGACCGTGTTCATGCACCAGGGCCGCGTGTGGGAGGCGCGACCGTCCAAGGAGTTCTTCGCCGACCCGCAGACCGCCGAGGCCAAGCAGTTCATCGGCGCGGGTTCGATCAAATGACGCCGGTCCTGGTCGCCGCTTCCGCCTATGGCGCCGAGCTGGTGCGTCGCGTCGGCCATGCCGACCTGGTGCCCATGGTGGCCGACGCGGGGGCGGCCGGCCTGGAAATCCGGCGCGAGCTGTTCGACGGCGCGCAGGACCTGACGGCGCTGCGCGCGTTGCTGGAGCAGCGCAAGCTGTTCTCGGTGTACTCGGCGCCGATCGAGCTGTTCGCCGCCGACGGCAAGTTCGATCGGGCGCAGGTCGCGCAGGCCATGGGCGAGGCGGAGGAAGTGGGCGCGCGTTACCTCAAGGTTTCGCTCGGGCATTTCTCCGCCGCCAGCGACTTGCCGAACCTGCTGCGCTACCTGTCGCAGGCGCCGGTCGAAGTGCTGCTGGAAAACGACCAGACGCCGCAGGGCGGCAAGCTTGAACCCATCGTCAGCTTCCTGTCGCTGTGCACCGGCAACGGCGTGTCCTTCGGCATGACCTTCGACATGGGCAACTGGCGCTGGAACGGCGTCGATCCCGAGCTGGCGGCGCGCACGCTGGCGCCGCATATCCGCTATGTCCACTGCAAGGGCGTGCGCGACGATCACGGCAAGCTCAAGGCGGTGCCGCTGCAAGCGCAGGACTCGGAGTGGCAGCAACTGATCGCGCACTTCCCCAAGGGCATCATGCGCGCCATCGAGTTCCCGCTGGTGGGCAGCGACCTGGAAGAGGTCACGCGGCGCTACGTGGCCATGCTGGCCGCGGTTTGAAACAAGAAGGAAGACGATGAACGAGAGTGCGGTGCAGCTGGATGTGGCGACCTACGGCGAGGCGCTGGCCTTGCTGGTGGCCGATGAGGTCGGGGCCTTCGAGGACGTGGAAAAGTACACGCGCCGCCTGGCCGGCGCCGAGACCAATGTCGCCATCGGCCTGGCGCGCCTGGGGCTGAAGGTGGGTTGGGCCAGCCGGGTGGGCAACGACTCGTTCGGGCGCTTCATCAGCAAGCGCGTGGCGCAGGAAGGCGTGGACGTAAGCCGGGTGATCACCGACATGGAGTTCCGCACGGCGATCCAGTTGAAGGCGCGCGCGGTGGGCGGCGCCGATCCCGCCATCGAGTATTACCGCAAGGGCTCGGCGGCCAGCCACCTGTCGGTGGACGACTTCGACGAGAGCTACTTCGGCAACGCGCGCCACCTGCACGCCACCGGCATCGCGCCGGCGCTGTCGGCGACCACCATGGCCTTCGCGCATCACGCGCTGGACTTCATGCGCGCGCGCGGCAAGACCATCTCCTTCGATCCCAACCTGCGGCCGATGCTGTGGCCTTCGCAGGAGGAGATGGCGCGGCAGCTCAACGCGTTGGCCTTCAAGGCGGACTGGGTGCTGCCGGGGCTGTCTGAAGGAAAAATCCTGACGGGTTACACTCAGGCTCGCGACATCGCCGCCTTCTACCTGGAGCGCGGCGTGTCGATGGTGGTCATCAAGCTGGGCGCCGAAGGCGCCTACTGGCGCAATGCCGATGGCGAAGGCACGGTGGCCGGCGTGAAGGTGGCGGAGGTAGTCGACACCGTGGGCGCCGGCGACGGCTTCGCCGTGGGCGTCATCAGCGGCATGCTGGAAGGCTTGCCGGTGGAGCAGGCGGTAATGCGCGGCAACCGCATCGGCGCCTTCGCCATCCAGGTCGTCGGCGACATGGAAGGCTTGCCGACCCGCGCCCAACTGGAGGCGGCCGGCTAGACCACCCCCTCAACACTTTTCTCAGGAAGACCGATGAAGCAGCGCGTAGTGGTGTACAAGACATTGCCGGAACATCTGAACCGGCAACTGCAGGCCGAATTCGACGTTACCTTCTTCGACCGCGTCAACGACGGCAACCGCGCCGCCTTCCTGGAGTCGCTCAAGACCGCGCACGGCATCCTCGGCGCCAGCCTGGCCATCACCAACGAGATGCTGGACGGCGCGCCCGAGCTGAAGATCGCGTCCACCGTCTCGGTCGGCGTCGACAACTTCGACCTGCACTACTTCAGGCGGCGCGGCCTGATGCTGGCGCACACGCCGGGCGTGCTCAACGAGGCTACCGCCGACACCATCTTCTCGCTGATCCTGGCCAGCGCGCGACGCGTGGTGGAGCTGGCCGAATACGTCAAGGCCGGCAACTGGAAGGGCAGCATCGGCGAGGCGCAGTTCGGCGTGAACGTGCACGGCAAGACGCTCGGCCTGATCGGCATGGGGCGCATCGGCAGCGCTGTGGCGCGCCGCGCGCATCACGGCTTCGGCATGAAGATCCTCTATAACAACACGCGGCCCAACCCCGAGGCCGAGCGTGAGCTGGCCGCCACGTTCGTTGGCAAGGACGAGCTGCTGGCGCAATCCGACTTCGTTTGCCTGATGCTGCCGCTCACGCCCGAGACCGAGCGCATGTTCGGCGCCCGCGAGTTCGGCCTGATGAAGCGCAGCGCGATCTTCATCAACGCCTCGCGCGGGCGCATCGTCGACGAGGCCGCGCTGATCGCGGCGCTGCAGGACAAGACCATCTACGCCGCCGGCCTGGACGTGTTCGAGGTCGAGCCGCTGCCGGCGGACTCGCCCTTGCTCAAGCTCTCCAACGTCGTGGCGCTGCCCCACATCGGTTCGGCCACGCATGAAACCCGCCTGGCCATGGCCGAGCTGGCCGTGGCCAACCTGATCGCCGGCCTGCGCGGTGAGAAGGTCGCGCACCTGGCCGCCTGATCCCGCCGAGGCCGGCGTTCTTGCTCCCGCGAAAGCCCGGGACGCCGCCGTTTCGGCGCCAAGTTTTTTCGCGCGAGGCGGCATTTTCTCTTCCGCTCGAAGAAATTAGTGTGTATGCTTCGAACATTAAAAAGAACGATCGTGCTAAATTTCGATAGCCGCTTCGTTTTGCTTTTATAATTCCGCAGAAGTTTACGTTTACGTCAATTCCTTTTTGCAAGGGCCATGCGATGAAAGTATTAGTACCAGTCAAGCGCGTCGTGGATTACAACGTCAAGGTGCGCGTCAAGAGCGACGGCAGCGGCGTGGATATCGCCAACGTCAAGATGTCGATGAACCCGTTTGACGAAATCGCGGTGGAAGAAGCCGTGCGCCTCAAAGAAGGCGGCAAGGTGACCGAAGTGATCGCCGTCTCCGCCGGTGTGGCGCAGTGCCAGGAAACCCTGCGCACCGCCATGGCCATCGGCGCCGACCGCGGCATCCTGGCCGAAGTCGGTGCGGATGTGGAGCTGCAGCCGCTGGCCGTGGCCAAGATCCTCAAGGCGCTGGCCGAGAAGGAGCAGCCGCAGCTGATCATCCTGGGCAAGCAGGCCATCGACGACGACTGCAACCAGACCGGCCAGATGCTGGCCGCGCTCCTGGGCTGGCCGCAAGCCACCTTCGCCTCCAAGGTGGTGCTGGAAGACGGCAAGGTGACGGTCACCCGCGAAGTGGACGGCGGCCTGGAAACCCTGGCCTTGACCCTGCCGGCCATCATCACCACCGACCTGCGCCTCAACGAGCCGCGCTACGTGACGCTGCCCAACATCATGAAGGCCAAGAAGAAGCAGCTCGACAACGTCAAGCCGGAAGAGCTGGGCGTGGACGTGGCGCCGCGCGTGAAGACCCTCAAGGTCGTCGAGCCGCCCAAGCGCAGCGCCGGCGTGAAGGTGCCGGACGTAGCGACCTTGGTGGCCAAACTGAAAAATGAAGCAAAGGTGATCTGATCATGACCGCACTCGTTATTGCCGAACACGACAACGCCAGCCTGAAGGGCAGCACCCTCAACACCATCACCGCCGCCACCCAGGTCGGCGGCGACGTCCACGTGCTGGTGGCCGGCGCCAATGCCAAGGCCGTGGCCGACGCCGCCGCGCAGGTCGCGTGCGTGTCCAAGGTCCTGCTGGCCGACGGCGCGCAGTTCGCCGACGGCCTGGCCGAGAACGTGGCCGAGCAGGTCCTGGCCATTGCCAAGGACTACAGCCACATCCTGGCGCCCGCCACCGCCTACGGCAAGAACATCCTGCCGCGCGTGGCCGCCAAGCTGGACGTGGGCCAGATCTCCGACATCACCAAGGTCGAGTCGCCCGATACCTTCGAGCGCCCGATCTACGCCGGCAACGCGATCGCCACCGTGCAGTCGGTCGATCCGGTCAAGGTCATCACCGTGCGCACCACCGGTTTCGACCAGGCCGCGCAGGGCGCCCAGGGTACTTCTGCCGCCGTGGAAAACATTTCGGCCGTGGCCGATTCGGGCAAGTCCAGCTTCGTCGGCCGCGAGGTCGCCAAGTCGGATCGTCCGGAGCTGACCGCCGCCAAGATCATCGTCTCCGGTGGCCGCGGCATGGGCTCCTCGGAAAGCTTCAAGATCCTGGAGCCGCTGGCCGACAAGCTCAACGCCGCCATGGGCGCCTCGCGCGCCGCGGTGGACGCCGGCTACGTGCCCAACGACTGGCAGGTCGGCCAGACCGGCAAGATCGTGGCGCCGCAGCTCTACATCGCCGTCGGCATCTCCGGCGCGATCCAGCATTTGGCCGGTATGAAGGATTCGAAGGTGATCGTGGCGATCAACAAGGATGAGGAGGCGCCGATCTTCTCGGTGGCCGACTACGGCATCGTCGGCGACCTGTTCGAGGTCGTGCCTGAGCTGGTCAAGCAGCTGGGCTGATTCCGGCAGCATCCGCAGCAGTTCCCGCCCCGGCTTTTGCCGGGGTGTTTTCATCCGGCCGCGTTTTGTCGCCGGAAGTGTTTTCGAAAGCAAGGAGCGACGCCAGATCGCTTCAGTTTTACTCAGGAGGTTGGAGATGAGTTACACCGCGCCATTGAAGGATATGTTGTTCGTCATGAACGAGCTGGCCGGCCTGGCCGCAGTCAACGCCATGCCGGGCTGCGAGGACGCCACGCCGGAGACGGCCGAGGCCATCCTGGAGGAGAACGCCAAGTTCTGCAGCGAGGTGGTGGCGCCGTTGAATCATTCCGGCGACCAGCAGCCCAGCTCCTGGTCCGACGGCCGCGTCACCACCAGCGCCGGCTTCAAGGAAGCCTTCCGGCAGTTCGGTGAAGCCGGCTGGCAGGGCGTGCAGCATCCGGTGGAGTTCGGCGGCCAGGGCTTGCCCAAGCTGCTGGCCACGCCCTGCATCGAGATGCTGAACTCGGCCAACCTGTCCTTTGCGCTGTGCCCGCTGTTGACCGACGGCACCATCGAAGCGCTGATGACTGCCGGCACCAAGGAGCAGCAGCAGACCTACATCGCCAACTTCATCTCCGGCAAGTGGACCGGCACGATGAACCTGACCGAGCCGCAGGCCGGTTCCGACCTGGCCCTGGTGCGCACGCGCGCCGTGCCGCAGGGCGACGGCACCTACAAGCTCTCCGGCACCAAGATCTTCATCACCTACGGCGAGCACGACATGGCGGAGAACATCGTGCACCTGGTGCTGGCGCGCACGCCGAACGCGCCCGAGGGCGTGAAGGGCATCTCGCTGTTCGTGGTGCCCAAGTTCCTGATCAACGCCGACGGCTCGCTGGGAGAGCGCAACGACGTGCATTGCGTGTCGATCGAGCACAAGCTGGGCATCAAGGCCAGCCCGACCGCGGTGCTGCAGTTCGGCGACCACGGCGGCGCCATCGGCACGCTGGTGGGCGAGGAGAATCGCGGACTGGAATACATGTTCATCATGATGAACGCCGCGCGCTTCGCCGTCGGCGTGCAGGGCCTGTCGGTCTCCGAGCGCGCCTACCAGAAGGCCGTGGCCTACGCCAAGGATCGCGTGCAGTCGCGCGACCTGGCCGGCTCGGCCGGCGCGGTCACCATCATCCACCAGCCCGACGTACGCCGCATGCTGATGTCCATGCGCGCCCAGGTTGAAGGCGCGCGCGCGCTGGCGTATGTGGCCGCGGCGACTTCCGACGCCGCCCACTTCCACGCCGACGAGGCGACCCGCAAGGCCAACCAGGCCTTCTATGAATACCTGGTGCCCATCGTCAAGGGCTGGTCCACCGAGCTGGCCATCGATGTCACCTCCACCGGCGTGCAGGTGCACGGCGGCATGGGCTTCATCGAGGAGACCGGGGCCGCGCAGTACTATCGCGACGCCCGCATCCTCTCGATCTACGAAGGCACCACGGCGATCCAGGCCAACGACCTGGTCGGCCGCAAGACCGTGCGCGACGGCGGCGCGGTGGCCAAGGGCATCATCGCCCAGGTGCGCAAGACCGCGGCCGGGCTGGAAGGCGACGCCCAGCTCAAGCTCATCGGCCTGCGCCTGAACGAGGCGGCCGGCGCGCTGGAGGAGGTGGTCGATTACGTGGTGGCCAACTTCAAGGGCGAGATCAAGTCGGTGTTCGCCGGCAGCGTGACCTATCTCAAGATGGCCGGCGTGGTGCTCGGCGGCTGGCAGATGGCGCGCGCAGCAGCGGTGTCGGCGGCGAAGCTGAAGGCCGGCGAGGGCGACGCCAAGTTCTATGAGGCCAAGCTGGTCACGGCGCGCTTCTTTGCCGACCAGATCCTGCCGCAAGCGCTGGCTTATCGCACCGCCATCGTGGAAGGCGCCGGCTCGGTGCTGGCCCTGTCCGAAGACCAGTTCTGACGCGTTCCGCCTTGCGCGCGGCAGGCGCAGGCAATAAAAAGCCCGGAGGCCGTTCAGGTCCGCCGGGCTTTTTTCATCGCGCCGCGCTCAGCCGAAGGCGCCGCCGGTGAACAGCAGGTCGAAGCTGCGCGCCAGCAGGGCGATCAGGCCCATCGCGCCCAGGCCTGTGGTCAGGACGATGATCACCGCCAGGATCCAGTGCGATTCCGATTGCCTGCCGCTGGTGGCGTTATGTTTCAGGTCCCACTTGTCGTCGGGCGTGAGGCCGATCACCAGCGCCTCCAGGCAGCCGCACAGCACGGAGAGGACGAAGGGCAGGCCGGTGAACAGCTGCGGCGCCCCCGGGTTGGCCGCCATCAGCGCCAGCGACAGCGGAATGGACAGCACATGCAGCCAGCCGAAGCGGTCGCGCGCGCCATGCAGGTAGAAACGGTGCAGGCCGACGCCGCCGGCGAGGGCCGCGATCAGGGTGGCCAGGGTCTTGTTCTTGTGCTTGCCGGATTGTTGCATCTGGTAATGTCTCGTTCCCGCCGTCCGGCGTGGCCGGCGGCGCTGTTGTCGTAGGGGTAGCGGGCGAGTATAGCCCATCGGCAGCGCCGCTTTCCCTTGCAGCAAGAGAAGCCAGTATTGTCGTTTCGACAGCGGCGGTCATCGCCATGGCCGCCGTATCCCTTGCCCTGATGTAATTTGGCATCAGAATCGGTGGCGTTTGCGGGCTTTCTGCGTTGGATAAGTACACAAAAGCGGCAAGCAGGTTGCCCAGTCGGGTGGAAGTCCGTTATAATCTGCGGCTTTTCCGTGTCCGTATTCTTACTGGAACCATTATGGTCGTTATTCGTTTAGCTCGTGGCGGCGCCAAGAAGCGCCCCTTCTACAACATCGTTGCAACCGATTCGCGCAACCGTCGTGACGGTCGCTTCATCGAGCGCATCGGCTTCTACAACCCGGTCGCATCGGGCAAGGAAGAAATCGTTCGCGTCGCCGCAGACCGTCTGGCCTACTGGCAAGGCGTTGGCGCGCAACTGTCGCCGACCGTGGCTCGCCTGGTCGCCAGCGCCGGCAAGGCCGCTGCCTAAGCAAGTTCATCGGGCCTGTCGTCCGGCGTCCCTCGGGGCGCATGGGTACAGGCCAGGTAAGGCGCATCAGTGACCAGTTCAGCCCAGGCGGGTTTCTCCGCACCCGACGATCTCGTGACCGTCGGCCATGTGACAGGAGCCTATGGCATTCAGGGCTGGATTCGCGTGCGTCCGTATTCGGCCGAGGCGGAAGCCTTGCTGAATGCAAAGACCTGGTGGCTGGAGAAATCCGGCGCGCCGAAGCAAGACGTTGAAGTCATGCAGTCCAAGGAGCACAGCGGCGATGTCGTTGCGCGCCTGACCGGGGTAGCCGACCGCAATGCGGCCGAAGCGATGAAGGGCACGGTGGTTTCCATCTCCCGCAAGCACTTCCCGGCGCTGGATGACGACGAATTCTATTGGGTTGACCTGATCGGCTCAACGGTGGAAAACCTGCAGGGCAAGCAGCTGGGCGTGGTGTCCGACATGATGGACAACGGCGCCCACCCGATCCTGAGGGTGGTTGCGCCGGTGCAGGACGCAGAACCCGGTGCGGCGCAGCCTGAAGAAGCCGCGCCAGCCAGGAAGGGCGCGAAGGAGAAATCCGCCGCCGCGTCCGAGATGCTGATTCCGTTCGTCGACCAGTTCGTCAAGACGGTGCAGCAGACAGAAAAGAAGATCATCGTCGACTGGGACGTGGACTACTGACTGCGGTCAGTTTTTTCATTTCCGGCGCCGGCGATGCCAGCAACAGTGCAACAGGATTCATTGGGGATGGAGGCGTGATGCAGTTCGATGTCGTCACTCTGTTCCCCGAGATGTTCGCCGCGCTGACGCAATCCGGCATTACCCGCCGGGCGCTGGAGCAGAAACGCTGGGGCCTGTCGCTGTGGAATCCGCGCGATTTCACCACCGACAACCACCGCACCGTGGATGACCGCCCCTACGGCGGCGGCCCCGGGATGGTGATGCTGGCCAAGCCCCTGGAGGCGACCATCGGCGCCGCGCAGCGGCGCCAGCAAGAACTGGGACTGGCCCGGCCGCGGGTGATCTACCTGTCGCCGCAAGGCGCGCCGCTGACGCATGAGCGGGTAGTGGGCCTGTCGCAGGAGCCGGGCGTGGTGCTGCTGTGCGGCCGCTATGAAGCGATCGACCAGCGCCTGCTCGACAAGTGCGTGGACGAGGAAATCAGCATCGGCGATTTCGTCCTCTCCGGCGGCGAGTTGCCGGCGATGGCGCTGATGGACGCGGTGATCCGCCTGTTGCCGGGCGCACTCAACGACGGCGCCTCGGCGGTGGAAGACAGTTTCGTCAACGGCCTGCTGGATTGCCCGCATTACACGCGGCCCGAGGTCTACGAAGGCGAACCGGTGCCCCCCATCCTGCTGGGCGGCCATCATGCAGAGATCATGAAGTGGCGCCGCCAGAAGGCGCTGGAAGCAACCCGGGCCAAGCGGCCGGACCTGATCGCCAAAGCGCGCGCAGCCGGATTGCTGAGCAAGGCGGATGAAAAGTTTTTGAGCGGCTTGCCCTGACATGCGGGCCGCGGATGCCCAGGCATCCCGTAAGGAAGTAGCACCAGCAGTACCGCCGGCATGCGCCGGCAGCAACTTGCAGCGGCTTTGCCGCTGTCATTGAAACCCCATCCTCTACCGGGCAACAAGGAAGGTCGCAAGACCCCGGCGCCGGCAAGATGGTTACAGGAGCAAAAAATGGATCTGATCCAGCAACTCGAGCAAGAAGAGATCGCGCGTCTCGCCAAGAACATTCCCGATTTCGCCCCCGGCGACACCGTGATCGTCAGCGTCAACGTGGTTGAAGGCACCCGCAAGCGTGCCCAGGCCTACGAAGGCGTCGTGATCGCACGTCGCAACCGTGGTCTGAACTCCAACTTCATCGTTCGCAAGATTTCGTCCGGTGAAGGCGTCGAGCGTACTTTCCAGCTGTACTCGCCGCTGATCGCTTCGATCGAAGTGAAGCGTCGTGGTGATGTCCGTCGCGCCAAGCTGTACTACCTGCGTGAGCGTTCGGGCAAGTCGGCTCGCATCAAGGAAAAGCTGCCCAGCCGCGCTGCAAAGGCTGCTGAGTAATTCCCGGCATGCATATGCTCTAGGAAAAGGGGTGTCTCGCGACGCCCCTTTTTCTTTTCCGTCACAATCCGACGGTATCCCGTTTTCCAACCTGATCCGATCACGCCGTGGCCAGTTTCGATCCAGTCACCTTGCCAGTTGATGCCGTCGCCGGCGAGCGCGCGCTGGATGCCGCGCGCCTCAATGCCGACTGGCTGCGCCGCCGCTTCTCGGACCCGCCGCGCTGGGAGCCGGAGCACAGCGGCGACCAGCTCGCGCGCATGGTCGAGGCCAACGGCCGCTTCCGGCTGGCCTCGGTGCTCATTCCCATCGTGCTGCGTCCCGAGGGGCTCACGGTGCTGTTCACCCAGCGCACCGCCGACCTCAAGGACCATGCCGGCCAGATCAGCTTCCCCGGCGGGCGTCGCGAAGACTACGACGGTTCGGCCATCGAGACCGCGCTGCGCGAGACCGAGGAGGAGATCGGCCTGGGGCGCGGCCATGTCGAGGTGATCGGTTCGCTGCCGGACTATTTCACCGGCACCGGCTATCGCGTCACCCCGGTGGCCGGACTGATCGCGCCGCCGTTCGACACCGTGCCCGAGTCGCGCGAGGTGGCGGAGATCTTCGAGGTGCCGCTGGCCTTCCTGATGGACGGCCTGAACCACCAGCGCCGCTCCGTGGAGCTGCCGCAGCCGGTGGGCCGCCGCAGTTTCTACACCATGCCCTACCAGCGCTATTTCATCTGGGGCGCCACCGCCGGCATGCTGCGCAACCTCTTCCACTTCCTGCGCACCTGAACACACGGCGCGCATCCACGCGCGCAAAATGGCGCGGCGTTTCACTATTGATTCGCCTCAATGAATCAATTGTTTGATTCCCACCATGCACTGCGTTATCGTACGGCCTATAGGGACAATAAGGCCGCTTGATGACATTCCTCTCCATTCTCTTTGCGCTGTTAATCGAACAACTCAAACCACTGCGTGCAGACAATCCGGTGTATGCATCGATCAAGTCTTTCGCCGGCAGCATCGAAGGCTGGTTCAACGCCGGCCACGTCCATCACGGGCGGCTGGGCTGGGCCGTGATGGTCGGCGCGCTGACCGTGCCGGTGGCGCTGGTCTATTGGCTGTGCGTGCACATCAGCCCGATTGCCGCATTCGCCTGGAACGTGCTCATCGTCTACCTCACGCTGGGCTTTCGCCACTACAGCCACTACTTCACCTCGATCCAGCTGGCCTTGAACAGCGGCGACGAGATGACCGCGCGCGCATTGCTGGCCGAGTGGACCAAGCAGGACACGACCACCCTGGACGTCAGCGAGATTTCCCGCATCGCCTCCGAGCGCGCGCTGATCACCACCCATCGCCACGTGTTCGGCGTGTTCTTCTGGTTCCTGATGCCGGTCGGTCCGGCGCTGGCCGTGATGTACCGCGTGGCGGAGTACCTGTCGCGCGCCTGGAACGAACCCGACCACATGAAGCATGAGGCCTTTGGCCGCTTTGCCGCGCGCGCGTTCTACTGGATCGACTGGATCCCGGCGCGCCTGACCGCCGCCGCCTTCGCCGTGGTCGGCAATTTCGAGGATGCCATCTACGCCTGGCGCAACTTCGCCAGCCGCTGGGACGACGAGGCGGCCGGCATCATCCTGGCAGCCGGCGGCGGCGCCATGGGCGTGCGCTTCGGCACGCCGCAGGAAGCCGCGGCGGGCATCATCCTGCCGGTCGATGCCGCCACCGTCGACACGCTGCCCGAAGAGACCGACGGCCTGCCGGGCGACACGCCGTCGCCGCGCACCCTGCAAAGCGCCGTGGGCCTGGTGTGGCGCGCGCTCCTGCTGTGGATGTTCCTGCTGCTGCTGTTGTCGGTGGCGGTGTGGATGGGCTGAGCCCGGTCGTAATCCAGATAAGCGGGCTTAGGCCCGCTTAGTTTTTTGCAACGCAAAATCGCCGTCCCGGTATACTTGCGGTTTGTGCTTGAAGGCGGCGCCCGCATTGTTTCGCCGCGTCAAGATGCATGAATGACAAGCCCGTCGAGGGCGCGCTCGCACGGGGGCGAGGGGAGCAGGGTAGAAGCCAAGTCTTCTATAAGATATAATACTTAAAGCCGCAGGCACCCACGCAGATCACCGCGAAGGCACCTCGGACATCAGGGCTCCAGTCCCATCAGGACAAGGGCATTCGGTTGCAAGCGCTTTAGAAGAACTGCATGTATGGCTGATCCCATCAAACCCTCCAACGCGCCGGCGAAAGAATTCATCATCCTGGGCAAGACCAAGGATGGCAGGCAGTTCCGCCCCAGCGACTGGGCCGAGCGGCTGTGCGGCGTGATGTCGTGCTTCCGTCCCGAGGGCAGCGGCGGCCGCAATGCCCACCTGCAATATTCCCCCTACGTGCTGCCGACCCACATCGACGGCGTGCGATCCGTGGTGGTCAACGAGGCGCTGCGCGACCTCGATCCCCTGGCCTACCATTTCGTCGTCAATTTCGCCAAGGACAACGACCTGCAGGTGCTCGACGCCTGTGTCCTGCCGGATCCGCCGAAAGACAAGCAGGCCTGACAGCCCCTCCCGGCCGGCGCCATGCCGTCCGGTCCCGCGTATCGACAACACGCCAGCATCCCCGCCGCCGCGCATGCAGGCGGCCTCGCCAGCAGTTAAACTAAACAGGTTTTCACACGCCGCGCCGACCACTTCGCGCGGCCCGGTTTTCAGCATCTCCTATTGCTCAGCCTGCAATGCTTTGCCAGAGCCGTAAGGGGTTATCGGGCCTTCCGGCCCAGAACGAGCCGCTGACGAGGCGCCGCCGGCGTCATCTCGTGAGCGATCAACGATATGGAGAACAAGCATCATGAAACACCGTATGGAGCGCGACACCTTTGGCCTGATCGAGGTCCCCGACGACAGGCTCTGGGGCGCGCAGACCGAACGCTCGCTGCACCACTTCCATATTTCCACCGAGCGCATGCCGGCCGAGCTGATCGTCGCCCTGGCCGCGGTCAAGCGCGCCTGCGCCACCGTCAACCGCGACCTCGGCAAGCTTGACGGCAAGAAGGCCGACGCCATCATCGCCGCCGCCGACGAGGTGATCGCCGGCCGCCATCCGCTCGAGTTCCCGCTGTCGGTATGGCAGACCGGCTCGGGCACCCAGAGCAACATGAACATGAACGAGGTGCTGGCCAACCGCGCCTCGGAACTGCTGGGCGGCGTGCGCGGCGAAGAGCGCCTGATCCACCCCAATGACGACGTCAACCGCAGCCAGTCCTCCAACGACATCTTCCCGACCGCGATGCACGTGGCCGCCTGCATGGCGGTGGCGGCCCACCTGATTCCCTCGCTGCACAAGCTGCGCGCCACGCTCGAAGAGAAATCGGCCAGGTTCGCCGACGTGGTCAAGATCGGCCGCACCCACCTGCAGGACGCCACCCCGCTGACGCTGGGCCAGGAGTTCTCCGGCTACGTCGCCCAGCTGGCGCATGCCGAAGGCGCCATCATCGCCACGCTCAACGGCATCTCCGAACTGGCCGCCGGCGGCACCGCTGTGGGCACAGGCCTTAACGCGCATCCTGAGTTCGGCGAGCGCGTCGCCGCCGAGCTGGCCAAGCATTTCGGCTTCCCCTTCAAGACCGCGCCCAACAAGTTCGCGGCGCTGGCCGGCCACGATGCGCTGGTGGCCTCGCACGGCGGCCTGAAGACGCTGGCCGCGTCGCTGATGAAGATCGCCAACGACGTGCGCTGGCTGGCTTCCGGCCCGCGTTCCGGCCTGGGCGAGATCACCATCCCCGAGAACGAGCCTGGCAGCTCCATCATGCCGGGCAAGGTCAACCCGACCCAATGCGAGGCGCTCACCATGCTGTGCGCCCAGGTCTTCGGCAACGACGTGGCGCTCAACATCGGCGGCGCGTCCGGCAACTTCGAGCTCAACGTGTTCAAGCCGGTGATCATCCATAACTTCCTGCAAAGCGTGCGCCTGCTGGCCGACGGCATGGCCAGCTTCGAGGAGCACTGCGCGCGCGGCATCGAAGCCAACCGCGACCGCATCGCCGACCTGATGGAGAAGTCGCTGATGCTGGTGACCGCGCTGGCGCCGCATATCGGCTACGACAAGGCCGCCAAGATCGCCAAGCAGGCTCACCACGACGGCACCACCCTCAAGGAGGCGGCGCTGGCGCTGGGCTATGTCACCGAGCAGCAGTTCTCCGAGTGGATCAAGCCGGAAGAGATGACTCGTCCGGGTTGATTTCCGGGCCGGCGCGTTGACGTGAAGACGGGGCAGGGATGCGTGGCATCCGTGCCCCGTTTTGCTTGGCCGCCGCAAGGCGCGAGACCCTGATTGCAAAGGCGATGCAGCCTTATGTATAACAATATTGATTTGGGTTACGAATTGAAACAACTCCGGATTTCGGCCGGGTCGCGGCGTATATTGTTTTCATGCGCTCTTTGCGTCCGCCGGCAGTACGGGGAGGCGGGCAGGGTAGCGCGGCAAGAATGAACGGCGCCCCCAGGCGCATCAGGAGAACCGGTCGCGGGGCGACCGAACTAGGGTGATTCCCAGAGGCAAAACATGAAGAAACTAGCGGCAATCGGAATTTGCGGCGCACTCGCCGTGGCCGGCCTGATGGCCAGCGCGTCGACCTACGCGCACACGCGCTTCTACGGCGGAGTGATGATCGGCGGCCCGGTCTGGGTGCCGCCGCCGGTCTACTACCCGCCGCCGGTGTACGTCGAGCGGGTGCCGCCGCCGGTCTATATCGAGCAGCCGCGCCAGGACTTCTGGTACTACTGCCAGGAATCCAAGGCCTACTATCCCTACGTCCAGAGCTGCCCCAGCGCCTGGATGAAGGTGGTGCCCAATACGCCGGCTCCTGCGGGCTACGGTCCGCCGCAGTAAGCGCCGGCAGCCGACCATCGACGCACAACGATAAAACGCCATGCCGCGCAAGCGGCGCAAAGGACACAACGTGAAACCCATCTACAAGACAGCCGGCGCGCTCACCGCCATCGGCGCCCTGCTGGCGCTGGGCGGCTGCGTGAGCGTGCCGACCGGGCCCTCGGTCATGGCCATGCCGGGCAAGGACAAGAGCTACGAGCAGTTCCGCGCCGACCAGCAGCTGTGCCAGCAGTATGCGCAGGACGCCATCGGCGGCCAGGCCCAGCAGACCCAGAACAACGCCGCCAACAGCGCCGCCGTGGGCACCGCCGTCGGTGCGGTGGCGGGCGCCCTGATCGGCGCCGCCTCGGGCAATGCCGGCGCCGGCGCGGCCATCGGCGCCGGCGGCGGCTTGCTGGTGGGCAGCGCGGCGGGCAGCAATGCGGCCGCCGGCGGCAACTACTCCATGCAGCAGCGCTACGACATGACCTACACCCAATGCATGTACAGCAAGGGCAACCAGGTCGAGACCCAGCGCCAGGCCACGGCCTACACCTACCACCCGCGCCGCTACTACTACGCGCCGCCTCCGCCGCCGGGCTACTACGGTCCGCCGCCGGGATATTACGGCCCGCCCCCGGGCGCCTATTGAGCCGTCGCGCCCAGCCGCAACCGCATCCACGGACGCGGTTTTTTATTGCCCGCGCCGCCGCTTTTTCGGCGCCGGCGCGCGATGCGCCGCAACATCGTGCCGCCGGGATGCTATACTCGCCGCCATGCTTTTCCGACTTCAACTTGCGATAATCCAGCATTGGTGGCGCGCCTGACCCGGGCGGCCCGCGAAGTGATTCGCTTTCACACAGTTTCACCATGTGATGCCGCCGGTTCCGGCGGCATTGTTTTTACGCTTCGGGACCGGCGGCATTCCAGACAGATAAACGATCAGGAATGACCATGTCTTCGAACGCACCAGCCAGCACTTCCGCAGCACGTCCCACCGTCCTCACCGGCGACCGTCCCACCGGGCCGCTGCACCTCGGCCATTACATCGGCTCGCTCAAGTCGCGCGTGGCGCTGCAGGAAACCGCCAACCAGTTCCTGCTGCTGGCCGACACCCAGGCCATGACCGACAATGTCGGCCGCCACCAGAAGGTCACCGACAACGTGCTGGAAGTGGCGCTGGACTACCTCGCCGTGGGCATCGATCCGGAGAAGTCGACCATCTTCATCCAGTCCCAGGTGCGCGAGCTCTACGAGCTGTCGATGGTGCTGCTGAACCTGGTGACGGTGTCGCGCCTGGAGCGCAATCCCACCATCAAGGAAGAGATCCGCCTGCGCGGCTTCGAGCGCGACATCCCGGCCGGTTTCCTGACCTATCCGGTCAGCCAGGCCGCCGACATCACCGCCTTCAAGGGCCAGCTGGTGCCGGTGGGCAGCGACCAGCTGCCGATGATCGAGCAGACCAACGAGCTGGTGCGCAAATTCAACGCCACCGTCGGGCGCGAGGTGCTGGTCGAATGCAAGGAAGTGCTGTCCGAGACCGGTCGCCTGCCGGGCATCGACGGCAAGGCGAAGATGAGCAAGTCGCTGGGCAATTCCATCGCCCTGGGCGCCTCGGCCAAGGAAATCAAGCAAGCCGTGCATCAGATGTACACCGACCCCAACCACCTGCGCGTGGACGACCCGGGCCAGGTGGAAGGCAACGTGGTGTTCACCTTCCTCGACGCCTTCGACCCCGACCGCGACGCCGTGGCCGAGCTCAAGGCGCACTACACCCGCGGCGGCCTGGGCGACAGCGTGGTCAAGCGCCGCCTGGAAGGCATCCTGCAGGAAATGCTGGGGCCGATCCGCACCCGCCGCGAAGAGTTCGCCCGCGACCGCGGCGAAGTCATGGCCATCCTGAAGCGCGGCACCGATCGCGCCAGCGCGGTGGCGGCGCAGACCATGTCGGAGGTGAATGCGGCGCTGGGGTTGAATTACTTCGGCTGAGCCGGTCAGTCCCGAATAAGAAAAGCCGCGCTTCCCGGGAGGGGAGCGCGGCTTTTTGCTTGTGTCGGCCTTGACTGCAAACGACGCTGGGTGGCTGCTTTCGCAGGAACGACAGGGCGGAGGCAACTTGCACCTCCAACGGTTGATCTATCTCACTACCTGTCGCCCCTGCGAAGGCAGGGGCACAGTGTCGTTCGCTTGCTCAAGCCCGCTTCGCCGCCATCACCGGCAGTTCCAGCGACACCTCCAGCCCACCCTCGGCCAGGTTGCGCAGCCTCAGCTGGCCATGATGGTTCTCGGCGATGTTGAGCGCGATGGTCAGCCCCAGCCCGGTGCCGCCGGTGTCGCGCGAGCGCGAGGTCTCCAGGCGGTAGAAGGGCTCGAACACCGATTCCAGTTCGGACTCCGGAATGCCCGGCCCCTGGTCGCGGATGCGGATGAGCACCTTTTGCTGCTCCGGCGCGATGGACACGCGCGCCGACTGGCCGTACTTGCAGGCATTGTCGATCAGGTTGGTCAGGCAGCGCCGCAGCGCGCCCGGCTGCGCCATCACGAAGGCGCGGGTGGCGCCTTCCAGCGTCACGTCCTGGCCGGCGTCGGCGGCGTCGGCGCAAACGCTGTCGAGCAGCGAGTCGATGTCCAGCGCCTGGATCTTTTCCGACGAGTCCATGCTGCGCGCCAGGTCCAGCCCTTCGCGCACCATGCCGTGCATCACGCCGAGATCGTCGATCAGCTTTTGCTGCAGCTCGCGGTCGGCCACCTTCTCCAGCCGCAGGCGCATGCGCGTCAACGGTGTTTGCAGGTCGTGCGTGATGGCGGCCAGCATGTGCGTGCGGTGCTGGATCTGGCGCCGGATGCGGGACTGCATGGCGTTGAAGGCGTGCGCCGCCTGGCGGATCTCGGTCGGGCCGGTCTCGGCCAGCGGCGGATGGTCGATGTCGCGTCCCAGCTGCGAGGCCGCGTGCGCCAGCTGGCGGATCGGACGGGTCGCCATGCGCGCCACCAGCCAGGCCAGGATCGCGATCAGCAGCAGGAACAGCGCAATGTACTGCGCGCCGAAGAAGCCCTGGCCATGCCCGCGCAGCGCCGGCGGTTCGCCCGGCTGGTGCAGGCGCAGGCGCATCAGGGCCTGGTCATGCAGGCTGATGTAGATCACGCGGCAGGTTTCGCGGCGCGGGCCGTCGCCGCCTTCGCGGCCGTCAGGGCGGCGCGGGGGCGCGCACTCGGTCTCGCGCTGCACGGCGATCTTGCGCTGCGCGCCCAGGCGCGCCTGCAGCATGTCGACCATCGGGCTGGTGCTGGCATTGGCGCCGACGGCGTCGTTCATGTCGTCCACCATGCTGGCTTCGAAGCCGAAGTTGGCTGCGGCCTGCAGCACGATGGGGCGCTGCTCGGCCGGGATGTCGTCGATCGCCTGGACGATCTGCTCGACGCGGTCGGCCAGGTGCTGGAAGCGCACCTCGCGCAGCGTGCTCTTGCGCTCGTTGGAGGCCAGCCAGATGGTGGCCATCACCGACAGCACGATGCCGGCCAGCAGCAGCACGAAGATGCGGTTGCCGATGGAACCCAGGAAGTTCTTCATGGGGCGCGGTCCGCGCTGTCGGCGGCGACCGTGGTGGCCAGCACATAACCCTCGTTGCGCACGGTCTTGATGATGGTCGGCGTGCGCGCGTCGTCGCCCAGCTTCTGGCGCAGGCGGCTGATCTGGATATCCACCGAACGGTCGAAGGGATCGGACTCGCGGCCCTGGGTCAGCTCCAGCAACTGGTCGCGGTTGAGCACGCGGTTGGGATGATCGAGGAACACCTTGAGCAGGCGGAATTCGGCGCCCGAGAGCGCCACCACCACGCCGTCCTGGTTCACCAGGTGGCGCGCGGTCAGGTCCAGCGTCCAGCCGGCGAAGCGCATGGCCGCCACGTCCGGCTGCGCCATGTTGGGCGGCAGCGCCTGGGTGCGGCGCAGGACGCTGCGTATGCGCGCGAACAGCTCGCGCGGCTCGAAGGGCTTGGCCAGGTAATCGTCGGCCCCCATCTCCAGCCCGAGGATGCGGTCCAGCGGATCGCCGCGCGCGGTCAGCATGATCACCGGCACGTTGGAGGTGGCGCGCAGGTTGCGGCACAGCGTCAGGCCGTCCTCGCCGGGCAGGGTGAGGTCGAGCACGATCAGGTCCACGCGTGACTCTTCCAGCACGCGGCGCATGTCGGCGCCGTTGGTGGCGGTGAGCGTGCGCAGGCCGTTGCCGTCCAGGTATTCGGCCAGCAAGGTGCGGATGTCGCGGTCGTCGTCGACGATGAGGATGTGAGTATTTGTATCCATGGCTGAATTATGCCGAACTTGTTAAGTCCCGGACGCCGGATTTGTATCGCCTCTTAACAATGTTAGCGATCGACATACAACGATACCCGGCAGGGGCCGGAATATACAAAACGATACAAATGCCGCCACAGGGGAAAAACTGGCGTTACACGCTGCCGGTTAAATGTGAAGCGTGCAAAGACAGCACAGCAACAGCAGGACACACCGAAAGGAGCAAATCATGTTGAAACTCAAGACCCGCATCCTGGCCGGCATCGCCGCCGTCAGCATCAGCGCCGTGACCGTAGCCGCCTTCGCGCAGGTCCCGCCGCCGGGAGGCCCGCACGGTCGAGCTCCCAGCGCCGAGCAAATCGCCAAGTTCGAGCAAATGCGCGCCAGGCACCAGGCCCAGCTGCACGACAAGCTGAAGATCAGCGCCTCCCAGGAAGCCGCCTGGAAGCTGTTCCTCGACAAGACCAAGCCGGCCCCCTTCGACCCGGCCGCCCGTCCCAGCAAGGAAGAGTTCGCCAAGCTGAGCACGCCGGAACGCCTGGACAAGAAGCTGGAGTTCATGCGCAAGCGCGAAGCATTCGCCGAGCAGCGCGTGGCGGCCACCAAGGAGTTCTACGCGACCCTGTCGCCGGAGCAGCAAAAGACCTTCGACGCCGAGTTCGAACGGATGGAGCGCCACCGCTTCGACCACATGCGCCATCACGACGAGCGCCGCGGCCCGCCGCATGGCGCCAAGCCGGCGCCTGACGCGGCCGCTCCGGCCGCCAAGTAAGGCGCCGGCATCTTCCGCGGGCCGCCGAAACGGGCGGCTTGCGGATCTCCCCAGAGGCCTTGCGATCCAAGCGCAAGGCTTTTGGCGTCTTGAGGCGGCAACTTCGGGCGCCGCCGCCTGCCGGGCGCTGTTGCCGATGGCGCAAGCCCGGTTTGCTCGGTACACTGCCAGCCTTGCCGCCAGCGCGCCGGAGCAAATGTTGCAATGATGTAAGGTTGTTGCGGGAAAATACCGGATGGCGGCCTGCCTGCTCCAAAAGAGCGGGCAAGCCGCCATCCAGTATCTTTTTGCGTTTTTTGCGCCTTTTGCCATTCCACACAGCAGTCGCCGGCGCGGCCGATAACGGCCGGCCTACCGAGATCAGTTCGTTGGCTCCATAACATGACAAACACACCAAATTCCGGACAGCACTCTCCCTCCAACCCGACGCCGCCGCAGGGCGGCCGTCCCCCGGCCAAGGGCAGCGTGCTGCGGCGCTGGTGGTTCTGGGTGCTGGTGGCGGCGCTCGCGGCCGGCGGCGGCTACAAGTACTGGAGCAAGAAAAAAGCCCAGCAGGAACAGATGGCCGCCATGGGCATGGGCGGTGCGGGCGGACCCGGCGCGCGTCCCGGCGGCGGCCGGCCCGGCATGGGCGGCCCCGGCGGCCCAGGCGGTTTCGCCCAGACCATGCCGGTGGGCGTGGCCAAGGCCCGCGTGCAGAACGTCGACGTCTACCTCAACGGCCTGGGTTCGGTCACCCCGACCGCCACCGCCACCGTGCGCGCCCGCGTCGACGGCCAGCTGATGAAGCTGCATTACACCGAGGGCCAGCTGGTCAAGTCCGGCGACCTGCTGGCCGAGATCGATCCGCGCCCCCTGCAGGTCGCCGTGACCCAGGCCGAAGGCCAGCTGGCGCGCGACCGCGCCTTGCTCAATTCGGCCCGCCTCGACCTGAAGCGCTACCAGACCCTGCTGTCGCAGGACTCCATCGCCAGCCAGCAGGTCGACACCCAGGCCGCGCTGGTCAAGCAATATGAAGGCACCGTCAAGTCCGACGAAGGCGCGCTGGCCAGCGCCAGGCTGCAGCTGTCGTTCACCCGCGTGACCGCGCCCATCGGCGGACGCCTCGGCCTCAAGCAGGCCGATGTGGGCAACAACATCACCACCGGCGACACCAACGGACTGGTGATCATCACCCAGCTGCAACCGATCACGGCCATCTTCAGCATCCCCGAAGACAATATTCCCAGCGTGCTGCGCCAGCTGCAAAGCGGCCGCAAGCTGCCCTCCGAGGCCTGGGACCGCGAGCAGAAGAAAAAGCTGGCCGACGGCGTGCTGCTGACCATCGACAACGTGGTCGACGCCACCACCGGCACGGTCAAGTTGAAGGCGCAGTTCCCCAACAAGGACTACGCGCTGTTCCCCAGCCAGTTCGTCAACATCCGCCTGCTGCTCAACACCGAAGAGGGCGCCACGGTGATCCCGACTGCCGCCATCCAGCGCGGCTCCAAGGGCCTGTTCGTGTACGTGGTCAAGGAAGACAACACCGTCACCGTGCGCAACATCAAGACCGGCGCGGTGCAGGGCGACCTGACCGCGATCACCGACGGCGTGGCCGCCGGCGAGACGGTCGTGATCGACGGCATCGACCGCCTGCGCGAAGGCGCCAAGGTCGAGGCCGTCACGCGCGGCGGCGCCGACGATCCGGCCGCCAGGCTGTCCACCGAGAACCCGAACGCGCGCCGCCACAACAGGGGCGGGCAGGGCGCTCAAGGCGGGCAGGGCGGCAGCCAGGCCGACATGACGCCGGAAGAGCGCCAGAAGCGCTGGGCCGAGATCAACAAGCGTATCGACGCCGGCGAGTTCGGCGAAGAGATCAAGAAGTTGCCGGAAGACCAGCGCCGCCAGAAGATGATGGAACTGCGCCGCCAGCGCGAGGGCGCGGCCAATGGTAGTGCGGGCAATGCGGGCAGCGCCGGCAACGGCGCGAAGTAAGGCGGGCGCATGAATCCATCCCGCCAGTTCATCCTGCGGCCGGTCGCCACGTCATTGCTGATGCTGGCGATCCTGCTGGTGGGCATCGTCGCCTACCGGCTGCTGCCGCTGTCGGCCTTGCCCGAGGTCGATTACCCCACCATCCAGGTCACCACGCTCTATCCCGGCGCCAGCCCGGATGTGATGACCTCCTCGGTCACCGCGCCGCTGGAGCGCCAGTTCGGCCAGATGCCGGGCCTCAAGCAGATGTCGTCCACCAGTTCGGGCGGCGCTTCGGTGATCACGCTGCAGTTCAACCTCGACCTGAGCCTGGACATCGCCGAGCAGGAAGTCCAGGCCGCCATCAACGCCGGCGGCAACCTGCTGCCCTCGGACCTGCCGATGCCGCCGGTCTACAGCAAGGTCAATCCGGCCGACACCCCCATCATCACGCTGGCGGTCACCTCCAAGACCATGCCCCTGCCCAAGGTGCAGGACCTGATCGACACCCGCCTGGCGCAGAAGATCTCGCAGCTCTCCGGCGTCGGCCTGGTGAGCCTGTCGGGCGGCCAGCGCCCGGCCGTGCGCATGCAGCTGAACCCGCGCGCCATCGCCGCGCTGGGCCTGAACCTGGACGACATCCGCACCGCCATCGGCAACGCCAACGTCAACCAGGCCAAGGGCAGCTTCGACGGCCCCACGCGCGCCTCCACCATCGACGCCAACGACCAGCTGCGTTCGGCCGACGAATACAGGAACCTGATCATCGCCTACAAGAACGGCGCGCCGATCCGCGTGTCCGACGTGTCCGACGTGGTCGACGGCGCCGAGAACGTGCGCCTGGGCGCCTGGGCCAACGAGCAGCCGGCGGTGATCGTCAACATCCAGCGCCAGCCCGGCGCCAACGTGATCGCCGTGGTCGACAGCATCAAGAAGATCCTGCCGCAGCTGCAGGCCAGCCTGCCGGGCGCCATCGACGTCCACATCCTGACCGACCGCACCACCACCATCCGCTCCTCGGTGGCCGACGTGAAGTTCGAGCTGCTGCTCTCGGTGGTGCTGGTGGTGATGGTGATCTTCGTGTTCCTGCGCAACGTGCCGGCCACCATCATCCCCAGCGTGGCCGTGCCGCTCTCGCTGGTGGGCACCTTCGCGGTGATGTACGTGGCCGGCTTCTCGATCAACAACCTCACGCTGATGGCGCTGACGATTGCCACCGGCTTCGTGGTCGACGACGCCATCGTGATGATCGAGAACATCTCGCGCTACATCGAAGAAGGCATGAAGCCGATGCAGGCCGCGCTGAAGGGCGCCGAGCAGATCGGCTTCACCATCATCTCGCTGACCTTCTCCCTGATCGCGGTGCTGATCCCGCTGCTGTTCATGGGCGATGTGGTCGGGCGCCTGTTCCATGAATTCGCCGTGACGCTGGCGGTTTCCATCCTGATCTCGGCCGTGGTGTCGCTGACCTTGACGCCCATGATGTGCGCGCGACTGCTGCGTCATGTGCCCGAAGAAAAACAGGGCTGGTTCTATCACAGGAGCCAGCTCTTCTTCGACCGCGTGATCGCGCGCTACGGTGTCATGCTGGAGTGGGTGCTGCAACGCCAGAAGCTGACCCTGCTGGTGGCCGCCGGCACGCTGGCGCTGACCTTCCTGCTGTACGTGTTCGTGCCCAAGGGCTTCTTCCCACTGCAGGACACCGGCGTGATCCAGGGCATCTCGGAAGCCACGCAGTCGGTCTCCTTCGGCGCCATGGGCGAGAAGCAGCAGCAGCTGGCCCGTGTGGTGCTGGCCGATCCAGCGGTGGACAGCCTGTCTTCCTTCATCGGCGTGGACGGCACCAATGCGACGCTCAACAGCGGCCGCATGCTGATCAACCTGAAGCCGCATGAAGACCGCGACGTCTCCGCCGCCGACGTGATCCGCCGCCTGCAGCCCAGGCTCGCGCAGCAGGTCCCGGGCGTGACGCTCTACATGCAGCCGGTGCAGGACCTGACCATCGAGGACAGCGTCTCGCGCACCCAGTACCAGTTCACGCTGGAAGACGCCGACCCCGACACGCTCAGCGAATGGGTGCCCAAGCTGATCGAGCGCCTGCAGAAGCAACCCGAGCTGGCCGACGTCGCCAGCAACCTGCAGGACAAGGGCTTGCAGGCCTACATCCAGATCGATCGCGACGCCGCCTCGCGCCTTGGCATCACCACCGCCGCCATCGACAACGCGCTGTACAACGCCTTCGGCCAGCGCCTGATCTCGACCATCTACACGCAATCCAACCAGTACCGCGTGGTGATGGAGGTCAAGCCGGAGTTCCAGCGCGGCCCGCAGGCGCTGGACAGCATCTACCTGGTGACCTCGGCCGGCCGCCAGGTGCCGCTGTCCTCGATCGCCACCGTCACCGAGCGCACCGCGCCGCTGGTGGTGAACCACGTCGGCCAGTTCCCGGCGGCCACCATCTCGTTCAACCTGGCGCGCGGCGCGGCGCTGGGCGAGGCGGTCAAGGTGATCAAGGCGGCCGAGGAAGAGATCGGCATGCCGGCCTCCACCGTCACCAATTTCCAGGGCGCGGCGCTGGCCTTCCAGGCCTCGCTGTCGAACACGCTGTGGCTGATCCTGGCGGCGATCGTGACCATGTACATCGTGCTGGGCGTGCTCTACGAGAGCTACATCCACCCGATCACCATCCTCTCGACGCTGCCCTCGGCCGGCGTCGGCGCGCTGCTGTCGCTGATGATCTCGGGCACCGACCTGGGCATCATCGGCATCATCGGCATCATCCTGCTGATCGGCATCGTCAAGAAGAACGCCATCATGATGATCGACTTCGCGCTGGAGGCCGAGCGCCACGAGGGCAAGAGCCCGCGCGAAGCGATCTACCAGGCCTGCCTGCTGCGCTTCCGCCCGATCCTGATGACCACCATGGCGGCGCTGCTGGGCGCGCTGCCGCTGATGCTGGGCACCGGCGTGGGCTCCGAGCTGCGCCAGCCGCTGGGCATCACCATGGTCGGCGGCCTCCTGGTGTCGCAGGTGCTCACGCTGTTTACCACGCCGGTGATCTACCTCGGCTTCGACAGCCTGGCGCGCCGCATGCGCGCGCGCTTCGGCCAGGGCGAGCCGGGCCGCGGCGATGACGACGACCATGGCCAGGCGGCGCCGCTGCCGCCGGCGGTGTAAGCGCAAGCGCAATGAATATCTCGCTTCCCTTCATCCAGCGGCCCATCGCCACCACGCTGCTGACCATCGGCATCGCGCTGGCCGGCATCGTCGCCTTCCGCCTGCTGCCGGTGTCGCCGCTGCCGCAGGTGGATTATCCGACCATCTCGATCTCGGCCTCGATGCCCGGCGCCAGCCCGGAAACCATGGCCGCGACGGTCGCCACGCCGCTGGAGCGCTCCATGGGCGCGATCGCCGGCGTCACCGAGATGACCTCGACCAGCTCGCAGAACTCGACCCGCATCACGCTGCAGTTCGACCTCTCGCGCGACATCGACGGCGCCGCGCGCGACGTGCAGGCGGCGCTGAACGCGGCGCGCAACCTGCTGCCCACCGGCATGCCGAGCAACCCGACCTATCGCAAGGTCAACCCGGCCGACGCCCCCGTCATGATCCTGGCGATGACCTCGGACACCATGACCCAGGGCCAGATGTACGACGCCGCCGACAGTATCGTCGCGCAAAAGCTCTCGCAGGTGCGCGGGGTGGGGCAGGTCAGCGTGGGCGGCAGTTCGCAGCCGGCGGTGCGCATCGAGCTCAACCCGACCGCGCTCAACAAGTACGGCATCGGCAGCGCCGACGTGCGCACCGCGGTGGCCGCCACCAATGCCAACCGCCCCAAGGGCATCCTGGAGGACGGCGACCGCAACTGGCAGATCTACGCCAACGACCAGGCCGGCACCGCCGCCGAATACGCGCCGCTGATCGTCTCCTACCGCAACGGCACGCCGGTGCGGGTGCGCGACGTGGCCGAGGTGCGCGACTCGGTGGCCGACGTGCGCAACGCCGGCTCGGCCAACGGCAAGCCCTCGGTGCTGGTGATCGTCAACCGCCAGCCCGGGGCCAACATCATCGACACGGTGGACGCGGTCAACGCGCTACTGCCGCAACTGCAGGCATCCATTCCCGCCGCCATCGACATGAAGGTGGTGATGGACCGCACCCCCACCATCCGCGCGTCCTTGAAGGAGACCGAGTTCACCCTGATCATGTCGGTGGCGCTGGTGATCATGGTGGTGTTCCTGTTCCTGCGCAGCTGGCGCGCCACGCTGATCCCGGCGGTGGCCGTGCCGGTGTCGCTGATCGGCACCTTCGGCATCATGTACCTGGCCGGCTTCAGCCTGGACAACCTGTCGCTGATGGCGCTCACCATCGCCACCGGCTTCGTGGTGGACGACGCCATCGTGGTGCTGGAAAACATCTCGCGCCACATCGAGGCCGGCATGAAGCCGGTCAAGGCGGCCCTGCTGGGCGCGCGCGAGGTGGGCTTCACGGTGCTGTCGATGAGCATCTCGCTGATCGCCGTGTTCATTCCCATCCTGCTGATGGAGGGCATCGTCGGCCGCCTGTTCCGCGAGTTCGCCATCACGCTGTCGGTGGCCATCCTGGTCTCGCTGGTGGTGTCGCTGACCACCACGCCGATGATGTGCGCCAAGCTGCTGCGCCACGACCCGCGGGCCGACGAGGAGCGCCGCCGGCGCCGCCATCCGCTGCTGCAGAAGCTGGCCGACCAGAGCGAGCACATGTTCAACGACATGCTGCTGGGCTACGAGCGCTCGCTGGCCTGGGCGCTGCGCGCGGCTCCCCTGATGATGCTGATCCTGCTGGCCACCATCGCCCTGAACGTCTACCTGTACAAGGCCATCCCCAAGGGCTTCTTCCCGCAGCAGGACACCGGCCGCCTGGTCGGCGGCATCCGCGGCGACCAGGCGATTTCGTTCCAGGCCATGAAGGTCAAGTTGAACGAGTTCATCGACATCGTCAGGGCCGACCCCGCCGTGGCCGACGTGGTGGCTTTCACCGGCGGCCAGCGGCGCAACGGCGGCAACATGTTCGTGACGCTCAAGCCCCTGTCCGAACGCAAGGAGTCGGCCGACCAGGTGATTGGGCGGCTGCGCATCAAGACCGCCAAGGTGGCCGGCGCGCGGGTGTTCCTGGTGCCGGTGCAGGACATCCGCATCGGCGCGCGCCAGAGCGATTCGCAGTATGAGTATTCGCTCAAGTCCGACGACGTGGCGCTGCTGCGCGTGTGGGAGCCCAAGATCCGGGCCGCGCTGACCAACCTGAAAGAGCTGGAAGACCTCAGCACCGACCAGCAGGACAACGGCCTGCAGACCACCCTGACCATCGACCGCGAGACCGCGATCCGCGCCGGCGTCACGCCGCAGCTGATCGACGCCACGCTGTCGGACCTGTTCGGCCAGCGCCAGATCTCCACCATCTACAGCGGCATGAACCAGTACCACGTGGTGATGGAAGCGGCGCCGCAATATTGGCAGAGCCCCGAGACCCTGCGCGACACCTACGTCAGCCTGGCCGGCTCCAGCAACCTGTCGCCCACCACCTCCACGCTGTCGACGCCGCCGGCGCTGTCGGCCGCCGGCAAGCTCAATTCCAACAGCGGCCTGGCGCAGACCATCTCCACCGCGGCCTCGACGCAGATCCCGCTGGCCGCCTTCTCGCGCTTCGAGCCGACCACCACGGCGCTGTCGGTCAGCCATGAAGGGCAGTTCGTGGCCTCGACGCTGTCGTTCAACCTGGCCGAAGGCGTATCGCTGTCGCAGGCCACCGAGGCGATCGACCGCGCGATGGCCTCGCTGGGCGTGCCCACCGGCGTGCACGGCACCTTCGCCGGCACCGCCAACGCCTTCCAGTCCTCGCTGTCGTCGCAGCCCATCCTGATCCTGACGGCGCTGCTGGCGGTCTACATCGTGCTGGGCATCCTCTACGAAAGCCTGATCCACCCGATCACCATCATCTCCACGCTGCCCTCGGCCGGCGTGGGCGCCTTGCTGGCGCTGCTGGTCACCGGTACCGACTTCAGCCTGATCGCGCTGATCGGCGTGATCCTGCTGATCGGCATCGTCAAGAAGAACGCCATCATGATGATCGACTTCGCGCTGGACGCCGAACGCAACCGCGGCCTGTCGCCGCGCGACGCCATCTTCGAGGCTTGCAAGCTGCGTTTCCGCCCGATCATGATGACCACCATGGCCGCCTTGCTGGGCGCGATCCCGCTGGCCATCGGCCATGGCGACGGCGCCGAGCTGCGCCAGCCGCTGGGCATCGCCATCGTCGGCGGCCTGGTGGTGAGCCAGCTGCTCACGCTCTACACCACGCCGGTGGTCTACCTGTACATGGAGCGGCTGCGCGCCTGGAGCCAGCGCCGCTTCGGCCGCAAGAACAAGACCCAAACCTCGGCGGCATGATGCAAGCCAATGCCGCCGCCATGGAGAGAACAATGAAACAGCACCAATCCAAGCTCAAGCCGCTGCTCCTGGCGCTGGCGGCGAGCCTCGCGCTGGCCGCCTGCTCGGTCGGCCCCGACTATGTGCGTCCGCAGATGGACGAGGCGCCGGCCGTGTTCAAGGAAGGCCAGGACTGGAAGCCGGCGCAGCCGCGCGACCTGGCCGCCGGCGGTAAATGGTGGGAGATGTTCGGCGATGCGCAGTTGAATGCGCTGGTGGACCAGGTCGAGATTTCCAACCAGAACCTGGCGCTGGCCGAGGCCAACTTCCGCGGCGCCATGGCGCTGGTGCAGAGCTCGCGCTCGGCGCTGTCGCCGACGCTGGACGCCTCGGCGTCGGCCTCGCGCGGACGCGCCGGCTCGGGCACTTCCTCGTCGTCGTCGTCCAGCTCGGGCGTGCGCAATTCCTATTCTTTCGGTTTGACAGCCTCGTGGGAGGCCGACATCTGGGGCCGCGTGCGGCGCGACATCGAAGCCAGCACCGACAGCGCCCAGGCCAGCGCCGCCGATCTCGCCGCGGCCCGCCTCTCGGCCCAGGCCTCGCTGGCGCAGAGTTACCTGCAATTGCGCGTGCTGGACGCCCAGCAGCAGCTGCTGGAAGACACGGTGCAGGCCTACCAGCGCTCCTACCAGCTCACGCAGAACCAGTACGCCGCCGGCATGGCCGCCAAGTCCGACGTGATCCAGGCGCAAAGCCAGCTGAAGTCGGCCCAGGCGCAGGCCTTGGACAACGGCGTCACGCGCGCCCAGGTCGAGCATGCGATCGCGCTGCTGGTGGGCAAGACGCCGTCCACCTTCGCCTTGCCGCGCGCGCCGCTGGCGGCCGCCGCGCCGCCGGTGCCGCAGGGCGTGCCCTCGATGCTGCTGGAGCGCCGCCCCGACGTCGCCGCCGCGGAGCGCCGGGTGGCCTCCGCCAACGCCAGGATAGGCGTGGCCAAGGCGGCCTATTTCCCCAGCCTGACGCTGTCGGCCTCGGGCGGCTACCAGAGCTCCAGCTTCGCCGACTGGTTCTCGCTGCCGGGCCGGGTGTGGTCGCTTGGCCCGCAGCTGGCGCAGAACATCTTCGACGGCGGCGCCCGCCGCGCCGCCACCGCGCAAGCCATCGCCACCTACGACGGCACGGTGGCGCAATACAAGCAGGCGGTGCTGACCGCGTTCCAGGAGGTGGAGGACAACCTGGCCGCGCTGCGCATCCTGGAGCAGGAAGCCGACGTCCAGAACGAAGCCTTGCAGGCCGCGCGCCAGGCGGTGACGCTGGTCACCAACCAGTACAAGGCCGGCACGGTCAGCTACGTCAACGTGATCACCGCGCAGGCGACGGCCTTCTCGGCCGAGCGTACTTCGCTGGATATCCTGAACCGCCGCATGGCCGCCAGCGTGCTGCTGGCCAAGGCCCTGGGCGGCGGCTGGGACGCCGCCAGCCTGGCCGACCTGCAGCCGCTGGCGGAGCAGAGTGCGGAGAAGGCCAAGGGTTTGAAGGAGAATGCTTCGCTGCGTTGAGGCAGCTTAACGCCGCTGGGTCCCGGCCTGCGCCGGGACGACAGGTAAGGGATGGCCTCGAGCAACCAAGGGTTCCAGTTTCTCTTCCGTGTCGTCCCGGCGCAGGCCGGGACCCAGCGTCTTTCGATAAGACGAAACCTCAATCCGGCACGCAGCTCGCATCGTCCGCGTGGAACCCTGCGGGGCATTGCGGCATATCGAAGACGCCAACGCGACCGTTGCAACCGAGGCGATCTACATCCGCCGGACAAACGATCTGATTGGTTGGCACTGTCGCCGGGGCAGGCGTTGACGGATCTGCGTTCGGAATCGGCGTCACGGGGCTGGCGATGCGCTTATCGCCATGCTGTCTTGGAGCAGGCCCGGCAACAGGTTTTGCCTTCGGCTTCTTTTCCGGAGAAGGAGCCTTCTTATGGTTATTGTCGATGAGGGGCGGGCGAGCATCGCGTTCATGCCAGAGAAAGGCTGCGAACCCCATCAGGCACAACAGAATCATTGTCGCTATCGCCCTTCGCCTTCTTTTGGCGCGAACATCCCTTTTCCGGTAAAGCGCTGGCCGTCTTGGTATCGGCGAAACCCAATACTGCCGGGCCGGATGCTGTCGCGCTTGCCTGAACTCCCAATCTGCCGACGGCCGGACTTCGACGAGCTTGTCAGGCGCAGTGCCATAGTAAGCCGGATTTTCCAGCGCATCGTCGATTTCAAAATAGCGGGTCAAGTTATGTTGCCGCACAAATTCCTCGACCTGGTGCCATGCCCACGGTTGCCGCAGTTTTTTCCTGTCGAGTATCTCGCTTAACTTATCCAGCCCGCAGATAATGATGCGAGGATCTTTTAGAAGATCATCGCCAAAATTGAAATCGGGAAGGATGGTGGGCTCGAATACCAATACACCCTGCGGAAAGTCATAGCGGTTATCTTGCCCCATCCACTGTGCGGTGGAATTCTTGATGGCCCGGCCATTCTTGATTGCCTGATCGTGGCCGTTGCCGTACTTGCTTGGCGTATCTTCAGGGTTTTCGTAGGCGAACCAATCGCCGTTGGTTCTCGCGATCAGATGCTTTTTTCTATAACCCTTCACTTCGATTTGAAGCGTGAACTTGTCGGTTGCGACAAACAGATCAATTTGTCGGCGCATGATCGTCACGTTAGACGCGATCAATGCTCTGATATTGCGATCTGAGAAATACTTCCTCAGATGATTCAATACGATTCTTTCGGCTGGCTCCAATCCTTTTGAGCCGTAGTAGAGTTCGATATCGCTCATCACTTCCCCGAATGCCCATTGTTATTGTTTGCTGTCTGTCGAGCCGGACATGGTGTGATTTTGCTTGCCACCGATGTTGTCCAGCACGGCAAATTCTAACAAAGCGGGAGTTGCGGAGGGGAAATGGAAGTCGTGAGTTCAGGGGCGCGACAGCGGGTCGAGAAGGCCAGGGGCTTGAAGGAGATGCGGCCTTGCGCTGAGGCGCGTTAACGTCGCTGGGTCCCCGCTTTCGCCGGGACGACAGGTAAGGGATGGCCTCGCACAACCGAGGGTTCAGGTTCTTGCATTCTTGTCGTCCCCGCGAAAGCGGGGACCCAGCGTCTTTCGCGATGCCGCCATGGCCTCAGCCGAGCGTCGCCCTGACCGCGCCGCGCAAGGCATTGCACACCACGATTTCTTGCGCCGCCAACAGTTCATCACGAAGCACGACCCGCTCGATGGCATCCCACGCCGCATCCGCCAGCAGCACCGAGCGCATCACCCCCGGCAATACCCCCGCCGACAAGGGCGGCGTCACCCAGCGTCCGGCTATCTTGACGAACACATTGCTGCGCCCGCCCTCGGTCAGTTCATCGCGCTCGTTGAAGAACAGCATGTCGAAGCCGCCGCGCGTTTCCGCTTCCTTCCATGCCGCATCGTAGATCTCGCGCCGCGTGCTCTTGTGGCGCAGGAGCAGGTCGCCGCTGTCGGTTTGCGCATCGGCCAGGAACACTTTCACGCTGTCGCCCAGCGCGGCCAGCGGCGCGTGCTGGATGGCGATGCCGCCCTGCGCGTCCAGCGCCAGCTTCATGCGATGCGCCGCTGCCGGATCCAGCGTGGCGCAGGCCTGCGCCACCTGCGCGCGGATCGCGGCCTCGTCGAAGGGGAAGCCGAAGGCTGCGGCCGACGCGGCCAGTCGCCGCAGGTGCAGCGCCAGGTGGCGGCAGCCGTCGCGGTCGGCGCGCATGGTTTCGAACAGGCTGAACTCATGCCCCAGGCCGGTCAGGAAGGCGGCTTTCAGGCGGCATTCGGCGAATTCGGAGGCGGCGTCGCTGTCGTAGACGATGCCGGCGCCCACGCCCAGCGCGCCGCGGAGCAGGCCGGCCGCCGGCGGGGCCAGTTCCAGCGTGCGGATCGGCACCGACAGGCAGAAGTCGCCGACCGCGTGAGCGTCGGCGCGGGGCGCTTCGAACCAGCCGATGGCGCCAGTGTAGAGCCCGCGCGGCGTCGACTCCAGCTCATCGATGATTTGCATGGTGCGGCGCTTGGGCGCGCCGGTGATGGAGCCGCAGGGGTAGAGCGCGGCGATGGTCTCGGCCAGGGTGGCGTCGGCGCGCAGGCGGGCGCGGATGGTCGAGGTCATCTGCAGCACCTGGCCGTAGCGACGCACGTCGAACAGGTGCGGCACCCGCACCGAGCCCGGCGCCGCCACGCGGCCCAGGTCGTTGCGCAGCAGGTCGACGATCATCAGGTTCTCGGCGCGGTTCTTCTCGTCGGCCGCCAGCGCCAGCGCGCGGCGGGCATTGATCGCATCGGCGTCCGCGTCGGCGCCGTCGGCGGCGCGCGCGGTGCCTTTCATCGGCTTGGCCTTGAGCATGCCGCCGCTGTGCGCCACGAACAGTTCGGGCGAGAAGGAGAGCGCCGCGCCGCCGTCTTGCTCCAGCACCAGCGCGCCGTAGGGCACCGGCTGGCGCGCGCGCAGGCGGCGGTAGAGGTCGATGGGATCGCCGTAGGCGTCGAAGCGCAGCCGGTAGGTGTAGTTGACCTGGTAGGTGTCGCCGGCGGCGATGTAGTCACGGATGCGGGCGATGGCCGCGTCGAATTGGTTGTCGTCGACGCTGGCGGCGATGTTGGCCACGCCGGCCGCGCCGTTCGCGGCGCGCTGCGCCAGCCAGGCATCGACCTGCGCAGCCCCCAGCAGCTCGCAGCGCGCGAACAGCAGCACGCGCGCCAGCGGGCCGCCGGCATGCCGGTGCGGCAGGCCCTGCATGGCGGCGCCCAGTTCGTAGTTCCACAGCGCCACGGCATGGCGGCCGGCGGCCAGCTCGGCCTGCATCTCGGCCAGCAGGGCCGGGAAGCGCGCGGCGTCATGGCAGGCCAGCGTGCGCAGGTAGCCGGTGAACAGGCGCGAGCGCGGCTCGGCCGGGGTGGCCAGGTGGTCGTCGAGGAGGGCGAAGCAGTCGGTCATGGGGCAGCGGGCAGGAAGGGCGGGGAGGCCGCGTCGGCAGCATCATAGCGTAAAAGGTATACTTGGCAGCTTGCCGCGGCCCTGCCGCCCGGGCTGACGGCCCTGCCGCGCCATGCACAACAATTCGCCGATATCGATGCCCATCCCACGCACCTTCATCATCCCCCTGATCGTCGCCTGTGCGCTGTTCATGGAGCAGATGGACTCGACCGTGATCTCCACCTCGCTGCCGGCGCTGGCGTTGGACATGCACGTCGATCCGATCTCGCTCAAGCTGGCCCTGACCTCCTACCTGGTCAGCCTGGCGGTGTTCATCCCGGTCTCCGGCTGGATGGCCGACCGCTTCGGCTCGCTCACCATCTTCCGCTCGGCCATTTGCGTGTTCATGCTGGGCTCCATCCTGTGCGGGGTGTCGTCGACGCTGCCGCAGTTCGTCGCCGCGCGTTTCTTCCAGGGCATAGGCGGCGCCATGATGGTGCCGGTCGGCCGCCTGGTGATCCTGCGCAGCGTGGAGAAGGTCAACCTGGTCAAGGCGCTGTCCTACCTCACCATTCCCGCGCTGTTCGGGCCGGTGCTGGGGCCGCCGCTGGGCGGCTTCATCACCACCTACTTCCACTGGCGCTGGATCTTCTTCATCAACATCCCGATCAGCATCCTCGGCCTGTACCTGGCCACGCGCTTCATCCCCGACCTCAAGGCCGATGAGGTCTCGCCGCTGGACTGGCCCGGCTTTGCGCTGTCGGCGCTGGGCTGTTCGCTGCTGATGATGGGCCTGGCCACCGCCGGGCGCCACCTGATCTCGGGCGAGGTCTCGCTGGCCTGCGTGGCGGCCGGCGTGGTGTTCCTGGCGATCTACGTCCGGCACGCGCGCCGCGCCAGGGCGCCGCTGATCGACCTGCGGCTGCTGAACATACCCACGCTGCGGGCCGGCGTCTTTGGCGGTTCGCTGTACCGCATCGGCATCGGCGCCATTCCCTTCCTGCTGCCGCTGATGCTGCAGCTGGGCTTCGGCTACACGCCGTTCCATTCGGGCCTGCTGACCTGCGCCTCGGCTGCCGGCGCCATGTTCATGAAGACCATCGCCTCGCGCTTCTTGCAGCGCTTCGGCTTTCGCACGGTGCTGCTGGTCAACGGCGCGCTCGGTATCCTGGGCCTGTGGGCCATCGCGCTGTTCACGCCGCATACGCCCTACATCGTGATGATGCTGGTGCTGCTGGTGGGCGGCTGCTTCCGCTCGCTGCAGTTCACCAGCCTGAACGCCATCTCCTACGCCGACGTCGATCGCGCGCGCCTGAGCCAGGCCACCAGCATGGCCAGCGTGGCGCAGCAGCTGTCCATCGGCATGGGCGTGGTGCTGGCCGGCTTTGCGCTGCAGGCCTCCAATGAACTGCAGGGCCACGCCACGCTGGTGGCGTCCGACTTCTGGCCGGCCTTCCTGGCGGTGGGCGCGGTGGCGTCGTGTTCGCTGCTGATGCTGCGCCGGCTGTCGCCCAACGCCGGCGCCGAGCTGTCCGGCCGCGCGGCGGCCCCGGCCAAGTCCACCGGTCCGGCCTGAACCCATTCCGACAAGAGAGCGCACATGCAACTGAAATACATCTGGTTCCCGCTGGGCGCCGTCCTGATCTGGGCCGGCAATACCGTCATCAGCAAGATGGCGGCCGCGGTGATCGCCCCGGAAGACATCTCCTTCTACCGCTGGCTGCTGGCCGCGGCGCTGATGTCGCCGTTCCTGGCCCGCCAGACCTGGCGCGACCGCGCGCGCATCCGGCCCCATCTCGGCAAGATCGCGGTGCTTGGCCTCTTGGGCATGGTGCTGTTCCAGAGCCTGGCCTATTTCGCCGCGGCGACCTCCTCGGCCACCAGCATGGGCATGATCGTCTCGCTGATGCCGCTGCTGACCTTGCTGCTGAGCATCCGCCTGCTGTCCGAGCCGCCCACGGTCGGCACCGTCGCCGGCGGCCTGGTCTCTCTGGCGGGGCTGTCGATCCTGATCGGCCGCGGCCACCCGCTGCAGCTGTTCGAGCATGGCGTGGTGGTGGGCGACCTGCTGATGCTGCTGGCGGCGGTGTTCTACGGCCTGTACGGCGTGCTGCTGCGGCGCTGGGCCTTGCCGCTGCCGACCTGGCAACTGCTCTACATGCAGGTGCTGACCGCGGTCGTACTGCTGTTTCCGGGCTTCGTCTTCGGCCATCATTCGCCGGTCAATGCCGAGAACCTGCCGATCCTGCTGTACGCCGGCATCGCCGCCTCCATCATTTCGCAGTTCCTCTGGATGCGCGGCGTCGCCCACCTGGGCGCCAACCGCTGTTCCATCTTCGTGAACCTGATGCCGGTTTTCACCGTCATAATCGCAGTGGCGGCGCTGGACGAGGAGCTGCACGGCTATCATGCCGTGGGCGGCCTGATCACGCTGGCCGGCGTGATCATGGCGCAGGCGCTCAAGCAGCGCCTGGCGCTGCGCGCCCGATCCGACTGAGCGCGCCGGGGTGCGCGGCAGGCGGACAATAACGAGAACAGGAGCCAAGACATGATCGACGCCAACATGATCGTCAACTGCACGGTCTACAAGAAGGGCAAGAAGCTGCGCGACATCACCCTCGACGAGATCAGCGATGTGCTGGAGGAGGAGGGCACCTTCGTCTGGCTCGGCCTGCTCGAACCCAACGTCGAGCTGATGAACAAGATCAAGGAAGAATTCAACCTGCACGAACTGGCGGTGGAGGATGCCTACGCCGCCCACCAGCGTCCCAAGATCGAGGAGTATGGCGACACCCTGTTCGTGGTGCTGCACACCGCCCAGCTCGCCGGCGGCGAAGTGCAGTTCGGCGAGACCCACATCATGACCGGCCCGCGCTTCGTGGTCACGGTGCGGCACGGCGCCTCGCGCAGCTACGCCAAGGTGCGCGAGCACTGCGAGATGCTGCCGGAACGCCTGGGCCGGGGCCCCAGCTTCGTGCTGTACGCCATCATGGACTTCGTGGTCGACAACTACCGTCCCATCATGGACGACCTCGAAGCCAAGTTCACCCAGTACGAGGGGCAGCTGTTCGACCCCGCCGCCAATACCGGCAAGGCCTACCTGCAGGAGCTCTATCAATTGAAGCGCCAGCTGATCCGCCTGCGCTCGGCGGCCTCGCCGCTGCTGGACGTGTGCACCCAGCTGCTGCGCTTCCACGAGGGGCTCATCACCAAGGAAGGCAAGGTCTATTTCCGCGACATCTACGACCACGTGGTGCGCTTCATCGACACCGGCGACCGCCTGCGCGAAATGGTGGAGTCGGCGGTGCAGATCAACCTGGCCCAGGTCACCATCCACCAGAACGAGATCGTGCAGACCCTGGCCGGCTGGGGCGCGATCCTGGCCATCCCGACCATGGTGTTCAGCCTGTACGGCATGAACTTCGCCAACATGCCGGGGCTGTCGTGGCAGTGGAGCTTCCCGGTGGTGCTGGTGGGCATCTTCACCTGCTGTTCGCTGCTCTGGCGCAGGCTGCGCAAGGCCGGTTGGCTGTAGCCAGGCCGGCGCGAGAAAAGCCCGCATCAGCGGGCTTTTTTATTGCCCAACCGTGAGCCGCGCCAGCCAGCGCGCCAGCACCTCGGCCGCCGCCGCTTCCAAACGCTTGCCCGATTGCGCCGCCTGCGCGCGCAAGGTGCGCGGGTCGATTCCGCATTGCGCCAGTTCGCCGGCGTGGCCGACCAGCCAGCGCTCCAGCGTTGCGGCCTCGGCCTCCAGGTGGAATTGCAGGCCGAGCACGGCGTCGCCCAGCGCGAACGCCTGGTGGGCGCCGGTGCCGGTGGCGGCCAGGTACGCGGCGCCGGCGGGGATGTCGAACTGGTCGCCGTGCCAGTGCAGCACCGGTACGCCCTCCAGCGGCGCGAGGGCTGAGGACTTGCCCTGCGTGGTCAGTTCGAGCGGGGCGTAGCCGATTTCCTTCACGCCCATCGGATACACCTTCGCGCCCAGGGCGCGGGCGATCAGTTGCGCGCCCAGGCAGATGCCCAGCAGCGGCCGCCGCGATTGCAGGCGCCGGCGCACCAGCGCCAGCTCCGCCTGCAGGAACGGATAGCGCGCCTCATCGAAGGCGCCGATCGGGCCGCCCAGCACGGCCAGCAGGTCGGGGGCGTGGGCGTCGACGGCGTCCAGGTCGTCGATGGCGGCATCGAGGTAGCGGACCGCGTAGCCGCGCTCCAGCAGCGCCGGGGCCAGGCTGCCCAGGTCTTCGAAGTGCACGTGGCGGATGGCGAGGACGGTGCGGGTCATGGTTCTTCCTTGTCGGTGGGGGAGGACGGGGGCGGCCAGTAGAAGCTGTCGGGCGTGGCGCGCGCGCCGAAGATGGCCTGGCCCACGCGCACCACGGTGGCGCCTTCCTCGATGGCCACTTCGTAGTCGCCGGACATACCCATCGACAGCTCTTCCAGGGCGATGCCGGTGGGCGCTTCCTGGCGCAGGCGCTCGCGCAGTTCGCGCAGCAGGACGAAGCAGGCGCGCACGCGCGCGATGTCGGCGGAGAACACGGCCAGCGTCATCAGGCCGCGCACGCGCAGCGCCGGGAAGGCCGGCAAGTGCGCCAGGAATGCTTGCGCATCCTGCGGCGCCAGGCCGAACTTGCTGGCCTCGCCGGAGGTGTTGACCTGTATGAACACATCCAGCGCGCGGCCCTCGGCCTGCAGCCGGCGATCCAGCGCCTCGGCCACGCGCAGGCTGTCCAGCGCCTGGAACTCGGCGGCGAAGCGCGCCACCAGCCTGGCCTTGTTGGTCTGCAGGTGGCCGATGACCGACCAGCGCAGATCGGCAAGGTCGGCCATCGCCTCCCATTTCCGGCCGGCTTCCTGCACCTTGTTCTCGCCCAGCTCGCGGCATCCGGCGGCGTAGGCCAGCCGGATGCGCTCCTCGGGCACGGTCTTGCTGACCGGCAGCAGCCGCACCGACGCCGGGTCGCGCCCGGCGCGCGCGCAGGCGGCCGCGATGCGCCGCCTGACCGCGGCCAGGTTGCGGTGGAAGTCTTCCACCGAATCCGCCTGCGGCCAGTGCTGCTGCTTTCCGTGATGGAAATGCCCGTGCATCACTTCAGCGCGACCTTGGGGAAATCGACCGGCACGTCGAAGGCCACGTTGACGTAGTTGGTGAACAGGTTCAGCGCGATGTGGGCCATGATCTCGACGATCTGCTCGTCGCCGAAGCCGGCCTCGCGCAGGCGGGCGACATCGGCGTCAGTGATCTGCGCACGCTGCTCGACCACCTTCAGCGCGAACTCCAGCGCGGCGGCGGTCCTGGGATCGTCCGAGCGGCCGGCCTGGGCTTGATCCATCTGCGCGGCCGAAGCGCCGGCGTTCTTGCCCAGCACGGTATGCGCGGCCAGGCAATATTCGCAGCGGTTGCGGTTGGCGATGGCCACGGCGATCTGTTCGCCCAGCAGGGCGCCGATGCTGCCGCGGCCGAGCGCGCCGAAGGCGGCCCACATGCTCTGCAACGCGGCCGGCGAGTTGGAGACGGCCTTGAACATGTTGGGCGTGGCGCCGAAGGCGCGCTGGATTTGTTCGAGCAGCGGCTGGCTGGCGGCGGGGGAGCGCTGGGTATCGAGGTTGAGGCGGGACATGATGTTTCCTTTCGTTGATGAAGATCGGGTGAATTCAGTGGAGCCGCAAACGGCCGCTCAGCGGTTGACCTTGCCCGGCAGCGACAGATTGCCGGAGGCGACCTTGAAGACGTTGGTCACGCACAGCAGCGGGCTGTGCACGCTGGCGTTGACGCGCAGGGCCGCGCTCACGCCGTCGAAGGCGCCGGCCTCGACCGCGCCGATATCGTCGAAGGGCACCCGCACTTCGACCACGCCGCCCTTGAAGCTGGGCGACCAGCCGGGACTGTCGATGAGGATGGGCAAGCCCGGCCAGGTCTTGGGCAGCCTGGGTTTGGCGCCGGCCGGGATGTCGACCACCTTGAGCGCGTCCTTGCCGCAGGCGGCGTCCGGTTGCAGCACGACCCAGTGCGAATGCCAGACGTCGCCATCGTTGTTGGGATCGCCGTCGCCGTTCTCGTCGAACAGCGGCGTGTCGTCGAAGTCGGGATGCGAGGTCACGGCGAAGGCCAGGATGCCCGACTTGGGCTCGAAGCCGACCACCGAGGGATCCAGGCTGGTGGGCCAGACGTAGGAGAACACTTCGCTGCCGGCCAGCTTGCCGGATTTGGCCGGATGGATCGCGCCGGCCTTGCCGGATACCGCCATGTGGAAGATCGCGACCTTGCCCTCGGTGGTGATGCGGGTATGCACGATGTCGAACGGCGCGTTCACCGCCTGGTCGGGCTTGCCGGCGATGCCGCCTTGGTGCGGCTTGTCGTGCGCCGCAGCAGTCCCGGCCAATCCAGCCAATCCGGCCAGGATGGCGGCGGCGAGGAGGGAGGTTTTCAGTGAGTACATGCTTGCCCTTGGTGTGTGGAAGGAGAGGCCAGTATGGAGAAAACGCATGTACAATAAGGTTCATTTTGTAAATTAAACGTACCATTTAGTTCAATGCAGCCCTTGCCTCCCATCGATCGCCTCTCCGGCATCCTCGAACGCTTCCGCGTGCAGGCGCAGCTGCACCACAGCGGCGTGCTGTGCGGCCACACCCACTTCGATGCCGGCGCCGGCTTCGGCTACCTGCACGTGCTGAGGCGGGGCGAGCTGAAGGTGTCCCACCCGGGCGCGCGCGAGGTGCCCAGGGCCATGCATTTCGATGAACCTACCTTGCTGTTCTACCCGCGTCCCTTCACGCATCACTTCCACAATCCGCCCAGGGAAGGCTCGGACTTCACCTGCGCGCGCCTGATCTTCGACGGCGGCCCGCAGAACCCGCTGGCGCGGGCCTTGCCGGCGCTGATCGCCTTGCCGCTGGCGACCGTGCCGGGGCTGGACGCGGCGCTGGAACTGCTGTTCGCCGAAACCGACCGGGTGCGCTGCGGCCAGCGGCTGCTGGCCGACCGCCTGTTCGAGGTTGTGGTGTTGAAGCTCTTGCGCTGGCTGCTGGATCACCCGCAAGAGGCGGGCATACAGCCGGGATTGGTGAGCGGCCTGGCGGACCCGCGCCTGGCGCGCGCGCTGGTGGCCATGCATGACGATCCGGGCCAGGCCTGGACGCTGGACCGCATGGCCGGCTGCGCGGGCATGTCGCGCACCGCCTTCGCCAACGCCTTCCGCGAAACGGTGGGGCAGACGCCGGCCGACTATCTGGCCAACTGGCGCATCGCGCTGGCGCAAAGCCGGCTGCGCGAAGGACGGCCGGTCAAGCAGCTGGCGCAGGAGCTGGGCTATGCCAACCCTTCGGCGCTGTCGCGCGCCTTTGCCGCCAGGACCGGCCTGTCGCCGCGCGACTGGCTGGCCCGCGACAGCCTGGCGCGGTCGGACGCCCGCGACTAGGCACGGCGCCTCACGCCGGCTTGCGCCGGGTGGCGATGCGCTTGCCGCCGGCGGCGTCAAAGCCGGCGCTGTTCTTGAAGATGTTCGGCTTGCGATAGATCGCCAGGATCACGCAGCCTTCCTCACTGTAGGTTTCATGCAGCGAATCCTTGCTGCGCCAGACGTATTCGCCGGCGCGGGCGATGCCGTCGTGGTCGGAGAACGAACCTGCCAGCACGTAGCTCTGCTCCAGTTCCGCATGCTTGTGCATCGGCAGCTGCGTGCCGGGCGCCCAGCGCAGCAGGCAGGTCATCTCGCCGGCGGCCTTGTCCTCGTACAGGACCTTGATGTCCACGCCCTCGAATTGCGAAGGCTTCCATTCCATGTCCTGCGGCCGCACGTAGGTGGAGCCGCCGACGGTGGGGGTGGGCTTGCCGGTGAGGCGCTCGTCGAAGGATGGGGCGCGTTGCGTTGTCATGATGCTTCCTTTCCGATAGGGGAAACCTGCAAGGAGATGCGGCCGCGCAAGGCGGCCGCAGGTCAGGCCTTCGTTCAGTCGCCCGACTTCATGCGCGAGACGCTGATGACCGCGATCACGCCCAGTCCCGTGAGATAGCCGGCCAGCAGCAACGGGTGGCCGTCGCCCAGCTTGAGCAGCCAGGTGGCCACCAGCGGCGCCAGTCCGCCGCCGATGGCGCCCGACACCTGCACCGCCAGCGAGATGCCGCTGTAGCGCACGTGCGGCGGGAACTGCGCCGAGAACAGGTTGCCCTCGGGGCCGTACAGCAGCGAATAGATCACGCCGATGGCGATCACCATGGCCAGGTAGACATAGCCGCTTTGCCCCGCGGCCAGCAGCTTGAAGAAGGGGAAGCCGAACAGGCAGATGCCGACGGCGCCGATGGCGAAGATGCGGCGATGCCCGAAGCGGTCGCCCAGGATCCCGGTCAGCGGCATGAAGAACAGGGCCAGCAAGGCGCCGCAGATGATGGCGTTGAGCATCAGGCCCTTGGTCAGGCCGAGTTGCAGCGTGCCGTAGGAAAGGGCGAAGGTGGCCACCGTGTAGAACCAGGTGACCTCCGCCAGGCGCGCGCCGCACACCTTGAGCAGGCTGCGCCAGTGGTTCCTGAGCACGTCCAGCACCGGCAGGCCGACCTCGTCGCCGCGTTTCTTCATGGTCTCGAAATCCGGCGACTCGGCCACCTTGATGCGGATGAACCAGCCCACCATCAGCAGCAGCACGCTGGCCACGAAGGGGATGCGCCAGGCCCAGCCCAGCATGTCCTGCTCCGGCAGGCTGGCGACCCCGGCCATGGCCAGCGAGGACAGGATCAGGCCCGGCGCCACGCCGGTCTGCGGCAGGCTGCCGAAGAAACCCTTCTTGCCCTTGGGCGCGTGCTCCACCGCCATCAGCACCGCGCCGCCCCATTCGCCGCCCACCGCCAGGCCCTGGATGATGCGCATGATCACCAGGATCACCGCGGCCCAGTAGCCGATCTGTTCATAGGTCGGGATCAGGCCGATGATGATGGTCGGCACGCCCATCATCAGCAACGTGATCAGCAGCATCGACTTGCGCCCGACCTTGTCGCCGAAGTGGCCGAACACGATGCCGCCCAGCGGACGGGCCAGGAAGCCCACGGTGTAGGTGGCGAAGGAGGCCAGCGTTCCGGTCAGCGGATCGAAGGCGGGAAAGAACAGCTTGTTGAAGATCAGCGCCGCGGCGGTGCCGTAGATGAAAAAGTCGTACCACTCGATGGTGGTGCCGAGCATGCTGGCGACGCCAGCGATGACGTGTTGGCGACGGTTGCGAACCGTCCCCGCCGGCGATGCCTCGCCGGCGGCGCTCAGGTGGCCTTGCATGATGATCCCCTTCTGTTGTGATGTGGGCGCCGCGCAGGGCGGCGCTGTCTCTGTCCCGTTCTTTTGTCGTCAGCGCAGCGCGTCGGCCTGGCGGCACCAGTAGTCGAACGTGCCCTTGACGATGGAGGGCTTGAGCAGGTAGTCGTGGGCCTCCGCCGCCAGCGCGTCCGGCAGCGGCGTCAGCGGGCCGAAGATGCGCGCGCGCACCTGCATCCGGGCGGCGCGTTCGAGGTAGACGGCCAGGTAGGTCGCTTCTTCCACGCAGTCGCCGGTGGTCAGCTGGCCGTGGCTGGCCAGCAGGATGGAGCGCTTGCCGCCCATGGCCTCGGAAATGATCACGCCTTCCTGGTCGGCGATGGGCACGCCCGGCCATTCGGCCAGGAAGGCGCAGTCGTCGTGGAACGGCGTCATGTCCATCTGCGACACCACCAGCGGCTGTTTGGCCGCAGCCAGCGCCGAGACGTAGGGCGAGTGCGTGTGGATGATGCTGTGGCGATCCGGGCGCGCCTTGTAGACCCACAGGTGGAAGCGGGTGGCGGGGTTGGCCATGCCTTCGCCGGAGAGGGTGTTGAGGTCGCCGTCGACCTCGATGAAATCCTCGGGCGTGGCCTCGTCGAATCCCAGGCCGAAACGCAGCGTCCAGTAGGCGCCGGGGCGTTCCGAGCGGGCGCTGATCTGGCCTGCCAGGCCGGCTTCCTGCCCGGTCATGGCCAGGATCCTGGCGGCGTAGGCCAGCGTCTCGCGCAGCGGGCGCCGGCTCTGCTTCAGGTGCTGCTGCATTTCCTGCGTGGCGCGCTGGTCGAAATATTCCTTGCTTCGCAGATCCATCTTTTCTCCTCGTGATCGTGGCGCGCCGCATTCATCACACGATTGAAAGGAATGCGGGGCGGTGCGAGGATTATTGGTGACGGATGCGGATCAATCCATGACGCCGCAGTCATAGCTGCTATGCGCGGGGGCAGGGCGGGCGCCGGCCTTCAGCCCTTGTGCTGCAAGGCAATCTCCAGGATGAAGCTGGCCAGCGGCGAGCGCGTGCGCGCCTTGTTGGTGATGGCCACGATGCGGCGCTTGAGCGCGGGACGCTCCAGCGGCACCCGCACCAGTCCATAGTCCGACAGCAGTTCGGTGGAGATGCGGTCGGGCAGGATGCAGTGGCCGCCGGTCAGCGAGACCAGCTTGAGCATGGCGTCCACGGTCTCGACTTCGGCCGAGATGCGGGGGCGGAACCCCTGCCGCTCCAGCATGCGGCGCAAGGCGTAGTGCTGCGGGAAGCTCACCAGCGGCAGGTCCAGCGCCACCAGGTCGATCGAGGCCTGCTGCGCGGCGAAGGAGGCGGCGCAGGCGACCAGCGCCATTTCTTCCTCGAACAGCGGGATGATCTCCACGGCATCGGTGTCGACCGCGGTGTCGTAGACGAAGCCGATCTCGGCCTTGCCGCTGGCCACCAGCTCGACCACGTCGGGCGAGGCGCGGCCCACCACCGAGATGTTGACCGCCGGGCGCTGGCTCATGAAGCTGGCCACCACGTCGCCCATGAAGTAATAGCTCAGCGTGTGGATGGTGGCCACGCGCAGCGCGCCGCTGGTGACGCCTTGGGCGGTCTTCAACTGCTCCAGCGCGTCGTCGACGCTGTCGTAGGCGGGCTGGGCGGCGTCGCGCAGCTTGACGCCGGCATCGGTGAGCTGCACGCCGCGCCCGTTGCGCTCGAACAGCGCGTGGCCCAGGTGCGTCTCCAGCGCGGCCAGCGTGCGGCTCAGGCCGGACTGGCTCATGTCGAGCTTGTCGGCCGCCTCCGAGAGCGACTGGCAGCGGCAGATTTCAAGGAACTGGCGGATGTGATGGTCGAGATTCTTCATGGCGCCTGGCGAGAGAATGCATGCGGCTATCTTACGCAAGATTCAGACCACGCAGGCCCATGACGGCGACGCCAGCCTCAGTCGAAGCGCCGGTTGAACAGGATGTTGAGGCCGTTGATGGTGCCGGCGCGCGCCACCACCGACCAGCGCCGCGAGATCTGCCAGGTGGCCTTGGCCACGCTGGCCGCGCCCTGCAGGCTCTGCTCGTAGCCCAGCGTGATCTTCTCGGTGATGGCCTTGCCGAGGTTGACCACCTGGTCGTTGGTCAGGCCGGACTCGCTGGAGCCGATCGAGAACTGGTCCAGCCCGATGTCCTTGGCGATGCGCTTGCCGCCCATGTTGCCCACCAGCGCCAGCGCCTGGCTGCTGGCGCTGCGCTGGCCGATGCTGGAGCTGTCGGTGCCGTGGCCGAACATCATCCACGAGAGCTTTTCGTCGTCCGGCACGTTGGGTTCGGACACCAGCTGCACGCGCGGCTGGCTGACGTTGCCGGTGACCGAGACGCCGGCCTCGACGTCCTGGTTGCGGCGCATGGCCAGGATGTTGATGTTGGGGTTGGCGATCGGCCCCTGGAAGTTGATGATGCCGCGCTCGATGTTGAGCTTGGTGCCGAAGGCCTCGTAGGTGCCCTCGGCGACGTTGATGGTGCCGGTGGCGCGCAGCGGCGAGAGCGGCTCGCTGCGTACGGCCATGTCGCCGCGCAGCCGCAGGTCGGCGCCGCTGCCGCGGAAGCGGAAGTTGTTGCCCAGGTCCAGCGCGAGGTCGATCACCGGCGCGAACTTGCCGGCCGGCTTTTCGCTGGCGGCCTGCAGTTTCTCCTTGGAGCTGGCGTTGGCGCCGACCTTGTTCTTGCCGTCGCGCCGGATCACCACGACATCGTCGCCCAGCTTGGGCGCGCTGCTCTTGGGCAGGTCGAACAGGGCGCGGTCGACGGTGAACTTGCCGTCGATGCGCAATTGTTCCTTGACGTTGGCGATGGCGCCGCGGCCCGACAGCATCAACTGGCGGTCCGGGCTGGCGAACAGCTCCAGGCGGTCGGCCGTGATGGTGGCATTGAGGTCGGGGTTCTCGGCGCCCAGTTGCACCTTGCCGGCGGCCTTGAGGGTGCCTTTGCCGCCGTGGAATTCGATCTGGCGCAGCTCGATCACGTTGCTGTCCATGACGATGCGCACGATGCCGTCCTTGAGCTGGATGCCCTGATCGAATTGCGTCAGCGCCAGGTTGTCGCCATTGATGGCGCCCGAGAGCTTGGGCTGGCCGAGCGTGCCGGCGGCCGTCAATTCGGCGCCCAGCTTGCCGTTCAGGCTCACCTGCGGACCGATCAGGTCGCCCACGCGCTTCAGTTCGGGCACGTCGAGCCTGGCCTTCAGGTTCAGCGGCGAGCCGTCGGCCAGCGTCAGCAACTGGTCGATGCGCTGCAGGCCGATCTCGCCGTCCAGCGCCAGCGTGCCGATGCGGGCGGCATCGACGCGGCCGTTGACGCGCATCTGCTGGCCCTGGAAGTCGCCGCGCAGCTTCAGTTCGGACAAGCCCAGGCCGGCTTCGCCATTGCTGGCGCTCACGCGCACGTCGCCCGACTTGCGCTGGATCTGCACATGGCCCGCGGCGCTTTCGGCCAGCGAGAAGTCCCAGTCGGCATCCAGCACCAGGTCGGTCTTGACCGGCGGCGGCGCGCCGGTGAATTCCTGGGCGATCTCCAGCAGGCGGCCGATGTCCAGCGCGCTGGCCTGGCCGGCCGAGGCGATGCGGCCCTGGCGGTAGGACAGGCGCTTGAGGTCGATTGCCATGCGGTCGATGGCGATGCGGGTGCTGCCGGCCTCGACCATGTCGGCCGCCGCCTCCAGCGTGAGCGGGCTGCTCATGGCGATGCGCGGGAATCCCTGGTTGTCGAACCTGGAGATGACGCCGGCCCAGCCGTAGTTGCCCTTGGTTTTTTCGGTGACCCGGCCGCGCGCGGCAAAGCTCAGGTCCAGCGGATGCTGCAGCAGGCGACCGTCGGCCCGCAGGTCCAGGGTATGGTCGGCCCAGGTGCCGTCCAGCTTGAGCGCAAGCTTGTTCAGCTCGGCTTGCGGGCCGCTGTAGCCTTCGCCGTCCAGCGTCAGCGCCATGCGGTTGTCGGGCGAGGCGACGCCGGCGGCGAGGTTGGTGCGCAGGTCGGCTTCGCCGGCCAGGCGGCGCAGGCGGTGCGCGCCGAACACCAACTGCTCGGCCTGGTAGGCGGCGCGCAGGTTGGGGCGCTGCCGCGTGCCGCTCAACTGGCCGTCCAGCTTCAGCAGGCCCGACAGGCCATAGCCCAGGCGCTGCAGCTGCGGCGCGTCGATCTTCAGGTTCAGGCGGTCGGACACGGCGCCGAAGCTGCCGTCCAGGTCCAGCGTATTGCCCGCCACCTGCAGGTTGGCCTTGCTGGGCAAGAGGCGCATGCCGGCCAGGTTGATGTTGCCGCGCCCGCCCATGGGCAGCTCGCCGTAGGTGCTGTCGTGGACGGCGAAGGCCAGTTTCAGGCGCAGCTCCGGGGAGAGGCTGCCGGCGGCGTCGAAGTCCATGTTGATCTTCGCCGGCACCGGTTTGGAGGCGGCCGGCGCCTTCCTCGCGCCTGCCGCGGCTTTGCCCTGAGGCTCCACCGCATGCAGCACGGCGCTGGGGTCGAAGTCCACCAGCTTGCCCTTGAATGCGTAGTCCATCGCACCCACGGTCTTGAGCGTGCCGGCCGCCTCCAGGCGCGAGGCGCCGGCGGCCAGGCTGGCCTGGGCCAGTTCCACCTGTTGCGGGGTGATGGTGCTGTCCACGCGCAGCTTCAGGTTGCGGTCGTCCAGCGCCAGCGCGATCTTTTGCGAACCGGGCGCCAGCGTCACCTCCAGCGGACCCGACAATTGGGTCGGCTTGAGCTGGCGATGGATCTGGTTGAGGTCGAGGCCGGCGATGCGCAGCTTGAAGTTGCCGGCCAGGTCTTCCTTCTTGCCGTCTTCCTCGCTGCCGGGGCGGAACTGGCCGCCGCCTTCGATGCGCGCATTCTGCGGCAGCCGGATGTCGAGATCGGAGAGCGTCTGCCGGCGCAGGTCCAATTCAAGCTTCGCCCTGGCGGACAGCAGGGGCAGCAACTGCCGGTCGATGCTGCCCGGCCTGGCGTTGTCGATGGCGACCTGGCCGGCCACTTTCAGGGGCGCATCCGCCGCGGCCTGCCGGACCGGCGCCAGGTCGGCGCGCACGCGCAGGTCGGCTTGCGGCGCGCCGGCATGGAAGGCCTGCGGATTGATGTGCTGCAGGTCGACCCGCGCGCTCTTCAGCGGCACCGGGGCGAACGGCGTGGCCTCGATGTCGGCCGAGCCGTTGAGCTTGTCGCCGCTGGCCTTGAGCGCGATGCCCAGGTCCTGCAGCGAGCCCGACAGTTGCGCGGCGAGCCGGTATTTTTCCTGGAGGCCGGGGGTCTTGTATTCCCCCGCCAGTTCCAGCCCGCCGCTGACGGCGAACGGCGCGCGGCCGTTCAGGTGCAGCAGGGCGGTGGCGTCGCCGTAGGGCGTGGAAAGGCTGTCGAGCACCAGCGTGTGCTCGGTGCCGTCGGAGTCGCCATGCAGCTTCAACCCGGCCAGCTCGGTGGTGGAGGTGCCTTGGGTGAAGCTGAGCTTGCCCAGCGAAACCTCGCCGACCTCCAGCGCCAGCGGCAGCCGCAGCGAGGTTGGCATGGCGCTGGGCTCGGGCGGGGAGGGCTGCTGGTTCAACTGCACCGTACCCACGCGCAGGTAACGCACGGTGAGCTTGCGCCGCGCCAGCGACAGATGCCAGTCGCCGTCGATGCTGTCGATGTCGAGGATGCGCTTGTCATCTTTGTAATGCAGGTCGCGCAGGCGCAGGCCGTCGGCGATGGTGCCGCCCAGCAGGCGCCCGGAGAGCTTGCCGCCGAGCGCGCCGGCGGCGGCGTTCCACACCAGGCGCGCGCCGCTCTCGGTCTTGAGCGCGTAGAGGGCGGTGCCGGCCATGGCCAGCAGCGCCACGGCGACGGCGCCGCCGGACCACAGCGCGATGCGGCTGCCGCGGCCGCGATGGTGTGGCGCGGGCGGCTCCCGGTCTTGCTGCGGCGATGGCGATTGCGGTTCGGTCATGCGTGTTCGTCGTTCGATGCGTGGTCGCGGGCCGCCTCAGAAGGCGATGCCCAGCGAGATGTGCGGCCGGATCTGGCGTTTCTGCACGCCATACGCCAGGTCCAGGTTGAGCGTGCCGACCGGGCTGCGCCAGCGCGCGCCGGCGCCCACGCCGTTGTAGAAGGTCTTGTTGTTCCAGTTGTCGGCGGCCGCGCCGATGTCGTAGAACAGCGCCGCGCCCCAGCTCTCGGTGAGCCAGTGCTGGTACTCGGTGCTGCCCACGGCCAGGTACTTGGTCGGGTAGACGGTGCCGTTCTGCTCGTTGCCGATGCTCTGGTAGCTGTAGCCGCGCACCGAGTCGTTGCCGCCGGTGCGAAACAGCAGCGAGGCCGGCACCGAGGAGGCGCGGCCGGCGGTGAACACCCCACCCAGTTCGGCGCGCAGCAGCACCACGTCGCGCTTGCCGACCGGCAGGAACTGCTTGAAGCGGCCGTACAGGCGGCCGAAGCTCTGGTCGGTCAGCACGCCCTTGACGGCGAAGCCGGCCTCCAGCGTCAGCAGGTTGCCCCGGCGCGGGAAGATCGGGTTGTCGACATTGCGGCGCGCCCAGGAGAAACCCGGCACCAGCGCGCGGTGCTTGCCCGGCGTGACGATGGTGTTGGCCGGTACGGCGGCGCCGTTTTCCTGGGTCAGTTCGTCGCGGTAGTAGGTCAGCGAATAGGCGGTGTCGTAGAACTCGCCGTTGCGGGCCCGCTTGAAGCCGAGCTGCTGGCTGCGCAGGTCGATGCCTTCGAGCGTGGTGCGGTCGTAGGTGGTGTTGATGCTGTTGACGAAGGACTTGGCGTCCGGCGGCATGGCCAGCGACAGCTGGCCGTACTGGCGCTTCTGCTCGAGCCGTGCCTGGCTGTCGAAGACGTAGGCCCGGTTGAACATGTTGTAGTGCGAATAGCGGCCCTCGACCTGGGCGCCGGTGTCGGTGCCGTAGCCGACGCCGGCGCGCACGCGCTGGATCGGGAATTCGGTGACCTGCACCTTCACCGGCGCCAGGTCGGGATGCGCGGGATCGTCGTCGATGCCGACGATGGCGTTGGAGAAATAGGGCGTGTTCTGGATCTGCCGCTGCAGCGCCAGCAGGCGGTCGACGTCGTAGGGCTCGCCCTCGGCCAGCGGGTTGACGTTGCGGATGATGGATTCGGGATAGCGCCGGGTGCCTGTGATCTGCAGCGCGCCCAGGGTGAAGGCGGGGCCGCTGTCGTACTGCACCGCGAGGTCGGCGCGGCGTTCGTCGGGGTCGATCTCGGCCTGCGAGCCGGCGATGCGGGCGGCGGCGTATTTCTTCTGCTGCAGCGCTTCCAGGCCGGCGTTCTTGGCCTTGTCCCAATCCTCCTGGCGGAACGGCTGGCCGGCGGGCAGGCTCCAGTTGTCGCGCAGCGCGGCCACGCGTGCGGCGTCCTGCTGCGCCGCCACGCCGCGCACCTCGACCTCGGCCGAGGAGACCGTGGTGCGCGGGCCGGGATCGACGGTGACCAGCACGCGCCTGACCTCGCCCTCGGTCTTCAGGTCGACCTTGGTGACCGGGCTGAAATAACCCTCGGTCGAGGTCAGCTCGCGCACCTGGTCGCCCAGGGTGTCGATCATGAACTTGAGCTGTTCGTCGCTGATGTCGTCACGGTCCTTGTAGCGCGACAGGTCGAGGAAATCCTTGAGCAGCGACTGCACCGGCTTGGGCGCTTCGATATCCACCCTGTAGGCGGCATAGGCTGTATCGGCGGCGCACCACAGGAACGCGATGGCCAGGCTGCAGGTCCATTTCATTGAATCACTTTTCGTCGGTTGAAGCGCCCGGCCGGACCCGGCGGCGGCAGCGGCGCCTGCGCAAAGTCGGGTACGATGGCGTATTCGGGACGGCGCGCCGGCATGCCGGCTGATTGGCTGACTGCCGCGCGGCGGGGATAGTTCCTGACCATCCCCGCGGCGGCGCTGGTATTGGCTGTTCTGGCGCCGCCGCCCGGGTCATGCATGCCGCCATTGTAATGCGCGCGGGGCGTTGCGGCGACCCCGCCGGTTGATTGAAGGTTTTCTTATGTTGGGCTGGACAAGCAAGGAGAAGCAGGGTGAGTGTTGACGTCTATTCGGAAAAGGCCAGTTGCGAGCGTTTGCTGTCGGTGCACCGCTGGACCGACAAGCTGCTGACCTTCCGCACCACGCGCCCGGCCGGCTACACGTTCACCGCCGGCCAGTTCGCGCGGCTGGGGCTGGAGATCGACGGCGAGATCGTCTCGCGCGCCTACTCGATCACCTCCGCGGTCGCCGACGACGAGCTGGAGTACTACGCCATCATCGTCCCCGGCGGCAAGTTCACCACCCGCCTGGACGCGCTGCGGCCGGGCGACACGGTGTGGGTGGAAAAGCTCAGTTACGGCTTCATGACCGCCGACCGCTTCACCGACGGCAAGCAGCTGTGGATGCTGGCCACCGGCACCGGCCTGGGGCCCTATCTCTCCATCCTGCAACAGCGCGACGTCTGGGAGCAATTCGAGCAACTGGTCGTGGTGCACGGCGTGCGCCACCGCGAGGAGCTGGCCTACGCCGACCAGCTGGAGGGCCTGCGCGCGCAAGCCGTGGCGCAAGGCTTGCCGGCCCGGCTGCACTACCTGCGCACGGTGACGCGCGACCCCGCCGCGGCCGACGGCCTGCTGGCCGGGCGCATCACCGCGCTGCTGCGCGACGGCGCGCTGGAGCAGGCGACCGGCCTGGCCATCGGCGTGGAGCAGTCGCGCTTCATGGCCTGCGGCAATCCGGAGATGGTCACCGAGGTGCGCGAGATCCTGCGCGAGCGCGGCATGACGCCGCTGCGCCGCACCGGCGGCGGGCAGTTCGTCACCGAAGATTATTGGTGATGCGGGCGAAAAACTAATTTTGAGACAATTCTCAAACTAATACGAGGAACCAGGCGAGAACCCATCAGGTCGAGGAATACATGTTGATTGCGTCGCGCATCCGGGGGATGCTCGGCGTCCAATACGCATGTTCAGCAATCATTCGATATGGGGGTAGTATGAGTACGAAGAGAATCTTGCAGATCGCCGTCGCCGACGATCATCCTATGGTTCTTGCAGCCTTGAAGAACGAACTTCTCAGGATCCCGGAGGCGCGCGTGAACGTCGAGGCCGGCACCGGCGAAGGCTTGCTGGCCGCCTTGAAGCGCCACCCCTGCGAGGTCGTCGTCACCGATTTCACGATGCCGGGCATGGACAGCGAGGATGCCGACGGCCTCCTGCTGATCAAGCGCCTCAAGGCCGAGCAGCCCTCCACCAAGATCATCGTGTACACCGCGATGAGCAACCCGGCAGTGATCAAGCGGCTGTACCGCATGGGCGTGTTCTCGGTCATCAACAAGCGCGAGAAACTGGACGAACTGATCAACGCCTGCCAGGCCACGCTGAGCGCCAAGCAGGTCCATTTCCCGACCTCGCTGCGCGGCGAGCTGGAAGTCAGCTGGGCCCAGGGCGACGCCTTCGCGGTGCGCCGCGACCTGACCACCAGCGAACTGGAGGTGGTGCGCATGATCGTCGAAGGCAATTCGCTCAATGAGATCTGCCGGCGCCTCTCGCGCACGCCCAGCACCATCAGCACGCACAAGAACAACGCCATGCGCAAGCTGGGGTTGAACACCGACGCCGAACTGATCAAGTATGCGTATTCCTCGGGGATGCTATGAGGAGCGGGAAGGGGTGGCAAGAATGAGGGAAGGGCGACGCTGGATGCGTCGCCTTTTTTCTTTTGCGGCGGATTGCCGGCGCAGAAAACAAAACAGGCGCCTGAGCGCCTGTGTTGAGGTATTCCTTGGGGTGGCTGACGGGACTCGAACCCGCGACAACAGGAATCACAATCCTGGACTCTACCAACTGAGCTACAGCCACCATTGATGTGCGGGAAACTGCTGCCCGTCACCAGTGAAGCTCGCAATTATATAAAGTATCGTGGAGGATGGCAATACAATTCGCGCCCTGATTGAATAAAGTTTCCCGCAGGGGCGGGCCGGCGTCCGCCTATCCCTGGCCCAGGGCGTGGACCGGGGGATTGAGCTGCAGCAGCCCGGCGAACGCATGTTCCAGCGTGGAGCGGCTGGCCGTGGTGTAGCCGGCCAGCGATCCCGCTCCGCCGGCGCGATGCAGCCCGCGGGCGTCCAGCAGGCGCAACAGCTGGCGCGTGACCGCCTCGCCGGTATCGACGATGGCCGGCGTGCGCGCGCACAGCCGGCGGCACACGCCCTCGATCGCCTCGCGCACGAAGGGGTAGTGCGTGCAACCCAGCACCAGCGTATCGGCGCCTTGTTCCAGCAATGGCGCGAGGTAGCGTTCCAGCAAGCCCACCGTGGCCGGCGAATACAGTTCGCCCTTCTCGATCAGGTCCACCAGGCCGACGCAGGCCTGCGGCAGGAAACGCACCGGGTACTGGCTTTCCATCTGTGCGCGCAATTGCGCGAAGCGCTTGCTGGCCAGCGTGCTGCGCGTGGCCAGCACGCCCACGACGCCGCTTCCGCTCTGCTGCGCGGCCGGCTTCAGGCCCGGCTCGATGCCCACCACCACCAGTTCCGGCCAGCGTTCGCGGATGGCCTGGATGGCCGCCGCGGTGGCGGTATTGCACGCCACCACCAGCGCCTTGACGCGCTGGCCGGTGAAGAAGGAGCCAATGGCCAGCGAGCGCGCCACGATTTCGTCTTCGCTCTTGTCGCCATAGGGGGCATAGCCGGAGTCGGCAAAGTACAGCAGCGCCTCGCGCGGCAGGGCGGCGTGGATATGGCGCAGCACCGACAGGCCGCCGATGCCGGAATCGAAAATGCCGACGGCAGCGTCGGCTGCCGTCGGCATTGAAGTTGTCGCATGGCCGGTCTGCGTCATCGCGGAAGAACCCTCTGTACCTGGTTGCTGCATGTTACCGAGAGTTCTCCCGCAATGGCATCGGCCCGGCCCCGGCTTACGCCGTGGTGACCGGGATCTTGGACAGCGACACGCTCTGCGCGATCTTTTCCTTCCATTCGGCCGGACCGGTGTTGTGCACCGAGATGCCGTTGGCGTCGACCGCCACCGTCACCGGCATGTCCTTGACGTCGAACTCGTAGATCGCTTCCATGCCCAGGTCGGCGAAGCCCAGCACCTTGGCCGACTTGATCGCCTTGGAGACCAGGTAGGCCGAGCCGCCCACCGCCATCAGGTAGGCCGACTTGTGCTTCTTGATCGCCTCGATCGCGGCGGGGCCGCGCTCGGACTTGCCGATCATCGAGATCAGGCCGGTCTGCTCCAGCATCATGTCGGTGAACTTGTCCATGCGGGTCGCGGTGGTCGGGCCGGCCGGGCCCACCACTTCGTCGCGCACCGGATCGACCGGGCCGACGTAGTAGATCACGCGGTTGGTGAAGTCCACCGGCAGCTTCTCGCCCTTGGCCAGCATGTCCTGGATGCGCTTGTGCGCGGCGTCGCGGCCGGTCAGCATCTTGCCGTTCAGGAGCAGGGTCTGGCCCGGCTTCCAGGATGCGACTTCTTCGCGGGTCAGGGTGTCCAGGTTGACGCGCTTGGACTTCTCGGTGTCCGGCACCCAGTGCACTTCCGGCCATTCCGACAGCGACGGCGGTTCCATGTAGGCCGGGCCCGAGCCGTCCAGCACGAAGTGGCCGTGGCGGGTGGCGGCGCAGTTGGGGATCATCGCGACCGGCTTGGAGGCGGCGTGGGTCGGATGCATCATGATCTTCACGTCCAGCACGGTGGTCAGGCCACCCAGGCCCTGCGCGCCGATGCCCAGCGCGTTGACCTTCTCGCACAGCTCGATGCGCAGCTCTTCGGTCTTGTTGTTGGGGCCGCGCTTCTTGAGCTCGTACATGTCGATGTCGTCCATCAGCACTTCCTTGGCCATCAGCATGGCCTTCTCGGCGGTGCCGCCGATGCCGATACCCAGCATGCCCGGCGGGCACCAGCCGGCGCCCATGGTCGGCACCGTCTTGAGCACCCAGTCCACCAGGTTGTCGGACGGGTTCAGCATGACGAACTTGGTCTTGTTTTCCGAACCGCCGCCCTTGGCCGCGATGCGCACGTCGACCGTGTTGCCCGGCACCAGCTCCATGTGGATCACCGCCGGGGTGTTGTCCTTGGTGTTCTTGCGCTCGAACTGCGGGTCAGCCACGATGGAGGCGCGCAGCACGTTGTCCGGGTGCATGTAGCCCTGGCGCACGCCTTCGTTGACGGCGTCGGCAATCGAGCCGGAGAAGCCTTCGAAGCGCACGCCCATGCCCACCTTCAGGAACACGTTGACGATGCCTGTGTCCTGGCAGATCGGGCGACGGCCTTCCGCGCACATGCGCGAGTTGGTCAGGATCTGCGCGATCGCATCCTTGGCGGCCGGATTCTGTTCGGCCTCATAGGCGCGCGCCAGGTGCTGGATGTAATCCACCGGGTGGTAATAGCTGATGTACTGCAGCGCGGCGGCTACGGATTCGATGAGATCGTCTTGCTTGATGATGGTCATGGCTGGTTCTCTCGGGTTTGGAATAGGGCGTCGTCAGTGCGGCTTGTCGGGCGAATCGGGCGACGGCGCGGGATGTGCCATCAGCTTGTCGCAGTAGGCGATGGCGATGGCGGAAACGAGAAAGGTCACGTGGATGCCGGTCTGCGCCAGCAGGGTCTTCACGTCGTACAGGTTGGCGTTGATGAAGGTCTTGAGCAGGTGGATCGAGGAGATGCCGATGATCGCCGTGGCCAGCTTCACCTTCAGCACCGAGGCGTTCACGTGCGACAGCCACTCCGGCTGGTCGGGGTGGCCTTCCAGGTTCATGCGCGAGACGAAGGTCTCGTAGCCGCCCACGATCACCATGATCAGCAGGTTGGAAATCATCACCACGTCGATCAGCGCCAGCACCACCAGCATGATGGTCTGCTCGTTGAGTTTTTCCGGACGCGGCGCGCCGGCGATGGCCACCGCATCGAGGATGTGATCCAGCGATGCAGCGTTGCCCATGGCCGCGCCGATCAGGTCGGACAGTTCGACCCAGAAGTGATACACGTAGACGCACTGCGCCAGGATCAGGCCCAGGTAGAGCGGCAGCTGCAGCCAGCGGCTCATGAAAATCAGGTTGGGCAGGATGCCGATCTTGCGCGGAGCTTGGGGTTTCGGATCTGTCATGAAGGTGAATGGGTCGCTTGATACTTGATTCTGGCGGGTATGGCTGGATCCGATTATGGGCTTCGAATTTGGGGCCGTATTTTACACGCCCTTGGCCGCGCCTTCGCGGCGCGGCGCAAGAGAATCGCCGCCCAAATGCGAGCGCGGCAGTGCCTGCGAGAAACATCGGCCTGTGCCACAATATCCGGGCTGTGAACATCTCGACATCATTCCGGTCTCCTGGATGGAGCTGTGCGCCGGGTTCACCCGCATCCAAGTATTGCCGCCGAGCCGGGCGATTGCCCGCAAAGCCCTGTCGCAGCGGCGTTCCCGGCCGGGAACATTGCCAGTTGTGTAAGGACTGAGTAAGTGAAGCGGCCTATGTTTTGCGGAAAGCAAAAATTATCCTCTGGAGACTATCGTGGCAGACATCGAAACTTTCAAACAAGAGAACCGCGTCTTCGCGCCGCCGGCCGAACTGGTCAAGAACGCCGCCATTTCCGGCATGGACGCCTACCAGGCCCTCAACGCCGAATTCGAGCGCGACTACGAAGGCACCTGGGCCCGCCTGGCCAAGGACAACCTGAAGTGGAACAAGCCCTTCACCAAGACCCTGGATGAATCCAACGCGCCGTTCTACAAGTGGTTCGACGACGGCAAGATCAACGTTTCCTACAACTGCCTCGACGTCAACCTCGAGAACGGCAACGCCGACAAGACCGCCGTCATCTTCGAGTCCGACGACGCCAAGGTCACCAAGGTCAGCTATCGCGAGCTGCACCAGAAGGTTTGCCAATTCGCCAACGGGCTCAAGTCGCTGGGCATCAAGAAGGGCGACCGCGTCGTCATCTACATGCCGATGTCGGTCGAAGGCGTGGCCGCCATGCAGGCCTGCGCGCGCATCGGCGCCACCCACTCGGTGGTGTTCGGCGGCTTCTCCGCCAAGTCGCTGCAGGAGCGCGTGATCGACGCCGGCGCCGTGGCCGTGCTGACCGCCGACTACCAGGTGCGCGGCGGCAAGCAATTGCCCTTGAAATCCATCGTCGACGAAGCGCTCGCCATGGGCGGCTGCGACACCATCAAGAACGTGGTCGTCTACAAGCGCGCCGGCGCCGAGATCAACTGGGTCGAAGGCCGCGACCGCTGGCTCTCCGACGTCGTGGCCAACCAGCCCGACACCTGCGAGCCGGAGTGGGTCGACGCCGAGCATCCGCTGTTCATCCTCTACACCTCCGGTTCCACCGGCAAGCCCAAGGGCGTGCAGCACTCTTCGGCCGGCTACCTGCTGTGGGCCGTGCTGACGATGAAGTGGACCTTCGACATCAAGCCCGACGACATCTACTGGTGCACCGCCGACATCGGCTGGATTACCGGCCACACCTATATCGCCTACGGGCCGCTGGCGGTGGGCGCCACCCAGATCGTGTTCGAAGGCGTGCCGACCTATCCCAACGCCGGCCGTTTCTGGGACATGGTCGCGCGCCACAAGGCCACCATCTTCTACACCGCGCCGACCGCGATCCGCTCGCTGATCAAGGCCGCCGACGCCGACGAGAAGGTGCACCCGAAACAGTACGACCTGTCCTCGCTGCGCATCCTCGGCTCGGTGGGCGAGCCGATCAATCCGGAAGCCTGGATCTGGTACTACAAGAACGTCGGCAATGAGAAGTGCCCGATCGTCGACACCTTCTGGCAGACCGAGACCGGCGGCCATATGATCTCGCCGTTGCCGGGCGCCACGCCCCAGGTGCCGGGTTCCTGCACGCTGCCGCTGCCGGGCATCACCGCCGCCATCGTCGATGAGACCGGCAACGACATCCCCAACGGCAACGGCGGCATCCTGGTCGTCAAGCGCCCCTGGCCCTCGATGATCCGCACCATCTGGAACGACCCCGAGCGCTTCAAGAAGAGCTACTTCCCCGAAGAACTGGGCGGCAAGATCTACCTCGCCGGCGACGGCGCCGTGCGCAACAAGGACACCGGCTACTTCACCATCACCGGTCGCATCGACGACGTGCTCAACGTCTCCGGCCACCGCATGGGCACGATGGAAATCGAATCGGCCCTGGTCGCCAACAGCCTGGTGGCCGAAGCCGCCGTGGTCGGCAAGCCGGATGAAACCACCGGCGAATCGATCTGCGCCTTCGTGGTCTTGAAGCGCCCGCGCCCCACCGGCGACGAAGCCAAGCAGATCGCCAAGGAGCTGCGCGACTGGGTCGCCAAGGAAATCGGCCCCATCGCCAAGCCCAAGGAAATCCGCTTCGGCGACAACCTGCCCAAGACCCGCTCCGGCAAGATCATGCGCCGCCTGCTGCGCGTGCTGGCCAAGGGCGAAGCCATCACCCAGGACGTCTCCACGCTGGAAAACCCGGCCATCCTGGATCAGCTGAAGGAAGCGCAATAAGGCCGGACGCATGAGCGGCCCCGGGTCATCGGGGCCGGAAGGCCGGCGGGGCAGGGCGCCAGCGTGATGGAAGCCCGCTGCGCCGGCTTTTTTCATTGTTGAACAGGAAAAATCCGCGGAAAAGGCTTGGAAAGCTGAAAAACCTTGCTATAATCTGCGGCTTCGCTAAACGCGACCCGAATCCTGGAGAGGTGGATGAGTGGTTTAAGTCGCACGCCTGGAAAGCGTGTATAGGTTAATAGCCTATCGGGGGTTCGAATCCCCCCTTCTCCGCCAGTACGATAAGCCCCTGATTTCGTTAGAAATCGGGGGCTTTTTCTTTTCACGCACTGAATTTTCCTGTCTTTATTTTTATCCGGCGATTTGTCGGCAACTGTCTCCGCGCCAAAGAAAAACCTGCGTGAAATTTTGATGATGCCGCGTAGCGCGAAATCCTCAGCCATCCATCCACAACACTGTTGGTCTGCTCCCGAAATGCTGGCATGATGGCAAGCCTGTGCATCTGTCGCGGCAAAAGAAATTCAACCGATCGGGAGAAAGTGATCTACGCTGAAATGCATCGGCTGCGGCATGCGCCGCAGGCGCGTGTCTTGCGCTGGTCATTCCCGGGTTGCGCGATGGGCGCTTGAATTTCCATCAGGAAATTTGCAAGAATTTTAACCAACGAGGGAGGGAAAACTCATGTCCGAACAAAAGAAATATCGCCTGGTCACGCGCAGCGACTTCGATGGCCTGGTCTGCGCGGTCCTGCTGAAGCACCTGGACATGATCGACGAGATCCTGTTTGTGCATCCCAAGGATATGCAGGACGGCAAGATCGCGATCAGCGATAGCGACATCACCACCAACTTGCCCTTCGTGCCGGGCGTCCACCTCGCGTTCGACCACCATCTGTCCGAGACCATCCGCAACACCGGCGAGCGCAAGAACCACGTGATCCATCCCGAGGCGCCATCGGCCGCGCGCGTGGTGTACGACTACTACGGCGCCGAGAAAGCGTTCCCCGCGTCCTGGGGCGACATGATGGCTGCCGTCGACAAGGGCGATTCGGCGCGCTTCAACGAACAGGAAGTGCTCAATCCGCAAGGATGGGACCTGCTCAATTTCCTGATGGATGCCCGCACCGGCCTGGGCCGTTTCCGCGATTTTCGCATCTCCAACTACAACCTGATGATGGACCTGATCGAGCTGTGCAAGACGCACACCATCGACCAGATCATGGCCTCGCCGGACGTGAAGGAGCGCAAGGATCTCTACTTCGAGCATGCGGAGAAGTGCAAGGATCAGATCCGCCGCTGTGCCAGCGTGCACGGCAATCTCGTCGTGCTGGACCTGCGCAAGGAGGAGACCATCTTCGCCGGCAACCGCTTCATCATCTACGCGCTGTTCCCGCAGACGAACATTTCCATTCACGTCCTGTGGGGCCTGAAGAACCAGAACACCGTGTTCGCCACCGGCAAGTCCATCCTGAACCGCACCTCGAAGACCAATATCGGCGCGCTGATGCTGGAATACGGCGGCGGCGGGCATGAAAACGCCGGCACCTGCCAGGTGGAGAATGAGCGCGCGGAAGAAGTGCTGGGCGCACTGGTGACGCGCATCAACGCGGATGGCTGATGGTCGATGGCGGGGATGTCCGGACGCGGACGTCCCGCGCAAGCACCGGCAAGACATGAAAAAGGCTCCCGACGGGAGCCTTTTTCATGCGCGGCGCAGGGTCAGTTTCTGACTGCGATGTCAATGGCGCGGGCGATCGCCACGGCCTTCTCGATGACCTCGGCCTGGCTGGCGACCTGCATGCTTTTCTTGAGCGCGTGCAGGTCCTCTCTCGTCTTCTTGCTCACCGGTACATTGATGAAGCCGTCAGGTTGCGTAACGAAGTCAGGATCCTGCGCGTTTGCCAGCTTGGACTTCCTCGGCATCATTATCTCCTGTGCAATGGTGGGGTGAATTATAAAAATTATGGCTACACCGATTCTAAACAGTTCCGCTTCATTTCAAGAATCATGGTTTCTTAGCTTGCAAGAATTCAACGATATATGAGGCGGGATGGCGACTCTTTTACATAAAAAGACCGTTTCCCTGCCGTGCCGGCCGGTATCGGCGGCTTTATCCGCGGCTGCCCGCTTAGAAATCGAAGGCGCCCTGGGCGTCCCCGCTTTTAGTCTTTGCCAGGGCGCGATCCGGTTTGCCGGGCAGCTTTACCTTGGCGCTGCGCGCGCCGCCATAAGCTTGTTGCGCCGGCCAGGCCGTCATCAGTTCGGAGGGGTACAGGTCGAGCATCGACCACGCCGCCTGCGCCGAGCCGGCGTTGAGCCAGGCGCGGTATTGCGACTTCGGCACGACCACCAGGCTGCGTTTTTCATCCTCGGGTTTCTGGAAGCGCTTCATCAGCGGATGGTGGTCGGCGTTGACGGTGATCTGCGTGAACGAGAAACTGTAGCCGGCCTCGGCTTCCTCCCAGGCGCGCCACAGGCCGGCCACGCAAAACGGTTCGCCATCGGCCATGCCGATCGACCAGCGTTGCGCGCGGCTGCCGTCCGCTTCGTAGTTCGGCTCGCAGAACCAGTGCATGGGCAGCAGGCAAGTCTGCGCGCGGCGCCAGGCCTGCGCATAGCTGCGCCGCTCGGCGATGGACTCTGCGCGCGCGTTCATGGTGGAGATGCGCACCCCCGGCTCCAGCTTGCGCTTGGGGATCATGCCGTAGGTGCCGACGACCAGCTCCGGCGCGCCGCCTTCATCGGCGCGCACCAGCGGCGCGGCGTAGTCCTGCCAGGTCTCCTCCGGCCAGTCGGGCGTGACGGAAATGTCGGCGCCCGTGAGCTCGGCGACGGTCGGTTTGCTGGCGGGTTTGTAGTTGACGCACATGCGTCGATTTTGCCACAAGCCTGTCCTTGCGACGGAGCATAAAAAAGCCGCGCCCGAAGGCGCGGCAACAGAGGGTGACTATAAAAGTCGCCAGGGAAACCGTAAGAAGATCAGCGACGCCCGGGCAGGGCGCGGTCGAGATCGCGCACGATCCAGCGCACGGCGCCGGTCAGCTGCGCATCGTCCATTGCGGGCATGAAGGCGATCTCGAAGCGCCGGCCGCGCGCGGTCAGCAGGTAGCGGCCCAGCAGGATGCCGACGTCGAGATCGATGTCGTGGTCGAACACCTGATGGCCGCCGGCGGCATGGCGCAGGCGCAGGGTGAAGCCCGGGCCTTCGTGGTCGTCGTCGCCGTTCCCATCGAGCGCGACGAAGCCGCCGTCGTCGCCGCGCCGCCCGATGGTGCAGGCCCCGGCGCCGAGGTAGAGCTGTTCCATCATCTTCTGCTGCAAGCGGCGCACCAGGTAGGCGCGCGGGAAACCGAAGCGCAGCGGCGCGGCCGGCGCCCGTGCGACGGCCGCGGTTTCCGCGCAGGCAAGTTGCTGCTGGGACGATGGGGGCATGCCGTTCTCCGCGAAGATGGCCGCTGCGCAAGCTGCGCGCAACGGACGATTGAATTGGCGGCAAGTGTAGGTGCGCGCCCGGCGGCTGAATTGCGTTTTCGGCACAGGCGCGTGCCGAATGCATCACCGGCCTGCGCTTCCCGCGCCGCAGGAATCGTGCGTGGCCGCGCCATGCGGCGCCTTCTGTTTCCTGTCGTTGGCACAGTCCTTGCAAACCGTGATGCGAGCCACGCAGATCCACGTAGCCAACCACGCGGGGCGAGGCAAGACCTCCAACCGCATTTCAACGTGATGTTCAATACAGGGGAAAACCATGAAGTTCGTCAAGACCGCGCTGGCCGCATCGATCGGCCTGATGGCCGTGTTCGCAGGCGCCGCCCGCGCCGATACGCTGGCCGATATCCAGAAGGCAGGCGTGGTGAAGATCGGCGTGCCGCAGGATTTCGCGCCCTACGGTTCGGTCAATGCCGACCTGCAGCTGCAAGGCCTGGACATCGAGGTCGCCAAGCTGGTGGCCAAGGGCATGGGCGTGAAGGCGGAGCTGGTGCCGGTGCCCATCTCCAGCCGCATGGCCTTCCTGCAGACGCACAAGATCGACATGATCATCTCCACCCTGGGCAAGAATGCCGAGCGTGAAAAGGTGATGGATTTCTCGCAAGGCTACGCGCCGTACAACAACAGCGTGTTCGGCGTGGCGGCGATCAAGGTGGCGGGTCCGGCCGACCTGGCCAACCAGACCGTGGGCGTGGCGCGCAGCACCTTCGAGGACCTGATGCTCACCGACAGCGTGCCCAAGAGCACCGTGCTCAAGCGCTATGAAGACAACAACAGCCTGATCGCCGCCTATATCTCGGGCCAGGTGCAGATCGTCGGCACCGGCGACTTCGTGGCCTACGCCCTGGCCGAGAAAACGCCGACCAACAAGCCGCTGCTGAAGTACATCATCAACGTCTCGACCTGCTACGTGGGCATGAACAAGGGCGAGACCGCGCTGGTGGCCAAGGTCAACGAGGCGCTGACCGCGTCCAAGAAGAGCGGCGAACTCAATGGCATCGTCAAGAAATGGCTCAACGTCCCGTTGTCCGAGAAGATCGCCACCACCTACCAGTAAGCCTGTCGGTCCGCCGCGTCCTGCGGCGGACTTCCTCTTCCCCCACCCATCGCAATACCGCTGTGCGCGGCCCCGACGCCCTGTGCGCGGGTACGTTTCTTGCTGGAAAAATGCAAGGCAGCAACGCGGCTGCCGGGACCACAGCAAAAAACAAGGGGAAGTGGAAATGAAGGTTTTCGGAAACATGAAAATAGGCAGCCGCCTTGCCGTCGGCTTTTCGGTGGTGCTGGCGCTGTCGATCCTGATCATGGCCATCGGCGTCTGGCGCCTGCAGGTGGTGTCGGACGTGACCCACGAGATGGTCAGCCAGTCGGTGCGCAAGGAGCGCCTGATCTCGGCCTGGTACGGCAACCTGCGTGCGGCCATCCTGCGCACCATCGCCATGTCGCGCAGCACCGACCTGACGCTCAACAACTACTTCCTCAACGAGGAGCTGGCCTCGGGCAAGGAAAGCGCGGAACTGCAGAAGGAACTCACGCAGATGTTCGATACGGATGCGGAGAAAACGCTGTACGCGGAGATCGCTGGATATCAGAAGGACTACAAGGCCATCTACCTGAAGATGATGGACATGAAATCCACCGGCGACCAGGACGGCGCCAACAGCGTGCTGATCCAGGAATTCATGCCCTTGTCCAAGAAGTACCAGGCGGCGATGCAGAAACTGCAGAAGGCCGAGCAGGCCGAGATCGACGACGCCTCGGACAACATCGAGCGCCTGGCCAGGCAGAGCGGCGTCTTGCTGATGGCGCTGGAAGCGGCGGCGCTGGCGTTCGGCGTGCTGTGCGCCTGGCTGCTCACGCGCGGCATCGTGCGTCCGCTGAAGCAGGCGGTGGCGATTTCACAGCGCGTGGCCGACGGCGACCTTGGCGCGCAGATCGTGGTGAGCTCGCGCGACGAGGTCGGGCAGCTGCTCGGCGCGCTGCAGGACATGAACGCCAAGCTGCGCGGCATCGTCACCCGCGTGCGTCACGGCACCGACGCCATCGCCACCGCGTCCGGCGAGATCGCCGAAGGCAACCAGGATCTCTCGGCGCGCACCGAGCAGCAGGCCGGCGCGCTGGAAGAGACCGCCTCTGCCATGGAAGAATTGATTTCCACCGTGCGCACCAATGCCGACAACGCGCACGAGGCCAGCCGTCTGGCGGCATCGGCCTCGGGCATCGCCGGTGAGGGCGGGGCAGTGGTCGGGCGTGTGGTGCAGACCATGGACGAGATCAACGGTTCGTCGAAGAAGATCGTCGACATCATCAGCGTGATCGACGGCATCGCCTTCCAGACCAATATCCTGGCCCTGAACGCGGCGGTGGAAGCGGCCCGCGCGGGCGAACAGGGGCGCGGCTTCGCGGTGGTGGCGTCGGAAGTGCGCTCGCTGGCGCAACGTTCGGCGGCCGCGGCCAAGGAGATCAAGCTGCTGATCGACGATTCGGTGCAGAAGGTCGGCGCCGGCAGCGCGCTGGTCGAGCAGGCCGGCGCGACCATGGCGCGGGTGGTGGAGAGCGTGCAGCACGTCAACGCCATCGTCAACGAGATCAGCGTGGCCAGCGCCGAGCAGACCGAGGGGATCCAGCAAGTCAACGATGCGATCTCGCAGCTGGACGACGTGACGCAGCAGAACGCGGCGCTGGTGGAGCAGGCGGCCGCCGCGGCGGCCTCGATGCGGGGGCAGGCCGGGGAGCTGATGCAGCTGGTGAGCGTGTTCAGCGTCGAGGAGCGCGGCGTGGCGCAGCTGGAACTTGTCGAGCCGGTTGCCGGGACGCAGCCGGCCTTGCTGGGCAGGGAGATGGCTCGGGCTTGATCTGTGGCTTGCGCCTCCATGCGCTCGAGTCATCCCATTCCCCGTCGTCGCCGCGAAAGCGGGGACCCAGCGACGTTGGTTGCGCATCGCCGGCCGCTGAACGACGCTGGGTTCCTGCGTTCGCAGGAACGACAGTGAGGAGGTGGCCTGCGCCTCCATGCGCTCGAGTCATCCCGCTCCCCGTCGTCCCCGCGAAAGCGTGGACCCAGCGACGTTGGTTGCGCATCGCCGGCCGCTGAACGACGCTGGGTTCCTGCGTTCGCAGGAACGACAGTGAGGAGGTGGCCTGCGCCTCCATGCGGTCGAGTCATCCCACTCCCCGTCGTCCCCGCGAAAGCGGGGACCCAGCGACGTTGGTTGCGCATCGCCGGCCGCTGAACGACGCTGGGTTCCTGCGTTCGCAGGAACGACAGTGAATAGGTGGTCTGCGCCTCCATGCGCTCGAGTCATCCCGCTCCCCGTCGTCCCCGCGAAAGCGGGGACCCAGCGACGTTGGTTGCGCATCGCCGGCCGCTGAACGACGCTGGGTTACTGCGTTCGCAGGAACGGCAGTCAGGCGGTTGCCTGCACCTCCACACCTCGCCAAGCGCGAAAAAAAACGGCGGAAAAATCCGCCGTCTCTTGCTTGGCCCTTCAGCCGCACATCACTGGAACGTCGTCGCCATCTTCTGCGGCAGCGGCACGTTGAGCCACTTCTTGACGATGCCGTTGATCTCGCCGCTCTTCTTGGCGGCGGTGATGACTTCATTGACCTTGGCCAGCAGGGCGCCTTCGCCCTTGTTGAGGCCGACGCTGCAGCTCGATTCGTTGATGATGTACTTCAGCACCGGCTTGTTGTCCGGCGCCTTTTCACCCAGCGCGTAGGCGACGAAGTCGCCGGTGCCCACCAGCTGCACCTGGCCCGAGACGTAGGCCGAGATCATGGCGTTGTTGTCTTCGTAGCGCTTGATGGTGGCGCTCTTGGGCGCGGTGTCGGTGAGCTGGATATCCTGGAAGGTGCCGCGGGCGACGCCCACGGTCTTGCCTGCCAGGTCGGCGGCGTTGGCGACCTTGACGCTGGCTACGCCGAACACGCTGTTGTTGTACGGGGCGTAGGCTTGCGAGAAGTCGATCACCTTTTCACGCTCGGCGTTCTTGCCCAGCGTGGAGATGACCAGGTCGGCCTTGTGCGTCTGCAGGTAGGCGATGCGGTTGGCGCTGGCCACCGGCACCAATTGCACCTTCACGCCCATCTTCTGCGCGATCAGCTTGGCGACGTCGATGTCCAGGCCTTGCAATTGCAGGTCGGCGTTGACCGAGCCGAACGGCGCGAAATCCTGCGGCACGGCGATCTTCACCACGCCGGATTTCTGGATGTCGGCCAGCGCGTCGGCGTGGACGTTGGCGGCGAGCATGGATAGCAGGCCGAAGGAAGCGGCCAGCGCCGGTTTTGCAAACTTCATATGTTCCCCTTGAAAGTGGATTGCTGATCTTGCTGATTTAGCGGGCGATCTCTTTGCCCAGCCGGACCACCGTGACGCCCGGGCCGATGTGCCGCAAGGAGGGCATGACCAGCGTGCAGTCGTCGTAAGGCGTGGCGATCTCGCGTCCGTTTTCTTTTGCAATGACCGTGCCAGCCTTGGCGAAGACTTCCATGCCGCGGTAGTCGCCGGTGAATTCCAGTTCCATGCCTTGCGCCACCACCGGTTCGGTGACGCCGATGAAGCGCTGCGCCGGCAGCTCGCCGGGCTGCATCAGCGCGGCCACGTCGGCTTGCTCCACCACCCCGGCGGCAAGGAGGAAGCGCGCCGCCACGTCTTGCGCCACCCGTTCGCTGGCGGCGGAGAAGTGCTGGCCGCATTCGACCAGCAGCGCGTTCCTGGCGCTGGCGGGGTCGCCGAAGCCGGCGTAGTCGCGCATGCGCACGCCGTTGGGATGGCCGCGGTCGACCACCACGTGCTGCGGCGTGCCCAGTTGCGCGGCCAGCGCCATGCCCTTGTCCAGCGGGCCGCTGACGATCAGCGGCGGCGCGGCCTCGTGCATGGAGTGCAGGTCCAGCATGAAGTCGACCGTGTCGATGATGGGGCGCAGCTCGCGCGCGCGGCGCAGTTCGGAAGAATCCTCGGCGCCGTCCAGGCGCGCGGCGCTCCAGACGCGGTTCATGTCTTCGTCGATGTAGCGCGAGGCGTCGGCGTCCTGCGGATCGAAGCGGGCATACGCGGCGACGTTGCCGAAGCCCAGCGTGACGCGGCCCTTGACCGGATGCAGGCCTTGCTTCAGCAGGCGGTCGACGGCGATGGCGCCGCTCACTTCGTTGCCGTGCATGAGCGCCAGGATCATCACGTGCGGGCCGTCGACGTGGCTATCGAAGGTGTGGACGTAGTCGATGCCGGTGTTGCCGAAGCGCCAACGGTCGATGTCCGGGAATTCCACTTCGACGGGATATTGCGGCAGCGCCGCGCGGATCTGCTCCAGGGTCTTCATGGATGCCTTGGTGGTTGCCTGAGTGAAGTTTTCGCCGCCGAGTATAGGCAGGCGCGCGGAGGCGTTCGTGCCGATTCGGCACAGGCTTGTGCCGTTTGGAGCGCGGCGCCGCGCGGGTGCGGGAGCATGCGGCGCGCGCGGATTTGGGGCGCGTTCTCACCAATAGCGTGCCGGCTCGCAGTGCAGTCCCGTGTGCCGGGAACGCAGCGTCCGGCCGCGGTGCGCGGGCCTACCCGGGCGGCTTCTCCGGCGCGGCGGCGTAATCCCAGATGGCGTTGACCAGTGCATTGGCGCTGCCGCGCACGCGGTACAGCGAGACGTCGAAACGCACGCGCAGGTGCGGCTCGCCGGCGATCAGCAGGCGTCCCTCCGCCAGGTCCTTCTGCACCAGCCGCTGCGGCAGCCAGGCCACGCCGGTGCCGCGCAACGCCATCTCCTGTATCGCCTCGTAGGAATCGGCCTGGTAGACCATCTTCAGCGCCGGCTTCTGCTCCAGCTCGGCCAGGTGCTTGGCCAGCACGCCGCGCAGCGTGAGCGTCTGCGAGAAGGCCAGCCAGGGCATGGCGCCGGCCTTGGGGCCGAGGCGGTAGAGCGGCTTGCCGCGCTTGTCGGGCGCCGAGACCGGCAGCAGCAGCTCATGCGCGATGGTCTGCGACTCGTAGCGCTGGTGGTCGATCAGCATGCGGGTGGCGGGGCTGGAGTAGATCATCAGCAGGTCGGCCTCGCCGGCGGCCAGCTTCATGATCACGTCCTGCGCGCCGCCGGTGGCGATCGACACCGGGAACACGCCGCAGTGCTGGCGGATGCCCTCGTACCAGTCCGGGAAGAAGGTTTGCGACAGCGTGCGGCCGGTGGCCAGGCGCAATATGTTCTCGGTCTCGGCCGGCGTCTCCTGCAATTGCGCGCGCGCCGCGTAGAGCACGTCCACCGAGTTATTGGCCGCATCCAGGAAGAGTTTGCCGGCGCGGGTGAGCGTCACCGGCTGGCTGCGCGTGACCAGTTCGGCGCCGACCCATTGCTCCAGCGCCTTGATGCGGCGGCCGAAGGCGGGATGGGTGACGAAGCGGTTCTCGGCCGCGCGCGAGAAGCTGCGCGTGCGCGCCAGTTCGATGAAGTCTTCCAGCCAGACGAGATGCACTTGCGGTTCCTTTGCGAGAGGCGCGCAAGATGCGCGCGGTATCAATCGGAGCGGAAAGAGCAAGAGCTGTTCCAAAGCACGGGCTGCTTGCATTGGAGCCGGATTGTAGCGCCAAACCGGGCGGGCGCCGGCATGCGCGGATGAAATAAAAAAGGCCACGGATCGCTCCGTGGCCGGCAGTGAAAGGCACGGTCAGGGCGCTTCGCGCGCTTCTGCGGCCGCGCTCGAGGCAGCGGCCGGTCCGTGCAGCAGGGAGACGGTTCAGAAGGCCGGCACCACGGCGCCCTGGTATTTTTCTTCGATGAACTTCTTGACCTCAGGCGAGTTCAGCGCGGCGGCCAGCTTCTTGATGGCCGGGCTGTCCTTGTTGTCTTCGCGCGCCACCAGTAGGTTGGCGTAGGGCGAGTTGGCGTCTTCGATGAACAGCGAGTCCTTGACCGGGTTCAGCTTGGCTTCCAGCGCGTAGTTGGTGTTGATCAGGGCGACATCGACCTGGTTCAGCACGCGCGGCAGGGTCGCCGCTTCCAGGGCGCGGAACTTCAGCTTCTTGGGATTTTCGACGATGTCCTTCTGGGTCGACGAGATGTTGGAGGTGTCCTTGAGCTTGATCAGGCCGTTGCGGGCCAGCAGCAGCAGGGCGCGGCCCGAGTTGGACGGGTCGTTCGGAATGGCGATGGTGGCGCCGTTGGGGATATCGGCGGTCTTCTTGTATTTCTGCGAGTAGGCGGCGAAAGGCTCGACGTGGACCTTGGCCACCGGCACTTCGATGTCGTTCTTGTGGCTCTTCTTGAACTGGTCGAGGTAGGGCTGGTGCAGGAAGAAGTTGCCGTCGACCTGCTTCTCGTTGGTCTGCGCCGCCGGTTGCACGTAGTCGGTGAAGACCTTGATCTGCAGGTCGATGCCTTCCTTGGCCAGGGCCGGCTTGATGTGCTCGAGGATCTCCGCGTGCGGCACCGGGGTGGCGGCGATCACCAGCTTGTCGGCGGCGTGCGCGCCGATGGAAAACGCCAGTGCGGCGCCGGCGAGCAGGGGGGAAATCAGTTTGCGGGACATGTTTGCTCCAGTCTTGTTGTGAGAGTTCAAGTGTTGAATCGAAACGTCATTTGCGGGTAAAGCGCAGCACCAGGCGGTCGCCGAAGAACTGCAGCAGCTGCACCAGCACCACGAGGATAGCCACCGTCACTACCATCACCTCGGTCTGGAAGCGCTGGTAGCCGTAGCGGATGGCGAGGTCGCCCAGGCCGCCGCCGCCGATCACGCCCGACATGGCGGCATACGACATGAGCGTGATGGCGGTGATGGTGACCGCCGCCAGCAGCCCCGGCAGGGCTTCGGGCAGCAGCGCGCCGAAGATGATCTGGCGGCGCCGCGCGCCCATGGCGGTACAGGCCTCGATCACGCCGCGGTCGATCTCGCGCAGCACGCTTTCGGTCAGGCGCGCGAAGAATGGCGCGGTGCCGATCACCAGCGGCGGTATCGCGCCGGTCACGCCCAGCGAGGTGCCCACCAGCCACAGCGTGAAGGGAATCAGCACGATCAGCAGGATCAGGAACGGCACCGAACGCAGCACGTTCACCAGCAGCGACAGCGCCAGGTAGATGCCGCGCTGCGCCAGCAACTGGCGGCGGTTGGTCAGGAACAGCAGGATCCCCAGCGGCAGGCCCAGCAGGATGGTGAAGAACAGCGAGCCGCCGGTCATGGCCAGGGTTTCCTGGGTGGCCTCCCACACCTCGCTCCAGTCGATCTGGGACAGGTCGATCAGCGCGCTCATGCCAGCACCTCGTGCTCGATCCCTGAGCGGCGCAGGCGTTCCAGCACTTGCGCCACATCCTCCTCGCCGCCGGAGAACTCCACCAGCAGCTGGCCATAGGGCGTGTCCTTGATGCGCGAGACCGTGCCCTGCACGATGGTCGCCAGCGCCGCCGTGGCCGCGGTCAGTTGCGACAGGATGGGCTGGGACGCCAGCTCGCCGGCGTAGGTCAGGCGCACCAGCTGGCCGCCGGGGCGGCGCTGGTAGAAGTCGCCGGCCTGGTCGTAGGCGTGGCTCTCGGCCAGCAGGGCGCGCGTGACCGCGTGGCGCGGGCGCAGGAAGATATCCACCACCTTGCCGTGTTCGGCCACGGCGCCGGCGTCGAGCACGGCGACGCGGTCGCAGATGCTGCGGATCACATCCATCTCGTGGGTGATCAGGACGATGGTCAGGCCCAGCTTGCGGTTGATCTCCAGCAGCAGGCGCAGGATGGATTGCGTGGTTTCCGGGTCGAGCGAGGAGGTGGCCTCGTCGCACAGCAGCAGGCGCGGCGTGTTCGCCAGGGAACGGGCGATCCCGACGCGCTGCTTCTGGCCGCCCGACAGCTGCGACGGATACTGGTCGCGATGATCTTGCAGGCCCACCAGCTGCAGCAGCTCGTCGACGCGCCGGGCGCGTTCTTCGCGGCTGTAGCGGCCGGTGATCTTGAGCGGCCAATCGATGTTCTGGGCGACGGTCTTGGCGTTGAGCAGGTTGAAGTGCTGGAATACCATGCCCACGCGCTGGCGCAGTTCGAGCAGGCCGTCATGGCCGAGCGTGGTGATGTCTTCGCCGTCGATCAGGATGCGGCCCTGGTCGGGGCGTTCGAGCAGGTTGAGCGTACGGATGAGTGTGCTCTTGCCGGCGCCGGAACGGCCGATGATGCCGAAGATCTCGCCTTGGGCGATGTCCAGGTTGATGTCCTGCAGGGCGATGATGTCGCGCTTGTTGGCCTGGTAGGTCTTGTGGAGGTGCTCGATGCGGATCACGGTCGATCAATTCTTATAGGATGATCGAGTCTAACTTTTGGTTATTTGGGCGGGAAGTTCTTATTAGTTTTTTGCTTATGCGAAAAAGCAATTAAGGAATTGTTGGTTTGTTATGTTGGAGGGATGGTGGCGGGTATGTCGTGAGAGATATGGATGGCGAGTAGCTTGTACCTAACCGTCTTCCTGCCGTCCCGGCGCATGCCGGGATCCAGCGTCGTTTGTCGCGCCTCCTTGGATTCCGTTCGGGCTGAGTGGCCGCTTTGGCGGCGTATCGAAGTCGGCGTGGATGCAGTCGTTGTTGTTTGGGTAGTCTGGTCTTGCTGCCTGCAGATGTACCGGCTTTAGCCTTATCTTTCTCCGGTCGGGCCGGAGCGCCGGGGGCGGCCCGGCAGCCGCTCACTTTTCTTGCTCCGCCAAGAAAAGTAAGCAAAAGAAGGCGGCCCCTAAGTGCCAGCCCCTTCGGGGTACCCGTCGGAGCGTCGCAAAAAGTGGGGTCGTCAGAGTCGCTGCGCTCCGACTGACGCCCTGATCCACTTTTTGCGCCGCTCCGACGGCTGGCCCACAAGGGGAACAGCATATCCGGCTCGCCTGCGGCATCGCGCTGTCTCCGACTCGCCTGCGGCATCGATTCCTTGGCTCGCGATCTCAATTAATCCGTCGTCCCTGCGAAAGCGGGGATCCAGCGACTTTCGTTGCGCTCCTTGGATTCCGTTCGGACTGAGTAGCCGCTTTGGCGGCGTATCGAAGTCGGCATGGATGCAGTCGTTGTTGTTTGGGTAGTCATGTCTTGCTGCATGCAGATGTACCGGCTTGATACTTATCTTTCTCCGGTCGGAAGGGAGCGCCGGGGGCGGCCCGGCAGCCGCTCACTTTCTTTGGCCCGCCAAAGAAAGTAAGCAAAGAAAACGGCCCCTAAGTGCCAGCCCCTTCGGGGTACCCGTCGGAGCGGCGCAAAAAGTGGGGTCGTCAGAGTCGCTGCGCTCCGACTGACGCCCTGATCCACTTTTTGCGCCACTCCGACGGCTGGCCCACAAGGGGAAAGCGTATCCGGCTCGCCTGCGGCCTCGCGCTGTCTCTTACTCGCCTGCGGCTTTGTCTTGCTTGTTGCTCGTTGGCGGTTCCCTTGGGCGACTCGCTATCTCATTTAATCCGTTGTCCCCGCGAAAGCGGGGATCCAGCGACGTTCGTTGCGCTCCTTGGATTCCGTTCGGACTGAGTAGCCGCTTTGGCGGCGTATCGAAGTCGGCGTGGATGCAGTCGTTGTTGTTTGGGTAGTCAGGTCTTGCTGCATGCAGATGTACCGGCTTGATACTTATCTTTCTCCGGTCGGGCCGGAGCGCCGGGGGCGGCCCGGCAGCCGCTTACTTTTCTTGCTCCGCCAAGAAAAGTAAGCAAAAGAAGGCGGCCCCTAAGTGCCAGCCCCTTCGGGGTGCCCGTCGGAGCGGCGCAAAAAGTGGGGTCGTCAGAGTCGCTGCGCTCCGACTGACGCCCTGATCCACTTTTTGCGCCACTCCGACGGCTGGCCCACAAGGGGAAAGCGTATCCGGCTCGCCTGCGGCATCGCGTGGTCTCCGACTCGCCTGCGGCTTTGTCTTGCTTGTTGCTCGTTGGCGGTTCCCTTGGGCGACTCACTATCTCATTTAATCCGTCGTCCCCGCGTAAGCGGGGATCCAGCGACTTTCGTTGCGCTCCTTGGATTCCGTTCGGACTGAGTAGCCGCTTTGGCGGCGTATCGAAGTCGGCGTGGATGGCGTCTTTGTTTGGGTAGTCTGGTCTTGCTGCGTGCAGATGTACCGGCTTTAGACTTATCTTTCTCCGGTCGAGAGGGAGCGCCGGGGGCGGCCCGGCAGCCGCTCACTTTCTTTGGCCCGCCAAAGAAAGTAAGCAAAGAAAACGGCCCCTAAGCGCCAGCCCCTTCGGGGTGCCCGTCGGAGCGGCGCAAAAAGTGGGGTCGTCAGAGTCGCTGCGCTCCGACTGACGCCCTGATCCACTTTTTGCGCCGCTCCGACGGCTGGCCCACAAGGGGAAAGCGTGTCCGGCTCGCCTGCGGCATCGCGCTGTCTCCGACTCGCCTGCGGCATCGATTCCTTGGCTCGCGATCTCAATTAATCCGTCGTCCCCGCGAAAGCGGGGATCCAGCGTCGTTCAACGCGCGTCGATACAAACAAACGGGCAATAAGTATCTTGAAGATCAGGAGGTGTTGTCTATCTCTTCCATGTCATCCCGGCGTAGGCCGGGATCCAGCGTCGCTCAGCGGACGTTGAGGCATAACAAACGCCACTGGGTTCCTGCTTTTGCAGGAACGACGGAGGCGGTTGGAAAAACGGCAGTGCAGGAATCAAGACAAAAGCCGAAGGCGAGTACCCAAGCAGTTCAACAACAGCAATCAAGAGCAAACCACCACGCAATGGCTTACCTGCCCACCGGTACCGGTTCCAACGCCTCCAGCGCAAGCACCTGCCTCACCGTCGCCGCCACGTAATCGATCTCGCCCTGCGTGGTGCCGCGCCCCAGCGAGAACCGCACCGCGTTGCGCGCCGCGTCGGGCGTGCAGCCGATGGCCAGCAGGACGAAAGAGGGCGCGGAAGCGGCCGAGTTGCAGGCTGAGCCGGCCGACACCGCGATGCCCAGCAACTGGCTGGCCAGCGTGCCGTAGCGCGTCGGCGGGAAGCTGACGTTGAGGTTGTGCGGCACGCGGTTGATCGCGCAGCCGTTGAGCTGCACGCCGGGCAAGCCGGCGATGCCGTTCCACAAGCGCTCGCGCAGGGCGCGGATGCGTTCGCCTTCCTCTTCCAGCAGGCGCCCCGCCAGTTCGAAGGCCTCGCCCATGCCGACGATCTGGTGCGTGGCCAGCGTGCCGGAGCGCATGCCGTTCTCATGGCCGCCGCCGTCGATCTGGGCTTGCAGCCTGAGGTCGGGATTGTGGCGCACGTACAGCGCGCCGATGCCTTTGGGGCCATAGACCTTGTGTGCCGAGAACGACATCAGGTCGACCTTCAGGCGCTTGACGTCGACGGCGATCTTGCCGGCCGCCTGCACGGCGTCCACATGGAACACGATGCCGCGCCCGGCGCAGATCTCGCCCAGTTCGGCGATGGGCTGGATCACGCCGATCTCGTTGTTGACGTACATCACCGAGGCCAGGATGGTGTCGGGACGCAGCGCTTCACGGAACTGCTCAGGCGTGACCAGGCCGTCCGCGCCGGGTTGCAGGAAGGTGACGTCGAAGCCGGCGCGCTCCAGCGTGTGCATGGTGTCCAGCACCGCCTTGTGCTCGGTGGCGACGGTGACCAGGTGCTTGCCGCGGCCCTGGGCGCGCAGCGTCAAGGCGGCGCCTTTCAGGGCCAGGTTGTTGGATTCGGTCGCGCCCGAGGTCCAGACGATCTCGGCGGGCTGGGCGCCGACCAGGCCGGCCACCTGCCCGCGCGCCTTTTCCACCGCGCGCCGCGCTTCCCAGCCGAAGGGGTGGGAGCTGCTGGCGGCGTTGCCGAACTTGTCGGTCAGGAAGTCGCACATCACCCTGGCGACCTGCGGATCGACCGGCGTGGTGGCGCCGTAGTCGAGGTAGATGGGGAAGCTCACGCCGGCGGGCGGGCGACAGGGGGGGCGGGTGTTCATGGCGGACGAATCCAGGTAATCCAGCGAAGACGGTTTGACATTACGCCACGCCTGCGGCCGGAAAACCATGGTCGAGCGCATTGTTCATCTGCAACTTCGAATGATTCGCCAGGGGCGGACGGCGGGCCGTGCGGGAGGGTCGGGCCGATTCCCGGCCGGCCTGGCGCCTCATGCATTAGCTTATACAAAATTATTATACTGAAATAGAATAAATACAAACCTATAATCCGAAAATCATATGCAAGGATCCGGATCAAGGATTCGCCAGGATTCCCAGGGATTGCGATGGATTTGAACCAGCTCGAGGCATTTGCCGCGGTGATGACGATAGGCAGCGTGACCGGCGCCGGGCGCAGCCTTGGCCGTTCGCAGCCGGCCGTCAGCAAGGCCATCGGCGACCTGGAAGCCGAGCTGGGCTATGCGCTGTTCGACCGCAACGGGCCGCGCGTGACGCCTACCGGCAAGGCCTTCCTGCTGTACGAGGAGGTCGAGCGTTCGCTGGTCGGCCTGCGCAGCATCCGCGAGCGCGCCGCCGAGATCGGCCGCGAAGAGGCGCAACCGGTGCACCTGGTGGCCACGCCCGCGCTGGCCTCGACCATCGCGCCGGCCGCCTTGCAGCAGGTGGCGCAGGGCGGCTTCGGCTTGCCCGAGCACATCCACCTGCGCAGCGCCTCTGCCGAGCAAGTAGTGCATGCGGTGCTGCACCGTACCGTCAGCCTGGGCCTGACCAGCCTGCCGGTGGCGCATCGCGGGCTGGACCTGCACTGGATAGGCGAGGCGCCCTGCGTGGCGGTGTTGCGCGCCGACCATCCGCTGGCGAAGAAGGACAAGATCAGCCGCGCCGCGTTGCGCGGCGAGCGCGTGATCACCATGTCCAATCGCTATCGCTTGCGCCAGCGCATCGAAACCGCGCTGGGCGACGATCATCCGCTGGACGTGGCGATCGACACCAACACCTCCTTCAACGCCATCATGGCCGCGCATGCCGGGCTGGGAGTGGCGCTGGTGGAGCCGATCACGGCGCTGGGCATGCCCATCGAAGGGTTGGTGGTGAGGAAGCTGGCCATCGACATCCCGTTCTATTTCGGCGTGGTGACGCCGTTCGGCAAGCCGGTGGAAGGCATCACCCGCGCGCTGATCGACGCGGTGGAGAGCTCGGCGCGCAATATCCTGCACGGCTTCGTCAAGCGCGACGCGGCCGAGCACGACGAATTGCTTTGAATGACGCAAGGCCATGGCAGGCGCACCGGGAAGGCGCCGCCGGGCCGGCAGCAACAGGCAGGACCAACGAATAACCAACGAGAGACGGCAGCGGGGCGCAGCGATGCGGGCCGCCGCGTCTCTTTCATGCATTGAAGGGGCGACATGCTCAATATCGACAACACGGCGCCGATCGGACTGCCCGCGCTGGAAGCGCGCCTGCGCCAGGACCTGGAATGGCTGGCGCTGCCCGGCAAATCGTGGACACCCAAGGTCGAGCGCGACGGCGCGCCGGTGCAGGACGTGGCCATCGTCGGCGGCGGCCAGGCCGGCATGGCGGCGTCGGTGGCGCTGTCCCACCTGGGCATTCCCAATGTCATCTACGACCAGTCGCCCGAGGATTTCGAAGGCCCCTGGGCCACCACTGCGCGCATGGAAACGCTGCGCTCGCCCAAGACCCTGACCGGCCCCGCGCTGGGCTTTTCCACGCTGACCTTCCGCGCCTGGTTCGAGGCCCAGTTCGGCCTGGCGGCCTGGGAGGCGCTGGACAAGATCCCGCGCCTGCAGTGGATGGATTACCTGCGCTGGTTCCGTCGCGTGATGCGGCTGGATGTGCGCAACGAGCATCGCGTGCTGGCCGTGCTGCCGCGCGCCGACGGCCTGGTCGAGCTGAAGCTGCGTTCGCCCGCGGGAGAGTCGTCGGTGCTGGCGCGCCGGGTGGTGCTGGCCACCGGCCGCGACGGCCTGGGCGGCGCCTACCTGCCGCCGCTGGCGCAGCAGCTGCCGCGCGACCGCTGGGCGCATTCCTCCGACGTGTTCGACTATGCCAGCCTCAAGGGCAAGCGTGTGGGCGTGGTCGGCGGCGGTTCGTCGGCCATGGACAGCGCGGCTACCGCGCTGGAAGAGGGCGCCGCGCGCGTGGACCTGCTGATCCGCCGCAAGGAACTGCCGCGCATCAACAAGGGCAAGGGCTCGGGCAACCCCGGCCTGGTCAACGGCCACCAGCACCTGCCGGACGCCTGGAAATGGCGCATCCGCCACTACGTCAACATCCAGCAGGTGCCGCCGCCCTCGGGCAGCACGCGCCGCGTGTCGCGCTTCGCCAATGCGCGCTTCCTGCTCGGCACCGCCATCGAGAGCGCCGCCGCGCGGGACGATGGCGCGTTGCTGCTGCAGACCAATCGCGGCCCGCTGGAACTGGATTTCCTGTTCTTCTCGACCGGCTTCCAGGTGGACTGGTCGGCGCGTCCCGAATACGCCGCCATCGCCCCGCATATCCTGTCCTGGGGCGAGCGCTACACGCCGCCGGCCGGCGAGGAAGACGCCGAGCTGAGCAGCATGCCCTATCTCGGCCCCTTCTTCGAGTTCCAGGAAAAGCAAGCCGGCGACTTGCCCGGCCTGGAGCGCGTACACTGCTTCTGCTATCCGGCCACGGCCAGCCACGGCACCGTCTCGGGCGACATTCCCGCCATCAGCGACGGCGCCTATCGCCTGGCGCAAGGCATCGCCTCGCTGATGTACGGCGAGGACGTGCAACACCATTACCGCAACATCCAGGCGTACGAGGAGCCCGAACTGGTGGGCGACGAATGGACGCCTTCCGCATGGGAACTGCCCCGATGAGCATGGCGATCGCGAAGAGCGTGCTGCAGGCGCTGATGGTGGTGCTGTTGATGACGGTGATCGTCTTCTTCGGCCTGCACCTGATCGGCAACCCGGTCGACATCCTGATCGGCCAGGACGTCGACCAGGTCGACCGCCTGCGCATCATCAAGGAGCTGGGCCTGGACCAGCCGGTGTGGCGCCAGTACCTGTCCTTCCTCAACGGCGCGCTGCACGGCAACCTGGGCAACAGCTTCGTCTACAACTCGCCGGCCATCCTGCTGATCTTCCAGCGCCTGCCGGCCACGCTGGAGCTGGCCTTCGCCGCGCTGATCCTGGCGCTGCTGATGGGCGTGCCGCTGGGCCTGTTCGCCGGCCTCAAGCCCGAGCATCCCTTCTCGCGCATGGTGATGACCGGCAGCATCCTCGGCTTCTCGCTGCCGACCTTCTGGATCGGCCTGATGCTGATCATGGTGTTCGCGGTCTCGCTGGGCTGGCTGCCCTCCGGCGGACGCGGCCAGACCGCCGGCCTGTTCGGCATCCAGTGGTCGTGGCTGACACTGGACGGCTGGCGCCACATCATCCTGCCGGCCATCAACCTGTCGCTGTTCAAGATTTCGCTGGTGATCCGCCTGACCCGCGCCAACGTGCGCGAGGTGCTGCCGATGGACTTCGTCAAGTTCGCCCGCGCCAAGGGGCTTTCGCCGGCGCGCGTGGTGCTGATGTATGTGCTGCGCAATACGCTGATCCCGCTGGTCACCGTGGTCGGCCTGGAGTTCGGCTCCACCATCGCCTTCGCGGTGGTCACCGAGAGCGTGTTCGCCTGGCCCGGCGCCGGCAAGCTGATCCTGGACAGCATCAATGCGCTGGATCGTCCGGTGATCGTGGCCTACCTGATGGTCATCGTGTGCTTGTTCGTCACGCTCAACCTGGTGGTCGACGTGCTCTACAAGCTACTGGATCCGCGAGTGCGGGTGGAGGCGAGGGCATGAGCGCGCAACCCGAGATGACGCAGGAAGAGGTGCGCGCCCGCATCTCCGAGCTGTCGGCGTTCCAGGCGCCGCGCCGGGAGTCGCCGTGGCGGCGCGTGGCGCGCCATTTCTTCGCCTCCCGCACCGCCACGCTGGGCCTGGCCATCGTGCTGCTGCTGGCGGTCTGCGCCATCGCCGCGCCCTGGATCACGCCGCAGAACCCCTACGACCTGGGCCAGGTGGACGTGCTGGACTCCCGCATGCCGCCCGGCACGCTCAACGGCGGCGGCAGCTTCAGCTACTGGCTGGGTTCCGACGGCCAGGGCCGCGACCTGCTCTCGGCCATCGTCTACGGCCTGCGCATCAGCGTGGGCATCGGCGTCGGCTCGGCGCTGATCGCCGGCGTGATCGGCACCCTGGTCGGTCTGCTGGCCGCCTATGCCGGCGGCAAGACCGACACGCTCCTGATGCGCCTGGCCGACCTGGTGCTGTCGTTCCCGTCGATCCTGGTGGCGATGCTGATCCTGGCCTATGTCGGCAAGGGCATCCTCAATGTGATGGCCACGCTGGTGGTGCTGGAATGGGCCTACTATGCCCGCACCGCGCGCGGACAGGCGCTGGTGGAGCGCCAGAAGGAATACGTCGAGGCCGCGCGCGGCCTGAACCTGTCATCGTGGCGCATCATGGTGCGCCACATCCTGCCCAACTGCCTGCCGCCGCTGATCGTGATCGGCACGCTGCAGGTGGCGCGCGCGATCACGCTGGAGGCGACGCTGTCCTTCCTCGGCCTTGGCGTGCCGGTCACCGAGCCTTCGCTGGGGCTGCTGATCTTCAACGGCTACCAGTTCATGCTCTCGGGCGAATACTGGATCAGCTTCTACCCCGGCATCGCGCTGCTGGTGGTGATCGTGGCCATCAACCTGGTGGGCGACCGCCTGCGCGACATCCTGAATCCGAGGTGGCAGAAGTGAGCGCGCCGAACAACAGCCCGACCCTGGAAGTGCGCGGCCTGCGCACCCATTTCTTCACGCCCGATGGCGTGCTGCCGGCGGTGGACGACGTCTCGCTGGCGGTCGCCCGCGGCCGCATCCTCGGCCTGGTGGGCGAGTCCGGTTCCGGCAAGAGCGTCACCGGCTTCTCGATCCTGGGCATGGTCGATGCGCCGGGCAAGATCGTCGGCGGCGAGATCCTGTTCCAGGGCCGCGACCTGGTGGGCATGGACCGCGCCGCGCTGCGCGAACTGCAGGGCAACCGCATCGCCATGATCTTCCAGGATCCGATGATGACCTTGAACCCGGTGCTCAAGGTCGAGGCGCAGATGGTCGACGCCGTGCTGGCGCACAGCAAGATGAGCCGCCAGGCCGCGCGCGAACTGGCGCGCGACACGCTGGGCGCGATGGGCATCGCCAGTCCTGAGGAGCGGCTGCAGGCTTACCCGCACCAGCTCTCCGGCGGCATGCGCCAGCGCGTGGCGATCGCCATCGCCATGTTGCACAAGCCCGACCTGATCATTGCCGACGAGCCGACCACGGCGCTGGATGTCACCATCCAGGCGCAGATCCTGTCCGAAGTGCAGAAAATGGCGCGCCAGCACGGCACCGCGCTGATCTGGATCACCCACGACCTGTCGGTGGTGGCGGGGCTGGCCGACGAGGTGGCGGTGATGTACGCCGGCCGCATCGTCGAGCAGGGCAGCGTGGCAGAGGTGCTCGACGCGCCGCTGCATCCCTATACCCAGGGCCTGATCGGCAGCCTGCCCAGCAACAACCGGCGCGGCGCGCGGCTGCGCCAGATTCCCGGCATGACGCCCAACCTCCTGCACCTGCCGCCGACCTGCGCCTTCGCCGCGCGCTGCGAGCGGGTCAGCCAGCAATGCCTGGCGGCGCCGGCCATCAGCGAACCGCTGCCGGGCCACCTGGTGCGCTGCTTCCATCCGGCGCAGGCAAGCAATACCGAAGTGAAGGCGCAACATGGATAAGGCAGTCATTCCCCTCATCGAAACCCGCGCCGTCAGCCGCCGGTTCGGCGAGCGCCGCCAGGGCTGGCTGGAGCGCCAGCTGCAGCAGCGCGGCTGGACGCGCGCGCCGGCCGTCACGCGCGCGCTCGACCGGGTCGACCTCAAGGTCATGCCGGGCGAAGTGGTCGGGCTGGTCGGCGAATCCGGCTGCGGCAAGTCCACCCTGGGCCGCATCGCCTGCGGCCTGCTCGATCCGTCGGACGGCCAGGCGCTGGTGGGCGGGCGCGACCGCGCCGCGCTGACCCGCGCCGGGCAGGACGCCGCGCGCCTGCAGGTGCAGATGATCTTCCAGAACCCTTACGCCAGCCTCAACCCGCGCCTGCGGGTGGACCAGATCGTCGGCGAAGCGGCCCAGGTCAACGGCAAGGTCGAGGGCGAACTGGACGACTACGTTTGCCGCCAGCTGCTGCGCGCCGGCCTCGATCCGGCGCTGCGCGACCGCTATCCGCACCAGTTCTCCGGCGGCCAGCGCCAGCGCATCGGCATCGCCCGCGCGCTGGCCGTGCAGCCCGAGATGCTGGTGTGCGACGAGGCGGTGGCGGCGCTGGACGTGTCGATCCAGGCGCAGATCCTCAATCTCTTCATGGACCTGCGCGAAGAGCTGGGCCTGACCTATCTCTTCATCAGCCACGACCTGGGCGTGGTGGAGCACGTCTCCGACCGCGTGGTGATCATGTACCTGGGACGGGTGGTCGAAAGCGCGCCGGTGGGCGAGCTGTTCGGCCGTCCCAACCATCCCTACACGCAGGCGCTGCTGGCCGAGGTGCCGCGCATGTCGGCGCGCAAGAAGGAGTTCACGGCGATCAGGGGCGAGATCCCCAGTCCGTTGAACCCGCCGGGCGGCTGCCACTTCAACCCGCGCTGCCCGCATGCCACGCAGCGCTGCCGCGAGCAGCAGCCGGCCTTGAAGGAAATCGCGCCGGGCCACATGAGCGCCTGCCATCTCAACGATGGCTGAGCCGGCGCGCCGGCCCCTATTTTTGCAGCACCGAAGTAAAGAATTAAAGAATCCACGATTGCTTACAACCTGACCAACACAGAGGAACAGCACATGAAAAAGACCCTTCTGACCCGCCTGCTGGCAGTCGCCCTGACCGGCGTGGCGCTGGCCGCCGCCGCCGACGCGGCGCGCGCCCAGAACCTCAACATCGCCTTCGCCGACCCCTTGTCGTCGATGGATCCGCAGTTGAACAACCACGCCGGCGACCGCTCGGTGGACCTGCACTTCTGGGACCTGCTGGTCCAGAACGACTACAACAAGCTGGTGCCGGGCCTGGCGGTGAGCTGGAAGAACATCGACCCCAAGACCTGGGAATTCAAGCTGCGCCCGAACGTGAAGTGGCAGGACGGCAAGCCCTTCACCGCCGATGACGTGATCTTCTCCTACCAGCGCGCGCGCGCCGTGCCGGGCAGCGTGGCCACCTTCGCCGGCTACCTGCGCACGGTGGAGTCGGTCACCGCCAAGGATCCGCTGACCCTGGTGATCAAGACCAACATCCCCAACCCGGACCTGCCGCTGAACCTGGCCTCGGTGCACATCGTCAGCAAGCACGTGGGCGAGAAGTCGCAGACGGAGAACTACAACAGCGGCGCCGCCGTGGTCGGCACCGGCCCCTACAGGTTCGTCTCCTACACGCCGGGCGACCGCGTGGTGATGCAGCGCAACGACGCCTACTGGAACGGCAAGCCGCTGTGGGACAAGGTCAACTACCGCTACATCAACAACGGCGCGGCGCGCACCGCGGCGCTGCTCTCGGGCGACGTGGACGTGATCGACAAGGTCTCGGTGTCGGACCTGGGCAAGCTCAAGCAATCGCCCAACGTCACCGTTTATCCGTACAACGGCCTGCGCGTGCTGCTGATCCAGCCGAGCTTCCACCAGGGCCCGAGTCCCTTCATCACCGACAACGCCGGCAAGCAGCTGGAAAAGAACCCGCTGCTGGACGTGCGCGTGCGCCGCGCCATGTCGCTGGCGATCAACCGCAAGGCCATCATCGACCGCATCCTGCAAGGCGCGGCCACCGAGGCCAACCAGTGGATGCCCACCGACACCTTCGGCTATAACCCGGACATCAAGAACATCCCCTTCGACGCCGCCGAGGCCAAGAAGCTGTTGGCCGAAGCCGGCTTCCCGGACGGCTTCAAGCTGACCATCCACGTGCCCAACGACCGCTATCCGCAAGCGCCTGAAACCATGCAGGCGGTGGCGCAGTTCTGGACCCGCATCGGCATCAAGACCCAGGTCGAAGTGCTGCCCTGGGCCTCGTACTCCTCGCGCGCCAACAAGAACGAGTTCGCGGTTTCCGTGCTGGCATGGGGCAACGGCACCGGCGAGGCCAGCTATGCGCTGGTCAACGTGCTGGGCACGGTCGACGCCAAGAAGGGCATCGGCGCCTCCAACTGGAACCACTACAGCAACCCGGCCGTGGACCGTGCGCTGGCCGATTCCACTGCCGAGTTCGACGCCGGCAAGCGTGAAGCCATCCTGCGCGCTTCGGCCAAGGTGGTGTCCGACGACGTCGGCGTGATCCCGATGTACCACTACCAGAACATCTGGGCCGCGAAGAAGGGCCTGAAGGTCACGCCCATCAGCAGCGACCGCACCACCGCCATGATGGTCACCCAGGAAAAGAAGTAAGGCCATGCCCAACTTCGCCATCTCGGCCACTCCGGCCGACGCGCTGATCGACGTGCCGCGCCGCATCGTGGTGAGCGGCGCGCTGCCGGGCGAACCGGTGCGGGTGTCGTCGGCCACCGTGCGCCATGGCGTGGAATGGCGCAGCAGCGCCTGCTTCCTGGCTGACGCCAGCGGTTGCGTGGACCTCAGCATGAGCCCGGCCATCGACGGCGACTACCAGGGCATCGACCCGATGGGCCTGCTGTGGTCGCAGCAGCCGGCCCAGCCGGGCCGGCGCGACAACTTCCACGCCGACGTCATGGCGCCGCTGGAAACCACGCTGACGGTGTCGGCGGTGGCCGACCTCGGCATCGAGCAATGCCGTCCGGCCAGCACGCGGCTGGTGCAGCGGCTGGCGGCCGAGGGCGTCATCCGGCGCGAGGTGAGGGAAGCGGGGCTGGTCGGCACGCTGTTCCTGCCGGCCACCCCGGGCCCGCATCCGGCGGTGATGATCGTCAACGGTTCCGGCGGCGGCATCAACGAGCCGCGGGCGGCGCTGTATGCCTCGCGCGGTTATGCCGCCTTCGCGCTGGCCTACTTCAAGGCGCCGGGCTTGTCCGACTACATCTCCAATACGCCGCTGGAATATTTCGAGCGCGGCCTTGACTGGCTGCGCGCCGAAGTGCGGCCGCAGGACGATTTCGTCGCCATCAGCGGCCAGTCGCGCGGCGGCGAGCTGGTGCTGCTGCTGGGCGCGACCTTCCCGCAAAAGGTCTCGGCGGTGCTGGCCTACGTGCCCAGCGCGCTGGTGCACAGCGGCCAGAACGCCGCCGATCCGGCGGTGGGCAGGGAAGGGCCGACCTGGCTGCTGCGCGGCCAGCCCTTGCCGCACCAGTGGCAAGGCAACCGCAGCGCCAGCTGGCAACCCTTCGACGACGGACCCGCGCCGCACCGCCATGAACTGGCGATGCTCACGGCGCTGGAAGATGAAGACGCGGTGGCGCGCGCGCGCATCCCGGTCGAGCGTATCGCCGCGCCGGTGCTGCTGTTGTCGGCCACCGACGATGGTTCCTGGCCTTCCAGCATCTACTGCGGCATGGTCGCCGACAAGCTGGCCGAGGTCGGACACGCTTGGCCGGTGCTGTGGCGCAACTACGCCAACGCCGGTCACTCCATCCTGTTCCCGTTCGTGCCGACCACGCAGACCACCTATGCGCACCCGGTCTCGGGCCGCATCAGCACCGGCGGCGGCGAGCCCTCGGCCAATGCGCGCGCCGACCTCGATTCATGGCAGCAGGCGCAGCAGTTCCTGCGCGATGCCGTCTCCAAACACACGCTCCCAAAGGAAAAAGCATGAGCACTCCCGTCTACGACATCGGCCGCGATGTCATCGACCAACTGGCCGGCCTTGAACCGGGCAGCCCGCTGCACACCCTGCGTCACCAGCGCGACAAGGTCGCCGCCGCCTCGCAGGGCAGCTACGACACCCTGTTCGATCCGGCGCTGGAAGGCATCGCGCTCGACGAGCGTCTGCTGGTCGCCCTGTACGCCTGCCGCCTGGCCGGCGCCGCCGACGTGGCCGCGCATTACCGCGCCCGCCTGCAAGCCTTGCCGGCCGATGCGGCGCAGCTGGCCGCGGCCGACACCGGCACGCCGGAGCAATTGCCTGAAGGGCGCCTGCGCGCCATGCTGGTGTTCACGCGCGCGCTGACGCAACGTCCGGTGGAAGGCGACAAGGCCGCCATCGAAAAGCTGCCGGCCGCCGGCATCAGCACTCCCGCGGTGGTCGCGCTGTCGCAGCTGATCGCCTTCATTTCCTACCAGCTGCGCGTGATCGCCGGCCTCAAGGCCATGCAGGCCGCCGCCGGCAACTGAGGAGAACAGACATGAGCGAAATCATCAAAGCCAACGGCTTCACCAACGAAAGCCTGGAATGGGATGCGTGGCTGGACGTCGTCGCCCTGGAAGACGCCAGCGAAGACCAGATCAAGGTGCTGGAAGAGAGCAACGTCAAGGCCAAGACCTCCGACTACTACCTGTTCCTTGCGCACCAGCCGGACATCCTGCGCCAGCGCTCGGCCGCCTTCAACGCCATCATGTACGCCCCCGGCGGCATGTCGCGCGCCGAGCGCGAGCTGGGTTCGCTGGTGGTCTCGCGCATCAACGGCTGCGTCTATTGCGCCTCGGTGCACGCGCAACGCTTCGAGCAGCTGGCCAAGCGCAACGACACCGTCAGGCAAGTGTTCGACACGCCCTACGGCGCCGGCGTCGATGCGCGCGAGCAGGCCATCGCCAAATTCTCGGCCGAGCTGACCGAGCAGCCGGGCGACATCGGCGCGGCGCAGGTCAAGGCGTTGACAGACGCCGGCTTGAACGAGCTGGAAGTGCTGGACCTGATCCACTCGGTGGCCATCTTCGCCTGGGCCAATCGCCTGATGCTCAACCTGGGCGAACCGGTCTACCCGGACGGCAGCAAGGCCGAAGGCTGAGTTTTTTCAACAGACAAGCAAAGGAGACGCCATGCTGATTCCCGATCATCTCGTCTATGCCGAGACGCACGAGTGGGTGAGGGTGGAGGGCGACGGCACGCTGGTCGTCGGCATCACCGACTTCGGCCAGGAGCAACTGGGCACGCTGGTGTACGTGGACCTGCCTGCGGTGGGCAAGCAGTTGAAGCGCGGCGGCGAGTGCGGCATCGTCGAGTCCAACAAGACGGCCTCGGACCTGCACGCGCCGGTGGACGGCGAGGTTATCGCCATCAACGAGACGCTGGTGGATACGCCAGACGCCATCAACGGCGCGCCTTACGATCAGTGGATCTTCAAGCTGAAGCCGGCTGTGCCGTTTTCGGTGGAGGGGTTCTTGGATGCTGCCGGTTATATCAAGCTGGTGTCCTGATTTTTCTCCGTCGCTCCTGCAAAAGCAGGAGCCCGGGGTCGTACGTCAATGGAGGTAGCCAAGTGGGGCAGCCTCCGATCACGACACTGGGTACCTGCTTTCGCAGGGACGACAATGCGGAGATGGCTTGAACCTGCGCCTGTTTGATCCAATCTCTTGACTGTCGCTCCTGCGAAAGCAGGAGCCCAGCGTCGTTCGCCGCACATCAACGCCTTCAGGACGCCGAACGCGCCGCCCGAATATCAAACGCTCCACCCGTCTGCGCCCGGTCGCGCAAGGTCACCGCCTGCTTGCCCAGCAGGGGGAACACCAGCTCGGCGAAGCGTATCGATTCTTCCAGGTGCGGATAGCCGGACAGCACGAAGGTATCCACCCCGAGATCCACATATTCCTGCAGCCGCTCGGCCACCGTGGCGGCATCTCCCACCAGCGAGGTGCCGGCGCCGCCGCGCACCAGTCCCACGCCGGCCCACAGGTTGGGCGCGATTTCCAGCTTGTCGCGCCGGCCGCCATGCAGCGCGGCCATGCGCTGCTGTCCCACCGAATCCATGCGCGCGTAGTTTTGCTGCGCGCGGGCGATATCGTCGTCGGTCAGCTTGCTGATCAGGCGATCGGCATCGGCCCACGCCTCTTGCGTGGTCTCGCGCACGATCACGTGCAGGCGTACGCCGAAGCGCACCGTGCGTCCCCGTTTCGCGGCGCGCTCGCGCACGTCGGCGATCTTCTGCGCCACCGCCGCCGGCGGTTCGCCCCAGGTCAGGTAGGCATCCACGTGCTTGGCCGCGAGATCGTGCGCGGCCTCCGACGAGCCGCCGAAGTACAGCGGCGGATGGGGCTGCTGCACGGCATGGTGGAACACCTGTCCCTTCCTGATGCGGAAGTGCTTGCCTTCGTAATCCACCGTTTCGCCCTGCAGCAGGCGGCGCCAGATGGTGAGGTATTCGTCGGCGGCCTCATAACGCTCGTCATGCCTGAGGAACACGCCATCGGCCTCCAGCTCGGTGGCGTCGCCGCCCGGCACGACGTTGAGCAGCAGGCGGCCGTTCAATGCCTGGTCCAGCGTGGCGGCCTGGCGCGCGGACGGTCCCGGCCCGCCCAGCGAAGTGCGCAGCGCCACCAGCAGCTTGATCTTCTGCGTCACCGGCACCAGGCTGGCGGCCACGACCCAGGGATCCAGGCAGGATGCGCCGGTGGGGATCAGCAGGCCGTCATAGCCGAGGTTCTCGCTGGCGACGGCGATCTGGCGCATGTAGTCGATGGTCGGCGCGCGGCCGAAATCGGAGGTGCCGAGGTAGCGGGTGTCGCCGGAGGTGGGGAGGAACCAGAAGATGTCGGTGGCCATGCGGGTGTTTCCTTGCGTGATGCGGTCGTTGGGTTGGGCCGGACGGCCGGTTTGTTATTAGAGCGCCGCTGGGGTGGGATGACTAAGAATGTTTTTGCATTTTCTTAGTTGGGAAATGTGATTGGGCGCGATGCGCTCGCGAAGGCTGTCCTGAGCAGGCTACCCAAGGGCAGCGAGAGTCACGCTGACTTCGATACGCCGTTTCACGGCTACTCAGTCCGAACGGAGGATGGGGGAGGCGCCACGGACGACGCTGGGTTCCTGTTTTCGCAGGAACGACAAGGAGGAGGTCGCGTCGGGCGTCACGGGCTCGCGTCACGCCACTACCTGTCGTCCCTGCGAAAGCAGGGACCCAGCGTCGTGCGCCGTACACCCGGCATCGCGTCACGACGCCAAGAGAACCCAAACCGGACCGCATAAGCTTTCACGGAAATATTCGTGTCCGCGCAAAACGCCCCTTCCTATACTGGAACGCCCAAATTCAACAACAAGAAATCCAATGAAGACACTGCTGAAGACCCTTGCCCTGTCCGCCGCCGTCCTGTTCACCGCCAACGCCGTGGCGCAATCCAAGGAAGTGGTGATCGCCTACCAGGACATGGTCGTGCCCTGGCGTTATGCGCAGGACGCGCAGGCGCTGGAGAAGAAGACCGGCTACAAGGTCACCTTCCGCAAGCTGGCCAGCGGCGCCGATGTCATCCGCGCGCTGGCTTCCGGCTCGGTGCAGATCGGCGAGGCCGGCTCCGCGCCGATCGCGTCCGGCCTGTCGCAAGGCCTGGATATCCAGCTGTTCTGGATCCTCGACAACATCAACGACGCCGAAGCCCTGGTGGCGCGCAACGGCAGCGGCGTCAATGCGCTGGCCGACCTGAAGGGCAAGCGCCTGGCCGTGCCTTTCGTCTCGACCTCGCACTTCCACGCCTTGCTGGCGCTGGAAAACGCCAAGGTCGATCCGCGCGGCGTGAAGATCGTCAACTTGCGTCCGCCCGAGATTGCGGCGGCATGGGAGCGCGGCGACATCGACGCCACCTTCATCTGGGATCCGGTGCTGGCCAAGGTCAAGAAGAACGGCGCCGTGCTGACGACCTCGGGCCAGATCGCCAGGCAAACCGGCAAGGCCACCTTCGACGGCATCGTGGTGAGCCTGGCCTTCGCCAGGGACAACGACGCTTTCCTGACCGACCTGGTCAAGGTGCTGGCCGAGACCGACGACAACTACCGCAAGAACAAGGCTGCATGGAACGCCGATTCGGCGCCGGTGAAGGCGGTCGCCAAGTGGTCCGGCGCGGAGGCGGCGGAGGTGCCGGCGAGCCTGGCGCTGTACGAGTTCCCGACGCTGCAGCAGCAGGCCTCGGCCGAATGGCTGGGCGGCGGCGCAGCCAAGTCGCTGGCGGCGACCGCGGCTTTCCTGAAGAGCCAGGGCACCATCCAGAACGTGCTGCCGGATTACGCGACCGGGGTGAATGCCACCTGGGTGCGCAAGGCGGCGCAGTGAGCCAGGCGGCTTTCCTGAACTCCGGCCAGCCGGCCGGCGGACGTATCGAGGCGCACCGCTTGTCGGTGCGTTTTGCATCTTCCGGGCCGGATGAGCCGCTGGCGCTGGCGGGTGTCGATCTTGCCATCGCGTCCGGCGAGTTCGTGGTGGCGCTGGGGCCGTCGGGCTGCGGCAAGACCACCTTGCTCAATTGCCTGGCCGGCTTCATCGGCCCATCGCAAGGGCAGGTGCTGCTGGACGGCGCGCCGGTTTCCGGCCCCGGGCCGGCCTTGGGCGTGGTGTTCCAGAAGCACGCGTTGATGCCGTGGCTCAACGTCGAGGACAACGTCGCGCTGGGCCTGCGCTTTCGGGGGCTGCCGCGCGCGCAGCGACTGGCGCTGGCGCATGAGAAATTGAAGCTGGTGGGACTGGAGCGCCAGGCGAAGTCGCCGGTGTACCAGCTCTCCGGCGGCATGCAGCAGCGCGTCGGGATTGCGCGCGCGCTGGCCAACGATCCGCGCGTGCTGCTGATGGACGAGCCCATGGGCGCGCTCGACGCCCTGACGCGCGAGAGCGTGCAGGAGCTGCTGGCGCAGGTATGGGCGCGCACCGGCAAGACCGTCTTCTTCATCACCCACAGCGTCGAGGAGGCGCTGTTCCTGGGCAGCCGGGTGATTGTGATGTCGCCGCGGCCGGGCCGCATCGAGCATGATTTCGAGCTGCCGTTCCTGCGCCGCTATGTCGATACCGGCGACGCGCGCGCGGTGAAGTCGTCGCCGGATTTCATCGCCTGGCGCGAGCGCCTGTTGCAACTGGTGCATGGACTGGGAGCGCACGCATGAGCAACGCCGACCACGCTTCCCCTGCCATTGCCGCCGCGCGTGAAGCGCCGCACGCGCCTTCGGCGCAGCTGCCGCCGGCGCGCATCCATCCGCGGCCGGGCAGCGGCTCGTCCACCGGCATTGCGGCGGTGACGGTCGCGGTGGCATTGCTGCTGTGGTGGGGCGCCACCGCGGCCGGCTGGATCGCGCCGCTGTTCCTGCCGCCGCCGGCGGCGGTATGGCAAGCCGCGACGCAGGCCTGGGACGGCAACGTCCAGGGCGGCCTGCCGCTGTGGCAGCACATCGCCTGGAGCCTGCTGCGGGTGTTCGGCGCCTTCCTGCTGGCGGCGCTGGCCGCGGTGCCGGTGGGGCTGCTGATGGGCGCCAGCCGCATCGCGCGCGGCGTCTTCGACCCGTTGCTGGAGTTCTACCGGCCGTTGCCGCCGCTGGCCTATCTGCCGCTGATCGTGATCTGGTTCGGCATCGACGAGACCGCCAAGCTGCTGCTGATCTGGCTGGCCTGCTTCGCTCCCATCGCCGTGTCTACCCGCGCCGGCGTGGCCGGCGTGCCGGCCGAGCAGCTGCATGCGGCGCAGTCCATGGGCGCGACGCGCTGGCAGCTGTTGCGCCACGTGATCCTGCCGGCGGCGCTGCCGGACATCCTCACCGGCCTGCGCATCGCCATCGGCTTCGGCTGGACCACGCTGGTGGCAGCCGAGATGGTGGCGGCCACGGCCGGGCTGGGGCAACTGGTGCTCAACGCCTCCAGCTTCCTGCGCACCGACGTGGTGGTGATGGGGATCATATTGATCGGCCTGATCGCGTATCTGTTCGACCTGGCGATGCGGCGCCTGGCCGATGCGCTCACGCCGTGGCGCGGGCATCGCTAGCGGGCGTCAGGCCAGCAGGCGGTTCTCGCCCAGCCATTTGGCGAACAGCTGCGCCTCGGCGCCGGCCTGCGGGCTGATGCCGAGGTAGTAGGGCGCCAGCGGCAGGCGCAGCTCGGGCAGCGGGCAGACCAGGCGGCCCGAGCGCAGGTCGTTGTCGGCCAGCGAGACCGGCGACAGCGCCAGGCCGAGGCCGTCGACCGCCGCCTGCAGCACGAAGTGCACGTGATCGAAATGCAGCATGGGCTGGGTGCGCGAGCGCTTCAGGCCGGCCAGCTTCTTCCACTCCTCCCAATCGCCGCGGCGGCTGCGCGAGAGCAGCAGCGTGTGTTCGGCAATCGCGCGGGCCTCGGGCAGCGGCGTGTTCCTGAGCAGCGCGGGCGAGGCCACCAGCAGCAGCTCGTCCTCCATGAAGCGTTGCACCTTGAGGCTCTCCGGCCAGTTGGTCTCGCCGCGCCGGATGGCAATGTCGAACGGTCCCGGCGCGCGGCTGACGATGGCGGTGCTGGTGGCCACGCGCGGCTCGATGCCGGGATAGCGTTCGACGAAGCCGGAGAGGTGCGGGATCAGCCAGCGCACCGCGAACGAGGGCCGCACGTTGATGCTGACCGGTCGCGTGGGCGCATCGCGCATGACGCGGCGCGCGGCGCCGGCCAGCATCTCCAGCGCCGGGCTGGCCTCTTCGAAGAACTGGCGGCCGCGCTCGGTCAGCAGCACCTGGCGGATGCGGCGCTCGAAGAGCGGCATGCCGAGGTAGTCTTCAAGGTTCTTGATCTGGCGGCTGACGGCGCCGTGGGTGACGTTGAGTTCTTGCGCCGCCAGTGTGAAACTCTGGTGGCGCGCGGCCGCGAGGAAGGCGCGGATGGCGTTGAGCGGGAGGGTGAGTTCGGCCATGCGTCAGATTTTATCACGCATGGCCGGAATTAATATCGTTTGTCAGCCCTCGCGCGCGCGCCGCATGATGGCAGCCATGACCACACCAGACCTGCATCAGGCCGACCTGCGGCGCGCCGATCTCGATTCGCGCCACGCCGCCATGTCGCTGGCCGCCGCCTTGCCTTGCGACATCGTGCTCTACCTGCTCCTGCCGATGTACGCCGAGCAGTTCCACGTGACGCTGGCCGAGGTCGGCGTCCTGCTGGCGGCCAACCGCCTGGTGCGCATCGCCGGCTATCGCTGGGTGACGCGTTTCTACTCGCGGCGCGGCGACCGCCCGACCTGCTTCTACGCAGTCTGCGCGGCCATCGCCTGCGCGCTGGGCTATACGGTGGCCAGCGGCTTCTGGGCGCTGCTGCCGCTGCGGCTGCTGTGGGGCATGGCCTTTGCCGGCCTCAATCTCTCGACCCAGGCCATGTCCACTTCCAACCCGATCGGCGCCGCGCGCCGATCGGGCCGCTCGCGCGGGGTGATCGCCATCGGGCCCATGCTGTGGCTGCCGCTGGCGGCGCTGCTGGCCAGCCACTACGGGCCGCGGCCGGTGTTCGCGCTGGTGGCGCTGACGGCGGTGATCGGCCTGTTTGCCGCGCGCCGCCTGCCGCAGCATGCCTATCCGCCGCTGCCGGCGCGCCGCTGGAAGCTGCCCAACGCACTGGACTGGTGGTCCTTCCTCGAAGGACTGACGCTGGACGGTTTGTTCATCGTCGGCCTGGCCTACATGAGCAAGCAGTCGTTTTCGGAACATGCGGAGCTGATCGCCGGCGTGCTGATGGCGCTGCGCTACTTCGGCGAGATCGTGCTCAGTCCGCTGGGCGGCTGGCTGGCCGAGCGCTTCGGCGCGGTGAAGGTGCTGGTGACGCTGTCGCTGGCGACCTGCGCGGCGCTGGTCGGTTTCGGCGGCGGCTTGCTGTGGCTGTTCGCCGGCTTCATTGTGATCCTGCGCGCCCTGCAACTGCCGCTGTTGCCGCCCATCGTCGCCGCCCGCACGCCGCCGGCCGAGCGTGTGCACGCGCTGGCCGGCCGCGCGATCTGGCGTGACATCGGCGCCGGCATGGGGCCGATGCTGGCGGGCTTGCTGTTGCCGGTGATGTCGTCGCTGTGGATCTACAGCATTTCCGCCGCCGCGCTGGCGCTGGCGGCAGTGGCCTGCGGGCGAGAGCCGGCCCATGCGCCGGCCGCGGCCGGGCCGCTCAAGCAGTAGGACGCAGCAAGAAGCGGAGGGAAGGCGCTTATGCGCCGGGCGGATATGCATGCGCGTATCGCTTCGTTCCCGGCGGGCGCGGTATTGCTTAGGATGGGCGCATCGAAACCTGCAAGCGGAGTGCGCATGAACGATCCCCAACTGTTCCAGGAGCTCGGCACGCTGGCGCTGGAGCCGATGCAGCCGACCGACAAGAAGCTGATCGCCGCCGTGTTCTTCGTCGGCCTGGCCTTGCTGGGCGCGCTGTTCTTCGTGCAGCGCTGGCTCCCCCTGGCGGGCTGAGCGCAGTCCGCCTTACTCTCTTTTTCCTACAGCCGGGTGCACTCGCTGAGCATTTCCGCCTGCGAGACGTTGCTGCCGGGCGGCACGCTGTGCGTGAGCCAGACGTTGCCGCCGATGACCGAACCCTGGCCGATGGTGATGCGGCCCAGCACGGTGGCGCCGGCATAGATCACCACGTCGTCCTCGACGATGGGGTGGCGTGGGATGCCCTTGACCAGCGAACCGTCGGGCTCGCTCGGGAAGCGCTTGGCGCCCAGCGTGACGGCCTGGTACAGGCGCACGTTGCGGCCGATGATGGTGGTTTCGCCGATCACCACGCCGGTGCCGTGGTCGATGAAGAAGCTGGGCGCGATCTGCGCCGCCGGATGGATGTCGATGCCGGTGGCGGAGTGCGCGATGTCGGCCACCAGGCGCGCCAGCAGCGGCGAGCCCAGCTTGTGCAGGGCATGCGCCAGGCGATGGCAGATGATCGCCGTAGTGCCGGGATAGCACAGCAGGATTTCCGAAATGCTCGATGCGGCGGGGTCGCCGTGATAGGCGGCCTGGATGTCGCTGACCAGCACATCGCGGATGGCCGGCAACTGGTGCGCGAAATCGCGCGTGATGGCGGCGGCGCGCGCGTGCAGCTCGTCTTCGCTTTGCGGTTCGTCGGCGGCGAAGTACAGGCCGCGGCGCACTTGCTCCTTCAGCGTGCACAGCGCAGCGTTGAGCTGGCTGCCGACGAAGTAGTCGATGGTCTCGTCGGACAGGTCGGTATGGCCGTAGTGCGTCGGGAACAGCGCCGCCTGCAGGTTCTGCAGCAGCTTTTGCATCGCCTCGCGCGAGGGCAGTTCGCGGATCTCGCCGCGATGGCGGATCTTGTTGGTGACTTCACGCGAGGTGCGCAGCCCGGCCACGACGGCAGACAGGCCCAGCCCTGCGATATCGGCCAGGGCGCTCAGTTCGGGAGTGTTCGAGGTATCCATGTCGGCATGCTATCAAAAATGCGCGCACGGCGTCGGCGCCCACGTTAATGCGTTGCGGCAACTTCGCCGCCGGACGTTCCTTCTTCTCCCTTTTCCATCTTATTTTGCCGCGTCCTTGGCGGGCGCTTGCCGGCGTTCATTCCAGCTGCGCTCGAACACCGGGTAGTAGTCCGGCTTGTTGAGCTGGCCGGCGGCGCGCGCGGCTTGCATCTCGGCGATGACTTCGGCGCGGGTCTTGCCGGCCGGCTTGCCCGGGGCGGCGTCTTGGGCGTGGACCGCGGAGCAGGCGAGCGCGGCGGCGAGGGCGGCGATGTGGAGCAGTTTCATGATGGTTCCTTTCCTTGGGGATGAAAATGCCGGCCGCCCGGAGGGACGGCCGGCGCGCTTGCTCAGAGCTCGATCGGGTTGTCGACCAGCATCTGGTTGAATCCGTGCACCAGGCCGTGTTCCTTGGGGCCGGCGTTGTCGCGCAGCGGCCGCGCCGCTTCCACCACGGCTTCCTCGGCGTCGGTGGCCAGCGCCTGCATGGTTTGCTCGATGAACGGCGCCAGCGCCATGGCGCGCGGGTCGTCGGTCTTGCCGATCAGGTCGGTGTTGACCCAGGGCGGCGCGATTTCCTGCACCTTGACCGAGCTGTTGCGCAGCATGAAGCGCTGCGACAGCGAGTACGAGTGCAGCGCCGCCTTGCTGGCCGAATACACGGCTGAGGCCGCCAGCGGCGTGAAGGCCAGCACCGAGGTGTTGTTGACGATCACCGCGCGCGGTTGCCGCTTGAGGTGTTCGATCAGCGCCGAGCTCAGGCGGATCGGGCCGTACAGGTTGGTGTTGATGATGTTCTGCATCACGGCGTCGTCGATGGCGCCGGCGGCGTCGTCGAAGGGCATGATGCCGGCGTTGTTGACCAGCACGTTGAGAGTGGGGAACTCCTTGATCAACCAGTCGGCCACGGCGCGGATGTCCTGCGGATCGGCGATGTCCAGCTCCACGCTGCGCATGCCCGGGTTGGCGGCGGTGACTTCGTCCAGCAGCGCCTTGCGGCGGCCGGCGATGATCACCTGGTTGCCGAGCTTGTGGAAGGCCTCGGCCAGGCCGCGGCCGATGCCGGAGGCGCCGCCGGTGATGAAGATGGTGTTGTCGGTGAGTTGCATGACGGGTTCCTGTTCCTTTGGTCAGTGTCGGCGGCATGGTTCCCGGCCGCAGCCGTTTTGCGACGAAGCGCTCCGGCGGCGGCGTGAAACGCATGGCGGGTGTCCCGGCCCGGCGCGATAAAGGGATGCGCCGATGCCTTGAATCCATTCTGGGGATGGAGATGGATATCCGAAATGACCAATTTCCCTCGTTTTATGCCATTATTGCCGCAAGGCGCTTGCGGTGAGGGCGGCAGGCGCGCCAGACTGTCTCAATTAGCCAACATCCCTCGGAAAAGGACAGGTCTCGCCATGGCTCGCGAACATTCCAAACGCATTGCATTCGTCGTCTTCCCCGGTTTCCAGATCCTCGACCTGGCGGCCATGACGGTGTTCGAGATGGTCAACCTGGAGCTTGGGCGGGCGTATTACCAGGCGGAGCTGGTGTCGACGGCGGGCGGCATGGTGGCCTCGTCGGCAGGGGTGCGGGTGGAAACGCTGGCCATGGGCCGGCGCGCCTGGGACACCGTGCTGGTGGGCGGGGCGCTCGACGTGCCTGGCGGCATGCCTGAGCTGACCGCCCAGTTGCGGCGTGCGGCGGCGCAGGCGCGGCGCACCGCCAGCATCTGCACCGGCGCCTTCCTGCTGGCCGAGGCCGGCCTGCTGGACGGCCGGCGCGCCACCACGCACTGGGCGCACGCGCTGGAGCTGCAGAGCCGCCATCCGCAGGTGCAGGTGGACGAGGACCGGATCTTCGTCAACGACGGCGGCGTCTGGACCTCGGCCGGGATGACCGCCTGCATCGACCTGGCGCTGGCCCTGGTGGACGCCGACCTTGGCGTCGAGACCACCAGGACGGTGGCACGCAAGATGGTGGTCTATCACCGGCGCACCGGCGGCCAGTCGCAGTTCTCCACGCTCTCCGAACTGGAACCGGCTTCCGACCGCGTGCGCGACGCGCTGAGTTTCGCCAAGGAAAACCTGCGCGAGCCGCTCACCATCGAGCAACTGGCCGCCCAGGTGCACTGGAGCCCGCGCCATTTCAGCCGGGCCTTCCAGCTGCAGACCGGCTACTCGCCGGCCAAGGCGGTGGAAAAGTTGCGTCTGGAGGCGGCCAGGGCGCTGATCGAGGCCGGCCACAGCGGCATTGCGGCGATCGCAGCCGATACCGGTTTCGGCGACGAGGAGCGCATGCGGCGCGCCTTCCTGCGCGCCTTCGGGCGGCCGCCGCAGGCGATGGTGCGTGAGGTGCGGGCGCGGCAGGATGCGCTGGAGGAGCTGGCCTAGGATTGGCCGGCAGGAGGCGGATGCATGGCGACGGCGCCGGGACGATGTTCCGGCGCCGTTGTCTTTGCGGCAAGGGAGAAATGCGGAAGGGGAATTCGGGGGAGCGATTCGGCGGCGCCCAGTTCTATCTGAAAAGTGGCGCCGCGCGGGTGAATCGGCTCTGGAATGGACTTTATCGCGTGACCGGAAATTACGCCAATGCTGTTTGGAAATATCCATATGCGAAAGCGTGAAATGCCCTGAATGCCTTTATCCATCAGGGTTGTCGGCGAGCAGGCCGCCTGTGGTCGATGGGCGGCGCGTGTTGCATTTCAGCGTAACTAGGGAATTCCCTGAAGCGAATGGCCGAGGCCTCAGGAAGCTCCCGATACTTGACGAGACGGCAAAAAACTAAAGTACATCCATACCCGCTGCACACAGAAGTTCTCGCACAGGGCGAGGACAGCGCAGGGATCCCCAGGAGAATCAACATGTTTTTTGCCAAGAAAAATCGCTTCGTCTGCGCATCCATCGCCGCTGTCATGCTGGCTTCCTCGGCCCCGTCGCACGCGGCCACGGCCAGCGCCTCGCTGACGATCAGCGCCTCGGTGGTCGCCGCCTGCACGGTGGTCGGTTCGGCGATCGCCTTCGGCGCCTACACCCAGGCGCTGGTGAACCAGACCGGCAGCATCACGGTGCTGTGCACCAACGGCACCAGCTACAACGTCGGCCTTGACGCCGGCACCGGCAGCGGCTCGACGGTCAACAGCCGCAAGATGAGCGCCACCGGCGGCGGCACGCTGAACTACGCGCTGTACCGCGACTCGGGCCGCACCAACAACTGGGGTTCGACCATCGGCACCGACACCCAGACCGGCACCGGTTCGGGCCTGCTGCAAACGCTGACGGTGTACGGCCAGATCGCGGCCGCGCAGACGCCCCTGGCCGGCGCCTACTCGGACACTGTGACCGTCACGCTGACCTACTGAACGACTGATTTCTGGATGGAGAGGTGGCAACGTCCGCCTGCAGGACGCACGGCTTGATATCGTTTTGACCCGGAGGGGGGCTGCGGCGCACTTCGTTGAGAGGTGCGCCGCTTTTTTTGGTCGGGCTTGGCGTTGCGCGATGAACGAGGTTCGGGAATGATTCGGAAATCCGCCGGTCAGACCCGCATCCGACAATCATTCCAACAAAGGAGGAAACGTGACCCGACTGATCGCCCTGTGCGGCCTGTTCGCCTGCATCCTGCCGCTGGCTTGCCAGGCCCAGACCGCCGCCGCCCCGCCGCCCACGCCGGTGTCCAGCGACCTCACGCGCACCTGCACGGCCAATGGCGGTTGCGTGTTGACCTGCCTGAACCAGCAGGGCCAATCCATCCTGACCGAACAGGCCGCGCGCGCGGTGCGCATCATTTCGCTGAGCAACGGCAATACCGAATTCCGCATGGACAACGGCACCGCCGGCGTGAATGTGGTGTTGGTATCGAAGGACAACCTGGTCTGCAAACTGGCCGGCGGCGTCTGATTCCGGCGCTTTCGTTGGCAGGCCGGCAAGCTTCGGCGCGCGCTTCGATGTCGCCCTGACAAGGGCGGCGCATTTATCTTGCGCGGCGGTGTCTTGCCGCGTTCCATGGCGATTTTCGCGCCGTATAATGCTTGCTCGCGAAAGTTGCCCATGGAAAACAAGAAAATACATTCGCTCACCTACGCCGCGCAGTATCGGAACTTCGACATCAGCATCGTCGGCCTGCAGATGGTCGACGGCTGGCGCCTGTCCGTGCAGATCAACAAATGGGGGCGTCCGCCGATGGCCTTGTGGCGCGACGGGGACAACCTCTACCCCGATTTCAATTGCCTGCGCACCGCGGGCCTGCAGTGGTCCAAGGATTTCATCGACAACAGCATGCACTGAGCGCATGCAGGGCTGCAGCCGGCATTACCATCCCAGCAGTTTTTCCCTCACCGATTCCTCGTCCGCATGCGCCGCGCCGGCGCGCGCCAGGTCCGACAGCGAAACGATGCCGACCAGCTTCATGTGCCGGCGGTCGGCCACCACGGGCAGGCGCGCCGTGCCCAGCCGCGCCATCAGGCCGGCCGCGGCGCGCGCGTTCATCTGCGGCAATGCGATGGAGACGGCCGCCGCCTCGGCGCTCGCCAGCAGCGCGCCGCAAGACTGCCCGGGAGCAGCCTGCTCCAGCGCGCGCAAGGCCAGCATGCCTGCCAGCCGGCCCTGTTCCAGCACCGGATAGTAGCGATGCGCGTGCGCCGAGGCGCGGCACGCCGCCAGCGCCTCGGCGGCCGGCAGCGCCGCATCGAGCGTGTGCGGCGCACGCGTCATCAGCTCCTCCACATGCACGCGTTCGAGCGGATCGACGCCATATTCGCGGTGCACATGCAGGCCGCGTCGGGCGATCTTCTCGGTCATGATGGAGCGCTTCATCAACAGTACGTTGACGCCGTGCGCCACCGCCACGGTGGCCGTCAACGGCAGCAGCGCCTCGCCCGCGTGGGTGAGGCCGAAGGCGAACACGATGGCGGTCAGCGGCGCGCCCAGCACGCTGCCCAGCACGCCGGCCATGCACACCAGCGCCCACAGTTCGGGCGAGGCGCCCGGCAGCAGCGGGGACAGCAGCAGGCCCAGCCCGGCGCCCATCATCAGCAGCGGCGCCAGTACGCCGCCCGAGGTGCCCGAGCCCAGCGCCGCCAGCCAGATCACCGCCTTCACCGCCAGCAGCGCCAGCGCGGCCGAGAGCGCGAAGTGATGGTGCAGCAGGTCGCCGATCACGTCATAGCCCACTCCCAGCGCGCGCGGCTGCAGCAGGCCGCCGGCGCCGACCACCGCGCCGCCGATGGCGGGCCACCACATCCAGTGCAGCGGCAAGCGATGGAACCAGTCTTCCACGCGATACAGCGCCAGCGTCAGCACGGCCGCCAGGATGCCGCTGGCCAGGCCGGCGGCGAGGCAGGAGAGCAGGGCGGCGCTGGACGGCGCGGCGATCTCCAGCGGGAACAGCGGCCCGGCGTCGATCGCCAGCGGCCGCAGGAAGCCCGCCACCGCGCAAGCCAGCGCCACCGGCAACAGGCTGCGCGGTTTCAGTTCGAACAGCAGCAGCTCCACCGCGAGCAATACCGCCGCCACCGGCGTGCCGAACACCGCGGTCATGCCGGCGCAGGCCCCGGCCACCAGCAGCGTCTTGCGCTCGGCCGCGGTGAGGTGCAGGAACTGCGCCAGCAGCGAGCCCACCGAGCCGCCGGTCATGATGATCGGCCCTTCGGCGCCGAACGGCCCGCCGCTGCCGATCACGATGCCCGAGGACAGCGGCTTCAACACCGCCACCTTGGGCGACATGCGGCTCTTGCCGAACAGGATGGCCTCGATGGCTTCGGGGATGCCGTGGCCGCGGATCTTCTCGCTGCCGTAGCGCGCCATCAGGCCGACGATGAGGCCGCCGGCCACCGGCAGCAGCGCCGCGATCCAGCCCAGTGCATGCGTGGCCGGCGAGGCCGGCGCCACCGACAGGCGCTGGAAGTAGAACAGGTTGGTGAACAGCGCGATGAGCTTGAGCAGGATCCACGCCGCGCCGGTGGCCAGCGCGCCGATCGCCAGCGCCAACGCGGCGAGGAAGGGCAGGCGGCCGTCGGCCGTGTAGTCGCGTTTGTGTTTCATCGTAGAAGGGATGTGGGGCATCGTCCTGCCCGGTAAGGTGACGGCGGAACGATGCGCATAATGGGAAAGAAGGTGAATATATCACAATGTGATATAAATTGATGCGCGACCGGGAGTGATCCGGTCGCGCATCTTTGATGCCTTATTCACCTATCGATGGCCGCTGAACGACACTGGGTCCTGGCCTTCGTCAGGACGACAGTGAGGAAGTAGCGTGAACCTTCATCTGCTTGATTCACTAACTACTTGTCGCCCGGGCGCAGGCCGGAGCCCAGTGGCGTTTGTCGCGAATAGATGGTCGCTGAACGACACTGGGTCCTGACCTTCGTCAGGACGACAGTGAGGAGATAGCGAACCTTCACCTGCTTGATTCACTCACTACTTGTCGTCCCGGCGCAGGCCGGGACCCAGCGACGTTTGTCATGCCTCGATAGCGGTCGCACGATGCTGGGTCTGTGCGTACATGGAGCGGATAAAAAGAAAAACGCCGCCGCGATCAACTCGCGGCGGCGTTTTCATTCAGCGGCCAATAACGCTCAGGCCTTGAACTGCAGGGCGTTGGTCAGGTCGCCCATCGGCTTCTGGCCGCGCGCGATCATGGCGTCGTCGCGTTGCTTCATGCCGTCCAGCTTCTCCAGGCCGAAGGTGCGGGTGATCAGGCGCAGGATGGAGGCGGTGTCGTAGATCGTGTGGTCCACCGTGCCCTTGCGGGCGAAGGGCGACACCACCAGCGCCGGCACGCGCGTGCCCGGTCCCCAGCGATCGCCCTTGGGCGGGGCTACGTGATCCCACCAGCCGCCGTTCTCGTCCACGGTGATCACCACCACCATGTTCTTCCACTGCGGGCTGGCCTGCAGGCTCTTGACGATGTGCGCGATGTGGCGGTCGCCCGAGGCGACGTCAGCGTAGCCGGCATGCATGTTGAGGTTGCCCTGCGGCTTGTAGAAGGTCACCGGCGGCAGGCGGCCGGCTTCGACATCTGCCAGGAAGCGGTTGGTGCGCGCCTCGTCGCCCAGGCCGCCGTCGCGCAGGCGCTTGTTGCGCTCGGCGGGGTTTTCCGGACCCAGGTTCTTGAAGTAGTTGAACGGCTGGTGGTGATACTGGAAGTTGGGGATCTTGGGAATGCCCTTGGAGTCCTTGAACTCGTCCAGCGTGGCCTGCCAGGCGCCGGCGTACCAGGCCCATTCGATGTTCTTCTTGTTGAGCTTGTCGCCGATGTGCTCGTGCGTCTGCGGCACCAGCACGCTGGGCTGGTTCGGTTCGGAATAGGCCGGGTTGTTCTTGTCGCGGGCCCAGGTCGGCCAGTACGGCGGCGCCATGGTGTTGACCGCGTAGCCGTCGGGCGTGAGTGCGCTGGGGCCGAACTTGGGTGCGCCCTGCATGGCGCTGGCCGGGCTGTTCTCGGCCGGCACCAGTTCGGCCGACAGCGGGTCGTTATCCTTGGTCTTGGCCACCTGGGTGCGCGAGACCGAACTCATCACGTTGGGGTAGTAGCCCGGCGTGGCGGCGATCAGGTAGTGGTGGTTCATGAAGGAACCGCCGAAGGCGCCCTGGAAGAAGTTGTCGCACAGGACGTACTCGCGGGCGATGTCCCACAGGCGCAGGTTGTATTGGGTGTCGCCGTAGTTGCCCATCACCAGGCCGCCGGAGTCGGCCCAGGCGACGAACTTGTCGTTCTTGCCGCCGTTGATCTGCATCTGGTTCTGGTAGAACACGTGCCACAGGTCGCGCGTGACCAGGCCCAGCGGCAGCGCGTCCCCCTGCGGGCCCTTGAGCGCGAACGGGGCGTTCGGGCGGTTCGGGGTGTATTGGGTGCCGGCCGGGTAGGTCACGCCTTCGATCACCTGCTCCTGGCCGACGGTGCCGCTCCAGTCCTGCGGCAGCTGTTTCAACAGGCTGCCGTCGCGGTCGCGCTGCTGGTACTGCTCGGGCTTGAGCTTGGACAGCGGCTGTTCCACACCTGGGAAGTCGCCGAACAGGTTGTTGAAGCTGCGGTTCTCGGCATAGATGACGACGATGGTCTTGACGTTGTCGCGCAAGGCGCGGTCAAGCGCGGCGGAATCGGCGGGATTGCCCAGCGGGTAAGGCACGCCGCCGTCGGTGGCGCAGGCCGACAGCGTGCCGCCGGCGGCGCCCATGGCGGCCACGCCGCCCATGCTGCCAAGGAAGCGGCGGCGGCTGTTGCTCTGCGGGGCTGCATCATGCGTGGCGTCGCGTTCACGGTCGGGGGATGCGGGTTTGCCGCCACCGGCGGAGTCGTCGTGGATGCTCATGGATGATCTTTCCTGTCGGATATTGTTGTGGACGAGGGGCGCGGAACAGGAGGAGGATAGCGCGACCGTATGACAGGAATGTGTCTTTTTTTTCGAAGAAACGCGCTTTTTTCGCGCCCGCCTACTTGCGCAGGAAGGCCGGCTTGCCCGAGCGATTGACGGCCACGAACAGGATCATCAGCGCCAGGAAGCCGGCGAACAGCAGGCTGGCGTTGAGGATCACGCGAGGGTAGCCGAGCTTGTTGACGTCGATGAAGGGATAGGGATAGAAGCCCGACAGCGCGCCGCGCCACAGGGTGAGGAACAGGTAGCCCAGCGGGTAGGCCAGCCAGAGCAGGGATTTCCTGATCGAATGCTGGAACACCGGCACGAAGAAGATCCAGTACACCATCGCCAGCAGCGGCGTCACGGTATGCAGGCTTTCGTTGACCAGCGCGCGAAACCCGGTCGGCGCCCACAGCTGGCGCAGCAGCAGGTTGTAGGCGATGCCGACGAAGGCCAGGTAGGCCACCACCGCCGAGACCACCGAGGGCTGCCGGAAGAAGCGGCTCAGCGGCGTCTTCAGCGACAGCGCCAGCGAGGTGAAGCACAGCGCCGCCATCAGGATGGTCAGGTTGGTGAGGTACATGGTGAGGCGGTCGAGCCCATCGAGGATGCCGCCGCCGCGCGAAAGCAGGCGGTTGAGCGTGATGTCGGTCTGGGCCACGAAGGCGAACCAGCTGATGACGGCAATCGCGGCCGCCAGCGCGCGCGACGCGGCCGAGCCGCGCTCCGCGGGAAAGATGTTGGCGCCGAAGGAGTCCAGCGATTGCGGCGAAGGAATTTGTTCGTTGCTCATCGTGTGTACAGGCCAGGGTGGTGGATGCGCCGTGCGATGCCGGTCGTTGACGGCGGTGGACACATCATCATAAATCGGTTGCGCCGCGCGCGCAGCGGCGATGACATTCATTTGCACCGCTTACATGGCGTCACAACTGGCCGCGGCGGCGATGGTCTTCCATCGGCGGGGCGGTCGCCGATAGCGCCGGCGCGGTAGTTTCGCGCACCTGGAAAATGCTTGGCGCGATGACGGTGAACGAACCCCGCGAAAAAAAAGACGGTCTTCCGCAGGCCAGATCCGGCGCGCCTCTCCGGCCGATGCGTGTCGCCTGGCGGCGACGCTTCAGGACGCGCAACTGTTACATCTTTTTTAGTTACAAGCCGCGTGGAAATATAAATAATTTGTGCTGCGTTTCATGCGCGAATTTCGGTTGCGGACACCTGTGCGAGGCAGCGTCCTCCGCTCCATTTTTACCCGTTCGGTCATCGCCAGGCAGCAGCGAGGATGGTGGTCGCGAAGAGGATGTGGAAGCATGCGAAATCCGCGTTTCGCTGTTACAAAATTATCGTGAACTTTCGAATTGGCGTCCTGCCGAACCGCACAGGTTTCTTGCCTGGCAAGCTTTTGCGGCGTATCGCCGATGCCGGGACATCACTCGGACCTGTCGCTTCGCGACGCGTAACTGAATAGCCGGATCCGACCAGAAGATCCTCCGAATCCGCATGGTGTTTTTCCACCGCCCGCTGCCCGTTCGATTCACTGCGCGCCGCCTTATTTTTTCGTGCTTCCCGTTTTGCACGCTCTATCAATTTCAGGAGATCACATGCTTCGCTCAGAATCCCTCTTCGGCAAACGCGAAACCAACTCGAGCAATTCCCCCTTCAGCGCCAACAATGGCGTGTCCCAATCCACCGTCGGAGGCAGCGTGACCAGCGTGCAGAAACCCACCCAGTATCCTTCTTCCGTGCCGACCACGGCGCCGGCCGCAGGCGAAGAGACCGGCAGCAAGCTGACCGTCGGCCCCAACATCAAGGTCAAGGGCGAGATCGAGGACTGCGACACGCTGGTGGTCGAAGGCAAGGTGCAGGCCACCATCAACTGCCGCGTGGTGCAGATCGCGGAGCGCGGCGCCTTCAAGGGCTCGGCAGAGATCGACCTGGCCGAGATCCGCGGCGAGTTCGACGGCGACCTGACCGTGCGCCAGAAACTGGTGATCTATTCCAGCGGCAAGGTGACCGGCAAGATCCGCTACGGCAAGCTGGTGATCGAAGAGGGCGGCCAGCTCTCGGGCGACCTGCAGGTCGGCGGCGGCCACGAGCAGAAGGAACTGCTGCACAAGACCGCCTGACGCCGGCCCAGGCGCCGGGCCGAGGTAAGGGCGATTTCCGCGCGGGCCAGGGTTCGCGCGGAGTTTCATTGCCTGTATGGAATCTTGTGGCCGGTTTGGCATGCAAATGCTCGCCAACGGCGGCCAATGCCCGGGGAAAACGGGCCGGGTTTGTCCGCATGGCTCTGCCGTGCGACAATAGCGCCTTTCGTCTTTTGCCGGCGCGGGTTTGCGTCGGCGGCGGCTTGCCGGATCCTTCCGCGCCGCAGACGCTGGCGTTACTCGGTTCATTCTCATGGCTCACCCGGAATACATTCTTACCCTGTCCTGCCTGGACCAGCGCGGCATCGTGCATCGCGTCTCGGGCTTCCTGGCCGATCACGGCTGCAACATCATCGATTCCGCGCAGTTCGGCGACGGCCAGTCGAAGCTGTTCTTCATGCGCGTGCATTTCTCCTCGGAAGACGCAGCCGTCAGCGACGCGCAGCTGCGCGCCGATTTCGGCGTGCTGGGCGACGCCCTGCAGATGAACTGGCAGTTGAACGACGCCGGCAAGAAGCCGCGCGTGATGCTGATGGTGTCCAAGATCGGCCACTGCCTCAACGACCTGCTGTTCCGCTACAAGAGTGGCCTGCTGCCGGTGGAGATTCCGGCGATCGTGTCGAACCATACCGATTTTTATCAGTTGGCCGCGAGCTACAACATTCCCTTCCACCACCTGCCGCTGGCCACCGGCGCGCCGGCCGAGGCCAAGCGCGCGCAAGAGCAGCGCATCATGGAGATCGTCGACGCCAACCAGATCGACCTGGTGGTGCTGGCGCGCTACATGCAGATCCTGTCGCCGGAGATGTGCGAGGCCCTGCGCGGCCGCGCGATCAATATCCACCATTCCTTCCTGCCCAGCTTCAAGGGCGCCAAGCCTTACTACCAGGCGCATGATCGCGGCGTGAAGCTGATCGGCGCCACCGCTCACTTCGTGACCAGCGACCTGGATGAGGGTCCGATCATCGAGCAGGGCGTCGAGCGCGTGGATCACTCGATGGGGCCTGACACCTTGACGGCCATCGGCCGTGATATCGAATGCGTGGTGCTGGCGCGCGCAGTGAAGTGGTTCACGGAGCATCGCATTTTGCTGAATGGGCACAAGACGGTGATCTTCAACTGATTCGTCGTGATCAGCTCCCTCCAGAAAGCCGCCGGATGAAAGTCCGGCGGCTTTTTTGCTTGGAGACGGGAGGCTGAACGACGCCGGGCCGCTGCTTTCGCAGGAACGACAAGGGGGTGCTTGTTTCAGGCTCCGTCGCCCCTGCGAAAGCAGGGGCCCAGCGTCGTTGGTCGCGGACCGTATGGCGCATGCCAAGGCTGGATTCAAACGATCTGCTCATAGAGATCGTTCCAATAGGGATTGGCCTTCTCTATCAGCTCGATCTTCCAGCTCCGCTTCCACCTCTTCAGCTGCTTCTCCCGCTGTATGGCGCCATATGCGTCGTTCCCAGTCTCGAAGTAGACCAGCTTGTGTACGCGATAGGTTTTGGTGAAGCCCGGAGTCAACGCATTGCGGTGTTCCCATACCCGCCTGACGATGTCATTGCTCACGCCGATATAGAGCGTACCGTTGCGATCGCTGGCAAGGATGTAGACGTAGTACTGCATGCCGAGGATGGTATGCAGTTCGGGCGGGGCAACATATCGTCAGGGGCGGAGATTTGACCGCAAGAGCCATCGTTGGCGGATGTGATGGATCAGGAGCCGGTTGAACGACGCTGGGCCCCTGCTTTCGCAGGGGCGACGGAGATTGAATTGCAGGTTACCTGTCGTTCCTGCGAAAGCAGGAACCCAGCGTCGTTCGCCGTGCTTGGCGGAAGGGCTACTTGGCCGGATACTTCTCCCGCATCACCCGCTTGTTGAGCTTGCCCACGCTGGTGCGCGCCAGTTCGTCGACGAATTGCACCCGGTCCGGCACGCCGTAGCGCGAGATCTGTCCGCTCTCGGCCGCGGCCAGCACGTGCCGGCGGATGTCTTCTTCCGCCACGCCGGCGGCGTCCTTCTTCAGCACCACCAGCGCCAGCGGCCGCTCGCCCCATTTGCTGTCCTGGATGCCGATCACGGCGGTTTCAGCCACCGCCGGGTGGCGCGCGATGATGTCTTCGATCTGCAGCGAGGAGACCCATTCGCCGCCGGTCTTGATCACGTCCTTGATGCGGTCGGTGACTTGCAGGTAGCCGCGCCGGTCGATGTTGCCGATGTCCTGGGTGTGCAGCCAGCCGCCGCGCCAGAGCTCTTCGGAGGCCTCCGGCTGGTGCAGGTAGCCTTGCGTCAGCCAGGGTGCGCGCACCACCACCTCGCCGGTGCTCTTGCCGTCGCGCGGGCAGTCTTCCATCTCTTCATCCACTGTGCGGATGGCCACCAGCGGCAGCGGGCGGCCGGTCTTGACGCGGATGGCGGCGTCGGCCTCGGTGCCCAGCTCTTCCGTGGGTACGTGGGCCAGCGTCAGGATCGGGCAGGTCTCCGACATGCCGTAGCCGGTGAAGACGTCAATGCCGCGTTCGCGCGCCGCGCGGGCCAGGCTGCCGGTCATGGCCGAGCCGCCGATGATCATCTTCCAGCCGGACAGGTCGGCTTGCCTGGCCGCCTCGCAGTCCAGCACCATCTGCAGGATGGTCGGCACGCAGTGCGAGAAGCTGACCTTCTCGCGCACGACGAGCCGGCAGATGGTGTCGGGCACGTAACGGCCCGGGTAGACCTGCTTCAGGCCGGCCATGGTCGCCACGTATGGCAGGCCCCAGGCGTGTACGTGGAACATGGGCGTGAGCGGCATGTAGACGTCGTCGCGATGCAGGCGGCCCTGCTGCGGCGCCAGCGCCAGGCCGGCGGTGGCGCCCAGGGTGTGCAGCACCAGCTGGCGGTGGCTGAAGTAGACGCCCTTGGGCAGGCCGGTGGTGCCGGTGGTGTAGAAGGTGGTGGCGCGGGCGTTCTCGTCGAAGTCGGGGAAGTCGTAGGCAGGTTCGGCCTGCGCCAGCAGGTCTTCGTATTCGCCGGCAAAGCCCGGGCCCTGGGGGCAGGGCGTGGCGTCGTCGGTGAGCAGCACGCAGCGCGTGAGGGTGTTGAGCTCGCCGCGGATCTGCTTCAACACCGGCATGAAGTCGGAGTTCACCAGCAGCACATCGGCCTGGGCGTGATTGAGAGTGTAGGCGATCTGCTCGGGCGAGAGGCGCACGTTCACGGTCTGCAGCACGCAGCCCATCATCGGCACGGCGAAGAAGCACTCCAGGTAGCGATGGCTGTCCCAGTCCATCACGGCCACGGTATTGCCGGGCTGCAGGCCGATTTCGCCCAGCGCATTGGCCAGGCGCTGCACGCGCCGGTGGAACTCGGCATAGCTGTGGCGGCGGTCGCCGTAAACAATTTCCTGGTCCGCAGCGGTGGCCAGGGCGCTGTGCAGCAATTGCTTGATCAGCAGGGGATAGCCGTAGGCCGAGGGGGTGGTGCTGATGAGTTGGGGCATACCGTCTTCTCTCCTCTTGAGCGGTGTCATCGTGTCGTGACGCCTGTTATTGGTCAGCGTCAAATGATAACGCCAACGGTAGCCCCAAATTGTCTTGAAGGCGACGAAATTTACATACGGCAATGTCCGCCGACGTTGCCTTGGCTCATGGCCGTTCCTGCAAGGTGATGACGGTCAGGGCGCCGTCCACGCGGTCGGCGGTGAAGCTGATCCTTTCGCCTTCCCGGGCGCGGCCGAGCAGCTCGGGGGCGGCCCTGAACACCATGGTCATGGCCGTCATCTGCAGGTTGGGAATGTCGCCGTGGCGGATGGTGAGCTTGCCGGCGGCGACGTCGACCTTGCGGATCTCGCCGTCGACCTGCGGGCGCGGTTCCTGCGCCGATGCGGCGATGGCGGAGAGCGCCAGCGCGGCGCCGAGGAACAGGCGGGGGAAGTTGGTGATTGCGGTGCGCAGTGTCATGTCGTTCTTTCGTTCAGGGTGAATTCGGAGGGATCGTGCTCATGGATGTTCGTGATGGCCGCCCGGCGCGGCGTGCGCGGCCGGCGCCTCGCCGCGCCATTCGCGCGCCACGCTGCCGGCCGGCGCGCGGTACCAGCCGGGGTCGCGGTAGTCGTCGCGCGCCAGGTTGCGGCGCACCTTCACGGTGCTGAACATGCCGCCCATCTCGATGGCGCCGTAGGGGCCGCGGCCGCCCATCATCGGCAACGTGTTCTCGGGCAGGGGCATTTCCATGTCGCCCATGGCGCCGCCCTTGTCGCCCATGGCCATGTAGTCGGGAATGAGCCGGGCGATCTTGCCGGCCACCGCCGACTGGTCCACGCCGATCATGGTCGGCACGCCGTGGCCCATCGCGTTCATGGTGTGGTGCGCCTTGTGGCAATGCAGGGCCCAGTCGCCTTCCTCGGTGGCGTCGAACTCGATGGCGCGCATCTGGCCCACCGCGATATCGGCGGCGACCTCGGGCCAGCGCGCCGCCGGCGGCACCCAGCCGCCGTCGGTGCCGGTGACGTTGAATTCGTGACCGTGCAGGTGGATCGGGTGGTTGGTCATGGTCAGGTTGCCGATGCGGATGCGCACGCGGTCGTTCTGCCGCACCACCAACGGGTCGATGCCGGGGAAGGCGCGGCTGTTCCAGGTCCACAGGTTGAAGTCCAGCATGGTGTTGACCTTGGGCACGGCGGCGCCGGGCTCGATGTCGTAGGCGTTCATCAGGAACACGAAGTCGCGGTCCACGCGCATGAACTTGGGATCCCTGGGATGCGTGACCCAGAAGCCCATCATGCCCATCGCCATCTGCACCATCTCATCGGCGTGCGGGTGGTACATGAAGGTGCCGGCGCGGCGCGCGGTGAATTCGTAGACGAAGGTCTGGCCCGGCGGGATGCCTGGCTGCGTCAGGCCGGCGACGCCGTCCATGCCGTTGGGCAGGCGTTGGCCGTGCCAGTGCACCGAGGTCGCCTCGGGCAGCTTGTTGGTGACGAAGATGCGTACCCGGTCGCCCTCGACCACCTCGATGGTCGGGCCCGGGCTCTGGCCGTTGTAGCCCCACAGGTTGGCCTTCATGCCGGGCGCGATCTCGCGCACCACAGGTTCGGCCACGAGATGGAATTCCTTGACGCCGTTCTTCATGCGCCAGGGCAGGGTCCAGCCGTTGAGGGTCACCACCGGCTGGTAGGGCCGGCCGTTGGCGGGAGACAGCGGCGGCTGGGTCAGCGGGCTTTGCTGCAACGGCGCCTCGGGCAGGCCGGCGGCGCCGGCGCGGCTCGCCGCCGAAGCGGTCACGGCCAGGGCCGAGCCTTGCAGGAAGGCGCGGCGGCTGATGCTGGGTGGGTTCATGGTTGTGTTCCTTGTCGGTTCTCGGCGGCGGCAGGGCCGCCCAAGGCCAGTTGCAGGGCGGCGTCGGCGATCCAGAAATCGCGCCCGGCCTCGATGGCGGCGTTGACGGTGGCGGCCTGCTCGCGCGCATCGGCCAGCAGGTCGAAGACGCTGATGAGCATGCCGTTGTAGCGCAGCAGGTTTTCCTCGGACATGCGATGGCGCAGCGGCACGATGTCGTCGCGGTAGCGGCGCGCCAGTTCGTAGGCGTCCTGCCGCTCGCGCCAGGCCAGCCGCGCTTGCGCGCGCGCGTCCAGTGCGACGGCGGCCAGCCGGTTGGCGCCTTGCATGTAGATTGCCTCGGCCTTGGCCACGCGCGCCTGGCCCCAGTCGAACAGCGGGATCTCGATGTCGACCTGGTAGCCGGTCTCGGGCGCCTTGCCGCTCTCGCTGGTGCGCAGGGCGCCCAAGTCCAGCACATTGACCAGGCGGGTGGCGCGGGTCAGGCCCAGCGACAGGCGCAGGCCTTCCAGTTCGCTGCGCGCGGCCTGGATGTCGAGCCGCTGGGCGATGGCCTGGCGTTCGACGTCGGCCGCGTCGTCGATCTTCGCGGGCAGCTCGGGCAGGCGCTCAGGAAGGGTGAAGGCGGGCGCCATGCCCAGCAGGCGCGCCAGCGACTCCTTGTCCTGCTGCGCCTCGCGGCGCGCGCGCCGCAGGCGGGTTTGCGTCTCGGCGTAGAACAGCTGTTCGCGCGCCGCATCGAGGCGGCTGAAGTTGCCGCGCTCGGCCATTTTCGCGGCGAGTTCATGCGCGGCCTCGGCGGCTTGTTCCACCTGCTCCTGGTAAGCGAGTCCCTGCTGCGACGCGAGCGCCCTGTAATACGCCTGGCGCGTTTGCGCCGCCGTCGCCAGCACGCGCGTCGCCAGCTGCAGGCGCACCTGATCGAAGCGGCGCGCCTCGATGCGCGAGGCGGCCGGCATGGCGATCAGTTGCATCAGGCCCAGCGTCAGGCTGCGCTCGACCTTGACGTCGCCGCCGCTGTGGGTGCGGGCGAACGAGAAGCCGGGATTGGGCAGGCGCCCGGCCTGCACCAGGTCGGCCTCGGCCACGCCGAGTTCGGCGAAGGCGGCCTGCAGGTCGGGATTGTTGATGAGCGCAATCTGCACTGCGTCGTCGGCGGTGGCCAGGCGGCCTCCGGCCGGCAGCAGCTGCGCCACGCGCGCCTGGTTGCCGGCGGCTTCTTCGGGCGTGCGATGCCAGGCCGGCGCGGCGCCGGTCCTTTGCGCGACGATCTCGCGCAGCGGGCCGAAGCCGCCGTCCGGCGACAGTTGCGCGCAGCCGGCCAGCAGCGCGCAGGCGGCCAGCGCGCTCGCCCGCGAGGGGCGTGAAACAAGGGGAATCATGGAGTCCTCGTCTGATGATGAGCGTCGTCCGCCGCGCATGACCTTGCGGCGCGCGGCGGGGCAGGCGCACCTGGCGGTGCGCGGTCGTCGATCAGATCAGGGCAGGAGGGCGGTCGGGGTTTTCCGGCAGGTAGCCGACAAAGCCGGACGCCGGCGGCGCGATGAATTCGCGCGAGGGAAGATCGGGAGCGGGCGGCGCGTTCAGCGCCAGCGGGAAGACCGCGCCGGTGGTGCAGGCGGCGCAGTAGCTGCAGGAGGCGTTATTGTGTTGGGCGTGGTGCGACGCGTCGTGCGCGGGCGCGGCATCGTCGGCCTGCATGGCTTGCATCGCTTGCATGTCGTGGCCGGCGTGATGTTCATGTCCCTGCTGCTGCATCGCCGGTTGGGCGGGCGCGGCGCCGTGGACCATGGCCGGCGCGCAGGCCTGCAGCACGGCGGCGAAACCCTGGACGGGAATCGCCAGCGCCAGCAGCCACAGCAGGAGGATTTTTGCGCGCAGGATCATGGCCGGCAGTATATCAGCCTCGCGCCGGCACGCCCTTGACCAGCCGCAAGCCGTTGAACACCACGATCAGGCTGGCGCCCATGTCGGCGAACACCGCCATCCACAGCGAACTCTCGCCGGCCAGCGCCAGCGCCAGGAACACCGCCTTGATGCCCAGCGCAATGCCGATGTTCTGCACCAGCACCGCATGCGCCTTGCGGCTGAGGCGAATGAAGTCGGGGATCTTGCGCAGGTCGTCGTCCATCAGCGCGACGTCGGCGGTTTCCAGCGCGGTGTCGGTGCCGGCCGCGCCCATGGCGAAGCCGATCTGCGCGCGCGCCAGCGCCGGGGCGTCGTTGATGCCGTCGCCCACCATCCCGACCTCGCCGTGCGCCGCGCCCAGCGCCTCGATGGCCTTGAGCTTGTCGTCCGGCAGCTGGTCGCCGCGGGCGTCGGCGATGCCGGTCTGGGCGGCGATGGCTTGAGCGGTGTGGGCGTTGTCGCCGGTCAGCATGACCACGCTCACGCCCAGTTGCTTGAGCTCGGCCACCGCTTCGCGGCTGCTCGGACGCACCGTGTCGGCCACCGCCACCAGCAGTTCGGGACGGGCGCCGCGGCACAGCAGGGTGGTGGTCTTGCCCTGTTTTTCGAAGGCTTGCAGGCGCGCTTCCAGCTCGGGGCTGCACATGCCCAGTTCATGCGCCAGGCGGTGGTTGCCCAGGTGATAGGACTCGCCGTCGATCAGGCCCTTCACGCCGCGCCCGGCGAGCGCCTCGAACGCCGTCACCTCCCGCGCGACCACGCCTTCCTGCGCGGCGATGGCGCGCGAGACCGGGTGGTCGGAGCGGGTCGCCAGCGAGACGGCCAGCTGCAGCAGCGCGGGTTGGTCGACGCCGGCGTCCAGCGATATCACGTCGGTCACCACCGGCTTGCCGAAGGTGATGGTGCCGGTCTTGTCCAGCGCCAGCGCGCGCAGCTTGCGGCCCTGCTCCAGGTAGACGCCGCCCTTGATCAGGATGCCGTGGCGCGCCGCCGCCGCCAGGCCGCTGACGATGGTCACCGGCGTCGAGATCACCAGCGCGCAGGGGCAGGCGATCACCAGCAGCACCAGCGCCTTGTAGAGCCAGGGGTAGAAGGGCGCGCCCAGCAGCAGCGGCGGCAGCGCGGCCACCAGCAGCGCCATCGCCACCACCGCCGGGATGTACCAGCGCGCGAAGCTGTCGACAAAGCGCTGCGTGGGCGCGCGCTGGCCTTGCGCCTGCTGCACGCTCCTGACAATGCGCGAGAGCGTGGAGTCGCCCTGCGCGGCGGTGACGCGCAGCTCGATGGCGCCATGTTCGTTGATGGTGCCGGCGAACACGCCATCGCCGACCTGCTTGGTCACCGGGATGCTTTCGCCGGTGATCGGGGCCTGGTTGATGCTGGTGCTGCCGGCCGTCACCACCCCGTCCAGCGGCACGCGCTCGCCGGGCGCCACGCGCACCGCCGCGTCCACCGCCACCTCGCGCGCGGCCACGCTGCGCCATGCGCCGTCGGGGCCGCGCACCGTGGCCGTATCGGGGGACATCGCCATCAGCCCGGCGATGGCGTTGCGGGCGCGGTCCAGTGACAGCGCCTCGATCATCTCGGCCAGCGTGAACAGCACGATCACCACCGCCGCCTCGGGCCATTGGCCGATCGCGGCGGCGCCGATGACGGCCAGCGACATCAGGAAGTTCATGTTCAGCGAGAAATTGCGCAGCGCGATCCAGCCTTTCTTGAGCGTGCCCAGGCCGCCCAGCGCGATGCCCAGCAGCGCCAGCGCGATTACCGGCAGCGAGCGTTCGTCGCCGCTGCTCCAGGCCACGATCTCGGCGGCCAAGGCGGCTACGCCGGCCAGGCCCAGCAGCGCCCAGCGGCGCGCCGGGATGCGGTAGGCGGCGGCCTGGTCCACGGCCTCGCCGGCGGCGGCGTCCAGCGAATCGGACTTGACCGCCGGCAGCATGTCCAGCGCCTTCAGGGCGGCGACGATGGGGGCGATCGATGGCAACTGGTGCTGCACGGTCAGCTCGCGCTGGATCAGGTTGAATTCCAGCGCGCCCACGCCGTTCATCTGCGCCAGGCGCTCGCGGATCAGTTTTTCTTCGGTGGGGCAGTCCATCTTCTGGATGAAGAAGACCGCCTGTTCGGCCTCGCCCGCCAGGCGGCGCGGCGCCGGCATCGCGGCGGCGACGTCGCGATCGTGGCCGTGGCCGCCGCAGCAACCGGCGGCCGGCGCCGGCTCGTGACGGTGCGGGTGGTCGTGGGCATGGCTGTGATCATGATCGTGCGCGTGATCATGCTCGTGGCTGTGGGTATGTCCATGCTGGTGTTCGGCCATCGGGTTCTCCTCGGTACGGCAAATCGTTATCCGGGGTATATTAAAAACCCTGAAGTAGCTTTAAGGTCAAGCGAAGGAAATCGAGATGGACACATTAAAGATAGGCGAGCTGGCCGGTCGCGCCGATTGCCCGGTGGAAACCATACGTTATTACGAGAAGGAGGCGCTGTTGCCCGAACCCACGCGTTCGCAGGCCAACTACCGCCTGTACGGCGAGCGCCACGTGGAGCGCCTGCAATTTATCCGCCATTGCCGTTCGCTGGACATGACGCTGGACGAGGTGCGCGAACTGCTGCGCCTGCGTGACGCGCCCGAGCAGGATTGCGGCGAAGTCAACGCGCTGCTGGATAAGCACATCGGCCACGTGGCCGAGCGCATCGAGCAATTGAAGGGGTTGCAGCGGCAACTGCACGCCCTGCGCGCGCAGTGCGACGCCGAGCAGCCGGCGCGCGATTGCGGGATCCTGCAGGGTTTGGCCAACATGCCGGACGACAGCAGGCCATCGAATCTCGGGATCCATGGCGGCCCCGGCCTTTGAGCGGCGCGATCGGGCCTCAGCTTTCCAGCCAGGCCATCACTTCGGCAATGACTTCGTCGGATTTTTCCCGCTGCGGGAAATGTCCGGCGCCTTCGATCACCACGCGCTTGTAGCCGCCGCCGAAGAGCTTGTCCTTGCCTTCCGAGGTGGCGGGGTGATTGGCGCCGTCTTCGGCGCCGTGCAGCATCAGCGTGGGCACCATGATGCGCGGCGTCTGCGCCAGCCTGGCGTCCAGCTCCGCGTAGTCGGCGTCGCCCTCGGCGAAGCCCCAGCGGTGCCGGTAGGAGTGCAGGCAGATATCGGCCCAGTCCGGGTTGTCGAAGGAGGCCGCCGTGTTGCCGAATTCGCTGTCGGCGAAATTCCATGAAGGCGACCAGCTATTCCACATGAAGCGCGCGAAGGCGCGGCGGTCGCGCTTGAGTTCGGCCTCGCCGCGCGGAGTGGCGAAGAACCAGTGGTACCAGTAGTTGCGCGACTGCTGCAGCGACAGCTGCTGGTCCGGCGTGTTGGTGCCCCAGCCGACCGAGATGGCGATGCAATGGGCGATGCGCTGCGGCGTCTGCGAAGCCGCGATGTAGGCGGCGCGCGCGCCCCAGTCGTGGCCGATGACCGAGTAGCGCTGCAGGCCGAGGGCGTCGGCGAAGGCCATCAGGTCGGCGCCCAGCGCCGCCAGCTGGCCGCTGCGCGGCGTGGAATCGGAGAGGAAGCGGGTCGGTCCGTAGCCGCGCAGGAAGGGGCGGATCACGCGGTAGCCGGATGCGCGCAGGGGCTTGAGGAGCGGGTCCCAGGTGCGCACGTCGTCGGGCCAGCCGTGCACCAGCACCACGGCCGGGGCATCGGCCGGACCGCTCTCCTCAAAGCCGACCCGCAGCTTGTCGGTGTCGATGAAACTCAGGTGATTGGTCTGGGGCATGGCAGGCGGTCTCCGGTGGATACGGCAGGGCTTGCGGGGAAATTACGTTTTTACTTGACCATCATGGCAGCAGTGCCGCCCGGCCGCAACGGCAAAACGTGCGGCACGGACGAAAATCGCTCAGCTTCGCTCCCGCGCCTTCAGGCTCCGATCTTGCCGAGGATGCAATCCATCATCCACGCCGTATGCGCGGCGCTGTCGCCGCAGGAAGGATGGCGCGCGCCGCCGGCCAGGTGATCGCGCATGTTGGCCACGTGGTGCTGCTGGATATGTTCGGGGTTGGGGATGGCGAGGCTTTCCTCGCCCTCGGCCGTGGTCAGCCGCAGCGGGTGTTCATCGAAGACCGAGAAGACGATCTTGCCGGCGCTGCCGGTGATCTCGACGCGGTCGGCGCGCTCGAAGCCGCCGAAGTGCCAGCTGCCGCTGCCGGTCACGCCGCTGCGGTAGCGCCAGCTGGCGGCGACGGCGTCGCAGGCGGTATAGAGTCCTTGCTGGTTGGCGCTGCTGCCGGCGGCCTGCGCCGCCTCGCCGAAGAAGTGTGAGAACAGGTTCAGGCCGTGGCTGGCGAGGTCGTCGAAATATCCGCCCGGGGCGATGCGGGCATCGGTGCGCCAGCGATAGCGGCGGGCCAGGTCGTCGGCGCCGGGCGTGCGCGCCAGTTGCCAGTGGACATGGCGCGGCACGCCGATGCGGCCGTCGCCCAGCCAGCGGCGCACCTGCTCGAAGCGCGGCAGCGAGCGCCGGTAATAGGCGACGAACAGCGGCAAGCGAGCCTGCGCAAAGGCGTCCAGCATGGCCAGGCACTCGGCATGGCTGGGCGCCATCGGCTTTTCCACGCAGCAGGGCTTGCCGGCGGCTGCCACCTTGAGCGCATAGTGCAGGTGGGTGTCGGGCGGGGTGGCGACGTAGACGGCGTCGATGCCGGGGTCGGCAATGAGGGCGTCGGCGTCGTCGAACCAGCGCGGCACGCCGTGGCGTCGCGCATAGTCGGCCGCCAGCGCGCCGTCGCGCCGCATCACCGCCGCCAGCGTGAAGCCGGGCGTGCGCTGATAGGCCGGGCCGCTCTTGCGTTCGGTGACGGCGCCGCAGCCGAGGATGCCCCAGCGCAGCGCGCTCATGCGGAGGCGTCCGCAGGGCCGCAGCAACTGCCGGCACCGCCGCCCAGGGCATCGAGGATGGGGCAGTCGGAGCGGTGGTCGCCGCGGCATTCATGGGCCAGCCTTTCCAGCGTCGACTTCATGCCCTGCAGCTCGCGGATGCGTTGGTCGAGCTCGGCGATGTGACTCTCGGCCAGTTGCTTGACCTGCATGCTGGAGCGCGACTGGTCCAGCCACAGGCCCATCAGGTCGCCGATCTGCTTCATCGAGAAACCTAGCTGGCGCGACTGGCGGATGAAGCGCAGCAAGTGCACCTCGCGCTCGCCGTAGACGCGGTAGCCGGCGCCGGTGCGTACGGTTCTGGGGATCAGTCCCAGTTCCTCGTAGTGGCGGATCATCTTGGCCGATACGCCCGAGGCGGCGGCAGCATCTCCGATATTCATGTCATCGCTCCTTTGAGGTTGATAGTGCGCGCGGCCGCCAGCGGCTCAGCAGCAGGGCGTTGCCGACCACGCTGACGCTGGAGAAGGCCATCGCCGCGCCGGCCAGCATCGGGTTGAGCAGCCCGAAAGCCGCCAGCGGGATACCGACCAGGTTGTAGATGAACGCCCAGAAAAGGTTCTGGCGGATCTTCGCATAGGTGCGGCGCGATACGTCGATGGCGTCGGCCGCCAGGCCCGGGTCGCCGTGCATCAGCGTGATGCCGGCGGCCTGCATGGCGACGTCGGTGCCGGTGGACATGGCGATGCCGACGTCGGCCGCGGCCAGCGCCGGCGCATCGTTGATGCCGTCGCCGACCATCGCCACCACGGCCGGTGCGCCGTCGCTGCGGCGCAGCTGTTCGATGGCCCGCGCCTTGTCGGCCGGCAGCACCTCGGCGCGGAAATCGTCGATGCCGAGCTGCTGCGCCACCTGCTGGGCGGCGCCGCGGTTGTCGCCGGTCAGCATGATGCTGGCGATGCCGAGATCGCGCAGCGTGCGCACGGCTTGCGCTGCGCCCGGCTTGATCTCGTCGCCGAAGGCCAGCAGCCCGAGGATCCGGGCGCCGTTGCCACCGGCATCCTTGCGCGCCAGCCAGGACAGCGTGCGTCCTTGCTGTTCCAGTTCGCGGGCGCGGGCGGCCAGCGCGGGCGATTGCGCGCCCAGCTCCTGCATCCAGCGGCCGCTGCCCAGGCCATAGGCGAGGCCGTCGACAACGCCTTCGATGCCGCGCCCGGCGACGCTGCGCAACTCGCCGGCCTGCAGCCGCGGCAGGTCGGCGCGGGTGGCCGCCGCATCGGTCACCGCGCGCGCCAGCGGGTGCTCGCTGCCGGCCTGCAGCGCCGCCGACAGCGCCAGCAGGCGCGCCTGCCCGTCCTCATCGGCGGCCAACAGGTCGGTCAGGCGCGGGCGGCCCACGGTCAGGGTGCCAGTCTTGTCGAAGGCGATCACGTTGATGCGGTGGGCGATCTCCAGCGCCTGCGCGTCCTTGATCAGGATGCCATGGCGCGCCGCCACGCCGGTGCCGGCCATGATCGCGGTCGGCGTGGCCAGGCCCAGCGCGCAGGGGCAGGCGATCACCAGCACCGCCACGGCGTTGAGCACGGCCTGGGTCCAGTCGCCCGCGTACAGGCCCCAGCCGGCCAGCGTGACCAGCGAGAGCAGCAGTACCACCGGTACGAACACCGCGCTGACCTTGTCCACCAGTTGCTGGATCGGCGCCTTGGCGGCCTGCGCCTGTTCGACCATGCGCACGATGCGCGCCAGCACGGTTTCGCCGCCGATGGCAGTGGTCTCCACCAGCAGCACGCCCTCGGCGTTGATGGCGCCGGCCGCGACCTTGTCGCCGGGTTGCCTGGCTTGCGGACGGCTCTCGCCGGTCAGCATGGCTTCGTCCAGATGGCTGCGGCCTTCGCGCACCACGCCGTCGACCGGCACGCGCTCGCCGGCGCGCAGCACCACCAGGTCGCCCACGCGCACCTCGGCCAGGGCGACTTCCGCTTCCTGCCCTTCGCGGCGCACGCGGGCGCGGTCGGGACGCAAGGCATTGAGCGCGGCGATGGCGTCGGCGGTCTTGCGCTTGGCGCGGGTTTCCAGCCATTTGCCCAGCAACACCAGGGTGATCACCACGGCCGAGCTTTCGAAGTAGAGGTGAGGCGCGGCCATCTCGTGCCCTTCCATGGGGGGCGCGGCCAGCCACAGGTACAGCGACAGGCCGTAATCCGCACTGGTGCCCAGCGCCACCAGCAGGTCCATGTTGCCCGAGCGCGCCCGCAGCGCGCCCCAGCCGGCGCGATAGAAGCGCCAGCCAAGCCAGAACTGCACCGGCGTGGCCAGCAGCCATTGCCACAGCGGCGGCAGCTCGGGGACTTGGCCGAAAGGCATCAGCAGCATGGGCAGCGCCAGCGGCAGCGACAGGGCGGCGGCCAGCGCCACGGGCCACCAGGAAGGCAGGGCGGTCTTGGCGCGCGCCGGCGCGGCGCCGGCCGGCTGGTGGGGCCTGGCCTGGTAGCCGGCCTTCTCGACGGCGGCGATCAGCGTGGACAAGGGGACGGCGCCCAGCGTGTCGACGCTGGCGCGCTCGGTGGCGAGATTGACGCTGACGCCGGAGACGCCCGGCAGCTTCCTGAGCACCTTCTCGACCCGGCCGGAGCAGGAGGCGCAGGTCATGCCGGAGATATCCAGTTCGACGTGGCCGGCCTTGACGTGGTAGCCGGCCTTTTCCACCGCCGCCGCCAGCTGGCCGGCATCGACGCCGGCGCCGGCATGCGCGGTGGCGCGTTCGGTGGCCAGGTTGACGCTGGCGTCGGCCACCCCGGGAACGGCCCGCAAGGCCTTCTCCACGCGCGTGACGCAGGAGGCGCAGCTCATGCCCTCGATATCGAGGCTGAACTCGCGGGGCGGGGAAGCGGAAACGGCGGAAGTCATGGGAAAACGCTCCGGAATCTGATTGGACATGACCGCATCATCATCCTTCCCATGATGGCAAGGTCAAGGCCATTTTCGCACGAATGCGGCAAACGGGGGGCTTGACCTTGCTACGGTGGGAAGGTCTAAGCTTGTTCCATCTTCCCATTTTCATTTCCTGAAAGGAATGGCCATGAGCACCATCTTCACCGTCAACGACATGACCTGCGGCCATTGCGCCGGCGTCATCACCAAGGCCGTCAAGGATGTCGACGCCAATGCCAGGGTGGATATCGCCGTGGCCGACAAGCGCGTGGTGATCGACAGCGCGCTGCCGGCGCAGCAGTTTGCCGACGCCATCGAGGACGCCGGTTATACGCCGGTTGCGGCTTGAGCGACGCCGGGTCCTGCTCTTGCAGTTCGACCGCATACGCGCCGGCTTCGATACGCCGCTTCACGGCGACTCAGCCCGAACGGGGTTTATTGGCATGCAAGGGACGTCGCTGGGTCCCTGCTTTCGCAGGGACGACGGGTTGTGAGGTCGCTTGAGCGCACGCAGTTTATGCCAGCTTATCCATGTCGTCCCGGCGAAAGCCGGGATCCAGTGCCTTTCGTCGCGCTTCCCCCATCCTCCGTTCGGGCTGAGTAGCCGCCTTGCGGCGTATCGAAGCCTTCCTGTGTGCGGTCGGGCTGCCTTGGGCGGCCTGTTCTTGCAGTTCGACCGCATACGCGCTGGCTTCGATACGCCGTTTCACGGCGACTCAGCCCGAACGGAGTCTATTGATATGGGACGTTCGCCGCGCTCCTCGCTCCGGTGTTGACCTGATAGCCGTGCAGCAGCGTCGCTACTTGCTCAGCAAGCGCATCGCCCGTTCCAGCCCGTCGATGGTGAGCGGGAACATGCGCTCGTTCATCAGCTGGCGGATCAGCGCGATCGATTGGCGGTACTGCCACAGGCCTTCGGGCTCGGGGTTGAGCCAGGCGAAGTGGGGAAAGGTCGAGGTGAAGCGCTGCAACCATGCCGCGCCCGCCTCGGCGTTGTTGTACTCCACCGAGCCGCCCGGCTGCACGATCTCATAAGGGCTCATGGTGGCGTCGCCGACGAAGATCAGCTTGGTGTCCGGCGGGTACTTGCGCAGCAGGTCCCAGGTCGGGAAGCGCTCGGCGTGGCGGCGGCGGTTGTTCTTCCACAGGTAGTCGTAGACGCAGTTGTGGAAATAGAAGAACTCCATGTTCTTGAATTCGGTGCGCGCGGCCGAGAACAGCTCCTCGGTGCGGGCGATGTGGTCGTCCATTGAGCCGCCGACGTCGAACAGCATCAGCACCTTGATGTTGTTCTTGCGTTCCGGCTGCATGCGGATGTCGAGGTAGCCGGCGTTGCTGGCGGTGGCGCGGATGGTGTCGTCCAGCGCCAGTTCCTCTTCCAGCCCCTCGCGCGCGAAGCGGCGCAGGCGGCGCAGCGCGACCTTGATGTTGCGCGTGCCCAGCTCGCGCTCGCCGTCGTAGTCCTTGTACTCGCGCGCGTCCCACACCTTGACCGCGCTGCGCTTGCCGCCTTCGCCGCCGATGCGGATGCCTTCCGGGTTGTAGCCGCCGTGGCCGAACGGCGAGACGCCGCCGGTGCCTATCCATTTGCTGCCGCCTTCGTGGCGTTCCTTCTGCTCTGCCAGCAACTCCTTGAGGCGATCCATCAGCTTGTCGTAGCCGAACTTCTCGACGGCGGCCTTCTGCTCCGGCGTGAGGTCGCGCTGCAGCTTCTTCAACAGCCATTCGAGCGGGATCTCGGGCTTCTTCTCGAACAGCGTCTCGATGCCCTTGAAGTAGGCGCCGAAGGCGCGGTCGAACTTGTCGAAGTTGGCTTCGTCCTTGACCAGGGTCAGGCGCGAGAGGAAGTAGAACTCGTCCAGTGAAGGCGCGATGACCTGCTTGTCCATCGCTTCGAGCAGCGTCAGGAATTCCTTGATCGAGGCCGGCACGCCGGCGTCTTTCACGGTGTAGAAGAAGTCGATCAGCATAGGGTGGAGGCGGCGCCGGGCGTCAGCGTCCCAGCTTGAACTGGAGATGGCGGCGCACCGCCGGCCATTCGGATTCGATGATGGAGAACACCACGGTGTCGCGCAGCGAGCCGTCGGGCATGCGCTGGTGGTTGCGCAAGATGCCGTCCTGCTTGGCGCCCAGGCGCGCGATGGCTGCGCGCGACTGCTGGTTCATCCAGTGGGTGCGGAACTCGACGGCGATGCAGTGCATGTCCTCGAAGGCGTGCGTGAGCATCATCAGCTTGCACTCGGTGTTGATGCCGGTGCGCTGGGCGCTGGCGGCGTACCAGGTGGAGCCGATCTCGACGCGGCGATGGGCGGCGTCGGCGTTCATGTAGGTGGTCATGCCGCACAGCGCGCCGGTGTCGTTGCGCCGGATCACGAAGGGCAGCATGCTGCCTTGCTGTTGCAGCTGCAGGCGGCGCTCGATCTCGGCGCGCATGTTCTCCGGCTTGGGGATCGCGGTGTACCAGAGCTTCCACAGCTTGCCGTCGGAGACCGCGGCGATCAGCGCGTCATGGTGCTCGTGATGCAGCGGCTCGACGTTGGCGAACTGGCCTTTGAGCGTGATCGGCGAGAGGAATTGCATGGCGGTCTCCCTGGGCGCGGCGGGTGGAGGAGCGATGGGGCAGTGCTAAATCAGCGATTGTTGCGCGACATGAACACCAGCCGCTCGAACAGGTGCACGTCCTGCTCGTTCTTGAGCAGCGCGCCATGCAGCGGCGGCACGACGGCCTTGTTGTCCTTGCTGTGCAGCGCCTCGGGGCCGATGTCTTCGGCCATCAGCAACTTGAGCCAGTCCAGCAGCTCCGAGGTCGAGGGCTTCTTCTTCAGGCCGGCCACGTCGCGCACCTCATAGAAGGTCTGCAGCGCCTGCGCCAGCAGCTCGCGCTTGATGTGGGGAAAGTGCACGTCGACGATCTTCTGCATCGTCTCCTTGTCGGGGAACCTGATGTAGTGGAAGAAGCAGCGGCGCAGGAAGGCGTCCGGCAGTTCCTTCTCGTTGTTGGAGGTGATCACCACCAGCGGGCGGTGCCTGGCCCTGACCAGTTCGCGCGTCTCGTAGACGTAGAACTCCATGCGGTCGATCTCGCGCAGCAGGTCGTTGGGGAACTCGATGTCGGCCTTGTCGATCTCGTCGATCAGCAGCACCACCGGTTCGTCGGCGGTGAAGGCTTGCCACAGCACGCCCTTGACGATGTAGTTGTGGATGTCCTTGATCCGTTCGTCGCCCAGTTGCGAATCGCGCAGGCGCGAGACCGCGTCGTATTCGTACAGGCCCTGCTGCGCCTTGGTGGTGGACTTGATGTGCCATTGCAGCAGCGGGCGCCCGAGCGCGGCGGCCACTTCCTCGGCCAGCATGGTCTTGCCGGTGCCGGGCTCGCCCTTGATGAGCAGCGGGCGCTGCAGCGTCAGCGCGGCATTGACCGCCAGCTTCAGGTCATCGGTGGCGACGTAGTTCTCGGAACCACTGAAACGTTCGGGGCGTGCGGAGAAATCGGGCATGGAGCGCGGTCCTTGGTGATGGTGCCTCAATGGAGCAGCCGCTGCGCCTTACCGGGACGGAGGCTGCGGCCATCTTGTTGTATGCGAAGGAGCGGACTGCGCCGATATTGCGGCGCACGACATGCCCCTGTCAATTTCAACGAGTATAAGGGAAATCCCCCGCCGTCTCAGGGCGCTCCGCGAACCGGGTCGGGCAACGGTTGAAAACCGTGGAATCGACCCTATATGGGGAATTCCGCATGCATAACACTACAGAGACATGAAATACCTGTTTTTCAAGATGCTGGTGGTGTGGAGACGAATGCGGCACGGCATGCAGGCGCGCTATATGGATCGCCACGATGTCGGCCGGCAACTCGATACGCTGATGCGTCGCGTCGATCCCGCCGCGGACTGGCATGAACGGGCCAACTGGATGATCGACGTCGCCGAGTGGCTGCGCCACCGGCCGGCGGTGTCGCTGCTGGATCGCCAGGCCTGGCACCAGGTGCGCCGCCAGCGCCTGGAGATCATGCTGGACTGGCTCGACCAGCATCGCGATGTGCGACGCAACGTGCAGAACGCGCTGCAAAAGACGCTGCGCGAGGCCACCGGCCCCGAACTCTTTTCCACCACCGGCCTGCCGCACGAGCCCGGCTTCTTCGGCGAGCTGGCCGAACGCCTGGCGCGCATGGTGCTGCCGCGCCACCTTTCCCCGACCGATCTGTCCTCGTTGTTTACGGCGATGTTCCCCGACCCGGACGATGCCGCCTGGCTGCTGGAGCTCGACAATGAGCTGCTGGCGCGCCTGTGGAAACTGCTGGCCGACGACGGCATCTCGCACATGTACTGGCAGCAAGTGGAGGAGGCGATCACCTACCTGACCACCACCGTGATCGCCGACGGCATCAGCCCGGCCTTTCGCCAGCGCCTGGAGCCCAAGATGCCGATGCGCGCCACGCCTTTCCTGGCGCTGCGGCGCGAGATGGAGGCCTGGCTGCGCGCCAACCCTTACGACCAGGGCGCGCTGCGCAGCGTGCGCATGCTGGTGGCGGTTTGCCACGCGCAGACCGACCGCATCTATGCCCACCTGGACGAATACGGTGTCTCGGTCAGCCTGGTGTACCGGGTCGAGCGCATGCGCGCCCACCTGCAACGCATCGGCCGCCTGATCGACGTGCGCGCCGCCGTGCCCGGGGAGCCGGGCGCGGGGCGCGTGCAGCTCTTGCTGGCCGACCTGATTTCGGCCCACCACAACCGCGGCTCGGTGCGCGGGCTGATGCGGCGCAGCTTCGCGCTGCTGGCGCGCAAGATGGTCGAACGCAATGCCGACCATGGCGACCCCGCCATCGCGCGCGATCGCGCCGGCTATCGCAAGGTGCTGGCGGGCGCGTTGCTGGGCGGCGCGGTGATGGCCGGCACGGCGCTGCTGAAGGTATCGCTGGCCAAGCTGGGCATGGTGCATTTCTTCGAAGGGGCGGCGGCGTCGCTGAACTATGCCGTGAGCTTCCTGCTGATCGCCGCCGTGGGCGGTGTGCTGGCCACGCGCCAACCGGCCGTGACCGCGCCGGCGCTGGCCTCGCGCATGGGCGAGCTGGACGCGGAGGGCATGCGCGGCTTGCTGGACGAATCCGGGCGGCTGCTGCGGTCGCAGTCGGCCGGCATCTTCGGCAACCTGCTGGCGGTGGCGCCGGTAACCCTGGGACTGTGCGCGCTCGGTTGGTTCGCGCTGGGCGCCGCGCCGATGACGGCGGAACAGGCGCGCGGCGCGGTGGCGTCGTTGTCGCTGGTCGGCCCGACCCCGCTGTACGCGGCGCTGACCGGCGTGCTGCTGTGGCTGGCCAGCCTGGCGGCAGGTTTTGCCGACAACTGGTTCGCCTTGCGCCGCGTGCGCGAGGTGGTGTCCTGCAATCGCCGCCTGGTGCACGCGCTGGGGCAGTTGCGCGCCGAGCGCTGCGCGGCGTGGCTGGAGCGCAACGTCGCCACCATCGCCGGCAGCCTGGCGCTGGCCCTGCTGCTGGGCATGGCGCCGGTGCTGGCCGCTTTCTTCAGCCTGCCGCTGGATATCCGTCAGGTCACGCTGGCGGCCGGCACGCTGGCCGCGGCCGGGTTCAGCCTGGGCTGGCAGGCGCTGGCCACGCCTGAGTTCTGGCTGGCCGCGGGCGGGGTGGCGATCACCGCGTTGTTGTCGGTGGCGGTGGCCTTCGCCTGCGCCCTGGCGCTGGCGCTGCGCTCACGCGACCTGCCGCGCCGCGTGCGCCGCTTCGCCATGCGCGCGGTGTTGCGCCGTTTCGTCGTGGCGCCCGGCTTCTTCATGCTGCCCGAGGCGCGCGATGCGGCGGCGCACGATGAGGATGAGGACGGCCCCGAGGATGAGGGTGAGGACGGCGGCGACACCCCCGAGCCGGCCGGAGAGGCCGCCCCAGCCGCTGGCGACGCGCTCCCGCAAGCATCGCGGCGGCGCGCCTAGGGCTTGGGCAGCGCGTGATGCAATACCGGTAATATTGCAGCGCATATAATTGTCCGGATTCCCGGCGGCCCGCTACCGGCGGGCTGTTGCGGCCGATTTCGGGGTGTTCCCCACAGGGATGACTGCGCCGAGTTTATTGGGTTAGAATCAAACGGTTTTTTGCGTAAGCAGGGGGAGTGGAAGAGACAAGCTTAAGCCGAAACAACGGTTGAGCCATAGCAGAACAGCCAAACCTGCCGACCCAGAAGCAAGCGAACGAGCACGACAAATTTGCCGCTGGCAGCAAAAAATCGGTTTCGTCCAAGTCCAATTTACCTACCCTGCTCACATGAAAAAACACCTCGTGTTTCTTGCATTGGCTGGCGTCGTCGGCTGCGCGTCCGCGGCGGACATCGTCGGCAATGCCAAGGCTGCTGAAAACAAAGTCTCCATGTGCATCGGCTGCCACGGCATCCCGGGCTACAAAGCCACCTTCCCCGAGGTCTACCAGGTTCCCCTGTTGGGCGGCCAATCTGCCAAGTACATCGAAGACGCATTGCGCGCCTACCAGAAGGGCGAGCGCAAGCATCCTTCGATGATGGGCATCGCAGGCAGCCTGTCGGACCAGGATATCGCCGACCTGGCCGCCTATTATTCGCAGCAGAAGTAAGGGAGGACACGAGATGAAAAAGATTCTGACCCGACGGGCGGCGTTGCTGGCCGTCCTGTGCGCGATATCCCTGTCGGCCGGCGCGGCCGACCTGGTCGCCGGCGAGGTGGCGCTGAAAAAATACAATTGCGCCTCCTGCCACGGCGCCGACTTCAATTCGCCCACCGAGCCCGGCTATCCCCGGCTGGCCGGCCAGCACCAGGACTACCTGAAGCATGCGCTGACGGCCTATCGCCGCGGCGACACGGCAATGAACGGACGCACCAACGCGGTCATGAGCCTGCAGGCCAAGCCCCTGTCCGACCAGGACATCAACAACATCGCCGCCTACCTGCATAGCCTGCCGGGTTCGCTGGTGCTGCGGAAGTGATGCCAAGCGGCGACCATGAAAAAAGCCACGCGCGTGCGTGGCTTTTTTTTCGGCGATGGGCGGCGTTGCGGTTCAGCCCTGCGCGCGTCGCCTGACGCTTTCGATGTAGGCCGCGCCGTCGGGCGGCAGGCCGCTGCGCTGCGCGTTCCAGATCATCTCGCCCAGGCATTCCATGATTTCATGGTGGGCCTCGTGCTCGGAGCCGCGGCGTTGCGCCAGCAACTGGAAGGCGCCGCGGATGCCGGGCGGCTGGTCGATCGAGATCTGCTCGGTGATCGACAGGTGCATCGACAGGTGCAGGAAAGGGTTGGTCTGGCCGCGCTCGACCGAATAGTCGGCGGCCAGCGCTTCTTCGACGTCGCGCAGGTCGTCCTGGTATTCGGGGTGCTGCATGATCCAGTCGCGCGCGATGGCCTCGATCGGGGTCAGGATTTCATGGCCTTTGTGCTTGCGGTAGGCATCGCAGAAGAAACGGCGGACATCGTGCTGGGACGGGGTGAACATGGCGCTGCGGGACAGAATCCCAAAACTCGGTGAAGCCTCTATTCTACGCCGCCTCGGCGTCGGCTTCAGGGCGACGAGGGCGTGGCGGGCATCCGGCGCGCAATATCGCGCGCCGGTATGTCACAGCGTGCTTGTCTTGCAGTAATATCATTTCCCGGAGACAAGTTTCACGCCAATCGGCCATAAGCAAAACCCGCTTGCGCAGGCCTGCCGCAAGGCTCGCGCAGGAACGGGCAAAAAGAAGGAGGACCGCATGCGTCCTGCAGGAAGCAATCCGCTTCATCCCCGCCGCCATTGGCGCGCCATGCTGGTTTTGCTGGCCACGGCCTGCTGCCTGGCAGGCCACGCGCAGGCGCGCTCGCCCGCACGGGCGGGCCCGGTTGCGGCGCCGTCCGTGGCCGCCGGCGCCGCGACCGAGGATGCCGACACCTTGCTGATCGGCTTCGCCGGCCCGCTTTCCGGGCATTCGTCCGGCGTGGGCAAGAGCATGCAGAACGCGGTGCAGCTGGCGCTGGACGAGGCCAACCGCAAGGGCGTGCGCGTGGCGGGCAAGAACTACCGCTTCAAGCTGGCGGCCCAGGACGACCGCGCCGACGCCGGCACCGCCGAATATGTGGCGCGCTACCTGGTCAGCCAGAAGGTGCTGGCCGTGGTGGGGCACTGGAACAGCAGCGCCACGCTGGCGGCGGCTCCGGTCTATCATGCCGCCGGCGTGATCCAGGTGTCGCCGGCCAGCATGAGCCGCCGTTTCACGGAAATGTCGTATCCGGCGGTGTTTCGCACCATTCCCAACAACGTCAGCGTGGGCCGGCTCTCGGCCGAGTTCGCCGTGCGCAAGCTGGGCGTGAAGACGCTGGCCACCATCGACGACCGCACCCCGTTCGGTCGCGGCCTGGCCGAACAGGTCGCGCGCACCGCGCGCGACCAGGGCGTGGAGGTGGTCGGCAGCTATTCGGTCAGCGACAAGACATCGGACTTCAACAGCCCGTTGAAGCAGATACGCCAGCGCAATCCCGACCTGATCTTCTTCGGCGGGATGGATTGGCAGGCGGGCCTGATTGCCAAGGCGATCAAGCGCCTGAAGATAAACAGCCGGTTGATGGGCTCGCCCGGCACGGTCGGACTGCCGTTCCTGATGCAGGCGTCCGCCGACGGCAACGGCATGCTGGTGCTGGAGCCCGGCGCCGCGCCGGACAAGATGGCCGGCTGGAAATCCTTCCGCCAGCGCTACAGCGAGAACTTCGACACCAACGTCGACCTCTACGCGATCTTCGCCTACGATGCGGCCCAGGCGCTGGTCAACGCCGTGCGCCAGGCCAACAGCATCGACCCGGCCGGCGTGGCGCGCGAGATGCACAGGCTGCGCTTCGCCGGCGTGAGCGGCACCATCGCCTTCAACGAGGAAGGCGACCTGCTGCAGCCGACCTTCACCATGTATGAGGTGCAGGACCAGCGCTGGATGCCGCTGTTCCAGGTCGACGGCGGCACGCTGCGCTGAGGCCGGCGATCGCGACGGCGCGGCTGGGAGAGGGCGGGTTCAGACGCCCTTTTGCGGCAGCGGCGTCTTCTGTTTGAACTCGCACAGGTCGGCGATCACGCAGTTCCAGCATTGCGGCTTGCGGGCGATGCAGGTGTAGCGGCCGTGCAGGATCAGCCAATGGTGCGCATCCTGCAGGAACTCGGGCGCGACGAACTTCATCAGCTTGCGCTCGACCTCATCCACATCCTTGCCTGGCGCCAGGCCGGTGCGGTTGGAGACGCGGAAGATATGCGTGTCCACCGCGATGGTGGGATGGCCGAAGGCGGTGTTCAGGACCACGTTGGCGGTCTTGCGGCCCACTCCCGGAAGGGCTTCCAGTTCTTCCCGCGATTGCGGCACCTGGCCGCCGTGCCGCTCGACCAGCATGCGGCAGGTCTCGATGGTGTTCTTGGCCTTGGTGCGGAACAGGCCGATGGTCTGGATGTAGGGAATCAGGCCGTCCACCCCCAGCCGGTAGATCTGCTCAGGCGTATTGGCCACCGGGTAGAGCTTGCGCGTGGCCTTGTTGACCGAGACGTCGGTAGCCTGGGCCGAGAGCAGCACCGCGATCAGCAGTTCGAAGGGCGTGGTGTATTCCAGCTCGGTGCGCGGGCTTGGGTTGGCCTGGCGCAGGCGCTCGAAGATTTCGCGGCGTTTGGTCGGGTTCATGGGCGGTGAGGTTCTGGTGGGGCGGCGTGGATGAGCTCAGGAGCCGGAGGGGTTGTCCTGCGATGCCAGTTTCTTCAGCCGCGCGCGCTCCATGGCGGCCTGGATGATGGCTTTCTTGCGCGCGTTTTCGGCCTGCTCCTCGGGCGTGCCGGCTTCGGCGGCTTCCACTTCCCTGAGCTTGGCGGCGGCCTTGGCGGCCAGCCTGGCGTCGTTCTCCTGCTTGTCGCGCTTCAGGCGCACGGCGCGCCAGTCGTGGCGCGCGCGGGCGGCGTCGGCTTGCGGCTGCGACCACGCCTGCCAGCCGGAGCGTCCCGGCGTGGCCTCCACCAGCGCGATGCAATCCACCGGGCAGGGCGCCACGCATAGCTCGCAGCCGGTGCACAGCGCGTCGATCACGGTATGCATCTGCTTGGCCGCGCCGGCGATGGCGTCCACCGGGCAGGCCTGGATGCACAGGGTGCAGCCGATGCAGGCCTGTTCATCGATCACCGCCAGCAAGCGCGGCTGTTCCCGGCCATGGACCGGGTTCAGCGGGATCACCGCGCGGCCCAGCAGCTGCGACAGGCGCGCGACGCCCTCGGCGCCGCCGGGCGGACACTGGTTGTGGGCGGCGCGGCCCTCGGCGATGGCTTCGGCATACGGACGGCAGGCCGGATAGCCGCACTTGGTGCACTGGGTTTGCGGCAGCAGGTCTTCGATCCGGTCGGCGAGGGTGGGCGGGGCGGTCGATGTGGTGGCGGATGGCGGCACGTCGGTAGGGCAGGTCAACAATGCAAAGGCGACATTATCCGGGGAAATCGGGGCGAAGTCATGCCGTCCGACAGCGCGCCGCCTGCGCCAGCGCAAGCAATCGTCCTTAGAACCGCTCGTTATGAGAGGCAATCCGGCTGAACTTCAGGCTTTTTGCGCCATCCATCGAGAAGCACCGGATGCGAGGCGTCCGGATCCCTTACCGGAACCGCGCGAAAGAGCACCATGATCAAGTTCCCAGGACCCGCCGCCGGCGGGCGCTCCCTCGAAGTCGACTTCTTTCGCGGCGTGGTGCTGCTGATGATCGTGGTGGACCATATCTCGGGCAGCATGCTCGGCCAGTTCACGCTGCAGCGTTTCGCCATCTTCGACGCCACCGAGGTCTTCGTCTTCCTGGCCGGCTACGCCACCGCCGCCGCTTATACCGCCATCGCCGACCAGAAGGGCAACGACGTGGCGCGCTGGCGCTTCCTGCAGCGCGGCTGGCAGCTGTACCGTTCCTTCCTGCTGACGGTGGCGCTGATGCTGGCGATGGGGCTGCTGTTCACCGCGCTGCGCCTGCACGCGCCGACGCTGGAATACACCGACATCGGCACCTTCATCGACGAGCCGCTGCAGATCGGGGCCGAGATGCTGCGCCTGGCGCGCCAGCCCTACCTGTCGAGCATCCTGCCGATGTACATGCTGTTCGCGCTGGCTTCGCCGGTGATCGTGCCCGCGGTGCGCCGCCGTCCTTGGCTGGCGGTAGCGGGCAGCCTTGCCGTTTGGGGCCTGGCGCCGCTGCTGGCGCGTTTCCTGCCGACGGTGACGCCGGCAGGCTGGACCTTCAATCCCTTCGCCTGGCAACTGCTGTTCGTCATCGGCGCGGTGTGCCGGCTGCATCCGCTCAAGAGCTACCAGCGCGAGGATGCCGACGCCGCGCTGCGCCGGCGCAAGCTCACGCGCATCGCCGCCGCGGTGGCGATCGGCTTCCTCTGCATGCGCATGTTCGTCGAGTTCGATCCCGGCCCGGTGTTCAAGCAAAACCTGTCCTCGCTGCGCGTGGGCAGCTTCATGGCGGTGCTGTGGCTGGTGGCGATGATGGTGCGCCAGGGCTGGATCCGGCAGCTGGCCGACCGCCTGTCGCTGGTGGTCACGGTCGGCAAGAACGGCCTGGTGTGCTTCGTCTCGGGAACGATGATCTCGCTCCTGGCCGACATCCTGCTCTACCTTGCCACGGATGGCCGGCCCGGGCGCTGGGCCGGCTTGCTGGCCGACATGGCCGCCATTGCCTCCATGCTCGCCATCGGCGTGCTGGCGCAGGCGTGGGCGGAGCATCGCAAGCGCAACAGGGAGCGGCGCGCGCGACCTGCACACGCCCACTGAGCGCGGCAAGCGGACGAAAAAAATCCGGCGCCCGGAGAACCGGTGCGCCGGATTTCTCATTTCATACTGTCGCGCTTACGCCTTGCTGCGGATGAACTCGGCGATCTTTGGACAGACGATCTCGCGCCAGCGGCGGCCCGAGAAGATGCCGTAGTGGCCGGCCTTGGGCACCGTGAAGTGCTGCTTGCGCGCTTTCGGGATGCCGCTGCATAGATCCTGCGCTGCTTCGGTCTGGCCCGAGCCGGAGATGTCGTCCAGCTCGCCCTCGATGGTGAACAGCGCCACCGACTTGATGTCCTGCGGGCGCACCGGCTTGCCTTCGATTTCCCAGGCGACGCGCGCCAGGTCGAAGTCCTGGAACACGATCTTGATGGTTTCGAGGTAAAACTCGGCCGGCATGTCCAGCACCGCGTTGTACTCGTCATAGAACTTCCGATGCTCCTCGGCGGAGGCGTCGTCGCCGTCCCGCAGGTGCATGTAGAAATCCCAGTGGCTCTGCGCATGGCGGCGCGGGTTCATCGCCACGAAGCCGGCGTGCTGCAGGAAGCCGGGGTAGACCTTGCGGCCGAAGCCGGGATAGTTGGCCGGCACGCTGTAGATCACGGTGTTCTCGAACCAGGCGTAAGGCTTTTCGGTGGCCAGGTCGTTGACCGAGGTCGGCGACTTGCGGGCGTCGATCGGGCCGCCCATCATGGTCATCGACTTGGGCAGCTTGGGATCGTTGGCGCTGGCCATCAGCGCGATGGCGGCCAGCACCGGCACGGTCGGCTGGCACACCGAGATCACGTGCACGTCCGGGCCCAGCGCGCGGATGAAGTCCTGCACGTAGTAGACGTAGTCATGCAGGTGGAAGTCGCCTTGCTCGACGGGCACCATGCGCGCGTCGGTCCAGTCGGTGATGTAGACGTCGTGCTGCTGCAGCAGCGAGCGCACGGTCTCGCGCAGCAGCGTCGAGTGGTGGCCTGACAAGGGCGCCACCAGCAGTACGGCAGGTTGTTTCAGCGCCGCGATCTGGCGCGCCGGCAGATCCTTCTTGAAATGGATCAGGCGGCAGAAGGGCTTGGTCTCGACGACCTCTTCCACGATGCCGGTGACCTTGCCGTCGACTTCCACTTCATGGATGTTGAATTGCGGCTTTTCGTATTCCTTGGACAGGCGATACAGCAGCTCGTAGCCGGCGGCGATGCGCTGGGAGAAGGGGGTGTGGGCAAGCGGGGAAACCGGATCCGAGAACAGCTTGGCGGACGTTTCCGCCCACTGCATCATCGGGTTCAGGAACGCGCGGTTGAGTTCGTGCAATTGATAAAGCATGGCTGACCTTTATACAGACGCCGGCGGGCGTCCCGGTTGCGGGCGGGGCTTTTGGCCCGGCCGGACGACGGGTGCGCCGGACTGGCATGTGCATCAAACGTTTGGCGATGGTTGTTGGCTGACAAATCATAAATATTGCAATTTGTCAACATCTTCCGTGTTGCGACGCAATAGGATAGCACGCTTTAGGAAACCTCCCTGAGGCTGGTAAGACCAAAGACAGAAATCCGCACCCAAAGTTTGGGGCACCGCGACACTTTGTCAGGGCGGCAACGAAAAAGCCCCTGCAGGGCAGGGGCTTGAGGTCATGCAGCCAGGTCGACGCCGATGAGCTTGGCGGCGGCCGGCGGGTTCAGTCGAACACCGGGCTTTCCACGCCCAGGATCTTGTGCAGCTTGGGCGAGGTGGTGGTGTACTGCATGTGGATCTTCTTTTCCGGGAAGATGTAGGGCGCGGCGCCGAAAGCGGCCAGCGCGGCTTCGTGGAAGCCCGACAGGATCAGCTTCTTCTTGCCCGGGTAGGTGTTGATGTCGCCCACGGCGAAGATGCCCGGGACGTTGGTCTCGAACTTCTCGGTGTCCATCACCTTCAGCTGCTTGCGCTCGATGTCCAGGCCCCATTCGGCGATCGGGCCCAGCTTCGGCGACAGGCCGAAGAACACCAGCAGCATGTCCAGCGGCAGGCGGCGGGTGACGCCGTCGGCGCCGGTGACCTTGACTTCTTTCAGCTTGCCGTCGGCGATCTCGGTGCCGGTGACCTGGCCGACCAGGAATTGCATCTCGTACTGTTCGCACAGTTCCTTCATCTTGGCCACCGAGGCGGGGGCCGCGCGGAATTCCTCGCGACGGTGCAGCAGGATCACCGATTCGGCCTTGCCGACGAAGTTCAGCGCCCAGTCCAGCGCGGAGTCGCCGCCGCCGCAGATGACGATGTTCTTGCCTTCGAACTGCGCCGGATCCTTGACGCGGTAGAACACCTGCGAGCCGTCGAACTGCTCGATGCCGCCGACCTTCAGCGTGCGCGGCTGGAACGAACCGACGCCGGCGGCGATGAAGATGGTCTTGGTGATGAACCTGGTGCCGGTCGAGGTCTCGAGGTCGAAGCGGCCGTCTTCGCGCTTCTGCACCACGGTCACTTCCTGGCCCAGGTGGAAGGTGGGCGAGAAGGGCTCGATCTGCTTCAACAGGTTGTCGGTCAGTTCCTGGCCGGTGCACACGGGCACGGCCGGGATGTCATAGATGGGCTTGTCGGGGTACAGCTCGACGCATTGGCCGCCGACTACCGGCAGCGAATCGATCACGTGCGCCTTGATCTCCAGCAAACCGAGTTCGAACACCTGAAAGAGGCCGACCGGGCCGGCGCCGATGATGACGGCATCGGCTTCGATGGTGCCTTCTGCCACTGCGCCCTTGACGTTGTTTTCCATGATTTCTTGATATTCCTGTTTCAGTTTCAGTTGAGAGGTTTTTTCACACTCAATTGGCTAGAGGCGGACGCCGGTTTGCTGTGAGGTCAGTCCGCGGCGGCCGGGCCGCGAAAAAGGCGGGGCGCCGCGTCGGTGAAAATTCGGGAAGACCTGGTCTTCCGCATGGCCTTGCCCGGCGGGCAAAACGCAAACGGCTGCGCATCTGGCTGGGACGGTGGAGCTGCCTGGCTGGATGCGCAACCGCAATTCTGAGGGTATTGCCTGGGACGAGTCTTGATATGCCGCAGCGATCAGCGCTGCAGGTATTGCAGCTTGTCGGTCTTGTCCTTCCATTCCTCGGCTTCGGCCAGCGGGGCCTTGGTCTTGGTGATGGAGGGCCAGTTGCGGGCCAGCTGCGCGTTCAGGTCGATGTATTGCTGCTGGTCGGCCGGCACGTCTTCTTCCGCGTAGATGGCGTTGACCGGGCATTCCGCGACGCACACCGCGCAGTCGATGCATTCGTCCGGATCGATCGCCAGGAAATTCGGGCCTTCGCGGAAGCAATCCACCGGGCAAACATCCACGCAATCCGTGTAGCGGCAACGGACGCAGGAATCGGTGACAACGTGGGTCATAACTGTCCTATCTGTAAATTTTCTTAAAACCGATGGCTAACTGCGCCGCAATTGATGGCAATATGGCACGGTTAAAATCATTTTGCGGCTGGCCTGCGCCATTCTGCGACATTTTTCCGCCGTCTTTCCCCGCCCTTCGGCGGCCCCGGAAACACGCTGCGCAACCCGCTGCAAAGCCTTGTATTTTAAGGTAATTCGATTTTTCCCACAAATGAGGCTTATACAGATTACGTATAAGTAAATAAATAACTCAGCGATAGGACCCGCCGCCGACCAAGCCTGCCAGGATGCCGCAACAGCGCATGGGGCTTGGCGTGGCAGCCTGCTGACGAACCGCCAGATTCAGGAAAAGGATGTCCCGGCGTGAACGCTGAACAGCCCAAACAAGCATATCGTTTCCCCCTTCGTTTCTTGCTGGCCGCGGCCGGCCTGGCCTTCGCGCTGGGTGGTTCGCCGGCGGCCGGCGCCGCCGACGCCATCCGCATCGGCGAGATCAACAGCCACAACAGCCTGTCGCCGGTCGGGCAGTCCTACCGCAACGGCCTGGCGCTGGCGCTGGAAGAGATCAACGCCGCCGGCGGCGTGCACGGACGCCCGCTGGAACTGGTGGCGCGCGACGACGACGGCGACGCCGAGCAGGCCGCGCGCAATGCGCGCGAGCTGGTGACCAGGGAACATGTCGAGGTGCTGACCGGCACCATGCTCTCCAATGTGGCGCTGGCGGTGGCGCGCGAGGCCGCGCGCGGCAAGACCGTCTTCGTGGTGGGCGACGCGCTGTCGGACGCCATCACGCTCGACAAGGGCAATCGCTATACCTTCCGGGTACGGCCTTCGACCTACATGCAGGCCGCCATGCTGGCCGAGCAGGCCGCGCGCATGCCGGGCCGCCGCTGGGCCGTGGTGGCGCCCAACTACGAATACGGCCAGAGCGCCGCGGCCAGCTTCAAGCAGATCCTGAAGCAGGCGCGCCCGGACGTCGAATTCGTCGCCGAGCAGTGGCCGGCGCTGGGCAAGATCAAGGGCGACGAGGTCGCGCGCGTGTTGCGCCAGGCGCGCCCGGACGGCATCTTCAATGCCACCTTCGGCGAGGACCTGCAGAAGTTCGTGCAGGCCGGCAATCGCCAGCAATTGTTCGCCGGCGTGCGCGTGGTGTCGATGGCGTCGGCCGGCGGGCAGAGCCTGGATCCGGCGCAAAGCGATGCGATCCGCGACTGGGTCTCGATCGGCTATCCCTGGGACCAGATCGCCACGCCCGAGCACCAGCGCTTCCTTGAGGCCTACCTGAAGAAATTCAGCCAGCGGCCGCAGCTGGCGGCGATCTTCGGCTACACCACGATGAAGGCGATTGCCGCCGGCCTGAAGAAGGCGGACGGCGCCGACGGCGATGCGCTGGTGGAGGCCATGCGCGGCCTGCAGCTGGATTCGCCGCTGGGGCCGATCGCCTTTCGCGCGCTCGACCAGCAGGCGTCCATGGGCGCCTTCGTCGGGCTGGTGTCGCAGAAGGACGGCCGCAGCAGCATGAGCAACTGGCGCTATCTCGACGGCGCCGGCTACCTGCCCAGCGCCACCTATGTCCGCGGACGCCGTCCGGCCTCGGCGATGAAATAGGCGCCGGGCCGCCTCGCTTCCCCATAAAGCCCCCTCGATGCAGGGGGCTTTGCTTTTTTCGATCCGGGTTAAGATAGCGGCCACGGCGCACCGGCGCCGCGAAGCTACATCAACACGGCAGCATGCGGCCAGGCCGCATCCGGAATTCATGATCATCACATCCCTACTCGATACCGATCTGTACAAGTTCACGATGATGCAGGTGGTGTTGCATCATTTCCCCGGCGCCCAGGTCGAATACAAGTTCAAGTGCCGCAACGAAGGCGTGGACCTGACGCCTTACGTGGACGAGATCCGCGCCGAGATCGCAGCCATGTGCCGGCTGCGCTTCAAGGAGGACGAACTCGCCTACCTCAGCGGCCTGCGCTTCATCAAGAGCGACTTCGTCGACTTCCTCGAGCTGTTCCACCTCAACGAGAAGTACATCACCGTGCAGCCGGCGGCGTCGGGCAACGGTGAGATCGAGATCAGCGTCAAGGGGCCGTGGCTGCACACCATCATGTTCGAAGTGCCGGTGCTGGCCATCGTCAATGAAGTCTACTTCCGCGACACCCAGCGCGCGCCCGACCTGCAAGAGGGCCGCGCGCGCCTGCGCAAGAAGATCGCGGTGATCACCGACGATCCAGAGCTGGCCGGCTGCAACATCGCCGACTACGGCACGCGCCGCCGCTTCTCGCGCAGCTGGCATGCCGAGGTGATCGACGAGATGAAGCAGCACATGGGCACGCATTTCGCCGGCACCTCCAACGTCATGTACGCCATGCAGCACGGCTTGACGCCCCTGGGCACGATGGCCCACGAATACCTGCAGGCCTGCCAGGCGCTCGGCCCGCGCCTGCGCGACTCGCAGACCTTCGCCTTCGAGATGTGGGCGCGCGAGTACCGCGGCGACCTCGGCATCACGCTCTCCGACGTCTATGGCATGGACGCCTTCCTGCGCGACTACGACATGTATTTCTGCAAGCTGTTCGACGGCGCCCGCCACGATTCGGGCGATCCGTTCGAATGGGGCGAGCGCCTGATCCAGCACTACCGCGACAACCGCGTCGATCCGTCCTCCAAGGTGCTGGTGTTCTCCGACAGCCTGGACTTCGACAAGGTGCGCGCGCTCTACCTGCGCTTCAAGGATCGCGCCAAGGTCGCCTTCGGCGTGGGCACCAACCTGACCAACGACCTCGGCTACACGCCGCTGCAGGTGGTCATGAAAATGGTCCGCTGCAACGGCCAGCCGGTGGCCAAGCTGTCCGACACGCCCTCCAAGAACATGTGCGACGACCTGGCCTACGTGAACTACCTGCGCCAGGTGTTCCAGATCAAGGGCTGACGGCGGGGCCGGCCCCGTCCCGCCGCCCGCCGCCCGGCGGCAAGAATCGGCAACTGTTGAAAGTTTTTCGCGCCGGCCAGGTTTGCCCCGTGGCCGGCGATGCTGCTGCTATAGTGGCGTCCTCCCCGCTTCTGCGTCACATTGCCACCCGCCGGGACGACCTTGCACACCAGAGCCATCACGACCGCCATTGCCTGTTTCGCCGCGTGCGCCTTCCCTTCGGCGGGGATGGCCGGTGAGCTCGATGGCGCCGGACTTCCCGTGCTGTGGGCCTTGCCGTTCGCCGGCGTGCTCTTGTCGATCGCCTTGCTGCCGTTGCTGGCGCCGGCGCTGTGGCACCGGCATTTCGGCAAGATCGCCGGTTTCTGGGCATTGGCCTTCCTGCTGCCGTTCGCGGCGCGGGAGGGGGCGCACGCCGCGCTGGCCGTCGCCGCGCATGCGCTGCTGGCGGAATACCTTCCCTTCATCATCCTGCTCACCGCCTTGTTCACCGTGGCCGGCGGCATCTGCGTGCGCGGCAACCTGCGCGGCACCCCGGCGTTGAATACCGGGCTGCTGGCGCTGGGCACGCTGCTGGCCAGCGTGATGGGCACCACCGGCGCGGCCATGCTGCTGATCCGTCCGCTGATCCGCGCCAATGACGACCGCCGGCATGCGACGCACATCGTGGTGTTCTTCATCTTCCTGGTGGCCAATGCCGGCGGATCGCTCACGCCGCTGGGAGATCCGCCGCTGTTCCTCGGTTTCCTCAAGGGGGTGGATTTCTTCTGGACCGCCCGTCATGTGCTGCTGCCGATGCTGTTCCTTTGCGGATCCTTGCTGGCCATCTTCTATCTGCTCGACCGCCATTACTGGAGACGGCGCGAGGAGCGCCGCCCGCTCGATCCCACGCCGGATGCGCCGCTGCGCTTCGAGGGCGGTGTCAACTTCCTCCTGCTGGGCGCCGTGGTGGCGCTGGTGCTGATGAGCGGGCTGTGGAAGCCGGGGACGGCGTTCGAGCTGATGGGGGCGCCGCTGGAATGGCAGAACCTGGCGCGCGACCTGGCGCTCCTGGCGGTGATCCTGCTGTCGCTGAAGATGACGCCGGCGGCGGCGCGCGCCGGCAACGATTTCAGCTGGGGGCCGATGCTGGAGGTGGCCAAGCTGTTTGCCGCGATCTTCCTGACCATCGTGCCTGTCATCGCCATGCTGCGCGCGGGCGAGCAGGGCGCCTTCGTCGCCGTGGTGCGCGCCGTGACCGGGCCGGACGGCCGTCCCGACGATGCGATGTATTTCTGGATGACGGGCCTGTTGTCGTCCTTCCTCGACAACGCGCCGACCTACCTGGTGTTCTTCAACACGGCCTCGGGCGACGCGGCCGAACTGATGGGGCCGCTGGCCTCGACGCTGGCGGCGATTTCCGCCGGCGCCGTGTTCATGGGCGCCAACAGCTACATCGGCAACGCGCCCAACATGATGGTCAAGGCGATCGCCGAGGAACGCGGCGTGCGCATGCCGTCCTTCTTCGGTTACATGGCGTGGTCCGGCTGCATCCTGGTGCCGTTGTTCGTCGCCATGAGCTTCATCTTCTTCAAGTAGGGCAGAATGGCGGCACCGGCCATTCCAGCCTGTTCATCCACAAGGCAAGCAAGGCAAACGAGAGCAAAGAGACAGCCATGAAACAAAAGATTTTCGTATCCCGCGCCATCTTCCCGGAAGTCCTGGCGCGCCTGGAGCAGCATTTCGAGGTCGAGTCCAACCAGGAAGACCGCATCTACCCGGCCGACGAACTGCTGGCCAAGGCCCGCGGCAAGGACGGTCTCTTCACCACGCCCAGCGAACCGGTGACGGCGGCGCTGTTCGCCGCCAACCCGCAATTGAAGGCGGTGTGCAACATGGCGGTGGGCTACAACAACATCGACATCGCCGCCGCCACCGCGGCCGGCGTGATGGCCACCAACACGCCCGACGTGCTGAATGAGACCACCGCCGACTTCGGCTGGGCGCTGATGATGGCGACCGCGCGCCGCATCACCGAGTCCGAGCATTTCCTGCGCGCCGGAAAGTGGAAGAAGTGGAGCTACGACAGCTTCGTCGGTCCCGACGTGCACGGCGCCACGCTGGGCATCATCGGCATGGGCCGCATCGGCCAGGCGATCGCGCGCCGCTCGCTGGGCTTCGACATGCAGGTGCTGTACCACAACCGCTCGCGCCTCAATCCCGAACAGGAAGCGCGCGCCAACAACGCGCAGTACGTGGGCAAGGAGGAGTTGCTCAAGCGCGCCGACCACGTGGTGCTGGTGCTGCCCTATTCGAAGGACACCCACCACACCATCGCCGCGGCCGAACTGGCGCTGATGAAGCCGACCGCGACGCTGACCAATATCGCGCGCGGCGGCATCGTCGACGACGCCGCGCTGATCGAGGCGCTGCGCGCCGGGCGTATCGCCGCCGCCGGGGTGGACGTGTTCGAGAACGAGCCGGCCTTCAAGCCCGAATTCCTGCAGCTGTCCAACGTGGTGCTCACGCCCCACATCGCCAGCGCATCGACGCCCACGCGCCTGGCCATGGCCAATTGCGCGGCCGACAACCTGATCGCCGCCTTGTCGGGCCAGGCGCCGCCGAACTTGCTGAACAAGGACGTCGCGAAAGCCTGAATCGCCGCAACATGAAAAAAGGGCGCGCCTGCATGGCGCGCCCTTTTTTTTCCGGCCGGCTTGCGCCGTCCGCTTCAACCCTTGAGGTCGTTGAACAGGTCGATGTACTGCTGCTGCGCATCGGCCTGCGCGGTGCCCTTGTTGGCGGCCCAGGCGTCGTACTTGGCGCGCGCCACGAAGTCGGTCATGCCGGGGCGCTCGCCCTGCACGTCGCCGCTGCTGCCTTGCTTGTACAGGCCGTACATCTTCAGCAGCGTCAGGTTGTCGGGACGTTCCGGCAGCGTCTTGGACTCCGCGACCGCGGCCTCGAATTGCTCTTGCAGGGTGCTCATCGTGCTCTCCTGTGGGCGGCTCAGACTGCCAGCAGTTCGACTTCGAAGATCAAAGTGGCGTTGGGCGGAATCACGCCGCCCGCGCCGCGCGCGCCGTAGCCCAGCTCGGCCGGGATGATGAGCTTGCGCACGCCGCCCACCTTCATGCCCTGCACGCCTTCGTCCCAGCCGCGGATCACATGGCCGGCGCCCAGCGGGAAGGCGAACGGGTCGTTGCGATCCTTGCTGGAGTCGAACTTGCTGCCGGCGCTGCCGTCGGCGTTCTGCAGCCAGCCGGTGTAGTGCACGGTGACATGGCTGCCGGCCTTGGCTTCGTCGCCCGCGCCGACGTTGATTTCTTCATATTGCAGCCCGGAAGCTGTGGTGATCGTGGACATCGTGTTCCTTTCAGATGGAGGAGAGTGTTGCGGTCGTCGCAGCCAGCGGCCGTCCAGGCAAAAACGGCCACGACCTGCGCTTCGATACGGCGGAAGAACATGCTTTCGGGAAATTTTTGCGGCGGACGATGCAGCCCTTTTTCCTTGTTCTGGTGGGGCTGCAGGCCGCCCCGGCTGCGGGATGCGACCGGGACGGCAGGCAGTGTAAACCAAAACGGCGGAATTTTTGCAGAATGCGTCAGCGCCTTGTCAGCCGGATCGCGTTGACATGCGTTAAGGTGCCAGGACGTGCCTACCGCACGGTGAGATCAGGCCCTTTTGTGTAAAGTTCGTCATGTTGCGTCGATTCAGCCAACTTTTTTCCCTTTCCGTTCGCGCGACCTGCATGTCGGCTGTGCTGGCCGCTGCGGCTGTCTCAGCCCATGCGAATGTGGTCGTGGTGCTCAACTCGGGCGACGCCTCGGTGTCCTTGCTGGACCAGGCCGGTCACAAGGAGCTCTCCACGTTCTCGGTCGGCAAGGAGCCGCACCACCTGATGGCCACGCCGGACAATAAGTCCCTCATCGTCGCCAGCGCCACCGGCAACCAGCTGCTGTTCCTCGATCCCAAGACCGGTGAAGTCCAGCGCCGCCTGCGCGACATCATCGATCCCTACCAGATCGGTTTCACCCCCGACCAGAAATGGTTCGTGGCCACCGGCCTGCGCCTGGACCGCGTCGACGTCTACAGCTACGACGGCACCAACCTGAAGCTGTCGCGCCGCATCCCGCTGGCCCGCACGCCGAGCCACATCGCCTTCGACAACGCCAGCACCACCGCCTTCATCACCCAGCAGGGCAGCGACCAGGTCAGCGCCATCGACCTCGCCACCCAGCAGGTGAAATGGACCATTCCGGTCGGCAAGCTGCCGGCCGGCATCATGATGACGCCCGACAACAAATACCTGCTGGTGGGCATCATGGGCAGCGACTACGTGCAGGTGATCGACTGGCGCACCCAGAAGATCGTCAAGCAGATCAAGACCGGCAACGGCGCGCACAACTTCCGCGCCCAGGGCGACAAGCGCTTCGTGTACGTTTCCAACCGCGTGGCCAACACCATCAGCGTGGTTGACATGCAGACCCTGGAAAACGTCGGCACCATCAAGGTGCCGGGCGGCCCGGACTGCATGGAAGTGACCGAAGACGGCAAGACCATGTGGGTCACGCTGCGCTGGGTCAAGAAGGTGGCGGTGATCGACCTGGCCAGCCGCTCGGTCAGCAAGGTGATCCCGGTCGGCCGCTCGCCTCACGGCATCTATCTCTACAACCGCGCGCCGGACGTCTGAGGCGCAAGGGCGATGGGGGCAATGAGGCGGCGGTTTTCACACAGGCAACTGCGCGGCCTGGCCCTGTGCGCCATCCTGGTCGCCGGCCAGGCCGTGGCGCAGGCGACGCCGGCCGCGGCCTGCAAGGGCACCCTTTACCTGACCTTCGACACCGGCAGCCAGTCCCAGGCCGAATTGATCGAGCAGACCCTGCTGCGTCACCATATCAAGGCCACCTTCTTCCTGGCCAACGAAAAGACCATCCACGGCGACTATTCGCTGGACCCGGGCTGGCAGCCGCTGTGGAAGCGGCTGGCGGCGCAAGGGCATGCCTTCGGCACCCATACCTTCGACCACGTCTACGCGCTGCGCGACCTGCCCGGCGGCAAGATCGAGGTGCGCCCGCAGTTCGGCGCCCAGGCCGGCAAGAAGCAGCAATGGACCCCGGCGCAATATTGCGAGGAAATGACGCGCGTCGACCGGCGTTTCCAAGAACTCACCGGGCGCAAGCTCGACCCGCTGTGGCGCGCGCCCGGCGGCAAGCTCACGCCCAACCTGCTCAAGGCCGGCCAGGCCTGCGGCTATGCGCACGCCGCCTGGGCGCCGGCGGGATTCTCGGGCGACGAGTTGTCGAGCGATAAATTCCCCAATGAGGCGCTGCTGAAAAAGGCGCTCGACGGCCTGCGGGATGGCGATATCTTCCTGGCCCATATGGGCATCTGGTCGCGCCAGGATCCATGGGCGCCGGCGGTGCTGGAGCCGCTGATCGCCGGCCTGGAGCAGAAGGGTTTCTGCTTCGCCACGCTGCGCGACCATCCGGCCTACCGCCATTTGTTTGCCGGAGCCAAGGAACGCTGAGGCGGGGCCTCAGTCGAAGCGGGGCGGCGGGCTGTCGAGGGGCAGCGGCCGCGGGGCAAGACCAGAACCAAGAGCCATTCATGATCCAAACCATTTCAGACCTGTTTGCCGCCGTCCAGGGCTGGCTGTTCGAGACCCTCGTGCAGCCGCTGGTGTTCTTCATCGGCATGGGGGAGTTCATCGAGGAAGCGTTCACCGGCACTGAGTGGGTGCTGGTGGGTATGTGCGAACTGGTCATCCTGTTCCTGATCCTGCGTCCGCTGGAGTCCCTGATCCCGGTCCACAAGATCACCGATCCGCGGGCGCGCTGGAACGATTTCATCTACACCGTGCTGCAGCGCCTGGGCGTGATCCCCATCCTCGCCTTCCTGCTGCTGGATCCGGCCTTGTCGTATCTCTCCGAGGCGCTGCACCTGGAAGGCTGGGGCACCTGGAACCTGGACCAGGTCTGGCCGGGAGTGACCGACCTAGCGCTGGTCAGCTTCCTGCTCTACATGGTGGCGCTGGACCTGTGCGAGTACGCCTATCACTGGGCGCAGCACAACGTGCGCTGGATGTGGGCGCTGCACAGCCTGCACCACAGCCAGGAGAACATGAACCTGTGGAGCGACGACCGCAACCACGTGCTGGACGACCTGGTGCACGACATCTTCCTGGGCCTGGTGGCGCTGCTGATCGGCGTCGAGCCGTCGCAGTTCATCTTGCTGGTGTCGCTGTCGCGCATGCTGCAAAGCCTGCAGCACGCCAACGTGCGCATCCACTTCGGCCGCATCGGCGAATACCTCTTGGTGTCGCCGCGCTTCCACCGCACCCATCATGCGATCGGCATCGGCCACGAGAGCCGCGGCCGCAATTCGCTGGGCGGCCACAACTTCGCCGTGCTGTTCCCGATCTGGGACGTGCTGTTTCGCACCGCCCACTTCAGCCAGGGCTTCGCCATGACCGGCGTGCGCGACCAGCTGCCGCCGCCGGCCGGCCGTGGCCGCGATTACGGCCGCGGCTTCTGGACGCAGCAGTGGCTGGGCATCAAGCGCCTGGTCGAGTTCTCGCGCCGGAAGAAGGCGCCCTGATGCGCTTGTTCCTGGCTTCGTTCGGGCGCGCGCTGCTCTCGCAGCTGCATATCCGCATGCTGCTGCTGACCTTGCTGCCCTTCGTGTTCTCGGTCGGCATCTGGGGCATATGCCTGTGGCTGGGGCTGCAGCCGATGATCGACTGGCTGCAGGATTATTTCATCGTCCACAGCGTCTTCGGCATCGCCGGCACGGTGCTCAACTGGTTCGGCATGGGCGCGCTGAAGACCGTGATTGTGCCGATGCTGGCGATGTGGGCGCTGCTGCCGCTGATGATCCTGACCGCGCTGGTGTTCGTCGGCCTGTTCACCATCCCGGCGGTGGCGCGTCATATCGGCACGCGCCACTACCCGATGCTGGAGCAGCGCCACGGCGGCAGCCTGTGGGGCAGCGTGTGGACCTCGCTGTGGTGCTTCGCGGTGTTCACCGTGCTGTGGTTGGCCACGCTGCCGGTGTCGCTGATCCCGCCGCTGAGCTTCATCGTCCATCCTCTGCTGTGGGGCTGGCTGACCTATCGCGTGATGGCCTACGACACGCTGGCCGACTACGCCAGTGCGCAGGAGCGCCGTACGGTGCTGCGCCTGCACCGCTGGCCGCTCCTGGCCATCGGCACCATCGCCGGCGCGATGGGCGCGGCGCCGACCTTGCTGTGGCTGGGCGGCGCGCTGTCGGTGATCTTCTTCCCGCTGCTGGCGGCCGGCGCGATCTGGCTGTACGTGCTGGTGTTCGTGTTCACCGGCCTGTGGTTCCAGTACTACTGCCTGGAGGCGCTGCTGCGCCACCGCACCGGACAGCCGCCGGACGCAGATCCGCTCAAGCCCGCCGCCGATATCATCGACGCCGGCCCACGCTGAGCGCCGATGCCGCTTGCGCCGTCGGCGGGAGCGGGGCGAATCGGGCATAATCGACGGAGTTTGACCAACCTCACCGGCAGAGCAGACCCATGGCATTCGGACTCATCATCATCGGCGACGAAATCCTTTCCGGCCGCCGCATCGACAAGCATTTTCCCAAGGTGCTCGAACTCCTCTCCGAGCGTGGACTGCAGCTTTCCTGGGCAGAGTACGTAGGCGACGAACCAGAGCGCATCACCGCCGCGCTGAAGCGCACGCTGGCCGGCGGCGACACCGTATTTTGCACCGGCGGCATCGGCGCCACCCCGGACGACCATACGCGCCAATGCGCGGCGGCCGCGCTGGGCGTGCCGCTGGCCCTGCATCCCGACGCGAAGGAAAAGATCCGCGAGCGCATCGCCGACACCGCGCGCGAAGCCGGCATCACGCCCGACTACGATGCGCCGGAAAACCTGCATCGCCTGAAGATGGGCGAATTCCCGCAGGGCGCGGCCATCATTCCCAACCCGTACAACAAAATTCCCGGTTTCTCGGTGCGCAACACCAGCGGCCAGGGCGCGCATTATTTTGCGCCGGGCTTTCCGGTAATGGCTTGGCCGATGTTCGAATGGGTGCTGGAGACGCACTACGCCGACCTGTTCCACCGCCGCGCCTGGGCCGAGCGCTCGATGCTGGTGTTCGAGTCGGCGGAGTCGACGCTCACGCCGCTGATGGAGCTGATCGAGGCGCAGTATCCGCTGGTCAAGGTGTTCAGCCTGCCGCACGTGGGCGACGAGAACACCCGGCGCCACATCGACCTGGGCGTGAAGGGCGACCCGGGCCAGGTCGAGCCGGCCTTCGAGAAGATGCAGGCAGGCTTGCGCCAGCTGAAGGCCGAGTTCCAGATCAACGGCTGAGCAGGGAGGTCGGCCGCGCCGGAATAAAAAAATGCCCCGGCGTCGCCGAGGCATTTAACGGTATCGTAGGAGGAATCGGATACCGAGGAGACAATCTTTTCACGCAAACCGTCGCGCGCTCGCGGCGCACGACAGCCCGTTCACGTTGCCGGCGGGCGGCAATGCGGCGGAGCAGATTGGTTTGCCGTATCGGCCATCCCCTGGCCACGGCATGCATCGCCTCGATCCGGACGCGCCGGCAGGCAATGTGGAATGCATCCCCGAACGCCCGTGCCGACCTGTCGGGCTGGGCGCAAAAGCGAACCGGGAAGCTTCATCATAGACAATAATTTTCGACCCGGCTCGCATTTTTTTCGCGCAGGGGACAGCGGCATCGGCAGCGTCCCCCGATCAGGCGCGTTATTTCCTGGAGGAAGCCTTGGTGGCCTTGGTGGTCGCCTGCGACAGCTGGTCGACGGCGTTGCTGACATTGGCCTCCAGCACTTCGGCCGCCTGCTTGGCGCTCTTGGCGAACTGCTCGTAGCCGGCATTGAGGTTGCCGAAGGTCGACTTCAGGAAGGAGATGGCTTGCTCGGAGCCGGCGGGGGCGTTCTTCGAGGCTTCGTCGATCAGCGAGATCACCTTGCGGTTGACTTCGGCGATCTGGGCTTCGGTGGTCTTGGTCAGTTCGGCCTGGGTGCTGGAGAAGATGCCGCTCAAGTGGCGGCCGTAGGCCACCGACTTTTCCAGCGCCGGCTGGGCCTGGGCGGAGGACAGGGAGAAGAACTCCTGCGGATCCTTGGCCGAGAACAGTTTTTGCGCGGCAGCCTGGCTCTCTTCCAGTGAGGACTTGGCCGCCTTCAGGTTCAGGTCCACCAGTTTTTCCACGCCTTCGAAGGTCTTGCTCGCCAGCTGGGTGAACAGGGCGATCTGCGCTTCAGCGTTGGCCTTGGCGGCGGCGGAAAATTGCTCGGTGTAGGTCGTCATGTTGAAACATCCTTTGCTTTGATTGGTTGACGGAAAAGGAAGTGACTACGGGTGATTGCTTACGGGCCGATCTGAACCGACGAGGGGGATCTCCGATGTAATTTCTTATTGGATATGATGCGTTGCACAAAACGATTCTAGTTTAAAAAGACATAAAGTCAATGATTTTCAAACCACGAGAAACGTAAAATCAAGCATGTCTGTACTCACGTTTGTTCAGAGGTGTTACCTCTCTTGATGTCAGTCGAATTAATTCGAAATATTGCCTCGCTGTGAGCGTAAAAGTTACGTAACCGATTCTAAATTTTTGCTCAGGCGTCGGGCATTTCCCATGCCCGGGCGGTGCTACCATCCTGCATCGCGTCATTGCCGCGCCGGCATCGGATGCGGTTCATTGCCTTGTTGAAAGTCTTGCCCTTGAAAGCCTTCTACAGCGACCATTTCGTCCTGCCCCTGCCGCCCGGCCATCGTTTTCCGATGATCAAGTACCGCATGATCCGCGAAGGAGCGGCAGCCGCTGTGCCGGGCCTGGACTTCCATGAGGCGACCCCGGCCTCCGACGGCGAGCTGGCCCTGGCCCATCACCCCGACTACATCGGCCGCGCCAGCCGCGGCGAACTCAGCGCCGCCGAGCAGCGCGAGATCGGCTTTCCCTGGACGCCGCAGATGATCGAGCGCTCCCGGCGTTCCTCCGGCGCCACCATCGCTGCCTGCCGTGCCGCCTTCGACGACGGCGTGGCGGTCAACCTGGCCGGCGGCACGCACCATGCCTATGCCGGGCGCGGCGCCGGTTTCTGCGTCTTCAACGATTCGGCCGTCGCGGCGCGGCTGATGCAGGCCGAGCGTCGCGCCGCGCGCGTGGCCATCGTCGACCTCGACGTCCACCAGGGCAACGGCACCGCCTCCATCCTGGCGCGCGACGACTCGGTGTTTACGCTCTCGCTGCACGGCGAGAACAACTATCCGTTCGAGAAGGAACGCAGCGACCTCGATGTCGCCTTGCCGGACGGAGTAGGGGATGCCGACTATCTCGCCGCGCTGCGCGGCGCGCTGGAGCGCATGCAGGCGCTGTTCGCGCCGCAGCTGCTGATCTTCCTGGCCGGGGCCGATCCGCACGAGGGCGATCGTCTGGGAAAGATGAAGCTGAGCATGCAGGGGCTCGCCGCGCGCGACCAGGCGGTGTTCTCATTCGCGCGCCAGCATAAAATCCCGGTTGCGGTTACGATGGCGGGCGGTTACGGACGGGACATAGAACAGACCGTGGCCGTACATATACAAACGATAAGGCTCGCCAGCCTCCACGCCGACGGCTGGAGCAACGCCTGAGATGACCCTGGCCGCCTGCGCGGCCGCCCCCTGGAACAAGAAATGATGCAATCCGCCGCCGGCGCCGGCCGGCAACGCCAGCTCCTGATGAGCCTGGTTCCCCTGGTGTTCGTATTGATCTGGAGCACCGGCTTCATCGTGGCCAAGTTCGGCCTGCCATATGCGCCGCCGCTGACCTTCCTGCTGTTGCGTTTCGCCGGCGTGCTGGTGGTGTTGCTGCCGCTGGCGCTGCTGTTGCGCGCGCCGTGGCCGCATGGCCGCATCCGCCATGTGGCGGTGGCCGGCGTGCTGTTGCAGGCGGGCTACCTGGCCGGCGTGTGGTGCGCCATCAAGATCGGCATGCCGGCCGGATTATCGGCGCTGATCGTCGGCCTGCAGCCCATCCTCACCGCCTTCGCGGCGCCCTTGCTGGGAGAATCGGTACGCGGCCGGCAGTGGCTGGGTTTGCTGCTGGGCCTGTGCGGCGTCGGCCTGGTGGTGGCCAACAAGATTTCGCTGATCGGCCTGTCCGGCGCCAGCATCGGGCTGTGCGTGTTCGCGTTGCTGTGCATCACGGCAGGCACGCTGTACCAGAAGCGCTATTGCGCGCACTTCGACCTGCGCACCGGCACCGTGATCCAGTTCCTGGCGTCGGCTGCGGTAGTGCTGCCGTTCGCGGTGACCATCGAAGGTCTGGACTGGCAGCTCAGCCAGGTGTCGTGGACGCCCCAGTTCGTCGGCGCCTTGCTGTGGTCGGTGCTGGCGCTGTCGATCGGCGCCATCTTCCTGCTGTTCGCCCTCATCCGCAGGAGCGCGGCCACCAGCGTCACCAGCCTGCTGTACCTGACGCCGCCGACCACCGCCGTGATGGCCTGGCTGATGTTCGGCGAAGCCTTCAGCCTGATCGGCGCGCTGGGCATGCTGATCGGTGTGATCGGCGTGGCCTTCGTGGTGCGCAAGTAAGGGCGCTGCGAGATTATTGCGCGTCGCCGGGCGCGTCCGGCATCAGCGTGACCAGCTTCAGGTCGGGCCGGTTGGCGACGCGGAAATTCACCTGGCGGTAGCTCACTTCACCCAGCTGCGGATGGCGGAAGCGGCGCTCGCCGCCTTCACGCTCCACCACGTCCTGCAAGCGCCAGGCGCGCTTGAACAGCGCGTTGCCGGCCGACAGCTCATCGACGATCGCCGCGACTTGCGGATCGTCCAGCGCCTGCGCGCAATCGGCGCGGAATTCCGCCACCACGCGCCGCGCGCGCTGCTCCCAATCCACCGTCAAGGCTTGCGCCTCTTGCGTGCAAAACATGAAATGCAGCAGGTTGCGGCTGCCCGCGCGGGCGTCCAGCCAACCGGCGAACAGCTTGCGCGCGGCCGGGTTCCAGGCCACCGCGTTCCAGTAGCGATCCATCAGGTAGGCCGGCGCGCGAAAGTTGCGCACCACCTCCAGGATCTCCGGCGCGATCACCGATGCCTCGCCATGTTCCGGCAGCACCGGATCCTTCTTGCCCGCCAGTTCGAACAGATAGGCGCGCTTGGCGCGCGGCAGGTGCAGCGCCTCGGCGATGCGCGAGAGCGCCTGCGGCGAGACGGAGTCGGTGCGTCCCTGTTCGATCCAGGTGTACCAGGTCACGCTGATGCCGCACAGCTGCGCGACTTCCTCGCGGCGCAGGCCGGGTGTGCGGCGGCGGCCTGACAGCGCCATCGGCGGCAGGCCGGCTTGCGACGGATCGGTCTGTTCGCGCTGGGTCTTGATGAATTCGCCGAGGGCGCGGCGGGCGAGGTCGTTGTCCATGGGGCAGGGGAGTGTGGAGAATGGCTATTGTTTTCAGTAATAGTATAAATGGCTAACTTGTAACAGGATAAAAAACCTCTAGACTGGCTCACCTCATCCCTTCGTTTCACCCGATACAACAACAGGAGCCAAGCCAAATGCGTAGCCACCAGGAAGTCGTCACAGAACAATTCGGATCCACCGCCGCCGCCTACCTGACCAGCGCCGTCCACGCGCAGGGCGCCGACCTGCAGGAGCTGGCGGCGATCGCCGCAGCCATTCCCGAAGCGCGCGTGCTGGACCTGGGTTGCGGCGGCGGCCACGCCAGTTTCGCGGTGGCGCCGGTGGCGCAGAAAGTGATCGCCTACGATTTGTCGGCGCAGATGCTGGACGTGGTCGCCACCGCGGCCGCCGAGCGCGGCCTGGACAACCTGGCGGTGCGCCAGGGCAGCGCCGACAAGCTGGAGTTTCCCGACGCCAGCTTCGACCTGGTCTGCACCCGCTTCAGCGTGCACCACTGGCGCAACCTGCCGCAGGCGCTGCGCGAGGTGCGGCGCGTGCTCAAGCCCGGCGGCCGCTTTGTCGTGATCGACACCGCCGCGCCGGCCGACGTGCTGGCCGACACCTACGTGCAGGCGATCGAGCTGCTGCGCGACACCTCGCATGTGCGCAACATCAGCCTCAACTCCTGGCGCAAGCTGCTCAGGCAGGCCGGCTTCGACATCGCCGCCGACAAGACCTGGAAACTGCGCCTGGAATTCGATTCCTGGGTGGCGCGCATGCGGACCCCGGCCGGCAGCATCGCGGCCATCCGCGCCCTGTGGGACAGCGCCCCGCAAGAGGTGAAGGACTACTTTGAACTGGATGGGCAATATTCCTTCTCCATCGACGTCGCCATGCTGGACGCGCGCCGCGACTGAACGTCGCCGCCGGCCCCTTTTATCCTCCTCCGCGGGGCCGGCGGCATCAGGTTTTTCCTTTCAGGTTTTCTCCAGTCAACGGCGTCGCGGTTGCTGCCGTTATTCCTTCCATCCCAGGCGTAATCCGGGCGGTACAGGATCGCGGGATATTTCCAATGCGCAAGCAAATGCCTGCGCCGTCATCCATCGGGATGGCGGCGAACCAGGCTTTACGCTGGTATCATGCGTTGGGTTTTGTGTTGGCGCGGCCGGGATGCCCGGCAGCAAATCGATGCGAGTCGAGCAAAAATCGCCGTTCATAAGAAGAAAAATACGAAGCCGCTCGGGGGAGCGGGGCAGGGCGCAAGTAGAAAGTCGTTTAATTAACGACGCTAACTACTTAATTCTCTTGCGAAAATTCTGCTTTTTGCTACACTGCCAACGTTTCTCTTATGTACTATCCGGGTTAAATGGGGGAGATCTACTTATGATCAAATCAGCGCTGGCCATATTCACAACGCTACTTTTCATCCACGCTGGTCTGGCTCCCGCCAACGCCCAGACGACTACGACCACCAAGAAGACCGTCGTCAAGAAGGTCGCGCCCAAGAAGGTCGTCGCCAAGCGTACCGTCACCACCACCAAGACCGTTGCCAAGGGATCGCTGAACAACCGCGAGAAACTGGTGCGCAAGGTCACCGTGGTGCGCGGCAAGCGCCATGTCAGCTACCAGCGCGTCTCGGCGGCGCCGTCCGTGGCGGTCGTGCCGCCGGTGATGACCGCCGGCGACATTGCCGGCCTGAACATGACGCCCGATCCCCTGGCGCTGCGCTCCAATGTGGCGCTGGTGATCGACCAGGCCAGCTCGCAGATCCTGTTTGAAAAGAATTCCTCGGTGGCCCTGCCGATCGCCTCCGTCACCAAGCTGATGACCGCGTTGGTGGTGGTGGAAGCCCGCCTGAACATGGAAGAGACGCTGACCGTCAGCGAGGACGACGTCGACCGCGAGAAGCACAGCAGCTCCCGCCTGCGCGTGGGCGCCACGCTCTCGCGCGACGACATGCTGCACATCGCGCTGATGAGCTCCGAGAACCGCGCCGCTTCCGCGCTGGGCCGCAACTATCCGGGCGGCCTGCCGGCCTTCGTCGCGGCGATGAACGCCAAGGCCCGCTCGCTGGGCATGATGGAAACCCGCTACGTCGATTCGACCGGCCTGTCCAGCCAGAACGTCGCCAGCGCGCGCGACCTGGCCAAGCTGGTGGTGGCGGCATATAACTACCCGATCATCCGTCAGTACTCCACCGACCCGCGCTACATGGTCGAGCCCAGCGGCCACGCGCTGCAATACAACAGCTCCAACCGCCTGACCTCCAACAAGGAATGGGACATCGGCCTGCAGAAGACCGGCTTCATCAACGAAGCGGGCCACTGCCTGGTGATGTACACCAACATCGAAGGCCGTCCCATCGTGATGGTGTTCCTGGACTCCAAGGGCCGCCTGTCGCACGTGGGCGACGCCACCCGCATGCGCAAGTGGCTGGTCGAAGACCAGCCCAAGAACCTGACCCGCGTGAAGATGGTGCGCGCCGACCAGGGCTGATCCGCGCAAGCGTTGCAGCAACAAAAAAGCGAACCCGAGGGTTCGCTTTTTTCATGCCCGCGCGCAACGCGGCACGCGCGTGGCGCCGCTCAGGCGCGGCCGCGCTCGAAGCCCAGCGCCGACGAGATCTGGTTGGCGGTGCTGACCAGGTCATCCACCCATTCCTCCTGCAGGCGGTCGGCCGGCGCCGAGATCGACAGGCCGGCCACCAGCTTGCCGCTGTCGTCGCAGATGCCGGCGGCCATGCAGCGCACTCCCAGTTCCAGTTCCTCGTTGTCGCGCGCGTAGCCCAGCGCGCGCACCATCGACAGTTCGCGCTCCAGCTTGGTCAGGTCGGTGATCGAGTTCTTGTTGTGGCCCGCCAGGCCGGTGCGGGTGGCGTAGGCGCGCACCGCTTTCGGGTCGTCCACCGAGAGGAACAGCTTGCCGGTGGACGTCAGGTGCAGCGGCGCGCGGCCGCCGATGGCGCGCACCACCTGCATGCCCGAGCGCTCGGAGAAGGATCGGTCGATGTAGACGATCTCGTCGGCCTGGCGCACCGACAGGTTGATGGTCTGGTGGGTCTTGCGGTGCAGGGCGCGCATGAAGTCGAGCGCGGCTTCGCGCACCGACAGGCGGCTCTTGACGATGTTGCCCAGCTCCAGCAGGCGCATGCCCAGGCGATAGGTGCCGGGCTCGACGCGATCGACGAAGCGCTTGACCACCAGGTCGTTGAGGATGCGGTGGGCGGTCGACGGATGCAGGTCGGTGGCGGCCGACAATTCTTTCAGGCTGACCGGGTCGGGGTAGGCGGCCAGCGCATCGAGCAGCGACACCATGCGCTCGATCACCTGGATGGAAATATTCTCTGTCTCGCCTGCCGCGTCTTTTTTCATGGTGCAGTCTGGTGCGTTGCAATAGGGGTGTTATACCACATTGTGAAAACAACAAAAAGTCCGGTCGTGCTTTTAACGCCGGGCCATGCGCGCCCGGGTTCGCGCGCGGGCGACAAGCGGCGGCCGGTTCCGGGTGGCGCATCATCGTTCGTTGCCAGTACGTCAAGTATTGCATTTCAGCCAGTCCGGCCCATGCGGGCTCTCTTTGCTTGTACGTATTTCGATATAAAGACCCCCAGCCTTATTCCGTGCGGCTGATCTTGCATATCTGTTTTTCGCATATTCAGAGAAGAAAGTATTCGTTCTTTTTCAGTGGAGCTCTCATTAACCTGTGCTCTCCATAACAAACACGACACTCTGGGAACGGACATGCTGAAGCTGAAGAACATCATCAAAACGGTCGCCGCCACGCTGGTGCTGGCGCAGGCCGCGCACGTGGCCCATGCGGCCGATATTTCGCTGCTCAACGTCTCCTACGACCCGACGCGCGAACTCTACGCCGACTACAACAAGAGCTTCGCCAAGTACTGGAAGGAAAAGTCCGGCGACAACGTCACCATCAAGGCCTCTCACGGCGGTTCCGGCAAGCAGGGCCGCTCGGTGATCGACGGCATCGATGCCGACGTGGTCACCCTGGCGCTGGCCTACGATATCGACGAGATCTCCGAAAAGGCCAAGCTGCTGCCGGCCGACTGGCAAAAGCGCCTGCCGCACAACAGCTCGCCGTATACCTCCACCATCGTGTTCCTGGTGCGCAAGGGCAACCCCAAGCAGATCAAGGACTGGGACGACCTGATCAAGCCGGGCGTGTCGGTCATCACCCCCAACCCCAAGACTTCCGGCGGCGCGCGCTGGAACTACCTGGCGGCCTGGGCCTATGCGCAGAAGAAGGGCGGCAATGACGCCGCCGCGCGCGACTACATCTCCAAGCTGTTCAAGAACGTGCCGGTGCTGGACTCCGGCGCCCGCGGCGCCACCATCACCTTCGTCGAGCGCGGCATCGGCGACGTCCTGCTGGCCTGGGAAAACGAAGCGCTGATCTCGCTCAAGGAATGGGGCCCGGACAAGTTCGACATCGTCGCGCCGTCGATCTCCATCCTGACCGAGCCGCCGGTAGCCGTGGTCGACAAGGTGGCCGACCGCCGCGGCACCCGCAAGGTGGCTGAGGAATACCTGAAGCACCTGTACTCGGAAGAAGGCCAGGAAATCATCGCCAAGAACTACTACCGCCCGATCGATCCGAAGATCGCCGCCAAGTACGCTTCGCAATTCCCCAAGCTGAACCTGGTGACCATCGACAAGGACTTCGGCGGCTGGCAAAAGGCCCAGAAGACCCACTTCTCCGACGGCGGCACCTTCGACCAGCTGTACGTGCCCAACAAGAAGTAATCCGACGCAAGCCCGCGGGCCGGCCAAGCCGGCCCGCGGTCGATGCAAAGAATCGACGCAGGCGGGCCGCATGCCCGTCCGCAAACACACCAAGCAAACCAAGCAGACCGACATGACCATCCTGTTGCTGGCCGGCAGCCCTTCGGCGCCTTCCCGTTCCACCCGCCTCCTGAATCACGTCGGCGACAAGCTGGTCCAGCTCGGCCATCGCTACGCGCGCATCGAGGTGCGCGACCTGCCCGGCCAGGCCATCCTGCGCGCCGACTGGAACGACGCGCAGATCAAGGCCGCCCTGTCGACGGTGGAAGAGGCCTCGGCGGTGGTGATCGCCACGCCGGTCTACAAGGCTGCCTACAGCGGCATCCTCAAGGCCTTCCTCGACCTGCTGCCGCAGTTCGGCCTGACCAACAAGCTGGTGCTGCCGCTGGCCACCGGCGGCAGCCAGTCGCACATGCTGGCGCTGGACTATGCGTTGCGCCCGGTGCTGTCTTCGCTCAATCCCAAGCACGTGCTGCCCAGCATCTACGCCACCGAAGCCCAGGTCGTGTGGAGCGAGGAGCAGGGCCTGCAGCTCGATGCGCCGATCGCCGCCCGCGTCGACGAAGGTGTGGCGCAGCTGTCGGAAAGCCTGCTGGCGCTGCACAAGGCGGCGCCGGAGGAATTCCGCGAAGTGCCTTTCTCGCAGGTGCGCTGTAGCGTCTGACGCATTGTTGAGCCAGCCGGCTTCACGGCCGGCGACCAATACGGAACCGACATGACAACCGGCTGGTGCAGCGGAAGGCCGCCTGTACGCCAACCAAACGGAGAACCATCGTGAATTCGAGCAACGACAACAAGAAGACCGCCCGCCGCCACGCCCTGGGCCGCCTGTCCGCCATCGCGTTGGGCGCCCTGGCCATCGCCGCCGGAGTTGTTCCCGCGACCCACGCCCAGGAAACCAAGCTGCTGCGCATCGGCTACCAGAAGGCCGCCAACACGCTGGTGCTGCTGAAGGCGCATGGCGCGCTGGAAAAGCGCCTGCAGCCGCTGGGCGTGGAAGTGAAGTGGGCGGAATTCGCGGCCGGTCCGCAATTGCTGGAAGCGCTCAACGTCGGCTCGGTCGATTTCGGCTACGTGGGTGAAGCGCCGCCGGTGTTCGCGCAGGCCGCCGGCGCCGACTTCGTCTACACCGCCTATGAGATCCCCACGCCCGATGCCGAAGGCCTGCTGGTGCCCAAGACTTCGACCCTGAAAAGCGTGGCCGAGCTCAAGGGCAAGAAGGTCGCCTTCAACAAGGGCTCCGACGTGCACTGGCTGGTGGTGGCGCTGCTGAAGAAGGCCGGCCTGTCCTACAGCGACATCCAGCCGGTCTACCTGGCGCCGGCCGATGCCCGCGCCGCGTTCGAGAAGGGCGCCGTCGATGCATGGGCGATCTGGGATCCGTTCCAGGCCGCCGCCGAGAAACAGGTCGGCGCGCGTCGCCTGGCCAGCGGCGTGGGGGCGGTCAACCACCACCAGTTCTTCCTCTCCGCGCGCCCCTTCGCCAGCAAGAATCCGCAGATCGAGAAGATCCTGCTGGAAGAAATCACCCGTGAAGGCGAGTGGGTCCGTACCCATACTGCGCAAGCCGCCGCCCAGCTCGCGCCGATCCAGGGCCTGGACGCCGACATCATCGAGACCGGCCTGAAGCGCTATGCCCACGTCTACAAGCCGGTCGACGCCGGCGTGCTGGCCGAGCAGCAGAAGATCGCCGACGCCTTCTATGAACTCAAGCTGATCCCCAAGCAGCTCAAGGTCAGCGACGCCGTCCTGAAATAAGCAGGCGAACGGCCGGGCACACGCACAACAGGAGTCAAGCATGAACGTTTTCTGGTTTATCCCCACCCACGGCGACAGCCGCTACCTCGGCACCTCCGAAGGCGCGCGCCCGGTGACCCACGACTACATGAAGCAGGTCGCGGTGGCCGCCGACACGCTGGGCTACGACGGCGTGCTGCTGCCCACCGGCCGTTCCTGCGAGGATGCCTGGGTGGCGGCCGCCAGCCTGATCGACGCTACCCGCCGCCTGAAATTCCTGGTGGCGGTGCGTCCCGGCCTGACCGCGCCCACGCTGTCGGCGCGCATGGCGGCGACCTTTGATCGCCTGTCCAACGGCCGCTTGCTGATCAACGTCGTCACCGGCGGCGACCCGGTGGAGCAGGAGAGCGACGGCGTGTTCGGCACCCACGCCGAGCGCTATGAGATCTCGGACGAATTCCTCAAGATCTGGCGCGACGTGCTGGCCAAGACGCATACCGGCGGCGAGACCAGCTTCGAGGGCAAGCACCTCAGCGTGAAGGGCGCCAAGGCGCTTTATCCGCCGGTGCAGGCGCCGTATCCGCCGCTGTATTTCGGCGGCTCCTCGGACGAGGCGATCGACCTCGCCGCCGAGCAGGTCGACGTCTACCTGACCTGGGGCGAGCCGCCGGCCGCCGTGGCCGAGAAGATCGCCCGCGTGCGCGAGCGCGCCGCCCGCGCCGGCCGCACGCTGCGTTTCGGCATCCGCCTGCACGTGATCGTGCGCGACACCAATGAAGGCGCATGGCGCGCCGCCGACGAATTGATCAGCCGCCTGGACGACGAGACCATCGCCAAGGCCCAGGCCAACTTCGCCCGCATGGATTCGGAAGGCCAGCGCCGCATGGCGGCCCTGCACGGCGGACGCCGCGACAAGCTGGAAGTGAGCCCCAACCTGTGGGCCGGCGTCGGCCTGGTGCGCGGCGGCGCCGGCACCGCGCTGGTGGGCGACGGCGAAACCGTGGCCGCGCGCCTGAAGGAATACGCGGCGCTGGGCATCGACACCTTCATCCTCTCCGGTTACCCGCACCTGGAAGAGTCCTACCGCTTCGCCGAGCTGGTGTTCCCGCACCTGCCGCGCGCGCAGCGCGAGGCGCAGGAGGAGCGCAAGCTCTCCGGCCCCTTCGGCGAGATCGTCGGCAACACCGAAGTGCCCAAGGCGGCGCCGGTGCGCGTGTCGGCAAGCTGAGGCCATCATGACGACAGCGACTTCCAATGCTCCAGTCGACGCCGCCGGTGTGCCGGCGGCCGCGGGCAAATCGAAAAAGAACGCCGAGCGCAGTACGCGCGGCCAGGCCTGGGTCGGTTGGATCCTGCCGCTGGCGCTGGTGGCCTGGTGGGAAATCGCAGCCCAGGCCGGCTGGCTCTCCAGCCGCATCCTGCCGGAACCGTGGGCGGTGCTCAAGGCCGTGTGGAGCCTCTCGGCCTCGGGCGAACTGTGGCGCCACCTGGCGGTGTCCGGCGGTCGCGCAGCCTCGGGCTTCGCGGTCGGCGCCGGCCTCGGCCTGGTGCTGGGCCTGCTTTCGGGCAGCCTGCGTTCGGCCGAGCTGCTGCTCGACACCACGCTGCAGATGGTGCGCAATATTCCCGCGCTGGCGCTGATCCCGCTGGTGATCCTGTGGTTCGGCATCGACGAGACGGCCAAGCTGTTCCTGGTCTCGGTGGGCGTGTTCTTCCCGGTCTACCTCAATACCTTCCACGGCATCCGCTCGGTCGACCGCGGCCTGATCGAGATGGCCAGGAGCTACGGCCTCTCGGGCTGGGCGCTGTACCGCGACGTGATCCTGCCGGGCGCCTTGCCGTCCATCCTGGTGGGCCTGCGCTTTGCGCTGGGACTGGTGTGGGTGCTGCTGATCGTGGCCGAGACCATCTCCGCCCAGGCCGGCATCGGCTACATGACCATGAACGCCCGCGAGTTCCTGCAGACCGATGTGGTGCTGGTGGGCATCCTGCTCTACGCCTTGCTGGGCAAGCTGGCCGACACTGCCGCGCGCGCGCTGGAACGCTTCTGGCTGCGCTGGCATCCCGGCTACCAATGAACCGACCGCATATACCGGAGAACGCGATGCGCATCGACGCACAGGAAAACCGCCAGCTGGGCCGCGCCGCCGGCCGCGGCATCGGCATCCGCCTGCAAGCCTTGTCCAAGTCCTTCGGCGGGCGCGAGGTCTTGCACGGTATCGATCTTGAGATCGAGCCGGGCGAATTCGTCGCCATCGTCGGCCGCAGCGGCTGCGGCAAGAGCACCTTGCTGCGCCTGGTGGCGCAGCTGGACGGCGCCACCGAAGGCGAAGTGATTTACGAGCACAACGCGCAGGCAGTGGCCGATCCCGAGATCCGCATCATGTTCCAGGATTCGCGCCTGCTGCCATGGAAGCGGGTGCAGGCCAACGTCGCGCTGGGTTTGCCCAGGCAGGCGGCGCCGCAAGCCCTGCAAGCCTTGCGCCACGTCGGCCTCGACCAGCGCGCCGGCGAATGGCCGGCGGTGCTCTCGGGCGGCCAGCGTCAGCGCGTGGCGCTGGCGCGGGCGCTGGTGCATGACCCGCAACTGCTGCTGCTGGACGAGCCGCTGGGCGCGCTCGACGCGCTGACCCGCATCGAGATGCAGGCGCTGATCGAATCGCTGTGGCAGGAGCGCGGCTTCACCGCCTTGCTGGTCACCCACGACGTTCAGGAAGCCATCGCCCTGGCCGACCGCGTGCTGCTGATCGAGGACGGCCGCGTCGCGCTGGACCAGCGCATCGAACTGGCGCGCCCGCGTTCGCGCGGCCAGGCCCGCTTTGCGCAGCTGGAAGAGGCGATCCTGGCGCGCGTGCTGCGCCATCCCGGCAGCGCGCAGGCTGTCATCGAAGAGCAATCGCAGCTGTTCGCGCCGCGCGGCGTGCAACAGGTGCAATGGGCGGTGTGAGCCGCCCGGCAAGAGCAAGGCATTTCAACCATCGCGGCGCGACAGGTGTCGGCGCCGCACATCCACCAAGGAGCAGAGCATGACCATCCAGGCAATCAACGTACGCAATCAGTTCAAGGGCAAAGTCAAGGCCATCATCGAGGGTTCCGTGGTGTCGGAAGTCGACGTCGAGACCCCGGCCGGCATCGTCACATCGGTGATCACCACCCGCTCGGTCAAGGACCTGGGCCTGACCATCGGCAGCGAAGTCGTGGCGCTGGTGAAGGCGACCGAAGTCTCGATCGCCAAGCTGTAAGCAGCGCGGCAGGCCGCTCCCGCCTCGGGGGCGGCGCCTCTTTTTTCATGGAGCATGCCGGATGGCTTATCAGGCACTGGACGCTTATCTGGAGCGCCTCAATGGCAGTACCGGCAATGCCGGCAGCGCGGCAAACCCGAACGCATCGAGCGCATCGAATGCATCGAAGGTCTGGCTGGACGAGCAGGGCCGCGCGGTCGGGCGCTTCTTCAATACTTCGCTGACCTCGGCCTTCCAGGCCGTGCGCAGCTTCGGCGGCGGCGAGGTGATCGCCTACGAGGCCTTCGCCCGCAGCTATTCCGAGATCGACGACGGCCTGCACCTGTGGAAGCTGCTGGACCAGGCCGCCAGCGACGACGAGTCGGTCGAGCTCGACCGGCTGTGCCGCATGCTGCACGCCATCAACTACTATCGCCAGGCCGGCGATGACGCGCCCGAGCTGCACCTGTCGGTGCATGCGCGCCTGCTGGCGGCGGTCAACAACAATCACGGCGTGGCCTACCGACGCATCCTTTCGGCGCTGGAGCTGCCGCACGAACGCATCGTGCTGCAGCTGCCGGTGGTCACGCCCAACCAGCGCTGGTTGCTCAACTACGTGCTCGACAACTATCGCCGCAACGGCTTCCGCCTGGGCGTGTCGGCCAACAGCCCGCTGGAGGCGCTGAGCCTGCTCGACAAGGTCAGGCCCGACCTGATCAAGGTCGATGCGCGCGAGCTGGCCGATCCCGACAGCGTGGCGTTGCTGCTGCTGCGCGCGGCGGACCAGGGCGTGCGCATCTTCTTCAAGCGCGTCGAGAACCGCGAGGTGTTCGACAAGCTCGAACAATACGGCAGCGCGCTGGCCCAGACCATCCACGCCCAGGGTTACCTGTGGGACACCCCGCAGGCCCAGCTCCAGCCGTCGGGCGGATCGGGCCAGCAGGCCGCCTGAACGGCCACACGCCGGCCGCCGCCGGCGCCTTCCTTCGCGAGGTCACGATGAACCGCTCTTCTTTGCATCCTGCCGCCGCCGCGCCGCCGTCGCGCCTGGCCGACTACCGCGTGCTGGTCGCGCCCGGCCTGCACGGCAGCGGACCCGAGCACTGGCAGTCGCGCTGGCAGCGCCTGTATCCGGCATTCGAACGGGTAGAGCAGGAGGAGTGGGGCCAGGCCGAGCTGCCGCGCTGGTCGAGCCGCTTGGGCGAGATGTTGGCGCAGGACAGCCGGCCCACCGTGATCGTGGCCCACAGCTTCGGCTGCCTGACCACGGTGCACCGCGCCGCCGCCTTGCAGGCCGAGACCGGCGCCGGCTCCCCGATTGTGGCCGCCTTGCTGGTGGCCCCGGCCGATCCCGACAAGTTCGGCGTCGCCGCCGAGGTCAGCCACCGCCTGCCGTTCGCGGCGCTGGTGGTGGGCAGCGAGGACGATCCCTGGATGAGCGCGCCGCGCGCCCGCCATTGGGCCGAGGCGTGGGGCGCCGGTTTCACCAGCGCCGGGGCGCTCGGGCATATCAATGCCGACTCCGGCCTGGGCGACTGGACCGCCGGCCAGCGCCTGCTGCTGGGCCTGCTGGAGCGCGCCGCCGCCTCGCCGGCCTTGCCATGAAGGCAATTCTTCCTTGCCAGCTTGCGCGATTTTTCGTGTCTTCTTATTCGGTTTTCGTCTAAAGGCATGCAAAAAACTTCGTTCTCTTTATAACTAACGGGTGCGAATATCGGTCACCTATAGTCGCATTTGTAATAAAAAGAGAACGCTTCCATGTCCGCATCCAGTTCACCAGCCGCACCCATCGTGGCCCCGCAGGCCACGGCGACGGCCTCCCGCAGCGCCCGCGGCAAGCGCGTGCTGCCGGGTTTCGGCCTGTCGCTGGGCTTCACCATTTTCTACCTGACGCTGATCGTGCTGATCCCGCTGTCGGCGATCTTCCTCAAAACCTTCACCCTCACCTGGGAGGGCTTCGTCGAGGCGGTGACCTCGCCGCGCGTGATGGCGTCCTACCGGTTGACCTTCGGCGCCTCGCTGATCGGCGCCTTGCTCAACGTCTTCTTCGGCGGCATCGTGGCCTGGGTGCTGGTGCGCTACCGCTTCCCCGGCAAGCGCATCGTGGACGCCCTGGTCGACTTGCCGTTCGCGCTGCCCACCGCGGTGGCCGGCATCGCGCTGACCACCCTGTATTCCCAGAACGGCTGGATCGGCAGCCTGCTGGCCAAGATCGGCATCAAGGTCGCCTTCACCCCGCTGGGCGTGCTGGTGGCGCTGACCTTCATCGGCTTGCCCTTCGTGGTGCGCACCGTGCAGCCGGTGCTGGAAGACGCCGAGCGCGAACTTGAGGAAGCGGCCGCCAGCCTCGGCGCCAGCCGCTGGCAAACCTTCTCCTACGTGATCTTCCCGACCGTGCTGCCGGCGCTGCTCACCGGCTTTGCGCTGTCCTTTGCGCGCGCCGCCGGCGAATACGGTTCGGTGGTCTTTATCGCCGGCAACATGCCGATGGTGTCGGAGATCACGCCGCTGTTCATCGTGACCAAGCTGGAGCAATACGACTACGCAGGCGCCACCGCGATCGCCACGGTGATGCTGGTGGTGTCGTTCCTGCTGCTGCTGACGATCAACCTGTTGCAAGCCTGGACCCGCAAGCGCGGCCGGGCGGAAAGGGCCTGACATGAGTGGCGCTCCCTCTGCCAATTTCGCCGGCCGCGGCGAACCGCCGCTGACTCCCTCCGCCACGCTGGAACCCTTGTGGGTGCGCGTGGCGCTGGTGGGCATCGCGCTGGCCTTCCTGACGCTGTTCCTGTTCGTGCCGCTGGTGGCGGTGTTCTACGAGGCGCTCAAGAAGGGCTGGGACGTCTACGTGGCTTCCATCGTCGAACCCGACGCCTGGTCGGCCATCAAGCTGACGCTGCTGACGGCGGCCATCGCCGTGCCCCTGAACCTGGTGTTCGGCGTGGCGGCGGCCTGGGCCATCGCCAAGTTCGAGTTCCGCGGCAAGAACCTGCTGCTCACGCTGATCGACCTGCCGTTCTCGGTGTCGCCGGTGATCTCCGGCCTGATCTACGTATTGCTGTTCGGCCTGCAGGGCTACTTCGGCCCCTGGCTGCGCGAGCACGACATCAAGATCCTGTTCGCGGTGCCGGGCATCGTGCTGGCCACCGTGTTCGTGACCTTCCCCTTCGTGGCGCGCGAGCTGATCCCGCTGATGCAGTCGCAAGGCAGCGAGGAGGAGGAAGCCGCGCTGGTGCTGGGCGCCTCCGGCTGGCGCACCTTCTGGCACGTGACCCTGCCCAACATCAAGTGGGGCCTGCTGTACGGCGTGATCCTGTGCAATGCCCGCGCCATGGGCGAGTTCGGCGCGGTGTCGGTGGTCTCCGGCCACATCCGCGGCGAGACCAACACGATTCCGCTGCAAGTCGAGATCCTCTACAACGAATTTAACATCACCGGCGCCTTCGCCGTGGCGTCGCTGCTGGCCTTCCTGGCGCTGGTGACGCTGGCGATCAAGAGCCTCATCGAGTGGCGCCTGCACAAGCAGCTGGCCGTCTCCGAGAACGAATAACAGGAGTAGCACATGAGCATCGAAGTCAAACAGATCAACAAGCGCTTCGGCAGCTTCACCGCGCTGGACAACGTCTCGCTGGATTTCCCCGCGGGCGAGCTGACCGCGCTCTTGGGCCCTTCGGGCTGCGGCAAGACCACGCTGTTGCGCATCATCGCCGGCCTGGAGTCGCCCGATTCCGGCCAGGTGCTGCTGGACGGCGACGACGCCTCGGCGCGCCATGTGCGCGAGCGCCAGGTGGGTTTCGTGTTCCAGCACTATGCGCTGTTCAAGCACATGACCGTGTTCGACAACATCGCCTTCGGCCTGCGCGTGAAGCCGCGCAGCCAGCGCCCCTCGGAGGCGGCGATCCGCGAGAAGGTCAAGAGCCTGCTGGAGCTGGTGCAGCTGGACTGGCTGGCCGACCGTTATCCGCCGCAGCTCTCCGGCGGCCAGCGCCAGCGCATCGCCCTGGCGCGCGCGCTGGCGGTGGAGCCGCGCGTGCTGCTGCTGGACGAGCCCTTCGGCGCGCTTGACGCCAAGGTGCGCAAGGAGCTGCGCCGCTGGCTGCGCCGCCTGCATGACGAGCTGCACGTCACCAGCATCTTCGTCACCCACGACCAGGAAGAAGCGCTGGAAGTGGCCGACCAGGTGGTGCTGATGAACAAGGGCCGCGTGGAGCAGATCGGCGCGCCGCAGGAGGTCTACAACCATCCCGCCTCGCCCTTCGTCTACGGCTTCCTGGGCAACGTCAACCTGTTCCACGGCCGCCTGCATGAAGGCGTGCTGGACGCCGGCGGCGCGCAGTTCGCCGCGCCCGGCTACGACGACGCGCAAGACGCCGCCGGCATCGGCTTCGTGCGCCCGCACGATCTTGAAGTGGAGCGCTATTCGCCCGGCGCCGAGGGCATCGTGGTGCAACTGAAGCGCTCGCACGCCATCGGCCCGCTGGCCCAACTGGAGCTGGAGCGCGACGACAACGCCCAATTGATCGAGGCGGTGATTTCCAACGAGCGCTTCTCCCAGCTCGACCTGAAGAGCGGCGAGACCCTGGTGGTCAAGCCGCGCCGGTTGCGGGTGTTCGCCGACCAGGCCGGCGTCGACGGCGGGAGCGCGCGATGAACTTCCAGCAATTGCGATCCATCCGCGAAGCCGCGCGCTGCGGCTTCAACCTGACCGAAGTGGCCAACGTGCTCTTCACCTCGCAGCCCGGCGTGTCGCGCCAGATCCGCGAGCTGGAGGAAGAGCTGGGCGTGGAAATCTTCGAGCGCAACGGCAAGCGCCTGACCGGCCTGACCGAGCCCGGCAAGGGCATCCTCGGCATCGTCGAGCGCCTGTTGCTGGAGGCGGAGAACCTGCGCCGCGCCAGCAAGGAGTACGCCGGCGAGGAGAGCGGCACGCTGTCCATCGCCACTACCCACACGCAGGCGCGCTACGTGCTGCCGCGCGTGGTGCAGGCCTTCCGCGACGCCTTCCCGCAGGTGCGCATCGCCCTGCAGCAGAGCGCGCCGGAACACATCGCCGAATGGGTGATCTCGGGCAAGGCCGATATCGGCATCGCCACCGAGGGCCTGTCGCAGTTCAAGGAACTGGTGTCCTTCCCCTGTTATACCTGGAGCCACGTGCTGGTGGTGCCGCAAGGGCATCCGCTCCTGGGGTTGGAGCAGGTCGGCCTGGAAGACCTCGCGACCTGGCCGCTGATCACCTACGACGTCGGCTTCACCGGCCGCGGACACATCGACCAGGCGTTCCGCCAGGCCGGCATCGAGCCCGACATCGTGCTGACCGCGATGGACTCCGACGTCATCCAGCAATACGTGGCGCTGGGCATGGGCGTGGGCCTGGTGGCCTCGATGGCGGTGGACCAGGGCCAGCACCAGAACCTGGTGGCGATCAACGCGGCCCATCTGTTCAAGCCCAACATCGCGCGCCTGGCGGTGCGTCGCGGCGCCTACCTGCGCGGCTACGCCTACGACTTCATCCTGCAGTTCGCGCCCGACCTCAAGCGCGCCGACATCGTCAACGCCTTGAACGAGGCCAACGCCCAGCAGTGAGCGCGGGCCCTTACAGCGCCTTGCGGTAGACAATAAAGCCGGAGTCCAGCGCAACCGTGTCGTACAGGCGGCGCGCGGCGGCGTTGGTGTGATGGGTGTGCCAGTAGACGCGCTCGGCGCCGTCGGCGGCGGCGCGGCGGTACAGTTCCTCGATCAGCGCGCGGCCCACGCCCTTGCCGCGAGCGGCGTCGGCGGTGTACAGGTCCTGCAGGTAGCAGGTGGGCCCGAGCAGGATGGTGTTGCGGTGATAGAGGTAATGGGCGATGCCCAGCAGGCGGCCTTCGCTTTCGGCCACCAGCGCATGCACCGGCTCGGCCGCGTCATGGATGCGCGTCCAGGTGGCCAGGCTGATCTCCGGCGGCAGTGCAGTGGGACCGGAGCGGCCGTAGAAGGCGTTGTAGTCGTCCCAGAGTATCTTCCATTGCGGAAAATCGTCCCGCGCCGCCGTCCTGATGACGAACCCCTCCTTGCGCTGCTCCATGTGCTTCCTCCTGTTGGAGCGCACAGTATATACAGCGCGTTTTGCAAGCAAGGAAAAAAGCCCGGAGCGCGCGAACGCTCCGGGCTTTTCTTGCATTCGCGGACGATGTCCGCGCCGCTCAGGCGACCTTGCCGGTCTGCGTGAGCAGGGTGGCGTCGGCAACGCTGGCGGGCGTGACTGCCTGCGGCTGGGCTGCCATCCCGGCATTCATCAGTTCGCTGAAGTTGACCGCCGGTTTCTTCGCCGGCTGGGTCGTGGGGACATGCGCGGCCGCGTTGCGGCCGGAAGAGACGGAGTTGATCGTCATGGGATTCATCCTCAGGAAAGCGTGGGCTACCGGGCCGCGCCGGCCCAGACTCGTACTGCCGGGGAAGTATAGGCGGGCGTTACGTTTCGGCTGCGATTCTTAACCAAGACTTACCGCTCTTTACGCCGGAGCGCGGAGCATGACGCCGGCGTGACACCGGCCTTCATTTACTTGCGCAGGCGCGCCGCGCAGCTCTCGCGCAGGGCGGTGTCTTCCGGCGCGTCGTCATCGCCCTCGACGGTTGCCGCCGCTTGCGCGCCCCGGTGGGCGCAGCTGCGATAGCGCGTCACGTAGCGCTCGAATTCGGCGCGCGCCTCGCGCCTGGGCAGCGCGGCCAGCTTGCCGATGAAGTTGCGGCTGCCGATCTCGAAGTGCTGGTAGTCGATCGGTTGCTTCCAGTTGCCGCCCCAGACCAGGAAGCCGTGGTCGTAGAACACGCCGACCAGGTCTTCGGCCATGCCGGGCTTCACCGGCGCGCGCTGCAGGAATTCAGGCGCTGCCGCCGGCGGCAATACTTCCTGGCGGGCGCTGCCGGCCTGGCTCACATAGGGATTCTGCAAGGGGTTGATGTCGATCGCCGCGCCATAGGCATGCTTGGACCAGCCGCCGCCGCCGGTCATCGGGCGGCCGTTGAAGGCGGAGGTATTGTTGGCCGCCATCGATTTCCTGTCGTCGCCGTCGAAATGCTCCAGCGGCACGGCGCCGGCCAGCGGCACCGAGCGCAGCAGCAGTTCGCCGAACAGCGACTCCACCTGCGGCGCCACCGCATCCAGCACCACCACCGAGCCGCGGCGCACGGCGCCGTCGAAATCGGTGTAGTCGAAGCTGACCGTGGCCAGCCGCGCGCAGGGCACCGGATTGGCGGCGGTGATCACCTGGCGCGCCTTCATGTCGGCGCACTGCGCGGCCGACACCGGAATGATGTCGGCGCGGGCCGAAGGGGGCAGGAAGAGGGCGCCCAGCAAGGCCAGGCAGGAAAGCGGGGCGGGCAAGCGCGGGGTGCGGGCGGCGATGGAGGTCATAGTTGGCGATGATACGGCTTTTTCAAGTGCCTGGAGTTGTTGTCAGGGCAATGTTTCGACGGATGGCTGACATGAATATGCGTTGTTTTCTGACAGTCTGCGGCAAGCGAAACGGGAATAATTTGTCTCCAGAAGTAGTCGAATCTCGGCAAACCTATGATTTTCGGCAAATCCGATCAACAACCTTTGGAGGCAAAACATGCTGATTCGCCACACCCTCTTGGCTGCCGCCGTATTCACCGCTGTTCTCGCAGGCTGCAACAAGCGCGACGAAGCCCCGGCTACGCCCGCAGCCACTCCCCCGGCAAGTTCGCCGGCCGCACCGGCATCGCCGACTCCGGCCCCGGCTGATTCTGGCAGCACCTCGGCCGCGCCGGCCGCTCCTTCGGCAGCGCCCCCGGCCGACTCGTCGGCCCCGGCCGCACCGGCTACGCCGCCGGCCTCGGGCGATACCGCGGGCGGCGACAAGAAGCCGTAAGCAGCTTGGCATCGCTTTAAAAAAGAACGGCGACAGCCGCACAGCAATACCGCAGTGGGAACAGCACTGCATGCGCCGCAACGGATTTCCGTTGCGGCGCTTTTCATTGGAAGCCGAAAGGGGACGCGAGCGCGGCGTGGCATCGCGGCCCTATTGCCGCGCTTGCGCACGGGCTGCCATGGCGGGAGGGATGCGAGGGAAAAGTGTTGTCAAATCTTGCCGAACTTTTTTTCCGGCCCCTGACTCCTACAAGTGGTTGAACTGTTCCTTCAACCTCCCTCTTGATAGGGAACTTGCCCGCGGATATTTATGCTGCGGGCTTTTTTTTGCCCGCCGTTCATTTGGCCGGCGCGCCTTTCAGGACCGCGATCATCGCCCCGAACGCAGGCCCCATGTTGGCTTCCAGCGTGGGATACATGCGCGAGATGCTGCCGTCGAGATACAGCGCGTCGGTGCATTTGAGCTCGTCGCGCAGGAATACGGCGAAGTCGTAGAAACTGATCGGGTTGCGCGCGATGGCCAGCGTCACCATGCCGGCGGCGTCCAGGCAGACGGCGTTGCGCACCACGGCGTTGGGCGACTCCGGGGCGAAGCGCGGGTTGATCTTTCCGGCCACCATCATCAGCGGCCCCGACTGCGTGGCGTAGCGCGCGGTCGAACCCCACAGCGCGGCCTCGGCCGCGTAGTCCCCGGTCTCGACGATGTAGGCGTTGCGCGCCCCCAGCACGAACACGCCATTGGGCTGCATGTAGAAGTTGCCGTAGGCGTTCTGCCGGGTGTTGAGCTTGCGCAGCACGTTGCCGTTCTCGACGTACAGGCCCAGCGGCTGCAGTTGCTTGTCGTAGATGCCGGCGTTGGTGGCGCACAGCAGCTCCTGGCCCTGCTCGCGCAGCATGGCGTCGAGCCGCGCGAAGGTGCCCAGGGGCACCCCGGCCGCGTCCTTCCAGTAGGTGCGGATGGCGTCGCTGCGCGGATCGGCGCGGCAGGCGCTGATGAAGGTCTGGTGGTACTGGTATTGCCTGATCTCGGCGGCCGCGGCAGGGGCGCCGCCGAGCACGCCGAGCAGTGCGGCGGCCAGCCATGCGCAGGCGGCCCGCTGCGGGGCCAAAAGAGCAATCGGCGAAACGGAGGTAAAACGCATCGGGTATGTGCTTGTACGCCGGCAGGTCCTGCGGGGCATCCGCAGGGCAGGGCGGGCGCCTATTTTAAATGGCGTGCGCGCGGGCTTGCCAGCGGCGCTGCAATTTACCGCGCAAAGCCGCGCGCGGCCTGCGTTTGCGAGCGATCACGCGAGGCGGCGATTTGTGCAGTGCGAATCAGCAAGAAATTTTTGAAACGGAAGAAAAACAGGTCAAAACGTGCGGGAAATGAAATTTGAGAGGGCAGAAATGACGATATATGCTGTTTTCTCAAAAAAAATTTGGTGTATGTGACGGTGGTGTTACACTCTGCCCCCATGCGCCGGCCGGACCCGAAAAAAATCGGGGCCAGAGAACCGGAGCCCAACGTGCGCCTGCCTTTTTTCATCTCCGGCAGCGCTCTTTGAAACGAATACTTCATGGAGGAAACGTCAATGAAATCCGCAATCCGTCTGAGCAAGATCGCCCTGGCCACCGCCGCAGTTGCCGCCTTCGCGGGCGCCGCACACGCCGAAACCGTCAAGATCGCGATCGCCGGCCCGATGACCGGCGCCGTCGCCCAGTACGGCGATATGGTCAAGGCCGGCGCCCTGACCGCCGTGGAACAGATCAATGCCGCCGGCGGCGCCAACGGCAACAAGTTCGAAGTCGTACTGATGGACGACGCCTGCGAGCCCAAGCAAGCCGTGGCCGTGGCCAACAAGATCGTCAGCCAGGGCATCAAGTACGTGATCGGCCACGTGTGCTCGGGTTCCACCATCCCGGCCTCCGACATCTATGAAAACGAAGGCGTGGTGATGATCACCCCGTCGGCGACCGCGCCGCAGCTGACCGAAGCCAAGCCGCACAAGTACATCTTCCGCACCATCGGCCGCGACGACCAGCAAGGTCCCGCCGCCGCCCGCTACGTGATCGAGAAGCTCAAGCCCAAGAAGGTCGCCGTGCTGCACGACAAGCAGTCCTACGGCCAGGGCGTGGCTTCTTCGGTGAAGTCGGCGCTGGACGCGGCCAAGGTACCGGTGGTCGTGTTTGAAGGCATCAACGCCGGCGACAGCGACTACTCCGCCATCATCACCAAGCTCAAGTCCCAGGGCGTGGACTTCGTCTACTTCGGCGGCTATCACCCCGAAATGGGCCTGATCATGCGCCAGGCGCGCGAGCAGGGCGTCAAGGCCGTGTTCATGGGCCCTGAAGGCGTGGGCAACAAGGACATCACCGCCATCGCCGGTCCCGCTTCCGAAGGCATGCTGGTGACGCTGCCGGCCGACTTCGCCGCCGATCCGGCCAACGCCGCGCTGGTGAAGGCCTTCACCGCGCAGAAGCGCGATCCGAACGGCCCGTTCCAGATGCCGGCCTACTCGGGCGTGAAGATCATCGCCGACGCCATCGCCGGTTCCAAGTCCACCGATCCGGACAAGGTTGCCGCCTACATCCACGCCAACAGCTTCAAGACCCCGATCGGCACCGTCGAATACGACAAGAAGGGCGACCTGAAGGCGTTCAAGTTCGTCGTCTTCACCTGGCACAAGGATGCCACCAAGACCGAGGCGAAGTAATTAGCGCCTCGTCGGCGCGATCGTCTGACCTGACGTCAAACCGCGAAATGCCCCATTGCTGTATGAGTGGGGCATTTCCACATCTGGTAGTCCTCTCTTATGAATGAATTGCTCCCACAACTGACCCAGCAGCTCGTCAACGGGCTCTCGCTGGGCGCGATCTACGCGCTGATCGCCATCGGTTACACGATGGTCTACGGGATCATCGGCATGATCAATTTCGCCCACGGCGAGATCTACATGATCGCCTCCTATGTCGGCCTGGTCACCCTGACGGCGATCGGCGTGCAGTCCGGCTATCCGCTGCCGCTGCTGCTGGGCGGCGCGCTGGTGGTGTCGGTGCTGGTGACCGGCCTGTACGGCTGGACGGTGGAGCGCGTGGCCTATCGGCCGCTGCGCGGCGGGCCGCGCCTGGTGCCGCTGATCTCGGCCATCGGCATGTCCATCTTCCTGCAGAACTATGTCCAGATCGGGCAGGGCGCGCGCGACATGTCGGTGCCGGTGCTGATCTCGGGCGCGCTCGAATTCACCATGGGCGGCGACTTCACCGTCACCGTGCCGTATTCGCGCATGGTGATCGTCGGCGTCACGCTGCTGCTGATGATCGCGCTCACGCTGTTCATCGCGCGCTCGCGCATGGGCCGCGCCTGCCGCGCCTGCGCCGAGGACATGGGCATGGCCAACCTGCTGGGCATCGACACCAACCGCGTGATTTCCTTCACCTTCGTGCTGGGCGCGATGCTGGCGGCGGTGGGCGGCGTGCTGATCGCGCTGACCATCGGCAAGCTCAATCCCTACATCGGCTTCATCGCCGGCATCAAGGCCTTCACCGCGGCGGTGCTGGGGGGCATCGGCAGCATCCCCGGCGCCATGCTGGGCGGCGTGCTGCTGGGCCTGGCCGAGACCTTCGCGGCGGGCTACCTGCCGTCGGAGTACAAGGACGTGGTGTCCTTCGGCCTGCTGGTGCTGATCCTGCTGTTCCGTCCGACCGGCTTGCTGGGCAAGCCCGACGTCGAGAAGGTGTGACCTCGCGCGGCGCGCGACGGGACTACGACATATTCAAGGAGGCATGATGCCTGAGACTTTCAAGAACGCCGTGGCGGCGGCGCTGGTGACCGCCGTACTGACCATCCCGCTGCTGGGCATGCAGCTGCAGCTCGAGGGCTACCGGGTGGTGCTCAATACGCACTGGACGCCAGTGCTGGTGGCCGTGCTGGCGGTGTTCCTGTTCCAGCTGGCCAGGCCGGCGCTGTCGCGCACCACGGCCGGCGTCAAGCTGCCGGCCTTGCCGCGCATGCAGCCGCGCCAGCAGCGCGCGGCGGTCTTGCTGCTGCTGGTGGTGGCGCTGGTGTGGCCCTTCTTCGGTTCGCGCGGCTACGTCGACGTGATGACGCTGGCGCTGATCTATGTGGTGCTGGGCCTGGGCCTGAACATCGTGGTGGGCTTCGCCGGCCTGCTCGACCTGGGCTACGTGGGCTTCTACGCGGTGGGCGCCTATACCTACGCGCTGCTGAACCAATACTTCGGCCTGACGTTCTGGGAATGCGTGCCGCTGGCGGCCGCGGCCTCGGCGCTGTTCGGGTTCCTGCTGGGCTTCCCGGTGCTGCGCCTGCGCGGCGACTACCTGGCCATCGTCACGCTGGGCTTCGGCGAGATCATCCGCCTGCTGTTGAACAACATGACCAGCCTGACCGGCGGCCCCGACGGCGTCTCCGGCATTCCCAAGCCGACCGTGTTCGGCCTGGTCATGGCGCGCAATCCGGTCACCGAGGGCGGCACCACCTTCCACCAGCTGTTCGGCCTGAACTACCAGGGCGGACACATGGTGATCTTCCTGTACTTCCTGGCCCTGCTGATGGTGCTGTTCACCTACTTCGTCACCAGCCGCCTGCTGCGCATGCCCATGGGGCGCGCCTGGGAGGCGCTGCGCGAAGACGAGATCGCCTGCCGTTCGCTGGGCATCAACCCGACCAGGGTCAAGCTCTCGGCCTTCACGCTGGGCGCGGCCTTCGCCGGCCTGGCCGGTTCCTTCTTCGCCGCCCGCCAGGGCCTGGTGACGCCGGAGTCGTTTACCTTCATCGAGTCGGCGCTGATCCTTGCCATCGTGGTGCTGGGCGGCATGGGCTCGCAGCTGGGCGTGATCCTGGCCGCGATCCTGCTGACGGTGTTGCCGGAAGTGGCGCGCAGCTTCGCCGAGTATCGCATGCTGATCTTCGGCCTGGTGATGGTGCTGATGATGATGTGGCGTCCGCAAGGATTGCTGCCCGCCACCCGTCCGCATGTGGAGCTGCCGCAATGAGCCAGACAATGAAAAACCTGCTGGAAGTGTCCGGCCTGTCGATGCGCTTCGGCGGCCTGTTGGCGGTGGACGGCGTGTCGCTGTCGGTGGCCGAGAAGGAAGTGTTTGCCATCATCGGCCCCAACGGCGCCGGCAAGACCACGGTGTTCAACTGCATCAGCGGCTTCTACCAGCCCACCACCGGCGAGATCGGCCTGGACGGCGCGTCGATCGCCCGCCGCCCCAGCCACGAGGTGGCGCAGCATGGCCTGGTGCGCACCTTCCAGAACATCCGCCTGTTCAAGTCGATGACGGTGGTGGAGAACTTGCTGGTCGCGCAGCACCGCCAGGTCAACACCAACCTGCTCTCGGGCCTGTTGAAGACGCCGGCCTGGCGCCGTTCCGAGAAGGAAGCGCTGCAGCGCGCCGCCTTCTGGCTGGACCAACTGGGCCTGACGGCGCTGGCCAACCGCGAGGCCGGTACGCTGTCCTACGGATTGCAACGCCGCGTCGAGATCGCGCGCTGCATGATCACCAAGCCGCGCCTGCTGCTGCTGGACGAGCCGGCCGCCGGCCTGAATCCGCACGAGAAGCAGGAGCTGTCCCAACTGATCGATCGCCTGCGCCGCGAGCATGGCGTGGCGGTGCTGCTGATCGAACACGACATGAGCCTGATCATGGGCATCTCCGACCGCATCCTGGTGATGGAGCACGGCAAGCCCATCGTCACCGGCACGCCGGAACAAGTGCGCAGCGACGAGCGCGTGATCAAGGCTTACCTGGGAGAAGAATGATGCTGCAGTTTGACAAGGTGCATACCCACTACGGCGCCATCGAAGCGCTGCATGGCGTGTCCCTGAACGTGGAGAAGGGCGAGATCGTCACCCTGATCGGCGCCAACGGCGCCGGCAAGACCACGCTGCTGATGACGCTGTGCGGTCGCCCGCGCGCTTCCTCCGGCCGCATCCTGTTCGAAGGCGAGGAGATCACCAAGCTGCCCACGCACGAGATCATGCGCCGCGGCCTGGCGATCTCGCCCGAGGGCCGGCGCGTGTTCCCCAGCCTGACGGTGCTGGAGAACCTCAAGATGGGCGCCTTCTTCGCCACCAACGACGCCATCGAGCAGGGCATCGAACACGTCTTCGGCCTGTTCCCGCGCCTGAAGGAACGCGCGGCGCAGCGCGCCGGCACCATGTCCGGCGGCGAGCAACAGATGCTGGCCATCGGGCGCGCGCTGATGAGCCGTCCGCGCCTGCTGCTGCTGGACGAGCCGACCCTGGGCCTGGCGCCGCTGGTGATCGCGCAGATCTTCGACATCATCCGCACCATCCGCGAGAGCGGCGTGACGGTGTTCCTGGTCGAGCAGAACGCCAACAAGGCGCTGGGCGTGGCCGACCGCGGCTACGTGCTGGAGAACGGCCACGTGGTGCTGTCCGATACCGGCGCCAACCTGCTGGCCAACAGCGACGTGCGCAAGGCATACCTCGGGCACGGCTGATGCGCGTGGACGCACGGAGAAGAAGCGCATCGCCGGATGCGCTTTTTTTTCGCCCGCGCCATGGCGAGATTCGCATGGTAAGTGACACGCGGCTTTGTTTCAGGCTATGCTCGGTCATCCATCGACGGCAGCATCAGGAAAAAGGATCAAAATGATTTTGCGGCGCATCAGGAAGATCGGCATCGGCGTGGCGGCTGCCGCGTCCTTGCTGTGCATTTCCTCGGCGGCGCATGCCGACCGGCTCGCCGACATCAAGGCGCGCGGCACGCTGGTCTGCGCCACCCTGGCCAACAACGAACCGCTGGGTTTCCCCGATCCCCAAAGCCGCCAGATCGTCGGCTTCGACGTCGACATGTGCGCCGCGGTGGCGCGCGAGATCGGCGTGAGCATGGAGCACCGCAGCGTCACCGTGGAGGCGCGCATACCGGCCTTGCTGCAAGGGCATGCCGACCTGCTGGTGGCGGCGCTGGGCTTCACCCGCGAGCGCGCGCAGCAGATCGATTACACCGCCTCCCATTACCAGAACCCGATCAAGCTGATCGTGCGCGCCGACGCCGGCTTCAACCTGGTGACCGACCTCGCCGACAAGCGCATCAGCGCCAACCGCAGCTCGACGCCGGAGCAGGCGGTGCGCCGCATGCTGCCGCGCGCCTCGATGCTGACCTTCCCCGATACGCCGGGCGCCTTCCTGGCGCTGGCCCAGGAGAAGGTCGACGCGCTGGCCATTTCGATGCCTTCCGGCATTCGTTTCGTCAGCGAATCGGCGGGCCGCTTCAGGTTCGTCGAGGGCGCGCTGGCCTGGGAGCCGACCGCCATGGGCGTCAGGAAGGGCGAGCCGACCTTGCTGGCCGCCGTCAACGAAGCGCTGGTGAAGCTGGAGAAAGCCGGCGAGATCGATGCGCTGTGGACCAAGTGGTTCGGTCCCAAGACCAAGTTCAATATCCCGCGCGAGAAGAAACTCACGCCGATCGCCGGCTTCCAGTGAGGCGATGCCGGAGCAAAAAGGCGATCCCGCGGGATCGCTTTTTTTATGGCGCCGTTGCATGCGCCGATCCGGGGACGTTCGCCGCAGGTCCCGGCCGGGCTCGTTTTTTGCGCAGGGGAGGCCGCCTGCGCAGTCGCCGTCGGTGTTAACATGTGAGCCTCATCGGGCGCGCAAGGCGCCCATTTCATTGACATGCCCGGAAAGCAGACAGTGCAAGTGCAGACCCATAACGGCGCCCCGGAAGACGCCGACGGACTCCCCCGCGAACAACGCATCCTTGCCATCGTCACCGTGGTGCTGGCCGTGGCCATCGCAGTCATGGACGGCTCCATCGCCAACCTGGCGCTGCCCTCGATCGCGGCCGACCTCAGGGCCACCGACGCCGACGCCATCTGGATCATCAACAGCTACCAGATCGCCATGGCGGTGTGCCTGCTGCCGCTGGCCTCGCTGGGCGAGGTGATCGGCTATCGCCGCGTCTACCTGTGCGGGCTGGTGCTGTTCACGCTGTCCTCGCTGGCCTGCGCGGTGAGCGCCGACATGCTGCAACTGAGCCTGGCGCGCGTGGCGCAGGGCGTGGGAGCGGCCGGCATCCTCTCGGTGAACACCGCGCTGATCCGCTTCATCTATCCCAGCCGCCTGCTGGGAAGGGCCATCGGCTACAACGCCCTGGTGGCCGGCACCTCCACCGCGCTGGGACCGACCGTGGCCGGCTTCATCCTGCACTTCGCCTCCTGGCATTGGCTGTTCCTGATCAACATTCCGCTCGGCCTGCTGTCGCTCTTGATCGGCTGGAAGGCGCTGCCCTTCAATCCGCTGTCGGACCGCAAGTACGACCTGCGCAGCGCGCTGGTGTGCATGCTCTTCATCGGCCTGCTGCTCTACACGGTGGACGCCATCGGCCACGTGCAGGGCTGGGGCGTGGTGCTGGGGTGCGCCTTGCTGACGCTGGCCAGCCTGGCGGTGCTGCTGAAGGTGCAATCGGCCACCGCGCCGATGCTGCCGCTGGACCTGTTGCGCATCCCGCTGTTCGCGCTCTCGATCGGCACCTCGTTCTGTTCCTTCGCGGCCCAGATGGCGACCTTCGTGATGCTGCCCTTCATGCTGCAGAACCACCTTGGCATGAGCGCCGCGCGCGCCGGCCTGCTGCTCACCGCCTGGCCCATCGCGGTGGCGCTGACCGGCGTGGTCGCGGGCAAGCTGTCGGACCGCATGTCCTCGGGCCTGCTGGGCGGCATCGGCCTGGCCATCATGTGCGCCGGGCTGCTGTCGCTGCTGGCCATCGGCGCGGCCACGCCGGATGGCGTCATCGCGCTGCAGTTCGCGGTATGCGGTTTCGGTTTCGGTCTGTTCCAGTCGCCCAACAATCGCACGCTGATCAGTTCGGCGCCGCGCTCGCGCACCGGCGGCGCCAGCGGCATGCTGGGCACCGGGCGCCTGACCGGGCAAACGGCCGGCGCCTCGGTGGTGGCGATGATGCTTACCCTGTATGCCTCACCCTATGCGCTGGTGCTGTGGTGCGCCGCCGCGCTGGCGGGGGCGGGCTGCGTGGTCAGCCTGTCGCGGCTGCGTCATCATGGGGCGCAGGGCTGAGTTGGGGAAGCCGGTAGAAATAAAAAAAGCGATCCGTGGGATCGCTTTTTTTTCAGTGCGGGAATCGTTTCAGCCGGCGGCGAACACGTCGCGGCTATAGGCGTTGGCGGCGTGGGCCGCCACCGACAATGCCATGCTCAGGTAGTTGTCGCCATGCCGGCGCTTGCCCGCGCTTTGCTGCTCCAGCAGGAAGATCTGCTGGTATAGCGTGCGGATCTGCTGCTGCAGCAGCGAGCGCTGCTGCTTGCCGTCCTTGTTGGCCGGGAAGCGATTCAGGGAGTGCGATTGCTGCTGCAGGATGACGATGCGATTGCTCAATTGGGCGATCAGCTCGGACGGATCGTTGTCCAGCGTGTCGGCGACCGGATTTGCCACTGCCGTTTCGGTTTCCGCGTATTCGGAAATGACTGCCATGAAAGCTCCAGGCTGCAACAAGCGCAGCAAATGTTGAATCTTGGATTCTTTTACGGCGGCCCTGGCAATTCCTTGAGTCCAGGAAAAATAATTCTTTGAGGAAAGCGAAAGGCGGGCGCCGTTGCCGGCGTCCGCCTTGTCATTGTTGCATCATTGCCGCCAGGCGGCCCTGGGGTTTCAGATCACGCCGCGGCGCATCTGGTCCAGCTCGATCGATTCGAACAGGGCCTTGAAGTTGCCCTCGCCGAAGCCGTCGTTGCCCTTGCGCTGGATGATCTCGTAGAACACCGGACCGATCACGTTCTGGGTGAAGATCTGCAGCAGCAGGCCCTGGCCGTCGGTGGGCGCGCCATCGATCAGGATCTTCAGCTCATGCAGCGCTTTCAGGTCTTCGCCGTGGCCGGGGATGCGCCGCTCCACCAGGTCGTAGTAGGTGTCGATGGTGTCCTGCAGCGGCACGCCGCGCGCGCGCAGGTCGCGCACGGTGCGGTAGATGTCGTCGGTGCCCAGCGCGATGTGCTGGATGCCTTCGCCGTTGTACTGCCGGATGAATTCCTCGATCTGCGACTTGTCGTCAGCGCTCTCGTTGATCGGGATGCGGATCTTGCCGCAGGGGCTGGTCATGGCGCGCGACTTCAGGCCCGTCATCTTGCCTTCGATGTCGAAGTACTTGATCTCGCGGAAGTTGAAGAGACGGGTGTAGAACGACGACCAGGTGTCCATCGCGCCGCGCACCACGTTGTGGGTCAGGTGGTCGATGTAGGTCAGGCCCACGCCGCGCGGATTGCGCTCGGCATCGGGGAAGAACTGGAAATCGACGTCGTAGATCGAGCCGTTGTCGCCGTAGCGATCCACCAGGTACAGCAGCGAGCCGCCGATGCCGCGGATGGCCGGGATGTTCAGTTCCATCGGGCCGAGCTTGGCTTCCACGCCCTCGGCGCCCAGCTCCAGCGCCCGCCGGTAGACGAAGGCGGCGTCCTTGACGCGGAAGGCCATGGCGTTGACCGAGGCGCCGTGCACCTGGGCGAAGGCGGAAGCATTGCTCTCCGGTTCGGCGTTGACGATGAAGTTGATCTGGCCCTGGCGGTACAGCGTGACGTTCTTGGAACGGTGACGCGCCACGGCGGCGAAACCCATCAGCTCCAGCACGGCGGCGATGGCCGCGGGATCCTTGGCGGCGTATTCGACGAACTCGAAGCCGTCGGTGCCCATGGGGTTGTCGAACAGGTCCCGGCTGTTGGCGGGGGCGAAATTGGCGTCTGCGTGACCCATGCGTGTCTCCTCGCGGTGGGGAGGGCCGGCGGCGCGCAGGCTTGCCTTTTGGGCATGGACTGGCGGTGCTGCCGGCTGATCCTTGTCGCTTGTGTGGGGAGCGCGGCGGAATTGCCGGCCCATGGGAAGAGTTTATTGTGCCGATCGCGCAATATGTGATTGTTTTTTGCGTATTATGCTAGATAATATGCACAAATAATTCTTAAATTGGGAAATTGGAGAGAGAAATGAGCATCATCAACGTCGATCGCTTCGATCTGGCCTTGCTGACCGAGCTGCAGCGCGACGGCCATATCACCAATAGCGCGCTGGGGCAGAAGGTGCACCTGTCGACCTCGCAGATCAGCCGCCGCGTGCAGCGGCTGGAAGAGGCCCACGTGATCGAACGCTATACCGCGGTGCTGGATCCGGCGGTGGTGGGGCTGGGCGTGACCGCCTTTACCACCGTGACCCTGGACCGCCAGGGCGAGACCCGCGGCGAGCTCTTCGAGAAGGCGGTGGAGGCGATGCCCGAGGTGACCGAGTGCTTCTCGATCACCGGCGAGGCCGATTATATCCTGCGCATCGTGGCGCCCGACCTGGCGGCCTTTTCCGAGTTCATGATGGCGCGCCTGCTGCGCTTGCCGGGCGTGACCAACGTCAAGTCCAACATCACCCTGAAGAAGGTCAAGCAGTCGCACGAGCTGCCGCTGGAACACGTGATGCAGCCGGTCAAGTCGCGCCAGCGCATCAAGTTCTCGCAATAGGGTGATTTGAAAGCAAGCGCCGGAGTGCGGCGCCTCCCGGCGATTCGTAGACTGCAGACGTCAGAATCAAAAGGAGAGCATCATGCAAACCATGAGCAAGCAGATTTCCCGCCAGACAGCCGCGCTGCCCGTGGCACCCGCCCGCGTCTACCTCGGCGACGACGCGCGCTGGGCCGCCGTGCAGCAGCGCGACCCGGCGGCCGACGGCCAGTTCTACTACTCCGTGCGCAGCACCGGCGTGTATTGCCGGCCCTCCTGCGCGGCGCGTCCGGCGCTGCGCAAGAACGTCGCCTTCCACGACAGTTGCGCCGCCGCCGAGGCCGCAGGCTTTCGCGCCTGCAAGCGCTGCAAGCCCGACCAACCGCCGCTGGAGGAGCGCCAGGCGCAGGCGGTGGAGCAGGCCTGCCGCCTCATCGAGCAGGCCGACAGCGCGCCCGACCTGGCCACGCTGGCCGAGGCCGTGGGCATCAGCCGCTACCACTTCCATCGCATCTTCAAGGCGCACACCGGCCTCACTCCGCGGGCCTATGCCGACGGCCGCCGCGCCGAACGCATGCGGCGCGAACTGCCCGGCAGCGCCAGCGTGACCGAGGCGATCTACGACGCCGGCTTCAATTCCAGCGGACGCTTCTACGAACGCAGCGGCGAACAGCTGGGCATGACGCCCGGCGCCTATCGCCGCGGCGGCAGCGGTGAGCGCATCCGCTTCGCGGTGGCGCACTGCTGGTTGGGCGAGCTGCTGGTGGCGGCGACCGACAAGGGTATCTGCGCGGTAACTTTGGGCGACGATGCCGAGCGCCTGGTGCGCGAGCTGCAGGACCGCTTCCCCAAGGCCGAGCTGGTCGGCGGCGATCCCGCATTCGAACGCACGCTGGCGCAGGTGCTGGGTGCGGTCGAGGATCCGCGGCGCGGCGTCGAGCTGCCGCTGGATGTGCGCGGCACCGCGTTCCAGCAACGCGTATGGCAGGCGCTGCGCGAGGTGCCGCCGGGCGTGACGCTGAGCTACTCCGAGCTGGCCGGGCGCGTCGGCAGTCCGGCGGCCGTGCGCGCGGTGGCCAGCGCCTGCGGCAGCAACGAGATCGCGCTGCTGATTCCCTGCCATCGCATCGTCAGGCTGGATGGTTCGCCCTCCGGCTACCGCTGGGGCGTGGAGCGCAAGAAGGCGCTGCTGGAGAAGGAAGCGACGGTACGTACAGCATGATGCAAGGACGCCGCCGGCCATGACCCTGGACCTGTTTGCAACGCTGGAGCCGCAGCCCTCGCGCGAACCCATCGCGCCGGGCGCGGTGCTGCTGCGCGCCTTCGCCTGGGCGCAGCAGGAGGAGCTGGCGGCGGCGGTGGCGCAGGTCATCGCGCAGTCGCCGCTGCGCCACATGCAGACGCCGGGCGGCTTTCGCATGTCGGTGGCGATGAGCAATTGCGGGGAGTACGGCTGGGTCACCGACCGGCGCGGCTATCGCTACCAGGGGGATGATCCGCTGTCGGGCGATCCCTGGCCGGAGATGCCCGGCGCATTTCGCGAATTGGCCGTGCGCGCGGCGCAGGAGGCCGGCTTCCGCGGCTTCGATCCGGACGCTTGTTTAGTCAACCGCTACGAACCCGGGGCGCGCATGTCGCTGCACCAGGACAAGAACGAGCAGGACATGGGGCAGCCCATCGTCTCGGTCTCGCTGGGTTTGCCGGCCACCTTCCTGTTCGGCGGCATGGAGCGTGCCGACAAGCCGCGCAAGATGCGCCTGGAAAGCGGCGACGTGGTGGTCTGGGGCGGGCCGGCGCGGCTGCTGTACCACGGCGTCGACGCCTTGCCCGAGGGCGAGCACCCGCTCACCGGGCGCTGCCGCTACAACCTGACCTTCCGTCGCGCCCGCTGAGGCGCGCGCCCAAAGACAAGCCGCGCGCGCGGGCATACAATGGCGGTTGCCCTCCGATCCACGGCCCATGCCGCCCGCGACGGAGTCATCCCACCGTATCGACATCACAGAACAAGACCATGGAGACAGCACTCGACAACGTGCCCGACGGCCCGCCGTCCATCCCGCCCGCATCCGCGCCGCAACCGGCCGAGAAGACCGGCTTCCGCGTACTGGGGGCGATCAGCTTCTCGCACTTCCTCAACGACATGATCCAGTCGCTGCTGCTGGCCATCTATCCGCTGCTCAAGGGCAATTTTCACCTCAGCTTCGCGCAGATCGGACTGATCACGCTGACCTTCCAGGTCACGGCATCGCTGCTGCAGCCGCTGGTGGGCCTGTACACCGACAAGCATCCGAAACCGTATTCGCTGGCCGTGGGCATGGGCTCGACGCTATGCGGCCTGCTGCTGCTGTCGGTGGCGCCCAACTTCGGCGTGCTGCTGCTGGCGGCGGCGCTGGTGGGCACCGGTTCATCGGTGTTCCATCCGGAAGCCTCGCGCGTGGCGCGCATGGCCTCGGGCGGTCGCCACGGCCTGGCGCAGTCGCTGTTCCAGGTCGGCGGCAACGCCGGCAGCGCGATGGGGCCGCTGCTGGCGGCGTGGATCATCATTCCCGGCGGCCAGCGCAGCGTAGCCTGGTTCGCCATTGCCGCGTTGATCGCCATCGTGGTGCTGCGCCAGATCGGCCACTGGTACGCGCGCCAGCAAAGCGCGGCCAAGGGCAAGGGAAAGAAGAAGGGGCCGGCCTATGCGCAGCTGCCCAAGTCCAAGGTGACGCAGGCGGTGTGCATCCTGCTGCTGCTGATCTTCTCCAAGTACTTTTACATGGCCAGCCTGTCGAGCTACTTCACCTTCTACCTGATCAGCAAGTTCCAGCTGTCGGTGCAGGACGCGCAGCTGCACCTGTTCGCCTTCCTGTTCGCGGTGGCGGTGGGCACCGTGGCCGGCGGCCCGATCGGCGACCGCATCGGCCGCAAGGCGGTGATCTGGACCTCGATCCTGGGCGTGGCGCCGTTCACGCTGATGCTGCCCTACGCCAGCCTGTTCTGGACCGGCGTGCTGTCGGTGATCATCGGCCTGATCCTGGCTTCGGCCTTCTCCGCCATCCTGGTGTTCGCGCAGGAGCTGATGCCGGGAAAGATCGGCACGGTCTCGGGCTTGTTCTTCGGCTTCGCCTTCGGCATGGGCGGCATCGGCGCGGCGCTTCTGGGCAAGCTGGCCGACCTGACCGACATCAACTTCGTCTACCAGGTGTGCGCCTTCCTGCCGCTGATCGGCTTGCTGGCGGCGTTCTTGCCGAAGATGCAGAAATTGCCTGCCGCGTAGCGCAGGCAGGGGCGCATCTGCCGCTCCTGCTTTCGCAGCAACGGCAGGCCTGCGTGGATCAGGCGTGCGACCGGTGTACCGCCGGCCTGGCGGGAGCCTGGCGTTTCCTTTCTCCCGCCGTGCGGTCTTGCCGCGGCGCCGGCCGGCGCGCCCGCCCGGCGTCTTCATCGGCCTCGCGCAGCCGCTGCTGCAACAGCGCCAATACCGCGGCTTCTTCCGGCGTCAGCGCGTGCAGCTCCTCCACCAGTTCGTGTTTCACCCGCTCTTCGAGCAAGTCGGTGAAGCCGCCTCCCAGGTAACTCTCCACCACTGCCGGGTGCACGTAGCACTTGCGGCAGATGGAGGGCGTGTTGCCCAGTTTCTTGGCCACGTTCTCGATGGCGCGCACCACGTTCTTCTTGGCCTGGGCTTGCGAGTCGAAGACCTCGAAGGCCTGCAGCGCCAGCGTCGCCAGCACGGTGCCGGCCCAGGTACGGAAATCCTTGGCGCTGAAATCCTCGCCGGTGACCTCGCGCAGGTAGGCGTTGACATCGCCCGAGTCGATGCTGTGCGCCTGGCCGTCGTCGTCCACGTACTGGAACAGCTCCTGTCCGGGAAGGTCGCGCATCTTGCGGATCAGGCGCACCACGTAGGGGTCGTGCAGCTTGATCTCGTGCTGCACGCCGCTCTTGCCGCGAAAGCGGAACAGCACGTCGCTGCCGTCGATGCGCACGTGCCGGTTGCGCAGCGTGGTCAGGCCGAAGGACTTGTTTTCGCGCGCATATTCATCGTTGCCCACGCGCATCAGCGTGGCCTGCAGCAGGTGCACGATGGAGGCCACTACCTTCTGGCGGTGCAGCCCGGGCCGGTGCAGGTCTTCGTACACCGCGCGGCGGATCGCCGGCAGCGCCTGGGCGAAGCTGAGCATGCGTTCATACTTGGCGTCGTCGCGCACCAGGCGCCAATGCGGGTGATAGCGGTATTGCTTGCGTCCGCGCGCGTCGCGGCCGGTGGCCTGGATGTGGCCGTTGGCCCAGGGGCTGATCCAGACCTCGTCCCAGGCCGGCGGAATGGCCAGCGAGCGCAGGCGCTCGATTTCTTCCTTGTCGTGAATCGCGCGCCCTGCGGCGTCGTGATAGGAGAAGCCCTTGCCATGGCGGCTGCGCGTGATGCCGGGCATGTCGTCGCTCATGTAGCGCAGGCCGTTCTGGCGCGCGATGTCGGCCGCTTCCTCGTGATATCCGTCGCGCTCGCTGGCGGTATGTCCCATGCTCGTCGTTCTCCTTGTGCGATCGCGCTGCACGGATGAGGTTACGTTGAATCGAGAGGTTTTTTTGACTATTGGTTAAGCCGATTATTGTCAAAGCAGGGGGCGAGGGCAGTCAGTCGCGCGCGGGAAGTCTTGTGGGAGTTTTCCTACGCGGCCAGCGACGGCCGGCAGGGCGGGATCGGCGCGGACGAGCTGCGCCGGAATGAAAAAAGGCCGGAGCGCATTGCACTCCGGCCAAGCATTCTGCGAGGGAAGCAGAAGGATGAAAAATCGAGATGCGGCTTATGCTCCCGCCAGGCGCGGCGCGTGGCCGTGACCGAAGCCGCCCATGTAGCGCGCCACCGAGAGGTCGTCGTGGGCGATCGCCGGGCGGCGGCCCGAGATCAGGTCCGAGAGCAGCTTGCCGGAGCCGCAGGACATGGTCCAGCCCAGCGTGCCGTGGCCGGTGTTGATGTAGAGATTGGAGAGCGGCGTGGCGCCCACCACCGGCGTGCCATCCGGCGTCATCGGACGCAGGCCGGTCCAGAAGCTGGCTTGCGCAGTGTCGCCGGCGCCCGGGAACAGGTCGTTGACCACCAGCTCCAGCGTGGCGCGGCGCTTGGCGCTCAGGCTCTTGTCGTAGCCCACGATCTCGGCCATGCCGCCCACGCGGATGCGATCGTCGAAGCGGGTGACGGCGATCTTGTAGGTCTCGTCCAGGATGGTGGAGACCGGCGCGGCGGCGGCGTCGACGATGGGCACCGTGATCGAGTAGCCCTTGAGCGGATAGACCGGGATCTCAGGCAGCGCCGGCACATCGCGCAGCAGCTGCGGCGAGTGCGAGCCCAGCGCCACCACGTAGGCGTCGGCCTGCACCAGTTCGCGCCCGCACACCACGCCGCCGATCTTGTCGCCGGCCATGGCCAGCGCGTCGATCGAGACGCCGTAGCGGAACTTCACGCCCAGCTCCTCGGCCATCCCGGCCAGGCGGCTGGTGAACAGCTGGCAGTCGCCGGTTTCGTCGTTGGGCAGGCGCAGGCCGCCGGCGAGCTTGCCGCGCACCTTGGCCAGCGCCGGTTCGGCTTGCGCCAGCCGGTCGGCCGAGAGCAGTTCGTAGGGCACGCCGGCCTCCGACAGCACGGCGATGTCCTTGGCCGCGCCGTCCAGCTGTTCCTGTGTGCGGAACAGCTGCAGCGTGCCTTGCTGGCGGCCTTCATAGGGGATGCCGGTATCGGCGCGCAGCTCGCGGAAGCAGTCGCGGCTGTATTCGGCCAGGCGCACCATGCGTTCCTTGTTCACGGCATAGCTGGCGGCATTGCAGTTGCGCAGCATCTGCCACATCCAGCGCAGCTGGCGCAGCGTGCCGTCCGGGCGGATCGCCAGCGGCGCGTGCTCCTGGAACATCCACTTCAGCGCCTTCAGCGGGATACCGGGCGCGGCCCAGGGCGAAGCGTAGCCGGGCGAGATCTGGCCGGCGTTGCCGAACGAGGTCTCCAGCGCCGGGCCGTCCTGGCGTTCCAGCACGGTGACTTCGTGGCCTGCCTTGGCCAGGTACCAGGCGCTGGTGACGCCGATGACACCGCTTCCGAGAATGACGACACGCATGGATGACCCCCGTCTTGATATGAATGTGCTGGTAAACAGCTTGTGTATAGAAGATTCAGCTATGATATTGGTGAATAAATAGTGTTTGTTTGCGTATTTTCATGTTGTTTCAGTGGATGATCGCGAGAAACTGCTTTTGACGAGAAAAAACCATGAGAACCCAGCAGCAGTCCGTCCGCACCCTGGACAAGCTCGACCACCGCATCCTCGCCGTCCTGCAAAAGGACGGCCGCATTTCCATGAAGGAGCTGGGCGAGCAGGTCGGCCTGTCGGTCACGCCCTGCATCGAGCGGGTGCGGCGCATGGAGCGCGACGGCGTGATCAGCGGCTACTACGCGCGCGTGAACCCCGAGGCGCTGGGGGCGACGCTGCTGGTGTTCGTCGAGATCACGCTGAACCACAAGTCGGGCAACATGTTCGAGCAGTTCCGGCGCGAGGTGCTGCGCATCCCCGAGGTGCAGGAATGCCACCTGGTCTCGGGCGACTTCGACTACCTGATCAAGGCGCGCATCCGCGGCATGGCGGAATACCGCAAGCTGCTGGGCGACATCCTGCTGCAGCTGCCCGGGGCGGCGCAGTCCAAGAGCTACGTGGTGATGGAGGAAATCAAGGAGACGCTGGCATTGCCGCTGGATGAATGACGGGGCGGGCGTCCGAACCGCCGGGCGGGAAACTGGTCGAAAGTGCAAGTACAGTTGCGCCGGGCGCTTGCGCGGGACTGTACTCTGTTTGCCCCGATGTCTCTGTGCATGCCCCCCAGGGGTGGCCTGTCCTAGACTTGCAGTCTGGAATCAATCCGTACCGAGATCATGTCATCCAAACCGAGAATCGAGCAGTACAACCAACCCGCGGGCGGCTGGGGCGCGCTGAAATACGTGGCGCTGAACCTGGTCAAGGAACACGTCGCCGACGGCAAGGGCCTCCGCACTTTGCTGTCGCAGAACCAGCCGGATGGTTTCGACTGCCCCGGTTGCGCATGGCCTGACCGCGAACATACCTCCACCTTCGAATTCTGCGAGAACGGTGTCAAGGCGGTCGCCGCCGAGGCCACCAAGAAGCGCGTCACCACCGAGTTCTTCGAGAAGCACACGGTGACCGAACTGATGGAGCAGTCGGACTACGAGCTCGAGGAGCACGGCCGCCTGACCCATCCCATGGTCTACGACGCCGCCACCGACAAGTACAGGACGATCGACTGGCAGGGCGCCTTCGACCTCATCGCCCAACACCTGAATGCCTTGCCCGATCCGGACATGGCCGACTTCTACGTCTCCGGCCGCGCCAGCAACGAGGCGGCCTTCCTGTTCCAGCTGTTCGTGCGCCAGTACGGCACCAACAACTTCCCCGACTGCTCCAACATGTGCCACGAGCCGACCAGCGTCGGCCTGCCGGGCACGGTGGGCATCGGCAAGGGCACCGTGTTGCTGGACGATTTCGACCTGTGCGACACGCTGCTGCTGTTCGGCCAGAACCCGGCCACCAACCACCCGCGCATGATGGGCGAACTGCGCCACGCCTCCAAGCGCGGCGCCACCATCGTCGCCATCAATCCCCTGAAGGAACGCGGCCTGGAGCGTTTCGCCGACCCGCAAAGCAAGGTCGAGATGCTGACCATGGGCAGCACCCGCATCAGCTCCATGTTCATCCACCCGAAACTGGGCGGCGACCTGGCGCTGATCAAGGGCGTCATCAAGCGCACCATCGAGCTCGATGACGTGGCCGTCTTCACCAACGCCGAGCGCGTGCTGGATGTGGAGTTCATCGAGACCCACACCTCCGGCTTCGAGGACTTCGCCGCCGACGTGCGCGCCGAGAGCTGGGACGACATCATCGGCGAGTCCGGCGTCTCGCGCGACGACATCGAGAAACTGACCCAGGTGTATGTGCGCGGCAAGGCCGTCATCGCCACCTGGGGCATGGGTTTGACCCAGCACAAGCACGCCGTGGGCGCGATCCAGCTGCTGTCGAACATGATGATGCTGCGCGGGAACATCGGCCGTCCCGGCGCCGGCCTGTGCCCGGTGCGCGGCCACTCCAACGTGCAGGGCGACCGCACCGTGGGCATCGACGAAAAGCCGACCCCGGCCTTCCTCGACCGCCTGGAGCAGGTCTTCGAATTCAAGGCCCCGCGCCATCACGGCAACGACACCGTCGGTTCCGTGATGGCCATGCTGGAAGGCAAGACCAAGGTCTTCATCGGCCTGGGCGGCAACTTCGCCATGGCCACGCCCGACACCTACCGCACCTTCGAGGCCATGCGCTCGTGCAACCTCACGGTGCACATCACCACCAAGCTCAACCGCAGCCACCTGGTGCATGGCAAGGACGCGCTGATCCTGCCGACCATGGGGCGCACCGAGATCGACGTGCAGAAGTCCGGCCCGCAGGGCGTGACGGTGGAAGATTCGATGAGCATGGTGCACGTCTCCTACGGCATCAACAAGCCGGCCTCGGAGCACCTGATGTCGGAGACGGCCATCGTCGCCCACATGGCCGAAGCCACGATGAAGTCGCGCAACAACGGCAAGAAGATCGACTGGCTGTGGTATGCCGAGGATTACTCGCGCATCCGCGACGCCATCGAGAAGGTGTACGACGCCTTCAAGGGCTACAACCAGCGCATCGCCAACCCGGGCGGCTTCCACCTGGGCGTGGCCTCGCGCGACCGCGTGTGGAAGACGGCCTCGGGCAAGGCCAACTTCATCGTTCACGCCATCCCCAAGGACACGCCCATCCATCGCGCCCGCGCCATCCACGGCGAGAAGCTGATGACGCTGATGACCACGCGTTCGCACGACCAGTACAACACCACCATCTACGGCATGGACGACCGCTACCGCGGCGTGTTCGGCCAGCGCCGCGTGGTCTTCATCAACAAGGAAGACCTGCAGCTGCTGGGCCTGAAGGATGGCGAGTGGGTCGACCTGGTCAGCGTGTGGGACGACGGCGTGGAGCGCCGCGCCGACGGCTTCCTGCTGGTCGAGTACGACATCCCGCGCGGCTGCATCGGCAGCTACTATCCGGAGACCAATCCGCTGGTGCCGCTGGAAAGCTTTGCCGACAAGGCCCGCACGCCGACCTCCAAGTCGATCCCGGTCCTGCTGCACCGCTCGGCGGCGCAGCAGGCCGTGGCCTGAGGCCGGAACCATGAGCGAGGCCGGCGACATTCATCCGCTGCATCCTCCCGAGCCCGACGGCGCCGGCGAGGATGCGGGCGCGGCCGGGCTGGGCCTGCCGTCCGAGGTGCTGGCCATCATCAATGAACTGCAGGCCGACTACGACAGCAGCGGCGGCGCGCCGCTGTCGCTGGCGCGGCTGTCCAAGCGCACCCAGCTGCGCATGAGCACGCTGCGGCGCTTCCTCTCGGCGCTGGAAGAGGCGGGCGTGGTCAAGGTCGAGTTGAATGACGACGGCACGGGCAGCGTGCAGTTGCTGTTGCCGCCGCTTGCTTGAATCGGCGGACCTTCGCAAGTCCATCGCTTTCCGATATTGTGCTGACCTGTCGTCCCTGCGAAAGCAGGGACCCAGCGTCGTTCGGCCGACGTCGATGCATGACAAACGCCACTGGATTCCTGCTTTCGCAGGAATGACAGGCGGGAGCGGGTCTCAACCCGCCAGTTCCTCCACCAACTTCCCCACCAGCTTCAAGGCCTGCTCGATCTCCTTCGACCACGGATAGCTGTAGTTGAGCCGGATGAAATGGCTGTAGCGGTTGGTGGCCGCGAAGATGCGTCCCGGCGCCACTGTGATTCCCAGCGCCAGGCAGCGCCGGTACAGCTCCATCGCGTCCACCCCGGACGGCAATTCCACCCACAGCACATAGCCGCCTTCCGGCTCGGACACTTGCGTGCCGGCCGGGAAGAAGCGCAGCACGAAGTGGCGCATCAGGTCGCGCTGCTGGGCGAAGGCGCGGCGCACGCGGCGCAGGTGGCGTTCGTAGCCGCCCTGCGTGAGGTATTCGGCGATGGCGCGCTGCGGCGCGGTGGGCGTGGCCAGGGTATTGAGGAACTTGAGCTTCTCCACCTGTTCCCGATAGCGTCCCGGCATGGCCCAGCCGATGCGGTAGGCCGAGGTCAGGCTCTTGGAGAACGAGGAGCAGTGCAGCACCAGGCCCTCGCGGTCGTAGTTCTTCAGCGACGATGGGTGGGCGTTGCCGTAGTACAGCTCGCCGTAGACGGCGTTCTCGATCACCGGCATGCCGTGCCGCTCGGCCAGGCGGACCAGCCGTTCCTTCTCCACGTCGGGCATCCGGAAACCCAGCGGGTTCTGGAAGTTGGGCATCACCATGCAGGCCGCCACCGGCTGCGTCTTCATCGTCTCTTCCAGGGCGCCGACATCGATGCCGCGCTCGGGATCGGTCGGGATTTCCAGCGCCCGCATACCCAGCCGCTCGATCGCGTGCAGCATGGCGTAGAAGGTCGGGGTCTCGACGGCGATGGTGTCGCCCGGCTTGGCCACGGCCTGCAGGCACAGGTTGATGGCTTCGGTGGCGCCCACGGTGATGACGATTTCTTCCGGGTCGACCTTCAGGCCGTTTTCCAGGTAGCGCCGGGCGATCTGGCGCAGCAGGTCGGGATGGCCCGGCGGCAGGTCGTCGAACACGCTGGACTGGCTGGCGTTGCGGGTGATGCGGCCGGCATACTGCGCCACCCGCTGCGAGGGAAACAGCGCCGGGTTGGGATAGGGCGAGCCCAGCGGCACGGTGCCGTCCTGCTGGATGGTCTTGAGCGTGGCCAGCACCAGCCGGCTCACGTCCACCTCGGTGGATTGCTGCCAGGCCGGGTTGTCCTGGTGCGCATGGCGCCGCGCCGCCGGTTTTTGCGCCGGCTGCGCAGGTTCGCGCACGAAGTAGCCAGACTGCGGATGGCTCTCGATGATGCCTCGGCTTTCCAGCAACTCGTAGGCGCGCACCACCGTGGTCACGCTGACCTTGTGCTGCTGGCTGGCGATGCGCACCGAGGCGATGCGCTCGCCCGGCTGCAGCACGCCCTCGCGGATGGAGGCGGCCAGCTGGTCGGCGAATTGCTTGTAGAGAGGGATGACGGCCATGGCAGGAGGGGCTGGTGTTAGAGTTGTAGCCCGCATTTTACAAAAAAGGACGCCGGCCATGATTACTGTGCATCACCTCAACAATTCGCGCTCGCAGCGCGTGCTGTGGTTGCTGGAAGAATTGGGCCTGGAATACGAGATCAAGTTCTACCAGCGCGACCCCAAGACCATGCTGGCGCCGCCCGAACTGGTGGCGGTGCACCCGCTGGGCAAGTCGCCGGTGATCACCGACGGCGAGCTGACGGTGGCCGAATCCGGCGCCATCGTCGAATACCTGCTGGAGCGCTACGGCGCCGCCAGCGGCCTGCTGCCGGCCCCCGGCACGCCGGAGCGCCTGCGCTACCGCTACTGGCTGCATTATGCCGAAGGGTCGGCCATGCCGCTGCTGTTGCTGCAACTGATCTTCGGCCGCCTGCCGCGCGCTGTGCCGGCGTTGATCCGGCCCGTCGCCAAGCTGATCGCCGGCGGTTTCCGGGAGCGTTTCATCGCGCCGCAACTGGCGCGTCACCTGCGCTACATGGAAGACGAACTGGGCAAGCAGGGCTGGTTTGCGGGAGCCGCCTTCAGCGCGGCCGACATCCAGATGAGTTTCCCGGTCGAAGGCCTGCGCTCGCGCGGCGGGCTCGATGGCCGCTATCCCAACCTGCTCAAGTACCTGGAAGCGATCCACGGGCGTCCGGCCTACCGGCGCGCGCTGGAGCGCGGCGGCCCGTACGAGCTGCTGCGCTGAACGTGATCAGGCCGGCAGGCTGATCACGGCGCGCAGGCCCGACGGGCGGCTGCCGTCGTCGCGGTGGTCGCGGTTTTCCAGCTCCAGCCGTCCGCCGTGCGCCTCGACGCACGAGCGCGCGATGGCGAGCCCGAGACCGACATGGCCATCGGCGTTGGCGTCGTGATGGCGGCTGCGCGATGGATCCAGCCGAACGAAGGGCTTGAAGACTTCATGCAGCTTGTCGGCGGCGATGCCCGGCCCATCGTCATCCACATGGATGCGCAGCGTGCCGCCGGCCTCGACGGACAAGGCCAGCCGCGCGCGCCGGCCATAACGCACCGCGTTGTCGACCAGGTTCGACACGGCGCGCTTGAGGTTCACCGGGCGGCAGCGGTAGGGCAGGGCGCCGCCGCCGCCGCGCAGCTGCACATCGCGGCCCTGGGCCGATTGCTCCTCCACCACGTCGCGCAGCAGCGCCTGCAGGTCGACCTCGCGGGTGTCTTCGCTGCGGGCGTCGTCGCGCGCGAAGCGCAGGGTCTCCTCCACCATCACCCGCATCTCTTCCAGCGTGCGCACCATGGCCGCGCGCAGCTGCGGATCGTCCACCAGTTCGGCGCGCAGGCGCAGCGAGGTGATCGGCGTACGCAGGTCGTGGCTGATCGCCGCCAGCATGCGCGTGCGGTCTTCGACGAAGCGGCGCAGCCGTTCCTGCATCAGGTTGAAGGCAGTGGTCACTTCGCGCGCCTCGGCCGGGCCGGTGACCGCCAGCGGCTCGACCAGCTCGCCGCGGCTCACGCGCTCGGCCGCGTGCGCCAGCGCCTTGATCGGGCGCAGGATGCGGCGCACGAACAGGAACACGATCACCAGCACCGGCAGCGTGCTGACCGGCACCGAGAAGCGCAGCGGACGCATCCACGCCTGCGACATCACCGGATGTTGCAGCGTGTTGATCCACTGGCCGTCGGCGCGGCGCATGGCGATGCGCAGGTCGCCGCTGCGCGCGCTGTGGCGCAGCAGGCTGACGCGGAGGGCGTCCGGCGCCAGCGCCAGCAACTGGCCCAGCTTAGCGGCGATGGCGTCCTGGTCGTAGCCCTGTTCGCGCCCTTGGTCGACCAGGGCTGCCGGCCCCAGCGCGTAGTCGGCGTTGCCGCCGCGCGCCGTTGCCAGCGCCTGGCGCGCCTGCGCCTCGGGCAACTGTCCCAGGCGCCAGGCCACGGCGGCGTGTTCGATCATCTGGTCGCGCGAGATGGAATGGATGGTCTCGCCGTTGGTCAGCACCACCGACAGGCCGATGGCATGCGCGGCCACCAGGCCGAGCAGCAGCAGGCCGACCAGCTGGCCGGCCATGGTGCGGGGCCACAACCTCATGATGCGGACGGGACGCCCGCCAGCTCGGCGCTGACCTGGGCGGCGAACAGGTAGCCGTTGCCCCACACGGTCTTGAGCAGGTTGGGGTTGCGCGGATCCGGCTCCAGCTTCTTGCGCAGCCGGCTGACCTGGCTGTCGATGCTGCGGTCGAAGGCCTGGGCCTCGGCGCCGGCGGTCAGGTCCATCAGCTTGTCGCGCGAGAGCACGGTGTTGGGATGCTCGACCAGCACCCGCAGCAGCCGGTATTCGACGCTCGACAGCGTCACCTCCACCCCTTCGCGGTCGCGCAGTTCGCGGCGCTCCAGGTCCAGCGTCCACTCGTCGAATACGTAGCGGCGAATGGCGCTGTCGGCCATCTGCGCGGGCAGGGCCGGCTCCGCGTCGGGCAGGCTGCGGCGGATGCGGCGCAGCACCGTCCTGATGCGCGCCACCAGTTCCTGCGGATCGAAGGGTTTGACGACGTAGTCGTCGGCGCCGGTCTCCAGGCCGTTGACCTTGTCCGCGCAGGACGACATCGCCGTGAGCAGGATCACCGGCGTGCCGAACTCCTCGCCGATATGGCGGCACAGCGAGAGGCCGTCCTCGCCCGGCATCATCACGTCCAGCACCGCGAGATCGAAGCTTTGCCTTTGCAGCAGCCGCCGCGCCTGCGCGGCGTTGAACGCCATGCTCACCTGCATGCCCTGGCGGCGCAGGTAGGCGGCCAGCGGCTCGCAGATGTCGGGATGGTCGTCGACCACCAGGATGTGGCGTTGCGCTTGCATGTTGTTTTCCTTCCCCGGCGTTACGGATGGCGTCCGGCGGCTTGGCGCGGCGCATGGCCGCTTGCCACACTTTGACAAACTTTTGCCAATTTTAAATGAATATAATTCTCATTTGCAAATTTCGGAAGAAATTCCTTCTTGCCTCCAACCCAGTACCGGTGCGGCTTTGCGGATGACATGCTCATTCCGCGAGGGGAGGGCTGCGCCCAAGAAAACACGGTGCGGGCGGAAGGAAGACACCGGATCAACACCTTGGGGAACAGCAATATGCAAGCGAAACAGGAATTCAAGCCGGCCCGCGCGGCCGTGGTCGTGGCGGTTGCCGGCGCCCTCGCCATGATGGCGGGCGGCGCGTGGGCGCAGGGGCTCAAGGAGGTGGTGGTGACCGCCACCGGCTTCGAGCAGCAGGTGACCGATGCGCCGGCCAGCATCAGCGTGATCACGCAGGAGCAACTGAAGAAGAAGCCATTCCGCGACCTGACCGATGCCTTGTCGGAAGTGGAAGGCGTGACCGTCACCGGCACCGCCAGTGAAAAGGATATCTTCATCCGCGGCATGCCCGGCGCCTACACCCTGATCCTGGTGGACGGCAAGCGCCAGAGCACGCGCGACGCGCGCACCAACGGCAACGCCGGTTTCGAGCAGACCTTCATCCCGCCGCTGGATGCCATCGAGCGCATCGAGGTGGTGCGCGGCCCGATGTCTTCGCTGTACGGCTCCGACGCCATGGGCGGCGTGATCAACATCATCACCAAGAAGGTCGCGGCCAAGTGGGGCGGCTCGGTCACGGCCGACGCCACGCTGCAGCAGCACGGCGATTCGGGCGACTCCTACCAGGGCCAGTTCTACGTCAACGGCCCGATCGCCACCGACGTGCTGGGCCTGCAGATGTGGGGCCGCGTGTACAAGCGCCAGGAGGACCGCATCCTCAACGGCAACACCAAGGCGCTGGACACCGATTTCACCGCGCGCCTCTCGCTCACTCCCAACAAGGACCACGACATCCTGGCCGAGATCGGCACCACCCAGGTGCGGCGCGATGCATCGTCCTATCACACGCTGGCCTCGACCGCCGCCACCGCCGACACCTACAACGAGAACCCGCGCGACCACATGTCGCTGTCGCACACGGGCCGCTACGGCTGGGCCACCTCGGACCTCTCGATCTCGTTTGAAAAGGCGCAGCGCAAGAGCTTCACCGAGAGCCCGGTGGGCAGCGACCGCTTCAACCAGGCCGCGCGCGCGCCCAAGATCGAGAATTTGGTGATGGACGGCAAGCTCTCGGCGCCGCTGGGCGCGCACTGGCTGGTGATGGGCGGGCAATGGAACGAGGCCACGCTGACCGACGTCAACCCCGGCGTGAGCGCGACCCTCGTGCGCGATTTCAAGATCACGCAGAAGGCGCTGTTCCTGGAAGACGAATGGAAGCTCACCGATGCCCTGGCGCTGACCGGCGGCCTGCGCCTGGACAACCACCAGATCTATGGCAACCACTGGAGCCCGCGCCTGTACGCCGTGTGGCACGGCACCGAGGACCTGACCATCAAGGGCGGCGTCTCGCGCGGCTTCCGCGCGCCCGAGATCCGCACCATCGCGCCCGGCTATGCCTACACCACCGGCGGCGCGGGCTGCACGGTCGGCCCCACCGGCACCTGCGGCGTAATCCTGGGCGATCCCAACCTCAAGCCGGAAACCAGCACCAGCTACGAGCTCGCCGCGCTGTGGGACGGCAAGGCCGGCCTCTCCGCCAGCGCTACGGCGTTCTATACCGATTTCAAGGACAAGGTCAGCAACGCCCTGGTCTACAACGCCGACGGTTCGATCGCGCGCTGGTCGGCCAACAACAACTACCGCCTCTGGTACAGCTACAACGTGGACCGCGCCACCATCAAGGGCGTGGAGCTGAGCGCGCGCTGGGAAGCCACCAGCCGGCTGGCGCTGAAGTCGAACTACACCTATACCGACTCGCGCCAGAAGGGCGGCAGCTATGACGGCTACGCCCTGGCCCGCACGCCCAAGCACATGTTCAACCTGCGCGCCGACTGGAAGCAGTCCGACGCCTGGACCCTGTGGGCCGCGATGAACTACCACGGCAAGGAAGTCAACGCCGCCGCCCGCGTGGGCACCGCAGGCACCACGATCTCCACGAGCGGCGTGAAGGAGTACAAGGCCTACGCGCTGGCCGACATCGGCACGAGCTTCGAGATCGACAAGCTGACCAGCCTGGCCGCGGCGATCTACAACGTCACCGACAAGCGCCTGGACGAGCAGAGCTTCAACACCGTGGGCGACGGCCGCCGCCTGTGGATGAGCCTGACCCGGCGCTTCTGAGCGGTCGCGCCTGAAGCGGCCCGGCAGCCGACCTGCCGGGCCATTTCCCTCCACCGCTGACGGACCTCCCTTGAACGACATTTCCACTCCACGCCGCCGCCTGCTGGCGGCAGCCTTGCTGTGCGCCTTCGCGCCCCTGCCGGCGCGCGCCCAGCCCGATCTCTCCCGCAAGCTCGGACCGACCATCGCCGACGCCGGCTCGGCGTCCTATCGTTTCGAAGGCTTCACGCTGCGCTCGGCCGATGGCCAGCGCGGCTACCGCGTGACCGTGTGCATTCCGCGCCGGGCCGCGCCGGCCGCCGGCTATCCCGCCATCGTCGCGCTCGACGGCAACGCCGCGCTGGCGTCCATCGACGAGCGCCAGCTGCAGGCGCTGGACGCCGGCAACCCGCCGGTGATCGTGGCCATCGGCTACGACACCGAGCTGCGCTTCGACGTCCAGGCGCGCGCCTACGACTACACGCCGCCGATTCCCGCCGGCCAGGCCGATGAGGAGGCGGGGCGCGGCCGCAAGGGCGGCGGCGCCGAGCTCTTCCTCGACCTGATCGAGCAGCGCATCCTGCCGCGCGTGCGCGCGCTGGCGTCGCTGGACCATGGCCGGCTGGCGCTGTGGGGGCATTCCTATGGCGGCTTGTTCGTATTGCACACGCTGTTCTCGCGGACCCGCCTGTTCTCCGCCTACATCGCCGCCAGCCCGTCGCTGTGGTGGCAGCAGGGCGTGATCCTGGCCGAGGAAAAACGCTTCGCCGGCGAGGCGGCGCTGGCCGCGAAACATGCCGGCGCGCGCGTGTGGCTGATGGCAGGCGACGCCGAGCGGCGCCAACGCAGGCCGGGACACGACGCCGCGCCGGCCGCCGACGCCGCCCAGGCCATGCAGGCCTCGCGTGCGGCGATGCCGGCGCAGGCCTTGCCGGAACTGGCCGCGCGGCTGCGCGAGCGCGATGGGCTGGAGGTGTCGCTGCGCATCTTCCCGGGCATGGCGCACGGCCCGATGCTGCCGGCCTCGCTGGAGCCGGCGCTGCGCATCGCGGCCGGACTGGCGCCGTTCCCCGGCTAGGCCGCGCGGGACGCCGGGCCTTGCGCGGCGCGGCCGTGTATCGTTTTGTATCGCAAAGTAAAACAGCCGGCGCCGCGATCTTTTTCTTCAGGCGCGACGCTATAATTGAGAACCATTATTATTTGAAGCGAATGGCAGGCCGCCATCGCCACGCCATGAAGGACGTCACCGCCAGCCCGCTCCCCGACCAGAAACGCCGCGCCTTCTGGCTCAAGCACCTGCACCAGTGGCACTGGATCAGTTCCGGCATCTGCCTGGTGGCGATGCTGGCCTTTGCGGCGACCGGCCTGACCCTGAACCACGCGGCGCAGATCGAGGCCCGGCCGCAGGTCAGCCATCGGGAGGCGCAGTTGCCCGAGCGCTTGCTGGCGCCGTTGCGCGCGCAGGCGCAAGCCGCCGACAAGGCGGGCGGCAAGGCGCCGATGCCGGCCGGGGCGCGCGACTGGATCGCCGCGCAGATGGCCGTGACGATCGGCGCGCAGGCTGCGGAGTGGTCGCCGGACGAGGTCTACGTCTCGCTGCCGCGCCCGGGCGGGGACGCCTGGCTGCGGGTGGAGCTGGAAGACGGCAAGATCGAATACGAGAAGACCGAGCGCGGCTGGATCTCCTACTTCAACGACCTGCACAAGGGGCGCAATACCGGCGCGGCGTGGAGCTGGTTCATCGACGTGTTCGCGGCGGCCTGCCTGGTCTTTTGCATCACCGGCCTGTTCCTGCTGCAGATGCACGCCGGCAAGCGCCCGGCGACCTGGCCGCTGGTGGCGCTGGGGCTGGTGGCGCCGCTGTTGCTGGCGATCCTGTTTATCCATTGAGCCGGTCGGGCGCGCGCCCGCAGCCATCGAACCCTTTAGCGAGGTCACATGACGCACAAGAAATCCCTATTGCTGAAACCTACCGTCCTGGCGCTGGCCATGACGGCGCTGTTCGCCTCGGCGGCCCCGGCCGGCGCCGCCGACCTGAACCTCCGCATCGAGGTGCCCACGCTCAACGTGGCGGAATACCACCGGCCCTACCTGGCCGCCTGGATCGAGCGCGCCGACCAGAGCGTGGCGGCCAACCTGGCGGTCTGGTACGACCTGAAGAAGAAGGACAAGGAAGGCGAGAAGTGGCTGAAGGATATCCGCCAGTGGTGGCGCCGCAGCGGCCGCGAACAGCAGATGCCCATCGACGGCGTCAGCGGCGCGACCCGCCCGGCCGGCGAGCAGAAACTCAACTTCGGTTCCGACAAGGGACCGCTCGCCGGCCTGGCCCCGGGCGACTACGTGCTGATGGTGGAAGCCGCGCGCGAAGTCGGCGGCCGCGAGCTGGTGAAGCTGCCCTTCCAGTGGCCGCCCAAGTCGGCCCAGAGCGCCAGGGCGCAAGGCAGCAGCGAACTGGGCGCGGTGTCGCTGGAACTGAAGCCCTGAGTCCTGAACCCCGAGCCGGGCAATCACGCCCGCGAACCACACCGACAAGAGGAACCAACATGAACTTCTCCCTGCAACGCATCGCCGGAAAATCGATGAAGATCGCCGCCCTGGCGCTGGCCATCAGCCTGCCGCTGTCGGCCCACGCGCACCGCCAGTGGCTGCTGCCCTCGGCCACCGTGCTGTCGGGCAATGACGCCTGGGTGACGGTGGACGCCGCCGTCTCCAACGACCTGTTCTATTTCGAGCACTTCCCGCTGCGCCTGGACGGCCTGGTGGTGACCGCGCCGGACGGCAAGCCGGCGCAGGCCGTCAACGCCGCCACCGGCAAGTACCGCAGCACCTTCGACGTGCAGCTTTCGCAGCCCGGCACCTACAAGATCGCAGTCGTCAACAACGGCGTGTTCGCCAGCTACAAGGTGGACGGCCAGCAGAAGCGCTGGCGCGGCGCCGCCGAGGCGCTGGCCAAGGAGATCCCGGCCAACGCGCAAGAGCTGAAGGTGACCCAGGTGAACAGCCGGGTGGAGACCTTCGCCACCGCCGGCAAGCCGACCCGCGCCGCGCTGGGGATCACCGGCAGCGGCCTGGAGCTGCAGCCGGTCACCCATCCCAACGACCTGGTGGCGGGCGACACCGCTTCCTTCCAGCTGCTGCTGGACGGCAAGCCGGCGCCCGGCCTGGAAGTGGACGTGGTGCCGGGCGGCATCCGCTATCGCGACAAGCTGCTGGAAACCAAGCTCAAGACCGACGCCGAGGGCAAATTCAGCATCAAGTGGAGCGGCGCCGGCATGTACTGGCTGGAGGCCAGCGTTACCGACCAGAAGACCACGCTGCCGCAAGCCGGCCAGCGCCGCGCCAGCTACATCGCCACGGTGGAGGTGCTGCCCTGAACCTTGGGCCTGGCCTGTAGCGACATGGGCGCCCGCGGCGCGGGCGCCGTTTTTGTGTTGAGGGCGGCGCGTCAAGCGCCGCCCGGCAGCGAGTATTCCCGATGTCCAACCGCGTACTGATTCCGCTCGACATGGACGAGCCGCCGGCCTTGCCGCCGGATGCCGTCCAGCATTCCCTTGCCGGCGCCGCCATGGGCACCACCTGGAGCGTGCATGCGCTGGCCCCCCGCGGCGTGGCGCGCGAGACCATCGCCGCCGCCGTCGAGGCGCAACTGGCGCGCGTGATCCGCGAGATGAGCACCTGGGAGCCGGACTCCCTGATTTCCCGCTTCAACCGCGCCGAGGCCGGCAGCTGGCATGCCTTGCCCGAGGCTTTCCATGCCGTGCTGGACGCCGCGCTGACCATGGCCGTCGACAGCGACGGCGCCTTCGATCCCACCGTCGGGCCGCTGGTCAACCTGTGGGGCTTCGGGCCGGCCACCGACAGTGTTCCATCGCATGCCGTGCCCGATCAGGCTGCGCTGACGCAGGCGCGCGCGCGTTGCGGCTGGCGCCGCATCGGCCTGGATCGGGCCACGCGCAGCGCGCTGCAACCGGGCGGCGCCTACCTCGATTTTTCCGGCATCGCCAAGGGTTACGCAGTGGACCTGGTGGCGCAGGCGCTGCGCGAAGCCGGCTGCGCCAGCTGGCTGGCCGAGATCGGCGGCGAGCTCTCCGGCATGGGCCTCAAGGCCGACGGCCAGCCCTGGTGGGTGGCGCTGGAGCGGCCGCCGCTGGACGGCGGCGCCGCGCTGCTGGCGGCATTGCATGGCATGGCCATCGCCACCTCGGGCGACTATCGCCGCCATTTCGAGCAGGATGGCCGCCGTTACGCCCACACCATCGACCCGCGCAGCGGCAGCCCGGTGCGGCACGACCTGGCCTCGGTCACCGTGCTGCATCCCAGCTGCATGGTGGCCGACGCGCTGGCCACTGCGCTCACCGTGCTGGGCGAAGAGGAGGGCATGGCCTTTGCGCGCCGGCGCAATGTCGCGGCGCTGTTCATCGGCGGCGCGGCCTCGGGTTTCCGCGAGCGCATGACGCCGGCCATGGCCGCCATGCTGGAATGAGCGCGGCATGGGCAAGCTGACCTCATCGACTTCCCTCCAATGGCTTGCCGTGCTGGCCGCTGCGGCGTTGGCCGGTTGGGGCGCGGCGCGCGGTCAACTGAGCAACAGCGCCCACGGGCGCTGGTTGCTGGCCGCGCTGGTGGCGCTGGCCTACCTGGTCTTCTGCGCGGTGACCGTGCTCAAGCACAAGCGCCGCCAGCGCGAGCAGGAAAGGCTCTGGGCCGCCGCCGACGGCGCCGCCGCGGATGATGGCATTCCCTTGCTGATCGCCTTCGCCAGCCAGACCGGCTTTGCCGAACAGCTCGCGCTGCAGTCGGCCCACAGCCTGCGCAAGGGCGGCATGGCGGTGCGCGTGCTGCCGCTGGCGCGGGTGGGCGAAGACGACTTGCGTTCGGCAAGGCAGGCGCTGTTCGTCATCAGCACGACAGGCGAGGGCGATGCGCCGGACGCCGCCGCCGGCTTCGCGCGCCGGATGGCCTCGGCGCAAGCGCAAGCCTCGCTGGCCGACCTGCGTTTCGGCGTGCTGGCGCTGGGCGACCGCAGCTACGAACGATATTGCGCCTTCGGCCACGCGCTGGAGAACTGGCTGCGGCGCCGTCACGCGCAGCCGCTGTTCGACCCGGTCGAGGTCGACAACGGCGACGAGGGCGCGCTGCGCCACTGGCAGCACCAACTGGGCGTGCTGAGCGGCCACAGCGACGACGCCGATTGGAGCGCACCGTCCTACTCCCGCTGGCGCCTGGCCGAGCGCCGCCTGCTCAATCCCGGCAGCGCGGGCGACCCGGCCTTCCACCTGGCGCTGACGCCGCTGGATCTGCCGGCGCCGGCCTGGCAGGCCGGCGACATCGTGGAGATCGGCCCGCGCAACAGCGACGTGGAGGTGCGGCAATTCATGCAGGGACTCTCGCTGTCCGGCCTGCCGCTGGCGCAGGCGCTGGCCGGCCGCATGCTGCCGCGCGCGGCCGGCGAGCTGGACGATCTGCGCGGCCTCGACGGCGAGGCATTGCTGGCGCGCCTGGCGCCCTTGCCGCACCGCGAATACTCGATCGCCTCGCTGCCCGGCGACGGCAGCCTGGACCTGCTGGTGCGCCGCATGCGCCAGGCCGACGGCCGGCCCGGCATCGGTTCCGGATGGCTGACGCTGCACGCGCCGCCCGGCGCCGAGATCGCCGCGCGGGTGCGCGCCAACAGCGGTTTCCACGCGCCGCCTGACGATGTCCCGCTGATCCTGATCGGCAACGGCACCGGCCTGGCCGGGTTGCGCGCCCACCTGCGCGCGCGAGCAGCGGCGGGGCGGGGACGCAACTGGCTGGTGTTCGGCGAGCGCAGCCGCGCGCACGACTATTTCCACCGCGAGGAGATCGAGGCCTGGCAGGCGCAGGGCCTGCTGGAGCGGCTCGACCTGGCGTTCTCGCGCGACCAGGCGCGGCGCGTCTATGTGCAGGACAAGCTGCGCGAGGCCGCCGATACCCTGCGCGCCTGGGTCGCGCAGGGCGCCTGCATCTATGTGTGCGGCAGCCTGCAGGGCATGGCCGCGGGCGTGGCGGACGCGCTGCGGGAGATCCTCGGCGAGGACGCGCTGATCGCCCTGTCCGAGCAGGGACGATACCGGCGCGACGTCTACTGAGGCGCCCGCGGCGGCGGGCGTTGTTCTGTCCGATTTGCCTTTTCGCCCCGTTGCGCGAGAAAATGGGGCGTCAAATCAAAGAGATAAGAACAACATGAGCATTTTCACCAGCTTCCTGCTGATCCTTGTGCTGGTCGTGGTCAGCGCCTTCCTCTCCTGCGCCGAGATCTCCATTGCCGCTTCGCGCAAGATCCGCCTGGAGATGATGTCCAAGGAGGGCGACCCCAACGCCGTGCTGGTGCTGGCGCTGCAGGCCCAGCCGGGCAACTTCTTCACGGTGGTGCAGATCGGCCTGAACGCCGTGGCCATCCTCGGCGGCGTGGTCGGCGAGCCGGCGCTGACGCCGCACATGCGCGACCTGGTCGGCAGCTTCTACCAGGGGCCGTGGCTGGAGAGCGTCAGCTTCGCGATGTCCTTCCTGGTGGTGACCTCCTTCTTCATCCTGTTCGCCGACCTCATGCCCAAGCGGCTGGCGATGGTCGCGCCGGAACGCGCGGCGGTGGCCCTGGTCAAGCCCATGCTGCTGCTGGAGACGATGTTCAGGCCGCTGGTGTGGTTCTTCAACACGCTGTCGAAATGGATCTTCACGCTGTTCGGCCTGCCGCAAGTGCGCCAGGAAGTGATCACGCCCAACGAGATCCACGCCATGGTCGACGCCGGCGCCCAGGCCGGCGTGCTGCTCACGCAGGAGCACCATTTGATCGAGAACGTGTTCGAGCTGGAGAGCCGCTACGTGCCCTCGGCGATGACGGCGCGCGAGAGCATCGTCTACTTCCTGCTCGACGACAGCGAGGAGACCATCCGCCAGAAGATCATCGACCATCCGCATTCGCGCTTCCTGGTGTGCGACGGCCATATCGACGCCGTGCTGGGCTACATCGACAGCAAGGACGTGTTGAAGCGCCTGCTCAAGGGCGAGCAGTTCTCGCTGGCCGACAAGGGCCTGGTGCACAGCCCGCTGTCGATCCCCGACAGCCTGAACCTGTGGGAAGTGCTGGAACGCATGAAGGCGATGGACGAGGACCTGGCCATCGTGGTCAACGAATACGCGCTGGTGGTGGGCATCATCAGCATCACCGACGTCACCGGCGTGCTGATGGGCAACCTGCTGGCGATGGCCGAAGAGGAGCAGCAGATCGTGCGGCGCGACGAGAACTCGTGGCTGATGGACGGCCTGACGCCCCTGAACGATGTGATGAACGAGCTCGACATCGAGGAGTACCCCAATCCGGTCGGCTACGAGACCCTGGCCGGCTTCATCATGTACATGATGCGCAAGATCCCGAAGAAAACCGACTTCGTGCTCTTTTCGGACTTCAAGTTCGAGGTGGTCGACATCGAGGGCAACCGGATCAACCAGTTGCTGGTGACGCGCTTCAAGCAGGACAAGGGCGAAGCGGCGGTGAAGGAGGCGGACGCCAGGGCCTGAGCGTCCATGCGGCGACCGCATCCGCCGCATGGGCGGATGGGAGGTCTTCAGGCCGGCGTCTTGCGGCCGAAGTTGCGCTCGGAAATTTGCGCGTTGAGGGTCCAGAAATCGTACAGCACGCCCAGCAGGAACACGCCGCCGGTGAGCAGGTAGAGGATGCCGGAGAGCCACTTGCCGATGTACATGCGGTGCAGGCCGAAGATACCCAGGAAGGTCAGCAGCAGCCAGGCCACCGAGTAGTTGCTGTCGCCGCCGATGAAGCGGCGGTCGGCCTCGCGATCCATCGACGGGATCAGGAACAGGTCGACCAGCCAGCCGATGCCGAGCAGGCCGAAAGTGAAGAACCAGATCGTGCCGGAGACCGGCTTGCCGTAGTAGAAGCGGTGCGCGCCGGTGAATCCGAAGATCCAGAGCAGGTAGCCCAGGGTTTTGCTGTGGGTATCGTTGGTCATCGAGGCTCCTCTGTGCGATGTGATGTGTGTTGTTTGGCCGGCGGCATGACAGTGTCGCCACTGCCGCGCCGCCGGGTGCACATGCCCAGAGTGCGGATGCGCCCGGTTGGTTCCTCTCAGGCGCGCGTGGCCGGCGTGCGGCGCGCACCCAGCAGCGGCCGTTGCACCATCTGCGTCAACAGCACCCCGGCCAGGCTGACGCCGCCGCCGATCAGGTGGTAGGCATGCATCTCCTCGTGCAGCCAGGCGATCGCACAGCCCGCCGTCAGCACCGGCAGCAGGTTGATGAAGATGCTGCAGCGGCTCGGCCCGAGCCGTTTGACGCCCTCGATCCAGAGGTAGGACAGCAGAATCGACGAACCGATGCCCGAGTAGCCGATCAGCGGCAGCGTGCGCGCGTCCAGCGTCGCGGCGCCGGCAGGCAGCAGCAGGAATTGCGGCAGCATGAAGGCCAGGCCCGCGATGGCTTGCACGTAGATCGCTTGCCAGGCCGGCACACTGAGCTTCCAGTACTTCAGCAGCACGCCATACAGCGAGTATGAGAGCGCCGCCAGCAGCATGAGCGCGTCGCCGGCATGCACGCCGCCGCGCAGCGCCTGCGACATGTCGCCTTGTCCCACCAGATACAGCAATCCCGCAAAGGACAGCACGCCGCCCGCGGCCATGCCCAGCGTCACCGCTTCGCCCAGCACCAGCACCGAGAGCAGGGCGGTGAGCAGCGGAATGAGCGCGGTCACGATGGCCATGTTGGTGGCGGTGGTGCTTTCGGCGGCGCGGTAGGACAGGCTCTGGAAGAAGGCCATCGCCAGCAGGCCCGACAGCGCCAGTTTCCACCAGTGGCGGCGGATCAGCGCGCGGTTGTTCCACAGCGGCTTGAGCACGAAGGGGCTCATCAGCGCCAGCAGCAGGATCAGGCGATAGAAGGTGATGGCCACCGGCGAGATGGCCGAGGCGGCCAGCTTGGAGACGATGACGTTGCCGGCCCACAGCACGATGGCGAGGAAGGGATAGAGATAAGAGGTCAATGGCATGGCGGTCGGGAAAGGACGAAAAAGGAAAAGAAGCGGTCGATGAGATGACGGCCCGCGCGCGGCGAGGGGCCATCGCATGCCATCCTGCCTGTCTTCTGCCTGGCGCTCGCGTGCTAAGATGTCGTTGTTTGTCTTGAAAGTGACACGGCCTGTGAAAGGCCGGCGCGAAGGCCTTACGTGGACAGCTCCGACTACCAGAACCTGATCGCCGCCAATGCGCCCTGCGGCGCGTTGGCCATCGATTACCCGCACGGCCATGTGATCCCGCCGCACCGCCATCCGCACGCCCAGCTGCTGTACGCCATCGAGGGTGTGCTGTGCGTAGAGACCGTCGACGGCCGCTGGGTGGTGCCGCCCACGCGCGGCGTCTGGCTGCAACCGGATGTGGAACACCAGGTGCGCATGCGCGGCGACGTCAAGATGCGCACCGTCTTCATTAACACGCCCGAGTTGCCGAACCTGCCGACGCGCAGCTGCGTGCTGGACATCCCGCCGTTGCTGCGGGAGCTGATCGTCTCGGCGGTCGGCCTCGGACTGGGGGCGCGACTGGAGCCGGACTCGCGCGCCTGGCATCTGCTGCGATTGCTGGTGCTGGAGCTGCGCACGGTGCCGGTGCTGCCCCTGTACTTGCCGTTGCCGTCCGAGCCCGGCCTGCGCATCATCTGCGAGGACCTGATGCGCGAGCCCGACCAGGCGGCAACGGTGGAGGCGCTGGCGGCCGGCCTGGGCATCGCCACCCGCACCTTCCATCGCCGTTTCCTGGCCGGCACCGGGATGCGCTTCGGCCACTGGCGCCAGCAGGCGCGGTTGCTGCTGGCGCTGGAGCAACTGGCGCGCGGCGACAAGGTGATCGATGTCGCGCTGGCGCATGGCTATACCAGCCAGAGCGCCTTCGCCGCCGTGTTTCGCAAGCATTTCGGCAGCGTGCCCAGCCGCTTTTTCAGGAACGGCGAGCCGGCGCCGGCGTGAGCGCGCCGCGGGTCTTCCCGCAGGGAAAGGCCAACTGGTGTAAACTGTCGGGCTGATGGGAGGCGCAGACCTCCTTCGCCAATTCCACCGCTTCACTAGCCAATCCGTTGCAATCGTGCGACCTTCGCTGCTCATCCCGCTCATCGTGGGCTGTGCGCTGTTCATGGAAAACATGGACGCCACGGTCCTGGCCACCTCGCTTCCCGCGCTGGCGCGCGACCTCAACCAGGATCCGATCACCCTCAAGCTGGCCATGACCGCCTATGTCGCGGCGCTCGGCGTGTTCATTCCGATCTCCGGCTGGATGGCCGACAAGCTTGGGGCGCGCAAGGTGTTCAGCGCGGCGATGATCGTGTTCATGACCGGCTCGGTGCTGTGCGCGGTCTCGGGCTCGCTGGTGACCTTCGTGGCGGCGCGCTTCCTGCAGGGCATCGGCGGCGCCATGATGGTGCCGGTGGGGCGCGTCATCATCGCGCGCTCGGTGGACAAGTCCGAGCTGGTCAAGGCGGTCAGCTACCTGACGCTGCCGGCCTTGATGGGGCCGGTGGTCGGGCCGCTCCTGGGCGGCTTCATCACCACCTATTTCCACTGGCGCTGGGTGTTCCTGATCAACATCCCGTTCTGCTTCCTCGGCCTTTACCTGGCCGGCCGCTATATCCAGAATTTCACCGAAGACGATCCTGCCCCGCTGGACGTGAAGGGCTTCGTGCTGACCTCGGTGGGCGCGGCCATGATCATGCTGGGCCTATCGCTGTTCGGCAGCAACCTGGTGGATGGCGCCACCCCGATCGCCATGTGTTCCATCGGCGCCATCGCGCTGGCCATGTACTACCGCCATTCGACCCAGATCGAATTCCCGTTGCTGGACTTCCGCCTGCTGCGCATACCCACGCTGCACGCCAGCGTGGTGGGCGGCTCGCTGTTTCGCATCGGCCTGGGGGCGGTGCCGTTCCTGCTGCCGCTGGCGCTGCAGGAGGGCCTGGGCATGACCGCCTTCCAGGCCGGGATGATCACCTGCGCCTCGGCCTTCGGCTCGCTCTTCATGCGCCTGATCGCCACCAAGGTGCTGCGCCGCTACGGCTTTCGCACGGTGCTGATGGTCAATGCCGTGTTCGCCGGCATCGCCCTGGCCGCCTACGGGGTGTTCAGCATCCACATGCCGTTCCTGCTGATCGCCCTGATTGTGCTGATGGGCGGCGTGTTCCCGGCGCTGCAGTTCACCTGCCTGAACTCGATCGCCTACGCCGACATCGACAACCGCGACGCCGGCCGCGTCACCAGCCTGGCCAGCGTGATCCAGCAGCTTTCGCTGGGCATGGGCGTGACCATCGCCGGCCTGGTGCTGCAATGGTCGAACCACCTGCAGGGCCATGCCACCATCGTCGAGGCCGACTTCTGGCCGGCCTTCCTGGTGATCGGCCTGTTCTCGATCGCCTCGGTGCCGGTCAGCGGCAAGCTGCCGCGCAACGCCGGCCTCGAACTTTCGCAAGGCAAGTAAGCAAAAGGCGGTCGGGGCGAACCAGGTTTGGCCCGGACCGTCCAAGCCCGGTATCATCGCAGCGGCGCCCCGGTTCGACGGCGCCGCCTCTTCACCGAACGGAGTTCCCATGCCCACGATTTCCTCCCCGCTGCGCCGCGTCGCCCTTGGCGCCTTCCTGTTGGCGAGCTGTTCCGCCTTTGCCTTTTCCCTGTCCGACATCAGCAACCAGGAGGCCACCAGCGGCCTGAAGGCGGCGCTGGAAAAGGGCGCCAACACCGCGGTAGCCAAGCTGGGCCAGCAGAACGGCTTCCTCAACAACGACAAGGTCAAGATCAAGCTGCCCGGCGCGCTGGAGCAAGCCATGCCCCTGATCCGCATGACCGGCCAGGGACAGAAGGTGGACGACCTGGTGGTCGACATGAACCACGCCGCCGAGGCCGCGGTGCCGATGGCCAAGCCCTTGCTGGTCAACGCCGTGAAGTCGATGTCGGTGAGCGATGCCAAGAACATCCTCTCCGGCGGCGACACCTCGGTAACCGATTTCTTCCGCCAGAAGACCTCGGGCGACCTGGCCGCCAAGTTCCTGCCCATCGTCAAGAAGATCACCGACAAGAACGGCCTCTCGTCGCGCTACAACGCCACCATGGGGCAGGTCGCCAAGACCGGCCTGGTGTCGGGCGACCAGAGCACGGTCGAGGGCTACGTCACCCAGCGTGCGCTCGATGGCCTGTTCCTGATGATCGGCGAGGAAGAAAAGGCGATCCGCAAGGACCCGGTGGGCAGCGGCAGCGCCATCATCGGCAAGGTGTTCGGCGCGATCAAGTAAGGCATGCGGCGCCGGCCGGCGACACCCGCCCGGCGCCGCGCTGCGGCGTATTTTTCTTGCGTGTATCCTCCCGTTTACTTGAGCTTGGGAACTAATTTCAGCTCTTAAGATCTCCAGGTTATGGATTCGAATTCCTACATTGCTGGACTTCATTAAGCGATTGCGTTAAACTATCGTTTGTCCTGGCGACATAACTTGTTCAACAACGACTCTCAGCAGTTCCCGACCCCTTAGCGGGTTGTCAAAAAATTCCGGCTGGCAGCGCGATCTCCTCAGCGACGATCCCATCCCTGTCCGGTACGCACCATCGCCGATTTTTTCGGTTTCATCGCTGCCCTGCAGCTTTCGGTTCGCATCCAAACGATTAGCCCACACGAGGGCGAGCGAACCTTTTAAAACTTAATCTCAGAACCCGTCGTCGCGGCGTCATGTCGTGCCGGCTATACCAACAACAGGGGGTAACATGACACGTGTTCGTCACGTCTTCGCCGGCGCGCTCGGCTTTGCGCTGGTCATCGCGGGACTGGTCTGGTGGATCGGTCCCGACGTCATCCGGCAGTACCGGGGCGACCTGGTGTACTACACCGGCAAGCACCTTGAGCTGGTCTTCAGCTCGATGGCGCTGGCGCTGGCCGCCGGCATCCCGGCCGGCGTCGCGCTCTCGCGGCCTTCGGCCCAGCGCACCGCCGAGAGCTTCATCCAGGTCTTCAACATCGGCAACACCATCCCGTCCATCGCCGTGCTGGCGCTGGCGCTGGCCTTCTTCGGCATCGGCAACTGGCCGACCATCCTGGCGCTGTGGCTGGCGTCGCTGCTGCCCATCGTGCGCAACACCTACGAGGGGCTCAGGAACGTGCCGGCCTCGCTCAAGGAAGCGGCGCGCGGCATCGGCATGAAGCCATACCAGATCCTGTTGCGGGTGGAGTTGCCCAACGCCTTGCCCATCATCGTGGGCGGCGTGCGCACGGCGCTGGCGATCAACGTCGGCACGGCGCCGCTGTCGATGCTGATCGGCGGCGAGAGCCTGGGCGGCCTGATCTTCCCCGGCATCTACCTGAACAACCACGGCCAGCTGCTGCTGGGCGCGGCCGCCACCGCGCTCTTGGCGCTGATGCTGGACGCGCTGGTGACAACGCTCTCCGGCATCTATCTCGCCCGTCGCGGCCTGCGCGCCTGACCGGCTTGCGCAGCTCGCCTGCGCCATCACAAGAACGGCCGCCGCCCACGAGGCGAAGCGGCAGAGAGGATAAGCATGACGAATCATCACATCGCCAAATACCTTGCCTGTGCGCTGGCCATGGCCCTGTCCATGTTCGGCGCCGGCCAGGCCCGGGCCCAGGACCTGGTGGTCGGCGGCAAGAACTTCACCGAGCAGCTGATCCTGTCGGACATGACCGCGCAATACCTGCGCGCCAAGGGTTATGGCGCCGAGCTCAAGAGCGGCCTGGGCACGACGTTGATGCGCTCGGCGCTGGAAAGCGGTCAGCTCGACATCGTCTGGGAGTACACCGGCACCGCGCTGATCGTGTACCACCACATCGAAGACAAGCTGCCGCCCGAGCAGATCTACGCCAAGGTCAAGGAACTGGATGCGCCCAAGAACCTGGTGTGGCTGGATGAGTCCGGCCTGAACAACACTTATGCATTCGCCATGCCGCGCAAGACCGCAGAGAAGTACGGCATTAACACGCTCTCCGACCTCGCCGCGCGTTTCAACGGTGAAGACAAGTCGCTGCTCATGGGCGTGGACTACGAATTCGCCTCGCGCCCGGACGGCCTGGGCCCGATGCAGGCGCTGTATGACTTCAGCACCAGGCGCGCCGAGGTCAAACAGATGGATCCAGGCCTGGTCTATACCGCGCTGAAGAACGAGCAACTGTTCGTCGGCCTGACCTATGCGTCCGACGGCCGCATCAAGGGCTTCGACCTGAAGCTGCTGGAAGACGACAAGAACTTCTTCCCGCCCTATAAGGCAACGCCGGTGGTGCGCAAGGAAATCCTCGACAAGAATCCCGAGTTGGCCGCGCAGCTCGACGCCTTGGCCGCGAAGATCGACACCGGGAAGATGACTGAGATGAACAAGCGCGTGGACATCGACCAGGAACCGGTAAGTAAGGTAGCCGCCGACTTCCTCAAAGAATCCGGTCTGATCTGAGGAGGGCGGCGACATGAATCTTTTCGACTACCTCCAATCCGACTGGCGCAACATCCTCGAACTGACGCTGCAGCACCTGGAGCTGGTGGGCATCGCGGTCAGCCTGGCGATCGTCATCGGCGTGCCGCTGGGCATCCTGATCGTGCGCCTGCGCTGGCTGGCCGGCCCGCTCATGGGCCTGGCCACGGTGGTGCTGACGGTGCCGTCGATCGCGCTGTTCGGCCTGATGATCCCGCTGTTCTCGCGCTTCGGCGCCGGCATCGGCCCCTTGCCGGCGATCACCGCGGTGTTCCTCTACTCGCTGCTGCCCATCATGCGCAACACGTATCTCGCGCTGGACAACATCGAAGCCGGCATCAAGGAAGCCGGGATCGGCATCGGCATGACCTTCTGGCAGCGCCTGCGCATGGTGGACCTGCCGCTGGCGGTGCCGGTGATCCTGGGCGGCGTGCGCACCGCCGTGGTGATGAACATCGGCGTGATGGCGATCGCCGCCGTGATCGGGGCCGGCGGGCTGGGCGTGCTGATCCTGCACGCCATCAGCCAGAGCAACATGCAAAAACTCGTGGTCGGCGCCGTGATGATCAGCGTACTGGCGATCATCGCCGACACCCTGCTGCAGCGACTGCAGAAAATCCTGACACCGAAAGGAGTGCAAAAATGATCGAACTGGACCAACTGAGCAAGACCTACACCCAAAAAGACGGCACCCAGGTCAAGGCGGTGGATTCCGTCAGCCTGAAGGTGGCCGAAGGCGAGATCTGCGTCTTCCTCGGCCCCTCCGGCTGCGGCAAGACCACCACGCTGAAGATGATCAACCGCCTGATCCGCTCGACCTCCGGGCGGGTGCTGCTGAACGGCGAAGACACTACCGGCATCGACGAGGTCGAGCTGCGCCGCCATATCGGCTACGTGATCCAGCAGATCGGCCTGTTCCCCAACATGACGATCGAGGAAAACATCACCATCGTCCCGCGCCTGCTGGGCTGGGACAAGAAGCGCTGCCAGGAGCGCGCCACCGAGCTGATGGCCATGGTGGCGCTGGATCCGAAGAAATTCCTGAAGCGCTATCCGCGCGAACTGTCGGGCGGCCAGCAGCAGCGCATCGGCGTGATCCGCGCGCTGGCGGCGGACGCGCCGGTGCTGCTGATGGACGAGCCCTTCGGCGCCGTCGACCCGATCAACCGCGAATCGATCCAGAACGAGTTCTTCCAGATGCAGCGCCAGCTGAACAAGACCGTGATCATGGTCAGCCACGACATCGACGAAGCCATCAAGCTGGGCGACAAGGTGGCGGTGTTCCGCGCCGGCAAGCTGGTGCAGTTCGACAATCCCGACACCTTGCTGGCGCGCCCCAAGGATGACTTCGTGGGCGCCTTCGTCGGCCAGGACCATACCTTGAAGCGCCTGCTGCTGGTGCGCGCCGGCGAGGCCGCGACCACGCCCGCCACCGCGCGTCCGGACGTATCCTGCGACGAGGCGCTGGCGCTGATGGACGACCAGGATGCGCGCTACCTCACCATCACCGACGCCGACAACCGCGCGGTGGGCTACCTGACCCGCCGCGACGTGCGCGGCAGCGCCGGCGTGGCCGAGGAAAAGGTGCGTCCGTTCACCATGAACGCCGCGCCCGACGAGAACCTGCGCGTGGTGCTCTCCAAGATGTACAAGCACAGCACCAGCTGGATGCCGGTCATCGGCGGCGACGGCAGCTACGTGGGCGAGGTCACGCAGGATTCCATCGCCAGTTACCTGAGCTCGGGCAAGTCGCGCGGGATGGCGCTGGCGGCTTGAGCAGGGCGTACCTTCGATACGCGCCTGCGGCGCTACTCAGTCCGAACGGTATTTCTGGCGAAGGAGTATGAAGTCCAGGCGCCTTCAAGCATTTCCATCCCGTTCGCCCTGAGTAGACGCGCAGCGTCGTATCGAAGGGCAGGTTCGGAGAATGCCATGCTCCAACGAAAAACGCCCGCATCATCGATGCGGGCGTTTTTCTTGAACGTCTCGGCAACTCAACTCAGGCAAACACCTTCTGCATGAACATCGCCTTGCCGGTCTCGGGCTTCAACTCATAGCCGTCGAACCCGCAGGAGCGATACAGCGAACGCGCCACCGCATTGCCTTCCAGGACTTCCAGCGTGACCTTGCAGCAGCCCAGCGCGCGCGCTTCTTCTTCAACGCGCGCCAGCAGGCGGCGGGCGATGCCCTGGCCGCGGTATCCGGGCATCACCGCCAGGTCGTGGATGTTCAGCAGCGGCTTGCAGGCGAAGGTGGAAAAACCTTCGATGCAGGTCGCCAGTCCGGCCGGGACGGCGCCGTCGAAGGCCAGGAAGACATGGGCGGTGGGGCGCCTGGCCAGTTCGGTTGCGAGGTTCTCGCGCACGAAATCCGGCAAGGGCTTGCCGCCGCCCATGGCGTCGGAAGCATAGGCATTGAGCGTGGCGAACAGCGCCGCGGCGTGCGCCGCATTGCCGAGATTGGCCTTGACGATCTCGATGCCCATGTCTTCCTTTCTTCTTGTTCGACGAGGTGAGGTGCGGCGCCCGGCTTACTTGCGCGGGCCGTGCGTCAGCGCCGACGGCTTGGCGCCGCCCTGGCGTTGCTGGCCCTGGCTGCGCGGCTGGCCGCCGTTGCCACTGTTTCCATTGCCGGCGTGCGCGCCTGGCGCACGCGCCGGCGCCGGCTTGCGTTGCTGGTTGCCGGCATTCTGGGCATTGCCGCCCGCAGCGCGCGGCTTGGCTTGCTGGGCGTTGCCGTTGCGGTTGCCGCTATTGCCGCCGCCATTGCCGTTACCGGCATTGCGCGGAGCCTGGCCCTGCGCCGGCTTGGCGGGTTGGCCGCCGTTGCCGCCGCCGCGCGGCGCGCTGCGCTGGCCGCCGCGCCCGCCGCCGCCTTGATGGCGACCCTGGCCGCTGCGCAGCTGGATCGGTTGCGGCTTGGCGGTCGGATCCGGTTCGAAGCCGGGGATCACCTCCACCGGGATCTCGCGCTTGATGAAGCGTTCGATGTCATGCAGCATGTCGCGCTCGTCCACGCACACCAGCGACACGGCCTCGCCGGTGGCGCCGGCGCGGCCGGTGCGGCCGATGCGGTGCACGTAGTCTTCCGGCACGTTGGGCAGGTCATAGTTGACCACGTGCGGCAGCTGGTCGATGTCGATGCCGCGCGCGGCGATGTCGGTGGCGATCAGGGCGGTCAGCTTGCCGTCCTTGAATTCGGCCAGCGCCTTGGTGCGTGCCGACTGGCTCTTGTTGCCGTGGATCGCCATGGCGGTGATGCCGTCGCGCGCCAGCTGCTCGACCAGCTTGTTGGCGCCGTGCTTGGTGCGGGTGAAGACCAGCACCTGCTTCCATTGGTGGGTCTTGATCAGGTGCGCCAGCATCGGGTGCTTCTTGTCGCGGTCGACCGGGTGCAGCTTCTGCGCGATCACCTCGACGGTGGAGTTGCGGCGCGCCACTTCGATCAGGGCCGGGTTGGTGAGCAGGCTGTCGGCCAGCTTCTTGATTTCATCGGCGAACGTGGCCGAGAACAGCAGGTTCTGGCGCTTGGGCGGCAGCGCGGCCAGCACCTTGCGGATGTCGCGGATGAAGCCCATGTCCAGCATGCGGTCGGCTTCGTCCAGCACCAGGATCTGGATGTTCTGCAGGTTGACGGTGCCTTGCTGCATGTGGTCCAGCAGGCGGCCCGGCGTGGCCACCAGGATGTCGACGCCGCGCTTCAGCAGCGTGATCTGCGGATTGATGCCGACGCCGCCGAAGATGCAGGCCGAGGTCAGGGGCAGGTACTTGCCGTACTGGCGCACGCTTTCCTCGACCTGGGCCGCCAGTTCGCGGGTGGGCGCCAGGATCAGGGCGCGGATCGGGATCTGGCCGTTGATCTTGGCGCGCGGCACCGACGACAGTCGCTGCAGCAGCGGCAGGGTGAAGCCCGCCGTCTTGCCGGTGCCGGTCTGGGCGCCGGCCAGCAGGTCGCCGCCGGAGAGCACGGCAGGAACCGCCTGGGTTTGGATCGGGGTGGGCGAGGTATAGCCTTGTTCGGAAACGGCACGAACGATTTCGTCGGACAAGCCGAGCGCGGAAAATGACATGAGACTCTGAAAAAGGGTTCGGCCTGTCGCCGCAGAGGGCGCCAGTCGCAGGCAGACGGGGTGGAAACTTGGAGAAGCGGCGGACTTGACTGGTGATGTGCCGCGCAGGCCGCAGTATAACAGCCGCAGCGGCCGCCGGTTGAGAATTATTTTCCGGGGCTCAACCGTGGCGGCGCCGGCGCCTGGAGATCCAGAGCAGCAGGCCGCTGGCCAGCACCGCAATGGCGGCCAGATCCAGCGCGGCCCACAGCAGCTTGAGCGGCAGTCCGCCATAGTCGCCGAAGTGCAAGGGCCGCGACAGCTCCAGCGCGCGCAGATACCAGGGCATGCGCGCAATGCCGGCGATGTGGCCGTCGCCGGCGTCCACCAGCACCGGTTGCAGCAGGTGCGCCGTGAGCGGCGTATCGCCGGCCGCCCACAGCAGGTAGTGGCCGGGCGGCGCCAGCCGGCTGCCGGGCATGAGAATGGTGCCCACGCGCGTACCGGGCAGGGCCGACTCCACCGCGGCGATCGCCGCGGCCAGCGGGTAGCGCTGCGCCGTTGCGGCGGAGGCGCCGTGGGCGGCCGCCATGCTCTTGAGGTTCTCCTGGCTCCACAGCGCGAACAGCGGGCGCGACAGTTCGTTGAACAGGCCGGTGGCGCCGACCACGCAGGCCCAGACCAGCGTGGCCATTCCCAGCAGGTTGTGCAGGTCGAGCCAGCGCACCCGCGGTGAGCTGCGGCGGATGGCGCCGAAGGCCTGCTTGCGCGCGAACGGCGCGTACAGCGCCACGCCGGACGCCAGCGCGACCAGGAACAGCAGTGCCACCGCCGCCAGCGCCAGGCCGCCGGCGAAGCCGCCCAGCAAGGTGGCGTGCAATTGGCGGATCAGCGCCATGGCGTCGAGCCGGCCGGAGTCGGCGGCCGGGATCCGTTTGAGCAGCTTGCCGTCGCGCGCGTCGAAACGCAGCCGGTGCGTGCTCGACGGCGACGCATCGGCGCCGGGACGCAGGCCGATGTTGACCACCGGCGCATCGTCATCGCGCACCACGAAATCGATCACTTGTCCCGGATAGAGCAGGCGCGCCTGCGCCAGCATGCGATCGGGGTCGGCGGCCGCCGGATCGGGCACGGCCACGGCCGGCGGCAGGTCTTCCTGCAGCGCGGCGATCTCGTCTGCGAAGATCAGCGGCAAGCCGGTCAGGCAGCACAGCAGCAGGAAGGCCGTGCACGCCAGGCTGGACCAGGTGTGCGCGGCCGACCACAGGCGCAGGCGGCGCGCCGGGGTGAATCCCCTCACGCCGGCCTCAGTAGGAGGCGCGCAGCGTCAGCTGCACGCTGCGCGGCTCGCCGTAGACGCTGTAGAAACGCGAAGGCATGCGCGCGTAGTAGGTCTTGTCGAACAGGTTGTCGACCTGCAGCGTGGCCAGCCAGTGCGCGTCGATGCGGTAGCCGAGCTGGGCGTCGAACACGCTGTAGCCGCCCTGCATGCCGATGCCGCGGTTGGTCTGGCTCATCACGCGCGCGCCGAAGCCCACGTGCAGCTTGCTCAGCTCGGGCTGCTGGAACTGGTACTTGGTCCACAGCTTGAGCGTATGGCGCGGTTCTTCCGGGGAGAAGATCTTGCCCTGGTTGGTCGGGTCGCTCAGGTAGGTGGTGTCCAGGCGCGTGTAGCCGGCGTACAGGTCCACGCCGCGCGCCGGGCTGCCGTTGACTTCGGCCTCCCAGCCGCGGCTTTGCACCTTGCCCTGGGTGACATAGAAACCCAGGTTGTTGGGATCGCTGACGGCGCGGTTGTTGTCGCGGATGCGGAAGGCGGCCAGCGAGGCATTGAGCTTGCCGTCCAGGAACACGCCCTTGGCGCCGACTTCATATTGCTCGCCGGTGCGCGGCGAGAGCGGCGCGTTGCCCACCGCCAGCTGGGTCTGGGGCGAGAAGATGTCGCTGTAGCTGCCGTACAGCGAAATCTCCGGCGTGACTTCATAGACCAGGCCGGCATAAGGCGTGAACTTGTTGTTCACCGACGGCGTGGACTTCCAGTCGGCCGGCGCGGGCAGCACAGCCTGGCTGCGGCTGGCGTACCAGCTCTCGCGGCCGCCCAGCACCAGGGTCAGCGGATCGGCCAGCTTCAGGCGGGTCTGCGCGTAGACGCCGTACTGCTCGCTGTAGGTATTGCTGGCGCTGGTGAGCGGGATGTCCCGGCGCGGGATGCTGAGGTTGTAGATGTTCACGCTGGCGATGGTCTGCGAGCCGCTGGCCGAATAGCCGTCGCGCTGCGCATAGTTGACGCCCACCAGCAGGTGGTGCTTGCGCCCCAGCAGGCTGAAGCTGCCCGACAGGTTCACGTCCAGGTCTTGCCAGGCGGTGTTGCCGGCCTGGCCCTGCAGGACATAGGAGGCGGTATTGTTGAGCTGCACCAGGCCGTTGACGTAGCCGTAGGCCGAGTCGCTGCTGGTGCGGCGATAGATGTAGGCCGCCTTGGCCACCCAGTCGTCGCCGAAGCGATGCGTCAGGTCGGTGTAGAACTCGTTGGAGGTCTGGTTGCTGGTGCCCCAGTCGACGCCGAAGAAGGCCGAGCGCGGCGGGTTGACGAAGGCGCCGTTGGTATAGATGCCGGGACCGTAGTCGGTGCCGCGCGAGAAGTCGTTCTGCGACGCGGCCGAGATGGTCCAGACCGTGCGCGGCGACAGGTCCACCTCCAGCACGCCATAGGCCAGCTCCTGGCGATTGTGGCCGCGGTCCTTGTAGACGGCGCCGTCCTGGCCGGCGGCCACGATGCGCCCGCGCACCGTGCCTTCCTCGTTGAGCGGGCGCGAGATGTCGATGTCGCCCTTGTAGTTCGACCAGCTGCCGCCGGAGACGCTGCCGGAGATGGCCGGCCCGGCCAGCGGGCGCTTGCGCACCAGGTTCACGGTGCCGGCCGGTTCGCCCGAGCCCTGCAGCAAGCCCGAGGGGCCGCGCAGCACTTCCACCCGTTCATACATCGCCAGGTTGTATTGCCGCAGGTATTGCAGGCTGCTGTTGGCCGGCAGGCCGTCGTACTGCACCTCGGAGGCGTAGCCGCGCGACTGGAAATAAGCGGTGCCGTCGCCATAGGGGATGGCGGTGACGCCCACGGCCTGGCGCAGCGCGTCTTCGACGCCGGTCATGTTCTGGTCGTCCATTTGCTGGCGGGTGATGACGGTCACCGAGTTGGGAACGTCCTTCCATGCGGTGGGCGTCTTGCCGGCGACGGTGACGGCCCGGGCGGCGTAGCTGTGGGTGCCCTCGGTCACCGCGCTGCGCTCGCCGTCCACGTTCACGGTGGGCAGCGCGCCTTGCTCGTCGGCGGCGACCTTGCGCAGGCGATAGCCGCCGCTGGCGCCGACCACGCCTTCCAGGCCGCTGCCGTCGAGCAGGCGCGACAGGCCCTCGCCGACCGCGTAGTTGCCCGAGAGTCCGGGGCTGTTCATGCCGGCCACCAATTCCGGATCGAAGCTCAGCGTGATGCCGGCGCTGCGCGCGAAACTGTACAGGGCCTGGTCCAGCGGGCCGGCGGCGATCGCATAGCCGCGCGCGGCCTGCGCCTGTTGGGCGCGCGCCGGTGAGGGCAGCGCGACGGTGGCGGCGGCGATCAGCAGGCAGGCCGCGGCGGCCAGCGGGCGCAGGCGCAGGTTCATGCCGGCGACGGCGGGGACGGAATGGGTGGTGGGCATTGCGGTTCCTCGGTGCAAGTCAAGTGGATGGAAATGTCTTCCATGGCTTGTCGAACGAAACCGAAAAAGGTGCCAACGATTGGCGGAAGTGGCGAAAGAAATCTTGAAAAGCGACCGGCACAGGGGGAATCAGGAGGCCGCCGCCACGGTGACCCAATAGCGGGTGCGCATCCTGACGGCGACGGGGAGCGTCTCCTGCAGCGCGGCCAGGGCCTGGCCGGTATCGTCGATGCGGAACACGCCCGATACCTTCAGCGCGGCCACTTCGGGCAGGCAGTGGATGACGCCGCTGCGATAGCGGGTCAGCTCGGCGAGGAAATCGTCCAGCCGCATCTTGTCGGCCACCAGCATGCCGTCGACCCAGGCGCCGGCGCCGCGCGGCAAGGATTGCGGCGCGGCGACCGCTTCCGCGGTGAAGCGCAGCCCCTGTCCGGCCTCCACGCGCACCGCCGGTGCGGCGGCTTGCGCCAGCAAGGCGCGCACTTCGACCGCGTGTTCCAGCACGGCCACCGAGCTGCTTTCGCCGCCGGCTTCACGCCGCACCAGGAAGCGGGTGCCCAGCGCGCGGATGGCGCCGTGGCGGGTCTGCACGAAGAAGTCGCGGCCGGCCGCATCCTTGCCGGTCTGGACCATGATCTCGCCTTCGCGCAGGATCAGCGTGCGGCGCTGCGCGGTATAGACGATGTCGAGTGCGCTGCCAGTATTGAGCACCACGCGGCTGCCGTCTTCCAGCACGATGGCGCGGCGTTCGCCGGTGGCGGTGCGGTAGTCGGCGCGCTGCGCGGCCGCCCAGTCGGCGCCGCCGTGGCGCCAGGCCAGCCAGCCGCCGGGCGCCGCGGCCAGCAGCACTGCCAGGGTCTTTACCATCGCGCGGCGCTGGCGGCGGCGCGCGCCTTCGAGCACGGCCATGCCCAGTTGCGGCGGCACCGAACCCATGGCGCGGGCCAGCGAGTCGGCAGCCTGCCAGGCGCGCTCGTGTTCGCGATCCTGCGCGCGCCATGCCTGCAAGGCCAGCCGATCCTGTTCGCTCATCGCGCCTTCGTGCACCTTGACCAGCCAGCGCGCGGCTTCCTCGATCACGCGGCGCGGCTGCGCGACGGCGGCCGCGCTCACAGCATGGCCTCCAGGCAGGCGGCGAAGGCTTGCTGCATGTGGCGCTTGACGGTGCGCAGCGAGATCTCCATGCGCTCGGCGATCTGTTGGTAGGTCATGCCTTCCAGCTGGGATTGCAGGAACACGGATCTTGCCTTGGCCGGGAGGGCGTCGAGCAGCGCGTCGATGCGATGCAGCGCCTCCAGCACCAGCGCGCGTTCTTCCGGCGAAGGTGCCAGCGCTTCCGGCATGGTCGCGAGGGCCTCGAGATAGGCGCTCTCCAGCGCGCGCCGGCGGAAGAAGTCGACCAGCACGCCGTTGGCCACGGTGCGCAGGTAGGCGCGCGGTTCGCGCAGCGCATCGGCTTGCGCGCCGCGACCGGAGGACTTGAGGATGGCCAGGAAGGTGTCGTGCGCCAGGTCGGCGGCCTGGTGGATGTCGCCGAGCTTGCTGCGCAACAGGGACTTGAGCCAACCGTGATGCGCCAGGTACAGATGCTGTACCGCGCCGCCGTCGCTGCCGAGGGCGGCTTCCGCTGGTGTCGTGTGGCTGCTCATGTCGCGCTTTCCATCCCTGGGTGGGCAAGCGCGCGGCGGGCGCACCTGCTCTCAGATATTAATGAGAATTATTCTTAACATTATACGAGAACTTGTTGGTTGAAAAGCAAAGATCCCGCGCCTGCGCGCGGCAGGGCGGGATCCGTTGCACAGGCGGGACATTTCGCGTTCGGTCAGCGCCGGCGCGCCAGGAAATCCATCACCGGCGGCAGCACCAGGGCGCTTTGCATCAGGCCGCCGAAGTGGGTCACGCCGGGCAGGCTGACGAATTCGCCGCGCGGCAGCAGGGCGGCGGTGCGCCGGACTGCGTCATGGCGGGCGTCGGCGTCGCCGCAGAACAGCAGGCAGGGCAAGTCATCCATGCGCGCCAGCAGGTCTTCCTGCGAGGGGCGCGGCTGTTGCGCGGCGGCGGCCAGCGCCGCCAGGTCGTTGGCGCGGATCTGCATCTGCACCTGCGGCGGGATGCGCTCATCCAGGAGGGTTTCGAAGGTGGCGATGAAGCGTTCGGGATCGCGGCCGTCGATGCCGGCGAAGCCGTCCCAGCTACGGTCTTCATAGGGATGGGCCGCGCCCAGGACCAGGCTGGCCAGGCGTTGCGGCGCGTGGCGCACCAGGCCGTAGCCGACCCAGCCGCCCAGCGAGTAGCCGAAGAAATGGGCGCGTTCCACGTCCAGCGCATCGAGCACCGCCAGCGCGTCGCGGCAGCGCTGCTGCTGGCTGTAGGCGGCGCTGTCGTGCGGCTTGTCGCTCTGGCCATGGCCGAGCGCGTCGAACATGATGACCCGGTAGCGTTCGCGCAGGGCGGCCGTGAAACCGAAGAAGCGCCAGGCTTCCAGGCTGCTGGTGAAACCGTGGTGCAGCAGCAGCGGCGGGCCTTCGCCTTCGACCTGGTAGTGGATTTGCCTTCCGTCGCTGTTCGCAAATGGCATCGCTGTCCTTCAGGTGTTGTCTGCGGATTTCTTGCAGCGCCGGGCCAGCAGCTCGCGCGAGCGCGCGCAGATCTCCTCGGTGCTCAAGTCCTCGATGTGGGTGGCGATCGACCAGACGTGGCCGTAGGGGTCGCGCAGCGTGCCGGAACGGTCGCCGTAGAACTGGTTCTGTACCGGGCGCAGCTGGACCGCGCCGGCCTCGATGGCCTGGGCGAACACGGCGTCGACATCGGCCACGTAGACCAGCAGGCTGACGCCGGCGCCGCCCAGGGTCTGCGGGCTGACGAAGCCGAGCTCGGGATATTCATCGGCCAGCATGACGCGCGCGTTGCCGATCTGGATCTCGGCATGCCAGACCTTTCCGTGCGGACCGTCCAGGCGCATGATCTCGCTGGCGCCCAGGGCGCGGCGATAGAAATCCATGGCGGCGGCGGTGCCGTTGACGATCAGGTAAGGGGTGACGCTGTGGTAGCCGGGCGGCAGGACGCAGGACGCGCCGGGGGAGTGCGGGGAGTTCGGGCTGGCGCCGGGGGGCGCCACTGGCTGGCTGGACATATTGTCTCCTCGGTCATCGCCGGTGGCCTCACTTTACAGCATGAGGCCGGCCGGCGAATGCCCGGGAGAGCAATTCAGGCAAATTCAGCGATCAGGCGAATTCCGACAGCAGGTTGATCTGCTGCGAGAAGATCTTCGGGCTGCCGGCGATGACGTCGCCCTTGTAGAGGTAGTCCGAATCGCCCTTGAAGGTGCCGACGATGCCGCCGGCCTCGGTCACCAGCAGCGAACCCGCGGCGATGTCCCAGGGCTTGAGGCCCTTCTCGAAGAAGCCGTCCAGGCGGCCGGCGGCCACATAGGCCAGGTCCAGCGCGGCGGCGCCCGGACGGCGCAGGCCGGCGCTGTGCTCGGTCATGACCTTGAACATCTTGACGTATTCGTTCAGGCCGTCCAGGTCACGGAAGGGGAAACCGGTGCCGATCAGGGCGTCGGCGATCTTGTCGCGCTTGCCCACGCGGATGCGCTTTTCGTTGAGGTAGGCGCCGGCGCCCTTGGAGGCGGTGAACAGGTCGTTGCGGGTAGGGTCGTAGACCACGGCCTGCGTGATGATGCCGCGCTGCTGCAGCGCGATCGAGACGCAGTATTGCGGGAAGCCGTGGATGAAGTTGGTGGTGCCGTCCAGCGGATCGATGATCCAGACGTTTTCGTTTTCATCGTGCAGGTTGTCGGACGCGCCCGACTCCTCGGCCAGGATGGCGTGGTCGGGATAGGCGTTCTTGAGGACGTCGATGATGGCGTCTTCGGCGGCCTTGTCGACTTCGGTCACGAAATCGTTGTGCGACTTCTTGGACACCTTCAGCAGCGACACGTCGAAGGACGCGCGGTTGATGATGGTGGCGGCGCGGCGAGCAGCCTTGATCGCCGTGTTGAGCATGGGTGGGATGATCATTCCGATGGTTCCGTTAAAATTGCGGCGACCGGTCAGGATCGCCGCGTTGTTGACCGTCGACCCCGTCTTCCTTTTCGCGAATGCGTTGCCGTGAAACCACGGCTGCGGCATGCGTGCGAAAGAAAGCACAGCAGTTGCAAACGACTTTGCGACCTTGCGACAATGAAATTAATGAGCGATGCGCCGTCCGCAGGCTGTATGCTTGCGGGCTTGCCGGAAAGGGGCGCATTGGCGATCTGCCAACAATCGCTCATGCTTTTCCGGGCGCGAATCCCGCTATTTTAAATGAACAAGCAAGAATCCGAACACTCTCTTTTCACCCGGCTGCGCTTCGTGCTGGTCAATACCAGCAGCCCGGGCAACATCGGCTCGGCCGCGCGGGCCATCAAGACCATGGGCTTTTCCGAGCTGGTGCTGGTCAATCCGCGCTTTCCGGACGCAGTGCGGGAGGACGAAGCGGTCGCCTTCGCCAGCGGCGCCATCGATGTGTTGCAAAACGCACGCGTGGTCGGCAGCGTCGAGGAAGCGTTGCAGGGCTGCAACTTCGCGGCCGCCGTCAGCGCCCGCTTGCGCGAGTTCTCGCCGCCGGTGGTGACGCCGCGCGCGCTGGCCGGCCAGCTGTCGCAGGACACCGCGCTGAACGCCGCGCTGCTGTTCGGCAACGAACGCTTCGGCCTGCCCAACGAGGTGGTGCAGAAGTGCCAGGCGCTGATCAACATCCCGGCCAACCCCGAGTACTCCTCGCTGAACCTGTCGCAGGCGGTGCAGGTGCTGGCCTATGAATGCCGCATGACCGAGCTGGAGCTGCGTGGCGGACCGATGCGCACCAGCGGCGATGCGCGCGCGCCGGGCGAGGTCGGCTTCCAGGGCAGCAGCGCCGGCGTGGCCGAGATCGAGGGCATGTTCGCGCACCTGGAAGAGGCGCTGGTAGCCATCGATTTCCTCAATCCCGACAACCCCAAGAAGCTGATGCCGCGCTTGAAGCGCATGTTCGCGCGCGCCCAGCTGGAAGCGGAGGAAGTCAACATCCTGCGCGGCATCGCCCGCCAGATCCTGGAGCCCAAGCAAGCGAAGGCCCGCAAGAACGAAGAAGAAGGAGGCCCGCAACATGGCTAAGCTGACCCTGGACCGCATCCTGCAATCGCAGGGTTTCGGTTCCCGCAAATACTGCCGCGAGCTGATCGACGACGGCGAAGTGGCCGTCAACGGCGAGGTGGTGGACGACTATCGCGCCACACCCGCCACCGAAGGCCTGGTGCTGACCGTGTTTGAAGAGGAGTGGGAGTATCGCGAGCACATCTATATCGCCATCAACAAGCCGCCCAACATCGAATGCTCGCGCAAGCCCAGCCATCATCCGGGCGTGCTGACCATCCTGCCGGAGCAATTCACCTGGCGCGACGTGCAGCCGGTGGGGCGGCTCGACCATGACACCACCGGCCTCTTGCTGATGTCGGACGACGGCGCCTTCATCCATGCGCAGTCCTCGCCCAAGCGGCACGTGCCCAAGGTCTACGCGGCCACCACCGCCGAGCCGGTGACCGACGCGCTGGTGGCGCAACTGCTGGCCGGCGTGCAGTTGCACGACGAACCCGCGCCGCTGGCGGCCACGCGCTGCCGCAAGCTGGGCGAGAACCTGCTGGAGATCGTGCTGGAGCAGGGCAAATACCACCAGGTCAAGCGCATGCTGGCGGCGGCCGGCAACCATTGCAGCGCGCTTTGCCGCACGGCCATCGGCGGGTTGCGGCTGGATCAGCTTGAACTGGAGGAGGGCGAGTGGATCTTCCTGGATGAAGAGCAGATGGCGCTGCTGGTGCCGGACTGATTTACGACGCCGGGTCCCGGCCTGCGCCGGGACGACACAGAGGTGGTAACTTGAATCCGCACCTGTTCGAGTTCAGCACTTGCTTGTCGTCCCGGCGCAGGCCGGGACCCAGTGTCGTCAGTGATGATCCGCTGCCAATAAAAAACGCCACCGCATTTGCCATGGCGTTTTTATTTTGCGCAGCGAAAACTTCAGTGACGCACGTCGCCCACGTCGGTGCTGCTGGCCGCGTCGGCGGCGAACAAGAGGGCGCAGTCGACGGCGTCGAACTCGTAGTGCTGGCCGCAGAAGTCGCAGTCGATGCCCAGCTTGTCCATCTGGCTCAGCGCGTCTTCCACCTCCTCGCGGCCCAGCATCTTGAGCATGTTGCCGACCTTCTCGCGCGAGCAGGAGCAATGGAAGCTCGGATGCGCCGGATCGAAGACGCGGATGGTTTCTTCCCAGAACAGGCGATGCATCAGCGTGGCGATGTCGGTGGAGAGCAGCTCCTCGCGGCGCAGGGTGTTGCCCAGCATGACGAAGTGCTCCCAGGTATCGATGTCGCCGCCTTCGGCCTTGGCGGTGGGCGCGTTGATGCCGCCTTCGCCCGGCAGCTTCTGCAGCAGCAGGCCGCGCGACACCTTGTCGTCGGCCGCCAGCCACAGCTTGGTGTCGAGCTGCTCGGAGCGCAGCATGTAGTTCTCGATCACGGTGGCCACGCTGTCGCCGTCCAGCGGCACGATGCCCTGGTAGGGCTGCTGGCCGGGGAGCTTTTCCTTGGGATCGAGCGTGATCACGAAACGGCCGTGGCCGTGGGCGTTGACCAGCGCGGTCAGCGTGGCGTCGTCGGCGATGACCGCGCCGTCGGCCAGCTTGGCCGTGGCGCGCAGCTGCAGCTCGGAATCGCATTCCACCACCAGCAGCTTGATCGGGCCGTCGCCGTGGATCTGCATGACGATCATGCCGTTGAACTTGAGGTTGGCCGACAGCAGCGCCGCCGCCGCCAGCATTTCGCCCAGCAGCGTCTTGACCGCGACGGGATAGTCGCGGCGCGCCTGCACCTGTTGCCAGGTATCGGAGATCTCGACCAGCTCACCGCGCACGGGAGCGTTGTCGACCAGGAATTTTTGCAGCGTGTCTTTCATCGTTTCCTTTTGCCCGGCCGCTCAGGCGATGCGCTTGAGCTTGGCCTTGAATTGTTGCGCGCGCAGCACGTAGCTGTCGGTGCCGGCGTGCATGCGCGCGATGTCTTCTTCACTCAGTTGGCGCACAGCCTTGGCGGGCGCGCCGATGATCAGCGAGTTATCGGGGAACTCCTTGCCTTCGGTCACCAGCGCGCCGGCGCCGACCAGGCAGTTCTTGCCGATCTTCGCGCCGTTGAGCACCACCGCCTGGATGCCGATGAGCGCGCCTTCGCCGATGGTGCAGCCGTGCAGCATGGCCTGGTGACCCACGGTAACGTTCTTGCCGATGACCATCGGGTAGCCGATGTCGGTATGCAAGACAGCGCCTTCCTGCACGTTGCTGTTCTCGCCGATGGTGATCAGCTCGTTGTCGCCGCGGATGGCGACGTTGAACCAGACGCTGGAATGCGCTTCCATCTTCACCTTGCCGACCACGGTGGACGACTCGGCCACGAAGGCGGTGTCGTGGATTTCCGGGACGTCCTGCTCCAACTGATAGATTGCCATAATAAAATTGTCTCCTTGTGCGGCTTGTTGCGAACCCGCCCGTGTCGCTTGCTCACCTATATGGTGGCAATGCCGGCGTCATCAACCGCGTATTTTACCGTCCCTTGAAAGAAGCATCCTTGGATCACGCCTCATCCCCAGTTGAAGACTTTTCATTTGCCGGCCTGCGCGCCGGGGCCCTGGCTTGCCTGCGGGAAACCGCGGCGCCGGCCAAGTGCGCGGCGGTCGCCGCCTTGCGCGCCGCCTGGCAGGCCGGCAGCCTGGCGCTGGAGCGCGACGACCTGGCCGCGCGCGAGCCCGAGGCCGGGATCCCCGGCCGTCCGGCCAGGCCCGAGCTGGTGTCGCCGCTGCAGGTGAAGCTGCGCTCCATGGCCACGCCGGAAGGGCGGGCGGCGCTGATCCACGCGCTGGCGCATATCGAATTCAATGCCATCAACCTGGCGCTGGACGCGCTCTGGCGCTTCCCCGGCATGCCGCGCGAGTTCTACTCCGACTGGCTGCAGGTGGCGGCCGAGGAGGCGTATCACTTCTCGCTGCTGGCGGCGCACCTGCGGACGCTGGGTTACGCCTATGGCGACTTCAGCGCCCACAACAGCCTGTGGGAAATGGCCGAGACCACCAAGGCTGACGTGCTGGGGCGCATCGCCCTGGTGCCGCGCACGCTGGAAGCGCGCGGGCTGGACGCGGCGCCGCCCGTGCGCGCCAAGCTGGCGCAGGCCGGCGACGTCGCGGCCGCCGAGATCCTCGACATCATCATGCGCGACGAAATCGGCCATGTGCTGATCGGCAACCGCTGGTTCAACTGGCTGTGCGAGCAGCGCGGCCTCGATCCGATGACGACCTTCGCCGAACTGTGCGTGCGCTACAAGGCGCCGCCGCTGCGCGGGCCGTTCAACCTGGAGGCGCGTCGCAAGGCCGGATTCTCGGATGAGGAATTGCTGATGTTCAAGGACGTCGCGCGCTGACCCGGATCGAAGGGCGGCGATTTTTGTAACGCTTTTTGCACGCAGGGAATGTTGCGCCACGGCTGTGCTATCTTCGCCGTGCCCTCAGTACCCGTAACCGTTTTTCAGGAAAGGATGACAACATGAACAAGATGTCCAAACTGCTGGCCGGCCTCGTGATGGCTGCGGCCGCCGCCGCCCTGCTGGCTGCGTGCGAGAAGAAGGAAGAGTCCGGCCCGGCCGAGGCGCTGGGCAAGAAGATCGACGGCGCCGTCCAGGAGGCCGGCAAGCAGATCGAGCAGGCTACCGGAAAGGCCAAGGAGCAATCCTCGGACACCGGCGGCAAGCTGGGCGACGCGATGGACAAGGCCAAGGCCGACGCCAAGGAAGCCTACGAGAAGACCAGGGAAGGCGCCAAGGAGCTGACGCAAAAGGCAGGTGAGAAGATGGAAGAGGCCGGGCAGAAGATCCAGGACGCATCCAAGAAGTAAGGCGCGTGCCGCCATCGGCAAAAAGCCTCCGTCAGGAGGCTTTTTCGTTTCCGGCGCCGGGATCGTCATTCGCGTACGTTGTGGATGATGTCGATCACCATCTTCTGTATCGACGGCTCCAGCGCCAGCGCCACGTGGCCGATGCCGATGACCGGAACGTTCCAGGCGCCCTCCAGGTGGGCCGAGCTTTGCGGCGAAATGATGTTGTCGTGCTGGGAGTAGATCGAGACGATGTTGGCCAGCGCGTCGGCTTCTTCCGTGGCGGCCAGCTTTTGCAGCCATTCGCTGCTGCGGCCTTCCTCGTAGCGGCCCAGCCAGTTCATCTCGCCGCAGTTGATGCCGATGCCGAAGTTGGCGATCGCCGTGCCGTGGTGCGGCGAGCCCAGCGTGATGACCTTGGCCACCCGGTCCGATCCGTGGTCGCGCAGGTAGGCGCGCGCGGCCAAACCGCCCATGCTGTGGGCGAGGATGACGATCTTCTTCTGGCCTGTTTCTTCGAGCACTCGCCTCACCGCCGCGTCCACCAGCGGCGCATAGCCGTCGATGCTGCCGAATACCGGCTCCATGTCCAGCGCGTAGTGGGTGATGTGGGCCGCGCGCAGTTCCAGGCTCATCCAGCGCCAATAGCCGCTGTTGCAGCCGTAGCCGTGGATCAGCAGCACCGGCAGCGAGGTGGTGTCGGGATAGGTGAACTGGTCGAAGCGCAGGAAGGGCATGGCCCAGGAAGAGCACAGCATGGTCGCGCGGAACTCGCGCGCGAACAGCGTGGCGATCTGCAGCCAGGTTATGTCGACCGGGTTGGCGGTGCGGCCGCGATAGGGCCAGGTGAGGAAAAAGCTGTTGGCGGTGATCTGCGCCCGCAGCAGCAGCACGATGCACAGGCCGCCCAGCGCCGCCAGCGGCAAGGGCCAGCCGAAATGCCGCAACAACAAGCAGAACAGGACCGCGATGCCGAGCTGGATCAGGAGCAGGGTTCTGGAAATGCGGGAAATCATGCGTGGCCGGGTCCGATGCGGTCAGGTGGGCGGGCATGCGCAGGCATGCGGCTGCCCGGGAGCATAGCAGAGCCCTGTGACGGTCTGATGAAGGCGTTTCGCCAGAATTTACTGCGCGTTGCCGACGGGGGCGGGATCCTGTTTTCGGGCTTTGGCCGCCGGCACCGCATCGACCAGGCGCGTGCCGGCAATGCGGTCGTGCAGGAACTGGCGTTGCGGGTCGAGCCGGATGGCCAGCGCCCATAGCAGGATGTTGGCGGCGGGGATCAGCAGCAGCATCCACTGTTGCCCATGCACGGCCGAGGCCAACGCCAGGCCCGGCAGCACCCACAGCCAGGCCAGCAGGTAGCGGATCGCGGCGCGCCACAGGCCGACCGGCCGGCCGTTGCTATCCACCAGCTTGAAGCGCCAGGTCTTCATCGCCAGGGTCTGCCCGCCGTGGGTCCAGAACCAGATGAAGTACACGGCCAGCACCAGGAACAGCCAGGCTTCCATCGCGTGGCGCAGGTAAAGCGCGTGGCGCTGCTGCAGCAGTGTGGAAAACAGCCAGCCCGACATGAACAGCACACCGAACAGCAGCATCGATTCATACAGCATGCTGCTGAGGCGGCGGCGCAGCGAAGGCGTGGTCAGATCCGGCATGGTCTCGTATGGGTAGGGTTGTGGTCTTGGCCCGAGGGCCGCGTGGCGGCGAACGCCCGCCCTTGGGCTTGCAGATGTTAAAGCAATCGGCGCGGCTTGCCTACGGCGCGGCTTGACCGAGCGCAAACGGCAGGGGAGCAAGCCTCGCTGCGCGATGCGGCATGGTGGACGACAGAGGGACGGCGCTCGGCGGCGGGCTCGCCGCCAGGAGGATGGGGAAGAGGGCTTACTTGCTGTCGGCGATGGTGGCGGCGACCGGCGCGGCGGCGCTCGCAGTGGCCGGGGCAAGCTGCAGCGCCACCGGCACCGGCGCGGCTTGCGAACCCGGCGCCGTGGCCGGTGCGGCAGGCGAGATGGCCGGCGCTGCGGGCAGCGGGCGATCCAGCGCCTCGGCCGGCAGCTGGATGACGGGCGCGGCGTTGGCCGGCGCCGACGGCAGCTTGGCCACGCGCTTGGGCAGCTTGGCTTGCGCCAGCTTCTTCTTCTGTTCAGCGGAAAGCTGCTGGTACTTGTTCCACTGCTCGTTCTTTTCTTCGGTGTCGAGCTTCTTGGCGCGCGCGTAGTTGGTGCGCGCCGCGCTGCGCTGCGCCGGGGTCAGCTTGACCCAGTCGCGCATGCGTTCATGCAGTCGCTGCTGCTCTTCGGGCTTCATCTGCGCGTATTTCTTGCCGATGACCAGCCATTTTTCCTTCTGCACGTCGCTCATCTTGGACCATTCGACGGCGAGCGGCTCCAGGGCTTGCTGCTGGGTCGGGGACAGGCTGGCCCAGGCCAGCTTGTTGTCGGGTTTCCTGGCAACTGCCTTGGCGCTGAGGGCCGGCTTGGCTGGCGTCGCCGCTGCCGCAGGCGCGGCTGCGGGGGCCGGCGGCTGGACGGCCGGGGCGTTCTGCGCCGTCGACCATGCGCAGGTCAGGGCACCGGCCAGCGTAGCCAGCGCCAGCGCAATGCGCGCGAGACGGGCGGGAGCTTTGGTGGGGAAGCCGGTGGTCTTGCGCATCGTGTCATTCGCCCTTTTCAGCGAGGAAAGCATTGAAGCCGTGATCCAGGTAGGCGGACAGCGGCAGTTCATCGGACAGCACGGCGGCGTCGATCTCGGCCAGGTCGGCCACGCGCTTGGTGTTCTCGTGCTGGTAGATGCCGGCGAACAGGATGATGCCGGCCAGGAGCGGCACGGCCACGCCCAGGCGGCCGAGCCAGGACGGACCGCTTGAGGTCAGCGTGCCGCCGTTGTTGAACGCGCCGGCGAACGCCGGCTGCTCGACGCGCACCGTCATCGGCACGATCTTCTTGCGGGCGAGCGCCACCCGGCGGGCCGCCGCCAGGTTGTGCAGGGTATCGTCGGACAGGTCGTCCAGGCCGGCGTCGAGCGCCAGCTTCACCTTATAGGCGAATTGCATTTCCTTGTTGTTCATAATGTGATTCCTTTGGCTCTTAGAGCTTGAGCCAGCGCGTGAGTTGCGCGAGAGCAATGGGTTTTGACGCTTCCTTCGGAGCAACCCATGGCGGCGGCAGTCTCCGCCACGTCCATGTCCTGCCAGTAACGCATCAGGAATGCTTCCCGTTGACGCGTCGGCAGTTTTTGTATTTCGGCATCGATCAGCTTGAGGGTCTGTTCGCGCTCGACCTTGTCGGCGCTGGATTCGGCGGCCTCTGAACCGTCCGCCGACTCGAAGCTCTCCAGCACGTCGAAATCGTCCTGGCCTTCGCCGTCGCCCCCGCCGAAGCTGGAGAACAGGCTGACCCAGGTATTGCGCACCTTTTCGCGCCGGAAGAAATCGTGGATGGTGTTTTGCAGGATGCGCTGGAACAGCATCGGCAGTTCGGCCACGGGCTTGTCGCCGTACTTCTCGGCAAGCTTGATCATGGCATCCTGAACGATGTCCAGCGCGGCTTCGTCCTTGCGTACGGCATACACCGCCTGCTTGAAGGCGCGGCGTTCGACACTTTCAAGAAAGTCGGAGAGTTCTTTGTCAGTTGCCATGCAATACGGGTGCCGGGAGGGTAGCCGGGGTTCATTGGGGCAGGATCTCCGCCATGTTCCGGCCGCAAATGCGGGAAAACGCAAAAAAATGTCAAAAATCAGAGCGAATCCTAGCAAAAATGACCTTGCTTGTCGTGGTGTTTATCCTGAAATGCACAGCGAACGCGAGTGGCGACAAGCTTTTCGGCGGATTTCGCTTGACCAAAATGATGCAACGCATTACTGTCCTGATTCCCGCCTCCCACACTTGGGGCGTTTATGGTCTTCGCCGGTGCTTCACATAAGGTCGTGCCGGTCCGGAGACGCCGCTTTAAGATTTAAAGCTTGTTTGTTCTAACCCGTGCCACAAGCGCGAGGAATCTGTAGAAGTCCACTTGTACCAAGGCTGAACGAGTCGCGTTGAGCGGCATTTCGAACCTCACTACGGTTGGGGCGCAGAAATGGCGTGACCGCACAAAAAAGGGACGCCGCCGGCAAGTCGACCAATACGAATTCCGTCAGGAGAGAGCATCCGATCAATTTCCAATGGACCTTGAAAGGAAGCAGCATGAGTGCTGAGCAAATCACCGGCGCGGATATACTCGTCCGTTGCCTGGCTGAAGAAGGTGTTGAACACGTCTTCGGCTATCCTGGTGGCGCCGTCCTCTATATCTACGACGCAATCTTCAAACAAGACAAATTCCAGCACATCCTGGTTCGTCACGAACAGGCTGCCGTGCATGCCGCGGATGCGTATTCGCGCAGCTCGCAGAAGGTCGGCGTGGCCATCGTCACGTCCGGCCCCGGCGTCACCAATGCGGTGACCGGCCTGGCCACGGCCTATATGGATTCCATCCCGATGGTGGTGATCTCCGGCCAGGTGCCGTCGACCGCCATCGGCCAGGATGCGTTCCAGGAGTGCGACACCGTCGGCATCACGCGTCCCTGCGTGAAGCACAATTTCCTGGTGAAGGATGTGAAGGACCTGGCCGAAACGGTCAAGAAGGCCTTCTTCATCGCCACCACCGGCCGTCCCGGTCCGGTGCTGGTGGACATTCCCAAGGACATCACGATGCATACCTGCGCCTTCGAGTATCCGAAAAGCGTGGAGATGCGTTCGTACAAGCCGGTCGACAAGGGCCACTCGGGCCAGATCCGCAAGGCGCTGCAGCTGCTGCTGTCGGCCGAGCGCCCCATGATCTATACCGGCGGCGGCATCATCCTGGCCAACGCCGCGCCCGAGCTCAACAAGCTGGTCGACCGCCTGGGCTATCCCTGTACCAATACGCTCATGGGCCTGGGCGCCTATCGCTCGTCCAGCGACAAGTTCGTCGGCATGCCCGGCATGCACGGCACTTATGAAGCCAACATGGCCATGCAGCACAGCGACGTGCTCATCGCCATCGGCGCGCGCTTCGACGACCGCGTGATCGGCAATCCCAAGCACTTCGCCTCCAGCGCGCGCAAGATCATCCATATCGACATCGATCCGTCGTCGATCTCCAAGCGCGTGAAGGTCGACATCCCCATCGTGGGCAACGTCAAGGACGTGCTGCAGGAACTGCTGACCCAGCTGGACTCCGCAGAAACCCGCCAGAACGGCGCCGCGCTGGACAACTGGTGGAAGCAGATCAACGAATGGCGCAAGCGCGACTGCCTGAAGTTCGCCACCTCGGACGAATTCATCAAGCCGCAGGCGGTGGTCCAGAAGGTCTGGGAAGTCACCAAGGGCGACGCCTTCATCACCTCCGACGTCGGCCAGCACCAGATGTGGGCCGCGCAATACTACGGTTTCGACAAGCCGCGCCGCTGGATCAACTCCGGCGGCCTGGGCACCATGGGCGTGGGCCTGCCGTACGCCATGGGCGTGCAGATGGCCAACCCCGACGCCACCGTGGCCTGCATCACCGGCGAAGCCTCGATCCAGATGTGCATCCAGGAGCTGGCGACCTGCAAGCAGTATCACCTCACGCCCAAGATCATTCTGCTCAACAACCGCTTCCTGGGCATGGTGCGCCAGTGGCAGCAGATCGATTACGGTTCCCGCTATTCCGAGTCCTACATGGATTCGCTGCCCGACTTCAACAAGCTGGCCGAATCCTATGGCCACGTCGGCATGAAAATCGAGAAGCCGGGCGACGTCGACGGCGCGCTGAAAGAAGCCTTCGCAATGAAAGACAGGCTGGTCTTCATGAACTTCATCACGGATCAAACCGAGAACGTCTGGCCGATGGTCAAGGCGGGCAAGGGTTTGACTGAAATGTTGCTGGGTTCGGAGGATCTTTAATCATGCGCCATATCATTTCTGTGCTGCTGGAAAACGAAGCCGGCGCATTGTCCCGCGTCGTGGGCCTGTTCTCCGCACGCGGCTACAACATCGAAACGCTCACCGTTGCACCCACCGAAGACCCGACCCTGTCGCGCATGACCATCGTGACTTCCGGCTCGGACGATGTGATCGAACAGATCACCAAACACCTGAACCGCCTGATCGAGGTGGTGAAGGTCGTCGATCTGACGGAAGGCGCGCACATCGAGCGCGAACTGATGCTGATCAAGGTGCGCGCAGTGGGCAAGGAGCGTGAAGAGATGAAGCGCACCGCGGACATCTTCCGCGGCCGCATCATCGACGTCACCGAAAAGACCTACACGATCGAGCTGACCGGCAACAAGAGCAAGCTGGATGCGTTCATCGATTCCATCGATCGCGCCGCCATCCTGGAAACGGTCCGCACAGGCGGCTCCGGCATCGGTCGCGGCGAACGGATCCTGAAGATCTGAGCGGCCGCAGCAAGACACAGTCACACACACATTCAAATCAAGTTATTCGGAACATAGGAAAAATCATGAAAGTTTTTTACGACAAAGACGCAGACCTGTCCCTGATCAAGAACAAGAACGTGACCATCATCGGTTACGGCTCGCAAGGCCACGCGCACGCGCTGAACCTGAAGGACTCGGGCTGCAAGGTCACCGTCGGCCTGCGTAAGGGTGGCGCCTCGTGGAGCAAGGCCGAGAAGGCCGGCCTGAAGGTGGCTGAAGTCAACGACGCGGTGAAGGAAGCCGACGTCATCATGATCCTGCTGCCGGATGAGAACATCGGCCAGGTGTATGCCGAGAACGTGGCGCCGCACGCCAAGCAAGGCGCCACCGTGGCGTTCGCGCACGGCTTCAACATTCACTACGGCCAGGTGGTTCCGCGCGCCGACCTGGACGTGATCATGATCGCCCCGAAGGCGCCCGGCCACACCGTGCGTTCGACCTACAGCCAGGGCGGCGGCGTGCCGCACCTGATCGCGGTGTACCAGGACAAGTCGGGCAGCGCCCGCGACGTGGCGCTGTCGTACGCCACCGCCAACGGCGGCGGCCGCGCCGGCATCATCGAAACCAACTTCCGCGAAGAAACCGAGACCGACCTGTTCGGCGAACAGGCGGTGCTGTGCGGCGGCACGGTGGAGTTGATCAAGGCCGGCTTCGAAACGCTGGTGGAAGCCGGCTACGCGCCGGAGATGGCCTACTTCGAATGCCTGCACGAGCTGAAGCTGATCGTGGACCTGATCTATGAAGGCGGCATCGCCAACATGAACTACTCGATCTCGAACAACGCCGAATACGGCGAGTACGTGACCGGCCCGCGCATCATCAACGAGGAAAGCAAGGCGGTGATGAAGAAGGTGCTGACCGACATCCAGACCGGCGAATACGCCAAGAGCTTCATCCTGGAAAACAAGGCCGGCGCGCCGACGCTGCTGTCGCGCCGCCGCATCAACGCCGAGCACCAGATCGAAGTGGTGGGCGAGAAGCTGCGCGCCATGATGCCCTGGATCAAGGCCAACAAGCTGGTGGACCAGACCAAGAACTGATCGGTTCAGGCCCAAGGGAAAGGACGCTTCGGCGTCCTTTTTCTTTTGCGGCTTGGCGTCTTTTTGGAGGGCGTCTCATCAAGCGCCGGCGATGTGCGACGAACGTCGCTGGGTCCCCGCTTTCGCGGGGACGACGGGGAGGAGGAGGCTTGCGCCGCCAGATGCTCGAGGCAACTCACTGCCTGTCGTCCCTGCGAAAGCGGGGACCCAGCGTCGTTGACTGAGCTTGCGCTTCAACCGGCCTGGGCGTTGCGCAATGAACGTCACTGGATCCCCGCTTTCGCGGGGACGACGCAAACACCAGGCGCCGAAGCCCGGACGCCATTTGTATCCGGCGTTACCCCCGGTTGCACTTGGGTAAGAACCAAACGAGAATAGCCAGCGTCGAAGTTCGGGATTTCAAGATATCCCCGCGCCGCTCAGGCGCATCTCCAACAACACCAGAAGACGAGGACTACATGACACCTACCCACAAGCTGATGCTGGGCGCGGCCCTGGCCGTTGCCTCTGTCGCCGCCCAGGCGCAGGTCGTGCAAACCAATGGCGCCATGGTCGTGGTGCCTGCCAATGGCGAGATCAGCGTGCCCAACGACCAGGCGCGCGTGACGCTGCAGGTGGAAGAGCAGGACAAGGACAAGGCCGCCGCCGCCTCGCGCGTGAACCAGAAGATGAAGCAGGGCATCGATGCCTTGAAGCGCCAGGATCCGCAGGCCAGCTTGAAGAGCTATGGCTATTACACCTACGCCATCTACGCCGAGCCGCCGGCGGTTACGCCGCAGCAGCCGCGCCAGCCGGCCAAGGCGCGCCAGGTGGTGGGCTGGCGGGTCGGGCAGTATCTGGACATGACCACGCAGAACCTGGCGGCGCTGCCCAAGACCGTGTCGTCGGCGCAGAGCCTGCTGAGCCTGAACGGCCTGCAGTTCGGCCTCAGCCCGGCGGCCACCAAGAAGCTGGATGCGGCGCTGGTGGACGCCACCTACAAGAACCTGGAAGAGCGGATCGGCTTCATCGCCGGCTCGATGCACCGCGCACCGTCCGACGCCGTGCTGGAGACCGTGGACTTCGAGGGCTCCGGAAACTACGTCGCCGCGGCGCCGGCGCCGATGGCCAAGGCGGCCATGATGCGCTCGGACATGGCGGCCGAATCGATCTCGGTGGCCGAGCCCAGCTTCGAACCGGGCGAATCGACGGTGAGCATGCGCCTGGTCGGCAAGGTGCGCTTCAAGTAAGCGCGGCCGACAATGGATGCGCCTGTGAGGGCGCAAGGGAAGGGAGGCTATAATCGGCCTCCTTTTCGTTTTTGGGGCCATCATGCGGGCAATGAAGAACATCATCGTATCCCTGGCAGCCGGCCTGCTGTCGATCAACCTGGCGCATGCCGACATCTGCGCCGACATGCGCGCCATCAATACGCAGGCGCTGTCGCATTTCGACGGCTGGAAGGGGGCGCGCAACGAGCGCGCCTATGCGTCCAACTACATGCTCGACGGCGCGCAAGGCTGCGCCATCAGCGGCAATTCCGACGGCTATTCCTGCGTCTGGACATTCGCCACCCCGGCCGACCTGGGCCGCGCGTACCAGAAGATGGTCGGCGACATCAAGGCCTGCGCGCCGCTGGAGAAGGAAGAACCCGGCATCCTCGCCGACAAGCCGGAAGACAGGAGCCAGGGCGAGCTGCGCCGGCAACTGGAGGTGACCGGCTTCGACTACGCCGATGCGCGCGCGCTGGTGATGGTCGGCAGCATGCAGCTGACCGGCGCCAAGGCCGGTCTCTCGCGCAACGAGCTGAAGTTCTCGTTCATCAAATCGTCCGCGCGCAATTGAGCGAAGAACCGTCCGGAATACGCCGAAAATACCGCGAAATGCCGCTGCGCGATCACCGATGACGCACTGCGGCAGGCATTTCGCGGCGATCCCCGGCTCACACTCGTAAATTCCGGCGCAAAACCCGCCCGCAGTGCGATACAGCGCCGCATTTCATTGCATTTGGCAGGCGCTGGACTAGAATAGGCACGCTTTTACTTTCGAATTTTTCGCGATCATTGGAGCAACATTGAACAATAACCACTATCCCCACCCCATTATCGCCCGTGAAGGCTGGCCGTTCCTGACCATCGCCGTGGTCGTCGCGCTGCTGGTTTCCATGCTGTTCGGCGCCTGGTCGATTCCGTTCTGGATCATCGCGCTGTTCGTGCTGCAGTTCTTCCGCGATCCGCCGCGTGTGATCCCGCAGGCGCCCAACGCGGTGCTGTCGCCAGCGGATGGCCGTATCGTGGTGGTGGCGCGTGCGCAGGATCCCTATACCAATCGCGAGGCGCTGAAGATCAGCGTGTTCATGAACGTGTTCAACGTCCACTCCAACCGTGCGCCGGTGGATGGCAAGATCGAGACCGTGCAGTATTTCCCCGGCAAGTTCGTCAATGCCGACCTCGACAAGGCCTCGCTGGAGAATGAGCGCAATGCCCTGGCCATCACCACCACCTCGGGTCACAGCGTGACCTGCGTGCAGGTGGCCGGCCTGATCGCCCGCCGCATCCTGTGCTACGTCAAGGCCGGCGACACGCTGGCGCGCGGCCAGCGCTACGGCTTCATCCGCTTCGGTTCGCGCGTGGACGTCTACCTGCCGCTGACCGCGGTGCCCAAGGTCACCGTCGGTGAAAAGGTCTCGGCCACGGAAACCATTCTGGCCGAACTCTGATCACACCGGAACAAGGCCGGCGCGAAGCGTGCATGAAAGGGCTTCGCACCGGTCGCCGGATTCACCGCAATATCAAACAATAAACATCGATGGCAACTTTCCGACGACGCAAAGCCAAAGGCGGCATTCCTTTCCCGAAATCCCTGCGCGGGCCCAAGGCCTATGCTGCGCAGCTGGATGAGTCAGGGCAAGGCGTGACGCGGCGCCGGTCGCGCGGCATCTACCTGTTGCCCAATGCGTTCACCACGGCGGCGCTGTTCTGCGGCTTCTACGCCATCGTGATGGCGATGAACCTGAAGTTCGACTACGCCTCCATCGCCATCTTCGTGGCCATGGTGCTGGACAGCCTGGACGGCCGCGTGGCCCGCATGACCAATACCCAGAGCGAATTCGGCGCGCAGTACGACAGCCTGTCCGACATGGTCTCCTTCGGCGCCGCGCCGGCGCTGGTGGTCTACGAATGGTCGTTGCGCGGCATGGGCAAGCTGGGCTGGCTCGCCGCCTTCGTCTACTGCGCCGGCGGCGCGCTGCGCCTGGCGCGCTTCAACACCAACATCGCGGTGGTCGACAAGCGCTACTTCCAGGGCTTGCCCAGCCCGGCCGCGGCCGCGCTGGTGGCCGGTTTCGTCTGGCTGATGGACGACCTGCGCTTCGCCGGCACCGACCTCAGCTGGGCGGCCTGGGTGATCACGCTGTACGCCGGCGTGACCATGGTCACCAACGTGCCGTTCTACAGCTTCAAGGACGTCAATTTCCGCAAGCCGGTGCCGTTCATCGCGGCGCTGCTGGTGGTGGTGGGGCTGGTGGCGATTTCCAGTGACCCGTCCAAGGTGCTGTTCGGCCTGTTCGTGCTCTACGGTTTGTCGGGGTATGGCGTGTATGCCTGGCGCCGCCTCAAGGGTAAGCCGGTCAGCATCGTGCAGACCGAGCACGAGCATGACGACGGCCATTGAGCTTCGGCCTGACATCGCGCTGACGCAGCGCTGACAAAAACGCCCGCCTTGCCGGGCGTTTTTGTTTGGCGGCAACGGCGTTCGCCGAAAGGCCCGGGAATCGACACGCGCACCTTGTCGAGCTTGCGAATCTTTCCTAGAATTTTCACAGGACGCACACCCGCGCGCTCCCCTGATTTGTCTTTCATCGCGCACCGTCATGACGCTCGACACCGCACTCGATCCACTCGCCGGCACCTCCGCCTATGGCCTTCCTTCGGGCGCGGTCAGCGGGGCGGGCGGCGTGGTGTCGGCGAGCGACAATCCTGTCGCGGTGGAGGAGGCGGTCGCGCTGGCGGCCAGCGCCTCGGCCATCGTCAGTCTCGGCAATTCGATCGGATCGGACGGGCTGACCTACAACGCCGTCGGCGTGTTCGACGCCATCGTCGATGCCGGCGCTGCCGATAACGCTTCCCCCGACCAGACCCAGGACCAGGCCGAGCAATCGCTCTACCAGGGCATACTGGGCGGCATCGACAACAGCGCGGGCACGGCCGGCGTCTATAACGGCTCGGGAGAATTTACCGGCCTCGATACCGGCTTCACCGCACAGCTGGCCTCGCTGCTCAAGTCCGATCCCGGGCTGACCGATAGCATCGTCTCCGATGTCGCCACGCAAGGCATCGTCGGCGCCTTGTTCTCCGCCACGGCGTGACGGCTGCGGTATTGCGCTGTCGGACAATCCCTCTTTTTCACTCCCTGTAGCATTTAATTACAGAATCCGGCCGCGGCCGAGCTTGTTGCCGTCCGCGATCTTTTCTAGGCTTTGATCAAGAACGCGCAGAAACGCAGGCTGCGGATCCACTCCGGTTGCCGATGCGCCGTCAACATCCACGAACTGTTGAGGTCTTGATCATGGCAATCGATACAAGCAATAACCTGAATGCGCTGACGTCGGCCTATCTCACGGCGACTGCGGTCAACACGGCGGTCGCCGCCAATAACGCCAACGCCAGCAATCCTTCCATCTCGGCCAACCAGGCCGCGCTGACCAATGCGGTCAACCTGGCCGCCGATGCGTCGGTGGTGGTCTCGCTCTCCAACGCCAACCTGCTGGCGCAGCAACCGCTGACCTACAATGCCTCGGGCCTGCTCAATCCGGCCGGCCTGCTCAACACGGCGGTGGCGCTCAATACGGCCAACACCGTGGCGCAGACCATCGCCACCGCGCAGGCGCAAGCCCAGCAACAGGCGCAGGCGGCAGCCGAGCAAGCTGCTGAGGACGCGGCGGCGCAGGAAGCGGCGGACGCCCAGGCGGCCCAGGATGCCGCCGACGCGCAGGCGGCGCAAGACGCGGCCGACGCCCAGGCGGCGCAGGATACGGCCGATGCGCAGGCGGCGCAGGACGCTGCCGATGCGCAGGCGGCCCAGGCGGCGCAGGCCGGCGATACGAGTACCGCGACAACGACTACGGCCGCCAATGCCGACCTCAGCGCCAGCGAGGCGTCCGGCCTGTTCTACGCCGGCGTGCTCTCGGGCCTGGCGGCGGCGCCTACCTCGACGGCCAGCCTGTACGACATCAACGGCGGTTATGCCGGCATCGACACCGGCTATGCGCTGCAACTGGCGCAAGTGCTGCAGGCCAATCCCGACCTGGCCGATACCATCAGCCAGGACATCTCACGCCAGGGCGTGACCGGAGCGCTGCTGTCGGTGACGGCCTGAGCATTTCAAGGCATTGCAAATACAGGGTGATGGAGAGCGGAGCGGGGGAGATGGGCGCGGGCGCCGGTCAGCACTGGCCGGCTGCCAGTCGCGCCAGCAGGTCGCGCAAGGCCTCGTCTTGCGCGCTGCGCTCGCTGACCCGGTGATCGACGCCGGGCAGATCAATGATGCGGCAGTCCTGCGCGGCTTGCGCATGTTCCTTCACCAGTTCCGCAATCTCTTTTGGAATGACCTTGTCCTCGACCGCGCGCACCAGCGTGATACGGCCGCGATAGGTCTTGATCAGCGCCAGCGTCTCGGCGTCGCGCCAGCTGTCGGGGCGCCGCAGCGCGGCCGAGAAATCGGGACCGAAGGGAAGCGTGAAGGCGGCCTTGTCGTAGATCGCGCCGACGATGGTGAGCACATGCCCGATGCGATTGGCGCCGCGGCAGGCCAGCCGCATGGCGATCTCGCCGCCCATGCTCACGCCGACTACCGTGCGCGGCTGCCCGTCGTCTGCGCAGAAGTGATCGAGTGCGGCCTGGGCTTCGGCCAGGCGCTTGGCCAGCGAATTGGGCTCGCGCGCGCTGCTGTCCCCGTGACCGGAAAAATCGATGGCGGCACTGGCATGGCCGCGCAGCGCCAGCGCCTCGCGCACCGGCCATTGGCGCCGGCGGGTGCTGTGGCCGGCGCCGTGCAGGAACAGGGTGCGCACCGGACCGCAACCGGCGGCCGTGATCACGTCGCCGGCCAGCGTCTCGGCGCCGGCCGTCAAGGTGTGATCGTTTCTGCCTGGAGCCACGCGCCTCAGTCGTTCTGGCGCCGTTCCAGGCCCGGCGTCTTGGCGTAGTACTGGCGCTTGGCTTCGTACATCAGCGAGTCGGCGCGCTGCACCACCTGCTCCAGGCGTTCGCCCGGCGTCGCCGTGGCGGCGCCCATCGACAGGCTGAGGGAAACGCCGGAGTAGAACTGGTTGTTCAGTTCGATCAGCTTCTGGATCTGCTCGATCAGGATCGCGCAGCCGCGCTCATCGGTGGCCGGCAGCAGGATCGCGAACTCGTCGCCGCCGGTGCGCGCCACGCTGCACGGACGCTCCACCGCCTTGTCCAGCACTTCCCCCACCCGGCGCAGCAGGGCGTCGCCGGCGGCGTGGCCGAGCTCGTCGTTGACTTCCTTCAGGCCGTTCAGGTCGGCCACGATCACGCTGACCGGGAACGGTCCCTTGCGCTCCAGGCGGTTCAATTCATCCACCATGTAGGCGCGGTTGTGCAGCTTGGTCAGCTCGTCGTGCTTGCCGAGGAATTCCAGATAGGCTTCGGCCTTCTTGCGCGCGGTGATGTCGGTCAGCGCCACCAGCACCAGGCCCCAGCTGTCTTCGTAGCCGGGGAACACCGAGAACTGCAGGTGCACGTGCAACTGGTCGCCGTTGAGCGAATAGTTGACCACCTCGCGCTGGTGGAACAGGTTGCCGTTCCACAGCTCGATCAACTGTTCGTTGAAGTGGTGGCGCATGTCGTCGCGGAACACGTCGGACAGGTGCGACAGCAGGGTGGCCTTGTCGGGCGCGCCGAACATCGACAGCGTCTGCAGGTTGACGTCGATCACGCGGATCTCCTGCATGCAGCGCTCGACGAATTCCGGATGGACGTCGGTGAAAGTGCGGAAGTCGGTGATGCCGATGCGATGCAGGTCGTCGAACAGGCGCTTGACCTGGCTGAAGTCTTCCACCCACAGCGAGATCGGCGAATACTCGAACAGGCCGCGCGCGTAGTTCTCGCTGCGCGACAGCTTCTTGCGCGCGGTCTCGCGCTCGGTGACGTTCTCGATGGCCAGGAGGATGTAGTCCCAGCTTTCCTCGCTGCCGGGCATGATGCGGCCGGAGAGCTGGATGTCCAGGCGCTTGCCGCCCAGGGTGTAGTTGACCGTGTAGCTGGAGAAGTTGAGCCGGCCTTCCCACAGCTGCGCCATCTCGTCGATGAAGGTCTCGATCATGTCGTCGCGGAACACCTTGTCCAGGTTCGACACCAGGTGTTCCAGGTCGCGCGCCTCGTACCATTCCAGCGTGCGGCGGTTGACGTCGACCACGCGGATCTGCCGCGCGCAGGCATGCGCGCGGGAATGGTCTTCCATCAGCCAGGCGCGCAGGTCGGTCACGCCCTGATCGCGCCACTGGCTGAACAGGCGCTTCAAGCCGCTGTAGTCTTCTTTCCAGAGGGAGACCGGGGTGAGGTCGAAGGTTTCTTGTTCGGACAAGGCGGGGGCCTTGGCGGAGGACGAGAGAGCGTTGCCGGGGAGATGGTCGTTCTGCATAGCACTTCTTCTTCTGTGGATGAAGAAGTGTAATGGTTTTGGGGAAATATCTGCACATCTTCTCGGGCAGATTCGAAGAATTTATTCGGATTTGCTGACGGTAGGCAGGGAATGCGCGGGAAACCGCCCCCTCGTGGCAGGGTGGCGGGCATTGGCGGCCGAAAATGCCCGCGCGCCGATGCCGCCCCAGGCGCCCGGCTCAGCGCCGCGCCGGCGTCACGCCCAGCCTGGACGGCAGCAGGCGCAGCAGCTTGCCCCAGGCGCGTCGCCAGGCGTGGAGTTCGGGACGCAGGCACAGCACCTCGCCGCCCTGGCGGGCGACGATGTCGGCCCAGCCGGCCTGCTCGAAGCGCATGGACTGGCCGTCGCTGAGTTCGGTGCGGCGGATCCTCAGCTGATTGGCTTGCCAGTAAGGCGGCTCGGCGATGCTGGCCGCGGGCGCGTTGCAGACGATCAGGCTGCCGGCCGGCAGCCACACCAGCATGGTTTGGCCGGGCGCGAGCCTGAGCGTCTGGGTGGTGATGTCCTGGTCGGGAAGGGGGCGTTGGCGCGCGGTCTGCATGGCGATTCTCCGTCGGTTGGGTACGCTTGCAGTCTAAGGAGGCAGGCGCTTGCGCAACAGGCACAGGGAAAATCCGACTGCGTCGTAACAGGCGGCGATTTTTTGCTCTGTTACCGTTATTTTTAGAATACTCTGTATCTGTTCTGGTTTCTTCCACAAGAACATGATGCTGTTATGGATACCAGCCTGCTCATTCCCGACGCCCAAGCTTCCTCCCCACCCGCTCTTGCGGCCGCTCCTGCGGACGCGGCGGATGTCCGCATGCCGCTGTACCGGCGCCTGGCCGAGCACTACCAGGGCGCGATCCTGGCCGGCACCCTGGTCGCCGGCGACCGCATGCCCTCGGTGCGCGACCTGATGCGCCAGCACCAGGTCAGCCTGTCGACCGCGCTGCAGACGCTGCGCCATATGGAGGAGGGCGGCTGGCTGGAGGCGCGCCCGCGTTCGGGCTACTTCGTGCGCCAGCCGCGCCGCTCGGCGATCCGCCCGGTGCAGGAGCCCAAGAGCCTGGTGGCGATCGATCCGGCGCAATACGTCGGCATCCATGAAAAGGTGTCCAAGTACATCGCCCAGCGCCAGGCCAGCGCCCCGGCCATCGATCTGTCCGGCATGACCTGCGCGCCGGCGCTGTATGCCGTCGACACCCTCAAGCAAGCCGCCATCCGCGCGCTGCGCGAGCGGCCCGAGCTGCTGACCAGCGCCATGCCGCACAACGGCAACCACACCTTCCGCCAGGCCGTGGCGCGTCGCGCGCTCAACGCCGGCATGCGTATCGAGGCCGACGAGGTGGTGGTCACGCACGGCTGCATCGAAGCCCTCAACCTGGCGTTGCGCGCGGTGGCCGGGCCCGGCGACACCATCGCGGTGGAGTCGCCGACCTACTTCGGCTTGCTGCAGGCGCTGGAAAACCTGGGCATGAAGGCGCTGGAGATTCCCACCAGCCCGCATACCGGCATCTCGGCCGAGGCGCTGGAGCTGGCGGCGCGCACCTACGGCAACATCAAGGCGGTGGTGGTGGTGCCCAACCTGCAGAACCCGCTGGGCTGCATCATGCCCGACGCCAACAAGGACAAGCTGGTGCGCCTGTGCGAAGAGCTGCGCCTGCCGCTCATCGAGGACGACGCCTATACCGAGCTGGCCGACGGCAATGTCGCGCCTTCCACCCTGAAGAGCCGCGACCGCAGCGGCAACGTGATCTATTGCGTCTCCCTGAGCAAGGTGCTGGCGCCGGGCATGCGGCTGGGCTGGATGAACGGCGGCCGCTGGCACGAGCGGGTCAAGATGCTCAAGTTCACGCACACCCGCGCCAACGAGGAATGGACCCAGGTCACCGCCGCCGATTTCATCGCCAGCCCCGGCTACGACCGCCACCTGCGCCGCCTGCGCCAGCTGCTCAAGGAGCAGCGCGAGCGCATGGCCGAGGCGATCGCGGTCTACTTCCCCGAAGGCACGCGCCTGACCGTGCCCAACGGCGGCGTCGGGCTGTGGCTGGAGCTGCCGTCGCAGGTCTGCTCGCAGCAGCTGTTCGAGCGCGCGCTGGCCGAAGGCGTGGGGGTGTCGCCCGGCGCCATCTTCTCCAACTCCAATCGCTATGGCCACTTCCTGCGCATCTGCTGCGGCCATCCTTTCACCCGCGAACTGGACCAGGCGCTGCGCCAGCTGGGCCGCATCGGGCACAGCCTGGCGGACGGCTAGCGCGGCGCCAGGCGTTCTCGCGCCGTTTCCGGAAAGCCGCCTGCGGGCGGCTTTTTTCTTGCCTGCCGCCGACGCGGGCGGACTGGCCGCCCCGGTCATTGGGGGCGCCAGGCGCATCTTTGGGCTGCAAAGCCGAAGGATTAGGCATTGCCAACGCACCAATTCTCGCCAACAATCGCAAAGAAATGTAAAGACGCTGTACACTGGCTGCGCCTGCGGCAGGCCTGCGCGGCTGCGCCAGCTTGGGGTCTTGGACTGTTTTTCTTGGATGCTCTGGATCGGGATTACGCTATGCAATCGCTACAATCGCCCTCGGACCTTCAACCGGCGCCGCTCGCGCAACTGCAGCAGGGCATCGACGCCCACATGGCCGGCCGCCTGGACGAAGCCGCCGCCATCTACGAGGCGGTGCTGGAAGATGATCCTATCCAGCCGGTCGCGCTGCATTACTACGGCATCTGGCTGCACCAGGTAGGGCGGCATGACGAGGCGGTCGAGAAACTGATGCTGTCCTGCGCGCTGGAGTCCGAGGACGCTTCCTGGCAGAACGACCTGGGCAACGTGCTGTTCGCGCTGGGCCGCCTGGAGGAGGCCGAACTGGCCTATGCCGATGCGCTGGCGATCACCCCGCAGGACCACACGATCTGGAACAACCTGGGCGCCACCCAGCTGCAGCTGCAGAAGACCGCCGAGGCCACCGGCTCGTTCGAGCGCGCCGTCGCCATCGATCCCGGCTTCGTGCCGGCGCTCTTGCACCTGGGCGGCATCTTCGAGGCCGCCGGCGACAAGATGCAGGCGTCGCACTACCAATGCCGCGCCTATGTGCTGCCGCCGCTGGAGGGCAAGTCCAAGGAGATGCTGGGGATTTCCTTCTATTTCCTGGGGCGCCTGCAGGAGGCGGCCGAGGCCTACCGCGCCTGGCTGGCCGATGAGCCGGACAATCCGGTCGCGGCCCACATGCTGGCCGCCTGCTCGCAGGACGACGTGCCGCAGCGCGCCTCCGACCGCTACATCGAATTCCACTTCGACCGCTATGCCGACACCTTCGAGGCCAACCTTCTGGAGAGCCTGGGCTATCGCGGCCCGCGCCTGATCGGCGAGGGCCTGGGCATGGTGGCGCAACCGGCGCGCCAGTTCGAGGCGCTCGACATCGGCTGCGGCACCGGCCTGTGCGGCCCTTACATGGCGCCGTTCTCGCACCGCATCACCGGCGTCGACCTGGCCGGCAAGATGCTGGCCAAGGCCGCCGCCGCGGGCCACTATGCGCAGCTGGAAAAAGCCGAGATCGGCGACTACCTGGCGCGCAATCCGCTGTCCTGCGACCTGGTGACGGCGGCCGACACCATGATCTATTTCGGCGACCTGGGGAGCGTGTTCCGCGACGTCGCCGGCGCCTTGCGCCGCGATGGCTACTTCATCTTCACGGTGGAGGCGGTGACGCCGCAGGACCAGGCGCCCTCAGGCTTCTGCCTGCACGCCAGCGGCCGCTACCGGCACAGCCGCGACTATGTGCACCTGCATTTGAAGAACAGCGGAATGGAAGTAGTGCACGACAGCCAGCAGATCCTGCGCGAGGAGATCCGCCAGTCGGTGGCGGGCATGCTGTTCGTGGCCAGGCGCACGGAGCAGGCGTAGCGACGCCGGCCTGGTCCGTGTCGGGGGATGTGAGTCAGGCCGCCTTCAGGGCGGCTTCGACTTTCTGGCGGGTGGGAATGGGTTCGACCGCGCCATAGCCGGTGGTCGAGAGCGCCGCCGCCACATTGGCGTAGCGCGCGGCGGCGAAGGGGTCGCGTCCCGCCACCAGCTCGGCCACGAAAGCGCCGCCGAAGCAGTCGCCGGCGCCGGTCGCATCCAGCGCCTCGACCGTGTAGGGCGCCACCATGCGGCGCTCATCGGGCGTGGCCACATAGCAGCCTTCGCGACCCAGCTTGAACGCCACCAGCTTGACGCCATACGAGAGCAGCAGGTCGACGATGGCGTCGCGGTCTTCCAGTCCCGTCAGCATCGATACATCCTCCCAGCTCGGCAGGCAGATGTCGCACAGCTTGAAGGCGTCGGTCATCTTTTCGCGGGCGCGTTCCAGCGGCCACAGGCGCAGCCGCAGGTTGGTGTCCAGCGAGGTCAGCACGCCGTGGCGGCGCGCGTGCGCCATCGCCGCCAGGCCGGCGTCGCAGGCGCTTTCGCTGATGGCCAGGCTGATGCCCGACAGGTGCAGCACGCGGGCTTGCTCGATGGCGGCCAACGGCAGCTGTTGCGGGGCAAAGCGGCTGGCCGCGGAACCGGCGCGCAGGTAATGGAAGTGGTGGCCGGCGTCGTTGTGGGTGACGAAGTAGATGCCGGTGGAGACGCCTTGCTGCACGCCGACATGTTCGGTGTCGACGCGCTCGGCCTGCCACAGGTCAAGCAGGCTGCGGCCGAAATGATCGTCGCCCACGGCGCTGATATAGCCGCTGTCGGCGCCCTGGCGCGCGGCGGCGATGGCGAAGTTGGAGGTGTCGCCGCCGAAGCCTTCGAGGTAGTTGCGCGGCGTCTTGATGCTCTGGTTGAATTCCACCATCGCTTCGCCGTAGGCGAGGATCTTGTTGCTCATGTTCTTTGCTGTGCGTTCAGGGAGTTGCGCCGCGCCGCCTGGCGCAATTGACGCAGGCGACGGATGGCGCGAAAGCCTAACAGGATTTTCAGAAGAAGGTCTGGACCACGTCGATCACATCGAACTTGCCATCCACCACCGGCAGGTGGCGCCACTTGTCGAAGGTCAGGCAGGGGTGCGAGATGTCGAAGGCGATCATGTCGCCGACCTTGATGTCGTCGCCGGCGGCGATCTTCAGGTAGGCGTGCTGATCCATCATGCCGGTCACTTCCCAGTGCGCCGGCGTGGCCAGCGGCCGGCTGTCGCGGCCCGGGCGGAACAGCGACACCGGCAGCGGCAGGCCGGCATCGAAGGCGGCGTCGCGCTTGCCCAGCGCAATGATGGCCTTGTCGGCCTCGGGGATCGATTGCACATAGGCCCACAGTTGCAGCGCCGGCTGCAGCTGGCTGCGCATGCTGTGCGCCACCCGGTTGCGCACCTGGATCTGCGCCTGGGCGGCGCGATAGATGCCGACGTCATGCGTCAGGTAACAGCCCGGGCGCAGCACCACGTCCAGCGGCTGGCCGATGTCGGCCTGGGCAAACTCTTCGGCCACCACGTCGTACCAGGCCGAGCCGGCGCCGGTCAGCACCGCCGGACCGCGCGCGGCGCGCTTGGCCAGCAGGCCCTGCTGCGCGAGATCCTTGACGCAGGCCACTGCGCGCTGCAGGAAGCGGCGGATGTCGGCTTCTTCCTTGAGCACGCCTTCATACACCTCCACGCCGGCCAGCGCGATGCTGTCCCAGCGCTTGACCGCCTCCAGCACCGCCGCCTGCTGCGCGTCGTCGCGCACGCCGGTGCGTCCGCCCGCGGGGCCCAGCTCCAGCAGCACGTTCAGGGTTTGATGGCGTTCGGCGAAGAAGCTGCCGAGCTGGTCCACCAGGTCGGCCGAGTCGACCAGGCAAAAGAATTCGAAGGAAGGATCGGCCAGCAGCTCCGAGATGATCGCCATGTTGCGTTTGCCCACCAGCTGGTTGGCCATGATCACGCGGCGCACGCCGTGGCGATAGCCGGCCAGGGTCTGGTGCGCGGTAGCCAGGGTGATGCCCCAGGCGCCGGTGTCGAGCTGGCGCTTGAACAGCTTGGGCGCCATGGTGGTCTTGCCGTGCGGGGCCAGCTTGACCTTGTACTGGCCGACGAAATCCTGCATCCACTTGAGGTTGTGCGCCAGTTTCTCTTCGTAGAGAACCGCGGCCGGCAGGCTGATGTCTTCGTTGAGCAGGTTCCACTGCACCGAGCCGGCCTCTTGCGGCGCCAGCGGCTGCTGCAACGGTCCCAGGCCCTTGTTTACAGGGTCGATGATGCCGGTCTGATAAGCAATTTGGTAGTTTGTATCATTCATCGCAATTATTCCTGTAAAAATTGGATTGACGTAATAATACCCATGAATTTACTATGTTTGCGCTGTGTTAGTAAATAACATAAATAATTTAGGGAAACACTTTCGCATGGCGCAGACCTTGGACATCGTCTCCCGCATCACAGAACGCAGCAGCACGCTGCGCCTGGCCGAACAGAAGGTCGCCGAGGCCATCCTCGGGGATCTATCGAGCGCGGCCAGCGCCAGCATCGGCGAGCTGGCGGCCAAGGCCGGCGTGTCGGTGGCCAGCGTGACGCGCTTCGCCAAGGCGATGGGCTGCCGCGACGTGCGCGAGTTCAAGTTCCTGCTGGCGCAGGCGGTGGCGGTGGGGCAGCGCTTCTTCGACGGCGCCAAGGCAGTGGTCTCCGAGCAGCCGCCGGAACTGGCCGACCAGGTCTACAACGATATCCACGCGGTGCTGGAGCTCAACCGCGCCATGCTCAATCCCGACATGCTGATGGCGGCCGCGGCGCTGCTGCTGGAGGCGCGCATGATCTACTGCTTCGGCATGGGCGGCGGCTCGACCATGATGTCGGACGAGGCACGCTACCGCCTGGTGCGCCTGGGCCGGCCGATCGCCACCTACCACGACGCCATCCTGCAAAAGATGGTGGCCGCCACGCTGGACAAGAACGACGTGCTGCTGGTCTTCTCCGCCACCGGCAACGTGCCCGAGCTGCTGGCCAACTGCGAGGTGGCGCACGAATACGGCGTCAAGATCGTCGCCATCACCGCGCTCGGTTCGCCCCTGGCGAAAATCGCCGACGTGCTGCTGCCGATCAAGACGCTGGAGACCGACCTGATTTTCAAACCGTCCTCATCACGCTACGCGATGATGGTGACGCTCGACATGCTGGTGCTGGAACTGGCCTTGCTGCAGAAGGAAAGCAGCCAGGAACGCCTGCGCCGGCTGAAATACGTGCTCGACACGCATCGCGGCGGCGGCGATCGCCACCAGCCGCTGGGAGACTGACATGACCACTCAATCCGCATCCTCCACCGGACGCTGCGACATCCTGATCCGCAACGCCCTCATCATCGACGGTTCCGGCGCCGAGCCCCGGCCGGCCGACGTCGCCGTAAGCGCCGGCCGCATCGCCGCCATCGGCCAGCTCTCCGGCTGGCAGGCCGGCGAGACCATCGACGCCACCGGCCGGGTGCTCGCGCCCGGCTTCATCGACGCCCACACCCACGACGACACCAACGTCATCCGCACCCCCGAGATGTTTCCCAAGCTCTCGCAGGGCGTGACCACGGTGGTGGTCGGCAACTGCGGCATCAGCGCCGCGCCGGTGTCGCTGAAGGGCGATCCGCCGGATCCGATGAACCTGCTGGGCAAGTCCGAGGCCTTCAGCTATCCGACCTTCGCCGGCTACGTCGACGCCGTCAATGCCGCGCGCCCCTCCATCAACGTCGCCGCGCTGGTGGGCCACACCGCGCTGCGCAACAATCACATGGATCGCCTGGACCGCGCCGCCAGCGAAGAGGAGATCGCCGCCATGCGCGCGCAGCTGCGCGAGGCGCTGGAGCATGGGGCGCTGGGCCTGTCCACCGGCCTGGCCTACGGCAACGCGATCAACGCGCCGACTGCGGAAGTGCTGTCGCTGGCCGAACCGCTGGCCGAGTTCGGCGCGATGTACGCGACCCACCTGCGCAGCGAGTTCGCCGACATCCTCGACGCCATGGATGAAGCCTTCCGCATCGGCAAGCACGCGCGCGTGCCGGTGGTGATTTCTCACCTGAAGTGCGCCGGCGTCGAGAACTGGGGACGCAGCAGCGAGGTGCTGCAGGCGCTGGATGCGGCCGGCAAGCACCAGCACGTGGGCTGCGACTGCTATCCCTATACCGCCAGCTCGTCGACGCTGGACCTGAAGCAGGTCACCTCCGACTACGATATCCAGGTCACCTGGTCCGAGCCGCATCCGGAGCAGGGCGGCAAGATGTTGAAGCAGATCGCCGCCGAATGGCAGGTCGACCTGCACGCCGCCGCCGCGCGCCTGATGCCGGCCGGCGCGGTCTACCACTGCATGTCGGACGACGACGTCAACCGCATCCTGTCGCACCCGGCCACCGTGGTCGGCTCCGACGGCCTGCCCAACGACCCGCTGCCGCACCCTCGCCTGTGGGGCGCCTTCCCGCGCGTGCTGGGCTATTACAGCCGCGAGCAGAAGCTGTTCTCGCTGGCCGTCGCGGTGCGCAAGATGACCGGCCTGTCGGCGCTGCGCTTCGGCCTGCACGAGCGCGGCTTCGTGCGCGAAGGCTATTGGGCCGACCTGGTGCTGTTCGACGCCGACACCATCCGCGACGCCGCCAGCTTCACCGACCCGATGCAGCCGGCGCACGGCATCGACCTGGTGTGGGTCAACGGCAAGCTGGCCTACAACGGCCGCGACAAGAAGGCGACGGGCGAACGCGCCGGCCGCTTCCTGGCGCGCCAGGCGCGCGAGCGCGAGTCGGAGCAGGCCTTCGCCGAGGCGTGAGCCGACGGCAGGGCGCAGGAGAATTCGAAGAGCAACAAGATCAAGCCAATCGGAAACGAAATGTCCCTCACGGGCGCATTCATTTTTTTAGCAAAGGAGCAGTAATGAGCATTCAACGATATGGTGTGGAAGGCGGCAGCGGCACCGGCGGCCAGCATCTTCCGTTCGCGCGCGCGGTAGCGGCCGACGGCTGGCTGTATGTGTCGGGCCAGGTGGCGATGGTCAACGGCGAGGTGATCGACGGCGGCATCGTCGCCCAGTCGCACCAGGCCATCCAGAACGTGCTGGCGATCCTCAAGGAAGCCGGCTACGGTCCCGAACACGTGGTGCGTTGCGGCGTCTGGCTGGACGACGCGCGCGACTTCCAATCCTTCAACAAGGTCTTCAAGGAATACTTCGGCGCCAACCCGCCGGCGCGCGCCTGCGTGGTGTCGAGCATGGTGGTGGATTGCAAGGTCGAGGTCGACTGCGTGGCGTTCAAACGCTGATCGGCAATGTATCGATGGCGGGCGCTGCGGCGCCTTCCGCGCATTTTTGTTTTGAAAAGATGCCGACAGGGGAAGCAAGTCGTCGGCCGGTGTTTTAACTTCCTAAGAGGAGATTCAAATGGAAGCTGTACAGGGAAGCGCGCTGCTGGTGTACGCGCTGGTGGCGGTGATCGCGCTGATCGTGCTGATCGCCAAGTTCAAGATGAACCCGTTCATCGTGCTGATCGTGGTGTCGCTGGTGCTGGGCCTGGCCGTCGGCATGCCGATGGGCAATATCGTCAAGGCCTTTGAAACGGGCGTGGGCGGCGCGCTGGGGCACATCGCGCTGGTGGTGGGCCTGGGCACGATGCTGGGCAAGATGATGGCCGAGTCGGGCGGCGCCGAGCGCATCGCCAACACCATGATCAAGGCCTTCGGCGAGAAGAACGTGCACTGGGCGATGATGGTCGTGGCCTTCATCGTCGGCTTGCCGGTGTTCTTCGAAGTCGGTTTCGTGCTGCTGGTGCCGATCGCCTTCAACGTGGCCAAGCGCACCGGCACTAACATGGTGCTGGTGGGCATCCCGATGGTGGCCGGCCTGTCGGTCGTGCACGGCCTGATCCCGCCGCACCCGGCGGCGCTGCTGGCGGTCACCGCCTATAGCGCGGATATCGGCCGCACCATCCTGTATGCGCTGATCGTGGGTATCCCGACCGCCATCATCGCCGGTCCGATCTTCGGCAAGCTGATCTCCAAGGTGGTGATCCCCAATCCGGACAATCCGCTGATCTCGCAGTTCGTCGACGACAGCAAGAAGGATCGCCAGCTGCCCGGCTTCGGCATCACGCTGTTCACCATCCTGTTGCCGGTGGCGCTGATGCTGATCGGCAGCTGGGCCGACCTGTTCTTCGCGCCCAAGAGCTTCGCCAACGACTTCCTGCGCCTGATCGGCAACTCCGTGATCGCGCTGCTGATCGCCACGCTGGTCAGCTTCTGGACCTTCGGCAAAGCGCGCGGCTTCGGCGCCGACCAGATCCTGAAGTTCACCAACGAATGCCTGGCGCCGATCGCCAGCATCACCCTGGTGGTGGGAGCCGGCGCCGGCTTCGGCCGCATCCTGATGGACGGCGGCGTATCCAAGGCCATCGTCGGCATCGCCACCGATGCGCACCTGTCGCCGCTGCTGCTGGGCTGGTTCGTGGCCGCGCTGATCCGCGTGGCGACCGGTTCGGCTACGGTGGCGATGACCACCGCCTGCGGCATCGTGGCGCCCATCGTCTCCTCGGTCGGCGGCACCCGCCCCGAGCTGATGGTGCTGGCCACCGGCGCCGGCTCGCTGATCCTGTCGCACGTCAACGACGGCGGCTTCTGGCTGGTGAAGGAATACTTCAACATGACCGTGCCGCAGACCTTCAAGACCTGGACCGTGATGGAGACCCTGGTCTCCGTGGTGGCGTTGCTGTTGACGCTGGCCCTGGCGACCGTGGTCTGATCGCTGTCTCCCGCGACAAAAAAATGCCGCCCGGATAAAACCGGGCGGCATTTTTCATTGGATCCTGGCGCCCGGCGCCCGTATCAGAACGGGAAGCGCGAATCGTCGAAGCGCGGGTCGGGCCCGTTCTCGACCTTTTGCACGATGCCGTTGTCGTCGAAGTAGACCGTCATCTGCGAATTCCATACGCCGCTTTCCTTGAAGCCGTAGTTCCAGGCATCGAAGGGGATGCGGGCGTAGCGGGTGATCTCGGTCGGGCGGCCTACGCGCGCCAGCACATCCTGCTTGGTGTCCTGCTTGACGCGGATGGCGCGGAAGTTCTCCAGGGTCCAGACTTGCTGGTAGGAAATCAGGCGGTGGTCGGGTCCGATGCGCGCCATATACTGGTACTGGCCGAAGGCGCCGGCGCCGTATTCGAACAGGCGCGTGTTGCCATCCTGATAAACATTGGTCGGCGCGCCCAGCCGTGTGAGCACCTGTTCCTCCGATTCGCCCGGGGCGACCGGCGGCTGCAGCAGCGCGGCGCAGCCGGAGAGCAGGGACATCGCCAGCAGGGCCGCGGCCAGCGCCGCGCGGCGGGGTTTGAACAAAGGGGCGGGGAAATTCATGTAGGGTCGTCCTGGAAATGTTGCCGCGGGGGCATTGCCGCGCGCAGGCCCGGGGCCGCTGCGGCCGTCTCTAAGTGTTTGAATAAAATGGATTTTGCTATATACTTCCGCGTCTGGCCATTTTGGCCGGATTTCAATTCTTTAGTTCACGGTATGCAGGGCCTCGTCTGAACGCTCCGCACACCGCTTGTGAAAGGTAAATAGCATGTCCATCGAAAAAGCAGCCAAGGCTGCCATTATCTCCGATAACGCCCGCGGCACGAACGACACCGGTTCACCGGAAGTGCAAGTCGCACTGCTGACCGCGCGCATCAACGACCTGAACGGCCACTTCAAGGCCCACAGCAAGGATCACCACTCCCGCCGCGGCCTGATCAAGATGGTCAACCGTCGCAAGAGCCTGCTGTCCTACCTGAAGGGCAAGGACGCCGACCGTTACCGCGCCCTGATCGAAAAGCTCGGTCTGCGTAAGTAATTTGACTCCGCGTCTCCATCCGGTTTCCGGGTCATGAACAGAATGCCTGCGTCACTCGTTGACGCGGGCATTTTGTTTTTTACGATTCCGTAACCTGATCGGCAGGCGCCGCCCATGGCGGGCTGAATTCGTTCTTGTTGCATCGTTTTGTTTCATCGTGGCGCAGTACCGGCCGCGTTCGTCGTAAGCCTCCGGTTCTGCCGGCGGCTGTGGTGAGGTGAACGACAGCGCCTGAAAATCTGTCGGCAAAAGGAAGTCGCGCACCGCGGACACAGTCGGGGCCGGCTCCATAAAAGAAAGGAAATACCGTGTTCAATAAAGTTAGCAAGACCTTCCAGTACGGCCAGCATCAGGTGACCCTGGAAACCGGCGAGATCGCCCGCCAGGCGTCCGGCGCCGTGCTGGTGTCGATCGAAGACACCGTGATCCTGGCAACCGTGGTGGCGCGCAAGGATGCCAAGCCCGGCCAGGATTTCTTCCCGCTGACCGTCGACTACATCGAAAAGACCTACGCTGCAGGCCGCATCCCCGGCGGCTTCTTCAAGCGCGAAGGCAAGCCCTCCGAAAAGGAAACCCTGACGTCGCGCCTGATCGATCGCCCGATCCGCCCGCTGTTCCCGGAAGGCTATCTGAACGAAGTGCAGGTGATCGTGCACGTGCTGTCGGTCAACCCTGAAATCGATCCCGACATCCCCGCGATCATCGGCTCCTCGGCTGCGCTGTCGCTGGCCGGCATTCCGTTTGGCGGCCCGGTGGGCGCAGCCCGCGTGGGCTACATCGACGGCCAGTACGTGCTGAACCCGACCGTCTCGCAACTGAAGTCCTCGCAGCTGAACCTGGTGGTGGCCGGTACCGAAGCGGCCGTGCTGATGGTCGAATCCGAAGCCGAGCAACTGTCCGAAGAAGTGATGCTGGGCGCAGTCGTGTTCGGCCACGAGCAATCGAAGGCCGTGATCGACGCCATCCATGAACTGGTGCGCGACGGCGGCAAGCCGGAAGTGCAGTGGACGCCGCCGGCCAAGAACGAGGCGCTGATCGCGCGCGTCTCGCAACTGGCCGAAGGCCCGCTGCGCGAGGCCTACCAGACCAAGGACAAGCAAGCCCGCACCGAGAAGCTCAAGGCCGTGTCGGCGCAAGTCAACGAGACGCTGGTGGCTGAAGCCGCATCCGGCGGCGGCGTTGCAGCCGATGCCGCTGAAGTCGGTTCGATCCTGTTCGACCTGGAAGCCAAGATCGTGCGTTCGCAGATCCTGGAAGGCGAACCGCGCATCGACGGCCGCGACACCCGCACCGTGCGTCCGATCTCGATCCGTACCGGCGTGCTGCCGCGTACCCACGGCTCGGCCCTGTTCACCCGTGGCGAAACCCAGGCGCTGGTCGTGGCCACCCTCGGCACCGCGCGCGACGAGCAGAAGATCGACAGCATCCTGGGCGAGTACACCGACCGCTTCATGCTCCACTACAACATGCCTCCGTTCGCCACCGGCGAAACCGGTCGCGTCGGCACCCCGAAGCGCCGCGAAATCGGTCACGGCCGCCTGGCCAAGCGCGCGCTGCTGGCCGCGCTGCCGGCTGCCGACGAGTTCAGCTACTCGGTGCGCCTGGTCTCCGAAATCACCGAATCCAACGGCTCCTCGTCGATGGCCTCGGTGTGCGGCGGCTGCCTGGCCCTGATGGATGCCGGCGTGCCGATGAAGGCGCACGTCGCCGGCATCGCCATGGGCCTGATCAAGGAAGGCAACAAGTTCGCCGTCCTGACCGACATCCTGGGCGATGAAGATCACCTGGGCGACATGGACTTCAAGGTAGCCGGCACCGCCGAAGGCGTCACCGCGCTGCAGATGGACATCAAGATCCAGGGCATCACCAAGGAAATCATGCAGGTGGCGCTGGAGCAGGCCAAGGAAGCCCGCCAGCACATCCTGGGCAAGATGCAGGAAGCCGTGCCGGCCGGCCGCGCCGAGCTGTCCGACTTCGCGCCGCGCCTGATCACCATCAAGATCAACCCTGAGAAGATCCGCGACGTGATCGGCAAGGGCGGCGCCGTGATCCGCGCGCTGACCGAAGAAACCGGCACCCAGATCGACATCAGCGACGAAGGCGTGGTTACCATCGCCTCCGTGGATGCGTCGGCCGGCCAGGAAGCCAAGCGCCGCATCGAAGAGCTGACCGCATCGGTCGAAGTGGGCAAGGTCTACGAAGGCACCGTCCTGAAGCTGCTGGACTTCGGCGCCATCGTCCAGGTCCTGCCGGGCAAGGATGGCCTGCTGCACATCAGCCAGATCGCCAACGAGCGCGTCAACGCGGTCGCCGACTACCTGTCGGAAGGCCAGCAAGTGCGCGTCAAGGTTCTGGAGACCGATGACCGCGGCCGCCTGAAGCTGTCGATGAAGGCTGCCCAAGCCGACGAATCCTCGGGTGCCCCGGCGCCCCAGGACGCGCAGTAATCAGGCGTCTCGTCCGGCCCCGGCCGGACGTCCGTTGACGGAGAAATCCCCCGTGGCCGCAAGGTCACGGGGGATTTTTCTTGGCCGCGCGCGCCTGGCGCTGATGGGCTGGGGCAAAGTGGCCAAGTGCTTTCGAACCAAAAGTGTGCGATTCTGTCCGTCTGCATTGAGAGAGATCAATTTGTCTCGCGACGGCGCATTCCAGGGGAGGCGCGGCCGCGCGATGCAGGCGCATCCGAATAGAGAGTAGGGGACATCGCCGCGGCCGGCCTCATCTGCCGCAGGCATAAAAACTATTTACTTTTGAAAGGAAGGCAATGCCCCACGTAGTCATCATCGGCTGTGGTTTCGGTGGACTGGCCGCCGCCCGGGAGCTGGCCGGCGCCGACGTGCGCATCACCATGATCGATCGCAGCAACCACCACCTGTTCCAGCCGCTGCTGTACCAGGTGGCCACGGCCGGGCTGTCGGCGCCGGCCATCAGCGCGCCGATCCGCGCCATCCTCGCGCAGCAGCGCAACCTCACCACGCTGATGGCGGCCGTGACCGCCATCGACACGTCCGCCCGGACGGTCGCGCTGGAGGACGGGAGTTCGATCGCCTACGATCACCTCATCGTCGCCGCCGGCTCCACCCACAGCTATTTCGGCCGCGATGAATGGGCGCGCCTGGCGCCGGGCCTGAAGACCCTGGAAGACGCCTTCGAGATCCGCAAGCGCATCCTGATGGCCTTCGAGTATGCCGAGCGCGAGACCGACGCGCGGCGGCGCCAGGAGTGGCTGACCTTCACCGTCATCGGCGGCGGCGCCACCGGCGTGGAGATGGCCGGCACGCTGGTCGAGATCGCCCGCCACACGCTCTCCGGCGAGTTCCGCAACATCGATCCGCATTCGGCGCGGGTGGTCTTGATCGAGGGTTCCGACCGCATCCTCGGCGCCTATCCGCCGGACCTCTCGGAGAAGGCGCGCGAGCAGCTGCAAAAACTCGGCGTGGACGTGCGTACCGGCAGCCGCGTGGTGCATATCGATGAAACCTGCGTGCGCTATGCCAACTTCGACGGCGAGCAGACGCTGGCCTCGCGCACCGTGATCTGGTCGGCTGGCGTGGCGGCATCGCCGCTGGGCAAATCGCTGGGTGTGGCGCTCGATCGCGCGGGCCGGGTGCCGGTCTCGCCCGAGCTCAACATCGCCGGTCGCGACGAGGTGTACGTGATCGGCGACCTCGCCGCCGCGCAGTCCGATGGGCAACCGGTGCCAGGCGTCTCGCCGGCAGCCAAACAGATGGGCCGCGTGGCCGCGCGCAACATCAAGCACCGCATCGCCGGCCGCGCGCCGGAGAGCTTCACCTACGCGGACTACGGCTCGCTGGCCACCATCGGCCGCAAGGCGGCCATCGCCATGGTCGGCAAGCTCAAGTTCTCGGGCTATCCGGCGTGGCTGTTCTGGCTCTTCGTGCACGTCTACTTCCTGATCGGTTTTCGCAACCGGCTGATGGTGATGACCGACTGGGCCTGGGCCTACCTCACCTTCAAGCGCAGCGCGCGGGTGATCTCGGCGACCATGCAGGAGCGGCGGGACGAGCCGCGCAAACCATCGATGGAATAGGGCCCGCCAACATCGGGTCGAAAGCAAAAGGCCTCCATGCAAGAATGCATGGAGGCCTTTTTATCTTTGGAGAGTCGTTCCTGCTTGCGCAGGAGCGGCAGGCCGAGGGACGCGGCGGTTCAGCCTTCCAGCGCCAGCAGCGCGAAGCTGGCCAGCCAGTGGCCGCCGCTGTAGTGGCTGCCCACCACCTGGCCGATCGAGGCCTGGATGTGGCGCTCCACCGAGGCGCCGATGGCGGCGCGCGCGGGATGGTCGGCGTGCAGGTGGCGCAGGATGTTCTTCATGCACCAGGCGCGCGACAGGTTCAGGCCGTCGAGGTGGGCGATCTTGGGATCGGTCGGGTCCGACACGTGGGCTGGTTCCATGATCTGCGCGATCTCGGCAACGCGCGGCAGGTACTTGTCGAACCAGGCCTGGAAGGCGCCGTCCGGCAGCGCCTTGGTCATCAGCAGCGCTTCGGTCAGGCCGCCGGAGATGTACTCGTCGCCGCCCGGTTCAAAGTGCGCGGGATAGTCGGCGTCGTTGCCGTAGTAGCGGCGCGAGGCCTCGACGATGACGCTCTCCAGTTCGCCGTCCTGGACGTGGCGCGCGTAATCCAGCGACAGCGCCAACGCGAACGCCGTGTTGTAGTGGGTGCCGACGCGGATCGGATAGCTCAGCTTGGCGAGGTACTCCAGCAGGCGGCGGCGGATCTCGGTCGTCAGCGGCTGCATCGCCGCGCGCCATGCTGCGGCGTTCGGCAAGGCCGATTGCGCCAGTTCCTGGTCCAGCGCCAGGATCCAGCCGAAGCCGTAGGGACGCTCGAAGGGAGCGCGGCCGGGAGCGCGGAAGTAGTCGGTCTCACGCTCCATCAGCTCGGGCGTGAAATGCTCATCGAAGATGGCGGCGATCTCGGCCTTGGCCGGCAGCTCGGGGTAAAGGTGCACGCAGCGCAGCAGCAGCCAGAAGCCGTGCACGGCGGAGTGCCAGTCGTAGCAGCCGTAGAACACCGGGTGCAGCGCGCGCGGCGAGAGCACGTCCTGCTCGCTGTTGAGCACGTGCATGATGTGGTTGGGATATTCCTGGCGCAGGTAGCCGAGGGGCATGCGGGCGAAGGCTTCGGCCTGCTGGATGGTCAGTTGCATGGGGACTCCTTGAAGCGATGGGGACTGTCTGAAACGGCGCGACCGCCGAAGGGCGGTCGCGGTGATGCATGGCCGGGAATCAGCGGAAGGCGAGGAAGTACATCAGGAACACGTTGACGGTCAGCAGCGTCAGCGCGGTCGGGATCTGCACCTTGATGACCTGGTACTTGTTCTTCAGTTCCAGCAGCGCCGCCGGCACGATGTTGTAGTTCGCGGCCATCGGCGTCATCAGCGTGCCGCAGTAGCCGGAATACATGCCGATGGCCACCAGCGGCGCCGGGTCGGCGTGGTGGCCCAGGATCAGGAAGGGCAGGGCGATGCCCGCGCTCATGACCGGGAAGGCGGCGAAGGCGTTGCCCATCACCATGGTGAACAGCGCCATGCCGACGCAGTAGATCACCACCACCAGGAAGCGGTTGTCCGGATTGACGAACAGGCTCACCACCTGCTGCACCGAGGTGCCGGTCTTGGCGGCGACGAACACGCCGCCCAGCATGGCCAGCATCAGCGGCAGGATCGCGGCCCAGCCGATCGAGTCGACCAGGCGGCGCGACTGGCGCACCGCCTGCAGCGGCGAGCCGCGGGTCAGCACCCAGCCGGCGATGAGCGCGCAGACGCAGGCCACGCACAGCGCCGCCAGGGTCAACTGCTTCTGGTCGAGCAGGAACATGCCGCCCACCGAGACGCCCTTGAGCAGCACGGTACAGGCCACGGTCACCACCGGGATCAGCACCGCCGGGAAGAACAGCCAGTTGCCCAGCCGCTTGGAGGAGGCCACGCGTTCTTCATGCGAGGACGTGGCGTAGCTGCCCATGGAGAGCAGGCCGGTGCCGGCGATCAGCGAGATGATGATCACGGTGGCGCCGATGACGCGGTAGGCCATGGATTTGCCGAGGCTGTCCACCAGCAGGTCGCCGAACAGGAACACGGCGCCGAACAGGAACCAGAACAGCGCGGTGGTCAGGCGTTTCGGATTGCCCTTGTCGCGCAGGGTCATCGCCACCAGGACCATGACGATGATGCCGATCAGGTAGTAGATGCGGTTGATGGTGATCAGTGTGCTCATGCGTGCACCTTCGGGGAATCGGTTTGGGTGGCTTTCCAGGCTTCGACGTCGCGGCGGATCGAGGCGTCGAGTCGGGTCAGGCGGAACATGTGGATGACCAGCGCGGAGAGCGCGGTCGGGATCGCCCACAGGCCGATGTGCAGCGGCTCGATGTTGGCGATGCCGTTTTCCTTCAGGAAGGCGTCCATCAGCAGCACCGCGCCGAAGGCGATGAAGATGTCCTCGCCGAAGAACACCGCGATGTTGTCGCAGGCGGCGGCGTGCGCCTTGATCTTGTCGCGGATGTGCTGCGGCAGGTCTTCGCCGTACATGTTGACGGCGGCGCCTTCCGCCATCGGCGCCAGGAGCGGACGCACGGTCTGCGCCTGTCCGCCGAGGTAGATCAGGCCCAGCGCCGCGGTGCCTTCGCGCACGATGAAGTAGAGCATCAGGATGCGCGCCGAGGTGGCGCTGGCGATGCTGGAGATCCACGCCTGGGCGCGCTCCTTCAGGCCATAGTGTTCCAGCAGGCCGATGATCGGCAGGATCAGCAGGAAGGTCGCCAGCGTGCGGCTGTTGACGAACTTCTCGCCGAAGGTTTCCAGCAGCGTGCCGAAGTCCATGCCGACGGCCAGGCCGGTCGACAGGCCGGCCACGGTGACCACCAGCAGCGGATTGAAACGTAGTGCAAAGCCGGCCACGACGATCGGTATCCCGATCAGCGGCAGCAGAGTCGTGCTCTCCATGAAAACTCCCTATTGTTGAATGACGAAATACGTGATGGCGATTGCAAGGGCCGTGCCAGCCAGGCCGGTCTTGCGCATGTACCTGCACCTTCGAAAAGCGAGCGCGCATGGCGCTGCCGGCGACCTCTTCCGGGACTTGCCTTGATGTTTTACTGCTCTGCTCTTTACCGCGGTTGCTGCGAAAAACGGGTGGGGAACTGCCTGTTGCGATTGCTCGAACGGGACAACAAAAACAGCGCGACCGCGCCTACGCGACGGCGCGCACGGCGATGCCTTCGCTGTGCAGGCGTGCACGGATCCGGCGCGCGAAGTCCAGCGCGTGCGGTCCATCTCCGTGCAGGCAGACGGTCTGCGCATTGACGCTGACGATGCTGCCGTCGATGGCTTTGACCTGCTTGTCCTGCACCAGCATGAGCGTCTGCGCCAGCGCGTCTTCGTCGTTGTCGATCATGGCGCCCGGCTTGGTGCGCGCGACCAGGCTGCCGTCGGCCTCGTAGGCGCGGTCGGCGAACACTTCTTCCACCGCATTGAGGTCGGCGTGGCGCGCGGCGGCGATCAGTTCGCTGCCGGCCAGGCCGTACAGGCTCAGCTCGGGATTGAAGGTGCGGATGGCGGCGCAGATGGCGTTGGCCAGCACGGCGTCCCTGGCCGCCTGGTTGTACAGCGCGCCGTGCGGCTTGACGTGGGTCATGCGGCCGCCTTCGGCGCGCACGATGGCGTCCAGCGCGCCCAGCTGGTACAGCATGCCGCTGACGATTTCCTCCGGCGGCAGCTGCATCGCGCTGCGGCCGAAATTCTCGCGGTCGGGGAAGCTCGGATGGGCGCCGATGGCGACGTGGTTCTGGATCGCCCAGCGCACGCTGCGGCGCATGGTGGAGGCGTCGCCCGCATGCCAGCCGCAGGCGATATTGGCGGAGCTGACCAGGGTCAGCAATTGCTCGTCGGTGTCGCAGCCTTCGCCGAGGTCGGCATTGAGGTCGATATGCATGGCGTGTCCTTATTTTCGATACAGCGTCGCGCGCGACCAGTCCAATGCGGCAACCGTGTCGCGGATGGAGTCGAGGTAGCGCTGTTGCTCCTGGGCCGCGGCCAGCGCGGCTTGCAGGTCGCAGGCTTCGAGTCGCAGGCTGGCGTTGAGCGGTGCTTGCGCCAGCTTCCACATGTCGGCGCCGATCACCACGCCGATCTTGGGATAGCCGCCGGTGGTCTGCGCATCGCCCATGAGGATGATGGGCTGGCCGGACGGCGGCACCTGGATCACGCCCGGCACCACGCCGTGCGACAGCATGTCGCGGCCGTGCTTGCGCTTGAGCTCGGCGCCTTCGAGGCGATAGCCCATGCGGTTGCTGTTGGGGGTGACGCGCCAGGCGTGCGACCACAGCGCCGCCTTCGAGGCGTTGGTGAACTGGTCGAATTCCGGGCCGGGCAGCACGCGCAGCGTGACCTGGCGGCTGTTCTCGTCTTCGCGCAGGGCCAGGCCGCTCCAGCGCGGCGAGCGCATGCCGAATGCCGGACCATGGACGGCTGCTGCGGCCTGCGTCGCATCGCCGATGGGTAGTTTGTCGCCGCGGCGCAGCGCGCGGCCCTGGTGGCCGCCGAAGCCCGCTTTCAGGTCGGTGCTGCGCGAGCCCAGCACCAGCGGCACGTCGACGCCGCCGGCCACGGCCAGGTAGGTGCGCATGCTGTGGCGGGGCGGTTGTTCGGGGCTGTCGGGCGTGGCCAGGGCCAGCTTGAGCGTGCTGCCGGCGCGCACCGGAATGCTCCAGCAGGCCGGCAGCGGCTTGCCGTCCAGCAGGGCGCCGATGTCGTCGCCGCCGATGGCGATGCGGGTGTCGCGCCTGAAGCGGATCTCGCACACGCCCATGGTGATCTCGATGCCGGCGGCGTCGGCCGGATTGCCCACCAGCAGGTTGGCGCTGGATAGCGCCAGCGCGTTGAGCGCGCCGCCGGGATGGATGCCGAGACTGCGGTGGCCGTGGCGGCCGAGGTCCTGCACCGAGGCCAGCATGCCGGGTTGGATGATCTCTATCATTGCTCCACGCGCTCCACGGTAAAGCGCACACGGTCGCCCGGACGCAGCAGCGTCGGCGGATCTTGCGCGGGATCGAACAGGGGAAGGGAAGTGCGGCCCAGCAATTGCCAGCCGCCCGGGGAGGCCATCGGATAGATGCCGGTCTGCTCGCCGCCGATGCCTACCGAACCGGCCGGGATGGAGACGCGCGGCGTGGTGTGGCGCGGCGTGGCCAGCTCGGGCGCGAGGCCCCCCATGTAGGCAAAGCCGGGCATGAAGCCGATGAAGTAGACCACATATTGGCCGGCGCTGTGGCGGCTGATGATGTCGTCGATGGAGAGCTTGGTATGGCGCGCGACGGACTCCAGGTCGGGGCCGCCTGCGCCGCCGTAGACCACCGGGATCTCGATGTCGCGTCCTTCGGACTGGGCGCCGCCGAGCTTGGGCCAGGCCTGGTTGATGCGCTGGGTCAGGATATCGAGGTCGGCCACCGGGCGCCTGGCGATCAGCGTCAGGTTGTTCATGCCCGGCACGACTTCGCCAACTTCTTCCCACCGGGCGGCCAGCGCGGCCAGGGCCCAGATGCGTTGTTGCTGCGCCAGCGTGGCCGGCGCGGGAAGGCTGCACAGCAGCGCGCTATCGCCCAGCGGATGAATCTGAGGTCCCTGCATGTCGTCTCGCCTGTGTTGTGAAGAGCCCTGTCCAGCGAAGCCGCCCGACAGTGTCGAAGATGCGTTCTGCAATGCCCTGCTTTTTTTTCGGATATTACGGCTAAAAGAAAATATAAACAATATGTCGATAAATTATTTATTTGCCTTTGCGATATAGTCTCGCCATTGAGATGTCATCCGTCGGGAAAATCCATGAACAATGAGACGAAAACGTCCGTCCAGCTTGCTGCGGAGCAAAAAAAGGCCACCAAGATCGTGTCTTCCCAGCACCTGGTGTCGGAGCGCAGCGCCGAGCTGTCCGAGCTTGAGTATGCGCTGATCATGGCCAGCCATGCCTTCAACCGCTGGATGGTGCGCTGCATGGCCGCCGCCGGTGCCAAGGACATGACCGCCATCGAGGTGTCGCTGTTGCATCACGTGAACCACCGCGACCGCAAGAAAAAGCTGGCCGACATCTGCTTTGTGCTGAACGTCGAGGACACCCATGTGGTCACCTATGCATTGAAGAAGCTGGCCAAGGCCGGTTACGTCAAGAGCGAGAAGGCCGGCAAGGAGCTGCTGTTTTCCACCACGCCCGCCGGGCAGGAGTTGTGCATGAGGTACCGCGAGGTGCGCGAGCGCTGCCTGATCGAGGTGCAGGTGGAAAGCGGCATTCCCAACCACGCCATCGGCGAGGCCGCGCAACTGCTGCGCAATGCCTCCGGCCTGTACGACACCGCGGCGCGCGCGGCGGCTTCGCTGTGAGCGCACCCATACGAAAAGGATAGGACATGCAAGCGATAGAAATTAAGGAATATGGCGGCCCCGAGGTATTGCAGCTGTGCGAACGCCCGACGCCGGAGCTCAAGCAGGGCGAGGTGCTCATCAAGGTGCATGCGGCCGGCGTGAATCGTCCCGATGTGTTCCAGCGCACCGGCAACTATCCGGTGCCGCCCGGCGCCTCGGACTTGCCGGGGCTGGAAGTGGCTGGCGAGATCGTCGACGGCGACCTGGCCGGCAGCGGCTTCGCCAAGGGCGACCTGGTCTGCGCGCTGGTGCAGGGCGGCGGCTATGCCGAATACTGCGCCGCGCCGCTGGCGCAATGCCTGCCGGCGCCCAAGGGGCTCTCCGCGCTGCAGGCCGCGGCGCTGCCGGAGAACTATTTCACGGTCTGGAGCAACGTGTTCGTGCGCGGCGCGCTGGCCGAAGGCGAGACGCTGCTGGTGCAGGGCGGCTCGTCGGGCATCGGCGTGACCGCCATCCAGATCGCGCGGGCGCTGGGCCATCGCGTGTTCGCCACCGCCGGCAGCGACGAGAAGTGCCGGGCTTGCGAGGCGCTGGGCGCGGAGCGGGCGATCAACTACAAGACCGAGGATTTCGAGGCGGTGGTCAAGGAGATGACCGGCGGCCGCGGCGTCGATGTCATCCTCGACATGGTCGGCGGCGACTATTTGCCGCGCGAGATCAAGAGCCTGGCCGATGACGGGCGCCTGGTGTTCATTGCGCAGCTGGGCGGCAGCAAGGGCCAGCTCGACATGGGGCAGGTGATGCGGCGCCGCCTGACGGTGACCGGTTCCACATTGCGCCCGCGTCCGGTGGCGTTCAAGGCGGCGATCGCGGCCAGCCTGCGCGAGCGTGTCTGGCCGTTGATCGAGTCGGGCAAGATCAAGCCGGTGATCCATCACACCTTCCCGCTGGCGCAGGCGGCCCAAGCGCACGCGATGATGGAGAGCAGCGCCCACATCGGCAAGATCATGCTTGAGCTGTAAGCGTGTGCGCGGTTTGCCGTCTTTACGGCAACCGGCTACAATGCGAGGTTAATCAAATTTTGTCCAATCTCGTCTGAAACAGCCTATGCGTCGCAAACTTGTAGCGGGTAACTGGAAAATGAACGGCAGCCTGGCTGCCAACACGGCCCTGATTGCCGGCATCAAGGATGGCCTGTCCTCGCAGGCCTGCGACGTTGCGGTGTGTGTGCCTGCGCCTTACCTGGCGCAAGCGCAGGGCGCGCTGGCCGGCTCGGCCGTGGCGCTGGGCGCGCAGGATGTCTCAGCGCACGCCGCAGGCGCCTACACCGGCGAGGTGTCGGCCGCCATGCTGCAGGAATTCGGCGTGCAATACGCCATCGTCGGCCACTCGGAGCGCCGCGCCTATCACGGCGAATCCGACGCGGCCGTGGCGGCCAAGACGGTCGCCGCGCTCAAGGCCGGCCTGGTGCCGGTGGTGTGCGTGGGCGAGACGCTGGAGCAGCGCGAGGCGGGCAAGACCAATGAGGTAGTGGGCGGCCAGCTGGATGTGGTGCTGGCGGCGCTGGATGCCGGCGATGCCGCGCGCATCGTGGTGGCCTATGAGCCGGTCTGGGCCATCGGCACCGGCAAGACCGCCACGCCGGAAATGGCGCAGGAAGTGCATGCGATGCTGCGTGGACGCCTGGCAGCCAAGAGTGCGGAAGCCGCCGCCAAGGTGCGCATCCTGTATGGCGGCAGCATGAAGCCGGACAACGCGGTGCAATTGCTGGCGATGGCCGATATCGACGGCGGCCTGATCGGCGGCGCGGCCCTCAAGGCCGTGGATTTCCTGGCGATCATCCAGGCTGCAGCCTGAGTCGTAGCTGTAAAGAGTTTGTCAGCCGGGCGCGGGATACTTCGGCGGCGGGCAGTTGAAACATCAAGAGTGGAACCTGTTTAAATGAATACTTTGTCTTTGGTAGTGGTGGTGGTTCAGGTGCTGGCGGCGCTGGCGATTATCGGTCTGGTGCTGTTGCAGCACGGCAAAGGCGCCGACATGGGCGCCGCGTTCGGCTCCGGCGCGTCCGGCAGCCTGTTCGGCGCCACCGGTTCCTCGAACTTCCTGTCGAAGTCGACCGCGGTCGCCGCGGCGATCTTCTTTGTCGCGACGCTGGGCCTGGCCTTCATCGGCAATCACCACGTGGCGCAGAGCGGCGGCGTGATGGACAACATCCAGGCGCCGGCCGCAGTGCCCGCTCCGGCGCAGCAAGCAGCGCCCGCGGCGCCGGCCGATGCTGCCAAGCCTGCGGATGAATCGAGCCAGATTCCGAAATAAGCTTTTGCGGAATCTGAAACAATGGGCGAATAAGCATAGAAGAATCTCTGTTTTCGTCTGATTGTGCATTGAACAAGAGTAACAAAAGCGGGTACAATAGCAGTCTCAGGCCGACGTGGTGAAATTGGTAGACACGCTATCTTGAGGGGGTAGTGGCGAAAGCTGTACGAGTTCGAGTCTCGTCGTCGGCACCATAGAAATGAAAATGAAAAGCCAGCAAAGGTCTTCGTGCCTGAGCTGGCTTTTTGTCGAGGAAGTTTCTGATTGATATTGAGAATCATTCCCACCGATTAAACCAACGCATAACGGCCAATCGTGAACCTCGAAAATTACTTCCCAGTTCTCCTGTTTATTCTTATCGGCATCGGTGTCGGTGTCGCTCCCCAGCTTCTGGGGCGTCTGCTTGGTCCGCACAAGCCTGACGCACAAAAAACATCTCCCTACGAGTGTGGTTTCGAAGCGTTCGAAGACGCGCGCATGAAGTTCGACGTGCGTTATTACCTGATCGCCATCCTGTTCATCCTGTTCGATCTGGAAACCGCGTTCTTCTTCCCGTGGGGCGTATCAATGCGTGAACTGGGCTGGCAAGGTTTCATCACGATGATGGTCTTCATCGCTGAATTTGTTGTCGGATTTTGGTACATCTGGAAAAAGGGTGCCCTGGATTGGGAGTAAGCCATGTCTATTGAAGGCGTATTGAATGAGGGGTTTGTTACCACCTCGCTGGATAAGGTAATCAACTGGACCCGTACCGGATCCTTGTGGCCCATGACCTTCGGTCTGGCTTGCTGCGCGGTCGAGATGATGCACGTCGGCGCTTCGCGTTACGACCTCGACCGCTTCGGTGCGGTGTTCCGCCCGTCGCCGCGCCAGTCCGACCTGATGATCGTGGCCGGCACCCTGTGCAACAAGATGGCGCCGGCGCTGCGCAAGGTCTATGACCAGATGCCCGAGCCGCGCTGGGTGATCTCCATGGGTTCCTGCGCCAACGGCGGCGGCTACTACCACTATTCGTACTCGGTGGTGCGCGGCTGCGATCGCATCGTGCCGGTCGACGTCTATGTTCCGGGATGCCCGCCGACGGCGGAAGCGCTGCTGTACGGCGTGATCCAGCTGCAGAACAAGATCAAGCGCACCAACACCATCGCGCGCTAAGAGGGCAGTATGACAACAAAATTGGAAACTCTCGAAGCAGCCCTGCGTAATTCGCTTGGGGGGTATCTTCAGAACCTGACCGTGGCCCTCGGCGAAGTCACCGTGGTGGTCAAGGCGGCCGACTACCTGTCGGCCATGCGCGTGCTGCGCGATCACGCCGACACCAAGTTCGAGCAGCTGATCGACCTGTGCGGCGTCGACTACTCGACTTACGGCGACGGCGTCTGGGAAGGCCCGCGTTTCGCCGTGGTCTCGCACCTGATGTCGATTGCCCACAACTGGCGCGTGCGCGTGCGCGTGTTCGCCCCGGACGACGACCTGCCCATCGTGGCCTCGGTCGACGGCATCTGGAATTCGGCCGGCTGGTACGAGCGCGAAGCCTTCGACTTCTACGGCATCCTGTTCGACGGTCACCCCGACCTGCGCCGCATCCTGACCGACTACGGCTTCATCGGCCACCCGTTCCGCAAGGACTTCCCGGTGTCGGGCTATGTCGAAATGCGTTACGACGCCGAGCAGAAACGCGTCATCTATCAACCCGTAACGATCGATCCGCGCGAGATCACCCCGCGCATCATTCGTGAAGAAAACTACGGGATCAAATAATGGCAGAGATCAAAAACTACACGCTGAACTTCGGTCCCCAGCACCCGGCAGCGCACGGCGTGCTGCGCCTGGTGCTTGAACTGGACGGTGAAGTCATCCAGCGTGCCGACCCGCACATCGGCCTGCTGCATCGCGGCACCGAAAAGCTGGCCGAGCAGAAGACCTTCCTGCAGTCCGTGCCTTACATGGATCGCCTGGACTACGTCTCGATGATGAGCAATGAGCACGGTTACGTGCTGGCCATCGAGCGCCTGCTGGGCCTGGAAGTGCCGCTGCGCGCGCAGTACATCCGCGTGATGTTCGACGAGATCACCCGCCTGCTGAACCACCTGATGTGGATCGGCGCGCACGCGCTGGACGTGGGCGCGATGGGCGTGCTGCTGTACGCCTTCCGCGAGCGCGAAGACCTGTTCGACTGCTACGAAGCCGTCTCCGGCGCCCGCATGCACGCGGCCTACTATCGTCCGGGCGGCGTCTACCGCGACCTGCCGGACAGCATGCCGCAGTACAAGGCCTCGATCGTGCGCAACGAGAAGGCGATCCGCCAGCTCAATGAAAACCGCCAGGGTTCGCTGCTGGACTTCATCGAAGACTTCACCAACCGTTTCCCGACCTACGTCGACGAATACGAAACCCTGCTGACCGACAACCGCATCTGGAAGCAGCGCCTGGTGGGCATCGGCGTGGTCTCGCCGGAGCGCGCCCTGCAAATGGGCTTCTCCGGTCCGATGCTGCGTGGTTCCGGCGTTGCCTGGGACCTGCGCAAGAAACAGCCGTACGAAGTGTACGACCTGCTGGACTTCGACATCCCGGTCGGCAAGAACGGTGACAGCTACGACCGCTACCTGGTGCGCGTGGCCGAGATGCGCCAGTCCAACCGCATCATCAAGCAATGCGTGGAATGGCTGCGCAACAACCCGGGCCCGGTCATCACCGACAACCACAAGGTTGCCCCTCCGAAGCGGACTGACATGAAGTCCAACATGGAAGACCTGATCCACCACTTCAAGCTGTTCACCGAAGGCTTCCGCGTCCCCCCGGGCGAAGCGTACGCAGCGGTCGAGCATCCGAAGGGCGAGTTCGGCGTCTACCTGGTCTCGGATGGCGCCAACAAGCCTTACCGCCTGAAGATCCGCGCCCCGGGCTTTGCCCACCTGCAAGCGCTGAACGAAATGGCGAAGGGTCACATGATTGCCGACGCGGTCACCATCATCGGTACGCAGGACATCGTGTTCGGTGAAATCGACCGCTGAGTCCGAGCAAGAAAAGTAAAAGGCGGGCTTCTCAACAAGAAGCCCGTCAGGTTTGGGGAATATCCAATAAAACCGCGCGTCAGTCTGCGCATGGATGGCCAACGATATGCTGTTAAGTCAAGAAGCCCTTAAGAAAATCGATCGCGAGCTCGCGAAGTATCCGGCGGATCAGCGCCAGTCCGCGGTCATGTCCGCGCTGCGCATCGCCCAGGTGGAACACGGCTGGCTGCCCGCCGAGCTGCAGCAGGAGATCGCCGACTACATCGGCATGCCTGCGGTGGCGGTGCAGGAAGTCGCCACCTTCTACAACATGTTCAATACCAGCCCGGTGGGCAAGCACAAGATCACCGTGTGCACCAACCTGCCGTGCCTGTTGTCCGGCGGCGAGCGCGCCGCCCATCACCTGAAGCACAAGCTGGGTGTCGACTACAAGGAAACTACCGCTGACGGCCAGTTCACGGTGATGGAAGGCGAATGCATGGGCGCGTGCGGCGACGCACCGGTCATGCTGGTCAACAACCATCGCATGTGCAGCTGGATGTCCGACGAGAAGATCGACGCGCTGCTGGAGGAACTCAAGAAATGACCTGCCTGCACGACCGCCACATCAAGCCGCTCATCCTCGCCGACCTCAATGGCGAGAACTGGCACCTCGAGGACTACGTCAAGCGCGGCGGCTACGAGTCGCTCAAGCGCATCCTGGCCGAGAAGATCACCCCCGAACAAGTCATCGCCGACCTCAAGGCCTCCGGCCTGCGCGGCCGCGGCGGCGCGGGTTTCCCGACCGGCCTGAAGTGGAGTTTCATGCCGCGCCAGTTCCCGGGCCAGAAATACCTCGTCTGCAATACAGATGAAGGCGAGCCGGGCACTTTCAAGGATCGCGACATCATTCGTTACAACCCGCACGCGTTGATCGAAGGCATGATCATCGGCGGTTACGCGATGGGCATCACCGTCGGCTACAACTACATCCACGGTGAAATCTTCTCCGCCTACGAGATCTTCGAAGAGGCGCTGGAAGAGGCGCGCACCGCCGGTTTCCTGGGCAGCAATATCCTGGGTACCGACTTCAGCTTCCAGCTGCACGCGCACCACGGTTACGGCGCCTACATCTGCGGCGAGGAAACCGCGCTGCTGGAGTCGCTCGAAGGCAAGAAGGGCCAGCCGCGCTTCAAGCCGCCGTTCCCGGCCAGCTTCGGCCTGTACGGCAAGCCGACCACGATCAACAACACCGAGACCTTCGCGGCTGTGCCGTTCATCTTCAAGGTGGGCCCGCAAGCCTACGCCGAGATGGGCAAGCCGAACAACGGCGGCACCAAGATCTTCTCGATCTCGGGCGACGTCGAGCGTCCGGGCAACTACGAGATCCCGCTGGGCACCCCGTTCTCCACGCTGCTGGAATTGGCGGGCGGCATGCGCGGCGGCAAGAAGATCAAGGCGGTCATCCCCGGCGGCTCGTCCGCCCCGGTGATCCGCGGCGATGTGATGATGGAAACCACGATGGACTACGACGCCATCGCCAAGGCCGGCTCGATGCTGGGCTCGGGCGCCGTCATCGTGATGGACGAAACGCGCTGCATGGTCAAGTCGCTGCTGCGACTGGCGTATTTCTACTACGAAGAATCCTGCGGCCAGTGCACGCCGTGCCGTGAAGGCACCGGCTGGATGTACCGCATGGTGGAGCGTATCGAAAACGGTCACGGCAAGCTGGAAGACCTGGACGTGCTGAACTCGGTGGCCGACAACATCCAGGGCCGCACCATCTGCGCGCTGGGTGACGCGGCGGCGATGCCGGTGCGTGCATTCATCAAGAATTTCCGCGAAGAGTTCGAATACCACATCGAGCACAAACACTGCCTGGTTCCGGCATACATGTGAACAGGGCAGGGGGCGCCCGTCGGCAATCCGCCGCAGGCGCCGTTGGCAAAGAATATTTAGCTTGGGCAAACAGCCATGGTTGAAATCGAAATAGACGGCAAGAAGGTTGAAGTGCAGGAAGGCAGCATGGTCATGGATGCTGCCAATAAAGTCGGCACTTACATCCCTCACTTCTGCTACCACAAGAAACTGTCCATCGCGGCCAACTGCCGCATGTGCCTGGTCGACGTCGAAAAGGCGCCGAAGCCGCTGCCTGCCTGCGCCACTCCGGTGACCGCCGGCATGATCGTGCGCACCGCCAGCGACAAGGCCGTCAAGGCCCAGAAGGGCGTGATGGAGTTCCTCCTGATCAACCACCCGCTGGATTGCCCGATCTGCGACCAGGGCGGCGAATGCCAGCTGCAGGATCTGGCGGTCGGCTACGGCGGTTCGACCTCGCGCTACCAGGAAGAAAAGCGCGTGGTGGAGCCGAAGAACGTCGGCCCGCTGATCTCGATGAAGGAAATGAACCGCTGCATCCACTGCACCCGCTGCGTGCGCTTCGGCCAGGAAGTGGCCGGCGTGATGGAGCTGGGCATGCTGGGCCGCGGCGAGCACTCCGAGATCACCACCTTCGTCGGCAAGACCGTGGACTCCGAGCTGTCGGGCAACATGATCGACCTGTGCCCGGTGGGCGCCTTGACCTCCAAGCCGTTCCGCTACAGCGCCCGCACCTGGGAACTGTCGCGCCGCAAGTCGGTGAGCCCGCACGACAGCGTCGGCGCTAACCTGGTCGTTCAGGTCAAGAACGGCAAGGTCATGCGCGTGCTGCCGCTGGAGAACGAAGAAGTCAACGAATGCTGGATCTCCGACAAGGACCGCTTCGCCTATGAAGCGCTGGACAGCGAAGAACGCCTGACCAAGCCGATGCTGAAGCAAGACGGCAAGTGGCAGGAAGTGGACTGGCAGACCGCGCTGGAATACGTCGCGCACGGCCTGCGCAACATCCGCCACGAACACGGCGCCGAGTCCATCGCCGCGCTGGGCACCCCGTACTCCACGCTGGAAGAGCTGAACCTGCTGCAGAAGGTCGTGCGCGGCCTGGGTTCGGACAACATCGATTTCCGCCTGCGCCAATCCGACTTCGCGTTGGATGGCCAGGTCAAGCCGTGGCTGGGCATGTCGCTGGTCGAGTTCTCGCAGCTGAACCGCGTCTTCGTGATCGGTTCCTTCCTGCGCAAGGATCACCCGCTGCTGGCTGCGCGCCTGCGCCAGTCGGCCAAGAGCGGCACCAAGATCAGCGTGCTGCACGCCACCGACGACGACCTGCTGCTGCCGGTCGCCAACAAGATCGTGGCCGCGCCGTCCGCATGGCTGGGCGCGCTGGCTGAAGTGGCCGTCGCCGTGGCCGAGGCCCGTGGCGTCGCCGCTCCGGCCGCCTACGCCGGCGTGAGCGCATCGGATGCCGCCAAGGCCACCGCCGCCAGCCTGCTGTCGGGCGAGTCCAAGGCCGTGTTCCTGGGCAACGCTGCCGTGCAGCACCCGCAAGCGTCGCAGCTGCACGCCGCCGCCCAATGGATCGCCGAGCAGACCGGCGCCAAGCTGGGCGTGCTGACCGAAGGCGGCAACGCCGTCGGCGGCTACCTGGCCAACGCCGTGCCGACCGCCGGCCGTGGCCTCAACGCCGCGTCCGTGTTCGCACAACCGCGCAAGGCCTACCTGCTGCTCAACGCCGAGCCGGAACTGGACAGCTACGACCCGCAAGCCGCCAGCGCCGCGCTGAAGCAGGCCGAGATGGTCGTCGTGATGTCGGCCTACAAGCATGGCGCCGATTTCGCCGACGTGCTGCTGCCGATCGCGCCGTTCACCGAAACCTCGGGCACCTTCGTCAACGCCGAAGGCCGCGCGCAAAGCTTCAACGGCACCGTCAAGCCGGCCGGCGACGCGCGTCCGGGCTGGAAGGTCCTGCGCGTGCTGGGCAACCTGCTGGAACTGGAGAACTTCGACTACGAAACCTCCGAGTCCATCCGCGACGAACTGCTGGGCAAGGAAACCGACCTGTCGGCCCGCCTGAATAACATCGCCTCGCTGCAGCCGCAAGCCGCGGCGGCCGCTTCCGGTTCGCTGGAGCGCGTGGCCGATGTGCCCATCTACTTCGCCGACGCCGTGGCTCGCCGCTCGCCGCCGCTGCTGGAAACCAACGACGGCCAGGCGCCCAAGGCGTGGCTGTCGGCCGCGCTGGCTGCCAAGCTGGGCATCGCCGCCGGCGACCGCGTGAACGTGAAACAAGGCCAGGGCAGCGCGCTGCTTGCCGCGGCCATCGATAAGAAACTGCCGGAAAACGTGGTCCGCGTCGCCGCGAGCCACGCCTCGACCGCCGCGCTGGGCGGCATGTTTGGCGCAATCGTCGTGGAGAAAGCGTAATGGATCAGCTGATCGCCCAAATCAATACAGCCGGTCCGGCGCTGCTGGGTCCGTCCCTGTTCACGCTGGTCTGGACCATCGTCAAGATCCTGGTGGTGATGGTGCCTATCCTGGTCAGCGTCGCCTACATGACCTACTGGGAACGCAAGCTGATCGGCTGGATGCACGTCCGCCTGGGCCCCAACCGCGTCGGTCCCGCCGGTCTGTTGCAGCCGATCGCTGACGCCGTCAAGCTGATCTTCAAGGAAATCAGCACGCCATCGAAGGCCAACAAGGTGCTGTTCTACCTGGCGCCTGTCATGACCATCATGCCGGTGCTGGCTGCCTGGTCGGTGGTGCCTTTCGGTCCGGAAGCCGTGCTGGCCAACGTCAACGCCGGCCTGCTGTTCCTGATGGCGATCACCTCGCTGGAAGTCTACGGCGTGATCATCGCCGGCTGGGCGTCCAACTCGAAGTATGCGTTCCTGGGCGCGATGCGCGCCTCGGCGCAGATGGTGTCCTACGAAATCGCCATGGGCTTCTGCTTCGTGGTGGTGCTGATGGTCACCGGCAGCCTGAATATCGGCGACATCGTGATGGCTCAGCAGAAGGGCTACTTCCATGAACTGGGCCTGAACTTCCTGTCCTGGAACTGGTTGCCGCTGCTGCCGGTCTGCGTGATCTACTTCGTCTCCGGCGTGGCCGAAACCAACCGTCACCCGTTCGACGTGGTCGAAGGCGAATCGGAAATCGTGGCCGGCCACATGATCGAATACTCGGGCATGTCGTTCGCGATGTTCTTCCTGGCGGAATACGCCGCGATGATCCTGATCTCGGCACTGACATCGCTGATGTTCTTCGGTGGCTGGTCGTCCCCGATCGCCGCACTCGATTTCATCCCCGGCTTCATCTGGCTGCTGTTGAAGACATTCTTCTTCCTGTCGCTGTACGTGTGGATCCGTGCTTCGTTCCCGCGCTACCGCTATGACCAGATCATGCGTCTGGGCTGGAAAGTGTTCATTCCGCTGACCCTGGTGTGGCTGGTGGTCGTGGCGATCTGGATTCAGTCGCCCTGGAATATCTGGAAATAAGTTTTAAGGCTGAGGCTAAAAATGGAAGCTATTAAGGATTTTTTCGGCAGCCTGATGCTCCGCGAGCTGTTCAAGGGCCTGGCCCTGACCGGCCGCTACCTGTTCAAGCGCAAGATCACGGTGCAGTTCCCCGAGGAAAAAACGCCGATGTCCCCGCGTTTTCGCGGACTGCACGCGCTGCGTCGCTATCCGAACGGTGAAGAGCGCTGCATCGCCTGCAAGCTGTGCGAAGCGGTGTGCCCGGCGATGGCCATCACCATCGAATCCGAGCAGCGCGACGACGGTTCGCGTCGCACCACCCGCTACGACATCGACCTGACCAAGTGCATCTTCTGCGGTTTCTGCGAAGAGTCCTGCCCGGTCGATTCGATCGTCGAGACGCACATCCTGGAATACCACGGTGAAAAGCGGGGCGACCTGTACTACACCAAGGAAATGCTGCTGGCAGTGGGCGACCGTTACGAAAACGAAATCGCCGCGGCGCGCGCCGCCGACGCTGCCTACCGCTGATTCCTTCCCGCCGGCATGGCGGGGCGGCAGGATTTGAAGTGCCTAGTAATGGATGTACGCGATGGAACCGGCGGCCTGGCCACGGTTCCGGTGCTGGCTGAACCAACTTCTGGTTGATTATGGAATTTAAAACTGTCTTGTTCTATGTGTTCGCGGTGATCCTGGTGATCGCCGCCGTACGCGTCATTACGGCCCGCAACCCTGTGCATGCGGCCCTGTTCCTGGTGCTGTCGTTCTTCTCGGCGGCCGGTATCTGGATGTTGCTCAAGGCCGAGTTCCTGGCCATCGTGCTGGTGCTGGTCTACGTCGGGGCGGTGATGGTCCTGTTCCTGTTCGTGGTGATGATGCTGGATATCAACATGGATAAGATGCGGGAAGGCTTCTGGGGTTACTTCCCGCTGGCCGCGACCATCGGCGTGATCATCGTGCTGGAAATGGCCGCCGTGCTGCTGCGCAGCTTCTGGACCCCCGAGTCGCAGGTGCCGGCCGCGGCCGACACCATCGGCCAGACCAAGCCGCTGGGCAAGCTGATCTTCACCGAATACGTCTACGCCTTTGAAATCGCGGCCGTGATCCTGCTGGTGGCCATCGTCGCCGCGGTTGCCCTGACGCTGCGCAAGCGCAAGGACAGCAAGTACTTCGATCCCGCCCAGGCCGTCAAGGTCAAGGCGTCGGACCGCGTGCGCCTGGTCAGCATGAAGGCCGAGTCGACCCGCAACAACGGCAGCGAAGGCGGCACCGGCGACGGTACCCCGGCTTCCGGTCAACAATCTTAAGAAGGGCGCACAAGAATCATGGCAATCACGCTCTCCCATTACCTGATCATCGGCGCGATCCTGTTCGCGATCTCGATCGTCGGCATTTTCCTCAACCGCAAGAACGTCATCGTGCTGCTGATGGCCATCGAACTGATGCTGCTTGCGGTGAACATGAACTTCATCGCTTTCTCGCATTACCTGGGCGATGCAGGCGGACAGATTTTCGTTTTCTTCATCCTGACCGTGGCTGCGGCTGAATCCGCGATCGGTCTGGCGATTCTGGTGGTGCTGTTCCGTAACCTGGATACCATCAACGTCGAAGATCTCGACAGTCTCAAGGGCTGATCCGCACCCCGTGCGTTCCGTTCTGTGCGTTCTGGTTTGAATTTCATTTAAAGATGGGAGGCCCCGCGGCGGTAGAGCGGGGCAGCCAATAAGCGATAAGGTTCATCATGGCTGGGCAACTTAACCCACATCTTCTTCTTGCTGTCCCCCTGGCGCCGCTGGCGGGCTCGGCCATTGCCGGCCTGCTGGGCACCAAGTTCTTCGGCAACGTGGTCGGTCGCAAGGTGTCGCATACCGCGACCATCCTGGGCGTGCTGATCGCCGCCGTCATCTCGTTCATGACGCTGCTGGCGGTGCTCGACGGCGCCACCTACAACGGCACCCTGTACAACTGGATGACCGTGGCCGGCCTCAAGCTGGAGATCGGCTTCATGGTCGACAGCCTGACCGCCATGATGATGTGCGTGGTGACCTTCGTGTCGCTGATGGTGCACATCTACACCATCGGCTACATGGCCGAGGACGAAGGCTACAACCGCTTCTTCTCGTACATCTCGCTGTTCACCTTCTCGATGCTCATGCTGGTCATGAGCAACAACTTCCTGCAGCTGTTCTTCGGCTGGGAAGCGGTGGGCCTGGTGTCCTACCTGCTGATCGGTTTCTGGTACACCCGCCCGACCGCGATCAAGGCCAACATGAAGGCCTTCCTGGTCAACCGCGTGGGCGACTTCGGCTTCATCCTGGGTATCGGCCTGCTGCTGGCCTACGCCGGTTCGATGAACTACACCGAAGTCTTCGCCAAGCGCGGCGAGCTGGCCCAGCTGACCCTGCCGGGCACCGACTGGATGCTGCTCACCGTCGCATGTATCTGCCTGTTCGTCGGCGCCATGGGCAAGTCGGCCCAGTTCCCGCTGCACGTCTGGCTGCCTGACTCGATGGAAGGCCCGACCCCGATTTCCGCGCTGATCCACGCCGCCACCATGGTGACGGCCGGCATCTTCATGGTCACCCGCATGTCGCCGCTGTTCGAGCTGTCCGACACCGCGCTGTCCTTCATCCTCGTGATCGGCGCCATCACCGCGCTGTTCATGGGCTTCCTGGGCACCATGCAAAACGACATCAAGCGCGTGGTCGCGTACTCCACGCTGTCGCAGCTGGGCTACATGACCGTCGCGCTGGGCGCTTCGGCCTACTCGGTCGCCGTGTTCCACCTGATGACCCACGCCTTCTTCAAGGCGCTGCTGTTCCTCGGCGCCGGTTCGGTCATCATCGGCATGCACCACGACCAGGACATGCGCAACATGGGCGGCCTGCGCAAGTACATGCCCATCACCTGGATCACTTCGCTGCTGGGTTCGCTGGCGCTGATCGGCACGCCGTTCTTCTCCGGCTTCTACTCGAAGGACTCGATCATCGAGGCCGCCGCCGAGTCGCACCTGGCAGGTTCGGGCTTCGCCTATTTCGCCGTGCTGGCCAGCGTATTCGTGACCGCGTTCTACTCGTTCCGCATGTATTTCCTGGTGTTCCACGGCAAGGAGCGTTTCGGCCAGGCCCACGGACATGACGATCATCACGCTCCGGCCGCCGCCGCGCATGCGCACGACGACCACGGCCATGACGCGCACGATGCGCATGCTCACGACGACCACGGTCACGACGAGCACCATCATGGCCTGGCCCCGGGACAAAAGCCGCACGAGTCGCCGCTGGTGGTGACCCTGCCGCTGATCCTGCTGGCCATCCCCTCGGTCATCGTCGGCTTCTTCGCGATCTCGCCGATGCTGTATGGCGACTTCTTCAAGGGCGTGATCTTCTTCGGCGAAAACCACAAGGTCATGGAAGAACTGGCGCACGAGTACCACGGCCCGATCGCCATGGTGACCCACGCCTTCACCAGCGCGCCGCTGTGGCTGGCGATCGCCGGCGTGGTCGTGGCTTACTACTGCTACATGATCAACCCGCGCGTTCCGGCCTGGTTCAAGGAAAAGTTCAGCCTGATCTACACGATCCTGGACAACAAGTACTACATGGACAAGTTCAACGAAGTCGTCTTCGCCGGCGGTGCGCGCCTGCTGGGCAACGGCCTGTCGACCGTGGGCGACCGCGGCATCATCGACGGCCTGTTCGTCAACGGCAGCGCCAAGGTGGTCGGCTGGTTCTCGAAATTCACGCGTCTCTGGCAGTCCGGTTACATCTATCACTACGCTTTCGTGATGATCATCGGGGTGCTGGGTTTCCTGGTGTGGTTCATGCCGTTCCCCTTCGCCAAGTAAGTTGTCAGAGTTAAGTAAAGAACAACCATGATGCAGTCAACATTTCCCATCCTGAGCGTCGCGATCTGGGTACCGATCGTCTTCGGTATCCTCGTGCTGGCTCTCGGCCGCGACAGCAACCCGGGCCTGTCCCGCTGGCTGTCGCTGTTCGGCTCGCTGGTCGGCCTGGTCGCCACCTTCCCGCTGATCCAGCATTTCGATCCGCTGGCGCACGGCTACCAGTTCGTCGAGAAGACCCCCTGGATCGATCGCTTCAACATCGCCTACTTCCTCGGCCTGGACGGCATCTCGCTGTGGTTCGTGCCGCTGACCGCCTTCATCACGGTGATCGTGGTGCTGGCCGGCTGGGTGGTGATCCAGAAACGCGTGGCCCAGTACATGGGCGCCTTCCTGATCCTCTCGGGCATCATGATCGGCGTGTTCTCCTCGCTGGACGCGATGCTGTTCTACGCCTTCTTCGAAGCGACCCTGATCCCGATGTTCATCATCGTGGGCGTGTGGGGCGGCGACAACCGGGTGTACGCGGCCTTCAAGCTGTTCCTGTACACGCTGGCCGGCTCGCTGCTGATGCTGGTCGCGCTGATCTACCTGTATTTCGTGTCCGGCGGCAGCTTCGACATCCCGACCTGGCACCAGCTGCCGCTGTCGATGCTGGAGCAGAAGATCCTGTTCTTCGCCTTCCTGGCCGCCTTCGCCGTGAAGGTGCCGATGTGGCCGGTGCACACCTGGCTGCCCGACGCCCACGTGCAGGCGCCGACCGGCGGCTCCATCGTGCTGGCGGCGATCATGCTGAAGCTGGGCGCCTACGGTTTCCTGCGCTTCTCGCTGCCGATCCTGCCTGACGCCAGCCACGCGCTGTCCGGCTTCATGATCTTCCTGTCGCTGGTGGCCGTGATCTACATCGGCCTGGTGGCCCTGGTGCAACAGGACATGAAGAAGCTGGTCGCGTATTCGTCGATCGCCCACATGGGCTTCGTCACCCTGGGCTTCTTCATGTTCAACGACATGGCGGTGCAGGGCGGCATCGTGCAGATGATTTCGCACGGCTTCGTTTCCGGCGCAATGTTCATGTGTATCGGCGTGCTGTACGACCAGATGCACACCCGCGACATCGCCCAGTACGGCGGCGTGGTGAACAAGATGCCGCGCTTCGCCTTCTTCTTCATCCTGTTCTCGCTGGCCAACTGCGGCCTGCCGGCCACTTCCGGTTTCGTCGGCGAATTCATGGTGATCCTGGGCGCGGTGAAGTTCAATTTCTGGATCGGCCTGCTGGCGGCCACCGCCCTGATCCTGGGCGCGGCCTACTCGCTGTGGCTGGCCAAGCGCGTGATCTTCGGCGCGGTCACCAACCACCATGTGTCGGAACTGGTCGACCTGAACGGCCGCGAGTTCTTCATCCTTGGCCTGCTGGCGATCGCCACCCTGGTCATGGGTGTGTATCCGGGCATCATCACCGACAGCATCCAGACCTCGGTGACCGACCTGCTGCAGCACGTGGCGGTATCCAAGATCAACTGACACTGATCCTGGCGTAAGCAGTAATGATCGAACAGGGCGGGGCGGCAGGAGTGCCCCGCCCGGTAAGCAAGTAACGAGACGAGCCGGCGTGTCAATGCCGGCCAGGCGGCGCGGCGGGAAGTCGCGACACAAGCGGGCGAACACAAGCGGTAGTAACTAAATGAACAACATGAATCTGATCCCTGTCTATCCGGAAATATTTCTGCTGATCGCGACCTCCGCGATCCTGCTGATCGACATGTTCCTGCCGGAAGCCAAGCGCGTCATCACCTACCTGCTGTCGCTCCTGGCGCTGGTGGTGTGCGCGGTGCTGACCCTCGGCGACCTCAACAGCGGCGCTACGGTCTACACCTTCAACAACATGTTCGTGTCGGATCCGCTGTCGAACCTGCTCAAGCTGTTCACCTACCTCGGTGTCGGCGTCACCCTGGTCTATTCGCGGCAATACAACAGCGTGCGCGGCATCACCGGCGGCCAGCTGGGCGGCGAATACTACGCGCTGGCGCTGTTCGCGCTGCTGGGCCAGATGGTCATGATCTCGGGCAACAGCTTCCTGTCCATCTACCTGGGCCTGGAACTGATGTCGCTGTCGCTGTACGCGCTGGTCGCCCTGCGCCGCGACAACGCGGCCGCCACCGAAGCCGGCATGAAGTACTTCATCCTCGGCGCGCTGGCTTCCGGCTTCCTGCTCTACGGCATCTCGATGCTGTACGGCGCCACCGGCGGCGCGCTGGAAATGAACGAAGTGTTCCGCGCCATCGTCTCGGGCACCGTCGACCGCACCGTGCTGGTGTTCGGCATCGTGTTCGTGGTGGCCGGCCTGGCCTTCAAGCTGGGCACCGTGCCCTTCCACATGTGGGTGCCGGACGTCTACCAGGGCTCGCCGACTCCGGTCACGCTGCTGCTGGGCGCCGCTCCCAAGCTGGCCACCTTCGCCATCACGTTCCGCCTGCTGGTGGAAGGCATGCTGCCGCTGGCGGTCGACTGGCAGCAGATGCTGATGGTGCTGGCCGTGCTGTCCATCATCCTGGGCAACGTCACCGCCATCGCGCAAAGCAACATCAAGCGCATGCTGGCCTACTCGACCATCTCGCACATGGGCTTCATGCTCCTGGGCATGATGTCGGGCGTGGTCGACGGCAACCTGTTCTCGGCCGTCAACGCCTACAGCGCCTCGCTGTTCTACGCGGTGATCTACGTGCTCACCACGCTGGGTTCCTTCGGCGTCATCATCCTGCTCTCGCGCGCCGGCTTCGAAGCCGACACCATCGACGACTTCAAGGGCCTGAACAAGCGCAGCCCGTGGTTCGCCGCCGTGATGATGATCCTGATGTTCTCGCTGGCAGGCATTCCGCCGCTGGTCGGCTTCTACGCCAAGCTGTCGGTGCTGCAGGCAGTGCTGGGCACCGGCCAGATCTGGCTGGCCGTGCTGGCCGTGGTGTTCTCGCTGATCGGCGCGTTCTACTACATCCGCGTGGTCAAGGTCATGTACTTCGACGATCCTACCGACGAGGCCAAGATCGAAGCCACGCCCGACATGCGCGTCGTGCTCAGCCTCAACGGCATCGCCGCGCTGGCCCTGGGCCTGTGGCCTGGTCACCTGATGGATGCCTGCACCAACGCCATCGTCACCACGCTGGCGACCTTCCTCAGCAAGGTTGTGGCGTAAGGGGAGGGGAACGTGAACGTTTCCCTCTTCAGCGGGTTGGTAATCCTGTTGGCCGCATTCGCGGCCAATTTGCCTTTCTTCAACCAGCAGCTGTTCGCGCTGGTCCCGCTGCGCAAGGAGCAGGGCTGGGTCAAGCCGATCTGGGTGCGCCTGGTCGAACTGCTGGCGATGTACTTCGCCGTCGGCATCGTCGCCCATTTCCTTGAGGCCGGCATCGGCAACGTCTTTTCGCAGGGCTGGGAATTTTATGCGATCACCGGATGTCTGTTCCTGGTGCTGGCCTATCCCGGCTACGTGCTGCGCTACCTGTGCAAGCGGCACGCCTGAGCGCGCGCCCGTTGCGCATGCGGCGGCCGGCTCATAGCGCCGGCCGTTTGTTTGTCCGGTTCCGGTTTCCTGCCCCGGCCACGCGGCGCGGAAATCATCGTCCCTCCCATCATCCTTTCCCGAGCCCACCATGGACGCCCACCTGAAAGAGACTCAGAAAGACAGCAGCCAGGTCTACGACGGCCACTTCCTCAAAGTGCAGCAAGACACCATCGTCCTGCCCGACGGCAAGGAGGCGGTGCGTGAATACATCAAGCATCCCGGCGCGGTCGCCGTGCTGCCGCTGTTCGACGACGGCAGCGTGCTGATGGAGCGCCAGTTCCGCTATCCGCTGGACCGCGTGTTCATCGAATTCCCGGCCGGGAAGATCGACCCGGGCGAAGACACGCTCGAATGCGCCAAGCGCGAGCTGAAGGAAGAGACCGGCTACACGGCCAGCGAGTGGCAATACGTCTGCACCATCCACAACGCCATCGCCTATTCGGACGAGCGGCTGCTGCTCTACGTTGCGCGCGGCCTGAAGGAGGGGGCGCGCAAGCTGGACGACGGCGAATTCCTCGACATCTACAAGGCGCCGTTGTCCGAGCTGCTGGAGCAGGTGCGCAACGGCCAGATCACCGATGTCAAGACGGTGATCGGCGTGTTCTGGCTGGAGAAGATCGTCAGCGGCACGTGGACGCCGCCGCCCCAGCCCCAGCCCTGATCCCGGAGCCGCTTGGCGCCGCCCATGAAAAAGCCGCATCCGGGGATGCGGCTTTTTCTTTGTCCGGGCGTGGCGCTTACATCCCCGAGTAATTCGGCCCGCCGCCGCCCTCAGGCGTCACCCACACGATGTTCTGGGTCGGGTCCTTGATGTCGCAGGTCTTGCAGTGCACGCAGTTCTGGGCGTTGATCTGCAGCCGGTCGGAGTTGTCCTCGTTCTTCACGAACTCGTACACCCCGGCCGGGCAGTAGCGCGACTCGGGGCCGGCGTACCTGGCCAGGTTGACCTGCACCGGCACGTTCCTGTCCTTCAGGGTCAGGTGCGCCGGCTGGTCCTCGCCGTGGTTGGTGTTGGAGATGAACACCGACGACAGGCGGTCGAAGGTCAGCTTGCCGTCCGGCTTGGGATAGGCGATCGGCGCGAAGTCCGAGGCCGGGCGCAGGCATTCGTGGTCGGCGTGCGTGTGGCGCAGGGTCCATGGCGCCTTGCCGCCGAAGAGCACCTGGTCGATGCCCACCAGCAGCGTGCCGGTGACCAGTCCCTTGCTCATCGAGGGCTTGAAGTTGCGCGCCTTGTGCAACTCGTCCTTCAGCCACGAGGCCTCGAAGGCGGCGATGTATTCCACCAGCTCGTCGTGCTGGCGCTGCTCGCCCAGCGCATGGAAGGCCGACTCGGCCGCCATCATGCCGCTCTTGATCGCCGCGTGGCTGCCCTTGATGCGCGAAGCGTTCAGGAAGCCGGCGTCGCAACCCAGCAAGGCGCCGCCCGGGAACACCAGTTTCGGCAGCGACTGCACGCCGCCGGCGGTGATCGCCCGCGCGCCATACGAGATGCGCTTGCCGCCTTCGAAGAACTTGCGGATCTCCGGGTGGGTCTTATAGCGCTGGAATTCTTCAAACGGCGAGAGGTAAGGATTCTGGTACGCCAGGCCCACCACGTAGCCCACCGCCACCTGGTTGTTCTCCAGGTGATACAGGAAGGAGCCGCCATAGGTGTCGTTGGCCAGCGGCCAGCCGGCGGTGTGCACCACCAGTCCCGGCTGGTGCATCTCCGGCTTGATCTCCCACAGCTCCTTGATGCCGATGGCATAGGTCTGCGGATCGCGGCCGGCGTCCAGCTTGTACTTCGCAATCAGTTGCTTGCCCAGGTGGCCGCGCGCGCCCTCGGCGAAGAAGGTGTACTTCGCGTGCAGCTCCATGCCCAGCTGGAACTCGGGGCCGGGTTCGCCTTCCTTGTTGATGCCCAGGTTGCCGGTAGCCACGCCCTTGACCGAGCCGTCCTCGTGATGGAGGATCTCCGCAGCCGGGAAGCCCGGGAAGATCTCCACGCCCAGCGCCTCGGCCTGCTGGCCCAGCCAGCGGGTGACGTTGGACAGCGAGATCACGTAGTTGCCATGGTTCTGGAAACAGGCTGGCAGCATCCACGAGGGCGTCTTGTAGGCTTTGCTGGCGGAGAGGAAAAGGAAGCGGTCCTCGGTGACCGGGGTGTTGAGCGGGGCGCCCTGTTCCTTCCAGTCGGGGATGAGCTCGGTCAGGGCGCGCGGATCCATGACCGCGCCGGAGAGGATGTGGGCGCCGACCTCGCTGCCTTTTTCCAGGACGCACACCGAGACCTCGCGGCCGGCCTGCGCGCCCAGCTGTTTGAGGCGGATCGCCGCCGACAGCCCGGCCGGGCCGCCGCCGACGATCACCACGTCGTATTCCATCGATTCGCGCGGGCCGTATTGTGCAAGCAGGTCTTGAGATGAGGTCATGGGTGTCCCGTAGTTATATGAGCAGCGTATTTTCGAACGATCGTGCTATTGTTAAGCATTTTTTGACGAAACGCTAGTAGGCGGTAGGGTTTTTATGCATCCGCCATGAAATCTTTTGCATCGACCGCAGCCTCGGAAGCTGCGCCGGATGTGTTTTCCGGCAATGCCGCGTATTTTATTGGATTTTGTCATTAACCCTCATACCGTTATGGCTTGAGTTGATAACAGAATGTTATGCAATTGCGCCCGGACGAGGAATGGCTGGCCCGTTACTGATCCGCAAGATGAGTCCGGCGCGATGCCGCAAGGAGACGAGGCGAGGGGGACGGCGGCCCGGACGTCGCGCCATCCCGGCCGTCAAGATGAAAAGAATTGAATCCACAGTTGAATCAAACGCAAAGACAAGAGAGGACCATCGATGAGCAGCCACCCCGACAACAACGCCAATGCGCAGCAGAACGGACATCTGGAGCAAAAGCTGCTGCACGTTTCCCGGCAGACCATACGCTGGGGCGACATGGACGCGCTCGGCCACGTCAACAACACCGTCTACTTCCGCTTCATGGAGCAGTGCCGCATCGAATGGCTGGAGGACGCCTTCGGCCCCACGGTCGCCGCCGACCAAGGGCCGGTGATCGTCAATGCGCACTGCAACTTCCGGCGCCAGATGAAGTATCCGGCCAGCATCTCGATCGAGATGTTCGCCGGGCAGATGGGGCGCACGAGTGTGGAAACTACGTATGTCATCCGCGACGCTGCCGACCAGCAGATCATTTATGCTGATGGCGGTGCAAAAATCGTCTGGGTCGATTTCAAGAAGGAAAAATCAACAGCGCTGCCCGATTCGCTGCGACAGCTCCTGACAAAGTTGTAAGCTTTGCGAAAGGAAACTGCGACAGAATCGGCCCGACACTCCCTGCAAGATCCGCCAGAAGAGCGGAGGGAGCAGAACCCGCTTCACGATGAAGCGGATTCCAAACAGAGCTAAGCCCGCCAACCGATGTGCTAGCCGACAATTAAATCCTGGAGGAAGACATGACATACAAGACCCAAGCCTTGGTAGCCGCCGCATTGATGACGTTCGCAATGTCGTCGCAAGCCGCAGACCCCATCAAGATCGGCGTTTCCGGTCCCTACACCGGCGGCTCCGCCCCCATGGGCGTTTCCATGCGCGACGGCGTCAAGCTGGCCGTCGCCGAGATCAACGCCGCCGGCGGCGTGCTGGGCCGCCAGCTGCAGATCGTCGAGCGCGACGATGAAGCCAAGAACGAGCGCGGCGTGCAGATCGCCCAGGAACTGATCAACAAGGAAAAGGTGGTGGCCACCGTCGGCTACGCCAACACCGGCGTGGCGCTGGCGTCGCAGCGCTTCTACCAGGAAGCCAAGATCCCCGTCATCACCAACGTCGCCACCGGCACCGTGGTGACCAAGCAGTTCGAGAAGGACAAGGACAACTACATCTTCCGCACCTCGGCCAACGATGCGATCCAGGCCAAGATGCTGGCCGATGAAGCCATCGACAAGCAGAAGTACACCAAGGTCGCGATCCTGGCCGACTCCACCAACTACGGCCAGCTCGGCCGCGAAGACCTGGAAAAGGCCCTGGCCGCCAAGAAGATCACCCCGGTCGCCGTCGAGAAGTACAACCTGAAGGACGTCGACATGACCGCCCAGCTGCTCAAGTCCAAGCAGGGCGGCGCGCAGGTGGTGCTGACCTACGGCATCGGCCCCGAGCTGGCGCAGATCGCCAACGGCATGGAGAAGCTGAACTGGCACGTGCCCATCATCGGCAGCTGGCCGCTGTCGATGGGCAACTTCATCGACAACTCCGGCAAGAACGGCAACGGCGCCCGCATGCCGCAGACCTTCATCCAGGACGGCAATACCCCCAAGCGCAAGGCCTTCATCGAAGCCTATCAAAAGGCCTACAAGATCGATCGCATGCCGTCGGCCGTGTCCGCCGCCCAGGGCTATGACTCCATCCTGCTGCTGGCCGCCGCCATCAAGCAAGCCGGCACCACCGACGGCGACAAGGTCCGCGCAGCGCTGGAAAGCCTGAACACCAAGGTCGAAGGCGTGGTCACCACCTATGACAAGCCGTTCACCCGTGACGACCACGAAGCCATCAAGGCCGGCAGCGTCGTGATGGGCGAAGTGCGCAACGGCCGCGTCGTCCTCGGCAAATAATCAGCAACTGCTTCAGCACGAACAGTAGTCGATAGTCGAAGAGGCCAGTCCTTGCGATCCGGGGACTGGCCTTTTTCACACGATCTGTTGACGGATTGGTAACGGCGCGGCCGCAGTCGTCGCCTCGCGCCGCCCGCTTCGCGCAGGTCAACTCCGCCACCCGGCGGTAGCCGCTTCTTGGGAAATACAATGGATATCCTGTTACAGCTGGTCTTTTCCGGCATCGCGCTCGGCATGATCTATGCCGTGATCGCCTTCGGTTACCAACTTACCTTCGCCACTTCCGGCACGCTGAACTTCGGCCAGGGCGAAGCCCTGATGCTGGGCGCGCTGGTCGGCCTCTCCGTGGTCGGCAACATCCACGGCGGACCTTACCTGAACTACTGGCTGATGATCCCCATCGTCCTCGTCTTCGGCGCGCTGCAAGGCATGTTCGTCGAATGGATCGGTGTGCGACCGGCCATCAAGATCAAGTCCGAATTCGGCTGGATCATGTCCACCATCGCGCTGGCCATCATCTTCAAGAACGTCGCCGAGAACATCTGGGGCAAGGACGACCTGCCTTTCCCCATGCCGATCTCCGGCACGCCGTTCCAGATCTTCGGCGCCAACGTGCAGCCGATGCAGGTGCTGGTGGTGATCGGCGCCTTGCTGATCATGGCCGCGGTCGAACTGTTCAACCGCAAGTCCATCTACGGCAAGGCCGTGGTCGCCACCTCCAACGACCGCGACGCCGCCGGCCTGATGGGCATCAACACCAGCATGGTGATCACCTTCTCCTATGCGCTGTCGTCGGCCACTGCGGCGTTCGCCGGCGTGCTGGTGGCGCCGCTGACGCTGACCGGCGCCACCATGGGCGCGGCGCTGGGCCTGAAGGCCTTCGCGGTCGCCATCATCGGCGGCCTGACCTCGGGCATGGGCGCCATCGTCGGCGGCCTGATCCTGGGCATTGCCGAGACCGTCACCGGCTTCTACATCTCCACCGGCTACAAGGAAGTTCCCGGCTTGCTGCTGCTGCTCCTGGTGCTGGCCGTGAAACCTGCAGGCCTGTTCGGCAAAACTGCGATCAAGAAGGTCTGATGCGATGAACAAGAAAATCCTGCTGCTCTCGTTGCTGGGCATCGCCGCGCTCGGCGGCATTCCCCTGGTGGTGCACAATCCGTATTATCTGCACCTGATCGAAACCATCCTCATTTACGCCATCCTGCTGTTCGGGCTGGACATCGTGGTCGGCTACACCGGCCAGGTCTCGCTGGGCCATGCCGGTCTGTTCGGCATCGGCTCCTATGTCGCGGGCGTGCTGTTCTTCAAGCTCGGCATGCCGATCGTGGTCACCATCCCGGCCGCCATCGCCATCACCGCCGTGTTCGGCGCCATCCTCGCGCTGCCCGCGCTGCGCGTCACCGGCCCCTACCTGGCGATGGTGACGCTGGCCTTCGGCACCATCATCCAGATCCTGATCAACGAGATGACCTTCCTCACCGAAGGCCCGCTCGGCATCAAGGTCGCCAAGCCGATGATCGACGGCGCCAAGATGACCGAGGTCCAGTTCTTCTATCTGGTGGCCATCCTCACCGTGCTGGCCATGGGCGTGGTCCACCGCATCCTCAAGTCCAACCTCGGCCGCGCCTTCCAGGCGCTGCGCGACAGCCCGATCGCATCGGACTGCATGGGCGTGTCGGTGTACCGCTACAAGGTCTACGCCTTCATCATCAGCGCCGCGCTGGCCGGCCTGTCCGGCGCGCTGTATGCGTATTCGGAAGAGTACATCTCGCCCAATACCTACAACTTCGAACTGACCATCCTGTTCCTGCTGGCGGTGATCATGGGCGGCCGCAAGTCGCGCATCGGTTCGCTGATCGGCGCGCTGATCGTGGTCATGTTGCCCAGCCTGCTGTCGGACATCGAACTGTTCCGCCAGATCGCGACCGTGCTGGCCGTGATCGTGGTGGCCGGTTCCGCGGTCGCGGTGATCAAGAAAGCCAAGACCGTGCGCGGCATCGCCGTGCCGGTGGTGGCCACCGTCGCCATGGCGGCGTTCTCCTACCAGCTGGAGAACATCACCGACTGGCGCCTGACCATCTTCGGCCTGATGACGCTGTTCGTCGTCTACTACCTGCAGGACGGCATCGTCGGCTTCTGCCGCAGCCTGTTCGGCCGCGTGCTGACCAAGCATGTGCCGGTCGCCCAGCAGATCGCCGGCGACAAGGAACGCGCCGTCATCACCACCGACTCGGTCAAGGACGAAGGCGCGACCCTGCTGAAGGTCAACCAGATCCTGATGCAGTTCGGCGGCCTGAAGGCGCTGAACCGCGTCGACCTGGATGTGAAGAAGGGCACCGTGCACGGCCTGATCGGCCCCAACGGTTCCGGCAAGAGCACCATGATGAACGTGCTCACCGGCATCTACCGTCCGACCGACGGCGCCGTGGAGTACGACGGCCGCCAGATCTCCGGCAGCACGCCTTCGACCATCGCCCTGGGCGGCGTGGCGCGCACCTTCCAGAACGTGCAGCTGTTCGGCGAGATGAGCGCCACCGAGAACGTGCTGGTCGGCCTGCACCACACCTTCGCCAGCAACGTGGTCGACGTCATGGTCAACACGCCGCGCTATGCGCGCGAGGAACGCCAGGCGCGCGAACGCGCCGCCGCCATCCTCGAGTTCATCGGCCTGGCCGACCTGGCCAACGAAGAGGCGCGCAACCTGCCGTACGGCAAGCAGCGCCTGCTGGAAATCGGCCGCGCGCTGGGCCTGAACCCCAGCCTCTTGCTGCTGGACGAGCCGGCCGCCGGCCTGACCGCGCCCGACATCAAGGAGCTGGTCGCCATCATCCGCAAGATCCGCGAAGCGGGCATCACCATCATCCTGATCGAGCACCACATGGACGTGGTCATGTCGATCTGCGACACCGTCACCGTGCTCGACTTCGGCCAGAAGATCGCCGAAGGAAAGCCGGCCCAGGTGCAGGCCGACCCCAAGGTCATCGAGGCCTACCTGGGCGGCAGCGCGGGCGATGCCCCTGACAACAACCCAAGCACCGCGGGAGCCTGAACATGCTGACCATCTCCAACCTGCACGCCGCCTACGGCAAGGTCGAAGTGCTGCATGGCATTTCGATGGACGTCCCCAAGGGCAAGGTCGTGACCCTGATCGGCTCCAACGGCGCCGGCAAGACCACCACCATGCGCGCCATCTCCGGCATGATCAAGCCCAAGGGCGGCGAAGTCACCCTGGGCGGCAAGAACATCACCGGCCTGGACTCGCACCGGATCGCGCGTTTCGGCCTGGCGCACTCGCCCGAAGGCCGTCGCGTATTCGCCACGATGAGCGTTACCGACAACCTGCTCCTGGGCGCCTTCCCGCGCTTCACCCGGGCCCGTCCCAAGGGCGACATCGCCCACGACCTGGAGCGCGCGCTGGAGCTTTTCCCGCGCCTGAAGGAGCGGCAGACGCAATTGGCCGGCACGCTCTCCGGCGGCGAACAGCAGATGCTCGCCATGGCGCGCGCCGTGATGTTGAACCCTGAAGTGATCCTGCTCGACGAACCGTCGATGGGCCTGGCGCCCATCCTGGTGGAAGAAGTTTTCCGCATCATCTCGCGCCTGAAGGAGCAGGGCGTGACAATGTTGCTTGTTGAGCAATTCGCCGCCGCTGCGCTGAATGTTGCGGATTACGGCTATGTGTTGGAGAATGGCAAGATCTCTGTACATGGCCCCGCCGACAAGTTGCAAAACGACCCGGCGGTGCAAGCCGCCTACCTCGGTGGCGGCGCGCATCACTGATGGCGACGTAGTGAAGCATCAGCGTATGCGCTCTTCAAGATACACCGGCTCGCACGTCGCCTCGGCTGACAGCGTGTCGGGTATATTAAGGGGGAGACATACCTCTTGAATGCTGATTAAGGCGCACCCTCGGGTGCGCCTTTTCTTTTGTGCCGTCGGTTTTTCATGGCGATTGTGTCGCGCGCGACATTCCGCCTGTCGCCCCTGATGCACAATGATCACAGTTTTCTTTGAGGATGAGCATGGATTCGACGACGCGGCAACTGGCCGATGCGAACGGACGGCAGCTTCACGCATGCTTGTGGAATGCCTCAATATCGGGAATGGTGCGCATGCCCCTGGTCCTGCTACACGACTCGCTCGGCGCGGTGGAGTTGTGGCGCGATCTTCCACAGCGGCTGGCGAGCGGCTCCGGCAGGCAGGTGATTGCCTATGATCGTTCCGGTTTCGGCCGCTCGGCGGCGCGGCGCGCGTCGATAGAGCAGAGTTTCATTCGCGATGAAGCCGGCGCCGCGCTGTTGCCACTGCTGGACGATCTTGATATCGAACGCGCCATCCTCTTCGGCCACAGCGTCGGCGGCGGCATGGCCATTGTCGCCGCCGCGCAATTCCCCGACCGCATCGCCGCAGTGATCACCGAGTCCGCGCAAGCCTTTGTCGAAGACCGCACGCTGGACGGCATACGCGCCGCCGGGAAGAACTTCGAAGATCCGGCGCAGCTGGCGCGGCTGGCGAAATACCACGGCAGCGACCTGGAGAAGGCGCAGTGGGTGCTCGATGCCTGGACCGAAACCTGGCTCTCGCCGGAGTTCGCAAATTGGTCACTGGAAGACGACTTGCGCAGGGTGAAATGCCCGGTGCTGGCGATGCATGGCGACCGGGACGAGTTCGGCTCGGAACTGCATCCGAAGATGATCGCGAACTTGCCGCGGGCTTTCGAAGGGCAGGGGGAGTATGTGATGTTTGAGGGCTGTGGCCATGTCCCACATCGGGAGAAACCGGAGCTGGTGTTAGAGACGGTGGCCCGCTTCCTGCAGAAGCATTTTCCGCGGTCATAGAACCTGGGCGTTCACTGTGCATCGATCAGCTCTTTGAGGAGCTGGATCTTGTACGCTCTCAATCCTCGCAAATACATGAGGCGAAGAAACAGGGCGCGGGAGCGGTAGGTGTCGGCGGCCAGGAAGTTGGCTTCCAGTCGCTTTCCGACAGTCGAAAATGTACTAGACGTGCGTAGACATTTCGAGGTGTGCGCTCGATCTCTTCCTTCGGTGCCATAACATGCATTCCTTCAGCAAAGTGATAGCTTGATTCTAAGGGGATGCTTGTTCATATGACATCGAACAAAAGTGAATATTTGAAAGAACTTGGCGAGCGCTTGGCTGAGGAGCGCAATCGCTGTGGTCACACACAGATGGCGGTGGCCGAGCGCTTCGAAATGACAGCGCGCACGCAGATCAAATACGAACTAGGCGAGACCGGCCCCGATGCTTACTACCTCCATCGGATCGCTGAGATCGGCCTCGATGTTCCTTATGTCCTGAGCGGAAGGCGTAGTGTGATTGAGGCGTCGAATGGCGAAGGCGATTTGATCGCCGCCTACCGCAAGGTCGATCCTGAAATCCAGTCAGCGCTCACGGAGGTGGTGAAGAGGATAGCGCAGATATCCCGTGCGGGATCTGCCAAGCGACGCGCGCAGGATTCAGCGGAGCTGGCCCGCGAAACCCAGAGGGGCAAGCACCGGCGATGACGATGCTGAAAAGGCGAAGGCGATGCGAATGAAAAAGGCGGGCATGATGCCCGCCTTTTTTTCATTCGCTACCGGACGCTTATGCGGCCTTTGCTGCAGCAGCTTGTGCCGCACGCACCTGCACATCCCGATTGAGCCGCCACACCAGCGCCGACGCCGCCAGCGTGGTGCCGACGATCACGTAGCCCACCACGTCGAAGTTGGCCAGCCTGCCGTCCGGGCCGAGCGTGACGATGTGGCCGGCGATCACCGAGGCGATGCCGCCCGAGAGCTGCTGGATCGACGCGCTGATGGCGTTGAAGGAGCCGCGCTGGGTCTGCGCCGGAACCGACGACACCAGCGCCTGGAACGGGATCATGCGCGAGAAGATGCCCAGGAACAGCACGGCGTTGATCAGCACGATCATCGGCACCGTGACCGGGCCCAGGTGCGTGTAGATCAGCACCATGATGATCGAGAGCACGGCGCCGAACATGAACACGCGGAACTTGCCGACCTTGTCGGCCGCGCGGCCGATCAGCGGGCCGAAGCCGATGGTGAACACGCCGGTGATCATGTAGACCGTCGGCAGGTGGTGCAGGTCGATGCCCAGGTTGCCGACCAGGTAGGCGCTGGAGAAGGGCATCAGCATGAAGCCGCCGGTCATCAGCAGCGCCGTGGTGGCGAACGCGGTCAGGTAACGCGGCTCGGTGACGGTATGCAGCAGGTGCGCGAAGGCGCTGCGCTCCTGCTTGATGGTCAGGTGGCCATCCACCGGCTGCATCTTCCAGGTCACCACCAGTCCGCCGGCCAGGCCCAGCGCCGCCATGGCGATGAAGGGCACATGCCAGTTCCAGTTGTTGGACAGGTACAGGCCGATCGGGATGCCCAGCACCTGGCTGGCGGCAAAGGCGGTCTGGATGATGCCCATCACGCGGCCGCGCAGTTGCGGCGCGAACAGGTCGGTCGAGATCGCCAGCACGATGGAGCCGATCACGCCGCCGAACAGGCCGGTCACGATGCGCGCGATCAACAGGCTTTCGAAGCTCTGCGCCATGCCGCACCACAGCGTGCCGACCACGAAGCCGGCATAGAAGAACAGCAGCAGGCGCTTGCGGTCGAAGCGATCGGCGAAGCCGGCCGTGAGCAAGCCGGAGATGCCGGCCGAGAAGGCGTAGGCGGATACCACCAGGCCGAACTGCTGGGCGCTGATCTTCATGTCGGGCATGATCATTGCGCCCAGCGGGGACATCAACATGAAGTCGAGGATGACGGCGAACTGCAGGAAGGCCAGCAGGCCGACCACGGTCTTCTGGTAGGGCGTGAAACTGCTGGCTGCGGAGGCAACTGTGGTGTTGTCTTTGTTGTTCAAATGAACTCCTTGGCGTTTTCTTTTATCGAGGGTGCGCATGCGCGCCGCTGTGGAGGCGGCGGGCGAGGAAGGTGCGCGTGTCCGCTTGCCTGGACTGGCAGCGGTAATGACGGATCAGGGCCGGGAATATTGTGCCGGAGGCCGTTTGCATGGAAAACGGATCGGCGCCGGTGCGGCGGATTGCAAGAGTATGCCGAAGCACCGGCTTATGCAAGCGCTTCGTGCTGACGAAAGCCTGACGGGGTGGGGCGTGCGCGGGTGTTGCGTTGTGCTGTTGAGGTCGCCGGTTTCCCGCTTTCGCAGGGACGACAGTGGAGGGCAGTGATGTTGGCCGTGCATCGATGGCCGCTGAACGACGCTGGGTTCCTGCTTTCGCAGGAACGACAGGGGGGGGGCGGCTTGCAGCGCCGCGCGTTCGTGTCATCCCGCTATCCGTCGTCCCTGCGAAAGCGGGGACCCAGTGACGTTCGTCGCCTATCGATGAACGTTGTTTCAGATCACTGCTTCAACAAGCTGCACTTCGACTCCGCCACCGTGGTGAACGCCTGCTCGCCCGGAATGGTTTCCAGCAGCTTCAGGTAGTCCCAGGGCCTCTTCGATTCGGCCGGCGACTTGACCTGGTACAGGTACATGTCGTGGATGTTGCGGCCGTCCGCGCGGATGTAGCCCTTGTTGTAGAAGTCGTCGATCTTGGTTTTCTTCAGCTGCGCCATGACCTTGGTCGAGTCGTCGGTGCCGGCCGCTTCCACCGCCTTGAGATAGGTGGTGGTGGCGGACCAGGCGGCAGCCTGGTGAGTGCTGGGCATCTTCTTCATCTTCAGGAAGAAGCGGTTGGCGAACTTGCGCGAGGCTTCGTCCTTGTCCCAGTACCAGCTGTCGGTCATCATCAGGCCCTCGGCGTTGGCCAGGCCCAGCGCGTGGATGTCGTTGATCACCATCAGCAGGCCCACCAGCTTCATGGTCTTGGTGATGCCGAACTCCTTGGCAGCCTTGATGGCGTTGACGGTATCGTCGCCGGCATTGGCCAGGCCCAGGATCTGCGCCTTGGAAGCCTGCGCCTGCAGCAGGAAGGACGACATGTCGGAGGCGAACAGCGGATGCTTCACCGAGCCCACCACGGTGCCGCCGTTGGCCTTGACCACGGCGGCGGTGTCGGTGGCCAGCGCGCGGCCGAAGGCGTAGTCCGCCTCCAGGAAGTACCACGACTTGCCGCCCTGCTTGATCACCGCCTGGCCGGTGCCCTTGGCCAGGGCCACGGTGTCGTATTCATAGTGCACGGTGTAGGGCGTGCATTCCTCGTTGGTCAGGCGCGCGCTGCCGGCGCCGATGTTGATGTAGACGCGCTTCTTCTCCGCCATCACCTTGTTCATCGCCAGCGCGGTGGCGGAATTGACGCCGCCCACCAGCATGTCCAGGCCGCGTTCGTCGGCCCACTCGCGGGCGCGGGTGGCGGCGATGTCGGCCTTGTTCTGGTGATCCGCCGACATCACTTCGATCGGCTTGCCCAGCACCTTGCCGCCGTAGTCGGCCACCGCCATGCGGATCGCTTCCAGGCCGCCGGCGCCGTCGGTGTCGGCATAGGGGCCCGACATGTCGGTGATGAAGCCGATGCGCACGGCGTCGTTCGATACCTGGGCCTGCGCGGCGCCCGCGGCGAACGCGCCGGCCACGGCCAGCGAAGCGGCGAGAAGGCGCAGCCCCTGGCCGCGCGCGATGGATTTTTTCATGGTGCTGTCTCCTTTGGTTTTTATCGGCGGCCTGATGGCTGCTCGTGGGTGCTGCCCGTCATTCTGGACCAGAATCTCATTGCGCGCGTTTTTGCGCCAGCAACTGGCTGGCGTAGTCCACCCGCACGTCGTGGCTGGCCACCATCTGCTGCACCAGCCAATCCATTTCCTCCGGCCTGGCGCCCGCAGCCAGCGCGATGTTGCGCGCGTGCAGGGCCATGTGGCCGCGCTGTATGCCTTCGGTGGCCAGCGCGCGCAGCGCCGCCATGTTCTGCGCCAGGCCTACCGCCACGGCCACCTCCGCCAGTTCCTGGGCGCTCTGCACGCGCAAGATCTTCAGCGCCGCGCGCGCCGCCGGGTGGGTCTTGGTGGCGCCGCCGACCAGGCCGACCGGCATCGGCACTTCCAGCGTCCCGACCAGGTCGCCGTCGGCGGCGATTTCCCAGTGCGTCAGCGAGGTGTAGTGGCCGCTGCGGGAAGCGTAGGCGTGGGCGCCGGCCTCCACCGCGCGCCAGTCGTTGCCGGTGGCGACGATGACCGGATCGATGCCGTTCATGATGCCCTTGTTGTGGGTGGCCGCGCGGTAGGGATCGACCGCCGCGAACTCGTAGGCGTCGACGATGCCGTTGATCACTTCCTCGCCGCTGTACTGTTCGGTGCCCAGCACCTTGGCCGAGACCTTCACGCGCGCCCGCGCCAGGCGCAGGTCGGCCAGGTTGGAGAGGATGCGCAGGCGCACCTTGCCGCCGGTGACCTTCTCGATATGCGGCGCCACCGCCTCGGCCATGGTGTTGACGGTGTTGGCGCCCATGGCGTCGCGCACGTCGACGATCAGGTGGGTCACCACCATGGCGCCGCGGCGGGTGTTCGGGAAGACATGCACCTCGATGTCGCGGCAGCCGCCGCCCAGCTTGTTGAGCAACTGGTCGCGGCTGTTGGCGATGTCGAGGATGGCTTGCCGCTCCTTGAGGATCGCCAGGCGCGCGCCGTGCGGATCGGTGATGCCGATCAGCTGGATCTGCGCGCGCATCAACGGCGCGCTGCTGGAGGTCTGGAAGCCGCCGCACTCGCGGATCAGCTTGGCCATGAAGGAGGCGGCCGCCACCACCGAGGGTTCTTCCACCGCCATCGGCACCAGCACGTCGCGTCCGTTCAACTGGAAGTAACCGGCCACGCCCATGGGCAGCTGGAAGGTGCCCACCACGTTCTCGATCATGCCGTTGGCGGTGGCCAGCGGCAGCGCGCCGGGCTGGCCGAGCAGGGCGTGCTCCTCGGGCGTCAGGCCGGCCAGGCGGGCGACCTCGGCCAGGCGTTGTTCCGGGGTGAAGGAGCGGAAGCCGGGCAGGCGGGAGTCGGGGGCGTTGCTCATCGCGTGTGTCTCTCTTTATCGTTGTGGGGATGGCCAGCAAGGCCGGATCGGGAGCAGAATACCAAGCGTGTACCAATTCATATGGGTACAATTTTGCCCAACAGTTCTATAACTGTACCCAGGACAATCGCTTTGCGATGCAACAAGAAAACCAAGGGAGGAGACCATGGCAGAAGCGCGCGGCATCCGTACGCTCACCGGCAAGCTGGTGCAGCTGATCCGCCGGCAGATCGAGGACGGCGTCTACCCGCCCGGCAGCCGGCTGCCGTCGATCCGCGACATGGCCGCGCAGCACGACTGCGCCAAGAACACCATCGTCAACGTGTTCGACGAGCTCACCGCGCTGGGCGTGGTCGAGCCGCGCCGCGGTTCGGGCTTCTTCGTGTGCGCGGCGCCGCCGCAGTTGAAGGAGGATGACGAGGGCAGCCTGAGCCGCGCCATGGACGTGGTGTGGCTCATGCGCGAGCAGCTCAAGAGCGACCCCGGCCACCTGCGCCTGGGCGACGGCTTCCCGCCGCTGGAGTGGCTCAACGACGTGCGTCTCGACAAGTTCCACCAGAAGGTGGTGCGCACCGGCATCGGCGCGCTGTTCGGCTACGGCAGCCGCTTCGGCTACCTGCCGCTGCGCCAGCACCTGGCGCACAAGCTGGCGCAGCACGGCATCGAGGCCGCCACCGGGCAGATCGTGCTGACCCATGGCGCCAACCAGGCGCTGGACATCGTGATCCGCAACTTCGTGCGTCCCGGCGAGCGCGTGCTGGTGGACGAACCCGGCTACTACATGCTGTACGGCAAACTGAAGCTGTCGGGCGCGCGCATCGTCGGCATCCCGCGCCTGGCAGACGGGCCCGACGTGGAGGCGCTGGAGCGTGAGCTCAAGGCGCCGGGCAAGCCGCCGCTGTTCTTCACGCAGTCGCTGGCGCACAACCCGACCGCCTCCGACACCTCGCCGCACAAGGCGCACAAGATCCTGCAACTGGCCGAGCGCTACCACGCCATCATCGTCGAGAACGACGCCTTCGCCGACTTCAAGCCGGCCACCGCCGCACGCATTTCCACGCTGGACCAGTTGCGCCGCACGATCTACATCGGCAGTTTTTCCAAGTCGGTGTCGGCGGCGCTGCGCGTGGGCTTCATCGCCTGCCACCGCGACCTCGCCAGCGACCTGGCCGACATCAAGATGCTGGTGCACGTCTCCAGCTCCGAATACTGCGAACGCACGCTGGACGTGATCCTGTCCGACGGTCATTTCAGCCGCCACACTGCGCGCCTGCGCGACCGCCTCACGCACGCCACCGAGCACGCGCGCCACCTGCTGGAGCAGCTCGGCGCGGAGCTCTTTTGCACGCCGCAGCAGTCGATGTACCTGTGGGCGCGCTTCCCGCAGTTCGGCGACGCCAAGGCGCTGGCGCAAGGGCTCATGGCGCGCAACATCGTGCTGGCCCCGGGCAGCATCTTCCGTCTCGACACCGAGGAAACCGTAGCCTGGTCGCGCTTCAATGTGGGCTTGCTGGGCGATGGGCGCTTTCGTCGCGCGATGGCCGAATTGCTGGACGCAATTCCACGCAATCCCACCGCCTGAGCACAGTGTTGCAGTTGTTTCAACGCGATCTGGGCGCGCCGGCGAAGTAAGGCTGCAATCGCCGCTTGTTCCCCGTTTAGCTTCCTTGTCCCCGCACCGGCGGCATGCCATAGTGCATTGCTGCGGCCGCGCAAGCCGGCCGTGGATAAAACAACAACGAAAAGATGCACAACTGAACGCGACGCCGCCACGGCGCGCGGCACTGGGACTACGACATGAACTTCCTCGGCAACATGAAAATCGGCAAACGCCTGACCCTGGGCTTTGCCCTGATCCTCACTTTCTCCATCGTCATCGCCGGCATCGGCCTGTGGCGGCTGGAGAACGTCTCGACGGCCACGCGCGAGATGATGGACGAACCGCTCAAGACCGAGCGCCTGATGGCCGACTGGTATTCCAACCTGGCCGCCGGCATCCGCCGCACCATCGCCATCGCCAAGAGCAACGATCCGGCGCTGGGGCCTTACTTCGCGGCCGAAGCGGCGGAGTCGTCCAAGAGCTCGGGCGAGTACCAGAAGAAGGTGGAGGCGCTGCTGACCTCGCCTGAAGAGAAGGCACTGTTCCAGAAGATCAGCGACCAGCGCAAGATCTACCTGTCCTCGCGCGACGATATCAACAAGGCCAAGGCCGCCGGCAACGTGGAAGAGGCCGCGCGCATCCTGGACAAGGTCTTCGTGCCGGCTTCCGATGCCTACCAGCGCGCCATGCGCGACCTGGTCGAGCTGCAGCGCCAGGAGATCGACGCCACCGCCAAGGAGATCGACGCCATCGCCGCCAAGAGCCGCACGCTGATCATGGTGCTTGAAGGCCTGATCCTGCTGCTGGGCATCGCCTGCGCGCGCTACCTGACGCTGGGCATCACCCGTCCGCTCGATACCGCGGTGGACATCTCGCGCCGCGTGGCCGAGGGCGATCTCTCCAGCGACGTGCAGGTCAAGTCCAAGGATGAAACCGGCCAGCTGCTGCAATCGCTCAAGGACATGAACACCAGCCTGCGCGGCATCGTCAGCAACGTGCGCAACGGCACCGACACCATCAGCACCGCCTCGGCCGAGATCGCCGCCGGCAACCTGGACCTGTCGTCCCGCACGGAAGAGCAGGCCAGCTCGCTGGAAGAAACCGCCTCGGCCATGGAGGAGCTGATCTCCACCGTGCGCCAGAACGCCGACAACGCGCGCCAGGCCAGCCAGTTGGCCGTGTCGGCATCGGAAGTGGCGGAGCAGGGCGGCGGCGTGGTGAGCCAGGTGGTCGACACCATGGGCGCCATCAATGAATCCTCGCGCAAGATCGTCGACATCATCAGCGTGATCGACGGCATCGCCTTCCAGACCAACATCCTGGCGCTGAACGCGGCGGTGGAAGCCGCGCGCGCCGGCGAGCAGGGCCGCGGTTTCGCCGTGGTCGCCTCCGAGGTGCGTTCGCTGGCGCAACGTTCGGCCTCGGCCGCCAAGGAAATCAAGTCGCTGATCGACGACTCGGTGTCCAAGGTCGGCACCGGCAGCAAGCTGGTGGAGCAGGCCGGCGCGACGATGACCGAAGTGGTCGCCAGCGTGCGCCGCGTGACCGATATCGTGGCCGAGATCAGCGCCGCCAGCGCCGAGCAGACCAGCGGCATCGAGCAGGTCAACCACGCGATCACGCAGATGGATCAGGTGACGCAGCAGAATGCCGCCCTGGTGGAAGAGGCGGCGGCCGCGGCCGCGTCGATGCAAAACCAGGCCGATACGCTCACGCGCCTGGTCAGCGTGTTCACGCTGCATCCCGGCGAGCAGCCGGCGCGGCGCGAGATCGACATCACGCCGGCAGCGGCTGCCAATCAGTTGACGGCGGGCTGAGCAGGCAACTGCCGGATGTCGTTCGATGGCGCCTGCGGGCGCCATTTTCTTTGGCGCCGGTCGGGTGCGGCCGGCGGATCAGGAGGCTGCGGGCTGCGCCGCCGGCAGGGTCGCCGCCGCGGCATCCGACGCATCCTGCGGCAAGGGCGTGGCGCGGGAAGCGGGTGTGAAGCTCACCGTAAACAGCGCGCCGCGCTGCGCGTTGGCGGCGTGCAGCGTCCAGCCGTGCGCGTGAGCGATTTCGGCGCAGATCGACAGGCCCAGGCCGGCGCCTTCGTCGCGTCGGTGCGGGCCGCGCCAGAAGCGTTCAAACAGGTGCGGCATGGCCGGCGGCGCGATGCCCGATCCTTCGTCCTGCACCGACAGCCCGAAGGCATCCGCCTGCACCGTCACCGCGCCGCCTTCGGGGCTGTGGTGGATGGCGTTCTCCAGCAGGTTCTTCGACAGCACCGAGAGCGCGCCCGGATCGGCGTGGATGCGCGCCGGCGCATGGGCGTCGGCGGCCAGGAAGACGAGGCGCACCCGGCGCCGCTGCGCCAGCCGCTCCAGCTGGGCGCCGGCCTCGGCCAGCACCCGGTAGGGATCGATGTCCTGCATCGCGTAGTTCTGGCGCTCGCTGGCTTCGGCCAGGTGCAGCAGCTGGTGCACCTGACGCGCCATCTGGTCGATGTCCTGCAGCAGCATGTCGCGGTCGGCCGATTCGTTGAGCCGGCCCAGTTCCACCTGGCCGCGCATGAGCGCCAGCGGCGTCTTCAATTCATGCGCGGCGGTAGCCAGGAATTCGCGTTGCTGCCGGTAGCCTGCTTCCAGCCGATCCAGCGCCAGGTTGACCGAGTTGAACAGCGGCGCAAGCTCGCGCGGCACATCCTGCAGCGAGAGGCGCGTGGAGAGGTTGTCGGTGTCGATGGCCGCCGCTGCCGTGGCGGCGCGGCGCAAGGGCTTCAACAGGCGGTGCAGGGTCAGCACCACGACGGCCGAGAACAGCAGCATGGCGGCGATGGAGGCGGCCACGATGATCGAGCGCACGCGCTGGCTGTCGTCGTCCAGCGTGAAGCGCTGCAGCCTGTCGCTGCGCATGACCTGCACGTACATGCGGCGCCCCTGATGCTCGAAGCCCAAGGTGATGACTTGCAGCTTCTCGCCGTCCTGGTTCAGCGAGAAGCGCCGCAGCGCGGGATCGAAGCCCGCCTGCGGCAGCGCATAGGCCGACCGTGCGCCATCGGACGTCATCAGCACCGCGCCGCCTTCGTCCAGCACGCGGTAGACGCAGTCCTTGGTCAGCACCTGGTAGGCGGTCAGCATCTTGCGCTTGAGTTGCACTTCATGCGGTTGGCCCGCGGCGTCGAAGCGCAGGCCGTCGATGACCCGCCTGGCGTTCTTCTCCAGCATGTGCTCCAACACCAGCTCCGGTCCCCAGCGCAGCACCGCGGCGACTGCGCCTACCACCACCGTTCCGGCCACGGCCAGCACGATGGCGGTCACGCCCAGCAGGTGCAGCGACAGGCTGCGCGGGCGGGACTCACGGGACTGGCGGGCAGGGGATTCAGGCTGCATGGTTTTCTTTCAGGGCATAGCCGAGGCCGCGCTGGTTGGTGATCAGCAGGCGCGAGTCGATGCCGGTGAGCTTGCGCCGCAGCCGGTGCAGCGCCACGTCCAGCGCATTGGGCGTGACCGGTTCGCCGATGCCCCAGGCCGCGGCCTCCAGCGCGGTGCGCCTGACCATGGCGCCGGCGGCGCGCACCAGCACCAGCATCAGCTGCAGTTCGGCCGGCGAGAGCGAGATCGATTCCTCGCCGCAGGCCATGCGGCTTTCCACCGGGTCGATGCGCACGTCGCCATGTTCCGGCGCCAGGCTTTGCTGCTGCGGCGCGCGCCGCATCAGCGCGCGCACCCGCGCCACCAGTTCCTCCATCGAGAACGGCTTGGGCAGGTAGTCGTCGGCGCCGGCCTCCAGGCCGCTGATGCGGTCGTGCAGGGCGTCGCGCGCGGTCAGCATCAGGCACGGCGTGTCGATGCGGCGCGCGCGCAGCTTGCGCACCAGGTCCAGGCCGTCGCCGTCGGGCAGGTTGCGGTCCAGCACCAGCGCCGGATAGCGGATCTGCTCCAGTCCGATGGCGGCCTGCGAGATCGAGCTGTAGACATCGGTCTCGATCCCGGCCGCCGCCAGCGCCCGGCTGACCAGGTCGGCCATGCGTTCGTGGTCTTCCAGCAGGGCGATGCGGTTCATCATGGCAGGGGCGTCAGGTCAGGTTCAGAAGCGATAGAGATAGCCCAGGCGCGCCGAGGGCGAATTGCTGCGATCCACCAGCGGGCTGTCGGTGATGCCGGAACCGTAGCGGGTCACGCGCAGGTCGAGGAACATCGACTGCGACGACGTCAGGCTGTAGTCGGTACGCAGGCCGCCGATCAGGTTGGCGGTCGAGCTGCCCTGGTAGGCGGCGCGGCGCGCGGTGGCCTCGTTCTGGCGTACGCCGAAGTAGTAATCCACGTAATCGCTGCTCATCCAGTTCACTCCCAGGTAAGGCGACAGCGTGAAGCGGCCGGCCGTGAAGCGGTGTTCGGCCTGCAGCTTGACGGTCTGGCCATGGCTGTTGCCGGAGGCGTCGGTCAGCCATTCCAGCGACAGGTCGGCATAGGGATTGCGCCACAGCGCGCTGGCGCCGATCCAGAAGCCTCCCTTGCGCTTGTCCATGCCGTTGAGGATAGGGGCATCGCTGCCTTCGTAGCCGTCGTCGGCATAGCGCGCCCGCAGCGTGAAGCCGACCGGTCCGGCCGCGCCCAGCTTGAGGTCGGCGGTGGTGCCGGCAAAGCTGAAGTAGCGGCCATTGTACATAAGCAGCGGCAGCGCCCGGGTCTTGTTGCCGTAGCCGGCGTAGGGGCTGCGCTCGATGCCCACGCCGGCGCCGAGCGCCCAGCGGCTTGCCTGCGCATTCGCTTCGGCGGCGCCCGGCTCGGCGACGGCTTGCTGGGCGTGCGCCGCGGTGGCCGCCAGCATGATGGCGGCGCCGGTCAGGGACGCAAGGCTGAAAAGGCGGGGGAAGCGAGGGGAAAGCATGTTGCGCATGGAGACTCCAGGTCGAGGGGGGAGGAAATGACAGCGGATCATCTCCCGGCCCGACTTACCGGACACTTACCTGCGGTGCAGCATGCCGCCGGATCGCCGGCGAAGCGTTCAGGCGCGCTTGCGCCAGTAGTCCGGCTGCGCGTAGGCGTGCCGCAGGAAATCGACGAAGGCGCGGATGCGCAGCGGCAGGTGGCGGCGCTGGGCGAACACGGCGTAGACCGAAGGCGCGGGGGCGGCGAACTTGTCCAGCACGGTCACCAGCTCGCCGGCCTCGATCGCCGCGCCGACTTCCCACATCGAGCGCCAGGCCAGGCCGCGGCCGGCCAGCGCCCAGTTGTGCAGCACCTCGCCATCGTTGCAGACCATGTTGCCGCCGACCTTGAAGATCCCCACCTTGCCGGACTGCTTGAGAGTCCAGCCGCGCTGGCTGCCTTCGCTGCTCATGGTCAGGCAATTATGGCGCGCCAGCTCGTCGGGCGCCTGCGGCGTGCCGTGGCGCCGCAGGTAGGAGGGCGCGCCCACGATCACGCGGTGGTTGTCGGCCAGCTTGACGCTGACCAGGTTGGAGTCGGTCAGCGTGGCGATGCGGATGGCCACGTCGATGCCTTCGCCGATCACGTCGGCGATGCGGTCGTTCAGGTTCAGCGTCAGCGTGACGTCGCGATGCTCGGCCAGAAAGGAGGGCACCAGCGGCGCCACGTGCTGGCGGCCGAAGCCGGCCGGGGCAGAGATCAGCAGGTCGCCGCTGGCGCGGGCGCTGCGTTCGGAGACGGCCGACTCGGCATCCTCCAGGTCGGCCAGGATGCGCTGGCAATCTTCCAGGAAGGCCGCGCCTTCGTTGGTGAGCATGATCTTGCGCGTGGTGCGCTGGAGCAGCTTGACGCCCAGCCGTTCTTCCAGCGCGTCGAGCCGGCGGCCGATCATGGCGGGGGCGATGCCCTCGGCGCGGGCCGCGGCCGACAGGCTGCCGCGCGCGGCGACTTCGGCGAAGGTCGATATCTGCTTGAACTGGTCCATGATGAGCCTGTGCGGTAGATGTCGGATTATCCGTCCACCTGTGACTAAAACGCAAAGATAAATTGATAAAACGTTCGACTCATATCGATTTAGTTTAAATATACTTCGTACACAAGATTCCTGATGCGACGCAATAGATGGCCCCGCATCAGGCACAATTCGAGAGCCATTTCATTTCTTTAAGAGGAGTCCAGCATGACGCAACTGAAGCTGCCCGCCGGCATGGAAATCACCGGTGAGATCAAACCGGGTTACGAGAACGTCCTGACCTTCGAGGCCCTGTCGCTGGTGGCCAAGCTGTCGCGCGCCTTCGAAGGCCGCCGCCAGGAACTGCTGGCCGCCCGCGTCGAGCGCGTCAAGCGCCTGGACGCCGGCGAGCGTCCCGACTTCCTGAAGGAAACCGAATCGGTGCGCACCGGCGACTGGAAGATCGCCCCGATCCCCGAGGCGCTCAAGTGCCGTCGCGTGGAAATCACCGGCCCGGTCGAGCGCAAGATGGTGATCAACGCCTTCAACTCGGGCGCCGACAGCTACATGACCGACTTCGAGGACTCCAACTCGCCGGTGTGGGACAACCAGATCAGCGGCCAGATCAACCTGTCCGACGCGATCCGCCGCACCATCTCGCTGGAATCGAACGGCAAGAGCTACAAGCTCAACGACAAGATCGCCACCCTGGTGGTGCGTCCGCGCGGCTGGCACCTGGACGAGAAGCACGTGACCATCGATGGCAAGCGCATCTCGGGCGGCGTCTTCGACTTCGCGCTGTTCCTGTTCCACAACGCCAAGGAGCAGCTGGCGCGCGGCGCCGGTCCGTACTTCTACCTGCCGAAGATGGAATCGCACCTGGAGGCGCGCCTGTGGAACGACATCTTCGTGATGGCGCAAAACGAGATCGGCCTGCCGCAGGGCACCATCAAGGCCACCGTGCTGATCGAAACCATCACCGCCGCCTTCGAGATGGAGGAAATCCTGTACGAGCTGCGTGAGCACAGCGCGGGCCTGAACGCCGGCCGCTGGGACTACATCTTCTCCTGCATCAAGAAGTTCAAGAACGACAAGGACTTTTGCCTGGCCGACCGCGCCAAGGTCACCATGACCGCGCCATTCATGCGCGCCTACGCGCTGCTGCTGCTGAAGACCTGCCACAAGCGCGGCGCGCCGGCCATCGGCGGCATGAGCGCGCTGATCCCGATCAAGAACGATCCGGAGAAGAACGCCGTCGCCATGCAAGGCATCATCAACGACAAGCGACGCGACGCCACCGACGGCTACGACGGCGGCTGGGTGGCGCACCCGGGCCTGGTCGAGGCATCGATGAAGGAATTCGTCGCCGTGCTGGGCGACAAGCCCAACCAGTTCGAGAAGCAGCGTCCGGACGTGGACGTGAAGGCGGCCGACCTGCTGAACTTCCAGCCGGAGACCCCGATCACCGAAGCCGGCCTGCGCTACAACATCAACGTCGGCATCCACTACCTGGGCGCCTGGCTGGCCGGCAACGGTTGCGTGCCCATCCATAACCTGATGGAAGACGCCGCCACCGCCGAGATCAGCCGCGCGCAGGTGTGGCAGTGGATCCGCAGCGCCAAGGGCAACCTGGAAGACGGCCGCAAGGTCACCGCGGAGATGGTGCGCGCGATGATCCCGGAAGAGCTGGCCAAGGTGAAGGAAGTGGCCGGCAACGGCGCCACCTACGACCGCGCCGCCAAGATCTTCGAAGAGATGTCGACCTCCGAGCAGTTCGCGGAATTCCTGACGCTGCCGCTGTACGAAGAGATCTGAGCCGCGTCAGGCCAGGCAATCCGGCCAATGAAAAATCCCCGCCTCTCGGAAGAGGGCGGGGATTTTTTCATGCCCGCTCATCGGTGTAGACAGGGGGCGGCAGGAATGCTGATGTGATGAGCTGCCCGGCATCGGTTTTGCGCATCAGCATGGGCAAAACCTGCAGGCGAAAAAAATCCCCGACGCGTCGGGGATTTCTTATCTCAGCTGACGCTTAGGCGACGGGCTGGATGTTCGAAGCTTGCTTGCCCTTCGGGCCAGTGGTCACTTCGAAGGTAACGCGTTGGTTTTCCTTCAGCGACTTGAAGCCGTTCGACTGAATAGCCGAGAAGTGAGCGAACAGATCTTCGCCGCCTTCATCGGGAGTGATAAAACCAAAACCTTTTGCATCATTGAACCACTTGACGGTACCAGTTGCCATTACGGACTCCTAAATTTAATTGATTGGGGCTTGTCGGGCCCGGCTCTTTATCGTTACTCGGGAGGAATGACAGCGAGATGACCGCACTACCAGCTCGAATCCTAACGACGCGCTGATTATACTCATTAAATTGAGAATGCAAGCTATTTTCAGAAGCAAACTTCAATTTAAATATTTAATTATTTTGGCGTGTTCTTTAGATTTCCATTTTTGTCGAAAATGGTGCGCGAACACGCCTTGAATCCCTTGTCTGGTGCGGCTCTTGCGTTGTCGGTCATTGTCCTACGACGCCCATTCAGGCATCGTCCTACATCCGTTCAGCCGCCGTTTGCGCCATGGATCAGCACAACCGCTTCGGCGGCGATCCCTTCCTCGCGGCCGAGATAGCCGAGCTTCTCGTTGGTTTTTGCCTTGATATTCACTTGCCCGGCGGAAATCCCCAGGTCGGCGGCGACATTGGCGACCATGGTCGGGATATGCGGCGCCATCTTCGGCTGCTGGGCGATGATGGTGGCGTCCACGTTGCCCACCGCGTAGCCGGCCGCGGCCAGGCGCTTGCCGGCCTCGCGCAGCAGCGCGCGCGAATCCGCGCCCTTGAATTGCGCATCGGTATCGGGGAAGTGGCGGCCGATGTCGCCCAGCGCGGCGGCGCCGAACAGGGCGTCCGTGATGGCGTGCAGCAGGGCGTCGGCATCGGAGTGGCCGAGCAGGCCTTTCTTGTGCGGGATCTCGACGCCGCCCAGGATCAGGGGGCGGCCTTCGACCAGGGCGTGGCAGTCGTAACCCTGGCCGATGCGGAAGGGAAATGCGGAGCTCATCGTGTTCATTGACCTTTCAGGAAAAATTCGGCCAGCGCGGCGTCCTGCGCCAGCGTGACCTTGAGATTGCGCGGGCTGCCCTCGACCAGGCGCGGCTGCAGGCCCAGCATTTCGATGGCGCTGGCGTCGTCGGTGATGGCGCCGATGCGGCCCCGGGCGGAGGCCTCGTCGAGCGCGCGGCGCAGCAGGGCGTAGCGGAACATCTGCGGGGTTTGCGCCGCCCACAGGCCGGCGCGCGGCACGGTCTCCAGCGAGCGTGCGTCGCCGCCGGCGCGCTTGAGCGTGTCGACCACCGGCAGCGCCAGCAGGCCGCCGACGGCGTCGCCCTCCAGCGCATCGAGCAGCCGGTCGATCAGTTCGGCGTTCAGGCCGGGCCGCGCGGCATCGTGCACCAGCACCCAATCGTCGTCGCCGATGCTGGCCCCGGCGCGCATCGCGGCCAGGCCGTTGAGCACGCTTTCCTGCCGTGTGTCGCCGCCCACGCGCAGCACGGTGGCGCGTCGCGCCAGTTCCGGCGTGAGCAATTCATCGATCCAGCCGTCGCCGGCGCTGACCACCACGAAGGTGCGCGCGATGCGCGCATGCGCGGCGAAGGTGTCCAGCGCATGGCGCAGCATGGGCTTGCCGGCCACGGTCATGTATTGCTTGGGAATCCCGGCGCCCATGCGGGCGCCGACGCCGGCGGCGGGGATCAGGGCGAAGCGCCGCGGCGCGGCGGCGAAGGACTGGGACGGGGAGGCCGGTCGGTTCATGCGGGGCGTCTGGCAGGACTGCCGGGCCCGCCCGGAGGCGGCCTGCGGCAGGGCCATCGTTTATAATGTGAGGCTGAATTTTAATGCCAATCCTTCGCCAACGGCCGCCAATTTGCGGCGATTTCCATCCCGCACCGGAGCTGCCGTCTCCCGATTCCGCCGAACCCGATGTCCTTTGACCTGAAAAAATCCCTCCCCAAACCTGGCGTGCGTTTCGTGCCTCCCGCGGTGCATGGCTCGGCCGATGCCTGGCTGCTGGCGCAGGCCGCGCGCGCCCTGAAGGCGGAGGGCCGCATGCTGGCCGTGGTAGTGGCCGGCGCCGCCGATGCCCAGCGCCTGCTCACCGAAATCCCGTGGTTCCAGCCCGAGGGCGGCGACAAGCTGCGCTGTCATCTGCTGCCGGATTGGGAAACCCTGCCTTACGACGCCTTCTCGCCGCACCAGGACCTGGTGTCCGAACGCCTGGCCACGCTCTATGAAGTGCAGAGCGGCCAGTGCGACCTGCTGATCGTGCCGGCCACCACCGCCTTGCTGCGCATGGCGCCGCCGGAGTTCCTGGCGGCCTATACCTTCTTCTTCAAGCAAGGCGAGAAACTCGACGAGGCCAAGCTCAAGTCGCAGCTCACGCTGGCCGGCTACAGCCATGTCGGCCAGGTGATGTCGCCGGGCGAATATTCGGTGCGCGGCGGCCTGATCGACATCTTCCCGATGGGCTCGGTGCTGCCGTACCGGCTGGACCTGTTCGGCGATACGGTGGAAACCATCCGCACCTTCGACGCCGACACCCAGCGCTCGCTCTATCCGGTGCCGGAAGTGCGCCTGCTGCCGGGCCGCGAATTCCCGATGGACGAAGCCGCGCGCCTGGCCTTTCGCAACCGCTGGCGCGAGATGTTCGAGGGCGATCCCTCGCGCACGGCAATCTACAAGGACATCGGCAACGGCATCGCCTCGGCCGGCATCGAGTATTACCTGCCGCTGTTCTTCGAGCAGACCGCCACGCTGTTCCAGTACCTGCCGCCAAGCGCCATGTTCGCCACGGTGGGCGACATCGAGCAGGCCATCAAGCGCTTCTGGAGCGATACCCAGTCGCGCTGGAAATTCCTCAACGCCGACCGCGAGCGCCCGGTGCTGGAGCCCCGCGCGATCTACCTCGATGACGAGGACTTCTTCACGCTCCTGAAGCCGCACGCGCGCTGGATGTTGAAGGGCGACGACGCGCCCTCCGAGCTGTCGGCGCCGCTGCCCAATATCGCCGTCAACCGCCGCATCGAAGACCCGCTGGCCAACCTGCGCTCCTTCCTGCTGCAGACCGACAAGCGCGTGCTGATCTGCGCCGAGACCAACGGCCGCCGCGAGACGCTGCAGCAATACTTCGCCGAATACGACCTGCATCCCGTGCTGTGTGACGACTGGCAGGGATTCTCCAGCCACGGCGAGCAATTGATGCTGGGCGTGGCGCCGCTGCATGCCGGCTTTGCGCTGGCCGGCGAGAACCTGGTCTTCATCACCGAGACCGAGCTGTACGCCGGCACCGGCCGCCGCGCCGGCAGCCGCAAGCAGCAGGCCGCCACCGAAGTCGAGTACATGGTGCGCGACCTCTCGGAGCTCAAGATCGGCGATCCGGTGGTCCATTCCAACCACGGCATCGGCCGCTACATGGGCTTGATCAGCATGGACCTGGGCGAGGGCGAGACCGAGTTCCTGCACCTGGAATACGCCAAGGAGACCAAGCTCTACGTGCCGGTCTCGCAGTTGCACGTGATCTCGCGCTACTCCGGCGCTTCGCCGGAAGACGCGCCGCTGCACGCGCTGGGTTCCGGCCAGTGGGAAAAGGCCAAGCGCCGCGCCGCCCAGCAGGTGCGCGACACCGCCGCCGAGCTGCTCAACCTGTACGCGCGCCGCGCGCTGCGCCAGGGCCACGCCTTCCAGTATTCGGCGCACGACTACGAAGCCTTTGCCGACAGTTTCGGTTTCGAGGAAACCGCCGACCAGGCCGCCGCCATCAACGCCGTGATCAAGGACATGACTTCCGGCCGTCCGATGGACCGCCTGATCTGCGGCGACGTCGGCTTCGGCAAGACCGAGGTGGCGCTGCGCGCGGCCTTCGTCGCCGTGATGGGCGGCAAGCAGGTCGCGATCCTGGCGCCGACCACCTTGCTGGCCGAGCAGCACGCGCAGACCTTTGCCGACCGCTTCGCCAACTGGCCGGTGAAGATCGCCGAGCTGTCGCGCTTCCGCACCGGCAAGGAAGTCACGCAAGCCATCAAGGGCCTGGGCGACGGCACCATCGACATCGTGATCGGCACCCACAAGCTGCTTTCCGACGAGGTGAAGTTCTCGCGCCTGGGCCTGGTCATCATCGACGAGGAGCACCGCTTCGGCGTGCGCCAGAAGGAAGCCTTGAAGTCGCTGCGCGCCGAGGTCGACGTGCTCACGCTCACCGCTACGCCGATCCCGCGTACGCTGGGCATGGCGCTGGAAGGCCTGCGCGACTTCTCGGTGATCGCCACCGCGCCGCAAAAACGCCTGGCGATCAAGACCTTCGTACGGGCGGAGAACGAATCGACCATGCGCGAGGCTTGCCTGCGTGAGTTGAAGCGCGGCGGCCAGGTGTACTTCCTGCACAACGAGGTCGAGACCATCGCCAACCGCAAGGCGGCGCTGGAAGCATTGCTGCCGGAGGCGCGCATCGGCGTGGCCCACGGCCAGATGCACGAGCGCGACCTGGAGAAGGTGATGCGCGACTTCGTGGCGCAGCGCTTCAATATCCTGCTGTGCACCACCATCATCGAGACCGGCATCGACGTGCCGACCGCCAACACCATCATCATGCACCGCGCCGACAAGTTCGGCCTGGCGCAGCTGCACCAGCTGCGCGGCCGGGTCGGGCGCTCGCACCACCAGGCCTACGCCTACCTGCTGGTGCAGGACGTGCAGGGCCTGTCCAAGCAGGCGCAGCGCCGGCTGGAGGCGATCCAGCAGATGGAGGAGCTGGGCAGCGGCTTCTACCTGGCCATGCACGACCTGGAGATCCGCGGCGCCGGCGAGGTGCTGGGCGACCACCAGTCGGGCGAGATCCACGAGATCGGTTTCCAGATGTATTCCGACATGTTGAATGAGGCGGTCAGGGCCTTGAAGAACGGCCAGGAACCCGACCTGGCCGCGCCCCTGGCCAGCACTACCGAGATCAACCTGCACGTGCCGGCGCTGTTGCCCAACGACTATTGCGGCGACGTGCACGAGCGCCTGTCGCTCTACAAGCGCTTCGCCAACTGCGAGAAGGCCGACGCCATCGACGCCTTGCAGGAGGAGCTGATCGACCGCTTCGGCAAGCTACCCGATCCGGCGCGCTCGCTGATCGAGACGCACCGCCTGCGCATCGCGGCCAAGCCGCTGGGCATCAGCAAGATCGACGCGCACTCGGAAGCCGCCTTGCTGCAGTTCGTGCCCAATCCGCCGATCGATGCCATGCGCATCATCGAGCTGGTGCAGAAGAACCGCCACGTCAAGCTCAACGGCCAGGACAAGCTGCGCGTGAGCGCCAACATGTCCGACCTCAATGCCCGCGTGCAGCAGGTCAAGGCGATCATGAAGTCGCTGGGCGGCTGACGCGCATTTCCGAATTTTTCCATACGCAGCAACGACAAGAGAACATGAACCTGATCCTGCAAGCCCTGAAAAGCACCGCCGTTTCCCAATCCCAGGTCGACGCCATCGCCGCGCTGGCCGGCGCCAGGGCCGAGAAGCTGGCCGATGCCCGCGTCCCCGATGCCGACGCCTGGCGCGTGACCGGCGCGGCCGGCGGCGATGAGGTCCGCACCGCGGTGGACGCAGCCTGCCTGGCCGCGCGCCTGGACTACGCCTTCATCGACCCGGTGCGCAAGCTGGCCGACTTCAGGCTGGTGGCGATGGACATGGATTCCACCCTGATCACCATCGAATGCATCGACGAGATCGCCGACATGCAGGGCCTGAAGCCGCAGGTGGCCGAGATCACCGAAGCCGCCATGCGCGGCGAGATCGAGTTCAACGAAAGCCTGACGCGTCGCGTGGCGCTGTTGAAGGGACTCGACGCGGCCGCGCTGCAGCGCGTCTACGACGAGCGCCTGCAACTGTCGCTCGGGGCGGAGAACATGCTGCGCGCGATCCAGGCCGCCGGCCTGAAGACGCTGCTGGTGTCGGGCGGTTTCACCTTCTTCACCGATCGCATGAAGACCCGGTTGGGACTGGACTACACCCATTCCAACACGCTCGAGGTGGCCGACGGCAAGCTGACCGGCCGCGTCGTGGGCGGCATCGTCAACGCCGACGAGAAGCGCCTGACGGTGGAGCGCGTGTGCCGGGAGGTCGGCGCCGAACCCGCGCAGGCCATCGTCATGGGCGACGGCGCCAACGACCTCAGGATGATGGGCATCTCCGGCCTCTCGGTGGCCTTCCGCGCCAAGCCGGTGGTGCGCGCCCAGGCCGACGTGGGCTTGAATTTCGTCGGGCTGGACGGCATCTTGAACCTGCTCGGCTGATTTTTTGACAGACCACGCACAGGAGACGCGATGAGCCAGGAACTGGTGTTCGACGACAAGACGCAATCGGCCAAGGAGCTGGCCCGCTGGCTCTACATCTTCCACGGCGTCTGCCTGGCGTTTTCGCTGGGCATGCTGTCCTGGCTGCCGCTGATCGTGAACTACATCAAGCGCGACGACGCCCGCGACACCTTCGTCCTGAGCCACCATCGCTGGCAGATACGCTCGTTCTGGTGGTATCTGTTCTGGATGTTCGCCGGCGGCCTTGTGTGGGTCACCGTGGTGGGCATCCCGCTGGCCATCCTGGTCTGGACGCTGGCCTGGATCTGGAAGGCCTATCGCCTGATCAAGGGCTTCCTCGACCTCAACGACAACAAGCCCATGCCGGGGTGATCCGGCGGGCGAGCATGAAAACGGCGTCCCGCAGGGCGCCGTTTTCATTTGCAGCTCAGGTGCATGTTGTCGAAATGAAAACGCCGGGGCCGGTGCGGAGGGCGATGGTCATATCGAAACCTTTCGATCATAATCTCAATGATTTGCTAATCGGATGACATCATCCGGTGGCGCCCGGAATGTGCGAGCCGGCCGTCGCCCCCGCACAAGCACACCAATACCAAGAAAGCCTGCGTATGAAGAACTGGACGATCAAGCAACGCATACTCGGAAGCTTTACGCTCATTCTCATCCTGATGGCGCTGATGGCCGGCATCTCGGCCTTCAACCTGTCCCACATCCAGAAGAGCGCCAACAGCCTGCGGCAGGATTCGACTCCAGGGCTCTACTACAGCACGATGATCAACGCGGCCTGGTACGAGAACCTGCTGATGGGCCAGCAGATCGCCCAGATCGACAAGACCGACGCCGAGCGCCAGGGCAGCATTGCGCTGCTGCGCCGTAACGGCGAGCGCCTCGACCGGCTGCAGGAAGACTACGACAAGACCGTCTTCACCGACGACGATCGCAAGGTCTTCACCGAATTCAAGGAGGCGCGCCAGAAGTATCGCGCCATGATGACCGAGGTGCTGAAGATGGATTTCAGCCAGCGCGACGCCATCGACAAGGTCATCAATGAACAAGTGCGCCCGCAATGGCGCCTGGCCTACCAACTGACCCAGCGCATGGTGGAGAAGAACAAGGCGATCGCCGACGACGCCGCCTCCAGCATTTCGGATGCGGTCACCTCGGCCCAGTTCGCCATGCTGGTGTCGCTGATGGCGGCGCTGTTGGCGGCGCTGGTGTGCGGCTTCTTCCTGATGCGCGCCATCAATGAACCGCTGCAAAAGCTGATGGCCATTCTCGACATCATGCGTTCGGGCGACTTCTCGCGTCGCCTGCAGCTCGACAGCGTCGACGAGTTCGGCCACCTTGCTTCCGGCTTCAACCGCATGACCGATGACCTGACTTCGCTGGTGGGCCAGGCGCAGAAATCCTCGGCCCAGGTGGCCACCTCGGTGACCGAGATCGCCGCCACTTCCAAGCAGCAGCAGGCCACCGCCGCCGAGACCGCGGCCACCACCACCGAGATCGGCGCCACTTCGCGCGAGATCTTCGCCACCTCGCGCGACCTGGTGCGCACCATGAGCGAGGTGTCGGTAGTCTCCGAGCAGACCTCGAACCTGGCCGGCAACGGCCAGGCCGGCCTGACGCGCATGGAAGACACCATGCAAAGCGTGATGGACGCGGCCGGCTCGGTCAGCGCCAAGCTGGCCATCCTCAACGAGAAGGCCGGCAACATCAACCAGGTGGTCACCACCATCACCAAGGTGGCCGACCAGACCAACCTGCTGTCGCTGAACGCCGCCATCGAAGCCGAGAAGGCCGGCGAGCACGGCCGCGGCTTCTCGGTGGTGGCCACCGAGATCCGCCGCCTGGCCGACCAGACCGCGGTGGCGACCTACGATATCGAAGTGATGGTCAAGGAAATCCAGTCGGCCGTCGCCGCCGGCGTGATGGGCATGGACAAGTTCTCCGACCAGGTGCGCCGCGGCATGCAGGAAGTGCAGAGCGCCGGCGGCCAGCTGTCGCAGATCATCGCCCAGGTGCAGGCGCTGGCGCCGCGCTTCCAGATGGTCAACGAGGGCATGCAGGCCCAGGCCAACAGCGCCGAGCAGATCAACCAGGCGCTGGTGCAGCTGTCCGAAGCCGCGCAGCAGACGGTGGAGTCCCTGCAGCAGTCCAGTCAGGCGATCGAGGAGTTGACGCTGGTGTCCAACGAGCTGCGCAACGGCGTGTCGCGCTTCAAGGTGGCGGGCTGAACGCGACCGTATCCGGGCCCACTCTCGTCCTGCCATGACACAGAAACTGTTCCTGCTGTTTAGCATCGGCCGCGACCGCTACGCCTTGCAGGCGTCGGACGTGGCCGTGGTGCTGTCGCTGGCGCAATGCAAGGCGCTGCCCGGCACGCCGCCCTGGGTGCGCGGGCTGTTCAGCTACGGCGCCGCGCATGTGCCGGTGATCGACCTGCCGATGCTGGCCCTGGGCCGGCCGGCCGCCATCCGCGTGAGCACGCGCCTGGTGCTGGCGCACTATGCGCCGGCCGGCCGCGCGCCCCAATTGCTGGGTCTCCTGCTGGAGCAGGCGACCGACACGCTGCGCTGCGATCCCGACGACTTCCTCGACTCCGGCATCTCCAACGAAGACGCGCGCTACCTGGGGCCGGTGATGCGCCATCAGGACAGCCTGCTGCAATGGGTCAAGGTGGACGAATTGCTGGACGAGCCGACCCGCGCGCTGCTGTATCCGGATGCCGCCCAGGCGCAGGAGGAGGGCGCATGAAAAACCTGGACGCCATCGCCGACACGCTCAAGGGCGCAATGGGCCTGGACATGGCCACCGTCGGCAGCAGCCTGATCGAGCGCGTGGTGCGCGAACGCATGGCGGCGCTGCAGATCGACGACGATCAGCTCTACCTGGCCGAACTGCTCAACTCCGGCGCCGAACTGCAGCGACTGATCGAGCTGGCGGTGGTGCCAGAGACCTGGTTCTTCCGCGACCGCGAAGCCATGCTGGCGGTGGCCCGCCTGGCGCGCGAGAAGCTGGCGTCGATGCCGGCCGGCCAGATCCGTATCCTGAGCCTGCCGTGCTCCACCGGCGAGGAGCCGTATTCGGTGGCCATGGCCTTGTTCGATGCCGGCGTGCCGGCCTCGATGTTCCGGATCGACGCCGTCGACATCCGCACGCGCTCGCTGGAAATCGCCGCCGAGGGCGTGTACGGCCGCAATTCCTTCCGCGGTCGCGAACTGGCTTTCCGCGACGCCTATTTCACCCGGCATGAGGGCGACTGGCGCATCGACGAGCGCGTCAAGGCGCAGGTGCGTTTCTCGCCCGGCAATATCCTGACGCCGGATTTCATGCGCAACAGCGAACCCTACGATTTCATCCTGTGCCGCAACGTGCTGATCTACTTCGAGCGCGAGGTGCAGCTGCAGGTGGTGGCGCTGCTGGAGCGCCTGATGAAGGACGACGCCTACATCTTCGTCGGCCCGGCCGAGGGCGGCATTATGCTCAGCCCGCGCCTGGCGTCGGCCGGCATTGCGCTGGCCTTCGGTTTCCGCAAGCGGCTGCCCGAGGAACGGCCGGCCGTCGCGCCGCCGCCCAGGCCCGTCGCGCCGCTGGCTGCGCCGGCGTTGCCGGTCGCGCGTCGCGCAGCCTCGGCTGCGGTTGCGGTTGCGACGCAGCGCATGCCGCCTGAAGCGCACGTGCCGCAACGGCTGCTCGATCGCGCCCGCCAACTGGCCAACCAGGGCGACTTCGCGCGCGCCGGCGAACTGTGCGAGCAGGCGCTGCGCGAGGAGGGGGCCAGCGCCGATGCCTTCTACCTGATGGGATTGATCGAGGACGCCGGCGGCGACGCCGCCGCCGCCCAGCGCTGCTACCGCAAGGCGATCTACCTGCAGCCCGCGCACCACGAGGCGCTGCTGCACCTGGCCGCGCTGCTGCAGGCGCAGGGCGACGCGACCGGCGCGCGCAGCATGCGCCAGCGCGCAGAACGCGCCGAAAAGTCATCCAGGCCGCAGGAGAGCGCACATGGCTGACATCAAACGCAGCGGATCCGATGCCGCGGGGTATGTGCTGGACCGCGTGTCCACTTCGGAAGCGCTGGCCCGCGAATGGGCCGATTCGCCATCGCTCGCGGCGCATGAGACGCAGGCCAGGGACTTCGGCTACAGCGAATCGGCGCTGGTGTTTCGCATCGGCGAGGAGTGGCTGGCGCTGGCCACCACGGTGGTCAACGAGGTGGCCGACGCGCGCGCCGTGCACAGCCTGCCGCACCAGCGCAACCAGGCCGTGCTCGGCGTGCTCAATATCCGCGGCGCGCTGCGCATCTGCGTGTCGCTGGCGCGCCTGTTCCAGGTCGGCGGCGCGAGCGCCAAGGCGACCGGCCAGCATCTGCTGGTGGCCATGCATGAGGGGCAGATCCTGGTGTTCCCGGTCGATGAAGTGGCCGGCGTGCATCGCTACGATGCGCAGGACGTCGGCGCGGCGCCGACCACGCTGGCGCATGCGGCCACCCAATATACGCAGGGCCTGCTGGACTGGCGCGGTCGGAAGATCGGGCTGCTGGACCACGGCCTGCTGTTCTATGCGCTCAATCGGAGCATGACATGAGTACGCCCGACCTGAGCCAGATGTCCATGCTGGACCTGTTCCGCTTCGAGGCGGAGAGCCAGATCCAGCTGCTCAACGCCAGCCTGCTGGAGCTGGAGAACAATCCGGCCCAGCCCGAGCACCTGGAGGCCTGCATGCGGGCCGGCCATTCGCTCAAGGGCGCGGCCCGCATCGTCGGGCTGGACAGCGCCGTGAAGATCGCGCACGTGCTGGAAGACTGCTTCGTGCTGGCCCAGCAAGGCAAGCTGGCGCTGCAAAAGAAACACATCGACGTGCTGCTGCGCGGCGCCGACCTGCTGGGGCGCATCGCCAGTCCGCCGGACGGCGACGAAGCCTGGGCCGAACATGCCGGCTCGGCCGAGGTTGCGGCTTTCATGGCCGCTCTGGCGGCGGTGATGAGCGGCGGCGAAGCGCCACCGTGGCCGGCAGCCGCAAGCGCGCCGCCGGCCACGGCGCCGGTATTGCCTGCCGCCGCGCCGGTGCTCCAGCCCGAACCTGAACCGGAACCGGCGCAGCCGTCGGCGCCGGCCGGCTTGCCGCAGGCCGCGTCGCGCGCCGTGCGGGTGAGCGCGGAAAGCCTGGACCGTTTGCTGAGCCTGTCCGGCGAGTCGCTGGTCGAATCGCGTCGGCTCAAGCCGTTCTCGGCCGGCATGCTGCGCATGAAGCGGGTGCAGCGCGAGGCCATGCAAGCGCTCGACCAGCTGCAGCAGAAGCTGTCGTCCGCCAGCGCCGACGAGCTGGCGTTGTCGGCGCTGTCCGAACTGCGCGCGCTGATGCAGCAGAACCAGCATCTGCTGGGCGACCAGTTGAACGAGCTGGAAGCATTCGACCGCCGTTCGGTCAATCTTTCGCAACGCTTGTACGACGAGGCGCTGGCCTGCCGCATGCGGCCGTTTTCCGACGGCACCGGCGGCTTTGCGCGCATGTTGCGCGACGTCGGCAACGCGCTGGGCAAGCCGGTGCGGCTGGAGATTTCCGGCAATGCCACCCAGATCGATCGCGACATCCTGGAAAAGCTGGATGCGCCGATCGGTCACCTGCTGCGCAATGCGGTCGACCACGGCATCGAGAGCCCGGCCGCGCGCGCCGCCGCCGGCAAGCCCGAGCAGGGCCTGGTGCGGCTGGAGGCGCGCCACAGCGCCGGCATGCTGCTCATCGAGGTGTCCGACGACGGCGGCGGCATCGACCTGGAGCGCTTGCGCCAGGCGGTGGTGGCGCGCAAGCTGTCCAATGAAGAAACGGCGGCGCGCCTGTCCGAGGCCGAGCTGCTGGAGTTCCTGCTGTTGCCCAGCTTCAGCCTGCGCGACACCGTGACCGAGATCTCCGGCCGCGGCGTCGGGCTGGACGTGGTGGCGGACATGTTGAAGCAGGTGCGCGGCACCATCCGCATCGTCACCAAGCCCGGCCGCGGCACGCGCTTCCTGATGCAGCTGCCGCTGACGCTGTCGGTGATCCGCAGCCTGCTGGTGGAGATCGGCGGCGAACCCTACGCCTTCCCGCTGGCCTACGTGAACCGCACGCTGCGCCTGCCCACCGAGGCCTTGCAGACGCTGGAGGGCTACCAGCACTTTACGCATGACGGTCGCCAGGTCGGCCTGGTCAGCGCGCACCAGATCCTGCAAAAGGGCGAATGGCGGGCGCGCGACGGCAGCGTGTGCGTGGTGGTGATCGGCGACCATGAACATACCTACGGACTGGCGGTGGACGCCTTCCTGGGCGAGCGCATGCTGGTGGTGCAGCCGCTCGACGCGCGCCTGGGCAAGGTGCCCGACGTGCTGGCCGGCGCGCTGATGGAAGACGGCGATCCCTTGCTGATCCTGGACGTGGCCGACATGGTGCGTTCGGTGGAAAAGCTGACCTCGTCCGGACGGCTGGAATCGGTGCACCAGGATGGCGCCGGCCAGAGCGCGATCGAGACGCGCAAGAAGGTGCTGGTGGTGGACGACTCGCTCACCGTGCGCGAGCTGGAGCGCAAGCTGCTGTCCAACCGCGGCTACCAGGTTACCGTGGCGGTGGACGGCATGGACGGCTGGAATGCCGTGCGCACCGAACGTTTCGACCTCGTCATCACCGACATCGACATGCCGCGCATGGACGGCATCGAGCTGGTCACGCTGATCCGCGGCGCGCCCAGCCTGCAGTCGCTGCCGGTGATGATCGTGTCCTACAAGGACCGTGAAGAGGATAGGCAGCGCGGGCTGGAAGCCGGCGCCGACCACTATTTCACCAAGAGCAGTTTCCACGACGAGAGCCTGTTGCAGGCCGTCGCGGACTTGATTGGAGACGCTTCATCGTGAGGATAGGCATCGTCAACGACACGCCGATGATGGTGGAAGTGCTGCGCCGGGTGATCGCCGAGACCGGGCGGCATGAACTGATCTGGATCGCTCGCGACGGTGAGGAAGCGGTGCAGATGTGCGCCTGGCAATTGCCCGACGTGGTGCTGATGGACCTGCTCATGCCCCGGGTGGATGGGGTGGAGGCCACGCGCCGCATCATGCAGGCCACGCCGTGCCCGATCCTGATCGTGACCTCCGACATGGGCACCAGCGCCGGCAAGATCTACGAGGCGCTGGGCCACGGCGCGCTCGACGCCACCCAGACGCCGGCCCTGATCGGCGCGGCCGGCAAGCGCGACGCAGCGGCGCTGATCGAAAAGATCGATAATCTCGGCTTGCTGCCGCCCGAAGCGGTGGCGCCGCCGGCGCGACCGGCCAGGCCACCCCTGTCGTCATCGCCGCTGCGCGCCGGCGGTGATGTGCCGCTGGTGGCGGTGGGCGCATCGGCCGGCGGTCCCGCGGCCCTGGCGGTGATCCTGAAGGCGCTCCCGCGCGACTTCGGCGGCGCGGTGGTGATCGTGCAGCACATCGACGAGGCGTTCGCGCCCGGCATGGCCGAATGGCTGCAACAGCAATGCCTGCTTAAGGTGCGCCTGGCCGAAGAGGGCGACCAGCCGCAGCGCGGCGAGGTGCTGCTGGCCGGCAGCAACAAGCACCTGGTGTTCAAGGGCGGCGACACGCTGGGCTACGCCAGCGGTTCGCCGGGCGATGTCTACCGGCCGTCGGTGGACATGTTTTTCCATAGCGTCGCCAAGCATTGGTCGGGCCGGGCCATCGGCGTGCTGCTGACCGGCATGGGGCGCGACGGCGCTGCAGGATTGAAGGCGCTGCGCGACGATGGCTGCCACACCATCGCCCAGGACCAGAAGAGTTGCGCGGTCTACGGCATGCCCAAGGCGGCGGTGGCGCTCAATGCCGTGGTCGAGACGCTCCCCGTGACGGGCATCGCGGCGCGGCTGCAGGGAATTTTGACTGGAATAATCTGAAGGATAAGAACATGAGCTCGGTCCACACCGACATCCAGACCGGCGGCCCTGTGCTGGCGGCAGACGAATACAAGATCATGGTGCTGCTGGTCGACGATCAGCCCATGGTGGGCGAAGCCATCCGGCGCGCCTTGCTGAGCGAGCCCAACATCGACTTCCACTTCTGCACCCGCGCCGAAGAGGCGCTGACGGTGGCGGAGAAGACCCGGCCCACCGTCATCCTGCAAGACCTGGTGATGCCCGGCGTGGATGGCATGACGCTGGTGCGCCAGTACCGCTCCACGCCGGCGCTGGCCGATGTGCCCATCATCGTGCTGTCCTCCAAGGAAGACGCCACCGTCAAGCGCGACGCCTTCGCCGGCGGCGTCAACGACTACATGGTCAAGCTGCCCGACGTGATCGAGCTGGTCGCCCGCATCCGCCACCATTCGCGCTCCTACATCAACCTGTTGCAGCGCGATGCCGCCTACCGCGCGCTGCGCGAGAGCCAGCAGCAGCTGCAGCAGTCCAACTTCGAACTGCAGCGCCTGACCAACACCGACGGCCTGACGGGCATCGCCAACCGCCGCTACTTCGACGACTACCTGGCCGCCGAGTGGAAGCGCGCGCGGCGCGAGAAGCTGGAGCTGTCGCTGCTGCTGATCGACGTCGACTACTTCAAGCTCTACAACGACAACTACGGCCACGTCGCCGGCGACGCCGTGCTCAAGCAGGTGGCGCAGGCGCTGGAGGGCAGCATCATGCGCCCGGCCGACCTCTCCGCGCGCTTCGGCGGCGAGGAGTTCGCCATGATCCTGCCGCGCACCGCGCTGGACGGCGCGCATGCCCTGGGCGAACGGATCTGCAAGCTGGTCGAGTCGCAACATGTGCCGCACGAGCGTTCGCCCGCCAGCCAGTGGCTGACGGTCAGCATCGGTGCGGCCTGCGTCGTGCCGGGCGAGGAGCAGGGCACGAGCGAACTCATCGAGATGGCCGATCGCCGGCTCTACATGGCCAAGCAGCAAGGCCGCAACCGCGTGGTCTGGCAGGACGCCTGAGGCCGAACGCAACGCAAGGAAAACAGGATGCGCGACATCGCTTCGCTGGAAGAACTGAAATCGCTGGCGGGCCAGGAAGTGGCGGTCGGCGAGTGGATCGAGATCACGCAGGACCAGGTGAACCGCTTCGCCGACGCCACCGGCGACCACCAGTGGATACACGTGGACGTCGAACGGGCGGCGCGCGAGTTGCCCGTGGGCGGCACGGTGGCGCATGGCTTCCTGACGCTGGCGCTGTTGCCCCGGATCCTGGGCGGCGCCATCAGCCTGGGCGCCGACGTGAAGATGCTGCTGAACTACGGCCTGGACCGCGTGCGCTTCCCGGCGCCGTTGCCGGTGGGGCGGCGGGTGCGCGGCATCATCGTGCTGGCCTCGGTGGACGACATTCCCGGCGGCGCGCAGTTGGTCTGGGAAATCACGGTCGAGTGCGAAGGGCTGGAGAAGCCGGTTTGCGTGGCGCAATTCCTGGTGCGGCGCTATTGAGCTGACGACCCTGTTACATCCTCTCCGATCATCACGTCATTTGTTGTCATACAACATCGCCCTTGTCGATCCGGCATGATTTCCCTTCAGGGCATGCGGCGATGATGCTAAGGTGATCGCATCCGGCGCTGCACCAAGGCAGTGCCGGCGCGTAGCGCACAGCGCACGCGGGGACGCCCGTTAGCGAGGCCATGGGGATGGCGCCGCAGCGGGCGCTGGCGCGGCCGGCCGCAGTCGCCGCCGCGGATCTGCCGATGACCGCTCATGACGTTCGACCACCAAGCACGCCAAGCCGATGCCGACTTCCACCGGAAGGCGCTCGCATTCAACAATACGACCCTGTCCTACATCGCCCGCGGAGCGCCGCTCGACCATCTGCTCGACCGCATCGCCGGCGGATTTTCACAAGCCTATCCGGCGCGCTCGCTCGCCATCTTCCTGTTCGACCCGGCTGCCCGCCGCATGCGCGTGGGTTCGGCGCCGTGCATGGCGCCGCCGCATGTGCAGCAGATCGAAACGCTGGAAGTCGAGCGGCCCGACACGCCGCAGTTCTGGGCGTTGTTCCAGCAGGTGGCGGCCGCGCACGGCGCGGAAGTGGCGGAGATGCTGCCGCTGCGCTCGTTTGCCGGCGAGGTGGCCGGGATCCTGGTGGTATGCGGCGCGGACGCCGCCGCGCCGGCCGATAAGACGCTTCATGTCGATTATGCCGATCTCGGCTACCGCCAGGCGGTCGGCGCCGCGGTGTCGATGGCGATGCTGTCGATTGAACGTTCGCAGGCGCCCAGCCATGTGCGCCCGCCCATCGAAAGCTGCGGTCCGTCGGACGAGCGCATGGCGCTGGCCATCGAAGGCAGCGGCACCGGCATCTGGGACCGCAACGCGGTGACCGGCGAGATCTATTATTCGCGCGGTTGGAAGGCGATTCTCGGCTACGAGGACTGGGAGCTGTCGAACCACATCGAGGATGCCTACAAGCGCGTGCATCCCGAGGACCTGCCCTATGTGCAGGAGAGCATGCGCCGGCATTTCCAGGCCAAGTCCGACACCTACGTCGTCGAGCACCGCATCCTGTGCCGCGACGGCGGCTACAAATGGGTCAGCAGCCGCGGCAAGGTAGTGGCGCGCGACGCCGAGGGCAATGCGCTGCGTATGATCGGCACCACCACCGACATCACCGAGGTCAAGCTGCTGACCGACAAGCTGCGCAAGAGCAGCCAGCTGCTGGCCGACCTCACCAGCGAGATTCCCGGCATGGCCTTCCAGTACCGGGTGCCGCCGGGCGAGGAGGGCTATTTCACTTATGTCAGCGAAGGCGCGCGCGAGACCTACGGCCTGTCGCCCGAGCAACTGCTGGCCGACGCCGCGCTGATCGACACCATCATGCATCCGGACGACCTGCCGCTGTACCTGGCCTCGCGCCAGTCCATCGTCGACGGCGCCGCGCACTGGCGCCTGGAATACCGGGTGACGCCGCCGGGCCTGGCCATGCGCTGGCTGCGCGGTCACGCGCGCCCGCGCCGGCTGGGCGACGGCACGGTGCTGTGGCACGGCTTCGTCAGCGACGTCAGCGAGAGCAAGGCGATCGAACTTGAGCTGCAGGAGTTTGCGCTCACCGACTTCCTCACCCACCTGCCCAACCGCCGCTACTTCATGAAGCGGATGGAGGAGGAGCACGGACGCCTGCAGCGCAACGCCAACGGCCGCGCGGCGGTGCTGATGTGCGACCTCGACCACTTCAAGAGCGTCAACGACACCTACGGGCACGCCATCGGCGACCTGGTGCTGAAGAATTTCGCCGACGTGCTCAAGGCCCAGCTGCGCAAGAGCGATACCGTCGGCCGCTTCGGCGGCGAGGAGTTCGCCGTGATCCTGGCCGATGCCGACGCCGAGGTGGCGGTCGGCTTCGTCCAGCGGCTGCAGCGCAGCTTCGCCGCGCAACCGCTGGCGCTGGACGGCCGCTTGATCGCGGTGACGCTGTCGGTCGGCATCGCCATCATGCACGCCGGTTCGCCGAGCCAGGAGACGGTGCTGCGCGAGAGCGACGATGCGCTCTACCGGGCTAAGGAAAACGGGCGCGACCGTTGCGTGGTGGCGCCCGTCTCGTACTGATGCCGGCCGGCATCGGCCGTCCTGTTTTTGATCAGCGTTTCTGGTACTGGCCGCTGCCGAACAAGAGGTCCTTAGCCTTCTCGTCGGTGAGCGGCTTGCGCTTGTCGGCCAGCACCGCCACGCCGCGCTGCACCGCCGGGCGCGCGCTGATGGCGTCGAACCAGCGCTGCACGTTGGGATAGTCGGCCAGGTCGATGCCCTGGTTCTTGTGCGAGCGCGTCCATGGGAAGCTGGCGATGTCGGCGATGGTGTATTCCTCGCCGGCCAGGTAGGCGTGCTGGGCCAGCTGCTTGTCCATCACCTGGTAGAGGCGCTTGGCCTCGTTGCTGTAGCGGTTGACCGCGTACTCGATCTGCTGCGGCGCGTAGATGCGGAAATGGTGGGCCTGGCCCAGCATCGGTCCCAGGCCGCCCATCTGGAACATCACCCATTGCAGCACTTCATACTTTTCGCGGTCGGTGTTGCCGAGCAGGCGGCCGGTCTTGCCCGCCAGGTAGATCAGGATGGCGCCGGACTCGAACAGCGAGATCGGTTCGCCGTCCGGACCATCCGGATCGACGATGGCGGGGATCTTGTTGTTCGGGGAGATCTTCAGGAACTGCGGCGTGAACTGGTCGCCGGCGCCGATATCGATGGCGTGGGCGGCATAGGGCAGGCCGCATTCTTCCAGCATGATGTGAACCTTGTGGCCATTGGGCGTGGCCCAGCTGTAGACGTCGATCATGGTTGTCCTTGAGTGGGAATTGGTCGGGCAGAGGCGCCGTATCTTTCGCCGGCTAGTGTAGCGGAAGGGCGCGGCGGCTGCAGGCGCGCGCCCGGCTGCGGCGCGCGGTGGATGGCGCTTCAGCCGCGCTGCCCGGCCAGCCGGCGCTTCTCGCCGTTGAAGTGTTCGCCCAGCGACACGCTGCGCGCCTCATGCAGCATCTCCTTCAACCGCTCGACCGCCGGCGCCGGGACTTGCGCCGTCATGCGCTCGGCCCAATCCATTGCTTCTTCCAGCGCCCGGCCGTCGGCGGCCAGCCGATTGACGGCGCCGGCCGCGTGCAGGCGCGGCGCGCCCAGCGGCGTGGCGTCGAAATGCAGTTCAGCCAGCAGCGCGGGCGGCAACGCTTGCGCCAGCAGCCAGCCGGCGCCGCCGTTGGCCCATATGCCGCGCTGCGCGGCCGAGATGCCGAACTGCGCCTGGCGCGTCGCCACCAACAGGTCGCAGGCCAGGGCCAGCGCCAGGCCGGCGTCGGTCGCCGCGCCGTCGACCGCGGCGATCACCGGCTTGGGGAAATTGCGCAGCATGTCGATCAGGCTGTGCAGGCTCTCCAGCGCCGCCAGCCGCTGCGCGGCATCCTTGGGCCAGTCCAGGCCGAGGCTGAACTGGCCATCGGCGCCGCACAGCACCACCGCGCGCACCGATTCGTCACGCTCCACCGTCGACAGCGTCTCGATGGCCGCCACCAGCATGGCGGCATCGAGCGCATTGCCGCGGCCGGGGTTGGAGAGGGTGATGGCCAGGGTGGCGTCGTGGCGTGCTGCCTTCAGTTCTGCGGTCATGGTCTGCGGTTCTTGTTGGGTGGCGCCCCGGATCGGTCGGGCGGGGTGATGATAGCAAAGCGCAATGGAAAAAGGCGTCCGAAGACGCCTTTGCCGGGTGTGCCGATGGCCGCGCTCAGAGCTTGGCCAGGCGGTCCAGCGCCAGGCGCAGCGTCTCGTCCTTCTTGGCGAAGCAGAAGCGCACGATGCCCGACTCCCGCGGCGTGTTGTAGAAGGCCGAGACCGGGATCGCGGCCACGCCGATCTCGGTGGTCAGCCACTTGCAGAACTCGGCCTCGGAGAGCGCCGAGATGGCGCCGTATTTCACGCACTGGAAGTAGGTGCCCTCGGAGGGCAGCAACTCGAAGCGGGTGGCGGCCAGGCCGTCGCGGAACAGGTCGCGCTTCTTCTGGTAGAAGGCCGGCAGCTCGAGATAGGGCGACGGATCCTTCATGTAGGCGGCCAGGCCGTATTGCACCGGGGTGTTGACGGTGAAGACGTTGAACTGGTGCACCTTGCGGAATTCGGCGGTCATCGCGGCGGGCGCGGCGACGAAGCCGACCTTCCAGCCGGTGACGTGGTAGGTCTTGCCGAAGCTGGAGTTGATGAAGGTGCGCGCGGCCAGTTCGGGATGGCGCGCCAGCGACTCGTGCGGGGCGCCGTCGTAGACCATGTGTTCGTAGACTTCGTCGGACAGGATCAGGATGTCGGTGCCGCGCACGATGTCGGCCAGCGCCGCCACGTCGGCCGCCTTCATCACGCTGCCGGTGGGGTTGTGCGGGGTGTTGACCATGATCATGCGGGTCTTGGGCGTGACGGCCGCCTTCACCTTGTCCCAGGGAATGCTGTAGCCGCGCTCGTCCACATCCATCTGCACGAACACCGGGATGCCGCCGGCCAGCTCGATGGCCGGCACATAGCAGTCGTACACCGGTTCGATGACGATCACTTCCTCGCCGGCATGCACCGCGCACAGCACCGAGGTCAGGATGCCCTGGGTGGCGCCGGCGGTGACGGTGATTTCGCTGGCGGCATCGTAGCGGTGGCCGTAGAGCTTCTCGACCTTGTCGGCGATGGCCTCGCGCAGGACCTGCACGCCGGCCATCGGCGGATATTGGTTCAGGCCGTCCTGCATGGCGTTGGTGACGGCTTGCACCAGCGACGGGTCGCAGTTGAAATCGGGGAAGCCCTGGCCAAGGTTGACCGCGCCCTTTTCGCTGGCGAGCGCGGACATGACGGTGAAGATGGTGGTGCCGACCTTGGGCAGTTTGGTGACGATGTTGGAAGCGCTCATTGCTGCGGCCTGATCCTGATGTTTTCGCAAGGCCGATATTTTAGCCGGATTCTGCGCCGGCTATTTTTGCGCTGCGTCAGGCCAGCTCGTCGCGACTGAGAAACGCATCGGCGCGCCAGTGCTGCGGCTGGACGATGGCGAACATGCGCGCGCGCCGCGTGCGCTTGCCCAGCTTGAGCACGGCCTTGTCCTTGCTGACCAGCACATGGGCGCGGCATTGCAGGGCCAGCTCCAGGAATTTCTGGTCGTCGCGGTCGGTGCACAGCGGCAGGCCGAAGCTGTTGACCTCGGCCACCGGCAGGCAGCGCAGCAGGCGATCGAATTCGGCGCGCACGGCCGGCTTGTCGCCGTCGGTCAGCGGCAGGTGGGGATAGTCCAGCACCACCAGCCATTCATTGCGGCAATCCTCGCGCGTGTAGGCGTCGACGCTGCCGTCTTCCAGCGCCTGCAGCAGCGCCGCCCAGCGCGGATCGCGGAACACGAAGAGATCGAGGCACACGTTGGTGTCGAGCACCAGCCGCTGGCGTTCGCCGGCGACGGGCGCGGACTGGAGCAGGGGCTGGGCGGAGGGGGCGGCGGCAGAAGCGGCGGAAGCGGATGTTGCTGGAATGCTCATTGAATCAGGGATCTAGTTGTCGATGCCGCGGTTGTCCGATGGCGGCATGCCTTGCCCGGCGAAGCTGTCGCCGCGTTCCAGCGCATCATACCCCTGGTCGGTGACGCGCCAGAAATTATGCATGTCCACCGCCGCCAGGCCGCGGTCGTGCAGCAGGCGCAGGTGATGCAGGATGATCTCCGGCGCCACGTGTCCGGGCAGGGCGGTCTGGATCTTTTCGACGTCGCCGTAGATGGTGCCGAAGGAGGCGAGCTGCTTGAGGATTTCGCCCATCAGGGCCTTGTCGCGTTTCATGTTGGTCTCCTTGCCCGCGGGGCGCGGCTGCTGCGATCGGAAGTTGTGTTTTTGCCCATGCTGTCGATATCACCGTAGTCCTTGCAGGCATTGACCGCAAAGCGCGCTGCAAGTGCCGACCTTTCGCGCCGCGCCCGCATCGGGCTATTGTATTGATTAACGGCAAGCGGCGCCGCGCACTTGAGCCGGCGCATGAACATGGCTGGAAGCGCAGAGGCGGAAAATCTCAGAATTGCTCCCACGAACCGCCGTCGTCGGTCGGCGCGGATTTCGGTTCATTCTTTTTCGGCGGCAGCGCCGGCGCCTTGGCGGGGGGCGTGCCGGATGGCCTGCGCCGCAGGCTTGGCGACGGCAGCGGGTTTGGCCGCCGGCCTGGCCGGCGCTCTCGGCGCCGGCGCTGCATCCGCGCCGGCGACGGCCGCGTGGCTGCGGTCCAGCTTGAAGACGCTGACCAGACCGGCCAATTTCTCGGCCTGGTCTTGCAGCGACCCGGCTGCGGCCGCCGCTTCTTCCACCAGCGCCGCATTCTGTTGTGTCACTTCGTCCATCTGCGCGATCGCCGTATTGACCTGCTCGATGCCGTCGCTCTGTTCGGAACTGGCGGCGGTGATCTCGCCCACGATGTCGGTCACGCGGCGCACGCTGGAAACCACCTCGGTCATGGTCTGGCCGGCTTGCTCCACCAGCTTGCTGCCGGTGTCGACCTTGGCGACCGAGTCGTCGATGAGCGACTTGATTTCCTTGGCGGCCGAGGCCGAGCGCTGCGCCAGCGAACGCACCTCGGAGGCGACCACCGCGAAGCCGCGGCCCTGCTCGCCGGCGCGCGCGGCTTCCACCGCCGCATTGAGCGCCAGGATGTTGGTCTGGAAGGCGATGCCGTCGATCACGCTGATGATGTCGACGATCTTGCGCGAGGATGCGTTGATGGCGCCCATGGTGTCGACCACCTGTCCGACCACGCTGCCGCCCTGGACCGCGACGTCGGAGGCCGAGTTGGCCAGCTGGTTGGCCTGGCGCGCGTTGTCGGCGTTCTGCTTGACGGTGGAGGTGAGCTCTTCCATGGCCGAGGCGGTTTCTTCCAGCGAGCTGGCTTGTTGCTCGGTGCGGGAAGACAGGTCCAGGTTGCCGGAGGCGATCTCGCGCGAGGCGGTGCTGATGGTGTCGGTGCCCTGGCGCACCTGGCTGACGATGCGCAGCAGGCTGTCGTTCATGGCCTTGAGCGAATGCATCAGGCGTCCGGTCTCATCGCGGCCGGCGGGTTTGATGTCCACCGTCAGGTCGCCTTCGGCCACGCGCTCGGCGACATGCATGGCGTCCTGCAGCGGCCGCGAGACGATGCGAGCGACCCAGGTCGCCAGCAGCAGCCCCAGCGCGATGCAGCAGGCCAGTATGGCGATGATCATGGTGCGCGCGGTCTCGTAGTTCACCTGGGCGTCGCGGTCGGTGGCGTCGGCGGCTTCGACGTTGAGCGCGACCACCTTGTCGAGCGTGTCGAACAGGCGCAGGTAGACCGGCGTGACTTCCTTGATCAACACCTCGCGCGCCTCGTCGGTCTTCTGCCCGCGCACGCCGGCGGCGATCTTCTGATGCAGCGCGGTGAAGGCGGCAAGGTCGGCCTTGATGGCGGCGAAGTTGGTCTTCTCGGCCGGGGTGTCGGTCAGCGGCGCGTACTTGTCCATGGCGGCGTTGAATACGCGCAGCTGGGTGGCGATCAGTTTCTCGTTGTCCTCCACCTTGTCCTCGTTGCCCGGCAGCAGGTGCTGCAGCTGGACCGTGCGGATGCGCGCCAGCGCCACCTTGGCCTCCAGCGGGTAGCGCACGCTGGGCAGGGAGTCGGTGGCGATATCGGTCGAGGCCTGGTTGACCTTGGCCAGTTGCACGATGGAAAACACGCCCTGGATGGCGGTCAGCAGCTGGATCGCGGCGAAGGTGATGAGCAGCTTGCGGGCGATGCGCAGGTCGTAGAACCAGTTCATGGTCGTTTCCCTTCGGTGGTGGAAGTGCGGAACGTGACGCGGGCGGCGGGAAGCGGCCTGCCTGCGGGAGATGCTGGCACAGTGTAGGAGCGGGGCCGGCGCGACAAAAGCCGCAACAGCGCGGTCTTTGCGCGGCAAATTCGCGAACCGCAGCGGCTCGCGGGCGCGGCGGCGCACGCAATGGCCGAGCTTTCGGTATCATTGCGCGAACCTGTTGACTGGATGAAATCCCATGCTGATTGTTTTGTCTCCCGCCAAGTCGCTCGACTACGATACGGCGCCCACCACCGACGTCCACACCACACCCGGCTTCATCCCGCGCTCGGCCGAACTGATCGAGGTGCTCAAGACATTGTCGCCGGCCCAGGTTGGCAGCCTGATGGGCATTTCCGACCAACTGGCGGTGCTCAACGTGAATCGCTACGCGGCATGGTCGCGCAAGTTCAGCGCGAAGAATGCCAAGCAGGCCGTGCTGGCCTTCAACGGCGATGTGTACGAGGGGCTGGATGCCGCCTCGCTCAACGCCAGGCAACTCGATTTCGTGCAGAACCACGTGCGTATCCTGTCGGGCCTGTACGGCATGCTGCGCCCGCTGGACCTGATGCAGCCTTACCGCCTGGAAATGGGCACCAAGCTGGCCAACCCGCATGGCAAGGACCTGTACGCCTTCTGGGGCAACGAGGTGACCGAGGCGCTCAATGCCGAGCTGGCCGCGCAGAAGGCGCCGGTGCTGGTGAACCTGGCCTCGGAAGAGTACTTCAAGGTCGTCCGGCCGAAGTTGCTCAAGGCCAAGGTGATCTCGCCGGTGTTCGAAGACTGGAAGGGCGGCAAGTACAAGATCATCTCGTTCTACGCCAAGCGCGCGCGCGGGCTGATGGCGCGCTACGCGGCGCTGAAGAACATCAGCCAGCCGGAGAAGCTCAAGGGCTTCGACCTCGACGGCTATGCCTTCGCCGAGGATGCCTCCACCGAGAGCAGCTGGGTGTTCCGCCGCAAGCTGGAAGCCTGAGTCTTCACGGCGGCAAGCAATAAAAAAGCCTCGCATTGCGAGGCTTTTTTATTGCTTGGCGGGCAGTCTGCGTGGATTACCAGATCTTCCACCACGGCTTGGCTTTCTGCTTGGGGCCGCCGTTATACCAGGTGCTGTTCGGATAGGTGGCCTGGATCACGCGTTCGGTGTCGTCGCGCAGCTTGGTCTGGCCCAGCGCTTCGTAGGAACGCATCAGGATGAACAGCGCTTCTTCGTTTGCCGGTGCGTCCGGGTATTGCTTGATGGCGGTCTGGGCGCGGTTGGCGGCCGAGACATAGGCGCCGCGGCGGAAGTAGTAGCTGGCCACGTGCACGTCGTACTGCGACATGGCGTTGACCAGGTACTTCATGCGGGCGATGGCGTCGGGCGTGTACTTGCTGTCGGGGAAGCGTTCGGCCAGCAGCTTGAACGAATCGAAGGCGTCGCGCATGGCCTTGGGGTCGCGTTCGGTGTTGTCCTGGTCGGTGAAGGTGTCGAAGATGCTGGTGCGGTCGTTGAAGTTGATCAGGCCGCGCAGGTAGTACATGTAGTCGACGTTCTGGTGGTTCGGGTGCAGCTTGATGAAGCGGTCCACCGCAGCCAGGCCCTGCGCCTGGTCATTCTGGCGATAGTAGGCGTAGGCGATGTCCATCTGCGCCTGCTGGGCATAAGTGCCGAACGGATAGCGCGATTCCAGCTTCTCGAAGTACTTGATCGCCTTGTCATAGCCGCCGGCGTTCAGTTCGTCCTTGGCTTCCGAGTATAATTTCGATGCAGACCAGCCTACGGTCTCGTCCTTCTGCTCCGGCAGCAGGCCGCAGGCCGTCAGCGACAGGGCAAAACCGAGGGTGATGAGCTTCAATAAGATTTTGTGCATGACTTTCGTGTGCTTGTCTGGATGCTTACCGTTTTTGCTATATCTGGCGCGAGCGCCTTTGCGAGCCGGCTGCAAGGTTACCCCGAAATACAATCCCGCCCGATCCCGCGATTATAGCTGATGTCACGTAAGAAACCCCCTCAGATTACAAATGCCGAACAGGCTGTAAAGACAGACCTGCCCGACGATGACGAATTCATCGAGGGCGAAGACGCCGCCGACGAATCCTCCGCCGGACTGGCGCCCATTTCGCTGCGCCTGGACGACGACGCCATCGGCCAGCGCCTGGACAAGGTGCTCTCCGGCCTGATCCCCGATTTCTCGCGCAGCCGCATCCAGCAATGGATCGAGGACGGCCACGTGACCGTCAACGGCGCCCCGGCCAAGATCAAGATGATCATGCTGGGCGACGAGCAGGTGGAAGTGGCGCCGCAACCGGCGCCGCAAGACCATGCCTACGGCCCCGAGCCGATGGCGCTGGAGATCCTGCACGAGGACAAGTCCATCATCGTATTGAACAAGCCGGCCGGACTGGTGGTGCACCCGGCCGCCGGCAACTGGACCGGCACGCTGCTCAACGGCCTGCTGCATCATTGCCCGGCGCTGGCCAAGGTGCCGCGCGCCGGCATCGTGCACCGGCTGGACAAGGAGACCAGCGGCCTGATGGTGGTGGCCAAGACCCTGGCCGCGCAGACCGACCTGGTGCGCCAGCTGCAGCGGCGCAGCATGAAGCGCCAGTACCTGGCGCTGGTGTGGGGCCTGCCGCATCTCTCCGGAACGGTCAACGCGCCGATGGCGCGCCACCCGCGCGATCGCATCAAGATGGCGGTGTCGCAGAGCATGACCGCCAAGCCGGCGGTGACGCATTATCGCCGCCTGGCCACCGGCGAGATCGACCGCAAGCCGGTCAGCCTGGTGCATTGCCGCCTGGAGACCGGGCGCACGCACCAGATCCGTGTGCACCTGCAGTCGCTGGGTTTCTCGCTGGTGGGCGACTCCCTGTACGGCAAGCCTCACCTGGTGCCGGTCTTCCCGCGCCAGGCGCTGCTGGCGGCGCGCCTGGGCCTGGTGCATCCGACCTCGGGCAAGTTCCGCCAATGGGCGGCGCCGTTGCCGGAAGACATCGTCGCATTGCTCACGCGCGCCGGCATCGACCCGGCGCTGGCGGTGGTCCCGGAAATGTCCGAGGAGCCGGATCCCGTGACCGGCGACACGGACGATGAAGACGACGAATATTGACTTGATGGGTCACCCATGGAATTGCTGATTCCCCAATGGAGTGCGCCGGCCAACATCGGGGCGTTGACCACGCTGCGCGCCGGCGGCTTGAGCCCGGCGCCGTATGGCGACGGCCGCGGCGGACCGGGCCTGAACCTGGGCGCCCATGTGGAGGATGATCCGGCGCTGGTGGCGGGCAACCGCGCGCTGCTGCGTCGCTTGCTGCCGCAGGAGCCGGGCTGGCTCACGCAGGTGCACGGCACCGCGGTGCTGGATGCGGCTGCCTTGCCCGCGCAGGCGCAGGCCGACGGCGCAATCAGCAGCACCCCCGGCGCAGTGTGCGTGATGATGACCGCCGATTGCCTGCCGGTGCTGTTCTGCGACCGCGCCGGCGCCGTGGTCGGCGCGGCTCACGCCGGCTGGCGCGGCCTGGCGGCGGGCGTGCTGGAGAACACCGTGGCCGCCATGCGCGCGCGCGGAGCCCTGGACATCATGGCCTGGCTGGGGCCGGCCATCGGCGCCGAGCGCTTCGAGGTCGGAGGCGAGGTGCGCGAGGCTTTCGTGCAGCATGCAAACGCGGCGGCTGCGGCCTTTCGGCCTTACGAAGGCCGGCCAGGGAAATTCCTGGCCGACATCTACCTGCTGGCGCGCCAGCGCCTGGCGGCCGTCGGTGTCGAGGATGTCGCCGGCGGCGGCTTGTGCACGGTTGCCGATACGCGCTTCTACTCTTATCGGCGCGACAAGACGACCGGGCGCATGGCTTCGCTGATCTGGCTCAAGTAGCCGACGGCGGCTTACCGATCCAGTCGTGAATGGCGGCCCCGGGGGCCGCCATTTTTTTTGCCTGTCCGTCCGTCATCCGGATGTGACGGGGTGTTGCCGGGGATGCGCCTGCAAGGCCTGGATCAGTTCGCGCGTATGTCCAGGCATGCCGTCCAGGCCGCGCACGCAGATCAGCAGCTGGCGGCGGCTCCAGGCGTCCGACAGCGGCACCGCGCGGATCTCCATGTGGGCGGCGCAGGTGTGGGCCGCGGTTTCCGGAATCACGGCCACGCCGACCTGCCGCTCCACCATGCGGCAGATGCCGTCGAAGCTGCGCAGGCGCACGCGGTACTGCAGCCGCTTGCCGGCGCGGGTGGCGTGGCCCGACAGGTGTTGCTGCAAGGCGCTGTCGCCGGAGAGACCGATGAAGTCCTCGCCCAGCAGTTCGCCGAAGCCCAGCGATTTGCGCTTGGCCAGCGGATGGCGCCTGGCCAGCACCGCCACCAGGTGGTCCTGGCGGAACGGGAAGGTCTGCAGCGGCCCGCTATCGGTGGAGTCGGCGATGATGCCGACGTCGGCCACGCCGTCGACCACCGATTGCACCACCTCATAACTTAGTTTTTCTTCCAGTTCGATATCTGTGTGCGGATGGCGCGCGAGGAAGTTGGCCAGCACCTCGGGCAGGAACTCGGTCATCGCCGAGGTATTGCACAGCAGCCGGATGTGGCCCTTGAGGCCTTGCGCATACTGGCCCAGCTCATCGCGCAGCTGCTCCATCTGCTGCGCCATCATGCGCGCATGGTGCGCCAGCGCGCGGCCGGCGTCTGTAGTCTGGACGCCGCGCCGGCCGCGCTCCAGCAGCGCCGCGCCCAGCGCGTCCTCCATATTGCGGATGCGCGCGCTGGCCGAGGCCAGCGCCATGTGCGAACGGGCGGCGCCGGCGGTGATGCTGCCGGTTTCCACGATGTGCAGGAACAGGCGCAGGTCGGAAAGTTCGAATCGGTTGCTCATGTCGGGCAGGGCGCAGAAGGGTTGAGCCTTCGTTCAAGCCGAAGGCTGGGTAAGTGTATTCCACATTTTCAGGCGCGGCGAGCGCTGGCAGACTGGGAACACTCTCAATTCGGCGCAGGCCGCCTCTCCGGTTCCCATCATGCAATCCTTGCTCTCATTCATGGACATGAATGCCGCCGTGCTGGCGGCTTGTCTCGCGGTGTTCCTGCTGGCCGGCTTCGTCAAGGGCGTCATCGGCCTGGGCCTGCCGACCGTGGCCGTAGGCCTGCTCAGCCTGGTGATGTCGCCGGTGCAGGCGGCCGCGTTGCTGATCGTGCCTTCGATGGTGACGAACGTATGGCAGCTCCTGGCCGGCGGCGCGTTCCTGGCGCTGGCGCGGCGCTTGTCGGGCATGCTGGCCGGGATCGTGGTCGGTACGCTGGCCGGCAGCGGCTTCATGGGCGCCGACGGCGGCCGGCGCGCCATCGTCGCGCTGGGCGTGGCGCTGGTGCTCTACGCCGTGGCGGGCCTGGCATCGTTCAAGTTCTCGGTGCCGGCGGGGCAGGAAAAGTGGTGGTCGCCGGTCGTCGGCCTGGCGACTGGCCTGGTGACGGCGGCCACCGGCGTGTTCGTGATTCCGGCCGTGCCTTACCTGCAGGCCTTGAACCTGGAGCGCGATGAGTTGATCCAGGCGCTGGGCCTGTCGTTCACGGTGTCCACCGCCGCGCTGGCGATCAACCTGGGGCAGGGCGGCGCCTTCGGCGGCCAGGTGGCCGGGGCCTCTGCGATAGTGCTGTTGCCGGCGCTGCTGGGCATGGGCGTGGGCACCTGGGTGCGCGCCCGGGTCAAGGCGCAGACCTTCCGCCGCTGTTTCTTCGCCGGGTTGCTGCTGCTGGGCCTGCACCTGGCGTCGCACATCGCGGGGTAGGCGATGGACGCCTGCGGATGGAAGATCGAAGGGCCTCGCCTGCAGCCGCAGAACGAGGTCCATGTCTATGCCTATGTGGATGGTTGCATGATCGGCATGCTTGACTGCGAGTTACGTTGCGGCGCGCTGCAGTTACGCATGGCTTATGTCTCGCCGCCGTGGCGCGGCAGCGCGGTATTGCGCGACATGCTGGCGGCCCTGAGGGGGCGCTATCGCCGCATCCAGGTGGCGCGCATCCGACCCCGCTGAAGATCACCATTCGCCGCCGGTGCGTTTGGTGCGCCGCGCAACCCGGGCCGCGCCGGGTCGGCGCAATCACATTCGCGGTGCATCGGCGGCGTTGGTCGCCATCGCTCTTTCGGGTAAGTCCGGCTCAGGATTCGTTGCTGTCCTGCTCGCGTTTTGCCGAGCCTTCAGTTGCCGGCTCTTCCTTGCGGGCGGCCTTCATTTTTTCCTGCTTTTGTCGATTCCGCTTGCGTTGCGGCGTACCCATCAGGTATAAAACAATGGTCAAGGGAAATACGCCGTACAGCAGGAACGTAGTCACTCCGGCGACTGCGGATTGTTCGGTGATCGACATCATGAAGACGACGTAGAGCCATGCGATAGCGACGATGTACATGGTGATGCGGGAGCGTCGAGACAAACCGTAACGATACGCGAAAATTGCAGATCCGAGCATGAACAAGCAGAATCCGCAGCAACCCTCTCCCGATGTATCCGCATGGCTGGCGCAGATGTCCGACCCGAAGTTCTGGACCTCACTGCAGTCCCAATTCCAACAATTCCAACCTCAGCTGCAGGGCTTCCCGGGCATGGGCTTGCCTCCCGGCGGCGGACAGTTCGACCCGTCCTCCCTGGCCCGGCAGCTGGGCGAGATGGGCGCCTCGCTGGATCCCGCCGAGCTGGGCCGCATCCAGCAGGACTACGCGCAGCAGTTCTCCGAACTCTGGCAATCGATGGCAGCCTCCAAGGCGCCGGCCATCACCGACCGCCGCCTGTCGGCGCCGGCCTGGCAGGAAAATCCCTACTTCGCGTTTCAGGCGGCCGCCTATCAGTTGAATTCCCGCTTCATGCTGTCGCTGGCCGACGCCGTGCAAGGCACCGACAAGGTGCGTCACCGGTTGCGTTTTGCGGTGCAGCAAATGATCGATGCGATGTCGCCCGCCAACTTCCTGGCAACCAATCCGGTGGCGCAGCAGAAGATCATCGAGACGCGCGGCGAGAGCCTGACCAAGGGCATCGCGCAACTGCTGGCCGACCTGCAGAAGGGGCACGTTTCGCAGACCGATGAAAGCGCCTTCGAGGTGGGCCGCGATGTCGGCGCCAGCGAAGGATCGGTGATCTACGAGAACGAGCTGTTCCAGCTGATCCAGTACGCGCCGCTGACCAAGACCGTGCATGCGGTGCCGCTGCTGATCGTGCCGCCTTGCATCAACAAGTTCTACATCCTCGACCTGCAGCCGCAGAATTCGCTGGTGCGCTACACGGTGGAGCAGGGGCATACGGTGTTCCTGATCTCCTGGCGCAATGCCGACGCCTCCGTTGATGGCGCCACCTGGGACCAGTACGTCGACGACGCCGTGGTCAAGGCCATCCACATCGTGCAGGAAGTCAGCAAGCAGCCGCAGATCAATGCGCTGGGCTTCTGCGTGGGCGGCACCATCCTGTCCTGCGCGCTGGCGCTGCTGGCCGCGCGCGGCGAGGATCCCGTCTCCAGCCTGACGCTGCTGACCACCTTCCTCGACTTCGTCGACACCGGCGCCATCGACGTCTACATCGACGAGATGCAGCTGGCCATGCGCGAGCAAATGATAGGCAAGCGCGGCCTGATGGCCGGGCGCGATTTTTCCAGCGCCTTCTCCAGCCTGCGTCCCAACGACCTGCTGTGGAACTACGTCGAGTCCAATTACCTGAAGGGCGAGGCGCCGACCGCTTTCGACCTGCTCTACTGGAACGCCGACAGCACCAATTTGCCGGGGCCGATGTTCTGCTATTACCTGCGCCACATGTACCTGGAGAACGCGCTGAAGGATCCGGGGCGCCTCGTCGTGGCCGGCGAGAAGATCGACCTGCGCAAGATCACTGCACCGGCCTTCATCTACGCCTCGCGCGAGGATCACATCGTGCCCTGGAAGTCGGCCTATGCCTCGGTGGCGCTGATCAACGCGGGCAAGCGTTCCAACAACCGTTTCGTGCTGGGCGCATCGGGCCACATTGCCGGGGTCATCAATCCGGCATCCAAGAACAAGCGCAACTACTGGACCAACGACAAGCTGGAAGCCGACCCCGACGCCTGGTTCGCCAAGGCGACGGAGCATCCCGGCAGCTGGTGGACCGAGTGGGCCTCCTTCCTGGCCAAGCATGGCGGCCGCAAGGCGGCGGCGCCGAAGGCTGCCGGCTCATCCAGGTACAAGCACATCGAGCCGGCGCCCGGCCGCTACGTCAAGGCCAAGGCCGACAAGATCATCTGATTTCGGAAAACAGGTCGATCAAGCCGGACAAAGAATCCGGCAGCGACAACGAAGAGGGATGCGGCCGGCGGGAAGCGCCGGCAAATGCGAACGCAAAGCACACGCGAGAAGGGGGAGACATGCAGTACCCCAATAACCATCCACACTAGGAGGCAGGACAATGAGCAAGCGTATCGCATATGTGACCGGCGGCATGGGTGGCATCGGAACCAGTATTTGCACGCGTCTGTGCAAGGATGGCTACACCGTCGTGGCGGGCTGCGGCCCGAATTCCTCGCGCAAGGACAAGTGGCTGGCGACCATGCGCGAGCAGGGCTTCGACATCCACGCTTCCGAAGGCAACGTGTCCGACTGGGAATCGACCAGGGCCGCCTTCGAGAAGGTCCGCGCCGAGATCGGCGAGGTCGACGTGCTGGTCAACAACGCCGGCATCACCCGCGACGGCCAGTTCCGCAAGATGAGCAAGGCCGACTGGGACGCCGTCATCGACACCAACCTGAACTCGCTGTTCAACGTCACCAAGCAGGTCATCGACGGCATGGTGGAGCGCGGCTTCGGGCGCATCGTCAACATCTCGTCGGTCAACGGCCAGAAGGGGCAGTTCGGGCAGACCAACTACTCCACCGCCAAGGCCGGCATCCACGGCTTCACCATGGCGCTGGCGCAGGAAGTGGCGACCAAGGGCGTGACCGTCAACACCGTCTCGCCCGGCTATATCGGTACCGACATGGTGCGCGCGATCAGGCCGGAAGTGCTGGAGAAGATCGTCTCGGGCATCCCGGTCAAGCGCCTGGGCGAGCCGGAAGAAATCGCTTCCATCGTCGCCTGGATCGCATCCGACGAAGGCGGCTACGCCACCGGTTCCGACTTCTCGCTGAACGGCGGCCTGTACATGGGCTGACGGCGCTTGCGGCGGGCGAAGCCGCCAGGCTTCGTTCGCGCAAGGAATGCGGCGAACGGAATGGCTGTTTCCGATTGCCGCATCGCTGGCGGAGCTTTGTTCTTCGCATCGCAATATTGGCTTGCCCGCTGCCGCTCTTTCCCCCCTATAATGTCCCGCATGCTGCCCTGCAAAAACCAGGGGCGGCGGCGTGCCGGAATGGCCGGCACGGAGCAGGGCAAGGCAAGTAAAAGAAAAACGAGGTAAGTGAGAGGACAGCAGAATGTCCCGGACGTCTGCGGGCTGGGAGCCGTAACTGAAGCGGCCCGCAATCGCTGCAAACAATGGCCGCATCATCGAAAGCGGCTGGAAAAGAGAGACTGGACTTCAGATGACTAATGCAAAAAATTCGGCTGAGCGCTTGATCAAGAAGTATCCCAACCGCCGTCTTTACGATACCCAGACCAGTTCCTACATCACCTTGACCGACGTCAAGCAGCTGGTGCTGGACAATGAAGAATTCACCGTGGTCGACGCCAAGAGCGGCGACGACCTGACCCGCAGCATCCTGTTGCAAATCATCCTGGAGGAAGAGTCGCACGGCGTGCCGATGTTCTCCAGCGCGGCGCTGTCGCAGATCATCCGCTACTACGGTCACGCGATGCAGGGCATGATGGGCAACTACCTGGAAAAGAACATCCAGACCTTCATCGACATCCAGAACAAGCTGGCAGAGAATTCCAAGGGCTTTTACGAAGGCAAGCCGTTCAGCCCTGAGATGTGGACCCAGTTCATGAACGTCCAGGGGCCGATGATGCAGGGCATGATGAGCAACTACATCGAGCAGAGCAAGAACCTGTTCATCCAGATGCAGGAGCAGATGCAAAGCCAGACCAAGAACATGTTCGGCACTTTCCCTTTCGGCAATCCGCCGGACCAGAAGAAGTAAGCCGTCCCCGCGACTGATGCGAATGCCGCCCGGTACTTGCCGGGCGGCATTTTGTTTTTGGCGCCGGGCGTCGCCGATGCGCCGCAGTCGCGCATCGCAGACACGTCGCGGCGGCAAATTGGCAGCTTCAATGCCGGACGATGTACAATACTGCCCTGATTTTTAAAGCATTTTTCCGCTTTCGCCAGCGTTCTTCACCGTTTTCCTAGCCAGCCTCCCATGTCCAATCCATCCGCTCCCAACACCCCGGTCCTGCCCAAGGTCGGTTTCGTCTCTCTCGGCTGCCCCAAGGCGCTGGTCGATTCCGAGCAGATCCTGACCCAACTGCGCGCCGAGGGCTACGACACCGCCAAGTCCTATGACGGCGCCGACCTGGTCATCGTGAATACCTGCGGCTTCATCGATGCCGCGGTGCAGGAGTCGCTGGACGCCATCGGCGAGGCGCTCAACGAAAACGGCAAGGTCATCGTGACCGGCTGCCTGGGCGCCAAAAAGGATGCCGACGGCGACGACATCATCCAGAAGATCCACCCCAAGGTGCTGGAAGTGACCGGCCCGCACGCCGTGGGTGAGGTGATGCAGGCGGTGCACAAGCACCTGCCCAAGCCGCACGCGCCGTTCCTCGATCTGCTGCCGCCGCAGGGCGTGAAGCTCACGCCCAAGCATTTCGCCTACCTGAAGATTTCCGAGGGCTGCAACCATCGCTGCAGCTTCTGCATCATCCCGTCGATGCGCGGCGACCTGGTGTCGCGCCCGATCGCCGACGTCATGCTGGAGGCCGAGAACCTGTTCAAGGCCGGCGTCAAGGAATTGCTGGTGATTTCGCAGGACACCAGCGCCTATGGCGTGGACGTCAAGTTCCGCACCGGCTTCTGGAACGGCAAGCCGGTCAAGACCCACATGACCCAACTGGTGGGCGCGCTGGGCGAACTGGCCGCGCAGTACGGCGCCTGGGTGCGCCTGCACTACGTCTACCCGTACCCGCACGTGGACCAGGTCATCCCGATGATGGCCGAGGGCCTGGTGCTGCCTTACCTGGACGTGCCGCTCCAGCACGCCCATCCGGATGTGCTCAAGCGCATGAAGCGCCCGGCCAGCGGCGAGAAGAACATCGAGCGCATCCAGGCCTGGCGCGCCATGTGCCCGGACCTGACGATCCGCTCGACCTTCATCGCCGGCTTCCCGGGCGAGACCGAGGCTGAGTTCGAATACCTGCTGGACTTCCTGAAGGAAGCCGAGATCGACCGCCTGGGTTGTTTCGCCTACTCGCCGGTGGAAGGGGCGACCGCCAATGAGATCGCCAACCCGGTGCCGGAAGAAGTGCGCGAGGAGCGCCGCGCACGCGTGATGCAGCTGCAGGAAGAGATCTCCAAGAAGCGCCTGCAGGCCAAGGTCGGCAAGACCCTGCGTGTGCTGATCGACGAGGTGGATCGCAGCGGCGGCATCGGTCGCACCTATTCGGATGCGCCGGAAATCGACGGCGTGGTCTACGTCAAGCCGCCGTTCGAGCCGCATCGCAAGCTGGCTGTCGGCCAGTTCGTCGACGTGCGCATCACCGCGGCCGATGCCCACGACCTGTGGGGCGCCGCCGAGTGATGTCGTCGTCGATGCTGCTGATCCGGCGCGCTCTGGTCGCCGCGCCCTTGCTGTTCTTGCTGGGCGCCTCAGGCGCGGCCACGCTGCAGCAGGACCTCATGACGCACGCCATGGTGCTGCGTGGCGAAATCGATGGCCGGCCGATCCAGCTGTCGCTGCAACCCAAGAAGAACGAAGACGGGCTGGAGGGGCGCTATTTCTTTTTTGGCGGTTCGCCGGAGATCATGGTGGCCGGCGAGGTCGAAGGCGACAGCCTGCTGATGGAAGAGTCGGTCAATGGCCGCGACGTTTCCGGCCAGTGGGATGGGCGCCGCCAAGGCAATGCGATCACCGGCACCTGGTCCAACGCCGATGGCTCGGTGAACAAGCCGTTCTCGTTGCAGATTCCCTGATCCATGAACGCCGCCGCGGCGGCATGTTCCTGCATTCCCCGGCGGCCGCTTGGCCGCCGTTTTCACTTTTATCGCGCGACCGGACGCTGCGCGCGGCTTGCTCTTTGCGTATAGTGAGGTTTTTCTGCGGCAAGCAGTTTCGCATGAGGTCAGCGCTCCTCGCCGCCGCGCGTCCCAGTTTCCAAAGGCAGATTCGTGTCAGAACAAAACACTACCCCGCAGACCTCCCTGATCCACAGCCAATATCGTGCCCCTGACGGCTTCGAGGCATTCCCGGTCGGCATTCACCATGCTTCCACCGTGCTGTTCCCCAACGTCGAGGCGATGCGCTCGCGCGACTGGCGCGAAAAGCTGGGCTACACCTACGGCCTGCACGGAACGCCGACCAGCTTCGTGCTGGAGGCGCGGCTGGCCGAGATCGAGGGCGGCAATTATTGCCGCGTGACGCCCAGCGGCCTGGCGGCGATCGCCATGGTCAACTTCGCCTTCCTCAAGACCGGCGACGATGTGCTGCTGCCGGATAACGTCTACGGCCCCAGCAAGGATCTCGGCCAGTGGCTGGAGCGCGACTTCAACATCACCGCGCGTTTCTACGACCCGATGATCGGGGCCGGCATCGCCGACCTGATCCTGCCCAATACGCGCCTGGTGTGGACTGAGGCGCCGGGGTCCGTGTCGATGGAGGTGCCTGATATTCCGGCCTTGTGCCGCGCCGCGCATGAAAAGGGCGTGCTGGTGGCGATCGACAATACCTGGGCCGCGGGGCTGGCCTTCAAGGCCTTCGAGCATGGCGTGGACATCGTCATGCAGGCGGTCACCAAATACCAGTCGGGCGGCTCCGACGTGCTGATGGGCGCGGTGATCGTGCGCGACCAGGGCTTGAACGAGAAGCTGGAACTGGCGCACATGCGGCTGGGCTTCGGCGTGGGTATGGACGACGTCTATCTCGTGTTGCGCAGCCTGTCTTCCATGAAGCTGCGCTTCGAAGCGCATGACGCCGCCGCGCGCCAGGTGGCGGCATGGCTCAAGCAGCGTCCGGAGATCGTCGCCGTGCTGCACCCGGCCTTCGAGGATTGCCCCGGGCATGAATTCTGGAAGCGCGACTTCACCGGCGCCGGCGGCCTGTTCTCCGTGATCGTCGACCCGCGCTTCAGCGAAGAGCAGACCGACCGCTTCGTCGACAGCCTGCGCCTGTTCAAGATCGGCTACAGCTGGGGTGGGGCGCACAGCCTGTGCGTGCCGTACCGTATGCGCGGCATGCGGCGCGCCTGGATGAGGGAGGGGCAGCTGGTGCGCTTCAACATCGGCCTGGAGTCGCCCGAAGACCTGATTCGGGACATCGAGCAAGCCATGGGCAGGATGTAGGCCGGGAAGGCGACATGTTCCGCGATTTACTTGTCGGCAATTGAATTGAAGGAAATGTTGCCTTCTGTTTGCGGCTTTATTGCCAGCGCAGCAGTTCTACAATGAAGCTTGTCATCATCCTGTTGCGAAAACAGTGTAAGCCTTTGTAAAAAGATGCAAGTTTCAGCCGTCGCATCGAGAACAAAACTACATTGCAGGCAACAAAGGCTTATGGGCTGCGCTGATGAGCTAGTCGTTGGCAAGCAACATAAGACGGGCATATGCAAATAATTTACATATGCTTTTATTGGGTGTTTTGCAATTTTCTGGCGCGATTTCGTTGCGGAAATATTTTTTGTTAGAAGTTTGATTACGGCCTCGAAAGTCTTCTGTAGTCAGACTTCCTTATCGGCATACTTGTCGATAAGGAAATAATCCCCGATTTTTGTCAGACAAAGACCTACAAGAGGCCCGGTGGCGTCTCTGACGAAAAATACCGACCAAGTCTAATTTCCCGCCTTTCTCCCCCCCCTCAGAATTGGCTTGCAGTCAAGTAAATGTAACTGACTGTAAGCAGTTCTCTTTTGAGGCGGGGTGCAAATGAATACCAACGACATGATGGCGGAAATTCGAGACGCCAATCTGAGCTATCTGATGCTGGCGCAGCAGATGATCCGCTCCGACAAGCCGACGGCGATTTTCCGGCTCGGCATCAGCGCCGAGATCGCGGACCTGATCGAAGGTCTCTCCAATGCGCAGATCATGAAGTTGGCGGCCACCAATATGATGCTGACGCGCTTTCGCTTCGACGATGGCGCCATTCTCGGCATGCTGACGAACTACAACAAGGACAAAAGCCTGGCCCAGTCGCATGCGGCCATCCTGATGGCTTGTCAGCCCAGCGAACAAATTTCGTAAAACAACAAGACGAGCAGGACCGGCGCATCGCGTTAGTCAGTCAACGCGCCGGTGGGGAAGACGTTGAGTAGCACATAAGTTGGTCTTGGAAGTTTGAAGCCTGATGCCTCGCCCTGAAAACAAGTGGCGAGGATGGGGTCAGGCAGAATCGTTACGAAATCATCGGGGGTAGTAACATGGCTAAGAAAAGCGTTGTCACAGAGGCGCAGGAAATTCAGTTGGCCATAGAGCTGATCAATCTGGGGGCGCGCCTCCAGCTGCTGGAATCGGAAACTTCGCTGTCGCGCGAGCGCCTGCTGAAGCTCTACAAGGAATTGAAGGGCGTTTCTCCGCCCAAGGGCATGCTGCCGTTCTCCACGGACTGGTTCATCACCTGGCAGCCCAACATCCATTCTTCGCTGTTCATCAATATCCACAAGTATCTGGTGGAATACGCCCGCATCTCCGGCATCGAAGCCGTGATGAAGGCCTACAAGCTCTACCTCGAGCAGGTTGGCCATTCGGACTCGGGTGAGCCGGTGCTGTCGTTGACCCGCGCCTGGACCCTGGTGCGCTTCTTCGAAAGCAAGATGCTGATGACCACGCCCTGCTGCAAGTGCAACGGCCATTACGTCGTGCATCGCCTGGACCTGCACCAGGATTACATGTGCGGCCTGTGCCACATGCCCTCGCGCGCCGGCAAGACCAAGAAGGCCAAGGATGCCGTCGTGGTCGCCATGTCCGAGTCCGCGCTGATGCCGGTGGCCGTTTCGGCGCCGCTGGCCGCCGTGGCCTGAGGATTGACGCATTTTTTTGCGGCGGCGTACGCATTCATCAGCATGGGGCCGCTCGCATAGATGTCAGAACACCAGAATGATCCGGGCGCCCGCCGCAGGCCGCTGCTGCAGGCGCCTGCGGTGCAGGCGCTGTTCCTCTTCTTCATCGGCCTGGTCGGCGCCAACGTGCTGGATGTCTTGGCGCAGCGCGCAGGCCTGTCTCCCTTTTCCCCGTTCCAGACTTCGCTGCTGCACGGCGTGATCGCCGCGCTGCTGGCGCGCCTGCGCCGCATGGCGGCGTGGTGGTGGTTCATCCTGCTGGTGTTTCCCGCGGCAGCCCTGGGCGTGGGGCAGTTGCACCTGCCTTCCTGGCTGTTCCTGGCCGTCTTCCTGTTCCTGCTGGTGCTGTTCTGGTCCACCTTCCGCAGCCAGGTGCCGTTCTACCCGTCCGGCCAGCCGGCCTGGGATGCGGTGGCCGGGTTGTTGCCGCAGGGGAGGCCGATCCGCTTCATGGATATCGGCAGCGGCCTGGGCGGCGCCGTGCTCAACCTGGCCCGCCGCCGGCCCGAGAGTGAATTCATCGGCATCGAGATCGCGCCGCTGCCCTGGCTGGTAAGCCGGGTGAGGGCGGCCATGAACGGCAACCGCTGCCGCTTCGTGCGCGGCGACTACCTGCTGCTGGACTTTGCCGACTACGACGTGGTGTTCGCCTATCTGTCCCCGGCCGCCATGGCGGCGCTGTGGCGCAAGGCCAGGGCCGAGATGCGCGGCGGCTCACTGCTGCTCAGTTATGAGTTCCATATCCCGGAGGCGCCTCCGGACATCGTGATCCAGCCCGAGGGGGGCGGCCCGGTGCTGCATGGATGGCGCATGTAGCGAAAGTGGATACGGCGAGACGCTACGTATTAAGTTTGCGCAAATTCAGCCGTAAATCGAAAAGGAAGGGCGTTTTTCGGATATGTATTCCCCCATTTGCTTGATTGGAATACATGTAATCTGACGAACGTGAAAATACACTCAACGCCACTGGGACGGGAGTAGGCACTTGTTAGTCATAATTGGATATGTCGTGGTCTGCTTCTCCGTCTTCGGCGGATTCGCAATGTCGGGCGGCCACCTGGGGGCGCTGTTTCAGCCACTTGAACTGCTGATGATCGGCGGCGCCGCGCTTGGCGCTTTCCTTGTCGGCAACAACAACAAGGCCATCAAGGCCACCATGAAAGCCATGCCGAGCGTCTTCAAGGGCTCGGTGTACACCAAGGCGCTGTACATGGAGCTGATGGCGCTGTTGTTCGAGATTCTGACCAAGTCGCGCAAAGAGGGCCTGATGTCGATCGAAGGCGACATCGAAGAGCCTGAGAACAGCCCGATCTTCAGCAAGTACCCCGGCGTGCTGGCCGACCATCACCTGATCGAATTCATGACCGACTACCTGCGCCTGATGGTGTCGGGCAACATGGATGCGTTCCAGATCGAAAACCTGATGGACAACGAAATCGAGACGCACCACCACGAGGGCGAGATTCCGGTGCACTGCATTGCCAAGCTGGGCGACGGCATGCCGGCGTTCGGTATCGTGGCGGCGGTGATGGGCGTGGTGCACACCATGGAATCGGTGGGCATCCCGCCTTCGGAACTGGGTATGCTGATCGCGCACGCGCTGGTCGGTACCTTCCTCGGTATTCTGCTGGCGTACGGCTTCGTGGGCCCGCTGTCGAGCCTGCTGGAGCAGAAGTTGCACGAATCGACCAAGATCTACCAATGCGTCAAGGTTACCCTGTTGGCCAGCCTGAATGGCTATGCGCCGGCGCTGTCGATCGAATTCGGCCGCAAGGTCCTGTTCTCGACCGAACGCCCGACCTTCCTCGAACTGGAAGAGCACGTGAAGCAGGCCAAGAGCAAATAAGGCGATCGGACCCGAAGTACATATCGATTCCACAGCAACCAGAGTATTGAAGCAGGAGTAGAGGCATGGCCGACGAAGGGCTACGTCCCATTATTGTTAAACGGATCAAGAAGGGCGGCGGCGGTCACCACGGCGGCGCCTGGAAGATCGCGTACGCCGACTTCGTGACCGCGATGATGGCGTTCTTCCTGCTGATGTGGCTGCTGGGTTCGACCGCCAAGGGCGATCTCAACGGCATCGCGGAATACTTCAAGACCCCGCTGAAGGTCGCCATGGCCGGCGGCTCCGGCAGCGGCGACGCCAACACCGTGATTCCCGGCGGCGGCAAGGATCTTACCCGCCAGGACGGCCAGCTGCGCAAGGGCGAAAACGATACCGTCACTCGCAAGCAGACCTTGAAGCAGGCGCAGCAAGAGCTTGAACGCGCCGAGCGCAGCCGCCTGGAAGACCTCAAGTCGCGCCTGGAAAAGGCGATCGATTCCAATCCCACGCTCAAGCAGTTCAAGAACCAGCTGCTTATCGACATCACCTCCGAAGGCTTGCGCATCCAGATCGTCGACGAGAAGAACCGTCCGATGTTCGCCCTGGCCAGCGCGCAGCTGCAGCCCTACACCCGGGACATCCTGCATGAGATCGGCCGCACGCTCAACGACGTGCCCAACCGGATCAGCCTCTCGGGCCACACCGACGCCACGCCGTATTCGAGCGGCGAGCGCGGTTACAGCAACTGGGAATTGTCGGCCGATCGCGCCAACGCCTCGCGCCGGGAGCTGATCCTGGGCGGCATGGACGAATCCAAGGTATTGCGCGTGGTGGGCCTGTCGTCCGCCGTGCTGCTGGACAAGGAAGATCCGTTCAATCCCATCAATCGCCGCATCAGCATCATCGTGATGAACAAGAAGGCCGAGGAGCTGGTGGAGAAGGATAGCGGCTCGCTCAACGTTCCGACCGACGCCAGCGATGGCGACGTTCAGGAAGGCCTGAGCGCTCCGGCGAAGAATTGACGCCGACGTTGTTTTAATTGATCACGGGAAGAGAGCCGGATATGCCGACCAAGACAATGCTGCATGAGCTCAAGCGCTTGCTGCTCGACACGGCAAGCGGCGGCAGCCGCCAATTGACGGAAGTGGAGTCGGACCTGGTCCAGACCAACATCCTGCTGGGCGAGGCTATCGGCAAGCTGGGCAACAGTTTCATGGACCTGCACCGGTCGGTGCAGGAGCAGCAGGTGATCCTCGAGGCGCTGATGAACGGCCAGGGCACGCTGGACGTCGAGAGCATAGAAAAGCTCAAGGCCACCCAGAGCGAAGTCAGCCAGCACGTCAATGCGGCCGTGACCGGCCTGCAATTCCAGGACATGACCAGCCAGCTGCTGGAGCGTATCGTGCGTCGAGTGATCGGCCTGCGCGAAGCGCTCGGCGTGCTCAGCGCCAACAGCTTCGAGATCGTTCCCGAGCAGGGGCAGAGCGACGAGGAACTGGAAAAGCTGCTGTCGGCCACCGTGCACGCCATCGAGGAGCGCCTCAACGTGCTGGACACGGGCTTGTGGAAAGCCGTGCGCCAGACCCGCATGGAAAGCGGCGACATCGAGTTGTTCTAGCCGGGCGCGCCTGCCGGGAGGGCGGCAGAGTGAAACAAGATTGAACTAGGTCATTCCGGCATGCCCGGGACAGTGCGGCCGAAGGCGCTGGTGCGGCATAATCCGGTATTTGCGATTGCAGCCATATTGAAGAAACAGGGAGTAACAATGTCTAAAACGATTCTCGCGGTAGATGATTCCGGATCGCTGCGTCAGATGGTGGTTTTTAGCCTGAAGGCTGCGGGTTACAACGTCACGGAAGCGGTCGACGGCGTGGATGCGCTGGAAAAGGCCAAGTCGCAAACCTTCGATCTGGTGTTGACCGACCAGAACATGCCGCGCATGGATGGCCTGACCTTGATCCGCTCCCTGCGCGAGTTGACCAGTTATGCGCGGGTGCCCATCCTGATGCTGACCACCGAGTTCAGCGACGAGATGAAGGCCAAGGGCAAGGCGGCCGGCGCCAACGGCTGGCTGGTCAAGCCGTTCGATCCGCAGCGCCTGACCGAAGTCGTCAAAAAAGTGATCGGCTGATCCACAACAACAACGACAACGACGACACGTACCGCATTCATGACGGAGCCCAGGCATGAGCATTGATATGAGCCAGTTTTTCCAGGTCTTCTTCGACGAGGCCGAGGAAGGGCTCGCCGAGATGGAAAAGCTGTTGTTGGCCGTCAATGTGGCCGCGCCGGATTCTGAGGATCTGAACGCGATCTTCCGCGCCGCCCATTCGATCAAAGGCGGCTCCTCCACGTTCGGCCTGAGCGACATCGCCGGCGTCACGCACGTGCTGGAGTCCTTGCTGGACCGTATTCGCCAGGGCCAGATGGCGCTGACCGCCGAGCACGTGGACGCCTTCCTGGCGGCCAAGGACGTGCTCAAATCCATGCTGGACGGCCACAAGCACGGCGCGGAAGTCGACCAGGATGCGGTCGGCGACGTGCGCATGCTGCTGCAGTCGCTGTCCGAAGGCAAGAGCTCCGCTCCGGCGAAATCCTCGCCCGCTGCCCACCCGGCGACCCCGGCTGCGGCGCCCGGCGGAGTACAGCGTTACCGCATCGAGATGCCGGAGATCACCGACAAGGATGCCGAGGCGCTCTCCGACGAGCTGGCCATGCTGGGCAAGATCGAGAAGTCCAAGTCGCCCGAAGGGCGCTGGGTGTTCATCCTCGATACCGCCGAACCGATCGATGACGTGGTCGCCATCTGCGCCTTCATCGTCAACGTCGCCGATCTCAAGATTTCGCAAGCCGTTGAACCGGTCCACGCCAAGGAAGAGGAGCAGGGCTACGGCTTCTTCGACAATTTCACGACCCAGGAGCAGCGCGAGCGCATCCAGGGTTACGGCTTCCTCGATAACCACACGACGATCGAAGACAAGGAGCGCGAGCAGGGCTACGGCTTCTTCGCGCCCTTCGTGCCGCTCGACATCAAGGCCAAGAAGGCCGAGTCCGAGACGGAGCATCATCATCCCGATGAGGCGCCGCTGCCTGTCACCGAACATGCCGCGGCAGAAAAGAAGGCCGCCAAGGGCGCTGCCGCCGCGGCAGCCGGCCATGAGTCGTCGTCCATCCGCGTCAGCGTCGAGAAGGTCGACCAGCTGATCAACCTGGTCGGCGAGCTGGTCATCACGCAAGCCATGATCGAGCAGCGGGTCGGCAAGCTCGACCCGATGATGCACGAACACCTGTTGAACAGCGTCAGCCAGCTGAGCCGCAACACGCGCGACCTGCAAGAGTCGGTGATGTCGATCCGCATGATGCCGATGGACTACGTCTTCTCGCGCTTCCCGCGCATGGTGCGCGACCTGGCGCACAAGCTGGGCAAGCAGGTCGAGTTCGTCACCCACGGCGCCGCCACCGAGCTGGACAAGGGCCTGATCGAGCGCATCGTCGATCCGCTGACCCACCTGGTGCGCAACAGCATCGACCACGGCATCGAGCTGCCCGACGCGCGGCGCGAGGCCGGCAAGAGCGAGGCCGGCACGCTGTCGTTGTCGGCCGAGCACCAGGGCGGCAACATCATCATCGAAGTCACCGACGACGGCGGCGGCTTGAACCGCGACAAGATCCTGGCCAAGGCCAAGTTGCAGGGCATGCCGGTGTCGGACAACATCAGCGACGCCGATGTCTGGCAACTGATCTTCGAACCGGGCTTCTCCACCGCCGAGCAGGTGACCGACGTGTCGGGCCGCGGCGTGGGCATGGATGTGGTCAAGCGCAACATCCTGGCCATGGGCGGCGTGGTGGATATCCGCTCCAGCAAGGGCTTCGGCACCACGATCTCGATCTCGCTGCCGTTGACGCTGGCCATCCTGGACGGCATGTCGATCCGCATCGGCGAAGAGGTGTATATATTGCCGCTGGGATATGTGGTTGAATCTTTGCAGCCGATGGCGCAAGATATCAAGGAAATCAGCGGCCAAGGCCAGGTGCTGCGGGTTCGTGGCGAATACCTGCCGTTGATACCGCTTTATCAGATTTTCAACATCACTCCCTCGTTCACCGACCCTTCGCAGGGGCTGGTGGTGATCCTGGAGTCCGATGGCAAGAAGGCGGCGCTGTTCGTGGACGACTTGATCGGCCAGCAACAGATTGTGGTGAAAAACCTCGAATCGAATTATCGCAAGGTAGCCGGCATTTCAGGTGCTACCATTCTGGGTGACGGCGGCGTCGCCTTGATTGTTGATGTGGCAGCCTTGCTGCGCTCCAGCCGCCAATTGAATGACGAATCTGTATTTTCCTGATTTTTAAAGGGCCTCAACATGTCTGACACTGCATCCAAGAATCTTTCCGGCTTCGGCGAAAAGACCGACAGCAACGGGAACGAGTTTCTTGCCTTCACCCTGGGCAAGGAAGAATACGGCATCGATATTCTGAAAGTCCAGGAAATCCGCGGCTATGAAGCCGTGACGCGCATCGCGAATTCCCCTGAGTTCATCAAGGGCGTGGTCAACCTGCGCGGCATCATCGTGCCCATCGTCGACATGCGCATCAAGTTCCAGCTGGGCGAGCCGACCTACGACCAGTTCACCGTTGTCATCATCCTGAACATCGGCGGCCGTGTGGTCGGCATGGTGGTCGACAGCGTGTCCGACGTGATCACCCTGACCCAGGAACAGATCAAGCCGGCCCCGGAAATGGGCACCACGTTCGACTCCGACTACCTGATCGGCCTGGGCACCCTGGAACAGCGCATGCTGATCCTGGTGGACATCGACAAGCTGATGTCCAGCGCCGAAATGGGCCTGATCGAAAAGCTGGCGGCCTGACAGGGGCTTCCGGCCCCGGCACTTCCGGATTCGGAGGAGACGAAGGCCGGGTGGGGCGTCACAGCCTTATTCGGGAAAAACGGGCGCGGGCTTGAGCCCAAGCGCCCGATACAGAAAAGGAAAAGGCATCCGCCGTCATGGCGGATGCCTTTTTTATTGGCCGTTCGCAGGCCCGCTCAGTGGAAATGCTCCGCCGCGGGAGGCGTGTCTTCCGGCATTTCGGCGTGCACCAGTTCGCCCTCGCGATCCGGGAACAGGGGCGCGCCGCAGTCATCGCAGAACTCCATCGTGAAGCGCTCGGCATGGTGCTTGATATGCACGATGCCGCATTCGCGCAGCACGGTCAGGATCTCTTGCAGCGGGCTGGGATGCAGGGACTCCATCAGGCCGGCGTCAGCCGGCAGCAGCGGCATGTCTTCGCCGCTTTCCTGCTCATAGAGCGGCCAGACCGTGCCATAGACGACGGTGGGATCGCCGCCGATGGAAAAACCGATGCGGTATTCGTCGACCTGTCCGTTGATATCTTCCGAGAAGCCGCCGATGCTGGCGTGCAGCTCGGACGAGGAAATGTCCAGCGTCTGCGTGAGGAAGTAATCGGCGGCGCGGATCGAGGCCGGGCGGATGCGCTTGTCAGCCTCGCGGCAGCCGAAATAATAGGCCTGCGGCAACAGCAGCTCGACGCTGCAGCCGGGCAGCATGCGCGTGAAGAGCGGCGTGACTTGCTGCTTCCAGGCATCGAATGCGGCCGTCTTGTTGCTCGAGAAGTGGCCCTGCTGCTCGCTTTCCTGCCAGTGGAAGAGGGCCGTGCCGGTCGGCACGACCACCGCCGCGATCACATAGCGGGTGTCGGCCAGGAAGGCCGCGGAGGGCTGCTGCTCCCCGCGCAACTGCACCGGGGTGTTCTTCAGCGCGGCCTGGCCCATCTGGCGCGTCAGCGCGAAGACCTCGGTGTGGTAGCGCGGCAGCTGCTCGATGGCGAACAAGGTGGGGGCCAGCGCCAGTTTGGCATCCTTGGCCAGCACGTGCGCGTGCAGGTGGGCGGCGACGGCGTTCTGCATGTCCGCGGCGATATTGCCCGAGCCGATGGCGAAACGGGTCCAGGCCAGCACCGGCAGCACCAGCAACTGCACATCGTACTCGGCGCCGTCGACCTCCAGCGTGGTGGATTCGCTGCCGGCCTCCACCGCTTCGATCAGCACGTCATAGGCGTCCAGGTCGGCCTTGAACAGGTGATCCAGGGCAGCATCGATCAAGGGTTGGTGGCCGGTGCGCAGCAGCTTGTTGAGCAGGGCGTCCAGCGGCTTGAGCCAGGCCCGCTCCTCGAGCCGGCTGGAGGCTTGCGCGATGGCCTGCGCGAAGGTGACCAGATGCTGGCTATCGGCGGAAAGCTTGGAAGAAGAACGTTTGGCGGGACGACGCATGGATGGGGTTCTGTATGGACGAAACTTTGTATTGTAGATGATTTGACCGCAAACTCAGGCTGCCGTGCCGATGACCTTTTCGCCGAGGGGGCGGGCAGCAAGCGACCAATAAAAAACGCCGGACGGATCCGGCGTTTTTTATTGCCGGCGCCGCCCAAAGGCGGCGCCGTGACATCGAACCGCTTAGGCCGCCAGCAGCTGACGCAGCACGAACGGCAGGATGCCGCCATGCTTGTAGTAGTCCACTTCGATCGGGGTATCGATGCGCAGCAGGACCTTCACTTCCTTGGTTTCGCCGTTCTTGCGACGGATCACCAGGGTGGCGTCCTGTTGCGGCTTGATTTCGCCGTCCAGGCCCTTCAGGTCGAAGGTTTCGTCGCCGGTGATGCCCAGCGTCTGCACGCTGTCGTTGCCCTTGAACTGTAGCGGCAGCACGCCCATGCCGACCAGGTTGGAACGGTGGATGCGCTCGAACGAACGGGCGATCACGGCCTTCACGCCCAGCAGCTGGGTGCCCTTGGCGGCCCAGTCGCGCGAGGAGCCGGTACCGTACTCTTCGCCGCCGAAGACCATGGTCGGGGTTTCTGCTGCGACGTACTTCATCGCTGCGTCGTAGATCGACATTTCTTCACCGGTCGGCTGGTGCAGGGTGATGCCGCCTTCAACGCGCGAGCCGTCGGGCTTGGCCGGGATCATCAGGTTCTTGATGCGCACGTTGGCGAAGGTGCCGCGCATCATGATCTCGTGGTTGCCGCGACGCGAACCGTAGGAGTTGAAGTCCGCCTTCAGGACGCCATTGGCTTGCAGCCACTTGCCGGCCGGGCTGGATTCCTTGATCGAACCGGCCGGGGAGATGTGGTCGGTGGTGATCGAATCGCCGAACACGCCCAGCGCGCGGGCGCCGGTGATGCCGGCCGACGTGATCTTCGGCACTTCGGTGAAGTTCTCGAAGAACGGCGGCTCGGCGATGTAGGTCGACGACGGCCAGTTGTAGACCTCGCCCTTGGCGACGCCCTTGATGGCTTCCCACAGCTTGCCCGGAGCGCCCTTGACGTCGGCGTAGTTCTCCTTGAAGGTCTTGGCGTTCATCGCGAACTTGAGCAGCTTTTCGATCTCCTGCGAGGTCGGCCAGATGTCGCCCAAGTAGATGTCCTTGCCGCCACGGCCCTTGCCGACCGGTTCGGTCATCAGGTCGCGGGTGACGTTGCCGGCGATGGCGTAGGCCACGACCAGCGGAGGCGATGCCAGGAAGTTGGCGCGGATGTTCGGGTGAATACGCGCTTCGAAGTTGCGGTTGCCCGACAGCACGGCAGCCGCCACCACGTCGTTCTTGACGATGGTTTCGTTCATGGCCGCGGTCAGGTCGCCGGCGTTGCCGATGCAAGTGGTGCAACCGTAGGCGGTCACGCCGAAGCCCAGCTTTTCCAGGTAGGGCAGCAGGCCGGCGGCTTCCAGGTACTTGGTCACCACGCGCGAGCCAGGGGCCAGCGAGGTCTTGATGTGCGGCGCGACCTTCAGGCCGGCTTCCACCGCCTTCTTGGCCAGCAGGCCCGCGGCCAGCAGCACGCTCGGGTTGGAGGTGTTGGTGCACGACGTGATGGCGGCGATCAGCACGTCGCCGTTGTGCATGTCCACACCGTCGGCGTTCTTGTAGGTCGCGGTCAGGTCTTCGGCCTTCTTGTTGAAGCCGTTTTCAGCGGTCGGCTTGGTGAACAGGTCGGTGAAGTTCGACTTGACGCTGCCGATTTCGATACGGTCCTGGGGACGCTTGGGGCCTGCCAGCGACGGCGTCACCGAGCCCAGGTCCAGCGAGACTTCCTGGGTGTAGTCGATCTGGCCTGCCTTGGGCACGCCGTACAGTTCCTGCGCCTTGAAGTAGGCTTCGAAGGCATCGATCTCGGCCTTGGTGCGGCCGGTGCCCTTGAAGTATTCGATGGTGGCGTCGTCAACCGGGAAGAAGCCCATGGTGGCGCCGTATTCCGGGGCCATGTTGGCGATGGTGGCGCGGTCGGTCAGCGACAGCGACTCGGTGCCTTCGCCGAAGAATTCGACGAACTTGCCCACGACCTTGGTCTTGCGCAGCAGTTCGGTGATGGTCAGCACCAGGTCGGTGGCGGTGACGCCTTCGCGCAGCGCGCCGGTCAGGTTCACGCCGACCACGTCAGGGGTCAGGAAGTAGACCGGCTGGCCCAGCATGCCGGCTTCCGCCTCGATGCCGCCCACGCCCCAGCCGACCACGCCGATGCCGTTGATCATGGTGGTGTGGGAGTCGGTGCCCACCAGGGTGTCGGGATAGTACACGCCAGTCTTGTTGTGCACGCCGCGCGCCAGGTACTCAAGGTTGACCTGGTGGACGATGCCGAAGCCCGGGGGCACGACGCCGAAGGTGTCGAATGCCTGCATGCCCCACTTCATGAATTGGTAGCGCTCGTTGTTGCGCGAGAATTCCAGCTTCATGTTCAGGTCCAGCGCCTTCTTCTCGCGGAAGTGGTCGATCTGCACCGAGTGGTCGACTACCAGGTCCACCGGGACCAGCGGTTCGATGTTCTTGGGGTTCTTGCCCAGCTTGCTGGCGACGTTGCGCATCGCGGCCAGGTCGGCCAGCAGCGGAACGCCGGTGAAGTCCTGCAGCACCACGCGGGCGACCACGAACGGGATCTCATCGACGCGGGCGGCCTTGGCGCCCCAGCCGGCCAGTTGCTTGACGTGTTCTTCGGTGACCTTCTGGCCGTCGCAGTTGCGCAGAACCGATTCCAGCACCACGCGGATGGAAACCGGCAGGCGCGAGATATTCACACCCAGCGACTTTTGCAGCGCGGGCAGGGAGTAGAACTTGCCTTTCTTGGAACCGGAAATCTTGAATTCCTTTAGGGTGTTCAATGTGTTGCGAGACATGGCCTCTTCTCCTTAGTGGCAATTAGTGATGTTAGCTAGTCGAATCCGGTTTGCGTTGCAATGTTCAAACTGCTGGGTGCTGCCTGATTCTGTGGTACGTCCTGTGTTACGTCCTGATGCGCGATTCCTTGAGGAACCGCTCAGTTCTTCGGCGCCGCCGCCACTACCGGTGCGGCCGCCGATGCCTGTTGCTGCTCGGCGTTCTTGCATTCGTTGGCCAGCTGTTGGCCCTTCTTGGAGTCGAGCAGGAGGCCCTTGGCAGGGATGCCGATCCACACCAGGCCGACCTTGCGGTTCTCGAAGCGGTGGGCGCCGGTGGTGGTGTCCACGCGGGTCAGGCGGTTGATTTTCTTGTTCCAGCGGATGGCGATGTGCTTGTCATCGGCCTCGTTCTTCCAGATGGTCAGCTTGTTCCCAAGTTCGCAGTTGTAGTCCGCGGAGAGGGTGCCGCCCAGTTCGGGTTCACTGTCATCGTCCTCGGCGTCGGACGAGAAGGGCATCTTGGCGGCCGGCGCCGCGGCGGCTGCAGCCGCTTTCTTGGCGGGCGCCTTCTTGGCCGGAGCCTTCTTCTTGGCGGCCGGCTTGGCCGGGGCGGTTTCGGCGAAAGCCTGGGAGATGCCGGCGGCGGCGAACAGGGCGCCCAGCAGAGCGATTGCGGTCAGTTGCTTTTTCATGGACGGTGCGTCGATCGGTAACGTTACTGAGAGGTTGAAGAAGGTTCGCCGGCGGCGAACCAGGCGGCAGCCTCCTGCGGCAGCGCCAGGCCGGTGGCATGGGCGCGTTGCAGGATGCTCCAGAAATAGCGATAACTGGCCCGGTCGTGCAGATTCCCCTGATGCTGGATCGGACCCCATTGCACTGCCTGAGCCTTGAGCAAAATTTGTGCCGCCTGGCCGGCTTCCTCGGTGGAAGGCGACATCGACTGCACGATCGGCCTGATCTGGTCCGGATGAATGCTCCACATCCGGGTGTAGCCGAACTCTTGTGCCGCGCGGCGCGCATCGTCGGCGACCGCGGCGGGATTCTTGATGTCGGTCGTCACGTTATGCGACGCAACCTTGCCGTGCGCATGGCAGGCGGCGGAAATTTCCAGCTTGGCGCGGCGCACCAGCGGGTGGTCGAACTGCCCGGGGGATCGCATCGCGGCGCTCGGGATGGCGCCGTAGTGCGCCGACACGAAGTCCATCACGCCGAAAGACAGGGACTGCACCTGCGGCAGCGCCGCGATCTTCCAGACGTCGGCCAGCGCGCCGTGGGTCTCGATCAGCACGTGCAGCGGCAGCGCAGGGCGCCCGGCCGCAAGGCAAACGCGGTTGATCGATTCGAGCGCATGCAGCACGTCGTTGACGCCCTCCGGCTTGGGCAGCATGACGAAGGCCAGCTCGCGCGCGGCGCCGGAACAGATGATGGCGACGTCCTGCTCGAAATGGGGACTGCCGACGTCGTGCACGCGCGCGCCGATGCGGCCGTGGAGGTTGTCGGGGCCGGCGATCAGCGAGGCCGCCAGTTGCGCATGGCCGGCTTCATTACCGGCGGCGGCACCATCTTCGCAATCGAGCGTGATGTCGAATACCGGGCCGAGTTCCTTCTGCAGGGCGATCGACTTGCGCATCAGCTTTTCGGAGCCGGCGTAGTGATCGCAGACCGGAAGCGAAGCCGGCTGCTGTGCACCTGGGAACAAGACCTGGGAGGGATGCATTGCTGCTGAATGAGTAATTGGATCGATTCGATTGGAACTGCGCGGCGACGGTCGCCCGCCGCCGCGCATCGGTCAATTAGCCGACCAGGTGCTTCACGCCTTCGCGCTCTTCCAGCAATTCCTTGAGCGTGATGTTGATGCGCTCTTGCGAGAACGCGTCGATCTCCAGGCCCTGGACGATCTTGTACTCGCCGTTCTCGGTGGTCACCGGGAAGCCGAACATGGTGCCTTCGGGAATGCCGTAGGAACCGTCGGACGGGATGCCCATGGTGGTCCACTTGCCGTTGGTGCCCAGCACCCAGTCACGCACGTGGTCGATCGCCGCGTTGGCGGCCGACGCCGCCGAGGACAGGCCGCGGGCTTCGATGATGGCCGCGCCGCGCTTGCCGACGGTCGGCAGGAACACGTTGGCGTTCCATTCCTGGTCGTTGATGGCGTCCTTGACGGAAGCGCCATCGGCGGTGGCGAAGCGGTAGTCGGCGTACATGGTCGGCGAGTGGTTGCCCCACACGCACAGCTTCTCGATGGCGCCGACCGGCTTGCCGATCTTGGCGGCCACTTGCGACAGGGCGCGGTTGTGATCCAGGCGCAGCATGGCGGTGAAGTTCTTGGCCGGCAGGTTCGGGGCCGACTTCATGGCGATGTAAGCGTTGGTGTTGGCCGGGTTGCCGACCACCAGCACCTTGACGTCGCGCGAAGCCACGGCGTCCAGCGCACGGCCCTGCACGGTGAAGATCTGGGCGTTGGCTTCCAGCAGGTCCTTGCGCTCCATGCCGGGGCCGCGGGGGCGGGCACCGACCAGCAGGGCGATATCGGCGTCCTTGAATGCGGTCATGGGGTCGCTGTGGGCGGTCACGCCGGCCAGCAGCGGGAACGCGCAGTCGTCGATCTCCATGATCACGCCCTTCAGCGCCTTCTGGGCCTTCTCATCGGGGATTTCCAGCAGTTGCAGGATGACCGGCTGGTCTTTGCCGAGCAGGTCGCCGTTGGCGATGCGGAACAGCAGGGAGTAACCGATCTGACCGGCGGCGCCGGTGACGGCAACACGCTTTGGGGCTTTAGCCATGTGAATCTCCAATAGAGGTGATGAAAAAAAGCATTCCAGACTGCATCGAAGCGCACGTGCGGTCGTGTCGCGCATGGCGCGGCAGGGCCGTCTGCGGTTGCTTCTGGTTTGCGCGAAATAGCTGCGCGACTTCCTCGAATTCTTGTTAGGCCGCCATGATACCGTCGAAAACGCAGCGAGTCAGTTGCTTTTGTCCGCGGCCATGCCGGCAGCCCGAAAACCTGTCACACTTGTGTTCAGGCGACATGAAAACACGAAATCCAAAGAGCCTAAATGCAATCGATTCTCGTTATCGTTGACCGGCCGGAAGTTCGCGTCACGCCTGCGTTGCGGCTTTTCAGGTTGCTCGCGAGTGTAGGCCTGCGAAAGGCGCGTGTCAATCAATATCTTATGTCTTATATAAGACATATTATTGCATAGTTTTTTCTGGACGCCGGAAGGTGTTTTGTGTTGAAATTCGGGGTTATGAGCTCGATCCAGCCCAATCAGAACAGCGTCGACGCGCAAGGCGCAGGGGCGGGTGTCGCCAGTCCGGCGCCCACCTTCAGTCCGCTGTACCAGCAGATCAAGGCGCTCATCATGCAGCGCCTTGAGGCAGGGGAGTGGAAGCCGGGCGAACTCATCCCCAGCGAAGTCGAGCTGGGCGGTCGTTTCAAGGTCAGCCAGGGTACGGTGCGCAAGGCCATCGACGAGCTGGCCGCCGAGAACCTGGTGGTGCGCCGCCAGGGCAAGGGCACCTTCGTCGCCACCCATCATGAAACGCAGGCGCAGTTCCGCTTCCTGCGGCTGATGGCCGACAGCGACGAGCCCCAGCGTCCCGAAAACAAGATCGTCGAAGTCAAGCGCGTGCGCGCGTCCGCCGAAGTGGCGCGACAGCTGGACATGAAGTCCGGCGACTCGGTCATCTTCATCCGGCGCGTGAAATCATTCAATGGCGTTCCCATCATCCTCGAAGACATCTGGCTGCCCGGCGCCATCTTCAAGGGGCTGACGGCCGAGCGCCTGGTGGAATACAGAGGCCCGTTGTACGGCCTGTTCGAGTCGGAATTCGGAACACGCATGATTCGCGCCGAGGAGCGCATCCGTGCCGTGGGGGCAGATCCGGAGTCCGCGGAGTTTCTGGGGGTGTTGCCCCAAACGCCGTTGCTCAGTGTGGAACGCGCATCGTTTACCTACGGCGACAAGCCGGTGGAAATGCGGCGCGGGCTGTATCTGACCACGAATCATCATTATCAGAGCGAGTTGAGCTGAAGCCCGGCGGGGAACGCGCCGTTTCGTCCTGAAGGGCGGGAAGGCGGCGCGTGTTCGGTGCTTAGGCTTTGCTGCGAAGCGGAATAATTGTTGATGACGATTTGGAAAATCGGCGAAAATTGCAGGATTGTTTTAATCTGAGGAGAACCTTGTATGTCTGAAGCCGCTAAACCACCACGGCCGCAATTTCGTAACATACACCTTACCCAAATTGCTGGTTACCGCATGCCTCTGGCAGCCCTGGTGTCGATCATGCACCGTATCAGCGGGCTATTCCTGTTCCTGATGCTGCCGTTCATCCTGTTCCTGCTGGACAGCAGCCTGCTCTCCGAAGGCACCTTCGAACACCTCAAAGGCTTCGCCTCCAACTGGTTCGTCAAGCTGGTCATCCTCGCCCTGTCCTGGGCCTACCTCCACCACTTCTGCGCCGGCATCCGCCACCTGATCATGGACAACCACGTCGGTCTGGACAAGGACAGCGCACGCAAGTCGTCGGCTACGGTACTCATCGTCAGCATCGCGCTGATGGTTCTGGTCGCATTGAAACTGTTCGGAGCATTCTGAAAATGGCTGATAACAATATCGGATCGAAGCGCCTCGTCGTCGGCGCCCACTACGGTCTGCGCGACTGGCTCGCGCAACGCGCCACCGCCGTCGTCATGGCGCTCTACACCGTCATCCTGCTGGTGGTCTTCTTCACCTCGACCGGCTTCAGCTATCAGGGCTGGGCGGCGCTGTTCGCGCATCAGTGGTTCAAGGTCGCGACCTTCGCGGTCTTCGCGGCGCTGTTCTTCCACGCCTGGATCGGCGTGCGCGACATCTGGATGGATTACGTCAAGTCGGTGGCCGTGCGCCTGGTCTTGCAAGTTGCCACGATTCTGTGGCTGGTTGGTTGCGCAGGCTATGCCGCGCAGATTCTGTGGAGAAATTAAATCGTGGCTGCCATCAAATCCGCAATCACTACCCGTCGCTTTGACGCGGTCATCGTTGGCGCCGGCGGTTCCGGCATGCGCGCGTCGCTGCAGCTGGCTGAAGCCGGCCTGAACGTCGCCGTCCTGTCCAAGGTCTTCCCGACCCGCTCGCACACCGTTGCCGCCCAGGGCGGCATCGGCGCTTCGCTGGGCAACATGTCGGAAGACAATTGGTACTGGCACATGTTCGACACCGTCAAGGGTTCCGACTACCTCGGCGACCAGGACGCCATCGAGTTCATGTGCCGTGAAGCGCCCAAGGCGGTCTACGAGCTGGAACACTTCGGCATGCCGTTCGACCGCAACCCCGACGGCACCATCTACCAGCGTCCGTTCGGCGGCCACACCGCCAACCTGGGCGAGAAGCCGGTGCAGCGCGCCTGTGCCGCAGCCGACCGCACCGGCCATGCGCTGCTGCACACGCTGTACCAGCGCAACGTGCGCGCCAAGACCCACTTCTTCGTCGAGTGGATGGCGCTGGACATCATCCGCAACGAAGAGGGCGACGTCCTCGGCGTGCTGGCGCTGGAAATGGAAACCGGCGAAATCATGATGCTGCACGCCAAGACCACCCTGTTCGCCACCGGTGGCGCAGGTCGCATCTGGGCCGCATCGACCAACGCCTTCATCAACACCGGCGACGGCATGGGCATGGCCGCACGCGCCGGCCTGCCGCTGCAGGATATGGAGTTCTGGCAGTTCCACCCGACCGGCGTGGCCGGCGCGGGCGTGCTGATCACCGAAGGCGTGCGCGGCGAAGGCGGCATCCTGATCAACAGCAACGGCGAACGCTTCATGGAACGCTATGCGCCGACCCTGAAGGACCTGGCGCCGCGCGACTTCGTCTCGCGTTCGATGGACCAGGAAATCAAGGAAGGCCGCGGCGTCGGCCAGCACCAGGATCACGTGCTGCTGGACCTGCGCCACATCGGCGCCGACACCATCAAGAAGCGCTTGCCGTCGATTCTGGAAATCGCCCACAAGTTCGCCAACGTGGACGCGACCAAGGAACCGATCCCGGTCGTGCCGACCATCCACTACCAGATGGGCGGTATCCCGACCAACGTGTACGGCCAGGTCGTCGCGCCCAAGGGCGGTTCGCAAAAGGAAGTGGTGCAGGGCATGTACGCCATCGGCGAATGCGCCTGCGTGTCGGTGCACGGCGCCAACCGCCTGGGCACCAACTCGCTGCTGGACCTGGTGGTGTTCGGCCGCGCCGCCGGCAACCACATCGTGGGCAGCAAGCTGCAGGACCAGAGCCACAAGCCGATCCCGGCCGGCGCGCTGGAAAAGTCGCTGGATCGTATCGCGCGCCTCGAAAGCAGCACCGGCTCCGAGCGCGTGCAGGACGTGGCCAACACCATCCGCGCCACCATGCAGAAGTACTGCGGCGTGTTCCGCACCGATGCGCTGCTGCAGGAAGGCTACAAGCAGATCATGGAGCTGGACGAGCGTCGCAAGCATGTCTCGTTCAAGGACAAGTCCAAGGTCTTCAACACCGCGCGCCAGGAAGCCCTGGAGCTGGACAACCTGATCGAAACCGCCAAGGCCACCATCACGTCGGCGGCCGCCCGCAAGGAGTCGCGCGGCGCCCACGCGCACAGCGACTACGAGCAGCGCGACGACGTCAACTGGCTCAAGCACACGCTGTGGTTCTCCGAGGGGAATCGTCTCGACTACAAGCCGGTCAACATGCAGCCGCTGACCGTCGAGACATTTAAACCTAAAGCACGTACTTTCTAAGAGGTCGCAACATGACTCGCACCCTGAAATTCAAAATCTACCGTTACGATCCGGACAAGGACGAGAAGCCGTACATGCAGGATCTGACGGTCGAGCTGAAGCCGACCGACAAGATGCTGCTCGACGCCCTGCAGCGCATCAAGGCCGACGTGGACGATTCGCTGTCGCTGCGCCGCTCCTGCCGCGAAGGCGTGTGCGGCTCGGACGCCATGAACATCAACGGCAAGAACGGCCTGGCCTGCATCACCAACCTCAACGAGCTGACCGAGCCCATCGTTCTGAAGCCGCTGCCGGGCCTGCCGGTCATCCGCGACCTGATCGTGGACATGACCAACTTCTTCAAGCAGTACGACTCGATCAAGCCCTACCTGATCAACGAAAGCATTCCTCCTGAAAAGGAGCGCCTGCAATCGCCCGAGCAGCGCGAAGAGCTGGACGGCGTGTACGAGTGCATCCTGTGCGCCTGCTGCTCGACTTCCTGCCCGTCGTTCTGGTGGAACCCGGACAAGTTCGTCGGCCCCGCCGGCCTGCTGCAAGCCTACCGCTTCATCGCCGACAGCCGCGACGAAGCCACCGGCGCCCGCCTGGACAACCTGGAAGACCCGTACCGCCTGTTCCGCTGCCGTTCGATCATGAACTGCGTCGATGTCTGCCCGAAGGGATTGAACCCCAACAAGGCCATCGGCAAGATCAAGGAACTGATGGTTCGCCGCGCAGTGTAAGTTGCGCAACCGGCTGGAAAGCGGGGCGCCGCGGGCCTGTGGGCTGCGGCGCCCCGATGATGCGGGCGCCGAAGGCATGGCTTCCCGCGCCGGGCGGAAATCCGCCGCTCCGGTTAGTATCAGAAATCAATCAGTAGAGAAATGAGCGAGTTCATGACTGAACGTCACCAGGATGATCCGGCCAAACGAGCGCGCCTGCGCTGGCGGGCACGCCGCGGCCTGCTGGAGAACGACCTGATCCTGACGCGCTATCTCGATGCCAACGAGGCCGGGATGAGCGACGAAGAGGTCGACGCGTTTTCGCGGCTGATGGACCTGTCCGACATCGACCTGATGGACTTGCTGCTGGCTCGCAAGGAGCCGGAGGCGGCAGTCGACCTGCCGCAGGTGCACGCGTTGCTGCAGAAACTGCGTACGGCCTGATTTTTGCGCCTGGCCACAAGCCAGACGGATTTTGCTCGAACGCGGCCTGTTTTTTTCATGCCACCCAGCGCATCGGAACGATGATGTCGCCAGGCAGTGCGGTCGCGGTTTTGATTAACGGTTTCACCATCCCAGCAAAAGGAAAAGCTATGTCCAATACCGATATCAAAGCTACCCTGTCGTTCTCCGACGGGTCTCCATCCGTAGATTTTCCTGTCTACAAGGGCACCATCGGCCCTGACGTGATCGACATCCGCAAGCTGTATGCCGGCACCGGCAAGTTCACCTATGACCCAGGCTTCATGTCGACCGCGGCCTGCAACTCCTCGATCACCTACATCGACGGCGACAAGGGCGAGCTGCTGTACCGCGGCTACCCGATCGAGCAGCTGGCCGTGAACTGCGACTTCCTGGAATCCTGCTACCTGCTGCTGCACGGCGAGCTGCCGACTGCAGAGCAAAAGCTGGAGTTCACCGACACCGTGACCAAGCACACCATGGTGCACGAGCAGATGAACTTCTTCTTCCGCGGCTTCCGTCGCGACGCGCACCCGATGGCGGTGCTGACCGGTTCGGTGGGCGCGCTGTCGGCCTTCTACCACGACTCGCTGGACATCTCCAACGCCAACCACCGCGACGTCTCGGCCATCCGCATGATCGCCAAGCTGCCGACCCTGGTCGCGATGGCCTACAAGTACAGCATCGGCCAGCCGTTCGTGTACCCGCGCAACGACCTGTCGTACACCGCCAACTTCATGCGCATGATGTTCGCCAACCCGTGCGAAGAGTACAAGGTCAATGAAGTGCTGGTGCGCGCGCTGGATCGCATCCTGATCCTGCACGCCGACCACGAGCAGAACGCATCGACCTCGACCGTCCGCCTGGCCGGCTCCTCGGGCGCCAACCCGTTCGCATGTATCGCCGCCGGCATCGCCTGCCTGTGGGGCCCCGCTCACGGCGGCGCCAACGAGGCCGCCCTGAACATGCTGGAAGAAATCGGCACCGCCGACAAGATCCCCGAGTTCATCAAGCAAGTGAAGGACAAGAACTCCGGCGTCAAGCTGATGGGCTTCGGTCACCGCGTGTACAAGAACCACGACCCGCGCGCCAAGCTGATGCGCGAAACCTGCTACGAAGTGCTCAACGAACTGGGCCTGCACGACGACCCGCTGTTCAAGCTGGCCATGGAGCTGGAAAAGGTCGCCCTGGAAGACGACTACTTCGTCTCGCGCAAGCTGTACCCGAACGTCGACTTCTACTCCGGCATCGTCCAGCGCGCGCTGGGCATCCCGACCTCGATGTTCACCTGCATCTTCGCCATGGCGCGCACCGTCGGCTGGATCGCCCAGTGGAACGAAATGATCTCCGATCCGGAACAGAAGATCGGTCGTCCCCGTCAGCTGTTCGTCGGTTCCGCACGTCGCGACGTGCCGGCCATCGACAAGCGCTGAGCAGCATTGCGCGCCTGACTGCCGGAGTTTCTCGGCAGGCAACAAAGCACGTTCGTGCGCTCCTCTTCCCGGTCTGGCCATGCGTGGCTGGGGGAGGGTGCGAGGCCCGTGCGGCGCGGCTTTGCGGCGGGTTGTTGGTGGTATGGGACGCCAGCTGCGAGCGGCGACAAATAAAAAAGCGAATCCTGCGGGATTCGCTTTTTTATTGGGGAGAAGGATATATAATTCCGGAGCGCTGACTGGATGACGTACAGAATACAGAAGTTCAGGTAGACAAAAGTCCTTCCCCACAACTTGATGCAATCCGCTAACCGGTCAGGCCGTGTCGCGGAAGGTGTAGAAACCCGCTAATCTCGCGAAACGCGAAGAAAGGTGAGCAAATGACAAAGCTCTACGAGCAATACAACATCAACTCCTACCTCTTCGGTGGGAATGCTCCGTACATTGAAGAACTGTACGAAGCCTATCTGAACAATCCCGGATCCGTCCCCGACAACTGGCGCGCCTACTTCGACGCGGTTCAGCACGTTCCCGCCACCGATGGCTCGAACCGTCCCGACGTCGCCCACGCTCCTGTCGTCGCCTCCTTCGCCGAGCGCGCCAAGCAAGGCCCGATCCGCACCGTCATCGCTTCCGCCGACTCCGACATGGGCCGCAAGCGCGTCGCTGTTACCCAGCTGATCGCCGGCTACCGTGACCTCGGTTCCCGTTTCGCCAACCTGGACCCGCTGCAACGCCAGGAACGCCCCAGCATTCCCGAACTCGATCCGGCCTTCTACGGCTTCACCGATGCCGACCTGGACATCGTGTTCAACATCAACAACACCTACTTCGGCCCGGAAACCGCATCGCTGCGCGACCTGCTGCAGATGCTGCGCGACACCTACACGCGCACCATCGGCGCAGAGTTCACCTACGTGTCGGACATGACCGAAGTGCGCTGGCTGGAAGAGCGCCTGGAGCCGACCCGCGCCGCGCCCAGCTTCTCGGCCGAGAAGAAAAAGCACATCCTGGAGCGCCTGACCGCGGCCGAAGGCCTGGAACGCTACCTCCACACCAAGTACGTCGGCCAGAAGCGCTTCTCGCTGGAAGGCGGCGAAAGCTTCATCGCCTCCCTGGATGAAACCATCCAGCGCGCCGGCGAAAACGGCGTGCAGGAAATCGTGATCGGCATGGCCCACCGCGGCCGCCTGAACGTGCTGGTCAACATCCTGGGCAAGACCCCGCAAGAACTGTTCTCCGAATTCGAAGGCCGTCACGCCGACGACCTGCCGGCCGGCGACGTCAAGTACCACCAGGGCTTCTCGTCGGACGTGTCGACCCCCGGCGGCCCGGTTCACCTGTCGCTGGCGTTCAACCCCTCCCACCTGGAAATCGTCAACCCGGTGGTCGAAGGCTCGGTCAAGGCCCGCATGGATCGCCGCGGCGACAAGGACGGCTCGCAAGTGCTGCCGATCCTGGTCCACGGCGACGCCGCCTTTGCCGGCCAGGGCGTCGTGATGGAAACCCTGAACCTGGCGCAGACCCGCGGCTACGGCACCGGCGGCACGGTTCACATCGTGATCAACAACCAGATCGGCTTCACCACCTCCGACCCGCGCGACTCCCGTTCGACGCTGTACTGCTCGGACGTGGTCAAGATGATCGAAGCGCCCGTGCTGCACGTCAATGGCGACGATCCGGAAGCCGTCGTGTTCGCGACCCAGATCGCTGTCGACTACCGCATGAAGTTCAAGAAGGACATCGTGGTCGACATCATCTGCTTCCGCAAGCTGGGTCACAACGAGCAGGACACTCCCGCTCTGACCCAGCCGCTGATGTACAAGAAGATCGCGCAGCACCCCGGCACCCGCAAGCTGTATGCCGACAAGCTGTCGGCCCAGAAGACCATCGCCGCCGACGGCGGCGAGGAACTGGTCAAGGCCTTCCGCACCGCGATGGACGCCGGCAAGCACACCATCGATCCGGTCCTGACCAACTTCAAGAGCAAGTATGCGGTCGACTGGCTGCCGTTCCTGAACCGCAAGTGGACCGACGCCGCCGAAACCGCGGTGCCGCTGGCTGAACTGAAGCGCCTGGGCGCCAAGATCACCACCATCCCCGAAGGCTTCAAGGCCCACTCGCTGGTCGAGAAGGTCATCAACGACCGCGCCGCCATGGCGCGCGGTGAAATGAACCTGGACTGGGGCATGGGCGAACACCTGGCCTACGCCTCGCTGGTGTCGTCCGGCTACGCCGTGCGCCTGACCGGCCAGGATGCGGGCCGCGGCACCTTCGTGCACCGCCATGCGGTGCTGCACGACCAGAACCGCGAACGCTGGGATGCCGGCACCTACGTGCCGCTGCAGAACGTGGCCGAGAACCAGTCCGTGTTTACCGTGATCGACTCCGTGCTCTCCGAGGAAGCGGTGCTGGGCTTCGAATACGGCTACTCGACCGCCGAGCCGAACACCCTGACCATCTGGGAAGCCCAGTTCGGCGACTTCGCCAACGGCGCCCAAGTGGTGATGGACCAGTTCATCAGCTCCGGCGAAGTCAAGTGGGGCCGCGCCTCGGGCCTGGTGCAGATGCTGCCGCACGGCTACGAAGGCCAGGGTCCTGAGCACTCGTCGGCACGCCTGGAACGCTACCTGCAGCTGTGCGCCGACAACAACATGCAAGTGGTGCAGCCGACTACCGCCGCACAGATCTTCCACGTGCTGCGTCGCCAGATGATCCGCCTGTTCCGCAAGCCGCTGATCATCCTGACGCCGAAGTCCCTGCTGCGCAACAAGGATGCCGGCTCGCCGCTGTCCGACCTGGCCAAGGGTTCGTTCCAGACCGTGATCCCGGAAGTCGACGAAACCATCGACGCCAAGAAGGTCAAGCGCATCGTCGCCTGCTCGGGCAAGGTGTACTACGACCTGGTCAACGCCCGCAAGGAACGCGGCCAGACCGACACCGCCATCATCCGCGTCGAGCAGCTGTACCCGTTCCCGCACAAGACCTTCGCGGCTGCCTTGAAGCAGTTCCCGAACTTCAACGAGCTGGTGTGGGCGCAGGACGAGCCGCAGAACCAGGGCGCATGGCTGCAGATCCAGCACAACATCTTCGAGAACCTGTCCGAAGGTCAGAAGCTGGCCTATGCAGGTCGTCCGGCCAGCGCCTCGCCGGCGGTCGGCTACTACGACAAGCACTACGCCCAGCAAAAGGCATTGATCGAAACCGCCTTCGCCAAGCTCAAGGGCTTTGTGCTGACCAAATAACACTGATGAGAACCGGGCGCGCCGCGAGGGCGGCGCGCCCGCGTTTGTTTGAACGAATTACCCGAATCGGAGAAATATAAATGGCTCAAATCGAAGTAGTGGTCCCGCAATTGTCGGAATCCGTTGCAGAAGCAACCCTGCTGCAATGGCACAAGAAAGTCGGCGAGAAAGTCACTCGCGACGAAAACCTGATCGACATCGAGACCGACAAGGTCGTGCTGGAACTGCCGGCTCCGGCAGACGGCGTGATCACGCAAATCATCGCCGCTGACGGCGCCACCGTGGTCGCCGGTCAAGTGATCGCGATCCTCGACACCGACGCTTCAGCCCAGGTCGAGCCTGGTGAAGTCAAGGCCGCCCCGGCGCCGCAAACCGGCAACGAACCGACCCCGGTTGCCGCTCCCGAGCTGGCCAACAAGGGCGACGTCGCCATGCCTGCCGCCGCCAAGCTGCTGGCCGACAACAACCTGTCGACCTCGCAAGTCACCGGCACCGGCAAGGATGGCCGCGTGACCAAGGGCGACGTCCTGGGCGCGCTGTCGGCGCCTGCCGCCGCACCCGCTGCCGCCGCCAAGCCGGCACTGGCGCAAGTCGCCGCACCGGTCAAGGCCGGCCTGGAAAGCCGTCCGGAACAGCGCGTGCCGATGAGCCGCCTGCGCGCCCGCGTGGCCGAGCGCCTGGTGCAATCGCAGTCGACCAACGCGATTCTGTCGACCTTCAACGAAATCAACATGAAGCCGGTCATCGACCTGCGCAACAAGTACAAGGACCAGTTCGAGAAGGAACACGGCGTCAAGCTGGGCTTCATGTCCTTCTTCGTCAAGGCCGTCGTGCACGCCCTGAAGAAGTACCCGATCGTGAACGCTTCGGTGGACGGTAACGACATCGTCTACCACGGCTACTTCGACATCGGTGTGGCCGTCGGTTCGCCGCGCGGCCTGGTGGTTCCCATCCTGCGCGATGCGGACCAGATGTCCATCGCCGACATCGAAAAGAAGATCGTCGAGTTCGGCCAGAAGGCCAAGGACGGCAAGCTGTCGATCGAAGAACTGTCGGGCGGCACCTTCACCGTGTCCAACGGCGGCACCTTCGGTTCCATGCTGTCGACCCCGATCATCAACCCGCCGCAATCGGCGATCCTGGGCATCCACGCCACCAAGGAGCGCGCTGTGGTGGAAAATGGTCAGGTCGTCGTGCGTCCGATCAACTACTTCGCGCTGTCCTATGACCACCGCATCATCGACGGCCGCGAAGCCGTCCTGTCGCTGGTGGCCATCAAGGAAGCGCTGGAAGATCCCGCACGCCTCCTCCTCGACTTGTAATGCATGCCAGGCAAGCTACTGCGCGACCCGATCTCGCCGCTGTGATGCTCGCCGTACAATCGTACGGCTGCGCTTCTCGCGGCGACCTCGCGGCGCTCGCTACGCTTGCCTGCCATGCCACAGAGCCGGCTACGCGCTGAACGGCTTGTTTCGTTCAGCGCTTTTTTGTATCCGCGGATGCTTGTCCGCGACAGACAAAGTTAGGAAAAGACATGAGCAAGAATTTCGACGTGGTCGTCATCGGCGGCGGCCCCGGCGGCTACATTGCCGCCATCCGCGCAGCGCAGCTGGGTTTCAACACCGCCTGCATCGACGAATGGAAGAACGAGAAGGGCGGTCCCGCTCCCGGCGGCACCTGCACCAACGTCGGTTGCATCCCGTCCAAGGCGCTGCTGCAATCGTCCGAGCACTATGAACATGCCAGCCACGGCTTCGCCGAGCACGGCATCGAAGTCAAGGGCCTGGGCCTGAACCTGGAAAAGATGCTGGGCCGCAAGAACACCGTGGTCAAGCAGAACAACGACGGCATCCTGTACCTGTTCAAGAAGAACAAGGTCACCTTCTTCCACGGCCGCGGCTCCTTCGCCAAGGGCGACGCCAACGGCTACGAGATCAAGGTCGCCGGCGCGGCTGAAGACACCATCGTCGCCAAGCACGTGATCGTGGCCACCGGCTCCAACGCCCGTGCGCTGCCCGGCGTGCCGTTCGACGAGCAACTGATCCTGTCCAACACCGGCGCGCTGGCCATCACCGAAGTGCCGAAGAAGCTGGGCGTGATCGGCGCCGGCGTGATCGGCCTGGAAATGGGTTCGGTGTGGCGCCGCCTGGGCGCGGAAGTGACCGTGCTGGAAGCGCTGCCCGCCTTCCTGGGCGCGGTTGACGAACAGATCGCCAAGGAAGCGCAGAAGCTGCTGACCAAGCAGGGCCTGAACGTGAGCCTGGGCGTGAAGATCGGCGAGATCAAGGCCGGCAAGAAGAGCGTCACCGTCGAGTACACCGATGCCAAGGGCGACGCGCAAAAGGGCGAATTCGACAAGCTGATCGTTTCCATCGGCCGCACCCCCAACACCATCGGCCTGAACGCCGAAGGCGTGGGCCTGAAGCTCGATGAGCGCGGCTTCATCGCCGTCGACGGCGACTGCAAGACCAACCTGCCCAACGTGTGGGCGGTGGGCGACGTCGTGCGCGGCCCGATGCTGGCGCACAAGGCGGAAGAAGAGGGCGTCGCGGTTGCCGAGCGCATCGCCGGCCAGCATGGCCACGTCAACTTCAACACCATTCCCTGGGTCATCTACACCTCCCCGGAAATCGCCTGGGTCGGCAAGACCGAGCAGCAACTGAAGGCCGACGGCGTGCAATACAAGGCCGGCACCTTCCCGTTCCTGGCCAACGGCCGTGCGCGCGCGCTGGGCGATACCTCGGGCATGGTCAAGTTCCTGGCCGATGCCAAGACCGATGAGATCCTGGGCGTGCACATTGTCGGCCCGATGGCTTCCGAGCTGATCTCCGAAGCCGTGGTGGCGATGGAGTTCCGCGCTTCGTCGGAAGACATCGCCCGCATCTGCCACGCTCACCCGTCGCTGTCCGAAGCGACCAAGGAAGCTGCCCTGGCGGTCGACAAGCGCGCTCTGAACTTCTGATGCGCGATCAATGCGACAATACGCGTCGCCCATGGCGGCCCGGCCGCCATCCAAGCGCGCGTATTGAGCATTGAGATGCTTTACCGATGGGCGAGCCTGGCTCGCCCATTTTTGTTTTGGCGGCGCGCGAACCTGCGGATGTGCAGGTTCGCGCGCCGAACATGCCGTCCCCGCCGACTTCGGGGGCGCGCGCAGCGGCCGCAAGGCCCGGGGAGAACCCGCTGCCGCGTAACGAGAACAAAGACCACACCATGGATGTCCGTCAATTCTACGAGCGCTCGCTGGGCGAGCGCGGCTACCAATCCGATGAAGCGCAGCTGCGCGCCATCGATCGCCTGCAGCGCGCCTATGAGGAGTGGGTGGCCTACAAGGCGCAGCGCGCCTCGGCCTTCAAGCGCCTCATCAGCCGACCGGCGGTGCCGCGCGGCGTGTACATGTGGGGCGGGGTGGGGCGCGGCAAGTCGTTCCTGATGGACAGCTTCTACACGGTGGTGCCGGTGGTGCGCAAGACGCGCCTGCACTTCCACGAGTTCATGCGCGATGTGCATCGCCAGCTCGACGAGTTGAAGGGCATCGCCGATCCGCTCGACGAAGTCGCCAAGCGCATCGCCAAGAAGTACCGCCTGATCTGCTTCGACGAGTTCCACGTCTCCGACATCGCCGACGCGATGATCCTCTACAACCTGCTCAAGGGCTTGTTCGACAATGGCGTCTCCTTCGTCATGACGTCCAACTATGAGCCGTCCACGCTGTATCCGGACGGCCTGCACCGCGACCGCATGATGCCGACCATCGCGCTGCTCAAGGAGCGGCTGGACGTGATGAACATCGACGCCGGCATCGACTACCGCAAGCGCGTGCTGGAGCAGGTCAAGGTCTATCACACGCCCCTGAACGCCAAGACCGACGAGGAGCTGCGCGCCGCTTTTGCCGCCGTGGCCGAGGCGGTCGACGAAGATCCGCGCGTGCATATCGAGGCGCGGGAGATCCGGGCCCTGCGCCGCGCCGGCAGCGCCATCTGGTTCGATTTCGCCACGCTGTGCGGCGGGCCGCGCTCGCAGAACGATTACCTGGAGCTGGCCAGCCGCTTCCAGACCGTGATCCTGTCGGGCATCCCGCGCATGTCGGCCGCCATGTCGTCGGAGGCGCGCCGCTTCACCTGGCTGATCGACGTGTTCTATGACCACAAGGTCAAGCTGATCATGTCGGCCGAGGTCGAGCCGGACGAACTTTACACGGCCGGCACCCTCTCCAACGAGTTCCACCGCACCGTTTCACGTATCATTGAGATGCAGTCGAAGGAATACCTGGAGGCGGATCGCCGCAACGTCGCCGACCGGCTGTCATGATCAACAACCAGATGGACAAGAATTACATGCAAGGCTTTTTCGCTGATGCCAAGGGCGCTTCCCGACTCCTGTGCGGCTTGCTGCTGGCAGGCGCGGCCGGGTTGAGCGCCGCTCAGACGGCCGCCATTTCCGGCCCCTCGCTGCCCGAGGTCGACAAGAGCGTCGCCACCGCGCCCGCGGGCCCCGTGGTGACCATGGCGCCCGAGCGCTTTGCCGAGCTGGACGCGCGCGCGCCGCTGAACCAGCGCTATCCGGCCGGCTCCATCAACTCCGGCGATGTCGCGCAAAAGGCGCTGGATGAAGCCAAGGAAGACCGCGAAGCCGTCAACGTGCGTTATGTGATCGACCAGCGCGCGTGCTATCGCAAGTTCATGGTCAACGCTTGCCTGGACGAGGCCAAGGACCGCAGGCGCGCGGCCGAGAAGAGCATCAAGCAGGTGGAAGTGGAGGCCAACACCTACCAGCGCCAGGCCAATGTCGACGAACGCGACCGTTCGCTGGCCGAGCAGCGCGCCAAGGATGAGCAGGACTCCGCGCGTCGCCTGCAGGAGCAGAAGGACAAGGAGGCCGCCTCCGCACGCAAGGTGCAGGAGAGCAATGCCAAGAACCGCGAGGTCCAGCAGCGCATCGACCAGAACAAGGATTTGCCGCCCGACTATCGCATCCGCGAGCACGAAGCCAAGGTGCGCCAGCAGCAGGCCGAGGATGCGGCCAAGGCGCCGGAGCGCGCGGCCAATGCGGCGGCGCGCGAGCAGCGCATCAAGGACGCGGAAGCCCATCGCCTGGATGTGGAGCGCAAGAAGGCCGAAAACGAGCGTGAACGCGCCGAGCGCAAGAAGCGCCAGGAACCGCCGGCCACGACGGCTCCGGCCGCCCAGTAAGACCCGGCGGCCGACGGCGCCGGTTGGCGCGCCGCGGCTGCTGGATTACACTAGCATCCATTCTCCAGAGGCAGGCAGCCACAGTCCGTCGCTTCAGGTCCGCAACCAGCCAGCAACGACCCATTCAACATGACCAGCACGCATCGCGAAGACATCCAGCGCCGCATCATCGAACTCGAGGTGGAGCACCGCGACCTCGACAACGTGATCGACATGCTCATACGCGATGCGCGCTCGGAAGACCTGCAGTTGCGCCGCCTGAAGAAGCGCAAGCTGCAATTGAAGGACCACATCTCGCTGCTGAAGATGCAGCTGGTGCCCGACATTCCCGCCTGATATTGCCTGCCTTGCCGTCCCGCGCCAGCGATTGCGTCATCAATTGGCGCATTGGCCCCAGGCCGCAGCGCCTGCATCCGCGAGTCCGCGTAAAATAGCGCCTTGTCCCGGTTATCCGGTTGCCCGGATGATTTGCCCTCTTCGGAACCGGCCGCGCCGCGGCGGTTCCGCCGTCCAGTTCCTATTCCTACAGGTTTGCCCCAGTGAGTGCCCCCGACGATACCGCCGTACCGGAAACACCAGGTATCCATGATGCCGAAATCGACGCCATGTTCGGCGCCGGCGGGCCGCTGGGCGGCGCCGTGGGCAGCTACCGGCCGCGCCATTCGCAGACCGCCATGGCCAAGGCCATCGCCTCGGCCATCGCCAACCAGGGCACCCTGATCGCCGAGGCCGGCACCGGCACCGGCAAGACTTTCGCCTATCTGGTGCCGGCCCTGCTGTGGGGCGGCAAGGTGATCGTCTCGACCGGCACCAAGACCCTGCAGGACCAACTCTACAACCGCGACATCCCGACCGTGCGTCGCGCGCTGCACGCGCCGGTGTCGGTGGCGCTGCTCAAGGGGCGCAGCAACTACGTCTGCCATTTCCACCTGGAGCGCACGCTGCAGAATGGCCGCCTGACTGCGCGCGAGGACGTCGGCTACCTGCGCGAGATCTCGCGCTTCGTGAAGACGACTTCTTCGGGCGACAAGGCCGAGCTGACCAAGGTGCCGGAAACCGCGCCGGTGTGGAACCTGGTGACCTCGACCCGCGACACCTGTTTCGGCTCCGAGTGCCAGTACTACCAGGACTGCTTCGTCATGAAGGCGCGCAAGGAGGCGCAGCAAGCCGACGTGGTGGTGGTGAACCATCACCTGTTCTTCGCCGACGTGGCGTTGAAGGACACCGGTATCGCCGAGCTGCTGCCGTCGGCCAATACGGTGATCTTCGACGAGGCGCACCAGCTGCCCGAGACCGCCACGCTGTTCTTCGGCGAGACCGTGTCCACCTCGCAGGTGCTGGAACTGTGCCGCGACGTGCTGGCAGAGGGCCTGTCTCATGCCCGCGACGGCGCCGACTGGCCGCGTGTGGTGGCGCCGGTGGAGCGCGCCGCGCGCGACCTGCGGCTGGCCTTTCCGGAAGACTCGGTGCGCCTGGCGCTGAACCAGATCGCCCCGTCCGCCGCCTTCTTCCCGGCGCTCGATACGCTCAAGGATTGCATGGACGACATGATCGCCGTGCTGGAGAAGCAGGCCGAGCGCGCCGAGAGTATCCAGCAATGCCGCGACCGCGCCAATGAGATCCTGCGCCAGCTGGAAACCTGGAACGCGCCGGAAGCACCCGCCGGGAAATCCGCGAAGCCGCCCGCCAAGGCGCTCGCGGCCGAGAAGGACGGGCAGGATCCGGCGCCGGAAGAAAAGCCTTTCTACGTGCTGTGGGTCGAGGCGTTCTCGTCCTCGCTGCAGCTGCACCGCACGCCGCTGTCGATCGCGCCCATCTTCAACAAGCAGCGCGAAGGCACGCCGCGCTCGTGGATTTTTACCTCGGCCACGTTGGCGGTGAAGCGCGACTTCAATCACTACGCGGCGCAGATGGGCTTGTGGAACGCGCCGGCGCATTCCTGGCCGAGCCCGTTCAACTACGCCGAACAGGGGCTGCTGTATGTGCCGCAGAACCTGCCGCAGCCCAATTCCTTCGAGTACACCGACGCCGTCATCGACGCCGCGTTGCCGACCATCGAGGCCGCCGGCGGGCGCTGCTTCTTCCTGTGCACCACGCTGCGCGCGGTCAACCGCGCCGCCGAGCGCCTGCGCGCGGAGTTCGAGGCGCGCGGCCTGGGCTTCCCGCTGTTCGTGCAGGGCGAGGCCGGACGCACCGAGTTGCTCGACCGCTTCCGCGCGGCCGGCAACGGCGTGCTGATCGGCAGCCAGAGTTTCTGGGAAGGCGTGGACGTGCGCGGCGACGCGCTGTCGCTGGTGATCATCGACAAGCTGCCGTTTTCGCCACCGGACGACCCGGTGCTGGCCGCGCGCATCTCCGAGATGGAGAAACAGGGCCTGAACGGCTTCGTGCATCACCAGCTGCCCTCGGCCATCATCAACCTCAAGCAGGGCGCGGGCCGCCTGATTCGCGACGAGGGCGACCGCGGCGTGCTGATGATCTGCGATCCGCGCATCATCACCAAGAACTACGGCCGCCGCATCTGGCAGAGCTTGCCGCCGTTCAAGCGCACCCGCGAGCTGTCGCTGGTGCAGGAGTTTTTCCGCGAGCAGGACGCGCGCCGCGAAGCTGCGGCAGCAGCTGCGGCGGCGCCCGCCCCCGCCGCGCAAGCTGAACCCGACCTGGCCTGACCGCGCGCGATCGGCTTCATGCAAATGCTGCGTGAAACCGGATTTTTGGTTAAGGTAGTGATTACTTCAATAACAATGGGATCGCGGCGCGCCTGCAGGGCCGCCGCGCGGGAAACGACATGTCCAGTTCGACTTCACTGGTGCCGGTACGGGCTTCCGAACTGATGCTGGGAAAGGCCGCGCCCTGGCCGATCTACAACGAGGCCGGCAAGCTGCTGCTGGCGCGCGGCACCATCATCGATACGCAGGATCAACTGGACGGGCTGGTGGAGAACGGCCTGTACCGCAACGCCAACTGGGTCAGCGAACCGGATACCGAATCGGTGCCCTTGCCCAAGGCGCGCGACGTGCTGCGCAAGAAGGCCGGCGGCGACCGCAAACCGCTCAAGCCTTCCGCCGCCGCCCGCGGCACGGAGAGCGTGATCACCATCGACGAGGTGCGCTGGCAGATCGGCGACACCCTGTGGCTGCAGTTCGCCGACGATGCCAATCAGCGCTACGCGGTCAGCCTGGTGGGCAGCCTGCCCAACCGCAGCATCCTGGTGACGGCTCCGGTGCGGGAGGGCAAGCAGCTGTTCGTGCGCGAAGGCCAGGCCTTTGTGGTGCGCGCGCTGGCCGGCAAGCGCGCCTACGCGTTCAGCGCGCAGCTCATCAAGTACCAGCAGACGCCGTTCATCTACATGCACCTGTCGATTCCTCGCGAAGTGCGCTGCACGGTGATCCGCCAGGATACGCGCGTGCCGGTCGGCGCCGAGGGTTTCCTCGCGCTGGGCGGCGCCAATCCCTTGCCGGCCAGCGTGATCGACCTGAGCCTGGGCGGCGCCTCGCTGGTGGCGCCGCCGCTGCCGGGCAGGATCGAGGCGCAGAAGGGCGCCACCGGCACCTTGCGTTTCGTGGCCTCCGTGGCCGACCAGCAGCTGAGCCTGGAGCTGCCGCTGGTGCTGCGCGCGGTGGAGTCCCTGGGGGACCCGAATTTCTTCAAGTACGGGGTGGAATTCGCCAGCCTGCCCACGCGCGACAAGCTGGTGCTGTCGGCCTACGTCTACCAGGAGTCCAGCGTACAGGAGTAGGCCGGGCAGCCGTGCCGGCAGCCTGCCGGCGGCGAGCTGCATTTTGTCTCCCGGATGGCCGATTGTTGGCCGCGGGCTTCGGTTAAAATGCAGCCCATGAAAATCCTGATCAGCAACGACGACGGCTACCTCGCGCCGGGCATCATCGCCCTGGCCGAGGCGCTCGCACCGATCGCCGACATCACCGTGGTCGCCCCGGACAGCAACCGCTCCGGCAGCTCCAATTCACTGACGCTGGATCGCCCGCTGTGGGTTGAGCAGGCCGCCAATGGATTCCACTACCTGAACGGCACGCCGTCCGATTGCGTTCACGTGGCGCTCACGGGGCTGATGAAGGAGCGTCCGGACCTGATCGTCTCGGGCATCAACCAGGGGCAGAACATGGGCGACGACACGCTGTATTCCGGCACCGTCGCGGCCGCTACCGAAGGCTTCCTGTTCGGCATTCCCTCGATCGCCTTCTCGCAGATGCACAAGGGCTGGGCCGAGCTGAAGTCGGCGGCGCGCATCGCCCGGGAAGTGGTCGAGCGCCAGTTCGATTCGCTGCCCAAGCCTTACCTGCTCAATGTCAACATTCCCAACCTCCCGTATGCCGAGCTCAAGGGCTGTGTCGCCACCCGCCTGGGCAAGCGCCACATGTCGGAGCCGGTGCACAAGCTGACCGACCCGCACGGCCGCGACCTGTACTGGATCGGCCCGGCCGGCGCGGCCAAGGATGGCGGGGAGGGCACCGATTTCCACGCCACCGCCAACGGCTATGTATCGATCACGCCGCTGCAGATCGACCTGACGCACAACGCGCAGCTGGACAACCTGAAGAAAGCGCTCGCATGAGCGACAAGCCGAGCCGCTTTCCGTTGAGCCTGTCCTCGGTGGTCGACAAGAAGGGCAAGAGCGCCGCGCCGGCCGGCGCACGGGCGCAGGCGACCACACAGACGGCGGCCAAGAATGCGGCGCAATCCTTGCAGCGCACCGCGTTGAAACCGGTGCAGCAAGGCTTGTCCCAGGCCCTGCGCGCGCAGCCTGCGGCGTTGCCTGCCGCCGGCCGGGCGCCATTGCCGCAGCAACCGCTCTTGAGCGCCGCGCCGGCGCCGAAGAGCGCGGTGAAGAATGTGATGGCGGTGACCCAGACCAACAGCTCCAGCCATGCCTCGCCGCTGGCGTCGGAAGCCGTGCGCCGCGCCATGGTGGCGCGCGTGGCCAAGCAAGGCGTGGCCGACGCCAAGGTGCTGGCGGCGCTGGAGGCGGTGCCGCGCCACATGTTCGTCGAGCCGGGGCTGGGCAGCCAGGCCTACATCGACGCTTCGTTGCCGATCGGCCACCACCAGACCATTTCCCAGCCCTACATCGTGGCGCGGATGATAGAAATCATGCGCCAGAACAACAAGGGCGGCGTCCTGAACCGGGTGCTGGAGATCGGCACCGGCTGCGGCTACCAGGCGGCGGTGCTGTCGCGGGTGGCGGGCGAGGTGTATTCGATCGAACGCATCAGGCCGCTGCATGAACTGGCCAAGACCAACCTGCGTCCGCTGCGGGTCGCAAACATCCGCTTGCATTACGGAGATGGTATGCTTGGCTTGCCTCAGGTGGCGCCGTTCGACGGCATCATTCTGGCGGCCGCCGGAATGGAGGTGCCGCAGGCGCTGCTGGAGCAACTGGCCGTGGGTGGCCGGCTGGTCGCGCCGGTCGGCGGGCGCCAGCAGGTGCTCGAGCTGATCGAACGCGTCAGCCAGCGTGAATGGCGCCGTACGACGATGGAGCAGTGCCATTTCGTGCCGTTGCGGCCGGGAACGGTGTAAGGCCGGGGACGTCTTCCGGCTCGTTATAGGTATAGGTCGGAATCGCGCAGGTATCAAGAACGGCGGCGAATTGTCGAAACCTGAAGCAGGCGGCAAGCACAACAGCAAAGGCCGCCGCCGCATGGCGATGGCGCAATGACAGACCGGCAAGGGCGCCGGGTTTCCCTGATGAACTTCTCACGCTGGCTGCGGGTCAACTAGCGTTGTACAAAATTTAATGTAAGAGCATGAAGAAAATTCGTTTGGCTGTGTTGGGGAGCGTAGTCGGTATCCTGGCTGCTTGCAGCTCGACACCAAATCAGCAGGCGCCGGTCGTGGAGCGCACCTCCAGCGGCGGCAAGGCGGCTGATGTGGCGGCGGCCGCTCCAGCGGCGGCGCCTGCGCCGTCGGGGCGCGGCTACTACACGGTCAAGAAAGGCGACACCCTGTACCGCATCGCGCTGGAGGTGGGGCAGAGCTACCGCGATATCGTGGCCTGGAACAACCTGACCAACCCCAACGACATCAAGGTCGACCAAGTGCTGCGCGTGGCGCCGCCGGGGGCGGTCACCGCGCCGCAAACCGCCGCCGTGGCTGCGGCGCCGGCTTCGGGCATCGAGGTCAAGTCGCTGGGCGCGCCGGGTGCGGCAGCGCCGGCCGCTGCGGCTGCCGGCTCTAACAAGACCGGTCCGCGCGGCGACAAGCGCGCCTATTCCGACAGCGCGCTGGCGGAGCTGGAGAAGCCCGATGTGGCGTCCGCCCCGGCAGCTGCGCAGGCGCCGGCCAAGGCCGACGTGGCGCATCCGGCCGAGAAGCCGGCAGCCAGCGCGGCCGCAGCCGCCCCGGGCGACGATGAAGGCGTGTCCTGGATGTGGCCGGCCGAAGGCAAGGTCGTGGGCACCTTCGACGGCGGCAAGAAGGGATTGGACATCTCCGGCAAGTCGGGCCAACCTGTGATGGCGGCCGGCGCCGGCAAGGTGATGTATGCGGGCAGCGGCATCCGCGGCTACGGCAACCTGGTGATCATCAAGCACACCAACAACCTGCTGTCGGCCTATGCGCACAACAAGACCATCCTGGTGAAGGAAGGGCAGAGCGTCACCAAGGGGCAGAAGATCGCCGAAATGGGCAATTCCGACAGTGACAGCGTCAAGCTGCACTTCGAAATCCGTCAGCAAGGCAAGCCTGTCGATCCTTCCAAATACTTGCCGCCACGCTAGAAATGAAATAACTCATAACATGCCCTTATGACAAGCAATCGCCACGATCACTTGCCGGACCAGGACCCTCGCCATGAGGATGCCGACGATCCCATTGATGAGATCGATGAACCGGAAGTGATCGATGGCGATCCGGATGCCGCCGAGCAGCAGGAGCCTGCGGCGGCGGAAACGGGTGTGGACGAGATCAAGAAGGCGCTCGCCGCCGAGCTCTCCACCGACACCACCCAGCACTACCTCAACAAGATCGGCGCCAAGCCGCTTCTGACCGCGGCCGAGGAGCTGCACTTCGCGACGCTTGCCAAGCAGGGCGAGTTCGACGCGCGGCAGAAGATGATCGAGCACAACCTGCGGCTGGTGGTCTCGATCGCCAAGCATTACATCAATCGCGGGGTCGCGCTGCTGGACCTGATCGAAGAGGGTAACCTCGGCCTGATGCGCGCCATCGACAAGTTCGAACCCGAGCGCGGCTTCCGCTTCTCCACTTACGCCACCTGGTGGATACGCCAGAGCATCGAGCGCGCCATCATGAACCAGGCGCGCACGGTGCGCCTGCCGGTGCACATGGTGCGCGAACTGAACCAGATCCTGCGCGCCAAGTACCACCTGGAGGCGCAGCAGCGCGACGGCCGCGACGCCACTGCCGAAGACATCGCGCATCTGGTGGAGCGCCCGGTGGAAGAGGTGCAGGACGTGCTGGCGCTGTCCGAGCACGCGGCCTCGCTGGATACCCCGCTGGACAACGATCCCCAGGCCAGCCTGATGGATCTGTTGCCCAGCGCCGTGGAAGAGCACCCCGATACCCGCGCCGAAAGCCACGAGATGGCGATCCTGATCCGCGAATGGTTGAAGAGCCTGTCCGAAAAACAACGGGTGGTGGTGGCGCGCCGGTTCGGTCTCGACAACGACGACCCCTCCACCCTGGAGCAGTTGGCCAGCGAAATGGGCATCACCCGCGAGCGCGTGCGCCAGGTCCAGCAGGAGGCGCTGGTCAAGCTCAAGCGCTTGCTGACCTCGCGCGGCGTGGGGCGCGACGCGCTGTTCTGAGTCGGGCCGGCGACGACTGCCGTTACGGCGTGGCCTCCCTGATTTTCCGTTTGCGTTGCGCGGATGCGCAACGCGCTTCCCTCCGGCTGCCGGATCGCGGACAATACCGCCTTTCTTTCGTTCTTCGGCAGCGGACAGGCGGTGCATCACGCGCCGCAGTCCCACCCTGCGGTTTCCCTCATGCAACAAGACAACATCATCGAAATCAAGTCGCTCGACATGGACGGCCGCGGCGTCGGCCACCTCGACAACGAGGACGGTTCGCCGGGCAAGGTCATCTTCGTCGAGGGCGCGCTGCCGGGCGAGCGCGTCAGTTTCCAGTCCTACCGCAAGAAGCCCAAATGGGAAGCGGGCGTGATGACGGCGCTGCATCGCGAGTCCTCGTTGCGCATCAAGCCGCGCTGCCCGCATTTCGGCGTCTGCGGCGGCTGCGCCATGCAGCACCTGGAGCCTTCGGCCCAGGTGGCGATGAAGCAGCGGGTGCTGGAAGACAACCTGTGGCACCTCGGCAAGACCCGCGCCGAAACCATGCTGCGCCCGATCTACGGACCGACCTGGGGCTATCGCTATCGCGCCCGCATCTCGGTGCGTTACGTGGCCAAGAAGGGCGGAGTGCTGGTGGGCTTCCACGAAAAGCGCTCGACCTTCATCGCCGATATGAAGACCTGCGAGATCCTGCCGCCGAAGGTCTCCGCCATGCTGGTGCCGCTGCGCGAGCTGGTGGCCGGGCTGTCGATCCGCGACCGCATGCCGCAAATCGAGCTGGCCGTGGGCGAGGGCGATGACGGCGCCAAGATCACGGTGCTGGTGCTGCGCATCATGGGGGCGCTGACCCCGGCCGACGAAATCATCCTCAAGGCCTTCGCCGACCAGCACCAGATCGAATGGTGGTTGCAGACCAAGGGTCCGGACACCGCCGCGCCTTACTATCCGGCGCAGTCGAGGCTGCAATACACGCTGCCGGAATTCGGCATCCGCATGCCGTTCAAGCCGACCGACTTCACCCAGGTCAACCACCAGATCAACCGCGTGCTGGTGGCGCGCGCGCTGCGCCTGCTCGACGTGCAGCCGCAGGATCGCGTCGCCGACCTGTTCTGCGGCCTGGGCAACTTCACGCTGCCGCTGGCCACGCAGGCGCGCGAGGTGGTGGGCATCGAGGGCAGCACCGCGCTGACCGAGCGCGCGCTGGAGAATGCCAGGGTCAACGGCGTGGACGGCAAGACCTCCTTCTATTGCCGCAACCTGTTCGAAGCCAAGCCCGAGGATTTCGTCGCGCTCGGCAAGTTCGACCGTATGCTGATCGATCCGCCGCGCGAGGGCGCAATGGAGGTGTGCAAGGCCCTGGTGGAGTTGCCGCCGGAACAGCAGCATTTGAAGCCCCGGCGCATCGTCTACGTCTCGTGCAATCCGGCAACCCTGGCGCGCGATGCCGGCGTGCTGGTGCACCTGGGCGGCTATGTGCTCAAGCATGCGGGCGTGGTCAACATGTTCCCGCATACCGCGCACGTCGAGTCGATCGCCGTATTCGACCTGCCTGAATAAGGCCTTGTCGCGCAGGAAATGAAAAAGCCGGCTTGCGCCGGCTTTTTTGTTGCTGCGGTGAAAGTGCCCGTCGCGTCAGTCGCGGTTGCCGCCGACGATGCCCAGGATGGACAGCAGGTTCACGAAGACGTTGTAGACGTCCAGGTAGATCGACAGGGTGGCGGAGATGTAGTTGGTCTCGCCGCCGTTGATCACCTGCTGCACGTCGAACAGGATGTAGGCCGAGAAGATGGCGATGGCCACCACCGAGATCGCCAGTTGCAGCGCCGGCAGGTGCAGGAAGATGTTAGCCAGCGACGCCACCAGGATCACCAGCACGCCGGCGAACAGCCATTTGCCCAGGCCCGAGAAGTCGCGCTTGGAGACGGTCGCGACGGTTGCCATGCCGGTGAAGATGATCGCAGTGCCGCCGAAGGCCGTCATGATCAGGCCGGCGCCGTTGGAGAAGCCCAGCGTGAACTCGATCAGGCGCGACAGCATCAGGCCCATGAAGAAGGTGAAGCCCAGCAGCACGGCCACGCCGAGGCCGGAATTCTTGGTTTTTTCGATCGCGTAGAAGAAGCCGAAGGCGATCGCCAGGAACAGCACGAAGCCGATCATCGGGCTGCCCGCGAACAGGCTGAAGTGCAGTTGCACGCCCAGCCAGGCGCCCAGCACGGTCGGGATCATCGACAGCGCCAGCAGCCAGTAGGTGTTGCGCAGCACGCGGTTGCGAGCGGCCGTGCCCACGTTCGAGTGGCCGAAAGTCGTGTCCAGATGTTGATTCATTTGTCCTCCGATTGCGTTGAAATGCGAGTGACAGCATAGCACGGCAGGCACTTGTTCAGACAGCTCGCCGGTCGTTCAAGTTCGAGGCTGGGAGGCAATATGAGTGATATCGATGCCAAAGCCTGTCCGTACGCCTCGAATTGCCATGTAATTTGATGGTTTCATGCTAAAATACAAGGTTCATTGAATTATCATTTATTGGCTTTAAGCCATTATTTTTATTGGAGTTTTTCTCATGGCAATTGAACGCACCCTGTCGATTATCAAACCGGACGCCGTCGCAAAGAACGTGATCGGCCAGATCTACACCCGTTTTGAAAACGCCGGCCTGAAGATCATCGCTTCGCGCATGACCCAACTGTCGCGCGCCGAAGCCGAAGGCTTCTACGCCGTGCACCGCGAGCGTCCTTTCTTCAAGGACCTGGTGGACTTCATGGTGTCCGGCCCGGTCGTGATCCAAGTGCTGGAAGGCGAAGGCGCGATCCTGAAGAACCGCGACCTGATGGGCGCCACCGATCCGAAGAAGGCAGAGAAGGGCACCATCCGCGCCGACTTCGCCGATTCCATCGACGCCAACGCCGTGCACGGTTCGGACGCCGCTGAAACTGCGAACGTCGAAATCGCCTACTTCTTCCCGGCGCTGAACGTCTATTCGCGTTAATCTGTATTTGTTTTTATCGGTTTTCAGGATGGGGCGCGAACCGGTGCGGCAATTCCTGCCGCGCCTTTGTTCTCCGGCCTGATCCGACAGTGTCATGACTACAGCTCTCACCAATCTGCTGGATATGGATCCCGCGCAACTCGTCGCTTACTGCGGCGAGTTGGGTGAGAAGCCGTTTCGCGCAAAACAATTGCAGCGTTGGATACACCAGTTCGGCGTCGCTGATTTCGATCAGATGACCGACCTGGCCAAATCGCTGCGCGACAAGCTGAGAACCCGCGCCGAAGTGCGTGCGCCGGCCATCATCAGCGACCACACCTCCACCGACGGCACACGCAAGTGGCTGGTCGACGTGGGCCAGGGCAACGCGGTCGAAACCGTGTTCATTCCTGAAGAAAACCGCGGCACGCTTTGCATCTCCTCGCAGGCGGGCTGCGCCGTCAATTGCCGCTTCTGTTCGACCGGCAAGCAAGGCTTCAACCGCAATCTCACCGTGGCCGAAATCATCGGCCAGCTGTGGATGGCGGAATTCGAATTGCGCAAGACCAAGGGCATCGAGCCCGGCCCAAAGGGTGAGCGCCAGATCACCAACGTGGTGATGATGGGCATGGGTGAGCCGCTGCTGAACTTCGAGCCGACCGTCACGGCCCTGCGCCTGATGCTGGACGACAACGCCTACGGCCTGTCGCGCCGCCGCGTGACGCTTTCCACCAGCGGCGTGGTGCCGATGATCGACAAACTGTCGCAGGAATGCCCGGTGGCGCTGGCGGTGTCGCTGCATGCCTCCAACGACGCGCTGCGCGATTCGCTCATTCCCCTGAACCGCAAGCATCCGCTGCGCGAACTGATGGCCGCTTGCCAGCGCTATCTCGAATTCGCGCCGCGCGACTTCGTGACCTTTGAATACTGCATGCTCGACGGCGTCAACGACAGCGATCAGAACGCGCGCGAGCTGGTCGAGCTGGTGACGCGGGGCGATACCGCCATTCCCTGCAAGTTCAACCTGATCCCGTTCAACCCCTTCCCCGAATCGGGTTTGAAGCGCTCGCACAATCCGCGCATCAAGGCGTTCGCGCAGATCCTGATGGATGCCGGCATCGTCACCACCATCCGCAAGACGCGCGGCGACGATATCGACGCCGCCTGCGGCCAGCTGGCCGGCGAGGTGAAGGATCGTACGCGCGTGCAGGAGCGCATGCAGAAGATGGCCGAATACCAAAACAAGTTCGGCAAGGATTTCGGCCGCATCGTGGAGATCTCCGGGTGACGGCAAGCTGTTCGTTCGCTTTTGCCGGCCGTGCCGCGCCTGTCCTCGCCGCAAGCGCGGCGATCCCGGCGGCTCCGCTCAAGGAAGTATCTGGAAGGACCCCGGCGGCATGCGTCTCGGCCATCGCCGGGCGTCCTTTTTGTGTTTTTGTTGAGGGTTGTGCAGTCGCCGGGGATGTCCTGCGGCGGCTGTTGAAGTTGTCGAATTTCCCGGGCGCGCGCAACGAGCCGCGCCGGGACGCTCCAGAAGAATCCGGCGCAGTCCGGTTTGAAAAAAAGCTTTCCATGTGGAGCATTTGATGAGTGATCAACAAATGAACGAAGTGCCTTCGTCGCAACCGCAAGAAGACGGGCAGCCGGTTCCGGCGCCCGTGGCGACGCTGCCTGGCGCCGCGCTGGCGGCGCAGCGGCAGAAGAAGGGCTGGTCGGTCGAGCAGGTGGCGAGCCTGGTGAAGCTCTCGCCGCGCCAGATCCAGGCGATCGAGACGGACAATTATTCGGCCCTGCCGGGCCTGGCGGTGGCGCGCGGTTTCGTGCGCAGCTATGCCAAGGCGGTGGGCCTGGACGCCAATGCGCTGACCGCGGCCATGCCGCAGGAATCGGCGGTGGCGCAGCGGGACCACATCGTGCCTAACCATTCGCTGTCGACGCCGTTCTCGGAAGGACCGTTGCCGGCCATGATGATGAGCACCCGCGGCAACAGCTCTCCGGTGGCGGTGGTCGCCGGGGTGGTGGTGCTCGCCGTGGTGATCGGCGCGGCCGCCGTGCGCTGGACCGACCTGGGCGACAACTTGCCGCAGCTGGGTTGGCTCAAGGCGCACAAGGACGATGCCGCGCCGGCGACGCCTGACGCCGCGCCTGCCGGAGACGCCGGCGCCTCGTCCGATACGCCGGTGAACGCGCGGGTCGACACGATCACCTCGAGTGCTGCCGACGACGCGGCCAAGCCGGCCGGTCCGGCCGCATCCGAGCCGGCGGCTGCAGCGCCGACACCCACGCCGGCGCCTGCCCCGTCGCCATCGGTCGCGGCGACTGCAGCGGTGCCTGCCGCGTCGGCAAGCGCTTCCGCGCCGGCCGCGGTCGCCGCGCCGGCGGCCTCGTCCAGCGCGCCCAGCGGCCTGAACATCGTCAACAGCAAGGACCTGCTGCGCCTGACCTTCCGCGAGGATTCCTGGGTGGAAATCCGCCGCGCCGACAAGACCACGATCATTTCCCGCCTGCTCAAGGCGGGAACCACCGAGGCCTTTGACGTATCGGACGCAACCGTGCTGGTGATCGGCAACGCCTCCGGCGTCGACGCCACGCTGCGGGGCCAATCGCTGGACCTGAAAGCCACCGGCGGCAGCAATGTCGCCCGCCTGAACCTGAATTGAGCATCGAACCGAGCATTCAAGCGCACGCCATGTCTTCTTCCCCGATCGCTTCCGGGCCGCTGGCCCGCCGCAACAGCCGCCGTGTGGTGATCAGCCACGGCGCGCGCGAGATCGTCGTCGGCGGCGGCGCGCCGGTGATGGTGCAGTCGATGACCAACACCGACACCGCGGACGCCATCGGCACCGCGATCCAGATCAAGGACCTGGCGCGCGCCGGCTCCGAAGTGGTGCGCCTGACCGTCAACACGCCGGAAGCGGCGGCGGCGGTGCCGGCCATCCGCGAGCAGCTCGACCGCATGGGCGTGGACGTGCCGTTGGTGGGCGACTTCCACTACAACGGCCACACGCTGCTGACCGATTATCCGGAATGCGCCCAGGCGCTTTCCAAGTACCGCATCAACCCCGGCAACGTCGGCAAGGGCGCCAAGCGCGATTCGCAGTTCGCGCAAATGATCGAGGTTGCCTGCAAGTACGACAAGCCGGTGCGCATCGGCGTCAACTGGGGCAGCCTGGACCAGGCGCTGCTGGCCCGCATCATGGATGAGAACGCCGGGCGCGCCGAGCCCTGGTCGGCGCAGGCCGTGATGTACGAAGCGCTGGTCACGTCGGCCATCGAGAACGCCCAGCGCGCGGAAGAACTGGGCATGGCGGGCGACAAGATCATCCTGTCGTGCAAGGTCTCCGGCGTGCAGGACCTGATCGCGGTGTACCGCGAGCTGGGACGCCGTTGCAACTATCCGCTGCACCTGGGCCTGACCGAGGCCGGCATGGGCAGCAAGGGCATCGTCGCCTCCACCGCGGCGCTGTCGGTGCTGCTGCAAGAGGGCATCGGCGACACCATCCGCATTTCGCTGACCCCCGAACCGGGCGGCGACCGCACCAAGGAAGTGGTGGTCGGGCAGGAAATCCTGCAGACCATGGGCCTGCGCAAATTCACCCCGATGGTGATCGCCTGCCCGGGCTGCGGACGCACCACCTCGACCGTGTTCCAGGACCTGGCCGACAAGATCCAGACCTACCTGCGCGACCAGATGCCGGTGTGGAAGGGCAAGTATCCCGGCGTGGAAGGCATGAACGTGGCGGTGATGGGCTGCATCGTCAACGGCCCCGGCGAATCCAAGCACGCCAACATCGGCATCAGCCTGCCGGGCACCGGCGAATCGCCGGCGGCGCCGGTGTTCATCGACGGCGAGAAGCGCATGACGCTGCGCGGCGACCGCATCGCCGAGGAATTCCAGAACGTGGTGCTGGAATACGTGCAGACGCACTACGGCCAGGCCTGAGGCAATCATCATCCGGCGCTGTGCCGGATGCCATGCAGTACACTTGCGCCTGCCGCGCGTGCTGAACGCATGCGGCGGGCCCGTCATTTGAATTGAAGACAACACTCTCCGGTATCGGTATGTCAGAACAAAAGAAGGTCGAGAAGATTGTCGGCGTGAAAGGGATGAACGACATCCTGCCCGCCGATGCACCGCTGTGGGAACTGTTTGAGAACACCGTGCAATCGGTGTTGAAGAGCTACGGCTTCCAGCAGATCCGCACGCCCATCGTCGAGCCGACGGCGCTGTTCGCGCGCGGCCTGGGCGAGGTCACCGACATCGTCGAGAAGGAAATGTATTCCTTCACCGATTCCATGAACGGCGACAACCTGACCCTGCGCCCGGAGAACACCGCCGGCGTGGTGCGCGCCGCGCTGGAGCACAACCTGACCTACGACGGCCCCAAGCGCCTGTGGTACGTCGGCCCGATGTTCCGCCACGAGCGCCCGCAGCGCGGCCGCTATCGCCAGTTCCACCAGGTCGGCGCAGAAGCGGTCGGCTTCACCGGCCCGGACGTCGATGCCGAACTGATCATGATGTGCCAGCGCCTGTGGGATGACCTGGGCCTGTCCGACATCCGCCTGGAGCTGAACTCGATCGGCAACGCCGAAGAGCGCAACAAGCACCGCGCCGACCTGATCGCCTACTTCGAGCAGCACAAGGATCTGCTGGACACCGATGCCCAGCGTCGCCTGCACGCCAATCCGCTGCGCATCCTCGATACCAAGAATCCGACGATGCAGGAAATGGTCAACGCCGCGCCCAAGCTGCTGGACTACCTGGGCGAGGAATCGCGCTCGCACTTCGAGGGCGTGCAGAAGATCCTGCGCCACAACAATATTCCGTTCACCATCAACCCGCGCCTGGTGCGCGGCATGGACTACTACAACCGCACCGTGTTCGAATGGGTGACCGACCAGCTCGGCTCGCAAGGCACGGTCTGCGGCGGCGGCCGCTACGATCCCCTGATCGAGATGTTCGGCGGCAAGCCGACGCCGGCCTGCGGCTTCGCCATGGGCGTGGAGCGCCTGCTGGAGCTGATGAAGGCCAACGGCGAGCAATACGCGCCGAACCAGTGCGACGTCTACATGGTGCACCAGGGTGAAGATGCGCAGATGCAATCTTTCGTATTGGCCGAGCGTTTGCGGACTGCCGGGCTCGATGTTGTGCTACATTGCGCATCGTCGAACGGCGGCGGCAGCTTCAAGGCGCAGATGAAACGCGCCGACGGCAGCGGCGCCGCATTCGCGGTGATCCTGGGCGAAGACGAAGTCAAGGCCGGCACCGCCACCGTCAAGCACATGCGCGAAGGCGATGCCGAAGAGGGCCGCGCCAACCAGAGCAGCATGGCGTTCGACGCAGTGGTCGACTACATCGTGGAACAGATCGTGGGCGACCACGATCATGACCATGATCACGTGCACTACCATCCCTAACAGTTACGTTTTTTCAGAGTTACATGGCATACGATCTCGAAGAACAAGAACAGCTCGACTCCATCAAGGCGTGGTGGGCGAAGTACGGCAACCTGGTCACCTGGTTGGTGATCATCGCATTGGCGGCCTACGCCGGCTGGACCGGCTGGAACACCTACCAGGCGCGCCAGGCCGGCCAGGCTTCCGTGCTGTATGAAGAACAGCAGAAGTCGCTGGCAGGCAAGGACAACGCCAAGGTGCAGCGCGCCGCGGCCGACATCCAGGACAAGTTCAGCGGCACCGCCTACGCCGAGATGAGCGCGCTGGTGGCGGCCAAGTCGGCGTTCGACGCCAACGACGGCGAGACTGCCAGGAAGCAGTTGCAGTGGGTGATCGACCACGGCCGCGGCGCCGAGTACAAGGCGATCGCCGCGGTGCGCCTGGCCGGCGTGCTGCTGGACGCCAAGTCCTACGACGATGCGCTCAAGGTGCTGTCGGGCGATTTCCCGGCGCAATTCGCCGGCGCCGTCGCCGACCGCAAGGGCGACGTCCTGCTGGCGCAGGGAAAGCGCGACGATGCCCGCGCCGCCTACAAGCTGGCGCTGGAAAAGACTGAAGCCAAGGATCCGGGCCGCCAGCTCATCCAGATCAAGCTGGACGCCATCGGCGGCGAAGCGCCCAAGGCCTGAGAACAATAATGCGCGCGCCCGGCACAGGCCGGACGCGCGCATCCGCAATCCGCAGGCAGGCGCGGATGCATCCCGATGCAGCGGCCGCCGGCGCGGCCGGGCGATACAACCGCAATCCCACCGCGAACCCATCCATCGCTTAGAGGAAGAACAATATGCGTAGTGCGACAGCGACTGCTGCCAAGGCAACATCCTTAGTCCGATCCGGCGCCGCCGGCAAGCTCGCCCTGAAGGTGGCGGCGGTGGCCGCGGTCGCGGCCCTGTCGGGTTGTGCATGGTTTTCCGGCAAGAAAGATCCGAACCCGCCGGCGCCGCTGGTCGAGTTCGCCCAGAAGCTGCGCGTGCAGACCGCCTGGTCGGTGTCGGTCGGCAAGGCCGGCAGCTTCACGTTCGCGCCCGTCTATGCCGCCGGCAGCGTCTTTGCCGCAGCCAATGATGGCACCGTGATCCGCATCAACGCCCAGAACGGCCAGACCGTCTGGCGCGTGCGCGCCGACATGTCGCTGACCGCAGGCGTCGGCAGTGACGGCAGCACCGTCGTGGTGGTGGGCGAGAAGGGCAAGATCCAGGCGTTCGACGGTTCGGGCAAGCCGACCTGGAGCGCGCAGGCCTCCAGCGAGGTGCTGTCGGCGCCGGCCGTGGGCGAAGGCCTGGTCGTGATCCGCAGCATCGACAACCGCGTGACCGCTTATGACGCCGACAACGGCAGCCAGCGCTGGGTGGTCCAGCGCAACGTGCCGTCGCTGACGCTGCGCAATGCGCCCGGCATCGTGATCGGCGCGCAGACCGCCTTCGTGGCGTTGCCGGGCGGCCGCCTGTCGGCGCTGGCGCTGAACAACGGCGGTCCGCGCTGGGAAGCGCCGGTCGGCGATCCGCGCGGCATCACCGAGCTGGAACGTATTTCCGACGTCTCGGGCGTCCCGGCCGTGGGCGCGCGCGATGTCTGCGCCGTGGCTTACCAGGGCCGCATCGGTTGCTTCGATTTGCCCAACGGCAATGTGCGCTGGATCAAGGACTTCTCCAGCGACGTCGGCGTGACGCTGGATGACGATTACGTCTATGCCGCCGATGTCGGCGGTGCCGTGACCGAGTTCGCGCGCGACACCGGCGCCGTCGTGTGGCGCAACGACCGCCTGAAGAATCGCCTGCTGTCCAGCCCGATCAATATCGGCAAGGCCGTAGCGGTGGGTGATTACCAAGGGTATATTCACTTCCTGTCGCGTGACGATGGCTCCTTCCTGGCGCGTCTTTCCAGCGACGGCAGCCCCATCCAGGCCCCGCCGGTTTCCACCGGCCAGTCTGTCGTTTTCCAAACCAAATCAGGAACCGTCGTCTCTGTCGTGACAGAGTGACCCAACAATTGAAATGAAACCGGTAATTGCACTCGTAGGCCGTCCCAACGTCGGCAAGTCGACGTTGTTCAACAGGCTCACCCGCAGCCGTGATGCGCTGGTGGCAGACCTGCCCGGCCTGACGCGCGATCGTCACTACGGCGAAGGCCGGGTCGGCGAACGCCCGTTCCTGGTGATCGATACCGGTGGCTTCGAACCTGTTGCCAAGGAAGGCATCATGGTCGAGATGGCCAAGCAGACCAAGCAGGCGGTGGTCGAGGCCGACGTCGTGGTGTTCATCGTCGACGGCCGCCAGGGCTTGACGCCGCACGACAAGACCATCACCGACTTCCTGCGCAAGTGCGGGCGTCCGGTGATGCTGGTGGTGAACAAGTCCGAAGGCATGAAGTACACCTCGGTCACCGCCGACTTCTACGAGCTGGGCATGGGCGATCCCTACGTGATCTCCGCGGCCCACGGCGATGGCGTGGCCGACCTGGTGGAGGAGGCGCTCAACAGCGCCGAAGCCCAGCGCGCGCCCGAGCCAGAGCTGGATGAGACGGTCGTGCGCGGCACCAAGATCGCCATCGTCGGCCGCCCCAACGTGGGCAAGTCGACGCTGGTCAACACGCTCCTGGGCGAAGAGCGCGTGATCGCCTTCGACATGCCGGGCACCACGCGCGACTCGATCGAGATTCCCTTCGAGCGCGAAGGCCGCCATTACACGCTGATCGACACCGCCGGCATCCGTCGCCGCGGCAAGGTGTTCGAGGCCATCGAGAAGTTCTCGGTGGTCAAGACGCTGAAGTCGATCTCGGACGCCAATGTCGTGCTGCTGCTGCTCGATGCCCAGCAGGACATCTCGGAGCAGGATGCCCACATCGCCGGCTTCGTGCTGGAATCCGGCCGCGCGCTGGTGGTCGGCGTCAACAAGTGGGACGGTATGCAGAGCGACCAGCGCGACCAGATCAAGATGGATCTGGAGCGCAAGCTCAACTTCCTGTCGTTTGCGAAATTCCACTTCATCTCGGCCCTGAAGTCGACCGGCATCGGTCCCCTGATGAAGTCCATCGATTCCGCCTACGCCGCGGCGATGGCCAAGCTCAGCACGCCCAGGCTCACGCGTGCCCTGGAAGAGGCGCTGGAGCACCAGCAGCCGCGCCGCAAGGGTTCGATCCGTCCCAAGATGCGCTATGCGCACCAGGGCGGCCAGAACCCGCCGGTGGTGGTCATCCACGGCAATGCGCTGGATGCCATCGACGACAACTACAAACGCTATCTCGAAAAGCATTTCCGGGAAACTTTCTCCCTGGTTGGCACTCCACTCCGTATTGAGTTCCGTTCTGGCAAGAATCCGTTTGCCCGCCAAGAGAAGTAAAGCAAAATAATGCTGTAATTCAGTTAATGATTTTTGGTGTTGCGCTGAAAATCGTTTAAATTGATAAAGCGTAAATTGGTAAAGCACTTGTTTTTAACGAAAGTGCCTCCAAGTCCTAATCACAACAACACCGTGGAGCTGCCATGAGCAACAAAGGGCAATTGTTACAAGACCCATTTCTGAACGCATTGAGAAAAGAGCACGTTCCCGTCTCTATCTATCTGGTCAACGGCATCAAGCTGCAAGGCCATGTGGAGTCTTTCGATCAATACGTGGTCCTGCTGCGCAACACCGTTACGCAAATGGTTTACAAACACGCCATCTCGACCGTCGTGCCAGCACGCGCGGTCAACCTGAGTCTCGAATCCCCGTCCGACGGCGAATAATGGCTTACCGAGCCGGCGCAACGCCGTGTGCATCTTGATATGCGTGCCGCGTTAGTCGGCCTGGACTTCGGCAAGAACGATTTCGCCGCAAGTCTGGATGAATTATTCCTGTTGGCAAAATCGGCCGGCGCGGAACCGGTGATCACCATCACCGGGCGCCGCGCCAGTCCGGACGCAGCTCTCTTTGTCGGCTCCGGCAAGGCACAAGAAGTCGCCGACGCCGTGGCTGACCTTCAGCTCGAGCTGGTCATCTTCAATCACGCCCTGTCGCCAGCCCAGCAACGCAACCTCGAACGCGTTCTCAAGGTGCGCGTGCTCGACCGTACCAGCCTGATCCTCGATATCTTCGCCCAGCGGGCCAAGAGCCATGAGGGCAAGGTCCAGGTCGAACTCGCGCAGCTGCAGCATCTGGCCACGCGCCTGATCCGCGGCTGGACCCACCTGGAGCGGCAGAAGGGCGGCATCGGCCTGCGCGGCCCAGGCGAAACCCAGCTGGAGACCGACCGTCGCCTGCTCGGCGAGCGGGTCAAGGCCTTGCGCGCGGTGCTGGCCAAATTGCGCCGGCAGCACGCGACGCAGCGGCGGGCGAGGGGACGCAGCGAGACGTTTTCAGTATCGCTGGTGGGTTATACCAACGCCGGCAAATCGACCATCTTCAACGCGGTGACCAAGGCTGGCGTGTATGCCGCCAACCAGCTCTTCGCCACGCTGGACACCACCTCGCGCCGGGTCTACCTGGGCGAGGTCGGGCACGTGGTCATTTCCGACACCGTCGGCTTCATCCGCGAGCTGCCCCACCAACTGGTGGACGCTTTCCGCGCGACGCTGGAAGAGACCATCCACGCCGACCTGCTGCTGCACGTGGTCGATGCCGCCAGCCCGGTACGCATGGAGCAGATCGAGCAGGTCAACCTGGTCCTGAAGGAGATCGGCGCCGAGCACGTGCCGCAGATCCTGGTCTGGAACAAGATCGACGCGGCGGGCCTGGAGCCCTCGGTCGAGCATGACGAGTATGGTAAAATCCAGCGGGTTTTCGTCAGTGCGAAGTCTGGTGCTGGCTTGGATCTGCTGCGCGAAGCGATAGCCGCTTCGTTGAAGGCCGCATTGGAGGCCCGGGGACGCAGCCGATCTGAGCCTGTCGATTCCGAAGACATGCACGCATGACGGTGGGCGAAAGCTTTCCTGCCATCGCGCGCATTCTCCTCCTTGATTCTCTTTTCAATCACTACAGCCGGATCGCAAACGCATGCTCTTGTCTTTATTCAAGAAAATCGGTGTGAAGTTCTCGTTGAACGATCCCCAATGGGGGCGTGGTTCGCAGGACGACAACCGCGAGAATCAGAATAACGGAAGTAACGGCGACAACCGACCCGACAAGCGACCCGAAAAGCCGGCCGGCAGCAATGACGGCCCGCCCGACCTCGACCAGCTCTGGCGCGACTTCAACCAGCGTCTTTCCGGCATGTTCGGTCGCAAGGGCGGCGGCGGTTCGTCCGATGGCGGCGGCGGCTTCAACCGCGGCGACGTCAAGGGCGCCGGCATCGGCGTGGGCGTAATCGCCATCATCGTCGTGTTCCTGTGGCTGGCCAGCGGCTTCTTCATCGTGCAGGAAGGCCAGACCGCCGTGGTGACCACCTTCGGCCGCTACAGCCATACCACGCTGCCGGGCTTCAACTGGCGCTGGCCGTACCCGATCCAGGGGCATGAGATCGTCAACATGTCGCAGGTGCGCACCGCCGAAATCGGCTACCGCGGCAGTGTGCGCAACAAGCAGCTCAAGGAATCGCTGATGCTGACCGACGACGAGAACATCATCGACATCCAGTTCGCCGTCCAGTACAAGCTCAAGAACGCCGCCGAATGGCTGTTCAACAACCGCGACCAGGACGACTCCGTGCGCCAGGTCGCCGAGACCGCGATCCGCGAGATCGTCGGCCGCAGCAAGATGGACTTCGTCCTGTACGAGGGCCGCGAAAAGGTGGCGCTGGACGTGAGCCAGCGCATGCAGCAGATCCTGGACCGCTACAAGTCCGGCGTGCAGATCACCAACGTGACCATGCAGGGTGTGCAGCCGCCCGAGCAGGTGCAGGCCGCCTTCGACGACGCCGTCAAGGCAGGGCAGGACCGCGAGCGCCTCAAGAACGAAGGCCAGGCCTACGCCAACGACGTCATCCCGCGCGCCTCCGGCGCCGCTTCGCGCCTGCTGGAAGAGGCCGAGGCCTATCGCTCGCGCGTGGTGGCCAATGCCGAGGGCGATGCCGCGCGCTTCCGCCAGGTGCTGGATGAATACCAAAAGGCGCCGGCCGTGACGCGCGACCGCATGTACATCGAAACCATGCAGCAGATCTTCGCCAACACCACCAAGGTGATGGTGGACGCCAAGTCCGGCAGCAACCTGCTGTACCTGCCGCTGGACAAGCTGATCCAGCAAAGCGACGCCGCTGCGGCGGCCGGCAAGCCGGCCCAGCCATCGGGCGCCCAGGCCCCCGCGGCCGCCGGCGCAGCATCGAACAATTCGACTTCGGGAAATGACACCGTGTACTCCTCCGACGTGACGCGCGACATCAGAACCAGGGATCCGCGCGAGTCGCGTGAAAGGGAGGTGCGCTGATGGGCCGCCTCGTCACATCCGTCATCGTCGCCGTCGTGGCGATCTGGCTGGCTTCCTCCACCATCTTCGTGGTCGACCAGCGTTCCTCGGCCATCGTGTTCGCGCTGGGCGAAGTCAAGCAGGTGATCAGCGAACCCGGCCTGCACTTCAAGCTGCCGCCGCCGTTCCAGAACGTGATGTACCTGGACAAGCGCATCCAGACGCTGGATACCCCGGACGCCGACCGCTTCATCACCGCCGAGAAGATGAACGTGCTGGTCGATGCCTACGTCAAGTGGCGCATCGTCGACCCGCGCCTGTACTTCGTCAGCTTCGGCGCCGACGAGCGTCGCACCCAGGATCGCCTGTCGCAGATCGTCAAGGCCGCGCTCAACGACGAGATCACCAAGCGCACCGTGCGTGAAGTGATTTCCAGCCAGCGCAACAGCGTGATGGACGCGATCCAGGCCCGTACCGCCAGCGAAGCCAAGCAGATCGGCGTCGAGGTCATCGACGTGCGCCTGCGCCGCGTGGACTACGTCGACCAGATCAACAATTCCGTCTTCGAGCGCATGAAGTCCGAGCGGGTGCGCGTGGCCAACGAGCTGCGCTCCACCGGCGGCGCCGAGTCCGAGAAGATTCGCGCCGATGCCGACCGCCAGCGCGTGGTGATCCTGGCCGAAGCCTACCGCGAGTCCGAGAAGGCGCGCGGCGCGGGCGACGCCAAGGCTTCGCAGATCTACGCCCAGGCCTTCGGCCAGAATCCGGACTTCTACAAGTTCTATCGCAGCCTCGAGGCCTATCGCGCCAGCTTCAAGAATCGCCATGATGTGATGGTGGTGGATCCGAGCTCGGAGTTCTTCAAATACTTCAAAGGTGTCGGCAACAGCAACAGCGCTTCCAAGAAGTAGGCCGACAACGAGGACAGGCCCGCGCCGCCGGCAGCAAGAAGGGCGGCGTGGGTGAAGATGGATGCCGCTGGTAGAGGGCATCTTTGCTTTTTTGTCCGGCGCATTGTTCCGGCTTGGCAATTTTCCCGGCACACAGGATTGGGGTGGCAAGCGATGTCCGGCCGCCCCGGTTTTTCGTCCGGACCCTGTGTGATGCTCAGTTGATGATGTAGGATGCGCCGGTTGCCGGATCATCATCCCGATTTTTTCCTGTTTATTTTTTGTCTATGCCTAACTGGCTTCTTCCTGAAAACATTGCCGACGTCTTGCCGTCCGAAGCGCGCAAGATCGAAGAACTGCGCCGCCGGCTGCTCGACAATTTCCGCCTCTACGGCTACGAAATGGTCATGCCGCCGCTGCTGGAGTACCTGGAGTCGCTGCTCACCGGCGCCGGCCAGGACACCGACCTGCGCACCTTCAAGCTGGTGGACCAATTGTCCGGCCGCACGCTGGGCGTGCGCGCCGACATGACCACCCAGGTCGCGCGCATCGACGCCCACCTGCTCAACCGCGCCTCGGTGACCCGCCTGTGCTACGCCGGCAGCGTGCTGCACACCCGTCCGACCGGTCTGCACGCCACCCGTGAGCCGATCCAGATCGGCGCCGAGATCTACGGCCATGCCGGCATCGAGGCCGATGCCGAGATCCAGGAGCTGGCGCTGAACTCGCTGGCCCTGGCCGGCATGCGCACCATCCGCCTGGACCTGTGCCACGTCGGCGTGCTGCGCGCCATCATCGCCAACGATCCCGCCGCCAAGCGCCAGGAAGCGCAGCTGTTCGGCCTGCTGGAAGCCAAGGATGTCCCGGGCCTGCAAGAGATCACCGCGGCTTACCAGGACGGCACGCGCGCCGCGCTGCTGGCATTGCCCAACCTCTACGGCGATCTCTCGGTCATCGCGCGCGCGCGCATCACGCTGCCCGCGCTGCCGGGCATCGCCCAGGCCCTGGATGAGCTGCAGGCGCTGGTCGAACTGGCCGCCGGCCACGAAGGCGCGGCCGTCACCATCGATCTGGCCGACCTGCGCGGGTATCATTACCACAGCGGCGTGATGTTCTCCGCCTACGTGCCGGGCCTGCCCAACGCGGTGGTGCGCGGCGGCCGCTATGACCACGTCGGCGAGGCCTTCGGCCGCGCGCGTCCGGCCACCGGCTTCTCGATGGACCTGCGCGAACTGGCGCGGCTGATGCCGGGCGCCGAAAGAAAGGCCGCGATTCGCGCGCCATGGGGCACCGAAGCCGGTCTGCGTGAGAAAATAGCGCAATTGCGGCAAGCGGGCGACATCGTGATCCAAAGCCTGCCGGGCCACGAAAACGATCAGGACGAATTCGATTGCGACCGCGCCGTCGAATTCAGCAATGGAAACTGGATTATCAAAAACTTGGGTTGAGTCATGTTACAGAACAGCAATGCAAAGAACGTCGTCGTCATCGGTACGCAATGGGGCGATGAAGGCAAGGGCAAAATCGTCGATTGGCTGACCGATCACGCGCAAGGCGTGGTGCGTTTCCAGGGCGGCCACAATGCCGGCCACACGCTGGTCATCGGCGGCAAGAAGACTGCGCTGCAACTGATTCCCTCGGGCATCATGCGCGAAGGCGTGGCTTGCTACATCGGCAACGGCGTGGTGCTGTCCGTGCCCGACCTGCTGCGCGAGATCGACAAGCTGGAAGCCGCCGGCGTGGAGGTGTGCTCGCGCCTGAAGGTGTCCGACGCCTGTCCGCTGATCCTGCCTTACCACGTGGCGCTGGACGTGGCCCGTGAAGCCGCGCGCGGCGACGCCAAGATCGGCACCACCGGCAAGGGCATCGGCCCGGCCTACGAAGACAAGGTGGCGCGCCGCGCCATCCGCGTGGCCGACCTGTTGAACGAAAAGCGCTTCGCCGAGAAGCTGCTGGCCAACCTGGACTACCACAACTTCGTCCTGACCCACTACCTGAAGACCCAGCCGGTGGACTACCAGAAGACCCTGGACGACGCGCTGGCCAACGTGCCGCGCATCAAGCCCATGGTCACCGACGTCTCCAGCGACCTGTACGCCGTGCACAACGCCGGCGGCAAGATCCTGTTCGAAGGCGCGCAGGGCAGCCTGCTGGACGTCGACCACGGCACCTATCCGTTCGTCACCTCGAGCAACTGCGTGGCCGGCAACGCCGCCGCCGGCACCGGCGTGGGCCCGGGCATGCTGCATTACATCATGGGCATCACCAAGGCCTACACCACCCGCGTGGGTTCGGGCCCGTTCCCGGCCGAACTGCCGACCGACGCCGGCACCGGCAAGCACCTGGCCTCCGTCGGCCATGAATTCGGCACCGTCACCGGCCGCGCGCGCCGCTGCGGCTGGTTCGACGCCGCGCTGCTCAAGCGCTCGGTGCAGATCAATGGCGTCTCCGGCATGTGCCTGACCAAGCTGGACGTGCTGGACGGCCTGGAGTCGCTCAAGCTGTGCACCGGCTACAAGCTCAACGGCAAGGTCGTCGACATCTTCCCGGTCGGCGCCGAAGAAGCCGCCGCCTGCGAACCGATCTACGAAGAAATGCCCGGCTGGTCCGAGAACACCGTCGGCGCCAAGTCGCTGGACGCGCTGCCGGCCAACGCCCGCGCCTACATCAAGCGCATCGAGGAACTGGTGGGCGTGCCCATCGACATGATCTCCACCGGCCCGGACCGCGAAGAGACCATCGTCCTGCGCCACCCGTTCAAGTAATCCCCGCATCAAGCACGACGAGCAACAAGAAGCAAGAAACACGATATGAAGATCTCTGACGACAAAGACCTGTGGGTCACCTGGGACGACTACAACCGCCTGATCGAACGCCTGGCGCTGAAAGTCTATGAATCCGGCTGGCAGTTCGACCAGGTGCTCTGCCTGGCGCGCGGCGGCCTGCGTCCGGGCGACGTGATGTCGCGCATTTTCGATGTCCCGCTGGCGATCCTGTCGACCAGCTCCTACCGCGAAGCCGCCGGCACCATCCGCAGCTCGCTGGACATTGCCAAGTACATCACCATCACCAAGGGCACCCTGGGCGGACGCATCCTGCTGGTGGACGACCTGGTCGATTCCGGCGTGACGCTGCAAAAGGTGATGGTGCACCTGAAGGAGCATTACCCGGCCGTCACCGAGATCAAGAGCGCCGTCGTGTGGTGGAAGGCTTGCTCGATCGTGGAGCCCGACTACCACGTCGACCACCTGCCGACCAACCCGTGGATCCACCAGCCGTTCGAAGACTACGACGGCCTGGGCCCGCACCAGTTGGCCGCGTGGATCAAGAAGGGCGGCGCCTGAGGCGTTGTTCTTCCTGCCTGCCAATGAAAAAGAGCTTGCCGCGGCAAGCTCTTTTTTTGTTTGCAGGCACCGATCCAGGCAATCAGAAGCGCGAGAAAACGGGCTGGCGGCGATTGGGACGCCGGTGGCGTTGCGACTGCCGTTGAACGACGCTGGGTCCCGGCGTTCGCCGGGACGACACAGAGGAAGTGGGTGGCAAGGACTGGGATTCGAGTCGCCCCACACCCTGCCGTCCCCGCGAAGGCGGGGACCCAGTGGCTTTGGGCGCGGCGCTGAGGCTCAGCAGGCTTCGACGTTGCCGCCCGGTTGCACGGCGGCGCGCTTGCCGTCCATCTTCCAGCTGATCAGGGCCACCACGATGCCGGCGATAGGCAGCAGGGCGGCGACGTAGGGCACCGCATGCAGGCCGGGGCCGTGGTCGATGGTCAGGCCGCCCAGCCAGGCGCCGGCGGCATTGCCCAGGTTGAACGCGGCGATGTTGGCCGAGGACGCCAGGTTGGGCGCGCCGGTAGCTTTTTCCAGCACGCGCATCTGCAGCGGCGGCACGGTGGCGAAGGCGGCCATGCCCATCAGGCCCACGCCGATGATGGAAGCGATCTTGTGCTCATTGGTCAGGCCGAACAGCACCAGCACGATCGCCAGCGCCGCCATGCTGCCCACCAGCGTGGCCATCAGCTTCCTGTCGGCCAGCTTGCCGCCCAGCAGGTTGCCGATCACCAGGCCCACGCCGAACAGCAGCAGGATGGGCGAGACCGCAGCCGGCGGGAAACCGCTGATGTCGGTCAGGATCGGGGCGATATAGGTGAAGGCCGCGAACACGCCGCCGAAGCCCAGCACCGTCATCGCCAGGCCCAGCATGACCTGGGGACGGGCCAGCACGCGCAGCTCGCGGCCGAAGTCGGCCTCCTCGCCGCCCTGCGAGCGCGGCACCAGGAGGGCGGTCGCGGCCAGCGCCACGAGGCCGATCACGGTGACCGCCCAGAAGGTGGCGCGCCAGCCGTACATCTGGCCCAGCCAGGTGCCGAAGGGCACGCCCAGCACGTTGGCCACGGTCAGGCCGGTGAACATCAGCGCGATGGCCGATGCCTGCTTTTCCTTGGACACCAGGCTGGTGGCTACCACCGAGCCGACGCCGAAGAACGCGCCATGGGCGAAGGACGCCACCACGCGGCCCAGCATCAGCATGCCGTAGTTGGGCGCCAGCGCGCACAGCAGGTTGCCGATCACGAACACCACCATCAGGGCGATCAACAGCGTCTTGCGCGGCAGGCGGCCGGTGGTGGCGGTCACCAGCGGCGCGCCGACGAACACGCCCAGCGCATAGCCGGTCACCAGCAGGCCGGCGGCGGAGAGCGTCACGCCCAGGTTGGCCGCCACCTCCGGCAACAGGCCCATGATCACGAACTCGGTGGTTCCGATCGCAAATGCGCTGATGGTCAGCGCCCAAAGTGCTATTGGCATTTCAATTCCTTCCCAGGAGCCCGCGGGGTTGCGGGCCGTTATCAGTTGATGAAGACCAGATGGGCCGGCGGGGCGGAAAGCCAGAGCGCTCTGCCAGCGATGGGAAGGATTGTGCCAGTGTCTTTTGTTGAGAAAAATACCGTTAGAATCAAAGAATATTTGATTTGGAGTCAAGGATGGCGATTCAATCGGAAGAACTGCGCACCTTCGTCGCCGTGGTGGAGGCGGGAACCCTGTCGGCTGCCGCCGAGGTGCTGGAGCAGACCACCTCGGGCGTGAGCCGCGCGCTGTCGCGGCTGGAGGAGAAGCTGGGCGCCAGCCTGCTGACCCGCACCACGCGCCGCATGGACCTGACCGAGGAGGGCCATGCCTTCCTGGAGCAGGCGCGCAGCATCCTGGCGGCCATGGAGACGGCCGAGGAGACCGTGCGCATGCGTACCCAGAAGCCGGTCGGCAAGCTGCGCGTGGATGCCGCCGTGCCCTTCATGCTCCATTGCGTGGTGCCGCATGTGGGCGCCTTTCGCGAGGCCTATCCCGGCATCGAGCTGGAACTGACCACCAACGACCGCTTCATCGACCTGGTGGAGCAGCGCACCGACATCGCCATCCGCATCGGTGAGCTGCAGGATTCCACGCTGCACGCCAAGCCCCTCAGTTCGGCGCGGCTCAACATCGTCGCCAGCCCCGGCTACCTGGCGCGTCATGGCGAACCGACCTCGGTCGAGGCGCTGGCCGAACACCGCCTGATCGGCTTTTCCCAGCCCGACTCGCTGAACCACTGGCCGCTGCGCCATGAGGGCGGCGACCGCTACCCGATCAAGCCGTCGATCCGCGCCTCCAGCGGCGAGACCATCCGGCAACTGGCGCTGCACGGGCAGGGCATCGCCTCGCTGTCCAATTTCATGTCGGACGCCGACATCGCCGGCGGCCGGCTGGTGAAATTGCTGGCGCCGGCCTATAGCGGCTATCAGCAAAAGATTTCAGCGGTCTACTATCGCAATACGCAACTTTCGCGGCGTATCAGCTGTTTTTTGGATTTTTTGCAGGACAAGCTTTGAACATGCATTATTGAGTTCCGCTTGCGCAACGTTTTGCCGCAAAGCTGGTCTGAGCGCCAGCGACGCCGTATGGGGGGAGCAGCCCATGGCCGACATCACAACAAGATCGATCCGGAGAGCCAGATGAAGCAAACGCAAGCCGCCATGGCCGCGGGCTGCATGCCCAGAATAAATGGAATGCAAGTCCAACCAACTCCTCCCGCCCGGCCGGAAATCCTCAAGGCATGGCGCAGCGGCCTGGCCGGGCTGGCCGCGATGGCTGCGCTGCTGCTGCCGGCGCCCGCCGCGCAGGCCGCCAACGCCAGCGTAGTCTCCTTCTCGCCGCAGGGCGAGGTGTCGCGCATCAGGCAGGTGAGGGCGCGCTTCTCCGAATCCATGGTCAGGTTCGGCGACCCCAAGGCGGCCTCGCCGTTCGACGTCGATTGCGGCGTGGCCGGCAGTTCGCGCTGGGCCGACGACAAGAACTGGGTATTCGACTTCGAGCGCGACCTGCCGCCGGGCGCCAGCTGCAGCTTCAGCGTGCGCACCGGCACCCGCTCGGTGGCCGGCAATGCGTTGGGCGGCAAGAGCCGTTTCCAGTTCAGCACCGGCGGTCCGGCGGTGACGCGCGTGCAGCCCTATGCCGAGTCGCAGATCGCCGAAGACCAGGCCTTCATCCTGTTCCAGAACGGCGCAGCCACCGAGGCCTCGGTGCGCGAGCACCTGTATTGCGAAGCCGAGGGCATCAACGAACGCATCCCCGCCAAGGCGGTGGGCGAGGGCGACCGCAAGGCCCTGCTGCAGGAGTTCGCCAAGGGCATCGACCCGGCCTCGGTCACCATCGTGCAATGCCAGCAGCGCCTGCCCAACGATGCGCACGTGAAGCTGGTGTGGGATCGCGGCATCGCCGCCGCCGGCGCGCCGGCGATCGTCACCTCGCAGCCGCAGGTGTTCAAGTTCCAGGTCCGCAGCGAGTTCAGCGCCAGCTTCTCCTGCCAGCGCGAGAACGCCAACGCGGCCTGCTCGCCCATCCTGCCGCTGACGCTGTCGTTCTCCGCGCCGGTGCCGCGCAAGCTGGCCGAACAGGTGCTCCTCAACGCCACCACCGGCAAGATCAAGCCGACGCTGGACAGCAGCGAAGGCGATGCGGTGCGCGACCTGACGTTCAAGCCGCCGTTCCCCGAGAAGTCCGAATTCACCATCACGCTGCCGAGCGGCTTCAAGGATGAGGACGGCCGCGCGTTGGGCAATGCCTCGTCCTTCCCGCTGAAATCGGCGCTGGCCGATTTCCCGCCGTTGGCCAAATTCCCGGCCGCCCCCTTTGGCATCATCGAACTCAACGCCGACCCCACGCTGCCTGTCACGCTGCGCCGCGTCGAATCCGGCCTGCTGGTGCGCGGCGCCGACGGCCGCGCGCTGCCCGGCAAGGTAGCCGACCTGAAGGTCGACGGTGGCAATGGCGACCGCGGCGTGATCGCCTGGCTGACGCGCCTGAACAAATATCACGAGAAATGGGGCGACCCGAAGAAGGTCGATTCGCGCGGCGTGAGCCTGCTTTCCAAGGAGCCGGGCGTGAAGAAACTCGACCTGCCGGCGCAGAAGGATGCCAAGGAGGGCGAATGGCCCTTCGAGGTGATCGGCATTCCCCTGAAGGAGCCGGGCTTCTACGTGGTGGAGCTGGAGTCGCAAAAGCTGGGCGCCTCGCTGCTGGGCAAGCCGCAGCCGATGTACGTGCGCACCAGCGCGCTGGTGACCAACCTGGCAGTGCACGTGAAGCTGGGCCGCGCCAACGGCGCCGTGTGGGTCACGCGCCTGGACAACGCCAAGCCTGTGGCCGAGGCCGAGGTGCGCGTCTCCAACTGCCAGGGCGCGCAGCTGTGGCAGGGCAAGACCGACGCCCGCGGCGTGGCCGTGCTGCCGCCGCTGGAAGACGCCTGCGCCAACCGCCCGTACAGCGCGGCCAATGCCGACGACATCAACGGCCTCTTCGTCAGCGCGCGCAAGACCGATGAAAAGGGTCGCGCCGACATGGCCTTCGCCCTGACCTCATGGAATGACGGCATCGAGTCCTGGCGCTTCAACCTGCCTACCGATACCGACAAGGCGGCCACCACGCGCGCCACCACCATCTTCGACCGCAGCCTGTTCCGCGCCGGCGAGACGGTGTCGATGAAGCACGTGATCCGCACCGAGACCATGCAGGGCCTGGGCCTGGTGCGCAGGGAAGACTTGCCCACGCGCGTGCGTATCACGCACCAGGGCAGCGGCCAGCAATACCAGTTCCCGCTGGCCTGGCGCGGCAACAAGAGCGCCGAGACCACGTTCGCGTTACCCAGGGAGGCCAAGCTGGGCAGCTATGAGGTGGTGCTGGACCAGGGCACGGTCAAGGCCGGCGGCCAGAATGCCGGCAATGACGGCGGCGATGGCAATGAAGAGGAAGGCGGCTACGGCTACGGCCGCGGCACCTATTACACCGGCAGCTTCCGCGTCGAGGAATTCCGCCTGCCGCTGATGCAGGGGCGCATCACGCCGCCCAAGGGCGCGCAGGTGGCGATCAGGGAACTGCCGCTGGACCTGCAGCTGAACTACATCAACGGCGGCGGCGCAGCCAACCAGCAGGTGCGGGTATCGAGCCTGCTGCGTTCGCGTGCGGTGAACATCGCCGGCTACGACGGCTTCTCGTTCGACCCGCCGCGTGCCGACGGCGATGGCAACAGCAACGCCGACGACCAGAAGATCGTGGCCGACAAGCTGGCCGTCACGCTCGACAAGAACGGCGCGGGCCGCACCGTGGTCGCCAAGCTGCCGGCGGTGCAACGGCCGCAGGAATTGCTCACCGAGATGACCTACAGCGATCCCAACGGCGAGGTGCAGACCGTCTCCAGTGTCACGCCGCTGTGGCCCTCGGCCGTGGTGGTCGGACTGCGCGCGGGCAACTGGATCTCGGTCAAGAAGAAGCTGACGCTCTCCGCCGTCACGCTCGACACCGCCGGCCGGCCGCTGGCCGGGGTGCCGGTCGAGATCCGCGCAGTCGCCCGCAAGACCAACTCGCACCGCAAGCGTATGGTCGGCGGCTTCTACGCCTATGAAAACGACCAGAGCACGCAGGACCTCGGTAAGCTATGCTCGGGCAAGAGCGACCAGCACGGCATGTTCATGTGCGACACCGAGTTGTCCGAGGCGGGCAACGTGGATCTCATCGCCAGCGCGAAGGATGAGCGCGGAAATGCTTCCAACGCCTACTCCTCCGTGTGGGTGACCGGCCGCGGCGAGCTGTGGTTCGACGGCGAGAACCAGGACCGCATCGATATCCTGGCCGAGAAGAAGAACTACCAGCCCGGCGAGACCGCCAAGTTCCAGGTGCGCATGCCGTTCCGCTATGCCACCGCGCTGGTGGCGGTGGAGCGCGAGGGCGTGATCGATACCCAGGTGGTGCAATTGTCCGGCCAGGATCCGACGATCAGCGTGCCGGTCAAGGCCGGCTACGGCCCCAACGTCTATGTGTCGGTGCTGGCGGTGCGCGGCCGCATGCGCGAGGTGCCGTGGTACTCCTTCTTCGTCTGGGGCTGGAAGGAGCCGGTCAACTGGTGGCATGAGTTCCGCGAGTACCAGGCGCCCGGCCCGGTCGTCGACCTCTCCAAGCCGGCCTGGAAGTACGGCATCGCCGAGATCAACGTCGGCGACGCCGGCCACAGGCTGCAAGTGGCGGTGACGGCCGACAAGGCGGCCTATCCGATCCGGGCCACCGCCAAGGTGCAGGTGCAGGTCAAGCTGCCCGACGGCAAGCCCGCCGCCGGCGCCGAGTTCGCGCTGGCGGCGGTGGACGAGGCGCTGCTCGAACTGCAGCCCAACAGCAGTTGGGATGTGCTGCACGCCATGCTGCAGCGGCGCAGCTACGGCGTCGAGACCTCCACCGCGCAGATGCAGGTAGTCGGCAAGCGCCATTACGGCAAGAAGGCCACGCCCGCCGGCGGCGGCGGCGGCCGCGCGCCGACGCGCGAGCTGTTCGACACGCTGCTGCTATGGAAGCCGAACGTCGTGCTCGACGCCGAGGGCCGCGCCACCCTGGAGGTGCCGCTGAACGATGCGCTGAGCTCTTTCCGCATCGTCGCCGTGGCCGAGAGCGGGACCGATTATTTCGGTACCGGCAGCATCAGCATCCGCTCGACGCAGGACGTGCAGCTGATCTCCGGCCTGCCGCCGCTGGTGCGCGAGGGCGACAGTTTCAGTGGCACGGTCACGGTGCGCAACACCACCACGCACGATATGAAGATCAAGCTTGCGGCGCGCGCCCAGGGCGGCGCTCCCGCCTCGGCGCTGAGCCTGCCCGAGCGTGAAGTGGCGGTCGCCGCCGGTCAATCGGCCGAGGTGATGTGGCCGGTGCAGGCGCCGGAAGGCGTGACCCAGCTGGCATGGGAAATCAGTGCGCAGGAGCAGGGCGGGCAGAACGCGAAGGATGCGATGAAGTTCACCCAGCGCGTGGCGCCGGCAGTGCCGGTGACGGTGCAGCAGGCCACGCTGTTCCAGCTCGACCGCAGCGCCGCCATCCCGGTGTCGCAACCGGCCGGCAACCTGCCCGGGCGCGGCGGCTTGTCCGCGGCCTTGAAGCCCAGCCTGGCCGGCGGCAGCGAGGCCCTGACGCGCTACTTTGCCGACTATCCCTTCTCCTGCCTGGAGCAGAAGACCTCCAAGGCCATCGGCCTGCGCGACGAGGCGGCATGGCAGAAGGTGGCGGCGGACCTGCCGACCTACCTCGACGGCGACGGCCTGGCCTACTACTTCCCGCCGGCCGATAGCGGCGCGCGGCGTGGCAGCGATACGCTGACGGCCTACCTGCTGGCGGCCACCGGCGAAGCCGGCTACGCGATCCCGCAGGCCAGCCGCGACAAGATGCTGGAAGGCCTGGCGAGCTTCGTCGAGGGCCGTATCACGCGCGACTTCTGGTCGCCGCAGAAGGATCTCGACGTGCGCAAGCTGGCCGCATTGGAGGCGCTGTCGCGCTACAACCGCGTGCAGCCGTCCATGCTCGGCTCGCTGCAGGTCAATCCCAACCAGTGGCCGACTTCCGGCCTGCTGGACTGGATCGCCATCCTGCAGCGCGTGCCGGCCATCCCCGAGCGCCAGAAGAAGCTGGACGAGGCCGACCAGATCCTGCGCGCGCGCCTGAACTTCCAGGGCACGCGCATGGGCTTCTCGAATGAAGAGGGCGACTACTGGTGGTGGCTCATGAGCAGCGGCGACGCCAACGCCAACCGCCTGATCCTGCTGGAACTGAACAACCCGGCCTGGCGCGACGACATGCCGCGCCTGGTGGCCGGCGCCATCGGCCGCCAGCAGCGCGGCCATTGGGGCACCACCACCGCCAACGTCTGGGGCAGCCTGGCGCTGGAGAAATTCGCGCGCAAGTTCGAGTCCGAACCGGTCACCGGCACCACCCGCGCCACGCTGGAGCAAGGCGGCGCCACGGCGGCCAGCCAGAGCCTGGCATGGAGCGGCGCGGCCGGTGGCGGCAAGCTGCTGCTGCCCTGGCCCAAGACCGATGGCGCCGGCGGCGCCGTGCGCTTCACGCAGGAGGGCAACGGCCGGCCGTGGGTGACGCTGCAAAGCCTGGCGGCGGTGCCGCTGAAGCAGCCGTTCTCCAGCGGCTACCGCATCGCGCGCAAGATCGAGGCGATCGAGCAGAAGCAGGCCGGCGCCTACACCCGCGGCGACGTACTGCGCGTAACGCTGGAGATCGACGCCCAGGCCGACATGAGCTGGGTGGTGGTCAGCGATCCGGTGCCGGGCGGCGCGACCCTGCTGGGCTCGGGGCTGGGCCGCGACTCCGCCATTGCGCAGGGCGGCCAGGACAAGCCGCGCGACCGCGGCCTGGGCTGGATGGCCTATGAAGAACGCAGCTTCGAAGCCTACCGCGCCTACTACGAATCCATGCCCAAGGGCCGCACCAGCATCAGCTATACGGTGCGCCTGAACAATGCCGGCGAGTTCAACCTGCCGCCGACGCGGGTGGAGGCGATGTACGCGCCCGAGATGTTCGGCGAGATCCCGAACCAGAAGCTGGTGGTCAAGGCGCAGCAGTAGGGCGGGCGGACATGAATGCCAGAAGCGACACGATGAAGGCGCTGCGGGCGCTGCTGCTGGGGGCCATCTTGCTGGCCCCCGCAGCGGCCTCTGCAGTGCCGTCCTTCGCCGAGGTGCAGCGTGATTTCCTGCCGTCCGAGGCCAGCCTCTACGACCGTCATGGCGAGCTCCTGCAGCGCGTGCGCCTCAATATGGACGAGCGCAAGCTGGCCTGGGTGAAGCTGGAAGATGTCTCGCCGGCGCTGCGCGACGCGCTGATCGCGTCGGAAGACCGGCGCTTCTACCAGCACAGCGGCATCGACTGGAACGCCGTGGCGGCCTCGGCCTGGGGCAACCTGTGGCATACCCGCACGCGCGGCGCCTCCACCATCACCATGCAGCTGGCGGGGCTGGTCTATGACGACCTGCGCCGCAAATCCGGCGCGCGCTCGTTTTCGCAAAAGGTCTCGCAGGCCTTCGTGGCGCAGTCGCTGGAGCGCTCCTGGCGCAAGGACCAGATCCTTGAGGCCTATCTCAACATGGTGGCCTTCCGCGGCGAGCTGGTCGGCGTGCACGCATTGTCGCGCGTGATGTTCGGCAAGCATCCCAGCGGCCTGAACCAGAGCGAGGCCGCCATCGCCGTGGCGCTGATCCGCGCGCCCAACGCCGCGCCGCGCCGGGTGGCCGAGCGCGCCTGCGCCATCCTCAAGGACGAGGGCGCGCCGCAGCAATGCCAGGGCATGGACGGCGCCGCCGAACTGGCGCTGGCGCGCGTGACCGCCCGCCGCGAGCTGCCGGGCGCCAGCGACTCGCCGCAGCTCGCGCCGCACCTGGCGCGCAAGCTGCTGACCCGGCCCGGCCAGCAACTGCGCGCCACGCTGGACGCGCCGCTGCAGCGCTTCGCCGCGCAGGCGCTGCGCCACCAGCTGGCGGGCCTGGCCGAGCGCAACATCGAAGACGGCGCGGTAATCGTCATCGACAACGCCAGCGGCGAGGTGCTGGCCTGGGTCGGCTCCAGCGGCAGCCTGTCGGCCGCGGCCAACGTCGACGGCGTGGTGGCGCAGCGCCAGGCCGGCTCCACGCTGAAACCCTTCCTCTATGAGCTGGCGATCGAGCACAAGTGGCTGACCGCAGCCTCGCTGCTGGACGACTCGCCGGTCAACCTGGCCACCTCGGCCGGCCTCTATATCCCGCAGAACTACGACAAGCAGTTCAAGGGCCTGGTCAGCCTGCGCACCGCGCTGGGTTCATCGCTCAACATCCCGGCCGTGCGCACGCTGGTGATGGTGTCGCCGGAGCGCTTCTTCCAGCGCCTGCAGGCGCTCGGTTTCGGTCTGCGCGAGAGCGGCGACTACTACGGCTACAGCCTGGCCCTGGGCAGCGCCGACGTCACCCTGGCCAATCTCGCCAACGCCTACCGCGCGCTGGCCAACCAGGGGCGGTATTCGCCGCTGCGCACACGGCTCGACGAGGCCGCCGCGCCGCGCTTCACCCGTGCAATGGATGCGGACGCGTCCTACATCATCGGCGACATCCTCTCCGACCGCAGCGCCCGCGCGCGCACCTTCGGCCTGGAGAACGCGCTGTCCACGCGCAGTTGGACGGCGGTGAAGACCGGCACCTCCAAGGACATGCGCGACAACTGGTGCGTCGGCTATTCCGCCCCCTACACGGTCGGCGTGTGGGTCGGCAACGCTTCCGGCGCGCCGATGTGGGACGTCTCCGGCGTCACCGGCGCGGCGCCCGTGTGGCAAGAGGTGATGCAATACCTGCACGCGCGCCGCCCGGGCGCGGCGCCGCCCAAGCCGGCCGGCGTCGAGGCGCGCGCGATCCGCTACGAGGACGAGGTCGAGGCCGCGCGCACCGAATACTTCCTGCCCGGCACCGCGCAATCGGAGATCCGCATCGCCCGCGCGCGCGAGATCCGGCCATCGATCAGCTATCCGACCGCCGGCATGCTGGCCGCGCTCGATCCCGATATCCCGCCGGCGCGCCAGCGCATCCGCTTCCGCGCACAGGGCGCGCCCGCGGGCAGCCGCTGGGCCCTGGACGGAAAGGCGATGCCGGAGGCCGTGATGAAAGCGGGGCAGGTGCGCGTGCAGCGCATCGCCGCCAATGCGCAGGACGAGCTCGCCTACGACTGGATGCCGTGGCCAGGCAAGCATGTGCTGAGCTTGCAGGATGCAGCGGGGAAGGAGCTGGACAGCGTGCGCTTTGAAGTGCGCGGGGCGGTGGAGCGGCCGCGTGAGGCGGGCAAGAAGAAATAACAAAGAGAGGGAACGCAGGCGCTTTGCTCGCGTGCCCCAAAACGCAAAAGGCCGATTGATTTTCATCAATCGACCTTTTATGTTTTGGTGCCCACGGAGGGACTCGGTCACGTGCCGCGACCCCGCCGGGCCTTGCAAGGCCCGGCTTTCTCGTCCCACCCGCAAAGCGCGCAGGCGCTTTGCTCGCGTGCCCCAAAACGCAAAAGGCCGATTGATTTTCATCAATCGACCTTTTATGTTTTGGTGCCCACGGAGGGACTCGAACCCCCACACCTCGCGGCACATGGACCTGAACCATGCGCGTCTACCAATTCCGCCACGTGGGCTTTTCGGCACTGCGGTGAAGCTGCTGTGCTTGAAAGAGGCTGCATATTAAGGGTAATCGTGGAGGTGGTCAACAGCTAATTTGAATTTTTTACGGATTTTTTCTGGATGCATTCAAATCGCATGATTTCGCTCTGGGTATCCACGCGAGTCATCCCGGTGACTGTCCGGATCAAGCCTCATTCGCTGCGGTTCTGGAGCCGCAGAACGACGCTGGGTCCCTGCTTTCGCAGGGACGACACTGTGGAGGTCGCCAATACCGCCACGCGCTCCAGTCACCTCACTCGCTGTCGTTCCCGCGAAAGCGGGAACCCAGTGCAATACCGCCACGCGCTCCAGTCACCTCACTCGCTGTCGTTCCCGCGAAAGCGGGAACCCAGTGTCGTTCGTTGCACTTCGATGGCCGTAGCACGACACTGGATCCCTGCTTTCGCAGGGACGACACTGCGGAGGTCGCCAATACCGCCACGCGCTCAAGTCGCCTTACTCCCTGTCGTTCCCGCGAAAGCGGGAACCCAGTGTCGTTCGTCGCGCCATGACTGCCGGGACACCTCGGTCGAACGGCGCAAGGAAAAACGGCGACCATCAGGGCCGCCGTTTTTCCTTGCGCAAGACAATGCCGGTCAACCGCCGAGATAAGCCTCGACCACCTTGGGATTGCCCAGCAGGTTGGCGCCGGTGTCGGCCAGCACGATCTTGCCGGTTTCCAGCACGTAGCCGTGCTGCGCGATGCGCAGCGCCTGGCGCACGTTCTGTTCCACCAGCAGCACCGTCATGCCGGTCTTGTTGATCTCCTGCACGATGCGGAAGATCTCCTGGATAATCAGCGGCGCGAGACCCATCGACGGTTCGTCCAGCAGCAGCACTTTGGGCTTGGCCATCAGCGCGCGGCCGATCGCCAGCATCTGCTGCTCGCCGCCGGAGAGGTTACCCGCCAGGCCGGCGGCGCGGTTCTTGAGCACCGGGAAGAGGGTGTAGACCCACTCCAGATCGCGCGCCACGCCGTCCTTGTCGCGACGGGTGTAGGCGCCCAGCGCGAGGTTCTCCTCGACCGTCAGCGTGGTCAGCGTGGCGCGGCCTTCGGCCACTTGCACCACGCCGGACTCGACGATCTTGTGCGGCGACAGGCGGGTCAGGTCCTCGCCATTGAAGAGCACCTTGCCGCGCGCGGCCTTCACCAGGCCGGAGATGGCCAGCAGCGAGGTGCTCTTGCCGGCGCCGTTGGCGCCGACCAGCGCGGTGATCTCGCCTTCGTTCAGGGTCAGGCTGATGCCCTTGACCGCTTCGATGTGGCCGTAGGCGACGGCCAGGTCCTCGACTTGCAGGATGGGTTTGGTGGCGCCTGTCATGCTTCTTCCTTGCCGAGGTAGGCCTCGATCACTTCCTGGTTGTTCTTGATCTGGTCCGGCGTGCCTTCGGCGATGATCTTGCCGAAGTTGAGCACGGCGATGCGCTCGCACAGGCCCATCACGAAACGCATGTCGTGCTCGATCATGAAGATCGAGAAGCCGCGCTGCTTGATGTTGACGATCTCGGCCATCAGCTCGGTCTTCTCCGACGGGTTCATGCCGGCCACCGGTTCGTCCAGCAGCAGCAGCTTGGGGCGCGTGGCCAGGGCGCGGGCGAACTCCAGCTTGCGCTGTTCGCCGTAGGAGAGGCTGTCGGCCAGCATGTGCGCCTTGTGCTCCAGGCGCACCCACGACAGCAGCTCCAGCGCGCGCTCGCGCGCTTCCTTCTCGACCTTGCGGAAACCGCCCAGGTTGAACAGCATGCTGGCCACGCCGTAGTTCAGGTGGTCGTGCATGCCCACCACCACGTTTTCCAGCAGCGTCATTTCCTTGAACACGCGGATGTTCTGGAAGGTGCGCGCGATGCCGCGTTCGGTGATCTTGTGCGGGGCGACCTGGCCGATGTCCTCGCCGTTGAAACTGATGCTGCCGGAAGAGGCGCGCAAGAGGCCGGTGATGAGGTTGAACACGGTCGTCTTGCCGGCGCCGTTGGGGCCGATCAGGCCGAAGATCTCGCCCTGGTTGACGTTGAAGTTCACGCCCTGCAGCACCTGCAGGCCGCCGAAGTTCTTGCTGATCTGGTTGAGTTGTAACAGCATCACTTCACCTTCTTTCCGGCTTGTTGCGCATTGCGGCCCAGGAAGCCGCGGATGCGGCGCGGATCCCAGATGCCCTTGGGCAGGTACAGCACCACCAGGATCAGGATCAGGCCGTTGATGGCCAGGCGGAAGTCCTTGAAGTGGCGCAGCACTTCAGGCAGCAGCGAGAGGATGGTCGAGCCGATCATCGGGCCGATCAGGTTGCTGGTGCCGCCGAAGACCGCCATGGTCAGGATGTCGACCGCGTTCTCGAAGCCGTAGTTGTTGGGGCCGATGGTGAAGGTGAAGTGCGCGTTCAGGCCGCCGGCCACGCCAGCGATCGCCGCGCCGATCACGAAGGCCAGCAGCTTGTAGCCGGCCACGTTCACGCCCATCAGGCGCGCCGCCACTTCGTCTTCCTTGATCGCCTCGAAGGCGCGGCCGGTCTTGGAGCGGCGCAGGCGCGCCAGCGCGTAGATGGTCACGCCCAGGATCAGCACGATATGCCACCACTCGGTGAGCGGCGGCACGCCGTTCAAGCCCATGGGGCCGCCGGTGACATCCAGGTTCAGCACGATCACGCGCACCACTTCGCCGAAGCCCAGCGTGGCCATGGCCAGGTAGACCCCGGACAGGCGCAGCGTGGGGATGCCGATCACCAGCGCCACCAGCGCGGGCAGCACGCCGCCGGCGGCCAGCGCGATGGGCAGCGGCAGCTCGTATTGCATCGTCAGCAGCGACGCGGTGTAGGCGCCGATGCCCATGAAGGCGGCGTTGGCCAGCGAGAGCAGGCCGCACGACAGCGTCACGTAGATGGAGAGGGCCAGCATGGCGTTGACGCCGATGCTGAAAATAACGGTGTTGTAGGTGGCCCAGAAGCCATCCCACCATTCCATAAAGCTCATGGTCTTATGCCTTTCTTTCCAGCACTTTGCCAAACATGCCGGACGGCTTGACCAGCAGGATCAGGAACAGGAGGCCGAAGGCCACCGCGTCGCGGAAGTCGCTTGAGATGTACGCCACGGTCAGCACCTCGGCGAAGCCGAGGAACAGGCCGCCGATCATCGCGCCGCGGATGTCGCCCATGCCGCCCAGGATGATCACGGCGATGCCCTTGTGCAGCATCGGCTGGCCCATGAAGGGCGAGATCGCATTGAAGGACACGCCCACCAGCACGCCGGCGGCGCCCCCGAGCGCGGCGGCCGCGAACGAGGTCAGGAGGAACAGGCCTTCGACGTTGATGCCCAGCAGGTATGCCGCCTTGGGCGATTCGGCGATGGCCCGCAGGGCGCGGCCCAGCTGGGTCTTGCGCATCACGCCCAGCAGCACCACCATCAGCACGAAGGCGATCACGATGATCGCCACCTGTACCGCGGTGATGTGCAGGTTGCCCAGGCTTACGCTTTCCTCGGGGATGGTGCCCACCGGGAAGCGCTTGTTCTCGGCGCCGAAGATGCCCTGCGAAATGTTGGTGATCATGATCGCCACGCCGATGGTGGCGATCATGGGAATGAGGTGGGGCGCATTGCGGCGGCGCAAAGGCTTCAAGACCAGCACGTCCACGACCAGGCCGATCAGGCCGGTGGCCACCATGGCCAGGATCAGCGCCAGCCACAGCGGCAGCGCCATCTGCTCGACCAGCAGCAGGGCGGCGTAGCTGCCCAGCATGAAGATCGCGCCGTGCGAAAGGTTGATCACGCCCAGGACGCCGAAGACCAGCGTGAAGCCGAGCGCGAAGAGCGCATACACGCTGCCCAGCGAGAGGGCATTGATGAGCTGTTGTTCTAACATAGGACCTGCATTAGGTGATGGGATGCTCCCGCGCCTGACGTATCCCCGGCAGGCGGGCGCTGTATCCCTCGTTGCATCGTCGGAACTGCGGCCTTTCCCAAGGCCTGTTCTGATTCCGTGCCGTGAAACCGGTTTGGCACCGGCGCTGCTTGCTCGCCCCCGATGCAGACATGGCCGCCATTGCCGGCGGCCATGCCGTACTTGCCGGGGAGCGCGGCCGGCCAGGCCGGACCGCTTCGGTGCTTACTTCAGCAGGACGAACTTGCCGCCCTTGGCGATGTTGACGATCGCTTCCTGGTCGGCGTCGAAACCGACCTGCTTGCCGGCCACGGCCGGTGCCGCGCGGAAGGCGAACTTGCCGGTGGCGCCGTCGATCTTCACGGCCGGCAGGGCGGCGCGGATGGCGTCGCGGTCCTTGGCCAGGTTGCCCGACAGCTTCACGGTCTTCAGCGCTTCGGCCATGATGTACAGGGCGTCATACGCTTGCGCGGCGAACTGGTCTGGCTCGGAGCCGAACTTGGTCTTGAACGCGGCGATGAAGGCCTTGTTGGCCGGCGTCAGGTTTTCCGACGACCAGGGGCTGCCCATCAGGGTGTTGTCGCCGGCATCCTTGGCGATCTCGAACAGCTTCGGCGAGTTCAGGCCGTTGCCGCCGATGAACGGCTGCTTCATGCCCAGCGCGCGGGTCTGCAGGATGATGTTGGCGGCTTCCTCGGCCAGGCAGGAGCAGACGATGGCGTCCGGGTTGCCGGCCTTGATCTTGGTCAGCTGGGCCTTGAAGTCGACGTCGCCCTTGGCATAGGCCTCGGTGGTGGTGGTCGGGATCTTCTGCTGTTCCAGCGTGGCCTTGAAGACGTCGTAGCCGGACTTGGTGAAGGCGTCGTCGTTGCCGTAGATCACGGCGACCTTCTTGATGCCGAAGTGCTTTACGGCGGCCTTGACGGTGACGGGCAGCACGTCGGCTTCCATCACGGAGTTGCGGAAGGTGAAGGGACCCATCGCGGTGATGCCGTCAGCAGTGTTGCTGGTGCCGAAGGCCACGACCTTGGCGGCGTTGGCGATCGGGTCGGCGGCGAAGGCCGAGTTCGACAGGGTGGGGCCGAACACTGCCAGCACCTTGTCCTGGAAGATCAGTTTCTTGAAGACGTTGATGGCTTCTTCCTTCTTGCCTTGTTCGTCTTCGATGACCAGTTCGAGCTTGCTGCCGTTGACGCCGCCCTTGGCGTTGATTTCTTCGGCGGCCAGCGTGAAGCCGTTCTTGATGGCCACGCCATACTTGGCGGCCGGGCCGGTCAGCGCTTCGGCGACGCCCAGCTTGATGTCGGCGGCCAGCGCGCCGGTCGACAGGGTCGCGCCCAGCAGCAGCGCGGGAATGGTCTTGAGCATGGTATTGATTTGCATCGAGTTCTCTCCTCAGTTAGATATTGTAGAAACCGACCGTCGTCGCCCGTGCAGCCCGGCGCGGGTTGGCGCGGTGGTTCCTTCATCGAGGATGATGCAAAGTCGCCTGGGATAACAGGTCTAGTGCTCCATCCTCTGAAGACTGTTTTGCAGTCTCGTTCGATACAGCCGGCACAGCATACATCAAATGGCAGCTGCGCAGGCCTCAACACACCGCCGCGGCAAGCCCGGGTAGGGCGCGCCGCGGCGACATGCGAATCCGTCCCCGAAGGTACGGCGGGTGGTGCTTACTTCAGTTCGTTGCGGATATGGGCGATGGCCGCGCGCACCTGGTTGGGTGCGGTGCCGCCGATGTGGTCGCGGGCGGCGACCGATCCTTCCAGCGTCAATACGTCGAATACGTCGGCGCCGACCAGCGGCGAGAATGCGCGCAGCTCATCCAGCGACAGGTCGGCCAGGTCGCAACCCTTGTCCACGCAGGTGCGCACCGCATGCGCGACGGCCTCGTGGGCGTCGCGGAAGGGCAGGCCCTTCTTGACCAGGTAGTCGGCCAGGTCGGTGGCGGTGGCGTAACCCTGCAGCGCGGCCGCGCGCATGGCTTCCGGCTTGACGCTGATGCCGCGCGCCATGTCGGCGAAGATGCGCAGCGTGTCGGTGAGGGTGTCGACGGTGTCGAACAGCGGTTCCTTGTCTTCCTGGTTGTCCTTGTTGTAGGCCAGCGGCTGGCCCTTCATCAGGGTCAGCAGCGACACCAGGTGGCCGTTGACGCGGCCGGTCTTGCCGCGCGCCAGTTCCGGCACGTCCGGGTTCTTCTTCTGCGGCATGATCGAGGAGCCGGTGCAGAAGCGGTCGGCGATGTCGATGAAGCCCACGCGCGGGCTCATCCAGATCACCAGCTCTTCGGACATGCGCGAGATGTGCGTCATCACCAGCGCTGCGGCGGCGCAGAATTCGATGGCGAAGTCGCGGTCGGAGACGGCGTCCAGCGAATTGCGGCAGACATCGTCGAAGCCCAGCGTCCTGGCCACGCGCAGGCGGTCGATCGGGAAGGTGGTGCCGGCCAGGGCGGCGGCGCCCAGCGGCAGGCGGTTGATGCGCTTGCGGGCGTCGAGCATGCGCTCGGCGTCGCGGCCGAACATCTCGACGTAGGCCAGCACGTGGTGGCCGAAGGTGATCGGCTGCGCCACCTGCATGTGGGTGAAGCCGGGCAGGATGGTGTCGGCGTGCTGTTCGGCCAGGTCCAGCAGGGCCAGGCGCAGTTCGCGCAAGAGGCCGGTGATGTCGTCCACGGCGCCGCGCATGTAGAGGCGGATGTCGGTGGCCACCTGGTCGTTGCGCGAGCGGCCGGTGTGCAGGCGCTTGCCGGCGTCGCCGACCAGTTCGGTCAGGCGCTTCTCGATGTTGAGGTGGACGTCTTCCAGGTCCAGCAACCACTCGAACTTGCCGGCATCGATTTCGCCCTTGATCTGCGCCATGCCGCGCTGGATTTCAGCGTAGTCGGCGGCGCTGATGATGCCCTGGTGGGCCAGCATTTCCGCGTGCGCGAGCGAGCCCTGGATGTCGACCTGGGCCAGGCGGTTGTCGAAGAAGACCGATGCGGTGTAGCGCTTGACGAGATCGGAAACGGGTTCAGAGAAGCGAGCCGACCAGGCTTCGCCCTTTTTCGAAAATTGGTCTGTCATATAGGGAATTCCGGAGAATGGGCGATTATAGCAAGCGCCGTCGCGCCAAGCCACGCCGCCGCAGTGGGAAATGCCGGGCGATGCGGTTTTTTCGCATTGGCCATGCTGTCGGGCGCACGCTTTTTTCAGCCGCCGGGAAGTCGATTTCCCACGAGTGAAGAGCTGAGAATTTATGATATTTCTGCATGGCATTGTTTATGCTTGTTGTTTCTGCGCAGTCTCTTCCGCAAAGCGCAAAAAGCTTGCCCGATTGGCAAATCTAGCCGCTATACTCGAATCGCGATGACTGACCCGGTAGTTACCGGGAAAGTTGAGAAACGCTGAAGAAAGATGTCTGGGGGTAGTCTTACAGGAGAGAAGGTCATGAATTTGGAAGCACTGTTTCAGCAGCAAACGGCATTGCCAAGCATTCCCAAGGTGGTGCAGGAAGTCATCGAAAGCTTCAACAACGAATCCGTCTCGATCGAAGAGATCGGCAAGAAACTGGCCGCAGACCAGGTGCTGAGCGCGAAGATCCTGCGCCTGGCCAACTCCTCTTATTACCATGTCTCGCGCACCATCGGCACCGTCGAGGATGCCGTGCTGATGCTGGGCTTCATGACCGTGCGCACCCTGGTGGTGTCGACCGGCATGGCGGGCAGCTTCAAGAAGCTGCCGGGCGTCGACCTGAAGCTGTTCTGGCGCTATAGCCTGGACACCGCGATCGTCGCCAAGTGGCTGGCCAAGCGCCTCAAGGTCAATTCCGATTTCGCCTTCACCGTCGGCCTGATGCATGCCATCGGCCAGCTGGTGATGCATGCCGGCATGCCCGAGCAGGCGCTGCAGGTGGACAAGGTGGCCGGCCCACTGGATGCGCGCCGCCTGGATGTCGAGCGCAAGTCCTTCGGCTACGACTTCTCCGACGTCGGCGCCGAGCTGGCCAAGCGCTGGCGCTTCCCGGACGAGTTCTCGCAGGTGATCAAGGGCTTCCCGCAGCCGCTGGAAGGCAAGTTCGACCAGTTCGCCGCGATCGTGCACCTGGCCGCCTGGCGCGCCCGCGCGGAAGAAAACAAGTATTCCGCCGACGAGCTGGAGTCGACCTTCCCGTCGGACGTGGCCGAGAAGCTGGGCCTGGGACTGGCCGTGTTCACCGAGGAAATGCCGCCGCTGCCGGAGCTGAGCGAAGGCATGCAGGAACTGATCAACTGAGATCCCTGGGCCAACGCCTCCACGCCGCAAACAAAAATGCCGGCCCCCGAAAGTGGGCCGGCATTTTTCATTGGAGCCTGCCGGCGGCCGTCGAGGCCGGGCATGCTCGGTGACGTCAATAATTGAGCTTGGCGTCCAGGAAGTTGAGCATGGAGCGGTAGGCCTGGCTGCGCGCATCGGGATTGGCGCCGCTGGTTACGCCCTCGCCGGGCTTGCCGATGCCGGCGATGTCCATGCGCACGTGCACCGGCAGGCCGGGCGCGTCGAAATCATGGTAGGTGTCGGGGTAGAGGCGCAGCGCGATCTCGGTGTCGGCGCCTTGCATCTTGCTCTGCAGGGATTCGCAGGCCTGCGGCGGCGTCCAGTCGTCGTTCTCGCCCATCAGGATCAGCAGCGGCGCGGCCGGCTTGAAGGGCGCGCTCGGCTTGGCGTAGGGGCGGCAGTCGGGATAGAAGGCCACCGCCGCGCGCGGCTGGATCTTGCGCACGGCCACGTCGGTGTCGGCCAGGTTGAGCGAGGCCAGCACCGTGGAGGCGCCGTGCGACCAGCCCAGCAGCGCGACGCGGCTCATGTCCACGTCCTTCTGGGTCGAGACCCAGTGCAAGGCCGCCTGCACGTCGTAACGGCGGTTCATGGCGCTGGTCTCGCGCTGGGCCAGGGTGTCCTGGCAGGTGGAGCGGCGCCCGCGCGGGGTGAAGCTGTCCGGGAACAGCACGTTGTAGCCGGCGTCGGAAAGCACGCGCGCCATGGCCAGGTGGCGCGGTGTGAATTCGCCCTTGCCGTCGCGCACCATGCTGTACAGGCCGCCGCAGCCGTGCAGTGCGATCACGGTCGGGAACCTGCCGTTCTTGTCGGTGGCCAGCGTGGTGCGGGCCTTGATCCAGACACCGTAGAGCGAGGTGGCGCGGCCGCCCTTGCCGTCGACGCTGGTCAGCGAGACGCGCTGCGCCTGCAGCGGAGGCGGCGGCGCCGACGTCGGCGCGGCATGGACGAGCGTGGATGCGGCAAGCAAAAGAGTGCCGATGCAAAGCGAGAAGAGAGATGTTCCCCGGATGCGCATGTTTGTGTGGTTCCCCGTATCGATGTCCGCGCCGTCGTTCTCGACTTGTCCCCATGCGCCGGTCGTTGATTCCTTGATAAGGATCGACGCCCGGCTGCGGCGGCTGCGATGTAATCCCTGATAAGGCTGTATTTTACAAAATGAAGCCCGTGCTTGTCGGGCCGGTTTGTGTTTTTGCACTGCAAAAAACTGATCCAGCGCAGGAAGCGGCATTCTCTGTACGGCTCGCGCAACACAGTTGCCCGGCCGTCAAATGCCATCCTGACCATAGGTTATCGGCATGCCAACCCGGTTCTTGAGACGATACGTTTCATCTTTTTTCTCACTTGCTGTCGCGCAACAAAAAAGCCCCGCTGCCGGGTGCGCAGCGGGGCTTGCCTGAAGCGGCGGCGGTCGGGGGCTGCCGGTCAGCCGGTATTGCGCAGGCCGGCGGCGACGCCGTTGATGGTCAGGTGGATGCCGCGCTGCACGCGTTCTTCCGGTGTGCGCTTGGCGGCCAGGGTGGCCCGGTGGCGCTTGATCAGCTCGACCTGCAAGTGATTGAGCGGATCGAGGTAGGCGAAGCGGTTCTTGATCGAGCGCGCCAGCAGCGGATTGCCGGCCAGGCGATCCTTGCTGCCCGTGATCGACGACAGCAGGGCGCTGGTGCGCTCATGCTCGTCGGTGATGCGGCCGAAGATCGCGTTGCGCAGCTTGCGGTCCGCCACCAGCCCGGCGTAGCGCGAGGCCACGGCGAGGTCGGTCTTGGACAGCACCATGTCCATGTTGGAGAGCAGCGCCGCGAAGAACGGCCACTCCTTGCACATGGCGCGCAGCGTGGCCAGGCGCTTGGCGTTTTCCTTGGCGCCGCCGCCGTCGGCCAGCCAGCCCGAGACCGCGCTGCCGAAGCCGTACCAGCCCGGGAACAGCAGGCGGCACTGGCCCCAGGAGAAACCCCAGGGGATCGCGCGCAGGTCTTCGATGCGTTGGGTCGCCTTGCGCGAGGCGGGGCGCGAGCCGATGTTCAACTGCGCGATCTCGGCGATCGGCGTGGCCGCGAAGAAGTAGTCGGTGAAGCCCGGGGTCTCATAGACCAGGTTGCGGTACGCGCGGTAGGCGCGTTCCGAGAGTTCCTCCATCACGCGCTCGAACCCGGCGATCTTGCCGGCTTGCTTGCCGTCGCCGGCGTGCGGCATCAGGCTGGCTTCCAGCGTGGCGGCCACCAGCAGCTCCAGGTTGCGGCGTCCGATCTCCGGGTTGGAGAACTTGGAGGCGATGATCTCGCCCTGTTCGGTCAGGCGGATCTGGCCGTTCACGGTGCCCGGCGGCTGCGCCAGGATAGCCTGGTAGCTGGGGCCGCCGCCGCGGCCCACGGTGCCGCCGCGGCCGTGGAACAGGCGCAGCTTTACGCCGGCCTGGTTGAACAGCGCGACCAGCTGGTTCTCGGCCTTGTACAGCTCCCAGTTGGAGGTGAGGAAGCCGCCGTCCTTGTTGGAGTCGGAGTAGCCCAGCATCACCTCCTGCAGCTTGCCCTGCCCGGCGATGAGGGGTTTCACCTGCGGCAGCGCCAGCCAGCCGTGCATGATCTCGGCGGCGCAGCGCAGGTCGGGAATGGTCTCGAACAGCGGGATGACCATCAGCTCCAGTTCCTTCAACTGGTTGCCCTCGATGTGCAGCAGGCCGGTTTCCTTCTGCAGCAGCAGCACTTCGATCAGGTCGGACAGCGTCTCGGTGTGCGAGATGATGTAGTTGCGGATGGCGCGCTCGCCGTAGCGGCGGCGGATCTCGCGCGCCGCGCGCAGGATGGACAGCTCGGAATTGGTTTCGTCGGCGTATTCCAGGTAGGGCGAATGCAGCAGGCGCGGCTTGGCCAGTTCGCCCAGCAGCAGCGCGACCTTGCGCTCCTCGGAGAGGCCGGCGTAGTCGCTCTCCACCTGCGCCTTGGCGAACAGTTCTGCCAGCACGCGCTCGTGGACGTCGGAGCTCTGGCGCATGTCCAGCGTGGCCAGGTGGAAACCGAAGATCTCGACCGCGCGCTTCAAGCCCGCCAGGCGCGGCTTGACCAGCGCGGCCCCATGGTTGGCCTGCAGCGAGCTCACCAGCACCTCCAGCTCGGCCACGCAATCGGCCGGCGCCTCGTAGGGCGCGGCGGCGCCGACTTCCTGGCGCAGGATGTTGACCACGCCCAGCGCGCGGGCCGTGGCCGCCAGACGCGCATAGATGCCGATCAGCGCGCGGCGGTAAGGCTCGTCGGCGCGGTGGTCGGAATGGTCGGGCGAGGCGTCGGCCAGCGCCAGCAGTTCGGGGCTGGCGTCCACCATCAGTGTGGAGATCGACAGCTCGGCGCCCAGCGTGTGCACTTCTTCCAGGTAGTAATCGAAGATCGTGGTGGACTGGCGCTTCAGGGCGTGCTGCATGGTGCCGGCGTTGACGTTGGGATTGCCGTCGCGGTCGCCGCCGATCCAGCTGCCCATCTGCAGGTAAGGCGGCAGCTCGGCCGCGGCGCGCGCCTTGCCGCGCGCCGGGAACTGGCTGTCGATCTCGGCTTCGACGTCGTCATACAGGGCCGGCAGCTCGCGCAGGAAGGTGATGCGGTAATAGGAGAGGGCGTTCTCGATCTCGTCGGCCACCGTCAGCTTGGTATAGCGCAGCATGCGCGTCTGCCACAGCGTGGCGATGCGCGCGCGCAGCAGCTCGGTGTTGTGACGCAGCTCCTTGGGCGTGAGCGGGTTGTCGCGTTCGGCCACCAGGCGCGCGATCTCGCGCTCGGCGTCCAGGATGCTCTTGCGCTGCACCTCGGTCGGGTGCGCGGTCAGCACCGGCGAGACCAGGGCATCCTTCAGGAAATTGCGCACCTGGGCGCCGGACACGCCGGCGTCGTCCAGCTGCGACAGCGCATAGGCCACGCTGCCCGGCTGGGCGGCGGAACCGGCCAGCAGGTGGGCGCGGCGACGGCGGTTGTGGTGCTGGTCCTCGGCGATGTTGGCCAGGTGCGAGAAGTAGGAGAACGCGCGCACCACCGAATTGGTCTGGTCGCGGGTCAGCTTCTTCAGCAGCTTGTCGAGCTCGGCGCCGGCACGGGCGTCGGACTCGCGGCGGAAGCGCACGGCGGTCTGGCGGATGGTTTCCACCACCTCGAAGACCTCGTCGCCTTCCTGCTCGCGAACCACTTCGCCCAGCAGGCGGCCGAGCAGGCGGATGTCTTCTTTCAGCGGCGCGTCCTTGTCGGCGCCGCGCACGGGTTTGCCGGTTTTTCCATTGGCGGGGATTGCCTTGGCATCGCCGGAGCGGGGAGAGGGTGAAGCGGAGCGGGCATTGCGTTTAGTTGGATTTGTAGTCGCCATGATCAACTGTTGCTGCGGTTTTCGAGGGAGAAAGTCGTGCTTGTGGATCGAATTGCCAGGGTGCTGCGTGCTAGAATTTGCTTCGATATTGTTGTCTCAGTCTAATTATTTTTTTCAGTTGGAATCGCCGGCCGCCTGCTTTCCCGTCTCCTCTGCCGCGGGTGCCACGACTGAATCGGAAAGCCCGTCTTGAAAGAATTCCCTCCTTCCAAAATCGTCATCGTCTCGCGTGAAAGCCGCCTTGCCATGTGGCAGGCCGAGTACGTGCGGGACCGGATAAAAACATTATATCCGCAGTGCAGCATCAGTATCCTCGGAACCACCACGCGCGGCGACCAGATCCTCGATCGCACGCTCTCCAAGGTCGGCGGCAAGGGCTTGTTCGTCAAGGAGCTGGAAGTGGCGATGGCCGAGGGCCGCGCCGACCTCGCCGTGCACTGCCTCAAGGACATGCCGATGGAGCTGCCCGAAGGCTTCGAATTGGCCGCCATCCTGGAGCGCGAGGATCCGCGCGACGCCTTCGTCTCCAACGACTACGCCTCGCTGGCCGCCTTGCCGGCCGGCGCCATCGTCGGCACCAGCAGCCTGCGCCGCCAGGCGATGATCGCCGCGCGCTATCCGCAGCTGGTGGTCAAGCCGCTGCGCGGCAACCTCGACACCCGCCTGGCCAAGCTCGACCGCGGCGACTATGCCGCCATCATCCTGGCCGTGGCCGGGTTGAACCGACTGGGCCTGAAGCAGCGCATCCGCGACTGGCTCGATCCCGAGGTGAGCCTGCCGTCGCCCGGCCAGGGCACGCTGGCCATCGAGATCCCGGCCGGCCGCGACGACATCCGCCGCTTCCTGGCGCCGCTGCATGACGAGACTGCTGCAGTGGCTTCCGCCGCCGAGCGCTCGGTCTCGCGCATCTTCGGCGCCAGCTGCCAGATCCCGCTGGCCGCCTATGCCACCGTGGACGGCGCGCGCGTGCGCCTGCGCGCCATGATCGCCACGCCCGACGGCAGCCGCAGCGCGGCCGCCGAAGCCGAAGGCCCGGCCGATGCGCCCGAGGCGCTGGGCGAACAGGTGGCCGACTTGCTCAAGGCCCGGGACGCCGACGCCATCCTCGCCGCCTGCAAGGCGCAGGCTGATGCCGAGGCTTCCTGATCCAGCGGCCGCCTTGCCGGTCGTGGTGACGCGACCGCTGCAGCAGGCGCAGGCCTTCGCCTCCCGCGTGGAGGCGATCGGCCGGCGCGCCGAGATCTTTCCCCTGCTGGCCATCGAGCCGGTGGACGATGTGTCGGGATTGCGGGCCGTGCTGGGCCGCTTGCATGAATTCGCGCTGGCGGTGTTCGTCAGTCCCAACGCCATCGATGCGGTATTTCGCCTGCTGGCCGGCTGGCCGGCGGCGCTGCCCATCGGCATCGTCGGCGAGGGCAGCCGGGCGGCCTTGCGCGCGCATGGCGTGGATGAGGGCAATGCCGTCATCTTCGCGCCGGCGGGCGAGGGCAAGATGGATTCCGAGGAGCTGCTCAAGTCGCTGCCGCTGGCGGGCTTGCGCGGCCGACGCGTGCTGATCGTGCGCGGGCAGAGCGGCCGCGATTTCCTCAGCGAGGCCTTGCAGGAGCAGGGCATCGAGATCGAACACGTGACCGCCTACCGGCGCCTGGCGCCGCCGCTGGACGAGCGCAATCGCGCGCAGTTGCTGGCGCTGGCCGACGGCGGCGGCGACTGGGTGGTCACCAGTTCCGAGGCCCTGCGCAATTTGCTTGAGATGACAAGACTAGCCGGAGGCGACGATCGTGTGGTAAAACTGCAACGACAACGAATCTTTGTCTCGCACCACCGGATCGCCTGCACCGCCCAGTCGCTGGGCTTTTGCTCGGTGATCCTGGCCGGTTCGGGCGACGAACGACTAATTGCCGCGTTACAATCCAGCCCATGAACGAACAGCAATCCACACCAGAGTCCAACCTGCCGGAGACCAAGCCGGAGGCGAGCTACAGCAACACGTCGGCTCCCACTTACTACCCATCCGCGCCGGACGGCACCGCGCCGCTGCGCCGCCGGCAACGCCTGCTGACGATCCTGCTGCTGCTGGTGATCGTCGCGCTGGGCGTGCAATGGTGGATGTCGCGCACCGAACTGCGCGACCTGCGCAGCGAAGTCGCGCAGCGCCTGCAGACCGGCGACAACAGCAGCAACGAGCTCAAGGGCGTGCTGAAGTCGGTGCAGGAAAACACCAAGGAACTGCAATCCAAGGTCAGCGTGCTCGACAGCAAGCAGGCCGAATCCCAGAGCCAGCAGCTGGCGCTGGAGCAGATGTACCAGGACCTCAACAAGAACCGCGACGACTGGGCGCTCTCCGAGATCGAGGAAGTCCTGTCCACCGCTGACCAGCAGCTGGAGCTGGCCGGCAACGTGCAGGGCGCGCTGATCGCGTTGCAGAACGCCGACAAGAGCCTGTCGCGTTCCGACAAGCCGCAATTCATCGCCATCCGTCGCGCCATCGCGCGCGACATCGATCGCCTCAAGGCGCTGCCTACGGTCGACATCGCCGGCATCGCCGTGCGCCTGGACAGCGCCATCGGCCAGATCGACAACATGCCGTTGCTGGTCGATGAGCGTCCGGTGGAGTCGGCCAGCGAGCCCAAGCCGCGCATGGCGCCGCAGGCGGCGCCCGCCAAGGCCAAGCAGGCCAAGGGCAAGAACGAGCCGCAGGCCGCCGCCGAACCGTCGGCCTGGTCGCAGTGGCTGGCCGGCGCCCAGGACAAGTGGCAGAGCATGAGCAGCGAGATGATGGCCGAGCTGCGCCAGCTGGTGCGCATCCGCGAAGTGCAGGCGCCCGAGGCGATCCTGCTGTCGCCGGGCCAGGCCTATTTCGTGCGCGAGAACCTCAAGCTGCGCCTGCTGAACGCGCGCCTGGCGCTGCTCTCGCGCAATGAGTTCGCCTTCCGCAACGACCTGTCGGCGGCCCAGGATTCCATCGCCAAGTATTTCGACACCCGCGCCAAGCAGGTGCAGACCACCCAGGCGCTGTTGAAGCAAGTGCAGGGCAGCAACCTGTCGATCCAGATGCCGACGCTGGCCGAGAGCCTGAACGCGGTGCGCAACTACAAAGCCCGTCGTTGAGCGGATCGGGACTAGCGATATGAAAATACTGCTCTGGCTTCTCACCCTGTTCGCGTCCGCCATCGGCCTGGCCGTGCTGGCGCGCTTCAACCCCGGCAACGTGGTGCTGTTCTATCCGCCGTACCGCGTCGACCTCTCGCTGAACTTCTTCATCTTCCTGGTGCTGGCGGCGTTCCTGGCGATCTACGTCGTCATCCGCGCAGTGCGCCTGACGCAGAAGCTGCCCGGCCGCGTCATCGCCTACCGTCGCGCCAAGCGCGAGAATGAAAGCAACAAGGCCCTGCGCGACTCGCTCAAGGCCTACTTCGAAGGCCGCTTCGGCCAGGCCGAGAAGTCTGCCACGCGCGCCTCCGACCTGCCCGACAACGCCGGCATCGCCGCCCTGATCGCCGCCCGCGCCGCGCACCGCATGCGCCAGGCCGACCGCCGCGACATCTGGCTGGCCAGCACCGAGGTCGACCCGACCCTGAAGCCGGCGCGCCTGATGACCGCGCTGGAGCTGCAGGTCGACGAGCACCAGTTCAAGCAGGCGCTGGAAACGGTGGAAGAGTTGAACGCCAACGGCACCCGCCACATCCAGGCGCTGCAATGGGCGCTCAAGGCCAACCAGCAGGCCAAGAACTGGCCCGAGGTGCTGCGCCTGGTGCAGACGCTGGACAAGCGCAATGCCCTGCATCCGGCGCTGTCCAACCGCCTGCGCGAGATGGCCTACGACGCGCTGATGTCGGACCGCTCGCACGACGCCGAATCGATCCGCCTGCTGTGGTCAGGCGTGCCCGGCGCCGACAAGCTCAAGCCCTTCATCGCCGCGCGCGCGGCTCACGCCTTCTCCAGCCGCGCCCTCCACGACGAGGCGCGCACCCTGCTGGAGCGCGCGCTGGCGGCCGACTGGGATATCCGTCTCTTGCGGGCCTATCGCGAATCCACCGCCGAAGCCGGCTCGGCCGCGCTGCTGGCGCAGATCGAGCATTGCGAGGCCTGGCTCGCCAAGAACCCGACCGATGCCGAGCTGGCGCTGACGCTGGGCATGTTCTGCCTGCGCCAGAAGCTGTGGGGTAAGGCCCAGCGCCACCTGGAGCAGGCCCTGTCGGACGCCATCGAGCCGCGCACCGTGCGCGAGTCCCACCTGGCCCTGGCCCAGCTGCACGAGGCGCTGGACCAGCCGGACCAGGCCAGCGCCCACTACAAGCAGTGCGCGCTGGCGACCGCGATCCGCTGAACCAAATCGCCGGGATCGGAACAAAGGCGGAAGCGGCCCTGGCTGCTCCGCCTTTTTTTATGCCCGCCGGCGCTGTCATGCTGGCGTAAGTTGCGGCCGCTATGTTGGCGGCGATGCTGATCGGAGGCGCCCCGGCATGGACGGCTTGACGCCGGGAAACGCTGCCGATGCGCTTTTCCCCGCGTGGGGTCGGAAGCCGGCCAGAATGCCGCTATAATTGCCGCTTTCTGCGTATTCCAGCGCTTGCGCGCCGATCCAGAATTCCGCTTTTCCGTTTTCTTTCCCCTTAGTGAGAATCCCATGAGCCTGAACAACGTCCCCTCCGGCCGCGACCTGCCGAATGACTTCAACGTGATCATCGAAATCCCGATGAACGCCGATCCGATCAAGTATGAAGTGGACAAGGACACCGGCGCGATCTTCGTCGACCGCTTCATGGGCACCGCCATGCACTACCCGTGCAACTACGGCTACATCCCCCAGACCCTGTCGCAAGACGGCGACCCGGTCGACGTGCTGGTGATCACCCCGTTCCCGCTGATCCCGGGCGTGGTGGTGCGCTGCCGTCCCATCGGCGTGCTCAAGATGAGCGATGAGTCGGGCATTGACGCCAAGCTGCTGGCCGTGCCGGTCGACAAGATCCTGCCGATCTACACCCACTGGCAAAAGCCGGAAGACTTGAACGAGCTGCGCCTGAGCCAGATCAAGCACTTCTTCGAGCACTACAAGGACCTGGAAAAGGGCAAGTGGGTCAAGGTCGAAGGCTGGGAAGGCCCGGACGCCGCCCGCGAGGAAATCCTGGCCGGCGTGGAAGCCTTCAAGAAGGCTGCCAAGTAAGTCTGCGTTTTCTGCGCGATGGAAGAGCCGGCCATGGGCCGGCTTTTTTATTGCCTTGCACTTTGCCGGCTTCGGTGCCGGAGGATGCAAACGTCACTGGATCCCGGCCTTCGCCGGGACGACATGGAATGGCGAGCTTGAACCCTTTGTTGTTTGAGGCCATCCCTTATCCGTCGTCCCGGCGAAGGCCGGGACCCAGCGTCTTCAGTTGTGCATGGCCGGAGTGGATAGAGTGCGACGAACGCCCATGGGTATCCTGCCTCGCGTCGGAATGACAGAGATGGCGACATCAACGAAACCGCGCCACGCCAAAATAAAAAACGCCCGGTCAGGCCATGCCTGCCGGGCGTTCCCATTGGATCGCAACGAAGCTCAATCCAGCTTGGCCGCATGCTCCCGCGTCGCATGGAACACCACTTCCGGCCAGCGTTCCTGCGTCAGGCGCAGGTTCACGCCGGAGCTGGCCAGGTAGGCCAGGTTGCCGGCCGCATCGATGGCCAGGTTGGCGCCGGCCGAGGAGCGCTCGAAATCGGCCAGCTTCTTCTTGTCGTCGCAGGTCACCCAGCGCGCGCTGCTGATGCTGGTGCCTTCGAACACCGCGTCCACGCCGTATTCGTTCAACAGGCGGCTGGCCACCACTTCGAACTGCAGCACGCCCACCGCGCCCAGGATCAGGTCGCTGCCGGTGACCGGCTTGAACACCTGCACCGCACCTTCTTCGCCCAGCTGCTGCAGGCCCTTGTGCAATTGCTTGATCTTCAGCGGGTTGCGGATGCGCGCCACGCGGAAGAAGTCCGGCGCGAAGTAGGGGATGCCGGTGAACTGCAGCATCTCGCCCTCGGAGAAGCTGTCGCCGATCTGCATGTTGCCGTGGTTGGGCAGGCCGATGATGTCGCCGGCGTAAGCCTCTTCCACCTGCTCGCGGCTGGACGCCATGAAGGTCACCACCGAGGACACCTTGATGTCGCGGTTCAGGCGCAGGTGCTTCAACTTCATGCCGCGCTCGAAGCGGCCCGAGCACACGCGCAGGAAGGCGATGCGGTCGCGGTGCGCCGGATCCATGTTGGCCTGGATCTTGAAGACGAAACCGGAGAACGGCTCTTCGATCGGCTGCACGTTGCGCACGGTGGCGTCGCGCCCGCCCGGACCCGGCGCCCAGTCGAGCAGGGCGTTGAGGATCTCGCGCACGCCGAAGTTGTTGATGGCCGAACCGAAGAACACCGGCGTCTGCACGCCGGCCAGGAACTCCTCCAGGTTGAACGGATGCGAGGCGCCGTGCACCAGCTCGACTTCCATCTTCAGCTGTTCGATTTCCATCGGGAACATCTCAACCAGCTTGGGATTGTCGATGCCCTTGATGATTTCCACGCTGCCGTCGGCGCGTTCCTCGCCGGCCTTGAACAGCATGATTTCATCGCGCAGCAGGTGATACACGCCGCGGAAGTTCTTGCCCATGCCGATCGGCCAGGTCACCGGCGCGCACTGGATCTTCAGCACCGACTCCAGCTCGTCGAGCAACTCCAGCGGATCGCGGGTCTCGCGGTCCATCTTGTTCATGAAGGTGATGATGGGCGTGTTGCGCATGCGGCAGACGTTGAGCAGCTTGATGGTCTGCTCTTCCACGCCCTTGGCGGCGTCGATCACCATCAGCGCCGAGTCCACCGCGGTCAGCACGCGGTAGGTGTCTTCCGAGAAGTCCTGGTGGCCCGGGGTGTCGAGCAGGTTCACCACGTGGTCGCGGTATTCGAACTGCATCACCGAGCTGGCCACCGAGATGCCGCGCTGCTTTTCGATCTCCATCCAGTCCGAGGTCGCGTGGCGGCCGCTCTTGCGCGCCTTCACGGTGCCGGCCAGCTGGATTGCGCCCGAGAACAGCAGCAGCTTCTCGGTCAGCGTGGTCTTGCCGGCGTCGGGGTGGGAGATGATGCCGAAGGTGCGGCGGCGCTTCACTTCGCGCGCGATCAGTTCGGTCGAGACCTTGCGGCCGCCGGATTCGTCGGCGCTTGCGCCGGTGATGTCGTTGCTGGGTTCTTGCATGTCGGATCTGTCGGTTCGGGACTGTGCGCCGTCACGGGAGGCCAATGAAAAAGGGCTGGAAAATCCAACCCTTGATGGCCCTGCATGCGCGGCCCGGCGGGCGCGCGCGGCATGTTCGGAAAGCTCTGGAAAGTCCGTGATTATACCCGATCCAGACCGCGCCGAGCCCGGTTTTCCGGCGAGCAACGAAGCCGCCGGAACCGGGCCGGATCAGCGTCCATCGTCGCGCGGCGGACGGGCCTGCTGCTCGCGCCGGCTCTGCTCCTGCTGATGGCGCGCCTGCTCCTGTTGTTGACGGGCTTGTTCCTGTTGCTGGCGCTGCTGCTGTTGTTGCTGTTGCTGCTGCACCTGCCGTTGCTGGTCGCGCGCCTGCTGGGCCTGCTGCATCTGCATCTCATGCATCTGCTGCTGGCGTTGCTGCACCTGGCGCTCCTGGTTCTGCTGTTGCTGGCGCTGCTCATTGGCCATCTGTTCGCGCTGACGCTGCTGGTCGTTGATCATCTGCTCACGCTGTCGTTGCTGCTGCTGCGCCTGTTGTTCCCGCTGGCGCTGCTGCGTCTGGACTTCGCGCACCTGGGCCACCTGCTGCTCGCGCGCATCCTCCCTGCGTTCGCGATCCTGCTGCATGACGCGCTGCTGCTGCGCCGGCATCGGCGCCGGTGGAGCAGGGCGCGCCTGCGGCGCTTGCGCAACCGGCGGGGCGACGTGCGCCTGGGCTGGAGGCGGTGCGCCGCGCGGCGCTTCCGGGCGGCCGCCGGCCTGCTGGGCGTTCTGCGGCGCCTGCGGACGCGGATTGCCATGGCGGGCATCGTGATGCCACACCACCGGCCGCTGGTTGACGGTCACGTTGCGGTTGACCGTCACGTTGTTGTTGGTGACGTTGGTGATGCGGGTCTGCGTCACCATCACCTGGCGCTGGCGCCAATCGGGACGCGCATCGCCGAAGGCCGCGCGCATCACGCCGATGCCGCTGCCGAAGGTGATGCCGACGGTCACGCCCGGGTTATAGTGCGGCGGGCGATAGCGGGGCGGCGGCGCCCAGTAGACCGGCTGCGCCGCCGGCCACCACCAGCTGCCATACGCCACCACCGGGTTGTAGTAAGGCACGTAGACCACCTGCGAGTTGATCGGCTCGATCATGATCAGGCCCTCATCGGCCACCACCCGCTGCTGCGGGCTGGACTGCAGCGTGCCCGCCACCTGCGCGCGCTCGCGCAGGTTCTGCACGGTATCCATCACCGCGCCCTGCTGCGAGAGGAAGGCCTGGCCCATCTGCTGCATCCAGTCCAGGCGATCGTTCATCATCGCCAGCACCGAAGGAAACTGCACCAGCGCCTTCACGCTGGGATCCCACGGCATCGGCGCCACCGACCTCGCCAGGCCATCGCCCTGCAGGCCGGGACGAGCCTCGACGAAGCGCTGCGCCTGCACCACCTCCAGCGGATAGGTCGACGCCATCAGCACCTGCGCCAGCAGCGAATCGGGATACAGCGCCACCGGCGCCAGCATCTGGTCCAGCTGCTCCTGCGTGTAAGAGGCGGGCGGCGGCGGATAAGCGGGGTAATTGGATTGGGCCTGCGCGGCGGGCATGCCCGACACCAGCGAAAACACCAGGCAAGCGGCCCAGGCCAGCGTCTTCTTGTTCATGTCGTCTCTCCTGAATTATTTGCCGCGCCGGAAAAATAACGAAACCTCGGCGCAGGAACGGTGATCTTATGGTCGGCCAGGACGGCCGCGCGAGGTGTAACGGAATTGCAAGCGATGTTTCAATCGGCGGGCAGCCGGCACCGAAGTTGCCAGCGCGGCAATAATGGAAGGTGCATGCGGCCGGTCAGGTGCTGGCGCATCGCCGGAGCAAAAGTTAAACTGTTTCCACAACGACATTCAAACATTCTTTGACGCAAGGGAAGAGCATGAGCCAACACCTGATCTGGCGGCGCGATGACTACCTCATCGACACCGATCCCGACCGGCTGGATATTCCACTGATCCACAGCGTGCTGACGGCCTCCAGCTGGTCGCCCGGCATCGACTTCAACACCGTGCGCACGGCCGTCGCCAACAGCCTGTGCTTCGGCGTCTACCGCGGCAGCCAGCAAATCGGCTTCGCCCGCGTCGTCACCGACCACGCCACCTTCGGCTACCTGTGCGACGTCTTCATGGTTGAAGACCAGCGTGGCCAGGGCCTGGGCCGCTGGCTGATCGAATCCTGCAACCAGCACCCCACGCTGCAAAAGCTGCGCCGCGTGATGCTCACCACTTCAACTGCGCCGTGGCTGTACGCGCGCTGCGGGTTCGAAGCGATCAATCGCGGGGATTTCGTCTGGCACATTTCGCGGCCGGATATCTACCAGCAGGGCGGGCAGGGGAATTGAGTACGTCGGGGGAGAGGTGGCCTGCCCTAAGGGAATCGAACCCCTAACCTACGGCTTAGAAGGCCGTTGCTCTATCCGGTTGAGCTAAGGGCAGAGACGGAAGCCGCTTTTGTCGTGGGACTCTTTCGGTGTGGCTGAAAGAGCGGCAAAACAAAACGATTCCGGAAAAGAAAAACGGGCTGTCATCGACAGCCCGTTTCATGTGTGGTCGGAGTACAAGGATTCGAACCTTGGACCCCCTGGTCCCAAACCAGGTGCGCTACCGGGCTGCGCTACACTCCGAGAGGCGAGATAATAACAGCATACGTTCGCCCAGGTCAACTTACTCTTTGCGCAAGCTTGTTCGCCTCATGCGGCGGGAGCCGTTTCGGGCGTTTCCGCTGCGGCCAGCACCTTGATCTCGACCAGCAGCTTCTTGATCTCGGGTACGCAGGAGCCGCAGTTGCCGCCGGCCTTCAGGCAGGCTGTCACTTCGCCGACTTCCTTCAGCTTGCGCGCGCGGATGGCGTCGCAGATGGTGTTGCGGCCAACGCCGAAGCAGGAGCAGACGGTGGGGCCGGCGTCGGCGCCTTTCTCGATCGGTTGGCCGACCAGGAGGCCCACGCGGTCGGCGTCTTCCAGCTTGTCCTTGGCGAACAGCCCGGCCAGCCACGAGCGCGAGGGCAGGTCGGGGCGGGCCGAGATGAAGAGGCACATGTCGATGCGATCATCCACCACATGCACGGCGCGGTAGCTGCCGTCGCTGAGGTCTTCGTATTCCAGCCAGTCGGCTTCGAGGTCTTCCACACCCAGCAGCTTGCGCGCCCAGGCGGCGTGATCGCCGATGTGATTGCGCCCGGCCAGCTCGAAGCGGGTGAAGTCGCGGCCCTGCACGCGGGTCCAGTGCGTGATCTGATCCAACGCCAGGTCGTGGCGGGTGAGGATGAAGCCGTGCCAGGCCACGCGGAATTCTTCGATCGCCACCGGCGTGTGCTTGAACTCCGGCTCGCCCGAGACCGGGTCCACCACCGGGTTGACCAGTGCGCCCACGCGCGCGTCCGAGGCCGACTGGCCGTTCCAGTGGATCGGCACGAACACGCTGCCGCGGGGGATACCGCCGCCGTGCTGCACGCGCGCCACCATCGCGCCCCAGCGGCTGGAGATGCGCGCCAGGCCGCCTTCGCGCACGCCATACAGCAGCGCGTCCTGCGGGTGGATGTCGATGAAGGCTTCGGGAATGTGGCTGGCCAGCGTGGCCGACTTGCCGGTGCGCGTCATGGTGTGCCAGTGGTCGCGCACGCGGCCGGTGTTGAGGATCAGCGGATAGTCTTCGCAGGCCAGGTTGGCCGGGCCGCGCGGCGCGGTCGGGACGAAGCGGGCGCGGCCGTCGGGGTGGCTGAAGCGCAGGTCTTCCAGCACCCGCGCGGCGCCGGCCACGCTGCCGTCGGACAGGCGCTGAACCGGCCACTGGATCGGCTGCAGGGCGTCGTACTGCGGTCTGTCCATGCCGGTCAGGCCCGAGAGCTTGAACACGCGGCGCGCGCCGCTCTCGTCGTTGCGGTGGACGGAGAGCCGCGCATGCTCGTCGAAGATGGCGTGCGGGCCGTCGAAATCGAAGCCGTCGAAGCCCATGCTGCGCGCCACGTCGCAGATGATGCGCCAGTCGCCGCGCGCCTCGCCGGGGGCGGTGAGGAAGGCGCGCTGGCGCGAGATGCGGCGCTCGGAATTGGTGACCGTGCCGTCCTTCTCGCCCCAGGCCAGCGCCGGCAGCAGCACGTGGGCCAGGGCGTTGGTGTCGGTCTGTTCGACCACGTCCGACGAGACCACCAACTCGCACTTCTGCAGCGCGCGCCGCACCAGGTCGGCGTCGGGCAGGCTGACCATGGGATTGGTGGCCATCACCCATACCGCCTTGACGCTGCCGTCCTCGATCGCGCGGAACAGGTCGACCGCCTTCAGGCCGACCTTGTCGGCCATGCGCGGCGAATGCCAGAAGCCCTGCACGATCTCGCGATGGGCGGCGTTGTCCAGCTCCATGTGCGCGGCCAGCATGTTGGCCAGGCCGCCGACTTCGCGTCCGCCCATGGCGTTGGGCTGGCCGGTGATGGAGAACGGCCCCATGCCCGGCCGGCCGATGCGGCCGGTCACCAGGTGGCAGTTGATGATGCTGTTGACCTTGTCGGTGCCGGCCGAGGATTGGTTCACGCCCATCGAGAAGCCGGTGACCACCTTCTCGGTATCGGCGAAGGCTTCGTAGAAGGCCAGCAGGTCGACCAGGTCGACCTTGCAGATGCGCGCCACCGTGGCCGGGTCGGCGCATTCGGCGTCGGCCGTGGCCAGCGCTTCGTCGAAACCGCTGGTGTGCGCCTCGATGAAGCCGTTGTCGCGCCGGCCGCGGTGCGCGAGATAGCTCAGCAAGCCGTTGAACAGCCAGACGTCGGTGCCGGCCTTCACCGGCAGGTGCAGGTCGGCCAGTTCGCAGGTGGCGGTGCGGCGCGGGTCGATCACCACCAGTTTGGCGTTGGGGCGGGTTTCCCTGATCCTGGCGATGCGCTGGAACAGGATGGGATGGCACCACGCTGCGTTGGAGCCGACCAGCACCACCATGTCGGCCAGTTCCAGGTCTTCATAGCAGACCGGCACCAGGTCCTCGCCGAAGGCGCGCTTGTGGCCGGCCACCGCCGACGACATGCACAGGCGCGAGTTGGTGTCGATGTTGGCGCTGCCGATGTAACCCTTCATCAGCTTGTTGGCGATGTAGTAGTCCTCGGTCAGCAACTGGCCGGAGACGTACAGCGCCACTGCATCCGGGCCGTGCTCGGCGATGATGGCGGAGAATTTCGCGGCCACGGTGTCGATGGCCTCGTCCCACGCCACCCGCCGCATGTTGCCCTGGGCGTCGCGCATCTTGGGGTGCAGCAGGCGGCCGTCGAGGTCCACCGTTTCGCCCAGCGCCGAGCCCTTCACGCACAGCCGCCCCTTGTTGGCGGGATGCGCATCGTCGCCCTTGACGCCGATGCTGCCGTCTTCCTTCATCGAGGCCGACACGCCGCAGCCCACGCCGCAATAGGGGCAGGTGGTGCGGGTGGTCGCCACGGCGATCGCGATGGGGGTGTGGGACAGGTTCACGTTGCGTTTCCTCTTATGCGGCCTTCTGGCACATTGCTTCCCCGAAGGGCAGCTCGCGGCGGAAGCCTGAGATATCGCGGCCAGCCTGGATCAGCTCGAAGTACCACGGGCCGTCCTTGACGTCGCCGTACAGCACCGCGCCCACCAGCCGGTTGCCGCGCAGCACCAGGCGCTTGTAGACGCCGCGGCGCGGGTCGCGCACCACAAGGTCTTCGGTGTCGTCGCCGCCGATGAAGTCGCCCGCCGAATAGAGATCCACGCCGGTCACCTTCAGCTTGGTGGCGGTGGCCTGCTGCACGTAGCGGCGATGGCCGGCGCCGGCCAGGTGCGCGCCGGCCACCCGCGCCTGGTCCCAGATCGGCGCCACCAGGCCGAAGGTGGCTTTGCGGTGTTGCACGCATTCGCCCACGGCATAGACGCGCGGGTCAAAGGTCTGCAGCGTATCGTCGACGATGATGGCGCGTTCGCAATGCAGGCCGGCCGACTTGGCCAGCGCGATGTTGGGGCGCACGCCGGCGGTCATCACCACCAGGTCGGCCGGGATCTCCGAGCCATCCTTGAAGCGCACCGCGGCGACGCGGTCGGAGCCGGCGATTTCAGCAGTGTCGGCATTGAGCAGGAAGCGCAGGCCCTTGGCCTCCAGCGCCTTCTTGAGCAGGGCGGCGGCGGGCTTGTCCAGCTGCTGGTTCATCAGCGTATCGGAGACGTGCACCACGGTCACTTCCATGCCCTGGCGCATCAGGCCGTTGGCCGCTTCCAGGCCGAGCAGGCCGCCGCCGATCACCACCGCGTGGCGATGCCTGCGCGCCGCCTCCAGCATGGCGTCGACGTCCTGGATGTCGCGGAAGGCGATCACGCCCGGCAGCTCGTGGCCAGGCACCGGGATGATGAAGGGCGTGGAGCCGGTGGCCAGCAACAGGCGGTCGTACTTCACCTCGACGCCGCTCCTGGACTTCACCGTGCGGCGGCGGCGGTCGATGTGTTGCACCGGATCGCCGGCGTGCAGCGCGATGTTGTTCTCGGCGTACCACTCGCGGGTGTTGAGCATGATGTCGTCGATGCCCTTGTCGCCCGCCAGCACCGGCGAAAGCATGATGCGGTTGTAGTTGCCGTGCGGCTCGGCGCCGAACACGGTGATGTCGTAGAGCTCCGGCGCCAGCTTGAGCAATTCCTCGACCGTGCGCATGCCGGCCATGCCGTTGCCGATCACCACCAGCGAAGGCTTGCGCGCGTTGTCGGCCGGGGCGTGCATGTCAGGCGCCGATCCAGACGCGGCCGGCGTCGATGCGCGCCGGCCAGGCATGCACCGAGTTGGCCGGCTCTTCCAGGCACTCGCCGGTCTGCAGGTCGAAGTGGTGCTTGTAGATCGGAGAGGCCACCACAATGCGCTCGCCCAGGCTGCCGACCAGCCCGCGCGAGAGCACCGAGGCTTCCGAGTTGGGGTCGTAGTTGCCGATGGCGAATACGCGCGCTTCCTTGCCCGCGTCGGCGCCGTCGATGACGTGGAACACCGCTACCTGCTGGCCGCCGATCAGCGCGCAGACGCCGGTGTTGGGCACGATGTCATCCAGGTCGCAGATGGGGATCCAGTTCTTGATTTGTTGGTCGCTGTGCATTTTTTCTCCTTGGCGTCTTGCGTCTTGCAACTGTGCGTCTTCGATACGCCGCTTGCGCGGCTACTCAGTCCGAACGGGGCTCTGTCCATCGACGGTGTTCGGATCCTGGCTCGCCCAATCCGAATGGGACTCTGTTTATCAAGAGTGTTCAAATCCAGGTTGATCCAACCCCGTTCGGACTGAGTAGCGGCGCAGCCGCGTATCGAAGGCGCGCCGATACCTCATCTCAAACCGCTTCGGCCACTACCGCAATCTCCAGCAGCTTCTTCTCCGCCAGCGTCGCCGGGCGGATCTGGCCACGCTCTTCGACGAAGCGGATGTTGCCGTCGGCCGCGCGGCTGTTGACGAAGTGGCGGAAGCGCTTGCGCGTCTCGGGATCGGTCACGGCCTTCTTCCATTCGCACTCGTAGGTGTCGACCACGCGCTGCATCTCGGCCTCCAGTTCGGCGGCGATGCCCAGCTTGTCGTCGATCACCACGCTCTTCAGGTAGTCGATGCCGCCTTCCAGGTTCTCGCGCCAGGTGCTGGTGCGTTGCAGGCGGTCGGCGGTGCGCACGTAGAACATCAGGAAGCGGTCCACGTAGCGCGTCAGCGTTGCCTCATCGAGGTCGGAGGCGATCAGCTCGGCGTGGCGCGGCTTCATGCCGCCGTTGCCGCACACGTACAGGTTCCAGCCCTTGTCGGTGGCGATGATGCCGACGTCCTTGCCTTGCGCCTCGGCGCATTCGCGGGTGCAGCCGGAGACGCCGAACTTGATCTTGTGCGGCGAGCGCAGGCCCTTGTAGCGGTTCTCCAGGCGGACCGCGAAGCCGACGCTGTCGCCCACGCCGTAGCGGCACCAGGTCGAGCCCACGCAGGATTTCACCGTGCGCAAGGACTTGCCGTAGGCGTGGCCGGTCTCGAAGCCGGCGGCGATCAGCTCCTCCCAGATGTCGGGCAGCTGGTCCACGCGCGCGCCGAACAGGTCCACCCGCTGGCCGCCGGTGATCTTGGTGTAGAGGCCATATTTCTTGGCGATCTGGCCCACCGCGATCAGGCCGTCGGGCGTGACTTCGCCGCCGGCCATGCGCGGCACCACCGAGTAGGTGCCGTCCTTCTGGATGTTGCCCAGGAAGTAGTCGTTCGAGTCCTGCAGGCTGGCGTGCTCTTTCTTCAGCACGAAGTCGTTCCACAAAGAAGCCAGCACGTTGGCGGCCAGCGGCTTGCAGATGTCGCAGCCCAGCCCCTTGCCGTGCTTGGCCAGCAGTTCATCGAAGCTCTTGATCTGGCCCACGCGCACCAGGTGATGGATCTCCTGGCGCGAGTAGGGGAAGTGTTCGCAGACGTGGTTGTTGACGGCCAGGCCTTGCTTCTTCATCTCGGCCTTCATCACCTGCGTCACCAGCGGCACGCAGCCGCCGCAGGCGGTGCCGGCCTTGGTGCAGGCCTTGAGCTCGCCGATGCCGGTCACGCCCGCGGCCACCGCCGCGCACAACTGGCCCTTGGAGACATTGTTGCAGGAGCAGATCTGCGCCGACTCCGGCAGCGCGTCCACGCCCAGGCCGGGCTTGGACTTGCCATCCGATTGCGGCAGGATCAGGAACTCCGGCGACTCCGGCAGCTCGATCTTGTTCAACATCATCTGCAGCAGCGTGCCGTACTCGGCGGCATCGCCCACCATCACCGCGCCCAGCAGGTGCTTGCCGGATTCGGAGACCACGATCTTCTTGTAGATCTGGCGACGCTCGTCGGTGAACTGGAAGGAGCGGCTGCCGGCTTCCTTTCCATGCGCGTCGCCGATGCTGGCCACGTCCACGCCCATGAGCTTCAACTTGGTGCTCATGTCGGCGCCGTTGAACTGCGGCAGCTCGGCCGCCTCATCCATGTGCGACAGCAGGTGGCGCGCGGCGGTGCGCGCCATGTCGTAGCCGGGCGCCACCAGGCCGAAGATCTTGCCGTTCCACAGCGCGCACTCGCCCACGGCGTAGATGCTGGGATCCGAGGTCAGGCAGCTGTTGTCGATCACGATGCCGCCGCGGTCGCCCACCTTCAGTCCGGCCTCGCGCGCCAGCTCGTCGCGCGGACGGATGCCGGCGGAGAACACGATCATGTCGGTCTCCAGGTGCGAGCCGTCTTCGAAGTTCATGCGGTGCGTGTGGGCCTTGCCGTCGACGATTTCCACGGTGTTCTTCTGCGTGTGCGCGGTTACGCCCAGCTCTTCCATCTTCCGGCTCAGGATGCGGCCGCCGCTCTCGTCGATCTGCACCGCCATCAGGCGCGGCGCGAACTCCACCACGTGGGTGTCCAGCTGCATGTCGCGCAGGGCCTTGGCGCACTCCAGCCCCAGCAGGCCGCCGCCGATCACCACGCCGCTCTTGGAGCGCCGGCCGCATTCCAGCATCGCTTCCAGGTCTTCGATGGTGCGGTAGACGAAGCAATCACGACGCTGGTTGCCCGCCACCGTCGGCACAAAAGGGTAGGAGCCGGTGGCCAGGATCAGCTTGTCGTAGGCCAGCGTCTGCGCCACGCCGTCCACATTCACCAGCACGCTCTTGTTCACGCAGTCGATGTGCTGGGCCTTGGCGTTCAACTTGAGATCGAACTCGACCGGGCTCTTGCCCGCCTCGAAGAAACCGGGCGCCACCAACGACAGGTCGTCCGCGCTCTTGCCCGAGAAGAATTCGGAGAGGTGCACGCGGTCGTAGGCCGGGCGCGGCTCTTCGCACAGGATGGTGACCTTGAGCTTGGCCGCGCCGCTCTCGGCCAGGCATTCCAGGAATTTGTGGCCGACCATGCCGTGGCCGATGACGATGATGTTCATGGGTAATCTCCTCAGGCCGCTACTTTGTTGTCCACGAGCACCGGCTCGTCGTTCTTGTCCGTCGTGGTGAAACGCACCGCCGCCGCGCACAGCGCCGAGACGGTCACCAGCACGCCCAGCGCCGACAGGGTCTGCTGGGTATCGCCCAGGCCCTTCATCAGGAAGCCCGCCAGCACCGCGCCCACGTTGCCGCCGGCGCCGATGATGCCGGCCACGCCGCCCAGCGCGCGGCGGTCGATGAAGGGCACCAGCGCATAGGTGGCGCCGCAGGCCATGTGGGTGAACAGGCCGAAGCACAGCATGGCGACCACCGCGCCGGCGACGCTGCCGGCATGGGCGAACCACAGCAGGCCCAGGCCTTCGCCCAGCATCAGCACGAACAGCAGGGTGGCGCGGCGGTTCAGGCCGCCGGCCGCGGCCACCTTGTCGGAGATGAAGCCGCCCAGGGCGCGGGCGAAGAGCGCCAGCAAGCCGAAGCTGGCAGCGGCGATGCCGGCCGATTCCAGCGACAGCCCGAAGTGGTCAACGTAATAGATGGCGGCGATGTTGTGGATGAAGATCTCCACGCCGAAGCAGGCGCCGTAGGTCACGAACAGCATCCATACGCGGTAGTTGGCGGCGGCTGCCTTGAAGCTGCCCCAGCCGCCTTTCTTGCCGCTCTCGATGGTCACGCCGGAGGCGCGCAGTTCGTCGAAATTGCCTTCCGGGCAGTCCTGGGTAAAGCGCCAGTACACTGCGGCCATGACGATCATCAGTACGCCCGGCACCAGCAGCGCCGCGCGCCAGCCCCAGCCGTGCGACACGCCGAGCATGACCAGCGCCGCCATCAGCAGCGGCATCAGGCCCTGCGCCACGCCGCCGCCGGCATTGCCCCAACCGGCGGTAGCCGCATTGGCGGTGCCCACCACATTGGGCGCGAACATCACGGAGGTGTGGTACTGGGTGATCACGAAGCTGGCGCCGACCGCGCCGATCAGCAGGCGGAAGAACAGGAAGCTCTCATAGCTCTGGGCGAAGGCCACGCCGATCACCGGCACGGCGCCGGCCAGCAGCAGGCCGGTGTAGGTCTTGCGCGGGCCGAAGCGGTCGCACATGGGACCGATGACCAGGCGCACCAGGATGGTCACGGCCACCGCGGCGATATTGATGTTGGCGATCTGCCCGGCCGTCAGGTTGAACTCGCCCTTGATCACCGGCATCAGGGGCGCGCAGGCGAACCAGGCGAAGAAGCAGACGAAGAAAGCCATCCAGGTCAGATGGAAGGCGCGCATCTGCGGCGTGCGCAGCGAAAACAACGCGATACGGTTTGCTTTGCTCATGTCCCGTTTCCTAAAAAGCAAAAAGGCGCCCGCTCGATTCCGGGCATTACCCCGGGTCAAGCGGACGCCATTGTCCTTGTGCGTTGCAGATCCATCGTTAGATCGGCATCAGAATTGGTTGGATCGCCTTTGATCCTGATGCGATATGAGCAAAGCCCGTGCCAGCAATGCTTGCAAGCCGCAAAGCCTTGCCGGCAGCGGATTTTGGCTAAAAGGGATGGGGCGGTGCGGCAGCGGGGCTCACGGGCTGTGCCCGGATATATATCACCGCATGATGTATTGAAGTGCATGCTGCGCGCAGATGGTGCAGTGCATTGCACCAGTGCGGGCGCGGCGGTTTCTTGCCGGCAAGGCAAGCCTGCCGCCGGATGTTAGTCTTCTTCGCGGGAGCTGATGTCGGCGCGTTCGTGGTCGCTCTTGCGCATCCACTGGCGGTGCAGGGAGTTCTCGATCTTGCGGCCCACGGTAAACAAGATGAGGATCAGGGCGGTCGCCATCAGCGCCACCGGCCACCAGCCCACGCCGCACACGATGCCGACCGCGGCCGTGACCCAGATCGACGCCGCGGTGGTCAGGCCGCGCACTTTTTCGGTGGCCTGCTCGTGGATGATGACGCCGGCGCCGAGGAAGCCGATGCCGGTGATCACGCCCTGGATGGCGCGGCTCACCGCGTCATGGCTGTAGCCGTTGGCGTCGAGCGCGAAGTTCATGCTGGCCATGGTGGCCAGGGCCGAGCCCAGCGCCACCAGTCCCAGCGTCTTCATGCCGGTGGGCTTGCCGCGCAGGTTGCGGTCGATGCCGATGGCGCAGCCGATCAGCATGGCGATGAGGAGGCGGTAAAAGATTTCCAGGAGATCGGTCATGGCCCAGGGGAGGTTGCCGGCGCGCGCGCCGTGTGGGCCAGATTGTAACCTCCGCCGCGGCGGGCACAAAAAAGCCCCGTCGCTTCAGGACGGGGCAATCAGGCATGGCGGGAGTATTGGAGGCTGCGCCATGCCTCGCTCAATCAATCGTTCATCATGTCCGGCCGTTTAGCGGCCGCCCGTGCCGGAGCCGCCGGCTCCAGCGCCGCCTGCGGCGCCACCCGACGCGCCGCCTGAGGCGCCGCCGCTATTGCCTCCGCTATTGCCGCCAGGCGAGGTGCCCATCGGCCCATCCTTCATGTCGCGGGCGTTGGGATTGGACTGTGTGCTGCGGTCCTTTTCGGCCTTGCTCTTCTTCGGGGTCTTGTGGGAAGACTTGGCGCCGTCCTTGTTGTTGGACATGCCGCCCGAAGTCGGCGGCGCGCTGTCGGGCGGCGCGCCCGGCGTCGCTGTGGCCTGCGCCAGGGCGCCGGTGCTGAAGGCCGCCGCCACGATGGCGGCGGCCAGGAATTTCAGGTTCGGTTGCAATGTCATGCCGGTCTCCTTGTTGGTTGCTGGCGTCCCGCGTTGTGCGGATCGTTGAGACCATGCTAGGCCTTGCGGCCGCTGCCCGCAGTCGGACGCAGTTCGAAACGCATGTCGGCGCTTTCGTACCCGGATGACGGTGCTTGCCGCTGAGCTCGCGGGCAGGCGGCGGTCGCAAGCCGGTGCATTCCGGCCGCGCGGGGCGCCATTTTGAATCCCGGCGCCCGCAATCCGGGCGCGGCCGGATCCGGCATCGCCCCCGGCCCGCGTGCGGGAGTGGGCCTGAAACCCGCACGGGGAGCGCCTGTTGGCACTACTGGCTTAGCCCGGCATGGGGTCGGGAGGGCTTGGCACGAGTCATGCTTAATCGATGCATTATGCATTATGCATAATCTGATCAAGCAATTGCCTCATCCCGCCGCCAGGCCGGACCGGGCCCTTCCAGGAGCGCATGTTGGAGAACCGTCTTGAAGTCAGCAACCTCAGTCATTCCTTCATCAAGTCCAACGATGAAGAGATCCGCATCTTCCAGCATCTCAATTTCAGCGTCGGCAAGGCCGAGATCGTCGCGATCGTCGGCCGCAGCGGCGCCGGCAAGAGCACGCTGTTCAACCTGATCTCGGGCTTGCTCAAGCCGACGGCCGGCAAGATCTCGCTGGGCGTGCGCGACGACGGCCGTCCCGGCAGCATCGCCTACATGCTGCAGAAGGACTTGCTGCTGCCCTGGCGCACCATCATGGATAACGCCGTGCTGGGCATCGAACTGCACCGCAAGGTAACCGAGGCCGACCGCACCCGCGCCAGCGCCATGCTGGCGCGCTATGGCCTGGAGTCGGTGGCCAACGCCTATCCCCATTCGCTCTCGGGCGGCATGAAGCAGCGCGTGGCGCTGTGTCGCACGCTGCTCTCCGACCCCACCGTGGTGCTGCTGGACGAACCCTTCTCCGCGCTCGACTACGAGACCCGCCTGATGCTGGAGAACGACGTCATCAGCCTGACCCGCAGCGAGGGCACCAGCGTGATCCTGGTGACGCACGACATCGACGAGGCCATCGCCATGAGCAACCGCATCGTGGTGCTGGGCGGTCGGCCGGCGAAGATCATGCGCGAGGAACACATCGAACTGACGGTGGAGGGCAGCAACGGCGAACGCGACGCCATCACCGCGCGCGGCGCGCCGGAGTTCCCGCGCTACCACAAGGAAATCTGGAACGCGCTGCGCGCCAGCGACGTGGCCAACGCCGCCGTGAACGCCTGAGCGGGAGAGAACCTATGAAAACCAAAAATACCGGCGCCACCGCCATCGTCGCCACTATCCTGGTGGTGGCCGTGGTGCTGTGGCAGATGGCCGCGCAGGCCAACCTGATCAACGGCCAGCTGCTCGGCTCGCCGCTGGGCATCTACCGCTCGGCCGTGATCGGCTTCACGCAAGGCCAGCTGCTGTTCGACACCTGGGTCACCCTGGTCGAGACCCTGCTCGGGCTGGTGGTGGGCAGCGGCCTTGGCATCGCGCTGGGACTGGTGCTGTGGTTCTACCCGCGCACCTCGTCCATCGTCGAGCAGTTCTCCATCCTGTTGAACAGCATCCCCAAGATCGCGCTGGGGCCGCTGATCATCATCTGGTTCGGCTCCGGCATGGTGTCGAAGATCTGGCTGGCCGGCATCTCGACCTTCGCGGTGGCCATCATCTCCGCCTGCGCCGCGGCGCAGGAGGTCGACCGCGACCTGCTGAACCTGTTCAAGTCCTTCAAGGCGCAGCGCGCCAAGATCTTCAGCAAGCTGATCCTGCCGGCCTCGGTGCCGTGGATCTTCTCCATCTTCCGCATCAACATCGGTTTCGCGCTGATCGGCGCGGTCGTGGGCGAGTTCATCGCCTCCGAAAACGGTCTCGGACACGCCGTGTTCGTGGCCGGTTCTCTGTTTGACCTCAATACCGTCTGGCTGGGGGTGATCATCCTCACGCTCATGGCGGCCTTGCTCACCTGGGTTGTACAACTGACAGAAGAAAGGGTTATTTCATGGAAAGGCGAACAATGAAGTCCATCCGCAATACACTGGGCACCGCGCTCCTGGCTATCGGCTGCGCCGCGGCGGCGCCATCGATGGCGGCCGAGAAGGCAGTGATCTACCAGGCCTTCCAATCGATCCAGTACCTGCCGCTGTACGTGGCGATCAACGAGGGCCTGTTCACCAAGCGCGGCCTGGAGGTGCAGAAGGTCACCGCCGGCAGCGGCGCCCAGGGCGTGGCGGCGGTCATCGGCGGGCATGCCGACTTCTCTCTGCAGGATCCGATGACGGCGGTGCTGGCCAACCTGAAGGGCGCCTCGCTGATCAACGTCGCCATGGTGGTGGCCGGCGTGCCGGTGTGGACGGTCGCGCCGGGCAATTCGCCGGTAAAGTCGATCACCGACCTGAAGGACCAGACCATCTCCACCGCCATCCCGCCCACCACCAGCACCTACCTGCTGCAAAGCCTGCTCAAGCAGAAGGGGCTGGACGCCTCGGTGAAGCTCAACACGGTCGCCATCGGCACCGAGATCTCACCGGTCACGGCCGGGCGCGCGGCCGCGGCCACGCTGTACCAGCCGCAGGTCGAGCAGGCCCTGGCCAACGGCTACAAGATCGTGCACGACTTCGCCAAGCAGTATGACGGCGTGTATGCCTTCTCCACCATCGACACGCTGAAGTCGACCATCGAGAAGAAGCCGCAAATGGTGCAGAGCTTCGTCTCCGGCATCGCCGACGCCGAGAAGCTGATGCAGGCTTCGCCCGAGGTCGCCTACAAGGTCGCCATCGCCGAGTTCCCGCAGCTGGAGCAAAGCGTGGTGCGCGCGGCGGTCAAGCGCATGCTGGACCAGAAGATCTATCCGGCCACGCCGTCGATCTCGAAGGAAGCCTTCCAGGCCGGCCTCGACCTGCAGATCTCGATCGGCAACATCAAGGCCGGACAGGTAAGCTACGACAGCGCGGTCGACAACAGCTTCGCCGAGAAGGCCGGCAAGTAAGCGTGCAGTATCCACGGCGCGGCGGCCGCGACGGTCGCTGCGCCCCATGAGCGAACAGGAAACAGCATGAGCACATCCCAGCAAGACCACGGCGCGCAAGCTTCACCGCTGGCCGCCGCCATCGCCGCCGCCGAGCGGATCGACGGCCTCCTCAAGTCCTTCGTCTTCAGGCCCGCGGCCTACGCGGCGCCGGTCGACGCCACCGGGCCGCTGGCCGGCATCCCGGTCGCGGTCAAGGACCTGATCGACACCGCCGACATGCCCACCGCCTACGGCTCCAAGGTGTTCGAGGGACGCCAGCCGGGCAAGGACGCGTGGATCGTCGCCAAATTGCGCGCCGCCGGCGCCGTCATCTTCGGCAAGACCGTCACCACCGAATTCGCCTGGCGCGACCCCGGCGCCACCGTCAACCCGTGGAATACGGCGCATACGCCGGGCGGCTCCTCCAGCGGCTCGGCTGCGGCGGTCGGCGCCGGCATCGTCGACATCGCGCTGGGCACGCAGACGGTCGGCTCCATCATCCGCCCGGCCGCATACTGCGGCGCCTGCGGCTACAAGCCCACCTATGGCCTGATTCCCACCGAGGGCACGCACGAGTTGGCAGGCTCGCTCGACCACCTCGGCTTCATCACCTCCAGCGTTTACTGGGCCGCAGTGGCCCACGCCGTCATCGCGCGCGACGGCAAGGTGGCGCCGCCGGCCTCGCCCAATGCCTTTGCCGCCGGCGTCAAGCCGCGCAAGCTGGGCGTGTACCGCTCGTCGAAATGGCCCGGCGTGCAGGCCGAAGTGCAGCGCAACTTCGACGGTGCGGTGCGCCGCCTGGAAGCCCATGGCGTGCAGTGCGTGCCGGTGGAGCTGGGCGCCGACATCGCTGAATTGCACACCCTGATCAACGGCATCCTGGCCTACGAGGCGCGCGCCGCCATCGCCGGCGAGATTGCCGGCCGGGAGTCGCTGGCGGGGCAGAACATCCGCGAGCTGATCGCCATCGGCGCCGGCATCAGCCAGGCGCAGCACCTGGAGATGCTGGCCCGGCTGGCGGCCCTGCGCGGTGCGCGCGACCAGGCCTTCGGCGATCTCGACGCCATCGTCACGATCACCTCGCCGACCACCGCCTTGCCCGGTCTTGAGAAGACCGGCGACGCCATCTTCTGCACGCCGGCGACCTTGCTCGGCTTGCCGGCGGTGACGGTGCCGTCGGGTTTCTCGGACGACTTCCTGCCGTTCGGCCTGCAGCTGATCGGCCGCGGCGACCAGGACCAGGCCTTGCTCGACACCGCGCAGTGGGTCAGCACCATCCTGCCGGCCTCGCGTCCCGCGGCGCTGGCATAGGCGGCACAATCCGGCAGCAGGCTTGCGCGGCAATCCCATGCAAGCCACAATGTCGGCGCAGGCCCGGTCGCCCGGGCCACCAGACCAGAGCGGACGGGGCGGCCGGCATCGGCCGGCGCCCCAGTCCGCCGCCAGAGACAACTCCCGGTAGCCGCGCATGCCAAAAGCCTTCAAAACCATCGAGCAGCAGGTCCTGAGCCTGCTGCGCAACGACATCCTCTCCGGCAAGTACCGCCCCGGCGACAAGCTGCGGCAAGACGAGGTCGCGCGCCGCTTCGAGGTCAGCACCACGCCGGTGCGCGAGGCCTTCCGCGGCTTGCGCTCCGAGGGCCTGGTCACCATCGACGCCAACAAAGGCGTGGTGGTCAAGGGCCTGTCGGTGCAGGACGTGGCCGAGATCTACGAGCTGCGCATCGTGCTCGAGCCGCTGCTGGCCAGGAAGTCGGTGGCCACCATCAGCGAGCAATCCTTCCAGGCGGCCGCCGACATCCACGAGCGCATGTGCGCTGCCAGCGACCCGCACGAATGGGCGGCGCTGAACTGCGATTTCCATATCAAGCTGATGAAGAGCGAAGAGCATTCGCGGCTCTACGAGATGGTCAAGACCCTGCTGGTGGTGGCGGCGCCCTATGTCTCGCTGTCGATCTACATGCACCCGCAGATCCAGCAGACCGACAACGAGGAGCACGCCATGATCCTCGATGGCTACCGCAAGAAGAACGGCCGGCTGGTGGAGAAGATCGTGCGCCAGCACCTGCAGCAGACGCTGGAGACCATCGAGGATTCGGTCAGCGAGCAGACCCTGGGCCAGGCATTTTCATGATGGCAAGCTGATCAGCAACAGGCCTCGGGCGAGGCCGTTCCTTGCGTCCCGATCGCTCAGGACGGGGGGGCGACATGTTTCCTTTTTGTCATAAAAATCCTGCCTGTTCAGCTAAAAACAGGAACCTGGCGATCTTTTTCCGGAAACCCCTGTCTCATCAGCAACGATGGCGCAAAGACATCTTTTTGCGCCGCACCAATCAGCGGAGACTGCCCATGATCCTTCCCCAGAACGCAAACAGCAATTCCTTTCTCTCGACCGGCGTGGCCGGGCTCGACGACGTCCTGCGCGGCGGCCTGACCCGCGATCGCTTGTTCCTGATCGAAGGCTCGCCGGGCGCCGGCAAGACCACCCTCGCATTGCAGTTCCTCATGGAGGGCGCGCGGCAGGGCGAGCCGGTCCTCTACATCACCTTGTCCGAAACCTCGGTGGAGCTGCAGGCGGTGGCGCAGGCGCACGGCTGGTCGCTGGAAGGGATCAGCATCCACGAGGTGCTGCCCTCCGAAAGCATCCTCAATCCGGACGAGCAATACAGCATCTTCGCGCCCAGCGACGTTGAAATGGGCACCACCACCAAGGAGATCCTGTCGGTGGTGGAGCGCCTCAAGCCGACGCGGGTGGTGCTCGATTCGCTGTCCGAGCTGCAACTGCTGGCCTCCAACCCGCTGGTGTATCGCCGGCAGGTGCTGGCTTTCAAGCAGTTCTTCGCCAGCCGCGCCTGCACCACGCTGTTCCTGGACGACCGCACCGCCAGCGACGGCGACCTGCAGGTGCGCAGCATCGCCCACGGCGTCATTTCGCTGGAGCGCATGGCGACCGACTACGGCGGCACGCGCCGCCGCCTGGAGATCATCAAGTACCGCGGCATCGCCTTCCGCGAAGGCCTGCACGACTACAAGATCCAGTATGGCGGCCTGCTGGTGTTCCCGCGGCTGATTGCGGCCGAGACGCGCGAGAGCCTGGTGCCGGTGCAGTTCTCCAGCGGCATTGCAGAGCTGGACCAGATGCTGGGCGGCGGCATCGAGGAGGGCAGCAGCACCTTGATCGCAGGGCCGCCGGGCGTGGGCAAATCCACGCTGGCGGCGCAGTTCATCGACTCCTGCCTGAAGCGGGGCTTGCAATCCTCGTTGTTCCTGTTCGAAGAGTCGACCTCCAACCTGCTCAATCGCGCCGACAGCCTCGGCTTCTCGCTGCGCGCCGGCGTCCAGGATGGAAGAATGAACGTGCACCAGATCGACCCGGCCCAACTGACGCCGGGCGAGTTCGTCCACCTCGTGTGCCGCGCCGCCGACGCCGGCGCCAAGGTCGTGGTGATCGACAGCCTGAACGGCTTCATGCAGTCGATGCCCAATGAAAAGCTGCTGGCCATCCACATGCATGAGTTGCTCACCTACCTGGGCCAGCGCGGCGTGGTGACCATCCTCATCGGCGTGCAGCAGGGCATGCTGGGCAGCAACATGTCGACCTCGATGGACGCCACCTACCTGTCCGATAACGTGCTGCTGCTGCGCTACTTCGAATCGCAGGGCGAAGTGCAGCAGGCGCTGTCGGTATTCAAGAAACGGGGCAGCGCGCATGAGCGCACCATCCGTCGCATGACCATCTCGTCTCAGGGCGTGCATATCGGCCCCGTGCTCAAGCAGTTCCACGGCATCCTGACCGGTGTTCCCAAGCTTACCGCGCCCATCGGCACAGGCTCCCAGTGAGGGCGCGCATCGGCGCGCAGGCGCAACGCGTATTGATCTGCGCACCCTTCGGACGCGATGCCGAGCTTTCCGCCTCGGTGTTGAAAAAGGCTGGCCTGGAATGCTGCATCTGCAAGAACATCGCCGAGGTGGTGAGGGAGCTGGCCGCCGGCGCCGGCATGCTGCTGACGATGGAAGATGTCGTGGCGCCGGGGCGCGCCGCCGCGCTGGAGGATTTCATCGCCAGGCAACCGACCTGGTCCGATTTGCCGGTGTTGGTGCTGACGCGGGTGGCCAATGACGGCCACTGGAACAATGACGCCTACCGGCGCCTGCGCAATCTCACCCTGCTGGAAAGCCCGATTCGTCCCTTCACCCTGGTCAGCGCGGTGCGCGCCGCAATGCGCGCGCGCGAGCGGCAATACGAGGTGTTCGAGGCCGATCGCCGCAAGGACGAATTCCTCGCCATGCTGGGCCACGAGCTGCGCAATCCGCTGGCGCCGATCGGCGCGGCGGCGCAACTGCTCGGGCTGACCGCCGACAACGCCGGCAAGGTGCGCAGCACCAGCCAGATCATCGCGCGCCAGGTCAAGCACATGACCAGCCTGATCGACGACCTGCTGGATGTGGCGCGGGTCACGCGCGGCCTGATCACGTTGGACCGCGAGGTGGTCGGGATCGGGCAGATCCTGACCGAGGCGGCCGAGCAGGTCGAGCCGATGCTGCGCGCCAAGGGGCAGGAGCTGACGCTCAACCCGCCGGCCGAGAGGTTCAATGTCGAAGGCGACCGCAAGCGCCTGGTCCAGGTATTCGCCAATGTGCTGCAGAACGCCGTGAAGTACACGCCCAATGGCGGCCGGATCGACGTCTCGGCGCAGGCCGACGCGAACGAGGGATGCGTCCGGATCACCGACAACGGCATCGGCATGGCGCCAGAGATGGTGGATCACGTGTTCGACCTGTTCGCCCAGGCCGAGCGTTCCGCCGACCGCTCCCAGGGCGGCCTCGGGCTGGGCCTGTCGATCGTCGAGAGCCTGGTCAGGTCGCACGGCGGCGGCGTCGAGGCGCACAGCGATGGGCTGGGTAAGGGCAGCACGTTCACTATCAGGCTGCCGGTGCATGCCGGCGAGAGCCTGGCTGCCCGGGCGAGCGACGGCGAGGCCGGCGCGGCCGATGCCGCAGTGTCGTTACGCGCCATGGTGGTCGACGACAACCAGGACGCGGCCGACACCCTGGCCATGCTGCTGGAAGCCGGCGGTTACCAGGTCGGCGTCCACTACACCGCGCGCGAAGCGCTCGCCGCAGTCGGCGCGAGCCGTCCGCACATCTGCCTGCTCGACATCGGCCTGCCCGACATGAACGGCAACGAGCTGGCAAGGGAGTTGCGCCAGCTGCCTGAAACGGCGTCGGCGGTCCTCATCGCAGTGACCGGCTACGGGCAGCAAGAGGATAGGGACAACAGCCGCGCGGCCGGTTTCGACCATCACCTGGTCAAGCCGGTCGATGTGGATCAGTTGATGAGGATGCTGTCGCGGGTGCAGATTGCCCCGGCGTGAAAGCTGTGGCGCTCGCCACCGTAGTGGAGATGAAAAGGGCCTCGCAGATGAGGCCCTTTTTTTGATCTCTTGCGGGGCGCTTCCGAGGGCTTTCTCCATTGCATGCGCGCAGTCTCACGTGGCTCGCACCATGGGTGGCGAGAAGAACTCGCGATTGAAGATTCTTGTGCGGCGGTGGGCGTTTCTTCCATCTCGTGTCGCATCCGAAGTGGGGCTCCGGCTTGCACGGATACTGACAAATTGCTGACGCAATGCTGACGCTCAACGGCATTTTCTCTTATTTTTCTGGTAACAGGTCTTGCTCGTCTTGTTGCGAGCGGACAGGTGTGAGACATTTGCCGGAAGAGGAACCGCCGCATGTTGACAGGGGGTGAGCGGTTCTTGCGGATGATGCGAAGAAAGTGGGGGTGTCATCCGCTTCAATAATGCCGTCAGGAAAATTGATTAATATAATTTTTGACTCGCATTTTTACCGGCGTGGATGAGCGGTATAGAGAGCCAGCCAAGGCTCGCTCAAGTCATTGCCATAGTGGAAAAATATCCATCAAAGGGGGCGGGGAATGAACAAGAACGCAATGGGCGCGCTCGGGCTATCCGCAGCGCTGTTCGTCATATCCGGTACGGCTGCGGCTTATTGCCCGCCGACCAAGCCGGCGTCGCTGCAGCAGCAATGCCTGGATCGCGAAGAGCGGGAGCGGCAACGCGAACAAGAGGCCGCCGCCCGGGAACGCCAGCGCGAACAGGAGGCCGCGCGCGAACGTGAGCGCCAGCGCGAGCAGGAGGCGGCGCGCGAGCGGGAGCGCCAGCGTGAGCAAGAGGCCGTCCGGGGACGCGATCGCCAGCGCCAGCAACAGCAACAGCAGCAGCAGCAACAGCAACAGCAACAGCAACAGCAGCAACAGCAACAGCAGCAACAGCAGCAACATCAACAGAACGCCGCCAACGAGCGCCAGCGGGTGCTCGAACAACAGCGCCAGCAGCAGGACGCGCAAGAACGCCAGCGCAGGCAGCAGGAGGCCGAGCGGCAACGCGCCGCAGCCGAGCGCCAGGCGCCTCGGCCGTCCTCGACCGGTCCGGCGTCGCCCGTTCCCCAGCAGACGCAGCAGCACATGCCACAGCAAGCCGCTCCCGCAGCGCCGACCTTGCCTGCGCAGCCGGCGCGGCCTCCAGGCGCGGTAGTGCCGACGATCAATGCGCCGGCCGCCCAGCAGCATCCTGTGCCGCCGCCCTCGGCTGCGGGCGGCTCGCAGGCGCAATTGCTGCAACAACAGCGCACCGCGCAGACCGCATCCCCGGCGTCGCCGCCCGCTGCGCAAACGCGGCCGCCGGCTCCGGTGACGCTGCCTTCCACCAATGCCCCCGTCCAGCAGCGCCAGGCGGGCCAAGGGACGGCGACGCCGGTTTCGCAATCGCAACTGCTCCAGCAGCAGCGCAGCGCGCAGACCATTCCCATCGCGTCGACGTTGCCGGTCAATGGGACGAGCGCGCCGGCAGCCGCGCCGCCCCCTCCGGTCGATAAGCCGCCGGCCAAGGGCGGCGGCAAGGACAAGAAGGTCGAGTGGGGGCCGGTCCAGAAGGAAGCGGTGGCGATCTGCCGGCAACAGAAGAAGGGAACATGGCAATGCTTTGGCCCCCTGGACAACGACGTCCTGGGCGGCGACGCCACCCTGGAGGTCGCGCTGGCCCGGCAACACTGCGCGGGCGGGACCTGGGCCGCCGGCGGACCGACCTTGCACGACGAGCAGTTCGAGGCCTACCGCTGCGGGCATGCGCTGGGCGCCGGCGACTACGACCTGGTCAAGCGCTACAACCTCATCACGGCGCAACGCAGCTACATCTGCCCGAAGTACGCGCTGGGCGACGGACGTTGCACCACGCCCTACGATGGCCAGGACAAGCGCTGACCCGCGCCCGACGCCGAGAACGCCGACATGAAGGAACGATCGAACATGAATCCTCTACGCACATGGAACGCGGCCGGCCACGGCCGTTGGTTCACCCTCGCAGCCGGCCTGGTGCTGGCGGCGTTGCTGGGCTCGCTGGCGGGCTGCGCAACGCCGCCGACCGCGGCCGACACGCTCAACACCTATCGCGGCTTCAGCTGCGACACGCTGGACACCCTGGACAAGAACTTCAGCGCATCGATGGAGAAGGCGGCCAGCACGGCGGAAAAGGCCGTGTGGCTCCAATACCTCGGCTGGATACGCCAGGTGCAGACGGAGAAAAGCTGCCCCCGGAAGGCGATGCTGGGCGTGCGCCTGAATCCCATCGATCCCGTGCTGGTCAAGCAATTGGGCCTGGAGTCGGCGCGCGGCGCCGTCATCGCAGAGGTGGTCAAGGGAACGCCGGCCGAACGCGCCAGCCTGTTTGCGGGCGACATCATCCTCGGCTTCAACGGCGAAGGCATGGCGACACCTGCGGAGGTGACCGCGGCCATTGGCAAGCTCCCGCCCAACAGCAAGGCGGAAGTGCTGGTCTGGCGCAGCGGCAAGAAAGACATCATCGTGGTGGACTTCGCGCCCGAGTCCGCCAGTAAGGCCGCGCCTGCCGCTACCAGCCTGATGGATGCCGCCACCGCCGACTTCGACGCCGGCAAGTACGCCGACGCCGCGCGCAAGTACCAGCAGATCCTGCAGCAGTCTCCCGACGACGCATTGACCTGGTATTTTTACGGACAAACGATGGAAAAACTGGGCGACGTCATCGGTGCGCAAGAGGCCTATCGCCGCGTGCTGACGATCCAGCCCAAGGGGCAGGTGGCCGATTACGCGCGCCAGGCCTTGGCCCGGCTGGCGCCGGCCGCCGGCGGCAAGAAGGCGGCGAAGAAGAAATAAGGGCAGGGCGGGAGGATGCGGCGAGGGAGCGGGACTTGACCATGTTTTGGGCCTCCTGCTGCTCTCGCCGGGTCCCAAAGAAAGATGGGGCCGGGTTTGGCGACTCGAATTGAGAAGGTAGACGACCGCCCCAGGCGGTATTTTTACTTAAGATTATTCATGCCAGCTAAATCCGCCATCGATTATCTTTCCCTGCCATCATTCCGTCCATTCACGTGGCATCGCGCCAACGTCCTGCGCACCAATCAAATCGTGCTGGCCGAACACACCCACGACATCGGCAACGGCATCGCCACGCTGCTGGCGCTGATCGAATTCCACGAGTCGGAAGAGCAGGACGACGCGCCGTTGCTGTCGCCGCTGGACAAGGGCACGCTGCTGCGGCTGGCCATCGCCTCCAGCTGCTCCTATGTGCAGATTTCGAAGACGAATCGCGCCCAGCTGAAGAAGGACGCGGCGGGCGATTCGTGAGCCGCGCCATGCGGCGCGATCAACCGCGGCAAGCGTTCATTTCCGCGCGCTGATTTCCCTGATCGCGGCATCCAGGCTGGCGACGTAGTCGGCCCGGTTCCTGGCCGCCAATGCCGGCCACTCTTCGCGCGGCAGGCTCATCGGCGTATTTCCGGTGACCGCATCGGACGCGCCGGAATCAACGCCGCCGCCCTGCAGGTTGATCCAGCGCTGGTCGTAGTTGTAGGGCGTGGTCTCGTCCCATCGCACTGCCTGGCTGACGATCTTGCGCAGCCTGGGCAAGTCATCGAACTGCGCTCGCAACAGCTCGCGCGGCACCACGCTCATGATCGCCCGCGCCGCCGGCCGCGCCCCGGCATCGGCGCACCGCGCCGCATCGTAATTGGCTCGCAGCCGCGCCGCGCTCAACCAGAAGATCGCCTCGTCCGTCTTGCCCTGCTGGTAAAGCACCAGCGTCAGCGCCACCAGCGCCGGCGGCTGATAACTGCCGGCGTTCTTCTGGATTTCCACGATCAAGGCATCGTTCTCATGCCCGGTGGTCGAGGCCAGCTTCTCCAGCGCCAGCTGGGTACGGGCAGTGTCGATGGGGGAGCGGTCGTCTTGCGGAGTCGCTTGCGCCGCAGGAGCAGGAGCAGGAGCAGGAGCAGGAGCAGGGATCTCCGGTGCTGGCGGGACCGATGCTGCCGGCTTGCCGGCCTCGCACGGATAAGCGGCCTTGAATGCGGCAAGCGCGCTTTGTCCGCCGATCACGCCTTCCAGTTCCGGATGCGCTTGCTTGTACTGCGAGATCGCGGTGACATAGTCCTGGAATTGAGCGCCGGTGGGGACGCAGAACTCATTGCCGTTGTGGACCCTGACGAAATTCCTGAGCCAGCCGAGTTGTTCGTTGGACGACTGTGCCGCCGCTTCGGCGAGCGGCAGGGCAAGCAGCAGCGCCAGGCAGGCGTGAACGGCGCGATAAGATCTGAATCCAGCGAAACAGCGCATAGTGCGTCCCCGATTTCTTGTGATGTGGCGCATACGAAAATCAGCCGCCGGCATGGCGCGCTGGCAGGCCTCTCATGAGGCCTCGCATTTCCAGCCGAAGCCTAGCAAATCCAGTCCGGCGCCGCCAGGGGAAACAGGCGCTGCAAGATCTCAAGTTGCGGCGGCGATGGTATGCTCTCTCACTTGAATCCAAACATCAAGGGAAGCAATGAGCAACGTTCTGGCCGTGAATCTCTATGGCGAAAAAGTCCACGTTGTGGTGAATGTCAAAGAGAAGAAAGGCGGCACTTTTACCCTGGCGATCACCGTCAACGACAAGGCGCAATTCGGGCCGCAGGACGGATTCGCTTCACCTCAGGAGGCGCTGGACTACGCGGCAAGGCATTACACGGGATATCCGCTAAGCGGCTCCTACGTTGAGAGCGGCGTGGGCGAACTCGATGAAAGTGCGGCGACGGTTTTCGTCCAGAACATCACAGACCGGGACGCCAGGGCATTCAACAAGTTCTTGGCCGGCCTCCAGGCGCAATACGGCGTCGCTCTTGCGGACGAAGCCGAGCATCGGACAGCGCACGCAATCTGGGGAAACAAGGGAAAGCTGCTGGATGCGGTAATCGCCGTCAACAGGATTCGGAATGGCTTGAGGCCCTAGATGGACGCGTCCGGCGTGATGGACGCAGCTTCTCGGTAAAGCCGCTTACGGGCGGCTTTTTTATTGCCAGCGCTCAATGGAGTGGGCAATTCTGCGAGCCGCCAACAGCCAACAGCCAACAGCCAACAGCCAACAGCCAACAGCCAACAGCCAACAGCCAACAGCCAACAACCAACAGCCAACAGCCAACAGCCAACAGCCAACAGCCAACAGCCAACAGCCAACAGCCAACAGATGGCGAGCCATCTCGATATTGTCGCAATGCGGACCGTGCCTGTTCACCCCCTGATGCCAATAAATCGGGTGAATGCGGCGGGGCCGCCGACGCACTCACCGCCCTTGCACGATCTCTTCTCGCCGCTGTCTGGCCGCTTCCATCAAGTCTTCGATAAGCCGGCGCGCCGCCACCTTGCCGCGCAGGAGGGCGGCGTGCAGTGCGGGATCGATGGGCGCCATCGTCATCAGGTCTTTCATTGGCGCAGTGCTTTCATTGTATTTGATGTGCAATTGATGCTTTCTCGGTTTGAACAGGCAAACCCGCAGGGACCTGCGGATCATTCTTCCAATTGTTCCTTCTTCTGCTTTCCTTCTTCCACCAACACTCCCCCGGGGCCTGGCTTTTGGATGCCGGCCGGCGCGCTCAACGGCCGCTGACCTCCCATTGTGCCTTCACGATTCCTTGGTTCCTTTTCGTACTTCGTCTTGCTGGGGCTGCCTTCGGGGCGGTCGGGGTGAACAGGAGTCGCCATGATCTTTCTCCTTAAAATCCACAGCCTAGTCCGATTGCGGGAAAAGCGTCATCGGCGGGCAGCGCTGTTTGATGTAAGCCGATGCCGACACGGCCGTGTTGCCGCATTCGGATGTGGCCAAAAGGCACCCGGAACGAGCATCGGCGCAACTTATCCGCGACAATGCAAGACCCCTTTGGCCGCCTGCTGAGAATATGCAACGGCCGGGATGTAAAAATGTAAATTAATGAGAGTTGACGACAAGGCCTCAACTTACAATGTCGCCCTTGGGAATAAGGTAAAACAAGGGGAAACATGAAGTATTCGGATCTGAAGATTGGAGCGCGGCTGGCCATCGCATTCTGCGTGGTGTTGTGCCTGCTTTGCGTGGTGGCCATCGTGGGATGGCAATCCTTGTCGGCCAACAACAGGCAGGCCGAGGTCATCGTCGAAGAGAACAACGTCAAGATCGCCGCCGCCAACGCCATGCGCGGCTTCCTCAATACGGAAGTGCGCTCGCTACGCAACATCATCCTCTATACCGACGCCGAGACGCGTCGCGCCCAGAAAGACGTCGTGCTCAAAGCGCGCAAGCAATACGACGATACCTTCGCCCGGCTGCAATCGCTGCTCAAATCCGATGCCGCCAAGAAGCTGAGCGCCGAGATCGAATCGGATCGCGCCAAGATCAGGCCGAGCTTCGACAAGGTGATTTCGCTGGCTGAAGCGTCCAATGAAAAAGAGGCCGCGAGCTATCTCCAGACCTCGGTGCAGACGCCGCAAAGCCAGTGGTTCAGCGATATCCAGGCCATGATCGAACTGCAGGAAAAGCAGAACCAGCAAAGCATCACCACGATGCGCGCGGACTATGCCGTCACCCTGGAAATCCTGCTGGCCCTGACCCTGGCAGCGGTCGCCCTGGGTGCGTTCTCCGCCTGGTATGCGACGCGCAGCATCACCGCCCCGCTGGGCGACGCGGTGTCTTTGGCGCAGCGCGTCGCGGCGGGCGACCTGACCGCAGAGATCCGGGCGGCCAGCCGGGATGAGACCGGTATGCTGATCACCGCGTTGCGGACGATGAACGACAACCTGGCCGGCATCGTGCGCGAAGTGCGCAGCGGCACCGATACGGTCGCCACCGCATCCAGCCAGATCGCCACCGGCAATCTCGAACTCTCCTCCCGCACCGAACAGCAGGCCAGCTCGCTGGAAGAGACCGCGTCGGCGATGGAAGAACTGACATCGACTGTCGGCCACAACGCCGACAACGCGCGGCAAGCCAGCACGCTGGCCACGGAGGCCTCCGAGATCGCAGTGCGGGGAGGCAGCGTGGTCGGCGACGTCATCCAGAAAATGGCCGGCATCAACGAGTCGTCGAAGAGAATCGTGGACATTATTGCCGTGATCGACGGCATTGCCTTCCAGACCAACATCCTGGCGCTTAACGCCGCGGTCGAGGCGGCCAGGGCAGGAGAGCAGGGCCGCGGCTTCGCCGTGGTCGCCTCCGAAGTGCGCGTACTGGCGCAGCGCTCGGCGGCGGCGGCCAAGGAAATCAAGGAACTGATCGACGACTCCGTCAACAAGGTCGCCGACGGCAGCGCCTTGGTGACGCAGGCCGGCGCCACCATGCAAGAAGTGGTGAGCAGCGTCGGCCGGGTAACCGACATCGTGCAGGAAATTAGCGCCGCCAGCCGCGAACAGACCGAAGGCATCGGCCAGATCAACATGGCAATGTCGCAAATGGACCAGGTGACACAGCAAAACGCCGCATTGGTCGAAGAAGCCGCAGCGGCGGCAGGGGCGCTGGAAGACCAGGCGGCCAAGCTGCTGCAGACGGTCAGCGTGTTCAAGGTGAAGGGCGGCTGAAAGGCCGTCGTTACGACAAGCGCAGCGCGCTCAGCCGTGTGCGCGTTTGAAGGGACTCAGTCGTCAGAGCGGAAGACGCCGGGACCTTTTGCGATTTTGTTCATGGAAAATAAAAACGGGCCTCGATTGAGGCCCGTTTTTTTGCTGTTCTGGCGGAGGCTGTGAGATTCGAACTCACGGACGGATCACTCCGTCGGCAGTTTTCAAGACTGCTGGTTTAAACCACTCACCCAAACCTCCTTGTCGGCGGATGCCCGGTGAGGGAGCATCGCGAGGGGCGCATTATACATCACTTGCTTGGCGCCCAACTCTTTCCCGTATGAAAGTCGCCGGAGCCGGCTGCCTCAGAACGTGCCCGGGTAGGCGCCGCCGTCGAGCAGCATGTTCTGGCCGGTGATGAAGCCGGCCTGGGCGCTGCAGAGGTAGGCGCAGGCGTCGCCGAACTCGGCCGGGTCGCCGAAGCGGCCGGCGGGGTTTTGCTTGCGGCGTTCGGCCAGCACGTCGTCCACGCTCTTGCCGCTGTCGTTGGCCGCGCCCTGGGCGGTGGCGCGCAGGCGGTCGGTTTCGAAGGGGCCGGGGAGCAGGTTGTTGATGGTGACGTTGTGGGCCACGGTCTTGCGCGAGAGGCCGGCGATGAAGCCGGTCAGGCCCGAGCGGGCGCCGTTGGAGAGGCCGAGGATGTCGATCGGGGCGCGCACCGCGCTGGAGGTGATGTTGACGATGCGGCCGAAGCGGCGCGCGATCATGCCGTCGACCGTGGCCTTGATGAGCTCGATCGGGGTCAGCATGTTGGCGTCGACGGCGGCGATCCAGTCGTCGCGCGACCAGTCGCGGAAGTCGCCGGGCTTGGGGCCGCCGGCGTTGGTCACCAGGATGTCCGGGCTGGGACAGGCGGCCAGCGCCAGGGCGCGGCCTTCGGGCGTGGTGATGTCGCAAGCCACGGTGGTGATGGCGGCGCCGGTCTCGGCGCGGATCTCGGCGGCGGCCGCTTCCAGCGCTTCCTTGCCGCGCGCCAGCATGGTCACGGCCACGCCTTCGCGCGCCAGCGAGAGCGCGCAGGCGCGGCCCAGGCCCTTGCTCGATGCGCATACCAGCGCGGTTTTACCCTTGAGTCCTAAATCCATTTGTCTTCTTCCTTTGCATGAGGTGATTGGCGAATTGCGATGCCGCTTGTTGTGTGTGTTGTCGTTCGTGCTACGTCATGCATGCCATGCACACTTGAGGAGATCCGGCGCGGGCCGCTCCCAGCCTGTGACAGCGGGGCCGGGCTGCGCTAAACTGGCGAGCTTGGCGGCCGGGACGGGGAAGGTCCGCGGCCTACTTCTTGACCACCAGGTAGACAGCCAGCGCGATGATGGCGACCACGCCCATTTCCAACGCGAATACGATGGCGCCGCTCATGCCGGTCTCCTTTTCTGATTTGAACGCCGCGCAGTTCGCTTGCATGAGCCGCGCGGCAGACCCATAACTTTACACCGATGATGGATTCCTTGTTTTTGTCCAGCGTATTGAATTTCCTGCTGGGCGGTTTGCTGGGCGCAATGGGCGGCCTGTTCGGCATTGGCGGCGGGCTGATCGCCATTCCCGTGCTGGGCTATCTCTACGGCATGGACCAGCAGCTGGCGCAGGGCACCTCGCTGGTGATGATCGTGCCCAACGTGGTGATCGCCTTCTGGCGCTACAAGCAGCGCAACAAGATCGAGTGGAGCTCGGCGGCGATGATGTGCGTGCCGGCCGTGATCACCACCTACTTCTCGGCGCGCCTGGCCACCAGCATCGATGCGCGCAGCCTGCATTTCTGCTTCGCCGCCTTCATGGGCGTGCTGGCGCTGTACTACCTGTGGACCTTGCTGCGCAAGCAGCGCAGCGCCTCGACCCCGATCGTGCTGCCGCGCAAGTACATCTTCGCGGTGGGGATGTCGGCCGGCGCGTCGGCAGGCTTCTTCAGCGTGGGCGGCGCGATCGTCGCGGTGCCGCTGTTGACCGCCTTCTTCGGCGCCACGCAGACGGCGGCGCAGGGCCTGGGGCTGGCGATGGTCACGCCCGGCACGCTGGTGGCGCTGTGGACGTATGCGCAGGCCGGCCACGTCAACTGGGCGGTCGGCCTTCCGATGGCGCTGGGCGGCGTGCTCAGCATCTCCTGGGGCGTGGCGCTGGCCCACCATCTGCCGGAGCGGCGCTTGCGCATCCTGTTCTGCGGCGCGCTGCTGCTGCTGTCGGTGTGGATGATGATCGAGGGCTGATTCAGCAGTCTGCTCGTTGCCCGGCGGCTCTGCGGTGCGCAATTAACGCCACTGGGTTCCTGCTTTTGCAGGGACGACATTGCGGAGGAGGGCAAGACCGCCATGCCTTCAAGTTGCCTCCCTCCCTGTCGTTCGTTGCGCCGCGACGGCCGCGGCACGACACCGGGGGGGACGACGGTGAACAGGCGCGTGCGCTTTCACGCGCTCAAGCCGATTCAAGCGCCGTCAGGCGCTTTTCTTTTCCCGCGCGCTTTTCTTCTTCACGGCCTCGGCCAGCGCGGTGACCTTGCCGTCGTCGGTCGCCGGCAGGGCCATCTGCTCGCGGATGAAATCGACCAGGTTGCGCGCATGCGGCGACAGTGTGTCGATGTCCTGGAACACCATGCTGCGCTCGCGCACGCTCCAAGGTTCGGCCAGTTCCACGATGGCCAGCTGCATGGTCTGCTGGTGGCGTTGCGCGGCCGACAGCGGCACGATGCCGATGCCGACATTGGTCTCGATCATGCGGCACATGGCTTCGAAGCTGCGCACCTGGATGCGCAGCTTGAGGCGTTGGCCGTTCTCGGAAACGATCTTGTTGAGGAAGTGATGCAGCGTGCTGCCCTCATGCAGGCCGACATGCTCGTACTCCAGCGTGTCGCCGAAAGGCACGGCGCCGGCGCCGGCCAGCGGATGCTCCAGCGCGGTGGCCAGCACCAGGCGGTCGGTGGAGAAGTTGAGGATCTCCAGGCCGTCGCCCTGCACCGGGCCGGCGACGATGCCGATGTCGGCCGTACCCTCCTGGATGCCGCGCATGATGTCGTGGTTCAGCCTTTCCTCCAGCGCGACGTTGACTTGCGGATGCAAGGCCAGGAACTTGCCCAGGATTTCCGGCATGAACTCGGTCACGGCGGTGGTGTTGGCGAAGATGCGGATGTAGCCCTTGATGCCGTTGTTGTACTGCTGCATGTCGCTCTTCAAGTGCTCGACCTGCTGCATGAATTGCTGCGCGTGGTGCAGCAGCGTCTGCCCGGCCGGCGTCAGCTGCACGCCCTTGCTCTCGCGGTAGAGCAGCCGGGTGCCGAAGCGCGTCTCCAGTTCCTTGATGCGGTTGCTGGTGGCCGCCAGCGACAGGTTCATGCGCTCGGCGCTGCGCGTGAGGCTATTGAGTTCGGCGATCAGGATGAACAGCCGCAGGTCGGTCAGGTCGAAGAGCATGTCGTAGTCCGCTGAGGTGGGCGCCGATGTGGAAGTTGGCGGCCGGGATTGAGGCAACGCGAAGGGGAGGGGCGTTTCCGTCGGCGCTGCATGACGCGCTGCGCGGAAATTTCTGGTGTGGGCGTCTCCCTGTTTGGCCTTCATGTTACGCCGATTTCCCGATCGTGGCCCGGCGCTTGCGTGCTGCGCCGCCGCATGCGATGCGCGGGCCTGGCTTCACAATCGCGAAAGCCCCCCTTCCAAAAATACAGATTGTCCCTGCGTCAACACGGGCACAGACTTGCCTCCATTCCGACAAGAACAACGAGGAGCGCATGTCCAACCCCGACCTCGACCTGAGCATGCTGCGGCAATGGGTCGACAAGAGCGAACGCCGCGACGACCACATCAACCCGGCCTTCGCCTCGGCCCTGGCCGCCACCATCGACGGGCCGCAGCAGCCGCAAGCCGGCGACGCCTTGCCGCCGCTGTGGCACTGGATCTATTTCTGGACCGTCTGCGCGCAGTCGGAGGTCGGCGACGATGGCCATCCCAAGCGCGGCGGCTTCCTGCCGCCGGTGCCGCTGCCGCGCCGCATGTGGGCCGGCGGCCGCTTGCGCTTCGCGGCGCCGCTGCCGGTGGGCGCGGCCGCGCAGAAGACCTCGCGCATCGCCAGCGTCGACGTCAAGCAGGGCCGCAGCGGCGCGCTGGCGTTTGTCACGGTCAGGCATGAGATCGGCCACGATGGCAAGGTCTGCATCCACGAGGAACACGACATCGTCTACCGCGACCTGCCGCAGCCCGGCGCCGCGCCTGTCGCGCCCAAGGCGGCGCCGGCCGGCGCGCAGTGGAAGCGCCGCGTCGATCCCGACCCGGTGCTGCTGTTCCGCTATTCGGCGCTGACCTTCAACGGCCACCGCATCCACTACGACCGCAGTTACGTCACCGGCGTGGAAGGCTATCCCGGCCTGATCGTGCATGGTCCGCTGATCGCCACCTTGCTGGCCGACCTGCTGGCGCGCGAGATGCCGCAGGCGGTGCTGCGCGAATTCAATTTCCGCGCCGTGGGCAGCCTGTTCGACACCGAAGGCTTCGAGCTGTGCGGCAAGCTGGCCGCCGACGGAAAATCCGCCGAACTGTGGGCGCAGAACCTGCGCGGCGAGCTGGCGATGCAGGCCGAGGCCATCCTCGGCTGACACGAATTCAATTCTTCATCCATCTTATTTCCGGAGACCCAATATGTCGTATCAGGCGCCCAATGACGCTTATGGCGATTTGCGCGATGCAGTGCGCGATCTGTGCAATACCTTCCCGCCCGAGTACTGGCGCAAGGTGGACGAGGCGCGCGGCTATCCCGAAGACTTCGTCGACGCGCTGACCAAGGCCGGCTGGCTGGCCGCGCTGATCCCGCAGGAGTATGGCGGTTCCGGCCTGGGCCTGACCGAGGCCTCGGTGATCATGGAAGAGATCAACCGCACCGGCGGCAACTCCGGCGCCTGCCACGGCCAGATGTACAACATGGGCACGCTGCTGCGCCACGGTTCGGAGCAGCAGAAGCAGCTCTACCTGCCCAAGATCGCCAGCGGCGAGCTGCGCCTGCAGTCGATGGGCGTGACCGAACCCACCACCGGCACCGACACCACCAAGATCAAGACCGTCGCCGTGAAGAAGGGCGACCGCTACGTGGTCAACGGCCAGAAGGTGTGGATCTCGCGCATCCAGCACTCCGACCTGATGATCCTGCTGGCGCGCACCACGCCGCTGGACCAGGTGAAGAAGAAGTCGGAGGGCATGTCGATCTTCATCGTCAACCTGAAGGATGCGATCGGCCGGGGCATGGAAGTGCGCCCGATCCTCAACATGGTCAACCACGAGACCAACGAGCTGTTCTTCGACAACCTGGAGATCCCCGCCGAGAACCTGATCGGCGAAGAGGGCAAGGGCTTCAAGTACATCCTCGATGGCTTGAACGCCGAGCGCACCCTGATCGCCGCCGAGTGCATCGGCGACGGCTACTGGTTCATCGACAAGGCCGCGCAGTACGCCAAGGAGCGGGTGGTGTTCGACCGTCCGATCGGCATGAACCAGGGCGTGCAGTTCCCCATCGCCGACAGCTTCATCGAACTGGAAGCGGCCAACCTGATGCGCTACAAGGCCTGCGAACTGTTCGACGCCCACCAGCCCTGCGGCGCCCAGGCCAACATGGCCAAGTTCCTGGCGGCCAAGGCCTCGTGGGAGGCGGCCAACGTCTGCCTGCAGACGCACGGTGGTTTCGGCTTCGCCTGCGAATACGACGTCGAGCGCAAGTTCCGCGAGACGCGCCTGTACCAGGTGGCGCCGATCTCGACCAACCTGATCTATTCCTACGTGGCCGAGCACATCCTCGGCCTGCCGCGCTCCTTCTGAAGCGGCGCACAACAACAAGGAGACGCCCATGAGCCAGCCCACCGACAGCCCCTCCCGCACCCTGGCCGCCTTCCTGGCCGGCCTGCGCTACCAGGACATCCCGCCGGCCGTGATCGCCCGTGCCGAAGACCTGTTCCTCGACTGGTTCGCCTCGGCGCTGGCCGGCAAGGGCGCGCGCCAGATCGAGATCATCGAGCGCTATGCCGCGCTGATGGGGCCCAAGGACGGCCCGGCCACCATCCTGACCAGCCGCAAGTCCAGTTCGCCTTACTTCGCGGCGCTGGTCAACGGCGCCTCTTCGCACCTGGTGGAGCAGGACGACGTGCACAACGGTTCGGTGTTCCATCCGGCCGCCGTGGTGTTCCCGGCGGCGCTGGCGGCGGCGCAGGATCTGGGCAAGTCGGGCGCCGACTTCCTGGTGGCGGCGGTAGCGGGCTATGAGGCGGGGATCCGCATCGGCGAGTTCCTGGGCCGCTCGCACTACCGCGTGTTCCACACCACCGGCACGGTCGGCACGCTGGCCGCCGCGGTGGCGGTGGGCAAGCTGATGGATTTCGACACTGCAAAATTCCTGCATGCGCTCGGTTCGGCCGGCACGCAGGCGGCCGGCTTGTGGGAGTTCCTGCGCGACGCCGCCGACTCCAAGCAACTGCACACCGGCAAGGCCGCGGCCGACGGTCTGCTGGCGGCCTACCTCACGCGCGACGGCTTCACCGGCGCGCAGCGCATTCTGGAGGGCGCGCAAGGCATGGCGGCCGGCATGTCGTCGGATGCCGATCCGGCCAGGCTGACCGATGGCCTGGGTTCGCGCTGGGCCACCGCCGAGACTTCCTTCAAGTTCCACGCCTCCTGCCGCCACACCCATCCAGCCGCCGACGCGCTGCAGGTGCTGATGCGGCGCGAGGGCCTGCGCCACGACCAGATCGCGGCGGTCAATACGCGCGTGCACCAGGGCGCCATCGATGTGCTGGGACCGGTGGTCAATCCGCAGACGGTGCACCAGGCCAAGTTCTCGATGGGCACGGTGCTGGGCCTGATCGCGGTGCACCAGCAGGCCGGCCTGACCGAGTTCGAGCAGCAGGCGCTGCAGGACCCGCGCGTGGCGCAGTTCCGCGAGAAGGTGAGGATGACGCTGGACCACGAGGTCGACGGCGCCTACCCGGCGCGCTGGCTGGGCCGGGTCGAGGTCGAGACCACCGACGGCCGCAGCTTCAGCGCCGCCGTGGATGTGCCCAAGGGCGATCCCGGCAACACGCTCTCGCGCCCCGAGCTGGAGCACAAGGCGGCCAAGCTGATCGCCTTCTCCAGCGCCGCCAGCGAAGCCGAGACCCGCAACATCATCGCGCGCGCCTGGCGCCTGCATGAAGAGCGCGCATTGAGCGAATTGTTCTGAGCCGCCCAGGCTCCAGCCCCAAAGGAAACATGATGCTGCCATCCAACCGCCCCCTAGAGGGCATCACCGTCATCAGCCTGGAACACGCGATCGCCGCGCCGTTCTGCACGCGCCAGCTGGCCGACCTGGGCGCGCGCGTGATCAAGATCGAGCGCCCCGGCGTGGGCGACTTCGCGCGCGGCTACGATACCCGCGTCAACGGCCTGTCCTCGCACTTCGTCTGGACCAACCGTTCCAAGGAAAGCCTGACCCTGAACCTGAAGGACGAGGACGGCAAGGCCATCATCGGCAAGTTGCTGGAAGAGGCCGACGTGCTGGTGCAGAACCTGGCGCCCGGTGCGGCCGCCGGCCTGGGCCTGTCGGCGCAGGCGCTGCACAAGAAGCATCCGCGCCTGATCGTCTGCGACATCTCCGGCTACGGCGAGGACGGGCCTTACCGCGACAAGAAAGCCTACGACCTGCTGATCCAGAGCGAGGGCGGCTTCCTCTCGGTCACCGGCACGCGCGACGACATGGCGAAGGCCGGCTGCTCGATTGCCGACATCGCTGCCGGCATGTACGCCTACTCCAACATCCTGGCCGCGCTGATCAAGCGCGGGCGCGACGGTCGCGGCAGCCACATCGATCTCTCCATGCTGGAAGCGCTGACCGAGTGGATGAGCTTCCCCATGTACTACGCCTACCAGGGCGCCTCGGCGCCGGTGCGCTCGGGCGCCGAGCACGCCACCATCTATCCCTACGGCCCGTTCGCCGCCGGCGACGGCAAGGTCGTGATGCTGGGCCTGCAGAACGAGCGCGAGTGGAAGGTGTTCTGCGAGGTGGTGCTGAAAGACGCGTCGCTGGCCGCGGACGAGCGCTTCTCCAACAACTCGCGCCGGCATGAGAACCGCGACGCCTTGCGCGCGCTGATCCTGCAGATGTTCGCCGGCATGACGGCCGCGCAGGTGGTGGCGCGGCTGGACGAGGCGCAGATCGCCAACGCCCGGGTCTCCACCATGCAGGACATCTGGGAGCACCCGCAGCTGGCCGCGCGCGGCCGCTGGGCCGAGGTCGGCTCGCCGGCCGGCGCGCTGCCGGCGCTGCTGCCGCCGGGCGTCAACGACACCTACGAGTACCGCATGGATGCCGTGCCGGGCCTGGGCCAGCATACCGACGGCATTCTGGCGTCGCTGGGATATGACGCCGACAACATCGCGGCGCTGCGCGAGCGGGGAGCCGTCTGATGACATCGCGCGTGGCCTCGGCCAGCACCTACCTGTTCGTACCGGCCAATCGGCCCGACCGTTACGCCAAGGCCTTGGCCAGCGGCGCGGACGCGGTGATCGTCGATCTCGAAGACGCGGTGGCCCTGCCGCAGAAGGACGAGGCGCGCGCCACGCTGGCGCAATGGATAGCCGACAACGGTGCGCAGCAGCGCCTGTGGGTGCGCGTGAACGCCGCCGATACCGTCTGGCACGCCGGCGACGTGCAGGCCTTTGCCGCGCTGCCGGTGGGCGGTATCGTGCTGCCCAAGGTCGAGACGCCGGCGGCGGTGTCGGCGATTGCCGCGCGCCTGCATCCCGGCGCCGGCGTGATCGCCTTGATCGAGAGCGCGGCAGGGCTGGCCGCCATGCGCCAGATCGCCGCCGAGCCCGGCGTGGTGCGCCTGGCCTTCGGCTCCATCGATGCCCAGGTCGACCTGGGCATGCAATGCGGGCCGGAAGAAGAGGAGCTGCTGCAGTTCCGGGTCGAGATGGTGCTGGCCTCGCGCCTGGCCGGGATCGCGCCGCCGATCGACGGCGTCACCACCGCCTTCGACGACGCCGGCTTCCTGGCGAAGATGGTGGCGCGGGCGCGCCGGCTCGGTTTCGGCGCCAAGCTGTGCATCCATCCGCGCCAGGTGGACGAGGTGCGGCGCGGCTTCATGCCCACGCCGCAGGAACTGGCGTGGGCGCGCGAGGTGATGGCCGCGGTGCGCGCCGGCGACGGCGGCGCCATCTCGCTCAAGGGCAAGATGGTCGACAAGCCGGTGATCATGCAGGCCGAGAAGTTCCTGCACCAGGCGGGAGAATTGCAGCACTGAAGAAACAGAACCAGGGAGCCGGCGACATGCCGGCCGATACGCCAAAGCAATGCGCGCCTCGCGCCCGCATGACGACCAGAAATGTCGTGCCGTAAAGCTGAACGGAAGCAGAACAACAAAGCGCAGCAATAACGCGCAACAACGAAGCGCAACAACAGGCAGTTGCAGCAAGGCAGTTGCAGCAAGGCAGTGCGGAGCGAGCAAGAGACGGCGCGCGCCGGTTCAACCCAGCAAAACAAGAGCGTAAGCGATAGACAGCCGCAGATGCCGCAGGGCGTGGGCCCCGGGTAACTGCAATCCATCACCTGGAGGAGATATGTTCAACAAGAAAATCATCGGCGCGATGCTGGCCGCGGCATCCGCGTTCGCCTTTTCGCAGGGCGCATTCGCGCAGGCCAAACCGGCCGAACTGAAGATCGGCATCACCACCTTCACCTCGGGCCCGGCCTCGGTGTTCGGCGTGCCGGCCAAGCAGGCGGCCGAGCTCTACCTGGAAGACCTCAATGCGAAGGGCGGCATCAACGGCGTGAAAGTGACGCCGACCTTCATCGATGAAGGCGTGGGCGGCGACAAGCTGCTTTCGGAATACCGTCGCGTGGTGCAGGAGCAGAACGTCAAGGTGATGCTGGGCTCGATCTCCAGCGGCAGCTGCAACACGCTGGCGCCGGTGGCCGAAGACCTGAAGGTCTTGAACATCCTGTGGGACTGCGGCACCGAGAAGGTGCTGGAAGAGCGCCGCTACAAGTACGTGGTGCGCACCCAGGCCAACGCCACCACCGAGATGGTGGCCAGCGTGCTGTACCTGCTGCGCCAGAAGCCCAACTTCAAGACCATCGCCGTGGTCAACCAGGACTACGCCTGGGGGCGCGATTCGTGGGAGCTGTTCTCGCAGACGCTGAAGATCCTCAAGCCCGACGTCAAGGTGGTGGCCGAGCTGTTCCCCAAGTTCGGCGCCTCCGACTTCTCCACCGAGATCAGCCGCCTGCAGGCGCTGCGCCCGGACGTGATCCTCTCTACCTCGTGGGGCGGCGACCTCGATACCTTCGTGCGGCAGTCGGCCCAGCGCGGCCTGATCAAGAACGCGCAGTTCGTGCTGCCGCTGGCCGAAAGCTCGCTGGAGCGCCTGGGCACCACCTTGCCTGACGGCGTGATCATCGGCGCGCGCGGCGACCACTACTTCCTGCATCCGGTACTGAAGGACGACCCCAAGCTGAAAGGCTTCGTCGAGAAGTTCAAGGCCAAGACCGGCGCCTATCCGATCTATTCGGTGTACCACATGATCCAGGCGCTGGATGGCCTGGTGGCCGGCTACGACAAGGCGATCAAGGCCAACAAGGGCCAGTGGCCGAGCACCGAACAACTGGCCGAAGCGATGCACGGCCTGAAGTTCCGCGGCCTGACCGACGAGGTGAAGATCCGCGAGGACGGCCAGGGCCTGGAAGACCAACTGCTGGGCACCACCAGGAAGACCGCCGCCTATCCGTTCCCGATCCTCGACAAGATCGAGATCTACCCGGCTGAAATGGCGATCGCGCCGGTCGGACAGAAGTCGGTGGACTGGGTCAAGACGATCAAGCCGGAGATCCTCAAGGATCCGCGCATCAAGACCTTCCCTCCGGTGAACTGAGCGGACGCCGGCCATGAATCAGGAATTGTTCCTGCTGGCGGTGCTTGACGGCATCTCCTACGCCGCGCTGCTGTTTCTGGTGGCGCTGGGCATGACGCTGGTGTTCGGCGTCATGCGCATCCTCAACATGGCGCACGGCAGCCTTTATGCGTTCGGCGGCTACTTCGCCGCCACGCTGGGGCTGTGGGCGGTCTCCAAAGGGCTTTCGCCGGCCTGGTCGTTCCTGTGGCTGGTGCTGGCGGCGCTGGTGATCGGCGCGCTGCTGGGCACCGTCATGGAGGTGCTGCTGCTGCGCCGGATCTATCACAAGGAACAGATCCTGCAATTGCTGGTGACCTTCGCGGCCTTCATGATCTTCGAAGACCTGCAGCGCATGATCTGGGGCGCCCAGCCTTATTTCGTCTCCGACATCGTGAACTACCTCGGCGTGGCCGAAGTGCTGGGCATCACTTACACCCGCTACCAGCTGATGGTGCTGCCGGGCGTGGCGCTGGTGGTGTTCGTCGGGCTGCGCTGGTTCCTCAAGTCCAGCCGCACCGGGCGCCAGATCGTGGCGGTGGCGCACAACCGCGAGGTGGCTACCGCGATGGGCATCGACGCCAAGCGCATCTGCCTGTTGACCTTCGTGGCCGGCTCCATGCTGGGCGCGCTGGGCGGGGCGCTGGCCTCGCCCACCACCTCGCTGGTGCCGGGCATCGGCGCCGAGATGATCGTGCTGTCCTTCGCCGTGGTGGCCACCGCCGGGCTGGGCCAGATCGAGGGCACGCTGGTGACGGCGCTGCTGATCGGCCTGGCGCGTTCCTTCGCGGTCTACCTGCAGCCGGAGATGGAGGTGCTGGTGCCTTACCTGATCATGGTGGCGGTGCTGCTGTTCCGTCCGCAAGGACTGTTTTCCGTGGCGCAAGCGAGGAGGGTGTGATGACGCGAGCCAATCTTGCCGGCCTGCTGCTGGCCTTGGTCGCGCTGGCCGCGCCGCTGGCCTGGCCCTGGCTGAAGACGCCGGTGGTCATCGCCGCCAGCTTCGGCGTGGCCGCGCTGGGGGTGTCGATCCTGATCCGCGCCGGCCAGTTGTCGTTCGGCCACGCGATGTTCTCCTGCGCCGCCGGTTACGCCGCGGCCTTCCTGGCGCGCGCGGTGCCGCGGCTCGACAGCGCGTTGCTGCTGCCGGTGGGCGCGCTGTGCGGCGCCGCCATGGGCATGCTGATCGGGCTGTTCGTGGTGCGCTACCGGGCGATCTTCTTCGGCATGCTCAACCTGGCGTTGTCGATGGTGCTGTTCTCCATCCTCGGCAAGTTCTACAGCTGGACCGGCGGCACCGACGGCATCCGCGTGGCGCGCTCGACCTTCTTCGGCATGCAGCTCGACCGCGACGGCTTCGAGACCGCCTTGCTGGTGGTGGCGGTGGCCTGTTCGGTGGCGCTGGCGCTGGCGGTGCAGCGCTACCAGCAATCGGTGGCCGGCCAGGCGCTGGCGGCGGTGAAGACCAACGAGACCCGGCTGGAATACATCGGCCTGTCGGCCAACAAGGCGCTGTGGATCGGCTACGTGTTCTCGGCCGCGCTGTGCGGCCTGTCGGGCGCCATGTTTGCGCTGATGCAGGGCCTGGTGACGCCGGAGATGGGCTATTGGGTGCGTTCGGGCGAGATCGTGTTCATCTCCATCCTGGGCGGCGTTGGCCATCCGGTCGGCGCCTTCCTGGGCGCGGTGGTGTTCGAGTTCATCAAGCTGTATTCGGCCGCGCTGTTCACCGGCGCCTGGCAGATGGTGTTGGGCTTCGTGCTGATCGGGCTGGTGTTCTTCGTCCCCAGCGGCCTGTCCGGATTGCTGTTCCGCAAGGCCGCGCCGGCCCAGGCAAGCGAGGCCCGGCCCTTGATCGGGGAGGTGCGTTCATGAGCGCGCTGTTACAGACCAGCGGCCTGCAACTGGCCTTCGGCGGTGTGGTGGTGGCCGACAGCATCGACTTCGCGCTGCACGAGGGCGAACGCCTCGCCGTGATCGGCCAGAACGGCGCCGGCAAGACCACCTTCATCAATATCTGCACCGGCTTCATCCGGCCCACCGGCGGCAGCGTGCATTTCGACGGGAAGGACATCACACGGCTGGCGCCGCGCGCCATCGTCCAGCGCGGCATCGGGCGCTCCTTCCAGCTGCCGCAGTTGTTCCTGGAGCACACGGTGCGCGACTGCATCCGCCTGGCGGCGGCCGGACGCACCGGCGCGCTGCGCATATGGGCACCGCTGGCGCGCGTGCTGCCCGAGGCCGAGATCGACCGCATCCTCGACCTGGTCGGCCTGCGCGAGCGCGCCGGCGAGCTGTGCGCGCTGCTGCCGGAAGGCCAGCGCAAGCTGCTCGACATCGCCATGGCGCTGGTGCTGCAGCCCAAGCTGCTGATCATGGACGAGCCTACCAGCGGCGTTTCCAGCGAGGAGAAGCACGGCCTGATGGCGATCATCATGCGGGTGCTGAACGAGCAGAAGATCACCTCGATCTTCGTCGAGCACGACGTCGACATCGTCACCCGTTACGCCACCCGCGTGGCGGCCTGGATTTCGGGACGCATCGCCGCTGACGGCAAGCCGGAGGATGTCCTGGGCAATCCGGAGATCCGTCGCAATGTGATAGGGGAATGAGATGCTGAAGATCGAGAAGATCAGCGCGCGCATCGCCGGCATCACGGTGCTGCGCAAGATCGACACCGAGTTCCCGGCCGGCAGCCTGCTGGCCGTGGTGGGGCGCAACGGCGCCGGCAAGACCACGCTGCTGCGCGCCGTGATGGGCTTGATGCCGCTGCAGGAAGGCCGCATCAGTTTCGACGGCCGCGACCTTGCGCAAGTCCCCGCGCATGGTCGCGCCGGGCTGGGCATCGGCTACGCGCCGGAAGACCGGGTGATGTTTCCCACCTTTACTGTGGAAGAGAACCTGCGCCTGCCGTGCGACGTGCTGCGCCTGTCGCGCGCCGAGATCGACCGCCGCCTGGAGAAGGCGGTGGCGGTGGTGCCGCAATTGAAGGAGATGCTGCCGCGTTCCGGCGCGGCGCTGTCCGGCGGCCAGGGCAAGATCGCCGCGCTGGGCCGGGCGCTTATGGCCGGCACCCGTCTGGTACTGCTGGACGAGCCGTTCCAGGGGTTGGCGCCGGTGCTGGCCTCGCAATATGCCGAATCGCTGCGCCGCCTGCATGAACTCGACAGCGAGGTCTGCGTGGTGGTGACCGAATCCAACCGCAGCCTCCTGCGCGACTTGCCCGACGGCACGCTCACGCTGGAACGCGGCGAGCTGACGGCGGCGCAGGCGCACGCATGAGCACCCCAGCTATTTTGACGAATCAATGACAGGACCCTGACATGACTTCCCCCAAGACCCTATTGATCGACGGCCGCTGGCACGCGGCCCGGGACGGCCAGGCGATCGACGTCATCGATCCCAGCGACGCCAAGGCGTTCACCCGGATCTCGCGCGGCGGCAAGGCCGACATCGACCTCGCCGTGGCGGCCGCGCGCCGCGCGCTCTCCGGCGACTGGGGCCGGCTGACCGCCACCGAACGCGGCCGCCTGCTGGTGCGCCTGGGCGAGCTGATCCTGGCCAATGCCGAAGAGATCGCGCAGCTGGAGGCGCGCGACACCGGCAAGCCGATCACCGTGGCGCGCAACGACGTCAAGGTGGTGGTGCGCTACTTCGAGTTCTACGGCAGCGCCGCCGACAAGATCCACGGCGAGACCATCCCTTACCTGGAAGGCTACAACGTCAGCCTGGTGCGCGTACCGCACGGCGTGACGGCGCACATCATTCCCTGGAACTATCCGGCGCAGATGTTCGGCCGCTCGCTGGCGCCGGCGCTGGCCATGGGCAACGCCACCGTGATGAAGCCTTCGGAAGACGCCTGCCTGTCCGGCATCAAGCTGGGCGAGCTGGCGCTGGAGGCCGGCTTCCCGCCGGGCGCGTTGAACATCGTCACCGGCTACGGCCATGAGGCCGGGGCCGCGCTGACGGCCCATCCCGGCATCGACTTCGCCACCTTCACCGGTTCGCCCGAGGTCGGCGTGATGGTGCAGGAGGCCACCGCCAAGAACCATATCCCTTGCGTGCTGGAGCTGGGCGGCAAGTCGCCGCAGGTCGTGTTCGACGATGTGGATGTCGAGAAGGCGCTGCCGGCGATCGTCAGGGCCATCACCCAGAACGCCGGCCAGACCTGCTCGGCCGGCAGCCGCCTGCTGGTGCAGGAGAGCATCTACGACAGCTTCGTGGCGCAGGTGGCGCAGCGCTTCGCCCAGGTGCGCGTGGGCACGCCGGAGATGGACCTGGATTGCGGCCCCATCGTCAACCGCAAGCAGCGCGACCGGGTGCAGGCCTTCATCGACGAGGCGGTGGCCTCGGGCATCCCGGTGCTGGCGCAGGGCAGCCTGGGCGAGGGCGTGCCGGCCGACGGCTACTTCGTCAAGCCGACCCTGTTCGGCCGCGTGCCGCGCGATCACACGCTGGCTTGCCGCGAAGTCTTCGGCCCGGTGCTTTCAGCCATGCCGTTCAAGGATGAGGAGGACGCCATCGCGCTGGCCAACGCCACCGAATACGGCCTGGCCGCCGGCATCTGGACGGAGAACGGCGGACGCCAGGCGCGGCTGGCGCAGCGCATCCTGTCGGGCCAGGTGTTCATCAATTGCTATGGCGCCGGCGGCGGCGTGGAGCTGCCTTTCGGCGGCGTCAAGAAGAGCGGCCACGGCCGCGAGAAGGGCTTGCTGGCGCTGGAGGAAATGAGCACCACCAAGACCATCGTCCACTATTACAAATAAGGCGCGCCGCATGCCGCAACTTGCAGGCGAGGCGCATCGTTGCGGGCGCTTCGCAGTTCTTGAGCGGCATGGCGGCCCGGGTGGACTGCGGTCGTGTAATCTGGGCGTTGCGCAAATCCATCAACCAACGAAGCAACCACAGGGAGCGAGACATGAAAATCCAGGCCGCCGTTTTGCGGGAAATGACCGATGTGCATCCGTTCGCGCAGAGCCAGCCCTTGAAGATCGAAGAACTGGAGCTGGACCCGCCCGGCCCCGGCGAAGTGCTGGTGAAGATGAAAGCCGCCGGCCTGTGCCATTCGGACCTGTCGGTGATCACCGGCGTGCGTCCGCGCCCGGTGCCCATGGCGCTGGGGCATGAGGCCTCGGCCGAGGTGGTCGAGGTGGGCAGCGGCGTCACCGACCTGCGCGCCGGCGACCTGGTGGTGCTGGTGTTCGTGCCCAGCTGCGGCCATTGCATGCCGTGCATGGAAGGCCGTCCGGCGCTGTGCGAGCCGGGCGCGGCGACCAATACCCTGGGCGAGCTGCTGTCGGGCCAACGCCGCTTGCATACCCGGCAGCAGCATGTGAACCACCACATGGGCGTGTCGGCCTTCGCCGACCACGCCGTGGTGTCGCGCCGCTCCTGCGTGAAGGTCGAGGCCGACATCGACCCGGTGGAGGCCGCGCTGTTCGGCTGCGCGGTGCTGACCGGCGTGGGCGCGGCGGTCAACACGGCCGAGGTCAAGGCGGGCACCACGGCGGCCGTGCTCGGCCTGGGCGGCGTCGGCCTGTGCACGATGCTGGGCGCGCTGGCCTCCGGCGCGCGCGAGGTGATCGCAGTCGACCTGCACGACAGCAAGCTGGAACTGGCGCGCTCGCTGGGCGCCACCGCCACGGTCAACGCGCGCGATCCGGACGCGGTGGAGAAGGTCAAGGCGCTCACCAAGGGCGGGGTCGACTACGCCTTCGAGATGGCCGGCTCGGTGCAGGCCATGGAAGCCGCCTACCGCATGACGCGTCGCGGCGGCATGACGGTTACCGCCGGGCTGCCGGCGCCGGAGCACAAATGGCCGCTGCAGCAGGTCAGCCTGGTGGCCGAGGAACGCACGATCAAGGGCAGCTACATCGGTTCCTGCGTGCCGCTGCGCGACATCCCGCGCTACATCGGCCTGTACCAGGCCGGCCGCCTGCCGATCGACCGGCTGATGGGCGAGCGCATGGCGCTGGCCGACATCAACCGCGGCTTCGACCGCCTGCATACCGGGGAAGGACTGCGCGACCTGATTGTCTTTTAACGCCTTTGCTCGAAGGCATCACAAGGAGGAGACACAGCATGACCACAATAAGATTCAACGGCACGAGGCGACGCATCCAGGCCGCCATCGCCATCTCCGGGCTGGCGGCGCTGGCGCTGCATTCGTCGCTGGCGTTCGCGCAGCAGCAGATCGTCATCAAGTTCAGCCACGTGGTGGCCAACGACACGCCCAAGGGCAAGGGCGCCGAGCGCTTCAAGGAACTGGCCGAGAAAGCCACCAAGGGGCGCGTGAAGGTCGAGATCTATCCCAACAGCACGCTGTACAAGGACAAGGAAGAGCTGGAAGCCCTGCAGCTGGGATCGGTGCAGATGCTGGCGCCCTCGCTGGCCAAGTTCGGCCCGCTGGGCGCCAAGGAGTTCGAGGTGTTCGACCTGCCGTATATCTTCCCCAACACATCGGTGCTCAAGCGCGTGACAGAAGGGCCGGTCGGCCAGGGCCTGTTCCAGAAACTGGAGAGCAAGGGCATCAAGGGCCTGGCCTACTGGGACAACGGCATGAAGGTGATGACGGCCAACAAGCCGCTGCACAAGGTGTCGGATTTCCGCGCGTTGAAGATGCGCATCCAGTCCTCCAAGGTGCTGGACGAGCAGTTCCGCGCGCTGAAGGCCAACCCGCAGGTGCTGGCCTTCTCCGAGGTCTACCAGGCGATGCAGACCGGCGTGGTGGACGGCAGCGAGAACACGCCTTCCAATGTCTACACGCAGAAGATGCATGAGGTGCAGTCCAACCTGACGGTGTCAGACCATGGCTACATCGGCTACGCGGTGATCGTGAACAAGAAGTTCTGGGACTCGTTGCCGGCCGACGTGCGCACGCAGCTGGAGGGGGCGATGAAGGAAGCCACCACCTACGCCAACACCATCGCCCAGAAGGAAAACGACGATGCGCTGGCCGCCATCAAGGCGAGCGGCAAGACCAAGGTGTACTACCTGACCGACGCGGAAAAGACGGAGTGGCGCCGCGCGCTCATGCCGGTGCACAAGAGCATGGCCTCGCGCGTGGGCCAGGACCTGATCGATGCGATCTACAAGGAGAGCGAAGCCGCCGGCGTGAAGATGAACTGAGCGCGCCGGATTCCCGGCAGGTGATAAGGCATTGAAAACGAGACGGCCCGCAGCGATGCGGGCCGTTTGTTGTTGCGGCTTGCTCCGGCCGGATTATTTCTTGCGGGCGACGACGTATTTCTCGGCCGCGGTCACCGCATTTTGCAGGGCTTCCATCTTGGTCTTGCCGGGCAGGAAGTCGCCGAAGTCATGCGTGGTGCGGTCGGGGAAGTCGATGTGCACGAAGGCTGTCCATTTGCCGTCGGTGCGCAGCACCGGGGTAAGGTTGATGGTGGCGCCCATGTATTTTTGCGCCACTTTGCCGATTGGTCCTGACATGTTGCCTTGGTGGAATGTAATCAGAACTCAAGCTCATCGGTGACGTGAGCCATTTCTGAAATGGATGCGAAAACCGCAAAGGAGGGATGATGCCACAGCCCGGAAGTTCTTGCTGGCTCTGGTTTTCAAGGTTTGCAGACAGGAAACAAAAATGGCGCCGCATGCGACGGCGTCATCGGCAAGGTGAGGGCCCGGGAGGGCGTATTTTCTAAGACTTGAGCGCATCGCGCAACGCCGCCAGCCACAAGGCCACCGCATGCGCGCCGGGATCGGCGTGGCCGATCGCGCGCTGGCCGATGTAACTGGAGCGGCCGCGGCGCGGCGTCATCGACGCGGTGGCCGCCGCCCCTTGTTCGGCTGCCGCGGCGGCGGCGGCGAGCGCGGCCGCGCTGTCTTGATGCGTCGATAACGCCGCTTGCAGCGCATCGGCCGCCGGCAGCAAGGCATCGATCATGGTGCGGTCGCCGGCCTTGGCGCCGCCCAGCTCCATCACGCCCTTGACCGCCTCGGCGAAGGCGGCCGACCAGGCGGCCGCATCGCCGCGGCCGCGTTGTTCGAGCGCTGCGGCGCCGCGCATGAGCAGGATCGCGTAGAGCGGGCCTGAGGTGCCGCCCACCACGCGCCGCACCGTGGCCGACATGGCGCGCAGCACCGCCGCCGGATCCTGTTCCGAGGGCCAGCGGTCGATGTCTTCGCGGATGCCTTGCGCCGCGCGCGCCATGCTGATGCCGAGATCGCCGTCGCCGACCTTCTGGTCCATGTCGGTGAGCAGCGCTTCGGATGCTTGCAGGCAGGCGCATACCGCGTCGATTGCCCGCCGCAGGGGCGCCTCGGCCGAGAGCCGGGCGCCATGATCGATGGCGGGCGCGGATGGCGCCGGCGGCACCGCGCGGGCGGCGGCGATGCGGCCGCCGGAAGCCGGCCAGGCCGGCGCCTGGGTGGCGGCGTCGAGCAGGGCCAGGCGCGCGTCGTCCACGCGCAGCAGCGTGAGCGAGATGCCTGCCATCTCCAGCGCCGACAGGAAAGTGCCGGCCCAGGCGCGTTCCACCACGATGCCTTGCCGCGCCAGGAAGGCGAGCGCGGCGCCGGCGACGATGTCCAGTTCGCTGGCCGGCGTGCCGCCGAGATTGTTGACCAGCAGGGCCACGCGCGCGCCGGCCTGCAGTTTCAGGTCGCCGATGATCTGGCGCAGCAGCCGCGCGACGGCGTCGCCGGCCGGCACCAGTCGGCCGCGTTCGACGCCGGCTTCGCCGTGGATGCCCAGGCCCCATTCGATCTCGCCTTCGCCCAGCGTGAAGCCGGGCTTGCCGGCGGCCGGGACGGTGCACGGCGTGAGCGCCACGCCCATGGTGCCCAGCGCGGCGGCGGCATCGCGCGCGGCCTGCGCCACTTGCGCCAGCGAAGCGCCGCCGGCCGCAGCCGCGCCGGCGATCTTGTGCACCAGCACGGTGCCGGCCAGGCCGCGCCGTCCCGCATGGTCGCCGTTGGCCGACAGCGCGACATCGTCGGCCACCACCACCATCTCCACCGGGATGCCTTCTGCGCGCGCGATTTCCGCCGCCAGGCCGAAGTTGAGGCGGTCGCCGGTGTAGTTCTTCACGATCAGCAGCACGCCGGCGCTGCCGCCGACGGCGCGGATCGCATCCAGCACGGCGTCGGTAGAGGGCGAGGTGAACACTTCGCCGGCCACCGCGCCGCTGAGCATGCCGTGCCCCACATAGCCGCCGTGCGCCGGTTCATGGCCGGCGCCGCCGCCCGAGATCAGCGCCACCTCGCCGCGCGCGGCGGCCTCGCGGGCGTCGGCCCGGAGCACGATGTTCTTGCCTTGCAGCAGGGCCAGTCGGGGGTGCAGGGCGGCCAGGCCGGCCAGCATGTCGGGCACGACCTGCGCGACGTCGTTGATGAGTTTTTTCATGGGTCTCCTTGCTCGTGGTCGGGAGCGGCCGGCGCGTGGAATTCTGTTTGTTGTGGCGCCCGCGGCGATGCGACGATTTTAGTCGATATGCGCCCGACACTCAGGATTCCCCTGATGGAGACGGGCGCGCGATGCGCCTATGCTGCTCATCAGCAGGGGGAGAACATCATGTGCACAAACGCGCAAAGCATTGCCGGCCGCCATGTCCAGATCATCAGGCGGCTGGGAGAGATGTCGCGCAACGAGGAGCGGGTGGAGGATCTCGTCAGGTCCACCGTCAGGAACTGTTTCACCGCGATGCGAACGGCAGGCACCGACGCCGCCGAGGCGGTGGAGATCATCTGCGAGTTGATAGAGGAGGAGCTGCGCCAGTGCGCGGCGACGGATGAGAGATTCCGGGACGTCCTGGCGTCGGCCGGGATGCATGCGGAATACCTGCTGCTCACCGAGCCGCGCTCGCTGCACTGAGCGGCGGAAAAAATCGAGAAATGAAAAAGGCCGCCGGTGCATCACCGGCGGCCTTTTTTTCATGGCAGGCGAGCGTTGGTTCAGGCCCCGCGCAGCATCAGGTCGAGGTTCTGCACCGCCGCGCCGGAGGCGCCCTTGCCGAGGTTGTCGAACACCGCGCACAGCAGCAGGTGGCCTTCGTCGTCGTTGCCGAATACGCCCAGCGTCATGTCGTTGCTGTTGTTGTGGATGGTGGGGTCGAGCCTGTCGGTGGCGGCCGCCTGCTCGGCCGACAGGACCGTCACGTGGCGCGCGCCGGCGTAGTGGCGCGCCAGCGCCGCGCGCAGCGTTTCCTTATCGGCACCGTCCGGCAGCAGGCGCGATTGCAGCGCGATGGAAAGCACGATGCCCTGGCGGAATGCGCCGTACGCCGGCACAAAGATGGGACGCTGCGAAAGGCCGGCGTGCAGCTGGATTTCCGGCGGATGCTTGTGCTTGAGCGCCAGGCCGTAGACGGTGAAGGGCGCGGCGTGCGCCGCTTCGGGACCTTCGTATTGCTCGACCTGGGCGCGGCCGCCGCCGGAGTAGCCCGACACCGCGTGGATTGCCGCCGGGTAGTCGGGCGGCACCAGCCCGGCGCTCACCAGCGGACGCAGCAGCGCGATGGCGCCGGTCGGGTAGCAGCCGGGATTGGTCACGCGCGAGGCCGCGGCGATGCGCGCGGCCTGCTCGGTCGACATCTCGGGGAAGCCGTAGGTCCAGCCGGCGTCGGTGCGATGGGCCGAGCTGGCGTCGATCACGCGCACCTTGGGGTTCTCGATCAGCGACACCGCTTCGCGCGCGGCGGCGTCGGGCAGGCACAGGACGGCGATGTCGGCGGAATTGATCGCCTCGGCGCGACGCAGCGCATCCTTGCGCTCGGCGGCCGGCAGCGTCAGCAGGCGCAGGTCGGTGCGGCCGCGCAGGCGTTCGTGGATCTGCAGGCCGGTGGTGCCCTGGTCGCCATCGATGAAGATAACCGGAAGATTGCTCATGGAAAACTCCTTGGTGATGCCGCCGCTGCGGCCGAGTTCAGTGCTCAGGTGGGCATGATGCGCCAAGTCGTATAATTGGAAAAGTTGAATATCATGAAGATATGATTCAGTTTTCCTGAATCAACGTTCCTGCTTTTTTCATCGGAGCCGCCATGCGCGAACTCAATCTCGACCGCCTGCGCACCCTGGTCGCCATCGTCGACCAGGGATCCTTCGCCGCTGCGGCGCGCGCCTTGCACCTGGCGCCGCCCACCGTGAGCCTGCACATCAGCGAACTGGAAAGCCGTATCGGCGCCGCATTGCTGCTGCGCCAGCGCGGCCAGGTGCGGCCGTCCGGCGTGGGGGAGACGCTGGTGGCGCGGGCGCGCCAGTTGCTGGCCGACGCCGAGCAGGCGCTGGAAGAGGTCAGGCGGCAGGTGCAGGGGCTGGCCGGACGGGTGCGCCTGGGCGCCTCGACCGGCGCCATCGCCTACCTGTTGCCGCAAGCGTTGGAGGCGGTGGGGCAGGCGCATCCCGGCATCGACGTGCAGGTGATGGTGCTGACGTCGGAGGAAACCCTGGCGCGCCTGTCCGGCGGCACGCTGGACATCGGTCTGGTGGCCTTGCCGCAGGCCGCGGTGGATGGCCTGGAGGTCAAGCCGTGGCGGCGCGATCCGGTGATGGCCTTCGTGCCGGCCGGCTGGGAGGCGCCGCGGGTGGTGACGCCGCAATGGCTGGCGGCGCAGCCGCTGATTTTGAACGCGCCCAACACGCGCCTGTCGCGCCTGACCACGGAGTGGTTCGCCGCCGCCGGCGAGCATCCGGCGCCGCGCATCCAGCTCAATTTCAACGATGCGGTGAAGAGCCTTGTCGCGGCCGGTTACGGCGCCACGCTGCTGCCGCACGAGGCCAGCGAACAGCCTGCCGCGCAGCCCGCAGACAGTCGCATCGCGATGCGGCCCTTGCGGCCGAAACTGTGGCGTCCGCTGGGCATCGCCTGCCGCGCCGGCCAGCCGGAGCCGGCCACGCGGCATGTGCTCGATGCGTTGTGGCGGCTCAAGCAGCTGAAGTAGCGGCGGTGGCCAGCGCCAGCCGGAAGGCCAGCAGGCTCTGGCGTTGCCGGCCCTCGCTGTCGAAGTTGGCGGGATCGAGCCAGCGCTCGAACGCACCCTGCAGCACCGGCCATTCGCCGTCGATGATGGAGAACCACGCGGTGTCGCGGCTGCGCCCGCGATACACGACGGCCTGGCGGAAGATTCCCTCGAAACTGAAACCCAGGCGCTGCGCCGCCTGGCGCGACGGCGCGTTGAGGCTGTCGCATTTCCATTCGTAGCGGCGATAGCCCAGCTGCGCGAAGACATGGCGCATCAGCAGGAACTGCGCCTCGGTGGCGACCCGGGTGCGCTTGAGCTGGCGCGACAGCGCAATGTGGCCGACCTCGATTGCGCCATGGCGCGGTTCGATGCGCATCAGCGCCATGGTGCCCACGGCGCGGCCGCTGGCGAGGTCGACGACGGCGTAGTGCAATGGGTCGGCGCTGCGTTGCAGCGTTTCGGCATAGGCCAGGTAAGCGGCCAGGTCGGCGAAGGGGCCGCTCATCATGTAGGTCCAGTCGCTGCCGTCGGGCGCCTGGGCGTAGGCGGCGAACAGGTCGGCGCCATGGCGCGCGGCGTCCACCGGCTCCAGCCGGCAATAGCGGCCTTCCAGCGCGACGCCTTGCGGGCGTGGGCGCTCTTCCCAGCCCGGCAGCGGGGCGCCGACCGGTTGCTTCCATTCATTGAAGGCGGGTTTGGCTTGTTCTGTCATGGCGGTGATCCGAGTGGTTGTCATGGGCCAGAAGATAGCGGTTTCGTGGCATCATAAAAAGTGCCACCTTACCTTGTTCTGATGGTGCCACGATTGGCGCCATGACTTTCCGGACCGCCATGATCGACTCGCTCATCCATTCTCCCTTGTCCATCGCGCCCGGCGCGCCCTCGCGCCAGCAGCAGTTGCTGGCGCGTTTCAAGGACGCCATCCTGCGCGGCCGCCTGGCCGCCGGCGGCAAGCTGCCATCCTCGCGCGCGCTGTGCGAGGAGTTGCAGGTGTCGCGCAATACGGTGCTGGCGGTGTATGAGCAACTCGTGGCCGAGGGTTATGCGCAGGCCGATCGCCAGGGCACGCGGGTCGCCGCCCTGGCGCTGTCGCCGGCGGCGGTGAAGGCGGCGCCGGCGATGGTGGCGAGGATGGCAAATCCCAGGCAATCGCGCCGGGTCGCCACCATGACGCCCACGCGCGACGCCGGCGACCGCACGCTGCCGCTCACGCCCGGCATGCCGGCGCTGAGCCGCTTCCCCATCAACGCCTGGCTGCGCGCCCAGGAGCGCGCGCTGAGGCAGGCGCCGCCGCAGGTGCTGGGCTACGGCGATCCGCTGGGCGAGCCGGCCCTGCGCGAGGCGATCGCGCACTACCTGCAGGTGGCGCGCGGCGTGCGCTGCGATGCCTCGCAGGTGGTCGTGACCGAGGGGGCGCAGGGCGCCTTGTCTTTGTGCGTGCGGCTGTTTTCCAATCCGGGCGAGACGGCGTGGATGGAAGACCCGGGCTACGGCGGCGCGCGCGCCGCCTTCCATGCCGGCGACCTGAAGACGCTGGCCATGCCGGTCGACGCGGAAGGCATCGTGATCGCGCCCCGGCTGTGGCGCAGGCGGCCGGCGCGGCTGGTGCACGTGACGCCGTCGCACCAATATCCGAGCGGCGCGGTGCTGTCGCTGGCGCGGCGGCTGGAGCTGATCGCGCAGGCGCGCGAGGCCGGCAGCTGGATCATCGAGGACGACTACGACAGCGAGTTCCGGCACCGCGGCCACCCGGTGCCGGCCATGCAGGGCCTGGTGCCGGACGCGCCGGTGCTGTACGTGGGGACATTCAGCAAGACCATGTTCCCGGCCTTGCGCATCGGTTTCCTGGTGCTGCCGGCCTCGGCCGGCGAGGGCGCCAGGCCGGCGCTGGCGGAGATGCTGCGCGGCGGCCACCGGCTGGAGCAGCTGGCGCTGGCCGAGTTCATCGCCGGCGGGCAATTCTCGCGGCACCTGGGGCGCATGCGGCGCCTGTACCGCGAGCGGCAGCAGGCCTTGCGCGAGGCCTTGCAGGCGCACCTGGATACGGAGCATGAAGTGCTGGGCGGGGATGCCGGGCTGCACCTGGCGGTGCGCTTGCCCTTGCGTCATGAGGACGTCGCCATCAGCGCGGCGGCGCGGGCGGCGGGGATGAACGTGGGCGCGTTGTCTTCGTTTTCGGCAAGGGGCCGGCAGGCCGATTGCAACGGCCTGGTGATCGGTTACGGCAATACGTCGCAAGAGCAGTTCGCGCCGCTGATGCGGCGCCTGGCCCGGATCGTGCGGGCGACGGCCGAGGATGTCAGTGCACCGTCTCCTGCAGCCGCGACTTCACGCAGGAGGTGATGCTGCGCATGTATTCGCGCGGGTCGTCGGATTTGGCGGAGTACCAGATACGGCTGTCCTGGTCGAGGCTGAAGTCGCTGCCCAGCGGCGAAGAGGTGAACAGCACCAGCGGGATATGGGCGACCGCTTCGTAGACGCACAGCGTGCGCAGCAGTTCGTAGCCTTCCGCGCCGGGAAAGTGGCGCGGATCCAGCAGGATCAGCGCCGGCAGGTCTTTCGACCGGCACAGCACGCGGGTCAGCAGCGAGGCGTTCGCCAGTTCGGCGTCGTCGAACCATTCGAAGCTGCATTCGGGCGCGCTGCGCCAGAGCGCGAAGCGGGCGAGTTCGATGGCGTCCAGATCGGGATCGATCATCAGGATCTTGGGGCGGGGTGCGGACATGGCGGCCTCCTTGCTGAGTTGGCTCCATCTTCCCAGAGCCCGTCGCAGGCGGCCATCAGGGCCTTCCTGATAGCGCATCGGCAACGAAAAACGGACGCCGTGGGCGTCCGTTTCAGGTGGCGGTTCAGGCGGTTCAGCTTTGGTTCGAGCTGCTCGCCTCGAACTGCTGGCCGTACTCGGCGCGGCGCGCCTGGTCCGATTCGATCAGCAGCCGGTAGCGCGTTTCCGACACGCGCTGCTGCAGCACGGCGGCGTAGCGCTCGCGCTGCAGCCATTCGATGATCAGCGAGGCGGTGGCGATGATGACGGTATAGACCAGGATCATGAACAGGTCCTTGTCGTTGATCCCGTCCATCGTATAGAAGGGCTTGCGGAAGAAGAACATCGCCGTGGGGATGCTGATGGCCAGCAGGCCCAGCGAATACAGGTAGCCGAACAGGTAGCTGATGACGATGCAGTTGACCGCGAAGAACAGCATCGACAGCGACTCGTCGACGAAGGGCGCCAGCGCGTAGCGCAGGCCGAACGCGGCAACGAAGCCGATGGCGCTGGTATAGAGCGGGCGCAGGCCCTGAGGGCGCCAGCTCTTTGCGTTTTTCAGTTTGATCAGGCTCATGATGGCTCTGGAGGAGGTGCGCGTCATATCCATCTTCACTTCCATTGCGCGCTTGCGCAATATTCACATGTTAAGAACGTTGTCTGTCAGAACACTTACTGCCGGGCATGCCCCGCGGCGCGGTATGCCACGGCCGGCAGCCTTACTGCCGGCGATCCTTCAGCGGCGAGGAATGGGCGAGGTACTTGCGCGATATTTCATTGCCGTGGATCTCGATGCTGCGCTTGATGAACATCACGGTCTCGTTGGTCACGATCTCGCGCTCGTTGTCCACCGTGATGATGTGGTAGCAGTCGCCCAGCCAGATCACCTTGCGCACTTCCGCGCCGATGTTGTGCAGGATCACCTCGGCATTGCGCGGCGAGGCGGTTTCATCGTCGATGGAGTGGATGATCAGGGTGTCGGTGCGCACCAGCGGCAACGCCTCGCGCACATAGGAGATCATGCGCAGCGCTGCGCGCAGGTGGCGGGCGGGGATCGATGCGGCGCCGACCGCCGCCACGCCGTCTTTCTCCAGGGCATTGGCTACGCGGCGGCGCATGTCGAAATTCTTGATGCCGTAGGGCTCGCTTTCCTTGTAGGACCAGTTGCGGATGCCGAGGTCGTAGACCACCGTCAGCAGCTTCTGGTACCAGGGCACCGACCAGCCGTCGTACTGCAGCACCGGCGAGAGCAGCACCACCGAGAGCAACTGGCTGCTGCGCGCGGCCACGGCCAGCGCCAGCGTGGCGCCCATGGACAGGCCGCACAGCGAGACGGTCCTGAATTCTTCCTTGAGGCGTGCCACGCGGCTTTCGACCACGGCGCACCATTCTTCCCAGTTGGGCGAGACGCGCGGATTGGTCAGCGAAGCGGAATAGTTCTCGATGGTGAGGGGGATGACGGTGCAGCCGGCCTTCTTCAATTGCTTGGGGATGGAACCCATTTCGAGCTGCGAGCCGCACAGGCCGTGCAGCAGGATGACCGCGTGGTCTTTGTGCGGGCCGCCGTGGCGTTCTTCCGCCAGCGTTTCGCTGGGGGGATTGATACTATCCGTGGATGACAATGAGTCCATAAATCTATAAAACTGCATTCGAGCCGGCAAGCTCTTCTGGCGAACCGTTCGCCCCCGTGGTGTATGGGACCCGGCGGCGTTGCGTGACGCTCGCTCTGTGTTCCCGATGCATTATTTGCTGTCCGCGCATGGCATTGCGGTCGTGCATCTTTGCAAAAGTCTAACCTTCCGGCCGCAATGTTGCCAGTGTTAATCGTCTGCCCTGGCAGGTTTGACGTCATTGTGCACAAGCGAGTTTCATGCGGCGGGAACCGGCGGACTTGCCTTCCCCTGCCATTACAACGCGCAAGCCGGGCTTTGGTGCACCTGCCAGGCAATGTTGCTTATCGGATAATTTTTCCAGCGGCCTCGCGCCAACAAAAAAGCCCTTCGACTCGCATCGAAGGGCTTGGGGACCGAAGCCGCGCGGCAGATCAGCCGCGGCCTTGCAGGTGGCCGTTGACCACGCGCACCTGGTCGCCGGCGCGCCAGTTGTCGGCGCTCTGCGGGAAGCTGCGGGTCTTGCCGTTTTCCATGCGGACGTCGACCACATAGCTGGTGGTGGTGCGGGTGCGCTTCTCGACTTCGTTGCCGGCGTAACCGCCGCCGACCGCGCCGGCGATGGTGGCCAGGGTGCGGCCCGTGCCGCCGCCCACCTGGTTGCCCAGCAGGCCGCCGACTACCGCGCCGCCGGCGATGCCCACGCCGCTGGTGCTGGGGGTGTGCTGCACGGCGCGAACGCCGACGACTTCACCGCAGCTGTTGCAGACGGCGGGGGCGGGCGCTTGCGCCGGATAGGCCGGGGCAGCTTGCTTGAGCGGCGCCTGTTGCTGCGCCAGTTGTTGTTGTTGTTGCTGTTGCGGTTGTTGCGCCGCGTTCGGATCCATGGCCGCCATTTGCTGCGGCGAATTGGTGCTGTTGGAGCTGGGCAGAAGGCCTGTCATCGCGGCCACGCCGATCAGGCTGACCAGGATCAGGGCGATGGCGGCGCCTGCGACCAGCGGGTGCAGGCGGTTGGAAGATGACTTGGCGACAGTTGTGGTTTCCATGATGGGGGCCTCTCCGTTTATTGGTGTTGATGGTGACCTGATTATGGAGTGCCGAAAGGCCAAAAAAAATCCCGATTCTGTGTCAGTTGTAAAAACTTGTAATGCCCTGGAAGGCTCGCCCATGGCCGCTTTGAGCCGATGCGGCAGGCGTGAGGCGACAACCCCGCAAGCCTTGTTGCCGGCATGGCAATATCGTCGGAGGCGTCGTGAGGGAGAGCAATGCCGCATCCCGGGAGCGGGATGCGGGCGGGGGCGGGGAGGATCATCCGGCGCAGGACGATCCCATCGGCGTTCAGTCTTCGCGGCGCAGGTGCGGGAACAGGATGACGTCGCGGATGTTGGGCGAGTCGGTGATCAGCATCATCAGGCGGTCGATGCCGATGCCGCAGCCGCCGGCCGGCGGCATGCCGTATTCGAGCGCGCGGATGTAGTCGGCGTCGTAATACATGGCTTCCTCGTCGCCGGCGTCCTTGGCGGCCACCTGCGCGTGGAAGCGCGCGGCCTGGTCTTCGGCGTCGTTAAGCTCGGAGAAGCCGTTGGCGATCTCGCGGCCGGTGATGAACAGCTCGAAGCGCTCGGTGATGCCCGGCACCGTGTCGGAGGCGCGCGCCAGCGGCGAGACCTCGACCGGGTAGTCGATGATGTAGGTCGGGTTCCACAGCTGGGATTCGGCTGTCTCTTCGAACAGCGCCAGTTGCAGCGCGCCGATGCCGGCGCCGGCCAGGGGCGCCTGGTCGGTCTTGACGCCGAACTTCCTGAGTTCGGCGCGCAGGAACTCGATGTCGCCCAGTTGCGCCTCGGTGTACTGCGGGGCGTACTTCAGGATGGCGCCGCTGATGGTCAGGCGGTCGAAGGGCTTGGAGAGGTCCAGCTCGCGGCCCTGGTAGGTCAGGGTGGCGGTGCCGTGGGCGTCGATCGCGGCCTGGCGGATCACTTGCTCGGTGAAGCCCATCAGCCACTGGTAATCCACGTAGGCGGCGTAGAACTCCATCATCGTGAATTCAGGATTGTGGCGGGGCGAGACGCCTTCGTTGCGGAAGTTGCGGTTGACCTCGAACACGCGTTCGAAGCCGCCCACCACCAGGCGCTTCAGGTACAGCTCGGGGGCGATGCGCATGAACATCTGCATGTCCAGCGCGTTGTGGTGGGTGATGAAAGGCTTGGCCGCGGCGCCGCCCGGGATCGGGTGCAGCATCGGGGTTTCCACTTCCATGAAGCCGTTGGTTTCCATGAAGCGGCGGATCGACGACATCGCCGCGGTGCGCGCCTTGAAGGTGCGGCGGGTTTCCTCGCTGACGATCAGGTCGACGTAGCGCTGGCGATACTTCATTTCCTGGTCGGCCAGGCCGTGGAACTTGTCCGGCAGCGGGCGCAGCGACTTGGTGATCAGCTTCAAGGTGGTCACCTTGATCGACAGCTCGCCGGTCTTGGTCTTGAACAGCGTGCCTTCGGCGCCCAGGATGTCGCCCAGGTCGTAGTGCTTGAAGGCGGCCATGGCTTCTTCGCCGGTGACGTCGCGGGTCACGTAGAGCTGGATGCGGCCGTCGGCGCGCGCGCCGGAGGAATCCTGCAGGGTGGCGAAGGCCGCCTTGCCCATGACGCGCTTCAACATCATGCGGCCGGCCACCGACACGCTCACCGGATTGGCTTCCAGCGCCTCGTTGTCCAGCTCGCCGTACTTGGCGTGCAGGTCGGCAGCCTTGTCGGCCGGACGGAAATCGTTGGGGAAGGCGATGCCTTGCTCGCGGATGGCGGCCAGCTTGGCGCGGCGCTCGGCGATGATGCTGTTTTCGTCAGCTGCCGGCTGGGCGGCGTTGTTGTTTTGCGTGGTCATGGTTGGAAATCTTGAGTGTTGAACGGTCGGCCGGGGGATATCGCCGCGCAGCGGACTGCGCGGCGGGATCGGTCAGACGCCCTGTTTCAGCGAGGCGGCGATGAAGTCGTCCAGGTCGCCGTCGAGCACGGCCTTGGTGTTGCCGGTTTCATGGTTGGTGCGCAGGTCCTTGATGCGGGACTGGTCCAGCACGTAGGAGCGGATCTGGTGGCCCCAGCCGACGTCGGTCTTGGAGTCTTCCAGCTTCTGCTGCTCGCTCATGCGCTTGCGCAGTTCCAGTTCGAACAGCTTGGCGCGCAGCATGTCCCAGGCCTCGGCGCGGTTGCGGTGCTGGCTGCGGTCGTTCTGGCATTGCACGACGATGCCGCTGGGGCCGTGCGTCAGGCGCACCGCGGAGTCGGTCTTGTTGATGTGCTGGCCGCCGGCGCCGGAGGCGCGGTAGGTGTCTACGCGCACATCGGCCGGGTTGATCTCGATCTCGAAGGATTCATCCACTTCCGGATACACGAACAGGCTGGAGAACGAGGTATGGCGGCCGTTGCTGGAGTCGAACGGCGACTTGCGCACCAGGCGGTGCACGCCGGTCTCGGTGCGCAGGAAACCGTAGGCGTATTCGCCCTCGACCTTCAGGGTGGCGGTCTTGATGCCGGCCACTTCACCGTCGGACTGTTCCATGATCTCGACCTTGAAGCCCTTGCGCTCGCAGTAGCGCAGGTACTGGCGCAGCAGCATGGAGGCCCAGTCCTGGGCCTCGGTGCCGCCGGCGCCGGCCTGGATGTCGATGAAGCAGTTGTTGGCGTCCATCTGGCCGCTGAACATGCGGCGGAATTCCATTTCCTCCACCAGCTTCTTCAGGCCATCGGCATCGGCTTCGATGGCGGCGATGGTGTCCTCGTCCTTTTCCTCGCGCGCCATGTCGAACAGGTCGCGGGCATCGGTCAGATCGGTATCGATCTTGATCAGGGTGTGGACGATCGCTTCCAGCGATTTCTTTTCCTTGCCGAGGTCCTGGGCCCGCTTCTGGTCGTTCCAGACGTTCGGGTCTTCCAGTTCGGCGTTGACTTGCTCGAGTTTCTCCGACTTCACATCGAAGTCAAAGATACCTCCGTAGCTCGGTGGCGCGCGTGGCCAGGTCTTCGAGCAGGGATTGGAGGGAATTGAGGCGTTCTGCTTCCATGATGGTTTCTTTTGCGATCAAACCGCACATTATACAAGAGGAGCGGGCCGATTCGTCGGCTCGCCCGTCACAAGCCTGTCATTTTCGACCGCTACCATCGCAGCGCTTTGCATGACTGACAAAATACTGACAGCTGCGCCGACCTCAGGTTGCGCCGCGGCTGTTTTTCTGTTGATACGGAGAAACCACGATGAGACAGCCCGAGCCGCACGCCATCCAATCCCCCACGGCCGAGGCGCCGCAAGCCGGCCGCCGCAGCCTGCTCAAGGCCTTCGCCGCCGCGCCGCTGCTGCCGCTGGCCGGCGGCGCCGCCGCGCTGCTGTCGGCCTGCGCCGCGCCCGGCGCGGGCAAGCCCTTCGCCTCGGCGCGCTTTACCGGCATGCCGGCGCCGACGCTGGCCGATCCGGCCGCGATGGCCTCCACCACGGTCGGCTCGGCGCTGGAAGTGAGTTTCGCCGACGGCAGCAGGCAGAGCTACAAGTTGGCTTACCAGCCCTTCTTCATGACCGGCGACATGGTGCCGGACGGTCGCGGCGGCAGCATCCTGGCCGGCGGCTACGTGGACATCGACAACCGTCCCATCATCGACCGCTCGGTGCCGGGCCGCGAACGCCAGTTCTTCTCGGACTGCCCGGACGGCTCCTCGCTGCTCTCCATCAAGGGCGCCAGCGTGCCGGGCGTGAAGGGCAACACGGTGTTCGCCGTGGTCCAGTTCGAGTACACCACGCGCGACCAGAAACAGGCCGCCATGTACGGCCAGCTGCCGTCGCCGATCGCGGTGCTGACGCTGGACCAGGATCCGTCCACCGGCAAGCTGTCGCTGGTCAAGTACCACAACGTCGACACCTCGCAGGTCAACGGCTTGTGGATCACCTGCGGCGCCAGCCTGTCGCCGTGGAATACCCACCTGTCGTCGGAAGAGTATGAGCCGGACGCCTCGGCCATCGCTTCCAACCCGCAATTCAAGGGCTTCAGCCGCAACCTCTACGGCGATGAGGCCAAGGCCAATCCATACCACTACGGCCACCTGCCGGAAGTCACCGTCAACGCCGACGGCACCGGTTCGATCAGGAAGCACTATTGCCTGGGCCGCATCTCGCACGAGCTGGTGCAGGTCATGCCCGACCAGCGCACCGTGCTCATGGGCGACGATGCCACCAACGGCGGCCTGTTCATGTTCATCGCCGACCGCGCCGCCGACTTGTCGGCCGGCACGCTCTACGTGGCGCGCTGGGAGCAGGTCTCGGGCGAGGGGCCGGGCGCCGGCAAGCTGTCGTGGGTGAAACTGGGCAGCGCCACCAGCGCCGAGGTCAAGGCCATGGCCGACCGCTACAAGTCGACCGACATCATGGACATCCGCACCAGCGACCCGGCCGACGGCTCGTTCTCGAAGATCCCGTTCAACGGCAAGTTCAACTGGGTGCGCGTCAAGCCCGGCATGCAGAAGGCCGCCGCCTTCCTGGAAACCCACCGCTACGCGGCGCTGGCCGGCGGCAGCCTGGGCTTCACCAAGATGGAGGGCACCACCGTCAACGCGCGCGACAAGGTCGCCTACTCGGCCATGTCCTATGTACAGGCCTCGATGCTGGACGGCTCGGGCCACATCAAGGTGCAAGGCCCCAAGGCCGGCGCGGTGTACGCGCTGAACCTGCGCGGCGGCCAGCGCGACGCCGCCGGCGCGGCCATCGACAGCCAGTGGACGCCCGTCGACATGGCGCCGCCGGCTGAACTGGTGGGCGTGGACCTGAAGACGCCGGACGCCCTGGGCAACCTGGCCGCGCAGGACCGCATCGCCAATCCCGACAACATCAAGTTCTCGGAGAAGCTGCGCACCCTGTTCATCGGCGAGGACAGCGGCATGCACGTCAACAATTTCCTGTGGGCCTACAACGTCGACACGAAGGCGCTCACGCGCGTGCTGTCTTGCCCGGCCGGCGCCGAATCGACCGGCCTGCACGCGGTCGACGAGATCAACGGCTGGACCTACGTGATGAGCAATTTCCAGCACGCCGGCGACTGGGAGAAGGGCTTGCACGACAAGGTCAAGGACACCCTGGACCCGCTGGTGCGCGCCAACTACAAGGACCGCTTCGGCGCCACGGTGGGCTACCTGACGGGGCTGCCGCAGGTCTGACCGCAGCATCCGGGCCAGGCGCGCCTTCGATACGCGCCTGCGGCGCTACTCAGTCCGAACGGTGGTTGGGGATGTCGCGGCAGGAGAACCGCCCATCCGTTCGGGCTGAGTAGCCGCGCAGCGGCGTATCGAAGCATCCCGGGCAGGCGCGCCTTCGATACGCGCCTGCGGCGCTACTCAGTCCGAACGGTGGTCGGGGATGTCGCGGCAGAACCACCCATCCGTTCGGGCTGAGTAGCCGCGCAGCGGCGTATCGAAGCATCCCGGGCAGGTGCGCCTTCGATACGCGCCTGCGGCGCTACTCAGTCCGAACGGTGGTTGGGGATGTCGCGGTAGAAGAAGCACCTGTCCGTTCGCGCTGAGTAGCCGCGCAGCGGCGTATCGAAGCATCCCGGGCAGGTGCGCCTTCGATACGCGCCTGCGGCGCTGCTCGGTCGGAACGGAGGTCGGGGATGTCGCGGCAGGAGAACCGCCCATCCGTTCGGGCTGAGTAGCCGCGCAGCGGCGTATCGAAGCGGCGCCGACAGACGCGCCTGCAAGCGCATGGCGCGCCGCTGAAATATCAGGCGCCGGGAACGCAATCTGCTACGATCCGGTCGTATCAGCTTGCTCCGCCCGCCTGCCGATGACAAAAACGAAAACGAGACTGCTGTTCCCGCTGCTGTTAGGCGCCGCCGCCCTGGCCGGCTGCGCGGGGTCTCCGACGCCGCATGGCGAGGTCAAGGGATCGTCGGCCAGCTCGCGCGAAATGGCGCAGTCCGATACCAATCGCGTCGCCACCCTGGCCATGCGCGCCAACCTCGATGCGCTCTACCTGCTGATGGACAAGCTCTATCGCCGCAATCCGGGCGAATGGAAGAAGACCACAGTGGGGCGGGAAGAGGCGGAAAAGAAAGTCAGGGATGCCGTCGAATTGCGCCAACCCTGGCCGGAGCTGCAGGGCAAGCGCGACATCGCCGCCATGGCGCTGGCCCTGTCGCCGGATTTCAAGGGCGACCGCGTGGCCGCCTTCACCCATGCCACCGCCGACATGCTCATCGTTGCCCACGGCAACAAGATCGAGTTCTACCTGGTCGACGGGCTGGACGCCCAGCACCTCTACAACGCCGCGCGCAACGTCGAGATCGGCGCCTGGATCCTGGCCAGCCGGCGCAACGCCGCCGGCGCGCCGCTGCTGCTGTCCGACGAGATCGGCAGCGACGTGCGCAACCTCAGTTTCGAGCGGGAGTTCGGCAAGATCGTGGGCCGGCTCGACCTGATGGCGCTGTTCGTCACCGAGAAATACCGCCGCGCCGGCATCAGCTATGTGCAGAACCTGCTGGGCGGTTCGTTCCTGCAGTTCCTGCCGGTGCGTTGACCGCCGACTGGCCGCAACCCTCGCCGTGGGGCGCGATCACGTAGCCGCCGCGGCCGCTGGCCTTGGCGTGGTACATGGCCTTGTCGGCCGCCTGCAGCAGGCTGTCGGCGTCGCAGTTGCCGTCGCACAGCACGATGCCGATCGATACCCCGAGATGGAACTGCGCCGAGGCCAGCCATAGCGGCTCGGACACCGCCTTGATGCATTTCTCGGCCAGCACGCGGGCGCCGTGTTCCAACGGCGCTTCCAGGTCGGTCGCCAGCAGCACGAACTCATCGCCGCCCACCCGCGCCAGCGTGTCGCTGCGGCGCGCCACATGGCGCAGGCGCCGCGACACTTCCTGCAAGACCTGGTCGCCGGCCTTGTGGCCCAACTGGTCGTTGATCGGCTTGAAACCGTCGAGGTCGAGGAACAGCAGGACGATGCCGCTCTTGAGGCGGCTGGCGCGCGCCAGCGCTTCTCCCATGCGTTCGGCCAGCATCACGCGGTTGGGCAGGCCGGTCAGCACGTCGTGGTGGGCCTGGTGCTGCAGTTCCGACTGGTGCAGCTTGAGGCGGGCCAGCAGGCCGTTGAAAGCCATGGTGAGATGGCCGACCTCGTCGCGCCGCGCCACCGGCAGCGGCGACAGCGGGATCTCGCCGCGCGTCATCCCGTCGGCCAGCGCCGCGGCCAGGCGCAGCGGCCGGAAAAACCAGAAATAGGCCAGCACCACCAGCAGGAAGATCACGCCGCCCTGGATCATGCCGCCGCGCGCGATCAGGGCGCGCATGCGCTGCACCGTCGGCAGGGCCTGCGCCAGCGGCTGGCGCACTTCCACGAACCAGCTGGTGCCGGGCACCGAGGCGAAGGCCTTGATTTCATTCACGCCGTCGGCGTCGGGGCCGATGCCATGACCGCGAAAGCCCTGTACGGCGCTATCGAGCAAGCCGTCGGCGCCGGCCGGCAGCGGCTTGAAGATCAGCGCCGGATCGTTGGAGGCGATCACCAGCCGGCGCGCCGGGGAAACCAGCAGGAAGCTGCCGGCGATGCCCAGCCTGGCCTCTTGCAAGTGATTGAGGAAGCCCTCGGCATCGAGTTCGGTGGATGCGCCCAGCACGCCGGCGACCTTGCCCGAGGCGTCTTTCAGCGGCGCCAGCATGGCCAGGATCGGTTCCTTCGAGGCGGGGCTGATCAGCGGTTCGCTGATGACGACGGCGCCGTCCATCACCATCCGGTAGTCGGCGTAGGAGGCCAGCGAGAGGGCGCGGCGGCCGCTGATGGTGGGGTAGTCGAGTACGATCAGGCCGTCGTTGTTGGCTACGAACAGGCCGCGCGCGAAGATGGGTTGCAGCTCCTGCCGTTCCTTGATCCATTCGAGCAGGCCGGCCGGATCTTCCAGCAGCGCCGGCGGCACCTGGGCCGCCAGGCGTTCGAGGAAGTGGCGCCGCTCCTGGATGCGGTAGCCGATGTCCTGCGCCAGGTAGCCGGCGATGGTGCTTTGCTGCTCGGCGGCGACCTTGGCCTGGTCTTCTTCGAGGAAGCCGACCAGGATCTTGTAGCGGGCGATGGCGCTGATGACGACGACCAGGATGCCGAACAGCACGAGGCGGGTGATGAGGCTGTTGGCGAAGCGTCGGATCTTCATCGGCGGCGTTGGTCTTGTTTTTCTGCCTGGGCGCGCGATCCCTGTTTTCCGCGCGCGGCGTTTTCCCCCTTGGAAAACGGGCATTGCCCGCCATTGTGCCACCGCGCGGGAATTTTGTCGGGACGATTACATGCGTAACGATCCGGGGGCGCCGCCGGCGACAGCCCCTTACGCCGGCTCGGCGTGTTCCACCATCAGTTGCACCGTGGTCTTGCCGTTGTATTCGTTGGCGTCCAGGCGGAAGGCCACGGTGGCGTAGTCGGGCAGGGCGTCTGCGTGGCCGAACCAGATGGCGTCGTACTTGCGGCCGTCCTTCTCCAACTGCAACTTCAGGTGCTTTTCCTTGAGGATGCGCTGGTTGAGGACCCGGAAGCGGTCGCAGAACACCGGCGGCGCGAAGCCCTGGCCCCAGACCTGCTCGTCCATGACGCCGATGAACTGCACCGAATAGTAGGCGTCCTCCAGCGCGCCGTCGGTCTCGATCACGCGCTCCAGCTGGTTCTGCGTGAGCCAGTCGCGGCCGACTTCCTCGAAGGCCTGGCTGAAGGCGTCGAAGGCGTGGGCGTGGATGGTCAGGCCGGCCGCCATGGCGTGGCCGCCGAACTTGGTGATGACCGAGGGCGCGTGCTTGGACACCAGGTCGAGCGCGTCGCGCAGGTGGAAGCCGGCGATCGAGCGGCCGGAACCCTTGATGAAGCCTTCGTCGCCGGGCGCGAAGGTGATGGTGGGGCGATAGAAGCGGTCCTTCAGGCGCGAGGCCACGATGCCGATCACGCCCTGGTGCCAGGAGGGATCGAACACCGAGATGGTGCGGCGGTCGGCCGGGTTGAAGTCGTCCAGCAGGTTCAGCGCGGTGTCTTGCATGCCGGCTTCGATGTCGCGCCGCTCGCGGTTGATGGCGTCGAGCTGCTGGGCGATGGCCCAGGCGCGGCCCTCGTCGTCGGTGGTCAGGCATTCGATGCCCAGCGCCATGTCGGCCAGGCGGCCGGCGGCGTTCAGGCGCGGGCCGACGGCAAATCCCAGGTCGAACGGCGTGGCGCGCCGCGCCTCGCGTCCGGCGGCGCGAAACAGCGCGGCGATCCCGGGGTGCATCTTGCCGCTGCGCATGCGCTTCAAGCCCTGCGCCACCAGGATGCGGTTGTTGGCGTCGAGCTTGACCACGTCGGCCACGGTGCCCAGCGCCACCAGGTCCAGCAGGGCGTCCAGGCGCGGCTGGGTCTGGGCGTCGAAGATGCCGCGCTTGCGCATCTCCGCGCGCAGCGCCAGCAGCACGTAGAACATCACGCCCACGCCGGCCAGGTTCTTGCTGGGGAAGCCGCATTCGGGCTGGTTCGGGTTCACGATCACGCGCGCGTCGGGCAGGGTGTCGCCCGGCAAGTGGTGGTCGGTCACCACCACGTCGATGCCGCGCCGCTTGGCTTCGGCCACGCCGTCGATGCTGGCGATGCCGTTGTCGACCGTGACGATGATGTCCGGCGCCTTCTCGCGCACGGTCAGCTCGACGATCTCGGGCGTGAGGCCGTAGCCGTACTCGAAGCGGTTGGGCACGATGTAGTCGACCTGCGCGCCCAGCAAGCGCAGGCCACGCAGGCCGACCGCGCAGGCAGTGGCGCCGTCGCAGTCGTAGTCGGCCACGATGACTAGCTTCTTCTTGGCGGCGATGGCGTCGGCCAGGTACTGCGCGGCGGCGTCGATGTGTTTCAGGCCGGAAGGGGCGATCAGGGCGTTGAGCTCGCTGGACAGGTCGCGCGCGCTGGACAGGCCGCGCGCCGCATAGACGCGGGCGAGCACCGGATGCACGCCCTCGGCGATCAGCTGCTCGGCTTGCGGGATGGAGTAGGAACGGGTGGCGATGCGAATCATGCGGACAGTTTGGACAAGGAGGGTTGGCGCCAGAACTTGCGCAACGCGCCGCGTGTGACGGCGATGCCGGCCAGCCGGTCGGCGCCGCTCAGCAGCAGGTTGACGGCGTCGACGCCGCCGCTGCGCAGCGACTCCAACAGCGGCGAAAACCACTCGCGATCCAGTTCTTCCATGCGCTGCAGCCACAGGCCCCATTCCTCGGCCAGCGCCAACTCGCTCAGTTGATCCAGCAGCAGCAGGCGATGGCCGGAGCCGCCGATGACTTGGGCCGCTGCGGCCGACGCGGCCGGGCCGAAGGCGCGGGCCCAGCCGTCCAGCCCGAAGCTGGCGGCGTAGGGCGATTGCGCGGCCGCCGCGACGTCGGCGCCGCCCCAGATCCAGATCGAGTTGACGGCCTTCAGGCCCTGCATCTCGCGCTCCTCGTTGAGCGCTTCGGAGAACCACTGCATCTGCACTTCGTTCTGCAGCTTGCGCCAGGCCAGTTCGCCCGGGCCTTCCGGCATCCAGATGTCGATGTTGCGGCCGCTGGCGGCCGCCGGGGTCGAAGTGCGCAGGCCGTCCCAGGCGTCGGCGCGCAGGAACCAGGTGCGGGCGTCGCCGTAGACCAGCTCGTGGCCGATTTCGGTGAACAGCGGCGCGGCCGAGGCGAACAGCCGCCGCGACTGCGCCTCGTCCAGCGCCAGCTGGCCGATGTCGGTCAGCACCAGGTGGTCGCGCGCGACGTGGATGTGCGCCGGATGCAGCACGAACCAGCGGCCGGCTTGCGGCGCGTGTCCCAGCCCGCGCATGAGCGCGGCCGCTACCGCCGGGCTGCTGTCGGCGCCGCCGCGCGGCAGGCCGAAGCGCTGCGCCAGCCAGTGCTCGTGCGGCAGCGCGCGCGAGAAGGGGTCGTGCTCCTGCGCCGGCGCGGCGGCCCGGCCGCGGCCCAGCAGCATCGCCAGCGCCGGCGCCTGGCACTGGCGCAGCAGGTCGCGCGCGAGTTCGGCCGGGGGCAGGGCGAAGGGGATGAGGATGTCGAGTTGATTCATGGGACGGTATTTTAACGGGTGGCGGCGCGGGCTGGGCTGCGGCTGGAAAAAGGGAGCCGGTGCATTGAACGACGCTGGGTTCCTGCTTTCGCAGGAACGACAGGCAAGAGGGGCTCGAACAGGGAGAGGGGGGCACCTCCCCAGCGTCGTCCCCGCGAAAGCGGGGATCCAGTGACGTATGTCATGCATCAACGAAAGTCACTGGGTCCCGGCCTGCGCCGGGACGACACGCAGAAGAGAACTTGAACCCCCCGGTTGTTCGAGCCCATCCCTGACCTGTCGTCCCGGCGCAGGCCGGGACCCAGTGTCGTTCAGCGCAAATCGATATGCCGCCGAACTCGTCTATGTCTTCTTCCACGCATTCTTCGCCCGCTGCCGCACCAGCATCTTCACGCTGTCCGGCACCGGGGTGCGGGCGCCGTTGGTTTCGGCCGAGAGCCACAGGCTGTCCTCGAAGTGCGGCAGCATGCGCGGCGTGACGAAGCGGCTGCGGATGGCGTTGACGTGGCGGTCGCCCTGGGGCGTCTGCTGCGTGATGTAGAAGCGCTGCGGCACCACCAGGTGCAGGTGTTCCTTGGCGCGCGTCATGGCCACGTAGAGCAGGCGCCGCTCTTCGGCGATCTCGGCCTCGTTGCCGGTGGCCAGGTCGGACGGGATGCAGCCGTCCACCACGTTCAACACATGCACCGAACGCCATTCCTGGCCCTTGGCCGAATGGATGGTGGACAGCGTCAGGTAATCCTCGTCGCGGTAGGGCGGGGCGGAGTAGTCGCTGCTGGACTCGGGCGGGTCGAGCGTGAGCTCGGTCAGGAATTTCTCGCGCGAGGCGTAGCCGCCGGCCAGCGCGGCCAGTTGCTCGATATCGGCGGCGCGGGCGGAGGCGTCTTCATATTTGCGTTCCAGCTGCGGCAGGTACCAGTCGCGCGCGGCGTTGACGTCGGTCGGCCAGGGCGCGGCGGCGCGGCGCATCAGCGCGTAGGTGTCGGCGAAGGCCTGCCATTGCAGCGCGATGTTGGCCGGCGCGGCGAAGTTGAGGAGGATGTCGGCCGGATCCTGCGCCGCCGCCATCAGGTCCAGCACTTTCCTGGCGGTGGCCGGGCCCACGCCGGGGATCAGCTGCAGCGCGCGAAAGCCCGCCATGCGGCCGCTGGGGTTGTGCGCCAGCCGCAGCAGCGAGAGCAGGTCCTTGATGTGCGTGCTTTCCAGGAATTTCAGGCCGCCGAACTTGACGAAGGGGATGTTGCGCCGGGCCAGTTCCAGCTCCAGCGCCGCGCTGTGGGTGGCGGTGCGAAACAGCACCGCCTGCGACTTGAGCGTCATGCCCTCCTCGCGGTGCGCCAGCACCCGGTTGGCGACCCAGCGGGCCTGCTCCACCTCGTCCGGGATCAGCACCAGCTGCGGCTTCTGCGAGGACGGCCTGTCGCTCCACAGGTTTTTATGATGGCGCTCCGGCGCGTCGGCGATGACGGCGTTGGAAGCGGCCAGGATCGGTTGCGTGGAGCGGTAGTTCTGCTCCAGCGTCAGCACCCGCGCGGGTTGGGCGAACAGGGCCGGGAAGTCGAGGATGTTGCGCACCGTGGCGCCGCGGAAGGAGTAGATCGACTGGGCGTCGTCGCCTACCGCGGTGACGCCGGCGCCGTCGGGCTTCATACGGCGGAGGATATCGGCCTGCAGGCGGTTGGTGTCCTGGTACTCGTCCACCAGCACATGGTCGAAGCGCTCGCCCACCAGGCGTGCGAGCTCCTCGTCGCTGAGCATGTCGCACCAGAACAGCAGCAGGTCGTCGTAGTCCAGCACGTGCTGTTCTTCCTTGGCGTCGACGTAGCGCTCGAACAGCCCGGCCAATTGCGCCTCCCATTCGCGGCACCAGGGGAAGTGCGCCTGCAGCACCTGGCCCAGGTCTTCGCGGGTGTTGACCGCGCGCGAGTATATGTTGAGGCAGGTGCCCTTCAGCGGAAAGCGCTTGTCGGTGGCTGAGAGCCCCAGCTCATGGCGCAGCAGGCCCATCAGGTCCTCGGAGTCGCCGCGATCCTGGATGGTGAAGTCCGGCTCCAGCCCGATCTGCGCCGCGTAGTCGCGCAACAGGCGCGCGCCGATGGCGTGGAAGGTGCCCGACCACTGCAGCTCGGGCGGCGCGGCCGAAGGCGCCAGGCCCATCACCTGGCGGATCACCTGGCCCACGCGCCGGCCCATGTCGGCGGCGGCGCGGCGCGAGAAGGTGAGCAGCAGGATGCGGTGCGGATCGGCGCCGTCCAGGACCAGCCGGGCCACGCGATGCGCCAGCGTATTGGTCTTGCCGGAGCCGGCCCCGGCCACGATCAGCAGCGGGCTTTGCCGGGCCGGCGGCAGCTTGCTGCCGTGCTCGACGGCGGCGCGCTGTTCGGCGTTGAGCCTGGCGAAGGGATCGGCCGCGGTAGGGGGCAGGGCGTCGGCGTCGGGCGTGGCGAGATCGGGAGGCATGGGCGTGTTGCTCGGGCGGGTGCGGCGGGAAAGTCTGGTACTGTATATATAACCAGTCCACCCCGCAATACGGCCGGCGCGGCTGTTACCAAATCGCAGCGAAAGATTGCCCGCATGGCAACGAAAGCGGCGCGGCGGCCCCGGCCAAGTGTAAGCGTCGGTATCGGCCGCGAACCTCTGCCGTGATGCGCGCTCTATCGGTGACGGCCGGCGGGGCATGAGGACGGCGGGGCGGAACCCGGGGATGGGCCGCCTCTTCATTCTGTGGCAAACTTCGCGTTTCGCCTGTCGGATCGCATCGGCTCGCCCGGTCTTGATGACCTGGCCGAACCGACTTTCGTGGGTCCCTCTCTCGGAGCAATTTTGAGTCTGATTAAAAACCTGCCGTTCGAATGGCTGGTCGGCATCCGCTATACGCGCGCCGGCAAGCGCAGCGGCCGCAACAGCTTCATCTCTTTCATTTCCCTCATTTCCATGGCCGGCATCGCGCTGGGCGTGGCCGCGCTGATCGTGGTGCTCTCGGTCATGAACGGCTTCCAAAAGGAAGTGCGCGACCGCATGCTGTCGGTGCTGGCGCATATCGAAGTGTTCGACGCTTCGGGCGCCATGCGCGACTGGGAGGCCGTGGCCAAGCAGACCTTCCAGAACAAGGAAGTGCTGGGCGCCGCGCCCTACGTGGCGGCGCAGGCCATGATGACACGCGACGACAACGTGCGCGGCGTGCTGGTGCGCGGCGTGCTGCCGGACCAGGAGCCGAAGGTCTCGGACGTGGCCAAGCAAATCAAGCAGGGCGACTTCGGCGCGCTCAAGGCCGGCGAATTCAACATCGTGCTGGGCGGCGAACTGGCGCGCAGCCTGCGCGTGGGCCTGGGCGACAAGGTCACGCTGATCGCGCCGCAGGGGCAGGTCACGCCGGCCGGCGTGCTGCCGCGCCTGAAGCAGTTTACGGTGGGCGGCATCTTCGAGGCCGGCCACTATGAGTTCGACTCCTCGCTGGCCTTCATCCACCTGCAGGACGCGGAAACCCTGTTCCGCCTCGACGCCCCGACCGGCGTGCGGCTGCGCATCCGCGACATGCTGCAGGCGCCGCAGGTGACCCAGCAGCTGGCCGGCACGCTGACTGGCGACCTCTACCTGCGCGACTGGTCGCAGCAGAACAGCAACTGGTTCGCCGCGGTCAAGACCGAGAAGCGCATGATGTTCATCATCCTCACGCTGATCATCGCGGTGGCCGCCTTCAACCTGGTCTCGACGCTGGTGATGACGGTCACCGACAAGCAGGCCGACATCGCCATCCTGCGCACGCTGGGCGCCTCGCCCGGCTCCATCCTCAAGATCTTCATGATCCAGGGCGCGCTGGTGGGCCTGATCGGCACCGCCATCGGCATCGGCCTGGGCGTGGCGGTGGCGCTGAACATCGACGTGGTGGTGCCGGCCATCGAACGCGCCTTTCACGTGCAGTTCCTGCCCAAGAGCATCTATGTGATTTCCGAGCTGCCGTCCGACCTGATCTGGTCCGACGTCTACACCATCGGCGGGGTGGCGGTGGTGCTGGCCTTCCTGGCCACGCTCTACCCGAGCTGGTCGGCCGCCCGCGTCAAACCGGCGGAGGCGCTGCGCTATGAGTAATGACATGAACGACAACGGCAACAACGAGGTGGTATTGGCCGCGCGCGGCCTGGGCAAGACCTTCACCCAGGGCAAGTATTCGGTCAAGGTGTTGCAGGGCATCGACATCGACGTCAGGCGCGGCGAGCAGGCCGCCATCGTCGGCGCTTCCGGTTCCGGCAAGTCCACGCTGCTGCATTTGCTGGGCGGGCTGGATACGCCCAGCGCCGGTTCGGTAACGCTGATGGGCCGCGATTTCGCCACCCTGGGCGAATCGGCGCGCGGCGAGATGCGCAACAAGACGCTGGGCTTCGTCTACCAGTTCCACCACCTGCTGCCGGAATTCTCGGCGCTGGACAACGTGGCCATGCCGCTGATGATCCGCCGCATGAAGCGCAGCGAGGCGCAGCAGCAGGCGCGCGAGATGCTGGCCCGGGTCGGCCTGGAGCAGCGCGTCTCGCATGTGCCGGGCGAGCTCTCCGGCGGCGAGCGCCAGCGCGTGGCGCTGGCGCGCGCGCTGGTGACGCGCCCGGCCTGCGTGCTGGCCGACGAGCCCACCGGCAACCTCGACCGCGGCACCGCCGACAAGACCTTCGCGCTGATGATCGAGCTGTCGCAGACCCTGGGCACGGCCTTCGTCATCGTCACCCACGACAACGAGCTGGCCGGCCGCTGCGGTCGCGTGCTGCGCTTGTCCGAGCAGGGCTTGCAGCAGGATTGAGGCATTCCGGGTAAGCTTGCGGGATGCCGCAGGCAAGCCGCAGCAAACGAGCCGCGCGGGGAGCGCCGGCCTGAATTGAAATAGGAGCACTACGAATGAATACCCGCCAATGGCTGGAAACGCTGGTCGGCTTCGACACCACCAGCCGCAATTCCAACCTTGAACTGATCACGACCATCCGCGACAACCTGGAGCAGCAGGGCATCAAGTCCTGGCTTGCCCACAACAAGGAAAAGACCAAGGCCAACCTGTTCGCGACGCTGCCGGCCACGGCCGGCGCCAACGCCGGCGCGACCGAGGGCGGCATTGTGCTGTCCGGGCATACCGACGTGGTGCCGGTGGACGGCCAGAAGTGGGACACCGATCCGTTCAAGCTGGTCGAGAAGGACGGCGCCCTGTTCGCCCGCGGCAGCTGCGACATGAAGGGCTTCATCGCCACCGCCATGGCCATGGTGCCGGAATTCATGGCCATGCCGCGCGTCAAGCCCATGCACCTGGCGTTCTCGTACGACGAGGAAATCGGCTGCATCGGCGCGCCGGTGATGCTCGAGGAAATCGTCAGGCGCGGCATCAAGGTCGACGGCTGCGTGGTCGGCGAGCCCACCAGCATGAACGTGGTGGTGGCGCACAAGGGCATCAACGTGTTCGCCTGCAAGGTGCACGGCAAGTCGGCGCACTCGTCGCTGACACCGCAGGGCTGCAACGCCATCGAATACGCCGCGCGCATGATCTGCGCCATCCGCGATTTCGCCGACGCCTACAAGGCCAACGGCCCGTACGACCAGTTCTTCGATGTGCCGTTCACCACCATGACCACCAACCAGATCCGCGGCGGCATCGCGGTCAACACCATTCCCGAGCTGTGCGAGTTCACCTACGAGTTCCGCAACCTGCCGGGCATGACGGTGGCCGACATCCAGGCCCAGATCGATACCTACGTCAAGGAATCGCTGTTGCCGAAGATGCGCGCCGAGTTCGCCGACGCCCGCGTCGAGATCGACAACTTCGCCGGCAGCCCGGCGCTGGAAGCGGCCGAACAGGCGGCCATGACCGAGCTGGTGCGCGCGCTGACGGGCGACCGAGAAACCCGCAAGGTGGCCTACGGCACCGAGGCCGGGCTGTTCCAGAAGATCGGCATCCCGACCATCGTCTGCGGCCCCGGCGACATCGGCAACGCCCACAAGCCCAACGAGTTCGTGACCCTGGACCAGATGGCGCGCTGCGAGCAGTTCCTGCGCAAGCTGGGAACCTCGCTGCAAAGCGCGTAAGCGGCGCCGATCGCGGCGGCGCTTACAAGGCTCAGGAAAAAAGGACGCAAGCGATTGCGTCCTTTTTGTTTGCGCCATGCGGGTTTGTGCGGTTCTGCGTTAAATTCGGTGCGGGCGATTCTTTACTCATGTTAAGAGTTGCAAGCGGCGGTAAAACGGGCGACTTCACGGTAAACTCCCGCTTCCGAACCCGGTCTGAAACCGGGTATGCTGCGACGGAACGCAGCTCGCGCCGCTGGACGGCATGGGCTCCAATAACAATACGCTTCGGGGGAAGCATGCCAATCAGACAATGGCTGGCCCTCGGCGCGTGCGCCGCCCGACCCGGGCGTCGTCCTGATTCGGTTTCTGTTTTCACGCCAAGCACATGTGGGTCGACACGCACTGCCATCTCGACGCCGGGGAATTCGGCGGCCATTCTGTCTCCGTTGCCGACGACGCGGCGCAGGCAGGGGTGCGCGCCATCGTGATCCCGGCCATCGCGCGCGCAAACTTCGGCGCCGTGGCGCAGTTGGCGCGCGCGGTCGGCAACGGCGTCTATGCGCTGGGTATCCATCCGCTGTACGTGCCGACGGCCAAGGAGTCCGACCTTGAGGTCCTGCGCGCGGCCATCGAGGCGGCGCTGGCCGATCCGCTGTTCGTCGGCATCGGCGAGATCGGGCTGGATTTCTTCGTGCCCGAGCTGACCGAGCCGGCCATGCGCGAGAAGCAGGAGTTCTTCTTCGCCGGCCAGCTCAAGCTGGCGCGCGACTTCGGATTGCCGGTGCTGCTGCACGTGCGCCGCTCGCAGGACATCATCCTCAAGCACCTGCGACGCATCCGCGTGCCGGGCGGCATCGCCCACGCCTTCAACGGCAGCTTCCAGCAGGCGCAGACCTTCATCGAGCTGGGGCTGCGGCTGGGCTTCGGCGGCGCCATGACCTTCCCGCGCTCGCTGCAGATCCGCCGGCTGGCGGCCGAGCTGCCGTTGTCGTCCATCGTGCTGGAGACCGACGCGCCCGATATTTCCCCGGCCTGGCGCCATCCCGACGCCAACACGCCGGACCAGATCCCGCGCATCGGCGAGGTGCTGGCCGAACTGCGCGGCATGGCCGCGCCGGACGTCGCCGCCGCCACCACCGCCAATGCCCTGGCCGCCTTGCCGCGGCTGGCATCAGCCGGATTGCCGCTCTGATGCGCAGCCTCATCATCGGTTTCGCCATCGGCATCGGCTTGCTGCAGATGCAGGCCCGCTTGCCGGGCCTGGAGTGGTACGTGGCCGGCCTTGTGCTGGCGGCGCTGCTGGCCTTCACCGCCTGGAAATTCTGGCAACCCTTCCTGCGCGTGCCGCTGCTGCTGACCTGCGGCGCCTGGCTGGGCTTCCTGTGGGCGGCGGCGTTCGCCCAGTATTACCTCGACCAGGAGTTGCCGGCGGCCTGGGAAGGGCGCGAGGTCACCGTGATCGGCACCGTCGCCGATCTGCCTGATCGCGACGCGCAAGGGCTGCGCCTGCGCTTCGACATCGAGCAGGTGGTGATGCAGGGCATGGTCATCCCGCCGGTGCCGCCGCGGGTGTCGCTGGCCTGGTACGGCAACCGCCGCCAGCAGGCGCCGGCCGAGGACGGCGAGCAGGCCGCGCCGGCGCGCATCGCGCTGCCGGAGATGCAGCCGGGCTCGCGCTGGAAGCTCAACGTGCGGCTCAAGCGCCCCCATGGCAACGCCAATCCGGACGGCTTCGACTATGAGGTCTGGCTGCTGCAGGACGATGTGCGCGCCACCGGCTACGTGGTGGGCGCGCCGGCGCCGGCCGCCGCGGTCAACCGCCGCATCGACGCTTTCGTCTGGACCCCGTCCCACGCCGTCGAGTACGCGCGCGGCTGGCTGCGCGACCGCATCCTGGCGGCCTTGCCGGGCCAGCCCTATGCGCCGGCCATCGCCGCGCTCGTCATGGGCGACCAGCGCGGCATCAGCCAGTCCGACTGGAGCATTTTCAACCGCACCGGCGTGGGTCACCTGATGGCCATCTCCGGCCTGCACATCACCATGCTGGCGGCGTTGTTCGGCGGGCTGGCCAGCTGGCTTTGGCGGCGTTCCTTCTTCACGCGCGCGCAGCTGCCGCTGCGCTTCCCGGCGCAAAAGGTGGCGGTGGCGGCGGGCATCCTGACCGCCTTGCTGTACGTCGCGCTGGCCGGCTTCGGCGTGCCGGCGCAGCGCACCCTGTACATGCTGGTGGTGGTCGGCATCGCCTTCTGGCGCGCCCGCATCATGCGCGTGTCGGTGGTGCTGTGCCTGGCGCTGGGCCTGGTGCTGCTGCTCGATCCCTGGTCGCTGCTGTGGCCGGGCTTCTGGCTGTCCTTCGGGGCGGTGGGCTTGCTGATGTACGGCACGGTGGGGCGCATGCAGCCGCGCTACGCGATGGAGGCGGCGGCGCGCACGCTGTGGTGGCGCAAGCTATGGCTGGCGGTGAAGGAGGGCGCGCGCGCGCAATACATCGTGACGCTGGGGCTGGTGCCGCTGACCATGCTGCTGTTCGGCCAGTATTCGCTGGTCAGCCCGATCGCCAATGCCGTCGCCATTCCTCTGGTGGGCCTGGTGATCACGCCGCTGGCGCTGCTGGGCAGCCTGCTGCCGGCGTTCGCCGCCGAGTACGCGCTGCAGTTGCCGCACCAGCTGCTGGGTTGGCTGGCGGAGTTCCTGCAGTGGCTGGACGGCATGCCCTTCGCGGTCTGGCAGACGCCGCTGCCGAGCTGGTGGATGTTCCTGCTGGCGCTGGGCGGCACCATGCTGATGCTGGCGCCGCGCGGCTGGCCGGCGCGCTGGCTGGGGTTGTTCGGCTGGCTGCCGCTGGTCCTGAACGCGCCTACCGCGCCGCCCGACGGCAGCATGCGCGTGACCGCCTTCGACGTCGGCCAGGGCATGGCGCTGCTGGTGGAAACGCCGACCCATCGCCTGCTGTACGACACCGGCCCGTATTACACGCCGGAGTCCGACGGCGCCACCCGGGTGATCCTGCCTTACCTGCGCGCGCGCGGCATCGACCGCCTGGACCGGGTGGTGATCTCGCACAACGACAACGACCATTCCGGCGGCGCCGTCTCGCTGTTCAAGGGCATGCGGGTGGACAGCGTATATTCCTCGCTGGCCGGCAACAGCCCGATCCTGCGGGCGGCGCCGGCGCACACGCGCTGCATGGCGGGGCAGTCCTGGAACTGGGACGGCATCGGCTTCACCATGCTGCATCCCACGCCGGAGAGCTACGACAGCGACAAGTGGAAGCCCAACGCCCGCAGCTGCGTGCTGAAGGTGCAGATCGGCCGCCAGTCCATCCTGCTGGCCGGCGATATCGAGGCGGTCCAGGAAGACCAGTTGCTCAACGGCGCCGCCGCCGAGCAGTTGCAGTCCACCGTGCTGCTGGCGCCGCACCACGGCAGCGGCACCTCGTCGACCGAACCCTTCCTGCGCGCGGTGCGGCCGGAGCTGGCGATCTTCCAGGTCGGCTACCGCAACCGCTTCAACCATCCCAAGCCGGAAGTCTTCGAGCGTTACCGGCAGCTGGGCATCCGCCGCCTGCGCACCGACGATTCGGGCGCCATCATCATGAACCTGGGCGACCAGCTGGCGGCGGAGGGCTACCGCCAGGAGCATCCGCGCTACTGGTACGGACGCTGAACCGCGGTCGGGCTTTTTTCGCGCATTTCGCGATCCGGGAAAATAGCACGCTACGGCCGCGCGCCGTTTTGCTATGCTGCCGCCACAGCCTCTCCAGCCTTGCCCGACATGAGTTCTCCCAGCCTCCCCATTTTGCATTTCGCCCATGCCAACAGCTACCCGGCGGGTACCTACGGCATGTTCTTTGAACAACTGCGCCGGCACTACGACGTGCGCGCGCTGGCCATGCACGCGCACAATCCGCGCTATCCGGTCGACGACGGCTGGCGCAAGCTTTCGCGGGAGCTGATCGAGGAGCTGGAGCAGCGCTATCGCGAGCCGGTGATCCTGGTCGGGCATTCGATGGGCGGGATCCTCTCGCTGATGGCGGCGCGCAAGCGCCCCGAGCTGGTGCGCTGCGTGCTGCTGCTGGATTCGCCGGTGGTGGCCGGCTGGCGCGCCCAGCTGCTGCGGGCGGCCAAGTTCCTCAACTATGAGAGCCGGCGCTCGCCGGCGCTGGCCTCGGTCAAGCGTCGCAACGCCTGGCCGGACATGGAGGCGGCCTACCAGCACTACGCCGCCAAGGCCATGTTCGCGGCCTGGCCGCAGCGGGTGCTGCGCGACTACGTCGAGCACGGCGTCGAGCCGCACGAGGAGGGTGGGGTGCGCCTGCGCTTCACGCGCGAGGCCGAGACCGCGGTCTACCGCACCATTCCCCATCATCTCGGTTGCCTGACGCGCCGGCCGTATCCGGTGCCCATCGGGTTCGTCGGCGGCATCGATTCGGTGGAGTGCCGCCTGGCCGGATTGGACGCCACCAGGCGCCTGGTCGGGCGGCATTTCCGCCAGATCCCGGGCGGCCACCTGTTCCCCATGGAAGCGCCGGTGGCGGCGGCGCAGGCGGCCCACGGGATGATCGCCGAACTGCTGGCGGGCGAGGCGCGCCGGAACTGAAGCCCGGGCTCGCCGGTCAAGACGGGAGGCCCCGAGGGCGCGTGTTTTTCCCATGCAAGTTTCGCCGCGGCGAGACAGATATCGGAGATGGGGATTAAAAAAACGAGCGCTTTTGGGGTATAATTTGAATTTCCCGCATGTGCCGTTCGGCACTCATCTGTAATGACCAAGTTTGTATTTGTCACTGGCGGCGTCGTGTCTTCCCTGGGTAAAGGGATTGCCGCCGCGTCCCTGGCTGCCATCCTAGAATCGCGCGGCCTCAAAGTCACCCTCCTCAAGCTCGATCCCTATATCAACGTCGACCCCGGCACCATGAGCCCGCTGCAGCACGGCGAAGTGTTCGTGACCGACGACGGCGCCGAGACCGACCTCGACCTGGGCCACTATGAGCGCTTCATCTCCGCGAAGATGAAGAAGGTGAACAACTTCACCACCGGCCAGGTCTACGAATCGGTCATCCGCAAGGAGCGCCGCGGCGAGTACCTGGGCAAGACCGTGCAGGTGATCCCGCACATCACCAACGAGATCCAGGAATTCATCCATCGCGGCGCCGAAGGCTACGAGGTTGCCCTGGTGGAAATCGGCGGCACCGTCGGCGACATCGAGTCGCTGCCCTTCCTGGAAGCCGCCCGCCAGCTGAGCCTGCGCTCGGGCCGCAACGCCACCGCCTTCGTGCACCTGACCCTGGTGCCGTTCCTGGCCTCGGCCGGCGAGCTCAAGACCAAGCCGACCCAGCACAGCGTGCAGAAGCTGCGTGAAATCGGCATCTTGCCGGACGCGCTGCTGTGCCGCGCCGACCGCCGCATTCCCGACGACGAGCGCGACAAGATCTCGCTGTTCTCCAACGTGCCGACCGACGCCGTGATTTCGGTGTGGGACGCAGATAGCATCTATAAGATTCCGCAGATGCTGCACGACCAGGGACTGGATACCATCATCTGCGAAAAGCTGGGCCTGTCGCCGAAGGCGGCCGACCTGTCGATGTGGGACAAGCTGATCGACGCGCAGAACAATCCTTCGCATGAAGTGACCATCGGCATGGTCGGCAAGTACGTCGACCTGACCGAGTCGTACAAGTCGCTGACCGAAGCGCTGCGCCACGCCGGCATCCATACCGGCAGCCGCGTGAACATCGAATACCTGGATTCGGAAGAGATCGAGGCCAACGGCACCGACAGCCTGGCCAAGTACGATGCGATCCTGGTGCCGGGCGGTTTCGGCAAGCGCGGCGTGGAAGGCAAGATCGCCGCCGCCCGCTACGCCCGCGAGAACCAGGTGCCTTACCTGGGCATCTGCCTGGGCATGCAGGTGGCGCTGCTGGAATACGCGCGCAACAAGGCCGGCCTGGCCAAGGCCAACTCGACCGAGTTCGATCCTGAGACCGAGCAGCCGGTGGTGGCGCTGATCGACGAGTGGCAGAACCACGACGGCAAGGTCGAGCGCCGCGACGCCAATTCCGACCTGGGCGGCACCATGCGCCTGGGCGCGCAGACCTGCGCGGTCAAGCCGGGCACGCTGGCCGCGGAGATCTACGGCGACAGCGTGACCGAGCGTCACCGTCATCGTTATGAAGCGAACAACTTCTATCTCGGCCGCGTGGAAGAGGCCGGCATGGTGGTCTCGGCGCGTACGCCGTCCGAAGACCTGTGCGAGATCATGGAGCTGCCGCGCGTGGGCGAGAACGCCCACCCGTTCTACATCGGCGTGCAGTATCACCCGGAGTTCAAGTCGACCCCGCGTGACGGACACCCGCTGTTCATTTCGTACATCCGCGCCGCGCTGTCGCACCACGACGCGGCTGCAAAGGGCAAAGCATGAAACTCTGCGGTTTTGAGGTCGGCCTCGACCAGCCGTTCTTCCTGATCGCCGGCACCTGCGTCATCGAGTCCGAGCAGATGGCGCTGGACACCGCCGGCACGTTGAAGGAAATCACCGGCGAACTGGGCATCCCGTTCATCTACAAGTCGTCCTTCGACAAGGCCAACCGTTCCTCGGGCTCCTCGTTCCGCGGGCTGGGCATGGAGAAGGGCCTGGAGATCCTGGCCAAGGTCAGGAAGGAAATCGGCGTGCCGGTCTTGACCGACATCCACGAGATCGACGAGATCAAGCCCGTCGCCGCCGTGGTGGACGTGCTGCAGACCCCGGCCTTCCTGTGCCGCCAGACCGACTTCATCCGCGCCTGCGCGCAGTCCGGCAAGCCGGTGAACATCAAGAAGGGCCAGTTCCTGGCGCCGCACGACATGGTCAACGTGATCGACAAGGCCCGCGCCGCCGCAAAGGAAGCCGGCCTGCCGACCGACCAGTTCATGGCCTGCGAACGCGGCGTGTCCTTCGGCTACAACAACCTGGTCTCCGACATGCGCAGCCTGGCCATCATGCGCGAGACCGGCGCCCCCGTGGTGTTCGACGCCACCCACTCGGTGCAGCTGCCGGGCGGCCAGGGCACGTCCTCCGGCGGCCAGCGCGAGTTCGTGCCGGTGCTGGCGCGCGCCGCCATCGCCACCGGCGTGTCGGGCGTGTTCATGGAAACCCACCCGAATCCGGCCGAAGCCAAGTCGGACGGTCCCAATGCCGTGCCGCTGGCGCGCATGAAGGACTTGCTGGGCACGATGATCGAGCTCGATCGCATCGTGAAGAAAGCGGGCTTCCTGGAAAACAATTTTTCCTGATCGCACCTCAAACGGCTGCCGCCCGGCGGCCGTTTGAATATGAGGAGGCGCAAGAGGCGCCTGCTCCCGCCGGGCCGAGCGCCCCGCGTCCGCCAACAATTTTTAAAACCTCGATGGAGATCTGGAATGAGTGCAATCGTTGATATTATCGGCCGTGAAGTGATCGACTCGCGCGGCAATCCCACCGTGGAATGCGACGTGCTGCTGGAATCCGGCGTGCTGGGCCGCGCCGCCGTGCCGTCGGGCGCCTCGACCGGTTCGCGCGAAGCGATCGAACTGCGCGACGGCGACAAGAGCCGCTACTTCGGCAAGGGCGTGCTGCAAGCCTGCGAGAACATCAATACCGAGATCTCGGAAGCCATCATGGGCCTGGACGCCAATGAGCAAGCCTTCCTGGACCGCACCCTGATCGACCTGGACGGCACCGAGAACAAGAGCCGCCTGGGCGCCAACGCCATGCTGGCCGTCTCGATGGCCGTGGCCAAGGCCGCCGCCGAGGAATCGGGCCTGCCGCTGTACCGCTATTTCGGCGGCAGCGGTTCGATGCAGATGCCGGTGCCGATGATGAACGTCATCAACGGCGGCGCGCACGCCGACAACAACCTGGACATCCAGGAATTCATGATCATCCCGGTGGGCGCGCCGAGCTTCCGTGAAGCGCTGCGCTACGGCGCCGAGGTGTTCCACACCCTGAAGAAGATCCTGCACGACCGCGGCCTGGCGACCTCGGTGGGCGACGAAGGCGGCTTCGCGCCGAACGTCTCCAGCCATGAAGAAGCGATCAAGCTGATCATCGAAGCCATCGAGAAGGCCGGCTACGAGCCGGGTACGCAGATCGCCCTGGGCCTGGATTGCGCCGCTTCCGAGTACTACAAGGACGGCAACTATCACCTGGCTGGCGAGAACATGGTGCTGACCCCGGCGCAGAAGACCGGCCTCTTGGCATCGTGGTGCGACAAGTACCCGATCATCAGCATCGAGGACGGCATGGCCGAGAACGACTGGGCCGGCTGGAAGCTGCTGACCGAAACCCTGGGCAAGAAGGTGCAGCTGGTGGGCGACGACCTGTTCGTCACCAACACCAAGATCCTGAAGGAAGGCATCGACAAGGGCATCGGCAACTCGATCCTGATCAAGATCAACCAGATCGGCACCCTGACCGAGACCTTCGCCGCCATCGAGATGGCCAAGCGCGCCGGCTACACCGCCGTGATCTCGCACCGCTCGGGCGAAACCGAAGACTCGACCATCGCCGACATCGCCGTGGGCATGAACGCGCTGCAGATCAAGACCGGTTCCATGTCCCGTTCGGACCGCATGGCCAAGTACAACCAGCTGCTGCGCATCGAAGAAGACCTGGGCGATATCGCCACCTATCCGGGCCGTTCGGCGTTCTACAACCTGAAGTAAGAAGCAAGCGGCGCCTGCCTCGCGATGCGGGGCGGGTGCCGCGCTGAGAGCTCCCGGCTATGCGCCTGATTATCCTTTGCCTGTCCGTCCTGCTGGTGCTGATCCAGTATCCGCTTTGGCTTGGCAAAGGCGGATGGTTCAAGGTCTGGGAGTTCGACCGCCAGGTCCAGCAGGCGCGCAAGAAGAACGACGAGCTGCGCGAGCGCAACGCCAAGCTGGCTTCCGAAGTCGACGACCTGAAGCAGAGCAAGGGCGCGGTGGAAGAACGCGCACGTTTCGAGCTGGGCATGATCAAGCAGAACGAAGTCTTCGTCCAGGTGCTCGACGGCGCTTCGGGCAAGCCGTTCTCTTCGCCCAATCCGAATCCCTACATGCCGGGTTCCGGCCAGCCCAACAGCGTCTCGGTGCCCGTCGCGGCGCCGCCGGCGGCCAGCGGCGAGGCCGCAAGGCGCGCGCACTAGGCGATGTCGCGGCGGCCTGCCATGCACGCCTGACTGCGCTCTTTCTTTCCTCCTTCCTCCTCACATCGCGCCGCATGTCCATCGATACGCCGCTGTCGCTGTTGGGCCTGTCCACCACGCCGCTGGAGCTGGTGTCCTTCCTGCTGTCGGCGCTCACGGTCTGGCTCAATATCCGCCAGAACCATTGGGCCTGGCTGTTCTCCATCCTGGCTTCGCTGCTGTATGCGGCCGTGTTCGCCGATGCGCGCCTGTACGGCGACGCCGGATTGCAGTTCGTGTTCGTGGCGGTCTCGGTCTGGGGGTGGCGCCAGTGGCTGCGCGGCGGCGAGGCGCAGCGGCCGCTGCAGGTGTCGCGCCTGCAGGCCCGCGGCTGGATCTGGATGGCCATCGCCTGGGGCCTCGGTTTCCTGGCGCTTTCGTGGTTCCTGCACCGTTATACCGACACCGACGTGCCGCACATGGATGGCTTCCTGACTGCCGGCAGCCTGGTGGGGCAATTCCTGCTGTCGCGCAAGAAGATCGAGAACTGGCTGGTATGGATCGCGGTCGACGTGCTCTATGTCGGCCTGTACGTGTACAAGCACCTGACGCTGACGGCCGTGCTGTATGCGCTGTTCGTCGTCATGGCGGCGGCCGGCTGGCGCAGCTGGCAGCGTTCGGCCAGGCAGTGCGGGGACGTCGCGCCGGCCTGAAAAAAAGCCGGGGATCGCCCCGGCTTTTGATTGCCCTGTTGGTCCGCCTGCCGCTCAGGCGGCCGGCAGTGCGGCCGGCGCCGGCGGATCGGCGAACACGATGCGGTTCTTGCCGGCGTTCTTGGCCTTGTACAGCGCGACGTCGGCGCGCTTCAACAGCTCGGCCTGGTTTTCGTCCTTGTGATGCAGCGCCACGCCGGCGCTGAAGGTGATCAGCAGGCGCTGGCTCTCATGCATGAAGATGCGCTTGGTCAGCTCGCGCTGTACGCGGGTGATGATCTGCACCGCGTCTTCAGGTTCGGTCTCCGGCATCAGCACGATGAACTCCTCGCCGCCGAAGCGCGCGATCACATCCAGCTTGCGCAGCGTCTCGCGGATCACCTTGACCATGTGGATCAATACCTCGTCGCCGGTGGCGTGGCCGTGGGTGTCGTTGATGCGCTTGAAATCGTCCAGGTCGAGCAGGGCGATGCACAGGGGCGTGTCGCGGCGTTCGGCGTTGATGATCTCGCGATCCAGCGATTCGTCCATGCCGCGGCGATTCAGGCTGCCGGTGAGCTGGTCCTCGCGCACCAGTTCGCCCATCTGCACCAGCTGGTTCTCCAGCGCATGGATGCGCGCCTCGGCCTTTTCCACTTCCTGGCGCGCGCCTTCCATGGCGTCGCGCGAGCGGGTGGCCTCGTCCTGCGCGTTTTGCGTCTCGCGCATGATCTCGTTCAGGACCGTGTTCAGGTCGCTGATGTTGCCGGCCTGGCTGATCTGCTGCGAGAAGCCGCTGATGGTCTTCTGGTAGTTGTCGGTGGTCGAGACCATCGCCGAGAGGCGGTCGACGAAGGTCAGCATCATGTTCTTGACCACCACCTTTTCCTCGGACAGGGTGTTCTTCAGCAGGCCCTGCTTGTAGATCACTTCCTTGAGGTTCTTGGTGGCGTCGGCCAGCGAGGTCTGGCTGATCGGTCCGGTGATCAGGGTCTGCACCGTCTCGATCTGGCTGGAGAGCCAGGAGCCTTGCTCCAGAAGGCCATTGATGTTTTCCAGCAGCAGCTGGAACAGGCGCATCAGCAGCTCTTGCTGCTGCGCCATGTCGTCGGTCTTGAGCTCGATCTGGAAGCTCAGTTGCTTGACCCGCGCGGTGATCTCGTTCATGGCCTGCTCGGAGAAGGCCATCTTGATGTCCTGGCCGCTCGAGCGCGATTCGTTGGCCAGCTCCGGGGCGTTGTCCAGCAGCGAGGGCAGGTTGAACACCAGGATCCGGGCCAGCACCTCGCGCAGCATCTTTTCCTTCTTGCTGTCGCGGATGAACTGGCGCTCCAGGTCCATCGGCACCAATTCGCCGTGCGGGACGTTCGGGCGGTTTTGCCAGTTCTCCGAGGCAAATTCGTTCAACTGGCGCTCATATTCCAGCCAGTCGCCGTTTTCCTGCGCCCGCACCAGGCGGGTGCCGATCAGGCCGCCTTCGCCGGGCTGCTTGGCCAGCCTGGCCGCCAGGTTGGCCAGCAGCACTTCGGGGCCCGGGCCCGGCGGCTCGTCGCCCTGGATTTCCTCGTAGGCGATGCGATAGGCCTCCGGCGTCGGCGCGATGCGGCGGCTGCCAAGGCGCTGGAAAGCCTCGCGGGCGATTTCGACGGGAGTGAGCGTGGACGGTTTCTTGGACATGCCGGCTGACGATGTTGTTGGCTTCTTGTATTCGAAGCGACACGGGGATGCTGTTGCTGGTAACGACCGGCGCGCTCAGTTGCTTGAATCGCGCCGCAGCCCGCGGCTGACGCCCGATCCGTCCGCCCATCCCCGGATGCGGCGCGATCTCGGTCGCTACTGCGGGCGGCTCGAAAAATGTCGAATCATTTTACGTCAAGCGTTTTCGGCGTGAGTGCTTTTTAAAGCGGGAAAAGCGGGGGAAAGACGTGCCTGCGCAGAGTGTCGCTTTTATTCCACCAGATTGTTCTTCAGCGCGTAGTGGGTGAGTTCGGCGTTGTGGCGCATCTTCATCTTGGCCAGCACCCGAGAGCGATACATGCTGATGGTCTTGACCGACAGCAGCAGTTCGGCGGCGATGTCGCCCACGGTCTTGCCGGAGGCGATCATGACCATGGTCTGGTATTCGCGGTCGGAGAGGGTTTCGTGCAGCGGGGTCTCGTGGTCGAAGCCGATCTGGTTGGCCAGTTCCTGGGCCAGAGAAGGGCTGACGTACTTGCGGCCGGCGGCGGCCTGGCGGATCGCCGCCAGCAGTTCCGACGGCGCCACCTGCTTGTTGAGGAAGCCCGCCGCGCCGGCCTTGAGCGCGCGGATCGCGTACTGGTCTTCGCGGTGGATGGACAGGATCAGCACCGGCAGCCCGGGTTGCTCCTTGCGGATCTGCTTGAGGATTTCGATGCCGCTGCGGTCGGGCAGGATGATGTCGAGCAGCATCACGTCGCCGTTGCCCACACGCGCCAGCTTGATGGCTTCCAGCCCGTTGGCGGCGTTGCCCGCCACGACGATGTCCTTGGTGCCGGCGCAGATCTGGCGCAAGCCCTCACGCACGATGGCGTGATCGTCGACGATCAATACCTTGATGGCTGCGGTGGCTTTCTTGCTCATGGGCGGGCTGCGTCGCTCCTGGTTGTGACGAGCCCGTATTCTATAGCGTTCATTCAGTGTGCGACAGGCACGTCGACCTTGATCGCGGTGCCCTTGCCCGGCATCGTATTGAGATGCAGCGTGCCGTCCAGCGCCTGGGCGCGCCGCCGCATGTTGCTCAGGCCGCTGCCTTCGCGCGCGGCGCCGGCCAGGTCGAAGCCGCGGCCGTCGTCCTCGATGCGCAGGGTCAGCGTGCTGCCGGCGCGCTCGACGGTGATGCTGGCGTTGTCGGCCTGCGCGTACTTGGCGACGTTGCTGAGCGCTTCCCGTACGATGCGAAACAGCGTGATCACCTCGAACTCGCCCAGGCCGTCCAGGCCATCGGCGCAGCGCTGGCGGCAGACGATGCCGGTTTGCCGGGTGAACATGCGGCTCTGCCATTCGAGCGCCTCGGCCAGGCCGAACTCGACGATGGGCGGGCAGAGGTCGTCGATGATGCCGTGCATGGCGTCGCCGGCCTCGTCGATCAATTGCTCCGCGTAGCGGGCCTGCTCCCGCGGCTGTTCCATCCCGGCCGACCGTTCCAGGCCGGTGCGCAGCTGGGCCAGCGCCATCTTGATGCCGGTCAGGTGGGCGCCAAGCTCATCGTGCAGGTCGCGCGCGATGCGCGCCCGTTCTTGTTCACGGATTTTTTCCGCAAGGGAGAGGGCTTCCTGGGGACGGTCGCCGGAGATGGTGTCATGTTGCATGTCGGGCGTGACGGTGGATGGAAAGAGCCCATCATATCCGGCATGGGCGCTGCGGTCATCAGCGTGTTGCAAAGGGCGTTGAGCTGGCGCAGGGCCGGCATGCGGGCGCTTTTTTCGTTGCCCTGGGAGAAATTTCAATAAAGGGCTTCCAATGAGGAAAAGGCGCTGCTATAATTTCATCTTTCGCGGCTGTAGCTCAGCTGGATAGAGTACTTGGCTACGAACCAAGGGGTCGTGGGTTCGATTCCTGCCAGCCGCACCAGATATAAAGGGTCCATCGCAAGATGGGCCCTTTTTTCTTTTCTCCCTCCGTTTTTCCCGTCGTCCCATCGTGGTCTTGTCCGCGCGTCACCTCAGCTGCGGGGCGGGCTTCGGCCATCGGGAAAAGAAAACAGGCCGCAGCGCGGCCTGTTTTGCATTGCGGCCGTTGCGCCGCGAATTTCAGGACTGTCAGAACTGTTCCCAAGAGCCGTTGCTGTCGTCGGTGCCGGCGGGCAGCCTGGATCCCGATGCCGGCTTGGCCGTTTGCTCCAGCTTCTTCGGCGGCGCTTCCACGCTGCGCTTGCGCGGCGGCACGGCCACCCGCGGCGCGGCGCTCTTGAATCCGGAGGGCGCGCGCGGCGCCTCGGTGACGGCGCTGCGGTCGAGCTTGAAGACGCTGACGGTGCCGGTCAGCTTCTCGGCCTGTTCCTGCAGCGACTGGGCGGCGGCTGCCGCTTCTTCCACCAGCGCGGCGTTTTGCTGGGTCACTTCATCCATCTGCGAGATCGCGATGTTGACCTGCTCGATGCCCTGGCTCTGCTCCTGGCTGGCCGAACTGATCTCGGCCACGATGTCGGTGACGCGGCGCACGCTGTTGACCACCTCGACCATGGTGCTGCCGGCCTCTTCGACCAGCTTGCTGCCGATGTCCACCTGCGCCACCGAACCCTCGATGAGACCCTTGATCTCCTTGGCGGCGGCGGCCGAACGCTGGGCCAGCGAACGCACTTCGGAGGCCACCACCGCGAAGCCGCGACCCTGTTCGCCGGCGCGGGCGGCTTCCACCGCGGCGTTCAGCGCCAGGATGTTGGTCTGGAAGGCGATGCCGTCGATCACGCCGATGATGTCGGCAATCTTGCGCGAGGATTCGTTGATCGAGCCCATGGTGTCGACCACCTTGTTGACCACGTCGCCGCCTTGCGCCGCAACCTGCGAGGCCGATTCGGCCAGCTTGTTGGCCTGGCGCGCGTTGTCGGCGTTCTGCTTGACGGTGGAGGTCAGTTCTTCCATGGCGGAAGCGGTCTCTTCCAGCGAGCTGGCCTGCTCCTCGGTGCGCGAGGACAGGTCCAGGTTGCCGCTGGCGATTTCGGTCGAGGCGACGGTGATGGTGCCGGTGCCCTGGCGCACTTCGCTGACGATGTTGAGCAGGTTGTCGTTCATGCTCTTCAATGCGTGCAGCAACTGGCCGGCTTCGTCCTTGCCGGAGGGCTGGATGTCGGCGGTCAGGTCGCCCCCGGCCACGCGCTGTGCAACTGCCACGGCTTGCTCCAGCGGGCGCGCGATCAGGCGCGACACCCATACCGCCAGCAGCATGGCCAGCGCGATACAGGCGACCACGGTTACCACGATCCACAGGCGCGCCTGGCCATAGATGGCGTCGGCCAGGGCGTTGGAGGCATCGGCGCCCTTGTCGTTGACCTCGATGAGCTTGTCCAGGTTCTGCAGCACCTGGCGATAGGCGCGGGTGGCTTCGCCGCGCTGCAGGTTGCGTGCTTCCTCGTCCTTGCCTTGCCGCGAGATGACCGCGATCTTTTCATGTTCGGCGAGGAAGGAGGCGACCAGCTTTTCCACTTCGGGGTACAGCGCCTTTTCCTCGGGCTCGGAGATCTGCGAGACGTACAGCGCCTGCTGCTTCTTCAGGATCGCGATCTGCTTTTGCGCGCTTTGCTCGATTTCCTCATATTCCTTGGGATCCTTGGCCAGGATGTGCTGCATCTCGAAGCTGCGCACGCGGGCCAGGGTGAGCTCGATGGTCGACAGCGTGCGGATGCTGGGCAGCCAGTTGGTGGCGATTTCGGTCGACGCGGAGTTGACCTTGTCCAGTTGCCGGATGGAGAAAGCGCCCAGCGCAGCCACCATGGCCACGACGACCAGGAAGGTTGCGATCAGCTTATTGGAGATCCTCAGATCGTAGAACCAGTTCATTTTCTTTCTCCTTGTTTGATGGCCCCTGAAAAGGGGCCGCTTGCCGCGCTTACGAAAATATTGCAAAAAATATAATCAATTGCAAGAAAATACAGAGCGGCAGCAGCTCCTCGTTGACGCACGGCCTGGCATTGTCAGAATTGATAATGTTGGTGAAATCATAAGGGCGCGCGTCGGCGCGGGAAATCAGGATTTTCCCGGTAGATGCAGGGCAGGTATTGCAGGAGGGAAATGCGGTTCAGCGGCCGAGCTGGTTGCAGTTGAGCCAGTAGGAGACCGTGTCCACCACGGTTTTCATGAATTCGCGCGCGTCCACCGGCTTCAGGGCGTAGCCGTTGGCGCCGGCGGCGTAGGCCCGGGCGACGTCGGGCGCGTCGTTGGAGGAGGAGAACATCACCACCGGCAGGGTTCGGGTGTGCTCATGGCTGCGCAACTGCTGCAGGAATTCAAGGCCGTCCATGCGCGGCAGGCGCGACTCCAGCAGGATCAGGAAGGGCAGGGTGACGGCCGCCTGCGCGGCCGCTTCGTCCGAAAACAGCGAGTCCGCCGCCTGTTCCGCATCCTCGAACCAGCCGAACGAGCAATCCAGCTGGCTGCGCCAGAGCGAGAAACGCGCCAGTTCAACCGACTCGGGACTGGGGTCGATCATCAATATGCTGGGGCGGGTCATTGCTTGGGTCTGGGGCTGCCTGGGGAGTTTTCGCGTCTTCGGTAGAGCTCAAGTTTGACACAGGGAATTACAGAAATCCATTGCAAAGCGCTCGCGCGGTTCTCAACCGCAGTCAGGGCGCCGGGACCGTTGCCGGCGAAAGCGGGCGCCGCTGGCCGGTAGCTTATTTTCCTTACGGGAAGATTACATGAAATTGGCCTTACCGGTGAACGAGCGTTCGCTTTTCCCTGCAGGCTAAGCGCGGCGCGACTCATTCAATTTCTGAATGCCTGATATGCGGGAATTAAATCACGGCTTGTCATACAGGTGAATTGCTTTGCAGCTATATTCCAGCCGTACGCGATAGTTACGTTACCGGAAGTTTATTTCCGCGGGCGTGCTCAAGGATGGGGATGCCGGGAAGCATCCCGGCAACGCGCATACAGGGGGTATTACATGGGAAATCCGCAAGGGCAGGGGAAGAAGGCTCTGGTGATCGGGGGCGGCGCGCCCAACTCGACGTTGATCGCCGGTGCGCTGGCCGCATTCCTCGCCGAAGGAATCGAATTCGACGTCATCTCGGCCTCCGGCGCCGGCGTCCTGATGGGACTGCTGTACACCGCGCCGCGCGACGCCTCGCCGCGCGAAGCGCTGATGCGCTGGGCCGAGGTGGGCGTGGCCGACAGCATCTACAAGCTGTTCCCGGTCAACTACAAGGTATTCAAGAAGCCGGGTTCGCAGGCGGAGAGCTATCGCGATTCCGTCATGGCGCAGATGCAGAAGCTGCCCACGCTGGGCGGCAATCCCTTCGCCGACATGTTCACGCAGCACTTCGCCGACGCCTCGGCCAAGTGGAACGACTGGATGCACCTGATGATGTCGGCCATGTCGCCGTCCGACCTCAATTCCGGCAGCCTGGGCCTGTGCGCGCACCTGCCGTTCCTGGAGCAGTCGATCGACTTCGACGCGGTCGCCCGGATGCGTCCCGAGTTCTACATCAACGCCTACAACATCGAGCGCCAGCGGATGCAGATCTGGAACAAGGACGAAATCACGCCGGCCCATGTGCGCGCCTCGCTGTCCTTCCCCTTCCTGTACGCGCCGACCGAGATCGGCGGCGAGAACTACATCGAGGGCGCCGCGCTGGATACCCTCAATTTCGATCCCTTCATCGCCGGCCGGGACGGCGCGCCGGCGCGCGAAGCCGACGTCGACACGCTGGTGGTGCTCGACATCCTGGGCGAGGATCGCCTGATCCGCAAGCCGCGCAACCTGTACGACGCCTGGGTGCGCTCCATCATCACCCCGCTGGTCAAGATTTCCAAGGCGGAGCAGCGCCTGTTCGAACTCGAACACAACACCGATCCCGCCACCGGCAAGCCGTTGCGCAAGATGCTCAAGGTCGACCTGATGAAGGGCGTGCCCGAGCAGCACTGGCCGCAGGTGCTGGACTGGTCCGCCACCAACATGCAGCTGCTGTTCGACGTCGGCTACCAGGCCGGCCTCGAATTCTGCCGCACGCACGGCGATGCCCTGGGCGCGCCGTTGAAGGAAGCGCCATTGGCCGCGTGAGCGGCCCGTGCGCCGGATAGAGAAGTCCATTCCAACAAGCCGAGCAAGGCAACAACAAGAGCCGGCGATGGCAATTCGCATCGCGGGGTAGAGGGACAAAACCGGCTCCGGGGAAACTCGGGATTCAATCAATATCATTTCGTGGACTTTTACATCATGACGATCACCAAGCGCCTGATCATCACCTTATCGACAGCCCTGCTAGCGCTGTTGTTCGTGGGCGTGGACGGACTGTGGCAGTTGCAGCGCTCGCAGCAGAGACTGGAGTTGATCCAGAACCGCATCATCCCGGGCATGGACAGCCTGAACCTCCTGAAGGGCTACCTCGCCGACTCGCGCCTGGCCGGCTATCGCCTGTCGGTGTTCGCCAACCTGCCCGACAAGAGCGCCTTGCAGAAGGCGGTCGACGCCTCCAACAAATCGCTGGACGAAGAGTTCGCGCACTATGAGCGCGACCTGATCTTCGACGACAAGGACCGCGAGCTGATCAAGGCCGACAAGGCCAACATCGAAGCCTATCGCAAGGCCCTGGTGCCGTTCTTCGCCGCCGCCTACGCCAACGACATGGACGGCGTGCGCGCCACGCTGCAAGCCGGCACGCCGCTGGCGATCTCGGCCGGCGCCGCCAAGAAGGGCTTCGACGACCACATCCTGATCGGCCGCAAGATGATCGATGCCATCAAGGCCGAAAGCGACGAAGCCTATGCCTTCGCCTTCCGCACCATGGTCGCGGTGATCGTGGTGGCGATCCTGCTGACCGGCCTGCTGGCCCTGCAGGTGCTGCGCAACGTCAGCCGCAGCCTGGCCAGGATGCAGGACAATTTCGAACGCGTCAGCCAGACGCTGGACCTGTCGCGTCCGGTGCCGGTGGAGCGCATGGACGAGGTCGGACGCACCGCCGCCGCCTTCAACAAGCTGCAGTCGCGTATCGTGGACGTGGTCGCCACCACGCGTAGCTCGACCGATTCGGTGACCGTGGCCGCACGCCAGATCGCCGCCGGCAACGCCGACCTGTCGGCGCGCACCGAACAGCAGGCCGCCGCGCTGGAAGAAAGCGCCTCCAGCCTGGAGCAGTTGACGTCGGTGGTGCAGCAGAACAGCGAGAACGCCCGCCAGGCCAACCAGCTGGCGCAGTCGGCTTCCTCGATCGCATCGCAGGGTGGCGACGTGGTGCGCCAGGTGGTCGAGACCATGAATTCGATCAACGACTCCTCGCGCAAGATCGTCGACATCATCGCGGTGATCGACGGCATCGCCTTCCAGACCAACATCCTGGCGCTGAATGCAGCGGTGGAAGCCGCGCGCGCCGGCGAGCAGGGCCGCGGCTTCGCCGTGGTGGCCTCGGAAGTGCGTTCGCTGGCGCAACGCTCGGCGGCCGCCGCCAAGGAGATCAAGGGCTTGATCGATGATTCGGTGGAGAAGGTCGGCACCGGCAGCAAGCTGGTCGAACAGGCCGGCAGCACCATGGCCGAGATCGTCGACAGCGTGGCGCGCGTGACCCAGATCGTGGGCGATATTTCCGACGCCAGCCAGGAGCAGAGCTCGGGCATTTCGCAGGTCAACCAGGTCATCTCGCAGATGGACCAGACCACCCAGCAGAATGCCGCGCTGGTGGAAGAGGCGGCCGCAGCCGCGGCTGCGTTGCAGCAGCAGGCCGAGACGCTGGAACGCGTGGTCAGCGTGTTCAAGCTGGACACCAATCGCCTGTCCGCTCCCGTGTCGGCGGCGCCGGTCGCGCCGCGCAATGTCACTCCCTCCGCCGCCCGGCTGCGCAGCGAAAGCGGCGCTGTGAAAAAGCTGGAAATGGATCTCGAAGAGTTCTGATTCGCGGCTTCATGATGTTCCTAAAAAAGCTCCCTCATCTGGGAGCTTTTTTTGTTTCTGAAAAGCGGGCGCATTTTCCGCCGGGGGGACGGGCGCCGGCGCGTGCTTCGAGAGGCAAATGATGTTACACTTAATGCTAATCATTATCATTTGACCGACCAGGAGAACTCGAAGATGATTGGTATCAAAAAAATCGCCGCCGCAGCAGCCGTGGCCGCCGTGATGGCATGTACCGCCGGCGCCGCCTCGGCCGCCGAATACCCGATCGGCAAGCCGCAGATCCAGAACGGTTTCGAAGTCAACGCCGTGTACCTGCAACCGGTGAAGATGGAGCCGGACGGCATGATGCTCGACGCCGCCAAGTCCGACATCCACCTGGAAGCCGACATCCGCGCCGTCGCCAAGAACCCGAACGGTTTTGCCGAAGGCGACTGGATGCCCTACCTGGTCATCAAGTACGAACTGACCAAGGCCGGTTCGACCAAGTCCATCAAGGGCGACATGATGCCGATGGTGGCCAACGACGGTCCGCACTACGGCGACAACGTCAAGCTGGAAGGCCCCGGCAAGTACAAGCTGAAGCTGACCATTTCCTCGCCGCAGGCCAATGAGCATGCCCACTTCGGTCGCCACGTCGACAAGGAAACCGGCGTCGGCCCGTGGTTCAAGACCTTCGAACTGACCTACGATTTCACCTTCGCCGGCATCGGCAAGAAGGGCGGCTACTGATCCGCCTGGCCGGCGCGATGAGGGCAACGTCCTTTCCCGCGCCGGCAACGATCGACGCTGCAACATGAACGCCGGCTGCCTGGAGCGATGATTCTTCAGCACAGCCGGCTTCCTTTTTTGAATTCCGGAGAGTCCATGTTCCTATCGAAAGCCCGACCGGCCCTGGCCGCTGTTGCAATGCTGGCCGCCGCATCGCTGGCCTCGGCCGCCGACCTGCCGACCTTCAAGCTGGAAATGCAGGACGGCAAGCTGATCCCGCCGCGCATCGAGGTGCCGTCCGGCCAGCGCATCAAGATCGAGATCCACAACATCGGCAAATCCGCCGCCGAGTTCGAAAGCATCGAACTGCGCAAGGAAAAGGTGCTGGCGCCCGGCGCGCAGTCCTTTGTCGTGATCGCGCCGCTGCGTCCGGGCGAGTACAAGTTCTTCGACGACTTCCATCTCAACATGCCGCAGGGCGTGATCGTGGCGAAGTGAAGTGAGCGGATGAGTTCGACGAGGGCGCAGGCCGTGCGCCCCGTACAAGAAAGACGCCCGGAGCAGGGCGCGGGACGCGAGGAGCGCATGCGTCGCCCGGAACCGCTGCAGGCGGGCCGGCTGGTTTGAACGAAACAAGCTTTGCAAGGAAGGATTTCAATGGGACAGGTCATGTTCATCGTCTGGCGCGAGAGCGTCGAGGCGCTTCTGGTGGTCGGGATTCTGTATGCCTGGCTGAAGAACGGCGACGTCAGCGCGCGGCGCGGCTTGCCCTACCTGTGGAGCGGCGTGGTCGCCGGCGTGATGCTGGCGGCCGCCCTGGGCGCTGCGCTGCTGGGTTTCTCCGAGTTGCTGTCGGGCGACGCCCAGACCTGGTTCCAGATCGCCATCGTCCTGATCGCCTCGGTGCTGATCGTGCAGATGGTGTTCTGGATGCGCAAGCACGGCCGCACGCTCAAGAAGGACATGGAAAACTCCATGCAGGCCAGCGCCGACAGCGGCAGCTGGTGGGGCGTGTTCGTGCTGGTGGCGCTGGCCATTGCGCGCGAGGGCAGCGAGACCGCAGTGTTCCTTTACGGCATCGGCCTGGGGCAGCAGGACGCCAGCACCGGTTCGCTGATCCTGGCCGGCGTGATCGGCTTCGGCCTGGCCTTCCTGACCTTCTATATCCTGCAGCTGGGCGGCAAGGTATTCTCCTGGCGCCGCTTCTTCCAAGTCACGGAAGTGATTTTGCTGCTGCTGGCGGCCGGCCTCCTGGTGACCGGCATCGAGAAACTGTTCGACGTCCTGCTGGAAAGCTCGGATGCGCTGGCCTCTGCCGACTGGACCATGACCCTGACCGCGCCGCTGTGGGACACCTCCGGCCTGCTGGACGACTCCACCACCCTGGGCAGCCTGGTCTCCACGCTGACCGGCTACCGCGCCCGTCCGGCGCTGTTGTCGGTGATCGTTTATGCGCTCTATTGGCTTGTGGTATGCTCGGCCCTTTATCGCAAGCCGAAGCCTCAGCCAAAGAGGCAAGAAGCAGTCTGAGCACGCCATGAATACCTGTACGCAATCGCCGACCATGCTCTCGCGTACGGGCGAATGGATGCGCCGCAACGGCGCCTCCATTCGCGCTCTGCAGTGGATCGTGGTGGCGGTGTACGCCTTCCTGATCCTGGTGCCGGTGTTCCTGCCGCTGCCCGACGAAACCGCCCACCTCTGGTCCAACATCACGCTGATCGCCCAGTTCGCCTTCTGGGGCATCTGGTGGCCGTTCGTGCTGGTGAGCATGGTATTGATGGGGCGCGTGTGGTGCGGCGTGTTGTGCCCGGAAGGGGCGCTCACCGAGTTCGCCAGCCGGCACGGGCGCGGACGCGCGATTCCCAAATGGATACGCTGGGGCGGCTGGCCTTTCGTGGCCTTTGCCCTGACCACCGTCTACGGCCAGATGGTCAGCGTCTATCAATACCCCAAGGCAGTGTTGCTGGTGCTGGGCGGTTCGACCGTCGGCGCCATGATCGTCGGCTACCTCTACGGTCGCGACAAGCGCGTCTGGTGCAAGTACCTGTGCCCGGTCAACGGCGTGTTCGGCCTGCTCGCCAAGCTGGCGCCGCTGCACTACAAGGTCAACGAGGATGCCTGGCGCGCCTCATACCATCCCGAGCACAAGATCATCCCCATCAACTGCGCGCCGCTGGTGCCGCTGCGCAACATGAAGGGCGCGTCCGACTGCCACATGTGCGGACGCTGCGCCGGCCATCGCGACGCCATCGCGCTGACCTTCCGCCCGCCGGCGGTGGAAGTGGTCACCTTCGGCAAGACCCAGAACAACCTGTGGGAAAGCGCGCTGGTGCTGTACGGCCTGCTGGGCATCGCCATCGGCGCCTTCCACTGGACCGCCAGCCCCTGGTTCATCGCCGCCAAGCAGGAGATCGCCACCTGGCTGATCGACCGCGACATCATGTGGCCCTTCGGCACCCAGGCGCCGTGGTGGCTGCTCACCAACTACCCGCAGCAGAGCGACGTCTTCACCTGGCTCGACGGCGCCATGGTGGTCGGCTACATCATGGTCACCGCCTTGGTGCTGGGAACCGGCGTGGCGCTGATGTTCGCGCTGGCCACGCGCCTCCTGGGCAAGTGGGAGTGGAGCCGCTTCAACCACCTGGTGCAGGCGCTGATCCCGCTGGCCGGCTGCGGCGTGTTCGTCGGCCTCTCGGCCACCACCATCAGCCTCCTGCGCGCCGAGCACTGGCCGGTCTACTGGGCCAACGACGTGCGCGCCACGCTGCTGTCGGCGATGACGCTGTGGAGCTTGTGGCTGGGCTGGAAGATCATCGCGCGGCACACCTCGTCGTGGGCGCTGCGCCTGGCGACGCTGGCGCCGGTGATCGGCGGGCTGGCGCTGGTCAACTATGCCTGGCTGCTGATGTTCTGGCTCTGGTAGGCGCCGCGCGTCCACCATCCACGGAGGCAATCCGCGGCAGGCTTTCGGGCCTGCCGTTTTTCATGGCGGGCCTGCTGCAGATCATGGCGGCGGCCGGCCAGGCGGGTACAATGCGCGGCTTTCCCTGTTTGCAGTTCCCGTCCTGAGGATTTTTCATGAGCGCCTTGCCTTCCTGCCCCCAATGCCAGTCAGAGTTCACCTATGAGGATGCCGGCATGCTGGTCTGCCCGGAGTGCGCGCACGAGTGGAGCGCCCAGCAAGCGCCCGCCGCCGAGCAAGCCAAGGTATGGCGCGACGCCGCCGGCAACGTGCTGCAGGACGGCGATACCGTCACCGTGATCAAGGACCTGAAGCTCAAGGGCGGCGGCGGCGTGGTCAAGATCGGCACCAAGGTCAAGAACATCCGCCTGGTCGAAGGCGACCACGACATCGATTGCAAGATCGACGGCTTCGGCGCGATGGGACTCAAGACCGAGTTCGTCAAGAAGGCCTGAGTCGCCGGCCGATCCTCGGCAGTGGCGACAGTCACGTAAAATAGCGGGTTCCCGGCGGCTGCTGCCGTCCGGATTCCTTCAAGAACAACGAGACAACGCCATGGCCCGACCGCGCTTCCTGCCCGACAACCTGACCCTGATGCTGATCGCCGTGGTGGCGACGGCTTCCATCCTTCCCTGCACCGGCCAGGTCGCCGCCGTGTTCGACGGCCTGACCACCTTCATGATCGGGCTGCTGTTCTTCATGCACGGCGCCAAGCTGTCGCGCGAGGCGGTAGTGGCCGGTTTCACGCATTGGAAGCTGCATGTCACGGTGCTGCTGTGCACCTTCGCCATCTTCCCGTTGATCGGCCTGGCGTTGAAGCCGGTGCTGCTGCAGGTGATCACGCCCGAGCTCTATCTGGGCCTGCTGTTCCTGTGCGTGCTGCCGTCCACCGTACAATCCTCGATCGCCTTCACCTCGGTGGCGCGCGGCAATGTGCCGGCGGCGATCTGCGCCGCATCGGCCTCGAACCTGCTGGGCATCTTCCTGACGCCCTTGCTGGTTGGCGTGCTGGTGGTGGCCAATGGCGGCGAAGGGCATTCCTCGCTGGATTCCATCCTCAAGATCGTCTACCAGCTGCTGCTGCCGTTCGTGGCCGGCCAGATCGCCCGGCGCTGGATCGGCGCCTGGATCGAGCGCAACAAGTCCTGGCTCAAGTTCGTCGACCAGAGCTCCATCCTGCTGGTGGTCTACGTCGCCTTCAGCGAGGCCGTGGTGGAAGGGCTGTGGCGCCAGGTGCCCATCAGCATGCTGGTGGCGCTGCTGGTGATCAGTGCGGTGCTGCTGGCCATCATCATGGGCATCACCACCTGGGGCAGCCGTCGCCTGGGATTCAACAAGGAGGACGAGATCACCATCGTCTTTTGCGGCTCCAAGAAAAGCCTGGCCTCCGGCGTGCCGATGGCCAAGGTGCTGTTTTCCAGCGGCGCCATCGGCATGGTGCTGCTGCCGGTGATGCTGTTCCACCAGTTGCAGCTGATGGTGTGCGCGATCCTGGCCCAGCGCTACGGCGCGCGCCGGGATGAGGCGCAGGCGGCGGCCGCCGACGGCGGCGGCGACTAAGCGCAATATCGCGCGTCCAATGAAAAACCGGCCCGAGGGCCGGTTTTTTTCCGTGGATACTGCGTTGATGCTCAGGGCGCCGGGTTCGGCTGATTCCTGTGGATCGCCTCGATGCCGGCCAGCACTTCCTCGCTTAGCGTCAGCTCCAGGCTGTCCAGGTTGCTGCGCAACTGCTCCAGCGTGGTGGCGCCGATGATGTTGGAGGTGATGAATGGACGGCTGTTGACCCAGGCCAGCGCCATTTGCGCCGGATCCAGGCCATGCTGGCGGGCCAGCGCGACGTACTCTGCGGTGGCGCGCTCGGCCTGCGGATTGGTGTAGCGCACGAAACGTTCGAACAGCGTCAGGCGGCCGTCGGCCGGGCGCGCGCCGTTGAGGTATTTGCCGCTCAGCATGCCGAAGGCCAGCGGCGAATAGGCCAGCAGGCCGACCTGCTCGCGGTGGGCGAACTCGGCCAGGTTGATTTCAAAACTGCGGTTCAACAGGCTGTACGGGTTCTGGATGGTGACCACGCGCTCCAGGCCGTGCTGCTCGGCCGCGCGCAGGAACTGCGCCACGCCCCAGGAGGTTTCGTTGGACAGGCCGATATAGCGGATCTTGCCGGCCTTCACGAACTCGGAGAGCACCTTCAGCGTTTCCTCGATGGGTACCGTGGTCTCGTCGGCCACGTGCTGGTAGTTCAATTGGCCGAAGCTGTTCACGCTGCGGTCGGGCCAGTGCAGCTGGTACAGGTCGACGTGGTCCAGCTGCAGGCGCTCCAGGCTGCCGTTCAGGGCCTCGGTGAGACCCTTGCGGTCGAGGTTGTTGATGCCGCCGCGCACGTGGCGCGGATTGTGCGGCTTGCGCGCCGGGCCGGTGCACTTGGTGGCGATCAGCAGCCGCTCGCGCTTGCCCGACTTCTTCAGCCAGGTGCCGAGGTAGCGTTCGGTCAGGCCCTGGGTTTCGGCCTTGGGCGGCACCGGATACATCTCGGCGGCATCGATCAGGTTGACGCCGCGCTCCACCGCGTAGTCGAGCTGGGAATGCGCCTCGGCTTCGGTATTCTGCTGGCCCCAGGTCATGGTGCCCAGGGTGATCAGGCTGACCTTGGCGTCGGTGCGGCCGAGTTGGCGATACTGCATGGGATTCTCTCCTTGTTGTTGTCGGCGCCGGCGCCGGGGGCTGGCGGGGGCGGCGCGCCGGTTGCGGCGGGATCGGGTAGTATATCCGCGCCGGCGCCGCGTTGCAGGGCACGGCCGGGGCGGCGCAGATCGCTCCCGATACGCACACCGGAAAGCCGCAGGCTTTCACGGCCACGAGAACGCCATCCTTACGCCTCACCGCTTCATGTCATCCACATCCACTCCGAATCACGCGCCCGCCGGGCCCGACAGCCGGCCGTTGCGCCAGCACACGCCGTTCAAGTTGTTCTGGTGCGCCAACGTCGCCTCCACCATCGCGCTGCAGATGCAGATCGTCGCCGTCGGCTGGCAGGTCTACCAGCTCACCCACAGCGCCTTCGACCTGGGCATCGTCGGGCTGGTGCAGTTCATTCCCTCGCTGTTCCTGGTGTTCGTGGTCGGTCACGTGGCCGACAAGCACGATCGCCGCAATGTCGCGCGCATCTCCGCGCTGGTGGAGGCGCTGGCCGCCGCAATGCTGGCGCTGGGCAGCATCGGCGGCTGGCTCAACCGCGAGATCATCTTCGCCATCGTGTTCGTGATCGGCGCCGGACGGGCCTTTTCCAAGCCCACCATGTCGGCCATGCTGCCCAGCCTGATGCCGCCGGCGCTGTTGCCGCGCGCGGTCGCCGGATCGGCCTCGGCCACGCAGTTCGCCATCATCATCGGCCCGGCCGTGGGCGGCTTCCTCTACGTGGCCGGGCCGGCCGTGGTGTATGCCAGCAGTTGCGCGCTGTTCGCCGCCTGCAGCCTGCTGCTGACGCTGATCAAGCGGCCGCCGCAGGCCGCCGCGGCGCCGGCCCGGCCGACCGGCGCCAGCCTGTCGTCGGTGTTTGCCGGCCTGGCCTTCATCCGCAGCAAGCCGGCCATCTTCGGCGCCATCTCGCTGGACATGTTCGCCGTGCTGCTGGGCGGCGCCACCGCCTTGCTGCCGGTATATGCGCACGACATCCTGCATACCGACTCGACCGGCCTCGGCCTGCTGCGTTCGGCGCCGGCGGTCGGCGCGCTGGCGGTGGCGCTGTTCCTGGCGCGCAATCCCCTGCATGGCAGGGTGGGGCGCACCATGTTCATCGCCGTCGGCGTGTTCGGCCTGGCCACCATCGTGTTCGGCCTGTCGACCTCGTTCGCGCTGTCGCTGCTGGCGCTGGTGGTGCTGGGCGCATCCGACATGTTCAGCGTGGTGGTGCGCACTTCGTTCGTGCAGCTGGAGACGCCCGACGAGATGCGCGGCCGGGTGTCGGCAGTCAACTCGGTCTTCATCGGCACTTCCAATCAATTGGGGGAGTTCGAGTCCGGGTTGACCGCGGCCTGGTTCGGCGCGGTGCCGGCGGTGCTGATCGGCGGCATCGGCACCATCCTGATCGTGCTGCTGTGGGCGCGCCTGTTCCCGGCGCTCTACAAGGTCGACCGGCTGGTGTCGAAGTAGGCGCGATGCAGGCGGCGCGGGCCGCCGCTCAGGCTTGCTGGCCGTCGGCCTGCGCCGGCGCCTGCGCGACCCGGGCGGCGGGCGGCTGGGCCAGCAGCAGTTGCAGGAACTGCGCGTAGGGCACCGGCTTGCTGAAGTAGTAGCCCTGGTACTCGTCGGAGCCGAATTCGCGCAGCGCCCGCAGCTGCTTCTCGGTTTCCACGCCCTCGGTCACCACCTTCAGGTTCAGGGCATGGCCCATCGCGATGATGGCTTGCACGATGGCGCTGTCGTTGAGGTCGTCCGGAATGTCGTTGATGAAGGACTTGTCGATCTTCAGCGTATTGACCGGGAAACGCTTCAGGTAGGCCAGCGATGAATACCCGGTGCCGAAGTCGTCGATGGAGATGGTGAAGCCCTCGGCGCGGATGCCGTCCATGATGGCGATGGCCTGGTCGCGGTTGTGCATCACCATGCTTTCGGTGATCTCGAACTCCAGGCAAGAGGGCGGCGTGCCGTGGCTCTCGACCACGCGCTTGATGTCTTCCAGCAGGTTCTCGTCGCCGAACTGGCTGCCGGTGAGGTTGATCGACACCCGTCCGAACTCCAGCCCGCGCGCCAGCAACTGGCCGACGTCACGGCACGCCACATCCAGCACCGACAGGCCGATCTGGTCGATCAGGCGCGTTTCCTCGGCCAGCGTGATGAACTCGGCCGGCGGCAGCAGGCCGCGCACCGGGTGTTGCCAGCGCACCAGCGCCTCGGCGCCGACGATGGACGAACTCTCCAGGTTGACCTTGGGCTGGTAATGCACCACGAACTCGCCGCGCTCGATGGCGCGCCGCAGCTCGGACTCCAGCGCGATGCGCTCGACCGTGTTGGTGTTGATCTCGTCGGAGAAGAAGCGATAGTCGTCCTTGCCATGGTGCTTGGCGCGATACATCGCGATGTCGGCGTTCTTGATCAGCACCTGCGCGTTCATGCCGTCGCCGGGGTAGGTGGCGATGCCGATGCTGGCCGACAGCGTGGCTTCCTGGCCGTCGATGATGAAGGGCTTGCGCGCCTCGGCCAGCAGCTTCTGCGCAATCTCGCCCAGCTGCAGGGGATCGTCGAAATCGTCCACCAGCACGATGAATTCATCGCCGCCCACGCGCGCCAGGATGTCCAGTTCGCGCAGGCTGTTGCGGAAGCGCTGGGCGATCTCCTGCAGCACCGCTTCGCCGGTTTCGTGGCCGAAGGTATCGTTGATGTTCTTGAAGCGATCCAGGTCGAGCAGGAACACCGCCACCATGCCGTCGCGGTGCTCGGCGTGGGTGATGGCGTTGGAGACGTGCTGGGTGCACAGGAAGCGGTTGGGCAGGCCGGTCAGCTCGTCATAGTGCGCCAGGTGGCGGATGCGCTCGTCGGCGCGGCGGCTCTCGATGGCCACGCTGGCCAGGTCGGCGGCGATGTTGGCCAACTGCAGGTACTCGGTGCTGGGCGCCTGGTTCTCCTTGAGCAGCGCCGAGAACACGCCCAGCAGCTGGCCCTCCTTGCCGATGATCGGCCAGGCGCCGCAGGAAGGGTAGACCTCGGCGTCGATCATCGTGCGGATGTGCTCCACCACCGGATCGCGCGCGATGTCGGTGACGATGCAGGGCGCGCGCCGCAGCGCCGCTTCCGCGCCCACGCCGTTGCCGTGGCGGATCGCCATGCCTTGCAGCTGGCGCACCAGGTTCTCCGGATGGCGGTGGCTCAGGATGGAGGTGAAGTGCGAAGCCTGTTCGTTGACCAGCAGCACGCAGCAGGCGCTGTAGGGGATCTGGGAGTCGGCGAAGGCGACGATCTCGGAGATGATGGCGTCCAGGTCGTCGTCGGCCATCACCATGTGCAGCACGCGGTTCTGTTCGGTCTGCAGCAGCTCGGCGCGCTTGCGGGCGCTGATGTCGCGCAGGATGGCGAAGATCGCGTAACCGCGGTCCAGTTCGGCGCGGTTGAGGGTGACATCGGTATAGATGATCTTGTTGCGGCGTACCGTGATCCATTCGAACTGCTGTGGCTGGCCGGCCAGCGACTTGGCGACCAGGTCGTCGATGTCGGGCTGCTCGATGTGCACCGACTTCTGGCGCGAGAACAGGCCGACCTTGCGGCCGATGATGCGATCCTTGTCCGGCACGCCGAAGAAGCGCACCGCCGCCGCGTTGCAATCCAGGTAGCGCAGGTCGGCCGAGATCAGCACGATGGGATCGTTGCCTTCCTCGTAGAGCTTGCGGTAGCGGTATTCGCTGACCGACAGCGCGTTGTCCAGGCGGCGCTGGTAGCGGTAGTAGACCAGGAAGGAGATCAGCGCGATCAGGATGAAGCCGAGGATGCCGGTGGTCAGCAGGATGCGGTTCTCGGTGCGGCTGCGCCAGGGCGCCAGCACGTCGTCCATGCGGCGCGCATAGACCACCACCATCGGCCAGTCCTGCAGGCGTTTGTAGGTGAACAGCAATTGTTCGCCGGTAAGGTAGGAGTTTTCCTCGAAGCCGCCTTCCTCTGGGCCGCCGCGGATGCGCGCCATGCTGCGGGCGTCGGCCATGCTGGTATTGAGCCAGCGTTCCTCGAAGGGCGAGCGGATCATCATCGAGCCGTCTTCGGTGCGCAGCGAGACGATCGCCTCGAAGTTGGTGATGCGCTTGTAGAAGTCGAAGAAGTGGGACGCTCGGACCTCCGCCACCAGCATGCCTGCCGGATGGGCGGTACGGTCATACAGGTTCATCGCCACCGGCAGCACCAGCTCCTGGTTGCTGTGGCTGCGCATGAGGCGGCCCACGAACAGGCGCGGACGCGCCGGATTGCGGTCGACGTATTTCAGGTTCTGGTCTTCGGCAATGCTCTCCTGGTCTTGCGGGCGCAGGGAGCTGGCGCGGGAGAGGCCGTTGCGGTCGACGTAGCGCAGCGCCAGCACCGCCTGCTGCCGCTGCTTCTGGTTGCTCAGCAACTGGTACAGGGCCTGGTCGTCCTGCAGCAGGTCGCGGTCGGCATTGCGGATGGTGTCGGAGGTCGCCAGCAGCATGGCGTCGACATTGCGGAAGGCGCGCTCGGCGTGTTCCTGCACGCTGCGCACGGCGACCATGGAACTGGTCTTCTCCGATTCGATGGTCAGCAGGCGATCCTGGCGAACCTCCCACCAGGTCTGGATGACGATGAATGAGCCGACGAACGCGACGAAAAGCAACAGGGTCTTGAGGGTATAGCCCGCACGTCCGGCCGTTTTATTCTGTTTTCCCATGTAGACGAATATCGCAAAAACCTGTCGTTATGCAGCTCCCCGCTGCAACCCCTGAGCACCCGGCGCATGCCGCGTGTTCGTTTTCGACAGACTGCACCTGTAACCCGATGCCCCGCGCCGATGCCCGGCGCATCGGATGGATCCGTCGGCAAGGCTGGCGCCGCGGCCTTCCAGGCCTCCGGGCGCTTACGCGCAAGTTACGTAGATACTACCAATTCGGGTAACCAAACCGGCAGTATGCCACTATCCGTTCAATCAGATTGTTCTTGTTGCTATTCATGTAACGGACAGTGCGCATGTCTGTCTGTTTTATGTCCATACCCGGCGTCGACGAAGACGGCAAGCCTCCCCAAGCGCCGGAATGTTTCCTTGACGGGGCGGCCGCGCCGTCCCGTATTGATGCCGACGGAAGCCCTGTTCATGACCCATCGGCCGGGCGCCCGAAACCGGCGCCGCGCCAAACAGTAACGGTCCGACTTCGGAAACCTTGAGCCTCGCTTGCCTTATGTGCAGCAGAAAAACGTAATTTTCGCGTGCTTGCCGGATACGCGCCGCCTGCTACTTTTAATTGTCTGAACCATACCGCATGCGGCCGCCTTTGTCATTATCACCCATCGGGAAGGGCCGGGTTTGCGTGGCTTTTGCACGCTTTCATGCCGGTCGGAAATATTTTCCGCGCGGCCCGGCGGGCAGGGGCCGCGCCGGGCCGTTTGCAATGCGATAATACCGGCCGCTTTCAGGCTTCAGGCAATTCGCCGACGACTCATGATCAAACCATTGGGAAAGGACAACATCCCCATGCTGGAAACCATCAGCGAGCACGGCTGCTTCGGCGGCGTGCAAGGTTTTTATCGCCACGAACCGGCGGAAATCGGCCTGCCGATGCGCTTCTCGGTGTTCGTGCCGCCGCAGGCCGCGGCCGGCGCCAAACTGCCGGTGCTGTTCTACCTGGCCGGCCTCACCTGCACCGAGGAAACCTTCATGATCAAGGCCGGCGCGCAGCGCGTGGCGGCCGAGCTGGGGATCATCCTGGTGGCGCCCGACACCAGCCCGCGCGGGGCCGGCATCGCCGGCGAGAGCGACAGCTGGGACTTCGGCGTGGGCGCCGGCTTCTACCTCGATGCCACCGCGGCGCCGTGGGAACAGCATTACCGCATGTACTCCTATGTGGTGCACGGCCTGCGCCAGGCCGTCCTGCGCGAATTCCCGGCCGACCCGCAGCGCATCGGCATCTTCGGCCATTCGATGGGCGGCCACGGCGCGCTGACGCTGGCGCTGCGCAACCGCGACATCTACCGCTCGGTCTCGGCCTTCGCGCCGATCGCCGCTCCCACCAAATGCCCATGGGGGCACAAGGCCTTCGGCAACTACCTGGGCGCGGAGCGCGAGGCGTGGAAGCAGTACGACGCCAGCGAGCTGATGCGCGGCCTGCGCTCGCCCTATCCGCAAGGCATCCTGATCGACCAGGGCCTGGCCGACAAATTCCTGGCCGAGCAGTTGCTGCCGGAGGAGTTCGAAGCCGCCTGCAAGTCGGCGTCGCAGCCGCTGACCTTGCGCCGGCATGAAGGCTACGACCACGGCTATTACTTCATTTCCACCTTCATGGAAGACCACCTGCGCTTCCACCACAAGGTGCTGGCGGGCTGAGGTTTTTCCGCTGGAAAAGAAAAAGCGCCGGTCCGCGAGGACCGGCGCTTTTTTTCATGGACGCCGCAGTCGATGCCGCTCAGTGCGCGGCTGAAGCCTCGGCCGCGCCGGCGCCGCCCTTGGACGGCTTGATGATCCAGATCAGCGGGATGATCACCAGGAAGATCACCGCCGAGACATAGAAGATGTCGTTGATGCCCAGCATCGCCGCCTGGAAGGTGATGGTGCGCACCACCATGCCGGCCGTCTGCTCCTGGTTCAGGCCCAGCACGCTGCCGATGTTGCTGAAGGTCTGCTGCAGCCAGGGGCTGTAGGGCGTGGCGTGCTCGGTCAGCTGGGCGTGGTGCATGATGGTGCGGTTGTTCCAGGCGGTGGTGGAGATCGAGGTCCCCACCGCGCCGCAGAACACCCGCACGAAGGACGACAGGCCCGCTGCCGCCGGGATCCGTTCGGGCGGCAGGCCCGACAGCAGCAGCACGGTGAGCGGCACGAAGAACATCGCCGTCGGGATGCCCTGCAGCAGCGTGGGCAGGATCACGGTCACCTGGTCGACGTCCAGGTTGTAATGCGAGCGCAGCCAGAACACCAGGGCAAAGCCGATGAAGGACGCCGTGGCCACCTTGCGCGCATCGACCATCGGCAGGAAGCGCCCGATCAGCGGCATCAGGATCACCGCGAAGATGCCGATCGGCGCGGTCGACAGGCCCGAGTCGATGGAGCGGTAGCCCAGGTATTGCTGCAGCCACTGCGGCAGGATCACCAGGTTGCCGAAGAACACGCCGTAGCCGATCGAGATGGCGATGGTGCCGCCGGCGAAGTTGCGCCGCCCGAACAGGCGCAGGTCGACCACCGGGTGATCGTTGTTGAGCTCCCACACCACGAAGTAGGCGAAGGCCACCGCCGCGATGATGCCCAGCGTGACGATGGTGGGCGAGGAGAACCAGTCCAGGTCCTTGCCCTTGTCGAGCATGATCTGGAAGGCCGCCACCCAGGTCACCAGCAGCGCCAGGCCGATCTTGTCGATGGGCAGCTTGTGGATCGGCGTCTCGCGCGAGCGGTAGATGGCCAGCGTGACGCCGGCCGCGATCAGGCCGACCGGCACGTTGATGTAGAAGATCCAGGGCCAGGTGTAGCTATCGGTGATCCAGCCGCCCAGCGCCGGGCCGGCCACCGGCGCCACCACCGCGGTCATGCCCCATAGCGCGAGCGCGAACGAAGCCTTGGACTTGGGATAGGCGCCCAAGAGCAGCGACTGCGACAGCGGCACCATGGGGCCGGCCACCAGGCCCTGCAGCACGCGCGCGGCCAGCAGGATGGGCAGGGTGGGCGCCAGTCCGCACAGCCAGGAGGCGATCACGAACAGCAGCACCGAGGTGACGAACAGGCGCACCGCGCCCAGGCGTTGCGTGAGCCAGCCGGTCAGGGGAATCGAGATCGCATTGGCCGCCGCAAACGAGGTGATGACCCAGGTGCCCTCGTCGACGGAGACGCCGAGGTTGCCCGAGATGGTGGGGATGGCCACGTTGGCGATCGACGAGTCGAGCACGTTCATGAACACCGCCAGCGACACCGACAGCGTGCCCAGCACCAGGTTGGCGCCGGTCAGCGGCGGAGGCGGCGCGTACGGAGTGGAAGGGGTAGGGCTATTGGCCATAGGAATACCAGTCGCGTATCAGTTCAGCTCGATGAGCCCGGATCAGGTGTGCGGCACGGCCGCAGCGGCGGCGGGCTTGGCCTTCTTGGGCGCCGGCAGGCCGCTGGCGTTGTCGCCGATGATGCGTTCGACGATGGCGTCGGCCTGCTTGCCCAGGTCGTCATAGACGTTGGTCTGGTAGTTGGCCGGAGCGTTCTCCAACTGCTTGCCGTCGCCGTGGATGTCCACGGTGGCGGTGGTCGACAGGCCGATGCGCAGCGGATGCGCGCGCACCTGCTCGGGATCGAGCGCGATGCGCACCGGCACGCGTTGCACCACCTTGATCCAGTTGCCGGTGGCGTTCTGCGCCGGCAGCAGCGAGAAGGCGCCGCCGGTGCCGGCCGAGAAGCCGATCACGGTACCCTTGTACTTGACGTCCGAGCCGTACACGTCGGCCACCACTTCGACCGGCTGGCCGATGCGGATATGCTTGAGCTGGCCTTCCTTGAAGTTGGCGTCGATCCAGATCTGCTCCAGCGGCACGATGGCCATCAGCGGGCTGCCGGCGGCGATGCGCTGGCCGACCTGCACCGAACGCTTGGAGACGAAGCCCGACACCGGCGCCACGATGTTGACGCGGGCGTAGTTCAGGTAGGCGTTGCGCACGGCGGTGGCGGCCTGCAGCACGTTGGGGTGCTCGGTGACGCTGGTGTGGTCGGTCAGCGCGCGGTTGGCGGCGGCGGCGGCGCGGGTCTGGTCGAGCGCGGCGCTGGCGCTCTTGAGCGCGTCGCGGGCGTGCGAGACGTCTTCCTGCGAGACCGCACCGGACGCCAGGCCGGCCTGGCGGCGCTGCATGTCGTCCTGGGCGCGCGCCAGGTTGGATTCGGCGGCGGCGACATTGGCGGCCAGGGTATCGTTGTTGAGGAACAGCTGGCGGGTCTGGCGCACGGCCTGGGCCAGTGCGGCCTCGGCCTGCGACAGCGCCAGCCTGGTGTCGGCGGCGTCCAGCGTCACCAATTGCTGGCCGGCCTTGACGACCTGGGTGTCGTCGGCCTTGATCGAGGTCACCGTGCCGCCGAGCTGGGCGGAGATCTGCACGATATTGCCGCCGACGTAGGCGTCGTCGGTCTCTTCGAAGAAGCGGCCATGCAGCAGCCAGTACAGGAAGAAGGCGATGGCGACGATGACCAGCGCCAGCGTCAGCAGCAATAGCTGGCGCTTGCGTTTGCCGTTGCCGGCCGGTTTGCCGTTGGCGTTGGCGTTTTGGGCGGGAGCGCCGGGGGCGTTCTGGGTGGTGCTGTCACTCATGGATTACTCCGTTTGATTTTTTTCGTAAGCGATTGTCGGGCTGCGCCGCTTCAAGCCGCGCGGCGCGCCTTGCCCGCCGCCGGCCGGATGGATGAGAGTCCGGCGGCGGGCGCTGTGGTCATGGGGTCAGGGCTGCTTGACCTTGTCCGGGCCGGCCGGGCCGTTCAGGGCCAGGCCCGCCTGTCGCGCATCGAAGCCGCCGCCCAGCGCCTTGTACAGCGCCACCTGCTGGTCGCGGCGCGCCGCTTCCAGGCTGACCATGGCCTGGCGCTGCGCCAGCACCGCGGTCTCGGCCGAGAGCAGCGTCAGCTGCGACACCAGGCCGATGCGATAGCGTTCGCGCGCCAGGTCGTAGGCGCGTTCGGCCGCTTCCAGCGCCTCGCGGCGGATCGGCAACTGGCGCTCGGTCGAGTTGATCGAGGCGATCTGGCGCGCCACGTCGGCATAGGCGTCGTTGAGCGACTTGTTGTAGGTCGCCACGGCCAGCTCGTAGTTGGCGTATTCGCCCTTGAGGCCGGCGCGCAGGGCGCCGCCCTCGAAGATGGGCAGCGTGATCGCGGGCCCGTAGGCGATGCTCTTGCTGGCGGCGGTGAAGGGATTGCTGTTCAACAGCGTGTCGAAGCCGATCATCGCGGTCAGGTTGATGTCCGGATAGAAGCGCGCCTTGGCGACGTCGATGCCGTGGCTGGCGGCTTCCACCTGCCAGCGCGCGGCCACGATGTCGGGGCGGCGGCCCAGCAGGTTCAGCGGCAGGTCGGCCGGCAGTGCCGGCGTGGCCAGCCGGGTCATTTGCGGCGCCGCCAGCTGCAGGCCGCGGTCGGGGCCGCGGCCGGTCAGCGCGCCGAGCTGCTGGCGGGTCAGCAGGATCTGGCCTTCGCTTTGCTCCAGCTGGGCGCGGGCGTCGGCGCTGCTGCTGCGCGACTGGTTACGTTCGATCTGGGTATCCAGGCCGGTGCGCACGCGGTCGGCGGTGATCTTCTGCAGCGACTCGCGCTGGTCCACGGTGCGCCGGAGGATGTCGTGCAGCGCATACTGCGCGGCCAACTGGCTGTAGGCCGAGACGATGGAGGTGGTCAGCGCCAGGCGAGCTTCCTGCTCGCTCGCTTCGGCCGCCTTCTCGCTCGAGATCGCCTGCGCCAGCGCCGCGTGGTTCTTGTCCCACAGATCCAGTTCGTAGCCGACGTTGATGCCGGCCTTCTTTTCGTTGAACCAGTTGCCGCCGTAGGGTTCAGGATAGATAGTGGTATTGGAGAACTGGTTGCGGATGATCGAGGCTTCGGCGCTCACATTGGGCAACAGCGGCGCGCCGCGGGCTTCGGCCATGGCGCCGGCGGCGGCGATGCGGGCCCGCGCCTGCTGCAGGTTGGGGCTGGACGCCAGCGCTTCCTCGATCAGCGCGCTCAGCTGCGCGTCGCCGAACTGGCCAACCCAGTCGCTGCCGGGCCATTGGCCGGCGCCTGCTGGATTTTGCGGGTTCTGCTGATTTTGCTGCTGCGGATTCGACAAACTGCGTTGCGTGGCAAAATCGGAGGCTTGCGCGATGTGCTTGTCGCTGCCGATGCCGGCGAAGCTGGCGCAGCCCGTCAGGCCCACCACGCCGATCAGGGCGGCAACAGCGGCGATCGCCCGCGGACGGTAGGCGGGCGACGTGATGCGTTTCATAGGATTCTCCACGTTGAAATTTTGGCGATGCGAGTTATTTTGCGATCTCTCGTTACGGGTTCGTCGCGCTTGGCGCGGCACGGCTGGATCGGGCGATGCGGCAGGCGGGGCGGGGATTCCCGGCCGCCTGCAAATCTTTACGCGAGTCCGTTGCACGATGTCGCCGAGTGGCTGACGAGTAAAAACTCATTTTTGTATTATACTCTGAGATACGAACAATAACTCATGTTGTGAATTCGCGTCGGAGACCGGCGAATTCCTTACCGAAGCTGAAAAATGAAACTGCAACCCAGAAAAGAACCTCGCCAGGCGCGTTCGCGGGCGATGGTCGACACGATTCTCGATGCCATGTCGCGCGTGCTGGTCGAGCGCGGCTACGCCAAGACCAACACCAACCTGGTGGCGGAATCGGCCGGCATCAGCGTGGGCTCGTTGTACCAGTATTTTCCCAACAAGGATGCGTTGATCTTCGCGCTGCGCGAGCGCCACGTCACCCGCATGCTGGGCCTGTTCGAGGACGTGGCCGCGCACTTCGACGGCGCCGGCTCGCTGCAGAGCGACTTCGAGGCGCTGATCGACGCCCTAGTCGCGGCCCACCTGGTGGAGCCGGAACTCAATCGCATCCTGGAAGAAGAATTCCCGGCGTACAACCTGCCGGTCTCCACCGAAATCCGGCAGCGCTTCTTCGACGCCATCCGCAGCGTGCTGGAGAAGCATCGCGCCAGCATCACCACGCCCGACCTGGACGTGGCCACCTTCGTCATCCAGCGCATGCTGCGCGCGCTGATCAACGCGGTGGTGCTGACCGGCCCCGGCGGCCTCTCGCCGGGCAGCGTGCGGCCCGAGATCGTACCGGCGGTGATCGGTTACCTGACAGCATCCCGCAAGGATTCGCAGGCATAATGCCAAGCCCGTCCGCTGCCGCCGCCACGGCGCGGCAGTGACGCCCGGCAACTCAGAAACTTCCTTATTTCATTTCCTGCGGCCTGCCGTATAGTGGACGGAATTCTTGCCGGCGCGCACCTTGCGGCGGCTTCGTTCCAACCCTATTGATCGATCATGCGGCACACAATAATCAGCCTGACAAGGCGTGCGGGGGAAGCGGTGCTGCTGGCCGCCATGTTGACGGCCACGGCGGCGCAGGCGGCGGTGTCCGTCGAAGTGCTGGATGCGGCCGGCCAGCCGGTACCCAACGCCGTGGTCTATGCCGAGCCGGTGGGCGCGCCGGCGCCGTCGAGGCCGCCGCGGCCGACCGAGATCGAGCAGAAGAACAAGACCTTTTTCCCGCTGGTCTCCGTGGTGCAGACCGGAACGCCGATCCTGTTCCCCAACCGCGACACGGTGCGCCACCACGTCTATTCCTTTTCGCCCGCCAAGACCTTCGAGCTGAAGCTGTATTCAGGCACGCCCGGCAGCCCGGTGGTGTTCGACAAGCCCGGCACCGTGGTGCTGGGCTGCAATATCCACGACCAGATGGTGGCCTACGTGCAGGTGGTCAATACGCCGTATTTCGGCGTCACCGACCGCAGCGGCACGGTGAAGCTGGACGGCCTGGGCAACGGCAGGTACACGCTCAAGGCCTGGTATTTCACGATGGCGCAGAACCAGGCTGCGGTCGAGCAGCCCCTGCAGGTGCAGGGCGGCGAGCTCAAGGCGGCCATCAAGCTCAACGTCAAGGCGGTGCCGCTGTAAGGCGCGCACCCACACTATTCGGATAAAGGAAGCGGGGGCTTCGGTGCGTTTGTATCGCCTGGAAAGCAAGATCGTCGCGCTGTTCATCATCCTCATCGTGGTGGTGCAGCTGGCCGGCTTCGCCGCCATCCGCAAGGCGATCGACGGCAATGCCCGCAATGCGATCACCGACGAGCTGGCGATCGGCCAGCGGGTGTTCGCGCGGCTGCTGGACCAGAACGCGCAAAAGCTGACCCTGGGGGCGCGCCTGCTGGCCTCCGATTTCGGCTTCCGCCAGGCCATCGGCACCGACGACCGCGACACCATCAATTCGGTATTGGCCAACCACGGCGCCCGCATCGGCGCCTCGATGGCGATGCTGATCGGCACCGACGGCCAGATCCGCGCCTCCACCCTGGAATATCCCGACACCGACCTGCAGCGCAGCAGCATGGAGCTGATCCGCAAGCCCGAGGCCGAGAACGGCGCGGCCGACAACGTCATCGTCGGCGACAGCATGTTCCAGATCGTGGCCGTGCCGATCAAGGCCCCCGTCACCATCGCCTGGGTCGTCATGGGTTTCCCGGTGGATCGGCAACTGATCGCCGACATGCGCGCGCTGTCCTCGCTGCAGGTCTCCATCCTGGTGAGCAACCGCGGCGCCAGCGGCTGGGCCTCGGATGTGTCCACGCTGGCGCCGGATGCGGCCTCCATGCTGTCCAAGGAAATGCATGCGCCGGCGATGAAGGTTTCCGGCGTCTCCGACCTGCAGATCTACGGCAACGAATACCGCGCCCGCGTGTTGCCGCTGGCCCGCTCCAGCAGCGGCCAGGAAGCCGTGGTGGTGCTGCAGCGCTCGGTCAGCGAGGCGGTCGCGCCGTATCACCGGCTGCAGGTGATCCTGCTGACCATCACCATCCTGGGCGTGTTGATCGCCGCGCTGGCCAGCGCCGTGATGGCGCGCCGCATCACCAGTCCGCTGCGCGAGCTGGCCGCGGTCGCCAAGCGCCTCGGCGCGGGCGACTACAGCGAGGGCGTGCAGATCCGCCGGCATGACGAGATCGGCCGGCTGGCCGGCGCCTTCGAGACCATGCGCGCCGAGATTTCCACCCGTGAGCTCAAGATCAGCCGCCTGGCGTACCAGGACCAGTTGACCGACCTGCCCAACCGCGTGCAGTTCGCCGACCTGCTCAAGGACGCCATCGCCGCCGCGCGCGAAGTGCCGCACGGCACCTGCCATATCCTGATGATGGACCTGGACCGCTTCCAGCAGGTCAACGACGTGCTCGGCCACAGTTTCGGCGACGACCTGCTGCGCCAGGTGGCGCATCGCCTGGCCGACCAGTTGCTGCGTCCAGACGCCAAGGTGGCGCGCCTGGGCGGCGACGAGTTCGCCATCCTGCTTCCCGGCGCCGATCTTGACGAAGCGGTCGAGCAGGCGATTCACATCCTGCGCGCGCTGGAGCATCCCCTGTCGCTGCAGGAGCAGACGGTGGACCTGGGCGCCGGCATCGGCGTGGCCGGCTTCCCCGAACACGGCGAGACCAGCGACGTGCTGCTGAGCCACGTCGAGGTGGCGATGTACACCGCCAAGCGCAAGGGCAGCGGCGTGGTGGTCTACGATCCCGCGATCGACAAGACCAGCCAGGAAAGCCTGTCGCTGTTGTCCGAACTGCGCCGCGCGCTGGAGCGCGACGAATTCATGCTGTACCTGCAGCCCAAGCTGGACCTGGCCTCCGGCAGTGTGATCGGGGCCGAGGCGCTGGTGCGCTGGATCCATCCGGAGAAGGGATTCATCGGGCCGGATAATTTCATTCCTTTCGCCGAGACCACCGGCTTCGTGCGCATGCTGACCACCTGGATGATGGAAAAGGTGGCGCGCCTGTGCGGCGAGCTGCAGGGGCGCGGCATCCATCTCAAGTTTTCGGTCAACCTGTCCACGCGCGACCTGATGGACCAGGAACTGCCGTCGGCTTTCGGCGCCATCCTCAACACCTACCGGCTGTCGCCCGAGATGTTCTGCCTGGAGATCACCGAGAGCGCCATCATGGACGATCCGGCGCGCGCGCAGAACACGCTGGAACGCCTGTCGCGCATGGGCTTCGCGCTGGGCATCGACGATTTCGGCACCGGCTATTCGTCGCTGGCCTACCTGAAGAGCCTGCCGGTGGACGAGCTCAAGATCGACAAGTCCTTCGTCATGAAGATGGAGCAAGACCAGGACGACGCCAAGATCGTGCGCTCCACCATCGACCTCGGCCACAACCTTGGCCTGCGCGTGGTGGCCGAAGGCGTGGAAAGCGAGGCGGTGTGGTTCCTGCTGCGGCAGATGGGCTGCGACCAGGGGCAGGGCTATTTCATGGGCAAGCCGATGCCGGTGGACCGCTTCCTCGAATGGCTGCAGAGCTGGCGCGCGCCGGCCATGCTGGACCAGTCGGAGAACGTGGCGGTCTGAGCGGCGCGGGCGCCAATCAAATCAAATGGGGTAAGGCCGGCGGCGCATCCGCGAAGATGCGGGGCCGCGGGCATGGGGCAGCCGTAGCGATATGGCGCAAGCAAGAGGGGGGAATGATGGTTGAATTGAAACCGGGGAAGCGCATGGCGCTGTTCGCCGGCGCGGCGCTGGCCGTGCTGGCGGCGCCGGCCATGGCGCAGATGGCGGCGCAGATGAGCGCCGGCGAGCAGGAAGCCTGGGCCGCCGCGCAGGAGAAGAAGGCGGAGCGGGTCATGCAAGGCGCGCCCGCCGCCGGGCCCGATCCCGCCGACCCGGCGCAGAACCGGCGCTGGGTGCCCGACATGGGCAAGCTCACCGCCACCGGCGGCGTGATCCAGGTCGAAGGCGCCGGTGGCGGCGGGTTGACGCCCTGGGCGCTGATCACCGGCTACGGCACGCGCGACAGCTACGGCGCCAGCGCGCACTACACCTACGTCGCCACCCAGGACTACAAGCTCAAGTCCTACGGCGTGGCGGTGGGCATCCTGGATCGCGTCGAACTCTCCGCCGCCAAGCAGGAGTTCTACGGCAGCCTGGCGCCGCTGAACAATCTCAGGATCACCCAGGACATCTTCGGGGTGAAGCTCAAGCTGGCCGGCGACGCCGTCTACGACCAGGACCGGTGGCTGCCGCAGATCGCCGCCGGCGCCATGTTCAAGCGCAATAACGGCATCGGCGGCCTGGGCGCGGTCACCGGCGTGAAGCAGCTGGGCGCGGCCAGCGACGCCGGCATCGACTACTACATCGCCGCCACCAAGCTGTTCCTGGAACAGAGTCTGCTGCTCAACGCCACGGTGCGCCTGACCAAGGCCAACCAGATGGGCCTGCTGGGCTTCGGCGGCGATCTCAACGACCGCTACCAGCCGATGGGCGAGGTCTCGGCGGCCTACCTGATCAACCGCAAGCTGGCGCTGGGCGCGGAATACCGCATGAAGCCCCGCAACCTGTCGGCCGACAAGGAGAAGGACTACTACGACGTCTTCCTCGCCTGGTTCCCGACCAAGAACCTGTCGGCCACGCTGGCCTACGTGTCGCTGGGCGACATTACCGTCTACAACCCCAAGCGGCAGAACGGCGTCTATCTGTCGCTGCAGGCCGGATTCTGAGGAGGCCGCCATGATGTCACGCAAGATTTTCCTGCCGCTGGCGGCAGCCCTGCTGGTTCTTTGCTCGACGGCGCAGGCTCAGGCGCCCGCGCCCAAGGCAGCCGTGGCCGATCCCGCGCTGTTCAACGATCTCGGCGGCCTGCCGGTGATCAAGAAGGTGGTCAGCGATTTCGTCGCCCTGATGCTGGACGACGAGCGCATCCGCCACACCTTCGCCGGCACCAACCTGCAGCGCCTGGACGAAAAGCTGGTCGAGCAGTTCTGCGAGCTCAGCGGCGGCGGCTGCATCTATACCGGCGATCCCATGAAGGAAGTGCACCAGGGCCTGAAGCTGACCAATGCCCACTTCAACGCGCTGGTGGAAGACCTGCAGATCGCCATGGAGAAAAACGGTATCGCTTCGCGCACGCAGAACCGCCTGCTGTACCTGCTGGCGCCGATGCAGCGCGATACCGTCACCCGCTGACCGGCGGCGCGGGCAGGGCAAGAAATATTTTCCGGGAGCGGGAATAATCGCGGCATGCGCCGCGTATACCTCGGCATGGGTAAGGCACACCGCGCAACCCGACCAAGAAAAGGAAATGACATGAGACTGCTCGCTACCTCCCTCTTCGCACTGAGCGCACTGGCCTGCGCCGCCGCACCGTTCACCGCCTCGGCCCAGAGCGCCGGCGTCAAGACCATGGACGGCGTGCTGGTCGACGCCCGTGGCATGACCGTCTACACCTTCGACAAGGACACCGCCAACAGCGGCAAGAGCGCCTGCAACGGCCCTTGCGCCAAGCTGTGGCCGCCGGTCGCGCCGATGGGCACGCCGGCCGCGCCGTATTCGACCGTGACCCGCGACGACGGCAGCGCCCAACTGGCCTACCAGGGCAAGCCGCTGTACCTGTACGAGCAGGACAAGAAGGCGGGCGATCGCAGCGGCGACAACTTCAAGGACATCTGGCACGTGGTCAAGCCTTAAGCCTGCCCCGGACCCGCCCGCCATGTTCGGACGCAAGGCCAGGCAGGACCAGGCGCGGCAGGCCGACGAGCAGCTGATGCTCGCCTGCCTGCCGCGGCTGCGCCGCTACGCCCGCGCCCTGGTGGGCGACCGCAATGCCGCCGACGACCTGGTGCAGGACACCCTGGAGCGCGGCTGGCAAAAACTGGACAGCTGGCAGCGCGGCGGCGACATGCGTCCGTGGCTGTTCGCCATCATGCACAACCTGCACGCCGACCAGCGCAGGAAGCCGGTCTTGCCTACGGTCGAGCTGGACCAGCCGGAAGCGATGTCGGCCTACGTCATGCCGGCCGACCGCGGCCTGATGCTGGACCTGGAAGCGGCGCTGCGGCTGTTGCCCGAGGAGCAGCGCGAGATCATCCTGCTGGTGGTGCTGGAAGAGATGCGCTACGAAGAAGTGGCGGCGACCCTGGGCATTCCCGTGGGCACCGTGATGTCGCGCCTGTCGCGCGGCCGTGAACGCTTGCGGCTGCTGCTGGACGGCGAGCGCGGCGCGCGTCCGGACTCCGGCGCGCTCGCCGCAACTGCCTTGAAGGTGGTGAAATGACGATGCCGGCAATCAGCGAGAACGATCTGCACGCCTATGTCGACGGCCAGTTGCCGGCTGCGCGCGCGCAGGAGGTGGCTGCCTGGCTGGCGCAGGACCCGGGCAATGCCGACGCGCTGGAGCGCGTGCGCGCCTGGCGCGGGCAAAACGAGGCGCTGCACGGCTTGTTCGATGAAGTGCTGGACGAGCCGCCGCCGCCGCGGCTGACCGGTTTTTCGCGCACCGGCGGGCGTCGTCGCCTGGATCGGGCCGGCGCTGCGGCCAACGGTAGCGCCTGGCTGCGCCATGCTGCCATGCTGCTGATCGCGCTGGCCGGCGGCATAGGCGGCTGGCTGCTGCGCGATGCGGCCGGCGAGGGCGGCATGCAATGGATGCCAGGCGCACACTCGCCGATGGTGGCGGTAGCGCCCATCACGCTGGCGCGCCAGGCGGCGGTCGCGCATAACGTCTACAGCCCCGACCTGCGCCGCCCGGTGGAGGTTGGCGCAGACCAGGAGCAGGCCCTGGTCACCTGGCTTTCGCGCCGCATCGGCGCCAATGTGCGTGCGCCCAAGCTGGCGCCGCTGGGCTACGACCTGATCGGCGGACGCCTCTTGCCCGGCCAGAGCGGGCCGGTGGCGCAGTTCATGTACCAGGACGCCGGCGGCCAGCGGCTGACCCTGTATGTATCGCGCGACCAGGTGCAAAGCCAGGGCACGGGCTTCCGCTTTGCCCAGGAGGACAAGCTCAACGTCTTCTACTGGATCGACGGCCAGTTCGGCTATGCGCTCTCCGGCGGCATTGCCAGGAACGAGCTGTCGCGTATTGCCAGCTCGGTCTATGAACAGCTGGCGCCGGCGCCGCAACCGGCCAGGTGAGCGCCTCTCCGATCCGCTCAGCTGCGGATCGCTCCCGATTTGTTAACACCTGCAAATTAAGGTAAGGACACGGCAATCACTGTTAAGGGTGGGGCCTGCCTGCCGCTAACATGCTTAGCCATGACGTAAAGAGCGGGCGGCATACCCGCAAGCCCTCTGCGCATGGCCCGGTTGCACCTTCAACAAAGGAGTTCTCATGGAGATAGCAACTATCGCCGCCGGCGCCGCGACGGCCTGGCTGGCCGACAAGGCGGCGCAGTCCGTCGGGGTGGACCTGACCAAGGTAGCCAAGAAGGCGGCCGATGAAGTGATCGATACGGCAGCGGCAATTGCGCGGTTGCCGTCCAACACCAGCATCGGCCGCATCATCAATACGTTCGCCTAGCTTGGCACCGTTGTTTTTTTTATCGCATCCTTCGGGGTGCGATTTTTTTTGTTATATGGGCGGCAATGACGCTTCCCAAGGCCGCGCTTCGAACAAATCGGGCCGACGGCGTCAAACCTAAGCGGCTTCTGCCTTTTCTTGCTGTTTCATGCGGGAAATGTGAAAAGCGCGGCAAAGCGCCGTCGCTTCATGTCTTTAAATTTCTTGATTGACGTAAAGAAACAGGTTTGAATGCCGTTATGCAGATACTGTCCGGCGCAATACGGCCGGATGGTGACCTTCCCTCAACAGGAGTCGTTTATGGATGTTACGCAAATCGCAGCACAGGCCACCAGCATGGCATCGGCGCGGACCTCTGACCAGGTCAACGTCCTGATGCTCAAGAAGGCGCTCAATACGCAAGCCGCAGCGGCAATCGGCGTGCTGCAGGCGCTGCCGCCGGTGCCTGCCAACCCGAACATCGGTCGCAATATCAACACGACCGCCTGATCGCTTCATGTCGGGTTTGAAAATCGCAGCCTTCGGGCTGCGATTTTTTTTGTCTCCCGCAGTTGAGCTTGCCTGACAAAACGACCATTTAATTGGCTGTTATGTTTAATGACCAATAGAATAGATGATATGGACAAGAGCTCGATCAATGACTAATATGATGTTCATATAATCAATTGAACAATTTATTGGTCAATAAAATGACAAGCCTTCAAGACATCGGCGCACGCATCCGCAGCGCCCGCAAGGCGCGCGGCCTTACCGCCATCGAGCTGGCCGGCCTGGCCGGCATGCATCGCAACACCTTGCTGGCGCTGGAGACCGGCCGCGGCAATATCGAGCTGGGCAAGCTGCTGTCGCTGTGCGGCGAGCTGGGGCTGGAGCTGCTGCTGGTGCCGCGGCAGGCCGCGCAGATGCGCGCCGCCGAGGCGGCCGGGAGCGGCGCGGGCAGCCAGACCGAGCTGGCGCAGCGCCTGCAGCAACTGATGGACGAGGGCGGGCGGCCATGAGCATGCTGCGCTCCCTGCGCATCCGCCTGGGCACGGTGGATGCCGGCTCGCTGTTCGCGCTGGACGACGGCCGCTGCTACTTCCGTTTCGACGACGATTACGCCCTGCAGGGGGGGGGCCGGCCCATTCTCTCGCAGCTCTATTGCGCCTCCACCGAGGAGCGCACCCGCCTCCAACTGCTCGACCCGACGCTGGCCGCCAACCGCGGCGACGGCCGGGGCGGCCTGCCGCCGTTCTTCCAGAACCTGTTGCCGGAAGGCCAGCTGCGCAAGCACCTGGTGCAGCGCGCGGGCCTGGCGCCGGATGACGAATTCGGCCTGCTGGCCTACTGCGGAAAAGATCTCCCCGGCGACGTCTCGGCCGTGGCCGAGGAGCTGGACGAGCGCCGCCTGGGCCGCCTCCTGGGCCAGGGACATGACAGCTACGAGATGAGCTCGGGCCAGTTGCCGGCGCCGGACGGGGAATCGCTTTCCGGCGTGCAGCCCAAGCTGGCGCTGGTGAAGGAGCCGGGCGGGCGTTACGTGATGCGCTCCAGGGATCGCGCTGGCGCGCACTTCATCGCCAAATTGCCGGCCACCGACTATCCCAACATGCCGCAGGTGGAGTTTTCCTCGCTGACGCTGGCGGCGGCCGCCGGCGTGGACGTCTGCGGATTCGAGCTGGAGCCGCTGTCGGCGATCGCCGAACACCTGCCGTTCGGCCTGCGCAACGACGCCAGCCGCTTCCTGCTGGTGCATCGTTTCGACCGCGACGCCGACACCCCCACCGGGCGCCGGCACATGGAGGATTTCGCCCAGGTCACCGGCACCGCGCCCGGCGCCAAGTACGCCGGCACCTATGCCGCCATCGGCGTGGTGCTGGCCGAGCGCAGCGCGCGCGGGGTGGAGGACGTGTTCGAGCTGCTGCGCCGGATCAAGGTCAACGAACTGCTGGGCAATTTCGACGCTCACCTGAAGAACTTCAGCCTGCTCTACCGCACGCCGCAGGAGGCGGCATTGTCGCCCGCCTATGACATCGTCGCCTATGCCGCCTATGTCGGCGGCGAGGGCCATGCGCTGGCCTTCGTGCCGGGGCAGAGGGGCAAGCAGTTGCTCACGCCGGCCATCCTGCGCCGCCTGGCCAACATCTGGAGCCTGCCCGAACCCAAGCTGCAGGCGGTGCTGGTGGAAACCGTGGAGCGCGCCATGACGCAATGGCCGGCGCTGATCGCCGCGTTGCCGTTCACCGAGGCCCAGCGCGCCCGGCTGCTGGCGCACCTGGATGCCAACGCCAGCGTCGCCGCCTGGCGCCGTCGCGCCGCGCGCAAGGCAAACAAGGGCGGAGCGCCGGCATGAGGCCTACGCCGACGCTGCCCGTGCGCGACGGGCTCTCGCCCAGCTATCTCTGGCTGCAGCCGGGAGCGTGGCGCGACATGCAGTCTTTCCTTGCCGAGCGTTTTACCGCGGTGCCGCCGCAGGCCTGGCGCGAGCGCCTGCTGCGCGGCGAGGTGCGCAACCAGCATGGTGAGGCGCTGCGGCCGGATTCGCCTTACCGCGCGGGCGACTGCATCTTCTACTACCGTGAGCTGCCGCAGGGTGAGGCGCGCATTCCGGTCGAGGAAAAAATCCTGCACGTGGACGATCACTTGGTGGTGGCCGACAAGCCGCATTTCCTGCCGGTGATCCCGACCGGGCGCTTCGTGCAGGAGACGCTGCTGGTGCGGCTGAAGAAAGCCACCGGCTTCGAGGACCTGGCGCCCATCCATCGCCTCGACCGGGAGACCGCCGGGGTGATCGTGTTCTCGCGCAATCCGGCCAGCCGCGGCAAATACCAATCCATGTTCCAGCAGCGTTCCATGTTCAAGGCATACGAGGCGATCGCCCCGCTGCGCGCGGACCTGGCGCTGCCGCGCGTTCACCGCAGCCGGGTGGTGGAGATGCCCGGGCAGTTCTTCCGCATGCACGAAGCGCCCGGCGAACCCAACTCGGAAACCCATCTCTCGCTCATCGAGGCGCGCGGCGCGCTGGGTTTGTACCGGCTGGAGCCGGTCACCGGCCGGCGCCACCAGTTGCGTGTGCACATGGCGGCGCTGGGCATTCCCATCGTCAACGACCTGTTCTATCCCGACGCCGTGCCGGCAGGCGTGGCCGACCGCCTCGACCAGCCGCTGAAGCTGCTGGCGCGATCGCTGTTCTTCATCGATCCGCTGGATGGCAGCGAACGCTTCTTCGAGAGCGAACGCCAGCTGTAGCAGGCGGCGGCTTCAGGCCGCCGTTTTCAACTGGTGCAGCGACGCCACCAGGTCGGCAAAGCGCTGGCCCTGGATCGTGATGTGCTGGCGCAGCACTTCCACCGTCTTTTCCGCATCGCCCGCGACGATGGCGTTGACCGCCGCCTCGTGCTCGTCGAAGGACATCTTCAGGCGGTCGCGCACCCGCAGCTGCAAGCGGCGGTAGGGGCGCAGGCGGCGGTGCAGGGCGCGCGCCTGTTCGGCCAGGAAGGTATTGTGGCTGCCGGCGTAGATGTGGTCGTGGAAGACCTCGTTGAGGTAGAAGTAGGCGTCCGGATCGCTGGCGTCGCGCGCCGCCTTGCAGGCCTGGTGCGCGGCCAGCAGTTCGGCGTGCTCGGCCGGCGTCATACGGCGCGCGGCCAGGCGGCCGCACATGGCCTCGAACTCGGCCATCACCTCGAACATTTCAATGAGCTTTTGCGGGCCGATCTCGGCCACGATGGCGCCGCGCCGCGGGCGCATCTCGACGATGCCCATCGAGGCCAGCTGGATCAGCGCTTCCCGGATCGGCGTGCGCGATACCCCGAACTCCTCGGCCAGCGAGGTCTCGTCCAGGTGCTGGCCCGGTATCAGCTTGCCCACGGCGATCATTTCCTCGATCGACTCGCGCAGGGTCTCAGAACGTGTCTTGGCGGTTTCCATCGCAAAATCCTTATCTCGAAGCTTGCAGTTGCATACAAGACAATATTTTAAATTGGATTTGTGCTTGACAATGTATGCCTTTCGGAAGAAATTGTATACACAATGAGATCATAAAAAAACAAACTGACACACGCAGCATCCATCAATCCTTGGAGGAGACATAAAAATGACTGGAATCACGCGCCGCCATTTCATTGGCACGCTGGCAGCCGCCCCCCTCGCGGCAGCATTGCCCACCGCAGCATGGGCACAAACCACCAACCTGAAGATTTCCCACCAGTTCCCCGGCGGCACCATCACCGAGGGCGACTTCCGCGACCGCCTGGTGCGCACTTTCGCCCAGCAGGTCAGCGAACGCACCAAGGGCGCCCTGAAGTTCGAGATCTATCCCGGCTCCTCGCTGATGAAGACCAACGCGCAGTTCTCGGCCATGCGCAAGGGCGCGCTGGACATGTCGCTGGTGCCGCTGAACTACGCCGGCGGCGAAGTCCCCGAGACCAACATCGGCCTGATGCCGGGCCTGGTGACCTCCTACCAGCAGGGCGCCTCCTGGAAGAACGCTGAAGTGGGCAAGGAACTGGCGCGCATCCTCAACGAAAAGGGCATCGTCATCGTCAGCTGGATCTGGCAGGCCGGCGGCGTGGCCTCGCGCGGCAAGCCCATCGTCGATCCGGCCGACGCCAAGGGGATGAAGGTGCGCGGCGGTTCGCGCGAGATGGACCTGATCCTGAAGGAAGCCGGCGCGGCCGTGGTGACGCTGCCCTCCAATGAGATCTATGCCGCCATGCAGACCGGCGCGATGGATGCCGCGATGACCTCCTCGACCTCCTTCATGTCGTTCCGCCTGGAAGAGGTCGCCAAGGCGCTTACCACCGGCCGCGACAAGGCCTACTGGTACATGTTCGAGCCGCTGATGATGTCCAAGGCGGTGTTCGAGAAACTGCCCAAGGACCAGCAGGCCGTGGTCATGGCGGTCGGCGCCGAGATGGAACAGTTCGCCATGAAGGCCGCGCAGGCCGACGACGTGGCCGTGGCCCAGGTCTACCAGAAGGCCGGCGCCAAGGTGGTCGACCTGAACGCCGAGGTGGTCAAGAAGTGGCAGGACATCGCCCGCAACACCGCCTGGAAAGATTTCGCCGCGCGCAACGCCAACTGCGCCAAGCTGCTGTCGCTGGCGGAGAAGACCTTATGAGCCACGGGTTTGAAATGCCGGGCGCCGCCCCGGCGGCCAGGCCGGCGGTGCCGGCCAGCGCGCCGGTGGCGTGGCTGGCCGCGGCGCTGGCGCTGTTCCACAAGGCGGCCGTGTTCCTGGGCATGATCGCGCTGGTGGTGACCTCGTGCATCCTCACCTACTCGGTGGTGGTGCGCTACTTCTTCCACCATCCCACCGACTGGCAGGACGAGGCCTCGGTCTTCATGCTGGTGGGCGTGATTTTCCTGTGCTCGGCCCACGTGCAGTCGCTGCGCGGGCATATCGGCATCGAGGCGGTGGCGGGTCTGCTCTCGCCGGCGGCCAACCGGGTGCGCATGTTCATCGTCGACCTGGTGTCCTTCGCGTTCTGCGCCTTCTTCGCGTGGAAGTCGTGGACGCTGTTCCACGAGGCCTGGGTGGATGGCCAGACCACCTCGTCGACCTTCGCGCCGCCGCTGTGGATTCCCTATTCGATGATGGCGCTGGGCATGAGCATCCTCACGCTGCAGTTGCTGGTGCAGGTGCTGGTGCGCATCACCGGCACGGTGGACGCGAAGGAGGGCGCGTAATGAGCCCATTGACCCTCGGCGCCCTGTATGGCGTCATCACCATCGTCGTCATGTGCTCCGGCATGCCCATCGCCTTCGCGCTGGGCGTGGTGGCGACCGGCTTCATGTACTTCTTCATGCCGGAGTCGGCGCTGGACACCGTCACCCAGAACGTCTACGAAGAGATCGCCTCGATCACGCTGCTGTCGATCCCGCTGTTCATCCTGAAGGGCGCGGCCATCGGCAAGTCGCCGGCCGGCAAGGATCTGTACTCGGCCATCCACGCCTGGCTGAACCGGGTGCCGGGCGGCCTGGGCATCGCCAACGTGTTCGCCTGCGCGCTGTTCGCCGCCATGGCCGGCTCGTCGCCGGCGACCTGCTCGGCGATCGGATCGGCCGGCATTCCCGAGATGCGCCGGCGCGGCTATTCGCCGGGCTTCGCGGCCGGCATCATCGCCGCCGGCGGGACGCTGGGCATCCTGTTGCCGCCGTCGATCACCATGATCCTGTACGCGGTGGCCGCCGAGCAGTCGCTGGGCCGGCTGTTCCTGGCCGGCATCGGCCCGGGCGTGCTGCTGGTGATCCTGTTCGCCGGCTATGCCGTGTTCCGCGCCCGCAAGGAGTACAAGCTGGCGCACGCGGTCTACACCGCCGGCGGCGTGAAGTCGGCCTACCTGGACGACGAGCACTTCACGCTGGCGCAAAAGGTGGAGATGCTGCCGCGCGTGCTGCCGTTCCTGATCCTGCTGATCGGCGTGATGGTGGCGCTCTACGGCGGGCTGGCCACGCCCTCCGAGACCGCCGGGCTGGGCGCGCTGCTGGCGCTGGTGCTGATCGCCATCGTCTACCGCATCTACAAGCCGCGCGAGATCGCGCCGTTCCTGAGCTCCACCATCAAGGAATCGGGCATGCTGCTCCTGATCATCGGCATGTCGCTGCTGTATTCCTACGTGATGAGCTACCTGCACATCAGCCAGTCGGCGGCGCAGTGGGTGGTCGACCTGCACCTGTCCAGGTGGCTGCTGCTGGCGGTGATCCTGGCCATGGTGATCGTGCTGGGCTTCTTCCTGCCGCCGGTGTCGATCATCCTGATGACCGCGCCTATCATCCTGCCGCCGCTGAAGGCCGCCGGTTTCGACCTGATCTGGTTTGGCATCGTGATGACCGTGGTGATGGAGATGGGGCTGATCCACCCGCCGGTGGGGCTGAACCTGTTCGTGATCAAGAACATCGCGCCCGACATCCCGCTGGGCGACGTGATCAAGGGTACGATTCCTTTCCTGGCGTTGATGTTCCTCGCGGTCGTGCTGCTGTGCATGTTCCCGGGCATCGCGACCGTATTGCCTGACCTGTTGATGGGAGCGAAGTGAGATGAGTGGTAGCGAACGCGTCTGGAACGCGCGCCAGAAGAACCGGGAGGCGCGGCTGGCGCGCGCCGCGGCGGCGCTGGGCGGGGACCTGCAGGGCAAGATCGCGCCGGCCGGCAAGCTGGCCGAGCTGCTGTACGCGGTGCTGGAAAACGGCGACCGGGTTTGCGTCGAGGGCAACAACCAGAAGCAGGCCGATTTCCTGGCCAAGGGCCTGGCCTCGCTCGACCCGGCGCGCGTGCACGGCCTGCACATGCTGTTCTCGGTGCTGGCCCTGCCGGAGCACCTGGACGTGTTCGAGAAGGGCATCGCCGACCGCCTGGACTTCTCCTTCTCCGGCCCGCAGGCCGGGCGGCTGGCGAAGCTGGCCTCGGCCGGCAAACTCAACATCGGCGCCATCCATACCTACCTTGAACTGTTCGGCCGCTACTTCACCGACCTCACGCCGCGCGTGGCGCTGGTGGCAGCCCAGGCGGCCGACCGCCACGGCAACCTGTATACCGGCCCCAACACCGAGGACACCCCGGCAATCGCCGAGGCCACCGCGTTCTCCAGCGGCATCGTGATCGCCCAGGTCAACGAGATCGTCGACGTGCTGCCGCGCGTGGACATCCCGGCCGACTGGGTCGGCTTCGCCATCCAGGCACCCACGCCGCACTACATCGAACCGCTGTTCACGCGCGACCCGGCCCAGATCTCCGAGATCCAGGTGCTCATGGCGATGATGGCGATCAAGGGCATCTATGCCGAATACGGCGTGCAGCGCCTGAACCACGGCATCGGCTTCGACACCGCCGCCATCGAGCTGATCCTGCCGACCTATGCCGAGTCGCTCGGCCTGCGCGGCAAGATCTGCAAGCACTGGGCGCTCAATCCGCATCCGGCGCTGATCCCGGCGATCGAGGCCGGCTTCGTCGAGTCGATCCATTCCTTCGGCTCCGAGCTGGGCATGGAGGACTACATCCGAGCCCGGCCCGACGTCTTCTTCGTCGGCCCCGACGGCTCCATGCGCAGCAACCGCGCGCTCTCGCAGACCGCCGGCCACTACGGCTGCGACATGTTCATCGGTTCCACCCTGCAGATCGACCTGCAGGGCAACTCCTCCACCGCCACGCTGGGCCGCATCGCCGGCTTCGGCGGCGCTCCCAACATGGGCGCCGACGCCCGCGGTCGGCGTCACGCCAGCGAAGCGTGGCTCAAGGCCGGGGCGCAGGCGCGCGCCGGCAGGAACACCATCCCGCGCGGCCAGAAGCTGGTGGTGCAGACGGTGGAAACCTTCCGCGAACACATGCAGCCGGCCTTCGTCGAGAAGCTCGACGCCTGGCAACTGGGCGAGCAGGCCAGGATGCCGATACCGCCGGTGATGATCTACGGCGACGACGTCACCCACATCCTCACCGAGGAGGGCATCGCCAACCTGCTGCTGTGCCGCAGCGACGAGGAGCGCGAACAGGCCATCCGCGGCGTGGCGGGCTACACGGCGGTGGGGCTGGGACGCGACCGCCGCATGGTGGAAAACCTGCGCGACCGCGGCGTGATCCGGCGCGCCGAGGACATGGGCATCGACAAGCGCCTGGCCACGCGCGACCTGCTGGCCGCCAAGAACATGAAGGATCTGGTGCGGGCCTCGGGCGGTCTGTACAACCCGCCCAAACGTTTCAGGAACTGGTGACATGGAAACCTTGAACTATCGATTCGACAACGGCGCGCGCCGCCTGAAGGCCGCGCCCGAGCTGGTGGGCGTGGTCAGCTCCGGCAACCTGGAAGTGCTGATCGAGAACGCGGCGCTGGACGGCGCCTGCGCCATCGAGGTGAAGACCGCCGCGCGCGGCTTCGGCGCCATCTGGGAAGCGGTGATGCGCGACTTCTTCCAGCGCTGGCAACTGGCCGACGCGCGCATCTCCATCAACGACATGGGCGCCACCCCGGCGGTGGTCAGCCTGCGCCTGGACCAGGCGGTGGAAGCCATGGTGGAGGAACGCACATGAGCGCCAGCTATCTCGAAGCCAGCGCCCGCGAGCGCATCCTGGCGCTGCTCGATCCGGGCAGCTTCAACGAGCTGCTGCCGCCGGCGCAGCGCGTGGTCAGCCCGCACCTGGGCCAGCTCGACGCGCCGGTGTCCTTCGACGATGGCGTGGCCGTCGGCGAAGGCCGGCTGGGCGGGCGCGCGGTGATGGCCGCCGCGCAGGAGGGCGGCTTCATGGGCGGCGCGGTGGGCGAGGTGCATGGCGCCAAGCTGGTCGGCCTGTTGAAGCGCGCCATCCGCCAGCAAGCCGCCGGCGTGGTGCTGCTGCTGGAGACCGGCGGCGTGCGCCTGCATGAAGCCAACGCCGGCCTGATCGCCGTCTCGGAAGTGATGCGCGCCGTGCTCGACGCGCGCGCCGCCGGCATCCCGGTGATCGTGCTGGTGGGCGGCGCCAACGGCTGCTTCGGCGGCATGGGTATCGTCGCGCGCTGCGCCAACGCGGTGATCATGTCGGAGGAAGGGCGCCTGGCCATGTCCGGCCCGGAGGTGATCGAGACCGCCAACGGCGTCGAGGAATTCGATTCGCGCGACCGCGCGCTGGTCTGGCGCACCACCGGCGGCAAGCACCGCTACCTGATCGGCGATTGCCAGAGGCTGGTGGAGGACGACATTGCCGCGTTCCGGCAAGCCGCCATCGAGGCGCTGGAGAACGCCGGCCCGACCGCGCTCTCGCTGGTCGCGCTGGAAGCCGAGCAGGAGATGCTGCGCCGGCGCATGGCCGCCTTCGGTCACGCGCAAGATCCGATGGATATCTGGGCCGACCTTGGCGTGCCCAGGCCGGAATCGGTGCCGATGCTGGAGGCCGCCGCCTTCACCGCCATGGCCGACGGCCATCGCATCCAGAGCAAAGCCTGAGAGGAGCACCGCATGCAAACCGCAGTGACCGCCCCTGAAGCGAAACAAGTCGACTGGCGCGCGCTCGCGCAGCAACTGTTCCCGCTGGGGCACGACATCGCCGAGCAGGACAACTTCCTGTCCGGCACCGCCCGGGTCGGCGAGGCCAGCGTCGCCGTCATCGGCACCACCGGCCACACGCCCATCGGCATCGAGATCGCGCTGGCCCAGGCCACCGCCATCCTGGCCACGGTGCGCGAGCACCCCGGCCGTCCCATCGTGATCCTGGTGGATACGCAGGGCCAGCGCCTGCGCCATCGCGACGAGATGCTGGGCATCAACAGCTACATGGCGCACCTGGGCAAGTGCGTGGAACTGGCGCGCCGCTCGGGCCACCGCGTGGTGGGGCTGGTGTACGACCAGGCGCTGTCGGGCGGCTTCATCACCAGCGGGCTGATCGCCGACGCCTGCTATGCCTTGCCCGACGCCACCATCCGGGTCATGGGCCTGCCCGCCATGGCGCGCATCACCAAGGTGCCGGAAGAGCGGCTGACCGAACTGGCCCGCGGCAATCCGGTGTTCGCGCCCGGCCCGGAAAACTATCTGCGCATGGGCGGCGTGGCCGCTATCTGGAACGGCGACCTGGCGCAGTCGCTGCTGGATGCGCTGGCGGCGGACCGGTCGGACGACCGCCGCGCCCTCGACGGCCTGGAGCGCGGCGGGCGCAAGCTGGCCCGGCGCGTGATCGACGCCGTGGCCGACGACGTCCCGCTGAAATAATCCCGCATGCGCCAGCGCCATCACCTCATCTGGCCCAGCGACCCCGGCTGGCAGCGCCTGCAGGAGCAGGTTGCCGACGCGCGCCGGCGTGCAACGATGGCGCACTGGCAGAGCAACAACTGGCCGGTGGTGGCGCGGCGCGCCGACGCCGACGCCGCGACCGACGAGATCTGCGCCGGCATTGCCCTGCCGCCCGATGCGCAGGGCAACAAGCCGCGCATCGCCTTGCGCCTGCGCGCCGGCGAGGTCGCCGTCGCGCGCGCACCCATTCTGCTGCAAGATGTGCTCGCCGCGCGCCTGCCGGGCCTGCCGCCGGCCTGGCCCCGGGCCATGGCGGAGCTGCACGCGCAGGCATCGCGCGCCGGCATTGCGCTGTCCGTGTTCGGCTCGCTGGCGTGGCAGGCCCTCACCGGCCAGGCCTACCTGCGCGCCGGCTCCGACATCGACCTGCTGTTCCAGCCCGCCAGCCGTCGCCAGCTGGAACAGGGCGTGCGCCTGCTGGCCTACCATGCGATGTTCCTGCCGCTGGACGGCGAGATCGTATTCCCGGGCGAGGCCGCCGTATCGTGGAAGGAGTGGCGGCAGGTGGCCGTGCTGGGCGGCGATCCCGACGGCCGGGTGCTGCAGAAGGCGCCCGACGCGGTGCGGCTGGAACGCGTGGGCGCGCTGATGCAAAGCCTGCCGGCGCAAGACGAGGGACGATGCGCAGCCTGAGCCACGCACAGGTGCGCATCGAAGGCTGGCGCGCCGCCGTCACGCCCGCGCCGCATTACACGCAAAAGCGCCGCGACGCCCGCAACAGCCTCGCGTTCTGCCGCATGCTGGCGCGCCTGGCGCTGCGCAGCCTGCACCAGGAACTGGTGCTCTATCCCAAGCCCGGCCTGGTGTCGCCGGTGGATAACGGCAGCCATGAGGACATGGATGCCGGCACCTTCATGCGCAGCCTGTTCTCGCTGCGGCACTACTTCTTCCAGATCGCCCAGGCCGGCACGCAGGGCGCGCCGTTCCGTCGCCTGCAGGAGCTGGCCATTGCGGCCGAGGCGCGCATGCTGCGCGCCACCGGCGGCGTCAACACCCATCGCGGCGCCATCTTTGCGCTGGGCATGCTATGCGCGGCCGGCGCCTGGTGCCATGCCCGCAAGATGCCGCTCACCGATGCCGCCATCCGCGCCGCGCTGCTGATCCGCTGGGGCGACGCGCTGGCACGCCATACCCGTGTCGGGCCGTCCCCGGAGGCGCAAAGCCACGGCCAGCGCGTGGCGGCGGCGCATGCCGTGGGCGGCGCGCGCGAGGAGGGCGCGCTGGGCTTCCCGTCGGTATTCGAAGTGGCCTTGCCGCGCCTGCGCCAGACCCTGGCGCAGGGGCGCGGCTGGCGTGAGGCCAAGGTCGACGCGCTGTTCGCCCTGATGGGCCACATCAGCGACACCAACGTCTACCATCGCGGCGGCGCCGGCGGCGCCGAGCTGGTGCGCGCCCGCAGCGCCGCCTTCCTGGCCGCCGGCGGCACCGCCGATGCGCATTGGCAGGAGCGGGCGCTTGCGTGCCACCGCCTGTTCAGCCAGCGGCGCCTGTCGCCCGGCGGCGCGGCCGACCTGCTGGCGGCGGCCTGCCTGGTGCAGCAGATCTGCGCCGTGATGGCGGCATGAGCATGCGCCTGGCCCTTCTTTGTCCCGGCCAGGGCGGCCAGCACGCCGGCATGTTCGACCTCGCGCGCGCCGATGCGCGCGGCGCCGCCTTTCTCGACGGATGCGGGTTGGCGCCGCTGCTGGCGGCGCCGGTGGAGGAGGTCTTGTCCCAGCCGCGCCATCTCTACGCCAACCGCAACGCGCAGCCGCTGATCGTGGCCGCGCAGCTGGCGGCCTGGGATGCCTTGCGGGAAGAGCTGGGGGCGCCCGCCGTGGTGGCCGGCTACAGCGTCGGCGAGCTGTCGGCCTGTGCGATCGCCGGCGTGTTCGCGGCGCGGGAGATGCCGGCCATGGCCGCCCATCGCGCCCGCTTCATGGATGAGGCGGCCGCCGCCGCGCCCGACCAGGGCCTGATGTCGGTCGGCGGACTGGCTGTCGAGGCCGCGCGCGCCTGCCTGCAACGCCATGGCGCCTTCGTCGCCATCGAGACCGGCGACGATACGCTCATCGCCGGCGGCGCCGGCCCCGCCCTGGGAGGGGCCGCGACGGAGCTGGCGGCGCTCGGCGCACGCGTGGGCGAGTTGCCGGTTGGGCTGGCGTCGCATACCCCCTTGATGCAGGCGGCCATCGCGCCGTTCCTGCGCACGCTGTCGCAGGCGGGCGCGGAAACCCCGTCCTGCACCTTGCTGGCCGGCGTCAGCGGCCAGGCGGTGGCCGATGGCGCCCAGGCCGCCACGTTGCTGGCGCGGCAACTCGGCCAGACCATCCAGTGGTCGGCCTGCATGGACGCCTGCGCCGAACGCGGCGTCACGCTGGCGCTGGAACTGGGGCCGGGCAACGCGCTCTCGCGCATGCTGCGCGAACGCCATCCGCAGATCGAGTGCCGTTCCCTGGCCGACTTCCGCAGCCTGGCCGGCGCGCTGTCCTGGTTGCGCCGCCACGCCGGCTGAGGCCCCGGCTTCTCATTTCCCGGCTCGACCATTCTCATCCCCCATGCAAGGCAAGGCCGCGCTGGAATCGCCGCGGCCCAGGTGCTATGTTGAAAGCAGGCATGTGTCGCGCGAGCGCATCTGCCGGGATCGGCGCGGCTTGCATGGTTGCAATTCTTCCTTGAACCAATGCCTGGCGTGCCAGTCGGAAAAAATGAGGCGACCGGGAAACACTGCGGTCGCGGCAGTGCCATTCATTGTTCAACCTGACCTGGAGGCAAGAGATGAAAGTCGATGTGTACAAGCGCCCGGATAGCGATGGATTGTTTTCCTATCTCGTCATTCCCCACGAAAAGCCGTTGCCGCAGGAGGTCACCAATACCGATTGGCAGATGCATGAGTGGGATGTGAATTTCGAGCGCGACGGCAAGCGGCATTTCACGCTGCACACGGAAGATGCCTACAAGCAGATCGGCGAAAAGGGTTATGCCATCACGCACCTGAACGAACGCGCCGGCGACGGCGCATCCTGAGCGCGGACCGGCCGCGCGATCGACCAGAGCCAACTCAGACAAGAGGAGACCAGCCATGCCAACCGAACAGATGGGCGACTATGAAATCGAATACTCGGGCGTGCGCGTGATAGGCGGCGAGGAGTGGGTGGCCAACGTCGCCATCTTCGGCCATTCGACCAACCCTATGCACCGCAATCCGGTGTTCCCTTCACAGCGCGTACTGGCGGAGAAGACCTTCGCCGACGAGAAATCGGCCGAGGAGGGCGCCTTGCAGGTGGCCCATGAGATGCTGGAAGGCTGCAGCCAGTCCGCGACCCGCCACTGAGGCGCCGGGCCGCAGGCATGAAAGGGAAAGGCCCTGCCGCGCAAGCGCGGCGGGGCCTTTTTCATGGAGGCGGCGCAACAAGCCGGCGATTCGCAATAAAATATCAGCGCCCCAGCACTCCGACTCACTCCAACCGCAAGCGCCAAGAACAATCATGAAACCGCCTCTTCTCGTCCTGATCCACCTTTCCGAGGCCAGCCAGGCCACCATCGCCGCCCACTACGACATCCTCTACGCCCCCGACCGGGAGCGCCGCGCGGAGATGATCGCCGGACCCGCCCGCAAGGTCGCGGTGGTGCTGACCAACGGCTCCACCGGCCTGACCGCCGACGAGATGCGCGCCTTGCCGCACCTGCAGCTGGTGTGCGCGCTGGGCGCCGGCTACGAGAACGTGGACGTGGCCCACGCCGAGGCCAACGGCATCGAGATCGCCACCGGCGCCGGCACCAACGAGGATTGCGTGGCCGACCACGCCATGGGCCTGCTGCTGGCCGTCGTGCGCCACATCCCGGCGCTGGACAAGATCACCCGCGAAGGCGGCTGGCGCGAGAGCCTGCCGCTGCAGCCGCAACTGGCCGGCAAGCGCCTGGGCATCGTCGGCCTGGGCAGCATCGGCAAGAAGATCGCGCGGCGCGCCGCCGGCTTCGATATCGAGGTCGCCTACTGCAACCGCAAGCGGCGCGACGACGTCGACTTCCACTATTTCCCCGACGTCGCCCAACTGGCGGCCTGGGCCGACTTCCTGATCGTCGCCGCGCCGGGCGGGGCCGGCACCAGGCACCTGATCTCCGAGCGCGTGATCGATGAACTGGGCCCCAAGGGCTACCTGGTCAACATCGGCCGCGGCAGCATCGTCGACACCGCCGCGCTGGCCCGGGCGCTGGCCGGCGGACGCCTGGCCGGGGCCGGGCTGGACGTCTACGAAAGCGAACCCAAGCCGCCGCAGGAGCTGATCGGCCTGTCCAACGTGGTGCTCACGCCGCACATCGCCGGCTGGTCGCCCGACGCCATCGCCGCCTCCGTGCAGCGCTTCCTGCACAACTGCGAGGAGCATTTCGCCGCGGCCGAGCCGGCGGTGCGCGCCTGAGCGCGGGTTTTCCACCAAAACGGCCGGCATTTCGCCGATAATGTCGGCCGCGGCCTTGCCCAATGCGAGTCGGGGCAAGCCGCAAGGCCCGGGATGCGCGCACGGGGGCGCGCGCCGGGGCTGTCGCCATGCATCCTCATCATCCAATTTCAACGCAACGCAGAGAGAGCCAAGCACCATGGACCTGCCATCTCACCAACTCACCATGACGGTCCTGATGACGCCGGACATGGCCAACTTCGCCGGCAACGTGCACGGGGGCACCATCCTGAAACTGCTGGATCAGGTCGCCTATGCCTGCGGCAGCCGCTATGCCGCGCAATACGTGGTGACGCTGTCGGTGGACCAGGTGATGTTTCGCCAGCCCATCCACGTGGGCGAGCTGGTCACCTTCCTGGCCAGCGTCAACCACACCGGCACCTCGTCGATGGAAATCGGCGTCAAGGTCGTGGCCGAGAACATCCGCACCCAGGTCATGCGCCACGTCAACAGCTGCTTCTTCACGATGGTGGCGGTGGACGACCAGCGCAAGCCGATCCCGGTGCCGCCGCTGCGCCCGTTCTCGCAGGAAGAGAAGCGCCGCTTCGAGGCCGCCATCCTGCGCAAGTCGCTGCGCAAGGAACTGGAGCGCCGCTTCGAGGAAGTCAAGCCGGGCTGAACGGCTTCAAGCCGCGCGGCCGGCGCTGGAAATGAAAACGGGATGGCATCGCCATCCCGTTTGTTTTTTGCGCCCGCCCGGCTGCGTCAGGTCAGGTGCACCGTCACCGTGCCCAGCGCGCCAAGGTCGGCCAGCACGGTCTGGCCGGCGCGCACCGGCATGGGCACGATGGTCGAGCCGGAGGCCACCAGCTGGCCTTCTGCCAGCGTCAGCCCATGCTGCGACAGCTCGTTGGCCAGCCAGGTCAGCGCCGAGCGCGGATCACCCAGCACCTGGGCGCCGCTGCCCTCGCGCTGCTCGCCGCCGCTGATGCGGCCGAAGGTCTTGAGCGCGGCCAGGTCCAGCGCGCGCCAGTCGCCGGCGGCGGGCGCGCCCAGCACGAACTGGTCGGCGCAGGTATTGTCGGCGATCAGCTGGGCGGCGCCGACTTCCTTGAACCTGTCGTAGCGCGTATCGGGAATCTCGATGGCGGGGTGCAACGAACCCACCGCATTCATCACCTCGTCCTGCGTGTAGGGCGCGGCGCGCGGCGGCAGCGAACGGCGCATGCGGAAGGCGACTTCCACCTCGATCACGCTCATCAGGCTGTCGCCCAGCGAGATGGCGGCGCCGTTGCGATGGACGCGCTCGGCCAGCAGGCGGCCGGCCAGCGGCGCATCGACATTGAGCAGCTGCTGTCCGCCGGGGCCGGTGGCGCCGATCTTCCATCCGGCCAGCGGCGCAAAGCTGCGGGCTTCCAGCCTAGACTGGATGTCATAGGCCTCCTTGCGGTCGGCCGGACGCAGGCCTTCCGGCAGCTGCGCGATGCGGCGTCCGTGGGCCCAGCAGTCCCACAGCAGGTCGGCCGCCTGTTGGCGTTGCGATTCGGTCAGCACGTCGTTCCCCCCTTGTTTCTGATTGTTCTGGCTGTTGCGCCTGTGAGGACGGCGCCGCGAGGCGCCGGATCCCGTCATCATAGACAAATTTGGCCCGGCAGCGGGCGTCAGGAATGCAAAAAGACCGGCCCGGCCTCAGGCCGCAAGCGGGCCGAGCGCGCCCAGGGCGATGCACAGCAGGCCCAGGCACAGGTTGACGCCGACCAGCCGCCGGATCTGCCCCAGGGCGCGCGCGGCGCGATCCCAGTCCTGCTGCGCGGCGCCGAGCTTGAGGCGGCGGAACGGCGCGAAGAAGATGTGACCGAAGATCAGCATCATCAGGATGCCGATGCCGGCCATCGCATGCACCCAGGGCGGCGCGTGGCCGGCGCCCATCAGCGCCATCATGTGCAATCCGCTGCCCAGCACCAGCGCGATGGCGATCCACACCCAGGTGAAGAACGCGCCCAGCGTGGCGGCCATCAGCACCAGGCGCTGCGGCGGCTGCAGCGACGCCAGCGCCGGCCGCAGCGCCATGTGGGCGAAGAACATCCCGCCGACCCAGATCGTGGTGCCCAGCAGGTGGAAAAATTTTGCGATCAGCATGTCACTCCCGTCAGGTAAGAATCCGTTGCGCAACGATGCGGCATTGTCGCACGACGGCGCCGGTGCCGGCTTATGGTAAGGTCATGCGCAAACGGCACTACCGCGATCGCCCGATTCTGCGCACAATGCCGCCGCGACGACGCTCTTGGAGGCACCCCAGGCATGGCCACACTGCAAGCAATCACCATCTACCCGATCAAATCCTGCGCCGGCATCGCGTTGGAGCAGGCCGGCATCGGTCCGCTCGGGCTGGCGCTGGATCGCCACTGGATGGTGGTGGACGGCGAGGGCGGCTTCCTGAGCCAGCGCAGCCACCCGGGCATGGCCTGCATCGTGCCGCGCTTCGAAGGCGCTGATTTGGTGCTGGCTGCGCCGGGCATGCCGCAATTGCGCCTGGCCGCGGCCGGCGAAGAGGGCGAGCGCGGACGGGCGGTGACGGTGCAGGTCTGGAAGGACAGCGTGGTCGCGCTCGACCAGGGCGAGCGGGCGCGTCGTTGGTTCTCCGACTATCTCTCCATCGATGCCCGGCTGGTGCGCTTCAGTCCCGACGCCCAGCGCCTGTGCAGCGCGCGCTGGACCCAGCCGCAGCAGGCCGCCACGCAGTTCTCCGACGGCTATCCGCTGTTGGTGATCGGGCAGGCCTCGCTGGACGACCTCAACGCCCGGCTGGCGGCCAAGGGCGCGCCGGCCCTGCCGATGGAGCGCTTCCGCCCCAATCTCGTGATCGAGGGGCTGGAGGCCTACGAGGAGGATTTCATCGACACCATCCTGCTGGGCGCGGGCGAGGCGGCGGTGGAGCTGCGGCTGGTCAAGCCCTGCGCGCGCTGCCCCATGCCCGGCATCGACCAGCGCACCGGCCTGCGCGACCCGCAATGGCCGGACGAGCCGCTGGACACGCTGGCCGCATATCGCGCCAATGCGCGCGTGGACGGCGGCCTGTGCTTCGGCCAGAATGCCATTGTCAGCCGTGCCGGCGCAGAGATCCGGGTGGGCCAGGAGTGCAGCTGGGAGCTGCGCTTTTGATGCGGGCCTCCGCGGCGGCTGGCGCGAAACCTGCTACAGCAACATCAGCCGCGCAGCCTGCGCGGCAAAAGGAAACCGGAAGGGATGGGCAAGGCAATGCGTAACAAATTTCTGCTTGGCGCCGCGGCCCTGCTGGCGGCGCTGGGCATGCAGGCCGGGATGGCGCGGGCCGAGCCGCGCACCGTCCTGATCGGGCTGGCGGGCCCGATGACCGGCTTGTCCGGCAGCACCGGCCTGGCGCTGGAACGGGCGGCGCAGATGGCGATCGAGGATGTCAACGAGACGCGCCCGGTGATCGGCGGCGAGCAGGTGGCGTTCAAGCTGCTGGCGCAGGACGACCGCGCCGATCCGCGCACCGGCGAGCTGATCGCGGAGTATTTCGTCAAGAGCCGGGTGGCGGCGGTGGTCGGCCACTGGAACAGCGGCGTGGGCATTCCCGCCTCCAGGATCTATGCCGCCGCCGGCATACCGCACGTCTCGCCGGCGGTGACCGCCCCGGCCTATACCCGGCAGGGCTTCGCCACGGCGTTTCGCATCGTGCCGCACGACGGCGACGGCGCGCGCCACACGGCCGAATATGTACTGGGGCCGATGAAGGCGAAAAACGTCGTCATCATCGACGACCGCACCGTGTTCGGAGCGGCCTACGCAGCCGAGTTCGAGAAGTCGGTGAAGGCGCTGCAGGGCACCGTCGCCGCGCACTACACGGTCAGCAGCAAGACCTCCGACTTCAACGGCATCCTGCGTTCGGCGCGCAGCCTGAATCCGGACGTGGTGTTCTTCGCCGGCCTGGACGCCCAGGCCGCGCAGCTGGCCAACGACCTGCGGCGGCTGCAGATCAAGGCGCCGCTGGTGGGCATAGGTGGCCTGGTCGGCCCCACCTTCTTGAAGCTGGCCGGTGCGGCGGCCGAGGGCACGGTGGTGGTGGAGCCGGGGCTGCCGTCGTACAAGGGGCCGCAATGGAGCCGCTTCGAGGCTTCCTGGAAAACCCGCTATCGCGACGAGATCTATCTCTATGCGCCGTTCGCCTATGACGCCGTACGCATCATCGTGGCCGCCATGCGCGAAGCCAATTCGGTGGAGCACGACAAGGTCACGGCCGAGCTGCACAAGATCCGTTACCGCGGCATCAGCGGTAATCTCGCCTTCGACAAGGACGGCAACCTGCGCGACCCGATGTTCACGCTGTACGAAGTGAAGAACGGGCGCTGGAACGTGATCAGGACGATCGGCGACAAGGGCTGACCGGGCGCATGTCTTGCTCCGGCAGCCGCTGCACGACGCCGGGTTCCTGCTTCCGCAGGAACGACAGGGAGGAGTTTGCTTACGCCTCCATACGCTCGGGTTATCCCGCTCCCCGTCGTCCCGGCGAAGGCCAGGACCCAGCGACGTTTGTTGCGTATCACCGGCCATTGAACGACGCTGGGTTCCTGCTTTCGCAGGAACGACAGGGAGGAGTTTGCTTGCGGCTCCATACGCTCGGGTTACCCCGCTCCCCGTCGTCCCCGCGAAAGCGGGGACCCAGCGGCGTTTGTTGCGCCTCGACGGCCGTTGCACGACGCTGGGTTCCTGCTTCCGCAGGAACGACAGGGAGGAGTTTGCTTGCGCCTCCATACGCTCGGGTTACCCCGCTCCCTGTCGTCCCCGCGAAAGCGGGGACCCAGCGACGTTTGTTGCGTATCACCGGCCGTTGAACGACGCTGGGTTCCTGCTTTCGCAGGAACGACAGGGCGGAGTTTGCTTACGCCTCCATACGCTCGGGTTATCCCGCTCCCTGTCGTTCCGGCGAAGGCCGGGACCCAGCGACGTTTGTTGCGTATCACCGGCCGCTGAACGACGCTGGGTTCCTGCTTTCGCAGGAACGACAGGGAGGAGTTTGCTTGCGCCTCCATACGCTCGGGTTATCCCGCTCCCCGTCGTCCCCGCGAAAGCGGGGGCCCAGCGACGTTTGTTGCGTATCACCGGCTGTTGCACGACACTGGGTTCCTGCTTTCGCAGGAACGACAGGGAGGAGTTTGCTTGCGCCTCCATACGCTCGGGTTATCTCCCCCCCTGTCGTCCCCGCGAAAGCGGGGACCCAGCGGCGTTTGTTGCGCCTCGACGGCCGTTGCACGACGCTGGGTTCCTGCTTTCGCAGGAACGACAGGGAGGAGTTTGCGTACGCCTCCATACGCTCGGGTTATCCCGCTCCCTGTCGTCCCGGCGAAGGCCGGGACCCAGCGGCGTTCGTCGCACGCCGCCAGCCGCCCGCATAAAAAATGCCGCCGCGATGTTCATCGGGGCGGCATTTTCTACATCGGCAGGCGCTCGAAAGGCGCCGCCGGATCACTTCTTGGGACGACCGACCTTCAGCGGCGTCAGTCCGCCGAGGATGTCCTTCAGTTCGGCGATCTTCAGGTTCTTGATCAGCGACACGCCGATGCGCAGCAGGTCGCTCTTCTTGATCTCGACGCCGGCCTTCAGGCAGGACTTCTTGACCTGCGCCAGCACAGCGTATTCGTCCTCGGGCATGGTGAAGCTGTCGCGCACCTGCTTGACCTTCTTCGGCTTGGCGGCCTTCTTTTCGGCCTTGCTCAGCGCCGGCTTCGCAGCGGGCAGGGCCGGCTTCTTCGGCGCTGCGGGCTTCGCTGCGACCGCCTTCGGCGCCGGCTTGGGAGCCGGGACCTTCGGTGCGACCGCAGCCTTGGGGGCGGCGGCCGGCTTGGCGGCGACGACAGCCTTCGCGGCCGGACGGGCGGCGGGCTTCACGGCCGGTTTCTTGACGACGGCCTTGGCTGCGGGGGCGGCCTTGGCGACTGGGGTTTTCTTTGCGGTCGTTGCGGTTTGCGTTCTGGTTGCCATGAACCCTCCTCTGAAAATTAATATAAACAATATATATTTTTTAAATCCCTGTCGCAATCGCCATTACAAAATGTGAACGATTTCACAATGAATTGTTTGCGTTGCAAACGTTTACATCGGCGGTTCCTGTGACAAAAAAATGACATTCCCCCGGGGAATGCGCAAACCGGCCAGGCTGCCGCGCGCGCCGGGCGGCCGTGGGGAGCAAGCTCATTGATAGCCATGGCGGCGATCCTAGCAAGCCCAGGTTAAAGCTCTGTGACAATGCCGGAAAACAATTTACGGAGGAGGGATGGCCGGAGGAAGGGCGGGAGGCGCGAATAAAAAAAGCAGTCCGGCCGCGAACGGCGGGACTGCTGTGCAATTACATCGGTCTCTACTGGGGACTTACATGAAACTGCGAGTTGCTGCTGGCTTGTTTTCGGTGGACGCAGGCAGCGGCAAGCGCGACTGCACGGTGTCGAATTCCTTGATCTCGGCGCTCTTGACGGCGCCCATGGCGGCGGCCACCTTCAGCTGGGTGGCTTGCTGCAGGTCGTGATCGGTCTTGAAGTCGCGCAGGAAGTGGGCGAAGTTGCTGCCGACTTCGTGGTGCTTGATGCCCATGGCCACGGCCGCCTTCAGGTAGCCCAGCTTGGAGCCGCAATCGAAGCGCTGGCCTTCGTAGCGATAGGCCAGGATCTGTTCTTCGGCCAGCAGCGCAGAGATGGCGTCGGTGAGCTGCAGTTCGCCGCCGGCGCCGGTGCTGATGTTTTCCAGGCGCTCGAAGATCGCCGGGGTCAGCACGTAGCGGCCGACCACGGCCAGGGTCGAAGGGGCGACTTCCGGCGCCGGCTTCTCGACGATGCCGCTGACCAGCTCCAGGCGGTCGCGGTATTCGCTGCCGCTGACGATGCCGTACTGGCGGGTCTCCAGGCGCGGCACGTCCTGCACGGCCAGCAGGCTCTTGCCTTCCTGTTCGAACATGGCGGTCATTTGCGCCATGACGTTCTTCTGGCCGGCTTCGACGTCCATGAAGTCGTCGGCCAGCAGCACGGCGAAGGGCTCGTCGCCCACCAGCGGCTTGGCCAGCAGCACGGCGTGGCCCAGGCCCAGCGGCTCGGCCTGGCGCACGTAGACGCAATTGATGTGTTTGGGGATGACGGTCTGCACCATCTCCAGCAGCTTGGTCTTGCCGGCGGCTTCCAGTTCGCTCTCCAGCTCATAGGCCTTGTCGAAGTGATCCTCGATGGCGCGCTTGTTGCGGCCGGTGATGAAGATCATCTCGGTGATGCCGGCTTCGACGGCTTCCTCGACGGCGTACTGGATAAGCGGCTTGTCGACGATGGGCAGCATTTCCTTGGGTTGCGCCTTGGTGGCGGGCAGGAAACGGCTGCCCAGGCCGGCGACGGGAAAGACTGCTTTGGTGATTTTTTTCATGATAGGCCCAGGTAGAGTTGATTGAAGGACGTGGCATCCTCACCCAATGTTTGTTTCACAGGATCCCAAGCGCGCCGCGCTCAGGCCTGCTTCTTGTTCTTGATCATCTTCAGTTGCAGGAACGCGCGGCAGCCGTGAAACAGCGGCGCGTTGGCCGGAAAGGCGTGGCTCAGGAAACCTGCGGCGACGTCGAGCAGGGAGCCGCGATTGAAGCGGCGCAGGCCCTCTCCGCGCGACGGCTGCGACGGCTGTTCATCGCGTTCGACGAACTCGACGCCGCCTTCATGGAGCTGGTCCAGCACCGAAGCCAGCTGCGGCGCCTTGGCCGAGATCTGGCGCAGCAGCAGCGCGGACTCTTGCGCATGCCGGTCCGCCTCTTGCGCCAACGCTGCCGCCGCCGCTTCACTGCCGCCGGCCAACTTGCTGCCGTCGCGGCGTGCGCCGAACGAGAGCAGGGCAAAGCTGTTGGCAAAGGGGGAGGGCTGATCCAGGCAAGTCTCGGTGGTGTGCATGGCGTCGTGGCTTTCGTGGCGTTGTACCTGCGGTTGTAGTGTTGCGGTGGGAGACGCGGCCGTGGCCGCTTCCGTCCCGCTTATCCGATTTGACGCCAGCATAAGAAGCCGGCCGCCGGCGATCTATAGGAAAGCCGCCTTTTGAGATGTAGGAAAACAGGAAAAGATGACGCCATCCCGTCCGTCAAGCAGTGCGGGGGAATCCGGCGAGAATTTTTTAATGGGGGCGGAAAGCCTTTGCCAGACTGGCTCGAGGGCTTGTCCTACAAGGAGTCGGGGCGCCGTCCGATAGCTGCCGGGCCAGGCGATTCCTAACATTGCCTCATCTGTCGGCGCTCGCCGTGCGGCAGGCACGAACCACAAAATACCCTCCACCTATTTGAAAGGGAACATCATGGAACACGGACTCATTGCATGGCTCATCATCGGCGCGGTCGCAGGCTGGCTGGCCGGCGTGCTGGTGAAGGGCGGCGGCTTCGGCCTGCTCGCCGACATCCTGATCGGCATCGTCGGCGCCGTCATCGGCGGCTGGCTGGCCGGCCTGCTGGGGATCGCGGTCGGCGGCGGCGTCCTGGCCTCGATCGTGACGGCAACGCTGGGCGCGATCGTGCTGCTGGTGATCGTGCGGGCCTTCTCGCGACGCGCCTGACGCTGCCGTCGCCGCACCCTGAACAATGCGCCCGAGGCTTGCGCCCGGGCGCATTTTCTTCGTGCGCGGGGCGGCAGCCGTTACAATGCCCGCCGTCATGGCAATAAAAAGACTGGACTGCCGGTTCGATGAACGTTGAGCTTGGCGGCCTGTCGAAACGCTCAGTTTCCACTCATCAATCGACAAATACATCCCATGAGCAGCGTCAATCCACTGGCCGGCAAACGCGCGGCGCCCTCGGCACTGGTCAACCTGCCGGTGCTGATCTCCAACTACTACAGCCTGCGTCCCGACATGGCGGAGTCCACGCACCGCGTGGCCTTCGGCACCTCCGGCCATCGCGGCAACGCCAACGCGCACAGCTTCAACGAATGGCATGTGCTGGCCATCACCCAGGCCATCTGCGACTACCGGCGCGAGCAGGGCTTCAAGGGCCCGCTGTTCCTGGGCATCGACACCCATGCGCTGTCCGAGCCGGCCTGGCATAGCGCGCTGGAAGTGCTGGCCGCCAACGAGGTGGTCACCATGCTGGCCGAAGGCAGCCCCTATGCGCCCACGCCGGCGGTGTCGCACGCCATCCTCTGCCACAACCGCGTGCATCGCGACGCGCTGGCCGACGGCATCGTGGTCACGCCTTCGCACAACCCGCCCGACAACGGCGGCTTCAAGTACAACATGCCCAACGGCGGCCCGTCGGACTCCAACGTCACCGGCTGGATCGAGAAGCGCGCCAACGGCTACCTGGAAAAGCAACTGGAAGGCGTACGGCGCGTCACCTTCGAGAAAGCCATCAAGGCCGGTACCACGCGCCGTTATGACTACCTCGACAACTACGTCGGCGACCTGCCCAACATCATCGACCTGTCAGCCATCGCCGGCGCCAATGTCAAGATCGGGGTGGATCCGCTGGGCGGGGCAGGCGTGCATTACTGGTCGGCCATCGCCGACCGCTACAAGCTGAACCTGGAAGTGGTCAACACCGAGGTCGACGCCGCCTTCCGTTTCGTGCCGCAGGACTGGGACGGGCAGATCCGCATGGATCCGTCCTCGCCCTATGCGATGAGCGAGCTGATCGCGCTGAAGGAGCGCTTCGACGTCGCGCTGGCCTGCGACACCGACCATGATCGCCACGGCGTCATCGCCAAGAGCAGCGGCCTGCTGCCGGCCAACAGCTACCTTTCCACGGCGGTGTACTACCTGTTCCGCCATCGTCCCGCCTGGGGCGCCGGCGCCGCCATCGGCAAGACCCTGGTGTCGAGCCAGATGATCAACCGCGTGGCCGACCACCTCGGCCGCAAGCTGCTGGAGATGCCGGTCGGCTTCAAGTGGTTCGTGGACGGCCTGTACGACGGCAGCCTCGGCTTCGGCTGCGAGGAAAGCGCGGGCGCCTCCTTCCTGCGCTTCGACGGCCAGCCGTGGAGCACCGACAAGGACGGCATCACCGCCGCGCTGCTGGCCGCCGAGATGACCGCGCGCACCGGCAACGACCCGGGCCGCATCTACCAAGAGCTGACCCAGCAGCTGGGCGCGCCGCTCAATGGCCGCATCGAGGCCGCCGCCACGCCGGAACAGAAGGCGCGGCTGTCCAGGCTGTCGCCCGAGGATGTCAGCTCGACCGAGCTGGCCGGCGAGCCCATCCGCGAGGTGATGACCACCGCGCCGGCCAACGGCAAGGCGTTCGGCGGCCTCAAGATCGTCACCGACAACGGCTGGTTCGCCGCCCGTCCGTCCGGCACCGAGAGCATCTACAAGATCTACGGCGAGAGCTTCCGCGACCAGGCCCACCTGGACAAGATCTTCGCCGAGGCGCAGGAGATCGTCACGCGCGCGCTCAAGGCCGGCTGATCTCCGGCCTGCCGCCGCCCTGGCGAGAACGCCGGTTGCCCTGGGGCAATCGGCGTTTTTCATTGCGGGCCTGCGGCGGCGCATCGTTTCCGGAGTTCCTACAAGCGAATGCTCCGCTGTCCGGCTGATGCGCCCGGGCCGCGTTCGTAAGATGAAGTTGTTTCCTTTTCATCCCGACTCATCCGTCCAGGATCGCCAGAGAGGGCGGAGGGCCGGACGAAGCGAAACATCCGCCGGCGCAGGCGGGCTACTTGCCGCAGCGCCGCTTCGCTGGAACACATCGAGGCATGGAGGGCCGACATGGATAATCAAGCGCAAGGATCAGCACCATCGCAACCGGCAGCCGCTTTGCTGCGCCGTCCCGGGATTCCGCTGCCGGGCCGCGACGAGCGCGTCGATGTCGCGAAGGGCCCGCGCCCCGAGCGCATACCGTTGTCGCATCTGCCCCGTACGCCGCAAAAGCCGGTGCTGGAAACCGAGGAATTCCGCGTCGTCGAACCGGATGGTTCGGAAGATCCGGGCGCCAGCGCCGACGATGGTCTTGGGCCCGAACCGCCGGCCGACGATGTCGACGGACCGCGGCGCAAGGGCGCTTGATCCTGGCGGCGCCAGCGGCCGCCCTTTTTCAGGAGACGCACATGCACAAGCCACAGGACGTGCCGCCGGTCGAAGTGCCGCCGCTGGATCCCACGCCGCCGCAAGACCCGATTCCCCATCAACATCCGAGCGGCGCTTAGGTCATCGAGCCGCCAACGCAGGAGGCCCACATTGAAGCCAGCATTCCACACGCCCCAGGAGACGCCGCCGACGCACGATCCTCACCTGCCGCCGCCGGAGTTGCCCGACGACGATCCCATTCCGGTCGAGGATCCGCCGCTCAACCCGCGTCCCTCGGACAAGCCTATCCGCATGTAATGGAAAACCCGGCACGCCGCGCCGCGGCTGCCGGCAGCCGCTGTTCCGCACAGAGGAGCTTGCCATGCGCCATCCTGCTTCCCCCATCCCGGATTTCGCCCAGATCTTCGGCGCCGGCGTAGGCTCGGTCGAGTTGACGCCGGTCGCCCCCGGCGCGGCCGCGCCGCAGCCGGGCGGCCCCATCGACAAGGAAATCCGTCGCATCAACAGCGCGCACCAGCCCGAGGTGCGCGAAGTCGCCTCCGACAACGAGATCGGCCGCGACATCGTCGACGACGATGCGCGCCGCCTGGCCGCGCAGCAGCGTTCGGTGCGCAAGCATGAGCGCAGCCGCGGACGGTAGGCCGCCGGGAATCTTTTTGTTGTCCTTGCGGCAATCTTTCGTCGCCTGCGCTCCCGTCTGCGGTTGCCCCAACACCCCGCGCCCTTTATACTGCGCGCCATAGCATTGCTTCTGGTATCCCGCGCGCAGCCGCGCCAGGGATTGAAACGGGAAGCCGGTGCGGCCCGCCCGAACGCGGCGGCCCATTCCGGCGCTGCCCCCGCAACGGTAAGCGAGGAAGGACACGCAGCACGCCACTGTGCCCACGCATGGGAAGGCGCTTGTCCGCGAAGCCCCAGGCTTCATCCCGCGAGCCCGGAGACCGGCCCGAAGCGAATTCTGAATTGCATCGCGGAGGGCGATCGTACGGACAGCTTCCCTTATCCCGGTGACATCCACCCAGCCGCCCCGCATGGACGGCGCACCGGGACATGGGCGCCTTCGCCGTCGGCCTTTCGCTTCACCCATCCAGACTAGGGAAGAAGAACATGGCCAGCACATCCGGCATCAATCCGAGCAGCACCCTCGATCACGCGCAGGCCGGCGGCAATGTCCTGCGCGACCGCATCGCCCCTTCGCTGCTGGCTTTCGCCCTGGGTGCGGCGCTGATCTACGGCGCCGGCTTCGCCTCCAAGGTCGAGCTGCACAACGCCGCCCACGACGGCCGCCACTCGGCCGGCTTCCCCTGCCACTGAGGACCGCGCATGAACTGGACGATTTTCCGGCGCATGGCGTCGGCCGTGGTCATTGCCGGCGCGCTGTCGGGCATCCTGCTTTCGGGCGTGCAGCAACTGCAGGTGGAAAAGATCATCCTCAAGGCCGAGGAGTACGAAAAGGCCGGCGAGGCCGCCGAGCACGCGCACCAGCATGACGCAGCAGCCCCGGCGGCAGCGGCCGGCCACGAGCATGAGCACGGCCATGACGCCGACGAATGGGAGCCTGCCGACGGCGCCGAGCGCACCGGCTACACCGTGCTGGCCAATGTCAGCATGGCGATCGGCTTTGCCCTGATGCTGGTGGCGGCAATCGCCGTCAGCGGCCGCCAGGTCGGCTGGCGCAGCGGCCTGCTGTGGGGCCTGGCCGGCTACCTGGTGTTCTTCGTCGCGCCTTCCCTGGGGCTGCCGCCGGAAGTGCCGGGCACGCTGGCAGCGCCCCTGCATGCGCGCCAGCTGTGGTGGGTGATGACCGCCGGCATGACCGCCGTCGGCCTGGGCGCCATCGTCTATGCACGCGCCTGGCCATGGAAGTTGCTCGGCGCGCTGGTGCTGGTGGTGCCGCACGTGATCGGCGCGCCGCAGCCGGAAACGCACGGCGGCGTCGCGCCGGAAGAACTGGCGCAGGCCTTCATCCACGCCACCGCCATCGCCAACGCCGTGTTCTGGCTGGCGCTGGGCGGGCTGACCGGATTCTTCTACCGCAGGTTCGGCTGAAGCGAGCCGGCGGCTGCATCGGATGCGGCGGCAAGGGGCCTGGTGGCTCCTGCCGCCGCAACGCATTTGAGAGCGCATGGCTGCGGCAGGCCCTGATGGCGCTGAACGACACTGGCCCCCTGCTTTCGCAGGGGCGACGGAGATCGGGTGACAGGCTACCGGTCGTCCCTGCGAAAGCAGGGGCCCAGCGACGTTGACGGCAGGTGCAACAGCGCAGGAAAGCAGCAAGAGCAGGTCAAGCCCCTTTATTAAAGATTGACGCAATGAGAACCCATACCCGCCACGTGCTGATGTGCGTGGGCCCGCGCTGCACCGAGAACGGCGTGCTGGCCGAGTCCATGTTCGCCGTACTGGGCGAGCAGATCGATGCCCGTCCCGAGCTGCGCGTCAAGCGCACCCGCACCCATTGCATGGTGGCTTGCAAGGCGCAGGCGCCGGTGGTGGTGGTGTATCCGGAAGGCGTGTGGTACCGCTGCGAGGATGCCCGCGCCGTCGAGCGCGTGGTGGTCGAACACCTTGAAGGCGGGCGCGAAGTCAGCGACCTGATCTTCCACCGCCTGGGCACGGGCGACGTCAATCCCGAACCGGAGAACACCGATGCCTGATGCCTCGGCCCGCATCGCGCTGCTCACGCACGCGCCTACCGACCTGTCCATGCTGGCCAGCGCGCGCGCCCAGCTTCCCGACGACTTCCCGGCCGTGGCCGGTCATGACCTGCAGCGCCTGCAGGGCGATACCGACGACGACGGCAATCCGCGCCGCACCCTGGCCGGCCTGCTGCGCGGCGAGCTCGCCGGCGCCGGCGTGATCGTGCTGCGGGTGCTGGGCAACCTGGGCGCGGTGGCCGGCTTCCCCGAGCTGCTGCGCACCGTGCGCGCCGAGGGACGTCACCTGATCGTGCTGTCCGGCGCCGGCGAACCCGACGCCGAGCTGGCCGCCGCCTCGACCGCGCCGGCCGATGTCCAGCAGCAGGCGCTGGCCTATTTCAACGGCGGCGGCAGCGTCAACCTGGCGCAACTGCTGCGCTGCCTGTCGGACCGGCTGCTCTTGAGCGGCTACGGCTACGAACCCGCGCAAGCCTTGCCCGAGCACGGCATCCATCATCCCGACCTGGAGCCGGGCGCCACGCTGGACGACTGGCTGGCGCTGCGGGCCCGGGCGCCGGCCGGCAAGCCCGCAGTGGGCATCGTGTTCTATCGCGCGCACTGGCTGTCGGGCAACACCCGCTTCGTCGAGGCCCTGGCGGCGGCGCTGGAGGCGCGTGGCATGGACGTGCTGCCGGTGTTCACCTCGTCGTTGCGCGCCTCGAATGCCGGGCGCGAGGAACTGCCGCCGGCGCTGCGCTACTTCGGCGGCGCCGATGGCGCCGCGCCGCATGTGGACCTGCTGATCAACACCACCTCCTTCGCCATGGGCGAGATCACCGCCGGGGGCGTCACGCCGGCCGGCTGGTCGGTGTCGGTGCTGGAACGGCTGGGCCTGCCGGTGCTGCAGGCCATGACCAGCGGCATGACCCGGGCCCAGTGGGAGCAGTCCACGCGCGGCATGAATCCGCTGGACGCCGCCATGAACGTGGTGCTGCCCGAGTTCGACGGCCGCATCATCGGCGTGCCGCTGTCCTTCAAGCTGGCCACCGACTCCGGCGCCGTCGAATACCAAGCGCCGCCGGACCGCGTGCGCCGCATCGCCGGGCTGGCCGAGCGCTTCGTGCGCCTGCGCAGGAAACCCAACGCCGACAAGCGCATCGCCTTCATCTTCACCAACTCCAACAGCAAGGCTTCGCAGATCGGCAACGCCGTCGGCCTGGACGCGCCGGCCTCGCTGATGAACGTGTTGCGCGCGCTGGCCGCGGACGGCTACCGCATCGGCGAACTGCCCGAGAGCGGCACGCAGCTGATCCACGAGCTGGTGGACCGCTGCTCCTACGACGACATCATCCTCTCCGACGACCAGCTGCGCCGCGCCGCCGCGCGCATCCCGGCGGCGCGCTACGCGCAGTGGTTCGCCGCCTTGCCGGCCGCGCTGCAGGCGAAGATGCAGCGCCAGTGGGGCGAGGCGCCGGGCCAGGCCTATGTGCACGAGAAACATCTCGTGATCGCCGGCCTGGCGTTGGGCAACGCCTTCGTCGCGCTGCAGCCGCCGCGCGGCTACGGCATGGATCCGGACGCCATCTACCACCAGCCCGACCTGCCGCCCACACACCACTACTACGCGCTGTACCGCTGGCTGGACGAGGAGTGGGGCGCCGACGCCATCGTCCACGTGGGCAAGCACGGCACGCTGGAGTGGTTGCCGGGCAAGGGCGTGGGCCTGTCGGAGGAGTGCTTCCCCGACGCGCTGCTGGGCGACGTGCCGCTGTTCTACCCCTTCATCATCAACGACCCGGGCGAGGGCTCGCAGGCCAAGCGCCGCGCCCACGCCGTGGTGGTCGACCACCTGACGCCGCCGATGACCACCGCCGACAGCTACGGCGCGCTGGCCCAGCTGACGCAGCTGGTGGACGAGTACTACCAGGTCGAGGTGCTGGATCCGTCCAAGCTGCCGCTGCTGCAGCAGCAGATCTGGGAGCTGGTGCGCCAGACCAACCTGGACACCGACCTGCAGTTCAAGCTGCTGCATCACGACCATGATCATGACCACGGCCACGATCACGGCCATCACGACCACCACCATGCGCATGGCCATCACCATCATGACCACGGCCATGACCACGGACATGAACACCATCACCATCAGGACGGCGAACTGCCGCACGCGCTGACAGAACTCGACGGCGCCGGCGTGGCCCACCTGATCGAGGATCTCGACGGCTACCTGTGCGAGCTGGGCGCGGCGCAGATCCGCGACGGCCTGCACATCCTCGGGCGCGAGCCCGACCCGCAGCAGATGCCCGACATGCTGGTGGCCCTGACGCGCCTGCCCAACCAGGACTTGCCGGGCTTGCAGGAAGAGGTCGCGGCGCTGTTCGGCCTGTCGCTGGACATGCTGCTGGAGAACAAGGGCCGGCGCCTCAACATCAACGATGCGCTGGCCCGCTGCGCCGGCCGCGCGGTGGTTACCCGCGCCGACGCCATCGAAGCCATCGACGCCTTGTGCGTGACGCTGATGCAGTCGCTGCAGGACGCCGCCTTCGACGAGGCGGCCGTCGACGGCGTGCTCAAGCGCGTCTTCGCCGCGCTGGAAGAGGCCCCGGCCGACGACCAGCCGCGCCTGCAGCCGGCCGCCGCGAAAGCCTCCGGCAGCGTATTGGGCGGCATGCGCGCGATGGCGCGTCCGGCGCTGCTGAAGCCGGCGGCCGCGCCGAAACCGGCGTTGGCGAAACCCGCCTCCGACTACAACGACCTGCGCCGCGTGCTGTCCTTCGCCTGCGCCCAGCTGGTGCCGCGCCTGCGCCGCACCGGCGACGAGGTCGGCAACCTGCTGAAGGGCCTGTCCGGCGGCTACATCCCGGCCGGCCCCAGCGGCTCGCCCACGCGCGGCATGGCGCACATCCTGCCGACCGGGCGCAATTTCTATTCGGTCGATCCGCGCAGCGTGCCTTCGCAATCGGCCTGGCGCGTCGGCCAGCAGCTGGCGCGCGAAGTGCTGGAGCGGCACCGGCGCGAAGCCGGCAGCTACCCGGACAGCGTGGCCATCAGCATCTGGGGCACCAGCGCCATGCGCACCCACGGCGACGACGTCGCCCAGATCCTGTCGCTGATGGGCGCGCGCCCGGTCTGGCGCGCCGGCAACCGCCAGGTGGCGGGGGTCGAGCTGGTGCCGTTGGATGAACTGCAGCGCCCGCGCATCGACGTCACCACCCGCATCAGCGGCTTCTTCCGCGACGCCTTCCCGCAGCTGATCGACCTGATCGACGACGCCGTGCAGCTGGCCATCGCCGCCGACGAGCCGCCGGACATGAACTTCGTGCGCAAGCACTACCTGGAAGAAGTCGCGCAGGCCATGGCCGGCGGGCTGGGCCAGGCCGAGGCCACGGCGCAGGCCTCGTATCGCGTCTTCGGCGCCAAGCCTGGCAGCTACGGCGCCGGCGTCCTGCCCCTGATCCAGGAAAAGAACTGGCAGGACCAGGCCGATTTCGCCGAGGCCTACATCAACTGGGGCGGCTACGCCTACGGCCGCAAGGTGCAGGGCGCCGACCAGCGCGACGCCTTCCGCCAGCGGCTGTCCGGCGTGCAGGTGGCGCTGCACAACCAGGACAACCGCGAGCACGACATCTTCGACAGCGACGACTACATGCAATACCACGGCGGCATGATCGCCACCATCCGCGCCTTGTCCGGCCAGCAGCCGCGCCACTACTTCGGCGACAGCCACGACCCCTCGCGCGCGGCGGTGCGCGACCTCAAGGAAGAGACGCTGCGCGTGTTCCGCTCGCGCGTGGTCAACCCCAAGTGGCTCTCCGGCATCCGCCGCCACGGCTACAAGGGCGGGCTGGAACTGACGGCCACCGTCGACTACCTGTTCGGCTACGACGCCACCGCCCAGGTGCTGGACGACTGGATGTACCAGCAACTGGCCGAGAGCTACGGCTTCGACCCGGCCATGCGCGAGTTCCTGGAAGAGGCCAACCCCTGGGCCCAGAACGCCATCGCCGAGCGGCTGCTGGAAGCGGCCGGGCGCGGCATGTGGGAAAAGCCCGACGAGCAGACCCTGGAGCAGCTGCGCCAGCTCTACCTGCACAGCGAGACGCTGCTGGAGGCGCGCGGCGAAACCGTGCGCGGCAGCGAGCACGCCAAGGATCTGCCATGAGCGCCGTCTATCCGTTCGCCGCCATCGTCGGCCAGCCGCTGTTGAAGCAGGCGCTGCTGCTGTGCGCGGTCGATCCCGGCATCGGCGGCGTGCTGATCCGCGGCGACAAGGGAACGGCGAAGAGCACCGCCGCGCGCGGCCTGACGCAGGTGCTGCCGGGCATCGCCCGCGTGCCCGGTTGCGCCTTCAACTGCGCGCCGGGCCAGCCGGCTGCCGCCTGCGAAGTCTGCCAGGCCGGCCAGGGCGGCGCGCTCGACGGCGAGGTGCCGTTCGTGACGCTGCCGCTGGGCGCCACCGAAGACCGCGTGCTGGGCGCGCTGGACCTGCAGAAGGCCTTGCAGGGGGCGCAGCGCGCCTTCCAGCCGGGCCTGCTGGCGGCGGCGCATCGCGGCATCCTCTACATCGATGAAGTCAACCTGCTGGCCGACCACCTGGTCGACGTGCTGCTGGACGTGGCCGCCATGGGCGTGAACGCGGTGCAGCGCGAAGGCCTGTCGATGTCGCACCCGGCGCGCTTCACGCTGGTGGGCACCATGAACCTGGAAGAGGGCGACCTGCGCCCGCAGTTGCTGGACCGCTTCGGCCTGATGGTGGAAGTGGCCGCGCCGCGGGACAAGGCCGTGCGCGCCGACGTGGTGCGCCGGCGCATCGCCTACGAAGCCGATCCGGCCGCCTTCGCCGCGCACTGGCAGGAACAGCAGGACGCGCTGCGCGCGCAGGTGGCGCAGGCCCAGCGCCTGCTGCCGCAGGTGGCGCTGGACGACGCCATGCTGGAGCTGATCAGCCACCTGTGTTGCGAATTCGAAGTCGCCAGCCTGCGCGCCGACATCGTCATGCACAAGACCGCGCGCGCCATCGCCGCGCTGCAAGAGCGATCCCGCGTCACGCCCGACGACGTGAAGGCCGCGGCGCAACTGGCGCTGCCGCACCGCCGCCGCCGCAAGCCCTTCGAGCAGGCCGGCATGGACCAGGACAAGCTGGACGAGCTGGTCGAGCAGGCGCGCGCGCCGGACCAACCGGATCGGCAGCGGGACGACGGCGAAAGCGGTCGACCCGAGACGGACGATGCCCGCGACGAAGCGGAGCAGGGCGAAGACCAGGGCGAGGGCGGCGAACGCACCTTCGCCGTTGCCGCCGCCGGCGCCGCGCGCAAGATCAGCGTCGAGGCGATGCCGGCGTCACCGGCGCCGGCCCAGGCCGCCGCCGGCCGCCGCAGCGCCGTGCAGGACGCCAAGCGGGGCAGCGCCCTGCGCGCCGTGCCGGACGCCAATCCCGACCGCCTGGCGGTAGGCGCCACCTTGCGCAGCGCCGCCGTGCGCGGCGCGCTGGCCGAGGATGCGCCGCAGGGCGGCGCCATCCGCGTCACCCCGGCCGACCTGCATCGCCAGGTGCGCAGCGGAAAGAGCGCCAACCTGATCGTGTTCGTGGTCGACGCCTCCGGCTCCATGGCCGCGCAGCGCCGCATGGAAGCGGTCAAGGGCGCGGTGCTGGCGCTGCTGACCGACGCCTACCAGCGGCGCGACCAACTGGCCGTGATCGCCTTCCGTGGCGAATCGGCCGAGTTGCTGCTGGAACCCACGCGCAGCGTCGACCTCGCCGAGCAGGGCCTGCGCGAGCTGCCCACCGGCGGGCGCACGCCGTTGCCGCACGCTCTGCAGCTGGCGTTGCGCTTGCTGGAGAAGTCGGCGCAGCAGGAGGCGCCGCCGCTGTTGGTGATCCTGTCGGACGGCCGCGCCAACGTCGGCCTGCCCGGCGATGAATCCGACCCCTGGCGGCAGACCCTGGCCGCGGCCGAACTTCTGGCCGCGCGCGGCACGCCGGCGCTGGTGCTGGACACCGAGACCGGCTACATCCGCCTGGGCCGCGCGGCGCAATTGGCCCAGGCGCTGGGCGCGCCTTGCCTGACCCTGGAACAACTGACCGGCGACGCCCTGGCGTTGACGGTGCGCGCGCAACTGGGCGCGCGCTGAACCAACAAGGAAGAACGCAACATGATCATCTGCATCGGCGCCGGCCCCGGCGACCACTCTTACCTGACCCTGCGCGGCGCGGAGCTGATCCGCAACGCCGACGTGGTGGCCGGCTTCAACGCCGTGGTGGACGTGGTGAAGGAGCTGATCCCGCCCAGCGCCGAAGTGGTGCTGATGGGCTACCGCGACCAGGTGGCCCAGCTCGACCAGGTGGCCGCCATGCACCATGCCGGCAAGCGCTGCGTGGTGGTCTTCATGGGCGACATCCACTTCAGCGGCTTCCAGTACCTGGAGCGCGTCGAGCGCGCCTGCGGCCATCGGGTGGAGACCCTGCCGGGGATTTCATCGGCGCAGATCCTGGCCTCGCGCGCGCGGGTGTGCTTCGACGAGACCACCTTCATCACCTTCCATCGCCGCGGCGACCTGGAACCCTTCAAGCGCCACCTGGTGCATGTCCTGAACGACGGCCGCAACGCCATCGTCATCCCCTGCCCGTGGGATGCCGCGCGCTCCTTCATGCCGCGCCACATTGCGGCCTATTTGTTGCAGCAGGGCGTGGCTCCCGACCATCCGACCGAAGTGTGGGAGAACCTCACGCGCGGCGACGCCGAATGGCACGGCCGCCTGGCCGACTGCGCCGACCAGGAGTTCAGCGACATGAGCATCATGCTGATCCGCACCCACACGCCGATGGCCAGCCAGATCGAGCCGCCGCCGGCCAAGGAAGGCGCATGAGCGGCACGGCGCAAAGATCGGCCGTGGTGATCGCCGGCCACGGCAGCCGCGATCCGGATGCGCTGCGCGAGTTCGAGGCGCTGGTGGAATTGGTGCGCGCACGCGCGGGCGAACGCATGGTGCGCCACGGCTACCTGGAATTCGCCGCGCCGACCATCGCCGAGGCCGCCGCCGCCTGCGTGGCAGAGGGCGCCACCGAGATCTCGGTGGTGCCCGGCGTGCTGCTGGGCGCGCGCCACGCCAAGAACGACATGCCGGCCGAATTGCTGGCGCTGGCGCAACAATATCCGCAGGTCGATTTCCATTTCGGCGCGCCGATGGACCTGCATCCGCTGCTGCTGCAGCTGGCGCAGCAACGCGTGGTCGAGGCCGAGGCCGGATCGGGCGAGATCGTCAATCGCCAGGACAGCTGCCTGGTGCTGGTCGGGCGCGGCACCACCGATCCCGATGCCAACGGCGAAGTCGCCAAGCTGGCGCGCATGCTGCAGGAGGGCATGGGCTTCGGCGGCGTGAAGTTGTGCTTCTCCGGCACCGCCGCGCCGCTGGTGCGCGACGGCCTGTCGCTGGCCGCCGGCCAGGGTTGGCAGCGACTGGTGGTGCTGCCGTTCTTCCTGTTCGACGGCGTGCTGGTCAAGCGCATCTACGCCGCCGCCGACGAGGCGGCGCAGCGCGAGCCGGGCGTGGAGGTGCTCAAGGCCGGCTACCTCGGCGTGCATCCGCATGTGGCCGACGTCCTGCTGGAGCGCGCCCGGGAGGCGGTGCAGGGCCGCGCCGCGATGAACTGCTCGCTGTGCAAGTACCGGGTGCAGATCGTCGGCTTCGAGCAGCAGGTGGGCGAGCCGCAGCGCGCGCATCACCTGCAGGTGCGCGACCTGTCGGCGCGCGAGATGGCGATGCCGGCGGCCGTGGCGGCGCGCACCGCGCCTTACGTGCCGCACCCGATCGAGGCCGAGAGCATGCGCATCATCGGCGAGGGCCGCGACTGGAGCGTGTTTCCGCCCGAGCACCTGACCGTGCTGCAGCGCCTGGTGCATACCAGCGGCGACTTTGCCGCCGCCGACGAACTGTATTTCTCCGCCGGCGCGGCGCAGACCGGCATGCTGGCGCTGCTGCGCTGCAAGCGCGTGGTGACCGACGTCACCATGGTGCAAACCGGCCTGAAGCGCCAGTTGCTGGAGCAGCTGGGCATCGAGACCTGGTGCGGCGTGCACGATCCCGAGTCGCACCTCATGGCGCAGGCCCAGGGCATGACGCGCTCGGCCGCCGGCATCCGCCGCGCCTGGCAGAAATTCGGCAACGACGTGGTGCTGGCCATCGGCGACGCGCCTACCGCCATCGTCGAGGCTACGCGCCTGATCCGCGAGCACGGCTGGCGCCCGCAACTGGTGGTCGGCCTGCCGGTGGGCTTTGTCGGCACGCGCGAGAGCAAGGATGAATTGCGCCGCTGCCTGCAGGTGCCGCGCATCACCAATGCCGGCACGCGCGGCGGCTCGCCTTGGGCGGCCACGGTGGTGAACGCGCTGATGATCGATGCCGTCGCCTGGCTGATCGGGCAAGAGCAGGGCGCCGAGGGCGCGGCCTGATGGATCCGGTCGCGCGCGAGCTGCAGCGAGCCGAGTACGACTTGTCCGTGCTCGCGCCCAACGGCTTGCGGCGCGGCCGCAGCACCGGCAGCTGCGCCACCGCCGCGGTGCGCGCGGCGCTGTACCGCCTGCTGGCCGGAAACCGGCTGGAGCGCGCCGAAGTGAGCCTGCCCGACGGCCTGCATTTCATTTCGGTGCCGGTCGAACGGGTGGACGACCTGGGCGACGGCGTCGTCCAGGCCGAGGTATTGAAGGACGGCGGCGACGACCCCGACAACACCCACGGCGCCACCATCGTCGCCCAGGTCAGGCGCAACGACGCCGGCGAGATCCGCTTCTTCGCCGGCGAGGGCGTGGGCACGGCCACCATGCCCGGCCTGCGGGTGGCGGTGGGCGAGCCGGCCATCAATCCGGTGCCGCGCGCGATGATGCGCGCGGCGGTGGCCGAGGTGCTGGAGGAATTGCGTCCGCCGGAACGTATCGGCGACCAGGCCTGGCCGGCGCAGGGCTTCGACCTGACCATCGGTTGCCGCGAGGGCCGCGCGATCGCGCCCAAGACCTTCAATCCGAGGCTGGGCATCGTCGGCGGGATTTCCATCCTGGGCACCTCGGGCATCGTCGAGCCGATGTCGATGGCCTCGTGGATCGCCTCCATCGAGGTCTATATCCGGGTGGCGCTGGCCGATTGCGGCGACGACGGCACGGTGGCCTACCTGCCCGGCAAGATCGGGCGCGCCTTCGTGGCGCAGGAGCTGGGCCTGCCGGACAAGCGCAGCGTGCAGATCGCCAATTTCCTCGGCGACGCGCTGGACTTCACCCAGCAGGCGCTGGCCGAAGAGAAGCGGCGCCTGCCGGTGCTGTGGCTGGCCGGCCATCCGGGCAAGCTGGCCAAGGTGCTGGACGGCGTGTGGGACACGCACTCCAGCAAGAGCAACATGGCCATGCAGGGCGTGGCCCGCGTGGCGCAGAACATGAACGCGCCGCTTTACGTATTCGATACGGAGCTGGTGCAGCAAATGAAGGAAGCCAATACGGTGGAAGCGGTAATCGATCTGGTGCGCGGACGGGACGAGTCCCTTTCGCGCCTGCTTTGGACGGAAATCGAGGCGCGCATCGCGGCGCTGGCGGCGGCGCGCGTGCCCAGCGTGGAGCGGGTGGAGGTGCGCCTGTTCGACCTGGACGGACGGCAACTGGGAGCGGGCGCATGAGCGGCAAAGGAAAACTCTCCGGCATCGGCGTCGGCCCCGGCCCGGCCGGCTACCTGCCGCTGGCGGCGCTGGACGCGCTGCGCGCGGCCGACGTGATCTATCTGCCGCGCGCGCGCGGCGCGGACATGTCGGTGGCCCTGCAATGCCTGGACGGCGTGGAGTTCGATCGCGCCCGCCTGCGCGAGATCGAGTTCAACATGGACCCCGACCGCCAGGTGCTGCAGGAGCACTATGCGCAGCTGGGCGCGGAGCTGGCGGCGCAATTGCGCGCGGGCCTGCACGTGGCCTACCTGACCATCGGCGACTCGCTGACCTACTCGACCTACGGCTACGTGCTGGCGGCGGTGCGCGACCTGTATCCGGACTGCGACTGCGCGACCTATCCCGGCATCACCAGCTACGCGGCCGCCGCCTCGGCGCTGGAGTGGCCGCTGGGCGTGGGCAAGGAACGCACGCTGATCCTGCCGTGCCCGGAAGACGCGGCCGCGCTGCGCGCCGAGATCGAGAGCCATGACATCGTGGTGCTGATGAAGGTCGGCGCGCGCCTGCCGTGGGTGCTGGAACTGCTGCGCGAGATGGACATCGCCCGCCATTGCGGCTTCGCCCGCCGCATCGGGCTGGAGGGCGAGGTGCTGGCCAGCGACCTCACCACGCTGGACGGGGCGCAGGCCAGCGGCTACCTGGCGGTGCTGCTGATCCGCAAGACCGCGCAAGACAAGAGGCATTTGCCTGCGAAAGGACAAGCATGAAGGTGTATTTCATCGGCGCCGGCCCCGGCGCGGCCGACCTGATCACGCTGCGCGGCGCGCGCCTGCTCGGCGCGGTGCAAATGGTGCTGTACGCCGGCTCGCTGGTGCCCGCCGCCATGCTGGAGCATTGCCGCGCCGACGCCGAGCTGATCGACACCGCCGCGCTGGACCTGGAGCAGCAGCAGGCCTGCTACCTGCGCGCGCGGGAGATGGGCATCGACGTGGTGCGCCTGCATTCCGGCGACCCGGCGATCTACGGCGCCACGGCCGAGCAGATGCGCCGGCTGGACGCGCTGGGCATCGCCTATGAGGTGGTGCCGGGCGTGTCTTCGTTCACGGCGGCGGCGGCGGCGGTCGCCGCCGAGCTGACCAAGCCGGAGGTCTCGCAGAGCGTGATCCTGACCCGCGTTTCCGGTCGCGCCTCGGCGGTGCCGGAGTCGGAATCGATCGCTTCGCTGGCGGCGCACCGCGCCACCATGTGCATCTTCCTCTCCGGACCGCACTTGAAGAAGATCGTCGCCGACCTGCTGCTGCACTATCCGCCGGCCACGCCGGTGACGCTGGTGTACCGCGCCAGCTGGCCGGAGCAGCGGGTCTACCAGGGCACGCTGGAAAAGGTGCTGGACGAGAACAAGCGCGGCGAGTGGAACCTGACCACCATGATGCTGGTGGGCGCGGCGCTGGACAAGGCGCAGGTGGCGGAGTCCAGCCTGTACTCCAAGGACTTCACGCACCTGTTTCGCGTGGTAAAGAAGAACAAGGCGGAGCAGGCCCGGGCCGAACAGGAGACGCAATCATGACGCCGCCGCTGGCCGAAGCCGAGCTGGGCATCTGGCCGGTGCGCGCCGAGGCCGAGTTGCTGGCCGCGCGTTTGCAGGGGACGCTGGGCGGCACGCTGTACCGGCCGTGGCTCAACAGCGAAGCCGGCGAGGGCGAGGCGGTGCTGACGCAGCGCCAGCAGTTCGCGCTGGCCTATCGCCGCCACCGCCGCTGGATCATGATCGGCGCGGCCGGCATCGCCGTGCGCTTCCTGGACGGCCAGCCGCAGGACAAGCACAGCGACCCCGCGGTCGTGGTGCTGGATGAGGCGGCGCGTTTCGCCATCTCGCTGCTGGCCGGCCACGAAGGCGGCGCCAACCGCCTGGCCTACCGCGTGGCCCAGCTCACCGGCGCGCAGCCGGTGGTGAGCACGGCGACCGAGGCGATCAAGCCGCTGGTGCTGGGCATCGGTTGCCGCAAGCACGCCTCGGCCGGGCAGGTCTCGCAAGCCGTCGCCCATGCGCTGGCGCAGCTGGATGGCGCGACGCTGGCGCAGGTGAGGGAAGTCGCCACCATCGACATCAAGGCGGAAGAGCCGGGCCTGCTGGCTTTTTGCGCCACGCACGACTTGCCGCTGCGGGTGATCTCCACCCGGCAGATCGCGCAGCGCGCCTGGGTCGGCAAGCCGTCGGAATGGGTGAAACAGAATGTCGGCGTGGACGGCGTGTGCGAACCGGCGGCCCTGATCGCCTCGCCGCGCGGCCGGCTGGCGCTGGGCAAGACGGCGTTGGATGGCGTGACGGTGGCGGTGGTGGATGACACGTTTGAAGGCATGTAGGGCGCCGGACGACACTGGGCCCCTGCTTTCGCAGGGGCGACAGCGGTGCAATAGCGGTTTGCCTGTCGTCCCTGCGAAAGCAGGGACCCAGCGACGTCAACGGCAGCTTGAAGTATGGTGCGGCTCACGCAAGAGCGAGCATCCAGAATGACGAACAAGGAACAAGCAGTGAACAAAGGCGTACTAAACCTGGTCTCGGTCGGCCCCGGCTTCGAGGAAATGATCATCCCGCGCGCGATCGAAGCATTGCGCGACAGCGACGTGATCGTCGCCTACGAGCTCTACCTGCGCTGGATCCAGCCTCACATCGCCGGAAAGGAAATCCATACCCCGCCGCTGACGCAGGAACGCGAACGCGCGCTGCTGGCCATCGAGCACGCCCGCGCCGGCCGCAAGGTGGCCCTGATCTCCAGCGGCGACATCGGCATCTACGCCATGGCCGCGCTGGCCTTCGACGACATGCAGCACGACGACACTTATGAGGTCAACGTCATCCCGGGCGTCACCTCGGCCAACGCCTGCGCCTCGCTGCTGGGCTCGCCGCTGTCGCACGACTTCGCCACGCTGTCGCTGTCCAACCTGCTGTGCCCCTGGGAGTGGATCGAGCAGCGCGCCAGCCACATCGCCCAGGCCGACCTGGCCTGCGTGCTCTACAACGTGCAGAGCGCCGGGCGCCAGGAAGGCGTCTACCGCATCCTCCAGCTGATGCTGGAACACAAGGCGCCGCACACGCTGTGCGGCGTGGTCAAGAACGCCTACCGGCCCGGCCAGGAGGTCTCCATCCATCGCCTGGACGAACTGCCGGCGCTGCGCTTCGACATGCTGACCTCGATCGTCATCGGCAACCGCTTCACGCAGAGGAAGCGCGACTGGATCTTCACCCCGCGCGGCTACAACGACTGGAGCGAGGATTCGCAGGCGGCGGCCGCCGCCGAGCTGCCGCGCCAGGCCGCGTGGGTGTTCTCGGGCACCGGCGACGGCAACGCGCTGGCGGCGGAGTTGGCGGCCGCGGGGCAGCGCGTGGTGATCTCGGCGGCCACCGGCTACGGCGGCGAACTGGCGCGGCGGGATTGCCCCGGCGCCTTCGTCTGGGCCGGCCGCCAGGGCGTGGAAGCGCGTCGCCAGGCGCTGCGCGCGGCCGGGGCGCGCGTGCTGGTGGACGCCACGCATCCCTTCGCCACGCAGATGTCGCAGCAGCTCATCGAGCTGTCGCAGGAGCTCGGCATTCCCTACCTGCGCTATGAACGCTCCAGCGAACTGGCCGCCGATGACGCCGGCGCCTGCGCCGACATGGAGGAGGCCGCGCGCCGCGCCATCGCAGCGGGCAAGCGCATCTTCCTCGCCACCGGCTCCAAGGACCTGGCCGGCTTCCTGCAGGCGCCGGGCGCCGGCCAGCGCCAATGGTTCGCCCGCGTCACGGCCGATCCGGACTTCGTGCGGCGCGCGCTGGAGCTGGGCGTGCCGCACGCCAACCTGTGCGCCATGCAGGGGCCGTTCTCGCAAGCCTTCAACGAAGCGCTGTGGCGCGACTGGGGTATCGACTGCGTGGTGACCAAGGATTCGGGCGAGGCCGGCGGCTATCGCGCCAAGGCCGATGCCGCGCGCGCGCTGGGCATCCCGCTGCTGACGGTGCGCCGTCCGCAGCTGGCGTATCCGCGCGTGGCGCGGGATTTCGATGCGGTGCGCGCGCAACTGGCGCAGTGGCCGGGAGCCTGAGCATGCCGACGCAAGACCTGCCGCCGCCGCAGCTGCCGCCGATCCCGGTGACGGTGGTGACCGGCTTTCTCGGCGCCGGCAAGACCACGCTCTTGCGCGGCCTGGTGAAAAGCCGGCAGTCGCGGCGGCTGGCCTTGCTGATCAACGAGTTCGGCGAGGTGGCGATCGACGGCGCGTTGTTGCGCGCCGACGAAGGCGGGCGCGGCCAGGTGCAGGTCCAGGATTTCGCGCACGGCCTGATCGCCTATGGCGACGATGTGCACTTCGTGCCGGCCATGCTGGCGCTGGCGGCGCCGCATCACCGGGCGCAGATCGACCATGTGCTGATCGAGACCTCCGGCCTGGCGCTGCCCAGCGCGGTGATGGAGGTGCTGCAATCGGAGCAGCTGGCGCCGCACTTCGTGCTGGATGCCACGCTGGCCGTGGTCGATACGCCGTTGCTGCTGGAAGACGCCTTCGAGGGCGCGCAGGCTGCCGCCGGCGCCACCGCGCAGCTGTTTCGCCAGCAGCTGGAATGCGCCGATGTGGTGGTCCTGAACAAGATCGACGCCATGGACGAGCCGCAGCTGCTGCAGGCCGAAGGGCGCGTGCGGGCGCTGGCGCCCAACGTGCGCTTCCTTGAGCTGGCCTACGGCGCGCGGCTGGATATCCGCCTGGCGCTGGGCCTGCGCCTGCACCAGGCGGGCGCGACGGTGCACCGCCACTACACGCCGCTGGCCATGCCCGGCGAACGCGCGGCGCCGGCGGCCGACCAGGGGCGCTTCAACGGCCACGCGCATTCCGGCCTGGGCGCGCACAGCCACGGGCTGGCCACGCACAAGCACTTCCATGAACAGGATCCGGGCTGGTTGTCGTTCACCCTGCGCAGCAGCGAGCCGCAGAGCGGCGAACGGGTGCGCGGCGCGGTGGCCGCCGCCGCGCTGGCCGAGCCCATCCTGCGCGCCAAGGGCTTCGTGCATGCCGGCCCGGGCGCGACGCCGCTGCTGGTGCAGGGCGTGCGCGCGCGGGTCGCGGTGGCCGGCGGCGAGGGCGCGGCCAACGACGGCAACAAGGTGGTCTCGGCCTGTTCGGAACTGGTGTTCATCGGCTACCACCCCAGCCGCACCCGGGTTGCGCAGCTGCTGAGCGAGATGACGGGAACAGAGTGGAAATGAACGCACAGAGGAGCAAGCAATGAAGACCGATCCGGAATCGCACAAGCGCATGACCCAGCGCCATAAAGAGGGCTTCGAGAAGAAGAAGGCCGCGGCCCAGAACGAGAAGGGCCTGCTGATCGTCAACACCGGCACCGGCAAGGGCAAGTCCAGCGCCGCCTTCGGCATGGGCATGCGCATCCTCGGCCACGGCATGAAGCTGGGCGTGGTGCAGTTCATCAAGGGCGCGCTCTACAGCGCCGAGCGCGACTTCCTGGGCGGCCACGCCAACTGCGATTTCCACGTGGTGGGCGAGGGCTATACCTGGGACACCCAGGACCGCGAGGCCGACACCCGCACCGCCCGTCGCGGCTGGGCCGAGGCGCAACGCATGATTGCCGACCCGAGCTACGACATGGTGATCCTCGACGAGCTCAACATCGTCCTCAAGTACCAGTACCTCGACCTGGAGGAGGTGCTGAGCGCCTTCGCCGGCCGGCGCGAGATGCTGCACATCGTGGTCACCGGGCGCCACGCGCCGGAGGCGCTGATCGAGCAGGCCGACCTGGTCAGCGAGATGCGCCCGCTCAAGCACCCGTACAAGGAACAAGGGGTGAAGGCCCAGAAAGGCGTGGAGTTCTGATGCAGGCGAGCGAGTACCGCAGCCCGGCGCTGTTCATCTCGGCGCCGGCCTCCGGCCACGGCAAGACCACCATCACCGCCGCGCTGGCGCGGCTGTATCGGCGCGACGGCAAGCGGGTGCGGGTGTTCAAGACCGGTCCCGATTTCCTCGACCCGATGGTGCTGGCGCAGGCCAGCGGCCATCCAGTGGTCAACCTCGACCTCTGGCTGGGCGGCGAAGACCATTGCCGGCGCCAGGTCGCGCTGGCCGCGCGCGAGGCCGACGTGGTGCTGGTCGAAGGCGTGATGGGGCTGTACGACGGCGAGCCCAGCAGCGCCGACCTGGCGCAGTTGCTGGGCATTCCGGTGATGACGGTGATCAACGCGCGCGGCATGGGCCAGACCGTGGGCGCGCTGGCGCAGGGGCTGATGGCCTACCGCCCCGAGCTGAAGTTTGCCGGCGTGCTGGCCAACGGCGTGGCCAGCCCGCGCCACGCGCAGATGCTGCGCCAGGGCCTGCAGAACGCGCGCCCTTCGGTGCAGTTGCTGACCGGCTTGCAGCGCGACATGCAGTTCGCGCTGCCGGAGCGCCACCTCGGCCTGGTGGCCGCGCCCGAGATCGCCGACCTCGACGCGCGCCTGGACGCCATCGCCGACCGCATGGCCAGCACCTCGCTGGCCGGCCTGCCGGAACCGGTGGAGTTCGGCGCGCCGCCGCCGGAGCGCGAGTTCCCGCGCCTGCTGGCCGGCAAGACCATCGCCGTGGCGCGCGACCTGGCGTTCTCCTTCATCTACACCGCCAACCTGGCGCTGCTGGAAAGCATGGGGGCGCAGCTGGCCTTCTTCTCGCCGCTGGCCAACCAGCCGCTGCCGCCGTGCGACGCCGTGTGGCTGCCCGGCGGCTATCCCGAGCTGTACCTGGGACAGCTGCAGGAGGCCGACGCCACCGGGCAATCGCTGCGCGCGCATGCCGACGCCGGCAAGCCGCTGTACGCCGAGTGCGGCGGCATGCTCTACCTGCTGGAGACGGTCACCGGCCAGGACGGCGCCAGCGGGCGCATGTGCGGCGTGTTGCCGGGGCAGGCTGCGGTGCAGCCGCGGCTGCAGGGGCTGGGCTACCAGACGCTGTCGCTGAACCTGCCGGGCGCGGCCGGCGAGCACCTGCGCTGCCACACCTTCCATTACTCGCGCGCGGCAGTCGGCGCCCAGTTCATGGCGCGCGGCGAGCGCCTGTTCGACTCCTCCGAGGGCGAGGTGGTGTATCGCCGCGACAAGGTGGTGGCGAGCTACCTGCACGCCTATTTCCGCTCGGCGCCGCGCACCGTGGCGGCCCTGTTCGGCGGCGCTTCCTCATGAGCGCCGGCATGCCGCACCGTTATCCGCAAGCCGAGATCGACGCGCTCTACCGCGCCATCCGCGAGCGGCGCGACATGCGTCACTTCCTGCCGGACGCGGTCGATCCGGCGTTGCTGGAGCGCCTGCTGCAGGCGGCGCATCACGCGCCCAGCGTGGGCTTCATGCAACCGTGGCGCTTCATCCGTATCCGCGACGACGGCCTGCGCCGGCGCATCCACGCGCTGGTGGAAGAAGAGCGTGTGGCGACGGCGCAGGCGCTGGGTGAGCGCGAGGACGAATTCATGAAGCTCAAGGTCGAGGGCATCCTCGATTGCGGCGAGCTGCTGGTGGCCGGGTTGATGGATGGTCGCGCGCCGCACGTGTTCGGCCGCCGCACCATGCCGCAGATGGACCTGGCCTCGCTGGCCTGCGCGCTGCAAAACATGTGGCTGGCGGCGCGCGCCGAAGGGTTGGGCATGGGCTGGGTGTCGCTGTTCGAGCCGACCCAGCTGGCGCGGCTGCTGGCCATGCCGGCCGGCGCCGAACCGGTGGCGGTGGTGTGCCTGGGCCACGTGCCCGCCTTCTATGAAAAACCGATGCTGGAGCAGCAGAACTGGGCCGCGCGCCGGTCCTTGCATGAACTGGTGTCCGACGACAAATGGCCGGGAGGGGAAGAATGACTACAGCGACCACGCGCCGCACGCTGGTGTTCGGCGGCGCCCGTTCCGGCAAGAGCGCCTACGCCGAGAAGGAGGCGCTGGCGGCGTTGCAGGGCGATGGCGGCGAGATCGTCTACATCGCCACCGCCGGCAACCGGGCCAGCGCCGGCGACGCCGAGATGAGCGCGCGCATCGCGCACCATCGCCAGCGCCGCGAGGCGCAGGGCGGCCGCTGGCGCACGGTGGAGGAACCTCTGGCGCTGGGCCGGGCGCTGCGTGAGCACGCCGGGCCGGGGCGCGTGGTGCTGGTCGATTGCCTCACGGTGTGGCTGTCCAACCTGCTGTTCGTCCAGGGCCATGACTTCCCCGAATCGGGGCCGATCGAGGCGCCGGCCGACTTCACGCTGCAGCGGGTGGATTTCCTGCGCGCGCTGCAGGAGGCAAAGGGCACCGTGATCCTGGTGTCCAACGAGGTCGGCATGGGCATCGTGCCGATGGGCGCGGTGTCGCGCTGGTTCGTGGACGAGGCCGGGCGGCTGAACCAATCGGCGGCGGCGCTGTGCGAACGGGTGCAGTGGGTGGCGGCCGGCTTGCCGCTGACCTTCAAGGATACGGCGTGCTAGCCGGCCTGTCCTGGCCCTGGCTGGCGCTGCTGATGGCCGCCGGCATCGGGCTCGACCTGCTGCTGGGCGAGGCGCGGCGCTGGCATCCGCTGGTGGGCTTCGGCAGCCTGGCCAAGCGCATCGAGCACACTCTCAACCGCGCGCCAGGATTGCGCCTGCGCGGCCTGCTGGCCTGGGCGCTGGCGGTGTTGCCGGGCGTGGCGCTGGCGGCCTGGATCATCCATCTGGCGCCGTGGTGGCTGGCCTGCCTGCTGCATGCGGCGCTGCTGTACTTCTGCATCGGCCTGCGCAGCCTGCGCGAGCACACCATGCCGATCGCCCGCGCGTTGGCGCTGGGAGACCTGCCTGCGGCGCGCATGCTGACCTCGTTCATCGTCAGCCGTGACACGCGCGCCGCCGACGAGGCCGATCTCGCCAAAGCCGGCGTGGAGTCGCTGCTGGAGAACGGCAACGACGCCGTGTTCGGCACGCTGTTCTGGTTCGCGCTGGCGGGCGGCCCCGGCGCACTGTTGTTCCGGTTGGCCAACACGCTGGATGCGATGTGGGGCTACCGCAACGAACGCTTCTTTTATTTCGGCTGGGCGGCGGCGCGCATCGACGATGTGCTGAACTGGATTCCCGCGCGCCTCACTGCCTTCAGCTACGCCTGGCTGGGCGACCACACCGTCGCGCTGGCCTGCTGGAAGGAGCAGGCGCCGGCCTGGGGCAGCCCCAACGCCGGGCCGGTGATGGCCGCCGGCGCCGGCGCGCTGGGTGTGGCGCTGGGCGGCCCGGCGATCTACGACGGCGAGCTTGAACAGCGTCCGCCGCTGGGTCGCGGGCAGCCGGCGCAGGGCGCCGATATCGTGCGCGCCTGGCGGCTGGTGGCCATGTCCACCGCCTTGTGGCTGGCGGTCGTATCGGCGCTGGCCGTGGTTTCCTTCGGAGTCTTCCATGCTTGAACACGGCGGCAACCTCAACGACGCCGCGCTGCGCTACGGCCGCCCGCGCGGCGAGTGGCTGGACCTGTCGACCGGCATCAACCCGGTGCCCTATCCGGCGCCGGCGCCCGCCGCCGATGCCTGGCACCGCCTGCCGGAACCGTCGACCGAACTGGCGCGTGCCGCCTGCGACTATTACGGCGCGCCGCGCCTGCTGCCGGTGGCCGGCACCCAGGCGGCGATCCAGGCGCTGCCGCAACTGCGCCTGCGCCAGGACGGCAAGCCCGCGCGCGTGGCGGTGGCCGCGCCCATCTACGCCGAGCACGCGCATTGCTGGCGGCGCGCCGGGCATGCGGTGCGCGAAGTCCCCTACGCGCAGCTGGACGAGGCCGCCGCCGGCGACTGCGAGGTGCTGGTGCTGTGCAATCCCAACAACCCGACCGGCGCCATGGTCGAGCCGCAACGCCTGCTGCGCTGGGCGCGGCAGTTGCATGCGCGCGGCGGCTGGCTGGTGGTGGACGAGGCCTTCGGTGACACCGTGCGCGAGGCCAGCGTGGCGGCGCAAGCCGGGCAGGAGGGCCTGATCGTGCTGCGCTCGGTGGGCAAGTTCTTCGGCCTGGCCGGGTTGCGGCTGGGCTTCGTCGCTGCCGCGCAAGACTTGCTCGACGCGCTGGCCGACTGGCTCGGGCCATGGACGGTGGCCGGCCCCGCGCAGCAGGTCGGGATTGCCGCCTTGCGCGACGCCGCATGGCAGCGCGCTACCCTGATCCGCCTGCAGGGCGAGGGCGAGCGGCTGCGCGCCACGCTGGCGCGGCACGGCATCGCCGCGGCCGGCAGCGCCTTGTTCCAATGGTGGCCGGAACCGCGCGCGGCGCAGTTCCATGAAGCGATGGCGCGCCAAGGCGTGTGGGTGCGCCTGTTCACGCGCGGCGCCGGCGGCATCCGCATCGGCCTGCCGCCGGATGAAGCGGGATGGCAGCGGCTTGAACAGGCCCTGCAACAATGGAGCGCGCATGGCCGCTGAGTTTCCCTTCCACACCCTGATGATCCAGGGCACCACCTCGGACGCCGGCAAGAGCACGCTGGCGGCGGCCTTGTGCCGGCTGCTCAGGCGCGACGGCATTGCGGTGGCGCCATTCAAGCCGCAGAACATGGCCCTGAACAGCGCGGTCACCGCCGACGGCGGCGAGATCGGCCGGGCCCAGGCGCTGCAGGCGCAGGCCGCCGGCATCGCGCCGCACACCGACATGAACCCGGTGTTGCTGAAACCCTCGAGCGACACCGGCGCGCAGGTCATCGTGCACGGCCGCGTGCGCGCCGACATGAACGCGCGCGACTACCACCGCTACAAGACCCAGGCCATGCAGGCGGTGCTGGAGTCCTATCATCGCCTGCGCGCGCAATACAGCACCATCGTCGTCGAGGGCGCCGGCAGCCCGGCCGAGATCAACCTGCGCGCGCGCGACATCGCCAACATGGGCTTCGCCGAGGCGGTGGATTGCCCGGTCATCATCGTCGCCGACATCGACCGCGGCGGCGTCTTCGCGCACCTCACGGGCACGCTGGACTGCCTCTCCGAGAGCGAGCGGGCGCGTGTGATCGGCTTCGTCATCAACCGTTTCCGCGGCGACATCGGCCTGCTGCAGCCCGGCCTGGAGTGGCTGGAGCAACGCACCGGCAAGCCGGTGCTGGCGGTGCTGCCATACCTGCACGGCCTGCACCTGGACGCTGAGGATGCCATCGCGCCGGCGCAAAGCGCGCGCGGCGCGTTCCGCGTGCTGGTGCCGGTGCTGCCGCGCATCAGCAACCACACCGACTTCGACGCGCTGCGCGCGCATCCCGACATCGACCTGCAATTCATCGGCTCCGGCCAGGCGATCCCGCCGGCTGACCTGATCATCCTGCCCGGCAGCAAGAACACCCGCGGCGACCTGCAATGGCTGAAGGACAACGGCTGGCCCGGCGCCCTGCGCAAGCACCTGCGCTACGGCGGCAAGCTGATCGGCATCTGCGGCGGCTTCCAGATGCTGGGCCAAGGCGTGGACGACCCGCACGGCGTGGAAGGCGCGCCCGGTGAAAGCGTCGGCCTGGGCCTGCTGGCCATGCGCACCGAGCTCACGCGCGACAAGCGCCTGCTGCAGGTGTCGGGACATTGCGCCTTCGCGCAAGAGGGCGAGGCCGCCACCGTCAGCGGCTACGAGATCCACATGGGCGTGTCTTCAGGCGCGGCGCTGCAGCGGCCGGCCTTTGTCATCGACGGCCGCGCCGAAGGCGCGTGTTCCGAAGACGGGCAGATCCTCGGCAGCTACCTGCATGGCATGTTCGACACGCCGCAGGCATTCGCGGCGCTGATGGCCTGGGCCGGACTGGGTGGCGCCGAGGCGGTCGACCTCAATGAACTGCGCGAGGCCAGCCTGGAGCGGCTGGCGGATGCGACGCGGCCCTTGTATGAGGCGCTGTGCGGGGTTGGGGAAAAGAACCCATCCACAGCCTGACTGTTCAGTAAATTGCGGTGTTCATAAAAAATGAACGATAAAAAACAGTGAACAGAAGCTGAGATCGCCGGCAGGCTGGAGGGGCTGCCGGATGACTTCGCATACGGCTTGCGGGAAAAAATTCCCGGCGCGAAGCCGGGATTGGGGGGAGAGTCGGAGCCGGCTCAGGCCAATGCTTCCTTGGCCGCCTCTTCAGGGGTAAGACCGTCGTAGAACATGTCGGTAAACCATTCCACTTCTTCCTCGATGTGTTCCTGGGCCTGGTCCAGCGTGGCGCCGCCCTTGACCAGGAACTGTTCGACTTCGGTGCACCACTGGATCAGGGCTTCGGTTTCCGGATCCAGCTTCTCTTCTTTCTTTGGCATGATATTTCCTTGCGTCGTTGAGTTACAGCTTCGACGCGTCGCACGGGGGATGAGGCAAGGTGCGCCGCGCCTTGCAAGGATATGCCAAACGCGGCGATCGCGCCGGACTATCTCCGCCGCTATTGCAGCAGGCCGCCGGCCGGCTGGGCCATGGCGCTGGCCATGACGGCGGCGGCCGAGCGCGTTTCCACGCCGAGCTTCACGAAGATGTGCTCCAGGTGCTTGTTCACGGTGCGCGGGCTCATGCCGAGGATGTCGGCGATGTCGCGGTTGGTCTTGCCCTTGCCCAGCCACATCAGCACGTCGTTCTCGCGCGGCGTCAGGCGGAAGTTTTCGCCCGGCGCGGCGGCGGCGTCCTCCGTCGCGGGGGCCATCGGCGGCGCGCCGGCGGCGATGCGTTTTTCTTCCAGCAACAATGTGATGCCGTGGCCTTGCCCGCCCGGGGAGATGGCGATGCTGAGTTCGCCTTGCTCATCCCTGACCACCAGCGGGGCGATCTCGGCGACGCCGCCCAGGCCGCCCTGGCGCTGGCGCGCCAGGCTGTCGTTGAGCCAGGACTGCAGCCGGGGCGGCAGCTTGTGGCCGGAGGGCGCGCCGGCGCTTGCCGGGAAATAGCGTTCCAGCCACAGCGAGGCCTTGCTGGTTTGCCACAGCGGCAAGCCGTTGCCGCCGAGCACGATGACGGCGTGCGCGGCCTGCTCCAGCACGCCGCGCGTCTGCGACATCATGCGCGCGGTGCGGATGTGCGAGCCGATGCGCGCCATCACTTCCTGCGGGCGGATCGGCTTGGTCACGTAGTCGATGCCGCCGACCTCGAAGCCGCGCACCACGTGTTCGGTCTCGGACAGGCCGGTCATGAACACCACCGGCACATGGCTCACGCTCTTGATCAGCTTGATGCGGCGGCAGGTCTCGAAGCCGTCGATCCCGGGCATCATCGCGTCCAGCAGGATCAGGTCGGGCGTGACGCAGTCCAGGCGCTCCAGCGCGCTCATGCCGTCGGTGGCGACCAGCACGATGTGGCCGCTGTCGTCGAGCGAGTCCGAGAGCATGGACAGGTTGTCAGGCATGTCGTCGACGATGAGGACGACATGCCTATCGAACGTCGTTGAGATCATGGCGGATCATCTCCTTGATGCGGGTGACATATTCGTTGAGGCGGAACTGCTTGACCAGCTGCCTGAGCTCGGTGGTGAAGGGCAGGTAGGCCGGATTCTGGCGCTCCATGTCGTCCAGCTGCCTGAGGATTTCCTTGGCGTAGCCGATGCTGCCCAGCTCCAGCAGCGCGCGCAGCTTCTTCTGCGCCGGCACCAGCATCAGCGGCTGCGCGGCGGGGCCGGAAGCGGCGGCAGAGGCTGCGGGCAGGGCCGCCGCCGGCAGCCACTCGATGCGCAGCTGCTGCTTGATCTTGGCCAGCAGCTCGTTGTAGGAGACCGGCTTGACCACGAAGTCGTTGTACAGCGGCGGATCGGCGCGCTCATGCGCGTTCTCGAAGGCGTCGGCCGAGACGAAGATCACCGGCAGGCGCGTCAGGCCGCGCGCGCGGATGGCGCGCGCCACCGACCAGCCGTCCATCTGCGGCATGGCGATGTCGAGCAGCACCAGGTCCGGCACCTCGCGTCCCAGCGCCTCCATGCAGGCGATGCCGCCGGCCGCCTCGCGCACCTCGAATCCCAGCGGCAGCAGCATCTCCTTGAGGATCTGCCGCTGCGAGGCCTGGTCGTCCACCACCAGCACCCGCTTGGAGGGGCCGAGGTAGCCCGGCATCTGGTCTTCCAGTTTCAGGCTGGGGCGCGGCACGTGCACCTCCGGCAAATAGAGCTTGAGGTGGAAGCTGCTGCCGCGGCCGACTTCGCTGTCCACCGCCAGCTCGCCGCCCATGATGTGGGTCAGCATGCGGCTGATGGCCAGGCCCAGGCCGGTGCCGATGTCGCCGCGCAGGTTGGCCGCGCTGCTGCGCTCGAAGGGCAGGAAGATGCGCTCCAGGTCGTCGCCGGCGATGCCGATGCCGGTGTCGACAATATCGAAATAGGCGATCTCGCGCGCGTAGCGCACCTGCAGGGTGACGCTGCCGCAGTCGGTGAACTTGACCGCGTTGCCCAGCAGGTTGATCAGGATCTGGCGCAGGCGCTTCTGGTCGGCGTGGACGATCGCCGGCAGGCGGCCGACCTGCTCGAAGCGAAATGCCAGCCCCTTCTGCTCGGCCTGCGGCGCGAACATGCCGGCGATCTGCTCCAGCAGGGCCGGCAGCGCGACTTCATCGGAGGCCAGGCGCATCTTGCCGGCCTCGATCTTGGCGATGTCGAGCAGGCCGTCGATCAGGCTCAGAAGGTGCTCGCCGCTGCGCCGGATGATGGCGATGGCGTCCTTGCGCGCCGGCGGGATGGTGGCGTCCACGTGCAGGATCTGGGCGTAGCCGAGGATGCTGTTGAGCGGGGTGCGCAGCTCGTGGCTCATGCCGGCCACGAAGCGGCTCTTGGCCAGGTTGGCCGATTCGGCGGCTTCCTTGGCGCGCTGCAGTTCGGCGTCGGTCTGCTTGTGCGCCTCGATTTCCTGCAGCAGCAGGTTGGTCTGGCGCTCCGATTCTTCCTGCGCCACGGTGCGGCTCTCGTTGGTCAGCACCAGCCACCAGGCGCCCACGCCCAGCACCACCAGCAGCATGCAGAACAGCTTGATGAAAACCGCCCGGATCGAGTCGGGCGAGCCCGGCGCCACGCCGGAGAGATCCGCCATCTGCTGGAAATACAGCATCCACAGCATGATCGCCAGGCCGCCGGCCAGCACGCCGAAGACGATCAGGTAATGGCCGATGCGGGTGTTGAGCTTGAGCGAGAAGCGCGCCGGCATCAGGCTGCGCAGCGTGAGGAAGATCTGGTTGGGCAGGCGCGCCGCCGGCGTCTTGCAGCGGTCGTTGCAGCGCGCGTCGAGCGAGCAGCACAGCGAGCAGATCGCGCCCTGGTAGGCCGGGCAGTGCGCCATGTCGGGCGTCTCGAAGCGGTTGCCGCAGATCACGCAGTCGAGCTGGCCCTGCGCGTGCTCATGGTCGGAGAGCGTGTCGCGCCGCGCAATGTAGTAGCGGCTGCCGGTGGCCAGCGCGATCAGCGGCGCGCACAGCAGCGCGGTGCCCAGCGCGATGAAGGGCGCCATCGCCGCCGCCGTCCTGCCCAGCACGCCCGACATGGCCACCGCCGACAGCGCCGAGGCGATCGCCATCGAACCGACGCCCACCGGATTGACATCGTACAGGTGGGCGCGCTTGAACTCGATGTGGGCCGGCGAGAGCTTGAGCGGCTTGTTGATCACCAGGTCCGAGACCACCGCGCCTATCCATGAGATCGCCACCAGGCTGTACAGCGCCAGCACGTGCTCGAGCGCATTGAACACGCCCAGCTCCATGAGCAGCACGGCGATGAGCACATTGAACACCAGCCACACCACGCGGCCCGGGTGGCTGTGCGTGAGCCGCGCAAAGAAGTTGGACCAGGCCAGCGAGCCGGCGTAGGCGTTGGTGACGTTGATCTTGATCTGCGACACCACCACGAACAGCACCACCGCGCCCAGCGCCAGCGCCGGATTGCCGAACACGTACTGGTAGCCGACCAGGTACATGCGCGTCGGCTCCACCGCCTTGTCCATCGGGATCTCGTGCTGGATCGCCAGGAAGGCCAGCAGGGCGCCGCCCAGCATCTTGGCGCCGCCCAGCAGGATCCAGCCGGGCCCGGCCAGCAGCAGGGCGCTCCACCAGCGCACGCGGTTGGCGGCGGTCTTCTCGGGCAGGAAGCGCAGGAAGTCGACCTGCTCGCCGATCTGCGCGATCAGCGAGAAGGCCACCGTGGCGGCGGCGCCGAACAGCAGCAGGTTGAACGAGCTGCCGTCCTCGGCGCGGCCGGCGAAGGTGATCAGGTTGGAGAGCGCCTCCGGCTCCTTGTACAGCACGCAGATGAAGGGCAGGGCCAGCAAGACGATCCACAGCGGCTGGGTCCACATCTGCAGGCGGTTGATCAAGGTGATGCCGTAGGCCACCATGGGGATGATGATCAGGGAGCACAGCACGTAGCCGTAGACCAGCGGCAGCTTGAAATACATCTCGATGGCCTGCGCCATGATCGCCGCTTCCAGCGCGAAGAAGATGAAGGTGAAGCTGGCGTAGATCAGCGAGGTCACGGTCGAGCCGATGTAGCCGAAGCCGGCGCCGCGCGTCAACAGGTCCATGTCGACGCCGTAGCGGGCGGCGTAGTAGCTGATCGGCAATCCGGTCAGGAAGAACAGCAGCACCACGCAGGCGATCGCCCAGAAGGTATTGGTGAAACCGTAGCTCAGGGTGATGGCGCCGCTGATGGCCTCCAGCGCCAGGAACGAGGTCGCGCCCAGGGCCGTGTTGGCCAGGCGGAATTCCGACCAGCGCCGGAACGAGCGCGGCGTGTAGCGCAGCGCGTAGTCTTCCAGCGTCTCGTTGGCGACCCAGGTGTTGTAGTCGCGCCGGACCTTGACGATCCGTTGTATGGCGGGATTGCTCACATTTAGCTCGTGTTCTGGTGGACGGCGCGCGGCCGCCCGGCGCGGCTTGCGCGGCCGGCCGGATGGCGCGCCACGGCATGGCGCCCGGGGCCGGCCGCTCAGCCTCTTCTGAAAGCAATTTTCAAACCAATCGGCGGCCGATGGCATACGTCAAATGACGTACTGCGCGAAGGCGCTTGCGCGGCGTTTCACCAAAAGGCGGCACGTCGCGGGGCGCGCGGTTCGCCGCAATGGGGGAGGTGCGCGTCGGCGCGCACCAATACCATGCCGGCCGTGTGCGAAAGCTGTGCATGCGGTCGCGGCGGGAGCGGCGCGGGCGTTACGTCAAACAACGTATTGTTGCGCCGCATCGCCAATCCTATTCTTCGTCCCAGAACGAACGGCGAAGCAAGGCCCGTCAGCGGCAGAAGAAAAAGCTCGCATGTCCGTTCCGACCGCTCTTGTTCGGTCCATCACGCCACGATCGCGTCCAATGACGTCCAACAATGCCCGAAAGGAGTACCGCATGTCGCACCGTTCCTCTTCCAGACCACCCTCGTCCCAACGGCGCAAGATCCTGATGGGGCTGGCCGCCGGTGCGGCTGCCGCGGCGCTGCCGGGGATCGCTTCGGCGCAGCAGTTCCCGACCGCCAAGGTCAACACCACCAAGCTGGCCATCACCGACACCGAAGTCACCGTCGGCCAGCTGCACTCGGCCACCGGCACCATGGCCATCAGCGAGACCGGTTCGATCCAGGCCGAGCGCCTGGCCATCGACCAGATCAATTCCATGGGCGGCATCCTCGGCCGCAAGATCAAGATCATCCAGGAAGACGGCGCCAGCGACTGGCCCACCTTCGCCGAGAAGGCCAAGAAGCTGCTGGAGAACGACCGCGTCGCGGCGGTCTTCGGCTGCTGGACCTCGGCCTCGCGCAAGGCGGTGCTGCCGGTGTTCGAGAAGGACAACGGCCTGCTCTACTACCCGACCTTCTACGAAGGCCTGGAACAATCGAAGAACGTGTTCTACACGGGGCAGGAGGCGACGCAGCAGGTGCTGGCGGGCCTGAACTGGGTGGCCAAGGAAAAGAAGGCCAAGACCTTCTTCCTGGTCGGTTCGGACTACATCTGGCCGCGCACCTCCAACAAGATCGCCCGCAAGCACATCGAGAACGTGCTCAAGGGTTCGGTGGTGGGCGAGGAGTACTACCCGCTGGGCAATACCCAGTTCGGCTCGCTGATCAACAAGATCAAGCTGAAGAAGCCCGACGTCATCTTCGCCGACGTGGTCGGCGGTAGCAACGTGGCCTTCTACAAGCAGTTGAAGGCCGCCGGCGTCACCGCCAAGACCCAGAACCTGCTGACCATCTCGGTGACCGAGGATGAGATGCTGGGCATCGGCGGCGAGAACGTGGAAGGCTTCTTCGCCTCGATGAAGTATTTCCAGAGCCTGGACAACGCCAACAACAAGAAATTCGTGGCCGAGTTCAAGGCCAAGTTTGGCGCCAACTCGGTCATCGGCGACGTCACCCAGGCCGCTTACCTCGGCCCCTGGCTGTGGAAGGCGGCGGTCGAGAAGGCCGGCAGCTTCGACGTCGACAAGGTGGTCGCGGCCTCGCCAGGCATCGAGTTGAAGACCGCGCCGGAAGGCTACGTCAAGGTGCACGAGAACCATCACCTGTGGAGCAAGACGCGCATCGGCCAGGCGCAGAAGGACGGCCAGTTCAAGGTCATCTACGAGTCCGACCTGATCGAACCCAATCCCTTCCCCAAGGGCTACCAGTAAGACCGGCGCCGGACCCGCGCGTCCGGCTACCTCGCAGCAAAGCGGCGGCGCCTGTAGTGACATGCGGGCGCTGCCGCCCTCCGATTCATCCCACGTCGGGAGTCAACATGGTTTCTCTATCCGAATTCGGCGCCATCTTCGCCATGCAGGGCTTCAACGGCCTCTCGGTGTTCTGCGTGCTGCTGCTCATGGCATTGGGCCTGGCCATCATCTTCGGCCAGATGGGCGTGATCAACATGGCGCATGGCGAGTTCCTCACCATCGGCGCCTACATCACCTACCTGCTGTCGCACCTGACCACCACCTACGCGCCCAGCCTGCAGCCGTTCTATTTCTTCGGCGCGGTCGTGCTGTCCTTCATCGTGGCCTACGGCGTGGGCTACCTGACCGAGCTGCTCCTGATCAGCCGCCTCTACAAGCGCCCGCTGGATACGCTCCTGGCGACCTGGGGACTGTCGCTGGCGATGCAGCAGACCTTCCGTTCCATCTTCGGCGCCAAGGAGGTGAGCGCGACGCTGCCGGACTGGCTGCTGGGCTCGTTCAAGCCGACCGAGGACATCGACATCCCGATCAACGGCCTGTTCATGATGGGACTGACGGTGCTGCTCACCGGCGCCATCTTCGTGCTGCTGTTCCGCTCGCGCTGGGGCTTGCAGGTGCGGGCCACGATGCAGAACCGGGTCATGAGCGGCGCCGTGGGCATCAACACCCGCAAGGTCGACCGCACCACCTTCGCGCTGGGTTGCGGCGTGGCGGGCGTGGCCGGCGCGGCGTTCACCACCATCGGTTCGACCGGCCCCACCAGCGGATCGCTGTACATCGTCGACACCTTCCTGGTGGTGGTCTTCGGCGGCGCCCAGAGCCTGATCGGCACTATCGCCTCGGCCTTCTCGATCGCCCAGACGCAATCCACCGCCGAGTTCTTCCTGACCGGATCGATGGCCAAGGTGCTGACCCTGTCGGCGGTGATCCTGATCCTGATGCTGCGCCCGCAGGGACTGTTCTCGTCCAAGGTGCGCAAGTGACGCCGGCGGCTCCCACAGATTTCACCAACGAGGTCAGACCATGAATGCGGCATACGAAAAGATATTGGGCGGCAGGTCCGGGCTGACGGGGCTGCTGGTGATGGCGGCGCTGCTGCTGGTGGTGTTCCCGCTGACGATGGACATGTTCCGCCTCAACCTGGTGGGCAAGTACCTGTCCTACGCCTTCGTGGCGGTGGGCCTGGTGCTGTGCTGGGGCTACGGCGGCATCCTGAGCCTGGGGCAGGGCGTGTTCTTCGGCCTGGGCGGCTACTGCATGGCGATGTTCCTGAAGCTGGAAGCGTCCGACCCGATCAGCACCAAGATCCAGTCGACCCCGGGCATTCCCGACTTCATGGACTGGAACCAGATCACCGCCTTGCCGGCCATGTGGCAACCCTTCCACAGCCTGGGCTTCACCGTGCTGGCGGTGCTGGCGGTGCCCACGCTGCTGGCTTTCCTGATCGGCATCGCGATGTTCAAGCGGCGCGTGGGGGACGTGTATTTCTCCATCGTGACCCAGGCCATCGCCGCCATCCTGGCGATCCTGATCATCGGCCAGCAGGGCCTGACCGGCGGCGTCAACGGCATCACCGACCTGAAGACGATGCTGGGCTGGGACATCCGCACCGACAGCGCCAAGCTGATCCTGTACTTCGTCAACGCCGGTCTGCTGTTCGCCTGCATCCTGCTGGGCCGCTACATCCTCTCCTCCAAGCTCGGGCGCCTGCTGGTGGCGATGCGCGACAAGGAAGAGCGGGTGCGCTTCTCGGGCTACGACGTGGCCAGCTTCAAGGTCTTCGTGTTCTGCGCCGCGGCCATGTTCTCGGCCATCGGCGGCGCCATGTTCACGCTGCAGGTGGGCTTCATGTCGCCGTCCTTCGTGGGCATCGTGCCGTCCATCGAGATGGTGATCTACGCCGCGGTCGGCGGGCGCATGTCGCTCCTGGGAGCGGTGTACGGCACGCTGCTGGTGAACTTCGGCAAGACCTACTTCTCCGAGACCTTCCCCGAACTGTGGCTGTTCCTGATGGGCGGCCTGTTCATCGCGGTGGTGATGTACTTCCCCAACGGCCTGGCCGGCCTGTACCAGAGCCAGGGCAAGCGACTGCTGGCGCGCCTGCGCCGCCAGCCCGCCGGCCCCGACAGCACCAAGCCCAAGGCGCCGGCCAAAGCGGCGCCCGCCGACACCACCCGCGACGGCATCGAGCCCGGCGCCACCCTGGAGGCCAGCAAATGAGCGACGCACCCATCGGATTCCAATCGGATGCCCACCCGGTACTGGCGATCGAAGACCTGACCGTTTCCTTCGACGGCTTCAAGGCGGTCGACAAGCTCAACCTGTACGTGCACCGCAACGAGGTGCGGGTGGTGATCGGCCCCAACGGCGCCGGCAAGACCACGGTGCTGGACCTGATCTGCGGCAAGACGCGCGCCACCTCGGGCAGCATCCGCTTCAACGACCACGAGCTGACCAGGATGAGCGAGCACGCCATCGTGCGCGCCGGCGTCGGCCGCAAGTTCCAGACGCCGTCGATTTACGAGAACCTCTCCGTGTTCGAGAACCTGGAGATGTCCTTCCCGCGCGGGCGCAAGGTGTTCGGCGCGCTGACCTTCAAGCGCTCGCCCGACGTGGTGGCGCGGGTCGAGTCGGTGGCCGCCGAGATCTTCCTCGACGCGCACCTGCACACCCAGGCCGACCTGCTTTCGCACGGCCAGAAGCAGTGGCTGGAGATCGGCATGCTGCTCATGCAGGAGCCTGAGCTGCTGATGCTGGACGAGCCGGTGGCCGGCATGAGCGTGTCCGAGCGCGAGAAGACGGCGCAGCTGCTGGGCCGCATCAGCCAGGGCCGCTCGGTGGTGGTGATCGAGCACGACATGGATTTCGTCAAGAGCATCGCGCACAAGGTGACCGTGCTGCACCAGGGCAAGATCCTGGCCGAAGGCAACATGGAGACGGTGCAGTCGGACCCGCGCGTGATCGACGTCTACCTTGGCCACTGACCACCATCCATCATTCGCGGAGCCCGCCATGTTCAAAGTCTCAAACCTCGCCTCCGGCTACGGCCAGAGCGCGGTCATCCACGACATCAACCTGTCGGTCGCCAGGGAGGAAATCGTCGCCGTCATGGGCCGCAACGGCATGGGCAAGACCACGCTGTTCAAGACCCTGATGGGGATCCTGCCGCTGCGCGACGGCAGCATCGCCATCGATGGCGTCGAGCTGGGCGGCATGGAGAGCCACCAGCGCGTCTCGCGCGGCGTGGCCTATGTGCCGCAGGGACGCATGATCTTCCCCGGCATGACGGTGCTGGAAAACATCCAGACCGGACTCGGCCCGGCCGCCCGCGGCAAGGTGCCCGACGAGCTGTACGCGCTGTTCCCCGTGCTCTACGACATGCGCACCCGCAAGGGCGGCAACCTGTCGGGCGGGCAGCAGCAGCAGCTGGCGATCGCCCGCGCGCTGGCGACCAACCCGCGGGTGCTGCTGCTGGACGAGCCGACCGAGGGCATCCAGCCGTCCATCATCAAGGACATCGCGCGCAGCCTGAAGGAGATCCGCAAGATCCGCCAGCTCACCATCATCGTCTCGGAGCAGGTGCTGAGCTTCACGCTGGAGATCGCCGATCGTTTCCTGGTGATCGACAAGGGCCGCTTCGTCTATGAAGACACGCGCGACAACGTCGACGCGCCCACCATCAGCAAGTACCTGTCCGTGTAATTCCGTTTTCGTTTTCCGTTCTGCAAAGGAGCAAGGCCATGAGGCATGGAGACATATCGAGTAGCAAGGACGCAGTCGGCGTGGCGGTGGTCAATTACAAGATGCCGCGCCTGCATACCCGCGGCGAAGTGCTGGACAACGCCCGCAAGATCGCCGCCATGCTGGTGGGGATGAAGCAGGGCCTGCCGGGGCTGGACCTGGTGGTGTTCCCCGAGTATTCGACGCACGGCATCATGTACGACGAGAAGGAAATGTACGAGACCGCCGCCGCCGTGCCGGGAGACGAGACGCGCATCTTCTCCGAGGCTTGCCGCATCGCCGGCGTATGGGGCGTGTTCTCGCTGACCGGCGAGCGCCACGAGGAGCATCCGCGCAAGGCGCCGTACAACACGCTGATCCTGATCAACGACCAGGGCGAGATCGTGCAGAAGTACCGCAAGATCATGCCGTGGACGCCCATCGAAGGCTGGTATCCCGGCGACGCGACCTATGTCTGCGACGGCCCCAAGGGCCTGAAGATCAGCCTGATCATCTGCGACGACGGCAACTATCCCGAAATCTGGCGCGACTGCGCCATGAAGGGCGCCGAGCTGGTGGTGCGCTGCCAGGGCTACATGTACCCGGCCAAGGAGCAGCAGGTGCTGGTGGCCAAAGCCATGGCCTGGATGAACAACGTGTATGTGGCCGTGGCCAACGCGGCCGGTTTCGACGGCGTGTATTCGTACTTCGGCCACTCTGCCATCGTCGGTTTCGACGGCCGCACGCTGGGCGAATGCGGCACCGAGGAGATGGGCATCCAGTACGCCGAGCTGTCGGTTTCCGCCATCCGCGACGCCCGCCGCAACTGGCAGTCGCAGAACCACCTGTTCAAGCTGCTGCACCGCGGCTACACCGGCAAGATCAATTCCGGCGAGGCGCCCGCCGGCGTGGCCGATTGCCCCTTCGATTTCTACAAGACCTGGGTCAACGACCCGCAGGCCGCGCGCGCCGCGGCCGAGGCCATCACGCGCAAGACCGCCGGCACGCCGGAGTGCCCGGTGCCGGGCATCCCGGCCGGGCCGGCCGATTGATCGACGAACAGTCTCCCGCTTCTGGAGACCGGAATTCCGTTCGGACTGAGTAGGCCCGAAGGGGCGTATCGAAGGCGTACAGACAGTTCGCCAGGGGCTGGAGCATCTTCGATACGCCGCTATGCGGCTACTCAGTCCGAACGGGAGGAGAAACGCAGGAAAAACTCGGAGAAGAGAGGACTGATCCGGGTGATTTTCTGCGGGCAGTATTCAAGGAACCTACCTACCACCAAGGAGCTCGCATGCAACACTTCAAGATCAAGCCCGGCGTTCCGCTGGCGGAGCAGCCTGAACTCGGCCACAACCGTTGGCACCCGGACCTGCCGTTCCTGTCCTCGGTCAAGCCGGGCGAATCGATATTGATCGAATCGCTGGATTTCCTGGACGCCCAGATCAAGGACACCGACGACGTCTCCGACGTCAAGAACGTCGACCTCACGCGCGCCCATCCGCTGACCGGGCCGTTCCACGTCGAAGGCGCCGAGCCGGGCGACCTGTTGGTGATCGACCTGCTGGACATCAAGCCGGTGACGCCGGTGGGCTTCTCGGGCGTGTTCGCCAAGGAGAACGGCGGCGGTTTCCTGGCCGATTACTTCCCGGATGCGGATAAGGCGATCTGGGACCTCAAGGGCCTCTACGCCACCTCGCGCCACATTCCCGGCGTGCGCATCGCCGGCCTCACGCACCCGGGCCTGATGGGCTGCCTGCCGTCGCACGACCTGCTGGCCGAATGGAACCGCCGCGAGGCGCCGCTGGCCGCCAAGGGCCTGGCCAAGCCGCCCGATCCATCCACCGCGGTGCTGCGCGGCCTGACCGGCGCCAAGTTCGACGAGATGGCCAAGATCGCCGCGCGCACCGTGCCGCCGCGCGAGCATGGCGGCAATACCGACATCAAGGATCTCTCGGCCGGCACCCGCATCTTCTTCCCGGTGTACGTGAAGGGCGCGGGCTTCTCGATGGGCGACCTGCACTTCTCGCAGGGCGACGGCGAGATCGGCTTCTGCGGCGCCATCGAGATGGACGGCGTGAGCCACGTCGGCTTCGACCTGATCAAGGGCGGCATGGCGAAGTACAACATCACCTCGCCGATCTTCATGCCCAGCATCGTCAAGCCGCACTACGAGCAGTGGCTGACCTTCGAAGGCATCAGCGTCGAGAACGGCACCAACTATTACCTCGACGCCACCGTGGCCTATCGCCAGGCCTGCCTCAAGGCGATCGATTACCTCACGCACTTCGGCTACACCGGCAGCCAGGCCTACATGCTGCTGACGGCGGCGCCCGTGGAAGGGCGCATCGGCGGCATCGTCGATATCCCGAACTGCGCCTGCACGGTGGCCTTGCCGACTTCGATCTTCGACCAGGACATCACGCCCAAGGGCATGCTCAACGACAAGTCGTATTGGGGACGCAAGCCATAGCGCGGGCGCGGGAAGGCGGCGGCCGGGGCATTGGCCGCCGCATCGGTCACATCATCGGGATTCATTGCCAGATCGGAGCAGACATGCCGCTATACGATATCCGCTGCAGCCATTGCGAAGGCATCTTCGAGAAATTGCTCAGCATGCAGGCGCTGGGCGGCGAGCTCGCCTGTCCCTATTGCCGGCAGCAGACTGCGGCCGCGCCGATGCTCTCGGGCGGGCGCGTGGGAGTGGAGGTGAGGGAGCGCTGGCGGCCGCGCAACGGCGCCCAGCAACTGGCGGGACAGGGCGCGGCCGGCCCCGGCGCGCACGCGGGCGCCGCGCGCAGCAGCGTGCTGCACAACTGCAAGGGGCACAGCTGCAGCATCTGCGCGACTTGAGCCGGGAGAGTTAAAAGGGAAGGTGTCAGGCGAGGCGGTTCAACAGAACCGCCAGCCCGACCGTGCACAGCAGGCCGAAGATCGCCACCAGCTCGAGCTCGGAGAAGCCCTGGCGCGCGTTCTCGCGCAGGTGCCGCGCGCGCGGGTAGCGGCCCAGCGTCAGCAGCTTGAGGACGGCGTTGCCAATGGCGTAGAACACGCCCTGGAAGGCCAGCCAGCGCAGCAGGCCGCCGAACAGTCCCAGCATCGTGTCCACGGCGGCCTCCTTATTCCAGCATCGCGTCCAGGCCGGCCGAGAGTTCCTTGAGCGCCGGCATCGCCAGCCCGGCCTTGTCCTGCGCATGCTTCACCATCACCGGCGCCCAGGCCGGATCGACGCCCAGCTTCTTGGCCACCTGCGCCGGATAGCAGGCGCGCGCGGCCTCATCGTCCAGCTTGAGCACTTCCACGCGGGCGATCCATGCGCCCAGATGCACCCAGCCGGCGGCGCGGTCGAGCTTGCCCGAGGCCAGCGGATCGGGAACGTCGCGCAGGGCGGCGGCCAGCGGTTCGGGGAAGTTCCAGATGCGCGCCAGTTCGGCGGAGACGTCGGCGTAGTGGAAGCCCCAGTGTTCCTTTTCTTTCCCGGCGCGGGACGCGTCGAGCACGTTGACCTGCTTGTCCAGCGGCGCCGCCTCGGCCGCGGCGACCGCGTGCAGCTGCAGCTGGCCGATACCGTGCATCATGCCGACGGTGAAGACGGCGTCGCCGTTGTCGTCGCCATGGTTGCCGGCGTGCATCGCCAGCCAGCGCGCGGCCACCGCTGTGTAGAGGTTGTGCCGCCAGAACTGCGGCAGGTCCATGCCCTTTGTATTCTTGAAGGCGGCCACCATGCCGTTGCCCAGCACCAGGTTGCGCACCATGACGAAGCCCAGCATGCGCAGCGCGTCGTCGACCGTGCCGACGGTGCGCGAGACGTGGAAGAAGGCGGAGTTGGCCAGCCGCAGGAGCTTGGCCGAGAGCGCCGGATCGGCCGCCAGCTGGCGCGCGATGTCGGCGGAGGAGACGTCTTCGGAATTGAAGCTGGCAATCAGTTGCTGGACTACCTTGGGAACAGTGGGCAACTTGCCGGGCTGGTCGACCAGGCTTTTGAGCTCCATCAAGATTTCCTCCATGTAATTGTTTTACGGTCAATACCGGGAAATGCGGTTCCATTGTCGCAGAGATCGAACGATTTGCCGCTCCCTTTCTCCGTATGATGGAGTCGACCAACACCCTGGGAGGGAGTACATGGCAAGCCGCAAGAAACCCGTCGAACCCGCAACCGACCGCGCCACCGCAACCGCAACAGCCGCAGCAACCGACACCGCCGGCTGGGGCGACGTCAACGCCTACCTGACCGATTCCCTGCAGCGGACCTTCCTGTTCCTGGACACCTTGTTGGATCGCGGCAACGCCTACCTGGAGCACCTGGAGCAGGGCACGCCGCCGCTGCTCAAGTTCGGGCATGAACTGGTGGTCGACGGCCACGACCTGCCGCAACCCTGCAACTATGCGCTGCTGCGGCTGCAGCCGCCGCCCGGCTTGCCGGTCGATGCGCAGGCGCGGCCGGTGGTGGTGGTCGATCCGCGCGCCGGCCACGGCCCCGGCATCGGCGGCTTCAAGTTCGATTCCGAGGTGGGCATGGCGATGAAGGCCGGCCACACGGTGTATTTCGTCACCTTCCGCCCGGAGCCGGAAGACGGCCAGACGCTGACCTCGGTGATGGACGCCGAGGCCAGCTTCCTGGAAGAGGTGATCCGCCGCCATCCGCAATGCAAGGCCAAGCCGGTGGTGATCGGCAACTGCCAGGCCGGCTGGGCCATGATGACGCTGGACGCGGTTCGGCCCGAGCTGTTCGGCCCGCTGATGATGGTCGGCGCGCCGGCCTCGTACTGGGCCGGCAGCTCGACCCTGAACCCGATGCGCTACAGCGGCGCCACGCTGGGCGGCACCTGGCTGGCCTCGCTGGCGGCCGACCTCGGCGCCGACCGTTTCGACGGCGCCTACCTGGTGGAGAACTTCGAGAAGCTCAATCCCGCCAACACCCTGTGGAACAAGTACTACAGCCTGTGGTCGGCGGTCGATACCGAAGGCCCGCGCTTCCTGGAGTTCGAGCGCTGGTGGGGCGGCTTCTTCCGCATGACCGGCGCCGAGATCGAGTCGATCACCGAGAACCTGTTCGTGGGCAACAAGCTGGCGCGCGGCGAGCTGATGGTCAAGGGCCGCGCGGTGAACCTGCGCGACATCACCGCGCCCATCGTGGTGTTCGCCTCCTGGGGCGACAACATCACGCCGCCGCCACAGGCGCTGAACTGGATCGTCGACACCTGGGGCGACGAGCGGGCCATCGCCGCCGCCGGCCGCACCATCATCTACGTGCTGCATGAGAGCGTGGGCCACCTCGGCATCTTCGTAGGCGGCTCGGTGGCGCTGAAGGAGCACGACCAGCTGGTGAGCTCCCTGGACGTGATCGAGAGCCTGCCGCCCGGCCTCTACGAGATGAAGCTGGAGCGCAAGGACGGCCTGCAGGCGCAGCGCTGGGACGAGCTGGAACCGGGCGACTACACGGTGCACTACGAGCACCGCACCATGGACGACATCCGCAAGATCAATCCGGAGGGGCGCGAGGAGGAGCAGGTGTTCTCCACCATCAGCCAGTGGTCGGAGATCAATTCGCAGTTCTACAAGACCTGGCTGCGCCCCTGGGTGCGCATGGCCTCCACGCCGGCCACCGCCGGCGCGCTGATGAAATTCAATCCGCTGCGCATGCAGCGCCAGCTGTTCTCCGACACCCATCCGGCCGCCGCCTTCATCCGCCAGCAGGCGGCCGAGGCGCGCGCCAAGCGGGTGCAGCTGGCCGAGGACCATCCGCTCAAGCAATTCGAGCGCAAGATGGCCCAGCGCATCACCGACGAGCTCAACGCCTTCCGCGACCAGCGCGACGCCCGCACCGTGAAGACCACGCGCCAACTGTTCGGCCCCAACGGCCTGGGCGCCTGGCTGCCGCCGCGCGAGCCCGACGCCGAGGTGGCGCATCGCCGCGCGCTGGCCGACCTTGGCGCCTATCGCGATACCGTGCTGCAGGACATCGGGCAGGGCGGCTTTGCCGAGGCGGTGTGTCGCATCGTGATCGCCGGCATGGTCTCCATCGGCGCCTTCGAGCGCCGCAGCCTGCGCCTGGCGCGCTTGCTGGCGCAGTTGCCCAACATGCACGCCAGCGTCTCGCCGCAGACCAATTGGGTGCAGCTGCTGAAGGACCAGGCGCGCATCACCGCGGTGGCGCCGGTGGAGGCGCTCAATGCGCTGGAACGCATGCTGCCCGACACCGCCACCCGCGAACGCGCGCTGGCGCTGGCGGCGGCGGTGATGATGATCGAGCCGACGCTGGCCAACCCGCGTTCGGAGATCATCGAATTCCTGATCGGCACGCTGGGCGTGGATCCGGACAAGGTGATCGCGCTGGCGCGCAAGCTCACCAGCGCCATCGGCGAGCAGCCCGACGAGATCCGCCTGCCGGCCAGGAAGAGCGCCGCGGCCAAGCCGGTGAAGGCGCCGGCGCGCAAGGCGGCGCCAGCCAAGGCCGCGGTCAAGCCGCCAGCGAAGAAAACGGTAGTGAAGAAAGCCGTGGCGAAGAAAGCGCCAAGCCGTCCGGCGCGCGCGAGGAAGGCGGCGGCCTGATCAGGCGCCGTGTATCGCCGCCCATAGCAGCGACAGTCCCGAGGCCACCAGCAGCGCATCCAGCAGGCGCTGGTGGTGGCGCTCGCTCATCTTCATGACGAAGGCGCGGCCGGCGAAGGTGCCGGCCATCAGCGACGATCCCACCAGCACTCCTTGCAGGAAGACATCCAGCGGCATCGCGCCGAGCTCGCGGAAGGTCAGCACCTTGCTCACGTACAGCGCCAGCGAACTGGCCGCCTCGGTGGACAGGAACGCGCCCTTGGCCAGGCCATAGGAGGTGAAGGCGGGCACGCTCAGCGGGCCGGTGGAGAGCACGATGCCGGTGAGGTAGCCGATGACGGCGCCGCACAGGGAGAGTTGCCACAGCTTCAGCGTGACATTGCGCCGCTTGAGCCAGTGCCGCACCGGCACCATCGCGAGGAAGAACACGCCCAGGCCGATGTCGATCCAGTGAGCAGGCAGGCGCAGCAGCGTGCGCGCGCCGAGGATGGCGGCCGGCACGCCGGTGACGGAATAGGCGGCGAAGGCGCGCCAGTCGACCGCCCGCCACCACGCCATCACGCGCGACAGGTTCGCCATCACCGCCGCCACGGCCATGATGGGCACGGCCCGCTTGGGCCCGAAGTTGTAGACCAGCACCGGCAGCAGCATGATGGAAGAGCCGGTGCCGATGACGCCGCTGATCATGCCGGTCAGCAGGCCGACGGCGAGGACGAAGAGGTAGGCTGCCACGGGGTGTTGTTGTGGTTGGTGGTGGGGGAATTATAGAAGCCGGCGCTGTTCAGCGGTTGCAGGAGTGCGACGAACGACGCTGGGTCCCGGCCTGCGCCGGGACGACAGGGAGTGGGGTGTTTGAGCCCACGGAGGTGTTTGCAACTTCCAGCTTGTCGTTCCTGCGAAAGCAGGAACCCAGTGTCGTTCCGTGGACGTTGCGTCACCAGGAACGCCACTGGATCCCGGCCTGCGCCGGGATGACGGAGGTGGCTTTACGGGCGCCCGCCCGCCGCCAGTCGCTTCTCGATCTGCGCCAGCACGCCCGGCAAGTCCGCCACCGAATCGATCACGTAATGCGCACCCGCCGCGCGCAGCCGCTCTTCGGCGCGGGCCTTCAGCGCCGCCGCCTCGGCCGGCGCCAGCGCCGCCAGTTGCGCCGGCGTCTGGCCGACCTCGTTGCCTGAGAGCGTCACGCCTACGCTCCACATGCCGGCGCGGATGCCTTCCTCGATGCCCGGCACGGTGTCGTCCACCTTGACGCAGCCGGCCACGTCGCCGATCTTCAGCGCCAGCACATTGGCCAGCGCCATGAACGGGCCGGGACGGCCGCCGGCGGCCAGTTCGTCGCCGGCCACCACATGATCGGGGGCGATGCCGTCGCGCGCGGCCAGCGGCAGCAGCACGTCCAGCACCACGCGCGGATAACCCGAGCAGGAGCCCACCTTCAGGCCGCGCGCGCGCAGCTGCGCCAGCATGTCGGCGGCGCCGGGGATCGGCTGCGAGTACTCGCCGACCTTGGCGATCTGCATCGGCATGAAGCGCGCGTAGATGGCGTCGACGTCCTGGTCGGTCGGCGCGCGGCCGGTGTGGCGCTGCCATTGCGCGGCGATCGACGCGTCGTCCAGCAGCGTGCGGATGTGCTGCCACTTGGACAGGCCCATCGGGCCGCGCGCCTGTTCCAGCGTGATGGCGATGTCGAAGCTCTTGAAGGCGTCGACGAAGATCTGGGTCGGCGCCAGCGAGCCGAAGTCGACCAGGGTGCCGGCCCAGTCGAAGATCACGGCTTGCAGGGCGATGGCGGGGCGGATGGCGGACATGTGGGGTTCCTTGTTCATGGGGCGGAGTCGGGGGAGTCAGTGCGCGGCGGCGATGAAGTTGCGTCCGCGCGGGCCTTGCAGGGCGCGCTGCACCAGCGCGTCCCAGGCGTCGGCGATGCCGTAGCGGGCGGGGTCGGTGGAGACGCCGAGGTCTTCCAGGAAGCCGGACAGGCGGGCGACGGCACCGTCCTTGTCGGCGGCGCCGAAGATCTGCAGCAGCAGGGCGTCGACGGCGGCGTCGCGGCCGAAGGCCAGGCGCATCACATGCGGCAGCGAGAAGGAGCAGGCGATGCCGTGCGCCACGCCGTGGTGCAGCGTGATGTCGTAGGAGAGCGAATGCGCCAGCGCGGTCTTGGTGTTGGAGAAGGCCAGGCCGGCCTGCAGCGCGGCCACCGCCATGCGTTCGCGCAGGGCGACGTCGTTGGGCTTGCGCATGAGCGGCGGCAGCGTGGCGATGATCTCGCGCGCGGCGCAGGCCGCCAGGTTGGACGAGACCGGATTGCGGTTGACGTTCCAGATCGCCTCCAGCGCATGCGACAGCGCGTCCAGGCCGCTGGCCAGCGTGACGCCGGGCGGCAGCGAGAGCATCAGCTTGGCGTCGACGATGGCGGCCTCGGGCCAGGTCCAGGGGCGGTGCAGCGAATACTTGCTGCCGGCGGCGGCATCCCAGATGGTGGCCCAGGGCGTGACTTCGCTGCCGGTGCCGGCGGTGGTGGGGATGGCGACCAGCGCCTTGGCGCCGGCGCCGTCCAGCGGCGCGCCGTCGCGCAGGTGCGCCAGCAGCTCGTCGAAGCGGCCCGAGGGCGTGGGGGCCAGCATGGCCTTGGCGCAGTCGATCACGCTGCCGCCGCCGAAGGCGACCACGCACTCGACCTCGCGGTGCTGCGTCCACACGCGTTCATACATGGCCGACAGCCAGCTGACGTCGGGGTTGGGCCGGACCGCGTTCTCGATGCCGGCCAGCTGCGCGCCGAGCAGGTTGGCCAGGTATTGCTCCAATCCCAGCGCGCGCGCTTCGGGGAAGGTGACCAGCAGCGCGCGGCGGCCGGCCAGCAGGGCGGGAAGGCGTTCCAGGCTGCCGGCGCCGGCGTGCACGGCGACCGGATTGTGAAAATTCCACATGGGCTTGTTTCTTGAAAAAGTTACGGGTTCAGTGCGCGCGGCCGTCCTGGATGGACTGGCGCAGGCGGCTGGAGACGGCGTCGGCGATCACCACCATCAGCGTCACGACGACGATGCAGGTGGCGGTGTCCTGGTACTTGAACAGCTTGAGGCTGTTGACCAGCTCGAAACCGAGGCCGCCGGCGCCGACCATGCCCAGCACGGTGGCCTGGCGCAGGTTGACCTCGAAGCGGTACAGCACGGTGGCGATCCAGGCGGTGATCACCTGCGGCAGCACGCCGAAGGCGATCACCTGCAGCGGCCGGGCGCCGGTGGCGCGCAGCGCTTCCAGCGGGCCGTCGTCGATCTCCTCGATGCTCTCGGCGAAGAACTTGCCGACCATGCCCACGCCGTGCAGCGCCAGCGCCAGCACGCCGGGGAAGGGCCCCAGGCCGACCGCCGAGACAAACACCAGCGCCAGGATCAGCTCGTTGATGCTGCGCGTGACGTTCAGGGCCTGGCGCACCGCCTGGTAGACGGCGCGGTTGCGGTTCAGGTTGCGCGCCGCCAGGAAGGACACGGGAATGGCGCCGAGCACGCCCAGCAGCGTGCCCCACAGGGCGATCTGCACGGTCTCGACGGCCGGCGTCACCAGCCTGCCGAGGATGCTCCAGTTGGGCGGGAAGGAGCGCGCGATGAAGTCGCCGATCTGCGGCAGGCCGTCGGCCAGTTCGCCCCACGAGAGCTGCGTGCCTTGCGCGCTCCAGGCCAGCACGAAGGCGGCCAGCGCGACCGCCGCCACGCACAGCAGCCAGGCGCGCAGGTTCAACGGGCGCGGGCCGGTCCAGACGTAGTCGTGGTAGCTGCCATGGGCGTTGGATTGGTTCGGGGCGTTCATCACAGGGCTCCTTGCGTGGCCAGTTCCGGCGCCGGCATGCGCGCGGCCGGCGCTTCGGCGTTCTGGACCTGGTCCAGGCCGGCGTAGATCAGGTTGAGGTGGGCCTCGCGCAGCTCGTCGCCGCGGCCGTCGAACACCAGCTTGCCGCCGGCGAGACCCACGATGCGGTCGCCGAACTCGCGGGCGTAGTCGACCTGGTGCAGGTTGCACACCACCGTGATGCCCAGCTCGCGGCAGGCCGCGCGCAGGTAGTGCAGCACCAGGCGCGAGGTCTTGGGGTCGAGGCTGGCTACCGGCTCGTCGGCCAGGATCACCTGCGGCCGCTGGGCCAGGGCGCGGGCGATGCCCACGCGCTGGCGCTGGCCGCCGGAGAGGGCGTCGGTGCGTTCATGCGCCTTGTGGTCGAGCTCGACGCGGCGCAGGCAATCCATCGCCAGCGCCACGTCCTGCCGCGAGAACAGCTGCAGCAGCGAGGCCGGCGTGGACACCTGGCCGAGCCGGCCGGTCAGCACGTTCTTGAGCACCGACAGGCGCGGCACCACGTTGTGATGCTGGAAGATCATGGCCACGTTGCGGCGCAGGGCGCGTTGCTTGCGCGTGTCGGTGGCGTCGAATCCGGCCGCCACCAGCTCGCCGGAGCTCGGTGCGACCAGGCCGTTGATACAGCGCAGCAGGGTCGATTTGCCGGCGCCCGAGGGGCCCAGCACCACCAGGAACTCGCCGGCGGCGACATCGAGGTCGATGCCGCGCAGCACGGCATTGCTGCCGTATTGCTTGGTGAGCGAACGGATCCGGATCATTTCATCGCCTTGAGGTCGAGGTTGAGGATCTTGGCGGTATCGCGCACCACATCGTAGGCGGCGTCGCTGGTGGGCACGAAGCCGTTGAGCACGCCCTGGTCGCCCCATTGCACGTCCTTGATGGATGCGAAGGCGGCGGCGATCTTCTGCTTGAAGGCCGGATCGAGGTCGCGGCGCCAGACCATGGGCGACTCCGGGATGTCGGGCGAGGTCCACACCACGTTCAGGTCGGACTGCTGCACCACGCCCTTGGCGACGGCCGCGGCCAGGATGCGGTCGGCCACTGCGGCGGCGTCCACCTTCTTGTTGGCCACGGCCAGGATGCTGGCGTCATGCGAGCCCGAGAAGATCACCCGCGAGAAATACTTGTTGGGATCGATGTTGAGCTTTTGCAGGCCGGCGCTGGGGAACAGGTGGCCGGAGGCCGACGAGGGATCGACGAAGGCCATGGTGCGGCCCTTGAGCTGCTCGACATTCTGGATGCCGCTGTCCTTGCGGGTGATGATCAGGCTCTTGTAGTAGCTCTTGCCGCTCTTCTTGGTCTCGGCCACCGAGAAGGCCTCGACGTTGGCCACGGTGGTCGCCAGCACGTAGGAGAAGGGGCCGAGGTAGGCCACGTCCAGCTTTTTGGAGCGCAGCGCTTCGATGATGCCGTTGTAGTCGGTGGCGATGAAGGGCTTGACGGTCACGCCCAATTGCTTTTGCAGGCTGTCGATGACGGCCTTGCTGTTTTCCAGCATGGCCTGGGAATCCTCCGCGGGGATCAGGCCCACGGTCAGGATCTGCGGCTGGGCGGCCAGGGCGGGCAGGGCCGGCAGCGCGCCGGCGAAGGCGGCCAGGCACAGGGCGAGGAGGGAGCGTCGTTTCATGTTCATCCTTTGTTCGGAGTTTGGTATCGGTCGGTGGCGCGCAAGGCGGGGGCAACAATGCAAAACAGGCAATCAAGCCCAGTGGGAAAGGCTTTTGGTCCGGACAGGGAGAAGATTAATGAGGCTTTGTGACGGCTGTATTATCGATATAATCCCAAAAACGTTTGGAAACTATTGATTGGATCTATAGATGACGCCCTCCCAGCTCCGCGCCTTCCTCGCCGTGGCCCGCCATCGCGGCTTTTCCGCCGCCGCGCGCGCCCTGGGCGTGAGCCAGCCGACCCTGACCACCCAGGTGCAATCGCTGGAGCGCGAGCACAACGTCGAGCTGTTCTTCCGCCGCGGGCGTCGCCTGGACCTGTCGGAGACCGCGCAGCGCCTGCTGCCGATCGCCCAGAACATCGCCGAGCTGGAGCTCGATGCGCTCAACCTGCTGGTCAATTCGGGCGCGCTGCATGTGGGCCACCTGCGCATCGGCGCAGTCGGGCCGTTCCACGTGATCGAGATGGTGGATGCCTACCGCGCGCGCTATCCCAAGGTGGAGCTGTCGATCAAGCTGGGCAACTCCAAGCAGTCGCTGGCGGACCTGGAGAACTACGTCACCGATGTCGCGGTGCTGGCCAGTTTCAACGACGACGCGCGTTTCCACGCCGTGCCCTATGCCGACCACGCGGTGGTGCTGTTCGCCCACCGCAGCCATCCTTTCTTCAAGCGCGAATCGGTGGCGCTGGCCGAGCTGGCAGGCCAGCCCATGCTCATGCGCGAGCGCGGCTCGACCACCCGCCTGGCGCTGGAGCAGGTGATGCAGGAGGCCGGCGTGAGCCCGCAGGTGGTGATGGAAATCGGCAGCCGCGAGGCGCTGCGCGAAGCGGTGGCGCGCGGCCTGGGGCTGGGCGCGGTGTCGGAGGCGGAGTACGTGCCGGATCCAAGCTTTCGCATGGTGCGCATCCAGGGCGACCCGATCAGCACGCACACCTACGTCTACTGCCTGGCCGAGCGGCGCGAGGGGCGACTGGTGGGCTCGTTCATGAAGATCGCCGCGCGCGCCTGAGGCGGCCTGCCTGAAGCGGGCCTTTGGCTTATCATTACGGTTTGCCCAAATTTTCAAGCAATCGGAGACCCGTGTGATCAAGCATATCGTGATGTGGAAGTTGAAGGATCAGGCCGAAGGCGGCGACAAGGCCACCAATATCGCCAAGATGAAAGCGCTGCTCGACAGCTGCGCCGACATCGTGCCCGGCATCCTCAAATTCGAGGCCGTGGTGGCCCAGCCCGGCCTGGAAGCCACCTACGACGTGGTGCTGTATTCGGAGTTCGCATCGCGCGCGGCGCTGGACGCCTACCAGGACCATCCCGACCACGTCGCCATCAAACCCTTCATCGGCGCGGTGCGCGAGGCGCGCCAGTGCATGGACTACGAGATCTGATCGGAAGCGCGATGAGCCTGGCCCTGACCGACGTCTTCCCGCAGGGGAATCCCTATTTGCAAGAGCTGGGCGTGCAAGTGCTGGACTACGGCGACGACCGCGCCGTGATGGCGCTGCTGCTCAAGCCCGAGTTCATGAACAGCTGGCAGGTGGCGCAGGGCGGCATTTCGATGACGCTGATGGACGTGGCCATGGGCCTGGCCGCGCGCGCCGGCACCGACGCCAAGTCGTCGGCCACGGTGGAGATGAACAGCAGCTTCCTGCAGCCGGCCGGTCGCGCCGGCGACACCCTGGTCGCGCGCGGGCATACCTACCACCGCTCCACCACGCTGTGCTTCTGCCAGGCCGAGCTGTGGAACGGCGAGAAGCTGGTGGCCAAGGCCATGGGCACGTTCAAGCTGGTGCGCCGCCTCGACATTTCAAAGAAGCTTGAGCACGAGTGAGCGGCAGGGCTGCCAGGTACAACAGAACATACAGAAGGAACGCCAAATGAAAATCATCGTGGGCAATTGGGACGACTTGCGCGCGCACGCGCAGCCGATCCGTTTTGAAGTCTTCGTCGACGAGCAGCAGGTGCCGGCCGAGATCGAGCTCGACGAGATGGACGCGGTCTGCGTGCACGCCGTGGCCTATGCCGAAGACGGCTCGCCCCTGGCCACCGGCCGCCTGCTGCCGGACGGTCACATCGGCCGCATGGCGGTGAAGAAGGCGGGACGCGGCAAGGGCGTCGGCGGCGCGGTGCTGCAGGCGCTGATCAAGGCGGCGCGCGAGCGCGGCGACGGCGAGGTGATCCTCAACGCCCAGACCCACGCCGAGAAGTTCTACGCCGCCCATGGCTTCGCCCGCGAGGGCGGCGAGTTCATGGAAGCCGGCATTCCCCACATCACCATGCGCGCCAGCCTGGCGTAGGCATCCCCGGCCGCTCGCCCGCACTGCGGACGGGCGGCGCCTTGTTTTTTCTTTGCGGATTTTTCAGCGCTGGCGGGCCAGCGCCAGGGCTTCTTCGTGCGTATCTGCCAGGCGGAAGTAGCACAGTTGCGCCCCCAGTTCGCGCGCATGCTCGGCCACCAGCTCGGCCGTCGAGGCCAGCTCTTCGGACGCGGCGGCGTTGCGCTGGGTGGTTTCGTTGAGCTGCATGACAGCCATGCCGATTTCGCGCACGCCTTCTTCCTGCGTGCCGGTGGAGAGGGTGATGCGGTTGATCTGCTGCGACGCCTGGCGGATGCCTTGCAGCGTGCCTTCCAGCAGCCGCTGGCTGGTTTCTTCAGCCATGTTCACGCTTTGCTCGGCGATCTCGCTGATCTCGCGCGCGCTGTCCTGGCTGCGTTCGGCCAGCTTGCGGATTTCCGCCGCCACGACCGAGAAGCCGCGTCCGTGTTCGCCGGCGCGCGAGGCTTCGATGGCAGCGTTGAGCGCCAGCAGGTTGGTCTGGTAGGCAATGTCGTCGATCACGCCGACCTGGCGCGCGATGCCGCGCATGGCCGAGACCGTGGATTGCACCGCCGCGCCGCTCTTGTCGGCGTCGGCCGCGGCGGCCTCGGCGATGAGGTCGGTGCGGCGCGCGTGTTCGCCGGTTTCCTGGATGGCTTCGCTCACGCCCGAGATGGCGGCGTGGACTTCTTCCACGGCGGCGGCCTGTTCGCTGGAAGCGTGCGCCAGCGCCTGGGCGGTGGCGTTCAACTGGTGCGAGGAGTTGCCCAGCGAATGGGTCGAGAGGGTGACGCGCTGCATGATCTCGGTCAGGCGGCCGCGCATCGAGTGCATGGCGTGCAGCAGGCTGCTTTCGTCGTTGCGGCGCAGCCTGACCTCGATGCCGAGGTTGCCGTCGGCGATCTGGCGCACGATATGGGCGGCATAGCCGGGTTCGCCGCCCAGCTCGCGGCGCAGGCCGACGATGATCCACACCGCCAGCGCGATGCCCAGCAGCAGGCTGGCGCCGGCCAGTTGCAGGTTGTGCTGGCGCAGGCGCCGGTATTCGGCGGTGGCGTCGCCATAGGCGATGCGGGTCAACTGTTCCTGCAACTGGCCGAGGCCGGCCAGTTGCGTGGCCAAGGTGCCCAGCAGCGGCGTGATTTGCGGCCACATCTGGTTGGCCTGGCTGACCTCGCCGGAACCGATCAGCTCGGCGACGCGGGTGCGCTGCTCCAGGTACTGGCGCCAGTCGCGTTCGAAGCGGGCGGCGGCGGCGCTTTCCTCGCCGGTCATGCGGGTCGACATGTAGGCCTTCCAGCTTTCCTTGCAGGCCGCGTCCAGGGCGGCCAGCCGGGACAGCAACTCCGGAATCTGCTGCTGCGGCGACAGGCCGTCGCGCACCGGGCCGTCCGGCACGTTGGCCAGCATCAGCGCGCGCCCCATGACGTCGCGGTTGCTGTAGAGCGCGTCGCGCACCCTGGAGAGCTGGATCAGCGCCAGTGTGCGGTCTTCGTAGACGAAGCGCAGTTTTTCATTGCTGGAGGCCATGCCCAGCGTGCCGTACCAGGCCACCAGGACCACGCTGGCGCACAGCACCGCCACCAGTATCCCCAGGCGGACGGTGACCGTCAGTTTCCCTTGCACAATATTTTCCTTGTTATCCCTTCCCACGGGTAGCCGACTATACCGCGCCTTGTTGCCGTCCAGAACGCAGAATAAAGGGAAAAAAACGGCCTGCAAGCGGCCTTTCTCCCGCGCATGTGGTTTCCCACAATACAAACGGGAGGTGCTCTGGTTCATACTTGCGCCCGAACCGGGGAGGGGGAGTCTCCCGGACAAAAAAATGCCTGAGCGGACGACGATCCGCATACGGCCAGCGGTCTGCCCGGCGCGCAAGCGCCTATCCACACCGGGGCAGGCTGGAGATTGATGTTTATGGAGAATGAAAAATGACAACGGCGAAGCAGCCTATCTACAAATCCCTGTACTTCCAGGTTCTGGTCGCGATCGTGATCGGCGTCCTGCTGGGACACTTCTATCCTTCCACCGGCGAGGCGATGAAGCCGCTCGGCGACGGCTTCGTCAAGCTGATCAAGATGATCATCGCGCCCGTCATCTTCTGCACCGTGGTCACCGGCATCGCGGGCATGGAAGACATGAAGAAGGTCGGCAAGACCGGCGGCCTGGCGCTGCTGTACTTTGAAGTGGTCAGCACCCTGGCGCTGATCATCGGCCTGGTGCTGGTCAATGTGCTGCAGCCCGGCGTGGGCATGAACATCGACCCGGCCTCGCTGGACACCAAGTCGATCGCCTCCTATACCGCTCCCGGCAAGCTGGGCACGGTGACCGATTTCGTCCTGTCGGTGATCCCGACCAGCATGGTCGACGCGTTCGCCAAGGGCGACGTGCTGCAGGTGCTGCTGGTGGCGGTCCTGTTCGGCTTCGCGCTGCACAAGTTCGGCGGCCGCGGCACCCTGATCTTCGACTTCATCGAGAAGATCTCGCACGTGCTGTTCGCCGTGGTGGGCACCATCATGAAGGTGGCGCCGATCGGCGCGTTCGGCGCGATGGCCTTCACCATCGGCAAGTACGGCGTCGGCTCGCTGTTCTCGCTGGCCAAGCTGATGGGCACCTTCTACCTGACCTGCCTGCTGTTCATCTTCGTCGTGCTGGGCATCATCACCCGCCTGCATGGCTTCTCGGTCTGGAAGTTCGTCAAGTACATCAAGGAAGAGCTGCTGATCGTGCTGGGCACCTCGTCCTCTGAATCGGTGCTGCCGCGCATGCTGGCCAAGATGGAAAACGCCGGCGCCAAGAAGACCGTGGTCGGCCTGGTGATCCCCACCGGCTACTCCTTCAACCTGGACGGCACCGCGATCTACCTGACCATGGCGGCCGTGTTCATCGCCCAGGCGACCAACACCCCGATGACCTTCGTGCAGGAGCTGACGCTGCTGGGCGTGCTGCTGCTGACCTCCAAGGGCGCGGCGGGCATCACCGGCTCCGGCTTCATCGTGCTGGCGGCGACGCTGTCGGCGGTCGGTCACCTGCCGGTGGCGGGCCTGGCGCTGATCCTGGGCATCGACCGCTTCATGTCCGAGGCGCGCGCGCTGACCAACACCATCGGCAACGGCGTGGCGACCCTGGTGGTGGCCAAGTGGAGCGGCGAGCTCGACACCAAGCGCTTGAATGCCGTGCTGAACAACGAGACCGTCGAGGAGGCAAATGCACCTGAAACCGTGCTGGATCGCACGGAATCGAAGATGCATCATTAAAAGAGCGCATCCGCAGGCGGCCGGCGACGGCCGCCGGGATGACGCCGGAAAAGGAAAAGGCGGACTTCGGTCCGCTTTTTCTTTTTGCGTCGGGTGCGCGTGATCGGCCGACCGGGCAAGGCCGGGCGGATCGCTTGGGGTATGTGCGGGAAGAGGCGCCGGGTACCGGCGAAAAAAAAGCCCACGACCTTGCGGTGTGGGCTTCAATCCAATTCTTTAAGGAGGAAATTGGAGGAGACAGGTGCTACTTTACTGCTCCGCATCAAATCAGGCCAATTTATCTTACAAATATCAGATATACGCTTTGTTTATTTCTTGCCGATATCGATATCCCGCCCGGCATCAGTCGATGCGTCCCGTCCCTGGCGCCTTTGCGCCCGATCCCTCCTGGTCCTGCGCGTATCCCGTGGTCTCTTCCTGCGTCTTGGGCTTGCAGGGGATCTTGCATTTCGAGTCGCTTTTGGACTCGGCCGAATATTGCACCGCCATGGGATCGGCCACATGCTCGGTCAGGACCGGCTCGCCCAGGATGGGCACGCGCAGCACGGTCGAGCAGCGGGTGCCGTAGTCGGGTGAGCGGATGAAGATGGGCGACAGCATGCGTTCCTTCTCGATGCCGACGCCGGTATCGGGCAGGCGGCAGTCGTTGGCATGCGTGGCGTCGGTCAGCATCTCGAAGAAGGTTTCCTCCGGCGCGCCCTGGCACAACAGGCTGGCGAATTGCGCCTTGGCGCGCGTGACCTTGGGCCAGGGCGTGTCCAGCTGGGCGTTGGAGAGGCCGTAGACGCCGTACTCCAGCGGCTTGCCGTTGCGGGCGTCGCCTTCGCCGCGGTTGGAATACCAGAGCATGGTCTCGCGGTCGCCGACGATCAGGTTGAAGCCGTTGAACTCCTGCGCCTTGGGCTCGATGTGGCGAAGGTAGGCGGCTGGATCCATGCCGCCGCTCAGGTAATCCGAGACCAGTTGCCCGCGCGTGGGCGCGTCCGCGCGCCGCTCCGAGGGCGAGCGCACGTTGGTCAGGGCGGCGAAGCGCCCCTCGCGGGTCACGCCCAGCCAGGTGCCGCCGCCTTGCAGGTCGCGCCCGGCGAAGACCTGCGGGTAATCGCTCCACCAGCCGGCATCGGCGGCCGGGCGGGCGTAGAACTCGTCACGGTTGGCCGCCAGGATCAGCGGCATGCCGGGGATGACTTTCCAGGCGAAGATGATCAGGCACATGTGGCGACATCCTCGAAACGCTCGACATGGCGTTCTCCCTCGATCAGGGCGGCGATGCAGGCATCCTTCAAGGCCCGCTCCAGCGCGCGGCCGAACTCGTCCTCCTGGCCTGGGGCGATGCGTTCGTACACTTCCATCCAGGTCTGCAGGCCGTCCTGCTCGCCGGGGCGGCGCTTCAAGCCGCCGGCGATGCCGAAGCGGCCCTGCAGCACCGCCTGCACGGCCTTGAGCTTGCCGTGCAGCTGCTGCGTGTGCGCGGCGGCGACGCGGTAGTAGATATAGAGATCCATGGGTCGCTGCCGCTTACTGCGGATCGGCCAGTTCGTAGGGCAGGTCGTGGAAGTGCAGGGCCGGGCCGGTGGCCGAGCCCAGGTGCACTTCGCCGTCGGCGGCCGCCAGCTTCATCTCCACCAGCGCCAGCGAGCGCCCCTCGCCGGCGCGCTCGGCGTTGACCACCATGCCGCACGGCTGCTGCGGATCGGCCGAGGAAAACACCTCGTTGCCGGCCAGCGCGGCGTCGCTGTCGATGGTGGCCAGCATGGTGCGGCGCTTGAGCTTGCCCAGGTATTGGCTGCGCGCCACGATTTCCTGGCCGGGGTAGCAGCCCTTCTTGAAGTTCACGCCGCCGACCAGCTCGAAATTGACCATCTGCGGCACGAACTGCTCCTGCGTTGCCGCCGTGATGCCGGGCACGCCGGAGCGGATCTCGGACAGGCGCCAGGCTTGCGGCGACGTCGGCGTGAGGTGCTGGGCCAGCTTGGGCCAGGCTGCGATGGCCAGCTCGGGCGTGGTGATCCACTGGTAGCGGGCGCTGCCGGAGGCATCGGCCACGCGGATCAGCGTGCCGTTGGCGTTGTCGATCTTGGCGTAGGGTTCGGCCGGCAGCACCGGATACCACTCGGCCAGCGAGTTCCTGGCCGCCGGGCCGGCCAGGCCGATGACCGCAGTGGCGGCGCCCTGGTCGGACAGCTTGGCCTTGGCGCGCAGCACGAACATCTGCAGTCGCTTCTGGATGGCCGGCTGCAGCGCGCGCGGCAGCTGCAGGAAAATGGTTTCCGCATTGCGCCAGACCAGGAAGCTGGCCAGCAGGCGCCCCTTGGGCGAGCAATAGCCGGCCAGGCGCGCGGCCGAGGTGTCGAGGCGCTCGACGTCGTTGGTCAGCTGGCTGTGCAGGAAGCTGGCGGCGTCGTCGCCGGCCACGCCGATGAGGCCCAGCCCGGTGAGCGGCGCCATGAAGCTCTCCAGGGTCTCCGGCGCGGGCGCGGTGGGGCCGAAGCCCAGCAGCTCGGCGCCGTCGGCATCGAAGCGGGCGCCGTTCTGTTTGAGGAAGTCGAGCCAGACGGAGGTCGAGGCGGTCAGTTCGGTCATAGATATTTACGCGTTGTCGGATGCGGGCGCAGCCGGCGGAATTGCCGGAATGGCGCCTGAAAATCCGCTGGCCGCGAAGCAAATTAGGCAACTCTCGTGCCAGCGATTATCATTGATGCCTCGATTATAGTGATCTCCGAAAAATCGCGTCGGGGAATGGGGATTTTGCATCCGGTATGAAGAAGTTATTTGTGACATTGCTCCTGCTGGCGGCCCTGGTGGCGGGCGCCGGCTATTATTGGTCGAAGCAGCCCATCGTCGCCGCGGGCGGCCAGAACATCGCCTTCACGGTCACGCCAGGCGCCGGCGTCAACGGCGCGGCCCAGGAGATCGCGGCGGCCGGCGTGCCGGTCAACCCCGACCTGTTCGCGTTGTATGCGCGGCTGTCGGGCGAGGGCGCCCGCATCAAGGCCGGCAGCTATGAGCTCAAGCCCGGCTACACGCCGCAGCGCCTCTTGCTGCAGCTGGTGCGCGGCGAGTTCGCCCAGGAGGCGCTGACGGTGATCGAAGGCTGGAGCTTCAAGCAAATGCGCCGCGCCATCGCCGAGCAGCCCTCGCTGAAGCACGACACCGTCAGCTGGACCGACCAGCAGGTGCTGCAGAAGCTGACCACCGAATACGCTTTCCCGGAAGGCCTGTTCTTCCCCGATACCTATCTGTTCGCCAAGGGCGCGAGCGACATGCAGATCTACAAGCAGGCCTTCGCGCTGATGAACAAGAAGCTCAACGAGGCCTGGAGCCGGCGCGACCTGTCGCTGCCATACCGTACGCCCTACGAGGCGCTGGTCATGGCCTCCATCGTCGAGAAGGAGACCGGCCAGAAGTCCGAGCGCGGCATGGTGGCCGGGGTGTTCGCCAACCGCCTGCGCGTGGGCATGCTGCTGCAGACCGATCCCACGGTGATCTACGGCATGGGCGAGCGCTACCAGGGCAAGATCCGCAAGGTCGACCTGCTGACCGACACGCCCTACAACACCTACACCCGCGCCGGCCTGCCGCCCACGCCGATCGCACTGCCCGGCGCCGCCTCGCTGGCCGCGGCGATGAACCCGGACAAGACCGACGCCTTATACTTCGTGGCGCGCGGCGACGGCACCAGCCATTTCTCCAGCAGCCTCAACGAACACAACCAGGCCGTCAACCGCTACCAGCGCTGACCTGCTCACTTACCTTTTAGCGATTCCTTCATGGCATCAGGCAAATTCATCACCTTCGAAGGCATCGACGGCGCCGGCAAATCGACCCATATCTCCTTCGTCGCCGAGCTGCTGCGCGCGCGCGGCCTGACCGTGGTCGCCACGCGCGAACCCGGCGGCACCGAACTGGGCGAGGGCCTGCGCGAGCTGCTGCTGCACCAGAAAATGCACCTGGAAACGGAAGCCTTGCTGATGTTCGCCTCACGCCGCGAGCACCTGGCCCAGGTGATCGAGCCGGCGCTGGCGCGCGGCGACTGGGTCATTTCCGACCGCTTCACCGACGCCAGCTTCGCCTACCAGGGCGGCGGCCGCCGGCTGGCGCTGGACAAGCTGGAAGCGCTGGAGCGCTGGGTGCACCCGCACCTGCAGCCGGACCTGACGCTGCTGTTCGATGTCCCGCTGGAAGTGGCGCGCGCGCGCCTGGACGCCGAGCGCACCCCCGACAAGTTCGAGCAGGAGAAGGCCGATTTCTTCGCCGCCACCCGCGGCGAATACCTGCGCCGCGCGGCCGAATTCCCGGCGCGTTTTCGCATCATCGACTCCACCCGGCCGATTCCCGAGATCCAGCAGGAGCTGCGCGGCATCATTGCGGCCCTGTAACTGACGAGCGCCATGAGTTCATCCGATTCTTCACTGCTGCCCTGGCAGCACGACAGCTGGCGACAGCTGCAGCAGCTGCGCGAGCGCCTGCCGCACGCCTTGCTGTTCTACGGCGCGGCCGGCACCGGCAAGACCGCCTTCGTCGAAGCCTTCGCCAAGTCGCTGCTGTGCGAGGCCCCGACGCCCGAGGCGCACGCCTGCGGCGCCTGCGCTTCCTGCAACTGGTTCGCGCAGTACAACCATCCCGACTATCGCCGCGTGCGCCCCGAGGCGCTGGAAGACGAGCTGGCCGACGAGGAGGGCGGCGAGGACAAGAAGACCGCCAAGGCCAGCAAGACGCCATCCAAGGAAATCAAGATCGACCAGATCCGTGCGCTGGCCGATTTCATGAATGTCTCCACGCACCGCTCGGGCCTGCGCGTGGTGATGCTGTATCCGGCCGAGGCGCTCAACACCGCCGCCGCCAACGCGCTCCTGAAGACGCTGGAAGAGCCGCCGCCGGGCACCATGTTCCTGCTGCTCTCCAACCGCCTGGACCGCCTGCTGCCCACCATCCTCTCGCGCTGCCGCAAGTTCGCGCTGGCCGGCCCTTCGCACGAGGCCGGCCTGGCCTGGCTCAAGGCCCAGGGCGTCAAGGACGCCGACGCCTGGTTGGCCGAGCAGGGCGGCGCGCCGCTGGCGGCGCTGGAAGCGGCCCAGGGCGACAGCCGGGATGTGCTTGACGAACTGCTGCGCCACCTGGCCCAGCCCGGCGTCGACGGCGTCCTGCGCACCGCCGACAAGCTGCAGAAGGTCCAGGTATCGGAGCTGGTCGGCTGGGTGCAGCGCTGGCTGTACGACCTGCTCTCGCTGAAGTCCGCCGGCGTCATCCGCTACTACCCGCGCTACGCCAAGGAACTGGGCCGCCTGGCCGAACGCGCCGACGTCATCACCATCTCGCGCGCCATCAAGGGCATGGGCGAGCGTCGGGCGATCGCCGATCATCCCTTGTCGGCCAAGCTGTTCATCGAGGAGATGCTGATGGATTATGCGGGGGTGTTTGACTGATTCTCCGTTTTGTCACGCAATTCACTACCACCTGAGTTTTCTTTATCCATGAGCACTACCCGGGCACTTGTCGGCTGGCCGTCAAGCCGAGCTGCCGGCCATCATCGCCATCTACAACAGCACCATCGCCTCGCTTCCGGTGACCGCCGACAGGACTTGGACGCTACTGCCCGGAACTGGCTATAGTCCACGCTCCTAACGTCAAACTGTATACGCTGCTGAGCTTCGTGTTCGGCCACAATGAACGGAGCCGAAGCTGTTCGAGCCCTTTGCATTTGGTCGCTTGGCGCATACGCCGCGCGTGGGTACGCAGGATGGGATGGAACGTGATTCTGGGTAAGCGGGTGGGATGAGGCGCTTGCGGATGCAGGAATGAAAAAAGGGAAGCCGAGGCTTCCCTTTTTCCTGCACTGCTTCCTGTCTTAGAAATCGACGGAAGCGGAGGTCACGAAGGTACGCGGCGCTCCCTGGACGAGGTAGCCCAGTGCCGAAGAACCACCAGCCGATTCCCAGTAGTTGCGGTTGGCGACGTTCTGGATGCCGCCGCGCAGGGTCACCACCTTGCCGCCGATTTCGGCCATGTAGCGGGCGCCCAGGTCAATACGGGTCCATGCCGGGATAGCTTGGGTGTTGGCCGAATCGGCATATTGCTTGGACGTGTAGATCACGCGGCTGTTCACGGTCAGTCCGTGGACGCCGGGGATGTCCCAGTCCGCGCCGACGTTGGCCATGGTCTTGGCGGTGCCGATCGCATCCTTTCCGTCATAGGTGCCGTTCTGGGTGCGCTTTTGCTTCGCATCCAGTAGGGTCAGACCGGCCAGCAGGCGCAGGCCACGCATCGGTTCGCCGAAGGCGCCGATTTCTACGCCATTGTTTTCCTGCTTGCCACTGGTCGTGTAGGTCGGCGTTGCAGTAGGCCCGGTCGTGATGACGTTCGGCTTCTCGATGGTGAACAGCGCCACCGTCAGGCCGACCTTGCCTGCATCATATTTGACGCCGATTTCCTTTTGCTTGGACTTGTAGGGGGCCAGCATGGCGCCGAAGTTGGTCGCCGTGGTGTCAGACACCTTGGTGCCCGGTTGCAAGCCTTCGATGTAGTTGCCGTACAGTGAGACTTCCTTGGTCAGCTTGTAGAGCAGGCCTGCCACTGGGGTAACGGTGCCGTCGTTGTAGTAGTCGCTCTGCAGGTGGGTGTTGTAGTCGTAGTTGATCGTCTTCAGACGCTGGTAACGCGCGCCCAAGCTAAGCTGCAGGCGCTCATCCAGGACCGACAGCGTGTCTGCCAGCGCGATGCTGGACAGCTGGGTCTTGATAGTGGTCTGCGGGCTGGCCAAGCTGCCGCCGAAGAAGTCGAGGGAGGGTTGGGCCGATTGGGTCGGTGAATACAGGTTGCCGGTGGTCGCTGTGCCCAGGGCCATCGCATAGGCGTTGCGCGAATCCTGCCAATAGCTGGACGCGCTGGCGCTCACACTATGCTTGACGCCGCCTGTGTTGAATTTTCCGCGCACACCGACTTCGCCGGTCCACACCTGGTCTTCACGCGAGTTGTCAAAGCGATTGGAGGTGAAATTACCGTTGGTGCTGTTCACATTGGGCGTCGCCAAGCTGTTGTTCTCGGTGCCTTGGCGCATGCCTAGCGCGAACCAGGAGGTGATGTTGTCGCTGAGGTCCCATTCACCGCGCACGGTGCCGAAAATGTCGCGCTCATTCGAATAGAACCACTTCTGGCCGTAGTTCGACGATGCGCTAGGGGCCGCAGGCACGTATCCTGCCGGCGCGGTGGCGATACGTACGCTGGGGCGGGTCGAGGTGAGGTCGTATTCCTGCACCCCGATGTCGGCCGACAGGCGGAAGCTGTTGCCCCGGTAGTCCAGGCCGATGGTGCCCATGTTCAGTTCGCGGTTTTCATTGCTGATGGCGGTGCCGCCGGCACGACGCACAGCATTCACACGCAGACCGACGCGGTCTTCGGGACCGAAGCGGCGGCCGATATCGGCCGCAGCATAAAGCTGGCCGCCCGACTCGACGCCCAGGCTGACGGAGGTAATCGGATCGGTTCCCGCGCGCTTGGGCAGCAGGTTGATAGTGCCGCCGATGGCGTTGCCGCCGGGCGTGGCGCCGTTGAGGAAGGCGCTGGCGCCACGGAATACTTCCACGCGCTCCAGCATTTCAGCCGCCACATATTGACGCGGCAGCAGGCCGTACAGGCCGTTGTAGGCCAGGTCGTCGGAGTTGGTGATGAAGCCGCGGATCATATACGACTCCTGGTAGTTGCCGTAACCGCGGGTGACGCGAATGGTCGGGTCGTTCAGCAGCACGTCGCCCACGCCTTTTGCCTGCTGGTCCTTGATCAGCTGTTCGGTGTAGGCGATGCTGTTGAACGGCGTGTCCAGGAAATCCTTATTGCCTAAAATGCCGACTCGGCCGCCGCGCGCGACCTGGCCGCCGGCATACGGCGTCTGCAGGCCTTCCGCTGAAGCATCTGCGGAAGCATTGACGGTCACGGTCGGGAGCGCCTGCCCATCCTTCTGTTCGGCGGCATTGTTGCCGGCGGTCTGTGCGAAGGTGGTGACGGGGGCGATGAAGGCGAGCGCCAGGGCGGTAGTGAGCGGGGTAAGGCGAAGGGACATGTTTTTTGTCTGGGAGCGGACAGGAACTTGGCGTTCTGTTATGTGGATCGGAATGATACTAAATCGCGAGAAATTATAATTGAGAATGGTTACTATTTGTAATATCGATCTCAATTTGAGTGGATAATTTACTTTAGCTCAGTTATATGTTGTGAAAACACCAATGACTCTGCATTCCTCTTCAAACCTCATTGCCCGAAGAGGCTGGCTCGCCGTATCGGGCCTTGCTTATTTTTTATTGATTCCCGATGTCCTCCAACACGTCCTTCAAACGCTGGCATTTCATCCACACCTGGAGCAGCCTCATCTGCACGGTGTTCCTGCTGTTGCTGTGCCTGACCGGGCTGCCGCTGATCTTCAACCATGAGCTCGACGACCTGCTGGGCAACCACATCGCCGCGCCCGAGATGGCGCCCGGCACGCCGCCGGCGGCGCTGGACAAGCTGGCCGAACAGGCCCGCACCCATCGGCCGGGCGAGGTGATCCAGTACATGATCTGGGAGCGCGGCGAGGAGGAGACCGCCACGCTGGTCATGGCGCCGCGCCCCGACACCCATCCCGACAGCACCCAGAGCCTGGTCTCGGACACCCGCAGCGGCGCCGTGCTGGGCCAGCCGCCGTCGCGCGGACTGGTGTTCATCCTGCTCAAGCTGCATACCGACATGTTTGCCGGGTTGCCGGGCAAGCTCTTCCTGGGGTTCATGGGGCTGCTGTTCGTGGTGTCGATCGTCTCGGGCGCGGTGGTCTACGGGCCGCTGATGCGCAAGCTGGATTTCGGCGCCATCCGCCGCCGCAAGGGGCGCCGCCTGCGCTGGCTGGATATCCACAACCTGCTGGGCGCGGCCACGCTGGTGTGGGTGATGGTGGTCGGCCTGACCGGCGTGGTCTGCACGCTGGCAGACGTGCTGCTGACGGCCTGGCGCAACGACCAACTGGCCGAGATGGTGGCGCCGTACAAGAACCTGCCGCCGCCTTCACACCTGGCTTCGCTGGATGTCTCGGTGGCCAGCGCGCGGGCGGCGACGCCGGGTATGGTGCCGTCCTTCATCGCCTTCCCCGGCACCAATTTCTCCAGCGGCCACCACTACGCCATCTTCATGCGCGGCGATACCGCGCTGACCTCCAACCTGCTGCGCCCGGTGCTGGTGGATGCCGAGAGCGGGCAACTGACCGAGAGCCGCGAGCTGCCCTGGTATGTGACGGCGGTGCTGGTGGCCAAGCCGCTGCATTTCGGCGACTATGCCGGCATGCCCTTGAAACTGATGTGGGCCGCGCTCGACCTGGCCACGCTGGCGGTGCTGGGCAGCGGCGTCTACCTGTGGTTCGCGCGGCGCGGGCAGTCGCGCCGGCGGCTGGAGATGCTGCACGCCAAAGCCGCGCCGCCGCTGGCGGTAAAATGAGGGCGCGCGTTGCCATTGCGCGCCCATCCTGCATCCAATACTGAGAAATACTGAGAAAGAGTTTGCGCTCATGAACCCCCAATCCGGACAATCCGAATTCCTGCGCCTGTGGGGCATGCCCATCCTGCTGGGCGTATTGACCGCCTTCGGGCTGCTGGCCGCCTTGCTGGGCCAGGGCGTATGGCACTGGCTGGCGTGGGCGGCCATCGCCACGCCGATTGCGGTGATGGCGTATCACCTGTGCAAGCGCGAGGCGGGCGCGGACGGGCGCGGTTGAGCGGCCTGTCCAATCACGCCATGCAGTCATCCTTCCAGGCCGTCCAATCCGTCATCGGACCGACGCTGAACGCATCCTCCTCCGGCGCGCTGCCGCAGCATCAGTTGCTGTCCCGCCTGTTCTGGCTGCGCTGGGCCACCATCGCCGGCGAGCTGGTGGTGCTGGCGGGCGCGCATTTCTGGCTGGAGATCGCCTTGCCGCTGCCGGTTTTGCTGGCCTTGATCCTCCTGCAGGCGGCGCTCAACATCGTCACGCTGGGGCGCATGCGCTGGGCGCGGCCGGCCGGGCAGGGCGAGCTGTTCCTGCAACTGCTGCTGGACCTGGCGCTGCTGTCGGCGCTGCTGTATTTCTCGGGCGGCGCCACCAATCCCTTCGTCTCCTTCTACCTGCCGGCGTTGGCGGCGGGCGCGGCCACGCTGGCCTGGCCTTATGCGCTGTCGCTGGCGCTGTGCGCGCTGGCCGCGTATTCGGGGCTGGTCTATTTCTACGAGCCGCTGCATATCCACGACCACGGCCAGGCAATGGCCTACCACCTGGCCGGGATGTGGATCAACTTCTCGATCTCGGCGCTGCTGATCACCTGGTTCGTCACCCGCATCGCCGCCGCCGTGCGCTCGCGCGACGGCCAGCTGGCGCAGGCGCGCGAGCGCCAGCTGCAGGGCCAGCGCATCCTGGCGCTGGGCACGCAGGCGGCGGGCGCGGCGCATGCGCTCAATACGCCGCTGTCGACGGTGGCCGTGATCGCCGGCGAGATGCGACGCGACATGGCCGGCAATGCCGCGCTGGCGCTGTATGAGGAAGACCTGCGGGTGGTCGAGGAGCAGATCGCGGTGTGCAAGGCCGCGCTGGAGAGCATGCGCCTGGACGCCGACGCCCCGGACGACCGCAGCGCGCCGCTGGGGCCGTGGCTGGCCACGCTGATCGACGGCTGGCGGCTGCGCCATCCGGCCGTGCTGCTGGCGGCCGACCTGAGGCAGGAGGGCGTGTGCGCCGGCCAGTTGCAGGACCTGTCGCAGATCCTGTTGACCTTGCTCGACAATGCCGCGCAGGCGATCCGCCAGCACGGCCATGAGGGCGAGGTGCGCCTGTCGCTGGAAACCGATGCCGGCGACGGCGCCGATGCGCAGGAGCGGCCGCGCGCCGCGATCATCCGGATTGCCGACAACGGCAGCGGTATCGCTCCGGAACTGCTGGCGCGGCTGGGCCATGCGCCGGTCGCCAGCAGCTCGGGCGGCAAGGGCATCGGCCTGCTGCTGGCCTTTGCCGCCGCCGCCCACATGGGCGGCAAGCTGCGCCTGCGCTCGGCGGTAGGCGCGGGCACGGTGGCCGAATTGCAGTTTCCCGTATCCTGACCCTTTTGATGTGAGACGCTGAGATCCCATGAGCGCGGCCTTCCTGATTCTTGACGACAACGATGTGTTCGCCGACACGCTGGCGCGTTCGCTGGTGCGCCGGGGCTTTCGCGCCACCGTCGCCCGCAGCGGCGAGGAAGCGCTGGCGGCGGCGCGGCGCGAGGCCTTCGACTACGCCACCATCGACCTGCAACTGGCGCAGGACTCGGGCCTGCAATGGATTTCGCCGCTGCGCGAGGCGCTGCCGCTGGCGCGCCTGCTGGTGCTGACCGGCTACGCCAGCATCGCCACCACGGTGCAGGCGATCAAGTCGGGCGCCGACAATTACCTGGCCAAGCCGGCCAACGTCGATTCCATCCTCTCGGCGATGGCGCATGCGGCCGAGGGCGACGCCGGCGCGTCGGCGGAGGGCGCCACGCCGCTTTCGCTGGACCGGCTGGAATGGGAGCACATCCAGCGCGTGCTGGCCGAGCACCAGGGCAACGTCTCGTCCACGGCGCGCGCGCTGAACATGCATCGCCGCACCCTGCAGCGCAAGCTGGCCAAGCGTCCCGTGGCGAAATAAGCGCGGGCGCGCCGGCTGCCGGCGACGGCAAGCGGGCGCGACACCCGCGCCGCATCGTTTTACAATAGCGCCCATGTTTATCGATTCCCACTGCCACATCAATTTCCCCGACCTGGCCGCCCGCCTGCCCGAGATATTCGGCAAGATGGCCGAGAACAAGGTCAGCCATGCGCTGTGCGTCTCGGTCGACCTGCCCGATTTCCCGCAGGTGCTGGCCCTGGCTGAGCAATATCCCAACATCTACGCCTCGGTCGGCGTGCATCCCGACTACGAGGACACGCCCGAACCGGACGTCGCCCAGCTGGTCCGCCTGGCGGACCATCCGCGCATCGTCGCCATCGGCGAGACCGGGCTGGATTACTACCGCCTGCAGGGCGACCTGGAGTGGCAGCGCGAGCGCTTCCGCACCCATATCCGCGCCTCGCGCGAGACCGGCAAGCCGCTCATCATCCACACCCGCTCGGCCTCGGAAGACACCATCCGCATCATGCGCGAGGAGGGCGCCAATCCTGAAGCCGGAGGCGCGGCCGGCGTGATGCATTGCTTCACCGAGTCCCAGGAAGTGGCGGACGCGGCCATCGAGCTGGGCTTCTACATTTCCTTCTCCGGCATCGTCACCTTCAAGTCCGCCAGGGATTTGCAGCAGGTGGCGCGCACCATCCCGCTGGAGCGCATGCTGATCGAAACCGATTCGCCCTACCTAGCGCCGGTGCCGTTCCGCGGCAAGACCAATGAGCCCGGTTATGTGCGTCACGTCGGCGAATTCATCGCCGACCTGCGCGGCATCCCGGTCGAGGAGCTCGCGCGCCAGACCTCCGCCAATTTCTTCAAGCTGTTCGGAATCAAACAATGATGTCTCTGCTGGAAAAGATACGCGCCCGCATCTCTCGCTTCCCGCGCGTGCGCGGCCTCGGCCGCGCACTGCTGTACACCTCGCTGCTGCTGCCGGGCGCGGCGCGCGCCGGCGCCTATGAAGACTACTTCCAGGCGATCCGCATGGACAACGTCTACTTCCTCAAGCAGCTGATGCAGCGCGGCATGGGCCCTAACCTGATCGAGCCCAAGCGCGGCTACACCGGCCTCATGCTGTCGATCCGCGAGGATTCGATGCAGGCCTTCCAGGTGTTGGTCAACGCCCCCGACGTCAACCTGGAGGCCCAGGCCACCAACGGCGATACGCCGCTGATGCTGGCTTCGTTCTATGGCAACGTGCCGGTGGTCAAGCTGCTATTGTCGCGCGAGGTGGAGGTCAACCGCCAGGGCTGGGCAGCGCTGCATTACGCCGCCATCAACGGCAACGCGGCCATCGTCAAGCTGCTGCTGGATGCCTCGGCGTACATCGACGCCGAATCGCCGGACGACAAGATGACCCCGGTCATGCTGGCCGCCATGCGCGGCCGGACCGCGGCGGTAGAGGCGCTGCGCGACGGCGGCGCCGACCTGACGCTGGTCAACAAGGACGGCCTGACCGCAATGGACCTGGCGCGGCGCTACGGCCAGACCGAGGTGATCGAGGCGCTGCAGCAAAAGCCGCGGCAATAAGCCGGGCGGGCCTGAGGCCTTTCCCCGCACGTAAAAAATCCCGGAGCGCCGCAAGGCGTCCGGGATTTTTGTTTGGCCTGAACCAGCGCTCCGGCGCCCGGCGATCAGGGCACGAGGATCTGCGGGCCGACGTCCTTGATGTCCTTGGTGCCGGTCAGGGCCATGCTGACGTCGAGCTCCTTGCGCAGGATTTCCAGCATCTGCGAGACGCCGTCGCCGCCCATGGCGCCCAGGCTGTAGAGGAAGGCGCGGCCGATCATGGTGCCCTTGGCGCCCAGCGCGGTGGCCTTGAGGATGTCCTGGCCGCTGCGGATGCCGCCGTCGAACCAGACTTCGATCTGGTCGCCCACGGCCTGCGCGATCTGGGGCAGCGCCTGGATCGACGACATCGCGCCGTCCAGCTGGCGGCCGCCGTGGTTGGACACCACCAGCGCGTCGGCGCCGGTCTGCGCGGCGATCTTGGCATCTTCCACGTCCAGGATGCCCTTGAGGATCAGCTTGCCGCCCCATTGTTCCTTGATCCAGGCGACGTCGTCCCAGTTCAGGGTCGGGTCGAACTGGCTGGCGGTCCACTTCGAGAGCGTTTGCACGCCGCTGCCGCTGTTGCCGCCGTTGATGTGGCCGGCCAGGTTGCCGAAGGTCTTGCGCCCGCCCAGCGCGCGCAGCGCCCAGCCCGGCTTGCCGGCCAGGTCCAGCAGGGTGTCCAGGGTCAGCTTGGGCGGCACCGACATGCCGTTCTTCAGGTCCTTGTGGCGCTGGCCGAGGATCTGCAGGTCCAGCGTGAGCACCAGCGCCGAGCACTTGGCGGCCTTGGCGCGGTCGATCATCGATTTCACGAAGCCGCGGTCGCGCATCACGTAGAGCTGGAACCAGAAAGGCTTCTTGGTGACGCTGGCGACGTCTTCGATGGAGCAGATGCTCATGGTCGACAGCGTGAAGGGGATGCCGAACTTCTCGGCGGCGATGGCGCCCAGCATTTCGCCGTTGGCCCATTGCATGCCGGTCAGGCCGGTGGGGGCGATCGCCACCGGCATGGTGACGTCGTGGCCGATCATGGTGGTGCGCGTGCTGCGGTCGTCGACGTTGATCGCCACGCGCTGGCGCAGCTTGATGGCGGCCAGGTCGTCGCTGTTGGCGCGGTAGGTGCCTTCGGTGTAGGAGCCGCTGTCGGCGTAGTCGTAGAAGGCCTTGGGAACGCGTTTCTTGGCCAGCAGGCGGAAGTCTTCGACACAGGTCATGACCGGCATATTGTTATCTCCGTAAGAATGGAACGCGGCGTCACGAGGCGCCGCCGGGGTGTTTGGATGGCAGGCAAGAACCGGAATCGGGGCTGCTGCGAGTGTGACCGTATGCTAGATCAAAGCCGCCATGCGTGGGGTGAATCCATTTCCGGCAATCCATGAAAATTTTATATGAGGCCGATGAGCCCCGGTTCATCGGCGGCCCGCAAGCAGCCTGGCCGCCGCCATGCCGCTGCGCACCGCGCCTTCCAGCGTGGCCGGGTAGTCGCCGGCCACGTAATCGCCGGCCAGCGCCAGGCCGGCGGGCATGCCGGCATTGTCCGGGCGCTGCAATCCCGGCGTGCAGGAAAAGGTCGCGCGCTTCTCGGTGATGAGCTTGCTCCATTGCGGATTTGCCAATGCCGGCAGGCCGAAGTCGGCGGCCAGTTGCCGCGCGACGCCGTCTTCCAGCGCGGCATGGCCGTCGGCGATGGCATGGCCGGCCGCGCTCACCACGACTGCCAGCAGGCCGGCATCGGCGCCGAGCTGGCCGCGGTCGAACACGAACTGGCCCCAGGCGCGGCGCTGCGGGTCGTCGGCCAGCGCATAGAAGGGCCGGGGCAGGCGCAGGCCGGGGTCATATTGCAGATAGCAGGTGGTGATCGGTTCATGGGCCAGCGCGCGCAGCGGGGCGGTGTCGGCGATACCGTCGAGCAGTTGCGCCGCCGCTTCCGGGCCGGTGGCTAGGACCACGCCGGCGAACTCGCCCAGGCTTTCGCCCTGGCGGTCGTCCAGGCGCCAGCCGCCGCCGGCCTGGCGCAGGGCGCCTGCCGTGGTGCCGGCGCGCACCAGTGCGCCGTGCCGTTCAAGATAGGCGGCCGCCGCGTCGGGCAACAGGGCGCTCAGGTCGACCCGCGGGATCAGCATGTCGGAGGCGGCGCGGCGCGCGCCCAGGCTGTCGCGCAGCACGTTCAGGAAGACCCGGGCCGAGGCGCGCTCGGGCGGGGTGTTCAGGGCGGCGATGCACAGCGGGTTCCACATCAGGCGGATCAGGCGCGGCGTCTGCTCGAAGCGTTCCAGCAGCTCGGCCACGCTGCAGTCCTGGTACAGCTGCCAGCCCATCCAGCGCGCGCTGCTGGAAAAGCGCGCCAGCGACATCTTGTCGCTGCGCGAGAGGCCCTTGGCGCGCAGCAGGGCGACGGCCAGGTGCAGCGGCGCCGGCAGGCGCGGCGCGACGAAGTCCATGCCGTCGGCGCCGGCTCCCAGCGGGTAGCGCATCTGCAGCGGCAAGCGCAGCAAGGCCCGGGACGGCTGCACGCCCACCTGCTTCATCAGCTTCAGGCAGGCGCCGTAGGCGCCCAGCAGGATGTGCTGGCCGTTGTCCAGCGCGCGGCCGTCGGCCTCTACGCGGCGCGCGCGGCCGCCCAGGGTGCGCGCGGCTTCGAACAGGCTGACGCGGTGGCCGGCTGCGGCCAGGCCGACTGCCGCCGCGCAGCCGGCCCAGCCGGCGCCGACGACGGCGTAGTGAAGTGGGGCTGTCATGCGGCAGGCGCGTGCGGCATCAGCCGAACACGTAGGTTTTCCACGCCAGCCACAGCTTGCGGATGGGGGTGAGCGAAATGCGCTGGTTGAGGACGTGGTAGCCGTCGCGCTCGATCTCCTCGAGCACGGTGCGGTAGATGGCCGCCATCATCAGGCCGGGGCGCTGGGCGCGGCGGTCGGCCTTGGGCAGCAGGGCCATGGCTTCGTCGTAGGCGGCATGGGCGCGCTGCACCTGGAATTTCATCAGCGCCTCGAAGCGCTCGCTGTGGCGGCCGTTGAGGATGTCGGCCGCGGTCACGTTGAACTGCTGCAATTCATTGACGGGCAGGTAGATCCGACCCTTGCGGCCGTCCTCGCCGACATCGCGGATGATGTTGGTGAGCTGGAAGGCCAGGCCGAGTTTCTCGGCGTAGAGCAGGGTCGCGCCCTGGGTGTGGCCGAAGATGCTGGCCGAGAGGATGCCGACCACGCCGGCCACATGCCAGCAATAGCGCTGCAGGCCGGGATAGTCCAGGTAGCGGCTCTGGTCGAGGTCCATCTCCATGCCGTCGATGATGGCCTGCAGGTGTTCGCCCTTGAGCTGGTAGGTGGCCACGTGCGGATGCAGGGCCTTGGTCACCGGGTGGCTGGGATTGCCTTCCAGCATGGCGGCGATTTCCTTGCGCCACCACATCAGCTTGGTGCGCGCCACCATCGGATCCTCGATTTCGTCGACGGTGTCGTCGACCTCGCGGCAGAAGGCGTACAGCGCCGTGATCGCGCGCCGGCGTTCGGGCGGCAGGAACAGGAAGCTGTAATAGAAGCTGGAGCCGCTGGCGGCGGCCTTCTGCTGGCAGTATTCGTCTGGAGACATGGATGGCGGTGGCTGCGTTCGATGCACGGCCGGCGCGCGGGCGAAGCCCGGCAAGACCCGGCAAAGGCGCTATGCTAGCCGAGTGCGCACGGCAGGGCAAATGCGGTGATGGCGAGGCGCCCGGATCGTATTGCGGCGGCTTGCTTTGTCCATTAAGCTCAAGGCATCGACGCCCTGTGAAAAAAACAATCCGAGCATGGAAGACCGGGCAGCCGAAGGCGAACCTACAAGGAGGCTGGAGACGTCATGGACAGACTTGAAATCTTTCGCAACATCGCATCGCAGGCCGGACGCGGAGAACTGGTGTTCCCCGCCAACGTCAGCGCCTCGATCAAGCTGCAGCAGGCATTGGCCGATCCCGACTGCCACCTGGAGCAGGCCGCCAAGCTGGTGATGGCCGAGCCGCTGGTGTCGGCGCGCACCGTGGCCATCGCCAATTCGGCCGCCTACAACCGCTCCGGCGGCGAGATCAACAACGTGCGCACCGCGGTCATGCGGCTGGGTTTCCGCACGCTCAACACGATCACCACCTCGGTCATCGTGCGCCAGCTGGGACGCACCATCTCCAACCCGGCCATGCGCATCAAGTCGGCGCAGCTGTGGGAGCATTGCGCCCACGTTGCGGCGACCGCCCACGTGCTGACCGGCAAGCTGACCAACGGCGACCCGGAAACCGCGATGTTCGCCGGCATCGTGCATGAGGTGGGCGGCTTCTACCTGCTCTCGCGCACGGATGAGTTTCCGGGCCTGCTGGAGGGCGGTATCGAGGATTGGGCGGAATACGGCGAGAAGATGATCGGCCGCGCCGTCTTGAAGAAGCTGGGCGTGCCGCAACCGGTGGTAGATGCGATCGAGTCGCTGTGGCACGGCGTGCGCGTGTTGCCGCCGCAGTCCATCGGCGACGTGCTGCTGCTGGCCAAGGAGCTCTCGCCGGTGCCTTCGCCGCTGCAGCGCTCGGTGGCCGAAGCCGGCATCGGCGGCGAGAACCTGGTCGACGATTACGTCGGCGACCAGTCGCTGCGCGGCCTGCTGGACGACTCGGAAGAGCAGATCCGCTCGCTGACGGCGGCCTTGCTGGTCTGATCACGCCTTCGCCGGTTCGGCCCTTTGGCCCTCCCGGCGTCGCACCTTACATCGTCAGCGCGCGCCACAGCACGACCAGCCAGTCGGCCCGGCCCAGCTTGGGGCGGCGCCGGAAGACATCGCCTTGCGCCGCCTCGATGCGCGCCAGGATCCGTAGTCCCCCCTGGACCACCAGCCGCAGCTCCCAGCCGATGCGTCCCGGCAGGCGCTTGGCCAGCGGCGCGCCTGACAGCATCAGCGCCCGCGCGCGCTCCACTTCGAATTGCATCAAGCGCTTCCAATTGTCGCCGCCATCGCCGCGGGCAATGTCGTCTTCGCTCACGCCGAAGCGCTGCAGGTCTTCCAGCGGCAGGTAGATGCGGCCCTTTTGCCAGTCGATCGCAATGTCCTGCCAGAAATTGATCAACTGCAGGGCGCTGCAGATGGCGTCCGAATCGCGCAGGTTGCGTTCGGTCGGCGTCTCGTAGAGATGCAGCATCAACGCGCCGACGGGGTTGGCGGAGCGGCGGCAGTAGTCGAGCAGGTCGTCGTAGCGGGCATAGCGGGTGGTGACCACATCCTGCTTGAACGCGGACAGCAGGTCGCGCAGCGGTTGCAGCGGCAGTCGGTGCGCGCGGAGGGTGTGCTGGAGGCGATCGAACATCGGCGTGCCGCCTGGAGCGCCGGCCTCGATCAGGTCGAGCCGGGTTTCGTAATCCTGCAAGGCGGCCAGCCGCTCGCGGTCCGGCGCATCGCCTTCATCGGCCAGGTCGTCGGCGCTGCGCGCGAAGGCGTAGATGGCGGTGACCGCAGGGCGCAGGCGGGCCGGCAGGAGCAGCGAGGCAACGGGAAAGTTTTCGTAGTGATCGACGGCCATGCTGGCGCTTTTCGGATGATTTTGCAGCCCGCATAGTAAAGGAAAACCCCGCCGTCCCGGCGCCTTATGCCGCTTGCACCTGGGTAGTGCCGTCCGGCTGGGCCTTGTAGATCTCGTAGCCGCTCTTGCCGTTGCGCTTGACCTGGTACATCGCGCTGTCGGCGCACTGGATCAGCTTGGACAGGTCGCGCGCATGGTGCGGATACAGGCTGATGCCGATGCTGGCGCCCAGCAGGTATTGCGATTCGCCGACCTGCACCTGCTGCATCATCTGCGCCAGCAGCTTCTTGGCCACTTCGAAGGCCTGGGCTTCGTTCTCCAGCTGGGTGCCGATCACGATGAATTCATCGCCACCCACGCGCGCGCAGATGTCGGTGCTGCGCACGATGCCCTTGATGCGCAGGGCGATGGCCTTGAGCACCTCGTCGCCCACGTGGTGTCCGGCCGCGTCGTTGATGGGCTTGAAATTGTCGAGGTCGATGTAGAAGATCGCCACCATGTGATGCGGCCGCGTGGCCAGCAGCAGCGCGTGGTCGAACAGGGTGTTCATGTAGCGCTTGTTGTTGAGCCCGGTCAGCGGGTCGAGGAAGGCCATGTCCAGCGCCTTGGCTTCGGCTTCCAGCAAGCGCCGCTGGAATTGCGAGAGCACCATGGCCAGCAGCGACATGTAGACCAGCAGCATGAGCACCGTGCCGAGCAGGAATCCATGCCTGAACCAGCCCGGGTAATGCTCCACCAGCAGCGGGCCGCAGGCCCAATGCGCCGCCATGGCCGCCGCCGACAGGGAGGCCAGGCGCAGCCAGCGCGGCTCTTCCTTGCTGTTGCGGTGGCATTGCAGCGCCACGTACAGCATGCATCCGGCATTGACCAGAGAGTACCCGAGGCCGCGCGCCAGCGCCGAGGTGTCGCCTATCCACGCCGCCAGCAGCCAGAGTTCGCCCAGCCCGGCGGCCGCCCAGAACCAGGCGCTGTTCGTCCCGAGGTTGAGGAAACGCTTAAGGCCGCTCAGCAGGAAGGGCTTCTCCAGCAGGTTCAGCGCGGCGTAGGCGGTGACGATGGTGCGCATGTCGTTGCCGGGGATGAGCAGCACCAGGGACAAGCGCGAGAGCAGGGCGAAGAAGATTGACGCGGCCCACCAGCCGGAACCGGAATTGGTGCGCGGGATGCGGCAGGTCCAGAGCAGCAGGAGGAAGAGAACCAGGTAGACGCTGAAGCCGAAGGTATGCACCATCTCGTACGACATGACCGATCACCCTGCCTTTGCAAGTAGCTTCATCCGTTTTTCGGTGGACGCCAGGATCCGGGAAGAGCGGCTTCAGGACGAAGCGCCAGGTCATGATCCCCCTCATGGCTGAGCTGGATGATAAACAAGCAAGCAGGCGCGGTAAACATCCGCATGAGCTTGCGTGCGGTTTGGCCACAAGCCTTGCGTGGCAAGGCTTTGCGGGCATCGAAAATGATTTCCGCGCGGCTATTTCCGCGTGAGTTTCCGTGGTTTCGAAAGGGCCGGCGCGGCCCTTGGGGGATCAGTCGAACTTGTCTTTCAGCAGCGCCTCGATGGTGGCGATGCGGGTCTCCACGGTCTCCAGCAGCGCCTTGGGCATGGCGCCGCCGGTGCCCAGTTGTGCGGCCAGAGAACGGGCGATGCCCATGGCGCCTTCGGTGAACTGGCGGCCGTCCTTGGACAGCACCGCCGCCGCGGTGAACAGCGTCGAGAACAGGATCTGGTCGGCGGTATTATTTTCGATGAACTTGTTGAGCAGCGCGTTGTGGCTTTGCTTGAGCGCGTCGAATTCTTCCTGGGTGGGCATGGCGGTTCCTGGAAAGTGACCTGAAGGCCGCGCTGCCTGCGCGTTCAAGACGTGCAGGGCAAAGCGGCGCGCGTGTTCAGGGAATCATCTGGTGCGAGGAGGGGGACTCGAACCCCCACACCATTGCTGGCGTCAGGACCTAAACCTGGTGCGTCTACCAATTTCGCCATCCTCGCTGAAGGTGTCGGACATCGGCGCGATAGCAGTCTGGGAGCGGTGCCGCTGCAGATTTGCCGCCACCGATGCGGGTAGCATTTTCGTAAAGCGCGCTATTGTACTGCAAGCCGATGACCATGTCCGTTTTTTTGCGGAAAGCTTTTCGCCCGCGCGGACAGGGCGGCGCAGGCGGTATCATGCGGCCTCGGTTCACTTACGCTTATCCAATTCCCATGACACGCTATCGCCATTACAAGGGCGGCATCTACGAATTCGTCGGCGACGCCATCCTCGAGTCCGATCTCTCTCCCATGGTCGTCTACCGCGCCGCCGACGGCCGGTTGTGGATCCGGCCGCAAGCCGTGTTCCATGAGATGGTCGAGGTCGACGGCAAGCAACTGCCGCGCTTCGAAAAGATGGCCGATTGATTCATCCAACCTGGCAGGCATTCCATGAAACCTAAACTACACGCACTCGCCTGCGCCATGCTGTGCGCCGGCGCATCCCTCGCTCAGGGCGCATTGGCCGAGGAGCTGGCCGACGTCAGCACGGCCTTCCGCTGGCTGGGCAAGAACGACAGGGTGGTCATCGAGGCCTACGACGATCCCAAGGTAGGGGGCGTCACCTGTTATGTATCGCGGGCCCGCACCGGCGGCGTCAAGGGCACGGTGGGCCTGGCCGAGGATCGGGCCGAGGCGTCGATCGCCTGCCGCCAGGTCGCCGCCACGGTGCAGTTCAACGGCAAGCTGCCGCTGCAGGAAGATGTGTTTACCGAGCGCATGTCGATCCTGTTCAAGCGCCTGCACGTGGTGCGCGTGGTCGATCCCAAGCGCAATACGCTGGTCTACCTGACTTATTCCGACAAGCTGATCGACGGCAGCCCGATGAATGCGGTCACGGCGGTGCCGGTGGCGGCGTCGCAGCCGATTCCGGTGAAGTAGGGCGGCCCGCGTCGCGCCGGCTTGCCATGGCGCAACGGCAAGCGCGGCAGCCCGCGCCAGCGTGGCTTCGCGGCCTGCGCACGGGCTTTGCGGATTGTTTGCGGCGCGGCAAGGGCAATTTTGGACTCGCGGCGGTTTTTGCGTATAAAATAGCGAGCTTTAGCGCGGTCGGGCTGGCCGTTTTTCGTCTGGAAAACATTCGATGCGGACGGGAAATGAATGCTTCGGCTTAAAGAATTCTTAATTATTTGGACGATTTAAATGGCAACTGCAGTCGAAACCCTGAGCAAACTCGAACGTCGTATGACCCTGTCTTTCCCGCTGGCCGATGTTCAGGCTGAAGTGGAAAAGCGCCTGAAGGTGCGCGCGCGCACTGCCAAGGCGCCGGGTTTCCGTCCGGGTAAAGTGCCGATGAAGATGGTTGCCGCACAGTTCGGCTACCAGGTCGAAACCGAAGTGCTGAACGACAAGGTCGGCCGCGCATTCAACGACGCCGCCGTCGAGAACAACCTGCGCGTGGCAGGTTTCCCCTCGATCGAGCCGAAGACCAGCGAAGAAGCCGGTGAAGGCCAGCTGGCCTTCAACGCCACCTTCGAAGTCTATCCGGAAGTGGCCGTCGGCGACCTGGCCGGCGCCGAAGTCGAGAAGACCGTGGCATCGGTCTCCGACGCTGAAATCGACAAGACCATCGACATCCTGCGCAAGCAGCGCGTGCACTACCACGTCAAGGGCGAGCAGGGCGCGCACGGCGACGGCGGCGCTGACCAGTCGGCGCAAAACGGCGACCGCGTGACCGTGGACTTCGTGGGCAAGATCGACGGCGTGGAATTCCAGGGCGGCAAGGCCGACGCCTTCCCGTTCGTGCTGGGCGAAGGCCGCATGCTGCCGGAATTCGAAGCCGCCACCATCGGCCTGAAGGTCGGCGAATCGAAGGTCTTCCCGCTGGCTTTCCCCGAGGATTACCACGGCAAGGACGTGGCCGGCAAGACTGCCGAATTCACCATCACCCTGAAGAAGGTCGAATGGGCGCACATGCCTGAAGTCGACGCCGTGTTCGCGCAATCGCTGGGCATCGAAGACGGTGACCTGGGCAAGATGCGCGAAGACATCAAGAAGAACCTGGAGCGCGAAGTTTCCGCCCGCACCAAGGCCCAGACCAAGGACAGCGTGATGAACGCCCTGATCAAGGCCAGCGAACTGGAAGTGCCGAAGGCGCTGGTCGAGCAGGACGTCGAGCGCCTGGCTGAAATGGCCAAGCAGGACATGGCGCAGCGCGGCATGGACCCGAAGGTCATGCAGCTGCCCCGCGAACTGTTCACCGCGCAGGCCGAGCGCCGCGTGCGCCTGGGCCTGATCCTGGCGGAAGTGGTCAAGGCCAACAAGCTGGAAGCCACCGAAGACCAGGTCAAGGCGCAGATCGAAGATTTCGCGCAAAGCTACGAAGACCCGCAGCAAGTGCTGAAGTACTACTTCTCCGACCGTCGCCGCCTGGCCGAAGTCGAAGCTCTTGTTTTGGAAGAAAACGTCGTCAACTACGTTCTCGGCAAAGCCAAGGTTTCGGAAAAGCCGGTTTCGTTCGACGAGCTGATGGGCAATCAGGCGCAAGCGTAATCGGGTTTTCTCGCGTAGTATCGGAAAACATTTTTACGCTAAGGATGCACACATGACAGGTCTGATCAGAGGTTCCGCACTGGACACGCAAATGCTCGGCATGGTGCCGATGGTGATCGAACAGAGCGGTCGCGGCGAGCGCGCGTACGACATCTACTCGCGCCTGCTGAAGGAACGCATCATTTTCCTGGTCGGACCGGTCAATGACGCAACCGCCAACGTGATCGTCGCCCAGTTGCTGTTCCTGGAAAGCGAAAATCCGGACAAGGACATTTCGCTGTACATCAACTCGCCGGGCGGCTCGGTCTCGGCCGGCATGGCGATCTTCGACACCATGCAGTTCATCAAGCCGCAAGTGTCGACGCTGTGCACCGGCCTGGCCGCGTCCATGGGCGCCTTCCTGCTGGCGGCAGGCGCCAAGGGCAAGCGTTTCTCGCTGCCGAACTCTCGCATCATGATTCACCAGCCCTTGGGCGGCGCCCAGGGCCAGGCATCCGACATCGAGATCCAGGCACGCGAAATCCTGTACCTGCGCGAACGCCTCAACGGCATTCTGGCCGAACGCACCGGCCAGGACGTGGAGAAGATCGCACGCGACACCGATCGCGACAACTTCATGTCGGCCGACGCCGCCGTGGAGTATGGCCTGATCGACAAGGTGCTGACCGAGCGCGCTTGAGTCGGCATCGCGGTAAACCGCATAAAAATGCCCGGATGGATTGCCGTCCGGGCATTTTTTTTGCGGATTCCGCAAAGAGAGGCTTTTCGGGCTCTGTTTCCTTGATAAATCGGCGTCTCGATGACATATAAGTGTCATGAAGCGAACCGGAATCAAGGGTTGGCGTCGAAAAATGACCAAGCCGTGACGAATCCGTATTTCGCGGGTATGATCAAGTCGTAAATTCTATCCTTGTAGCTCTATGTCTGAGAAAAAATCCTCCAGCGGCGAAAAGTTGCTTTATTGCTCCTTCTGCGGCAAAAGCCAGCACGAAGTCAAGAAGCTGATCGCCGGCCCTTCGGTCTTCATCTGCGACGAATGCATCGACCTGTGCAATGACATCATCCGTGATGAAGCTGCCAGCGTGGAAGCCGTTCCGGGCGCCAAGTCGGACCTGCCGACGCCGCAGGAAATCAGCGACCTGCTGGACCAGTACGTCATCGGGCAATCCACCGCCAAGCGCATCCTGTCGGTGGCGGTGTACAACCACTACAAGCGCCTGAAGCACCTCGGCAAGAAGGACGATGTCGAGCTTGCCAAGAGCAACATCCTGCTGGTGGGCCCGACCGGCTCCGGCAAGACCCTGCTGGCGCAGACGCTGGCGCGCATGCTCAACGTCCCGTTCGTGATCGCCGACGCGACCACGCTGACCGAAGCCGGCTATGTCGGCGAGGACGTCGAGAACATCATCCAGAAACTGCTCCAGAATTGCAATTACGAAGTCGAGAAGGCGCAGCGCGGCATCGTCTACATCGATGAGATCGACAAGATCTCCCGCAAGTCGGATAACCCGTCCATCACGCGCGACGTCTCCGGCGAAGGCGTGCAGCAAGCCTTGCTCAAGCTCATCGAAGGCACCATGGCGTCGGTGCCGCCGCAGGGCGGCCGCAAGCATCCGAACCAGGACTTCGTGCAGATCGACACGACCAACATCATGTTCATCTGCGGCGGCGCTTTCGACGGCCTGGCCAAGATCATTTCCGATCGCTCCGAGAAGAGCGGCATCGGTTTCTCGGCCAGCGTGAAGAGCCAGACCCAGAAGACCAATTCCGAGGTGCTGCTCAACGCCGAGCCGGAAGATTTGGTCAAGTTCGGCCTGATTCCAGAGCTGGTCGGCCGCCTGCCGGTCATCGCCACCCTGAACGAACTGGATGAGGAAGCCCTGATCCAGATCCTGGTCGAGCCGAAGAACGCCCTGATCAAGCAATACGCCAAGCTGCTGCAGATGGAAGGCGCGGAGCTGGAAATCCGTCCGGCGGCCATGCATGCCATCGCCAAGAAGGCGCTGGCGCGCAAGACCGGCGCGCGCGGATTGCGCTCGATCCTGGAGCATGCCTTGCTCGACGTGATGTATGAATTGCCCAGCCAGCAGAATGTGGCCAAGATCGTGGTCGACGAGAACACCATCACCAACGGCGCCAAGCCGCTGATGATCTACCACGACCAGCCGAAGGTGTCCGGCGCCTGATCGTATTGGTCAGGCGACGGGTGTCGCAGGAGCGGTGATGCCGCGCATGAAGATGCGCGGCATTCCGCAAAAAGGCCGCACACAGTCCGGTAGCCGCAAAAGCGGTAAAATGAACCGGCGGAATTTACTCTGGCTTCCATCGAAAAGCCACCCGGAGGAAACTTCGTGTGTGGCTTTTTTTATTTTGTTGCGATCTTGACATCGGTCTTCCGGCCGTGATTTTTAGCTCTGCCGGACTTGTGTTTTGATCACTCGTGCCAACATCATTCACAGTATTCTTTGATAAGGCCCGCCATGACGACTCCAATACTTACAGAACAATCGCAATTGCCGCTGTTGCCGTTACGGGATGTGGTGGTCTTCCCGCACATGGTGATTCCGCTCTTCGTCGGCCGCCCGAAGTCGATCAAGGCATTGGAAGCGGCCATGGAACAGGGCAAGAGCATCATGCTCGCGGCCCAGAAAGCCGCCGCCAAGGACGAGCCTTCGGCTGACGATATCTACGAAATCGGCTGCGTGGCCAATATCCTGCAAATGCTGAAGCTGCCCGACGGCACCGTGAAGGTGCTGGTCGAAGGCGCGCAGCGCGCACGCATCCATCACATCAGCGAACTGGAAACCCACTTCGTGGCCGACCTGACCCCGGTCGAGTCGGAGCAGGGCGACGAAGCGGAAGTCGAGGCAATGCGCCGCACCATCGTGCAGCAGTTCGACCAGTACGTGAAACTGAACAAGAAGATCCCGCCTGAGATCCTGACCTCGCTGGCCGGCATCGACGACGCCGGCCGCCTGGCCGACACCATTGCCGCGCACCTGCCGCTGAAGCTCGAGCAGAAGCAGGTCATCCTGGAGATCTTCAACGTCGCCAAGCGTTACGAGCACCTGCTCGGCCAGCTGGAAGGCGAACTGGACATCCTGCAGGTGGAGAAGCGCATCCGCGGCCGCGTCAAGCGCCAGATGGAGAAATCCCAGCGCGAGTACTACCTGAACGAGCAGGTCAAGGCCATCCAGAAGGAACTTGGCGAAGGCGAAGACGGCGCCGACATGGAAGAGCTGGAGAAGAAGATCCTGGCCGCCAAGATGCCCAAGGAAGCGCTGGAAAAGGCCCAGGGCGAGCTCAAGAAGCTCAAGCTGATGTCGCCCATGTCGGCCGAGGCCACCGTGGTGCGCAACTACATCGACACCCTGGTCGGCTTGCCGTGGAAGAAAAAGTCCAAGGTCAACAACGACCTGTCCAACGCCGAGAAGGTGCTGGAAGGCGACCACTATGGCCTGGACAAGGTCAAGGAACGCATTCTCGAGTATCTCGCCGTGCAACAGCGCGTCGACAAGCTCAAGGCGCCGATCCTGTGCTTCGTCGGTCCCCCGGGCGTCGGCAAGACGTCGCTGGGCCAGTCGATCGCCCGCGCCACGAACCGCAAGTTCGTGCGCATGGCCCTGGGCGGCGTGCGCGATGAAGCGGAAATCCGCGGTCACCGCCGCACCTACATCGGTTCGATGCCGGGCAAGATCCTGCAGAGCCTGTCCAAGGTCGGTGTGCGCAACCCGCTGTTCCTGCTCGACGAAATCGACAAGCTGGGCATGGACTTCCGCGGCGACCCGTCGTCGGCATTGCTGGAAGTGCTCGATCCGGAACAGAACCACACCTTCTCCGACCACTACATCGAAGTCGATTTCGACCTCTCCGATGTGATGTTCGTGGCGACCTCGAACTCGTTCAACATCCCGCCGGCGCTGCTGGACCGGATGGAAGTGATCCGCCTGTCGGGTTACACCGAGGACGAGAAGACCAGCATTGCGCAGCGCTACCTGCTGCCCAAGCAGATCAAGAACAACGGCCTGAAGGAGGGCGAGATCAGCGTCGCCGAATCGGCGATCCGCGACATCATCCGCTACTACACCCGTGAAGCCGGCGTGCGTTCGCTGGAACGCGAAGTCTCGAAGATCTGCCGCAAGGTAGTCAAGCTGCTGCTGCTGAAGAAGCAGGAGAAGAAGGTCGCCGTTACGTCGCGCAACCTGGACAAGTTCCTGGGCGTGCGCCGCTTCGACTTCGGCATCGCCGAGAAGGAAAACCAGATCGGCCAGGTGGTCGGCCTGGCATGGACCGAGGTGGGCGGCGATCTGCTGACCATCGAGGCGGTGAACATGCCCGGCAAGGGCCAGATCATCCGCACCGGTACCCTGGGCGACGTGATGAAGGAATCGATCGAAGCGGCCCGCACGGTGGTGCGCAGCCGTGCCCGCAAGCTGGGCATCAAGAACGAAGTGTTCGAGAAGAGCGACATCCACATCCACGTGCCCGAAGGCGCCACGCCCAAAGACGGTCCGTCCGCGGGCATCGCGATGACCACCGCGCTGGTATCCATCTTCAGCGGCATCCCGGTGCGCGCGGATGTGGCGATGACCGGCGAGATCACGCTGCGGGGCGAAGTGCTGCCCATCGGCGGCCTGAAGGAAAAGCTGCTGGCGGCGCATCGCGGCGGCATCAAGACGGTGCTCATTCCCGAGCAGAACGTGAAGGACCTTGCCGAGATTCCGGACAACGTCAAGAACAAGCTCGAGATCATTCCGGTGCGCTGGATCGACAAGGTGCTGGAAGTGGCGCTGGAGCGTCAACCGGCGCCGCTGCCGGAAGACGAGGCCATCGTCGAGTCGACCGTCGCCGCCAAGGACGGTGCGACCGATCCGGTGGTCAAGCACTGATCCCGGCTCAGGTATCTGCCCTCGAAAGCGCCTCTTCGGAGGCGCTTTTTTATTGTCCCGCGGCTGGGCGCATTTGATTTCCGTCAGGAAAATGAGCGCCGCCCCTGAAAATCACCGCAAATGGCGCAAAGCCGCTTGACACCTGGTTTTGCGGCTTGTTTAATAGCCGCTTGCGGAATTTTTCCGCAAGGCAATCGACGGTGAGGGGGCTCTGTCGTTGAGTCGCAAACGCTGTCACCAATAAACAAACTTATTTGTACAAGGGGCGTAAGTGAATAAAGGCGAACTGATTGAACACATTGCCGATGCGGCAGACATCTCCAAGGCCGCAGCCGGCCGCGCGGTGGACGCATTCATCGGAGCGGTGAAGACCACGCTGAAGAAGAACGGCACCGTGACCCTGGTCGGGTTCGGCACCTTCGCCGTCGGCCAGCGCGCGGCCCGCACCGGCCGCAATCCCCAGACCGGCGCCGCGATCAAGATCAAGGCTTCGAAGGTTCCTAAATTTAAGGCTGGCAAAGGCCTGAAAGATGCTATAAAATAACGTTCTTTCGTCGCCAGTGACATGGCGGCAGACTGTTAAGGTAGCCGGGCGCTTAGCTCAGTTGGTAGAGCGGAGCCCTTACAAGGCTTAGGTCGGGAGTTCGAGCCTCTCAGCGCCCACCAGCACCAGGCAGTCGAGCAAGTTTTAGGAGTGGTAGTTCAGTTGGTTAGAATACCGGCCTGTCACGCCGGGGGTCGCGGGTTCGAGCCCCGTCCACTCCGCCAGATAAAAGCCCTGTTCATCGAACAGGGCTTTTTCTTTTTGCGCAGCAAAAACAGCGGAGTGGAGGGAGCCGCCTGCGCGGCTCCCGGCGGGGCGAGAAGGGAATCGCTTGCAAGCGATTCCGCGGCCTGCAGCATGTAGGAGAGCCCCGTCCACTCCGCCAGATAAAAGCCCTGTTCATCGAACAGGGCTTTTTCTTTTTGCGCAGCAAAAACAGCGGAGTGGAGGGAGCCGCCTGCGCGGCTCCCGGCGGGGCGAGAAGGGAATCGCTTGCAAGCGATTCCGCGGCCTGCAGCATGTGGGAGAGCCCCGTCCACTCCGCCAGATAAAAGCCCTGTTCATCGAACAGGGCTTTTTCTTTTTGCGCGGCAGAATTTTCCGAGCAAAAAAAACGGCGCACTCCTCGCGAAGTGCGCCGCATCCCCCTCCGGGTTTAGCCCCGATATAAAGCCTTGCGTCTTGCATCCCGAACCCCTCCGGGATTTATTGCCGGCGGCGCATGCCGCCGTTGAATCGATGATCAGTAGGTCAGCGTGACGGTCACGGTGTCCGAGTAGGCGCCGGCCAGCGGCGTCTGCGCGGCCGCGATCTGGCCGTACACCGTCAGCGTTTGCACCAGGCCCGAGCCGGTGCCGGTCTGCGTGTCGGTGCCGATGGTCGAACCCCAGTTGTTGGTGCGGCCCGAGTCGCGGTACAGCGCGTAGTTCAGCGTGCCGCCGCCGGTGGCGCTCATCTTGCGGCTGGTGACCGTCGAGCCGCTGCCGGTGCCGGCGTCAAGGCCGACGTTGTAGCTGGTGCCGTTGGTGCACAGCACCGTGATGCTGCCGGTCTGGTTCACCAGCGCCTGGGTGTAGGCGCCGAAGGCGATCGCCGAACCGACCACGGTGCAGGCGGCGACCACCGAGGCGCTGATCGTCAGCGAGGCGCTGGCCGTGGCCGCGTGCGACGGGGCCGAGGAAGCCAGCATGACAGCGGCGATGGATGCGCAGACGAAGCGATTTTTCTTGGCAAAAAACATGTTGATTCTCCTGTGGATCCCTGCGCTGTCCTCGCCCTGTGCGAGAACTTCTGTGTGCAGCGGGTATGGAGACACTTTAATTTTCTGACGGCTTCGACGGCATCCGGGGATTCCTGAAAGCGGCGCCGACGAGCTCAGGGAAAACCTGAATTGCGGCGGAAATGCAGCAATGGCGGCAAGAAGCTTGCCGCCCGTCATCGTTTCCAGGCTAATACGAGACCAGGATGGTCAAGGTGTCGGTGTAAGAACCGGCGGCGATGTTCTGGCTGCCGGGGATTTTTCCGTAGACGGTATATGTCTTGACGACCGGCGTGAGCACCTGGAGCAGGTAGCCGTCGAGGATGTAATTGGTGCTCGACGAGCCGTCGCCCCAGATCGTGGAGCGCGTCGCATCCAGGTAGGCCTGGTAGTTCATGGCCGACGTGCCGGCGAGCATCTTGCGTTGGGCATATGCGCCGCTGTTGCCGGCGCTGAGCTTGACCGTATAGGTGATCAGCAGCGAAATCGTGGCCTGGCAAGTGACGGTGATGTTGCCGGTGTTTTCGACCGGGGTGCTGGATTGCGGGTTGTAGGTGCCGAACGAGAGCGTTGACGCCGAGGCCGTGCAGCCCTGGGCCTGCGCCGTGGCGCAGGCGGCGCCGAGGCAGAGCATGAGCAGCAATGTGAAGAGCGTTTTCATGAGGGCTCCAATGGATTCATTGACACACCACGACTTCATTGGTCATGCCGCCTTCGGAGCGGGTGGGCGGTGTGAGGGTTGCGTGGCATTGGCCGCCCGAGGGCAGCAATACGTCCAGCGTGTTCACCGGCGCGAGTTCCTGCAGGTAGCTCACGCCGTCATAGCCGACCGGGGCCTGCAGGCCGGTTTCCCTGACCCGGATCGATGCGCCCATGGGGATGTAATTGCCGGCGGCGTCCTTGAGCGTGATGGTCACGTCGGAGGCTTTCTTGGCGGTGAAGTTGACCAGCACGCCGGAGCGGTCGCGCGGCTTGATGTACTGGTCGGTCTGGTCCAGCTGCAGCGTGAGCGGCAGGTCGAGGACATCGACCGAGATCTTGTTGATGTCGTAGGCGCGCAGGTCGGTCAGCAACAGCTGGCCGTTGTCGTCGGTGCGGCCTGCGTAGCGGTTCTCGGTGTAGATGCCGACGTTCTTCACGCCGCTGGCGTTGACCACCGCAAAGCTGTCCTCGATCCAGTCGGAGGCGAATACGCCGCCATCCATCATGGCGAAGGAGCCGCGCGCCCCGACGCGCTGGCTGGTCACGTTGCCCGATTGCGCGGTGGCGGCATTGAAGCTGCCGTAGCGGCTCTTGTAGCTCAGCTGGCCCAGGCGCTGCCGGTAGCTGCCCTCGGTGTCCTGCAGTTGCCAGCCGACGTCGCCGATGGCGATGGTCGGGCGGCTGGCCTGCACCGAGGTGGTCCGCTGGCCATTGTTGTTGTTCACGCTGACGCCGCCGGCGTCGCGGCCGCCGAACGGAATGATCACGCCCACCGTCGCGCCGTAGCCGCTGTTGCGGAAGTCGCGGAAGGCGGTCATGTAGAGGTTGGAGGCGGCGCCGACCGATTTGAAATAGGTCAGGGTCAGCGTCTCGCTATCTGACAAGCCCGTGGTGCCCAGGTCGGTGAAGAGGATCGGGCTCTTGGTCATGGCATAGGCCATGCTCAGCGAACCGGCGCTGCCCAGGCTCAAGCCCAGGGTGGCGATGGTCGAGGAGCGCGAGACCGGGGCGCCCTGGATTGCGCCGATGTCCTGGTAATGGCGGGTGGCCTGGATGCGGGTGAGCGACATGCTGATCGGATTGGCATTGCGCTCGATGGCCACCGAGACCTGCTGGCCCGAGCCGGCATCCGAGCTGCTGGTGGCCAGCGCGGTCGCCAGCACGGCCCGGCTGTTCAGGTTGAACACCGCGCCGCCGCCCAGTAGCTTGAGCCCGCGCATGGCCTCGGCGTGCGTCTCCAGCGTCAGCCAATCGCTCATGCCGCGCCGCGCGGTGCCGGACATCGCAAATTGGCCATAGTCGTTGCTGCGCAGCGCGTAATTGCGGCGCACCCAGCCGCCTTCGGCCGAATAGGAGTTCAGGCCTTCCTTGAGCAGGCGGTCGGTCGCGTAGAAATTGATGGTGCGCAGGGTCTGCCGGCCCAGCTCATCGGTGACCGCCACGGCAATCTGGCCCGCGCCGCTGGCAATCGGCGGCTGGCGGATGTCGAACGGTCCCGGCGGCACCGGTTGCGACAGCTGGCGAACGCCGTTGACGAACAGGTCCACCGTCGACGGCACCACCGTCTCGCCGCCCAGCGAAGGCGTGGGGAAGCGGACCAGGTCGGGACGCAGGTTGAAGTCCGACGCGAACTGGAAGCCGCCCAGGCGCACCGAACGGCTCCACGCGAGGCTGCCGTTGATGACGTCGCCCACGCGATAGCGCCGCAACGAGGCCGGTTCGGAATAGGTGTAGGTCGTCTCCAACCGCGCCGAGACGCCGCCGCTGTTGCCCAGGTAGCCCAGGCCGGTGGTGCTGAACACGCCGCTGCCGGCGAACCAGCGCCCGTCGAACAGGCCGCCCAAGGCGTGTATGCCCTGGCTGGAGGTGGCCAGCAGGTCGTAGTTCAGCACCAGCCCGCGCCCGCCCGGCGACAGCGGGACATTGCTGGTGCTGATGTTGGCGTCGATATCGGTGGTGTTCATGAACCGTGCCGGGATGTCGAGGTTGACCTTGGCGGCGGCCTCGTCGAGTTGGATGCGGGTCGCGATCGTGTTCAGCGCGACCAGGTCGTTGTCCGTTCCGTCGACCTTCAATTTGAGGCTGCGCAGTTCGGACACCGTGGTGTACAGCGTCTGCTGCCGACGCGTGAATTGCACTACCAGGTCGGTGCCGCGGCCGTTGATCGATACTTCCAGCAGTAAAGCCTCATCCCCCGGTTCGGCGGCGCGCGCCAAGGCGCTCAGCATGACCAGGGAGGCGAGGGTGATCCAATGTGACAGCCGTCGTCTCAAGGCGCCACGGTCAGTTCGGTTTCAATCGGACCCGAGTCGCCTGTCGCGGTCATCTTGACCTTGCTGCCGGCCGCCAGCGGGGTATCAGTTTCGATCAGGTACTGGCGGGTGATTCCTGCCAGCGTGTAGGGATTGCCACCGGCCGGGGGGGTGATCTTCTTGCCGTTGGGCAGGGTGAACGCCAGGTCCAGCAAGCGCGCGCGCCGGTTGCCGGTGTTGCGCACGATCAGCTTGGCCGGCTTGCCGGCGTGCAGGGAGTAATCCATCTGCAGCTTGGACACGCCGTTGGCCGCGATGAACACCGGCATGGAAATGCGGAATTTAAAGTTGATGGTGGCGCCTTCGGCCGCCGACGGGATCTCGTCGATCAGCATGCGGAACGCGATCTCGTTGGGACCGGAAGGCTGCTTGGAGACGATGCGGATCACCTGGGAAGCGCCCGGCGCCAGGCTGAACACTGGCGGGCTGATGATCAGGTTCTGCGTCGGCTGCAGGTCATCCTTGTTGTCGCTCTGGTTCCACTCGAAGGCGCGCAGTTGCAGCGAGACATCGTGATTGTCGTTGTTGACGATCTTCACCACACCGGCAGTGCGCGAAGACGACAGCTCCAGCACCACCGGAGCGATCTCGAAGTTGGAAGCATGTGCTGTACCGCATACCCCAGCTGCGGCGACGCAGACTATTGGCCATACCCGAGCCAGTCTCTGAATGATGGTTCTCGTCACTGTGCGAAAACTCCGATTTAGTTGTCAGGTATCTCGATATTGTTTCTAGAGTAAAACGAAATGTGATTCTAGTAATGCTTTTGGTTGCACGCTCACCACAGAATTTGATTGAAAGTTAATTCTAAGCGTGATTGATGGTGACCGGCATTTTCATTTTGGCAGACTATCTCCAAACAAGCAGGGAGTTAAGCGCAATGGCCCGCACAAACGGAAATGGCGCGCATCCTCGCGGAGCGCGCCATTTGCTGGCAAGAGAAAAACGGGCTGGCGGTTCAGTAGGACAGGGTGATGGCCACGACGTCGCTGTAGCTGCCGGCGCGCGCGGCTTGTCCGGATGGGATATAGCCATACACCGGGATGGTCTGGGACACGCCGCTGCCCACACCGCTGATGGTGTCGGCGCCGTTGGCGTTACCCCAGGATTTGGTGCGGGCCGCATCTTGATACAGCGCGTAGTTCAGCGTGCTGCTGCCGTCGGCGTTGGCCAGTTTACGGCTTGCCGTGCTGGCGCCGGTTCCCGCGCCGGCATCCAGGCTCACCGTATAGCTGGTGCCGTTGGAGCAGGTCACGCCGATCTGGGCGTTTTGCTGGATCGCGCTGGAGTTGTACACGCCGAACGGCAGCGCCGCGCTCTGTACGACGCACTGCGCGGTCACCACGGCGGTCATGGTCAGGTTGCCGTTGACCGACGCCGCGAAGCTGTCCGCACCGAACGACAGGGCTAGTCCGGCTGCAAGCATGAAAACATGTATTTTTTTCATTATTGAAGGATGCCGTCTAGTAACAGATTTGGGTTGAGACTATTATAGAATAAATTCGAATAAAAACTATAAAAGTGCAGGGACGCAACAGCTTGAAAAACGAAAAAAGCGGGACGATGACGAATCTTGCTGCTTGAATGAAAACATTTGATGGCATTAAGCAAATGCGAACTCATCAACATGTCGCATCTGTTGTTCAGGGGATATCTCAGAAGCTTCTGCACGCGCTGGCGTGACGCCCTCGCGATACGTGGCGGTTCGCCCGCATCGGTGAGCGGTGAGCGCGCATCCCTGCGGTTGACGCAATTCAAGAGTGGTCGAACACACCGCGCCTGATGCAAGGGTGCAGGATTCAGTCGACATCGGTGGTAACAAAGTAGTAAGTTCGGAATGTGACTGGGCGAGCAGCAGGCGCAATGCCCGAAACTATGCCTGCGCGCCAGGGCTCGAAGGCAGGAGCGTAAGGATGCGCATGAAGATAAGCGGAAACCTTGGAACCTTGCAGCACAAAGAAAAAGATGCCGATCTTCAATAAAACCAGGCTGGCAACCACCAGCACGGCCATATTCTTCTTTCTGGCGCTGATGCTGTCGGTGGGGGTGGCCGCTTTTTCCTTCTACAGCGTGCGCGACTTCGAGGAGCGCGCCGTCTGGGTCCAGCACACGCACACGGTGCTCAACGTGCTGGAGGAGGCCCATTCCACGCTGCGCGACACGGTCAGCAGCGCGCGCGGCTATGCCCTGTCGGGCAATGACGAATATCGCGGCAATTTCGAGGCGGGAGTGCGCCAGCTCAATTCGCTGATGCATGAACTGCGCCGCATGATGCGCGACAACCCGGAGCAGATGAAGCGGCTTACCGCCACCGAAGACATGATCACGCAGCGCCTGATGATGGCGCGCGGCCTGTTGGAAATGAATTCGACGGTGGCCCAGGCGCAACTGCTTGCGGGCAAGTCGCTCAGCGACGACATCCGCGCCAACTTCGCCGAGATGAAGGGCGCCGAAAACGCCTTGCTGGCCACACGCTCGCAGGAGACCGCCACCAGCGCCGACGTCACCATCCTCACCGTGGTCGGCGGCAGCCTGCTCAGTGTGGCGCTGCTGGTGCTGGTCTACAGCAAGCTCAGGCGCGAGATGTGGCGCCGCGTGGAAGCCCAGCAACGCGCGCAGGCCTACTCGGACGAGATCGAGGACCTGTACAACAATGCGCCCTGCGGTTACCACTCGGTCGATGAGACCGACAAGAAGATCATCAAGATCAACGACACCGAACTGAAGTGGCTGGGCTACACCCGCGGACAGGTGGTGGGCAAGCTGACGCACGCCGACCTGATGACGCCGGAAAGCGCCGAGCTCTATACCCGCGAGCTGCTGCCGCAGTTCCTGCTGCGCCGGGAGATCAACGGCGTCGACCTGAACTACCGGCGCGCCGACGGCACGGAGTTCACCGCGCTGGTCAATGCCACCGCAGTGCCGAACCAGGAGAGCGGGCGCCTGATCAGCCGCACCGTGATGTACGACATTTCGGAGCGCAAGCAGGCCGAAGACGAAATCGAGGCGCTCAATGCCGACCTCAAGCGCCAGGCGCTGCACCTGCATAGCGTGAACCGCGAACTGGAAAGTTTCTCCTATTCGGTCTCGCACGACCTGCGCGCGCCGCTGCGCGCCATTTCCGGTTATGCCATGATCCTCGAGGAAGACTACGCCGAGGCCCTCGACGACAAGGGGCGCGAACAGCTGCAGGTGATTCGCCGCAACGTCAAGAAGATGGACGAGCTGATCAACGACCTGCTCAAGCTGGCCAAGTCGACCACCGGCGAACTCACGCTGGAGCGTTTCTCGATGGAGGAGCTGGTGACCCAGGTGGTGGCCGGCCTGAAGCAGGAAAACCCGGAGGTCGACTTCGAGCTGCCGGCCATGGACGGCGTGGTCGCCAACCGGGGCCTGATTACCCAGGTATGGGAAAACCTGCTCAGCAATGCCGTCAAGTTCAGCAGCAGGAGCGAGCATCCGCTGGTGCGCGTGAGCATGCAGCTCAACGACGACGAGATCGTCTATGGCGTGCACGACAACGGTGTCGGCTTCGACATGCGCTATGCCCACAAGCTGTTCGGCACCTTCCAGCGCCTGCATCGCCAGGAAGAATATGCCGGCACTGGCATCGGCCTGGCGCTGGTGCAGCGTATCGTGATCCGCCACACCGGCCGCGTGTGGGCCGAGAGCAAGCCGAAGGAAGGCGCGAGCTTCTATTTCTCGCTGCCGCGCAAAGGACTGATGCCGACCCTGGTCGAGCCGGAATAAACGCAATAGGGCGCAGGCTGGCGTCGTCGGCGCCGGGCTGCATTGTTCAATGAAATCGTGAGATCAGAGGCCATGAGTATCCCGCTTCGCGTGTTGTTTGTGGAGGACATGGAAGAAGACGCCGTGCTGATGGTGCGCGAGCTCAAGCGCGGCGGCTTCGAGCCGACCTGGCAGCGCGTGGACGACGAGCCGGCGCTGCTGGCGGCGCTGTGCGAGCAGCGCTGGGACATCGTCATTTCCGACTACTCGATGCCGACCTTCAGCGGCGTCGAGGCGCTGAAGCTGGTCAAGAAGGACAACGACCAGACGCCGTTCATCATCGTCTCGGGCGTCATCGGCGAGCAGACCGCGGTCGAGGTGATGAAGGCCGGCGCCCAGGATTATTTCCTCAAGAGCGCGATTGCCCGCCTGCCGCACGCGGTCGACCGCGAACTGCGCGACGCCCAGGCGCGGCGCAAGCAGCGCGCCAGCGCCCAGGCCCTGCGCGAGATGCAGGCGCGCTTCAACGCCTTCATGAACGCCGCGCCGATGCCGACCTGGATCAAGGATTCGCAGCTGCGCTACAGCTACGTCAATCCTGCCCAGTCGGCCTTCTTCGGCATGACGCCCGGCGACATGGACGGCCTCAGCGATTTCGACCTGATGTCCACCGGCGCCGCCGAGGCGTCCCAGGACAACGACCGCAAGGTGCTGGAGGACAAGCGCGAGCTGCACACCCAGGAGACCGTGTTCGACCACAACCACAACGCGCGCATCCTCGACGTGGTGCGCTTTCCCATCTATGGCGACGGCAAGGGCGACATGGTGGCCGGCCTGGCGATCGACGTCACCGAGCGCGAGCAGTCGCGGCGCGAGCTGGAGCTGGCGATCCAGCGCCAGCAGCTGCTGTCGTCGCGGGTCATCGAAGTGCAGGAGCGCGAGCGCCAGCACCTGGCGCGCGGCCTGCATGACGACGTCGGCCAGTCGCTCACGGCGCTGAAGATCAACCTCGAGACCATCAAGAAGATCGGCACCCTGGAAGGCCCGTCGCTGCAGAATGGCATCGACATCGTGACCGCGGTGCTGGCCCAGGTGCGCAGCCTGTCGCTGGACCTGCGCCCGCCGCAGCTGGATAACCTGGGGTTGGTGGCCGCGCTGCGCGCCTATGTCGAGCAGAAGTCCAAGCTGGCCGAGGTCAACGGCTGGTTCGAAAGCAGCGGCGTCGACGGCGGCCTGCACCACGACATCGAGAACACCGCCTTCCGCATCGTGCAGGAAGCGGTCACCAACATCCTGCGCCACGCCAAGTGCAAGAACATCTGGGTCACGATCGACCGCAAGCAGGAGCAGATCTATCTCAGCATCCGCGACGACGGTCGCGGCTTCGATCTGGAACGCGCGCGCAGCAACGCCATTTCCGGCACCAGCTTCGGCATACTCAACATGGAAGAGCGCGCGGTGTTGGTGGGTGGTTCCATGGATATTTCATCAGCGCCCGGCGAGGGGACGGAAATCGTCATGCATTTGCCGGTCGCACCTATCGTGAGGAGGATATGACCATGTTGACTCGCATCATGCTGGCCGATGATCACGCGCTCGTGCGCAGCGGCATCAAGGCGCTGCTGGCGGCCATGCCGGGAGTGGAAGTGGTCGGCGAAGCGTCGGACGGCGCCGAGGTGATCGAAATGATAGGCAGCCTGAAACCCGACCTGGTGGTGATGGACATCGCCATGAAAGGCATGAACGGCCTGGAGGCGCTGCGCCGCCTGCGCGGCGACTATCCGACCACGCGCTTCCTGATGCTCTCCATGTACGGCAGCGAGGAGTACGTGATGCAGGCGCTCAACGCCGGCGCCAACGGCTACCTGTTCAAGGACTCCGCGGCCACCGAGCTGGAGAAGGCGCTCTACGAGGTCAAGCATGGCCGCCAGTACCTGGACTCGCACATCTCGCGCGAGGCGCTGGACAACTACATGAAGCGCGTGGCGCAGAACGGCACGCCGGTGGAAGTATTGACGCCGCGACAACGCGAGATCCTGCAGCTGATCGCCGAGGGCAACAACACCAAGGAGATCGCCTACCAGCTCAACGTCAGCGCCAAGACCATCGAAACGCACCGGGCGCAATTGATGGACCGGCTGGACATCCGCGACGTGCCCGGGCTGGTGCGCTATGCCATTCGCACCGGCATCGCCACGCCCGACAAGTGAGCCCGGCGCGTAGATCGGATAGCAACAGGAACAGGCGAAAAGGGCCTGGGAAAATTCTGGCCGGAAAGCATTTCAGGCGCTTTTCATGGCTCTCAGGAAAATTCTGATTCCTTTTGAAAGTGCCTGTGCAATAATCGCCTCACAGTGCTGAAATCGGCGTCGGCACTGGTTTTCAAGCGGTTCGCCGATGTTGGACAACATTGCTGAGAGGCGGTAGTGGCGTGAACAGGTGCATGGCGGAAAGATCCGCGGCACGCGGGCGCGGTGCGATGCGGACGGGGAGGCCGGGAACGTGGTCAAACCAACAACAATAGTTCCAGCTTGAAACTTACTGAAGAAAGCGATCCTTATATGGATATCGAGCAATACGACATCATCCTCGTCGACGACAGCCCCGAAGTGGCCGAGTTGACCCGCCTGGCGCTGGGTACCCGCAAGCTTGCGGACAACATGACCTGGTTTGCCGACGCAGAACTGGCGGAGGAATTCTTCTTCCAGGGGGGATATGCGGATCGCAAGGACCTGCATCCGTACCTGATCCTGCTGGACTTGAACCTGCCGCTGATGAGCGGCCATGATTTCCTGAAGATCATCAAGTCCAATTCGGCCACCTCCCACATCCCGGTGGTGATGTTCTCGTCCTCGGACGACCAGCGCGACATCGACCACAGCTACGAACTGGGCGCCAACGGCTATGTCGTGAAGTGCACCGATCCCAAGGAGTTCATGGGCACCGTGGCCGACACCGGCGTCTACTGGCTCAACCGCAACCGGCCTGCGCGCGGCGGCGAGGGCAGCCAGCCCGGACGGCTCGCCACCAGCCAGTGAACCAATAAAAAAGCTGCCCCGGGCAGCTTTTTTTACGTCCGCGGCAGTCGCGCTCAGCCAGCGTGCGCGAGGCGGCGTCAGGCGTGAAACTGGCGCAGGCCGTCGAGGTCGTTGATGGTGATGCTGCCGTAGTCCACCTTCAGCAGGCCGGCTTTTTCCAGCACTTGCAGCGCCTGGTTGGCGCGCTGGCGGGACGTGCCGGAGAGGTTGCCCACTTCCTCCTGGGAAATCTGCAGGTTCAATCCGATGCCGGGATTGAGATAGGGATTGAACAGCGCCGCCAAACAGCGCGCCACGCGTGCATCGGGCTCCAGCATGCGGTCGTATTCCACCAGCGAGATGAACAGGCCGAGACGCTCGTTCAGCTGCGTCACCAGAAAACGGTTGAAGGGGATGCTATTGTCCAGCAGCCAGGTGTAGGTGGCCTTGGGCATGTAGATCAGCTCGCTCTCGCGCAGCGCCACCACATCGTACTTGCGCGGCTCGTCCTTGAGCAGCGAACCCTCGCCCAGCCAGCCGCCGTTGGCCATGCCGGCGAACGACACCGTCTTGCCTTCGGGCGAGACGCTGCTCATCTTCAGCAAGCCTTCATGCACGCCTATCCAATGCGTCACCGGATCGCCCTTGCGGCAGACATAACCGCCGGCGGGGATCTTGCGGCTGAACACTTCGGATTCGACCCGGGCCAGCTGATCTTCCGTCAGCGCCTGCGCCCAGATGCTTTTCTTCAGCATGCTTCTTATTGATGTCTCCATGATGATGCGTCGCAATATCGAAAGTTTGACAATTGTCGGTGAGATGACAACCGCTGGCAACAACTGCCTCTACTATCATCGCAGAAAAGCAGTCATGAAAAAGACAGGGCGGCTGGCACGCACGGCGACGCGGCAACGGCAGTAAGAGCGGCGTAAGCAATGCGGCACAGACTGACCCGACACCGGATCTCCTGCATCACGGGAGCATCCTCCGAACCTACAAAAAGAAGGTGGGACGATGGTGGAGACGAGACACGACACGGAAGCGGCGACGTTTCCGCGGCTGCTGCTGGCGCACGCGCAAACGCGCGGACAGCGCGCCGCCTTCCGCGAGAAGGACCTGGGCATCTGGCAGGCCACGAGCTGGCGGCAGGTGGCCGACGAGGTCAGGGCGTTCGCCTGCGGATTGGCCGCGCTGGGATTCAAGCGCGGCATGAGCCTGGCCATCATCGGCAACAACTGCCCACGCCTGTACTGGGCGATGTCGGCCGCGCAGGCGCTGGGCGGCGTGCCGGTGCCGCTGTACCAGGATGCGCCGGCGGCCGACATGGCCTACGTGCTCACCGATGCCAATGTCGACTTCGTCATGGCCGAAGACCAGGAGCAGGTCGACAAGGTCTTCGAGATCAAGCAAAGCCTGCCGCGCATCGCGCACGTCATTTACGACGACGAACGCGGCATGCGCAACTACCACCAGCCCGAGCTGCTGTCGTTCGCCCGCGTGCAGGAACTGGGCCGCGCCTACGATCGCCAGCATCCCGATTTCTTCATGGGCGAGGTCGATGCCGGCACGCCCGACGACGTCGCCATCATCCTCTACACCTCCGGCACCACCGGCAAGCCCAAGGGCGTGTGCCACTCGCACCGCGCGATGATCGCCACCGCGCGCACGCTGGTGGAGTTCGACGGGCTCAATGAGGACGACGACATCCTCTGCTACCTGCCGCTGGCCTGGGTCGGCGACTTCCTCTACTCGTTCGCGCAGCAGCACGTGGCGGGCTTCTGTTTGAACTGCCCGGAGTCGCCCAACACCGTGATGAGCGACCTGCGCGAGATCGGGCCGACCTATTATTTCGCGCCGCCGCGCATCTACGAGAACATCCTCACCCAGGTGATGATCCGCATCGAGGACGCCGGCTGGATCAAGCGCCGCATGTTCCACGGCTTCATGCGCGTGGCGCGCCGCATGGGCATGCGCATCCTGGACGGCAAGCCGGGCGTGTCGCTCCTCGATCGCCTCCAATATGCGCTGGGCAACCTGCTGGTCTATGGCCCGCTGAAGAACGTGCTGGGCATGTCGCGTCTGCGCGTGGCCTATACCGGCGGCGAGGCCATCGGCCCCGACCTGTTCGACTTCTACCGCTCCATGGGCATCAACCTGAAGCAGCTCTACGGCATGACCGAGACCTGCGTGACGGTCTGCATGCAGCCGTCCGGCGACGTCAAGCTCGACAGCGTCGGGCGCCCGATGAAAGGCGTCGAGGTGCGCATCGACGACAACGGCGAAGTGCTGGTGCGCTCGCCGGGGCTGATGAAGGAATACTTCAAGCGGCCCGATGCCACCGCCGAGGCGATCGACCCGCAGGGCTACTTCCACACCGGCGACGCCGGCTTCTTCGACAGCGACGGCCACCTCAAGATCATCGACCGCGCCAAGGATGTCGGCAAGATGGCCTGCGGCAGCATGTTCGCGCCCAAGTACATCGAGAACAAGCTGAAGTTCTTCCCCTTCATCAAGGAAGCGGTCACCTTCGGCAACGGCCGCGAGCAATGCATGGCCTTCATCAACATCGACATGGACGCGGTCGGCAACTGGGCCGAGCGGCGCAACCTGCCGTACAGCGGCTATACCGACCTGGCCGCCAACCCGGCGGTCTACGAGCTGGTGCGCGAGTGCGTGGAGAAGGTCAACGGCGACCTGGTGGCCGATCCGCTGCTGGCGGACTCGCAGATCCACCGCTTCCTGATCCTGCACAAGGAGCTCGATCCGGACGACGAGGAGCTGACCCGCACGCGCAAGGTGCGGCGCGGCTTCATCGCCGAGAAGTACGGGGTGCTGATCGAGGCCCTGTACGACGGCCGCGGCACGCAGTATATCGAGACCCAGGTGAAGTTCGAGGATGGCCGGCAGGGCATGATCTCGGCCGACCTGAAGATCGCCGAGGCCAGGACCTTCGGCGCGCTCAAGAGCGCGGCCTGAACCTGTCCCGGTCCGCACGCCACCGCAGCCATCGCCCCGGAAGCAGCCTCCGGCCAACAGCGCAGCAGCACCAAGACCAACGCTGAATGAACACGACCATGAAACGACACATGACCGCAGAAATCATCCCCTCCGGGATGCCGCCCGTATCCAGTCCCGACATCAGTCCCGACTCGGCGGCGCCGGCCATGGCCGCCAACGGCCGCCGCATCGGCGAGGTGATCCTCGACCTGCAGAACATCTCGCTGTCCTTCGGCGGCGTGAAGGCGCTCACCGATATCTCCTTCAACGTGCGCGAGCATGAGATCCGCGCCATCATCGGCCCCAACGGCGCCGGCAAGAGTTCGATGATCAACGTCATCAACGGCGTCTACCATCCGCAGAAGGGCAGCATCGTCTACCGCGGACAGGAGCGCCGCGGCATGCATCCCAGCGCCATCGCGCGCCAGGGGATCGCGCGCACCTTCCAGAACATCGCGCTGTTCAAGGGCATGAGCGTGCTGGACAACATCATGACCGGACGCAACACCAAGATGCGCTCGGGCCTGTTCGCCAACGCCATCTGGTGGGGCGCGGCGCGGCGCGAGGAGATGGAGCATCGCCACAAGGTGGAGGAGGTGATCGATTTCCTCGAGATCCAGCACATCCGCAAGACGCCGGTCGGGCGCCTGCCTTACGGCCTGCAAAAGCGCGTCGAGCTGGCGCGCGCGCTGGCCGCCGAGCCCGGCATGCTGCTGCTGGACGAGCCGATGGCCGGCATGAACGTGGAAGAGAAGCAGGACATGTGCCGCTTCATCCTCGACGTCAATGACCAGTTCGGCACCACCATCGTGCTGATCGAACACGACATGGGCGTGGTGATGGACATCTCCGACCGCGTGGTGGTGCTGGACTACGGCAAGAAGATCGGCGACGGCACGCCCGACGAAGTGATGGCCAACGAGGAAGTGATCAAGGCCTATCTCGGCACCTCGCACTGAGCGCGGCGGCCGCAAGACAAGACAACAGAAGAACAAGAAAAACGCAGCAAGGAGACGATATGCAATTCTTTCTCGAAGTGACCCTGAGCGGCCTGCTCTCCGGGCTCATGTATTCACTGGTGGCGCTGGGCTTCGTGCTGATCTACAAGGCCTCGGGCGTGTTCAACTTCGCCCAGGGCGCGATGGTCTATTTCGCCGCGCTGGCGGTGGTGGGCCTGATGGAGAAGGGCATGCCGATGTGGGCTGCCATCATCGGCGCCTTCGCGGTGATGATCCTGGTGGGGCTGGCGACCGAGCGCTTCGTGCTGCGCAAGCTGGTCAACCAGCCGCCGATCACCCTGTTCATGGCCACCATCGGCCTGACCTTCTTCCTCGAAGGCCTGGGCCCCTTGCTGTTCGGCAGCGAGGTGCGGCCGATCGACCTGGGCATCGTCGACGAACCGATCATGTCGGTGATGGACAGCCTGGGCATCGGCATCTCCAAGTTCGACCTGTTCGCCTCCGGCATGGTGGTGGCGCTGGTGGCGGCGCTGGCGCTGTTTTTCCAGAAGACCAAGGTCGGCCGCGCGCTGCGCGCCGTGGCCGACGACCACCAGGCGGCGCTGTCGCTGGGCATTCCGCTGCAGCACATCTGGGCCGTGGTGTGGGGCGTGGCCGGCTTTGTCGCGCTGATCGCGGGCCTGCTCTGGGGCTCGCGCAACGGCGTGCAGTTCGCGCTGACCATGACCGCCCTGAAGGCGCTGCCGGTGCTGATCCTGGGCGGCTTCACCTCGATTCCCGGGGCCATCGTCGGCGGGCTCATCATCGGCGCCTCCGAGAAGCTGGCCGAGATCTACATCCCACCGGTCATGCAGGACGCCTTCGGCGGCAACTTCGGCGGCATCGAGGGCTGGTTCCCGTATGTGTTCGCGCTGCTGTTCCTGCTGGTACGGCCGGAAGGGCTGTTCGGCGAGCGGCATATCGACCGGGTGTGAGCCGAGAGGGCGTGTCGTTCCTGCTTTGGCGAGAACGGCGGAGATTGGATTGCAAATGAGGTGTCGTTCCTGCGAACGCAGGAACCCAGTGGCGTATGTGATGCGCCACCGCAGGTTGATCGACGCTGGGTCCCTGCTTTCGCAGGGACGACAGCTAGTTGATACATTGGAGATACGCCATGCTGTACCGTGAAGCAGGACAATTCAAGACAAGCTACATCGCCGACAGCCAGATCTTCCCGATCCGCCAGGATCGCATCGTCTTCGCGCTGTTCATGGCCTTCGCCTTCATCGCAGTGCCTTTCCTCGGCAGCGAATACTGGTTCTCCGCGATCCTGATTCCCTTCCTGGTGTTTGCGCTGGCGGCGCTGGGGCTCAACGTCCTGACCGGCTACGCCGGCCAGCTCTCGCTGGGCTCGGCCGCCTTCATGGCGGTCGGCGCCTACGCCGCCTACAACTTCCAGCTGCGGGTGGAGGGCATTCCCATCCTGCTGACCTTCATCCTGGCCGGCGGCTGCGCCGCGCTGGTGGGCGTATTGTTCGGCTTGCCCTCGCTGCGCATCAAGGGTTTCTACCTGGCCGTGGCGACGCTGGCGGCGCAGTTCTTCGTGGTGTGGGCGCTGACCAAATTCCCCTGGTTCTCCAACAACAGCTCCTCGGGCGTGATCAGCACGCCCAAGATCGACCTGTTCGGCCTGGCCATCGACACGCCGGTCAGGAAGTACCTGTTCGTGCTGGGCATCGTGTGCGCCATGGCGCTGCTGGCCAAGAACCTGGTGCGCTCTTCCACCGGGCGCGCCTGGATGGCGGTGCGCGACATGGACGTGGCGGCCGAGGTGATCGGCATCCCGCTGATGCGCACCAAGCTGACCGCCTTCGCGGTGAGCTCCTTCTTCTGCGGCGTGGCCGGCGCCTTGTACGCGTTCTGCTACCTGGGCTCGGTCGAGCCGGACGGCTTCTCGCTGGACCTCTCGTTCCGCATCCTGTTCATGATCATCATCGGCGGGGTGGGCAGCATCCTCGGTTCCTTCCTGGGCTCGGCCTTCATCCTGCTGCTGCCGATCTTCCTCGACAACGTCCTGCCGCCGCTGGCCGCGCTGCTGCACCTGCCGTTCACCAACGCCACGGTGTCGCACATCCAGCTGATGGTGTTCGGCGCGCTGATCATCTTCTTCCTGATCGCCGAGCCGCACGGCCTGGCGCGGCTGTGGCAGATCGCCAAGGAAAAATTGCGCCTGTGGCCGTTCCCGCACTGAGGGGCCGCGCACGGAAATTCATGAGTTGGAAGGGCCGGGGTTCCGGTACAGCATAAGTCGGCAACGACAATACAAAAGGAGACGAGACCATGAAGCGACTGAAACACCTGATGCTTGCAGGCGCCTGCGCTGCGGGCCTGCTGTCGGCCGCGCTACCTGCGGCGGCGCAAAGCAGCGACCAGTTCATCGCCATTCCCAGCTACCGGGTCGGCCCTTACGGCACCAACGGCCAGTCCTACTACGGCGGCTACGTGGACTACTTGAACTACGTCAACTTGAAGGACGGCGGCATCAACGGCGTCAAGCTGTCCTGGGAGGAGTGCGAGACCGAGTACAACAACGCCAAGGGCGTGGAGTGCTACGAGCGCATGAAGAACAAGAACGCCACCACCAAGGGCACCGCCATCAACCCGATGGCCACCGGCATTTCCTACGCGCTGATCGACAAGACCGCCGAGGACAAGGTGCCGCTGCTGATGATCGGCTACGGCCGCACCGACGCGGTGGACGGCTCGGTGTTCCCGTACGCCTTCCCGCTGGTGACCACCTACCAGATGCAGGTCTCGGCCATCGTCAAGTACCTGGCCGGCAAGAACGGCGGCTCGCTGGCCGGCAAGAAAATCGTGTTCCTGTATCACGACTCGGCCTACGGCAAGGAACCCATCGTGGCGCTGCAGGCTGAGTCCTCGATCGGCAAGTTCAAGCTGGTGGAAATCCCGGTGGCGCACCCCGGCAACGAGCAGGGCGCGCAGTGGCTGCGCATCCGCCAGGAGAACCCCGACTACGTGATCTTCTGGGGCTGGGGCGTGATGAACCAGACCGCGCTGAAGGCGGCGCAGAAGGTCGGCTTCGCGCGCGACAAGATCGTCGGTTCCTGGTGGGCCGGCTCCGAGGAAGACACGGTGCCCGCGGGGGACGCCGCCAAGGGCTACCTGTCGGCCACCTGGAACGTCGCCGGCCGCGACGTGCCGGTGATCGCCGACATCGACAAGGTGGTCTACGGCGCGGGCAAAGGCAACATGCAGGACAAGAACAAGCTCGGCTCGGTGCTGTACAACCGCGGCGTGTCGGCGGCCATCGCCACCGTCGAGGGCGTGCGCACCGCGCAGGACAAGTTCGGCAAAGGCAAGGTGATGAGCGGCGAGCAGGTGCGCTGGGGCCTGGAGAACCTGAACATCACCAATGCCCGCCTGCAGCAGCTCGGCGCGACCGGCTTGCTGCCCGAGATCAAGACCTCGTGCGACAACCATGAGGGTTCGGGCAAGGTGAAGATCCAGCAGTGGGACGGCGCCAAGTGGGTGCTGGTGTCGGACTGGATCGAGGGCAACAAGAACCTGATCCACCCGCTGTTCAAGGCTTCCGCTGCCAAATACGCAAAGGAAAAGGGCATTACTCCTGCCTGCATGAAGTAGGCGCTTGCGCCGGCGGTATTGCACGTCTCCCAACCGCCGCCGGCGCTTTTTTGGATTGCGAATGAACATGAATGTCAACACCAGCACGGCGCTGTCGATCAACAATATCGAGGTCATCTACGACCACGTGATCCTGGTCCTGAAAGGCGTCTCCCTGGACGTGCCCGAGGGCAAGATCGTGGCGCTCCTGGGCGCCAACGGCGCCGGCAAGAGCACCACGCTCAAGGCCATCTCCAACCTGCTGCGCGCCGAACGCGGCGACGTCACCAAGGGCAGCATCGAGTTCCGCGGCGAGCGGGTCGACAGCATGACGCCCAACGACCTGGTCAAGCGCGGCGTGATCCAGGTGATGGAAGGGCGGCACTGCTTCGGCCACCTGACGGTGGAGGAGAACCTGCTGACCGGCGCCTACACGCGCGGCATCAGCAACGCCGAGGTGAAGCAGGAGCTGGAAAAGATCTACGACTACTTCCCGCGCCTGAAGGTCAGGCGCAAATCGCAGTCGGGCTACACCTCCGGCGGCGAGCAGCAGATGACGGCCATCGGCCGCGCCATGATGGCCAAGCCCTCGATGATCTTGCTGGACGAGCCCTCGATGGGCCTGGCGCCGCAGATCGTCGAAGAGATCTTCGAGATTGTCAGGGACTTGAACACCAAGGAGAAGGTGTCGTTCCTGCTGGCCGAGCAGAACACCATGGTGGCGCTGCGCTACGCCGACTTCGGCTACATCCTGGAGAACGGCCGGGTGGTGATGGAAGGGGCGGCGCAGGATCTGTCGGATAACGAGGACGTCAAGGAGTTCTACCTGGGCGTCTCGGCCGCCGGCCGCAAGAACTTCCGCGACATGAAATTCTATCGCCGCCGCAAGCGCTGGCTGGCGTGAGGCGAGGGGACGATATGGGTAACATGGCCAATCCCAGCCAGATCCTGGCGGAACTGGACGCGCTGGAGCGGCGCGATGCGCAACAGCGCGAAGAGCAGCTCATGCAGCGCCTGCCGCAATTGCTGGCGCGCGCGCAGGCAGCGCCCGGATGGGCGCGCATCCTGCACGGCGTCGACGCCAGGGCGGTGCGCTCACGCGCCGATCTCGCGCGCTTGCCGGTGACGCGCAAGTCCGATCTCAAGGCGCTGCAAACGCGCGAGACGCCCTTCGGCGGCCTGAACACCACGCCGGCCAGGCAGTTGCGGCGGCTGTTCGTCTCGCCCGGCCCGATCTACGATCCGGAGGGGCACGGCGCCGACTGGTGGCGCTTCGCCAGCCCGATGAAGGCGCTCGGCCTGCAGGCCGGCCACATCCTGCAGAACTGCTTCGCCTACCATTTCACGCCAGCCGCCTTCATGGTCGAAGGCGCGGCGGCCAGGCTGGGCTGCGCGGTGATCCCGGCCGGCATCGGCCAGACCGAATTGCAGGTCAACGCGATGGCGGCATTGAAGCCCGACGCTTACGTCGGCACGCCGTCCTTCCTCAAGATCATCATCGAGAAGGCGCAGGAGATCGGCGCCGACATTTCCAGCGTGCAGCGCGCGCTGGTGAGCGCGGAGGCCTTGCCGCCGTCGTTGCGCGCCTGGTTCCATGAGCACGGCGTGCCGCAGGTGCTGCAGCTGTACGCCTCGGCCGACATCGGCAACATTGCCTACGAAACCATGAGCGAAGGGGCGGTCCATCCCGGCATGGTGCTGGACGAGGAGCTGATCCTGGAGATCGTGCGCCCCGGCACCGGCGATCCGGTGGCCGCGGGCGAGGTGGGCGAGGTGGTGGTGACCTCGTTCAATCCCGACTATCCGCTGATCCGCTTCGGCACCGGCGACCTCTCGGCGGTGATGGCCGACGCCTCGCCCTGCGGGCGCACCAACACCCGCATCAAGGGCTGGATGGGGCGCGCCGACCAGACCACCAAGGTGCGCGGCATGTTCGTGCATCCCTCGCAGGTGGCCGATGTGTTGCGCCGCCATGGCGACCTGATCCGCGCGCGCCTGGTGGTCAGCGGCGAGATGGCCAACGACGTGATGACGCTGCACTGCGAAGTCGGCGACCCGGAGAACCCTGCGGTCGACGTGTCCGCGGTGGCCGGCAGTCTGCGCGAGGTGACCAAGCTGCGCGGCGAGGTATTGCTGGTGGGCCCGGGCAGCCTGCCCAACGACGGCAAGGTGATCGAGGACGCGCGCAAGTACGAGTGAGCCGCGGCCGCGAGGGGAATGCCGTGGGGAGGAGGGGAAGGAAACGCGCGGCGCCGCAGTCGGCGCCGCGCCGTTGCCTTGCATGCGCCCGCGGCGCTGAAGAAAATGCGGTGCGCGTATTGTGCGTGCGGACGATCCCGCATAGAATCGTTCGCGGAACATCTGTTCCAACGTCGCTCGGACGGTTCCGGGCGCTTACGTGAAAGCCACCATGACGCAATCCGCAGATTCGCGCGACCCTTCGCGCACGCCTGACGTTTCTTCTCCCGCTTCTTCTCCCGCTTCTTCCGGCACCGCCATCCCGGTCAGCTTCCCGCGCATCGAGCGGCTGCCGCCCTACGTCTTCAACATCACCGCCGAACTCAAGATGGCCGCGCGCCGTCGCGGTGAGGACATCATCGACATGTCCATGGGCAATCCGGACGGCGCCACGCCGCCGCACATCGTCGCCAAGCTGGTGGAGGTGGCGCAGCGACCGGACACGCACGGGTATTCGTCCTCCAAGGGCATCCCCCGCCTGCGCCGCGCGATCGCGCACTGGTACAAGTCGCGCTACGAGGTCGACTTCGATCCCGACAGCGAAGCCATCGTCACCATCGGCTCCAAGGAAGGCCTGGCGCACCTCATGCTGGCCACGCTGGACAAGGGCGACACCGTGCTGGTGCCCAATCCCAGCTACCCGATCCACATCTACGGCGCGGTGATCGCCGGCGCCAATATCCGTTCGGTGCGCATGAGCCCGGACGTCGACTTCTTCGCCGAGCTGGAGCGCGCGGTGCGCGAGAGCTATCCCAAGCCCAAGATGATGGTGCTGGGCTTCCCCTCCAACCCGACTGCGCAATGCGTCGAGCTGGAGTTCTTCGAGCGCGTGGTGGCGCTGGCGCGCGAGCACAATATCCTGGTGGTGCACGACCTGGCCTACGCCGATATCACCTTCGACGGCTGGAAGGCGCCGTCCATCATGCAGGTGCCCGGCGCGCGCGACGTCGCGGTGGAGTTCTTCACGCTCTCCAAGAGCTACAACATGGCCGGCTGGCGGATCGGTTTCATGGTCGGCAACAGCAAGCTGGTGGCGGCGCTGGCGCGCATCAAGAGCTACCACGACTACGGCAGCTTCACGCCGGTGCAGGTGGCCGCGATCGCCGCGCTGGAAGGCGACCAGTCTTGCGTGGAAGAGATCCGCGCCAACTACGAGAAGCGCCGCAACGTGCTGGTCAAGGGCCTGCACGAAGCGGGCTGGATGGTGGACGTGCCCAAGGCCTCGATGTACATCTGGGCGCGGATTCCGGAACCCTATCGCGCCCTCGGTTCGCTGGAGTTCTCCAAGATACTGATGGAGCAGGCCAAGGTATGCGTCTCGCCCGGCATCGGCTTCGGCGAGTACGGCGATGAGTACGTGCGTTTCGCGCTGATCGAGAACGAGGCGCGCATCCGCCAGGCGGTGCGCGGCATCAAGACTATGTTCAAGGCGGCCAGGGGCGGCTGAGGCGAAGCGCTTCCCGCATGAGAAACGGCGCCATGCGGGGCGCCGTTTTTCATGCAAGGTTCAGATCCAGACGTCGCCCGGCGTGGTGCGCGCTCCGCCCTGGTCGCCGGTGTTGGGCGTGCCGCGCGGCTCGACCAGCAACAGCTTGACCTCCCTTTCGGCCACCGGCTTGTGCTCGCGTCCCTTGGGCACGACGTACATCTCGCCGGTGCGCAGCGTCACCTCGCCGTCGCGGAACTCGATGCGCAGTTCGCCCTCGACCACGATGAAGGCCTCGTCGGTGTCGGCATGCGTGTGCCAGATGAATTCGCCTTGCAGGCGCGCCAGCTTGAACTGGTAGTCGTTCATCTCGGCGATGATCTTCTGCGACCACTGTTCGCTGAACAGCGAGAATTTATGGGCGAGGTTGACCGCTTGGCGGCGGGTGGATGTTGCAGGCATGGGGCGCTCCCTTCGATGGAAAGCGCCCAGTCTAGGCGGCGCGCGAAGCCGCGTCTTGAACGATTGTGCAACTCTGGCGCTTGCACTTCGCAAGCGGCCTCAGCGTGCGCGCGCCCTGAGCATGCGCAGCCAGGCGCCGGGCGCCAGCCCGTAGGCGCGCACGAAGTGGCGCGTCATGTGGCTCTGGTCGGAGAAGCCCGCCGCCGCCGCCGCCGAAGCCAGGTCGGCGCCTGCCGCCGCCATCCTGCGCGCCAGCTCCAGCCGGCGCATGGTCAAATAGCGATAGGGGCTGGTGCCGTACAGCGCGCGAAAATCCCGGGACAGGCTCCAGCGGTCGTTGCCGCTGACGGCGCTGAGCTCGTCCAGCGTGACCTGGCGCTCCAGCGAGGCGAGGATCAGCTCACGCGCCCGTTCGGCGCCGGCGAAGTCGAGGGACCTGCGTGCGCGGGGCGTGCCGGCCACCGCGCTCATGGCCTGCGCCAGGTCGTAGAGGGCGTCTTCCTCCTCCTGGTCGTCGAGCCGGCGGTCCATGCCGCGCAACAGGGTGTCGATGGTATGGAACAGGCGCGGATCCTGCGACAGGCCGGTCTCGATGTAGGGCAGCGCGCGCCCGCCCAGGGCTTGCTGCAGCAAGGCCGGCTGCACGTAGATCATGCGGTAGCGAAAGCCGTCGCGGTGGCCGGCCTGGCCGTCGTGCAGCTCGTCGGGATGCAGGATGATGGAGCCGCCCGGCATGCTGTGGCGCAGCTCGCCCCGGTAGTGGAAGCTTTGCACGCCGGCCAGTGTGCGGCCGATGGCGTAGGTGTCATGGCGGTGGAAGTCGTAGCCGCGGCCGCTGAAATAGGCCTCGATGCGTTCCATGCGCGGCGACTGCGGCGCGCTCAGCACCCAGTCTCGGGAAGAGTGGCGGATGGCGGTCATGGCGATGCGCGAAAGGACGGATCTCCGGATTGTAGTTCAAGCCTGCGCGCGGCGGCGAAGGATGTTATTGTCTCGCGGCAACCGCGACGGGGCTCTTCAGGAACCGCGCCGCGCGTTGGCCGGTCTCATCCGTATCTTCACCCGCATCATGGAACATCATGAAAAAAATAATACTCGCCATCGTCCTGGCGGCCGCATCGTCGGCCGCCTTGCTGCCTGAGGCGCAAGCCCAGGTTTCCGTCAACATCAACATCGGCGCGCCGCCGCCGCCGCGCGCCGAGCGCCTGCCGCCGCCGCGCCATGGCTACGTCTGGGTGCCCGGCTACTGGGACTGGAACGGCCATGCCCACTACTGGCGCAGCGGCCGCTGGGTGCGCGAGCGCCGCGGCTATGCCTACGCCCAGCCGGTCTGGCATGAAGGCCCGCACGGCTGGGAGCTGGATCGCGGCGGCTGGCGCGGCGGTCCGCCGCCCCGTCCGGCGGCGCCGCCACCGCGCCATGGCTACGAGCGCCACGGCCATCACTGCCCGCCGGGGCACGAGCGCCGCGGCGAGTGCGGTTGAGCTGATGCACAATCAAGATTGACGAATGCCCGGTCGCACGCACTGGGAAAAAATGAGGCCCAAGGATGGCCTCATTTTTTTGGGGGATATGGCTTATTCGAGCGATTCAGATATTTCAGTATCTCCATGGTGCAACTAAAAATGCGATGATGTTTAAATTGCAATATTTTCGTGAGTAGTGCCGGCCAAAATTGCTTTTGGGGGGCATAGAGCGCTCTATTTATCGGACGGGGGGGGCAGGCGCATCGATATAATTCCGTCGTTTCGAAGTTTCACTGGTCGATAAACGGGGATATATGAAGATTTTGGTGACAGGCGCATGTGGTTACAAAGGAACCGTTCTGGTTCCAAAATTATTGGCGCGTGGCTATAAGGTGCATGCGCTGGATGCCCAATGGTTTGGTAACTATTTGCAGCCTCATCCTGGCTTGACGATTATCAAAGGCGATGTGCGAGATATAGATGCGATCTCTCTCGACGGCGTCGATATCATCATTCATCTATCGTCAGTGGCCAATGATCCTTGCGGAGATCTGGATCCAAAATTAACTTGGGAAATCAGCGCGCTGGCCACAATGCAACTGGCGGATAAAGCGGTGCGTAAGGGAGTCAAACAGTTCATCTATGCCTCTTCTGGCAGCGTCTATGGCGTCAAGAATGAGCCGCAAGTTACTGAAGACCTTGAACTCAAGCCAATTTCTGAATACAACAAGACCAAGATGGTTTCGGAACCGGTATTGCTGAGCTATCGTGATCGCATGATTGTCCAGATCGTGCGTCCGGCGACGGTTTGCGGGTATTCACCGCGTATGCGGCTCGATGTGTCTGTCAATTTGTTGACTATGCAAGCACTGTCGAAGGGGAAAATTACAGTGTTCGGCGGCACACAGGTTCGTCCCAATATCCATATCGATGACATTACAGACGTGTATTTGCATCTGATCGATCATCCCGAGTTAACCGGTGTCTATAACGCCGGGTTCGAGAATATTTCCATTCTGGAGATTGCGCAGATGGTGGCGCGGCATATTCCAGTGGAAATCGTAGTGACCGAATCCAGCGACCCTCGCTCTTATCGGGTCAATTCCGACAAGCTGCTGGCGACCGGATTCAAACCATCCAAGTCTGTGGAGATGGCGATCACGGAAATCATCGATAAATATCGCGGTGGGGAGTTAAAGGACGAAGATCGCTATTACAACCTAAAGTGGATGGAGCAAACCGTCCTGGCGCCCAAAGCATGAGTGCCGTGATGCTTGCGCCGAATCTGGATACACACACCTTCAGGCAATACGCGTCTCGCCTGCAAAAACTGCTTGATGAAACGGATTGGTCCGGTGCGGCGCAGTTGGCCCAAGAGATGCGGCAATGTTGGATGAATGGCCGGCAGGTGTTTTTTTGCGGTAACGGCGGCAGTGCCGGCAATGCCAATCATCTGGCCAACGATTTCTTGTATGGTATTGCAAAACGCACCGGCGGGGGCATGCGAGTTTTGTCGTTGTCAGCCAATCCTGCGGTGTTGACCTGTTTGGCCAATGATATTGGTTACGACAACATTTATTCTGAGCAGCTCGCGGTACAGGCGCACGCAGATGATCTGCTGATTGTGTTATCTGGGAGCGGAAACTCTCCCAATATTGTCAAGGTGCTTGAACAAGCCAGGGTCATGGGTGTTAAATCCTGCGCCCTTCTTGGCTATAGCGGTGGCCGCGCCCTTGGCTTGGCGGATTTGCCGATTCATTTCGCGATTGATGACATGCAGATCGCGGAAGACATGCAAGTCATCTTGGGTCACATGATCATGCAATGGCTTTGTGAAAATCCTTTACCAGCCAAGACTGTCAGTTGAAATGCGAGATACTTTCTTCGTCATAGGATCCAATTCATTCTCCGGTTCCAGCTTTTGCTTCGCGGCGCTTAAGGAAGGTTCCCGCGTAGTCGGGGTGAGCCGCTCCGATGAGCCGACGGATGCATTTCTTCCATATCGGTGGGGCGGGGCACAACCTGATTTCCAATTTCGACGGCTCGACCTTAATCAGGATCTTGAAGGGATCATTAATCTGATCGCCGAGATCAAGCCGCGTTACGTGGTCAATTTCGCGGCCCAGAGCATGGTTGCCGAGAGTTGGCAAAACCCCGATCACTGGTTTCAGACCAATGTGGTATCGACAGTCCGGTTGCATGATCGACTTAGGCATTTCACGTTCCTAGACAGGTATGTTCATATCTCGACTCCAGAGGTATATGGCAGTTGTACGGGTTTCGTGGGTGAAGAAACGAATTTCAATCCGAGCACTCCCTACGCGGTGTCACGTGCCGCGGCCGACATGAGCCTTCGCACATTCCATGCTGCTTACCGCTTTCCTGTGGTGTGGACTCGTGCGGCCAACGTGTACGGACCAGGTCAGCAGTTATATCGCATCATTCCCCGCACGGTATTGTTCATTCGACTGGGTAAAAAAATCCAATTGCATGGTGGAGGAGTATCTAGCCGTTCCTTCATTCACATCGACGACGTGTCGGATGCAACGCTTAAGATTGCGCGCGACGGTGTGGACGGACAGGTCTATCATATTTCCACGCAGCGGGCCATCACTATCCGGGCCCTCGTGGAAATGATCTGCGAGCGCATGAACGTGGACTTCGATAAGCATGTTGAAGTCGTCGGAGAACGGCTAGGCAAGGATGCCGCCTATCTGCTGGATAGTTCCAAACTTCGGACTACTCTAAAGTGGAAAGATCATGTACAGCTCGAAGAAGGCATTGACGAGGTTATCAAATGGGTGGATGAGCACTTTGATGTACTGTCGCAGCAAGAAATGAATTACATCCATAAGCCATAACGGAGTCAATTTTGAAGCAAGAAATCGATCTGCTAGTCAATTATCCCAAAGCCAAGCGTAATGTCGAAGAGCGCGGAAATGAAAAAACGGAGGCCGATCGCGCACTGGCGCGTCAATTCGGTCGCGATTTCTTCGACGGTGATCGACGAGTCGGGTACGGGGGATTCAATTATTTTCCGCGGTTCTGGCAGCCGGTAATTCCGACTTTTCAGGAGCATTTCGGATTGTCTGGCGCCAGCTCTGTGTTGGATGTGGGATGCGCAAAGGGGTTCATGATGCATGATCTGGCCGAGCTGATTCCCGGCATCGTGGTCAAGGGCATCGACATATCCTCGTACGCTGTCGAAAACGCCATTGAGGACATGCGTCCGTATGTGCAGGTCGGAGACGCGCGAAATCTGGAGTTTCCCAATGATTCTTTCGACGTGGTCATCTCGATCAATACGATCCATAACTTGGGCAGGGACGATTGCGCACGCGCCTTGCGAGAGATCGAGCGCGTCAGCAAAGGACATTCCTATATAACGGTCGACGCATATCGCACCGATGAAGAAAAGAAGCGGATGTATGCCTGGAATCTGACTGCGCAAACAATAATGCATGTCGACGAATGGAAGGCATTCTTCGACGAGGTCGGATATACGGGCGACTATTATTGGTTCATTCCATGACGCCGGACATTGCTCGCCAGTTGCTGTTCGGTATGATGCGCATCCGGCATGTGGAAGAGGCAATCAGTGCTCGCTATGCCGAGCAGGCCATGCGCTGCCCTGTGCACTTGTGCAGTGGACAGGAGGCCGTTTCTACGGCAGCCGGCCTGGCGCTGAGGCGCAGCGATTTCGCTGTCAGTGGCCATCGAGCCCATGGACATTATCTAGGTAAGGGCGGTGATCTGCCCGCAATGCTTGCTGAAATTTACGGCAAGAAAACGGGTTGTGCAGGTGGGCGTGGCGGATCTATGCATCTGATCGACGAATCGGTCGGTTTCATGGGAAGCACAGCGATTGTCGGCAATACAATTCCGGTCGGTGTCGGTCTGGGCTTGTCGATTAAACTTTCCGGCGGCGACCAAGTAAGTTGCGTCTTCTTGGGCGACGGGGCGGTTGAGACAGGTGTCTTTTTCGAGTCTCTCAATTTTGCTGCCGTAAGAAAATTGCCGGTGCTGTTCATTTGCGAAAATAATCTTTATTCGGTCTACTCGCCATTGCACGTGCGCCAGCCTGTGGGGCGGCGAATATTCGAATTGGCTCAGGCCATTGGCGTAGATGCTGCCCATGGCGATGGCAACGATGTCGAAACCGTGTTTGGTCTGATTGAGTCAGCCATTGCCCAAATCCGCGAAGGAGGTGGTCCTCGCTTTTTGGAGTTCGACACCTATCGTTGGCGTGAGCATTGCGGGCCGAATTTCGATAATGATATCGGTTACCGGACGGAGCAGGAATATCTTAAGAACCGTGCACTGGAACCGATAGCGCGTCAGCGCCAGAAGCTCTTGTTGGAAGGCTTGCTCACCGACGAACAGATCGCATCCGTCGAAGACTCGATTCAGAGAGAAACCGAGGCTGCCTTCCACTTTGCGATCGAATCTCCCTTTCCGGACGCGGGAGATGCTCATACAAGAATCTATGCGTGAATCAAATCAAGCTACATCGAGGCAATTGAGTTTTTCCAAAGCGATCAATGAAGCTCTGCAAATCGCGCTTGCTGCCGATGACAATGTCATTTGTTATGGCCTTGGTACTGACGATCCCAAAGGTATTTTCGGTACGACGCTGGGGTTACAGGAGCGGTTCGGCAACGACCGCGTGTTCGACATGCCGCTCTCCGAAAATGCCATGACAGGTGTCGCTATCGGAGCTTCGCTCAATGGGATTCGTCCAGTCATGTGTCACCAAAGGCTGGATTTCTTTTTGCTGGCGATGGACCAATTGGTCAACAATGCGGCCAAGTGGTTCTACATGTTTGACGGACAGCGTTCTGTACCGATCACCATTCGCCTGATTCTTGGCCGCGGGTGGGGGCAAGGTCCTACGCATTCACAAAACCTTCAGGCATGGTTTGCCCATATTCCCGGGCTCAAGGTGGTCATGCCATCGTCTCCCGCTGATGCCAAGGGGCTATTGCTGGCCTCAATTTTCGATCCCAATCCGGTAGTCTTCATTGAACATCGCTGGTTGCATAACACTATAGGTGAGGTGCCCGAGGGCGACGCACGTGTAGAGATAGGTCCCTTGCGAATCGCCCGCGAAGGCGGCGATATTACGATTGTGAGTATGTCCTACATGACAATCGAAGCGCTGCATGCCGCGAACTACCTTGAAGAGCGAGGAGTATCTTGTGAAATTCTCGATCTGCGCTGTGTGAATCCCATAGATTGGCCCGCAATTTTTGCCTCCGTTGAAAAGACCGGCAAGTTATTGGTGCTTGACACTGGAGCCCAGACCGGATCGATTGCAGGCGAAATCGTCGCCAGGGTAGCGATGCAACGCATGAGCAGTTTGACAGCGCCTCCTGCGAGATTGGCCATGCCGGATGTTCCCGAACCGACGAGTTTTGGGATGACAGCGGGATTCTACATCCGGGCAGGGGACGTAGCTCGCCAAGTACTAGACATGCTTCAACTTGATCGGGCCGATGTTGCAGTCCGCCTTGCGGAGCCGGTACCGCACGATGTCCCAGGTTCCTGGTTCACCGGACCCTTCTGATGGCTGCACCGCGTGTTTTGGTCGTGGCCGCAGGCAGCGATATCGGCGCCCATTTGGTTGAGCACCATCTGAGTCAGGGGGCAATCGTCTATGGCTCATATCGCCAAAAGGACGAAAGAATAAAGCGTCTGGAGCAAAAAGGCGCCGTTCTGTTCCCTCTTGACATCAATTCCAAGGAGCAAGTCAGTGACTTCGCCCGACAATTGGAACAAGTCGATTTCCGCTGGGATGTATTGATCAGCGCTCCTGGCCTGCTAGAACCCATAGGCAAGTTCTTTTCGCTCGATTTCGATACATGGGAACGCAGCGTGTTGACCAATTCGACGTCGCAGCTGCGGGTGTTGCACGCAGTGTATGGTTTGCGCGGAGAGCGTCCCAAGCTCATTTTCTTCGCCGGTGGTGGCACTAATGGCACCTTCGATAATTATTCAGCTTATTGCATTGGCAAAATGTCGCTGATAAAGATGACGGAATTGCTCGACAGCGAATGTCCTGAGCTGCAGGTGTCCATCATTGGCACCGGCTGGGTAGATACCAAGATACACCGGCAGACGCTGGCGGCAGGAGAGGCAGCCGGGGCCAATTTTGATCGAACTCGGGAATATCTGGCTGGCGCACAAGCAAAGGGCGCCAGCGTGGAAGATGTTGCCCAATGCATCGATTGGTGCATTCGCGCGGACAGGGACGCTGTGGGAGGCCGGAATTTTTCTTTGGTGCATGACAGTTGGCGCGATCTCGATTTTACGGAACATTTGAAGCGCAATCCCGATATCTACAAGCTGCGGCGAAGATCTTGACCGGGAATGGGGGCATATATGAAATTAAGCGACTATGTGATTGATTATCTCCATCTGCAAGGCACCAAGCATGTGTTTGGCATGTCCGGCGGCGCAGCTGTGCATTTGTTCGATTCGGCATCCAGGCACCCGGAAGTACAACCAGTGTTCATGGCGCACGAGCAATCCGCCGCGATCGCTGCGGACGGCTACTATCGAGTCTCGGGTCAGGTCGGGGCGTGTGTGGTGACGTCTGGCCCCGGCGCCACCAATCTTCTGACCGGTGTGTGTTGCTCCTACTACGATTCTGTGCCGACGCTGATGCTAACCGGGCAGGTTGCAACCAACCGCCTGAAAGGGGCGCGGCAGGTGCGCCAAGTGGGCTTCCAGGAGACCGATACGCTCTCCATCTATTCGAGCGTGACCAAGTCCGCGCAGCAGATTGCTGACCCCAAGGAGATCGGCACGGCTCTTGAGCATGCGTATCTTGCGGCGCGCGGTGGACGCCCCGGCCCGGTGCTCATCGACATACCAGACGATCTGCAACGAGCTGATGTCGAAGCCGCAGTGGGATCCGAAGTTGTTGAGGCCGCCCACACATTGCCATCGCTGCTCCTGCAGCAGGTGAAGACATTGCTGCAGCAGATCAGTTCGGCCCGGAGGCCCGTCATCGTCGTCGGCGGAGGTTTTAGTACTCCGCGCAGGACGGAAGAGCTGCGAGCTTTCTTGCGCGACATTGAAGTGCCGGTAGTGCAGACTTGGGCAGGACTGGATTTGCTGCCGTCGGACTGGACCAATCGCATCGGCACCTTTGGGGTATATGGTTCGCGACTTGGCAATTTCGTCGTACAAAATGCCGACTTGTTGATTTGCCTTGGAACCAGGTTGTCACAAAACCTGACGGGCGGCGCGCTCAAGGATTTCGCTCCAAGCGCGCGTATTGTTATGGTCGACATTGATCGGGGTGAAATGGATAAATTCGATGGCTACGGTATCGAGATCTCGGAGCGTATCCATGCATCCATGGAAGAATTCCTCCGGGCTGCCGTTTCTGTCGCTTCGGACTTCGTGCCACCGGACATTTCGGCCTGGTTATCCAAGATCGCACATTGGAGGCGAGAGTTGCCTGAGGACGTTCTCCCAGAACCCGCCGCCGGTTCGGGCTTTGTCGATGCCAATCATTTTGTACGGGCACTGTCGGATGCTCTGGCGGACGACGAGATTATCTTTGTCGATACGGGCGGCAATCTGACGTGGACCTGCAACAACCTGCGCGTCAAGGCCCGGCAGCGCTTGCTTTCGGCATGGAATTTCACCCCTATGGGTTACGCGGTGCCCGCTGCCATCGGGGGAGCTTTTGCCGCCCCTGGTTCACCCATTACCTGCATCATCGGTGATGGCGGGCTGCAGTTATGCCTGGGAGAGCTGGCTACCGTGGTGCGTCATGGACTGCCGATCAAGATTATCTTGTTCAATAACCATTCGCACGGAATTCAAAAGCAGACATTGGAAACTTGGCTGGAAGGGCACTACGCAGGCGTCGATCCGAACTCCGGACTTGGTCTGTCGGACTTTCGGGCTGTGGCGGCCGCCATGGGGCTACCGGTTATTACCATCGATGACAGCGCACATATTACCCGGCGATTGGATGAGGTCTATCGCAGACCCGGGCCGGTATTTTGCAACGTCGAGATTCGCATAGACCAAAAGCTTTATCCGGTGCTCAAGTCTGGAGCGCCGCTGGACGACCAAATGCCCCTCATGCCACGGGAAAAACTCGTGGCCTTACGTTCTTTTGAAAATTGAGAGTCGAGATGCTATTAGACCGCTTTGAAACACTGTTGGAATTCCTGGCCACGAATCCTGCCCAACACCCGCGAGGCAGCGCGTTCTATAGTTTTGTCGATGGAGTGGTCAAACAGGCCTTTCTGGAAGCAAAGCCTGTCTTTGAGGCTGGCAAACCGGTTCTCCTCGCTGAGTTTGGCGAGTTGACGCTACCTTATGAAAAGATGGGGGCAATCGACTCGATCGATTTGTTTGGCTTGGACGAGCTGTTAATGTTCGCTTTCTATTACCGCAACAAGGGGCGTTATCAGCGCGCTGCCGATATTGGCGCAAACATGGGGCTGCATACTGTCCTGCTGTCCAGGGCGGGATGCGAAGTAGAAGCGTTCGAACCGGACCCAGCTCACTATGACAAGCTGATGCGTAATCTGGCACTGAACGATGTCACCAATGCCAAAGTGTATAAGGCGGCCGTATCGGAGAAGGTCGGCCAGATGCAATTCGTGCGTGTCCTTGGCAATACCACCAGCAGTCATCTTGCCGGCGCCAAGGCTAGCCCATATGGAGATCTTGAGCGGTTCGATGTCGATGTTCTTGACATCAAGGATATTGTCAAACGCGTCGATTTCCTCAAAATCGATGCGGAAGGACACGAGGCGGTAATCCTCAAGGCCATCGAGCTGGAAGACTGGGACCGTATCGATGCCTTCGTTGAAATTGGCTCGCCCGAAAACGCTCGAGATGTGTTCGATAAGTTTGACGGTAGCTCCATCAACATTTTTGCCCAAAAACTTGGATGGCAGTCGGTCAGGGACTTCGCGCACATGCCGATATCGTACAAAGAAGGCGGTATCTTCATCAGTACCAAGGCGGAGATGCCTTGGTGAGAGATCCGTCCCAACCACTGCACATGAAGGCTGCCGTTCTGACCGAGACCGGTCAACCGCTAAGCATTGTCAATGGTGTCGCATTGGCAGCTCCGCAACGAGGCCAGCTTCTGGTGAAGCTGGCATATAGCGGCGTGTGCCACAGCCAGTTGATGGAAGTGCGGGGGAAGCGTGGACCCGATGCCTATCTTCCCCACATGCTGGGGCACGAGGGGTCGGGCCGGGTGATTTCTGTGGGGGATGGAGTGACCAAGGTCTCGCCCGGGGATTTAGTCGTCTTGGGTTGGATCAGGGGAGAGGGCCTCGACGGCGGCGGCGTGCGTTACGAATGCAATTGTCCTAGGCATTCTGCCATTAATGCCGGCGGCGTGACTACCTTCAACGAGTACGCCTTGGTGTCCGAAAACCGTGTGGTGCCGTTGCCAGCCGGTATTCCTCTTGACGTCGCTGTGCTATTCGGATGCGCCATTCCTACCGGAGCCGGCATTGTAACGAACGACATCAGGCCCGTGCCGGGGAATACAATCGCGGTCTTCGGCCTTGGTGGCATAGGAATGAGCGCATTGATGGCGACCAAGCTGTTCGATTGCGCTCGGGTCATCGCGGTGGATGTGGAGGAAGACAAATTGTTGCTGGCGCAATCGCTGGGCGCGACCGATGCTATCAATGCCCGACAGGTAGACCCGGTAGCCGCCATCAAGGCGTTGACGGGCGGTATGGGTGTCGACTACGCAATTGAAGCTTCGGGCCAGGCAGCAGTGATTGAGCAGGCCTTCGCCTCCGTGCGGCGCAGCGGGGGAACTTGTGTATTCGCCTCTCATCCGGAACATGGTACGCGAATTTCCATCGATCCCTTCGAACTGATTTGCGGTAAACAGATTCGCGGAAGCTGGGGGGGAGGGAGCAACCCCGATCGTGATATACCGCTTTTCGCAAAGTTATATTTGGACGGGAAATTGCCGCTGGAGAAATTGCTGACGCGCCGCTACAGCTTGGCGCAGATCAACGAGGCACTGGATGACATGGAACACCACAGGGTTGGACGGCCGCTGATCGAAATTGATGGGAATATGGAGACGCCTCGATGAATGCCATGGCGGCGGTTCAACGGGAAGTAGAACTAATCAGACGGCTTGCCGGCGAGGATAAGCGCATTGTCTTCGTCTCGGGGAATTTCAACACGATTCATCCGGGGCATCTCCGCTTGCTGCAATTCGCCGCCGAGTGCGGAGACTTTCTGGTTGTCGGTATCAGTAACGATCACACCGACGGGACAATGGTTCCACAAGAGCTTCGTCTCGAAAGCATGCGTTCCATTGGGTTGGTTGACTACACATTTGGGATGGCCGATTCGCCGGAATCCATCATCACGCTGTTGCAGCCGACTATCGTAGTAAAGGGACGTGAGCACGAGTCACAGTCCAATCCTGAGCAGACTGCGGTAGAAAGCTACGGAGGAAAGCTGTTGTTCAGTTCCGGCGAAATGCGATTTTCGTCAATGGACCTTCTCAAGCGCGAGATGGCCGAGCCGAATTTCTCGTCGATTATATTGCCGCAGGATTTCCCTGTACGCCATGGGTTCACCAAGTCCGGACTGCGCGCCATCACGCAGCGATTTTCGGGGCTCAGGGTGACGGTGTTGGGAGATTTGATCGTTGACGAATATATCAACTGCGATGCGCTGGGGATGTCGCAAGAAGATCCTACCTTGGTCGTGACGCCGATACAATCAGACCGTTTTGTGGGCGGAGCGGGAATCGTCGCTGCTCATGCCGGGAGTCTAGGTGCAGAGGTCCGCTACTTCACGGTTGCCGGTGGCGATGCTGCTTCGACGTTTGCGAAGGAGCGACTTGAAGAATATCGTGTATCAGCACTGTTGCTCAAAGACGATAGCCGCCCCACGACGCTTAAGCAGCGTTACCGGGCCAGCGGTAAGACTCTGTTGCGGGTCAGTCATCTGCGCCAGCATCCGATTGGCCGAGAGTTGGCTGATAAATTGCTGGCAGCCGTCAAAAAGTCACTGAACAAAACGGATTTATTGATTTTTTCGGATTTCAACTATGGTTGTCTGCCTCAAGTCCTGGTGGACGAAGTCATCTCGTTGTGCAAGCGTAGGGGCGTCCTGATGGTGGCTGATAGCCAGTCGTCATCTCAGGTTGGCGACGTGTCACGCTTCGGAGATATGATGCTGTTGACCCCGACCGAAAGGGAGGCTCGCCTCGCGGTGGGGGACTTCGATTCCGGACTGGTCGTCCTAGCGGAGAAGCTTCTCAAGAAGTCCGGAGCGAAAAACATACTGATGACCTTGGGTGCGGAAGGGATGATCGCTCATTCCATGGTTCAGGATGCTTGGCATACCGACCGATTACCGGCGTTCAACATGGCGCCGAAAGATCCTGCCGGCGCCGGCGACAGTTTGTTGACTTGTTGTTCCATGGCGTTGGCGCTTGGCGCCGATATTTGGCAGAGCATGTATCTCGGTGCAATAGCGGCGTCATGCCAGGTTGGGCGAGTGGGTAATACTCCATTGTCCCTGAAGGATATTTCAACGGAATTGGTGGATTGACGATGCGTGCGTTGTTGCTCAGTGCAGGATTGGGGACGCGCCTGAAGCCATTAACCGATCTCTTGCCGAAATGTCTGGTGCCAATCAATGGCCGACCGCTGCTCGATTTTTGGCTCGAAAACCTCTTTTCGCAAGGAATTGAGGACATCCTTGTCAACACCCACTACCGGGCGTCCTTGGTGAGAGAGTATCTTGCTCGCAGCACTTGGAGTGGCCTAGTGAAACTCGTTCATGAAGAGCGCCTGCTGGGAACCGGGGGAACATTGGTCGCAAATCGCGATTTTTTTTCCGGTCACCGGGTTTTGCTGATTCACGCAGACAATCTCACCCGTTTTAATTGCCGCGATTTCATCGCAGCGCATGAGCAGCGGCCGGCTGGTACTGCATTGACCATGATGCTGTTCCATACTTCTAATCCCCGGTCATGTGGGATCGTCGAATTGGACTCGGCGGGGATAGTGCAGGGATTTCATGAGAAAGTTGACAATCCACCGGGCGACTTGGCCAATGCTGCCGTTTATATCCTAGAGCCGGAAGTGCTGCAGTTCATTGCATCCCTCGAGCGCGCCGAAGTTGACTTCAGCACCGAAGTGATTCCCTATTTTGTGGGTAGAATCTTCACGTATCTCAATGATGACTATCATCGCGATATTGGAACAGTCGCCAGTTGGCGCGAGGCCCAGGACGATTTTTCGATGCCTTCCGCATTGCCTGAGAATCATGCCGCATGGGCTCAGTTGACTGCGCCAATGGCGTGTGAACTGGAACGTTTGGCACACGGTCTTCGGGAAATCCGAACTGATTCAAAGAGCTAAAAAGACGATGAACATCCAAAGAAAAGCAAACTACGACGCGATACTCAGAAAACTCAGGCATCCGGAGAAGCGGACCTGGATAATCATGAATCCAGGCGCTATCGGGGAAACCGCAATGATGTGCGGTTTTGCAAAGTCTTTTATCGAGACTCACGGGTATGGCATCACCATGGTGATACGGCCGGAGCACTCCCCCATCACGAGCATGTATCCAGGTCGTTTCGAGCAGGTGATAGAAGTATCGAAGGAGGAAATGGACGGGATGATGCGTTATTTTCCGCCAGATCAGTTTGAGGTGGATGTACCTTTTGCCGCGTTTCCTTATTTCCTGGGCGATGCGCGTGCGGACAGACTGACGTATCTCTACAAATATCCGGGACGAGGTGGACTATCGTTTAACGATGTGTACCGACATATCCTGATGTTGCCATGGGATGCGCCGATCGAACGTCCGCAGGTGCCACGAGAGTGGGAGCTCGAAGCGCGCCGATATGCAGATGAGATCGGCTTGGAACCGGGAAAATCTGTCATCTTGTTCCCATCCGCCAATACGGTGAATGAACAATTCCCGGACATGTTATGGGAATCCTTGGCTGAACGCCTCAATGAGAACGGTTGTAAGGTCTATTGCAACATGACCGGTGGGCGCTACCGGCCGTCGCTGATGCCTGTTGCCAATACTATTCCGATCGAGGTGCCACTGCGGCTGGGATTGACGCTGGTCAGTATCGCAGGACGAATGATCAGCTTGCCCCATGGATTTCAGTATTTTCAAACGGTGGGGGGGGACTTTACCAACATCTCCGTGTTGTTGCCTTTTTCAGGCAAGTCCACTGATGTGGTTTACCACACGAGAACCTACGACCGAACCTTTGCGTTTTGTGCCTATATGTGTCCGGAATTGATCGCCGACCTGCCACGAGACGCCTTCTTGGAGTTCATGATGCCAACCGATGCCAGCGAAGAGGAGTTCCGCCGCTTTGCCATGGCGGTGGCTGATCAGGACACCTGCCATCCTGCCATCGTGCGACGCCAAGGCATGAACGGTGGATTGTTCTGCGAAGAACATAGCGATTGGTTGAGGCCGCTCGCGGGGCCGCGCAGAACTCATGCGGCTGTTGACGCCAAGTAGGACTTTCTTGTCAAACAACTGGCTCACAGATCTCCATTTGTATGCTTCTTTTGTCTTGCTTCAGACCCTGTCCATCAGCGCCGAGACCGCGAAGGAAACGATGCCGGCGCTGATGCACCACACCGCCAGGCGGTACTGCGGAATGAACTTGGTCACGAAGGGCAGCAGGAAGTAAAGCACGACGGCGATCAGGATGCTGGTGATGAGTCTTTTCATTGTCATGGCGATGTTGGTTGAACGCTGCCCGCTATGATAGTGCGATTTCGTTGCCGGTGGCCATCATCTTGCCGGCGTCTCCGGTTTGAGCGGCGCGGCGCCGGGCGGCAGGTTGTCCTCGGTCGCCTCGGCCGGCTTGCCGCCGCCATGGCGATTGAAGAAATCGACGATGACACGCGAGGCGTCCAGGTTCTGGGAGGTCTTGCCGCCGTTGATCATCGGCGCCACGCTGCCCGGCCAGTTGTGGCCGCCGCCCTTGATCTCGTAGAGCACCACGGCCTGGGTGTCGGTCTTGCTGCGGTAGGTGTACTGGCGCACCGTGGTGCCGTCGCCGGCGGCGTCGGCGATGTCGCTGACTTCCGGCTTGGGATCGGCGCCGTTGGCCTTGACCCAGGCGTCGATGGTCCTGGCCACCGACTGGCGCGGCACCTGCGAGGGTTCCTTGCTGCCGATGCCGCCCAGGAAGGGGATGAAGGGATCGTCGCTGCCGTGGATATGCAGCACCGGCACGCCGGTCTTCACGCTCTCCGGCGGGATGTCCAGCACTGCGCTCACCACCGCCACGCCCTTGAACAGCTCGGGCGCCTCGGCCGCCAGGCGATAGGCCATCATGCCGCCGTTGGACAGGCCCGCAAGGTAGACCCGCTTGCGGTCGGCCAGGCCTTCGGCGGCGAGCTTGTCGATCAGCGCGCGGATGAAGGCCACGTCATCCACCTTGTGCATCTGGGCGTAGCCGCAGCAGCCGCCCGAATTCCAGGTGCGGGCGTCGATGGTCAGCCCGGTGCCGTTGGGATACACCACCATGTAGCCGGCGGCCTCGGCGATCTCGGTCAGGCCGGTGCTGCGCGCCATCAGCGAGCCTGTGGAGCTGCTCGCGTGCAGCGCGATCAGCAGCGGCCTGGGCTCGCCCTGGCCGCCGCGCTCCGAGAAGTAGGCGCGCGACAGGCTGCCCACGCGCACCGTCTTGAGCGACAGGTCGACCGCCTGGGACGGGATGGCCGGCAAGCCGGCGAAGGCGCCGCACAGCGCGGCGAGAAGGGCGGTTCGGGGCAGGATGCGGATCGTCATGGGGCAAGCGGGGCAGTCGCAGCTGTCATGGATGTTGACGCGATGTTAATGCTTTGCCTTCGATGCGGGAAGGGGATTTACATGCGGCCGATGAAAAAATGGCCGGCTCCCGCAGGGCCGGCCATCGTGTTCGTCCCGGGAACGGTCCGGCGCGGCGTTCAGCCGCGGGCAGGGATATTGAGGCCCTTGGCCACCGCCGGACGCGCGACGAAGGCTTCCAGCGCGCGCTGCACGTTGGGGAAGTCCTTGAAGCCGACCAGCTCGCCGGCCTCGTAGAAACCGACCAGGTTGCGCACCCAGGGGAAGGTGGCGATGTCGGCGATCGAGTACTCGTCGCCGCCCAGCCACTTGCTGTCGGCCAGGCGCTTGTCCATCACGCCCAGCAGGCGCTTGGATTCGTTGACGTAACGGTCGCGCGGGCGCTTGTCTTCATATTCCTTGCCGGCGAAGCGGTGGAAGAAACCGAGCTGGCCGAACATCGGGCCAACGCCGCCCATCTGGAACATCACCCACTGGATCACCTGGTAGCGCTCGGCCGGATCGGCCGGGATGAACTTGCCGCTTTTCTCGGCCAGGTAGATCAGGATCGCGCCCGACTCGAACAGCGACAGCGGCCGGCCGCCCGGGCCATTGGGGTCGATGATCGCGGGGATCTTGTTGTTCGGGTTCAGCGACAGGAACTCGGGCGAGAACTGGTCGTTGCTATCGAAGCTGACCAGGTGCGGCTCGTAGGGCAGGCCGGTCTCTTCCAGCATGATCGATACCTTCACGCCGTTGGGAGTGGGCAGAGAATACAGCTGGATACGCTCGGGATGCTGCGCGGGCCACTTGCTGTTGATGGGCAGGCCTGTGAATACGTTGCTCATGTGCTTTTCCTATGCGGCGGTGAATTGGGGATCGAATTCCTGCGCGAACTTCTCGAAGGCATCGACCGTCACCGGGCGGCAGAAGAAATAACCCTGGTAGGCATGGCATCCGGCATCGGCCAGGAAGCTGCGCTGGGCATCGGTTTCCACGCCCTCGGCGATGACGCCCAGGCCCAGGCTCTGGGCGAGGTTGACGATGGTCTTGGCGATCGATGCATCGTTGGGATCGATCAAGACGTCGCGCACGAAAGACTGGTCGATTTTAAGCTGATTCAGCGGCAGCCGCTTGAGGTAGGACAGCGAGGAGTAACCGATGCCGAAATCGTCCAGCGAGAACTCCACGCCATAGGCCTTGAGCGCGAACATCTTCTGGATGATGTCTTCCACGTTGTCCACCAGCAGGCTCTCGGTAAGCTCCAGCTTCAAGCGCTTGGGATTGGCGCCGGTGCGTTCGATCACCTCCAGCACCGCCTGTACGAAATCGGCCTCGCGGAACTGCTGGGCGCTGACGTTGACGGCGATGGTCAGGTGCGCGGTCTGCGGCGCCTGCGACCAGGCGGCCAGCTGGCGGCAGGCGGTTTCCAGCACCCAGTTGCCCAGCGAGAGGATCAGGCCGGTCTCTTCGGCCAGGGGGATGAAGTCGCCCGGCGGCACCATGCCGCGCTGCGGATGCTGCCAGCGCACCAGTACCTCGGCGCCGGTGACGCGGCCGCCCTCGACTACCTGCGGCTGGTAGTGCAGCAGCAGCTGGTCGCCCTCGATCGCCTTGCGCAGGCCGGCTTCCAGCGCGGCGCGTTCCAGCACCACGGTCTGCATCGCAGGGTCGAAGAAGCGCAGCGCGTTGCGGCCGGTTTCCTTGGCCTTGTACATGGCCAGGTCGGCCTGTTTCATCAGCTCGTCCACCGCCGCCTGGCGGCCGCGGAACACCGTGGCGCCGACGCTGGCGGTGGTGCGGTATTCGACCTCGTCGAGCTGGTAGGTGCTGCCCAGCGCGGCCAGGATCTTCTCGCCCACGGCCTTGGTCTGGTTGGCGGCTTCCTGCAGGTGCTCGTTCAAGCCTTCCAGCACCACCACGAACTCGTCGCCGCCCACGCGCGCCACGGTATCGTTTTCGCGCACGCTGGCCACCAGGCGTTGCGCCACCTGCTTGAGCAGCAGGTCCCCTTTCTCGTGGCCGACCGTGTCGTTCAGGGTCTTGAAGTGATCCAGGTCGATGAACAGCAGCGCGCCGCAGCTCTTGGTGCGGCCCGACAGCGCGATGGCTTGCTTGAGGCGATCCAGCAGCAGCGTGCGGTTGGGCAGGCGCGTGAGGGCGTCGAAGAAGGCCAGCTCGCGGATGCGCTCCTCGGCCAGCTTGCGGTCGCTGATGTCGTGGTGGGTGCTGACGTAGTGCGTGACGTTGCCGTCCTTGTTCTTCACGGCGGAGATGGTCAGCCATTCCGGATAGATCTCGCCGTTCTTGCGGCGGTCCCAGATTTCGCCCTGCCACTTGCCGAAGCGGCGGATGCTCTCGCGCATCTCCTGGAAGAAGGCCGGGCCGTGGCGGTCCGAGCGCAGGATGTTGGGATGCTTGCCGACGATTTCCTCGGCGCTGTAGCCGGTGATCTCGGTGAAGGCCTTGTTCACGCGCAGGATCTTGCTGCCGGCGTCGGTGATCAGCATGCCCTCGCGCGAGTCGAAGGCCACCGCCGAGATGCGCAGCTCGGCCTCGATCTGCTTGCGTTCGGTGATGTCGCGGCTGCTGGTGCGGAAACCCGTGAAGGCGCCCTGCGCATCGGTGATCGGCGCCGACGACAGCGCCAGCCAGAACACCGAGCCGTCCTTGCGCACGCAGCGGAACTCGACGTCCTCGCGCCGCTGGCCGTCCATGCAGCGCTCCAGTTCGGCGCGGATGCGCCGCTCGTCTTCCGGATAGACGATGGTGGCGACGATATCCTTCATCGCCAGGCATTCCTCGACGCTGTAGCCGGTATAGTCGCGCACCGCATGGTTGACCCAGCGCGGGCGGCCGTCCAGGCCCCACCAGATTTCCCAGTTGACGGTGCAGTCGGCGATGGCGCGGAACTGCTCCTCGCTGGCGCGCAGCTCGGTGGTCATCTTCTGCGCCAGGCGCACCGCGCGCACCCGCGAGGACATCATCAGCCAGGCCAGCAGCGCCAGCGTCATGCTCATGCCGATGCCGGTGGCGGCGATCAGGTGTTCGGCATTGCGGCCGTACTGCAGGGTAAAGCTGTCCTGCGAGCTCATCGTGAGCGTCCAGTTGTGGTTGGCCACGACCAGGTATTCGGTGGACGAGATACGCTGCGGCAGCATCTGCGGCCCGTCGTCATGCGAGCGGTAGAGCAGGGCGCCGGGGGCCGGCTCGACGCCGTCGTAGAGCGCGAACGAAATGCCGCGCGCGCTCTCGCCGTACAGGCTGGCGATCACGTCGGTCATGCGGAACACCGCATGCACCCAGCCCACCAGGCTGGCGCGGCGTTCGGCGATGGTGGCCTGCGGCTTGCCGCGCTCATACAGCGGCAGGTACATCAGGAAGGACGGCTCGGTCTTGCCGCCGTTCTCCAGGTCGAGCTCGATCTTGCCCGAGATGGCGGCCATGCCGGAGTCGCGCGCCTTTTCCATGGCCACGCGGCGCACCGGGTCGGACCAATGGTCGAAGCCGAAGGGAATGCGGTTGCGGCCGACGTAGGGCTCCAGCAGCACCATCGGCGCATAGGCGTTGCGCTCGCCGGCCGGGCGGATCTCGTAGTCGTCCACGCCCTGCTTGCGCATGCGCGCCATGTGCGCGTCCAGGCGCGCGGCCGGGGTCCATTCCTCCACGCTGATGGCCTGGATGCCGGAGAAGTTGGCGTCCAGGTTGAGCGCGCTGACGTAGTCGTGGAAGTCGTTGCGGTCGATCGCGCCGGTGGCCGAGATCAGTCCCTGCACGCCGTGCAGCATCTGCTCATAGGAGGCCATGCGCTGTTCGATGCGGCTGACCGTCTCGCGCAGGGCCGAGGCGAACTGCGAATGCAGTTCCTTGTGCGAGGCCTGGCGTTCGTGGTCCCAGGCCACCCAGGTGACGCCGAACCCGGTGAACAGGATCAGCAGCGGCAGCAGTATCAGGCGTATCCAGTTCACGGCTTGCCCTGGAATTCAACCATCGAAGCCGCCAGTTCCGGGTTGAAGTATTTCTCGAAGATCTTGCGCACGGTGCCGTCGGCCAGCATGCCGTCCACCAGCGCGCGCCATTTTTCCTGCTCCGCCGGCGGCAGGGCCTTCTTGGACATGATCAGGCCGTGCGGCACCGAAGGGTCGTTGAAGCTGATGATGGAGGTGACGTCGCGGATGCGCTTTTCCTGCACGGCGGGGTAGTCGAAGGGTTCCATGATCATGCCCTGGATGCGGTTGAGCAGCAGCGCCTCGTACAGCGGCTCCAGCCCGCCGGCCAGGCTGACGCGGTTGGATGAGGCCAGCCGGTCTACCAGGCGGTTGGCGTTATCGCTGTAGCGGAAGCTGCGGATCACGCCGAGCTGGAAGCGCTCGTTGCGGGCGAAGTCTTCCAGGCGCGTGATGCCGGAATCCTTGCGCACCAGCAGGTAGTACTTGTTGCTGAAGTACCAGGCGAAGGAGGCGAACTGCTCGCGCTCGCGGTTGGAGATGCCCGACAGGCTGAAGTCCAGCGCGCCGGACTCGATCAGTTGCCAGATGCGGGCGCGCGACATCAGGCTGACGTTGACCTTGCAGCCGCTGCGGCGAATCAGCTCGTCGGCGAAGTCCTTGTCGATACCGGTATCGGTCGGGGCGGAATACAGCAGGCCGTGGTCATGCAGGGCCAGGGTGTAGGGACGCGAGCAATCCGGGCCGGCGGCGAACGCGGTGCAAGCAAGTCCGTACAGGACAGTCAGAACGGCAGCAGCGCCGAGGCAGGCGCGCCATGCGCGATTGCTGAAAAATTGACTGAAAATACCGCCCCCTATTCGTACTCCGCCTCGGACGCCCGGACGATCGGAGCCGGCGCGCGGCCGGCCCGGTCTCAGCGGCGCCTATCCTCATGCAACCGCACTGGCGCGGTTGCGATTTCTCCTGCGTTGCCTTCGGCGATCTGTGCATTGGTATGACCATTCGGTCAACATACCAATTGCGCGGAACTCGCTGATTTATCGAAGAATTTCTAGATCAACGCCGAGCGATGTTACCCGAGCACAATCCAATCCGCAACACAATGGAGAGACCTTTGCAATCGTTGGCGCGCGGGGTGTTCACGATGTGGTCGCGGCGCGTGGGAAAAGGGTGGCGCAAGCGAAACGAAGCCGAGGCGACAGGGCCGCGACAGCGCCTGACGGGCGTTGCGAAGGGCTCGGCGCGATGAAAGCTGTCCGACGGGGGATGCGCTGCGCGCGGCGATGCGATGATCGCCGCGCGCAGGCGGGGTGGCGGGACGGCGGCGCGGGTCAGATCAGCATGCCGCCCGAGACCTCGATGCGCTGGGCATTGATCCAGCCGTTGTCCGGACGCAGCAGCGAGACCACCGCGGCGCCGATGTCTTCCGGCAGGCCGGCGCGGCCCAGGGCGGTCTGGCCGGCGACGAAGGCGTTGAGCTCGGCGTTGTCGCGCACGCGGCCGCCGCCGAAGTCGGTTTCGATCGCGCCCGGCGCCACCGTGTTGACGGCGATGCCGCGCGCGCCGAATTCCTTGGCCATGTAGCGCGTCATCACCTCGACGCCGCCCTTCATCGCGGCGTAGGCCGCGTAGCCCGGCAGCGAGAAGCGCGCCAGGCCGCTGGAGGTGTTGATGATGCGGCCGCCGTCGGCGATCAGCGGCAGCAGCGCCTGGGTCAGGAAGAAGGTGCCCTTGAGGTGCACGTTGCACAGCTCGTCGAAGACCTCTTCGGTGGTCTCGGCGATGCTGGCGTGCATGCCCATGCCGCCGTTGTTGACCAGGTAGCTGAAGCGCTCGGTGTTCCAGGTGGCCTTGAGTGTTTCGCGCACGGCGTCGGCGAAGTCGGGGAAGCTGCGGCTCTTGGCCAGGTCCAGCTGCAGGGCCACCGCCTTGGCGCCGGCCGCTTCGATCTCGGTCACGGTCTGCTCGGCCGCGGCGCGGTTGCCGACGTAGGTGAGGATGATGCCCACGCCGTCGCGCGCCAGGTGCAGGGCGGCGCTCTTGCCGAGGCCGCGGCTGCCGCCGGTGATCAGGGCGATGCGGGGGGGAGGGGTGTTGGCTTGGGTCATGTCTGGCTCCTGTAGAAAGATCGATGGTGGAGGAAGGCCCCGCTCGGAGGCCGTTCCCTGACTACGGAGACCAGTATATTGATCGAAAATGGCTTAATAAATTATCGATTTAATATTAGACTTTTCAATATTAGATAATAATCGGAGCCGTCATGAACCAGCTGGACACCCTCCAGATCTTCCAGCGCGTGGCCGAACTGGCCAGCTTCAGCGGCGCCGCGCGCCAGCTCGGCCTGCCCAATGCGACCGTCTCGCTGGCGGTGCAGCAGCTGGAGCAGATGCTGGGCACGCGTTTGCTCCAGCGCACCACGCGCCGGGTGCAGATGACCGGCGACGGCGAGCGCTTCTACCAGCGCAGCAAGGAGCTGCTGGACGATTTCGAATCGCTGCGCGCCATGTTCCGCCACGGCGGCAAGGCGCTGACCGGCAAGCTGCGGGTCGACATGTCCAGCGCCATGGCGCGCGAGGTGGTGCTGCCGGCGCTGCCGGCTTTCCTCGAGCTTCATCCGCAGCTGGACGTGGAGCTGTCGGCCAGCGACCGCCGCGTCGACCTGGTCAGCGAAGGTTTCGACTGCGTGCTGCGCACCGGCGCGCTGGACGACTCCTCGCTGGTGGCGCGTCCCATCGGCCACCTGGTGCAGGTCAACTGCGCCAGCCCGGCCTATCTCGAGCGCTACGGCGTGCCGCGCACGCTGGAGGACCTGGCCGGCCACAAGCTGGTGCACTACCGGCAGGTGCTGGGCGGGCGTTCGCCCGGCTGGGAATGGTTCGACGGCAAGCAGACGCACTGGGTGCCCATGGGCGGGCGCGTCACCGTCAACAGCACCGAGACCTACGACGCCGCCTGCCAGGCGGGGCTGGGCATGATCCAGCTGCCGCTGGTGGGCGCCAACAAGCGGCGCCTGCTGGACCAGGGCGCCCTGGTGGAGGTGCTGCCGCAATACCGGCCGGCGCCGATGCCGGTTTCGCTGCTCTACGCCAGCCGGCGCCACGTGCCGGCGCGGCTGGCCGAATTCATGGCGTGGCTGCATGCGCTGATCTTCCCGCTGACGCGGGAAGGCGGCATGGTGGTTTGATGGTTTGACGGAGTTCAGGCCAGCAGCGTGCGGCCGACCGGATCGATGCTGACCGTGCCGCGGCCGATCTCGATCACCCGTCCGCCGACCTGGATGGCGCCCTCGGCGGAGACCGCCAGGTGCAGCAGCGAAGGGCGATCCACCGCGGCGCCCTGGGCGACCGCATGGCGCGCCGGCAGCGCGCGGCCGGTGGCCAGGAGCCAGCCGCCGAGGTTGGCGCAGGCCGAGCCGGTGCCCGGATCCTCGGCCACGCCACCGCCTTGCTTGGTGAAGAAATAACGCGCCAGCACATGGCCGGGTTCGGTCTCGTCGAAAGCAAACACATAAGCCGTCTTGCGGCCCAGGCTGCTGACCGGCCAGCGCTCCAGCGAGCCGCTGTCGGGCCGGGCGCGGCGCACCGCGTCGGCGGATTTGAGCGGGATCAGGAATTGGTCGGCCCCGGTGTCCACCCACATCGGTTCGCCCGCCAGGTCGTCGGCCGCGAGGCCGACCAGCGCCGCCGCCTCGGCCGCAGGCAAGGGCGAGGGCGCGGTCCTGGGCGCGCCATCGGTGGGCGCGGTGAAGGTCCACACGTCGCCGGCCGCCGTCACCGGCACCACGCCGGCCTTGAACTCCAGCGTCAGCGCGTCGCCGGTTCCCAGCAGTTCGCGCACCACGTGCGCGGTGCCCAGCGTGGGATGGCCGGCGAAGGGCATCTCGTAGCCGGTGGTGAAGATGCGCACGCGCGCATCGGCCGCCGCGGAGGGCAGGATGAAGGTGGTCTCCGACAGGTTGAACTGCAGCGCCAGCGCCTGCATGGTGGCGTCGTCGATGCCGCGCGCATCCTCGAACACGCACAGCGGATTGCCGCCGAAGGTCGATTCGGCGAAGACGTTGAGCAGGCGATAGGCGTAGGTGGCAGGCATGTGTGTCTCGTAGAAAATGAGCTGAAGGGCTGAATGATGCGGCTATCTTATCGGCCCGTTTTCATGCGAGACAGATACAGTTCACTCGTCCACGGCGATACAGTTGCGGCCGAGCTGCTTGGCCTTGTAGAGCCTTTCGTCCACGCGCTCCAGGAAGGCGATGCGATGGTCCTGCGTCGAGGGGATGATGGTCGATACGCCCAGGCTGATGGTGACCACCTCGGCCACCTGCGATTTCGCGTGCGGGATGGCGGCGTCCAGCACCAGCTTGCGGCAGCGTTGCGCCACCTGCAGCGCGGCCTTGGCGTCGGCCTCCGGCAGGACCAGCACGAACTCCTCGCCGCCGTAGCGCGCGAAGAAATCGCGGCTGCGCGTGGCCGCGCCGCTCAGCGCCTGCGCCACCTGCTTGAGGCATTCGTCGCCGCGGATATGGCCGTACTGGTCGTTGTATTGCTTGAAGTAGTCGATGTCGAGCATGACCAGCGAGAGCGGGGTGCGGTTGTTGACCGCGTTGGCCCACTCAACCTCCAGCGCCGAGTCGAACATGCGGCGGTTGGCGACATTGGTGAGGCCGTCGCGGTAGGACAGCGCCTCCAGCTCCTTCTGCAACTCGATCAGGCGCGCCTCGGTCTTCTTGCGCTCGGTGATGTCGAACATGAAGCCGATCAGCGCGTTGGGGCTGCCGTCCGGGTTGCGCACCACATGCACCACGTCGCGGATCCAGATGTGCTCGCCGTCGCGCGTGAGCGCGCGATAGTCGGCCTCGTGATCCACGCCCGACTTCGATTGCGAGATGCAGAAGTTGACCACCGCCTCGCGGTCCTCTGCATGGATGCGCATGGCCCAGTCGTCGGCGCTCTGCCAGCTCTCGGGCGTCCAGCCCAGCAACTCCTCGATCTGCGGGCCGATGTAGGTGAACTTCATCGTGCTCCAGTCGATCTTCCAGGGAATCGCCTTGGTCGATTCCAGCAGCGTCTTGTAGACAGCGCTGTCGGGTTCCATCTCTTTGATCTGTTCGCTCATTGTTCTATCGGGAAGTTGTGAACGCAGCCATGTCACGCCGTTGCGTGAGGGAAACGATCCGCCGCCGGCAGTGCGGCAAGGGAACATTGGCCTGGCGCAAGGATACCCCGGATCGATGACGCCGGGATGAACGCGGCCATGCGAGGAAGGCGAGGGGCAATGGGCTATCGTTTTTTCTTATGACCCTATCCCCAATCGGTATTTCCTTGCCGGCGCGGCGCGGGGATAGACTTCAGTCACAGCAGTTTTCAAGACGGAGATTGTTGTGTTGACCGCTACCACGGTCCAAGTGTCTGGCAGTGATGCGCCGTACCCGGCGCGGTAATGGCAGATGCTATCTGAAGCAAAATTTTGGAGACAAGCAATGGAAATCCGTTCGGCAGCTGAGCCTGTCGGAACGACGGCGCCAACCGTAGAAGGCGTTCGCGATTCCGATCTGGCTGCGACCCAAGTGAGCGCTCACTCGCCGGTCCCGCAAGGGAACACCGGCGTCCCCGCAGCAGGCGGCTTGCATACCGCCGTTGCAAACCCGCAGGAACCGGTCCCGCTGGCATCGGTCAGCCTGGACGACAAATATACCGCCACCGAAGGCTCGATCTACCTCTCCGGCATCCAGGCTCTGGTGCGCCTGCCGATGCTGCAGCAGATCCGCGACCGCCGGGCCGGCCTCAACACGGCCGGCTTCATTTCCGGCTATCGCGGCTCGCCCCTGGGCGGGCTGGACGAAGCGCTGTGGAAGGCGCAGCCGCAGCTGGCCGCGCAGCGCGTCAGGTTCCAGCCGGGCGTGAACGAAGACATGGCCGCCACGGCTGTCTGGGGCACGCAGCAGGTCAAGCTGATCGGTCCGTCCGAATACGACGGCGTGTTCGCCATGTGGTACGGCAAGGGCCCGGGCGTGGACCGCTGCGGCGACGTGCTCAAGCACATGAACCATGCCGGCACTTCCGCCCACGGCGGCGTGCTGCTGGTGGCCGGCGACGACCATGGCGCCTACTCCTCGACGCTGCCGCACCAGTCCGACCATATCTTCTCGGCATCGATGATCCCGATGCTCTACCCCTGCAACGTGCAGGAATACCTCGACCTCGGCCTGCACGGCTGGGCCATGTCGCGCTATTCCGGCTGCGTGGTGGGCTTCAAGGCGCTGGCCGACACGGTCGAGTCGAGCGCCTCGGTGGACGCCGATCCCTTCCGCGTGCAGATCAATACGCCGGCCGACTTCGTCATGCCCGAAGGCGGTCTCAACGCCCGGCTCTCGACCGACACGCTGGGCGTGCAGGCGCGCAAGCAGGAAGCGCTGATGCAGGACTACAAGATCTACGCGGCCCTGGCCTATGCGCGCGCCAACAAGCTCAACCGCGTGATGATCGACAGCCCGAAGGCGCGGCTGGGCATCATCGCCTCCGGCAAGTCCTACCTCGATGTGCTGGAAGCCCTGTCCGAGCTGGGGATAGATGAGCAGTTCGCCGCCGAGATCGGCTTGCGCCTGTTCAAGGTCTCGATGCCGTGGCCGCTGGAGCCGGAAGGCGTGCGCGAGTTTGCCCAGGGCCTGGATGAAATCCTGGTGGTGGAAGAAAAACGCCAGATGGTCGAGTACCAGCTCAAGGAGCAGCTCTACAACTGGCGCGACGACGTGCGCCCGCGCGTGATCGGCAAGTTCGATGAAAAGGGCGAGTGGGTGGCGCCGCGCGGCGAATGGCTCCTGACCTCCAAGGCCGACTTCTCGGTGGCGCAGATCGCCCGCGTGATCGCCGCGCGCATCGCCCGCTTCCACACCAGCGACCTGATCCGCGCGCGCCTGGCCTTCCTCGACGCCAAGGACGCGGTGCTGTCGAAGGCGGTCAGCACGCCGCCGCGCCCGGCCTATTACTGCTCAGGCTGCCCGCACAACACCTCGACCAAGGTGCCCGAGGGCAGCTTCGCGCTGGCCGGCATCGGTTGCCACGTGATGGCCACCGCCATCTATCCCGAATACAACAAGCTGACCACCCACATGGGCGGCGAGGGCGCGCCCTGGATCGGCCAGGCGCCGTTCTCGCAGGTGCCGCACGTGTTCGCCAACCTGGGCGACGGCACCTATTTCCATTCCGGTTACCTGGCCATCCGCGCGGCCGTGGCGGCCAAGGTCAACATGACCTACAAGATCCTCTACAACGACGCGGTGGCGATGACCGGCGGCCAGCCGGTGGACGGCACGGTGTCGGTGCCGATGATCGCGCAACAGATGGCGGCCGAGGGTATCCTGCGCATCGCGCTGGTGTCCGAAGACATCGGGCGCTATGCCGATCGTTCCAACCTGCCGGCGGTGGCCACCGTGCACGACCGCAAGGACATGGACGCGGTGCAGCGCGAACTGCGCGAGCTGCCGGGCGTGACCGTGATCATCTACGACCAGACCTGCGCCGCCGAGAAGCGCCGCCGCCGCAAGAAGGGCGAGTTCCCCGACCCCAACCAGCGCCTGTTCATCAACGAGGCCGTGTGCGAGGGCTGCGGCGATTGCGGGGTGCAGTCCAACTGCACCTCGATCCTGCCGCTGGAGACCGAGTTCGGCCGCAAGCGCGCGATCGACCAGTCGTCCTGCAACAAGGATTACTCTTGCGTGAAGGGCTTCTGCCCGAGCTTCGTCACCGTCACCGGCGGCAAGCTGAAGAAGTCCCGGACCGGCGTGGCCGCGAAGGGCGAGGCCGACGAGTTCGGCGCGCTGCCGCAACCGGCAATCCCGTCCTGCGACACGCCGTTCAACATCCTCATCAACGGCATCGGCGGCACCGGCGTGATCACCATCGGCGCCCTGATGGGCATGGCGGCGCACCTGGAGGGCAAGGGAGCCTCGGTGCTGGACATGACCGGCATGTCGCAGAAGAACGGCTCGGTCACTTCGCACGTGCGCATCGCCGCCACGCGCGAGGCCATCCGCGCCCAGCGCATCGCCACCGGCGAGGCCGACCTGATCCTCGGCTGCGACATGCTGACGGCCGGCTCCTTCGACGCCATCTCCAAGATGCGCCCCGGCCGCACGCGCGCCGTGGTCAACGTGCACCAGCAGCCGCCGGGCCAGTTCGCCAAGAATCCCGACTGGCAATTCCCGTTCGAGGAGGTCAAGGCGCTGATCGTCGAGTCGGTGGAGCAGCAGGCCGACTTCATCGACGCCACCCGCCTGGCCACCGCCCTGATGGGCGACTCCATCGCCACCAACCTGTTCATGCTGGGCTATGCCTGGCAGCGCGGCGAGCTGCCGTTGTCCGAGGCGTCGCTGTTGCGCGCCATCGAGATGAACGGCGTGGCCGTGGAGGCCAACAAGACCGCCTTCCTGTGGGGCCGCCGCGCGGCGGTGGACCTGGCGAAGGTGGAGCGCATCGCGGTGCCGGCCCAGCCGGTGGTGCTGCGCATGCCGGAGTCGCTGGACAAGCTGGTCAAGCGCCGCACCGCCTTCCTGGCCGAATACCAGAACGCCGCCTATGCCGCGCAGTTCGCCGAGGTGGTGGAGGCGGTGCGCGCGGCCGAGGCGCCGCTGGGCGGCGACAAGTTGTCGATGGCGGTGGCGCGCAATCTCTCCAAGCTGATGGCCTACAAGGACGAGTACGAAGTCGCGCGCCTGTACACCGACGGCAAGTTCATGCAACAGCTGGAGCAGCAATTCGAGGGCGACTTCTCGCTCAGCTTCAACCTGGCGCCGCCGATCTTCGCCAGCAAGGATGGCGATGGCCACCTGGTCAAGGCGCGCTACGGCAGCTGGATGTTCAGCGCCTTCAAGCTGCTGGCGAAGATGAAGGGCTTGCGCGGCACCGCGCTGGATCTCTTCGGGCGCGCCGCGGAGCGCCGCATGGAGCGCCGGTTGATCGTGGAGTATCGCGAAATGGTGCTGGGCCTGCTGCCCAAGCTGGATGCCTCCAACCACGCGCTCGCCATCGAGCTGGCGCAGCTGCCGGAGCAGGTGCGCGGCTATGGTCATGTCAAGGACAAGGCGGTGCAGGCGATGCAGGCGCGGCGCGCGGAGTTGCTGGCGCAGTTCGGCCAGCCGGCGCTGGACCGGGCGGCATAAGCAGGCGGCGCGCAACGCCACTGGGCTCCTGCTTTCGCAGGAGCGACGGCGCTCAAATTGGAGGTTAGCCGTCGTCCCCGCGAAAGCGGGGACCCAGCGACGTTCAGCGTTGCCCGCCAGCCAAGCCCCCCAATGTCGCGCTAACGACAACTCCCTATCCCAAATTCCATTACCCTAGATGCCAAACGGGCGCCACCGCCCCGGCAAAACAACAACGAACAGGAGACGCACATGGACTTCGAACTCAACGAGGATCAACTGGCCTTCCAGCAAAGCGCGCGCGACTTCGCCGCCGGCGAGATGGCGCCGCACGCCGCCAAGTGGGACGAGGAGGCGCACTTCCCGCTGGATGTGATCGCCAAGGCCGGCGAGCTCGGTTTCTGCGGCCTGTACACGCCGGAGGAGCTGGGTGGCCTGGGCCTGAGCCGGCTGGACGCCACCGTGGTGTTCGAGGAGCTGGCGCGCGCCTGTCCCTCCACCGCGGCCTACCTGACCATCCATAACATGGTGAGCTGGATGATCGCCTCCTGGGGCACGGCGGCGATCAAGGACGAGTGGTGCGAGAAGCTGGCCGCCGGCCGCAAGATCGGCTCCTACTGCCTGACCGAACCGGGCTCGGGTTCCGACGCGGCCTCGCTCAAGACCTCCGCCAAACTGGTCGATGGCCACTACGTCATCAACGGCTCCAAGGCCTTCATCTCCGGCGCCGGTTCGACCGATGTGCTGGTGGTGATGGCGCGCACCGGCGGCGAAGGCGCCCGCGGCGTGTCGGCCTTCGTGGTGCCGGGCAACGCCGCCGGCATCAGCTACGGCAAGAAGGAAAGCAAGATGGGCTGGAACAGCCAGCCCACCCGCACCATCAGCTTCGACAACGTCAAGGTGCCGGCCAGCCACTTGCTGGGCAGTGAAGGCGAGGGCTTCGTGTTTGCGATGAAGGGCCTGGACGGCGGCCGCATCAACATCGCCACCTGTTCTGTCGGCGCCGCGCAGGCGGCGCTGGACGCGGCGCACGCCTACATGAAGGAGCGCAAGCAGTTCGGCCGCCCGATCGCCGACTTCCAGGCGCTGCAGTTCAAGCTGGCCGACATGCAGACCGAGCTGGTCGCGGCGCGCCAGATGGTGCGCCTGGCCGCCGTCAAGCTGGATGCCAAATCGCCCCAGGCCACCACCTATTGCGCCATGGCCAAGCGCCTGGCCACCGACCTCGGCTTCAAGGTCTGCAACGAGGCGCTGCAGCTGCACGGCGGGTACGGCTACATCCGCGAATATCCGCTGGAGCGGTATTTCCGCGACGTGCGCGTGCACCAGATCCTGGAAGGCACCAACGAGATCATGCGCGTGATCGTCTCGCGCCAGCTCCTCAACAGCGACAACCTGGACGACATCCGATAAGCACAAGGAAGCCATGACCTATACCAACCTGAAGCTCGAAAAGATCAATCACACCGCGCTGCTGACCCTGTCCAATCCGCCGGCCAACACCTGGACCCGCGAAGCGCTGGCCGACCTGACGCGGCTGGTCAAGGACCTCAACGCCGACCGCGGCATCTACACGCTGGTGGTGACCGGCGAGGGCGAGAAGTTCTTCTCGGCCGGCGCCGACCTCAAGCTCTTCGCCGACGGCGACCGCGCCATGGCGCGCGAGATGGCGCGCCGTTTCGGCGAGGCCTTCGAGACCCTGTCGGCCTTCCGCGGCGTCTCGATCGCCGCCATCAACGGCTACGCCATGGGCGGTGGCCTGGAGTGCGCGCTGGCCTGCGATATCCGCATCGCCGAGGAGCAGGCGCAGATGGCCTTGCCGGAAGCGGCGGTGGGCCTCTTGCCCTGCGCCGGCGGCACGCAGAACCTGCCGTGGCTGGTGGGCGAAGGCTGGGCCAAGCGCATGATCCTGTGCGGCGAGCGCGTCAATGCGCAGACCGCGCTGCGCATCGGCCTGGTGGAGGAGGTAGTGGCCAAGGGCCAGGGCCGTGCGCGCGCACTGGAGCTGGCATTGCAGGCCGAAAAACAGAGCCCGTCCTCGGTGGCGGCCAGCAAGCGATTGATCCAGGGCGCGCGCCACAATCCGCTGGGCACGATCCTGCAGACCGAGCGCGAGCTGTTCGTCGACCTGTTCGACACGCAGGACCAGAAGGAGGGCGTCAACGCTTTCCTCGAAAAGCGCAGCCCCGAGTGGAAGAACGCCTGAACCCGGCGCCGCCATGGGCAGGCATCGCCGGCTCCGCGCCGGCGATTTTTTTTCACCGGCGATTCTTTACATGGGCATGCGGACGGCGCGCCCGCGGGTTCGGTATGATGTGGTCTTGAGCCACCGACCGCACGGCACCATGAGCATCGCTTACAAGACCGACGTATCCCTTACCGTCGAGCAGTTCATCGACGTCCTTTCCCGCACTTCATTGGGCCCGCGGCGTCCGCTGGACGACCGCGCCTGCATGCAGGCCATGATCGCCAACGCCAACCTGGTCGCCACCGCCTGGGATGGAGAATTGCTGATCGGCGTGGCGCGCTGCGTCACCGATTTCGCTTATGCCTGCTACATGTCGGAACTGGCGGTGGACGAGAACTACCAGCGCCGCGGCATCGGCAAGGAGCTGATCCGCCATGCGCGCGCGCGGCTCGGCCCGCGTTGCCGCCTGCGCCTGCTGGCCGCGCCCGACGCCGCCGACTACTACGGCCACATCGGCTTCACGCACAGCCCGCGCTGCTGGGAGCTCACGCCCGGCAACGAACTCAAGTAAGCATTTTTCCGCGTTCGCCACCTTGATAAGACCATGATCGAGATTCGTCCTTTTTCTTCCGAGCACGCCGCCGGCGTGGTCGACGTCATCCTGCCGATCCAGCAACAGGAGTTCGGCATTCCCATCACGCTGGAAGGCCAGCCCGACCTGAACGACATCCCCGGTTTCTACCAGAAGGGGCGCGGCAATTTCTGGGTGGCGCTGGACGGCGGCAAGGTGGTCGGCACGGTGTCGCTGCTCGATATCGGCAATAACCAGGTGGCCTTGCGCAAGATGTTCGTGGCCGCCACGCACCGCGGCAAGGAGCACGGCACGGCCAAGCGATTGTTGGACGGCGCGGTGGCATGGGCCAGTGACAAGGGCGTGGCGCAGATCTACCTCGGCACCACCGCCAAGTTCCTGGCGGCGCACCGCTTCTACGAGAAGAACGGCTTCAGGTTGGTGGAGAAGGCCGAGCTGCCGGAGGCGTTTCCGGTGATGGTGGTGGATACGCGTTTCTATGTGCTGGATTGCGCTTGAGCTGCTGCAGTGCGCGCAGCCTGTTCGCGTTCATTCCACTGACAGCATTCTTTCATCTCCCCGTCGTCCCGGCGCAGGCCGGGACCCAGTGTCGTTGGTTGCGCCCGAACGAAGCATGAGCGGCGCCACAAAAGCCGCTGGGTCCTGACCTTCGTCAGGACGACGGAGGGGAGGCGATGGTGTCCTGTCTTATAAACGCCGATGGCTTCTCACGCCGAAGTAAAACCATTGTTTTCTTGTCGTCCCGACGCAGGCCGGGACCCAGTGTCGTTGGCTGCGCCCGAACGAAGCATGAGCGGCGCGGCAAAAGCCGCTGGGTCCTGACCTTCGTCAGGACGACGGAGGGGAGGCGATGGTGTCCTGTCTTATAAACGCCGATGGCTCCTCACGCCGAAGTAAAACCATTGTTTTCTTGTCGTCCCGGCGCAGGCCGGGACCCAGTGTCGTTGGCTGCGCCTGAACGAAGCATGAGCGGCGCGACAAAAGCCGCTGGGTCCTGAGCTTTGTCAGGACGACGGAGGGATGTGAGGGGGGCTGTCTTACAAGCTCCTGTCGCTCTTCACACCGAAGTAAAACCACTCATTGCCCGCCAGCGCCTTCGGATTCGGAAACACAATGTAGCCGTCGTCGGGCGCCGTCACCGCCGCGCCGCCATGGCGGTGGCCGATCACTTCTCCCTTGCGCACCTGATCGAAGCTGGCCCACTCGCGGGTGAAGCTGTCGGCCGCATGTTCCATGTCGATCACGTCGACCAGGCGGATGATGTCGATCTCGCCCTGCGGCGGCTGCAGCGCGATGTCGGCCATGCCCAGTAGCGCCAGGGTCTGCCGGATCGCGTGGTAGGCCACCTCCGGCGCGCGCGGATCCTCGTGCTGGCCGCATTCCAGCGTGATGCCGTAGGCGCCGGCGGTGCGCGCGAATTCGGTGGTGCCCACGCCATAGCCGCGGTCGAGCAGGTCGGGCGCATTCACTTTGCCTTCACGGCGGCGCCGCTCGACGCCGCGCGCGTAGGTGCCCATCCAGCCTTCCACGATCCGCGTGGCGCCCAGGTGCGCCGCCATGCGCTGTTCGGCGGCCGCATGGCTGAACGGCTCGATGTCGCCCTCGTTGTCTTCCGGCCCCAGCATGGCGAAGGGCACGCCGCCGGTGTGGAAGGAGTGCAGGTCCAGCAGCACGTCATGTTCGGCGATCCATGGGCACAGCAGGTTGGAGATGCGATCTTCGAAGTTGTCCGGCGCCGGGTTCACGCGCATGTTGCGGTTGAGGTTGCGTTCGCCCTGGCGCTGTTTCCTGGCATAGGCCAGCGGATTGGTGACCGGCACCAGCGTCAGCAGCCCGCGCCGGATCGCCAGCGCGCCGCTCTCCAGCTCCTGCAGCAGCCGCGCCATGGCCTGCGTGCCGCAGGTCTCGTTGCCGTGCACTGCGCCCAGCACCAGCAGGCGCGGGCCTTGTTCGAGCGCGGCGAACTGGTGGCGTTGCAGGGCGGCGGGGAAGGCGTTGGAAGTCATGATGCGATATCGTGGTCGGGGCGAAGCCAGCACGATACCGCGCTTCGCGCCGGTCCGCCAGTCGTGGCGCTCACGGCAGCGGTCGCCATCCGGGCGTGGAGGCGGCGGCCGTGGCGTCGTGGGCATGCAGGCTCTCGAAGTGCTCGACCTGCACCGAACAGGGGCCGAAGCCGGCTTCCAGCGCCAGTCGCAGCCGCCGTGCGGCATCTTCCACGTACATCAGGTTGGCGCCGTTGCTGAGCGCGAAGGCTTGCTCGTCGGCGCGCTTGACGGCGGTCTGCACCGGCGTGCCAAGCGCCTGCTCTGCGGTATCGATCAGGGCGCGCAGCGGAAGATGATCGGCATGGCCGGCCAGCCCGATGCTGAGGGCAGCCTGGCTGCGCTGGCTGTGCGGCGTGGCCAGGCTGGCGCGTGCGGCCAGCCAGTCCAGCACGGCGTCGCGGGCCACGGCGGGCGCATCGGCGAAGTCGCCGGCGAAGGCGTAGCGCAGCGCCTGCCGCGACAGCGCCGCCGAGCAGGGGCAGGTGGAGGAATACTCCACGCGCACCGTCAGTTGCAGCCGCACGGCCGCATCGCGCAGTTCTGCGTGCAGCCTCACCGGATAGTGCTTCCATCCCGCCAGGCCGGGCGTGACCAGCGCCGGGCGGCGCAGCGGCAGGGCGAAGTCCAGCGCCACGCGCGCGGCCCGCGAGCCGCAATCGGCGTGGCTCTCGACCGCCTGTTGCAGCAGCTGCGACAAGGCCTGCGGCGACAGGATCCGATGCGCGGCGAAGTCGTCGAGCAGGCGGTACAGGCGCGACATGTGGATGCCCTTGGCGCGCGGGTCCGGCAGGTCCACCGAGATGGCGGCGCTGGCCGCGACCTGCAGGCCGGCGTCCAGCCGCAACGGCACGGCGATGCCGCTCATGCCGACCCAGTCCAGCGGCAGGGGAATGGCGGCGCGTTCCTCGCGCGCCACGTCGGGCAGGCGGGCCGTCAACTTCAACCCCACAGCGGAAACGGATCGGCCATGCGCGCCCAGCCGGCCGGGCCCTGCGCCATCTCGGCGGCGTCCAGCAGGCAGGCGTCGAGCCTGGCGCGCAGCGCGGGGATGTCCATGTCCATGCCGATCAGCACCAGCTCCTGGCGGGCGTCGCCCACGTTGTCATCCCATTGGTCGAGGATCAATTGCATCGATTCGGCATCCTGCGGCCAGCGCTCGCGCGGCACCGCCGCCCACCACTTGCCCGCCAGGCCATGGCGGCACACGCCGCCGGCCTGCGACCAGGAACCGGCCTGGGCGGGCCGGCTGGCCAGCCAGAAGAAACCCTTGGAGCGCACCACGCCCGGCCATTCGGTGTTGATCAGCGCGAAGAAGCGTTGCGGATGCAAGGGCCGGCGCGCGCGCCAGGCGAAGCTGGCGATGCCGTACTGTTCAGTCTCGGGGACATGCTCGCCGCGCAACTCCTGCAGCCAGCCCGGCGCCTGGCTGGCCTGCTCGAAATCGAACAGGCCGGTGCCCAGCACCTGGTCCAGCGGCACCCGGCCGAACTCGGCGCCGACGATGCGCGCGCGCGGATTGAGGCGGCGCAGGATGGCTTGCAGGCGCTCGCGCTGTTGCTGCGTGACGAGGTCGAGCTTGTTCACCACCAGCACGTCGCAGAATTCAACCTGTTCGACCAGCAGGTCGACCACGGTGCGCTCGTCCTCTTCGCCCATCGATTCGCCGCGCTGCTCCAGGCTGTCCTGCGAACCGTAGTCCTTGAGGAAATTGAAGGCGTCGACCACGGTGACCATGGTGTCCAGCCGCGCCACATCGGACAGGCTGGCGCCATCCTCATCGCTGAAGGTGAAGGTCTCGGCCACCGGCAGCGGTTCGGAGATGCCGGTGGACTCGATCACCAGCTGGTCGAAGCGGCGCTCGCGCGCCAGCTTGCGCACCTCCAGCAGCAGGTCTTCGCGCAGCGTGCAGCAGATGCAGCCATTGCTCATCTCGACCAGCTTCTCGTCGGTGCGCGAGAGGCCGGCGCCGCCGTCGCGCACCAGCGCGGCGTCGATGTTGACTTCCGACATGTCGTTGACGATCACCGCCACGCGGCGGCCTTCGCGGTTGTGCAGGATGTGGTTGAGCAGGGTGGTCTTGCCGGCGCCGAGGAAGCCGGAGAGCACGGTGACGGGAAGCCTGCGGTCGGCAGGCGGGCGGATGGCGGCTGACATGGACGATGGGAGATGGATGGGGTGGAAGGAAATGGCAAATGCCGGATCAGGGATCAAACGCAACTTAAAATGCAACTGTGTTGCGAATATCTCATAAATGCAACTATGTTGCAAATATTGTCGATCAGGATCCCGCCCGGCCGGTCCCCGGAAGGAAGCGGGCGCTTGTGCTAGCATTGCGCCTCGCAACAAGGAGGTTCTTCATGTCCCAGATCTTCCCGTACAAGGGAAACGCAGTGATTCCGGATGTTCGAAAAACGGACGGCGGAAAATTCATGTCCTGCTTCGTGATTCACGCAGGCAAGGACGGCAGCGGCGAGCTGCGCTACCAGCGCAAGGCGCCCACCAACGAATTCGATTCCGAGGACGAGGCGATTGCCTACATCCTGGATTTCTCGGGCGATTGGATCGACCAGAACCCGCTGTAGGCCGACGCAGCCGGCGATTCATTCCGGCATCGGGCCATTCCCGTGAAAAACAAAAAGAGCCGCGCACTGCGGCTCTTTTTCATGGCGCGTCCTGATTCGGGCCGTTTTCGATCGGGCCCTCAGCCCGATGCCGGCCGCGCCGCGCTGGCCGCCGGCTCGGCGCCGAGGCTGCCGTCCGGCTCGCGCTCGAACCATTCGCTGCCGCGCTGGACGAAGGTCTGCGAGGCGGCCAGCGCGAAGGACTTCCGTTCCGGCTCCCAGCCCAGCCGGTGCACCACGATCTGGTGCGCCTCTACCTGCAGCACATTGAATGAATTGCTCTCGCCGCGGCCGCGGGTGGACGTCGCCGTGCCCGCCTGCACCACCAGCGCCGAGTAGCCGGGGATATCGTAGCGCCCGGCGCTGCTGACCGCGGAGCTGGTGTGCACATGGCCCGCCAGCAGCAGGTCGGCGCCGCATAGCGCGAAGGCGCGCATGGCCGGCACCGCCTTGCCGACCAGGTCGTGGTGCTGCGGCCCAGGCGGCAGGTCGAAGGGGTGGTGGGTGACGATGATCTTGACCATGTTGTCGCCCACCGCCGCCAGCTGGCGCCGCGCCATCTCGATCTGGCGGTCGTTGACGCGGCCGTCCTTGATGGTCAGCGAGCGTGCGGTGTTGATGCCGACCACCACCATCTCATCATCCATGTAGACCGGTTGCAGATCCTCGCCGATGTGACGGCGATACTTGCGCAGCGGCTGCAACAGGCGCGCGGCGACGTTGAACAGCGGCACGTCGTGGTTGCCGGGCACCACCAGCTGCGGATGCGGCAGCGCGTCCAGGAATTGCCGCGCCTCCTTGAACTGGACGCTGCGCGCGCGCTGGGTGAGGTCGCCCGAGACCACCACCAGGTCAGGCTGCAACTCATGCACCTGGGCGATCAGCGGCGCGATGATCTCAGGATCGGTGCGGCCGAAGTGCAGGTCGGAGAGATGGATGACGGTGCGCATCAGTCGTCCCCCCACAGCTTGGCCAGCATGCCCGGTGGCGCCTCCGGCGGCGCGGCCGGCTGCTCCAGCGGCGGCACGATCACCTCCAGCGAGGCGGGACGCACGCGATACTGCAGCGGCGTCTGCATCACCGTGACCTCGCCGTCGGTGGCCACGCGCATGCGTGTCTTGTGGGTCTCGATCAGGATGTCGGTGGCGGTCAGGGCGTCGAAGTCGTGCGCTTCGCGCAGCCGGCCGAACAGCGCGTTGAGCGCCAGCCTCAGCAGGCCGAGGCGGCCGGTGCGGTGGCACACGTAGAGGCTCAGCTTGCCGTCCATCAGGGTGGAGCGCTTGCCGATGTCCAGCCCGCTCATCAGGTATTCGTTGTTGCCGATGAAGACGAAGGGCGTGCGCCGCCAGTGATCCTGCCCGCCCACGCGCAGCCGCACCCGCAGGAAGGGATAGCGGCGCAGCGCGCCCATTGCCGCCCACGAAAAGGCCAGCCACTTGCCGCGCCCCAAGCGCGCCTGTTGCTTCTCGCGCTCGCGCACGATGTCGGGATACAAACCCAGGCTGGAGTTGTTGATGAAGGGCACGCCGTTGACCTCGCCGCTGTCGACGCGGATGCGGCGGCCGGTGGCGATGTTTGCGATCGCATCGTCCAGCAGCAAGGGGATGCCGAGGTCCTTTGCGAAGTGGTTCAGCGTGCCCAGCGGCAGCACGCCCAGCGCGCTCTCGCACCCTTCCTGCTGGATCAGGATGGAGGCCACGGCATTGACGCTGCCGTCGCCGCCGCCCACGGCGACAATGCCGACCTTGTCGCGCACGGCGCGTCGCGCCGCCGTCAGCATGTCCTTGCCACTGGCGGCCAGGCATACCTCTGCGCGCAATCCATGGCGCGCGAACTGTGCCGTGATGTGGGCCGCCAGCTCTTGCGCGTGACCGCCGCCAGCCCTGGCGTTGATGGCGGCGACCACGTCCGGTCGTCCGCTGTCGGGGATGGTTTTCTGTTTGCTTTCCGGCAATTCTTCCGTCCGATTTCTTGTCGTGGGCAGCCGCTGGAACGCCGGCCGCCTGGGTGGAAAATCAGTTGGAGCGCGTCCGTGCCGAATAGTGCCGCCGCGCGGTGAAAAGCGCGGTGGTCCAGAAGGCGAACCAGGCGAGGCCCAGCAGCGCGGCGGCCAGCACGTCGCTCAGGAAATGGGCGCCGAGGTAGACCCGGCTGAACGCCGTCAGCGCCACCAGCAGCAGCGCGGCGGCGATCACCGCAACCGTGGTCCCGCGCCGCCGCGCCGGGACCGGCTGGTTCAGCAAGTAGGCCGCCAGCATCGCATACAGCAGCGTGGCGCCGATGGTGTGGCCGCTGGGGAAGCTGTAGCTGTGCAGCACCAGGATGGGATCGTCGAAACTTGGCCGCAGCCGCGCAAAGACGTGCTTGAGCCCGAAGTTGAACAGCATCCCGCCCGGCAGCACCAGCAGCAGGTCGGCCGCCCACAGCCATTGCCGCAGGCGCAGCATGCGCCATAGCGCCAGGGCGCCGATGGCCAGCACGCCGACCGTGCCGTGCAGGTGGGTGTAAGCCAGCACCATGTCGGTCAGCGGCGAGAAGGCGCGGCGATTGAACCAGTCGGCCAGCTGCTGGTCCAGCCGCGTCAGGTCGCCGTGGGTGCTGACCTCCCAGGCGACCAGCGCGAACAGCAAGAGGGTGGCGGTCACGGCCAGCAGGCCGGTGGTCAGCGGCAGGCCGAGATGGTGGCGGCGGTCGAAGCGGCGGCGCAGGAAGCCGGGAGCAGGAGCGGGGGGCTTGCGGAGGGGATCTGTCATCCGGCAATTCTAACGCGCCGGACGCGGCCGGCCCCGCGCTTCAGCCGCGGTTCAGGCGCAGGGATCGTTACCCAGGGCGATGGCGCGCAGCGTGGGCAGGTCCAGCAATTCGAGGTCGCGGTGGTTGACCTCGATGACGCCGGTCTTCTTGAAGCCGGACAGCAGGCGGCTCACGCTCTCCACCGCCAGGCCCAGGTAGTTGCCGATTTCCTCGCGCGTCATGCGCAGCTGGAAGCGGGTGGAGGAGTAGCCGCGGCTGGCGTAGCGCGTGGACAGGTTGAGCAGGAAGGCCGCCATCTTCTGCTGGGCGGTCATGCTGCCCAGGGTCAGCATCACGCGCTGTTCGCGCGAGATCTCCAGGCTCATCATGCGGTGGAACTGGCGCAGCAGCGTGGGCATGTCGCGGAAAAGGTCCTCCAGGCTGGCGAAGGGGATCTCGCAGACCTCGCTGTCTTCCAGCGCGACCGCGTCGCACAGGTGGTGCCCGGCGCCGATGGCGTCCATGCCCAGCAGCTCGCCGGCCATCTGGAAGCCGGTGATCTGTTCGCCGCCGTTGGAGTTGCGCTGGAAGGTCTTGAAGTGGCCCAGGCGGATCGCGTACAGCATGTCGAACTTGTCGTCGAGGCGGTACAGGGTCTCGTCGCGCCGGACCTTGCGGCGGCGGCTGATGACCTGCTCCAGCCGCTGCATGTCGCCCTGGTCCAGGCCCATCGGCAGGCACAGCTGGTGCATGCTGCAGGCCGAGCAGCTGGCGCGCAGCGCCTGCACGTTGACGGCCGGGGTCGAACGGGAGGAGGCGGGAGCGGGAGACGGTAGGCTGGACATGGGCGGTTCGGGTTCCTTCTTCATGTAATGCGGTCTGGCGCGCCGCGGATCGCAGCCGCGCGCAATTGCTTGTACCACAGTTCCGGGCCGGACAATGTCGTCCGGGTAACGCTTGGAGAAACTTTCATCAGTTCAACAGGGCCGGTGAGTTCCGGTTACGTTCCCGGCGCTCACTTGATCAGCTTGAGCACCTCGCGGAACTGCGCATGGCGGCTATCGCGCATCCACTCGTAGGCCACCATCTCCACCGTCACCGGTTCGGCGCCGGCCTGGCGCAGGCGGGCGAAGGCGGCGTCGCGGTCGCTGGTCTTGCGCGAGCCGCAGGCGTCCAGCAGCGGCAGCACCCGGTAGCCGCGCTCGAGCAGCGAGAGCGCGGTCTGCAGCACGCAGATGTGGGTCTCGCAGCCGCTGATGACGATCTGCCGCACGGCCGTGGGCAGGGCCGGCAGCAGGCCCTCGGCGCAGGCGTCGAAGTGGCTCTTGGCCAGGATCTTGTCGCACAGCCGGGCTACGGCGGGATGGTTGGGGCCCAGCTTGTCAGGGATCTGCGCGGTACCGATCACCGGCACGCCCAGCAAGCCGGCAATGGTCGCCAGGCGCACGGCCTGGGCCAGGATGGTTTCGTTGTCATGGATCGCCGGCAGCAGCTTTTGCTGCAGGTCGACCACCAGCAGGGCGGATTGGCTTGCATTGATCAGCATCGTTGGCGCTCCTCGTTCCGGGCGGTGCAGGGGCTTGGCAGGAATTGAACGGTTTGTGTCATTGACGCCATTTTGCGCCAATTCGACAATTTTCCCATCGCCAACCTTCCGGAGCAAACCGATGACCCGCCCGCAGACCGACCATGATAGTAGAGCCGCTTCCTTACCGCAGGCTTATTCGCCGGCGGCGGGCAAGCGCAACGCCTCCGTGCTGGCCGTGTGCCAGGGCCTGTTCACCTGCGCCATCTCGATCGACCTGACCCTGACCGCATTGACCGGATGGCAACTGGCCCCGGACAAGGCGCTGGCGACCTTGCCCTTCGCCCTGATCACCGTGGCCGGGGCGCTGGTCACCTGGTTCGCCGCCTTCCTGATCCAGCGGCTGGGGCGGCGCCTGTCCTTCGCGTTGGGCGCGGCCAGCTGCTGCGTGGGCGGGCTGGTGTCGGTGTGGTCGGTGTTCCATGCGCAGTTCTGGACCTTCTGCGCCGGCACGGCGATGGTCGGCGTGTTCCAGGCCTTCGCGCAATATTACCGGCTGGCCGCGGCCGACGCCGTGGCCGACGAGGCCAAGAGCCGCGCCATTTCCACCGTGCTGGCCGGCGGCGTGATCGCCGCCATCGCCGGCCCCGCGCTGGCGGCGTGGAGCAAGGACCTGTTCCCCGCGGCCCTGTTCGCCGGCGCCTACCTGGTGGTGGCCGCCATGGGGCTGCTCTCGGTGGTGGTGCTGCTGGCGTTCTACCGCGACCTGGGCGCAGCCCCGGCCGCCGCCGACGCCGGCAGTGCGGACGCGCCGGCGCGGCCCCTGGCCGAGATCGCGCGCACCCCGGTGTTCATGGCGTCGGTGGCCAACAACGTGGCCGGCTCCATGGTGATGATGCTGATCATGACCGCCGCGCCGCTTGCGGCAGTGGCCTGCCACCACGGCATCGACGACGGCGCCGCCATCATCCAGTGGCACCTGGTCGGCATGTACGCGCCATCCTTCTTCGCCGGACGCCTGATCAAGCGCTTCGGCCTGGGTTCGGTGCTGCTGGCCGGGCTGGCGCTGAACCTGGCCTGCGCCGCCACGGCGATGGCCTCGACCAGCCTGCCGGCCTTCTATGCCGCCTTGCTGTTCCTGGGCGTGGGCTGGAATTTCATGTTCGTCGGCGGCACCACCTTGCTGGCGCAGTCCTATGCGCCCTCCGAGCGGGCCAAGACCCAGGGCTTCTCCGAACTGCTGCGCTACGGCGCCACCGCGCTGGCCACGCTGGGCGCCGGCCCCTTGCTGGCGCGCTTCGGCTGGGAGACGCTCAATGCCGCCATCCTGCCGATCCTGCTGCTGTCCACGCTGGCCACGGCGCGCTGGATGATCGGGCAACGCGCGGCGCGCGCGCAGGCGGCCGGGAGCATGGGATAACATGGGACGCATGGACAATACCCCTACGGCAGGCGCCGCATGAGCCCGCGCCCGTCTTCTTCCACCGCATCCGCGGCGCCGCGCCGGGTGGCGCTGCTGGCCTACGGCGGCATGAACCTGCTCGACCTTTCCGGCCCCTTGCAGGTGTTCGCCACCGCGAACCGCCTGGCAGGCAGCGAGCGCTATCGCCTGCATGTGGCGTCGGCCGCCGGCGGCGTCATCGTCACCAATGCCGGGCTGCCGCTGGCCACCGAATCGCTGGCGACGCTGGACCGGGCGCTGCGGGACGAGGCCGGCCTGCATACCCTGATCTCGCCGGGCGGCAGCCTGGGCGACGATTTCGACATCGATGCCGACCTGGTGGCGTGGATACGCCGCCATGCCGCGCAGGCGCAGCGGGTGTGCTCGGTCTGCACCGGCGCCTTCCACCTGGCGGAGGCCGGCGTGCTCGACGGCTTGCGGGTGACCACCCATTGGGACTGGGCCGGAGAATTGCAGCGCCGTTATCCGCAATTGCAGGTGGACGCCGACCCGATCTTCATCCGCCAGGGCCGCATCTGGACCTCGGCCGGCGTCACCGCCGGCATCGACCTGGCGCTGGCGCTGCTGGAGCAGGATCTCGGCCATCAAAGCGCGATCGCCGTGGCGCGCCAGCTGGTGATGTTCATCAAGCGCCCCGGCGGCCAGTCGCAGTTCAGCGCGCCGCTGGCCTCGCAGGCGTCCGGCGCCGGTCGCTTCGCCGAACTGCACGCCTGGATCGCCGGCAACCTGGGGCAGGACCTGCGGGTGGAGAACCTGGCGCAGCGCATGCACATGAGCCCGCGCACCTTCGCCCGCGCCTATGCCGCCGAAACCGGACGCACGCCCGCGCGCACCGTCGAGCTGATGCGGCTGGAAGCGGCGCGCCGGGCGCTGGAAGAAACCTCCTTGCCCTTGAAGCGCATCGCCAACGATGCCGGCTACGGCGAGGAGCAGAACCTGCGCCGCGTGTTCCAGCGCCAGCTGGGCGTGAGTCCGGCGCAGTACCGGGAGCGGTTTTCGGCGTATTGACGTGCGGTTTCAGGCGGCCGGCGCTTCCAGCGTCGTCAGCGCCGCCAGCGAATCCAGCCACCACGACAGCGCCGGCCCGGCCTTGTGATCCGGCTTGTAGACGCACTGCACCGGCAAGTCGGAGCCTTGCGGCGGGTGGTGGATGGTGGCGATGGTCACCAGCCGGCCGGCGTCGATGTCGTCCCTCACCACGTGCAGCGGCATGTTGCCCCAGCCCATGCCGGCGCGCAGCAGGGCGTGCTTGGTGCCGAGGTCGCTCATGCGCCAGGTCAGGCGCGAGTGCACCGAGAAATCCTGGCGCGCGGTCAGTTCGCTGCGGTCCGACAGCACCAGCTGGGTCTGCTGCGCCAGCAGCTTTTCCGCGACCCGTCCCTTGACCCGCGCCAGCGGATGATGCGGCGCCACCACCGCCACCAGGCGCACCGCCGGCAGGCTGATGCGCAGCAGGTTGGGCGGCGTGGTGGGCAGCGTGCCGAGGATGCCCAGCATGGCGCGTCCGTCCAGCACCCGCTCGGCCACCGCGCCCAGCGCCTCGATATCCAGCCGCACCGTGACGGCGGGGAAGGCGTCGCGGAAGCGCTGGAGCAAATCCACCAGGCAGCCGGTGGGGAAGAACACGTCCACCGCCAGCGCCACCTCCAGCTCCTGCCCCTTGGCGTAGGAATTGGCCCGCACCTGCAGCGAATCCACATGATCCAGCACCTGCCGGGCGTCGGCCAGCAGCGCCACGCCCGGATCGGTCAGCTGCGGCCGGTAGCCGCTGCGGTCGAACAGCAGCACGCCCAGCTGGTCTTCCAGCGAGGCGATGGCGTAGCTGACCGCGGACTGGGCGCGCACCAGCTTGCGCGCGGCGGCGAGGAAGCTGCCGCTGTCGGCGACCTTCACGAAGACGCGCAACTGGTCCAGGGAAAGGCGTTCGATGTTCATGGGTGGGCGCTCAACATTATCTAATTATCAGATATTGATTATAAAAAGATAATCAGTTTTTTGTGTGGGTGATTTTGCTTATTCTGTCGTCACTGGCTCAGCGAAACGGGCAAAACGAACAAGCGAAAGCCGGCGCAGTTGAATACAGGAAATAAGAAGGCAAATCGAAGGAACATTCCCAACCCAACATACGAAAGAGGCACATCATGATCACCAACCAAAACATCTTCCGCATCGGCCGCGTCCTGCTGGCTTCCCTGTTCGTCATCTCCGGGGTCTTCAAGATCATCGGCTTCGCCGGCACCGTCGGTTACTTCGACAGCCTGGGCCTGCCCATGCCGACCATCGCCGTGCTGGTGACCATCCTGGTGGAAGTCGGCGGCGGCCTGCTGCTGATGACCGGTCGCGGCGTCAAGCCGGTGGCGCTGATCATCGCGCTGTTCACGGTCGGCGCGACGCTCTCGGCCCACCACTTCTGGACCCTGGACGGCGCCGCCGCGCAAGCGCAGCTGACCCACTTCCTGAAGAACGTCTCGATCATCGGCGCCTTGCTGCTGGTCTCGACCATCGACACCGAAGCCGAGCCGGAACAGCGCCGCTGATCCCAGGGCCGTCCGCCGCACCGATATATCGAATCACCACTGGCCCGCTTCCACAAGAAGCGGGCCGACCACAGGAGATAAGCAAATGAGCACCGCCTACACCCGCCAGATCGAACGTCTCGTCAACGGCATCCCCACCCAGGATGGCGCCGGCGTCAGCCTGACCCGCGTGCTGACCCATGACCTGCAACGCCGCCTGGATCCGTTCCTGATGCTGGACGCCTTTCACTCCGACGAGCCCAGCGATTACCTGGCCGGCTTCCCCGACCACCCGCATCGCGGCTTCGAGACCGTGACCTACATGCTGGCCGGCCGCATGCGCCACCGCGACACCGCGGGCAACGAAGGCCTGCTGGAACCGGGCGGCATGCAATGGATGACTGCCGGCCGCGGCCTGGTGCATTCGGAACTGCCGGAGCAGGAAGACGGCCTGATGAGCGGCTTCCAGCTGTGGGTCAACCTGGCCGGCAAGGACAAGATGACCGAGCCCGGCTACAGCGACATCCCGTCGGCCGGCATTCCCGAGACCGCACCCCGGCCCGGCGTGAAGGTGCGGGTGCTGGCAGGCGAGGCCTTCGGCAAGGCCGGCGCGATCCGACGCGACACCACCGAGCCGATCTACCTCGACCTGGCGCTGGAAGCCGGCGTGACGCTGGACCTGCCGATCCCGGCCACGCACAATGCCTTCCTGTACGTGTATGAAGGCAAGCTGGCGGTGGGCGCCGAGGGCGAGAGCCGTCCGGCCGACGCCGGCCGCATGGCGGTGCTGTCCAACGCGATCGGTTCGGCCGGCGTGCGGGTGACGGCCGAGCAGGGCAGCCGCTTCCTGCTGATCGCCGGCAAGCCCTTGAATGAGCCGATCGCCCAATGGGGCCCGTTCGTGATGAATACCCGCGAACAGGTCGAGCAAGCGATCGACGATTTCCGCGGCGGCCGTTTCTGAGCCGGCTGACCCAGTCAAACCAAACAGGCGCATGCCAATCCGGGCATGCGCCGCCAGGGAGAACACCATGAGCAACATCCGCCACATGATCCACGGCCTGACCCGCGACATCGGCTTTCCGGTGCGCCGCCTCTTGCCGGCCGCCGCCGCCCGCACCGTCGGCCCCTTCGTCTTCTTCGATCACATGGGGCCGGTCGAATTCGACGCCGGCACCACCGAGGGCGACGTCCGCCCGCACCCGCACATCGGCCTGGCCACCGTGACCTACCTGTTCTCCGGCGCCATGATGCATCGCGACAGCCTGGGCGTGGTCCAGCGCATCACCCCGGGGGCGGTCAACTGGATGTCCGCCGGCCGCGGCATCGTGCACTCGGAGCGCGTTCCCGACGACATCCGCGCGCAGAAGGTGCCGGTGCATGGCCTGCAGATGTGGGTGGCGCTGCCGGCCGACGAGGAGATCTGCGATCCGCTGTTCCGCCATTACGCCTCGGAAGAAATGCCGACCGCCCAGGTCGGCGGCGCGAAACTGCATGTACTGGCAGGCTCGGTCTTCGGCGTGACTTCGCCGGTGGTGACCTCCAGCCCGACGCTGTACGTGGCCGGCAGCACCGCCGAGGGCGGCGAGATCGAGGTCCCGGCCGAGGTCTCCGAGCGCGCGGTCTATGTGGTCAAGGGCGAGGTCACGCTCGACGGCGAACGCCTGGAAGCCGGCACGCTGGCGATCCTGGAGCCGGGCGCCGCGGTGGCGCTCAAGGCGGTGGGCGAGACGGTCTTCATGATCCTGGGCGGCGAGCCGCTGGACGGCCCGCGCTTCGTCTGGTGGAACTTCGTGGCCACCTCGCGCGAGAAGATCGAGGCCGCCAAGCAGGCCTGGAACAGCCGCGACAAGGATGTCTTCCCCGATATCCCCGGCGAGACCGAATGGATCCCGCTGCCGGCGCACTGACGGCAATCCTGTCGCGCCAAGAAAAAACCGCCTGCCGCAATCACTGCGGCAGGCGGTTTTCGCTTGGGCGGCGGGCGCCGCTCAGAGCAGGCCGATGATGCGGCCCATCTCGGCGATGTAGGGGCTGTCCTTCAGGACCGCGTTTTCGACGCTGTCGGCCGCGCGCCGCAGCGATTGCCAGGAATCCTGCACCGCGCCGGCATGGGGCTGCGGCGCCGACAGGTGTTGCCTGAGGCGGGCGATGTCCTCGCGCAGTTGGCTCGCCTCGCCGCTGCCGGCGGGCAGCTTTTGCAGCTCCTGCTCGAACTCGCCGACCATCTCCAGCAATCGCTGGTGGTCGAAGCGGGGCGTTTGCTGTTCGTTCATGTGATCTCCTTCGGTGGGTTGGCCGGTCTTCATCATAGGCGCATTGGCGCCCGGCGGGCGGAAAAAGCCGCCGGAACTTGCCCGGCATCAAATGCTTTCGGTTTGTCGCCATCCGCAAAGCGAAGTTCCTGCGCGGTGGCAAGGGGTTGCTTTGTTACACTGGCGGCTGTTTCGGCGCTTTCGTGCCGCCCGCCTACAGGATCAATCCAGATACATGACTCAAACCGACGATTCCATTCCCCAGCTCGCCTGGCAATCGGGCGATGTCCGGCACACGCTGCGCTGGCACTCGGAGGCGGGCAACCCGCCGCCCAAGCGCGTGGTGGAAGCGGACGACCAGATCCCCGCCGACACCGCCTACAAGCTGGCCTGCGAAGGCACCGGCCTGCTGTGGCGCGGCGACTTCCAGAACGCGCGCCTGCTGCTGCAGGCGCTGGGCCGGCGCATCGACCGCGCGCGCGAACGCGCCGAGGCCAAGAAGAAGGGCGCGCCCGCATCTCCCGATGCCGCCCAGCCAGGCCATGCTTTCCACCACCAGCGCCAGATGCAGGCGCAGCGCGCGCGCATCCTCGGCATGCTGCTCATCCCCTTCGAGCCCGGCTTCAGCGTACCGCTGCGCCGCGCACCGGACGTGCAGGCGGCGTGCCGCGAGGCCTATGGCGAGGCGCTGGCCGGCGAAGCCTTCGCGGCCTCGCTGCGCGAGCTGCAGGGTTTGATCGGCGCCCACGAATGGCGCAAGAAGGGCGTGGCGATTGCCGCGCTGGACGGCGCCATCCATCCCTACTACGGCGTGTTTTCCCCGGTGCGCGGCGAGTATGTCGACCTGGTCGCGCAGGCGCCGCTGCCGTCCACCGAGCTGGCGTTCGACATCGGCGTGGGCAGCGGCGTGCTGTCGGCGGTGCTGGCGCGGCGCGGCGTGCGCAAGATCGTGGCGACCGACACCGACCCGCGCGCGCTGGCCTGCGCGGCTGAGAACCTCACTGCGCTGGCGGTACGCAAGCAGGTCGAGCTGAAGCAGGCCGACCTGTTTCCCGAAGGCCGCGCGCCGGTGATCGTGTGCAATCCGCCATGGCTGCCGGCGCGCCCCAGTTCGCCCATCGAACACGCGGTCTACGACCCTGACAGCCGCATGTTGCTCGGCTTCCTGAACGGCCTGGCGCAGCACCTGGCGCCGGGTGGCGAGGGCTGGCTGATCATGTCCGATTTCGCCGAGCACCTGGGTTTGCGTCCGCGCGGCATGCTGGCCGGTGCGATCGCCGGCGCCGGCCTGGAAGTGGCCGGCCGGCACGACATCAAGCCGCGCCACGGCAAGGCCGCCGACCGCGACGATCCGCTGCATGCCGCGCGCAGCAAGGAAACCACCACGCTGTGGCGGCTCAAGGCGCGCGCCTGAGCCGATTCAGCCCGAGAGACGAGAGACAAGAAGAGGAGATTGGCCATGACCGTTCCGCGCACCCTGTTACGCCACGCGCTCGCAGCCCTGGCTTGCGTTATCGCGGCGCAGGCCGGCGCCCAGGTCACCACGCGCGACCTGGGCGGCAGCTACGGCACGCATAACAACCGCATCCCGGTTCCGGTGCCGGTACCGGTGCCTGACGCGCTCAACCGCGGCGCCCAGCCCGGCGAACCGATCAACACTTCCGGCAACAGCTGCAGCTGCCAGGTGGCCGACAACGGCGGCGCCTGCATGATCTTCCTGCGCACCAATTCGGCCGACTGGATCAGCAAGAACGCGCCGCAGACCGCGCTGCGTTCCTCTGCATCGGGCCGCTACTACGATGCGCCGTTCGCGCTGGCCGCCAGCGCCTGCGCCGCTCGCAAGGTGGCGCCCGGCGGCGTGAAGGTGCATTGGCTGGATCGCAAGAGCGCCATCCTCGAATGGAAGTGATGGAAAGGTGAGCGCCGCCCCGGCGCGGCGCTTCAGCCGCCGGCGCGCCCGGGGAATTCCCGCGCCAGCTTCAGGAAGTTCTGCTGCGTCGGCCCGGCGGGCTCGCCGCGGCAGACCAGGTTGATCGGCGCCAGCAACGCCGGCCTGGCGTCCTTCACCCGGCAATACACCACGCTCTCGCGGTGGAAACTCTTCATCGAGGCCGGCACCACCGATATCCCCACGCCCGCGGCCACCAGGCTGATGTTGGTCAGCATGCGGTCGATCTCCAGCGCGATCTTCGGCGTGAAGCCGGCGTTCTCGCACGCCGCGATCAGGTTGGAATACATGCCCGGCGCGCCATGGCGGCGCACCAGGATGAACTCCTCGCCCGCCAGCGCCTTGAGCGAGACCTCGGGCATCGCATCGTCCCCGGCGCGCCGGCCGCGCTTGCGCGCATCGGCCAGCAGGGGATGGCCGGCGGGCAGGATCAGCAACATTTCCTCTTCCACCAGCGCGTGAAAGGCGATGCCCTGCGGCTGCGCCACCGGCTGGCGCAGGAAACCCATGTCGACCTTGCCGTGCATGACATCCTCGGTCAGTTCGGCGGCGTTGGCCTCGGTCAGCGCCATGTGCACGCCCGGATAGGCCTGGCGGTAGGCGCGGATGATGCCGGGGATCAGCGGGTGGGCGGCGGCCGAGCTGGTGAAGCCGATCGAGATGGTGCCGGCGAAGCCTTGCGCCGCGCGCGCGGCCTTCTGCGAGGCCAGCTCGACGCTGCGCAGGATGGCCTTGGCCTCCTCCAGGAACACCTTGCCGCCGGCGGTCAGGTCGGCGCCCTTGGGATGGCGGCGGAACAGCTCGAAGCCCAGCTCCTGTTCCAGCAAGCGGATCTGCTGCGACAACGGGGGCTGCTGCATGCCCAGGCGTTCGGCGGCGCGCGTGAAGTGCTGCTCCTCGGCGACCACCAGGAAATAGCGGAGATGACGCAGTTCCATGGCGTTCTGTTCGTCCCTGTCTCTATATTTTGTTTGTTGGCGATTTGAATTGTCGATACATTTTACAGATGCCGAACCGCCGCCGCCATGGGCAGCGCCTGCGGCAATGACGGATATCCCTTAGAGTACGCGGGCGGCTTCGCCGGTAGACTTGCGGCAGGGCAAAACAAGGCCGGCTTCGAGGCCGCGCCATAACGACAAGAGAGGGAGACGGCGCCGCCCCGGCGCCTGCAAGATGGCAGGGAGGATCTTCAGCAACGGACTGGTGCAGATGGCGGCGGCGATCGCGGCCGGCATTGCGCTGGGCCAATGGCTGCCGGATGTGGCGGTGCAGTTGAAGCCGTTGTCGGACGGCTTCGTCAAGCTGATCGGCATGCTGATCGGCGTGATCATGTTCATGCTGGTGGTGTCGGGCATCGCCGGCATGCAGGGCCGGGCCCGCGCCGCCAGGCTCGGCGGCAAGGCCGTGCTCTACTTCGAGGCCATGGCCTTGCTCTCGCTGGTGGTGGGCATTGCCGCCGGCGTCTTGCTGCAACCGGGCGGCGGCTTCCATCTCGATCTCTCGACCGACGCCGCGCAGGCGGCCGGCGGCGAACTGGCGGCGGGCTACATCCGCCGCGCCGAGGATTTCCGCATCGACCAGTTTGCGCTGGGGCTGATCCCGGACAGCTTCATCGGCGCCTTCGTCCACAACAACAGCCTGCAGATCCTGCTGGTGGCGGTGTTCTTCGGCGTCGCGCTGGGCAAGCTGTCGGCCCGCGACGAACGCTTCGGCCGGCTGCGCGATTTTCTTGAGGCGGTGCTGGGCGTGCTGTTCGGGATGATCAACATCATCCTCAGGCTGGCGCCGCTGGCCGCCTTCGGCGCGATGGCCTTCACCATCGGCCGCTACGGCATGGGGTCGATGCTGCCGCTGCTGCGCTTCGTCGGCGCGATCTACCTGGCCAGCCTGTTCTTCGTGATCGCGGTGATGGCCCTGATCGCGCGCGGCCTGGGCGTGAACCTGTTCCGCCTGATCGCCTATGTGCGCGACGAGCTGCTGCTGGTGATCTTCACCGCCTCCTCGGTGGCGGCGCTGCCCGGCCTGATCAACAAGATGGAACGGCTGGGCTGCTCGCGCAGCGTGGTGCGCCTGGTGCTGCCGGCGGGCTACAGTTTCAACCTCTCCGGCACCAACCTCTACCTCGCCATGGCCACGCTGTTCCTGGCGCAGGCGTCCGGCGTGCACCTCGGGCCGTGGCAACTGGCCACGCTGCTGGCCATCGCCATGCTCACCTCCAAGGGCGCCACCAGCGTCACCGGTTCCGGCTTCATCGCCCTGGCCGCCACGCTGACCGCCTTGCAACTGGTGCCCGTGGGCGGCATCGTGCTGCTGCTGGGCGTGGAGCGGCTGATGAAATGCCGCTCGCTCACCAACGTCATCGGCAATTGCCTGGCGTGCGTGGTGATCGCGGTATGGGAGAAGGAGTTCGACCGTGCGGCGATGCGGCGGGAGCTGGGCCTGATCCCGGACTAGGGGAACGCCAGAGACTCCTGCCAGGCAGGAAACTCCAGCACCACCGCAAAATGCCCCTCGGGCAGATGTTCGAAGCGCATCTCGCCGTCGTGCGCGCGCATGACTTCCTCCACGATGGACAGGCCCAGGCTGGCGCCCATGCGTCCTTCGCCGCGCGGCGCGAAGGGCTTGCGCAGGCGTTCCCAGTCGGCCGCCGCGATGCCGGGGCCGTCGTCGACGAAGCGCAGTTCGCAGCGCTCAGGGCGCGTCTCCAGGCGCACGTGCAGCAGGCCGGGCGCGCCGTATTGCAGGGCGTTGTCGAGGATGTTCTTGATCGCCTCGGCCAGGCTGATGGCGTCGCCGCGGATCAGGCAGGGCGCCTGCGGCGTGTCCAGCGCCAGGTCGTCGGGCGTGCGCGCGCGGTTGGAGAGCACCTCGGTCATCTGCCGGCGCACCAGCTCGCCCAGGTCGATGCGCCCGCGCAGGCTGATGTCGTTGCGGTGCTGGACCATCGCGTGGTTGATCAGCTGGTTCACCAGCGCGCCCAGGCTGCGCGTGCGCTCGCGCAGCTGGTCCAGGTGGCGGCGGCGCCTGTCGTCGTCGGTCTGCGACTCCAGCAATTCCATCTGCGACAAGAGCGCCGTGACCGGGGTGCGCAACTGGTGCGCGGCGTCGCCGATCACGCGGCGCATGGTGGCGCGGTGCACCGCCAGGCGCTGCATGAAGGCGTTGATGGCCGACACCAGCGCGTGGGTCTCGGCCGGCACCGTCAGCGTCAGCGGCGAGAGGTCGTTCAGGTCGCGCTCGCGGATCGCCGCCTCGATGCGTTTGAGGGGCGCCAGCGCCTGGTACAGCGTGAACATGGCCGCCACCAGCGTCAGTGCGCTCATGGCCACGATCAGCAGCAGCGCCTTGGTGCCCAGGCTCTGGGCGAAGGAGGTGCGGGCGTTGTTGGTCTGCGCCAGCACGATCACCGCCCACGGGTGGGGCCCGGCCACCGGCATGCGGCGGCCGATGACGGCCATGCGCACCGGCGTGCCGAGGTACTCGCCGTCGCGCAGCAGCGGGCCTTGCTCCAGTTCGTCCCAGGGAATCTCGGGGCGGAACTCGCCGTCGCCGGCGATCACCCGGCCTTGCGGGTCGAACACCGCGTAGATCGCGTGGTCGCCCGTGCCCAGCATCGACAGCGCGGCCAGCGGCACGTCGACGTTGACGGCGCCGTTCTCGTACCAGGTGTTCTCGGCGATCTGCAGCGCGCTGCCGGAGAGGATGCGGTCGTAGGCGTCATTGGCGGCCAGCTGGGTGGAGATCCAGATGGCGATCAGCAGCACCGCGGCGCTCACCGCCAGCACCGCCCCCATGCGCGTGACCAGCCGGACATACAGCGAGCGCCCGGCGACGACGTGCTGCGAACGCTGCATCAGTGGAGGGCCCCGGCGTCGGCCGGCGCGTGCAGCACCAGCTGGTAGCCCAGGCCGCGCAGCGTGCGGATCTCGAAGGCGGCGCCGACCAGCTTCTTGCGCAGGCGCGCCACGTATTGTTCGACGGTGTTGGCGTTGGGTGTGTCGTCCACGGTGAAGAGGCGATCCATCAGTTCTTCCTTGTTGAAGATGCGTCCCGGGCGGGCGGCGATGATCTCCAGCAGCGTCACCTCGCGCCGGGTCAGCTCGATGGGTGCGCCGTCCAGCGTGGCGCTGCGGCTCTTGCGGTCGATGCTGACGTTGGCGCAGTGGATCAGGTTGGTCGATTCGCCGCCGCTGCGCCGCAGCAGGACGCGGATGCGGGCGTCCAGCTCGCGGAAGTCGAAGGGCTTGATCAGGTAGTCGTCGGCGCCCAGGTCCAGCGCGCGCACCCGCTCCTCGATCTCGGCGCAGGCGGTCAGCATCAGCACCGGCGTGTGCTGGCCGCGCCCGCGCAGCTGCTCCAGCAGCGAGAAGCCGTCCTGCTGCGGCAGCATCACGTCCAGGATCACCAGGTCGTAGGCGTCGGCCATGCGGCGGCCGGCGGCGGCGCCGTTGCTTTCCCATTCCACGGTGTGGCCGATGCGGGCGAGGTGGGAGACGATGGCTTCGGCCACGTCGGGGGTGTCTTCGACCAGCAGGATGCGCATGGTGTTATCTCCAGTCTTATGCTGATGCTGCAGCTGTGGCGCTGCTTGGGCAGGCGCAATTGTATGCCCGCCGGCGTCGCCGGGGCGCGAAAAAAAGCCACGCGTCAGGATTTAGTCAGATTCGTTACAGCTTCGCGCCCTAGCATGCGATCCAACTACTAAAACCAGATTGGAGACTTGCATGAGCGACAATGCCCATGACGCCGCATCCGCCGTCGATCCTTCGCGCCCGCTGCTGGAGATCGACAACGTCACCCTGCAATACAAGACCAGCGATTCGCTGGTGACCGCCACCCAGCAGGTCAGCTTCAACGTCCATCCTTCCGACCGCTACATCTTGCTCGGCCCCTCGGGTTGCGGCAAGTCCACGCTGTTGAAGGCCATCGGCGGCTACCTGCAGCCGACCTCGGGCGCGATCCGCCTCAAGGGCCGCGAGGTGCGCGAGCCGGGGCCGGACCGCATGATGGTGTTCCAGGAGTTCGACCAGCTGCTGCCGTGGAAGACGGTGCGCCAGAACGTCGAGTTCGCGCTCAGCGCCAGCGGTCGCCTGCAAGGCGTGGCCGCCGCCGAACGCGCCGAGTACTACATCGAGAAAGTGGGCCTGGCCAAGTTCATCGACAGCTATCCCCACATGCTTTCGGGCGGCATGAAGCAGCGCGTCTCGATCGCGCGCGGCATGGCCATGGAGCCGGACGTGCTGCTGATGGACGAACCCTTCGCCGCGCTGGACGCGCTCACGCGCCGCAAGATGCAGGACGAGCTGCTGCGCCTGTGGGACGACACCCAGTTCACCGTGCTGTTCGTGACGCACTCGATCGAAGAGGCGATCCGCATCGGCACCCGCATCCTGCTGCTGACCCCGCACCCGGGCCAGGTGCGCGCCGAACTCAACAGCATCGCGCCGGAGCAGATGGGCACCGCGGCCCAGGCCGAACTGGAAACCCGCATCAACGACATGCTGTTCGCGCATCACTGATCCGCGAGCAAGGAGACAGAACATGAACAAGAACCTGCCCTTCGTCCGCCCGGAAATCGTGGTCGAACCCAATCTCAACGCCACCGCCGAAGTCCAGCGCCCGCTGTCGGCCTTCGAGTCGCTCTACCGCATGGGCTGGCTGCGCAAGACCGTGATCCTGCTGGCGCTGGCGGCGATCTGGGAGATCTACGGCCGCTGGCTGGACAACGCGCTGCTGTTTCCCAGTTTCAGCGAGACGGTGCACGCCTTCCTCTCCGGCATCGCCAGCGGCGTGCTGATCGAGCGCGCCGCGGTGTCGATGCAGACACTGCTGGTGGGCTACGGCCTGGGCATCCTGCTGGCGGGCCTGCTGACGACACTGGCCATCAGCTCGCGCATCGGCAATGACCTGCTGGAAACCCTGACCTCGATGTTCAACCCCTTGCCGGCCATCGCCTTGCTGCCGCTGGCGCTGATCTGGTTCGGCCTGGGCACAGGCAGCATCATCTTCGTGCTGGTGCACTCGGTGCTGTGGGCGGTGGCCCTGAATACCCACGGAGGTTTCCGCGCGGTGTCCAACACGCTGCGCATGGTGGGGCAGAACTACGGCCTGCGCCGCTTCTCGCTGGTCAAGGCGATCCTGATCCCGGCCGCCTTCCCCAGCATCCTGACCGGCCTGAAGGTGGGCTGGGCCTTCGCCTGGCGCACGCTGATCGCCGCCGAGCTGGTGTTCGGCGTGTCGTCCGGCTCCGGCGGCCTGGGCTGGTACATCTTCGAAAACCGCAACCAGCTGGAAACCGCCAACGTGTTCTCTGGCCTGTTCTTCGTGATCATCATCGGCCTGGTGGTCGAGAACCTGGTCTTCGCCCAAGTGGAGAAGCGCACCATCCGCCGCTGGGGCATGCAGCACTGAACACCGATAACACCTACACTGACGATCCAAAAAGGAGACAAGAATGAAACGCCGCGCTTTTTCCAGCATGATGATCGCCGCCGCACTGGCGTTGTCCACCGCATCCGGCGCCGTGCGCGCCGAGGCCCAGGCGGTGCGCATCTCGCACGGCTACGGCCTGCTGTACCTGCCGCTGATGGTGATCCGCGACCAGGGCCTGGTCGAGAAGCACGCCAAGGCGCTCGGCCTGGGCGAGGTCAAGACCAACTGGGTGCTGCTGGACGGCGGCAACGTGATCAACGACGCCATGCTGGCCGGTAACCTGGACGTGGCCGGCACCGGCGCGCCGGGCTTCGTGACGCTGTGGTCCAAGGCGCATGGCATCCCGCGCTCGGAGGTGGTGGGCCTGGGCGCGCTGTCGACCTCGCCGCTGTGGTTGAACACCAATAATCCCAACGTCAAGTCGCTCAAGGACTTTACGCCCAAGGACAAGATCGCCATCCCCGGCATCAAGACCTCGCTGTCGGCGGTGCTGCTGCAGATGGCCGTGGCCAAGACCTTCGGCATCGAGAACTACGCCAAGCTCGATCCGCTGACGGTGAGCCTGTCGCACCCCGAGGCCATGGGCTCGCTGCTCTCGGGCAAGACCGAGATCACCGCCCACTTCACCTCGCCGCCGTTCTCCTACCAGGAGGCCAAGGATCCGCGCATCACCCGCGTGCTCAATTCGTCGGACGTGCTGGGCAACATCACCATCGACGTGGTGTTCGCGCTGAAGTCCTTCACCGACAAGAACCCCAAGCTGACCCAGGCCTTCATGGCCGCGCAGGAGGAGGCCAACGCCTACATCGCCAAGAACCGCAAGGGCGCGGCCGAAACCTTCCTGCGCGTCTCCAAGCTCAAGCTGCCGCAGGAGGAAGTGGAGCAGATGCTGGCCGATCCCGGCACCCAGTTCTCGACCACGCCGGTGGACATCATGCAATACGTGCTGTTCATGAGCAAAGCCGGCACCATCAAGACCAAGCCGGCGACGTGGAACGAGATGTTCGTGCCGGCCTTCAAGGACCGCAAGGGCAGCTGATTGCGCTGGCCCATGAAAATGCCGTCCCGCTTGCGCCGGACGGCATTTTTCTTGCGCGTTCCTCAGCGGCCGCGGATGAGCTCGGCCAGCGCGTCGCCCAGCGATTCCGGGCGTCCCTCGAACAGGCGCTGCAGGTATTGCGGGTCGGCCAGGTAGCGGTACAGGCGCTCGCGCTCGCCGAAGCCGGTCGCCATGCGCACGGCCGCCAGGATGTAGTCGTCCAGCGTGGCGGCGATGGTCCAGTCGGGCATGCCGATGCGGCGGAACAGGCCTTCGTCGATGTGCTCGAACACTTCCGGGCCGGTCTTGCACACGCCCGGCAGGCCCACCGTGAAGGCGTCGATGATGCCGTTGGTGTTGCCGAAGGGCAGGGGCGAGAGGAACATGTCGCACTGGTTGAAGATGGACAGGTACTCCTGGTAAGGCTGGTGCGGATAGACGCTGGCGCCGGGCACGTAGCGCAGGATCAGGCGCTGCAGCTGCGGATACAGCAGCCCCTGCGCCTGGCCCACCAGGAAATGGAAGCGCACCTGCTTGCCTGGTCGGCCGTCAGGCGGCTGCAGCGCCAGTTCGGCGATCTTCTGGCAGGCCATCAGGAAGCGCGGGTTCATCTTCATCGTGGTGGCGGCAATGGCCACGTTGACGTAGGGCTTGTCGGTGCGTTCCAGGCGCGGCACGCTGAACGGAACGGCCGACGGACGGTAGGGCTGGCCGTCGGCCGGCAGGCGCAGCAGTTTCTCGCTGAAGCAGGCCGGGTCGCCGACGAAGTCGTCCTCCACGCTGATGTAGTCGATGCGCTTGGAGTGCGTGGTGGCCGGGTGGCCCAGCGCGGCCACCTGCAGCGGCGCCACGCGCAGGTTGGCGGCGAACATGGTGATGGGGAACATGCCCACGCTGGGCATGTACAGCACGCGCGGCTTGCGCTGCACGGCAAGCGCGCGCAGCTGCGCCAGGCAGGCCAGCATGTCGCCCGGCTTGTCGAAGGCGATGAACTCGTCGAACACGGCGCGGCCCAGTTCGTCGGTATTGGCCTCGTAGCCGATGGCCACCAGGCGGAAGTGGCGGCGCGCCGCCTCCAGCGTCTTGGAGTGGGTGCGGTAGATCGAGTGGCCGCCGGAGAACCATTCCAGCAACACCAGCATGACCGGTTTTTCATCGTCCGCCGCGGTCGCACCGCCTTCAGCGGATTCGATGTCGTGCAGCCCGGCTTCGCGCAGCTTCTTCTCGATCAGGACGTTGATGGCGCCCTTGATGCGATGGCGCTGCGGCAGGTCGGCGTAGCTGCAGTGCATGTAGACGTCATGCAGCACCGCCACCGGCAGGCCGTCCAGCGAATCCAGTTCCTGCAGGCGGTCGGGCAGCCAACCGAGCAGCGCTTCGCGCTTGGAGTGCGCGGCCGGCGTGCCCAGGAAGCGCGGCGACATCAGCGCCATGAACAGGGCCGCCGCCAGCGGCTTGTTCTGTTGCCACAGCATCTCCACGTCCAGCGGCAATTCCGACTCCGGCGAATAGAGGATGCAGAACTTCACCAGGTCCAGCGGCTTGATCTGGAACACGGTGGCGTCCGGACCGCCGAGGTTGAGCGAGCGCAGGATGTGGTCGCAGTTGATGAAGTGGCTGGCGCCGAACAGGGACGACAGCCAGCGCTGGAAGTTGATCAGCTGGCCGAAGCCGTCCGGGCTGATATGGAAGCCGGGATCCGAGAACAAGGCCGAGATCGCGCTGGTCACGCGCGTGAGCACATGCTGCTCCAGCGCCGCGGCCGATACCGCCGGCGACACCGACAGCGAGAAATTGCTGGCCAGCTTGCCGTAGTTGCGGTCGATCAGCACCAGCAGGCGCACCAGCTCGCGCGCGGCCGGCTCCTGCTGGCGCGAGTAGCAGAGGTATTCGAATTTTTCCAGGGAGAAAATGTCGTCGGTCGTGGTGGCCGTCATGGCTGGATTCGCTTCTCGCATGAAATAAAAAAGGACGCACCCGGCATTGTGCCGCCGAAGTGCGTCCGCCGCCAGCTCCCAAGCCAGGCGTCAACCCCGGGCCGCCGGATTGCGTGGCCCGTTTCCCCCACAAAGGGTATTCGTGCTCCTTATTGGCCCAGCTTGTAGAAAGCCGTATCCAGCTTCTGCTGCGCCGCGGCCAGCTTGTCGCGCTGGCCCTTGAGCCATTGCTCGTCCTGCGCCAGGCGCGCGCGCTCGGCGGTGAGCATGCGCTGCACCTCGGCGCGCTGCGGGCCGCCCAGGCCGCGGCTGGAATCGATCATGTTCTGCGCGGTCAGGGCCTGGCGGAAGCGCTCCTGCGTCAGCGGGAAGCGGGCGTGGTCGAAGTCGAAGGCCTTCAGGGCGTCGCCGTAGATCTTCTGCACCTGGTCGAACGGGATGTCGGCCGGCTTGATCTTGTTCAGGCGGCCGTAGGTCACCAGGTCGGAGGCGAAGTGGTGGCCCACGCGGAAGGGCACGTTGGAGTCGCGTTGCAGGATGTCGGCCAGCTCGGTGGTGGTGGAGTAGTCGGCATCCACCTCGGCCAGGGCGCGATCCTTGTCGATCACCAGGTTGGTCATCAGGTCGGCCAGCTTGCCGAAGGAGTTGGCGGTCAGGTCCAGCGTCTTCTCGACCTGGTCGCGCTTGTAGTCGGGCATGCCGGGCGTGACGTTGTGCGCCTCGACCTGGAAGGTCATGGCGCCGCCCACCACCTCGCTGGCTTGCAGCCGCAGCACGTTCAGGCCGTAGGGGTTGCGCTTCTGCGGCATGATGCTGGAGGTGCCGGTCAGGCGGCCCTCGCGGATCATGATCCACGGGTAGGGGTTGTGGTACTGGGTGTGCATGTCCTGCATCAGGATGCCGATGGTCAGCGCGGCGTTGCTGCAGATGCCGACCAGTTCCACGCCGATGTCGAGCGCGCCCAGCTGGGCCGCGTCATAGGAGTTCTCCACCGGGCCATCGAAGCCCAGCAGCTCGGCCAGGCGGTTGCGGTCCACCGGGAAGCTGGAGGTGCCCAGCGCGGCCGCGCCCAGCGGATTGAGGTTCAGGCGCGCATAGGCTTCCCGGAAGCGGGCGGCGTCGCGGCCGAAGGCGGCGGCGAAGGCCAGCAGGTAATGCGCATAGGTGGTCGGCTGCGCCTGCACGCCGTTGGTGTAGGCGGGGACGATGGTGTCGAGGTTGTCTTCGGCCAGCTTCAGGAACACCGCCTTGGACTTGTTCATCTGCTCCATCAGCGCCAGCACGCGCTCGCGCTGCATCAGGCGGCGCGTGGTCGAGAGGATGTCCTGGCGGCTGCGTCCGGAGTGCATGCGCGAGCCGTCCGGGCCGGCGTAGGCCAGGATCAGCGGCTCGTACTGCAGGTAGTCGGCGGGGCGCTTGGCGCCGGGCTGGTCGCCGTCCCTGATCACCTGGTCGACCGCCTTGACGATGGTCTTGCCCAGCTCCGGCGGCACGATCTTGTTCTCGATCGTCATCACGGTCGAGGCCTTGTTCATTTCCCCGAGGAAGTAGAAATTGTCATGCGGATTCTTGTCCGCCGCGAAGGCCGGCAGCATGCAGGCCGCCAGCGTCAGGACGGCCAGCTTGCGCAGGCGCGGCACGCGTGGGGTGCGGAGGTGATTGGCTTTCATGGTGTTGGCTCTCTGTGGATGAGTGATGGGATATCTCAATCGGAAACCGGGCGGCCCAATTGCGCCAGGTCGATGCTGACGCGGTCGGCGTCGCCGCCGATGGGCGTCAGGCGCATCGATGCCGGCGCCGGCGTGATCCATGTCTTGTCGACCTGGCTGCTCTGCACCGAAGTCGAGGCCGGCGTCACGACCGGATTGGTCAGGGTGTTGCTGGTGAAGCCGCCCAGGTTGCGGATCACCACGCCGCTGCCCAGGGCGGCGATGGTGGTGGTGTCGCCGGATTGGCCGATCGGCGTGCCGCCGGCGGCGCGCGCGGTGATCGACAACACGCCGTCCTGCACCAGCAGCGCGTTGTTGCCGCCGTTGAAGCGCAAGCCGTAGGCGCCGTTGCTGATGGCGGTGACGTTCAGGTTGCCGCTGCCGCCGGCGGCCACCGTGTTGTAGCCGTTGCTGCTGGTGCCGACGAAGGAAATGCCTTCGCCCGAACCCAGGCCGGTGCCGGAGAGGCTGACGTTGCCGCTGGCCGAGGCGATGGACACGCCGTTGGCCGGCGTCGCGGCGGCGGCGCGGATCAGGATGCCCGCAGCTGAAGAAGAGGCGCTGCTCACGCCGGTCAGCGCGAGGTCGCCGCTGACGGTGGCGATGATATTGGCGCTGGCGTTGCCGGACGGGTAGATGCTGATGCCGCTGCCGAACACCGAGCTGCCGTTGAGGGCCACCGATCCGCTGCCGGTGGCGCGGATGGTGTTGATGCCGGTCTGCATGCCGATGCCGTCGCCGTAGTTGCTGGTGCCGGTAATGGACAGCTTGCCGTTTTCCACGCTCACGGTGGCGCGGCCGTTGCCGTAGAAGGCCACGCCGTTGCCCTGGTCGCCGGCGTTGCCGGTGAGCGTGACGTTGCCGTTGCCGGTGGTGCTGATCACGTTGGTGACGGAGAGGATGGCGATGCCGTGGTCCAGCTCGGGCAGGTTGGGCGAATGGAAGTTGCCGTTCAGCGTGATGTTGCCGCCCTGCGAGGTGATGCGGTTGGCCGAGGCGGTGCCGTTGCCGCCCAGCGCGATGGCGTCCGAGGTACCCACCGAGTCGCCCGTCAGCGTGATGTTGCCGGTCGTGGTGGAGACGGTCACGCCCTGCGAGCCGCCGGTCGAGTTGAAGAAGATGCCGTAGCCGCCGAAGCTGTTGGTGCTGTTGCCGTTGATGACGATGTCGCCGCTGGTGGTGCTGAGGTTGATGGCGGCATTGGCGCCGGAGGGCGAGATGTCGACGCCGCGGCCGGAGGCGCTGGTGCCGTCCAGGCGCAGCTGGCCGGTGGTGGCGCCCACGTTGATCGTGGCGTAGGCGCCGCCGGCGTCCAGCGAGAGCGCCTTGAACGAGCCGCTGGAGTTGTTGACCTGGGTGTTGTTGGCGGCCAGGTTGACGTTGCCGGCGCTGCTGCGCACGGTGATGTTGGCGCCCGGGGCGGAGGCCGAAGTGCCCGCGCCCGAAGCGATGAAGGCCATCGACGGCGTGGTGCCGCCGGCGCTGTTGCCGGTGATGGCGATGTTGCCGCCGGTGAGCACCGAGATGGTCGACGCCGCGGCCGAGCCGTTCAACAGGGCGCCGTAGCTGCCGCCGCTGCTGCCGGTGATGGAAATGTTGCCGGTGGTCGAACTGAGCGCAATGCCCGATCCGGCGCCCAGCGTCAGCAACTCCACCGCGCGGCCCGCGCTGCTGGCGCCGCTGATGGTGATGTTGCCGCCGGCGGTCGCGGCCAGTTTGACGTTGCCGCCGGAGCCGCTGCTGGTGTTGGCCGCGATGAACACGCCGCGCCCGCTGCCGGCGAAGCCGTTGGCATTGGCCTGGATGGTCAGGTTGCCGCTGCCCACCGTGATGTTCTGGGACGAGGTCGCCGCCGTGGAGCAGATCAGCACGCCGAAGCCCGACGTGGCGTTGCCGCTGATGTTGACGTCGCCCGAGCCAGTGGCGGCGATGGTGTTGTTGGTGCTGAAGATGCGGGTGGCGTTGCCGCTGCCCAGGTTGGTGCTGTCGATCTTGATCGAACCGGCGCCGCTGGTGAGCAGCTTGCTGCCGCCGGTCAGGATGAAGGCGTCGCCGGTGCCGCCGGCGTTGCCCTGGATCGCGCTGATGTTGATGTTGCCGCCGCCGGCGTCCAGCGTGCTGCCGCCGGCGATGGCGGTGGCGTTGCCGTTGCCGCCGGTGGTGTTGCTGATCAGGGTGATGTTGCCGCCGTTGGTGGTGATGGAGGCATTGCTGAGGGCGATCGAGCCGTTGCCCGCGGTGCTGGAGTTGAGCGTGACGTTGAGCGTCTTGCCGGCGGCGTTGCTGATGCTGGTGTTGGTCATCGAGATGTTGCGATGCGCCAGCAGCGTCAGCGAGGCGTTGCCGACGGCCCGGATGTTGTCGGAGACGGTGATGTCGCCGCCGGTCGCCGCCCCTCCGGTGGTGGTCTGCACGATGATGTTGGCGCCTTCGCTGAGCGAGGCGTTCAGCGTGGCCGAGCTCAGCGTCGAATTGGTCGTGCCCGACGGCTGGAACGGGCTGCTGGCGTTCATGCCGCTGCTGGCGCCGCTGGTGATGTTGATGCTCACCGGATCGAGCAGCCAGGTGCCGCCGCGGGAAAGGTTCACGGCGCCGCTCACGTCGAGGTAATGCCCGGACGTCTCCACCAGGCCGCCCGCGCCGGCTGCGCCGCCGGCCACGTTGATGTCGCCGTAGAAGCGCGTGGCGTCCTCCGACCACAGGATCACCTTGCCGCCGTTGCCCGAGGAGCGCGCCGAGGCGTCGATGCTGGCGTTGGCGTCCATGTAGGTGGCGCTGGCCTGGAACACGCCGTTGCCGCCCTGGTAGTCGCCGCCGGCCAGCACGGTGCCGCCGCCGGCGTCGCCCGAGGCGTCGATGCGGCTGCCGTCGAACATGCCCACGTACTGGCCCAGCAGCTTCACGCTGCCGCCGGTCTCGCCGGCATTGCGGCCGGAGACGTCGATGACGCCGCGATTGGCGACCACGCCGCTGTCGCCGCCGTCGAGCACCACCACGCCGTTGCGCTGTTGCAGGCTGGTGGCTTCGATGATGCCGCTGTTGTTGACCACTTCGGCCATCAGCGCATTGCCGGCGTGCGCGCTCATCAGCACCGTGCCGCCGTTGGCCTGGATCAGCCCGGCGTTGGCGACGCCGGCGTTGACGGCGGGATTGTTGACCTCCATGTTGATGAGGCCGTCGCCGTTGAAGTCGAGCGTGATCTTCTGGCCCGCGCCCAGCGCCACCGAACCGAGCCGGGCGGCGATGGCGCCTTCGTTGCGCACCTGCGCGCCCAGCAGCGCCACGTAGCCGCCGTCGGTGGCGGTGATGTTGCCCAGGTTGACTACCGTTCCATTGCCGCCTTCAAGCTCGAACACATTGCGCCCGGCCATGAAGTTGGCGTCCGAGATGTTGAGCGTGCTGGCCACCAGGCCGCCGACGCTGACCGAGGACCCGGCGCCGAACAGCACGCCGTTGGGGTTGACCAGGTAGACCTGGCCGTTGGCGTTCAGGGCGCCCATGATCTGCGAAGCGTCGCTGGAGAGCACGCGGTTCAGCGCCACCGACGAGGAGGTCGGTTGCACGAAGTTGACCGAGGCGGCGCTGCCGATGTTGAAGGTGTCCCAGTTGGTCACCATGCGGCCGCTGTTTTGCGTCACGGTCATGGTGTTGCCGGAACTGCTGATGGCGCCGCTGCCGGCAACGATCTGGCCGTTGGTGGGCAGGGCGCCGGCGTCCAGCGCGGCGGCGGTCAGCGGCGCCAGGCCGAAGGCCGCGCACAGCGCCGCGTGGGCGATCGGCGACAGGGCGGGCAGGCGCGGGCGGCGGGCGGGTGGTCGGTGGTTCATCTGGTCTCCTCTTGTGTCCTTCGGAAGCTCTGCGTCTTCAGAAGGAGTAGTTCGCACCCACGCCGATGGCGCGGATGGCGGTGCCCACGCCGGGCGAGAAGCCCGAGGCGCCGAGCACGCCCGACACTGCGTAGTTATAGTTGGCCAGCGCGTTGTTGCGCAGGATCACGTACTGGCCGAACAGGCGCAGCTGCTTGCTCCAGGCGTAGGAGAAGCCGTAGGCCTGCTGGCTGGCGCCCATGCCCTCGGTGGAGCATTTCACGCCGTTGCCCGAGATCATGCTGCACTCGCCGGGCAGGGCGCGGCCGGCGCTGGCCAGGAGCGTCCAGTCGCGGATCTTGTGCGACAGCCCCAGCATGTAGGCGCGGCGGCGATAGTTCTGCATGTCGGTGGAGGTGGTGCTGGTATTGACGACGCCGTATTCCGAGTAGGACAGGTCGTCGGCGATCAGCGAGACCTTGGTGGCGCCGAAGTCGTACGCCAGGCCGTAGCGCAAGCTGAAGTCCGACGACGAGGTGCCGGCGGTCACCGCGGTGTTGCTGCCCACGCCGCGCGCATTGCGGCCCAGGCTGGCGATGCCGAAGTAGTTGATGTGCTGCTCGGCCGACACCACCGCGGTCAGGCCGCCGTATTCCCAGGTCAGGCTGCCGCTGTACATGTAGCCGGTGGAGACGTCGTCGGCCGCCTTCATGCTGTTGTCGGAAAGGGCGATCTTGGCCTGCAGGCCGTTCCACTTGGGCGTCCAGTAGGCGAACATGCCGGCCTGGCGGCGGTTGAAGGCGGCGTCATCGTTATTGGAGCTGTTGGCCGTGCCCACCGGACCGGAGTTCTTGGTGATGCTGGTGACGAAGCCGGGCGAGCCGATCAGGTTGTAGTGCGCGGCGCTGGTGCGGCCCTGGAAGGGATCGAGCGAGGTCATGCTCTCCTTCATGGGGGTATCCCAGTTGCCGTACATCAGCGTGCCCCAGGAGGGATTGTTCAGCGCCACGCCGGTGTTGCGCAGGTCCTGCGCATGCGTCCAGTCGGGCACCGACGGGTCGCTGCGGTTGGTGTAGTTCAGCGTCAGGCCAAGCTCCAGCTGCCACAGGAATTTCCATTGCTCATAGAGCTGCACGCCGCTGTGGGCGCCGACATAGGAGACGTTGTCGCGCACGCGCCAGAAGCTGTTCATGTTGCGTCCGTTGGGCGTGGCCAGCTGGCTCTGGTTGGCGGCGGCCTGCGGCGTGGCGCCGTAGCGGCTGACGTATTCCGGCACCAGGCCCAGCGAACCGTACAGCACGAAGGCGGTTTCGGGTTCCTCGAAATCCTCGCCCTTGCCGCCGAGATCGCTGGCCAGTCCCGCGAAGGCCTTGGGCGAACCGGAGACCGAGACCCACACCCGGCGCGCGTTGCGCTGCTCGGTGGTCGGATCGACGCCGGGCGAGATCGCGAAGGCGGCGTTCATCACGATGTCCTTGTGGTACAGGTTCAGGCCCACGCCGTAGCCGGAACGCGAAAGGCGGTTGACGCTGCTGTCCCATGGCGTCTTGTTGACGGTGACGCGACCGGCGTCGCCGAACAGCACGCCCTCGGCCACGGCGCCGCCGATCATGCCCAGGCGCTTGCGCAGTTCCAGCCGCGCCAGCACGCCTTCGTCGCCGGCGGCTTCGCCCACCGGATAGGCGCGTACGCCATTGGGGCCGCCCAGGCTCATTTTTTCAGAGGCGTCCAGGTTCTTGTCGGCCCATTGCGCCGATATCGAGCCGAGCAGCGCATAACCGCCGCCCAGCTGTTGCAGGCGCGAGAAGCCGACATTGACCTTCTTGTAGTTGCCGGCGGCCTTGGCGGTGATGCGGTCGAGCGCGGCGTCGTTGGGCGTTTCCTTGTCCAGCGAACCGCGCCCGGCGCGGATGCTCCACAGGCTGCTGCCGCCGCCCAGCAGGCCGTCGCGCCAGTCGCCGGAGAGCGTGGCGCTGTTGAAGTTGGACGACTTGTTGACCACGGTGGCCGAGGTGATGTCCTGGAAATGGCGGTACTCGGACGCCAGCCCGAGGTTGATGTTGGCGTTGCGGCTGCGCAGGAGCGAGCTGTTGGCGAAGAAGGTCGAGACCTTGGCCGAACCGCTGGCCTGCGCCGTCTTCAGGTTCTTGCCGACTTCATATTGCAGCTCGGCGAAGTTGGCGCCGATGGAAACGCCGGTGGCGCCGATGGGCATCGAGTAGCCCAGGCCGGCGATGCGCAGGCCTTCGAACGAGTCCTGGGTGTTGAGCGTGAAGCTTTCGCCCAGGCCCAGGGTGTCGTTGAGCGACAGGTTGGCCGACAGGCGGTTGGCGCCGTTGTAGTAGTTGCCATAGTTGTCGAAGGAGGCGCGCGCGGTCCAGGCCGTCATCTCGGAGAGCTTGAGCACGATGTCGGCCGCGCCCGGGGTGGAGGAGGGACGCAGCACCGCGCGCACCGTGACGCCGGCGATGTCCGACAGGCGCAGCAGCACGCGTTCCAGGTCGGCCTCGCGGATCACGTCGCCGGGATGCAGGGCGTCGATGAAGTGCTGCAGCGTATCCTTGCCCAGGCGGGTATGCGGATCGGTCTCGGCGCTGACCGCGCCGATCACGCCCTCGCGCACGCCGATGGCGACCACGCCGCCGGCGATCTCTTGCGCCGGCAGGTAGGCGCGCGCCACCGGGTAGCCTTCGGCGCGGTACAGCGCGGTAATGCGGGCGGCCGCTTCGCGCAGGCCGCGCAAGTCGAGTTCCTGGCCGACCAGCGATGCCAGCTCGGCCTGCAGGCGCGCCTCGGGCAGCGAGGCGTTGCCCGACAGCTTGAAGCCGGCGACATGCACGCGCAGGTCGCCGCCGGCCGGGGGCTGGCTGTCGTCGCCGGGTTCGCTTTCCTTCTCGATGCGCACGCGCGGTTGCTGCTGCGCGGGCGTGCGTTCGGCGGGAGAGAGCGCGCCGCGGTTGCTTTCGAAGATGCTGCCGGCGGAGGGCTGGGCGCTCTGCGCCAGGGCGTCCGCCGGCAGCAGCGGCAAGACGGGCGCGGCCGCCATCAGCGTGAATATGCGCCGCGCCAGCGTATGCCGCGCGGCCCCGGAAAATCGGAGCTTCTTCATGGTGTCTCGATTGTTTTAGTTATGTCGCAACCGGCCTGGTTGTTGTTGTGCTGGGCCGGCTCCTCCTCGCGCGCGCCCTCCGGCGCGCGTGCCGCTTCACTTCAATGCCGCATCGCTCAGCGCTGCGGGAACAGCTTCAGGGCCGTCTCTTCCGAACGGAACAGCTTGTCGGCCTCGTGCGCCGCGCCCGGCACCTGGAATTCCGGATGGTTCACGGCGACTTTCCATTGCGCCGACAGGAACGCTTCATAGCGCACGAAATTGAGCTGGCGCTCGACCCGGTTGCTGCCCTGCATGGCCGCGCCGCAGGCCTTGTCCAGGTAGCGGTGGTTGCCGTTGTTGTCGCGCGCGCCGACCATGTAGGTGATGTTGCGGGCGGCATAGCGGGCGAACAGCTGCTGGCCGGAGAGGTGCTGGCGCGCCAGGTACTCGGGCGGATTGTCGATGCCGTAGCGGTAGTTGTTGTAGCCCGGGCACATGATGGACTTGGGCAGGTCGAAGCCGTCGCCGTCCGGGCGATGCGCCTCGAAATAGACATAGGACGACGGGCTGGAGATGATGTAGCGGATGGCGATGCCGGCTTGTTGCAGCGGCGCGTCCAGGTCGTTCATCACGGCGAAGCGCTGCATCAGCTGGGCGCCGGCCGAGTGGCCCATCATCACGATCTCCTTCAATTGCGGGAAGCGCTTGCGGTCGGACAGCCAGTGCACGATGTCTTCCAATGCCTGGAACGAGCTCAGGCCCTCGACGCCGCGTTCCGACGCCTCGCCCTGCATCCACGTGCCGCCGCCCCACAGCGGCATGGCGGAGCTCGCGCCTTCATCGGCCTGCACCATGAAGTTGGGCGCCAGCAGCAGCGTGCCCGAGGCCGGCAGCCTGGCCTGCTTGAGCAGGTGCTGGCCGACGCCGAAATAGTCATCGGCGTTGCGCTTGACGCCATGCACCAACACCACCGCGCGCGACACCTGGAGCGGCTGCGAGAGATCGTTGTTGGCGTAGACGGCGAAGGAGTAGGGCTGCTGCGCGCCGAGCTGGATGGTCTGGCGCGCGGGGGCGGCGTCGTCGGCGGCGCGGGCGTGGAGCATGGGGACGGTCAGTGCCACCAGGGTAAAGATCAGCGCGGCGATGCCGGGCGCGAAGGAGGCCGCGTTCTCAAGCCGGCGCGCCAGCTTGCCGTGAATGGGCGATGCGTTCTTGCGCGCGCCGGCGCCGTGTTGCTGGGTCTGTTCCTGTGCCGCCATGATCCTGAGTCCGCCTGGTGCTGTGGTCGTGCAGGTGCGCGCGGCAGGATGGTGCTGCTGTCTCCCTCCGCAGGCAGGAATCCTGCTGCTGGTTGTTGTTATTGATGCAGCGGATTATAGGAGCGTGGTTTGGCTATGTAAAATATCTGGAACGCGCTAGCAGCAGATTTTAAAAGTATGGAATGAGCATCGTGGAGGCAGTATCGTGGATCTTCATGCGTTCGAGTTATCCCGCTCCCCGTCGTCCCCGCGAAAGCGGGGATCCAGCGACGTTTGCTGCGCATCGCCGGCCGTTGGACGACACTGGGTTCCTGCTGTCGCAGGAACGACAAGCAGTTGGTCACTTGAGCGGATGAAGGCTGATGCCATCCTTTCCCTGTCGTCCTGACGAAGGTCAGGACCCAGCGTCGTTCAGCGGTCATCGATGCATGACAAACGTCACTGGATCCCGGCCTGCGCCGGGACGACAGGCAAGAGGGGCTAGAACAGGGAGAGGGATTGGCTATCTCCTCATTGTCGTCCCCGCGAAAGCGGGGATCCAGCGACGTTTGCTGCGCATCGCCGGCCGTTGGACGACACTGGGTTCCTGCTGTCGCAGGAACGACAAGCAGTTGGTCACTTGAGCGGATGAAGGCTGATGCCATCCTTTCCCTGTCGTCCTGACGAAGGCCAGGACCCAGCGTCGTTCAGCGGTCATCGATGCATGACAAACGTCACTGGATCCCGGCCTGCGCCGGGACGACAGGCAAGAGGGGCTAGAACAGGGAGAGGGATTGGCTATCTCCTCATTGTCGTCCCCGCGAAAGCGGGGATCCAGCGACGTTTGCTGCACATCGCCGGCCGTTGGACGACGCTGGGTTCCTGCTTTCGCAGGTGCGACAAGTAGTTGGTCACTTGAGCGGATGAAGGCTGATGCCATCCTTTCCCTGTCGTCCTGACGAAGGTCAGGGCCCAGCGTCGTTCAGCGGTCATCGATGCATGACAAACGCCACTGGATCCCGGCCTGCGCCGGGACGACAGGCAAGAGGGGCTAGAACAGGGAGAGGGATTGGCTATCTCCTCATTGTCGTCCCCGCGAAAGCGGGGACCCAGCGACGTTGGTTGCGCATCGCCGGCCGTTGGACGACGCTGGGTTGCTGCTTTCGCAGGAACGACAAGTAGTTGGTCACTTGAGCGGATGAAGGCTGATGCCATCCTTTCCCTGTCGTCCTGACGAAGGTCAGGACCCAGCGTCGTTCAGCGGTCATCGATGCATGACAAACGTCACTGGATCCCGGCCTGCGCCGGGACGACAGGCAAGAGGGGCTAGAACAGGGAGAGGGATTGGCTATCTCCTCATTGTCGTCCCCGCGAAAGCGGGGATCCAGCGACGTTTGCTGCACATCGCCGGCCGTTGGACGACGCTGGGTTGCTGCTTTCGCAGGTGCGACAAGTAGTTGGTCACTTGAGCGGATGAAGGCTGATGCCATCCTTTCCCTGTCGTCCTGACGAAGGTCAGGACCCAGCGTCGTTCAGCGGTCATCGATGCATGACAAACGCCACTGGATCCCGGCCTGCGCCGGGACGACAGGCAAGAGGGGCTAGAACAGGGAGAGGGATTGGCTATCTCCTCATTGTCGTCCCCGCGAAAGCGGGGATCCAGCGACGTTTGCTGCGCATCGCCGGCCGTTGGACGACACTGGGTTCCTGCTGTCGCAGGAACGACAAGCAGTTGGTCACTTGAGCGGATGAAGGCTGATGCCATCCTTTCCCTGTCGTCCTGACGAAGGTCAGGACCCAGCGTCGTTCAGCGGTCATCGATGCATGACAAACGCCACTGGATCCCGGCCTGCGCCGGGACGACAGGAAGGTGAGGGACTCGTACAACCGAGAGATCAAGTTCCTCCTTCTGTGTCGTTCCTGCGAAAGCAGGAACCCAGCGCCGTCCACCGCATCTCTCCACAAACCAAGCAGGCAAGAAAAAAGCCGCGGACTTGCGTTCGCGGCTTTCTCCCTTTGCCAGGCAACGCGCCGCAACCCGGCGCGCATCCAGATGGATCAGACTGCGTCCAGCGCCTTGTTCAGCGTTTCGCTGGGGCGCATGACGGCGAAGGTCTTGGCGCGGTCCGGCATGTAGTAGCCGCCGATGTCGACCTGCTTGCCTTGCACCGCGTTCAGCTCGCCGACGATCTTCTGCTCGTTCTCGGCCAGGGCCTTGGCCAGCGGCGCGAAGTGCTTGGCCAGGTCGGCGTCGTCCTTCTGCGCGGCCAGTTCCTGCGCCCAGTACAGGGCCAGGTAGAAGTGGCTGCCGCGGTTGTCGAGCTCGCCGGTCTTGGCCGAAGGCGACTTGTTGTTGTCCAGCAGCTTGCCGGTGGCGGCGTCCAGCGTCTTGGCCAGCAGCTTGGCCTTTGCGTTGCCGGTCTTGATGCCGACGTCTTCGATCGACACGGCCAGCGCCAGGAATTCACCCAGCGAGTCCCAGCGCAGGTGGTTTTCGCCAACCAGCTGCTGCACGTGCTTGGGCGCCGAACCGCCGGCGCCGGTCTCGAACATGCCGCCGCCGGCCATCAGCGGGACGATCGACAGCATCTTGGCCGAGGTGCCCAGTTCCATGATCGGGAACAGGTCGGTCAGGTAGTCGCGCAGGATGTTGCCGGTCACCGAGATCGTGTCCAGGCCGCGGATCACGCGTTCCAGGGTGTAGCGCATGGCGCGCACCTGCGACATGATCTGGATGTCGACGCCGTTGGTGTCGTGATCCTTCAGGTAGGTGCGGACCTTCTTGATCAGCTCGGCTTCGTGCGGACGGTACGGGTCCAGCCAGAACACCGCCGGCATGCCCGACAGGCGCGCGCGGGTGACCGCCAGCTTGACCCAGTCGCGCACCGCCGGATCCTTGACCTGGCACATGCGCCAGATATCGCCTTCTTCCACGTTCTGCTCCAGCAGGACCTCGCCGTCCAGGGTGACGATGCGCGCCACACCGGCCTGGGCGATTTCGAAGGTCTTGTCGTGCGAACCGTATTCCTCGGCCTTCTGGGCCATCAGGCCGACGTTGGGCACGGTGCCCATGGTGACCGGGTCGAAGGCGCCGTTGGTCTTGCAGAAGTTGATGATTTCCTGGTAGATGCGGGCGAAGGTCGATTCCGGCAGCAGGGCCTTGGTGTCTTCGGTCTTGTTGTCGGCGTTCCACATCTTGCCGCCGGCACGGATCATGGCCGGCATGGAGGCGTCGACGATCACGTCGTTGGGCGCGTGCAGGTTGGTGATGCCCTTGGCGGAGTCGACCATGGCCAGGCGCGGGCGCTTGGCTTCGTCGGCCTTCAGGTCGGCCAGCACTTCAGCCTTCTTGGCTTCCGGCAGGGTGTTGATCTTCTCGTACACGCCGGACATGCCGTTGTTCGGGTTCACGCCGATCTCGGCGAACAGGGCGGCGTGCTTGGCGAAGGTGTCCTTGTAGTAGGTGCGCACGGCGTGACCGAACACGATCGGGTGCGAGACCTTCATCATGGTCGCCTTGACGTGCACCGACAGCAGCAGGTTGGTGTCGAAGGCGTCCTGCATCTGCTCTTCGTAGTAGGCGCACAGCGCCTTCTTGCTCATGAACATGCTGTCGATGATTTCGCCGGCCTGCAACGAGACCTTGGGCTTCAGCACGATGGTCTCGCCGGACTTGGTGACCAGGTCCATCTTGACGTCCACGGCCTTCTCGATGGTCAGGCTCTTTTCGCCGGCGTAGAAGTCGCCGCCGTGCATGTGCGCCACGTGGGTGCGCGAAGCCATGCTCCACTTGGACATCGAGTGCGGGTGCTTGCGGGCGTAGTTCTTGACGGCGTTGGGCGCGCGGCGGTCGGAGTTGCCTTCGCGCAGGACCGGGTTCACGGCGCTGCCGGAGACCTTGGCGTAGCGCTTCTGGATGGCCTTTTCCTCGTCGTTGGCCGGGCTTTCCGGATAGTCCGGCAGCTTGTAGCCGCGTGCCTGCAGTTCGCGGATGGCCGCTTGCAGCTGCAGCACCGAGGCGCTGATGTTGGGCAGCTTGATGATGTTGGCTTCCGGCTTCTGGGTCAGCGCGCCCAGCTCGGCCAGGGTGTCGGGGACTTTCTGTTCATCGGTCAGGAACTCGGAGAATTCAGCCAGGATACGCGCGGCCACGGAGATATCGCTTTCGACGACGTCGATGCCGGCTTGCGCGGTGAACTTCTTGACGATGGGCAGCAGCGAATGCGTCGCCAGGTAAGGTGCCTCGTCAGTCAGCGTATAGATGATGGTCGGGTTGCCAGTAGTCACGATGATGTCCTTGCTGTTGGTGTGTTGGTGTGCTGTGGTGCGTGATCCGTCCGCTGCCGCCGGTGGATGTCTCGTGTGCTTTTGGCTGAGGCATCCGCATGTCCCTGGCTGCTTTCCGGAAGGAAATTCGTCTCCCCGGGCGGCCTCCTGAGGTCGTCCCGTCGGACGCCGCGGCAAAAAACAGCGGTAGTTTACTCCTAAGCGCGGGGAAATGCTTCAACTCTTATATAAGACTTGAAGAATTTTTTGCATGCGACTTGATACCGATGTTGCATGTCATGCAACGAAAGCCCGCGGGCGGAGGAAAACGGGACGAAAAAAAGGCCGCTCGAAAGCGGCCCGTTTCAATAGCTTCAGCAGACTGGCCGCGCCGGATCAGGCCGCGACCGCCTGGCCGGCCGTCTTGTTGCGGTAGAGCACGAAGGTGGCGATCAGGCCGCACACGGCTGCCGCGCTCATCCAGATGCCGGGCGCCGCCTTGTCGCCGGTGGCGTGGATCAGGCCGGTGGCAATCGCCGGGGTGAAGCCGCCGAACAGCGCCGTGGCCAGGCTGTAGGCCAGCGAGAAGCCGGCGGTGCGCACGTCGGCCGGCATCACCTCGGTCAGCGCCACCACCATCGCGCCGTTGTAGCTGGCGTAGAGGAAGGACAGCCACAGCTCGACGATGAGCATCTTGCTGAAGCTGGCGTCATGCACCAGCCAGTTCACGGCCGGGTAGGCGGTCAGGATGGTCAGCACGGTGAAGGCGATCAGGATCGGACGGCGGCCGATGCGGTCCGACAGGGCGCCCATGATGGGCAGCCAGATGAAGTTGGACAGGCCCACGCACAGCGTGACGATCAGGCTGGCCTCGGTCGACAGCTTCAACACGCTCTTGCCGAAGGTCGGGGTGTAGACGGTGATCAGGTAGAACGACACGGTGGTCATCGACACCAGCATCATGCCGGCGATCACCAGCTTCCAGTTCTCCAGCATCGAGCGGAAGATCTGGCCGGTGCTCGGGCGGTGCTTGCGGCGCATGAACTCTTCGGTTTCCTGCAGCGAGCGGCGGATCACGAACAGCACCGGCACGATCAGGCAGCCGATGAAGAAGGGAATGCGCCAGCCCCATTCGCCGATTTCCAGCGGGGTCAGGGTGGTCGAGAGCACGTAGCCGATGGCGGCCGCCACGATGATGGCGACCTGCTGGCTGCCCGACTGCCAGCTCACGTAGAAGCCCTTGTTGCCGGGCGTGGCCATTTCGGCCAGGTAGACCGACACGCCGCCCAGTTCCACGCCGGCCGAGAAGCCCTGCAGCAGGCGGCCGACCAGCACCAGGATCGGGGCCAAGGCGCCGATCGAGGAGTAGGCCGGGACGAAGGCGATCAGCATGGTGCCCAGCGCCATCAGCGCCAGCGTGACGATCAGGCCCTGGCGGCGGCCCACGCGGTCGACGTAGGCGCCCAGGATGATGGCGCCCAGCGGACGCATCAGGAAGCCGGCGCCGAAGGTCATGAAGGTCAGCATCAGCGAGGCGAACTCGTTGTCGCCGGGGAAGAATGCCTTCGAGATGTGGGTGGCGTAGAAGCCGAACAGGAAGAAATCGAACATTTCCATGAAGTTGCCGCTGGTCACGCGCAGCACGGTGGAAAGCTTCGATTGCGAAGATGTGGATGTACTCATGATGTGTGCCTCATTGTGTGTTTGGCGGACCGTGTATCCGGTCTTGCGCCTGTCTCGGCCGGCGCGGGACGCCGGTTCTGGTCAGGATCTTTTCTCGGTGGTTCTTGTGTTGTCAGCTATTGCGCCGCCGATTCTATCCCCGAAAACCGGCGCGCGAACGGCGCGGCGGGCTCGGCGATGCAGATATCGGTTTTTTCGAAAGCTGGATGAAGGGTTGGCGTTAAAAAACCGCATGAATTTTGGAAAAAACGCGCAAACCGCGGGTCGCCGGCGGCCTGCGTTGCGTCAAGGCGCAGGCGCCGCAATTGTGGTGCAATGCAGGAGGACGATCGCGGCGCGCCGCCGCGACGATGCCGACGGAAATCGACAGAGGAAAGGCACAAGATCGCCATGAAGACAGCCGTATTCAGCGCCAGGCGCTATGACCAGACCCTGTTGGCTCGCGCCAATGCAGATGGCCGCCACCAGTTGCTGTTCCTGCAGGACCGGCTGGGCCCGGACACCGCGGCGCTGGCCGCCGGCTGCGAAGCCGTCGCCGTGTTCGTCAATGACGACGTCGGCGCCGCCGTGCTGGCGCAACTGGCCGCGCAGGGCACGCGCTTCGTCACCACGCGCTCGACCGGCTTCAACCATATCGACGCTCGCGCGGCGAGCCGGCAGGGCATCGCCGTGGCGCGCGTGGCCGATTACTCGCCGCACTCGGTGGCTGAGTTCGCGGTTGGCCTGTTGCTGGCGGTCAACCGCAAGATCGCGCGCGCCAGCATGCGCACGCGCGAGGGCAATTTCGAGCTGGACGGATTGATGGGCTTCGACCTTTACGGCAAGACCGTGGGCGTGATCGGCACCGGCAAGATCGGCGTCATCTTTGCCCGCATCATGGCCGGCTTCGGCTGCGCCATCCTCGGCAGCGACGTGCACCGCAATCCCGAGTTCGAGGCGCTGGGCGGACGCTATGTGGAGCATGCGCAATTGTTTGCAGCCAGCGACGTGGTGTCGCTGCATTGCCCGCTGACCGAGCAGACGCGCTACATCGTCAATGCCGCCTCGCTGGCGGCGGCCAAGCCCGGCAGCATCCTGGTCAACACCAGCCGCGGCGGCCTGGTCGACACCGAGGCGGCCATCGCCGCATTGAAGAGCGGCCGCCTGCGCGGGCTGGCGATCGACGTCTACGAGCAGGAGGCCAGCCTGTTCTTCCAGGACTTGTCGTCCACGGTGATCACCGACGACGTGATCCAGCGGCTGGTGTCCTTCCCCAACGTGATCGTCACCGGCCACCAGGCCTTCTTCACCGAAGAGGCGATCGGGCAGATCATGGACACTACCATTCGCAACCTCACCGAATTCGAGGCCGGGCAGGATCTTGGCGAGCGCCAGGTTCGCCCCTGACGCCGGCCCGGTGCCCGTGCGCGTTCAGCGACCCGGGCGAAACAGCAGGTCCATCTGGTCGCCGATGCGCGGCAACAGGTGCTCGCGCACGCGGTGGATGATCTGCTCGGCGTTGGCCACGCCATAGGCTTGGGTCAACTCCTTCTGCATCTCGAAGTGCAGGTAGAGCAGGCCGCGCAGGGTCTCGAAGGCCTTCGGGTGATGATCGCCGCAGACCAGCGCGTTGTCGTTGAGCACATGGCCGATCACGCCCGGATCGAACAGGCGCACCTGGCAGATCACGGCGTGGCGCACGATCTCCATGTCCAGCGCTTCCAGGTCGTGGCTGAATTCGCCGGGGGTATGGCGCTCGGCGCCCAGTTTCTCTTCCATGGCATTTCTCCCGGTAGTGGCGACGCTCCACAATAGCAGAGCGGATCGCGCCATTCCTTGTCCGGGGTCAATAAAGGACGCCCGGCGGGGCCGGGCGTCTTGCCGCTGCGCAGGCCGGACTCAGCCGGCCTCGATCATCGGATAGAACTCGCGGTTCTCGCGGCCGATGCGGTCGAACAGCACCTTGAGCACCCGGTTGGCATCGGCGCGGAAACCTTCCGGCTGCTCGGCGATGCGCTGGGCGTCGTTCCATTGGCGCGAGAAACGGCCGTACTGGGCGGCGATGTCGGCCATCTCCTCCTGGTACTGGCGACCCTTGGCGGCCAGGGCGGCGCCGGCCTGCTGCAGCGCCGGGTAGAGGAAGCGGTCTTCCACCGACAGGTGCAGCTTGATCACCGAACTCATGGCGATGACTTCGCGCGCGATGGCGGCGGCCTGCTCGGCGATGCCTTGCCCGGTCAGCCGCTTGAGCTCCTGCACGTGGTGGATGATGTCGGCGTGTTCGCGGCGGTATTTGTCGAGGTTCATGGTTTTTCCTTGTTCGATAGGGGATAGCTTCAGTCCAGGGCGGCGGCCGGGCCGAAGAACTCGTAGCGGCTCTGCGCCTCGGGCACGCCGATCTCGCGCAGGTAGCGCTTGATCGCCTTCATGAAGGGCTTGGGACCGACGAAGTAGGCGTCGACGTCGGTGGCGGCCGGCATCCAGCTCTGCAGCAGCGCGCGGTCGATCATGCCGGCGGCGTCGGCCTGGCCGTCGCCGGCGCGGGCGCGCTCGTAGCAGAAGAAGCGGCGCAGTTGCGGGTGGCGCGCGGCCAGTTCTTCCACATGCTCGCGGAAGGCGTGCACGCCGGCGTCGCGCGCGGCGTGGATGAAGTGGATCGGGCGGCCGGTGGGCAGCGCGGCGTCCAGCATGGCCAGCATCGGCGTGATGCCGACGCCGCCGCTGATGAGCACCAGCGGCTTGTCGCCGGCTGCGAGCGAAAAGTCGCCCGAGGGCGGGAACAGCTCGACTACCGAACCCTCGTGGATTTCATCGTGCAGGTGGCGCGAGACCTTGCCGGCCGCCTCGCGCTTGACGCTGATGCGGTATTGCGGCGGCTGGCCGGGCAGGTTCAGCGGCGCCGACAGCGAGTACTGGCGGCGCTGCTCCTCGCCGTCCACCACCATGCGCAGGCCGATGTACTGGCCGGGTTCGAAATCGAGCAGGGCGCCGCCGTCCTGCGGGCGGAAGTAGAAGGAGGTGATCTCGCCGCTCTCGGCCACCTTGCGCGCCACGATGAAGTTGCGCGCGCCCCGCCAGCCGCCGGGCGCTGCGGCCTTGGCGTCGTAGGTCTGCTTCTCGGCGCCGATCAGGATGTCGGCCAGCTGGCCGTAGGCCACGCCCCAGGCTTCGATCACGGCGTCGGTGGCGATCTCGGCGCCCAGCACTTCGCGGATGGCGCGCAGCAGGCAGTCGCCCACCATCGGATAGTGCTCGGGCATGATCTGCACCGCCACGTGCTTGTTGACGATCTGCGCGGCCAGCGGGCCCAGCGCTTCCAGGCGGTCGATATGGCGCGCGTACATCAGCACGCCGTTGGCCAGCGCGCGCGGTTGGTCGCCGCTGGCCTGGTGGGTGCGGTTGAACAGCGGCCGCACTTGCGGGTAGTCGCGCATGAGCATCTTGTAGAAGTGCGTGGTCAGCGCCTCGCCGCCGGATTCGAGCAGCGGGACGGTGGATTTGACGATCGCGAGTTGGGCATCGGTAAGCATGCTGGCCTTTCAGTGGTGGAGTGGAGGGTCGAGCATCCGGAGGGCCGGACTTGCCCTTGGTATTACAAGAGCTGTGCCAGCCGCCATACCCAATGAAATCAATGGCTTGGATTCTTATGAAGTCAAATTAACCGTGTCATAATGACCCTCATCGATATTGAATAGAGTCGAAATGACTTCAAGAAACCTGCTTGACGCCTTGCTCCCCCTGGTGGCCGATCTCTCGCGTGAGATCGACGACCGGGAGCGCTACCGCCGCCTGCTGCAGACCATGCGCGCGCTGTTCCCCTGCGACGCCGCGGCGCTGCTGCGGCTGGACGGCGACCTGCTGGTGCCGATGGCCATCGACGGCCTGTCGGGCGACACCCTGGGCCGGCGCTTCCGGGTGGCCGAGCATCCGCGCTTCGCCGCGCTGCTGGCCAATGCGGCGCCGACGCGCTTCCCCGCCGACTCGCCGCTGCCCGATCCCTACGACGGCCTGGTCGACGGCCTCAACGACGCGCACGGCGAACTGGAAGTGCACGACTGCATGGGTTGCGCGCTGACCGTCAACGGCCGCCCCTGGGGGCTGGTGACGCTGGACGCCCTGGGCGCGGGCCGCTTCGACAGCGTCGACATGGCGTCGCTGCGGGCCTTCGCCGACCTGGCGGCGGCCACCGTCAACGTCGCCGAACGCATCGACGGACTCTCGGCCGCCGGTGAGCAGGAGCGCCAGCGCGCCGAGGCCTACCGGCTGGGGCTGGAGGAGAGCCGCGGCAAGCGCGAGCTGATCGGCCAGAGCCCGGCCCACCTGCAGCTGATGCAGGAGATCCGCATGGCCGCGCCCAGCGACATGACGGTGCTGGTCACCGGCGAGACCGGCACCGGCAAGGAGCTGGTAGCGCATGCGCTGCACGCCGCCTCGCCGCGCGCGCGCAAGCCGATGATCAGCCTGAACTGCGCGGCCTTGCCCGATACGCTGGTGGAGAGCGAACTGTTCGGCCACGTGCGCGGCGCCTTCTCCGGCGCGGTGGCCGACCGGCGCGGCAAGTTCGAGATGGCCGACGGCGGCACGCTGTTCCTCGATGAGGTGGGGGAGTTGCCGCTGGCGGTGCAGGCCAAGCTGCTGCGCGTCTTGCAGAGCGGGCAGCTGCAGCGGGTCGGCTCCGACCGCGAGCATCGCGTGGACGTGCGCCTGATCGCCGCCACCAACCGCGACCTGGCCGATGAGGTGAAGCAGGGGCGTTTTCGCGCCGACTTCTACCATCGTCTCTCGGTGTTCCCGATCCGGGTGCCGCCGCTGCGCGAGCGCGGGCGCGACGTGCTGCTGCTGGCCGGCTTCTTCCTGGAAGAGAATCGCGCGCGGCTGGGCCTCTCCAGCCTGCGCCTGGCGGCCGACGCCCAGCGCGCGCTGCTGGACTATGCCTGGCCCGGCAACATCCGCGAACTGGAGCACCTGGTTGGCCGCAGCGCCTTGCGCGCGCTGGCCGGGCACAAGACGCGCCCGAGCATCCTCACGCTGGATGCGCAGGCGCTTGAATTGCATGGACAGGACGGCATTGCGCAAACGGCAAACCAGGCGGCGACATCCGCGCCTTCGCCCGCCCAGGCGGTGAACCTGCGCGACGCGCTCGCGCGCTATGAGCGCGAGCTGGTGGGCGAGAGCCTGGCGCGCAATGCCGGCAACCTGGCTGCCGCCGCGCGCGAGCTGGGCTTGGACCGGGCCAATCTGGCGCGGCTGGCCAAGCGCCTGGGGCTGAAGTGAGGTGAGGTGAGGCGAGGGACGCTGCTTCGATGAAGCCGTCTTGCAAAGATTGCGGCGAAGCCGCACAAAAAAAATCAGGACAGGCCGTCAAGCCTGTCCTGATCCGTTCGCACCGGGTCGATGCCCGGGGCTGTCGTTGTCGCGGCTGTCGGACCTGGGTCCTTGGCCTGTCTCCACATCTCCTGCTTGAAACTTGTGGTGCGTTGCGGCGCGTCTCAGGCCTGCGGCGCCTGGTTTTCCGCATCGGCCAGCTGACCGCGGATGCGGATGGCAGTCAGGTGGCGCGCCGCCGCCGCATCGTCGTTGACGTGCTGCAGGTCCTCGGCCGTATCGTTGGCGGCCTGGGCCTGCGCTTGTTGTTGTGGTGTGGCGATGCCTCCGTGATTGAGTTGCGGCATGATGATCTCCAAAGCGATGAAAATGTCGTGCCGGCCCGGGGCCGGGGCCGTCGCAAGGACGACCTGTTGGCTGAACCTTATGCGTTCGCGTTGCGCTGCAATATCGGTTTCAGTCCTATTTCCGTGTAGGACACACGGCAATTGCCCGCCGGAAAAGACGTTCTCTCCGCTTCCCCGCATGCCTTCCTACACCGATAGTCGCGCGCGGCCGATGGGAGGCGCGCAGGGTTTTCCCTAGGATGGAAGCTCCATACTTTCCGATGCGAAGGAGATTCCCATGAGCGAACGCAAGCAGGACGATTCCAGCACCTACAAGGTCATCGAGGTGGTCGGCACCTCACCCAAGGGCAGCGACGAAGCCATCCGCAACGCCATCGCCGATGTCGTCAAGACGGTCAAGCACGTCGACTGGTTCGAAGTTACCGAATGCCGCGGCCATGTCGAGAACGGCAACATCGGCCATTTCCAGGTGAGCCTGCGCGTCGGCTTCCGCGTCGAGGCCTGATCCCGGCAGCTCATCCATGAAGCTCATCCATGCGGCCAGCCCATCGGTGCGCATCGGCTCGCGGCGCGGCCGGCGCCGGCGCGCCATGGACGAGCGATACAGGCATCCAATAGGGCGGCCGGCCGCATAGGCAAGCTCAATTTGCGCACGTTGGACATCGCTGATTAACTATGAACAAGCGCGAAAGCAGCGACGCCGGCCGGCAGGAACAGACGGGGAATACGGCGCGCCCACCGCTTTCACGCTGCGGCGCAACGCCGCCATGCGCATGGGAATGCACGCGTCGCCGGAAGGGACGAGGCAAGCGGTCGCCGTTCAGGCGATCCGGTTTTCCAGGGTGAGGACACGACAAGGACACGCAGTGGAGTCTTTGCCGCCGGTTCGCGCAGGGCGTTCGTCCGTATCGCGCAATGCCGCTTCCAGCAAGGGTTCGCCGCGATGCAACAGTAGGATTCATCCTACGCCATGTCGGGCTGCTGTCCGATAGTGAGTGCCCGGCGGCAACCGCTATAACGTCAACCATCGGCGCACAAGAATTTCCAGTCGCAATAAAAAAACACAGGACTCGTCGACGTCTCCCCCATGCCCGCCAGCGGATCAAGCCCCGGCGCCCAGGGAACGTTGCTGAAGTCTGCCGGCGACCATCATCACAGCGTGCTTTCCATCTCAGGTGCTTTCGACATTTAGGGGATTATCTTGCAAGCTCGAGTTCTGTTAGTCAGTTCCGAGGCCGTGCCACTCGTCAAGACTGGCGGCCTGGCGGACGTCATCACCGCGCTCGCGGTGTCTCTGCGCAAAGCCGGCATCGATGCCAGCATTCTCATGCCGGCCTATCCCGAAGCGGTTCGCAACCTTGGCGAAACTTCCCAGGTCGGCCTCAAGAACGGCTTGCCCGGCGGCGCCGGACGGCTGCTGCGCGGGGTCATTCCCGGCACCGACGTGCCGGCGCTGCTGCTGGACACGGCGCGTTTCCGCCAGCGCGGCGCCAATCCCTATCTCGACCACGACGGTGTCGAGTTCAACGACAACGCGCTGTGCTTTGCCGACCTGTCGCATGCCGCAGTGGCGATCTGCGCCGGCGAGACCAGCCTGCCGGCGCCGCACGTGGTGCATGCCAACGACTGGCACGCCGGCCTGATCCCATGCCTGCTGAAGTTGCGCGGGCTGGATCACATCGGCACCATGCTGACCATCCACAACCTGGCCTTCCAGGGCAACTTCGACCTGCGCTGGGCCGAGCAGGTCGGCATCCCCCAACACTTGCTGACCGGCGACGGCGTCGAGTACTGGGGCAAGCTGTCCTTCCTCAAGGCCGGCATCCGCTTCTCGGATTGCGTCTCCACCGTGAGCCGCAATTACGCGCATGAAATCATGACGCAGCGTTTCGGCTGCGGCATGGACGGCGTGCTCTCGTTCCGCAAGCTGGACCTGCGCGCCATCCCCAACGCCATCGACGCCGAGCTTTGGAATCCGGCCGACGATACGCTGATCGCGCGCAATTTCAGCGTCGGCCACATGAAGGGCAAGGCGGTCTGCAAGCGCGACCTGCAAAAGCTGTTCGGGCTGACCCCGGCCGACCCGTTCGCGCCGGTGCTGGGCATCGGCAGCCGCATCTCGCACCAGAAGATGGCCGATGTCGTGCTGGCGTCGCTGCCGGGCATCCTGGCGCGCCATGAGCGCCTCCAAGTGGTGGTGCTGGGCTGCGGCGAGCGCGAATACGAAGAGGGCTTCCTGGCCCTGGCCGAGCGCTATCCCGGCCGCGTCGGCGTGCACATCGGCTACGACGAGCGGCGCGCCCACGCGCTGCATGCCGGTAGCGACATGCTGCTGCACCCGACCCGCTTCGAGCCGTACGGCCTGACCCCGATCTACGCCATGCGCTACGGCGCCATCCCGATCGGCTCGCGCGTGGGCGGCCTGGTCGACACCGTGCGCGACGCCGGGCTCGATCCGGCCAACGCCACCGGCGTGCTGTTCGACGGCGAGACGGTCGCCGACATGCAGGACGCCGTCGCCCGCGCCTTCGAGCTGTACGCCGACACCCGTCGCTGGCAAGCCATCCAGCGCAACGCCATGAGCGTCGATTGCGACTGGTCCGGTCCGACCCAGGCCTATATCGATGCCTACGCGCACGTAGCCGACATGGCGGTGCGCCCGCTGTTCGCGCGGCCGCGCAGCGCGCCGGTGACTGCGGTCGAGCGCCCGGTCAGCAACGCCGATCGCATGGCGCGTCCGGCTGCGGCGATTGCCGCGGCCATCGCCGGCGTGGTCGGCGGCGCGTCCTCGGTGGCGGCCGCCTGACCTACCTCCGGGGCGGAAAGAAAGACCGCCGCCGCCAGGCGCGCCCTGCGGCGCGGCTGGCGGCGGTTTTTGCTGGCGCGTGGCCACGGCGCGCGCCGGCGCTTGATCAACATCGACAACAAGAACAGGAACCTGCATGTCCGGCATGGCCTATCGCGAAACAGTGGAACCGCCACCATCTTCCGGCGCCGCATCCCCATCGGGCGCCATTCATTCCCTTCCCATGAAGAACAGCGTCCTCCCGGCGCAAGAGCAGGCGTTGACCCGCGCGCTGCTGGAAGGGCGCCTGTCGCAACCGTTCGCCTTGCTCGGCCTGCGCTGGCTGACCGACGGCGAAGGCGAGGGCGGCGTTGCCGCCATCCGCACCTTCCAACCCGGCGCGGCGGCGGTGCGCGTGATGTGCCGCGCCAGCGGCCGCCTGCTGGGCAAGCTGGAGCAGCAGGCCGGACGCGGCGGCGAGGACAGCGGCCTGTTCGTCGGCGCGGTGGTCGGCCTGGAGCGCCACACCCATGCCGTCCCGTATGTGCTGGAGATCGACTGGCGCGAGAACGACGGCAGCGTCAGCGTGCAGTCCACCGAAGACCCCTATGCCTTCGGCCTGCTGCTGGGCGAGCTCGACCTGCACCTGCTGCGCGAAGGCCGCCATCGCCAACTGGCCGATTGCCTGGGCGCGCGTGCGCTGGAGATCGACGGCGTGCCCGGCACCCGCTTCGCAGTGTGGGCGCCCAATGCCGAGCGCGTCTCGGTGGTGGGCGACTTCAACCAGTGGGACGGCCGGCGCCACGTGATGCGCCTGCGCCATGAGTCGGGCGTATGGGAGCTGTTCATCCCGCGCATCGGCCCGGGCGACGTCTACAAGTATGAAATCCTCGGTCGCGACGGCGTGCTGCTGCCGTTGAAGGCCGACCCGGTGGCGCGCGCCACCGAGCTGCCGCCGGCCACCGCTTCGGTGGTGGCCGATGCGCGCGATTACGACTGGGGCGACCAGGAGTGGATGGCGCGGCGCCGCGAGCGCCAGTCGTTGTCCGCGCCGATGTCCATCTACGAAGTGCATCCGGCCTCATGGCGACGGGTGCCGGAAGAGGGCGCGCGCAACCTCAGCTGGGATGAGCTGGCCGAGCAATTGATTCCTTATGTGGTGGGCCTCGGGTTCACCCACATCGAGCTCATGCCGGTGATGGAGCATCCCTTCGGCGGCTCCTGGGGCTACCAGCCGATCAGCATGTTTGCGCCCAGCGCGCGCTTCGGCAAGCCGGAGCGCTTTGCCGCCTTCGTCGACCGTTGCCACCAGGCCGGCCTGGGCGTGCTGCTGGACTGGGTGCCGGCGCATTTCCCCAGCGACCAGCACGGCCTGGCCCAGTTCGACGGCACCGCGCTCTACGAGCATGCCGATCCGCGCGAGGGCTTCCACCAGGACTGGAACACCCTGATCTTCAACCTCGGCCGTAACGAGGTGCGCGGCTTCCTGATCGCCAGCGCGCTGGAATGGCTGGAGCATTTCCATGTCGACGGACTGCGCGTGGACGCGGTGGCCTCGATGCTTTACCGCGACTACAGCCGCAAGTCCGGCGAGTGGGTACCCAATATCCACGGCGGGCGCGAGAACCTGGAGGCGGTAGCCTTCTTGCGCGAGCTCAACGGCGTGGTGGCCGAACGCTGCCCGGGCGCGCTGATGATCGCCGAGGAGTCGACCTCCTGGCCCGGCGTCACCTCCGAGATCAAGCACGAGGGCGACCATCACGGCCTGGGTTTCAACTACAAGTGGAACATGGGCTGGATGAACGACACCCTGCGCTACATGCAGTACGACCCCCTGTTCCGCCGCTATCACCATCACGACATGACCTTCGGGCTGCTGTACGCCTTCTCCGAGAACTTCATCCTGCCGATCTCGCACGACGAGGTGGTGCACGGCAAGCGCGCCTTGCTCAACAAGATGCCGGGCGACGAATGGCGGCGCTTCGCCAACCTGCGCGCCTACTACGGCTTCATGTGGGCGCATCCCGGCAAGAAGCTGCTGTTCATGGGCAGCGAGTTCGGCCAGCAGGAGGAGTTCGACCACGACTGCTCTCCGCCCTGGCACCTGCTCGACGAGCACGGTGGCCATCCGGCCGGCCACCGCCAGCTGCAGGCCCTGGTGGGCGACCTGAACCAGCTCTACCGGCGCGAGCCGGCGCTGCACCAGCGCGATTGCAGCGCCGACGGCTTCGCCTGGGCGGTGGGCGACGACAGCGTCAACAGCGTGTTTGCGTTCTTCCGCTTTGCCGACAACGCCGCGCCGGTGCTGGTGGTGGTCAACATGACGCCGGTGCCGCGCGAGAACTACCGCATCGGCGTGCCGCCGCTGGCGCCCGGCCACAACGGCATCTGGCGCGAGATCCTCAACACCGACGCCGCGGCCTATGGCGGCAGCAACAACGGCAACATGGGCACGGTGCGCGCCGTGCCGTTCGCCTGGCATGGTCATGCCGCTTCGCTGGAGCTGACGCTGCCGCCGCTGTCCACCCTGATCCTGCGCCGGGAGGCTTGAGATGAGCGTCGCCTTTCCCGATCGCCTGCTGCCGGGGCAGCCTTATCCGCTGGGCGCAAGCTCCGATGGCCTGGGCGTGAATTTCGCCGTGTTCTCGGCGCACGCCACCCGTATCGACCTGTGCCTGTTCGATCCTTCCGGCAAGCGCGAGTTGAAGCGCATCCCGCTGCCCGAATGCACCGACGAGGTATGGCACGGCTACCTGCCGGGCGCCTCGCCCGGCCTGGTGTACGGCTATCGCGCCCATGGTCCCTACGAGCCCAACAAGGGGCATCGCTTCAATCCGCACAAGCTGCTGCTGGATCCGTATGCCAAGCGGCTGGTGGGGCAGGTGCGCTGGACCGATGCGCTGTACGGCTACCGCCTGCATTCGCCGCGCGCCGATCTCTCGTTCGACCGCCGCGACAGCGCCGCCGCCATGCCCAAGGCGATGGTCGCCGAGGACGCCTTCGTCTGGGAGCACGACCGCCTGCCGCAGGTGCCGTGGAACAAGACGGTGATCTACGAGGCCCACGTGCGCGGCATCTCGCGCATGCGCGAGGACCTGCTGCCGCATGAGCGCGGCACCTTCGCCGCGCTGGCCGACCCGGCCTTCATCGACCACCTGCTGCGGCTGGGCGTGACCACGCTGGAGCTGATGCCGATCCATTCCTTCCTGCAGGACAGCTTCCTGGTCGAGCGGGGGCTGTCCAACTACTGGGGCTACAGCACGCTGGGCTACTTCGCGCCCGAGCCGTCCTACATGTCCACCGGCGACCCCAACGAGCTGCGCATGGCGGTGCGCCGGCTGCACAGCGCCGGCATCGAGGTCATCCTCGACGTGGTCTACAACCACACCAGCTGCGGCAGCGAGCTGGGGCCGACGCTGTCGTTCCGCGGGCTGGACAACGCCAGCTACTTCCGCCTCCTGCCCGGGCAGGAGCGCTATCACATCAACGACACCGGTTGCGGCAACACGCTCAACCTGTCGCATCCGCGCGTGCTGCAGATGGTGATGGACTCGCTGCGCTACTGGGCGCAGTCCTTCCACATCGATGGCTTCCGTTTCGACCTCGGCTCCACGCTGGGGCGCGAACCGGGCGGCTTCGATCCCGGCTCGGGCTTCTTCGACGCGTTGCTGCAGGATCCGGTGCTGTCGCGCCTGAAGCTGATCTCCGAGCCCTGGGACATCGGCCCCGGCGGCTACCAGCTGGGCAACCACCCGGCGCGCTTCGCCGAGTGGAACGACAAGTTCCGCGACGACATCCGCAAGTTCTGGAAGGGCGATGAGGCCATGCGCGGCGGCTTTGCCCAGCGCATGCTGGGCTCGGCCGAGTTGTTCGAGCACAATCGCCGCAAGCCCTGGGCCTCGGTCAACTTCATCGCCTCGCACGACGGCTTCACGCTGCGCGACCTGGTCAGCTACAACGGCAAGCACAACGAAGCCAATGGCGAGAACGGCAACGACGGCCACAACGACAACGCCAGCTACAACTGGGGCGCCGAGGGCGATACCGAGGACGCCGCCATCCTGGCCGCGCGCGGCTGCGCCCAGCGCTCGATGCTGGCCTCGACCCTGCTGGCGCAGGGCACGCCGATGCTGCTGGCCGGCGACGAATTCCACCGCAGCCAGGGCGGCAACAACAATGCCTATTGCCAGGACAACCCGATCTCCTGGATCGACTGGGAGCGCGCGCGCTCGCCCGAGGGCGCCGCGCTGACCGCCTTCGTCGGCCGCCTGACAGCGATCCGGCGCGACTTCGAGGTGCTGCGCGCAAGCTACTTCCTGCACGGCAGGGAGAAGGTAGCCGAGGGCCTGCAGGACGTGGCCTGGTTCGATGAGGCGGCGCGCCCGGTGTCGGAAGAGGACTGGCGCAACCCGGTGGCGCGCGCCATCACGCTGCAGCTGGCCGGCAAGCGCCAGGAGCCGCACAAGCAGCTGAGCTCGCGCATCAGCGACGCCGCCAATACCGAGACCGCAAGCGAACTGGCCGAGGCGGTGCCGGACGTTCTGCTGATCTTCGTCAATGCCGGCCATGAAGCCATCGAGTTCAGTTTCCCGTACGTCAAGGGCAACTACTTCCTGCTGCTCGACACCGCCTGTGAAACCGGCATGCCGGAGGACGGCGGCGACGTCAACGTGGCCGGCAGCGCGCAGGTGACGGTGGCCGCGCACAGCCTGCAGGTGTACGCCAACCGTCCCTTGCACCTGTCGTCGTCGATCTATCCGCTGGCGGCCAATGAATGGATCGCCCGCAATGAATGGGGAGAACGCGCATGAGCGCCCAATTTTCCTGGCCGCTGCCGTTCGGCGCGCAGGTGACCGCGCCCGGTAGGGTGCGCTTCCGTGTCTGGGCGCCGGGCGCCAAGACCGTCGCGGTGGAGATCGACGGTCGCGGCCGCGTGCCAATGTCGGCCGAGGTGGGCAGCGACGGCGAGGACGAAGGCTGGTTCTCGCTGGATACCGAGTGCGATCCCGGCAGCCGTTATCGCTACGTCTTCATGTCGCAGGTCGATGGCGAGCTGGTGGCGCCCGACCCGGCCTCGCGCGGCCAGGCCGGCGACGTCTTCGATCCCAGCGTGGTGGTCGATGCCGCCGCCTATCAATGGCAATACCCCAACTGGGCCGGACGGCCATGGCATGAAGCGGTGCTCTACGAGCTGCATCCCGGCGCCATGGGCGGCTTTGCCGGCATCTGCCAGCGCCTGCCGGAGCTGGCCGAGCTGGGCATCACCGCGGTCGAGCTGATGCCGGTGGGCGAGTTTCCCGGCGCCCACAACTGGGGCTACGACGGGGTGCTGCCGTTCGCGCCTGACGCCGCCTATGGCACGCCGGAGCAACTGAAGGCGCTGGTCGATACCGCCCACGGCCTGGGCATGATGGTGTTCCTGGACGTGGTATACAACCACTTCGGCCCCGACGGCAACTATCTCAACAGCTACGCCCCGGCCTTCTTCCGGCACGACATGAATACGCTATGGGGCGCCACCATCGATTTCCGCCGCCCCGAGGTGGACGATTTCTTTACCCAGAACGCCTTGTACTGGCTGCAGGAATTCCGCTTCGACGGCCTGCGCCTGGACGCGGTGCACGCCATCTGCGTGCCGCAGTGGCTGGAAAAGCTGGGGCGCCGCATCCGTCGCGAGATCGGCGGCCAGCGCCACGTGCACCTGGTGCTGGAACATGACGGCAACGCCGCGCACCTGCTCGGCTTCGCCGCCGGCGACGATGCGGATGAAGGCGCCACGCAGCTCTACGACGCGCAGTGGAACGACGACGCCCACCACGCGCTGCATGTGCTGCTGACCGGCGAGACCGGCGGCTACTACGCCGCCTATGCCGAGGGCGCGGCCGAGCACCTGGCGCGCTGCCTGAAGGAGGGCTTCGCCTACCAGGGCGAGGTCTCGCCGTATTCGGGCGAGTCGCGCGGCGAACCCAGCGCCGGCTTGCCGCCGACGGCCTTCGTCAACTTCCTGCAGAACCACGACCAGATCGGCAACCGCGCCTTCGGCGAGCGCCTGACGACGCTGGCGCATCCGCAGGCGCTGCGGGCGGCGCAGGCATTGCTGCTGCTGGCGCCGCAAGTCCCGATGCTGTTCATGGGCGAGGAGTTCGGCGCCGAGCAGCCCTTCCTGTATTTCACCAGCCACCGCAACGAGGAGCTGGCGCGCGCGGTGCGCGAAGGGCGGCGCCGCGAGTTCGCACGCTTCCCGCAGTTCGCCGACGAAACCTTGCTGGATCGCTTGCCCGACCCCAACAGTTTTTCCACCTTCATGGCGTCGATCCCGGAACCGGGGCCGGCGCCGGCTGCGGCCGCGCAGATGGGGCGCGTCGCCCACTTGCTGCGCCTGCGCGCCCAGCACGTGACGCCGTTCCTGCGCGGCGCGCGCGCCATCGAGGCGCGCGCCATCGGGCCCAAGGCGGTCCATGCGCGCTGGATGCTCTCAAACCGCACGGTGCTCAACATCACCGTCAACCTGGCCGAAGAAGGCCTCACCGGATCGCTGGAGCAATTGGCCGAGACCGCCGGCCTGGCCGGCGCCGACGTGCTGTTCGACAGCGGCGGCGCGTTGCAAGGCGTGGCCGGGGGAGGTTTCCCGGGCCATTCGATCCTGGCCATCCGCGAGCCGGCCGCACCGATGGGGAGTTTGTGATGAATGCCATGACAGGCGCCGCGCTGGCGCGCAATGGTGCGCCGGCCGCAAGCCCGGCCCAGATCGCCCCGGCCAGCGAGACACCCTTGCACCTGCTGGCCGCCCGCGCCGGCATCGCGGTGCGCTGGACCGATGCCTACGACCAGCCGCAGCAGGTCTCCGATGAAGCGCAGCGCGCCATCCTGGAGGCGTTGGGCCTGCCGTGCGCGAGCGACGCCGATTGTCGCGACAGCCTGGCGCTGCTGGAGCGCGAGCAGGCCGTCGGCCAGTTGCCGCCGCTGATCACCGGCGTGCAGCGCCAGCCGGTGGAGTTGCCGATGTCCTCGCGCCTGCACGGCCAGTCCTGCCGCGTCGAGCTGGAGAACGGCGCGCGCCTGACGCTGCTGATCTCGGGCGACCTCTCGCGTCCGCCCTGCATTCCGGCCATCGAGCTGGCGGGCTATCACCGCCTGCTGGTGGCCGGCCACATCCTGACGCTGGCGATCGCGCCGCCGCGCTGCTACACCATCGCCGACGCGCTGCGCGAAGGCGGGGCGCAGCGCGGCTGGGCCTTGTCGGCGCAGCTCTACAGCCTGCGCAGCGACAGCCTCAAGCCGGCGCGCAAGGTCTATGGCGACGGCGGCATCGGCCACTTCAGCGCGCTGGCCGAGCTGGCCGAGGCCGCGGCCGGCTACGGCGCCGCAGCGCTGGCGATGTCGCCGGTGCATGCGATGTTCGCGGCCGAGCCGGGTCGCAGCAGTCCGTATTCGCCATCCAGCCGGCTGTTCCTGAATCCTTTGCTGGTCGACCCGGCGGCGGTGCTGGGCGAGGCCGCGCAAGCCCAGGCGCTGGCCGAGGGCGGACCGGAGATGATCTCCGGCCACGAACGCCTGCAACGCGCCGGCCTGATCGACTGGGAGCGCGCCGGCGCCCATCGCATGGCGCTGCTGCGCCGGCTGTATGCGCTGCACCAGATCGAGGCGGCGCGCGAGGGCGGAGGCCAGGCCGCCTTTGCCGCGTTCAAGCTCGACGGCGGCCGCGCGCTGCATGCGCACGCGCTCTACGAGGCGTACAGCCATGCACGCTCGCTGCAAGGTTTGGCCGGCGCCTGCGACTGGCGCAGCTGGGGCGAGGCCGGGCGCGATCCGGACACGCCGCAGATGCGCCAGTTCGCGCGCGAGCAGGGCGGCGAGATCGATTTCCACCTGTTCCTGCAATGGCAGGCCGCGCGTGGCCTGGCGCAGGCGCAGCGGCGGGCGCAGGAGGCCGGCATGCCGATCGGCCTCATCGCCGACCTGGCGGTGGGCGCCGACAACGGCGGCAGCCAGGCCTGGAGCCACCAGGGCGAGATCGCCGCCGGGCTGACCGTGGGCGCGCCGCCCGACCTGCTGGCGCCGCAAGGACAGAACTGGGGCCTGGGCGCATTCTCGCCGCTGGCCTTGCGCCGCAGCGGCTACCAGGGCTACCTGGCAATGCTGCGCGCTTCGTTCGCGCAGGGCGGCGGCGTGCGCATCGATCACGTGCTGGGCCTGAACCGGCTGTGGCTGGTGCCCAGCGCGCTGGGCGCCGAGGCCGGCGCCTACGTGCGCTACCCGCTGCAGGACATGCTGCGCCTGATCGCGCTGGAGTCCTGGCGCCATCGTTCGGTGGTGATCGGCGAAGACCTCGGCACCGTGCCGCCCGGCTACGACCGGGTGCTGGACGATGCCGGTGTGGCCGGCATCCGGGTGCTGTGGTTCCAGCGCGAGAAGGAGCGCTTCATGGCGCCGCAAGCCTGGTCGGACAAATCCATCGCCGTCACCACCACGCACGACCTGCCCACGGTGGCCGGCTGGTGGGCCGGCGCCGACATCGCCTGGCGCGCGCGCCTGGGCCAGCTCGACGGCGAGCGCGGCCTGGCCGATGCGCTGGCGCAGCGCGCGCTTGAGCGGGAGCGCCTGTGGCAGGGCTTCCTTGAACAGGGCTTGTCCAGCGGCGAGGCGCCGCAGGCCGCCGCAGAGGAAATCGATGCGATGGCCGAGAACGGCGAACAGCCCGAGCAGCCGCAGTCGCTGCAGTCCTGCGCCGCGGCGGTGGACGCGGCGTTGGAGTTCGTCGCCGCCACGCCGGCGCCGCTGGCGGTGGTGCCGGTGGAAGACATCCTCGGCCTGGCGCAGCAGCCCAACCTGCCGGGCCTGACCGAGCCGCACCCCAACTGGCGGCGGCGCCTGCCGGAAGACGTGGGGCAATTGTTCGCCCCTTACGAGGCGCGCGCCCGGCTGGAGCGGCTGCGCCGCGCGCGCGGCGTACAGCGCAAGTCACACCTGGAGACAAGATGAACCTGGATACCCGCGAGAACGCCCGCGCCGAGCGCCTGGCGCAGAGAGCCGCGGATCGCCTGCCGCAGCGGCAAAGCCGGCGCGATGTCCCGCGCGCCACGGCGCGGCTGCAATTGAACCGCGACTTCCGCTTCGAGCACGCGGCCGGGCTGGTGGGCTACTACAACACGCTGGGCGTGAGTCATGTCTACGCTTCGCCCATCCTGGTGGCGCGGCCCGGCTCCACGCACGGCTACGATGTGGTCGATCCGGGCCGCGTCAATCCCGAGCTGGGCGGCGAGAAGGGCCTGCGCATCCTGTGCCGCCAATTGCAAGAGCATGGCATGGGCCTGATCGTCGACATCGTCCCCAACCACATGGCGGTGGGCAAGCACAACCCCTGGTGGCAGGACGTGCTGCGCTGGGGCCGTCGCAGCCGCTACGCCGACTGGTTCGACATCGACTGGGAGAGCCCGGATCCGGCGCTGGCCGGCAAGCTGCTGCTGCCGTTCCTGGGTCGCCACTATGCCGACGCGCTGGAAGCCGGCGAGCTGGCGCTGCGCTTCGACGAGCAGCACGGGCAGCTGCACATCGTCCATCACGACCAGGACTTTCCGCTCTCGCCGTACGACTACGCGACGGTGCTGGCGGGCGCCGGCAGCGCACACCTGCAAGACGCGATCACACTGTTCAGCGCGCTCGACGCCGGCGGGCCTGCGGCCGGGCAGCAGGCGGCGGCCGGCTGGGCGCTGCTGCGCGCGCTGGCGCAGGACGCCGACGGCATGGCCGGCATCCATGCCGCGCTGGCCGCTTTTTCGGCGGAGCGGCCGCAGGGTCGGGAGGCGCTGCACCGGTTGCTGGAGCGCCAGCACTATCGGCTGGCCTTCTGGCGCAACGCCGCCGACGAGATCAACTGGCGCCGTTTCTTCGAAGTCAGCGAGCTGGCCGGCATGCGGGTGGAAACCGAGGAAGTGTTCGAGGCCATGCACGCCGAGATCTTCCGACTCTACGCCGAGGGCCTGATCGACGGCGTGCGGCTGGACCACATCGACGGCCTGGCCGACCCCGGCGGCTATTGCCGCCTGCTGCGCCGCCGCCTGCGCGCGCTGCGCGCCGGACATGAGCCCTGGATCATCGCCGAGAAGATCCTGGCGCGCGACGAGCGGCTGCCGCCCGAATGGGAACTGGACGGCACTACCGGCTACGAATTCATGGACCAATGCGCCGCCGTGCTGCACGACCCCGAGGGCGAGCCGGTGCTCGACGATATCTGGCGCGACATCGTCGGCGAGCTGGGCGGCGCGCCGATGGAGCCGGCGCCGGTTCCCGGTCGCGCCGACCAGCAGGAGCGCAGCGATGCGCCGGCGGCGCAAGCGACGCCGGCGCCGCTGATCCGCCAGCGCTGTGAGCTGGCCGATTTCGACGCCATCGTGCGCGAGGCGCGGCGCGGCTTCCTGGTGCGCAACTTCGCCGCCGAATTCAATGCGCTCACGCTGTGCCTGCACCGGCTGGCGCGCAGCGCCGTGCAGACGCGCGATATCTCGCTGATGGCGATCCGCCGCAGCGTGGCCGAGCTGCTGGTGCATTTCCCGGTGTATCGCACCTACGCCACCGCCGCCGGCATGCCCGCGGCCGAACGCGAGACGCTGGCCTGCGCCGCCATCGCCGCCGGCGCCACGCTGCATGCGGCCGACCATGCAGCCTTGCATGTCGTGGAGGGGTGGCTGGGCGGCGACCTGCTGCACGACGTGGCCGACGAGCATCGGCACGCGCTGCAGCTGCGCGCCATCGCGCGCTTCCAGCAACTCACGCCGCCGCTGACGGCCAAATCGGTGGAGGACACCGCCTTCTATCGCTACGGACGCCTGCTTTCGCGCAACGAGGTCGGCTCCGATCCCTCACAGCTGACCCTGCCGGTGCGTGACTTCCATCGCCTGGCCACGCTGCGCGCCGCGCATGCGCCGTACAGCCTGCTGGCCACCGCCACCCATGACCACAAGCGCGGCGAGGATGCGCGCATGCGGCTGGCCGCGCTGTCGGAGATCCCGGAGGAATGGCATACGGTGCTGCGCCACTGGCGCAGCATGAATGCGCCCATCGTGCAGGCCACGGCCGGCGCGCAGGGCGCCATCGACGCCGCCGACGAATGCATGCTGTACCAGACCCTGATCGGGGCCTGGCCGGACGGCATGCGCGCCGTCGACGACGACCTGCGTCCGCTGGAGCAGCTGGCGCAACGCGTGGTCGAATGGCAGCGCAAGGCGCTGCGCGAGGGCAAGCGACGCAGCGACTGGCTGGCGCCGCAGCTGGACTACGAAGCGGCGTGCGAACGCTTCGTGCGCGCGCTGCTGTGCGATCCGGGGCTGGACCCGCGCCATCATCCCTTCCTGGTCGAGCTGGAGGAGTTCGTGCGCCGGCTGGCGCCGCTGGGCACCGTCAACAGCCTGAGCCAGACCATGCTCAAGCTGTGCGCTCCCGGCATTCCCGATTTCTACCAGGGCACCGAGCTGTGGGACCTGAGCCTGGTCGATCCCGACAACCGCAGCGCGGTCGATTTCCCGCAGCGCATCCGCCGATTGGCCGATGCGGTGAGCCGGCCGGTGTCGCTGCGCGAATGGCATAACGGCGGCGCCAAGCTGCAGCTGATCCGCGCGGTGCTGCAGTATCGGCGCAGCCATGCCGAGCTGTTCGGGAACGGCGGCTACATCCCGCTGTCCACCCATGGCAAGCTGGCGCGCCACGTCATCGCCTTCGCCCGCATCCTGCCGCCCGGCGGCGATGAGGAGGGCGCGCCGCATGCCGCGCTGGTGGTCTGCACGCGCCTGGCGGGGCGCTTGCTGAACTTCGAGGGGCCGCGCGACGATGCCTTGCCGTTGGTGTCCGCCGGCGTCTGGGGCGACACCCGCATCGCCATTCCGGCCGTGCTCTCGCACGGCGACGGCAAGTCGGTGCGGCGCTGGCGCAGCGCGCTCACCAGCGGGCACGGCGCGCTGGAGGAATGCGCCATGCCGGATGGCGAGCAGGGCGGCCAGATCGCGGTGGCAGAGATCCTCGGCAGCCTGCCGGTAGAGCTGCTCGAACTGCACGGTTGAGGGCCTTGTCGCCGCCGCGCGACAGCCGCCGCATCCGTTGATTGCAGTGCAGCAATTTCCGTTTTTCCTACACGGAAATGGGCGGCAGTCCTATCGCTCCACGCTTGTTGCCGCCGCTACCATGGCCCGAGCCTGACGCCCCGCCCGCATGGGTTGGGGCGCGCCGGCAAGCCTTCTGCCACGAGATGGCGAAGCGGGAACCATGCGGATGCGATGCGGAAAACTGCCCGGAAAAGCGCTTGATGCATCGCGGCATGAACGTCCGGCCTGCAGGGCCGCCGTGTTCCCCGCCGTCCACATCAAGAACAAGGAGCAGCACCCATGACGACTTTGCCCGCCAGCGACATCCAGCTACCCCTCTTCATCTACGCCCAGCGCGAACCGCTCACCAAGAAGAGCGCCTGGATTGCGCTGGAGGAACACTACCGCGACCGCGCCCGCCATTTCCAGCTGAGCCGGCTGTTCGCCGCCAACGAGAAGCGCGGCGAGACCATGAGCGCCGAGGGCGTGGGCATCTATCTCGACTACTCCAAGAACCTGGTCACCTCCGAAACCATGGCGCTGCTGATGCAGCTGGCGCGCCAGTGCGGCTTGCAGGACCGCATCGAGGCCATGTTCCGCGGCGACAAGATCAACAACACGGAGGGGCGCGCGGTGCTGCACACGGCGCTGCGCAAGCCCGCCGGCGAACGCCTGGTGGTGGACGGCGAGGACGTCGTGGCCCAGGTGCAGGAAGTGCTGGGCCGCATGGAACGCTTCGCCCGGCAGGTGCGTTCCGGCGAATGGCTGGGCCACACCGGCCGCCCGATCCGGCACGTGGTCAACATCGGCATCGGCGGCTCCGACCTCGGCCCCATGATGGCCAGCGAGGCGCTGCGCCACTACAGCAAGCGCGACATCAGCCTGCACTTCCTGTCCGACGTCGACGGCGCCGCGCTGCAGGAAACCGTGCGCGGCCTGCCGGCCGAACAGACCCTGTTCATCGTCTGCTCCAAGACCTTCACCACGCTGGAAACCATCACCAACGCCAACGCCGCGCGCCGCTGGCTGGTGGCGCAGCTGGGCGATGAACGGGCGGTGGCGCGTCACTTCGCCGGCGTCACCACCAACATCGAGGAAGCCACCCGCTTCGGCATCGATCCGGACAACATGTTCGGCTTCTGGGACTGGGTCGGCGGCCGCTATTCGCTGACCAGCGCGATCGGCCTGTCGACCATGGTGGCCATCGGCCCCGAGAATTTCCGCGAGCTGCTGCGCGGCTTCCATGCGATGGACGAGCACTTCCGCAGCGCGCCGCCGGAGCGCAACCTGCCGGTGATCCTGGGCCTGCTCACGGTGTGGTACACCAGCTTCTTCGGCGCCGCCAGCCAGGCCGTGCTGCCGTACAGCCAGTACCTCAAGAGCCTGCCGTCCTACCTGCAGCAGCTCACCATGGAGAGCAACGGCAAGCACATCACCGTCAACGGCGAGCCGGTGGACTACCAGACCTCGCCGGTCTACTGGGGCGACAACGGCATCAACGGCCAGCATTCCTTCTACCAGATGCTGCACCAGGGCACGCAGCTGGTGCCGTGCGACTTCATCGGCTTCTGCCAGCCGCTGGAACCGCTGGGCGAGCAGCAGGAGCTGCTGATGGCCAACATGTTCGCGCAATCGGAGGCGCTGGCGTTCGGCAAGAGCGCCGAGCTGGTGCGCGAGGAAGGCACCGCCGAGGAACTGGTGCCGCACCGCGTGTTCGACGGCAACCGTCCCAGCAACAGCATGCTGGTCGAGCAGCTGACCCCGTACAGCCTGGGCACGCTGGTGGCGCTGTATGAGCACAGCGTATTTACCCAGGGCGTGATCTGGAACGTCGACTCCTTCGACCAATGGGGCGTGGAGCTGGGCAAGCAGCTGGCCAAGCGCACCGCCAAGCAGTTGATCGACCACAGCCAGCCGTTGCACCACGACAGCTCCACCAACGCGCTGATCCGCCGCTATCGCGGCAGCAAGACCGAGCAGGGCGGGCGCCTGCAAGCCAGGGCCGCCTGAAGGCCGCCCACGGCGGGCGCGCGCGGACACGAGCATAAAGAGGAGACCATCATGAGCACCATCATCGCAGGGCGCTTCCAGTTGCAGGACGAAGCCACGCATGCCGTCGATGAATTGCTGGTCGCCGGCTACGAACGCGGCGGCATCAGCAGTTTCTTCGTCAACCCGGCCGGGCAGCACGACACCTTTCCTGTCGGCGGCGATCGCGACAAATCGCCAGGCGCCGAGGATACCGGCCGTGGCGCGGCCGCCGGCGCCGCCGCGGGCGCCGCAGCCGGTGCTGCGGTGGGCCTGGCGGCCGCGCCCGTGAGCGGGCCTGCGGGCCCGGCGCTGGGCGTCCTGGTGGGCGGCCATCTCGGCAGCCTGGTCGGCACGCTGGGTGCGACCGAGGACAGCGCCGACCATCCGCAGCGCCGTCGCGAAGCCGGGATGCTGGTGGCGGTCGAAGTGTATGGCGAGGAGCAGGAACGGCGCGCCATCGAGGTGCTGCATCGGCTGCATGCCGACGCCATCGAGCGCAACCAGGGCCACATCCGCGACGGCGACTGGGAGGACTTCGATCCGCTCTCGCCGCCGGCGCTGATCGCCGCCTGAGCGTCGCGCCGGGCGCGGCATCATCCGGCGCCTGCTCCGATCTTCTCTGCCGGCACTTTCGTGGCCGGCTTTTTGCGTTTACCGCGCCGGGCTGACACAGCTCATCTTTGGCGCAAACGGTACAAAAACAGCTCATCCGTTGCGCGTAATTCCCATCTTGTGAGTTTATAATCGTCCGTAATAATTGATTACCGGAAAGCGGCCTGCCGGCAACGACGGCGAGCACGATGACAAGGCGATAACAACAAGACGGCGCCGGTGGTCTCGCTGCAAAAATGACAAGATGACGCGCACGGACGGCGCCACGGCGGCGCAATGCCGCAAGCCGGGCGAACGATCCGCGCGATCCATGGCATGCTGGTTCAGAGGCGGGTGAACGCACATGAAATTATTGACCAAAGGTTTGCTGATCGTTGCAATCCCGAGCTTGTTCGAGCTGCTGCTGCTGGCGTCGCTGTTCAAGACCCAGGCCGACGCCGAGGAGGCCGAACGCTGGACCGCCCATTCCGCGATGGTGATGAACAAGGCCGCCGAGGTGCGCGAGCCGATGCTGCTGGAGTCGTCGCGCATCCGCAATTCCGTGATCGTCAACGATCCCAAGCCGATCAGCCGTCCCGAGATGTGGGCCGACGTCGAGATCAAGATGGGCGAACTCGAAAAGCTGGTCTCGGACAATCCCGAGCAGAGCCGGGTCGCACAGGAGGTGCGCCAGTCGATCGCCAGCTATCGCGCCTGGGCCGACAGCGCGCGCGAGCGCATGGAGAACGGCAAGCGCGACGAACTGGTGCTGCAGCTGCGCGACGAACGCGGTCCGCACCGCCTGGCCGACTTCCGCGAGCGGCTCAATAAATTCATCGACAATGAACGCAAGCTCGGCGCCGAGCGCGACGAAGACCTGCAAGACGCCCGCGAGTCGCAGACCATCCTGCTCATGGCGGCCGTGCTGGGCTCGATCATGGCCGCCGGCATGGCCTCGTATGCCTTCACGCGCAACATCTCCACCCGCATCGCCGTGCTGACCGACAATGCCCAGCGCCTGGCCGACGGCCGCGAACTGGCCGCGCGGGTGCGCGGCAGCGATGAGATATCGATGCTCGACAATGTCCTGCACAACACCGGCGAGCGCTTGATCGAAGCCAGCCGGCTGGCGCAGGCCTACCGCGAGGAAGTGGAGCAACGCGCGGGCGAACTGGCCGAGGTCAACACCCACCTGCGTCAGCAGACCCAGGACAACGAGATGTTCATCTACAGCGTCTCGCACGACCTGCGCTCGCCGCTGGTGAACCTGCAGGGCTTCAGCAAGGAGCTCACGCATTCCACCCGGGAGCTGAGCGAGGAGGTCGGGAAGCTCGACCTGCCGGAAGCCAAGACGGAGAAGATCCGCACCCTGATCGAGGACGACCTGCCGACTTCGCTGCGCTTCATCCAGAACGCCGTCACCCGTTCGGCCGGCATCATCGACGCCATGCTGCGCCTGTCGCGCGCGGGCCGGGTGGAGTACCAGCAGGTGATGCTGGACATCAACGTCATGACGCAACGCATCGTCGACGCCATGAGCGGCAGCATCCGTTCGCGCGAGGCGGTAGTCAGCATCCAGCCCGGCATGCCGCAGGCCTGGGGCGACCCCACGGCGATCGAGCAGGTGTTCGGCAACCTGGTGGGCAATGCGGTCAACTACCTCGATCCCAAGCGCGCCGGCCGCATCGAAATCGGCTGCATGAGCGTGGACGGCGCCGGCGACGGCGAGGGCTTGAACACCTACTACGTGCGCGACAACGGCCTGGGCATTCCGGCCGGCCACATGGGCCGGATGTTCACCGCCTTCCAGCGCCTGCACGGCAACGTCGCGCAGGGCGAGGGCATCGGCCTGGCGCTGGTCAAGCGCGTGGTGGAGCGGCACGGCGGCAAGATCTGGGTGGAGTCGGCCGAGGGCATCGGCACCACCTTCTTCGTGGCGCTGCCGGCGCAGCCGGCGACGATCTGAGGTTCAGGCAAGGCAATCTTCAAAACGGCACGACATGCGAGTGGAGCGATCATGGCGACAGAACAAAGCGTAAATATCATCCTGGTCGAGGACGACGACGGGCACGCGCTGCTGGTGGAAAAGAACCTGCGGCGCGCCGGGCTGGTCAACGGCTTCCTGCGCCTGAAGGACGGCCAGGAGGCGCTGGACTATTTTTTCAACGGTGCAGGCAGCCGCCCCGACATGCAGCAGGTGGTGGTGCTGCTGGATGTGAACATGCCCCGGGTGACCGGCGTGGAGGTGTTGAAGCAGCTCAAGAGCGATGCCACCACCACCGCCATCCCCGTGATCATGCTGACCACCACGGACGACCCGCGCGAGATCGAGCGCTGCTATGAATACGGCTGCAACGTCTACATCACCAAGCCGGTGGAGTACGACGATTTCATCGAGGCGGTGCGCCGCCTGGGCTTCTTCCTGCAGGTGGTCAAGCTGCCGGCCAACGGCGCCGGCCAGAAGGGTTGATACGCAATGAGCGAAGCCGCAGCGGCCACGGCGCCGGCGCATGTCCTGATCCTGGAGGATGACGAAGGCCTGCAGGCCCTGGCCAGCCGCGTGCTGAAAAAGCATGGCCACCGCGTCACCGCCGTGGGCGATGCCGACGCGGCGCGCGCGGCGGTGGCGCAGGATCCTCCCGACCTGCTGATCGTCGACTACAACTTGCAGGCGCTGGACACGGGCCTGGATTTCTTCCGCGCGCTGCGCGCCGCCGGCGTCGATATCCCGGCCATCATGGTGTCGGGCGTGTCGGACGAGCCGCGCATCATCGAGGCGCTGCGCGCCGGCGTTTCCGACGTGCTGCCCAAGACCAGCGATTACCTCGACTACCTGCCGGAGGCGGTCGATCGCCTGCTCAACCAGTTGCGCCTGCAGCGGCAGGCCGAAGAGTCGGCGCGCCTGCTGCAGCAGGAGCAGTACTACCGCATGGTGTCGGAAGCGATACCGCACCTGGTGTGGTCGTGCCTGCCCGACGGCCAGTTCGATTTCCTCAGCAAGCAATGGCTGGACTACACCGGCGTGGGCGTGGAGCCGCAGCTGGGCCTGCGCTGGATCGACCTCGTGGTGCATCCCGACGACCGCGCGGCCACGCGCGAGACGCTGCTGCAAGCCGGCAGCGGCGACCATCGCCAGATCCTGGCGGAGTTCCGGCTGCGCCGGCAAGACGGCCGCTACCGCTGGTTCATCTGCAACGGCGCGCCGTTGCTGTGCTCGGAAGGGCGCGTGCTGAAATGGCTGGGCACCTGCACCGACATCGACGACCTCAAGCGCGCCGAGCACGATCGTGAGATGCTGCTGGCGGCCGAGCGCGCCGCGCGCGCCGAGGCCGAGCGCATGACGCGGGTCAAGGACGAATTCGTGGCGACGCTTTCGCACGAGCTGCGCACGCCGCTCAACGCCATCATCGGCTGGAGCCAGTACCTGCTGCGCGATCCCGGCGACGCCGCCAAGCTGCAGAAGGGCCTGCAGGTGATCGAGCGCAACGCCAAGCTGCAGGCGCAGATGGTGGAGGACCTGCTGGACATGAGCCGCATCCTCTCCGGCAAGCTGCGGCTGGACGTGCAGCGCGTCGACATGGCGACCGTCATCGACGACGCCGTCGCCTCCGTGCAGTCCGCCGCCGACGCCAAGGAGATCGAACTGGTGGCCGACTTCGATTCGGTCGGGCAGGTGCTGGGCGACCCCTCGCGCTTGCAGCAGGTGGCCTGGAACCTGCTGATGAACGCCATCAAGTTCACGCCGCGCCTGGGCCGCGTCACGGTCGCGTTGCGCGAGTCCGGCGGCGAGGTGGAGATGGAAGTGGCCGACAACGGCCAGGGCATCAAGGCCGAATTCCTGCCCAGCGTGTTCGACCGGTTCAGCCAGGAAGATCCCAGCATCAGCCGTGTGGCCGCCGGCCTGGGGCTGGGGCTGTCGATCACGCGCCAGCTGGTGGAGTTGCACGGCGGCCGGGTGCGCGCCGCCAGCCCCGGTCCCGGCCTGGGCGCGACCTTCAGCATCCAGCTGCCGCAGGCCGCGGTGCAGCGCGATGAGGGCGGGGCCACCCTGCTGCGCGAGGACGGGCCGGAGGAGCCGCCGGAACTGTCCGGGTTGCATATCCTGCTGGTGGAGGACGAGGTCGACGCGCGCGAACTGGTGCAGCGCATGCTGGAAGAACGCGGCGCCACCGTGGATGCGGTAGGCACCGCCGGCGAGGCGCTGGATGCGTTTCGCCATACGCGACCCAACGTGATCGTGAGCGATATCGGCCTGCCGGGCCAGGATGGTTACGACTTCATGCGCAGCCTGCGCGCGCTGGAAGACAGCCGGCACGACGGCCTGCCCATGACGCCGGCGGCGGCGCTGACCGCGCTGGCGCGCTCCGAGGACAGGCGGCGCGCATTGATGGCGGGGTTCCAGGCGCACATCGCCAAGCCGGTCGACCCGCTGGAGCTGCTGTTCCTGATCGCCGCGCTGTCGGGACGCACGGGCAGCCGCTCGCACATGATCAATTGAATCCCGGCCAGGCATGAGAAAGCCCGCCGCGCATGATGTCGCGCGGCGGGCTTTTTTTCGGCCTGGCGCACGCTCAGGCGGCGGCCTGTCCCGGGCCGCCCACCGGCAACGTCACGGTGAAGGTGATGATGCCGTCTTCGCAATCGACGGCGATCCTGCCGCCGTGCCCGTTGACGATCTCGCTGACGATGTACAGGCCCAGCCCCAGTCCGCGGCTGTTGCGCTGGTTGCCCAGCGATTCCTTCTTGTAGGGCTTGAACAGGTTGCCGCGCACCTGCTCCGGAATCGGCGCGCCGTGGTTGGAGACCGAGATGGTCAGCACGTCGTCGCGCCGGAAGGCGATGATGGTCGAGGGCTTGTTGATCTCGCCATGGTGGCGGGTATTCGACAGCAGGTTGGAAATCACCTGGCTGACGCGGTCGCTGTCGAGCTCGGTCTCGCCGCAATCCTCCGCTTCCATGATGATCTCGTTGTCGGGGTAGGCCATGCGCGCCTCGTTGACGATCTCGCCGATCATCTTGCGCACGTCGACGCTGCGACGCTGGATGTCCAGCCCCAGGCCGCTTTGCAGGCGGCTGATGTCGAGCACCTGGGAGATCAGGCGATGCATGCGGCTGGAGGACGATGAGATGCGCTTGCTGAGGTTGGAGCTGGAGGGCGAATGCTCGCGCACCTCGATCATGCGCGCTGCCATCATGATGGCCTGCAGCGGATCGCGCAGGTCGTGGCCCAGCGTGGCCAGCAGGGTCTCCCGAGCGCGCTTGAGCATGTTCTCGCCGGACAGCGCCACCTCCTGCAGGTCCAGCCGCAGTTGCGAGGCCACCTCCAGTTGCGTCTTTTCCCACGGCAGGCTCTTGCCGCGCACGGTTTCCTTCCACACGGCGAAGGAACCGCGCGGCGTCAGGCGCGGGCCCAGCGGACCGATGGTGTATTTCTTCTCGGGGTTGCCGCCCCAGCGCACGTCCTCGACCTGCTCGCTGCGGAACCAGAAGGCGTAGCCGTTCTGCTCCCGGTAGAAGCGGATCGCCAGCACGCCGCAGGCCTCGCCCAGCGCCGCCTTCAGGTCCGGCACGTCGGCCCCCAGCGCGCTGGTATGGAAGATGTCGCCGCTTTCGTTTTCGTTGAGCCAGTTGACCAGCGCATTGACGCCTTCACGCGAGGGCGCCTTGCCGAAGGTCTGGGTCTTGCGGTCAAGCGAGATGGCGCCGCCGTGGCTGGACATCAGCCGCAGGAAGCCGTGGTAATCGGCCGACAGCGCCAGCACGATGTCTTCGCGGTCGGTGACCTGGGCCACGATCTCGCGGCGCAGCGCGGCCGAGTGTTCCAGCGCGCGGGCATGCTCGCCGTTGATGTTGCGCTCCACCAGCGTGCTGACGAACTGCGACAGCAGCTGGCAGGACATGCGCACCGCGTGCGGCACGAGGTGAGGCGTCATGTGGTGGCAGGCGATCAGGCCCCACAGGCGGTCGCCGATGACGATGGACAAGCTCATCGACGCGCCCACGCCCATGTTCGACAGGTATTCGATATGTACCGGCGAAACGCTGCGCAGGTTGCTGTGCGAGAGATCGAGCGGACGGCCGGTGAGCGGGTTGAGGTCGGGTTCGATCGGCGCCGGCTGGTAGCCGACGTCGGCGATCAGCCGGATCGGATTGATTACGTACAGGCGCCGCGCCTGGGCCGGGATGTCGCTGGCCGGATAGCGCTGGCCGAGGAAGGGCTCGAGGTCGGCGCGCTTGTGTTCGGCGATGACCTCGCCGCTGTCGTCATGCAGGAAGCGATAAGCCATCACACGGTCGAAACCGGTGATGCGCGCGATCTCGTCGACGGCCAGGGTGAGCAGGTCTTCCACGCCTTGCTGGCGCTGGATGCGCTGGATCGCCTGGTGCGCGGACAGGGCGAAGGAGTCGAGCGCGAGCGCGTCGCTGGGGCGCTTCTCGAACTCGGCGATCAGCATGCCTTCTGACTTGTGCGTGACCACATCGAAGGGGCCCGAGGCCAGCGTCAGCAGACGGGCATCGATGTAGCCGTGGCGGTCGTCAAGTGCGGCGTGGATGGCGGCGCGCGCCTCGGCATTGAGGTGGCGCTGGTCGAGCGCCTCGCCGGTCGCGGGCAGGGGGCCGAGCAGGTCGCCGGCGTTGCTGCTGCGGCCGGCCAGCGTGCCGTCGGGCGCAAAGGTCAGCAGCGCGCCGTGCGCCTGGATGGAGCCGGGAATATGGATCGGTTCCTGGTCGCAGTTGCTGAGGTCGACGTGGCGCTTGCGGCGTTCGTTCTGGTAGTACGGATTGCTCATGCTGCGTGTATCTCCCGGAGCCGCTCTGGTGTGGGCGCGTGCGCGCCGCAGGCAGTTTGCGCCGCGGCCGCATCGGATTGCGGAGGCAGGGATGATCCTGGCCGGCGCCGCCTGGGCGCACGTCCGGCTGCGTTCGGGAACTGCCTCTTGAAGATCGCAATTATAGGCGTCTTGCCGGAATTGATGGGAAGTAATTCCCCCCTCATCCCGGTGCGACCGCAAAGCGCCTGCGGGAAACTTCCGCTTTGTCCTACAAATGAATACGAGGGCGTCCGATATGACTCATCAATGCCACACATTACGATCGCCAGGCTCGGAAAAAAATCGTCTTGAAGGCGATCGCAACGAGGCGGATTCGCGCGCGATGAACGAACTTGCGGGCGCGATTGCGCGATGATGTTCAGAGGCAATGTTGCACTGTCGATTCGCTCAAACAAAGTCAGCCGGGAACGCAGAGTTTGGCTAAAATAATTTCGTCGGCGACCGCAGTGCATCGAAACGCAAACGGGAGTAAACACCTATGCTGTCGATGAAACGCACGGAGAAAATCGATTGCAGCTTCGGCGGCTCCGCATGCCTGGCGGACTGCTGGAAGCGGGCCTCGCGGCGCTGCGCGGCCGAGCCGAAACGGCGCGCGGCGCAATGCGCCTGGCGCAGATCGCCAGCATTGGTACTTTGACAGGGGTAGCATCATGGACAAGTCCGATTCCGCACATCCGTCCGACAAGAACATCTCGATCCAGCAAGGCGATTGGGATGCCTATCGCAATCACGTCGGCAACCACAACGGCGCTCATGCCGTCCATCCATCCGATACGCTCAAGGCCGACGACGGCGACGAGGAGATGCATGCCGCGTTCGCCGAACCGCGCGACTCGTCCGGCGCGCCGCTGACCGGCGAGGACGGCATCATGGCCTATCGCCGCGAATGCGCGCGCGCCTACATCGGCATGAACGGCCGTCTGGGCGGACGCGCCTACCACGCCAACGAACCGGTGATCCTGACCCAGGACGCCGTCAACGAGCTGGCCGAGCTCAATCGCATCCTGCGGGAAGAGCGGGCGCAAAAGAAGAAGGGACGCTGAACGCTCGTCGATGCCGGTTCACTGTCGGTGGACTGCTCAAAACTTTGTAGGAAAACAGGAAGGGGTCGTAAAGCCTTGCACAGCCTGGCTTTGCGGCCCTTCATCCAACATCGGCCGGGCTTGTCGCGCATGCCGTGAAAAAGCGGGCTTCCCGTATAATCGATCGAAACATTGTTGACACGCCGGGACTTCGCGATGACGGAGCTGGCCGGTGCGGGGGAAGGCGGTTCTCGCAGGACCGGGACGCGCCGAACAATCATTCGAAAGCGCACAGACGATGGCAGCGCCGGACAGGGCGGCTGCCGACCAGACCTAAAAGTGCTTACACGAACGTTTCACGACATGGCAGAAATTTCTTGGTTGCGCGGCGGCGGCGGGGCCGGCCGCATCATATCCGCTTCGGACTGGTCGGGCTCCGCATTGGGCCAGCCGGCGTGGTGGCCGGCGTCATTGCGCACCGCGCTCAATATCGCGCTGCATTCGCCGTCACCCATGCTGCTGGTGTGGGGCGATGCGCGCAGCATGCTCTACAACGACGCCTTCGCCGCCTGTATCGGCCAGCACCATCCTGCCGCCTTCGGCGCCAGCCTGAGCGAGGTCCTGTTCTGGCCCGACATCCGCGAAGCGCATGAAGCCGCGATCGACGCCTGCTTCGAGGGGCGCCAGCAACTGCTGGAAGACCAGCGCGTGACCCTGCCGGCCGACGCCGGCACGGATGAAACCTGGTTCGATTTCTCTTACGTGCCGGTGTTCGCCGAGGACGGCTTGCGCGTCGAGGGCGTGATGTGCGCCATCATCGACTCCACCCGTCTGCCGCGCGTGGGAAAACGCATGCCGCCGGACGCGCGGCGCCTCGACGAGATCAACCGCGAGCTGACGATGGAACGCGACAGCGCGCAGCAGGCGCAACGCCGGTTATCGGCCGAGACGCGTTTCCTGCGCGAGCTGCTGGAGCAGTCGCCCAGCTTCATGGCCGTGGTGCGCGGGCCGGAGCACATCTTCGAGATGGTCAACCGCGCCTATTTCCATTTGTTCGGCGAACGTCCCGTAATCGGCCGTCCCGCTCGCGAAGCATTTCCGCAATTGCTGGATGAAGACTTGTTCCAGTTGCTCGACCGCGTCTACCGCAGCGGCGAGACCTATACCGCGCGTGGCGCCAAGCTGTTCCTGCGGCGCGGCGCAGACGGCCGGGATGGCGAGTTCTCCGAGGTGGTGCTCGACTTCGTGCTGCAGCCCATGAACGGCGCCGACGGCCGGGTGGACGGCATCTTCATCGAGGGTGTCGACGTTACCGAACGCTTCGTTGCCGAGGAGCGCCTGCGCATCGCCGACAGCGCCGGCGGCATCGGCATCTTCGAGTGGTTCCCGGAATCCGGCAAGCTGCTGGTGTCGGACCGTTTCCGCCAGTTGTGGGGCCTGCCGCCGGGCGGCGAGGTCGAGGCCGACCGGCTGGTGGAAATGATCGACGAGCAGTACCGGCCGCGCCTGGGCATCGCCACGATCCAGGCGCAGGACGATCGCAATCCGCTGGAATATACCGAGTACCACATCACCCGTCCGGACGGCCAGCGGCGCTGGCTGGCGCGCAAGGGCGAGGTGGTGCGCGACGATCCGCGCACCGACAAGCGCTACGTCGGCGTGGTGTTCGACGTTACCGAGCGCAAGCAGATGGAGCACGCACTGGCCGCGTCCGAGACCAGCATGCGCGCCAACAACGCCTTCGTGCGCCAGCTGCTGGATTCCACCGACCAGGGTTTCTACTCGATCGACCGCAACGGCCTGGTCACGCTGTGCAATGCCGCCTTCCTGCGCATGCTCGGCTTCGCCGGCGAGCAGGATGTGCTGGGCCGCGCCGCGCATGACGTGATCCACCATTCGCATCCGGACGGCAGCCCCTATGCGCTGGCCGACAGCCCGGTCTACCTGGCCGCGCGCGATGGCGTGTCGGCCCAGGTCGACAGCGAAGTGTTCTTCCGCGCCGACGGCAGCAGCTTCCCGGTGCAGTACCAGGCGCATCCGGTGTGGCAGGACGGCGTGCTGCAGGGGGCGCTGTGCACCTTCGTCGACCTGACCGAGCGTCGGCGCGGCATGCAGGCGCTGCTGTGGAGCGAGAATCGCCTGACCGCGATCTTCAACCAGGCCTCGGTCTGCTTCTCCGAGCTCGACCTGCAGGGCCGCTACCTGCGCGTCAACGACGCGCTGTGCCGCATGCTTTGCCGCAGCGAGGACGAGCTGCTTGAGATGACGCTGGCTGACGTCACCCATCCGGAGGACGTGCCGCTGAACATGGCGATGTTCAACCGCTGTATCGAGGACGGCGAATCCTTCACCCTGGAAAAACGCTACGTGCGGCCGGATGGCTCGACCTTCTGGGTCTCCAGCAATATCAGCCGCATCGTCGACGCCGACGGCCGTCCGCAGGCCATGATCGCGGTGTCCACCGACATCACCGAGCGGCGCCGCGCGGAGGAAGCGCTGCGCGAGCTCAACGATACCCTGGAGCAGCGCGTGGTCGAGGAGATCCTGGAGCGCAGCCGCGCCGAGGCGGCGCTGGGCCAGATGCAGAAGATGGAAGCGGTGGGGCAGCTGACCGGCGGCGTGGCGCATGACTTCAACAACGTGCTGCAGATCATCGGCGGCAACCTGCAGCTGCTGCAATCGGATCCAGCGCTGGAAGAGCGCGGCCGCCAGCGCGTCAAGATCGCGATTGCCGCAGTCGACCGCGGCGCCAAGCTCTCTTCGCAGTTGCTGGCCTTCGCCCGGCGCCAGCCGCTGCAGCCGCGCAGCATCAACCTGGAACGGGTGGTGCAGAACATGGCCGACCTGCTGCGCCGCGCGGTGGGCGAGACCATCGAGATCTCGACCGTCATCACACGCCAGCTGTGGAACACCATGCTCGACCCCAATCAGGTCGAGAACCTCATCATCAATACCGCCATCAATGCGCGCGACGCCATGCCCAGCGGCGGCCGGCTGACGCTGCAGATCGAGAACGTACAGTTGTCCGACCCGCATTTCCTGTCGCAGGCCGACCTGAGTCCGGGCGAGTATGTGGAGCTGTCGATTTCAGATAACGGCCACGGCATGTCGCCCCACGTGCGCGAGCGCGCCTTCGAGCCGTTCTTCACCACCAAGAAGGAAGGTGAGGGCACCGGCCTGGGCTTGTCGATGGCCTACGGTTTCGTCAAGCAGAGCAAGGGCCACATCAGCATCCACAGCGAGCAGGGCCACGGCACCACGATCCGTATCTATTTCCCGCGCTCACGCGAGGATGAGGTCGCCATCGAAGACAACCGCGAGATGGAAGTGCGCGGCGGCGACGAGACCATCCTGGTGGTAGAGGACGATCCCAACCTGCAGCTGACCGTGATCGATACGCTGTCGTCGCTGGGTTACCAGGTGCTTAAGGCCGACAACGGCGAGCGCGCGCTGGGCATCGTGCAGAGCGGGATCCATATCGACATGCTGTTTACCGACGTGGTGATGCCGGGCAGCGTGCCGGCCACCGAACTGGCGCGCCAGGCGCGCCTGCTGTTGCCGGACATCGAGGTGCTGTTCACCTCGGGCTATCCGCGCGACGCCATCGTGCATGAGGGGCGCCTGGACGCCGGCGTGGAGCTGTTGTCCAAGCCTTACCGCATCAACCAGCTGGCGCGCCGTATCCGCCACATGCTGTCCAACCGGGTGCATGACGCGCAGTTGGCGCAGCGCGCGCATCAACGGTCGGCCGCGCAGGCCGAGGGCGAGGCGGCGGCATCGGCCACGATCCATGTATTGCCGGTGGCCGAGCGCCAGCGCAAGTCGGAGCAGGCGCCGGAACAGCTGGAGCAGGCCCAGGCGCAGGCCGGCTACGCCGCCTCCAACGGCGCGGCCGTGCCGCAAGCGGCATCGGCGTCGATGCCGGCCGCCGGCGGCTTGCGCCTGTTGGTGGTGGAAGACAACATCGACTCGCAGCAGCTGGTGTGCGAGCTGCTGGAAACCCTGGGCCACGCGGCCCGCGGCGTGACCAGCGGGGAAGAGGCGGAGCAGGCGCTGGAGGAGCAGACCTTCGACGTCCTGTTTACCGACGTCAACCTGCCGGGCATCTCCGGCGTGGACCTGGCCAAGAAGGCGCTGGTGCGTTTCCCCGAGCTGGCGGTGATCTTCGCGTCCGGCTACGGCGCGATGGTGGCGCGCAATGTGGGCTTTGCTTCGCATTCGCTGCCCAAGCCCTACGACATCGACCAGTTGCAGGACATCCTGAAGAAGATCGCAGCCGCGGCCTGAGGCCCGGCAGGCAGCCATGGCGCCGGCAGGTAGTACAATGCCTGCCGGCGCATCCGCCGCCATCGATCCGAACAATTCAACAGGACCAAGCCACCCGCCAGGTACACAAGCAATGCGCGCATTCTTCGTCATCATCCACCGCTGGTTCGGCCTGGCTGCGGCGGTCTTCCTTTTCATTGCGGGCGCCACCGGCGCGGTGATTTCCTGGGATCACGAACTGGATGCGTGGCTCAATCCCCATCTGTTCCATGCCAAGAGCGCCGACCAGCCGAACGCCGGCGCGCCCAGGCCGGGGCTGGAGCTGGCCAACCTGGTGGAGAAGGCCGAGCCCAAGCTGCGCGTGACCTACGTGCTGACCGCCGAAGAGCCCGGCCATACCATGAACATGATGGTGGAGCCGCGGATCGACCCGGCCACCGGCAAGCTCTACGTCCTGGACTACAACCAGATCGCGGTCGACCCCGTCACCGCCGAGATCCAGGGGCGCCGGATGTGGGGCGCGATCTCGCTCTCGCGCGAGAACCTGCTGCCCTTCCTCTACAAGCTGCACTACACCATGCACCTGCCCGACATGGGCGGCATCGAGACCGGGATCTGGCTGATGGGCATCATCGGCATCGTGTGGATGCTGGACTGCTTCATCGCGATCTACCTGTCCTTCCCCAACTGGCGCAGCTGGCGCAAGTCGTTCGCGTTGCGCTGGCGCGACGGCGGCCACAAGCTCAACTTCGACCTGCACCGTTCCGGCGGCGTGTGGGTCTGGGGATTGCTGCTGGTGCTGGCGGTGACCTCGATATCGATGAACCTGGAGCGCCAGGTGATGCGGCCCATCCTGCAGACGGTATCGACGCTGACCGCCGGCCCCTTCGAGACGCGCGCGCCGCTGGCGCCGGAGAAGGTGGGCGAGCCGGCGGTCTCGCGCGAGCGGGCCATCGCGCTGGGACGGCAGCAGGCCGCCAAGCTGGGGCTGAGCGAGCCGGCCGGCGGGGTGTTCTATTCGGGCATGTTCGGCGTCTATGGCGTGGGCTTTTTCGCGCCCGGCAACGACCACGGCGACGGCGGCCTGGGCAATGCCTGGCTGTACTTCGACGCCGCCAGCGGCGCCTACGAGGGCGGACGCCTGCCGGGCAGCGGCAGCGCCGGCGACATCTTCCTGCAAGCGCAATTCCCGCTGCATTCGGGGCGCATCCTGGGCTTGCCCGGCCGCATCCTGATCTCCTTCATGGGCGCGCTGGTGGCGATGCTCTCGGTGACCGGCGTGATCATCTGGGTGCGCAAGCGCCGCGCCCGCCTGCAACAGCGCGCCAGGCTCGCCGGCGGCCCCGCGCCGATGCCGGGCGCGGCGGCCGGGCCGCGCTGAGGTTCACGCCTCAGGCGGCGTCATGGAAGATGATGCCCAACGTATGCCGTGATCCCCAGCGCAGGCGCGACACGCCGTGCCGCATGCCGACCCGGTAGACATGGCCGGGGCCGCGCGCCCCTTGCACCGGCCGCTGGCTGACGGCGAACGCCACCGCATCGCCGCGGCGCAGCGGCACCACCTCGGGCCGCGACTGCATGCGCGGCCGCTGCTCGGTCAGCACGAACTCGCCGCCTTCGAAATCCGCTCCGGGCTCGGACAGCAGGATCGCTACCTGCAGCGGAAACACATGCTCCCCGTACAGATCCTGGTGCAGGCAGTTGTAGTCGCCCGCCCCGTAGCGCAGCAACAGCGGCGTGGGCCGCACTTGCCCGGCCTGGTGGCAGCGGCGCAGGAAATCGACGTGCTCGTCGGGGTAGCGCACGTCAATGCCCATCTGCGCATTCCAGCGGTTGGCCAGCGGCGCCAGGCGCGGATACAGCGCGCCGCGCAGCGCCTGCACCGGCGACGGCAGCGGATAGCGGAAATACTTGTACTCGCCCAGGCCGAAATTGTGGCGCGCCATCAGGATGCGCGAACGGAACAACCGGTCGTCGTCGTAGCAACCGGCCAGCAGCGCCGTCTCGCGCGCATCCAGCAGGCCGGGAATGAGCGCCCGGCCGGCGTCGTCGAGTTCGGCGACCAGCGCCGTCCAGGGTAGGGCTTCGATGCGCGCGGCAAGAGCGTCGAAGGGAGCTGGCGCGAGGGCCGGGGAGGTGGCATGCATGGGAATTCCTGGTGGTGGGATGCCAGCCAGTGTGCGCATGCCGGGTTTATCCCGCACTCCGCCGCTTGCTTTTGAATTGGCGACGCGGGTAAAAAAGGGCATGCCGCGGCATGCCCTTTTTCATGCCTGCGCGATGGCGCTCAGTGCGTCATCAGCACCGGGATGGTCATGGTCTTGAGCACCGTGAGCGTCACGCCGCCCAGCAGCACTTCGCGAAAGCGCGTGTGACCGTAGCCGCCCATCACCAGCAGGTCCGAACCGCGGTCGGCCGCCAGCGAGAGCATGGCGTTGCCGATGTCGATGTCGGTGCGCTCCTGCGCCACTTCCACCTTCACGCCATGGCGCGCCAGGTAGAGCGCGATGTCGGCCCCGGGCTGCTCGCCGTGCGCACCCAGGCGCTTGTCCGGATTGAAGATGGCCACCGTGACGTTGTCAGCCTGGCGCAGCAGCGGCAACGCGGCGGTGACCGCGCGCGTGGCCTGCATGCTGCCGTCCCAGGCGATCAGCGCGTTGCGGCCCACTTCCTCGAACAGGCCTGCCGAGGGCACGATCAGCACCGGGCGCGGGGCGTTGAGCATCACGTATTCCGGCAGGTCGGCGATGAAGGCGGTATCGGGCTGGTCGAGATCGTTCTGGCTCAGCACCACCAGGTCGGCGTAGCGCGCCTGCAGCGCCAGGCCGCCGGCGACGTCGTCATCGATGAAGCGCTTCTCGTGGGACAGCGCGCCCACGCTGCGGGCGATGCCATCGAATACTTCCAGCGCGGCCAGCGCGCGATCGCGAAAACCGTCGATGTGGGTGGCTACGAAGGCCGCGCCTTCCATCTGGATGAAGCTGGAGATGCCGGTCATGGCGCTGCCGATCAGGTGCGCTTGCTGGTTGCGGGCGATTTCGGCGGCGACGCGGATGCGTTGCGCGGCATGGCGCGATTGGTCGACGTGGACCAGGATGGACTTGTAGCTCATGGCAGTTCCTCGAAGGGATGGCAAGGATCCGGAATCGGATCCATGCCTTCAGCCTATGGCTACGGCCGCCTGGCGTCCAGACGCGCGAAGCACGGCGCTTGAGCCACATCAAGAAGGCGGCGCGCAGGTCGTCATCGACCTCATGCGGGGATCGCCTCGGCCAGCAATTGCAGCATGTTGGGGCGGGCGCCTTGCACGGGCGTGAGCAGGATGAGCTCGCGCCGGTACAGGCCTGCCTGGCCGCTTTCCACCGCCTCCATGCGGCAGCCGGCGGCCAGTTTCTCCAGTCCGTTCCAGCGCGGCACCAGGCTCACGCCGACGCCGTCGGCCGCCAGCAGGGCGATGGTCTCCAGCGCGTCGAGATCGCACAGCAGCGCCGGCCGCAGGCCCTGGTCGTCCAGGTAGCGCTGCGCCAGGCGCCCGCCCCAGGCGTTCGGGTCGTAGCGGATGTAGGGCTGGCTTTGCAGCAGCGCGGCGGCGTCGCCGCGCAGCCTGCGGCGCGCCAGCAGGATCAGTTCTTCCTGCCGCAGCAGGCGGGCGCGCAGCGTGCGCGGCAACTCGAAGGGCGGCGCCACCAGGATGGCGGCGTCGATCTCGCCGGCTAGCAGCGCCTGGTACAGCCAGCGCGAGGTGCCCGGCACGATGGCCGGGCGCAGCCCCGGAGCGCGTTCGGTCAGTGTGCGCAGCACGCGGGGCAGCATGCCGGTCAGCGCGGTGGAGATGGCGCCGATGCGCAGCGTGCCGGTCAGGCCTTCGTCGTCGGCGTCGCCGGCCAGCAAGGCCACCTCGCCGACGATGCGGCGCGCCCGCGGCAGCAAGGCGACGCAGGCGTCGGTGGCCCTGGCCGCATGGCCGGCGCGCGACAGCAGCTCCACGCCCAGCTCCCGCTCCAGCGCTTGGATGCGCTGGCTGACGGCGGCCGCGGTCAAGCCCTCGGCGCGCGCGGCGTCGGCGATGGAGCCGCTGTCGACGACTGCGATCAGGCTTTTGAGGTAACGGCTATCCATAAGAAATACTTTCGAATGAGATAAAAATAACATGCTATCTCTTTTGGTGGGCAGCGGCTATCCTTCAAGCCTTACGTCATCGCCTTCGAGGGAATCCCATGAAATCCATCTTCCACCTTGCCTACCACGTGCGCGACCTGGACCAGGCGCGACGCTTCTATTGCGGCTTGCTGGGCTGCGAGGAAGGCCGCAGCACCGACACCTGGGTCGACATCGACTTCTTCGGCCACCAGCTGTCGCTGCACCTGGGCGAGCCGTTCGCCGTCGCCAACACCGGCAAGGTCGGCAACCACATGGTGCCGATGCCGCACCTGGGCATCATCCTGGCGATGGACGACTGGAAGCAACTGGCCGAGACGCTGACCGAGAGCCGCGAGGTCGACTTCGTGCTGAGGCCGCAGATCCGCTTCGCCGGCGAGCCGGGCGAGCAGGCCACCATGTTCTTCCTCGATCCCTTCGGCAATCCGATCGAGGTGAAGGGCTTCAACAGCCTGGAACAGGTCTACGCCAAATGAGCGCAGCCGGGCCGATTCCCTTCGTCAGCCAGTCCGACGCCGTGTCGGTGCAGCAATGGATCAAGGCGCTCAATGCCGCCATGCCCGGCGAGCGGGTGGTGGCGTTCGCCGGGCTGGACGAGGCCGAGCGCGCGCAATGCCGGCTGGCCATCGTCGCCAATCCCGATCCCGCGCAACTGAAAATGATGCCGCGGCTGGAATGGGTGCATAGCGTGTGGGCCGGCGTCGAGCGGCTGGTGGCCGACCTCGGCGACAGCGCGCTGCAGCTCACGCGCCTGGTCGACCCGCGCCTGGCGGCCACCATGGCCGAGGCGGTGCTGGCGTGGACGCTCTACCTGCATCGCGACATGCCGCTGTACGCCCAGCGCCAGCGCTTCCGCATCTGGCAGGCGGAGGAGTACGTGCTGCCCGAGAACCGGGTGGTCGGCATCCTAGGCCTGGGCACGCTGGGCGAGGCGGCGGCCGTCGCCTTGCGCCAGGCGCGCTTCAAGGTATGCGGCTGGAGCCGCAGCCGGCGCGAGGTGGAGGGTGTGCAAAGCTTCAGCGGCGACGAGGGCCTGAAGCAGATGCTGGCCATGAGCGACATCCTGGTCTGCCTGCTGCCGCTGACCGCCGAGACGCGCGGCCTGCTCAATGCCGGGCGTTTGGCGCTGCTGCCGCCGCAGGCGCAACTGATCAACTTCGCGCGCGGCGCCATCGTCGACGACCAGGCGCTGTGCGCGGCGCTGGACGAACGCCGCCTGCGCCACGCGGTGCTCGACGTGTTCGCAGTCGAACCGTTGCCGGCCGACAGCTGGCACTGGACCCATCCCGACGTCACCGTGCTGCCGCACATCTCCGCGCCCACCAACCGCGAGACCGCCTCGGCCATCGTGGCCGGCAATGTGCGGCGTTACCGGGAGAGCGGGGAAATTGCGGCGAATGTGGATATGCAGCGGGGGTATTGAGTGCCGAAGTGTCGGCCGGATGCCGTTTGCCTGTTTCGAACGCACATGACCGCCCGGAGCGGGTGGCGCCGCAGGCGCATATTTGAAGGCGCGTGGGCGGGAGGCTTCGATACGCCGCTGCGCGGCTACTCAGCCCGAACGGCATGCTTTGGTGCGCGCTGAACGACGCTGGATCCCCGCTTTCGCGGGGACGACAGGTAGTGAGGTAACTCGAGCGCACGAGGCCTGACGCCGACTTATCCTTGTCGTCCCGGCGAAGGCCGGGATCCAGCGACGTTCGTTGTGCGCTGACGACCGCCGGGAGGCGTCGATGTGCCGCTACTCACTCCAGACGGATGGAGATGAGGGTTTTTCTTCAAAACACACGCCACCGTTCGGACTGAGTAGCGCCGCAGGCGCATATTTGAAGGCGAGTGGGCGGGAGGCTTCGATACGCCGCTGCGCGGCTACTCAGCCCGAACGGGATGCTTTGGTGCGCGCTGAACGACGCTGGGTCCCCGCTTTCGCGGGGACGACAGGTAGTGAGGTAACTCGAGCGCACGAGGCCTGACGCCGACTTATCCTTGTCGTCCCGGCGAAGGCCGGGATCCAGCGACGTTCGTTGTGCGCTGACGACCGCCGGGAGGCGTCGATGTGCCGCTACTCACTCCAGACGGATGGAGATGAGGGTTTTTCTTCAAAACACACGCCACCGTTCGGACTGAGCAGCGCCGCAGGCACGTATCGAAGGCGCGCCTGCCCGGGGTGCTTCGATACGCCGCTGCGCGGCTACTCAGCCCGAACGGCATGCTTTGGTGCGCGCTGAACGACGCTGGGTCCCGGCCTTCGCGGGGACGACAGGTAGTGAGGTAACTCGAGCGCACGAGGCCTGACGCCGACTTATCCTTGTCGTCCCGGCGAAGGCCGGGATCCAGCGACGTTCGTTGCGCTGAAGACCGCTGCGAGGCGTCGATGTGCCGCTACTCACTCCAGACGGATGGAGATGAGGGTTTTTCTTCAAAACACACGCCACCGTTCGGACTGAGTAGCGCCGCAGGCGCGTATCGAAGGCGCGCCTGCCCGGGGTGCTTCGATACGCCGCTGCGCGGCTACTTAGCCCGAACGGGATGCTTTGGTGCGGACTGAACGACGCCGGGTCCCCGCTTTCGCGGGGACGACAGGTAGCGAGCTTGCTTGAACGCACGAAGTCTGACGCCCGGCCATGATCAACTGAGCCGATAATCCTTGCCGCAACGCGCCGGCTCCGGTATTTCCTCGCCCGTCATCTCCAGTACCGAGCGCTCGATCTCCAGGCACATGGCGTCCAGCGAGAGGCTGTTGGGCGCTTCGCCGAATGGGTCGGCGATCTCGCCGGCGATCGCCTCCAGCGCCAGGAAGGTGTAGGACACGAACACCGAGATCAGCGGCGTGGCGTAGCCGATCGCATCGACCAGGCCGAAGGGCAGCAGCAGGCAATAGATGTAGACGGTACGGTGCAGCAGCACGCCGTAGGGAAATGGAATCGGCGTGGAGGCGATGCGCTCGCAGGCGCCGATGCAGTGGTTCAGTTCGTTGAGCTGGCCGTCGGCGCACCACAGCGCGGCGTCCGACAGCTGGCCGTCGCGCCGCGCCAGCGCCAGCATGGCGCGCAGCTCGTGCATCAGCTGCACCGGCAGGTAGTGCGCGTGGCGCAGTCGCAGGCCGGCGTCGGGCGGCAGCAAGCGGGCCAGGTCGGCGTCGGGCGCAGTCTTGCGCAGCTGGTGCTTGAGCGCGTAGGCCAGCATCACCACGCGAGCTGTCAACAGCTTGCGGTCAAGGTCGCCGCCAGCGTACTGCTGCGCCTGCGACACCAGCGCGCGCGCCGAGATCAGCAGCGCGCCCCAGATCTTGCGGCCTTCCCAGAAACGGTCGTAGCTGGCCGTGTTGCGAAAGGCCAGGAAGATCGCCAGCGCCACGCCCAGCAGGGTGAAGGTGGAGGTGTTCAAGGGCAGCTTGTCGCCGAAGACCTTGCCGCCGGTGAACACGGCCAGCGTCGAGAAGGCGGTCATCAGCGCCATCTGAGGCAGGATGGAGGGCAGCACCGAGCCGTTCCAGACGAACAGCATGCGGAACCAGTTCGGCTGGGGACGGACGATCATGTTGGCGCGATCCTGATGTTGGTATGTCGTCAGGATAGGCCAGCCGCGCGGCGGCGGCGTGTACAGATTCGGATGGGGTGCGAGGGTACAGCCGGCGGATTCAGTCGCGCGCGATGGTGAATCCGATGCTGTTGCGGCCGTCCTCGGAGGAGGCGAAGGCGCGTCCGCCATGCATGCGGGCCACCGCCTTGACGATGGCCAGGCCCAGGCCGTGGCCGTGGCTGCCATTGATCTCGTGGCGCGAGGTGTCGACCCGGTAGAAGCGGTCGAACAGGCGCGGCAGGTGGCGCGCGTCGATGGCCTCGCCGGGGTTGGTGACGGCGATGCGCACGGCATCGTCCTGGCTGGCGATGTCGACCCGGATCAGCGCACCCACCGGCGAATGCTGGATGGCGTTCTGGATCAGGTTGGTGAGGGCGCGCTTGAACAGCGCCGTCTCCATCAGCGCGGTGGTCTCGGTGTCGCCGCTGACGCTGATGCTCATGCCGGTGTCGTCGAGCACGAACTCGAAGAAATCGACGGTCTTGCGCACCTCGTCGGCCACCCGCGACTGCACCAGCGCGGTGGCGGCCTCGCCCTGGTCGGAACGGGCCAGGAACAGCATGTCGTTGACGATGGAGCGGATCCGGTCCAGCTCTTCCAGGTTCGATTGCAGCACGTCCTTGAACTCGCCGGCGCTGCGCTCGCGCGCCAGCGCCACCTGGGTCTCGCCGATCAGGTTGGCCAGCGGCGTGCGCAGTTCGTGGGCGACGTCGGCGTTGAAGGATTCGAGCTGGGTATAGGCTTCCTCGATGCGCTCCAGCGCACCGTTGAAGGCGTGCGCCAGCACCGACAGCTCCTCCGGCAGCGATTCGGCCGACATGCGCGCCGACAGCTTGCGCGGCGTGAAGCTCTGGGCGCGCGCCGACATGCGGCGCAGCGGCGCCAGGCCCGCGCGCGCGATCCAGTAGCTGGAGATCACCGCCAGCACGATGCCCAGCAGCGAGAACACGGAGGTCGCCACCAGGAAGGTGCGGCGCATCTCGAAATACGGCTCGGTGTCGATGCCGACCGTGACATAGACCTCGGGCCGCTCCTCGAAGGCCGGCAGCGTGCGGGTCATGATGTGCAGCGGGTATTCCTTGCCGGGCACCTTGAGCATGCCGACCGCGTTGCTGTCGGGCGTGATGGCCTCGGGCTTGAGGCGCGCCAGGTCGCCGTAGCGGAAGCGCTCGTCCTCGCCGGAAATCCAGAACGAGACGCGCTGGTCGGCCTGCGACAGCGCCGCCAGCTTGAGCTGCACCCGGCCCCAGCGATCGGTATTGCCGGCGCGCGAGATCTGGTAGCTGATGTCGTTCAAGGTAGTGACCAGGCCGTCGCGTTCGTGGCGCAGCAGCTCGCCCTTGAGTACGGTATAGAGCACCAGGCCGGTCAGGGCGAAGATCAGCAGCGCCGAGGCCGCCGACATGAGCACCAGCCGCGCGGTGATCGACTGGCGCCGCGGCAGGCGGCGCCTGGGCGCGGATGCCGGAGCGTCGGCGGGTAGGTCGTGGCGCGCCATGGCCGGGTCAGTCGTCGCCGGCGTCGCCGGCGGCGCGCGGCTCCAGCACGTAGCCCATGCCGCGCACCGTGTGCAGCAGCTTCTGGTCGAACGGGATATCGATCTTGGCGCGCAGGCGCTTGATGGCGACCTCGACCACGTTGGTGTTGCTGTCGAAGTTCATGTCCCAGACCAGTTCTGCGATGGCGGTCTTGGACAGGATCTCGCCCTGGCGCCGCGCCATCACCGCCAGCAGCGCGAACTCCTTGGCGGTCAGGTCGATGCGGGTGCCGCTGCGGAAGGCCTTGCGCGAGATCAGGTCGATCTGCAGGTCGCCGATGCGCAGCTGCGCGGGTTCCTGCGAGCGGCCGCGGCGGGTCAGCGCCTGCAGCCGGGCCAGCAGTTCGAGGAAGGAGAATGGCTTGATCAGGTAATCGTCGGCGCCGTCGTGCAGGCCCTTGATGCGGTCCTCCACGCTGTCGCGCGCCGTCAGCATGATCACCGGCGTCTGCTTGACGGTGCGCAGCGAGCGCAGCACCGAGAAGCCGTCCATCCCGGGCAGCATCACGTCCAGCACGATGACGTCGTAGTCGTGCTGGATCGCCAGGTGCTGGCCGTCCACTCCGTTGAAGGCGAGATCGACCGCGCATCCCTGCTCGGTCAGGCCCTTGCAGAGGTATTCGGACATCTTTTGTTCGTCTTCGACTATCAGGATCTTCATGCGGTCTCCACCCGCCGCGCCGGGACAAGATGTCCCGGTCGTGGCCCAGCCAGAATTCTAACCCCTGGGCTTTTTATTATTGTTCTCCGCGCAATTTTTTCATGCGCAGCCCATGCCCTTGTTTCCAAAATCCTAATGTCCCTGCGCTTGCGCCTGCCTGGCGGCCTTGCGCTGCAGCCGGGCCTCTTTCTTGCGCACGTACCAGTAGTGCGCGCGATCCAGGTAAAGATAAACCACCGGAGTGGAAAACAGCGTCAATGCCTGCGACAGCACCAGGCCGCCCACCATCGCGTAGCCCAGCGGGCGGCGCAGCTCGGAGCCGGCGCCGTGGCCCAGCATCAGCGGCAGGCCCGAGAGCAGGGCGCACATGGTGGTCATCATGATCGGGCGGAAGCGCAGCAGGCAAGCCTGGTAGATCGCCTGCTCCGGCGCCATGCCGTGCTCGCGCTCGGCCGTGAGGGCGAAGTCGATCATCATGATGCCGTTCTTCTTGACGATGCCGATCAGCAGGATGATGCCGATCAACGCGATCACCGAGAGGTCGTAGCCGCCCGCCATCAGGATCAGCAGCGCGCCCACGCCGGCCGAGGGCAGCGTCGAGAGGATGGTCAGCGGGTGGATGTAGCTTTCATAGAGCAGGCCCAGCACGATGTACACGGCGATCAGCGCGGCCGCGATCAGGTAGGGCTGCGAGGACAGCGAATCGCCGAAGGCCTTGGCCGTGCCCTGGAAGTTGCCGATCACGGTCTGCGGCACGCCCATCTCGTCCTTGGTCTTGTTGATGACGTCCACCGCCTCGCCCAGCGATACGCCCTTGGCCAGGTTGAAGGAAATCGTCACCGCCGGGAACTGGCTCTGGTGGCTGATCGAGAGGTAGGCGGTCTTGGTGGTGTCGACCTTCACGAAGGTCGACAGCGGCACCTGCTGGCCGGTCAGGGGCGAGGTCAGGTAGAGCTTGTTGAACAGCGCCGGATCCTTCTGCAGCTCGGGCGTGACTTCCATGATCACGCGGTAGCTGTTGATCTGAGTGAAGTACTGCGCGACCTGGCGCTGGCCGATGGCGTCGTAGATGGTGGCGTCGATCAGCGAGGGCGAGATGCCGAAGCTGGAGGCGCGCGCGCGGTCGATGGTGATGACGGCGGCGGCAGCCTGGTTCTGCTGGTCGGAGGCGACGTCGGCCAGCTGCGGCAGCTGGCGGAAGCGCTCCAGCATCCTGGGGGCCCAGACGTTGAGCTCGTCGAGGTCGGTGTCGGTCACCGTGTACTGGTACTGGGTGCGCGAGAGGCGGCCGCCGACGTTGATGTCCTGGCTGGCCTGCATGAACAGGTTGATGCCCTGCACCTGCGAGGCCTTGGGGCGCAGCCGCGCGATGATCTCGTCGGCGTTGGTGGTGCGGCCCTGGTCCTTGGGTTTCAGCGCGATGAAGAACTGGCCGGTGTTGAAGGTGGTGGAGCCGGCGCTCATGGCAAAGCCGATTACGTCGGGATCCTGGCGCACGATGTCGGCCACCTTCAGCAGGCGTTCATGCATGGCCGCAGAGGAGGTGTCCTGGGCCGATTCGGCGAAGCCGACGATCACGCCGTTGTCCTGCTGCGGGAAGAAGCCCTTGGGGATGAAGATGAACAGCACCACCGTCAGCGCCACCGTGGCCAGGAAGCCCATCAGGGTGATGAACTGGTGCTTCATCACCACGTCCAGGCCGCGCTTGTAGCCGGCCAGCATGGCGTCGAAGCCGCGCTCGAAGAGCTGGTAGAGCTTGCCGTGCTGGTTGCCGTGTTCATTCTTGAGGAAGCGCGAGCACAGCATGGGCGTGAGCGTGAGGGAGATGATCACCGACACGCCGATGGTCAGCGTCACCGTCACCGCGAACTCGCGGAACAGGCGACCGACGATGCCGCCCATGAGCAGCAGCGGGATGAACACCGCCACCAGCGAGACCGAGATCGAGATGATGGTGAAGCCGATCTCACCGGCGCCCTTGAGCGCCGCTTCCATCGGCGCCATGCCTTCCTCGACGTAGCGGTAGATGTTCTCCAGCATGACGATGGCATCGTCCACCACGAAGCCCACTGCGATGGTCAGCGCCATCAGCGACAGGTTGTCCAGGCTGTAGCCGACCACGTACATCACGCCGGCCGTGCCCATGATGGCCAGCGGCACGGTGATGCTGGGGATGATGGTGGCGGCCACGTTGCGCAGGAACACGAAGATCACCATCACCACCAGGGCGATGGTCAGGATCAGCGTGAACTCGACGTCTTCCACCGAGGCGCGGATGGTCTGGGTGCGGTCGATCAGGGTGTTGACGTGGATCGAGGCCGGGATGGCCGCGCGCAGGCGCGGCATGGCGGCGTTGATGCGGCCGACCGTCTCGATCACGTTGGCGCCCGGCTGCTTGGTGACGGCCAGCACGATGGAGCGGCCGTTGGTGATGCTGTGGTCGTCGCCGGCGGCCGCGCCCGCGAAGGCCCAGGCGGCGATCTTGTTGTTCTCGGGGCCATCCACCGCCACGCCGATGTCCTTGACCCGGATCGGCGCGCCGTTGCGCCATGCCAGCACCATGTCGTTCCACTGCTCGGCCTTGAGCAGCTGGTCGTTGGTGTAGACGGTGAAGCTCTGGCGCGCGCCGTCCACCGTGCCCTTGGGCTGGTTGACGGTGGTGGTGGCGATGACGCCGCGGATGTCTTCCAGGCTGATGCCCAGCGTGGCGATCTTGGCCGGATCGACCTGGATGCGCACGGCCGGCTTCTGCTGGCCGTTGACGTTGACCAGGCCCACGCCGGAGATCTGCGAGATCTGCTGCGCCAGGATGTTGTCGGCGTAGTCGTTGACCACCGTCAGCGGCAGCGCCTCGGACTGCACCGACATGATCATGATCGGCGAGTCGGCCGGGTTGATCTTGCGGAAGGTGGGCGGGTTCGGCATGTTGGCCGGCAACTGCCCGGTGGAGGCGTTGATGGCGGCCTGCACGTCCAGCGCGGCGGCGTCGATGTTGCGGTTCAGGTCGAACTGCAGGGTGATCTGCGTGGTGCCCAGCGAGCTCTGCGAGGTCATCTGGGAGAGGCCGGCGATCAGCGAGAACTGGCGCTCCAGCGGCTGCGCCACGTTGGAGGCCATGGTCTCGGGGTTGCCTCCGGGCAGTTGGGCGGTGACCTGGATGGTGGGGAAGTCGACCTGCGGCAGCGGCGCCACCGGCAGCAACGGCCAGACGGCCGCGCCGACCAGCAGGATGGCGATGGCCAGCAGGGTGGTGCCGATCGGGCGCTTGATGAATGCGGCGGAGACGCTCACTTGCTGCTTCCTTTCGCGTCGGCGCCGGCGGCGGCTTTCTGCTGCGGCTTGCTTTCGACGATCCTGGCGCCCGGCTTGAGCTTGTACTGGCCGTCCAGCACCACGCGCTGGCCGGCGGCCACGCCCGCGTCGCCGGCCAGGACCGCGATGCCGTCCTGGATGCGCTCGACCTTGACCGGTTTCATCGACGCGCGCTCCTGCTCATCCACCGCGTACACGTAGGTGCCTTGCTGGTTGCGCTGGATGGCCGAGGCCGGCAGCGTCAGCGCGTTGCCGTGGTCGTGCATCTGCAGGCGCACGTTGACGTACTGGCCCGGCCACAGCTTGTGACCGGCGTTGTCGAAGCGGGCCTTGAGCTGTACGGTGCCGCTGGTGGTGTTGATCTGGTTGTCCAGCAGGATCAGCTTGCCGGTGGCCAGCGGTTCCTGTGATTCCCGGGCGTAGGCGGTCACCTTGAGCGACTGGCCCGCCAGCTGCGACTTGTTGATGGCCGGCACCGATTCCTCGGGCAGCGTGAAGAGCAGGGTGATCGGATCGATCTGGTTGATCACCACCAGGCCGTTGGCGTCGGCGGCGTGCACGATGTTGCCCGGGTCCACCAGGCGCGCGCCCACGCGGCCGGAGATCGGCGCGGTGATGGTGGTGTAGCTCAACTGCACCTTGGCATAGCCGATCTGCGCCTCGTCGGTCTTGACCGCCGCTTCCAGCTGGGTCACCAGCGCCTTTTGCGTATCGAGCTGCTGCTGGGTCGCCGCGTCCTGGCTGCGCAGCGTGGTGTAGCGCTGCAGGTCGAGCCGGGCGTTGGCCAACTGGGCGGCGTCCCTGGCGCGTTGCGCCTCGACCTGCGCCAGCTGCGCCTGCAGCGCGCGCGGATCGATCTGGGCCAGCAACTGGCCCTTCTTCACTTCCTCGCCTTCCTTGAAGCCGACCTTGTCGAGCTGGCCGTCGATGCGCACCTTCACGGTCACGCTGGCGTTGGCGGTCACGGTGCCCACCCCGGCCAGGTACAGCGGCACGTCGCGCTCCTGCACGCTGGTGAGGGACACGGCCACCGGCGGCGCGTCCTTGGCCTGCGGCTTGTCGGCGGCGCTGGCGCCTTGCGTGTGCAGCCAGCCGCCGATGCCGGCGGCGGCCACGATGGCGGCGGTCGCCGCGACGGCGAGGGAAGTGCGCTTGGGAGTGTTGGGTGAGGTTGTCATGCCTGAAACTCGTCTTGAAGAGGTCGCTTGGAATGTTCGGGAGCGCGGCGCTTCAGCGCGCCGGCGCTTGCGGGGGCTGCGGTGCTTGCGGCGGCTCGGCCTGGCCCGCGCGCCAGCCGCCGCCGGTGGCCTTGATCAGCGCCACGCTGGCCACCAGCTGGCGGCCCAGCAGCGTGACGGCGGTGCGCTGGTTGGTCAGCGAGGTGGCCTGGGTGGTTACCACCGACAGGTAGGTCACGGTGCCGGCCTGGTACTGGCTCATCGCCAGGCGCTCAGCCAGCTGCGCGGATTTCACTGCCTGCGCCTGGACCGCGTTTTCCTGGTCCAGCACGCGCAGGGTGGAGAGGTTGTCTTCCACCTCCTGCAGGCCGCCCAGCACGGTTTGTTTGTACTGCGCGACGGCGGCGTCGAAGGCGGCCGTGGCGGCGTCGTTGCGCGCGCTGCGGGCGCCGCCGTCGAACAGGGTCTCGGCCAGCGCCGCGCCCAGCGACCAGACGCGGCTGGGGGTATCGAACAGCTGGGCATAGGCCAGGCTGCTGTAGCCGCCGCCGGCCGACAGCGTCAGCGCGGGGAAGTAGGCCGCCCGCGCCACGCCGATGTTGGCGTTGGCCGCGGCCGCCAGGCGTTCGGCGTTGGCGATGTCGGGGCGGCGCTCCAGCAGGTCGGAAGGCAGGCCGGCCGGGATCTGCGGCAGGCTGGCCAGCAGGCGCTGGGCGTTGGCGTCCATCGCGCTGTCGCTGGCCGGCGCCGCCGGCAGCGCGGGCAGCGAGAAGGCGGCGGGCGCGCGGCCCATCAGGATGGCGATGGCGTGCTCAAGCTGGTTGCGGGTGGCGTCGAGGTCGATCAGCTGGGCCTGGGCCGAGCGCAATTGCGTTTCGGCCTGGGCCACGTCGGAGCGCAGCGCGGTGCCGGCCTCATACTGGTGGGTGGTCAGCTGCAGCGAACGGGTGTAGGCGTCCACCGTGCGGCGGTACAGGTCTTTCTGCAGGTCGGTCACGCGCAGTTGCAGGTAGTCTTGCGCCAGGGTGGACTGGATCGACAGCCGCGCGGCGGCCAGGCTGGCCGCGATGGCCTCGGCGGAGGCGTCGCCGGCCTCGGCGCCGCGGCGGATGCGGCCCCAGATGTCGGCCTCCCATGAGGCATTCAGGCCCACGGTGTAGCTGTCGGCCAGGCGCTGCACTCCGTTGGTGTTGGTCTGCGCGCGGCTGGCGCCGGCCTGGGCGCCGATGGTCGGCCACAGGCTGGCGCGCGCGATCTGCGCGGTGGCCTGGGCCTGGCGGTATTGCGCTTCGGATTGGCGGATGTTCTGGTTGGCGGCGTTGGCCTGGCTCACCAGCTCATTGAGAATGGGGTCGCCGTAGGCTTCCCACCAGCGCTGGTTGTCGTCGATGCGGCCGGGCGCGGCAACCTTCCACGGGCCGTCTTCCTTGTAGGCCTGCGGCAGGTCCATGGCCGGGCGCACGTAGTCGGGGCCGACGGCGCAACCGCCCAGCAGCGCGGCCAGCGCCAGCGCAGTCATTCCCCTTGCGGCGCGGAAGGGGGATTGATGTTGGGAATGAGTGAAATGACTGACGCTGACGCTGGCTGCGGCACGGCGAAACGGAACGACCATAGGGTACACGCGGATGGGCATACGGATGAAGGACAGGCCGGCATTACACGCCCCTCAGCGCGAAACCATCGGCCACTGCTGCTACTGTGCGCCACTGTAATCCCTGCCGCTCAACCCCATGCTGACGTCAATATGACATTTCTGTCAGTTTGCCGGCCTAGGCCTGGCCCATGTCCCTGCGCGGCACGCTCAGGGCCGACAGGGCGCAGCCCACGCCGCACACCGCGATGATCAGGCCCATCGGCCACGGCGTGCCGTCGGCCAGCAGGCCGACCAGGGCCGAGCCCAGGATGCCGGTGCCGTAGTGGGCCGCGCCCACCAGCGCCGACACCGCGCCGGCGCGCTCGCCGTAGCCGGTCAGCGCGCCGGCGATGGCGTTGGCCACGATCAGCCCGTTGGCGGCGACAAAGACGAACAGCGGCAGCGCCAGCCCGGCCACGCCGCCGATGTCGAAGCCGGCGGTGACGGCCAGCAGCAATCCCGAGGCGGCCGCGCTGAGCGCCCCGATGCGCATCAGGCGGTCGCTGCCCAGCTTGAGCACCAGCCGCGAGCTGACCTGGTTGGAGAGCATGATGCCGACGATGCCCAGCGAGAACAGCACGCCGTAGGCCTGCGGCGACATGTGGTGGTAGCTGATGTAGGCCGCCGGCGTGCCGGCCACGTAGGCATAGATGCCGCCGTAGAAGAAACCGCCGGTGCCCATGTAGGCCAGGATGGGGCGCTGGCCCAGCAGGCTGGCGTAGATGGATAGCGCGCCGTCCAGCGCGCGTGGATTGCGGCGCTCGGCGGGCAAGGTCTCCGGCAGGCGCCGCAGCGCCGCCAGCGTCACGATGCCCACGCCCACCAGGGCCCAGAAGATGGCGCGCCACGAGGCCGCCTGCAGGATCAGGCTGCCCACGGCGGGGCCGATCAGCGGGGCGATGGCGGTGACGGTCATCAGCGTGGACATCATGCGCGCGGCCTGCGGGCCGGCGTAGAGGTCGCGCACCATGGCGCGCGCCAGCACCACGCTGGCGCAGGCGCCCACGGCCTGCAGCACGCGCCAGGCGATCATGGTGCCGACGCTGCCCGACAGCGCGCAGCCCACTGAACCGATGATGAACAGCACCAGCCCGATGGCCACCGGCAGGCGGCGCCCGTAGCGGTCGCTGATCGGGCCCCAGGCCAGCTGGCCCAGGCTGAAGCCGATCAGGTAGCCGGAGATGGTGAGCTCCATCGCGCCGTGGCCGGCGTTCAAGGCCAGCGCCATGGCCGGCAGCGCGGGCAGGTAGACGTCGGTGGAGATCGAGGCGAACGCCATCAGGGCGCTCAGGACGCCCAGCGTGAACAGGCCTTGGCGTGCGGGAACAGGGATGGCGGCGGCTTGGTTCGGGTCGGAACCGGGGGCGGAGGATGACATGGAGCGGGCGGCGGGGGCAGGTAGTGACGTCGGGCAACGCCGCCCACTGTAACGCAAAAGCGGGCGGCGCGCCCGCCGCCGCCCGGATGCGTCGCGCTCAGGGGCGCAAGCTCACGCTCAGTACCGTGAAGCTGTCGGGGTGGAATTGCGGATCCTGCTTTTGCCCGGCCGCGTCGGGAGCCGGCTGGCTGAAGTCCATGGTGAACAGGTAAGCCACGCCGCGCGCGGCGTCGTAGGCCATGTTGTGCGCCCACGGGCGGGTGCCGGCAAAGCCCAGCGCGCGGTAGGCGCCGCCAGCATCCTGGCCGACCAGCGTCAGGCTGGCGGCGTCGCCGCTGGGGACCAGCAGCAGGCGGCGCGCGCCGTCCCAGGCCAGGGCATTGATCGCCGGCGCGGCGGGCAGCCACGCCAGCGGCGCGCCGTCATCCAGGCCGGCGATCGTCAACTGCGGTTTCTTGCCGCGGCAGGCCACGAACAGGCGCCCTTGCTTTTCGTCGGCGGCCAGCGCGGAGGGATGCTCGCAGCCGGGAAACTGCTTGCCGCTCCAGCCCGGCAGCGTCTCCAGCGTTGCCGCCGAGATGCGCATCACGCGGCCTTCGTCGCGCAGCGGCAGCAGCACGCTGCCGTCGGCCAGGCCGAGCGGAGCGTCGAACTTGCGGGCGTCGAATTCGCGGCGCTTGACGACGCGCCCGTCGCGCGGGTCGAACAGCCAGATCGCCGAGCGCCCCGCGCGGCGTCCGCTGGTGATGAGCAAGTGGCCGGAGACGGCGTCGAAGACCAGGTTGTTGAGGTTGCCGTCGTCCACCGCGATGCGCTGCAATTGCGTCAGGTCCGACAGGCGCAGCACGCCCAGCGAGCCGTCCATGTAGGCCACGTAGGCGCGATCGAGCTGCGGGGCGAAGGCCACCGCGTTGGCGCCCTCGGTGCCGGCCACGTTCTTCACCGGCGCGTGGGCGGCGGTATCGAACACCGTGAGGCCGTTCTCGCGCCGCGCCAGGAACAGGTAGGGGCGGGTCGGATCGAGCGCGCCCAGGCCCCAGCTGTGGCCGCTGCCGGGCAGCACGTCGGCGCGCAGCGAGAGCGCCGGCATGGCGTCGGCTGCGCCGGCGCTGCCGGCCTGCAGGCCGCCGGCCAGCAGGAGCGTTGCGATCATGGCGCGCATGTTCAGAACTCCAGCGAGGTCAGCAGCGAGAACTGGCGCGCATCGCCCATCGAGACGAAGTTCTGGTTGGCGCTGGAGGTGTAGTAGACCTTGTTGAACAGGTTCTTGATGTTGAACTGGAGCTTCACCGCGCGCCCGCCGATGGTGGTGTCGTAGGTGGCGAAGGCGTCGGCTACCGTATAGGACGGCAGGATGAAGCTGTTGGCCGAATCGCCCGGGCGATCGCCCACATAGCGCGCGCCGCCGCCCACGCGCAGCTTGTCGTTGCCGCCGGCAATCGAGCCGACGTCGTAGGCCAGCGTCATGGCGGCGGTCTGCCTGGCCACGTTCCACAGGCGCAGGCCGGCGTACAGCGGGTCTTCGGTGGTCTTGGCGTCGAGCCAGGAATAGCTGCCGATCATCGACAGGCGGCGGCTCAACTGGCCGGTCACGTCCAGCTCCACGCCGCGCGAACGCGCCGCGCCCGAGGTGCGCCAGTCGGTCAGGCCGGTGACGTTGTTGAGCTGCGAGACCAGCACGTTCTTCTTCTTGATGTCGAACACCGCCAGCGAGCCGGACAGGCCGCTCGGGTTGTCGTACTTGAGGCCGCCTTCCCACGAGGTGGCCTGTTCGGGCGCGACGTTGGAGTCGATCACCGTGCCGCCGGTCAGCGGCGCGATGGTGGAGGTCGGCTTGAGCGACTTGGTGTAGCTGGCGTACAGCGAAAGCTCTTCGCTGAGCTTGTAGATCAGGCCGGCGCGCGGCAGCCACTTGCTGTCCGCGAGGTTGGTGTTGGCCTTGAACGGGCGGCCGCGGCCGGCCAGCTGGCTGTAGCTCTGGTAGCGCAGGCCGCCCACCAGGATCCAGTTCTGGCCCAGGTGCAGCGCGTCCTGCGCGAACAGCGACTTGTTGTGCAACAGGTCGGTCTGGGCGCTGTCGCCGGCCGAGACCACGCTGGCCGGCTGCGGCAGGCCGTAGACCGGGTTGTAGATGTTGAAGGTGGTGCTGTTGCTGGCGCCGCGCAGCAGGTTGGCGCGATAGATCTTGCGGTACTCGATGTCGCTGCCGAACTGGATGTCGTGGCGCATGCCGCCCAGGTCCAGGTGGCCGTCCAGGTAGGCGATGGCGTAGTTGTCGGTCGACAGCGCGCCGCGGGTGCCGTCGTTGCTGCGCGTGACCACGCCCGTGACCGGGTTCACGCTGGCCACGCGCAACTGGCGCGCGTCGTAGATCTCGCGGTTGTAGCTCAGCCCGATGTGGGCCTTCCAGTCGGCATCGAGGCGGTGGTCGATGCTCAGCTGCGCCGTCTCGCTGCTGCCCTTCATGTCGTTGCCGGGCTCGTCCATGCGGCGATCGGCCGGTACGGCGAGCGGCCTTCCGGTGCGCGAATCGATCGCGGTGCCGCGGTCGAAGGGGTAGAGGAAATCGCGCTGCTCCATCGAGAACACCACCTGGGTGTCGCGGCCGTACCAGGCCAGCGAGGGGGCGACCACGGTTTCCTGGATCTGGCCGTAGTTGCGCCAGTAGTTCTGGTCGGTGCGGTCGACGATGAGGCGATAGGCCAGGCCGGAGTCGCCGATGGGGCCGGTGGTGTCCAGCGTGAGCTGGCCGCCGTTCTTGCCGTCGCCATAGCTGGAGCCGGCGAAGGAGAGCTCGTTGCGCTGCGCCAGCTGCGGTTTCTTGGTGATGATGTTGATCACGCCGCCCGGATCCATCAGGCCGTACAGCAGCGAGGATGGGCCCTTGAGCACTTCCACGCTCTCGGCGGTGGCGTTGAAGGCGCGGCCCTGCACCAGCGGCATGCCGTTGCGCATCACCGAACCGTCGCGGTTGCCGCCGAAGCCGCGCTTCATGATGGTGTCCTGGGTGCCGGCCAGGGTATTGCCCTGGGTCAGGCCGCTGACGGCGCCGACGGCGTCGTCCAGGTTGCGCGGGCGCTGGTCCTTGATGACCTGGGCCGGCACCACGTTGACGACCTGCGGCACTTCCAGCGCCGAGACGGCGCCGCGCAGGGTGGAGGCGTTCGGCACGGCGCGATAGGTGCCGTCGGCTTCGCCGGAGGCCGCGCCCACCACGGCCACCTGCGGCAGCTGGCCGTCGGCGCTGGCGCCGGTCGTGCCGGCGTCGATCACCACGAAGCTGCCGTCCGGCTGGCGCACCGCCGACAGGCCGCTGCCGGCCAGCAAACGCTCCAGGGCCTGTTCGAACGAGGCGCTGCCTTGCAGGCCGGCGGAAGTCTTGCCCTGGGTCAGGCGGGCGTCGGCCGAGAGCAGGATCCCGGCTTCGGCGGCGAACTGGCGCAGCGCCTGTCCCAGCGGGCCGGCGGCGATGGCGTAGCTGCGGGAGGCCTGGGCCTGCGTCTGCTGGGCGTGGGCGGCAGGGGCCGCCAGCAAGGGCAGCGACAGCGCGGCGAGGTGAACCGCCAGCGCCAGGGTGCGCAGGCGCGGCTGGCCGCAGAGGGGCGATGGAGTGGGGCGCATGGTGATCCTTCCTGAATTCGTTGGTCTATTGCTTCCATTGCCAAGCGAGATTCGGAAAAGGGAACCGCCGACGCGAAAAAATCCGATTATTTTTCAGCCCGGCTTGCGCGCGGCGCCGGCGGCCTCGGCCGCGTCCACCGTGACCCACCACGGCAGGATGCGGTGCACCTTGACCGGCAGGCTGGCTTCCAGCGCGTTGAGCACGCGCTCGGTGTCGTCCAGCGGATAGACGCCGACCAGCCGCAGCGCCGCCACCTCCGGCGCGCAGCCGAGATAGCCGCGGCGATAGCGGCCCAGTTCGGCGAGGAACTCGTCGAGTCGCATGCCGTCGGGCATCAGCAGCTTGCGCGACCAGGCGGCCATGCTCTCGTCGGCCGGCGTGGCCGCATCGACGCGGCCGGCGTCGAACCGCACGCGCCAGCCGGCGCCGATGAGCGTTGGCGCGCCGCCGCCGGCGGGGGTGATCATGACCTTGCCTTCGAGCACCGTGAGCGTGGCGCCGTGTTCCTCCAGTCGCACCAGGAAGCGCGTTCCCAGCGCCTGCAGGCGCCCGGCCGGGACGTCCACCACCAGCGGCCGGGCCGGGGTGCGTCCGTCGTGCGCGGTCTGGATCATGATCTCGCCGCGATGCAGGATCAGGCGGCGCAGCACGTCGCTGTAGTCGGCGTCGGCGGCGCTGGCGGTGTTGAGCCAGAGCAGCGAGCCGTCGGCCAGCTGCTGGCGCTCGATCTGGCCCACGCCGGTGCGGTAGCGGGCGTTGAGCGCGGCCAGGTAGCCGCGCAATTCGCGCGAGCTGCCGGCGCCGCCGGCAACCATGACGCCGGCGGCCAGCCAGGCCAGCGCCTTGATCGCCTTGCGGCGGCGCTGGCCGTTCTGGGCCAGCACCCGGTGGCCCACGGCCGGCGGCATCAGGCCGAATTCGGCGTTGACGGCTTCGACCCGCTTCCAGGCGGCGCGGTGGCGCTCGTCCCGCTCCAGCCACTGGCGCCAGCGCAGGCGCTCGGGCTCGCCGGCGTCATCGGCGCGCAGGATGGCGAACCATTCGGCGGCCTGTTGCAGTTCGGCATAGGAGGGGCCGGGGTCGAGCGCGGGCGGCGGCGGGGATTCCTGGGGGCGGTGCAGCTGAAGGCGGTCCTGCATGGCGGATGGCTGGCTGGAGTGGGAGTGAGGGGAGCGGATTACTGATCGAGCAGGAGCATGCACTGGAGCATGGCCTGCGCCATGTATTTCTTGATCATGCGGTCGGAGACGCCGAGCTGCCGGGCGATCTGCAGGTAGGTCAGGCCGTCCAGCTGCGACATCAGGAAAGCCTGGCGCACCTTGGGCGCCAGCCGGTCGAGCATGGCGTCGATGCGCATCAGGGTTTCCAGCACCAGCGCGCGCTGCTCGGGCGAGGGTTCCACCAGCTCGGGGCGGGCGGCCAGGGCGTCGAGATAGGCGCGCTCCAGTTCCAGCCGGCGCCAGTGGTTGACCACCAGCCCGCTGGCCACGGTGCGCAGGTAGGCGCGGGGCTCCAGCAAGCGTTCGGACGGCTTGCTGGACAACAGGCGCAGGAAGGTGTCCTGGGCCAGGTCGGCGGCGTCCTCGCGCGAGCCCAGCTTGCGCCATAGCCAGGCGTGCAGCCACCCATGATGGCTGCTGTAGACCTGTTCGAGGGAGTCGCCCAAGGGCGGATTGCTGGAGTAAGCCACGATGCTGTCGGAAGTAGGACTGGACGAGGACGAAACGCAGGGCGGCGGAGCGGCGGGGCGAATCGAACGATGATCGTGGCAGAAGCGGCTGGATCCGGCACGAACCCGCCGCCTGGCGGCGGGTCTGCGCATCGGCTGATTATATTAGGAACAATTCTTATTCACAAATTTTAACCGCCTCATCGTTGCATTTCGAACGCATGCGTGCGCGCCGTTCATGCGGCCGGTGGGCGCTGTCCGGTGTAGGCGGCCCGCGGGCGGATCAGGCTGCCGGTCGCGCGCTGCTCCAGCGCATGGGCGATCCAGCCCAGCGAGCGGCCCAGCGCGAAGATGCCGAAGGCGCTGCCCGGCGGCAGGCCGAGGTGACGGCGCAGCGCGGCCAGCGCAAAGTCGACCGAGGGCGGATGGCCGGTGAGGGCGCGGATGCGCTCGATGGCGGCTTGCCAGTCGGGATGGGCCGGCAGGATGGTGGCCAGCAATGCGGCGGCGCGGACGTCTCCGGCCGGGTAAAGGTGGTGGCCGAACCCGGGAAGGTCGTCGCCGCGCGCCAGCCTGGCGTCGATGCGCGCGGCCGCGCCGGGCGCGCCGGCGGCCATATCCAGCTCGTCCAGCAAGGCCTCCACCCGCGCCGTGGTGCCGCCGTGACGCGGGCCGCTCAGGGCGGCCAGCCCGCCGGTGACGCAGGCCTGCAGGCTGGCGTCGGTGGAGGCGATGCAGCGGGCGGTGAAGCCGGAGGCGTTCAGTTCATGGTCGGCGCACAGCACCAGCGCGCGCCGGACCAGGGCGGCGCCGCCGGCGTCCAGCCGCCACGCCATGGCGCATTGCTCATGCAAGGGCGCGGCCGAGGGCGCGCTGCCCAGCAGGCAGGCCGCCAGGCGCCGCACCAGCGCGCCGCAGCTGGCCAGGCGCCGGCCGGGCGGCAATTGCCATTGGGCGCCGAGGTCGTCGGCCGCGGCCAGCGCGAACAGCGGCAGCAGCGCGTGTTCGGCGCGGCGGCCGGCGAAGGCCGCGCGCCACTCGGCGAAGCCGGCGGCGACCGCGGGCGGCTCGGGGCCGAAGGCGTCTTGCGGCGCGCAATCCCAGAGCAGCGCGGCAGCCTCCTCGACGCTGGCCTGCTCGCTGAAGGCCACCGCGTCCCGTCCACGGTAGTAGAGGCGTCCGTCCTCGATCAGCGTCAGCGCCGATTCCAGCACCGGCAGGCCCCAGCTCAGCGCGGCCTTGGCGGCTTCCTTGGGCTTGCGGCCGCGCGGGCGATGATCTGCCAGGCGCTGCACGTCCTCGGCCAGGTAGCGGCTCTCGCGCGGGTCGACGGCAGGATGGGCGTGCAGCAGGCCGCGGCTGACGTAGGCGTACAGGGTCTGGCGCGACACGCCCAGCAGGGCGGCGGCGTCGGCGGAGGACAAATAGGCGCTCATGGAGTCCGATGGAAATCGATATGTTGACTAAATTAATCAATATTGACGATTAATTCAAGCGGAGTAAGCTGGCTTCATCACGATACGAACCATGCAAAAAAAGGAGTCCGCCATGTCGCAGCAATCTCTGACTTCCCCCGTGGCCGCGCGCATGCTGGCCGAGATCTGGCAGGCCCTGGAGGGCGCGCCGCCGCTGTTGTCGGCCGTCAGCCTGGACGGCGGCGGGGCCTTGCCGTCGGTATTTGCCGCCAGCGACCTGGCGCAAGCCTCGGTGGCCGCCGCCGGGTTGGCGCTGGCGGAGCTGGCGCAGGCCGCGGGCGGCTGTTTGCCGGCCGTCGGCTGCGACCGCCGGCTTGCCTCGATGTGGTTCTCCAGCTCGCTGCGCGCGCACGGCTGGACGCCGCCGGCGCTGTGGGATGCGGTCGCCGGCGATTATCGCGGCGCCGACGGCTGGATCCGGCTGCACACCAATGCCCCGCATCATCGCGCGGCGGCCTTGCAGGTGCTGGGACTGGATCCGCAATCCGCGCCGCGCGAAGAGGTCGCCCGGGCGGTGGCGCGCTGGAAGGCCGGGGAGCTGGAGGCCGCCATCGTCGCCAACCGCGGCTGCGCGGCCGAGATGCGCAGCCTGGAGCAGTGGGCCGGGCATCCACAGGGCATTGCCGTGGCCGCCGAGCCGCTGGTGTGGCGACAGGGCTTCGACGCCTCCCATCGAAGCGCCGCGCCCTTCGACCCGGTGCGGCCGCTGGCCGGCGTGCGGGTGCTGGACCTGACCCGGGTGCTGGCCGGGCCGACCGCGACGCGCTTCCTGGCCGGCTTCGGCGCCGACGTGCTGCGCATCGATCCGCTTTCATGGGACGAGCCCGGCGTGGTGCCGGAGATGACGCTGGGCAAGCGCTGCGCCCATCTCGACCTGGCGCAACCGGAGCAGCGCAGGCGGCTGGAGCGGTTGCTGGCGCAGGCCGATGTGCTGGTGCACGGCTACCGGCCGCAGGCGCTGGAGCAACTGGGCCTGGGACCGTCGCGCCGCCGCCAGCTCAATCCCGGGTTGGTGGACGTGGCGCTGGATGCCTATGGCTGGAGCGGCCCCTGGGCCGGGCGGCGCGGCTTCGACAGCCTGGTGCAGATGAGCAGCGGCATCGCCGACGCCGGCATGCGGCGGCAGGGCGGCGACAAACCCGCGCCCTTGCCGGTGCAGGCGTTGGATCATGCGACCGGCTACCTGCTGGCGGCCTCGGCGCTGCGCGGGCTGACGCGCCGCCGGCAGTCGGGCGAGGGCAGCGAATACCGGCTCTCGCTGGCGCGCACCGCGCGGCTGCTGGCGGCATATCCGACCGGGCCGGCGCAACCGGCCTTCGCCGCCGAGACCGGCGAGGATCTCGACGCCGAAGAGGAAAACACGGTCTGGGGGCCGGCGCGCCGGCTACGGGCGCCGCTGCGCGTCGCCGGCATGGCGATGCGCTGGGACTTGCCGGCCTCGCCATTGCGATCGGTTCCGGCAGAGTGGCGCTGAACGCGGTAGCATGGCGAGCGCGCCGGCCGACCCATCGGCCGGCGCATCCGCATACCGCCATCGACTGCCAGGGACCTGCCATGCCGCCAATCAAGAAACAACTGGGCCAATACAAGGGCCTCATGGTCTTCCTCGCGCTGATGGTGGTGTTTCGCAGCGCCATCGCCGACTACAACGTGGTGCCCAGCGGCTCCATGCTGCCCACGGTGCTGATCGGGGACCGCATCCTGGTCGACAAGCTGGCCTACGACCTGCGCCTGCCGCTCACCCATATCAGCCTGGCCCGCCTGGGCGAACCGCGCCGCGGCGATATCGTGACGGTGGACTCGAAAGAGGCCGGCGAGCTGTTGCTCAAGCGCGTCATCGGCCTGCCGGGCGACGTGGTGGAGCTGCGCGACAACGTGCTCTACATCAACGGCCAGGCCGCCAGCTACAGCCGCGCCAGCGTGCGTCCGCTGGAGGGCGACGGCGCCGAGCAGGCCGCGTACCGCGACGAACAGCTGGACGGCATGTCGCACCTGGTGCGGCTATCCGAAAGCCATCCCAGCCTGCGCAGCAGCTACGGCCCGGTGGTGGTGCCGCCCGAGCATTACCTGATGCTGGGCGACAACCGCGACAACAGCGCGGACTCCCGCTATTACGGCTTCTTCGCCCGCAGCGAGCTGATGGGGCGCACCCGCCGCATCGCCTTTTCGCTCGACACCGAGAACGGCTACCGGCCGCGTTTCGGCCGTTTCGGCGCTTTGCTGGATGTGGCTGCGGCAGGGAAGTGAAGCGAGGAGCACTTGAAGTCGGATGAGAAAGCGCATCAAGTCACTTTAAGTTTGCGTTCCAGGTAATTGATTTCAAATATAAATATTATTTCCATCCGTCCCTGGTCGGACCGTCGGCCTGGGCGGCGTCCCGGATTCGCGCCGCCCCTGTTCCATTGATGACAAAAAACGCTCAAGTTGTTGCAGAGCATGCCGATATATATCTCGGATTACCTGCAATTGTCATTGGAGCACATCATTTCACTCACCTTCATTTCCGATCCGGCAACCGGCCGCCGCAGAAACGCGGTCAGCCATGACGCCATCCTCGACGCCACGTACGTGATGCTCGAGGAGATCGGCTTCGACAAGCTGTCGCTGGAAGGTGTGGCCGCGCGCGCCGGCGTGGGCAAGGCGACCATCTATCGCTGGTGGCCCAACAAGAGCGCGCTTGCCATGGAGGCGCTGCTGCGCGCCGTCGAGCCGATGCCCCCCATCGGCGACAGCGGCGCTTCGCGCCACGACATCGAAGACCACATGACGCGCCTGTCCCAGCTGCTGCGCGGCAAATCCGGCCGGGTGGTGCGCGAGATGATCGCGCTGGCCCAGTTCGATGACGAGACCATGCGCATCTTCAATGACAATTACCTCGAACCGCGCCGCGTGGCGCTGGTGAATGTACTGCGCCGCGGCGCCCAGCGCGGCGAGTTCAGGGAAGATCTCGACCTGAACCTGGTATTCGATCTGCTGTACGCCCCCTTGCTGCAGCGGCTCCTGACCGGCAGCGCCGACATCGACGAGCGCCAGATTCAGTCCCAGCTGAAGCTGGTGTTGGGCAGCATCGCCCTCGATCAACCCTTGGTACAGTGACTGGTAAATATTCGAGCTAACAAGCGTAAATTTTGTTGAGTGCAAGATAATTTGCACCTAGAATCCGAGACGAAACGTATCGTATTGGTTCTGGGTGCATTGCCTATTGCGCAACAAAATGTCTTTTGCGGTTGCAATGGCTGCGTTTGCCGCGTTTGCCGCGCGAACGCCGTCACGGCGTCGCCACCCTGATGCGCCTGTAGATGGCAGGCGTCCTTCCCGTCCGATACCTTCATTCAGATTCGAACAAGATCCGGCCTCCCGCAGGGCGGCCGGCTGGCGGTTGTCGTCCGGCGGAGGACGCCTTGCAGGCGGCCGGCGGCAATCCAGGGGTGTAACGACAGATGCAAGTGCAAGGGGGAAAAATGCACAGCGAGGCAATGAACGGATGCGCCGGCGACGGCCCGTTAGGCAAGATCGACTGGTGCCGCAGGCACCGCCACACCCGGCGCTGGTGCGCGGCGGGCGTCGTGATGATTCCGTTGGTGTTCGGCTTCCTGTGGCTGCAGTTCGCCGCCGCGCGCGAGACCGGCGAGCTGCTTTACGCCGACCAGGTATGCGGCTGCCGCGACGTGGTGACCAGCTGGGTCAGCGATTACGTGTGGACCCAGATGATCTGGCTGCCCTGCAATACCCTGTTCCTGCTGATCTGGGTGGCGCTGGCGGTCAAGCTGTGGAACGGCAAGCGGCGCATCTGCTGAGGCGGCGCGTCAGCCGTCGATGTGCGCGATCAGCGGCAGGTGGTCGGAGGCCACCCGCGCCAGCGGCGTCTGGTGCACCTCCACATGCAGCAGCCGGTGGCGCGGGCTGATCCATATCCGGTCCAGTGAGAACAGCGGCCAGCGCGACGGGAAGGTGCGCGGCGCCGGCGCCGCCTCGAAGTGCGAGACCAGCCAGCGCAGCGCGCGTCCCCAGACGAACCACTCGTTGACATCCCCCATCAAAATCACAGGCGCCTGGTCGGTATCGAAGGCCTGCAGCAGGCGCTTGATCTGCTGGCGCCGCTCGGCCGGCTTCAATCCCAGGTGGGTGGCCACCACCCTCAGCATGTGGCCGCGGCAGTCGATGTCGGCGTCCAGCGCGCCGCGCGGCTCGCGGCTGCCGAAGGAGAGGTCGATGCTCTGGGTGGCCAGCACCGGGTAGCGGCTCAGCACCGCATTGCCGTAGCGCCGGTCGGGCGTTTGCATGGTCGGGCCTTCGACCGCGTGGAAACCCGTGCTCCGCCGCAGCAGGTCCAGCACGTCGGGCTGGGCGCTGCCGCCCAGCGGCACTTCCTGCAGCGCGATGACGTCGGCTTCGATTTCCCCCAGCACGGCGGCAATGCGCTCGGGCGCGAACCTGCCGTCGGTGCCGACGGCGCCATGGATGTTGTAGGTGGCCACGGTCAGCGGCCAGGGATCGAGATTGTCCAGCGGCACGTCGGCGCTGAGCACCAGTTCGGTATCCGATGCCTGCTCAGGGCTGCGCCGCAGCGGCGCTTGCATCGCGGTGTCCGTCACGCCCGGCGCGCCTCCACGTGCGCATGCCGGCCGGAGGGCGCCTGCAGTTCCTGGTAGTGCGTCCCGCTCTTCACGTCGGCCTTGGGCTCGTCGCGTCGCAGCGCCTGCTGCTCGCGCTCGCCCATAGGCTGGCTGGCGCGCGTGCGCTTGCCTGCCTCGCGCGGCTTGAGCAGCTTTTGCAGGCCGAAGGCGGTGAGCATCAGCGCGCTGGTCACCAGGGCCAGCACCAGCACGGTCTGCAGGCTGGGATGGCGGATCGCCTCGGCCAGGTTGTGCGAGAAGATCACCGTCAGCACGATGCCCGGCACCATGCCGATCAGCGTGCCGATCATGTAGTCGCGCAGGCCCAGGTGGGAAGCGCCGGCCACCACGTTGACCACCGTGAAGGGGGCGATCGGCAGCAGCCGGATCACCGCCATGGCGGCGATGCCGCGCTGGGCGAAGCGGCGGCTCAGGTTGTTGATGCGCGGCCCCAGCATCTGGCGCAGCGCGTCGTGGCCCAGCCAGTTGCCCAGGTAGAAACCCAGCGCCGCGCTCAGCGCCACGCCGGTGGTGGCGTAGAGGCCGCCGTAGAGCGGCCCGAATACCACCCCGGCCACGGCGATCAGCACCGTGATGGGCACCATCAGCATGCCGGCCGCGACGAAGGCGGCGATCACGATCACCGGGGTGAACGGCATCTTGTCCACGCTGCGCGCCAGCGCGATCATCGAACTCAGGTTGATCCATTCGCGCAGCGGCGTGAAGCGCCAGGCCAGGGCGAAGGCCACCAGCGCGACCGCCAGCAGGCACAAGCCGATCATGCGGCGCGGCACCGGTTTGCGGGCGCCGTGGGGCACGTAGGCGTCGACGATCTCATCGGGGCTGATCGGACGTTCGGGGTCGAACACGGCGTTGTCCTGGGTCAGGGCATCGAGCTCGGGGATCAGTCGCGGATCCAGCGGCGCCAGGTGGCGCCCGTCCGGCTGGCGCAGTTCGGCGATGGCGGCGTGCAGGCTGCCGCCGGCGTCGATGCGCTCGGCCACCGCCTGGGGCTGCGCGCCCAGGTGTTCGGCCAGCAGGCGGTTGCGCATCAGGGCGATGGCGGCGCGCACCTCGGCCTCTTTGGCGGCGTCGCCCTGCGCCTCGATGCTGAGGTTGCATTCGGTATCGACGGCCATCGAGCGGTTGCTCATGTTGGCCGACCCCACCGAGAACAGGCGATCGTCCATCGCAAATACCTTGCTGTGCACGTTCAGGCAATCCTCGCCCAGGCCCGGCAGGCAGGGGCTGTACATCTGGTAGCGCGTCGCCGCCCGGTCGTCGCGGCCGGGCGGCGCATGCTTGAGGCGATGGTGGATGCGCGCGCGCAGGGCACCCATGGTGGCCTGTTCCAGCCAGCCGCTCTGGGTGCGCGGCGAAACCACCGCGACCTCGGGGCCGTCGGCTTCGCGCAGGCGCGCGCCCAGCGCCTCGGACAGGACGTTGGAGGTGAAATACTGGTTCTCGAAGAACAGGAAATCGCGTGCGCCGGCGATCGCATCCAGGTACAGCTGGCGGATCTCGAACACGCCGGCGCGACCGTCATGGTCGGGTTCGGTGCGCGAGATGCCGACGCGGATATCGCGCAGGTCGGGCTCGAAGCCGTCCGGCCAGACATCGGTGGCGTCGGGCGAGGCCTGCACCGTTTTGCCGGCCTCGCCGTAACCGGCCTGGCGCCAGCGGCGGCGCGCCAGCTCGCCCAGCGCCTGGGCGGCGTCGCCTTCGACCATGGCCTGCACGTCGTGGAAGGGCGCGTAGGGCTTGCCATCGGGATCGCGGCGCAGCGGATTGTCGGGCGCGTGCTCGGGCGTATCCCAGCGGCAGCGGGTCAGGTCAAGGCCGCCGACGAAGGCCAGGCGGTCGTCGATCACCACCACCTTCTGGTGATGCGAGGCGCCCACGGGATGGTGCGCGTCGGTGTGGAAATGGAGGCGCTTGCTGCGCTCGCGTCCCGGCTTCCTGGCCATCAGCCACTCGCGCTCCAGCGCGTAGAGCATGGCGTAGTCCCAGTTCAGCACATGCATGTGCAGGCGCGGCCGCTGCGCCACCAGCGCGTGCAGCAAATCGCCCAACTGGGCAGGGAAGCCGTCGTCCGCGCCCTCGGGCGCCAGGTCGGTGCGGCTGTCGATGTCCCAGCCCAGGATGAAGACGCTGTGCTGCGCCTTCAGCAGGGCCGAGCGCAGCGCGGCGAAATATTGCGCAGCATCCACCAGCAGCTTGAAGCGGTCGGCGTGCTCCAGCCGCCAGCAGTTGCGGCCGGGTTGAAGCAGGCCGCCTTCGGTATCGGGTTGGGCGGGATCTCGCATGCTGGCTCCGGAGTGTGATGCTGCGCACTCAGGGCTTGCCGACCGAAATCGGATGCTCTTCGCGCGCCTTGTTCTTGCCGTCCATGGGACGCGCCGAGGCGCCGCTCTGGATCTGCGGTTGCTCCTGCCTGGGGAAGCGCTCGGGCTTGCTCTTGTCGAGGCTGGTTTCGGTCGAGTTGGCGTATTCCTGCGCCAGCGGTTTGGTGTTGCTCATGATGTGCTCCTTGTCGGTTGGGTGTCAGGAGGCTCAGGAGCCGTTGCGCGACTTGTCCGGCTGCTTGATGTGCGCGTTGCCTTGTTCCACGTGCGCGCGGGAAGCGGCCTGGCGTTCGCTTTCGGCGGCCATCGCCTGCTGCTGCTTTTCGGACTGGGCCTGCGCCTGGTCGGCAAACGGATTGCCGGGCGTATTGGCGTCGTGCTGTTGCGGGGCGGCCTGAGGAGAGTGCTTGTGCTGCATGGTGTTCTCCTTTCAACGATGGAGCAGCCACCATAGCGCCGGTCGCGCCGACGCAACATCGGACAGGTGCCCAAGCTGATGTAGGACGACTCTGTCGCCTGTTACGAGTCTGCGGGATTGCAATACGGCACTGTTCCCGCAGGGCGCCTGGCGGCCGGCCTCCGTTGCGGTCCGGACGGATGCGAGCCTGCGGCCGCCTCGAGCCGGCGCCCGTGCCTTGTCACGCAGCAGTAATACTTGAATGCAACAATTCGCCCCGCATCCGCCAAGTCCTGATCGTCTGTTCACGCTCCTGGGATGAGCCTGAAACGGTGCAGCGGATCGCCACTACAAGGGGAATTCAATGACCATCCGTATGCGCATCACGCTGCTCGTGATGCTCACCTTCATCGCCATCGCCGGCATCGGCGGCTACGCGATGTACCAGTCGCGCGGCAGCGCGGTCGAAGTCAAATCCGTGACCGAAGGCGTGATGCCCAGCGTGCTGGCGTCGTCCGACCTGATGGGGCAACTGAAGGATGTGCAGCTGGCGGCGATGGTTATGGTGACCGAGACCGACAACCAGCTGGTGACCCAGGAAAACGAAAAGCTGGCCGAGAAGAAGGCGGTGCTGGAACAGGCGCTGGCGCTGCAGGAGAAGCAGGCCGACGGCGTGGCCCAGCGCGGCCTGATCGAGCAGGCGCGCGAGAGCCTGGACAACTATTTCGGCGCCATCGACAACACCGCCAAGTTCAAGCTGGCCGGCAAGAACGAGATCGCCCAGGCGCAGTTCTTCGGCGGCGTGATGCAGTACCAGACCGAGCTGGAAGGCATCGTCAACACGCTGCGCATCGAGAAGAACCGCTTCAAGGACGGCGCCATCGCCTCCCTGAACGACAAGCTCTCGCAGACCACCACCACCATCACCATCGTCACCGCGGTGGCGGTGCTGCTGCTGGGCGGGCTGGGCTTCCTGTTGTACCGCCAGATCACCGGCCCGATCAGCCGCATGTCGTCCATGATGGGCGAGATCGCGGCCAGCCAGGACTTCACCCGCCGCCTGCCGGTGCAGCGCATGGACGAGGTCGGCCACTCCATCGTCGCCTTCAACGGCATGGTGGAAAAGATCGAGGAGGCTTCGGCCCAGGTGCGCCAGAAGACCGCCGACATGCAGGCCATGCTGCAGAACATCCCGCAGGGCATCCTGACCATCGTCGACGGCAACAAGATCCATCCCGAGTATTCAGCCTTCCTGGAAACCGTGTTCGAGACCGCCGACATCGCCGGGCGCGACATGATGGAGCTGGTGTTCTCCGGCACCAACCTGGGCGCCGACACGCTGTCGCAGATCGAGGCCATCGGCGGCGCCTGCATCGGCGAGGACGTGATGAACTTCGCGTTCAACGAACACCTGATGGTGGGCGAGGTCGAGAAGACCATGGCCGGCGGCGCCCGCAAGATACTCGACCTCTCGTGGTCGCCGATCACCGACGACAACGACACGGTGATCCGCCTGATGCTGTGCGTGCGCGACGTCACCGAGTTGCGCCACCTGGCGGCCGAGGCCAACGAGCAAAAGCGCGAGCTGGAGATGATCGGCGAGATCCTCGCCGTGGCGCCGGCCAAGTTCGCCGAGTTCATCGGCAGCGCGCGCCGCTTCCTGGACGAGAACGAGCAGATCGTGCACCAGAATCCGGAGGCCACCGCCTTCGCCATCGCCAAGCTGTTCCGCAACATGCATACCATCAAGGGTAACGGCCGTACCTACGGCCTGCTGCACCTGGCCAACGTGGTGCACGAGGCCGAGCAGCACTACGACGACCTGCGCCATCCGGAAACCGGCGCCGTCTGGCAGCAGGAAGACCTGCTGCTGCAGCTGGCCCAGGTGCGCGAGATCATCGACCGCTACGCCCGCATCAACGAGGTCACGCTGGGACGCGCAAGCGCCGGCGCCGCCGATGCCGCGACCGCCGCTCCAGGCTACGAGCGCCATGTGCTGACCATCGACCGCAAGCACATCCAGGAAAGCCTGCATCGCCTGGAGCACGTCAATACCGCCAACCTGCACGAGCTGGTGGCGGTGCGCAACGAAGTGCGCCGCACGCTGCGTCTGCTGGGCACCGAAGCCGTGCAGGACGTGCTGGCGCCGGTCACCGGCTCGCTGCCGGCGCTGGCTGCCGACCTGGGCAAGGCCGCGCCGCTGGTGGAGATCGAGGACAACGGTTATGTGATCCACAGCTACGCCTCCCCGCTGCTGCAGAACGTGTTCATGCACCTGATCCGCAACGCCATGGACCATGGCCTGGAAAGCGTGGAAGAGCGCCTGGCCAAGGGCAAGGCGCAAGCCGGCTCCATCAAGCTGGAGATGGGCGTGATGGGCGGCATGCTGCATATGGCGCTGTCCGACGACGGCCGCGGCCTGGCGCTGGAGCGCGTGCGCCAGACCGGCATCGAAAAGAACATGATCACCGTCGACCAGGCGCTCTCGGATGCGGAACTGGCGCGCCTGATCCTGCAGCCGGGCTTCTCCACCCGCAGCGAGGTGACCGAGGTTTCCGGCCGCGGCGTGGGCATGGACGCGGTGCTGGACTTCGTCATCCGCGAGCACGGCAAGATCGAGATCCGCTTCACCGACACCGCCGAAGGCGCCGCCTTCCGGCCGTTCCAGATCATCGTGATGCTGCCGGAGAGCGTGGCGGTGGAAGTGGACGGCATCGACGTGCCTTATCCGGTGGCCGGCCAGGAACAGCCCCACCCGGTGCAATTGCCGGCCGACGGCAATCCACAGGTGGCCTGAAGCGGCGATGCGCTAACGAAGCAATGATGCGGAAATGAATCCATGTGGAACTCGATAGTCTTCCTGGCGCTGGGCGCCTTGCTGGCCGGAGCGCCGATGGCGTGGCTGTGGCGGCGGCAGAAGGCGCGCGCGGCGCGCATGATCGACCTGGAGCAGGTCGAGGCCCTCAAGCGCAGCATCCAGGAGACGCTGGAAGAGCAGCGGCGCGATGTCGCCGGGCACCAGCTGCAATTGGAGCAGGAGCGCCGCGACGGCGAGCGCCGCATGGAAGAAATGCGCCGCGACGGTGAAGAGATGATTGCGAGGCTGTCGTCGCGCAAGTCGGAAAGCGTGGCGCGCATGATGGAGAACTGCGACGCCTCGCAGGACACCATCGCCAGGCTGCTGGGTTTGATCCGCACCTTCGAGCGCTGGCACGACGACATGAACGTGCTGATCTCCCACAACCGCGAGATGCACCGCAAGAACGACGAGTTCGCGCTGATCGTCAACCAGGTCATCATCGTTGCGCTCAATGCGTCCATCGAAGCCGCGCGCGCCGGCGCCCACGGCCGCGGCTTCGCGGTGGTGGCCTCCGAGGTGCGCGACCTGGCGCAGCGCGCCGAGAAACTCTCCAAGAGCTATCGCGCCAACCTGTACCAGAACGACCTGATCACCACCACCACCTTCCAGGACCTGCAGGCCGGCGGCAAGATGATCATGGGCGCGGTGATCGGCCTGGACCTGATCAACAAGAAGACCAGGGACACGCTGGCCGAGGCCGCATGAACGAGGCAATGGAAAGTGCGAACCTGATCAGCCAGTCCGCCCGGGACGGCTTCGACACGCTGCTGCAGCAGGCCTTGAAGGCCAGCATGGTGCCGGCGGAGTCGAGCGTGGAGATTTCCGCGATCGAGGATATATCCGCCATCAGCGAAAAGAAGATCGTGGTGCTGACTGTGTCGTCCTATCTGTTTCGCCTGATGGTGATGTTTTACTTCACGCCGGACGCGGCCACCCGCGGCCACTTCGCGCGCCTGAACCGGGTCGACGCGGAAGAGATGGGCGAGCAGGGCTTCATGGACGCCATCGCCGAATGCGGCAACCTGTGCTGCGGCATCCTGAACCGCGACCTGGGCCGCTTCTTCCCGCACCTGGGCATGTCCACGCCCAACGTGATCGACCGCAATTGCGCGGCCTACCTGCAACGCCTCAACGCCGCGCACATCCGGCATTTCGCCGTGGAAATCCCGGAGTCGCCGCGTTTGCACGTCTCGCTGTGCATTTCGGCCTACGACGCGATGGATTTCACGGTGTCGGCCGAAGAGGAGGATGTCAGCACCGGCGAGCTGGAATTGTTCTGAGCCGGGATCGGCGCGATCGGATACGGAGAAAAGAGTGAGCATGGATGCGGCAATCACCAGCAAGGTGCTGGTGCTGGACAAGGATGCCGACTGCTACGGCACCATCAAGTCGTTTTGCGAGCGCCACAACCTGGTGGGCCTGAAGGCGCACGAGGAGCATGTGATGGCGGTGCTGCGCAGCAACGTCGACCTGGGCGGCGTGATGCTCTCGGAGAGCCTGGCCGGCCTGGGCGAGTCCGGCCGCGGCCTGGCGCGCCGCATCCACGAGGTGCGCCCCGAACTGCCGCTGTTCCTGCGCCGTCGTCGCGAGGCCGGCGCCGACGACCGCATCGACCCGCGCGAGGCCGACCTGTTCAGCGCCATCTACCGCATCGAGGATATCGACGCGCTGGCGCCGGCGGTGGCGTCGTCCATCTTCAGCCAGAGCTATCCGAACGCGCTGGTGCGCGGCATCGCCGAGATCAGCCGCATGGTGCTGGAGAGCCAGTTCCCGTCGATGACGGTGGAGATCGACAAGCCCTACCTGGTGCGCGACCGCATCATCTTCGGCGAGGTGTTCACGCTGATCCCGCTGGAGAGCAGCTGGTGCCGCGGCTACATGATGCTGCAGGCCGAGCAGCGCGCGCTGCAGACCCTGGTGCCGGGCGAGACCGAGGATTTCCGCGACCTCAACAACGCGCTGGGCGAGGTCACCAACCTGATCTGGGGCTGGTTCAAGAACCGCTTCATCAACCAGGCCCAGCCGATACCGCAGCAAAGCCAGGTGCCCATCGTCATCAACCACCAGCACCGCTACATCTCGTTCGGCTCGGACGACCCGCAGCTGTGCTTCAAGTATGTGCTGACGGGCAAGGACGGCGGCGCGCCGGTGGCGCTGCTGCAACGCTTCATCTTCAACCTGTCGTGGTCGCCCGAGGCGTTCGCCGAGAACCAGGCGTCGGTGGAAGAACTGTTCGAAAGCGGCGAGCTGGAGCTGTTCTGAAGGCGCGGCCGCACCCATCAAGCAATCACGCAAATCAAGCAAACATCACTGAGAGAGAAACGATATGGCACAAATCCTGGTAGTGGACGATTCGAGCACCGTGCGCGCCGAGGTCGGCGATTTCCTGAAGAAGAACGGCCTGGACGTGGCGCTGGCCGTGGACGGCCGCGACGGCCTCAACAAGCTCAAGGGCGATCCGGCCATCAAGCTGGTGGTGTCCGACGTCAACATGCCCAACATGGACGGCCTGACCATGGCCGAGAAGATCCGCAGCGAACTGGGCAATGCCAGCGTGAACATCATCATGCTGACTACGGAGAACTCGCCGATCATGAAGGAACGCGGCAAGGCGGCCGGCATCAAGGGCTGGATCGTCAAGCCGTTCAAGGGCGACGCGGTGCTGCCGACGTTCAAGAAGCTGGTGGGGGCCTGAAGCGGCGTTCGCCGTGTCTTGAGGTTCGCTCAACGCCGCTGGGTTCTGACCTGCGTCAGGACGACAGGGAGACGGTAAGCTGAACCCTTGGTTGTTCGAGGCCATTCATTGGCTGTGGTCCCTGCGAAAGCAGGAACCCAGCGGCGTTGGTCGCGCGCGGTGGATCGACAAAAGTACTCGTGGGGCCGGCCGCAAGGTCGGAAAAGGGGGAGGCAGCGCAGGGCCGACAAGAGCCCGCGATTTGTCTCGGTGAAACGCCGCCTTCGGGCGGCGTTTTGCTTGGCGCCTAGCGTTCTTCCAGCACCAGCTCGAAGCAGATCAGTACGGGGTTGCGCCCGCGCGCCAGCACGCCTTCGCAGACCTTGCCTTCGGGATTGATCAACCCGATCTCCAGCCGCGCGCGCAGGCCTTGCGGGCCGTCTTTCACTTCGCCGGCGCGCACCAGGATCTCGGTGGCGCGGTCTTCCAGCACGCGGCCGTCCTCGAAGTCGGCGCCGATGATGCTGCCCACGCTGCCGCGCACGATGGCGTCGGCAATGCCGTGCGAGCGGCAAGCGTCTTCCACCGCCATGGTGAGGTCTTCGTCGGGGCGGATGCGCGCCAGCACCACGCGCTTGCCGCCGGCGGCCGGCGGCGCGGCGTCGTTCAGGCGGGTAGGGTGGAACAGGGTGAAATTGGTTTCCGGATCGTACCTGGTCGCCATGGTGGCGTCGCGCACGCCCCAGGCCTGCGCCTGGCCGGACGCGGCGACCACGGTCTTGTCCATCATCAGGTGGCCGCCCTGGCGCTGGCCGTCGCGGCCGCGCCAGACCGCGTGGCAATGCACGAAGGGCTCGCCGTCTTTGCGGCCATAGGTGGCCACCGCATACTCGATCAGGGTGCCTTCCTCCATGCTGTGCGGGTCGCTGTAGAAGGCGGCGTGCTGGTCGTCCACGGCCAGCGCCGGCATCAGGAAGTGCAACGGCTTCACCTGCAGGTTCTCGAAGCGCACCGTGCCGCCGTCGATACCGGCCTGGGCCAGCGGGATGCTCATGGCGTCGCGCAGGTTGTGGCCGGCCTGCAGCGTGAAATCGTGCCGCAGGGCGGGGGCTTCGAGGGTGACGATGCGAACGGGATCGGGCTTGCCGGGGTGGCGGACGGTGCGGGCGAATGCGGGGCGTGCGGACATGGGGTCTCCTTGGTGCGTCCTGTCGTGGCTGAGCGGCTCGTCGGCGGCTTTTCTGTATTCAGTAGACGATAAGGCATTATCCGGTTTTCCGGCGCGGCCTGCTGGTGAATGTTTTTAACCGGTCGCGCGAGGCGGCTTACAGCGGATCCGGCACCAGCGCGGCAATGCCGGTGACGGTGTTCCATTGCTTGACCTGCCAGCGCGTGACCAGGCCGTGCAGCACATAGGGGTCGGCGGCGGCGAAGCGCTCGGCATGGGCGGCTTGCCCCAGGAAGAGCAGCAGGCCGCTCTCCGGCGGATCGCCCACGGCGCCGCCGGCGGCCAGCTCGCCGCGCGCGACGGCTTGCTTGCACAGCGCCAGGTGTTCGGCGCGATGGGCGGCGCGGCGTTCGAGGTAGTCGGGGACGAAATCGTACATGAGAAGGTAGTTCATGGCCTTGTCCTTTATCCTGGCGGCGGGGAAAGCGAGGACTATAGCACCGGCCGAAAAGCCATGCGGCAGCCCTTGAGTTTCTCCATTGCATGCCCATATCCGTCGCCATGCGGCAGCGGGCGCGGCGAATATGAAATCTTGCTGACAGCCCGGAACCATTCCGGTCGCCGCGCGCCTGATACAGATCACCGAACCCACATGCGGCGGCGCGGATGGCCCAGCGGCATGCCAATAACAAAGACAAGACCATGACTCCATCGCCAAACCGCCGCACGTTGCTCATCGCAGGCGGCCTCTCCACGCTCCTGGGCGGCTGCGCCCTGGTGCGCGAACGTCCCGACAACAGCGCCGTCATCCGGCAGAAACTGGCCGAACTGGAAAAACAATCCGGCGGGCGGCTGGGCGTGATGGCCATCGACAACGCCGGCGGCGCCTCGTCGGCCCGCGTCGGCTATCGCGAGACCGAGCGCTTCCCGTTCTGCAGCACCTTCAAGATCGTGCTGGTGGGCGCCGTGCTGACCCGCAGCCTGGAGGACTCCACGCTGCTGCAGCGCCGCGTGCGCTATGGCGCCGGCGACCTGGTGGCCTATTCGCCCGTGACCGAGAAGGCGATCGGCGCCGGCATGTCGGTCAGCGGCCTGTGCGCGGCGGCCCTCCAATACAGCGACAACACCGCCGGCAACCTGCTCATCCGCGAGCTGGGCGGGATCAGGGCGGTCAACGAGTACGCGCGCAAGATCGGCGACCAGGGCTTCCGCCTGGACCGCATGGAGACCGAGCTCAACAGCGCCGCGCCCGGCGACGAGCGCGACACCACCACGCCGCTGGCGATGGCGCAGACGCTGCAGGGCCTGCTGCTGGGCGAGTTCCTGCCCGAGCTGCAGCGCCGCATGCTGGTGGACTGGATGCGCGGCAACACCACCGGCGGCACCCGCATCCGTTCGGTCATGCCGCGCGACTGGATCATCGGCGACAAGACCGGCGGCGGCGACTACGGCACCACCAACGATGTCGCGGTGATCTGGCCGGGCAACGAATCGCCGGTGGTGCTGGCGATCTACTTCACCCAGACCGCCAAGGACGCGCCGATGCGCAACGACGTGGTGGCGGCCGCCGCCCGCATCGTCGGCGAACACTTCATCTGAACATCCGGGCCCGCCCGGATACCCGGCGGCGCGGAACGTAATGCGCCATCCTTCTTCCAATGGATCATCAGCGGCCCGGCGCCGCGGCGATGACGACCACGAGGGGAGACGATGAAGACTTTTCACTGCGACAACTGCGGCAAGCAGGTGTTCTTCGAGAACACGGTATGCGGCAATTGCGGCTGGATGCTGGGCTACCAGCCGGAACTGCAGGCCATTACCAGCTTTTCGCCGATCGAGGAAGACGGCGCGGCGCCGCAACGCTGGCGCAGCGCGCGGCCGGAGCACCGCGGGCGCGCGTTCCGGCAATGCGTGAACTACTGGCGCGAGAACGTCTGCAACTGGATGGTGGACGCGCAGAGCCCGCATGAACTGTGCGCCTCATGCCGCCTGACGCGGGTGATCCCCTCGCTGGAGGACGGCAACAATCGCGTGCTGTGGAGTCGCCTGGAAACCGCCAAGCGCCGCCTGCTGCATTCGCTGTGGACGTTGCGGCTGCAGCCGGTGCCCAAGACCGAGGACGAGGAGGCCGGGCTGGCCTTCGAGTTCCTGCAGGACATGCCGCACGGCGAGCGTGTGCTGACCGGGCATGCCGACGGCGTGATCACCATCAACGCAGCCGAGGCCGACCCCGCCTACCGTGAGAAGGCGCGCGAGCAGATGGCCGAGCCTTACCGCACGCTGCTGGGGCATTTCCGCCACGAGAGCGGCCATTACTATTTCGACCGGCTGGTGGCGCAGAGCGCTTGGCTCGACGGTTTTCGCGCGCTGTTCGGCGATGAGCGCGAGGACTACGGCGCCAGCCTGCAACGGCACTACGAGAACGGGCCGCCCGAGCAGTGGGAAGAACGCTTCGTCAGCGCCTATGCCAGCAGCCATCCCTGGGAAGACTGGGCCGAGACCTGGGCCCATTACCTGCACATGTTCGACACGCTGGAGACGGCCTACGCCTGCGGCGTGCAGCTGCGCCCGCGCAACGCCGACGAGCAGAAACTGGTGATCAGGGCGTCGCCGGCCGCCACCGATTCCTTCGACGAGCTGGCCGGGGAATGGTTTGCGCTGACCTATGTGCTCAACAGCCTGAACCGCAGCATCGGCATGCCGGACTCCTATCCGTTCACGCTGTCCACGCCGGTGCTGGACAAGCTGCGCTTCGTCCACGAAGTGGTGGGCGGCCAGGTTCAGTAGGTGAGGGTGATGGTGACGGTGTCGGAGTAGAGGTCGGCCTTGGGCGCCTGGCCCGAGGGAATGCGGCCGTATACGGTCAGGCTCTGCAGCAGGCCGTTGGCGGTGCCGGCGACGGTATCGGCGCCGACCGTCGAGCCCCACAGGCTGGAGCGGGCGGCGTTGCGGTACAGCGCGTAGTGCAGCGTATCGCCTCCCAGGCCGGTCATCTTGCGCACCGTGGTGGTAGCGCCGGCGCCCGAGCCGGCATCGAGGCCGACGTTGTAGCTGGTGCCGAAGGTGCACAGCACGGTGATGGTGCCGGTCTGGTCCAGCTGCGCCGCGGTGTTGTAGGTGCCGAATGCGATGGTCGAGCCGCTGACCAGGCATAGCGACAGCACATTGGTGCCGACGCTGATGCTGCCCACGCCGGTGGCCGCCTGCGACGGCGCGCATGGCGTCGCCAGGACGACGGCCAGCGCAAGGCCGGTTGATTTGAAGCATTTCCTGAGCATTGTCGTTCCTCTGGCCGGACTTGGCGGCGATCTTGCCGCCTCTGCATTGTTGTGACCCGGCAGTGGGAACTTTAGGTTGCGCTGCGTCACCCGCTAATCGGGTATTCCCCTAGCCAGGAGGCAATCGCCGTCAGGGTTTTCCCTAAAATCCATCAAAAATCACATTCTGTCGCGCGGATGCATCAGGCCGGCGATTTTTTCAGCGGCCCAAAAAGACAAAACCCGGAAGCGGACTTCCGGGTTTTGCGATGCGCCTGGCGAGGACTTCAGGCGCTTACTCTTCCTTCGACTCCAGCGCCCGGTTCAGGCTCAGCGCCGCCAGCGAGCCGACTGCGCCCGACAGCAGGTAGAAGCTCACATAGGCCATGCCGAAGTGCGCCGACAGGCCCAGCGCCACCAGCGGGGCGAAGCCTGCGCCCACCAGCCAGGCGACGTCCTGGGTCAGGGCGGCGCCGGTATAGCGATAGCGGCTCTGGAAGTTGGCGGTCACGGCGCCGGCAGCCTGGCCGTAGGACAGGCCCAGCAAGGCGAAGCCGATCAGGATGAAGGTGTTCTGGCCGGACTCGCCGCCGTTCATCAGGGCCGGCACGAAGGCCGAGAGGATGGCGATCAGCAGCGCCATCGAGCCCAGCGTGGTGCGGCGGCCGAAGCGGTCGGCGATCAGGCCGGAGGCCAGGATGCCCAGCGCCATGATGGCGCCGCCGATGATCTGCACCACCAGGAAGTCGGCCGTCTCGCGCAGCGAGTACAGCTTGATCCAGGACAGCGGGAACACCGTCACCAGGTGGAACAGCGCATAGCTGGCCAGGGCGGCGAGGGCGCCGATGATGATGTTGCGGCCCTGCGTGGTGGTCAGCTCGATGATGCCGGCCGGCTCCAGTTCGCGCTCGTCCAGCAGCTTGGCGTATTCCGGGGTGGAAACCAGGCGCAGGCGGGCGAACAGCGCTACAACGTTAATCGCGAAAGCGACATAAAAAGGAAAGCGCCAGCCCCAATCCAGGAAATCTTCCGTGGTAAGATTTGCCAGCATATAGGCAAACAGGCTCGCCGCAATCACGAAACCAAGCGGCGCGCCAAGCTGGCCGAGGGCTGCATACCATCCGCGCTTGTTCTGGGGGGCGTTCATGGCCAGCAGCGAAGGCAAGCCGTCCCAGGCCCCGCCCAGCGCAATGCCTTGTCCGACCCGCAGCAGCGACAGCAGGACAATGGCCCACACGCCTATATGATCAAAAGTTGGCAGCAAGGCAATACCCGCCGTTGAAAAACCAAGCAGGAACAGCGCCAGCGTCAGCTTCACTTCTCTTCCGTACGCCCGCTGGATCGCCATGAATATCGCTGTGCCGATAGGTCTGGCCAGGAACGCGAACGCAAAGATCACGAACGCGTAGAGCGTGCCTTCCAGCCTCTGTTCGAAAGGAAAGAAAATGGCCGGAAACACCAATACCGACGCCAAGGCGTATACGAAGAAGTCGAAATACTCGGACGCTCGTCCGATGACCACGCCGACGGCGATTTCACCGGGCTCGATGTGCCCATGATCGCGGGCGGCGGGAGGGACGTTGGAATTCGGCCGGAACTCGCTGGAACCTTGACCGTTGTGGATGCTGGTGCTTGCCATGGCTTTGTCTCCCACTGTTAGAGGTTTAGTCGCAGTACGAAAATCCCATCCCGGCGGTCGTGGCTTGTGGGGTGGGACAAAACGTCCAATCGCCAACACACTTTATTGCCGTTACATTAGCATGCTCTGCTACATACGACTGGACTTTTCCTCCATGGTTTCTCAAATACTCCGTCGCGGATTGCTTCTTCTGCCTGCTCTTTTGTTGGCTGGATGCAACACCGTAGTCATGAATCCCTCCGGCGACATCGCGAACCAACAGGCTCGCCTGATCGTTATCTCCACCGTCCTGATGCTCATCATCATCATCCCGGTGATCATCCTGACCCTGCTGTTCGCCTGGCGCTACCGCAAGGGCAACACCTCCGCGCCCTACGAGCCGGACTGGGATCACTCGACCCGCCTGGAGCTGATCATCTGGGGCGCGCCGCTGCTGATCATCATCGCGCTGGGCCTGCTGACCTGGATCACCACCCACACGCTGGATCCGTACCGTCCGCTGTCGCGCATCGACGCCGAGCGTCCGCTGTCGCCGCAGGCCAAGACCCTGACGGTCGAAGTGGTGGCGCTGGACTGGAAGTGGCTGTTCATCTATCCGGAGCAGGGCATCGCCACCGTGAATGAACTGGCGGCCCCGGTCGATACGCAGATCCAGTTCAAGATCACCGCCTCCAACGTGATGAACTCGTTCTACATCCCCGCGCTGGCCGGCCAGATCTACGCCATGCCGAGCATGGAGACCAAGCTGCACGCCGTGATCAACAAGCCCGGCGAATATGAAGGCTTCTCGGCCAACTACAGCGGCGCCGGCTTCTCGCACATGCGCTTCAAGTTCCATGGCCTGGACCAGCAAGGGTTCGACGAGTGGGTCAAGAAGGCCAAGGCCGACTCCGGCACCATGAGCCGCGCCGACTACCTGAAGCTGGAGCAGCCCAGCGAGCGCGAGCCCGCACGCCTGTTCGGCACTGTCGATGCCGGTTTGTTCCACGCCATCGTGAATCGCTGCGTCGCGCCCAATTCGGTCTGCCTGGACAAGATGATGTCCACCGACCTGAATGTGAAGCCCGGCCAGCAGAAGCATGAGTGATCGTTCCGAGCGCAGTAGCCGTATTGGCGCGGTGGCCCGCCGCCGCGCCGTGATTTCCTTTTTCCCCGGGAAGTAAAGATGTCCGACAATTTTGACCTGATAAAGCTGATCTTCGGTCGCCTCAGCCTGGAAGCGATTCCATACCATGAGCCGATCCTGCTCGGTACCTTCGCCATGGTGGCGGTGGGCGGCCTGGTAATGCTGGCCCTGCTCACCAAATACCGCCTGTGGGGCATGCTCTGGCGCGACTGGTTCACCAGTATCGACCACAAGCGCATTGGCATCATGTACATCGTACTGGCCATCGTCATGCTGCTGCGCGGCTTCGCCGACGCGCTGATGATGCGCGCCCAGCAGGCCATCGCCTTCGGCGACAACGCCGGCTTCCTGCCGCCGCACCACTACGACCAGGTGTTCACCGCCCACGGCGTGATCATGATCTTCTTCGTGGCCATGCCCCTGGTGACCGGCCTGATGAACTACGTCGTGCCCCTGCAGATCGGCGCGCGCGACGTGGCCTTCCCGTTCCTGAACAACTTCAGCTTCTGGATGACCACCTTCGGCGCGCTGCTGGTGATGGCCTCGCTGTTCGTGGGCGAATTCGCCCGCACCGGCTGGCTGGCGTATCCGCCGCTGTCGGGCATCCTGTACAGCCCGGACGTCGGGGTCGACTACTACATATGGGCGCTGCAGATTGCCGGGGTAGGGACCTTGCTCTCGGGCATCAACCTGGTGGTGACCATCGTCAAGATGCGCGCCCCGGGCATGAACATGATGAAGATGCCCGTCTTCACCTGGACCTCGCTGTGCACCAACGTGCTGATCGTGGCCGCCTTCCCGGTGCTGACCGCGGTGCTGGCCATGCTGTCGCTGGACCGCGTGTTCGGCACCAACTTCTTCACCAACGACATGGGCGGCAACGCCATGATGTACGTGAACCTGATCTGGATCTGGGGCCACCCCGAGGTCTACATCCTGGTTCTGCCGGCGTTCGGCATCTTCTCCGAAGTCGTCTCGACCTTCAGCGGCAAGCGCCTGTTCGGCTACACCTCCATGGTGTACGCGACCGTCGTGATCACCATCCTGTCCTACCTGGTGTGGCTGCACCACTTCTTCACCATGGGTTCGGGCGCCAGCGTGAACTCGTTCTTCGGCATCACGACGATGATCATCTCGATCCCGACGGGCGCCAAGATCTTCAACTGGCTGTTCACCATGTATCGCGGCCGCATCCGCTTCGAAGTCCCCATGCTGTGGACCATCGGCTTCATGATCACCTTCGTGATCGGCGGCATGACCGGCGTGCTGCTGGCCGTTCCCCCGGCCGACTTCGTGCTGCACAACAGCCTGTTCCTGATTGCCCACTTCCACAACGTGATCATCGGCGGCGTGGTGTTCGGCATGTTCGCCGGCATCAACTTCTGGTTCCCGAAGGCCTTCGGCTTCAAGCTCAACGCCTTCTGGGGCAAGTGCTCCTTCTGGTTCTGGTTCGTCGGCTTCTACCTGGCCTTCATGCCGCTGTACGTGCTGGGCCTGATGGGCGTGACCCGCCGCATGAGCCACTTCGACGATCCGTCGCTGCAGATCTGGTTCGTGATTGCCGCCGTCGGCGCCGCGCTGGTCGGCCTGGGCATCCTGTCGTTCATCATCCAGATCGCCGTCTCGATCCGCGACCGCAAGCAACTGGCCGACGTCACCGGCGACCCGTGGAACGCCCGCACCCTGGAATGGTCGACCTCGTCGCCGCCGCCTGACTACAACTTCGCCTTCACCCCGGTCGTGTACGACAACGACGCCTGGGCCGACATGAAGAAGAACAAGTACCAGCGTCCGCTGGGCGACTTCGTCGAGATCCACATGCCCAAGAACACCGGCGCCGGCTTCATCATCGCTGCGCTGTCGGCAGCCTGCGGCTTCGCCCTGATCTGGCAGATGTGGATTCCGGCCGTGGCCGCCTTCATCGCCGTGGTGGTGGCCACTATCGTCCACACCTTTAATTACAACCGCGACTACTACATCCCGGCCGACGAAGTCGTCCGTGTCGAAGCAGAGCGCACTCGCCTGTTGAATAGCCATGTCTGAAGCAATCAACCACACGGCCGACGCGACGCCAAGCTCGCGCTACTTCGTCCGCCATCATCATCCGGAGAACGGCACCATGCTGGGCTTCTGGATCTACCTGATGAGCGATTGCCTGATCTTCGCCTGCCTGTTCGCGTGCTATGCGGTCCTCGGCCGCAACTACGCCGGCGGCCCGACCGGCGCCGAGCTGTTCGACCTGCCGCTGGTGGCGCTCAACACCGCGCTGCTGCTGCTGTCGTCGATCACCTACGGCTTCGCCATGCTGGCCATGCAGGCCAAGAAGCAGCAGAACACGATCGTCTGGCTGGTCATCACCGGCCTCCTGGGCGCCGGGTTCATCTACTTCGAACTGTATGAGTTCCTGCACCTGATCCACGAAGGCGCGGGTCCCGCGCGCAGCGGTTTCCTGACCTCGTTCTTCGCGCTGGTCGGCACCCACGGCCTGCACGTGTCCTTCGGCATCATCTGGCTGGTCGTGCTGCTGTTCCAGATCAACAAGCACGGCCTGACCGAGGCCAACGGCCGTCGCCTGATGTGCCTGTCGATGTTCTGGCACTTCCTGGACGTGGTCTGGATCGGCGTCTTCACCTTTGTCTACCTGATGGGAGTCCTGCCATGAGCCGCGGCCACCAAGAACACCCGGCCCGACCGATGGGCCATCACGACGAGCATGACCACGGCCACGAGCATGGCCACGGTCATGGCGACCACGCCGCGCACGGCTCGATGAAGGACTACGTCACCGGTTTCGTGCTGGCCGTGATCCTGACCGCGATCCCGTTCTGGCTGGTGATGAGCAAGTCGATCGAAAGCTCGGCGCGCCTCGGCATCGTCCTGCTGGCGTTCGCCGCCGTGCAGATCGTGGTGCACATCAAGTACTTCCTGCACATGAACAGCAAGTCCGAAGGCGGCTGGAACATGCTGTCGATGATCTTCACCATCATCATCGTCGGCATCGCCTTGTCCGGTTCGCTGTGGGTCATGTACCACATGAACCACAACATGATGCCGACCATGTCGCCGGAAAACATGCCTACTGAAACCGTGCCGCAATCGATGCAGCAAAGCATGCCCGGCATGCAGCACGGCGCAGCGCAATCGAAATGAGCCAAACGCCAAGCAATGGCGTGACGCAAGGCAAGGAAAACGGGGCCGCGAAGGCGGCTCCGGCATCCCGCTCAAAGGCCAGCCTGGTTTTCCTGGCCCTTTGCGCGGGATTTTTCTTTCTGGCCTTCGCCGCGCTGGGAACCTGGCAGGTCTACCGCCTGCAATGGAAACTTGCCCTGATCGCCAAGGTCGACGCGCGGGTGCACGCCGCGCCATCGCCGGCGCCGGCGCGTGAGCTCTGGCCGCAGGTCTCGGCGGACCGGGACGAGTACCGCCGCGTCGCACTCACCGGCCGCTACCTGTACAGCAAGACCACCGCCGTGCAGGCCAGCACGGATCTCGGCAGCGGCTCCTGGCTGATGACCCCGCTGCAGGCCGCCAACGGCGATATCGTGCTGGTCAACCGCGGCTTCGTCAGCACCTCGCCGATCAAGCTGATCGCCAGCACCGCGCCCGACGGCGCCGCCGACCGGCCGGTCGAGGTGGTCGGCCTGCTGCGCGTGAGCGAGCAGGGCGGCGGTTTCCTGCGCAGCAACGACGCCGCGCAGAACCGCTGGTATTCGCGCGACGTCGACGCGATCGCCGCCGCGCGCGGGCTGGGCGCTGTCGCGCCTTACTTCGTCGACGCCGACAAGGCCAGCTCGGAGTCCAATGCCGCCGCCGCGCCCGACGCCGAGAAACCGGTGGGCGGGCTGACCGTGATCGCCTTCCACAACAGCCATCTGGTCTATGCGCTGACCTGGTATGCGCTGGCCCTGATGATGGCTGCGGCCGGGTGGTGGGTGGTGCGCGACGAGCGCCGCCGTCGCGGGATAAGCCGGGCATGACCGCCACCGATACGCCGGTCAAGCGCAGGACGCTCAGGGAACGCTGGGCGCGCCTGCGCCAGGGCGAGGAGAACCCGGCCGGCCACCAGAACATGCTGCTGCTGATCCAGCTGCGCTGGCTGGCGGTGCTGGGGCAGATCTCCACCATCGCCTTCGTGGTGCTGGTGTTCGGCATCCACCTGCCGTTGCCGCACATGCTGGAGGTGCTGTCCTGCCTGATCGCCTTCAACGTCGCCAGCCACCTGCGCTGGCACGAGCGGCGCACGGTCTCCAACGCCGAGCTGTTCCTGGCCTTGCTGGTGGACGTGGCGGTGCTGAGCTTCCAGCTCTATCTCTCCGGCGGCATCTCCAATCCGTTCGCCTTCCTCTACCTGATGCAGATCATCCTCTCGGCGGTGCTCCTGAAGCCCTGGTCGAGCTGGACCATCGTCGGCGTCACCATGGCTTGCCTGGCCAGCCTGGCGCTGTTCTCGGAGCCGCTGGCGCTGCCGCCCGACCACAGCGCCGGCCTGTTCAGCCTGTACGTGGAAGGCACGCTGATCTGCTTCCTGCTCAACGCCGGCCTGATGGTGTTCTTCATCACCCGCATCAACAGCAACCTGCGCGCCGGCGACGCCTTGCTGGCCGACCTGCGCCAGCGCTCGGCCGAGGAGGACCACATCGTGCGCATGGGCCTGCTGGCCTCGGGCGCGGCCCACGAGCTGGGCACGCCGCTGGCGACCGTCTCGGTGATCCTGGGCGACTGGCGCCGCATGCCCGAGATCAGCCAGCGCCCCGAGCTGGTGGACGACATCGCCGAGATGGAAGCGCAACTGCAGCGCTGCAAGTCCATCGTCAGCGGCGTGCTGCTGTCGGCCGGCCAGGCGCGCGGCGAGTCCTCGGTCAAGACCACGCTCAATACCTTCCTCGACAGCGTCGCCGACGACTGGCGCCGCTCGCGCCCGGTGGAGGTGTTCGAATACCGCAACCTGATCGAGCACGACCTGCCGGTGGCCTTCGATTCGGCCATCAAGCAGATGCTGGGCAACGTGCTGGACAACGCCTTCGAGGTCTCGCCCCAGTGGCTCTCGCTGCTGGTGCGGCGCGATGGCGACCTGTTGCTGGTGGAGGTGACCGACCACGGCCCCGGTTTCCCGGACTGGATGATCAACCAGCTCGGCAAGCCCTACCAGTCCACCAAGGGCAAGCCAGGGCGGGGCCTGGGCCTGTTCTTCGTGGTCAACGTCGCGCGCAAGCTGGGCGGGCGCATCTCGGCCAGCAACCGCGAGGCCGGGGGCGCGCGGGTGACGCTGTCCCTGCCGCTGTCGGCCATCAGCCTGGAAGAGGCCGCCGACGGGCCCGGCGACGCCTGACTTTTTCGTCGCGCATCTTTTTTTGATCCTCCTCAAGCCTTGCCGGGCGGGCGTTTGACGCCGATCAATCCCGATTTCATACCTTGGTGTAAGTGCCAACGTCCAAACTCGCAATACAATAGCGGGTTGGGAAAATAGAAATACTGGGAAAGCAACATGCCGGCTGATCGCCTGCTCCTGATCATCGAGGACGACGCCGCCTTCGCCCGCACCCTGGGCCGCTCGTTCGAGCGCCGCGGCTACACGGTGCTGCAAGCCTCCAACCAGGAGGAAGCGGCCCTTCATCTGAAGGATCACAACCCCGGCTATGCCGTGGTCGACCTGAAACTCTCCGGCAACGCCTCGGGCCTGGCCTGCGTGCAGATGCTGCACGCCCACGACGACGCCATGCTGATCGTGGTGCTGACCGGCTTCGCCAGCATCACCACGGCGGTCGAGGCGATCAAGCTGGGCGCCTGCCAATACCTCGCCAAGCCCTCCAACACCGACGACATCGAAGCCGCCTTCGGCCATGTGGCCGGCATCGCCGACCTCGAGCTTTCGGCGCGCGTCACCTCCATCAAGACGCTGGAATGGGAGCGCATCCACGAGGTGCTGGTGGAAACCGACTTCAACATCTCCGAAACCGCCCGCCGGCTCGGCATGCATCGCCGCACCCTGGCCCGCAAGCTGGAAAAGCAGCGCATCAAGTAAGCGCCGGGTTGCGCGCGGCGTCGGCCTGATGGCGCCACAACGGGTATCATTACGCCCGCAGCGCCGCCGGCGGACCACGCGCCGGGCGGCGCAAGAACGCAACGACACCAAAAAGGAAATGACGTGACCCATCGCATCGGTTTTTTCCAGCGCGGCCTGCTGTTGGCCAGCGCCGCCGTCACACTGGCCGCGGCCGGCGGCGCGCAGGCGCAGTCCACCATCCGCATCGGCGAGATCAACAGCTACAAGGCGCAGCCGGCTTTCCTCGAGCCGTACCGCCGCGGCTGGGAGATGGCGCTGGAGGAAGTCAACGCCGCCGGCGGCGTGCTGGGCAAGAAGCTGGAAGTGGTGGCGCGCGACGACAACGGCAATCCGGGCGACTCGGTGCGCATTGCCGAGGAACTGGTGGCGCGCGAGCGCGTGGCGCTGCTGTTCGGCGGCTTCCTCTCCAACACCGGCCTGGCGCTGACCGACTACGCGAAGCAGCACAAGGTGTTCTTCCTGGCCGCCGAGCCGCTGACCGACAAGATCGTCTGGCAGAACGGCAACAAGTACACTTATCGCCTGCGCCCTTCGACCTACATGCTGGTGGCCTCGGTGGTGAAGGAGGCCGTCAAGCTCAAGAAGAAGCGCTGGGCGCTGGTCTATCCCAACTATGAATACGGCCAGTCCGCCGTGGCCAGCTTCAAGGCGCTGCTGAAGCAGGCGCAGCCGGACGTGGAGTTCGTCGCCGAGCAAGCCACGCCGCTGGGCAAGATCGACGCCGGCCCGGTCACCCAGGCGCTGGCCGACGCCAGGCCCGACGCCATCTTCAACGCGCTGTTCGCCGCCGACCTCGGCAAGTTCGTGCGCGAGGGCAATACCCGCGGCCTGTTCGAGGGTGTCGAGGTGGTGTCGCTGCTGACCGGCGAGCCGGAATACCTGGATCCGTTGAAGGGCGAAGCCCCGGTCAACTGGATCGTCACCGGCTATCCCTGGTATGCGATCAACACGCCCGAGCACAAGAAGTTCGTCGAGGCCTACCGCAAGAAATTCAACGACTATCCTCGCAACGGCTCGCTGGTCGGCTACTCCGCGCTGATGTCGATCGCCGCCGGCATCAGGAAGGCCGGCAGCGTCGACGCCGACAAGCTGGCCGCTGCCTTTTCCGGCCTCAAGGTCGATACCCCGGTGGCGCCCATCGTCTACCGCGCGCAAGACCACCAGTCCACGCTGGGCGCCTTCGTCGGCCGCACCGGCGTGAAGGACGGCCGCGGCATCATGACCAGCTTCACCTACGTCGACGGCGCCGCGCTGCAGTTGCCCGACGCCGAAGTGAAGAAGCTGCGTCCGGCCGACTGATTGCCCATTTGATGTCCCGCCCGATCCGGCCGGCGCTGCCATGACGCTTGCCAGCCTCACCGTCCAGCTGCTCAACGGCCTGGCCGACGCCTCCGCCATGTTCCTGGTGGCGGCCGGGCTGTCGCTGATCTTCGGCGTCACGCGCATCGTCAACTTCGCCCACGGCTCGTTCTACATGCTGGGCATCTACATCGCCTACAGCCTGGTGGACGCCATCGGCGCCACCGGCCTGGGTTTCTGGGCGGCCGTGCTGCTGGCGGCGCTGGCTGTCGCGGCCATCGGGGCGGCAGTCGAGATCGCCGTCCTGCGTCGCATCTACCGCGCGCCCGAACTGTTCCAGCTGCTGGCTACCTTCGCGCTGGTGCTGGTGATCAAGGACGCCGCGCTCTGGCACTGGGGGCCGGAAGACCTGTTCGCGCCGCGCGCGCCAGGGTTGTCCGGCGCGGTGCAGCTGCTGGGCCGGCGCCTGCCGCAATACGACCTGCTGCTGATCTGCATCGGTCCGCTGGTGTTCGCGCTGCTGTGGCTGCTGACCAACCGCACGCGCTGGGGCACGCTGATCCGCGCCGCCACCCAGGATCGCGAGATGCTGGGCGCGCTGGGCGTGAACCAGGCGTGGCTGTTCACCGGCGTGTTCGCGCTGGGCTGCTTCCTGGCCGGCCTGGGCGGCGCGCTGCAAGGGCCGCGCATGCCGGCCAACCTGGCGCTGGACCTGGACGTCATCAGCAACGCCTTCGTGGTGGTGGTGGTCGGCGGCATGGGCTCGATCGGCGGCGCCTTCGCCGCAGCCTTGCTGATCGCCGAGATCAAGGCGCTGTGCATCGCGCTGGGCGATGTCTCGCTGCTGGGCATCGACATCTCGCTCTCGCGCCTGACCCTGGTGGCGGAGTTCCTGGTGATGGCGGCGATCCTGGTGGCGCGTCCCTGGGGCCTGTTCGGCAAGCCGCCGCCGGCGCCGCGCCATACCGGCCACGACGCGCCGCTGCCGGCGCCGGGCCGGGCCTCGCGCCTGGCAGGCGGCGCGCTGCTGCTGGCGCTGATCGCCTTGCCGCTGGTCGCCGGCAGCTTCCCTTATCTGCCGGTGCTGATGGTGGAGATCCTGGTGGCCGTGCTGTTCGCCGCCAGCCTGCATTTCATGATGGGACCGGGCGGCATGGCCTCGTTCGGGCACGCCGCCTATTTCGGCCTGGGCGCGTACGGCGCCGCGCTGTTCGCCTTGAAGCTGCACTGGGGCATGGCTGCCGCCTTCGTCGCCGGGCCGCTGGTCGCGCTGCTGGGCGCCTTGCTGTTCGGCTGGTTCTGCGTGCGCCTGTCGGGCGTCTACCTGGCCATGCTCACGCTGGCCTTCGCCCAGATCGTCTGGGCCGTGATCTTCCAATGGGACGACCTTACCGGCGGCAGCAACGGCCTGGTCGGCCTTCGTCCGGCCGAGGGTTTCGCTTCGCCGGTGGCTTATTACTACCTGGCGCTGGCCTGCACCGCCATCGGCGTATGGCTGCTGCGCCGGGTGGTCTATTCGCCGTTCGGGCTGGCGCTGCGCGCCGCGCGCGACTCCTCGGCGCGGGCCGCGGCGCTGGGCATGGACGTACGCCGCATCCAATGGCTGGGCTTTGCCGTGGCGGGCCTGTTCTGCGGGCTGGCCGGCGTGCTGTTTGCGTTTTCCAAGGGCAGCATCTCGCCGGAGGCCGCCAGCGTGGGCCGCTCGGTGGATGGCCTGGTAATGGTGATGCTGGGCGGCGTGCAAAGCCTGGCCGGGCCGCTCGTGGGCGGGGCGCTGTTCACCTGGCTGCAAGATGCGGTGGCGCGCCAGACCGACTACTGGCGCGCCTTGCTCGGCCTGGTGATGCTGGCGCTGGTGCTGCTGTTCCCGGGCGGCCTGGCCGGCGCGTGGCGGCGCCTGCTGCCGGGCCGCAACGGGGAGGGCGCATGAGCCTGCTGCAAGTCAGCCATCTGGCCAAGGCCTTCGGCGGCGTGAAGGCGCTCGACGATGTCTCCTTCGAGCTGCCGGCCGGGCAGCTGCTGGCGCTGATCGGTCCCAACGGCGCCGGCAAGTCGACCTGCTTCAACATCATCAATGGCCAGCTGCGCCCCGACGGCGGCGCCGTGCTGCTGCAAGGCGAGGATATCGCCGGCCTCGACGCGCGCCATATCTGGCGCCGCGGCGTGGGGCGCACCTTCCAGGTATCGGCCGCGTTTCATTCGATGACGGTGCTGGAGAACGTGCAGGCGGCCTTGCTCTCGCACCGGCGCCTGCTGGGCCGGTGGTGGCGTCCGGCCTCGGCTTATTTCCGCGACGAGGCGATGCAGCTGCTGGAGCAGGTGGGCATGGCGTCGCAGGCGGGGCGCGCCTGCGGCGTGCTGGCCTATGGCGACATCAAGCGCGTCGAGCTGGCCATGGCGCTGTCGAATGCGCCGCGCCTGCTGCTGATGGACGAGCCCACCGCCGGCATGGCCGCGCGCGAGCGCCACGACATGATGGCGCTGACGCAGCGGCTGGTGCGCGAGCGCGGCATGTCGGTGCTGTTTACCGAACACAGCATGGATGTGGTGTTCGCCTACGCCGATCGCGTGATCGTGCTGGCGCGCGGCCTCCTGATCGCCGACGGCAGCGCGCGGGAGGTGCGCGACGACGCCCGTGTGCGCGAGGTCTACTTCGGCTCGGGCGCCACCTTCGGCGGGAGTGCGGCATGAGCGAACCCTTGCTCCGCGCGCGCGGCCTGAACGCCTTCTACGGGCGCGCCCACATCCTGTTCGATCTCGACCTCGAGGTCGGGCGCGGCGAGGTGGTGGCGCTGATGGGGCGCAACGGCGCGGGCAAATCGACTACGTTGAAGGCGCTGATGGGCTTGCTCGACGGCACCCGGGGCCGGGTCGAGTTCGACGGCCGCGAGATGTCGGGTCTTGCGCCGTATCGCCGCGCGCGGCTGGGCCTGGGCTTCGTGCCCGAGGACCGGCGCGTGTTCAGCGGCCTGACGGTGTTGCAGAACCTGGAAACCGGCCGCCAGCCGCCGCGCGAGGGCGTGCCGCACTGGACGCCGGCGGCCTTGTTCGATCTCTTTCCCAACCTGGGCGCCATGCCCGGGCGCGCCGGCGGCCAGATGAGCGGCGGCGAGCAGCAGATGCTGGCCATCGCGCGCACGCTGATGGGCAATCCCGGCCTGGTGCTGCTGGATGAGCCGTCCGAAGGCGTGGCGCCGGTGATCGTCGAGCAGATGGCCGACACCATCGCGCGGCTGAAGGCGGCGGGCATGGCGGTGCTGCTGTGCGAACAGAATTTTCATTTCGCGCGCCTGGTCAGCGACCGCGCCTGCCTGCTCGACCATGGCCGCATCGTCTACCGCGGCGACCTCGACGGCGCGCAAGCTCATCAGTCGGCCGACGGCCTCTGACGCGGCTTGCCGGGATGCCGGCGAAATCCGCCGCCAGTTGCCGAAAATCAAGGGGAACCGTGAGCCGATGACGTGTCCAACGAGAACAAGCTGAACCGCCGCCTGCCGCCAGCTCAAGCGTGGCAGGCGCACGCATCCGGGAAGGATTCCCATGGAACTGGAACACATGCTGGCCAGGGCAGAGTCCCTGGCCTATCGTATTTCCTCCGAGCTGAACGGCCAGCGATTGCCGGACGACCCGCGCGCCTGCGCCGCCATCGGCTGCCTGACGGTGGCCCAGCAGCACCATAGCGCCATCATCATCCTATTGCGCAACGACATGCCGGTGCACGCCTCGGCCTTCGCGCTGCTGCGCCACCAGATCGAGACCGCCTTCAACGCCGTGTGGCTGTGGTACTGCGCCGGCGACGACGAGATCGAGCGCTTCATGCGCGACGGTAGCGGCAAGACCGTGCGCCAGCTGGTGGCGCAGGTGGACGGCGTGCTGGCCGGTCGGGAAGAAGAGGAGGCCGCCATCATCCGCGACCACTGGTCGCAGCTGAGCGACTTCGTTTTCGCGGGCGATCGTCGGATTCGCCACTGGCTGGAGTCCAACGAGGTCGATGCGATCTATTCCGAAGACGCCGTGGCCGAGCTGGCGGCCCTGTCCAACTCGATCGCCGAGCTGGGCCTGGCCACCTATCGCAGCCTGAGCGGCATCGCCGGCGAGGTGGCGCCGCCGCAGGCGCGCGGCAGAACCGCGAGCTAGGGGCGCAGGCCCAGCGGCGCCGGATCGATCAGCGCCGCGGCACGCGCGGCGTCGGGCTGCGCCATCCACGGCAGGTCGGCCAGCAGCGGCGCGCCGATGCGTTGCGACAGGCTCTCCAGCATGGCTAGCGCATAGGGTTCGGCCGGATCGATGCGATTGGCCACCCAGCCCGCCAGCGGCAGCGACCTGGCGCGGATGGCCTGCTGCGTCAGCAGCGCATGGCTGATGCAACCCAGCCGTATCCCCACCACCATGATCACCGGCAGGCCCAGCGCCGCCGCCAGATCGTCCGTGTTGCTGCAATCGTCGAGCGGCACCATGAAGCCTCCCGCGCCTTCCACCACGACCACCTGCGCCGCCTCGGCGATGCGGCGGTGACAACCGCGCAAGTAGTCGATATCGATGGCCACGCCTTCCTCGGCCGCCGCAATATGCGGCGCCGTCGCGCTCCTGAAGAGATACGGGTTGAGCAGCGCCGGCGGCAAGGCGACGTTGGCGGCGGCGACCAGGGCATCGGCGTCTTCGTTGCGCCAGCGCCGGCCGTCGTGGAAGGCGCCGGAGGCGACCGGCTTCATGCCGGCCGCGCGCAGGCCGCGCCCGGCGAACAGGCGGATCAGCGCCGCAGCCGCCAGCGTCTTGCCCACCCCGGTATCGGTGCCGGTGACGAAAAAGCCGCGTGCGGGCTGAGCGGCCGTCATGCAGCCTCCATGACGGTATCGAACACTTCATGCACGCGGGCGGCCAGCCATTGCACGTCCTCTTCGCCGAGGATGTAGGGCGGCATCAGGTACAGCGTGTTGCCGATGGGGCGCAGCAGCAGCTCCCGGCGCGCGGCCTCCTGCGCGAAGCGGCGCGAGAAGGCGCCGGCATCGGCCGGATCGTCCAGCCGCGCGTCGCAGGCCCAGATCATGCCGGTGCGACGCGGGCGGGCGATGCGCGCGTCCTGCGCCAGCGGCTGCAACGCGCGCTCCATGGCTTGGGCCAGGCCGCGGTTGCGTTCCAGCACCTGCTCATCCTCGAAGATCGCCAGCGTCTCCAGCGCGGCGCGGCAGGCCAGCGGGTTGCCGGTGTAGGAGTGCGAATGCAGGAAGCCGCGGCGCACGTCGTCATCGTAGAAGGCCTGGTAGACATACTCCTGCGTCATCACCAGCGAGAGCGGCAGGTAGCCGCCGCTGATGCCCTTGGACAGGCACAGGAAGTCCGGCCAGACGCCGGCTTGCTCGCAGGCGAAGAAACTGCCGCTGCGGCCGCAGCCCACGGCGATCTCGTCGGCGATCAGGTGCGCGCCGTAGGCGTCGCACAGGGCGCGCAGGCCGGCCACGTAGGCGGCGTCGTGCATCGCCATGCCGGCGGCGCACTGCACCAGCGGCTCCACGATCACTGCCGCGACCTGGCCATGGCGCTCCTGCAGCAGCCGTTCCATGTCGGCCAGCGCACGCGCGGCGACCTCGGCCGCGCCTTCTCCCGGCAAGGCGTGGCGCGCGTCGGGCGAGGCGGCGATGTGCGCCGGGCGCAGCATGGACTCATAGGGCGCCCGAAACAGCGCCGTGTCGGTCACGCCCAGCGCGCCCAGCGTCTCGCCGTGATAGCCGCCGGCGACGCAGATGAATTCGGTCTTGGCGCCATGCCCGGCATTGCGCCAGGCATGCACGCTCATCTTGAGCGCGATTTCCACCGCCGAGGCGCCGTCCGAGGCATAGAAGCAGCGGCCCAGCGCGTGGCCGGTGAGGGCGGAGAGCTTTTCCGACAGCGCCACCACCGGCTCATGCGTGAAGCCGGCCAGCATGGCGTGCTCCAGCCGCTCCAGCTGGTCGACCAAGGCGCGGTTGATGCGCGCATTGGTATGGCCGAACAGGTTGACCCACCATGAACTGATCGCATCGAAGTAGCGCCGGCCGTCGGCGTCGTACAGCCAGGGGCCGTGGCCGCGCGCGACGGCGATCGGCGGCATGTCCTCGTGGCGGCGCATCTGGGTGCAGGGATGCCAGACGCTGCGCAGGCTGCGCGCGGCCAGGTCCATCGACGTCGGCGCGTTCATGATGGCGCTCCGGCCGCATGGCGCAAGGCGGCAAGCAGTTGTTCGACATGCGCCGGCGTATGCAGCGCCGACAGGCTGATGCGCAGGCGCGCCGTTCCCCGCGGCACGGTGGGCGGGCAGATTGCCGGCGCCCAGATGCCCAGCTGGCGCAGCCTCTGCGCCAGCGCGCGCGCCGCCGCGTTGTCGCCGACGAGTAGCGGCTGGATCGCGGTGACCGAGGGCAGCAGCCGCCACGGTAGCCCGTCCAGGCCCTGGCGCAGCAGCCGGGCCAGCTCCCGCAAGCGCTCGCGCCGCCATTCGTCGCGCGCGATGACGCCGAGCGCGGCCGACGCGGCGGCCGCCAGCATGGGCGGATGGGCCGTGGTGAACATATAGGTGCGGGCGCGCTGCATGATCCATTCGAGCAGCGCGGCGTGGCCGGCCACGAAGGCGCCGGCTGCGCCGGCCGCCTTACCCAATGTGCCCATGTACAGCACATGGGGCGAGCGCGACGCGCACAGGCCGGCATGCGCCAGGCTGCCGCGTCCCTGCGGCCCCAGCACGCCGAAGCCATGGGCGTCATCCACCAGCAGCCAGGCGCCGTGGCGCTCGCACAGCGCGGCCAGTTCGGGCAAGGGCGCCAGGTCGCCGTCCATGCTGAACACGGCGTCGGTGATCACCAGCTTGCGCCGGCTCTTGCAGCGCGCCAGCACCTGTTCAAGGCGCGCGGTGTCGTTGTGCGGGAAGACGCGGAACTCCGCGCCCGCCAGCCGCGCGCCGTCGATCAGCGAGGCATGGCTCAGGCGATCGAGGAAGACGGTATCGCCGGCGCCCACCAGGGCGCCGATGATGCCGAGGTTGGCCATGTAGCCGCTGGAGAAGCACAGCGCGCGCGGCAGGCCGGTGAAGGCGGCCAGCTCCTGCTCCAGCCGCTCGTGCGCGCTGGCGTGGCCGGAGATCAGCGCGGAGGCGGCGGCGCCCACGCCGTATTGCGCGGCGGCCGAGACGCAGGCCGCGACCAGCTCGGGATGGTTGGCCAGCCCGAGGTAGTCGTTGCTGCAGAAGGACAGGCAGGCTTGCCCGTCCACCTCCAACACCGGCCCCTGGGGGCCGTCCACTACGTGCCGCGTGCGCGCCAGGCTCTGTGCGGCGAGTCCGGCGAGTTCCTGGGTGAAGTCATGCATGAAGAGCTTTCCTTGAAATGACGGGCAGGCGCTCCAGCGCACGATAGGCGCCGGGCGGCTGCCATGCCGGCGGCGCGGCACCGGCTTCGATGCCGGGCAGCTCGCGCAGCAGGGCGCCGAAGGCGATCTCCGCTTCCAGCTGCGTCAATGCCGCGCCCAGGCAGGCGTGGGGGCCGCGGCCGAAGGACAAATGCAGGCCCTGGTCACGGGTGATATCGAAACGCTGCGGTTCCGGGAAGCGCCGCGCATCGTGGTTGGCCGCGCCGATGTGGAGGATCGCCAACTGGCCGCGGCGCAAGCGCCTGCCGCCGATGTCGACGTCGTCCACCAGGCGGCGGCCGGTGTATTGCACCGGGCTGTCGTAGCGCAGCATCTCGCGCACGGCGGCGCGCAGACCGGCAGGAGAAGCTCGCAGCGCCGCCCATTGCGCGGGATGGCGCAGCAGCGCCAGCAGGCCGTTGCCCAGCAGGTTGCGGGTGGTCTCATAACCGGCGAAGAGCAGGGTGCAGCACTGCGCCAGCGCCTCGACGGCGCTGAGCCGGTGCGCCTGCCGCGCCGCCGCGATGCGCGCCAGCAGGCCGTCGCCCTGGTGCGCATCGGGGCGCGCCAGGAGCTGCGCGAAGTATTCGCCCATCTCGGCCAGCGCCTGCTGCGCCGCCAGCGTCTGCCGGGCATCCGGCGTGGGGCTGCCGATGAAGGCGGCGAGCTCGGCGGCCCAGGCGATGAAGTCATCCGTCGCCTGCTCCGGCAAGCCCAGCAGGCCGGCGATCACCAGCGCCGGCAGCGGTCGCGCGAAGGCCTGCACGAAGTCGAACTCCGGCGCGCCGCGCTGGTCGATCCGCGCGATCAGGTCTTGCGCGATGGCGGCGATGGCCGGCGCCTGGCGCTGCAGGTCGGACGGCTTGAAGCCGACCTGCACCACGTCGCGCAGGCGGCGATGCGCACGGCCGTCGAGAAACAGCAACGAGCGCGCGAACACCCGCTTGAAGCCGAGCTGCGCCGGCGATGGCCGGCCGCCGGCGGCCATGCCGCTGTTGATCCAGCGCGCCGCGCGCCGCACCGAGAAGCGCGGATCGCGCAAGGCCGCCGCCACCTCGTCGTAGCCGCTCAGCACCCAGGCGCCGTCGCCATAGTCCTCGCTCCACACCGGGCCATGCTCCGTCCCGGCCGTTGGCGCATCCGACATCACGGCTTGCCCGCGGCCGGTCGGATGCCCAGGCGCGCCAGCAGTTCGAGGTCGGCCGAGACCGGCGCGTTGGGCGTGGTCAGCAGCTTGCTGCCGAGGAAGATGGAGTTGGCGCCGGCGGCGAAGCACAGCGCTTGGGTGGCGTCGCTCATGCTCTCGCGCCCGGCCGACAGGCGGATCACCGCGCCGGGCACGGCAATGCGCGCCACCGCCACGGTCCGCACGAACTCGAACTCGTCCAGCGCCGGCGCGTCCTCCAGCGGCGTGCCCTTGATCGGCACCAGGTGGTTGATCGGCACCGACTCCGGCTGCGGCGTCAATGCCGCCAGCTGGGCGATCAGCCCGGCGCGCTGGCGGCGCGTCTCGCCCATGCCGACGATGCCGCCGCTGCATACGTTCAGGCCGGCCTGCTGCACCTTGCGGATGGTGTCGAGCCGGTCCTGGTAGCTGCGGGTGGAGATGACGTGGCCGTAGAAGTCAGGGGCGGTGTCAAGGTTGTGGTTGTAGAAATCGAGGCCGGCCTGCTTCAGCGAGCGCGCCTGTTGTTCTTCCAGCATGCCCAGCGTCATGCAGGTCTCCAGGCCGAGCGCACGCACGTCCCTGACCATCGCGGTCAGGGTGTCCATGTCCCGATCCTTGGGATTGCGCCAGGCCGCGCCCATGCAAAAGCGCGTGGCGCCCTGGGCGCGCGCCGCCTGCGCCGCTTCCAGCACGGCCGCCGGCGCCATCAGCTTGCCGGCCGCCACGCCCGCCTCCTTGTGGTGGGACGACTGCGAGCAATAGCCGCAGTCTTCCGGGCAGCCGCCGGTCTTGATCGAGAGCAGGCTCGAGAGCTGCACCTCGTTGGCGGGATGGTGCGCGCGGTGCACGCCTTGGGCCCGGTACAGCAGGTCGAGGAAGGGCAGCTCGAAGAGGGCCTCGACGGTGGCCATGTCGAGCCGGGAGTCGTCAGTCGATGCGGCGGTGGCGGCAGTGGCCGGGGAGGAAACGGCGGCTCGGCCGTGGAAGGTGATGGCGCTCAGGCTCATAGATAAAATCCAAAGCAAGGTTTGAAAAGCTTAAAATTCTGCTTCGGCGGATTCTATCTTCGTGCTTTTTCATTCAACAATAAGTTTTATCATAGATTATCTATAAAATGAGCGCCTCAAAGAACGCCTCGGCGACGATCGTCGAACGCATCGCCGACACCCTGCGCATGCGCATCGTGCGCGGTGAAATCGCCGGCGGCGCGGCGCTGAAGCAGGATCACATCGCGCAGGAATTCCAATCCAGCCACGTGCCGGTGCGCGAGGCGTTCCGACGGCTGGAGGCGCAAGGGTTGGCAGTCGCCTTGCCGCGTCGCGGCGTGCGGGTGACCGTGCTCGATCCGGTCATCGTCAAGGAAAACGTGGTGATGCGCGCGTCGCTGGAATTGCTGGCCCTGAAGCATGGCGCGCCGCGCTTTTCCTCGCTGCACATCGGTCGCCTGGAGCAGGCGCACGAGGCCTGCTCGCAAGCCGCCTCGCTGGCCGAGTGGGACGCCGCCAACAACTTGTTCCACGACATCCTCTCCAGCGAATGCGGCATGCCGCGCCTGCTGGCGGTGTTGGCGCAACTGCAGCTGACCAACTCGCGCTACCTGTTTTCCACCGGCATGAAACGCGGCTGGCAGCCGCGCTCCGACCACGACCACCTGCTGATCATCGATGCCCTCAAGGAGAAGAAGATCGAGCGCGCGCTGCAGTTGTTGAGCATGCATATCGGGACGATGGAGCGGGTCGGCTTCAAGCTTTCGTGAGCGGGAAGCACGGCGTTCGGATCGCCCTCAGCCGGTTCCCGGGAGCGTCGCTTCCCGCGCCGCAGCGGCGAACGCGCGTCCCATGTCTTCCATGATCGACCGCAGCTCGTCGGCGCCCAGCTCAGCGGCCGGCACGCCGGCCATCAACTCGCGCATCAGCCGGCGCAGCACCTTGCCCGAGCGCGTGCGCGGCAAGGCCCGCACCAGCACCACCTTGCGCGGCCGCGCCAGCGAACCCAGGGCGGCGGCGACCGCCTGGGCCAGCCTCGGCCCGAGCTCGTGCGGCCCATGCGCGCCGGCGATGCGCGGCACCACGAAGGCGACCGGAACCTGGCCGCGCAGGGCATGCGGCATGCCCACCACAGCAGCCTCGGCCACGGCATTGTCGTCCAGCAGCACCTCCTCGATCTCTCGCGTGCCGATGCGTTTGCCGGCCACGTTGATGACGTCGTCGGCGCGGCCCAGGACACGCAGGTGCCCATCCTCATCCACGCAGGCCCAATCGAAAGTCGCGTAGCGCCAGTGATCGCCGGCGCGGCTCCAGTAGATGCGCAGGAACTCCTCGTCGCGCCGCCACAGGGTGGAAAAGCAACCGGGCGGCAGCATGCCGCGCGCCATCAGCAGGCCCTTGGCGCCGGCGGCGCAGGGCAAGCCGCTTTCTTCGTCTAGCACCTCCAGCCGGTAACCGGCCGCGGCCAGCCCCGGCGAGCCGCGGCTGCGGCGCAGGGGCGTGCGGCCGTCCAGGTCGGTGAGCGGCAATCCGACTACCGGCGTGCCGGTCTCGGTCTGCCAGTAGTGATCGATCACCGGCTTGCCCAGCGTCTCTTCGATCCAGGCTGCGGTCGGTTCGTCCAGCGGCTCGCCCGCCAGGAACAGGCAACGCAGCCTCGACAGGTCGGCGTCGGCGGCGTGCCGGCCGCCGCGCTTGAACAGCCGCATGGCAGTGGCCGACGACAACATCAGGTCGACCCGGTATGTCTCTGCCAGCCGCCACCAGGCGCCGGCGTCAGGGCGCAGCGGCGAACCTTCGTAGAGTACGCTGCTCATGCCGGCCAGCAGCGGCGCATAGACCCCGTAGCTGTGGCCGACTACCCAGCCCAGGTCGGAGGTGGTGAAGATGGTGTCGCCTGCGCTGGCCTGGAACAGCAGCGCCATCGATGTTGCCAGCGCTACCGCGTGGCCGCCGGTATCGCGTTGGACGCCCTTGGGGCTGCCGGTGGTGCCGGAGGTGTAGAGCAGGTAGGAGGGCTCGTTTGATTCCAGCCAGGCGCAGGGCACGTCGGCCAGGACGTGGCGCGCGCGCATCTCGGCATAGCAGTGGTCGCGACCGGGCGTGGCCGGCCAGGGCAGGAGGCCGCGATCGACCACCAGCACCGGACACTCCGCCTGCGCCAATGAGATGGCCTGGTCGATCCAGTCCTTGTATCCCGTCAGCACCCCGTTCTGGAATCCAGCGTCGGCGCAAATCACCAGGGACGGCTGCGCATCGGCGATGCGCGCGGCCAGGCTGGCCGGGGCGAATCCGCCGAACACCACCGAGTGCACGGCGCCGATGCGTGCGCATGCCAGCATGGCGATGGCGGCCTCGGCCACCATGGGAAGGTAGGTCAGTACGCGGTCGCCGCGTTGCACGCCCAGCTCCAGCATGATGGCGGCCATGGCATTGACCTCGCGATGCAGCTGGCGGTAGCTCAGGATCCGCTCCGTTCCGGTTTCGCCGGAGACGAAGATCAGTGCGGCCTGCTCGCCGCGTTCGTCCAGATGGCGATCCACGGCGTTGTGGCAGAGATTGGTGCGGCCGCCAGCAAACCAGCGTGGAAAGGGAGCCCGGCTGTCGTCGAGCACCTGGTCGAAAGGACGCTCCCACTCGATGCGGCGCGCTTGCTCTGCCCAGAAACCGGCCGGATCCTCTTGCGAATTGGCGATCAGCCGTCCATAGGCGGAAGCGGCGGCGTCGATCGGTGCAGGTGCGGGGGACATGGCGACGGCGCGCTTCAGGCCGCTTGCGACAGCTCGGCCTGGCCGGAGCGTGCGCGCAGCGCTGCAATGTGTTCGAACAGGTAGTGGGCGTCGCGCGCGATACCCGAGAAACGGCCCGAACCCCAGGTGTATTGCCATGGCAATCCAAGGAAGTACAGGCCCGGCGCAGCGGTGACGCCGCGCTCATGGCCGGGATAGCCGCGGCCGTCGAAGATGGGCTCGGCTATCCAGCTGAAGTCGGTGCGAAAACCGATGCACCAGACTACCGCCGAGATTGCCGAGGCGCGCAGGTCGAGCCGCTGCGGGGCGTCGGAGGCCGGTTGCCATACCGGCGCGTAGCGTGCCTCGTGCGGCGCCTCGATGCCGTTGGCGGCGATGAATTTGTCGATGCTGTCCTTGATGCTTTCCGAAACCGCGTCGGCGTCGTCGAGATAGCCCCGCAGCCCGGCGCCGAACTGTGCCACGCCATCGTCGATGCCGTCGAAGCGGCCATAGAGTTGCATGCCTTCCAGCGCGAACTTGCGCAGGTCGATGTCGCGTCCGCCGTCGCGGCCGGTGACATAGTGGTTGGTCTTCTCGCGCACCCCGGTGCCCAGGGGATGGCGATCTACCGGCAGGTCGTAGTACTTCATCTTGTCCAGCCACTCCACCACGTCGCGCCCGCGATAGGCGCGCGCCACGCGCGGCGCATCGCCCACGCACAAGTGCACGCGCCGGCCGGCCAGGTGCAGGTCCTCGGCGATCTGGCAGCCGGATTGGCCCGTGCCCACCACCAGCACTTCGCCTTCGGGCAGCGACTCCGGATTGAGATAGTCGCTGGAATGGATCTGCGCGATCCCTGGGGGCAGCTTCTCGGCCGCGCGCGGCACCACCGGAATGTGATAGCCGCCCACCGCCACCACCACCTGGTCGGCCGAGTATTCGCCGTCGCTGCCGGTGATGCGCCAGAGCGCCCCCTCGCGCCACAGCTTGCTGACGGTCACGCCTTCGCGCACCGGCGGCGCGAAGCTGGCGGCGAAACCGTCGATGTATTCCACGATCTCGTCCTTTTTCATGAAGCCGTGGGGATCGCTGCCGCGATAGGGGTAGCCCGGCAGGGTGCATTGCCAGTTGGGGGTCACCAGGCAGAAGGTGTCCCAGCGTTCGCTGCGCCAGGCGTGCCCGATACGGTGCTTTTCCAGCACCAGATGGTCGATGCCAGCGTCTTTCAGGTACCAGCTGGCCGACAGGCCGGCCTGGCCGCCGCCGATGATGATCACGCTGTGATGGCGCGGCGCGCCCGGGGTTGGTGTGTTCATGTTCTTCCTTTGTCAGTATGGGGGCGGGACGGCGTTTCAGGGCGCGAAGGATTCGACCAGCACTTGCGCATCGGCGGCGCCCTCGAAGCGCGCGGCGGTCTCTTCGATGCGGCGCAACTGGTCCATGGCCGACGAGCAGGCAAAGCCGTATTTCTGGCGCACCCGCTCGCTGCCGATATTGAGCGCGGTGGCGCTGCGCTCGACGAACTCGGCCAGCCGATAGCGGCGGCCGGCTTCCAGGTGCTCCTTCACCACCAGGGAGGGGGAATAGCAGTCGGTGACCGTGTCGTCCGGCCAGCGGACGCGGAAGTGCATTTCAGGCATGGCTTTCCTCTTTTGCGTGGGCCGCCTGGTCGCGGCGGAATGTGTGATAGATGTCCTGGTGGCGCAGCGCCGATTTCATCCAGGTGAAGCGCGCCGCGACCTCCCTGCCGGCCGCGATCAGCCCGGTGCGCACGGCCGGGTCGCAGGCATGCGCCATGGCGGCGGCGATGGATGCCGGATCTTCCGGATCGGCCCAGGCGCAGCAGCTTCCGTCCAGGTGTTCAGTGAAGGGGGCGATGCGCGGCACCACGGCCGGAATACCGCAGGCCATCGCCTCCAGCGCCACCAGGCCAAAGCCTTCCTTGAGCGAAGGAAAGACCAGCGCGTCGGCGCAGCGCATCAGCGGAGGCATGTCGGCATCGTCGACTTGCCCCAGGATGCGCACCGTCCCGGGCGCCAGCGCCGCGGCCGACAATTCGGCATCGAAGCGATGCCGGTAGTCCTGGTGGTCGAGCACGCTGGCGCCGCCGGCGATCACCAGCCGCGCGGCGGGCCGCACCCGATGCAGTCGCAGGAAGGCGCGCAGGATGCCCAGCGTGTTCTTGCGCGGTTCGATGCCGCCCACGGCCAGCAGCAGCGGCGCGCCATGCAAGCCGGCCTGGGCGCGCAACGCGGCGTCGCGCGGCGATGGCTGCGGCGAGTAGCGCGCGGCATCGACGCCGTTGCCCACCAGCTCGCTGCGCAGGCCGTGTTCACGCCACAGGATGTCCTGCCACATGCGGCTCACGCACAGCAGCCGGCTTGCCCGGCGATAGCCGCGTTCCTGCCAGGCGTGCAGGCGCGGATCCTCGAAGGTGTCCAGGTGGTGCACCGTACGCACGTAGCCGGGGATCGCGCCGCGTTCGGCCAGGGTGGCCATGGCGTTGGCGCTGATCGAATCCTGCGCATGCCAGATGTCGAAGCAATCCATCCCGGGACGTTCGAAGCAGCGCAGGTAGTCGGCGATGCGCTGGCGCACCATGTCGGCCACGTCGGCGGTATGCGCCGGCCCGGGAATTGCGTGAAAGGCGCACGAAGCTTGCCGGAACAGGCCGCGGCCGCGGGCATCCGGCGCGAACAGCGTGACCTGGTGGCCCAGCGCCTGCAAGGATTCGGACAACTGCAGCGCATGCACCACGCCGCCGCGCGGATTGACCGAATGGGTCAGCATGGCGATCCTGAGGGGGGCTTTCCCGGGAGCGGCGAGCGTGTTCATGTCGTGCCTTCCCGACGTGGGCCGCAGCCGATCAGCGCCTCGTCGGCGAAGTTCCAGAACGGCAGCTCGCGGCCTTGCATGGACAGGCGCACCTCGCGGCTGTCGTCGATGCGGCCGATGGCAGCGCAGGCGATGCCGCGCGTATCGAAGCGCCGCAGCACCTCGGGCAGGTCGGTGTCGGCCACGCTGAGCAGGAAGCCGTAGCTGGGGAAGGCCGTCAGCCAGCGCAGGAAGTCCACGCCGGGCGGGCGCGGTATGGCGTCCAGGTTGATCGTCGCGCCCTTGTCCGAACATTCCAGCAACATCAGCGCGGTGCCGACCACGCCGGCCATACTGATATCCTTGGCCGAGGGCGAGAGGCCGCCTTCGGCGATCGCCGGCAGCAGTTCAAGGTCGCCGCGCAGGCGCTCGGCGGGCGCGCCGGAACTGGCGTTCCAGTAGGCGTAGGGTTCCTGGAAGCGGCCGCGCAGGTCGATCGCCGCCACCAGGTGATGCCCGGCTTGCGCGTCGAAGCTGGTCAGCAGCCGCTTGGCGCGGCCGACGATGGCGACCGACAGCTGTTCGCGATCGTTGCGGCGGTTGCTGTGGCCGCCCACCAGCGGTACGCCGTACACGCGCGATCCCTCGCGCAAGCCCTCCAGCACCGGACGGGCAGCTTCGCCGCCGCGGCTCCAGAGCGCATCGACCACCGCTGCCGGGCGGCCGCCCATCGCATAGATGTCGCTGACGTTGACCATCACGCCGCAATAGCCGGCGAACCACGGCTGCTGGTCGACGAATTCGTTGAGGAAACCCTCGATGGCGAACAGCAGGTAGCCGTCGCCGTCGGGAATGGCGGCGCAGTCGTCGCCCATCGCGATGGTGCTGCCCTGGTGCTGCACCGGCAAAGCCGGGTGCAGGGTCTGCATGACCTCGTCGATGTCGCGCTTATGGGCGATGCCGCGCGAGGCGCGCAGGGCCTGGACGATGCCGGCCAGGTCCAGGGGCGCGTCGTCCGTCCTCATGAACGCGCTCCTTCTCGCCTGCCCACGAGGAAGCCAACGTCGCCGTCGCTGATGGGCGGGTAGAAAGGCAGCTCGGCCTGCATCACGTGGTGCGGACGGCCGTGGATCTCGATTTCGGACAAAGTGTTCCAGTGCAGCCGCCGGAACAGCGGCGCATTCTGGCTTTGTACCTGGGCCAGGAAGGTGTGGCAGCCGTGGGCGTGGGCGGTTGATACGGCCAGCCTGATCAGGCCGCTGCCGATCGAACCGATGCGGCGCGCATGCTGCGCCACCGCCAGGCGCGAACCGTGCCATACGCCCGGGGCGGGCTCATGGATACGCACGGTGCCGACCACTTCGCGGCTGCCGTCGGCGGCCTCCAGCACCGCCACGATGGGCATGGCGATGGCGTCGATCTCATCGGTGTCGTCGTCGCGGAAGATGCCTTGCTCGGCGCAGAAGACGTCGCGTCGCAGGCGGCGCGCTTCTTCGCGCTCCCATTTGCCCAGCGCCAGCTTGATGCGCACCGCCTGCGCGGGCGTCTCTTGCGCCGCGAGGGCGATCTTGTCGGCGAGTTCAGCCATGATCATTTCCTTTCGAAGGACGACAGCGAGGAGCAGGCGCCGCATTTGCCGCAACCGGCCTTGGCGTCGCCGGAGCGCATGCCGGCCGCTTCCAGCATCGCCGCCAGCGGCGAGAGCAGGGCGCGCATGTAACCGGCGTCGGGCGAAGGATGGTCTTCCAGCGGCGTGCCGGATATAGGCACGAACGGCACCACGAAGGGATAGACGCCCAGCGCGATGAGCCTCTCGCTGGCTTCCAGGATGGTCTCCGGGCTGTCGCCCAGGCCGGCCAGGATGTAGGTGCTGACCTGGCCCTTGCCGAAGACGTCCACTGCCGCAGCGAAGGCCTCGAAGTAGCGCTCCACCGGGACCGTCGCCTTGCCGGGCATGATGCGGCGGCGCACTTCGGGGGTGACCGCTTCCAGGTGCATGCCGAGCGTATCGATGCCGGCGTCGCGCATGCGGCGGAACCAGGCGTCGTCGTCGGGCGGCTCGCACTGGCCCTGGATCGGCAGGTCGACCGCCGACTTCACGCCGAATGCGCTCTCGCACAGGATCTGCGCGCCGCGGTCGGTGGCGTTGGGGGTGCCGGTGGTCATCACCATGTGCTTTACGCCATCCAGCAGCACCGCCGCCCGCGCCACTTCGCCCAACTGCTCGGGCGTCTTGCGCAGGATGGTGCGTCCGGCGGCCAGCGACTGGCCGATGGCGCAGAACTGGCAGGACTTGCGGCGGCTTTCATAGCGGATGCAGCTTTGCAGCACCGTCGTCGCCAGCACGTCAGCGCCGTGCAGCGTGGCGATCTTGCCGTAGGGGATACCGTCGAAGGTTTGCATTCCGTAGAAGCGCGGCTGGCGCGGGAAAGACACCACGCCGACCTCGACGCCGTCGCGCAGGATGCGCGCGGCGCCGTCGGCGCCCGGCTGCGTGGCCACATAAGGAGAGGACCAGGAGCCGGCGGTATGCACCGGGATCATCACGGTGTGGCCGTCCACCGTCACGGCCTTGTGGTCGGACGGGCCGGCGCCGCCGCGTCGGCTCTGCGCGCCGGCGCCCGGTGCATCAAGGCGCAGCCCGAGGGATTGCAGTTCCGAGATCAGTTCCGTCGGGGTGTTTCGCTTGGGATGCAATTGGATGGTGGCTGTCTGCATGAGGGAACCTCGCGTGATTGGGGGTGACGGCGGATAGAGATCCCGCCGTGTCGGCAGGGAACAGGGATGTCATGGGGGAGGCGCGGCGATCATCCAGCACGAGGTGCAGCAGCTCGGGGCGCGCGTAGTGGCCGACCGAATCCATCATGCGCTTGCGCTTGGTGACCAGTTCCATATCGAGATCGGCCACCAGGATGCCTTCGCCGCTGCGCAGCGGCTCGCCCAGCAGCTTGCCCTCCGGCGAGACGATGGCGGTGCAGCAGCCGCCGCGCAGCGCCTTTTGCGCGGCCGGATCGGGTTCGATCGCGGCGATCTGGGCATCGCTCAGCCAGCCGGTGGCGTTGACCACGAAGCAGCCCGACTCCAGCGCGTGGTGGCGTATCGTCACCTCCATCTGGTCGGCGAATATCTGGCCGACCATGGAGCCGGGGAATTGCGCGCAGTGGATTTCCTCGTGCTGCGCCATCAGGCTGTAACGCGCCAGCGGGTTGTAGTGCTCCCAACATGCCAGCGCGCCCAGGCGACCGACGGCGGTGTCGGTTACCTTGAGGCCGCTGCCGTCGCCCTGGCCCCAGATCATGCGCTCGTGATAAGTCGGCGTGATCTTGCGTCGCTTGAGCACCAGTTCGCCGTCGGCATCGAACACCAGCTGGGTGTTGTACAGCGTGCCGTGGTCGCGCTCGTTCACCCCCAGCACGACCACCGTCCCATGCTGGCGCGCCGCAGCGGAGACGGCCTGCGTTACCGGGCCGGGCACCTGCACCGCGCGTTCATAGAGCAGCAGGTGTTCCGGCCCGGAAGCGTAGGGCGGCCTCACAAAGGAGAAGTACGGGTAGTACGGCACGAAGGTCTCCGGGAACACCACCAGCTGCGCGCCCTGGGCGGCGGCATCGGCGATGGCCCGGCACACCTTGGCTACGGTGCCGTCTGCGCTGTCGAGGTCGGGCGCGATCTGCACCGCCGCCGCCCGTACCGTTCTCTTGTCGTTCGCCATGGTCGCCGCCGCTTCGCTTAGAGCGTCCAGGTGTCGAGGATGAAGGCGTTGTCGCGGCGATGCAGCAGCACCAGGTCCAGCACGTCGAGCGGGTTGATCGGACGGATGCCGGGGATCAGCGACGGCTCGCCGTGGCCGTACAGCGCCTGCAACGCGAAGCGGCAGGCGTAGACCTTGCCGCCTTCTTCCATGAACTTGACGATCTGCTTGTTGAAGTTCTGGTGACCCGGGAACGCCTCGTCGCCCAGGGTCGGGAAGCCGCGTTGCACGCCCAGCGTCACGCCAGGGCCATACAGCAGGATCGAGGTTTCGAAGCCCTTGCGCTTGAGGCGAGTGGCCTGCAGCAGGTTGACGAAGCCGATCGAACCTTCGAAGGCCACGGTGTGGAAGGTCACCAGCGCTTTCTCGCCCGGCTCGGCCTTGACGTCTTCAAATACCTTCTCTTCGTAATCCACCAGGAAGTCGCCGGGGGCATGGGCTGCTTTGGTCACTGCGGGCATGGTGTTACTCCTCTCGGTTGGTAGTGATGTCTGCTGCTTGCCGTGGCGGCAAGAGGCCGCGGCTGCGTTGCTGCGACGCCGGCATTGAATGCATCGGGCGTGCCAAGCAAACGGCAGGAACGGGCAAATTGACTGCAAAAAAATCCTGTCAATTCCGTTGGCCAGGACGCCCATGCCGATGGCTTGCGGCTTCGCCGGAGGGCCGGCGGCAAGCGCCTTTCAGCGGTTTTTCGGGGATCCATTCAATCGCTCCATACAATCGCCGGAAGTCGCGCGCACCCTGATGTGGCGGCGTGTTTTCGGATGGTGCGGACAAGTGCCTGTCGCTGGTGTAAACCGGTGCGCGAGAGTGCTTGCCGGGGCGCGATTGCATGGAACGCGAATTGCATTCAATCGTGGATATGAATGCAGTCAATGCTGTGGATTCTCATGAAGGAATCGCCATGCCCAAGAGCGCCAATATGTGGATGCCCAAATTGAAGAAGGGCGGCGGCCCGGCCTACCTCGCCATCGCCAACGCGATTGCCGAGGACGTGGCTACCGGCCAGCTGCAAGCGGAGCAGCGGCTGCCGCCGCAGCGCAGGCTGGCCGAGGCGCTGGGCCTGGACTTCACCACCGTCGCTCGCGCCTATGCGGAAGCTCACCGTCGCGGCCTGGTCGATTCGGTGGTGGGACGCGGCACCTTCGTATGCGGCAAGCGGCGCCCGCGCATTCCACGGGTGACTGAAGGGCGGCCCAACGTCGATATGTCGATGAACATGCCTCCGGAACCGGAGTCGCCCGAATTGCTTGCGCTGATGCAAGATGGTTGGGCCCACGTCAACGGCAGGCTGCGCGACCTGATGCGCTATCAGGACTTCGGCGGTTCGGTCGAGGATCGGGAGGCCGGGGCGCTGTGGCTGCGCCGGCGCGGCATGGCGGTGGAGCCGGAACGGGTGCTGGTGGTTCCAGGAGCACAGTGCGCCTTGCTGGCGATCCTGACCATGATGGTTGGGCCCGGCGGCGTGCTGTGCTGCGAAGACATCACTTATCCCGGCCTGCGCGCGCTGGCCGGCCAACTCGGCATCAAGCTGGTGGGACTGCCGATGGACAACGAAGGCATCGATGCCGTGGCCTTTGCCGGTGCATGCGCCCAGTACGCGCCCAAGGCTCTCTATTGCAACCCGACATTGCTCAACCCGACCACGCTGACGACCTCGCTGTCGCGCCGGCAGGCCCTGGTGGATATCGCGCGCCACTACGAGGTGGCGCTCATCGAGGATGACGCCTACGGCTTCCTGCCGCGGGCGGCGCCGCCGGCCATCGCCAGCATCGGGCCGGATGTGACCTTCTACGTGACCGGGCTGGCAAAGAGCGTAGGCGCCGGCTTGCGCATCGCCTATATGGTGGCGCCGGACGACCAGTACGCGGCGCGCCTGGCCGCCTCGCTGCGCGCGACCACGGTGATGGCCTCGCCGATTACATCGGCGCTGGCGACGCGCTGGATCCGCGACGGCGTGGCCGACCTGGCGCTGGCCAATATCCGCAAGGAATCGATGGCGCGCCAGAAGATGGCGGCGCGTATCCTGCCCGAGCACAGTTACGACTCGGTGCCGGAGGCCTTTCACCTGTGGATCAAGTTGCAAGGCGCGTGGCAGGCCAAGGCGTTTGCCGCGCAGATGCGCGCGTCCGGCATCGGTGTCGTGGACAGCTCCGCCTTCGCCGTGTCCAACCAGCCGCCCGAGGCGGTGCGGGTCTGCATCGGCGGCGTCGCCAATCGCGAGGATATCCAGCATGCGCTGGAGCTGATCCGGGATACCTTGAGGCAGCCGCCGCCGGTCATGCCCGCAGTGGTATAGCAAGGGGCGGCTTCAGGCCGCCTGCGTCGGTTGCAAGCGCTCCTGCACATAACGCGACGGCGGCATCCCCACATGCCGGCCGAAGGCCACGCTGAAGGTGCTGGCCGAGCTGTAGCCGACCTGCTGCGCCACTTCGGCGACACCGGCTTGCTGACGCAGCAGCAGGTTCTTGGCCAGCGCCATGCGCCAGGCCAGCAGGTATTCCATCGGCGCCACGCCGACTTCCCGGCGGAAGCGCTCGAAGAAGGCCGAGCGCGACAGCGCCGCTTGCTTCGCCAGCCGCTCCACGCTCCAGGCCTGGGCCGGATCCTGGTGCATGCGCCGCAGCGCCTGCGCCAGGCGCGCGTCGGCAAGTCCGCGCAACAGGCCGGGCGAGGCCTCGGGACCGAAACCCGACCCAGAGCGCAGGGCTTCGATCAGCAATACCTCCAGCAAGCGCGCCATGATCATCTCGCGCGCCGGGCGCTGCGCCCGGAATTCCTCGCTCACCAGCCGCACCAGCGTTGCCAGGCGCGGTTCGCCGCGCACCAGCACCAGCCTGGGCAACAGCGACACCAGCAAGGACGAGTCGGGCGAGCCGAACACGCAATGCCCCACCAGGAAGCGCACCTCGGCCTCGGCCTCCACCGTGCCCAACCGATATTCGCCGCCCGGCAATTGCGGCGGCGGATTGTCCTCGCTGATCTCGACGCCGGCCGGGTCCTGCAGGCTGGCCATGGCGAAGCCGTACACGGAGGGGATCAGGATGAAGTCGCCGGCGCGCAGGATGATCGGCTCCATGCCGTCGACCAACAGGCGGCAGGCGCCCTCGACGATGGCGCCGTAGAAGGACTGCCCGGGCTCGGTGCGCTGCACCCGCCAGGGGCCGGCGCCGGAGACCGACTTGTTGAAGCGCGCCGCCGGCTGCAGCAGCGCGACTACCTCGGCGAGCGGGTCGACGGCTTCGGTCATGATTGGACTATTGCTAAAGAAAAATGGACTTTTGATTGTAGCAAGTCCTGATGCGGGCATCTATGCTCCCTACATCGCAACCCACCCAAAGGAATTCCCATGAACACTATCCTCATCACCGGCTGCTCGTCCGGCTTCGGCCTGGAGATCGCCAAGTATTTCCTCGAACGCGACTGGAACGTGGTCGCCACCATGCGCACGCCGCGTCACGACCTGCTGCCGGCCTCGCCGAAGCTGCGCATCCTGCCGCTGGACGTGGCCGACGCCGGCAGCATCCAGGCCGCGATCGCGGCCGCCGGCCCGATCGACGTGCTGGTCAACAACGCCGGCATCGGCCTGCTGGGGGCGGTGGAGGCGATCACGATGGAACGGGTGCGCGAGATCTTCGAGACCAATACCTTCGGCACCATCGCCATGACGCAGGCGGTGCTGCCGCAGATGCGCGAGCGCAATTCGGGCGTGGTGGTCAACGTCACTTCCAGCGTGACGCTAAAGTCGCTGTCGCTGCTGGCCGTGTACACCGCCAGCAAGGCCGCGGTGAACGGCTTTACCGAATCGCTGGCGCTGGAGCTGGCGCCGTTCGGCGTGCGCGCCCGCGTGGTGCTGCCCGGGCGTTCGCCGAGCACCCGCTTTGCGGAGAACGCGGGTTCGCGCATGGAGGGGACGATTCCCGAGGCCTATGCCGGCATCGCGGCGGCCGTGTTCGAGAACTTCAAGGACGATTCGCAGGTGACCTATGCGCACGATGTGGCCGAAGCCGTCTGGCGCGCCGCCACCGATGCGTCTTCGCCGGTGCGCATCCCGGCCGGCGAAGACGCTGTCGCCTGGGCGGCGGCAGCCTGAGCTTCAGACTTCGGTGACCAGCCGGTGCAGCATCTCGGCGGTCTCGGTGGGGCGCGAGAGGAAGGGCGAGTGGCCGCTGTCGAGTTCCTTGATGCGCCCGCAGCCCGAGCGCGCCGCCATCGCCCGTTGCAGCATCGGGTCGATGGCGCGGTCGCGGGTGCAGACGATGTAGCTCTTGGGCACCTTGCCGTAGCGCTCCTCGGTCAACGCCACCGGCGTGACCATGGGCGCGACGGCCTGCGGGCCGAAGCGCGGCGCGGCCCAGGATGCCACCGCGTGCGGCGCGTCGTGCATGAAGGCGTCCACGCGCGAGGAGGGACGGGTGTTGGCAACCTGGTTGTCGCCATCCATCTCCACCGGCGATATCCGGCGCGGCGGCGTCAGCGCCGACAGCGAGACCAATGAATCGCCGTTGCCCGGCACGAAGGCGCACATGTAGATGATGCGCGCCAGGCTGTCGGCCGCCTGCTCGGCGCCAGCGCTGACGGCGATGCCGCCCATGCCGTGGCCCACCAGCGTGACCCGCTTGCCGATGGCCTTGACCGCGCGCACGATGGCATCGGCATGCATGGCCAGCGTGACCTCGCCCAGCGGCGTGGCGTCGTCGCCGCTACCGGGCAGGTCGATGGCATACACCTCGTGGCCGCGCATGGTCAGCTCGGCGCTGACCGCGGGCCATATCCACTTCCCCTGCCAGGGGCCGTGGACGAGCAGGAAGTTGGCCATGGCGTTTCCCTTTACCTTTCCCTTTATTCGTTGATGCGCGCCATGGGCGCGATGCCGGTGTCGGCGCCATGATCTTCCGGTCGGAAAATGTATGGATTTGTGTTTTAATTGAATCCATACTAGCATCCGGAATGTGGCCGAACAATCCGGACAAAGTCCGTACATCCGCCATCTTCACAACATCGGGACAGTCACATGGGACGAGGAGACATCGCATTGGAGTGGATCAGCGGATTCACCGCCGACGGCGGTCCGCGCTACCTGCAGATCGTGGGATTCATGGAGCACGCGATCTCCGACGAGCGCCTGAAGGCGGGCGACCGGCTGCCGCCCCAGCGCCTGCTGGCGGAGCGCCTGGGCGTGGACCTGACCACGGTGACGCGCGCCTACACCGAGGCGCGCCGACGCAACCTGCTGGAGGCGCGCGGCGCCGCCGGCACCTTCATCGCGGCGCCGCGGGTGGACCTGACGCAGGTGATCGACCTGTCGATGAACATCCCGCCGCCGCCGGCCGGCATCGATCTCGACGACTTGCTGCGCCAGGGCGTGTCGCAAGTGCTGATCCACAGCGACGTCGACCTGCTGATGACCTACCACCTGGGCGGCGGCAGCAGCGCCGACCGCGCGGCCGGCGCCATGTGGATGGCGCCGATGCTGGGCGCGGTGGACGAGGAGAGGATATTGGCTTGCCCCGGCGCGCAGTCGGCGCTGGCGGCGCTGATCCTGTCGCAGACCCGGCCGGGCGAGACGATCCTGGCCGAACCCTTGGCCTATCCCGGCCTGCTGACGGCGGCCGCGCAGCTGGAGCGCCGGGTGGCGGCGGTCGACACCGACCGCGACGGCATGCTGCCGGATGCGCTGGAAATGATGGTCAAGAAGCACCAGGCGCGGCTGGTCTACCTCAACCCGACGCTGCAGAACCCCACCACCCACACCATGCCGGCGCTGCGCCGCGCCGAGCTGGCGGCGGTTGCGCAGAAGCTGGACCTGCGCATCATCGAGGACGATCCCTACTGGCTGTTCAGCCCGCAGCCGCCCAGGCCGCTGGCGCACTACGCGCCGCGCCACGTGTTCTATGTCTCGACCCTGTCGAAGTGCCTGCTGCCGGGCTTGCGCACCGCTTACGTGGTGATGCCCGAGCTGATGCCGCAGGAGGAGGTGCTGGGCGCGCTGCGCTCCTTCGTGCTGATGTCGACGCCGCTGATGAGCGCGCTCTCCACGCAGTGGATACACGACGGCACCGCCGCCTCGCTGCTGGAAGGCATACGCACCGAAGCCTGGGCGCGCCTGGAGCTGGCGCATCGCACGCTGGGCGACAGCAAGCTGGCGGAGTCCGGCGGCATCCACCTCTGGAAGGCGCTGCCTTCGCACTGGCGCGGCCCCGACTTCGTGCAGAGGGCGCGCGTGGAAGGCCTCAACGTGGTGTCGCACGCGGCGTTCCGGGTGGCGCCGGAAGACGCTCCCGGCGCGCAGGCATACATCCGCATCTCGCTGGGCCGCTCGCGCAGCCGCTTCGAGCTGGTCAATGCGCTGCGGCGGCTGGCCGAACTGGCCCACCGCCGCGGCCAGCGCGAAGTGGTGGTCTGAGCCGCCGGTCTTACTGCCTGGCGGGGACGTTGTTGGCCGCCTCCAGGATCAGGTTGGCGATCTCGTCGGGATGCGACAGCATCGACACGTGCGACGAGGCCACCTCGATGGTCTTGGCCTTCATGCGCGCGGCCAGGAAACGCTCCAGCTCGGGCGAAGTCGTGCGGTCGTTGGTCGAGACGGCATACCAGGTCGGCTTGCTGCGCCATGCGGCCTGGGTGGTGCGCCCGGCGAACAGCGTCTCCGAGATGCGGCCTTGCACCGCCGACAGCGCGCGCGCCTTGACCGGGTCGACATCGCCGGCGAAGTCGCGCACGAAGGCCTGCTCGCTCAACTGGGCGAAGCCGTTGGCCTTGACCAGCCCGGCCGAGGCCGGCGGCGCCGGGAACCTGGCGGCCAGCGCGCCGTAGTCCTCGCCCGCATCCGGCGCGCGCGCCGCCACATACACCAGTCCCGCGACCTTGGCGTCGTTGCCGGCCTCGCTGATCACGGTGCCGGCCCACGAGTGGCCGACCAGGATGGTCGGGCCGTCCTGCAGGGCCAGGATGCGCTTGGTGGCTTCGACGTCGTCGGCCAGCGAAGACAGCGGGTTTTGCACCGCCGTCACGTGCAGGCCGGCCTTCTGCAGGCGTTCGATGACGTCGGTCCAGCAGGAGCCGTCGGCATAGGCGCCATGCACCAGCACGACGTTGCGGATGGCGGGCGCCTTGGCGTCCTGGGCCATGGCGCCGGGCGCCAGGCTCAATGCCGCGGCGGCGGTTGCGGTGGCGATCAGGGTCTTCAGGAATTGGCGTTTGATCATGATGTTTCCTCGTTGGATGATGGAGTGTTGCGGGTGGGACGATCGGTCGTTTCAGGCGGCGTTCGTCGCGTCGGGACGAGCGCCGCCCGCCGCCCCGATCAGGGCGGGAGATGCGTGCATCAGGGGTTTGTCGGGAGTGCCTAGGAGAGCGGCCTGCCGGGCTCCACCGCGCGCTGCAGCGGCAGCGTCTCTGGCGAGTCGGGGCTCACCACCGCATAGAAGTAGCGGCCTTGCCGCCAGTACTGCGTGAGCAGCTTGCCGTCGCGCCGGTTGCCGCTGCCGAAGTTGAACAGCTCGCCCGGCGGGCGCAGGTAGTAGACGATGGCCTGGCCCTGGCCGTTCTGGTAGACCACCATCGCCGCCGGCCCCTTGTCGCTGGCCATCAGGCGGCCGCCGACCGGTTTGAAGCCGTAGGCGCTGAAATCGGGCAGCGGCGCGGCCTGCACGAAGTTGCGGTCGAGCCATTGCTGCAGCTGGCGCGGGTCGTCGTCGCGCACATCCACCATCGACGCCTGCCGGGCGCCGGCGAACATCCGGTAAGCCTGGGTGGCGTCGGCCATCGGCAGGTAGGTCTTGCGCATGTCGAGGTCGCGCCATTGCCAGCCGCCCAGTGCGCCCAGCGAGAGCGTCAGCAGCAGCGAGGCGGCGATGCCCCAGTGGCGCCGGCTGCGCGAACGCAGTTCGCGGCGGATGCGGAACGGGTCGAGCCGGGCCGGCGTCGGCGAAGCCGGGACGTTCTCCAGCGCGGCGCGCAGGCGCTGGGCTTCGGCCTTGAGCGTTTCCACGTGGCGGGCCGCCTCCGGGTGCGCGGCGAGATGGCGCTCCACGCTCTGGCGCAGCGCCGGATCGAGCTGGCCGTCGGCATAGGCTTGCAGCTCATGTTCGGTGGGCAGGGGACTGTTCATTTCATGATCCGCAGGTTGGGCGCGGCGACGGCGCCTTCGTTGAGGTCGCGCAGCGCGCGGCGTGCGCGCGAGAGGCGCGACATCACGGTGCCGATGGGAATTTCCAGCGTCGTGGCGGCCTCCTGGTAGCTCAGGCCCTCGACCGACACCAGCAGCAACAGGGCGCGCTGCTCCGGCTGCAGGCGCGAGAAATCGTCCAGCGCGGCGCGCGAGAGGGCGATGTCCTCGGGCGAGGGCGCCAGCGCCTCCTCGCGCGACGAGAACAACGAGAGCAGGCCGGCATAACGCTTGGCGCGCCGTTCGCCGTCGATGAAGCGGCGATACATGATCTGGAACAACCAGGCCCGCAGGTCGCCCTCGGCGCGGCGTTCGCGTCGGGACAGCGCGCGCTCCAGGCAGGACTGCACCAGGTCGTCGGCGCTGCTCTCGTTACGCGTGAGCGAACAGGCGAAGCGCCGCAGCCGCGGCAGCAGTTCGCGCAGGTCGTCATCGGTGAAATCTTGGCTCATGGCAATCGTCATCAGGCGCCGCAATGGCGCGTCGTGTTGCGTTATGCCGGTAAAACGAACGGGCGCGGGGTTTATTCCCGCCGAGGTGAAGATTTTATGCCGCCCCGGGGAAGTGGGGCGGCGGAAGGATGGAAAAGGCGGCGGCGGGATGCGCTCAGCGCACGGCCGATTGCGCCAGCAGGCCGTTGACGGCGTCGTTGACGATCAGCGAAGGCAGCGAGCTGCGGTCGTTCCTGACGATGACCATGTCCTTCTCGACGTCGCCCGGCAGCGCCAGCTGGCCGATGTAAGTGCAGTCGGCGCTGCAGGTGTAGCGCAGCACGGCATTGCCGCGGTTGACCTCCAGGATGTACTGGCCGTTCTCGATGCCGTAGTAGCGCACCGCCGCCATGGCGTCCTTGGCGCCGCCCTGCGGATCGGCATAGAAATATTGCCCTTGCTCCACACGCACATAGTGCGGCCAGGGCGTGGCGCCTTCGGGAGCGACCCCGGCGATCTGCGCGCTGCTGAGGCGCAAGTGCAACGGCGCGGCGACCGGCTCGGTTTGCGCCAGGGCGGGCGCGGGGACGGCCGCGGCGGCTGTCGTCACCGGCTGGGCCGGCAGGCGCGCGGCCTCGGCGATGGAGCCGCCGGCCAGCGCGTCCAGCTCGGTCTGGCGGCGCCGGTACCAATCCAGCAGGCAGGCGCGGTCGCGGCAGTTCTGCTCGCGCCAGCGCCATTGCCTGTCGGACTCGGTGGTGAAGGCGCGGCGGTCGGCCGCGCGCTGGCGCGCCTGGCGGAAGGCCTTGCCGAGGCGGTCGTCCAGCGCGGAGAGCTCGGCATCGCCGCAGATGATCTTTTCGTTGGCCGCGCCGGCGCGGGCGCAGTCGAAGCTGGCGCCGAAGGAGGGCGCGTGCGCCAGCAATCCGGCCGCGAAGGCCGCCGCGCAAAACGAGGAAAGACGGGGCTGGCGGGCGATCTTCATGGTGTTCTCCGATGTTGCTGCGATGCGATGGACGCAAGCTTCGCATCGCCCCGGGCAGCCCAAAACGACAAGAAGAGAGGTTTTTTTTGGAAAAAATTTACAGCTGAAAAAGCGTGTTCGGGGCTCTTTACATTCGCGCCCCGCGAGCGATCCGGCGACGCCGCCGGCATCCAAGTAAAATCGCGTTTTCCGCGACGACGGAGACCATGGAGCGGGCAATGCAGGGCAGGCAAGACAGCGGCAGGACAGACGAGTTGCGCCAGGGCGAGCGACGGGGATTCATCCTCAGCCGCCACTGGCGCGACACGCCCGCCGGCGTCGAGATCGAGCTGTGGCTGGCCACCGACGACGGCCCGCAATGCCTGCGCCTGCCGCCGCAGCAGGCGGTGGCCTTCCTGCCGCAGGCGGACCGCGAGCGCGCCGAGGCGCTGCTGCGCGGCGACGCCTCTTTCGAACTGCGCGCGCTGGACAATCTCAAGGACTTCAGCCAACGCCCCGTGATGGGCCTCTACGCGCGCCAGTACCGCAAGCTCCTGAAGATGGAGAAGCAACTGCTGCAAGCCGGCATCGCGGTCTATGAGGCCGACGTGCGGCCGCCCGAGCGCTACCTGATGGAGCGCTTCATCAACGCGCCGCTGGCCTTCTCCGGCACGCCCGGCGCCGACGGCGTGCTGGAGGATGCGCGCATCCGGCCCATCGAGGCCTATCGACCGACGCTGAAGCTGGCCTCGCTGGACATCGAGACCAGCTGGCATGGCGAGCTCTATTCGATCGCCATCGAGGGCTGCGGCCAGCGCACGGTCTATGCGCTGGCGCCGGGCAGCGGGGCGGTCGATGCGGTGGATTTCGATTTGCATTTCGTCGACTCGCGCAAGGCCCTGATCGAGGCGCTGAACGACTGGATGGCGCGCCACGACCCGGACGCCGTGATCGGCTGGAACCTGATCCAGTTCGACCTCAACGTGCTGCGCAAGCAAGCCGAGAAATACCAGACCACGCTGCGCCTGGGGCGCGCCGGCCGGCCGCTGGAGTGGCGCGAGCACGGCTTTCGCGCCAACCACATGCTGGTGACGGCGCCGGGCCGGCTGATGATCGACGGTATCGAGAGCCTGCGGCAGGCGTTCTGGAATTTCCCCTCGTTCAGCCTGGAGAACGTGGCGCAGTCGCTGCTGGGCGAGGGCAAGGCGATCGCCACGCCCTACCAGCGCATGGACGAGATCGACCGCATGTTCGCCGAGGACCGCGCGGCGCTGGCCACCTACAATCTCAAGGACTGCGAATTGGTCACGCGCATCTTCGCCAGGACCGAGATCCTTGAATTCCTGCTCGAACGCGCCAGCGTCACCGGCCTGCAGGCCGACCGCAGCGGCGGCTCGGTGGCGGCCTTCACCCACCTTTACATGCCGCAGATGCACCGCAAGGGCTATGTGGCGCCCAACCTGGGCGACGCCGAAGCCATCGCCAGCCCGGGCGGCTTCGTCATGGATTCACGCTCGGGACTGTACGACTCGGTGATCGTGCTGGACTACAAGAGCCTGTATCCAAGCATCATCCGCAGCTTCCTGATCGATCCGGTGGGACTGGTGGACGGCACCTTGAACGAGCCCGAGGCCGACACCGTGCCCGGCTTCAACGGCGCGCGCTTTTCGCGCCGCAGCCACAGCCTGCCGGCCATCATCGAACAGATCTGGCAGAGCCGGGAAGCGGCCAAGCGGCGCGGCGACAAGCCGCTGCAGCAGGCGCTGAAGATCATCATGAACTCTTTCTACGGCGTGCTGGGCTCGACCGTCTGCCGCTTCTTCGATTCGCGCCTGGCCTCGTCGATCACGCGGCGCGGGCACGAGATCATGCACCGCACGCGCGAGCTGATCGAGGAGCAGGGCTATGAGGTCATCTACGGCGACACCGACTCCACCTTCGTCTGGCTCAAGCGCGCCCATGGCGACGACGAGGCGCGCGCCATCGGCCTGGCGCTGGTGGACGGCATCAACGCCTGGTGGCGCCAGCGGCTGGCGAGCGAATACGGGCTGGAGAGCGCGCTGGAGCTGCAGTTCGAAGTGCACTACCAGCGCTTCCTCATGCCCAGCGTGCGCGGCGCCGACATCGGCAGCAAGAAGCGCTACGCCGGCTACGTGCGCACCGCCGCCGGCGAGGACAAGGTGACCTACAAGGGCCTGGAGACGGTGCGCACCGACTGGACGCCGCTGGCCCAGCAGTTCCAGCAGGAGCTGTACCTGCGCATCTTCCGCAAGCAGCCGTACCGCGACTACATCGCCGGCTACGTGGCCGACCTCCTGGCCGGCAAGCTGGACGAGCAGCTGGTCTATCGCAAGCGCCTGCGGCGCCAGCTCGATCACTATGAGAAGAACGTGCCGCCGCACGTGCGGGCGGCGCGCATGGCCGACGAGGTCAACCGGGAAGACGGCCGGCCGCTGCAATACCAGCAGGGCGGCTGGATCAACTATGTGATGACCGCGGCCGGCCCCGAACCGCTGGAAAAACGCAGCGCCGCCATCGACTACGAGCACTACCTGGAGCGCCAGCTGGCGCCGGTGGCCGACGCCATCCTGGCCTTCGTCGGCGACAGCTTCGCCGGCATCACCTCGCGCCAGCAAACCTTGTTCTGAAGTAAGGGAAAGGCGTATGCTGGCGCCTGTACCGTATCCGTCTTCCCGCGGCGCGTCCCGGAGGTTCCATGCACTCACTGCCCATCCAGCTCTTCGATCCCGAGTCGAGCACCTACACCTACATCCTCGCCGCCGATGGCGAGGCGGCGCTGATCGACCCGGTCGACCAGCACTGCGAACGCGACCTGGCGCACCTGGAGCGGCTCGGCCTGCGCCTGGCCTGTATCCTGGAAACCCACAACCATGCCGACCACGTGACCTCGGCCGGCCGCCTGTGCCAGCTGACCGGCGCCCGGACCGCCGCGCCCAGCGGTTGCGGCATCGCGCCGGCGGACGTGCAGCTCAACCATGGCGACACGCTGCGTTTCGGACGAGACGAGGAGATCCAGGTCATCCATACGCCCGGCCACACCGCCGGCAGCATGTGCTACCTGTGGCGCGGCAACCTGTTCTCGGGCGATACCCTGCTCATCGACGGCTGCGGCCGCACCGATTTCCAGAGCGGCAGCGCCGAGGCCTTGTACCGCAGCGTCACCGAGCGCCTGTTCTCGTTGCCCGATGAGACGTTGCTGTGGCCGGCGCACGACTACAAGAGCCGCTCGGTGTCGACCATCGGTTGGGAGAAGCGCCACAACAGCCGGTTGTCCGGCCGCTCGCTGGACGACTTCGTGGAATTGATGAACAACCTGAAATTGCCACCGCCGCGGCTCATGGACGTGGCGGTGCCGGCCAACCGCAACCTCGGCTTGCCGCATTGAGGGCGTTAAGAACGTGGAAATGGAAAGGGCCGGATTCAACGGAATCCGGCCCTTTTTTGTGTCTGGCATGCGCAGCCGGCGCCGGCTGTCGGCCGGTATTGCCGTTCATTGCGCGCCGCTGCCTGGCGGGTGATCGAAGTCAGGCGCGGGGAGGAGGCTCAGCCCAGGTGCGAATCGCCGTCGCGCAGGTTGCGGGCGACCGTCACCGGCTTGGCCGGGGCGCCGCTGTAGACGCGGCGCCAGATGTAGTAGCCGAAAGCCAGCGAACCCGCCACCACGTACAGGGCGTAGAAAGCCAGTGCGTAGGAGCCGTAGTGCATCAAAGACTGGAAGATGTTCATTTTTCCCTCGTGAAGGATGGCCAAGGTTGATTCGATGGCGCCATCCTATTCCCCATACAGTTGACCGAATATCAGGATTTTTCTGATGTGCCGGTCCGGCAACATCCGGAAATTGTTTTCCCTCAAAAACAGTTTCCGTCGCAAGTAATCCCCAGGTGCCAATTGTGCCCGCTTTCATTGGCCCGCGCATGCTCACGTGAGCGAAGATGATGTATTTCTCGGGCTTTTACGGGCGCCTGTCTCGGCGCCGCAACGGCGTCGGCACACAAAGAAAAGGCCGCGGGTCGCGCGGCCTTTTCTTTGTGTGCCGGCTGGCCGGCAGCCGTCGTTCAGCTCTGTTCGGCGGCGCCCGCGCGCGCCGGGATGGCGGCCGGCTGCTTGAGGTGGTGCAACAGCTTGCCGACCATGGCGATGACGGTGAAGCCGACGATCACGAAGAACAGCGCCAGCGGCGTCAGGCTGTGGATGGAGACGAACCCGGCCAGTCCCATCATGATCGAGGACACCACCAGCAGCGCGAAGCCGAGGATGGCGCTGGTCAGCCCGGCGATGTGCGGGAAGATGGAGTTGCCCTTGGCCATCAGCGTCGGGTACATGGCGCCGGCGCACAGGCCCATCACCAGCACCGGGGCAGTCAGCGTCCACACCTGCAGGCCCACGGTCAGGGCCAGCGCCAGCATGGCGACGGCGGCGCCGGTCATCACCCGCGCCCCGATGCGCAGGCGCTGCTCGGCGCTCGGCAGGCGCGGGTGCTGGATGCGGTTGGAGATGCCGCCCAGGAAATACATCAGGCCGATGGCCAGCGCCAGGTAGCCGAAGGCGGTCGGCGGCAGGTGCAGCGTGTTCTGCACCATGAACGGGCCGACGATGTTGAACACCAGCAGGATGCTGTAGCACAAGCCCTGCGCCAGGAAGCAGCTCTGGAACACCGGGCTGGCCAGCACCAGGCGGGCGTTCTTCATCAGCGTCTGCGGATGCAGGCGCACCGGGCGCGCCAGCGTCTCGCGGTAGCGCCACAGCACGGCCCACATGCCGAAGGAATAGACCAGCAGGAAGATCAGGCAGGAGCGCCAGCCGAAGGCCTCCTGCAGGTGGGCGCCGATCACCGGCGCGATGATCGGCGCCAGGCCCCAGGCGATCGACATGTAGGTGAAGGCATGCACCAGCGCCATGCCGGCGAAGGAGTCGGCGATGATGGCCTTGGCCAGCAGGTTGGTGGCGGCGATGCCGAAGCCTTGCAGCACGCGCGCGCCGACGAAGGTTTCCAGGTTGGTGGCCGCCAGCGACAGCACGCAGCCCAGCGTGAACAGCGCCAGCCCGGCCTGCAGCACGCGCTTGCGGCCGTAGGCGTCGGCCAGCGGACCGAACACCAGTTGGCCGATGGCGTAGGCGAACAGGTAGCTGGTCACGCTGGACTGGATCGCCTGCGGCGAGGTCTGGTAGAAGTGCGCCATGGTGGGCAGCGCCGGCACGTAGATGTCGATGGCGAGCTGGCCGGCGGAAGCGAAGGCGCAGACCAGGAACAGCAGGAAGCGCGGATGATTGGGCGGATGTTTGGCGGTGGAGCTCATGAGGGGCGGCGGATGGCGTGGATGACGCGGTGCAAAGGACGCTATTGTGCCGAGTTGTCGGGATTCCTGCTGGCGGCGCCCCAAACCAACGCGCCGCACCGCCGCCGCGGCCGCCTCAACCCATGCGCGCCTCGCTGGGCGGATGCCCGATGATGCGCTTGAAGGCGCGGCTGAACGAAGCCTCCGAGTCGTAGCCCAGGCGGCTGGCGACCACCGCCACGCGCATGCCTTCGCGCGCGATCCAGTGGCGCGCCTGGAACATCTTCACGCGCGCCACGTACTTGGCCGGCGTCTCGCCCACGGTGCTGGAAAACTTCTCGATGAAGCTGGAGCGCGAGGCGCCCATGACCTCGGCCAGTTCGGCCACCGACCATTCGCGCTCGGGCTGTTTGTGCACCGCGGCCAGCACCCGGCCGATCTGCGGGCAGCGCACCGCAGCGATCCAGCCGGTGGCGTCCGAGCAGGCGCATTCCACCCACGCGCGGATGATGCTGGCGGCCAGCACGTCGGCCAGGCGGGCCAGGATGCCGCAGGCGCCGATGCGGTTGAGTTCGATCTCGCGCTCCATGGCCTCCAGCATGGCCAGCACCGCCGGATCGCGCTGGCCCAGGTCGCAGGCGCGCATGACGTCGGGCATCATCGCCAGCAGCGGATGCAGCGGATCCAGGTTGAAGCGCATCGAACCGCAGAACAGCACTTGCGAGGGCGGCCCGGCGGTGTCGGCCAGCAGGCTGTCGCCGCCGGCGCCGTTGACCAGGAACAGGTTTTCCGACACCGGCTGGCGGGCCAGCGCCTCGATATCCACGCACGGCACGTCGGGCGAACTGGCCAGCACATGGAAGGTGCTGCGCGGCAGCAGCAGGGCGTCGCCGGGGTTGAGCTGCATCCAGTCGGTGGACTGGGTGCGCATCCAGCAGCCGCCCTGGGCGACGAAATGGAAGCTGGCCTCAGGCTTGGGATGGAAGGCGATGGCCCAGGGCTCGCGCATCACGCAGCGGCCGTATTCGACGCCATCCAGGCGCAGGCCGAGCAGGATGTCGGTGAGGGTGTCGGGCATATCCGGCACCTGGGGCAGGTTGCGGATGTCGTTGGCGTTCATGGCGGGTTCTCCTTGCTCATGTTCGGGCCTGGGTTTCAAGCTTCGGACGAATAGTCATGAGAATAAGCGTTATAGGCATGGAAAGTCCAGGCTCTTGCGCCTACACTGCCACATCTCCGCATTCCCGATCATTTTTGATTTCCTCCCGGAAAGACGCCATGCTTGAAGCTTCCCCCGCCGGTTCCGCCGGCTCGCAATCGATATCCTCTGTGTCCCACGCCAACTGGGGCGGCATCGCCAGCCTGGCGCTGGGCGTGTTCGGCCTGGTCACGGCGGAGTTCCTGCCGGCCAGCCTGCTGACCGCCATGTCCACCGACCTCGGCGTGACCGATGGCGCCGCAGGCCAGGCGGTGACGGCCACCGCCATCGTCGGCGCCATCGCCGCGCCGACCATCCCGGTGCTCACCCGCAACTTCGACCGCAAGCGCGTGATCATCGCGCTCACGCTGCTGCTGATCATCTCCAATGCGCTCGCGGTGTCGGCCACCAACCTGCCGGTGCTCCTGGTGTCGCGCGTGATGCTGGGCATCGCGCTCGGCGGTTTCTGGTCGATGGCGGCGGCGCTGGCCATGCGCATGGTGCCGGAGCAGGTCTTTGCGCGCGCCATGTCGGTGATCCTGGCCGGGGTCTCGATCGCCACCGTCTGCGCCGCGCCGATCGGCGCCTACATGGGCAACCTGTGGGGCTGGCGCAGCGCCTTCGTCGCCGCCGGCGTGGTGAGCGTAATCACCCTGGTGGCGCAGGTGTTCGCCATTCCCAAGCTGCCGCCCAAGGACAACCCCAGCCTGTCCGTGCTGTTCCACCTGCTGGGCCGCGGCGACGTGCGCGTGGCCTTGCTGGCGGTGCTGCTGGTGATCTCCGGCCACTTCGCCGGCTTCACCTATATCCGTCCGCTGATGGAACACGTCACGCACCTGACGGTATCGGCCATCTCGGCGGTGCTGCTGGGCTACGGCGTGGGCGGCTTCATCGGCAACTTCGTCGGCGGCTTCATCGCCGAGCGCAGCGAGCGCCTGGCCATCGTGGCCGGCGGCGCGCTGATCGCGGCGCTGGCCGCCACCCTGTGGGTGGCCGGTTCCTCGCCCACGGTGGCGGCGATCTCGATCGCGCTGTGGGGCTTCGCCTTCGGCGCCTTCCCGGTCGGCTTCCAGACCTGGATCGTGCGCGCCGCGCCGGACCACGCCGAAGGCGCGGGCGGCCTGCTGGTGGCGGCGTTCCAGATCGCCATCGCCAGCGGCGCCATCGGCGGCGGCGTGCTGGTGGACCAGGTCGGCGCGCTGGGCGGCACCATCTTCGCCACCGTCACGCTGACCCTTGGCACCTTGCTGACGCTGCGCTACGGCCCGCGTCCGGCACGCGCCTGAGCCGCCGGGCCGGGCGGCTGCCGCAAGCCCTACAGCCGGACTGCCGCCTTTCCTATAGCTGGGCCGGCCGCCGTATCCGATACTGCTGATCTTGAGCTCAACGCGTCCACAGCTGCTGCGGATCGCCGACAATAAGCACAAGGAAAACGGATACGGAGGCGTGGATGCATCATCGGCTGCGATGGCTGCGGTGGCCGCTGCTGGTCGCCGGAGGGCTGCTGGCGGCGCTGGCTGCCCTGGCGCTGGCCGTGCAGTTGCTCGACTGGAACCTGGCCAAGCCCTGGGTGCTGGCGCGGCTCTCGGCAGTGCTGGAGCGGCGCGTGAGCGTGGACGGCGAGCTGCGGCTGGGCTGGTCGCGCGGGCCGGACAGCGAGTCCGGCGATACGCGCTGGCTGCCGCGCCTGGCGCTCAGCGCGCGCCAGGTCGCCATTGCCAATACCGACTGGTCCACCAGCGGGCCGCTGCTGGCCCGCGCCGATTCGGTGGCCCTCACATTTTCACCGCTGCAGCTGCTGCGCAAGCACTGGCTCATCACCGACCTGCGCCTGCAAGGCGTTGAGCTGGTGATGGAGCGCGCTTCCGACCGGCGCAAGAACTGGCGCTTCTCGCAAGCCGAGGAGCCGGCCTGGTCCTATGACATCCGCCGCCTGGAGTTCGAGCGCGCCAAGGTGCGCTATGTCGACCTGCCGCTGAAGATGGACCTGGCCTTCGACATCTCGCCCTTGCCCGGCAAGCCGCAAGGCGCGCTCAAGGACGGCACGCCCGACTTTGCCATCGCGGGCGCCATCAGCGGACGCTACAACCAGGCCCAGCTCAGCGCCAGGGCGCAGGGCGGCCCCTTGCTCGATTTGCTCAACGACGGCGCGCTCTATCCCCTGCGCGCCGAGGGCGAGATCGGCCGCGTGCGCGCCGCCATCGACGGCACCCTCACCAATCCGCACCGGCTGGCGCGGGCCGACCTAAACCTGAAGCTCTCCGGCGCCACGCTGGCCGACCTCTACCCCGCCACCGGCGTGCTGCTGCCGCCATCGCGCGCGTTCCGCACGCAAGGCCAACTGGCCATCATCCGCGCCGGCGGCAAGCCGCCGACGTGGGATTGGCGCTACGAGCGCTTCACCGGCACGGTGGGCGAGAGCGACTTCGCCGGCGACGCCCGCTACCTGCGCGGCCAGGGCAAGCCGCAGCTGCGCACCACGGTGCATTCGCGGCTGCTGCGGCTGGCGGACCTGGTGCCGCCCAACCAGGAGGGCGGCAAGGGCAGCAGGGGCGGCAAGTTGCTGCCGGCGCACCCGTTCGAACCACAGCGCTGGGACGCGCTGGACGCCGAGATCAGCTTCTCCGGCGATCGTTTTGCGCTGCTGCCCAAGGCGATCTGGCAGGATGCGCGCGCCGAGATCCGGCTCAAGGACCGGGTGCTCAGCTTCGATCCGCTGCGCTTCTCGATGGCCGGCGGCCGGGCCGAGGGCGCGCTGCTGCTGGACGGGCGGCAAGACCTGATCGGCGCGCGCCTGCGGCTGGCCGCGCATGGCTTGCAGGTCAAGCAGCTGTTCCCAGGCCTGGGCGCGCTGCAGGCCAGCTTCGGCCAGCTCGACGGCAGCGTCGAACTGGCCGGCGCCGGCAACTCCATCGGCGCCATGCTGGGCACGGCCGACGGCAAGCTCGACGCCCGCATCAGCGAGGGGTCGATCAGCAAGTTCATCCTGGAGGCCGCCGGGCTCAACCTGGCCGATGCCGTGTTCGCGAAGTTCTACCGGGACAAGCAGGTGCGATTGCACTGCGCCGTGGCCGATGTGCGCGTCGCCAAGGGACAGGCGGAGCTGCGCAGGTTCGAGCTCAATACCGAGGACGCCCTGATCGAGGTAGGCGGCCGCATCGACCTGGCGCGCGAAGCGCTGGACCTGAGCATCCATCCGCATACCAAGCGCCTGCGCGTGCTGTCGCTGCGCACGCCGCTGTCGGTGACGGGCAGCTTCAGCCATCCGGTGGTCGGCGCCGAGGGCGGGTCGCTGGCCGCCCGGGCCGGCGCCGCCGCGGCGTTGGCGCTGGTGGCGCCGCTGGCGGCGTTGGCGCCCCTGATCACCCCCGGCGAGGACATTCCCGACGACTGCCGCGCGCCGCTCACGCACAAGCGCTGACAAGGCTGACAGCGGATCCCCACGCCGGCAAGGGTGTCACGCCGATACGGCTCGGCACTGGAGGCGCGCATGCTGCTGGGCATCGCAACCCGACCGAGGAGCACATCATGGCCAAGCACAGCACGCTGGACGACACACCCTCGCACGCCACTACGCTGCCCGAGGCGCAGGCCGACCGCCTGCTCAACGACGATGCGCAGCCCGACCAGGACGATGCCGACGCGCCGGCGGACGCCAGCCAGCTGCGCCGGCGCGAGGAGCGCCACGCGCCGCACTCGCTGGATGAGGAGAGCATCGGCCTGGATCGCGTCAGCGGCACCGATGAGGAAGAAATCGGCAAGGAGCTCAACATCGGCGGCGCCGAAGACGCCGACGAAGACGAATACGGCAACACCGTGAGCCCGGACGGCGATCCCAACCGCTGACCCGCCCGCGCCGGGCTCAGCGGCCCGGCGCGGCGCGTCCGGCTGCCTTGTCTTCGTACATGCCCTGGTCGGCCAGCTTGATCAGGGTCTCCACATCCTTGCCGTCCCGCGGATAGAACGCCGCCCCGAGCGACGCGCCCACCGTCATGCCTTCGGCCCCCTTTACCTCGCGCAGGCACTGCAGCGGCGGCGCCAGCGCGCGGTCGATCTTCTCCCTGACCCGGGCGGCGAACCCGGCCGTGGCGATGCCCCAGAACACCAGCACGAATTCATCACCGCCGAAGCGCGCCACGATGTCGTCCTCGCGCACGATGCCGCGCAGGCGCTGGCCGACCTCGATCAGCGTCAGGTCGCCGTAGTCGTGGCCCAGCGTGTCGTTGATGGCCTTGAAGCGATTCAGGTCGATGAACATCAGCGTAAATTGCGAGAACAGCTCGCCGGCGCGCCGGCCGCGCTTGTTGACCGCCGCATCCAGGTAGCGCAGCAGGGCGGCCCGGCTGGTCACGCCGGTCAGCTTGTCGGTATTGAGCTCGGCCTGCATGTCCATGAAGCTGCGCGCCAGCTGGCCGATCTCGTCGCTGCGCTCGATCTTCAGCGCCACGTTCATCTGGCCCTTGCCGATCTGCGCGGCCGCGCGCGAGAGCCGGCGCACGTCGCGCACCACCCAGCGCACCACGCTCAGGCCCACCAGCAGGGCAATGATCACCGTCACCACGGAAATCAGCAGGGTCCAGCGCACGTTGCGGTCGAGCGCGCCGAGGATGTCGCTGCGCGGCACCGCCACCACGGTCACCCACGACAGCCCGGCGTTGTCGCGCACCCAGGAGTAGGCGGCGTAGATCGTTTCGCCATCGGGCCGGATAAAGGTGAAGGTGCGCCGGGTGCCGCCGAGCAGTTGTTCCTCGGCCAGGTGCGCCTGCAGCGTGCCGTAGATGTTGCGCACCGTGGCGTTTTCGCTGTCGGCCGCGCGCAGCCGGCCGATGCCGCCGGAGCCATCGACATGGATGCTGTTGCCGTCGGAGGCGGCGATCAGGTCGCCGTTGGTTTCCATCACGAAGGCCACGCCGCGCGAGCTGATGTGCAGGTCGCCGATGAAATCGTTGAGCGCCTTGAGCGAGACGTCGGCCGCCACCACGCCCTCGAAGCGGCCGTCCATTCCCAGCACCTGGCGCGAGCGGGTGATCACCAGGTCGCGATCCCAATAGTTGATGTAGATCTCGCTCCAGGCCTCGCGCCCGGTGCTGCGGGCGGCCACGTACCACGGCCGCGCGCGCGGATCGAAGTCGGTGTCGTCGTTCTTGGGCATGCCCAGCGGGCCGCGGATGCCCTGCACCGAATAGGCGCTGCGGTAATCCTGCGCGGCCAGCTTGACGCGCAATTCGGCTTCGCCCGCGCCATGCCGGAACAGGCCGACGAAGTCGCCCTGGCTGTTGCCGTAGAAGACATAGTTGCTCAGGCCCGGATGCATCGAGGTGGCGCTCCAGAAGCGCGCGCGCAAGCCGTCGAGATCGGCGCTGACGTCGGCGGCCACCGGCATGTCGCGCGGCAGCGCCGACTCCAGCACTTCGGTGGCGCCGTCCACGTGCCGCTGCACGGTCAGGGCGATGCGGTCGGCGGTCTGGTTCAGCATCTGCTCGGCCACCGACACCACGGCGCGGCTTCCTGCCGAATAGGACAGCATTCCTATGAGCAGGGACAAGACGATGATGAGGACCACGAACGGCAGCACCAGCACCCTGGCCAGCGAGGATGAAGAACGGAGAATCTGGATCATTGCCTTCCTTGCGCTTGTGTTGCGGCTGTTGTTCTGGCGGCGGCAGGACGGCGTTCGTGGCGTCGCCGTCTCTGCCCGTTATCGGCAGCGACGGCGACAAAATGAAGGGTGCGGCCTCAGGGTTGCAGGCCGGGCCGGGCAGGCAACGCGGCGGCCGCCGCTTCGGCGCGACCGGCGCGCAGCGCGATGCGCTCCGGATGAAAGCAGCGGCCCACCCACAGCGCGAACTGTTCCAGGGCCGAGCACAGGATGAAGTACAGCACGCCCACGCACAGGAACACTTCCGCCGGATGCACCATCAGCCGGCTGTTGACCTGGGCCGCCACGAACGACAACTCGCCCACGCCGACGATATAGGCCAGCGAACTGTCCTTGACCAGCGTGACCCATTGGTTGACGAAGGACGGCAGCATGATCTGCAGCGCCTGCGGCAGCACGATATGGCGCAGCACCGCCAGCCGCGGCAGGCCCAGCGACATGCCGGCCTCCCACTGGCCCTGGCTGACGCCGGCGATGCCGGCCGCCACCGAATGCGCCAGGTAGGCGCCGCTCACCAGCGACAGCGCCAGCATCACCGAGAGCACGCCCGGCACGTCGATGCCGAAGGCGATGGGCAGCAGGAAGTAGGTCCAGAAGATCAGCATCAGCACCGGAATGGCGCGCAAGAATCCCAGAACCAGCAACAGCAGCCGGTGCCAGGCGCCGGCGCCGACGGCCAGCGGGATGCCCAGCGCCAGGCCCAGCAGCGCCGACAGCAGCGCCGAACCGGCCGCCAGCAGCAGCGTGAGCGCGGCGCCGCCGAGCGGGCCGTCGGGGTAGTTTCCCCACAGCAGGTAGGGCAGGTTGTCCAGCAGGATGGCGAGATCCATCATGTCCTCCCCTGGCGCAAGCGGCGCGCGCGCAGATGGAGGTGACCCGCCGCCTCGATCACGGCGATGGCGCCGATGTAGAGCAGCGTGGCCACGCCGAAGGCCTGGAAGGCCAGGAAGGTTTCCGACTCCACCTGGCGCGAGGTGTAGGACAGCTCGGCCAGGCCGATGCCCATGGTCAGCGAGGTGTTCTTGAGGATGTTCATGTATTGGCCCAGCAGCGAAGGCAAGGTCAGGCGGATCGCCTGCGGCAGCACGATGTGACGCAGCACCTGCCAGCGCGCCATGCCGATGGCGGCGCCCGCCAGCGCCTGACCCGGCGGCACGCCGCGCATGCCGGCGCGGATCTCCTCGCTGACGTAGGCGGTGGAATAGCACACCAGCCCGCACAGCGCGGCCAGGAACTCGAAAGAGGGCCAGTGCAGCGCCAGCGGCCCGAAGAGCGGCAGCGCGTGCTCGCCGTTGAGCCAGTCCATTGCGCCTTCCGGGAAGAAGCTGGGCACGCCGAAATACCAGAACAGCAACTGCACCAGCAGCGGCGTATTGCGAAACAGCGAGGTGTAGGCCATGGCCGGCAGCTGCAGCGCCCGGATCCCGCCGGAGCGCGCCGCCGCCAGCAGCATGCCCAGCAAGGTGGCGAGCAGGGCCGCCAGCGCGGTCAGCCACAAGGTGGTGAGGAAGCCGCGCCACATCCAGAGCAGGTACTTGGGCGCGAGGACAGGACCGGAAAACAGCGGCCCGGAAAGCAGGGAGGCGAAGTGCTCGAACATGATGGCAGGAGGCAGGCAGGAAAGACAAAAGCCAGCGGCCGGCGCGATGCCGGCCGCTGGCCTTGCCGGGAAGGGCGGTTTACTTCTAGCTCAGCTTGCTGTCGCCGATCTTGAACAGGCGCGGCAGCGGCTGCGCGCTCTGCGGGCCGAACCACTTGTCGTAGATCTGCTGGGCGGTGCCGTTCTTCTCCAGCTCGCGCAGCCAGTCGTTGAGGAAGCCCACCAGGCGCGTCTCGCCCTTGGGCACGCCGACGCCTTCATATTCCTCAGAGATGGCGAAGGGCGGGATCTCGTACTTCTCCTTGTCCGGCAGCGTGGCCAGGATCGCGGTCAGCTTGGTGCCGTCCTGGCTGAAAGCCTGGATGTTGCCGTTGCGCAGGGCGGCCAGGCCCAGCGGGGTGTCGTCGTACAGCACCACCTTGGTGTCGGGATACTTCTCGCGCAGCGTGGTCTCCATGGTGGTGCCCTTGTCGGTGCCCACGCGCACCTTCCTGATGTCCTCGGCGCCCTTGAGCACGCCCTTCCTGGCCAGGAACTGCTGGCCCGAGGCGATGTAGGGGATGCTGAAGTCGATCACCTTGGCGCGGTCTTCGGTGATGGTGAAGTTGGCGAACACCAGGTCGACCTTGTTGGAAGTCAGCAGCGGGATGCGGTTGGCCGGATTGGTCGGCACGATCTCGACCTTCACGCCCAGCTTCTTGCCCAGTTCGTTGGCGTAGTCGATGTCCAGGCCGACGATCTTCTTGCTGGCGCCGTCGACGTAGCCGAACGGCGGATTGCCGTCGAAGGCCGCCACGCGCAGCACGCCGGCCTTCTTGATGTCGTCCAGCTTGTCGGCATGGGCCGCGCCCGAGACCAGCGCCAGGGCCAGGGTCATGGCCAGCGGGGTGAATGAAGCATGCAGTTTCATGAAGTGTTTTCCTTGTTGTTGTGGGTTCCGGAACGCAGGCCGCCGCGACGCCCGCAGAGCTCGTGGCACTCGTGACGATGCGCAGGCGCGGGCGGTGCGATCTGGCGCATGGCATGCACCAAATGGGAGCGAGTATAGGAAGCGGGAAGCGGATCGGGAACGACTATTTCCGGCTTTGAATATGCGGAAAATCGGCGCCGGCCTGCGCGCCGCGATCGAGCAGGATCGCCTGCGCGAACTCGACGAAGCCCGCGCCGCCCGGCCCCTCGGTGATCCAGGCCGGCGCCTTCGGCAATTCGGCCAGGCACTCCCTGACGGTGGAGACGCCCACCGTATGCCGGTAGCGCGCGAACATCGGCGCGTCGTTGATCGAATCGCCGCTGTAGGCCAGCACCTGCTGCGCCTGCGCGTCGTCGATCGCGTACTCTTCTTCCAGCGCCTTGCGCGCCGCGGCCAGCTTGTCGTAGCCGCCTATCCAGCCCAGCACCCACAGGTTGTTCACCGTGACGTCGAGGCCGGCCTCGCGCATGGCCGCGGCCAGTTCCCGATCCTGCCCGGCATCGCCGCTGCGCGAGAAGGCCAGGCTGGCCAGCCGGAACGGCTGGTCGTCGGCCAGCCTGGCGGCGGGGATGCGGCGCAGGAGGATGTCGCCCTTGTCGCGCAACTGCTGCATGACTGCCGGGGCGTATTGGCCGTGCCAGAAATGGCGCGCCAGGCCATGCGCGCCGTCGAGCCGGAAGAAGAAGCCGCCGTTTTCGCCGATCACGCCATCCACCGGCCACATGCGCGCCATCTGGTCGCACCAGCCGGCCGGCGCGGCGGTAACCGGGATCACCCGGATCCCGGCCTGCTGCAGTTGTTCCAATGCCTGATAGGTGGACGCGCCCAGGCGTCCACGGAAGGTCAGGGTCTCGTCCATGTCGGTCAGCACGAAGCGCACGCCGGCGAAGGTCGCGCTCGGCCGTTGGGCCAGGGGCCGCATCGGGTCAGGCGGCCGCGGCGCGATGCCCGGGCCGGCGCAAGCCCAGGTGCTCGCGCAGCGTGCGGCCTTCATATTCGCTGCGGAACAGACCGCGCCGGCGCAGTTCCGGCAGCAGCAGCTCGATGAAGTCGCCCAGTCCGGCCGGATGCGCCGGCGACATGATGTTGAAGCCGTCGGCGCCGCCGTCCCGGAACCACGATTCCATCAGGTCGGCGATCTCGCTCACCGAGCCGACCACCTGCAGGTGGCCGCGCGCGCCGGCGATGCGCAGGTAGGTCTGGCGGATCGACAGGCCGTCGCGTCGCGCCAGGTCCACCATCAGCTGCTGGCGGCTCTTGGCGCCGTTGGTCGGCGGCAGCTCCGGCAAGGGGCCGTCCACCGGGAAGGGCGCGAGGTCGAAGCCCACCAGCTGCGACAGCAGCCCCACGCCCACCACGGTGGGAATGAGCTCCTGCAGGCGCCGGAATTTCTCTTCGGCCTCGGCGCGCGTGGGCGCCACCACCGGGAAGATGCCCGGCATGATCCTGATCTCGCCGGCCGCGCGCCCGTAGGCCGCCGCGCGGCCCTTGAGGTCGGCGTAGAAGCCGCGCGCCTCGTCGAATGTCTGGTGCGCCACGAACACCACCTCGGCGGTGCGCGCGGCCAGGTCGCGCCCGGCCTCGGAGGCGCCGGCCTGCACGATCACCGGCTGCCCCTGCGGCGAGCGCGAGACGTTCAGCGGCCCGCGCACCGAGAAGTGCTTGCCCTTGTGGTTCAGCACATGCAGCTTGGCCGGATCGAAGTACTGGCCGCTCTCCTTGTCGCGCAGGAAGGCGTCATCCTCCCAGCTGTCCCACAGGCCGGTCACCACCTGGTGGAACTCGGCCGCGCGCTCGTAGCGCAGCGCGTGGTCGATATGCTTGAGCAGGTTGAAGTTCTCGGCCTCGCCGTCGCCGCTGGAGGTCACCAGGTTCCAGCCGGCGCGGCCGCCGCTGATCTGGTCCAGCGAGGCGAACTTGCGGGCGATGTTGTAGGGCTCGTTGAAGGAGGTCGAGGCGGTGGCGATCAGGCCGATGCGCTCGGTCACCGCCGCCAGCGCCGAGAGCAGCGTGAGCGGCTCGAACTGGTCGGAGCGCGCGGTGCGCGAGAGCGAGGCGATGTCGCGGTTGCGCACGCCCACCGAGTCGGAGATGAAGATGGCGTCGAACTTGGCCTCTTCGGCCTGGCGGGCGAGCTTGACGTAGTGCGCGAAGTTGCTGCCGGCGTCGGCCTGGGCGCCGGGATGGCGCCAGCCGGCGATGTGGTGGCCGGTCTGCATCAGGAAGGCGCCGAGCGCGAGTTGTGAACGGGTATCTGGCATGGAAGCGATTTACAGGGTATCGGCGGTTTGCAGCTGGAGGGCCAGCGCCTGGGCGGTGTTGCCGGCGCCGGCCACCTGCTCGGAGATGGCGTTGGACTCCCACACCGCGCCGCGCATCGGATGGCCGACGGCATACAGCGTGCCGGGATGGGCGATGGCGGCAGCGCGCACTTCGCCGGTGGCGGGATCGGCATCGATGCCGAAACCGGTGGCGTGCGGACGCACCAGCTTGCGCGCCAGCAGGGCGCGCACCAGCGGATCCTCGATGCGCAGCCAGTCGAACTCGTAGCCGGCCGCATTGGCCACGCGGTCCACCAACAGGGTCTGGACGGTGTCCTCGCCGCGCGGCGTCCATTCCACGGCGACCTTGTCGCCGGCCGCGCGCAGCGAACGTATGCGCCCGGTCAGCTGCCGCAGGCGGCCCGAGCCGACCAGGCCGTCGAGCCGCTTGCCCGACTCGGGGCCGGCGCGGTGCAGGGAGATCTCCCAGAACGGCCGGATATGCCGCAGGAAACGCTGGCGGTCGGCGTTGCCGGCCCTGGCCCACAGCGCCGGGACATGCGGCCGGATGGCCGGCGGCAGCTGCTGCCAGTCGGCTCCGGCCGCCTTGATCGCACGGCGCGCGTGGCGCGTGGCGCGCAGCAGTTCGCGCAGGCTTGACGGCAGCCGGTCGGCGTCGAACAGGCCCGGCCAGGGCGCCAGCTGCCGGCGCTGGTGCACCAGCAGGCCGCGCCGCGAGAGGGCGTGGAAGCGGCCCCTGAAGCCGGCGCGCTCGGCGTTCAGGGCCGCATCCAGCGCGGTCAGGCTGGAGCCGATCAGGAGGATGTCCTGGTCGCGCCCGGCCTGCTCCCAGGCGCGGGCGTTCCAGACGTCGTCGATATAGCGTTCGCCGAGATCGCGGCGCTGCGCCGGCGTGGCGAAGAAGCCCTCGCCGGCGGTGCGGAACAGGCCCAGCGCCAGCACCACGCGCCGGGCCGCGAGGCGGCGTCCATCCTCCAGCGTGAGATCGTAGCCGTGCGCGCCGGCGCGCAGGTCGAGCGCCCGGCCCTGGATGAACTCCACGCTGGCCTGCGGGCCGGCGTCCCGCTGCGCCGCCTTGAGCTCGTCCTGCACATAGGTGCCGTACAGCCAGCGCGGCGGAAACGCATCGGCGAAGGCCACGCCCTCGGGCGGCGTCCAGCCGTGCCGCGCGGCGTTGGCGGCAAGCCAGTCGGGCAGGTGCGCCGGCTGCTCGGGATACAGGCCGAAGGCCTGCGCCGGGCCGTTGACGATGTGTTCCGGGTTCTCGGTGCTGTAGGCGATGCCGCGGCCGACTTCGTTGCGGCTCTCGATGATGCGGATCGACAGCGGCGGCGCACTGCCGTCGCCCGCGGCGGTGACCGCGCGCAGCAGCTTGATGGCGGTCACCGCGCCGGCGAAGCCGCCGCCGACGATGGCGATGTCTGGGATCTGTTCTGTCATGTTCATGAGGGAAAGAGGGGACGGTCCTGCCCGAGCATAAGGCAGGAGCAAGGCCTGCGTTGCGCTGAATTCTTCTGTGCTTATGCACTTTCCGATCATGTGGAAAACTGATCGCAGAAATAACGACGGCGCCCTGTCCAGGCAAGCGCGCGCGGGCTAAGTTGGGGCCTCCAACAACAACCCGAAAGCCGCGCCATGCTTATCGCCCATTACGAACACCGCCTTCCCGCCGACTACGACCTCGGCATCATCCGCAGCCGCGCCGCGCAGCGCGGCCGGCTCTGGGACGACGTCCCGGAGCTTTACTTCAAGGCCTTCCTGCTGCGCGAGTCGGGCCGCCATGGCGCCACCGGGCACAGTTACTCCTCGCTCTACCTGTGGCGCAAGGAGGAGGCATTTGCGTCCTTCATCTCCGGCCGCTTTCGTTCCGTGATCGACAGTTTCGGCCGGCCCGCCATCGATACGCGCTTCGCGCTCGACGCCCGCCGCGGCCAGGGACGCGTCGCCCGCTTCGCCTATCGCCAGGACATCGATATTCCACGCGAGGCCGACCTGGCCGAGGTGCTGGCGGCCGAGGCCGCGCGCAACCAGGAGGCGGCGTCCAGGCCGGCCGTGGTGGCGGCGGCGGTCGGGGTCGACGTGCGGCAATGGCGCATCACGCGCGTGCAGCTGTCGGAAGGCGCACTGGAGGCGCCGCCCGACAGCGTCGCCTACCAGGTGCTGTACCTGGCCCGTCCCTTGCTGGACGAGTTGCCGGGCTGAGCGCCGCGCCATGAAAAAACGGCCGCGATGTCTGCACATCGCGGCCGTTCTCCGCTTGCCGAGCCTCTTCAGCGTCGTCCGCGCTGGGCCGACAAGCCGCGCACCACCGTCACCAGGCGGTCGATCTCGTCGAAGGTGTTGTAGAACGCCAGCGACGGCCGCACCGTGGTTTCCACCCCGAAGCGGCGCAGGATGGGTTGCGCGCAGTGGTGGCCGGTACGCACCGCGATGCCTTCCCGGTTCAGCGCGCGGCCGACCTCCTCGGTGCTGTAGCCGTCCAGCACGAAGGACATCACGCTGGCCTTGTGCGCCGCGGTGCCGATCAGCCGCAGGCCCGGGATCTCGCCCAGCTTCTGCATGCCGTATTCCAGCAGGGCGTGCTCGTAGCTGGCGATGTTCTCGATGCCGATGCGGTTGACATAGTCGATCGCCGCGCCCAGCCCGACGGCGTCGGCGATGTTGCCGGTGCCGGCCTCGAAGGTGTTGGGCAAGGGCTGGAACACGGTCTTCTCGAAGGTGACGTCGGCGATCATGTTGCCGCCGCCTTGCCACGGCGGCATGTCTTCCAGCACCGCGCGCTTGCCCCAGACCACGCCGATGCCGGTCGGGCCGAACACCTTGTGGCCGGAGAACACGAAGAAGTCCGCGCCCAGCGCCTGCACGTCGGTGCGCATGTGCGACACCGATTGCGCGCCGTCCACCAGCGCCAGGGCGCCGGCGCGGTGCGCCATCTCGACGATCTCCCTGACCGGCGTGACCGTGCCCAGCGCGTTGGAGACCTGGGTGACGGCCACGATCCTGGTGCGCTCGTTGAGCAGCTTGGCGTACTCGTCCAGCAGCACCTGGCCCGAATCGTCCACCGGGATCACGCGCAGCTTCGCGCCTTTCTCGGCCGCCAGCTGCTGCCAGGGCACGATGTTGGCGTGGTGCTCCAGGTGCGAGACGACGATCTCGTCGCCCGCGCCCACGTGCTTGCCGCCCCAGCTCTTTGCCACCAGGTTGATGGCCTCGGTGGTGCCGCGCACGAAGATCACCTCGTTCACGTCCGGCGCGTTGATGAAGCCGCGCACGCGTTCGCGCGCTCCCTCGTAGGCGTCGGTGGCGCGCGCCGCCAGCTCATGCGCGGCGCGGTGGATGTTGGAGTTCTCGCGGCGATAGAACTCGCTGATGCGGTCGATCACCGCCTGCGGCTTGTGCGTGGTGGCGGCGTTGTCGAACCACACCAGCTGGCGGCCGTTGACGCGCTCCTGCAGGATCGGGAAGTCGCGCCGCACCGCCTGCACGTCGAAGGGCGCGGCGTGGCGCGCGCCGCCCGGCGCGTGCGTCGGGTGCGGATCGCCCTTGGCCGGCGTGACGAAGCCGCTGGGCAGTTCCATCGCGTGCACGAAGTAATACTGCGGCGCGGGGGATGCCGCCGGCGCGGCGGAGACTGACGCAGGCGCTGCGCCGGCCGTGGGATGGCCATGGCCGCGATCGAGGAAGTAATAAGCGGCCTCGGGCGCCGTTCCGGTCGCCGGCGCCGGCGACGATTGCGGCGCGCCGGTCAGGGCGCCGCCCAGGCGCGGCTCATAGGCCGGGGCCGATGACAGCAGCTTGTCGGGCACGCCGTTGCCGGCTTGCGCCGCAGGCAGCAGCGCTGGCGCGCGGTTGCCCAGCGACAGCACCTGGTGCGGCGACGACGGCGCCAGGTTCAGCCCGGGCGCCAACCCTTGCGGGATGGCGGTGCCGGGCACGCCCTGGCCCAGTCCGGCCGGGCCGGACAAGGGCGAGGCCGGCGGCGCCGGGTTGACCGGCGCCTGCGCGCCATGCGGCGCGAACGGCGGGGCGCCGGGCGATTGCGCAAACAGCTCGGTCGCCAGGCGCGCCAGCAGCGCCGGGTCGAACGGCGCGCCGGCCGGTTCCGGCGCGGCGGGGTTGTTGGAGAGGATGCTCACTGGCCGGACCTCTTATTTGTAGGTGTCGGGATAGTCGTGGTACTTGTTGATCTCGACGTCGTCCAGCACTGCCAGCGCGTCGGTGGTCAGCACCGCCAGCGAGCAATACAGCGAGATCAGGTACGACGAGATCGCATGGTTGTTGATGCCCATGAAGCGCACCGACAGGCCCGGGCTCTGTTCGCCCGGCAGGCCCGGCTGGAACAGGCCGACCACGCCCTGGCGCTTGTCGCCCACGCGCAGCAGCAGGATCTTGCTCTTGCCGTCGGCCACCGGCACCTTGTCGGAGGGGATCAGCGGCACGCCGCGCCAGGTGATGAACTGCGAACCGAACAGGCTGACGGTGGGCGGCGGGGTGCCGCGGCGCGTGGCTTCGCGGCCGAAGGCGGCGATCGCCAGCGGGTGCGCCAGGAAGAAGGCCGGCTCCTTCCAGACCTTGGTCAGCAGCTCGTCGAGGTCATCCGGGGTGGGCGCGCCGGTCAGCGGGAAGATGCGCTGCTCGTCGGTAACCTGGGCCAGCAGGCCGTAGTCGGGGTTGTTGATCAGTTCGCTTTCCTGGTTTTCCTTGATGGTCTCGATGGTCAGGCGCAGCTGTTCCTTGATCTGGTCATGCGGGCTGCTGTACAGGTCGGAGACGCGGGTATGCACGTCCAGGATGGTCGAGACCGCGTTGAGGAAGTACTCGCGCGGCTGCTCCTCGTAGTCCACGAAGGTGCGCGGCAGCTGGTTCTCTTCTTCGCGCGCGGTGCAGGTGACCTTGATCGATTCCGGGTTCTTCACCTTGTTGAGGCGATAGATGCCGGCTTCCACCGGCACCCATTGCAGCAGGTGCGTGAGCCAGCGCGGGCTGATGGTCTCAAGCTGGGGTGCGGTCTTGGTGGCATTGGCTAGTTGCCTTGCTGCGTTATCGCCGAGTGCGGTGGTGCCGCCGACAGTTGCCGACATCTGGACTCCAATCAGGTGAGGTTAAGCAAAATTGCAGGTGAAACGACGGGCAAAGTGTCGCGGCTCATGGGCTGCCGGCTCAACATGCTATAGCCATCAACTTGAGGCCGCGCACCAGGTTTTCCTGGTTGATGCTCTCGCCGCGCGTGACCAGCGCCGAGGGCGAGAGGGTCAGCGCATGGGCCAGCTTTTCCACCGTCACCAGCGAGGCGATGGCGGTGCCGCGCTCGATCTCGCCGATGTAGGAGCGGTTCAGGTTGGAGTTCTCGGCCAGCCGCTCCTGCGACCAGCCGCGCGCGCGGCGCAGCTGGCGCACGCCGATGCCGAAGCTTTGCACCAGGGCGCTGGAGAGCGCTTCGTCGTCGGCGCGCGGCTTGGCCGGTTCGGGGAGGATGTCCATGCGGCCTCCGCTCAGGCCGCCGCCGCGCTCAGCGAGCGGGCTTCCTCGCGCGAGGCCGCCTGCGAGATGTTGGCCCCGGCCGGCACGTCGTGGGTGAGCCAGACATTGCCGCCGATCACCGCGCCGCGGCCCAGCGTGATGCGGCCCAGGATGGTGGCGCCGGCATAGATGACGACGTCGTCCTCGACGATGGGATGACGCGCCAGGCCTTTTTCCAGCTTGCCCTGGGCATCGGTGGGGAAGCGCTTGGCGCCCAGCGTCACCGCCTGGTAGATGCGCACGTTGTTGCCGATCACCGCGGTCTCGCCGATCACCACGCCGGTGCCGTGGTCGATGAAGAAGCCCGAGCCGATCTGCGCGCCGGGGTGGATGTCGATGCCGGTGGCGGCGTGCGCCAGCTCGGCGATGATGCGCGCCAGCAGCGGCAGCCCGAGCTGGTAGAGCCGGTGCGCCAGGCGGTAGTGGATCATCGCCAGCGTGCCGGGATAGCACAGCAGCACCTCATCCACGCTGCGCGCGGCGGGGTCGCCGTGGTAGGCGGCCAGCACGTCGGTGTCGAGCAGGCTGCGGATGTCGGGCAGGGAGGCGCCGAAGGCGCGGGTGACGGACAGCGCGTCCTCGTCCAGGTTGGGCGTGGGCCGTCCCTTGAGGCTGGCGCTGTACTTCAGCTCCAGCCGCACCTGCTCCAACAGGCCGTGCAGGGCCGCGTCCAGCGCGTGGGCGACGTGGAAGTTTTCGCTCTCCTGGCGCAGGTCGGGCGGCCCCAGCCGCATCGGGAACAGCACGCCCTTGAGCGCATCGACGATCTTGCCCAGCGCGTCGCGCGAGGGAAATTCGCGGCCGTTGGAGTCGTTGTTGCGCCGCTGCGAGAGGCGCCAGTCCAGCCGCGCCTCATGCAGCGACTGGACGATCTGGTGAATGTCGAAATTGGCCACGTGGTCCTCGTGAATGTTCTTGTTGGCGGGCAGGCGGCGGGCAGGCGTCAGTCCTCAGTCCTCAGTCCTGTATCCAGGGCAGGCCGTGGAAGCGCCAGCCGTCCGCTTTCCCGCGCTGTTGCGACTCGTCGATCTCGCCTTCGAATCCCTCCAGCACATTGAAAATACAGGTGAGGCCGGCCTTGGTCGCCGCCTCTGCAGCGGCGGCCGAGCGCTTGCCGCTGCGGCACAGCAGCAGCGCCGGCACGTCCTTGCCGCCGATCTTGCTCTCCAGTTCGCGCACGAAGCGCGGATTGCGCGACAGCGAGGTGCCGGTGGCCCAGGCCACGTGCAGCGTGCCAGGCACGTGGCCGACGAACTTGCGCTCCTCGGCGGTGCGCACGTCGACGATGCGCACCAGCCCGGCGGAGAACAGTTCCCAGGCGGCGCGCGGCGCGACGCCGCCGGCATAGCCCAGGCCGGAAGCGGCGGCCTGCGCGCGCAGCGCGGCCAGCTCCGGCGGCAGTTCGGCGGTGGCTGCCTGGTTGTCGGGAACGGCGCTCAAGGGGGCTGCGGATGACATTGTCGGATCTCCTGTTGCTGTGGATGCATGGCCGGTCGCCGCGCCGTTTTGGTGGCTATAGACGGCAACCCATGGCCAGACTCTAAGACCGGCCATGCATAAAGCGAACGAATAAAACGGAGGTTTGAAAGAAGGAAACCGCATAAGAAAGGCGATGCCCCGACGCCGGCCGCGGCGCGCAAAGGCTGCCCGGCCAGGCGCAAACCGATTCGTTGCGCCGTTGCGGCGCGCCTGGATTTTCTCAGCGCGCGGCCACGCAACGGCAAACGCATTTGCAAATGCGAAATCGGTCCTTCCTCCCCGGTCGCCGCCTGCCTTACCCTCCGCGCTTGCTTCATCCCCCAACATCGTCACAGGAAAACAATGAGCGCAAACCGCCGGCAATTTCTTTTGTCCACCGGAGCCTTGCTGGTCACAGCGGCCTGGCCGACCATCTCCTTCTCGCAGACCGAGCCGCGCCGCGGCGGCGTGCTCAACGTCCACCTGGGCTCGGAGCAGCGCATCCTGAATCCGTCGCTGCGCGCGTCCACCGGCGTCTACATCGTCACCAGCAAGATCATCGAATCGCTGGTGGACCTGGACGCCGACGGCAAGCCGGTGCCGCAGCTGGCCACTTCCTGGACCAGCTCGGCCGACGGCAAGACCATCACCTTCAAGCTGCGCGAAGGCGTGAAATGGCACGACGGCAAGCCCTTCACCTCGTCGGACGTGCAGTACAACGCGCTGGAGCTGTGGAAGAAGCAGCTCAACTTCGCCACCGCGCTGCAGCTCTACCTGCACGCGGTCGATACGCCCGACGCCCATACCGTGGTGTTCCGCTACGAGCGCCCGATGCCGCTGGACCTGCTGCTGCGCGCGCTGGCCGACCTCGGCTACGTGGTGCCGCGCCATGTCTACGAAAAGACCAATGTGCTGGAGAACCCCGCCAACACCGCGCCCATCGGCACCGGCCCGTTCAGGTTCGTGGAATACCAGCGCGGCCAGCACATCATCGCCGAGCGCAATCCCAATTACTGGCGTAAGGGATTGCCTTACCTGGATCGCGTGGTCTGGCGCATCATCACCGACAAGTCGGCCGCCACCGCCGCGCTGGAGACCGGCCAGGTCCAGCTCTCGGCCTACTCCCAGCTGTCGCTGGCCGACCTCGACCGCCTGCGCAAGAACCCCAAGTTCGAGGTGCGCAGCAAGGGCCTGGAAGCCAACGTCTTCAACAACACGCTGGAATTCAACTTCCGCCGCAAGGAGCTGTCCGACGTGCGCGTGCGCCGCGCCATCGTGCATGCGATCGACATCGGCTTCTTCATCGATAACTTCCTGTACGGCCTGGGCAAGCCGGCCACCGGTCCGATCCCGTCGAGCTCCTCGTTCTTCCCCAAGGGCAGCAAGCCGCCGTATCCGTTCGACACCAAGCGCGCCGAGTCGCTGCTGGACGAGGCCGGCTACAAGCGCGGCAAGGGCGGCGTGCGCTTCACCCTCAAGCTGGTGCCGATCCAGAACGGCGAAGACGTGCCGCTGCTGGCCACGTTTGTCCAGCAGTCGCTGGAGCAGGTGGGCATCAAGGTCGAGATCGTGCAGTACGACATCGCCGGCGCCCTGAACGCGGTCTACAAGGACGCCGCCTTCGACATCGCCACCGGCTGGCACCAGTACCGCGGCGACCCGGCGGTCTCGACCACCGTCTGGTACCGCTCCGGCAGCCCGGCCGGCGCGCCGTGGACCAACCAGTACGGCTGGAAGTCCGACAAGGTCGACAAGCTGATCGACGACGCCGCCACCGAGATCGATCCGGCCAAGCGCCGCGCGCTGTACGCCGACTGGGTCAAGGCGGTGAACGAGGACCTGCCGATCTGGATGGCGACCGAGCGCGAGTTCTATTCGGTGGTCAGCCGCAACGTGCAGAACGGCCACAACAACGCCCGCTGGCCGTCCAGCAGCTGGCACGACACCTGGCTGAAGGCATAAGGAACCGCGATGCGTCTGTTTGCCCTGGCCGGACGCCGCCTGCTGGCGGCGCTGCCGGCCTTGCTGATCATCCTGGCCGGGCTGTTCCTGCTGCTGCAGCTGGCGCCGGGCGATACCGTGGACGCGCTGGTGGCGCAGATGGGCGGCGGCGACGCCACCATGATCGCCAACCTGCGCGAGTACTATCGCCTGAACGACTCGGTCTCGGTGCGCCTGGGCGACTACCTGTGGCGCCTGGTCCACCTCGACCTCGGCCACTCGGCCATCTACGGCAAGCCGGTGGCGCTGGTGATCGCCGAGCGCCTGCCGGCCACCTTGCTGCTGATGGGCTCGTCGCTGGCGATCGCCTTCGCCGTCGGCATGGCCTTCGGCGTGCTGGCCGCGCGCCGCGTCAACCGCTGGCCCGACACCCTGATCTCGACCCTGGGCCTGGTGTTCTACGCCACGCCCTCGTTCTGGTTCGGCCTGATGGGGATCTTCGTGTTCGCCATCTGGCTGGATTGGCTGCCCTCGGGCGGCTTCGAGTCGATCGACGTCTCGCTGCACGGGCTGGCGCGCGTGGCCGACATCGCCTGGCACCTGACGCTGCCGACCGTGACGCTGTCGCTGATCTTCCTGGCGGTGTACCTGCGCATCATGCGCGCCTCGATGCTGGAGGTCTCGACCCAGGACTTCGTGCGCACCGCGCGCGCCAAGGGCGTGGGCGAGACCGCCGTGGTGGTGCGCCACATGCTGCGCAACGCGCTCTTGCCGATGGTCACGCTGATCGGGCTGCAAGCCGGCACCATGCTGGGCGGCTCGGTGGTGGTGGAGACCGTGTTCGCGCTGCCCGGCCTGGGCCGCCTGGCCTACGAGTCGGTGGTGCAGCGCGACCTCAACACGCTGCTGGGCATCGTGTTCGTTTCGGCGCTGCTGGTGATCGCCATCAATTTCCTGGTCGACCTGCTGTATGCGCGCCTGGATCCGCGCATCGCGGGCACCCATTGAGTTTTCCATGAACCTGATCAAACGTTACCTGCGCAATCCCGCCGCCGTGGTGGGGCTGGCGCTGCTGTTGCTGGTCGTGGCCGGCGCGCTGGGCGCCGGCTGGGCCTATCCGCGCAACCCGCTGTCGCTGGCCGGGCGCCCGCTGCAGTGGCCGGGCGACAGCGCGCGCTTCCTGTTCGGCACCGACCAGGTCGGGCGCGACATCGCCGCCCAGATCCTGCACGGCGCGCGCATCTCGCTGGGCATCGGCGTGGTGGCCACCGCCATCGCGGCGGCCATCGGCGTGGCGCTGGGCGCCGTGGCCGGCTACTACGGCGGCTGGATCGACGACGCCCTGATGCGCGTCACCGAGGCTTTCCAGATCCTGCCCAACTTCCTGTTGCTGCTGGTGCTGGTGGCGGTGTTCGGCTCCGACATCGGCACCGTGGTGCTGTCCATCGGCGTGGTCTCCTGGCCGCCGGTGGCGCGGCTGACGCGCTCCGAGTTCCTCTCGCTGCGCCATCGCGAGTTCGTGCAGGCCGCGCGCAGCCTGGGCGTGGGCGACGCCAAGCTGATCTTCCGCGAGATCCTGCCCAATGCGCTGCCGCCGGTGATCGTCTACGCCAGCGTGATCATGGCCGTGGCCATCCTGCTGGAGAGTGCGCTGGCCTTCCTTAACCTGTCCGACCCCAACGTGCCGTCCTGGGGCAACCTGATCGGCGCCGGGCGCGGCGTGATCCGCGTGCAGTGGTATGTCTCGGCCATTCCCGGCGTGGCCATCCTGGTGACGGTGCTGGCCATCTCGCTGGTCGGCCAGGGCCTCAACGACGCGCTCAACCCGAGGCTGCATCGCTCATGAACGCTCCCCATCCATTTCCCGACGCGGCGCTGCAGGCGCCTTCCGGCGCGCCGCTGCTGTCGGTGCGCCATCTCTCGGTGGCCTTGCCCCGCGGCGCCGACCGCGCGCTGGCGCTGGACGACGTCTCCTTCGACCTGCATGCCGGCGAGATCCTGTGCGTGGTCGGCGAGAGCGGCTCCGGCAAGTCGCTCACCACCGGCGCCTTGCTGGGCCTGTTGCCTGACGGCGTGAAAGTGGCCGGCGGCGCGGCCGTCTGGCAGGGCGGCGACGACCTGCTGACGCTGTCGCCGCAGGCGCTGCGCCGGCTGCGCGGACAGGGCATCGGCATGATCTTCCAGGAGCCGATGAGTGCATTGAACCCGCTGCACACCATCGGCAGCCAGCTCGCCGAGGTGTTCCGGGTGCACACGCGCCTGGGCCGCCGCGAGATCGCCGCGCGCGTGCTGGAGTTGCTCGAGTCGGTCCAGATCCCCGACCCGGCGCGCACGCTCAAGGCCTATCCGCATGAACTCTCCGGCGGCCAGCGCCAGCGCGTGATGATCGCCATGGCGCTGGCGCTGGAGCCGGCGCTGCTGATCGCCGACGAGCCGACCACCGCGCTCGACGTCACCACCCAGGCGCAGATCCTGCGCCTGATCCACGACCTGCAGCGCCGCCGCGGCACCGCGGTGCTGTTCATCACGCACGACTTCGGCGTGGTGGCGGAGATCGCCGACCGGGTCGCCGTCATGCAGCGCGGCAAGCTGGTCGAAGCGGGCCAGGCCGAGGCGGTGCTAAACCGGCCGGCCCACCCCTACACGCAAAGCCTGATCGCCGCCGTGCCTTCGCTGGCGCCGCCGGCATGGCGCCCGGCGGCGCCTGTCGGCGGCACGCCGGCGCTGGAAATCGCGAGCATCAGCAAGACCTATCGCGCGCGCGGCTGGTTCAAGCGCAACGCCCGCGTCACGCCTGCGGTCGACGACCTCAGCCTGACGCTGCGGGCCGGCGCCACGCTGGGCATCGTCGGCGAGAGCGGCTCCGGAAAGTCGACCCTGGCGCGGCTGATCCTGGGCCTGCTGGAGCCCGACGCCGGGCAACTGCTGGTGGCCGGCAGCGTCTTGCCGCAAGGCGGTGCGCGCCAGCGCCGCGAACGCGCGCGCAAGATACAGATGGTGTTCCAGGATCCCTACGGCTCGCTCAATCCGCGCCATCGCGTGGGCGACATCGTGGCCCAGGGGCCGCAGGAACAGGGCGTGCCGCGCCGCCAGGCGCTGGCGCGTGCGCGCGAGCTGTTCGAGCTGGTGGGGCTGGATCCCAACGCGCTGCAACGCTATCCGCATGAGTTCTCCGGCGGCCAGCGCCAGCGCATTGGCCTGGCCCGCGCGCTGGCGCTGGAGCCGCAGATCCTGCTGGCCGACGAGCCGGTGTCGGCGCTGGACGTCTCGGTGCAGGCCCAGGTGCTGGCGCTGCTGGCGCGCCTGCGCGAGCAGCTCGGCTTGTCGATCCTGTTCATCACGCACGACCTGCGCGTGGCCGCGCAGGTGTGCGACCGCATCGCCGTCATGAAGAACGGCCGGGTGGTGGAGCAGGGCGAGTGCGCCCAGGTGTTCGGCGCGCCGGCCCATCCCTATACGCAAGAACTGCTGGCGGCCGTGCCCGGCCGGCAGTGGATCCATACGGCCGCCGCCGGCGGCTGACCTCACAGGAGACAGGCATGGCAGAACGCATCGACCACGTAGTGATCCACGTCGAAGAGCAGCTCGACGACGCCGAGGAGAAATACACCCGGCTCGGCTTCACGCTCACCCCGCGCGGCCATCATTCCAAGGGCACCAGCAATCACCTGGCCATCTTCGGCGACGACTACCTGGAGCTGCTGGGCGTGGAGCCGCGCAACTCCTCGGTGCGCTGGGGCCACCCGGCGGGGCTGGCCGGCCTGGTGTTCAAGACCGCCGACGCCGACCATACCTGGCGCCACCTGGCCGAGCGCGGCGTGCCGCTGGAGGGCAGCGGGCCGCAGGGCTTCCACCGCCCGGTGGTGGTCGATGGCGAGAACCTGGGCGACGCGCGCTTTCGCACGCTGCGCATCGCCGCCGACCGCATCCCCAACGGCCGCGTGTTCTTTTGCGAGCACGGCACGCCCGAGCTGGTCTGGCGCAAGCAGTGGCAGGAGCACGCCAACGGCGCCAAGGGGCTGGCCGAGTTCGTCTACGTGGCGGTCGATCCGAACGCCGCCGCCGCGATCCTGCAGCAAGCCTTCGGCGGCGCGACGGTGACCCGGCATGAGCACGGCGTGCGCTTCCAGGCCGGCCCGACCGCGATCTGGCATCTCACCCGCGAAGGCGTGGCGCGCCACTACGGCGTGGACGTCGCGCTGGTGCCGCAGGGCTTCGAACGCGCGGTCGGCCTGACGCTGCGGGTGGACTCGGCGCAACGCACGCAGGGCGTGCTGGCCGCCAACGGCATCGCCGACAGCGTCCTCGACGCGCAGGCGGGCAGGGTGGTGGTGCCGCCGGCCCATGCGCACGGCGTCATCCTGGCCTTTGCCCAACCCTGATGCATGGCCGTCGCATATCCATGCGCAAAGCGCGCATGGATATGCGGTAACGGTCTTTGTCTGCGGGGCGCTTTCTCTTTAGGATGGACGGCTTCACTCCTTACCTCCATGACAATAACAATGCTCTCCATCCTCAGGAAATTCAGCTTCGCCCTCGGCCTCGGCGCCGCCGCGCTGGTCGCCGCGCCGGTTCACGCCGAGCCGCTCAAGGAAGTCAAACTCGACTTCGCCTACTACTCGCCGGAAAGCCTGGTCATCAAGCGCAACGGCTGGCTGGAAGAGGCCTTCAAGGCGCAGGGCACGAGCGTGCAGTGGGTGTTCTCGCGCGGCAGCAACAACTCGCTGGAATTCCTCAACAGCGGCGCCTCCAACTTCGCGCTGACCTCCAGCATCTCGGCGCTGGTGGCGCGCGTGAACGGGCAGCCGGTCAAGGCCGTCTACAGCTACCTGTGGGCCGAGCCCAGCGCGCTGGTGGTGACGGCCAATTCGCCGATCAAGTCGGTGGCCGACATCAAGGGCAAGAAGATCGCCGCCACCAAGGGCACCGATCCCTACTTCTTCCTGTTGCGCGCGCTGGACGCCAACCACCTGAAACCGTCCGACGTCGAGATCGTCCACCTGCAGCATCCTGACGGTCGCGTGGCGCTGGAACAGGGCCGCGTCGATGTCTGGGCCGGGCTGGATCCGCATATGGCCGGCGCCCAGGCGGCCGGCGCGCGTTTCATCTACCGCAACCCGGCGTTCGGCTTGTCGGCCTTCCTCAACACCAGCGAATCCTTCCTGAAGCAGAACCCGGAAGCGGTGCGCATCGTGCTGCGCGCCTATGAACGCGCGCGCCGCTGGATCATCGAGCATCCGGCCGACGCCGTGGCGCTGCTGTCCGAAGAGATCAAGCTGCCGCCGGAAGTGATCAAGCTGCAGCTGGGCCGCTACGATTTCAGCCGTCCGCTGCCGGGCGCCGCCCACCTCGACGCCATCCGCCCGGTGGTGCCGCTGCTGCTGCAGGACGGCATCCTGCGCCGCAACGCCAAGGTGGATGAACCGCTCAACACGCTGATCGACGGGCGCATCGCCGCCGCCGTGATCGCGGAAAAATAAGATGCCGCGCTCGGTCTCCTCGATCCCGGTGGCCGGCGCCGGGCGCGTCGCGCGCTGGCGCCTGCCGCTGCGCGCGGCGGTGCTGCGCGGGTTGGCCATCCCGGTGCTGCTGCTGGCGGCGCTGGAAGCGGCCGGGCGCGCCGGCTGGGTGCCCAATTACCTGATGCCCATGCCCAGCGAGCTGCTGTCCACGCTGCTGGAACTGGGCGAGGGGCCGCTGTGGAAGCACATCGGCGCCAGCACCGCGCGGGTGGCCGCCGGCTTCGGCATCGGCGCGGCGCTGGCGCTGGTGTTCGGCGCCTGGGTCGGGCTGAGCCGCCTGGCCGAGGACTACATCGAGCCCATCTTCCAGGCGCTGCGCGCCGTCCCTGGCCTGGCCTGGGTGCCGCTGCTCCTGATCTGGCTGGGCATCGACGAGACCTCCAAGATCACGCTGATCGCCATCGGCTCCTTCTTCCCGGTATACGTCAACCTGGTGGCGGGGATCCGCAACGTCGACCGCAAGCTGGTCGAGGTCGGCAGCATGTACCGCTTCAGCCGCATCGAGCTGATCCGCCGCATCTTCATCCCGGCCGCCAAGCCCTACCTGTTCACCGGCATGCGCAGCGGCCTCTCGATGGCCTGGCTGTGCGTAGTCGCCGCCGAGCTGCTGGCGGCCACCCAGGGCATCGGCTACCTGCTTACCGACGGCCGCGAGGTGTCGCGTCCCGACCTTGTGCTGGTGGCCATCGTGGTGCTGGCCGTGATGGGCAAGCTGAGCGACTCCATCCTCAAGTTCTGGGAGGCGCGCAGCCTGTCGTGGCGCGACGCCTTCTCGGGGGAGCGCGCATGAGCGCCGTGCTCGACATCCGCGTCGACCGCAAGGCCTTCGGCGACGACCTCATCCTGCAATCCATCGAACTCAGGCTGGCCGAGCGCGAGACCGTCGCGCTGCTGGGCCCCAGCGGCTGCGGCAAGAGCACGCTGCTGCGCATCGCCGCCGGCCTGGATCGCGACTTCCGCGGCGCAGTGAAGCGTGCCGGCGAGGGCGACGGCGTGGCCTTCGTGTTCCAGGAGCCGCGCCTGATGCCCTGGCTCACCGTGGCCCAGAACGTCGGCTTTGCAGACGGCGAGCGCGCCGACGGCGCCTGGATCTCGCAACTGTTGGCCGAGGTCGGCCTGGCCGGTTTCGAGCACAGCCTGCCCAAGCAGCTCTCGGGCGGCATGGCGCAGCGCGTGGCGATCGCCCGCGGCCTGTATTCGCGCCCGCGCATCCTGTTGCTGGACGAGCCCTTCAGCGCGGTGGACGCCTTCACCCGCATGAAGCTGCAAGACCTGCTGCTGGAGCTGGCGCGCCAGCATCAGATCTCGCTGCTGCTGGTCACGCACGACATCGACGAATCGCTCTACCTGGGCGACCGCGTGCTGATCATGGGCAGCCGGCCCGGCGTGATCCGCGACATCATCGAAGTCGACCTGCCGCGCCCGCGCCAACGCGCCGACGCCCGCCTGGCCGGGTTCAAGGCGCGCGCGCTGGCCGAGCTGCACGAGGCGCATGCGTTCTGAGCGCACGGTTCCGGGCGCTTTCATTTTCCCGCGCGCAAAAAAATAGCCCGATCGCTCGGGCTATCTTGTTTCGGATGCAAGGCAAGACCGGCCGGGAAGGCCGGCTTTACTTTATCATCCGCGCCGGGCGTCTCAGCCCGCGTTCTTGGCGTCCTGGACCGATTCTTCCAGGTCCAGCAGCGATTCGATCGCGGCAATCAACAGGCCGATGCGATGGCGGCGGTAAATCAGTCTTTTCTTCGAGCGGTTGTTCATGTTTTCTCCAACGACCAGCACCATGCTGGCTCTTTCACGGGCAAAACCGCGTCAAGCGCGGCGACCGCCATTATAGCCGGGCGGCGGGGGCGTGGTTGGCGTTTGACGACCGCAAGCACGCCCCGGTCGACTAGAACAGCCGTTGCCAGCCGTCTTGCTTGTCCTCGCGGGTGTTGATCTCAAGCATCACGCCCTCCGGCGTACGGCAGAAGAAGCGCGATCCGCGCGAGTTGTTGAACACGTCGGTCTCCATGTGCACGCCGGCCGCGGCGAAGGCCTGGTGCAGCTCCTCGACCTCGCGCAGCGTCGCCATTTCGAATCCCAGGTGGAAATTGCCGGGCCATTGCGGTTCGCCGGCGACGCGGTCGAGCACGATGTCGACGCCGTCCCGCTTCAACAGCACGTGCTCGCCCGCGGTCACGATCTCGCAGGCGAAGTGGCGCTCCAGGAAGCGGGCGGTGGCGATCGGGTCTTTGGTGGGGAGGCTGAGATGGTTCAGCGTTCCGGTGCATTGCTTGTTCATGGTGATGTGCTTTCGTATGGGTTGTCGTTATCGGGCCGGATTCATGGCCGAGAAGATGGCGTCGTAGGCGCCGTCGCGTTCGGCCCAGCGGCGCGGCAGGTCGCGCTCCAGCAGGATCTCCCCGCGCGGGACGGGGCCGGTCTCCAGCAAGCGGAACACGTCGGCGATGTAGTCCTCCAGCGGCATCGCGCGCGGATCCCCCAGCTGCTGCACGCCGGTGAGCGCGGTCCTGACATAGGGCGGCGACAGTTCCAGCACCTCCAGCGCGCAATGCCGCATCTGGTGCCGCAGCGATTGCAGCCAGGAATGCAGGAAGGCCTTGCTGGCGCAATAGGTGGGGAAGTCCGCGCGCGGCACGAAGGCCAGCGCCGAGCTGGTGGCCAGGAAGGCGGCGCCGCTGCGATCCTTGATCTGCGGCAGGATCGCGGCGGCCACCCGCAGCACGCCGAGGATGTTGGTCTGCACGATGGCTTCGGCATCATCCATGTTCCAGTCGGCGGCGCTCAGGTCTTCGCTGCGCGAGACGCCGGCATTGGCCACCAGGACGTTGAGCCCGGGAAAATCGTCGCGCATGCGGCCGGCAAAGCGCCGCACGGCGGCGGCGTCGCCCAGGTCGAGCTGCAGCGCGGTCAGCCCCGGTCGGGCGGCGCTGATCTGGTCCAGCAGGGATTGGCGGCGCCCGGTCACGATGACGCGGTTGCCGCGGTCGTGAAGCGCTTCGGCCAGCGCGCGGCCGATGCCGCTGGTGCCGCCGGTGATGAGGATGGTGTTTCCGGTGAGTTTCATAGGTCTGCCTTGGTTGGCGACGACGCCGCCAGCCCGACCGGCAGGCCTCCCCGGCACCTCGCGCCATCCATGCCGGCCGGCGCCATGCGTGGGAGCATGACGGCAGCCGCCGGGCCGCATGAAAACGGCAACGGAAGGACGGTCTCGGAGTGTGGAAGTCCCGGGCAGGCATGGCCTGGGACGGTGGAATATGCAGTCATCGAACGGCGTCGCGGATCGTCGGAAACTGCCCTGCGGGGCTCCTTCCGAAATGGACGCGTTGGATGACGGTAACGCCTACGGCAGCCCCGTGGAAGGACTGCGGCGCCAAGTGTAGCCGCAACGGCCGGCCGCGGTCAATGGGGCGCGCATCGGCCTGGCGCGCGTCGCCTTGCGCAACATGGCGACGAACCGCCGGTGCTTTCATGGCCCGGCCGGTCCGCCGCGATGGAGCATGGAAAACCGTCAAAAGCCAAGCTTGGAAAATCGCCTTGCTAATGCAAAATCCTTTGTTGACGCTCGCGCCGGCGCCGCCGTAAGGTGCAAAGCCCTTCCATTCGCGCCGAGTCCCCCATGTCCAACGCCAGCCCCAATGAATTGGCAGCCCGCCTGCTCGAGCCGCACGAAATTGCCTTCCTCGACGTGCGCGAAGCGAGGCAGTTCGCGAGCGGCCATCCCAACCTGGCCAGGCACGCGCCGCTTGGCAGCCTTGAGCTGCGCGTCGGGCGCCTGGTGCCGCGCGCCGCGACGCCGGTCTTCATGCTCGACCGGGACGGCGCCGCAGGCGGCCCGGCCCATCGCGCGGCGCAGCTGCTGGCCCGGCTCGGCTATGCGGACGTCAGGATAGTGGAGGGCGGGGCAGACGCCTGGGCCGCCGCCGGGCTGCCGCTGACGCAAGGCTATAACACCCTGGTCAAGGCGTTTGCGGACCTGGCGCGGCAACGCTACCGCACGCCCACCATCGACGTCGACGCCTTGCGCAAGCGCAGCCTGGAACAGCTGCCGACCACCTTCATCGATGCCCGGCCGCGCAATGAATACCATGCGCTCACCATCGCCGGCGCCCATAACATTCCCGGCGCCGAACTGGCGCTGCGGCGCTTCGACCGGGACAAGACGGGCCTCTTGGCCATCAATTGCTTCAGCCGCACGCGCGGGATCATCGGCGCCACCACCTTGCGCCTGCTGGGCCTGGCCGAGGAAGTGGCCTTCGTCGACAACGGCGTGATGGAATGGGGGCTCCACGGCCTCCCGCTGGAGCAGAACGCGGACTCGCCCCTGGGCCTGCCGGAGCTGCCAGAAGCGGAGCTGGCCGCGATCGCAGGCCAGCTGATCGGCCGGCATGCGCTGAAGACGGCCGATGCCGCCGCGCTGCGCAGCTGGCTGGCTGACGGGGATCGTTCGCTGTACGCCTTCGATGTTCGCGAGACCGCGCCCGATACGGCCCACAGCATCGTCAGGAAGGTCGCCGGCGGCCAGCTCCTCATGCACTACGAGAACCATGTGGCGACGAAGGGGGCGCGCATCGTGCTGATCGACGATGCGCATCGCCTGCGCGCCGCGGTGACCGCCTTCTGGCTGAGCCAGCTGAACCAGGCCGAGGTCTTCATCCTCGATGCGGGCGCTGCCGATTTCCCGGCATACGAAGAACGCGAGGCGATCGATGAGCCGCCGACGGGACTGTCGACGCAAGACCTTGAAGGGCGGCTGGAGCGCTTCTTCATCGTCGATGTCGGGCCCAGCCTGGACTTCGAGCAAGGGCACCTGCCTGGCGCGCACTTCCTGATTCCATCCTATCCGGACGACCTCGCCAAGCCGTTGAGGCAGGACAAGCCCATTCTCTTCACCTCACCCGACGGCCATGCCGCAAGGCTGGCCGGCCGCGACGCCGCGCGCCTGGAACAAGGCCGCGGCGATGTGTTCTGGCTCAAGGGGGGAACGGAGAACTGGAAGCGGGAAGGCGGGAAGACCGAAACCCGCTACGAGGCGCGGCACCTGCTCTCACCGTTCGACGATGACTGGGGTTCGGTCATGCGCGTCTTCGGGCCTCAACGCGACCAGGCATGGCAAGCCTACCTGGATTGGGAAAGCAGCTTCAGCGCCGATATCGGGCAAGACCGTACCGTACGCTTCCAGTTCTTCGCATAGCCGGGCCGGGAAGGCGAGGACGGCCGGCCTTCCCGCGACGACACATCAGCGGCCTGCCGGTTTCCAGACGATCTTCTGGACGTCTACGCGCCTGGGCACCAGTCCCAGGTCGGCGAAGCGATTGGCCACATCCTGCTGCTGGCCCGTGATGCTGTCGTCCAGGTACTTGATGCCGAAGGTGCCGCGTTCCACCACGATCTTCTCGATGTCGAGGGGGATGCCGGTCTGGTCGGTCAGCAGTTGCGCCAGCTGTCCACGGTTGCCCTCGGCCCAGGCGCCGATGTCGATCAGGCGGTCCACCAGGCGCTTGAGCAGGTCCGGATGCCGGGTGGCGAATTCACGGTTGGCCATGAGGTAGTTGTTGGAAAAGACGATGCGCTGGTCCCTGGTGATGTTGCGGGCATCGTGCACCCGCTCGCCGATGGCCAGGTAAGGATCCCAGATCACCCAGGCGTCGATGTCGCCGCGATCGAATGCGGCCGTCGCGTCCGAGGGCGCGAGATAGGACACCTTGATGTCGTCCAGCTTGATCTTCGCCTTGTCCAGCGCGGCCACCAGGAAGTGGTGCGAGCTGGTGCCCTTGGCGACGCCGATCCGCTTGCCCCGCAGGTCATCGATTCCCTTGATCGCCGAACCCTTCTTGACCAGGATGCCTTCGCTGTTGAGGCCGGCCGGCTGGGTCGCCGCATACACCAGGTTCTCGCTGGCCGCCTGGGCGAAGATCGGCGGGGCGCTGCCGGCCGACCCGAAGTCCAGCTTGTTCGCGTTCAGCGCTTCCAGCAGTGGATTGCTGTAGGCGAACTCGTACCATTTGATCTCGATGTTCTGCTGCTTGAATTCCTGCTCCAGCACCTGGCGCTGCTTGGCGATGGCCAGCAGCCCGCCTTTCTGCAGGGCGACCCGGATTTCCTTCACCTCCTGCGCGCTTGCCGTGCCCGCCGACAGCAGCAGGACTGCGGTCGCCGAGATTGATGCCAATGCCTTGAGTCGTTTTCTGATTTGCATACTGCCCCCACGATTGATCGGAGGGCAAAGCGTAGTGGGGCGACGGGATGTTTAGAAGGAAGCATTTCGTCTATGGATATCTGAAATCGCGCCCGTTCCACCCCTGAACGCCCAACGCCGCGGCGATGCCGGCGCTCCGCAAAAAAAAAGCACCTCTCGCCGGAGAGGTGCAAACACAGCCAGAGAAGTTACGGTATCGCGCTTCAACGTTCGATCGAACGCGTCCAGCGGCTGTTCCACGCGCTGCGATTCTTGTTGATCTCTTCCCAGTCGACCACGCGCGCGTTCTTGACGAAATCCATCATCCTTTGCTGCTCTGCGGCCGAGGCGCCGCCGGCCTTGACCTTGGTGTTGGTCGGATTGTAGTTGCCGCCGTCGAGCGCCTTCGCCTGCGCTTCCGGGCTCAGCAGGTAGGCCGCCAGTTCCTGCGCCAGTTGGGGTTCGCTGTTGTTGGCGATGACGCATTGCGCCACCATCAGCACCACGGCGCCTTCCTTGGGCTGCACGTATTCCACCGGGATGCCCTTGCTCTTGAGGATGGTGGACTGGGTCGGCGTGTAGGGGAACAGCGCCGCTTCGCCGGTCTGCGCCATCTCGGAAATCTTGGCGGAGTTGGAGATGTATTCCACGACATTGGGGCCGATGCTGGCCGGCCAGGCCTTGAAGCCGGGATCGACGTTGGCGTCGGTGCCGCCCTTGAGCTTGTTGAAGGCCAGGAAGGCATGCAGGCCGAAGGTGGACGAGGGCAGCGACTGGAACACCACCTTGCCCTTGAGCTTGGGATCGGCCAGGTCCAGCCAGGAGGTGGGCGGAGCCCAGCCCTTCTCGGCATAGACCTTGGTGTTGTAGGCCAGGCCGGTGACGCTGATGGTCACGCCGGTGGCCATGTCGTCCTTGATGTGCGCCGCCGGCAGCAGGCTGGCCAGGTTCGGATTGGTTTTTTGCTTCTCGCACAGGCCCATGCCCACGGCGCGGAACATCACGCCGTCGTCGAGGAACATGACGTGCATCTGCGGCTTGTCCCGCGCGGCCTGGGCCTTGGCCAGGATATCGGCCGAGCCTCCCGGCACCACCACGACCTTCACATTGTGCTTTTGCTCGAAGGGCCCAAACACGAACTGCGTGAAGGTCTTTTCCATATTTCCGCCGTTCATGCCGATGTACAGCGTCTTGGTCTGGGCCTGCGCGGAGCCGGCGGCGGCCAGCATGGCCAGGGCGGCGCAGGCGCCGAAGCGGGTGAACGGGATCATGAGATTTTCCTTTCCGGGACAAGTGGGTGGGACGATGCGTCTGCGGCGACTGCGTTGAAACGGGAAATCGAGAAGGCGTCCAGCGGCACCGGGCTGCGGGCGCGCAGCACCAGTTCTGCCAGGGCTTCGCCGGCGGCCGGGCCGATCTGGAAGCCGGCGCCGCAGAAGCCGAAGCCGTGGAACAGGCCGGCCTGCGTGGCGCTGGGGCCGAGCACGGGCTGGCGATCTGGCAGGTAGCCTTCGACCCCGCTCCAGGTGCGGATGATCTGCACATGGCGCAGCGCCGGCAGCAGTTCGACCGCCTGCGGCAGCAATCCCAGGATGGAGTCGTGCGAGGCGCGCGCGCGGTCGGCGTCGAGCACGTAGCCGCGTCCGCCGCCCAGCACCACGTTGCCGCGCGCCACCTGCCGGCAATAGATGGAGCCGCCTTCCACGCCCAGGCTCCACGGCAGGAAATGCGGAATGGGTTCGGTTACCGCCATGCTGGGGTGGCCGCTGGTCATGGGCACGTCTTCGCCGAAGGCGGCGGCCAGTTTGCCGGCCCAGGCGCCGGCGCAATTGATGAGGACCGCGGCGCGCGCCTGCAGCGCCTGGCCGCCATGGCGCGCCTCAAGCACGAAGGCGCTGCCGTCATGCCCGGCCTGCAGCACTTCGCAGCCTTCCAGCACGGCCGCGCCGGCGGCCGTCGCGGCGCGGGCGAATGCGGGCGACACCAGGCGCGGGTTGGCCTGGCCGTCTTCCGGGCACAGCGAACCGCCCATCACCGCGCCGCCCAGCCAGGGACATTGCCGGCGCAGGCGCTCGCCGCTGATCAGTTCGATGTCCAGGCCATAGGGGCGGCTGAGCTCGGCATAGGCTTCCAGCGCCTGCATGTCGGCGGCGCTGCGCGCGAGCTTGAAATGGCCGCTGCGCACGTACTCGCCGTCGATGCCGATCAGCTCGCGCAGGCCGGACCAGATATGGTGCGCGCGCTGGGCCAGCGGCAGCTGCACGGCGGCCCGGCCCTGGCGGCGTACCCCGCCATAGTTGATGCCGCTGGAACGCGCGCCGCACAGGTCACGCTCCAGCACCGCGACGCGACGCCCGGCGCGCGCCAGCGCCAGCGCCGCCGCGCTGCCGACGATGCCGCCGCCGATGACCAGGATCTCGCTATCGAGGCGCTTCATGCGTCTTCTCCCGGCGCTGCGGCCGGCGCCGCATGCGGCATCTGCCGGCAGTGCATGCCGATGGGAATCGGCTTGACCGGCGCCTGGCCGCGCAGCCGTCCGACCTGGGACAGCGGCACCTGAGCGGCTGCGGCCAGGATCTCGCCGGCGGCCACGCCGCACATGCGCCCCTGGCAGCGCCCCATGCCGACCCGGGTCAGCGCCTTGAGCCGGTTGAGCTCGCCCGCGCCGCAATCGCGCACGGCGCCGCGCAGCTCGCCTGCGCTGATGTTCTCGCAGCGGCACACCAGCAATGCGTCGGGGGCCGTCTCGGCCCAGCGCCGGGGAAACGGGAAGGCCCGCTCCAGTCCTTGGCGGAACGCGCCGATGCGGCGCAGTCGCGCCTCCAGGGTGTGGATGCGGGCGCGGTCGACGGCCATGCCGCGGTCCTGCAAGAGCGCCAGGGCGGCCCGTTCGCCGGCCAATTCGGCGGCGTCGGCGCCCATGATGCCGGCGCCGTCGCCGGCCAGGTAGACGCCCGCCACGCTGCTGCGGCCGGCGGGGTCGCGCAGCGGCAGTTGGGCGCGCTGCACGGGATCGAATCCGAAACGGCAGCCGAGCAGGTCGGCCAGTTGGGTCTCCGGGCGCAAGGCGTGGCCGAAGCCGACGGCGTCGCATTCGATGCGTTGCTCGGGGCCGGGGCTGGCCTGCGCGTCGTTCATGTCTTCGCGGCGCCAGACCAGCGCCTCGACGCGCGCCCCGCCTTCGGCGCGCAACACGCGGGCTCGGGTATGCACCGCAACCCCATGCAGGCGCAGCCAGGCCAGGTAATACATGCCTTTGGCCAGCACCGCCGGCTGGTTCAGCATGGCGGGCAGGGCGGCGAGGCGGTCGCCCATGCTGCCGCTGTCGAGCACCGCCATGACCCTGGCGCCGGCCTTCGCATACTGGTAGGCCACCAGGTACAGAAGGGGGCCGGAGCCTGCCAGCGCCACCCGCTCGCCGATGGCGCAGCCCTGGAACTTGAGCGCGACCTGGGCGCCGCCCAGGGTAAAGACGCCGGGCGTGGTCCAGCCCGGGAAGGGCAGCACGCGATCGGTGGCGCCGGTGGCCACGATCAGGTCGTCCCACGACAGGGACGAGGCCGCCAGGGTGCCGGTCTCCATCAGGTCCAGCAGGCCCGGCTGGGCGTTCCAGACCAGGGTCTGGGGGCGATAGTCGAGCTGCCCGCGCAGGCTGGCGAAGGTCTCGTGCAGGGCGCGCGCGCGGCCGGCCTCGAAGCCGTAGAGCTGCGTGCGGCGGCGCGTGAATCCGGACGGCGGCTGGCGGTAGATCTGGCCGCCGGCGCGCGGCGCTTCGTCCAGCAGCACCGGGCGCAGGCCGTATGCGGCCAGGGTCTGTGCGGCGCGCATGCCGGCCGGGCCGGCGCCGATGATCACCGGCGGCCGGCTCATGGCGCGCCTCCGGCGCCGGTCAGCAGCCGCATGCCGGCGCGGATGAAGGTCGAGCAGGCGCGCAGCCGTTCGCCGTCGGCGGTGGCGACCCAGCAATCCTGGCAGGCGCCCATCATGCAAAAGCCGGCGCGCGGCTGCTCGCCGAACTCATGGATGCGCAGGCGCGCCCGGCAGGTCAGCACGGCGGTCAGCACGGTGTCGCCCTCCAGCGCCGTGGCCGGCTGGCCATCCAGCGTGAAGGCCACGGGCAGGCGCTCGCGCTCGGCCAGGCGCACCAGCTGGCGGCGTTCCCGCTGGTCGATGGTGGTCTTCATGCGCGGCCCACCAATACCCGATCCAGCCCGTAGATGCGGTCGAGGATGAACATGGCTGCGGCCGTGACGGCCACCATCAGCGCCGATACCGCCGCCATCATGGGATCGATCGATTCGGTGGCGTACATGTACATGCGCACCGGCAAGGTCACCGTCGAAGGCGAGGTGACGAAGATCGACATGGTCACTTCGTCGAAGCTGTTGATGAAGGCCAGCAGCCAGCCGCCGGTAATGCCCGGCAGGATCATGGGCAAGGTGATGCGCAGGAACACCGTGGCGCGGCCGGCCCCCAGCGACAGCGCCGCCTGCTCGGCGCTGCGGTCGAAGCCGACCAGGGCCGACATCACCAGGCGCATGGTGTAAGGCATCACCACCAGCGCATGCGCGGCGACCAGCCAGCTGAAGCTGCCGGCACCGCCCACCAGCGCGAACAGCCGCAGCAGGGCCACTCCCAGCACCAGGTGCGGGATGATCAGCGGCGACAGGAACAGCCCCTGCAGCACCCCCGACCAGCGGTGCGGATGGCGGATCAGCGCCATCGCCGCCGGCACCGAGATCACGGTGGAAATGGTGGCCGACAGCAGCGCCAGCCACAGGCTGTTCCAGAAGGCGCTGACGAAATCGGGATAGTCGAACACTGCCCTGAACCAGCGCAGCGACAATTGCGGTCCATGGATGGTGAGCGTGTTTTCGGGCGTGAAGGCAATCACGCAGACCACCAGGATCGGCGCCAGCATGAAGCCGATCACCAGCGCGTTGAACAGCAGGGCGGCAGGTCCGTTCTTGTTCATTTCTTACCCCAGTGCTTTCTTGTAGCGGCGCTCGACCATGCGGTTCCAGCCCAGCATCACCACCAGGTTGGCCGCCAGCAGCAGCAAGGCGATGGCGGCGCCCAGCGGCCAGTTCAGTTCGTGCAGGTATTCGTCGTAGACCAGGGTCGCCATCATCTTCAGGCGGCGTCCGCCCAGGAGGCCGGGAATGGCGAAGGAGCTGGCCGACAGGCCGAACACGATCAGGCTGCCCGACAGCAGCCCGGGCATCACCTGCGGCAGCACGATGCGGCGCAGCGCCGTGGCCGGCGAGGCGTTGAGCGAGAGCGCGGCATGGATGAGCGAGGGATCGAGCTTCTGCAGCGAGGTCCATACCGGGATCACCATGAACGGCAGCATCACGTGCACCAGCGCGATGATCACCGCCAGGTCGGTGTAGAGGATCTTGTAAGGCCCCATGCCGAACAGCGCGAAGGCGCCGTTGACCAGGCCTTCCGGGCCCAGCAGCATGCTCCAGCCGAAGGCCCGCACCACCACCGAGATCATCAGCGGCGCCAGCACCACCAGCAGCATGATGGAGCGCCAGGGACGGGTCATGCGGTTGAGGATCCAGGCCTCGGGCGCGCCCACCAGCGCGCAGATCAGGGTCACCGCCGCCGATATCCAGAAGGTGCGCCAGAAGATGGCGTAGTACCAGGGATCGGACAGCACGTCGGCATAGTGCTGCAGCGTGAAGGTGCCGGCCCGGGGGCCGGCGTCGGCGTCGAACACGTTAAACGACAGCACCACCGTGAGCAGCAGCGGCACCAGCAGCATCACCGTGCACAGGGCGATGGCCGGCGCCGACATCCACCAGGCTGCCTGGCTGCGGCGGGCCGGCGTCGATACGGAAGCGGTGGCGGCGATCCTCATGCCGGCACCTCGGCTGCGCCGCGCGCGCTCGACACCAGGCGCAGGCTGTGGTCGTTCCAGGACAGGCCGATGCTTGCGCCGGGTTCGGCCACGCCGGCGCCGTCGTTGGCCAGCAGCACCGATAGCTTGCCCAGCGGGGTCGCCGCCTCAAGCAGCCACTGGCTGCCCAGGAAGAAGCGCCGCAGCACAAGACCGTCGCAACGGCCCTGGCCGGGGGCCACGCAACGGATCTTCTCCGGGCGTAAGCCGAGCAGCGCTCGCGCGCCGCTGCGCAGGCCGGTGTCGGGCGCCTCCAGCGTCAGCAGGATATCGCCCACCGCCAGTTCGGCGCGCTCGCCGGCCGCACCCAGCACCTCCGCTTCGAGCAGGTTGGCCTTGCCCACGAAGCCCGAGATGAAACGGTTGGCCGGATGCTCGTAGACCTGCAGCGGGCGCCCGACCTGGGTCACGTGCCCGGCTTCCATCACCACCACCCGATCGCTGATCGACATGGCTTCGCTCTGGTCGTGGGTGACCATGATGGTGGTGGTGCCTACCTTGCGCTGGATATCGCGCAATTCGAACTGCATCTCCTCGCGCAGCTTGGCATCGAGGTTGGAGAGGGGTTCATCCAGCAGCAGCACCGGCGGCTTGATCACCAGCGCGCGCGCCAGGGCCACGCGCTGGCGCTGGCCGCCGGAGAGTTCGCGCGGATAACGCCGGCCGTGTTTCTCCAGGTGCACCAGCGCCAGCGCCTGGGCCACCCGCTCGGCGCGTTCGGCCGCGGGGCACTTGCGCATCTCCAGGCCGAAGGCGACGTTTTGCTCCACCGTCATGTGCGGGAACAAGGCATAGGTCTGGAACACGATGCCCAGGCCGCGGGTATTCGGCCTGGCATGGGTGATGTCGCGCCCGTCCAGTTCGATGCGTCCGCCGCTGACGGCCTCGAAACCGGCGATCATCTGCAGGGTGGTGGTCTTGCCGCAGCCGGAGGGGCCCAGCAGGGAAATGAATTCCCCTTGCTCCACGCTGAGGCTGAAGGACGACACCGCCTGGGTATCACCGTAGAACTTGCTGACATTGGTCAGCGTGAGGAACGACATGGCAAGCCCCTTTACCGGTTGGAGTGACGGCGGTCGCAGAATCGATATGCACCGCCAACTTGTTCCCAACGGTATGCAATTTCCTTGCCAATTCTGATATCGTATTTCATCTGTCAGGATATTTTTAATAAATATTCCGACCAATGAAATGGTTTGCTGCGCCCGCCGCGCAGCATTCCATCCACCAGGCAAGCCGCACCATGAACAGCGACCACGCAGAGAGCTCCCCGGACAAGCAGGCGCCCGTCAACGGCATCGCACGCACCTTCGCGGTGTTGCGCGCATTGGCCGACGCACCGCCGCAAGGCATGCGCGTCACCCAGGTGGCCAAGGCGGTCGGCCTGACCCAGGGCACTACCCACCGCCTGCTGCAGTCGCTGGTGGGCGAGGCGATGGTGGAGCAGGACGAGCGCAGCAAGTTCTATCGCCTGGGCATGGATTTGTTTTCACTGGCCGCGCGCGCCGGCAATGCCTCGGACATGCGCAGCCTGTGCCGTCCGGCTTTGCTGCGCCTGTGCGGCAGCCTGGGGGATACGGTGTTCCTGCTGGTGCGCTCCCGCTTCGACGCCGTCTGCGTGGATCGCGTCGACGGCCCGCTGCCGATCCGCGCCTTCACCGGCGACATCGGCGGACGCGTGGCGCTGGGCGTGGGGCAGGGCGCGCTGGCCATCCTCGCCTTCTTGCCCGAGGCCGAGCGCGATGAAGTGATTCGCTACAACGTGCCGCGCCTGCGCGAGTTCGGCGTGTATGACGAGGTCTACCTGCGCACCGAGATCGATCGCGTGCGCGAGACCGGCTACGCGGCGCGCCAGCAGGGGCTGCTGGATGGCATGGCGGGCCTGGGCGTGCCCTTGTTCGACAGCGCCGGCGGCATCGTCGGCGCCCTCAGCGTGGGCACCATCACGGCGCGCCTGAACGCGGAACGCTTGCCGGTGGTGGTGCAGATGCTGCAGCGGGAGGCCGCGGCGCTGTCAGCCCGCATCAACCCATTCGACCCCGCGTTGCGCCGTCCCATGCACAGCCCGACCGCAGAATCCAACTGAACCGACGGATAACCAACGATGACTTCTCCCACTCCCATCCTGCTGGTCAAGTCCGGCGGCGCGGCCGCCGTCGAAGAATGGCGTGCCGGCCTGGCCGAGTTCAGCGCCGGCCTGCCGCTGGAGGTGCGCTGGTGGGACGACCCCGCGGTCGATCCGCAAGCCGTCGAATATGCCCTGGTATGGCAGCCCGAAGCCGGGCGCCTGGCGCGCTATCCCAATTTGAAGGCCATCCTCAGCAGCGCCGCCGGCGTCGACCACATCCTGGCCGATCCGGAGTTGCCGGCCGCGCTGCCCGTCGTGCGCATGGTCACGCCGGAGACCCGGCAGCGCATGGCCGAATTCACCGTGATGGCCAGCCTGATGCTGCAGAAGGACATGCCGCGCATGATCGCCCAGCAGGCGCGCCGCGATTGGGTCGAGTTCGCCTCCCCGCGCAGCGCGCGCGAGATGCGCGTCGGCGTCATGGGCCTGGGTGCGCTGGGCCTGGCCTGTGCGCGCATGCACGCGGCCATCGGCTTTGCCGTCGCCGGCTGGGCGCGCTCGCCGCGCGACGAGGCCGGCATGGATTGCTATGCGGGGGCGGCGCAGTTGCCGGATTTCCTGGCCCGTACCGACATTCTGATCTGCCTCCTGCCGGACACGCCCGACACCCATCACATCATCGACGCGCGGCTGCTGGCCCAGCTGCCGGCCGGCGCGATGATCGTCAACGTCGGCCGCGGCAGCCACGTGCATGCGCCCGACCTGCTGGCCGCGCTCGATGCAGGCCACATCGGCGCGGCGCTGCTCGACGTCTTCGAGCGGGAACCGCTGCCGCCCGATGCGCCGTTCTGGCGGCATCCCCGCATCATGGTCACGCCTCACGCCGCGGCCACGCCTTCGCGACGCGAACGCGCGCGCCAGGCGGCCGCCACCATCCTCGCCCTGCGGGCCGGCAAGACGCCTGAGCACGTCTACGACCGCGAACGCGGCTACTGACATTCACGCCCAGCTGGCGGCGCGGCCGGGTGCAACCAGGATCGGCCTGTCCAGCTGCGCGGTCCAGGCCCGATAGGTTTGATCCGCGATCACGCGCAAGGCGGCAATGCGCTCGCGCAACTCGCTGAGGATCTGTGCCTCGCTTTGCACCGCCGGCCCTTGCGCGCGCAGGAGCTCGGCCCGGCCGGCGGCGCACCAGTTCCTGACGCTCTCGACGGTCACCTCAAGATGCCCCTGGAACGCCCAGTGGCGGCCGCGCAGGAAACCCTTGTTCAGGCAATGGCTGCCGTACATTGCGCGGACGGCGCCGGCGGGGATTTCAAAAGTGTCGTAATGCCAGTTGAAGATGGTCGCCTGCCTGGGCAAGGCCATGCGCTGTTGCGCGGGTGGCGTGACCCATACCGGGCTCCAGCCGATGTTCGGGCAGATATTGCGGGTGACCCGCGCGCCCATGGCGCGCGCCAGCATCTGCGCGCCGAAGCAGTGCCCGAGCACCGGCACCTCACGCCTGACGGCGTCTTGCAGCAGGGTCAGCTCATCGGCTATCCACGGCAGGGTTTCATTGACGCTGTGATCGCTGCCCAACACGACGATGCCGCCGAACTTGCCCGCATCGACAGGCGCCCGCCCATCCGACGCGGGTGAGATCAGCCGGTACGCGATGCCTCTTTCATCCAGGTGATCGCGCAGCACACCCGGCCCTTGCGTGGATTCGTGTTGGAGAATGGCGATGGGTCTCATGGAGTCGCGGCTTGCGTCGGCAAGCCTGTAGTGAAGAAGTCCCCAATTTAGGATCCGCGGCATAAAAACCGGATTTCATTTGCAGTGATTGGCGTTAACAACGCGTAAAAACCACCGGCTCGTTCCTGCCCGCGCTGCGGATTGCTATCATGAGTTCCCATTCATAATCGGCATCCGACCCTGCCTCCCGGAACCAACGCCATGAGAGACCTGCCTTCCACCGCCACGCTGCGCGCCTTCGAGGTCGCCACCCGGCACGCCACGTTCACCTCCGCCTCGGAGGAGCTGCATGTCACGCAGAGCGCGGTGAGCCACCAGTTGAGGCATCTTGAAGAACTCTGGGGCGTGCAGCTCTTCCTGCGCGGGAAATCGCTCACGCTGACGCCCGCCGGGGCCGCGCTGGCGCCGGTGGTGCGCGAGTTCTTCATGAAGCTGGAGTCCACGCTGGCAGACCTGCGGGAGCAGAAGGGGCGCGTCAGGCTGAAGGTCAGCACCACTTATTCGTTCGCCCTGAAATGGCTGCTGCCGCGGCTGCCGGGCCTGTCGCTGCAGCACCCGGAGATCGTCGTCACGCTGGAGACCACCGATGCCGCGATCAACTTCACGCCGTCCGAACCGGATGTGGCGATCCGCTTCGGCGCCGGGAATTATCCCAACCTGTATTCCGAGTTCCTGTTCCGGGAGCAGATCTTCCCGGTCGCCAGCCCGCCGTTGCTGGAGCGCCTGGGCGCGCCGCGCAAGCCGGCCGAGCTGTTGCGCTATCCCTTGCTGACCCGCGCCGGCGCGGACATGGTGCCGAAATGGGACCTCTGGTTCCAGCAGGCCGGCGTCGCCGTGTCCTCGCTGAAGGAGAGCGTGCGCTTCGCCGACACCAACATGACCATCGAGGCCGCGCTCCTGGGCCAGGGCGTCGCCCTGGCGCGCAGCGGCCACGTGGAGAACGAGATCGCCAACGGCAGCCTGGTCAGATTGTTCGACGTGCCGCTGCCGTCGCCGCTGGCCTATTACTTCGTCTGCCCGAAGGGCACCGAGGCCCAGCCGCATGTCGTCAGTTTTCGCGAGTGGATCATGGCCGAGTCGATCCGCGCCGGGGCCGGCTACTGAGCCGCTGGCGGCATGGCATGAGAAATTGCTCATGCCATGATGAGGAGACTTCGCTTTAGTCCCGGCGCCGTCGTGCTTACCATGGCGCATGCCTTTTCACATCGTCCTGCTCATCCTGTTCGCGGCCTTGCTGCATGCCAGCTGGAACGCGCTGCTGCGCGCCGGCCACGACCGCCTCTGGTCGATGACCGTCATGTGCCTGGCGGTCGCCCTGGCCAGCGCCGCGGCCGCCTTGTTCCTTGCGCCGCCGGCCAGCGCCAGCTGGGGCTATGCGGCGCTGTCGGCGGTGCTGCACGTCGGCTACAACCTGTTCCTGGTGAGGAGCTACCGGGCCGGCGACCTCGGGCAAAGCTATCCGATCGCGCGCGGCTCCTCGCCCATCCTGGTGACCATCGGCGCATCGCTGTTCGCCGGTGAGAAGGTGGGGGCGGGCGCGCTGATCGGGATCGCCCTGGTGTCGGGCGGGATCGTCTGCCTCGCATTCAGGGGACGCAAGCTGGAAGCGTCCAGCCTGCGGTACGCGCTGGGCACCGGCTGCTTCATCGCCGCCTACAGCGTGGCCGACGGCATCGGCGTGCGCCTGTCGGGGGCGCCGATGGCCTATACCGCATGGATGTGCGCGCTCTGGGGGATCCTGATGCCGGCGGTGTATGTCGGCCTGCGCGGCTGGCCCGGCGTCGGCAACCTGCTCGCCGTCAGGCCCGGCTTCGGCGCGGCGTTCGCCGGTGGCCTGGTGTCGCTGCTGGCCTACGGCATCGTCATCTACGCCATGTCGAACGCGCCCATGGGCGCCGTCTCGGCGCTGCGCGAAACCAGCGTGCTGTTCGCAGCCCTGATCGGCTACCTGTTCCTGGGCGAGTCCCTGGGCATCCCACGGCTGCTGGCCTGCGCGGCCATTGCCGCCGGCACGGTCATGATCGGCTGAGCCCGGACGGGCGCCGGATTCTTTTTACGACAAGGAGGGTTCTCGAATGAACAACGCATCGCAGGCGCCGGTCATCCTGATCACCGGCGGCAGCCGCGGCATGGGCGCGGCAACCGCGCGCCTGGCTGCGGCCCGGGGGTATGACGTGGCCTTGAGCTATGTCGCCAATGCGTCCGCGGCCCGGGCGGTGGCGGACGATGTGCGCGCGCAGGGCCGTCGCGCGCTGGCCGTGCAGGCCGACAGCGCCGATCCGGCGCAGGTGGCCAGGCTATTCGAGGCGATCGACGGCGCATTTGGGCGCATCGACGTGCTGGTCAACAATGCCGCAATACTTGAGCGCCAGTCGCGGCTGGAAGATCTCGGTTTCGAGCGCATGCAGCGCATCTTCGCGGTCAACGCGATCGGTCCCATCCTGTGCGCGCAGCAGGCCGTCAGGCGCATGTCGTTCCGCCACGGCGGGCGCGGCGGCGCGGTGGTCAATATCTCGTCGGCCTCCGCCAGGCTAGGCAGCCCGAACGAATACGTCGACTATGCCGCCTCCAAGGGCGCCCTGGAGACCTTCACGACCGGATTGGCCAAGGAAGTCGCGCGCGAAGGCATACGCGTGAACTGCATCCGGCCCGGCCACATCTACACGGAGATGCACGCCAGCGGCGGCGAGCCGGGCAGGGTGGAGCGCGTCAAGGACTCGATCCCGATGGGGCGCGGCGGCCAGCCCGAGGAGGTGGCGCGTGCGGTCTTGTGGCTGGCGGGCGAGGAGGCGTCTTTCATCACCGGCACCTTCCTCGACGCTACCGGCGGCAAGTGAGGGAGCCCTTGCCGCGTTGGCAAGGCTGCAATCCGGCGCCTGCGCAGCTGCCGTCAGATGAACGGATCCGTGACAACATGCTGCCCCAGCATGAAGGCGTCGGCGACATGGCGAAGCGGCGCGACGTCCACGTCGGAGGACCGGCCCCGGATCAGGTCGGCAAAGTGCCTGTAAAGAGACGGGTACTCGCCCTCGAGCGGCAGATCGCGCCGGACCGCATCGATCCAAAGCTCGTGCCCGCCCTTCTTGAGGTGGAGATGGGTGCTGTCCGTGTCGATAAGGATGTCCCAGGTCTGTTCGCCCGTCTGCCGCCAATCGAAGTCGGCATGCACGTCGGTGCCGGTGGCGTCGGTGAATGACAATTGCGCGCCGATCGGCGCTTGTCGGTTGGACGGGAATTCCAACGCCGCCGTGCGCAGGAAGATTTCCTCCGGAAGTATCTCGGTGACGATGGAAAGCGCATTGATGCCCGGGTCGAACACGCCGAGGCCGCCGGGTTGCCAGATCCACTCCTGGTCGGGATGCCAGTGGCGCACGTCTTCGCGCCAGATCACCTTGACCCGCCGGGGCGGATGCTCGTTCAGGTGGCTTTTGACGACCTGCACGGCCGGAGCATGCCGGGAGTGCCAGCTTGCGAAAAGCGTGACCGCATACTCGGCGGCCAGCTTCTTCAGCGACTCGATCTCGGAAAGGGTGGCGCCCGGCGGCTTTTCCAGGAACACGCTTTTCCCGGCGCGAATCGCCAGCCGCGCCGCCTCATACCGATACTGCGGCGGCATGCACAGGGACACGGCGTCGATATCCCGCTGGGACGAGAGCATTTCCTGAATGCCCTTGAATGCGGGAACGCCGTCGACGGTATGGTTGCGGCTGGCCGTGGCCACCAGTTCAAAATCCTGGTTGCCCCGGATGGCGGGAAGGTGTTGGTCGTAGACGATTTTGCCGACGCCGGCGATGGCGATTTTGAGCGGTTTCATTGGTGTCCTTGGGGTTCGGTTCGGATCGTTGATTGCATCACCAGCGCTGATGAACGAACGGCGCGATATCTTGCAGATAGATTTGCCGGAGCGCATGCATGACTGGCGCCGGGATCGCCGGCAGCGCGCTTGCCGCACTGTTGGCCTGGGCCTGCTGCACGTTCTTTGCGCCGGGAATGACGGTCGTCACGCCGCTGTCCATCAAGATCCAGCGAAGCGCAAACTGCGCCATGGGTACGCCTTCCGGAACCAGCTCGCGAATCTTCTCCACGGCCGCAAGCGCCACCTCGTAAGGCACGCCGGAGAAGGTCTCGCCCACGTCGAAGGCTTCGCCATGGCGGTTGAAGCTGCGGTGGTCGTCGGTTGCGAACGCGGTCTGGGCCGACATTTTCCCGGTCAGCAGGCCCGAGGCCAATGGAACGCGGGCGATGACCGCAATGTTGCGGCGCTTGGCTTCCTGCAGGAAGAGGGCGGCCGGGCGCTGGCGGAAGATGTTGAAGATGATCTGGATGGACGCCACGTTCGGGAATTCGATCGCCTTGAGCGCTTCCTCCACCTTCTCGACCGACACGCCGTAATGCCGTATTTTCCCGGCGGCGACGAGATCGTCCATATATCCGAAGACTTCCTGTTGGTAGTAGACCTCCGGCGGCGGGCAGTGCAATTGGACCAGGTCCAGGCAATCCACGTCCAGGTTGACGAGCGAACGTTCGACGAACGCCGTGAGGTTTTCCCGGGTATAGCCGCTTGCGATATGCGGCGACAATCTGCGGCCGGCCTTGGTCGCCACGAAGGGCCTGGCGCCACCCCGCTGCTTGAGGACTTCGGCGATGAGCTGCTCCGACCGTCCGTCGCCATAGACGTCGGCGGTATCGATGAAGGACACCCCCGCATCGAGCGCAGCGTTCAATGCCGCCTTGGCGTCCTGGCTGGAGACATCGCCCCAGGAGCCGCCGATGGCCCATGCGCCGAAACCGATTTCCGACACGTCGGCGCCGGTGCGGCCGAAAGTTCTTGAGTTCATATTGCCAATCCTTTTGCATTGAGGCACGAGGGCGCGAAGGCATGCGCCATGCTCTACTTATACCGCGTGGCCGGGAGGAAAGCTTATGGTTTAACATGAGCCTAATTAATTCATGAAGTGATTGGAATTCATCCATGTCCTTGCTGGACCACATCGATTTTTCAGACCTGCGGGTGTTCGTCACGATCTTGCGCACGGGCAGCTTCAAGGCCGCCGCCATCCAATTGGGACTGACCCCGTCGGCCGCCAGCCACGCAATGAAGCGCCTGGAGGATAAGCTGTCCACCCAACTGCTGTACCGCTCAAGCCGCGCGGTCTCACCGACGGCGGCCGGGGCGGAGTTGGCGCTGCAATTGGAGGAGGGCTTCGATAAGATAGGCGCAGCGCTGGGCATGCTTGACGCCGCGGCGGCGAGCAGCCTGGGCGAGCTGCGCATCAATGTCTTTGCCGACGCGGCCCACCTGCTGGTCGAGCCGGCGATACCCGAGTTCGTGAAGCAATGCCCCAATGTCAAACTGGCAATTGTCGTGGACGACAGGCCCATCGATATCGTCAGCGAAGGTTACGACGCAGGAATCCGCTACGGTCACTACGTGCCCGAGGGCATGGTGACTGCGCCGCTGACCCGCGCTCACCGATGGGTGGCGGCCGCGTCGCCCGGCTACCTTCGGAAATACGGCCGTCCTGTCCAGCTTGAGGATCTGGCGAACCATAACTGTCTCCAGCTGCTACTGGGCGACAACTCCAGCTACAAATGGGAATTTGGAAAGGGGAAGGGCAAGCAGCGCATCCGCGTTCCCGGGCTGGTGACCATCAACAACACGGCAGCGACCATCACCGCGGCAAAGGCGGGGGTAGGGATCGCCTACCTGCTGGAGGCAAGGATCCGCAAGGAAATCGAGGAGAAGTCGCTGGAAGTCGTCCTGCCCGACTTCGCCGCGCCCAGCGAGCCGTTTCACATGTACTACAGCAACCGGCGCCACGCACATCCCGCGCTGCGAAAGCTGATCGACATCATCCGCATCCAGCATGGGCTCGCCAGGCTGCGTTAGGGACGGGCCGCACTCGTCCCGGACGGGGCCATCCACGCAGGCCAAGTTTTTTTTCACGTTCACGCGCCGGCGGGCTTCTTTGTCAGGATTTCGTCAGAAAAAAACCAACGCGCTCGGCTATATTCCCGGCTGCTGGAACCGACTTCCAGCGTCCCGCAGGTCGGCGCCGACCGGGACTGACAATAAGAAACCGGGGAAAAACCAATGTTAAGAATTCTGGTGTTGTCGATTGCCGTCCTGCTGACCGGGTGCGCTTCGATTACAGGATCGCAGGAGCAGCCGATCTCGGTGCAGGCCACGCAGGGAAGCACCATCGTCTCAGGCGCCAGCTGCACCCTGAGCAATGACGTCGGCAAGTGGTACGTGAAGACGCCGGGCAGCGTCTCGGTCAAGAAGAGCACGGGCGACCTGATGGTGGAATGCGCCAAGAACGACGCTTCGGGCAACGAGAAGATCGTCTCCAAGGCCAACGTCAACGTCTGGGGCAACGTGCTGATCGGCGGCCTCATCGGCTACGCCATCGACCGCAACAGCGGCGCCGGCTTCGACTACCCCGAAGCGATCACGATCAAGCTGGGGATCAACGGCAGCAACGGTTTTTCCGGCGCCGGCCGCGCCGCGGGAGGGCCGGTGGTCGCCGACGGGCGCTGGCGCGCCGTGATGTCCTGCGACGCCAACCGCCTGGCGGCGGACAAGCCGGCCTACCAGGCCAGGTTCGCAGCCGAGGTCAATGGCGACAAGGTCACGCTGCACCGGAAGAACGCCGTCGCCGAGGAAGTGCTGTCGGGCACCATCAACGACGACAACCTGCCGCTCGCAGGCATGGGCTACCGCTTCAAGCAGAGCAACTTCCCATGGACCTTCAAGTTCACCGGCGCCTTCACCGGTAACGGCAAGATCTATACGGGCAACGGCGAGATGCTCAACACGCGCGGGCGCACCGCGCGCGTCTGCACGCTCGTGATGATCCACACCGACGTGCCGCCGCCGGTGAAGGATGGCGTCGGCGAAGGACAGGCCGACAGCAAGCCGGATACTCCCAAGGCGGCCGCGCCGGCGCCGGCCGCCGCCCGTTAGATCCCGCGCGAGGCCGCATTGCGTGGCGGGGCGGCCATGCTTGTTCTTGCACGGGGATTGTCGAATTGATACTCTTCAGCGGCGCATGTCGCCGCCAGGCGACGTCGATTGAATCTTTATCTCGTTGTCACGTCATAGCTCCAGATGATTTGTGATATTTCGACAGTGCGGTGCCTTGATTGCTCTTGATGAATGAAACCACCCGGCAGCAAGCGTCAGTTCTTGTTGTGGAAGACAACGCCGACGCCCGCGAGATCTTCGCGTTTACTCTCTCCAACCAGGGTTATCGGGTGATCGAGGCCGGGGACGGCGCGGAAGCCCTGCTCAGGTTGGAAGAAGGCCCCATCGACGTCATCCTGACCGACCTGCGCATGCCGCGCATCGATGGCATTACCTTGGCCTCCACCGTCCGCAAACTGCCGCACCTGCGCAACATTCCCATCATTGCCATCACGGCAACGCCACTGACGGACAAATCGTGGATGCTTGGCTTGTTCGACGAGGTGCTGCTCAAGCCATGCTCGATCCAGGATCTTGTCGAGGCAATAACAAGATTTGCCGCGACCTGAGCATCGCCGGATCCGACTCCCCGGCGCAGGCATTGACGCGGTTCAGCTACTCCAGGCTCGTGGTTTTTTTCATGATGGCCAGATGGGCCGTCCAGATTCCCATGCTCCGCAGGCTTGCGAAGTCGGGATAGACGCTTTCCGCGTCGCGCAGTATTTCCACCTCATCCCCTTTCCGCAATTCGACAGCCAGCCGCCATCCGCCGGGGATTTCATACCCGACGATGGTCACATCGAAGTTGCGATAAGAGAAACTGCAGGTCAAGGATGACATGGACGCGCGCGAATGCTTCCGGAGATACCGTTTCTTTACGGCAAATATACCGGAAGCTTAACATCCGCCGGGCCTCATTGCTCCGAAGCCGGCGCGCCCTTGCCGGATCGTTCGTTCAATCCGGGAACAAGGACGATCTTGCGTCGTTCGTCCAGATGGCCGTTGGCCATGTTGTAGGCGCGCGGCGCCTCCTCAAGATCGAGGTGATGGGACACGATGATCTCGGGCCGGATCTTCTTCTCCAGGATCCAATCCAGCAACGTGGGCAGGTGCTCCTGCACGTTGGTGCGCCCTGCGCGCAGGGTGATGTTCTTCTCGAAGATCTCCCCGAACGGGAATCCATGCAACAGCCCTTGATAGGTCCCCGCCACGCTGATATGCCCGCCGCGTCGGACCGTGGCAATGGCATGGCGCAGCACCTTGCTGCTGCCGCCCTCCAGCTTGACCGCGGCCAGGGCTGTTTCCAGCGGACTTCCGCCTGCTTCGAACCCCACCGCATCGATCACGCAGTCGGCGCCGCGATAGCCGGTATGTTCGACAACGAAGCGTTCGGTTGCCGACGAGCAGAAGTTGATGGGGATCACGTCGTAGTTGTCGCTGGCAAATCGCAAAAGATAATCGTGTCGATCCACCATGTAGATCCTGCCGACGTCCATCGCCCTGGCGCAAGCGGCGCACAGTTGTCCGATCGGGCCGGCGCCGAAGATCACCAGCGTATCGCCGGGCCGGATGGCGGCATTGATTGCGGCCTGGTAGGCCGTGGGGAGCGCATCAGAGAGGAAGATGGCCTGGTCGTCGCTGACTTGCTCCGGCAGCGCCAGAGGGCCGCTGTTGGCGCGCGGCACGCGCACCAGCTCAGCCTGGCCGCCCGGCAGGCCGCCATGAAAATGGCCGTAGCCGAAGAAGGCGGCGCCTGAGCGGATGACCTTTTCATTCATCAACGTGCTGCGGTCGAAGTTGCTGATCTCGCACGCCGAATAGAGCTTTCGCCGGCAAAAGAAACACTTGCCGCAAGCAATCACCGAGGGAACCGCCACGCGGTCGCCGACCTTGACGGCGCTGACAGCCGGGCCCGCTTCCTCGACGATCCCCATGAACTCCCGGCCAAGGACGTCGCGCTCCTTCAGGCCGGAGATTTGTCCGCGATAGATGTGAAGATCGACGCCGCCCAATGCCGCAGCCGTGACGCGCACGATGATGTCATCCGGGAGGTCGATGACCGGCGCCGACACATGCTCGACGCGGATGTCGTGACCGGAGTTGAAGACAACTGCGCGCATGGATCAGCCCTGGATGTGGTTGTGCCGACCCTATCATCCAATGGACGGCCAGTCATGTCGGACGGACGCTGAAGGCGATGTAGCTGTCCCGGCCGCCGTTTCAGGCCGGCGCCGTTCCCGGGGCGTTTGGCATCTCGAACACGAAGGACGTCACACCGGGATCCGACGTCGCGGTGAGGACGCCGCCATGCGCCCTGGCGATCTCGGAGGCGATGTACAGACCCAGGCCGAGTCCCAGGCTGTTTTTGCCGGCCCGGTCGCCGCCCCGTGAAAATGGCTGGAACAGACGGCGCATGACGTCGGGCGCGATCGGCTCCCCGGCATTGCGTATTTCGATGTGCAGGCGGCGATCGTCGCCTTCGATCAGGCAATCGACGTCGCTGTCGCGCGCACCGTGCGTCAATGCGTTCGACAGGACGTTCGAAAACATCTGGCTGATTCGGGCGCTGTCGCAGTTGATCGGGGATGAGAGCGCCATGCCGGTATGGATGTGCTTGCCGGGCCATGCGGCGCTCAATTCGGAGATCACCTGGGAGAGATGGTCGTGCAAATGATGTTCGATGCGCCGGTCCAATTCGAACCCGCCGCCCAGGCGCGCCCTTGAGAAATCAAGCGTATTGGCGATCAGGGACTCCATGCGCTGGATGCTGCGCTCCATGCGCATGATGGTGGGGAGCTTGTCGGGAGAAATGCCGTCTTTTAACAGGCGCGTCCCTACGGAGATCGAATTGAGCGGGTTGCGCAGGTCGTGTCCCAGGATCGCGATGAACTGGTCTCTCAGGGTTGCCACCTCGCGTTCCAGCAGCAGTTGCATATCCGAGGCCGCCTCTCTCTCCCGGGCGTCGATATGCTTGCCGATCAGCTCCGCAAACAGCTGGAAGGTGGCGATGATCTCGGGAGTGTTCACCTTTGCCGGGTTGGCATCGATGGCGCACAGGGTGCCGAAGAACTCCGTGCCCTTGCGGTAGATGGGCACGGAAATATAACTTTTAAGCCCGTAGATGCGGGGCGTGTGATGGTCGCAAAATGCAGGATCTTCCGCTGCATTGTCGAATATCACCATCTTGCCGCTATCCCTGATTTCATCGCAAATGGTCGTATCGACCGCCAGCTCCCCGCCGGCCGCCAACCCGAAACCGACCTTGTCCAGCACCTGGCCGGCGATCCAACGCTCCTTGGTCACCCGCGCGACGGCGGCGAAGCCCATGCCGGTGGTCTTGCAGATCACGTCCAGGATGGCCGGGATCGCATCGATTTGGGCGATGAGTTCAATGTCTTTCCTGAGCTGCTGATCAGTATCTTGAGAGGTCATGGGTGATGGTCTGGCGGCGGATCTGCGGGGGCGAACCCAAGGCGCGCGGGTGCAAGCCGCTGTCGCCATGTCGGGGCCGGCGCAACCGTTGTACCAGAATTGGAGAGGATCCGCTTCGAAATGTCGTCCGCTTGCTGATGAGCTGCGGGGATCATGCCTGCCGGGGAGGCCAGCCCGATCTTTCCGCGGCCAGTCATTTTCCGGAACTATCCGTTCGGAAAAGACCTCCATTCAAGCGGACCGGACGCAATGCGCCTGGCCGTGCAAGGCAAATGAACGCGCGTCGCCTTCCAGCCAAAGAAGGCGGCGATGAAATAAAGAAGGCGACAAGACTTCTCTTCGAGCGGGAATTACCTATGAAGAAAATCAGCATTTCGGCCAACCGCCGCAGCTTCCTGCGCGGCGCCATCACTGCGGCGCCGGCCGCGGCGCTGGCATTGGCGGCGGTCCCGGCGATGCGCGGGCAGGCGCAAGGCGCGGCGCCCTACAAGCCGTCCTTTTTCAGCCAGGAAGAATTCACGCTGCTCAGCGCCATGGCCGATACCTTGATCCCGGCTGACGAGACCGGCCCGGGCGCCATCGAGGCCGGCGTCCCGGAATTCATCGATGCCCAGATGAACACGCCCTATGGCCGGGGCCAGCTGTGGTACATGCAAGGTCCCTTCGACCGCGATGCCCCGGCGGTGTTCGGCTACCAGCTTCCATATCCTCCCGCCGATCTCTATCGGAAAAGCCTGGCCGGCTTCTCGGCCGCGATACGGCAGCAATACGGCAAGGACTTTCCCGCACTGGCGCAAGCGCAGCGCATCGAGGCGATCACCGATCTTGAGAAGGGTTCGCTGAAGATGGGGGAGATCCCGGCAGCGGCGTTCTTTACGCAATTGCTGCAGAACGTGCGCGAAGGCTACTTCTGCGACCCGGCCGACGGCGGCAACAAGGGCATGCTGTCGTGGAAGATGATCGGATTCCCGGGCGCCCGCGCCGACTACTTCGATTGGGTCGAGCAGTACGGCAAGAAGTATCCGCTGCCGCCGGTATCGCGCGGCTGAGAGGCGCTGCGCCGGGGCGCCGCAGGCCCCGGGAGCGCCTTCCCCCGATTGACCAGAACAGGACAAGAACGTGGCCCAGAAGAAGATGAAGCCAGTGGACGTCGCCATCGTCGGTTTCGGATGGACCGGCGCCATCATGGCCAAGGAAATGACGGAGGCGGGCTTGAGCGTGGTAGCGCTGGAGCGCGGCGTCTATCGCGACACCTATCCCGACGGCGCCTATCCCAAGACCATCGACGAACTCGACTACCAGCAGCGTTTCAAGCTGTTCCAGAACATCGCGAAGTCCTCCTTCACCTTCCGCCGCAAGATGGCCGACACGGCCATTCCCTACCGCCAGATCGCCATGTTCAAGCCGGGCGAGGGCGTCGGCGGGGCCGGGCTGCACTGGTCCGGCTGCCATTGGCGCATCCTGCCGGAGGAGTTGCGCATGCGCAGCCACTACGAGGAGCGCTACGGCAAGAAATTCATCCCCCAGGACATGACCCTGCAGGACTGGGGCGTGAGCTACGAGGAACTCGAACCCTTCTTCGACTTCGGCGAGAAGATGATGGGCACTTCCGGCACTGCCTACCGGGTTGGCGGCAAGGTGATCAACGACCGCGGCAATCCCTTCGAGGCCGACCGCTCCGACGCCTTTCCCTTGCCGGCGCAAAAGGAGCAATACCAGTCGGCGCTGTTTCGCAAGGCGGCCGAGGAGGCCGGCTTCCATCCCTTCGCGCTGCCCTCGGCCAACGCCTCGGCGCCCTACGTCAACCAGTACGGCTGCCAGATGGGGCCGTGCACCTTCTGCGGCTTTTGCTCCGGCTACGCCTGCTATAACTATTCGAAGGCCTCGCCCAACGTCAACATCCTCCCGGCGCTGCGCCTGACCCGGCTGTTCGAACTGCGCACCGAATGCAACGTGCTGCGCATCGAGCTGGACGACAGCAAGAAGAAGGCCACCGGCGTCACCTACATCGACGGCCGCGGCGACACCGTATTCCAGCCTGCCGGCATCGTCATCGCCAGCACCTTCGCCTACAACAATGCGCGCCTGTTCCTGCTCTCGGGGATCGGGAAACCCTATGATCCGGTGTCGGGCAGTGGGGTAGTGGGGCGCAACGTCGCCTTCCAGATGATGGCCACTGTCAACGCCTTCTTCGAGCCCGGCAAGAACATCAACGGTTTCATCGGCGCCGGCGGCAACGGCGTGGCCATCGACGATTTCAACGGCGACCACTTCGATCACGGCCCGCTGGGCTTTGTCGGCGGCTCGCCGATCTGGTCCAACCCCGCCGGCTCCAAGCCGATCTCCGGCATCGCCGTGCCGCCCGGCACGCCCAAGTGGGGCCGGCAGTGGAAGAGTGCGGTCCGGGACAGCTACCTGAACACCATGTCCTTCGACGCCCACGGCGCCAACATGGTGTACCGCGACGTCTACGTCGACCTCGATCCCACCTACAAGGACGCCTTCGGCCAGCCCTTGCTACGCTTTACCTTCGACTGGAAGGACAACGACATCCGCATGAGCCGTTACGTCACCGAACAGGCGACGAAGATCGCGCGCAACCTGAACCCGAAGGCCATCAACGTCACCGTCAAGCAGATCGGCGACGCGCCCGACCTGCGCTCGTACCAGACCACGCACTGGGCCGGCGGCGTGGCCATGGGCATGGATCCGGGCACCAGCGTGCTGAACCGGTACCTGCAGAGCTGGGACGTCCACAACGTGTTCGCGGTGGGCTCCGGCGTGTTCGCGCAAGGCATCGGCTACAACCCGACCGGGGCCGCCGTCGCCCTGGCTTACTGGTCGGCCCGGGCCATTCGCGAGAACTATCTCAAAGACCCGCGCCCGCTGGTCGACGCCTGACGCCGGATGCCCGCCATGAGAACCCCAAGCCTGACATTTTCCGCCGCGCTCTGCGCCGTTGCCCTGGCTGCCTGCGGGCTGGCATTGGCGGACGGGGCGCTGACGATCACCGCGCCGCCCGCGCCGGCGCCGTCCGAGAGGCTGGCCACCGTGGAAGCGAAACGCCGCCAGGAGTTCACCGTGCCGCCGGCCGACGCGGCCCTGAACGAACGCCTGGAGAAGAAGGGCGCGGCCGGCCAGCCGCTGACGGACGCCGACCGCGAGCTGCAGCGCGGCGCCTACCTGGCGCGGGCCGGCGATTGCGTGGCCTGCCACACGGCCAAGGGCGGCGCGCCATTCGCCGGCGGCCTGCCGATCGACTCGCCGATCGGCACCATCTACTCGACCAACATCACGCCCGACAAGACCCATGGCATCGGCAACTGGCGCTATGAAGACTTCGCCAGGCTGATGCGCACCGGCGTCACCAAGGACGGATACACCACCTATCCGGCCATGCCGTATCCGTCCTATTCGCGCCTGAGCGAGGAAGACATCCACGCGCTGTACGCTTATTTCTCGCAGGCGGTGCCGGCCGTGCCGCAAGCCAATCGCGACAACGCCATTCCATGGCCCTTGTCGATGCGCTGGCCGCTGGGCATCTGGCGCAAGGTGTTCGCGCCCACGCCGACGCCATATGCAGCGCCGGCCGGCGCCGACCGGCAGACCGTGCGCGGCGCCTACCTGGTGGAAGGCCTGGGCCACTGCGGCAGCTGCCACACCCCGCGCTCCCTCACCATGCAGGAAAAGGCGCTCTCCGATGACGACAGCAAGCTGTTCCTCTCCGGCGGGCAGGTCATCGACGGCTGGACCGTGCCGTCGCTGCGCAACGAACACGGCGGCGGCCTGGCCGGCTGGAGCCAGGCCGACCTGGTGGAGTTCCTGCGCACCGGACGCAACCGGCATGCCGCCTCGTTCGGCGCGATGAACGACGTCATCGAGCACTCGATGCAATACATGAGCGACGCCGACCTCAACGCAATGGCCAAGTATCTGCTGGGCCTGCCGGGCAGGAACGGCGCGGCGCCCTTCAAGTATGACGACGCCAGTGCGCGGGAGGCGTATGCGGGGCGCCCACAGGGCGCCGGCGCGGCGTTGTACCTGGACCGCTGCGCGGCCTGCCATCGGGCCAACGGCACCGGCTACGGCAAGGCATTCCCGCCACTGGCAGGTAACCCGGTGCTGCAGGGAAAAGACGGCATCTCGGCCATCCACATCATCCTGTCGGGCGGGGCGCAGCCGTCCACGCACGCGGCGACGGCCGGACTGGCGATGGCGCCGTATGCGAATATCCTCGACGACCAGCAGGTTGCCGATGTGGCGACCTACATCCAGACGGCATGGGGCAACCGGGGCGGCAAGGTAAGCGCATCCGACGTCGCCAACATCAGGAAGGACGCCAGGCCCATCGAAGCGCGAAAGAATTGAACGCCAGCTTATCCAGCGCTGGCGATGCTCGCCCGCATCGGCATTTTTTCCGGCGGCATTCGCTGGTTCTCGACATCTGCGCCGGCAGGGCCTGATGAGTCGCTCTTGCGCCACTCGGAGGCCTGCCGTTGCCGTCTTTATTTGGCGCGATGGCCTGCCGGACCGCGTGAAGACTGGGTATCGAAAAACCTCAGCATTTCCTGCGAAGCATCCGGCCCGCCGGCATCGGTGAACGTACCTCTCGGACTTCCCCCCGCCCATGCATGGCCGGCGCCCCGGATGACCCAATGCTCCGCCAGTACGGGGCGCCCCTCGGCGTGCAGCGACGTGCGCGAAAAGCCGCGCCCGCCGGATGCCTTTCCTTCTTCGATGAGGGTCGTTATTTTTTCGCCGTCCGGGAAGCGCGCAACAAAATCGTCGATCAGGATCGCGCCGTTCGCCGGACTCACCGTCGTGTCGCGATCCCCATGGAAGACGATGATCGGCACCGGTTCGGTGGAGGATGCGCCCTCGGTGCCGGGCCGACGTCGACTCGCGATGCCCTTCATCGCACTGAACGCCGAAGGCAGGTCCGAAGCGGAAGCATAGGGCAGTCCGGAGTGAACGCCGACGGCGCTGTAGAGATCCGGATAGGTGGATCCCATGATGACGGCCATGGCGCCGCCTGCCGACAGGCCTGCGACGTAGACTTTGTCGCCATCCAGCGCATAGCGAGCGATCACCTCGGTGGTGATGCCCGCGATCAGCGAGGGCTCGCCTTGTCCGCGTTGCTGGTCGATGGCGTGGAACCAGTTCCAGCACTTCGACGTATTGGCCTGGGCGTCCTGCGCCGGGTAGACCACCATGAATCCCTTTTCCTCCGCCAGCGCATTCATCTGCGTGCCGCGCGCAAAGTCGTCGGGATCTTGGGTGCACCCATGCAGCATCACCACCAGCGGCATGGCCTGGCCGGTGTAGGCCGCTGGAATATAAACCTTGTAGCGGCGCGTTCCCGCTTCATTGGAGAAAGCGCCGTCCACGAAGCGCCCGCCGATCGTTGCTCCAGCGGCTTCGGTGTCTGCCTGCTCCCGCCATGCCGGCGCGGCTCCCAGTCCGGCCAATAATTCATTCACCACGCGCATCGAGCCGCGCTCATGGGGAGCAGCGGCGCTGCGGGCGGCCGGATCGCCCTTGCCCGGCGGATCGTTCTCCGGATTACGGGGCAGGAGGCCGGCAGCCGAGAGGGCGTTGTGGATCACCTGTGCGACATTGCCTGCATGTGGCGACTGGTGCGAGCTTGCCATGGCGGCGAGTCGCGCTTGTAGATCGCGGAGCTTGGACATGTATTTCCTTTGAGGGGTGACGCTATTGGATCCTGCCGGCTAGCGCGGCTTTCACCGCGTTGCTGGCATGGAAGGCACCGAGCACCGTGACCGATTCGACCACCGCCGCCGCCAATTCCGGCGAGACGTCGGCGGCGATCGTGGCCAGCCCCACCACCTGAATCTGCAACTTTTCGCCCGCGGCCCGGAACGACTCCAACTGCTGACGGGTATAGGTTTGCAGTCCAAGGACGAGGCTTTTGCGAACGACGGTCTGCTTGACCACATCGGCATGCACGCCCAGCTGGTTGCGGATGGCCGTGCGGATGAGGTCGGTGCGGTTGGAATAAAACCCTTCCTGAACCAACAAGTCGATTTGTCCAAGATCGACGACCCCGAGATTGATTGTGATTTTTTCACTATCGCCAACGCGCGGCCTGAGTTCAGTGACTGACATTTATTCCCTCGATGTAGATTTATTACCATCCATATGGATGGTGCATGGATGGTTCATGGAGTATGCGCCTTTAATTTGAAAGAAGGGTAAATTTTTTGCCGAACGGCGCAACGGCTCATCCCATCAGGGTTGCGGCCAAAAAAAAGCCCGCTCATGGGCAGCGGGCGGGAAGCTCTTCATTGGCGAACTACGGCGTCAGGATCACCTTGCGACAGTCTTCTTCCTTCTCGTCGAAGATGTGGTAGCCGCGCTGCGCCTCCGCCAAGGGCAGGCGATGGGTAATGATGGCCTCAGGCTTGATCTTGCCTTCTTCGATGCACCTGAGCAGTTCCGGCATGTGATGTTGGACGTGGGTCTGGCCGGCGCGAACCGACACGCCCTTTTCGAAAATATCGCCGAACAGGAACCCATGGATGAATCCCGCGTAGACGCCCGGCGCGCTGATCACGCCGCCGCGCCGCACCGCCGAGATGCACTGACGGATCGCCTCGCCGCTGCTGCCTTCGAGCTTGACCGCAGTCAGCGCCGTTTCGATGGCGCTGCCCTTGGCCTCGAAACCGACCGCGTCGATCACCGCATCGACGCCGCGGTTCGAGGTGTTCGCGACGATAAATTCCCCCGGATCGACCTCATCGAAGTTGATGGGAATGACGCCGTACTGGGCGACGGCAAATTGCAGCCGGTAGTCGTGGTGATCCACCATGAAAATTTGTTCGGCGCCCAGCATGCGCGCACTCGCCGCCGCCATCTGGCCGACCGGGCCGGCGCCGAAGATGGCGACGTTGCTTCCCGGCCCCACATTGGCATTGACGACCGCCTGGTATCCCGTGGGCAGGATGTCGCTGAGAAAGAGCACTTGCTCATCCGCCAGGTTCGACGGGATCTTGATCGGACCGACGTTTGCCTTGGGCACGCGGACATATTCGGCTTGCCCGCCGGGCACACCGCCGTACAGGTGGCTAAATCCGAAGAGGGCGGCCCCGGAGCGAATGCCTTTGCGATTCATGATGCTCCCGCGATCCGGGTTGGTCGTCTCACAGGCGGAATAGAGACTCATATCGCAGAAGAAGCACTTCCCGCATGCAATGACAAAGGGCACGACGACACGGTCGCCTTTCTGGAGCGTCCTGACTTCCGGCCCCGCTTCGACGACGATTCCCATGAATTCATGGCCGAGGATATCGCCCGATTTCATGCCGGGCATCTTGCCGCGGTAGAGGTGCAGGTCGGAGCCGCAGATCGCCGTGGCCGTGACCTTCAGGATGATGTCGTCCGGTTCCTGGATGATCGGATCGGGCACATTATCGACACGGACGTCGTGGGCAGAATGGTAGGTCAAGGCGCGCATGGGGCTCTCCGGTGATTCGCTGGCTCATGGATTGATGAGTGCGGCCAGCATGCGGCAGAAAAAACCATTGGGGAGTAGGGAATCCACCTTTCTCCGTGTAAGGAGGCGTTACATGAGCTTTTGAGGGGGCGGCTTGAAGAAGATGGACAGGCCGAGGTCGATGCCTTGGTCCGGCGCCTCGGAAGCGGGACGCGATCACCGACCGCGCACACTGAAATCAGGCAAGCTTTTCAATCAGGGGACCTGCAATGGCGCTGATCATCACCACAAGCCACGGGGGCGCCTTTCCAAACGAGAGAGCGACAAACGCCGTTAGCGCCAGCGCAAAATCGGACGGATGATGTATAGCGCCAATCCATACCGGATCATATAGCGCTGCCAGCAGCATACCCACCACTGCTGAGTTGACCCCGCCCAGAGAGGCCTGCGCTCCGGCATTGCGTCGCAGTGCATTCCAAAATGGGATCGTTCCGGCCACCAGCAAGAATGAAGGCAAGAAAATAGCAAACAAACACAGCAGCCCCCCACCCAAGCCTGTCGGACCTACCGTCATGGATGCGCCTAGAAAGGCGGTGAAGGTGAACAGCGGCCCCGGCATTGCCTGGGTGATGCCGTAACCGGCGAGAAAGGTATCGTTGCCGACCAAACCATTCGGCACTACCTCCGCTTGCAAAAGCGGCAATACAACATGCCCGCCGCCGAACACAAGAGAGCCGACCCGGAAGAAAGCGTCGAAGTTGCTCAGTGCCTGTGAGTCCGCGAAGCGGGAAACGATCGGTAAGCCGATGAGCAGCAGCAAAAAGATGGCCAACCAGATTAATCCCGACCTGGAGCTTGCGGCGATAGGAAGTGCATCAGCCTGCCGCTGTGGCGCGCCGCCGCACAAAACCAGTCCCGCAATGGCGGCCAGGAGGATGATTGCGATCTGGGACAGGCCGCCAGGGAATGCCAGGCACGCGCAGGCGGCAACCACCATGATTACGATGCGGGAAACATCGATGCAGATAGCTCGCCCCATCCCCCATACCGCTTGAGCCACCACCGCGACGGCCACGACCTTCAATCCATGCAAGCTTGCTGGCGACAGCGTGTCTTCATGCAGCGAAATACCTGCCGCGAACAGAATCAGCGCAGTGGCCGACGGCAGGGTGAAGCCCGCCCAAGACACGAGCGCGCCAGAATAGCCTCCTCTGAGCATTCCGATCGCCATTCCCACCTGGCTACTGGCCGGTCCCGGCAGGAACTGGCATAATCCGACCAAGTCGGTGAAGCTTCTTTCAGAAAGCCATTGGCGGCGCGAAACGAACTCTTCTCGAAAGTACCCCAGATGAGCCACGGGGCCGCCGAACGAAGTCAGGCCCAGGCGAAGGAAGATGAGAAAGAGCGCCCACAGGCTTTCCCTCTCGGACGGAAGATGGAACGAAGAGTTGTTCTCGGCGGCTGACATTTGGCGACTTCGGCTGATGATTGGCATTGCGCCGACAGGACTCTACAGCAAAGTCCGGGCAAAGACATTGAGGGTCGCTCTTGGCGGCCTGAGCTCGCCTCCCGGGTGGGCGCGGGATTGCGCAAGGTCTTGGCCCGCCTTGGACGCGAACCGCTCAATGCACCTGCAAGCGCAGATGTTGCTGGCGCCCGGACGCGCAACGTTCTGGGCCGCAGACGCGTTCATGATGAAAAAAAGCCGTGCCCCGCGTGATGGCGGGCACGGCTTTTTGCAAGGCTCCGGAGACTTACGACTGCTTCAGCGCAGGCTGCGAGCCTTTGCCCAGCGCCAGGTTGGCAATGACCGCCACCACGATGTTCATGGCCAGCGCGATCAGGCCGGTGTACATGGTGTAGGAGTCGCCGCCCACCACGAAGGTGTGCACCGGCTTGATGCCGTCGGCGAAGGCCATCCAGCTGCCGCCGACGATGCCCACGGCCCAGCCGCACAGCAGGGCGCGCGCGCCGAACCAGCCGACGAACAGGCCGAACACCAGCGCCGGGAAGGTCTGCAGGATCCACACGCCGCCCAGGAGCTGCAGGTCCAGCGCGAACTTGGTCGGCAGGAACAGGATGAACACCAGCGCGCCGAACTTGACCACCAGCGAGACGATCTTGGCGACCTTGGCTTCACCCTCGGCATTGATGCCGGGGTTGATGTAAGGCTTCCAGAAGTTGCGGGTGAACAGGTTGGAGGCGCCGATCGACATCACCGCCGCCGGCACCAGCGCGCCGATGGCGATCGCGGCGAAGGCGAAGCCTGCGAACCAGCCCGGGAACAGGCCGTTGAACAGCGCCGGCACCACGTCGTTGTTGGTCTGCACCTTGATGCCAGCGGCATAGGCCATGTAGCCCAAGAGCGCGATCAGTCCCAGCAGCACGGTATAGGCCGGCAGGAACACGGCGTTCTTGCGGATCGTGTTGGCATCCTTGGCGGCGAAGATGCCGGTCAGGGTGTGCGGGTACATGAAGGCCGCCATGGCCGAGCCCAGCGCCAGGGTCGCGAACGGCAGGAACTGCGTCGGCTTCAGGGTCAGGCCGGTGGCGCCGCCCTTGAGGGCAAAGGCGTCGCGCGCCGAGCTGAACACCGCGCCGTAGCCGCCCAGCTTGGCCGGCACCACGATCACCGCCACCAGCACCACGATGTAGATCATGATGTCCTTGACGAAGGCGATCAGCGCGGGAGCGCGCAGGCCGGCCGAGTAGGTGTACAAGGCCAGGATCACGAAGGCGGCCAGCAACGGCAGTTCGCCGGTCAGGCCCAGCGCCTTGATCACCACTTCCATGCCGATCAGCTGCAGGGCGATGTAGGGCATGGTCGCGACCACGCCGGTCAGCGCGATGGCGAACTCCAGCGGACGCGACTTGTAGCGGCCCCAGACGACGTCGGCGGCGGTCACGTGGCCGGCCTTGTGCGCGGCATGCCACAGCTTGGGCATGATCACGAACACGATCGGGTAGACCAGGATGGTGTAGGGCAGGGCGAAGAAGCCATAGGCGCCGACCGCATAGACCAGCGCCGGCACCGCGATGACGGTATAGGCGGTGTAGAAGTCGCCGCCGACCAGGAACCAGGTGATCCAGGTGCCGAAGTTGCGGCCGCCCAGGCCCCATTCATCGAGGTGGGCGCCCTTGTTCTTGGGGCCGGCCATCCATTTGGAGGCCCAGAAGCCCATGATGGTGACCAGCGCGAAGAAGAAGATGAAGACCCAGAGGGCCGACCAGTGAATGTTGTTGGTCTCCATTTACTCGACTCCTTTCTTCAGGCCGTCGCGGTAGACGATCCAGATGATCAGGGAGGTCAGCGGCACCCACAGCAGCTGGTACCAGTAGAAGAAGGGGAAACCGAGCAGCTCGGGCGTTTCGGTGTTGTAGAACGGGACCCAGAGCAAGGCAATGAAGGGCAGCAGCAGCAGGGCTTTCAGATAGCTCCGCTCCCCTTTTCCGGACGAAATGTCGGTGGACATCAGATCTCCTATGTCGTTATGAAAAATGGATAGGTGGCCTGGAGTACATCCGCGACATGGCGTGCGACGGGTTTTGCGGGGATGTCTCCGGATATAAACAATTGCGGTCCATATCGTTTCTTGGGCATTTTTTTATGTGCCGTAGTATTCGCAACTCCACGCTGCCGGACAAGCGGGGGATCACTTAGCGCGCCTACGTAGGAACACGTAGATGGCCGTGCGCGATCCGGCATAAAATCGCGGGCAAACTAACGGGACAATGCGTGGGGACGCGCGTCGGGAGAGGGCGCAGCGACTTGTCCGCCCGAGGAGATATTGCTGCAATGAAACTAAGACACAAGATCATTTTCTATGCCGCCACGCCGCTGCTGATCTCGTTCGCCGTGATCGCCGTCGTCGTCTGGCACCAGACCATCCAGCTCGGCGAACAGCAGCGCCAGTCCATCGAGCAGGCCTACAAGAGCAGCAAGGATGCGGAGCTGCGCCACTACGTCGACCTGGCCGAGCATTCCATCGCGCACCTCTACGCACGCGCCGACACCGAGAACGCCAAGCGCGAAGCCCTGAAGATCCTGGCGCAGCTCGATTACGGCGACGACGGCTATTTCTTCGCCTACGATTTCGATGCCAATACGCTGGTGCATCCGCGCCAGCCCGAGCTGCTCGGGAAAAACATGTGGGATTGGGAGAACGTGGACGGCACCAAGACCATCCGGATCCTCATCGACCGCGCCCGCAACGGCGGCGGGTACGAGCGCTACCTGTGGAGCAAGCCATCCAGCAGCACGGTTGCGCCGAAGCTGGCCTATGTGATCGCACTGCCCAAGTGGGGCTGGATCATGGGCACCGGCATCTATCTCGACGACGTGGACGCCGCACTGGCCAAGATCGACGAGCAGGTTTCCGGACACAATCGCGACACCATGCGCATGATCGGCATCATCGCGCTGCTCGCCGTGGCGGCCGTCGCCAGTCTCGGCCTGCTGTTCAATCTCAGCGAACAGCGCGTGGCCGACGTCAAGCTGCGGGAACTGGCCCAGCGCGTCGTGCTATCGCAGGAGGAAGAGCGGGCGCGCGTGGCGCGCGACCTGCACGACGGCATCAGCCAGCACCTGGTGTCCATCAAACTGCAGACCGAGGCCGCCATCATCCGCCTGGAAGCGCCGCAGCAGGCCGAGGCCGCGCGCCAGGCGTTCGAGCATACCGTGCAGCAGATGAACCGCCTGCTGGGCGAGATCCGGCATATCTCGCATGACCTGCGGCCGGCCATCCTCGACGACCTGGGCCTGGGCAGCGCGCTGCAGTTCCTGTGCGACGAATGGGGCGCGCATGGCAAAATGCAGGTCGATTTCAGCTGCAGGACACCGGAAAATCCATCGTCCGCCATGATCAACACCGTCATGTTCAGGGTGGCACAGGAGGCCTTGAACAACACCTGGCGCCACGCGCAAGCCACCGCGGTATCGCTTGAGCTGGCCCAGGAGCATGGCTGGCTGGTGCTGGTGATCCGCGACAATGGCGCCGGCTTCGACACCGGACAGATCGCCAAGCATCCCAAGCAAGGGATAGGCTTGCGCAACATGGCCGAGCGGCTGGGCGCCGTCGGCGGCAGCTTTTCCCTGTCATCCGGCCCGGACGGAACGACGGTAACCGCGCGGGTTTCGCTGTCGGCAAAGGAGATATCGCATGCTTGAGGGAACGGCAACCAAAAACATCATGATCGTCGACGACCATCCGATGATCAGGGATGGCTTGCGCGCGCGCCTGGAGAGCATGTCCGGGGTGCGCGTCGCCGCCGAGGCCGGCAATGCGGCCGAGGCCCTGCAGCACGCCGTGCGCCAGCCGATCGACCTGGTGCTGATGGACATCAACCTCAACGGCGTAAGCGGCATCGAACTCACCGGAAAATTCCAGGCCGACTTCCCCGGCATTGCGGTTCTGATCCTCAGCATGCACAACAAGGCCGAATACGTCCTGCAATCGATCCGCGCCGGCGCCCGGGGCTACGTGCTGAAGGACGCGCCGGGCAGCGACATCGTGCGCGCCATCGAGGCGGTGCTCAACGGCGGCATCTACTACAGCGCCGCGCTGATGCCCATCATCGCGCAGCCGCGGATCAAGGAAGAATCGCTGACCGCGCGCGAACGCCAGGTGCTGGAGCAGATCGCCAGAGGCGCATCGAACAAGAGCATCGCCGATACGCTGGACCTGAGCGTGCGCACCGTCGAGACCCATTGCCTGAACATCAAGCGCAAGCTGAATATCGAGGGCCGGACCGAATTGATCAAATTCGCCCTGGAAAACCTGATGATGGGCGGCGGGTGATAACAGGGGCGTGAACGATGATCTGGGGGAGGGCTTGATCAGGCGAGACTCTGTGGGGAGCAAAGTCCGGTGAGGCGCCGGCGACCAAATGTTATTTTTTGCGCATGGTTTCTTTTAGCCATTGATTGAATCCGTCTGCACGGACATAGTCAACTTTGTTTGGGGTGGAGGGGAGAACGCCAACTAGAACACCAAGAGATACCAGGCTTCCATATTGTTCATACTGTTCATACACGGCCGGCCCGCCACTATCCCCCTTAGCTGTTCTTTTTGCTCCGTTTTCTGGAAATATTCCGCAAATATGGGCCTGCTGCTCACAGCGATCCAGTGTCAAATCGTCTAGTTTCTGAAGGTCATTCGCGCCGCGGATATCGGTTGACCGCACAAGCCCCCAGCCGACGGCCGTAAATCGCGTTCCTGGAGCTGGCGGATATCCCTGGCGCAGCGGAATGCTAACTACCGAATTCGAAGTGATTTTCTCATTCAATTTGATGAGGGCCACATCTAGCTTGTCTGTGTTGAAAAAAACCTGATTGCTGGAAAAATCCTTCCCCTCCGTCATATTGCGGCCGGTTCTAACTACGAAGGGCGCATCTTTCGGTCTTATTGTTCCGTCAAGACAGTGCTTTGCGGTTAGCACCCAATAATCACCGACGATCTGTCCGGTACAAAATACCCTTTTATCTCTCGTATCGCGAAGCGCGACAACAAAGGAATACTCCCCCTTCATTACCGGCTTACCGCCAATGATTCCCAAATTAGGTTTCATTGCCGGACTGTCTTGTGCAGCTGAATGGGGCGAGCAGATGAGAGCCATAGGTAAAAATGCTGCGGCCGTTCTGCTCATGCAGATCGTACTCAAACTCTTCAAACGACCTGGATGCCGATTGCTCATAATGGCGTTCCGGTAAACAACGCCGTGTTAATAAAACGCCACTCCTGATGTTCTTTCGACTGCCACTTTGACGGCTTTACCGGCTGTCCGAGAAGTAAATTCCCCGCCGCAGGATCCTCGGCATACATGACTCTGTCATTGGAATGGTTATTAATCGTAACCCATCCATTGCCCACGTGATTCAATCCCATCAGATACTCCACATGCGCTGCTTGGAATACTGTTAATTTAATTCCCGCGTCATCGCCAAAGTGGGCCACCAAATTAGTTTTCTGATGCTGTAAGAACAGTCCGGAGAAATTGTCACCTCCTGGCACAGGGGCAACCAGCCAGGTGTTGTCGCCCTGATCATTCGTCGGATCAAACTCAGTTATCTTGCACGTTCCAGACTTCTTGTCAGCTGCGATTTCTGCACCAAGGCAGTACCAGCGCCCTATAACTGATGCGTCTGCATCGTGTCGCACAATAATGATGTATGTCCCAGCGTACATTGTGATCCCCTCACGTAATTTTCACGATTGCTCATAAAGCTATTAGTGCAATATGCGCATCCCCAACGTTTCAAATCAATCCACCCACCGCTGCCAGATTTCTTTGACTAACTCAACAGACTATTCCTCGGATCCTTTTGGCCCCTTAAAAATAATAGTTGAACTTTGCCAACCGGCTTGACCGCGTGTCTCACTTCTTGATTTATTTTTCAGACGTAGCGGGCTTCCGTGCGAATTGACGAGCAAGAAGCGGAGTGCCCCGGGCGTGAGCGGATCGCATACTGCGCTCATTCACTCACGGAGCAAGGAACCCATGAATATCCCCCACGTCGTCGCAGAACCCAGCATCCTGTATCTCGGAACCCCCGTCGCCCTGGTCGGCACCGTCAACGAAGATGGCACGCATAACCTCGCGCCGATATCGTCGGTGTTCTGGCTTGGCTGGAGAGGCGTGCTGGGCATCGCCTCCGCGTCGCAGACTGCGCGCAACTTGCTGCGCACCGGCGAATGCGTGCTCAATCTCCCGTCCGTCAACGAGGTGAGCGCGGTCGACCGCATCGCGCGCACTACCGGTACGTATCCCGTTTCTGAATTCAGGAAGGCGATGGGCTACGTCCATGAGCCCGACAAGTTCGGCCGCGCCGGAATGACAAGGGTGAGCTCCGAGACGGTCGGGGCGGCGCGCGCGCTCGAATGCCCGATCCAGCTCGAAGCGGTCCTGGCGGCGGCGCACGGCATCGCCGACGACAATGAGGCGCTGCGCGGCGCCATCAGCCTGATCGAAGTGCGCATCCAGCGCGTCCACGTCCATCCCGACCTGCTCATGGCCGGTCACGCCAATCGCATCGATCCGGACAAGTGGTCGCCGCTGATCATGAGTTTCCAGAAGTTCTATGGGCTGAGCGGCCAAGTGCATCCGTCCAGGCTGGCCGACATACCGGAAGAGGCGTATCGGGTTCTCGCCGAAATCTCTTGAAAAGCTGGGGCCAGCCGGAGAGGGGAATCAGCGTCCCAGCAGCACCCGCCCGCCCATTGCGATCAGAAAGACGCCCATGGCAGTTTCCACGAACGCCTTCAGCCTGCCATAGACCGAACCCGCCAGCCGGTGTGAAAACAGCAGCGCCAGGCCGCAATACCAGAGGGCCGAAATGAACAGCGCCAGCAGGACGATGGCGGCGTCGAACCAGAGCGGCGCGTCGAGCGGCACCATCACGGAGAAAATGCTGCCGTAGAAGCTGATGGATTTGGGATTGGTCATGCTGACGACAAAGGCCTTCCCGAAAGCCGATGCGCCGCTCGGATGAACGGCCGCAGCCCCGTTTCCAATCGGCCGGCGCGCCGTCGCGATCATCTTCAGGCCAAGCCACAGCAGATAGGCGCCGCCGGCCACTCTCACCACGGTGTGCACGGCCGGCGCATGGCTGATCAGCACGTTGACGCCGCCGATGGCCAGCAGCGCCCATGTCGCCGACGCCAGCGAGAACCCCAGCCCGGTGAGGAGGCCGGCGCGCCTGGAGACGCTCATTGCGGTCGATTGCGTATTTCAGTGGTCTTGGACACCCAGTTCGGCGACGTGGACGCTTGTAGTTCGGACGACTTGGACAGCCCAAAAACCAAAAGGCTACACAACGAAAATGACCTATCGGATCGAGGCAGTTTTTGAGGCCAGGTTTTACACGGTAAGATGTCTGCTACCGGTCGAGGCTGTGTAAAAACAGAGCCTCGGCCCCAAGCGGACACTGGAGGATTCATGAATTTTTCCAATTGTGAGAGACCAACGGATTTGCCAAATTGCAACAATGTCTATGGTCTAGTCGTAATGGATGGACCACTTGCGGAGTTGGGCAATCGCCTGAGTTCTTTCCGTGATGGTATGGAGATTTCTCACAAGAAATCACAGTTTGATGGTGCCGAAAGTTTTCGCATGGGCAACGTCGACTGCGAATTCACATGCTCTCTTTATAGAGGGAACGAGTATCTGCTGAACGGCGGAGTGGCAGGCGACAATGACTATGTGTCATTGTTTGCCAAGCACCTCCAAGAACAGCTTACTCAATGGGGATACGCAAGTACGTTCGATGTGCTCGACACGCATAGAAAGCGGATTGCCTGGTTCGGAAAACCTTTAGATTAGAGCTGACATTGGCCAAGAGCAGACCTCCGACGCTTTGTTCTGTCCAACTGGCCGTCACGCTATCCAGTTGTTTCCGAATTGGGCATCCAGCTCAAACCGAGCTGGGTGTCCACGAGCGTCCGAAATACGCAGTCGATGTCACCAGGGCGAAATTCGGGCCGGGGCTGGCCACGCTGAGCAGGAGCACGCCGGCGATCAGGGACAGTTGGAGGAAGTCGGACATGAGGCGGGGGATGAACGTAAATGAAGCCCTCAATGTATCAGAGCGCGGCATGCATGTTCAGCAGGTCGCTGTTGGCCCATGAAACGATCTTGCATCTTGCGCATGCAAAGAAACCGGGGAAAGTTGCCAATCCAAACATTTCAATCCAGCAAGCTATCTCGTATAACTATGTCCCGTACACGCAGTCGCAGTTAGCCAGGCAGGGACAGCGGCCAGAAAAATAAATTACTTATTTTCATGAAGACAAGTTTGTTATTGATTCATCCCACACTCCCTGAACGCAAGCTTCGCCATGGTTTCAACTGGGGGGCGCTGTTATTGAGCACCTTGTGGGCTTTCTCGGAAGGGCTGATCCCGCAAGCCGGCCGGCTGTTTGCATTGGATATGGGCATCAAGCTGCTTTGCACATTTGATTCGCAGCTCACGTGGGCCCTGGCTTTTCTGTTGACGCTGGGGAAGGCGATCTACTGCGGCAGACGCGGCAATGGATGGCTCTCGAAGAAATGGATGTCGCAGGGATATCATCCGGGCTAACGGGCATTGCACTGGCATGCGCCATCTTCAGCCAACCAGGCATGGATAAATGATCGTCAGCAAGAAAATAATAAATGCAGCATTGGCCCTTTCGCTCACGGCCTTGCTTTGCGGCTGCGGCCGTTATGAGCAGCTTGCGCTCTATCAGCCCAGCATATCGGCGCAGGAGCGTACGGGCCTTGGCAACTACCGTGCGGAAAACCGCTATATGAGCGTGGAGCCCGCGCCCGGTGTTCATATGCAGTTTGCCGCCGAGGGTGGGGTAACCCAGGCGCCCAGATTGCAACTGACGATATACCTGGATCAGGGATCATCATTGCGTTGGACCTCGGACCAAGCCTCGATCTCGGATCTTCAGGGTGAGCGCCGCTACAACGTGGATCTCGGAAAGTGGAGATTCTTCAATGTTTGCGACTTGGTTCCCCAGCGCACCTGTTCGTTCCCCGACGCCGGACTGGTGGATGGCCCCGTCGAGACGGCAACTTTCGAGTCCGACGGAGACGGAAAACGACGAACAGTGCGGATCCGGTTATTGGCGGAGCCGACCATTCGCATTCGCGGCGCCCGTCGTATGGACACCACCGGAATCACTTTCGGGAAGGAGCGCTGGCTGTCCGTGAATGTGCCGCTCACCATCAGCGAGCCTCACGAGGAGCTAAGGGAAAGCATCCTGACGCTCCCGCCGCTAGAAATCAACCAGCAGGCTGTGGCGATCCCCTCCATTTTCATACGGCAAGAGCGGCAGTCGGTCTATTCGCCGCTGCTGTTCTTCTGAAGTTGAAGATTCCGCGCCGACGACGCCCTGAATGAAAAAGCCCGCATCGGCGGGCTTTTTGCATGTCCTTGTGGCAATCCTCATTTTTGTCGGCGGCGGCAAATCCGCTCGCGGCCGGAGAACCTGGTGCTGCCGATATCGATGCCGGCGCCGTAACGTTCAGAGCGTCTCCTCGCTGCGCTGCCTGGCTTCTTCCCGCGCATCCTCCATCAGGCGCCGGGTATCCACTTTCTCCCGGAGATATGCCGCGTGCGCCTTGGCGCTGAGGGGGGCGGTGGTCATCAAGTCCTTCAGGTCTGCCGTGTTTTCGTCATGTCGCTGGTGCATAACTACTCCTGATTCGAAAGGGGTATCGCTTTGTACCACGGATCAGCCTGCGGGGTGGTGATTCGTTCCGGCCAAGGCCAGGCCGGGAGGCGCTGTTGGCAAGATGTCATCGCCGGCCGGCGTCGCGCGGCGCGATGAAAAACAGCCCGGTGATCCGGGCTGTTTTCGATCCTGCATGCCGGCATCACGGTCGCCGCAATCAGCTGCCGCCGCCGGCATGCGCCTCTTCAAAGAAGTAATCCTTCCACGAAGCGGGGCGGTGCTTGATCGCGCCCACGTCGGCCAGGAAGGAGGCCAGCTTGAAGGTGTTCTGCGGCTGCAGCGTGTATTGCACGTCCGGCAGCGAGATGATCTCCTGCACGAAGGCCACCGGCAGCTTGGAGTTCTCCAGCCTCACGTAGGCCGCCGCGGCTTCGGCCTTGTGGCCCTGCACGTAGCTCAGCGCCTCGGCCAGCGCGCGGCGCAGGGCGGTGAAGGTCTTGGGGTTTTCCTTCTGCCAGCGCTCCGGCGCCCACAGGATGTTGAGCGTGGCCGGACCGCCCAGGATCTCGTAGGACGTGGTGATCTTGCGGATAGCAGGATCCTTCAGCTCCTGGAACTGGAACGGCGGGCTGGCGAAGTGCGAGTTCACTTCGGTCTTGCCGGAGAGCAGGGCGGCCGCAGCCTCGCTGTGCGGCAGGCTCACGGTCAGCTCGTCGAAGTGGGTGAACTTGTCGCGGCCGTACTTGGCCGCCGCCGCGATCTGCAACAGGCGGGCGTGCAGCGAGATGGTGGTGGCGGGCAGGGCGATGCGGTCGCCCGGGCCGAAGTCGGCCAGCGTCTTCACCGCCGGGTTGCGGGTGAGCAGGTAGGTCGGCAGCGAGCCCAGCGCGGCGATGGCCTTGATGTTCTGCTTGCCGTAGGTGCGGTCCCACACGGTGAGCAGCGGGGGCAGGCCGGTCGAGGCCACGTCCAGCGTGTTGGAGAGGATGGCGTCGTTGATCGCCGCGCCGCCCGAGAGCTGCTTCCATTCCACGTTGGCCTGCACGCCTTCCTGGGCGGCGTATTTCTCGATCAGCTTCTGGTCGCGCACCACGTGCAGCAGGATGTCGCCCACGTCGTATTGGTAGGCGATGCGCAGCTGCCCCTCGGCATGGGCCACGCCGCTGACCAGCAGTGCGGCAGCCGCGGCCAGGCCGGCGAGCCTGGCGGTCCAGCCTCGGGATTTCTTTTTCTGATGATGGAACCGGACTTTCGCCTGCATGGATGAACCCTCCCGTATTGAAATGAGGGGCTATCGTAGGTGGCCGGGGAGGGAATACCAAAGAATGATTTCACACTTGCTTAGTCGGTTTGGACGTAACGACGCGACCGGCGGTGCCTTGTGGCGGAAAGCCGCTGCCGCTCCCCGACAAACGCCCACGCATGCGGGCGTTTTTTCACGCGCCAATTCCGTCGGCCAGGCGCGCGATGCGTTCGCCGGCCGTTGCCACGCGCGCCGACAGGATCTCCAGGCAAGCGGCAAAACCGGCGCTCAGCGCGGCGCAGCGCCGCATCCTGTCGATGAAATCCTGCGCCATCGGCAAGGCTTGCCGCCAGGCGGCGGCCGATACCTCGTTGCCGATGGTCAGGGGCAGCTCGCGCAGCGGCAGGTCGCCTCCGGAGGTGGGCGCGAAAGCCATGCAGGTCATGTCATAGGCCGGGGCGACCTGGCACGGCAGGCCGTGTTCCGCGATGAACGACAGGTTGCCGCCGTGCATGTCGGTGTTGGCGATCAGCGTGCCGAAGGCCCACAACAGCTCCATCTGCGCCACCGCCTGGCGTTCGACCACGCCTTCGCGGGCCAGCGCGCGCACCACCTGGGGCCAGTTGCCGGCATTGCCGGCGAACTCGGCATCCAGCGCGTGCAGCGAGAACAGGGCGCGGCGCCCCAGCGCGCCTTCGCGGTCGAAGCGCGACACCTCCAGGAACCGCTGGGCGCCGTGGTCCAGCACGGAGGAACGGGCCGCGGCCACTCCGTGCGCATGCAGCACCTCCAGGGCCAGGTGCTCGGCCATCAGCAGATCGCGCCAGCGCTGGCTGACGGAACTGTCGTTGAATGCCGTGAACTTGACGATGACGTGGCGCGCTCCGGCTTCGCCTTGCGCATAGGCCGTGAACTTGGGTTGCTCGCCGCCGGCCGAGGAGCCGTGATGCTCACCGCGGGCCGCCGCGGCCGCCAGCGCCGCATACGACTGGGCCCGGCCGTCGCGGGCAATGGCCCGCGGGGACGGGGCGTTGACGAAGCGGTCCCTGGCGGCGTCGCCCAGCAGCAGATTGCCGGGCAAGTCCTCACCCTGCAGCAGCAGCGCGCGCAGCACATGGCTGTCGCTCCAGTCGTCCAGCCGCGCGGGCAGGCCCAGGCCTGCGCCGTATTGCAGGTTGTAGGCGCGGCCGAGGTAGCCTTGCGGCCGCATGTCGAACAGCCACCAGGGCAGGCCGTCGCTATGCAGGCGCGCGCCATCCGTGCGCGCCAACACGAAGCCCTCCGGATGCACCGGGACGAGCGAACCCAGCGGTTCCAGCCGGCCTGCGGCCGAGACCCGGTATACCGTCGCCTGCAACTCCTGGCGACGGGCATCGCGCAGGGCATATTGAATAGATCTTGCGGCGCCGATGGCCAGCAGGTCGGCGCCGAGCGTGCGCAGCGCGCGCGACAGGGTCGGCTGGCTCACCTCCAGCTCCACCATGAGTTCGCGCGCGGTGGTTACCCCCCGTCTCAGGCAGGTTCGGGCGCGTTCTCCAAGTTCGGCGGCGGCGGTTGCCATGATTGATGGATTAAAAATGAATAGATAATTGAATGAATAATTTCATCCTATCACATCCGGATACGGCGCTCCGGGAAGGCTCCGGGTCGCCGGCTTGCCGGGGCGAACCAGCCTTTCCCGTATTCCCTGCGCCAGGATGCTGAATGCAAAAACGCTGCCGCGCGGCCATCCCGGCCGGCGCGGCAGCGCCCGTGCAAAGCTGCGGAACCTGCCCGGTGCTTAGTAGTGGATCACGGTCCGGATCGACTTGCCCTCGTGCATCAGGTCGAAGGCCTCGTTGATCGCATCCAGGTCGCGGGTGTGGGTGACGAAGGGCTTGAGCTTGATGTCGCCCTTCATCGCGTCTTCCACCATGCCCGGCAGCTGCGAGCGACCCTTCACCCCGCCGAAGGCGGTGCCCAGCCAGCGGCGGCCGGTGACCAGCTGGAACGGGCGGGTCGATATCTCCTGGCCGGCGCCGGCCACGCCGATGATCACCGACTGGCCCCAGCCGCGGTGGGCCGATTCCAGCGCCGCGCGCATCACGTTGACGTTGCCGATGCACTCGAAGGAGTGATCCACGCCCCAGCCGGTCATCTCGACGATGACTTGCTGGATCGGCTTCTCATGATCCTTGGGGTTGATGCAGTCGGTGGCGCCGAACTCGCGCGCCAGGTCGAACTTGGAGGGGTTGGTGTCCACCGCGATGATGCGGCCGGCCTTGGCCTGGCGCGCGCCCTGGATCACTGCCAGGCCGATGCCGCCCAAGCCGAACACGGCGACCGAGTCGCCTTCCTGCACCTTGGCCGTGTTGTGCACGGCGCCGATGCCGGTGGTCACGCCGCAGCCCAGCAGGCAGACGTGCTCATGGTTGGCCTCGGGATTGATCTTGGCCAGCGAGACCTCCGCCACCACGGTGTACTCGCTGAAGGTGGAACAGCCCATGTAGTGGTAGATCGGCTGGCCGTTGTAAGAAAAGCGGGTGGTGCCGTCCGGCATCACGCCTTTGCCCTGGGTGGCGCGCACCGAGGTGCACAGGTTGGTCTTGCCGGATTTGCAGAACAGGCATTCGCCGCACTCGGCGGTGTAGAGCGGGATCACGTGGTCGCCCGGCGCCACGCTGGTCACGCCTTCGCCCACTTCCACCACCACGCCGGCGCCTTCATGGCCCAGCACCACCGGGAACAGGCCTTCCGGATCGTCGCCCGAGAGGGTGAAGGCATCGGTATGGCACACGCCCGTATGGGTGATCTTGACCAGCACTTCGCCCTTCTTGGGCGGGGCGACGTCGATCTCGACGATCTGGAGGGGTTGGCCGGCGGCGAAGGCTACGGCTGCGCGAGATTTCATGGGGACTCCTTGAGGTGAAGGGGGAAGCGCCGCCGCCATGGCGGGGCGGCGCGGTGCAGTTGGTCTTATTTCAGGTACGAGCGCACCAGGCCCAGCAGGTCCTGGACGCGCGCGTCGTGTTCGTCGGCGTTGGCGGGCTGGCTGAAGTCTTCGCGGATGTGCGACTCCAGCACCTCCGACATCAGCCCGTTGATCGCCCCGCGGATGGCCGCGATCTGCTGCAGCACCGGGCCGCAGTCGGCGCCGGCCTCCAGCGCGCGCTCCAGCGCATCGCACTGGCCGCGCACCCGGCGCACCCGCGCCAGCACACGCTTCTTTTCTTCCGGTGAATGCGGCATAGCCGGGCTCCTTGCGTTCGAGGCCAGGCGCCGGGCTGGTGCCGGGCGCGAATTTCTGAAACCGATAATATACTAGGGTGGAGTATCTGGGTAAAGCCCTGGCTCGCTTCTGAAAACCAATAGAACATCACAATTCATTGTTTAAAAATCATAGTCTGACGCTATTTTGCAACGCAAATAAATGGAGGTAACGCATTTATTTGACAGCATTACCCTCAAATGAGAGTATCACTCTCATGAAATTGACTGGCAATCCCGGCGATGCCCATGGCCTGCGCGATAAACACAAGTCCCGTACTCGTGAAAACATCCTGCAGGCCGTAGCAAGCCGCCTGGAGAGCAGCGGTTTGGCGCAGTTGAGCTTCGCCGAGATCGCTCGCGAAGCCGATATCGGCGAAAGCACGATCTACCGCTATTTCGCCAACAAGGAAGCGCTGTTGGAGGCATTCTGGGCTTGGGCGCCCACTGCCATCAAGCGCGACCGTTTCCCTGAAAGCTTTGCCGAGCTGGCCGGCCGGCTGGTCGACGACTTCAAGTCCTTCGACAGCCGCGAACCGCTCATCCGCGGCATGCTTGCCTCGCCCGTCGGGCGAACTTCACGTATCAATGCCAGCGCCGAACGCCAGGGGGCCTTCCGCGCGCTGGTCACGCACGAAGTAGGGGAACTGCCCGAAGCCGAGTTGCTGCGCCTTGCAGCAGTGATCCAGCAACTGTACTCGGCGACCACCTGGGCCAATTTCAAAGACTACTGGGATATGGATGGTGAAGCCGCCGCGCGTGCAGCCATTGCGTCCATCGGTGCGCTCCTTGAGGAGGCGCGCCGAAAATCAAGCCCGCGCGGCACGTAGCCATCGCAGCCATGTCGGGCTGCAGGAGCAGCACATGATTTTCCACGCATCAATCCCGGCGCGCGACCCGCGCCATGTGGCCAGGGTTCTGGCCGAACTCTGGGGCGGTTTCGCCGCTCCCTTCCCATCGTTTCCCGGCGCATGGATGGCCGTTTCCGGCGACGACCGCGGCACCATCATCGAATGCTATCCGGGCGATCGCGTCATCGCTCCCGGCTTTGGCCAGGGCGCGTTCGACCTGATCGACGCCGATCACGCGCAATACAGCGGCTTCCACCTCGCCGTGGGCAGCTCGCTCGACGCCGAGCAGGTGCTGGCCCTCGGCCATCGCGAAGGCTGGCGCGCCGTGCGCGGCACCCGCGGGCAAAACTTCTTCGACGTCATCGAAGTGTGGATCGAAAACACCACGCTCATCGAGGTGCTGACGCAAGACATGCAGGCCCAATACCGGAGCTTCGCCACACCCGCGAACTTCCGGGCCTTGGGCGCCGCCGCCGCGGGCTGAGGATCCTTTTCCTTTTTCCGCCATCGCCGTTTTCAACTGCATCAACTCGTTTCACGCCCGCCGATGGCCCTGACCGGCCATCGCTCCCACCCGGAGCGCTCATGCCGTCCCCACACGGCCAGCGGCGGCGCGCGCGGCACCCCCACCGCGCCCAATCCGCTGCACAGGCCGTTGTTGGCCCAATAGCGCGTCGCTGCCCAGGCTGTTCTCGCCTGGCCCGGAGACCGATCCCGGTTGCTCCCACGCGACGCGCTCCGATGCCGCCCAGGCATCTTGTCCAGGCGTTTGCTCCACCACGGAAGAACGTCGCAGCGGGCAAGCCGAGCAACCCGGCGAAGCACTTGCTACCGGTAACGCAGCATGTCGTATCCCTCACGGGAGGACGGATATCGTCCACCGGCGCCGGGAGATTGCTTCTGCCGTCGCGCTGGCTCATCACGCGTACGACTTGCTGACTTTCTTGCGGCGCGGCGGTCTTCGTCGCCGTCGCACTGCCATGCGCGGCTTTCCGCTCACCGCTGGCAGCTTGCCGCCGTTCGCAACCCAAGATCCGGCCGCCACGGGTGCTGTCGCCAATGCGATTGCGCAGGGCGTTGTTCGTCCCGTCGCTTGAGGAGCGCTTCGAAGTCGGGGAGGGAAAGCTCGACATATCGCCAGCTCTCATCCCTTTTTCTGCCTTTGCAGGCACTCGGTAAGGTTCGTCGTACTACGTTTCGCCCCGCCATGTATTGCAGTGCACACAACCAGCACTGCCGGCTGCAGGAAATCACTTCAGCAGTTCTCAACGCGACGCGCAGATCGCAGTCGCTGTCATCTCCCACGACGACGCAATCACATGGCCACCCCGCATATCCGCGTGGATCCGTGCCCAAGGCAAGCCGCTTTTTCATCAATCATTTTCAGGAATCGACCAAGTTCACCATGAATGCTTCCGCACTCACTCCCATGCCTTCTCCTTTGAAGGAGGCAGCCGCCACCGGCCCGCGCGCCGGGGCACACAGCTCCTTCCTCGCTCTCCAGCTCAGTCCCTTCCACATGCATGCACCAACACGTTCACCCAATCTGCCCGCCGCACGGGCTGGCGCGAGACGGAGTACGTTCAAGCCGGGTGTGCTCTACGCCGCAATCGCTTGCGCATTCGCGCCGATGCTCGCGCAGGCTGAGGTGCTTTCGATGGGCGCCTTGCCGGGCAATGTAGTTCAGGTCCTCTCCTCGGCCTCGGTGGCGGGTCTCTCGGCCGACGGCAGCATTGCCGTTGGCAGCGTCAGGGACTCGACGGCCGGCAATGCCTATCGCGCATTCCGCTGGACCCAGTCGAGCGGCCTCGTGGCCATCGGCGCGCTCAACGGCGGCTTGTTCTCTTACGCCGAGGGTGTCTCGGCCAATGGCGCTGTCATCGCCGGCACCGCAGGCGATGGTGCGCTTGGCAATGCGAGTCGCGCGTATCGATGGACACAAGCCACCGGCATGCGGAGCCTCGGCGTGCTTAACGGCGGCAACGAATCCGCAGCCTATGACATCTCCGGGGACGGTGATGTCATCGTGGGCGTCGCCGATGACGGTGCGGAGTCCAATGCATTCCGCGCCTTCCGCTGGACGCAGGCCACGGGCATGCAGAGCCTGGGCACGATGAATAACGGCCTGTCCTCCTATGCGCGAGCCGTATCGCGGGATGGCACCACGGTCGTGGGCTTTGCCCACAATGGCACCAGCGGTAACGCAACGCGCGCGTTCCGCTGGACGCAGGCCGATGGCATGGAGAGCCTGGGGACCTTCGCCGGCGGCGCCTACTCCTACGCCAATGGCGTGTCGGGCGATGGCAGCGCGGTCGTAGGCTATTCCGCCTCGGCCGCCGGTGACCGGGCCTTCCGCTGGACGCAGGCAGGCGGCCTGAAGGACCTCGGCACCCTCAATAATGGCTCGAGCTCCACCGCCTACGGCATATCGACCGACGGCCTGGTGGTCGTCGGTTCCTCCAACGATGGCGCCGCCGGCAACGCCAATCGCGGCTTCCGCTGGACGCAAGCCACCGGCATGCAGAGCATCGCGCAATGGCTGGCGGAGGCGGGCGTCACCGTGGCCGCCGATTTCAAGCCGCAGATTGCCCATGCCACCAACGCCGACGGCTCCGTCGTCGCCGGCACCATGACCGACGGCGGCCCCTTCCTGGCCCGCTCATGGACGCCGGGCCCGGCAGCAGGCCCGGCGCCAAGCCCTGGCGCATCATTTGGCCAGAGCTCGGGTTCCGGCATCATCCGCCTGAATGACTACGTGCAAACACTGGGCCAACCGGCCGCCGCACGATCGCAAATGCTGGCCGACGCCAGCGTCATCATGCACGGCCTGCATGGCATCCCCATGCGCATGCAACTGCGCGAAGGCCAGCAGGGCGCCTGGGTGGCAGGCGAGTGGGGCCAGTTCACCAGGTCGGGCGCCAATGGCGACATCGGCGCGGGCGAGATCGGTTTTTCCCACGGCTTCTCTGACAACGTCACCATCCGCGCGGCCCTCGGCCGCACCCATACCCACCAGAACCTGCTGTATGGCGGCCGCGCCAGCATCCAGGGCACCTACCTCGCCCCGGAGATCATCGTCAAGGTGGCCAGCGCGCCCGACCTGCGCCTGAGCGCCAGCGGCTACTACAACTGGGGCAACGCCGACATCAAGCGCAACTACGTCAATGCCGGCAACGTCGTCGGTTCCAGCGGCACACCCGGCGCCAGCACCGCGGCCCTGCGCTTGCGAGTGGACTGGATCGACGCACTGGCGCAAGGCGGCCTGTCGCTCTCGCCCTATACCTCGCTGACCCACTACCGCACCAGCCTCAAGGCCTACACGGAGAGCGGCGGCGGCTTCCCCGTCGCCTGGAACGCCCGCGCCGAAAACGCCACCGAAGCTCGCCTCGGCGCAGACGCCACCTGGCGCGCCAACGACGGCCTGACCCTGCTCGGCCGCCTGGAAGGCGTGCGTCGCCTGAACCGTCAGGGCGGCGGCGTCTCCGGCACCTTGATCGGCCCCGGCGGCTTCAGCTTCGAGAACGCCGGCCAGGCCGGCAAGCAGAACTGGCTGCGCACCGGTCTGGGCCTCGACGCCAAGTTGGGCGCCGGCACCGCCTCGGCCATGTTGAACCTCTCCACCGACAGCGAAGGCCCCAAGCGCTGGGCCAGCGCCAGCTACCGCATCGAGTGGTGATGCGAGCCGGGCCGACCGACTGAACCGCGCCGCATGCAACGGCAGTCTCCCGCGGGAGCACCCAGAGTTCGGCGGCCGGTCCGGTCATTGATCGATTAAGGATTTTCAGGGATGAATCGAATGAATATGTACGAGAAAAAGGTTTCCCCACAGACGCATGCTTCGAAAGATGCTCTGTTGCTGACCTTCCGTAGCCAAGAGGGAAGTAAATTGCGCCCTGTGCGTAAATTGTTCTGGATGTGCATGGCCATTGCCTGCACGTGGGCGCCCATGGCGGTGCGAGCAGAGGTGGTCTCATTGGGGATTCTGCCCAATGGTATTACCTCCGTCGCACGTTCCGTGTCATCCAATGGCAATGTGATCGTGGGTTATGTGACCGGTTCGGCCGGCAGCGGAAACTCTGCCTTCTACTGGACGCCAGCCGGAGGCATGGTTGATTTGGGAAGGCTCCGTGGTGGAAGTTACGCGCTGGCTACTGCTGTTTCCGCTGATGGCAGCGTAGTGGCGGGCGACGCATACGATGGCGCAGCAGGCAACAACAACCGGGCCTTTCGTTGGACGTCTGCCGGTGGCATGGTCAGCCTTGGAACACTCAATGGTGGTGTTTACTCGAGAGCTGCCGCTATATCCGCCGATGGCAACGTAATCGTGGGTCTCTCGGCAGATGGCAGCGCGGGCAATGTAGAGCGCGCCTTCCGCTGGACGCAGGTCGGCGGCATGGTCAGTTTGGGAACGCTGGGCGGCTTGTCCTCCAATGCATTTGCGGCTTCATCTGACGGCCGCGTGGTGGTGGGGCACTCTGCCGACAGTTCCGCTGGCGGCGCATCTCGCGCGTTCCGCTGGACGCAGGCAACCGGCATGCTCAGTTTGGGAACGCTCAATGCCGGGAATCTCTCGTATGCCCGGGGAGTTTCTGCCGATGGCAGCGTGGTCGTCGGCTATGCCAACGACGGTGCCGCAAGCAACGCGCAACGCGCCTTTCGTTGGACGCAAGCCGGCGGCATGGTCAGTCTGGGGGCCATCAATGGCGGCAACGCTTCGAGTGCGCGTGGCGTTTCAGCCGATGGCCGGGTAGTCGTCGGCGATACCAACGATGGCGCCGCAGGCAATGCTTCACGCGCGTTCCGTTGGACGCAGGCCGGAGGCATGCAGACGATCAGCCAATGGCTAGCGGCAGCGGGAACGACGGTTGCCCCCAGCTTCATTGCAAGTTCGGGCAACGCCGTGAGTTCCGACGGTTCAGTCGTAGTGGGCACCACGACTGACAAAGTCGCTTATCTGGCGCGCGTATCCCCACAAGGCTCCGGCGCCATCATCATCCCCGCCTACATCCGAACCCTGCCAATTCTCCCGCAGGTGCAACAGATCGCCGATGCCGATCTCGTCCTCCACGGCCTGCACGGCAGCCCCATGCGCCATCTGTTGCAGGCTGGCGGGCAGAGCGCGTGGGTCGCGGGCGACGTCGGCCGCTTCAGCAAGGGTGACAACCAGGGCGGCATCGGCGCAGGCGAGGTCGGCTTTGCCTACGGCCTGAGCGACGACGTCATGCTCAAGCTGGCCATCGGCCGCACCTATTCGCGCCAGGATCTGGTCGACAGCGGCCGCATCGGCAACCAGGGCAGCTTCATCGTGCCCGAGGTGATCGTCAGGCTGCCGACCGCGCCCGACGTGCGCCTGAGCGCCTCCGGCTACTACAACTGGGGCAGCGCCGACATCCGGCGCAACTACCTCAACGCCGGCACGATGGTCGGCACCTCCGGCTCACCCGCCACCCGCACCGCCGCCTTGCGCCTGCGCGCAGACTGGATCGATGCCCTGGCGTGGCAAGGCGTGTCGCTCTCGCCCTATGTCTCGCTGACCCACTACCGCGGCCGTGTGGCCGCCTACACCGAGGCCGGCGGCGGCTTCCCCGTGGCCTGGAACAGCCGCGCCGAACACGCCACCCAGGCCCGCCTGGGCGCAGACGCCGCCTGGCGCGCCAGCGACGACCTCACGCTGACCGCCCGCCTCGAAGGCGTGCGCCGCCTGAACCGCGAAGGCGGCGGCGCCTCCGGCACGCTGATCGGCCCGGGCGGCTTCGCCTTCGACCTGCCGGGCCAGACCTACAAGCAAAACTGGCTGCGCGCCGGCATCGGCCTGGAAGCCCAGGCCGGCCCCGGCGTGGCCTCGGCCATGCTGAACGTTTCAACCCGGGACGATGGCCCCAAGCGCTGGGCCTATGCCGGCTATCGCATCAACTGGTAACCCGACGGGCCAGCGGAGGGACAACCGGGACAAGACGATTCCCGGCTCCGCGCGGCCTGAAGGGATGACACATCAAGGAAAGGGGAAGTAACGGGATGATGGACAAAATCAAGGTAATTACCGTGGCCGTGCTTTGCGGCCTCATCGGAGGCGCGATCCCGATCGCCCTCATGGCCTGGCTCTCATGGAACTCCGCGGTCGAGATCGAGCAGGCGCGCCTGCGCAACTTCGCGCAAAGCGTGCTGGAGCGCTCCAAGATATCGCTCAATCAGTCCTACGACGCGCTCTACGAGCTCAACGCCTCCACGCTGGCGCTGTGTTCTCCGGAGCACATCGCGCTCATGCGCAAGCTGACGGTCAACACCCGCTCGGTCGACGAGATCGGCTATTCCCAATCCGGGGTGCTGAAGTGCACCTCCTGGGGCCTGGTTGATCCCAAGGTCGAGTCGCGCCACATGGACAATTTCGACGCGGCCAGGCTGAAGGTCAAGCTCAGCATGCAGCCGGGGTTCGCCGTCGGCGACAAGATGCTGTCGGTGCAGATGGCGGAGTACAACGCCCTGATCAACGCCGGCCGCTTCGGCGACATCGTGGTCGATGAAGGCGTGCAGCTCGCCCTGGCCAGGGACGACGGCATGACCGTCATCGGCGACGCCGGCAGCAACGCCGGCCTCATGCAAAGCATCCTGCGCAACGAAGTGCGCAGCGCCGAGAAAGACTTCCTCTTCGCCAAGGCCTTCAAGAACGGCTGGACCGCCGTCGCCGCCACGCCCGTGGCCGCCTTGCAGGCCAGCCTGAAGAAGCAGCAGCAATGGATGATGCCGCTGGGCGCCTTCATCAGCCTGTTCATCGTGGTGGTCACCTTCGTGCTGGCCCGCAAGCGTCTCTCGCCGGAAGCCGAGTTGAAGAGGGCGGTCGCGCGCGGCGAGTTCGAGGTTCACTACCAGCCCATCATGGACCTGCACTCCGGCCGCTGTGTCGGCGCAGAGGCGCTGGTGAGGTGGCGCAAGCGCAACGGCGCGATGGTCAACCCAGACCTCTTCATTCCGCTGGCCGAAAAGACCGGCCTGATCAAGCCCATCACCGACCAGGTCATCCACGGCATCGTCCGCGACCTCGGCGAAACCCTGGCCAAGGACCGCTCGATGCACGTCTCCCTGAACCTCTGCGCCGACGACATCCGCACCGGCCGCGTCCTCCCCGTGATCGACGCCGCGCTCGCCGGCACCGACATCCGCCACGAGCAGATCTGGCTGGAAGCCACCGAGCGCAGCTACATGGACATCGACTCCGCCAAGGAAACCCTGAACAAGGCCCGCCGCTCAGGCCACTCCACCGCCATCGACGACTTCGGCACCGGCTACTCCAGCCTGCAATACCTGCAAGGCCTGCCCATGGACGCCATCAAGATCGACAAATCCTTCGTCGCCACCATCGGCACCGGCTCCGCCGCCAGCTCGGTGATCGGCCACATCATCGACATCGCCAAGAGCCTGAAGATGTTCATCATCGCCGAAGGCGTCGAAACCCAGGAGCAAGCCGACTACCTTGCCAAGCGCCAGGTCGAACTGGTACAGGGATGGCTCTTCTCCAAGGCGCTCCCGGCGCAGGACTTCCTGATCTTCTACGCCCGGGCAGTGGCATTCCACGGCCCTGGCCCGTATGTCATCCAGCGGTCGCGGAGGAATCGGATTTGAGAGTGGTTGGGCGGGAGCCGTGGTCGGAGCGGCTCGTTCTTCAGTCTCCCGATCCGCCCCCGTTTGCGCATTTTCTCGACACCGGCCAGAAATGAACTCGCCAACTAAAATCTGTTCACGATGACAACATGAAAAACCAGATACATTCCAAGCGATTTGCAGTTTTCTTTGCCATTTTTCTTGTAACGGCATGGCCGTTATTATTTAGCATGGTGTTCATTGCCGCAGTGCTCGCAGGATGGATCGAGAAGGGACTGCGGTTGGATAATCTTGAATGGCCGATACTATTTCCCGCTATCGCCTGGTTCTTCTGGATCAGGTTTTCAGTGAAGTGGATATACAACCGCTATGTCCATCCCGGCGCTCTGCTGGTCGGATTTGTGTTCGGAATTATCTCGGTAGTCCTCTTCAGCCACGGGGCCCTGACAGTGCTGCCCGCAATAATTTTTGCCTGTTATCTGTGCTACTGGAATTTAATACCCTCCGATAGTGAACCGACCGATAGATAGCAATCGGAGATTCGCTAATTATTAAATGTATTGGTACAGCGGCTGCACTTAGGAGACGTCCGCAATCGGCCAAGAACGGAGATGTTCACTGGGCTACTTCCAAGGAAATGTTTCTAAGATATGGGAAAACACACTTGAATCTCGACAGGAAATATTCGCTTATCGAAGAGGAGTTGCGGATTGGAGTCAAAACTCTCGCCACGTCGTCAAACCTGGCTAACGAGCGAGCCACCGCCATGGCCGAACTCGTTCGCCTGACATCTCTCTTGCCGCCATCAAACATGACTCGATGGGAGTACGTAATTCGTCGCGAACTCTCATCCTCAATACATACCCTTGCCGCTATTAAAAAGAACAAGTGGTGGTCGCTTTTCTCACTTTCTGCAGAGCGCGTAGAGCGTACTCGAATTCTGAGTTGGATTGATTTGGCCGATGCTAATGGTTATGTCCGGGAACGCACTTTGCGCACGCTGGCAGGAGCCGCACCCAATAGCTTCTTCTTTGCCTTGGCTGCACGGCGTCTCAATGACTGGGTTCCGCAAGTCCGAAGTGCCGCCAGAGAGGCTGTTCCAGAAATTGCGAGGGTAACCGCCCCTGAACATGTAGCTGATGCAATATGTGCATTGCTCCCCGCCTGGTCTTCCTGGGGGCGTATGGATGAGCCTGACAGTCAAACAGTCTTGAACCTCATCGCCATCAAAGACGTCGCTCCAGAGCTCATAGATCGATTGATTTCGTCCCCAATGGGGCCAATGCCTCAAGCGCTTACTCAAATTTTAAGAACATCCATCTTGGACGAACACTTGATGGCAATTGCCATGCGCGCAGTTCAGCCTGCCGTGCGTGCGAAAGCCTATAGAACGCTACTTCTCCAGGAGGCAACATGGGGCGAGGGGGCTCGTTGGAGATGGACGGATGTGAGGTACTGCAAAGGTCGAGTGGAAAAAATACGTGGAATAAGGCCGCTGACGATTGCGCCTGTACTGGTGGACGTTTTGAAGGCAGCGGCATCAGACCGTTCTTCAATCGTGAGAGGTGTTGCCTCCGAGGCCCTCGTCAGGGAAATGAACACTGTCGGAATTCCGACCTTAGATTTGGCTCGCCGCTTCGCCGAAGATGTCTCATCGCCAGTGGCTGAACGGGGAAAATTCGTATTGAAGAAGCTGGGAGAGAATCCTATTTCTACTTAATTTTTCAATCATTGCCATTTGATGCTCTGATAGCCTGCACGTCCGCAATCGGCCGTCGGCAATCCTGCTAATGTTACAAGTCCAATTAATACACGGGGGAAAAATGAATTTGCGTAGGTTCCTGGTACTAGGTTCGCTTATCGTACTCGCCGGCTGCACTGCGACGGCCGACAAGTCGCAGAAATTCGTGCAACCGGATGAAGCCATTGATACCGTCACGCTGAGACTGCTTTTGGGTGACATCGGACAGGCGAGTTTTGCAGCGGCCAAAGATGTGGATGCGTATCGCAATAGATATGTCCCGGCGATGTTGGTTCGTGTTCCCAGCACGTTCCAGACCAACGGCATCAAGATTGAGAAGGTTGAGACTAACAACGCTCGCAGAACCAATACCAGGTACGAGGTTCGCATTGAGGCCAGCCAGTTTTCTCAGTCGAAAACAGGGAGCTGTTGGGTGCAGTACGATTTGACGTTATTTGACTTCCAAAAACACACCAAGATTTGGGGAGGACGTACGCAAGTGAATATCAATACCGACCAACCGCTATTGCGCTCGGAGAAACTTGCCGGCGATATCCTCAACAGCTTGTATCGTGAAGGAATTATCAAGCTCACACCGGGTTATGCTGTTACTCCTACAGGCGAACGCATTACCGATGTATCCATATACTCCACGGATAAATAGAGGTATCGACAGAGGACTGCTTCTAGCCAGAAGCTGCCCTAACGGATAGCGAGATACTAAGAAAATTTAGAAAAGGTGAGGAACGGTTGGGAAATCGGACGAGGATATTCGAAAGGGGGCAAGGCGTGAGCCTGGCCCCCTTATAAATCGTCGCCTAGACGCTGATGAGATCCCAGGTCAGCTCTACGCGGCCTCCCAGCTGCTGGCCAATCCAGACACCTAAGCCCGCAGGGACTTCAATTTCGTAGGGGACGATGATGCCGTTGGTGGTATTTCCCAGCGCATTGACTTGGGCAATCAAGCGCTTGCTCGCGTCGCCGGCGACACTCGGCGCAGACGTGTCTGCGTAAAGAAATGCCGCAGCAAGTCCTGTTGATGGCCCTGCAAACATGAAAATCGTGCGAAGAATTGCGCCCTGTGTATTCGTCGCTGGGGCAATCACTTGCACGACCGGATTTACGCCATCTGAATTCAGGAAGTATTTTCCAACCTTTACTCTGCTCATGCTCGTTCCTTTTATATTGATCAGGTTTATAAGTACTCCTCGGATCCTCTGATTCACGACCCGAGTTAAGAGCATAGTCTATGAACTAGCTAGTGCAATATCGCTAGTTCAGCCGCTGCGGCTCGCCAACTGGCGCAACAAGAACACACCGCGCAGCAAACAATCCAAAACTCACTCCAGCCCCGTCGTCTCTTCCATGATCGCAATGTGCGAAGTCAGCACCCCCACGCATCTCAAGCTGGCAAAGTCCCGGAACACACGCCCCGTATCGCGCATGACCTGAACCCGGTTGCCTCGTTTCAGTTCGACGGCCATACGCCATCCTTCGGGGATTTCGTACCCGACGATGGTGATCTCGAAATCACGGTAGGTGGCGCGGAAGGTGGATGAAGCCATGGCGATCTCCGGGAGTTGGGCGATGCGCCAAGATGGCATTGCTTTTTGATGACGATTGCCGCGGCCTCGCATAAACGGTGGCCATCAACGACTTGTTCGACGAAGCGTTCCCAAGAGTTCTGTATCTGCCCTCGGCAGATTGGGGATTTCCGTATTGAAGCAGAGGGGAGGGAAGGCAAGGCCGAGCTGGCGGCGGCGCCGCGCGATGGAGGAGGGAGGGCAGCCTGATCCGTCACCGGCAGCGCAAGGCGCTGTCGGTGACGATGGCGGATCAGGCCAGGCGCTTGACCCAGCCGAAGGGGTCTTCGGCGCGGCCTTGCTGGATGTCCAGCAGGGCGTTCTTCAGTTGCAGGGTGATGGCGCCGGCCTTGGCGTCGCCGATGGCGAACTCGGAGGTGGCGCGCTTGACCTGGCGGATCGGCGTGATGACGGCCGCGGTGCCGCAGGCGAAGGCTTCGACCAGCTTGCCGCTGCGGGCGTCGGCTTCCCATTGCTCGATGGAGTAGGGTTCCTCGCGGGCTTCGATGCCCAGGCGCGCGGCCAGCTTGAGCAGCGAGTCGCGGGTCACGCCCGGCAGGATCGTGCCGCCCAGCGGCGGGGTCTGGATCGAGCCGTCCTTGAAGACGAAGAAGATGTTCATGCCGCCCAGTTCTTCCACCCAGGTCTTTTCACGGCTGTCCAGGAACACCACCTGGTCGCAACCTTGGCGCTGAGCTTCGGCCTGCGCGGCCAGGCTGGCAGCGTAGTTGCCGCCGCACTTGGCTTCGCCGGTGCCGCCGATGCCGGCGCGCGAGTAGTTCTCCGAGACCCACAGCGAGATGCCGGAGTTGCCGTCCTTGAAGTAGTCGCCGACCGGGCAGGCCAGCACGTAGTAGGAGTATTCGTTGGCGGGCTTCACGCCCAGCGCGGCTTGCGAGGCGAACATCACCGGGCGCAGGTAGAGCGAGGAGCCGCGTTGCTTGGGGATCCAGTCGCGGTCGGTCAGGGCCAGCTTCTCGACGGACTCGAGGAACAGTTCAACCGGCAGCGGCGCCATGGCCAGGCGCTCGGCCGACTTGACGAAGCGGCGCGCGTTGGCGTCGGGGCGGAACAGGGAAATGCTGCCGTCTTCCTGGCTGTACACCTTCAGGCCTTCGAAGATCTCTTGGGCATAGTGGAACACCAGGGCGCTGGGGGCGATCGCCAGCGGGGCGTAGGGCGCGATCTGGCCGTCATGCCAGCCATCGGCGGCGGTGTAGCGGGCCGAAGCCATGTTGGCGGAAAAGACGCTGCCGAAACCGGGATTCTGCATCGCCGCTTCACGCTTGTCGGTGGCGACTTGAATGGATTTCTGCGTGGAAAAGAATTGTTGGGTAGTCATTGCCAAGAATCAAGTTAAGAGGAACACCGGAGGGTATAACCCTCCCACAACCCGACTAGGATACCCGATTGCGCAACTTTGAAAGAAACCATCGCTGCTGCGGCGCCCGACAGGCCGGGGAGAGGCGGTGCAAACGCCCGCATGCGCGGGCGTTTTTGCGCCAGCCGGATCAGGCGGCCAGCGCGCGCGCCTTCCTGATCGGCACGATCAGGCGCGAGCTTTGCAGCAGCTCGCGGAAGTGCGTCACCAGCGGGCGCAGCGCCACCCGGTGCCACGCCACCCACAGCGAGGTGCGGTAGTTCAGCCAGGGCACCTCGTGCAGCACCACGCCTTCGGGCGCCTGCTGGCGCAGGCTGCGCTGCACCATGGTCACGCCCAGGCCGGCGGCGACCAGGCCCAGCGCCGCCAGCGGCTCGCTGGCCTCGACCGAGATGGCCGGCGCGAAGCCGGCTTCCGCGCAGGCGGCGATGAAGTTGTCGTGCCGGCGCACGCCTTCCTTGTGCACCACGCCTATCCATTTCTGCTCGGCCAGGTCCTTGGGCGTGAATTTCTTCGCGTTGGCCAAGGGGTGACTGACGGGCAGCGCCAGCAGCATCGGGTCGCTCAGCACCTGGTAGGAGACCAGCTCGGGATCGTCCTCGGGGATGGGCGCGCAGATCAGCCCCACATCCAGGCTGCGCTGGCGCAGGCCTTCGATCTGCGCGGCGTTGGACTGGTTGTAGAGCGCGATGTGGATGGCCGGGCGCTCGGTCAGCAGTTCGCGCAGCGCCTGGTGCAGCACGCCCGAGTGCATGGCGTTCTCCAGGTAGCCGATGCACAGGCCGCCTTCGTCGCCGCGCCCCAGGCGCCGCGCCATCGATTCCAGCCGCTTGGCGTGCGTCAGGAAGGCTTGCGCCTCGCCCAGGAACACGCGGCCGTCGGCGGTCAGCTTGATGCGCTGCTGGCTGCGCTCGAAGAGGATCAGGCCGAGCTTTTCTTCCAGCTGCGCGATCTGCCGGCTCAGCGGCGACTGCGAGATGTAGAGCCGCTCGGCGGCCCGACCGACGTGCTCTTCCTCGGCCACGGTGACGAAATAATGCAGTTGCTTGATGTCCAACATTTAAGACCTCCAATAGCTCAACTTGGTCATATTATGTCTTGGACAGACTCAATTCGCCACCCTAAACTCGCTTCACCTCAACAAATTTTCAGGAGTTGGCGATGAGCATCAAGGACAAGATCAAGGGCAGCGTGCTGGGCTTCGGCACCGCCCCTCTGGGCAACATGTTTCGCGATATCCCCGAGGCGGAAGCCGCCGCCACGGTACATGCCGCATGGGAGCACGGCATCCGTTACTTCGACACCGCGCCTTTCTACGGCGCCGGCCTGGCCGAGATCCGCCTGGGCCAGGCGTTGGCCCAATACAAGCGCGACGACTACGTGATCAGCACCAAGGTCGGTCGCCTGGTGCTGGACGAAGTCATCAGCGGCCCGCAGGAGTTCGGCGAGAAGGGCACGCTGTTCCAGCATGGCCGCAAGAACAAGGTGATCAACGATTACTCGGCCGACGCCACCCTGCGCTCCATCGACGACAGCCTGAAGCGCCTCGGCACCGACCGCCTGGACATCGTCTGGATCCACGACATCGCCCAGGACTTCTACGGCGACGAATGGCTGGCGCGCTTCGAGCAAGCCCGCACCGGCGCCTTCCGCGCACTGACCCGCCTGCGCGACGAGGGTGTGATCAAGGCCTGGGGCCTGGGAGTGAACCGCGTCGAGCCGCTGGAACTGACCATGGACCTGGAAGAAGCCAAGCCCGACGGCTTCCTGCTGGCCGGCCGCTACAGCATGCTGGACCACGAGCGCGCATTGCAGCGTGTGATGCCGACCGCCCTGGCGCAGGGCGTGGAGATCGTCGTCGGCGGCCCGTACAGCTCCGGCATCCTGGCCGGCGGCACGCACTTCGAATACCAGCCGGCCTCGGAAGAGATCAAGGCCAAGGTGGCGCGCATGAAGGCGGTCGCGGCACGGCATGGCGTGAGCATCAAGGCCGCCGCGCTGCAGTTCGCCCTGGCCAATCCGGCAGTGGCCGCGGTCATCCCCGGCGCCAGCAAGCCCGAGCGCATCGCCGAAGACAAGCTGGCCCTGGCGGAGACGATTCCCCAGGACTTCTGGCGCGAGCTGCGCGAACAAGGCCTGGTCAGCGCCGTCGCGCCGCTGCCCGGCGTGCGTTGATCGCCAGGAGAACGAGATGGCGACAGCACAAGCAAGACTGGAACTGCCGGTAGATGCCGGCCGGGTCTGGGCGCTCATCGGCGGCTTCGGTTCGCTGCCGGATTGGCTGCCCTACATTCCCAAGTCGGAACTCTCCGAAGGCGGCCGCCTGCGCAGCCTGGCCACGCCGTCGGGCGAGCGCATCGTCGAACGCCTGCTGGACTACAGCGACGCCGGGCGCAGCTACAGCTACGCGATCCTGGAGGCGCCGTTCCCGGTGACGGGGTATCGGTCAACGCTGCGGGTCAGGCCCGGCGGCGAGCAGGGCGGATCGGTGGTCGAGTGGTCCGGCGAATTCACGCCCCGTGGCGTGAGCGACGAGCAAGCCTCGGCGCTGTTTCGCGGCATCTATGAAGACGGCCTCAAGGCGCTGGCGCTGAGCCTGGCCGGGCAGGGCGCCTGAAGCAGGCGCGCCGGCCGGTCATGGGAGATATGCGATGAAGAAGCCGCAATTGCATGTGAAGGAGGCCGGCGCATCGCCGGCGCAGCAGGCCGCCATGTTCTACCGGCGGGCGCTGGGCGTGCAGGTGATCCGCCACGTCGAACTGGCGCAGGGGTTGTGCGCCATGAACGATCTGGCGCCGCCGGGAGCGCGGGAGCAGCCGCCGCTGGTCGAGATGATCAGGGGCGATCCCAGGAACGGCTGCCACCTGGCCTACGTGGTGCCCGATGTCGGCGCGGCCTGCCGCCGGCTGCTGGCTAACGGCGCCGAACTCTGCGGGCGGCCGCCTGAAGGCGGCGTGACGCGCATCTGCTCGCCGGCGGGCATCCCGGCGGAGTTGATACAGGGCAGCGCATTCGTTTCATCCGTTTCAACCGATTCGCAGGCGGCGCGCAGTTGAAGCCGTTGTTCGGATCAAGGCAACAACACACTCAACCGAGCAGTCTTTTCAAACAGGAGCCAATATCGTGTCAAGCACCGGATCTGATCTTTTCTCGCCCACCCACATCGGCGCCATCGGCGTCGCCAACCGCGTCGCCATGGCGCCGCTGACGCGCTCGCGCGCCGACATGAACGGCGTGCACAGCGAGCTGGCCATCGAGTACTACCGCCAGCGCGCCGCCGCCGGCCTGATCATCAGCGAAGCCACCAACATCTCGCGCGAAGGGCGCGGCTATGCCTTCACGCCCGGCATCTATACCGACGAACACGTCGCCGCCTGGCGCAAGATCACCGACGCCGTGCACCAGGCCGGCGGCAAGATCGTCAACCAGCTCTGGCACGTGGGCCGCATCTCGCACGACTCGCTGCAGGAGAACGGCCAGCCGCCGGTGGCGCCGTCGGCGATCCAGGCCGGCGAGCTGGTATTCCTGGAGTCGCGCACCCAGGCCCGCCCCTCGATGCCGCGCGCATTGGAGACCGCGGAAATCCCGCGCATCCTGGAGGACTACCGCAACGCCGCCCGTCGCGCCAAGGAAGCCGGCTTCGACGGCGTGGAAGTGCACTCGGCCAACGGCTACCTGCTGGAGCAGTTCGTGCGCGACAGCACCAACCGGCGCACCGACCAATACGGCGGCTCGCTGGAAAACCGCGTGCGCTTCCCGGTGGAAGTGGTCAGCGCGGTGGCCGAGATCTGGGGCGCCGACCGCGTCGGCGTGCGCCTGTCGCCGCTGACCCGCTCGGCCGGCGACACGCCGCTGGACAGCGATCCCGAGCGCACCTACTTCTACTACGCCGAGCAGCTGGGCAAGCTGGGCCTGGCCTACCTGCATTGCGTGGAAGGCCAGACCCGCGGCGACAACGCCGCCTCCGCCTTCGATTTCAAGAAGCTGCACGCGGCCTTCGGCGGCAAGTACATCGCCAACAACAGCTACCAGCGCCAGATGGCGATGGACGCAATCGCTTCCGGCCACGCCGACATGGTGGCCTTCGGCCGTCCGTTCATCTCCAACCCGGACCTGGTGGAACGCCTGAAGCTGGACGCGCCCTGGGCCGAACCCGACCGCGCCACGCTGTACGGCGGCGGGGCCGAAGGCTATACCGACTACCCGGTGCTGGCTCGCTGAACCGCTGAACCACTGAACCGCACTTCGTTGCGCCATGCATGAAAAACGCCCGCTGATGCGGGCGTTTCCGTTTGCGGGAGCGGGCAGGGGAAGGGGGGCGCAAAAAAACACCAGGCCGATTGCGCGCATCGATGTTATTTTTAGCGCCTGTTCTCCTTACTGGCGGCGTCCATGACATCAACCCTCCCCGTGGCCTTGGTCACCGGTTCGACCTCCGGCATCGGCAAGGCCGTGGCGGCACGGCTCTCGCGGGACGGCTACGCGGTAGTCGTCCACTCCCGGTCGTCGGCGAAGGCCGGCCAACAGTTCGCCGCGCAGCTTCCTGCCGCGATCTACGTGCAGGCTGATCTTGCGCTGGAGTCCGACCGCCGGCGGCTGATCGAGACGACGCTCGGCCACTACGGGCGCCTGGACGTGCTGGTCAACAACGCGGGGATCAGCCGCGTCATCCCGCATGGCGATCTGGGTGCCGCGACCTCGGAGGTCTGGCATGAGTTGAACGAGGTGAACGTGGTGGCGCCGTTCCGCCTGGTCGCGCTGGCCGAGGCCGCGCTGCGGGAGTCGGCGCGCCCGGAGCGCCCGGCCTGCGTGGTGAACATCAGCTCCCACGCCGGCGTGCGCCCGAAGGGCGCCTCCATCCCCTACGCCGCGACCAAGGCCGCGCTGAACCACGTGACCCGGCTGCTGGCGCTGACGCTGGCTCCCGCGATCCGCGTCAACGCCATCGCCCCCGGCCTGGTGGACACGCCGCTCACCGCCGACTGGTGCGCCGCGCAAGAGACCTGGCGCACCAAGGCGCCCATGCGCCGGGCCGCGCAACCTGACGACATCGCCGACCTGGTCGCGATGCTGGTCAAGGGGAATTACCTGACCGGCGAGATCCTGGTGGCCGATGGGGGCTTGAACCTGACCTGAGGCCGGGGCGCTTGAAGGATGCCGTGCGGTGCTCAGGCCGCCTGCAGGTTGTCCTTGGCATGTTCGATCTGCATGGCGGCGGGCAGCAGCACGCCGTTCTTGGTGGCCAGGATCTCGGCCATTACGCTGACGGCGATTTCAGGTGGCGTCTTGCTGCCGATGTAGATGCCTACCGGGCCGTGCAGGCGCGCCAGCGAGGCGCGCGTCTCGCCGAAGTGCTTGGCGAGGCGTTCGCGGCGGCTGTCGCTGTTGCGGCGCGAGCCGATGGCGCCGACGTAGAAGGCCGGGCTGTGCAGCGCCTCCAGCAACGCCAGGTCGTCCAGCTTGGGATCGTGCGTCAGCGCCACGATGCAACTGCGGCGGTCGGCCTGGAATGCGACCACGGCGTCGTCGGGCATCTCGGTGGTGGTCTTGACGCCGGCCACGGCCCAGGTGTCGAGATGCTCGCGCCGCGGGTCGCAGAGCGTGACGTCGAAGCCGTTGAACAGCGCCATCGTGGCCAGGTATTGCGACAGCGCACCGGCGCCGATGAGCAGCATGCGGTAGCCCGGCCCCAGGGTGAGCTCCAGATGTCGGCCGTCGAATTGCACTGCGGCCGGCGCGGCGGTCTTCTCCAGCGTGACCGCGCCGTCGCTGCGGCGCAGGCGGCGACGCACCAGTGCGCCGGCATCGAGCAGGCTCACCAGCTCGCCGAGCTGCGCTGCGTCCGGATCGAATTCCAGCATCAGTTCCAGCGTGCCGCCGCAAGGCAATCCGAAGCGGTGCGCCTCATCCGCATCGACGCCGTACCTCACCAACTGCGGGATGTCCGCCGTCGCCATCCCCGTCCCGCCATAGCGGCTGGCCAGGTCGTCTTCGATACAGCCGCCCGAGACTGAGCCGACGATGCGGCCGTCTTCGCACAGCGCCATCATCGCGCCGGGCGGGCGCGGCGACGAGCCCCAGGTATGCACGACGGTGGCCAGCATGGCGCGCCGGTCGCTTTGGCGCCAGGCGAGCAGGTGCCTGAGGACGCTGATGTCAATGCCTTCCATGCGAGTCTCCTGCAGTATCGGCCATGGCGGCCATGCCGGGCATTTTCATGCGGGCTTCGATGATGAGGTTTTCAATGCGCGCCAGGTCGTCGACGGTGTCGATATCCATGACGATGCCGTCGTCCTCCAGCGCCTCGTCGTGGACCGCGCCGCGCGCGCGATAGCGCTCCACCACCGACCTGGCGCCGGCATCGCCGCGCAATTGCAGCAACTGCGCCAGGCATTGGCGAGCAAAGCCCACCGGATGACCCGGCGCCGATCCGCGCCGCGGCACTACCACGGCATGCTCGTCGAGCAGGGCGGCGACGCGCCTCAGGCTGCCCGGCAGGATCAGCGGCAGGTCGGCCGGCAAGACCAGCCAGCCGGCGGCGCCCTGCGTGGCGGCGACGCCGGCCGCAATCGAGGCGCCCATGCCGCCGTCGATGCCGCGCACCACATGGCTGGGCAGGCCGCTGGCGGCCACCTTTTCCATGACATGCTCGATGAGCGGACGGCCCGCCAGCGGCGCCGCGAGCTTGTGCTCCCGGCCGCCGGAGGCCAGGAAGCGCCGGCCGGCGCCCGAGGCCAGCACCAGCACCACGGGCGATTGGACGAGCGGATCAGGCGGCATCGGGCAGTCCCTTGAGCAGTTTGTCCAGCGTCACCGGGTAATCGCGCACGCGCACCCCGGTGGCGTTGTAGACCGCGTTGGCGATCGCCGCGCCGACGCCGCACAGGCCGAGCTCGCCCACGCCCTTGGCCTTCATCGGCGAGGAGACAGGGTCGGTTTCCTCGATGAACACCACCTCCTGATGCGGGATGTCTGCGTGCACCGGCACCTCGTAACCGGCCAGGTCGTGGTTGACGAAGAAGCCGCGGCGCTTGTCCACCACCAGCTCTTCCATCAGGGCCGAACCCACGCCCATGGTCATGGCGCCGATCACCTGGCTGCGCGCCGACTTGGGATTGAGGATGCGTCCCGCCGCGCACACGGCCAGCATGCGCCGGATGCGGATCTCGCCGGTATTGCTGTCCACGCCGACCTCGACGAAATGCGCGCCGAAGGTCGATTGCTGGTAGCGCTTGCTGAGGTCGCCGTATTCCATGGTGTCTTCCACCACCAGCTCACCCTGCATCGCGGCCTGCGCCAGCGGGATGGCCTTGCCGGCGCCGCGCACCATGCCATCGGCGAACTCGGCCGAGGCGGGGTCCAGGCCCAGGCGTTGCGCCACGGCTTCGCGCAGCTTGACGGCGGCGGCATAGACGCCGGCCGTGGAGCTGTTGGCGCCCCATTGGCCGCCGGAGCCGGCGGAAATGGGGAAGTCGGAATCGCCCAGTTTGACCGTCACCCTGTCCAATCCGACGCCCATCATTTCGGCGGCGGTCTGGGCGATGATGGTGTAGCTGCCGGTGCCGATATCGGTCATGTCGGTTTCCACCGTGACCACACCCGCCGGCGACAGGCGCAGGCGCGCACCCGAGCGCATCACCAGGTTGTTGCGGAAGGCCGCGGCCACGCCCATGCCGATCATCCATTGACCCTCGCGCCGGGAAGCCGGCGCCGGATTGCGCTCCTTCCAGCCGAAACGCTCGGCGCCGGTGCGCAGGCATTCGATCAGCCGGCGTTGCGAGAAGGGCCGCGCAGGATTCTCCGGATCGACCTTGGTCTCGTTCTTGATGCGGAACATGATGGGGTCCATCTTCAGTTTTTCCGCCATCTCATCCATGGCGATTTCCAGCGCCATCAGCCCGGACGCCTCGCCGGGCGCGCGCATGGCGTTGCCCTCCGGCAGGTCCAGCTGCGCCAGGCGCGTACCGGTCATGCGGTTGGCGCCGGCGTACAGCAGACGGGTCTGCTGGATGGCGTCCTCGGGCTTGCCGCCGGCGAGGTCGCCCGACCAGCTCTCATGGGCGATGGCGCTGATCCTGCCGTCGCGCGCGGCGCCGATGCGGATGCGCTGGATGGTCGCCGGCCGGTGGGTGGTGTTGTTGAAGATCATGGGGCGGGGAAGGGCGACCTTCACCGGCCGCCGCACCAGCCGCGCGCCCAGCGCCGCCAGCACCGCATCGGCGCGCAGGAATAGCTTGCCGCCGAAGCCGCCGCCGATGTAGGGCGACACCAGGCGGATCTTGTTCTTGGGCACGCCCAGGGTCCTGGCCAGATCGCCGCGGCCCCAGTCGACCATCTGGTTGGAGGTCCACACGGTCAGCTGGTCGCCGTTCCATGCCGCAATCGACGCATGCGGCTCCATCATGGCGTGCGAATGATCCGGCGTGGTGTAGGTGGCATCCAGCCTGACCGCCGCGCCGGCATAGGCGCCTTCGAAATCGCCGATGCGCTTGTCGCCCTTCTGCGGCCCGGACAGCGCCGGTTCGCCCTTGGCCGCGGCCAGGTCGAAGGCGCCGGCGGCCTCGTCGTAGCTGACCTCTATCAGCTGCGCCGCCGCCCGCGCCTGCTCGAAGGTCTCGGCAATCACCAGCGCGATGGCCTGGTGGTAGTGCTGGATCTCGGGGCCGCCGAGCAGGCTCGCGGTGTTCTTGCTTCCCCGGCCAAGCCGGCCGGCGTTGTCGGCGGTGACGACCTCCAGCACGCCGGCCGCATGCCGCGCCGCCGAGGTGTTCATGGAGCGGATGCGCCCCTTGGCGATGGCGGCGCCGACGATATAGCCATAGGCGGCGTCGGGCGCGGCCTCGTTCTGCTCGTAGGCGTAAGGCGCGGCGCCGGTGGTCTTGAGGCGGCCGTCGACGCGGTCGACCGCCTTGCCGACGATCTTCAGCTGGTCGATAGGGTTGTTGGTCGCGGGCGTATCGAATCGCATGGCATCAGCCTTTCTTCGCTTCGGCCAGCACCGCGGCGAGCGTGCGCTTGGCGAGAGTGATCTTGAATTCGTTCTCGTGCGTGGGCGCGGCGCCGGCCAGCAGGCGCGCCGAAACGGCGGCGGCTCCTTGCGGCAATGCCGCTTCCGCGGCTTCGACCCGCCACGGCTTGTGCGCCACGCCGCCCAATGCCACCCGCCCGCGGCCGTCGGGCTGGATCACGGCGGCCACCGAGACCAGCGCGAAGGCATAGGAAGTGCGGTCGCGCACCTTGCGGTACAGGTGCGTGCCGCCCAGCGGGCGGGGCAAGGTGACGGCCGTGATCAGCTCGCCGGCCACCAGTGCGTTTTCGATATGCGGGGTATTGCCGGGAAGGTGGTGGAAGTCGGCGATGGGAATGACGCGCGTGCTGCCGTCGGGGCGCACGGTCTCGACACTGGCGTCGAGCAGGCGCATGGCCACGGCCATGTCGCTGGGGAAGGTCGCGATGCAGGCGGCGCTGGCGCCGATGATGGCATGCTGGCGACTGAAGCCACCGACAGCCGAGCAGCCGCTGCCTGGCCGGCGCTTGTTGCACGCCTGGTTGGTGTCGTAGAAATAGGGACAACGCGTGCGCTGCAGCAGGTTGCCGGCAGTGGTGGCCTTGTTGCGCAGCTGCGCCGAGGCGCCGGCCAGCAGGGCGCGCGACAGCACCGCGTAATCGCGCCGCACGCGCATGTCGGACGCCAGGTCGGTATTGCGCGCCAGCGCGCCGATGCGCAAGCCGCCGTCCGGGGTGCCCTCGATCTTGTCCAGGCCGAGGCCGTTGACGTCGACCAGATGCACCGGCGTCTCGATCTCCAGTTTCATCAGGTCGAGCAGGTTGGTGCCGCCGGCGATGAACTTGGCGCCGGGGGCCCGCGCCACGGCCGCTGCGGCTTCGGCGGCAGAGCTTGCGCGCTGGTAGGTGAAGGCCCTCATGCCTGCCTCCCGGCGACTTCGTTGATCGCATCCAGGATGTTGGAGTAGGCGCCGCAGCGGCAGATGTTGCCGCTCATGCGCTCGCGGATCTCGGCATCGCTCAGCTTGGGCGGCTCGGCCAGGTCGGGACTGACCAGGCTGGGGACGCCGTCCCTGATTTCCTTGAGCACCGATACGGCAGAGCAGATCTGGCCCGGCGTGCAGTACCCGCACTGGTAACCGTCGTGCTTGATGAAGGCCGCCTGCATGGGATGCAGCCTGTCCTTGTCGCCCAGGCCCTCGATGGTGGTGACCTCGGCGCCCTCGTGCATCACTGCCAGGCTCAGGCATGAATTGATCCGCCGGCCGTCGACGATCACCGTACAGGCGCCGCACTGGCCGTGATCGCAGCCCTTCTTGGTGCCGGCCAGGTGCAGGTTCTCGCGCAGGAGGTCGAGCAGCGTGGTGCGCGTGTCCACATCGAGACTGTGCTTGTTGCCGTTGATGGTGAGCGACACGCCGGCCCTGGCGGGCCCGGGGCCGCCCGCCGGCGCGGAAGAAGGAGAGGGGGAGCCGGCCTGGGCGCCGGCAGAGCTTGGCAGGCCGGCGGCCGTGGCCGAGAGGGCGCCTGCAATAAGCAGGTTGCGCCGCGAGATCGTCACATCGCGAAAAGCGTCCATAGGACCTCCTGATGGCTGGTTGGCTGGGAATGTCCGTTTCTTCTGGTGCGAGAAAACCGGTTGGGATTGCTGGCGAAGTGATGCTCGCCAGGATAGGAGAACGTTTATTTGGGATTTAGTGCCTGAAGGTGGGCAGACCCATGGATTTTTTTGCATTCAGGCAGCGCTACGCGGCATGCCATTCTTGCAATCCCTGCAGGCGCAACGCCTCATCGCAGATACGCCTGACTGCCGGCAAAGAGGACGCGCCAAAATTTCGCCTTGTTATAAAACTATATTTCAATAATAATTGAAATATTGAATTAACGAGGCTAACCATGGAAACACAGGCCGTCATCACAGCCCTGGGCGCGCTGGCCCAGGAGTCCCGCCTGGGCATCTTTCGCCATTTGGTGCAGGTCGGCCCCGAAGGTTGCGCCGCCAGCAAGATCGGCGAGGCGTTGGACATTGCACCGTCATCGTTGTCCTTCCATATGAAGGAGCTGTCGCACGCGGGTCTGGTGACGTCGCGGCAGGAAGGGCGTTTCGTCATCTATTCGGCCGATTTTGAGGTCATGAACGGCGTGCTCGGTTTTCTCACCGAGAACTGCTGCGCCGGCAACGTGTGCTCGCCCGTCAATGCATGCCGTCCCCCGGCTGCTTCGGCGACATAAGGCAAGAGCGATCATGCTGGCCGCGCTGGTCATCTTCCTGCTTACCCTTGCACTGGTCATCTGGCAGCCCGGAGGCCTGGGCATCGGCTGGAGCGCATGCGGCGGCGCCGCCGTGGCATTGGCATGCGGCGTGATCCATTGGGCCGATATTCCAACGGTGTGGCACATCGTCTGGAATGCCACCACCACCTTCATTGCCGTCATCATCATCAGCCTGTTGCTGGACAAGGCCGGCTTTTTCGAATGGGCTGCGCTCCATGTGGCGCGCTGGGGAAGGGGGGACGGGCGGCGGTTGTTCTTACTGCTGGTATTGCTCGGGGCCGCCGTCTCGGCGATCTTCGCCAACGACGGCGCCGCCTTGATCCTGACGCCGATCGTCATCGCCATGCTGCAGGCGCTGCGCTTCTCGCCGCAGTCGACCCTGGCCTTCGTCATGGCGGCCGGCTTCATCGCCGACACGGCCAGCCTGCCGCTGGTGGTGTCGAACCTGGTCAACATCGTTACGGCCGATTACTTCAAGATCGGTTTCGCTCGCTACGCCAGCATCATGGCGCCGGTCGACCTGGTGGCCGTAGCCGCGACACTCCTGGCGCTCTGCGTTTTCTTCCGGAAAGACATTCCGGCGACCTATGACGCGACACAGCTGGATGCTCCAGCCGAGGCCATCCGCGACCGGGCGACGTTCATCGTCGGATGGTGGGTGCTGGGCTTGCTCTTGCTGGGGTTCTTCTGGCTGGAAGGACTGGGCGTTCCGATCAGCCTGGTGGCCGTTGCCGGAGCAGCCATCTTGCTGGCGGCAGCAGCCGCAGGGCAGGTGATCCCAACTCGCGAGATCATCAAAGGCGCGCCATGGCAGATCGTCTTTTTCTCCCTCGGCATGTACCTGACCGTCTATGGCTTGCGCAATGCCGGCCTGACCGGACACCTGACGCAGCTGCTCAACAGTCTGGCAGGACACGGCGTATGGGCCATTGTTCTGGGAACCGGTTTCCTGACGGCCGTCCTGTCCTCGGTCATGAACAACATGCCGACGGTGCTGGCAGGCGCGCTGTCCATCGACGCCACGACAGCGCATGGCGTGGCCCGCGAAGCCATGATCTATGCCAACGTGATCGGCTGCGACCTCGGGCCCAAGATCACGCCGATCGGCAGCCTGGCGACGCTGCTGTGGCTGCATGTGCTGGATCGGAAGGGACTCCACATCTCGTGGGGGTACTACTTCCGCGTCGGCGCCGTGCTTACGATTCCGGTACTGCTGGCCACCCTTGCGGCGCTGGCCATCCGACTTCAATAGCGACCTCTCACCATCCCGCGAACATCATGATCACCATCTATCACAACCCGGCCTGCGGCACATCGCGCAATGCATTGGCCATGATCCGCAACAGCGGAGAAGAACCGATCGTCATCGAATACCTGCAGCACCCACCGAGCCGGCAGCGGCTGACCAGCCTGATCCGCGACGCCGGCCTGAGCGTACGCGATGCGCTTCGTCAAAAAGGCACGCCTTACGCGGAGCTGGGCCTGGATAACGCCGCGCTGACGGAGGACCAGTTGCTCGATGCCATGCTGCAACATCCCATCCTGATCAACCGACCGTTTGTCGTAACCGCCAGAGGCACGCGTCTGTGCCGCCCATCCGAACTGGTGCTGGACATCCTGGACAATCCGCAGCAAGGCGCATTTGCCAAGGAAGATGGCGAAGCCGTTATCAACGGGGAGGGCCAGCGTGTCGCATCCGACCGGTGACCTGCCCAATATCGAGCCAAACCTGTTCTGGCTTCCCGCTGCTGCGGATTTCGCGAAAATCGGCTCCTCCAGCCATCGGCCGCGCTTCCTGCTGCTGTACGGTTCCATTCGAGAGCGCTCATACAGCCGGCTGCTGACGATGGAGGCGGCGCGTCTACTTGAGGCATTCGGCGGTGAAGTCAGGATCTTCGACCCGCGCGGCTTGCCGCTGCCGGACAGCGAGCCCGACACGCATCCCAAGGTCGCGCAATTGCGGGACCTGGCGAACTGGTGCGAAGGGATGGTCTGGAGTTCACCCGAGCGTCATGGCGCCATGACGGGCATCATGAAAGCGCAGATCGACTGGATTCCATTATCGCAAGGAGCAATTCGGCCAACCCAGGGCAAGACGCTTGCCGTGATGGAGGTGTCGGGCGGCTCGCAGTCGTTCAACGCCGTCAATCAGATGCGTGTACTGGGACGTTGGATGCGGATGCTGACGATTCCGAACCAGTCGTCGGTCGCCAAGGCGCACCAGGAATTCGATGACGCCGGCAGGATGAAACCGTCCCCATACTACGACCGTGTCGTGGACGTGATGGAGGAGCTATTCAAATTCACGCTGCTGACCAGGGACGTTTCAACGTTCCTGACCGATCGATACAGTGAGCGGCGTGAAACTGCCGCGGACTTGTCGAAGCGGACGATGCAGGCGGATATATGAAGGGCTGCATATGCCGAATGGATCTTCTTATATTCGCATAATTTGTATTATGTAAAATGTCGTATTGAGTTAGGCCAAGATGCCCGGGCGAACCCCGGGGCCTGCCAATCAGAGGCATCGCCAGCCATCAAACGCCAATAGACGTCGTCCGCCAAGCCTCACCCACCAGCCTGCCCATCTTCACCAATCAAATCCCGCACCCGCCGCCCCAGCGCATCGGCAGAGAACGGCTTGGTCAGCACCTGCATGCCCCGTTCCAGGTGGCCGTGGTTCAGCACTGCGTTCTCGGCGTAGCCCGTCACGAACAGCACCGGCAGTTCCGGCCGCCGCTCGCGGATGGCGTCGGCCAGTTGGCGGCCGTTCATGCCATTGGGCAGGCCGACGTCGGTGACCAGCAAGTCGATGACGGGATGCGCGGCCAGGGCCTTGAGCGCGGCCGGGCCGTCTTCGGCTTCGACCACGAAATAGCCCAGGTCTTCCAGCACCTCGACGGCTACCATGCGCACCAGCGGTTCGTCGTCGACCAGCAAAATGGTCTTGCGGCCGGCCGCGACCGGGGATGGTTCCTCGATTGGCCAGGCGTCTTCCGCGGCGCCTTCGCCGAGGTGGCGCGGGAGGTAGATGCAGATCATGGTACCGCGCCCCAGCTCGGAATAGATGCGCGCGGTGCCGCCGGACTGGCCGGCGAAGCCGTACACCATGGACAGGCCCAGCCCGGTGCCCTGCCCGGTCGGCTTGGTGGTGAAGAAGGGATCGAAGGCGCGCGCCACCACGTCCGGCGACATGCCGGTGCCGGTGTCGCTGACGCACAGTGACAAGTATTGCCCGGCCGGCAGGCCGCGCTGGGCGGCGGCCAGATCGTCCATCCAGCGGTTGGCGGTTTCGATGGTGAGCTTGCCGCCGTTGGGCATGGCGTCGCGCGCGTTGAGGCACAGGTTGAGCAGCGCGTTCTCCAGCTGGCCGACGTCGACGAAGGCGCTCCAAAGACCGCCGGCGGCCACGGTTTCGACGGCGATCGACGGTCCCATGCTGCGTCCGATCAGTTCGTGCATGCCGGCGACGATCTGGTTCAGGTTGGATGGCTTGGGGTCGAGCGTCTGGCGCCGCGAGAAGGCCAGCAGGCGCTGCGTCAGGGCGGCTGCGCGCTTGACGGCGGCCTGGGCGCCGTTGAGGTGGCGGTCGATGTCGCCGATGCGGCCCTGGGCCAGGCGTATCTTCATCAGCTCCAGGCTGCCGCCGATGCCGGCCAGGATATTGTTGAAGTCATGTGCCAGGCCGCCGGTCAGCTGGCCGACGGCTTCCATCTTCTGCGACTGGCGCAATGCTTCCTCGGCGGTCAGCAGCGCGGCGGTGCGCTCTTCCACGCGCTGCTCCAGCGTTTCGTTGAGGGTGCGCAGGGCGGCCAGCGCGCGGTCGCGTTCGGCTTCCACGGCGCGCCGCCCATCGATGTCGATCAGCACGCCGGGAAACTGGCTGGGCGTGCCGTCCGCATTGAGATCGACGCGGCCGTTGGCTTCCAGCCAGTAGTAATTGCCGTCCTGGCGCCGGGTGCGGTATTGGTGGGCGTAGGCGCCGCCGCGCGTGAAGGCTTCTTCGATGGCGGCGATGAGGCCGGCGCGGTCGTCGGGATGGACGGTCTCGATGACCTGTTCGAGACTGAGGCCGCTGCGGCCCATGGAGGAGTCGAAGCCGAATGCCTGGGCGAAGCCATCGTCGACGCTGAAACGGTCGGCCGGCACATCCCACAGCCAGGTGCCGATGATGGCGCCGGCCGCCAGCGCCAGTTGCACACGCTGCACGTTGTCGCGCAGCGCGGCCTCGGTTTTCTTGCGGGCCGTCACGTCGCGGAACAGCACCGACACCTGCCCCATTTCCTCGGGGCCGACGCGAGTGGCGGACACTTCGATATAGCGACCGGCGGCAACGAATTCCTGCTCGAAGCGCACGGCTTCGCCGGTGCGCAGCACCCTGCCGTAGATCTCGATCCAGGTATCGGCGTGCTCGGGTTCAATCTCGCGTAGCCGCTTGCCGACGATGTCGCGGATGCCGGTATGGCGCTCGTAGCCGGAGTTGGCCTCGATGTGGATGTAATCGCTCAAGGGGCCATGCGGCCCGTCGATGAAGCGGATGATGCAGAAGCCGTCGTCGATCGCTTCGAACAGCGCCTGGCGCCGCAACCTGCTCAGTGCGACTTCCTGCTCCAGCGAAGCGCGGCTCGCCGATGCCAGTTCCTTGTCCAAGTTGGGCCTTTCCACGTCAGGTTGCGAGCTTGCGCCGGGAGTGGCGAGAATAACATCGAAGCCGCCCGGCTTCATCCTCCGACGACCCGTCTCGGGCGAATGTTCCCGATGTCGGTTATGCTGCCGCCTTGCCGCTTTCACTCGCCCGCGCCGCCATGACCGCCAACACGCCCCCTGCCCGCCTCGACCACCTGGTCCTCAACACCCACTACGACATCGACGCCGCCCACGCGCTGCTGGAGGGACTGGGCTTCATCGTCACTCCGCGCGGCCATCACACGCTGGGTTCGGTCAACCATCTGGTGGTACTGGCCGGCGGTTACCTGGAACTGATCGGCCAGCCGCGCGACAGCGAGAAGGTGCGCCAGGAGATTCTGGACAGCCCACTCGGCATCGACGGCCTGGTCTACGCGGTGGACGACGTGCCGGCCTGCCATGACCGCTGGATCGCGCTGGGGCTGGACGCGCAGCCGGTGCAGCATTTCTCGCGCCCGGTGGAAGTGGATGGGCGCGCCGTCGATGCGCGCTTTTCGACGGTGCGCCTGGCGCCTGGCCAATTCGCCGCCGGTCGCGTCTACGCCTGCCGCCACCTGACGCCGGAGCTGGTGTGGCGCGCGCAATGGATGTCCCACCCCAATGGCGTCACCGGCATCTCCAGCCTGCTGGTGATCGATGCCGACCCCGCCCGGGCCGCCGCGGACTATGCCCGCCTGGGGCAGTGGGATCCGGGCTTCGGCCTGGAGTTCAGCGATGCCGCCGGCCTGGCGGCGCGTTTCGGCGCCCTGGCCGCGCACCTGCCGGCACGCCCTGCCTTCTTCGCCGCCATTCGCCTGCGCGGCGGCGATCGGGCCGGCATCGCCGCCCGCGCCCGCGCACTCGGCCTGCCGCTGCAGGAGGAGCCGGGCCGGTTGACGCTGGCCTTGCCGGCCTTCCAGGCGCTGCTGGAGTTCAGCGACGCATAGCGTGGCCGCCGGTAAACAAAAAAAGAGCAACCGCATGGTTGCTCTTTTTGTTTTCGGCCTCGCGGACAAACGCGCGTCGCCGTCGGGAATGAAGTCGTTGCGAAAGAAACGGTCCGGGGTTCAGTCCACGCGGCGATGTTGCGACGCCTGCCGGCCGTGCCGCGCCTTGGCGGCGTCCTGCAGCCATACGCGATAGACCAGCCACGCCGCGAACGCGCCGCCGGCCACCAGCACGTAGACCACGTACCAGCTCAGAAAAGTCATGCCCCACGACATGAGCTTATCCCAGATATGCATGAACCCTTCCCCTGCTGAAATCGGTCGGGGCGACGTCCGGCACCCCTGCCGCACGCGTCGCCGCTCTAGCGCATCATTGGCTCAAGCCGGTGCGGCGCCACACGTAGGCGCCGAAGGCACAGCTGCCAACGAAAACGTACAGAGCGTACCACAGCAGGGCTTGGACGCCATATCCCATGAACAGGTCGATGATTCTCATTGGGGGTCTCCTCCTCGTCTATTGTCACCGCGCAATATTCACCGCGCTTATCGCTCAAGCCATCAAAATGCGGCGAACTTGCCTTGCATCATCTTGTTGCGCGCCGCTGTTGCCATTTGCACCAGTTGCCTATGGGCAGATGCCATATGGGCCTTGAGGTTCCAGCCCATCTTGCTCCTGCCAAAACTGCATGTAAACAAAGGCTTGTTTCGCGCAGCAGCAATTTCCGCATGTCATAAATCAAAGACAGGGTGACAACATTTGCCGCGCCGCAGCTATTGCGCCCGGGAATGCGGGCATGCGAAGAGGGATGGGATTGCGGCCATTGCCACAATGACATCCTGCGTCGCAATACGGAAAGTTCCATGGCAGTCGCCAATCGGCGACTTTCGGCGCGTCGATGCCGAAAACGATATAAAAGATTAACGGTGACCGCGCCCTCGCCCGCCGGAGTTGACGGCCGATGGCCGTCATTCAGCATGCTTATGTCTGCCTCATGCCTTGCGCCACAGGATGGCGGTCCCCAGCATGCCGGCCAGGATGGAGCCGCACAGCACGCCCAGCTTGAGCCTGGCCTCGAAGTCGGGGCTCAGGCCCTGGAAGGCCAGGCCGCCGATGAACAAGCTCATCGTGAAGCCGATCCCGCACAGCGCGCACACGCCCACGAACTGGCGCGTGCTGGCGCCGGCCGGCGCGCTGGCTGCGCCGCTCCTGATCATCAGCCAGGAAGCGCCGAACACCCCCACCGTCTTGCCCAGCACCAGCCCGGCCGCGATGCCCAGCGGGATCGGATCGAACAGGCTACCCAGCGACATGCCCTGCAGCGACACCCCGGCATTGGCGAAGGCGAACATCGGCAACACCAGGAAGGCAACCCAGGGATGCAGACCGTGCTCCAGCGCCCCGGCCAGCGGCCGGTCCTCGCCATCCCTCATGGGAATCGCCAGCGCCGTCACCACGCCGGCCAGCGTGGCATGGATGCCGGACTTGAGCACGCATACCCAGATCGCCAGGCCGACCACCAGGTACACGTCGGCGCGCCGCACGCCGCTGCGGTTGAGCAAGAGCAGCAGCAAGCTGCCCACGCCGGCGCCGGCCAGCATCGGCAGCGACAGCTGCTCGGTATAGAACAGCGCGATGACGACGATGGCGCCGAGATCGTCGATGATCGCCACCGCGGTCAGGAAGACCTTCAGCGAGGTCGGCACGCGCGACCCCAGCAGCATGACGATGCCGATCGCGAAGGCGATGTCGGTGGCGGCGGGAATGGCCCAGCCGCGCAGCGCGACCGGATCGGAAAGATTGATCAGGGCGTAGATACCGGCCGGCACGACCATGCCGCCCAGGGCGGCCACCGCCGGCAGGATGGCCTGGCTGCGAGAGGCCAGCTCGCCCTCGACGAATTCGCGCTTGATCTCCAGCCCCACCAGGAAGAAGAAGACCGCCATCCACAAGTCGTTCACCCACAGCAGCAAGGGCTTGGATAAAACGATCAGGCCGCCGATGTCGACCGTGCCGGGCGCCTTGGTGAAGGCCTCGTAGCTATCGCGCCAGCCGGAGTTGCTGACCACCAGCGCCAGCACCGCGGCAATGGCCAGCACGATACCGCCGGCGGCCTCGTGCGCGAAGAAGCGGGTAAAGGCGTTGCCGCCGTCGTTGTAATCCTGTGTCTTGGCCAATGCGCGCTCCTTGTCTTGCCTAAGATGTTGCTCGTCGTCAAACAAGGGGAGACTGTACCAACTGTAGAGCGATTTTCCAAATCGCCCGGATGCGAGCGGCGCCATGGGATAAAAAAGGGCCGCTCTTCTCCACAAAGAGCGGCCCTACCCTCCACACCACAACTCGTTGTTCGAACCACCCCGCGATCAGCGGAACACCAGCACCGGCACCTTGCTGCGCGCCAGCACCTTCTGCGTCTGGCTGCCCAGCAGCATGCGGCCCAGGGTGGAGCGCGCCTTGGAAGCCATGAAGATGGCGTCGCAGTGCTCGCGCTCGGCCACGCGCATGATCTCTTCATACGGACGGCCGCCCTGCGCCATCTGCACCGTGCAATCCACACCCTGCTCGCGCGCCATGTCGGAAATCATGGCGATGCTGGCCAGCGCCTTGGCGCGGCCGGCCTCGTCGGCCTGCTGCACGTCGACGCCCACGCTCACTTCGGGGATCGACAGCGCGCGCAGGTTGCCCGCCACCGAGAGCCCGACCAGCTTGCTGCCGCAGCTCTTGGCCAGCGCGATGGCGGCCTTGACCGACTCGTTGCACAGCCGGGATCCGTCGGTTGCCAAAAGGATGTTCTTGAACATGATGACCTCGCCAGGTGGACACAAATCGTATGACTGCATCCTAGGCCTGCGCGTCCCCGCCCGGCTTGACGTGCATCAAGCGCGCGCGGCCCTGCGCGCCGATGCGCCGCGGGCTTGCGCTGGATCAAATGACGGGCGCCCGCAACGGAAAACGGCTGCGCCGCGAGATGCGGGGCAGCCGTTTTCCGTTGCGGGCCGGAGGCGTTCAGGCCGGCCTGAACGCCAGGTAGCGCTGGATGAATTGCGCCAGCACCGGCTTGAGCGTGCCGGCCAGGCCTGCGTCCAGCGCGTACGGCGCCTGCTCCTGCATGTAGGCGCGCTGCGCCAGTTCCAGCTGCACCGCGTGCACGCGCTGCGCCGGCTGGCCGTAGTTGCGGGTGATGTAACCGCCCTTGAAGCGGCCGTTGAGCACTGCCGGATAATGCGGCGCGTGCTGCTGCGCCAGGCGCAGCATCTCTTCGCCCACGCCGGGCGCGCAGGAGGCGCCGCTGGCGGTGCCGAAGTTGAACACCGGCAGCTCGCCCTCGAACAGGTGCGGGATCACCGAGCGGATCGAGTGCGCATCCCACAGCAAGGCATAGCCATGGATGGACTTGATGCGCTCCAGTTCGGCCTGCAGGGCGTCGTGATACGGTTGCCAGTAGATCGGCAGTCGGCGCGCGATCTCGGCCTCGTCGGGCTCCATGCCGGGCTTGTAGAGCGGCACGTTGTCGAAGGTCGTGAGCGGGCACAGGCCGGTGGTGTTCTGGCCCGGATACAGGCTCTGGCCGTCGGCGGGACGGTTCAGGTCGATGGTGTAGCGCGAATAGGCCGGACGGATGACGGACACGCCCAGTTCCGGCGCGAAGTCGTACAGCTCGCCGATGTGCCAGTCGGTGTCGTCCACCTGCAGGCCAACCTCGCTGAAGGCCGGCTTGAGGTCGTCGGGCAGTTGCGTGCCCACGTGCGGCATGGAAATCAGCAACGGCGAGGCGCCTTGCGTGAGCTTGAATACATCGTGCGTCATGACTCTTCCTTAATCTTTCAACAGCTCGGATACCGCGGCGCGATAGCCTGCGCGCGCGCCCTCTTCCAGCGCATGGCGGCCGTCGGCCACCACCTTGCACCCGCCGACGTGGACGTCGCGCACCGGGTTGCCGCCATGCTGGCAGAACACCAGCGCAGAGAGCAGTTGCTCCGGATCGCGGTCGGCCAGGTTGACGTCGTCGGGATCAAGCACCACGAAATCGGCGCGCTGGCCCGCGGCCAGTCCCGCCACGTTGCGCCCGGTGGCCAGCGCGCCGCCGGCCACGGCCTGCGTGAACAGGCGGTCGGCCACGGCCGGCGCCGCCTCGCTGGCGAGCATGTTGCGGCGGCGATGATGCAGGCGCTGCCCGTATTCGAGCAGGCGCAGTTCCGAGCGCAGGTCGACGGCGACGTTGCTGTCCGAACCGATGCCCCAGTGGGCGCCGTCGTCCAGCAGGCGCGGCGCATCGATGATGCCGTCGCCGAGATTGGCCTCGGTGCTCGGGCACAGGCCGACCACGGCGCCGCTCTGCGCCACGGCGGCGTATTCGTCGTCGGACATGTGGGTGGCGTGCACCAGGCACCAGCGGGCGTCGAGTTCCTGCAGGGAAAGCAGCAACTGCACCGGGCGCTTGCCGCACCAGGCCAGGCAATCGTCGACCTCGCGCGTCTGCTCGGCGATGTGGATGTGGATGGGCGCATCGGCGCCGCCGGCCTGGGCGCGCAGCCCCGACACCAGTTGCGCCAGGCCTTCGCCCGAGACCGCGCGCAGCGAGTGCGGCGCCACTCCGTAGCGGCGCATGCCGTTTTCCGGCAAGGCCTGCTGCAGGCGTGCGCGCAGCTCCAGCAGCCACTGCGGCGAGGAGATGAAGCGCGCCTGGTGCTCCAGCGGCGCGGCGCTGCCGAAGCCGCCGTACTGGTACAGCACCGGCAGCAGCGTCATGCCGATGCCGGCCTCTTGCGCCGCCTGCATCACGCGCAGCGAGAGCTCGGCCGGGTCGTCATAGGCTTGGCCGCCGGGGCCGTGGTGCAGGTAATGGAATTCGCATACCGAGGTGTAGCCGGCCTTGAGCATCTCGATGTAGAGATGGCGGGCGATCGCCTCCAGGTGCTGCGGCTGCAGGCGCTGCGCGAAGCGGTACATCAGCGTGCGCCAGCTCCAGAAGGAGTCGGTCGGGCTGCCCATGGTCTCGGTCAGCCCGGCCATCGCGCGCTGGAAGGCGTGCGAGTGCAGGTTGGGCATGCCGGGGATCACCGGTCCGGCGGCCAGGGGCGCGTCGCCGCGCGCGCTGCCGGGCGTGGCTTCGGTCAGTTCGCCTGCCGCGTTCCAGCGCAGCAGCACGTCGCTGCGCCAGCCCTCGGGCAACAAGGCGGCGCGGCAAAACAGCTGGCCGCCTGGAACGGTTGAATCTTGCGGGTCTTGCCCGGTGTGAGTTGTCATGTGCTCACCCTTTGTTGGTTTTATGGAACTGCTGATGCAAATGCGTGCGCACCGCCCATGGCGGCACGTACGGTGGATTCATTTCTTGTGCCGGATGTGCACCGCCAGCACCACTGCGCCTGCCGCGCACAGCAGGTCGGGCGGCACGGCGCCCTGTCGCAGCCGCACGAACTCGCCGGTGCGCAGCTGCAATTGCAGGCCGGCCGCATCGGTCAGGCAGGCCGCGCCCTGGGCGACGTAAAGCAGCGCCGTATCGGCCGACAGCCGGCGCGAATTCTGCGCGGTCAGCGCCACCACTTCGCCCTCGGCCAGCTCGCGCCGGATCATCAGGTTGAAGTCCAGCGTCGGCGCGCCGTGCAAGCGCACCGAGACCTGCAGTTCGCCGTCGAAGGCGAACGGCGCAAAGCACTCGCGCAGGTCGTGCAATTGCCGCTCGCCGGCGTGGATGGTGAAGCCCCCGCCTTCCAGCAGCACGATGGTGCGGGCGATGCCGTCGAAGGTCGAGAACGCGCCGTCGCGGCCGACGTCGGCCACGCTGGCGCGCCAGACGAAGTCGCCGAAACCGGCCTCGGGCGGCTCCACGCACAGTTCGCGCGTCTGCCCGCCTTCGTTCTTCCAGGGTACGGCGGCGATGCGTCCCAGGTTGCCGGTGGACGCGATGGCGCCGCCGGCCACGCCGGACTGCTGCTCGACCGTCTCGTTAGCCGCCATGGACCGCCTCACGCGAGAGCAAGGTCTGCAGGAAGCTGCGGGTGCGCGCCTCCTTGGGCGCGGTGAAGATCTCGGCCGGCGCGCCGGCTTCGACGATGCTGCCGTGGTCCATCACCACCACCACGTCGGCCACCTCGCGGGCGAAGCCCATCTCGTGGGTCACGATCAGCATGGTCATGCCTTCGGCGGCCAGGTCCTTCATCACCTGCAGCACTTCGCCCACCAGTTCGGGGTCGAGCGCCGAGGTCGGCTCGTCGAACAGCATCACTTTCGGCTCCATCGCCAGCGCGCGGGCGATCGCCACGCGCTGCTTCTGGCCGCCCGACAGGGTGCCAGGATAGACCTTGGCCTTGTGATCCAGGCCGACCTTCTTCAACAGCCGCATGCCCTGTTCCTCGGCCTGCTTGCGCGGCACGTTGCGCAGGCAGGTCGGCGCCAGCGTGATGTTGTCCAGCACGGTCAGGTGCGGGAACAGGTTGAACGACTGGAACACCATGCCCACCTCGGCGCGCAGCGCGTCGAGCTTGGTCTCGGGCATCATGCGGCCGTTCTCCACCACCGGATGGCCGGACACCAGCACGGTGCCGCCCTCGGCGGTCTCCAATCCGTTCAGGCAGCGCAGGAAGGTGCTCTTGCCCGAACCGCTGGGGCCGATCACCACCACCACCTGGCGCGGCTGGACGGCGAAATCGATGTCCTTCAACACCACATGGTCGCCGAAGGATTTCTTCAGGCCCTTGACGTCGACGATTGCCTGCGCCATCACACTCTCCCTTCCGAGCGCAGCACCTTCTCGATGCGGCGCAGCGCCAGCGTCGTGACGCTGGTCAATGCCAGATAGATCGCGGCGATCACCAGGTAGACCTCCAGCGAGCGGTAGGTCACGCTGATGATCTTCTCGCCCTCGTGCATCAGGTCGGCGATGGTCAAGAGCGAGACCAGGGCCGAGTTCTTGATCAGCGCGATGAATTCATTGCCCAGCGGCGGGATCATGCGCACGAAGGCCTGCGGCAGCACCACGCGGCGCATCGCCATCTTGTAAGGCAGGCCCAGCGAGCGGGCCGCTTCCATCTGGCCGCGTTCGATCGACTGGATGGCGCCGCGCACGATTTCCGAGACGTAGGCGCCGCTGTAAATGCCCAGCCCCAGGATGCCGCACACATAGGCCGGCAACAGGATGCCGAAATGCGGCAGGCCGAAGAACCAGATGAACAGCTGCACCAGGAGCGGCGTGCCGCGCACCAGGGTCAGGTAGAAGGTGCAGATGCCGTAGATGATGCGGCGCTGCGGCGACAGGCGGCCCAGCCCGACCAGCAGGCCCAGCACGCAACCCAGCACCAGCGCGGCGGCGGTGATTTCCACCGTGACGGCTACGCCGCTGGCGAGCGAGCGCCAGCTTTCCCAGACCGGGGAAAAGTCAAAATCCATCGGGAACTCCGGAAAGTGGATCGTGCAGCCGTTGCCGGGAAATCCGGCAACGGCGATCCGTATGAAGAGAATAGCTTTATCTTGCGCCGGGCGCCGCCGCGCTGGCTGCGCGACGGATGCCGGCCGGCAAGATGATTACTCGGCCTTGCCGAACCACTTGTCGGTCAGCGCGGTGTAGGTGCCGTTCACGCGCAGCGTCTGCAGCGCCTTGTTGAGCTGTTCGGCCAGCTCGGTGTCGCCCTTGCGCATGGCGTAGCCATACAGCTCGGTGGTCAGGCCCTTGTCGAGCACGCGCACCAGCGGCTGGGTGCGGGCGTATTCGACCGCGGCCGGACGGCCGGTGACGGCGGCGTTCACGCGGCCGGTGGCCAGCAGGTCGAACATGGCCTGGTTCTTCTCGACCTCGACGCGCTCCACACCCGGGTAGTTGTCCTTCAGGTAACCCACCGACTTGGTGCCGACCTGCACCGAGACCTTCTTGCCCTTGTTCAGGTCGTCCGGCACCTTGATGCTCTGGTCGTCACGGCGCACCAGCACGGCCAGGCCGCCGCGGTAGTAGGGATCGCTGAAGTTGACCACCTTGCGGCGGTCGTCGGTCATGTAGATGGCCGAGGCGGCGATGTCGAAGCGGTTGGAGATCAGGCCGGGGATCAGGCCCTTGAAGTCGATGTCGATCCACTGCACCTTCTTGCCCATGGTCTTGGCCAGCGCTTCGATGAGCTCGATGTCGAAGCCGGTGCGCTTGCCGTCCTTGACGAACTCCATCGGCGGGAAGGTGGCGTCGGTGCCGACCCGGATCACGTTGTCGGCGGCATTGGCCGCGGGAGCGGCGGCGGTGAGCATGGCAAACACGGCCGTGAAGGCGCAGAGCAGCTTGGAAATTTTCATCTTGGATCCTCTGTTAGAAGCAACGGGCCGGGGAGCCGACTCCCCGGGCTGATTTCCTGGCGAACGACAACAACAAGGCAGATCGCCCGGGGTCATGCCATTGCGGCATGACCCCGGCGGGACGATCTTAAAAACGATTACATATGCGCTGCGCCGCTTCCACGGTCATGCGCACCAGTTCCTGTTCGCGCGGGCCGACGCGCAGCGCCGGCGCCATCAGCGTGATGGTGCCCTCCAGGCGGCCGTTGGAGGCCAGGATGGGAACCGAAACGCCCCACACGCCCAGGTCGACCTCGCTCTCGCTGATGGAGTAGCCGCGGCGGCGGATCTCTTCGAGCTGCGCTTCCAGCGCGGCGGCTTCATCCGGCTTGTCGGCCAGTTGGTCGGCCACCAGCTTCTGTTGCAGCTTGCGCGGCATGAAGGCCAGCAGGCTCTTGGCCGAGGCGCCCTTGAGCAGCGAATGCGAGCGGCCCTTGGTGAAGGAGCAGCGCAACGGCTGGGTGCTCTCCTCCATGGCGATGCACACCATCTCGCCGTTGATGTAGACCAGCAGGCCCACGCTCTCGCCGCTGCGCTCCACCAGCGAACTGATCTCTTCGCGGCTCTGGCTGATGAGGTTGGAGTTCTGGTCGAAGCCCCAGGCCAGCTGCACGCCGGTCGGGCCGGGCTCGAAGGTGCCGGAATTCATGTGTTCCTGCAGCAGCCCCCATTTCTTGAGGGAAGCCAGGTGGCGGTACACCGTGCTGACCGGCTGCTGCACCATGGCAGCGATCTGTTTGGCGCTGACGGGCTTGCCCGCGCGGGCGACGCCAGCTAGAACATGAAGTACGCGGTCGACGATGGTAGAGGTCTGAGGAGAGTCCATGGATCGCAATATAAAGTTAAATTCTCAGTTTTGGTGATCGATTCTCTTACTGCGAGAAATATTTTTAAAAAACTTTTATCTTTGCCCAAATATTTCTCAAAGATGTCGCGGATTTTCTCATCAGAGACGAAAAACTCCTCATGCTATTTTTTAACCGATTGGATCCACTATTATTTGAGTGTCGACACTTTTCACATTTTTTTCCTAAAGTGCTATAGTTGATCGATCAAAACAAACGGATTGTCGACACCATGAGTGAGCTGATCACGCTACCAGGCTCAGAACGCGACGCAGAGACGCTGTCGGAACACGTGTTCCGGAAAATCCAGACCGCGATCGTCCAGGGCGAGATCGCCCCGGGCAGCAAGATTTCCGAGCCCGAGCTGGCGCGCACCTACGGCATCAGCCGCGGCCCGTTGCGCGAGGCCATCCATCGCCTGGAAGGCCAGAACCTGCTGGTGCGGGTGCCGCACGTGGGCGCCCGCGTGGTGTCGCTGACGCTGGAGGGCCTGGTCGAACTGTTCCAGATCCGCGAATCGCTGGAAGGCATGGCGTGCCGCCTGGCCGCCGAACGCATGAGCCGCGCCGAGCTGGACGAGTTGCGCCGCGTGCTCGACACCCACGAGAAAGACAAAGCCTTCCAGGCCGGCCGCGGCTACTACCAGCAGGACGGCGACGACGACTTCCATTACAAGATCATCCAGGCCAGCGGCAACCAGATCCTCACCCGCATCCTGTGCGGCGAGCTGTACCAGCTGGCGCGCATGTACCGCATCCAGTATTCCGCCAATGCCTCCACCCCCAACCGGCCGCGCCAGGCCTTCGCCGAGCACCACCGCATCCTCGATGCGCTGGCCGACGGCGACGGCGAACTGGCCGACCTCCTGATGCGCCGGCACATCGGCGCATCACGCCGCAACATCGAACACCAGATCGCGCAGCAGGCCACGGGCAAGCGCGACCAGGCCTGATCCCGATCCGCCCTCACACCACACCAATTATTCAACCGAGACAACCACGAGCCAACCGCCATGAATACTCAATACCGCAAGCAACTGCCGGGCACCAAGCTGGATTATTTCGACGCCCGCGCCGCCGTCGACGCCATCAAGCCCGGCGCCTGGGACGGCCTGCCCTACACCTCCCGCGTGCTGGCCGAGAACCTGGTGCGCCGCTGCGACCCGGCCACCCTCACCGACTCGCTGCGCCAGCTGATCGAGCGCAAGCGCGAGCTGGACTTCCCCTGGTTCCCGGCCCGCGTGGTGTGCCATGACATCCTGGGCCAGACCGCGCTGGTCGACCTGGCCGGCCTGCGCGACGCCATCGCCGACATGGGCGGCGACCCCGCCAAGGTCAACCCTGTGGTGCCGGTGCAGCTGATCGTGGACCACTCGCTGGCGGTAGAATGCGGCGGCGACGATCCCCAGGCCTTCGAGAAGAACCGCGCCATCGAGGATCGCCGCAACGAAGACCGCTTCCACTTCATCGACTGGACCAAGCTGGCCTTCGAGAACGTGGACGTAATCCCCCCCGGCAACGGCATCATGCACCAGATCAACCTGGAGAAGATGTCGCCGGTGATCTACACCAAGGACGGCGTGGCCTTCCCCGATACCCTGGTCGGCACCGACAGCCACACCCCGCACGTGGACGCGTTGGGCGTGATCGCCATCGGCGTGGGCGGGCTGGAAGCCGAGAACGTCATGCTGGGCCGCGCCTCCTGGATGCGCCTGCCCGACATCGTCGGCGTCGAGCTGACCGGCCGCCGCCAGCCCGGCATCACCGCCACCGACATCGTGCTCACGCTGACCGAGTTCCTGCGCCGCCAGAAGGTGGTCGGCGCCTACCTGGAGTTCTACGGCGACGGCGCCTCCAGCCTGACCTTGGGCGACCGCGCCACGATTTCCAACATGGCCCCTGAATACGGCGCCACCGCCGCCATGTTCTCGATCGACCAGCAGACCATCGATTACCTCAAGCTGACCGGCCGCGAGGACGAGCAGGTCAAGCTGGTGGAGACCTATGCCAAGGAGACCGGCCTGTGGTCGGACGCGCTGGCCAAGGTCGAGTACGAGCGCGTGCTGCACTTCGATCTCTCAAGCGTGGTGCGCACGCTGGCCGGCCCCAGCAATCCGCACAAGCGCCTGCCGGTGTCCGAGCTGGCCGCGCAAGGCATTGCCGGCAAGGTCGAGAACGAAGCCGGCAAGATGCCCGACGGCGCCGTCATCATCGCCGCCATCACCAGCTGCACCAACACCAGCAACCCGCGCAACGTGATCGCCGCCGCCTTGCTGGCGCGCAACGCCAACCGCCTGGGGCTGGCGCGCAAGCCCTGGGTGAAGAGCTCGCTGGCGCCGGGCTCCAAGGCGGTCGAACTCTATCTGGAGGAAGCCGGCCTCACCGCCGACCTGGAAAAGCTCGGCTTCGGCATCGTGGCCTTCGCCTGCACCACCTGCAACGGCATGTCGGGCGCGCTCGATCCCAAGATCCAGCAGGAGATCATCGAACGCGACCTGTACGCCACCGCGGTGCTGTCGGGCAACCGCAACTTCGACGGTCGCATCCACCCCTACGCCAAGCAGGCGTTCCTGGCCTCGCCGCCGCTGGTGGTGGCCTACGCGATTGCCGGCACCATCCGCTTCGACATCGAGCAGGACGTGCTGGGCACCGGCCCGGACGGCCGCGAGATCCGCCTGAAGGACATCTGGCCCAGCGACGAGGAGATCGACGCCGTGGTCAAGGCGGCCGTCAAGCCGCAGCAGTTCCGCAACGTCTATACGCCGATGTTCTCGGCCCGCGTCGACCGCAGCCAGGCCGTCAGCCCGCTCTACGACTGGCGCGCGCAGAGCACCTACATCCGCCGTCCGCCCTACTGGGAAGGCGCGCTGGCCGGAGAGCGCACGCTCTCGGGCATGCGTCCGCTGGCGGTGCTGGGCGACAACATCACCACCGACCACCTGTCGCCCTCCAACGCCATCCTGATGGACAGCGCGGCCGGCGAATACCTGCACAAGATGGGCCTGCCGGAGGAAGACTTCAACTCTTACGCCACCCACCGCGGCGACCACCTGACGGCGCAGCGCGCCACCTTCGCCAATCCCAAGCTGTTCAATGAAATGGTGAAGAAGGAAGACGGCAGCGTGCGGCAAGGTTCGCTGGCCCGCCTGGAGCCGGAGGGCCGTGTCATGCGCATGTGGGAGACCATCGAGGCCTACATGGCGCGCCGCCAGCCCTTGATCATCATCGCCGGCGCCGACTACGGCCAGGGTTCCTCGCGCGACTGGGCCGCCAAGGGCGTGCGCCTGGCCGGTGTGGAAGCGATCGCGGCCGAGGGCTTCGAGCGCATCCACCGCACCAACCTGATCGGCATGGGCGTGCTGCCGCTGGAGTTCAAGCCCGGCGAGAACCGCAACACCTATGGCATCGACGGCACCGAGACCTACGACGTGATCGGCCAGCGCCGCCCGCGCGCCGAGCTGACGCTGGTAATCCACCGCAAGAACGGCGAGCGCGTGGAAGTGCCGGTGACCTGCCGCCTGGACACGGCCGAGGAAGTCTCGATCTATGAAGCCGGCGGCGTGCTGCAGCGGTTTGCGCAGGATTTCCTGGAAGAGTCGGCCAGCAAGGGAGAGCGTAAGGCGGTTTGACCGATGATGAAACCCGTATGACTCCGTTCGCCCTGAGTAGCGCGCAGCGCGTATCGAAGGGCAGCCTCGGTGCGCCAGCTTCGATACGCCGCTAAAGCGGCGACTCAGCCCGAACGGGCAAAAAGAAAAGGAATATGAAATGAGCCAAGTCCCCCAAATCCGCATCCCCGCCACCTACCTGCGCGGCGGCACCAGCAAGGGCGTTTTCTTCAGGCTGGATGACCTGCCCGAGGCCGCGCGCGTGCCCGGCCGCGCGCGCGACAAGCTGCTGCAGCGCGTGATCGGCAGCCCCGACCCCTATGGCAAGCAGATCGACGGCATGGGCGGCGCCACCTCCAGCACCAGCAAGACCGTGATCATCTCCAAGAGCAGCCGGGCCGGCCACGATGTCGACTACCTGTTCGGCCAGGTCTCGATCGACAAGGACTTCGTCGACTGGAGCGGCAACTGCGGCAACCTCTCGGCCGCGGTCGGCCCGTTCGCCATCGCCGCCGGCCTGGTGGCTGCCGACAAGGTGCCCAGGAACGGCATCGCGGTGGTGCGCATCTGGCAAGCCAACATCGGCAAGACCATCGTCGCCCATGTGCCCGTCACCGACGGCCAGGTGCAGGAGACCGGCGACTTCGAACTGGATGGCGTGACCTTCCCGGCGGCCGAGGTGCAGCTGGAATTCATGGATCCGGCGGCCGAGGAAGACGGCGCCGGCGGCGCCATGTTCCCCACCGGGAACGTGGTCGATACGCTGGAGGTGCCGGGCGTGGGCAGTTTCCAGGCCACCATGATCAATGCCGGCATCCCCACCATCTTCCTCAACGCGGAAGACATCGGCTACACCGGCGCCGAGCTGCAGGACGCCATCAACGGCGACCCGGCCGCGCTGGCCCGTTTCGAGACCATCCGCGCCCACGGCGCCATCCGCATGGGCCTGATCGGCCGCGTGGAGGAAGCCGCCACCCGCCAGCACACGCCCAAGGTCGCCTTCGTGGCGCCGGCCAGGGAGTATGTGTCGTCCAGCGGCAAGACGGTCACCACGGCCGACGCCGACGTGCTGGTGCGCGCCATGTCCATGGGCAAGCTGCACCACGCGATGATGGGCACGGCGGCGGTGGCCATCGGCACGGCCGCGGCCATTCCCGGCACGCTGGTCAACCTGGCCGCCGGCGGCGGCGAACGCAACAGCGTGCGCTTCGGCCACCCCTCGGGCACGCTGCGCGTGGGCGCCGAGGCGAAGCTGGAGGGCAAGCAGTGGGTGGTCACCAAGGCCATCATGAGCCGCAGCGCGCGGGTCTTGATGGAAGGTTGGGTGCGGGTGCCGGGCGACGCGTTCTGAATGCCCTGCCCGGCTTGGCCGGGCCAAAGAAAAAGCCGGCCACCTTGCGGTGCCGGCTTTTTCAATTTCCCGGGAAAGGTCAGACCCGGTAGATTTTCTCTCCGGTCTGGACGATCCTGAATTTCTCGTTCGTCAAGGGATCGAGTGCGCGCCCGTCGGCCAGCTTGTAGGTGCGGCTGAACGCCCGCGCTGCGGCGTCGGCTTCATCCTGCTGCGTCTGATACACCTCTACGTGGTAAGGTGCGCCGGTCTTGCCTTTGGCATCGAATTTTTCCACCAGATCCATGTGTAGTCTCCTTTGTCGTGGCCTTGCGCCAAGGTCAAAGATAGCAGATTTGGCCGAGGTTTCCAGCGCATCGCATGCTGCACCGCACAGCGGAGCCGACGGGCGAGCGGCGATCAGTAATGCAGGGTGACGCCGACGCCGAACTGCCGCGTGACCTCAGCCTTGTTCAAGCCGAACTTGGCGCCGAAGTCGAGATCCACGGTCTGGTTGGGCGACCAGATCACACCCAGCAAGGCATAGGCCGGCCAGGTTCGGTTGCCCCGCTCCTGGTTCTGCGCCACGCCGGTATCGGCCACCAGCTTCCATTGTTCGCTCAACTCATACCAGCTGGCTGCGGAAGCCCGCCATATCAGCTTGCGCTTGGCCTCGTCATCGCTGCCGAGCTTGTAGCGGTTGTAGTTGAGCCCGGCGTTGCCGTGCAGGGTCCAGGGGCCGGCCTCATAGGAGGCGATCGCGGTCAGGCCGAGGCTGTTGCGCCCGTTGCCCAAGCCTTTTTCCTCGTCGCCGCTGGGCATGAAGAGCTCCGGCTTGAAGGCCAGCGACAGGCCGTCCTGGTCGTAGTAACGCCACTTGGCGCCCAGCGAATAATCGCCCACGCCCGCGCCGTCGCGGGACTGGAAAGTCAGCGGCAGGTTGGCAAACAAATCGAGCTTGTCGGTGACGCCATAGGTATAGGTAAAGGCGCCGACGTGGCCGGCCTGGCCGGATTGCCGGCTCCAGTCGGTGTTGACCTCGATCTGGTGATGGCCGTCCCCCTGCACGCCGCTGTCGTCGGTGACCAGCGGGTGGGCGGCGTAGGCCTGGTTCATCGTTGCATAGAGGATGCAGGTCATCCAGGATGCATACAGGATTTTTTTCATTAAACCACCTGTTCATAAAGCGATGAATGCAGCGAGAAGCTCAGCGGCAAGACGGCCCGATCACCGACTCCCCCGCACCTCGCATATGAGGCGCAGCCGGCGATGCAGGCACAGCGACTGAGCAACTGGGGGAACAGCCCCGCTACGTTTTTCTGATTGTGAATGGCGGCAAGATGCCGCTGCTTGGTGGCCGGGACAACGACGCCGGAGACGTCGGACTGGCCGCGTGCCTGGCCGAAAGCTGAACGGTGTGATGCCGCGCCGCGCCACCGCAGGAAGCGGTCGCGCAATGCGAGCAATGAGATCAATTCTCGATGGGATTGCGCCGTGGGCCCGCTGCTTGCGGATCGGCCGCTGGGTGTTCGCTTTCAACCGGGCGCCATACTAGCATTCAAGCCTGACACGACAAATACAAAGCCGGCATTTGTGCCATTTACCAACGGATCGCGAGCAGCATGCCGAAACATGCCGCATTTTGCGAGCAGGCGCTCGCCATGACGGCAGATTCTCAGGCGGCCTGGTTGGCCGCCTCGGCCAGTTCGGCGCCGATTTCCGGCAGCACCTGGGTCGACACGTGCAGCAAGGCGCCCCAGTCGCTCCAATCCCAGGAGACGCGACCGCAGACGTACTCGACGCTGGACAACGGCAGCGAGAACCGCTCCGCCAGCTTCAACAGGCGCGGCAGCAATTGCTGCCGCGTGCGGGCGTCGGCCACGCACACGTCGGCCACGCAGCCGGCCAGTTCCAGCATGCGCACCAGCTGCTGCTGTCGGTCGCCGTCGTCCAGGCCGGAGGCTTCCGGATTCTCGTGATGCAGCACCGCGGTGCAGAAGAGCTTGGGGAAATGCCAGTCTTCCATCATGGCGGCGGCCAGGCTGAGGTGGTCGAAACCGAAGGCCTCTTTCTCCTTGTCGCGCAGCGCCTGTCCTTCGGCGCCGCCGGCCAGCACCTCGCCGTAGCGCTTGGGACGGGCCGACGCCAGGCCGAGGCGGCCGATGCCGGCCAGCAGGCCGTTGGTGAACATCTCCGCCGGCGGCGCCAGCTGCAGCATCTCGCCCAGCGCCTGGCCGGCGCAGGCCATCGCGGTGGCGCGCGCCCAGAAGGCGTCGTAGTTGAATTCCTTGCAGTCGCCGCGGCGCGCCGACTCGGTCAGCGAAATCGCCAGCGCCATCTGGCGCACGGCATGCAGGCCCACCATCAGCAGCAGCTCGACGTTGACCGAGGCCACCATGCGGCCCTTGTTGATGTTGGGAATGTTGGCGATCTGGATCAGGCGGCCGGCCAGCACCGGGTCTCCCTGCACCTGCGACACCAGGTCGGGCAGCGAGAGGTCTTCCTGCTGGCACATCTGCATGATGTTGAGACGGACGCCGGAGGGGGCTGGCAAGACTTCCGAATCCTGCAGTTCACGAAATGTTTTTGTTTCGATGTAGGTCGACATGGATCGCCCTCGTAGATTGTCAGGATGCAAAGTTCTGGTAAGGCAAGAACGATAGCCGCTAGGATACAGAATCCCTCCGCATTTTGCGATGCGCCATTGAAAAATTAGCGGGGTCATGGCTGCCCGTATTTCGACTGCATCGCCCTTTCCACTGACAACAAGATGCGCCCTGCGCCGACGGCATGGCAGAGCCGGCGCGGCTAAGCTGAAGCCTGGACAAGCACCCGGCAAGGAGGCCCCGCGCATGGAAGACATGGTGGTGGTGCGCAAGGAGGGCCTGTATTGCCCTCCCGGCGATTTTTATATCGACCCGTGGCGGCCGGTGGCGCGCGCGGTGATCACCCACGCGCACGCCGACCATGCCCGCAGCGGCCATGGCAGTTACCTGGCCGCCGCCCCCGGCGCCGGCATCCTGCGCGCCCGCCTGGGGGCGGACATCGCGCTCGACGTGCTGCCCTATGGGCGGCACGTGACCCACAACGGCGTGCGCCTGTCGCTGCATCCGGCCGGCCATGTGCTGGGTTCGGCGCAATTGCGCATGGAGCACGGCGGGCGGGTCTGGGTGGCCTCGGGCGACTACAAGCTCGAAGCCGACGGCACCTGCGCCCCGTTCGAGGCGGTGCGCTGCGACGTCTTCATCACCGAATCCACCTTCGGCATGCCGATCTACCGCTGGCAGCCGCAAGCCGAGATCTTCGACGACATCAACCGCTGGTGGCGCGCCAACGCCGCCGCAGGCCGCGCCAGCGTGCTGTTCTGCTACTCCTTCGGCAAGGCCCAGCGCATCCTGCACGGCATCGATCCCGGCATCGGCCCTATCGTCTGCCACGGCGCGGTGGAACCCTTGAACCGCCTGTACCGCGAAGCCGGCATCGCGCTGCCGCCGACCCTTACCGTGGGCGAGGCCGAAGCCGCCGGCGGGCGCGGGAAACAGGCTTACGCCGGCGCGCTGGTGCTGGCGCCGCCTTCAGCCGCCGGTTCGCCCTGGATGCGCCGCTTCGGCGACTACAGCGACGCCTTCGCCAGCGGCTGGATGCGCCTGCGCGGCACGCGTCGGCGGCGCGGCGTGGATCGCGGTTTCGTGCTGTCCGACCATGCCGACTGGCCGGCCCTGCTGCAGGCCATCGCCGGCACCGGCGCCCAGCGCGTGATCGTGACCCACGGCCAGGTCGCCACGCTGGTGCGCTGGCTGCGTCAGAACGGCCTGGACGCCGGCGCCTTCGATACCGAATACGGCGAGGAAGATGCCGGGGAGGACGCTGCAAAGCCCCAGGCGGAGTCCTCCCATGCGTGAGTTCTCGCGGCTCTACGCCGAGCTCGACGCCACCACCTCGACCACCCGCAAGCTGGCCGCGCTGCAGGATTACTTCACCCGCGCCGATGCCGCCGACGCCGCCTGGGCCGTCTATTTCCTGGCCGGCGGCAAGCCGCGCCAGGCGGTGCCGACCAAACTGCTGAAGCACTGCGCGATGCAATACGCGCAGATCGACGAATGGCTGTTCGAAGAGTGCTACCACGCCGTCGGCGACCTGGCCGAGACCATCGCCCATATCCTCCCGCCGGCCCGGCATGCCGGCGATCTCGGCCTGGCGCGCTGGATGGAGGAACGCATCGCCCCCTTGCGCGGCGCCGGGCCGGAAGCGATCCGCGCGGCGCTGTTCGCAGCCTGGGATGAGCTGGACTGGCAAGGCCGCTTCCTGCTCACCAAGCTGATCGGCGGCAGCTTTCGCGTGGGTGTGTCGCGCTTGCTGGTCACCCGCGCGCTGGCGGCCGTGGCGCAGCTCGACGCCAAGCTGCTGGCGCAGCGCCTGGTCGGCTGGACCGACGGTCGCGCGCGGCCTGACGCCGACCGTTTCGCGCAGCTGATCGCGCCCGACGACGGCCGCGACCATCGTCTCGACGGTGGCCAGCCCTATCCATTCTTCCTCGCCCATCCGCTGCCGGACGACCCGCGCACGCTGGGAACGCTGGAACGCTGGCAGGTGGAATGGAAGTACGACGGCATTCGCGCACAGCTGGTGCGCCGCCGCGGGGTCGGCTGGCTGTGGTCGCGCGGCGAGGAGCTGATCGGCGAACGCTTCCCCGAGCTGGCGGCGCTGGCGCTGCCCGACGGCACCGTGCTGGACGGCGAGATCGTGATCGTGCGCCCCGGCGAACCCGGCGACGCCTCGCGCATCGCCTCGTTTGCCGAGCTGCAAAGGCGCATCGGCCGCAAGAACCTGACGCCGCGCCTGCTGGCCGAGCTGCCGGCGGCGCTGATCGCCTACGACCTGCTGGAACGGGACGGCCACGACCTGCGCGGCCTGCCGCAAGGCGAGCGGCGCGCCAGGCTGGAGGCCCTGCTCGCCCTGCATGCCGGACCCTCCCTGATGCTGGCGCCGCGCATCGAAGCAGCCGACTGGGATGCGCTGGCCGAACTGCGCAAGAGCTCCCGCGAGCGCGGCGTGGAAGGCATGATGCTCAAGGAGATCGGCGGGCATTACGGCATCGGCCGTACCCGCAACGCCGGCGCCTGGTGGAAGTGGAAGATCGATCCCTATAGCGTCGATGCCGTGCTGATCTACGCCCAGGCCGGCCACGGCCGCCGCGCCTCGCTCTACACCGACTACACCTTCGCGGTCTGGGACGCGCCCGCCGCCCCAGGCGCCGAACGCAGCCTGGTGCCCTTCGCCAAGGCCTACTCCGGCCTGACCGACGCCGAGATCGCCGAGGTCGACCAGGCCATCCGCAAGAGCACCATCGAAAAGTTCGGTCCGGTGCGCAGCGTGCGTCCGAGCATGGTGTTCGAGATCGGTTTCGAGGGCATCGCCGCTTCTGCTCGCCACAAGGCCGGCATCGCGGTGCGCTTCCCGCGCATCCTGCGCCGGCGCGACGACAAGACGGTCGAGCAGGCCGATACCCTGGCCACGCTGCGCGCCCTGCTGCCGGTCAACGGAGACGGTCGTGGCGCGTAGCGGCGGCAGGCCGGCTCCCGTCCAGGACGGGCGCGCCAGCGTCGAGCGCTGGTTCCAGGCGCGCGGCTGGACGGTCTTCGATTTCCAGCGCGAAGTATGGCAGGCCGCCGGCGCCGGCCGCTCGGGCGTGCTGCATGCCGGCACCGGCTCCGGCAAGACCTACGCCGTCTGGTTCGGCGCGCTGCTGCACGCGGAACCGGCGCTGGGATCGCCCCAGGCCGCGGCGGCCGGCGCATCGGGGCTGCGGGTGCTGTGGATCACGCCGATGCGCGCGCTCGCGGCCGATACCTTGCGCGCCCTCCAGGCGCCGCTGGCCGACCTGCTGCCGCACTGGCAGGCCGGCATGCGCACCGGCGACACCGGCTCGGGCGAACGGGCGCGCCAGATGAAGTCGCTGCCGCAGGCGCTGGTGACCACGCCGGAGAGCCTGTCGCTGCTGTTGTCCCAGGCCGACGCGCGGCAGCGCTTCGGCCGGCTCGACGCCATCGTGATCGACGAATGGCACGAGCTGATGGGCAACAAGCGCGGGGTGCAGGTGCAGCTGGCGCTGGCGCGGCTCAAACGCTGGCGCCCCGGGCTGGCGGTCTGGGGCCTGTCGGCGACGCTGGGCAATCTGGAGCAATCCATGCAGGCGCTGCTGGGCGAGGATGGCGCGCGGCACGGCGTATTGGTGCGCGGCGAACAGCGCAAGCGCATCGTCATCGACACCTTGCTGCCGCCGCATCCCTCGCGCTTCGCCTGGGCCGGCCACCTCGGCATCCAGATGCTGCCGGCGGTGGCGGCCGAGATCGAAGCCGGCGGCAGCACGCTGGTGTTCACCAATACCCGCTCCCAGGCCGAGCTGTGGTACCAGCAACTGCTGGCGGCGCGTCCCGACTGGGCCGGGCTGATCGCCCTGCACCACGGCTCGCTCGACCGCGAAGTGCGCGACTGGGTCGAACAAGGCCTGCGCGAGGGCAAGCTCAAGGCCGTGGTCTGCACCTCCAGCCTGGATCTCGGCGTGGACTTCACCCCGGTGGAGCGGGTGCTGCAAATCGGCAGCCCGCGCGGCGTGGCCCGGCTGCTGCAGCGCGCCGGACGCTCCGGCCACTCGCCCGGCCGGCTCTCGCGCGCCACGCTGGTGCCCACCAACAGCCTGGAGCTGGTGGAGTTCGCCGCCGCGCGGCAAGCGATCGCCGACGGCCAGGTCGAACGGCGGCCGGTGCCGGCGGCTCCGCTGGACGTGCTGGTGCAGCACCTGGTCACCATCGCCCTGGGCGGCGGCTTCACGCCCGGGGAATTGCTGGACGAGGTGCGCACGGCCTGGTCGTACCGCGACCTGCGCGAGGACCAGTGGCAATGGGCGCTGGACTTCGTGGTGCGCGGCGGCCAGAGCCTGGTCGCCTATCCCGAATACCATCGCGTCCGCGTCGGCGCCGACGGCGTCTACCGGGTCGAGCTGCCGGCCATTGCGCGACGCCACCGCATGAACATCGGCACCATCGTCTCCGACGCCAGCATGCACGTTCAATACCTGCGGGGCGGGCGCATCGGCGCCATCGAGGAAGGTTTCATCGCCCGCCTGCGGCCGGGCGACCGCTTCCTGTTCGGCGGACGCATGCTGGAGTTCGTGCGGGTGCACGAGATGACCGCCTGGGTGCGTCGCGCCGTCTCCGGCAGCGGCGCCGTACCGCGCTGGCAAGGCGGCCGCCTGCCCTTGTCCTCGACGCTGGCGCACGCGGTGCTCGACCGGCTGGAGCAAGCCGCCCTCGGCCGCTACGAAGGTCCCGAGATGCAGGCCGTGCGCCCGCTGCTGGAACTGCAGCGCGAATGGTCGGCGCTGCCGACCGCGCAAAAGCTGGTGGTCGAGGCCATCAAGAGCCGCGAAGGCCATCACCTGTTCTTCTATCCCTTCGCCGGCCGGCTGGTGCACGTGGGCCTGGCGTCGCTGCTGGCCTGGCGCCTGGCGCGCGATAGGCCGGCGACTTTCTCGATCGCCGTCAACGACTACGGCTTCGAGCTGCTGGCCGCGCACGAGGCCGACCTTTCGCTGCTGGCGCCCGACCAGCCCGGCACGCTCTTCAGCGAGGACGGCCTGCTCGACGATGTGCTCTCCAGCCTCAACGCCACCGAGCTCTCGCAGCGGCGCTTCCGTGAAATCGCGCGCATTGCCGGCCTGGTGTCGCAGGGCTATCCCGGCCAGCCCAAGAGCGCACGCCAGCTGCAGGCCTCGTCGGCGCTGTTCTTCGAGGTGTTTCGCAAGCATGACGCCGGCAACCTGCTGCTGACCCAGGCCCAGGCCGAAGTGCTGGAGCAGGAACTGGAACTGCAGCGCCTGCGCGCCACCCTGGCGGAACTGCGCGGCCGCGCGCTGGCGTTGATGCGTCCGGCGCGGCCCACGCCGTTCGCGCTGCCGCTGATGGTGGAGCGCTTCCGTGAAAAGCTCTCCACCGAGAAGCTGGCCGATCGCGTGGCGCGCATGCTGGATGGGCTGGAGCGCGCCGCCGACAAATCCATGAAAGGAAAACCATGAGCACCCCGCTCGAATTCGACGCCGCCGGCGAGCGCCTGGCCATGCTGCCCGAGCGCGCGCTGTGGTGGCCCGAACGCGCCATGCTGGTGGTGGCCGACGTCCACTTCGGCAAGGCCGCGGCCTTTCGCGCCGGCGGCATCCCGGTTCCGCGCGGCACCACCGGCGCCAACCTGGCCTTGCTGGACCGGCTGGTCGAACGCCATGCGGCGCGGCACATCGTCTTCCTGGGCGACTTCCTGCACGCCCGCGCGGCGCGGGCCGACGCCACGCTGGCGGCGCTGGCGCAATGGCGCGACCGCCGCCGCGAGCTGGCGCTGACGCTGGTGCGCGGCAACCACGACCGCCACGCTGGCGACCCCCCCGCCGGCCTGGGCATCGAAGTGGTGGACGAGCCCTGGCGCGTGGGCTCGCTGGCCTTTTGCCATCATCCGCAGACGGTGGAAGGCGCCTTCGCCATCGTCGGCCACCTGCACCCGGTGTACCGCCTGGCCTCGGCCGGCGATGCGCTGCGCCTGCCCTGCTTCGTGGTCGACGGGGAATGGGCCATGCTGCCCGCCTTCGGCGCCTTCACGGGCGGTTACCAGATCGCGCAGCAGCCCGGCCAGCGCGTTTTCCTGGTGGCCGAGGACAGTATCCTGGAACTGCGCGGCTGAGCTGGCGTGCAAGACGATTGCGCGCAATTTGGCGTATCATCGTCGGCGGTTCCGCAGCAAGGGAACCCAGGGCGCGCAGACGCCCTCGCCTCGCGCCGCGACAGACGGCGCGGCATCGACACAATCGCTAAGGGAGAAGACACCAATGAAGTCAATCAAACCAATGCTGGCCATGGCGCTCGGGCTGCTGTCGGCGGCCTCGTTCCAAGCCCGCGCCGATGCCCTGGCCGACATCCAGAAGGCCGGCGTGGTCCGCATCGGCGTGCCGCAGGATTTCGCCCCCTTCGGCTCGGTCAACACCGACCTGCAGCTGCAGGGCCTGGACATCGACGTCGCCAAGCTGATCGCCAAGAACATGGGCGTGAAGGTCCAACTGGTGCCGGTGGCCAGCGCCAACCGCATCGCGTACCTGCAGACGCACAAGGCCGACCTGGTGATCTCCACGCTGGGCAAGAGCGCCGAGCGTGAAAAGGTGATCGACTTCTCGCAAGCCTACGCCCCGTACAACAACAGCGTGTTCGGCGTGGCCGCGGTCAAGGTCGGCAACGCCGCCGACCTGGCAGGCAAGACCGTGGGCGTGGCGCGTGGCACCTTCCAGGACATCCAGCTCACCGACACCGCGCCCAAGAGCGCCACCATCAAGCGCTACGAAGACAACAACGCCATGATCTCGGCCTATGTCTCCGGCCAGGTGCAGCTGGTGGGCACCGGCGACTTCGTCGCCTACGCGCTGGCGGAAAAGGCCCCCAACAACAAGCCGGTGCTGAAGTACATCATCCATGAGTCGAGCTGCAGCGTGGGCCTGAACAAGAACGAGGCGGCCCTGCTGGCCAAGGTCAACGACGCCATCACGCAGGCCAAGAAGAGCGGCGAGCTCAATGCCATCGTCAAGAAGTGGCTCAACGTGCCGCTGCCGGAGAAGATGGCGACGACCTATCAGTAAAGCCGCATTGATGCCATATATAAAAAAACGGCGGACTTAACATCCGCCGTTTTTTTATGCGCGCTTTTGGCGGGGACGACCTGCCGAGGCGTCAGAACTTCGACGAAATCCCCAGCCCCCACTTGCGTTCCGGATCCGCCGTTTCCGGCAGCACGCCGTTGGAGTAGTCCAGGCTCAGGCCCACGTTCTGGTTGAAGTTGTAAGTCAGCACCGACTTCCAGTAGTGGATGCCGCGCGAACCCTCGATGGCCTTCAGGCCGGTGAAGGTGGTGGTGAAATCGAACGGCAGCGACGGATTGGTGGAGGCCAGCGTGAAACCGGCCTGCGCACCCAGGCGGATGAAATCCTGGTGCTGGTCGTAGACGTCGGGGTCGCCGCGGTCGAGATAGGTACCGTTGCGGCTCTGGCCGATCAGGATGGGCTTGAAGGCCAGGCCGTTGTTCCAGCGGATGAAGTCGTTGAGGATGCCGGGGCGCACCGGCGTGAGCGTGAAGTTCACCGTCAGCAGGCGGCTGCCGTCGGTATTGTTGATCAGGTAGTCCGGCCGCGCGGTCAGGTCTTCGGTGTTGGGCGAGCCGGGATGCGCGAAGTGGAAGGCCGACAGCATGCCGACCTGGCTGGTGCGGGTGGTGGTCACCGATGGGCCGCCGTTGTTGTAGACCGTCACCCGGTTCTGCTTGACGCCCACATACGGCACGGCCTCATAGGTGCTGCCGGCCTGGCCGATGGCGCGCTTCTCGAAGGAGTAACCGGCGTAGGCCACGATGTCGTTGGTGCGCGAGGCCGCCACGTCGTCGTTGGCCAGGGTCACGCGGGCCCGCTCCACCGAAGCGTAGGCAGCCTTGTTATTGTGGTCGATGGAGAGCTGGTCGGGGTTGCCGCGCACGCGCGCGTGGTCCAGCCAGGTCGGCTGCGGCGCCGGCGGCGCCGGCGGCGCGGCGGCGGGGACGGCCGCGACGGTGGGCTGGCCGGCGGTGCCGGTGGGCGCGGCGGCAGTCATGATCGCGGCAGACGACGCGTGCGGCAGCGCCGGACTGGCGCCGGCCACCACGCATGACAATCCGCTCTGGCTGCCGTTGCTGAAGAAAGCCTGCGCATCCACGCGCCCGGCCGGCTTGAACTGGCCATCCTTGCCATCCAGCAGGCCCTGCAGATCCTCGGCCATGTGGTCGACGTTGCTGCCGTCGCCGCTGGCGGGGCCGCCGGCGGCCTTCTCGGCCGCGCGCTTCTTCAGCAACCACGCTGCCAGGGCGCTGGGCGAATTGAGCGGCGCGGCATTGTCGCCAACCGACAGGTAGCCGGTGCTGACGGGATAGGTCTTGATCAGGTAGGCGGCCAGCTTGTCCTTGTCGACCTTGAGGTCGGGGGAGCACAAGCCGCTGTTGGCATCGGCGGCCCAGGCCATGGTGGCGGCGCCGGGAACGGTGAACAGCATCACCGCTGCAAGCGATTGGAATCGGCCTCGCATTGACAATCCTCGTTGTTGTTTGTTGTAAGACATCGGTGCGGGGCGGCTTGAGCGCGCCGCCCTGCCCGGGCGAAACGTCGTCGGCAAGGACGACCAAATCGCTGGTATGAAGCGCTGCGCCGCAAAATGTTCAATCGAGGTGCGGGGATTTACATCGATGGACGAGAGCTGCGGACGAACGCAAGCGCGACGCCGCCAAAACGGCGCCGCGCAGGGGTGGAAAACCGATCAGGCCCGGTCGGGCAGGGTCAGTCCGGGCAGCGCACGCAGCTCCAGCTGTTGCAGCAAGAACGGCTTGATGACCAGCTTGTAGCTGTCCAGGTCGAAACCCTTCAGGCTGGCCGCCGGGCGCGCCTGCAGTTGTTGGTGCTGCTCGTCCAGCGTGCCCAGGTAGCGCCAGTGGTCGATCACGTGCACCTGGCTCCAGCCGTCGCGCTCCTCGATCACTCCCATCGCGCCCTCATACGGCCAGGGCAGGATGCGCAAGTCTTCCAGCGCCAGCATCAGGCGTTCCCGGTGCGATTCATGCGACTCTTCGCCGGTGCAGCAGCCGCGGCAGCGGCGGATCTGGCGGGCGAAGCAGGCCATGCCCTCGCCCGCGCTTTCTTCCAGCCCGGCGGCGATGGAGCACAGCTCATGCTGCTCCACCAGTTTCTGCAAGGCTTCCTGCGCGGCGCGCTCGGAGGCGAAGATGCCGAACAGGTTCTCGGCGCGGCTGAAGTCGCGCTCGGCCACCTGGGCCACCTGCGGCTGGCCGGCCGGGCTCAGGCGCAAGGTGAACAGGCAGCGCTTCTGGCGCGGCTTCTTGTTGTGCAGCGGCTGCAGGTCGCGCACCAGGCTGTTCTCCAGCAGGGCCGCGCCCAGCTCGCCGACGGTGCGGCGAAACTCGATGCGGCGCGTCTGGCGCACCAGCAGCTCCTCTTCATGGTTGTGCAGATGGGCCAGCACGCGGCTGCGCAGGTTGACGCTGCGGCCGACGTACAGCGGGATGCCATTGGCGCCGCGGAAGACGTACACGCCTGCCGATGCCGGCAAGGCGTCGATGTCGGCGCGCTCGATGTGGATCGGGTAGCTGTAGGTGGCGGCGCGATGGGCGGCCGGCTGCGGCGCGCTGAAGGTAGCGATCGGGGCCGTGATCGATGCGCCGTGGCCGCGCAGGCGGCGCTGCTCTTCCTGTTGCAGCAGCCGCTCGACCAGCGCCGCCGGCAGCTTGCCGGGCGACTGCGCGCGCGGCGCGGCGGGCGCTGCCGGCATCAGGCCGGGCATGGCGGCGTGCATCAGGTGGCGGGAGAGAATCTGCGTCAGGGAGTGGCGATAGCTGGTGGTGTTCATGGCGTTTGCCATTTCCTCGTTGTTGTTCATCTCACGTTTTGGACGTGCTCTGTCGGTCGATCGGGCGGGAACGGATGGCGGCTGGCGCCGTGCGCATCCGTCCCGAAAAAGTTAAAGTGGATTATGAAGTTGCCCTATGCAAGGCACAGTCGGCAGGAGGATGAAGCTCGTGTAGGACATTGCCTGCTGCGGCGCCGGCGTTCAGGCCGGGTCGAAGGCGGCCAGCATCCGCGAAGTCAGGCGCTGGCGCGATGTTGCAAAATCTTTCCAGGGATCAAGCCCTTGCAGATGGCCGATCCGCTGCGCCATGTTCGCCACCTTGAAAGCATCGGGCTTGAGCGTGTCGTCCAGCTCCTCCCAGGCGATCGGCGCCGACACCGGCGCGCCGTCGCGCGAGCGCGGCGAATAGGCGACCACCGTGGTCGCGCCCGGCGCGTTGCGCAGGTAGTCGACGAAGATCTTGCCGCCGCGCGCGGCCTTGGTCATGCGGGCGATGAAGCGATCCGGCAGGTGCCGCGCCAGGTGCGCCGCCACCCGATGGGCCCAGTCCTTGACGGTCTCCCAGTCGTGCTCGGGCCGGATCGGCACCATCAGGTGCAGGCCCTTGCCGCCGGATGTCTTGAGAAAGCATTCCAGCCCCACCTCCTGCAGCAGCCCGCGCAGCAGCTGCGCGCCTTCCACCACGGTCGGCCAGGGTACGTCGGGCGCCGGGTCGAGATCGAAGACGATGCGGTCCGGATGCAGCAGGTCGCGTCCGGTCGAGCCCCAGGCGTGCAGCTCCAGCACGCCCATCTGCACCGTGGCCACCAGCCCGGCGACATCGTTGACCATCATGTACTGCGCCGTGCCCTCGCCCTCGGGCACCTCGATGGGTTCGATGGCGTCCGGCATGCCCTGGCCGGCGTGTTTCTGGAAGAAGCATTTGCCGGCATGGCCGTCCGGGCAGCGCACCAGCGACAGCGGCCGCCGGCGCAGCTCCGGCAGGATCCAGCGGGCCACGCTCTGGTAGTAGCGCGCCAGTTCAAGCTTGGTCAGCCCGGTGTCGGGAAACAGGATCTTGCCGGGATGGGTCAGCCGGACGCCGGCGACGGTGACCGGCGCCGACGGGTCGGCGCCTTTGGCCGCAGCCCGGCTGGGCTTTTCCGGCGCGGCGGCTGGCCCGGTTTCGCCTACTGCCTCGCGCACAATGTGGCGCGGCTTCTTGTCCTCGCGCAGCGCCACGAAGGCGCCGTGCCGCAGGATGCCGGCCCGGGTCCACTGCGCGAACTTCACCTCCGCCACCAGCTCGGGTGCGATCCAGTGCACCCCGCGCAGCTGCTGGCCGGTCGGCGGCCTGGCAAAGGCCGGCTTGCCCTGCTCCAGCGCCTTGAACTTCTTGAGCAGGGAGCCGAGCAGGCGCTCGTCGAATCCGGTGCCGACGCGTCCCGCGTAATGCAGGTCGCCGTTGTCGCCGTACACCCCGACCAGGATCGCGCCGAAGCCGCTGCGCTGCCCCGCCGGGTCGGTGTAGCCGCCGATCACGAACTCCTGGCGCCGTTCGCACTTGATCTTGAGCCAGTTGCGGTCGCGCCGGCCGGTATAGGGCGCATCCGCGCGTTTAGCGACGATGCCCTCCATGCCATGCCGGCAGGCATGCTTGAACACCTCGTCCGCCTGGCCGACGATGTGCTCGCTGTAGAGCAACAGGCCCTCCTCGTCCGCGCCCGGGATCAGTTCGCGCAGCAGTTGCTTGCGCTGGATCAGCGGCAGGCCGCGCAGGTCGTGGCCGTTGAGATACGGCAGGTCGAAGGCGTACAGCGCCAGGCGCACGCCGTCGGCCTGCTGCTGTTCGCCGTGCGTGTAGTGTTGCAGCGCCTCGAAGCTGATGCCGCCTTCCGCGTCCAGCGCCACCACCTCGCCGTCTATCCAGGCGTCGTCCACCGGCAGCTTCTGCAGCGCCTGCACCAGCACCGGCCAGCGCGCGTTCCAGTCCAGCCCCTCGCGCGTGTGGATCGCGGCCCGGCCTTTGGCAATGCGGCACAGGCCGCGGTAGCCGTCGAACTTCATTTCGGACAGCCATTCCTCGCCCTGCGGCGCCTGCGCCACCAGCGTGGCCAATTGGGCGGCGATGCGGGCCGGCATGCGCGACGGCTTGAGCCCGGCAACCTGCACCGGCGCGTCCTTGGCGCCGGCGGCCTTGCGGACCTTCCTCGGCGCCGGGTCGCCCTGGCCGGCTACGCTCTCCGGCCGTAGTTCGGTGACGGCGGCCTCCTTGCCGCGCGCGGCAGCCTCGTCCGCCTCCTTGATCAGCAGCCAGTTTTCCTTGCCGCGGGCGTCGGCGTGGCCCATGCGCACCAGCGCCCAGCGACCTGCCAGCTTTTCGCCGCGCAGCGCGAACGCCAGGTGGCCTTTTTCCAGCCCGGCCGCGGGATCGCCCTCCGGCTGCCATTGGCCGCGGTCCCACAGCACCACGTGGCCGGCGCCGTACTGGTGCTCCGGGATGTCGCCCTCGAAGCTGCCGTAGTCCAGCGGATGGTCTTCCACGCGCACGGCCAGGCGCTTGTCGTGCGGATCCAGGCTCGGTCCCTTGGGCACGGCCCAGCTCTTGAGCACGCCGTCGAGCTCCAGGCGGAAGTCGTAATGCAAGCGGCGCGCATGGTGGCGCTGGATGAAGAACTGCAGCGCCTGCGGCGCGGCGCGCTTGCCGGTCTTGCGCCGTGTGGTCTCGCCGGAAGGCTCGGGCGTGATGCTGAAGTTACGCTTGGCGCGGTAGCGCTCGAGGTGGCCGGAACTCATGCCTGCGCCCTCCCGGTGCCGGCCTTGCCCTTGGTGGCAGAGGCTTTCTTGGGCGAAGGCTTGCGCGCCGGGAGCTTGTGAACGCGTGCGCCCTTCGCGGCGCGCGGCTTGGATGCTTCGTCATCGACGGCCTGGCGCGACGGCTTGGCAGGCTTGCCACGCCCCTCCAGGCTGCTCTTGAGCAAGGCCATCAGGTCCACCACCTTGCCAGCCCCGGCTGGCGCGGCCGCATGTTCGTCAGGCTCGGCCACTTCATGCGTCTGGCGGCTCTTGATCTTCTTCTTGATCAGCGCCAGCACGTCGTCGCGATACGTGTCGCGGAATTGCCCGGGCGCCCAGTCGGCCGACATATGCTCGACCAGTGCGCGCGCCATCTCGACCTCCTGCTTCGACACGGCCGACTTTCTGGCGCTGCGCGACGGCACCCCGATGTCATCGGGCGCACGCAGCTCGGTCGGATAGCGCAGGGTGATCAGGTTCAGCATCCCGCCCTGCGGGAGCAGCGCCGCCAGGTGCTGGCGGGTGCGGATCACGATCTGGGCAATCGCCATCTTGCCGCTGGCCAGCAGGGTCTCGCGCAGCAGCGCATAGGCCTTGTCGCCGCCCTTGGACGGGGCCAGGTAATAGGGCTGCTCGTAGTAGAGGACGGGCACTTGATCGATCTCGACGAAGCTTTGGATGTCGATGCTTTGCGTGGCCTCGACGTTGGCGCGGCGCAGGTCTTCGTCGGACATCAGGACGTACTTGCCGTCCTCGTACTCATAGCCCTTGATGATGTTTTCCCAGGGCACCTCGCGCCCGGACTTCTTGTTCACCCGCTTGTAGCCCACCGGCGCAAGGTCGCGCCGGTCGAGCATGTGGAAGTCCAGCTCATCGTTCTTTTCGGCGGTGTAGAGCTCGACCGGGATGTTGATCAGGCCGAAGCTGATCGCTCCCTTCCACAGTGCGCGACGCATGGCTGCCTCCGTTGTGCGTTGTACTCCGGCTTGAATTATCCGGGCGCAGCCGCCGGCGCGCAGTCGGCCGGCGTAGGAATGCGACGTAGGAATGCGGCTCCTTGCCGCACATCAATGCGATGCGCGCCGCGAAAGATCACTCTCTCCTACAGGGATTTACCGCTCGCGCCGATACAGGCGCGGCGCGGTCGGGCTTAGTCTCGATCCACCGCCCTATCTACCGTCCTGGAGTCGCCATGTCCGCCACCGTCGCAGAAGTCTTGATCGATACCCTCTACCAGATCGGCGTGCGCCAGATCTTCGGCGTCGTCGGCGATGCCCTCAACCCGCTCACCGAAGCGATCCGCCGCGACAAGCGCATCGAGTGGATAGGCGTGCGCCACGAGGAAGGCGCCGCGCTGGCGGCGGCCGGCCAGGCCAAGCTGACCGGTCGCCTGGCGGTGTGCTGCGGCACCACCGGCCCCGGCGCCAACCACCTGGTGGCCGGCCTGTACGAGGCGCGCAAGGATCATGCGCCGGTGCTGGCCATTTCCGGCGGCGTGCCGGCTGCGCGGCGCGGCACCGATTACCTGCAGGAGAACACGCCCGACATCCTGTTTCGCGACGTCGCCTGCTATACCCAGACCGTGACCAGCGCCGAGCAGGCGCCCGGCGTGTTCCACCAGGCCATCGCCCAGGCTTATGCGCAGCGCGGCGTGGCGCACCTGAACATCCCGGCCGACATCATCGGCGCCAAGGCTGCGCAACCCGTGCCCAGCATCGCCACGCTGCGCCGGCGCGCCGAGCTGGCGCCGGCCGAGGCTGAGATCGACGCCGCGGCCAAGCTGATCAACGAAGCCGGGACGGTCGCCATCTTCGCCGGCAACGGCTGCCGCGAGGCCATCGACGACGTGCTGGCATTGGCCGCCAAGCTGCAGGCGCCGGTAATGCACACCTTCAAGGCCAAGGACATGGTGGACTACAGCCATCCGCACTGGATCGGCGGCGTCGGCCTGATCGGCGGCGCCCCGGGCACCGATGCCCTGCACGATGCAGAGGTGATGCTGATGCTGGGTTCCGACTATCCCTATTCCGAATTCCTGCCGACCAAGAACCGCGTGATCCAGATCGATGAGCGCGGCTTCGTGCTGGGCCGCCGCGCTCCGGTGGCGCTGGGCATCACCGGCTCGGTGGCGCCGGCCGTGAAGCAGTTGCTGGCCGCCGTCGACGGCAAGACCGACGGCGCCTTCCTCGACAAGGTCAACGCCGACCGTGAAAAGTGGAACGCCTCGCTGGACCGCAACGCCGAAGAAAAGCGCCACCACAAGAAGATCAAGCCGCAGCGCCTGGCGCGCCGCCTGGGCGACCTGGCCCAAGACGACGCCGTGTTCGTGGTCGATACCGGCGTGGTGACGCTGTGGTGCGGCAACTGGATACGCCAGAGCGGCCGCCAGCGCATCCTGGCCTCGTTCAACAATGCCGCGGTCGGCACCTCGCTGGGCCAGGCCAACGGCATCCAGGCGCTGGAACGCGGGCGCCAGGTGGTGGTGGCCGTGGGCGACGGCGGCTTCACCATGCTGCTGGGCGAATTCATGACCAGCGTCGAGCACAAGCTGCCCGTGAAGGTAGTGGTATTCAACAACCAGGAGTGGGGCCTGGTGCACCTGGAGATGGAAGAAGCCGGCCTGCCCGCCTTCGAGGGCTCCGAATTCCCCAATCCCGATTTCGCCGCCTTCGCCCAGGCCTGCGGCGCGCAGGGCTTCACCGCGCGCACGCCGGACCAGCTCGACAGCGGCATCGCGCAACTGCTGGCCGCGCCCGGCCCGGCGGTGTTGAACGTGTTCATCGACGCCTCCGAGCTGCCCACCATGCCGCACATCAAGATGGAGCAGATCTGGCGCTTCGGCATGGCCAAGGTGCGCGAAAGCCTGATTTCCATGAAGGGAGGCTGACATGAACCCGCCAAACACCCCCAACAAACCCGACCAGACGCTGGAACGCCAGCGCGAGCAGTACGCCCAGGAATTGCGGGCCCGCTTTGCCGACTACAAGCGCTGGGCGCTGGCCAACTGGCCGGTGAAGGAACAGGCGCTGGGCGACGCCGCCTTCGTCGCCGCCGAGCGCGAGTTGGCCCTGATGACCGGCGCCATGCTGCATCCCGGTCGCCAGCCCGGCGCGGTGCCTGCCGGCGGCAAGCTGCAGGCGCAATTCGAGGATGTGACGCCGGCCCCGTGGCCGTAGCGAGGCAATGGGCGACGCCACGCTTCCGGCTTTCTGACATGCGCTTGAGCGGCCCGCTTATATCGGCGAGGGCGGCCCGGCAGTAAGCTGAATTGACACGCACGACTTAAAGGAGATATCCATGTCCGCGACCAAACACCCCAAGCAGGAACGCGCCAAAGACTACGACACCCCGTCGGAAGTCGCATTGGACGACGCCAACGAGATGAGCTTCCCCAACAGCGATCCGGTGGCGACCTCCAACATCACCCGCATCAAGAAGGCGCCGGACATGGCTCACGCCAAGGGCGACCACCAGAACCGTCATCAGGTGAAGTCGGGCAAGCACTGAATTTCCGGGTATCGACACCTGCGGGCTCCACCCGATTGCGGGCGGCCCGGCCTTGCGCCGCGGCCGCCTTTTCATTTTCAAGGGAGATCAACATGGCAAACCGATTCAACAACCTCAAGGTCGCAATCCTCGTGACCGACGGCTTCGAGCAAGCCGAGCTGCTGGAGCCGAAGAAGGCGCTGGAAGCGGCCGGCGCGACGGTGCATGTCCTGTCGGACAAGAAATCCAGCGTGCAAGGCTTCAAGCACGTGGACAAGGGCGAAGTGGTGTCGGTCGACATGAGCATCGACGAGGCGCGCGCCGACGACTATTCGGCGGTGCTGCTGCCAGGCGGCGTGGTCAACGGCGACGCCATGCGACTGCTGCCGCAGGCGCGCAGCTTCGTGCGCGCGGCCAACGATGCCGAGAAACCGATCGCCTCGATCTGCCACGGCGGCTGGCTGCTGATCTCCGCCGGTGTGGCCAAGGGCCGCACCGTCACCAGTTGGCCCAGCCTGCAGGACGATTTCAAGAATGCCGGCAGCCAGTGGCTGGACCAGGAGGTGGTGCGCGACGAGAACTTCCTCTCCTCGCGCAAGCCGGCCGACATCCCGGCCTTCAACAACGAATTCATGAAGATGCTGGACCAGCAGCAGAAACGCGAACGCAGCCAGCCGGCCCCGGCGGCGGCCGGCGACGAAGCCGTCGCCGCGGCAGACGCCGCGCCGGCCGGCAAGAAGAAGCTCTCCGGCCGAGGCACTGCGCCGGCGGCCCCGCGCGACCACGAAAACGAAGCGTTTGCCGTGGCCCATGGCCAGGCGCACCAGAGCGACGGCTGAAGGCGGCGGTTGCCGCGATGAAAAATACGGGAATGGGGAAATGACGAGGGCGGGAGAGATACCGCCCTTTTTTTTGCCGGAGGACTCAGGCGCCCTGCTGCTGCCGCGCCTGCCGCCTGGCCTCGGCCACCAGCGCCAGCGCGGCTTTCTCGGCATTCTTGCGCTTGCGGCAGATGCGTACCGGCGAGCCTTGCAAGGCCATTTCCCACAGCGGCCCGATGTGCATGTCGACGTAGGCCGCGTACTTGTGCTTTTCCAGCTTGGCCACGCGCGGCGCGAATTGACCGGCGGCGGATTTGGCGGCGGATTTCGCGAGACGTTTCATGAGCGCACTCCTTTGCGATGACGCATGAAGGCAGGACGGAACAGCGAAAACGACAATGCGGCAGGCCGCCGCGGGCAAATGGAAGACATCAGGCAGGAGCAGGCGAACCCGGCCTCCCCCGCGGATGATGCGCCGCGCGGGCTGCGCTGTCCAGCCCGGACATCAAGCGCCAGCTCACTCCTTGGCGGCGTCGACCTTGCTCTTGAGCTCGGTCGCCATCTGCAGGTGCTCCTGCAAACCCGGCAAGGTCTTGGCCGCGAAATTCTTCACGTCCGGGTCCTGCGCCGAGGTGGATGCCTTCTGGAACAGCTTGACCGCGTCCTGGTGCGCCGACACGCCGATCATGCTGGCATAGCGCTTGTCGAAGGTATGGCCGGAGAGCTTGTCGAGCACGGCGATCTTGGCGCGCTGGGCCACCGTGGGTTCGGACGGCAGGCTCACGTCCTTGCTGGAGGCCAGTTGCTTGAGCTCATCGCCGACCTGGGTGTGCTGCGCGATCATCTTCTGGGCGAAATCCTTCACGGCCGGATTGGTGCTTTTCTCCAGCGCCGCCTTGCTGGCGGCGACCTCGGCGTTGCCGGCTTCGGCCGCCTTGATCATGAAACTCTTGTCCTTGCCCGGCACGGTGTCGGCGTGCACGTTCACGGCCAGCGCGACGCCGGCCACGCACAGCGCGGTCGCGCCCATCACGCGGCGCAGCTTGCCCCAGGCGCGTGGGCCGTGGAGACCGGCGTGGGGATGAAGTGTGAAAGTCATGGCGCTCTCCTTGTTCTGGTGGCGGATCGCCTCCCGGCGATCATCGATGTCTCGACTGTAGCCACCGTCGGGCTCGCTGTGCATCGGACAGCGCCGACGATGGCTGTAAGACACAAGGAATTCCCGGCGCTTTACGGACGCTTTATTCCTCGCCCCGTTCTTCTGTCGGGTGGCGCTTGTTGCGCAGGTAGAGCCATTGCCCCAGCAGCGCGGTCAGCAGCAAGAACACATTCGACACCACGAACACCCAGTCGCCCTGCAAGGCGCTGTAGGTGACGAAGCCGGTCGAGGCCAGCAGTTGCCCGGCGAACAGCCAGGGCGAGACGCCCTTGGTGGAGCGCGTGCGCCATTGCTGGTAGACCTGGGATGAGATCGTCAGCAGCAGCACCAGGGTGGCGCTCCAGCCGATCATGTCGGTCACGCCGTCAGGCATGACCGTATCCTGGCTGTGCAATGGGCGATGGATGGGGGAACGGGTTCATGCAAGGATGATGCGGCCAGGCGCTTGCGCGCAGCAGTGGGCAAGCGCCGCAACCGGCTGTAGGAGGACGGGCGCGGTCGGCGCTTTCCGGCAATGCTGCGCGAATCTGCCGACGCCGCAAAGGGGCGATGCGGCATTGCGGCAAAGCGCCCCGTTGCCTAGGCTGTCATGACAAGCGGACAACCATGATCACCCATCATCAGGAAGGAGGCACCATGCACGCCACCCGCACCATCGCCGACGTCATGACGCGCGGCGCCCATACGCTCAAGCCCGACGACTCCGTGATCCAGGCCGCGCAGGCCATGGATGAGCTGGATGTCGGCGCCCTGCCGGTCTGCGACGGCGACCAACTGGTCGGCCTGGTCACCGACCGCGACATCGTGCTGCGCGCGGTGGCGAAGAACCGCCTGCACGATTCCGTGCGCCTCAAGGACGTGATGAGCCACGAAGTGCTGTGGTGCTACGAGGACGAGCCGGTCGACGACGTGCTGGACGACATGGTCCAGCGCCAGATCCGCCGCCTGCCGGTGATGGATCGGCACAAGAAGCTGGTGGGCATGGTCAGCCTGGGCGATGTCGCGGCCAAGACCCAGAACAGCGGCGTGGCCGGCGCCCTGGGCGAGATCTCGCTGCCGGCGGCCCCGGCCCGGCGCCGCCCCAACCCGCCGCGCTCGGGCCAATACGCGCTGCCGGAGACGGTCAATGCCGACCTGGCGGAAGTCCCGCTGGGACGTCGCTGAAGCGCGGCCGTCTGGCCAGGCCCATCCGTGCGATTCTGTTGTAGGGGTTTTTCTGACACACGGATGGGGTAGTGTCCGATCTTCTTTTTTGCAGCGCATGGCTACTATGCACTCCAACGAACTCGAAACCGAGGACAGCAAATTTCCGGCGCGAACGTCCCCCTCCGTCGCGCCATGAAACATGTCCACCCCCCAATCGGTTTATCCCCACGGGTCGTTTCATAAGCAGAAATTCATCGGAGATTCCCCCGATCTCCGGCGTCTTATATCCCTCCCCCTCCGGCCGCCTCCCCAGGCGGCTTTTTTTTTGCCGCCTGCCTTGGCTCGCTCACGCTCAGAGGTGCTCGCTGACGTCGTCGCGCCTGAGCGCTGCGCCCGGTGTGTGCTGCGCCACATACTGCAGCGCATCGCCATAGGCCGTGTCGCGCAGATCGCGGATCGGCTCACACACATGGGTGGCCGGCTCGCCGCCGTCGGCGCGGCCGATCAGCACGACCCCGCGAAAGCCGCCGCCGGCGATCTGTTCCACGCCGGCTTGCATGTTGGGAGACGGCCATTCGTGCATCTTCTGGCCGCCGGGCAGATCCACCGGTATCGACATGTTCTCCTCCTGTCCTGGGTTGACTATATTCCCCAGCATATAAAGCGACGCCGGCCGATGACAGCAGGAACATGCCGCCTGTGCGCGTAAGCGTCCATGAAGATGAACTGCGCCGCCGGCGGCGATGGCATGGGATATGCTCCATTGTTGCCCCGTTCCTCCTCCCGACCCTGGATACGCCATGCCCATCAACTACCTGCGCCGCCTCACCAGCCCGGCCCGCTCCGACACCGCCAACCGCCAGCTGGGAGGCTCGCTGGCCTTCGTGGCCGGGGCGGTCAATGCCGGCGGCTTCCTGGCGGTGGGGCAATACACCTCGCACATGTCGGGCGTGGTGTCGGCGCTGGCCGATGACCTGGCGCTGGGACAGACCATGCTGCTGGCCGCCGGCGCCGGCTCGCTGCTGGCCTTCATGGCCGGCGCGGCAGGCTCGGCGGTGATGATCAACTGGGCGCGGCGGCGGCGCCTGCACAGCGAATACGCCATGCCGCTGATGGCCGAAGCCGGGCTGCTGCTGTGCTTCGGCATCCTGGGCAGCAACCTGGACGGCCATCGATTGTTGTTTGCGCCGGTCACGGTGATGCTGCTGTGCTTCGTCATGGGGCTGCAGAACGCCATGATCAGCAAGATCTCGCGCTCGGAGATCCGCACCACCCACGTCACCGGCCTGGTCACCGACATCGGCATCGAGCTGGGCCGGATATGCTACTGGAAGCTGGCCCCCAAGGCGCCCGGGGAAATGCCGGCCGACGACCCGGTGCCGCCGGCGCGGCGCAAGTTCGCACTGCTGGCATCGCTGCTGATGATGTTCTTCCTGGGCGGCGTGGCCGGCGCGCTGGGCTTCAAGGCGCTGGGTTTCATCGCCATCGTGCCGCTCGCCGCCTTGCTGTTCCTGCTGGCGCTGGTGCCGCTGCTGGACGACCTGTCGCGGCATTGAAAGGCCGCCGCCGGACACAAAAAAAGGCGCTGCGGGCGCCTTTTCGTTTTCTTGTTATCGGTATTGCACATGCTCATGCATGCCGGTCTTCCCGGCTGCCGCGCCGTCGTCGGCTACGCGGCCTGCGATCGCCTGCCGGCGTCGCTCAACCCTGCTGCAAGGGGTTGCGATCGGACTGTTGCGGTTGCTGCTGGGGCTGCTGCGGCTGTTGGACCTGCTGCACCTGCGGCGCGCTCTGGGTCATCTGTGGAGCGGCTACGGCCACACTACCGGCGTCGCCGGCATTGGCGTTCTTGCGGCCATGGCTGTTCAGTCCGCCCTTGCGGCCAGCTTCGCGCGCTTCGGCAGAGGTGAACTCGTGGGCAGCGCCCTTGGCATGGGCTGCCTTGCCTCCCATGCTGGCGATCTGGCGCTGCTTTTGCGGGTCCATCGCTGCGAAGCCGCGGTTGCTGCTGCCCGGGTTTTGTGCATTTGCCATGTCTGACTCCTTTGTCTGATCGGAAAAGTTGGAGGACAGCCGGTGGGCAAGACCCATGCCTTACCCTTGTCTTGCCATGGCGCCGGGTTCATCTCCCGGCATCACGTCGAAAGCGCAAGCCTTCTGTCCACGCCTGCAGTTTAGGAAGCATCCCCGGCAGTAACTATCAGAAGAGTCCATCAGCCCTTGTAGGCGTTGTCTGTAGGAAATGAAGGAATCCGTGAAGATGAGCTTACGAATTCTTATCGTTGAGCTCGAAATCCGTCAAAAGAGGTATGGCTCATCAGCAGGCCGCCGCGCCTCATCGGTGTTTTCCGCTCATCAAGACTTGCCGACAGGAGCGGCGACATCGGCTGACCGCAGCATGCGGCATGCGCCGATAACGCAAGACGGGACGCGCGGCTAACATCGGCCCTGACATCCTCCTCACGCCTCCAGCAAGGCGCAAGGATCAACGCTAGTCTCCGGAGGTTACCTCCAGCCTCCTATTGGGCCGCCCTTGAGCGGCCCTTTTTTTGCCCCTCTGCTTTGTAACTTTTCTCGCCCGGCGCGCCATATACTGTATATTTATACAGTTATCGGATTTTTTCGAACAGCCTCGCTTGCGGCTGTTCCGTACCGCCACTCCATGTTGACGCCTTCCTCACCGGCCCCTGCGCCGGAAGCGATCCATCCTTCGCTCTGGCTGGCGTCCCAGCTGGCGCGGGGCGGCGCGCGCGGCGTGGCCAGCGGATTCCAGGCGCTGGATGCGGAACTGCCGGAAGGCGGCTGGCCGGCCGGCGTGTTGATCGAGCTGCTGCTGCCGCAGGCCGGCATCGGCGAATTGCGGCTGCTGCGTCCCCTGCTGGCCCGGCCGCCGCAACAGCGCGAGCGCCCCGGCGCCGGGCGCATCGCCCTGCTGCAGGCGCCGCATGCGGCCAATGCGCCGGGCTGGACGCACATGGGCGTGGCGGCCTCGCGCCTGCTGCGCTTGCAGGCCGGCAGCCAGGCCGACGCCTGCTGGGCCGCCGAGCAGGTGCTGCGCGCCGACAGCTGCCAGGCCCTGCTGCTGTGGCAAGCCAGGATACGCGCCGACAGCCTGCGCCGGTTGCATGTGGCGGCCCAGGGCGGCAGCACCCTGTTCTTCCTGTTCCGTCCGCTGGCCTGCGCGCGCGAGGCTTCGCCGGCGCCCTTGCGGCTGTCGCTGCGGCCGGCGCCCGACGGCCTGGAAATCGGTTTTCTCAAGCGACGCGGACCGCTGCGCGAGCGCCCCTTGTTCATTCCCCTGACGCCTTCACCGAATTTGCAACGCCATGCCCCTGTGGATCGCCGTACACCTGCCGCTGCTGCAACTGGAAGCCTTTCGCCCGAACTGGCTGGCTGAGGAAGCGGCCGTGGTCTTCGAGCACGACCGCGTCAGCGCCATCTCTGCCCCGGCGCGCGCCGACGGCGTGCGCGATGGCATGCGCCGCGGCGGCGCCCAGCTGCTATCGCCCGCGGCCCACTGGCACGAGCGCGACCCGTTGCGCGAGGCTGCCTTGCTGGGCGAGGCCGCGCTGGCCCTGTTGCAATACACGCCGCAGGTGACGCTGGCCGAAGAGGATTGCGTGCTGCTGGAAGTCGGGGCCAGCCTGCGCCTGTTCGGCGGCATCCGCGCGCTGTGCCGCAAGGTGCGCGTCACCATCGCGCGGCTGGGATTGTCGGCCACGCTGAGTTGCGCGGTGAGCGCCGCCGGCGCCTGGCTGCTGGCGCGTTCCGGCTACGTGCGCACGCTGCGCCCGGCCTCGATGCGGCGCCGGTTGGAACGCCTGCCGGTGGCGCTGTTGCCGCCCGCGCGGCCGCACCTGGAGTGGCTGCACGGCCTGGGCGTGCGCCGCCTGGGCGAACTGCGCCGCTTGCCGCGCGCCGGCCTGCAGCGACGCTGCGGCAAGGCCGTGCTGGAGATGATGGACCGCGCCTACGGCGAGGCGGCCGAGCTGCACCGCTGGGTCGAGGCGCCGCCCGCCTTCCATGCCCGCATCGAGCTGCCCGACCGGATCGACCACGCCGACATCCTCGGCGCCTACGCGCAGCGCCTGCTGGCGCAGCTGGCCGGCTGGCTGGGCGCGCGCCAGCTGGCCGTCAAGCAGCTGCGGTTGTCGCTGGAGCACGAACGCGGCCGCCAGGCGGCGCCGCCCACCGAACTCACGCTGGCCTTGTCGGTCGCCGCCTGGCAGGAAGAACACTTGCATGCGCTGGTCAAGGAAAAGCTGGCCCGCTGCGCCTTGCCGGCGCCGGCCATCGCCCTCTCGCTGGCCGCCGACGAGCTCGACGCCATGCAGGCCGGCAGCGGGCTGCTGTTTCCCGAACCCGGCGGCAGCGCGGAAGACCATCACCGCCTCATCGAGCTGCTGGTGGCGCGGCTGGGGCCGGAGCAGGTATTGCAGGCGGCGCCGCAGGCCGATCATCGGCCCGAGGTGGCCAACCGCTGGTGCGGCGTGATGCAGGACGCCGCCGCCCTGCCCTCGCCGCTGCCGGGCGATGCCGCGCGCCTGCCGCCGCGTCCGCTGTGGCTGCTCGATGCGCCGCAGCCGCTGCGCCTGCACCGGCACAAGCCCTTCCACCGCACGCCGCTGGAATTCGCCTCGCCGCCCGAACGCATCGAGACCGGCTGGTGGGAAGGCCGGCCCGTGACGCGCGACTACTTCTGCGCGCATGACGCGCAGTATGTCTATTACTGGATCTTCCGCCAATGGATCGGCGGCGAACAGCCGGACCAGGAACCGCAGTGGTTCCTGCACGGCCTGTTCGGCTGAGGCGCCGCCATGGACGACGACTTCCCCGCATCCTCGCCGCCGGCCATCGGCCTGCCCGATTACGCCGAGCTGTACTGCCGCACCAACTTCAGCTTCCTGCACGGCGCCTCGCATGCCAACGAACTGGTGGAACGCGCCATGGCGCTGGGCTACAAGGCGCTGGCCATCACCGACGAATGCACGCTGGCCGGCGTGGTGCGGGCGCATGCGGCCTGCCTGGAACAGCTTTCGCTGGAGCAGAACAAAGGCCGCGATTTCAAACTGATCATCGGCAGCTGCTTCCGCCTTACCTGCGCCGCGTCGGATGGGCAGGCTTCGCCCCTGTCCGCCATGACCCTGGTGGCGCTGGCCAGGAACCGCGAAGGCTACGGCAACCTCTCCGAGCTGATCACGCGCGCCCGCACCCGCGCCGACAAGGGCAGTTACCTGCTCGAGCCCGAGGATTTCAGCGCGCCGCCGCCGGCGCTCTCGCACCTGCGCGCGCTGCCCGATTGCCAACTGATCCTGGTGCCGGACTACCCGGCCGACGACGCGCAGGTCGACGCCCAGTTGCGCTGGTTCAAGGCCTTGTTCCGGGAGCGCGGCTGGCTTGGGCTGACGCGGCTTTACCGCCCTCTCGACGACCTGCACCGCGATACGCTGGAACAGGCATCGCGCCGCCACGGCGTGCCGCTGGCAGCGGTCGGCGACGTGCAGATGCATATGCGCTCGCGCAAATACCTGCTGGACGTGGTGGCGGCGATCCGCCTGGGCAAGCCGGTGCAGGAATGCGGCTACGCGCTGGCGCCCAACGCCGAGCAGCACCTGCGGCCGCGCGTGCGGCTCTCGCTGGTGCACCAGGGGCAGGCCCAGCTGCTGGCCGAAACGCTGAAGATCGCCGCCGGCTGCCGCTTCAGCCTGGCTGAGCTGAATTACGAATATCCCGACGAACTGGTGCCGCTGGGCATGACGCCGGCCGCCTACCTGCGGCAGGAAACCCTGGCGGGCGCGCAAAAGCGCTACCCGCAAGGCGTGCCGGGTGGCGTGCGGGAGCAGATCGAGATGGAGCTGAAGCTGATTTCGGGAAAGGAATACGAAGCCTATTTCCTCACCGTCTACGACCTGGTGAAGTTCGCCCGCGACAAGGGCATCCTGTGCCAGGGGCGCGGCTCGGCCGCCAACTCGGCGGTCTGCTACTGCCTTCACGTGACCGAGGTCAATCCGGCCGACACGCGCCTGCTGTTCGCCCGCTTCATCAGCAAGGAGCGCAACGAGCCGCCCGACATCGACGTCGACTTCGAGCACCAGCGGCGCGAGGAAGTGATCCAGCACATCTACCGCAAGTACGGCCGCCGCCGCGCCGCTCTGGCGGCGGCCGTGCACAGCTACCGCCCGCGCGGCGCCTTGCGCGAGGTGGGCAAGGCCCTGGGCGTGGATGCGGCCGTGATCGATACGGTGGCCAAGTCCCAGCACTGGTTCGACAGCCGCGAGCAATTGCTGGAACGCTTCGCCGAGGCCGGGCTGGATCCCAACCTGCCGCAGATCGGCTTGTGGGCCGACATCACCGGCAAGCTGCTCAAGTTCCCGCGCCACCTGTCGCAGCACACCGGCGGCTTCGTCATCGCGCGCGGCCAGCTCTCGCGGCTGGTGCCGATCCAGAACGCGGCCATGCCGGACCGCTCGGTGATCGAGTGGGACAAGGACGACCTGGAATCGCTGAACCTGCTCAAGGTCGACGTGCTGGCGCTGGGCATGCTGACCGCGCTGCGCCGCACGCTGGAACTGGTCAGCCTGCGCCGGGGCCTGCCCGAGGTCATGCGGATGCAGGACATCCCGCGAGACGACAAGGCCACCTACGACATGATCTGCGAGGCCGACACCATCGGCGTGTTCCAGATCGAGAGCCGCGCGCAGATGAGCATGCTGCCGCGCATGCAGCCGCGCAGCCACTACGACCTGGTGGTGCAGGTGGCCATCGTGCGCCCGGGGCCGATCCAGGGCGGCATGGTGCATCCCTACCTGGAGCGGCGCGAGCTGGTGCGCGAAGGCCGCACGTTCGAGTATCCCGACAACACGAAGAAAAGCGGCAAGATCAAGCAGGTGCTGGAGCGCACGCTGGGCATCCCGATCTTCCAGGAGCAGGTGATGGAAGTGGCCATCGAGGCCGCCGGCTATTCGCCCGGCGAAGCCGACAACCTGCGCCGCTCGATGGCGGCCTGGAAACGCAAGGGCGGCATGGGGCCGCATTACGAACGGCTGGTGCTGGGCATGACCGACAACGGCTACTCGCGCGAATTCGCCGAGAGCATCTTCAACCAGATCGAGGGTTTCGGCGAATACGGCTTCCCCGAAAGCCACGCCGCCAGCTTCGCCCAGCTCACCTACTTCAGCAGCTGGCTCAAATGCCATGAGCCGGAGGCCTTCCTGTGCGGCCTGCTCAACAGCCAGCCGATGGGCTTCTACTCGCCCTCGCAGCTGGTGCAGGATGCGCGCCGCCATGGCGTCGTCGTGCTGCCGGCCAACGTCATGCGCAGCCATTGGGAGTCCACGCTGTACCGGCCTGCCGGCCAGGAGCATGCCCGCCCGGCGGTGCGGCTGGGCCTTTCCCTGCTGCGCGGCATGCCGGCCGAGGCGGCGCTGCGCATCGAACAGGCGCGCGCCGAACGCCCCTTCGCCGACGTCTCCGACATGGCCCGGCGCGCCGAGCTGGATCGTCAAGCGCTCGAAGCGCTGGCCGCCGGCGACGCCCTGCGCGAGCTGGCCGGCCATCGCCGCCAGGCCTTGTGGCATGCGGTCGGCGCGGCGCCCGACCGCGACCTCCTGCGCCCGGCGGCGCGGCGCGACGAAGCGGTGCAACTGGATGCCCCCGGCGAGGGCGACCGGATCCTGCACGACTACCGCGCCATGAACCTCACCCTGCGGCGCCATCCGCTGGCCTTGCTGCGCCCGGCGCTGGCGCGGCGGCGCTTCATGAGCGTGGCCGACCTCAACCTGCTGCAGGATCGCCAGTTCGCCAGCTGCTGCGGCATCGTCACGGTGCGCCAGCGGCCGGGCACGGCCAAGGGCGTGATCTTCATGACGCTGGAGGATGAAACCGGCTCGGTCAACGTGGTGATCTGGCCGGCGGTGCTGGAGCGCCAGCGCCGCGAGGTGCTCAATGCCAGCCTGCTGGGCGTCTACGGCACCTGGCAGGCCAAGGGCAAGGTACGCCACCTGCTGGCGGGACGGCTGGAGGACTGGACCCACCTGCTGGGCGAGCTGGAACCCCGCAGCCGCGATTTCTTCTAGGAAGTTGCGCCGGAGACGCTACGCGGCCTGGGCCATGCGGAAGGCATCGCGCCCTTCAGCCTTGGCGCGGTAGAGGGCGATATCGGCCTGGTGCACCAGCGCGTCCCAGGTCTGGTTCTGTCCCGGCTGCAGCACCACCAGGCCCACGCTGATGGTGACCGGCTGGCCATGATCGAAGCTGCGCCCGCGCACGGCCTGCACCAGGCGCTCGCCGATGCGGTTGGCCTCGACCTGGCTCAGCCCGGGAAACACCGCGCAGAACTCTTCGCCGCCGTAGCGCCCCAGGATGTCGTCCTCGCGGCAGTTCTCGCGCAGCGCGCCGGCGATGCCGGCCAGCACGCGGTCGCCCGCCAGATGGCCGAAATTGTCGTTGATGCGCTTGAAATGATCGACGTCGATGAAGGCCAGCGTCAGGCTGCCCCGGTGGTCGACCGCCTGGCGCAGCATGCGCTCCCCGCAGCGCACCAGCTCGCGCCGGTTCAGCGTGCGGGTCAGCTCATCCTCGGTGGCCAGGCGCTGCCGGTCGGCCACCATGCGTTCGAAATACACCATCAGCAGCGAGGCCGACAACAGCAGGCTGCCGCCCAGCGGCACCAGGTAGATCAGCGCCACGCCCAGGCTGCTCATCAGCGGCGGCTCGAACAGCTGCGGGTGGATGCTTGAAATAAGCAGGCGGGCGATATAGCTGGCGCTCAGGATCAGCATCGCCGCCAGCCCGATCCAGCGGCCGAAGGTCCAGCGCGCGTAACGGCGCGCCTGCGGGCCCGAGAGGCCCCTCCAGAATTCGATGAGCAACAGGAAGAACACCAGTTGCATGGCGCCCACGGCGAAATAGCTGCGCTGCGTGAAATCGGCGCCCAGCGCCAGCAGCACGCCGAACAGCACTCCATAGGCCGCCACGAACACCCAGGGCCACCACGCCGCGGCGCGCTGGTAGAAACTGCGCAGGCCGCTCCAGCCGGCCACGCTGGAGGCGAACAGCAGGGTATTGCCGATCAGCAGGCCGGCCCCGCGCAGCACCCCGGCGCCGGCGCCGCCATGCACGGCCACGATGACGCAGATGCCGAACGCGGCCATGGCGCCCGACAGCGCCCAATAGCGCGTGCAGCGCTCGGTCGGCGTGCTCAGGAACACCCCGGCCATGATCAGGCCGCTGCACAGCTGCACGATGGCCAAGGCGATACTGGCGGTGAAAGGATTCATTCGGATACGGCGCCCGCGAACGGGCCGGTGAAAGATTGCGAAAACCATTCCAGTCTCATCTGCACCTGCGCGCCTGTCCGCGCACGACACAGGCCGGCGCAGGCTGCGCATATCAGCAAGGGCGACACGGATGAGCTGCCGCGGCAGCCTGATCGAGCGCCTGGCCGGTCATGCCGTTGTGGGTAGACCGACCGGCCTGCAACAAATCCATTGGCGAACCCCTTCGCGCAATGAGGCATGCCTGGCGGCACATGGATGCAGATGTCGATGGAATGAATCGCAGTGTAACCGATTGGTATGACATCTTCGTTTTTTTCCATCGGCGGCCGGAAAAAAAGAGGCGATGAAGAGGCCATTTTGCAACCCTGCCGATGAGCTTTCCCCTACGGTATTTGGATCCAAAATCTTCATTCCGCCTGCGCCGCAAAATCACGACGTAATTTCCTGTTAAGCCAATTCAACGAAACCGGCAAACATGACGGCATTCGCTTGCACTTCCTTTACAAGGGTAAAAACCGGCAGTGGGCGCAACTTCGCTGCGCCGAGCCAGGTCTCTCGGCTACGTCAATCATGAAAGAGGCCCATGCGCACACGCATCAAGAACATCCTGAAAACCTCTGCCCTCGCCTTCACCGCGGCATCCTCGCTGGGCTTGGCGCCGCTGTCGCAGGCGCAGCAGCCCGGACCGCCGCCCGGCCCCGGCATGGAGCATCGCGACCGGCGCGGCCCCGAAGGCCACTATGAATTCCGCGACGCCGACCGCGAGAAGCTGCGCCGGCATTACGACGGCGAGCTCAAGCGCGTGGACCGCGGCCATCGCCCCGACTTCCGCGAAGGCCAGCCGGTGCCGGCTGAATTCCGCAGCCGCATCAGGCCGGTGCCGCAGAACGTGCGGCGCGACCTGCCGCCCCCGCCGCGCGGCTACCGGATGGGTTACTACGACGGCTACACCGTGGTCTACGACCCGGTCAGCTTCACCATCCTGCAGGTGCTGGACATCCTGCGCTGACCGGCCGACAGCCGGCAGCCGGCGAAAAAAAACGGCATGTCCGAAGCATGCCGTTTTTTATGGTTGCGCCGCGCGCGATCACTCCCGCATCACTCCCGCGCCAGCAACTCCGTATGCCCCCACTTGCCCGAGCGGCACAATTCATCGGTGACATCCAGCACCAGCCGCTCGACCGCCGCCGCCGCGGTAGTCAGGGGAATATTCTTGGACGCGCACAGCACCAGCGTGCGCGAAATCCGCTCGCCGGCGATCGGCTGCGCCACCATCTCGCCGCGCTCGATGTCGGCCAGGAGCGGCGCCACCGGCAGGATGGTCGCGCCGATATCGGCCAGGATGGCGGACTTGAGGATCGCCACCGAATTGATCTCGATCACGTTCTCCAGCGCCATGCCCTGCGAGCGCACCAGGTTCTCGATGCGCGGCCGCACGCCGTGCGCCAGGCCCGGCAGGATCAGCGGCGCCTGGATGGCCTTGGCCAGCGGCACGCCGCGGCGGCCCGTTACGCCGTAGCGCGACTTGGCGCGGGTGATGTACATCATCTCCTCCTCGATCATCGGCGTGGCCGCGAAGGACGACAGCTGGCCGTCGTCGAACAGCACCGCCAGGTTGATGCGGCCGGATTTGAGCTGCGTGATCAGGTTGCCGGTCAGCTCCTCGGTCAGCTGCAGCGTGATCTCGGGATAGGTGGAGCGCACCGCGTTCAACAGCGGCAGCGCCAGCGCGTTGGAGACGCTCTGCGGGATGCCCAGCGCCACCGTGCCCGAGGGCTTGCCGTTGGACTGCGCCACCGCTTGCTTGGCGTCCTGCACCTGCTTCAAGATGGCCAGGGCGTGTTCATAGAACACCTTGCCGGCGTCGGTGGCGATCACGCCCTGGGCCGAGCGATGCAGCAGTTGCGCCTCCATCTCGTCTTCCAGCTGGCGGATCTGCTGGGTCAGCGCCGGCTGCGCGATGTGCAGCACGCGCGCCGCGCGCGACAGCGAGCCGTGGTCGACGATGGCGACGAAGTAGCGCAGTTGGCGTAATTCCATGGAGCGTTTTCAGTCCCTACTTGTTAATTCGATTGACAGCAGATCGCAACCTTCACAGGCCCGGCCTGCTGTTGAACATGCGCGTGCGCGCGTTCTCGATGTGGCCGTGCATGGCGCGCCGCGCGCCTTCGGCATCCTGGACGCGGATCAGCTCGAAGATCTTGCGGTGCTCGTCCATCGCATCCTGCGAACGCTTCCACGGCGGGATGTGCATCAGGTGGCGCAGCATGTTGACCGCGTGGCTGACGTCGTACTCCAGCGTCTTCATCACCTGCACAAAGCGCATGTTGGCGGTGGCCGTGGCGATCGCCTCGTGGAACGCGAAGTCGAAATGGTGGGCGATGCCGCCCACCGCGTTGGCTTCCTCGAAGCCCTGCAGCAGGCGCTCCATCTTCTCCAGGTCGTCGGCATTGCGGCGCAGCGCCGCCATGTAGGCGCACTCCGGCTCGATCACCAGGCGCAGCTCCAGGCCGTTCATGATGTGGCCGATGCGGGTCTCCGGCTCGGCGCCCTGCGCCGCGGTCGCGGCCAGGCCCGGCTTCTCCTTCACATAGGTGCCGGAACCGCGCACCGATTCCACCATCTGGTCCTCGCGCAGCCGGTCCAGCGCCTGGCGCACCACCGGGCGCGAGACGTCGAACAGCGTGGCAAGGTCGTTCTCCGAGGGCAGCTTGCCGCCCACCGCGATGCGGCCTTCGACGATGGCGTGGAACAGCGTCTCGTAGACCCGTTCGGCGAAGCGTTCGGGACGCACCGGCCCCAGGCCGGCCGCGGCCAGCGTCAGGATCTCGGGCGAGCCCGCCGGCCGGCCTGCGCTCTTCAAGTTGACAACTTTGGCCGACGGCGCGCGCCGTGCTGCATCCGCCGCATCGGCGCCGGGATCGCGCGGCTGGCTGGATCTGGGCATGTGGTCTCCGCTGGTGATGGATTTTTTTAGGCGTCTTTCGCTGCAATGCCGCATGGTCGCGCAGCCTCGGACGCCCTTGGTGATGATGCGCATGGTAGCGGATTTGCTGCGCGCGCAGAACGATTTCGGCGAAGAATGCGGCCGAGAAATTAGTAAAATAAATTGACAGCTTTCCGGCGCTGCCTTAGATTGGGCACCCATAACAGCGCCGCCGTCGCCACGAACCACGGTGCGCGCCACAACGACAGGAGACCACCCCCACAAGGCGCGCCCACGCGAACGCCGCCCTGCCGTTGCGCTCTTCGTTTTGCCTTGCCGTCGGATCGCCCGCAGCGGCCGCACGCATTTCCGTTCCCGACATCTTCGAAAGGACGCACCGCCCATGAAACAGCACTTCATCGACAACCGCTGGGTCGAACCCTCTTCCGGCGAAAGCATTCCCGTGGTCGACCCTTCCGACGGCCAGGTCTTCGAATCCATCGCCCGCGGCAACGAGGCCGACATCGACCGCGCCGTGAAGGCCGCCCGCCGCGCCTACGAAGGCGCCTGGGGCAAGCTCTCGGCGGCCGAGCGCGGGCGCCTGATGATGAAGCTCTCGCTGAAGCTGCAGGATCACCAGGAAGAGCTGGCTCAGCTCGAAGGCCGCGACTGCGGCAAGCCGATGAAGCAGGCGCGCGCCGACGCCGCCGCCATCGTGCGCTACTTCGAGTTCTACGCCGGCGCCGCCGACAAGCTGCACGGCGAGACCATTCCCTACCAGTCCGGCTACACCGTGCTGACGCTGCGCGAACCGCATGGCGTGACCGGCCACATCGTGCCATGGAACTATCCGATGCAGATCTTCGGCCGCTGCGTCGGCGGCGCGCTGGCCGCCGGCAACACCTGCGTGGTCAAGCCGGCCGAGGACGCCTGCCTGTCCATCCTGCGGGTGGCAGAGCTGGCCGCCGAGGTGGGCTTCCCGGAGGGCGCATTGAACATCGTCACCGGCTACGGCCACGAGGCCGGCGATATGCTGGTCCGGCATCCCGACGTCGATCACGTCTCCTTCACCGGCTCGCCCAACATCGGCAAGGTGGTGGTGCGCGGCGCCGCCGAGCACCATACCCCGGTCACGCTGGAGCTCGGCGGCAAGTCGCCGCAGGTGGTGTTCGACGACGCCGACTTCGACGCCATGCTGCCGGTGATCGTCAACGCCATCGTGCAGAACGCCGGCCAGACCTGCTCGGCCGGCAGCCGCCTGCTGGTGCAGCGCGGCGCCTACGAGAAGGTGCTGGATCGCCTGGGCGACCTGTTCTCCAGGCTGCGCGTGGGCTCCTCGCAGATGGACCTGGACTGCGGCCCGCTGATCCGCAAGACGCAGCAGGAGCGCGTGGCGGGCTTCCTCTCCGACGCCCGCAACGACAGGATCGCCATCGCCGGCCAGGGCGCGGTCGACGCCAAGGCCCCCGCCTCCGGCTTCTACCAGGCGCCCGTGCTGCTGCGCGACGTGCCGCCGCAACACCGCCTGGCGCAGGAAGAAGTGTTCGGCCCGGTGCTGGCGGCCATGCCCTTCGAGGACGAGGACGAGGCCGTGCGCCTGGCCAACGGCACCGACTACGGCCTGGTGGCCAGCGTCTGGACCCGCGACGGCGGCCGCCAGATGCGCATGGCGCGGGCGATCCGCAGCGGTCAGGTGTTCATCAACAACTACGGCGCCGGCGGCGGCGTCGAGCTGCCTTTCGGCGGCGTCAAGGCCAGCGGCCACGGCCGCGAGAAAGGCTTCGAGGCGCTTTACGGCTTCACCGTGCTCAAGACCATCGCGATCCGCCACGGCTGATCCGCGTCCCCATTACCCGATCGTATTTACCAAGGAGACATAGCATGCGTTTGAAAGACAAAGTAGCCATCGTGACCGGCGGCGGATCCGGCTTCGGCGAAGGCATCGCCAAGACCTATGCGCGCGAGGGTGCGGCGGTGGTGGTGGCCGATATCGGCGAGGCCGGCGGCCTGCGCGTGGTGGAAGAGATCAAGCAAGCCGGCGGCCGCGCGGTCTTCGCCAAGGCCGACGTTTCCAAGCGCGCCGACATGGATCGCCTGCTGGCTACCGCCCTGGAGAGCTTCGGTTCGCTCGACATCGTGGTCAACAACGCCGGCACCACGCACCGCAACCGTCCCATGCTGGAAGTGGAAGAAGACGAGTTCGACCGCGTCTACGCCGTCAACGTCAAGAGCATCTTCCTCTCGGCCAAGACCTTCGTGCCGCACTTCCGCAAGGTCGGCGGCGGCGCCTTCGTCAACATCGCCTCCACCGCCGGCATCCGCCCGCGTCCGGGCCTGACCTGGTACAACGGCAGCAAGGGCGCGGTCATCACCACCAGCAAGTCGATGGCGGCCGAGCTGGGTCCGGACAAGATCCGCGTGAACTGCGTCAACCCGGTGATCTCGGCCACCGGCCTGCTGGCGGAGTTCATGGGGGTGCCCGACACCCCGGAAAACCGCAAGAAGTTCGTCGCCACCATCCCCATGGGCCGCTTCTCCACCCCGGAGGACATCGCCAACGCCTGCCTCTACCTGGGTTCCGACGAAGCCCAGTTCGTCACCGGCGTGTGCATCGAAGTGGACGGCGGGCGCTGCGTGTAAGCGCGACGTCAGCACAATGCGGGCTTGACCGGCGGCGGCGATATTGCATTGACAATAGCGCCGCCGTCACTACAATGAGGCTCCGCCGCCGGATGCGACAACAACAAGCAACGCACCGGAACAGGCGAAACCGCGCACGCGGATCACAATAAGAAATCCAAACGAAATCAGGAGAGAGACATGAGCTACAACGCAGGCGCCACCGCCTCGCCCGGCGCAAGCCAGGCATCCTTTGAAGACGCCACCTACGCCAAGGTGACCTGGCGGCTGCTGCCGCTGCTGTTCCTGTGCTACGTGGCGTCCTACCTCGACCGCGTCAACGTCGGTTTCGCCAAGCTGCAGATGCTCTCCGACCTGAAGTTCAGCGAAACCATCTACGGCCTGGGCGCCGGCATCTTCTTCATCGGCTACTTCGTCTTCGAGATCCCCAGCAACATGATCCTGCACAAGGTGGGCGCGCGCATGTGGATCGCCCGCATCATGATCACCTGGGGCATCATCTCCGGCGCCATGGCCTACGTCACCACGCCGGAAATGTTCTACATCATGCGCTTCCTGCTGGGCGTGGCCGAGGCCGGCTTCTTCCCGGGCGTGATCCTGTACCTGACCTACTGGTACCCGGCCGCGCGCCGCGGCAAGATCACCGCGCTGTTCATGACCGGCATCGCGCTCTCGGGCGTGATCGGCGGCCCGCTGTCGGGCTGGATCATGCACGCCATGCCGGGCGTCTGGGGGCACACCGGCTGGCAGTGGATGTTCCTGCTGGAAGCCGTGCCCTCGCTGATCCTGGGCGTGCTGGTGATCCTGTACATGAAGGACCGCATCCGCGACGCCCACTGGCTCAGCGAAGATGAAAAGAAGCTGCTGGAAGCCAACATCAGCCAGGAAGAAAGCCAGAAGGAGCACCTGTCGCTGTCGGCCATGTTCTCCAACGGCAAGGTATGGCTGGGCGCGCTGATCTACTTCTGCTTCGTGATGGGCCTGTACGGCGTGAGCTTCTGGCTGCCGACCATCATCAAGACCACCGGCGTGACCGATCCCCTGAACGTGGGCCTGCTGACGGCGATCCCCTACGCCTTCGCCGCGGTGGCGATGGTGCTGATCGGCCGCAGCGCCGACGCCCGCCGCGAGCGCCGCTGGCACGTCGCCATCCCGGCCTTCTTCGGTTGCGTGGGCCTGCTGGCCTCGACCGTGTACGACCACAACACCGTCATGGCGATGGCCTCGCTGACGCTGGCCAGCATGGGCATCCTGACCACGCTGCCGCTGTTCTGGAGCCTGCCGACGGCCTTCCTGTCGGGCACTGCGGCGGCCGCCGGCATCGCGCTGATCAACTCGCTGGGCAACCTGGCCGGTTTCGTCAGCCCGTTCCTGGTGGGCTGGCTGAAAGACGCCACCCAGAGCACCAACGCCGGCATGTACGTACTGGCGGTGTCGCTGGTGCTGGGCGGCCTGCTGACGTTGACGCTGCCGGCCCGGCTGGTGAACAAGTAAGCAAGCGCCCCCCGCGCTGCTTTGCGAAACAAAAACGGCGGCTCCCCGGAGCCGCCGTTTTTTATTCCCGTTCCTCTCGTCCCGCGGCCTCGGGATCCAGCAGCCGCCGCATCGCCAGCCGCACCGCCTCGGCATGCGTAGCCTGCGGGTGAAGGCGCTTCTGCTCTCCGATCAGCAGATCCACCCGCGCGCGGTCGCCATGGCACAGCTCGGTCATGCGCGCGGTCAGTTCCAGATAGCCATCCGGATCGTGCAGCCGCCGGCCGGCGCGCGCAACGTGCGCCAGCCAGGCGCGGTCGGCGGCGTAGACGGCCAGTACGGCCAGGGCGAGCAGGAGCAGCCAGTTCAGCATGGGTGGCGGCGCAATGGTGATGGACAACCACGATTGTCGGCGCTCGCCCCGGCCGCCGCCATCGGCATCCGGCGAAAAACGCCGCTCTTTCTACAGCGCCAGCCAGTCGCGCTGCACGCCGTCGTCGGCCAGCAACTCGGCCGGCGTGCCGTGGAACACGATGCGGCCGCGCCCCATCACGTAGACGCGCTGCGCCAGGTCCAGCGCGATGGCCTGCTTCTGTTCGATCAGCAGCACCGCAACCCCGCGCTCGCGCAGCCGTTCCAGGCAGCCCGCCACCTGCTCCACCATCTGCGGCGCCAGGCCCTCGGTGGGTTCATCGATCAACAGCAGCGAGGGATTGCCCATCAGCGCGCGCGCCAGCGCCAGCATCTGCTGCTCGCCGCCGGAGAGCGCGCCGCCGGCCACACCGCGCCGCCTGTACAGCGACGGGAACATGGCGTACATGTCGTCGAAGCGCCAGCCGCCGGCAGGCGGGCGGCCGCCCTTCTGGCCCAGCAGCAGGTTTTGCTCCACCGTCAGCGCCGGAAACACGTCGCGGCTCTCCGGCACGTAGGCGATGCCCTTGTGGGCGATCTCATAGCTTGGCAAGCCGAGGATGGCAACACCGCCCAAGCGCGCCGAGCCCTCGCTCCTGAGCTGCCCGACCAGGGCCTTGAGCAGCGTGGAGCGGCCGGCGCCATTACGCCCCAGCACGCTGACGATCTCGCCCGCGCCGACCCGCAGGTCCACGCCCTGCAGCACGTGGCTCTGGCCATGCCAGGCATGCAGCCCGGCCACTTCCAACAAGGCTTGGCGCTCAGCCATGGCCGCTCCGGTCCAGGTACAGGCGCTGCACCTGCGGATTGGCGCGGATGCCGGCGGCGCTGTCGCAGGCGATCACGCGACCGTTGTCCATGACCGCGATGCGGTCGGCCAGGTCGAACACCACCTGCATGTCGTGCTCCACCATCAGCAGCGTCTTGCCGGCCGTGACCTCGCGGATCAGCGCCACCATGGCCTCGGCCTCGGTGCGGTTCATGCCGGCGGTGGGCTCGTCGAGCAGGATCACCGAGGCATCGGCGGCGATCGTCACCGCCACTTCCAGCGCGCGCTGATCGGCGTAGCTCAACTGGCCGGCCGGCAAGTGCGCCCGCGCCTGCAGGCCGACCCGCTCCAGCACCGCGTGCGCGCGCTCGGCCGCATCCCGCAGGCGGCCGATGCGGCGCCAGAAGGCGTAGCGGTAGCCGAGTTTCCAGAGCACCGCGCAGCGCACGTTCTCGAATGCCGTCAGGCGCGGGAACAGGCTGGAAATCTGGAAGCTGCGCGCCAGCCCCAGGCGATTGATGGCCTGCGGCGTGCCGCGCGTGATGTCCGCGCCATGCAGCAGGACGCTGCCGGCGTCGGCGCGGTGGCGGCCGGAGACCAGGTTGAACAGGCTGGACTTGCCGGCGCCATTGGGGCCGATCAGCGCGCAGCGTTCGCCCGCGCGCAGTTGCAGCTCGACGCCGCGAATGATCTCGGCGCGCCCGAAACTCTTGCGCAGGCCGCGCAGCTCCAGCGAGAAGGTCTCGTTCATGGCGCCCCGCTTTCGCGGCCGGCCTGCTCGGCGGCTTCCACGCGTTTCCAGGCGCGGCTCCAGGCCGCCGACCAGGGCGCGCGCCAGCGCGCGATGGCGGCGACGCCGGCCGCGCACAAGGCAGCCGACAGTCCCCACGCCGCGACCGAATGGACATCGAAATCCAGGCCGAACAGGCGCACCGGCGCCATGCCCTCGCCGCTGTCGGCCAGGCTGCCCAGGCTGAGCTGGTAAGCCATCTCGGTGGCCAGTACGACGCCGCCCAGCAGCAGCGTGCCGGCCGCCGCCCGTCCCGCCAGCAGGCGCGCCAGGCCGGCATCCATCGCCCGCGCGCGCAGCACGCGCGCCAGGTCGTCGACCAGTTTGGCCAGCCCGCCGGGCAGGCACATCACGATCAGGATGAAGAAGGCGCCGAGGTAGAACTGCCATGCCTGGGTATAGGCCGACAGCAGCGAGGCGAACAGCACGCCGACCACGCCGCCGATGATGGGGCCGTAGAAATAGGCGGCGCCGCCGATGAAGGTGAACAGCAGGATGGCGCCCGAGCGCAGCGCGCCCACGTACTCGGCGCTGACGATCTCGAAATTGATGGCCGACAGCCCGCCCGAGACGCCGGCGAAGAAGGCCGACAGGATCAGCGCCAGGTAGCGCACGCGCTGCGGGTCGTAGCCAATGAAGGCGGCGCGCTCCGGGTTGTCGCGCACGGCATTGAGGATGCGCCCCAGCGGCGTATGCCGGATGGCGTGGATAGCGATGGCGCACACCAGCAGCCAGGCGGCGATCAGGTAGTAGACCTGCAGCTGCGGCCCGTAGCTGATGCCCAGCACCGGCTCGCCCACCACCCGGTTGCCGGAAATCCCGCCCTCGCCGCCGAACAGCTCCGGGAACATCAGCGCGCAGGCCGAGACCAGCTCGACCAGCCCCAGCGTGATCATCGAGAAGGTGGTGCCGGCCCGGCGCGTGGTCAGGTAACCGAACGCCACGCCGCACAACGCGCCGACCACGCCGCCGGCCAGCGGCACCAGGGTGATCGGGAAGGCGAACGGCAGGCTGCCGTCGCCGATGCGGTTCATCAGGTGGATGGCGCCGAACGCGCCCAGGCCGGAATACACAGCGTGACCGAAGGACAGCATGCCGCCCTCGCCCAGCAGCATGTTGTACGAGAGGCAAAGCAGCACCATCGTGCCCATCTGCGACAGCAGCGACAGCGAGCCGCTCTGTGGGAACACCAGCGGCGCGGCCAGCAGAGCCAGCGCAAAGCACAGCCAGGGCAGCAGGGATCTCTTCATCGCCTCATCCCTCCCGCTTGCCCATCAGGCCCTTGGGCCGCACGATCAGCATCGCCACCAGCAGCAGGTAAGGCAGGACCGGCGCGACCTGCGCCAGGGTCAGGCGCAACACCGGCGCCAGCGGGCCGGCGGCGGGCGCGGCGATGCCCAGCGCGGCCAGCAGGCCGGCGGCCGAATAATCCAGCGCCACCGCGAAGGTCTGCATCAGGCCGATCAGGATGGAGGTGATGAAGGCGCCGGCCAGCGAGCCCAGGCCGCCGACCACCACCACCACGAAGATGATGCTGCCCACCGAGGCCGCCATGCCCGGCTCGGTGACGAAGGCGTTGCCGCCGATCACGCCGGCCAGCGCCGCCAGCGCGCAGCCGCCGCCGAACACCAGCATGAATACGCGCGGCACGTTGTGGCCGAGCGCCTCGGCCATCTGCGGATGCGTCAGCGCGGCCTGGATGGTCAGGCCGATGCGGGTATGGCGCAGCAGCAGCCAGATCGCCGCCAGCATCGATGTCGCCACCAGCAGCATGAAACCGCGATAGACCGGGAACGCGGTCGAATAAAGGGTAAACAGCGTCCCGTCCAGGCTGGGCGGAATGCGGTAAGGCACCGGCGAGCGGCCCCAGACCAGCTGTACCAGCTCCACCACCAGGTAGGACAGGCCGAAGGTGAACAGCAGCTCGGGCACGTGGCCGTAGCGGTGCACGATGCGCAGGCCGTAGTGCTCGACCAGCGCGCCGGCGACGCCGACCACCACCGGCGCAATCAGCAGCGCCGGCCAGAAGCCCAGCACGCCGGCGATCGAATAGGCGACATAGGCGCCCAGCATGTAGAAGCTGGCATGGGCGAAGTTCGGCACGCCCATCATGCTGTAGATCAGCGTCAGTCCGGAGGACAGCATGAACAGCAGGAAGCCGTAGCCCAGGCCGTTCAGAAATGTGATGAGTGCGAACTCCACGGATGCCTGCGTCGGAAAGTTGCCCGGCCGCAATCGGGCGGGCTGAAAAGTAGCGCGATCCTATGGGATTCGCGCTTCTCTGTCAAAATGGCGGATTGCGCCGCAAGGCCGCCGCGCCCGCCCCTTGCAAGCGCGGCGTCCAGGCATCATCTGCCAGCCATGACCATCAACATATCCGATACCGCCGCTGCGCCCGCGCAGCAAACCGGCGCCCTGCCCAGCTTCGGCAACCGTTTCGCCGAGCTGCCGCCGGCCTTCTATACGCGCCTGCAGCCCACGCCGCTGCCCGCCCCCTACCTGGTCGGCTTCAGCGAGGACGCGGCCGCGACCATCGGCCTGACGGCCGCCGCACTCCAGGATCCGGACTTCCTCGACCTCTTCACCGGCAACCGCATCGGCGCGGGCTCGCAGCCGCTGGCGGCGGTGTATTCCGGCCACCAGTTCGGCGTCTGGGCCGGCCAGCTGGGCGACGGCCGGGCGATTTCGCTGGGCGACGTCGCCGCCGCCGACGGCCGCGGCCGCATCGAGCTGCAACTCAAGGGATCGGGCAAGACGCCCTACTCGCGCATGGGCGACGGCCGCGCCGTGCTGCGCTCCTCGATCCGCGAGTTCCTGTGTTCGGAGGCGATGGCCGCGCTGGGCATCCCGACCACGCGCGCGCTGGCCGTCACCGGTTCCGACCAGCGCGTGCAGCGCGAGACGGCCGAGAGCGCTGCGGTCGTCACGCGCATGGCGCCCAGCTTCGTCCGCTTCGGCTCCTTCGAGCACTGGTACTACAACCAGCGTTTCGATGAGCTCAAGGTCCTGGCCGACGCCGTATTGGCGCAGTTCTATCCCGAGCTGCTGGCGCAGGCCAATCCGTACAAGGCGCTGCTCACCGAGGTCACGCGCCGCACCGCCGAACTGATGGCGCAATGGCAGGCGGTGGGCTTCATGCACGGCGTGATGAACACCGACAACATGTCCATCCTCGGCCTGACGCTGGACTACGGCCCCTTCGGTTTCATGGAAGCCTTCGACCCGCGCCACATCTGCAACCACACCGACCAGCAGGGCCGCTACTCCTACCAGATGCAGCCGCGCATCGGCCAGTGGAACTGCTTCGCGCTGGGCCAGGCGATGCTGCCGCTGGTGGGCAGCGTGGAAGACACCGAGGCCGCCCTGGCCGGCTATGAGGCCGTGTTCGAGGCCAGGCAGGAACAACTGCTGCACGCCAAGCTCGGCCTGGCGACGGTGCGCCCGGAAGACGAACAGCTGATCGACGCCATGTTCGCCATCCTGCGCGAGAACCGGGTCGACTTCACCCTGTTCTTCCGCCGCCTGGGCGAGCTGCGGGTCGGCGAGCCGCAGGCCGACGAGCCGATCCGCGACCTCATCATCGACCGGCCCGCCTTCGACGCCTGGGCCGTGCAATACCGCGCCCGGCTGCAGGCCGAGGGCAGCGACGACGGCCGGCGCCGGCTTGCAATGCACGCCGTCAACCCCAAATACGTGCTACGCAACTACCTGGCCCAGGTCGCCATCGAGAAGGCCCAGCAAAGGGATTTCTCGGAAGTGGCGAAACTGCAGGCCATCCTGCGCCGCCCCTACGACGAGCAACCCGAGCATGAGCAATACGCCGAGCTGCCGCCGGGCTGGGCCAGCCACCTGGAAGTGAGCTGCTCGTCCTGACCGGGCGCGCGTCCCCATAAAGCATTACACTTGCCGTCCGGCAAACGCGACCAGCGCCGCCGCCGGCACAACAGGAGCCCATATGACCAAGCGCGTAGAAAAAACCGAAGCCCAGTGGCGCGAGCAGCTCGAGCCCATCGAATACCAGGTCGCCCGCGAAGCCGCCACCGAGCGCGCCTTCACCGGCCGCTACTGGGATCACCATGAGGCCGGCACCTACACCTGCGTGTGCTGCGACACCCCGCTGTTCACCTCCGACGCCAAGTTCGACTCGGGCTGCGGCTGGCCCAGCTACTTCGAACCCATCGATGCGGCCAACGTGCGTGAAAAAGTGGACCGCAGTTATGGCATGATTCGCACCGAGATCATCTGCAACGTCTGCGACGCCCACCTGGGCCACGTCTTCCCCGACGGCCCGCCGCCGACCGGACTGCGCTATTGCATCAATTCGGCTTCGCTGCGCTTCGATCCCGCCTGAGGACGCAGCCCGAGCTGTTTCGATGTGTAACGGATGAACACCGATCAACCCGATTCATGAAAAAATCCGTCCGATGAAGTTTCTGTTCGACCTGTTCCCCGTCATCCTGTTTTTCGGCGTCTTCAAGTGGGCCGAAGGCCATCCCGCGGCCGCGCAGGATCTTGTCATGCAATACCTGGGCGGCGCCATGTCGGCCGGCGCCGTCACCGCCGCGCAGGCGCCCATCCTGCTCTCGACCGCGGTGGCCATCGTCGCCTCGCTGGGGCAGATCGGCTGGCTGCTGCTGCGCCGGCGCAAGGTGGACGCCATGCTGTGGGTCTCGCTGGCCATCATCGTGGTCTTCGGCGGCGCCACCATCTACTTCCGCGACGACACCTTCATCAAGTGGAAGCCGACCATCCTCTACTGGTGCTTCGGCGCGGCGCTGCTGTTCTCGCAGCTGTTCATGAAGAAGAACCTGATCCGCGTCATGATGGAAAAGCAGGTCAGCCTGCCCGAGCCGCTGTGGCCGCGCCTGAACCTGGCCTGGATCGTGTTCTTCTCGGCCATGGGCCTGCTTAACCTGTACGTCGCCTTCAACTATCCGCTCGACACCTGGGTCAACTTCAAGATGTTCGGCAGCATGGGGCTGATGTTCGCCTTCATCGTCGCCCAGAGCCTGTTCCTCTCGAAGTACATGAAGGATGCCGAATGAGCGGCCCGGATACCCGCCCCGAGCGCATCCGCGAGCGGCTTCTTGCAACTTTCTCGCCCGAGGCATGTCTGGTCGAGGACGAGTCCGCCCTGCACGCCGGTCATGCGGGCGCGGCCTCGGGCGGAGGGCATTACAGGGTGCGCCTGGTATCGGAGTTGTTTGAGGGTAAAAATCGGGTGAACCGGCATCGGCTGGTGTATGATTGCCTGTCCGATCTGATGCAGCATGAGATTCACGCGCTGGCCATCGTGGCGCTCACCCCATCAGAGGCAAAGAACTGAGACCAAGAACAACGAACGACGCCATCCCTCCTGTTTTCCAATCTCCGTTTTTGATTCATTCCTTTCTTTTCTAGGATTTCAACAATGACATTCAAACCCGCTCGCCTGCTGGTTCTGCTGTTTGCAATCGCTTCCATCCCCGCTTTCGCGCAAAACCTGGCCGTGGTCAACGGCAAGAACATCCCTTCCTCGCGCGCCGACCTGATGGTCAAGCAAATGACCTCGCAAGGACAGCCGGACACCCCGCAGCTGCGCGGCGCCATCAAGGAAGAACTGATCAACCGTGAAATCCTGATGCAGGAAGCGGACAAGCAAGGCCTGTCCAGCAGCTCGGACGTGAAGAACCAGCTGGAACTGGCCCGCCAGTCGATCGTGATCCGCGCGCTGATCGCCGACTACCTGAAAAAGAACCCGGTGTCGGACGCCGACATCAAGGCTGAATACGACAAGTTCAAGGCCCAGGCCGGCGACAAGGAATACCACGCCCGCCACATCCTGGTGGACAAGAAGGAAGACGCCGACGCCATCATCGCCAAGCTGAAGGCCGGCACCAAGTTCGAAGACCTGGCCAAGCAGTCGAAGGACACCGGTTCGGCAGCCAACGGCGGCGACCTGGACTGGGCCACCCCGGCCTCGTTCGTCAAGCCGTTCTCCGACGCCATGGTGGCCCTGAAGAAGGGTGAAGTCACCCCGACTCCGGTGCAGACCCAGTTCGGCTGGCACGTGATCAAGCTGGAAGACGTCCGCGCGGCCAAGGTGCCGACCCTGGACGAAGTCAAGCCGCAGATCGCCGAAGCCCTGCAACAGAAGAAGCTGCAGGCTTACCAGGAAGAACTGCGCAAGAAGGCCAAGGTGCAGTAAGGCCCCCTCGGCGCAGCCCTGCCTGCGCCGCTGTTCAAAGCCCGGCCCGGTTTTCCCGGCCGGGCTTTTTGCTGGCGCAAGCGCCCCGCCTGCGGCGTCGGCCGCCTGCGCCACCCGGCTCGAAACCGCCGTTGCCCGGCGTCATCGGAGGCCATCATCCCGCACGATGCGAATCGCTGCATTTTGAAAAAAAATATAAATACTTTTTCAAAATACGTAAAATATTCTATTAATAATTAAAAAAATAAATTTTTTTGGCCTCAATTCAAACATTTCACCAATAAGCCTTCTGCTATCCTTCGATCCTGCCTTTATTAAGGCTGGGCCGTACGTTCACCAAGCATCCGCACAGCAGAAAGAACGACGGCACGACAGGCGTTCCGGGGGAGGCACATGAAGTCGCTCCGCGGCGCCACTTAAACAACATCGTGGTATCAGGAGAGACTACCTATGAAGAAGAGTTCCATGCTGCTGCTCGCGGCTGGTTTGACCACCGGCGGCGCCGCGTTTGCCCAATCGACCGTGACCATCTACGGCATCGTCGACACCAGCATCCGCTATCTGAGCAACGACAACGCCCAAGGCAACAGCAACTTCCGCGTTGACAACGGCGCCATCGCCAACAGCCGTATCGGCTTCAAGGGCACCGAAGACCTGGGCGGCGGCCTGAAAGCCATGTTCCAACTGGAAAACGGTTTCTCCAGCGACAACGGCAACATGAGCGCCGCCAACACCTTGTTCAGCCGCCAATCGTGGGTCGGCCTGCAAGGCGGCTTCGGCAAGGTCCGCGTCGGTCGCCAGAACACTCCGCTGTTCGACCTGCTGGCCGATCACTTCGACCCGCTGACCGTGGGCAACTACGAAACCAATTCCTGGCTGCCGGCCGCCGCCAGCCTGGTTCGTACGCCCAACATGCTGCGCTATGACAACGACTTCGGCCCGGTGTCGGTCGGCGTCAGCTATGCCTTCGGTGAAACCGCCGGCTCGAATCGCAGCAACAGCCAGTTCAGCAGCGCGCTGCGCTACACCGCCGGCGCCTTCGCTATCGGCGGCGGCTTCCAGCAGACCAACGACAACGCCAGGAACAAGGACACCGCCTACAACCTGTCGGCGTCCTATGACTTCGGCGTCGTCAAGCTGTACGGCGGCTACTTCAACATCAAGGACTCCACCGGCAAGACCGCGCAATACATGGCCACCACCGGTTACTCGACCGCGGCCACGACTGCGACAGGCGGCCTGCCCGGCGTCCAGCGCAAGGACACCGGCCTGTTCTTCGGCACCAGCTACAAGGCCACCAGCGCCCTGACCCTGACCGGCGCGTTCTACTACGACAAGAGCAAGAACGTGGCCTACAGCACCGTGGGCAACGTCGGCGACGGCAAGCGCTACACGGTGGCTGGCTGGGCTGAATATGCCCTGTCCAAGCGCACCCAGGTCTACACCACGGTCGACTACAACAAGGCCAAGGATGCGTCCATCTATGAGCTGACCAACTCGGCCACCGGCAAGACCAACCTGACCACCGTCGGCGTCGGCATCCGCCACATCTTCTGATCCAGTCCTGTCGTGCGCCGCCGCATGGCGGCGCACGACAGGCAGCGTCGGAAAACAAAAAGCGCAGTTCCTTTCGGAACTGCGCTTTTTTTATTGCCTTGCGTATCGGGCGGCCCGCCGCGGCGGGCCTGCCATAGCCAGGCCGGTCAGCCCACCCACTTGCGGGCGTTGCGGAACATGCGCATCCACGGCGAATCCTCGCCCCAGCCTTCCGGGTGCCAGGATTGCGTCACTGTGCGGAACACGCGCTCGGCGTGCGGCATCAGCACCGTGAAGCGTCCGTCCGGGGTGGTGACCGAGGTGATGCCTTGCGGCGAGCCGTTCGGGTTGTACGGATAGCCCTCGGTCACGGCGCCGGTGTTGTCGACGTAGCGCATGGCGACGATGGCCTTGGCGATGTCGCCGGTCTGCGAGAAGTCGGCGAAGCCTTCACCGTGGGCGGTGGCGATCGGCGCCTGGGTGCCGGCCATGCCCTGCATGAAGATCGACGGCGAATCCGCCACTTCCACGTTGACGAAACGCGCCTCGAACTGCTCGGACTTGTTGCGCGTGAACTTGGGCCAGGCCTCGGCGCCGGGGATCATGGACTTCAGGTTGCTCATCATCTGGCAGCCGTTGCAGATGCCCAGCGAGAAGGTGTCGTCGCGGCCGAAGAAGCGCGAGAACTGCTCGGCCAGCTGCGCGTTGAACAGGATGGTCTTGGCCCAGCCCTCGCCGGCGCCCAGCACGTCGCCGTAGGAGAAGCCGCCGACGGCGATGAAGCCCTTGAAGTCGTCCAGCTTGGCGCGGTTGGCGATCAGGTCGCTCATGTGCACGTCGACCGCGGTGAAGCCGGCCTTGTGCATGGCGAACGCGGTCTCGATGTGCGAGTTCACACCCTGCTCGCGCAGGATCGCCACCTTCGGACGCGCGGCGGCGCCGATGTTCAGGAAGGGAGCGGCGATGTCTTGCTGCGGGTCGAAGCTCAGCTTGGGCGTGATGCCGGGGTCGGCGGCGTCCAGGATGCGATCGTATTCGGCGTCGGCGCAGGCCGGGTTGTCGCGCAGGCGGGCGATGCGCCAGCTGGTCTCGCTCCAGGCGCGCCGCAGCTCGATGCGGGTCTGGCTGTAGATGTTCTTGGCGTCGCGCATGAACTCGACCACGTCGCGGTCGTTCGGCTTGCCGATGATGTGGCTGCAGGCGCCCAGGTTGAAGCTGCGCAGCACGTTCATGACCTCCGACTTCTGGTCGGCGACGACCTGGATCACCGCGCCCAGCTCCTCGTTGAACAGCGCGCGCAGGGTCTGCTCGTTGCGGCGTTCGGCGACCTGGGTGGTCCAGTTCTTGGAATCGCCCCAGTCGTCGCCGTGGCCGCCTTCCATGGTCAGGATGTCGAGGTTGACCGAGATGCCGGTGCGGCCGGCAAAGGCCATTTCGGTCAGCGTGGCGAACAGGCCGCCGTCGGAACGGTCGTGGTAGGCCAGCAGCTGGCCCTGTTCGTTGAGTTGCTGGATGGCGTTGAAGAATCCCTTCAGGTCTTCCGCGCTGTCGACGTCCGGCGTCTCATTGCCGATCTGCTGCATCACCTGCGTGAGCGCCGAGGCGCCCATGCGGTTCTTGCCGCGACCCAGGTCGATGGCGATGAGCACCGTTTCGCCCTTGTCACGGCGCAGTTGCGGCGTCAGCACGCGGCGGATGTCGGTCACCGGCGCGAACGAAGACACGATCAGCGAGACCGGCGAGGTCACCGACTTGGCGCCCTCGTCGTCCGACCAGGTGCTGCGCATGGACAGCGAGTCCTTGCCCACCGGGATCGACACGCCCAGCGCCGGACACAGCTCCATGCCCACCGCCTTGACGGTGTCGAACAGCGCGGCGTCCTGGCCCGGCTGGCCGCAGGCCGCCATCCAGTTGGCCGACAGCTTGATGTCGCCGATCTCGGCGATCGGCGCGGCGGCGATGTTGGTGATCGCCTCGCCCACGGCCATGCGGCCGGAGGCGGCGGCGTCGATCACCGCCAGCGGGGTGCGCTCGCCCATGGCCATGGCTTCGCCGCGATAGCCTTCCAGGCCCATCGCGGTCACCGCCACGTCGGCCACCGGCACCTGCCACGGGCCGACCATCTGGTCGCGCACGGTCATGGCGCCGACGCTGCGGTCGCCGATGGTGATCAGGAAGGACTTGTCGGCCACGGCCGGCAGGCGCAGCACGCGGTGCGACACTTCCACCAGATCCATGCCGGTCAGGTCCACCGGCGGCAGTTGCTGCGCGACGTGCTTCACATCGCGATGCATCTTGGGCGGCTTGCCCAGGAGCACGTCCATCGGCATGTCGACCGGGCTGTTGCCCTGCTCCGGATCGATCACCTTGAGCTGGCGCTCTTCAGTCGCGGTGCCCACCACGGCGAACGGCGAACGCTCACGCTCGCACAGGTAACGGAACAGTTCCAGGTGCTCCGGCGCGATGGCCAGCACGTAGCGCTCCTGCGATTCGTTGCTCCAGATTTCCTTGGGCGCCAGGCCGGATTCTTCCAGCGGCACCTTGCGCAGGTCGAACAGCGCGCCGCGCTTGGCGTCGTTGGTGATTTCCGGGAAGGCGTTGGACAGGCCGCCGGCGCCGACGTCGTGGATCGACAGGATGGGGTTCTCGTCGCCCAGCGCCCAGCAGGCGTTGATGACTTCCTGGGCGCGGCGCTCCATCTCCGGGTTGCCGCGCTGCACGGAATCAAAGTCCAGGTCGGCGGTGTTGACGCCCGTGGCCATCGACGAGGCGGCGCTGCCGCCCATGCCGATGCGCATGCCGCGGCCGCCCAGCTGGATCAGCAGGCTGCCCACCGGCAGCTCGCTCTTGCGGGTGTGCTTGGCCGAGATGTTGCCCATGCCGCCGGCGATCATGATGGGCTTGTGGTAGCCCATCACGTTGCCGCCCACGTTCTGCTCGTAGGTGCGGAAGTAGCCGCCCAGGTTGGGCCGGCCGAATTCGTTGTTGAAGGCGGCGCCGCCCAGCGGGCCGTCGATCATGATCTGCAGCGGCGAGGCGATGCGCTCGGGCTTGCCGTAGATACCGCCCTGGGCGTGCGCGTCGCGCTGGGCCACCGGCTGCGCCACGTCGCGCGCGGACTCCCAAGGCTGCACGGCGTGCGTGACCATCAAGTTGGAGACGGTGAAGCCGGTCAGGCCGGCCTTGGGCTTGGAACCGCGGCCGGTCGCGCCCTCGTCGCGGATTTCGCCGCCGGCGCCGGTGGAGGCGCCCGGGAACGGCGAGATCGCGGTCGGGTGGTTGTGGGTCTCGACCTTCATCAGGATGTGGGTCAGCTCTTCCGACGCCTCATACACATTGCCCTTGACCGCGCCGCGCTGGTAGAAGCGCGGCACGCTGGCGCCCTCGATGATGGAGGAGTTGTCGCTGTAGGCGACCACGGTGCCCTTGGGGTTCAGCTGGTGGGTGTTCTTGATCATGCCGAACAGCGACTTGTCCTGCGCCACGCCGTCGATGGTCCAGTCGGCGTTGAAGATCTTGTGGCGGCAGTGCTCGCTGTTGGCCTGGGCGAACATCATCAGTTCGACGTCGGTCGGGTTGCGCTGCGCCTTGGTGAAGGCATCCACAAGGTAATCGATCTCGTCGTCCGACAGCGCCAGGCCCAGTTCGGTGTTGGCGCGCTCCAGCGCCACCTTGCCGCCGCCGATCACGTCCACCGACTCCAGCGGCTTGGCCTGCAGTTCGGTGAACAGGCCGGCCGCTTCGGTCGGATGGCGCAGCACGGTTTCGGTCATGCGGTCGTGCAACAGCGCGGCCACGGCCGGGATGCTGGCCTCAGCCAGCTTCTTGGCGCCGCCCAGGAGGCCGCTCTTGACCTGCACGTGGTAGATCACGCCGCGCTCGACGCGGCGGATATGCGCCATGCCGCAGTTGTGCACGATGTCGGTAGCCTTGCTGGCCCAGGGCGAGATGGTGCCGAAACGCGGGATCACCACGAAGGCGTCGCCCTCGTCGCTGCCGTTGAACGGATCGCCGTAGGTCAGCAGGCCGTTCAGGCGCGCCTCGTCTTCCCGGGTCAAGGCCTGGGCGGCGTCGACGAAGTGCAGGTGGCGGCCCGACACGCCGGTGATGGCGGGATCGATGGCTTGCAGTTGGGTCAGGAGGCGTTGGGTACGGAAAGCGGAAAGGGCATTGGAGCCCGGCAGGATCAGCATGGCGAGGTCGAGGTCGAGGCAGTTGGCTTGAATCGGGAAACTGTCGCAGCAGCGCGCAGGGAGCGGTCCGCCGGGGGCCGGCGCATCCTCGCTGTCGCATTGCAGCGGACTGGGATGCGGCGCCGCGCGGGGAGATCGTGCACGCGTTTGCTGCGTTTGCTGGCAAAGCCGGAATTATACAGTGGACGGGGGTATTCGGCCCACAGAAAGCGAGCATCGCCGCCCCTCTCCGGCGCATGCCTTGCCGCCCCTGTCATCGGCGCGCGCCCGCGGCGCGTTGTTCATGCAAGGCATGGCGCCGCCGCGGGCGCGCGACGCCGAACGGATTGCATTCGAGCAATATCCGGATAACAAGGAAAATCCGATGTATCATTCCGGCCGCATCGGAAGACCGGCCCGCCGGAGGGCCAGCTTGCCATCCTGACCACGAAGATCGGCCGACAACACCGGTGACGACGACCAAAGCGGCCTGAACCGCATCAAGACGAACAGAGTGAACAGCACACATCGACAGATCGCCGTCATCGGCGGGGGACTTTCCGGAATCTGCACCGCCTATTTCCTGGCGGCCAAGGGCTATGAGGTGGCCGTCATCGAGCGGCGCGCCCATGTCGCCGAGGAAGCCACCTTCGGCAACTCCGGGCTGCTGGCGCCCGGCGCGGCCATGCCCTTGACGCTGCCCGGCGCCTTCGCCACCTTCGCCTGCCGCTTCAAGGAAGAGCCGCGCGTGCTGCTGGCCTCCGGCGCCGACTTCCTGCGCAACCGCTGGATGCGCCAGACGCGCGCCGCCCAGCAGCAGCGCTTCGCCGCCAACAAGCTGCGCCTGACGCGGCTCTCGGCCTACGGCCAGGAGCTGACGCTGCAGCTGCAGGCCCACTACGGCATGGAACACGAGAACAGCAACGGCCTGCTGCACCTGTTCCGCCTGCCCGCCGAAGCCGCCCGCATGCCACAGATGCAGGAAGCCGCGCAGCAATCCGAACGCAAGCACCGGCAGCTCGACGCCGCCGCCATCCGCCAGTTGGAGCCGGCCTTCTCGTCCGAAGCCGCGCTCGCCGGCGCCCTGCACTATCCCGACGACATCGCCGGCAACGCGGTGCTGTTCGCCAAGCAGATGCGCAACGCGGCGCAGGAGCTGGGCGTGTCCTTCCATTTCGGCGCGACGGTCAAATCCATCCAGGCCGAGTTCGGCGGCCGCGTGGCGCTGGAGATCGACTCGCCGCACCTGGCCTCGGGCATGGCGGTGGACGGCGTGGTGCTGGCCGCAGGCATGCAGAGCGCCGAGCTGCTGCGTCCGCTCGATACGCCGCTGCCGCTGCGCGCGCTGCAAAGCTGGTCGGCCCTGGTGCCGATCAAGAATCCGGACGACGCGCCCAACATGGCGCTGTTCGACGACAGCTACAAGGTCGCCATGACGCGCCTGGGCCATCGCCTGCGCATCACCGGCCTGCTGGGCTTCGTGCCGCCGTCCAAGGCCATCCCGGCCAAGGCGCTGCGCAACCTGCTCAAGATCGCCGGTGACTACTACCCGAATGCCGCCAACTACAACCAGGCGCATTTTTGGGCCAACACCATCCCCATCCTGCCCAGCGGCCTGCCGGTGTTCGGCCCGACCCGCCATGGCAACGTCTTCGTCAACACCGGCCACGGCGTCACAGGCTGGGCCGCGACGGTGGCCTCGGCGCGCATCCTGGCCGACATGATGGCCGGCGAAGAGCCGGCGATCGAACCCGACGGCTTCCTGCCGCGCGACCTGGCGACCGGCTGAAGCCCGCCGCCGCTGCTCGGCATGTGCACAAGATCGGCGCGGATTCATCCGTGCCGATTTTTTTCATCCGGACGCGGCCAGCGCTGCGCGCCCAATTGCCTTAGAATAATTTCCAGGCGCGCACCGCCGCCGCCATCCCCGTCCACCGCAGCACCAACTCATCAGCGATCACAGCCATGAGCGCGCTCTATTCCGTTGCCGAAATCCGCGAAGTCGAACACAAGGCGCTCTCCGGACTGGCGCCTTACGCGCTGATGCAGCGCGCCGGCGCCGCCGTTGCCGAACATGCCCAGGCGCTGTTGTGCTCGACCACCGAATCCTCGCCGTCGGTGCTGATCCTGGCCGGCCCCGGCAACAACGGCGGCGACGCGCTGGAGGCCGCCTGCCTGCTGGAGGAAGCCGGCATCGAAGTGGCCGTGCAGTTGCATGCCGACGAGAGCCGGCAACCCGCCGACGCCCGCCGCGCCCTGGCGCGCGCCCGCGAAGCGGAGATCCAGTTCATCGAAGACCTGACGCCGGCCGGCCTGCGCGGCCAGTCCTGGGCGCTGGTGATCGACGGCCTGTTCGGCATCGGCCTGGCGCGCGCGCCCAACGGCAAGCTGCGCGCCATCATCGACTACGTCAACGGCCTGAGTTGCCCGGTGCTGTCGATCGATGTGCCCAGCGGCCTGAACGCCGACAGCGGCAGCATCGTCGGCGGCAAGGACGGCGCGGCGGTCAACGCCACCCACACCATCACCTTCATCGGCGACAAGACCGGCCTGCACACCTGCGACGGCAAGGACCACAGCGGCCATATCACCGCGCACCCGCTGGAGATCGAGCACGCTTGCTACAAGCCGACCCGCGCCTTCCTGAACGGGCCGCAATACTTCGCCGCCTCGCTCAAGCCGCGCGCCAACAACTCGCACAAGGGCAGCTATGGCGACGTCATCGTCGTGGGAGGCGCCCGCGGCATGGCCGGCGCGCCGGTGCTGGCGGCGCGCACCGCGGCCTTCGGCGGCGCCGGGCGCGTCTATGTGGCCTTCGTGGACGACGGCCCGGCCTACGACGGCGTGCATCCGGAGCTGATGTTCCGCGTCGCCGACCGCGTCGAGTTCGGCGCCAGCGCGGCGCTGGTGGTCGGCCCCGGCATGGGTACCTCGCGCCATGCCCATGACATCCTGGCGCGCGCGCTGGACAGCGAGGCCGACATCGTGATCGACGCCGACGCGCTCAACCTGATCTCGGCCGAGCCGACGCTGCAGCACAAGCTGCACGACCGCAGCCGGCCCAATGGCGAGGTGGTCAGCATCATCACCCCCCACCCGCTGGAAGCCGCGCGCCTGCTCGACATCACCACCCAGCAGGTGCAGGCCGACCGGCCGCAGGCGGCGCGCATGCTGGCCCGTCATTTCAACGCCATCACCGTGCTCAAGGGCGCAGGCACCGTGATCGCCTTCCCCGACGGCGAGATGGCGGTCAACCCGACCGGCAATCCGGCCCTCTCCACCGCCGGCACCGGCGACGTGCTGTCCGGCCTGTGCGGGGCGTTGCTGGCGCAGGGTTGGCCTACGCGCGCAGCCGCGCTGGCGGCCACCTGGATCCACGGCGCCGCCGCCGACCGCCTGGTGGCCGAAGGCCTGGGTCCGGTGGGACTGACCGCCAGCGAATTCATACCGGCCATCCGAGCCGTGTTCAATAACATCATCCGAGACCATGTCCACCACCGCCCTGCCGCAGTCACGACCCTTCGCACCCACGCCTAAGCTCTGGCTGGGCATCATCTTCCTGGTCACGGGGCTGTGGACGCTGTCGCTGCTGGACGCGGCCGGCAAGCTGCTGGCCATCTCCGGCTATCACGTGGTGATGATTGCGTGGATGCGCTACAGCATCAACGTGCTGTTCATGGCGCTCACGCTGGCGCCGCTGTACCGGCGCCGCACCGGCCGCAGCATCTTCCGCTCCAACCGCCCCCGGCTGCAGCTGGGGCGCGGCGCGCTGCTGCTGGCCTCGACGCTGATCTTCTTCTCGGTATTGCGGATCGTGCCGCTGGCCGAGGGCACGGCGATGAATTTCTGCGCGCCGCTGATCGTGCTGGCGATGTCGCCCTGGCTGCTGGGCGAGCGCAGCTACGTCTCGCGCTGGATCGCGGTGCTGGTAGGTTTCACGGGAATGCTGATCGTCATCCGGCCCGGCGGCGACATCCCGCCGCACGGCGTGGCGCTGGGCCTGCTGTCGGCGTTCACGATGGCGATGATGTCCATCCTCAACCGCAAGGCGAACCAGGCCGACGATCCGATGGTGACGCTGTTCTACGGCGCCCTGGTGGGCAGCGTGCTATCGACGCTGGCGGTGCCCTTCTTCTGGAGCGCGCACACGCCCACGCCGGTGGAGTGGGCGATCCTGATTTCCACCGGCATCACCGGCACCATCGGCCACTTCCTGCAGAACAGCGCCTATCGCCATGCCGAGGCATCGGTGCTCACACCCTTCTTCTACGCCCAGATCATCTCGGCCACGGGCATGGGCTGGCTGGTGTTCGGCCAGTTCCCGGACGCCGTCACGGTATTGGGCATCGGCGTCATCTGCGCCAGCGGCATGGGCATCGCGCTGATCGAACGCAAGCGCCATCACCGCCTGCCGGCGGCCGACCCGATGGAGTCGGTCTGATCCCTGCCTAGGCCAGGCGGCCCGCGGCGATCGTGATGGTGCGCGCGCAGCGCGCGGCGATGGAACTGTCGTGGGTGACCAGCACCAGCGTGGAGCCGCGCTCCTGGTTCAACTCGAACATCAGCCTGATCACCGCCTCGCCGGTGGCCGCGTCGAGGCTGCCGGTAGGCTCATCGGCGAACAGCAGCGGCGGCTCGGTGACGAAGGCGCGCGCCAGCGCCACGCGCTGCTGCTCCCCGCCCGAGAGGTACTTGGGATAGTGCTTCAGGCGCGCGCCCAGGCCGACCCGTTCCAGCATCTTGCCGGCCCTCTCTCGCGCCTGCGCGTCGCCGCGCAGCTCCAGCGGCAGCATCACGTTCTCCAGCGCGTTCAGGTGACCGAGCAGCTGGAAGGACTGGAACACGAAGCCCAGCTTGCGCTTGCGCAGCATGGCGCGGCCGTCTTCATCGAGCCGGTAGATGTCTTCGCCGTCGAGCCGCACGGAACCTTCGCTGGGCGTATCCAGTCCAGCCAACAGGCCCAGCAGCGTGGACTTGCCGGAGCCGGAGGCGCCGACGATGGCCACCGTGGTGCCGGCGGCCACGGTAAAATCGATGCCGGAAAGAATGGTGAGCTGGCCGGATTCGGCTGAGGCATCGGCAACGCGTTTGGATAACTGAAGGACTTCGATGGCAGGCACGGCGGAAGCGGCGGGATTGACAGGATCGGCAGGATTGGCGAAATCGGAAATGGCGGCGGGCATGCAGGGCATTCGGGCAAGAAAGTCCACAACGGTGGCAGCGCTTTGGCGCACAGGCGCGCGGCTGCTGGCGGGCGTCGCCCTGGCGCTGGCGGCGACGAGCGCTTATTCTGCCCCAAAAACCCTGCTCGTGCTCGGCGACAGCCTCTCCGCCGAATACGGCCTGGAGCGCGGCCGCGGCTGGACCCAGCTGCTGCAGCAACGCCTGAAGGAAAACAAGGTCGACGCCGTGGTGATGAACTCCAGCATCAGCGGCGACACCACCATCGGCGGCAAGAACCGCCTGCCGGCCCTGCTGGAAAAGAACAAGCCCGACGTGGTCGTGATCGAACTGGGCAGCAACGACGCGCTGCGCGGGCTGCAGTTGAAGACCACCCAGGACAACCTGCAGGCGATGATAGACGCGGCGCGCCGGAACAAGGCCAAGGTGCTGCTGGTGGGCATGCAGATCCCGCCCAATTACGGCCCGGATTACACGCGCCGCTTCTCCGACATGTTCCAGGCCCTGGCCAAGCAGAACAAGGCGCCTCTGGTGCCCTTCTTCATGGATGGCATCGCCGCCAACATGGAGCTGTTCCAGGCCGACCGCATCCACCCCAACGAACAAGCCCAGCCGATGCTGCTGGACAACGTCTGGCCGCACCTGAAGCCGCTGGTCGGCCTGAAATAAACCCCATCAACAAAAAGCCCCTGTCGCCTGGATCCGGGACAGGGGCTTTTTCATTATGGCCGGCCGCGCCTCAGTGCCGCGCGTACAGCTCCAGGAACCGCCGCAGCAGCCCGGTCGATTGCGGCGTCTCGCTGACCTTGTCGCACAGCGCGCGGGCATCGATGCCGCAGCCGCGATAGACCTCCGCGTAGTAGTTCAGGTGGGCCCGCACGAAGGCCGGCGAGAACTCGGGATGAAACTGGGTCGAGTAGACGTTGTGCTTGTGCTTGATCACGTGGTGCGGATCCATGGGCGAGCGCGCCATGACGATCGCATCCTTGGGCGGACGCAGCACCGACTGCATGTGCAGCATGTGGGCCGGGAACTGCTCCGGCAGCACGCCCAGCAATTCATCCTTGCGGCAGCAGTCGAAGGTTTCCACGTGCATGGTGCCGGCGGCCCGGCCGGCCGGGTTGTAGCCGACCTCGCCGCCGAAGGCGTAGGTCAGCAGCTGGTGGCCGTAGCAGATGCCGAACATCGGCGTATCTTGCCTGGCGGCGTCGCGTATCCATTCGGCGGTGCGCTCGCTCCAGTCCTCCTTGTCGGTGACCATGGCCGGCGAGCCGGTGATGAAGACGGCGCGGTAGGACTCGGGAGAACCCAGCTCCTCGCCTTCGTACACGGTAATGGTCTGGATGTCGCTGTCGCACAAGCCGGCAGCGCATCGGATCTGCTGCGCATAGCCGCCGTAGCTGCTTCTGAGGGTTTGGTTGGAATCGCCGGTTTGGATGATCAGGACTGGGGCAGGCATAAAAGCGTGGTCGATATTCAATGGCAGAACATTGCATCGGAAAATTTCCCCGGGGAATTTTCATGCGATGCCTTTCGAATGCGACTGGAGGCAGCGACAACTCTACGGCAGCCGGACAATTCTGAAACGACGCAAACCATCTCCAGGATGACAAGGAAGTGCACGCCGGGAACAAAAATGCCGGCGCCCCGGTGGCTGATGCGGCAGAAAATTAATCGTCCGGCAACAATGCCCGGGCGCTGGGACAGCCCTGGATTGTCGCCGGCGCTCCCTCCCCGGCTCCCTCGCGCCTCCCGCGGGAATGCGTCGCAGGTTCCCATGATGAAACAAAAAAGGCCGCTGGAAAAGCGGCCTTTCTATATTTTTTAGCAAATTGTCGCGCCCATGCCTACAGCTCACCGGCATGGGGCGGCGCGGGCGCATCGCTCACGAATACGGTGCGCCCATTGCCCGGCGATGCATCACTTTGCCGCGTCGTCGGCGCTGACCGAAGCGGCGCCCTTCAACAGCTTGGTCTTGGCCTTCTCGCGCAGGTAGCCCAGGTAGGCCAGCGCTTCCTGTTGCGACAGGGCGTTGGCGATCTGGTCCTGCTCGGTCTTGCGGCGGGCGGCGTCGACCGCCTTGGGCTGCTCGACCTTGGTCACGCGGTAGATCTGGTAACCCAGGCCCGGGGTCTCGGCGCCGGTGTAGGCCGGCAGCTTGGCGGTGTCGACCTTCATCACGGCGTTGAAGGCTTCCTCGGTCCAGCCTTCGGCCTTCACGCGCGAGACCACCTTGGCGTCGCTGAAGCCGGCGCCGTCATCCTTGCCCTGCAGCTCGGCCAGGCGCGCCTTGCCGGCCTTGGTCGCCAGCGCCTGCTCTTCCTGCAGCAGTACGGACTTCTGCACGTCGGCCTTGACCTCGTCGAACGGACGCTTGGCCACCGGCTTGTACTCGGTGATGCGGCCGGCGATCAGGGTATTGGGCGCAGGCTGCACGGCTTCGGTGTTGTGCTTGCCCTTGATCACGTCGTCGGTGAACAGCGCGGCCAGGAACTTGGCGTTGTTGTACGGCGCCGCGCCGGCGGCCGGGTTGGGCACGCGCATCAGGCCGCTGGCGGTCTGGATCTTCAGCTTGAGCTTGTCGGAGACGGCCTTCAGGCTGTCGCCGTTTTCATAGACCAGGTTGCCGAACTGGTCGGCCAGCTCGGAATACTTCTTGGCCGCGATCTGCTTCTTGATCTCGCCGGCGATCTCATCCTTCACGGCTTCCAGCGGCTTGACGGCCGCGGGCTTGATGCCGGTCACCTCGATCACGTGGTAGCCGAAGTCGGACTCCACCGGATCGCTGATCTCGCCCTGCTTCAGGCTGAAGGCGGCATCCTCGAAGGACTTGACCATCGCGCCGTGGCCGAAGAAGCCGAGGTCGCCGCCGTTTTCGGCCGAGCCCGGATCCTGGGAATTGGCCTTGGCCAGCCTGGCGAAGTCCGCCGGGTTCTTGCGCAGCTGCGCCACCAGGCCATCGGCCTTGGTCTTGGCGGCGGCCTTGTCGGCTGCCGAAGCATCCTTCTTGACCGCGATCAGGATATGGCTGGCGCGACGCTGCTCGTCGGTCGAATACTGCTTCTTGTTCTGCTCGTAGTAGGACTTGACGTCGTCGTCGGTCACCGCCGACTGCGCGGCCACGGCAGCGGCGTCCAGCACCACGTATTCGATGCTGGCGGTCTCCGGCGTTTCGAAGCGGCGGCCGTTCTTGTCATAGTAGGCCTGCAGCATTTCGTCGGTCACCTTGACCTGGGCGGCATAGGCATCCGGCTTGAAGTTCAGCATCTGCACCGTGCGCTCCTGGTCGTTCAGGTCCGACAGCTTGTCGGACACCGTGCGCGGCGCGAAGGCGGTAGTCTGGATCGCGGCGTTGAGCTGCTGCAGCGCCATCTCGCGACGCAGGCCGGCTTCGTAGCTCTTGGGGGTCAGGCCTTGCGCGGCCAGCAGCACGCGGTACTGCTCGTTGTCGAACGAACCGTCCGGCTTGGTCAGGCCCGGGATCTGCAGGATGCTCTGCTGCAGCACCTGGTCGGGCACCACCAGCTTGTTGGCCACCACTTCGGCGCCCAGCGCGCGTTGCGCGATCAGGTTGTCCAGGATGGCGCGGCGCGTCTCGGCCGTGTCAAACAACTTGGCGTCGAACTGGTTGCCGTAGACCTGGCGCATGCGATCGAGCTGCTGGCGATGCGCGGCATCCCATTCTTCCTTGGTGATGGTCTGGCCGGCCACCTTGGCCACGCCGTTGTCGTCGGTCAGGCGGCTGTAGCCTTCCAGGCCGAAGAACGCGAACGACGGGAAGATGAACAGCAACAGCAGGAACTGCATCAGGCGCTGGTGGGTACGAATGAATTCAAACATGAATAGCCAATCAATAAACGATCCGGTCAATGAAGGTGCGTCCCTTCGCCGCTCCCGGTCCGATGGACGCGGGTAATAAAAAAGGCGAACTCGCGTTCGCCTCGATGCGGCGGAGCGGAAAACCGCCCAGGCAGGCACTCAGTCGTGCACGCGCGACATTATACACATGCCAATGCCTTGCGGCATCTTGCGCGGCCCGCGCGCGGCATGCTCAGCGGTCGATCTGCGCCAGCGCCACGCTGCGCAGCTGGAAGCGGCCGTCATTGTTGAACAGCCAACTCTCCGAGAGCTCGATGCGGCCATGGCTCAGCAAGGCCTCCGGCGGCTTGGGGAAAGGCGCGGTGCTCTTCAGGCTGCCCATGGCGCTGGCCTCGGCGTGCTTGTCCTTGTTGCTGCGCAGGATCTCGCTCTTGACCAGGTTGCCGTCGCGGTCGACGACGTACTTGATCACAATCACCGAGCGCAGCAAGGCCTGCGGCCGCTCCACGTAGACGCTGGTGAAATTGACCTGCGAGATGCGCTTGGCCAGGTCGACCTTGTAGCCGTCCACGGTGGTGGCGGTGGAGGTGCCGTCCTCGGTGGTCTTCTTCTGCTCGATGATGGACTTGGCCAGCTCGTCACGCTGCTCCTTGGTGCTTTCCGGCGCCGAACAGGCCGCCAGCAGCAGCGCGATGCCCAGGCCGCCGCGCGCCAGGCGGCGCGCCCCGCTTGCTTGATTGATCATTGTTGTTCTCCTCGTTACCCCGTTTCACCGACCGCCGGCGGCTTGCGCAACGGCAAGCTTGCCTTGCGTTCAATGCCTTCTTCTGCTGCTGGAAATTCGACCATTTTCCGTCCTCGCGATTCCCTCCTCGTGGCCCGCCGCGATGCGTAAAAAGCATCATCCATAACTCCAGGCTATAGATCGGATATCGCCCCGCTATTGCAGGGGGGACTGTCATCCAGCAGTCATATTTGCTACGTAACATCCGCTTGCCTTGAGACCGGCAACGCCTCGCAAATGCGCTACGGCACTGCGTTCCGGCAACAGAAGAACATTCGGCAGCGTAGCGGCGACATGCCGCGCCAACAGCGAGACCACTTCCAGATGACGCAGACCACCTCCCCCGCATCGGCCCACCGGCATCACGGCCATGAAGATGGCAACGACGCCTTCCTCTCGGTGCGCGACATCGAGAAACGCTTCGGCGCCTTCAGCGCGCTGGACCGCGTTTCGCTGGAGGTCAGGCAAGGCGAGATGGTCTGCCTGCTGGGCCCCTCCGGTTGCGGCAAGACCACCCTGCTGCGCACCATCGCCGGCCTGGAGCGCCAGGATGCAGGCCGCCTGTACGCCGGCGGACGCGACATCTCGCTGCTGCCGCCGCAGTCGCGCGACTACGGCATCCTGTTCCAGTCCTACGCGCTGTTCCCCAATCTTACCGTGGAAGACAATGTCGCCTACGGCCTGAACAGCGGCGCCGGCCAACGCAAGCTGGACCGCCGCCAAAAGCAGGCGCGCGTGGCCGAGATGCTGGGCATGGTGGGGCTATCGGGCAGCGAACGCAAGTACCCCGGCCAGTTGTCCGGCGGCCAGCAGCAGCGCGTGGCCCTGGCGCGCGCGCTGGCGGCCTCGCCTTCGCTGCTGCTGCTCGACGAGCCGCTCTCGGCGCTGGACGCCCAGGTGCGCGAGCACCTGCAGCTGGAGATCCGCCGGCTGCAAAAGGAATTCCGCATCACCACCCTGATGGTCACGCACGACCAGGAGGAAGCGATGGTGATGGCCGACCGCATCGCCGTCATGAACCGCGGCCGCATCGAGCAGTTCGGCACGCCCGGCGAGATCTATCGCCGCCCGGCCTCGCCCTTCGTGGCGGATTTCATCGGCCAATCCAACTGGCTGCCCTTCACCCGCATCTCGGGCTCGCAGGTGGCGGTCGGCTCGCTCCAGCTGGAGATCAGGCCGGAGGAAGAAGAGCTGGCCAGCGGCCGCCTGTTCTGCCGTCCGGAGGCGATCGACCTGTTCCCCGGCGAGGCCGCCGCCAACCGTTTCCGCGCCCGCGTGACCGATCGCATCTACCTCGGCAACCGCTACCGCCTGGCGCTGGCGGCCGATGCGCTGCCCGGGCACACCTTGCTGGCCGACGTCATGGGGGAGGCCCATGAGCGCATCGACGCCATGCACGGCGGCGACGGCATCTGGATCTCGCTGCCGCGCCAGGCGCTGCAGGTCTTCGTCTGAACCCGGGCGCGACATTATGAATCCTTCCGCCTCCACGCCCGCCAATGCATCCCTGCCCGCCATGACCGCCAAGGCCAGGCATGCCGATGCGCCATCACGCCCGCCGCACCGGCTGGACGGCAGCCAGCTGCTCAGTTCCGGCCTCAAGTGGCTGCTGCTGGCGGCGCTGCTGGTGGCGCTGGGCTGCCCGCTGCTGTTCATCCTCGGCCAGGCGGTATTGACGCCCGACGGCGCCTGGGCCGGCAGCGCGCCGTTCGCGCGGCTGTTCTCCAACATCAATTTCCTGCCCATGCTGGGCCGCAGCCTGTGGGTGTCCTTCGTCACCGCCGCGCTCACCGTGCCGCTGGCCTACGCCTTCGCCTATGCGCTGCAGCGCACCTGCCTCCCGTTCAAGGGCATGTGGCGCGGCATCGGCCTCTTGCCGCTGCTGGCGCCTTCGCTGCTGCCGGGCATCGCGCTGATCTACCTGTTCGGCAACCAGGGGCTGTTCAAGGAATTGATGAACGGCGGCATCTACGGCTTCTGGGGCATCCTGCTGGGCGAGGTGTTCTACACCTTCCCGCACGCGCTGATGATCCTGCTGTCGGCGCTGTCGCAGGCCGACGGCCGCCTCTACGACGCCGCCTCCGCCATGGGCGCGTCGCGCTGGCGCACCTTCGTCAGCGTCACGCTGCCGGCCACCCGCTACGGCATCTTCGGCGCCTTCTGCCTGGTCTTCACGCTCACCATCACCGACTTCGGCGTGCCCAAGATCGCCGGCGGCGCCTACAGCGTGCTGGCGGTGGAAGCCTACAAGGCGGTGGTCGGCCAGCAGCAGTTCGGACGCGGCGCGCTGATCGGCCTGCTGCTGCTGGTGCCGGCGGTGCTGACCTTCGCCGTGGACGCCTGGCTGCAGCGCCGCCAGCGGGCCCAGATGAGCAGCCGCTCCGAGGCCTACGTACCGCGCCCCGACTGGCGCCGCGACGGCTTGAACCTGCTGGCCGTGCTGCTGATCTCGGCCGCCATCGTGCTCATGATCGCCGTCGCCATGGGCGCCTCGCTGGTCAAGCTGTGGCCCTACAACCTGGCGCTGACGCTGCAGCACTACGACTTCGACAACATGGACGGCGGCGGCTGGCTGGCCTACCGGAACAGCCTGAAACTGGCCTGCGGCACCAGCGTGGCGGGCACCATCGTCATCTTCACCGGCGCCTGGCTGATGGAGAAGACGCGCGGCCCGGCGCGGCTGGGCGCGGTGCTGAGCCCGCTGCTGCGTTTCCTGTGCTTCCTGCCGATGGCCGTGCCCGGCCTGGTGCTGGGCCTGGGCAGCCTGCTGTTCTTCAACCACCCGGCCAATCCGTTCAACTTCCTGTACGGCACCATGGCCCTGCTGGTGCTGTGCTCGGTGGTGCACTTCTACACCACCGCGCACCTGACCGCGGTCACCGCGCTGAAGCAGCTCGATCCCGAGTTCGAGGCCGCCTCGCTGTCGCTGAAGGTGCCGCTGCTCAAGACCTTCGTGCGCGTCACCGTGCCGCTGTGCCTGCCCTCGCTGCTGGAGATTTTCCGCTACCTGTTCGTGTCGTCGATGACCACGGTCTCGGCAGTGATCTTCCTGTACCGCCCCGACACCGTGCTGGCCTCGGTCGCCGTGCTGAACATGGACGACGCCGGCGACGTCGGCCCGGCCGCGGCGATGTCCACGCTGATCCTGCTGACCTCGGCGGCGGCGTCGCTGCTGATGCACTTCGCCGGCAGCGGCTTTGTGGCGCGCGCCCAGGCATGGCGCCGCGGCCGCAATCATTGATCGACGACTTACCGTTTCTCCCTCCGCGTTCCACGGACGCTTTTTCAACCCAGCCCATCCAAAGGCCATCATGAAAAAAACCAAGCTGTTCACACTGCTCGCATCGGTCATCGGCGCAGGCATGCTGCTCTCGGCACAGGGCGCCCACGCCGCCACCACGCTGACGGTCTACACCGCGCTCGAAGCGGACCAGATCAAGGCCTACCAGGCGGCGTTCCAAAAGGCCAACCCGGACATCGAAATCAAGTGGGTGCGCGACTCCACCGGCATCGTCACCGCCAAGCTGATGGCCGAGAAGGCCAACCCGCAAGCCGACGTGATCTGGGGCCTGGCCGCCACCAGCCTGGCGCTGCTGGACAAGGAAGGCATGCTGACCGCCTATGCGCCCAAGGGCCTGTCGGCGATCGACGCCAAGTACCGCAGCGCCGCCAACCCGCCGGCATGGGTGGGCATGGACGTGTGGGCCTCGGCCATCTGCTTCAACACCGTGGAAGCGCAGAAGCAGGGCCTGCCCAAGCCGACCTCCTGGGCCGACCTGACCAAGCCGGTCTACGCCGGCAAGATCGTGATGCCGCATCCGGCATCAAGCGGCACCGGCTACCTGGACGTCTCGGCCTGGCTGCAGATGATGGGCGAAGACAAGGGCTGGGCCTACATGGACGCCCTGCACAAGAACATCGGCCAGTACACCCACTCCGGCTCCAAGCCCTGCAAGCAGGCCGCCACCGGCGAGTTCCCGATCGGCATCGCGTTTGAATACCGCGCCGTGAAGACCAAGAAGGAAGGCGCGCCGATAGACGTGATCCTGCCAGCCGAAGGCCTGGGCTGGGACATCGAAGCCACCGCCATCGTCAAGGGCACCAAGAACCTGGAAGCCGCCAAGAAACTGGCCGACTTCTCGGCCAGCAAGGACGCCATGGCCCTGTATGAAAAGAACTTCGCCGTGGTCGCCATCCCGGGCGTAGCCAAGCCTGACGAGCTGCTGCCGGCCGACTACGAGAAGCGCCTGGTCAAGAACGACTTCACCTGGGCCAGCACCAACCGCGACCGTATCCTGACCGAGTGGAGCAAGCGCTACGAAAGCAAGGCCGAGAAGAAGCAGTAAGCCTTCGTCTCACCTTGCAGCAATACCCATGCCGCCGCGGCGGCATGCGGGGAGGACGTGCCGGCGCGCCGGCACGCAGACGGACGACGACAGAACGTCCGCACAGAACAGGCCGTACACATCTCGCAAACAGAATCCGATGGAGCATCCATGAGCAGCAACGATTCCAATCACTTCGACCTGGCCGTCGTCGGCTCCGGCATCCTGGGCCTGGCGCACGCCTACGCCGCGGTCAAGCGCGGCCTGCGCGTGGCCGTGTTCGAGCGCACCGGCACGCCGCTGGGCGCCTCGATCCGCAACTTCGGCATGGGACTGGTCACGGGCCAGCCGCCCGGCATCATGCTCGACCTGGCGCGCGAAAGCCGCGCCCTCTGGCTGCACCTGGCCGCGCGCGCCAACTTCAGCGCGCGTGAGGCCGGCACCTTGCTGTTCGCCCGCACCGCCGCCGAACACGATGTGCTGCAGGAGTTCATGATCGTGCGCGCTCGCCAATACGAATACCGCGCCTCGCTGCTGCAGGGCGAGAAGCTGGACGCGCTCTACGGCGGCCGCTTCCGCCATCACCGTTCGGCCCTGCACGGCACCGAGGACCTGCAGCTGTATTCGCGCGAGGCGATGCCGGCGCTGGTGGCCTACCTGCATTCGCAGGGCGTGCATTTCCGTTTCAACACGCTGGTGCACGGCGCCGGCGACGGCCGCCTCTCGACCACCGCCGGCGAGTTTCGCGCCGAGCGCGTGATCGTCTGCTCGGGCCACGACTACATGACCCTGTTCGCCGACACGCTGCAGCCGATGAACCTGAAGCAGTGCCGCCTGCAGATGCTGCGCCTGAAGACCAGGGAGACGCTGCCGCTGACCCATGCGGTGCTGACCGGCCTGTCCTGCACGCACTACGGCGCCTTCTCCGACCTGCCCACCGCGCGCGCGGTGCACGCCGAGATCGAGGCTACCGCCCCGCTGCTCAACAAGCACGGCATCCACCTGCTGGTCAGCCCGACGCCGTACCAGGAGCTGATCGTGGGCGACTCGCACCACTACGGCGTCGACTCGCCGCCGTTCAACAGCGAAGAGGTCGACGAGCTGATGCTGGACCTGGTGGAGCACACGCTGGCCACCCGCGTCGACGTGGTCGAGCGCTGGCAAGGGGTGTACGGCAGCAAGGGCCCCGGCCCGTTCTCGGCGCTGGCCATCGACGACAAGACCTCGGTGGTGCTGATGCATACCGGCATCGGCATGAGCGTGGGACTGGGTCTGGGTGAGCGTGTGGTGAAAGCGTTGCTGGAGGGGGACGCGCTGCCGTCGGGCAACCCGGCGACGGCGCCCTTGCCGACCACGGCGCTGGCGTGAAGCCGGCGCGGGGGCGACAGGGAGTGGAATGACATGACTCGAACGCGCGGAGATGCAATCCCTGTCGTTCCTGCGAAAGCAGGAACCCAGCGTCGTCCAGCAGTCGTCAAAGCATGACAGACGTCACTGGATTCCGGTTTTCGCCGGGACCACAGGCGATGAGATAACTCAAAGTGAGGAGACGCAAGCCGCCTCCTCCTTGCCAGCCCCGCTGCCGCCAACTCAGTAAAAAAACTTCATCAGCACGGTCGCCACCACCACCATCGCCGCCCCGCCGATGCGCGTGGAAATCTGCGCGAACGGCATCAGCCCCATGCGGTTGGACGACGACAGGATGGCCACGTCGCCGGTGCCGCCCAAGCCGCTGTGGCAGGCGGTGACGATGGCCGACTCCACCGGATACATCTTTAGCCAGGCGCCGACGAAGAAGCCGGCCGCCACCATGGACAGCACGATCACCGCGCAAATCACGAAGTAGGCCGGCGAGAACGCCGCCACCAGCTTGTCCCACGAGACGAACAGCGTGCCCAGGCCGACCAGGATGGCGAAGGTCAGGTTGGTCGACATGAACTTGTACATCTGGTACGCGCCCACTTCCATGCTCTCGGGAATCGCGCGCCCCACCTTCAGCAGCGCCGCCGCCACGATCATCAGCACCGGGCCGGGGATGCCGGTCAGCGGCGCCAGCAGTTCACCCAGGATGAACAGCGTGCAGCCCAGCAGCAGGCCCGCGCCCATCAGCTTCAGGTCGAGCGGGGCATCGTCCTTCTTCTCGCGCAGCAGTTCCTGGTCTTCGCCGCTGCGCACCAGCACGCCCTCGCCGCTGTACTGGCGGTATTTCTCGCCGAACCGCTTGAGCAAGCCGGCCGAGAGGATGGCCACCACGTTGCCGATCAAGGCGGCGGGAACCAGCGAGGCGATCAGGTCTCCCTGCGGCGTGCCGAGGATGTGCGAATAGCCGATCGATAGCGGCAGCACGCCCTCGCCGATGCCGCCGCCCAGGATGGGCACGACGATGAAGAAGAAGGTGTGCTTGGGGTCGTAGCCGAAGGCCAGCCCCACCAGCATCCCGGCGGCCACCGCGGCGGCGGTGCCGGCCAGCAGCGGCACGAACATCTTCAGGAAGCCCTGGATCAGGATCTTGCGGTTCATGCCCAGGATGCTGCCGGCCACCAGGCAGGCGATATAGAGGTACTGCAGATTGGCCGTCTTCATCGTGGTGGTGATGGTCTTCAAGGCGGCCGGATCCATCAGCTTGCAGCCGATCAGGGCCGACGGCACGAACAGGCACAGGATGGCCGGCCCGCCGATGTGGCGCAGCAGCGGGATGCGGCGGCCGATCTCGGACAGCAGCAGCCCGGCCAGCATCAGCACGGCGAAGCCGCCGATCATGTCGTTGGGCAGGCGCCCCGTGGCAATGGCCAGCGCCGTCACCAGCGTGACGGCGGCAAACATGGTCAATGGCATGCCGCCGATACGAACCTGCGTGATTGCAAAGCGGCGGGCGAGCGCCGGCGCGTCCTGGCGGACGGTGGTGGTTTCCATCGTTGTCTCCTGTCGGTGTTGGAATGCCGGCCCGCCGTCGCGGACCGGTGTGCCGTCATGCGGCGGCTTGAAACCGGCCTCGGGCCGGCTTCAGGCGGGTGTTGCCGACGCCTGCTGGCGCGGCAGGTCAATCTGCATCCACGGGTTCTGCGCCCGGTGCCGGTCTTCGAAGGCGTCGATGGCGCCGGCGTCGGCCAGCGTCATGCCTATCATGTCCAGCCCTTCGGTGAACATGCGCTTCTGGCGCGGCGGCAACTCGAAGGCGTATTCGGCACCGTCGGCGGCCAGCACGCGCTGGCGCAGCAGGTCGATACTGAGTTCTTGCGATCCGGCGCGGCTCACCGTCGCCGCCAGCTCGGCCACGGCTGGCGCCTCCAGCGTCACCAGCAGCAGGCGATTGTTTTGCGCATTGAAGTAGAAGATCTCGCCGAAGCTGGGCGCGATCACCGCCTCGATGCCGGCCTGCATCAGCCCCCATACCGCATGCTCGCGGCTGGAACCGCAGCCGAAGTTGGCGCCGGCCACCAGGATGCGCGCCCCCTGGTATGCGGGGCGGTTGAGCACGAAGTCCGGGCGCGGCTTTCCTTCGCCGTCCATGCGCAGGTCGTACAGCACGCCGCGCGCCAGGCCGCTCTTGTCGATGCCCAGCAGGAATTGCTTGGGCATGATCTGGTCGGTGTCGAGGTTGTCGATGGTCAGCGGCGCGGCGATGCCGGCCACGGTGTCACGCTTGCTCATGGCTGAACTCCTTGCGTACGTCGACGATGCGGCCGGCCAGCGCGGCGGCGGCGGCCATCGCCGGGCTCATCAGGTGGGTGCGGGCGCCGCGTCCCTGGCGCCCCTCGAAATTGCGGTTGGTGGTGGAGGCGCAGCGCGCGCCCGGCGCAAGCACGTCGTCGTTCATGGCCAGGCACATCGAGCAGCCCGGCTGGCGCCATTCGAAGCCGGCCGCCACCAGCGCCTGCGCCACCCCTTCGCGCTCGGCCTGCTCGCGCACGCGGCCGGAGCCCGGCACCACCATGGCGCGCACGCCGGCGGCCACCTTGCGCCCACGCACCACGGCCGCGACCGCGCGCAAGTCCTCGATGCGGGCATTGGTGCAGGAGCCGATGAAGACGTGATCGACCGCCAAGCCGTCGATCGCCGCGCCCGCCTCCAAGCCCATGTAATCCAGCGCCTTGACGGCGTTGGCCTGCTCCACCGGCTGGCCCGGCAGCGCCGGGATGCGGCCGCCCACGGGTATCGCCTGGTCGGGGCTGGTGCCCCAGGTGACGTAGGGGGCGACGTCGGCGGCGTCGAAGCGGTGCTCGATATCGAACACGGCATCGGCATCCGACTTCAGGGAGAACCACGCCCGGCTCGCCGCCGCGATCGCCTCGGGCGACATGTCGCGAATGCGCTCGGCGACGTAGCGCGCGCTGACCTCGTCGGGCGCCACCAGCGCGCCGCGCGCGCCGGCTTCCACCGTCATGTTGCACAGGGTCATGCGGGCCTCGGCCGAGAGCGCCCCGATGGCCTCGCCGCAATATTCGACCGCGTAGCCGCGCGCGCCCTGGGCGCCGATGCGGGCGATGATATAGAGCACCAGGTCCTTGGCGGTGACGCCGGCGGCGAGCTTGCCATCGACGCGGATGCGCATGTCGCCGGCGACGCGGTAGATCAGCGTCTGCGTGGCCAGCACGTGCTCGACCTCTGAGGTACCGATGCCGAAACCGAGCGCGCCCAGCGCGCCGTAGGTGGTGGTGTGGCTGTCGCCGCACAGCACCACCATGCCCGGGCGGATCAGGCCGATCTCGGGCGCCACCACGTGTTCGATACCCTGCTCGCGATCCTGCACGTCGAACAGGTGGATGCCGTGCTTGATGCAGTTGCGCGTGAAGTTGGAAGCTTGCCGCGCGGCGGCGTCGATCATGATGGTGCGTTCGCCGCGCGCCACCGGATGGGTCGGGATCACGTGGTCGACGATGCCCATCTGTTTTTGCGGGCAGCGTACCGGCAGGTTCTTCTCGGCCAGCCCGGCGAAAGCCTGCGGGCTGGTGTACTCGTTCATGATGTGCAGGTCGGCATACAGGGCGACGTGCTGTTCATCGACCCGGAACACGGTGTGGCTGTCCACGATCTTCCGGTACAGGGTCTTGGGGGGCTTTGTTGCGCTTGCTGCCACGATTCCTCCTGGTGCGCCATGCGATGGAATTCATCGCTTCCTCTGGCGAAACCAGTGTAACTTCACATCCATTGCCACATAATGCATACTCATTTAAGCCATTCTTAAATTCAGCTTAACAATAAACGTCCATGGATGCGATCAGCGATCTCGAGTTCTTCACCCGCCTGGTGCGCTACGGCAGCCTATCGGCGCTGGCGCGCGACATGGGCGTGACGCCGCCGGCGGTCAGCGCGCGCCTGGCGGTGCTGGAGAAGCGATTGGGCGTGCGCCTGCTCAACCGCACCACGCGGCGGCTGGCGATGACGCAGGAGGGCGAGCTCTACCTGAAAACCGGATCGAAGCTGCTGGAAGAAGTGCAGGAACTCGAACGCATGGTCTCGAGCAGCCGCGAGGTGCCGCGCGGGCTGTTGAAGGTGAACGCCACCTTCGGCTTCGGCCGGCGCCACATCGCGCCGGCGCTGTCGGAATTCCGCCGGCGCTATCCCGAGGTCGACGTGCAGCTGGATTTGACCGACCGCCCGATGAACCTGGCCGAAGCCGCCTTCGACGTCGGCATCCGCTTCGGCGAACTGCCCGACTCGCGGCTGGTGGCGCGCCGCCTGGCTTCCAACCGGCGCTTCATCTGCGGCGCGCCGGCCTATCTCGACGGACAAGGCGAACCGCAGTCGCCGGACGACCTGCGCGGCCATCGCTGCATCGTCCTGCGCGAGAACGACACCGCCTACGGCACTTGGCATTTCAGCCGCGGCAAGCGCCAGCAGACCGTGAAGGTGCACGGCGCGATGAGCAGCAACGACGGCGAAGCCACGCTGCAATGGGCGTTGGACGGCCACGGCCTGCTGCTGCGCTCGCAATGGGACGTGCAGCAGTACATCGACGCCGGCCGCCTGCGCCGCGTGCTGCCGGAATGGGAGCTGCCGCCGGCCGACATCTACGCGGTCTATCCCGAGCGCCTGAACCTGTCGGCCAAGGTGCGCGTGTTCGTCGACTTCCTCGAGAAATCGGTCAGTTTCGCCTGAACAGGAAATGCGAGCGCAGCGCGCGGATCGCTGCGCCGCAAAACCGCGCCGCCTCCCGCAACACCGCGCCGGATGGCGATTTTTTTGCTGCGCCGCAGCTCATTTCCGCCCGTTCCCGCCTGTAAGCTTGTGTAAGTTTCAAGCAAGTCCTGCGTAAGGTTGGGGTCGCACACTCGCGCCGTGGACTAGTGGGCCATTACGCAAGCAATGCGGAGCAAATACCGCACATTTGTGTATCCGGGGATGGCTGTCGCATCGATCACATCATCTCTGCTGCGTTCTTGCATAACGCCCCATTCGGCCATGTTCCGAATACCCTATTAAAACCAAGGAGACCAGCATGACGACAGCATCAGTCAACAAGACTGCGCGCGGCATCACACCTGAAGAGCGGAAAGTCATCTTCGCTTCTTCGCTCGGCACCGTTTTCGAATGGTACGACTTCTACCTGTACGGCTCGCTCGCAGCGATCATCGCCAAACAATTCTTCGCCGGCACCGATCCCAACACCGCGTTCATCTTCGCGCTGCTGGCGTTTGCCGCAGGCTTCATCGTGCGCCCCTTCGGCGCGCTGGTGTTCGGCCGCCTGGGCGACCTGGTGGGACGCAAGTACACCTTCCTGGTGACCATCCTGATCATGGGCGCGTCGACCTTCATCGTCGGCATCCTGCCCAATTACAACTCGATCGGCATCACCGCCCCGATCATCCTGATCATCCTGCGCATCCTGCAAGGCCTGGCGCTGGGCGGCGAGTACGGCGGCGCAGCCACCTATGTGGCCGAACACGCGCCTGAGGGCCGCCGCGGCGCCTTCACCGCGTGGATCCAGACCACCGCTACCCTGGGCCTGTTCCTGTCGCTGCTGGTGATCCTGGGCGTGCGCACCTCGGTGGGCGAAGCCGCCTTCGCCGAATGGGGCTGGCGCATTCCCTTCCTGGTCTCCATCCTGCTGCTGGCCATCTCGGTGTGGATCCGCATGTCCATGAACGAGTCGCCGGCCTTCGTCAAGATGAAGTCGGAAGGCAAGGTCTCGAAGGCTCCGCTGACCGAAGCCTTCGGCCAATGGAAGAACCTGAAACTGGTGATCCTGGCGCTGGTGGGCCTGACCGCCGGCCAGGCCGTGGTGTGGTACACCGGCCAGTTCTACGCGCTGTTCTTCCTGACCCAGTCGCTCAAGGTCGACGGCGCCACCGCCAACATCCTGATCGCGGCGGCCCTGCTGCTGGCGACGCCGTTCTTCCTGTTCTTCGGCTCGCTGTCCGACAAGATCGGCCGCAAGCCCATCATCCTGGGCGGCTGCCTGATCGCCGCGGTGACCTACTTCCCGATCTTCAACGGCCTGACCCACTTCGCCAACCCGGCGCTGGAAGCCGCCCTGCAAAAGGCTCCGGTGATCGTGACCGCGGATCCGGCAAGCTGCCAGTTCCAGTTCAACCCGACCGGCACCAAGAAGTTCACGTCCTCGTGCGACATCGCCAAGGCCAAGCTGTCGGCCGCATCGGTGAACTACGAGAACGCGGTGGGTGCGCCCGGCTCGGTGGCCACCGTGAAGATCGGCGACAAGATCATCACCTCGTATGACGCCGCCGGCCTCTCGAAGGAAGATGCCGCCGCCAAGGACAAGGCCTTCTCCAAGGAACTGGCTGACGACATCAAGGCCGCCGGCTATCCGACCAAGGCCGATCCCGACCAGATCAACAAGCCCATGGTCCTGCTGCTGCTGTTCATCCTGGTGCTGTACGTGACCATGGTGTACGGCCCGATCGCCGCCGCCCTGGTGGAAATGTTCCCGACCCGCATCCGCTACACCTCGATGTCGATGCCTTACCACATTGGCAACGGCTGGTTCGGCGGCCTGCTGCCCACCACGTCCTTCGCGCTGGTGGCCTTCAAGGGCGACATCTACTACGGCCTGTGGTATCCGATCGTGATCGCCGTGATCACTGTCGTGATCGGCCTGTTCTTCGTCAAGGAAACCGTCCACAACGATATCTACGCCGCCGACTGAGCGCGCAGAAGCCCAGGTTCGCCGCCTTGCGCGGCGGCCTGCGGCAGCATGATTCCTTCAAGCTTGGACCGATCGGGACCGGATCTCCGATCGGTCCTTTTTCATTTCCGGCGCGTTTTGGACGCTGCCTGCGCGCCCCGTTTGGCCACGCGCGCGCCGTTCGCCTCGGCGTCGGCCTTCTCTTCCACCATCTCCAGCAACCCCTGCGCCGCGATCGACAGGCTGCGTTCCTTGGGCGTGACGATCAGCAAGGGCCGCACCAGCTCCGGCGCGTCCATCGGGATGGCCACCAGGTTGGGCAGGCGGAACTGGAACAGCGTCAGCTCCGGCACCACGGATACGCCCAGGCCGCTTTCGATCAGCGCCGCCACCGTGGCCAGGTGCTCCACTTCCAATCCCGTGCTGATCGTCCCGCCCGGATGCAGCGCCGCCTCCAGGTGCTGCCGCACGCTGGTGGACCGCGCCAGGTGGATCAGCTCGCAGCCGGCCAGCTGGGCCACCTTGACGCGGCGCCGGCCGGCCAGCGCATGGTCCTTGCGGCAGACCAGGTAGAACGGGTCGGAGCACAAGGGGCGGGTGTCGAACTCCAGCAGGTTGGGCCCGGGCGCGGTGAGCGCGATGTCGACCTTGCCGTGGCGCAGCAGCTCCAGGCACTGGTCGGAGATGGCGTCGAACAGCGCCACCGTCACACCGGGATGGCGCGCACGGTAGTCGGCCAGCACCGGCGGCAGCCACCCGGCGGCCAACGAGGGCAAGGCGGCGATCGCCACGCGCCCCTTGCGGCGCGCCACGTAGTCGCTCATGTCCGAGAAGGCGGCCTCGATGTCGGCCACCAGCTGGCGAGCCACTTCCACGAACAGCTCGCCCTCCGGCGTCAGGGTCACATTGCGCGTGTCACGCTCGAACAGGCGCGCGCCGGCGGCGGCTTCGAGCTTCTGGATCATCACGCTGAAGGCCGATTGCGAGACATGGCAGCGCTCGGCCGCGTGGCCGAAATGACGGCAATCCGCCAGCGCCAGGAAGGCCTGCAACAGGCGGGTGGAAATATTGGCTTGCATGCTTGGCAACAGGTTTTCAATTGATCTTAAAAACCGATCAATTGATCGGAAAAATCAACTTTACAACAAAATCAGCCGAAAACTACACTCGCCCTGCTTCCCTCGCCGCAGGCCTTCGCGCCACGCCGCCGTGGACAGCCAATAACAAATCGAACCAAGAAAATCCAGGAGACACGCATGCTCGCCTTGCTCGGCTTTGTCACGATCGTCCTTTTGTTCACGGCGATCCTCACCAAGAAAATGTCGCCGCTGGTGGCGCTGATCGCCATTCCCATCGCCGCCGCGCTGGTCGGCGGCTTCGGACTGCAAACCTCGAAGTTCATCGTCGCCGGCGTCACCGCGATCGCGCCGGTGGCCGGCATGTTCGTGTTCGCGATCCTGTTCTTCGGCATCGTCACCGACGCCGGCATGCTGGACCCGATCATCAGCCGCATCCTCAAGACCGTCGGCAGCCGCCCCACCCGCATCGTGCCCGGCACCGCCTTGCTGGCGCTCTTGATCCACCTGGACGGTTCGGGCGCGGTGACCTTCCTGATCACCATCCCGGCCATGCTGCCGCTGTACGACCGGCTGGGCATCGACAAGCGCATCCTGGCCTGCGTGGCCTCGCTGGCGGCCGGCGTCAACTTCCTGCCGTGGACCGGTCCCATGATCCGCGCCTCGGCCGCGCTGCACATCCCGGTGTCGGACATCTTCACGCCGCTGATCCCGGTGCAGCTGGTGGGCCTGGCTTTCGTCTTTATCGCCTCTTACCTGCTGGGCCTGAAGGAAGAGCGCCGCCTCGGCCTGGGCAAGGGTTCCAGCGTCAACTTCGTGCAGCAGCATGAGCTGAGCGAGGCGCAGCTGAAAATCCGCCGCCCGCGCAATTTCTGGATCAACATCGTGCTGACCGTGTTCGTGCTGGGCGTGATGATCAGCGGCAAGGTCGACCCGGTGGTGATGTTCATGATCGGCGTGGTGGCCGCGCTGATGATCAACTACCGCGACGTCAACATGCAGCGCGAGCGTATCGACGCCCATGCCAAGGCGGCCCTGCTGATGGCCAGCATCCTGTTCGCCGCCGGCGTCTTCACCGGCATCATGACCAAGTCCGGCATGCTCACCGCGATGGCCAAGACCGCCGTGGGCTTCGTGCCGCCGGAGATGGCCGGCCACATCCCGGTAGTGCTGGGCGTGCTGTCGATGCCGCTGTCGCTGCTGTTCGATCCCGACTCGTTCTACTTCGGCGTGCTGCCGGTGATCGCCGAGGTCAGCCACATGCTGGGCGTGCCGACCATCCAGGTGGCGCAGGCTGCGCTGCTGGGACAGATGACCACCGGCTTCCCGGTCAGCCCGCTGACGCCCGCCACCTTCCTGGTGTGCGGCCTGGCCGGCATCGAACTGGCGGATCACCAGAAATACACCATCCCCTTCCTGTTCGGCGCATCGCTGGTGATGACCGTCGCCTGCGTCGCACTCGGGCTGTTCCCGCTGTTCTGAGCCCGCCCGCCACAAATGATTGGATAGCAGCATGAATCGCACAACTGATCCCTCCCGCCGCGTGGTACGCATCGGCGCCGGCGCCGGCTACTCCGGCGACCGCATAGAGCCCGCCGCCGAGCTGGCTGAAAAGGGCGATCTCGACTACCTGATCTTCGAATGCCTGGCCGAGCGCACCATCGCCATCGGACAGCAGGCGCGCCTGGCCGATCCCGACAAGGGCTACGATCCGCTGCTGGCCGAGCGCATGCATGCGGTGCTCAAGACCTGCGCTCAGAAAGGCATCCGCATCGTCACCAACATGGGCGCAGCCAACCCTGAGGCGGCCGCGCGCCGCATTCGCGGGATCGCGCGGGAACTGGGACTCGCCAGCCTGAAGGTCGCCGCCGTCACCGGCGACGACGTGCTGCACATCGTCCGTGACGGCGCCTTCGCCATCGAGGACAACGGCCAGCCGGTCGCCTCGCTGGGCGAACGCCTGATTTCCGCCAATGCCTACCTCGGCATCGCTCCCATCGTGGAAGCCTTGCAGGCCGGCGCCGATGTCGTGGTCACCGGACGCGTGGCCGATCCGGCCCTGGTGCTGGCGCCGCTGGTGCATGAGTTCGGCTGGGCCGAGGACGACTGGGACAAGCTGGGCCAGGGCACGCTGGTGGGGCACCTGCTGGAATGCGCGGGCCAGGTCACCGGCGGCTACTTCGCCGATCCCGGCAAGAAGGACGTGGCCGACCTCGCGCGCCTGGGTTTCCCGATCGGCGAAGTCAGCGCCGACGGCAGCGCGGTGATCACCAAGGTGCCGGGCTCCGGCGGTCGCGTGACCGCCCGGACCTGCAAGGAACAACTGCTCTACGAACTGCACGATCCGCAACGCTACTTCACGCCGGACGTGGTGGCCGACTTCTCGCAGGTGCAGATCACCGAGGTCGGCCCGGACCGGGTGGCGGTCTCCGGTGGACGCGGTCATCCGCGCACCGCGACGCTCAAGACCACGCTGGGCTATCGCGACAGTTTCATCGGCGAAGGCCAGATTTCCTACGCCGGCCCCAACGCCAAAGCGCGCGCGCAGCTGGCGCTGGACATCGTGCGCGAACGCCTGCAATTGACCGGCGTCGAGACCGAGGAGCTGCGCTTCGACCTGATCGGCGTCAACGCGATCTGCGGCGCCGAGATGTCGCAGGCGGCGGCCGAGCCCTTCGAGGTACGCGCGCGCGTGGCCGGCCGCACCGCATCCATGGGCCAGGCGGTGCGCATCGGCAACGAAGTCGAGACCCTCTACACCAACGGCCCGGCCGGCGGCGGCGGCGCCACCAAGTCGGCGCGCGAGGTGATCGCGGTACTGTCGCTGCTGCTGCCGCGCGCGCTGGTCAAGACATTCGTCCATATCGAGGAGAGCGGCCATGCTGCTGCGTGACATCGCCCATTCCCGCGCCGGCGACAAAGGCGACATTTCCAACATCTCGGTCATCGCCTATCGCCAGGAAGACTATGCGCTGCTGGCGCGCGAACTCACCGCCGAGCGCGTGCGCGCGCATTTCGCCGGCGTAGTGCACGGCGAGGTGGCGCGCTACGAACTGCCGCACCTGGGCGCGCTCAACTTCGTCATGCGCAGCGCGCTGGGCGGCGGCGTGACGCGTTCGCTGGCGCTGGACGCCCACGGCAAATCCTTGTCGGGGGCGATGCTGGACCTGGAACTGGACGAAAAATAATTCCGATGGAAGGCCGGTCATCGATAGCGACGCCAAACCGGCCTTGCATGCCCGTGCGCTGCCGCCGATCAGGATTGACTGATGTTGCCGGCCGTTGAGCGGCTTTAGAGAGAACTTAGCTCTTTCGCCCCGGCCGGGCGCATCCGCAAAATTTCATCGGGGAAACATCGCCCCTCGTCGCGCGTTCTCGCAGGCTGCGACTGCGGACATTGCGTCTGTCCAAACCGGGCAAGATTTGGTATCGTCCGCCCGGTATTTATTTCTCGCATCGCATCGGCGCCCTGCCGATCCTTCTCTCCCCCGTTATGAAAAAACCAACTCGACTCGGCACCCCGCTTTCTCCAACGGCTACCAAGGTCATGCTGCTCGGCTCCGGCGAGCTCGGCAAGGAAGTCATCATCGCGCTGCAGCGCCTGGGCGTGGAAGTGATCGCGGTGGATCGCTATGAGAACGCCCCCGGCCATCAGGTCGCGCACCGCGCCCACGTCATCAACATGACCGACGGCGCCGCGCTGGCCGCGCTGATCGAGAAGGAACAGCCGGACCTGATCGTGCCCGAGATCGAGGCCATCGCCACCGAGACCCTGGTCAAGCTGGAAGACGCCGGCAAGGCGCGCGTCATCCCCACCGCCCGCGCCGCATGGCTGACCATGAACCGAGAAGGCATCCGCCGCCTGGCCGGCGAGACCCTTGCCCTGGCGACGTCGCCCTACCGCTTCGCCGACAGCCTGGACGAGCTCAAGGCCGCCATCGCGCAGATCGGCTTCCCTTGCGTGATCAAGCCGGTGATGTCGTCCTCCGGCAAGGGCCAATCCAAGATCGATGGCCCCGATGAGATCGAAACCGCCTGGAACTACGCCGCCGCCGGCGGCCGCGTCGACGCCGGCCGCGTGATCGTGGAAGGCTTCATCGACTTCGACTACGAAATCACGCTGCTGACGGTGCGCTCGCTCAACGAAAACGGCGAGGCCATCACCAGCTTCTGCGACCCGATCGGCCACGTCCAGGTCAAGGGCGACTACGTCGAATCCTGGCAGCCGCACCCGATGCCGCCGGCCGCGCTGGAAAAGGCGCGCGACATCGCCCGCAAGGTCACCGAGAACCTCGGCGGCCTGGGCCTGTTCGGCGTCGAGCTGTTCGTCAAGGGCGACATGGTCTGGTTCTCGGAGGTCAGCCCGCGCCCGCACGACACCGGCATGGTGACCATGGTCAGCCAGGTGCAGAGCGAGTTCGAACTGCACGCCAAGGCCATCCTCGGCTTGCCCATCAACACCGCCTTGAAGACTCCCGGCGCCTCGGCCGTGATTTACGGCCAGCACGACGCCCGCGCCATCGCCTTCGAGGGCGTGGCCGAGGCGCTGCGCATCCCGGGCGCGGACATCCGCCTGTTCGGCAAGCCGGAATCCTTCCAGCGCCGCCGCATGGGCGTGGCCCTGGCCTCGGGCGAGAACGTCGACGCCGCGCGCATCCGCGCCAAGCAGGCGGCCGCCAAGGTCAAGCCGGTGCTGCCGGAGTAAGCAGGCGGCGCGTCATTCAGGAGCCGGGTCCCGATGCAAGTCGGGGCCCGGTTTTTTTTTTTGCGTGTTTGCTTTTCCTGGGCCATGACGAACGACACTGGGTCCCTGCTTTCGCAGGGACGACAGGGAGGAGAGAACCTGCCCCCTCGGCTGCGCGAGTCCCTCCCTTGCTTGTCGTCCCGGCGCAGGCCGGGACCCAGCGTCGTTCAGCATCCAGCCAAACGATATAAACAATATCTCCCCCAACGCTGGTTATAATCAGCCCCTCCCCCCACAACAGCAGTGTTGCTCACGATCATGAAGTTCGATGTCGCCATCATCGGCAGCGGTCTGGCCGGTCTTTCCGTAGCACTCCATCTTGCCGAACGGCACAAGGTCGTCGTCATCTCCAAGGGCGAGCTGCTCGACGGCGCCAGCAACTGGGCCCAGGGCGGCATCGCCGCGGTACTGGATTCGGGCGACAGCCACGCCCAGCACATCGACGACACGCTGGTGGCCGGCGCCGGCCTGTGCGACGAGGCCGCCACCCGCTTCATCGTGGAGCATGGGCGCGAAGCCATCGAATGGCTGATCGCCCAGGGCGTGCCCTTCACCCGCGACGCCAGCGCCGAGCTGGGCTATCACCTCACCCGCGAGGGCGGCCACAGCCAGCGCCGCATCATCCACGCCGCCGACGCCACCGGCCACGCGGTGCAGGTGACGCTGGAGCAGCGCGTGCGCGCCCATCCCAACATCACGCTGCTGGAACACCATTGCGCGATCGACCTGATCCACGCCCGCAAGCTGGATGCCAAGGCCGAGCCGCGCTGCCTGGGCCTGTACGTGCAAGACACCCGCGACGGCCGGGTGCATTCGGTGGCGGCCCCGCACACGGTGCTGGCCACCGGCGGCGCCGGCAAGGTCTACCTCTACACCTCCAACCCCGACTCGGCCACCGGCGACGGCATCGCCATGGCCTGGCGCGCCGGCTGCCGGGTGGCCAACATGGAATTCATCCAGTTCCATCCGACCTGCCTGTACCACCCTTACGCCAAGTCCTTCCTCATCAGCGAGGCGCTGCGCGGCGAAGGCGCGCACCTGAAGCTGCCGCCGTCGGCCGGCGCTGCGGCCGGCATGCGTTTCATGCCGGAGCACGACGAACGCGCCGAACTGGCGCCGCGCGACATCGTGGCGCGCGCCATCGACTTCGAGATGAAGAAGCGCGGACTGGATCACGTCGATCTCGACATCAGCCATCAGAGCCCGGAATTCATCGGCGAGCATTTCCCCACCATCCAGGCGCGTTGCCTGGAGTTCGGCATCGACATCACCCGCCAGCCCATCCCCGTGGTGCCGGCCGCGCACTATACCTGCGGCGGCGTGGTCACCGACATGGCCGGACGCACCGACCTGCCGGGCCTGTACGCGGTGGGCGAGACGGCCTACACCGGCCTGCACGGCGCCAACCGCTTGGCCAGCAATTCGTTGCTGGAGTGCCTGGTGCTGGGCCGCTCGACGGCCGAGGGCATCGCGCAGGCGCTGGCCGGCGGCGGCCCCGCGGCGGCCGACGTGCCGCAATGGGATGAGAGCCGCGTCACCGACGCCGACGAGGAAGTGGTGATCGCCCACAACTGGGACGAGCTGCGCCGCTTCATGTGGAATTACGTCAGCATCGTGCGCACCGACAAGCGCCTGGAGCGCGCCCAGCACCGCATCCGCCTGCTCAAGGAAGAGATCGACGAGTACTACGCCAACTTCCGCATCTCGCGCGACCTGCTGGAGCTGCGCAACCTGGTCGACGTGGCGCAACTGATCGTCAACAGCGCGCTGATGCGCAAGGAGAGCCGCGGCCTGCACTTCAGCCAGGATTACCCGCGCACGCTGCCGCGCGCCACCCCGACCATCCTCCCCGGCCACGACGGCAAGAGCGCCCGCTGACGCCTTGCAGCATGGATTTCCCTTGCCATGCGGCGGGCCGGGCGGCTAGCATTTGCCCGAGGGCCAGGGCCGGCATCGGCCGAGGGAGAGCGTCATGAGCATCACCCGCATCAACCATTTCCACGCGCGCGAGCACTGCGCGGCCGAACTGAAGAGCTTCCTCACCGGCATCCTGCCGGCCATCCGCGCATCGGACGGCTGCCTGTCATGCGAACTGCTGCAGGATCACGCCGACCCGAGGCGCATCGTCATCGTCGAGATCTGGGACAGCATCGAGGCCCACCGCGCGTCGCTCTCGCAGGTGCCGCCGGACAGCATCCGCCAGGCCAAGCAATTCCTGGCCGAGGCGCCCAGCGGCGGCTACTACTCCTGAGGCCGGCGGCTGTAGCGTGGCGCTGGTGTAATATCCGCCATCCATTTCACCTGCGGAACGCCTGCCGTGCACCGGTTCATCTCGACGCCCCTGCGCCTCCTTTGCTGTCTTTTGCCGCTGGCCGCCTGGCCGCTCTCCCCCGCCACGGCCGCCGCGCCTGAACCGGCGGGCGCCCCGGGGCGCCCGCGCGTATGCCTGGTGCTGTCGGGCGGCGGCGCGCGTGGCTATGCCCACCTGGGCGTGCTGCAATACCTGGAAAAGCTGCACATCCCGGTCGATTGCATTGCCGGCACCAGCATGGGCGCGCTGATCGGCGGCCTGTACGCCAGCGGCATCCCGGCAGACGAGCTGGAACGACGCCTGGCCGCGACCAACCTCTCCGACATCGCCTTCGACCGCAGCGAGCGCGCCGGCCTGCCGCAATCGCAGCGCGAGGACGATTTCCAGTACCCCATCTCGCTGGCCGCAGGCCTCGACGGCGGCAAGCTCAAGCTGGCCTCCGGCCTGGTGCAGGGCAACAGCCTCCTGGCCCTGCTGCAGAACTGGACCGCCCAGTTGCCGGCCAACATCGACTTCGCGCGTCTGCCGATTCCCTTCCGCGCCGTGGCCACCGACCTCAGCGAAGGCAGCGAGGTGGTGCTGGATCAAGGCTCGCTGCCGCGCGCCATGCGCGCCAGCATGGCGGTGCCGGGCCTGTTCGCCCCTTTCCGCATCGGCGCGCGCACCTTGGTGGATGGCGGCCTGGTCAGCAACCTGCCGGTGCAGACCGCGCGCGACATGGGCGCCGACGTGGTGATCGCGGTCAACATCGCCACCCCGCTGCAGGACGCGGCGCAGTTGCAATCGCCCACCGCGGTGGCGCAGCAGATGGTGGGCATCCTGATCCAGCAAAACGTGAAGGCGCAGAAGGTCTTGCTGGGCAGCGGCGACGTGCTGATCGAACCGGAGCTGGGCGGCATCTCCTTCACCGACTTCGCGCGCGGCAAGGACGGCGTCAACGCCGGCTGGGAAGCGGCGCAGCGGCAGAACGAGCGGCTGCTGAAGCTGTCGCTGCCGCCGCAGCAATGGCAGGCCTGGCTGGAGGCGCGCGAGCGCACCGGCATCGCGCTGGCGGCCGGCGCCCGCATCGACGCCATCGAGATCCGCAGCGGCGAGCATATCCCGGCGGCCTATGTGCGCGGCAAGCTGGGCGTGCGGGAAGGCGACGTCTACGACGGCCAGCGCCTGAACCGCCAATTGGCGGAGCTGTCCACCAATGGCGATTTCAATGTGGTGAACCAGGAGCTGGTGACGCGCGCCGACGGCCGCAACGTGCTGGTGGTAGATGCCGAGGAAAAACCGTGGGGACCGCAATACCTGCTGTTCGGACTGGGACTGTCCAACAACTTCAACGGCCGCGGCGGCTTCAACCTGCAGGTCGGCCACCGCTATCCGTGGATGACCTCCGGCGGCCTGGAGTGGCGCAACGACCTGGTGCTGGGCAACAAGCTGGCCAGCATCCAGAGCGAACTGCGCCAGCCGGTTTGGGGCGCTTCCGGCGTGTACCTGGCGCCCTATGTGGAGATCAGCCGCCGCTACGTGGATCTCTATCCCGACGGCAGCGACGCCAAGGCGACGCCGCTCAACGAGTACCGCATCGATTCGGCCGTGGGCGGGCTGGACCTGGGCGTGCCCATCGCACGCCTGGGCGAATTGCGGCTGGGCATGAGCTACCAGCACGTGAAGTACACGCCTTCGTACAACGTCGCCACCGGGGCTGGCGACCTCTTCCCCAGCGTGCAGAGCAACCAGCCTGTGGCGCGCCTGCGCCTGACCGTCGACCAGCTCGACGACGCCCTGTTCCCGCGCCGCGGCTACTACATCTCGGCCGAGGCCAATCGCGGCTTCGGCGGCGAGGAGCGGCGTTTTTCGGATGTCCAGGCCAAGACGCTGTGGGCCTTCAGCCGCGGCCGCGACACCGTCAACCTGGCGCTCGAAGGCGCCAGCAGCCTGTCTTCCAACAGCGCCGGAATCGGCTTCACGCTGGGCGGGTTCCAGCATCTGTCGGCCTATGCGCCGGACCAGTTCTTCGGCAATTACCTGCTCTACGGCCGCCTGACCTACCTGCGCGACCTCAACGAATACAGCCTGCCCGGCCTGCGCAATCCGGTGCTGGGCAGCAGCCTGGAGGCGGGCAACGTGTGGCAGAGCCGGGAAGCCTTCGGCGACGGTCCGTACAAGAAGAGCATCAGCCTGTTCCTGGGCGGCACCAGCCCGATCGGCCCGCTCTACTTCGGCGTGGCGCTGGGCCAGCAGGGCGTGTGGAACGCCTACCTGCAGCTGGGTCGCGTCTTCTGAACGCCGCTACCGGGCGGCATCGGCGCCGCGTTCGCGGCGGCGGGCCTTGAACTCCTGCGGCGGCAAGCCGAAGAACTCCAGGATGCTGTTGGCGACCAGGTCGCGGTCGTTGTCCACGCAGATCATGTGATAGCTGTTTTCCAGCACCACCACGCGGCTGCCGGCGATCCGGTCCCGGAGGAACTCGGCCGAGCGCAGGCTGGTCAGCTCGTCCTCGCGCGCATGCACCACCAGCGTCGGCGCCTTGATGTTCTTCGCGCCGGCCATGGCCCAGGCGCGCAGGCGGTCGACCTGCTTCACGCAGATCAGCGGCACCCAGCGGTAATGGAAATTGTCGCCGCGCTCGAACTTGGCCTTGACCACCGCGCGCACCAGCGTGTTCTTGATGCCGAAGGGCTCGCCCTCCTCCACCTTCATGCGCGTGGCCAGGCCCGGGATCAGGTAGAACAGCGGGCGCAGCCGGCTGTACCAGGGCGTGGACCAGCCGTCGATGTAGATCGGCGGCGCCAGCGTCACCAGCTTGCCGCGCGCGGCGTCGTGCCCCACGCGCTCGGCCAGCGCCAGGGCCACCAGCGATCCCATGCACATGCCCATGATGTGCAACTGGTCGTATTGCGGCTGCAGCGCCTCGTATTGCGCCGTCACCGCCTCCACCCACTGCTCCGCGCGCACGTCCACCAGGTCCTCGGGCGTGGTGCCGTGGCCGGCCAGGGTGATGGCGTGCGTCTCCACCCCGGCCTTGGCCAGGATCTTGTGCATCGAGCCGAGATCGTATTGCGTACCGCCCAGACCATGGATCAGGATGGCGCCTGTGCGCGCGCTCATGCGCGCTCCCCGGCGCCGTCGGTCGTCGTGAAGTGCCAGGCGCCGGCGACGATGGCCAGGGTGTCGTCCGGGTCCAGCATGCTGCGGCTCATGTCGGTGACCTGGCTGACCTGGCCGGCCGGCAGCAACAGGCGGAACGCCATGGCGGGGCGGCTGTCGTCGCTGTCGTCGTCCAGCCAGCGCTGGCGCAGCCGCGCCTGGTCCATCGGATGCACCCGCGCCAGCACTTGCTCCAGCGTGCCCAGTTCGGATTCGGCCACGCCCAGCATGCCGTGCACGTCGCCCGACCAGGTCAGCCTGCCGCGCACCGGATCGAGGCAATACACCAGCTGGCGGCTGACGGTGAGCGCCAGCTCGACGTCGCTGCGCCATTGCGCGGCCTGCTCATGCAATTGCTCGCGGGTGGTCTTCAGGGTGCTGACAAGCAGCGACAGCAAGGACGCCACCGCCAGGTAGACCTGCAGCTCCAGCAAGGCATTGCTCGAATGCAGCCTGACCAGCTCGGCGAACGGGCCCAGCCCCAGCGAGTTGTAGACGAAGGCGATCAGCGCCAGTGCCACCACCGCCAGCGAGCCGCCGCGCCCGCCCCAGAGGATCGTCACCAGCGCCACGAAGAACAGCGGCAGGTAGGTGGTGGCGAAATTGATGTCGAACAGCACCCGGTCGATCTCGCTGCCGAAGGCCAGGTAGGCGGTGACCAGCACGCCGCCGAAGGACGCCAGCCCGAGCAGGAACTCGGTGCGCGCGATGCCGCCCGAGCGCACCGCCCGGAAGCGCGACCAGCCGGCCAGCACCGGCGTGACGATCAGGATGCCGACCAGGTCGGAAGACGACCATACGCGCAGCGTCGGCCAGAACGGCAGGTTCTGCGTGGAGCTGAACCACAGCGCGCCGAAGAAACCGCTGGCCACGCTGGCGCCCACGCCCACCAGCAACAGCGCGCGCACGAAATACAGGCCCTCCAGCGGGAACGGCGCGCGCCGCACCAGCCATACCGCCGCCGCCGCCACGCCGATCTCGTCGATGGCCAGCAATGCCATGCGCCACAGCTCGCGCTCGGCGATCCCGCCCAGCAGCAGCTGGGCCGCGAACAGCAGCGCCAGCAGCGGCCCCCAGCGCTCGGTGCGGGTCAGCATCAGCGCGCCCACCGTGACGCCGGCCGGCAGCCACAGGTAGCCGGAAGCGACGAAGGCGCCGTTGAGCTTGTAGGAAAGGAAACCCAGGGCGAAGTACAGCGCGGCCCAGGCGAGCGGCGCGAAGAAGGCGCTGGCGTTGCCGGCGGCGCCGGCCGTGCGGCGGGAGCTGTTCGATGTCACGGTGCGGGGCCCCGATGGATGAGTGTGCGCGTGCGCCGTGCGGCGCCAGCAAGGAAGGCGCATTGTAGCAGCGCTCCCCCGCGGCGATTCACGCAAGATCTCCCCTGCGGCCGCAACTGCGCTAGAATGCGAACAATTCTCATTATTAAATCGTACATCCGCGCCATGAACGCCTCCTCGCCCGGCACCGACCGCGATTTCAGCCGCCTCTACGCCGAGCACCACGGCTGGCTGCAGCAGTGGCTGCGCACGCGGCTCGACAGCGCCTTCGACGCCGCCGACCTGGCGCAGGACACCTTCGTGCGCGTACTGGCCGGGCGCGAAGTACGAGCGATCCAGGAGCCGCGCGCCTACCTGACCGTCATCGCCAAGGGCATCCTGGTCAACTGGTACCGCCGCCGCGCGCTGGAGAGCAGTTTCCTCGACGCGCTGGCGCTGCTGCCGGAACCGGAGGCGCCGTCGCCCGAACAGCGGCACCTCATCCTGGAGACCCTGATGCAGGTCGACGCGGTGCTGGACGCGCTGCCGGCCAAGGCCAAGCGCGCCTTCCTGCTGTCGCAGCTGGAGGGCCTGAAGTACGAAGAGATCGCAAGCCTGCTCGGCTGCTCGCTCATCAGCGTCAAGCGCTACATGAAGCAAGCCTTCCTGGCCTGCCTGACGTTGATGGAGTGAGCATGACCATCCCCGTTCCCCGCACCGCCGGCATCGACGCCAGGTCCCTCGACCAGGCGGCCGATTGGCTGATGCGCCTGCACCATGGCGACGCTACCGATGCCGATCGCCAGGCCTGCCGCCAATGGCAGAACGCCAGCGCCGACAACGCCCGCGCCTGGGCGCGCGCCGAGGCGCTGATGAACAAGCTGGGCGGCTTGCCGCCGGCGCTGGCGCTGCCGGTGCTGCAGCGTCCCTCCTCGCGCCGCGCCGCCGTCGCCAAGCTGGCCTGCCTGTTGGCCGCGGCGCCTGCCGCGTGGCTCGGGTGGCGCGGCTACAGCCATGGCAACTGGAGCGCCGACCATCACACTGCCACCGGCCGGCGCCAGGACATTCGGCTGGCCGACGGCACCCGGATCACCTTGAATACCGCCAGCGCCATCGACGTGCGCTTCGACGCGCAGCGCCGCCTGGTGCGCCTGCGCAGCGGCGAGATCATGATCGCCACCGCTGCCGACAGCGCCGCCCTGGCCCGCCCTTTCTACGTGGAAACCGCCGAAGGCCTGCTGCAGGCGCTGGGCACGCGCTTCTCGGTGCGCCAGGAAGACGGCCGCAGCCGGCTGGCCGTATTCGAGCACGCGGTGCGCATCGAACCGCGCCGCGTGCCGGCAGCCGGCTGGCTGACGGTGGACGCCGGCAGCAAGGCCAGCTTCTCGGCTGACGCCATCGAGGCGCCGCAGCCTGCAGGTCCGGCCGACGATGCCTGGACGCACGGCATGCTGCTGGCCGACGGCATGCGCCTGGGCGACTTCAGCGCCGAGCTGGGCCGCTACCTGCCCGGCCTGCTGCGCTGCGAGCCCGCCGTGGCGAACCTCCGCATCTCCGGCGCCTTCCCGCTGGACCATCCCGAGCGGATCCTCAGCATGCTGGTCTCCACCTACCCGGTGCAGGCCTTGCGGCGCTTCGGCAGCTACTGGGTCACGCTGGCGCCCCTGTCCTGAAAAAAATTTCCGTTCCCTGATACTTTTTCCGATCCTGGCTGGCAAGGGAGATGAAACCCATCGCCTTGAAAGGATCGCCGCCCATGCATCGCCCGCACCACCGCGCACCCGCCCCGCTTCGCTTCCGCCCCCCCGTCGCCGCCGCGCTGCTGGCATGCGCGCTTTCCGGCACGGCCTGGCACGCCGGCGCGCGCGCCGCCGAAGCGCTCAGCCTGAGCGACGCCGCCCCGCGCCAATACGACATCCCCGCGGGTCCGCTGGGCCGCAGCCTGTCGGCCTTCGCGCTGGCCTCCGGAATCGCGCTGTCGTTCGAGCCGTCGCTGACCGACGGCAAGACCGGTCCGGCCCTGAACGGCCGCATGGGCGCGCGCGAAGCGGCATCCCGGCTGCTGGCCGGGAGCGGGCTGGAAGTGATCGGCCGCGAGGACGGCAGCTTCACCCTGCGCCGCGCGGCCGCCGGCGCCGAGGCGCTGCAGGCGCTGCCGGCGGTGACCGTGAGCGCCGCCGCCGAGCGCAGCACGGTCACCGAAGGCAGCGGCTCCTACACCACTCGCGCCACCGGCGCGGCCACGCGCATGGCGCTGTCGCTGCGCGAAACGCCGCAATCGGTCAGCGTGATCGGCCGCCAGCAGATCGAGGAGCAAAACCTGCTGACGCTCAACGACGTGCTGCGGCAGACGCCGGGTATCGTGGCCGACCGGCTGGACGAGCGCGTCAGCTTTTCCTCGCGCGGCTTCGCCCTCAACACCATGATCGACGGCGTGCCCACGCTGTCGTTTTCCAGCGCGGCCGGGGAAGCCAGCATGGTCAGCATGCAGGTGTACGACCGCATCGAGGTGGTGCGCGGCGCCGCCGGCCTGCTCAACGGATCGGGCTCGCCGGGTGGCTCCATCAACCTGGTGCGCAAGCGTCCGACCACGGAATTCTCCGGCCACGTCGGCGCCGGCGTAGGTTCCTGGAACCGCTACAGCGCGGAGGTCGATCTCAGCGGCAAGCTCAACGAGACCGGCACGCTGCGCGGGCGCGTGGTGGCCTCGCACGCCGACGGCAACAGCTTCACCGACAGCAAGAAACAGAGCGAAGACGTGTTCTACGGCATCGTCGAGGCCGACCTCACGCGCGACACCCTGCTGACGGCCGGCGTGGAATACCAGCGCACCGCGATCAAGGGCGCCAACTTCGGCCAGAGCCCGCTGTTCTACGGCAACGGCGCGCCCACCAGCCTGCCGCGTTCATTGAGCTCCAGCGCGCCCTGGAGCACCTGGAACATGGAAACCCAACGCTACTTCGTCAACCTCGAACACCATTTCGACAACGACTGGCGCGTGAAGGTGGACGCCGCGCTCATCACCAACGACCGTGAACGCTACAGCGCCGACATCTGGCTCTATCCGGGCAACATCAATCCCGTCACCAACATGGGCACGGTGCAGGTGTCCAACAATCCGGCCACCTCGGTCACGCGGGCGCTGGACGTCTACGCCACCGGTCCGTTCTCGCTGTTCGGGCGCACCCACAGCGCCGTGCTGGGCGCCAATTTCAACCGCTACGCCTACGACTACGGCAACTACAGCCGGCTGCTCAACACGGTCGATCGCCAGGCCGCCAACATCCTCAACCTGGGCGCGGTGGCGCAACCCGACTTCCGCTATCCGGTCAACCAGTTCAGCGGCGTGACCGAGGAGAAGGCGCTCTACGGCGCGCTGCGCTTCAAGCCGACCGACGCCCTGTCGCTCATCGTCGGCAGCCGCTTCTCGTGGTACGACAACGACCTGGTCAGCCGTACTTGGCAAGGCGGCGCCAACGGCCGCGCGGTCGCCAGCAGCGCGGGGCACGAGCGCGCCGTCTTCACGCCTTATGGCGGTCTCGTCTACGACCTCGACGAGGCCTGGTCGGCCTATGCCAGCTACACCAACATCTTCCAGCCCAACACGGTGCGCGACGCCAGCAACCAGGTCATCGCGCCCCGGCGCGGCACCAATGCCGAGTTCGGCGTCAAGGGCGAGCACATGGGCGGCAAGCTCAACAGCAGCTTCGCCGTGTTCGAGGTGAACGAGGACAATGCCACCGAGCTGGACCCCGGCGCCGCGCTGCTGCCCGACGGCTCCGCCGCCTATCGCGCCGTCAGCGGCGCCAAGACGCGCGGCTTCGAGACCACCCTCTCGGGCGAGCTGGCGCGCGGCTGGCAGCTCATGGCCGGCTACACCTACAGCGCCAAGTTCAGCAACAAGAATGCGCTGATGAACACCAACTATCCGCAGCGCATGCTGCGGCTGGCGACCAGCTATCGCCTGCCCGGCGCCCTGAGCAAGCTGACCGTGGGCGGCAACCTGTCCTACCAGAGCGGCACTTCCTACCTGGAGACCTACAGCAACAAGACCGCCTACCAGGGCGGGCTGACGCTGATCGGCCTGATGGCCCGCTACGACGTGTCGTCGCAACTGAGCCTGTCGCTGAACGTGGAGAACCTGACCGACAAGTACTACTACACCGGCTTCGGCGGCTACAACGGCTATACCTACGGCAATCCGCGCAACGCCTGGTTCAAGGCCAACTACAAGTTCTGACAGGGGAATGGGAAGGCAGGAAGCGGCGGCACTCGTGATGCGCCCGGGAGCGCATGCACGGCGCCGGGCCCCTGCTTGCGCAGGGGCGACGGCGTTCGATTCATGGGAAACCTGTCGTTCCTGCGAGCGCAGGAACCCAGTGGCGTAGCGCCGGCCGCAATCGCGGCCGGATTGATCAGCCCACCACGCGCAGCGAAAAGTCCGCCGCCTGGATGTCCTTGGTCAGGCTGCCGATGGAGATGCGGTCCACGCCGGTCTCGGCGATGGCGCGCACGGTGTCCAGGTTGATGCCGCCCGAGGCTTCCAGCAGCGCCCGCCCGGCGTTGGCGGCAACGGCTGCGCGCATCATCTCCAGCGAGAAATTGTCCAGCAGCACCGAGACCGCGCCGGCGGCCAGCGCCTCGTCGAGTTCGGCGAGGTCTTCCACCTCGACCTGGATGGTGACGCCGGCATTGAGCTTGTGCGCCGCGTTCATGGCGGCGGTGATGCCGCCGGCGGCGGCGATATGGTTTTCCTTGATCAGGATGCCGTCATACAGCGCCAGGCGCTGGTTGACGCCGCCGCCCACGCGCACCGCGTACTTCTGCGCCAGGCGCAGGCCGGGCAGCGTCTTGCGGGTGTCCAGAATGCGCGCGGCGGTGCCGGCCACCACGTCGACGTAGCGGCGGGTGGCGGTGGCCACGCCCGAGAGCAGTTGCAGGAAATTCAGCGCGCCGCGCTCGGCGGTCAGCAAGGCGCGCGCCGGGCCGTCGATGGTGCAAACCTCGGTATCGGCGGCCATCAGGTCGCCCTCGGCGTAACGCCAGGTGACCTGCAGGCGCGGATCGAGCCGGGTCATCACTGCCTCGAACCACGGCGCGCCGCACAGCACGGAGGTTTCGCGCACGATCACGCGCGCCTTGACATGTTCATTTTCCGGCACCAGGAAACCGGTGAAGTCGCCGTCGCCCACGTCCTCGGCGATGGCCTGGTTGACGTTGGCGTCGAAGGCCGCGTGCAGCGCGGCGTCGAACGGCGCATAGGGATTCTTCAGGTTGCTGGTGGCGCTGATGCTGGCGCCGGTCTTGAGGGCGTGGAGTGTCATGCGGGGCCGATTCCTGCAAACAGTTGCTGTTCGTCTTCAAGGCGGCCGGTGGGCAGCGCCTTGGCTTTTTTCCTGGCTGCGAAATCCAGCATTCGGTCGATGCACACCACGGCCTTGCGGCCGACGGCGGGATCGACGTGAATCTCGTTGGCTCCGGTTTCCAATACGTGAAGCAGGTTCTGCAAGCCGTTCATCGCCATCCAGGGGCAATGCGCGCAGCTCTTGCAGGTGGCGCTGTTGCCGGCGGTGGGGGCGTCGATGAAGAGCTTGCCGGGGGCTGCCGCGCGCATCTTGTGCAGGATGCCGTTGTCGGTGGCGACGATGAAGGACGGCGCGCTGGAGGCTTGCACCGCCGCGATCAGCTGCGAGGTGGAGCCGATCACGTCGGCCTGCGCCACCACCGCCTCGGGCGACTCCGGGTGCACCAGCACCAGGGCCTCGGGATGCTCGGCGCGCATCAGCTCCAGCTCGGCGCCCTTGAACTCGTCGTGCACCAGGCAGGAGCCCTGCCACAGCAGCATGTCGGCGCCGGTCTGCTTCTGGATGTAGCCGCCCAGGTGCTTGTCGGGCGCCCACAGGATCTTCTTGCCCTGGGCGTGCAGGTGCTGCACGATCTCCAGCCCGATGGAAGACGTCACCATCCAGTCGGCGCGCGCCTTCACGGCGGCGCTGGTATTGGCGTAGACCACCACGGTGCGGTCCGGGTGCTGGTCGCAGAAGGCGGCGAATTCGTCGGCCGCGCAGCCCAGGTCGAGCGAGCAGGTGGCGTCGAGGTCCGGCATCAGGATGCGCTTTTCCGGGCTCAGGATCTTGGCGGTCTCGCCCATGAAGCGCACGCCGGCCACGACCAGGGTCTTGGCCGGGTGGTCGCGCCCGAAGCGCGCCATCTCCAGCGAGTCGGAGACGCAGCCGCCGGTTTCCTCGGCCAGGTCCTGCAGGTCGGCGTCGACGTAATAGTGCGACACCAGCACCGCTTGCTTTTCCTTCAACAGCTGGCGGATGCGCGCCTTGAGGCTGGCGCGCTCCTGCGCGCCGGGCGTCGGCGGCACCTTGGCCCAGGCGTTGGCGGTGCAGCTGCCGCCGGTCTCCATTTGCGGCCGCTCGAATTCGACGACCTTTGTTGTGATGGCTTGCATGGCTGAGAGCTGGCTCCGCGGGTTATTCGATGCCCTGGCTGGACAGGTAGTCTTCGTAGTTGCCCTGGAAGTCGATGATCCGGCCGTCCTTCACTTCCAGGATGCGCGTGGCCAGCGAGGACACGAACTCGCGGTCGTGCGACACGAAGATCAGCGTGCCGGCGTACTTCTCCAGCGCGATGTTGAGCGATTCGATGGACTCCATGTCCATGTGGTTGGTCGGCTCGTCCATCAGCAGCACGTTGTGACGGCCCAGCATCAGCTTGCCGTACATCATGCGGCCCTTCTCGCCTCCGGACAGCACCTTGACCGATTTCTTCACATCGTCGCCCGAGAACAGCAGGCGGCCCAGGATGCCGCGCACGGCCTGGTCGTCGTCGCCCTCCTGGGTCCACATTCCCATCCAGTCGGTCAGGGTCTCGCCCTTGGCGAACTCTTCGGTCGGATCCTGCGGCATGTAGCCGGGGTTGGCGTTCTCCGCCCACTTCACCTGGCCATGGTCGGGACGCACGTCGCCGGCCACTTCGCCGCCGATGGTGCGCAGCAGGGTCGTCTTGCCGGCGCCGTTGGCGCCGATGATGGCGATCTTCTCGCCGGCTTCGACCATGATGTTGAAGTTCTTGAAGATGTCGCGGTCGTAGGTCTTGGTGATGCCCACGGTCTCGACGGCCAGGCGATGCAGCTTCTTCTCGCCTTCGAAACGCACGAAGGGGTTCACGCGCGAAGACGGCTTGACGTCCTCGACCTTGATCTTCTCGATCTGCTTGGCGCGCGAAGTAGCCTGGCGCGCCTTGGACTTGTTGGCCGAGAAGCGGCGCACGAAGTCCTGCAGTTCGGCGACCTTTTCCTTGGCCTTGGCGTTGACCGCCAGCTGCTGCGCGCGCGCCTGCGACGAGGCCAGCATGTATTCGTCGTAGTTGCCCGGATAGATCTTCAGCGTGCCGTAGTCCATGTCGGCCATGTGGGTGCAGACCTGGTTGAGGAAGTGGCGATCGTGGGAAATGATGATCATGGTGGAGTTGCGCTCGTTGAGCACGTTCTCCAGCCAGCGGATGGTGTCGATGTCCAGGTTGTTGGTCGGTTCGTCCAGCAGCAGGATGTCGGGGTTCGAGAACAGCGCCTGCGCCAGCAGCACGCGCAGCTTCCAGCCGGGCGCGACGTTGCTCATCGGGCCCTGGTGCTGTTCGATGGGCACGCCCACGCCCAGCAGCAGCTCGCCGGCGCGCGCTTCGGCGGTGTAGCCGTCGTACTCGGCGAACTTGGCCTCCAGGTCGGCGGCCTTCATGTAGTCGTCGTCTGTGGCGTCCGGGTTGGCGTAGATCGCGTCCCGCTCGGACATCGCGGCCCACATCTCGACGTGGCCCATCATCACCACGTCCAGCACGCGCATTTCCTCGTAGGCGAACTGGTCCTGGCGCAGCTTGCCCAGGCGCTCGTTGGTGTCGAGGCTGACGTTGCCGGCCGAAGGCTCCAGGTCGCCGCCCAGGATCTTCATGAAGGTCGACTTGCCGCAGCCGTTGGCGCCGATCAGGCCGTAGCGGTTGCCGTCGCCGAACTTGACGGAAATGTTCTCGAACAACGGCTTGGCGCCGAACTGCATGGTGATGTTAGCGGTGGATAGCACTGCGAAAACCTTTTCTAAAATGAAACACGCGTGCGCAAGATGAGGCGAATGCGGCGGCACGCGAAACCATCGATTTTACCACTGAGAGCCCGCTGCGGCTTGACCTGCGGCCTGTGCGGGCGATGAATTGTTGCCGGCCGACAAGCACCGGTGCCAGCGCTTGCCCGCCTGAAATACGATGCCGGGGATTTTTAGCGCCGCGACGGCGCTCCAAACCCCTTTGCAGCCACGACAGGAAGACATGACACCTACCAAGAAACTGGCCAGCGCCGCGCTGCTGGCGCTGGCGCTGGACATGGCGCCCGGCGCCCATGCGGCCTACAACCTCTGGACCAACGAATACAGCCTGTCGAAACAGGAATTGGAAGCCGCGATCGCGCCGCAGTTTCCGCGCAAGTTGCGCTACATGGAGATTTTCGATGTCACGCTGAGCAATCCGCGCATCGGCATGGATCCCGAGCGCAACCGCCTGACCACCGTGGTCGATGCGCAGATCGCCAACCAGTTGCTGCTGGCGCGGCCGGTCAACGCGGCCCTGACCATGAGCAGCGGCTTCAAGTACGACGCCGCCACGCGCTCCCTGCGGCTGGACGCGCCCAAGGTGGACAATGTCGATTCCAAGGACCTGCCGCCGCAGTACGCCCAGCAATTGACCGCCCTGGGCAATGCCGCCGCCGACCAGTTGCTGCGCGAGTACGCGGTCTATACCTTCAAGCCCGAGCAGCTGGAAATGAACGGCAAGCGCTTCGAACCGGGCAAGATCACCGTTGAAAAGGATGCGGTGAAGGTCGAGATCAAGGAGCAGTGAGCCAGGGCGCGGTCAATCCCTGCGCAGGCGCAGGGTCGGGTAGTCCGACAGCGCCAGCGTGAAGCCCTCGGCGCCGCGCGAATCGAGTACGGCATGCGCGCCCACCGGCAGCGTCACCAGGTCGCGCACGTGGCCGAACGGCAGGCCGGTGACGATCGGTGTGCCGATGCGGCCGCGCAGGAAGGCCAGCATCTCGCCGAAGTTGTAGCCGTTGTCGATCTCGGCCAGCCGGTAGCTGGCGAAGTCGCCCAGCACGATGGCCTTCTGCCGCGCCAGGATGCCGGCATGCTCCAGCTGGAGCATCATGCGCTCGACCCGGAACGGATGTTCGTTGACGTCTTCCAGGAACAGGATGCCGCCCTCCACCTGCGGCAACCACGGGCTGCCGACCAGGTGCGCCACCATCGCCAGGTTGCCGCCCCAGAGCCGGCCTTCGCAGCGCAGCGCGGGGCTGTCGGCGTCGGTCAGGCGGTCGCCGCAGCGCGGGTCCAGGGATTCGCGGCCGTCGTCCTCGCTGGGATGATGCTGGTGCACGCTCGTGCGCGGCGAGGCCAGCGTGCCCCAGAACGCATGCAGGGCAGCCCAGTTCGGCTCGGCGGCGCCGAAGTCGCCGTTGAGCATGGGGCCGGCGAAGCTGGCGCAGCCGGCCTGCAGCAGCGCCAGGTGCAAGGCCGTGATGTCGCTGTAGCCGACGAACAGCTTGCCGCTGGCGGCCAACTTGCCCATGTCCAGCATCGGCAGGATGCGCGAGACGCCATACGAGCCGCGCAGCGCCAGCACCACCTCCACCTCGGGATCGGCGGCCGCCTGCATCAGTTGCGCGGCGCGCGCCTCGTCGCTGGCGCCGAAGCGCTGGAAGCGCTCCTCGTGGCGATAGAAATTCTTGACCCCGCAACCCAGCGCCTCCAGCAGCGCCACGCCGCGCTCGACCGCCGAAGGGTCGGGCGCGTAGCCGCCCGGGGCCACTACGGCCACGCAGGTCCCCGCCGGCACCAGCGCCTTCACGCCGGCCGGCGTCGTGTCCTTGTCTGCCTGGGTTGCCGCTAGCGTCATGCTGTCCCGCCTTCCTGGTTATCGTCCTGCAGCGCCGCGCGCTGCCGCTTCACCTGCTCGCGCCGCATGGCGAAAAAGTCCTTGAGCAGCTGGCCGCACTCTTCGGCCATCACGCCGCCCAGCAGTTGCGTGTGGTGGTTCAGCTGCTCCTGTTCGAACAGGTTCACCACCGAGCCGCAGGCGCCGGTCTTGGGATCGGCCGCGCCGTAGACCACCCGCGCCAGGCGCGCGTGCATCATGGCGCCGGAACACATCACGCAGGGTTCCAGCGTCACGTAAAGTTCGCAGCCCGGCAAGCGGTAATTGCCCAGCTTCTCGGCCGCGCGGCGCAGCGCCATGATCTCGGCGTGCGCGGTCGGATCGTGCCGGCCGATGGGCTGGTTGAAGCCGGCGGCGATCACCTCGCCGTCCTTCACCACCACCGCGCCCACCGGGATCTCGCCCAGCGCCCACGCATTGTTGGCCTGCTCCAGCGCCAGGCGCATGTAGCGCAGGTCGGCGGCGCCCGTGGTCTCGATGGCCTCGCTCATGGGCATCAGTCGGCGCTGACTTCGGCCCAGCAGTTGGGCGTTTCGTGCAGCACGATCTTTTGCAGGTGCAGGCCGGTGCCGTAGCGGTCCTTGTAGGCGGCCTTCAGGATGTCGAAGGCTTCGCGCGCCAGGTTTTCCACGGTCGGGATGCTGCCGATCACCACCGTCTTGTGGCCCGGCAGGCTGGCCAGGAAGTCGCGCACCGGCGTGTCCTTTTCATAGACCAGGAAGGCGTGATCCCAGACGTCGACCAGGTGCTCCTTGGCCAGCGCCTTGATGTCGGAGAAATCCATGATCATGCCGTTGTCGGAATTGCCCTCGATGTCGATGACCGCGCCGGTCAGCGTGATCTCCAGCGTGTAGCGGTGGCCGTGCAGGTTGCGGCACTGGCTCTTGTGGTCCGGAATGCGGTGGCCGGCGTCGAATTCGAGTTTGCGGGTGATGGTCAGCATGAATCTGTATGTTCTGTGGAAGCCGGCCCCGGGTGCGCGGGCCGGCGATAAGGAATTGTAATCAAACGCGCCGGGCGCTCAGGGAATATTGAGCAGCTTGTGGGTCTGGATGCTCAGTTTCCACTTCGGATTGTTCTTGACCATCTCGATGGCCAGCCTGGTGTTGGCGGCGGCATCCGGGCCGTCCATCGGCTGCAGCAGGAAATTCTGGAACTCCAGTTGCTCGTACTCCTCCAGCGGCTGGCCGGCCTGCGGCACCACCACCTTGAGCTCACTGCCCTTCTTCACCTTCAGCTCCGAACCCATCTTGGGGCTGACGCAGATCCAGTCCACCCCGGCCGGCACCTCGATGGTGCCGTTGGTCTCGATGGCGATCTCGAAGCCGGCCGCATGCATGGCCTCGATCAGCGGGCCGTCCAGCTGCAGCAGCGGCTCGCCGCCGGTAAACACCACGTACTTGCTGGGCGCGTAGCTGGCCGGCCACAGGCTGTCGATCACCGCGGCCAGCTCGGCGCCCGACTTGAACTTGCCGCCGTTCTCGCCGTCGGTGCCGACGAAGTCGGTGTCGCAGAACCGGCAGACGGCGCGGCTGCGGTCTTCCTCGCGGCCGGTCCACAGGTTGCAGCCGGAAAAGCGGCAAAACACCGCCGGGCGGCCGGCGTGGGCGCCCTCGCCTTGCAAGGTATAGAAGATCTCTTTGATGCTGTAGGTCACGATGTCGATGCGGGGATGCCGCGCGTAGAGCGTTGAAGCGGATGCTGCCAGGGGAATGCTCGCTAACTGCCTGATATTTCGGGGGAATTTCCCCGACGGCCGAGGGCGGCATTATAGCCGTTCGGGCGCCAGGCCGCACCCGCCGGGCCGCCTGGCAAGCATGGCGGCGTTCATCCCTGCAACAAAACAAGACTTGAAATTCCCTGGCATCGCCCATAAAATGAGTGCGTACTCATTCATTTTATTGAAAGCACCGCATGGCCCGCCCCAAGAGCGAAGACAAACGCAACGCCATCCTGGCCGCCGCCGTCAAGGTGATGGCCGAGCTCGGCGCGGGCGCCCCGACGTCGAAGATCGCGCGCGAGGCCGGCATCGCCGAGGGCACGCTGTTCACTTACTTCGCCACCAAGGACGAGCTGTTGAACCAGCTCTACCTGGAAGTGAAGGCCACGCTGCACGAGGCCATGATGCAAGGTTTCCCCCACGGCGCGGCGCTGCGCGAACGGGTGCGCCACGTATGGCATGCCTACGTGCACTGGGGCGCGCAGGATGTGGCGCGGCGCCGCGTCATGCAACAGCTGACGGTCTCGGCGGCGATCCTGCCGGCCACCCGGGCCAAGGGGGCCGAGGCCTTCTGCCAGATCAGCGAACTGATCGCCGAAAGCGTGTCGGTGGGCATGCTGCGCGACCAGTCGCCGGATTTCGCCGGTGCCATCATGAGCTCGCTGGCGGACATGACGATCGACTTCATGCTGCGCCAGCCGGAGCAGCAGGAAAATTATTGCGAGGCAGGCTTCATCGCCTTCTGGAACGCCATCGGCGGCAAATAGGGCCAGCACAGAAGCAGTGAGAAAAAGCGGGGAGGAAGCGAATTTTTCCGCTCTCATTCACACCAATAAATGAGTGATTACACACTCAAATACATATTCAACATCAACCGAAAGGAAACATCATGTCCCAACAAGTCTGGTTCATCACAGGCGGCGCCAACGGCCTCGGCCGCGACATCACCGAAACCGCCCTGGCGGCCGGCCACCAGGTGGTCGCCGCGGCGCGCACGCCGGCGCAGCTGGACGAGCTGGCGCAGCGCCATCCCGGCCGCTTGCTGCCGGTGGCGCTGGACGTCACCGATCGCGCCGCCATCGGCGCGGCCGTCGCCCAGGCGATCGACGTCTTCGGCCGCATCGACGTGCTGGTCAACAACGCCGGCTACGGCCAGATGCTGCCCTTCGAGCAGATGGAAGACAGCGATTTCCGCGCCCAGATCGACACCAACCTCTACGGCGTGGTCGATGTTACCCGCGCCGTGTTGCCCTTCATGCGCGAGCGCCGCAGCGGCCACATCATCAACGTCTCCTCGGTGGGCGGCCGCATCGGCGTGCCCGGCATGAGCGCCTACCAGGCGGCCAAGTGGGCGGTGGGCGGCTTCACCGAAGTGCTGGCGATGGAAACCGCGCCGCTGGGCATCAAGGTCACCGCGATCGAACCGGGCGGCATGCGCACCAACTGGGCCCAGCGCGCCCGCGGCGACATGCCGGCGGTGATGCCGGATTACGAGGAGTCGGTCGGCGCCTGGATGAAGCAGCTGGGCCAGATCGCCGGCCAGGAGCACAGCGATCCGGCGCGCGTGGCGCAAGTGGTGCTCAAGCTGGCCCGCCATCCGGCGCCGCCGATGCACCTGATGCTGGGCGAGGACGCCCTGCACTACTTCAGCATGGTCGAGCAACAGCGTGTGGACACGGCCGAGCGCTGGAAGCCGGTCACAGTGTCCACCGGATATTCTGAACAGCCGGTGCCGGAACTGCCGGCGCAGTGAGCCGACCGCGACAACCCTTGCGATGAAAAACGGAAAGGAAACACGATGAAAGTGCTGATCTTCGGCGCCAGCGGCATGGTCGGGCTGGGCGTGCTGCGCGAATGCCTGGTGGCGGCCGACGTCACCCAGGTGACCACGGTGGGCCGCAGCGCGGCCGACACCAGCCTGTTCCGCCGCGACCGCGAGGACGCCGGCTTCAACCGCGCGGTGGCCGGCAAGCTGCGCCAGCTGGCGCATGCCGACATGTTCGACTACGCCGCCATCGAATCGCAGCTGGCCGGCTACGACGCCTGCTTCTTCTGCCTGGGCGTGTCGTCGCTGGGCATGCCGGAAGCCGAGTACGCGCGCATCACCTACGACCTGACCCTGGCTGCCGCGCGCACCTTGCGACGCTTGAATCCGACGATGGCCTTCGTCTACGTCTCCGGCGCCGGCACCGACAGCAGCGAGCAAGGTCGCAGCATGTGGGCGCGGGTCAAGGGCCGCACCGAGAACGCGCTGCTGGCCATGGGCTTCGCCGGCGCCTTCATGTTTCGCCCGGGCGCCATGATCGCCATGCACGGCGCGCGCTCCAAGACGCTTGCCTACCGCCTGCTCTATCCGCTGCTGGGGCCCTTGCTGCCATTGCTGCGCGCGATCTGGCCGGATCGCATCCTGAGCACCGAGATCATCGGGCTGGCCATGCTGGAGGCGGCCCGCCGCGGCGCCGCCAAGGGCGTGCTGGAAAGCCCCGACATCCGGCGGCTGGCGCTGCGCGGGGCCTGAGTCATTCCGCGCCCAAGGCGGCGACCGGATCCGGCCGCGCCGCCTTGCTGGCCGGCATGGGCGGGATTCCCGTGCGCAACGTCCGATCCGGGCAACATCCGCAAACTTCGCCTTGAATTTTAAGACGACTGGTCATATTATCCTTGCATGAGCAAACCCAACACCCGCGACCAGATCTTCGACGCCGCCCTCAAGCTGCTGTCGGAGCGCAGCTTCAACGCCTGCAGCGTGCAGGACATCACCACCGAGGCCGGCGTGCCCAAGGGCTCGTTCTACAACCATTTCGAGAGCAAGGAAGCGCTGGCCGCCGAGATCGTCACCCACTACGGCGTGCTCGGCAAATGGCGCGAGATGCTGCTGGACGACGCCATCCCGCCGCTGGAGCGCCTGCGGCGCTATTTCACGATCGTCAACGGCAAGATGGCCGAAAGCGGTTATCAGCATGGCTGCATGGTGGGCAACATGAGCGCCGAGCTGGCCGAGCAAAGCCCGGTGATCCGCGCCCAGCTGGGCGAGGTCTACGAACGCTGGACCGACAAGCTGGAATACGCGGTGGCCGCCGGCCAGAAGCTGGGCCAGATTCCCGGCAAGACCAGCGCCCGGGTGTTGGCCAGCTTCCTGCTCAATGCCTGGGAAGGCACCATCCTGCGGGTGCGCGTGGAACGCAGCAGCGTGCCCTTCGAGCAGTTCATGGACCTGGCGTTCAACAAGATCCTGGCCTGAGGCGATCCTCCGGCCGCAGCAGCAAGGCATTTCGCAGCAAGCCGCCTGAAGCGCGACATTTCAGGCGGCGTTTTTTTAAACCATTTTAAGACGACCGGTCATATCAGACCGCAACCGCATACTCCAAGGACAAGGATTCCGCCATGAACACCGCAGATACCCCCGCTCCCAGCCCTGCCGCTCCCGCCGCAGCCGTGGGCGCCGCCCCGCTCTACTGGATGGCACTGGGCACCTTCGCCATCGGCACCGAAGGCTTCATGATCGCCGGCATGCTGCCCACGGTCGCCGGCGACCTGCACGTCAGCCCGGCCATCGCCGGCCAGCTGGTGGTGGCGTTCACCGCCGCCTATGCCATCAGCTCGCCGATCCTGACCGCCCTCACCGGTGCGCTCAATCGCCGCCTGCTGCTGATCGCCACCATGGGCCTGTTCGCCCTGGCCAACCTCCTGGCCTGGCGCGCGCCGGGCTATGAAGCGCTGCTGCTGGCGCGCATCGTGCTGGCGATGGCGGCGGGCCTGTACGTGCCCAACGCGATGGCGCTGGCCGGCGCCTTAGTGGCGCCCGACAAGCGCGGCGGCGCGCTGGCCATCGTCAGCGGCGGCCTGACCGTCGCCGTGGCGCTGGGCGCGCCGCTGGGCGTGCTGATCGCCGACCGCCTCGACTGGCGCATGACCTTCGCCGGCGTCGCCGTCCTGTCGGCGCTGGCCATGCTGGGGCTCATGCGCGGCCTGCCGCGCGGCATCGGCGACCACCTGCCGGTGGCCAGCCTGCGCGAGCGCATCAATGCCGCGCGCAACGGCCGCGTGCTGCACGGCTTGCTGACCACGCTGCTGTGGGCCACCGGCGCCTACACCATGTACACCTACTTCGCGATCTACCTCAATGAAGTGGCCGAGGTGCGCGGCGCGCATGTGGGCTACGGTTTGCTGCTGTGGGGCGTGTCGGCCGCGGTTGGCGTGATGGCCGGCGGCAAGCTGTCGGACCGCCTGGGATTTGCGCGCGTCTCGGGGCCGTCGCTGATGTTCATGATGCTGTCCTTCCTGGCGCTGGCGGCCATCGCCTACACGCTCTCGCCGGGCTATGCATTGCTGCCGGTGTACCTGGCCATGATCGTCTGGGGCGTGTCGGCCTGGGCCTTCCACCCGGCGCAGCAGGCGCGCCTGATGAACATCGCCGGCGTGAAGCTGGCCTCGATCGTGCTGTCGCTCAACGCTTCGTTCATGTACCTGGGATTCTCGCTGGGCGCGGCCGTCGGCGCGCTGACGGTGGCTACCGGTTCGGTGCGCGAAGTGGGATTGGTGGCGGCCGCCTTCGTGGCCGGCGCCCTGCTCCTGCTGCGCGGCGCGATCCGCCGGGAAGCGGCATCCCCCGCCGCGGCCTGATGGCCGGCCGGCGCCCTATTCCGGCAACCGGCCCGGCGCCAGCAGGTCCAGCTTCAAGCCCAGCCGTTCGATCAGGCGGCGGGCGTCGAACGGCGCCTTCACCTTGATGTCGTTGTCGAAATAGCAGTAGACGTCGCGCCCGGCCCTCCCGGGCGGCGCGACATCCGAGATGCGCGGCCCTTCCCGGGGCTGTCCTCCCGCCGCCCACGCGGCGATGCGCGCGGCCCATGCGTCGATGGCCTCATCGCTGTAGCCGCTCTCATAGAGGCGCTTGTCGCCATGCAGGCGCAGGTACATGAAATCGGCGGTGACGTCCTCCTGGTAGGGCCATTTCTTCGGCGCATCCGCCACCACCAGCGCCACCTTGTATTTGCGCAGCAGCCTGATGAAGGACTCATCCACGAAGCTGGCGTTGCGGATCTCCATTGCGTGGCGCAGCTTGCGCTTCTTGTCGATCTCCAGCTGCACCCGGCCCTTCATGCGCGGCTCGTGCCGCCCGGCCAGCGCCTGCGCGGCCTCGGTGTCGTGCGGCAGCAGGCTCAGGAAATGCTCCAGCGCCTGCGGCTCATAGGCGAAGCTGGGCGGAAATTGCCAGAGGAAGGGACCGAGCTTCTCCTTCAGGTTGAACACCCCCGAGGCAAACACGTTGGCCAGCGAGCCGTCGATCTCGTTCAAGCGCAGCGTGTGGGTGATGTAGCGGTTGCCCTTGTGGCTGAAGACGAAGCCGGGCGGCGTGGCGTCGTACCAGCTGGCGTAGCTTTCCGGCCGTTGCAGCGCATAGAAGGAGCCGTTGAGCTCGATGCTCGGCAAGGCGCGCGAAGCGTACCAGAGCTCATCGGCCTGGCGCAGCCCCTCGGGATAGAAGCCGCCGCGCCAGGGCGGGTAGCGCCAGCCTGAAATGCCGATCAGGATCTTGCCCATGTCCAGCCCTCCGGGTTCGTGTCGGAACCGGTGTGACCGGCCGCAGCCGCATTAGTGCCGGCTTCTCAGAAGCCGTAGCGCGCCGTCAGCACGACATTGCGCTCGGCGCCGCGGTACCAGCTGCCGTAGCCGTGCCCGGCGTAATAGCGGCGGTCGAACAGGTTGGCGGCGCTCACCGAGAACTTCCACGGACCGGTCTCATAGCGGATGGCCGCGTCGGCCAGCGTATAGCCGGGCTGTGCGCTGGTGTTGGCGGCGTCGTCCCAATTCCTGCCGATGTAGCGCAGCCCGCCGCCCACCGACAGGCCCGGCAGCCAGGCGTCGGCCGCGTAGTCGAGCCACAGCGAGGCGCTGCGCTGCGGCGTGAGCATCGGAGTGCGGCCGACCTCGGAGGGATCGGCGCCGGCCTGCACCTTGATGTCGAGGGCGGTGAAGCCGGCGGTCATCTTCAGCCTGCGCGTCAACGCCGCCTTGGCTTCCAGCTCCAGCCCGCGCGAGCGCACGCGGCCGATCTGGCGCGCCTCGAAGGTGTCCGGGTCGTAGCTGACCACGGCGGTCTTGGTCAGGTCGAACAGCGCCGCCGCGAACGACACCGAACCGTCGGCCGGCATGTACTTCAGCCCCACTTCGTTCTGGCGCGCGCGGCTGGGCGTGAAGGCGCGCCCGGCGGCATCCGCGCCGATGTTGGGAAGGAAGGATTCGGAATGGCTCACATAGGGCGACCAGCCGCCGCCGAGCAGGTAGTTGATCCCGATGCGCCCGCTGAAGGCTTCATCCTTCTGGGTCGTGCGGACGGCATTGAAGCGGTCGTCGTTGTCGGACTTGACGTGGTCGTAGCGGCCGCCGATGGTGAGCCGCCAGGCTTGGCCGAACGCCACCTGGTCCTGCGCGTAGGCACCCAGTTGGGTGCTGGTCAAGCGCAGGTTGGCGGCCGGCGTCTGCGGCTCGGGGATAAGCACGCCGTAGACCGGGTTGTTCATGTCCAGGCTGGGCGCGGCGCCGGTGTTGCGCCACCAGTTGGCGCGGGAACGGTTGTAGTCGACCCCGAACAGCAGTCGATGGCGCGTCGCCCCCAGTCCGATCTCGCCCGACAGCGAGGTGTCGACCGCGAGGTCGTTGACCGACTCGACGTCGTGCCGCGCCTGGCGCAACAGCGTGACCTCGTCGGTATCGAGGGACGACTGGATGTGATGCTTGTCCATGCTGCGGTAGGCATAGCGCGCCTTCTGGCTCAGCGTCCAGCCGCCGTCGAGCAGGTGCTCGAACTGGTAGCCGAAGGCGTCGGTGTCGGTCTTGATGCGGCTGTAGCCAGGATCGCCCTCCTTGACTGCAGTGGGCAGACCGTTGGCGCCGGTGACGAACTGCACGTCGTCGGAGGCGTCATCGCGCAGCATCTCGGCCTGCAGCACCAGCGAGGTCTGCGGCGAGATCTGCCAGCGCAGCGAGGGCGCCAGGTATTGCCGCTTGCGCTTCATGCGCTCGCCGCCGGGGTAGCGCTCCTGGGTGCCGGTATCGAGATCCAGGCCGACCACGCGAAACAGCAGCTTGCCATCCTCGTCGATCTTGCCGCCGACGTCGGCCGCCACCTGGCGCCGGTCGAAGCTGCCCAGCTGCAGCGCGATCTCGCGCGGCGCATCGGCCGACGGCAGCTTGCTGACGCGGTTGACCACGCCGCCGGCGTCGCCCTTGCCGAACATCACGGAAGACGGCCCGCGCAGCACCTCGATGCGTTCCAGGCCATACACCTCGGTCTGCACGCCCAGGAAGGTCACGCCGACGTTCTGGATCAGGCCGTCGCGGTAGCTGCCGGTGTACCAGCTGTCGAAACCGCGCAGCGTGACCCAGTCCGGCGCGCGGGCATCGAAGCCGTAGGGGTTCACCATCACCCCTGGCGTCTGCGCCAGGATGTCGGTGAGCGTGGTGGCGCCCTTGTCTTCCACTTCCTGCGCAGTGATCACCGACACCGATTGCGGCACCTCCAGCAGGGGCGTATCGGTCTTGGTGGCGGTCGCGCTGCGGCGCGCCACATAGCTGCCGGCGGCCTCCGCCAGGGCGTCCGCGCTCACCCGCACCTCGGGCAATGGCGCGTCGCCGCCGGCCGGCACTGCGGACTGGGGGCGCAGCACATAACCTGCCGGCGTGCGCGCGACGGTGTGGCCGCTGCCCTTGAGCAGGCTGCCGAATCCCTCCTCGACGGTATAGCTGCCCTTGAGCCCCGGCGACTGCAACCCCTTGAGGCTGGCCGCATCCATCACGATCGACACCCGCGCCTGCTGCGCGAAGCGGTTCAGGGCATCGGCCAGCGCGCCGGCGGGAATGTCGTAGGACGCCACCTGGCGCTCGGCGCGCTGGTTCTGCGCCTGGGCGGCGGGCAGGACGGCGGCGCAGGCCAGCCAGCCGAGGCAGGCGGCGCGCACCGCGCGGGAAAGCGGACGAGAAAGCGGATGAGAATGAAGCGTGAAATCGGACATGGCGGCGGTTCCTTTGGTTTGCTCTTGCCTGCTTGACGGATGACTTCGCCAAACCGGAACCGCCCGCGCTAATTTTTTTCAGCCGGCTTGCCGCCGGGCGCATCGACCCACACCAGCCACGATGAGAAGCTCCGGATGCGCAATCCGGGGAAATTGTTTTTCAGCAATTGCAGCGCGCGGTCGGTGTCATCCAGCGGCAGCACCGCCGACACGCGGATGCCCTCGATCTGCGCGCGATCGTAGCGGATCACGCCGGGCCGGTTGCGCGCCAGCTGGTCCAGCACCTCGCCCAGCGGCTGGTCGCCCACCACCAGTTGCCGGTAGCGCCAGGCGTCCTCGATGCCCGCGGCGTCCACCGCCTCGACCGCGCCCACGCCGGCGGCGGTGATGCGCACACGCTGCCCGGCGCCGACGGTGACGCCGCCGTCGGACGCGTCGGCCACGCCGCGCACGCGCACCTTGGACTCCAGCATCGACAAGGTGGTCACGGCGGCGGCCTCCTGCACCACGAAGCGCGTTCCCAGCGCACGGATGCTGCCCTGCGCGGTCTCGACCAGGAACGGGCGCGCCGCATCCCGGGCGACCTGCACCAGGATCTCGCCGCGCAGCAGTTGCACGGCGCGGCGCCGGGCGTCGTAACGCAAGTTGACGGCGCTGCCGCCCTGCAAGGTGATGCGGGTGCCGTCTTCCAGCGTGTGGGTCTGCCAGGCGCCGTCGGCGGTACGCAGGTCCGCCATCAGCAACGCCGGCGGATAAGCCTGCAGCACCGAGTATGCCGGCACCCCCATCGCCAGCGCCAGGCACAGCGCGGCCACCGCGCGCCGCACCCGGTTGCCGCCGCGCTTGGGACGGGCGGCCTCCAGCGCCATGCGCGCCGCGCGGCCGTCGTCGTCGCCCGGCTGGCGCGCCTGTTCGAACTGCGCCAGGAAGCGCTCCATGCCGGCGGCGGCGCGGGCATGGCGCGGGTCGGCCTGCTTCCAGGCGGCAAAGGCCTCGGCCGCGCGGCGGCGTTCGACGGCCGTGCCGGCGCCCAGGCGCACCAGCCATTCGGCGGCCTGCCGTTCCAGCGATTCGGTGTCGGACTGTCCGTGCGCCTGGTTCATTTCAGCTTGCCGCTCCGTCCAGCGCCGGGCAGGCGTGGCGGCAATGCAGCAGCGCCTTGACCAGGTGCTTGTGCACCATCCGCGCCGACACGCCCAGCGCCGCCGCCACCTCGGCCTGCGACATGCCTTCGAGGTAATGCAGCAGGAAGGCCTCGCGCGGCTTCCCGGGCAGGCCCTCCAGCGCGGCGCCGATCTGCTGCAAGGCCTGCACCGCCAGCAAGATCTCTTCCGGCGAGGGATAACCCGGCAGGCGGTCGGCCAGCGCCGCCAGTTCGGCCAGGTAGGCCTGTTCGATGTTCTGGCGGCGCGCCTGGTCGATCAGCAAGCGCTTGGCAGTGGTGGTCAGGAAGGCGCGCGGCTCGCGCATGCCCAGCAAGGCATCGCGCGAGGCGACGATGCGCAGGAAGGTATCGTGCGCGACATCGGCCGCATGGTGGCCGCAGCCCAGCTTCTTGCGCAACCAGCCGTGCAGCCACCCATGGTGGCTGCGATAGAGCGAACTCAGTTGCTGCTGCAAGGCCGATTCTGCACCGGGCATGGCTGCTCCCTGCCGGCGTTGCGGGACGCCGATCGTTATAGTCGTCGATGGATGGAAATGCGAATTATTTTCAATTGTAAGCCCGGATCGCCCCCGCCGACAACCGCCGCCCGAAATGCAGGAATAGGCTGAAATGGCGGAACCCCGTGCATGTTCGCGGCAGCCGGCGCTTCCTATCATGCCTGCATCGCCGCCACATCCGGCGCGGCGCATGACAAAGGAGCAATGCCATGACTACCCCCACCGCGACTTCCCCCAAGGTCATCCTCGTCACCGGCGCCAGCAGCGGTATCGGCCTGGCGGCCGCCCGCCTGCTGGCCGCGCGCGGCCACGCGCTGATGATAGGCGCGCGCCGCACCGAACGCCTCGAACAGCTGGCCGCCGGGATCCGCGCCGCCGGCGGCACGGTCGAGCCGCGCGCGCTGGACGTGACCGACATGGCCGACGTCCAGGCCTTCGCCGACGCGGCCGTCGCCCGCTTCGGCCGCGTCGACGTGATCGTCAACAACGCCGGCGTGATGCCGCTCTCGCCCCTGGCCGCGCTCAAGCTCGATGAGTGGAACCGCATGATCGACGTCAACATCCGCGGCGTGCTGCACGGCATCGCCGCCGTGCTGCCGCGCATGCGCGAGCAAGGACACGGCCAGGTGATCAACGTCTCCTCGATCGGCGGCCTGGCGGTCTCGCCCACCGCCGCCGTCTACTGCGCCACCAAGTTCGCGGTGCGCGCAATCTCCGACGGCCTGCGCCAGGAGAACGACAAGATCCGCGTCACCAGCATCTGCCCGGGCGTGGTCGAGTCGGAACTGGCCGACACCATCACCGACGAGGCGACCCAGGCCCTGATGCGCGACTACCGTCGCATCGCGCTGGACGGCGAGGCCATCGCGCGCGCCATCGCCTACGCGGTGGAGCAGCCGGACGAGGTCGACGTCAACGAGATCGTGGTGCGGCCGACCGCGACCGTGGGACGCTGAACGGCGCCGGCCTCGGCTCAATGCTGCAGGCCGGCCATCAGCACGTACTTGACGTCGAGGTACTCTTCGATGCCGTGGTGGCTGCCCTCGCGGCCGTAACCCGACTGCTTGACGCCGCCGAACGGCACCGAGGCCGTGCCCACCGAACCGGAATTGAGGATCACCATGCCGGCCTCGATGCGCTGCGACAAGCGGAAGGCGCGGCCGAGGTCGCGCGTGTAGGCATAGGCCACCAGTCCGTATTCGGTATCGTTGGCGCGGCGGATCGCCTCGGCCTCGTCCTCGAAGGAATAGATCGCGAACACCGGCCCGAAGATCTCGGTGTGCGCCAGCCGCATGCCGTCATGCAGGCCGGTGAGGATGGTCGGCTCATGGAACAGGCCGCCCTTGGCATGCGGGCGCCCGCCCAGCGCCACCCGCGCGCCCTGCTCCCGGGCCTCCGCCACCAGTTGCGCCACCTTGTCGAAACCGGCCTGGTTGATCATCGGCCCGACCACGAATTCGTCCTGCATCCCCTGGTCGACCCGGATCTGCGCCACCTTTTCGGCCAGCGCGGCGACAAAGCGGTCGTGCAGGCCTTCCTGCACGAAGATCCGGTTGGGCGAAATGCAGACCTGCCCCGAGTTGCGCAGCTTGGCCGCCACCAGCCCCGCTACCGCGTCCTCGACATGCGCATCGTCAAAGACCATGAACGGCGCGTTGCCGCCCAGCTCCAGCGTCATCTTCTTCAATCCCTGGCCGCAGGCCGAGGCCAACAGCTTGCCCACCGCGGTCGAGCCGGTGAAGGAGATCTTGCGGATGCGCTCGTCGCCGGTAAACAGCGCGCCGATCTCCTTGGGGTCGCCGGTCACCATCTCGAAGACGCCCTCGGGGATGCCGGCGCGACGGGCATAGTCCAGCAGCAGGTAGGCCGTCAGCGGCGTCTCTTCCGAAGGCTTGATGATCATGGTGCAGCCGGCCGCCAGGGCGGTCGCCACCTTGCGCGTGATCATCATGAAAGGGAAATTCCACGGGGTGATGGCCGCAGTGGGGCCGACCGGCTGCTTGATCACCATCACCGCCGCGTCGGCGGCATGGCTGGGAATGGTGTCGCCATAGACGCGCCGGGCCTCTTCGGCATACCACTCGATGAAACCCAGGCCGTAGTCGATCTCGCCCAGCGCTTCGGACAGGCACTTGCCGTTCTCGCGCACCATGGTCTCGGCAAAGAGCCGCCGGTCGGCGCGCACCAGCTCGAACCAGCGCCGCAGCAGTTCGCCGCGCTCCCTGGCCAGCATGCGCGACCAGCGCGGGAACGCCGCGCTGGTGCGGTCGATGGCGGCGCCGACCTCGGCCGCGGACAGATGGGGAGCGTGGCCGGCGACCGAGGCGTCGGCGGGGTTGATGACAGTAATGGTCATGGTTCAATCCTTTGAAGTTGACGGGAAGCTGCAACGAGGATTGAATGATAGGATTCACAGGATCATTAATCGATGGCCAGGCGTCTCACATCCTTGCCTAATCATATGAAAAATAGTATTTCCACAAACACATCGACGCTGCCGCAGCCAAGCCCCATGGCCGCCCTGCTGGCCAAGCTGGCGCCGCAAGAAGGTTATAACCTGAGCCCCTTGCCCGATGTGCGCTTCCTGCGCTCCAACCGGCCCCTGGCGGTGACGCCGGTGCTGTACGACCCGGGCATCGTGATCGTTTGCCAGGGCCGCAAGCGTGGCTACTTCGGCGGCGAGGTGTATCGCTACGACGCCAGCCACTACCTGGCGGTATCGGTGCCGGTGCCCTTCACCATGGAGACCGACGCCAGCGCCGGGGAGCCGCTGCTGGCGATCTACCTGCATCTGGATTTCAGGCTGGCGGCCGACCTCATGCTGGAGATCGACCGCCATGGCGGGGTCGCGCCTTCCGAGCCGCGCGGCATGTTTTCCACGCCGATGGGCGAACCGATGGCGGCCGCCGTGCAGCGCTTCCTGGAAGCCATGACGCGCCCGATGGAGGCGGCCATCCTGGGGCCGGCCCTGGTGCGCGAGATCTACTTCCATGTGCTGGCCGGCGAACAGGGCCACTCGATGCGGGCGGCGCTGGCCATGCAGGGCCAGTTCGGCAAGATCGCGCGCGCCCTGCGGCGCATCCACGCTTCCTACCCGCAAGCGCTGGACGTGGACCTCCTGGCCAGGGAGTCCGGCATGAGCGTGCCCAGCTTCCACACGCACTTTCGCACCGTCACCCGCACCTCGCCCATGCAATACCTGAAGTCCACGCGCCTGCACCAGGCGCGGCTGCTGATGCTCAGGAACGGCATCACCGCGGCCGCGGCCAGCGGCGAAGTCGGCTATGAAAGCCCGTCGCAGTTCAGCCGGGAATTCAAGCGCCTGTTCGGGCGCAGCCCGGTGGAGGAAGTCAGGCGCATGAAGGAGGAATTCGCCGTGCCGCCGCCGCACGCGGGATCGCCTTTCGTCGCTTCGCATTGACGGGCGATATGGCTAAAATCTGTGCTGCGCATGCCTCCCGGCCTGCCTTTGAGGAGAATCTGCCGATGACCGACACCAAACCCCAGGCGTCCCCCGCCGAGCTGATCGATGCGCGTATCGCAGAACTGGGCGGCTGGCGCGGTCAACAGCTGGCCCGGGTGCGCTCGCTTATCCGGCAAGCCCTGCCCGACGTAAGCGAGCAATGGAAGTGGCGCGGCGTACCTGTGTGGGAGTCGGCCGGCATCATCTGCACCGGCGAGAGTTACAAGGACTACATCAAGCTGACCTTCGCCAAGGGCGCGGCGCTGGAGGATCCTGCCGGGCTGTTCAATGCATCTCTGGACGGCAACACCCGCCGCGCCATCGACGTCCATGAGGGAGAACAGCTGGATGCCGACGCCTTCAAGGCGCTGGTGAGGGCCGCTGCCGACCTGAACAAGGCCGGCAAGCCGAAACGCACCTGAGCCGCGCCCTTGCCTCCCTAAAAAAGCCCGCTGCATCGCGGGCTTTGTCGTTTGCGGCTGTCGTTTTCGGCTGTATGCGGCCGCTTGTCAGCGGTCCTCCAGCAGGAACGGCAAGACCGCATCCAGCAAGGCATCCGGCGCTTCCTCGGCGATGTAATGGCCGCAAGGCAGCGGATGGCCGCGCACATCGGCCGCCACGCGTTGCCACTCCTGCAACGGCTTGAAGCACTTGTGCACCACGCCCTGCTCGCCCCACAGCGCCAGCAGCGGCATGGCCAGCTTGCGGCCGGCCTCGCGGTCGGCGCGGTCATGCTCGAGGTCGATGCCGGCGGCGGCGCGGTAGTCCTCGCAGATGCCGCGCGCGGCGCCCGGCAGCGACAGGCAGCGCACATACTCGGCCAGGGCGCGCGGATCGAACGGCGCCAGCCCGGCGCTGCGCCGGCCCATCACGTCGCGCGCGTAGGCGGCCGGGTCGGCCTCGATCAGGCGTTCGGGCAGCGGCGCCGGCTGGATCAGGAAGAACCAGTGCCAGTAGGCGCGGGCGAAGTCGTTATTGGCCTGTTCGTACATGGCCAGCGTCGGCGCGATATCCAGCAGCGCCAGGCGCCGCACCGCGCGCGGATGGTCGGCCGCCAGCCGATGCGCCACGCGCGCGCCGCGGTCGTGCGCCAGCACGGTGAACTCCTCATGACCGAGCGCCCGCATCGCCTCCAGCATGTCGGCGGCCATGGTGCGCTTGCTATACGCGGCATGGTCGGCGCTGCCAGGCGGCTTGGCCGAATCGCCATAGCCGCGCAGGTCGGCCAGCACCAGCGTGAAGTGCCTGGCCAACGCCGGCGCCACTTTGTGCCAGATGGCCGAGGTCTGCGGATGGCCATGCAGCATCAGCAAGGGCGGGCCTTCGCCGCCGGTGAGCGCATGGATGTGCTGGCCGTCGGGCGTAGCCAGGCGATGGGCCGCGAAGCCGGGGAACAGTGAGGAGATCGTCATGCGGCTATGTTATACCGCGCCTGAAAACACACATAGCCAGTTGGATTTACTGCATGAGTAAATCCAATTTACGAATCGGCGGGCCGGTCACATCATGCGCGACGGCCACCTGTTAAACTGCCCGCCTGTCCCGTTGCGCCTCACCCACGATCATGCCCGCCATCACCGAATTCCGCCTGCAGTCCCCCGCTCCCGAAGTCGACCATCCGCGCGAGGAGCGCCGGCTGGAAGGCAACCCGACCCGCACCACCTGGAACCACTTCACCAATGCCAGCGGCGAAGTCTGCGCCGGCATCTGGGCCTGCGAGAAAGGCAGCTGGCGCATCGCCTTCGCGCCCGACAAGGATGAATACTTCTACGTGCTGGAAGGCCGCTGCCGCGTCATCGACGAACAGGGCTACGCCGCCGAGGCCGGCCCGGGCGATGCGCTGGTGATTCCCGCCGGCTTCAAGGGTGTGTTCGAGGTGGTGGAGCCGATGCGCAAGCATTATGTGATCGTCGAGCGAGCTGCCTGAAAATCACGGAGGCCCGGTGAACGGCACGGACGCAACCTGAAGCAACAGGCCCAGAAAAAGAAGGCCCCTCCTCGCACACCCGGCGCAGCCCACATATCGGTGCATAGGGAACCGATCAAATAAAAATGCCGTTCGGCTTCTGACCGAACGGCATAGTTTCACATCTCTCATCGGCACTCCGCAAGAACTCACGTTCCCGGTGCCGCGGAGTTTTCAGGCGCTGCCCTTGAAACGCTTGCTCCACTCTTTCTTGAGCCAAATCCTGATGTTGTATTGTCGCTTCTTGCTCATGAATGGATAGCGCAAGGTCAGGCCCATAAGGCCAGTCAACGTTCCGAACCGCGTCCCATTTGCCGGGATTGCATCACAGCGTACCGAAATGCGGTCGCAGCCAGCATCATTAGTACGATGAATGACGTCGGCCCGCATGATCAAAAGATCGCGAACGTTCAACTCCGGAACGACCTTGTGCTTCTCCAGGTCGACCTTGATCTTCCATCCAGGCGTCTCGTCGTGCATATCCTCGATGGCATACCAGTCCCCGATGACAATATCTTCGCCGGGAAAACGCAATTTGAACCACTCCAGCGTATCGGCCTCGACACAACGAAAACGCAGGGCTCCGCGCCCCTGGATACGGCGGTGCAGCTCCGGGTCGAGCTCCCTGACGACGTCATCGCCTACGATGGCAACGTTTGCCAGACTGGATTCGGGCTTGAACACCGGAACATAGCAGATCAGAAAATTCTTGTGATCTTCGTGCAAGAAATAACTGAAATGATCCAGATGCCAATTGAGCGCGCCGCCCGGCGCGATCTTGGGGTCGCGGTTCTTGTCGAACGGCATGCGCAACGTGGGCGCGCCGTGGCTTTCCTTGATGCGGATGGCGCAATACCCGAAACGGTCCCGCGCAATGGATAAACCCATCAGATCGGCAACTTCCGGGATCGTACTCTCGATGCGCGCCTTGAGATGAAGCATGCCTTCCGCAGGAAAATCCATGATCACGCCATCATGAAACTTTTCAGCGCCGGCCAGGAATTTCAGCAGGCCGTCCGGGATGTCCGCTTCCGACAGAAAATCCCGCACCACCGTGTACCCACGATGACGCAACTCATCAGCAATTTGCTTCGCTTGCATTGTAATGCCGCTCCCCCCGTTGTGATAGGCCTATTCTGCCTGCATTTCATCTCATGCGCACGTCGCCAGATCAAGCGATTACATCGTCAACCGCCGGAGCTGCCAAGGCCGCCCTGGCGCGCGCCTGGTGCAGCTTGCGGTAGCTGTCGAGCAGGCGCTGGTGGCGCTCCAGCCCTTCCAGCTTCGTGCTGGTGGGCGTCAACCCGAAGAAGCGCACGCTGCCGTCCAGCGCGCCCATCGCCGCGTCCATCCGGGCGTTGCCGAACATGCGGCGGAAGTTGGGCTCGTAGTCGTCCAGCGCCAGCTCGTCGTCCAGCAGCACTTCCAGCACCACGTTCATGGCCTGGTAGAACAGGCCGCGCTCGACGGTATTGTCGTTGTACTGCAGGAAGGCGCCCACCAGCTCGTGCGCCTCGTCGAACTGCTTCAGGGCCAGGTTGATCAGCAGCTTGAGCTCCAGCACCGTCAGTTGGCCCCATTCGGTGTTCTCGTCGAACTCGATGCCGATCAGGGTGGCGATGTCGGAGTAATCGTCCAGTTCGTTGTTCTCCAGGCGATCGAGCAGCGCGGCCAGCGCGGCGTCGTCCAGGCGATGCAGGTTCAGGATGTCGTCGCGGAACAGCAGCGCCTTGTTGGTGTTGTCCCAGATCAGGTCTTCCACCGGATAGACCTCGGAATAGCCAGGCACCAGGATGCGGCAGGCGACCGCGCCGAGCTGGTCGTACACCGCGACGTAGGCCTGCCGGCCCATCTCCTCGAGAATCCCGAACAGGGCGGCGGCTTCCTCGGCATTGGCGTTGTCGCCCTGGCTGGAGAAGTCCCACTCGACGAACTCGTAGTCCGCCTTGGCGCTGAAGAAACGCCAGGAGACGATGCCGCTGGAATCGATGAAATGCTCGACGAAGTTGTTAGGCTCGGTGACCGCGTTGCTCTCGAAGGTCGGCTGCGGCAGGTCGTTCAGGCCTTCGAAGCTGCGCCCTTGCAGCAGCTCGGTCAGGCTGCGCTCCAGCGCCACCTCGAAGCTCGGGTGCGCGCCGAACGAGGCGAACACGCCGCCGGTGCGCGGATTCATCAGGGTTACGCACATCACCGGATAGGCGCCGCCCAGCGACGCGTCCTTCACCAGCACCGGGAAGCCCTGCTCTTCCAGTCCCTTGATCCCTTCCAGGATGCCCGGGTACTTCGCCAGCACCTCCTGCGGCACGTCGGGCAAGGCGATCTCGCCCTCCAGGATCTCGCGCTTGACCGCGCGCTCGAAAATCTCGGACAGGCACTGCACCTGCGCCTCGGCCAGCGTATTGCCGGCGCTCATGCCGTTGCTGACGAACAGGTTCTCGATCAGGTTGGAGGGGAAGTACACCGTCTCGCCGTCCGACTGCCGCACGTACGGCAGCGAGCAGATGCCGCGCCCGGCATTGCCGGAGTTGGTGTCCACCAGGTGCGAGGCGCGCAGCTCGCCGTCGGGGTTGTAGATCTCCAGGCAGTAGCCGTCCAGGATCTCCTTGGGCAACGCGTCCTTGCGGCCCGGCTTGAACCAGCGCTCGTTCGGGTAATGCACGAACCCGGCATTGGCGATGTCTTCGCCCCAGTAGGCGCCGGCGTAGAAGTGGTTGTTGCTGATGCGTTCAAGATACTCGCCCAGCGCCGAGGCCAGCGCGCTCTCCTTGGTCGCGCCCTTGCCGTTGGTGAAGCACATCGGCGAATGCGCGTCGCGGATGTGCAGCGACCACACGTTGGGGATGATGTTGCGCCAGGAGGCGATCTCGATCTTGATGCCCAGATCGGCCAACAGGCCCGACATGTTGGCGATGGTCTGCTCCAGCGGCAGGTCCTTGCCCAGGATATAGGTGCTGGCTTGCGCATCGGGCTTGACGGTCAGCAGCGACTGGGCGTCGGCGTCCAGGTTCTCGACTTCCTCGATGATGAAGTCCGGGCCTTCCTGCACCACCTTCTTCACGGTGCAGCGCTCGATGGAGCGCAGGATGCCATTGCGGTCGGCCTGCGAGAAATCGGCCGGCAGCTCGACCTGGATCTTGAAGACCTGCTTGTAGCGGTTCTCCGGATCGACGATGTTGTTTTGCGACAGGCGGATGTTCTCGGTGGAGAGGTTGCGGGTGTTGCAGTACAGCTTCACGAAGTACGCCGCGCACAGCGCCGACGACGCCAGGAAGTAGTCGAAGGGACCCGGCGCCGAGCCGTCGCCCTTGTAGCGGATGGGCTGGTCGGCGATGACGGTGAAGTCGTCGAACTTGGCTTCGAGACGCAGCTTGTCGAGGAAGTTGACTTTGATTTCCATGGGGGAATTCCAAAAATGGCGCGCAAAAGAGGTGGCCGCTATTATCCGTCATCCGGCCCCGGGCCGGTGTTGGACCGGTAAGGATCCAAAAGATAAAGCCCTGTAAAAACAGGGCTTTACCGGTCGGTCGTTCAGCTATCTGAAAAGACTCATTCCCACTCGATGGTCGCCGGCGGCTTGCCCGAGATGTCGTACACCACCCGGTTCAGCCCGCGCACTTCGTTGATGATGCGGTTGGAGACACGGCCCAGCAGCTCGTGCGGCAGGTGTGCCCAGTGCGCGGTCATGAAGTCCTGGGTCTGCACGGCGCGCAGCGCCACCACGTATTCGTAGGTGCGGCCGTCGCCCATCACGCCTACCGACTTGACCGGCAGGAACACCGCGAAGGCCTGGCTGGTCTTGTCGTACCAGCTCTGGCCGTCTTCGTCCTTGGTGTTGCGCAGCTCTTCGATGAAGATGGCGTCGGCGCGACGCAGCAGGTCGGCGTATTCCTTCTTCACTTCGCCCAGGATGCGCACGCCCAGGCCGGGGCCCGGGAACGGATGGCGGTACACCATCTCCGGCGGCAGGCCCAGCGCCACGCCCAGCTCGCGCACTTCGTCCTTGAACAGTTCGCGCAGCGGCTCCAGCAGCTTCAGGTTCAGGGTTTCCGGCAAGCCGCCGACGTTGTGGTGGCTCTTGATGGTGTGGGCGGTCTTCTTGCCCTTGCCGGCGCTTTCGATCACGTCCGGGTAGATGGTGCCCTGGGCCAGCCACTTGGCGCTCTTGAGCTTGCCCGATTCGGCCTGGAACACTTCGACGAACTCGCGGCCGATGATCTTGCGCTTGGCTTCCGGGTCGGTCACGCCGGCCAGGTGGCCCATGAACTGGTCGGTGGCGTCCACGTGGATCACCTTCACGCCCAGGTTCTTGCCGAACATCTCCATGACCATCTTGCCTTCGTCCAGGCGCAACAGGCCGTGGTCGACGAACACGCAGGTCAGCTGGTCGCCGATGGCGCGGTGGATCAGCGCCGCGGCGACGCTGCTGTCGACGCCGCCCGACAAGCCCAGGATCACTTCATCGCTGCCCACCTGCTGGCGGATCATCTCGACCGCCTCGGAGATGTAGTCCGGCATGTTCCAGTCCGACTTGCAGCCGCAGATCTCGTGCACGAAGCGCGCCAGCATGGCCTTGCCCTGCACGGTGTGGGTGACTTCAGGGTGGAACTGCACGCCGTAGAAGCGACGGTCCTCGTCGGCCATGCCGGCGATCGGGCAGTTGCCGGTGGAGGCCATCAGCTTGAAGCCGGCCGGCATTTCGTTGACCTTGTCGCCGTGGCTCATCCAGACCTTCAGCATGCCGTGGCCCTGGGCGTTGGTGAAGTCGCTGATGTTCTCCAGCAGCGGCGTGTGGCCGTGGGCGCGCACCTCGGCGTAGCCGAATTCGCGCAGGTGACCGATCTCGACCTTGCCGCCCAATTGCTCGGCCATGGTCTGCATGCCGTAGCAGATGCCCAGCACCGGCACGCCCAGCTCGAACACCGCTTGCGGCGCGCGCGGGGTGTCGCCTTCGGTCACGCTGTTGGGGCCGCCGGAGAGGATCACGCCGGCCGCGCCGTAGCTGCGGACGAAATCGTCGGTCACGTCATGCGGGAAGACCTCGGAAAACACGCCGGCTTCGCGCACGCGGCGGGCGATCAGCTGGGTAACCTGGGAACCGAAGTCGAGGATCAGAATTTTCGAATGCGAATGCGTGGACATGGCAGTGGGGTCTGGCTACGTTGAAGAAGGTGGTTCGCTCTGCTGCAAAAGATCAACAGCCCGGCAGCCAGGCGTAACGCCGATGGACTGCCGGGCTGTCGCCGCGCCGTCGATTACTCGGCGCGGTAGTTCGGTGCTTCCTTGGTGATCTGCACGTCGTGGACGTGCGACTCGCGCATGCCGGCCGAGGTGATCTCGACGAATTCGGCGCGTTCGCGGAAGTCGTCGATGGAGGCGCAACCGCAGTAGCCCATGGAGGAGCGCACGCCGCCCACCAGCTGGTACAGGATGGCGACCACCGAGCCCTTGTAGGCGACGCGGCCTTCGATGCCTTCCGGCACGAACTTGTCGGCGCCGTTCTCACCGTCCTGGAAGTAGCGGTCGGCCGAGCCGTCGGCCATCGCGCCCAGCGAACCCATGCCGCGGTAGGACTTGTAGCTGCGGCCCTGGTACAGGATTACTTCGCCCGGCGCTTCTTCGGTGCCGGCGAACATGCTGCCCATCATCACGGTCGAGGCGCCGGCGGCCAGCGCCTTGGCGACGTCGCCCGAGAAGCGGATGCCGCCGTCGGCGATCACCGGCACGCCGGTGCCCTTCAAGGCGTCGGCGACGTTGGCGATGGCCGATATCTGCGGCACGCCGACGCCGGCGACGATACGGGTGGTGCAGATCGAGCCGGGGCCGATGCCGACCTTGACCGCGTCCGCGCCATGTTCGACCAGCGCCAGGGCGGCGGCCGCGGTGGCGATGTTGCCGCCGATGACTTCGACGTGCGGGAACTTGGTCTTGACCCACTTCACACGATTGAGCACGCCGGCGGAGTGGCCGTGGGCGGTGTCGACCACGATCACGTCGACGCCGGCGGCGACCAGCAACTCGATGCGCTCGTCGTTGTCCGGGCCGACGCCGACGGCGGCGCCCACGCGCAGCTTGCCGTGTTCGTCCTTGCAGGCGAAGGGGTGTTCAGTGGATTTCTCGATGTCCTTGACGGTAATCAGCCCGCGCAGCTCGAAGGCGTCGTTGACCACCATCACCCGCTCCAGGCGGTGCTTGTTCATGAGGCGCTTGGCTTCTTCCGGATCGGCGCCCTCGCCGTTTTCCTTCAGGTAGACCAGCTTGTCCTTGGGCGTCATCTTGGCGCTCACCTCGGCGTTCAGCTCTTCTTCGAAGCGCAGGTCGCGGTTGGTGATGATGCCCACCAGGCTCTTGCCTTCGACCACCGGGAAGCCGCTCACGCCGTGCTGCTTGGACAGGGCGATGACGTCGCGGATCTTCATGGTCGGCGGGATGGTGATCGGATCGCGCAGCACGCCCGATTCGAAACGCTTGACCTTGGAAACCTCGCGCGCCTGTTCCTTGGGCGTCAGGTTCTTGTGGATGATGCCGATGCCGCCCTCTTGCGCCATGGCAATGGCCAGGCGCGCTTCGGTCACGGTGTCCATCGCCGCGGAGACCAGCGGAATGTTCACGGTGATGTTGCGCGTCAGACGCGTGGTCAGGGAAGTATCTTTGGGGAGGATGTCCGAGAAGGCCGGGACGAGCAGCACATCATCGAACGTGAGTGCTTTTTGGAGAAGACGCATAGTGTTTCCTATAGGCGCAAAAGCGAATTATACAGAAAAGCTTTGCGCGCGTCTCGCCACAGTTGAGTTTTACCCTCCGGCCTGTGGCAAACAGGTCAGATCCGTTGGAATTCAGGCAAGCCGCAGGCGGCGCGTCATTGCTCGGGACCATCCTTGCGCGCCACGCGGCGGCGGCGCGATTCCTTGGGGTCGGCGATCAGCGGGCGATAGATTTCCACCCGGTCGCGCTGGCGCAGCGGCGTCTCCAGCGTCTTGAGCTTGCCGAACACGCCGACCTTGCATACCGACAGGTCGATGCCGGGCTGCTCGCGCAACAGGCCGCTGTCGATGATGGCTTGCTGGATGGTGCAGCCCTCTTCCACGTCCAGCTCCTTCAATACCTGCAGCCCGGGCGCGGCGTAGCAGATCTGCACTTGCAAACGGCAGGCTTCAGCCATATATCTGCTCGGCGCGCTTGCAGAAAGAGTCGACGAAACTGTTGGCGATCATGCTGAACACCGGGCCGATCACCCCTTCGAGGATGCGGCTGGAGAATTCGTACTCCATGTCGAACTCGATCTTGCAGGCATCCTCGCGCAATGCCTTGAAGTGCCAGCGCCCCTCGAAATGCTTGAACGGCCCTTCCACCAGGCGCATGGTCATGCTGGTGGGACGCTCATTGGTGTTCTGGGTGCTGAAGGACTGCTTGAGGCCGTGATAGTTGATCTTCAGCTTGGCCGTCAGGCTGTGTTCGCTGCGTTCGGACACTTCGACGCCACCGCACCAGGGCAAGAATTCAGGATAGTCCTCGACCCGATCCACCAGGTTGAACATCTGTTCCGCGCTATAGTTGATGAGGACGGTTTTGTGTACGACTGCCATCGAGGGTGGTCCGTTTGATAAAATCGCAAAGTAATAATTTTAACCGACAGGACGATTTTTTCTTAGATGAGCATTGTTGATAACAAAAAAGCCTTTTTCGATTACTTCATCGAGGAGCGATTCGAGGCGGGCGTCGTCTTGCAAGGCTGGGAAGTCAAATCGATACGCGCCGGGCGCGTCCAGCTGAAGGAAGCCTACGTCATCATCCGCAACGGCGAGATCTTCCTGTTCGGCTGCCATATCAGCGCGCTGACCAGCACCTCGACCCACGTGCATCCGGAGACCACGCGCACCCGCAAGCTGCTGCTCAATTCGGCCGAGATCAGCAAGCTGATCGGCAAGGTGGAACGCGCCGGCTACACGCTGGTGCCGCTGAACCTGCATTACAGCAAAGGCCGCATCAAGTGCGATATCGGCCTGGCCAAGGGCAAGAAGCAGCACGACAAGCGCGAGACCGAGAAACAGCGCGACAGCCAGCGCGAGATCCAGTCGGCGATGAAGCAGCACCGGCGCTGATCGCCTTCACGCTGCGCCACCCAGGGAACGGCTGCCTTGCGCAGCCGTTTTTTATCGGCCGTCGCGCCCGATGAGCGCGGCCACGGCCGATGCCGCCCGCGCCACCACCCCATCCCATTGCCCGCGCGCCTGCTGGCGCAGCAGCCTGGTGCGGGGATACCAGCCGTTCGAGCCGGGGTTCAGGCCCCAGCGCCATTCGCCCTCAAAGCGCAGCATCAGCAGCGCCGGCAGATCCAGCGCGCCCGCCAGGTGGGCCACGGCGGTGTCGACGCTGATCACCAGGTCCAGCGTCTGCATCAAGGCCGCCGTATCGGCCCAATCCTCCAGGCCCACCTCGTGCAGGCGCTCGCCCAGCGCCGCCCGCGCGGCAGCGTCGCCGCCCGGAATCTCGGGCTGCAGGCTGATGAAATCGGCCGGCAAGTCGAACAGCGGCGCCAACTGCGCCAGCGGGATATCGCGCGAGTAATGGATGGTGGCGTACTGGCGGCCGGCCCAGGCGATACCGATGCGCGGGCGGCGCCCCGCCGCGCCCAGGCGGGCGTCGAGCCGCTCGCGCCAGGCGGCGGCGCGCTGCGCGTCGGCCTGCAGATAGGGCGTCGCCGGCGCCCGCCCCGGATCCGGGAGATCCAGCAGCAGCGGCAGGCTCAGCAAGGAAAGTTGGAGATCGTGCGGCGGCGGCGACTTGTCGTCGACCACGAAGTCGCAATCGGGAAACGACGGCGCCAGCAGCGGCAGCAAGCCGGGCGGCACGCATACGGTGGTGCGGGCCGCACGTGCTGCCGCCGCGCCGATGTAGCGGGCGAACTGCAGCGTATCGCCCAGGCCTTGCTCGGCCCACAGTAACAGATGCTTGCCGCCGGGATCCTCGCCCGGCCGCCAGGACGGACTGTCGCTGCGCAACCGCCGGCCGGCCAGTTCGGCGATGTCGTTGCGGCCTTCATGCTGGCGCCAGCCCTGCGCGTAGTCGCCGCGCATGAGCAGCATGTGGGCGCGGCCGACCTGCGCCTGGGCGAAGCCGGGATGCAGTCGCAGCGCCTCGTCGTAGCCCGCCAGCGCCTCATCGACGGCGCCCATCTGGCGCAGGATGTCGGCGCGGTTGAAGACCGCCAGCGCGCGCTGCTCGTCGCTCAAGGCGGCTTGTCCCTGATAGACGTCCAGCGCCTCCTCGTGCCGGTTCAGGCGCAGCAGGATGTCGGCGCGCAAGGCCAGCGACGGGAAATGGCCGGGGGCGGCCGTCAGCGCGCGGTCGATGCGGGCCAGAGCCTGCGGCAGCCGCTGCAGCTTGAACAGCGCGCCGGCCAGCTTGAATTCGATATCGGAAAGCGACTCCCCGGGCGCGTCGGCCAGCGCCGCGTCGCATTGCGCGACCAGGTTTTCCAGCGCCAGGCGATGCGCCGCGCGCGCGTCGGCAAAGTCGGGAGCCACCTCCAGGCAAGCCTCGTAGGCGGCGACGGCGGCGGCGTGATCGCCCCCCTCCTCCAGCAAGCCGGCCCGCTGCATGTGGATGGGAATGAAACCGGGATCCAGCGCCAGCGCCTGGTCCAGCGCCGCCAGCGCGGCTGCGAATTGGCCGGCGCCGCGCAGCGCAATGGCTTCGCACATCAGTCCCATGAGTCGGGCCAGTGCGGCCGGGTCGTGATTGTTCATGGCCGGCAGCTTAGCATGGCCGCCGCCGCATGAAGACCCGATCAGGCGGTGGTGTCGACCAGGTTGCCGGTGGTCTTGCCGGCGGCCAGCTTGCTTTGCAAGGACTGCAGGAAACCGGACAGCGAGGCGCCGTCCGACGACACGCCCAGCGAGCCGAGCAGGCTGCTGAAGGCGCTTTGCAGCGAGGAGACGCCAGCGTCCGCGCTGGACGAGGCGGACGAATTCGACGAGCCGTCGCCGCCGCCCGAGAGCGCCGAGATCAGGCTCTTGAGATCGGCCTCCAGGCCGCCGCCCGGAGGCGGCGGACGCCCTGCCGGCGAATAGGAAGAGGCGGTGGCGGCGGATGCCGTTGACGTGGATGACGTCGACGAAGCCGATCCGCTGGACGAGACGCCGTCAGCCTGGCTGACGGCGGTGTCGCCCTCGCTGTCGTCGCTGGAGGACGAGGCCGGCGGCGGCCCCGGCGGCTGCTTGTCCTGCACATGCAACGCAGCCATCAACTGCTGCAGGAAGGCGTCCAGCTTGGAATCGACATTGCTGGTGGAGAGCGACGAAGTCGAGCTCAACGAATAGGCGCTGGTGGCGCTGCTGGCGGCGCTGGCGCCATCGAGCGCGATGCCCAGCGACTCCAGCGCATCCTTCAATGCGCCCATCAGGCCGCCGCCCTTGCCGCCGCCGGGCGGTGGCGGCGGCGGCATGTCCATGCGCGTGCTGGCGCTGGAATAGCTGGATACGCCTGACAGGCCGGACAAATCGGCGATGGAATAATTGCTGGACAATACGCTGCTGATGGCCATGGCGGGCTCCTTTTCTTGTGTGTGATGCGCGATGCGGGAGCATCGCGCGCGTTCCCCTTGATGAAAGAAGTATCGGCGATCGCGGCATGTTAAGTTCACGCCATCCGGGTAAAGCCGGGTAAAGTTTTGTCAGGAGAAAATCAAGGAAGAAGACGCCATGCGATCCGGCAAGATATTTTCGGCGAGGCAACGAAAACGAAGCGAGCCGTCGCCCCTTGAAATGTTCACGCCGGCGTGGGTAAATGAATGTAAAGATGCAATTGTAAAGACGCTCTGAAACACTTCTGCAAAACCTTTTACGGCATATTAGCGGCTGCCGACGCCCGCAGGCCTTGATGCCGGGCAACAAAGAATGGAACGCAGCAAATGTCTAAAGTGCTTTTGATCGACGACGATGTCGAGCTCGTCGACATGCTCAAGGAATATCTGGAGCAGGAAAAATTTGAAGTCAACGTCGCCTACGACGGTGAAGCCGGCGCCGCCGAAGCGCTGACCGGCCAATACGCCATCGCCGTGCTGGACGTGATGATGCCGCGCCTGAACGGCGTGGACACCCTGCGCCGCATCCGCGCCAAGAGCAGCATGCCGGTGGTGATGCTGACCGCCAAGGGCGATGACACCGACCGCATCATCGGCCTCGAACTGGGCGCCGACGACTATGTTCCCAAGCCTTGCACGCCGCGCGAGATCGCCGCCCGCATCCGCGCCATCCTGCGCCGCGCCTCGGCCGAAAGCACCGAACAATCGCCCTACTCGCCGCTGGCCGTCGGCGCGCTGTCGATGTGGCCCGAGCAGCGCCGCGCCACCTGGGGCGGAAAGCCGCTGGAGTTGACCAGCAGCGAATTCAACCTGCTCGAAGTGCTGGCGCGCAATGCCGGCAAGCCGGTCAGCAAGCAGCATCTCTCCGAACAAGGCCTGGGCCGCCCGCTGGCGCGCTTCGACCGCAACATCGACGTCCACCTCTCCAGCATCCGCCAGAAGATCGCCGCCCTGGGCAGCGACAAGAGCTGCATCCAGACCGTCTACCGACTGGGCTACCAATTCATCAAGGAATAAAGTGGGCCGGTTATTCTGGAAGTTCTTCTTCTTCATCGCCATCGCCCAGATCACCGCCACCTTCGGCGTCGGCGTGCTGTTCTGGATCGAGAACCTGGAACGCAACAACCGCTCCTCCGAAATCGACCTCAGTCCCCCGGCTTCCTTCATGATCCGCTCGGCCGCGGCCACGCTGCAGTTCGGCGGGGCCGAGGCGCTGCGCAGCCTGATCAACGAAGGCCGCCAGAACCGCCTGCAGCTGTACGCGGTGGACGAGGAAAACAAGGACCTGATGGGGCGCGAGGTATCGCCCAAGCTGGTGGAGGAAGCGCGCGCCCTGCTCAAGACCGAACAGCGCCAGCAGCAACGGCGCGTGGTGGAACTGGTGAAGGCGGCCAACGGCCACAGCTACCTGATGTTCATTCCCGCCCCCTCCGAGGAATTCGGCGGGCCCGGGCCCGGTCCGCGCGAAGGGCGCCACATGCGCGAGCGCGGCCAGCAGCCGCTGTTCTTCCCGACCATGCCGATCGCCGTGGCGCTGGTGGCCAGCATGGTGTTCGCGCTGCTGCTGGCCTGGTACTTCTCCTACCCGATCCGCCACCTGAAGAATGCCTTCGCCCAGGCCGCCTCGGGCAAGCTGGACATGGAGCTCGAACCGGTCATGAGTTCGCGCAGCGACGAACTGGCCGACCTGGGTCGCGACTTCGACGCCATGACCACCAAGCTGCGCACGCTGATGGAAAGCCAGCGCCGCCTGCTGCACGATGTCTCGCATGAACTGCGCTCGCCCATTGCGCGACTGCAGATGGCCATCGGCCTGGCGCGCGTGCAGGACAAGGACAAGCTGGACCTGACGCTGGAGCGCATCGAGCGCGAGAGCGTGCGCATGGACAAGCTGGTGGGCGAGCTGCTGACGCTGTCGCGGCTGGAAGCCAACGTGCCGGGCTCGATGGAGGAGCCGATCGCCATCCAGGCCATGCTGGCCGACATGATCAACGACGCCAGCTTCGAGGCCGGCGCCAACGGCAAGCACATCGAAGGCCACATCGACTGCCGGGTGCAGATCAAGGGCAATCCCGAACTGCTCTACCGCGCCATCGAGAACGTGCTGCGCAATGCCATCAAGCACACCGAAGCGGGCAGCACGGTGCAGATCCACGCCCAGCTCGACGAGATCAACAAGCTGCTGCACCTGTCGATCCTGGATCGCGGCCCGGGCGTGCCCGAGGACGAGCTCAACAGCATCTTCGAACTGTTCTTCCGCAGCAGCCGCACCAAGAGCAACAGTTCCGGCCATGGGCTGGGCCTGTCGATCGCGCGCCGCATCGTCGATGCGCACAGCGGCTTCATCCGCGCCGCCAACCGCCGCGACGGCGGCTTGCGGGTGGATATCACGCTGCCCTTCATGGCCGACGAGCCGGCCAAGGGCCAGACGCTGGAAAGCTGAGCGTCGCGCGGCGCGCGTCATGCAAAACGGCCCATCCTGCGCATGGCAGGACGGGCCGTTTGCTTTGGCGGGCGATGACTTATTTCGCCGGCGCCGGATCCGGCTTGTTGACGATGGCCGCCATCAGGCCGCGCTGCACCGCAGTCTGGAAGGCCTGCAGGTCGGCCATCGCCTTCTCGGGCGGATACGGGATCGGCAGCCGGTTGAACAGCACCGCCCACGACCAGCCGTCCTCGCGCGCCTGCAGGTAGCCATAGCTGCCGGTGGTGAGCGCGCCGCTGTGCGACAGGATATTGACGCCGTCCATGCGGGTCACCACCCAGCCCAGGCCGTTGTTGTTGTCCGGCATGGCGCCGTTGCGCCGCTTCATCAGCGCCACCGTCTGCGGCTTGAGCAGCGCGGTCTTGGCCGTACCTTGCGCGGCATCCGCGAAACGCACCAGGTCGGCAGCGCTGGCGACCCAGCCGCCGTGCGCGTCCATGGTCGCCAGGTGGAAACCGAAATAGGATTCCGGACCGGTGGCGCCGCCGCCATCCTGGTCGGGCACCGCCGGCCAGCGCGGATCGTCGTAGTAGGCAGCCTCGCTGGCGGCGCGCTGCACGCGCTTGTCGGCGCCGACGATGGCGTCGTCCACGCCGGCCGGCTTGAACACCAGCTCCTGCACCGCCTGCTCATAGGGCTTGCCGCTCTTGTGCTCGATGATGCGGCCGAGGATGTTGTAGCCGAAATTGCTGTAATGGAATTCGGTGCCCGGCGGCACGTCCAGCGAACGCTGCTTCAGCATGAAGGCGATCACGTCGCGCGCCGAGGCCGGCGCCTTCACGTTCATGGTGCGCGCGATATCGACCAGGTCGTACTGCGGATCGTAGTCGGTGGCGCCCCAGCCGGCGGTGTGCTGCAGCAGGTCGCGCAAGGTGATCTTGAGCACGCGCGGGTCGCGCGGATTGGCGAACTCGGGATAGGCCGCATCCGGCAGCAGGCCGTCGGCGCCGAACACCTTGCGCTCCAGCGCCTGCGGCAGCTCGTCCTCGAACAACTTGAGCACCGCCACTGCGGTCACCGGCTTGGCGATGCTGGCGATGCGATACAACGTCTGCGGCGTGGCCGGCGTGTTGCTCTCGACCACGGCCACGCCATAGCCGCGCTGGTAGACGAATTCGCCCTTGTAGGCCACGGCGATGCTGGCGCCGGGAATCGGATACTTGCCCAGCAGCTGCGCCATCTGCGCGTCGACCCGCTGGGCCAGCGCCTCGTCCAGGCTCTGGGCCTGCGCCGGCGCCAATGCCCCGGCGGCGATGAATGCCGCGCACAGCGCGCCCCTTACGGGCAGCGCCGGCAGCAGGCGGCGGATATGGCTCAACATCATGTGCTTCCCTCTCCCTGGTTTGCTTTGTCGTACCGCCGTGCGCGGGCTTATTTCTGCGTCTTCACCACCGTCAGCGCGGAGGCGATCAAGCCGCTCATGTCCGACAGGTTGGCCGGCACGATGATGGAATTGTTGGTCTTGGCCAGCTGGCCGAAGGCGCTCACGTATTGCTCCGCCACCTTCAGGTTCACGGCGTCGGAGCCTCCCGGCGCCTGGATTGCGGCGGCGGTCTTGCGGATCGCCTCGGCGCTGGCTTCGGCGATCGCCAGGATCGCCGCAGCCTGGCCCTGGGCGCGATTGATGGAGGCCTGCTTCTCGCCTTCGGACTTGGCGATGGCGGCTTCGCGCTCGCCGGTGGCGATGTTGATCTGCTCCTGCTTGCGGCCTTCGGAGGCGGCGATCAGCGCGCGCTTCTCGCGCTCGGCGGTGATCTGCGCCTGCATCGCGTGCAGGATCTCCTTGGGCGGCGTGAGATCCTTGATCTCATAGCGCAGCACCTTCACGCCCCAGTTCTCGGCCGACTCGTCGATGGCGCTGACGATGGCGGTGTTGATGTGGTCGCGCTCCTCGAAGGTCTTGTCCAGCTCCATCTTGCCGATCACCGAGCGCAGCGTGGTCTGGGCCAGCTGGGTGATCGCCGCGATGTAGTTGGAGGAGCCGTAGGAGGCACGCATCGGGTCGGTGATCTGGAAATACAGGATGCCGTCCACCTGCAGCTGGGTGTTGTCCCTGGTGATGCAGACCTGCGGCGGCACATCCAGCGGGATTTCCTTGAGGATGTGCTTGTAGGCCACGCGGTCGATGAACGGCACCACGATGTTCAAGCCGGGGCCGAGCGTGGCGTGGTACTTGCCCAGGCGCTCCACCACCCAGGCGTGCTGTTGCGGGACCACCTTGACCGTCTGCACGACGAACACGATGGCGATGAAGAAAATGACCAGGGTGACGCTTCCGAGCATGAGGCTCTCCTTGAGTGTGATGGGGGACGGCGCGCTCAGCGCGGCGCGACGATCAACCGGCTGCCGCGTATCTCGCGGATGGTGAAGGCGCCCGGGACGGCGGGGTGGCCGGCTTGCAGCTCCACGTCCCACATGGCGCCGCGGTACGGCACGCGGGCGACATGCCGGTCGCCGTGTTCCTGCCAGGCGCTGACGTCCACGCTCTGGCCGATGTCGAGGATGATGTTGGGGTCGTCGTTGGCGGCGTTCCCGCGCAGGCGGCCGAAGCGGCTGCGGCGCAGCAGCAGCACCGCGGAGATGCCCACCAGCGCCGCCGCCAGCAGCTGCCATTCCAGCAGCGCGCCCGAGAGCGCGGCGATGCCGCCGGCCGCCACGCCCAGCGCGATCATCAGCAAATAGAAGGTGCCGGTAAACAGCTCGGCGACGATCAGCGCGCCGGCCAGCACGAACCAGATGGCCCAATCAGTCATATGCGATTCCCGTTCAAGGTTGCCTGCCGCTTACCCTGCGGCAAGCGCGGCACCAGTCTACCCCACAATGCCATCGGCCAAAAACAAAGGCGCGGACATTTCTGTCCGCGCCTTCACGCTCGCCCCCGGACGGCGCCTGCGCGCCGCCGGGCCGGATTACTTCTTCTTGGCCAGCTGCTGCCAGGTGTCGATCACCGTGTCCGGGTTCAGCGAAATGGACTCGATGCCCTGCTCCATCAGCCACTCGGCGAAGTCAGGGTGATCCGAAGGTCCCTGACCGCAGATGCCGACGTACTTGCCCTTCTCGCGGCAGGTGGAGATGACCTTGGTCAGCAGCGCCTGCAGCGCCGGATCGCGCTCGTCGAAGTCGGCCGCCAGCAGCTCCATGCCGGAGTCGCGGTCCAGGCCCAGGGTCAGCTGGGTCAGGTCGTTGGAGCCGATCGAGAAGCCGTCGAAGTATTCCAGGAACTGCTCGGCCAGGATGGCGTTGGACGGCACTTCGCACATCATGATGACGCGCAGGCCGTTCTCGCCGCGCTTCAGGCCGTTCTTGCCGAGCAGGCCGATGACCTTCTCCGCCTGGCCCAGGGTACGCACGAAGGGCACCATCACCTCGACGTTGGTCAGGCCCATGTCCTCGCGCACGCGCTTCATGGCCTGGCATTCCATCTGGAAGGCTTCGGCGAAATCCTCGGCCAGGTAGCGCGCGGCGCCGCGGAAGCCCAGCATCGGGTTTTCCTCGTCCGGCTCGTAGCGCGAACCGCCGATCAGCTTCTTGTACTCGTTCGACTTGAAGTCGGACAGGCGCACGATCACCGGCTTGGGCCAGAAGGCCGCGGCGATGGTGGCGATGCCTTCGGCCAGCTTGTCGACGTAGAAGGCCTTGGGCGAAGCATGGCCGCGGGCCACCGATTCGACCGCCTTCTTCAGGTCGTTGTCGATGTTCGGGTACTCCAGGATCGCCTTGGGGTGCACGCCGATGTTGTTGTTGATGATGAACTCCAGGCGCGCCAGGCCGACGCCGCCGTTGGGGATCGACTGGAAGTCGAAGGCCAGCTGCGGGTTGCCCACGTTCATCATGACCTTCAGCGGGATTTCCGGCAGCTCGCCGCGCGCCACTTCGGTCACTTCGGTTTCCAGCAGGCCGTCGTAGATCTTGCCTTCGTCGCCCTCGGCGCAGGACACGGTCACCAGGATGCCGTCCTTGAGCAGGTCGGTGGCGTCGCCGCAACCGACGACCGCCGGCACGCCCAGCTCACGGGCGATGATCGCGGCGTGGCAGGTGCGGCCGCCGCGGTTGGTGACGATCGCGGCGGCGCGCTTCATCACCGGCTCCCAGTTCGGGTCGGTCATGTCGGCCACCAGCACGTCGCCGGGCTGCACGCGTTCCATCTCGGCCGGGTCGCTGATCACGCGCACCGGACCGGCGCCGATCTTCTGGCCGATCGCGCGGCCGGTGGCCAGCACGGTGCCGGAGCTCTTGAGCTTGAAGCGCTGCTGGGCGTCGGTCGCCTTCTGCTGCGACTTCACGGTTTCGGGACGGGCCTGCAGGATGTACAGCTTGCCGTCGCGGCCATCCTTGCCCCACTCGATGTCCATCGGGCGCTGGTAGTGCTTCTCGATGATGGTGGCGTACTTGGCCAGCTCCACCACTTCGGCGTCGGTCAGAGAGTAACGGTTGCGCAACTCGACCGGCACATCGACAGTCTTGACCGAGCGGCCGGCCTTGGCTTCGCCGGTGAATTCCATCTTGAGCAGCTTGGAGCCCAGGTTGCGGCGGATCACCGGCTGCTTGCCCAGTTCCAGCATTGGCTTGTGCACGTAGAACTCGTCCGGGTTGACGGCGCCCTGCACCACGGTTTCGCCCAGGCCGTAGCTGGAGGTGATGAAGACCACGTCCTTGAAGCCCGATTCGGTATCGATGGTGAACATCACGCCGGCGGCGCCGACGTCGGAGCGCACCATGCGCTGCACGCCGGCCGACAGCGCGACCTCGGCGTGGGTGAAGCCCTTGTGCACGCGATAGGAGATGGCGCGGTCGTTGTACAGCGAGGCGAACACGTGCTTCATCGCTTCCAGCACGTTGTCGATGCCGACCACGTTGAGGAAGGTCTCCTGCTGGCCGGCGAAGGAGGCGTCGGGCAGGTCTTCCGCGGTGGCGGAGGAGCGCACGGCGAACGACATCTCGCCGGTGGAGTCGGCCACCAGCTTTTCATAGAAGGTGTGGATCTCCTGGTCCAGGCGCGGCTGGAACGGCGTATCGATGATCCACTGGCGGATCTCGGCGCCGGCGGCTGCCAGCGCGCGCACGTCGTCGATATCCAGGTTTTCCAGGCGCGTGGCGATGCGCGCGGCCAGGGTCGGGCCACCGTCGGCGCTGTGCTCAAGGAAATCGCGGAAGGCTTGCGCAGTCGTGGCGAAACCGCCCGGCACGCGAACGCCTGCGCCGGCCAGCTGGGAAATCATTTCACCCAGCGATGCGTTTTTGCCACCGACGGACTCGACGTCCGTCATGCGAAGAGTTTCAAAGGAGGCTACGTATACCGCCCCCTGCGTATTTGCTGCGTTGGACATGACTACCCCTAGCTTGATGATAAGAAATCTTCGCGGGTGCGGCATGCGCCTGTTTATTTTTGTTATTCTGGGGCGATGGCGACAGCTGTGGCGGCATCGGAGACGAGCCCGGGGACATCAGGAAACGCGCGCACGAACCGAGGACGTTTGCCAGTGCAAACATCGACAGAAACTCGGCCAAACTGCGCAGGCGGGTGATGGTCATCAGGATGAGCTGCTCGATTAGTTGCTAGGCATTGTAACCCGTGTAATCATTTTTGTTCATTGCACCAACTTTTTTTTAATATTTATTTCCGACAACATTATGCTCGACCCCATGCCGCTCCCGCGCACCGCTCCGATGATCGCCGCCAACCGTACCGTGTTCTTCGTCTCCGACGGCACCGGCATCACCGCAGAGACGCTCGGGCACTCCGTGCTGAGCCAGTTCGAGCTGCGTTTCAAGCAGGTGCGCCTGCCCTTCATCGACACGCTCGACAAGGCCTACGAAGCGACCCGCAAGATCAACGAGGCATTCCAGGTGGACGGCAAGCTGCCCATCGTCTTTTCCACGCTGGTGAAGTCCGAGCTGTCGTCGGTGATCCGCCAGGCCAAGGCCATGCACATGGACCTGTTCCAGACCTTCGTCGAGCCGCTGGAGCAGGAACTTGAGATGAAGTCCACCCACACCATCGGCCGCAGCCACAACACCGCCGACTCGCAGGAGTACAAGAACCGCATCGAGGCGATCAATTTCTCGCTGGCGCACGACGACGGCCAGTCCAACAAGAACCTGTCGGAAGCCGACGTCATCCTGGTCGGCGTGTCGCGCTCGGGCAAGACCCCGACCAGCCTGTACCTGGCGATGCAGTTCGGCATCAAGGCCGCCAACTATCCGCTGATCCCGGAAGACTTCGAGCGCGACAAGCTGCCCAGCGGCCTGGTGACGCACAAGAAGAAGATCTTCGGCCTGACCATCGCCGCCGAACGCCTGGCCGAGGTGCGCAACGAGCGTCGCCCGGGCAGCAAGTACGCGGCGCTGGAAAACTGCCGCTACGAGATCAACGAAGCCGAGAAGATGATGCGCCGCGAAGGCATACGCTGGATGTCGTCGACCGCCAAGTCGATCGAGGAGATCGCCGCCACCATCCTGCAGGAGATCAAGCCGGAGACGCGCTGAGCCGTTCCCGGCCCAAATGCGAAGAGCCGGCGCGCGCCGGCTCTTTTGCGTTGTGCGGGCGAGCTCAGCCGCGCCGGTAGGCGGTCAGCACCCGGGTGTGCTTCCTGGGGCCGCTGATGAAGGTTTCCATCGTAAAGCGGTCGTGATCTTCAAGCGTGTAGGCCGCGTTGTAGCAATCCGGGCCGCAGATGTGGTCGGCCGCCGGCGCCAGCAGATTGGCCTTGAGCACGTAGCGCTGGTAAGGCTGGCCGACGCGCTCGCCATCGGCGAACAGGACCTCCACGTCCTCCTCGCCGAAGCGATAGTCGAACACCCGGGTGAACGCGATGGCGCGGCTGGCGGCCGAAGCCGGGAGCATGCGCAGCGCGCCCTGCTCGCGGTACACCAGCTGCCGCGCCGACGCGCCGTCGCTGAATTCGCACGCGCCCTCAGCCTGGGCCTGCGGATCTGCGCCGCCCTCCCAGATGGTGCGCGCAAAGCGCCACGGGCCACGGAAGAAATCCGCCAGGCCTGCGAGATCGGAGGGAGGGAACGCCATGCCGCCGCCGTCGCGCTTCAGCCGGCCGCCGCCATGCGCTGGCGCACCTGTTCGAAGAAGCACACCGCAGCCGCAGCGGCGACGTTGAGCGACTCCATCTCGCCCAGGTGCGGAATCACCACCTCGTGCGAGGCCGCTTCCTGCAGGTGCGGCGACACGCCCTGCCCTTCATGCCCGAACAGCCAGGCGGCAGCGCCCGACAGGTCGCAGTCGTAGATGGTCTGCGCCGCGTGCGAGCTGGTGGCCAGCACCGGGATGCTGCTGTTGGCGCACAGCGGCTCAAGCTCGACGTTCTCGAAGATGTCCAGCACGAAATGCGCGCCCATGCCCGCGCGCAGAACCTTGGGCGACCACGCGGCGGCGGTGCCGGCCGAGCAGAACACCTGGCCGATACCGGCGGCGGCGGCGCTGCGCAGCACCGAGCCGAGGTTGCCGGGATCCTGCAGGCCGTCCAGCAGCACGGCCGATTCGGTCAGCGCCGGCGGCGCGACCGGCTTGGGCGTGGCCACCAGCAACAGCAGGCCGACGCCGTTCTCGACCTGGCTGACGGTGTTGTACAGGTTGTCGGGCAAGCCCAGGCAAGGCACGCGAGTGCGTTCGCACTGTTCCAGGATGGGCGCGACCTCGGGATGATGCAGCGCGCTCTCGGCCACCACGCAGGCCTGCGGCGCCCCGCGGTGCTGCAGCCAGGCCTGCGCCAGGTGCACGCCGTCGAGCAGCGTCTGTCCGGCGCGACGACGCGCCTGGCTGCTGCCGGCCAATTGCTTCAGGTCCTTGAACTGGGGATTGTCCCTGGAGGTGATGATCTTCATGCGCGCCCCGCCGAGGCCTGGCCCACGGCCAGCAGTGCCTTGACCGGCGCGTAGGAGCGGCGGTGCACCGGCGACACGCCATGCAGGCGCAGCATTTCCAGATGCAAGGCGGTGGGATAGCCCTTGTGGCGGTCGAAGCCGTAGTGCGGATAGCTGTCGTGCAACACCATCAGCGCGGCGTCGCGCGCGGTCTTGGCCAGGATCGAGGCGGCCGAGATGGCCGGCACCTTGTCGTCGCCCTGCACGATGGCTTCCGAGCGGATGCTCATCACCGGGCAGCGGTTGCCGTCGATCAGCGCCAGCGTGGGCAGCGTGGCGAGGCTTTCGACGGCGCGCCGCATGGCCAGCATGCTGGCCTGCAGGATATTGAGCTGGTCGATCTCCTGCTCGGTGCAGGAGGCGATGGCCCAGGCCGTCGCGTTGGCCTTGATCTCCAGGGCGAGGCCGTCGCGCGCGGCCTCGGAGAGCTTCTTGGAGTCGCGCAGGCCGGCGACCGGGCGCGCGGGGTCGAGGATCACCGCGGCGGCGAACACCGGGCCGGCCAGCGGGCCGCGGCCGGCCTCGTCCACGCCGCAGATGATCTCGCCGGCGTAGTCGAACAGGGACAGGGTCTGGGGCGCCGCCTTGGGCATGGTGCGTTTCCTTGGTTGAATCTCTTGGGTTGAATCTGTCGCTGCCGCTTATTTCCGGCGCGCGCCCAGCACCTCGCACACGGCGTTGGCGCTTTCGCGGCTGGTGTCGCGCAGCAGCGCGTGATGCATGTCGGTGAAGCGGCGAACCAGCCGCTGCTGGTGGGCATGGTCGTCAAGCTGATGCCACATGGCGTCGGCCAGCGCCTGCGGCGTGGCGTCGTATTGCAGCAGCTCCGGCACCAGGAACTCGCGCGCCAGGATATTGGGCAAGCCTATCCACGGCTGGTAGCCCATGTGGCGCATGAGCTGGTACGAGGCCCACATCACCTTGTACGAGATCACCATCGGCTTCTTGTACAGCGCCACCTCCAGCGAGGCGGTGCCGGACGCCACCAGCACGGCGTCGGCCGCTTCCATGGCGCTGTGCGATTGCCCGGCGATGAGCTTGAGTTCCAGGTCCTCGTAGTGGCCTTGCCGGATCTGCTCGCCGAAGAAGGCCATCTGCTTCTCGCCGGCCATGGGCGCGACGAACTGCAGCTGCGGGTCGCGCTGCCTGAGCAAGCGCGCGGCGGCCAGGAAGTCGGCGCCGTTGTGCTTGAGCTCGCCCATGCGGCTGCCCGGCAGGATGGCCACCACGCGCCGGTCGGCGGCCAGCCCAAGGCGCGCGCGGGCGGCGGCCGGATCCGGCTGCATCGGGATCACCTCGGCCAGCGGGTGGCCGACGTAGGTGACCGGGATGCCGGCATTGCGATAGATGCTCTCCTCGAACGGGAAGATCACCAGCATGTGCGACACGGCGCGCGCGATCTTCCTGATGCGCCAGCCGCGCCAGGCCCAGATCTGCGGGCCGATGAAATGGATGGTCGGGATGCCGGCCTTCCTCAGCTGCTCTTCCAGGCCGAGGTTGAAGCCGGGGTAGTCGACGCCGACGAACGCGTCCGGGCGCTCGGCCAGCAGCTTGTCGCGCAGCGCATCCTGGATGCCCTTGATCTCGCGGTAGCGCGGGATCACCTCGAACAGGCCGCGTACGGTCAGCTTGTCCATCGGCCAGTCGCTGGCAAAGCCTTGCGCCATCATGTGCTCGCCGCCGATGCCATGCAGGCGCGCCTCGGGCAGGCGCTCGCGCAGGCCCGCCAGCAGCCGGCTGCCGAGCAGGTCGCCGGAGCTCTCCCCAGCGACCAGCGCGATGGATTGCCGGCGCGCCGGTTCAGCGGATGATGCCACGGGCCGAGGCCTCGATGAATTCGCGCATCAGGCGGATGTGCTGGGCCGAATCGGCCGACTTGGCTTCCATCTGCGCCAGTTGCTGCTTGGCTTCTTCCAGCGGCAGGCCGGCGCGGTAGATGGCCTTGTAGGCGCGCTTGATCTCCATGATCTGCTCGCTGGTGAAGCCGCGGCGCTTGAGGCCCTCGCTGTTGATGCCGGCCGGCACGGCGCGGTTGCCGGCGGCGGTCACGAACGGCGGCACGTCCTGGCTGACGGCGGCGGTGAACGCGGTCATCGCGTGCGCGCCGATGTGGCAGAACTGGTGCACCGTGGTGAAGCCGCCCAGGAACACGTAGTCGCCCAGGTGGACGTGGCCGGCCAGCGTGGCGTTGTTGGCCAGGATGATGTTGTTGGCCAGCTGGCAGTCGTGCGCCAGGTGGACGTAGGCCATGATCCAGTTGTCGTTGCCGATGCGGGTGGCGCCGGCGTCCTGGGCGGTGCCGCGGTTGAAGGTGACGAATTCGCGGATGGTGTTGCGGTCGCCGATCTCCATGGTGGTCGGCTCGCCGGCGTATTTCTTGTCCTGCGGCGCCGCGCCGATGGAGGCGAACTGGAAAATCTCGTTGTCTTGGCCGATCGTGGTGTGGCCTTCGATGACCACGTGCGGGCCGATGCGGGTGCCCGCGCCGATGCGCACGTCGGGGCCGATCACGGCATAAGCGCCGACCTCGACCGTGGAATCAAGTTGCGCGCCCGGCGCAATCAATGCGGTGGAATGGATCCTGGACATATCCTGTATTCGCTTCTGGTGTGCGCGATGCGCTTGCTGCAAGCCGTAAAACGTTCAATGAATCAGGCCCGGCGGGACGCAAATCGATCGTCGGCCGGGCCTGCGTGCGGCATATGCCGAAACCTGCTCAGGCGCTCTGGCTGGCGTCGGCGGCGCTGCGCATGGTGCACATCAGGTCGCCCTCGACCGCCACCTGGCCATCCACGGTGGCGACCGCGGTGTACTTCCAGATGCCGCGCGCGCGGCGGGTGATGGTCACTTCCATCTTCAGCTGGTCGCCCGGCTCGACCGGACGCTTGAAGCGGGCATTGTCGATGCCGACGAAATAGACCACGGTGTTCTCGTCGGGCTTGCGGCCTTCGGTGAGGAAGGACAGCAGCGCGGCAGTCTGCGCCAGCGCCTCGATCATCAGCACGCCCGGCATCACCGGCTTGTGCGGGAAGTGGCCGTTGAAGAACTCTTCATTGACGGTCACGTTCTTGATGGCGGTGATCGTCTTGCCGCTCTCCCAGTCCAGCACGCGGTCCACCAGCAGCAGCGGATAGCGATGCGGCAGGTACTGTTTGATTTGATTGATGTCGAGGCTATTCATTCTCTTCTTGATTCGGGTTAAGCGTTTTCAGCGTTTTTTCCAACGCCCGGATTTTCTCACGCATCGCGCCCAGATTGCGCACCAATGCGGCGGATTTTTCCCAATCCCGGTGTTCGGTGATGGGATAGAAGCCTGTGTATTGCCCTGGCTCAAGGATGGAGCGCAGCGCCAGCGTACCGGCCGAGACGTGCACCCGGTCGACGATGGTGATATGGCCATGGATCATGGCTGCGCCGCCGATGGAGCAATATTTGCCGATCCTGGCGCTGCCGGCGATGCCGGCGCAGGCGGCGATGGCCGTGTGCGCGCCGATATGGCAGTTGTGGGCGATCTGGATCTGGTTGTCGAGCTTGACGCCCTCCTCGATCACCGTATCGGCCAGGGCGCCGCGGTCGATGGTGGTGTTGGCGCCGATTTCGACGTCGTCGCCGATCATCACGCGTCCCACCTGGGGAATCTTGATCCACTGCCCCGCCTCGTTGGCGAAACCGAAACCGTCGGCGCCGATCACCGCGCCCGAATGGACGATGCCGCGTGCGCCGATATGGCAGCCGTGGTGCAGCGTAGCCCGGGCGTGGAAATGCGTGTCCTCGCCCACCACGGCTCCGCGGCCGATGAAGCTGCCGGCGTCGATGCGCGCGCGCTCGCCGATCACCGCGCCGGCTTCGATCACCACATGCGGCCCGATCACCGCGCCGGCGGCCACCGCCGCCGAAGGATCGACCACCGCGCTGGCATGCACGCCGGCCGGCAGCGCCACCTCGGCCTGCGCCTGGAACAGCTGGGCCGCGCGGGCAAAGTAGGCGTAAGGATTCTTGACGACGATACGGGCGCCGCCGTAGGCCTGCACCTGGGCGTCGTCCGCTTCGGACAGGATCAGCGCGGCCGCCTGGGTCTGGTCGGCCTGCGCGCGGAACTTGGGATTGGAGAGGAAGGTGATATGGGTCGAGCCCGCGGCGTCCAGCGGCGCGATGCCATGGACCGCGAGGTCCGCATCGCCCTTCAACTGACCGCCCAGGCGCTCCACCAATTGTGCCAGCCGGATACTCATCTTGGCCTTCCGATTGATATGCCTTGCTTCAATACTCAACTGCCGCAGCGCCGCGCCGGACGGCACAACGCTGCGGCCCTTCAAGCGGCATGCGGGCGCGAAGGCGTCACCGCCCTCGCGCCCGCATCCGGTGCCCAGCTGTTACTTGGCCAGTTCTTTCAGCACCTTGTCGGTGATGTCGATGCGCTTGCTGGCGTAAACCGCTTCCTGGAAGACGATGTCGTACTTCTCAGCCTCGGCGATCTGGCGAATCACCTTGTTGGTGCGCTCCAGGACCACGGCCAGCTCTTCGTTGCGGCGCTGGTTCAGGTCTTCGCGGAATTCGCGCTGCTTGCGCTGGAATTCCTTGTCCAGGTCGGACAGGTCGCGCTGGCGCTTGGCGCGGTCGGAATCCGACAGCACGGTGGAATCCTTGTCCAGCTTTTCGGACTGGGTCTTCAGGCGTGCCGCCATATCCTGCAGCTCGCGGTCGCGCTTGGCGAACTCGGCTTCCAGCTTGGTTTGCGCAGCCTTGGCGGGCACCGCTTCACGGAAGATGCGCTCGGTGCTGACGAAGGCGATCTTCGAGCTTTCCTGCGCTTGAACAGCTGCGGCGCTCATCAGGCAGGCCGCCATCACGATGGTTTGCAGGGTCAGGAACGATTTGGTCATGAACTTCAAGGTTGTTCTCCGTAATACAGAATTCAATAATGCCCGGCTTAGAAGCCGGTACCCAGTTGGAACTGGAAGGTTTGAGACTTGTCGCCGTCCTTCAGGTTCAACGGCTTGCCGTAGCTCAGCTTCAGCGGACCGATCGGCGACACCCAGCTGATGCCCACGCCTGCCGAATAGCGCAGGTCGCTGAACTGGATGCTCTGGCGATCGGCGAAGACGTTGCCGCCGTCGAAGAAGGTGAACCAGCGCAGTGTACGGTCCTGGCCCGAGCCCGGGAACGGGAATTGTAACTCCGCATTGCCGTACAGGCGCGAGGCGCCGCCCATCGAGTCGCCGTACTGGTCTTTCAGGCTACCCAGCGACGATGCCTCATAGCCGCGCACGGTGCCCATGCCGCCGGCGTAGTAGTTCTTGAACACCGGATACGGCTTGCCGCCGAAGCCGCGGCCGTAGTCGAACTCGCCGTTCAGCGCCAGCGTCACGGCCTTGCTGAAGAACGGTTGGAAATACTGGTGCTGGTAGCTGGCGCGATAGTACTTCAGCGAACCCAGCGTCGACACTTCCAGGTTGGCGCGCATGTACTGGCCGGTGGTCGGCACCAGGGCGCTGTCGCGGCCGTCGCGCTGCCACGCCACGGTCAAGGGGATGGACAGCGTGGTGGTGCTGCCGATGCCGCAAGTCGCAGCCGAGGTCAGGTCGGAGGAAACGTTGCAACCTGCGCCGCCGTTGCCGCCGAAGTCGCGCACATACTGGCGGTACAGCGACGGGCTGGTGTAGTCGGTGCTGACCTGCGTGCTTTCGAGGCCAACGCCGAAGAACACGCGGTCCAGTTCCGAGAACGGCACGCCGAACTTGACGCTGCCGCCCAGGGTCTTGACGCGGTAGTCGCCGGTGGCATAGACCGACGGACGGATCGTGCGCAGGTAGACTTCGTAGGTGCGGCTGATGCCGTCGTCGGTGAAGTAAGGATTGGTGGTCGACACCGAGATCGTGCGGTAGCGCGAGCTGGTGTTGACGTCGATGCCCACGGTGTTGCCGCTGCCGAATGCGTTTTCCTGCGAGATCGAGCCGGTCAGGCTGACCTTGTCGGCCTGCGAGAAGCCGGCGCCGACCATGATGTTGCCGGTCGGCTTTTCCTCGACCTTCATGTTGACGTCCACCTGGTCGTTGGCGCCCGCCACTTCCGGCGTGTCAACGGTGACTTCCTTGAAGTAGCCGAGGCGGTCCACGCGGTCGCGCGAGAGCTTGATCTTCTCGCCGTCGTACCAGGAATCCTCGAACTGGCGGAATTCGCGGCGGATCACTTCATCGCGGGTCTTGGTATTGCCGGCGATGTTGATGTGGCGCACGTAGACCCGCTTGCCCGGGTCGATCATGATCGTGAAGGCGACTTCCTTCTTCTCGCGGTCGACGTTCGGGTTGGCGTTCACGTTGGCGAACGCGTAGCCGAAGTTGCCCATGCGCTCGCTGATCTTCTTGGTGCTGTCGGTGAGCTTGGAGCCCGAGTAGACGTCGCCCTTCTTCAGCTGCACCAGCGAGGCCAGCTCCTGGTCCATGCCGAACATCTCGCCTTCCAGCTTGACGCCGGAAACGGTGTATTTCTCACCTTCCTTGATGTTGACGGTGACGTAGATGTCCTTCTTGTCCGGCGTGATCGAGACCTGGGTGGACTCGACCTGCATCTCCAGGTAGCCGCGATCCAGGTAGTAGGAACGCAGGGTCTCGATGTCGCCCTGCAGCTTTTCCTTGGAATACTGGTCGGCCTTGGTGTACCAGGTGAACCAGCCCGGCGTGGTCAGCTTGATCTGGTCGCGCAGGGTGCCGTCGGAGAACACCTTGTTGCCGACGAAGCTGATCTGCTTGATGCGCGAAACCTCGCCTTCGTCCACGGTGAAGGTGATGGCCACGCGATTGCGCTCCACCGGGGTCACGGTGGTCGACACCTTGGCGCCATACAGGCCGCGCGACAGGTACTGGCGCTTGAGCTCCTGCTCGGCGCGGTCCACCTGGGAGCGGTCGAAGATGCGGGAGTCGGCCACGCCGATTTCCTTCAACGCCTTGGTCAGCTGTTCCTTGTCGAATTCCTTGATGCCCGAGAAGTCGACGCTGGCGATCGCCGGCCGCTCGACCACCTGCACCACCAGCACGTCGCCTTCGGCTTCGATGCGCACATCCCGGAAGAAGCCGGTCGCGTACAGCGCCTTGATGGCCGCAGTGCCCTTTTCATCGGTGAAGGTGTCGCCCACGCGCACCGGCAGGTAGCTGAAGACGGTGCCGGCTTCGGTGCGCTGGATGCCTTCGACGCGGATGTCCTTGACCACGAAAGGCGCCGCCGCCATGGCCTGGCTGGAGCACAGGGCGAACGCGGCTGCGGCGATCAGGCGACGGGAGATTGTCGGGATGGGATATTGCGCAGGGTGTAATTTCATCTATCGTTCATCAACAGTGTTTTAGCCGCGGCACTGCCTGACATGATGCTGGTAAGCAATTGAAAACGGATCGCAATCCATTGCCAATTGCTTAACAACTGCCATCGGGGTTGGCCGGCAAATGTAAAAAATCCGGTCTTTTTCGCCGGCTCCCGCGACTCGCATCGCAAAGGCCGGCAAGAGGCCGGATCTATCCTTGGAACATCAAGCGCACGATGTCGTTGAAAGCGGCCACGAGCATCAGCGCCATCAGTATTCCCAGGCCGGCGCGCTGCGCGATTTCCCCAAACCGCTCGGAAACGGGCCGCCCTGTCAAAATCTCCAGCGCATAATACAGCAAATGACCGCCATCTAAAACCGGGATCGGCAAGAGATTCATCACGCCCAGGCTGATGCTGATGAAAGCCAGGAAGCTCAGGTAGCTGACCAGGCCCACGCGCGCAGTCTGCCCTGCGTAATCGGCGATGGTGATGGGGCCGGTGATGTTCTTCAGGGAGACCTGCCCGACGATCATCTTGCCGATCATCTTGATGGTCATCACGCTGGTGTCCCAGGTGCGGCGCGCGCCCTTGGCGACGGCTTCCAGCGGACCGTCGCTGACGGTCGCCATCTCCGGCGCCAGCGGCACCTCGACCTTGATGCGGCCGATGCGGCGGCCCTCGGCGCCGTCCTCGACGCTCTCCGGCACCACCGTCACGTCGAAGGCGGAAGCGCCACGCATGCCGTGCAGCGCCAGGCTCTTGCCGGCCGACTCGCGCACCTTCTCGACGAAGGCCAGGCCGTCGCGCACCGGCGCGCCGTCGATGGCCAGGATGCGGTCGCTGGTCTGCAGCCCGGCCGCCTTGGCCGGGCCGTCCATGATCTTGCCCAGCACCGCCGGCGGGCGCGCCAGCGCCAGGCCCAGCTTGGCCAGGAAATCGCCTTCCAGTTCATTGCTGCTGACGCCGTCCAGGCGCAGCGTGACGCTGTTGAGCAGCTTGCCCTCCCCGTTCGGGTTCAGGCGCTCGACATCCACCCGTGCATCGGCCTTTTCCAGCACCAGTTGCATCAGTTTCCAGCGCACCTCCGACCAGACCTGCACCGGCGCGCCGTTGATGGCCGTGATGCGGTCGCCGGCGCGCAAGCCGGCCTGCCAGGCGGCAGTCTGCTGCTCGGCGCCGCGTAGCGTGGGCACCGGCTCGGGCACCCCATGCATGTACAGCCCGGCGAACAGCAGGATCGCCAGCAGGAAGTTGGCGATCGGGCCGGCCGCCACGATGGCGATGCGGCGCCACACCGACTGGCGGGTGAATTCGCGCTTGAGGTCTTCCGGGGGGATGTCCTGCAGGTCCTGCTCGCGGGCGTCGAGCATCTTCACGTAGCCGCCCAGCGGCAGGATGGACAGCGCCCATTCGGTGCGGTCGCGGCCGAAGCGGCGCGACCAGATCACCCGCCCCATGCCCACCGAAAAACGCAGCACCTTCACGCCGCACCAGCGGGCGACCAGGTAATGCCCCAGCTCGTGCACCACGACCAGGGTGCCGAGGGCGACGAAGAAGGCCAGCAGGGTGTGCAGCAGGGTCATTGTGAAATCAGGGCTTCGGCATGGGCGCGCGCCGCGGCATCCTGCTCCAGCAGCGCGCCGATGTCGGCCGCCTGGCGGTTGGGAATCGCGGACATGACCCGTTCTATCAGTTGGTCGATCTTCCTGAACCCGATCCTGCGGTCGAGGAAGGCTTGCACGGCGACCTCGTTGGCCGCGTTCAGGACGGCAGCCAGCGTGCCGCCCGCGCGCAAGGCATCATACGCCAGTTTCAGGCAGGGAAAGCGCTGCAGGTCGGGCTGGCTGAACGACAGCCGGGCGATCTGCGCCAGGTCCAGCGGCGCCACGCCCGAGGCGATGCGCTCGGGATAGGCCAGCGCATTGGCGATGGGCGTGCGCATGTCGGGGTTGCCCAACTGCGCCAGCACCGAGCCGTCGACATAGGACACCATCGAATGGATCACGCTTTGCGGATGGATGACCACCTCGATCTTGTCGGCCGGCGCGCCGAACAGCCAGTGCGCCTCGATCACTTCCAGGCCCTTGTTCATCATGGTGGCGGAGTCCACCGAGATCTTGCGCCCCATGACCCACTTCGGATGCGCCACCGCCTCTTCCACGGTGACCTCGTTGAGGGTGGCGACGTCGCGGGTCAGGAACGGGCCGCCGGAAGCGGTCAGCAGGATGCGCTCCACGCCGTGCGCCGGCAGCGAACGGGTGTAGCCCGGCGGCAGGCACTGGAAGATGGCGTTGTGTTCGCTGTCGATGGGCAGCAGGCTGGCGCCGTTGGCGGCCACCGCATCCATCAGCAGTTGCCCGGAGATCACCAGCGCCTCCTTGTTGGCCAGCAAGATCTTCTTGCCGGCCCGCGCCGCCGCCAGGGTCGAGGCCAGGCCCGCGGCGCCGACAATCGCGGCCATGACCATGTCGCAGCCGTCGGCAGAAGCGATATCGCACAGCGCCTGCGGGCCGTAGGCCACGTCGGTGGCGACCTCCCTGGCGCGCAGCAGCGCCTCCAGCTCGGCGGCCGCGGCGGCCGAGCCGACCACGGCGACCCGCGGACGGAAGCGCTCGCACTGCGCCGCCAGCTCGGCCACCCGCGCGTGGGCGCTCAGGGCATGGACGCGGTAGCGATCGGGATGCCGGGCGATGACGTCCAGCGTGGAGACGCCGATGGAACCGGTGGAGCCGAGGATGCTGATGGACTGCATGGAATTTCCGGGAGTGAGCCGGCGGCGCTTACGCAGCCGCCAGCCAGAGATCGATCAGTGCCGCCAGCGGCAGCACGGGAATGAGGGCATCGATGCGGTCGAGCACGCCGCCATGGCCGGGCAGCAGGTTGCTGCTGTCCTTCATGCCGGCGCGGCGCTTCAATTGCGACTCGAACAGGTCGCCCACCACGCTGGCGGCGACCATCACGGTAAGCGCCGCGACAAAGGCCAGCCATCCCCAGCGGTCGAACAGGCGCAGCTGGAAGGTCTCGCCCAGGCTGACCGACATCGCCACCGCGGCCGAAATCACCAGCACCGCGAGCCAGCCGCCGATGGCGCCTTCCCAGGACTTGCCCGGTGAAATCGACGGCGCCAGCTTGTGGCGGCCGAAGCCCTTGCCGGAGAAGTAAGCGCCGATGTCGGCCACCCAGACCACCGCCATGACCGACAGCAAGTACAGCGGCGAGCGCTGGAACAGGTCGACGATGGCCACGAAGCAACCCAAGATGGAGAGCATGTAGGTGCCGTTCAACAGCCGGTTGGCGAACACCTCGGCCTTGGGCAGGCCCAGCGCCAGCGCGGGCGTGAAGCGTATCGCCCACAGCACCACGCACAGCACATACAGCGGACGCACGCTGGGCAGGCCGCTGAAGAACAGGATCACGCAGAACACCAGCGTCCACGCCACCGCCCACACCGCCGGGCGCGGGCTCTTGAACAGGCGGAAACATTCCCAGGCGCCGGCCGCGAAGAACACCAGCGCGGCCATGGCGAACGCCGGGAAGTAATCGAAGTACAGGATCGGCAACAGGATCGCCAGCAGGATCAACGCCGTGATGACGCGCGTCTTTAGCATCAGGAAGCCTTTTTCTGGTCCAGCACTTGCGCGCTGGTGCGCCCGAAGCGGCGCTCGCGTTGTTGGTACGAGGCAATGGCCAGGTCGAGCGCCGCGGCGTCGAAATCGGGCCAGAACGTATCGGTGAAGTACAGCTCGCTGTACGCCAGCTGCCACAGCAGGAAATTGGAGATGCGCTGCTCGCCGCCGGTGCGGATGAAGAGGTCGGGCTCGGGCGCATAGGCCATCGCCAGGTAAGGCGCCAGCGCCTCCTCCGCAAACTCCGGCACGCCGGGGTTGGCCTTGATCATCTTCGAGACCGCCTGCATGACATCCCAGCGGCCGCCGTAGTTGGCGCATACCGTCAGCGTCAGGCGGCTGTTGCCGGCGGTCTGGGCTTCGGCCTTGGCGGCCATATCCTGCAGCTTGGGATCGAAGCGACTCATGTCGCCGACGATCTTCAGGCGAATGCCGTTGGCCGACATCTTGCCGACTTCGCGCTCGAGCACCGTCATGAACAGGCGCATCAGCACCGACACTTCGTCGGCGGGACGACGCCAGTTCTCGGAACTGAAGGCGAACAGGGTCAGGAATTCGACGCCGCGCTCGGCGCAGGCCTCGACGATGGCGCGCACCGCATCGACGCCCTTGGCGTGACCGGCCACGCGCGGCAGGAATCGTTTGGTTGCCCAACGCCCGTTGCCGTCCATGATGATGGCAACATGGCGCGGAACCGCGGAAATATCCGGAACCGCAAGAGTTGAGCTTTGATGCTTCATGAAAAATTATTTAGTGCATTGATGGCGTTGAGCCGCACCATGGTAGCGGGCTGCCGGGACTTTGACAAACAAGGCGGCCGATAGCTCAGCCGCACTTGCGTCGGCAGCCTTGGCGCTGCCCGCCGCACAATTATTCCTTTTGTTTCTGATGCTGTGCCGCGCGGCCGCGGACAAGGCGGCCGCGCGCAGGCCCTGCAAGGACGGCGTCACACCGTCATCACTTCCTTTTCCTTCTCGCCGACCAGCTTGTCGATCTCGGCGACGAACTTGTCGGTCAGCTTCTGGACGTCGTCCTGGCCGCGACGTTCGTCGTCTTCCGAGGCGACCTTGTCCTTGACCAGTTTCTTCAGGCCTTCGTTGGCTTCGCGGCGGATGTTGCGGATCGCGATCTTGGCGTCTTCGGCCTCACCCTTGACCAGCTTGACCATTTCCTTGCGGCGCTCTTCGGTCAGCGGCGGCATCGGCACGCGGATCAGTTCGCCGTGGGTGGCGGGATTCAAGCCCAGGTCGGCTTCGCGGATGGCCTTCTCGACTGCGGCCACCATCTTCTTTTCATACGGCTGCACGCCGATCGTGCGGGCGTCGATCAGGGTAAGGTTGGCCACTTGCGACAGGCCGGTCGGGCTGCCGTAGTAGTCGACCATGACCTGGTCCAGGATGCCGGTGTGCGCACGGCCGGTGCGGACCTTGGCCAGGTTGGCCTTGAGCGTCTCGATCGACTTGCTCATCTTTTGTTCACTGTTCTTTTTGACGTCAGCGACACTCATGCTGCTCTCCTAACTTGATGCAATAACTTGTCTTGAATGCGAATGCCCATGGGAAAGCGGGCATTGTAAACGGGAATACCGGCACACGGCCGGTTTTATCTGCGCGCAGCGCCTCAGACGTGGACCAGCGTTCCCTCGTCTTCGCCCAGGATCACGCGCTTCAATGCGCCCGGCTTGACGATGGAAAACACCTTGATCGGCAGCTTCTGGTCGCGGCACAGCGCGAAGGCGGTGGCGTCCATGACCTGCAGGTGCTTGGAGATGGCCTCGTCGAAGGAAATCGACGCGTAGCGGGTGGCGGCGGGATCCTTCTTCGGGTCGGCGGTGTAGACGCCGTCGACCTTGGTCGCCTTGAGCACGATTTGGGCGCCGATTTCCGAACCGCGCAGCGCGGCAGCCGTGTCGGTGGTGAAGAAGGGGTTGCCGGTGCCGGCGGCGAACACCACCACCTTGCCCTCTTCCAGGTATTGCAGCGCCTTGGGGCGCACATAGGGCTCGACCACCTGTTCGATGCCGATGGCCGACATCACGCGGGCGGTCAGGCCGGCCTGGCGCATGGCGTCGGCCAGGGCCAGCGAGTTCATGACGGTGGCCAGCATGCCCATGTAGTCGGCGGTCGCGCGATCCATGCCCTGGGCGCCCGGCGCCACGCCGCGGAAGATGTTGCCGCCGCCGATCACGATCGCCAGCTCCACGCCCAGTTTGCTGATTTCTGCCACATCCGCGACCATGCGTTCGATGGTCGCGCGATTGATACCGTAGGCGTCGTCGCCCATGAGTGCTTCGCCGGAAAGTTTGAGGAGTACGCGCTTATAAGCAGGTGTTGTCATTGCAGGGCTCCGTGTTCTATCCGATTTTTGAATTGCCATTGACGCTTCCCACACCGGTTCCCGCTCGGGCGAAACGGCGCGCTATCGCCGCGGAAACTGGCCAGGACGCATGAAGTGTACTACCGCGCCTTATTGTTTTTCTGGCACCTGCCGCCAGCTCTTTCGCGAGTGGAGCGCGAAGACCATGACAGTAGATGCGGCTTTCCCCGAAAGTTCCGGGGGCAGCTTAAAAAAACGGGCCTCTCGGCCCGTTTTCTTGATGACGCTTGCTTACTGAGCTTGTTTCGCAGCAGCCACTTGCGCCGCCACTTCAGCTGCGAAGTCGTCCTGCTTCTTCTCGATGCCTTCGCCCACCACGTACATGGCGAACGACTTCACGTTGGAATTGGCAGCCTTGAGCATCTGTTCGACGCTTTGCTTGTCGTTCTTCACGAAAGCCTGGTTGAACAGCGAGACTTCCTTCAAGTACTTCTGCACCGAACCGTCGACCATCTTGGCGACGATGTCGGCCGGCTTGCCGGATTCGGCGGCCTTCAGGGCGGCGACCGAACGTTCCTTCTCGATCAGCTCGGCCGGCACTTGCTCGGACGACAGGGCCACCGGCTTCATGGCGGCGATGTGCATCGCGACGTCCTTGCCCACTTGCTCGTCGGCGCCGTCGAACTCGACGATCACGCCGATGCGGGTGCCATGCAGGTAGGAGACCAGCTTGGCCGAGGTTTCGAAGCGCTGGAAGCGGCGGAACGACATGTTCTCGCCGATGCGGCCGATCAGTTCGGTGCGCAGTTCTTCCAGGGTCTTGCCGTCGGCCAGCTTGCAGGCGCCCAGGGCAGCCACGTCGGCCGGATTCTGCTCGACCACCAGCTTGGCGGCGGCCTGGACCAGGCCGATGAATTCATCGTTCTTGGTGACGAAGTCGGTTTCGCAGTTCACTTCGACCAGCGCGCCGACGTTGCCGGCGATGTAGGTCGCGATCACGCCTTCGGCGGTGATGCGCGAGGAAGCCTTGGAAGCCTTGCTGCCCAGCTTGACGCGCAGGATCTCTTCGGCCTTGGCCAGATCGCCGTCGGCTTCAGTCAGCGCCTTCTTGCATTCCATCATCGGCGCGTCGGTCTTCGCGCGCAGTTCACCCACCAATGCTGCGGTAATTGCCGCCATACTATTCTCCTGACTTGAAGGCGCTTCGCAGGTCGCGAAACGCCTGAAATTCGAAAATTGAATCAAAAAAAAGGGGCCACTGCGTAAATCCCGCTGTCACCCCTTTTTGTACTGCACGGAAGAAGCAGAATTAAGCCTGCTCGACCTCGACGAACTCGTCGCCCTTGACTGCTTCGACGACGTCGTTGACGGCATTCGCACGGCCTTCCAGCACGGCGTCGGCCATGCCGCGAGCGTACAGGGCGATTGCCTTGGCGGAGTCGTCGTTGCCCGGGATCACGTAGGTGACGCCTTCGGGCGAGTGGTTGGTGTCGACCACGCCGATGACCGGGATGCCCAGCTTGGCGGCTTCGGTGATGGCGCCCTTGTGGTAGCCGACGTCGATCACGAAGATGGCGTCAGGAATGCCGCCCATGTCCTTGATGCCGCCGATGGCCTTTTGCAGCTTTTCCTGCTCGCGGCTGAACAGCAGCGCTTCCTTCTTGGACAGCTTCTCGACCGAACCGTCTTCGATCGAAGCTTCCATGTCCTTCAGGCGCTTGATCGAGGTCTTGATGGTCTTGAAGTTGGTCAGCATGCCGCCCAGCCAGCGCTGGTCAACGTAAGGCACGCCTGCGCGCTGCGCTTCGCCGGCCAGGATTTCGCGGGCTTGACGCTTGGTGCCGACGAACAGGATGGTGCCGCGGTTGGAAGACAGCTGGCGCACGTACTTTTGCGCTTCCTGGAACAGGCCCAGGGTCTTTTCCAGGTTGACGATGTGGATCTTGTTGCGATGGCCGAAAATGAAGGGGGCCATCTTGGGGTTCCAGAAGCGGGTTTGGTGACCGAAGTGGACACCGGCTTCCAGCATTTCGCGCATAGTAACGGACATGAATTTCTCCAGGGTTAGGTCTGGAATCCGCTCGGTCATCCGGCTCATGCAGCCTGGACACCCTTTTGGCGAACGGATTCGCGTTTCAAAAAAAACAATCATCACGATAATGCGGGAACAACATTTCCCGATGACATCACCATGACCAACCTGACTGTTTCAGGTCAGCCCGAGATTCTACCCCGTCCACGTCATTTGTTCAAGCATCACATGAGGTTCGCGACGCGGGCCGTGCCTGCCCGGCGGCCCGCGCCATGGCGCGCCCGGCCGACAGAAAATACCCCTGTCGACTATAATTCCTTCTTGACGATTTTCTAGCGAATTGCGATTTACCATGGGCAACATCACCATCAAGACCGCCGAAGACATCGAAGGCATGCGCGTGGCCGGCCGCCTGGCCGCCGAGGTGCTGGACTACATCACCCCCTTCGTCAAACCCGGCGTCACCACCGGCGAGATCGATCGCCTGTGCCACGAGTACATGACCAATGTGCAAGGCACTATCCCGGCCCCGCTGAACTACTGCCCGCCCGGCTACACGCCCTACCCCAAGGCCATCTGCACCTCGTTGAACGACGTGATCTGCCACGGCATCCCGGGCGACAAGGTGATGAAGAACGGCGACGCCCTCAATATCGACGTCACCATCATCAAGGACGGCTACCACGGCGACACCAGCCGCATGTTCTTCCTGGGCGAACCGTCGATCCTGGCGCGTCGCCTGGCCGAGATCACCTACGAATGCATGTGGCTGGGCATCTCCAAGATCAAGCCCGGCGCCCACCTGGGCGACATCGGCCACGTCATCCAGCAGCACGCCGAGAAGGCCGGCTACAGCGTGGTGCGCGAATTCTGCGGCCACGGCATCGGCCGGGTCTTCCACGAGGAACCGCAGGTGCTGCACTACGGCCGCCCCGGCACGCTGGAAAAGCTGGAGGCCGGCATGATCTTCACGGTGGAGCCGATGATCAACGCCGGCCGCCGCGAAATCCGCGAAATGGGCGACGGCTGGACCATCAAGACCAAGGATCGCAGCCTGTCGGCGCAGTGGGAACACACGGTGCTGGTCACCGAGACCGGCTTTGAAGTGCTCACCGTGTCGCCGGGCATGCCGGCGCCCCCGGCCTTCATCCAGAACCAGGTGGCCGCCGCGGCCTGATCTTTTACCGGCCACGACTGCGGCGGAAATCGCGATGCACGCCCTGCGGGCCGTCGCCATTTCCGCCGCGGCGCTTCATGGGCAGGACACGGCGCCTGCCATCCGCGCCCGGCCCGGCATGAAACCTGCTAATGGCAACACGCCGCACGGGGACGCGGCAAACTGACCGACCGGCGGGCCTCCCAGCCGCCACACACGAAATCCAAGCCGATGCCGACACTCGCCGTCACGCTCAAGAAACAGCTCAAGGCCTCGCGCCAGCAGGCCATTGACGTCTTCCAGACCGACCACAAACCCGAACAGCTGCTGACCCAGCTGCGCCGCAACGTCGACGGCGCCCTCACCCAAGCCTGGGAGCAGCTGGGCATGCCGGCCGACGCCGCCCTGGTGGCGGTGGGCGGCTATGGCCGCGGTGAACTGTTCCCGCATTCGGACGTGGACGTGCTGATCCTGCTGCCGCAGGCGCCGGACGGCGCCGAGAAGGAGAAGCTGGAGTCGCTGGTCCAGCTGTTCTGGGACATCGGCCTGGAGATCGGCCACAGCATCCGCACCGTCGACGAGTGCATGGACGAGTCGGCCGCCGACATCACGGTCCAGACCAGCCTGCTGGAAGCGCGCCTGGTCACCGGCAGCCGCGCCCTGTTCAAGCAACTGCAGGATCGTTACCAGGCCGCGCTCGACCCCCTGAGTTTTTTCCAGGCCAAGACGCTGGAGATGCGCCAGCGCCACATCAAGTACGAAGACACGCCCTACAGCCTTGAACCCAATTGCAAGGAGAGCCCCGGCGGCCTGCGCGACCTGCAGGTGATCCTGTGGGTGGCCAAGGCGGCCGGCCTGGGCGACTCCTGGAGCAAGCTGGCCGAACACGGCATGCTGACCGCGACCGAGGCGCGCCAGCTGCGCCAGAAGGAGCGCGCCTTCAAGGACATCCGCATCCGCCTGCACATCTGCACCGACCGCCGCGAAGACCGCCTGGTGTTCGACATCCAGACGCCCATCGCCGAGACCTTCGGCTTCAAGACCACCGACACCCGGCGCGCCAGCGAGTACCTGATGCAGCGCTATTACTGGGCCGCCAAGGCGGTGGTGCAGCTCAACACCATCCTGCTGCAGAACATCGAGGCGCACCTGTTCCCGCACCAGACGGTGCCCAAGCCGATCAACGAGCGCTTCAACGACGTCAACGGCTTCGTCGACATCGCCCACGATGATGTCTTCGAGCAGACGCCGTCGGCGATGCTGGAAGTGTTCCTGGTGCTGTCCGAACATGCTGAATTGAAGGACATGTCGGCGCGCACCATGCGCGCGTTGTGGCATGCCCGCTTCAAGATCGACAACGCCTTCCGCGCCAATCCGGAAAACCATCGCCTGTTCATGCAGATCATCCAGAGCAAGCGCGGCATCACGCACGCGCTGCGCCGGATGAACGCCACCAGCGTGCTGGGCCGCTACCTGCCGAACTTCCGCCACATCGTCGGCCAGATGCAGCACGACCTGTTCCACGTCTACACAGTGGACCAGCACATCCTGATGGTGGTGCGCAACGTGCGCCGCTTCACGATGAGCGAGCATGCGCACGACTATCCGTTCTGCAGCCAGCTGATGGCCAACTTCGGCCAGCCCTGGGTGCTGTATGTGGCAGCCCTGTTCCACGACATCGCCAAGGGCCGCGGCGGCGACCACTCCAAGCTGGGCATGGACGACGCCCGCCAGTTCTGCGTGCAGCACGGCATCTCGCAGGAGAACACCGAGCTCATCGTATTTTTGGTCGAGCAACACCTGGCCATGTCGCACGTGGCGCAAAAGCAGGATCTCTCGGACCCCGACGTGATCTCCGCCTTCGCCCAGCTGGTGCGGGACGAGCGCCACCTGACCGCGCTCTACCTGCTGACCGTGGCCGACATCCGCGGCACCAGCCCCAAGGTATGGAACGCCTGGAAGGGCAAGCTGCTGGAAGACCTGTACCGCATGACGCTGCGCGTCCTGGGCGGCGAGGCCCCCTCGGCCGACCGCGAGCTGAAGAACACCCAGCAGGAGGCCATCAAGACGCTGCGCCTCTACGGCTTGCCGGCCGACGCCCACGAGCAGTTCTGGAAGCAGCTGGACGTGGCCTACTTCCTGCGTCACGACGCCTCCGACATCGCCTGGCAGACCCGCTGCTTCTACGACAAGGTCGAGACCGGCGTGCCGCTGGTGCGCTGCCGCCTCGCGCCTATCGGCGAAGGCGTGCAGGTGGCGGTCTACACGCCCGACCGCCCCGACCTGTTCGCGCGCATCTGCAGCTACTTCGACGAGAAGAGCTTCAGCATCTTCGACGCCAAGATCCACACCACCCGCAACGACTACGCGCTGGACGCCTTCATGATCAACGCGCCGGTGTTCGCCAAGAACTACCGCGACATCATCAACCTGATCGAGCACGAGCTGGGCGAGCTGCTGCAATCGGACGCGCCGCTGCCGGCGCCGTCCAAGGCGCGCCTGTCGCGCCTGTCGCGCACCTTCCCGGTCAATCCCTCGGTCGACCTGCGCCCGGACGAGCGCGGCCAGTACTACCTGCTGTCGGTCTCGGCCAACGACCGCGCCGGCTTGCTGTACTCGATCTCCAACGTGCTGGCCAAGTACAGGATCAACCTGCATACGGCCAAGGTGATGACATTGGGCGAGCGCGTGGAAGACGTGTTCCTGATCGACGGCCCGGGGCTGTCCCAGCCGCGCAACCAGATCATGCTGGAAACCGAGCTGCTGGCGACCTTGCGGGTCTGATGCCGCTCGCGGCCGCACCTCCTCGCGGGTGCGGCCGCCGCGTCAAAGCGACGCAATCTGCCGTACAATCTCCCCCTCGCCGCATCCGGCCACCTGTTTCCTGCAAGGCACCTCCATGACCGAACCCGTCCGCCTCTCCAAACGCATGTCTGAACTCGGCCTGTGCTCGCGCCGCGAGGCCGACGAGTGGATAGAAAAAGGCTGGGTGCGCGTGGACGGCGTCGTGGTGTCGGTGCTGGGCAGCAAGGTGCTGCCGCACCAGAAGGTCAGCGTCGAACGCCAGGCCAGCGCCGAGCAGTCCCAGCGCGTGACCATCCTGATCAACAAGCCCATGGGCTACGTCAGCGGCCAGGCCGAGGACGGCTACAAGCCGGCGGTGGTGCTGGTCAACGCCGAATCGCGCTGGCAGGAAGACGACGCCGAGATGCAGTTCCACCCCAGGCAGCTGCGCAGCCTGGTGCCGGCCGGACGGCTGGACATCGATTCGGTCGGCCTGCTGGTGCTGACCCAGGACGGCCGCATCGCCAAGCACCTGATCGGCGAAGACTCCGCGGTCGACAAGGAATACCTGGTGCGCGTCAAGTACAGCCGTCCCGGCAAGCTGCCCGAGCACGACCTCAAGCGCCTCAACCACGGCCTGATCATGGACGGCAAGCCGCTCAAGCCGGCCAAGGTGGAATGGCAGAACGAAGACCAGTTGCGCTTCGTCCTGCGTGAGGGCAAGAAGCGCCAGATCCGCCGCATGTGCGACATGGTGGGATTGAAGGTGATCGGCTTGAAGCGCATCCGCATCGGCGGCGTCACGCTGGGCGACCTGCCGACCGGCCAATGGCGTTACCTGCGGCCGGACGAAAGTTTCTGAGCGCGGCGCCAGTCACACAAAACGAAAGGCCCTGATGCAGATCAGGGCCTTTTGCATTGCAGGAGCGCGCGGCGCATTCGCCAAGCCCCGGATCAGAGGAACCGGTCCAGGATCTTGCGGCTGTGCTTGTCCAGCGCCTTCATGTCGCGCACCAGGAACTGGATGCTGTGGCTGTCGGCGATCAGCAGGGCCGAGTTGGCCAGCCGGCGGATATCCTCCTCGCCCTTGAGCGTGAAGGTGGTGACGCCGCGCGAGGTCTGCACCGTCCAGTCGCTGGGCGTGGCGTAGGTCGATACCCCGACGATGCGCGAGATCTCCGGCATGAACTCGCGGCTGGCCAGTTCTTCCTCGATCAGCTTGCGGGCCTGCGGCGCCACCTGTTCCAGGCGGTCGATCCAGACCAGCTCGTGACCGTCGCTGCTGACCACCGAGAGGCCGCCCTCGGGCGCGGTCACCGGGAAGGCGCGCACCGGAATCACATTCTCATGCTGCACGCCGTCGGCGCCGGAGAACACCAGGCGGCCGAAGCTGTTGCGATGCAGGCCGAAGGACGGCTGCTGGCTGGGGTTGGCTGTGGTCGTCGTCATGCTCATGTTCCTCATTCGCCCTTCTCTTCCTCGCTGACCGAGACTTCCGCCTCGCCGTCGGGATTGCGCGCCTGCGCCTGGTACAGCTTGTAGTAATGGCCTTCGCGCGCCATCAGTTCCTCGTGGTTGCCGACCTCGACCACCTGGCCGCGATCCAGCACCACCAGGCGATCGGCCTTGCGCAGCGTCGACAGGCGGTGCGCGATGGCGATCGTGGTGCGGCCCTGGACCAGGTTGTCCAGCGCCTTCTGGATTTCCTTCTCGGTGGTGGTGTCCACCGAGGACGTCGCCTCGTCCAGGATCAGGATGCGCGGGTCGATGAGCAGCGCGCGCGCAATCGAGATGCGCTGGCGCTCGCCGCCCGAGAGCGCCTGGCCGCGCTCGCCCACCAGCGAGTCGTAGCCCTGCGGCAGGCGCAGGATGAATTCATGCGCGTGGGCCGCGCGGGCCGCCGCGACGATCTCCTCGCGCGTGGCCTCGGGCCGGCCGTAGGCGATGTTCTCGGCGATGGTGCCGAAGAACAGGAACGGCTCCTGCAGCACCAGGCCGATGTTGCGGCGGTACTCGGAAATCGGCAGCGAGCGGATGTCGACGCCGTCGATGCGGATCGCGCCCTCGGAGACGTCGTAGAAGCGGCAGATCAGGTTGACCATGGTCGACTTGCCCGAACCGCTGTGGCCGACCAGGCCGATCATCTCGCCCGGCGCGATCGACAGGCTCATGTTGCGGATCACCGCGCGGTTGCCGTAGCGGAAGCCGATGTTGCGCACCTCGATGGCGCCGCTCACCTTCTCCAGGTGCACCGGGTTGGCCGGCTCCGGCACGCTGGAGACGTGATCCAGGATGTCGAAGATGCGCTTGGCGCCGGCGGCCGCCTTCTGCGTCACCGACACGATGCGGCTCATCGAATCCAGGCGCGTGTAGAAGCGGCTGATATAGGCCAGGAAGGCGGTCAGCACACCGACCGTGATCTGGTTGCTGGAGACTTGCCAGATGCCGAACACCCACACCACCAGCAGGCCGACTTCGGTCAGGAAGGTCACCGTCGGCGTGAACAGCGACCAGATCTTGTTGACCCGGTCGTTGACCATCAGGTTATGCCGGTTGGCCTCGCGAAAACGCGCCACCTCGCGCTTCTCCTGGGCGAAGGCCTTGACCACGCGGATGCCCGGGATGGTGTCGGCCAGCACGTTGGTCACCTCCGACCAGATGCGGTCGATCTTCTCGAAGCCGTGGCGCAGGCGGTCGCGCACCACGTGGATCATCCAGGCGATGAACGGCAGCGGCAGCAAGGTGACCAGCGCCAGCCAGGGATTGATGGAGATCAGGATCGCCGCCGTCATGATGATCATCAGCACATCGATGGCGAAGTCCAGCAGGTGCAGCGACAGGAACACGCAGATGCGGTCGGTCTCCGAGCCGATGCGCGCCATCAGGTCGCCGGTGCGCTTGCCGCCGAAATACTCCTGGGACAGCCGCAGCAGGTGCTCGTAGGTGGTGGTGCGCAGGTCGGCGCCGATGCGCTCGGACACCAGCGCCAGGATATAGGTGCGGGCCCAGCCCAGGCCCCAGGCCAGGAGCGCCGCGCCCAAGAGGCCCGACAGGTACAGCATGGCCCGGTGGGTGTCGATCGGCGCGCCGTTCTGGAACGGGATCAGCACGTTGTCCATCAGCGGCATGGTCATGTAGGGCGGCACCAGCGTGGCCGCAGTCGAGGCCAGCGTCAGCAGGAAGCCCAGCAGCAGCGAACCCTTGTAGGGCTTGGCGAAGCGCGACAGGCGGAACAGCGCCCAGGTGGACGGCGGCGCCTCCTTGGTCTCGGGGCAGATGGCGCAGGTCTCCTGGCCTTCCGGGATCGGCGCCTTGCACTGCGGGCACACGTCGCCCTCTTCCACCGGCTGCACGCCGGACGCCAGCAGTTCGCACTGCTGCTCGAACAGCTTGATCAGGCGCAGCGCCTGCGGGTTCTGCGCCAGCGTATAGCGCCAGGCGGCCAGGCGGCCGGCGCCGTCGCACAGCTCCAGGGTGCCTACGCCGGCGTGGTCGAGGTGCTTCAGGGTCAACTCCGGACTGCAAGGCCACTCCTGCCACACGGTGCCTTCGGGCGTATTGGCCAGCAGCCGGGTTTCCGTCACGACCACCAGCGAGGAGCGGAATTGCAATTGCGAATCAAGGTCCAGCTCCAGCCAGGCCACGATCTTCTCGTTGGCGGCCAGGCGGGCGGCGGTTTCCGTCCTCCAGCGTTCGGGCAGGCTGGCGGTGGCGGAAGGTAGGGAGTCAGTAGTCATTTAACGGCAACGTTAGGCCCGAAGCGAGCGGTTTGGCTATGTGTTCTGGATGGCAAGGCCCGGTCGGGCAGCGCGCGATTATAGCGCAGCCCCTGCGCGCGGCCCCTCGTCATCGGCTGCGATACGGATGAGTCCATCGCATAACGCAAGAGGCGGCCAAACGGTGCACGCATGAGTCCGGGCGCGTTTCCCGCGGGATGCGAAACGCAGCTCATCGCCATGCCGGCGGCTCGCCCTTTACTTGTTGACCGTCGTTTTTTTGGTTAATTCGCGCCACGGCCGCCGGACACTCTGCGACAATGCTGCCCAATCACATCCTCACAAGCATAACTCCAATGAGATCCGCCTTCGCCGCCCGCAAAACCGACCAGTTTTTCCGCGCGAGGCGCACCCCCTGATTTCCCGCCGGCAAGCCCGCACCTGCCCTTTTTGCCAGTTCTTTGTCGTTCCCCAGTAAACCAAATGCCTTCCGGCACGTTAGTGGAGCATGCGCTATTCTGACGGAATGCTGACCGGGAAATCCTGTCCTACCTCTCGCCGGGCCGCCCATCGGCTTGCGGCCCGCGCCGCAAGGCAGAGCTGGCGGGCGACGGCACAGGCGATCGGATGGCATCTTCCCGGCTTTGCGAGGTCACACGGAGGACACGCCTGAAAACGTTTCACAAATAACAAAAGCGAACAAAAGCGAACAAAAGCGGCTCCCGGCAGCAGCATCGCCTGGCGGCCCGGCTCTACAGACAGATATAAACGGCAATTTACGCGGCACACCTCCAGACATGAAAAACATCGAATTCCTCCGTTTCCTGCCCTTGAAAGGTCCCAACATCTGGACCTACCGCTCGGCCCTCGAAGTGTGGATCGACATCGGCGAACTGGAAGACTTTCCCTCCAACACCATCCCCGGCTTCACCGACAGACTGACCGCCTGGCTGCCCACGCTCATCGAGCACCGCTGCAGCTACGAGGTGCGCGGCGGCTTCGTGCGCCGGCTGGAGGAAGGCACCTGGCCCGGCCACATCCTGGAACACGTGACGCTGGAGCTGCAGAACCTGGCCGGCCTGCCCGGCGGCTTCGGCAAGGCGCGCGAGACCAATGTGCGCGGCGTCTACAAGGTGGTGGTGCGCGCCCGCCATGAAACGGTGACCCGCGCCGCGCTGTACGCCGCGCGCGACCTGGTGATGGCCGCCATCGAAGACCGCCCGTACGACGTCGACGCCACGCTGGCCAAGCTGCGCCGCATGGTCGACAAGCTCTGCCTGGGGCCCAGCACCGCCTGCATCGTGGATGCCGCCGAAGAACGCCGCATTCCCACCATCCGCCTGTCCGAAGGCAACCTGGTCCAGCTCGGCCACGGCTGCAAGTCGCGCCGCATCTGGACCGCCGAATCCGACCAGACCGGCGCCATCGCCGAAGGCATCTCGCGCGACAAGGACCTGACCAAGTCGCTGCTGGAAACCTGCGGCGTGCCGGTGCCCGAAGGCCGACTGGTGGAAAGCCCCGAAGACGCCTGGGAAGCCGCCGAGGACATCGGCCTGCCCGTGGTGGTGAAGCCCTGCGACGCCAACCACGGCCGCGGCGTCTTCATCGACCTGAACACCCGCGAGGAAATCGAGACCGCCTACAAGGTCGCGCTGGAAGAAGGCAGCGGCGTGCTGGTCGAGCGTTTCGTGCCGGGCCTCGAGCACCGCCTGCTGATCGTCGGCGGCAAGCTGGCCGCGGCCGCGCGCGGCGAGCCCATCTTCATCATCGGCGACGGCAAGTCCACCGTGCAGGAGCTGCTCGACGAGCTCAACCGCGACCCGCGCCGCGGCCTGCTGGAAGAACACCTGCTGGACCCGGTGCTGCTGGAGCGCGAGCCCGCCGCCGTGCTGGAACTGCAGCGCCAGAACCTCACCGTCGAATCGGTGCCGGCCGCCGGCCGCCGCATCCTGCTGCTGCGCAACGGCAACGTCTCGGCCGACATCACCGAGAAGGTCCATCCCAGCGTGGCCGCCGCCGCCTCGCTGGCCGCGCGCATCGTCGGCCTGGACATCGCCGGCGTCGACATCGTGGCCGAGGACATCACCCGCCCGCTGGCCGACCAGGGCGGCGCCATCGTCGAAGTCAATGCCGGCCCCGGCCTGCTGATGCACCTGAAACCCTCCGAAGGCCAGGCGCGCCCGGTGGGCGAAGCCATCGTCAACAACCTGTTCGGCGAGGACGAGACCGGCCGCATTCCCGTGGTCGGCGTCACCGGCACCCACGGCAAGACCACCATCTCGCGCCTGGTCGCCCGCATCATCCACCTCTCGGGCAAGCATGTCGGCCTGGCGTGCGGCGACGGCCTGTATTTCGGCGAGCGCCAGGTCGAGCGCGGCAACCGCGCCAACTGGGAAGCCGCGCACCGCGTGCTGTTGAACCGCGCCGTGGAAGCCGCCGTGTTCGAGAACGGCAGCGTCTCCATCCTCTCCGAAGGCCTGGCCTACGACCGCTGCCTGGTGGGCGTGGTGGCCAATATCGATCCCGACGACAGCCTGCCCGAGTACTACATCGAGAACGCCGAGCAAATCGCCACCAAGGTCAAGCGCACCCAGGTCGACCTGGTGCTGCCGGACGGCGCCGCGATCCTCAACGCCGACGATCCGCTGGTGGCCGAAATGGCCCAGCTGTGCGACGGCGAGGTGATCTTCTTCAGCACCGAACCGGCCTCCGAGCTGTTGGCGACTCACTTGAAGGAAGGCGGCCGCGCCGTGTTCCTGCGCGGCGGCGACCTGATCCAGGCCGAGGGCGAGCGCGAATGCAAGGTCAGCTCGGTGGACGCCATTCCGCTGACCGGCAACGGCGCCGTGGCCTACCAGGTCGAGAATGTGCTGGCGGCAGTCGGCGCGGCGTGGGCGCTGGGCATCTCGCCCGAAGTGATCCGCGCCGGCATCGAACTGTTCGGCACCGAGCAGGCCGAGCAGCAAGGACTGAAGTTCAAGAGCCAGGTCGCCTGAGGCAGGCGCCCCGGCAAGGCAATACAGACCAGATTGAAGATCAAGAGACACTAGGAAAACCTGTCCATGGACGTATCCCGCATACGCGCACTGCGCGGCCCCAACCTCTGGTGCAGACACACCGCCGTCGAAGCCATCGTCTCCTGTCCGGAATCGGAACGGGTGGTGGACGACATGCCCGGCTTCGAGGTGCGCCTGCGCGCCCGCTTCCCGCAGATCGGCTTCCTTGAGCCGGACGGCGGCAAACAGGCCGTCTCGATGGCGCATGCGCTGGCCGCCGCCGCCCTCGCCCTGCAATCGCAGGCCGGCTGCCCGGTGACCTTCAGCCGCACGGTATCCACCATCGAGACCGGCATCTACCAGGTGGTGGTCGAGTACAGCGAAGAGGAAGTCGGCCGCCTGGCCTTCGACCTGGCGCTGGAGCTGTGCCTGGCCGCGCAGGCCGACACCCCGTTCGACCTGACCGCCGCCCTGTCGCGCATCCGCGAACTGGACGAAGACGTGCGCCTTGGTCCCAGCACCGGCTCCATCGTCAATGCCGCCGCCAAGCGCGGCATCCCGTTCCGCCGCCTGACCCAGGGCAGCATGGTGCAGTTCGGCTGGGGCAGCCGCCAGAAGCGCATCCAGGCCGCCGAGACCAGCAATACCAGCGCCATCGCCGAATCGATCGCGCAGGACAAGGACCTGACCAAGATGCTGCTGCACGCAGCCGGCGTGCCGGTGCCCAACGGCCGCGTGGTCACCACCGTGGAAGATGCGTTGAAGGCCGCCGAGGAAATCGGCTCGGCCGTGGTGATCAAGCCGCTGGACGGCAACCAGGGCAAGGGCGTGGCGGTCAACATCAGTACCCCCGCGCAGATCGAACACGCGTTCGCCAACGCCGCGCGCATCAGCGACGAGGTGATCGTCGAACGCTATCTCCCGGGCCACGACTTCCGCCTGCTGGTGATCGGCAAGACCCTGGTGGCTGCAGCCCGCCGCGATCCGCCGCAAGTCATCGGCGACGGCGTGCACACCATCCGCCAGTTGATCGACCAGGTCAACGCCGACCCGCTGCGCGGCGACGGCCACGCCACCTCGCTGACCAAGATCCGCCTGGACGACATCGCCCTCTCGGTGCTGGCTGGCCAGAACCTCGACCCTGAAGCCATTCCGGCGCAAGGCGTGCGCGTGGTCCTGCGCAACAACGCCAACCTGTCCACCGGCGGCACCGCCACCGACGTCACCGACGACGTCCACCCCGAGATGGCCGCGCGCGCCATCGCCGCGGCGCAGATGGTCGGCCTGGACATCTGCGGCGTCGACGTGGTCTGCAACTCGGTGCACATGTCGATGGAAGAGCAAGGCGGCGGCATCGTCGAAGTCAACGCCGCGCCCGGCCTGCGCATGCACCTGACGCCCTCCTACGGCAAGAGCCGCGACGTCGGCGAAGCCATCATCTCCACCATGTACGGGGACGGCGACGACGGCCGCATCCCCGTGGTGGCGGTGGCCGGCACCAACGGCAAGACCACCACCGTGCGCCTGATCACCCACCTGCTGGCCAAGACCGGCCTGCGCGTGGGCATGACCAACACCGACGGCGTCTACATCGACGGCCTGCGCACCGACACCGGCGACTGCAGCGGCCCGCGCAGCGCGCGCAACGTGCTGTTCCATCCCGACGTCGACGCCGCGGTGCTGGAAACCGCCCGCGGCGGCGTGCTGCGCGAGGGCCTGGGCTTCGACCGCTGCGCCGTGGCCGTGGTGACCAACATCGGCATGGGCGACCACCTGGGTCTGTCCTACATCAGCACCGTGGAAGACCTGGCCGTGGTCAAGCGCGTGATCGTCGAGAACGTCGCGCCGACCGGCACCGCAGTGCTCAACGCGGCCGACCCGATGGTCTCGAAGATGGCCTCCTCCTGCCCCGGCTCGGTGACCTTCTTCGCGCTCGACCCGCAACACCCGATCATGGCCACCCATCGCGCCCAGGGCCACCGCATCGTCTACCGCGACGGCGACGCCATCGTGGCCGCCCAGGGTGACCTCGAGAAGCGCCTGAAGCTGTCCGGCATCCCGCTGACCGGCAACGGCGCCATCGGCTTCCAGGTCGAGAACGTGATGGCCTCGGTCGGCGCCGCCTGGGCGCTGAACCTCGACTGGGAGCAGATCACCGCCGCGCTGAGCAGCTTCATCAGCGACAGCGGCACCGCCCCGGGCCGCTTCAACATGTTCGACTACAAGGGCGCCACCCTGATCGCCGACTACGGCCACAACCCGGACGCCATCGCCGCCCTGATCAAGGCGGTCGACAGCATGCCCGCCAAGCGCCGCTCGGTGGTCATCAGCGGCGCCGGCGACCGCCGCGACGTCGACATCACGCGCCAGACCGAACTGCTGGGCGACGCCTTCGACGAAGTGGTGCTCTATCAGGACCAATGCCAGCGCGGTCGCGTCGACGGCGAGGTGATCGCGCTGCTGCGCCAGGGCCTGGAAAAAGCCACCCGCACCAGCGACGTCAAGGAGATCTATGGCGAGTTCCTGGCCATCGACACCGCGCTGTCCTCGCTGCAGGCCGGCGACCTGTGCCTGATCCTGATCGACCAGGTGGAGGAGGCGCTGGCGCACATCGCCATGCGCGTGGCGGAGAAGTAGGCACCGCATCCAGCGCCCATGAAAAAGCCGCAACCTTGGTTGCGGCTTTTTTCTGCCTATCCGTTCCTGCGCGGGTCAATCGTCCTGATTCGGATCCAGCTCAGGGAACAGCACTTCGGTAAAGCCGAATTGCGCGAAGTCGCGGATGCGCATCGGATACAGGATGCCCTGCAAGTGATCGCACTCGTGCTGCACCACGCGCGCATGGAAACCGTCGACGGTACGGTCGATGACGTCTCCCTGCAAGTCGTAGCCCTGATAGCGCAGGCGGCTCCAGCGCGGCACCACGCCGCGCATGCCGGGCACCGACAGGCAGCCTTCCCAGCCGTCCTCGATCTCGTCGGACAAGGGCGTGAGCACCGGATTGATCAGCACCGTCTCCGGCACCGCGGGCGCGTCCGGGTAGCGCTGGTTGCTGCCGAAGCCGAAGATCACCAGCTGCAGGTCGACGCCGATCTGCGGCGCCGCCAGGCCGGCGCCGTTGACGGCGCGCATGGTTTCGAACATGTCGTCCACCAGCGCCGCCAGCTCGGGCGTGCCGAACTGCGTCACGGCTTGCGCCTGGCGCAGCAGGCGCGGGTCGCCCATTTTGAGGATGTCGCGAATAGCCATCGTTGCTTGCACTCCAAAAGACGACGCCCGGTCCATGCCGAGCGCCTGTGTGATCCCTCCCTGCCGCGCCGGCCGCCGCGGAAGCGGCCGGGCGCGAGGCATCAGTCCTGCCTGCCGCCGATTTCCTTGAGGAATTCGCCGAAGGCCGGGCCGGTTTCCGGGTGCTTCAGGCCCATGGCCACGGTGGCCTTCAGGTAGCCCAGCTTGGAGCCGCAGTCATAGCGCTGGCCTTGGTAGCGGTAGGCCAGCACCGACTCGGCCTGCATCAGCGCGGCGATGCCGTCGGTCAGCTGGATCTCGCCGCCGGCGCCGCGGCCGATGTTTTCCAGGTAGTCGAAGATGCGGTTGTTGAGCACATAGCGGCCGACCACGGCCAGGGTCGAAGGAGCGTCCTCGGGCGCCGGCTTCTCGACGATGGCGTTCACCCGCTCCAGGTCGGGCTGGTAGGAGGTGGCGCTGACGATGCCGTACTGCTTGGTCTCGGCCCGGGGCACTTCCTGCACCGCCAGCATGCTCATGCCTTCGCGCGTATAGATGTCGGTCATCTGCGCCAGCACAGGCTTGACGCCGGGGTCGGTGTCCATGAAATCGTCCGCCAGCAGCACGGCGAAGGGCTCCTCGCCCACCACCGGCCGCGCGCACAGCACGGCGTGGCCCAGGCCCAGCGGGGTCGACTGGCGGATGAAAATGCAATTCACGTTCTTGGGCACCACGTTTTGCACGATCTCCAGCAGCTTTTGCTTGCCGGCGGCTTCCAGTTCACTTTCCAGCTCATAGGCCTTGTCGAAGTGATCCTCGATGGCGCGCTTGTTGCGGCCGGTGATGAAAACCATTTCGGTGATGCCGGCGGCCACCGCCTCTTCCACCGCGTAGTGGATCAGCGGCTTGTCGACGATGGGCAGCATTTCCTTGGGCTGCGCCTTGGTGGCGGGCAGGAAGCGGCTGCCAAGGCCGGCGACGGGGAAAACGGCTTTCTTGATCCTCTTGATCATCATTGCTCCATGGGGAAGTGTTATTCATTCAAGCGCCCGGACAAACCGGACGCCCTGATTCAAATTCGACAACAAACCGAAGGCCTCATGGACATCATGAGCCTGACGGGGCGTCCTGCCCGGCCCCGGCGCACAGCGCCTTGAGACCGTCCTCATCCAGGATGGGCACGCCCAGCTCTTCCGCCTTGGCCAGCTTGCTGCCGGCCTCGGCGCCGGCCACCACATAGCTGGTCTTCTTCGACACCGAGCCGGCCACCTTGCCGCCGGCCGCCTCGACCAGCCGCGCGGCCTCGTCGCGCGACATGTTGGGCAGCGTGCCGGTCAGCACGAAGGTCTTGCCGGCCAGATGCTTGGGGCCGCTGTCGGCGCCCTCGCTCTCCGGCCAGTGTACGCCTACGGCGCGCAGTTGTTCCACCAGCTCGACATTCATCGCATCGCTGAAGAAGGCGCGGATGGATGCGGCCACCACCGGGCCGATATCGGCCACCTCCAGCAATTGCTCCTCGCTGGCGGCCAGGATCTTGTCGAGGCCGCCGAAATGGCGCGCCAGCTCCTTGGCCGTGGCCTCGCCGACGTGGCGGATGCCCAGCGCATAGATGAAGCGCGCCAGCGTGGTGTCCTTGGACTTCTGCAGCGCGGCCAGCACGTTCTGCGCCGACTTCTCGGCCATGCGGTCAAGCGTGGCCAGGGCCAGCAGCCCAAGGCGGTACAGGTCGGCAGGCGTGGTGACGATGTTGCTGTCCACCAGTTGCTCCACCAGCTGTTCGCCCAGGCCCTCGATATCCATGGCGCGACGCGAGGCGAAATGCTGCAAGCCGCCCTTGCGCTGCGCCGAACATTTCAGCCAGCCGCCGGTGCAGCGGGCAATCGCCTCATCCTCGGCGCGCGCGATGGGCGAGCCGCATACCGGGCACTCGGTCGGCATGACGAAGGCGCGCGCGTCGGCCGGGCGTTTTTCCGGGACGCAGGCGACCACTTCCGGAATCACATCCCCGGCGCGGCGCACGATGACGGTGTCGCCGATGCGGATATCCTTGCGGCGCACTTCGTCCTCGTTGTGCAGTGTGGCGTTGGTCACGGTCACGCCGCCCACGAACACCGGATTGAGGCGCGCCACCGGCGTGATGGCGCCGGTGCGGCCGACCTGCACTTCGATGTCCTGCACCTCGGTCAGCGCCTCCTGCGCCGGGAACTTGTGCGCCAGCGCAAAGCGCGGTGCGCGCGAGACGAAACCCAGCTGCTTTTGCTGGTCCAGCCGGTCCACCTTGTAGACCACGCCGTCAATCTCGTAGGGCAGTCGTTCGCGCTTTTCGCCGATGCCGCGATAAAACGCCAGCAGGCCGGCAGCGCCGGCGACCACTGCGCGCTCCTTGCACACCGGCAGGCCAAGCTGCTGGTACCAGTCCAGCAGCGCCGAATGCGAGGCCGGCATCTCCATGCCTTCCAGCACACCGATGCCGTAGGCGAAGAAGCGCAGCGTGCGCTGCGCGGTGATGCGCGAGTCCAGCTGGCGCAGGCTGCCGGCGGCGGCGTTGCGCGGATTGGCGAACTCCTTCTGGCCGGCGTCGCGCTGGCGCTGGTTCAGGCGCGCGAAATCGTCCTTGTACATCAGCACTTCACCGCGCACGTCCAGCACCGCCGGAACCTGGTCGCCATGCAGGCGCAGCGGGATGGCGCGCACCGTGCGGATATTGGCGGTGACGTTCTCGCCGGTGGCGCCGTCGCCGCGGGTCGCGGCCTGCACCAGCACGCCATTCTCGTAGCGCAGGCTGATGGCCAGGCCGTCGAACTTGAGTTCGGTGGCGTAGCGGATCTCCTGCAGCGACTCCAGGCCGTCCATGACGCGCTTGTCGAAGGCTTCAATGTCTTCGTCGGTGAAACCGTTGCCCAACGACAGCATGGGGATATCGTGGCGCACCGCATCGAACTGCGGCAAGGGCGCGCCGCCCACGCGCTGGGTCGGCGAATCCGGCGTCGCCAGTTCGGGATGGACGGTTTCCAGCGCCTGCAGTTCCTGGAACAGGCGGTCGTATTCGGCGTCGGGAATGCTGGGTTGGTCCAGCACGTAGTAACTGTGGTTGTGGCGGTTCAGGTCGGCGCGCAGCTCATGCGCGCGAACCAGCCAGTCCGGCGCCCCTGCCGGGGGCCGTCCTGCGGAAAACAAATCTGTTGGCATCTCGGGTGGAGGGGATCATGCCCCTCAGCTGAACAGGCGCAGCGCGCGGGTGGAACCGGCGGGGATGTCGGCCGACTCCATCGCGCTGTAGAAGGCCGAGACCTGCTCGGCGATGTCGGCCAGCGAGGCGTCGGACAGGGGCTGGTCGCTGTCGTCCACCATGGCGCCGCCAAGACGGGCCGCCAGCGAACGGGCGCAGGCCACCAGCGCGCCGTAGCCGTCGCGCGCCGGCGATACGCGCGGCACGTCCAGCAACAGCGTCAGGCGGTCGGTGGTCTCGTCGGCCTGGGTGGCGTTGGTCGAGAGCGCGAACAGCACCTCGCCCTCGCCGTCCTGCATCACCAGGTAGCCTTCGGTGCGGCGATCGAAGCCCTGGCGGGTCAGCGCCGCCAGCAGCGTCGCCAGGCTCCAGGGCGCGCCGGTGGTGCGCACGTTGACCGACAACTGCACGTCATGGTCGGCGATGAACTGGTGCAGCGCCTGGGCGGTGCGGATGACGTCGGGCATGTCCGGCAGTTCCGGCTCGCCCGAGAGCGAATCGGTCAGGTCGCGCAGGCGCATGACCAGCTCGGAATACTCGATCTCGTTGAGCGCATTGCTGCGGTTGGCCAGCTGGGCGCCGGCCAGCAAGGCGGTGTAGACGCCGCCGTGGGCCACCGCCTCCCAGTCGCCTTCGGCGGTGCGGCCGATGAAGTGCACCGGCTTGTTGCCGACGTGGCGCAGGTTCTGCAGCGCCGGCAACAGCTTGTCGCCGCGCAGCGGATTCTCCAGGGCGATCGGGATGTTGCAGTCGATCAGTTCGTCCACCGGCAATTCGCGCTTGGGCGCCAGGCGCGCCTGCATTTCCGGCGGTGCGGTGAAGGCCGCGGCGGCCTCGACCTGCTCCTCGGCGCCGGCGATGACCTGCGCCACCGTCGATTGCGGCGCCTGCGCCAGGGCCTCGGCCAGGGCGGCGTCGACGCGACGATCGGCCTCGGCCGCCTGCGGCGCGTCGCCCAGGTAGGGTTCGCGCTGCTCGAACTCGGCCTGGTCCAGGTAGGCCTTGACCGGCGCCGTCACCGGCTTGCGCTCGGGCATCTCGTACAGGCCGGGTTCCATGCGCTCGTCGTCGCCCTGCTCGCGGGCGGCGGGCGCGAAGCCGGCCTCGCGCTCGGCCAGCGGCGCCGGCGCGGCGTATTCGCCGGGCGCGACCTGCTCGTCGGGCGACATCAGGACGTCGTCATGGGACGAAGAAAAGGCGCGCTCCACCGTCTTGCGCGCCTTGTGTTCCTGCCACTTGTTATAGGAGATGACGCCGACGACGAACACGCCGCCGATCACGATCAGGCTGGTCTGAAGATCCATCATGCTGCACGCCCCGGGGAGTTGGCTGGCTGGTAGGCGCCGGCGTCGGCGCTGCGTGGCATGGTCGGCTCGAAGAAGCTGCTCATTGAGGGAATCCGAATCCTATAAATCCAAGGGGGCCTGAACCGCGCTTGCCTTCATGGCGGCAAGCCGCCGCATCCATGAAGGATGCGCCGGCGCGGGCCGGGCCCGGGCGGCGCTTCTCAAGTGCATCGAATGCGTAGAACGAACTGGCAGCGGCAAGATCGCGGTCAAGATATTGTTATTTTTCATGGCCCGTGGGGGCCTCAAAAAAGCGTATCCGGCTGAAAAAACACCTCAAGCCGGGCTTGTATGACAAGGCATTCAGGGTAGTGTTCCGCCCCTTGCTTGTCAAGCCGACAAAGGCCGGGAAGCCGCTGTGCAGGCTCTTGTCGGCGAATGTTGCATTGCCGGCAAGAGTGCCGCCTGCGGCCCGGCCTCAGGCGGCCTGCTCGGCGCTCGAGAAATTGGCCGCCGACTCCATGTCCACCGCCACGATGCGCGATACGCCCTGCTCCTGCATGGTCACGCCGATCAGCTGCTGCGCCATCTCCATCGCGATCTTGTTGTGCGAGATGAAGAGGAACTGCGTGTGCGCCGACATGCGCTTGACCATGTTGGCGAAGCGTTCGGTGTTGGCGTCGTCCAGCGGCGCGTCCACCTCGTCGAGCAGGCAGAACGGCGCCGGGTTCAGCTGGAACATCGAGAACACCAGCGCGGTCGCGGTCAGCGCCTTCTCGCCGCCCGAGAGCAGGTGGATGGTGGCGTTCTTCTTGCCCGGCGGCTGCGCCATGACCTGCACGCCGGAGTCCAGGATCTCGTCGCCGGTCATGATCAGCTTGGCCTGGCCGCCGCCGAACAGCACCGGGAACAGTTCCGAGAAGTGATGGTTGACCTTGTCGAAGGTGTCTTGCAGCAGGTCGCGGGTTTCCATGTCGATCTTGTGGATCGCGTCCTGCAGCGTGGTGATCGCCTCGTTCAGGTCGGCGTGCTGCGAATCCAGGAAATGCTTGCGTTCGGAAGCGGTGGCCAGTTCGTCCAGCGCGGCCAGGTTGACCGCGCCCAGCGCCGCAATGGCGTTGGTCAGGCGGGTCACTTCGCCTTGCAGGTAGGACGGGCGCATGTCGGCGGTCAGCTTTTCCGACAGCGCGGCTTCGTCGGCCTGGGTCTGCGCCAGCGCTTCGGAGAACTGCTCCTGGTTCAGGCGCGCGGCCTGCTCCTTCAGCTGCAGCTCGGTGATGCGGTCGCGCTGCGGCTGCAGGCTGCGTTCGGCCTGCATGCGGTTTTCCTCATGCGTGCGCAGCTGCTGCGAGAGCTGGTCGAGCTCGTGGCGGGCATCGGCCAGCGCGCGTTCCTGGTCGCTGCGACGATCCAGCAGTTCCTGCAGGCCGGCCTGGGCCGCCTGGTCGTCCAGGCTTTCCAGCTCCAGGCTGCCCTGCTGCATGCTGGCGAACAACTGCGCGGCCTGCTCCAGGGCGGTGGCGATGCCGCGCTTCAATTCCTCGATCTTGCTGCGGTGGGACTTCTCCGCAAACTCGGTCTCCTGGGCCGAGCGCTCCAGCTCGCGCAGGCGGGCGCGGGCGTCGTTCAATTGCTGCTCGCGGGTCAGGTAGTCGGTCTGGCCGTTCTCGTGCTGCTCCTGCAGCTCGGCCAGCTCGATGTCGAGCTGCTCGAAACGGGCCTCGGACTCGGCCTGCACCTGCTGCTGCTCGGCCTCCTGCAGGGAGATTTCCTCCAGGTCGGTGGTGATCTGGGTGCTGCGCTGGTTGAAGCGCTCCTGCACCTCGGCCAGCTTCATCACCTCGATCTGCAGGCTGTGCGCCGACTGCGTCAGCGCGCCGGTGCGCTGGCGCAGCTCCTGCAGGCGCTGCGAGGCGCCGGACAGCGCGGCCTCGGCGCGCACCGCGCGGCCCTTGGCCTCCTCGGCCAGCATGTACTGGGCGCGCTGCTGCTTGGTCAGGTTCTCGATTTCCTGCTGGCGCGCCAGCATGCCGTCCTGCTCGGAATCGGAGGCGTAGAAACGCACGCTGGACTGGCTTACCACGTGCCCCTGGCGGGTCACGAACAAGGCGCCCAGCGGCAGCGTGGCGCGCTCGGCGAAGGCGGTCGCGGTGTCGTCGGCGACGTAGATGCCGTTGAGCCAGTCGTTCATCAGGGCGCGCAGGCCCGGGTCGTTCAGTTGCAGCAGGTTGATGAAAGGCTTCAAGCCGTTGGCCGCCTGCGGCGCCGGCTGGGCCGCGCCGGCATTGGGCGCGTACAGGGCCAGCTTGGCCGGCGGAGCGTCGGAGAAGAAGGCCTTGGCCCAGTCCAGGTTGGACATCTCCAGCGCCGACATGCGCTCGCGCAGCACCGCTTCCAGCGCGGTTTCCCAGCCCTGCTCGATGTGCAGCTTCTGCCACAGGCGCGGCAGCTCGGCCAGGCCGTGCTTTTCCAGCCAGGGCTGGACCTTGCCTTGCGCCTGCACGCTTTCCTGCAATTGCTTCAATGCCGACAGGCGCGCTTCCAGCTGGGCGTTGGCGGACGTCTCGCGGCTCACCAGTTCCTGCGCGGCGCGGCGCTCCTCTTCCAGGCGCGGCACTTGTTCCTGGGCTTCTTCCAGGTACATGTTGGCCTCTTCCAGCGAGGCCTGCTTTTCTTCCAGCTGCAGCTTGAGATTGGCCAGGTGCACGTCGTCGGGCATGGCCATGCCGTTCTTCTCCTGCATCAGCCGCTCGCGGCGCGAAGCCAGGCCGGAGAGGATGTTGGAGGCGTTGCGCTGGTGCGTGGACTGCAGCTCGATCTGCTGCTGCACCTGCATGATCTTGCCGCGCGACTCGGTGGTCTTCAACTGCGATTCGCGCCAGGCCTGTTCCAGCGACGGCAGGCTGTCGTTGGTGTTGTGCACGGCCTGCTGCGCCTGCTCCACGCGCATGCCGAATTCTTCCAGGGCGATCTCGGCCTCGGCCAGCTCGTCCTGCTGCTGCGAACCCTGGCGCTGCCACTGGTCGCGCTGCGCGGTGAGCGAGTTCAGCTGCGATTGCAGGCGGTTGCGCGATTCGATGACGAACTTGATCTGCGCCTCCAGGCTGCCGATCTCGGAGTTGGTCTGGTACAGGTGGCCCTGCGCCTGGTGCAGGCGGTCGCCGGCGCCGTAGTGCGCCTGGCGCATGTGCTCCAGTTCTGCCTCGACGTGGCGCAGCTTGGCGGTCTGTTCTTCCAGGTCGATCTGGGCGCGCTCGATCTCCTTGAAGAACTTCTCCTGCTCGGCCTTGGCCTCGTTCTTGCGCAACAGCCAGAGCAGCTTCTGCTTCTCTTCCTGGTCGTTCTGCAGCTCGTGGAATTTCTTGGCCACGGCGGCCTGGGCTTCCAGCTTCTCCAGGTTGGCGTTGAGCTCGCGCAGGATGTCTTCCAGGCGGGTCAGGTTTTCGGTGGTGTCGTGCAGGCGGTTCTCGGTCTCGCGGCGGCGCTCCTTGTACTTGGAGACGCCGGCGGCCTCTTCCAGGAAGATGCGCAGCTCCTCGGGACGCGCCTCGATGATGCGCGAGATCATGCCCTGGCCGATGATCGCGTAGGCGCGCGGGCCCAGGCCGGTGCCCAGGAAGATGTCCTGGATGTCGCGGCGGCGCACCGCCTGGTTGTTGATGTAGTAGGACGAGGTGCCGTCGCGCGTCAGCGTGCGCTTGACGGCGATCTCGGCGTACTGGCTCCACTGCCCGGCGGCCTTGCCGGCCGAGTTGTCGAACACCAGTTCCACCGAGGCGCGCCCGGCCGGCTTGCGGTGCGTGGAGCCGTTGAAGATGACGTCCTGCATCGACTCGCCGCGCAGCTCGGATGCCTTGGATTCGCCCAGCACCCAGCGCACGGCGTCGATGATGTTGGATTTGCCGCAGCCGTTCGGCCCGACCACGCCCACCAGCTGCCCCGGAACCTGGAAATGCGTTGGCTCGACGAAGGACTTGAAGCCTGACAATTTAATGGAAGTTAGACGCACGTTATCGACAAATTAAACGGGTTGGCTGAAAGCGGAAAATTTGCTTCCGGAAAGGCCGGTATCATAACATCGCAGCCGCCGGATCAGGCCAAAAACGGCTTGCACAGGCCGCCCGCGGCACCCGCCGGCCTCCCCGCGCGCGCCATTTCCTGCGCTGCCATACATGCGCCCCCGACTTTAGGTATAGTGAAGCCGACAATGACCGAGCGGCCACGCCCGCATCGGCACCGGGAACGCAACGACGCATACCAGACAAGGGGATCCATGACCGTATCGCAATGGCGCCGGCGCCTGTTGACAGGCGCCGGCGCATTGATGCTGGGCGCGGCCGCGCGCAACGCGCCGGCGGCGCGGCAGGAGCAGGTCGTCAACCTCGGCTTCGCCGGCGGTTTTGGCGTCAAGCAGCAGAGCAACCTGAGCTTCAGCGCGCGCGACGGCGCCCTGCTGGCGATCGAAGAGGCCAACCAGCGCGGCCTGGTCATCGGCGGCAAGGCCGTGCGCTTCGCGCTGACGGTGGTGGACGACCAGTCCGAACCGAATTTCGCCCGCATCGCCGCCAACTCCTTCGTCGCCGCCAACGTCAGCGGCGTGATCGGGCACGTCAGCACCGACACCAGCATCGCCGCCAGCCCGATCTATGCGGATGCCGGCATCCCCATGATCAGCCCCACCTCGACCGGCCGCAACCTCACCGCGCGCGGCTACCGCAACGTGTTCCAGTTGCTGGGCAACAGCGACATCACCTCCTCCTACCTGGCCGACATCAGCGGCGATCTGCTCAAGGCGCGCCGCGTCGCCGTGCTCGACAACGGCACCCAACTGGGCGCGTCGCTGGCCGACGACTACATTGCCAGGCTGCGCAAGGCTGGCATCGGCGTGGTCGCGCGCGAATCGGTCGGCGGCAAGAGCTCCGACTTCAGCGCCACGCTGCTGCGCATCAAGGCGGCCAATCCCGACCTGATGTTTTTCACCGCGATCGGGCCCCAGGTGATGGCCCTGCTGCAGGGATGCAAACGCGTGGGCCTGGCCTGCAGGCTGCTGGCCACCGGCGGCGGCGTCAACCTGGAATTCCCGCGCACCGGGCTGTATCCGGAGGGCTCCAGCGTGCTGCTGCATGGATTGCAGGTCGACAAGCGCCCCGGCTATGCCGAGTTCGAGAAGAACTACCGCAAGAAGTACGACTCCGCGCTGAGCGCCTACGCCATGTTTTCCTACGATGCGGTGGGCATGCTGATCGAGGCCATGCGGCGGGTCGACAGCGCCAATCCCAGGCTGCTCTCGGCCGAGCTGCACAAGATGCAGTACAAGGGCGCCTCCGGTCCGATCTCGTTTGCCGCCGACGGCACCCAGGTCAATCCGCCCTACACGCTCTACCAGGCCGGCCCATCGCTATGGCAGGGAGTGAAGAGCTTCGGCGGCTGACGCCTGCGTGACCGTTCTCCCCATGAAAAAACGCCGCGGGTGCGGCGTTTTTTCATGCAGCGCAAAGAGTCCGGTCAGAACGTTTCCCATTCGCCGTCGTCGCCGGCCGGCGCCTTGGGAGCGGCCTTGGCGGCGGGCGCCGGCAAAGGCTTGGCGACCGGGGCCGGCGCCGTCTTGAGCGCGGGCTTGGCCGCCGCGCGCGGGGCGGCCGGCTTGGCGGCAGCACGTACCGGCGCAGGCGCCGGCGACACGGCTGCGGCAACGGCCGGCGCCGCCTCGCCGCCTTCCACGCGGAAGGTCGCCACGGCCTGCTTCAGGCGGCGCGCCTGTTCTTCCAGCGAGCCGGCGGCGGCGGCGGCCTCTTCCACCAGCGCCGCGTTCTGCTGCGTCACCTGGTCCATCTGGCCGATGGCGTGGTTGACCTGCTCGATGCCATGGCGCTGCTCTTCGGAGGCGGCCGAAATCTCGCCGACGATGTCGGTCAGGCGGCGCACCGCGGCCACCACTTCGCCCATGGTCTCGCCGGCGCGGGCCACCTGGTCGGAGCCGCTGCCCACACGCTGCACCGAATCCTCGATCAGGCCCTTGATCTCCTTGGCCGCCTGCGCGCTGCGCTGGGCCAGGCTGCGCACTTCGGAGGCCACCACGGCGAAGCCGCGGCCCTGCTCGCCGGCGCGCGCGGCTTCCACCGCGGCGTTCAACGCCAGGATGTTGGTCTGGAAGGCGATGCCGTCGATCACGCCGATGATGTCGGAAATCTTGCGCGAGCTTTCGGTGATGCCTTCCATGGTCTGCACCACCTGGCCCACCACTTCCCCGCCGCGGCTGGCGATCTCCGAGGCGCTGTTGGCCAGCTGGCCGGCCTGGCGCGCGTTGTCGGCGTTCTGCTTCACGGTGGAAGTCAGCGCATCCATGCTCGAAGCGGTGGTCGCCAGCGAGCCGGCCTGCTCTTCCGTGCGCGAGGACAGGTCGAGGTTGCCGGCGGCGATCTCGCGCGCGCCGATGTCGATGGCGTCGGTGCCCTGGTGGATGCCCTTGATCACCTGCGCCAGGCGCTCGCGCATGGACGCCATTTCAAACAGCAGGCTCTTGCTGTCGCCGGGGCGGGTATCGACACGCACGGTCAGGTCGCCGGCGGCGATGCGGGTGGCGATGTCGACCGCATAGGCCGGCTCGCCGCCCAGGCTGCGCGTGATGCGGCGGATGATGGCCAGCATCATGGCCGAGACCACCACGCCCACCACCAGCAGGATGCCCAGCAGCTTGAACAGGTTGTTGAGGAAGTGCGCCTGCACGTCGCTGAGGAACACGCCGGTCACGATGAACCAGTCCCAGTCCTCGTTGTGGATCACGTAGCTCATCTTGGGCGTGCGGTTGCTGTCGTCGGTGCCCGGCAGGCGGCCCATGTATTCGACATAGCCCTTCTTCTCCGCCTTGCCGACCTTCACCATCTCGGTGTAGTAGGCCTTGCCTTCCGAGTCCTTGCGGTCGGCCACGTTCTTGCCGACCATGCCCTTGTTGGAGGGCAGCAGCAGCACCACCGGCTGCGAGTCGAAGACGAACAGGTAGTTGTCGCCGTCGTAGCGCATGGCGCCGATGCGCTCCAGCGCCGCCTTCTGGGCGTCGGCCTTCTGCATGCGGCCGGCGGCGACATCGCCGACGTAGCTGGCGACCACGCCATTGGCGGCCTCCACCACGCGGCGCAGGCCGTCCTTGCGTTCATTGATCATGTTTTCGCGGGCGCTGAAGGCGGACCATGCCGCCAGCAACAGCAAGCCCACCCACATCACCACCAGGGCGGACAGCAGTTGCGCTTTGAGGCTTTTCATTGTTGTTCTCCGTATAACGCTGCCGGCGCAATGTTGCCGGCAAATAATTTGGCGAACCGCGAAGATACGCCATAAGCAAGCCCGACAATCGCCTGAATACACCGCCATCGCACCCGCGATTTTGCGGATTGCGGCGCTGCCACATGACGAAGCGACAAGAACTTTCCGATCGGAAAGCGTTTTCCGCAGGCCGTTTCGACAATGCCCGGCCTGGTTCCGGCGGTTCATCCGATGTTGCAATGACGGTATAATCCGAAACTTTCCCCCTGCCCTTTGCACAGGCCGCCCGCGAGGTTGCGCGGACCGGCTGCGAGGCTTTTCCAGTTCAGCGCCGTGAATCCCCTACTCGACCAACTGCAGCCCTACCCCTTCGAAAAGCTCAAGAAGCTGTTCGCCGGCATCACGCCCGACGCGGCCTTCCGCCCGATCAGCCTGGGCATCGGCGAACCCAAGCACCCTACGCCGGCCTTCATCCAGAAAGCGCTGGCCGACAACCTGGCCGGCCTGGCCAGCTATCCGGCCACGCTGGGCAGCGACGCGCTGCGCGGCGCCATCGCCGACTGGCTGCAGAACCGCTACGCCATCCCGCGCCCGGATCCGGCCACCGAGATCCTGCCGGTGAACGGCTCGCGCGAGGCGCTGTTCGCGCTGGCGCAGACCGTGATCGATCCCGGCAAGCCGGGCGCGCTGGTGATGTGCCCGAACCCGTTCTACCAGATCTACGAGGGCGCGGCCTACCTGTCGGGCGCCCAGCCCTACTTCGTCAACTCCGACCCGGCGCGCAACTTCGCGCCCGATTTCGGCGCGGTGCCGGAAGAGGTCTGGCAACGCGTGCAACTGCTGTTCGTGTGCTCGCCGGGCAACCCGACCGGCGCCGTGCTGTCGCTGGAGGACTGGAAGGAACTGTTCGCGCTGTCGGACCGCTACGGTTTCGTGATCGCCTCCGACGAGTGCTACTCGGAAATCTATTTCAAGAACGACCCGCCGCTGGGCGGCATGGAGGCCGCGCGCAAGCTGGGCCGCGGCTATGAGCGCCTGATCTCTTTCTCCAGCCTGTCCAAGCGCTCCAACGTGCCGGGCATGCGCTCGGGCTTCGTCACCGGCGACGCCGCGCTGATCAAGAAATTCCTGCTGTACCGCACCTACCAGGGCGGCGCCATGAGCCCGGTGATCCAGGCCGCCTCGGTGCTGGCGTGGCAGGACGAAACCCACGTGCAGGACAACATCGCCAAGTACGTGAAGAAATTCTCCCAGGTCACCCCGCTGCTGCAGGAGGTGCTGGACGTGGCGCTGCCCGACGCCAGCTTCTACCTGTGGGCCAGGGTCGACGGCCTGGGCATCAGCGATACGGAGTTCGCCCGCCGCCTGTACGCCGAATATAATGTCACCGTCCTGCCCGGCAGCTACCTGGCGCGCGAGGCGCACGGCATCAATCCGGGCGCCGGCCGCATCCGCATGGCCCTGGTGGCCGAGGTCGATGAATGCCTGGAAGCAGCGCAGCGCATCGTCGCCTTCGCCAGGAAACTCTCGGGCCGCGCCTGAGCCGCCCGAACCCCATTCGCATTTTTATCGCATCTTTATTTTTCACCCAACGCTCATAGATATCAACATGACACAGTCCATTCAGCAAATCATCGATCAGGCGTGGGAAGACCGCGCCAGCCTGTCCCCGAAGTCCGCTCCCGCCGACATCCGCAATGCGGTGGCCGAAGTGATCTCCGGCCTGAACGATGGCACCCTGCGCGTCGCCAATCGCCAAGGCGTCGGCCAGTGGGAAGTCAACCAATGGGTGAAGAAGGCCATCCTGCTGTCCTTCCGCCTGGAAGACAACGTCGTGGTCTCGTCGGGCGCGCCCGGCTATCCGCAGTTCTACGACAAGGTCCCGACCAAGTTCGCCAACTACACCGCTGAAGATTTCGCCCGTGGCGGCTTCCGCGTGGTGCCGCCGGCGGTCGCCCGCCATGGCTCCTTCATCGGCAGGAACGTGGTGCTGATGCCCTCCTACGTCAACATCGGCGCCTACGTCGATGAAGGCGCCATGGTCGACACCTGGGCCACCGTCGGCTCGGCCGCGCAGATCGGCAAGAACGTCCACCTGTCCGGCGGCGTCGGCATCGGCGGCGTGCTGGAGCCGGTGCAGGCCGGCCCGGTCATCATCGAAGACAACTGCTTCATCGGCGCCCGTTCGGAAGTCGTGGAAGGCGTGATCATCGAAGAGAACTCGGTGCTGTCGATGGGCGTGTACATCGGCCAGTCGACCAAGATCTACGATCGCGAAACCGGTGAAGTGCACTACGGCCGCGTGCCGGCCGGCTCGGTCGTGGTGCCGGGCAACCTGCCGTCCAAGGACGGCAAGTACAGCCTGTACGCCGCGATCATCGTCAAGAAGGTCGACGCCCAGACCCGCTCGAAGACCTCGATCAACGAACTGCTGCGCGGCGAGTAATCACCGACGCCCGTAGTACCTCGCGCCGCGCCGGCTGTCTCGCACACCGGCGCGGCGTCGTGTTCTAAGGACGAACGCATGAGCAAGAACATCACGCTGTACGGCATCCCCAACTGCGACACCGTCAAGAAGGCCCGCGTGTGGCTGGACGGGCAAGGCATCGCCTACACCTTCCACGATTTCAAGAAGGCCGGCCTGGACGCCGCCCAGGCGCAGGCCTGGCTGCAGGACGTCGGGCGCGACGTGCTGGTGAACCGCAAGGGCACCACCTGGCGCGCGCTGCCCGACGCGCGCAAGGCGTCGATCACCGATGACGCCGCCGCCGTGGCGCTGATGGTGGAGAACCCCTCGGTGGTCAAGCGCCCGGTGCTGTTCGACGGCCGCCAATATCACGTCGGCTTCAAGGCCGACCAGTATCAACACATCTTTGAAAAATAATCATGAGCAAGACGCTGGCCCTGACCCAGGAACTGATTTCCCTCTCCTCCGTCACCCCTGAAGACAAAGGCTGCCAGGCGCGGCTGGCGGAACTGCTCGCGCCGCTGGGCTTCGTGTGCGAGACCATCCAGTCCGGCGAGGTCACCAACCTGTGGGCCCGCCGCGGCAGCGCGCAGCCGCTGCTGGTGTTCGCCGGCCACACCGACGTGGTGCCCACCGGCCCGGTCGAGAAATGGCAGTCGCATCCCTTCCAGCCGACCATCAAGGACGGCCGCCTTTACGGCCGCGGCGCCTCCGACATGAAGACCTCGATCGCCGCCATGGTGGTGGCCTGCGAGGAGTTCATCGCCGCCAACCCGAACCACGGCGGCTCGATCGGTTTCCTGATCACCAGCGACGAGGAAGGCCCGGCCATCGACGGCACCGTGGTGGTGTGCAACGCGCTCAAGGCGCGCGGCGAACAGCTCGACTATTGCATCGTCGGCGAACCCACCTCGGCCAAGACCCTGGGCGACATGATCAAGAACGGCCGCCGCGGCACCATGTCGGGCAAGCTGACCGTCAAGGGCATCCAGGGCCACATCGCCTACCCGCAGCTGGCGCGCAATCCCATCCACCAGGCCGCGCCGGCGCTGGCCGAGCTGGTGGCCGAGCAGTGGGACGCCGGCAACGAATACTACCTGCCGACCTCCTGGCAGGTCTCCAACATCCACGGCGGCACCGGCGCTTCCAACGTGATCCCGGGCGACGTGGTGATCGATTTCAATTTCCGTTTCTCCACCGCCAGCACCGTGGAAGGATTGCAGCAGCGCGTGCACGCCATCCTCGACAAGCACGGCCTGGAGTACGACCTGAAGTGGACCGTCGGCGGCCTGCCGTTCCTGACGCCGCGCGGCGGCCTGTCCGACGCGCTGGCCAAGGCGATCAAGGATGAGACCGGCCTGACGACCGAACTCTCGACCACCGGCGGCACCTCCGACGGCCGCTTCATCGCGCAGATCTGCCCGCAGGTGATCGAGTTCGGCCCGCCCAACGACAGCATCCACAAGATCGACGAGCACATCGAGGTGCGCTACATCGATCCGCTGAAAAACATTTACCGCAAGACGCTGGAGAACCTGCTGGGCTGAGGCCCGCTCGCCAAGCCGGGATACGCCCGCCCTTTTGCCGTCGTCCCCGCGAAAGCGGGGATCCAGTGACGTTTTTCGATACGCAACGAACGTCGCTGGGTTCCGGTTTTCGTCAGGACGACGGAAGTGAAACAAAGATTGCCGAAGCGATCACGCTCACCAAGAGATCAACACCATGACCGCCAATACCTTCGCCACCGTACGCGACCTCCTGCGCTACGCCGTGACCCGCTTCAACACCGAGCAGCTGTTCTTCGGCCACGGCAGCAGCAATGCCTTCGACGAGGCCGCCTACCTGATCCTGCACACCTTGAAGCTGCCGCTGGACCAGCTCGATCCTTTCCTCGACGCCCGCCTCTTGCCCGAGGAAATCGCCGCCGTGATGAGCGTGATCGAACGCCGCAGCAAGGATCGCGTACCGGCCGCCTACATCACCAACGAGGCATGGCTGGGCGCCTACCGCTTCTACGTGGACGAGCGCGTGATCGTGCCGCGCTCCTTCATCGCCGAACTGCTGCCGCAGCACTTCGCGCCATGGATCCAGGATCCCGAAGAGATCGGCAACGTGCTGGACCTGTGCACCGGCTCCGGCTGCCTGCCCATCCTGCTGGCCGACGCCTTCCCAAATGCCAGGATCGACGCCGTCGACATCTCTGCGCAGGCCCTGGAAGTGGCGCACAGGAATGTGGCCGACTACCAGCTGCAGGACCGCATCACGCTGGTCGAGTCCGACCTCTACACCCAGTTGGCGCCGCGCAAGTACGACCTGATCATCAGCAATCCGCCCTACGTGAATTCCGGCTCGATGGCCAAGCTGCCGCCGGAATACCTGCGCGAGCCGCAACTGGCGCTGGCCGGCGGCGAGGACGGCATGGACCTGGTGCGCAAGATCGTGGCCGGCGCCGCCGAGCGCCTCACCGAGAACGGCGTGCTGGTGGTGGAGATCGGCAACGAGCGTGAATTCGCCGAGGCCGCCTTCCCTGAACTGGAACTGACCTGGATGACCACCAGCGCCGGCGACGACATGGTGTTCCTGGTCACCGCCGAACAACTGCAACTGGGCTGAGCCCCGGGCTCTCCCTGATGATGATTCACCGATGATCCGTTTCCAGCAAGTTTCCCTCCAGCGCGGCGTCAAGCCGCTGCTGGAGAAGGTCGACCTCACGCTCAACCCGGGCGACAAGATCGGCCTGATCGGCGCCAACGGCGCCGGCAAATCCAGCCTCTTCGCCATGCTGCGCGGCGAACTGCATGCCGACCAGGGCGACGTCGATTTCCCCGCCAAATGGCGCATGGCGTACGTGGCGCAAGAGACGCCCGCGCTCGACCGCGCGGCGATCGAATACGCCATCGACGGCGACGTCCACCTGCGCCAGTTGGAGGCCGCGCTGGCCGAGGCCGAAGCCCAGCCCGACGGCGCCCATGACGGCAACCGTATCGCCGAGCTGCATACCGGGCTGGCCGACGCCGACGCCTATACCGTGCGCTCGCGCGCCGAACAGCTGCTGCTGGGCCTGGGCTTCTCGCTGGAACAGATGGCGCGGCCGGTGGCCAGCTTCTCGGGCGGCTGGCGCATGCGCCTGAACCTGGCGCAGGCGCTGATGTGCCCGTCCGACCTGCTGCTGCTGGACGAGCCGACCAACCACCTGGACCTGGACGCCATCATCTGGCTGGAAGACTGGCTGAAGCGCTATCCCGGCACGCTGCTGATCATTTCCCACGATCGCGATTTCCTCGACGGCGTAGTGAACGTGATCGTTCACATCGACGACCGCAAGCTCAAGCGCTACTCCGGCAACTACTCGGCCTTCGAGCGCCAGCGTTCGGCCCAGCTGGAGCTGATGGCCGGCATGATCGAGAAGCAGCAGCGCCAGCGCGCCCACCTGCAATCCTTCATCGACCGCTTCAAGGCCAAGGCCACCAAGGCACGCCAGGCGCAGAGCCGCATGAAGGCCTTGTCCAAGATGGAGGAGCTGGCGCCGCTGCGCGCGGCGGCCGAGTTCTCGTTCGAGTTCCGTGAGCCATTGTCGGCGCCCAATCCGCTGCTGGTGATGGAGAAGGTCAACGCCGGCTATCGCATCGCCGGCCAGGGTAGCGAACCCGATGAAGAGAAGATCATCGTGCGCGGCATCGACTTCTCGCTGCAAAGCGGCCAGCGCATCGGCCTGCTGGGCGTGAACGGCGCCGGCAAGTCGACCCTGATCAAGACCGTGGCCGGCGAGATCGACCCGCTCTCCGGCACCGCCCGGCTGGGCAAGGGACTGGTGATCGGCTACTTCGCCCAGCACCAGGTCGAGATGCTGCGCCACGACGAATCGCCGCTGTGGCATCTGGCGCGCCTGGCGCCGGATGTGCGCGAGCAGGAGCTGCGCAACTTCCTCGGCAGCTTCAATTTCAACGGCACCATGGCCAGCTCCTCGATCGCGCCGTTTTCCGGCGGCGAGAAGGCGCGCCTGGCGCTGGCGCTGATCGTGTGGCAACGCCCCAACCTGCTGCTGCTGGACGAACCGACCAACCACCTCGACCTGGAAACGCGCGAAGCGCTGACCATGGCGCTGGCCCAGTTCGAAGGCACCCTGGTCCTGGTGTCCCACGATCGCCACCTGCTGCGCGCCACCACCGACCAGTTCCTGATCGTGGCCGACGGCAAGCTGCAAGATTTCGACGGCGACCTCGACGACTACAAGGACTGGCTGTTCAAGACCAAGCTGGCCGCGCGCAGCGAAGGCGCGGACACCGCGCCGCTGCCATCCAAGGCGACGGCCGCCGCCGTGGCCGCGGGCGAGGCCGCCTCGGCGGTGGACCGCAAGGAGCAAAAGCGCCTGGAAGCCGAGCAGCGGCAGAAGATGTCGGCGCTGAAAAAACCCATCGAGCAGCGCATCAAGCGGCTCGACGAACAGATCGCCAAGCTCAATGCGCGCAAGGCCGGGATCGACGCGCGCCTGGCCAGCCCGGACATCTACGACGCCGCCAACAAGGAAGAACTGAAGACCCTGATCACCGACCAGGCGTACTGCGCCAAGGAGCTCGACCAGCTGGAGAACGAATGGCTGGAACAGCAGGACGCGCTGGAGCAGTTGCAAGCCTGAGCCGCCGGCCCCGGAAGCTTGCGCATCGCTGCATAAGCTTCCTACATGAATGTATGTAGCAGGCCCTTGAACTTTGCCAAAACGAAGGCATCATTGCGGCCTGGCTGCTTTTTCCGCAGCACTCACTCTGAAAGGACGCATGCGATGAACAAGAATTTCAAGACATGGCTGCTGGCAGCCGCCGGCGCGACCCTGCTGGCATCGAGCCTGTCGGCCTCCGCCGCCGACCTGCTGCAAACCGTGAAGAGCCGCGGCACCCTGAAGGTGGCGCTGGAAGGCAACTATCCCCCGTTCAACTTCAAGGATCCCAAGACCGGCCAGCTGACCGGTTTTGAAGTGGACGTGGCCAACCTGCTGGCGGCCAAGCTGGGCGTCAAGCCGGAATTCACCACCACCGAGTGGAGCGGCATCCTGGCAGGCCTGGGCGCCGGCAAGTATGACGTGATCATCAACCAGGTCGGCATCACCGACGAGCGCCAGAAGGCCTTCGACTTCTCCGATCCGTACACCCTCTCCAGCGCCCAGCTGATCGTGCGCAAGGATGAGACCCGCCAGTTCAAGAGCCTGGAAGACCTGAAGGGCAAGAAACTCGGCCTGGGCCAGGGCACCAACTTCGAACAGAAGGCCAAGAGCGTGCCGGGCATCGACGTGCGCACCTACCCCGGTTCGCCTGAATACCTGGCCGACCTGGCTGCCGGCCGTATCGACGCCGCGTTGAACGACAGCCTGCTGGTGAGCTACATCCTGAAGTCGACCAAACTGCCGCTCAAGGGCGGCAGCCCGGTGGGCGCGGTCGACAAGATCGGCATCCCGCTGCGCAGGGACAATCCGGAATTCAAGGCCGCGCTGAACAAGGCCCTGGCCGACATCAAGGCCGACGGCAGCTTCAAGCAGGCTTCCGAGAAGTGGTTCGGCATTGACGTCAGCCAGCCGCCGAAAGCACAATAAGCGGCGCGCCGGCCAGGCTGGCCGGTCTCCGTATCGAAGCAGAGTTATCCCCGCATCGCGGGGATAATTTTTTATATCGAATTCTTATGGAAATCCTCGAACTGCTGCAGCAAGCCGGCCCCACGCTCATGAAAGGCGTGGGCTACACCCTGCTGTTCGCGCTGGCCTCGATGCTGGGCGGCCTGGTGCTGGGGTTCGTGCTGGCCGTGGCGCGCATCGTGCCGTGGCGCCCGATCCACTGGCCGGCCGCGGTCTACGTCAGCCTGATGCGCGGCACGCCGCTGCTGGTGCAGATCTTCGTGGTGTACTACGGCTTGCCCAGCATCGGCATCGAGTTCTCACCGCTGACGGCGGGCGTGCTCACGCTGAGCCTGAACGCGGGCGCCTATCTTTCGGAGAGCCTGCGCGGCGCCATCCTGGGCGTGACGCGCGGCCAGTGGAATGCCGCCTACAGCATCGGGCTGCCGTATTTCCAGACGCTGCGCTTCATCATCGTGCCGCAGGCGGTGCGCATCGCCGTGCCTGCCATGAGCAACACGCTGATCAGCCTGATCAAGGACACCTCGCTGGTGTCGGTCATCACGGTGACCGAACTGATGCTGGCCACCAAGGAAGTGATCGCCGTGACCTTCCGACCGCTGCCGCTCTACATCGCTGCGGCGGGCATTTACTGGATCCTCAGCCTGGGGTTCGAAGCCTTGCAGCACCGGCTGGAGAAGAAGCTCGGGAAGGCGCACGAAGCCTGAGGCCGCGACGGATGTCACGCGCAAAATGAAAAAGCCCGGACGGGATTTCGTCCGGGCTTTTTCTTTTCATAAAATTACCGCTTGAACGTTGTGGCGCGCATACGATCTGATGCAAACGGGCCGCCGCAGTTTCCGCTGGTCAATCTTCAGCGCTTGACGCGGTAGATGTCCTGGCCTGCTTCGTTGATCTGCCGACGCAGTTCGCGGCGCTCGTCGGGACTCAGTTTTCCGGCCCGGCGCTGCTCCTGTTCGGCGGCCATCTGGTTGCGGTGATCCTGGGCATTGAACTCGCCGCCGCGCTGGCGAAACTCGCCCTGCGCACCCGACATCGGCCGGCCGCCTTGCGGTGGGGCCGCCAGCGAGGCGGCTACCGCTCCCAGCGCCAGCCATGCGGCCAGACAGAGCTTGTTGACGACAGCAATCTTCATAACGCGTTTTTCACCGATGCAGGAATCAAATTCAGGATACTTTTGGGGTTACGTTCGACTCGATTCCAGTGTAGGCCGCAGGCCGCGATGGTATAAGATGATTAAGGTAAGGGATGTAACAGTTTGTAATGAATAGTCGACCGCGACTTGCTCTAAATCGCGAAGACGCTACCATAGGCACCATGAACTCGACCAACGGCAACAATACTAATACGACAACATCCGCCAATCAATTCAAAGTGTTGGTGGTGGATGACGATATCCGCCTGCGCGACCTGCTGCGACGCTATCTCACCGAACAAGGCTTCAACGTGGTGACCGCGGAAAACGCGCAGGCCATGAACAAGCTGTGGATCCGCGAGCGCTACGACCTGCTGGTGCTCGACCTGATGCTGCCGGGCGAAGACGGCCTGGCCATCTGCCGCCGCCTGCGCGGCGCCGGCGACCAGACCCCGATCATCATGCTGACCGCCAAGGGCGAGGACGTGGATCGCATCATCGGCCTCGAGATGGGCGCCGACGACTACCTGCCCAAGCCCTTCAACCCGCGCGAGCTGGTGGCGCGCATCAATGCCGTTCTGCGCCGCAAAGGCCCGGAAGAACTGCCCGGCGCGCCGTCGGAAACGCCGGAGACCTTCGAATTCGGCGACTTCCTGCTGGACCTCGGCACCCGCACCCTGAAGAAGAACGGCGAGAGCATTTCGCTGACCACCGGCGAATTCTCGGTGCTCAAGGTGTTCGCCCGCAACGCGCGCCAGCCGCTGTCGCGCGAGAAGCTGATGGAAATGGCGCGCGGCCGCGAATATGAAGTGTTCGACCGCAGCCTGGACGTGCAGATCTCGCGCCTGCGCAAGCTGATCGAACCGGACCCGGCCAACCCGCTCTACATCCAGACCGTCTGGGGCCTGGGCTACGTCTTCATCCCCGAAGGGAAGCCGCGCTGATTCCCCGCTTGCATTCCAACGCTGACCCGCAGGCCGCTTGCCGATGAAAGTCCGCTCCCAATCAGGATGGTTCAGCAACGGCCTGTTCTGGCGCACCTTCTTCCTGTTGACCTTCCTGATCACCGCCAGCATGGTGGCGTGGGTGGCCAGCTTCCGCATGGTCGAACGCGGCCCGCGCGCCGAACAGCTGGCCGCGCAGATCGTCTCGGTGGTCACCATCACCCGTGCGGCGCTGACCCACTCGGCGCCCGAGATGCGGCGCGAGCTGCTGTTCGACCTGGCCAGCAACGAGGGCATCCGCATCTACCCGCTGGAGAAGACTGACAAGATCGTCCCGCCGGAAGACTCCCCCATCGTTCCCGAGCTTGAGTACTACGTGCGCCAGTCGCTGGACGAGAACACCTTGTTCGCCTCCAGCGTCAACGACGTCGAAGGCTTCTGGATCAGTTTCAACATCGACGACGACAAGTACTGGCTGATGCTCGACCGCGGCCGCCTGGACCGCACCTCCGGCTTGCAGTGGCTGGGCTGGGGCTCGATCGCGCTGTTCCTGTCGCTGATCGGCGCGGTGTTCATCTCGACCCTGATCAACCAGCCGCTGGCGCGCCTGACGGCCGCCGCGCGCGCCATCGCCAAGGGCCGGCCGACCGAGCCGCTGCCCGAGTCCGGGCCGACCGAGATCGAGGAAGCCAATCGCAGCTTCAACCAGATGGTGGCCGACCTGAACCGCGTCGAATCCGACCGCGCGCTGATCCTGGCCGGCATCTCGCACGACCTGCGCACGCCGCTGGCGCGCATGCAGCTGGAAGTCGAAATGGCCAACCTCTCCGACGAATCGCGCGACGGCATGCACCTGGACCTGGCCCAGATGGACAGCATCATCGGCCAGTTCCTCGACTACGCCAAACCCTTCGATGCCGGCAGCCTGGATCCCATCGACCTCGGAGCCTTACTGCAGGATGTCGCCGCCAACGCCACCCGTCTCTCCGACGTGAAGATCAGCACCGACATCGCGCCCTCCGCGGAAGTGGCCGGCAACGGCACCGAACTGGCGCGGGTGTTCAGCAACCTGGTGGAGAACGCGCGCCGCTACGGCAAGACGCCCGGCACCGATTGCGCCGAGATCGACTTGCGCAGCCGCATCGAGGGACATAGCGTGGTGGTGGAAATCGGCGACCATGGCCCCGGCGTTCCCGACAGCGAATGCGAACGCCTGCTGCGCCCCTTCACCCGGTTGGAGATCGCGCGCAGCCAGGCCAACGGCTCTGGCCTGGGCCTGGCCATCGTCAACCGCATCGTGCTGCGCCACAACGGCAAGCTGGTGCTCAAGGGCCATGAAGAAACGCATGGCGGCCTGGTGGTCCAGATCACCCTGCCGCTGCGGCACCATCGCCGCCATGGCTGAGCGCCGCCGTACGGGGGCGTGCGTCGCCCTGCTCCTGGCGGCCTGGATCGCCCCATCGATCGCCGCCGCGCAAAGCTACGTCGACCGCAATCTCAGCGTGTCGCCGGCGGCCAGGGACGGCGGCCGGCCGATCGTGATCATCGCCCCGGTGCAACCCTCCACGCCCCCACAGGCCGCGACCCCGCAGCAGAAAACCGGCCCCATCGGCTCCTACGCATCGGACGCGCCCGGCCCCGACATCCGCGCCAGGAACGCCGACTACGTCACGCAGTTTCGCGTGATCGAACGCATCCCGCCGGGCGCGACCATCCGCGACGTGGCATGGCGCTACGGCGTGGCAAGCAAACCAAAGGGATTCGAAGCGGTATTGTGCTGGCAGGACGCCGGCACCTGCTGGAGCGTGACCGAAGCGGGGAGCGGCAACACCGCCTTCTTCAACGGCAAGGACGCAAGCCGGCCATTCCTGCTCTACTACCGGGTCAAAGGTAGCGGCCACCTGCCGGGCGGGCCGATCAAGGGCGACATGAACCAGGTCATCGTCACCTACGACGTGCCCGGCTGACGCCCCGTTCAATTCATTCAGCCGAGATCGTCGATCTCGCGCGACTTCTGCAGCGCATCGTCGATGCGCTCCACCGCAATCACCTTCAGGCCTTCGATCGCTTGCTTGGGCGCGTTGGCCTTGGGGATCACTGCGATCGAGAAGCCCAGCTTGGCGGCCTCGCGCAGGCGCTCCTGCCCGCGCGGCGCCGGACGGATCTCGCCGGCCAGGCCGACCTCCCCGAACACCACCAGGCCGCGTGGCAGCGGCTTGTTGCGCATCGAGGAGTTGATCGCCATGAGCACCGCCAGGTCGGCCGCCGGCTCGGTGATCTTGACCCCACCCACGGCGTTGATGAAGACGTCCTGGTCGAACGCGGCAATGCCGGCATGGCGGTGCAATACCGCCAGCAGCATGGCCAGCCGGTTCTGCTCCAAGCCCACCGACAGGCGGCGCGCGTTGGGCACGTGCGAGCTGTCGACCAGCGCCTGGATCTCCACCAGCAGCGGGCGCGTGCCTTCCTGCGTCACCATCACGCAGGAACCGGGCACCTGGTTCTCATGCTGCGACAGGAACAGCGCCGACGGGTTGGAGACGCCCTTCAGGCCCTTCTCCGTCATCGCGAACACGCCCAGCTCGTTGACCGCGCCGAAGCGGTTCTTGAACGCCCGCACCAGGCGGAAGCTGGAATGGGTGTCGCCCTCGAAGTACAGCACCGTGTCGACGATGTGCTCCAGCACGCGCGGGCCTGCAAGCGCACCTTCCTTGGTCACGTGGCCGACCATGATGATGGTGGTGCCGGAGGTCTTGGCCGCGCGCGTGAGCTGGGCGGCGCATTCTCGCACCTGGGCCACCGAGCCGGGCGCCGAGGTCAGCGCGTCGGAGTAGATGGTCTGGATGGAATCGATCACCGCCACCTCGGGCTTGTGCTCGGCCAGCGTGGCCAGGATCTTCTCCAGCTGGATCTCGGCCTGCAGCTTCAGTTCGCCCGCATCCACCGCCAGCCGCTTGGCGCGCAGCGCGATCTGCGCGCCGGACTCCTCGCCGCTCACGTACAGCACCTTCTTGAGCCTGGAGATGTTGGCCAGCGCCTGCAGCAGCAGGGTCGACTTGCCGATGCCCGGGTCGCCGCCGATCAGCGCCACCCCGCCCGGCACCAGGCCGCCGCCCAGCACGCGGTCGAACTCTTCGATGCCGGTGCCGAAGCGTGGCACGTCGATCGCCTCGATATCGGCCAGGCTGAGCACCGGCGCGGTCTGCGCCAGGCTTTGCGGCTGCGAGGAATAGCGGTTGCCGCCGGCGGGCTCGACCAGCGTCTCGACCAGGGTGTTCCACTGTCCGCACGCCGGGCATTGCCCCGCCCATTTGTTGTTGATGCCGCCGCACTCGGTGCAGGTGTAATTGGTCTTGACCTTGGCCATCGTCCCTTGCCTGTTTCTTTGCTGTTGTTGACGCTTGTTGTCGCTTATTCCACTTCGCGCACCGCGACCCGGGGGGCCAGCGCGCACATCAATTCATAGCCGATGGTGCCGGCGGCGAACGCCACCTCGTCGATCGGCAGGTCCTCGCCCCACAGCACCACGCGGCTGCCCACGCCGGCGCCGGGAATGTCGCTCAGGTCGACCGCCAGCATGTCCATCGACACGCGCCCCACGGTGCCGGCGCGCCGGCCGTCGACCAGCACCGGCGTGCCGTTGGGGGCATGGCGCGGATAGCCGTCGGCGTAGCCGCAGGCCACCACGCCTATCTTCATCGGCTTGTCGGCCACGAAGCGGCTGCCGTAGCCGACCGCTTCGCCGGCCACGATGTCCTGCACGCCGATGATGGCGCTTTCCAGCGTCATCGCCGGGCGCAGGCCGAAATCGGCCGCCGTGCCGCCGCCGGGAGTGCCGCCGTACAGCATCACGCCGGGACGCACCCAATCCTGCGCCAGCTCGGGATGCAGCAGGTCGGCCGCCGAATTGCAGACGCTGCGGGCCCCCTCCAGGCCGGCGGCGCCGGCCTCGAAGCGCCTGACCTGCTCCTGCAGCGACAGGCCGGGATTGCCGGCGTCGTCGGCATTGGCGAAGTGCGTCATCAGGGTGATGCTGCGAATCGACGGGATCTTCCCAAGCCGCTCATGGGCGGCGCGATAGGCCTCGGGCCGAAAGCCCAGGCGGTTCATGCCGCTGTTCATCTTCAGGTGGGCATGCAGGCCGGCCTCGGTCTGGAACGCCTCCAGCAGCGCGATCTGCTCCTCGCAGTGGACGGCGAACTGGATATCGTGGCGCGCCAGCAGCGGCAGGTCGTCGGCGTCGAAAAAGCCCTCCAGCAGTAAAATCGGTTTGTTCCAGCCCAGCTCGCGCAAGCGCACCGCGTAGTCCACCTCGATCAGCGCCAGGCCGTCGGCGGCCGCCAGGCCGCGCAACGCGCGCTCCAGGCCATGGCCGTAGGCATTGGCCTTGACCACGCCCCAGGCGCGGGCTTTGGGCGCGCGGGCGCGGGCGACGGACAGATTATGTTGAAGCGCGGAAATGCTGATGGAGGCGACGATCGGTCTTGGCATGATGTCCTGAAGCGGGTTGGCGATGGGCGCAGGCAATGCGGAACCGGAAGGTCCGCCCGGAAGTTTTGCCCTGCCGGGGAACAAGCGGCAATTTTACCGGACGAACTTGTTTCTGGTTCACTTATAACTGGGACCTCATGGTTTCATGGTATAAAGCTAGCCGGACCTAATTTGTTACATTTTGGACAGGGATGAATCGCGGTTTTTACACCATCATGGCGGCGCAATTCTTTTCGTCGCTCGCCGATAACGCGCTGCTGATCGCCGCTATCTCGCTTCTCGCCGAAATGCATTCCCCCGCGTGGATGACGCCGCTGCTCAAGCTCTTCTTCGTCCTCTCCTACGTCCTGCTGGCCGCATTCGTCGGTGCCTTCGCCGACGCCTTCCCCAAGGGGCGGGTCATGCTGATCACCAACATGATCAAGATCGTCGGCTGCTCCCTGATGTTCTTCACCGTTCACCCGCTGCTGGCCTACGCGGTCGTGGGCTTCGGCGCGGCGGCCTACTCGCCGGCCAAGTACGGGATCCTGACCGAACTGCTGCCACCGGAGAAACTGGTAGCCGCCAACGGATGGATCGAGGGGCTGACGGTAGGCTCCATCATCATGGGAACGGTACTGGGCGGCGCGCTGGTCAATCCGCATGTTGCCGCCATGATCCTCAGCTTCGACTTCCCCCTCTTCGACCTCCCGGTCGATACGCCCACCGAAGCGGCGCTCTGCATCATCTCCGTCATCTACATCGTCGCCGCCCTGTTCAACCTCAGCATTCCCGACACCGGCGCCCGCTACGAGCACCAGCAACGCAATCCCATCCGCCTGATCATCGATTTCGCCGGCTGCTTCACCACCCTGTGGAAGGACAAGCTGGGCCAGATCTCGCTGGCGGTGACCACGCTCTTCTGGGGCGCCGGCGCGACGCTGCAGTTCATCGTCCTGAAATGGGCAGAGAAGTCCCTGCACATGCCGCTGGACCGCGCCGCCATCCTGCAGGGCATCGTCGCCGTGGGCGTGGCGCTGGGCGCGATCGCCGCCGCCCGCTTCGTACCGCTGAAGAAATCCCTGTCGGTGATGCCGCTGGGCATCATCATGGGCATCGTGGTGATGCTGATGACCACCACCACCTCGGTCTGGGTCGCCTATCCGCTGCTGGTGATCGTGGGCGCGCTGTCGGGCTACTTCGTGGTGCCGATGAACGCCCTGCTGCAGCACCGCGGCCACGTGCTCATGAGCGCCGGCCATTCGATCGCCGTGCAGAACTTCAATGAGAACCTGTCGGTGCTGACCATGCTGGTGCTGTACGCGGTGATGGTGCGCCTGAACCTGGACGTGAACACCGTGATCATCATCTTCGGCTCCTTCGTGGCCGGCATGATGTACCTGATCATGCGCCGGCACGCCGCCAACCAGCGCGAGCACGATTCGCTGGCCCTGATCGGCGAAGACAAGCACCACCACTGACGCCGCCGGCGGCGTGTGCTCGCCGCCTGTCCCTTCAAACCCGCTGCACGGCAAGCCTGACGGCTTCGGCCGCGCGTTGGCGCCAGCCGTCCGGCGCGATGAAGCCGCGCTCGGTCTCGATCGCCTCTTCCCCATCCTCCGAGATCTCGCACACCGCCACCATCTGCGGCGCCGCCTCAAGGGCCAGGCGCGTCGCCAGCTCGCCTTGCAGCTCAGGCCAGGTCAGCGTGCGCGCCAGCGCCACCCGCGCCGGCGCCAGCCATTCCAAGCGCGGCAGCAGCACGAATCGCGCGTCTTGCGGAAATACGCGCGCCGCCAGCTCCTGCGCCTCGCACCAGAAGCCCCGGCAATGTCCGGCGGCGATTCCCATGGACGGCGGCAACGGCAATGCTTCGTCGCGATAGAACAGCCAGCCCTTGACCAGCGCCCGGGCCGACGTCACCGGCTGCGCCAGCACGGCGGCCGCGGCCGGATGCCGCGACAGCATCAGCTGCCGCTCCATGATCTTGCGCATCTTGCGCCCCAGCGAGTCGGCCAGGTTGGGGCCGACGAAGGCCTCGGCGCCCGGGCCTGCCGGCGATATCGACGGCGTTTCAAGCAGATAGAATTTGGTCGCGAACTCCCAATGCTCCAGCCCCTCTGCGCAAGCGACATCGGGACGCCGGACCAGGAAATCGAATTCCCCCAGCGTCTCGCGCGTGGGGCCGCCGTTGCGCACCTGGAGATTGGCCGCCACCAGCTGGTTTTGCTGCTGCAGGTAGAAGCCGAGCAGCTTTTCGGCGTAGCGCCCCAGGCGCGCCGATGCTTGGCGCGCCAGGTGGTCGCGCAATAAATGATTGAGCTGCGGATCGTCCTGCAGGCGGTTCACCCAGGCCTCCACCCCGGCGCTTACCGGCCCCAGCGTGGCGATGCGCCCTTCCCAACAAGGCGCGTCGGCGGCCATCAGGTCGGACGCATCCAGCAGCCAGGCCAGCGCCCTCGCGTGGGGATCGCGCAGGCGCGGCCAGCGGCGCTGGAAGCGTTGCTGGAACTCGCCGCCGGCCATGTCAGCGGGGCGATTGCTGTTGATAGGTCGTCATCGCCAGGCAGAGGTCGGCCCATGCCTTGCTCTTGTCGCCCAGCGTGCGCAGCAGGTAAGCCGGGTGATAGGTCACCACCAGCGGCAGGTCCTGGTAACGATGCACGGTGCCGCGCAGGCGCGACACCGGCGTCGACGGATCCATGCCCAACAGCGAGATCGCCGCGGTCTTGCCCAGCGCCACCAGCACGGTGGGCTGGATCAGCGCGATCTGGCGCTGCAGGTAAGGCAGGCAGGACGCCACTTCCTGCGGCGTCGGCGGACGGTCGCGGCCATCGTCGCCGGTCGGCCGGCATTTGACGATGTTGGCGATATAGGCGTTGTCGCCGCGCTTCAAGCCCATGGCCACCAGCATGTTGTCGAGCAGCTTGCCGGCCGGGCCGACGAAGGGTTCGCCCTGCTGATCCTCGTTGCGGCCGGGGCCTTCGCCGATGAAGAGCCACTTGGCCTTCTCGTCGCCGACGCCGAAGACGCTGTTCTTGCGCCCGTTGCACAGGCCGCAGCGGCGGCAGTCCGCCACCAGCTCCTTGAGCTGCGGCCATTCCATGGCGGCGATCTTCGCCACCATCGGGTCGACCGGGGCCGGCGCGTCATCCTCGTCATGCGCGCCGCCATCGGGGATCAGCAACGGCTCGGCCGAGGCCGCGAAATCCATCTCGTCCAGCCAGGACGGCGGGCCGCCGTCGTCGTCGACCGGTGCGCTGCGGCGCTCGGGCGGACGGGCCGCAGCGTGCGGAGCCGCCGACGCCGGACGTGCGACCGGGCGCGCCGGCGGCGCGGCCGGTGCGGCGGCGAAGGCATCCTCCAGGGCGCCGTCGTCGACTGCCGCGCTTGCCGGAGCAATCGCGCGGGCCGGCGCGACGGCCGCTTGCGCATCCTGCGCCGGCGGTGCGTCCTGCTCGATGGCAGCAACGGCCACCGCCTCTTCCGCCGCCAGTTCACGGCGCACCCACACCGGGCCGATGCCCAGGGCGTCGAGCAGCTCCAGCGAGGAGCCGAATCCGTTCTCGTTGTTCAATTCTTCGCTCATAGCGCCAGACTCATGACGATGGCTCCCTCGCGGGCATGGTCGGCGGCGGGATAGTAGTTCTTGCGCCGGCCCAGCTCCGAGAAGCCATATTGTTTGTACACCTTGATCGCATGCGCGTTGGACTCGCGCACCTCCAGCAGCATGGTGCGCATGGCATGCCGGCGCGACACCATCACCGCCTGGTCCAGCAGCATGCGGCCCAGGCCGCGGTGCTGGTGCGCGGCGGCCACGCTGATATTGAGCAGGTGCGCCTCCTCCACCGCCAGCATCACCAGGAAGTACCCCAGCAACTGCTGCCCGTCGCGCAGCGTCTGCGCCTGGTAGCCGCTGTAGAGCGAATCGAGGAAGTTGCCGCGCGTCCAGGGATGCGAATAGACCGCGTTCTCGATCTCCACCACGGCGTCGATGTCATCGGCCGTCATCGGTGCGAACTGCGGCGCCTCGTGTTGCGCCGCCGCCGTCATCACGCAGCCCCCTTGTGGGCGTCGCGCACTTCGCGTTCGGCGGTGGTCAGGGCCACCTTGTTGCGCAGGTAGAACGGTTGCGCCTCCTCCGCAGGCAAGGCCCGGCCTTCGCTGAAATGGTATTGGCCAAGCGCGGCGACATGGCGCGCGTGGGGCATGGCTTGCGGCCAGGCGGCGGCAAACTCCCGCTCGCAGAATGCCGGCGTGAAATGCGCGCCGTACATGGCAAGGCCGTTGCCGCCGGCGACCGGACGGCCGCCGGTCGCGACCCCTTCGGCTGCGGACAGGGCCGGTTCAGCCAGCACATCCCAGCCGCCGCCGATGCGAGCACGGTAGCGCGCCCAGTAGACCTCGCCCATGCGGGCGTCCAGGATGCTGAGGACTTCATCGGCTTGCGGATGAAGCGCGCGGCAGGCTTGCGCGGCCGCTTCCAGCGTGACCACCGGCACCACCGGACGGTCGCTGCCGAAGGCCAGCCCCTGCACCACGCCGCATGCGGTGCGCACGCCGGTAAAGGAGCCCGGGCCGACGCCGAAGGCCAGCGCATCGCACTGCGCCAGCGAGAGGCCGGCCTCGGCCAGCAGTTGCTGGATCATCGGAAGAATCGAATCGGAATGCGTCTGCGCGCCGGCGGATTCGCGCGCGATGAGCTCGCCCTTGTGCAGCAGCGCTGCCGATGCGAGCTCGGTCGATGTTTCTATGGCTAAAATCGTGGACATCCCGCTATTTTACCGTGCGGCGCGCCAAAAACCTGCGTCGGCGCCGGCGCGCGCATGCACTTTGTTCCTGCGCAAAACCGGGCGCGCCGAAGGGGGTAAAATAGCGGCGCCATGTCCTACCAGAAATTAGACCAGACCAACCGCCGCCAACTCGCCGAGGCGCTGCGCAACGACACCTGGGTCGTCGCCTGCCTGTGCGCAGCCTGGTGCGGCAGCTGCCGCGAATACGAGGCGGCCTTCAGCGCGTGGGCGCAACGCCACCCGCAGCACCATTTCGTCTGGATCGACATCGAAGACCAGGCCGACCTGATCGGCGACCTCGACATCGACAACTTCCCCACCCTGCTGATCGAACGCGGCGCCACCGTGGCCTTCTTCGGCCCGATGGAGCCCGATACCCGCCTGGCCGAGCGCATCCTGCTGTCGCAGCTGGAAAAGAGCGACGGCGAGCTGCAGCGCGAAGCGCTCAGCACTGCGGAACGCCGGCAATGGCAGCAGGAATGCAGCCTGCTGGACAAACTGGCCGACGTGGTCTGATCAGCCCAGCCAGGGATCGCTCTCCGGGTGCGGATAGCGCGCGCTGACGAACTCCACGAAGCTGCGCACCTTGGCCGACAGCAAGCGCCGGCTCGGATAAGCCATCGAGATGGCGACCTGGCCGATGTCGTACTCCGGCAGCACCCGCACCAGCTTGCCGCAGCGCAGGTCATCCCCCAATGAAAACGACGGACGCAGCGCAATCCCCATGCCCGCCAACGCGAACTCGCGCAGCAGCACGCCGCTGTTGGACACCACCTTGCTGGTGATGGGCACGTCCTGCACGCCGTCCACCGTGTTGACGTGCCAGTGGTGGCGCAGGTATTCATGCGAGAAATTCAAGCAGCTGTGCCGCGTCAGGTCTTCCGGCACCTCGGGCGCGCCGCGCTGCGCCAGATAGGCCGGGGAGGCCGACAGCACCACCTGGGCCATGCCCAGCTGGCGCACGATCATGCTGGCGTCCACCTTCTGGAAGCTGCTGAAAAATCCGATATCGATGCCTTCCTCGACCAGGTCGACGGCGCGATCGGACAGCGTGATGTCCAGCACCACCTCGGGATAGGCCTGCGAATAGCCCGACACCAGCTCGCCCAGCTGGCTCTGGCCGAAACCGGCATGCGAATAGATGGCCAGGGTGCCGGCAGGCTTCTTGGTGTCCTGCGACACCAGCGCCTCGGCATCCTCGACCTCGGCCAGGATCATGCGCACCCGCTCCAGGTAGGCCTGCCCCGACTCGGTCAGCGAGAGGCGGCGCGTGGAGCGGTTCAGCAGGCGGGTGCCCAGGTGCGACTCCAGGTCGGCGATGAAGCGCGTCGCCACCGCATTGGAGATCTCCAGGATCTCAGCCGCGCGCACGAAGCTGCCCTGCTCCACCACCTTGGCGAATACCCGCATGGATTGCAAGCGGTCCATAGTTCCCCTCAGATTGTTCCGTAATTGGAAATAGTCAATTCCGATTAAAGCCGTTTTTCTTTGCGCAGGCAATATTTACACTGCGTACATCGGTTGGGGGAATGCAACAGACCTCCCCGCCGGGCTCCCTGGAAAGCCGCCGCACAGATGCCGGAGACCATGGAGTTTTATCAACTCACCAAGAAAGAAGGACAAGATCATGAACATCAAGAACATCACCGTCGCAGCCGCCCTGTTGATCTCCGCCGGCGCCGCCATGGCCGAAGCACCGTATCCTCCTGCCACCGCCTTCGTCTCGACCCAGACCCGCGCCGACGTGCAAGCTGAACTGCAACGCGCCCGCGCCAACGGCGAAATCGCTTCGCGCAACGAGTACCCCATCGTCCGCCAGGCTCCCTCCAACCTGACCCGCCAGCAAGTGCAGACCGAAGTCCAGCAAGCCAACAACGCCAAGGACCAGAACCTGTACAGCGGCGCCTGATGCCGCAGCGCCGGACATGAACGTGTCACGGCCCCGGGCATGCAGCGTTCCGCCACCGCGCGTCTGAACCGCAGCCTCAAGGGCCGAACGGCAAGCACAGCAGCAAGCAGTACCGAAGCATCACATCCGTACCGCAGCACCAACTGCCATGCCGCCTGCGACCATCGCAGAGCATGACAGCTGGTGCCCCCTCCCTCTCTCCCGCAGCGCCCTCCGACTCCATTGCCCGTATATGCGCCTCGACGGTTGCATTCGCACGGTTTTCGCATGGTTTCGCGCCAAGCCCCGCAAATCTCCCGATCCAGACGTCCGACACCTTTGATTTGCTGCATTGCCACATGCAAATACCAGCCTCAAAAGCCCGCTCCGGCCAGCTTTTCCTTGAGGTTTTGGCCCGCCGGATGTAGAGTCAAGGGTTTGTTCCCTTCGGCCTAGCTAGCGGTTGTTCGTCAAAGTCGGCCACATTTTTCTATCCCTATGGCTTTATACGTTCACAAATACGGCGGCACATCGATGGGCTCGACCGAGCGCATCATGAATGTCGCGAAGCGCGTTGCCAAGTGGCACGACGCAGGCCACCAGATCGTCGTCGTTCCGTCGGCGATGTCCGGTGAAACCAATCGTTTGCTCGGCCTGGCCAAAGAAATCATGGCCCAGCCCGACGGCCGCGAGCTGGACATGCTGGCCTCGACCGGCGAACAGGCATCGGTAGCCCTGCTGGCCATCGCGCTGCAGGCGCTGGGCAAGCAAGCCGTGTCCTACGCCGGCTGGCAAGTGCCGATCAAGACCGACTCCGCCTTCACCAAGGCGCGCATCCGCTCGATCGACGACACCAAGGTCCGGCGCGACCTGAACGCCGGCAAGATCGTGATCATCACCGGCTTCCAGGGCGTTGACGCCGACGGCAACATCACCACCCTGGGCCGCGGCGGCTCGGACACCTCGGCCGTGGCGGTCGCCGCCGCCATCAAGGCAGCCGAATGCCTGATCTACACCGACGTCGACGGCGTCTACACCACCGACCCGCGCGTGGTCAGCGAAGCGCGCCGCCTGAACACGGTCACCTTCGAGGAAATGCTGGAAATGGCCTCGCTGGGCTCCAAGGTCCTGCAGATCCGCTCGGTGGAATTCGCCGGCAACTACAAGATGCCGACCCGCGTGCTGTCGTCGCTGACAGACCCGCTCATGCCGCTCGCCGAGGAAACCGTTTCCGGCACCCTGATTTCGTTTGAGGAAGACAACAACATGGAACAAGCAACCATCACCGGCATCGCCTTCTCGCGCGACGAAGCCAAGATCACCGTGCTGGGCGTCCCCGATCGTCCAGGCATCGCCTACCAGATCCTGGGCCCGGTAGCCGACGCCAACATCGAAGTGGACATGATCATCCAGAACCAGTCCGTCGACGGCAAGACCGACTTCACCTTCACGGTTCCGCGCGGCGAATACGCCAAGGCCGTCGAAGTGCTCAACAACAGCGTCAAGGCCCACATCGGCGCCGCCTCGATCAACGGCGACACCAAGGTCTCGAAGGTCTCGGTGGTGGGCGTGGGCATGCGCAGCCACGTCGGCATCGCATCGCAGATGTTCCGCACGCTGTCGGAAGAAGGCGTCAACATCCAGATGATCTCCACCTCCGAAATCAAGATCTCGGTGCTGATCGACGAGAAGTACATGGAGCTGGCCGTACGCGCCCTGCACAAGGCCTTCGACCTCGACAGCGCCAAGTAATCCGCGCCAGAAAAAGTCGACGGAAAAATCAGTGTTTTTTTGCAAGACGCTGATTGACCAAACGCAGATGAGAAGCTATTATGCGTGACTTCGCTCAGGCAGAGTAACAACAGCCTGCAGTGTGGAGACGTGGCCGAGTGGTCGAAGGCACTTCCCTGCTAAGGAAGCATATGGGCTTAAACCTGTATCGAGGGTTCGAATCCCTCCGTCTCCGCCAAAGCTTTAAAAAAAACGGGCCTTTCGGCCCGTTTTTCATTTCTGCCCATAATACAACTCATAAATTACTGTCGGCTCAAACAGGCACTCATGGGAGTTGATTGGCACAATCTTCGACTGGATCGAGACGTGAGAAGCCTGCTTGCTGTCGCGAGCTGTGGCCCTGGCTCTCATCTAAAACATGGCGCCTTGAGCGCTATCGCAAGCTGATTCGCAAAGTCGCCTTTCGAGATATGTTCTACATCTTCCAACCGCTGCATCATCTCAACCGCATTTCCCAGTGGGTTAAGGACTGCAATGGTCAGGTCCATGTGTCAGCAGATACATTTGCGCTCTCCATTCACTTAGCAGGTCGCGTAATCAGGCTGCAACCCAGATTCTCAACTAAAGTCGCGGGAAGAATGGGCTATACACGTCTCTTTGACGGCAAAGGAGCCTTTATTGGCTGGGTCCCGGATGCCTCGCCGACGTGGCCCGAATCGCTCGATAAGGCACGATTCAAGCTCAGCGCCAGCAAACTAAAGCTACGTGTGCCCGCCGGCTGGAATAGCGGCGAATTTCTAGCGGAAGACTATCTGATTAAACCAAGGAATGGATCGTTCGGCGCAAACATCGTCGGTCCGTACAAGACAAGCCTGGTAAAACGACCGCTCGCGGGGCCGGAACAATTCTACGAACAGTTCATTCCCGGACGCAGCATGAAAATATGGTGCTGGAACCAGCATGTAGCGGCGGTCGAGGTAATCGAACCGCCTTACCTGATTGGCGATGGTCGAAGGAGCCTTCAGGAACTTGCCGGATATCGGCGCAGCAACGTCGATAAGGTGCTGTCGCTGGACACCTCGGCGGATATCTTGGCCTGGCAAGGAGTGCGTCTCGACTCGGTGCCCAAAGCGGGCGAACGCATCTGGATCGATTTCAAATACGTGACACCATTCGATAATGTCACTTTCCTTGATCGAGACAACTGGAATGCGTGTTCCTCTTCCGTGCGACATCAGGTGGCGCATGCTGCAGCAAGCCTGTACAAGCACATCTCGGAGGAGCTCCAGAACCTGCTGTTCACCATTGATGCTGTGGTCGACCACGAGGATCGGGTCTGGCTGCTTGAAATGAACAGCCATCCGATGGTTCATCCCAATATCTACCCATTAATGCTGCCAGACATCTGTCGCCCCCCAAATGCCTGACATGTCGTCCGGCGACTGGGTGAATTCAGGGGAACGGATGGGGGAAGCGTGCCGCCCGCCGTAAGAACATATCCATCGCCAATGGCATCTTGCCGTAGCCGAAACTGATGGAGATGGCATTCGGCACCAATATCCGGCCCGACACCAGGCGCGTTCCATCGATCGTTGTGGGGGCGTCGGGCAATGTCATGTCTACCCATAGCGCGGATGTGCCAGCATCGCGCAAACGAAGAGCGATATTGGCAGAATTACGCGAAAGACATTCGAGGACAGTGTCGTAATCGATTACGAGACGTGACCTCCCTAGCGCGTCGGCACGCCTGAAATAGCGCGGATTTGTGTACAACTCAGCGTGGTCGTCAGCATTCGTCACCCGTCGCGGAGTCAAGTCTGATCCTGATGCACGTCCCATTCTTGCGCTAACCGCGGTTTCGATTTCCGAAAATACGGATTCGAGAGAACGCTCGACATCTACCCCGGCAGCGGCGGACACAGCCGTGAAGTGACGGCCGGCGTTCTGAACGAAAAAGAACCAGACTGGAAACAATCCCAGATCCAGCATCTGCAAACTGACGTGACAACCTCTGCGCGTCAGCTCGCCCATTCTTGATGACCAGTGGCCCGGCAGAGAGGCCTGCCTTACCTCCTGCCCGCCACGCTGCGCGAACCAATGGCGCATGAAAGCATCACGTTCAACCACCTCAAACAGCGCAGCCTGCTGCGCTGTCTGCTCATTCCTGCCGCTCGCGCATCCTGACGAGTTTGCCGACGTAAGTGGATACGCACTGTACTCTTCGGGAAGCGAAGACAAGGCATAGACGCATTCAGCGGGTAACCAATGCCGTGCTCCGGTGTGAATATTCATCGCCTCACGCCAGAGATATTGGCGTGTCGGGTCGAATGGATGATAAGGAAAGTCCTTCGAGCGATATTGAGATGGTAGATATCCCACCAATGACTGTGGCGGTAGCATATCGGGCAGCTCACCCCACCGCCCCACGCGGCAGCCCCGTGGCTGCCGGTAAGCATATCGCTCGGCGGCTTCTGCGATTGCCTTGTCGTAGGCGCGCGCAGGATCTGCGTCACGCCCATAGCCGCTGACCCGCATTCCCGGTTGCGGCCCAGAGATGACCGCCTGCCCGGTATGAAACGGCCAAGCATGCCGTTTCTCCTTCCATTCGAAATGAACCTCCGATGCACGAGATAGTGTTCCGCCATAGTCCGTACCATCAGCACCAGGATTGCCGAATAGGCCGCTGACGATAGGAGGCGAAATTGCCGGATCGCAGTCAAACACGGCGCCAGCATGAGCTATGTCGATGACTCCCATGGCGCGCCAAGCACAAGCTTGCTCTGTTGCCGCCAGCGCGATGTTCTGCACCACCGAACCGGCTTCGATCAAGGCATGAGAAAACGCCCGGTTACCGTATTTCAATGCGCCTGCCCGAACATCAGCCGAAATGAGCAACCATCCTGTAGCGCCACGCATGATGGCTGGATTTGCCAAGGCCCTCGGTACCTGACCAACATCAACCGATGGCAAGGCCTCTAGCAGAACAGCCCCCTCGGTGAAGTGCACCTTGTATCCACCCGCAGGAATATCCTCAATTTCGCTCAACAACACCAGATGCAGTATCAACGGATAGAAGCCGCCCGCTGAAGCGACCATCCTGTGACCATCATTACTTTGCCCATAGGCGGCGAAAAGGAGCACATTCAGGCTAGCCTTCGAAAAGGCCCCACCTCCGAAAGCGGGCGTCGATGAGCGTGCCGCCCCCAGCGACAACAGCTTGCTAGCGGGCGGGGCGCCAAGTCCGATCAGGTTACCCAGTTGTGGTAATTTCGGGGCTGCAACCACTGGCCACGAATCGGCTTGCGGAGGCTTGCCACTCTTTTCCAGTACCCTAGAAAAATGTGCCAAGCCAAGCGAGGCATCGACTAACACGCCGCTTGCCAACATGGCCGAGACGAAAGCGGAGAACTCGCAATCACCGAAATGTGCGAGCGCGCGTTCGTCAATCTGCGTCAGCGAGAGCTCGCCCTGGCACCAGTCAAATAGCTTGTCCAGATAGCGACCGGGCGCTGCTACCTCAACGATCTCGTCAGCCAGTCTGATCCACAACCTGTTGCCACTAATCTTGCCAATTCCGGCCAATATCGGACATAGCCGCGCTGGATCCTTCAGGCGTTCCTGCAACCCCGGTGAGGATGTCGTCATGCGATCAGTCCTTGTGAGCGATCCACAGTTCGCGCGGCAAGTCGTAACCGGAATGGCGTACCAGCTTGCCGCCGAAGCGCTCATGCGCACGACGCAGCCGTTCAATACCACGCGCGCTGACCGCATTACACGCCATCCAACCGCCCGAATCCAGATACGACCACAATGGCACGAACAGATCGACCTCGCTTTCTCCGGGACAGCCTAGCCAAATCATGTCTGGGGTAGGCAACATCGCTGGCACGCCCTCCAGTTCAGAGAGAAGGATGTCGACATGTACGCCGTGAGCGAAAGCGTTGTAGGCGATGTCCTCGCAGCGATCTTCGTATCGTTCAATGGCAATCACCCGGGATTCGGGACGCGAAATCTTCCATTCAATGGCTATCGCTCCAGAACCGGCGCCGACATCCCACATCACATCACCCGAAACACCATTCAGCTGTCGCATGATCTCCTGACGCAAACGCATCGGAGTCTGCTGCGCTCCGAAGCGAGACAGATAGTGACGCGAAGCACGCGCCGCCTCGTCCGCGTCCGTGTACGGTGCTGGTATGGTCATATGCGCAAACTGATCAGGCGTTGGCCAACGAGGCAAGGAACTCGTCCGCCTCGACATGGGTTCCAGCACCAGTCCAACGAACGCCCTCGCCATCGCGGTCGACCGCATGGCTACTGATAACGAAGCCGCCGGCAATATAGCTCCCGCCCTCTTCCACATCCAGGTGATAGAGCGGCGTGTCAGGGTGCATCATGTGGTAAATCGGCTGCACATGTTTCCAGCCATCGATGTGAGCATGAGTCTGGGGTACGTCGAAACGCAACGGTTTGGCATCGCGCTGCAACCTGACGCCAATCCCGTTTTCCTTTTCCACCAAGTAGTGATTGAAGTTGTAGACGCCCCACCATTCGGTCTGTAAGCCATCTTGTTCAAATCGCATCCACATCGCATGCTCATCGGAGATCATCAAAGGCGCTTCGTTGCCTACACACAATTCGATAATCCGGCGCGTTACCCCCAGCCTTGGATTTTCCAGCGCCCGCACCCGCGATACACCGCTCAGAGTGCGCACCATCTCGCCCCCCGTAAAAGTCTCGATGGCTTTGGTCGTGCCATCGGCGAGCAAGACTGGAGTGCCGGCCAGCACGCAAGATCCGGAGTCGCAACCAAGGCTGGCAACGGAAGCATCAAATGAGCGCTCGACCGGCAACCGCGTCACACTCCAGCTAGCTACGGTCTGTGTCGAAGGACGGTAGAAAATAGTAAAGTCGCTCGGATTTTCGGTGTTCGCCGACGTGGACTGAATGTGTTGTTCGGACATCGCCTTGCTCCCTGAATAGTTAGTGTTTAGCCGAAGAAGCGACTGCTTCCCATTTGATTACCTTTGCGTCACCTTGCGGCATCGGTGCCAACTGGTGGATGACCTGGCCCGGGAAGATGTTGACACGCAGTTCGGTCAAAATATCCTGTACGCCGCCATACGGTGCAATCAGGTCGATGATCCACACCTGCTCACCGGAACGCCAATCGGCGGCTGTCAAATGATGTGGCGCTTTACGATAGCGGCTCACCACGTCGTCCGACAATTTTGCCCAAGTGACAAAAGCCAACGGCATCTGCTCGCGCATGTATAACTTGGCTTGATCCAACACCAATGGCGGCATGATGCGCCACTCCAGGTCGCTTAGCAGCGTATGTCGTGTTGCTGCCTGCTGCATCATCAACCAGGTGACCGGCCCCAGAATCGGGATTTTCTGGCTGACGCGCTTTGCTTGGTCCATCGCGATTTCGGCCAGATCGTGCAGCTCCTTGCCGGAAAATTCATTCTTTGCTTCGCTCATCAATCATCCTTCAGTGTCATATATGTTCGGCGCTCAAAAGACATCGCATGCTATTGAGCTATGGAAGATGGTTTGCGCACCATCAGAGCATCAATTTGATAGACATCTTGCTCTACCAGCAAGCCTGCTGACGCTTTAAGGCGGAGGCCTTGCATCAAGGTTTCATATTTGGTCTTCACCAGATCGCGCTGAGCAGAGGCCAATTGCTGTTCGGCATTCAAAACGTCGATGTTAATACGCGTTCCGATACGGTAGCCCACTTTGTTGGCTTCGACGGAGCTTCGGCTAGACTCGACCGCCGACTGCAATGCATCAATCTGAGACTGTCCGCTGTCAAAGGCAGTAAACGCTTGCTTGGCTGATGTCGCCGCTTGCCGTGTTGCCGTCTCCCAGTCTGCTCGCGCTTTATAGTAGTTGGAGGCCGCCTCGCGTACTTTGGACTCCGTCGCACCGCCTGAGTAGATTGGAATGTTCAGCTGGACACCGATCTGGGTGGAACGCGCCCGCGTATCGATATCCGCCGGCGAAGTCAGGCTGCCCGACGAGTAGTTGCGTCCGTACGAGGCAGTCATGTCCAGCGTCGGAGCATGCCCTGCCCGGTTCTTCGCGATCTCCTTCTTCGCTACCTCTTGCGCCGCCAACTGCACACGCACCAATGGATTCTGTTCTCGCGCAGCCGCTAGCCAGGACGGTAGATCCGGCGGGGTGGGCTTGGGTAGAGATATATCCTGACGCAATTCGAGAAGATCACGAGGTTCTTCACCGGTCACGCGCTCATATTCAGCGCGTTTGTTAACCAGGTCATTCATCGCCGCAATGCGCTGCGAAGTAGCCAGATCAAAACGTGATTTAGCTTCATAGGTATCTGTAATCGTCGATACCCCGACGTCAAAATTGCGTTTGGCCAAGCCAAGCTGCTGCTCGACCGCGTTGAGCTGCGTCTGGGCAACCGACAAGCTTTCTTCAGCAACCAAGACATCGAAGTACGCCTGAGCGACCCGTAGTACCACGTCCTGCTGCGCTTGTGAAAATTGGGCATCTGCTTGGCGGATTTGCGCATCCGCCTGATCGTAAGCAATCCAATTCGCAAGCCTGAATAGCGGCTGGTTCAACTGCAAGGACCATCCCCGTGTGCGCGCGTCTCTCGCCATATATGGTGCGTCGCTGAACGATGCGTCGCCTTTCTGCGAACTGGCGTTGAATCCGGCATTAACGTTTGGCAACAATCCTGCTCTGGCTTGCGGCAACCTCTCCTGCGCAGCTTCCAATGCATAGCGGGCCGAATCGAATACCGGGTCTTGTTTCAACGCTCGCCGATATGCCTCACTCAACGTCTCCGCACGCACCGGGAAAATAGAAGCCGCTAGCGCAAATCCTACTAATCCGATCACATAACCACGCTGCGCACCATTCTTAAGAATCCCGGTCGACTGATGCTTCTTCCAACGATCAACGCTCACGCAACGACTCCTCTTTGTAGCGCAGCATCGGAGCGAGGAAATACTCGATCATACGGCGTTCATCGGTCTTGATATCGGCGGTGACGTTCATCCCCGCGACAATGCGGCCCTTGTTACCGTGGACCCTATTCGGTGTGTGCATGTCCTTGAGCTGGATACGCACCGGGTAGATAGGGCCTAGCTTTTGATCCATCACAGCATCAGTTCCTACCCACTGAACTGTTCCTTCGATATAGCCATAGCGCGTGAAATCGAACGTCTCGATCTTCGCAATGACTCGCTGTCCAATGCGGACGTGGCCGATATCACGATTATTGACCTGCGCCTCCACCTCCAACGGCGAATTTTCGGGAACCACGCTCATCAACGGTTGCGCCGGTGTGACCACCCCACCTACCGTGGTCACGGCCAATTGTTGGACAACGCCATCAATGGGTGCCTTGAGCACTTGCAGGTCGCGACGCTGCGTAGCCTTGACCAGCTCCTGCTTGGCTACGTTGACCTTCTTGATGGCGTCGACCAGTTCCGACGATGCCCTTGCCCGGAATTCCGCCAGCGCCTGCGCCTTCTGCTGCACGGCCGCACGCATGCCCGCGCCAGATTCCTTCAGCCGATTCTGCTGGATGGCCTCTTCCTTCTGCAGGTTGATCAGCTCCAACTTGGTCTCGATCAGGCCGGTTTCGGCGATATGCCCGGTCTTGGCCAGTTCCTCGCGCATCTGATGCTTCTTTTCAACTAGCGGCAAGCTGACCCTGATTTGCTGAACGTTGGAAGCCACCGCATCATAGTCAGCCTGACGCCGAGCGACGTCGGCATCAAGCGACGCCATCTTCGATGACTGTTCAGTCAGGCGGCTTGTCAGAATCGCCTGTTGGTTCACCAGAATCTCCTTGGGCGCATCACCAGGCAGACTGAAACTCGACTTCCCCTGCAACAGCGCGTTCAGACGGGCAACATCCGCCTCGCTCTCCCAGTATTCGTATTGCAGACGGCGTCTGTCGGCATCTGTCGTGGTCTGATCAAGCGTCAGCAGGATGGTGCCGGAGGCTACTTTTTGACCATCCTTGACGAATATCTCCTTGACCACCCCGCTCTCCAGAGACTGAATTACCTTGCTCTTCCCCGACGGAATAACGCGCCCTTGGACTGAGACGACGATGTCGATATGCGCCAGGAAGGCATAGATCGCCGCCATGAACGCCATCGCGCAAATGGCCAGTGTCACCATGCGCGCTATGTAGGCCGGCGGCCTAGCCTGAATGCTGATGGCTGCAGAAGAAAAAGCATGACCGAATTCCTTTTGCGCAGAATTGGCAGTGGCCAGTTGCAGATCAGACATGTGCCACCTCCACCTGCTTGAGCGCCACCGCCTCCCCGCTAACCTCCAGTACTTGGTGCGCGTTGTACAAATCGAAGTAGCGGCCGCGTCGCGATACCAGTTCCTGATGGTGCCCCGTTTCGATCACCTTGCCGCGCTCCAAAACAAGAATGCGGTTGGCTAGCCGCAAGGTTGACAGCCGATGCGCCACAATAAACACTGTCCGTCCACGACAAATTTCCGCCATGTTGTCGTGAATGACGCGTTCAGACTCATAGTCCAAGGCTGCCGTTGCCTCGTCCAGCAGCAGTAGTCGCGGATTGGTCGCCAGGGCGCGGGCGATCGATATGCGCGCGCGCTGTCCGCCGGAAAGCTTGCTGCCACGCTCACCGATGACGGTGTCATAGCCCTCCGGTAACTCGAGAATGAACTCATGCGCGCCGGCCAACTTGGCGGCATTCATGATCTCTTCCATCGACAGCTGTGAATTGGCCAGCGCAATGTTGTCGCGCACTGAGCGGTTGAACAAGATATTGTCCTGGCCCACCACCCCGATCTGCCTACGAAGCCAGCTGGTGTCGACCAGGTTCAGGTCAATGCCATCAACCAGGATACGCCCGCGCTGCGGCGTATAAAGCCGCTGTATCAGGCGCACCAGCGTAGTCTTTCCAGCACCGGACACGCCCACCAGCCCGATTATCTCGCCGGCGGTGACATCGAACGAGACTTCGTCCAACACGTCAGGGCCATCCTGGCGATAACGGAACGAGACGTCGCGGAAACTCACGTTGCCTTGGATGCTGGGCGGCGTCGCGCGCGCGGGTTGGAATGCCGGCTCTGCCGGCGCATCCATGATGTCAGCCAGGCGTTTGATCGAGACCTTCATCTGCGTGAAGTCCTGCCACAAGGAAGCAAGCTTCAGGATTGGCGCATTCACGCGGCCCGATAGCATGTTAAAGGCGATCAGGCCGCCGACGGTCAGGTCGCCGTCGATCACAAGTCGAGCACCAAACCACAGCAGCAAGACAGTCAGCAACTTGCTGGTGAGCGAAATGAACTGGTTGGTCGCGCTGCCGAGGTGGCCGCTAGAAAAGGCTACGTTGACATAGTCGCCCAGGCGCCGCTCCCATTCGCGCTGCCATTGCGGCTCGACGGCTTGGCCCTTCAAGGTTTCCATGGCCGTGATCGTCTCGACCAGGAAGGTCTGGTTTTCCGCACCCAGCGCGAACTTGTCTTCCAGCTTCTTGCGCAGTAGCGGCGTAATGAGCCAAGAAGCACCGAAAAAAATCGGCAAGGCGGCCAGCACGATGAAGGTCAATGTGGCGCTGTAATAGAACATGACACCCAGGAAAACAATCGCGAAGAGCAGATCCAGCCAACTGGTCAGCGCTTGGCCGGTCAGGAAATTGCGGGCGTTCTCCAGTTCGCGCATGCGCGCGACGGTGTCGCCGCTGCGGCGCGACTCGAAGAAGGCGAGCGGAAGGTGCATCAGGTGCCTGAACAACTTGGAGCCTAGCTCCACATCGATGCGGTTGGTGGTATGCGAAAACAGGTAGTGGCGCATGCCGGAAAGCACCACCTCGAAAATGGCAACACCGACCATGGCAACGACCATCACGTCCAGCGTGGATAACGACCGATGCGTCAGCACCTTGTCAATCACAACTTGGAAAAACAGTGGCGTAATTAAGGCAAATACCTGAACGAAGAACGATGCCAGCAGCACTTCGCCCATCAAACCGCGGTACTTGCGCAGAGCTTGCCAGAACCAGCCCACACCGAACTTGTGCACCTCCGTGCGGTTCTGCTCGTGAATACCGGCGCGGCGTACCGCCTTGATCCAGCGACCGGTCCACATCTCACCGAACTGCGTCAGAGCCAGTTGGTGAGGCTGACGTTCGCCGGCAACCTGCACCACGACGCTCCCGGCCTCGACGCGTCCCAGCAGCATGAAACGCCCGTCGAGGCCTTCCGCCAGCAAGGGCAGCATTCCCGCATTCAGTTGTTCAATACGCCCTCTTTGCAGCGAAGCTTCGAACTCCAGTCCTTGCAGGGCCTGGATCATTTCAGCCATGCCAAGAATCGTTCCCGGCACTGAGAAATAGTGCTCCAACTGCTGCGCATCCAGGCTCAATCCATTGAGCTGGGCATACAGCCGGATCAAATCCAGATTGGCCGTATCGGCTGGAGTGCGCTGCCTGTCGTCCAATGCAGCGGCCGGGCTGTTGAGCCCGTCATTTACGGTGTTCATTTTGCTATCCCTCGTCGCCCCACCCCTGGGGCATTGACTTTCTCAGTAGCTCAGGCCGATTGACGAATCGCCAATGGCGTCATGAAGTTGGAACCGCAGTTCTTGAAACCCAGGTGCGCCATGAAACGATTGAAGCGCTCCTGATCCACATCGACACTCATGTTGATGCACAGCTCCGACGCATTACGGTTCTCAGCCCAGCGGCGGAACGCGATCAATAACTTCAATGCAGCCGAGCTTCCCCGATGCTCCGGCGTGACGAAGAAATAGCTGTCCTGGGCCACCAGCGCGTTGCTGAAAAAATAATCGACGACATAGCCGGCGAGCATCCCCACCGCCTCTCCTCCCTCGTTCCTGGCCAACAGGATGCAACCAGCCAAAGGATTGCCTATCAGCTTTTCCATCGAGGCCCGGGTTTTCGCATGGTTCATCGGAAACACGCTGAAACGAGATTCCGCGTGCATCCGAATTCCCAGTGCCATCAAATCATCGACGTCCTTCAATTCCGACAAATAGATCTTCATTTACGTCCTAACTGGTGCCTGTATGGGCGACTACGTATTGGGATTGTTCGTTCGATCCTGCATCCGCAATAGCGAGCAGGTCCGCGCCCAGCGACGCGACCGAGTGATCGGGTGCCGGAATGAACGCCAGCGGGTCGTCGGGCGGGCTGTGGCTGGTCGCCACGACCTGGTTGAACAGGAGCGCCATCTGCCTGATGGCCGCAAGATCATCCATTGCTGCCTCAACTATCGACGGTGCGATCTGAGATGCAACTGTGGCCCCGTCAACCGGCTGAGATGGAGGATCCATCGACGCGGGCGTTACGCTCGCAACATCGCCATGCGCGGCGACCGTTGCCTCCACGACGCCCTGTGCCACAGGTGTCGTTTCGTTATGAGCAGCTCCGCCACCGTCACTTGCCGCCGCCGAATGCGCGCCGGAATCAGTTGTGGAAGCCGACTGCGCGTGCGCGCCGGCATCAGCCCCGGAGCTACCGGTCGAATTCGCGCTGACGGCTTCGAGGGCTGCCTTAGCGGCATCGGGCAAGGGCGATATCTCACCACCGAACATGACGTCGCCGGCGCGTGATGTATGCCCGTCGGAAAAGCTTACCTCGCTGGTGCCGAACACGACGTTGCCGTTGTTCAGTTCTGGGCTGCCCTCCCGATGCAAGCTGATCGAGGTGATACCCATCTGGTCCAGCGAGATGAATTCACCCGTATCCTGCACCCCGTTCTTGTTCAAGTCCCGCAAGATGCCGAACGACGACCATTGCGCATCATAGGCGGTCAACTTGCCGTCACCGTCGGTGTCGAACGCGGCCAGACCTTCCATGTCGGTTCTGGCACCTTCCTTGTAGCCAACGAAGGAAATCTCATTGCTGTCGGTGATACGACCATCGTGGTTGACATCAAAGGCCAGAATTCCGTCGTCAGTCGAAGCCCAACCGATGTGCTCGCGCCATCCTTGTCCGTTCAGATCGGCAAACATGTGCGAATCCTGAGGTTTTACCAATTCGATACCGTCGCCGTCCAGGTCGATCACAATGGGGCACTTACCGCCACCGCCCGCACTACTGCCCCTGTGAGCCGTATAGATCATTGCATCGGTGCTTGCCCCCTGCGCATCTGTGACCCTAATTGAGAAAGGATCCGAGCCGGAATAGGGATCGCCACGATGGCTGTAGTATTGCCATGCACCCTTTTCGTACACGGCGTAATAAGATTCCTGCGTGTGATCGACACCACTCGAAGCAGACGGGGCAGACGGTGTGGTGTATTCATTGGCCCACGCGTGCCCATGCTGCGGGCCGCCGCCGACCGAGAACGTCAGCGCAGCCGTCGGACCGTCAACGTCGTACGCAATCACCTTGCCGTTCTGGCGATACGGGTCATCGTTTGGCACGTGTCCATTCTCGCCATACAAATCGGTTGCATCGATATAATCGAAACCAATCGGTCGCAGCTGGCCACTGCGGTAGTAGTTCAGCCCCATGGCGTTGCCGTTCGCATCTAGCAAATCGTTTGACCGAGACTCGGTCATTCCGGAGACGCGATCGTATGGATTAGACGCTAATGCAATTGCAGTAGCCTCATCCGTGACCGGTACCAACGACCAGCTCGCCGTGTGATACCAGCCGCCTTCCTCCAATACGTCATTTGGTGCCCAGCGATATCCGTAGATCGGACGGCCATACCAGATGTCTTCAATTACAGGTGCGTCATTGACCGATTGCACGGTCAGATACGCCGTTGCCCACGTGGATCCGCCTTCACCGTCAGACACCTGGTATTGGAAACTGGCCGCGCCGTTGAAGTCCTGAGTCGGCATGAAACGCACACTGCCATCGGCCTGCAGCGTCACTGTTCCATGAGATGCATTGGCCACGGCCGAAATGCTCAGGTGCGATAAGGACGATGGATCAGGGTCGGTATCGTTGGCCGTCAACTGCGCTGCCGAGATGATGAAAGCGGTATCCTCGAAACCAACGAAACTGTCATCGACCGCGATCGGATTGACATTGACCCGAGAGAAATCGATCTGGGTCGTACCCACCACTTCCGCGCCATCGGTATCCCGCACCACATACTCGAAACTGCCCACGCCACCGTATCCTGCCTCCGGTACGAAGGTAATGGTGCCATTTGGGTTCAACACGACGGTACCGTGCTCGGCATGTTGGACCGCCACGATGGTCAGCGCGTTCGGGTCTTCGACATCGGTGTCATTGGCCAGCAGCGCCGCCTGGGTCAGCGTGTAGGTGACGTTGCGTTTGCCGTTGAACATCTCGTCGTTAACGACAGGGATGTCGTTGACCGAGTTGAAATTGATGTCCACGCGCGCTTCGCTCTGCCCGCCGACGCCGTCGTCGACGACATAGGTGAAGCTGGCAGGGCCGAAGTAGTTGAGATCAGGCGTGAAGACGATCTCGCCGTTCTCCAAACGAACCGTTCCGTGGGTAGCATTGCCCACCGACGTCAAGCGCAGCTCGCTGTGATCGTTGTCCACGTCGTAGTCGTTGGCCAGCAGGCCGTCGACGGAGAAATGGATGACCTGGTCTTCGTCGGTAGTCGCTGCCTCTCCTTGCAGGCGCGGCGCGTCGTTGACAGGGAGGATGTCCAGCGTGGCCGTGCCAACGGTGAATCCGCCCACGCCGTCGGAAACGGTATAGGTAAAACTGGCCGCACCGAAGTAGTCCGCGTCCGGCACGAAGCGAATCGATCCGTCCTGGTTCAAGGTCACTACGCCGTGGCTGGCGTTGTCGACGGCAATGATCTTCAGGTCAGTATGGGGATTGTCAACATCCGAATCATTGGCCAGAAGGAGCGCCTGGTCGATAGTCTGGATGTTGTCCTCATCGAACGTCAGCGTCTCACCCACCACATCCGGCGCATCGTTGACTGGCGCGAGATTGACCACGGTGGTCCCAATGACCTGGCCGCCGTTTCCATCGTCGACCGTGTACGAGAACGACGCCGGGCCGAAGTAATTCAGCTCAGGGATGAACCTGATCGTACCGTCCGCCAATAATTGCACAGTGCCATGCTGGGCGTTGCTGACGGCCGTGATGGACAGCACCTGGCCGTTGGTGGCGATGTCGACGTCGGTGTCGTTGGCCAGCAGGAAGGATTGCGGTATGTCCAGGATGATATCTTCGTCGCTGTCGATCTGCTCGCCCGTGACCACCGGCAAGTCATTGACCGGAATCACCGTAAGATGCATCGTCCCCGGGACCTCATATCCCACTCCGCCGTTCACGACCAGCTCCGCGTTATCGCGGTCGGCGACCCAATAGGTGAATTGCGCCGGCCCGTTGTAATCCTGGTCGGGTACGAAGCGAATCGTTCCGTCGCTGTCCAGGAAGACCTGACCGTGCTGCGCCTGGCCGACACGGGTGATGCGCATGACGTCGCCATCGACCGCGCTGTCCACGTCCAAATCATTGGCCAGCAGGTCGGCCGCGTGGAACATCAGCACATTGTCTTCATCGCCGGCGACGGTATCGTCGCGCACCAGCGGCGCGTCGTTGACCGGTGCCAACTCAATAGTAGCGGAAGCCACGCTCGAGAGGCCATACTGGTCGGTCACCGAATAGCTGAAACTGGCCTGCCCATGATAGTTGGCCTCCGGGATGAAGACGACTTCGGTCTTGCCCTCTTCATTGGTGCGCAATGCCACCTGGCCGTGCGTTGGACTGAAGACGGCCGTGATGCGCAGCATCTGCTGGTCCGGGAAAGCCGGGAAGTTGATGGTCGAGTCGTTGGCCAAGAGCATCGATTCCGGCAAGCGCAGGCCAATGTCCTCGATGCCAGTGATGAATTCGCCGGCCACGGTGGGATAGTCCAGAACGACCTCGGCAGTCGCGGGAAGTACGGATCCACGGCCATTCGTGCTATCGAAAACCTCTTCCTGCGGTGCCTGAACTGCCGATATGTCGCCGTGATCCTGTCCTCCGGCGCCAGTTCCGCCGCCCAGTCCCTGAAATGGCACCAGTGGATCGGCGCCGGCAATGCTGCCGGGCGGCGGTAGCAAGGTCCCGACAATTCCGGAGCCCGAGTTGCTGATGGCCGTGGGCTGGTACAACTGCTCCAGCGGCACGTTGACGGCCGACTGGTGCGCGCCAGAATCGGTCGAGGTGCTGCCGGTTGCGGTCGAACCGAGATCAGTGCTGATGAATTCGCCGACCCTGTTCGCATTGCCTTCCTGCGTACGTGCACTGCCCGCCGTGCCCGCATCCACGTTTCCAGCGGAAGCAACGGTCGGCCATTGCACTGCCGCCGCAGCCACGCCGACGGCAACCAGCGGCGCGCCTGCGCTGCTGAGGCCGAACAGGCTGTTGTCGGCGTTGCGGATCATGTCCTCGGTAACCTGGCGCAGTTCCTGGCCGGCCGTTGCCGCCCCATTGGGAACAAAGGCGACCGGATTGGAGCGCACCTGGCCCGCCGTCGTGTTGCTGGCCCCCGGCGTCCCGGTCCCTTGCCCCGAAACAGCGACCCCGGCCGTGCCTGCCCCCAGGCGGTTGTCGTTGGCGCCGATCGTTGTATCACCGCGCTGACTGGTATTGGCAATGGTCTTACTGGTGGTCGACGTCAGGCCGGGATTGCCGGCATCGACCAGCACCTGGCCGCCGTCTGTATCGGCATCTCCGCCATGCGTATGCTCAGCTTGGCCGTCGAACTCACGCGTGTTGACGGCATGCAGCACCGTTTCACCGCCCTCCTGCGACTCCAGCAGTCCTCCCGGCGTCATCAAGTAGGCCACGCCCTTGACGTCGCCGGTGAGCTGCCCGGCATTGAGCGCAAGGGTGCTGCTGTCGGACTTGACCAGTACCGGCGGATTCTTCGAGAAATCGATCGCGGTGATCCCCGCCGCCGCCAGCGACTGCAGCTCTCCAGGCGAGGTCGAGGTCGCTGTCTGCGATACGCCGTCATGATTGGCGTCGATCCATACCTTCAGCACCGCAAACGCCGGATCGCGCGCATCGAGGATGCCATCACCGTTAGCATCGAGCCAGCGCACGCTGTTGCGCTCCAGCGAAGCAGCAGGATCAAGATTCAGCAGCTCGCCTGCAGTGATCTTGCCGTCGCCGTTCAGGTCGATGGACAGGATCCCCTGATTGGAGGAAATCCAGTCCACCTTTTCCAGGTAGCCGTCACCGTCAATATCGGCATAGATCCGATCGTTGGTGGCGCCAGCCGCCGCCGGGACCACCGGGAAAGTCAGCGCCGTGAAGCTTTGCGTCAAATGCTGCACGTCCTCTACCGGCATGCCGGCGTGCTCACCTGGTTTGGCGGTGGCGCTGACGCCTTCCTGGAGGTAGTGCTGGCGGATGGTTTCGGCTTCCCAGGCAGGAACGACGGCGTCCATCGCATGCTTCATGAAGTCGCTCAGGAGCGTATCGCCAGTACCGTCGCCGCGGCTGCCTGCGCCGTCGTAGTAACGCGTCTGGACTTGACCGTTGTCGTCAATCCATTTGAGATACAAGTGACCGCTAGCACCGTTGGCCAAATTGAAGCCATCTGGATCGTATTGATAGCCAATCGAAGGCAGCCTCGAGGCAATCAGTCCATACAGCGGCTGTCCATTGGCATCCACCATTCCGCCGAGCTGCGACTGCAAGCCGTCGACTAGGTTTTGCATCCACTTAGTGGCCGTTGCGCCCCCACCTTCGGCATCTTGGGTTGTAATGACATGGGTATGCCCATCGGCATCCCAGACCGCCTGAGCTTGTCCCTCCAGCATAGGCTCATCTGAGCCAAACATGCTACTGATGATGGTAATAACGACCGCAGCAATTGCGCCATAAGGGCCGAGATACCCGAGAGTAGATAAAAGACTGAGGGCCGACGACGCAATCGACAAGGGATTGCCCGACTGAATTGCCATCACGAGCCCAACGCCTCCTGCCACTGCGCCCAAGCCTTGGGCAGCATTGCCTAGCGCGCCTACCGCATTGCCGGCCTTATCCACCAAGTCGACATTCTGCATCATGGCGTATAGCTGAATGCCCTGCGCCCCCAGATTGGCTGAGGACTGTATGATGGCTAGGGCATTACCAGACTTCAGCGCATCAGCGAGATTCATTGCTGAAGAAACAGCTCCGAGTCCAGCACCGACTTCTTTCATCGCATCGGAAAACGACCTCAGCTCCGCCGGAATTTGACCACCAGCAGCGAACATTTGGTTCATCATTGAAACGCCAGCAAGAGAGGCGGCAAATGTATTACCAGTCTCAAGTGCCTGTATCAATGACAAAGCGCTCTGAACAGCCCCAAATCCGGCTTGCATTTGCTGGATTTGCTGGCGATCGGTCTCGCTGTAGCCTTTAAGAACCAATTGCGAGCGACCGTCAGCGCCAACCTCGAATCCGTTCTCGTTACTATCGACATAGCGAATTGCACCGTCGCTACTTTTACTCAAATAACCGACCGCTGTCCCATCACTATTGGTGAGCGTGACAGTTCCATCCGACATCTGATGGAAGTCGACATCAGTCAAGCCGAGTTGCGCTAACTGTTGTGTAAACGTGGCTTGCTGGCTCCCGGCAAGGCCGAGGGTAGTGTTTTGTAGTTGCTCACTGATTGACTGATGAGTACCGGAGTATTGATCTCCGGCCAGATCCATACCGCTAATCGGCGAGAGAGGCTCTTGCTCAGTAGCGCTCCCCGCAATTGACTTCCGAATCCGTTGCTCCAGCTCCTCTGAGAAAGGTAGATCTTGCACATTCCCGTCAGCGCCCACTTGCTGGTAGGAAGATGCTTTGTAATTTCCTTCTTTATCAAAAACGGAAACCACTCTTCCGTTGCCTGATACGTGCTCGACCTTATATCCTGTGACCTCGCCATTTTGATCGACGACGTCAGAAACTATACCGTCGCTCCCGTGCAAGACCTCAGCTTGACCTTGAATCTTCAGACGAAGAGCTACCTCTGAAATTTGAGCGTCGTGCGCTCCATCTGAATTTCCAAACGAAATATGCAACGCGTCTTGCCCGGCCCCATCTTGCTGCGATGAATGCTCTTGACTATCTCCTTCATTATTCGGTGGATTTGTGCTTGATGGTATTTGGTCATCTACACTATGCGAAGAATCCGGCACATGCACCGATTCAACAATTCGATTGAGCTCAGCTAATCCTTCAGGATCCGCCATCGCAGACGAAATCGCTGTAACCAAATTCGGATCAGAAAATACTTTGGACTCAGTTACTGCTGCCCAAATCTGGTCTACCTGAAGTTTAAGATCGTCGGGCAGTACTGCGGATGCATAGCCTGCACCTACGGCAATGGCACCTGCAGCCGCTGCAACAGCCAATGCCGTCCCAATGGGAATTGATGCACCGGCGACAACAACGGTTGTCGCACCTGCAGCCAATGCAGTACCTAGCGCGGTAAAAAGGCCGCCAGACACCATACCGGACACATCACCCACCAATGCTGTGAGTGTGTTGTACTGTATAGCACCATCACCGAGCTGGAGAGATGCTTTCTGCATATCTCCGTATAAACTGACACCTCCGCCAACTACCCCTGCATAGCCACTTGCCCTTGATAGGGTGTTAGATGCTGTGACAAATAACGACGTGACTCCACTGCCTAACTGTATTGCACCACCTGTAGCAGTAAGCGCCGCAGCGTCCTTCAAGGAATCAGGAACTCCCGCATCGTTGCCAAAAGCGGCTTTCGCGTCTCCAACGGCGCTGTAAATTCCGCTCCCTTGTCCCGTAATCGTAAGAAACGATGACCATATTGCCGCAACATCTCCCGACTGGCTTGCTTGAATTGCGGCCGTACGCGCCGCTTGCTGCTGCGCGATTAAACCCCATGGAATATTACCGGCCACGATTCCCCCGACCTTGAGTAAGCCCCCCCCATCGGATGAAGCTCAACAATAAACTTAGCGCAAAGAAACCAGCCGCCACCCTGTTTAGCTTATAAAGCCAAGCCTCTTTCTTTAGATTTTTCTCTGCTTTTTCGTACGACAAGACGTTTATATCGTCGATATCAATACGCCACACAGTGACTTCTCCGCCTTGGTGGTGGTGTGTCCATAAATATGCGTACACAACACCTTTTTTGCGCTGCTCTTCTATTAGCGAAAAAATATCCACGCTTTGATTGAATGCATAAGAAGCGACAAGAAAACCTCTTCCATCGCCATCCTTGCGAACAAATCTGACCGCTGCGTTTCTCCCCCTTATTGTCTCGACTTCGAACGGTCCCTCGCGAACTAGCTCTTGTTCGAGAGGACCAGCTTGGTAAAGCTCCTTCCAGGGCTTGCCGGCAAACAGCGCACAGACAAATGCCGTCAGCAAAAGCAATTTAACAATTGATATTTTTTTTATAAACAACTGCATAAGCACTCCACCGCACTATTTAATAGCTTTCCTACCTACCACCGCACTCGCCATGTTGGCGACCAAATTGCTCTCCAAGGAGCCAAGGCCTCAACAGCTAGGTTCACTTTGCGAATAAGAGTTGGATACACGCCCATTTAAAAATCCCGTGAAATGGGAAATATTCCAAACGGCAATTGTATTTCAGTTGTAAATAGATGTAACCAATATTTTCAAAAATCAATTTACATAGTTAATTTTTTATTCATTTATTACTAAAGCCATATCCAGAAATCGCGCAGCGAACTAGCTGACTCATCAATTTTCCGAATATGCCTTGCGAAACTTTAGGTGGTCAAACAGCTGACAACGCGAACCAAGGTGGCCGTTCTAATTGCCGCTCCATGTGATGCAGTCACCCTGCTTAAAACCCAGAAAACAAATCTCTTAATTTTGCGGAGGCATTTAGCCATGAACTGTTGAATTGCATTGAAAACCCACTTTTGGAGTGAACCCCTCGGGCTGGGCCAGGGCATGGAGATGAAGTGATACGCTTGTCGAGCCTTCTCAGGAGGAGCGACATCATGGCATCACGAGGTCACCATAGGCGGCACAGTCCGCAATTCAAGAACAGATCTGCAGCGATATCCGCAGCGGAAAGGTGGGGCGACGAGAGGCGCTCAAGACCCATAACTTGTCAGCGAATCTCATGCAGATGTGGCTTGGGTAGTTTGATCGCGGCGAGCTGGACCAGGAAGACGCCGCTGCAACAACGGTCGCAGAGTATGAAGCCCATATTGCTGCTTTGGAACGGAAGGTCGGCCAGCTGACGATGGAGCTGGATCTCCTTAAAAAAACGCCACGGCTACGACTCGTCAGCAACAACGAGAACTCATCGATTATCAGCGGCCCCAAGCCTGCTCCATCCGACGAGGATGCCAAATGATCGATCTGCCACGTAGCACCTATTATTACCAGTCTAAGCTGGCTACTTTGGCACTCGGTGATACTGAACTGGCGCGTCTGGTAGAGGACATCCACGATGTCTTTCCAGGTTATGGCTATCGTCGAATCACGTTGGAGTTGAGGGCACGCGGGCATGTGGTCAATCACAAGCGCGTAGCCAGGATCATGCGCGAGCACCAGGTGTGCGGCCACCATCGGCGCAGATTCAAGCCAGTCGCCGGCTCTGAAACTAACGTCGCCGTCTTTCCTAATCTCTATCAGAACATCATTCCAACGGAGCCAGATCGTGTCTGGGTTGCCGATATCACCCACATCCGAATAGCATCCGGCTTTATCTACCTGGCCGTTGTTTTGGATGCTTGCAGCCGCAAGGTAATCGGCTACGCTTTATCCAAGCGGATCGACACGCCTTTGGCCCTGGCCGCACTGGCGGCCGCCTACAGAATTCGCAAGCCGGCGCCCGGCACCTGCATTCACCATACGGATCGCGGGTGCCAATATGCCAGCGCTTTGTACCGGGATGCTCTGGCGGAGTTTGGTCTGATAGGATCGATGAGTGCGCCAGCCAATCCGTATCACAACGCGCAGGCGGAGAGCTTCATGAAGACGCTCAAGGTCGAAGAGGTTTATCTGGCCGGCTATGAGAAATTCGACGACGTAGCGGCGAGACTGCCATACTTCATCGAAGAGATTTACAACGAGCGGCGCATGCACTCTGCACTGGGCTATCAATCACCTAACCATTTCGAAGCACAACTCGCTCGGCAAGCGGCTTAGTTTCTCCATCAACCTTGGTCCAGCTAGAGGGGTTCACTCCATAGCTGGGTCAAAATTAGGAATGTAGATTTTTCCCTCATTGCTTGCTGAGGGCAGCTCGGCAGTCATACCACTTCTATATTTCAGTCTCTAAAGTTCAGGAAATCTGTTTCAAGGCAGTTCGTTGTTCACGAAATTTGACCATGGCCCTTCAATTCCAATAGCTTTCAAACCCATATCACTCCACTATCAAGAGAATTATTGGGAGCGGACAAATATGCTGAGATCATGCGCATAACTGATCGACATAATTTTCGGTGTTAAGGAAACGGATGTGGAAAGCCTGAGGCTTGCTTCGAGAACAGGTCCATCGCTAGCGACATCTAGCCCCAAGCGTATGCGGGCAACCAAGAGATCGAACCAGAATCTCTAAAATCGATATATATAGTTAGCTCTCGACTACCAACATCCAGAACATCAACGAGGCACGAGAAGCCGAGCAGGTTCCGTGGCAGCCGATTGCGACCGGGAATTGGGAAGACCGCTGTACCGGGCGCGGATCTATCGTGAGCGGGAATCTGCCTCGACGGTGACGGCACGATTTTTCCGTTCTCAACATTCGCCACCATGCCCCCCCAGAGGGCTGGTTCTTTATTGTGCAGCAGCGCCATCCCACGCCCAAAACAGCGCACACCCGCCCCACTTTACGCCGCACGCGCACGTCTGCGGCGGCACTACCAAAAACAGCATCCCTCACAAAGCCGCCACCAGACTGGATTAGCGTGATCCAGCAACAACCAGAAGGACGCTGGCACGCCTCCTGCTTAAAGATATTCATTCTTGTATTCAAGATTGAATATAACCATGCCAACCACCTCGCCTCTCCGCCACGAACCCGCCCAGGCGCCTGATCGCCTCACCATTTCGGCGCTGCTCGACGATTACCGCAGCGGCGCCGCCACGCCCGGCAAGACGGTTGCCGAGCTGCTCTCGCGCATCGAGGCGTCCGATCGCCATGAGGTGTGGATCAGCCGCGTGCCGGCCAAGCAGTTGAAGCAGCAGGCGGCGGCGCTCGACCTGATGTTGCAGATCAAGGGCGAGGCGGTGTTCGATGCCATGCCGCTGTTCGGCATTCCCTTTGCCGTGAAGGACAACATCGACGTGGCCGATATGCCCACCACCGGGGCCTGCCCTGAGTTCAGCGCGGTGGCCGCGGCCAGCGCCACCGTGGTGCGGCGCCTGCAGGCGGCCGGCGCGCTGCTGGTGGGCAAGACCAATCTCGACCAGTTCGCCACCGGCCTGGTGGGCGTGCGCTCGCCCTACGGCGCGGTGCGCAATTCGATCAAGCCGGAGTATGTCTCCGGCGGTTCCAGCTCAGGTTCCGCCGTCGCCGTGGCGCTGGGCCAGGTGCTGTTTTCACTCGGCACCGACACCGCCGGCTCCGGCCGCGTGCCGGCGGCCTTCAATCACCTGGTCGGGTTGAAACCCACGCGCGGCCTGATCAGCGGGCAAGGCTTGCTGCCGGCCTGCCGCACGCTGGATTGCATCTCCATCTTCGCGCATGACGTCGCCGGCGCCTGGCGCGTGCTGCAAAGCGCGGCCGGTTACGACGATGCGGATTCCTACTCGCGCAAGCCGCCGATGCTGGGCGTGAAGCGCCGCGGCTATCGCATCACCGTGCCCGAGCAGCCGGAGTTCTACGGCGACGCCCTGGCCCAGGAAGCCTACGAGCGCACGCTGGCCAGGATCGCCGCCATGCCAGGCGTGGCCATTGCCAAGATCCCGTTCGAGGCCTTCACCGATGCGGCGCAGCTGCTGTACCAGGGGCCATGGGTCGGCGAGCGCCGCGCCGTGCTGGGCGAGTTCTTTGTCGAACACGCCGCGGACATGGATCCGGTGGTGCGCCAGATCACCGCCCAGGCCGACAACTACGATGCCGTCGACGCCTTCAACGCCCAATACCGCCTGGCCGACCTGAAGCGCGAAGCCGAGACGCTGCTCGAAGGCAGCGACCTGCTGCTGGTGCCTACCACCACTACCTTCCCCACCATCGCCGAGGTCGAGGCCGATCCGGTGGCGCGCAATTCGCAGCTGGGCTACTACACCAACTTCGTCAACCTGATGGATATGGCGGCCCTGGCCATTCCCGGCCTCTGGCGCGACGACGGCCTGCCGGCCGGCGTGACGTTGATCGGGCCGGCCGGTTCCGACCACCGGCTGGCCGAAGCCGGCGCGCAATTTCAATTGCTCCTGGGCGGTGCCGCGCAGGCCGACGACATCGCGACCGCGCCGCTGCCTTTCAACGAGACCACGATCGCGGTCTGCGTGGTCGGCGCCCATCTCTCCGGCCAGCCGCTGAACTGGCAATTGCTGGAGGCCGGCGCACGCCGCGTGGCCGTCACCCGCACGGCCGCGCAGTACCGCCTGTACGCCCTGGCCGACACCACGCCACCCAAGCCGGGGCTGGCGCGCACCTCCGTCGGCGACGGCGCGGCCATCGCGGTGGAAGTGTGGGAAATGCCGCTGCGCCAGTTCGGCGGATTCGTCGCCGCCATTCCGGCGCCGCTGGGCATCGGCACGGTGGAGCTGGCCGACGGCAGCAGCGTCAAGGGCTTCATCTGCGAGCCGGCCGGCATCGCCGGCGCCACGGACATCACCCATCACGGCGGCTGGGCGGCCTACCTGGCGGCGCGCGCCTGAACCTTTTTTTGCAGCATCGCATCACCCCTGACCCCTCACCACGGAGCCGGCAATGAAAAAGATTTCTGAAGCAAGTCCCCCGCACACTGCGAATCCTTCCCGCCGCAGCTTCATCGCCAAGACCGGCGCGGTCGTCGCCACCGCGGCCATCGCCGGCGCGCCGGCCATCCTGCGTGCGCAAAGCGTGCCGATCCGCATCGGCTACTGGCCGGTGGCGGCCGGCCTGCCGTTCTACGCCGCGGTGGAAGCGGGCTATTTCAAGGAAGCCGGGCTGGAGGTGCAGGCCCTGAAATTCGCCGGCGCCCAGCAAGTGATGGAGGCCATGCTCTCCGGCCGCGCCGACGGTTCGGCCAACGGCACCGGCGCGGGCAACCTGGCCATCGGCGAGATCGCCCAGCCGGGCCTGTTCAAGATCTTCGCCACCAACCCCAGCAACGCCAAGTACGTGCTCGATGAATTCCTGGTGCCCAAGGACAGCGCGATCAAATCGATCGCCGAGCTCAAGGGCAAGAAGGTCGCCTCCGGCCCCGGCATCCAGAACGTGACGCTGGCCAAGACGGTGCTGGAACGCGCCGGCGCCACCGGCGCCACGGTGGTGGAACTGCCCATCGGCCAGCACGTGGCTTCGCTGGCGGCCGGCCAGATCGACGCCTGCTACACGCTGGAGCCGACCGGCACGGTGGGCCGCATGAGCAACAGCACCCGCGTGCTGGAAACCGGCGTGATCGCCAAGTACATCCTGGGCGACCCGATGGCGCCATGGCATGGCGGCGCCGCCGCGCTGACCACCGAGTTCATCAAGAAGCATCCGGTCGAGGCGAAGAAATACATCGCCGCCTACGCGCGCGGCATCGAGCTGGTGCGCAGCAATCCCGACAAGGCGCGCACCTACCTCAAGGGCTATACCGCCATCGAAGGTTCGCTCACCAATGAGGTGCCGCTGGCGGCCTACATGCTCTACAACGAGTTCAAGCCCAGCGATATCGCCTACTTCCAGAAGTTCTACGACCTGTTCGTGGAGAAGGGTGTGTTCTCGCAGCGCATCGTGGTGGACAACCTGATCTACAAGGGCTGAGGCCATCATGACCGAGACCGTCGCCGGCGCCCGCGAAGCGGGCCGCGCAAGAGAACCGCAGGCGCGCGCGCCTGCCCGCCCTGCCGTCAAACGCGGCCTGCCTTCGCTGCGCAGGCTGCTACCCTTCATCGGGCCGATCGCGCTGTTCGTGGTGTGGGACCTGGTGGTGCGGGCCGGCTGGATCAAGGCCATCCTGCTGCCGCCGCCGGGCGCCACGCTGATCACCATGGTCAACGGCCTGGCCGGCGGCCCGCTGCTGCTGGACTTCGCGGTGACGGTGGCGCGCACGCTGGAGTCCTTCATCATCGCCGCCGTGGTCGGCGTGCCGCTGGGCGTGCTCCTGGGCAGCAACGAGCGCGCTTACCGCAGCGTCGAGTTCCTGATCGACTTCTTCCGCTCCACGCCCTCCTCTGCGCTGATCCCGTTGTTCCTGCTGATCTTCGGCGTATCCGACATCAACAAGGTGGCCATCGCCGCCTTCGGCGCCTTCCTGATCGTGCTGTTCAACAGCGCCTACGGCGTGCTCAACGCCCGCAAGCAGCGTGTGATGGCGGCCAAGGTCATGGGCGCCTCGCGCTGGCGCATCTTCTGCGACGTGCTGCTGTGGGAGAGCCTGCAAGCCACCTTCGTCGGCCTGCGCAGCGCGGTCTCGATGGCGCTGGTGATCGTGATCGTGGCCGAGATGTTCATCGGATCCGAGAACGGCCTGGGCCACCGCATCATCGATGCCCAGCAGGTCCTCAACGTGCGCGAGATGTACGCCGCCATTCTCTCTGCCGGCGCGCTGGGCTATGTGCTCAACGTGGCCTTCATCGTGATTGAAAAACGTATCGTCCACTGGAGCGGAAGATGAGCGTCGTGATCAGCCCCAAAGTCGAGTTGCCCCCGGAAACCCCGTTCGTTCCCGGGCCGCCCGGCACCCATATCACCATCCGCGGCCTGACCAAGCACTTCGCCGGCTGGCCGCTGTACGAGGACTTCGACCTCGACATCCCCAAGAACAAGATCGTCTCGGTGTTCGGCCCCAACGGCTGCGGCAAATCCACGCTGATCAACATGATCGCCGGCCTGATCCCGGTCGACGCCGGGCAGATCCTGTTCGACGGCAAGTCGCTGGCCGACACCAAGATCGGCTACGTCTTCCAGAACTACCGCGACGCCATGTTCCCGTGGCTGCGCACCATCGACAACATCGCCTACCCGCTCAAGCTGGAAGGCAAATCCAAGGCCGAGATCAAGCGCCGCGTGGACGAGCTGGTGGCGTCCTTCGACGTCAAGTTCGACCTGATGCGCTATCCCTACGAGTTGTCCGGCGGCCAGCAACAGACCGCCTCCATCATGCGCGCGCTGGCGCCGGGGCCGGAGGTGCTGTTCCTGGACGAACCGTTCTCGGCGCTGGATTTCGAGATGACGCTGTTCATCCGCGAGAAGCTGCAGGAAGTCTTCATGCAGACCGGCACCACCATGGTGCTGGTCTCGCACGACCTGGAGGAGGCCGTCTACCTGGCCGATGAAATCCTGCTGCTGACCAAGCGCCCCACCGCCGTGGCCGACATCCTGCGCTACGACGATCCGCGCCCGCGCACGGTGGAGACGCTGTCGCAGCCGGGCTTCATCTCGGCCAAGAAGCTGTCCATGGAAATCTTCCAGCGCGAGGTCCGCAAGCCGGCCCGCATGCAGGCGCCGGGCACGCTGGCGCTGTCCTGATCCCGGGCCCGATTGATCCCTTTCAACCACCACGCACGTCCTCATTGGAGCACAACAACATGAAGAACCGCCGCGATTTCCTGAAACTGTCCGGCGCCGCCGCACTGGGCGCCGCCTTGCCGCTGGACCTGCTGGCGGCAGGCCCGCTGACCGTGGGATTCATCTACGTCGGCGCGCGCGATGACTTCGGCTACAACCAGTCCCATGCGCAGGCCGCCGCCATCATCAAGAAGCTGCCGGGCGTGAAAGTGATCGAGGAAGAGAAGGTGCCCGAGACCGTGGCGGTGCAAAAGACCATGGAGGCCATGATCCAGCAGGACGGCGCGCAACTGATCTTCCCCACGTCCTTCGGCTATTTCGAACCGCACGTGCTGAAGATCGCCGAAAAATATCCCAAGGTGCGCATCGCCCATTGCGGCGGCCTGTGGACCGCCGGCAAGCACCCGATGAACGTGGGCAGCTTCTTCGGCTACATCGAAGAGTGCGAATACCTTTCCGGCGTCGTCGCCGGCCATATGAGCAAGAGCAAGAAGCTGGCCTTCATCGCCGCCAAGCCCATCCCGCAGGTGCTGCGCAACATCAACGCCTTCACGCTGGGAGCGCAGTCGGTCGATCCGGCCATCACCACCCACGTCATCTTCACCGGCGACTGGTCGCTGCCGGTCAAGGAGGCCGAAGCCGCCAACAGCCTGATCGACCAAGGCTGCGACGTCATCACCTGCCACGTGGACGGCCCCAAGGTGATCGTCGAGACGGCCGAGAAGCGCGGCATCATGACCACCGGCTACCACGCCAGCCAGGCGGCGCTGGCGCCCAAGGGCTACCTCACCGGCGCCGAATGGAACTGGGCCACGCCCTACACCGAGATCGTCAAGGCCACGCTGGAAGGCAAGCCGATGATCAACTTCCTGCGCGGCGGCCTGAAGGACAACTTCGTGAAGATGTCGCCCTACGGCGCCTCCGTCAGCGCGGCGGCGAAGAAGAAGGCGGATGACATCAAGGCGCAGATGCTGGCCGGGAAGTTCCAGATCTTCAAGGGTCCGATCAAGGACAACAAGGGCAATACCGTGATCGCCGCCGGCACTACCCAGGTCCAGACCGACGTGGCGCTGGAGAAGATGAACTACCTGGTAGCCGGCGTCGTCGGCCAGGTTTGATCCGCACCGCCAGACGCGGCGCGGCCGACCGCGCCGCCCCGATTTCCTCGCACGGGATATCGCCATGACATCCGTTCCCGCACCGGCCGCCGCACCGGCCGCCGAGCACACCGCAATCGCCGCGCCGCCGCACCTGAAGCTGCGCGCCGCCCTCTTCAACGCCGCCGCGCCGGCGCTGCCCACGCTATTCGCGCTGGCCGGCACGCTGTTGCTGTTCGTGCTGTTCCTGCTGCTGCAAGGACGGCCGGCCGGCGAAGCCTGCCTGCTGATCTACCAGGGCGCGTTCGGCTCCATGTTCGCCTGGCAGAACACCTTGCAGCGCGCCGCGCCCCTGCTGCTGACGGCGCTGTGCGTGGCGCTGCCGGCGCGCGTGGCCTTGATCGTGATCGGCGGCGAAGGCGCGCTGGCGCTGGGCGGGCTGGCGGCGGCGATGATGCCGCAACTGGCCCCGGGCCTGCCCTCGGCGCTCATGCTGGCGCTCATGGCGGCCGCCGCGATGGTCGCCGGCGGCCTGTGGATCGCCCTGTGCGGCGGGCTGCGCCAGTGGCGCGGCGTCAACGAGACGATCTCCAGCCTGCTGCTGTCCTACCTGGCGGTGGCGCTGTTCAAGCACCTGGTCGAAGGCCCGCTGCGCGATCCGGCCAGTCTCAATAAGCCCTCGACCCTGCCGCTGCCCGAGCCTTACCTGGTCGGCTCCATGCCCTGGCTGGACGTGCATTGGGGCCTGGTGTGGGGCGCGCTGGCCTGCGTCGCGGCCTGGGTCTTCCTGCGCCATAGCGTGACCGGCTTCGCCATGGGCATCGCTGGCGGCAACGTGCGCACCGCGCGCCTGGTCGGCTTGCCGGTGAACCGGCTGGTGCTGCTCGCCTGCGCCCTGGGCGGCGCCGCGGCGGGCCTGGCCGGGATGTTCGAGGTCAGCGCCGTGCAAGGCAGCGCCACCAGCGCGCTGCTGGCGGGCTACGGTTTCTCCGGCATCCTGGTGGCCTTTGCGGCGCGCCAGAACCCGCTGGCCATCATCGTCTGCGCGTTGGTGATCGGCGGCGTGGAAGCCAGCGGCAGCCTGCTGCAACGCCGCCTCGACCTGCCCGACGCCACCACCCTAGTGCTGCAAGGCCTGCTGTTTTGCAACCTGCTGGCGTGGGAGGCCGTCACCGGCCGCCTCGCCGCCGTGAAGCTGCGCTGGCAGCTGCAAGCCCGGCCGCCCGTCAGCGTCAACCCCGCCAAGGAACCCGGCCATGCATGACTTCGACTACGCCACCCTGCTGCTGGCCCTGTTCGCCGGCGCAATCCGTGTCGGCACGCCGTTCCTGTTCGTCAGCCTGGGCGAATGCCTGACCGAGAAAGGCGGCCGCGTGAACCTGGGGCTGGAAGGTATCCTGGTATGCGGCGCCATGACCGGCTACGCCGCCGCCTTCTTCACCGGCTCGGCCTGGCTGGGCGTGCTGGCAGCCGGCGGCTCGGGCCTGCTGCTGGGCACGCTGCACGGCCTGGTGTGTTCGCTGCCGCGGGTCAACGACATCGCCTTCGGCATCGCGCTGATGCTGCTGGGCACCGGCCTGGCCTTCTTCCTCGGCAAGCCGTTCATCCAACCGCAGGCGCCGATGCTGCCCTCGATCGATTTCGGCGCCTGGAGCGGCAACCCGCAACTGCACCACGCGCTGCAGATCAATGCGCTGTTCATCGTCGGCGTGGCGCTGGCGGCCGCGCTGCAATGGGGCTTGTCGGCCACGCGCTGGGGGCTGGCGCTGCGGCTGGTGGGCGACCATGCCGAGACCGCCCGCGCGCTGGGCTATCGCCTCAACGCCACGCGCATCGCCGCCACCGCGGCCGGCGGTTTCCTGGCGGCGGTGGGCGGCGCGTATCTCTCGCTGTACTACCCGGGCAGCTGGAACGAAGGGCTCTCCAGCGGCCAGGGCCTGATGGCGGTGGCGCTGGTGATCTTCGCGCGCTGGCAGCCTTGGCGCTGCCTGCTGGCGGCCCTGCTGTTCGGCGCCGCCGGCGCGCTGGGCCCGGCGCTGCAAGCCGTCGGCGTGACCTCCGGCTACTACCTGTTCAACGCCGCCCCCTACGCGTTGACCTTGCTGATCATGATCCTCACCTGCCGTCCCGACCGCACGCTCTCCAGCGCGCCCGGCGAGCTGAGCCTGACACGATAAATCCACCAAGGAGAACCCCATGTCCGAACGCTTCATCCACGCCGAACCCTACCCCTGGCCCTACGACGGCGCGCTCACGCCGGCCAATACCGCGCTCATCGTGATCGACATGCAGACCGACTTCTGCGGCATCGGCGGCTACGTCGACAAGATGGGCTACGACCTGTCGCTCACGCGCGCGCCGATCGAGCCGATCAAGCGCGTCCTGGGCGCCATGCGCGCCGGCGGCTACACCATCATCCACACCCGCGAAGGGCACCGCCCCGACCTCTCCGACCTGCCGGCCAACAAGCGCTGGCGCTCGCGCCGGATCGGCGCCAACGGCGTGGGCATCGGCGACGCCGCCCCTTGCGGCAAGATCCTGGTGCGCGGCGAACCGGGCTGGGAAATCATTCCCGAGCTGGCCCCGGCCGCCGGCGAGGTCGTCATCGACAAGCCGGGCAAGGGTTCGTTCTGCGCCACCGACCTTGAGCTGGTGCTGCACACGCGTGGCATCCGCAACATCGTGCTGACCGGCATCACCACCGACGTCTGCGTGCACACCACCATGCGCGAGGCCAACGACCGCGGCTTCGAGTGCGTGATGCTGGCCGACTGCTGCGGCGCCACCGATCACGGCAACCACCTGGCGGCGCTGTCGATGATCAAGATGCAGGGCGGCGTGTTCGGCGCGGTGTCGGATTCGGCCGCCCTGATCGACGTCATCGGAACATAAGGAGACACGGCCATGCACGCGCTCGAGCTGGAAATCATCGGCGCCGGCAAGTCCTTCGGCGACTTCCGCGCGCTGGACGAGGTGTCGCTCAAGATACGCGCCGGCACCATCCATGCGCTGCTGGGTGAGAACGGCGCCGGCAAGAGCACGCTGGTCAAGGGGCTGGTAGGCTACAGCCCGCTCGACCAGGGCATCGTCATGGCCGACCGCCGCGAGGTCGAGATCCGCGGCGCGCGCGTGCCCAACCAGCTCGGCATCGGCATGGTGTACCAGCACTTCACGCTGGCGCCCAGCCTGACGGTGGCCGAGAACCTGCTGCTGTCGCGCGGCGACCTGCCGTGGCGCATCCGCTGGCGGGACGAACGCGCCGCGCTGCGCGAGTTCATGGCGGCGATGCCGTTCAGGCTGGAGCCCGACCGGGCGGTGAGCGGCTTGTCCGCCGGCGAGAAGCAGAAGCTGGAAATCCTCAAGCAGCTCTACCTGCGCCGGCGCCTGCTGATCCTGGACGAGCCGACCTCGGTGCTCACCCCGCAGGAGGCCGACGAAGTGCTGGGCCTGATGCACGCCCTGACGCGCAAGCAGGAACTCAGCGTGCTGATGATCACGCACAAGTTCCATGAAGTCACCGCCTATGCCGACGACGTCACCGTGTTGCGCCGCGGCCGGCTGGTCGGCGGCGCCCGGGTGGCCGACACCAACCCGGCCGAGCTGGCGCACTGGATGATGGGCCAGGCGCGCGAGGAGAAAGCCGCGGCGCCGCGCGCGGCGGTGCCGGCCGATGCGCAGGACGGGCTGGCCATCGAGGGACTCAACGTCAACAACGACCGGGGCGTGGCGGCGGTGCGCGACCTGTCGCTGCGCGTGCGGCGCGGCGAGATCGTCGGTCTGGCCGGCATCTCCGGCAACGGCCAGAAGGAACTGGTGGAAGCGCTGCTGGGCCAGCGCCGCCGGCTCTCGGGCAGCGTCATGGTGGACGGCGCCGGCTATGGCGCCAGCCGCGAGGAGATGCGCCGCCTGCGCGTGTTCGCCCTGCCCGAGGAGCCGCTGCGCAACGCCTGCATCCCGGGCATGAGCGTGGCCGAGAACATGGCGCTGCGCAATTTCGACGTCGCCCCCTTCAAGCGCGGCGGCTGGCGCGTCGACCGCGGCGCCATGCGGCGCCAGGCGCAGGACCTGATCGCCGCCTTCAACGTCAGGCCGCCGCTGCCCGAGCGCGCCATCGGCACGCTCTCCGGCGGCAATGTGCAGCGCGCGGTGCTGGCGCGCGAACTGGGCGACGCCGCGCGGGACGATGCTGCGAACGTGCTGATCGTGGCCAATCCGGTGTTCGGCCTGGACTTCGCCTCGGTGGCGGACATCCATGCGCGCTTGCTGCAGGCGCGCGCACGCGGCGCCGCCGTGCTGTTGGTGAGCGAAGACCTGGACGAACTGCTGGAACTGTCCGACCGCATCCTGGTGATGGCCGAGGGCCGCATCGTGCATGCCGCCGAGGACGTCGCCGCGCGCGGTGCCGACCGCGCGAGCCTGGGCCGGTGGATGGCCGGCCACGATGAACAGACCCGACAAGCGGAGGCCGCATGAGCAGCGTCGATGCATTTCCCTATCCCTATGATTTCGATGCGCGCACCACCGCGCTGCTGGTGATCGACATGCAGCGCGACTTCGTCGAGGAAGGCGGCTTCGGCAGCGCGCTGGGCAACGACGTGCGCCCGCTGGCGGCCATCGTGCCGACGGTCGCGGCGCTGCTGCGGCTGGCGCGCGGCGCCGGCATGATGGTGGCGCATACGCGCGAATCGCACCTGCCCGACCTGTCCGACTGCCCGCCGGCCAAGCGCCTGCGCGGCAATCCCATCCTCGGCATCGGCGACGCCGGACCGATGGGCCGCATCCTGGTGCGCGGCGAGCCGGGCAACCAGATCCTGGCGGCGCTGGCGCCGGCGCCGGGCGAGAGCGTCATCGACAAGCCCGGCAAAGGCGCCTTCTACGCCACCGACCTGCATGCGCAATTGCAGGCGCGCGGCATCACCCACCTGCTGTTTGCCGGCGTGACCACCGAGGTATGCGTGCAGACCTCGATGCGCGAGGCCAACGACCGCGGCTACGAGTGCCTGCTGGTGGAAGACGCCTGCGCCAGTTATTTCCCCGCGTTCCACGAGGCCACGCTGGCCATGCTGACGGCCCAGGGCGGCATCGTCGGCTGGAAGGCGCCGCTGGCGTCGCTGCAGCGCGCCCTGCCCCTACCCCAAGGAGAAACTCCATGAAGCCGATCAACCTGCCGCACGTGGTGGCCGAGGTCGAGGAGGCCTTCGCCGACTACGAGTACGCGCTGCTCGTCAACGACATCCCGACGCTGGACCGCTGGTTCTGGTACGACCCGCAAACGGTGCGCTACGGCGTGGCCGAGGTGCTGCTGGGCGGCGAGACGATCCGCCAGTACCGCAAGACCTGCGCCCCGGTGCCGGCCTCGCGCAAGCTGCATCGCACCGTTGTCACCACCTTCGGCACCGACTATGCTACGGTCTCGACCGAATTCACCGACCACACTTCGGACCGGATCGGGCGCCAGATGCAAACCTGGGTGCGCATGGATGAAGGCTGGCGCATCGTCGCCGCCCATGTCAGCCTGATGGCCTGATCCCGATACCAGCCCATGCGCCACCCCACCGAACCCGATCCAGGCCAGCCATGACCGTCACCGTCGCCAACCCGCTCGCCGAACAGGTCTACAACCGGCTCAAGGACGACATCTTCAGTTTCCGCCTGCTGCCGGGCGACAACTTCACCGAGACCGAGATGGCGCAGCGCCAGGGCGTGTCGCGCACGCCGCTGCGCGATGCGCTGTTCAGGCTGCAGCGCGAAGGTTACCTGGAGGTAGGTTTCCGCCGCGGCTGGAAGGTGCGCCCCATCGATTTCGACCGCCTGGACAACCTCTACGACCTGCGCATCGTGCTGGAGATGGCGGCGCTGGACAAGCTGTGCCAGCAGCCGGAACCGCCCGCCGAGCTAAAGGCGCTCAACGCGATCTGGCTGGTCGCGCCGCAGGCGCGAGAGACCGACGCCGTCAAGGTCGCCGAGTTCGACGAGGCCTTCCACACCAACCTGGTGGCCGCCGCCGGCAACGAGGAGATGACCCGGGTGCACACCGAGGTCACCGAAAAGATCCGCATCGTGCGCCGCCTCGATTTCCTGAAGAAGAAGCGCATCGAAGCCACCTACGAGGAGCATGCCAAGATCCTGCAGCTGGTGGCCAAGCGCCGCGCCACCGAGGCGCAGATCCTGCTGCGCGCGCACATCACGCAGAGCAAGCTGGAGGTGCGCAAGATCACCATCTGGATGCTGGCCGAGGCGCGCCAGGAACAGGAGCCGGAGGCGATGCGCGCCCAGCAGTGACGGCGGCGCCGGCATCGGCCGGGGCGCCTGCGACCGTGTTTGAGCAAGCTCATCAGCAGCACAAATAGAAAGCGTCCGGAGGGGCGCTTTTTCGTTATTGCCACATGGAAAATGGAGTATCATTCGGTCGTTCCGGCCCTCTCGCCTGCGGCTTACGGGACGCTCTTGGCAACGGCAACTTAATTCTTTATCACATAGAAATAAGCGGTTCTTTCCAAATGGATAATAACGAATTCGAACTGCAGGACGCGAGATACCAGGTGTCGTCCCGAAGGGAAATCATTGCGCTGCTCAGCGCGATGATGAAGGACAACCTTCGCCTGACCATGCTGCTCAAGGACATGGATATCGAGAACGAGGTGCCGACCTCGATCCTGCACATGGATGAGGATGCGATGTTCCTCAAGGCCGCTCCCGATCCCGACCTGAACAAGGCGATCGTCGAGGGCGGCGATATCGTCTTCGCCGCCAATCCGCACAATGCCCTGATCAAGTTCTCGGGCAAGGTCCAGCGCACCCAGGTCGAGCACTTCCTGGCGCTCAAGGTGAGCATCCCCGAAAGCCTGGTGCGCATCCAGCGCCGCGAATTCTTCCGCATCGCGGTTCCGGCGGCGGCCTCGCTGCGCTGCAAGATCAGCTTCACCGGCGCCGACGGCCAGTTCAACATCGTCTGGGCCTCGGTCCACAACATCAGCGCGGGCGGCATCGGCATCACCGACAACAGCGCTTGCATGCCGCTGGCGACCGACGTCACCTACAACGACTGCAAGCTCGAGCTCGGCGTGGCGGTCCAGGTCCCGGTTCGGCTGAAGGTCTGCTCCAGCAGGAAGGAGGAGCTGCAGAACGAGCGGTTCCTGCATCATTTCGGCTGCGAATTCGTGGAGACGCCGCGCGCCGTGCTGGCCAGCATCCAGCGCTACATCCTGCAGCTGGAGCGCGAGCTCAATGCGCAGAAGATCAAGGATACCGGCTGAGCGCCACCCGCAAGCCGACGCCAGCAAACGCACAGCCCGCCCTCGCGGGCTGTTTCGTTTCCGCGGCGCCGCGCGCATATCGGCCAACTCGGCTATGCTCTCCATGCCTCATCCAAACCGCCTCCCCGGAGACAGACAAGAATGAAAATCGCCGCCATCCTCGACAAGAGCCTGCTCACCCTCACCTTGCTCACATCGGTATCCGCCATGTCCTCATCCGCCCAAGCACAAGCCGCCGCGCCAAGCGCGGCCATCGTCTCCGCCTTCGCGCCTTCCGGCACGCTGCGCGCCTCGATCAATCTCGGCAATCCGGTACTGGCCAATCTCGATGCCAAGACCGGCGAAGCTGTCGGCGTCTCGGTCGATCTCTCGCGCGAGCTGGCCAGGCGCCTGGGCGTGCCGCTGCAACTGGTGGTCGTGAAGTCGGCCGGCAATTCGGTGGAGAACATCGAGCAGGACAAGGCCGACATCGGCTTCTTCGCCATCGATCCCAAGCGCGCGCAGGAGATCAGCTTCACCCGTCCTTACGTGCTGATCGAAGGCTTCTATGCGGTGCGCCAGGATTCGCCGGTGACCGGCAACGAGCAGGTGGACCGCGTCGGCACCACGGTGGCCGTCGGCCTGGGCAGCGCCTATGACCTGTTCCTCAGCCGCGAATTGAAGCACGCCACGCTGGTGCGCGTGCCGACCTCGCCGGCGGTGGTGCAGGCCTTCATCGACCAGAAGCTCGACGTCGCTGCCGGCGTCAAGCAGCAGCTGGAGCACGATGCCCAGAAGGCCGGCGGCCTGCGCATCCTCGGCCAGCGCTTCATGGTGATCCGCCAGGCCATGGGCGTGCCGACGCGGCGCGGCGCACAGGCCGCCGCCTACCTGGCCGCCTTCGTGGAAGACATGAAGGCCTCCGGATTCGTGGCCGCCTCGCTGGCGCGCCAGGGCATCGAAGGCGCCATCGTGGCCGGCCCCAACGACTGATCGGCGGCAAGCGCACAAAAAAGCGCCCCTGCGAGACTAATGCCGTTCAGTTAAGCACTGAACGGCATTATTTTTTGGTTGTTGGAAGTGAAGCTCCGTTTGCCCTGAGCAGCCGCGTAGCGGCGTATCGAAGGGCAGCTTAGGGCGATGCCCTTGGTAAACAGGCTTCGATACGGTCCTGGGAACCTACTCAGCCCGAACGGAGGCGCATAGGGAGCATCGCGCTTAACTGAACGGCATTAGCCCTGCGAGGCCGCTTTTTTTCCGCTGGGACTTCAGGCCCCAGGCATTGGCATCATCCCATCCCGCTGGTGCTTGGCATCTGGCCGACGTCGTCCAGCGGCAGCAGCGGATGCTCGCCGGCGATGACCAGCCTGCGGCCGTCCATCAGCATGGCGTGGAAATCGGCGGCCGGCACCGGGCGCGAGAAGATATAGCCTTGCAGCTCGTTGCAGCCGGCGTCCTTGAGGAAACTGAACTGCTTCTCGGTCTCCACCCCCTCGGCGATCACCTTGTGGCGCAGCTGCTTGGCGATGCCGATGATGGCGCTGGCGATGGCGCAGTCGTTGGTGTCGTCCGGGATGCCCATGGTGAAGGAGCGGTCGATCTTGAGGGTATTGATCGGGAAGCGCTTCAAGTAGGACAGGCTGGAATAACCGGTGCCGAAATCGTCCAGCGAGATCGTGATGCCCAGGCTGCAGATCTTTTCCATGATGGAGATCACGCGGTCGGTGCTGTGCATCAGCATGCTCTCGGTGATCTCAAGCTCCAGCCAGTCGCCGCTGAGCAGATGCCGGCTCAGCGCGGCGCGGATGCGGTCCGGCAGCGAGCGCGTGAATTCGCGCGCGGTGACGTTGAGCGCGATGCGGATCGGCGCCAGGCCGGCTTCCTTCCAGGCGCGCGCCTGGCGGCACACCGCATCCAGCACCCAGTCGCTCAGTTGCACGATCAGGCCGGTCTCTTCGGCGATGGGAATGAACTCGCCCGGCAGCAGCAGGCCGCGCTCGGGATGCTGCCAGCGCACCAGGGCCTCGGCGCCGGTGATGGCGCCGGTGAGCATGTCGACCTTGGGCTGGTAGTACAGCAGCAGTTCGTTGTATTCGAAGGCGTGCAGCAGACCGGTTTCGATGCGCAGCAGGTCCAGCGTGTTGCGGTTCATCTCTTCGCTGTAGTACGCGTAGCCGCCTTCGTTGTTCTCGCCGCCCCGCTTGGCGCGGTACATGGCGATGTCGGCCAGGCGCAGCAGGGTTTCGGTGTCGCCGGCGTCTTCCGGATACATGCTCACGCCGATGCTGGCGCCCACGCGCAGCTCGTGGCCGTCGATGAAGAACGGCTCGTCGAACAGCGACAGCAGTTTTTGCGCCACGAAGCCGGGATGGTAGTCCTTGTCGATGTCGAACAGCGCCACGGCGAACTCGTCGGCGCCCAGGCGCGCCACCACGTCCTGGTCGCGCAGCGCGCGGCGCAGGCGGATCGCCACCTCCACCAGCAGCATGTCGCCGGCCACGTGGCCCAGGGTGTCGTTGATGGGCTTGAAACGGTTCAGGTCGATGAACATCACGCAGCCGTGCATGCTGCCCTGCTGCGCTTCCAGCAGCGCCTGGTCGACGGTGCGCGTGAGCAGCGTGCGGTTGGGCAGGCCGGTGAGCGAATCGTAGTACGCCAGGTGGTGGATCAGCTTCTCGGCGTTCTTGCGTTCGGTGATGTCGTTGATGTAGCCGATCAGGCCGATGGGGTTGCCGTGCTGGTCGCGCATGACCGACAGCGACAGGCTGGCCCAGAAGGTCTCGCCGGATTTCTTGCGGCGGCGCACCTCCATCTCGCGCCCGCCCTGCTCCAGGAACATGCCGGCCAGCGTGTCCTCTTCGTCCTCGTTCTCATAGAGGAACAGCACGTTGCGGCCGATCGCTTCCAGCGCGGTGTAGCCGAACAGCTGTTCGGCGCCGCGGTTCCAGCTGGTGATGAAGCCGGCGGCGTCCATCGTGATCACCGACTCGTGCATCTGGTTGAGGATCTGCGCCTGCTGCTCCAGCTTGGCCTCGATCTGGTCCAGCGCGCGGGCGCGCTTCTCGGTCTCGGCGCGACGCTGCATCAGCCGGCCGGCAAAGGCGGCGAGCATGGCCAGGCGATCGCGCTCGGGTTGGGTATAGGGACGATTGAGTTCCGGGAAAACGAAATGCCCGAATTGCTCGCCCTCATGCGCCACCGGCTGCAGCAGGCCGGCGCCTTCAGGCGCGGGACCGCTTACATAGCGTCCGCCGGGGCGCTTGAGGAAGCCCGTGGCAATGCCGCCCAGCGCCGTATGCAGCGCCATGCCATGCAGGTTTTGCATCGCGTCCAGCAGTGCCGAGCAACATGCCAGATCATCGGTGCCGACAGAGGAAATCATCGAATTCAAGCCTCTGTGCTGACTCTGGTTGCCCAGTTGAAGGCCTGCATGAGGCATTCGCAATACACCCGGCCGTCGAGGCCGGCGGCCTCAAGATCGGTGTGGCGCAAGGGAATGCGGCCGTACTCGGAGCGCTCCACCACGTCGAGCAGCTTGCCCAGGCGGCCGGTGCGCGTGGTCAGGGCGTTGACGATGTCCACCGGCAGCTTGAGCGGTTCGATGATGTCGTTGAGCGGCATGCCCAGGAGCACGTCGAGCAGCGAGAACATGCCGGTGATGAACGCGCGGTCCAGCTCTTCCTCGGTGCACTCGACGCGCTGGGCCATCGCTTCCATCATGGCCGCGCGCGCCGCGGCGCGCGGCAGCAAGGGATTGGCCGATTCGTCGCCGGGGAAACGCGCATACAGCAGCAGCTGCAGCCAGCGTTGCAGCTGGCGGCGGCCCAGCAGGTTGATGGCCTGGGTGAAATTGGTGATGTGCGCCGAGAAGCCGAAGGCGGCCGAACTGACCAGCTTGAAGAGCTGGTAGGACAAGGCAGGATCCTGCTTGAGCAGCGACTCCAGGTCGCCGGCATTGGCGTCGCGCGCCACCAGTTCAAGCAGCTTGAGCAGGCGGGCGCGGGAAATCGAATTCTTTTGCGACAGGCGGCTGTCCGGGTGCAAGGCGTAGTCGCCCGAGAACCAGCGGAAGCCCTCCGCGCGGCACAGGTCGAACTGGATGGCGTCGCCGACGTTTTCCACCAGGTGCGGGCCGCGCAGGCGATGCAGCCACTGCACGGCTTCCGGCAAGCTGCCCACGCTGGCGTCCAGGGCCAGCGATTCGACGAAGGGAAACACCTTGGCGCCCGGCGCCGGCAAGCCGTCGGCGATGATGGCGAAGCCGCGGCTGTAGAGCCAGTCCAGCGCATCGATCTTGCCCGGGTCGACGCAGTGCTCGACCGGCACGCGCAACGCGACCTGGCCCGGCTGGATGGGATTGTTGAACTCGGGCGCGAAAACGGCCGGATCCCGCACCGGGATGATGCAGGTCAGCCCTCCCAGCGCGTCCTGCAGGCCGAACTCGTTGAAAAGTCGGGATAGCAAGACGCTGCCATCCTCGTCGATGGGAGAGATGTGCAGCGACAGCGCAGTCCATACGTGGTGAACGTCGGCGACTGGCTGTAAAAACACGAGAGGAAAAGGAACGCTTTTATCCTGGACAGCCATATATTTTTATCGTTGACGCCCCTTTTTATTGTTGTCTGAGGCGTTCGATCATGATGAAAAACTGATAAGAAGTTTCCCAGCAGAATACTTAATTAAATTCAAATTTTTCTAAATATACCTGATAAAAAATCACTTGCAAGCGAGCTTTAGCTCAACAGGAAAATTTCTTGCAAATCGTTAAGAAAACGGCGTCCCAGCTCGGTCGGCCGGATCAAAGCGTGATCGCGGTACAACATCCCCTTCTGCTCGGCCAGGTTCAGTTGTTTCTCTATCTGGTTCAGGCCCATGCCGGTGCGTTCGGCAAACAGGTTGGGCGAAAAGCCCTCGGTCAGGCGCAGCGCGTTGAGCATGAATTCAAAGCCCAGCGCATCGCGGCCGATTTCGGATTCTTCCTGGATCGGCGCGCCGGCCCGGGTCTTTTCCAGGTAGCTCTGCGGATGCTTGTAACGCATCTGCCGCACGATGCGGTGCGGGAAGGACAGCTTGGAATGCGCGCCGGCGCCGATGCCGAGGTAGTCGCCGAACTGCCAGTAGTTCAGGTTGTGCCTGGCGCGGCGCTTGGGCTGGGCGTAGGCCGAGACTTCGTAGTTGGCGTAGCCGGCGCCGGCGGTCATCTCGGCGATCAGGTCTTGCATGTCGGCGCTGGCGTCCTCGTCGGGTACCGCCGGCGGGAACCTGGCGAACAGCGTGTTCGGCTCCAGCGTCAGGTGATACAGCGACAGGTGCGGCGGCGCGAACGAGAGCGCAGTGGCGATGTCGGCGCGCGCCTCGGCCAGCGTCTGCTGCGGCAAGGCGTACATCAGGTCGAGGTTGAAATTGTCGAAATTGGCCTGGGCGATCTCGACCGCCCTCAACGCCTGGTCGCCGTCGTGGATCCGGCCCAGCGCCTCCAGGTGGCGCGCGTTGAAACTCTGGATCCCGATCGACAGGCGGTTGATGCCGCTGTCGCGGTAGGAACGGAATTTCTCGGCCTCGAAGGTGCCGGGATTGGCCTCCATCGTGATCTCGATATCGCTGTCGAAGGGCAGCAAGGTGCGCAGGTCCGACAGCAGGCGGTCCAGCCCGGCCGCCGACAGCAGGCTGGGCGTGCCGCCGCCGATGAAGATGGTGGTGATCTTGCGGCCCCAGATCAGCGGCAACGCCATTTCCAGGTCCACGCGCAGCGCATCCAGGTAGTCCTGCTCGGGGAAGCTGCCCTTGACTTCATGCGAATTGAAATCGCAATACGGGCATTTGCGCACGCACCAGGGGAAATGCACGTACAGCGACAGCGGCGGCAAGGCCGTCAGCTGCAGGCTGCCCGGCTTGAGGAAGGCCAGCGCCGCCTGGGCCGGGCCGGACGTTGCCTGCGCGGCCGGCACGGTGGCCGCGACCGGTTTGATCGGGATCATTTCAGTTTCTCTACCAGTGCGCGCAAAGCCTGGCCGCGGTGCGACACGGCGTTCTTCTCGGCCGCGCTGAGCTCGGCGGCGGTCTTGCCCAGCGCGGGCAACAGGAAATACGGGTCGTAGCCGAAACCGCCCTCGCCGCGCGCCTCGGCCACCATCTCGCCCTTCCAGACGCCATCGGCGATCACCGGTTGCGGATCGTCGGCATGGCGCACGTAGACCAGCACGCAGTAGTAATACGCCGACTTGTCGGCATGCGCGGCCAGGTCCGCAATCAGCTTGGCGTTGTTGGCGGCGTCCGACTTCGGCTCGCCGGCGTAGCGCGCCGAATACACGCCGGGCGCGCCGCCCAGCGCGTTGACGCAGACCCCGGAGTCGTCCGCCAGCGCCGGCAGGCCGGTCAGGCGGGCGGCGTGGCGCGCCTTGGTCAGCGCGTTCTCGACGAAGGTGCCGAAGGGCTCTTCGGCCTCCGGCACGTTGAATTCGCCCTGCGGGCGCACATCCAGGCCGATGCCGCCCAAGAGGCTGGCGAACTCCTTGAGCTTGCCGGCGTTGTTCGACGCCATGACGATCTTTTGCTTGGTATCCATGCTTGCTTCTTTGCTATCTGTTCGTTGACTGCCTCGGCTGGCCGGATCGCCTGTTACAGGCCCAGCGCCTGCTTCTGCAGGGTGTTGAGGGTAGCGATGCCCTGCTGCGCCAGATCCAGCAGGCTGTTGAGGGCGGCGCGGTCGAACGCGGCGCCTTCCGCGGTGCCTTGCACTTCGACGAAATGGCCGGCATCGGTCATGACCACGTTCATGTCGGTGTCGCAGTCGGAGTCTTCCAGGTAATCCAGGTCCAGCACCGGCACGCCGCGGTACACGCCCACCGAGATCGCCGCCACGAAATGCTTGACCGGGATGGCCTCGACCAGGCCGCGCGACTTCAGCACCGAGAAGGCGTCGTAGGCCGCCACCATGGCGCCGGTGATGGCTGCGGTGCGGGTGCCGCCATCGGCCTGCAGCACGTCGCAGTCCAGGTGCAGCGTGCGCTCGCCGAAGGCTTCCAGGTCGAAGGCGGCGCGCAGCGCGCGGCCGATCAGGCGCTGGATCTCCTGGGTGCGGCCGGATTGCTTGCCCTTGGCCGCCTCGCGGTCCATGCGGGTGTGGGTCGAGCGCGGCAGCATGCCATACTCGGCGGTCAGCCAGCCCTGGCCCCGGCCCTTCAGGAAGCCGGGCACCTTCTCCTCGATGCTGGCGGTGCACAGCACGCGGGTGTCGCCGAACTCGATCAGCACGGAACCCTCGGCGTGCTTGGTGTAGCCGCGCGTCAGGCGCACCTCGCGCAATTGGGAAACGGCGCGGCCGCTGGGACGTTGGAATGCTGTCATGGTGATCCTTGTACTGTCTGGCTGATGAAGATGCCGCCTGTGAGAACGCTCACGAAAAGCGGCAATTTGGATGTTTTGATAGCGCGCCGCCGCCAATCTTCTTTAAAATGCGGGATCCGAACGCGATGCCATGGGCAAACCGCCGCGGCGGCAGCCGGAATAATCAAAACCGGCATTGTAAAGGATGAGGGGCCGCCCGGCGCGGCCGCCGCCATTCCCGCCCCGCATCGCCAACCACCAGACAGAACCACCCGCCAGCACACCGGAGCCCGAATTTGACCATCTACAGCATGACCGGCTATGCCGTCACCACCCGTGAAACCACAGCCGGCACGGTCACCCTCGAAATGAAGAGCGTCAACTCGCGCTTCCTCGACCTGCAATTCCGCGTCAACGACGACCTGCGCGCGGTCGAGCCCCTGCTGCGCGAGGCCATCATGGGCCGGCTGGTGCGCGGCAAGGTCGAGTGCCGCCTGTCCTTCGGCCGCAAGGTCGCCTCCGGCAACAGCCAGGCGCTCAACGCCGGCGTCGTGGCCGGGCTGGCTTCGCTGCAGGATCAGCTGCGCGCGCAATTCCCCGACGCCCCGCCGCTGTCGGTCAACGAGCTGCTGCGCTGGCCGGGCGTGATGGAAGAAGCCGAGATCAGCCAGGAAACGCTGCAGGCCGACATCGTGGCGACCATGGGCCAGACCCTGGACGCCTTCGTCGACAGCCGCGCGCGCGAAGGCGCGGCGCTGCAGGCGGTGATCCTGGCGCGGGTCGACGCCATGGAAGCCATCGTGGCGCGTATCACGCCGCTGGTGCCGCAACTGGTGGCGCAGTTCCAGCAGAAGGCCACCGAGCGCATGACCGAGGCCCTGGGCCTGGCCCTGAATGCCCAGGGCACGCCGGTCGCCACGCGCGAGGAGTCGCTGGAGCGCATCCGCCAGGAAGTCACGCTGTACGGCATCCGCATCGACATCGCCGAAGAACTGGCTCGCCTGTCGGCGCACCTGGGCGAGACCCGCCACATCCTGAAGAAAGGCGGCCAGGTCGGCAAGCGCCTGGACTTCATGATGCAAGAGCTCAACCGCGAGGCCAACACGGTCGGCTCCAAGGCCGCCGTCAAGGAACTGGCCGACGCCTCGATGGAGTTGAAGCTGCTGATCGACCAGATGCGCGAGCAGGTCCAGAATCTCGAATGATCCCGGCGGGCCGCGCCCGCCATCGACACCCTATTGACGACACAACAAAAACAGCGAGGATCCCATGCCAGCTAAAACCCCCACTTCCGGCAGCCTGTTCATGGTGGTTGCACCGTCCGGCGCCGGCAAATCGACCCTCGTCAATGCCCTGCTGAAGCAGGAGCCGGCCATCAAGCTGTCGATTTCCTTCACCACCCGCGCGCCCCGCCCGGGCGAAGAACACGGCCGCGAATATTATTTCACCAGCGCCGAGGACTTCCTCAAGCGCCAGGCCGAGGGCGAATTCCTGGAATGGGCCGAGGTGCACGGCAACTACTACGGCACCTCGCGCCTGATGATCGCCGACCAGATCGCCAACGGCACCGACGTGCTGCTGGAAATCGACTGGCAAGGCGCGCAGCAGGTCAAGAAGCAATTCCCCAACGCCATCGGCATCTTCATCCTGCCGCCGTCGATCGCGGCCCTGGAAGAGCGCCTGAAAAAGCGCGGACAGGACGAGCCGCACGTCATCACCCGCCGCATCCTGGCCGCCGGCGGCGAAATCGCGCACTCGCCGGAGTTCGAATATGTTATTATTAATCAAGAGTTTGCCGTCGCTTTGTCCGAGCTGACGGCGATTGTCCAGGCAGCCCGCTGCCGCTTCCCGCAGCAAGCCGCGCGCAACGCCTACTTGTTCACCCAGCTCGGCATCCACGCGCAGTAACGCAGCAAGCCTGCCGCCCGGACCGATCCACCATTTCAAGCAAGCCCGTCATTCAGGAGTTATACATGGCCCGCATCACCATCGAAGATTGCCTCAAGCAAATCCCGAACCGTTTCCAGCTGACCCTGTCCGCCACCTACCGTGCGCGCCAGCTGCTGCAAGGCCACACTCCCAAGGTCGACGCCAAGGACAAGCCGACCGTGACCGCCCTGCGCGAAATCGCCGCCGGCAAGGTCGGCGTGGAAATGCTGAAAAAGGTCCCGGCCTGATCCTGGTCCGCGCGTGAAGCTGATAACGGTCAAGCATGAGCCTTACCCCCACCGAATCCACCTTATCAGCATCGACTAGCAACAAACGGGCCGCCGGTTCCGGCCGCCCAGTCCCCCCGAACGATCCCGCCTCCGCCGCTGCCCACAGCGGCGTGGCGACGTTCGCGCACCTGATTCCCAAGCTCGAGGAGTACCTGACGCCTTCCGAATTGAAGAAGGTCAAGGAAGCCTATCGCTTTGCCGACGAGATGCACCTGGGCCAGATGCGCAAGTCGGGCGAGCCCTACATCTCGCACCCGCTGGCGGTGGCCGAGATCTGCGCCGAATGGAAGCTGGACGCCCAGGCCATGATGGCGGCCTTCCTGCACGACGTGATGGAAGACCAGGGCGTCAAGAAGGAAGAGCTGATCGAGCGCTTCGGCGCGCCGGTGGCGTCGCTGGTAGACGGCTTGTCCAAGCTGGACAAGATCGAGTTCCAGAGCCAGGTCGAAGCCCAGGCCGAGAATTTCCGCAAGATGCTGCTGGCGATGGCGCGCGACGTGCGCGTGATCCTGGTCAAGCTGGCCGACCGCCTGCACAACATGCGCACGCTCGGTTCGATGCCGCCCGAGAAGAAGCGCCGCATCTCGCGCGAGACCATGGAAGTCTACGTGCCCATCGCGCACCGCCTGGGCTTGAACAACATCTATCGCGAGTTGCAGGAGCTGTCGTTCTCGCACCTCTACCCGCTGCGCCACCGCACGCTATCCAAGGCCGTCAAGGCCGCGCGCGGCAACCGCCGCGAGGTGGTGACCAAGATCATGGAGTCGGTCACCAGCACCCTGATCGCCGCCGGCATCCCGGCCCAGGTCGACGGCCGTGAAAAGACCCTCTACGGCATCTACCGCAAGATGCGCAACAAGCACCTGACCTTCTCGCAGGTGCTGGACGTGTACGGCTTCCGTGTAGTGGTGGACAGCTTCGCCAACTGCTACGTGGCGCTGGGCACCCTGCACTCGCTGTTCAAGCCGATGCCGGGCAAGTTCAAGGACTACATCGCCATCCCCAAGCTGAACGGCTACCAGTCGCTGCATACCACGCTGATCGGCCCCTACGGCACGCCGGTCGAGTTCCAGATCCGCACGCGCGAGATGCATCGCGTGGCCGAATCCGGCGTGGCCGCGCACTGGCTCTACAAGGATGACGAAGGCAGCCTGACCGACCTGCAGCAACGCACCCACGCCTGGCTGCAGTCGCTGCTCGACATCCAGAAGCAGACCGGCGACTCGGCCGAGTTCCTGGAGCACGTCAAGGTCGACCTGTTCCCGGATTCGGTCTACGTCTTCACGCCCAAGTCCAAGATCATCGCGCTGCCGCGCGGCGCCACCGCGCTGGACTTCGCCTACAGCATCCACACCGACATCGGCGACCAGACCACCTCGGCCATCGTCAACCACGAACCGGCGCCGCTGCGCGCGGAGCTGCACAACGGCGACATCGTCGAGATCATCACCTCGCCGACCTCGCGCCCCAGCCCCAACTGGCTGGGCTATGTGCGCACCGGCAAGGCGCGCTCGGCGATCCGGCACCGCCTGCGCACGGCCAACAAGGTGGAGTCGCAATCGGTGGGCCGCCGCCTGCTCGGCAACGCGCTGCATACCCTGGGCATCGAGCCCGAGCTGCCGTCGCACATCGTCGAGCGGCTGCTCAACGAGTCCAGCGCCAAGACCCTGGACGACCTGTACGCCGAGATCGGCATCGGCACCCGCATGGCGCCGCTGGTGGCGCGCCACATCATGACCATGATGGACACCGGCGTCTCCGTGCCGCAGCTGGATCCGGAAGGCCACATGCTGCCCAACAAGCCCGATCCGGTGGTCATCACCGGCAGTGAAGGCGCCTCGGCGCAGCTGTCGTCGTGCTGTATGCCGATCCCGGGCGACCGCCTGACCGGCTACCTCAAGCCGGATCAGACGCTGATCGTGCACACCCAGGAGTGCGAGACCGCCAAGCGCCTGCATGAGAAGGAGCCTGACCGCTGGATCGACCTGGTCTGGGGCCACGACCTGAACCGCCGCTTCGACTGCCGCATCACCATCCTGATCCACAACGAGCGCGGCACGCTGGCGCGCATCGCCGCCGAGATCGGCGAGTCCGACGCCAACATCGTCTCGGTCAGCATGGACGACGACGGCGGCTCGTCGATGAAGTACCTGCGCTTCACCATCCAGGTGGAAGATCGTGTGCACCTGGCGCGCACCATGCGCGGCATCCGCAGGATCGACAGCGTCACCCGCATCCTGCGCGAACGCGGCTGACCCGGCCACGGCGGTCGCGCAAACAAAAACGCCCGCAGATGCGGGCGTTTTTGTTTTCATTGCGGCACCAGAGGGCTAGGCCGGCGAGGCTGCCGCGATCCCTTCCCCGGTCTTGTTCGCACGCCCGCGCGTGCCGCCGGCGGCCTGGCCTGCCTTCACCTTTTCCTTTTCGCGCTCGCGGTGCTCCTGGCAGACCTGCGGCCCCTTGTCGGCGATGCCGCGTTCCAGCTTGTCGGCGAAAAACTCGATCAACGCCGACACCGCGGCCGGCAGCTGGCGGCGATGCACATAGACGGCGTACAGCCCCGTGGAGTCGCGCTGGTAGTCCGGGAGGATGTGCACCAGCGTGCCGTTGCGCAAATCTTCCGAGGCCAGCATGGTCGGCAGCAAGGCGATCCCCAGCCCGGCCCGCGCCGCGCGCAGCTGGCCCTGGGCGGTATTGATGCACAGGCGCGGCGTCACGCGCACGCTTTCCGGCCCCTGCGGGCCTTCCAGCTTCCAGGTCGTGTGCTGCGAGGCCTGCGAGGTCGCCAGGCACTCGTGCCCGATCAGGTCGCCCAGGGTAGCGGGCATGCCGTAGCGCTCCAGGTATTCGGGGCTGGCCACCAGGCCGCGATGGCTGTCCACCAGCTTCTTGGCCACCAGGCTGGAGTCCGGCAGCACGCCGCCGCGGAAGGCCAGGTCGATGCCTTCGGCGATCAGGTCGGCGCGGCCGTCGTTCAAGACGAACTCCAGCTGCACCTTGGGATACAGGCGCATGAACTCATGCATCCACTCGATCGAGAAATTGTCGAAGAAATCCACCGGCGCGGCCACGCGCAGGCTGCCGGTCGGCTCGCCGCTGCTTTCGGTAAGGCTGGCGCTGGCGTATTCGATGTCTTCCAGGCCCGGCGCGCAACGCTCGAAGAATTCGCGGCCGGCGGCGGTCATGTTGAGCTGGCGCGTGGAGCGCTGCAACAGGCGCACGCCCAGTTGCGCTTCCAACGCCTGCAGGCGGCGGCTGATGGTGTTGGGCGGCGTCGAGAGCTTGCGGCCGGCGGCGGCGAAGCTGCCGGAGCGCACCACGTGGACGAAGAGCCAGATATCGTTCAGGTCGACCATGAGAAATTACCGCCAAAAATGGATCAGTGAAATGCGATTCTCTCATCTACCGGCGGAAATGAAAACTGCGTATCTTCCTTTCAACGCCGCAAGAAAGGCATATCAGGAAGCAAAGATACATCCATTTCGCTTCCGCCGCTTTCGGCGCTGCATTTGACGACAGGTCGCGGGCCTTCCCGGCGGCCACACCCACCACCGACGCCATTGCCGACAAGCAAGCAATGGCGATGCAACCGAAAAGGAATGACCATGAGCACCCTGCTGCACATCGACTCCAGCGCCCGCACCAGCGGCTCCATCTCGCGCCAGCTGACCGCCTCCTTCGCCGAACAATGGTCGGCCAAGAACCCGGGCGGCAAGATCGTCCACCGCGACCTGGCCAGCGACTCGCTGCCGCACCTGACCGAAGCCCTGCTGGGCGCCTACTTCACCCCGGCCGAGAACCGCACTGCGGAACAGGCCCAGCTGATCAAGCAATCCGACGCCCTGGTCGACGAGCTGCTGGCGGCCGACACCCTGGTGATCGGCGTGCCGATGTACAACTTCGCCCCGCCGTCCACGCTCAAGACCTGGATCGACCACGTGTTCCGTGCCGGCCGCACCTTCCGCTACACCGAGACCGGCCCGGTGGGCCTGGCCACCGGCAAGAAGGCCATCATCATCCTGTCGCGCGGCGGCAAGTATTCCGAAGGCCCGATGGAAGCGCTGGATTTCCAGGGCAAGTACATCAAGGGCGCGCTGGGCTTCATCGGCATCACCGACGTCGAACTGGTGGTCGCCGAAGGCGTGTCGATGGGCGATGAGGCCGTCAAGGCGGCCCTGGCCAGCGCCCAGCAAAAGATCAGCGCCACCATCTGATCCCCTCCGTTCCCGCGCAAGCAGACGGGGCGGCCGCTACCAGAGGCTCGCCCCGTTTTCTCATGGGCGCGCCGCGTTCAATGCGGCCCCAGCCCCTTGTGCATGCGACGCAGTCCCAGCCACACGCAGGCCGCCACCAGCGGCACCACCAGGCCGGTGGCCAGGTCCGGATTAAGCGGCACGCCGGCCGCCTTGGCGGCTTTGCCGGCATAGCCGATCAGGCCGATCACGTAGTAGGAGATCGCCGCCACCGAGAGCCCCTCGACCGCCTGCTGCAGCTTGAGCTGCTGGGCCGCGCGGGCGTTCATCGATTCCAGGATCTGGCGGTTCTGCTGTTCCTGCACGATGCCGATGCGGGTGCGCAGCAGGTCGTTGGTGTGGGCGATGCGTTCGGCCAGCGCCTCTTGCCGGCGCGCGATGGCCTGGCAGGTGTCGATGGCCGGCATCAGGCGGCGCTCCATGAATTCGCCAATGGTCGGCACGCCTTCGATGCGCTGCTCGCGCAACTCTTCGATGCGCGCCTGCACCAGCCGGAAATACGCCTGCGAGGCCGAGAAGCGGTAGCTGTTTTCCAGCGACAGCTTTTCGATGCGCGCCGCCAGCCCGGTAATCCTGTGCAAGACGCGCTCGTCCTCGGCCTGCTGCTCCGGCGTGCCGCCGGTGGATTGCTCGGACTGCACCATGGCCGCCGTCAGGGCCGCCAGGTCGCCTTCGATCCGGTTCAGGAAGGGGCCGGACTGCTGCGCGTGGGGCAGGCCCAGCAGCGCCATCATGCGATAGGTCTCGATCTCCAGGATGCGCTGCGCCAGGCGGCCGCCCTGCAGCTCGCGCAGGTCGATGTCGCGCACCACGAAGCGCGAGAAGCCGTCCGACTGGATCTGGAAATCGGTCCAGATTTCCCCGCCCTGCAGCACCTTGCTGGAGCTCATCAGCTTGCCTTCGAAGATGCGCTGCATCTGGCGCGCGGTACCGGCGGTGTCGTCGGCGCCGGGCTCGACCACCACGTGCGCCGCCACCATCAGCTTGCCCTGGAGCGACAGCAGCCATTGCTGCGGGATGTGCGACAGCGGCGCCCGGGCGAAGGCGTCCAGCGTGGAAAGCGCTTCCTCGTGGGCCTGGGCGAAGGTGTAGGTGGCGAACTCGGTGTGGCATTCCCACTTCAGGCGGAAGCGTCCGAAGTCGTGGTAGAAGTGCTTGGCTTCCGGCCCCGGCGCGACCACGCCGAAGTGCGCGCACAAGGCCTCCAGCAAGCCATGCTGGGCGCGCGCGTGCTGGCTGCCGTTGCCGTCCTCGCGCACGTAGACGGCGAGATGCGTGAGCGTCTCCGAGCGGGTGAGCTGCAGGAAGGGCCGCGAATGCACCTCCGCCGCCAGGACGACGCGCTGCGGGTGATTCAGGCTGGCAAAGACGATGGACATGTTTTCCCCGTGGATGATGTGAATTCTGTGCGTCCGGCGGCAGCCTGCCCGCATGCGAAATGCATGCCGGGCCCGGCGCGGCGGGCGTCATGGACGATATTGGCGTGATCGGCGTCGGCGCCGGATCGGGTCGGCGCTCACGGCGCCGGATAGCTCACTTCCAGGATGGTCAGCTGCTCCACGCCGGAGGGCGTCTGCAATACCACCTCGTCGCCCTCGCGCGCCTTGGTGAGCGCGCGCGCCACCGGCGAGATCCAGCTGATCTTGCCCCTGAGCGGGTCGAGCTCGTCGATGCCGACGATGGTCACCGTATGCGCTTCCCCGCGCTGGTTCTCATAGGTGATGGTGGCGCCGAAGAAAATCTGGTCGCTGCCGTGGTGCACGCTCGGGTCGACCACCTCGGCGATATCGAGCCGCTTGGTCAGGAAGCGGATGCGGCGGTCGATCTCGCGCAGGCGCTTCTTGCCGTAGAGGTAGTCGCCGTTCTCGGAACGGTCGCCGTTGGAGGCGGCCCAGGAGACGATCTTCACCACCTCGGGACGCTCCTCGTCGATCAGTTGCAGCAATTCGTTCTTGATGCGCTGGTGCCCCTGCGGCGTCATGTAGTTCTTGGCGCCGGCGGGGATGGCCGGCAAGGCGATGTCGTCATCGTCGTCGCCGCCATCGGATTCTTTTACAAAGGCCTTGTTCATGCTGTGTTCTGTCCGGGGTTGCTGGCCGCCGCGGCGGCGCAATGGTGCCATGCTGTCAATCCACATTGTAGCCGCATGCGCGCCCCCGCGAAGGTACAGTTGGGGCCGTCGGCATGGGCGTGACTGTGCTGGATGCGGGCTTGCCGATGACGCTCGCCCTTTCCCGCGCACTCGGCGATAATCGGGGCATCGCACTCCCGTTCACATTGCGCACTCACCAACGAGCCTCCATGTCTTCGTCCTCCATCTCCCCCCGCTACCGTATCGGCCTGATCGCCAACCGCGCCCACCAGGACGCTCCCGACTCGGCCCTGGTCCAGCTGCTGACCGGTTCGCGCCGGCGCATCGAAACGCTGCAGCCGGAACTGATCGTGGTCGGCCGCACGCTCGACGCCATCGGCCAGATGGACCTGCTGCCGGACTATCCGCACCTGGTGCGCTTCCCCTATGGCCGCCAGGGCGGGCTCATGAAGCTGGTCTCGCGCACCGTGGACGCCGATCCCGAGCGCACGCTGGACGCCGTGATCTACCTGATCGACCCGGTCGATCCCTCCTCCGCCTTCCCCGAGGCGGTGGCGTTGAAGCGCCAGTGCGTGATCCACGGCAAGCCCTTCCTGTCGACGCTGGCCGGGGCCCAGGAGTGGTTCGAGCTGGAGTCGATCGCCAACGGCGCGGCGCCCGACCCGGTATTCGACGATCGCTTCAAGCTGGAGCAGGAAGGCATCGCCCTGATCGCCCACGATGCGATGAAGCCGCGCATGCTGGAGCTGGCCGAGAAGCACTTCGACGTGCTCGACAAGTTCGCCTTCCGCTGCGCCACCGGCACCACCGGCGGCCTGCTCAACCAGCTGGCCGTGAAGATCAAGGGCGAAGCCGGCCGCAACTGGGTCAAGCCCTTCCTCTCCGGCCCTCTCGGCGGCGACGCCCAGATCGCCGAGCTGATCCTGGAGCGCCAGTGCCGCCGCGTGCTGTTCCTCGAAGACCCGCACGTGGCGCGCCAGCACGAGGCCGACATCCAGCTGCTGGAACGCGCCGCGCGCACCGTGACCGACTACGCCTCCTGCATGAGCGACATCAAGTGGGGCGACCGCTGGCTGTCGCAAATCAAGGCGCGCCAGGTCTGAATCTCCCCTCATGTCGCAACCCTCCCCGCAGCAGCAACCGCCGCAGCAACGCCAGGCAAGGTGGCGCCGCCGGCTGCTGGCGCCGCTGATCTACACGGCGGCGCTGCTGCTGATGCTGGAGGAGTGGCTGTGGGACGCGACCCAGGCGCTGCTGGCGCGCATCCCCGACTGGCCCTTCCTGCAAAGGCTGCAGCGCCGGGTGGAACGGCTTTCGCCCTACGCCGCGCTGTCGATCTTCCTGGCGCCGACCTTGTTGCTGCTGCCGGTGAAGGTCCTGGCGCTGCTCTCGATCACGCATGGGCATCCCACGCTGGGGCTAGCCATCATCGTCGCCGCCAAGCTGCTGGGCACGGCGCTGGTGGCGCGCATCTATGCGCTCACGCGACGCAGCCTGCTGTCGCTGGCGTGGTTCCGTCGCGCGCATGACAAATTGCTGGCCTTCAAGGACAGGATGATCGCGCAACTGCACGCCAGCGCCGGCTGGCAGCGCGTGCAATCGCTGATGGCGGCGGTGCGCGGCGCCTTCACGGCCGCGCCGCGCTCCGAGGGCGGACGCCTGGCGCGCCTGCTGCGGCGGCTGGCCGCGCGCATGAGGAAATACCGCTCGCGCTGAAGCGCCCGGCAACAAAAAAGGCTGCCATCAAGGCAGCCTTTCTATTGTGGGCGCGATGCATCAATCGTCATCGTCGTCATCGTCGTAGCCGCTGGGCGGCGGCGCCATCGACATGCCGGTCGGCTGGGCGACGTTGTTGGTGGAAATGCTGTTGCCCCATTCGAAGGCATACTTCTCGGCCTCGAAGAAATCGTCGGCCGACAGCTGCAGCTCGCTCAGCAGGCGCTGCATTTCTTCCTGGTCCTGTTCGCGCTGCTCGGTGCACTCCACCAGCTTCAGGGCCATGCCGTAGAAACCGGTGCGGCGCAGCAGCGCCTCGCGGATCTCGGTGCTGACGGTAATCTGGCGCAGCACGCTCTCCATGCTCATGCCGAACAGCGCATCCACCAGCGACATGATGCCCACCGTGAAGGCCATTTCCGACATCTTGCGCCGGCCCGGGCGCAGCTTGGCCGTGATCAGCTCCAGCATCTTGCCGCGCGTGGCGGCCAGGATCATCAGCGGCGACAGCGCGGACTTGTCCTTCTCGGTGTTGGCGTACAGCAGGATCTGCAGCCAGCGCTTCAACTGACGGCGGCCCAGCACGATCAGGGCCTGGCCCAGCGAGTCGATGAACTTCTGGAAGCCGTAGACCGGGGTGTTGACCAGGCGCAGCAGCGTCAGGCTGAGCGCCACGTCGCGCTTGATGTAGCGCACGATCTCGCCGTTGTCGACGTTGCGCACCAGGAGCGTGAGCAGGTGCATGATCACCATCTTCGAGGCCTCCAGCTTCTTACCCTGGAGGATCATCGGCTTGGCGAAGTAATAGCCCTGGAAATAGTCGAAACCGAAGGTCACGCAATCGTTGAACTGCTGCAGGGTCTCGACCTTCTCGGCCAGCAGCTCCTTCTGGGCGCGCTTGAAATGCACCGACAGCTTGAGCAGCTTGCTGGGATCGACTTCCATCACGTCGATCTTGATGATCTTGATCATCGGCAGCAGTTCTTCGATCTCGGCCGACTCGGCCACCACGTCGTCCAGCGCGAACACATAGCCGGCCTTGACCAGCTCGCGCACGCGCACCACCAGTTCCGGCGTGACCCTGACGGTCTCCAGGATTTCCAGCACCACCTTGTCGGTCGGCAGGAAATAGATGAAGTCGCTCAGCAGCACCGCGGCGTCGACGTTGATGAAACCCTGCAGGTTGCCGATGACGTTGGACAAACCCAGTTCCGAGGCATGCGCGATCACCGCCGCGGTCGCGGTCACGCCATCCTTGACGTTGGCCGGGCCGAACGCGGCGCTGCGGAACAGCAGCTCATAGCCGATCAGATCCTGCTCGCGGTTCAGGATCGGCTGGCGTGCCAGGAAAAAATCCAGGGCGTGCTGCGCAGGGGTGGAATTGTCGGATGACTGATCAGGCATGGTTGTTATTTTAATTACCCCAAGCGTTGCAATGCTTCTCTGTTTTCGGCAATTCCGGCATTGTATGCCGATTCGGCATCGCTTCCCACCCTGCCGGCGGCACTGAGACCATAAAATCACAAAAAATCACGCACAAAGGACGCGCAGTCATCACACCTCCCCTGACTCAAGGACGAAGCCGGCGCTATCGTCCACGCCCAGCACGTCCACCAGATAAGGCATCAGTTCGCGCAACATCGGCTCCAGCGTCCAGGGGGGATTGAGGATGAACATGCCGCTGTTGTGCAGGCCGAAGCCGTCCGGCGCCGGGCCGTGGATCGCCAGCGTGACGTTGAGCCAGCTCTTGGCGCCCAGGCGCTTGAGCTTCTCGGGCAGCTGGATCGACTCGTTGCGCTGCAGGACCGGATACCAGACGGCGTACATGCCGGTCGGGAAGCGCGTCAAGGCGTCGCGCAGCACTTCGGCCGTGCGCGCGTAGTCGCGCTTGTCTTCATATGGCGGGTCGATCAGCACCAACCCGCGGCGCGACGGCGGCGGCAGCAAGGCCTTGAGCCCGGCGAAGCCGTCGCCGCGGTAGGTCAGCACGCGCTTGCCGCGCGCGCTGGGACGCTGGCCCTGGGCCGCGGCATGCGCTTCGAGCTTGCGGAAGTTTTCTTCCAGCACCTTCACTTCGCTGGGGTGCAGCTCGAACAGGCGCAGGCGATCCTGCTCGCGCATCACCTTTTCGGCGCAATAGGGGGAACCGGGGTAGTAACGCATCTTGCCGCTCGGATTGAGCGACTTGACCACGTCGACGTACTCCCGCACCGCTTCCGGCAGGTCCTTGCGGTCCCACAGGCGGGCGATGCCGGTTTCGTACTCGGCGTTCTTGCTGGCGTAGTCGCCATCGAGCGCATACACGCCGGCGCCGGCGTGCGTGTCGATGACCATGTAGGCAGTGTCTTTCTGCCCGAGGTAGCGCATCAATTGAATCACCACCATGTGCTTCAGGACGTCGGCGTGATTGCCGGCATGAAAAGCGTGGCGATAACTCAGCATGTGGAATTCGTCTTGGTATGAGGTTGGAAATCGCCCGTCAACGCTCGGCTGCGGCACGATTGAAGAAAACGTTTGGCATTCTAGCAAGGATACGAGACGCTTAGGCCGGCCATCTCGGATTTGTTACAAAGAAACAGCAGCTTTCATTTGCGTACCAACCCTTTCCGGGAGCGGGATTCCCGCCTCCACAGGCGGGCTCCGGCCGATGCACGCAATTGCGGCGTGTCAATGATTAACAAAAAAGCACGCGGATCAATTACCCGCGCGATCCAGCCGGAAGTACGCGTCCAGCAGCGAAGTCTTGAACACCACTCCCAGCAGCCGGGGATCCTCGGCGCTGGCGATCACCGGCAGGCGCTCGCCCTGGTGATTCAGGAACAGCTGCAGCGCCTCGCCCAGCGACATGTCGGGCGTCACTTCATGCAGGAAATGCGGGCGCAGGAAATCGCGGGCCGTCCGCCCGGCCGGCTCCTTCTTGTCGAGCAGCCAGGAGGTGATGTCCTGCAGCGCCACCACGCCCTGGTAGCGTTCGCGCTCGTCGACCACGTAGACATACTTGACCGGATACTTGAGGAACAGCGCGCTCACCTCCTCCAGTCCGGCATCCTCGCGCAGCACCGTCTCGGCCGGGCGAATCAGTTCGCTCATGTGGGTGCCGCGCAGGCGCAGGCGCTCCTCGGCATCCTTGTGGCGCTTGAGCGTGATGTCGTACATCGAGCGCCCATCCAAGCTGCGCGCGACCACGTAGGCCACCACGCAGGACAGCATCAGCGGCAGCACCACCTGGTAGCTCAGCGTCATCTCGAAGATCATCAGGATCGCCATCAACGGCGCGTTCGAGGCCGCAGCCAGGAAGGCGCCCATGCCCACCATGGCGTAGGCGAAGGGCTGCGACATATGGAACGGCAGCAGCGCCTGCGCCGTCGCGCCGAACAGGAAGCCCACTGCCGCGCCGACGAACAGCACCGGCGTGAAGATGCCGCCCACGGCGCCCGAACCGACGGTGATCATGGTCGCCAGGATCTTCACCAGCAGCACCATCAACACCGCCTGCCAGAGCCAATCGGTATGCAGCAGGGAGTTGACCAGGTCGTAGCCGTTGCCCCACACCTCCGGCACCTGTACCGAGATCAGTCCCACCAGCAAGCCGCCCACGCCCAGCCGTACCGGCAGCGGCAAGGCCAGTTTGCCGAACGCGGCCTTGCCGAAGTCGAGCGCGCGCAGGAACTGCGAGGCCAGCACGCCGGCCAGTACGCCCAGCAGGACGAACAGCAACACTTCCCAGCCGGCGATCTCGGGGAAGAACGGCATCTCATAGGAAGGCTTGTAGCCGGGCAGCTCGCGCATGGTGATATTGGCCACCACCGAGGCCACCACCACCGGACCGAAGCTTTCCATCACCAGCGAACCCAGCACGATCTCGGTGATGAAGAAGGCGCCGGCGATCGGCGCGTTGTAGGCCGAGGTGATGCCGGCCGCCGCGCCGCAGGCCACCAGCAGGCGCAGGCGCGAGGCCGGGAAATGCGAGAACTTCCCCACCAGGGAGGCGCACAGCGCGGCCATCTGCACCATCGGGCCCTCACGCCCGATCGAGCCGCCCGAGGCGATGCTGGCCAGCGAAGAGATGCTGCGCAGCAGCGTATTGCGCACCGGGATGACGCCGTCGCCGATGGCCACCGCCTCCATGTAGTCGCCGCCGGCGCCGGCCGGCGTACGCCGCGCCCACACCAGGAACAGTCCGGCCACCACGCCGCCGCAGGCGGGCAGCAGCACGCGCATGTGCCAGGGCAAGCCCTTGGCGATCTCGACGAAACTGCCGCTATGGCCGGTCAACAGCAGCTGCAGCAGGGAGATGCACTCGCGGAAGGCGATCGTGGCCAGCGCACCGACGAATCCGGCCAGCGCGCCCCACAGCAGCATCGAATGATTTTCGGAAACGCGGCAGGCGTTGAGCACCCGCAACCGGTATTTGAGCCAGAGTTCGTGCATGGCCGCCCGCTATTGCTCTTCGCCGGAGGCGTCGCCGTTCATCAGCGAACGCAGGTAGCCGAGGTCGGCGGCGATGCTGGCATCGGCCTTCTTCTGCATGCGCTGGTAGCGCGCCAGCACGTCGCGCCCGAGGTCGGTGACGACCGCGCCGCCTCCGCGCGCGCCGCCGGTGGCGGTGGTCACCAGCGGGCTGGCGAAGCAGCGGTTCATTTCTTCCACCAGCAGCCAGGCCCGCCGATAGGACATCTCCATCTCGCGCGCGGCGCCGGAGATCGACCCGCTGCGCCCGATGGCCTGCAACAGGTCGGCCTTCCCCGGGCCGAAGGCGATGGTGTCGCCCTGCATCACGCGCAGTCTGATGGTCTTGGAATCGTTCATGCGCGTGATTGTACAAGGGCAATGCGGCAACCGGTACACCCAGGCGCTTGCGCGGCGCGCACAGTTCCCGGTCCGGTTGACTGCCGCTATATCCTTGCGTATATTTCGACAGATCCAACGAGCGCGCGTCGGCCCTGTGTCCGCGCGCTTTTGCTTGTCTGCGCATTGCGCGACGCCCTTACGACAACAGACCAGAAAACAGGATTACCGATGCTCAAGAACACCCACCTGAAAGCCGCCCTCGGCGCCGCCTTCGCCGCCGTGCTGATGTTGTCGGCCAGCGCCGCGCACGCCACCGACCTGGTGGTCTCTGCCGCCGCCAGCCTGACCAATGCCTTCAAGGAACTGGCGCAGTCGTTCGAGCAGCAGAATCCGGGCGTCAAGGTGGTCACCAACTTCGGCGCCTCCGACGTCCTGATGCAGCAGATCGTGCGCGGCGCCCCGGCCGATGTATTCGCCTCGGCCGACCAGACCGCGATGGACAAGGCGGTCGCCGAGAAGGCCGTCAATCCTGCCACTCGCAAGAACTTCGCCGCCAACCAGATCGTGCTGATCATCCCGCACGACGGCAAGCTGCAGCCGGCCGCCCTGAACGACCTGACCAAGCCTGAATACAAGCGCATTGCGCTGGGCAACCCGGCCTCGGTGCCCTTCGGCCGCTACACCAAGACCGCACTGGAACAAGCCGGCCTGTGGCCGCAGGTGCAGGCCAAGGGCGTAATGGCGGAGAACGTGCGCACCAGCCTGGACTATGTGGCCCGCGGCGAAGTCGATGCCGGCTTCGTGTTCGCTACCGACGCCGCCGTGATGCCGGAGAAGGTGAAGGTCGCCGTGCGCATCCCATCCGACACCCCGGCCACCTACCCCATCGCCATGACCGCCGGCACCCAGCAGAAGGAACTGGCCGACAAGTTTGTCAGCTACGTGCTCTCGCCGACCGGCCAGACGGTGTTGGCCCGCTACGGCTTCCTGAAGCCCTGATCGGCCCGTTCCTGCCATGCATCCCGTCTGGACGCCGCTGCTGCTCTCGCTCAAGGTCGCCGGCCTGGCGACCCTGGCCAACATGGTGCTGGGCGTGGCCGCGGCCTACGGCCTGTCGCGCTGGCGTTCGCCGCTGCGCGATTTCATCGACTCCGTGCTGACGCTGCCGCTGGTGCTGCCGCCGACCGTGCTGGGCTATTACCTGCTGGTGCTGTTCGGCCGCCGCGGCACCTTCGGCGCCTGGCTGGAAAGCGTCGGCATCCAGCTGGTCTTCACCTGGCAAGGCGCGGTGGTGGCCTCCACCATCGTGGCCTTCCCGCTGGTGCTCAAGGCCGCCCGCGCCGCTTTCGAAAACGTCGACCACCAACTGGAAAACGCAGCCCGGGTGCTCGGCGTGGGCGAAGCGGGCGTGTTCTTCCGCGTGAGCCTGCCGCTGGCGACCAAGGGTATCGCCGCGGGCGTGCTGCTGGCCTTCGCCCGGGCGCTGGGCGAATTCGGCGCCACGCTGATGGTGGCCGGCAACCTGCCGGGCCGCACGCAGACGCTGTCGGTCGCCATCTACGAGGCGGTGCAGGCCGGCGACGACGGCGCCGCCACCCTGCTGGTGGCGATCACCTCGGTCACCTGCGTAGTGGTGCTGATGCTGGCCGGCCGCCTGGTGCCGGACCGCTCCCAGCTGCAGTTGCGCTAAGCTCCCCTTTTCACTTTCTTCCTTTGCATCCGCCGTGAGCGTCGAACTCCAGATCCAGAAAAAGCTCCACGCGGGCGACCGCGTGTTCGACCTCGACATCGCCTTCATGTCCGACAGCGAGCGCATCGTCCTGTACGGCCCGTCGGGATCGGGCAAGAGCCTGACCCTGAAAGCCATGGCCGGCCTGATGACGCCCGACGCCGGCCATATCCGGCTGGACGGCCGCACCCTGTTCGATGCGCGGCAGCGCATCAATGTCCCGGTGCAGGAGCGCAACGTCGCCTACCTGTTCCAGGACTACGCGCTGTTCCCGCACCTGACCGTGGCCCAGAACATCGCCTTCGGGCTGGCCCGCGGCTGCTTCAACCTGCGCCGCCCGGCCGCCCATCCGGCGGTGCAAAAATGGCTGGCGGCCTTCGAGCTGGAGACGGTGGCCGGCAGCCTGCCCGGGCAGATCTCCGGCGGGCAGCGGCAGCGCGTGGCGCTGGCGCGGGCGCTGGTGTCCGAGCCCGACATCCTGCTGCTGGACGAGCCGTTCTCCGCGCTCGACCTCTCGCTGCGCGCGCGCATGCGGCGCGAGCTGTCCGAGCTTCAGCAGCAGCTGGACGTGCACATGCTGCTGATCACCCATGACCCGGCCGACGTCGAGGCGCTGGGCGACGAGGTGTTTGAAGTGCGCGACGGCCGCATCAGCGCGCAGCGCACGCTGTAAGGCACAACGCCCTTTCATCCCGCGCCCGTTTCGCCATAAAAAAAACCGCAGCCTTGTGGGCTACGGTTCCAGGTTGGGGGATCGCCCCGGCCGGCTCGCGCAAGTAACGAGCCGGCGTCACACCACACTCAATTCCACCTCCGCGCCGTCAGGCCGCCTTCTTCTCCGACTTCTCTTCGAAGAACTGTTCATCCTCGGTCGAACCATGCAATGCGGTGGTCGACGACTGGCCTTGCTGGATCGCCTGTGTCACGGCGTCGAAGTAGCCGGTGCCGACTTCGCGCTGGTGCTTGACCGCGGTGAAGCCCTTGGGGGCGGCGGCGAACTCGGCTTCCTGCAGTTCCACGAAGGCCGACATCTGGTTGCGGGCATAGCCGTGCGCCAGGTTGAACATCGAGTAGTTCAGGGCATGGAAGCCGGCCAGCGTGATGAACTGGAACTTGTAGCCCATCGCGCCCAGTTCGCGCTGGAACTTGGCGATGGTGGCGTCGTCCAGGTTCTTCTTCCAGTTGAACGAGGGCGAGCAGTTGTAGGCCAGCAGCTTGCCCGGGAACTTGGCGTGGATGGCTTCGGCGAAGGTCTTGGCGAAGGCCAGGTCGGGCTTGCCGGTTTCACACCAGACCATGTCGGCGTACTCTGCATAGGCCAGGCCGCGCGAAACCGCCTGGTCGATGCCCGGGTGGGTCTTGAAGAAACCTTCGACGGTGCGCTCGCCCGACACGAAGGGCTTGTCATTGGCATCCACATCCGAGGTCAGCAGGTCGGCCGCCTCGGCATCGGTACGGGCGATCACCAGGGTGCCGGTGCCCATGACGTCGGCCGCCAGGCGCGCTGCGTTGAGCTTCTCGACCGCCTCGCGGGTCGGCACCAGCACCTTGCCGCCCATGTGGCCGCACTTCTTCACCGACGCCAGCTGGTCTTCGAAGTGCACGCCGGCGGCGCCTGCCTCGATCATCGACTTCATCAGTTCGAAGGCGTTGAGCACGCCGCCGAAACCGGCCTCGGCGTCAGCCACGATGGGCGCGAAGAAATCGATGTCGTCCTTTCCCTCGGACCACTGGATCTGGTCGGCCCGGGCGAAGGTGTTGTTGATGCGCTTGACCACCATCGGCACCGAGTTGGCCGGATACAGCGACTGGTCGGGATACATCTCGCCGGCCAGGTTGGCGTCGCCGGCGACTTGCCAGCCGGACAGGTAGATCGCCTTCAGGCCGGCCTTCACCTGCTGCATCGCCTGGTTGCCGGTCAGGGCGCCCAGCGCGTTGACGAAGGGCTCGTCATGGACCAGCTTCCACAGCTTGTCGGCGCCGCGCTTGGCCAGCGTGTGCTCCACTTGCAGCGAACCGCGCAGGCGCACCACGTCGGCCGCGGTGTAGTTGCGCTTGATGCCCTTCCAGCGCGGGTTTTGCGCCCAGTCGCGTTCCAGTGCCTGGATTTGCTGTTCACGTGTGCTCATGGTGGATCTCCTTTGTCGTCAGTGTTGAGGTGTTTGAAAACTGGATGAAATCGCGAATTCCATGACTTCATGGTAGTCCCGCCATGTGCAGAGCAACAATGTCTTATATAAGATATAGGTAAATTTTTATATCAATAAAATCAAATACTTATTTATCATTTTTTGCGATACGGAACACAAATCCGGAAAATGAAAAATGCTTTTGATGCTGCGCACTTCGATTTTTCACAATACGAAATCAAAAATTCTCATCGTGAAAAAGCCGCACTTGCAGCGGCGCCGTCCTCCTCTTCCGGTAGGGATTCCTTCGTATTAATACGAGCGTTCGAAATTTTTTGACGCCCATCTCCTCGTCTTGCATAATAAAAGTGACTTGCCCAAGGCAAGCCTTATCCAAGGAAAGCAAAGGGGCGCGCCCGCGCCCGGAGGACGACAATGACGACAAGAGAAGAGACGCTGGCGCTGTGGCGCCAGCAGGAACAAGCTGTACGCGCCAAGCTGGCGGCGCCGGGCGTGGCCAGCCTGGCCGACCTGAAGGCCGGCACCGGCATGGAGTTCCTGCAAAAGATCTGGGACGGCCTGCTGCCGTCGGTGCCGATCGGCGAAACCCTGGACTTCATCCCGGTCGAGGGCGAACCCGGCCGTGTGGTGTTCCAGGGCACGCCGCACAAGCGCCACTACAATCCGCTGGGCACCGTGCACGGCGGCTACTTCTGCACGCTGCTGGATTCGGCCGTGGCGTGCGCGGTGCACTCGATGCTGCCGCAAGGCGTGGGATACACCACGCTGGAGCTGAAGGTCAACCTGGTGCGCGCGCTGACCGACAAGAGCGGCCCGGTACGCGCCGAGGGCCGGGTGATCCAGGTCGGCAAGCAGGTCGGCATTGCCGAGGGCCGCATCGTCGACGCCGACGGCAAGCTGTACGCGCACGCCACCACCACCTGCCTGGTGTTCCCGCTGCCCTGAGCGCGACGCCCGCCATCGTTCGCGCGCCTGTTGCGCGCGGACGATGAAAAGACTTCACGCGCCGTCCCGGCGCGCTCCCTTGCTCTCCCCACAGCGCCGCCGCCTCCCGCACGGCTGCGCCAGCGACTGCCGCAGCCGCGTTTTGTTCAAGGTATTTGTTTTGCGCCGCGCTCCTCATCCGGTTGTTTAATCGCGCAAGAAGGCACAAAATGGGCGACTACCAAAATTGAACGGCGATTCAACGTCGATACGTCTTCATGCATTACGCCCTGGACATCCGCACGTTTCTATTCAGTCACTATTTCTATACTGGGGTGCGGATCGCAATCGGGGTGGTCGGCTTCACCATGCTGGTCTACAACGTGGCCGACATGCCGACCACCATGACGGTCTTCCTGGGCGCGCTGTGCACCAGCCTGATGGACCTGCCCAGCCCGCTGCGCCACAAGTTCAACGAGATGCTGGCCGGCGTGCTGCTGTGCACGCTGGTGATGCTGGTCATCAGCCTGGCCGCGCCCATCCCCTGGCTGGTCAGCGCGATGATGGTGGTGGTGAGCTTCTTTGCCAGCATGATGGTGGTCTACGGCAAGAAGACCATGCCGCTGCAGTTCGCTGCGCTGATGGTGATGACGCTGTCGATGGAGAACCAGGCGCCGATCACCGACGCCGTCCTGCATTCGGCCTTCTTCCTCGGCGGCGGCCTCGGCTACCTGGCTTATTCGATGGCGGTGTCGTGGTTCCTGCGCCGCCGCATCAAGCAACAGGTGCTGGCCGAGGCGCTGTTCGAGCTGGCCCGCTACCTGCGCATCAAGGCCGACTTCTACGATGTGCGGCACGACCTGGCCAGCCAGTTCAACCAGCTGGTGCGCCAGCAGATCGTGGTGGCCGACAAGCAGCAAGCCTCGCGCGACCTGATCCTGCGCGACCTCCACACCAAGCAGGACGGCCTCCTGGTGCAGGTGCACCTGTCGATGCTGGAACTCTACGAGCAGGTGCTCTCCACCCACGCCGACTATGCCTTCCTGCGCAACCACTTCGGCAACGCCGACGTGATGATCTTCCTGCGCGACCTGGCCAACAAGGCCGGCGAGGACATCGAGTCGATCGCCTACGCCATCACCCGCAAGAAGGCCTCGACGCCGACGGTGAGCTACAAGGCCGAGCTGCGCGCGATCCAATATGAGATGCAGCAGATGTCCCAGCCCGGCCCCGGCCAAGCCTCCGAGGAGGCGCTGACCATCCTGCGCGTGACCTACAACAAGATCCGCGACATCATGGAGCTGATCGGCCAGCTTCACCAGGCCACGCAAAACCCGGTCGACCCCATCCCCATCCTGCCGGGCTCGGACATGACGCCCTTCCTGACCCAGCAGAAGTTCAAGTTCAACATGCTGCTGGTGAACCTGCGCTGGCAGTCGCCGATCTTCCGCTTCGCCATCCGCGTGGCGCTGGCGGTGACCACCGGACTGTGGATCTCCAACCACCTGCCCTACATGGCGCACGGCTACTGGATCGTGCTCACCATCGTCATCATCCTCAAACCCAATTTCAGCGCCACCAAGCAGCGCATGGCGGACCGCCTGATCGGCACCATCATCGGCTGCCTGATCACGATGCTGATCCTGCGCTTCGTGCACAACCCGATGGGCCAGATGGCGGTGCTGTTCGCCGCCAGCGTGGCCGCGCCCGCCTTCACCTATGTGAAGTACCGCTACACCGCCATCGCCGCCTCGGTGCAGATCCTGATGCTGCTCAACCTGCTGGTGCCGGCCGGCCACCAGGGGGTGATCGGCGAGCGCCTGATCGACACCGTGATCGGCGTGGTGATCGCCACCCTGTTCAGCTATGTGCTGCCGGCCTGGGAATACCGCGACCTGCCCAAGCTGCTGCGCAACGTGCTCAAATCGAGCCAGCGCTACCTCACCGCCAGCCGCGACATGCTGGAGGGCAAGGTCAAGGACGATTTCTTCTACCGCGTGTGCCGCAAGGGCTTCATGGACAGCCTGGCGGCGCTGATCTCGGCGCTGGTGCGCATGATGGATGAGCCGGCGACCAAGCACCGGGCGGTCAAGGAACTGAACCGCTTCATCGTGCAGAACTACCTCGTGGCGGCCCATATCGCGGCGCTGCGCCTGATGCTGCGGCGCCATCAGGAAAACATCCCCGAAGGCCCGGTCAACAAGCTCATCGAAGACACCTACCTCGAAGCCAGCGAGCACCTGGCCGAAGCCCAGCGCATCCTGGCGCCGAAATCGAAGAAGCGCGGCGGCGCGGTGGTGGTCTCGCCCGAGGCGCCCGAACAGAAGGCGCTCTCGGCCAAGATCGAACTGGTCGGCCCGGTCACGCCCGAACCCCTGCCGGCCGAAGCCAGCGCGTGGTCCGGCTGGGTCACGCTGCAACGGCGCGCCAGCCTGCTGAACCAGGATCTGCAAGAAATCGTGGCCCAGACCTCGGCGATCGACAACATCCTGCGCAAGAATTAAGGACCCCGGCCTCGTCCGGCTACCCGGAATAATTCGAAAAAAACTCAATCGAACCTTCGCCGAAAACGAACAAAGCCTCGATCTGGCTATAGTCGCCAGGATGAACTCCATCCATTGGTTTCCCAAAGCCGCCCGCCAGTTGCGCAATCTGGAGCAGCACGTGCGAACGATGATCGTGGAAGCGGTCGCAACCCTGCGGCACATGCCCGACTGCGGCAACGTCAGGGCCTTGAGCAGCCATGCCTTCGGGTATCGCTTGCGGGTGGAGAATTACCGGGTATTGTTCGACTGGGATGACGGCATCCGCATCGTCGAAATTCAAGAGATGGGAAAGCACGATGAACGCATGGACTAACGCGCAGACCATCGTCGGCGCCGATGGCAAACCGGCCTTCGTGGTATTGCCCTATCAGGAATTCCTGAACCTGTATCGCGAGCAGGAGCTGATCCCGCATGCCGTCGTGCAGGCCGCCATCCTCAGCGACGCCACGCCGGTCAAGGCTTGGCGCGAGCATCTGCGGCTGCTGCAACAGGAAGTCGCGCTGCGCCTGGGCATCTCCCAACCGGCCTATGCCAGGCAGGAAAACAGCCGCAAGCCGCGGCCCCGCACCCTGGAAAAAATCGCGGCCGCGCTGGGCCTGACGCCGGAGCAGATCAACTTCTGAGCGCCGCGCAACGCGCCGGCGACCATGGCCTCAGAGCGCCTGGCGCGACACCAGCACCCCATCCGCGTCGGCATAGATCCAGTCGCCCGGGTGCACCGCCACGCCGGCGATGGTGACGCGGATGCCGGCGTCGCCCGCGCCCTTGCGGAAACTGCGCTGCGGATGCGTGGCCAGCGCGCGGATGCCGATATCGCAGGCGTTGAGCTCCAGCGCATCGCGCACGCAGCCGTTGACCAGGATGCCGGCCCAGCCGTTCTTCTCGGCCAGTTGTCCCAGGTTGCCGCCCACCAGCGCGCAGCGCAGGCTGCCGCCGCCATCGACCACCAGCACATGGCCCTCCCCGGGCGTCTCCAGCGCGGCGCGCACCAGCACATTGTCCTCGAACACCTTGAGCGTCCTGGCCGGACCGGCGAAGACGGCCTGCCTGCCGAAGGACGCGAAGATCGGCGGCAGCACATGCAGCGCGCCGGCGGCCAGTTTGTCTTCATTGGCGTCGCACAGGTCGCAGGTGGCAAAGCTCATGGCGTTTTCCTCTGGCAGCTGAAGGGTACGGCCTACACCGACAGGATGCGGTGCAGGCGCTTCTGGTCGAACATGCGCGAATCGGCCACGCGCAACAGGGTTTCCACGTCCAGGCCGTCGGCCGGGTAAAGCGAGACGCCGACCGAGGCGTCCACCGCGTACTGCTGGCCGCCGCGGCCCTCGATGGGCTTGTTGACCGAATGGCGGATCTTGTCGGCGATGCTGCGCGCGATCTCCATGTCGGAGACGCCGTGCAGGTAGACCACGAATTCGTCGCCGCCGAAGCGCGCCACCGAGTCGTCGTGGCGCAGCGTATGCTGCAGCCGCTCTGCGATGGCGATCAGGACCTTGTCGCCCTCGTCGTGGCCGTGTTCGTCGTTGACCGCCTTGAAGCGGTCGAGGTCGATGAACAGCAGCCCGAACTGCAGCGGATTGGCCTCGGAAGAATTGCGCCGGCGGAAATCGATCTGGGCGATCAGCGAGTCGCGGTTGAGCACATTGGTCAGCCGGTCGGTGCGCAGGTTGCGTTCCATCTCCTGGAAACTGTGCGCCAGCTGGCCGATCTCGTCGTTGCGGTCGATGTTGAGCGCCGGGAACGGACTGCCGTTGCCGATGCTCTTGGCCGCCAGGGTCAGCTTGCGGATGTCGCGCAGCACCCAGCGCAGCAGCAGGAAGCCGATCACGAAGGTCAGGCACACCGCCACCAGGCCCAGCAGCAGCGTCTGGTAGACGCCGCCGGTGACCGAGCCCAGGAAGTCCGAACGCGGCGCGGCGCTGATGGCCAGCCAGTCCAGCCCGGCCGGGTCATGGTGCAACCGGAACGCCACCTCGATCTTGGTGCCCTCGCTGCGCGCGCCCAGCAACACCAGCCGGCCCGGCTCGGCCGGATTGGCCGCCAGGTGGCGCTGCACCTCGGCGAAGGCCTGCTGCACCAGCGGCGACTTGCTCTGCTGCGCAGTGAGGCGTGTGAATTCGGCGCCATTGCCCTTGATCTCGTGCAGCGGCTCGTTGAGCGAGGTGGCGATCATCTCGCCCTTGAGTTCGGCCACGAACGCCACGCCGTTGCGGCCCAGGGGCAGCTGCTGCAGGAACTCGGTCAGCTGGCGCAGGCCGATGCTGCTGCTGGCCACGCCCATCAGGCTGCCGTCGGCGTCGAAGATCGGCTTGGAGAGGTTAATGCCCAGGTGCTTCAGGCGGAAATCGGTGTAGACAGGGGACCAGGTCTCGCGCCCACTCTCGATCGCCTGGCGGTACCACGGACGGGTGCGCGGATCGTAGTCCTGGACCGCCGTCAGTTTCATCTCGGTGCCGGGGCCGCGCAGATAGGACACGTAGTTCTTGCCATCCGGCTCGCGCACGCTGTACATGAAGCGGTTGCGGGTCTCCTGCTTGATGCCGAGGAAACTGCCGTCGGCGCCGCCGAAATACACATAGCTGGGATCGTCAAACAGGCCGTTGGCCAGCCACAGGCGTTCTTCCAGTTGCTTGCGGTCCTTGGGGAAAGGCAGAACGGCCGGGGCCTCGCCCGGCTCGAACGACGGCACCGGCGGCGGCGCCACCACGTTGAGGCTTTCACGCGCGCTCAGGGTCTGGCGATCGATCGCCTGGCCGACGCGACCCATGACCTCCATCAGCGCATTGCGCGCCAGCACCTCGGTGGCGTCGTCGCCGGCCCGATAAAGGAACCACCCGATGGTCAGCGCCAGGCAGACCATCAGGAAGATGAACGGCAAGATGAACAGCCGCTGCAAAGACGATTGCTTCAGAATCGCCCCCTTGCTTGACTGCCCAGACTGCAACTTTCTTTAAGCATGTTTCCCTTGCTGCCGTATGTCCCGTGACGGTGCGGCGCCTGCGGCGGCCAGGCGGCCGCCGCGTTTCCCAAGAACAAGCATTTTATGCGAAAGCGCCCCGTCGCTGTTCCCATCCGGCAAGGAAAGTGTCGGCGCTTGTATGCCGATCATGTAGATAGCACATCCCAGCTTCCTTTGGGAATCATTTTCATCCCTGCGGGGCCGCCCTGTCGCTGATCCACGATCAATCGTGAATTGTATGACAACTTATGCACCCCGGGGCCAGCGGCATGCGCAGCCGCAACAAAAAACGGCGGATGCGCTTGCACGCATCCGCCGCTTGCGGCGCCGGGGCTGTCGCCCCGCCGGTATTGCCCGCCCTTACTTGCTGAAGCTCAACTGCCCGTTCTTCACATCCACATGCACCACGTCCTTGGGACCGAAGCGGCCGGCCAGGATTTCCTTGGACAGCGGGTTCTCGATCTCCTGCTGGATCGCGCGCTTGAGCGGCCGCGCGCCATACACCGGATCGAAACCGGCTTCGGCAATCTTCTGCAGGCCGGCGTCGCTGATTTGCAGGCCGATCTCCAGCCGCGCCAGGCGCTGCTCCAGGATGCGCAGCTGGATCTTGGCGATGGCGCCGATGTTCTTCGCATCCAGCGCGTGGAACACCACGATCTCATCCACCCGGTTGATGAATTCCGGGCGGAAGTGGGTGCGCACCTCGGCCATCACCGCCAACTTCACCAGCGCCGGATCACTCTCCTCCATCGACTGGATGCGGTGCGAACCCAGGTTCGAGGTCATCACGATCACCGTGTTCTTGAAGTCCACGGTGCGGCCCTGGCCGTCGGTCATGCGGCCGTCGTCCAGCACCTGCAGCAGCACGTTGAAGACATCCGGGTGCGCCTTTTCGATCTCGTCGAGCAGGATCACGCTATAGGGCTTCCTGCGCACGGCTTCGGTCAGGTAGCCGCCTTCCTCATACCCGACATAGCCCGGCGGCGCGCCGATCAGGCGGGCCACGGAATGCTTCTCCATGAACTCGCTCATGTCGATGCGGATCATCGCCTCCTCGGTATCGAACAGGTAGGACGCCAGCGCCTTGCACAGCTCGGTCTTGCCCACGCCGGTGGGGCCGAGGAACATGAACGAACCGTAGGGCTTGCTGGGATCGCCCAGCCCCGCGCGCGAACGGCGGATGGCGTCCGAGACGGCGACAATCGCCTCCTCCTGGCCCACCACGCGCTCATGCAGCACCTGCTCCATGTGCAGCAGCTTCTCGCGCTCGCCCTGCATCATGCGCGAGACCGGGATGCCGGTGGCGCGCGCCACGATCTCGGCGATTTCCTCGGCGCCGACCTGGGTGCGCACCAGCTTGGGCTTTTCAGTAGCGACGCCGGCCGCATCCTTCTTGTTCTGCACTTCCAGCGCGGCTTCCAGCTCGGCCAGCTTGCCGTACTTCAATTCCGAGACCCGCTGCCAATCGCTCTTGCGGGTGGCCTCTTCCATCTGCAGGCGCACCTTCTCGATCTCTTCCTTCAACTGCTGGCCGCCCTGCGCGGTCGACTTCTCGGCCTTCCAGATTTCTTCCAGGTCGGCATACTCGCGCTCAAGCTTGCCGATCTCTTCCTCGATCAGCTGCAGGCGCTTCTGCGAGGCCTCGTCCTTCTCGCGCTTGACGGCCTCGCGCTCGATCTTGAGCTGGATCAGGCGGCGATCGAGCTTGTCCATCACTTCGGGCTTGGAATCGATCTCGATCTTGATCTTGGCGGCGGCCTCGTCGATCAGGTCGATCGCCTTGTCCGGCAGGAAGCGGTCGGTGATGTAGCGGTGGGACAGCTCGGCCGCGGCGACGATGGCCGGGTCGGTGATGTCGACGCCGTGGTGCACCTCGTACTTCTCCTGCAGGCCGCGCAGGATGGCGATGGTCGCCTCCACGCTCGGCTCGTCGACCAGGATCTTCTGGAAGCGGCGCTCCAGCGCGGCGTCCTTCTCGATGTACTGGCGGTATTCGTCCAGCGTGGTGGCGCCCACGCAGTGCAGCTCGCCGCGCGCCAGCGCGGGCTTCAACATGTTGCCGGCATCCATCGCGCCCTCGGCCTTGCCGGCGCCCACCATGGTGTGCAGCTCGTCGATGAAGACGATGGTCTGGCCTTCGTCCTGGGCGATTTCCTTCAGCACCGCCTTCAGCCGTTCCTCGAACTCGCCGCGATACTTCGCGCCGGCCAGCAGGGCCGCCATGTCCAGCGACAGCACGCGCTTGGACTTGAGGCTGTCCGGCACTTCGCCGTTGACGATGCGCTGCGCCAGGCCTTCGACGATGGCGGTCTTGCCCACGCCGGGTTCACCGATCAGCACCGGGTTGTTCTTGCTGCGCCGCTGCAGCACCTGGATGGCGCGGCGGATTTCGTCGTCGCGGCCGATCACCGGATCGAGCTTGCCGGCGCGGGCGCGCTCGGTCAGGTCCAGGGTGTATTTCTTCAGGGCTTCGCGCTGCCCCTCGTCCTGCTGCGAGGACACCGAGGCCCCGCCGCGCACGGCCTTGATGGCCGCTTCCAGCGACTTGCGGGTGAGGCCGTTTTCGCGCGCGGCGCGCCCGGCGTCGGACTTGTCGTCGGCCAGGCCGAGCAGCACCATTTCACTGGCCACGAACTGGTCGCCGTGCTTCTGCGCTTCCTTGTCGGCCAGGTTAAGCAAGGCCACCAGCTCGCGGCCGACCTGCACTTCGCCGCCGTTGCCGGAGACCTGCGGCAAGCGCTGCAAGGCGCCCTGCAAGGCGGTGGACAGGCCGTTCACGTTCACGCCCGCGCGCTGCAGCAGCGAGCGCGCGCCGCCGTCGTCCTGGTTCAGCAGGGCGATGAGCAAGTGCACCGGTTCGATGTATTGGTTGTCGTGGCCGACTGCCTGGGATTGCGCGTCGGCCAGCGCTTCCTGCAATTTGGTGGTGAGTTTGTCGAGACGCATGGTTCGCTCCAATTTTTCAATGAGAAGAAAATTGGGCCGGCCATTTGATTTTCAAGCAAGACCCATGCCGCGAAATTTGATTTAGCTCAGGAACGCGGCATCCTCACGTCCGCCGGGACTGCGGTAGTTGCCAGGCCGGCAACGCGCCTTCACGCCGCGTGTTCCTGCGCGGTGCCCACGCCCTGCATCTCCTCGCGCAGCGTGCCGATGCGATCCAGCGCCTGGTGATCCTCCTGCAATGCCTTGTCCACGCTTTCGTGCATCCAGTCGACCCAGGTGCTGATCTTGGCGTCGAGGTACTGGCGCGAGGGGTACAGCGCGTACACGCTCATCTGCTGCACCTGGTGCTGCGGCAGCACGCGCACAATGGTGCCGCTGCGCAAGGGATCGACCGCCGAATAGATCGGCAGCACGCCGATGCCCATGCCTTCGCGGATCGCGCCCAGCATGGCCTCGGCCACGTTGACCTGGAAATTGCTCTTGACCTCTACGGTGCTGGAGCCCTCCGGCCCTTCCAGCACCCATTCGTACAAGGGCGACACCGGGCTCATCAATTGCAGCAGGGCATGGTTGTTGAGGTCGGCCGGCTTTTGCGGCGCCCCGTATTTGTCGAGATAGGCCGGCGAGGCGCACAGCATGCTGAAGGTGCTGCCCAGCTGGCGATAGATCAGGCCCGAATCCGGCAACTCGCGGGCCAGCACCAGCGACACGTCGTAGCCCTCTTCGAGCATGTCGGGGATGCGCTGGGCCAGGGTCAGCTCCACCGCCACGTCGGGATAGCGCTTCTGGTAACCCGAAATGGCCGGAATCACATAGCGCTGCCCGAAACTGGTCATGGCATGGATTCGCAAACGGCCGGACGGCTTGACGTAGGCCGAGCCGGCCTCGGCTTCGGCCTCCTCCACATAGGACATGATCTGCTGGCAACGCAGCAGGTAGCGCTCGCCTGCCTCGGTCAGGGCGATGCGGCGGGTGGTGCGGTTCAGCAGGCGCGTGCGCAAATGCCGCTCCAGGTCTGCCACCGCGCGCGATACGTGGGCGGTGGTCAGGCCCATCTGCTGGGACGCCAGCGTGAAGCTGCCGGCGTCGACCACGCGCACGAAGACGCGCATGTTTTGCAAGGTGTCCATACTCTTCCTATGCTGTAACCAGTCGCCGCACGAGCAGCCCCTTGGGCCGGCTCGCGTTTCAACTACGCTTCGCGCAGTGGCGGATGACAGCATTGTTACCCAAAATGAAGCAATGATTATTGCACTATCTGAGATAAGCAATTGCGTGTGCGCTGATTTTTCGTCAGATCATTACAAAATAGAATACATACCATCTGATATTTGCATATTTTTGGGTAATTCCATGAAACGCATGTCCTACCATCGCGTGTGCGCCCTGAGCGTCATTGCGCTATCCCTGACAATCGCCGGCTGCGCCGACCAGGGCGGGATCAAGCCGCAAGCCCAGGTGCGCGACGTCACCGCGCTGGCCGCCGGCCAGGCCATCCGCACCGCCGGCGCCGAAGCCGGCTGGCCGCAGCGCGCATGGTGGAGCGCCTACAACGATCCCCAGCTCGACGCCCTGGTGCAAACGGCCGTGGCCGGCAACCCCAGCATGGCCATCGCCGCCGCCCGGGTGCGCCAGGCGCAGTCGATGGCCGTGGTGGCGCATGCCGGCGAGCTGCCCGGCGTCCAGCTGGACGCTGCCGTGGGCCGCAAGGATTGGTCCGACAACGTCTACTACGGCGCCAGCTTCCGCGACAAGCTGACCTGGAACAACACCGCCACCCTGGGCCTGTCCTATAACGTCGATCTCTGGGACCGCAACAAGAACGCCACCGAGCGCGCCCAGGACGAGATGCACGCGGTGGCCGCCGACGCCCGCGCCGCCCAGCTCGACCTGGAAAGCAACGTGGTGCGCGCCTACGTGCAGCTGGCCCTGCAATACGGCCTGCTGGACAACACCGAGGCCATGCTCAAGGAAGAGCAGAAGATCCTCGACCTGGCGCACCGCCGCTTCACCGGCGGCCTCGGTACCCAGTTGGACATCACCCAGGCCGAAGCCCCGCTGCCGGAGACCCGGCGCCAGATCGAGGCCTTGAATGAAAGCATCGCGCTGGTGCGCAACCAGCTGGCCGCGCTGCTGGGCCAAGGCCCCGGCGCCGGCGAGAAGATCGCGCGCCCGGTGCTGGCGCTGCACGCCGCCATCGGCCTGCCCAGCGCGCTGCCGGCCGAGCTGGTGGGCCGCCGTCCCGACATCAGCGCCGCGCGCTGGCGCGTGGAGGCCGCAGGCAAGGGCATCGCAGTGGCCAAGGCGGCCTTCTATCCCAACGTCAACCTGCTGGCCGGCATCGGCCCGGCCGCGGCCGGCGGCGGCATGCTGTCCTTCCTGAGCCTGCCCAACTGGCAGACCACCTACGGCCCGGCGATCTCGCTGCCGATCTTCGAAGGCGGCCGCCTGCGCGGCCAGCTGGGCGCCACCACGGCCGGCTACGACATCGAGGTGGAGCACTACAACGCCCTGCTGACGCAGGCGCTCAAGGGCATCGCCGACCAGGTCGTGACGCTGCAATCGGTGCAGCGCCAGCAGCAGCAGGCGCGCGAATCGGTCGCCGCCGCGCAGAAGAATGTCGACATCGCCACCCGCGCCTACCAGCGCGGCCTGACCGACTACCTCAACGTGCTGCACGCGCAAACCCAATGGCTGCGCCAGCAACAGATCGTGCAGCAGCTGCAGGCCCAGCGCCTGTCGGCCTGGGCGTCGCTGTCCGCGGCGCTGGGCGGCGGCCTGGAAGCGGCCGACGCCAATGACGTCATCAAGGCCGCCGCGCAATGAACCGGCCCGCCGACACCAGCGCCGATACACCGCGCGTCCCCCTTGGCGCGCAGCTGCGCGACGCCGCCGCCGACTGGCTGCACAATGACGGCCCGACCTGGATCTATGTCTTCAAGATGGTCTTCGCCGGCCTCCTGGCGCTGGGTATCGGCTATGCGCTTGACCTCGAATCGCCGCGTTCGGCCCTTATCACCGTGTTCATCGTGATGCAGCCGCAAAGCGGGATGATCCTGGCCAAGAGCTTCTACCGCGTGGTCGGCACCCTGGTCGGCTCGGCCGCCATCGTGGTCTTCGTCGGCCTGTTCGCGCAGACGCCCGAACTGTTCCTGCTGGCCTCGGCGCTGTGGATCGGGCTGTGCACGGTGGGTTCGGCGCACAACCGCAACTTCCGCTCCTACGGCTTCGTGCTCTCGGGCTACACGGTGGCGCTGATCGGCTTGCCGGCCGCGCTCAACCCCGGCATCACCTTCGACTCGGTGATGACCCGCGTGACCGAGATCACCGTGGGCATCGTCTGCGCCGGGCTGGTCAGCGCGCTGGTGTTTCCGCAGGCCAGCGCGCCGGGCCTGGTGCGCATCATCCGCGGCCGCTTCTCGGCCTTCGTCGACCTGATCGGCGCCACCCTGGGCGGCACTACCGAACGCAAGAAACTGGAAGCCACCAACGCCCGCTTCGTGGGCGACATTATCGGCCTGGAGGCGCTGCGCAGCTCGGCGATCTTCGAGGACCCGGAGATCCGCCTGCGCAGCGGCCGGCTCACGCGCATGAACAGCGAGTTCATGGCGCTGTCCACGCGGGTGCATGCGTTGCACCAGCTGATGAACCGGCTGCACGCCAATCCCGCCCCCGGCGCGCAGACGGTGATCGCGGCCATCTCGCCTTACTTCAAGGAAGTGCAGCCCCTGCTCACGCGCGACAGCGGCGAGCCCGTGATGAGCGCGCTCGACGCCGCCGATGCCGGTCTCAAGCTGGAGGCCTACAAGCGCGAACTGCCGCGCCGCGTGCGCGCCACCCGCGACGCGCTGGAACTCGACAGCGACAGCGCCATGCTGGACTTCGACACCGCCTCCGAGCTGCTGTACCGCGTGATCGAAGAGTTGCACGCCTATACCCTCACCTATGCCTCGCTGACCCAGCGCCGCCACGAGCGCGAGCAATGGGAGCACGCCTACGCGCCCAAGACCAGCATGATCACCGCGCTCATCGCAGGCGCCCGCGCCTCGATCACGCTGCTGCTGTTGTCGGCGTTCTGGCTGGCCAGCGGCTGGCCCAGCGGCGACGTCGCGGCGCTGAACGCGGCCGCCTTCTGCGCCATCACCTCGGCCGCGCCGGATCCCGCCAAGGCCACCCGTACCGTCACCGTGGGCGTGGTGTTCGCCGCCATTGCCGGCTACGTCTACACCTTCCACGTGCTGCCGCGCCTGGACGGCTACTGGATGCTGGCCGCCGCCCTCGCGCCGGTGCTGATGCTGGCGGTGCTGCTGACCACCAAGCCCAAGTGGGCCGGCTACGGCCTGGGCATCTGCATCTTCTTCCCCTTCCTCGCGGTGCCGGACAACTTCGCCCGCTTCAACGCCGCCGGCTACATCAACGAGTCGATCGCGCTGATGGTCTCGCTGGTCGTGACCGCCGTCTCGTTCATGGTGCTGTTGCCGCCGACCACCGACTGGACCGTGCGCATCCTGGAAAAGCAGTTGCGCAAGCAGGTGGTGGACGCTTGCTTCGGCAAGCTCGGCCACCTGGCGCTGAAGTTCGAGAGCGGCACGCGCGACCTGATGCACCAGATCACCATGCTCACCAGCAGCCGCCCGGTGCTGCGCCAGATCGCCTTCGGCTGGATGTTCGCCACGCTGGAAGTGGGCCACGCCATCATCGAGCTGCGCACCGAATTGAACGGCATCCGCACCGAAGCGCCCGACCTGTTGCCGCCGGCCGCCTACGCCGCGCTGAACCGCCTGCGCGAAACCATCCCGGCGCTGTTCAGCCAACCCGGCCGCGACACCCTGGCCGACGCCCTGGCCGCCAACGACCAGGCCATCGCCCAGGTGCAGCAAGCCATCGGCCCGCACTACCGCGAACGCAGCGAGCGCCATCGCCTGCAGCGCACGCTGAGCTACCTGCACTTCATCCGCACCGCCCTGCTCGACCAGCAATCGCCGCTGCATACGGTACGCGCCGGCAGCCCCGACAACGCCAACAACGATTCCGGAACACGCCATGCCACGTGAAATTTCATTCTTCGACGCCTACATTCCCACCGTGCTGCTGCTGGTCGTCCTGGCCGCCGCGCTGGCCGTCATCGCCGACCGCATCCTGGTGCGCTTGGGCTTCTACGACCTGACCTGGCACCCGGCGCTGTTCCGCGTGAGCATGTTCGTCTGCCTCGCTTCGCTCATGGGGCTCTACGTGTACAGCTAGCCGCTCCCAACCTTCCGCGCCAACCCGATAACACGCTTCACGACAAGATAAAGAAATCATCAGGAGTAGTTCACCATGCCGGTCAAATCGATCTTCCGTTCCATCGTCACGCTAGCGATCTTCCTGCTGGCCATCCTGCTCGCCTGGACCCTGTGGCAGCACTACATGCTCTCGCCGTGGACGCGCGACGGCCGCGTGCGCGCCGACGTGGTCAACATCGCGCCCGACGTCTCCGGCCAGGTGGTCGAGCTGCCGGTGCGCGACAACCAGCTGGTCAAGAAAGGCGACTTGCTGATGGAAATCGACCCGGCGCGCTACCAGCTGGCGCTGCAGCAGGCGGAAGCGGCGCTGGCCGCCCGCAAGGCTGAGCTCGACGTGCGTCGCGCCGAAGTCGACGGTCGCCGCGCCGACCTCGACATGCGCCGCGCCCAGGCCCGCCGCCGCGCCGACATGGATGCGCTGGTGGTCTCACGCGAAGCGCGCGAAGACGCCGGCACGCAAGTCACCGCCGCCCAGGCGCAGACGCAGGCCGCGCAAGCCCAATACCAGTCGGCCCAGGCCAACTACCAGGCCGCCGTGGCCCAACGCGACACCGCCAAACTGAACCTGGAACGCACCAAGGTGTTCTCGCCGGTGGACGGCTACATCACCAACCTGAACGTGCGCCGCGGCGACTTCGCCACCGCCGGCGCGGCCAAGATCGCGGTCATCGACAGCCACTCGTTCTGGGTCTATGCCTACTTCGAGGAAACCAAGCTGCCGCTCTTGTCCATCGGCGACAAGGCGAAGATCCAGCTGATCAACGGCGCCTCCCTCTCCGGCCACGTCGACAGCATCGCGCGCGGCATCTACGACCGCGACAACCCGCAAAGCCGCGAGCTGATCGCCGACGTCAACCCGACCTTCAACTGGGTGCGCCTGGCCCAGCGCATCCCGGTGCGCATCCACTTGGACGAGGTGCCCAAGGACGTGCTGCTGGCCTCCGGCCTGACCTGCACCGTGGTGCTGGAACCGGGCAGCGGCAAGCGACAGGAGCGGGAAACCGCGAAGAACTGAGCCCCCTTCCGCCAAAAAAAAAGCGACCTCAAGGGTCGCTTTTTTCATGTTGGAGGACGTTTGAGCCCGACCGCGCCGACCGTCATGCCCATGGGCTTGAGCAGCTTGTCGGCGGTCGCCAGCGTAGGGCTGGATTCGCCCCGCTCGATGTCTTGCAGCGTGCGCGCGGAGACGCCGCACAGCCTGGCGTATTCGGCGATCGTCAGCCGCAGCGCACTGCGGATCTTCCGGATCACGGCCGCCACCGGCATGGCCGGATCGGCCGCCAGTTCCTCCGACAAGGCGCGCCGCTCTTCCAGCTGCTCGATAGGCGTCATGGGCTTGAAGCGCTTGTCCATTCAAAGATCCTCCAGCTGGGCGCGCACCTGCGCCACCGTGGCCGCCAGCGGCGCCACGAACCTGTCTTCGATCTGCAACTCCCGCATCAACGCCGGCAAGCCTGCCAGCGGCGCAGCCATTTGTTGCACTCCGCGGCACACCGGCTCGGGATCGACGCCTGCCGCCGCGCAAGCCTGCGCAATCGCGCTGGCCCATTGCGGCGAGCCGGCATCGTCGCGCTCCCAGCGCATGCGGCGCGCGATACCGTCCGGATGCAGCCACATGGGAGCGAAGTCGAACAGCGGCGTGAGCCCGATATCTCCATTCGCATCGCGTCTGATAGCGGTATTGCGCGCGTGGTTGTCCTTGTTGCGCAAGACGATGTTGGCGATATCGCGCCTGAGATATTCAGTCACCTCGCGCGCCGGATCGCTTGTCACCTGCCCCAGGCGGGCGCAGGCGGCATTGTGCGACGGCGCCGCGCCGAAACCGCTGACGCCGCACAGCGAGGCGATGCTCTCTTGCGCATGGCGCAGCACGGCGCCCTCGCGCACCTCGCGGTCGAAGCGCGGGATGAACAAGGCTCCCCCGTGCAACTCGAGTTCGCCGTGGACGTCCAGCCCTAGGTAGCCGGCCAGCCGCATGTAGGGCGCTTCCAGTCGCAGGATGTCGGCCAGCGACGCATCGCTGCCGCGGCTGAACTTGACGATGAAATGCGCCTCGGCCAGTTCGTCGGCAAGCGCATGGTCGAGGTAAAACAGCCCGTCCCGCCCGCGGGTCAGGAGGATCTTGGGCCATTCGCCCTGCACGCCTGACGAGCCGGCCAGAAACAGTCCATCCTGGGCAAGGTACTCATTGAAGTCTTCCGAACGGGCTGCGATCTCGTCGATGCTGAAGCCGCGCAGCTTGCCGCCGCTGCGCTCGCTCACCCACTCATGCGCCTCGCGCACGCGCAGGTTGCCGATGGGATTGCCGCCGCCCGCGCTCAGGAGTTGCCAGTCAGCCGAGGCTTCGGCCCGCTCATCCAGTCCGAGTTGCCGCAACAGCTCGCCGCGGCCATGGCCCTGCGGGAGCAGGTCGATCAGGAACGGCGGCCACGCCGGCTCCTGGCGATCCATGAAGTCCACTGGCACGTTGGCCGAGAAAGCTGCCGCATCCCTGCGCCCCTGATACGCGATGACATGCCCGGCGGCATAGGCCAGGTAGCTGGAACAAGCCATGCCCCGGGCGGCATCACCGGTGAGCGACAAGGCGCCAGCGTCGCGCCAGGCGCCGTCAATGAAGACCTGAAGAGTGCAAGATTGATTCATATATACACCATACTATCATTATTGATAGAAATTTCTACATCAAAAATGATACTTTAATGTGTATATAATGGATTCCAATGTAGCGATCAGACTGCAAACACCTGGATCACCAGCCACACATTGGCCGCCGAAATGGCGGCGAACAAGATCCAGGCCACGCCCGCCACCCACCACGGGTTGACCAGCGCGCCCATCAGGTCGCGCCGGCCGGTCAGGCGAATCAACGGATACATCGCGAACGGCAGTTGCAGCGACAGCACCACTTGGCTGGCCACCAGCAGCTTGCCCACCGAGTGCGGCCCCAGCGTGAGCACGCCGACCAGGGCCGGCACCAGCGCCAGCGCACGCGTGATGACGCGGCGCTGCCAGCACGGGATCTTCAGCTTCAGGAAACCTTCCATGATCACCTGGCCGGCGATGGTGCCGGTGAAGGTAGAGCTTTGCCCGGCGGCGAACAGGCCGACGCCGAACAGGATGGCGGCGGCGGCCGAGCCGGTGATCGGGTCCAGCAGGTGGTAGGCCTGGTCCAGTTCGGTCACCTGCGTATTGCCGCTGCGATGGAAGGCCGAGGCCGCCAGGATCAGGATGGCGGCGTTGATGACCATGGCGATCATCAGCGAGACGATGGTGTCGATGCGGGTGTAGCGCACCGCGTCGGCCAGCGACGCCGGGTCGCGCCGCACGCTGCGCGTCTGCACGATGGAGGAATGCAGATAGAGGTTGTGCGGCATCACGGTGGCGCCGACGATGCCGATGGCGAGGTACAGCGGTTCACGGCTGGAGATGGCCTGCAGCGACGGCACGAAGCCCAGCGCCACGGCGTGCCAGTCGGCCTTGACGAAGGCCAGCTGGGCCAGCAGGCAGACGGCGATGGTGATCACCAATCCCAGGATGATCGCCTCCACCTGGCGGAAGCCCCGCCCCTTCAGGCCCAGCACGATCAGCGTGTCGAGCGCGGTCAGCATCACGCCCACCGGCAGCGACACCCCCAACAGCAGGTTGAACGCCAGCGCGCAGCCCAGCACCTCGGCCAGGTCGCACGCGATGATGGAGAGTTCGGCCAGGAGCCACATGCCGCGCGCCACCGCCGGCGGGTAATGCTCGCGCGAGTGCACGGCGAGGTCGCGCCCGGTGGCGATGCCCAGCCGCGCGCACAGGCATTGCAGCACGATGGCGGCGAGGCTGGAGAGCATCACCACGAACAGCAGCTGGTAACCGAACTGCGAGCCGGCCCCGATCGACGTCGCCCAGTTGCCCGGATCCATGTAGCCGATCGACACCAGCAGGCCCGGCCCGACGTAGATCTTGAGTTTTTGCCAGACCGAGGCGGTGAGAGGAACGTCGACCGAGCCGGCGACCTCGGAGGGACAGAACGGCGCCGTCGCAGTGCTGGGCAGGCCAGGGATGCGCGGCAGTTTGAACGTGAATGGCAAGAGCGGTTTCCCCTGTTGGTGCGATGCGCGGCCGTCGCTGCGGCCTTATTGTTTCCACTTGCCGAGCGCGGCGTCGTCGCTCTCGCGGGCGTCGACCCAGCGGGCGCCGGCGCGCGTCTGTTCCTTCTTCCAGAACGGCGCCTGGGTCTTGAGGTAGTCCATGATGAATTCGCAGGCGGCGAAGGCTTCGCCCCGGTGCGGCGAGGTCACCGCCACCAGCACGATCTGCTCCTGCGGCCGCATTGGGCCGACGCGGTGGATCACCAGCGCGTCGAAGATCGGCCAGCGCGACTTGGCCTGTGCCACGATCTGCTCCAGCGCGCGCTCGGTCATCTCGGGATAGTGCTCCAGCTCCATTTCGGAAACCGCGGCGCCGTCATTGAGGTCGCGCACCGTGCCGACGAAGCTCACCACCGCGCCGACCTTGGGATTGGACAGGCGCAGTTGCGCCACCTCGGCGGAGAGATCGAAATCGGCGGTCTGGACGCGTATGGGCATGGCGCAATCGGTAATGGGCGATGGAGAAAGTGCAGCAACAGATTCTACCAGCGCAGGGCTGGCTGCAAACGCCGCCGGGCCCCGCGCAGGCCGCGATCCAGCGGCGTCGACGGCGTATGCAGCTAACGCCCCCGCCACAAGGCGAGGACGAACGAACAGAACACCGCCAGCAGCATGAAATCCGGCTTAGACAAGCAGCCCCCACAGCACCAGCGTCATGCCCAGGCCGATGACCGACACCAGCGTCTGGATTACCGACCAGGTCGCCAGCGTCTGCTTCAGGTTCAGGCCGAAGTATTCCTTCACCATCCAGAAGCCTGCGTCGTTGACGTGGCAGAAGAACACCGAGCCGGCGCCGATGGCCAGCGCCATCAGCGAGTTGTGGGTGGCCGACAGGCCCGCCACCAGCGGCGCGACGATGCCGGCCGTGGCGGTGGTGGCCACGGTGGCCGAGCCGGTGGCCTGGCGCAGCGCCACGGCGATGATCCATGCCAGCAAGATCAGCGGCATGTGGGTGCCGGCCGCGACCTTGGTGATGGTGTCGCTGATGCCCGCGGTCAGCAGCGCCTGCTTCAGGCCGCCGCCGGCGCCGATGGTCAGCAGCAGGCCGGCGATCGGCGGCAGCGCCTTACGCAGCGTGGCGCCGACGTCGAAGCGGCTGGTGCCCTGCCCCCAGCCCAGCACCACCACGGCGAACAGCACGGTGACGGTGAGCGCGATGATGGGTTCGCCGAAGAAGTTGAGCATTTCATACAGCTCCGTCTTGGGCGCGACCCAGATGCGCGCCACGGTGCGGCCCAGCATCAGCACAACCGGCAGCAGGATGGTGACCAGCGCCGGGAAGAAGCCCGGCTGGGTCTGCTGCTCGCGGGCGGTGAACAGCTTGCCGATCTGGTCAGGCTCGCTCACGTTCAGCCGCGGCGCCAGGAAATTGCCGTACAGCGGGCCGGCGATGACGACCGCCGGGATCGCCACCAGGAAGCCCAGCAGCATGGTGGTGCCGAGGTCCGCATGCAGCGCGCCGACGGCGATCAGCGGGCCCGGGTGCGGCGGCAGCAGCGCGTGCAGCGTGGTCATGCCGGCCAGCGCGGGAATGGCCACGCGCATGATGGGCAGCTCGGCGCGGCGCGCCATGACGAAGATGATCGGCGCCATCATCACCAGGCCGACCTCGAAGAACAGCGGCAGGCCGATCACCAGCGCCACCACCGCCATCATCCACGGGATGGCGCGGCCGCGCGCGTAGCGCAGCAAGGTGGTGACGATCCGGTCGGCCGCGCCGGAGTCGGCCATCAGGGCCCCCAGCATGGCGCCCAGGGCGATGATGATGCCGGCCTCGCCGAGGATGCTGCCGGCGCCCTTGCTGAACGCCTTGGCGATGTCTTCCAGCGGCAGGCCGGCGCCGATGCCGGCCACGAAGGTGCCGATCAGGATGGCGAGGAAGGGAGCGATGGAGAGGAAGCTGATCAGGACGACGATGGCGACCAGCGCGGCCAGCGTCACCAGCAGCAGCTGGGTGTCCTGGGCCGCCCAGGCGGCCAGTTGGGTGGATATCACGATGTGTTCCTTCTTCAGGTGTGGATGAATGCGCGCCATTCATTGTTCATGGCGTCTGTTGCATCTCCCCTTTGGTCGGGCATGTTTGGCGCATGCCCTGTCTCCTCCCAAAGAAAACGGATCGCAGCGCCATCGGGCGCCGCCTGCCGCCGCGTCAGATCTTGCGCCAGACGCTGGCCAGCCACGGCTGCTGCTCGCGCGGCAGTCCGTCGGGGCGGTAATAATGCCGCAATTCCATGAATCCTGCAGCGACCAGGTAGCTGCGCCAGCCCGCCAGGCTGTGCCACACGCCATAGCGTTCGCCGCTCCAGCCTTCGACATCCTCGCCGCGCGGGTTGGAGCTGAACAGGATGCCGCCTTCCTTCAGCGCCGCGCGCAGCTGCGCCAGCACGCGCGGCAGTTCGGCCGAGGGCACGTGGAACAGCGAGGCGTTGGCGAAGATGCCGTCGAAGCGCTGCGGCGGCAGATCCAGCGCGAGGAAATCCTGGTGCAGCACTTCGCAACCGGAAGCCTCGCGCGCCATGCGCACGAACTCGCCGGCGCCGTCCAGGCCGACTGCCTCATGGCCCAGCCGGGACCAGGCAAGCAGGTCGCGCCCCGGGCCGCAGCCGAAATCGAGGATCGAGAACGGACCGGCGCCGGCAGCGCCCGGGCGCATCGACAAGGCATCCAGCAAGGCCCCGATGTTCTGGCTGACGTCATGGCCCCAGGTGCCGGCGCGGAAGTCGTCGGCGTTACGGCTGTAGTGGCCCAGCGTGCCGGCCGACGCGTCGTCCTTGGCGGCCATCTCAGCCACCGGTCACCGGCGGGAAGAACGCAACCTCGCCGCCGTCGGCGATCTCGGTGTCGGCCTCGGTCATCACATGGTCGTAGGCCATGCGCAGGTTCTTCTCGGGACCGAGCACCTCGGTCCAGGCGCCGCCGCGGCCGATCAGGAAAGCGCGCACGTCGCCCACGGTCTTGACGCTGTCGGGCAGCGTGATCACTTCCTGCGATGTCTGGAGCGCTTCGCGCACGCTGGCGAAGAAGCGGAGTTCGATTTTCATCAGAGCAGATCCTGGAAAGAGATGAAGGAAACGATGTCGCCGGCGGCGATGGTGCGGCCCGGCGCATTGTCGACCAGGCCATCGGCCCACACGGTGGAGGTCAGCACGTTGGAGCCTTGGCTGGGGAAGAGGTCGAGCCCGCCGCGGTCGTTGCGGCGCACGCGCAGGAACTCCTGGCGCTTGTCGGCCTTCTTCCAGTCGAAGTCGGCGCGCATGGTCACCGGCGCCGGCAGCGCGGCTTCGCGCGGCAGGCCCTGCAGGCGCAGCAGGAAGGGCCGCACGAACACCAGGAAGGTGACGAAGGACGACACCGGATTGCCCGGCAGGCCGATGAAGAAAGCGCGGCCATCCTGGGACGAGGCGCGGTTCACTTCGCCGAAAGCCAGCGGCTTGCCCGGCTTCATGGCGATCTGCCACATGTTGATGCGCCCTTGCGCTTCCACCGCCGGCTTGACGTGGTCTTCCTCCCCCACCGAGACGCCGCCGCTGGTGATGATCAGGTCGTGCCGCTGCGCCGCCTGGCGCAAGGTCTCGCGGGTCGCGTCGAGGTTGTCGGGGACGATGCCGTAGTCGCTGATCTCGCACCCCAGCTGTTGCAGCAGGCCGCGCAGAAGGAAGCGGTTGGAGTTGTAGATGGCGCCGGGCTTGAGCGCTTCGCCCGGCATGGCCAGTTCATCGCCGGTGAAGAACACCGCCACGCGCGCGCGGCGGCGCACCTGGAGATCGGCCTGCCCGACCGATGCCGCCAGGCCCAGCTCCTGCGGACGCAGGCGCGCGCCGGCGGCGAGGATGACGCCGCCCTGGCGGATGTCTTCGCCGATGTAGCGCACCCATTCGCCCGGCCTGGGGACATGGCGCACCACCACGTGCTCGCCGTCGGCCTCGCAGGACTCTTGCATGACCACCGCGTCGGCGCCCTCCGGCATCATCGCGCCGGTGAAGATGCGCGCGGCGGTGCCGGGCTGCAGCGGCTGGCCGACATGGCCGGCGGCAATGCGCTGCGACACCCGCAGGCGCGCCTGGCCCGAGGCGCAGTCGGCCGCGCGCACGGCGTAGCCGTCCATCTGCGAATTGTTCATGCCCGGCACGTTGATGTGGGCCAGCACCGGCGCCGCCAGCACGCGGCCGCAGGCCTCCAGCGTGGGGACGGTCTCCACGCCCTCGACCGGAACGGCGGCGTCGAGCAAGGTGCGCAGCGCCTGTTCCACGCTTTGCAGCGGCGCGCGGGCCGGCTGCGCGGTTGGTCCGGAAGAATTCTGTGCAGTGGTGTTGGCTTGCATGTCTGGCCTGTTGCGGATCCTGGATGGGTTGCCGGCGCGCTGGCGTTGCGCCGATACAGCGGCCTGACATTCTAATGCAATCGGGCCGTCCTTTCCGCCGCGCGCCGACGAGGCTGCGGCGCCATGAAAAACGCCGCGCGCACCGTCATGGCGCGAGCGGCGTCGGTACGTCCTGCGCGCTTACAGGCCGGTATGCTCGGCCACGAACGCCTTCACCTGCGCGGCCTCGGCCTGCATCACCTCGAAGCGCTGCGGCAGCGCCTCGATATTCTCGAAACCGGCCGGACGGTCGGCGTCGCGCCCCAGGGCTTCGCGGATGGTCTCGTTGAACTTGGCCGGCAGCGCGGTTTCCAGCACGATCATGGTGACGCCCGGGCTCAGGTTCTCGCGCGCCACCTTGATGCCGTCGGCGGTATGGGTGTCCACGGTGATGCCGTAGGCCTGTTCGGCGAAGCGGATGGTATCCAGGCGGTCGGCGTGGGTCGAGCGGCCGGAAGCGAAGCCGTACTTGATCACGCTGGCGAACTCGTCGCCGTCGCTGCCCGGCTTGCCGGTCAGGTCGAAGCCGCCGGCGGTCTCGACCTTGTGGAACAGCGCCTTGACGCGGCCGGCGTCGCGGCCCAGCAGGTCGAAGACGAAGCGCTCGAAGTTGGAGGCCTTGCTGATGTCCATGCTGGGACTGCTGGTGTGATACGTCTCGGCCGACTTGCGCACGCGGTAGACGCCGGTGCGGAAGAACTCGTCGAGCACGTCGTTCTCGTTGGTGGCCACCACCAGCTTGTCGATGGGCAGGCCCATCATGCGCGCGATGTGGCCGGCGCAGATATTGCCGAAGTTGCCCGAAGGGACGGTGAACGATACCTTCTGGTCATTGGCGCTGGTGGCCGCCAGGTAGCCGCGGAAGTAGTACACCACCTGCGCCACCACGCGCGCCCAGTTGATGGAATTGACCGTGCCGATCTTCTTGGCGGCCTTGTAGTCGAGGTCGTTGGAGATGGCCTTGACGATGTCCTGGCAATCGTCGAACACGCCCTGGACGGCGATGTTGAAGATATTGGGATCCTGCAGGCTGAACATCTGCGCGGTCTGGAACGCACTCATCTTCTTGTGCGGCGACAGCATGAAGACGCGGATGCCCTTCTTGCCGCGCATCGCATATTCGGCGGCGCTGCCGGTGTCGCCCGAGGTGGCGCCGACGATGTTGAGCTCGGCGCCCTTCCTGGCCAGCGCGTATTCGAACAGGTTGCCCAGCAGTTGCATGGCCATGTCCTTGAAGGCGAGCGTCGGGCCGTTGGACAAGCCCTGCAGCACCAGCTTCTTGCCATCCTTGTCTTCCAGCGTGCGCAGCGGCGTGATCTGCGAGGCGTCCTCGCCGGCGCGGGTGTTGCGGTAGACGTCGGCGGTATAGGTCTTGTGCGCCAGCGCCTTCAGGTCTGCCTCGGGGATGTCGGTGGCGAATTTCCTGAGCACCTCGAACGCCAGGTCGGCGTAGGACAGCTTGCGCCATTGGTCCAGCTCGGCGCCGGTCACCTGCGGGTATTGCGACGGCAGGTACAGGCCGCCGTCCGGCGCCAGGCCGCCCAGCAGGATTTCGGAAAAGGAGGGAGTTGCAGAATGACCGCGTGTGGAGACGTATTGCATGACGTATGAAGGCAGCAGGCGCGTGGTAGGAGGAAAAGCGGGAAAAGACGGCCATTATAGCCTCCCCCGCGCCCTGCCCGTCACATTTGCGGACCGCCCGGCGCCTGCGTCCGGAGGGCATCGGCCTGCGCCTGTTTCATTGCGGAAACCGCAAGCGCGACGACATGCGAGTGCAATAAAACGTTACCGCCCTTGAAAGCCGACGACAGGCGGGCTATGCTGCGGCACTTTGCTGCGATGCGCCGACGACGCCGGCTTGCCGCCGGGCGACGCATCCAACGACGGCCTTCAACGAAACAAGGATGGAAACAGCATGAAACAGAATACAAAATCCCTGCTGGCGATCTCCGGTCTGTTTGCCGCTTTGCTGGCAACCGCGCCGGCCCATGCCGAGAACTGGCAATCGCTGGGCGGAACGGACCAGTCCGAACTGCTGGTGGACACCGACTCCATCGTCGAATCCGGCGGCATCCGCGAAGCCTGGTCGCTGTGGAATTTCAAGGAAGCGCGTCCCAACACCGGCGACAGCGGCTTCCCCACGCTGAAGTCCTACAAGGACCTGCACCAGTACAACTGCAAGGCCGGCACGATGAGGCTGGTGCGCGAGATCATCTTCGCCGAGAACGACGGCAAGGGCGACAAGCGCGACCATTCCGATGCACTGAAGAACTCGCAGTTCGAGAAGACCAAGCCGCTGTCGGTGGGCGACGCCATGCAGCAGGCGGTGTGCGGTTTCGAGATCAAGAAGTAAGCATCGCGGCCGCCTTGGCGCAGCGATAAAAAAACGGAGCCCGCGGGCTCCGTTTTTCATTGCGGCGCCGGACGCTGCCGCAACGGTTCAGCTCAGTTCAGCTCTTCCAGGCGGATCTTGGTCACCTTGCCGGCCAGCGTGGCCAGGGCTTCGATCTTGGTGATGGCGGCCTCGATGTTCTTCTCCTGGGTCTGGTGGGTCAGCATGATGATATCGGTCTGCTGTTCGCCCTCGGCCGGCTCCTTTTGCAGCATGGCGTCGATCGAGATCGACGAATCGGCCAGGATGCGGGTGACGTCGGCCAGTACGCCGGCCTTGTCGGCCACGCGCATGCGCAGGTAGTAGCTGGTGGTCACTTCGGCCATCGGCAGCACCGGCGTGTCGGCCATGGCGTTGGGCTGGAACGCCAGGTAAGGCACGCGGTGTTCCGGATCGGCAGTGGCCAGGCGGGTGATATCGACCAGGTCGGCGATCACGGCCGAGGCGGTCGGCTCGGAACCGGCGCCCTTGCCGTAATACAGGGTCTCGCCGACGGCGTCGCCGCGCACCACCACCGCGTTCATCGCGCCTTCCACGTTGGCGATCAGGCGCTGCGCCGGGATCAGCGTCGGGTGCACACGCAGCTCGATGCCACGGCCGGTCTGGCGCGTGATGCCCAGCAGCTTGATGCGGTAGCCCAGCTGTTCGGCGTAGGTGATGTCGCTGGCCTGCAGCTTGGTGATGCCTTCGACGTGCGCGCGGTCGAACTGCACCGGGATGCCGAAGGCGATCGAGGCCATGATGGTCAGCTTGTGGGCGGCGTCCACGCCTTCGATGTCGAAGGTCGGATCGGCCTCGGCGTAGCCCAGGCGTTGCGCTTCCTTCAGTACGACGTCGAAGTCCAGGCCCTTGTCGCGCATCTCGGAGAGGATGAAGTTGGTGGTGCCGTTGATGATGCCGGCGATCCACTGGATGCGGTTGGCGGTGAGGCCTTCGCGCAGCGCCTTGATGATGGGGATGCCGCCGGCCACGGCGGCCTCGAACGCCACCATCACGCCCTTTTCCTGGGCGGCGCGGAAGATCTCGTTGCCGTGCGTGGCGATCAGCGCCTTGTTGGCGGTGACCACGTGCTTGCCGTTGGCGATGGCCTTGAGCACCAGCTCCTTGGCGATGCCGTAGCCGCCGATGAGCTCGATGACGATGTCGATGTCGGGATCGTTCACCACCAGGTTGGCGTCGTTGACAACCTTGACTTCTCCATTGGTCAGCTCGGTGGCGCGCTCGGTGTTGAGATCGGCCACCATGGTAATTTCAATGCCCCTGCCCGCGCGGCCGGCGATTTCTTCCTGGTTGCGCTTGAGTACATTGAAAGTACCGGAACCCACGGTGCCGATGCCGAGCAAACCTACTTTGATGGATTTCATGAATTGTCTTCGTGGTTGGTGAAAAATTGCCGCCGCCTCCAGCCCTCCGAGGCGGCGGATGCAGCAAGCCTTACGCGGTGCCGTGGCGGCGGCGATAGCCTTCGAGGAAGTGGGCGATGCGGCCCATGGACTCGGTCAGGTCGTCGGTGTTGGGCAGGAACACGACGCGGAAGTGATCCGGCGTGGGGCAGTTGAAACCGGTGCCCTGCACGATCAGCACCTTCTCCTCGGCCAGCAGCTCGTAGGCGAACTCCTGGTCGTCCTTGATCGGGTAGATTTCCGGATCCAGGCGCGGGAACATGTACAGCGCCGACTTCGGCTTGACGCAGGTGACGCCGGGAATCTCCGTGAGCAGCCGGTGCGCCAGGTCGCGCTGCTTGGTCAGGCGGCCGTTGGGCGCGACCAGGTCGTTGATGCTCTGGTAGCCGCCCAGCGCGGTCTGGATCGCGTACTGCCCGGGCGCGTTGGCGCACAGGCGCATCGAGGCCAGCATGTTGAGGCCTTCGATGTAGTCGCGCGCATGCTTCTTCTCGCCCGAGACCACCATCCAGCCGGCACGGTAGCCGCAGGAGCGGTAGTTCTTGGACAGGCCGTTGAAGGTGATGAACAGCACGTCGTCGGCCAGCGAGGCCAGCGAGGTGTGGGTGTTGCCGTCGTAGAGCACCTTGTCGTAGATCTCGTCGGCCAGCACGATGAGCTGGTGCTGGCGCGCCAGCTCGATGATTTCCTTCAGCACCTCGACCGAGTACAGCGCGCCGGTCGGGTTGTTGGGGTTGATGACCACGATGGCCTTGGTGTTGGGCGTGATCTTTTTCTTGATGTCGGCGACGTCGGGCTGCCAGCCTTGCTGCTCGTCGCAGACGTAGTGCACCGGGGTGCCGCCGGACAGGCTGACCGCGGCGGTCCACAGCGGATAGTCGGGCGACGGCACCAGCACTTCGTCGCCGGTGTTCAAGAGCGCGTTCACGCTCATGACGATCAGCTCGGAGGCGCCGTTGCCGAGGTAGATGTCGTCGATGGAGACGCCCTGGATGTTCTTTTGCTGGGTGTAGTGCATGACCGACTTGCGCGGCGCGAACAGGCCCTTGGAGTCGGTGTAGCCGGAGGCGTTGCCCATGTTGCGGATCATGTCCTGCACGATCTCGTCGGGCGCGTCGAAGCCGAACGCGGCCAGGTTGCCGATGTTGAGCTTGATGATCTTGTGGCCCTCTTCCTCCATCTGACGCGCTTTTTCCAGCACGGGACCACGAATGTCGTAACACACATCTGCCAGCTTCTTGGATTTCTGAATCGGTCGCACAGCTCTTCCTCTACACGTTTCGGCGCGGATTTTACAAGCCGCGCCCTCCTTGGCACCGCGGGGCTCGGAACCTTTCCGGCTCCAGCGTCTCCATCACGGCGCATTCATCTGGTTTGCATTTCTGTGCCTCGCGGCAATTTCCCTGGATTTTGGGCCGGGGCCGGGCGCCTGGTTGCAGTGCAGCGCGAGGCTGCGGCGAAGACCGGCAAATGCGCTCCGAAAGCCGCGCGGCCTGTGGGTCGGGAACCGGCCATTTTGCCCAAAGCTGTCCATTTTATCAATCAAATAGGCGCGCGCCGGAGATGGAAACGGCTACAATGCTGCACTTTACGACCAGATTGCTGCAATGCATGTCGGAATGACATCGCGGCCGCCGGCCCGGCGCTCATCCGGCTGCATCACCCGTCACCATTCCAGCCCGTCTTGCGATGAAGCTTCACACTACTGAAACCAAGCAATACCAGACCGTCACCGGCTACGATGAGGATGGCGTCGAACTCAACGCGATCCGCTTCACCAACAGCCTGCTGGTGCTGCCCGAGAGCGATCCGGTGCCGTGGCCGGTGGAGAGCTTCGATGCGCTCACCGCAGCCAACTTCGAGCAGATCGACGCCACCGCGCCCGACGTGGTGATCCTGGGCACCGGCGAGCGCCAGCGCTTCGTCCATCCCAAGCTGATCACGGTCCTGACCGCGCGCCGCATCGGCGTCGAATGCATGGACAACCAGGCCGCCTGCCGCACCTACAACATCCTCATGGCGGAGGGACGCAAGGTGGCGCTGGCGCTGATCATCGCGCCCAAGGCCTGAGCCCGCGCTTTGCCGCGACAAGAAACCCAAGAACACGCACAAGGAACCGCCGTCAATGCGCGAACTGTACAAATCGAAGGCGTTCGTCTGGACGCTGCTTATCCTGTTTCTGCTGGTCTGGTTCTGGATGCTGGGCGCGCGCGTCCTGGTGCCGACCGATGAGGGCCGCTACGCCGAGATGGCGCGCGAGATGGTGGCCACGCAGGACTGGATCACCACCCGCCTGAACGGCATCAAGTATTTCGAAAAGCCGCCGCTGCAGACCTGGATGAACGCCATCACGTTCGAACTGTTCGGCCTGGGCGAATGGCAGGCGCGGCTGTGGACCGGCCTGTGCGGCTTGCTCGGCATCGGCCTGGCCGGCTACACCGGCGCCCGCGTGTTCAGCGGGCGCGTCGGTTTCTATGCGGCGCTGGTGCTGGCGTCGAGCTTCTTCTGGGCCGGCATGGGCCATATCAACACGCTGGACATGGGCCTGTCCGGCATGATGACCATCTCGCTGTGCGCGCTGCTGATGGGGCAGCGCGACGGCGCCTCGCGCGACAGCCAGCGCAACTGGATGCTGCTGTGCTGGGCCGGCATGGCGCTGGCGGTGCTGTCCAAGGGCCTGATCGGCATCGTGCTGCCGGGCGCGGTGCTGGTGCTGTACACGCTGTTCTCGCGCGACTGGGCGATCTGGAAGCGCTTGCACCTGTTCAAGGGCCTGGTGCTGTTCTTCGTCATCACCACGCCGTGGTTCGTGGCGGTGTCGCTGCGCAACCCGGAGTTCCCGCAGTTCTTTTTCATCCACGAGCACTTCCAGCGCTTCACCTCCAAGATCCATAGCCGCACGGGCCCCTGGTACTACTTCATTCCCATCCTGCTGCTGGGCATCGTCCCCTGGCTGGGCGTGTTCTTCCAGGGCCTGTGGCAAGGCATGCGCGAGCAACGCGACACGGGCGGCTACAACAGCCTGAACGGCGGCCGCTTCCAACCCAAGAAGATGCTGCTGATCTGGGCCGTGTTCATCTTCCTGTTCTTCAGCATCTCCGACTCCAAGCTGCCGTCCTACATCCTGCCGATCTTCCCGGCGCTGGCGCTGCTGATCGCCTGCTATCTCGAACGCGCCGACTATAAGGCGCTGGCCTGGGCCGGCTCGCTGGTGGCGGTGCCCAGCGCGGTGGCGCTGGCGTTCATCCCGCGCGTGCCCGCGCTGGCCAAGGATGCGTTCTCGCTGCCGCTGGTGGAGGCGCACATCCCCTACCTGTACGCCGGCGCGCTGATCTTCTTCATCGGCGGCGTCGCCGCCATCCGCCTGGCGCGCCTGCACAAGGATGCAGCCGTGACCGCGCTGGCCGCCAGCGCCTTCATCGCCGGCCAGCTGCTGATGCTGGGCCACGACCCGCAGGGCCGCTATTCGGCCGGCGTCGACTACGTGCCGGCGCTGCAGGCCGAGCTCAAGCCGGAAACCCCGATCTACCTGGTCGGCCGCTACGAACAGGCGCTGCCCTTCTACCTGCGCCGCACGATGACGCTGGTGCAGCACGCCGATGAAATGGAATTCGGCCTGAAGCAGGAGCCGCAGCTGTGGCTGCCGACCATCGACGCCTTCGTGGCGCAGTGGGTGGCCGACAACGCGGCCGGCAAGAAAGATATCGCCATCATGGATCCGACGCGCTACAAGGAACTGCAGGAGCGCAAGCTGCCGATGCGCCTGATCGGCCAGGACCCGCGCCGCGTGATCGTGGCCAATGACCCGGCGCCGTCCGACACGGCTGCACCCGGCAAGAAGGCGGCGCAATGAACCTCGCCACCTTCGGCTTCATCTTCGCCGGCATCTGCCTCAATGCGGTGGCGCAGCTGCTGCTCAAGGCCGGCACCAATGCCGTCGGCGCGATCCACCTGACCGCCGGGAACTGGTTTGCCACCGGCCTCAAGCTGGCCACGCAGCTGCCCATCATCGGCGGCCTGTCGTGCTACGTGATCTCGGTAGTGGTGTGGATCATCGGCCTGTCGCGGGTGGATGTGACCGTCGCCTACCCGATGCTCTCGCTGGGCTACATCATCAACGCCATCGGCGCCTGGTACTTCCTGGGGGAAGTGGTTTCCGCCCAGCGCCTGCTCGCCATCGGGGTGATCATCGTCGGCGTGGTTTTGCTGACCAGAAGCTGATTTACAATAGCGCGCTGCCGGCCGCCATTGCCCGCCGCCCTGGGCGCGGGCAAGCATCGCGACCGGTGCGTCCCTCCCACGAATTCGCCTGACCAGAAACGACCCATGAGCTTGCCCTTCCTGCCGTTCGCCAAACCCACCATCGACGAGCCGACCATCGCCGCCGTAGCCGACGTGCTGCGCTCGGGCTGGATCACCAGCGGCCCCAAGGTGCAGGCGTTTGAAAAGGCCTTGTCCGACTACCTCGGCGGCCGCATCGTGCGCACCTTCAACTCCGGCACCTGCACCATGGAGATCGCGCTGCGTATCGCCGGCATCGGCGCCGGCGACGAGGTCATCACCACTCCGATCTCCTGGGTGGCGACCGCCAACGTGATCCTGGAAACCGGCGCCACGCCGGTGTTCGCCGATATTGATCCGGTCACCCGCAACATCGACCTGGACAAGCTCGAGGCCGCAATCACGCCGCGCACCAAGGCCGTGATCCCGGTCTACCTGTCCGGCCTGCCGGTGGACATGGACCGCCTCTACGCGATCGCCAAAAAGCACAACCTGCGCGTGGTGGAAGACGCCGCCCAAGCCCTGGGTTCGACCTGGAACGGCCGCCGCATCGGCGCCTTCGGCGACTTCATCTCCTTCAGCCTGCAGGCCAACAAGAACATCACCAGTTCGGAAGGCGGCTTCCTGGTCCTGAACAACGCCGAAGAAGCCCGCCTGGCTGAGAAGTATCGCCTGCAGGGCGTGACCCGCAGCGGCTTCGACGGGCTGGAAGTCGACGTACTGGGCGGCAAGTTCAACATGACCGACATCGCCGCGGCGATCGGCCTGGGCCAGTTCGCCCACATCGACGCCATCACCGCGCACCGCAAGGAACTGGCGCGCCATTATTTCGCCGCCTTCGGCGACGGCTTCGAAGCCGAATACGGCGCCCAACTGCCGGTGGCCGATTTCGAGAATTCGAACTGGCACATGTTCCAGCTGGTCTTGCCGGAGCGCATCACGCGCGCCGCCTTCATGGAAAAGATGATGGAAAAGCAAGTCGGCATCGGCTACCACTATCCGGCCATCCACCTGCTGCAGCTGTATCGCGAGCGCGGCTTCAAGGAAGGCATGTTCCCGGTGGCCGAACGCGTGGGCCGTCGCATCGTCTCCTTGCCGATGTTCAATGCAATGAGTAAAGATGACGTTCTGCGCGCGGTCGAAACAGTAAAATCGGTATTGCGTTGATTTTGTATCAATTTTCCGTTTAAATTCGGCACAATTCGCATTTTCGCTTCAAGCGGGCCTGAATGCCGCGACACCGCCGGTCGCCGCGGCTTCGGGCCTTTGACCTATTTCAGCAGCAGCCATTGATGAAACCAGAACTGTCCGTCGTCATCCCGGTATATAACGAGGAATCCGGCCTCGCCAAGCTGTTCGAGCGCCTCTACCCGGCGCTGGACGCCTTGGGCTACAGCTACGAAGTGATCTTCGTCAACGACGGCAGCCGCGACCGCTCCGCCGGCATCCTGGCCGAGCAGTACCGCATTCGCCCGGACGTTACCCGCGTCGTGCTGTTCAACGGCAACTATGGCCAGCACATGGCGATCATGGCGGGTTTCGAGGCGACCCGCGGCGAAGTGATCGTCACGCTGGACGCCGACCTGCAGAACCCGCCGGAAGAAATCGGCAACCTGGTGGCCAAGATGCGCGAGGGCTACGACTACGTCGGCTCGATCCGCCGCAAGCGCCAGGACTCTGCCTGGCGCACCTATGCCTCCAAGGCCATGAACCGCCTGCGCGAGAAGATTACCCGCATCAAGATGACCGACCAGGGCAACATGCTGCGCGCCTATGGCCGCAACGTCATCGACCTGGTCAACCAGTGCCGCGAGGTCAACACCTTCGTGCCGGCGCTGGCCTACACCTTCGCGCGCAAGCCCACTGAAATCACGGTGGAGCACGAGGAGCGCTCGGCCGGCGAATCCAAGTATTCGTTCTACAGCCTGATCCGCCTGAACTTCGACCTGGTGACCGGCTTCTCGCTGGTGCCGCTGCAGTTCTTCTCGCTGCTGGGCATCGGCCTGTCGTTCGCCTCGGCGGCGCTGTTCATCCTGATCGTGCTGCGCCGCCTGCTGATCGGCGCCGAAGTCGGCGGCGTGTTCACGCTGTTCGCCATCACCTTCTTCCTGATGGGCGTGATCCTGTTCTCGATCGGCCTCCTGGGCGAATACATCGGCCGCATCTACATGCAGGTGCGCGCGCGCCCCCGCTACGTGGTGCAAGCCATCCTCGAACAATCCTCCGAAGAGGACAAGCAGATATCATGAACGCCGTCGTATTCGCATACCATGACGTGGGCGTACGCTGCCTGAAGGTGCTGCTGGCGCGCGGCGTGCATGTGGCGCTGGTGGTCACCCATGAGGACAGTCCCGGCGAGAACATCTGGTTCGGTTCCGTGGCCGGCGTCTGCCGCGACAACGGCATCCCGTTCATCACCCCCTCCGACCCGAAGTCGCCGCAACTGCTGGCGCAGGTGCAGGCGGCCCAGCCGGACTTCATCTTCAGCTTCTACTACCGCCACATGCTGCCCATCGAGGTGCTGGCCACGGCCAAGCGCGGCGCCTACAACATGCACGGCTCGCTGCTGCCGAAGTATCGCGGCCGCGTGCCCATCAACTGGGCGGTGCTGCACGGCGAGACCGAGACCGGCGCCACCTTGCACGAGATGACCATCAAGCCCGACGCCGGCGCCATCGTGGCCCAGACCGCCGTGCCGATCCTGCCCGAAGACACCGCCTACGAGGTGTTCGGCAAGGTCGTGGTGGCCGCCGAGCAGACGCTCTGGGGCGTGTTGCCGGCCATGCTGGCCGACCGTACGCCCAACCTGCCCAACGAGCTTGCCAAGGGCAGCTATTTCGGCGGACGCAAGCCGGAAGACGGCCGCATCGACTGGCGCCGCACGGCGCGCGAGGTACATAACCTGGTGCGCGCGGTGGCTCCGCCCTACCCCGGGGCCTTCGAGGAAATCGCGGGTGATAAAATTACGGTGTCGAGAACCCGACTGGTTCCGCCGTCGGCCCATCTTGCCTTGCAGAAGGCCCACGGCATGCAGGACAAGTTCTTTGAAGGAGGCAAGCTCTACGCTCGCTGCGGCGACGGCAACTTCCTCCAGATCCTGGGCATCCAGATCAACGATCAGGATGCTTCGCTCAACAATTACCTGAAATACATGGCCAGCTGATTCCGGCCACTTAACTCGCTAACATCATGAAAAAAGTCCTCATTCTCGGCGTCAACGGCTTCATCGGCCACCACCTGTCCAAGCGCATCCTGGAAACCACGGATTGGCATGTGTACGGCATGGACATGATGACCGACCGTATCACCGACATTCTCGACAACGAGGCCTACAAGTCGCGCATGCACTTCTTCGAAGGCGACATCACGATCAACAAGGAATGGGTCGAATACCACGTCAAGAAGTGCGACGTGATCCTGCCCTTGGTGGCCATCGCCACCCCGTCGACCTACGTGAACAAGCCGCTGCGCGTGTTCGAGCTGGACTTCGAAGCGAACCTGCCGATCGTGCGCGCCGCCGCCAAGTACGGCAAGCACCTGGTGTTCCCCTCGACCTCCGAAGTCTACGGCATGTGCCACGACGAAGAGTTCGACCCGGAAGAGTCCGAACTGATCTGCGGCCCGATCAACAAGCCGCGCTGGATCTACTCCTGCTCCAAGCAGCTCATGGATCGCGTGATCTGGGGCTACGGCATGGAAGACAACCTGAACTTCACGCTGTTCCGTCCGTTCAACTGGATCGGCGCCGGCCTCGATTCCATCCACACCCCGAAGGAAGGCAGCTCGCGCGTGGTGACCCAGTTCTTCGGCCACATCGTGCGCGGCGAGAACATCTCGCTGGTCGACGGCGGCCTGCAGAAGCGCGCCTTCACCTACATCGACGACGGCATCGACGCGCTGATGAAGATCATCGCCAACGAAGGCGGCGTCGCCTCCGGCAAGATCTACAACATCGGCAACCCGGTCAACAACTACTCGATCAAGGAGCTGGCCGACATGATGCTCAAGCTGGCTGCCGAGTATCCGGAATACGCCGACACGGTCAAGAACGTGAAGCTGGTCGAAACCACCTCGGCCGCCTACTACGGCAAGGGCTACCAGGACGTGCAGAACCGCGTCCCCAAGATCACCAACACCTGCGAAGAGCTGAACTGGAAGCCGCAAACCACCATGGCCGACACGCTGCGCAACATCTTCGACGCGTATCGCGGCCAGGTGGCTGAAGCCCGCGCGCTGATGGACTGATCGCCGTCCCGGCCCGGCACCGAGAACCGCGCTTCGGCGCGGTTTTCTTTTTGCCGCGCCGCTCCTGGCCGGCGGTCATTGCCATTGCGGCAATGCCGCTGTTATGGCCCGGACCGCCGATGGAGCGGCTTGCATATTGTTCTATGCGGCATGGAATGCTAGTCTCGCATACTGATCCGCAATCGCTGCGCCGCACGCGCCGCGGCTACGCCGGCCACGCCGGCGGCCCCGGCCTCACCACCTACCTGATTCATCGACATTGCCCAAACTTACACTCAAGATCGACGCCGATACCTATCGCGGCACCCGTGTGGGCGTCCCCAACCTGATCAGCCAGCTGCGCCGCCACGGCGCCGGCGCAAGCTTCCTGTTCTCGCTCGGTCCCGACCATACCGGCTGGGCCCTGAAGCAGATCTTCCGCCCCGGCTTCTTCAGCAAGGTCTCGCGCACCTCGGTGGTCGAACACTACGGCTTGAAGACGCTGATGTACGGCACCTTGCTGCCCGCCCCCGATATCGGCAAGACCTGCGCCGAGTTCATGCGCGAAGCCTATGACGCCGGCTTCGAGTGCGGCATCCACACCTGGGACCATCGCGTCTGGCAGGACGATGTTCGCCATGCCGATGCGCAATGGACGCAGGAGACCATGCAGCGATCCTACGGCCGCTACCACGACATCTTCGGCCACGCGCCGGTCACGCACGGCGCCGCGGGTTGGCAGATGAACGGGCATGCCTTCGCGCAGCTCGACCAGTTCGGCTTCGCCTACTCCTCCGACGGCCGCTCGCAACTGCGCGAAGACGGCGGTCTGGCCGATCCGGACGCCGGCCCGCATCGCCTGTCGGCCGGCGGCCGCGCGCTGTCCTGCGTGCAGCTGCCGACCACTCTGCCGACGCTGGACGAGATCCTCGGCCGCACCATCCGCGGCAAGCTGATCGACAGCGGCAACGCCGCCGACCTGCTGCTGGAACTGACCCGGCAGCCGCGCGATCACGTGTTCACGCTGCATGCCGAGCTTGAAGGCCAGAAACTCGCCCCCATTTTCGAAAAGCTGCTGGCTGGCTGGCGCGCGCAGGGATACGAGCTGGTCTCCATGGGCGACTACTACCAAAGCGTGAAAAACGACGTGCTGCCCATCCTGCCGATCAGCTGGGGCGAATTGCCCGGCCGCTCGGGCGAACTGATCGTGCAGGCGATGTAATTCCCGCCGCAGCGAGCAAAAGACAACCAACGACAACCGACATACTGGGGCGCCATTTTGACCGACAGACCATCCATCCTGAACAAGACCGTGCCGGAATTCTCGGCGGCCATGACCGGCGGCAAGAACTTCAACCTGGCCGACTACCGGGGCAAGAACCTGGTGCTGTATTTCTATCCCAAGGACAACACGCCGGGCTGCACCACCGAGGGCATGCAGTTCCGCGACCTGCATCCGCAATTCCAGGACCTGAACACCGAAATCTTCGGCGTCAGCCGCGACAGCCTGAAGTCGCACGAGGGCTTCAAAGGCAAGCTGGGCATGCCGTTTGAACTGATTTCCGACCCCGATGAAACACTGTGCGCCATGTTCGATGTCATGAAGATGAAAAACATGTATGGCAAGCAAGTGCGCGGCGTCGAGCGCAGCACGTTTGTGATTGACGGATCGGGCAAAGTGGTGAAAGAATGGCGTGGAGTCAAGGTTCCAGCCCACGTGGACGAGGTGCTGGCCTTTATCAAAACCATTGCCTGAAAAAGCGGCCGGAACGCAAGCGATTGAAGTTCCGGGCGGGCCATGAGAACCCTCGTGACCCTGTGGCGCCCCACGGCGCCCTGCTGATGTCGGGCCGTGTCAGGATCGCCTGGCAAGCGCACCTGCCGCGTTCGATGAATATGCGGTCAATCGATACAAGCCATTGAATTCAAACAGGAAAACGTTAGTTGAAAGCCGTTTCTGGTTTAGGCCGAAGGCCTACCGAAACGGCTTTTTTACTTTTCAGTTTACCGTCGGCGCTAATCAAACCCTTGCTCCCTGTGCTCCCACCCGCGCCGCGATGCCGCATGTCGGCCCGGCGGGACTGCGCAAGGTTTTCATTAGAACCCGCGGCGCCACTCCTCAGTCGTTGTTTCCTTCGCAGTTAGCCTTATCGCACCACCTGTTCGCTCTGACAAAGCGGTATTTTCTTCATTCACTACCGAGGTCCTGATGCCCCTGCCCAAAATGCCGAGCAAACCAGCTTCGCTGCTGTCTCCCGAGGACTATCCCAAGGCTGAACGCAATAAACCTGTCAAACCGAACATCGCACTCGTAGAAACTCCCGCCATCCCCAAGCAAGAGATCGCGGCCGTTGCCGCCGTCGCCGCGCCGCAAGCCAAGGCTGCTGAGCCGCGCGCCCGCACCACCACCGGCAAGGTCGCACCGGCTGAAAAGCCGAAAGCCGCGCCCAAGGCCGTGGAGCCGCGCGCCAAGTCCAGCACCAGCCGCGTGGCCGACAAGATGGGCGTGTCCAAGCTGTTCGTGCTGGACACCAACGTCCTGATGCACGACCCGACCTCCCTGTTCCGCTTCGAAGAGCATGACATCTACCTGCCGATGATCACGCTGGAGGAGCTGGACAACCACAAGAAGGGCATGTCCGAAGTGGCCCGCAACGCGCGCCAGATTTCGCGCTCGCTGGACGCGTTGGTGTCCGATATCGCGGAGGATGCGATCGACCTCGGCATCCCCCTGGCCAAGCTGGGCAACAAGGACGCCAAGGGCCGCCTGTTCTTCCAGACCAAGCTGCAGAACGCCGCGCTGCCGGACGGCCTGCCTGAAGGCAAGGCCGACAACCAGATCCTGGGCGTGGTGCGCGCGCTGGACCAGCAATATCCGGAGCGCCCCGTGGTGCTGGTGTCCAAGGACATCAACATGCGCCTGAAGGCGCGCGCCATCGGCCTGCCTGCCGAGGACTACTTCAACGACCACGTGCTGGAAGATACCGACCTGCTGTACTCGGGCATCCAGCAACTGCCGGACGACTTCTGGAACAAGCACGGCAAGGGCATGGAGTCGTGGCAGGAGAACAAGCACGGCAGCAGCTTCACCTACTACCGCGTGACCGGCCCCTACGTGCCTTCGCTGCTGGTCAACCAGTTCGTGTTCATCGAGCCCAAGAACGGCGAGCCGTCCTTCTACGGCCAGGTCACGCAGATCAACGGCAAGACCGCCGTGCTGCAGACGCTGCGCGACTACGGCCACTCGAAGAACAGCGTGTGGGGCATTACCGCCCGCAACCGCGAGCAGAACTTCGCGCTGAACCTGCTGATGAACCCGGAGTGCGACTTCGTCACCCTGCTGGGCCAGGCCGGCACCGGCAAGACCCTGCTGGCGCTGGCGGCCGGCCTGGCGCAGGTGCTGGAGACCAAGCTCTACAACGAGATCATCGTCACCCGCGTGACGGTGCCGGTCGGTGAAGACATCGGTTTCCTGCCGGGCACCGAAGAAGAAAAGATGGGCCCGTGGATGGGCGCCTTCGACGACAACCTCGAAGTGCTCAACAAGTCCGACGGCGACGCCGGTGAATGGGGCCGCGCCGCAACCCAGGACCTGATCCGCTCGCGCATCAAGATCAAGTCGCTCAACTTCATGCGGGGACGCACCTTCGTCAACAAGTTCCTGATCATCGACGAAGCGCAGAACCTGACGCCCAAGCAAATGAAGACCCTGGTCACGCGCGCCGGCCCCGGCACCAAGATCATCTGCCTGGGCAACATCGCGCAGATCGACACGCCCTACCTGACCGAAGGTTCGAGCGGCCTGACCTACGTGGTCGACCGCTTCAAGGGCTGGTCGCACAGCGGCCACGTGACGCTGGCGCGCGGCGAGCGTTCGCGCCTGGCCGACCATGCCAGCGATGTGCTGTAAGTGAGCTTGCGCGGGCTTACCCGCGCAAGGCCGGATCCGTTTGCCGCCGCGGCGGCAAACGATGACCCAAAGAAAAAGCCACCGCAAGGTGGCTTTTTCTTTGGCTGCAAGCGATGCGATCAGAGGATCTGCACGCCGATCCACCAGGCGATCGCGGCGACGAAGGCCGAGGCCGGGATCGTAAAGATCCAGGCCCAGACGATGTTGCTCGCCACGCCCCAGCGCACCGCCGACATCTTGCGCGACGCACCCACGCCGACGATGGCGCCGGTGATGGTATGTGTGGTCGACACCGGAATGCCCAGCGCGGTGGCGATGAACAGCGTGATGGCGCCGCCGGTTTCGGCGCAGAAACCGCCGACCGGCTTGAGCTTGGTGATCTTCTGCCCCATGGTCTTGACGATGCGCCAGCCGCCGAACAGCGTGCCCAGGCTGATGGCGCAATAGCAGGAGATGATCACCCACATCGGCGGCGCTTCCGGGCTGGAATAACCGGAGGCGATCAGCAGCATCCAGATGATGCCGATGGTCTTCTGGGCGTCGTTGCCGCCGTGGCCGAGGCTGTACATCGATGCCGACAGCAACTGCAGCCGGCGGAACCAGCCATCGATCTTGCGCGGCGTGGAGCGGAAGAATATCCACGACACGATGAGCATCATGATCGACCCGAACAGCAAGCCCAGCAACGGCGAGAGCACGATGAACAGGATCGTCTTGAGCAGGCCCGCGGAAATCAGGGCGCCGGTGCCCGCCTTGGCCACGGCCGCACCGACCAGGCCGCCGATCAGCGCATGCGAGGAGGAAGACGGGATGCCGTAGTACCAGGTGACCAGGTTCCAGAAAATGGCGCCGATCAGCGCGCCGAACACCACATAGTGGTCGACCACTGCGGGCTCGATGGTGCCCTTGCCCACCGAGGCCGCGACGTGCAACTGGTGGAAAACGAACACCGCGGCCAGGTTGAAGAAGGCCGCCATGGCCACTGCCGTCTGCGGGCGCAGCACGCCGGTGGAGACCACCGTGGCGATCGCATTGGCGGCATCGTGGAAGCCGTTCATGAAGTCGAACAGCAGCGCCAGGACGATCAACAACGCGAGGATGTGTAAGCTGATTTGAATTGTTTGCATGGGGAAACCGTTGTTTGGACCGGGCGACGGCCGCATCGGGTCGCCGCTGCGCCTGCGTCAGGCGTTCTCGACGATGATGCCTTCGATGATGTTGGCCACGTCTTCGCAGCGGTCGGTGACGGTTTCCAGGATCTCGTAGATGGCCTTGAGCTTGATCAGGGTGCGCACGTCCGGCTCATCGCGGAACAGCTTGGACATGGCGGCGCGCATCACGTGGTCGGCATCCGACTCCAGGCGGTCGATCTCCTGGCAGATGGCCAGGATCTGGCGCGAGTTGTCCATGTTGTTGAGCATGCCCACCGCGGCCTGCACCTTCTCCGCACAGGCCAGGCACAGCTCGGCCAGGCGCTTGGCTTCGGGGGTGATGGCCTTGATGTCGTAGAGCGAAATGGTCTGGGCAGCGTCTTCCAGCAGGTCCAGGATGTCGTCCATGCGGGTGATCAGCTGGTGGATGTCGTCGCGGTCCAGCGGCGTGATGAAGGTCTTGTGCAGCAGGTCGATGGTGTTGTGCGTCACCTTGTCGGCTTGCTTCTCGACGGTTTCAATGGCATGCACGCGGATTTCAAGGTCATCGAAATTGGTCATCAGCGCGACCATCTCTTTCGCGCACTTGACCGCCAACTCGGCATGTTGATTGAACAGGTCAAAGAATTTGCCTTCGGTCGGCATCAATCGTCCAAACATGTTTCACTCTCTCGTCTATGATTCGCGCCCATGAAGCGCCGTCTGGACCGGCGGGCTCACCTCCCCGGCTTGCCCTGCCCGTCCCACGCGCCGCACCACAATGGTCCGGCGCCTTACATGACGCGAGCGGCACAGCGCCGCCCGCGATCCCTGCGCGGCGGCGCGAACTGGCCGCACCGCCTTGAAAAAGGCATCTCAGTCGCCGCCGTATGGCTGCGCCAGGTTGCCGATGTAGTTGTCGTACTTGGTATACATGCCCAGGAAGGCCAGGCGAATGCTGCCGATGGGGCCGTTACGTTGCTTGCCGATGATGATTTCGGCAGTGCCCTTGTCCGGCGAATCGGGATTGTAAACTTCATCGCGATAGATGAACAAAATCACGTCGGCATCCTGCTCGATGGCGCCGGATTCGCGCAAGTCGGACATCACGGGCCGTTTGTTGGGACGCTGTTCCAGCGCGCGGTTGAGCTGCGACAGCGCAATCACCGGGCAATTGAGTTCCTTGGCCAGGCCCTTCAGGCTTCGCGAGATTTCCGAGATTTCGGACGCGCGGTTCTCCGAAGAACTGCCGCCGTTGCCCGACATCAGCTGCAGGTAGTCGATGATGATCAGGCCGAGCTTGCCGCATTGGCGGGCCAGCCGGCGCGAACGGGCGCGCAATTCGATCGGCGACAGCGCCGGCGTTTCGTCGATGTAGAACTGGGCGTCGTTCATTTTCTGGATGGCGTGCGTCAGGCGCGGCCAATCCTCGTCCAGCAGGCGGCCCGTGCGCAGGCGGTGCTGGTCCAGGCGGCCGACCGAGCCCAGCATACGCATGGCCAGCTGGGCGCCGCCCATTTCCATCGAAAACACGGCCACCGGCAGGCCGCTGTCGATTGCGACGTTTTCACCGATGTTGATCGAGAACGCGGTCTTGCCCATCGACGGCCGCCCTGCCACGATGATCAGGTCGCCTGCCTGGAGGCCGGAGGTCATCTTGTCCAGGTCGATGAAACCGGTGGGCACGCCGGTGATGTCGCTGGACGCATCGCGGTTGTACAACTCGTCGATGCGCTCCACCACCTGCGTGAGCAGCGGCTGGATTTCCATGAAGCCCTGCGAGCCGCGCGAACCTTCCTCGGCGATGGCGAATATCTTCGATTCGGCTTCGTCCAGCATGGACTTGACGTCCTTGCCCTGCGGATTGAAGGCGTTGCCGGAGATCTCGTCGGCCACGGTGATCAGCTTGCGCAGGATGCCGCGGTCGCGCACGATCTCCGCGTAGCGGCGGATGTTGGCTGCGGAAGGCGTGTTCTGGGCCAACGCGTTGAGGTAGACCAGGCCGCCCACTTCCTCCGCCTTGCCGCTGGTCGACATGGCTTCGTAGACGGTGATCACGTCGGCCGGCTTGGTGCTGTTGATCAGCTTGACGATGTGCTCGAAGATGACGCGGTGGTCGAAGCGGTAGAAGTCTTCTGCGCTGACGAAGTCGGCAATGCGATCCCACGCCGCGTTATCGAGCAGCAGACCGCCGAGGACCGATTGCTCCGCCTCGATGGAATGCGGCGGCACGCGAAGAGCATCGATCTCAGGATCGGAGGACTCTTTCGGGCCGCGGAAAAACTCTTTTTTGGCGCGGGACGATTCTTTCATGGCGCGCATTATAACCTGCTGGGATTAAGCCCGTTCCGGGCCGGACGGCTATTTTGAGTGCCGGGCGCAAAGCCTTTTCGGCAGCGGCTTGCGGCGAAGCCATGCAAACCGCGGCGACAAAGTCGCCGGCCGCACGGCCTCAATGGCGTTTCCGGTGAAAACAATTTCCCCGAAACCCGGGGCAGCAATAAAAAAGCCAGGCGAACCCGGCTTTTTTATTGCAATCGAATTGCGAAGACGCAAATCTTAGGCTTGCTCGCCCTTGACTGCGATGGTCACGTCGACCACCACGTCGGTGTGCAGGGCAACCGAAACCGGGTGCTCGCCAACGATCTTCAGCGGGCCGTTCGGCAGGCGCACTTGCGACTTCTCGACGGCGAAACCTTGCTTGCCCAGGGCTTCTGCGATGTCGAAGTTGGTCACGGAACCGAACAGGCGACCGTCAACGCCGGCCTTCTGCGAGATTTCCACGGTATTGCCGTTCAGCTTCTCGCCTTGGGCTTGAGCAGCTGCCAGCTTCTCGGCGGCAGCCTTTTCCAGGTCGGCGCGCTTGGCTTCGAATTCGGCGATGGCCGATTCGGTAGCGCGACGGGCCTTGCGCTGGGGGATCAGGAAGTTGCGTGCGAAACCGTCCTTGACGCGGACGACATCACCCAGACCGCCGAGATTAACGATTTTTTCCAACAGAATAACTTGCATGTTTTTCTCCTATTTCTCGGCGTCGATTACGCGTTGTGCAGATCGGTGTAAGGCACCAAGGCCAGGTAACGAGCACGCTTGATCGCGGTGTCGACTTGACGTTGATAGTGCGCCTTGGTACCAGTCAGACGTGCCGGCATGATCTTGCCGTTTTCCTGGATGAAGTCCTTCAGGGTATCCACGTCCTTGTAATCGACCTGTTCAACGCCGGCGGCGGTGAAACGGCAGAATTTCTTGCGCTTGAACAGCGGGTTTTGCTGTTGACGCTTGTTTTTCAGCTTGCTTTTATCGAACTTTTTACCGAATGCCATTTTTGGCTCCTGTATCTAAAATTGGGTGAGATCTTGTCGGCCCCATGGGGCTCAATCGACCGGATCAAAATCAACGATGTGAAACACGATGCTCTTGCTGTTGCGATTCCTGCGGGCCAGAAATCCGGTGAACCGGAACATCCCGCCCAGCGTCGCCTTGTTGAGTCGACCGGAGATTTCCCCGGCGGCCATCGCCGCGACATCGAACTCGACCAGGCGCTTGATACCGGCTTCCATCTGCTCCGACTGATGCTGCAACCTGGCGGTCACGATCGGGATACCGGCCGGCGTATAACGCAACACATCACGTTCTGCCAGGCTGGCGATGACTTGAAGCTGGTTCACTCTCCGCTAGGAATGCTACGCAATCGCACAGCCGATCAGGCTGCCGGCGCTTCGGTACGGCTCTTGGCCGCGTCTTCCTTCTGCACTGCCTTCAGGATCGGCGAAGGACCGGTTTCGGCCTTCTTCATCTTGACGGTCAGGTGGCGCAGGACGGCGTCGTTGAACTTGAAACCGGTTTCGATTTCGGCCAGCGTTTCGCTGTCGACTTCGATATTCAGGCAGACGTAGTGTGCCTTGGCCAGTTTCTGGATCTGGTAAGCCAGTTGACGACGGCCCCAATCTTCGACACGGTGCACCTTGCCGCCGCGGGTGGTGACGATGCCCTTGTAACGCTCGATCATGGCCGGCACTTGCTCGCTTTGGTCCGGGTGGACGATAAATACGATTTCATAATGACGCATGTAGACTCCTTTTGGACTATTGACAAAACGCCCACCTCGGCGTCAAGACGAGTGTGGGAAGAGGAAAGCCGGCAATCATACAAGGTTTTCGCTGGAACAGCAATGCTGGCGGCCCCTTCTGCGGCCGCCAGCCGACATTTCCGTTCGTCGCCTATATAAATAGAGCGCGGGAGGCAAAGCGCGTACCGGCGTGACTGAAAAAATCCGCTGCGTCGCGCATGTTGCCGTTGACACAAAGATTGCACCTGTATAAAAATACAGACTGTTCATACAAACAGCCTTCCTCCAAAGAAAGGCATCCGACATGCTCAAGCTCACCGCGCGCCAGGAACAGATCCTCAACCTGATCAAGAACGCCATCGAAAACACCGGCTTCCCCCCGACGCGCGCAGAGATCGCCTCCGAACTGGGCTTTCGCTCGGCCAACGCCGCCGAAGAGCATCTTCAGGCGCTCGCCCGCAAGGGCGCCATCGAGATTTCACCGGGCACCTCGCGCGGCATCCGCCTGCGCGAATCCGGCGCCGGCCTGGCCCAGGCCGCCCGCCAGATGGCGCTGCCCCACCCCGCGCTGATGCAGCTGAACCTGCCGCTGGTCGGCCGCGTGGCGGCCGGCTCGCCCATCCTGGCGCAGGAACACATTGAAAAGAACTACCAGGTCGATCCCGCGCTGTTTTCTGCCCGCCCCGACTACCTGCTGAAGGTCCGCGGCATGTCCATGCGCGACGCCGGCATCCTGGACGGCGACATCCTGGCCGTCAAGAAAACCGGGGAAGCACGCAACGGACAGATTGTGGTGGCTCGCCTCGGCGACGACGTCACCGTCAAGCGCTACCAGAAGACCGGCGGCAATATCGCCTTGCTGCCCGAAAATCCGGATTTCGAACCCATCATCGTCTCCCCGGACACCGAGGATTTCACGCTCGAAGGCCTGGCAGTGGGCTTGCTGCGCAGCTGGTAAGCCAGGACCTCCCGACATGCCCGGTACGCCGGGCATGTCGCCCCCCCTCCCGCCCGGCCACCCGCTCCGGCACCGCAACGACAGCGTCGCAGCCGAACCTCAGCGCGCGCATTTCCCAAATCAAGGCTTTTTTGCGTTCTGTTCACACTTTCGTGCGCACGCGATGACGCATATCATGCGAACCTAACGAATTGCGCCCTGATGGCGCACACCCTCATCACATGCAAGGAACCTTTGATGTCGACGCGCAAGAGCAGTGCCAAATCATCGCCCACCACCAGCCAGCCCCAACTGCAAGACTTGCTGGACGTACGCCGCTGCCTTGACCTGCTCGACGACCACAAGACGGACGAGGCCAAGGCGCTGTGCGAGGCCGTACTCAAACGCGCCCCCAAACTGGTCTACGCCAACAATGCGCGCGGCCTCATCGCGATGCATGAAGAAAACTTCCCTGAAGCGGAAAGCTATCTGCGTCGCGCCGTCGACGCCGACCCCGAGAACCCGGAGTACATCACCAGCCTGGCCAATGCCGTCCTCAAGCAGTATCGCATCGACGAATCGGTCAAGCTGTTCGAACTTGCCATCAGCCACAACCGAGAATACCGCGATGCCCGCGTCGGCCTGGCCAACGCCCTGCATGAGAAAAACGATCCCGACGCATCGATCGCCTATTTCGAAGATGCGGTCAAGCGCGAGCCGGATGCACCAGGCCCGCTGTCGCACCTGGGACGCGCCCTGATCGACGGCCGCCGCTTCCCGGAGGCTGTCGCCACGATCCTGAAATCGCTGGAGCTGGATATTGCCTTCGCGCCATCCCACACCGCATTGGGCGAAGCTTTCCATGCGATGGCCATGTACAAGGAAGCACTGGAATCCTACAAAACCTCCCTGCTGCTGGATCCAACCGACATTTACGCCCACAACAAGATCGCAGACACCTACATCAAGCTCAACGAGCCCACCGAGGCGCACGAGCATTACCGCAAGATCATCGAGCTCGCCCCCAAGGATCCAAACAGCTACGCCAAGCTGGCCATCAGCTATGCAGCCAACAACGACCTTCATGAAGCCGCGATGTCGCTGTTCCGGCAGGCGCTCGACATCGATCCGCGCCACGTGCTGACGCTCAACAACCTCGGCGCCGTGTTGCATGACAACGGCCAGCTCCGGGAAGCTATCGAGTGTTTCGAGAAGGCGCTGAGCTACAAGCCGAACTATTCGACGGCCCGCCACAACATCGCGTTGAGCCAGTTGCTACAAGGCAATTTCAAGGCCGGCTGGGAAAATCATGAAAGCCGCCTGATCACCCGCGAGCGTTCCGACGTCTACCGGCTGATCCACAAGCTGTTCAATCTCATTCCGAAGTGGGATGGAGAATCTTCCCTGGCCGGCAAGTACATCCTGCTGATGCACGAACAGGGCTTCGGCGACAGCATCCAGTTCGTGCGCTACGTGCGCCTGCTGCAGGAGCAAGGCGCGCGCGTGGCGCTGCACGTCAAGGATCCGCTCTACCGCCTGTTCCAGACCTATTCGCCCGACGTCACCCTGGTGCGGGAAAAAGACCCCCTGCCGCCCTGCGACTGCGCCTATGTATTGATGAGCCTGCCGCTGGCCTGCGGTACCAACACGGTCGCCGACATCCCCGCATGGCCATCATATCTGTCAGCCGATCCAGGCCTGAAGGAGACCTACCGTACACTGATCGAGAGCCACAGCCCCTCAGCGCGACTGCGCGTAGGCATCGTCTGGGGCGGCAACCCCGAACACGGAAACGACCGCCGCCGGTCAATTCCGCTATCCAAGATGGAACCGCTGTTCAGGCTGCCCGGCATCGACTTCATTTCCCTGCAAAAAGGCCACCCCACCAAGGATCTCAATGGCTTGCCCAAAGAATTCCGCGTGTTTGACATGGGCGAGAAATTCAACGACTTCGCCGATACCGCGGCGGCCATTGCCAATTTGGATCTGGTCATCAGCGTGGATACATCGGTGGTCCACCTGGCCGGCGCCATCGGCGCCCGCACTTGGCTGATGTTGCCGTACACACCGGATTGGCGCTGGCTGATGGACCGGGAAGACTCACCCTGGTACCCAAGCATGCGCCTGTTCCGCCAGCCGGAGGCCGACGACTGGGACAGCGTCATCAGCAAGATGAGCAGCGAACTGGCCGCACTGCGCGACACCAAGACAGTCGGCTGAAGCACTGGCGACGCCTCCGTCGTCATAGCAAAACGACCGCCGCCCGCAAGGCCGCGGTCGTTTGCTTTTTGGCAACACAAATAGATCCCCATAAAAAGACTAAAGTTTTCAAAAAACAAGTCGAAAAAGGATTTGCTTGAACGTTTTATTAAGCACGCGGTTTTAGTTCGGAAGGCCCTGAAAAAGATTTTTGCGAATAGCCCTAAACTTTTTCCAAGGCCGCCCGATAAAGCAAACAACAGAGGTTGAAACGCCTGGGGCTCATGGGTAGAAGACCAAAGTTAAGCACTGAAACTCGGATCATCGGTCTCAAATCTTAGGAGAATTAGCATGGCATCAATCATCAATACCAACATTGCGTCGCTGAACACGCAACGTAACCTGAACAGCTCGCAAGCGTCGCTGAACACCTCGATCCAACGTCTGTCCTCGGGCCTGCGCGTCAACAGCGCCAAGGACGACGCCGCCGGCCTGGCAATTGCCGACCGCATGAACGCCCAGGTCAAGGGCCTGGCCGTTGCGCAACGTAACGCCAACGACGGTATCTCGATGGCGCAAACCGCTGAAGGCGCTCTGTCCACCGTGACCGACAACCTGCAACGTATGCGTGAACTGGCTGTGCAGGCCTCCAACGGCACCAACAGCGCCCAGGACCGCAAGACCCTGAACGACGAATACAAGCAACTGTCGGACGAAACCTTCCGCGTCCTGAACGGCACCCAGTTCAACGGCCAAAACCTGTTCACTGGCGTGGGCCAAGGCGCTTCGGCCGGTATTGGTTCCACCTCGGCCAACGTCAAGGCTGCTCTGACCCTGAGCTTCCAAGTCGGCGCCAACGTCACCGACAACAAGCTGAACGACCAGATCTCCATCTCCCTGGAAGACCTGTCGAACAACGGCACCATGGCCGACGTCATCGGCACCAGCGCCAAGGGCCTGATCGGCCAGGGCGACACCAGCGGCGTGAGCACCGCCCAAGCTACCTACACTTCGGCGAAGGCAGCTCTGGACAACCTGTTCGCTACCGGTTCGACCCTGACCTCCAACGCCCTGGCCGCTTCGGCTGTGAAGCTGCAAAGCGCCATCGACAGCGCCAAGCTGTCCCTGGACAAGGCAGTTGCCGCTCCGAGCGCACAAAGCGATGCACAAAAGGCCATCAAGAACCTGGACAAGGCCATCAGCCTGATCTCGTCCAAGCGTGCTGAATTCGGCGCCGTGCAGAACCGCTTCAACGCTGTGATCAGCAACCTGCAAGTGTCGAGCGAGAACATCACCGCGTCGCGCAGCCGTATCATGGACACCGACTACGCTGCAGAAACTGCAAACCTGACCCGTGCGCAGATCCTGCAACAAGCTGGTACCGCGATGCTGTCGCAAGCGAACTCGGCACCGCAGTCGGTCCTGTCGCTGTTGAAATAAGCCTGATAGCTAGGTAGGATGACGTGCGGAGGATAGCGAGTATTCTCCGCACGTTCCTTTAAGGAAGGGAGTAGTACCATGGCGATTGCCCCACTTAATATAAGCGCCGCTGGCGACTCCGGCACCGCGTATGCACTGCCGCAGGCCGCCGCCAAGGCAGATCCAGTGGTGTCGACCGTTGCACCGGCAGCATCCCCGGAAGCGCGCCGCGCAACCGAAAGCGATGTCAACGACGCCGTCGGCAAGTTGAATGATTTTGCAGCAAAGAACGCTTCGGCCTTGAATTTCTCCAAGGACCAGGATACCGGCAAGACCATCGTGAAAGTTGTCGACACGGCAACCGATACCGTGATCCGCCAGATCCCCACCGAAGAAGCGGTTGCCATTGCCAAGTCGATCGACAAGATGCAAGGCTTGCTGATCAACCACAAGGCTTGAGTTTGAGTCTGGTACGAACTGCAGTGGCACGAAGAGCATCATGCGCCAATGCGCTGTTCATTGCGCATGATAGTTTCGTCCACCCCAGTTCATAACGGATTTACGTATTTATCCCGCACAGCGTCAGCACCGCTACGACGCCGTACTTGAGAGCCGGACCTCGCACCTCTCCTCTTGACCGCGGCGCGCAGCCTGTAGAACGCTGTGTGCAACGCACAGTTTCAGGAGTGAACGATGGCAACTTCCACCGGCACTATTTCCACCTCCGCAGGTCCCCTTGACGTTTCTACCCTGGTCAGCCAACTGATCTCGGCGGAAAGCCAATCGCAGCTGACGCCGCTGACCACGCAGGCCAGCAGCTACAACACGCTCATTTCCGCCTACGGGAACCTCAAGAGCGCCCTGTCTACTTATCAGAATGCCATCAAGGCCCTGACCTCGGCCAGCTTCAGCTCGCAAAAATCCTCGCTGAGCAATGCCGGCACAGGCACCAACCTGACCACCGATCCCTTCTCGGCAGACATCAACACCGACTCCTCGACCAAGGTCCTGGCGCAGAAAATCCAGTCGGCAGCCGTTCCCGGCAGCAAGATCTTCAATGCGGGCGACTCCATCGCCATCAAGGTCGGCACCGGCTCGCCCACCTTCGTGACCCTGAAGGCCAATGCCACCCTTGCCGGCGTGCGCGATGCGATCAACGCCTCCAAGGCGGGCGTGAGCGCCTCCATCGTCAAGGACGGAACCGGCGACCACCTGGTGCTCGAAGCCAACACCGGCGGCACCGGCAACACCATCAAGGTGACCTCGAACGGCAGCCTGTCCGACTTTGCCTACGACCCGTCGGGCAGCACACCCAGCACCATGACGCAGACCCAGGCGCCGCGCGATGCGACGCAGGCGGCGTCGGGCGCCTACACCGTGGGCGTGTCCCAACTGGCCCAGGCGCAAAAGCTCAGCTCGGCCGGCATCACGCCAGGCACCACCTTCGAAACCGGCCTGCTGGCCATCAAGACCGGCACCGGCTCGACCACCGTCATCAAGCCGACCAGCAACACCCTGGCCGGCGTGCGCGACGCCATCAACGCCAGCGATGCGGGCGTGAATGCGACCATCGTCAGCGACGGCACCAACGACCACCTGGTGATCTCGGCCAAGGACAGCGGCGCCGCCAACACCATCCGCATCACCGGCACCGATAACTTCTCGGTGTTCTCGTTCGACCCCAGCGGCGCCTACACATCTCCCGGCGTCACGACCGGCCAGACCTATGCGTCCGGCAGCCTGACCCTGAAATCCGGCGACAAGTCCTTCACCATCAATCCCACCGGCACCGGCAGCGGCGGTGCGATCACACTCAACGACGTGATGACCGCGATCAACGGCACCACGGGCGCAGGCGTCACCGCCAGCATCACCAACGACGGCACCAAGGATCACCTGGTCCTGACGCCGACCGGCACCAACCCTGTCTCGCTGACCGGCACCACCGACTACGCCGGCCTGACCGGCGGCAGCATGGGCCAGCTGATGAAGGCCCAGGACGCCAAGCTGACCATCGACGGCGTGGCCGTCACCAGCAAGAGCAACAAGGTTGAAGATGCGATTTCGGGCGTGACCCTGAACCTGAGCAAGGTCACCACCGCCGACGACAACATCACCCTCAATATCTCCAACGATACGACGGGCATCACATCGGCGGCCAATACTTTCGTTTCCGCCTACAATTCGCTGGCCAAGACCATCAGCAGCCTGACCGCGCAGACCCCTTCCACCACGCTGGGCACGTCCACGTCGTCCTCGCCGCTGGCCAGCGAGTCCTCGGTGCAGACCATCCTGAGCCAGCTGCGCAGCACCATGTTCGCGTCGGTCGACGGCGGCAACGGCATCAGCACGCTGTCCGATATCGGCATCGGCTTCCAAAAAGACGGCACCCTGGCGCTGGACGCAACGAAGCTGTCCACCGCCACCACCAACAATTTCGCCGGCATTGCCAATCTGTTCAGCGCCACCGACCCGGACACGACCAACACCACCTCGTCCAAAAATGGTATCGTCACCAAATTGCAGACGCTGATGACCAGTCTTTTGAGCGACACCGGCCTGATCGCGACCAAGACCAATGGTCTGCAGGCCAGCCTGAAGATCAATCAGGATCGCCAGACTGCGATCCAGACGCGCCTGTCCAACATGAAGGATGCCTACACCAACCAGTTCAACCAGCTCAATGTGACGCTGGCGAGCATGCAGGCGACGCAGAGCTATCTGACCCAACAACTCGCGAACCTGCCCAAGGCAAGCAGCTGAAACTGAATCCGCGAACATAGGAGAACGTCATGTTCGGAAGCATGAAGCGTGGCGCCAATGCCTACGCCAATATCGGCGTGGAAACCGGCGTGCTCGCCGCCAGCCCGCACAAGCTCATCACCATGCTGTTCGACGGCGCGCTGGTGGCGATCGCCCTGGCCAAGAAGTACATGGCCGAAGGCGACATCAAGCACAAGGGCGAATCGATCACCAAGGCGATCCTGATCATCGACAACGGCTTGCGCGCGAGCCTGAACAAGAACGTCGGCGGCGAGCTGGCCCTGAACCTCGATTCGCTGTACGAATACATGAGCCGGCGCCTGTTCGAAGCGAATGCGACCAACAATCCGGCCATCCTGACCGAAATCCACGGCTTGCTCGACGACATCCGTTCCGCATGGGAGCAGATCGGTCCGAACGCCGGCCCGGCCTCCCAGATGTCGGCGGCGTATGACGGCGTCAATCCGCAAAACAACTTTGCGAAAGCCTGACCATGAACGGTGACCACGTCATCGCCATTTACGAGTCGATCTCCGAACTGACCGACCAGATGCTCGCGGCCGCCCGCGCTGCCGACTGGGAACTGCTGACCACCCTGGAAATGCAGTGCGGCAAGCACATTGCCACCCTGAAGGACTTCGAGGATGGCGTATCGCTCTCCGACGCGCACCGCAACCGCAAGGTCGACATCATCAGGAAGATCCTCGAAGATGACCGCGATATCCGCAACCTGACGGAGCCCGGCCTGCGCAAGCTGTCTGCGCTCATCCAAAGCAACCACACCGAACAGAAGCTGCTCAACACCTACGGCATGGGTAGCTGATCATGCTGCCGCGGGCCGACATCGCCACCGCCGTCCAGCCCGTCAACTCCGTCGCGGCGGCGACTGCGGTCGTCTCGATCGCCGACACCCGGCAGGAGGCCTACAGCCGCCTGGCCCAGATTGCCATCGGGCAGCAGATGTCCGGGCGCATCCTCTCCGACTTCAATGACGGCACCTTCCTCGTGCGCGTCGCCAATACGGCCGCGCGCATGGTGCTGCCGGCCAATGCGCGCACGGGCGACTCGCTGATCCTGACGCTGGTCTCGAAGGATCCCCGCCCCACCTTCGCCATCAAGGAAGACAGCCTGCACCAGGACGAAGACAGTGCGGCGGTCTCCCTGAGCAAGGCCGGGCGGGCCATGCAGAAGGATCTCAAGTCGCTGGAGTTCGTCACCCGCGAAGGCGCCGGCGAAGTCGGCGAGAACGAAGACGTGCCGGTCGACGGCCAGGCGCGCGGCCGCCAGGCGCAATCCAACGCCCCGTCCAGCACCACCACCACGCTCAGCAACGCCGGCAAGCTCATCGACAGCCTGCTGCAGGCGTCCCAGGAAGGTAACGTGGCCGACCACGTATCCTCACCCGCGCCGCTCATGGCAAAGGCCGGCGCACCGGCCGACCAGATGGCGGGCGCGCTGCAAAACGCCATCACCTACAGCGGCGTGTTCTACGAATCGCATGTCTCGGCCTGGGCCGCGGGCCAACGCCCGGCCGAAGAGCTCATGAAGGAGCCGCAAGCCCAGGTTGCCCGCCAGAGCAACGGCGACATCAACCTGCTCAGCCCGAGCGACCCGGCGCAAAGCCAGCTGGGCCAGATCATCAACCTGCAACTGAGCGCGCTCGAACAGCAGCGGCTCGTGTGGCACGGCGAAGTATGGCCGGGCCAGCAGATGGAATGGGAAATCGCCCAGGATCACGGCAACGGGCAACCGCAAGGCCAAAATGACGAAGCCGCGCCCCCCACCTGGCACAGCGTGGTGCGCTTCAACTTCGCGCACCTGGGCTCGGTATCGGCGTCGATACGACTGATCGGCGAGCAGATCCATGTCCAGGTCAAGGCCGACAATGAAGCCGCCGCCGCTGCGCTTCGCGGCAATACCGCCCTGTTCTCCGACGCCATGTCGGCCGCGGGCACCTCCCTGGATTCTCTGATCGTGAAGCAAGATGGAGAAGCCTAACATCCCCCTGCAGAATGCGGTCGCGCTCGCCTACAACGCCAGCCAGGCCGCACCCAAGGTCGTCGCCAAAGGCAGCGGCCTGGTGGCCGAAGCCATCATCGCCCGCGCCCGCGAAAGCGGCGTCTATGTACACGAATCCAAAGAGCTGGTTTCGCTGCTGATGCAGGTCGAACTGGACCAACAGATCCCCCCCGCGTTGTATCGCACCGTCGCCGAGTTGTTGGCGTGGTTATATCGTATTGAAAATATGCAATTAGCCCAGCCAGTAATGTATGATACGGGGTTAAATTACATAAAGAATTCCTCAGGGGAAGGCGATCCTATTCGCTGAATTCAGACGCACAGATGGCAAATAACGACGAGATCGACGACGACAGCCCGTTCCGGGTTCATTCACGGAGGGAGATCGTTTCCCTGCTCACCAGCATGATGGAAAAAAATCAGCTGCTGAGCCTGTTCATCAAAGGGGGATCGGAATCCGTCATTACGTCAATACTCGACATTGACGAAGACGACGGCAACGTCATCATCGACGCGGCCCCCAGCGCCATGCTCAACGACAGCATCGCTTCGGCGAGCCGCATCGGTTTCGAGGCGCTCTACAACAGCATCCGCATCACCTTCGTGGTCGACAAGGCCCGCAAGATCGAATACCAGAATCGTCCCGCGCTGCAGATCAGCATCCCCTCCAGCCTGGTGCGCCTGCAACGTCGCGAATTCTTCCGCATTCCGACGCCGATCGCCAAGCCGCTGCGATGCACATTCCGCATCACCCAGCCGGACGGCTCCTTCATCACCATCATCACCCTGCTCAACAACATCAGCGCGGGCGGTGTGGGCATCACCGATGAAAAGAAGATACTGCCGGTCACCCCGGGCGTGATCTACGAGGATTGCCAACTGGAACTCAACGACAACACCCTGGTGTCCGTGAAGCTGCAGATCCGCGACTGCAAGGAGTTCAAGATGACCAACGGCAAGACCGTGAACCGCTTCGGCTGCCAGTTCATCGACATTCCACGTGCGGTGCTCGGCGCCATCCAGCGCTTCATCACCAAGCTGGAACGCGAACAGAACGCCAAGGCATCCGGCATGATGTAAGCGGCAACGCCCAATGAAAAAAGCCCGCGGATGCGGGCTTTTTTTATTCGAGTCGGGCCGGCGTTACTTGCGCGGCCCGGGATCGATCACACCTGCATCGTCATGATGTCGCGGTAGGCCGACACCAGCTTGTTGCGCACCTGGATGCTGGTCTGGAAGGAAATACTGGCTTTCTGCGAGGCAATCATCACGTCCGACAGGTTGACGTTGTCGTCCCCAAGCGCAAACGCCTGCGACATCTTGGAGGCTTGCTGCTGGGAGTCGTTGACCTGGTTGATGGCGCCCTTCAGCACATCCGCAAAATCCACCCGGGCGGCCGCCTTCTCCGCCTTGACGCCACCCTGGACCGGATCGACGGCGCCCTGCGCGCGCGCGGCCGCAGCCCTCAGCTGCGCCACCATCGCCTCGATCTTGCTGGTATCAATTACACTCTCGATTGCCATTCACCACCCCACGATTTCGATATTTTTGCGATGCAACGGCATCTAACCCGCAATGCCGACTTCTACACGAGCACATTAACACCATAGCATTTACAACTCGCAACAATAAGCGGGGAATTTTCCATTCTTTTCGGGCGATCAAATTCCAGCGCCCAACGGACAATCCACACTGAGCAAAAATCCTATCAAGGGCAGGTAAGCAGTGAATAAAGTCATTATCAGCCGGGCAACCGAGGGTACGCCACAGGGGAAATCATGGCGGTAGCAGCCGACGGTACGATGACCAGCGACGCAAACAATCCGGCCGACGCCAACAATCCAGCCGCTGGCGGCATGAACGCCGCACAGCAGCCTGGCCAGGGCGGCGTGGTTGGTTACGCGCGCTCGCCGCAAGGCCGGCGCGTGCTGCTCATCGTCGCGGCCGCTGCGACTGTTGCCCTGATGATCGGCATCTGGATGTGGAGCCAGAAGATCGAGTACCGGGTCCTGTTCTCCAATTTCAATGACCGCGACGGCGGCGCCATCGTGGCGTCGCTGCAGCAGATGAACGTGCCCTACAAGTATTCCGACGGCGGCACGGCGATCCTCGTCCCGGAAAACATGGTGCACGACGCCCGCCTCAAGCTGGCGTCGCAAGGCCTTCCCAAGGGAGGCAACGTCGGCTTCGAGCTGATGGAAAACCAGAAGCTCGGCGTTTCCCAGTTCCTCGAGCAGGTCAACTTCCAGCGCGCCCTGGAGGGCGAACTGGCGCGCTCGGTGCAATCGCTGTCGTCGGTCCAGAACGCCCGCGTGCACCTGGCCCTGCCCAAGGCCTCGGTTTTCGTGCGAGATCAGCAGAAACCCACCGCCTCCGTGATTCTGAGCCTTTATCCCGGCCGATACCTTGACCAGCAGCAAGTCAGCGCCATCGTCCACCTGGTGGCCAGCAGCGTACCGGAACTCTCCCCCAAGTCAGTCACCATCGTCGACCAGAACGGCAACCTGCTCTCCGACACCACCAAGCAGGCCCAGACCAACACGCTCGACCCGACCCAGCTGAAGTATGTCCAGGACATGCAGCAGGACATCGTCAAGCGCGTCGAGTCCATCATCGCCCCCATTGTGGGCAACGGCAACGTGCGCGCCGAAGCGACCGCCGACGTCGACTTCTCCCGCACCGAGCAAGCCTCGGAGGCCTACAAGCCGAACCAGACGCAAGACACCGCAGCCGTGCGCAGCAAGCAGAGCAGCGAGGCCAACAGCGCGTCGTCGGGCACCTCCGGCGTTCCTGGCGCACTGAGCAACCAGCCCCCTGCCCCGGCCACCGCCCAGATCGTCAATCCGGCCGCGGCCAACGCACCGGGCCAGGGCGGCGCGGCAACGCCCAACGGCGCAGCGCCGGCGCCCTCCTCCAGCGGCAATTCGCGCAAGGACGAGACCGTCAACTACGAGGTCGACAAGACCGTACGCTACACCCAGCAGCCCATGGGCGGCGTGCGTCGCCTGACCGTGGCCGTGGTGGTGAACTACAAGCGCACCATCGACAACACCGGCAAGATCGTCATGCGTCCGCTGACCGAGCCCGAGCGCTACCAGATCAGCGACCTGGTCAAGGAAGCGATGGGCTACAACAAGGATCGCGGCGACTCGCTCAACGTGGTCAATACCCAGTTCAGCACCGACCTCGAGCCGGAACTGCCGCTGTGGAAGCAGCCGGGCATGATCGAGCTGGCCAAGGAAATCGGCAAGTACGTGCTGCTGGCCGCCGTGCTGCTGTACCTCTACTTCGGCGTGCTGCGCCCGATCATCTGGAAGCTGTCCGGCCGCGAGGAGCGCGAGCGCCTGGCCAAGGAAAAGGCAGAGGCCGAGGCGGAAGCCGCGGCAGCAGCAGCCGCCGCCGGCTTCGATCCGGACGATCCGGACGCCATCGTCAACCTGTCCGGGGAGCCGGAAGTCGACGAACGCGCACAGTACAAGGCCAACCTCGAAACCGCCAAGCAGTGGGCCAAGAACGATCCCAAACTGGTGGCAAGCATCATTAAGGGCTGGGTGAACAATGAGTAACGACGGCGTTCAAAAAGGTGCCATCCTGATGCTCGCGCTGGGCGAGGATGAGGCCGCCGAGGTCATGAAGTATCTCGGCCCGAAGGAAGTCCAGAAGCTGGGCGCGGCAATGTCGGCCCTCAAGAACATCAGCTTCGAGGACATCAACGAGGTGCTCAACGATTTCGTCGCCGAAACCGGCCAGGCGTCTTCGCTGGGCCTGGATTCGGACGAGTACATCCGCAGCGTGCTGACCAAGGCGCTGGGCGACGACAAGGCAACCTCCCTGCTCAACCGCATCCTGGGCGGCCGCGACGCTTCCGGTATCGAAGCCCTCAAGTGGATGGACGCGCAATCGGTTGCCGAACTCATCCGCAACGAGCACCCGCAGATCATCGCCACCATCCTGGTTCACCTGGAGCGCGACCATGCCTGCGGCATCATCAATCATTTCACGGAACGTCTGCGCAACGATACGATCCTTCGTATTGCAACCCTGGACGGCGTGCAGCCGGCCGCGTTGCGCGAGCTCAACGACGTGCTGACGAAGCTGCTGACCGGCAACGAAAGCCTGAAGAAGCAGCAGATGGGCGGTATCCGCACTGCGGCCGAGATCCTGAACTTCATGTCCGGCGAGAGCGAGACTTCGGTCATGAACAACCTGCGCTCTTACGACGAAGACATGGCGCAGAAGATCATGGACGAAATGTTCGTGTTCGAGAACCTCATCGATATCGACGGCCGCGGCATCCAGCTGCTGCTGCGCGAAGTGCAGTCCGAATCGCTCATCGTCGCGCTCAAGGGTGCATCGCAGGGCCTGCGCGACAAGATTTTCGCGAACATGTCGCAGCGCGCGGCCGAGATGATGAAGGAAGACCTGGAGTCGAAGGGCCCCGTGCGCCTGTCCGAAGTGGACGCGCAGCAGAAGGCCATCCTGCAGATCGTGCGCCGCCTGGCCGACGAAGGCCAGATCGTGCTTGGCGCCAAGGGCGAGGATGCGTTCGTCTGATGAGTTTGCTGGTGCCCCGCGGCTTGCCGTCAAGTTGGAGTTAATGTAAGCCATGCGTGCGAAGATCATTCCCAAGGAAGAAATGACGCCCTACCAGCGTTGGGAGCTGGCGTCGTTCAACGACCGGGGAGAACCTGAGCCTGAACCGGTCCCGGCACATGCTGCCGAGGATGAGTTCGACGAGGAACCGCCGCCGGTGCCGCAACTGACCGCGGAGCAGCTGGACGCGATTCGCGAAGCGGCCCGCCAGGAAGGTTTCGCCGAAGGCCGCCAGCACGGCCTGGAGGCCGGCCGCGCCGAAGGCTACATGGCCGGCTTGCAGCAAGGCCAGAAGGAAATCAACGAAGCCATCCAGCACTTCCGCCAGATTGCGGCCAACTTCAGCACCGAGGTCTCGCAATGCAGCGAAAGCATGGCGCCGGAAATGCTGGACCTTGCGCTGGACCTGTCCAAGGCCATGCTCAAGACCGCCCTGAACGTGCGCCCGGAGCTGATCCTGCCCACCGTCAGCACAGCCATTCACTCCCTGCCCGGCCTGCAATTGCCGGCCACGCTCACGCTCAATCCGGAAGACGCGACACTGGTGCGCGAACACATGGGCGAGGAGTTGGTCAAGCATGGCTGGAAGATCGAGGAAGACCAGCACATGCTGCGCGGCGGCTGCCGCGTGGAAACCCGCACCAACCAGATCGACGCGACCGCGCAAACGCGCTGGAAGCGCCTGGCCGAGTCGCTGTCCAAGCAGCTCGACTGGCTGGATTGAGCAATGAAGATCTGACCGGGAGACCCGCATGAACTCCCCCATGCCCTCTCACAGCAGCCTCTGGCAAGCCTACCTGCACAACTGCCGCAGCCTGGTCGGCATGGCCGAGCCCACCCAGACTGCCGGCCGCATTACGCGCGTGGCCGGCCTGGTGATGGAAGCCGTCGGGCTGAAGCTCCCGGTCGGCAGCCCCTGCAATGTCCCCCTGCCCAATGGCACCATGATCGAAGCGGAAGTCGTCGGCTTCCAGGACGATCGCCTGTTCCTGATGCCGCAAAGCGATGTCGAAGGCATCGTGCCCGGCACCCGCGTGTTCCCGGTCGAGCCGGTCAAGCCGCCGCCGCGCACCGGCCCCATCACCTTCACGCCGCGTCGCGCCGATGAGCACAGCCGGCGCCTGCCGGTCGGCGACGAACTGCTGGGCCGCGTGCTGGACGGCGCCGGACGCCCGCTCGACAACTACGGCCCGTTGCACACCGAACGTTCCGCGCCGCTGGCCGTGCGCGCGGCCAATCCGCTGGGCCGCGCGCCGATCCGCGACATCCTCGACACCGGCATCCGCGCCATCAATTCCATGCTCACCGTCGGCCGCGGCCAGCGCATGGGCCTGTTCGCGGGCTCAGGCGTGGGCAAGAGCGTGCTGCTGGGCATGATGGCCCGCTACACCAGCGCCGACGTCATCGTGGTCGGACTGATCGGCGAACGCGGCCGCGAAGTGAAGGAATTCATCGAGGAGATCCTGGGCGCCGAAGGCCTGGCGCGCTCCGTGGTGGTGGCCGCGCCGGCCGACACGCCCCCGCTGATGCGCCTGCAGGGAGCCGCCTACTGCACCTCGATCGCCGAATACTTCCGCGACCAGGGCAAGGATGTGCTGCTGATCATGGATTCGCTGACCCGCTACGCCATGGCGCAACGCGAAATCGCCCTGGCCATCGGCGAGCCCCCTGCGACCAAGGGCTACCCGCCCTCGGTGTTCGCCAAGCTGCCGGCGCTGGTCGAACGCGCCGGCAACGGCGATGAGGGCGGCGGCTCCATCACCGCGTTCTACACGGTGCTGACCGAGGGCGACGACCAGCAGGATCCGATCGCCGACGCCGCGCGGGCGATCCTGGACGGCCACATCGTGCTCAACCGCCAGTTGGCGGAATCCGGCCACTACCCAGCCATCGACATCGAGCAATCGATCAGCCGCGCCATGCACGGCATCACGGATGAGCAGCACCAGCGTCGCGCGCGCCACCTCAAGCAGCTGTATTCGCGCTACCAGCGCAACCGCGACCTCATCAGCGTGGGCGCTTACTCCGCCGGCAGCGACCCGGTGCTGGATGAAGCCATTGCCTTATTGCCAAGAATCGAAGCGTTTTTGCAGCAGGGAATTCATGAGCAGGCCGATGTATCAGAGAGCTTGAGGCAACTTACCGCTCTATTCGGTTGATTGAGCACCGGCACGCAAAAATATAATCAAAACCATCATGGCTACTCCCTCCGCACTCGATACGCTGATCGAATTGGCGACAAAAGAGACCGACGAAGCGACCAAACGCCTCGGCCGGGCTATTCGCGTGAGCGAGGAAGCGCAGCAGAAACTTGGCATTTTGCAACAATACCGCGACGATTACGCCGCGCGGTTCCAGGACACGCTGACCACCGGCCTGACGGCGCTGAGCTATCGCAACTTCCAGCTCTTCATCGAAAAGATCGATGTCGCCATCACCGGCCAGCACGATGTGGTGCGCAACAGCCAGCAGCGCGTGGCCGATGCGCGCGCCGCGTGGCAGGCGTGCGAACGCAAGCGCATGTCCTACGGCACGCTGGCCGCGCGCGCCAAGGAAAAGGAAATGCGCAAGGAAAGCAAGCGCGACCAGAAGGCGATGGACGAGCATGCCGCTCGCATCACCTTCTACAAACGATAGACACGACGAAGCAACGACCTGCACCTACCGACAGGCTTACACCATGAACACTTCCCTGCCGCTGCTGAACGTGATTACCGGCTCGCAAAGCGCGACCACCGGCTCCCGCTCGTCCAATCCGGCCGACAGCTTCAGCGCCGACGCGCCCTTCAACCAGGTGCTCAACAGCCAGGTCAACAACCGCAACGCCGAAAATAAATCGCAGGACAAGCCGCGCGCCGCCGAAGAGCCGGCCAAGCCGAGCCAGCCTGCGCAGACGGCCGCGGCCAGCAAGCCGGCCGACGCCGACGCCGCCGCGAAGAAGCAGGATGCCGACAAGGACGACGACGAGTCCGACGACACCACCACCCAGGCGTCTGCCGAGCTGCTGGCGCTGGTCGCCAACCTGGAGCAGAACGCGGTCAAGCCGGTCAGCAACGGCAAGAGCGAAGACACCGAGGCCGATCTGCTGGCGCAAGCCAAGCGCAACGGCGGCAAGCTCTCGCTGCAAGGCGACGACCAGCCGCTGGCGCTGGACGCCAAGGACAAGAAGATCGACTTCGCCGGCCTGCAAAGCGCCGTGAACGCCAACAACGCAAAGAAGGAAGCCGCGCCGGACCTGGCGCAGCAGAATGCAGACGCCGCCGCGCGCCCCGTCAAGAGCGACAAGCCGGCAATCGATCTGAGCGCGGAAAACAAGACCGCGCCGAAGGAAGATGCGAGCGCGCTGGCCGCCAAGTCGCAAGGCGCCAAGCTGGCGCCGGAAGTCGCCCTGGCCAAGCAGGATGCCGCGCAAGCCGCGCCGTCGCCGGTGATCATGCCCGCGATGCAGCAGGCATTGGCCGCCAACCAGCCGCAGGCAGTCTTCCCCGCCGCCTATACGGACAAGATCCAGCCCAACGTCGGCAGCGCCGGCTGGGACCAGGCCGTCGGTCAAAAGATCACCTGGATGGTCAGCGGCGGCATCCAGAGCGCCTCGTTGACGCTGACCCCACCCGACCTGGGCCCCATGCAGGTGGTGCTGAACGTGCACAACCAGCAAGCGGACGCCACCTTCATCACCGCCCAGCCTGAAGTCAAGCAGGCGCTGGAAGCCGCCATGCCCAAGCTGCGCGAGATGATGGACCAGGCAGGCATTCAGCTGGGCCAGGCCACCGTCAATACCGGTATGCCCAACCAGCAGCAAGGCGCCAATGGCCAGCAACAACAGGCCCGCTCCTCTTCCGGCCGCTTCGGCAAGGACGATGAAGGCGATGTCGCCGTGGCAGCGGCCGGCAACGCCGCCGTCACCAGCGCTGGCCTGGGCCTGGTCGACACCTTCGTCTGACGACGCGCCGGCACGACGGCGCATCCGAAGGCGGCTCGCCAAGCACTGAACGACAAAATGCAGTACGGGGAAAAGTTTTATCGTCCGCGCAAGACTCAACAATAAGAATTCTTTGCCGATAAGCACACTACCAAGCAATACGCGCAGACGAACTGAAAGGAAAACAGTAGATGGCAACAAAAGGAAAAGCCCCGGCCAAGGGAGCTGAAGCAGACGCGGCGCCAGCCAAATCCAGCAAGAAAATGCTGTTCATCATCGTCGGCGCCGTACTGGTGCTGGTGATCGGGGGCGCCGCCGCATTCTTCATGATGGGCGGCAAGAAGAAAGGCGAGGAAGAGCACGCTGAAGAGAAGGTCGAGGCCAAGGCGCCTACCTTCGTGGTCATCGAACCCTTCGTGGTCAACCTGCAGCAGGAAAGCGGCGATCAATACCTGCAAGTGGCGATGACCCTGCAGGTCGCCGACGGCGGAACCGCCGAAGCGCTCAAGCTCTACATGCCCCAGGTGCGCAGCCGCCTGCTGATGGTGCTGTCGAGCAAGAAGGCATCCGAGCTGCTGACCAACGAAGGCAAGCGCAAGCTGACCGACGAGATCGTCGACCAGTTGGGCGAGCCGTTCTCCGGCAAGGGCAAGGGACCGCAGATCACCGACGTGTTCTACACCTCCTTTGTGATCCAGCAGCAGTAAGCGTCAGAAGAGTTACACGACCATGGCCGAGCACTTTCTATCGCAGGAAGAAGTCGATGCCCTTTTAAAGGGCGTGACGGGGGATGACGACGAAGAAAAGATCGTCGAAGAATCTCCTGGTACGGTACGTACCTACAACCTGGCAACGCAGGAACGCATCGTCCGCGGACGCATGCCCACGCTCGAAATCATCAACGAGCGTTTCGCCCGTCTGTTCCGCATCGGCCTGTTCAACTTCCTGCACCGCACCGCCGAGATCTCGGTCGGTCCGGTGAAGGTGTCCAAGTACAGCGAGTTCATCCGCAACCTGGTGGTGCCGACCAACCTCAACCTGGTCCACATCAAACCGTTCCGCGGCATCGGCCTGGTGGTGTTCGATCCCCAGTTCGTGTTCATGCTGGTGGACAACATGTTCGGCGGCGACGGTCGCTTCCACACCCGCATCGAAGGCCGCGAATTCACGCCCACCGAGCAGCGCATCATCATGCGCGTGCTGGAAATCACCTTCGAGAACTACGCCAAGTCGTGGGAACCCATCTATCCGATCGAATTCGAATTCATCCGGTCGGAAATGAACACCCAGTTCGCCAACATCGCCACGCCCAATGAAGTGGTGGTCTCGACCACCTTCACCATCGAGCTTGGCCCGGTGTCGGGCGAAATTCATATCTGCACGCCCTACTCGATGATCGAGCCGGTGCGTGACCGCCTCACCAGCAGCATGCAGGGTGAGGCCCTGGAGGTCGACAAGCGCTGGATCCGCCTGATGAAGCAGCAGATCCAGACCGCTGAAGTCGAACTGATCGTCAATTTCGGCACCGCCCGCGTTACCTTCACCGACCTGCTCAACATGCAAGTCGGCGACGTGATCCCGCTGCAAACCACCGAGACCGTCAATGCCCAGGTCGACGGCGTGCCTGTGATGGAATGCAACTACGGCCAATTCAATGGCCAATACGCCTTACGCGTCGAGAAGCTGCTTTCCATCACCCAAGAAACACCAGAAAGCTTTCAAGGAGAGTAGTAATGGCTGATGAGAACGTAGAAGGTCAAACTGCGGCGGAGGACGATCCGTGGGGCGCGGCCATGGCCGAACAGTCGCAAGCCGAAGACGCGCAGAAAAAGGGCCAGATGGAGGATGAGAAGGGTATCGCCGCCACGGCAGCCCAGGCTACCGTGTTCAAGGACCTGAGCTCGGCCGACATCCAAACCAACACGCCCAACGACATCGATTTCATCCTCGATATCCCGGTGCAGCTGACGGTGGAACTGGGCCGCACCAAGATCGCCATCAAGAACCTGCTGCAACTGGCGCAGGGTTCGGTGGTCGAACTCGACGGCATGGCCGGCGAACCGATGGACGTGCTGGTCAACGGCTGCCTCATCGCCCAGGGCGAAGTGGTGGTGGTGAACGACAAGTTCGGTATTCGCCTGACCGATATCATCACGCCGGCAGAACGTATCCGCAAACTGAACCGCTGAGCGGAACGGTTGCACGTCGATGAAGCCTATTTGATGAAGCGTATCTTCGCAGTATCCCGCACCAACAGCCCAAGGCGGACGCAGGCAGGCCTGTCGTCCGCCCTGCTGTTTCTGGGCGCCCATTTCCTTCTGCTGAACCAGGCCTGGGCCCAGGCTGCGACCGGCGGCGCCGGATCCGCGGCGCCTGCGCTGGGCGGCGCCTCGCTGCCCTCTTCTACCGGCAGCGTCTTCACCATGCTGCTCGGCCTGATCGCCGTGCTGGCCCTGATCGCCGGCGTGGCCTGGCTGTTCAAGCGGCTCGGCCTGACGCAGAACCTGGCCGGCAACGCCGCGGCCAGGGTGATCGGCGGCGTCAGCGTCGGCACCCGCGAACGGGTGATGGTGATCGAAGTCGGCGACCAGTGGATCGTGGTCGGCGTGGCGCCCGGCCGCGTCAATGCGTTGACCACCATGCCGCGCCAGGAAGTCGCGGCAACCCAGCAAGCCGCCGGCGCGCCGGCGTTCGCTTCCTGGCTCAAGCAAACCATGGACAAACGTAACGCGGCTTCTGCCAGCCAGAACCGCACAGGCAATGATGGCAGCACAACCTAACCCGCAAGGGACTTCTCCGGCTACCGTGCGCGGCATGGCCGGACGCTGGATGACGCAGGCGGCTTCGCTGCTGCGCTCCGGCCGTTTCTGGATCCTCCTGCTGCTGTGCCTGCCGCTGGCGGCCTCGGCCCAGCAAGGCATCCCCGCATTGAACAGCACCCCTGCGCCTGGCGGCGGCACGAACTACACGCTGCCGATCCAGACCATGCTGTTGCTGACGTCGCTGTCGTTCATCCCGGCGGCGTTGCTGATGATGACCTGCTTCACGCGCATCATGATCGTGCTGTCCCTCCTGCGCCAGGCATTGGGCACGCAATCCACGCCGCCCAACCAGGTGCTGATCGGATTGTCGCTGTTCCTGACCTTCTTCGTGATGGGCCCGGCCTTCGACCGCATCTATACGGAAGCCTACCAGCCCTTCTCCGAAAACAAGATCCAGATGATGGAAGCGCTGGACAAGGGTGCCGCCCCGCTCAAGGAGTTCATGCTCAAGCAGACCCGCCAGGCCGACCTGGCTCTGTACGTCAAGCTCTCGCGCGGCCCCGATTTGCAAGGACCGGAAGACGTTCCGCTGCGCCTCCTGGTGCCGGCCTTCGTCACCAGCGAACTGAAGACCGCGTTCCAGATCGGTTTCGCCATCTTCATTCCCTTCCTCATCATCGACATGGTGGTCGCCAGTATCCTGATGTCCATGGGGATGATGATGATGTCGCCGGCCATCGTGTCGCTGCCCTTCAAGCTGATGCTGTTCGTGCTGGTGGACGGTTGGCAGCTGCTGATCGGCTCCCTTGCCCAAAGTTTCTACTAGGAGAGCGCGATGACTCCTGAAAGCGTCATGACGATGGGCCGCCAGGCCATGGAAGTCACCCTGCTGGTTGCCGCGCCCATGCTGCTGACGGCGCTGATCATCGGCCTGCTGGTGAGCATCTTCCAGGCCGCCACGCAGATCAACGAACAAACCCTGTCGTTCATTCCCAAGCTGGTGGGCGTATTCCTTGCGCTCATCATCGCCGGCCCGTGGATGCTGACCGTGATGCTGGACTACATGCATACGCTGTTCTCCGGCATCCCGGCCATGGTCCAGTAATCCGATAACGGCCGCCCTGCGGCGGCTCTTTCCAGGCGCTTGCCGCTTTCCTCGATGCTCACTTTCACCAGCCAGCAGCTCTACGCCTGGATCGCCATGTTCATCTGGCCGACCACGCGCATCCTCGGCTTGCTGAGCATCGCCCCGCCATTCGGCAATACCAGCGTGCCGATGCTGGTCAAGATCCTGCTGGGCATCGCGATCTCGGGCGTCATTTCCTCCGACGTGCCCATCCCCGCCGCGCTCGATCCCATGTCGATGACGGGGCTCCTGATCCTCCTGCAGCAGCTGCTCATCGGACTGTCGATGGGCCTGGCCATGCGCGTCGTGTTCGCTTCCGTCGAGGCCGCGGGCGAACTGGTGAGCTCCACCATGGGCCTGTCGTTCGCCGCTTTCTTCGACCCCATGTCGCAAGGTCGCACCTCGGTGGTCAGCCAAGTGTTCTCGCTGCTGGCGACCATGGTCTTCCTCAGCCTGAACGGCCACCTGCTTCTGCTTCAAGTGATGGCGGAGAGTTTCCATTCCCTGCCGATCAGCGCCCAGCCCATCACCACCGAGGGATTTCACCAGCTGGCCTTGTGGGGCGCCAAGGTATTCAGCATGGGCCTGCAGATGTCGCTGCCGCTGCTCGTCGCGCTGCTCATCACCAACCTGGCGCTGGGCATCCTGACGCGCGCAGCGCCGCAGCTGAACCTGTTCGGGATCGGCTTTTCCATCACGATGCTGGCGGGTTTCATCCTGATCGGATTCGGCCTGCCCTACATGCTCACGCCCATGCAGCGCTTCCTCTCGGACGGCATAGAAATGGTGCGCCTGCTGGGCAGCGTGCCGCCGGTCAATGCGCTGCCCAAGCCCTGACCGCATTCCAGATAGCGCAACTTCGCCCTGAGCGGCAACGCGCGCGTGCCGTCGGCCGGCCTGGCGCAAGCGGGAGATGTGGGGCCGCAGGTGGCCAACAGCGTCGCGTGCCCTGCCGGCCAGCAATAAAAAAGGCGAACCGAGGTTCGCCTTTTTTTCATCGCGGCGCCGCCATGTAGCGGCAACGGCCGGATCGATTACTTCAGGTAGTTCAGCAGCGACAGGCTGCTGGTGGACACGAACACCTTCTGCGCGGCCGCCAGGTAAGTCTGCTGCAGCGTCAGTTCGCTGATCTTGGCGCTGGTGTCCGACAGATTGCGGCCCAGCAGATCGTTGATGGTCGCGGTGTAGCCCTGGTCCTTGACGGTGCCGGCGGCGTCAAGGCTGTCCAGTTCGTTCTGGCGCGCGCCGACCGATGCGTTGACGGTGCCGACGTTGTCGATCATGGCGTCGACCTGGCCGCCGAAGGAGGCCAGCTTGCGCGTCAGCGCCGCCTGGCTGCCCTGCACCGGGGTACGGGCGGCATCCGCAGCGTCCGACTTGAGCTTGGCCGCGGCGGTGGCCGCGAACTGGGTCGAATAGTTCGGATCCTTCGGATCCATCGCATCCAGCGTGGCCTGCGCGGTCTTGTAGTCGCGGATCGGGTATTGGGTCGAACCTGCGGGATATTCGAAATTGTTCGCGGCGGTCACGTCCGCCTCGTTGGCGGCTTCGGTCACCGGCACGGACAGCACGTTGATCAGGTTGTTCATGGTCTGGAACACGTCCTGGCCATTGCCCTGGAAGATGCTCTGGCCGGAGGCGCTGATCTCCATCGTGCGCGAGGAGTCCACCTGCAGGGTCATCGCGCCCTGGTCGCCGTTGTAGACGATATTGCCGTTGCCATCCTGCGTGAACGGCTGGGTGGTGCTCTTGAAGCCGCTGAACAGGTAGTTGCCCTGGCCATCGGTGGCGTTGGCGTAGCCCAGCACTTCCTGGAAGTTGCCCTTCAGCTCGGAAGCCAGGTTGGCGCGCTCGGCATTGCTGAACGATTGGTTGCCCGACTTGATGACGTCGGACTTCAGCTTGGTCAGCATGTCGGTCAGGCTGGTCAGCGTGCCTTGTACCTGCGCCAGCGAGCTGTTGGCGTTTTCGCGATTGGTCGCGTACTGCTTGTTCAGCTTCTGGCTCTGGTCCAGGTCCAGCGCGCGCGCCGAGGCCACCGGATCGTCGGACGGCACCAGCACGTTCTGGCCCGCGGTCACTTGTTGGTTCAGCTTCAGGATCGAGCCCTGCATGCTGGTCAGATCGCCGGTGCTGATCTGATACAACATCTGAGTGCTAATACGCATGTCGGTCTTCCTCTAAAACTTTCAGCTGATCACTTGGAACAGCACGTTGAGCATGTCGCTGGCAGCCTGGATGACCTTCGCCGCAGCCTGGTATTGCTGCTGGTTCTTGATCATGTTGGCCAGTTCTTCATCCTGGCTCACGCCCGACTCGGACTGTACCTCGGTCGTGATCGCCTCCAGCCGCGCCTTCTCGGCGGTGTTGGTGACGTTGATCTCGTTGGTCTTGTTGCCGATCGTGGCGACCAGCTGCGAGTACGAACCCTGGTAGCTGGTGTTGCCGATGGTGTTCTTGGTCTGCAGCCCGGCCAGCAACTGGGCGTTGCGGTTGTCGGACGTGGCGTTGGTATTGGGCGCGATGGTGAACTGATCGCCCGCCGACGGCTGGCCGGTGATCGAGAACGACATGCCCTGGTACGTGTACGTGTCGCCGGCGGTATAGGTGAGCGGCGCGCCGGCGGCAATGGTCGCGGTCGTGCCGTCCTTGTGCGTGACCGTCACGGGAGCGGTGGTCGCGGGCGAAACCGCGAAGCCGACCGCCGGCGTGGTCTGGTATTTCAGCGTCAATGGCGCCGTCAACGGCGTCGCCAGGTAATTCTTGTCAACCGAACCAGCGCTGATGCTGGCCGTGCCCTGATTGGCCGCTACCGGCGCAAAATTGAATTGGTCGCCCGTAGCCGGGGTGCCGGTCAATGTGAAGCTCACGCCGCCGCTGCTGATCACCGCGCCGGTCTGGTAGTTGAACGGCGTGTTGCCCGACACGGTGGAGACCGTGCCGTCAGGATAGGTGACGGTCACATCCGGAGCCGGGGTGGCGTTGGCCCAGGTAGCGGCCAGCTGCAGCTGAGGCGGAGTACCTGCGACGACCGAGGTGGCGAACGACACCGACGATCCTTGTACGAAGGTCTTCGGATCCAGCGAAGTATTGGAAATCACGCCGCTGCCGGTATTGGCCGCCGGCGTGCTGGCGTTGACCGCGCTGGTGGCATTGCCCGACGTCGTGATCGGCGCTGCGGCCGCAATCAGTTGCGTGTTGTTGATTGCCAGCGACAGGCTGGCCGCGCCGTTGATGGTCGGCTGGATCTTGAAGCTGTCGCCGGCCGCCATGGTCGGGGCGCCGGGCGTGGGCGTGCCGCCATCCGAATAGGTCACGCCATCGACCGTCAGCGGGAAGGCCGTTCCGGCCACGGTGGTCTTGGTGTTGTCGGAAAGACGGGTCAGCGTGTAGTTGGTGCCGTCGTACGACAGCGTGTAGTCGCTGGTCGTCAATGCAGAGGCATTGGTGATGGTGGCCGACATCGGACCCGAACCGGTGTTGGTCGATTTCGGAAGCACCACCGGAGGAGCGACGTTGAAGAAATCCGTGCCCGGCGTGCCGTTCTGGTCCAGGCCGAGCTTTTGCTGGTCGTTGAAGGTGCTGCCCAGCACGGTGGCGATGCGGCCCAGCGTATTCTGCGCCGAATCCAGCGTTTCGCTGCGGTATTTCAGCAGGCCGCCCAGGCTGCCGCCGTCGTAGAAGAAATTGTCCGGGATGATCGCGGTCTTGCCGCCGGCAACCGAGTAACCGATCTGCAGGCGCGAGACGTCGTCGGCCGAGGGCGCAGCAACCAGCGTGGTGACCTGCTCGCCGATCACCAGCGGCTGGCCGGAACCGATGAACACGCTCATCGAGCCGTTGTCCTGCGCCACCGTGGTGACCTTGGCGAGCTTGTTGATGTTGGCGACCACCTGGTCGCGCTGGTCCAGCAAGTCGTTAGGAGCCTGGCCGCCGCCGGCGCCCTGCGCCTTGACGATGGCCTTGTTGAGCTCGGCCAGCTGGGCCGAATACGAATTCAGGCTGTCGACGGTCGAGGTGATCTGGGTGTTGACGCTGGTGCGGCTCTGCGCCATCTGGTCGTTCAGCGCCTGGAAGCGGGCCACCAGGGTCGAGGCGCCAGACAGCACCGATTGACGCGACGCATCGGTATTGGGAGTGGACGCAAAGTTCTGGATCGACTTGAAGAAGTCCTGCAGCGCGGGCGACAGGCCGGCATCCTTGTCGGCCAGCAAGTTGTCGAGCTGCGAAATTTGCGAATAGTAGGAGTCCAGCGAGCTGGCGCTGGTCTGCGAGGCCAGCTGCTGCTTGACCAGGAAATCGTTGTAGACGCGCTTGATCTCGGCGACCTGGGTGCCCTGGCCGACGAAACCGTAGCCGTAGTTGATGCCGCCGGCGCTGCTCTGCACGACAACCTGGCGGTTGTAACCCGGGGTCAGGGCGTTCGCAAGGTTGTGGCTGGTGGTGGCCTGCGCTGCCATGGCCGCCTGCAACGCGCTCTGTCCGATGCTGAAGATGTTTGTTGCCATGCTAGGTCGTCGTCCTAAAAGCTTTTAGCGGAATACCCAAGTCAACGGCACGCTTTACAAAAACTTTAGACGATGCGAACCGGATTTGTTTCCGGTCGGAACGGCTCAGCTTTGCGGCGTGTTATGCCGACAGGGATTGGCGAATGATGCGCGAGAGCTTCTCGGCGTAGTGCGGGTCGGTCGCATAGCCCGCGCGCTGCAGGCCGTAGGCGAACCCGTGCGCGTCCTGGGCGCTGGCCAGCACCTTCTCGTAACGCGGATTGCTCTTGAGCAAATTGGCGTAATCCTTGAAGGCGTCGGCGTAGGAATCGTAGGCGCGGAATTTCTCCACGCGCTTTTGCGGCTTGCCGTTGATGTATTCGATCGTGGTCGCTTCGACAACCTTGCCCGTCCAGTTGCCGGTGGCCTTGATGCCGAACAGGTTGTGCGCCGAGCGACCGTCGCGGGTGATGATTTCCTTCTTGCCCCAGCCGGTTTCCAGCGCGGCCTGGGCCAGCATGAACTTGGCGGGGATGCCGGTCATCTTGCTGGCGATCTCGGCATCGGCCTGCAGGCGGTTCTGGAAGGCTTCCACGTGCGCCGGCTTGTTGGGATTGCGGCGCTTGTTGCGGCCGTCCTGGTCGGTGCTGTCGGCCGCTTGCTGGCTGGCGAAGCTCTGGATGAACTTGGCCCGATCGGCTTCGCTCATGTCCTTGACCAGGGGAATGCCCATCGGCAATCCATCGTCGCCCTGTTGCGCGTCCAGATCCTGGGCGTCCGGCAACTTCTTGGGCAGCGAGGCCGACAGCTGGCGCGTCAGCACATCGGCCAGGCCGATGCCGCGCTGGGCCAGGTTCTGGCTCATCTGCTGGTCCAGCATCGACGTAAACATCTTGGTCGACTCGTTGTCGAACGGGCCGTTCTGCGGCGTGGCGTCGCGCATGCTCTTCATCACCATGTTCAGGAACATGGCTTCGAACTGCTTGGCCGCGCCTTTGATCGCCTCCGGCGAGCCGCCGTTCTGGCGCGCAGCTTCACGCAGGCTGTTCAGCCCATTCGCATCGACGGCCAGACTCTCGGTCGGATTGGATGGGTTGATCTTGTTGAGCATGGAATACCTTGGATGAGAGATCGGTTGTTTGTTGATCCGGACCGTTGGCAACGGCCCGGCCAGCTGACTCGCCTCGTTTAAATCACTTCAAGTTCTGCGCGCAGCGAACCGGCCGCCTTCATCGCCTGCAGGATGGCCAGCAAGTCTTGCGGGGTCGCGCCGATGGCATTGAGCGCCTTCACCACGTCGGACAGCGATGCGCCGCCCTTGAGCAGCATGACCTTGCCGGGTTCCTTGTTGATCGAGATCTGCGCGTTCTGCACCGCGGCGGTATTGCCGCCGGCAAGCGCATTGGGCTGGGAGACGGCGTTGTCGGCCTGGATCACCACCGACAGGTTGCCGTGCGAGACCGCGCAGGTGTCCAGCATCACGCTCTGGTTCATCACCACCGAGCCGGTACGGGCGTTCAAAATGACCTTGGCGGCCAGCTTGCCCGGCGTCACATCCACGTTCTCCAGCGCGCCCAGGAAGGCCACGCGGTCGCCGCTGGAAATCGGCGCGCGGATACGGATCACGCGGCCGTCCTGCGCCACGGCGGTGTCCATGCCGAAACGCTTGTTGACCGCATCCACCACGCGGCTGGCGGTCGAGAAATCGTTGTCGTTGAGTTCCAGCATGACCATCTCGCCGCCGCCCAGTGCGCTGGGCACGGAGCGTTCCACGGTGGCGCCGCCTGAAATCCGGCCGGCCGACAGCTGGTTGATCGTCGTGCTGCTGCCGGCGGCCGATGCGCCTGCGCCGCCCACCACGATGTTGCCCTGGGCAATCGCGTAGATCTGGCCGTCGGCGCCTTTCAGCGGCGCCATCAGCAGCGTGCCGCCGCGGATGCTCTTGGCGTTGCCGATGGAGGACACGGTCACGTCGATCAGTTGTCCGGGCTGGGCGAAGGCCGGCAGGGTCGCCGTCACCATCGCCGCGGCGACGTTCTTCAGCTGCATGTTGCTGCTGGTGCCGGTCGGCACGTTCACGCCCAGCTGCTGCAGCATGCTGATCACGCTCTGCACGGTAAACGGAGTCTGGGTGGTCTGGTCACCGCTGCCGTCGAGGCCGACCACGAGACCGTAGCCGACCAGCTGGTTCTGACGCACGCCCTGGATGCTGGCGAGGTCCTTCAGGCGTTCCGCGTGGGCCGGCACGGCCGCCACCAGGCACAGCCCGGCCGCAGCCGCGGCTGCCAGCGCCTTGCGCGTCAAATGCATCATGTCCATCGCGGTAAATCCTTTCCTAAACATTGAACTGCCACTCCATCAGAAAGGAGAAACGCTGAAGAAGAAACGTCCCAGCGAGGACATGAAATCAGCCATGTCGACCCGGGTGTTGGTGCGGTACTCGACCTTGGCGTCCGCCACCAGGGTGGACGACACGGTATTGCCGGTTTGAATATTGTCGGGGCTGACGGTGCCCGAGAAGCGCACGTATTCCACGCCCTTGTCCAGCGCGACCTGCTTCTCGCCGCTGACCACCAGGTTGCCGTTGGGCAGCACCTCGACCACGGTCACGCCGATGGTGCCGGTGAAGGTGTTGCTGGAGGTGGTGGCGCCCTTGTCTTCAAACTTGTTGGACGAGGTGCCGCTGGCGGACAGTTCCTTGATGCTCGTCCCGAAGATGGTCGGCGCCGGCGAAGCCACGGTGCCGGTCTTGCTGGCGGAGCTGCCGGCCGATTTGCCGGCGCTGGTCTTCTCGTTGATCACGATGGTGATCGTATCGCCGACCAGGCGCGCGCGGCGATCTTCCAGCAACGGACGATAAGCCGCCGACTGGAAAATCGCGCCGGAAGTCGGTGGCGCATACGAAGCCGGCTGCGGGCGCGCCGTGGTGGGGCCCGTCACGATGGTATCGGGCACCGTGGTGCAACCGCCGATGGCGAATGCAACCGCGATGGCGGCCAGTTTCAGCAAGCTGTTCATATCTGCCTCGTCCTTCTTCACACGCACACTGCGCACAACAAATTCAACTACTTGAACCACCCGATTACAGCTGCGACAGCTTGGCCAGCATCTGATCCGAGGTGGTGATGGCCTTGCTGTTGATTTCGTAGGCGCGCTGGGTCTGGATCATGTTGACCAGCTCTTCCACCACGTTGACGTTGGAGGTTTCCACATAGCCCTGCCACAGCGCGCCGGCGCCGTTGGTGCCCGGCGTGTTCGGGTTGGGCGTGCCGGAGGCCGCGGTTTCCACGTACAGGTTCTCGCCGCGGCTTTCCAGGCCGGCCGGGTTGATGAAGGTGGCCACCTGGATGGTGCCGATCTGGGTGGTCGCGGTCGAGCCGGCCTGCATGATCGACACGGTGCCGTCGCGGCCCACGCTCAGCTTGGTGGTGTTGAGCGGCACGGTGATCGGCGGCTGCAGGGTGTAGCCGCTGGAAGTCACCAGCTGGCCCTGGCTGTCGGTCTGGAAGGCGCCGTCGCGGGTGTAGGCGGTAGTGCCGTCCGGCAGCAGGATCTGGAAGAAGCCAGCGCCCTGGATCGCCAGATCCTTGTCGTTATTGGTCTGGTTGACGTTGCCCTGGGTGAAGATGCGCTCGGTCGCCACCGGACGCACGCCGGTGCCGATCTGCAGGCCCGATGGCAGCTGGGTCTGCTGCGAGGACTGCGCGCCGGGCTGGCGCACGGTCTGGTACAACAGGTCCTCGAACACCGCGCGCGAACGCTTGAAGCCGTTGGTGCTGACGTTGGCCAGGTTGTTCGAAATCACGTCCAGCTGCGTCTGTTGCGCATCCAGGCCGGTCTTGGAAATCCAAAGGGAACGAATCATCTATTTCTCCGGTAATCGGCGGTCACATCAATCAGGACAGCGACAGGATCTGGGTCGCCTTGGTGGCGTCGTCCTGGGCAGTCTGGATCATCTTCATGTTCATTTCGAACTGGCGCGACAGGTTGATCATGTTGACCATCGCCTCCACCACGTTCACGTTGCTGCCTTCGAGCGCACCGCTGGCCAGGCGCACGTTGGCGTCAGGCTGGGCCGCGCCGGTGATGGTGCGGAACATGCCGTCGTCGCCGCGCTTCATGTTCTTGTCGTCGGGATTGACCAGCTTGATGCGGCCAAGCACGTTGACTGCGTTGGGAATGCCGTTGGTCGGGATCGACGACACCGTGCCGTCGGCGGCGATGGCCACCGTGGTGTCGGGCGGGATGGTGATCGGGCCGCCGTCGCCCATCACGGTCTGGCCGGACTGGGTCTGCAGGATGCCGTTCTCGTTGATCTTGAAGCTGCCGTTGCGCGTGTAGGCTTCGCCGCCATCGGCGCTCTGCACGGCAATCCAGCCGCGTCCTTGCACCGCCACGTCGAGCGCGCGGCCAGTGTCCTGGAGCGGCCCCTGCGAAAAGTCATTGCCCGCGGTGGAATCCACCACGAACGCGCGCGTAGCCAGCCCCTCCCCCTTCACCGGCGCCGAGCGGAACGTATTGAGCTGGGCGCGGAAACCCGTCGTCGTGGCATTGGCCAGGTTGTTGCTGGCGGTAGCCTGCTGCTCCATCGTGTGCTTGGCGCCAGACATCGCGGTATAGACCAAACGATCCATAAAACCCCTTTGCGCATCGCCGCGGTGCGGCGCTGCTGATTGAAACCGGCCGCCGGCAACGCCGGCGGCCTTGAAACATGCGCGCCTTGCGGCACGCATCCATCATGCGATCAGCGCAGGCTGACCAGGGTCTGCAGGACGGTATCCTGCACCTTGATGGTTTGCGAGTTGGCCTGGTAGACGCGCTGGGCCACGATCATGTTGACCAGTTCAGCGGTCAGGTCGACGTTGGAGTCTTCCACCGCGCGCGCCTGCAGCGTGCCGAAGGTGCCGGTGGTCGGCTTGCCCACCAGGGGCACGCCGGCGTCGGCGGTGGCCTGGTACAGGTTGTTGCCCAGCGGCTGCAGGCCGTTCGGGTTGGCGAAGTTCACCAGCACCACGCTGCCCAGGTTCTTGGTCTGCTGGTTGCTGTAGGAACCGACGATGGTGCCGTCCTTGGCCACCGAGAAGGAAGACAGCGTGCCCGGCGCCATGCCGTCCTGGCTGGCGGCCAGCGGCACGAAGGCCGAACCGGTCTGGGTCGAACCCACGAAATTGTAGGAGATGGTGCCCGGGAAGGTGCCGCCCAGCTTGGTGTAGCCGGTCGTATCCAGGGTGACGGTCGGCGCGGCGATCAACGAACCGGTGGAGTCGAAGGTCATGGAGCCGAGCTTGGTCGGCACCACCGGCGTACCGGTGCCCACGGTCTTGCCGTCGATCGTCGCATAGACGTCCCAGGTGGTCTGGGGAGTCGCGCGCGGCGGCGTGGCGGCAGGGTCGGCCGGCAGCGTGGCGTTCTTCACGAAGTAGGTCTGCACGCTGTACGGATTGCCCAGGCTGTCATACATGGTCATGCCGGTGGCGCTGGTGTACGAATTCGGCTGCGCGGGATCGAACGGGGTGACGGTCGGCGGATCCACGCGCGAGTCCAGGTTCAGCTTGGTGGTGACCTTGGTGGTCGGCGTCGCCGCCATGGCGGAGGTATCGATCTGCAGGCGCACCGGGTCGCCGCCGGTCACGCCGGCAGCGTAGCCCATCAGGAAGGCGCCGTTCATGCTGGGGTTGATGATGTAGCCGTCCTTGTCCAGCTCGAACTGGCCGTTGCGGCCGTACAGGGGCGACAGGTCGGTCGCGCTGCCTGCCAGCTGGAAGAAGCCGTCGCCGTTGATGGCGATATCCAGCGGGTTGTTGGTCGAGGTGATGTTGCCCTGGGTGAACGCCTGGGCCACGTTGGCGACGGTCACGCCGATGCCGACCGGCGAGTTGCCGGAACGGTTCATCGAGTTCGCGTACATGTCGGCGAACTGCGTCTGCGATTGCTTGAAGCCGACCGTGCTGGCGTTGGCCACGTTATTACCGATGACATCCAGGCTCTTCGCTGCGCCGTTCAGTCCGCTCAGACCTTGTTGAAAACTCATGTGATACCCCTTTTACCCCGAAAGTTGTCGGTAATAACGATTAAAGAATTTGCACAACATCGGTCGGCTTGATGGTGCCGATGTTGGAGACGTTCAGTTTGACGCCGTCGGAGGCGGTCGTGACGCTGGCCACCGTGCCGAATGCCAGCGCGGTCGCATTGACGGCGGTGCCGTTGTTGGACGCGGTGACGGTGAAGGTGTACTTGCCGTCGGCAGCCTTGCCGCCGGCGTCGTTGGTGCCGTCCCAGATCACCGGCGCGGTGCCGGCAGGCTGCGTGCCCAGGTCCATCGTGCGCACCACGGCGCCGGTGGAATCCTTGACGGTGACGATGACCGACGACGCGGTCGAATCGAGCTGCACGCCGAACACCGCCTTTTGCGTGGTGGTTTCGGTGCCGTCGTCGGCCTTGGTGGTGTCCGAGGTCAGCTGGATGTTGTTGCCCGGGGCAAACACGCTGTGGCCGATCATGTTGGCCGACTGCAGTCCCTGCGAGGAGCTCAGGTTGCCCATCAGGGTCGACAGCGTGCTGTTCAACTGGCTGATGCCCGACACCGTCGACAGCTGCGCCATCTGGGTGGTCATCTGCGAGTTGTCCATCGGGTTGCTGGGATCCTGGTTCTTCATCTGCGCGATCAGCAGCGTCAGGAAGCGGTTCTGGATGGCGTCCGGGCTGTTGTCGTTGAGGCTGCTGGTGCTGCTGGACGAGCTGGTGCCGCTCGTGCCGTTCATGGTGTTCAGCAGGTCGCTGGAGACGGTTGTCATGGCGTTGATTCCTATTGACCGATAGTAAGGGTTTTAACCAGCATGGCCTTCGCGGTGTTCATCGTTTCCACGTTGGTCTGGTACGAGCGGGAAGCCGAGATCATGTTGACCATTTCCTCGACCGGATTGACATTGGGCATGGCCACGTAGCCGTTGGCGTCGGCCATCGGATGCTTCGGATCGTAGATCAGCTTGGGCGGGGCCTGGTCTTCGACCACTGCCGCGACCTTGACGCCGCTGTCCTTGACGCCGCCCACCGGGATGGCCTGGAACACCACCTGCTTGGCCTTGTAGGGCGTGCCGTCCGGGCTGGTGGCGCTGTCGGCGTTGGCGATATTGCTGGCGGTGGCGTTGAGGCGCTGCGACTGCGCGCTCATGGCCGAACCGGCAACATTGAAGATATTGGAAAGGGACATGGCTTATTAACCCGGTTGGATGGCGTTGATCATGGCCTTGATCTGGCCATTGACTGCAGTGACGCCGGCTTCGTAGCGGATGCCGTTGTCGACGAATTCATTGCGCTCGACGTCGAGGTCGACCGTATTGCCGTCCACGCTGCCCTGGTCCGGCTTGCGGTACAGCAGGGGCGAACCGCCGATGCTGCCCTCGCCCGAACCGACGGCCGTGCCCGCCACGTGGGACGCGGTGGTGCGCGCCAGCTCCAGCGGCGGCATCGCGGCGGCCTTGTTGTCCAGCGCGTTCTTCAAGGTGTCGGCGAAATTGATGTCGCGCGCCTTGTAGTTGGGCGTGTCCGCATTGGCAATGTTGGAGGCAATCAATTGCTGGCGCTGGGCGCGCAGGTTCAGCGCCAGTTCATTGAAGCGAAAGAAGTCGTCGAGCTTAGAGACCATCAGGTCCTCCAGGAATACGGGCGCCGCTCAAGTTCCAGCGGACTGCGCCGATGATGGAATTACGTAGGCTTGATCATACGTTCCACCCCGGATCTCTAATGGGCGATAAGCAGAGAAAAGCCTCCCCTGTTTCTGCTTTTGACCTCGTGCGCGCGAAGTAACATTGCTGCCAAGATTCGCCAATGCCCCGTTTGGGGCGAGTTGCATAAAATGAAACACCCTCTCCGCGCCTTGCGCAGCGTCGCCGCCCTCGCCTTGCTGGCGCTCGGCGTCACTGCCGGCGCCGCCGCATTCGCGCAAAACGACCCCAACAGCCCCCAGCGTCAAAACTTGACGGTGCTGCAACAAACGGCCGAGCAGTTCCTGAAAAGCCAGACATCCGGCCTGCCGGGCAGCGTGACGATCGAGGTCGACCCGGTCGACCAGCGCCTGAACCTGGCCGCCTGCCTGGAGCCGCAAGCCTTCATGCCCAACGGCGCGCGCCTGTGGGGCAAGACCACCATCGGCATCAAATGCGTGGCGCCCTCGCCGTGGACCATCTACGTGCGCGCCAGCGTCCAGGTCATTTCCGATTATCTGGTCGCCGCCGTGCCGCTGGTACAGGGCCAGACCATCAGCCTGAGCGATGTGACCCGCGTGCGCGGCGACATGTCCAGCCTGCCCAACGGCGTCATCACCGAAGAAGCGCAGGCCGTCGGACGGGTGGCCGCCATGTCGGTGCGCGCCGGCACTCCGCTGCGCATGGATTCGATCCGCAACCAGCGCGTGGTGCAGCAAGGCCAGGCGGTGCGGGTCATTTCCAACGGCCCGGGATTCCAGATTTCCACCGAAGCGCGCGCGCTGACCAATGCCACCGAAGGCCAGATGGCGCAAGCCCGCACGGCGGCAGGACAAGTCGTCAGCGGCATCGCGAAGGCCGGCGGAATCCTGGAAATCAACTATTGATATACGGAAATGATTCCGATGGGAATTCTCTGCGCCGGGCTTGTAAAGAAAAATGCGTCCAAGGCCTAAATTTAGGGCCTCCGGTATTAAAGTTTGCGAAGAAATGGCCGATAATCAGAGCGACAGGCGGGTGCATTGCGCCCCCACCCTACAAGGAATACTGCCGTGAACGTTAATGACGCCCTGAAATCCGCCGCCGGACGCACTACCGAGCAGACCCCGGCACAGCCGCGCAATGGCGCCCAAGCCGGTGCAACGGCCGGCAACTCCGCGGCCGCAACGGCAGCCGCATCGGACAGCGTGCGCCTCTCGTCGACTTACCAGACGCTCGAAACCAAGGCCAGCGGCAGCAACGGCAGCTTCGACGCGAAGAAAGTTGCCGAGATCAAGGCCGCCATCGCCAACGGCACCTTCCAGGTTGATCCCGAGAAAGTCGCGACCGGCCTGCTCGATACCGTCAAGACGCTGATCAGCGCGCGCAAGGCCTGACCTCGTCCCAGACGCTTTACACGGAATCGGCATGAGCAATCCCGCAAGCAGTCTCCCCCAGGAAAAGGCGGCATTGGTTCGCCTGGTCGAAAAGCTCCGCCAGGAGCAGGCCTTGTTGGCGGAAACCTCGGCCGAAGGCGTAACCGACATCATCTCCGAAAAAGCCTCGCTGGTTGCCGAAATGACCACACTGGCCGGCAATCGCCACCAGCTCCTGGCCAGCATCGGCTATACCGAGGACGAAGCCGGCATGCAACGCTGGATGAATGAGCAAGGTTCGGATGCCGACAAGGATATCTGGGCCGACCTGTTCGAACTGGCCCAGGACGCCAAGGAAGTCAATCGCGTCAACGGCATCCTGATCGGCAAGAAGCTGTCGGTCAACCAGGGCGCCCTGACCATCCTGCAAGGCAAGACCGGCACCGGCAACTTCTACGGCCCCGACGGCCAGAACAGCATCAAGTCCAGCGGCCGACGGCTCGGCGTAGTCTGACCGGCAAACACTGGACCGCAAACAAGAAAGCCCGGCAATGCCGGGCTTTTTGCTTGGACAAGCGGAGCATCCGCTCAATGCGCCGGCTTCACGCCACCCCCGTCCAGGAGTGCTCGCGCAGATAGGAGCGCATGCGCGAAATCGCCTGGCTGTGCAGCTGGCACACGCGCGACTCCGACACCCCCATCACGGCGCCGATTTCCTTCAGGTTCATCTCCTGCTCATAGTACAAACCCATCAGGATCTGCTCGCGCTCCGGCAAGGCGCGGATGGACTCCACCACCGCCTCGCGAAAACCGCCATTGATCAGGTTCTGCAGCGGATCATCCGAGCCGGCGCTGGACTGATAGCGATCGAGAAAATGCTCGTGTCCGCCATCGTCGTCGTGGAAGTCCTCGTAATAGATCAGCTGGTGGCCGCCGCACTCGGTGAGCAGGGCCTGGTACTCGACCAGGCTCATCTTCATGTGCTGGGCCACTTCGTTTTCCTGGGGCGGGCGCCCCAGCTGCTGCAGCAGCGATTGCAAGGCCTCTTCCACCTTGCGCGCATTCTGGCGGATGCTGCGCGGCAGCCAGTCGCTGCTGCGCAGCTCATCCAGCATGGCGCCGCGGATGCGCTGCACGGCGTAGGTTTCAAACTGGGCGCCGTGGGTTTCCTCGTAACGATTGACGGCATCCAGCAAGCCCATCATGCCAGCCTGAATCAGGTCATCCACCTCGACGCTAGGGGGCAATTTTGCCTTCAGCTGATGCGCCAGCTTCTTGACCAGCGGCGCATGCAGCTGCAACAAATCATTCTTGCCTGTTTTTCCCTTGACGTTATACATGCACGTCACACTCCGAGACTCGCACCATCGGTTGCCATGCCGTAAGTGCTGCGCGCCGCTTCCGGCGCTACAAAACGTTTGGCCAGGCGGTGGAAGGCAATGGTAGCGCCCGCGAACGGGAACACGTCCATCACCGCCCTGCCTTGGCCGCAAGCCCGCCGAATATGCTCATCGGCAGGAATCGATCCGAGGAAATTCAATTGCGCCGCCAGATAACGGCTGGCAGCCTGCGCCATGTTCGCATACACCGTTTGCGCCTCCGCCTCGGTGGCGTCGTTGACGATGAGGCTGAAGGGACGACGACCGAGCCGGTCGCTCAAGCTCTTCAGCAGCACGTAGGCCGCCTTGATGGATGAGGCTGTCGTCGAGACCTGGATGATGATTTCGCCCATTTCCATGGTCGACACCGGCAGCGACTGGTCGTCCGCCAATACTCCGTTGACCAGCGTAATTTCAGCTTGTTCAATCAGGGCGTCAAAGATCTCGGCCAACCGGCCGGCCTGGGGATTGGCGGCCGAAGGTACGGTGCGGCGGGCGATGCGCGCCATCGAGAAGCCTTCAGGCAACAGCCGCATGGCCTCGTGCATGGAGCGTTCTTTTTGCGCAACTTCCTGCAGGGTGGCGACATCGTGGCGCAGCCCGATGCGAGTGAGCAGGCCGGACGAGGCGACTCCGCCATCGACCACCAGCACGTTGTGACCCGACTGCGAGATCGACGCCGCCAGGTTGATCAGCGTGGCGCTCTTGTCTTCCTCGCCGAGAACGGAAAAGAAGGTGAACAGGCGCGGCACCGGACGCTCCAGCATCCGGCGCAGGCCTGCCGCCTGGTCAAAGTCGTAACTAGCCAAAGCTCACCTCGCGCAGGCCTTTGTCATTCATGGACAGGGCCGTCGGGCCGACTACGCCCGGTAACTCGCCCTCCTGGAATTCGAACGGCGCGGTCTCGCGCTTTTGCTTGAAGGCGCGATCGGCAAGGTAGAGCTTGTTGGCCACGTGCAGGTCTTCCGGCACGCGCTGTCCGTTGGCCACATAGTGCAGGTTGAGCTTGTGGCGGATCACCACGTCGAGCACGTTGCCGATGGTGGCCGCTTCATCCAGCTTGGTGATGATGCAGCCGGCCAGGCCCGACTTCGAGTAGGCGTGGATCACTTCGTTGAGGGTGCCGCCGGTGGCCGTGGAGTTCAGGCACAGCAGGCGCTTGATGTCCACGCCGGCGCCGGCCAGCATGGCATCCTGCTCGGCCACCATCTGGTCGCGCTGGCCGACGCCTGCGGTATCGATCAGCACGGTGTGCTTGCCCTTCAGCTCTTCCAGCGCGATGCGCAGGTCGGTTTCATCCTTGACCGAGTGCACCATCACACCCAGGATCTTGCCGTAGATGCGCAGTTGCTCGTAGCCGCCGATACGGTAGCCGTCGGTGGTGATCAGCGCCAGCTTGCCGGAGCCGTGACGCATCACGCAGCGCGCCGCCAGCTTGGCCGTGGTGGTAGTCTTGCCCACGCCGGTCGGGCCGACCAGCGCGAACACGCCGCCGTTTTCCAGCAGTTCGTTTTCGTTGCCCAGCGTGCTCAGGTTGCGCGCCAGCACCGACTTGACCCAGAACATGATGTCTTGCGACTTCGAGTTGGTCGGCAGGTTCTCGGTGATCAGGCGCGACAGGCTGGCCGAGAAGCCGGCCGCCAGCATTTCCTTCATGACCTGGCCCTTGAGCGGTTCGCGCTTCTGCGCGCCGCCCCAGGAGATCTCCGCCAGCTGGGTTTCCAGCACGCCGCGCATGGAGCGGATTTCGGTCATCACTTCGGACAGGATCTCATCGTAGTCCTTGCCGTCGAACTCAGGCAGGGCCGAACGCGGGCGCTGATCCTGGTCCTGGTCTTGCTCCTGCGCGTCGGCCGCCTCACGCCGGCGATTGCCGTCGCTGTCGCTGCCGCGGCTGCGCCACACGCGCGCATCGGCGGCCGGAACCTGCTCCGCGTCGCGTGCCGGGATGCGGCCCAGCGCCTGCTGATTGAGCAGCGGCGCATCTTCGGGACGCTTGGCGCGAGCCGGCTGCTGGGCAATCGGGGAAGAAAGCAAGGCCGGCCGCTTGGGCTGCTGCGCCGGGGGCAGGCCGGACTGCTGCTGCAGCGAGGCGGCCTGCGCGGCACCGGGCACCTGTCGCGTACCGTTGGGACCGACCAGGGTGGTCATGTCCTCGTTGGCCATGGCGAGGATTTCCACGCCATCGGGAATATTGCGGTTGGAGAGGATGACCGCGTCCGGACCCAACGCTTCGCGAACCTGGCGCCACGCCTCGCGAGACGAATTGGCGATAAATTTCTTGACGTTCATGCTTGCCCTCCAACTAGGCTGGTAACTTTAATCGTTTTCGATTCAGGAACTTCAGCGTGCGACAGCACGCGCAAATTAGGCAGAGCGCGACGCAGGAAACGCGCCATCAATGTACGCAACGGCCCGGATACCAGCAATACGGCCGGCAACCCCATCTGCTCCTGGCGCTGCGCGGCCTGCTCGGCCTGCATCACCAGCGAATCGGCCAGGCCGGGCTCGATGCCGCCGCTGTCGCCGCTGGCCTGCAGCGCCTGCATCAGCAGGCGCTCGAGCTTGGCGTCCAGCGCCATGACAGGCAACTCGCTCTCGCCCGGGAAGATCTGCTGCACGATGGCGCGACCCAGGGCGATACGCACGATTGCCGTCAGCTCGCTGGGCTCCTGGCTGCGCGCCACATGTTCGGCCAAGGTTTCGATAATAGTGCGCATATCGCGAATATGCACGCCCTCGATGAGGAGGTTCTGCAACACTTTCTGCAACGTACCCAGCGGCAACATCTTCGGCACCAGGTCTTCGACCAGCTTGGGCGCGTCCTTGGCCAGGTGATCCAGCAAGCTCTGCACTTCCTGCCGGCCCAGCAATTCGGCGGCATGGGTCGTGATCAGGTGGTTCAGGTGGGTCGCCACCACGGTGCCGGCATCGACCACCGTGTAGCCCATGGTGGATGCTTGCTCGCGCAGGCTGTTGTCGATCCAGACCGCAGGCAGCCCGAAGGCCGGATCGGTGGTCATCATGCCCGGCAGCGGACCGGTGACCATGCCGGGATTGATCGCCAGGAACTGGCCGGCATGCGCCTCGCCCTTGCCCACGTCCACGCCCTTGAGGGTGATGCGGTAGGCCGACGGCTTCAATTCCAGGTTGTCGCGGATATGGATGGGCGGCGACAGGAAGCCCACTTCCTGGGCGAACTTCTTGCGAATGCCCTTGATCCGCTTGAGCAGCTCGCCGCCCTGCGACTTGTCCACCAGCGGAATCAGACGATATCCCACTTCCAGGCCGAGCGTATCGACCGGCATGACGTCGCTCCAGGTGGCCTCTTCCATTTCCTGCGCAGGCGCCGCAGCAGAGGCGGCAGCGCCCGACTCCGATTGCGCCTTGTCGTCCTTGGCTTCCTGCGCGCGCTTGCTGACGGCGTAGGCGCCGCCGGCCATGGCGGCGGCCAGCAGGATGAAGGCGAAATGCGGCATCCCCGGAATCAGGCCCATGCCGCCGATGATGACCGCCGTGATGTAGAGCACTTCCGGCTTGGCGAACAGCTGGTTGATCAGCTGCCCGCCGACGTCCTGGTCGTTGGCCACGCGCGAGACCACCACACCGGCCGCGGTGGAAATGATCAGCGAGGGAATCTGCGCGACCAGGCCGTCACCGATGGCCAGCAGCGTGTAGTTCTTGATCGCGGCATCGAAGGCCATGTCGTGCTGGACCATCCCCACGATCAGGCCGCCGACGATGTTGACCACCGTCACGATGATGCCGGCGATGGCGTCGCCGCGCACGTATTTCGAGGCGCCGTCCATGGCGCCGTAGAACTCCGACTCCTGCGCCACTTCCTTGCGGCGGGCGCGGGCTTCGGGTTCGCCGATGAGGCCGGCGTTGAGGTCGGCGTCGATCGCCATTTGCTTGCCGGGCATCGCGTCCAGGGTAAAGCGCGCGCCCACTTCGGCAATACGGCCGGCGCCCTTGGTGACCACCATGAAGTTGATGATGGTCAGGATGACGAACACCACGATACCGACGGTGTAATTGCCGCCGATCAGGAAGTGGCCGAAGGCCTCGATCACTTTACCCGCGGCGTCCGGGCCGGTATGGCCTTCGGTCAGCACGACGCGGGTGGAGGCCACGTTGAGCGACAGGCGCAGCATGGTGGACACCAGCAGCACCGCCGGGAAGGCGATGAAGTCGAGCGGCTTGACGGTATAGAGGGCGGTCATCAGGACGATGACCGAGAGCGAAATGTTGAAGCTGAACAGCAGATCCAGCATGAAAGCCGGCAGCGGCAGCACCATCATCGCCAGCATCATGACGATCAGGATCGGCGCAGCCAGCGCCTTGCCGTTTTTCAGCGGCACCCAGGCCGGCAGTTTCAAGGTGTTCAGTTTTGCCATAGTTACTGCAGTGTTCTACTTTGTGGTCCGCGCGGCTTCTTGGTCGCGGTGACCGGGTCCATTTCCTTGGGCACGTTCAGGTCGGTCGGCTCGACCGGCCTGTTGCCGCCAAACTGGCCGTAGGTGCGAAGCTGGAAGATGTACGCCAGCACTTCGGCCACGGCGGTGTAGAGCGCCTCCGGAATCTCGTCGCCGATTTCGGTATGGGTATGCAGCGCACGCGCCAGCGGCGGCGCTTCCAGCAGCGGCACCTTGTTCTCGCGCGCCACCTCGCGGATCTTGGCGGCGACATCGTCGAAGCCCTTGGCCACCACCTTGGGCGCGCCCATCTTGCCTTCCGTGTACTTCAGCGCGACGGCATAGTGGGTCGGGTTGGTGACCACCACGTCGGCCGTCGGCACCTCCGACATCATCCGGCGGCGCGCCATGGCGCGCTGCATCGCGCGGATCTTGCCCTTGATGTGCGGGTCGCCTTCGGACTCCTTGTGCTCCTGCTTGACCTCTTCACGCGTCATGCGCAGCTTCTTGCCGTAATTCCAGATCTGGTAAGGCACGTCCAGGATGGCAATCAGAATCAGCGCCGACACCATGGTGATGAAGCTGATCCACATCAGATGGGCCGAATGGCTGCTGGCGGTCTTGAGCGACTCCACGCCCAGGCCCATGACGGCATCGATCTGGCCGCGGATCACTATCCAGGCGACGGTGCCCACCAGCAGCGTCTTGAGTACCGCCTTGACCAGCTCCGCCAGCGAATTCAGGGAAAACATGTTGGTGATGCCGCTGATCGGATTGAGCTTGCTGAACTTCGGCGCCAGCGACTCGACGTTGAACAACCAACCTCCCAGCATCAGCGGAGACGCTATTGCAGCCAAAGTCATCAGGAATGCGAGAGGAATTGTCGCCACGACAATTTCCATGAAATGCGCGCTGAACATGTTGAACAGCACGACAGGATCGAAAGCGGCCGCGCGCTCGAAGCTCATGGTGGCGACCATCAGGCGGTTCAGGCTGGTCACCAGGGGACCGCTGAACATCCAGACGCAGCTGCCGCCCACCAGCAGCAGCACGCAGGTCGCCATTTCGCGCGAACGAGGTACATCACCCTGCTCACGAGCACGCTCAAGGCGTTTACTCGTGGCGGGTTCTGTCCGCTCCATGTCGCTGTCGTCGGCCATCTGCCGAATCCCCCTGCAAAATCATCGTTCCCGGTTGATAGACGGATTTCGAGAACAATAGGCAGGATTATTGGCGAGCGGGCTGCGGAATCATCAGGGGAATAGGAGGACAAACGTCCCCCATTTCGGACTAGGCAAAAACGCAATGCTCTGCCTGTGGCAGAACGACGCGTATCGAAATGGCAAGATCGTTTGGCAGAAAAACGGGCGGCGGCCGCACCAGCGGCAATTTCCCCAAGGAAATCACCCCGGCGCCGTCCTTGATGCATTCAACACAACAACATGGGGCCGCCCTTGCGGACGGCGCCCCGTCAGAAGCCCAGGCTTTCCAGCAGGTCGTCGACCTGCCCCTGGTTGGCGATCACGTCCTTGCCGGCCGGATCGATCTGGGGACCGTTCAGCAGGCCGGTGTCTTCGCGCTTGAGGTCGCCCGGCGAGTAATCCACCAGCAGTTGCACCAGTTGCGACTCCAGCTCATGCGCCAGCTGGGTGACGCGCTTGATCACCTGGCCGGTCAGATCCTGGAAGTCCTGCGCCATCATGATGTCGAGCAATTGCTGCTTGGTCACGCTGCTGTCTTGCCCGACCTGCGCCAGGAAAGCCGACGTCCTGGCGCCCAGGGCGCGGTAATCGGCTTCCGAGAAGCTGCCGGCGCCGGCCGCATCCCATTGCGCCTTGAGCTCGGCCGCGCCGTCGCCGATGCGTTCCTGCAACGGGCTGGCCAGCTCGGTGGCGGTCAACACACGTTGGGCCGCCTGTTCGGTCATGCGCGCCACGTACTCCAGGCGATCGCGCGCGTCCGGCATGTCGCTCGCGGCCCGCTCCAGCAAGCGGTCGAACCCCAGGCCGCGCAGGCTGTCGTGCAGGTTGCGCGTCATGTGGCCGATGCGGGCCAGCACCACGTCGCTCATGGCGCCGCCTTCATCAGCCTGGACAGGCTTCACGCTGGCGTCCATATCAGCCACCTGCGGCCATCTTTTCGAAGATCTTGCCCAGTTTCTCGTCCAGCGTCGCGGCAGTGAACGGCTTGACAACATAGCCGTTGGCGCCGGCCTGGGCCGCCGCCACGATGTTTTCCTTCTTGGCCTCGGCGGTCACCATCAGCACCGGCAGCTTGGAGAGGGCCGGATCCTTGCGGATTTCCTGCAGCATGGTCAGGCCGTCCATGTTGGGCATGTTCCAGTCGGAGACGACGAAATCGAACTGGTCGCTGCGCAGCTTTTGCAGCGCCTGCACGCCGTCTTCAGCCTCATCCACGTTGGTATAGCCCAATTCCTTGAGCAGGTTGCGCACGATGCGGCGCATAGTCGAAAAGTCATCGACGACTAAGAACTTGGTATTGGGACCCGCCATGCTAAGACTCCATCTATTCAATTGATCTTGGTTAACGGCAAGCGCACATGCAAACTTGAACCGTCCACCGTCTTCTCGCGTACGTGCGCACCGCGCCCGCACGCCCCTCTCCTGCGCCACGGCATTGTAGTGCAGCGACCGTGAAAATGGCAGCGGAATCGGCGCCGCCAGGTATTTCACACCCGCAAGGCGCGGCTTCCGTGTTCCGCCAGCCACGCCAGAACCCGGCCCGGCATGGCCTGCAGCGACAGCACTTCATGGGCGGCGCCAATCGCGATGGCCTCGCGCGGCATGCCGAACACGACGCAGGAGGCCTCATCCTGGGCAAAGTTGTAGGCGCCCGCATTCTTCATTTCCAGCATGCCCTGGGCGCCGTCCTTGCCCATGCCGGTCAGGATCACGCCGACCGCGTTCTTGCCGGCGCAGGCCGCGGCCGACTGGAACAGCACGTCCACCGAGGGACGGTGACGGTTCACCGGCGGCCCCTGGTCGAGCTGGGTCATGTAGTTGGCGCCGCTGCGCACCAGCTTCAGGTGCGAGTGGCCGGGAGCGATGTAGGCATGCCCCGGCAACACGCGCTCGTTGCCGGCGGCCTCGATCACCGAGATCTTGCACAGGTTGTTCAGGCGCTGGGCGAAGGAACGGGTGAAGCCCTCCGGCATGTGCTGGGTGATCAGGATGCCCGGACAATCGGAAGGCATGCGGATCAGGAATTCCTTGATGGCTTCGGTGCCGCCGGTGGAGGCGCCGATGATGATCAGCTTTTCGCTACTGGTCAGCGGATTGCGGATCTGCGGCAGCGCCTCGCCGGGCGTAGCGCCCTGCTCGCCCGGACGCGGCGCGCGTGCGCGCACACGCGCCTTGGAGGCGGCGCGGATCTTGTCGGCGATCATGTCGGCATACTCCTGCATGCCGCTCTGGATCGAGATCTTGGGCTTGGTGACGAAGTCGATGGCGCCCAGCTCCAGCGCGCGCAGGGTGATTTCCGAACCGCGTTCGGTCAGCGAGGACACCATCACCACCGGCATGGGCCGCAGGCGCATCAGTTTTTCGAGGAAATCCAGGCCGTCCATGCGCGGCATTTCGACGTCCAGGGTCAACACGTCGGGATTGGTCTGTTTGATCATCTCGCGGGCGATGATCGGATCCGGCGCCACGCCTACCACTTCCATGTCGGGTTGGCTGCCGATGATTTCGCGCATCACGCTGCGAATCAGCGCGGAGTCGTCAACGATGAGAACTTTTATTTTCATAGTCATGCTTTCGTATTGCCTGCCACACTTGCGTGTCGTGGCGTCCTGCGCACACCGACAAGAAGATGCCGTCGTTCAGAACAGGTCGACCTCGCCGCCCACCGGTTTGGTAACCAGTTTGCTTGCGTAGGCTTTTTCCCGATCCGCCAGTGTGTTGTTGTGCAGCTGTTTGAGTTTTTTGACCAGCACCTTGCCAGTCCGTGGAAAAAAATAGACCTTGCGCGGCCACACGTCATTGAGATCCTCGGCCACGACGCGGATGTGCTCGTCCTTCAGGTAGCGGCGCACGAACTCGGCGTTGCGCTCGCCTACGTTGATCGCTGAAAAACCGCGCAGCACGTTGCCGCCGCCGAACACCTTGGCCTCCAGGTTGTCGCGCCGGGCACCCGCCTTGAGCACGTCGTTGATGAGGATTTCCATGGCGTAGTTGCCATAGCGCGCCGACGCCGACACCGGGCTGCCCTCATCGCCGCCGCCATCGGGAAGCATGAAGTGATTCATGCCGCCGATGCCTGACACGCGATCGCGGATACAGGCCGACACGCAGGAGCCCAGCACGGTCACGATCATCATGTCCTTGTGGGTAAAAAAATATTCTCCCGGCAGGATCTTGGCGGCATCGCAGTCGAACGTGCGGTCGTAGTAGAGGTTGGACGCGAACTGGTCCGGCGCCTGGCTCATGCCTTGCTCCTCGCGCCGCGCTGGGCCGCATTGAGCTCATAGACCGTCTTGCCCTTGAGCTTGAGCGAATCCGACACGTAGAGGAAGTTCTCCGAATGGCCGGCGAACAGCAGGGCATGGGGCTTCATCAGCGGCACGAAGCGCGACAGGATCTTGCTCTGGGTCGGCTTGTCGAAATAGATCATCACGTTGCGGCAGAAGATCACGTCGAACTGGCCGCTGATCGGCCAGCCGTCGGCCAGCAGGTTCAGCTGCTTGAAGGTGATCAGCTTGCGCAGCTCGGGGCGGATGCGCACATAGCCCTCATGGCTGCCTTTGCCGCGCAGGAAGAATTTCTTCACCCGTTCGGGCGACATCTTCTCGATGCGCTCCATGGGATAGACGCCATTGGCCCCGGTGGCCAGCACGTTGGTGTCGATGTCGGTGGCGACGATCTGCACCGGCGGCGTCAACGTTCCGTAAGCCTCGCAGGCGGTCATCGCGATGGTGTAGGGCTCTTCCCCGGTGGACGCGGCCGAGCACCAGATGGTGGCCGGCTCCTTCAGCGTCTTGAGGAAGTCGCCCAGGATGGGAAAATGGTGCGCCTCGCGGAAGAACGACGTCAGGTTGGTGGTCAGCGCGTTGGTGAAAGCCTCCCACTCCTCCGAATCCTGGGTGCGCTCGAGCATGTCGAGGTACTGGTTGAAGGATTGGATCCCGGTGGCGCGCAGCCGCCGCGCCAGGCGGCTGTACACCATCTCCTGCTTGCTGTCGGCCAGCGCGATGCCGGCACGTTGGTAGATAAGTCCACGGACTCGTTCGAAATCACGGCCGGTGAAATCGAACTCCTTGCCGGATGATTCGCCCTTGCTTGGCACCGTAGGCTTCACTGTGTTTCCTTCAATCGCGCAGCGCGCCAACCGGCGCGCTGCATAGTGTCTGCCGCCGGCTGCTGCAGGCGGTCCCCCCTTTGTCGAATAATCTATCAGCCGCCGGACGGGGTCAAGCGATCGAGCCTTGGAAATGAAACGCTTTTACCCCGCTATTGCGCCAAGTCAACTGGCCCTTGCCGTGCCTCGCTCAGGCGCGCGAGATGCCGCCGCGGGCAATCCGGCAGAATTCCTGAGCGCTGCGGGCAGAGGCTTGGCCGGCGCCGGCGTCGCCACCGGTGCGGCGGCAGGCGCGTGGCTGGAGCGATAGCCGACGCGGAAACCGCCCCAATGCTTGCCGTTGACGTACACCGGAACAGACAGGTCATGCATCACTTCGCCGGTGTCGCGCTTGTAGGTCTGCAGCAGGAAAGGCTTGGTGTTGGAACCGCAGCGCCTGCCGGTGCGGTCGGTGAAGATGCGCTTGGTGCGGTTGTTGACCAGGTCGACGTCGTAGTTGCCGGTCAGCGGCTGGGAGAACTTCTTGTTGTGGGTCGGGAAGTAGCCGTTGTTGTCCACCGCGCCGGCGTAGGCCAACTGCGGCATGCGCTCCAGGATGGCCTCCTGGATGGCCGGCAGCACACGGTCGGTAAAGGCGTCGAACTGGGTCGAATGCTTTTGCGGGGAGGTATTGGGGATGGGCTTGTAGGTGCGGTCGAACAGCGCCGACTCGGCAATGCGGCCGGCCTTGATCGACTCCTCGAACAGCCGCCCCACTTCGCGCGCGCCCTCGGCGGCGGCAATGCGGATCGCGTCATGGGCGCTGCGCGCGCCGCTCTCGGCAATGGCCTCGAACACGGTCTCGGCGCGCTCCGAGAGCGTCATCGCCGACGCCGCCACGCGCGGCAATTCCTCATCGGTCTGCAGCATGCCGTTGCGAATGGCGGTGATCGACTCGGCGATGTTCTGCGTGGTCTGGACATGTTCGCGCGACGCCAGCGCGATCTCTTCGATCTGCTCCTGCGACTGCCCGGCGGAGCGCTCGATGCTGTTCAACAGCACGTGCACCTTCTCCACGTTCTGCGCGGCCTCCAGCACGCGTCCGCTCAGCGCATTCATGCCGGCAGCTGCGCGTTCGGCCTCTTCGCTGATCCCGCGCACCATCACGCCGATGTCGTCGGTGGCCTCCTTGGTGCGCTGGGCCAGCTGACGCACCTCGCCCGCCACCACCGCGAAGCCGCGCCCCTGCTCGCCGGCGCGCGCCGCCTCGATGGCCGCGTTCAGCGCCAGCAGATTGGTGCGCGCGGCGATCTCGCTGATGACCTCGGTGATGCCGTGGATGCGGCGCGATTTTTCCTGCAACTGCGCCATCATGCCCGAGGCCGATTGCGCGTCGGTGCGCGCCTGCCCGATTTGCTGCAAGCCGCGATCGACTTCGGCGCGCCCGCTCACGCTCTCCGAACGCACCTCGGCGGCGATCGCCGAAGCGCGCTCGGCGTTGGCGGCGATCTGCTCGGTGGTCGCGGCATTCTGCTCGGCGCTGGCGGCGATATTGTTAGCGGAGTCGACGTCCTTGCTGATCTTGTTCTTGATGGAGTCGACGAAGAAAGAGGTCTCTGCCGCGCCGATCATGATGTGGTCGATCTCGTTGCCGACCTTGTCCACCAGTTGCGCGTCGCCCGCGTTGCCGCGCCGCTGCGTCAGGGCGAAGCCGAGCAGCGCCAGCAGCGCGGCCGCCGAGGATTGCAGCGGGACGCCCACGGCCTTGCCGACGCCGGCAGCCTCCAGCGCGAACGCCGCGCCGCAGCCCAGCGCCGCCCCCGCCAGCCACGGCAACAACCTGATGCTCCAAGTCCGCGCACCGGCGGCGGACGCCCCTGCCTTCAACTCTGCCATCGCTTGTCTCCTTGCGGGTATCCCGCTTGTATGCGCCTGCTTCGTGACAGGCATCGCGGCGTGCGTAATGAGCCGCATTGTCCGCAATGTAGATGACTTAGCTTACGCATAGCTTAAAAACGCACGCTTGTTCGAATACCAAGATTCGCCGCAGGAAGGCGCAGGCGGCGCCATCCGGATTGTCGCGATGACATCGCGAGCAGTCCGCCGGCATCGCCGGGCTCAAGCATTTCACGCTGGCGATCCCAGGCGCGATGCGGCTCTCCCTGCCAAAGAAAAAGCGGCCTTCGGGCCGCTTTTTCTGGAACAGATGCGCGCTCAACGCCAGCCGCGATGCCAGCCGTACTGTGGGTGGCGCCAGCCCCAGCCGTAATGTTCATGATAGGCCCAGACGTAGCCGGGACCGGGCGACACATAGGTCGGGGCAACGTAGACCACTCCCGGCGGCGCGACGTAAGCCGGATGAACCGGCTGTACCGGCTGCACGATGCAGCCGCTCAAGGCAAGTGTCCCGGCGATGACGGGGATCAATAAAAGGGATTTCATGCGATGCTCCTGATCTTGTTTGGCGATGGGCTGGGCCGGATTGCTCCGGCATCCACGTTGTATGCCGTGGTGATCAGGTAACGCGCCGGGCCGCCGGACTGGGGACGTGAAATTGTGTGTTTATGTAACGCCGCGCCTGCGAATGATGGCATTCGCATCGCGATAAGGCAGCAGGATTCGGCCGCGCAAAACAGAAAAGGGTTACAAGCAAATTTGCTTGTAACCCTTCGATTTTCTGGTCGGGACGGAGTGATTCGAACACTCGACCCCTTGCACCCCATGCAGGTCTGAATTCGCCGCAAACTGGCTTAAATCGGGACTTCATCACTATTCTGTCTAATATACAGTGCGCAAGCAGAGGGTCGGTAAGGCACATCCTGCGCGCCTATCGTCTTCTATATTAGACAGCGCGGACAGGCCGCCAGGGCTCATGGTCGCCTCTTTTCCTTGGGCTTCACCAGGCGGCGCCCTATCCCGAATGGCGTCTCCACCTCGACCGTTTTCCACTGGCGCCTCTCGGCCGGCGTTTCCTCCGGCGGCTTTGGCGGCTTCTTCTCCTGCAGCTCCCGCTGCTCCCGGTATGGTTTCTTGAAATCGCTCAAGCCGGTCGGATTGGACTGAAAGTACAGGTATTCGATCTGCTTTATGTCCCGGTACCGCTGTGCAATAAAATGGTGCAGCCGCCGAATTTCCCACAGCGCGGCCCGCATTTCCGGCGAAGGCGCCCGCTTGTACAGCTCCGCCAGCTCCTCAACGGGCAGCGGATGCAGGTCCTTCGGATAGTCGGGCGGCAGTTTCATGACTGGAAAACCACTGTATGGCTAGCCAGTATATTCCAGCCTTTCCATCTGCTCAAAGGCTAGTTGCCAAATGCCAATCTGAACGCCTCGGCTAAAATAATGGGGAAAATGTAAAAGTTGGCAAACATGAAAAAAATAATCCTTGTGACACTTCTGCTTTCCATTGGGCTTGTAGCTGGCTGCCAGGAACCATCTACTCAGTTATCGGTACCGGCCTCGACGTTGAAAGAAATTGCGAAGGTCACCAATACAACTTCCTGGTGGGGCGGTCGGAGCAAATCGGAGGCATTTATTGTCAGGGCTGGAGGGGATCGCTGGTTTAAAAACTACCGCAAGCAATTCGCTCATCCTGGCGAGGATAAAGGCTACATTGCCGAAACCGTCGATGTGACAGGGCCCAAGCTTGGAAATTATTACGTCCGTGGATCGGGGCAGCGGGAAAAGAGCGACCACATGATACCGCCGCAATGTGCAGAGCTTTCCACGATGGCCCCGACCACGCAGATTTATTGCGGATTGTCGGCGTGGAATGCTTATTTGGTGACGTCCGACCCGGGCCATAAAGCCACCCTGCTAGCCATTGCTGACCACGTCCTCAAGGAACAGAAAGACGGAAAATTCGAGTGGACGAAGGAAATCCCCTCACGCGACTTGAAGGCGCCATGGATTTCTGCCCTCACCCAGAGCGTGGCCACTTCTCTCTTCCTGCGCGTCTACCAGGAGACCCGTGACCAGCGCTACATGGATGCGGCAACCTCTGCATATCGCTGGCTGACGGTTCCATTGGAGGAAGGCGGGGTTTTATCCATAGACCACGGAAATCTCTGGCTGGAGGAATATCCCAACATTCGCACGCCGAGTCACGTCCTCAACGGGCACATGCTGTCGCTGTTTGGAGCATGGGATTACTATCGCGTGACCGGTGACCAGCAGGCAAAGTCGATCGTTGAACGCGGGCTTGCATCGGTGCCGCCGAGCATCAACAAATACGATACCGGTTACTGGCTAACCTATGACCAAGTGAATCAAGGCGATTTCATCAACGGCGACTATCTGGCCTGCATTATCGCGATGTTTGACGCCGCCGCCGCGATCTCAAAAAATCCATTTTTCAGCGACACAGCAACTCGCTGGAAGGATTATCAGACGAATGACCGGCTGTTTGTCCATCTCGCAGCCGAGGCCTACAAAAATTCCCTCAAAAAATAAAAAAGCCCCCGAACCCCACCAATCACGGTGAAGTTCGGGGGATAGTCAGGGCGGCGCCATGCCATTCTGGCGGATGAACGCCTGCGCGGCGCGCGCGGTGCCCGCAGCGTCCTCGGCCTGGTTGATCAACGATTTAACAGCTGCGTCCAACTCTGGAGAAAGTACCCGGCCGCCGGCACCGGCTGCATCGCTGCCGGCGGCGCCACTGGCTTGGGCGGCTCCGGCAGCACCGGCGCCGCACCATTGGGGGCCGAGGCGCAACCGCTTAGGCTTGCGCAAATCAGCGCGCACTTGTGCCATTTCATCATCATGTCCTTTCTGGATGTTGGCCGAGACCAGCGCCTGCTCGGCGCCGATGGCCCTGTTCTGTTCGCGCCGCAGCTGGATCGCGGCATCGTTGGCGTCCTTCTGCTGCTGCACCTGCAGATCCCACTTCTTCTGGATCCGGCCGGCGCCATGCAGCTCGCAGCCCAGGCACAGCGCCGCCAGCAGCAGGATCCAGTAACACCAGGATGGGACGATGCCCAGCAGCCCCTTGATCGCCGCCCAGGTCATGGCAGCACCTTGAGCGCGCGGTCGTAGATGGCCTTGCGGTCGGTGAAGCCGTTGGCGTCGCCGATGGCCACCGTCTTCTTGCCGCGGTTGACCACGTCGCTCACGCCATCAATGTCGCCGGCATCGGCCCACTTGGCCAAACCATGGGTCTCCCAGAACCAACCGGCGGCACGGCAACCGTTGACGGGTTCGCACAGCAAGCGCGGCTGCTCCACGCAGTCCACGTGTAGCGCCAGCATGGCGGCCAGGTGGTTGTTGTAGCCGGTAATCTGGATCGGGCCGTGGCCCTTCCAGAACTTGCCTGGCGTGCTACCGTGCGCGGCCGCGATGCGCACGGCCTCCGGGTTGGTGTTGCCCAGGTCGACGCGCCCGTCGTAGGCGGCGCCGCTGGCCAGCTCCTCCATGAACTGGAACTGCCCGGATTCGTGGCCGACCTGCGCCAAGAAGGCGGCGACGCGCAGGCGCGTGTCGATGCCGAATTCCGCCATTGCGGCATTCAGCGGATCCAGAAACAACGATGCCCGCGCGGCGGCGGGCATGATGGTCTTCAACTGCTGGAGGGTCAGCGTCATGGTGTGCGCTCCTTCACGTCGCTGGCGCGCCGGTTGCGGTAGAACCAGCCGCCCCAGAGCAGGCCAGCGGCGCCGATGTTGGAAATGACTTCGGCCGGCTGGGGCCGCGTGTAGGCATAGAGCGGCCCCAGCAGAACGCCGGCGGCGCCCACGCCCAGCAGGATGTAGAACACCCGCACGGCGTGGTTGCTGCTCCGGTCCATCTTGTTGATTCGGAAAAGGCAGTGCGCCAGCAGCAGCACGCTCGCCAGCAGGTTGATGACCAGCAGCGGGTTGGCCTCGACGTAGTCGAGGATGGCGATGATGTGGGCGATCATGGGGCGGTCTCCTGTCCTGGTTTCCCCCCTCCGAAGCGCGTGCGCAGCTGCTCCAGCGCCAGCGGCACGATGGTCTGCGCGCCGATGCCGCAGGCGAAGGCGCTGAACCATCGGATCTGGTCCGGGATCTTCGCCGCCCAGGCCAAATACTCCGGTGCCGCGGCGGCCAGCACCGGGCCGCCGTATCCGCCGACGATGGCGCTCGTGAAGATCGAGACCAGCATGCGGCCCGGCGACACCTGACGCATGAACGACAGCGCGACCAGTCCGCCGGCCAGGCCGACCAGCAGCAGGTCATACTGCAGGCCAAGGAACGAGCCGGTGATCGTGATGGTGCCGACGGCGAAAGCGCTGGCCCCCGCCATGGCGCTTGATGTTGGTTCCGGCATTGAGCCCCCAAAAAGAAAAGGCCCTCAATGGGGCCTCGATGCTATGGTGATTTATACAACTCGCTGGAAAATTCTCCGGTACCAGCTTTCCCCACCAGATGGCAGGTAGCGAACGTAACAACTCATGTCGATGTTGCCGGCTCGGGAATGACTGTCGAACTTGGGCTCCAGATCGCCATCAAGGGAAATCTTTTGGGGGAAGGCTCCTCCGTTCGCGATCTGTGCAATGAGCGCCGCGGCCGACATATGAGCTCCTGCTGCATCGACGAAGTAACATGCATTCGTCATGTCCCACATGCGCCAGGCACTTCCATGAAGCGTTTCCAGAACAAAGTGGCCATCATCGAAACCGTTCTGCGCTCCATTCGTGACGACATTGACCGCTCGTGCGGTCTTCCCAAAAATTCCGATGTACCAGGCCGCGAGACTGGCGATGACGCCACACCGGTTCCGCCACTTGCCGTTGATGCCCCTATTGCTGATGACCTGATAGTCCCAGTCCCCATCACGGGTCGACAACATCTGTTCATCTTCCGAGCCATGCAGGTGGTTGTGGCACATGCCGCTTATGAACGAGTAGTAGTCGAAATTCGGGCTGTCCCATGAAAGCTTGTTGATGGAGATGCCGGTGTCCAGATCTATGAATCGATAAAGCCCCTGTTGCGAGCAGTCATAGGAAACGCCCCCAAAAACATAGCTGCCGGCCCGCATGAGCGCGCTGGTCGAAGAAAGCGCCGCCCCATTGGCTGCCATCGGAGCCGGAGCTTCGACCCCGTTGGCGAGGTATCTGACGATCTTCATAGGCTATCAACCTTTCGGCGCCTCTGGCCAATCAATGTCCATGGGATAAGTGGCCTGTTGACCGATACGGCTCAGGGCCACGCGATATTGCTTCCATGCAGTCAGCTCCGCCTTCTCGGCATCGGTCGCGATCTCCAGGTCCACGGCGTCCTGCAGCGGGGCGATCGCGTTAGCGGCCGCCGCGAGCAGCGTTGCACGCTGCAGCAGGGCCTGCGCCGCCAGCTGTTCGCTGGTCGGGGGCAGCTGGTCGGCCAGCACCGGCATGCCGTCGGCATCAGCCACGATCCGCTTCCCGGTCGCCTGGCCGGCCATGACCTCGTTGTACCGCTCCTCGGTGATCGCCTTGGCGTCTGCCGGGATGTCGGTGCCGTTGATAGCTTCGCAGTAGAAGCCGCTGGTGGTAGCAGAATAGAAATAGTCCATGTCAGTTTCCGATGGCCATGAAGTAGTGGCTGCTAGCAGCAGATCCTGTAAATCCAGTAAAGCCGTTGTTAGTGGGGCTTACGCCAAGTGTGGTAGGCGGATTTCCCGAGTTGGAACCCGTGCTCATGGCGAACACGTTGTTCGGGAAGGTGATAGGAAAGCTGTTGACGAAACCGCCATTGTTGAAATTCCCGACGCCCCATTGAAGAATCAGGCCGCCGGGCAGCCTCTTCCATCCGTTTGCGGAAATGGATCCCCCAAACACCGTTGAGGCGCTGAGCTGCGCCGTCCCCCCCACCGCATACCAGCCGTTCGTGCCGTTGCTCTCCAGCGTCAGGGTGTCCCCGGCCCCCAAGGCCAAGCTCGTGACCGATGAAGAACCGGTGGTGATCGTGTCGCTGCCGGCCCGCGATACCGTTCCGGTGCCGGCGTTGATGTTCATGAACTCGATGCGGCGCCCAGCTGCTACGGCCGACGCCGCCGGCAGCGTCTGGGTGGTGGCGCCGGCAGCATTCAGAATCACCGAGCCCCCACCAATTGATGCCGCTAGGGTGCCGGACGCGGTGATGATGTTCACCGAGCTGGCCTGCAAGTTGTTGTACAGGGTGTCGGCCGTGGCCTTGCTGATTTTTTGCTGCAATGTCTCAGAGAGGATCGGCGCACCGGGATAGGCGCTGATGTTGCCGGAGACAATGGTGGTCTGGCCGTTCGCCACGGTCACGACATACAGGCCGACAAAGCCCGCATCCGGCGCCGGGGTCACCTGGCTGCCGGTGGCGGCGGCGATACCCGGCTTGGCGTTGAGCGCCACGGATCCCTGCCGGAAGGTGTTGCTCGTCTGTCCGGAGTTGTTGGGGCCGCTCCAGGGCTGGGACGGGTTGCTCGAGTTGTAGAACTGCAGCACCACCGGCGTGCTGCCAGTCGTCGGGTCAACGCTGATGTCCTGCTCGGCGAAGGAGGCTTGCACCAGGTAGTTGATAGATTGGCCGGCGGTGGGCGGCGCCGCGCACGTCAGCTGCGTCGTATCCAGCTGGATGCCCTGCTTCACGATCTGGTGCGTGGTGTCCACAGGGAGGGTGCCGTAGACCGTGCTCTCCAAGGCCGCCAGCGCGTAGATCTCGCCAGGCGCGACGTTGACCTGCATCGACGCTGGAGAGGTAGGCGTCACCGCCATGCCGCTCACGGTGGTGCTGGTGCCGATGACGGCGGCAGTCAGCTTGCCCAGGGCGACCATGTTGTCTTGGGCCTGGCGGGTGAACAGCCATTCGTAAATCGATTGTCCGATCTGGGTAATGACGCGGCGCATTTGCTCTCCGGAATAAAAAAAGCCGCCCGGAGGCGGCTTGTCGTTCATAAAATCTGAGGGGTCTACTGGATGCTGACCCACATCACGGTGCCGACTGGCTTGACCGCCTCGACCGCGGCGTAGATGTCCTCGTCGGTGGCGGACTGGTTGACCATGCTCAGCGACGCTGTATAGGACGTGGCCAGCGGCGTGTTCAGCGCGGATACTTTCGGCGCAGAGCAGAATGCCCCGCCGGCGGCGACGCCGGTTGCCTGCGGCCGATACGCCGTGATCATGGCCGTGTAGGGCACGGCCATCGATCCCATCCTGGCCACGCCGCAGTACCCGCCCGACTGGGGGGAGTTCAGGGCGCCGGTATCCAGCGGACGGTTCGGCTCGAAGATCACGGGCGTGCGCCCGGTGATGTCCTCAAGCACGCGCACCATCGCTGGCCGCGTACCGCGCCCACGGAACATGTTGATGATGATCCGGTTGCGGAAAGAGGCGTCGCTCTGCCCCAGCTTGCGCTGCAGCGCGGTGCCGAAGAAGTCGGCGGCGATCATGTCTAGCCATCCGTCGGTGGCCCACAGGATCCGGGTCTGAAGCTTGGCGTAGGCCCACAGCGAATAGGCGAAGCTGAGCGCATAGGCGACGCCATACAGAACCGCATCGAGGATCGGTGTGGTGTCGCCGAACCAGGGCGGCAGCAGCGCCTTAAGGCGCTTGAAAACATCGTCTTGATCGCCTGTCATTAGGTCACCGTGATGGTTCCGGCCTTCGCCGTTTGCTTCGCCGAGATGGCCAAGTCGGTGGTCGCGCCGTTGAGCAGCACGCCGCTGACGTTGGTCACGCCGGCCGAGGCCGCATAGGCGACGTTCGCCAGCTTCGTGTAGCTCAGCGAATTGCCCAGGCCCAGCGTGTTGATGTAGTTCTGCAGCGCCGCCGTCACCTGGGCGACCACATCGGCGTGGATATAGCCTGCCGCGGTGGTGATGGCCATGACCACGTTGGCGGTCACCGCGGAAGGGCCGAACACGCCGTAGGTAACCGAGAGCGGCCTCGCCGCCTCGATCGCGTTGGCCGCGCTGGCCAGGAATGTGCTGCTCGGATTGCCGGTGCCGTCGTCGACCACCGCGTAGAAGTAGCCGTTTTGGGTCAGGTTGCCCGCATAGGTCAGGTTTTCCACGATGACGGCACTGACGTTCTGCTGCAGCGACAAGACCGCGTACAGCACAGCCGCCTTAGTGGCCTTGGACAAGCTGTTGATGTACTGGATGAAGCGCGCACGTAGGGCCTCATCGCTTTCAGCGTCTTGGCCAGTGGTCAGCGCGGCGCCGTTGGTCACTGTGTCGATGCCGGGAATAGCCTGCGCGATGGTGTTGATCGAGCCGGCCGTGACGTTGCCGGCACTCCCTGCCACCACCGCGGCCACGGTCAGGCTGATCGAAGCAACCCCGTTGGCCAGCACATAGCCGCCCTGCGCGGCGCTGTAGGCCGGATTGGAGGTATCCAGCTGCACGGTGAACTGCTGGCTGCCGTCACCGGTCTGGACCAGCGCCCCTACCGGCACCAGCGCGGCGCCGCTGGCGGTGAAGCGCGAGAAGGTCACCGAGCCGCTGGCGGCCACTGCGGGCAGGCGCACCACGCCGTAGTCGGCCATCCAGGTGTCGAGGTCGGTGCCGCTGGCCGTTGCCGCCCGGGTGGTCACCAGCAGCGTCAGGATCAGGCCTTGCAGCCACAGCGCCACGCCGGCCGTAGCCTCCAGAACGGCGCGCAGCAGCGAGCCAATCGTGAGGTCGACCAACGCCGACGCCTTGCCTTGCACCGCGGCGACCTGTTCCTGGACCAGGGTGACGAAATCTTTGCTGGAAATGCTCATTGGTTCACGTCGAAGCTAAGAAAAACTGGTTTCTTGGTCTGCGAGTCGTTGTAACGAATCGACACGCTCATACCGCCCGAGATGGGCGCCACATCAATCTCCGGCGCCGGGGAGCGCGCCACGGCCGCCTCCATCAGGATCTGGCCCCGGATCAGCGCGCGCACCTTGGCAACGTCCACCAGCCGGCCAACCTGGCGCGGCAGGCCGGCGCCATAGGTCAGGTGGAACAGATAGTCGCCAGGGTCGTTCGGCGCGCCGTTCAGGCCCTGCACCGCCGGATTGGTCAGGAGGCGCCGCAGGACGCGCTGCTGGCCCAGCACCGTGCCGTCGACGGGCAGCAGGTCGCCCGAGGCGGAGACATCGAGGTCGCCGCCCCAGTAGTGGTAGAGATCGGGCATCAGGAGGCCTTTACAGTGCTGGTCATGTGCGCCGCGCCCGCCTGCTGCAGTGGCGGGTCGGTCTGCACGGCGGTGCCGTTGCTCTTGTGGGTATGGCTGTTGAACAGCGTGGCGAAGGCGGAATTCAGGATGTTCAGCAGCGCAGCGCCGGCGGCGCCCAAGTTGATCACCGGCGCCGTCACGTTGGCCTGGCCACCGGCCATCACGTTCACGTTGCCGGTGGCCTGGATCATGATGGTCGGCGCCGTGACGTCGACCTCCGCCTGGCCGTTGATGCTTGCCTTTCCGTCGTTGGTGGTCTTGATGAAGCCGCCTGACTTGTGCACGAGCCAGAATTCGCCGGACGGCACCGACATCGGCCGGTCAACGTCGTTGAAGAAACGGCCGCAGGCGATGGGCGTCTCGGCGTCGCCTTCCTGGAACTGCACCTCGATCTGGTCGCCGATGCCGGGCGCGAAAATCATGCCCCAGCCCTGCCCCACGCCCAGCGCGGCCAGCGGCAACCATCCGGTCTCCGTGTCATCGGGCTGCAGCTTCACCTTGACGGTGTAGTCGGCCGGGTTGTAGCTGCTGACCGTTCCCATCCTGGTCGCGGCGCGCGTGCCGTTTGCCAGTTGCGCTTGGCCGAGAATGGCGTTCTTCAGGTCTCCCATGCTCATAGCGTCACCACCGAGTCCGGAGCGTGGTTTTTGGCGTTCACGTGCATCACATAGCCCTCATCGAACGACATGCGGCGCACCACGCTGTCCGGGAAATAGGTCTGGTCCCAGGCGGTCGCCGTGCCCACCATCTGCACCATGTTGGTCACCTTCAGCACGTTGTCGGCCGGCATGGTCGCTGTCATCTTCATTTCGTGCGCCACCAGCTCCGCATAGAGCGACTGCGCGCGCTGGAGCGCCTGTTCTTGAGTCAGGCCCGGGATGGTGTAGCTGTAGATCTGGGCATCGCCGAAGGGCTTGGCCTGGCCGGCCTGGGTGCCCTTCCCCTTGTTCGGATAGGAAACCGTGAAACCCTTCTTCTGCTTGGAGTTCCACGACCGCACGACCACCTGGATGCCGCGCGATACCGTGAGCCCGCGCGAGAACTGCAGGGAGATGATGTTGGCCTCCGGCGAACCGCTGGTGTCCGTCGGTGGGATCCACTGGATCACGTAGGGGACGGAATTGACGTCCGGCTTCGGCCCGAAATACAGCGTCTTGCCGCTGACGTAGACGGAAAATTCTTCCAGATGCGCCAGATAGGTCAGGAGATCCCACTCGCTGCGCTGATCGGTCAAGTTGACGTGGTCGATCTCGTAATACTTGCCCACCTTTTCGGTGGTCTTAGTCACCTTGGGCGTCAGGCCATGCCGCACCGCTAGGTCGGTGGCGATCTCGGAGGCGGTCTTGTTGGGCCACTTCTCCGTCGTCTTGGCGTCGATGAATTCCGATGTCAGGTCGCGGCCGATCAACTCGATGCGGCCGGTCACTATGTCGTAGTCGATGTTGTCGACCCTGCCGTAGAGCACACTGTCGAGATCGGAGCAGCCAAAATTCGCGGGATCAGCGGGAAATCCGCCGAAGATCTCCACGAAAGCCGTCTTCTGCTGCGAGAACCAGTCAGCGCCGCGCGCCGGCGGCAACCGATTGGCCAGGAAGGTAATGCGGAAGGTGTCGGCGGCGTAGAAAGTATTGTTCTCCGCCTCCCAGCTCAGCCAGCCCTCGATGAGGGTATCGTTCAGCCGCACGGCGCCGCGCGGGCGCGACGCCCCCGGGACGACGGGCAGCACGTTCAAACTACGCATTCATCACCCCACCGGTGTTCTGGTTGTACGGCGGGATCACCACCGTCTGCACGTCGGCCACCACCGGATCCACCATCCCGTTGGCGCCGGCGATATTCGTCCAGCCCATGGCGTCGTTGTACTCGTTGGCGGCTACCCGGTAGAGGTTGCCGCCGGCCATGGTGATCGACTTCGTGCCCGAGTTGATCGTGCCCAGGTTCTTGCCCATGCGGCCGGACACCACGTCCAGCTGCTGGAGTATCGGCAGTCTGGTGGCCGCGTTGACCTGGCCCAAGATGCGCGCCGCATTCGCCGCGATCGGGTTGTTCGGCAAGATGCCGCCCAGCGTCGTGACGTTGCGCACGGTGTTGTTGACGGAGGCCATCAGGAGGGTCACGCGCGCGCGCACTGCGTTGAGCGGCTTGAGCACAGAATTGATCGTGCTCTGGGCTGCCTTGGCGAGGTCGGAGACCGCCGCGATGGCGCTGTTCAGTCCATCCATCAGCTCGGAGAGCTCGCTGTCGCCGATTTCATCGCACATGCCGCTCATGTTGATGGCGTCCTCGTTGATCATGTCGTCGACGTTCGCCGCAGCGATCTCGGTGACCGGCGTGGACAGGTCTTCCACCACCTCCACCGTGATCTGGTAGGGGATCTGGTAGAAGCGCTCATAGTCGGCCCGGAATTCCTTGATCACCACCCGATAGAAGAATTCCGACCACAGGAGAATGACCTCCTGGCCGGTGTCCTTCAGGGTGTTGACGTAGCGCGCGCGATCGAGCGCGGTTTCGCCGAAGAACAGGCCGCTCCAGCTGATGGGCGCGGGATCAGCGCCCAGCGCCTGCACCTCGCGCTTGCCGCCCACCATCTTGTGGATCACCAGGCGCTGCTCGCCCCCGAATGGAATCTTCTCCGGCACCTCATACCGGAAAAACTCGAAGTCCCCGAGCTGGACGATGGTGTCAGGAGTCATTTTCTGTTCCGAAAAGAAAACGGCCGCCCGAAGGCGGCCGCTGATGGCGCGGTGCTGCTTATTTCGTGTAGTTCATGCCCGGCTGCGGCAGCTGGCGGTTGAAATCGAAAGAGGCGCCGCTGGTGGGGCGGGCCATTTCCTTCGCCTGGTACTGCGAAACCACGCTGGCCAATTGACGGCCATCGAGGTTGATCTTGGTCTCTACCTGAATGGGGCGTTGCGTACCGCCGCCGCTCAGGTCTTTCTGGAACAGGCCGACGGCGCCCTCGCCGGCCTTGCCGCCCAGCCAGTTGCCCAGCATGCCGCCGATGACGGCGCCGGGAATCGCCCCGACACCGCCGAAGAGTGCCCCGATCGCGCCGCCAAGCGCTGCGCCGCCCATGCCACCAAGCGCGCCGCCGGCGACGCCGCCGTAGCCGCGGGCCTTCTGCTGCGCGGTGAGCTGGTCGTTGCTGGCGATCTGATAGGCGCCCAGCGCACCGTCGGCGAGAGCGACGATGCCGCCCAGCTTGAGGCCAGATATCGCGCCGGCGCGCGCGCGCCCGGCCATGCCAAGAGCTGCGGCAGCGCCGCCTGCGCCTCCAGCTGCGCCGCCGCCAGCCGCTGTTCCGATTGCACTGATTGCAAGCCGCAAAGCATTCAGCCCGGCGACGGCTACCATGATCGTTCCACCGATGGCCATGGCGGCGGATAAGGCGATGAACCCGCCGATCAGCAGCTTTGCCTTAGTCTGGTTCTCGCGGATCCAGTCGGCCGCCGCGCGCAACATCGGAATCAGGGTCTCTAGCGCCTTGTTCACGCCCGGCAGCACCACCAGGCCCAGCTCCACCATGAGGTTTTGCGTCTTGGCGAGGTAGTCCGCCACCCGCGAGTTGGGATCCTTCTTGAACTGGTCGATGGTCTGTTGCGCACCCATGGCGTTCTTGGCCAAGTTGGCGTCCCGCAGCAACTGCACCACCTGGGTGGTCATGATCGAGGCCTGCCCGGAAGCCGTCCGGTTCGACAGCAGGTCGTTGACCACCTTGATGATGGTGTTGTTGTCGACGTCCTTTCCGTGCTTGTTCTGGATCGCCGGAATCACAAACTGGCGCAGGGCGCTGGCCGGGTCGGCCTGCAGCATGGTTGCGAAAGCCTCATTCAGCTGCAGCCGGTTGCGCGTCTGCGGCTTTCCGCCGGTGGTGCCGATGTTCTGCTGCACAATCGTGCCCAGGCCCAGCTCGGCGATCTCGGACATGGCCGTCTTGGTGGTGCGGCCTGCGATCAGGTTCTGGTACATCGACATCATCGCGGTACCCGCGCGCGCGCCGCCCTGCTCCTGCAGCAGCAATGCCATGTTCAGCACGCCCTGATCGGACAGGCCCCGGAAGGCTGTGCCGCCTTGCTGCGAGAACTGGTCTAGATCCCGGAACTTCACGAAGCCGCCCGAGCCGGTGACCAGGCGCTGGGCCAGGTCGAGGTTGCGCAGGAAGCTGGCCTCGTCGTGCGTACCGCCGCGGCGGTCGATGAACTTCATGAGGGAGCGTGTCGCGCCCTCGTCGATGTGGTCGATCTTGCCGCCGAAAATGGCGCTGTTGGCCTTGTTCAAGGCCGCAATGTGCGGGGCCAGCCGCTTGGCGATATCGAAGTCACCGAAGAGGCCCACCGACTCGCTCAGGGTGTTCATCAGCTCTTTGGCCGAAACGCCCATCACGTTGGCGCTGCGCGCGAACTGGTCGGCCTGCCGATTCACCTGGTCGCCCAGGTTCATGGTCTTGAATTTCGTGAAAGCCAGCTCGTACTGGCGAGCTGCTTCCAGAGGGGCCTTGAACAGCGACAAGCCCAAAGTGCCCACGCCGGCGATCAGGCTGCCGGCCAGCGCCATCTTTTTGATAGACTGGAGCCGTTTTTCCAGCTTGGCAGCATCGGCCTCGGTGCGGAGGAAGTCCTTCGACAGCGCGGCCAGACCGAAGCTGGCGGCGTTGATGATCGAGATCTTGACACCGATCTTGTAGGCTTCAAACACTGGAAATCCTTCGAAAATATTGCATCAGAGGAAAGCTATGGCCCGTCGAATGTCGTTGCGCTACCGCGCCCAGGAATTCCTGGCTGATCGGGTTTCCTTTATCCAATACCCCGACGTGCGCGCCAGCGACGAGCGCGGCCGCCTGGCGCTGCCTTTCCGCTTCGTGGAATCGATGCCCTGGTATACCCGGGCGGCACTCATCTGCGTCGGCGTTGCCACCTTGTTGATCTGCAGCGCAGCCGCGCTGCTCGGCATTTATCTGCTCAAGGCCTTCATCAGCGGCATGCTGGGCGACTAGACGTCGTGGTCATATTCCAGATGCGCCGGGATCGCGCCTCCTCCTAAGATTCCCCGTACCGCTGCCGCGCCCAGCACCTTGACGATCTTCTCGTGGTTGTGCTCGACGGCCGGGCCCAGCACAGGGCGCGGCGGCTGCTTGTCGGTGCCGATCTCGAAATAGACCAGGTTCTGGTCATCCGAACCAACGACGCCCTCCAGCAGCGCCACCTCCTTCTTGATGGAATCGCGCATGTCGCCGCGACGCAGGCCCGGGTCGTCTGCCGTGAAGCCCCTGCGCACGCGATCAGCCTGCGTCGAGGCGGCCAGCGGCGCCCACGCCGGGAACGGCCCCACCGCGCCCTGGTAGTGCCCGACTTCTTCCTTGGCGGTCTTCTGGATGGCCGTGACCACTTCATCCAGCCCCTTGTGCAGCGACAGAGCCATGCCGGCCTGCAAGGTCAGGAGGTGGGTGGCCATCTTGCCGAAGCTGTCGAATTCCTTCATGGCCGCTTGATCTCCTCGAACTCTTCCCTGTCGAAATTGAAGCGCGTGCCGCCTTCCAGCTCCTGGAAGATGATCTGCATGGCGGCCATTTCCACCTTATCCAGGCGGAAGCCTGGCATGTCGCGCTCCAATATTCCAAGCGCAACGTGGAACGGAACCCCGTTCTTCATCAGCCAGCAGCGGCCTCGGAAGACGGGGTTCCGGACGAGTTTTTTACGTCTTCCTTCGCGGCCTCGGCCTCGACCTGCTCATTCAGGTATTGCAGCACGGCGGTGATGCCGTGGCGCCCCACCCGCTTGATCGCGCCCTCAATCTCCAGCGCTGTTTTCGGCTGAGCGCAAGGCTCGCCATCGATCGAGCTCACCATCACCGCCGGCATCACATAGGCGGTCAAGTAGGAGGCGTTCTGCGCGGCGTCGCCCAGCGCTCGGATGATGCGGCTTTCCGCAACGATGTCCGGCTCTTCGATCACCAGCACGCGGCCGAGGGCATCCACCACCGAGTTTTCCGGGCGCGAAGTCGGTGCTGATGCTGCTTTCGCCGGGGCTTCGGCGCCGGGCGCCGCGGTCTTGACGTTGGAAATTTTTGCCATCAGGCCACCTTGATGCGGCGCGCGGCCACGAACGAGAGCTTCTGGGAAATGGTGTTATCGCCAGCCTTGTCGCCGGCATCGTCGAACTTGAGCAGCACGCCCAGGTAGCGATACTGGCTGATCGAGCCATCCGGCTCCGCAATGGTCTCGGTCATCGTGCAGCTCTGCTCGTTGAGACCGTCGTAGTAGTCGGCCTCCAGCTGCGCGAAATAGTCGTCGAGAGTGCTGTTCTGGCGTTCGATGTCGAAGGTGCCGGACCAGCCATCCGGGAAGCGGACGTGACGGGTGATGCCGTCCAGGCCCTTGATCTTCTTGTCGGTGATGTCCTGCTTGGACGTAAATTTGGTGATCAGGCCAAAGGTCAGCGGACCGGTGGCCGACACGATATCGAGCGATACGTCGCGCCCGACGCTGAAACCGTTCAACGGCATGGTTTTCTCCAGGGGGAAAAGAAAAACCCCGCCGGGGCGGGGTTCTCAGGGTTGGCGCGCCGATCAGGCGGGCGTGGTGCTTACGCGGGTGACGGTTACCGACTGGCCGCCTTCCAGATTGACGATCAACTTCTCCACCACGCCGAGGTAGCGCGCCTTCACGTCCGCTTGCATGTAGCCGAGCGCGATGCGGTCTGGCGGATTGTTCTTGTCATCGCACTGGACGGAAAACTCGTCCAGCATCCCCTGATCGACCATGCTCTGCAGGAACTTGCTGATCGTGGAGCCGGCTTGGCGCCGCAGCGGGTCATCCTTCTTAACCGATTGCAACTTACCGATGAACATGCCCATCGCGCTGTTCAAGGTGAAGGCCAGGTAGTTCGTCATCCGGGTGTAGTTGTCGCCGTTGATGACCGGATTACTGCTGGCGTTGTGGCCGATCCGCGCACCGAAAGAGGCGCCTGCCGGGATCGGATTAGTGATCACGTCGATGCCAGCCTGCGCCAGTTGCTGCAATTCAGCGCTGCTGTATTGCAGGTTCTGCATACTCTTCTGGGTCGCCACGATGCCGTACATCGGCTTGTTCAAACTGGATTGCTCCGGCGACAAGTTAGCCAGGCGACCAGCCGAGAAGCCCTGCGGCGAAATCAGACGCAGCTGGTTGTTGGCGGTGTCCTGCCAGTAAATCCAGTCACCGAACAGCGGCTTGACGGCGTAGCTGTCGATACCTGCCGATGCCTTGACGGTCGCGGCATTCGCAATGCCATCGCCAGAGGGGCCGACGAGCACCATGTAGATGCCCTCGTCGAGGCCGAAGGCCACCTGGGTGGTCCAGCTGGTCGAGTCGTCACAGTCCGCCAGCAGCGCCACGCTGGTGTAGGTGCTGCGCAGCGCGTACATGCCCTTACGCGGGATGGTGTCCACGCCCAGCAGCACGCTGCTGGTGATTGTGGTCGCGCCATCGGTACCGCCTGCCAGCGAGCTCGTGCCGGCGGTGGGCGCCGTGGTGCCGGTGCCAGCCGTGGCCACGATCAACTGCGAGGGCCCGCGCAGGCCCGACTGGCCGGCATTGATCGCGGCGGCGATGTTCGCCCACAGCGCGGCGCCGGTTCCGGTGATGTTGTCGAAGGTCTCGGGCACGCGGTTGGGCATCGAGACCACGGCGCGCCAGGAGTTGGCAGCCGAGCCAGGCGACAGCGTCACCTGGGTGGTGTTGCCCAGCGTGCCGGTGTACTTGGAGGTGAAGGTGATGTTGGTCGGCGAGGTGCCGAGCGCGATCGTGGCGGCCAGGTCGGTGCCATCGGTCACACGCACGCAGCGGAAGTTGTTGGCGCCCTGCAGCGCCGCGACGGCCACCTGCGTGCCCATATCGTACTTGCGCGGCATGATGGCGCCGAACTGCAGGGCATAGCCTTTCATGTCCCCGATGGTGGTGGGCGCGTTCACCGGCCCCCATTGAGCGGTGCCGACGATGCCCAGGATATTGGTGGGCAGGCCGTTGATCAGGGTGTTCTGCGGCGGCAGGATCTGGACATAGACGTCCGGGACGATCAGCGCCGTGGTGTTGATCGCGCCCGCTTGGGAAACCGGCATGGAAGCCTCCGAAAAAGAAAAAGGCCGCACGAGGCGGCCTTACGGTGATTGCTGGAAAGAATTACTTGGTCTTGCCGCCGTCGCCGGCGTCGACGGGTGCAGGATCGTCCGGCACCTTCACGACGAAGGCGACCTGTTCGCCGGCCAGGATCTTGGTGATCGCGGCCGGGTCGGTGATCTGCGCGCCAATCGGGTAGTCGCCGAAGGGCTGGGTGGTGATCAATTTCATGGTGTTCCTCAGGGAGTGGTGTCCACATCGACACCGCCGACCACGAAGGCCTGCGGAGCGATGACGCTGGTGCCGCCGGTGGTCTGCGTGGTCGAGTAGTCGATCGCGTAGAACACGTCGCGGCGATAGATGCGCTGCTTCTGCATGCTGTCGTCCTGCAGGCTCTTCCGGTAGTGGAAGATGGCCAGGGAGCCGTCGGCCAGCATGGCGCGCAGCAGCGGCTCGATCGCCTGGTCGATGGCCGCGCCGAGCTTGTCGCGCTCATCGTGGCAGCTCGCCCAGGCCGTGATCTGGAAAACCTTCTGCTGGCGCCGCAGCTCGCGGATCATCGTGCCGCTCACGCCGACCCGCGCCACCAGCTCATGTGCGCCGGGCACCGTGACGACGGCGCCGGCGGCGGTCGCCGGCTGATCGACGCTGATCAGAGTCGCCAGCGCGGTGGCCAGGCCGGCCAGCGTGTTGCCCTCCTGCGCGGCCACGATGTACGGCTTGCCGTCGGCCAGGATGGCAACGTTCTGGCCCGCGCCCGGCACGCCCGAGAGCGTCACCGTCTGGCCGGTCACCTCGGCCTCGATGGTCGGATCCGGCAGGCTCAGCACTTGCCAATCCCGCAGCGTCACCGTGAGCACCTTCTCGGTGCCGCTGGGATAGACGCTGATGTGCCCCATCCCCGCGCCCAAGTCCTGCGCGAGGCTCTCCGGCTGCGGCCAGCCGGCATACACCTTGACCGGGAAGCCGACCACCGGCGACACCGGGTTGCTGGTGCCGCTCGGGTAGAGATAGGCCGCGATCTGGGCCACCAGCATGTTGCTGACGTCGGAAAGGTCAGCCATCTTTGATCTCGCCTTGCAGCTCCACGATCGGGTGTGCAAACGTGATCTTCGCCTCGCCGATCCTGCCGGTAGCGTCGATGCACCACTCGATGCGTTTGATCGGTGCCTCGATCTTCGTGCCGTCAGCATCAAGGACCTGGGTTCCGCATGCCGTACCGTCGCTGATGATTCGAATGTTTTTCATGCGTGCAACTCCGTGGATGTGATGCGCCAGCCCATGTCGGTGAGCTCCGCGCCCTGGCAGGCATAACGCCGGCCGAGGTCGTCGGTGATGATGTCGCCGGCGTTGATCACCACCCCGGGCGGCACCGAGGCCGGCAGCAGGATGCGCCAGCCGATCTGCTGCACGCTGCCCGGCAGCCCGGTTGCCGACCGCTCGCGCTGGCCGAACAGCAGGATCGAGGCCGGCCAGCCGGTGTCTGCGATGCTGCCGCCGGGTTCACCGACGACAACCTGGTCACCGGCGGTACCGCACGGGCCGCCGTAGCCGACGGCCCCTACTCCGCTCTGCGTCGCCGCGCGCGACAGCGCGATCCGGCGATTGCACTGCACGCACTGGATGGGCAGGTGCAGCTGCTGGCTGGCGATGAAGAACGTGCCTTGCGGGCCGACCAGGTAGTCGCCGGCCTGCGTCAGGCGAGCGTCGAAGAGGCCCCACCAGACGGCATTGCCGTACTTGTTGGCCTTTCCATACTTCATGTCCTCGGCGTTGAAGCTGGCCTTCAGCGTCACGCCGGCGGTGGCCAGCGGGTTGCCGGCGCCGGCCGGGCGAAACTGGACGTTGTCCATTCCCAGGCGCAGCGCTGCCTTGCCATAGCCGGCATAAATCTTGTCTTGGAGCTTCTCAGCGTTCATGGATCCCACCATTCGACCGTCTGCATGCGCTTGGTCATGCCGCGCTCGAAGAGCATGTTGGTGCCGTAGTCGTGGCACACGAAGGTGTGCGACGGCTTGCCGGTAGCTTGGTCGATCAGCGTCGACAGGCCGAAGTTATCGCGCTTGAAGTCGCACAAAAACACCGGCATCTTTTCCGGAAAATCGGCAGGACTGGGGCGCGCGGTGCGTTCCATGATCAGGATCTGGCCGTTCGGGCTGATCCAGCGACAAGCCGCGAACCAGCGCGAGAACGGCGTATCCATGACCCGGCGCCAGGTTTCCCACTCGACGATGTTCTGGAACTGGCCTGCGCCGTCCTCGATCTTGATCACGCAGTCGGGCAAGATCTTGCTGGAATAGACCTCCCTGCTCATGCCGCCGCCGATCTTCTCGTGACAGAGCAGGTGAAAGGCCTCCCGGTGGTTGGAGGCGTCGCTCATGCGCGCACCAGCGAGACGACCGGACCACCGCCGCACAAGCCAGGGCCGGCCGCAAAGCCGATGAAGCGGCACAGCTCAAGCCGCACGCGCTTGTACAGCGCGAAGCGGTCAGCGATTTCCAGGCTGTTGTGCTTCCAGACGGCGGCCTGGTCCGTGTCCAGGTTCTCGCGTGTGGCGAAGGTGTCGTCTTCGAGCTCGTTGAGGCGCGTCAGAAACTTGTCCGTCAGGACGGTCTCCTCGCTGGGCGTCAGGGTTGTCAGGCGCTTGTGCAGCGACATGATCACCATCCCGAACTGGCCGTAGACGATGTCGTTGTCGTCGGTGATGGGCATCGAGGTGCCGGCGAGCTGATAGCCCATGAAGCGGCGCGTGTCGGTCAGTTGGGCTTCTGTCAGCGCCATGGTCTTTCCTTTGTTACAGCAGGCCCCCGCTGCCGGTTTGAATCCAGGCGCTGCCGTTGTATTCGAAATCTGCCCAGCCGTTGATGGAGATGCCAACCAGGCCGGCGATCAGCGAGCCGAGCCCTGTTGCCTGGCGCACCACCCTGAACTTGGCACCCGGGTAGGCGTTCGCAGTGCCCAAAGACACCGTGCGCGTTACCGCCGTCCCGATGGTGCCGGTGACGATCTGCGTAGGCGCGTTCACCAGTGCTGAAATAGTCATATCGGCCGCCACAGGCGACTGCACTGCCAGCGGTCGTACCGGCTTCCAGTTCGTGCCGTCGCTGATCACGTAGTCGCCCGGGCCGCCGAAAAGGTCGGTCACCCACATGTATTTGCGCGGGTACAACGCCGCGCTGGGCAGACCGGCAATATTCACCTGGCCGGGCAGGATCAGGCCAAACGGGGCTTCGTTGATGTCCATCAGGTCTCCGTTGCCGAGAAAGCCTGTCCAGTGGTCGCGCCGTAAATGCTGATGGCGCGGTTCGTGCTGATGCTGAACGTCGCCCCGGCGGCCACGCGGTAGGAGCCGGCGGTGTCCGGTGCCGCATTGGCCCCGATCTCATTGATCCAGAGATCGGCCGAGCTGATGTTTTGCCCCTTCAGGCTCAGGCGCGCCGCGTTCGCGGCGGCCAGCGTCTGCGCGGTGCCGCCGGCGGCGATGGATCCGCTCCGGCTCGTTCCAGCCGGCAGCGGGTTCTGCCCCGTTGAAGTCATCAGCGTGGCATTGCCCGCTGCATCGATGGTGTATGGCCCGGAACGGTCCGACAAACGGTAGTAGCCGCCCGGGCCGGGCGAGTACCCTGTCGAGATGTCCGGCATGGCTTAGGCCGCCGGGGCAGCGTCCAGCAGCGCCTGCAGGTCGGCCTTCAGCGTCACGCCCGCGGGGATCTCGATGTTCTTTTCGGCCAGCGCCGCCTTGATCTGCTCGACCGTGTTGGGCTTCAGCGTCACGCCCGTGGGGTCTTCGACGAACAGTTCGTGCTCGCCGTCCTTGAAATCGCTCTTGTTGATGATGATGAAGCCGAGGGGATTGTCCTCGGAGGTCTCCGCCTTGATGCGGACGGTTTCGACTTGGCTCATGGTGGTCTCCAGCATAGAAAGGGCGGCCGAAGCCGCCCTTTCCTGGTTGTTGATGAAGCAGGCCTTGGATCAGCCCTGCATCACGGCGATGTGCGCGCGCTTGATAGCCTGGAAGCCCCAAGCCAGGCGCACGTGGTAGACCAGTTGCATGAACTGGCGATACACGGCCACATCGAAGACGATGCCCGACACCGGATCGGTGATCTGGATCACGTCATCGGCCATGTCCATTGCCTTGCCGTCCGGGCCGATCGGCATCTGCGGTGCGCGGGTGATCAGCTGGATGGCCGACTTCGAGAACGACAGGTTCGGAGTCGCGGTATTGCCCACGGTCACGTTGGTGGCGGCGGCCGGAATGGCCTGCAGCAGACCCGGCTCGGCCAGGGTGATCGTGCCCGGCGCCGAGATGCCCGTCGCGACACCGTACTTGTTCGAGTCGCCCGCAAACTGCACGGTGTCGCCGGCCAGGATAGTGCCGCTGCCGGTGATCAGGGGAATCTGGGTGGTTCCCACGGCGAAGCCGGCAGTGCTGGTGGTGTACGCGGTGCCGGTGCCCTTCGCCACCGGCACGATAGCCGCCGACTGGTGGAGATCCTGGCCTTCCAGACGGCCGATGATGCCCTGGCGCAGCAACTCGTCGGTGCCCGCCTCGTTCACCTTGAACAGCACGCTCTGTTTGCCGCGCAGGTTTGCGATGCCGGCATTGCCCAGCACCAGCTGCAGGTCGGTCTGCGGCGCGCCGTTGTCGTCCAGGATCTTGCGGGTCTGGGCGATATCGGACAGATCACCCGACGTGCCAAACGGCGCGGTTCCGGGAGTGCCGTAGGCACGCGAGGCGTTCTGGTAGCCGGTGGTGAACAGGTCAACCTCGACCTGGTTGGCCAGCGAACGGAAAGCCTGGGTGAACTGGTTGCGCAGAACGCCCATGTAGGTACCCGCGTTCAGCATGCCCTTTTGCTCTTCACCGTTCCAGCGCACCGGCGCGTGCTTCGACTTGCTGATGGTCATGCTGATGCTGTTCAGCGTCTGGTCACCGGTGTTGGGCGCGGTCACGCCCGGGGTGTTGTCCGCCAGGGTGGCCGGCGGAGTGATCGGGATGGTGATCAGCTCATTCAGCGCCGCGCGCTCCGCGCTTGAGTTGCGCGAGACCGCCGGAATCATCCCCACCATCTCGCGGGACACGATGTCCAGCGACTCGTACAGGGTCGGGATCAGGCCGGTCAGCGTGTTGGCACCCAGCATCGCGCCGGTCTTGTCCAGGTAATTGACCAGGTGTGCGTGGCCGATCTCGCCGAGGGCGCGCGCGTAGAGCTCCACATTGAAGCGAGCCGCGCGCGCCGCCTGCGCGACGGCCTCCAGGGGGGCGCTGGCCGCATGGGCGGTCCAGCTGATGGCAGCGACGGCCAGGGCCGCCAGCGAGAGGAAGATCTTTTTCATGGTGGGTGATTTCCAATAAAAAAAGCCGCCCCGAAGGACGGCTTGCAGTGCGAGGGATCGAGCCTCAGTCGGTGATCGTGACCTTGTCGCGCACGGTCTGGGCCTTGGCGCTGGGGTCGAGAGCATCGAATGCGGCTCGGGTCATGGTCTTGCCGGCTTGCTGGCGGTGGTTACCGCCGGCGCCGCCACCGCCGCCGCTGTTCCCGGTCGGGAACCAGTGCGGTGCGGTGTCTTTCATGCTGTCCAGCCATTCGGCAGGCGTAAACGGGGACTTACCGTCCTTGCCCAGCACCGGATGACCGTCTTCCCCCAGCTGGACGGCCTTGCCATCCTTGTCCAGGGTGAACAGCGTTCGACCGCGGAAGAGCGCGTCCTCGATGGCGTGCGGGTGCAGGCCAGCGGTGGAAGCGGCTGCGCGGATCGTGTCGTCGAGGACACGACCTTGGAAGGCGCTGGCGCGCTGCTCGGCGGCTGCGACCTTGTCGTCAGCTTCCTTGAGGCGGCGATCCGATTCCGTGCGCAGTTTCTCGGTGCGACGCTCGATTACTTCATTGATCTTCCCGTCAGCGATCAGCTGGGCCTCTTCGTCGTTCTCGAAGCGCGCCATCAGCTCGCGGATCTTGGTTGCGTCCAGGCCATCGAACTGCTTCAGCGCCTCCTTCAGCTTCTTCTGGTCGCCCAGAAGCTCGCCATTCTTCGTCTTCAGGCCGGATGTGGCATCGGCCACCGCGGCGTCGATCACGGCCTGAATTTCAGGCGTGATTTCAAGGCCACCGCTACCGCCACCGCCGTCGCCGGCCGCGTGGAAGCGGAAGAAGTTGAACAGGAGATTCTTCAGGAGCTTGCTGACGGAAAAGAAATGCATGGTTTATCCCCTTGGGATGGTTGAAAAAGCGGCCTCGCCGCGCAGAAACGAAAAAGCCCGGCCTGGCCGGGCTTGAAACAAAGGAGTGCAGCCCCGCCAGGCGGCGCTACGTGGTTGGTTCTGGTGTCTTGGCCGGCGCCGGCACGTCCTTCTTGCGCGCGGCGTCCTCCTCCTCGACGTTTCGGCTCGCCGCGATGACCTCGCCGGCCTGCAGCTGCGCGAAATAGGTCTCGAAGCTGATGGCGCCGCTTTGCAGCGCCGTGGTCAGTGCGAGCAGGTCGTCCGAGGACATGGGCATGGGGAAGAAGTCCCGGTTCAGCTCGAACACCACATCGCCGGTGAGCCCAGCCCACTCGAAAAGCACCACCAGCGCACGCTGGATCCCCATGGACAGGGTCTGCGCGGTGCTGGCCAGGACGGATTGCTCGCCGGCGCGGTGAATTCCAGCGGTTTCGGCCGCTTCGGCGGCCTTTTTCGCCGACTCCAGCATGCGCGCGCCAAGAATGGCGAGCTGCCGCTCCTTGCGTTCGAGGTTGTTCTCCAGCGCCTGCAGGCCCTGCCCCGTGAACTCCAAGTACGTCGCCTTCGCCTCCGGCTGCGGAAACACCCAGGCGGTCGCGCTGCCGATGTACAGCTTGTCGGGCGCCTCGCCATTCGGGCCGTTCTGTGGTGTGTAGCCGCTGACCACCGGGGTAGGCAGCCCGGCAAAGTGGCAGCCGTGCTCGTAGTCGGCGCTGACCATGTAGTGGGCAAAATTCATGTCCACAAGGTCCATCAGCGGCGGCAGGTCGCAGGTGGGCGTCAGGTCGTCAATGCCCATGATCCAGAACGGGATGCTGGTCAGTGCCTTGCCGCCCATCGTCGGATAGACGTCGCCGCCGATCTGGACGTCGACCTCCTTCCCGCTCTCGTCCTTCCTGATCTCGAATACACGCACGCGGTACTGCGCGGCGCCGCCTGCAATAGTTACCAGGTCGAGCACGCGATATTGCGTCACCGTGGTGTCTTCGTATTCGTCCTTCTGGTCCAGGCGCTGCTCGACCAGCACCACCATGGTGAGCTGGTGGACGTTATTGATCTTGCCGAAACGCCAGTTGATGATCGACTCGGCGCAGTACATGGCCAACGACGGTCGCAGGTTCTGCACCTTGGCGTCGGCCAGGGTGGTGCCCGGCGCAGACACTGGATAGTCAGCAAAGAGCCCAACACGGCCGACGGTGATGGCCTCCTCGCTCAGGCCCTTGGCAAGCATGGTCAGCGGTGTGCCGGACAGCGTGATGTCGTCCAGCATGTCCTTGGCCTCGTCGGGCGCGGTGATGGTCGGCGCCTTCCGGAACAGCATGCCCAGCATGCCCTCGATGGAGCGCCAGGTTGCGCCAAAGAACGGCGTGCGCTTCACCATGGCCTGATAGGCCGCGTTGTCCTGGTCTTTCAGGCGCGGCAGGTACGCTTCGCCGGCGGCATGCACCGCGCTCTGGCCAGCGGCTGCATCGCGGCAGCGCTTCCACGCCGGCGCCATGGCCACATAGTCAGGATGCTGATACTTAACGCCCATTACACTCCGCCTATGGTCACTCGTTGCATGGTGTTCTTCACAATCGGCCATTTCTTCACCAGAAAGTAGCCGTTGGCGTCGTTCGGGTGGTCGTGGCCGCTCTTTTTGTCCGGAAGGCCGTCAGCCCCCCAGACCTGCTGCTCCAGCGCCTCGGTGGTCACCGGGCAGCGGTGGGTATTGATCTTCCACCGGCGCTGGCCGGCGGCGTTCAGGATCATCGCGTTGTAGGCGTTGACTCGGTCCTTGATGGATGGATTGGACGGGTTCACGTCCACGGACAGGCCGGCGGCTCGCAGGATCGAGAGATCCGACTCGCTTGCGTTCTTCGTGCTGGTGTTGCCGCCGGAGGCGTCCGGATAAACCGTGACGTGATGCCCCTTGTCCTTGAACTCCTCCTTCAGGATGCGGGCCATCGTCGGCGTGTCGCGCACCTTGACGCGCTCGTCGACCGTCAGCGGAGCGCCAGCGCGGATCACGTTGATGCACGCCGTCATGTTCAGGACGTTGAAGTCCATCCCCACCCGGATCGGCTCGTTCTCAGCCAGCACTGCGTCGCTGTGGTTCGCCGCGCGATCGAAGTCCGGGTAGACGCTGCCGCTGGTCAGGTTCGTGAATTTGCCGCGCAGGTATGCATCGATCAGCTGCGGCGGGTAGGAGTCGAACAGCGACTGGATGTAGTCGTCGGGGAGGTTTAGCTCGTTGTCGTAGGTGCTGGCCTGGATCAGGCCGTAGGTACCGACCAGCTGCGGCCTCTCCCGGAGCGCCTTCACGAACTGCTCGTAGACGAACTTGAACCCCTCCGGCGTGGTGGTGACGTCGACGCCGTTCTGCAGCCCGTCCACCTTGTAGCGCATCCGGGCGATGATCTTGCGCCAGGCGGTCTGCGCCTTGATCTTGGTCATCACATCGAGTTCGTCGACCAGGCCGTGGCCGATCTTGAAGCCGACGATGGTCTCCGGCTTCTCCATGGACCTGCAGATGATGGTGCCGCGGTACCTGCGCCCCTCGAAGACGTCCATTTCGTGGTCGGCCTGCTTCACCTTCGTGCGCAGGCCCATGCCGGCAGCCACCTCCTCCATCGTGGGATAGAAGATGTCGCGGATCTGCGGGTAGGTCGGCGCGAAATAGCCCTGGGCGATGCCCGGCCAGCGCCAGAAGTGCTGCGCGATGCCCGCGCAGCCCACGAACGTCTTGCCGGAGCCGAAGCCGGCCACGTAGGCCTTGAACTTGTGCGGGAGCTGCAAGAACTCGGTCTGCGGCACGTTCAATTCAAAGCTGATCTTCCTCATGCTGGGGCTTCCGGGCGTCCTTGGTGACGAAGGTCACCTCCACGGGGCCGGGCGGCTCATCTTCGGGTTGCATCGCGTCCTTGTTGGCGCGCAGGAGGTTGAGGCCGATCTCGCTGGCGACGTTGGCCAGGCGCGTGAGAGTGCCTACGCCCTGGAGCGCGCGCAAGCTGATGAGGGGGTCGATGTCGTCGACCTTCTCCAGCTGCTGGTTCGCCAGCCTGGACAGCCGGTGCGCCGTGGCGGCGCCGAGTTCGGCGGCCGAGGCGAGGTGCTCGCTGGTGTTGCGCAGCTTTCGCGCCAGGTCGGCCACGATCTCCTGCTTGGCGTACGGCAGCGCGGCAATCTGTTGGCGGATGGCGTCCTGCTCGGCGTCGACGCGGGCCTTGTTAGTCGCCAGCTGTTTCAACTGCTCGGGGCTGCTGCTCTTGCCCTCGGCACGCGGCTTCAGCCGGCGGCGCAGCGAAGATTCGTTGACCCCGTAGGCGGCGGCCAGGCTGTTGAGCGATTCGCCCTCGACGAGGTGGCGCCGCTCGACCTCCAGCCACTGGTCTGGCGTGAGTGCGGATTTGCGGCCCATCGGGTACCTCGTGAATTCGGTTTGACCAGCCCCGCGCCGGTGAGCAACAGGCATTGCGCCCGAGAAGGAGCCCGGCTTCCATATCGTGCTGGCGTGCCGGCCATATTCCCGTGTCGCCGGCGGGCGGGTGTCGAATAAAAAAGCCCGCGACCGTTTCCGGCACGGGCAAGCTGGAACTCCAGAGGAGGCGCTGCGAAATCGATGGAGCGTCCACAGGGAATCGAACCCTGGTCTTTGGCTTGGAAGGCCGCCGCTCTGCCACTGAGCTACGGACGCATGGTGCCGGGTTACAGCGTCCCGGCGGCGGGTTGGGCGCGACGGGTCGCTCCCGCTGAAAATTTGAGTTGTCCTGGTATCGAAGGCCAATTTATCCGTAAAGGGGATGCCACCCCCAACTACCCGCTGCCCGCTCGGGGCCACATGCGCGGTACGCCGGCTCACATGGGGCCCAGCCATCGCCGGGCCATCGTTCCCTCAGCGGTTATTCGGCCGGGGTGAAATCGACGTAATACTTCTCGCCGGCCTTGAACTGGCCCAGCAGCGCGGGATTGGCGACGGTCAGGCTCACGGTGGCCGACGGCGAGAACTTGGCGAAGGTGTTGTCTTCGTCGCTGCCGTCTTCCGGATACTTGGCGGCCGGCACGGCGTTGAAGTGCAGCACCTCGGCTGCGGGGAACTGCTCGATCTTGTTCAACACCATCTTGGCACGCATCTTCGGCATATCGACTCCTGAAAAAGGAAAAGCCGCTCGCGGCGGCTCGAAATGGGCAACAAAAAAGCCCCGATCCGGAAGGAGTCGAGGCTTCGATGTGCTGTCTTCAAAAGCTCGGGGCGAGCGAAAACAGCCAGTGCTGCGAAATTTACCCGAACTGCATCCGCGTTGCAAGATTTTTCCGCAACAGCGGTTCCAGCGCCGCAACAGCCTCGGCGAAGGACGTTGGGAAATCGGCGTTCGGGAAGTGCCACACCCGGGCCAGGCCGAACTTCTTCTTGATGGCCCACTGGTGGCGCGGCACCAGGCTTTGCATCATGGCGTCAGTGGCCTCGGCGATGTCGTTGAAGTGGCGCGCCTCGGCCGGATCGCCGTCGCTCTCGCCGCGCGGCCCCTTGATACCCAGGTCGCGATCGTCCCGCCGCATCCAGTCCGCCCACACGTCGAGGCAATACTCGACACCATCGCGCTGGCGGTCATTCGATGCTGCCACCGGCCGCGCCGGCGCCCTCTTCGTCGGATTTGCCTGGTACATGTCCTGTTCCCTCTTTCTCGGTGTAGTGCCGGCAGCGCCGGCCGTGTTGCTGGTTCTTGCTGCAGGTGTCGCGGCCCCAAGCCTTGACGATGAACGCGCACCCCTTGCACGTCCTTTCCTCGGCGCGGAGCATCTGCTCCAGCGGGTCTCGGTACTGGCGGGACGGGAGAGCCGTCATGCATCCCGCTCCCGCTGTTTCGCGCCTCGGGCGATCTCGTCGCGCGAGCGCGCACCGAACGCGCGGGCGCGACCGCGGTACAGGCGCGTCTTGACGGCGATGTACTGCCGGCGCTCGCCCTCCAGGCGCACCAGCTTTGCCATGTTCCGGACCTTCATGCCGCCACCTCGCCGAAGAGGTCGACCTGCGGCCGCTCCACGCCCAGCGGCGTGATGGTCACCACCACGCGCGCGCCCTCGGCGTCCGGCTCCATGCGCTCGGCCACCATGCGGCGCACCCACTTGTCGTCCTCCATAGCCACGCCCTTGAGCGCGTCCAGCAGCACCTTGTTGGCGTTGTCCAGGTCGATGCAGCGCACAGTGTCGTCCCAGGTGGCGCCCTGCTGGCGCTGGCGCTTCTGCCAGTCCTGCGGCCTGGCCGGGTATAGTTGCACGTCGATCTGCACGCGGCCGGTGATCGGCTCGCGCAGGCCGGCGCCCTTGCACTTCCAGGCCACCGCCTGCTTGTAGGCCTCGGCCTCCTTCGTGACGTAGGTGATGGCCATGGCCGGCTTGCCGTTCTTGGCCGGGATGATGCGCGTGGCCCAGTAGGCGTTTGCAGAGACGGGATAGGGCAATGTGATGACGAAAGGCTTCATGTTTTCGATCTTTCGAAATTTCGCAATCAGTGGCCGCACGGCAGCGCGCCGTGCTCGTTGGTCTTGGCGCCGCAGGACAGGCAGCGCTTGGCCGCTGCTGCTTGGCTGTTTCGGATCGCCTCAACCAGCAGCAGCGCGTCGCGCACGTGCGCCGGCACGCGCTGCGTGATGATGGTCGGCCGGTCTTCGGCGGGGATTCCGGCAATCATTCGCCACCGCCTTCCTGCGCAGCGTCGTCGCCGATCAGCGCCTTGATCTGCCTGGTCGGCCAGCCGGTTTCCTCGTGGATGCGCACCATCAGCGGCGCGCTGATGGGGATGCGGCCGGCGCGCATGTTGCTGATGCTGACGCGGTGGGTTTCCATGCGCTTCGACAGTGCCGCGTCGTTCTTCAGGCCTAGGTGTTGGCGCACCTGGTCGAACAAGGTGGCGGCACTCATTGGGCGCCGCCCTTCTGCAGCGCCAGCAGCTCCTCACGGCAGCGGTAGCAGCGGCCACAGCCGCTACCGATGTTCAGCGATCCCTTGCAGTAGGTGCCCTGGCCCAGCGGAGGCGCATCGAGCAGCGCCTTGATCAGCCCGCGCACCACGGTCGGCGTGGCCTTCGGCTCAGGCGACGCCGACCACTGTCGCTCCAGCGACTTCCACTCGTCGGACTGACGGACATCGATGTCGAAGGCCATGCGCATGAAGCGCGCCGCCGCCTCATTTGCGGCTTGGTGGCCCAGGCCCTCGTCCTTTGCGGCCATAGCCACGTTGCAGTGCCAGGGCCAGGCGTAGGAGCTGTCGCTCTGGACCGCCGCCTTCAGCACCTCTAACGCGGCGGTAGTACTGGTGATGGCGACGGCCTTCTCGGCCGCATGCAGAACGGTACCGGGCGCCACGATCAGCAGGCCGAACGGATCGTTGCCGACATCGCGCGCGTCGCGGCGGACGCCGGTGAACGGGTTGAACAGCCACGCCACCAGGCCGTGGTAGATGCGGTACTGGCGCGCCTCCGACGGGTAGACATCGGCGAGCCCATCCTTGGGATCAAACTTCAGCAGGGCTGGCACCTGCTCCGGCACATCCTTTGCGGCTGCGTCGCCGGCATGGCCGCTGCCGCCGCAGGCCTTGCAATCCAGATGCGCGGTGTCCTCGGGCTGGCTGCCGTCGTTGCGGAAGATGCGGAGCTCGGCCGACTGAGATACGGCATCCACGGCAAGATGGCCATGGCGCGCGAACGGAACTAGGGCGGACAGCACCTCGGCAGCCTCGTGCATCGCGCGGCCGGCCAAGACTTCGGAGGCGCCGACCAGCGCGTTGGCGCATTCTTCGCGCTGCTGGCGGTCGAGGATCCGGCCGAACGCTTCGGCCAGGCGCGGCATCATCGGGATGTGGCTGGTGCCCGGCTCCTGCCAGGCCTGCGCGGCCAACTGCAGGGCCTGCGGCGACGCCGGCGGCCACTCGGCGTCGACCACGTTGGCGTCGGCATCCCCTGCCGGCGCGGCGGGTGGGGTGGCCGCGCCAGAAAGAAGTCGGCCCGCTTCATCAGCAGCCATGATCCCTTGCTCGTGACTTACGTAGATCAAAGTCAGCTTGTAGATCCCGTTCGGCATCTTTTCTTGAACCATCGAACGGAATCCTCCAAGCATCGTGCGCCCCGGCGCCACGGCTGCCGGAGCGGCACGAAGAACGGCCGCCTTCACTTCCTCGTAACCCAGCAGGTTCTTGACCAAACCGGCCACTTTGCCGTCCACGAGAAGCAGCGCGTCGCCGTCGTGGTTGCGGCTGAAGGCGTACGGAGCCGGCCCGCGCGGCGTCGCCATGCCGTCCATGTCGGGATCGCGGCGGTATGGCTGCGCCTCGTCCTCCGATGTCTCCAGCGCGGTGTCTGCGCCGAGCAACGCGCGCTCAACCACGGGGTTACTTTCGCTGGGGAACGGCCACCGAGCTTCGGCCTTTGATTTGCTGGTCATCTGCGAGACTGCTGCGCCTGCGCCCTGCTCTTCGGCCTTTTCCGCCCCATTCGGCATTTCGGCTTTATTCGGTGATTCGGTGTTTCGGCTCATGCTGCGCTCCTTGTTCGCTGTGCCCGGATCGTCGCGCCCGGGTGGGTTGGTGGATGGTTAAGTTTTGTTAAGTCAACATCGGGCTATGCCACTGTCGCCAGCTGCGGCTGACGGGCGCCGGCGGCGGCATTGGCGATGACGGATTCAAGGCGGCGCAGCCAGGCCTGCGGGTTGCCGTCCTTCTCGGGCGAGAACAGCAGATCGGTGCGCTGGTGCATGCGGATGTCGTGATCCATCTTCCGGGAGGCGTTTTCCCACTTCTCGGTGCCGTAGCAGACGCGGATGCCGCGGCAGACCAGGATCAGCCACTCGAGCCGGCGCAGTTCCAGAGTGATGCGCTGCCAGCTGGTGGCCTCGGTGCCGAAGTGGTAGGTGCACAGCCAGGTGCTGCCGCCGTTGGAGGCGGTTGCAGCGCAGGGGCAGCCGAAGGCTGCGCAGGCGGTCTTGTCGACGGTGGTGTCCTTCATGCTGCGGCTCCTTCAGGGGGTGGCTGCTTGCGACGGCGATCGATCTCCGCCTGGATGGCGTCGCGCAGTTGGGCGTAGCTCCAGCCGACGGGGGCGGTGATGCCCAGTTCGCGCGCCTTGGCGTCGGTGGCCTGCTCAGTCGCACGCCAGCTGTTGCCGTGACGAGGCGGTGGCGGATTCAGCTTCTCCACCACGATGGGCATGAGGTAGTGCGGATGGATGGTTTGCGGCGCGGGCTTGAACTGCCGAGCATGGTCGACCGCATCGGTGAGCAGCGCATCCGTGCACTCCTCGATCCCGGCCCACTCCACGGCCAGCGGATGCTGGGCGGTCATGGGCTTCACGCCCAGGCCACGCAGCAGGATGGCGATCCGGACGGCGCGCGGCAGCGTGGCGCCGCCAGGCTCTTGCCCGGAGTCGTCGTCATCGGGCGCGGTCTCGCCGGCGCCACCTACGGTTAAAGCTGACGATGACCGTATTGGTTTTATATTTTCTTTTCTATCTCCTTCTCCCTCTCCTTCTCTATTGCGATCGCCTAGCGATTCGGGGGGCGATGATTTTTTGGATCGGGGGGCGATAGATTTCTTATCGGGGGGCGAGTCGGGGGCCGATCCCAACAGGATGGCCACCACCTGCTTTTGAGTGAGCACGGCGGATTGGGGGGCGATCGCCTGCAGATGCGCGCAGGCCTCGACAATCTGGCCCTTGACGCCGCTGTCGTCGAACTCGGTTCCCCAGCGCTTGGCGTTGCCGATGCCGCCGGAAAGGCGGCTCAACAGCTTTCCGATCCATCCTTCCAGCGCCTTCTCGGCCACCACCGGGTGGTAGAGCAAGCCGTCGGAACATTTCACCCAGCCATGCAGCGCGCCGTCGCGCACGCCCTTCCACGCGCGATCAATCTTGCCGCGCTGGCTGTAGCCGGCCTGGTCGGCGATCCATTTGTCGTTATCAGGAATTGCGCCGGCAGGGACGTGTTGCCAGGATGCGCACCACAGCAGCATGGCTGCCCAGCAAGCCTCGGGCGTGTAGCTCGAGGCCAGTTCCGAGCCTTTCAGGCGCACGACGTCCAGGGGCATGAAGCGGTAGCCCGTGAGGTCGCAGTCGGCCGGCGTGAGAGGTTGAGGTAGATCAGCGCTGCTCATTGGATCTCTCGCGCGATATGAGGGACTTCCCGGGCGGCGACCTGAACGGCGGACTCAATGGTGCGCAGCTGCTGTCGCAGAGACGCAATCACCTCGTCGCGGCCCAATTGACGGGCGGCTGATTGGGCGGCGTTCCGGATCTGCCAGATCGTGGCGCCGGCGTCCAAGCCCAGGGCCTGGGCCAGCTCGCAGCGAACCGAATCCGACTGCGAGGCCTCGGCATCGGCGTCCTTGCGCGCCTCGGCGAGCCGCTTTTCGTACGCCTTGTGGGCGTCGTCGCCCGCTTTCTGTAATCGCTCGGTCTCTCGGGTGAAATTGGAAAATGCATAGTCGCGGTCGCGCAGCAGCTGGCCGACCTGCTCGCCCAGGCGCTCCCGGATGTCGAGGTTCATCGAATAGGTGTTTGCGTTGCTCTCGCGCAGGAGAGCGAGCTGGCGCGGCAAGCCGTCGATCAACAGCTTGATCCAGGCATCCAAGGGCAGGTTCTCCAGCGGGCGCATCGTCGGCCCCTTGAGCGTCCGCCATCCGGCGGCAGATCGGACAATCAGGCCGCAACCAGCCGGCAAGTCCGCCTTCGTGATCAGGCCCTCGGGCACGGCGAAGATGACGGCGCAGGCGAAGCGCAGATAGTCCGTCCACTTCCCCTTCGTGATATCGGCGCGAAAGTCCGCCACCGACACCTTGCACTCATAGGCCAAGGGCTGGAAGCGGCTGTAGCTGAAGGGCACGGAATAGACATCGGGCCTCGGGCTACCCGCCGGGCCGAGCTGCATATCGGTCCAGATCAGGCGCTCGGTCTTCCCGCGCAGGTGCTGCGCCAGATCCTCGGCCAAAGCGTCGTGGCTCCACTTCATGGCGCGCGCACCTCAACATTGGGGACAAAAAAAAGAGACATGTCAGGCCCTGGCCTGGGCGGCGGCAAAGCTCCGGCGCGCCAAGACCTGGGCGGCGCGGAACACGTTGTGGGGGATCTTGGCCAGCGCGCGATCGAGGCCATCAGCCGCGGCGCGCAGTGATTCCGCCTCCTCGGCGGTCACGGTCACCACGGGATCAGCGTCGAAGCGATTGCAGATCGAGGTTAGCGCGGCCTGGGCGGCGGTCAGGGATTCGGACTTGGCGCCGGCGTTGTCCAGCGTGGCGGTCATCAGCACCAGCTGGTTGTAGGTCTCGGCCGACGGGGCGCCGATCAGGGCTTCGACGCCCAGGCGCAGCTCGAGCGCCAGGTCATCGACCGTTGTGCGCATCATCGGCTGCTTGGCGAGGCGCGGCTTGTAGGGCTTGGCGCGCGTCATGCGCGGATCTCCCGCTGCATGTCGGCTTCCAGGTAGCGCGCGGCCAGGTACTTGAGGCCGGACAGCTCCTTCTGGCTGATGACGACCGAGTCGGAGGCCGCGACCTGCAGCCCGATGGCGGCGAGCAACTGGCAGGACTGCTCCAGCGACTGCTTGGCGCGGCTGACCGTGCTCGGATCCACCCCCATGCAATGCGCTGCATTCTCCTGCCCGACGTATGCAAGCCGCTGCAAGACCTCGGCCAGAATCCGTGCACCACCCTTGCGTGTCATTTCCACCGGATCCGGCGATGCTTTCTCGGCGGCAGTGGTCACGGTTGCACCTGATCGGGCTGGCGCGCAGCAGCAAGGGCTTCTTCGGGCGATCCGAACACGCCAGGATTCAAGCGGTATCGGGTGACGCGCATATCGAGGAAGTCTTCGATTTCTCGGCAGCGCTCAGGCGGTGCAAAGCCTTGGGCCACCCATTTCTGGACCGCCTGGGGCGTCACGCCACTGGCACCGCGGGCTTCGGCGATCTGGGTGATGCCTCGGGCCAGGGCGGTCTGGCTGCCTGCTAAGCGGACCGCCGTGGCGATGCCAGTTTCTTCAATCTGATCCATGGTTGTCGTAACTCAAGTTGATTACAACCGTAAGTTACAACACAACAGGGATCGTTACAACCAATTTTTGCAGTGCAAGTTACAACGTGTACTTGTAATCTTTCGGGATGGACAACATGAACGACCGCATCAGAAAAGCGCTGGAGCAGAAGAACGGCGGCAACCAGTCCGAGCTCGCCCGTTATGCCGAAGTGAGCCCACAGGCTGTGCAAAAGTGGATTGCCGGCGCGTCCGAGCCGCGCGGCGAAAATCTGCGAAAAACCGCTGAATTCCTGGGCCTGACAGAAGTTTTCCTGCGTTATGGCGCTGTCGATGGAAGCGAGCCGGCAGCCCCGATCCAGCCCATTCAGCGCTGGCCGTTCAAGGTTGCATACCAGATGTATGCCCTGCTCCCTCCCGATGAAAAGGAGCGGCTGGACGATGACGTGACGCACTTCATTGAGCGCTGGCACGCGAAGAATCCCGCAAAAAGTAAGAAAACGGGATAAGCCACCGGACCCGCGGCAAGGGCTCCTGCCCTTCCCGACCGCGAAAATCTATCAGTTTCCAAATAGAAAATCGGTATCACTTAACGAGTCAGATTGACGGTTCACATTCAGATAAGAAAATGTCCACGCGCCATAAAAACAAAATCCCGGGGAATCTAGGTATAGGTATCCAACAAAAGCCACTTACCGTAACGGCGCACGAACACGCCAAGGAGCAGGAAAGTATCCTTGCTGCGGTTGCGGAGTTTTACGGGCATGCTCTTGGCGGAGCAGCGATATTTTTACTGATGGCTGCTTTATCGTTCGGCCTCAGCAAGTTTGTTCATTTTTTGGAAGAACACCAAGCGTCGGTAGTGCAGATTTTTGTTTTCACCGCTCTTGAATATGCGTTGCTGTTCGCCGATGTGTTGCTTGTGCTAATCTTTATCTGGAACGCTATTTCTGGCGCCATCAAAAAGGTGTGGAAATGAAAGATCCCTGGAAAATCTTTATGAAGGCTGCGGCTGAGACTCCTAGGCTCTACTTTGCCCCGATCATCGGCCTCATTGATGGAGTCAAGCGCGCCCGCGCTGAGATGGCTAAAACCCAGGATGTCGTGGTTATACGGTCTGCCGACTCTGCAAAAAAGATAAAGGCTCTCGTCGACGCGGCTCCGAAATTTGCGACGCCTGCAAAGAAGAAGCGGGCACTTGCAATGAGCGATGTACGCATCCGCCGATATGAGAGAGCTACTGGCCGCAAGAAGGTTGCGCCGTCAACTGAGTTACACGAGTCAAGTTTCCAGGATCGAAAAAAAGCCTAAGCACTTGCGCTTGAAACAACCGCCTCCGGGCGGTTTTCTTACGCCCGCAATTTTATAAACGCATGTTTGGCATTCCCTTTTGCACTGAGCGAAAGGAAAAAACATGTGCTTTCTTCAATTCGTGATCGCTGTCCTGCGATTGCTCTTCCCATAAAACAGGCCGCCTTCGGGCGGCCTTTCCCCTTTCTACAACTTTTATTTTCAAATTCATTACAACTATATGTTGCAAACGTAAATCGCCTGTTGTAACCTTTGGTTGTAGTCACTTACAACCAAACGGGGCACGCGATGAACACCACCACCCAAGCAATCCAGCCAGCGCACCTTCCCACGGGCGCTTTCCTGCTGACCGACAGCTACAAGCCCGAGAACATTCCGTTCGCCCTGTGGGTGTCGGTGTGCGCGACCGGCTGGTCGCTGGCTGCGGTGACCTTGCCGGGGAGCGCGGTCGACCTGACCGAGGCGCTGGACGAGCGCTTCCTGGAGATCGCGCAGGAAAACGTGGAGTGGCAAGAGCTGTCCGGCCGCCGCGCCGGAGGTACCGATGCCCTGGTCATGACCCGCCGTGAGCTGGAGGCAGCATGAACAAGACCCAGCCCTGGCCCCGGCATACGCACGGCCGCCCCTTCTCCCTGGGCCAGTCCTACACCGGCGCAGAGGTGCGCGAATTCTTCGTCGGCGAAGGCCGCTGGACGGAGGTCAACGCGACCGGCCACGCTGGCTGCGCCTTCATCGTCACCCGGATGGAAGACGACGAGAGCACGCCGGCGCTGGAGGAGCGCGCCGCCTACATGATCCAGGCCGCCAACGTGCTGCCGGAGCTGGTGCAGGCGCTGCGCGCGTTGCTGGCCGACATCGATGAGTGTGACGTCGCGGACTGCCTGAGCAAGCAGATTACCGACGCGGCAGCTGCCGCCCTCGCCGCCGCAGGTGCCGCATGAGCGCCGCCATCAAGCCCACCGCCGGCCCGCTGGTGGTCGACACCAACACGCCCGATCTGCCCTTCCGCGTCTACAGCGAGACCACGCAGGGCAACGTCGGCTTCTTCCTGACCGAGGCCGACGCCCAGCGCTTCGCCGCGCATGAAGACTTGGTGCGCGTCGCCCAGCTGGTGCTGCGCGCGGCCGGCAGCCGTTCGATCAAGGACTGGCAGGTCATGCACATGGAGATCACCGAGGCCGCCGAGCTGGCCGAGAAGTTCTTCCCGGGCGGTGCCGCGTGAACGCTCTTTCCCTCCTCTTCCTCGCGCTGGTGGCGATCTTCGCCGGCGCCGAGCTTCCGCGCTTGCCGCGCCTGGCCTTCATGGGCGCTTGCGTCCTGGTGGCCGCCTACTTCGGAGTCCCACTGTGATGCCCTCTCCTATCATCGACTGGCGCACCGGCGCCGGCTTGCCGCGCCCGGGCGAACGCCGCCTGGCGCGCCGCATCTTCCAATGGACTGCCAACGTGGTGTCCGTCGCCGCCGTGGTGGTGATCGTCATGATGCTGCTGGCCGGCGCGAAGCAGGCGCCGAGCGCGCCCGCCGCCGGCCCGGCGCCGAAGGTGTGGAGGGGCGCGTGATGGCTACCGATAAGACCGGCGGCCCGGCCTTCCCGGGCGTCAATCCAGTCATGACCGGCATCGACAGCGACGGCGCCGAACGCTTCGAGAACGAGGCCAGCGGTGGCATGACGCTGCGCGACTACTTCGCCGCCCACGCGCCCATCGATCTTGCGTGGGCGAACGAGATTTTCTTCCGCCGGATGGGCCGCAATGCCGGCTGGCTGGAAACTCTGGAGCAGCTCGCGGAGCTGCGCGGCGCGTATGCCGATCGCATGATCCAGGAGCGCGCGAAATGAAGGCCGCCACCATCACCGCCCTCACCCTGCTGGTGATCGGCATCCTGCTGTTCATGACCGACGCTGACCGCCGCGCCGAAGAAGCCGGCGAGCTGCTCATGAACACGCGCCTGGTTCACAAGTTTCCGGCCGTCGAGGTCGCGGAGCTGGGCCTGCCGCTGGCGGGAGGGAACTGATATGGCCGACGACAAGTACAAGGCGGCCTGCGTCGAGTATTTCGCCGCGCAGGCCGAGGTCAAGGCGACCAGGAAGGCCATCGGCGAACACCTGGAGGCTTGCCGCTCGAAGGCGGTTGCAGACTGGAAGGCGGAAAACCCTGGCTCTTTCGAATTTGCACCGGCCGAGCAATGGCAGAAGTCCCCGCACCTGGCGGACGCCTATGCGCGCGGCAGCGATGGCTGGGACGAGTATTACCTCAACCACGACGACGACGTCGAAGGCTTCCTCGCCGAGACCTGCCAGCATTGCCTGCAGGCGCACCACGCCATCCAGGCGAAGAAGGCGGCGACCAAGCGCTTCGGCGTGGCCAAGCGCCGTATCACCGTGCTCGGGGGTGCAGCGTGAACGAGCCGATCCGCATCCGCGCCTCGTCCTGGGGTTCACTTTTTGATTGTGCGCATAGATGGGAAGGCGAGCACATCCTGGGCATGCGCAAGGCCTCGGGCTTCCGCGCGCAGCTGGGCACCGCCGTGCACGCCGGCACCGCCGCGTTCGACCAGGCCAATCTGGACGGCGCGCCGATCAGCATCGACGACGCGGCCGGCGTCTTCGTCGAGACCCTGCGCAACCCTGAGCAGGACATCGACTACAAGCAGGACGACCTGAAGCCCAGCGAGGGCGAAGCCATCGGCCTCAAGCTGCTGGCGCGCTACTGCACCGGCATCGCGCCCAGCATGGACTACCAGTCCGTCGAAATGGCGCTGGAGCCGCTGCTGATCGACTGCGGCAACGGCATCGTGCTGCGCCTGACCGGCACCATGGACCGCGCCCGCGTGGCGCGCGTCGACGGTCGCAAGATCATCCCCGATATCAAGACCGGCGCGCGCGTGATCGCCAACGGCGTGGTCAGCACGCAGGGCCGCGCGGCGCAGCTGGGCGCGTATCAGCTCATGTCCGAGAACACGGACGGCGAGCCGACGGACGGCGCCCAGATCATCGGCCTGCAGACGACCGCCTCGGCCAATGTCGGCGTGTCCCGAATCTTCGATGCCAAGCGCGTGATGCTCGGCACCGAGACGCAAAAGGGCTTCATCGAGTTCGCCGCGGTCATGTTCCAGACCGGCCTCTTCCCCCCCAATCCGCAGTCCCAGCTGTGCAGCCCGAAATACTGCGCGCGCTGGGGGCAGTGCATGTACCACGAATAACCACCCGTCCACCTGGAGAAGCCATGTCCCAAGTCAATACGCTCGCCGAAGTGAAACAAGGCGCCATGAAGAAGTCCGCCGCCGAAGTTCAGGCGATGCGCCCCAAGGATCAGATCGCCTATTTCCTTGACCAGAAGAAAGGTGATATCGCCAAGATGCTGCCGGCGCACCTGAACCCGGAACGCCTGATGAAGGTGGCCCAGATCGCGGCTACCACCACGCCGGCGCTGCTGAATTGTGACGTCCCCTCGCTGGTGGGGGCGATCGGCCAGTGCGCGCAGATGGGGCTGGAACCCAACACCGTGCTCGGCCATGCCTATCTGGTCCCGTTCAACACCAAACGCAAGGATGCCAATGGGAATGAGCGCTGGGTCAACTCGGTGCAGGTCATCATCGGCTACAAGGGCCTGATCGACCTGGCGCGCCGCTCCGGGCAGATCGTCAGCATCGCCGCTCACGAAGTCTGCGAGCGCGACAAGTTCGAGCTGGTCTACGGCCTCGACGAGAAGCTGAACCACACCCCATCGCTGGGCGAACGCGGCGCCGTTATCGGCTTCTACGCTGTCGCCAAACTGAAGGATGGAGGCCACTGCTGCGAGTTCATGAGCCTGCACCAGGTACAGGAAATCATGCGAGGCACGAAGAGCAAGGGCGGCTACGGCCCGTGGAAGGACAACTTCGTGGAAATGGGCCGCAAGACGGTGATCCGCCGCCTGGCCAAGTACCTGCCGCTGTCCATCGAATTCCAGCAAGCCGCCGCGCTGGACGGTATGGCCGAGGTCGGCCGCGATCAAGGCATGGGCACCATCGATGCGGATTTCCTGCTGCTGCCCGACGACGCTCCCGTCGTGGATCCAGAGACCGGCGAAGTGGCCGGCCAGCTGTCCGGCACCGCCCAGGTGAGCATGCCCCAAGGCACCGGCCGCCGCGACCCCGCCGAATTCAACGACCAGGATCAACAGAACTCAAGCGCGCCCGCAGCAGGCGGGACGACCGGCGCGGCCGCCGGCCCTGCTGGTGAGACCAGCCAGCAGGGCGAACAGGGCCAGGAGCAAGCCGGCGGCGCCGGCGACGCGGGCCTGTCCTACGCCAAGGTACGCGAGTCGATGGAGAACGCCAAGGATGTCGACGTCCTCGACGTCGCCGCCGACCTGATCGGCGAGCTGCCTGCCGACCAGCAGCAGGAGCTGCGCGACATCTACAAGGATCTCCGCAACAAGCTGGAGAACCCGCCCCAACCCGCCGCCGGCCGCCGCACCGCCGCTGCCAAGAACCACACCCACTACCCCGCCGAATAAGGAATCGACGACATGCGCACCGCCCTCTTCTACGACACCGAAACCACCGGCATCCCGGAATACAACCTGCCCTCGGATGACCCGGTGCAGCCGCACATCATCCAGCTGGCCGCCGACCTGGTCGACCTGGACACGCGCCGCTCGATCGCGGCCATCAACACGCTGATCAAGCCCACAAGCTGGGTCGTCCCGGCCGAAGTGGAAGCCCTCACCGGCATCACCACCGAGCGCGCGGCCATGTTCGGCCTGGATATCCGGGTGGTGCTGCCCATGTTCCTGAGCCTCTGGAACATGGCCACCGAATACCGCGTGGCGCACGGCGAGCAGTTCGACAACCGGATCACTCGCATCGCCATCAAGCGAGACGGCTCTTTCAGCGATGCCTTCGCCGACCAATGGAAGAAGGCGCCGGCCTTCTGCACCTGCCAGGAAGCCAAGACCATCGTGAACCTGCCGCCCTCCGAGAAGATGGCCGCGCGCGGCATGAAGGGGCCGAAGCTGCCCAACCTGGGCGAGGCCTACAAGTTCTTCACCGGCCAGGATCTGCAAGACGCGCACGATGCTGCCGCCGACGTGGCGGCCTGCAAGGTCGTCTTCTTCGGCATCGTCGAACACCGCCTGCGCCAGGCCGCCGCCTGATCCCCACCACCTGCCCGCAACTACGGAGAAACGAATGTTCCAACTCGACACCAAGATGGTGAAGGTCACCACCCTGAACTTCCGCAAGGAAAAGGACGAGAAAGGCGACGAGCACGGCGTGTGCGATATCGGCTTCTCGGCGCCGATGGAAAACGAGGTGCTCGACCACTTCAACCCGCTGTACCGCCCGGCCTTCTACACCGGCGACGACCAGGCCGACATGGTCAGCGGCGCCCGCCTGCCGAACCTCAAGTTCTCCTTCCCGCGCTTCTCACACAAGGGTTCGCTGGAAGGCTACACCTTCCTGGCGCACATCGGCGCCGGCGGCCCGTCGGAGGTCAAGCTGAACGACTCGACCGTCAACAAGGTGTTCTTCCTCCTGCAGGACAAGGGCGCGGTCGGCATGGACTTCATCGTCCGCGCCCGCACCCACCCGGCCGACGTGGGCAAGCTGTCCGAGCTGCTGGACACCGAGGTGCAGATCAGCCTGGTGCCGCCCGACGAAAAGAAGCAATTCGAGATCGAGCAGCGCAGGAAGGGCCAGCGCCGCGCGCTCGATGACGCCTTCTCCGGCGGCGGCGCGGCGGCCCAAGATCCGGACACCGAGACCGGCAGCCTGATCGGCGACGGTGATCCGGACGGCGACCAGGATCCCGAGGATTCGGATTTCCGCGAGGTCGATGGCACGCCAGCCAGCGATGCCGAAAACGGCGATCAACCCCAACACGACATCGAATAACACGCGGGCCGGCCGCCGCGCGCGGCCCCACCTGCTCACTCCAAGGAAACACTGCGATGAAAATCTCTCAGATCCAGGTCGACAACGTGCTGGGCGTGCGCTCCGTCGATATCAAGCTACACACGCCCGTGGTGCTGATCGCCGGCCGCAACGGCGCCGGCAAGTCCAGCATCCAGGAGGCGGTGCGCATGGCCGTGGGCGGCGAGGTCGTCCGCGCCAAGCTGAAGAAGGAATATCCGGCGGTGGTGCACGGCACGGCCAAGGCCGGCGGCGCGCTGGTGACGCTAGACGACGGCCGCAGCTACGCCTTCAACCTGCCCAAGGGCGCCACGCAGGTCAGCGACGGCCTGCCGACCGGCGAGGCCATCGCCGTGGCCCTGAACGGCCAGCGCTTCGCCGCCATGAAGGAGGACGAGCGCCGCGCGTTCCTGTTCTCGGCCACCGGCTGCAAGCTCGGCGCCGAGGAGATCAAGAAGCGCCTGCTGGCACGCAAGCTGGACGCCAAGCTGGTGGAAATGATCATGCCGGTCCTGCGCACCGGCTTCCCGGCGGCCAAGGACTTCGCGGCCGAGGAAGCGAAAAAGAAGAAAGGCGCATGGCAGCAGCTGACCGGCGCGCACTGGGGCGGCGTCGCCGCGGAGAGCTGGGAAGCTGAAAAGCCGGAGGTGATCCAGCCCGAGCACGGCAACGCCGACGCCTCGGCGCTGGGCCAAGAGATCGACCAGCTGAACAAGCAGATCGGCGAGCAGGCCGCCAAGCAGCGCGCGCAGGACCAGGCGAAGAAGCGCCGCACCGAGCTGCTGGAGCAGTCCAATAAGTCGCCGGAGATCAGCGGCTACCTGAAGAAGGCCGAGGAGGCGCTGGCCGAATATGAGCCGCAGGTGGTGGCGATGCGCCAGCGCGCACAGGGTGGCCGCCCGGCGGGTCTGGTACATGACCTTGCCTATGCGCTGCACGACCTGCGCGAGGTTTTCCCGGTGGCGTCTACCGGTGAGGACGATGTCCCCTATCAGGTCGCATGCGCAGCACTCGACGCCTACGAGGGCCGGCACGGCCCTATCAAGACCGTTGGCCAAGCCGACACCGAGGCGCAGAACTCGCTGCCCGAATACGAACGCGGCCTGGAGGTGCTGAAGAACCGCGTCACCAATCTCAAGCGCGACTTCGACGCGGCCACCGGCGCCGACCAGCTGATCGTCGAGCTGCAGGCGCAGGTCGACCTCGGCGTCGACTACGCGGCCGTCCTGGCCGAATTGGAGCAGCGCATCACGGTGCTGCGCGCCAGCCACGCGAAGATGGTCGAGGCGATCAACGTCGCTGTGGCCGCGCAGCGCAAGCTGGAAGCCGCCGACGAGCTGACCGCGAAGGCCGGCAAGGTCAACGCCGAGATCAAGGCCTGGCTGGCCATCGCCGACGCCTGCGCGCCGGACGGCATCCCGGGCGAGCTGCTGGCCGAGGCCCTGAAGCCGATCAACAGCGCCCTCACCGCCTCGGCCGCCTTCAGCCGCTGGGCCTCGGTCTACATCGCCGAGGACATGGCTATCACCGCCGGCGGCCGCGCCTACGCCCTGCTGTCCGAGTCCGAGAAGTGGCGCACCGACGCCATGATCGCGCACGCGGTCGCCCAGGTCACCGGCCTGCGCGTGCTGATGCTGGACCGCTTCGATGTGCTCGACATGCAGGGCCGATCCGACGCCATCAACTGGCTGGACGCCTTGGCCGACGAAGGCCACATCGAGACCGCCCTGGTGTTCGGCACGCTCAAGCAGCTGCCCGCGCAGCTCCCGTCCACCTTCTCGTCGTTCTGGATCGCCGATGGCGTGATCTCGGCGTTGCGGGAGGCCGCGTGAAGTTATTCTTAACTCACAACTGCGCCGAACCTTTCGACGTAGATCTGGTGGCCAACGCGCTGGCATTCCTCCGCTCTTCCTTGCACGGCCTCCAAGGTCTGGCCAATCAAGTTGTGCAGATTTGCTCCGAACATTTTCCGTCCCATGGCGTCGGGCGCCGCGCCAGACAAGCGAATTTGCAGCGAACGCTTGGCCATTTCGTACTGAGTCATGAACTCAATCAAGCTCAACGCCAGTACTGGATCGACATACTGGATTGGAGCGACTTCATCAGCGGACCAAGTGGGCACCGCATCGAGAGCATTCAACGCTTTCTGCAGCGGAACGTCCCCAGCGTCGGCACCGAGGAATTGCTGCGTTTCACGCCACGCGGCGGCCATGGCGCCTTGCGCATTAGCTACTCTCAACTGAAAACCTGCTGCGATCAGCCTTGCATTTACGACTCGCTCTTTATGGCTGCGCCGGCGCTCTTGTGTGGCCAGCACGATGGTCCCGGCAAGCGTCAGGACCGTGCCAATAGCTCCTACCCAAGTAGCAAGATCGCCGCCTTCCCGATGCGCATCGACAATATCGGCCGCAGTGCGCAGCAGCGAAACAGCAACCGACAGTATCGCCAGAGCCACAAGGCCAAAGCCTACCCAAGCCAAGAATCGCTTATCCATCTCACCCCCTCATTTTTTGGAGGGATCGTAGCATGACGGCCCGCGACCTGTCCCTGTTCGAGACCGGCGCTCGCCTTCAGATGAGCGAGAGTATCGACCTCACGATCCAGAGCCTACTGGCCTACGGCCCAGAGCATGACCACTGGGTCGTTGCATGGTCAGGAGGCAAAGATTCGTCCGCCACCTTGACGCTCCTGACCTGGTTGATCGACTCCGGCAAGGTGCCGGCGCCACAGCGCTTGACCGTTCTCTACGCCGATACTCGCCAAGAGCTGCCGCCGCTCGCCGTCGCCGCGCAGGAAATCATGGAATGCCTGACCGAGCGCAACATCGCGCACCGTACCGTGCGTGCGCCGCTGGAGCAGCGCTTCCTTCCCTACATCCTGGGCCGCGGCGTGCCGCCTCCGAACAACAACACGCTGCGGTGGTGCACCCGCCAGATCAAGGTCGACCCGATGACGGCCGCGATCGCTGAAGTGTTGGGCGACGGCACTGCCCTTGTGATCACTGGCGTTCGCCAAGGCGAGAGCGCGATCCGCGATCGCCGGATCGAAATGAGCTGCAGCAAGGATGGCGCCGAGTGCGGCCAGGGCTGGTATCAGCAGGCGCTGCCGGAAAGCAAAGGCGTGCGCGGGCGCATCGCGACGCTGGCGCCGCTGCTGCACTGGCGTGTGTGCCACGTATGGGAATGGTTGCGCTACTGGGCGCCGAAGCAAGAGTTTGGCGAGTGGCCGACCGAGATCATTGCCGATGCCTATGGCGGCGATGAGGCGGAAGAGATCAACGCGCGCACCGGCTGCATCGCATGTCCGCTGGCGCAAGAAGAAAAAGCCCTGCAGGCCGTTCTGGCGATGCCCCGCTGGGCGTGGCTTGAACCACTCACCGGCCTGAAGGCCGTCTATCGCGAACTGCGCGCGCCGCGCAGCCGCATCCGGAAGTCTGGCGCCGAGCGGCTGAAGGACGGATCCATAGCCAAGAATCCGCAGCGCATGGGGCCGATTACCCTTGAAGCGCGCTCGGCCGCGCTGGAACAGATCCTGGCGATCCAGGCCGAATGCAATCGACTGCGGCCGCTGGCCATGCCGGAGTTCTCGATCCTCGACGCCGAGGAAGAGGCATGCATCCGCCGGCTCATCGCGGCAAACACATGGCCAGAGAAATGGGACGGCACCGAGCCGCGCGCCGACCAGTTCCTGCCCATTACCGTCTACAGCAACGGTGCCGAGCAGCACGACATGTTCGGGCTGGAGGAGTGACCGTGGCGGAATCGTCAGAACGTATCGAGCTGGATGATGATCCGCTGGAAGTCGGCGTCGCAGGCGACACCACGCACCTGAATCTCGCCTGCCGCGGTAACTGCCTCGGTCGCCCGCGCGTAACCGCCGTTCATCCGCACGGTCCGGCTGTTCCTCACCACTCGACCATCCGGCAACGTCATCTCCACGTCGATGCACGGATAGAAGGTCTCGCCCTCCTGCATCCACGTGCGTGTGACCAAAAATCCGTCAACGATTTCAGGCATAGCAGTCTCCTTTTTTCGGGAATCCTAACATGAGCGAAAACACAAAAATCGAATGGGCAGATCATACCTTCAACCCTTGGGAAGGTTGCCAGAAGGTCGGCCCGGGCTGCGACCACTGCTACGCCGAGACCCGTAACGCGCGCTTCGCCGGTGGCACGGCCTTGAACTGGGGGCCTGGCGCGCCGCGCAGGCGCACCAGCGCTGCGAACTGGAACAAGCCGCTGGCCTGGAACGCAGCAGCTACCGAGTTCCAGGTCTCGCATGGCCGGCGCCAGCGCGTGTTCTGCGCCAGCCTGGCCGATGTGTTCGACAACCAGGTCGACCAGCAATGGCGCGACGACCTGTTCTCGCTGATCGAGGCCACGCCGCACCTGGACTGGCTGCTGCTGACCAAGCGCATCGGCAATGTTGGCAACATGCTGCCGGTGCCATTTAGCTTTGCCACGCTGTACCCGAACGTCTGGATCGGGATCACTGTGGTCAACCAGGCGGAAGCCGACCGCGACATCCCGAAGCTGCTGAAGGTCGACGCCGCCAAGCGCTTCCTGTCCATGGAACCGCTGCTGGGGCCGGTCGACCTGAACCAGGCACTTCCGCCGGTCCACTGCGAGACCTGCAACGCCGATTACGGCGCCCTGTCGGCGCACGGTGCAGGCAAGCCCACCGGGCTGGATTGGGTGATCGTCGGCGGCGAGAGCGGACCCGGGGCACGGCCGATGTCTCCGGAATGGGCGCGAGAGCTGCGCGATCAGTGCACGGGCGCGGGCGTTCCGTTCCTGTTCAAGCAGTGGGGAGAATGGCTCCCAATGCTTGGCCAGGCCGATGGTGTAACCGTTGCGGAGACACTGACCATGCAGGATGGCTGGGTCATGGGGCGCGCCGGCAAGAAGGCCGCGGGCCGCCGTCTGGACGGCCATACCTGGGACGAGGTGCCCGCATGAACTCCCGCGTGCACCTGACCTTCCAGACCAAGCCCGCGCGCAAGCGCATCGAGAAGATCCGCGCCGCGCTGGACGGGCACCAGCTCAGTGCCCGGCAGCTGTCCAAGGCCATCAAGCTGGACGCGACCTGGATCTACTCCTACATCCACTACCTGCGCGACCTCGGCGAGGTGCATATCGCCGCCTACGCAGCGGACAAGCGCACCGCGCTGTTCACCCTCGGCCCAGGCGAGGATGCCGCGCGCCCTGCGCCGGCGCCGGCCGTCCCGAAGCCGAAAGCGCCGGTGGTCGACCAGGTGGAAGAGGACATGCGCAAGGCGGTGGAGGCCGCGCGCCGTAAGGTGCGGCTGTGGAAGCCGCAGCGGGATCCGCTGATTGCGGCGTTCTTTGGAGGGGCGACGGTATGAGCCACGATCACCGCGCCTCTCTACGCATCGGCGTCAGGCGCAGCATTTTCGTTGAGCCACTCTTGAGCCGCGTAGTGGGCCTCGTTCTCGCTCCCGTAGTTCGACGGAATATTGATCCAGTCCGCTTCACCAATCTTTCGAACTTGTGCGCGAATTCTCTCCACAGGAGGTGCGTCGGGCTCGCCCTGTCTGGGCAGCACATTAACCTTGAGAAATCTGGTCTCGTATTCAATTTTGGGGCGATTGCTCATAGCTGTCCCTTTGAGATTGGAAGGTCATCCTATCATGCGTGAAAGGCCCATCCTCTTCAGCGCGCCGATGGTGCGCGCCCTGCTCGCTGGCGAGAAGACGCAGACCCGGCGGATCGTGAAGCCGCAACCGCTCGATGACTTCCCGCGCCGCGGCTCCGTCGACTTCGACGGGTTCCTGCCTTATGAAGACGTGGCGCAGTGGAGCGCCGAAGCCGCCGGTGGGGGCGCCTTCAAGACCGAGGTGCAGGAGTGTCCCCATGGCACCGTCGGGGATCGCCTGTGGGTCAGGGAGGCATTCAGCGGTCCCTACCACCAGCACGGCCAGCCGCCGTCAACCTGGAATCAATCCAGCCCGATATGGCACTGGGCGGACGGCAACCCTGACGCCGGCGACTGGACGCCGCCCAAGCCATCCATCCACATGCCGCGCTGGGCCAGCCGCATCCTGCTGGAAATCACCGGCGTGCGCGTGGAGCGCCTGCAGGACATCAGCGAGCAGGATGCGCTGGCCGAGGGCATCGAGAAGAACTGGACCGGTGACCCCAGCGAGGGCCAGAACGGCTTCGGCACCATCGGCTGGGTGCCGGACTGCGGCTGGATCAACTACATGGAGGACATGGACGGCGACCCGGCGTACACGCCGCGCGACAGCTTCCGGTCCCTGTGGCAGTCCATCAACGGCCGCGACAGCTGGGCGGCCAATCCCTGGTTGTGGGTGGTCGAGTTTCGGAGGATCGAGCCATGATTGCAGTCCGCAGCGACCTCACCCTGAGCGAGGCAGAAATCATCGAGATCACCGGCTATCACCGGCCCAAGTTCCAGCTGCAGCGCCTGCAAGAAATGGGCATCCCAGCGCACCGCCGGCCGGATAATACGGTCATGGTGCTGCGTGTCTACGCCACCACCAGGCCGGCCACCGCCGCGGCGCCGGAAAAACAAGAACCCAAACTCCGCTTGATCCGCAAATGAATCGCTCCCGAAAGACCGGCAAGGGCCTCCCGCGCCGCGTGTACCTCAAACATGGCGCCTACTTCTTCGTGCCGGCCGAGCCGATGCTGGACCCGAAAGACGGCAAGATCAAGCGATGGATCCCGCTGGCAAAGGCTGACGAAGGCGAGGCCGCCATGCTGCTGGCCCTGGGCAACCTGATCCAAGACGCCGCCATCAGCAGCGAGAGCATGAAATACGTGTGCGCGGAATTCAAGAAACACAAGCTGCACCGCTACACCGAGGAGACCAAGGCCACCTACGGCCGATACCTCGATGCCATCGCGGAGGCCTTCGCCGACTTCACCGCGCGCCAGGTCACGACGAAGAGCTGGGCGCAGTTCTTGCGCGACAACTTCAGCGACAAGCCGAACACCGCGCAGAAATACACCGCGCTGGCGCGCAAGCTGTTCAAGTTCGTGATCTCCGAGCTGGGCCTACGCGAGGACAACCCCATCGACCAGATCGAGCTGGACGACTATGAGACAGAGCGCCGCCTCATCCTGCCGACCCATGAGCAGGTGCAGGCCATTCGGCAGGCCGGCATGACCAGCAAGGTGCGCAGCGACACGGGCAAGAGCTTGCCCACTGCCAGCGGGCCGATGTTCGCCTGCCTGGTCGACGCCGCTTACCTGCTGTGGGCGCGCGCCATCGACGTGCGTGAGCTGAAGGAAGCGCAGATCGACGGCGGCCTGGGTGGTTTCATCCGGGTCACGCCTTCGAAGACCATCAAGAGCAGCGGCAAGTCGGTGGACATCAGGATCACCGCGCCGATCTGGGAGGTGATCGAGCGCGCACGCGCGATCAAGAAGGAATACAAGGTGCACGGGAAGCCGTTGATCACCGGGTACTTGTTCCCCACGCAAAAGGGCACGGCGTACTCCAAGAGCGGCTTGTTTTCGATGTGGGATCGCGCGCGCGACCGCCTGGGCATCGGCAAGGACTCACCACCAGAGGAAAGGATTCAATACAGGGATTTGCGCGCGCTGGGCGCTACGGACGCGGCCAAGGCCGGTAAGAAGATGGAAGAGATCCAGGCCCGGCTGACGCACACGTCGTCGAAGACCTCGGAAATCTACATCAAGGAAGTGATTGCGGAGGTATCGGAAATGGATCTGCCGTTACCCTGGACTACAAAGTAAAACAGCACTGATATTAGACAAGTGTCTAATATACAGTGCTGTCTACCCATACAGCTTTCGCCGTAAGTCTTTGATTCTAATGGTCGGGACGGAGTGATTCGAACACTCGACCCCTTGCACCCCATGCAAGTACGCTACCAGGCTGCGCTACGCCCCGACTGAGCCTGCGATTATAACAGCGAATATGTTTTTTGTTCAACTGTTTCTCAAAACCATTTAAATATTTTCTTTCATGGCCTTGATATCCGCTCGCAATTCAGCCGAGAGGCCCTTTGCTGCGCCGCTTGTCGGCGGCGCGGATGATATGCATCTCTTCCTCTTCCGCCCAGGCCTGGTAGCCCTGCGGCGTGCGGCGGAACACCTCCTTGCCGGCGCGCGTCAGGTTGAAGGCCCCGCCCAGGTTGGGCACGCCCAATCCCTTGGAGATGATGCTCCTGACGATACCGCGGGGGATGATACGGAATTCGCCCTTGAACACGCTGTACATCCAGCGCAGTTCTTCGCCCGTAAGTTCGTTGCTCATCATGATTGCTCCTTTTCCATGCGGAAACATGCTGAATGCTATCACGGAACATTTTGATTTTCCGTAAGGAAATCCCTGAAGTCAGGCAAAAGCCTGCCTTTGCATGGCAAAGCGCAAACGAAACGTTGGATTTTGGCCGGAAACTTGCCGGCGCGGCATCGGGGGGCGATCAGCCGCCGTTGCGGAAGAACTCCTCCATCAGGAAGTTTTGCAGGCCGCGGGTGTCGGCGACGCGGGCTGACAGCACCACGACGCGCCCAAGGCGCTGCGACTCCCAGTTGAAATCGCCGGTGTAGTACTTGCGGATCAGCGCGATCATGCTGTCGACGATCGCCAGTTCCACGTTGCCGCCCGGCCCGGCGTCGACCTCGATGGTCTGGCGCTGGCTGCGGCGCTGGTCGTTGGTCCAGCCGCGGAAGCTGTATTGCGCCATGCGCGGCCCCTTGCTGACGATCTCGAACACGCCGTTGGTGCCGCGTCCGCGACGCTCCTGGAAGGCGATGTTGGCCTTGGCGATGTCGTTGGCGGAGGGGTTCTCCGCCGCGCGCGCGGCGGCGTTCTCCGCTGCCGCGGATTGCTCCAGCGCCTGCCGGCGGTCGCGGTTGCGGTTGATCATGGAGCTGAAGTCCATCTCCGGCGCGGCCTGCGCCACCGGCGGCGCGTTGCCGTCAGGCGCAATCGGCGCCGGCGTGGCGCGGGCGCTCTCGGCGCGGCTGGGCAGCGGCGGTGCAGCGCGCCTTGGCGCGGGCCTGGCGACCGGCTTCTTCGGGGGCGGCGTCACCTTTTTCGGCGGTTCAGGCTCGGCCTTGGGCACATCCGGCTTGGGCGCCGGCGCAGTGGGACGGATGAAGGTCACCTGCAGCGGCTGGTCCGGCTTGCCCTCCGCCTCCAGCTTGGGCGGCATTTCGTTGAGCTTGGCGCGCAGCAATGCGAACAGCGCGGCGTGGATCAGCACCGACAGCACGAGTCCCAGCACGGTGCGGCGCCGCGCTCGGGAAACGGTGTCTGTACGGGTGAACGAACTGAAAAAACTCATACCTTGCGGCAGCTGATTCCTGGTAGACGGCCTGGCGGCAGACATGGGAGCGGGCACAATGGGAGCGGGAGGAACGCTGAACGCCGGCGCGATACGGCTTTGCGGGCATGCCGGAACGCTGTCAACCTGTCCTTGGCCTGCCCCATCGTCCATCCCTGATGCGGCCAATTTTTTGAATGCAATATTTTAACGTTTTTTGGCCGTCTTTCAGGCCGGCGCCGTCCGTATTTTTACCCGGCGCCGCCTCCATTCAGCGATGCCAGCGACCGCGACCGCCCCAACCGCCGCCATAGCCGAAGTAGACCGAAGTCGAGGGATAGGAATAATACGGGTAATACGACGGTTGCACCGGGTAGGCTGGATAGGCCGGATAGGCCTGGGCGCCATAGTAGGGATCGTAGGGGACGGCCACGCAGCCGCCGAGCAGCAGCGCGGCAGGTATCGCCAGCAGACTGAGGTAACGCTTCATGGCAAGACTCCTCGGGCGCGCAACGGCGCCAATGTTGAAAACTATGGCCCAGCCTCCTCCTGCTCGCCACCGCCCTTACCAATTGTTACGCCGCCCTTGCACCCTTGCCTTGCATGGCCGGCTTGCCGCCGGACAAACCGCCGCGGCAGTCGCTACTGTTTATACGGCGGCAGCCATAATCGGACGCGGCTCTGCTTATATAATGGCCCGGCCGCAAGCTGCGCGACATTCGCGCCCGCCCGGCGCACACCATCACAACAGAGACCAGCCCATCCGGGCCGGCGCGCGGCGCCGCCCATCAACGACTCCTGCCCCATGACCAACACCCGCACATCGCCCCGCCCGCCCGTCGTCGTCATCGCGCCCGACTCCTTCAAGGGCTCGCTCACCGCCGAGGAAGTCGCCGCCGCCATCGGCGCCGGCATCCAGGCCGCCATTCCGGATGCGCAGGTGCGCCTGCGCCCCATCGCCGACGGCGGCGAAGGCACGCTCGATGCGCTGATGCACGCCGGCGGCGAGCGCCTGGCGCTGTCCTGCCGCAACGCCGCCGGCCAGTTGGCCGAAGCGCCGGTCGGCATCCTGAAGGACGGCAGCGCGGTGATTGAATCGGCCTCCATCGTCGGCCTGACCGACGCCGCCGGCACCGCCGTCGCCGTCGAACAGCGCAGCACCCTGGGTGTGGGCGACGCCATGCGGCAATTGCTCGATCGCGGCGCCCGCCATTTCCTGGTGGGCCTGGGCGGCAGCAGCACCAACGATGGCGGCGCGGGCTTGCTGGCCGCGCTGGGGGTGAAGTTCTTCGACGACGCCGGCGCCGAAGTGGCGCCGCGCCCGGCCGAGCTGCACAGGGTGGCGCGGGTGGATGCCGCCGGCCTGGATGCACGCATCGGGCAGGCGCGTATCGTCGCCATGTCCGATGTCGACAATCCGCTATGCGGCGAGATCGGCGCCACCGCCGTGTTCGGTCCGCAAAAAGGCGTGACGCCGCAACAGGTGCCGCTGCTCGATCGCTCGCTGGCGCACTTCGCCGCCGTGCTGGAAAAGGAAATGGGGCTGGCCGCCGCCGGCCGTCCGGGCGCCGGTGCGGCCGGTGGCCTGGGCTATGCGCTGTTGATGCTGGGCGGGGAATTCCGCTCGGGCGCCGAGACCGTGGCCGACCACATCGGCCTGGACGATGCGCTGGCCGGCGCCGACTGGCTGATCACCGGCGAAGGCCGCAGCGACGCCCAGACCCTGCACGGCAAGGCGCCCTTCATCGCCAGCCAGCGCGCGCGCCGCGCCGGCGTGCCGACCACCCTGCTCTCCGGCGGCATCGACCGCACATCGCTGGACGAATTGCAGGGCAGCTTCTCCGGTTGCTTCTCCATCGTGTTCGGCCCCGGCAGCCTGCAGGACGCCATCGCCGGTGCGCCCGAGCTGCTGCGCGCCAGCGCTGAACAAATGGCCCGCCTGTGGCAGAGCGCCGTCGGCGCGCGCAGGTAAATGATTTACGCTTTCCACAGGCCGCGAAGTTGTTCACACAAACCGGGGACAGGCCTGTGGAAAAGCTGAGGAAAAGCCACTCAAGTCATTGATCGCAAAACCTTTTCCGATATCGATGCAGACGCGTGCAATGTCGCCGCATGAGCATGCATTGCGCCGAAAATCCCGGCCGGGCTGCCCGCGCCATCTCCCTTCGCCCAGTTATCCCCAGAAAATGGGGGCAAGCCTGTGGAAAACCTTGGGAAGAGTTTCCCAAGTCATTGATCCGAAACCGCTTTTCGATTCTGTGCGCAGTGGATGCATGACTGCGCGCGACGCCATCACCGCGCAGCGGCCTCCAGCCCGAAGGCCTGCGCCAGCAGCTCGTAGGAGCGCAGTCGCGCCTGGTGATCGTAGATGATGCTGACCGCCATCACCTCCGCGGCGCCGTAGGCCGCCGCCACCGCCTCGATCTCCTCGCGCACGCGCTGCGGGCTGCCGACGATGGCGCGCCGCCCCGGCGGCAGGCGGTCGATGGGCATCTGTTGCTGTTCGAAGAAGCGCAGCGCGGTTTCCACCGAGGGAATCTTGTCCAGCCGGCGGCCGGTATGCATGTGGAAGAGGCGCATGGCGTAGCTGCTGGCCAGCCGCCGCGCCTCTTCGTCGGTCTCGGCGCAGATCACCTGCACCGCCACGCCGCTATGCGGCTCGGCCAGCGCATCCGAGGCCGTGAAGTCGCGATGGTAAGCGGCGCAGACGCTCTCGCCGGCAGCCTGGATGAAGTCGGCGAACATATAGGGCAAACCCAGTTCGGCGGCCCAGATGCCGCTCTGCGGCGAGGACCCCAGCAGCCAGGTCTGCGCCGACTCCGGCCGGCCCGGCAGCTCGGCCAGGCGCGCGAAGGGATGCTCGGCCGGCACGCGATCCCACTGGTAGGCCAGCAGCTCATGCAATTGATCGATGAAGTCGTCCTGCGGACGCTGGCGGCGGTCGCGCTGCAGCGCCGAGGCGGTCAGCGAGTCGCTGCCCGGCGCGCGCCCCAGGCCAAGGTCGATGCGCCCGGGATAAAGTCCGGCCAGCATGCCGAAGGACTCGGCCACCTTCAAGGGGCTGTAGTGCGGCAGCATCACGCCGCCGCTGCCTACGCGCAATCGCCGCGTGGCGGCGGCGATCGGGCCGATCAGCACTTCCGGACTGGTGCAGGCCAGCGAGGCGCTGCCATGATGTTCCGCCACCCAATAGCGATGAAAGCCCAGGCGGTCGGCCAATTGCGCCAGCTCCAGCACATTGCGCAAGGCTTGCGCGCTGCTGGTGCCCTCCGACACCGGGGCCTGGTCAAGCACGCTGATCTTCATGGCGACTCCATCACAAGAAAGGAAGCGACGATATCAGCAAACGCGATCCGGCGTGCGGCGCCGCTTGCGCGGGAGCTCAGCCGGCGTCGGCATTGACCCGGCCGGGCGCCGCGCGCGGCCGCCAGCGCCCGATCGCCTTCACCGCCTGGCGGCCGAGATGGATGCCATAGGTTTCGACCGTGCGGAACAAGCCCCACGAGACCAGGTAGACCGGCGGCAGCACCAGCGCCAGGCACAGCAGGAAGCGCAGCGGCGCCGGCAGCGCGACGTAGTCCGGACGCGCGGCCAGCGCTCCCGCCACCGGCAGCAGGATCAGCAGGTGCAGCAGGTAAGTGCAATAGGAGGTGTCGCCCAGGAAGCGCGCCACCCGGCCCGAGAGCCAGCCCCGCAACAGCTGCAGCGGGCGCGCCAGCCAGGCGCTGCCCGGCAGGCTGCCGTCGTTCATCAGGTAGAACATGCCGGCAACGATCGCGAAGCGGCACAGCGTCATGATGCGCGGCTCGCCCAGGTGGAAATGGCGCGCGGCCAGCGCCCAGATCAGCATCATGGCCAGCGCCGCCGCCAGCGCGCGCGTCATCTTCCCCTGCCGGCGGCCCAGGGCGATCCACATGCCGGCCATGAACACGCACAGCTTCATGGCGATGAAGGCCGGCATCTCGAAGCTGGCGAAGTAGCCGGGGAACAGGAACCACAAGCCCAGGCAAAGCGCCAGCGCGCCGAAGGTGGCGGCGTAGGCGCCCAGCCGCAGCACGGCCAGCATCACGAAGGGGAACACCAGGTAGAACTGCATCTCCAGGCCGATCGACCAGTCCGGCAATGCGGTGCGGAAGGCGTAGTCCGGCAGGAAGCCGAAGGCGAAACTGACATGCGCAAGGTAGTTGGCGAGGCTGCCGTCGAGGTAGCGCCGCAATGGCGTGGCCGTGTTGGGCCAGATCGCGGCGATCGCCGAGCGGTCGTCGGCCAGCATGCCGCCGATGCCGACGGCGACGATCAGCAGCAGGTAATAAAGCGGCGCGATGCGGAAGAAGCGGCGCAGCCAGAACAGCGCGAAGGTGCGGGCCTCGCCCCAGGGCTCGGCCTGCTGGCGCAGCAGGTAGTTATGCGCCATCAGGAAACCCGACAGCAGCATGAACAGGTCCACCGCGATGCCGCCCCAGGACAGCAGCGGCAAGTCGCGCAAGCCCGAGAGGATCTGCACGTGCGAGGCCAGCACCCAGAACGCGGCCAGCCCGCGCAAGCCGTCCAGCCAGGGAAGATGATTCGGATTGGACGCGGGCGTCCGGGGCGATTCGGTCATGGCGCGTTACCTCTGCTGCCCAATGGATGAGCTGGGGCGGGATGGTGGCAATGGAAGGCGATACGCCACTGACTGCGCGCGCGGCGGGCAGGTTCCCGCCGGCGCCGTGCGCATGGGCTCAGGCCGCCATCTCGGCCGGCGCGCTCATGCGCGGCTTGCCGGGGAAACGCCGGATCAGCCACGACCGCACCGCATTCCACTCGCCGGTCTCGGGCGCAGTGCTGCTCTGGAAAAAGAAATAGCGCCACAGCAGCGAGAGCTCGTTGCGCGTCGTGGCCAGCTTGCGAAACTTCAATTCGCGCTCGATCTCCGGCGCATGCTCGAAGCCGGCGCGCACGCTGGCCGCCATGCGTTCGAACTCGGCCGAGAAATCGCTGCGCCCGTCGATGTCGAACAGCAGGCCGCCATGGTTGCAGAACGGCGCCGGGTCGAAGTACCTGACGTCGTGCATCAGGCAGAAGGCGTGCGCCAGATAGCGCGACACCTGCAGCGACACCGTCATCTGCTCGTCGAAGCGCTTGGCGCTCACGTTGTTGCCGTGCCAGCGGTACTTGATCAGCTTCTCCGGCACGTTGTTGCACTTGCCCTGGATGCCGAGCTGGCCGAACAGGAAATAATCCTCCGCCAGGTTCTTCACCGTCATGCGGTGCTCCTCCGGGAACACCTTCAGGAAGTCGACGCCGTAGCGGATGCCGGCCTTCTGCACTTCGGCGAAGTCGAGCATCGCAGTGGGATGCGCAATCGGGTTGCGGAACAGGCACGCGGCGCCCACGCGCTGGCCGCCGATGGGCATCTTCATGTCGCCGATGGGCGCGCCCTGGGCGTCGATGACGTCAGCCTGGCCGCCGATGGCCATGCATTCAGGATGGCTCTCGAAGGCGGCCAGCGAGATTTCCATGCGGCGCGGATAACAGATGTCGTCGGCGTCATGACGCATCGCATACTTGCAGTCGGCAATCTCCAGGCCCTTGTTGAGCAGGCCGGACAGGCCGTCCGCCTCCGGAAAGGAATGCAGCTCGATGCGCGGATCCTTCTCGTGGTAACGCTCGGCCATCTCGCGGCTGCCGTCGGTGGAGCCGTGATCCAGCACCAGCAGGCGCCAGTCGCGATAGGTCTGGGCCAGCACGCTGTCCAGCGATTCGGCCAGAAAATCCACGCCGTTCTTTACCGGCAGCAGGACGTCGATGGTCGCCATGGTGAAGCTCCTGAAAGTCGATCTGAAAATAGGGAATGAGGGAGCACTGCGCGCCTCAGGCGGCGTCGCTCTCGGCCAGCGTCCTGGCCAGCGCCTGCCAGCGCCAGGTATCCGCGCACATGGCTTCCACGCCGCGCTGGGCACTCCAGCCGAGCTCGGCCTGGGCGCGCGCGGTGGCGGCGTAGCACATCGCGATGTCGCCCGGACGGCGCTCCGCCAGCTGGTAAGGCAGCGTCTTGCCGCAAGCCTTCTCGAAGGCGGCCAGCATCTCCAGCACACTGTTGCCGCGGCCGGTGCCGAGGTTGTAGGTATAGACGCCGGGGCCCTCTTCCAGCTTGCGCAGCGTCTTCACGTGGCCCAGCGCCAGGTCGACCACGTGGATGTAATCGCGCACCCCGGTGCCGTCCACCGTCGGGTAGTCGCTGCCGTACACCGACAGCGCGGCGCGCCGGCCGTCGGCCACCTGGGCGATGAAAGGCAACAGGTTGTTGGGAATGCCGCTGGGGTCTTCGCCGATCAGCCCGCTCTCGTGGGCGCCGACCGGATTGAAGTAGCGCAGCAGCGCGATATGCCAGCCCGGATCGGACTTGTGCAGGTCGCCCAGGATCTGCTCCACCATCAGCTTGCTGCGGCCGTAGGGATTGGTGGCCGACAACGGAAACTCCTCGGTGATCGGCACGCTGGCAGGATCGCCATACACCGTGGCCGATGAGCTGAAGACGATGTTCTTCACGCCGTGCCGCGCCATCGCGTCGAACAGCACGTTGCTGCCGCTGACGTTGTTGTCGTAGTAGCGCAGCGGCTGGGCCACCGATTCGCCGACCGCCTTCAGGCCGGCGAAATGGATCACGGCGTGGATCCGATGCTGGCCGAAGATGCGGTCCAGCACCTCGCGCTCCCGGATATCGCCCTGCACGAAATGCGGCCGGCGGCCGGCGATCTTCTCCACGCGATCGATCACGCTGGCGCGGCTGTTGCAGAGGTTGTCCAGCACCACCACGTCATAGCCGGCATGGATGAGCTCGACGCAGGTGTGGGAACCGATGTAGCCGGCGCCGCCGGTGACCAGGATAGTGGGACTCGTCATGTGTGCATTCCTTGTTGAGCTTGTGCGCTGGGTAAGCCCAGCGCATTGAGCGGTTTGATTCAATTCCTGAGGGCCAGCGCCTCGCGCGCGACGATGCGCGCCGGCGCGCCCACCGCGGTGGCGCCGGGCGGGACGTCATCCAGCACCACCGACATGGCGCCGACCTTGCCGCCGTCGCCGATGTGCACGGCGCCGAACACCTGGGCATATGCGCCGAACTCGACGCCGTCGCCGATCACCGGCACCGGCCCGCCTTCGCGCCGGTTGCCGATGGTCACGCCCTGGCGCAACGTGCAGCCGGAGCCGATCACGACGTCGCCGTGCAGGAAGATGTTGCCGAAGTGCCAGATGCGCAGGCCGGGACCGATCCTGGCCGTGCGCGGCAGGCTGATGCCGAAGGCGGTTTCGACGAAGCGAAAGGCGATCCAGTAGAAGGCGTTCTGGATCTTCCTCGACAATCCGGGTGGACGGGCCTCGATACGGCGGCCCCAGCGATACACCCAGATCGCCCAGATCGACTGTTCCTTGAGGAAGGGACGGCGCATGTTGTAGCGCAACAAATCCGCATCCCAGTCCGGGTCTCTGCTCATGGCGATTGTTTCCTATCGGACAGAGGCAGGCCGGAGCGGCCCGCTTTCATTTTTATAGATACAGTGAGCTCGGCAGAACACAAAAAGTTCTGCGGGAAGGGAATTATTTTCTAGAACGAGACCTCAAAGCTTGCGGTTTTATCTCGTCAATAACCAATGTGCGCCGCAACAATTTGAAACATTCAAGGCGCCGGCCCGAGGGTATCCACACCCCGACGGCGAACTTCCCGGCTGGGGATTCCACGACCAGCCAGCTCGATCCGCCGCCTGCAAGGCAATGCCGGCAGCCGCATTCGCAACAACGCAAACGAGGGATACGCAGCGCCCGCAAGCCCGGTCGCGCAAGCTCAGCAGCAGGTATCCCGCCCGTTGAAGTCATCATTACGCCAAACGCCGAATGTCATTCAAAGAAATCGTCAAATCCTCGGGCAAGACCCTGCTCACCACGGTGGGCGTCACCGCCATCGGCTTTTTCATCTCGGTGCTGACCGCGCGCATGCTCGGCCCCGAAGGCCGGGGCCTGCTCTCGGGCGCGGTGCTGATCGTCACCCTCTCCAGTTCGGTCGCCGCCTGCGGTCTGGCCTTCAGCTACATCTACCACCGCGGCGCCGGACAGCAATTCCATCAGAAGCGCTTCGTGTTCCTCTCGGCGCTGTTCATCGGCGCGCTGGCCGCGGTGCTGGCGCTGGGCGGCCTGCTGTTCAACCATGATCCGCAATTGCGCGGACACATGGCGCTCATCACCGGCTTCGCGCTGGTGACGGCGCTGCAGAACTACCTGGTCAACCTGACCCAGATGCAGCCCAGCCTGAGTTTCCTCAACGTCACCCGCATCGTCGGCGTGGTCCTCAACCTGGCGGCGCTGGCATTGCTGTTCCTGGCGTTCCGTCCGGTCGAGTTCGTCTATGTGCTGGTCGGCCAGTTGGTCTGCGCGCTGCTGCTGATCGCGCTGTGCCTGCGCTGGGCCAGCGGCAACGTGTTCCGCCCTGTCGTTCATCCGCAGGGCGACCCGCAGCAGCAGCCGCGCGCCGCCTCCAGCGGCCATCTGCTCAAGTACGCCTTCAACCAGCACGGCACCGTGCTGATCGGCCTGGCGCTGACCAACTTCGACAAGGTCTACCTGCTCAAGGTCGGCACCATCGTCGAGTTCGGCTACTACTCGCTGGCCTTCACCACCTCGCGCCTGATCGGCGTGCTGTTCGAGGCGATGAACACCGCGCTCTACTCGCGCTACGCCGGCCGCGACGAGAAGGAGCTGACCCACAGCATCAACATCGCCTTCCGCCTGACCTTCATCCCCATGCTGACGCTGGCCGGCATCGGCGCCCTGCTCTCGCCCTGGCTGATCCAGTTGGTGTACGGCCCCAAGTTCGCCTCGGTCACGCCGACCTTCTGCATCCTGATGTTCGAGTGCGTGGTCTCCGGCGCCGGCTGGACCCTGGCGCAACGCTTCAATGCCGCCGGCCGCCCGGGCCTGGTGCTGGTGCGCCAGCTGATCTCGGTGCTGCCCGTGGTGGCGCTGCTGCCCTTCCTGCCCAAGGAAAACATCTCGGTCTACCTGGGCCTGCTGATGCTGCTGGGCGCCGCGCTGCGCATGGCCATCACGCTGGCCATCTACCCCTACGTCCTCAAGGAGCCGGTGCCGCGCCTGTTCCCGTCCAGGGACGAACTACAGAAAGGCCTGTCCATGATCAAAGCGCGCCTGCAAGCACGTCGCGTCAGCAAGGGAGAAACCGTATGAGCACCATCCAGGCCGGCGGCCTTCCGCGCCAAGACCTGATGCAGGAACAGCCGGCCCTGCAGAAGCACCGCGAGATCATGCAGGGGCTCAAGCAGCACCATGCGGCGATCGCCTCCCTGCTGCAGGGGCGCCGCTTCCACTACATCGACATCCCGGTGCACGACAACATCGGCGACCTGCTGATCATGCTGGGCACGGTGCGCTTCTTCAAGGAGCACGGCCTGTCGCCGGCGACCGTATCCAACACCTACTACTTCAAACACCAATGGGTGCGCCCCGGCGACGTGCTGGTGTTCCACGGCGGCGGCAATTTCGGCGACATCTACGGCAGCATCCACGACCTGCGCGAAAAGCTGATCGCGGCCTTCCCCGACAACCGCATCCTGCTGATGCCGCAGACGGTGTTCTTCTCTTCGGCCGAGGCGCGCGCCCGATCGGCGGCGGTGATCTCGCGCCATCCCGACCTGCACCTGTTCGTGCGCGATACCGTGTCGCAACGATATGCCCACGAGTTCACCGACAAGGTCTACCTGGTGCCCGACATGGCGCACCATCTCTATCCGATCCGCTACAGCGGCGGCGCGGCGCAAGGCTATGTGCGCATCCAGCGCGTCGATCCGGAAAAACCCAAGACGCCCGAGAGCCTGCGCCAGCTGCCTATCCGCACCACCACCGACTGGGTCGACGTGATCGGCGACGAGCGCCGCCTCATGACCCTGTTCGCCAAGCTGGAGTGGCGCTTCGACCGCTATGGCTGGGATCGCGCGCTGACCCGGCTGGCGCTGTGGTTCTGGGTGCCGGTCTCGCGCCGCTTCATGGGCAAGGCGGTGCGCCTGTTCGCCGATCACGAGACCATCGTCACCGATCGCCTGCACGGCCATATCCTCTCTTGCCTGATGGACAAGAAGAACATCGTCATCGACAACAGCTACGGCAAGAATTCCACCTACATGAACCAGTGGACCGCCAACAGTCCGCTGACCACCCTGGTCAAGGAGTGATGCGACCATGAAGATTGCCTACCTGATCCTTGCGCACAACAATCCCCGGCTGCTGTCGCGGCTGGTGGGCGAACTCTCTTCCGAGCGCGCCGGCTTCTTCGTGCACATCGACAGCAAGGCCGACATCGCAAGCTTCGAGGCGCTCAGGGCGCAGCCGCGCGTGCATTTCTGCGAACGCCGCGTGAGCGGCGCCTGGGGAGATTTCTCGCTGGTGCAGGCCACGCTGGACATGATGGCGCTGGCCATGCGGCACGACTCGGGCTTCACCCGCGTGGTCTTGCTGTCCGGCTCGACGCTGCCGGTGCAGCCGACCGGCTACATCGAGGACTTTTTCGCGCGCCAGCCGGACGCCAACTTCATGGAAGCGTTCCCCATGCCCAATGACGACTACGGCAAGAGCCTGGGACGCCTGGAACATTACTGGCTGCGCCGCGCCCGGCCGCTGCTGCGGCTGAAGTGGTCGCTGCAGGACCTGATCAACAAATACGCGCCGCTGCGCGACTACCGCGCGGCCCTGGGCGAGCTGCAGCCGATGGCCGGATCGCAGTGGTGGGCCGTCACCGGCCGCGCCTGCCATTACATGCTGGACTACGCGGCGGAGCATCGCCGTTTCGTGCGCTTCTGCCATCACGTGGATTGCTCGGACGAGTTCTTCTTCCAGACCATCCTCGGCAACTCCCACCTGGCCGGCACGCTGGCGCCCAGCATCACCTACACCAACTGGCGGCCCAACCAGATGAGCCCGGACACGCTCAAGGAATTCCACCTCGAACATTTCGCCCAACCGGTGGTGATGAACTCGGCCAACCATAACTGCCCCACGCCCGGCGGCGAGGTGCTGTTCGCGCGCAAGTTCGACGAAGAGCCCTGGGAGGTGGTGGAGGCGCTGTTCGCGGCCAACCGGCGCAAGGCGCATCCGCCCGGCGAGGTAGTGATGGATATTCCGGTGGCGGCCATCAACGGCTGACCCGAGCGCGGTGGCGCAATGAAAAAAGGAGAGCCCCGGCTCTCCTTTTTTTCAACTGCGGCGCAGGCTCAGGCCCGCTTGTAGACGTCGTCGAAACGCACGATGTCGTCCTCGCCCAGGTAGCTCCCGGACTGCACCTCGATCAGGTGCAGCGGCAGCTTGCCCGGATTCTCCAGGCGATGGGTGACGCCGATGGGCAGGTAGATCGATTCGTTTTCGCTCAGCAAGGTGGTTTCGTCGCCGCGCGTCACCAGCGCCGAACCGCTCACCACCACCCAGTGCTCGGCACGGTGGTAATGCATCTGCAACGACAGCTTCTCGCCCGGCTTGACGGTAATGCGCTTGACCTGGAAGCGCTCGCCCGAATCCACGCTCTCGTAGCTGCCCCACGGGCGGAACACGCGCTTGTGGTGCACATGCTCGCTGCGCTTGCTTTGCTTGAGCCTGTCGACGATGCCCTTGACGTCCTGCGCCTTGTCCTTGTGCGCCACCAGGACCGCGTCGTCGGTCTCGACCACCACCAGGTCCTGCACGCCCAGCACCGCCACCATGCGGCTCTCGGCGCGCACCAGGCTGTTGGAGACCTGATCCAGGTGCACGTCGCCGCGCACCACGTTGCCGTCGGCGTCGGCCGGCATCACATCCAGCAGCGCGCTCCAGGAACCGACATCGCTCCAGCCGATGTCGGCCGGGACCACCACGGCGCGCCGGGTGTTCTCCATCACCGCGTAGTCGATCGACTCCGACGGCGACGAGGCGAACGCCGCCTCGTCCAGGCGGCAGAAATCGAGGTCGGCATAGGCCTTGGCCACGGCTTCCTTGACGGCGGCGGCAATCAGCGGACGATGCTGCTCCAGCTCGTCGAGGAAATCGCGCGCGCGGAACAGGAACATGCCACTGTTCCAGTAGTAGCGGCCGTCGTCCAGGAAGGCCTGGGCGCGCTCGAGGTCGGGCTTCTCGACGAAGCTGTCGACCGCGAAGTTGCCGGTGTCGCCATGCGCCTCGCCGCGCAGGATGTAGCCATAGCCGGTCTCAGGCGTGGACGGCTGGATGCCGAAGGTCACCAATGCGCCCTGCCCGACCGAAACCATCGCGCGACGCACCGCCTCGTGGAAGGCGGCGCGGTCCTTGATCACGTGATCTGCCGGCAGCACCAGCATGACCGCTTCCGGATCCTGGCGCAGCAGCTGGAAGGCCGCGGCCGCCACCGCCGGCGCGGTATTCTTGCCTTGCGGCTCCAGGGTGATGGCATGCGGACGCACGTCGATCTCGCGCATCTGCTCGGCGATCATGAAGCGGTGCTCGTTGCCGCACACCAGCACCGGCGCCAGCGCCTCCGGCCATGCGCATACGCGGGTCACGGTTTCCTGCAGCATGGTTTGCTCACTTACCAGCGGCAGCAGCTGCTTGGGATAGGCGGCGCGCGACAGCGGCCACAGTCGGGTACCGGCGCCGCCGGAAAGGATGACGGGATAGATTTTCATGTTCAGGTTCTCCTGGCTTGCAGAAGCTCGTTGCGCGGCGTCCGCAGAGCGCCGCGCGCATCGTTCCAAGGGTTGTTTTGTCGTTGCTCGACTGCCAATATCGAGGATCCGGCCACGACCGGCAATTCAGTGTCTTCGAGGACAGTGTCCGATGCCCCGCAAGTGTACTCGAACCGGCTGCCCGGAACCAGTCCGGCGCGCGCGTGCGGCGCGCTGCGGTGCGGTGTTCCACCCTGCTCCGACTTAATTTCTCTCATGCCTGCCTCAATGTTGTGGTGAAGAATGAACCATGCCTGCGCGCGGCTCACGCCAGCGGCCGCAGCAGGTACTCGGCGCAATGCAGGTAGAACTGGCGGCGCAGCGCGGGATCGGGATTGATCACGGCCCACGGACGGCCGCGCGCCACGCAATGGCCGTACAGCAGCATCAGCGCGGCCAGCGCGGCGGCGTCGAGATGCGTCACTTTCGCGCAATCGACCACCACCGGCTCGTCGGCCTGGGCGGCATCCTTCAGGACCGGACGCAGACGGGCGATATTGGCCGCGCCGATGGCGCCGGAGAGCAGCAGTTCGCAATCGCCGCGATCGCGCCGGCAGCGCATGCCGGCCTGGTCGAAGGCCTCCGAATCCGGACGGCGACGGCGCGACTCCCAGGCGTTGGGCAGCACGCGCTGCGCCAGCAGGGTCAGCAGCGCCACGCCGTCGTCGCGATAGCGGCGCCACAGCTTGGGTTCTTCCTTGATGCGCCACAGCCATTCCAGCCCGGTCTTCTGCGCCCACTTGGGCGCGCGCGAGACGGTGCCGGCGACGAAATTCACCACCGCGCCCAGGTGGCTGACCAGGGGCGCCTTGAGATGCTTCAGGTTGTGCTGGATCCAGGCCTGGCCTTTTTTCGCGCCCAGCGCCACCACCACGAAATCGGCGCCGCTGTCGTTGATGGCGGCGATTGCCGCCGGCGCGCTCATCTGCTCGATGCTGCCGAAACCGGGGGCGGCGAAACCGACGCTGCGCATGCCGGAAGGCTCGGCGTTGAGGCGCTCGGCGGCGGCCTCGGCCACGCCCGGCGGGCCGCCGAAGAAATACACGCGCATCGGCTGTTCCGCCGCGCCGGCGCGTCGCTCGCGCAGCGCCTGGAACAGCGAGGAGCCGGCCACGCGCTCGCGGATGGGCAGGCCCAGCGCCTTGGCGATCCAGACCAGCGGCATGCCGTCGGCCACCGACAGATCGCTCTGGATCACCGAGTTCCTGAAGGCGGCGTCATCCATGCAGGCCACCGCGAAATTGAGGTTGGGGGTGGAGAGGAAACAGCGGCGCCGGGAGGCGGCCGCGCCGCGCATGATGCCGCCGGCCTGCTCCAGGCTGACGCGGTCGAACGGCAAGCCGAGGATGCAATACACGTCGCGCTCGAAATCCGGCAGCGCGTGCTTGGGCGATGCGGGCGCCTCCTCTTCCAGCAAAGGATCGGGCAGCGCAGGCTCCAGCCATTGAGCGTTATTCAGAGTCACGTTTTGACCTCACCCATTCAACCTGGCGGTTGAAGACGAATTTGAAATAAAGCGGCAGCTTGCGCGCCACGTAGCCGAAAGCGGCCATCAGTTCGCCCAGGCTCAGCACCTGGCGCGCGAAACCCGACCAGGCCAGCAGCACCGACGCGCCGATGGACAGCAGCAGCACCGTGGCCAGCGCCAGCGGCCAAGACCAGGCCAGCAGCAGCCAGGTCAGCGCCGAGACGCTCCAGGCCACTGCCGTCATCACGATCAGCAAGGCCAGCGGCGGCACGCACAGGTCCAGCGCCAAGGCCGCCAGCGCGCTGTTGCCGGTCTTGAAAGACGCCGCGAGCAGGCGCGGCACGTAACTCATGATGACGCTCAGGTGGCCATGCTCCCAACGCGTGCGCTGGGTCTGGGCGCCGCTGTCGCTGCTGGGGAAGAAGCTGTAGACCATGGCGTCCGGGCAGAACAGCGGCGCCCGGCCGGCGGCGGCCAGGTCCACGCCCAGCTTCATGTCCTCGACAATATGGCCGCTGGCCAGTTCGGCGCTGCGGATCTGTTCCCAGGTGAAGGCCATGCCGGTGCCCATCAGCTGGCAGGGTTGGCCCAGCTTGTGGAAGCCCAGCGGCCGCACCAGGTTCTTCACGACCCAGGCGAACTCGGCGATGCGCCGCATCGGCCCGCTGCTCTCCGGCGCATGCATCAGGTATAGCGCCTGCACCGGACGGCCGCTGTCGGCGCACACGCGGGCGATGCGGTCCAGCGCGCCGCGGCCCAGCAGGCAGTCGGCATCGACCATGATCAGCACCTCGGGCGGCTGCGCCGCCAGGCGGCCGATGCCATGGTCCAGCGCATAGCCCTTGCCGCGTTGCGTCTCATGAAAACGTTCGCTCACCTCGGCGCCGGCCCCGCGCGCCAGCGCTGCGGTGGCGTCGGTGCAATTGTCGGCGACCACCAGCAGGCGGTCGCCCGGCTGCAGCTGGGCGCGGATGCCATTGACCACTTCGGCGATGCCGGCAGCCTCGTTGTGCGCCGGCACCAGCACCGCCACGCTTGGGCGACGCTGGCTGGCGGGCGATATGACGGCGCGCGCATAGCGCGCGGCCAGCACCTGCGTGAGCAGCACCAGCACCGGGACGGCCAGCGCCAGCAAGGCCAGCAGCAGGAGATATTGCAGCGCAAGAATCATGTCGAACTTCCTTTGTTACGTGCCTTGATGGCATCCTCGCAATGCCGCGTGGAAGCTCATCGTCAGCGTCGGTAGCGCTTGCATGGAGATCCATGTCGCATCGCATCTATTTTTGGAGAGCTCATCATCGAAAAAATTCCATGTGAATCTCCGCTCGGCCAAAAGATTTCGAAACGCACCGCCGATTGGACGGTCAATGCATCGTGGTTTTGTTTTCGCGGCGCCGGGCCGCAGCTTCTACAACGACAACAACATGCCTCTTTCATCACCTCATCCCGCTCAACCCAAAGGAGCCTTGATGCAACCTCAACCACGCTCGCTTCGCCTTGTCCCCATGGCCGTGCTGATCGGCACAGTCTGGACCTGCGCCTCGCCCGCGGCTGCAGCCGATGACTGGGGTACCTACCTCAAGCCGTTCGCGGCCGACTCGCTGTGGAACAGCAGGCCGGTCAACCCGAGCTTCGGCGAGGACGCCATCCCGACCTCCAGCTACTTCCCGGCGGTGACCGCCAACGCCTACTCCACCGGCGTCTACCTGGCTTCGCCGCAGGATCCGCCGGTCACCGTCAGCGGCGCCGCCGGCAGCAAGGGACTGTTCAACACCGACGACGAGAACTATCACGACGTCACCATCCCGCACTGGCCGGCCTCAGCCAAGCCGGCGCCCGGCTCCGACGGCCATGCCGATATCGTCGACCCGGCCAACAACATCATCCATTCGTTCTGGCAGTTGAAGCAGCAAGGCACGCAATGGACCGCCGCGCAATATTCGTGGGCCCGCCTCAACGGCCGCGGCTGGCCCGATCCCGGCCACTACTACCAGGGCGCGCGCGCCACCGGGGTACCGGCCTCGGGCGGGCTGATCCGCATCCATGAAGCCGCGCAGAAGCCGGAGTTCTATCCGCATGCGCTGGCGATGTCGCTGACCTTCAACGGCCTCTCGCCCAACCCGACCTACGTGTTCCCGGCCACCTCGGCCGATACCAACGCCGCCAAGCTCAACAGCGGAAAATTCCCGGAAGGCGCGCTGGTGATGCTGCCGCCGTCCTTCGACACCGGCAAGCTCACCGACCCCGAACTGCGCCGCATCGCCGAGACCCTGAAGCGCTACGGCGCCTATATCGTCGACGCCAATACCGGCACGCCCTTCGTCATCTATGTCGAGATCGGCGCCGCCTACAACCTGCACCCGAGCGGCTGGAACAACACCGTGGCCAGCGAACTGCAGGTCATCCGCGCCGGCCTGCGCCGCGCCAGCGCCACCAGCTGGATCGACGGCAACGGCAAGACCTTCACGCCCACCCAGAACCTGAACCTGCTCTCCATGCGCGGCACCTGGACCCAGCAATCCGGCAGCACCCTGGGCAAGTTCAGCTCCTGGGACCAGGCGGTGGTGTTCCCGGCCGCCTCGTCCGCCTCGGAAGTGGTCAACTACAGCAACCGGGGCATGAACGCGGTGACCTGGGCCAAGCCGGTCATGGGCGCCAGCTACAAGATCACGGCCCGCACCACCGGCGGCGGCAAGCTGCGCTTCTCGGTCTACGACCAGGCCGCCGGCAAGATGATGGTCGACACCGGCTACCTCGACAACGGCCAGAGCAAGACCTTCACCTGGAGCGCCATCACGCCGGCGCTGGCGATCTATGCCAGGAGCGGCGCCGGCGGCGCCTCCTCCGTCAGCGGCGAGTTGATCAAGGCCGACTGAGGCCGCGGCGCGCCGCCAAGGGCCCCGCCTTCCTCATGGAAGGCGGGGCCTTTTCATTGGCCCGGCGCCTTTGCCGGCGGCGACAGCAAGCCCTGCTTGCGCATCTCGTCGAGCAATTGCTTGGAGGCCGCCAGGCTGATGTGCTGGGTGTCGTTGTAGAGATAGGCGTCGCCCAGCTTGGAACGGCACATGCCGTCGCGGCAGAACAGCGGCTCCGGATCGAAGAAGGCCGCGCCGGGATGCCGGCGCTGCAGCTCGGCCACGGCGGCGTCGTAGTCCTTGCGGATGCTCTTGTGCTCGGCCTGGGTAAAGGCGCATTCGCGCGAGACGCCGTCCTCGAAACGGTTCACGCAAGCGTGCGGGTCCAGTTTCAGGTAAGGCACGTCGGCCATGAACACCACCCGCTTGCCGGCCTTGATGAAGCTGTCGATCAGCGCGCCGTAGCCGGACAGGAAGGCCTCGCGCGCGCTCAGCGTGCGGCCGCCGGCAGCGTATTCGGAGGGCCGCTCCAGGTTGTCGCGCGGGTAGGCGCCGCTGATGACCACGGTGTCGATCGAGGGCAGCTTGCCGGCCACCGCGATCGCCTCGTTGGCGATCGCCGTGCAATTGTTGGACCAGCGCAGCCGGTGCGTAGCCTCATACGGGAGGTTCGGATAAACGCGGCAGGCATGGCCGGCCACCATCATGGCCGGCATCTTGACCTGGCCGGCGAACACCGCCGAATGCAGCGCCATGACGTGGCTGTCGCCGACGAACAGCGTGCGCGGCGCCGAGGAGTTGGAGAGGCAGACCTCTTCGTCCACGCCTGGCATGCCGTTCAGTCGCGCGCAGCTGCCGTCCGAATTGCGCGAGCCTTCGAAGATGTCGTTCTCGGAAATGTAGTCGAGCTTCTTGTTGATGGCGCGCTGGCCGAAACCGTCGTTCAGGTAGATCGCCATGCCGCCCAGGCCGACAGCGACATTCACCGCCAGCAGCGCCAGCACCACGCGCAGGTTGCCGGAGCCGCGCAGCGGCCGCTCGATGAAGCGGAAGGTCAGCCACGACAGCAGCAGCGCCGCGCCTACCGCCGCCACGCGCCAGGACGACGGCGCGGTCTGGCCGGCGATGATGGCGGAGAAGGCCAGCAGCGGCCAGTGCCAGAGGTAGAGCGGATAGCTGATCAGGCCGATGCTCACCATCGGCTTGCTGGCCAGGACGGTGCGATTGAACCACGCCTGCGGCCCGGCCGACAGCAGCAGGAAGGCGCCGATCGCCGGCAGCAGCGCCCACCAGCCGGGGAAGGCGCGCGAACCGTCCATCAGGACGAAGCCCGCGCCCAGCAGCGCCACGCCCAACCAGGCCTGCAGGTTTTTGTGGCGGCCGTTGAGATCCTGGCGGTGCAGGTTGATGTAGCCCAGCGCGCCGCCCACCATCAGCTCCCAGAAGCGCGCCAGCGGCGAATAGAAAGCCGCGGTCTGGTCGTAGCCGATCAGGTAGATGTTGATTGCGAAGGACAGCGCCGCGATCACCGCCATGATGCGCAGGAAGCCCCAGCGGCGCTTCCACACGAAGGCCAGCAGCAGCGGCCAGAACAGGTAGAACTGCTCCTCGATGGCCAGGCTCCACAGGTGCAGCAGCGGCTTGGTCTCGGCCGAGTTGTCGAAGTAGCCGCTCTCGCGCCAGAACAGGATGTTGGAGATGAAGGTGGAGCCGCCGAACAGGTGCTTGCCCAACTGCTTGTATTCGTCGGCGAACAGCACTACCCAGCCGGCGGCCAGGCACAGCGTCATCACCGTCATCAGCGCGGGGAAGATGCGCTTGACCCGCCGCACGTAGAAATCCACGATGGAAAAACGGCCGTGCTCCAGGTTGTTGAAGATGATCAGCGAGATCAGGAAACCGGAGATGACGAAGAAGATGTCCACGCCGATGAAGCCGCCGGCGAACCACTCCGGGAAGGCATGGAAGATCACCACCGAGCCGACGGCGACGGCGCGCAGGCCGTCGATGTCGGGACGGTATTTGGGATGCAGCCCCGGATGCGGAGATTGGATCGCCGCCGGCGCGGCCTCTCCTGCCGCTTCCCCGGGGCGGCTCTTCAGGTTTGCCGGTTGGCCGGCATCGTTCTTATTGATCAATAGCACGTATGTGCCTCCAATCTTGCGTTGGAACAAACGGACTCAGCGGAATCAGCGGAATCGCGCGCGAACAGCGCGCAGCGGCGCGTCGATGAAGCGATCCACCAGCATGGCGAACAGCAGGGAAAACACCAGCGCCGCGGCGATGTTGAGCGCCGGGTTGGCGGACACCCAATCCACGTTGCTCAGCATGATTTCATGCGAGAGGTAGATCGAATACGAATAGATCCCCAGCCGCTGCACCCAGCGCAGGTTGAGCCAGCGGAACGGGAAACTGTCCGGACGGGTGACCGAATAGAAGAACAGCGGGATCAGCGCGATGCCCTGCACCGAATAGCGCAGCGTTTCGCGGAAGACCGCATCGCGCACCAGCAGCGACAGCAGCAGCAGCAAGACTCCGGCGCCGACGCCGGCCATGCGCAGGGCGGGCCGCTGCAGGGTGGCGCGCAGGCTCTCGGGCAGCTGCAGCGTGGCGAGGATGCAGCCGAACAGGATGGAATCGATGCGGGTGTCGGTAGCGTAATAAGTGCGCTCCATCGACACGCCCTCGCCCGCCACCAGGTAGTAGCGCCACGCCAGGAAGGCCAGGCACAGGCCGAACAGGTAGAGCGGGATGCGGCGATGATCGGCGCGGCGCATGAGCAGCATGAACAAGGCCGGGAAGACGAAATAGAAATGCTCCTCCACCGCCAGCGACCAGAACACGCCGGTGCCCTGCGGCACCGCGTTGCCGGCGTCGAAGAACAGCACGTAGTAGTTGGCGAAATAGAACAGCTGGGCGAAGAAGCCGCTCCAGGCGGCGTGCCCGGTGAACAGGCCGTAGTGCGTCAGCAGGTAGGTCACCGCCAGCACCAGCAGCAGCGGCGGCGTCAGGCGCAGCACGCGGCGCACGTAGAAATGGCGGATGTTGATGCCGCCGCTGGCCGTGAACTCGCGCACCAGCAGCGTGGTGATCAGGTAGCCGCTGAGGAAGAAGAAGATCGTCACGCCCAGTCCACCGGGAATGATCTTGCCCAGCCCGGCGTGGCTCAGGAACACGATGGCGATGGCCACGGCGCGCCAGCCGTCCAGCGAGGCGATCTCCTTGTGCTTGGTATGCACCAGGCTGTCCGCGGCCCGCTCGGGCGCCGGCACTGCCGCGCGGGATGCGGCTTCGCGCTCCTTGACGTGGGCCAGGCTCATTGCGCGCCCTCCGGCTGCGGCGCGTGCGCGCGCTGCGCCTGCGGCGCCGCATGCAGCGTGAACAGGCGTGCCAGCTTGGCGGCCTCGGTGCCGATCGAGTGGCGTTCCACCGCGCGCGCCTGCGCCGCCGCGCCCATGCGCTCCAGCTGCTCTGGCGAGGCGGCCAGGCATTCTTCCATCGACGCCGTCAGCCGCTCCAGGTCGCCGGCGGGGAACAGCCAACCGTTCTCGCCCTGCAGCACCAGTTCGGGAATGCCGGCCACATAGGTGGTCAGCACCGGTCGGCGCAAGGCCATGGCTTCCATGATCACCACCGGCAAGCCCTCGGCGAAACTGGGCAGCACCAGCGCGCGCGCGGCCAGCAGCTCATCGCGCACCTGCTTGCCGCTGATCCAGCCGGTGATGCGGATCCGATCCTGCAGGCCGTGGCGGCGGATGCGTTCCTCGATCTGCGCGCGCATCTCGCCGTCGCCGGCCAGCACCAGCTCGAAGGCGATGCCCTTGCGGTGCAACTGCGCCGCGGCCTCCACCAGCAGCAGCTGGCCCTTCTGCTCGCACAGGCGCCCCACGCACACCAGGCGCGGCGCGATCGAGGCCTGGGCCGGAGCGTCGGCGTAGAAGCCGCGATCCAGGCCGCAATGCACGATCTCGATCTTGCTCCAGGCGTCCTGTTCCACCCAGCGGTACAACTGGCTCTGGCAGAACGAGGTGATCGCCACGGTGAAGGCCGAGCGGCGGATCTTCTCGTCCAGGCCCAGCGCATGCGGCTTGTCGAACTCTTCCGGGCCGTGCACGGTGAAGCTGTAGGAGGGGCCGCCCAAGGCTTGCGCCAGCATCACGATCTCGGTCGAATTGGTGCCGAAGTGGGCGTGGATATGATGCGCGCCGAAGGCCGCAGTCCACTCCACCACCTGCGCCGCTTCGGCCAGGTAGACCAGGTGATACGGCAGCGGGCGCTCGCCGCGCGCGGCCATCCTGCAGGCCAGCGCCAGCGCCGCGAAGAACCGGCCGGGCCGCGCCAGCAGCTGGCGCGCCAGCGGCGCCAGCAGGCCGGCCATGCCGCGCCGCAGGACGTACTGCGTGCGTTCGCGGTCGGCGCGGTCGTCGTCATCGACGATCTCGGCGTCCCAGCCGCGCAGCGCGATGCGCTGGACGGCGAAGCCCTGCTCCTCCACGGCGGCGATCTCGCGCCGGATGAAGCTGTGGCTCACCTTGGGATACTGGTTGATGAAGTAGGCTATTTTTGTGGGCATGTCATCTCTTGTGGCAATGTTGGCCGGCCGGCGTTCGGACACGCCGGGCCGGGGCGATGCGGGGCGCGCCGCCGTCAGGCCCGGCGCAGCCCTTGCTGCACGCCGGCTGGGCGCGCGGCGCGAGGTTTCTTCACCTGTTCGCGCTGGAAGGCCTCGCTGTTGAAATAGACCGAACAACCCATGCCCAGCAGCAGCCAGAAGTACCAGTTGAACGCCAGGTAGGCCAGCAGGTTGTCGGAGGCCGAGACCACCAGGTATTCGATCAGGGTGCAGATCAGGATCACCGCGCCCAGGCGGTCCAGCGCATGCAGCTTGATGAGCATGCGCAGCACCTGGAAGAACACGGCGAGATAGGCGAGCGTGCCGATGATGCCGGTGTCGAAGAACCACTGCACGAACACGCTGTGCGCGCCCCACTTGGTGCTGCCGGCCAGCGGGAAGAACACCTGCGAGTAATACGGGAAGGACTCCACGCCGTAACCGGTCAGGTAGCGCGACACCGACATCCACTTCAAGCCCGACTCCCACAGGTAGACCCGCCAGGCGAAGGAATTGAGCTTGGCATAGGTCTGGACCGTATTGCCGGCGTCGAGTTGCATCACGCGCTCCTGCACGCTGGGCACCAGCAGCGCCAGCAACGGCAGCACCGCGAGATAGACCAGGTAGCGCCGCTCGAAGAGCAGGCCGTACACCGCGAACAGCAGGAAGCAGGCGATCCACGCGCTGCGCGTCTGCGTCAGCAGCAGCAGGCCGAACAGTCCCACCATGTAGCCCACCAGCGCGAAGCGCTTGAACTGGCCCAGCGCGAACGCCTTGTTCTTGACCATGTAGAGGCCCAGCGAAATGATCAGGGTCAGGTAGAAGGCGAAGATGTTGGGGTGGCCGAAGGTGCTTTGAAGCCGAAAGCCGGCCAGCCCGCCCCTGGCGTGCAAGGCTGTATTGACGATTGCGTACAGCGCGGGAATGACGGACGAGGCCACCATCAGGCGGATCATGGAACGGAAGTCTTCCGGCGAACGCACCACGTAGAAGGCGCAGATGAACACGGCGAAATAGGACGACAGCGACAGCACGATCTTGATCGCCGCGCCGCGGTCGGGCGAGATCACCACGCCGGCGCAGGCCACCGCCATCAGCACCAGCCACGGCACGATCACGCGGCGCGGCAGCAGCTTGGGCTTTTCCACCACGAACAGGAAGGCGATCAGGATGATCAGGGCGTTGATGGCGCCGCCCAGGCCGACGCCGCCGGTGCCGCCCACCCGGGTGGATTCCAGCACGATGTCGCCGGAGGCGCGGAAGAAGAAGATCATCAACAGCAGCAGGCGGCGATTGAAGATGAACAATCCGCCCAGGATGAACAGCGCCGGCACCGCGGCCAGCTTGGCGTAGCTGTCGCCCAGCAGGCCGGTGAACACCGGCAGCGCCATGCCGATCAGGATCGACACCAGCAGCGCGCCGGCCAGGATCATCAGCTGCGATGTTTCGAGGTAGGTTTTCTTCATGCTTTTATTCCTCTGCGTGCGGCCGCAAGTGCCGGCGCGACGGTCGCTGCGCGGCCATTGCCTGGCCACGTCCCGCTGCGCGCGGCGTGGATGAAAATTGAGCACGGTTCCGGCGGAACCGCGGCCGTTCGGATATCAGTTCATACGGGCGCCATCAGGCCCGGATGGCCGCCCTGCATCGCCGCCTCCAGGTCTTGCAGGAAGCGCTGCTGCAGCGCATAGGCGCCCGCCTGCTGCGCCGGCTCCTGCACCAGGCTCGATGCGCGCACCAGGATGCCGTCGGAAATGCGCCCCGCCATGCCCGCCGTGAAGATCTTCCAGCGCGCCGCCAGGCCGCCGTCGGGGAAGGCGTCGCCGATGCGCATCCAGTAGCTGACCGCTTCCAGGCGGTCGTTGTTGCGCGCCAGGAATCGCCGGCCGGTGATCTCGCGGCCCGTAACCGTGCGCATGGCCAGCGGCGCGCCGTCCACCATCACGAAGCCCTGGGCGACGTAGCACGCCTCCGGCGGATGGATCTTCACGTCCTGCATCTGTTCGTTGGCATAGGCCAGCGCCAGCATCACCTGCTCCCCGCGGCCGTTGACATAAGTGCGGCTGAGCACGTCGTCATAGGGCTGCTCGTAGCTGCGGTCGGTGCCGTCCTGCACATCGACGCTGACCTGCACATAGGGCGACGGCACTTCGCGCCATTGCCCGAATTGGCGCGGCACGAAAGCCTCGAACCGGGCGCTCTTGACCACCTGCGCCTCATGCGGCGCCAGCATGTGCGCCACCGCGACCGAGGCCGCCATGCCCAGCGCCAGCAGCAACGCCGATGGCAAGCCGATGGCGAACAAGGCGCCGCGCTCCTGGCGCGCCGGCTGGCGCACGCGCGGAACCGCCTCCGGTTCGGCCACGCCGCGCCAGCGGGCATGGCGCACGGCGACCACGCGCAGCACGCTGTCCATGCCGATGATCAGGGCCAGCGCCACCAGGAACAGCAACATCCCGGCGAAGCCGTGCAGGAAGCCCTGCCCCGCCGCATCGCCCAGGTAGTAGGTGATCAGCGCCAGCACCACCACGCGCACCGTGTTGGCGGTGAAGGAAATCGGCACGATCAGCAGCGCCAGCGCGGTATTGCGCAACAGCGACTGGTGCCGCACCAGGTTCATGTACAGCAGGCCCAGCGCCTCCAGCGTGAACAGCGAGTTCAGGCCGGCGCAGGCGTCCGCCACCAGCAGCTGGTACTGCCCCATGTAGAGGACCACGCCGCTGCGCGCGATCGGATAATCGAAGGCGCGCAACAGATGCTCGGAGGCATAGGACACGCCGATCTTCAGCGGCTGGGTCAGCAGGTCCACCACCGACGCCGGCAGCGGCACCATGAACAGCATGAAGAAGAACGCGAACCAGAGGCGGCGGCAGGTGCGCGCGCCGAAGAACATCAGCACCAGCCCGGCCAGGATGGGGATCAGCGAGCCGGCCTCCAGGAACAGCACCGTCTGCGAGCGTCCCAGGGTGAAGCACAGCAGGCCGAAGAGCAGCGACAGGCCGCCGGCCAGCGGCGCCGGGCGACGTTCGACCAGCCCTTCCTCGCGCAACTGGCGCACGCGCACATACAGGTAGCAACAGGCCACGGCCAGCACGATCGGGCCGTGCGCATTGCGGTCGGTGCCCCAGACGCCCTGGAACAGGTCGATGAAGCTGGGCACGTACATCGCCGCCAGGCCGGCCGCGATCACCAGCCACGGCGACAGGCCGAGTTTCTTGCCTTGCAGCGGATAGGTCTGTTCGATGGTCATCGTCGGCCCGGCCAGCGCCGCCGTCAGAACTCGTTGAGCACGCTGCCCACCACATGCACGTGGGCGTCGGCGAGGGTATCGGCCAGCGTGCGCACGCCGGCGATGTGGCTCACGTTCTTGCGCACCACCATCAGCGCGGCGCCGGTGCGCGCGGCCACCATCTGGGCATCGGCGCATTCGACGCCCGGCGGCGTGTCGATGATGATCGCGTCATAGCTGGGCGCCAGCTGCTGCAGCAGCTCGGCGAAGGGCGCGCGGCCAAGCAGCTCCTGCGGGTTGGGCGGCGTCGGACCCGAGGTCAGCACCGAGAGATCCACCAGCGCGGGCACGCGGTGGATCGACTCGGCGGCGCCGGCGCGGCCGGCGATCACGGCCGACAAGCCGTAACGGTTGTCCAGCCCGAACAGCTCATGCTGGCGCGGATTGCGCATGTCGCCGTCGATCAGCAGCGTGCGCTCGCCCAGCTGCGAAAACACCACCGCGAGATTGGCCGCCAGGAAGCTGCGCCCTTCCCCGCTACCGGCGCTGGTCACCGCCAGCGCCTTGTGGCCGTTGTCGGCGTCGAACCAGCGCAGCATCAGCTGGCTGCGCAGCGCGCGCAGGGTTTCCACCTGCGGGCTGAAGGGGTTGTAGGCGGCCACCACTTCCTCGCTGACGCGGCTCTCGCCTTTTTGCAGGTAGGGATAGTCGAACTGGGACGACAGCGCGTGATCGATGTCGTCCTGGCTCAGCAGGCCGAGCTGGATGGCGGCGTCGCCGAAGCGCATGCCGCGCTCGCGCTGCAGGCGCAGGATGCGCTCGGCCTTGTCCGGCGTGAGCTTGCCCATGTCGATCAGGATGGCGCCGATGGAGCGGCTCGGCAAGGCGTTGCTGGCCTTGTTGCTGATCAGGATTGCAGTGTCCATATGAATTCCGATTCGTTGTATGCGTTGACGATCGAGGAAACCTCGCCGCTGCGGCTCAGGCCGCCGGCAGCGACCGGATGTTGCGGGCCAGCGCCGGCCGGCGGTCGCGCCTGTTATGCAAGCTGGGGCGTGCGATGCTGCCCAACACCGGCAGGCCCAGGCCTTCGATCAGGTCGACCTCCGAGCGCACGCGGCGGTTGATCAGTTCCAGGCCCAGCGCGGCCATCACGCCCAGGATCAGGCCGACGAACATCGACAGCACCAGGTTGATGAAGATGCGCGGGCTGGCAGGGCCGGTCGGCGCCACGGCGCTGGCCAGCAGCGAGATGTCGGACTGGTTGGACTGGCCTTCCAGGTTGGTCTGCATGTAGCGCTGCGAGGTCAGCTCGTAGGCGCGCTGGGCGCTGTCGAGGTCGCGCTGCAATACCGAGAGCTCGTCGCGGCTGCGGTTCAGGTCCAGCACCTTCTTCTTCTGCGCATCGAACTCGCCGCGGATCTCGGCCTCGCGCTTTTGCAGGATGCTGGCGTTGGTGCCGACGCTGGCCGACGTGGAGGCGATCGCCGCGTTCAACTGGGCGCGCAGGCCATCCAGTTCGGCCTTGGCGTTCAGGTAGTCGGGATGGTTGGTGCCCAGGCGCTTGGCGGCCTGCGCGAAGCGCGCCTCGGAGGCGGCGACGTTGGCTTTCAGGTTCTGCACCAGCGGGTTGGCCAGCACGTCGGGCGAGTTGCCGGTGCCGGCCGCCTGGCGGCGCGACTGCGCTTCAGACAGGGCGCCCTGCGCCGCCACCAGTTGCGTGGAGAGGTCGTTGAGGCGATTGTTCTCGACGTCCATGCGGTTGTCGAGGTTGGTGATGCCGTTCTCCTGCTGGTACTTCGACAGGCGCCCCTGGGCCTTCTCGTAGTTGTCGCGCAGGATCTTGATCTGGTCGTTGAAGTAGGACGAGGCCTTGCGGGTCGGGTCCAGCTTGAGCTGCATGCTCACCTGCTGGTAGGCCTCGGCGAAGGCATTGGCCATGGTCGCCACGAACTGCGGATCGCGCCCCTTGTAGGTGATGTCGATCACGCTGCTGTCGCGCGAGGCCACCGCGTCCAGGTTGCGCAGCAGGATGTCGGCCAGCCAGTTGCGGATGTCGGTCGTGGTGCCGCTGTTGGCATAGCTTTCCTTGACCGAGGGTTCATTGGTCAGCTTGAGGTTGTCGATCACCGCCAGCGCCACGTTGCGGCTGTTGATGATGTCGACCTGGGTGGGCATGTAGCCCGGCAGCGCCTGGGCGGTCATCACCAGCCCAGTGACCGGGTCGTTGGCCTTGTAGTTGAGCACGACCGAGGAAGTCGCCTTGTAGGTCTTGGGCAGCAGCAGGCTGACCACCAGGGCCGCGACCACGGTGACGCCGAAGATCAGCATGATGATCTTCAGGTGCGCCCGCAGGATCAGCAAAAACTGGGATAGGTTCATTCTCGATACTCCTGGCAAACAGTCCGCACCGCGCGCGGACCGGGGTTGTTCGTTGGACTCGCCGCGCCGGTCAGAACCAGCTTTCCTTGACGTAGACGATGTCGTCGGCCTGCAGCAGGTCTTCCTTCTTGACGCTGATTTCCTGCAGCGCGCCGTCCGGTTCGCGACGCTTGACCTTGAGGCCGCGCTCGGTGCCGCGCGGGGTCAGGCCGCCGCCCACCGACAGCGCCTGCAGCACGGTGGTGCCGCGTTCCAGCTTGTACATGCCGGGCCGCTGCACCTCGCCATAGATGTAGAAGCGCAGCGAGCGTTCCACGTAGATCACGTCGTTGGCCGAGATCGTCGGCAGCTCGGTGGTGTCGCCGTTGTGGGTCACGGCGTAGATATCCACCGGGGTGCGGGTGATCTGGCCGTTGACGTTGCGCACGATGGTGATGACGTCGCCGCCGTCGGGATTGACGCCGCCGGCCAGCGCGATCGCATCGGCGATGTTGCGGCGGCCGTCCAGCGGATAGCGTCCCGGCTTGTAGACCTGGCCCAGCACCGACACCATCTGGCTCTGCGGCGTGGTGACCAGGATGTTCACCTGGGGATTGACCAGGTAGCCGCCCTTCTTGAGCAGGCCGGCGATCTTGGCCTCGGCCTGCGAGGTGGACAAGCCGCCCACCTGCACTTCGCCGATCAACGGATAGCTGATGGTTCCCGCCTCGCTGACGCGGGTCTCCAGGGTGAGATCCTGGCTGCCGTAGACGTTGACGCGGATGACGTCGCCAGGTCCCAGCGGAATGTTGTCGGCCACGGCGGAGGAGCCGAATCCGGCAATCATCAGGCCGGCGAGCAGGAACAAGATTTTTTTCATCATTTTTTTAACTCCGGATTGCGTCTGTAAATACGTCGGTTGGTCCACATTGCGGATTCGAAAGGGTGAAAGCGGCGCCCTCACTTGATGCCCGACAGGCCGCGCGACACCGCGTCGCCCTGGGCGGGAGCCGCCGGCTCGGCCGCCGCCTGCGCGGGCGCCTGGTCCTTGAGCGACTTGGCCTTGTCGAAGTAGTCGATCTTGGCTTCGGCCCTGAGCTGGTTGAGCGCCTGGTCGGTGATCTGGCCCTGCTTCTGCGCCATCAGGTAGCCTTCGATCTGAGGAGCGGCCGCGACTTGCGACAGCGGCGCGCTCCTGACGTCGGCCAGTGAAGCCAGGATCGCCGACTCACCTTCCCTGACGATGAAGAGATGGCCGCGCTCCATGGTCTTGAGCTCGTCGAGCATCGCGGGCGGCAAGTCCATCGAAGTCTTGGTCACCTGCAGCCGGGTGAACGGGATGCGCTTGGCGTTGAGCCAGGACGCGATCTCGTCCAGCGGCCGCGTACCCACCATGAGCGCGTTGAGCTCGTCGCTGAGATTGGCGGCGCCGATCACCAGCTCCGAAAATTCGAATTGCCTGCGCTGCGCAAACCACTGCGGATGCTTGGCGTAGAAATCGTCGATCTCCTGCGGCGTGGGCCGGGCCGGCTTGCCCAGCTTCATCTGCACATAGCTCTGGGCCAGCACCAGGTCCTTGGCGCGCTCCATGTTGGCCAGCACGGCCGGATTGGCATCCAGCTTTTCCTTCCTGGCGGCGTTGATCAGCAGTTGCCGCGCCACCAGCCCGTCCAGCACCTGCTTGCTGGCTTCGCGCGCGCCGCCCCGGCCCAGCTCCGCATTGAGCTGGTGCACCGTGATTTCCTTGCCGTCGACGCTGGCCAGCGCCTGCCCGGAGGAGGCTTCGTTCTTGCTGCCGCAGGCGGCCAGCAGTCCCAGCAACACGACGCCGGCTGCGATCCTCAGTGCGCCCGTGGCGGCGAACTGTCCTTGATGTGTTCTTGTTGTCATCCTCTGAACCTTCTATTCGATACCTCGTTGAGCGACCAGGCGGCCACCACCCCGCATTGCGGCCGCAAAGCGCCGCAATACTTGTCATCGTTGCAGGAGCCGCCCTTTCTATTTGTTGCTAGTAGGCGTTTTCCCGCTTGAGCACCAGATGCACGGTTTGGACGATGATCCACAGGTCGAAGGTGAGCGACCAGCGGCGCAGGTACTCCAGGTCGAATTCGATCCGGGCCTTCATCTTGTCCAGCGTTTCGGTTTCGCCGCGCAGGCCGTTGACCTGGGCCCAGCCGGTGATGCCCGGCTTGACCTTGTGGCGCAGCATGTAACCCTTGATCTGCTTGCGGTAGAGCTCGTTGTGGGCGACCGCATGCGGGCGCGGCCCGACGATGCTCATGCGCCCCTGCAGCACATTGACGAACTGCGGCAATTCATCCAGCGAGCTCTTGCGCAGGAAGCCGCCGATCTTGGTCAGGCGCATGTCGCCCTTCTGGGCCTGCTGCACGGCAGCCCCGTCTTCCATGACGGTCATGGAGCGGAACTTATAGACCACGATCTCTTCGCCGTCCAGGCCGTAGCGTCGCTGCTTGAAGATGACCGGCCCCGGCGAGGTCGCCTTGACGCAGATGGCGATGACCATCAGCACCGGCAGCAGCATGAGCAGGATGATCGAGGCCAGCACCACGTCGCTGACGCGCTTGACGAAATTGTTCATGCCGGTGAACGGCGTCTCGCAGATGGCCATCACCGCCATGCCGCCGACATAGTCGAAGCGGGCCTGGATCAGGTTGAAGATGTAGATGTCGGGCACGAAGTAGATCGAGGCGGTGGTGTCCTGCAGCTCGTCGATCATCTGCAGCACGCGCGGCTGCGCCGAGATCGGCATGCTGATGTAGACCATGTTGATGTTGTGCTTGCGCACGTAGGCGGCCACGTCCGACATCTTGCCCATCAGCGGCGTGAAGGTGCCTTGCGGCTGGCGGTTGATCTCGCGATCGTCGAAGAAGCCCATCAGCTTGATCATCAGCGCCGGATAATTTTCCATGCGCTCGGCCATCTTCAGGGCGGCGGGATTGACGCCGATGATGATCGCCTTGCTGACCTCGCCCTTGGTTTGCAGGTCGCGCATCACGCGCGATTGCGCATACTGCGAGATCATCAGGCCGAATGGCGTGCCGATCGCCCAGGCGCTGATCACCTGCGACGAGAACTGCTGGTAGAACTCGCAGAAGTAGCCGATCAGGCCCAGCACCGCCACCACGGCCAGCCAGTCGACGAAGATCGGCGTCACCGAGTGCACGCCCTTGGGATTGCGGCGCAGGCGGCGCTCGTGGAATTCCGAGAAGAAATAGGAGCTGATGAAGAAGGCCATGATGGCCAGCACCCAGTAGTCGCCGGTGAACGACAGTCCGTTCAGGCGCACCAGCACCCACAGGTAGGTCACGATCAGGGCCGGCTCAAGCAAGCGCTTGAAGACCATGACGATCACGTTGGGCTTGACGTTGACCAAGGGCAAAGTGTCGTGGATTTCATTATTCATTTTGGGGGCCTCAGAACTCATAGCGCGTGGTCAATGCCATTCCGTTGGAGACATAGCCGAAGCTGTCGATGTTCGACTGCACATCTTCCCGATAGACCCCAAACATCAGCGACAGCGATCTGGTCGGGTAGTAGGTAACGCTCAAACTGGCCTTCTGGTACTTGTCCTTCCGGTTGGAAGGCGTCACGCCCGTAATCACTGCCGCGCCGTTGTAGTTGCGCCGCTGGTAGTCGAACGAGCCGTCGAACCTCAGCTTCTCGGACGACTTGAGCGTCGCCGCCAGGCTGATGCCGTTGGTCAGCGCATAGTTGGCGTCCACGTCGCTCAGACCGCCGATCTCGCGCCAAAGATTCAACTTGAACGCGGTCTTCGCAGTTGCCTGCCAATCCGCAATGAGCCGCGCGTTGAAGCCGCTGTAATCCGCTGAGCCGCCGTTCACGCGCTCGCGGGTGACATAGCCGCCCAGGAACTGCAGCTTGGTCTTGGCGCTGTAGAGCCACATCACGCGCGCCTTGAGCTCGTCCTGGGTGAACGAATTGTTGATGGCCGCGCCGCCGAGAATGGTCGATTCCGGGTAGTTGGCCTTCGTATGCCTCACGACCACGCCGGCGATGCTGCCGCTGCGCGCCGTGTAATCCAGGCCCAGGTCGGCAATGTCCTGGGTGAAGTTGTTGGCCTGCTGCGAAGCAAGGTCATAGTCCAGCCCGAAACGCGAGTACTGTGCACGCACCGTCCAGTCCGGGTGCAGCTGCCAGGCGACGGTCGCGTACTTGGTCTGCATCGTGCGGATGTTCTTCTCCAGCACGCGCAGGTTCTGGAACGGCGTCAGGGCCTGTGAATACACATACCCGATGTCGCCCGTCAGGCGCTCGCCGAGAGCCCAGCCCCAATAGGCGTTGAGATCGCGGCCGTTGTTATCGAACTGCTTGAAGTAATCGAAACTGTTCTTGTTGACGCTTGCATCCAGCTTGATGTGCTGGCGGCTGAACATCCTGTCGAAGCGGATCCCGGCCAGCGTGGAGTGGACGTAATCCGACATCTGGGTCGTGCCTACGGCAGCTTGCGCGGCGGCGGGATCTCGCAGCCGCAGCAAATTGTCGTCATAGAGAATCGAGTACTGCGCATAGGGCGTAACGACCTGGTCCGGATCTGCGGCGCGCGCCTGATTCATGGTCGCAAAGGCAATCAAAGCAAGGACTTGCGTGCGCTTTCGACGGGTACTCCAAGGGTTAACCTGCCATGCCATATTTCCCAATGTCCTTTCTTTTTTTAATTCGTCTTTTAAAACAATGGCAACTTCCGGCGCCAGCATTGCTGCGTCGCAACAGGAAAAATCAGATTTCATCATGCATCATTTTCGCCAATTAATCAAAAAAAATTGGAGAAAATTGTTGCGAAGTGTAAAAATATGTGTTAATGCAAAAACACGGATGGTTCGTCAATCGGAGAACCTCGATAGCGCTTGTAGGAAGGCAGGAAGTTTCACCTTCGCGCATCGCCGACAAATGCACATCGACGCCATGCTTTGCAAATTGGGCCGAACTTGCGGCGCGATCCGCACTCAACATCATCTTCAGCCGTTGAGCTTGATCCGGCGCACAGCCGGTGCTCGTAATTAATCGACGAGCGGCTCGAACAAAACATAAGATCGTTTCAAATCGGAGAAGGTTCTTTCGAATGTCGGATTTGCGTACATGAGCTGGTGGCATGCCATCACCTTTCTAGGCGACAGCGCCTTCACCGTTCCCGGCGCCTGCGTGGTCGCGCTGTGGCTGGGCATGAATGGCTGGTGGCGGCAGATGCTGCGCTGGCTATTCGCCTTCGGCGCCGCGATGATGGTGGTGGTGTTGAGCAAGCTGCTCTACATGGGCTGGAACATCGCGCCGCCGCTGCTCTACAACTTCACCGGGGTGAGCGGGCACACGGCCTCGGCGAGCGCGCTTTACCTGAGCACTGCAGCGCTGCTCACGCAAGGAAGGCCGCCGCAGGCGCGCGCCATCGCAGTAGCGGGCATCGGCGCGCTGGTGCTGGCAGTCGCCCTGTCGCGCCTGATGATCAAGGTGCATTCCACCTCGGAAGTGGTAACCGGCCTGTTGCTGGGCGGGTGTGCGGCATGGTGGTTCTGCCGCGGACTGTCGCAGGTCGGTCCGCGCCTGCGCGGTGGGCTGGCGCTGGCCGCCGCCGCATGCTTCATGCTGATGGGAACATCGGGACAGCCGGCCCCGACGCATGCGCTGCTGCAGCAGATCGCGATGGCGCTGTCGGGACACGCCCAGGTCTACACGCGCACCATTCCCCTCTGACAGACAAAAAAAATGCCGGACGCAAGTCCGGCATGATCATCGATGCAAGGCTGCGCGTCAGTCTTGCTGCGGCTTGACCATGTAGATGGCTTGCGCGTCGTAGCTGGCCAGCTTTTCACGCAGAGCGGCCGAAGCGCCGGCGAAGGCATCGAATCCGCACGCGCGCCAGTAAGGCGCGGAACCATGCACCGCCACCAACGCAGCATACGCCCGGCGCTCGCCGCGCATCAGCCCGGACAGCAGCTGCATCAAGGCGCGCCCCAACCCGGCGCCGCGCGCCTGCGGCAGCAAGGCGACATCGTGCAGATAAAGGCAGTCGGCGGCCGGATCGATCTGCAGCAACAGGCTGTCGAGCGCGGGCGGAAGGCCCAGACGCGCCGGATGCATCACGGCATAGCCGCCGACCGCGCCGCCCTCCTCCTGCGCCATCCAGCATCCCTGCGGATACAGCGCCAGCCGCTCGGCGAACACCTCGCGCCGCTCGAAGAAGCCGGCGTGCACCACCGCCCCGACCGCCATGACCGCATCGAGGTCGGACGGCGCCATCGGCCTCCATATCTGTTTCATCCATCCTCCCTGGTTGACGCCGACATAAAAAAACCGCTGCGCGAGGCAGCGGTTTCATCGACATGTCATCGACGATGCGGCGTTGATCCGATCAGGCCTGCGCGTTGGGACGCAGGATCTGCAGCACGCCCAGCAGCTCCGCGCGCACCCGCTCGATGCCCTCTTCGTCCAGGCTGACGGCAGGAGGCTGGACGATCTCCGGCTGCTCCGGCTCATTGCTGCCATCGAGCTTGTTGCGCGCGCCGCTGATGGTGAAGCCTTGCTCATAGAGCAGCTCGCGGATACGGCGGATCAGCAGTACTTCGTGGTGCTGGTAATAACGGCGATTGCCGCGCCGCTTCACGGGCTTCAACTGGGTAAATTCCTGCTCCCAGTAGCGCAGCACGTGCGGCTTTACGCCGCACAGCTCGCTGACCTCGCCGATCGTGAAGTAACGCTTGGCGGGAATCGGCGGCAAGACGATTGCCGCTGGTTTGTTGACGCGATCGTTCATAGATTAGACGGGCAGTTCAACGGGATTGCCGCTGGAGAGCTCCACCATTTCCTTCAGTTTCTGGCTGGCGTGGAACGTGACCACGCGTCGCGCCGTGATGGGAATTTCTTCACCGGTCTTGGGGTTGCGGCCAGGCCGTTGCGGCTTGTCGCGCAGCTGGAAGTTGCCGAAGCCCGACAGCTTGACGGCCTCGCCGCGCTCCAGCGCGTTGCGAATCTCGCCGAAGAAGGTTTCCACCATGTCCTTGGCTTCGCGCTTGTTCAGACCGACCTGTTCAAACAAAAGTTCGGCCAGCTCGGCCTTGGTCAGCGTGGGCAGGCTCTTGTCGGCCTGCGAGCGCGCCTGCGATTCGAGCACGGCGCGATGCAGATCGGCGTCCAGCACGGATTGAAATTCGTTCGAATTCACGTTGTTCATGGCGATGGATGACTAAGCCTGTAGTACCGATTCCGGTCTGTTTTATTTTTACTCGCGGGGATCACATCAGGCACGCAATCTGGCGCCAAGCTTTGCGGTTGCAGCGGCCACCAATGCACTTATCGCAAGGTCGACTTTATCATCCTGAAGGGTGTTTTGAGTATCTTGCAAGGTGATCCGGAACGCAAGACTTTTTTCGTCATTTTCCAGGCCACGGCCTTGATATTCGTCAAATAAAACAATGGCTTGGACGATTCCGCATGCTGCGTTGGCCTGCTTCTCGGCAGCCATCGCATCCAGCAATTGCTGGGCCGCTACCGGCTGCTTGACGACCAGCGCGAGATCGCGGCTGACCGCCGGGAACTTGGAGATCTCGGCATAGGAAGGCAGGTCGCGCTGCTGCAGCGCGCCAGCCTCCACCTCGAACACCACGGGCGCCAGCGGCAGGTCGTATTTCTGCTGCCATTTCGGATGCAGCTCGCCGATCACGCCGATGACCTTGTCGCCCAGCAGGACCTGCGCCGAACGCCCCGGATGCAGGGCCGGATGATCGGCCTTGGCGAAGCGCAGCGCGCGCGGCGCGAACAATGCCTCCAGATCGGCCTTGACGTCGAAGAAGTCGACGTTGCGGCTGGCCTGGCCCCACTGCTCTTCGGCCGCCGCACCATACGCCAGGGCGGCGACGCGCTTGGGCTGGTCGAAACCGGCCACCGACAGCGGTCCATCGACGACCGCGGCATTCTTGCTGAACACGGCGCCGACTTCGAACACGCGGATACGCGAGGCCTTGCGGTTGATGTTGTAGCGGGCGTTGGCGACCAGGCCGGCGACCAGCTGCGAACGCATCACGCTCATCTGGCTGGCGATGGGATTCAACAGCTTGATCGGATCGGCATTGCCGGCGAAATCCGCTTCCCAGGCCGTCTCGACGAAGCTGAAGTTGACCACTTCCTGGTAGTCCTGGTCGGCCAGCAGGCGGCGGATGGCGAACAACGAACGCGTGTCTTCCGGCGCGATGCGCATGGCGTTGGCGGCCACCGGCGGCAGCGTCGGGATGTTCTCGAAACCGTAGACGCGCGCGACTTCCTCGATCAGGTCTTCCTCGATCTCGATATCGAAGCGGTAGGACGGCGGCGTCACCGAGAACAGGCCGGGCTCCTGGTCGAACGACAGGCCGAGGCGCTTGAAGATGTCGGACACCATGTCGTCGGTGATCTCGACGCCGATGACCTTGGCCGCGCGCGCGGTGCGCAGCTTGACCGGCTCGCGCTTGGGCAGGTTGACGACCTGGTCGTCGACCGGGCCGATCCTGGTCGACGGCGTGCCGCAGATCTCGATCAGCAGCGCGGTGATGCGCTCGATGTGATCGACCACGGTGGCGAAGTCCACGCCGCGCTCGAAGCGGTGCGCGGCGTCGGTGGAGAAATTGTAGCGGCGCGCGCGCCCCTGGATCGCCTGCGGGAACCAGAATGCGGCTTCCAGATAAATGTTGGCGGTGTCGAGCGAGACGGCGGTGGCGTCGCCGCCCATGATGCCGGCCAGCGATTCGATCTCCTTCTCATCGGAGATCACGCCCACCCACTCATCGACTTCCACGGTGTTGCCGTTGAGGAGCTTGAGCGACTCGCCCTTCTTGCCCCAGCGCACGTCGAGGCCGCCATGGATCTTGTCGAGGTCGAACACGTGCGAAGGACGGCCCAGCTCCAGCATCACATAGTTGGAGATGTCCACCAGCGCCGAGATCGGGCGCTGGCCGCTGCGCTCCAGGCGCTGCTTCATCCATTGAGGGGTGGCGGCGCGGGCGTTCAGGCCGCGGATCACGCGGCCGGCGAAACGGCCGCACAGGTCGGGCGCGGAAATGCGCACCGGCAGCTTCTCGTCCAGGTTGGCGGCGGCCGGCTGAAACGCCGGCGCCTTCAGCGGCGCGCCGGTCAGCGCCGACACTTCGCGCGCCACGCCCAGCACCGAGAGGCAGTCCGCCTTGTTGGGGGTCAGCTTGATGGTGAACTTGAGGTCGTTCAACTGCAGGTAGTCACGGAAATTCTGGCCTACCGGCGCATCGTCGGGCAGCTCCAGCAGGCCGCCATGGTCTTCCGAGAGCTTCAGCTCGCGCGCGGAGCACAGCATCCCCTGCGACTCGACGCCGCGCAGCTTGCCGACCTTGATCTCGAAGGGCTTGCCATCCGCGCCCGGCGGCAGCACCGCGCCGACCATGGCGCATGGCACCTTGAGGCCGGCGCGCACATTGGGGGCGCCGCAGACGATGTTGAGGATGGTGCCGGTGTGCACGTTGACGCGGCACACGTTGAGGCGGTCGGCGTCGGGGTGCTTGCTCACTTCCAGCACCTCGCCCACCACCACGTTGGTGAAGGGAGGCGCGACCGGCTCGACCTCTTCCACTTCCAGGCCGGACATCGTCAGCAAATGCGAGAGCTCATCCGACGTCATGTTCGGATTGACCATCGTGCGCAACCAGTTTTCAGAGAATTGCATGATTCAGACTTTCAGCTATCAGCCGGACGCGCGGCGGCCGAGCGCGGCGCCCTTCTTTATCGGTTTTAATTGAATTGCTTCAGGAAGCGCAGGTCGCCTTCGTAGAACAGGCGCAGGTCGTTAATCCCATAGCGCAGCATGGTCAGGCGCTCCAGGCCGGAGCCGAACGCGAAGCCGATGTACTGCTCTGGATCCAGGCCCATGTTGCGCACCACGGTCGGGTGCACCTGGCCGGCGCCGGAGACTTCCAGCCAGCGGCCCTTGAGCGGACCGCTGCCGAAGGCGATGTCGATCTCGGCCGAAGGTTCGGTGAACGGGAAATAGGAGGGACGGAAGCGCACCTGCAGGTCGTCGGTCTCGAAGAAGGCCTTGACGAAATTGAGGTAGACGCCCTTCAGGTCGGCGAAGCTGATGTCCTCGGCGATCCACAGGCCTTCGACCTGGTGGAACATCGGCGAGTGGGTGGCGTCGCTGTCGACGCGGTAGGTGCGACCGGGCGCGATCACCTTGATCGGCGGCTTGTTCATGCGGGCATAGCGCACCTGCATCGGGCTGGTGTGCGTACGCAGCAGCAGCGGCTTGCCCTGAGTGTCGTTGCCTTCGATGTAGAAAGTATCCTGCATGGAACGCGCGGGATGGTTTTCCGGGCTGTTCAATGCGGTGAAGTTGGTCCAGTCGGTTTCGATTTCGGGGCCGTCGGCCACGTCGAAGCCGATCGAACGGAAGATTTCCTCGACGCGTTGCCACGAGCGCATCACCGGATGGATGCCACCCACGCCGCGGCCGCGGCCGGGCAGCGTGACGTCGATGGCTTCGGCGTTCAGGCGCGCCTGCATCTGGGCGTTGGCCAATTCGTCGCGACGCGCGGTCAGCGCGTTTTCGATCCGTTCCTTGGCGACATTGATGATCGCCCCTTGAGCCTTGCGTTCCTCGGGAGCCAGCTTGCCCAGTCCCTTCATTTGCTCGGTGATCTGGCCGGTCTTGCCGAGGTACTTGGCCTTGGCGTTCTCCAGTGCGGCGGCGTCAATCGCGGCGGCGAAATCGCCCTGTGCCTGCGTAACGAGTTGACCCAGAAGTTGGTCTAGGGGATTCATGCGGTAAGTCTCGCTCCAATCGAAAATCCGACGACGAAGTCGAAAAAAGAAGATCCACGAAGGCGGGATCGGAAAATCGGCAGATCAAAAACATACGGGGCATCGGTATTACACCTTTGCCCCGCAGGATTGCAGCGCCGGCTGCTGTACTCGATGTAGAAGCGGCCGGCAACCGCATCAACACGCTGACGATTTAGGCGGCAGCGATGTTGGCCTTCACCTGGTTGACGATGGCGGCGAATGCAGCCTTGTCGGTGACAGCCATGTCGGCCAGAACCTTGCGGTCCAGTTCGATCGCAGCCTTCTTCAGGCCGTTCATGAACACGCTGTAGGTCACGCCGTGCGAACGCGCTGCGGCGTTGATACGGGCGATCCACAGTGCACGGAACACGCGCTTCTTGTTACGACGGTCACGGTACGCGTATTGGCCAGCGCGCATGACTGCTTGCTTGGCGATACGGTAGACGTTTTTGCGGCGACCGCGGTAACCCTTGGCGAGGGCGAGGACTTTCTTGTGACGGGCACGCGCTGTTACCCCACGTTTGACTCTAGGCATATTAGCTCCTTAAATGAGTGTGAGGTTAAGCGAACGGCAGCATCGCGCGAACGGAATTCAGGTTCGTCTCATGGACGCCCTCGGTACCGCGCAATTGACGCTTGTTCTTGGTGGTCTTCTTGGTCAGGATGTGACGCTTGAAGGCTTGACCGCGCTTGACGGTACCGCCCGGGCGGACGCGAAAACGCTTCTTCGCGCTGCTCTTCGATTTCATCTTAGGCATAGCAACTCTGTCCTTCCGGACAGCTCCATTTTTTGATGATTGCAGGTGGCAGCAATGCTCGCTGCTCTTTGATGCCTGCTCTCACTTATTTGACGGCGCGGGTATTTCACCCCCGCCGCTTTTGCCGTGCACGTTTGACTGCGCCCGGCAAATCCTTTGTCGGCCCTTCCCTGCTGCGCCGCTTTCACGGCGCGGACAACACCTGGGGATGTCGTCCGGATACGGCTAACTGCTTACTTCTTTTTCTTCGGCGCCAGGACCATGATCATCTGGCGACCTTCCATCTTGGGAAACTGCTCGACCTGGCCATACGGCTCCAGATCCGCTTTCAGACGCTCCAACACGCGCATGCCGATTTCCTGGTGGGCCATCTCGCGACCGCGGAAACGCAGCGTGATCTTGGTCTTGTCACCATCTTCCAGGAACTTGGTCAGGTTGCGCAGCTTGATGTTGTAATCGCCATCATCGGTGCCGGGACGGAATTTGACTTCCTTGACCTGGATGACCTTCTGCTTGAGCTTGGCTTCGTGAGCTTTCTTCTGCTCTTGATACTTGAACTTGCCATAGTCCATCAAGCGGCAAACCGGAGGCTGGGCGGTCGGTGCGATCTCGACCAGATCCACTTCCGCTTCTTCCGAAAGGCGTAAGGCCTCTGCCAAACTAACGATGCCCAGAGGCTCGTTATTGACACCCGATAAGCGCACTTCCGGCGCAGTGATCTCGCGATTCAGGCGATGCGACGACTTGTCAGTAGCTATTGCAGTTTCCTTTTCAAATCCAATAAATTAAGCCGTGCGTTTGCGCTGGGAGGGAAGCCTTCGGCTTCCCTGTATCAGGCTTTGGTGTCGACCTCATTCTTGAGGCGTTCCACCAAGGTGTCGATGGACATGACGCCCAGATCGACATTGCCCCGCGCACGCACGGCCACTGTGTTGGCATCCCGTTCTTTGTCGCCGACAACCAGGATATAGGGCGGCTTCTGAATAGAATGCTGCCGTATTTTATAGGTAATCTTCTCGTTGCGCAAATCGGTCTCGACCCTAAACCCTTGTTTTTTCAGCGTTTGTGCAACGCTCTTCACATAGTCGGCTTGCGCGTCGGAAATATTGAGGACAACAACTTGCACCGGAGCAAGCCACAGCGGCATGGCGCCCGCGTGGTTTTCGATCAGGATCGCAATGAAGCGCTCGAGCGAACCGACGATCGCACGGTGCAGCATGACCGGCACCTTGCGGCCGTTGTCTTCGGTGACATATTCGGCGCCCAGGCGCGCCGGCATCGAGAAGTCGACCTGCATGGTGCCGCACTGCCAGGAACGGCCGATCGAGTCCTTCAGGTGGTATTCGATCTTCGGGCCGTAGAAAGCGCCCTCGCCCGGCAACTCTTCCCACTCGGAACCGGAAGCGCGGATGGCTTCGCGCAGCGCGTTCTCGGCCTTGTCCCAGACCTCTTCCGCGCCGATGCGCTTTTCCGGGCGCAGGGCCAGTTTCACTGCGACATCCTTGAAGCCGAAGCAGTCATATACTTCGCGCACCACCTTGTTGAAGGCGGCGACTTCCTCCTGCACCTGGTCTTCGGTACAGAAAATGTGGCCGTCGTCCTGGGTGAAGCCGCGCACGCGCATCATGCCGTGCAGCGCGCCGGAAGGCTCGTTGCGGTGGCATTGGCCAAATTCGCCGTAGCGCAGCGGCAGGTCGCGGTAGCTGTGCAGTCCGGAATTGAAGATCTGGATGTGGCCCGGGCAGTTCATCGGCTTGAGCGCGTAGGCGCGGTTTTCCGATTCGGTGGTGAACATGTTGTCGCGGTAGTTATCCCAGTGACCGGTCTTCTCCCACAACGAGCGATCCAGGATCTGCGGCGCCTTCACCTCCTGGTAGCCGCTGTCCTGGTAGACGCGGCGCATGTACTGCTCGACCTGTTGCCAGATCGACCAGCCCTTGGGATGCCAGAAGATCAGGCCCGGCGCCTCGTCCTGGAAGTGGAACAGGTCCAGCGCGCGACCCAGCTTGCGGTGATCGCGCTTCTCAGCCTCTTCCAGCATGTGCAGGTAGGCCTCCTGGTCTTCCTTCTTGGCCCAGGCGGTGCCGTACACGCGCTGCAGCATCTCGTTGCTGGAGTCGCCGCGCCAGTAGGCGCCGGCCAGCTTCATCAGCTTGAACACCTTGAGCTTGCCGGTGGACGGCACGTGCGGTCCGCGGCACAGGTCGGTGAACTTGCCCTCGGTGTACAGCGAAACGTCTTCATTTTGCGGAATGGACGCGATGATCTCGGCCTTGTAGGCCTCGCCGATGGACTTGAAGTAAGTCACGGCTTCGTCGCGCGGCAGGACCTTGCGGGTCACCGGTTCATCCTTCTTGGCCAGCTCTGCCATCTTCTTTTCGATCGCCTCCAGGTCCTCGGGAGTGAAGGGACGCTTGTACGAGAAGTCGTAGTAGAAGCCGTTGTCGATCACCGGGCCGATGGTGACCTGCGCATCGGGGAACAGCTCCTTGACGGCATAGGCCAGCAAGTGGGCGGTCGAGTGGCGAATCACTTCCAGGCCGTCGGCATCCTTGTCGGTGACGATGGCCAGCTCCGAATCCTTGTCGATCAGGAACGAGGTGTCGACCAGCTTGCCGTCAACGCGGCCGGCCAGCGCGGCCTTGGCCAGGCCGGCGCCGATGTTGGCGGCGACCTGCGCCACCGTGACCGGACCATCGAACTGGCGTTGCGAACCATCGGGAAGACGAACTGAAACCATTTTGCACTCCATGTCGGCAGCGTCGCTGCCTTGCCTGTTTTGGGTAGTTGATGTCAAAGATGACGGACGAAAAAAAACGCGGGCCAGCCGCGCTTTTTCATGAGACGAAAAAGAACCCGACTAGCGTCGCTCGAATACCTCGGTGGTAGTTCGCGGTGTCATAACCGGTTTGCCTTTCTCGCTCTTACAGAATGAATGGGTGGATGCAGAAACCATCGCGTTCGCCGCGCGCATCGCAGGCGCATCGAAAAGGAGGCGCCACGTCGGCGAAGCTTGGATTATAGCAAATTAATTTCGCGCCCCGGCAAGTTCGCCGCCCTTCCCGGAAACAACATCGATTCGCAAACGCACGCGTTATCGATAGTCACGCTCGATCAAAAACTCACACAACAATCACCGTCAACAATGTCATGCGGCCAAGCATTCAAAAATCTTCATCATTAACGAATGCAAATGAGCTTTTTTAACGCAACGGAGTCATAAAAAGAAACCCCGTCCCATGCTAGGATTCAGGCTGCCCCACGGAGAACAGCATCATGCCAGACGAACACAATTGCATCGAACATCAAACGGTCATCAACGATGTCGAATACACATTGCAGAGTCGCACGGTAGAGCTGGACAACGGCGAGCGCCACCAGGAATACCGAGTGCTGCTGAACGGCGCCGAGATCAAGTCCTGGACCCGCGGCGACATCCTCCCCTACTTCAATCTCAAGCAGCGCTGATGCGGAGACATCGTCTCGCCTGACATCATCGGGCACGAAAAAAAAACGGCATCCATCTGGATGCCGTTTTTCTTTGCCGCGACTCCCGCAGCGCAGTCAAACGCCGCAGGAAGAATCCGCGCTCATGCCTTGTCGAGATTGGCGCGACGCGCCAGGATCTTCTCGATCTTTTCCTTCAGCGTGGCCGCGTTGAACGGCTTGACAATATAGCCGTCGGCGCCGGACTGCGCAGCCTCGACGATGTTCTCCTTCTTCGCCTCGGCGGTAATCATCAGCACCGGCAAGTGCGCCAGCGAAGGCGTCGCGCGGATCTTCTTGAGCAGCGCGAGGCCGTCCATCACCGGCATGTTCCAGTCGGTCAGCACGAAGGTAACGGGCATGGCGCCCGCCTCCAGTATCTTCAGGGCCGAAGAACCATCATCCGCCTCAACGATCTTGGTGTACTCGAGCTCCTTCAGCAGCCCACTGACAATGCGCCGCATCGTCGAGAAATCATCGACCACGAGAAAATACTGATCATCTGCCGCCATAGCTAAATCGAACGTCCGTAAGAAGGTACTGGGTTGGATAGGGAAATCTAGAAAAAATTCTGATGCAAGTTTAAAGCATTTTTGGAAAGTTGCCGCAATACACTAGACTTTCACACGAGAGAATTAGCGTGCGACTTGATTGCCAGCAGGCGCGGCGACAATTAATTTCATGTCACAAGCGCCCAACTCCCGCTCCACGGGACTTCGCGAGAAAAGACAGGCGACCGACAGACGACACGCTGACCGGGAAAGCGCAATTGGAATCGGGAAACGCGAGGAAGAAAAACCGGAGGCGGAAAACAAAAATGGAAGCCGCGAATGCGCTTCCATTTCAGTTTGACTTCGCTATCCAACCCCACTGCATCAACAGAAGAATTGGTAGGCACGATTGGACTCGAACCAACGACCCCTACCATGTCAAGGTAGTGCTCTAACCAGCTGAGCTACGCGCCTAACGAAGAAGCAAGATTATAGGAGGCTTTTTCAGATTTGCAAAGGGGAAAATGAAATAAATCCAAAATATTTTACGATTCCCTTCCGCAACGCACCCCGCAACACCGGAAAACGCAAGGCAGCGGCGGCATCATGCGGCCGCATGCGCATTCATGTCCCGCTTACTGGCGCTTGGCCTCGATCACGCCCTTGACCTCGCGGATCACCATCAAGGCTTTCTGCAATTGCTCGGTGGAGCCGATCTCGGCGGTGAACGCCATGCGCGCATGGCCCTTGCTGCTCTGCGTGCTCACGCCGATGACATTGATCTTGTCGCGCAGGAAGATATCGGAGATATCGCGCAGCAAACCCTGGCGATCGCTGGCCAGCACGAAGATGTCGACGGGATAAACCGTGTCCTTGACCGGCGCGCCCCAAGTGGTCTGGATCACCCTCTCCGGCGCGTGCCCGCTCATCTCGGCGAAATTCTTGCAATTCACGCGATGGATGGAGACGCCCTTGCCGCGCGTGACGAAGCCTGCAATCGGATCCGGCGGCGCCGGCTTGCAGCAGCGCGCCAACTGCGTCAGCAGGCCGTCGGTGCCGACCACCAGCACGCCCGACTTGGCGCCTTGCACGATGCTGGAGGCGCGGCTCTTGCGCGTGATCAGCGCCTCGTCGTCGATCTCCGGCTTTTTTTCCTCGCCCTCATGCAGCGCCTGCTCGACGTGGCGCAGGCTGAACTCTTCCTTCGCCAGCGAAAGGCAGAGGTCATCCACCTTGGCGAACCCCAGCTTCTGCGCCAGTTCTTCCAGGTTGACCGCGGTCTTGCCCTCGCGCTGCAGCGTCTTTTCCAGCAGGCCGCGACCCACCGACAAGGTCTCCTGCTGCTCGATGGCATTGAACCAGGCGCGTATCTTGGAACGCGTGCGTGAGCTGGCGGCATACCCGGGGCCAATCCAGTCGCGCGACGGCCCTACGCCGGGTCCGCTCTTGGCGGTGATGATCTCGACCGTCTGGCCGTTCTTCAGCGCCGTGTTCAGCGGCACCATCACGCCATCCACGCGCGCGCCCCGGCAGCGGTGGCCGACGTCGCTGTGCAGGTGATAGGCGAAGTCGATCGGCGTCGATCCGCTGGGCAGCTCGATCACGCGGGCCTGTGGCGTCAGCACATAGATCCGCTCATCCAGCGTGGCCGACTTGAGTTTCTCGACCCAGTCGCGCCGCAGCTCTTCCTGATCCACCACGGCGTCGGTGACTTCATTCTTCCAGGCCAGCAGCTGGCGCAGCCAGGCGATCTTCTCGTCGTACTTCTGCGCCGAGAAATTGGAACCGCCGCTCTCCTTGTAGCGCCAGTGGGCAGCCACCCCGTATTCCGCGAAATGATGCATCTCGTGCGTGCGGATCTGCACTTCCAGCGCGCGGCCGTCCTCGGCCAGCACCACGGTGTGCAGCGACTGGTAGCCGTTCTGCTTGGGACGCGAGATATAGTCGTCGAACTCCTCGGGGATCGGCGTCCAGATGTTGTGCACGATGCCCAGCACCGTGTAGCAGGTCTTGATGTCGTCGACGATCACGCGGAAGGCGCGCACGTCGTACAGCTCGGAGAAGTCGATGGACTTGCCGCGCATCTTGTTCCAGATGCTGTAGATGTGCTTGGGCCGGCCGCTGACCTCGGCCTTGACGTCCTGCGCCGCCATTTCCGAGCGCAGGCGGGCGATCGCATCGGCGACGAAGGCCTCGCGCTCCAGGCGCTTCTCTTCCAGCATCTTGGCGATGCGCTTATAGGTGGCCGGCTCGAGGAAGCGGAACGACAGGTCTTCCAGCTCCCACTTCAGCTGCCAGATCCCCAGGCGGTTGGCCAGCGGCGCATACAGCTCGAAGGTCTCGCGCGCGTATTGCGCGCTGACCTCGTTCTCTTGCTTGATGTCGGCGAAATAACGCAAGGTCGCCACACGCGAAGCCAGGCGCACCAGCACGGCGCGCATGTCGGTGGCCATGGCCAGCAGCATCTTGCGCAGCGTCTCGATCTGGGCCGCCGCCTGCTGGGCCGCGTTCTTCCCGCGCAGCACTTCCTGCTGCGGCGTCTGGAAGGTCAGGCTGTGGAAGCGCATCAGCTGGCGCACATTGGCGACCAATTCTGCGATCTCGCGACCGAACTGCTCGTCGAGCTTTTCTTCCAGGCCGGGATGCAGCATCTGCGCCTCGAACACCAGGCCCGCGATGCGCGTGGGGGCATCGACGTTGAGCGCGGTCAGCACCGAGGTCACCGAGAGCACGAACTGCAGCGCGTTTTGCCCGGACAGGATCTGCCTGTCCGCGTACAGCGGCTCAAGCTCGGCCAGCGCCTTCTCGACGCGCGCGACGTCGTCCGCGCCCAGTCCGGCTGTAATCGCAGCCAGACCTTCGCCCTGGATGCTTGCTACCGAAACCATGGGCGCTTACTTCTGTGCGGCGACGATGATGATCTCCACCAGCAGTTCCGGGCGGGCCAGCTTGGATTCGACGGTGGCGCGCGGGGGCGCATTGCCGGCGGCGACCCATTCGTCCCATACCGCGTTCATGCCGGCGAAGTCCTTCACGTCGGAGAGGAAGATCTGGCACGACAGGATCTTGCTCTTGTCGCTGCCCGCTTCGGCCAGCAGGCGATCGATGTGGCCGAGCACTTCGCGCGTCTGCCCTTCGATGTTCTGCGTGGTGTCCTCGGCGATCTGGCCGGCCAAGTAGACGGTGCCGTTATGGATGGCGGCTTCGGAGAGGCGCTTGCCGACATGCAGGCGTTGTACGGACATGGTGTTTCCTTTATTCGTTATTGCCAGCGGACTGGCGGATCAATATCAAATGCGGCGGCCATCAGCCCAGCAGGAACTGCTTGGCGACCTCGATCTGGCTGGCATGCATGAAGGTCGGCGCATGACCGACATCCGGGAGCTCCACCAGCCGGGCCTTGGGACCGCGCTGCGTCATCTGCTGCGCCACTTCCGGCAGCAGCAGGTCGGATTGGGCGCCGCGCACCAGCAGCGTTGGACAGCGGATGGCGTCATAGGCCGCCCACAGCATCTGCTCGGCCGCGCCCGCCATCTCCGGGGTCATCTGCTTGAACGGTTCCGCCAGCGCCAGGTCGTAGTGACGGATCCACTTGCCCTCGTCGTTCCGGCGCAGCACATCGCTGGCCAGCTTGTGCCACTCCTCGTCGCTATGGATGCCGAAGGCGGCGGAGATCGCGCGAATATAACCGGCCGCTTCCTCGAAGGTATCGAAGCGCACATCCTGGCCGATGTATTCGCCGATGCGCGCCAGCGCAGCGCCATTGATGGACGGGCCGATATCGTTGAGCACCAGGCGGCGGATCGGATTTTCCGGCAACGACGCCAGACCCATGCCGATCAGGCCGCCCATCGAGGTGCCGAACCAGTCGACGATATCCGCATCCAGGCGCGCCAGCAGCGTGACCATGTCGCTGACGTACTGCGGCACCGTATAGAACTGGGGATTGCGCAAGCGCCCGGAGCGGCCGCGCCCGACCACGTCGGGGCAGACCACGCGATAGGTATCGCAGAGCTCGCGCGCCATGCGATCGAAATCGTCCGACACCCGCGTGACGCCGTGCACGCACACCAGCACATTGGGATTGCGGGCATCGCCCCATTCCTTGTAGGCCATCGTGTGCAAGCCGGCAGGCGAGATGCACTGCACCGTCTTCACTACTGCTTCAGTCATGGTCGCGGCTCTTCTGGTGGATCAAGCCGTCATTTTACTATTCGTCATGGCTTGCAGGGACGACCGACGCGCACAGAAAAATCCGGGCGAGTTTGCCGGGCCGGGCAAATCACGGCCGTGTCGAGGAACAGGGATATTTTTGCGGAACAGGCGTTTTCCAGGGTGAAGCCGGAAAGCCGCATGGTGCCTGAGGCCGGGGTCGAACCGGCACGCCCCCTCGCGGGTAAGCGGCGGATTTTAAGTCCGCTGTGTCTACCAATTTCACCACTCAGGCAGGTGGAAACGGCGGTCGGCCGCCGAAAAAGGATCGCATTATAACAGCGACTTTACGCAGTTCCCGCGATTGTTCAGGCGGCCCGAAAATAAATGCGGCGCGATGGCCGCAAGCCATGCGCCGGACAGATCTGCCGTGACGAATCGAAATCAGCGCTTGAGCAATTCCAGCGCGTCTTCGGCTACGCTGCGCAGATTGGTGATGGTGGCGTTGAGCTCGGCCAGCTCGGCCGCAGTGGGCGGCTGATCCATGCCGTTCTTGACCAGCGAGGCCTTGATGATGGTCGCAGCCATTTGCCAGGCCGCCTTATTGTGCGCATCCACCAGCTCCTTCTGGATGCGCTCCAATTCCACTTTCTGAGTTTTATCCATTGCTATCTTTAACTGGCAGTTGTCCGAATCCACGCGCTCCAGTGCGGACTCACGATAGGTCTGATGTGAGGACGATACCACCAATTCATTAAGTAATGCTTACACGAGGGCAATTTGACGCCAAATTTACGCATGCCATCGGCGCGGCGGATTCTCACCCAACGGTAACTCAGGCCCGATTGAAGCCGGCCGCCAGCTCGCGGGTCAATTCGGCCGCCGGGATTTCCTTGCAACCGTCCGGATTCTGGCCGGCCCACATCGAGGTGAAATCGTCGCGCCCGGCCGCCTCGGCCTTGGCCCGCAGCGGCGCGATGCCGGACGTCGCCAGCGGGAACGCCGGCGCCTTTGCACTGATCGGTCCCAGCTCGCGCATGGCGCGATTGACGATGCCGCGCGCGGGACGCCCGGTGAACAGGTTGGTCAGCGCGGTGTGGCGCGCGCGCTCGCTCTTGAGGGCGGCGCGATGCAAGGGCGTGGTGATCGCCTCCGGGCACAGCATGTAGGCCGTGCCGACCTGCACCCCGGCCGCGCCCAAGGCCATCGCGGCGGCCACGCCGTTGGCATCGACGATGCCGCCGGTGGCGATCACGGGCACATTGACAGCGCGCACGATCTGGGGCACCAGGCTGAACGTGCCGATCTGGGTAGTGAGATCGTCGGAGAGGAAAATGCCGCGGTGGCCGCCGGCCTCGGCGCCCTGCGCGATGACGGCGTCGACGCCGCGTTCGGCCAGCCAGACGGCTTCGGCCACGGTCGTGGCCGAAGCGATGATGCGCGAGCCCCAGCCGCGCACGCGCTGCATCAGCTCCGGCGCCGGCAGGCCGAAGTGGAAGCTGACCACCTTGGGCCGGAACTCGTCCAGCAGATCGGCCACCTCCGCGCTGAACGGCTGGCGGCCGGGACCGGCGCCGATCGAGGCGGCGTCGATGCCGAACTCTGCATAGTACGGCGCCAGCGCGGCGCGCCAGGCCTGCTCGGCCGCGGCATCGGGCTCGGGGTTGGTGTGGGCGAAGAAGTTGACGTTGTAGGGTTTATCGGTCGCGGCGCGCAGCTTGGCCAGCTCCTCCTTGAGCGCGGCCGGCGCCAGCATCGCGCAAGGCAGCGAGCCGAGCGCGCCGGCGTTGGAGACCGCAGCAGCCAGGCCATGCAGCTGGACGCCGGCCAGCGGCGCCTGGATCAATGGGATGTCGATGCCGAAAAGTGTCTGCAATGCGCTCATGTGCCTCATCCTGATTCGATATGGCAGCCGCTCAGGCGCGCCTGCCGCGTGAAAGATGCGGCTAGGATAGCAGGCCTTTGGCGCCTCGGCAGGCCGGCCGCACGCGGTACGCGAGGATGGCCGCCACGATGCCGGCACATGTCGCGACAATGGCCAGCGTTACCGCCGATTACGCCCCCGTTACCGATATTTACGCAACGTCCGGCCCAGCTGCGCGTCGAATCCCTTACAATTCAGCCCACCCGTTTTTGTCGCCGGAGATCCGTCGCATGTTCCGCCCGCGTTTTGCCTACCCGCTCTGCTCCATCGCCATGACGACGCTCGTCCTCGCGGCCTGCACCACCGGCAAGACGGCCTTCTACCACCAGGAAGAGTTCAACGACACCAGCGCCTTCTCGCGCAGCTTCCCCGGCAGCGAAAAGGCGGTCTGCGAGGCGGCCCGCCGGGCGCTGCTGGGCCAGGGCTACATCATCAACAAGACTACCGACAATTCGCTCGACGGCAACAAGAGCTTCCAGCCGGCCAGCGACAAGCACATGGAAATCGCCTTTCACGTCGTCTGCGCCTCCAATGGCAACGGCAAGAGCGCGACCATGTTCGTGAGCGCCACCCAGGACGGCTTCGCGCTGAAGAAGAGCAACGCCTCGGCCAGCCTGGGCGTGGGCGTGCTGGGTTCGGTCTCCATGCCGTTCGGCAGCAGCGACGATTCCATGGTGCGCGTGTCCAGCGAAACCATACGCTCGCCGGACTTCTACGACCGCTTCTTCGGCGCGGCCGAGCGCTACCTGCTGGTCGACATCGACGATGACGAGAAGGCTGCGGAAAAGAAATAGCGCCCCGCAGCGGAGGCGACTGCACAATAAAATGGCGGCCATGATGGCCGCCATTTTTCATTGCCTGCTACCGGGCATCAGCGATGCCGCCAGTGATGAGGCGGCGGCGGGCGATGCCAGTGGCGGTGGCCGCGGTAGTAGTCGCGCTCCACATACACCGGGGCCGGGTTGACATAGTAGACAGGCGCCGGGCGCACATACACAGGCGGCGGCGCATAGACCGGCGCAGGCTGGACGTACACCGGCTGCGGAGCCATGTAGGCGCCCGGCACGCCGATGTTCACGCCGACGGAAACATGGCCCGCCATCGCCGGTACGGCAGACAGGGCGGCCGCAGCTGCGATGGCAAACATGCCGGCAATCATGGGAATCGATTTTTTCACGATAGCTCCTCGTTGTTCTGGAATACGTATCGTGAATATATGTCGGCACTCAAAGTGCAACTAGAGAAAATGCGTAATGTTTGTAAGCAAATGCTTCACAAACATCAAGGAAATTTACCGGTATCAACCTGACGGCTGAGTCGGGGGGCGGCCTTGCGCCGCCCTCCCTCTACCTCGACATCCGGAAGATCAGGCCGCGTTCAGGGCCGGCTGCGCGGTTTCGCCCGCCCGTACTTGCCCCAGCTTGGCCACGGTCGTCGCGCAGGCATGCGCCGCCTCCCGGCCCTTGACCAGGAAATGCTCATGGAAGAAGGCCTGGTGCTCGCCATGCGAATGGAAGTGATGCGGCGTCAGCACGGCGGAGAATACCGGCACTTCGGTCTCCAGCTGGACCTGCATCAGCGCCGAGATCACCGACTGCGCGACGAAATCATGGCGGTAGATGCCGCCATCGACCACCAGGCCGCTGGCGACGATGCCGGCGTACTTGCCGGACTTGGCCAGCACCTTGGCATGCAGCGGGATTTCAAAGGCGCCGGGCAGCTCGAAGAAATCGATGCTGTCGACCGGCCAGCCCAGCTTGGCGATCTCGTCAGTGAAGGCGATACGGCACTGATCGACGATCTCCTTGTGCCAGCTGGCCTGGATGAAGGCGATACGCTTGCCGTGCGTGGAATGGACTGCGGAAAGATGCGTTTGAGACATGGGTTCAGGACTCCTGTTCGATGATTTAAACAGGGCGCGGGGATGCACGGCCGCACGCGCGCTACGCACGCAAGGACGGCGCAGCAACACGGTGTCGGACATCCCGTTCTCTTTCATCCGGACTATGACCGTCGGCCCCGGGATCTCACCAGGTCTGCTGACCCCGACCACCGCAACAACCGGCTGCCGGGCGCTCGCGGGCTACCTGCGCGCGCCGGGTGGCGCTGCGGGATTACCGCCGGTGGGGAGTTGCACCCCGCCCCGAGAACTTGTTGCCGCGCAGCGGAGAGGATCCCCGGCGCAACGGCAAGCGGGACTTTAACATGGCCGGAAAAATGCTGCAGGGCGCAAGATCAAACCGCCCCGCCGCACGCTCAAGCGCCCTGCCCGATCACTCCCAGCATGCCGCGCGCGATCTCGCGCTCGCCCATGATCACCTGGTGTGCGCCGTGCTTTTCGAGATGCTCGATCTCGGCATCCGAATGCGCGCGCGCCACGACCTGCAGGCCCGGGTTGGCTGCCCGGGCGTGCTCGATCAGTTGGCCGGCTTCGAAGACCTCCGGAATCGCCACCAGCAGCCAGCGCGCGCGCTCGATCGCAGCCGCCTTCAGCAGCTCGGTCTGGGCGCCGTTGCCGTAAAGGACAGGCACGCCCTCGGCGCGCAGCGCCTCGACGTTTTCAAGCAGCGCCTCGATCACCACGAAAGGCTTGCCCTCGGCACGCAATTGCTCACCGATGCCGCGCCCGACGCGGCCGTAGCCGACCAGCACCACGTGCGCGTCGAAATCGACCGCCTGCTGCGCCGCCTCGGCTGGCGCCTGCCCGCCCTCGCGCGCCTCGATGCGCGGCTTCAGGCGATCCAGCAACGAGAACAGCAGCGGATTGATCAGGATGGAGAGGATCGCGCCGCCCAGGATCAGGTCGCGCGCCACCGGCGAGAGCAGATCCAGCGAAATGCCCAGCGTGGCCAGGATGAAGGAGAACTCGCCGATCTGCGCCAGGCTGGCGGAGATGGTCAGCGCGGTCGACAGCGGATGACCGAAGACGCGCACGATCAGCAGCGCCGCCAGCGACTTGCCGACCACGATGATGAGCACGGTGGCCAGCACCAGCAACGGCTCGCGCACCAGCACCGAGGGATCGAACAGCATGCCCACCGAGACGAAAAACAGCACCGAGAAGGCATCGCGCAACGGCAGCGACTCCTCCGCGGCGCGATGGCTCAGCTCGGACTCGGACAGGATCATGCCCGCGAAGAAGGCGCCCAGCGCGAACGAGACGCCGAACACATAGGCCGATCCGAGCGCAAACCCCAGCGCGATGGCCAGCACCGCCAACCGGAACAGCTCGCGCGAGCCGGTGTCGGCGATGCGTTCCAGGATCCACGGAATCACGCGACGACCGACGATGAGCATCACCGCCACGAATGCCACCACCTTGCCCAGCGTCACGCCCAGGGTGATCAGCAGCGCATTGCCGCTCATCGCTTCGCCCTTGCCGCCCAGGATGCCGGAGAGCGCCGGGATCAGCACCAGCGCCAGCACCATGGCGATGTCTTCGACGATCAGCCAGCCGACCGCGATGCGGCCGCGCTTGGTTTCCACCAGGCGGCGCTCCTGCAAGGCGGTCAGCAGCACCACCGTACTGGCCACCGACAGCGCCAGCCCGAACAGGAAGCCCTCGCCCATCGGCCAGCCCAGCGCCCAACCCAGGCCCATGCCCAGCAAGGTGGCGATGGCGATCTGCGCCACCGCGCCGGGAATGGCGATGTTCTTCACCGACAGCAAATCCTTCAGCGAAAAATGCAGCCCCACCCCGAACATCAGCAGGATCACGCCGATCTCCGCCAGCTCCTGCGCCAGGTCGGCGTCGCCGACGAAGCCCGGCGTGAACGGGCCGATGGCGATGCCGGCGACCAGGTAGCCGATCAACGGCGGCATCTTGAAGCGATTGGCCAGGGTGCCGAAGATGAAGGCCAGGACGAGGCCGCCGACAATGGTCGCGATAAGGGGGGTGTGATGGGGCATCAGTCAGTGATCCTTTCGAGGTGGATGATGGTCTTGTAATGACTGCAAAGGAGAAGCACCGGCGACGACCATGAGACTAACATGGCCGAGGCCGGCACGCCGCCCGCGCATGGCGCGGCGCGGGTGGCGCTCGCACGGGAGATCAGCGGCGCGACTGCAGCGCGGCGATGCGCGACTCCAGCGGCGGATGGCTGGTGAACAGGCCCAGCCACGATTCGCGGCCGGCGATGCCGGAAGCCTGCAGGTTCTGCGGCAAGCCGTCGGATTGCATGCCGCCCAGGCGGCGCAGCGCCCCGATCATCGGCGCGCTGGAACCCATCAGCGAAGCCGCGCCGGCGTCGGCGCGGTATTCGCGCTGGCGCGAGAAGTACATGACGATGATGCTGGCCAGGATGCCGAATACGATCTCGCAAACGAACACGGTCACCATGTAGCCGATGCCGGGGCCGGAATTTTCCTCGTTGTTACGACGCAGGAAAGAGTCGACGAAGTAACCGACGATGCGCGCGAAGAACATCACGAAGGTGTTGACCACGCCCTGGATCAGCGTGAGCGTGACCATGTCGCCATTGGCGATGTGAGCCACTTCGTGCGCCAGCACCGCCTCCACCTCCTCCTTGGTCATGCCCTGCAACAGGCCGGTGGACACGGCCACCAGCGAATTGCTCTTGCTGGCGCCGGTGGCGAAGGCGTTGGCCGGACCGTCGTATACGGCCACCTCCGGCATCGGCAATTGGGCGCGGGTGGCCAGGCTTTGCACGGTGTTCACCAGCCACAGCTCGGTGGAGTTCTGAGGCTGTTCGATCACGCGCGCGCCGGTCGACCATTTGGCAATGGTCTTGGACATGAACAGAGAAATGAAGGAGCCGCCAAAGCCCATCAAGCCGCAGAACACCAGCAGCATGCCGAAGTTGAGGCCGTTGGCGGTGAGGTAGCGGTTGATGCCGAGCAGGCTGGCGGTGAAGCTGAGCACCAGCATCACCGCCAGATTGGTGACGAGGAACAGAATGATGCGTTTCATGATTTTTCCAATTGAGTGGTGATGCGCCGCGGCACCTCTGCCGATGCGGCGCGGTCTTGCGACAGCAAGCGATGGAATGCGCCAGGCGCCATGCGCGCGGGCCCAGGCGGCCCGGCGCATTCAGCGCAAGGAAGGCGGAATCAGGCTAACGGCGGCGGACGCAACTGGTCGCGCACGAAGGACGGCCAGCTCAACGGCGCCGCGAAGGCGTGCGGGAAGGATTGCCAGGGGATGTCCGGCGTGGCGATGCGCGCCGGGATGGTGTGGTCTTCGAGTTCAGCCTGCGCGGCTGGGACATCGACGTCGTCCTCGCCGCCGTCCTGCCCGGCGCCAGCGTCGGCGTCGGAAGTTGCGGCGAACCCGGCAACAAACCGGGCCGATGCTTCGGCCGTCGTCGCGGCCGCTGGAGACGATGCTTGCTGATATGGGCATGCCACCCGCGCATCGCCGCCCTGCCCTGCGCGCGCCGGCAGCTCGCCCACCGTCGCCGCCAGCAATTGCAGCGGGAGCAGGAAGGTCAGCAGCAGGAGCAGCAGTCGTCGCATCAGGTCGTGATCGGTTATCGGAAAGGAATCATTGCAGCGGATCAACAAGTCCGGCAGCCCGGCATTATACGCAAGGCCGATGGTGTCCCGCCCCACGCGGATCCGGCGCCGGCAAAAAAAGTTACTCACAGAAGCTGTGAACAAGTCTGTTGATAAGCTGTGACTGAGTATCGGACAGCCTTGGCCGGCAAGGGTTTCCAATAAATTGCCCGCGATTTGGACAATCCGGGGCGCGGTGAACAAGTGCCCGGACGGGCCCGCCCGTCACTCGGTGGCGACCACCTTGTTGCGCCCACCCAGTTTGGCGCGATACAGCGCTGCATCGGCCGTGGCCAGCAGGTTGCGGCCGTCGGCCTCCCCTTCCGGCGCGCGGGTGCAAACGCCCACGCTGATGGTCATGCAGCGGTTGACCAGCGATTTGTCGTGCGGTTCATCCAGCGCCCGCACGCTGTCGCGCAGCTGCTCGGCGAAATCGCGCGCGGCGTCATGCTCCATTCCGCCCAGCAGCATGATGAACTCCTCGCCGCCGTAGCGGGCGAATACGTCGGTGGGCGAGGCCAGCTGGTTGCGCAAGGTCTCGGCCACGCGTTTGAGGACGCGGTCGCCGGCGATGTGGCCGTAATGGTCGTTGTACTGCTTGAAGAAGTCGATGTCGATCATGAACAGCGACAGGTTGCTGCGATTGCGCCTGGCCTGCTGCAGCGCCAGCGTGTAATTCTCGTCGAAGAAACGGCGGTTGTTTACGCCGGTCAGCCCGTCGGTGACCACCTGGCGCTTGAGCGCTTCGGAATGCGACAGCAGGATCTTCTCGCGCTTGACCGAATTGCTGGAGTCGCTGATCTGGATCAGGCAAGAGCGGCTGCCGTCGGCCGCCAGGATCGGCGTCATCACCACCGATTGCACCATGCGCGCCGGCGCTTCGCCGTCGTTGGGCAGGTAGACGTGGTACAGCGGCAGCGGCGAGCGGTGCAAGGCGCTCGACAACACGGCCGGCAGGCCGTAGCTCACGGTATTGCTCAGCGCGCGCAGGAAACCCGGCGCCAGCTGCTGGTTGAACAGCGCGATGAAATTGGCGTTGAGCGCGCCCTCGGCCGGCACGTGGCTGTGCCTGACCATCCAGTCGTTCCAGAGCAGGATGTTGAAATCCTTGTCCAGCATCACCAATCCGAAATTCAGATGGTTGTAGACGTCGTCAGCGGCAAAGCGGCCTGGCACGAAGCTGCTCATGGGAGGCTGATGTTGTTCAGGTAGCGCTGGATGTGGGTGACCAGCTTGTTGAGCGACGTCGAACTGAGCAGGAAGATCAGATGGCCTTCGGTGTGATGCTTCTCGATCACCAGGTCGATGTGCAGCACCAGCACGTAGGTATCGTCGCTCTCGCTGCTGGCCAGGCGCGCGGAAATCTCCGGCGGCGAGGACACCACATAGTTCGGCAGCGAGCTGTTCAGGGTGATGCCCAGCATGTCCGCCATCGCCGACAGGCAGGCATTGAGGATGATGTTGCCCAGCTCGCACATGGCCTCCTGCTCGAACTCGGCGAGTTCGTCCAGGCTCATCTGCGAGCCCATCATGTCGCGCACGATTTCCAGCGCATGCTCCTCGGTGAAGAGCAGCACCGCTTCGGCATCGAAGGGGCCGTCGAAGATCTGGCTGACGGTGGCGAAACGGGCGTTGGACAAGGCCAGCACGCGCTCGTCGATCTCGCGCGTGCGCAGCACTTCCACCGACGGCACCGACAGGCGCACCTCGTCGCCGACGATCTCCGACAGGCTCAAGGCCGCGCGGCCGGCGCCGACGTTGAAGATCTCGGTCAGGGCATCCAGCTCGATGTCGTTGAGGATGGTCACGCGCCCCCCGTGAAATGCAGCAGGGCCTGGCTGATCGATTTCTCCGTCACCGGCTTGGCGACGAACACCGCGCCCAGGTGCTGGGCGCGCGATTGCACGGTTTCCTGGATGTTGGCCGAGAAGATCGCCACCCGCACTTCCGGATGCGATTGCAGGATGGCGGCGGCGGCGTCGGTGCCCAGCATCCCTGGCATGTTGATGTCCATGGTGCAGTAGTCGGGAGGTGACTGCTCGACCAGCTTCATGGCCTCTTCCCCGGTGCCCGCCTCCACCACCTTCCACTCCGGATGGGCGGCAAGAATGTGCGCCCGGATCACCATGCGGGATACCTTGCTGTCGTCGACGATCAGGATCGTCTTGGAAGAAGCGTCAATTGCCATTGTCAAACACCCCGCATTCAGTTGTCATTTTTTCCACATTCTACTATTTGCAATGAGACGTTTTATGACTCTTAGATCAAATAATAATTAAAAAAAACCAACATTCGTATGAGGGAATTCCTGATGTGGCTTGCCCTGCGGCATCAGGCCGGACCGCCGTCACCGCCGCGCGAGGGCGATTTCCCAAGACAAAAAAAGAGGCCCTGGGGCCTCTTTTTTTCTTGATGTCATCGGCGGCGCCGACTTGGCGGCAGGGCCCCTGCGGCGCGCCGGCCGCGCTTGCCCTCAGGCGGCAAGCGCCGGAACGCTCAGGATTTCCAGCGCCATCAGTTCGCCGAACCCGATGTCGCGCCGGTCGGCGGCGGCGCGCAATGCGATCGCCTCCAGCCCGGCCGCATCCGGCGTCGCGCCGGCGCCATGTTCGGCTTGCCAGGCGGCGCAGGCGCGCAGCATGCGGATGGAGCCGCCATGACAGACCACGATGCAGTGCGCATCGTCCCCGCGGCGCAACTCGTCGAACACCTCCCACACACGCTGCGCCACCTCCACCAGGGTCTCTCCGCCGCCGGGCGCATGGTGCGCAAGGTCCCGGTTCCAGGCCTCGACCTCGGCCCAGGCGATGTCGTCCCAGGCGCACAGCTCCCAGCTGCCGAAGTGCATCTCCTGCAAACCGGTATCGAGCGCGATGCTCTCCACGCCCAGCGCCTGCGCCAGCGCCAGCGCCAGGTCCGAGCAACGCTGCAGCGGACTGGAGCAGATCGCCAGGCCCGGTCGCAGCGGCAGCAACTGCGCGGTCAGCCGCTCGCAGCAAAGCGCCAGCGTCTCGGCGGCGACCGCCACGTCGCTGCTACCGTAGCAATAGGTCTTGTCGAGTAGGGGTTGCGGGTGGCGGATGAGGTGGAGATTCATCGATCAGTTTCCCAAAAAAGCGGGGGCTGCCGCCAATGCGCCCAGATAGAAAGCGACTTCGCTGAGCTGTTGCACGGAGCCCAGGCAGTCGCCGCTGTAACCGCCCAGGCGGCGCACGAACTTGCGCGCCAACCAGGCGGCGGCAAGCGTGGCAAAGGCGATGCCCAGCGCCACGCGCTGCCACGACATCATGCCCAGGCCAATGACGCCGGCCACCGGCGCTACGGCAAAGGCCGTCGCCAGCAGGAATTCGCCGGCGCCCATGTGCTGCGCCAACGGCTTGGCCTTGCCTTCCTCGCGTATGTAGTCCAGGCGCCAGATCAGGCAGGTGGCCAGCCAGCGCGACAAGGGATGGGCGATTCCCAGCGCGGCCAGCACGTGGAACGGCAGCATGGCGCCAAGCGCCCCCACCTTGGTCGCCAGCAGCATGCCGATGCCAATCGCGCCATAGGCGCCTATACGCGAGTCGCGCATGATCTCCAGCGCCCGTTCGCGATTGACGCCGCCGCCCAGGCCATCGCAGACATCGGCGAAACCGTCCTCATGGAAAGCGCCTGTGAGCCAGATGCCGGCCGCCGTCGAGAGCAGCACCGCCACCATCTGCGGCCAGAACTGGGCGGCCATCGCGTAGACCAGTGCCGCGACCCATGCCGCCACCCAGCCCACCAGAGGAAAATAGCGGGTCGAACGCTGCAGCCAGTCGGGATGAAAACCCACCCAGCGCGGAATCGGCAGGCGGGTGAAAAATTGCAGGGCGATGAAGAACAGCCGCAACTGGTGCAGCGCGCCGCGACTGGCCGGCGCCGGCGGAAATGCTTGCGGCGCTTGCCCTGGCGCCTGCTCAGCCATGCCTGCCACTCACGCTGGCTGACGAGAAGGTCGCCATGCTTTCCAGGAAATTGGTCGCCGCGCGCAGCAGCGGCAAGGCCAGCGCGCTGCCGGTCCCCTCGCCCAGGCGCAGGTCCAGTTGCATCAGCGGGCGCGCCTTGAGGTGCTCCAGCATGCGATGGTGCCCGGCCTCGTCCGAACAATGCGAGAACACGCAGTAGTCGAGCACCGCGGGCTGCAGTGCAGCGGCCACCAGCAGCGCCGAGGTGACGATGAAGCCGTCCACCAGCAAGACCTTGCGCAATTCAGCGCCGCGCAGCATGGCGCCGGCGATGAAGGCAATCTCGAAGCCGCCGACCGCCGCCAGGGTGGCCAATGGATCGCTCACCCCCGCGTGCAGGCGCAATGCGCGCTCCACGACCTCGCGCTTGCGCGCGATGCCCTGCTCGTCCAGCCCGGTTCCGGCGCCGACGCAATCGCGCGCGGCAATACCGGTAATGGCGGCCATCAGCGCGGCCGCGGCGGTGGTGTTGCCGATGCCCATTTCACCGAAACCGAGCACATCGCAATCCAGGGCGGCGGCAAACTGCATTCCGGCCTGCACCGCCTGCTCGCACTGCGCCGTGCTCATCGCCGCTTGCTCGCAGAAGTTGCGCGTGCCCGGCGCCACCTTGCGATCGACCAGGCCGGCGCGCTGGCCGAAGTCGTGGTTCACGCCGGTATCGACGATGTGCAGCGCGCAGCCGTTCTGCTGCGCAAAGACGTTGATCGCGGCCCCGCCCGCCAGGAAATTCTCGACCATCTGCCAGGTCACGCTTTGCGGATAGGCCGAAATGCCTTCGGCCGTCACGCCGTGGTCGCCGGCGCACACGACGATGGCCGGCCGGGCCACGACCGGCCGCTCGCTGCGCTGGATCAGGCCGATCTGGAGCGCCAGGCGCTCCAGCACACCCAGGCTGCCTGGCGGCTTGGTCTTGTCGTCGATGCGACGGCCCAGGCCGGCGGCCAGCACGGCATCGTGAATAGGAGAAATGGCGGGGATTTGCATGGAAATCTACTGGAGGCCGCTTCAATGCGGGACGATCGAAAGACCGACAGTATACGAGATCGCGCAGAGGCCGGGGAGGAACAGCAGGCAGCGATTTCAGCCGGTGCAATTGCCGATCCGAAATCAAAAACGCCGGGCTTGCACCCGGCGTTTGCGGTCCGGCAAGCGGCCCTCAGGCAGGTACGCCGCCCAGCACACCGAGAATGGAGGCGGACAGTTCATTCGCCTCGAACTTGGCCACGTAGGCGTCGCCGCCGACGCTGCGGACGTGATCCTCGTTGGCCTCGCCGGAGAGCGAGGAATGAATGATCACCGGGAGCTTCTTGAGGAAATCGTCGCTCTTGATGTTGCGCGTGAGCGTGAAGCCGTCCATTTCCGGCATTTCCAGGTCGGTCAGCACGAAGGCGATCTTGTCGGTAATCGGAACGCCCTCGTCACGGGCGCGGCGGGCGATGCTCTGGATCTTCTCCCAGGCGTCGCGGCCGGTGTTGTGCATCTCGAAGGGGATGTCCATGGCGCGCAGGCCCTGCTCGATCAGTGAGCGCGCGACCCTGGAGTCGTCGGCCGCGATGGCGATGGTGCCGGCCTTCATGCGTCCGGCCGCCTTGGTCATGGTGGCGGCCATCTCTTCCCGGTTGGAGGGCATGATCTCGTGCAGGATCTGCTCGACATCCAGCACCTGCGCCAGGCGGCTGCTGTCCTGATCGGAATCCAGGCGCGCAATGCTGGTGACGAAACGCCCGCCGGCCTTGGTCTCGGCGGAGAGCACCTGCTTCCACTCCAGCCGTACGATCTCGTCCACCGACTCCACCGCGAAGGCCTGCGTGCTGCGCGCGTATTCGGTGACCAGCAGGATATTGAGCGCGGTCTTGGGCTTGCAGCCGACTACCGCCGGCAGGTCGATCACGGAAATGATCTGCCCACGGATGTTGACCATGCCCAGCATCGGCGACTGCGTGCCGGCCGCCTTGGTGACCGGCGGCATGGGCACGATCTCGCGGATCTTGAACACGTTGATGCCGAATAATTCAGATCGCTCGCCATGCGGGTCCGATCCCAGGCGGAACAGCAGCAGCTCGAACTTGTTGGATGCCGTGAGATTGGTTCGTTCATCAATCTCTTTTTGGAAGCTGTCCATTGTTTCCCCCGAATCGAATGGATTGAACAGAAAAGTCTGTTCGTCCAATGTAGACGGGAAGCCTGGCAATAGCAATCAGGCAAGTCCCCGATGGCCGGGATCTCCGGCTTTCGTTGCTTTTGCTCAAAATACTTTGGCTTTATATCTCGGAGACGCCCCAGGTTTTATTCTCATCAAAACTCTCTAAACAATTTCCCGCCACGACGCGTCACGTGGACGGCGCCAGGCTGCATATCTGCCGAGAGGAACGGAGAAAAGACGAAAAAAAAGAGGAAGCCGTCAGGCTTCCTCTTTCTTATCTGGAGCGGGAGAAGAGTCTCGAACTCTCGACCTATACCTTGGCAAGGTATCGCTCTACCAACTGAGCTACTCCCGCATGGGACCTTACATCTACTGCATCGAGGAAGCCGGGGCTTCCTCGTTTGAAACTGGAGCGGGAGAAGAGTCTCGAACTCTCGACCTATACCTTGGCAAGGTATCGCTCTACCAACTGAGCTACTCCCGCGGGGAGTGTTTGGAGGCGGGGGTCGGGATCGAACCGGCGTAGACGGCTTTGCAGGCCGCTGCATAACCACTTTGCTACCCCGCCTTGGGGACACGCATACTACCTAAAATGCGCGTTGTTTGCAAACAACTTCTTGGCAAACATCTTTCGATTGATCCAACCTGGGTTGCACCACATCGCCGACGTGTGCGCGCCTCGTACAATAAAAAAAGGAAGCTTTGTTAGGCTTCCTTTTTTCCAAGTAACCTGGAGCGGGAGAAGAGTCTCGAACTCTCGACCTATACCTTGGCAAGGTATCGCTCTACCAACTGAGCTACTCCCGCATCGACAACAGAACGCTATTATAAGGCACCGTTGGAAATTGTCAACATCATTTCCGCAATCAATTACGAATTTTCCTGCACCTTCTTGATGAGCGGCATCGCCTTCTTCAGGTAGTAAAGCATCGACCACACCGTCAGCACTGCGGCGATGAACAACAGGATCGCGCCCCACAGCCGCGTATCGACCACGCCCAGCAGCGTGTCGTAGTAGAGCAGCATCGGAATGGCGATCATCTGCGCGGTGGTCTTGATCTTGCCCAGCGAACTCACCGCCACCGACTTCGACGCGCCGATCTGCGCCATCCATTCGCGCAGCGCCGAGATGGCGATCTCGCGGCCGATGATGATGAAGGCGATCACCGGATGCACGCGCCCCAGGTGCACCAGCACCAGCAAGGCGCCGGTGACCATCAGCTTGTCGGCGACCGGATCGAGGAAGGCGCCGAAGGCCGAGGTCTGGTTCCAGCGGCGCGCCAGGAAACCGTCGAACCAGTCGGTCGCCGCGGCGACGATGAAGACGACGGTGGAGGCGATGCCTTGTTCGAAGCGGTTCAGGCCGATTTCAGGGAGATAGAACACGCCGACCACCAGCGGGATCAGGGCTACCCGCAACCAGGTCAGCAAAATGGGGATATTGAAAGGCATACGTCTTGGTTGATTGAAGCGGCGTACACAAAAAAAATTCTAACGAATAGTAGCAGAGTCGCCCGGCCAAAGCGCGCCCGGTGCGGCCTGCGGCGATTTTCAGTGCAACTGGCGGTAGATTTCCTCGGCCAGCTGGCGCGAGATGCCGTCCACAGAGGCCAGCTCGTCGACGCTGGCGTCGGTCACCCCGCGCAGGCCGCCGAAGCGCACCAGCAGGCGCTGCCGCCGCTTGGCGCCGATGCCCTCGATCTCCTCCAGGCGCGAGCTCTGGCGCGCCTTGGCGCGCTTGGCGCGCATGCCGGTGATGGCGAACCGGTGGGCCTCGTCGCGGATCTGGGCGATCAGCATCAGCGCGGCCGACTCCTTGCCCAGTTCCCTGGGAGCGCGGCCGTCGGCGAACACCAGCGTCTCCAGCCCCACCTTGCGGCCCTCCCCCTTGGCCACGCCGACGATCAGGCTGATGTCCAGCCCCAGCTCGGTCAACACCTGGCGCGCCATTTCCACCTGTCCGCGGCCGCCGTCGATGAGCACGATGTCGGGCATCACGCCCTCGCCATTGGCGACCTTCTCATAGCGGCGCGTGAGCACCTGGCGCATGGCGGCGTAGTCGTCGCCGGGCGTGATGTCGTTGATGTTGTAGCGCCGGTATTCGCCGTTTTGCATCGCGTGGTGATGGAACACCACGCAGGACGCCTGCGTGGCCTCGCCTTGCGTGTGGCTGATGTCGAAGCATTCGGCGCGCAGGTTGTCCAGGTCCTCGCTTTCCAGTTCCAGCACGTCGGCCAGCGCACGCGTGCGCGCCTGCTGCGAGCCCTGCTCCGAGAGCAGCCGCGCCAGTGAAAGCTCGGCGCCCTTGGCGGCCATCTCCAGCCACTGGCGGCGCTGGCCCTGGGGCTGGAAGGTCAGCGCGATGCGATGGCCGCACTGCTCCATCAGCGCCACCATCAGCGCCGGATCGTCGAACTCGGTGCTGACGATCAGCGCGCCGGGAATGAATTTGTCGATGTAGTGCTGCGCCAGGAAAGCCTTCAGCACCTCGATCTCGATGCTGCCCTCGCTGCCCTCGTCCACCGCATTGAGCGCGCCGTCGACATGCGAAGGGAAATACGCGCGGTCGCCCAGGTGGCGCCCGCCGCGCACCATTGCGAGATTGACGCAGGCGCGCCCGCCCTGCACCACCACGGCGATGATGTCGATGTCGGCGTCGCTCACCGTCTCCATGCTTTGCTGGTGCAGCACGGACGACAGCGAGCCGATCTGGTCGCGCACCGCAGCCGCCTGCTCGAACTTGAGGTCGGCCGCGAAGGCGTGCATCTTCTGTTCGAGCGCGGCCATCACTTCGGTCTGGCGCCCGCGCAGGAATTTGGAGGCGTTCTCGACATCGATCGCGTAATCCTCGGTGCTCACCAGTTTCACGCAAGGGCCGCTGCAGCGGTGGATCTGGTGCAGCAGGCAGGGACGCGTGCGATTGGTGAAGACGGTGTCTTCGCAGGTGCGCAGCTGGAACACCTTCTGCAAGATCTGGATCGACTCCTTCACCGCGCCGGCGTTGGGGAACGGGCCGAAGTACTGGTTGCGCTTGTCGACCGCGCCACGGTAGTAGGCCATGCGCGGGAAGGCATGGCCGGTGATCTTCAGGTAGGGATAGGACTTGTCGTCGCGAAACAGGATGTTGAAGCGCGGACGCAGGGTCTTGATCAGGTTGTTTTCCAGCAGCAGCGCCTCGGCCTCGCTGCGCGTGACCGTGGTTTCCAGGCGCGCGATGCGCTCCACCATCATGGCGATGCGCGGACTGGTCAGGGTCTTTTGGAAATAGCTGGAGACGCGCTTCTTCAGGTCGCGCGCCTTGCCGACGTAGAGGACGTTATCTTCCGCGTCGAAATAGCGGTAGACGCCGGGCAGGTGCGGCAACCGCGCAACCGTCTCCAGCACGAGCTCGCGCGGATCGGGAAGCGGGGTGTCGTTCGGTTCGGACATGGCGGCGGCTGGAAAACGGAACGGATTACAGCGACTGCACCAGCGCGCGCGCTGCCAGGTAGCGCGGGTCGGCCTGCAGCGCATCCCAATCCAGGGCCGGCGCCGCCGGCACCAGCGCGGCGCGGCGCGCGGCCGAGGCGGCGTCGGCGCCGCCCTTGAGGCCGGCCAGGATCTGGTCGGCCTTGTCCGGCGAATTGCAGATCAGGGCGACGTCGCAGCCGGCGTCGAGCGCGGCCTGCGCCGCATCCAGCGCGCCGCCGGCGACGCTGGCGCCGTGCATGCTGAGGTCGTCGCTGAAGATCACGCCCTGGAAGGCGAAGCGTCCGCGCAGCATGTCCAGCCACTTCTTCGAGAAGCCGGCCGGCTTCTTGTCGACCTTGGGATAGATCACGTGCGCCGGCATCACCGCCGCCAGGCTCATGCCCAACCAGTCGTAAGGCATGGCGTCGTCGCCGAGGATGGCGTCGAGCTCGCGCTCGTCCACCGGGATGGCGACGTGCGAATCGGCCGCCACGAAGCCGTGACCGGGGAAATGCTTGCCGCAATTGGCCATGCCGGCCAGCGCCAGGCCATGGTTCAGGCTTTTGGCCAGCAACGTGACCACGCGCGGGTCGCGATGGAAGGCGCGGTCGCCGATCACGGTCGACTCGCCGTAGTCCAGGTCCAGCACCGGCGTAAACGAGAGATCAACGCCGCAGGCGCGCAGCTCGGCGGCCAGCACGAAGCCGGTGGCAGTAGCCAGCTTGGTGGCCTGCAGCACATCGTTGTCCCACAGCTGGCCCAGCTTGCCCATGGCCGGCAGGCGCGTGAAGCCGTCGCTGCGGAAGCGCTGTACCCGACCGCCCTCGTGGTCGACCGCGATCAGCACACCCGGGCGCGCGCGGCGGATGCCGGCGGTGAGCTCCTCCAGTTGGGCGCGGTTTTCGTAATTGCGCGCGAACAGGATGACCCCGCCGGTGAGCGGATGTTGGATGCGGGCGATATCGGCCGCATCCAGGCGGGTGCCCACCACGTCCAGCATGACCGGGCCAAGCGGCTTCACGGTGTGACTCATGTCTTCTCCACGATGACGAAGGCCACGGCGTACTCGGCCTCGTCGGTGATCGTGACCTGCGCCGACAGGCCCCGCTGCTCCATCCAGGCCTTCAGGCTACCGCTGCATACCGCCACCGGCTTGCCGCTGGGGTCGTTCAGCACCTGCATGGCGCGCCAGGTCATGGGCATGCGCATGCCCATGCCGATGGCCTTGGAGAAGGCTTCCTTGGCGGCGAAGCGGGTCGCCAGGAAACGCACCCCGCGCGCCTCCACCTTGGCCTTGCGGCGCAGGTATTTCTGCATTTCCTCGGGGCCCAGGATCTTGCCGGCGAAGCGGTCGCCGTAACGCGCCAGCGCGGCTTCCACGCGCGGGATCCTGAGGATGTCGGTGCCGATGCCGTAGATCATGCGTGCGGCCTCAGGCGCGGCCGATGGCGGCCAGGCGCGCCTTGACCATGATCGCCTTCATCTCGGAGACGGCATTGCGCCAGCCGGCGAATACCGCGTGGGCGACCACGGCGTGGCCGATGTTGAGCTCGGCGATCTGCGGAATGGCGGCGATCGCCTGCACATTGGTGTAGTGCAGGCCGTGTCCGGCGTTGACCTTCAGGCCCAGCTTGACGCCTTCCAGCACGCTGGCCTGGATGCGCTCGAGTTCTTCGCGCTGCTCCTTCTCGCTGGTGGCGTCGGCGTAGCGGCCGGTGTGCAGCTCGATGACCGGCGCGCCGGCTTCGGCCGCGGCGCGGATCTGCTGCAGGTCGGGGTCGATGAACAGCGACACGCGCACGCTCTCCTGCTGCAACTGGCGGATCGCCGCCTGCACGTCGGCGAAGTGGCCTGTCACATCCAGGCCGCCCTCGGTGGTCACCTCGGTGCGTTTTTCCGGCACCAGGCAGACGTCCTGCGGCTTGATGGCGCAAGCGAAATCGAGCATCTCGCGCGTCACCGCCGCTTCCAGGTTCATGCGCGTGCGCAGCAGCGGACGGATCGCCTTGACGTCGGCGTCGCGGATGTGGCGGCGGTCTTCGCGCAGGTGCAGCGTGATGACGTCGGCGCCCGCCTCCTCCGCTTCCAGCGCGGCCTTGACCGGGTCGGGATAGGAGGTGCCGCGCGCATTGCGCAGCGTGGCGACGTGGTCGATGTTGATGCCCAGTTCAATCGTCGGGCCGGCAGGATGCAGGAAACTCATGGCGACAGCAATCTTGTTGTTGGGTTCGTCGGGAAATCCGCGTCGGGCGCGGCGGGAAAACGATGCCGGCCGGGCCGGCGGATCAGAGCTGCATCAGATCGATCAGGATCTGACGCGTATTGAGCTGGGCGCCGCCGAGATGGTGGGCCAGCAGGTAGCGCATCAGGAATTTACTCTGCAGCTGGGTGGTCGGGTCGCTGTAGTCTTCGCGCTCCATGTCCAGCAGGGTCTTGCCGGAGACCTTGGGCGCCCGGTCCGACAGGCGCTCCGGACGCGTGCCGACCTCGGGATCGACCACATAGATGAGATCGGGCTGCACCGGCTTGCCGCTGGACGAACAGTGGCTCCAGTTGCCGGCCACGCCGGTCTGCCTGAGCAGGATGCGTTCGAACTGGCGCAGCACGATGGGCGCGTTCTCGCCATGGGCCAGCTTGTTGAGCGTGGACACGTAGTGATCGAACAGCGCCGGGTGCGCGTCCTCGCGGGCCAGCAGCTTGACCAGCAATTCATTGAGGTAGAAGCCGCACAGCAGCGCCGACTTTTCCAGCGGCAGCAAGCCGCCTACCCATTCGGCGCCAGTCAGCGTGCGCACTTCGGAGCGGCCGCTCCAGGACAGCGAAAGCGGCTGGAAGGTCTGCAGCGCGCCGCGCAGCGCCGAATGCGGACGCTTGGCCCCCTTGGCCACCAGCGCCACGCGGCCATGATCGCGCGAGAAGACGTCGACGATCAGGCTGGTTTCCTTGTAGGGATAACTGTGGAGGATGAAACCGGGCTGCGCCAGTACCTTGTGTTCCTTTTCCGGCACGGCGCGGCTGCGCGCGCGAACCGGCTTTTTGGCCTCGCTCCTGGCGGGCGCGGCGACCGTATCGGCCTTGGCCTCAAGCTGGGCCTGGTCGGTACTGAGCTGGGATTCGGAAAGCACGGTAGTCATGGATGTCCGTCCTCAATGCGTTGTGCCGCGGCAGCCTGGCGCGCGGCGAAATGCCGTCGAATATGTCGTGGTGGCGCCGGTCCGGCTCATTCGTAGCCGTACGCGCGCAGGCCGGCCTCGTTGTCGGCCCAACCGGATTTGACCTTGACCCAGATTTCCAGATAGACCGGGCCGCCGAACAGGCGCTCCATGTCCAGCCGCGCCTGGGTCGAAATTTCCTTCAGGCGCGCGCCCTTCTGCCCGATCACCATGGCCTTGTGCATGTCGCGCTCGACCAGGATGGCGGCGAAGACGCGCCGCAGGTTGCCTTCCTGCTCAAACTTCTCGATCAGCACGGTGCTGGTGTATGGCAGTTCTTCGCCGACGAAGCGGAACACCTTTTCGCGCACGATCTCGGAGGCGAGGAATTTCTCGCTGCGGTCGGTGATGTCGTCTTCGTCGAACATCGGCGGATTGTTCGGCAGCAGCTTGCGCACTTCCTCCTGCAGGCTGTCGAGCTGGAAGCGCTGCTTGGCCGACACCGGCACCACGGCGGCAAAGTCATGGTGCGAGGCGACTTCCTGCGCGAACGGCATCAGCGTGGTCTTGTCCTTGTTGCGGTCGGCCTTGTTCATCACCAGGATGCAAGGCACGTTGGCCGGCAGCAGATCCAGCACCTGCTTGTCGGCCGGGCCGAAGGTGCCGGCCTCGATCACGAACAGGATCACATCGGCCGCGGTCAGCGTGTTGGTGACCGTGCGGTTGAGCGTCTTGTTGAGCGCGTTGCTGTGGCGGGTCTGGAAGCCGGGGGTATCGACGTAGACGTACTGCGTGTTGCCGATGGTCTGGATGCCGGTAATCCGGTGACGCGTCGTCTGCGCCTTGCGCGAGGTGATGCTGACCTTGGCGCCGACCAGCACGTTCATCAGGGTGGACTTGCCGACGTTGGGACGCCCCACGATGGCGATGTAGCCGCAGCGATAATCATCGCCCGGCGCCTGTGCCGGCTGCTCGCCGGCCATTGGAGAATCTGTCATGCTGTTCTGGATTGCGAGGCGGCCGGAGCCGCCGATATGGATTCCGCCGCGACCGCGTCACCGCGCTCGCCGCCGTTCTTGCCCTCGCCGCGGGCGGCCGGGGAACGCCCCTGGCCATCCTTCTGCTCCCTGGGCTCTTTCACGGCTTTTTCCTGCTTGTCCGCTTGTTTGTCTGCCTGCTTCTCGACCTGCTTGTCGGACCTGGCCTCGGCCTTTTCCGCGCGCTCGGCCTTATCGACCAGGTCGGTCTTGTCGGCCTTGTCGGCCTTTTCCGCCTTGTCAGTCTTTTCCGCCTTGAGCGGCTTGACGTTGCCGGCCTCGGCGCGGTTGCCGCGGCCGACGCTTTCCTGCTCGGGCGCATCCGGCTGGATGGTGGCGATGCCGGCCAGCTTCAGCTGGGTGGTGCGCGCGCGCGGCTTGCGGCCGGCCGACGGCGTCTTCACCAACGCCAGCTGCACCGCCTCCAGCGCCAGCTTGGCGGCGGCCTGCTCGCCCGCGCGACGGCTGCCGCCGGTGCCGAACACCTGGATCTCCAGCTTGGGCACCAGGCATTCGATCTCGAACTCCTGGTTGTGGGCTGCGCCATGAGTGGCGATCACGTTGTATTGCGGCAGCGGGATCTTCTTGCCTTGCAAAAACTCCTGCAGCAAGGTCTTGGCGTCCTTGCCCAGCGTCTTGGGATCGACGTGCTCCAGCACCGGGATGTACAGCGCGCGGATCACCCCGCGCGCGGCGTCGAAACCGGAATCCAGGAAGATGGCGCCGAACAGCGCCTCCAGCGTGTCGGCCAGGATGGAGGGACGGCGAAAACCGCCCGACTTGAGTTCGCCCTCGCCCAGGCGCAGGAACTGCGAGAGCTCCAGCCGCTGGGCGATTTCATAGAGGGATTGCTGCTTGACCAGGTTGGCGCGCAGGCGCGACAGGTCGCCTTCGTCGATCTTTTCGTAGCGTTCGAACAGCAGGGATGCCACCACGCAGTTCAACACCGAATCGCCGAGGAATTCCAGCCGCTCGTTATGCAAGGCGCTATGGCTACGGTGCGTCAGGGCCTGCTGCAGCAAAGAAGCGTCCCTGAAGTTGTGGCCTAGCCGATGTTGCAAGAGTTGAGGATCCATTTTCTCATCCGTCATTCAGGACGCCGCCCCGGTGCGCGCCACCTGCAAACAACATGCGCGCAATCTCGGGCAAGCAGCCAGCCTGATCAGTCAGCGGGATCGGTTCAAAGCAAAGCTGAAAACTGCTCCGGTCTGCCTCCACAACGCAAAAATGCCAAATGGAAACTTCTTAACCAGGATGGGGGCGCCGTTGCTGTTACTGGAAGCCGCCGATCCGCTTCAAATTGCCAAGGTTCATCCAGACGAAGAATGCCTTGCCGACAATGTTCTGGTCCGGAACGAAGCCCCAGTAGCGGCTATCCAGGCTGTTGTCCCGGTTGTCGCCCATCATGAAGTATTCGCCCTGCGGCACCGTGCAGGCAAAGCCTTCGGCGTTGTAGGTGCACAGCTCGTGATGCGGGAAGGCATCGGGGTTGGGCACGAAGTTCGGAGCACGCTCATCGGTGAGGATCTTGTGCTCGACGCCGGTCAGGTTTTCCTGCCACTGCTTATAGTACGTCAGATTCTCGTCATCCAGATAATCCGGCAGCGCTTTATAAGAAATTTCTTCACCATTAACGGTTAAGCGCTTGTTTTTATAGACTATTTTATCACCAGGCACGCCAACAACACGCTTGATGTAGTCCACCGTCAGATCCTTGGGATACTTGAAGACCATGACGTCGCCGCGCTGCGGATTGTTCACTTCGACGATCTTCTTGTTGATGATCGGCAGGCGGATGCCGTAGGTGTACTTGTTCACCAGGATCAGGTCGCCCACCAGCAGCGTCGGCACCATCGAGCTCGATGGAATCTTGAACGGCTCGTAGAGGAAGGAGCGCAGGAAGAACACCAGCGCGATCACCGGGAAGAAGCTGCCCGAGTATTCGATCCAGGCCGGCTGCTTGGTCAGCTTGGCTTCGAGCTCGGCGCGCTTGCCGGGCATGCTGCCGTCACGCTCGATGCCTTCGGCCTTGTCGCGCGCGACGCGGGCGTCGAACTCCGCCAGCGCGGCGTCGGCGCGGGCGCGGCGCTGCTTGGAAAGAAAGAAGGTATCGGCAAACCAGACCACGCCGGTCACCAACATCAGGACGAACAGAATCAGTGCGAAGTTGCCCAACAATGCCTGCATGTTATTTCTCTTCCACTTGTAAGATTGCCAGGAACGCTTCCTGCGGGATTTCCACCGAACCGACCTGCTTCATGCGCTTCTTGCCGGCCTTCTGCTTCTCGAGCAGCTTTCGCTTGCGGGAGATGTCGCCGCCGTAGCACTTGGCCAGCACGTTCTTGCGCATCGCCTTGACGTTCTCGCGCGAGATGATGGTGGCGCCGATGGCGGCCTGGATCGCCACGTCGAACATCTGGCGCGGGATCAATTCGCGCATCTTGGCCGCCACCGCGCGACCGCGGAACTGGGCCGCGGCGCGGTGCACGATGATGGCCAGCGCGTCGACCTTCTCGCTGTTGATCAGCATGTCGACCTTGACCACGTCGGCGGCGCGGTATTCCTTGAACTCGTAGTCCATCGACGCATAGCCGCGCGAGGTGGATTTCAGGCGATCGAAGAAGTCCAGCACGATTTCGGCCATCGGCATTTCGTAGGTCAGCTGCACCTGCTTGCCGTGGTAGCTCATGTTGATCTGGACGCCGCGCTTCTGCGTGCACAGCGTGATGACCGAACCGACGTATTCCTGCGGCATGTACAGGTTGACCGTGACGATGGGTTCGCGCACTTCCTCGATCTTGGAGACTTCCGGCATCTTCGACGGGTTGTCCACCATCAGCAGGGTGCCGTCGCGCTGCTGAACCTCGTACACCACGGTCGGCGCGGTGGTGATCAGGTCCATGTCGAACTCGCGCTCCAGGCGCTCCTGCACGATTTCCATGTGCAGCAGACCGAGGAAACCGCAGCGGAAGCCGAAGCCCAGCGCCTGCGAGACTTCCGGCTCATACATCAGCGCGGCGTCGTTGAGCTTGAGTTTTTCCAGCGAGTCGCGCAGCGCGTCGTATTGGTTGGCTTCCACCGGGAACAGGCCGGCGAACACCTGCGGCTGCACTTCCTTGAAGCCGGGCAGCGGCGCCGGCGCCGGCTTGCCGGCCAGGGTCACGGTGTCGCCCACCTTGGCCGATTTCAGTTCCTTGATGCCGGCGATCACGAAGCCGACCTGGCCGGCGGTGAGCTCGTCGCGCGCCTGCGACTTGGGCGTGAACACGCCGATGCTTTCGGTCAAGTGCTGGGCGCCGGTGGCCATGAACAGGATCTTGTCCTTGGGGCGCAGGGTGCCGTTGACGATGCGCACCAGCATCACCACGCCGACGTAGTTGTCGAACCAGGAGTCGATGATCAGGGCCTGCAACGGCGCATCCGGATCGCCCTTGGGCGCCGGCACCTTGGCGACGATGGCCTCCAGCACGTCTTCCACGCCCAGGCCGGTCTTGGCCGAGCATGGCGTGGCGTCCGAGGCGTCGATGCCGATCACTTCCTCGATCTCGCTCTTGGCGTTGTCGGGGTCGGCCGACGGCAGGTCGATCTTGTTCAAGACCGGCACCACTTCCACGCCCAGGTCCAGCGCGGTATAGCAGTTGGCCACCGTCTGCGCTTCCACGCCTTGGGAGGCGTCCACCACCAACAGCGCGCCTTCGCAAGCGGACAGCGAACGGCTGACTTCATAGCTGAAGTCGACGTGCCCCGGGGTGTCGATCAGGTTGAGGTTGTAGGTCTGGCCATCCTTGGCCTTGTATTGCAAGGCCGCAGTCTGGGCCTTGATGGTGATGCCGCGCTCGCGTTCGATATCCATCGAATCCAGCACCTGGGCTTCCATCTCGCGGTTGGAGAGGCCCCCGCACAACTGGATGATGCGGTCGGCCAGCGTGGACTTGCCGTGGTCGATGTGGGCGATGATCGAGAAATTACGGATATTGTTCATTAACAGACAGGAAACGATGAAAAAAGGCGCTCATAGCGGGAGAAGCCCCGGCCGAGCGCCTTAGCTTTGCAGCAGCTTGTTCGACCCGACATTTTACCGGATTTCAGAGGGAGAAGCCCGCTTTTCCGGCGCTGCGACACCGCCGCGGCGCGCATTGCAGGCATCTTGCGCATGCCATCGATATTGACAAAAATGCAACTTCGCCTGCGACCGGCCCGCATCTCATCCGGATGATGCCCCCTCGCCCGACGTCGCCGCCAGGAATGCCGCCAATCTCCCGGCGTCGAGGTGATAGTGGCATAACCTGACCGCCGGCTCCCGGTTGCGAAATCCGAGCAACACCGGCACCAGTTCGTCGTACTGCTCGACCAGCGCCGGATCGGCGTCTACGTCCACCATCTCGATCGAGGCCGCGACCTCCCCGAGTGCGGCGCGCAGGGCGTCGCGCATGTCGTCGCACAGGTGGCAGTAGCTGCGCGAATAAATAATGAAGCGAAGCGTATCGCCGTCGTCGAGCATTTCAGACATCCTCACACCTGCCCATGAAAAAGGCTGCACCCCGCAGGGAGTGCAGCCTTGCACCAGACCATGCCGGCCGCCGATCCAACAGGATCAGTTACCGCCGCTGCCCGGGCGCAACGGCACGAACTGCGAGGAGTCGCCGCGGCGCACCAGCACCGCCGCGCGCTTCTTAGGATCGAGCTTGGCGACCAGCTGGGCGAATTGCTTGCCGTCCTTGACGTCCACTTCGTTGACCCGCTGGATCACATCGCCCTGGCGGATGCCGGCCGCGGCAGCCGCGCCGCTGGCGGCCTCGACCAGCACGCCATTGTCGACCTTGAGTTCCTTCTTCTGCGCATCCGACAGGTCGCTCACGACCAGGCCCAGCGAATTGGGCGTGTTGTCGGGCTTGGCCTTCTTGTCTTCGGCCTGCTTGGGCTTGTCGGCCTCCAGCTCCACCACGGTCACGGAGAGGTCGCGCGCGCTGCCCTTGCGCCAGACGGTGACGGTCGCCTTGGACCCCGGCTTGGTAGCGCCCACCATGCGCGGCAGGTCGCTCGGGCGCTCGATGGCCGCGCCGTTGTACTTCTGGATGATGTCGCCTGCTTCCAGGCCGGCCTTAGCGGCCGGGCCGTCAGGCTCGACCCGCTGCACCAGTGCGCCTTGCGCGCGCGCCAGGCCCAGCGATTCGGCCACATCCTTGGTGACTTCGCCGATCTGCACGCCGATGCGTCCGCGCGTCACGCGTCCGCTGGCCTTCAACTGGTCGGCCACGCGCAGCGCCTCGTCGATCGGCACCGCGAAGGAGATGCCCATGAAGCCGCCGGAACGGCTGTAGATCTGGGAGTTGATGCCGATCACCTCGCCCTTCAGGTTGATCAGCGGACCGCCCGAGTTGCCGGGGTTGACGGCGACATCGGTCTGGATCAGCGGCAGGTAGTCGCCGGTGTCGCGCGCCTTGGCCGAGACGATGCCGGCGGTCACGGTGTTTTCCAGGCCGAAGGGCGAGCCGATCGCCAGCACCCACTCGCCGGCGCGGATCTTATCGGAGTCGCCCATGGTCAGGCGCGGCAGGTTGCTGCCGTCGATCTTCAGCACGGCGACGTCGGTGCGGGTGTCGGAGCCGACGATCTTGGCCTTGAATTCGCGCTTGTCGGTCAGCGTCACGTAGACCTCGCTGGCGCCCTCCACCACGTGGGCATTGGTCAGGATGATGCCGTCGGCCGAGATGATGAAGCCCGAGCCCACGCCGCGCGGCACTTCTTCCTGCTGGCCCTGGCCGCCCTGCTTGCCGTTGCCGCGCGGGGTGCCCGGCTGCTGCTGGCGCGGAACCGGAATGCCGAAGAAGCGGCGGAAGAACTCCTGCATTTCAGGATCGTCCATGCCGCCCTGGCCCTGGGCATTCTGCCGCACGCGCTCGGTGGTGCGGATGTTGACCACGCCGGGACCGGTGCGGTCGACGATATCGGCAAAATCGGGCAATGCCGCCACCGCGGGAGAAACCACGGGAGGCGCGGCCAGCACGGCCGGCGCCACGGCAAAAACGGAGGCTGCCAGCAGGGAGCCGGCGATGGTGCTCTTCAGCGAAGTCATTGCGACACTCTCTTTTTTGATTACTTGGTTTTCAGCTCGATGGAATCGGAAACCTGCCGGATCGCGGCTGCCGGCACTTCACCCACGACCGTCAGCCAGTAATCCCCCTGGCGACGTCCGACGATGTTCATTGCTCCTTGCTGGACCGCACCCTCGTTGCGGTTCTGGCTGCCGGGTTCGATGAAGACGGAAATGGCGGCCAGGCCGTCGGAAAACACGATCTGCGACACCTCGCGCTCTGCGGGCCGGTTCTGCGCCGGCGCGGCGCCGGCAGGCGCGCTATCGGAGATCAGGCGGCGCACTTCCTGGATCTTGCGAAATCCCGGCGGCGGCGAAACGCTCCAGGACGACAGGTCGACCTGGCTCATGGCGGCCCGTTCGATCCGCCAGCCATGGGTATCCGCATAAGTGGGACGCACGCGCGAACGATCGATGGGGCCGATCTCGACCTGGGTGAAGGAAATCTGCTCGACCACTTCGCCGCGGCCGTCCAGGGTCTGGGCGCGCAGCAGCAGCCCGGTCTGCTTGTCGGCCCAGAAGCGGTAGCCGTAGCGCAGCTTGTCCTTGGGTTGCAGCACGATGGCCTGGCAGTCGCGCCCGGCCACCCGCTCCTGCGGCCCCATGCTCAGGTTGTAGTGGCTGGCCAGGTCTTCGGGACTGGCGCCGACAATGGAGGGAAAAACGTCGCGCGTGACGCGCTTTTCGATCAGCACGGTCTTGGCGTCCGGCATGTAGCACGCCACGTCGTCGTCGTTGCGAAGGTATTCGCGTGGCTTGCCGTCGAGCACCTCCAGCTTCTCCAGTTCGTTCTTGCCGGCCAGGATGTGCGTGATGCGCGACGTGCGCATCTGGTTGGCTTGCTGGTAGACGAACGTGCCGGAATAACTGAGCCGCTGGGCGGCGGACTGCAGTCTTTTCAACTGCGCCTGCGCGGCGGTGGATGATTCGGTGGAAGAAACGGCGGGCGCACCATCAGCCGCCTGGGCCGATGGTGCTTGAAACGCAAGAAGGAGGGAAAGCAGTCCGAGCAGATGCCCCGTTCGCCGCATATTATTTGTCTGCGTCAACAGAGAATGCGGCCGAACGCGCGTACTGCGCCGAGCTGTAGGAAGGCGAGAAGCGCTGGTGCGCGAACAGGTAGTCGTCGATGCGCGGATCGCGCTTGACCTCACCCTGCTGCGCCAGCGTGCTCAGTTGCGTGACGTTCTGCGCGCCGGAGGCGTCACCGCCCCTGGCCGAAACCGACGCGATCGCCGAGGGTACGGCCACTGGCGCCGAGGCAACCTGCGCCATCGGCGCGGCGATCTTGGCGTCCGCAGTCACGACCGCCTGCTGCGGCATGGCGACGAACACCGCAGCCACCGCAGCAGCCGCAGCAGCGGCTCCCGGCAACAGGAAGCGTCCCAGCAAGCGGGGACGCTGGGCGCGGTGATCGCCGTTGGCGGCGGCCGGCTGCACGACGGCGGCGGGACTTGCAGCCTCGACGGGCGCCTGGGGCGCCACGATAGTGGGCTCCGCGTCCAGCAAGGCGCTCATCCTGGCCGAGAATCCGGCGCTCAGCGGCGCCCCCATCTCTTCCGAGCGCAGCACGTCGCCGATCTGGTGATAGGTTTCCCAGGCTTCGCCGGCGTCCTTTGACGAACGCAGCGCCGCAAGGGCAATAGTGGTTTCTTCAGAGCCCAGCTCGCCATCGGCAAGCGCAGAGATCTGTTCCTTGGTTGTTACGTTGGTATCCATAAGCAGTCACCCGGCAAAAATCTTAGTTCCATACCCGCTTTGTTATTTTGCTTTTTTATCAACAACTTTGCAGCGATATCACCAGCGCTTGTCAGCAGCCGTGTCCAGCAAGGGACGCAGCTTTTCGGCAATTGCTTCCCGGGCGCGGAAAATACGGCTGCGCACGGTGCCGATGGGACAATCCATCGCCTCTGCAATTTCGTCGTAGCTCAACCCCTCGATCTCGCGCAACGTAATGGCAGTACGTAATTCTTCCGGCAAAGCTTCCATCGCTACGTTGACCGTTTGGGCAATCTGCTTGGTGGCCAACATCGACTCCGGAGTGTTGATGTCCCTCAGATGGTCTCCATCGTCAAAAGTTTCAGCTTCTTCAGCATCTGCTTCTGTCGATGTGGGAGCCCGCCTGCCCATGGTAACCAGATAGTTCTTGGCGGTATTGATGCCGATGCGATAAAGCCAGGTGTAAAAAGCCGAGTCGCCGCGGAATTGCGGCAGCGCGCGGTAGGCCTTGATAAAGGCTTCCTGCACCACGTCCTCGGCCTCGGCCTGGTCGCGCACGAGCCGCGACACCAGGCGCATCAGCTTGCGTTGATACTTGACTACCAATAGCTCGAACGCCTTCTTGTCGCCACGCTGGACGCGCTCAACAAGCTGCTGGTCTATTTCGCGTTCTGTCGTCAAACCGGGTTCCTTGTTTTTTTATCGCCGTGTTGTTCTGTCGTCATTGCCTCAGGGCAGATGCATCCGCCCCGGCAATTTTTCAAGCTCGCCGGGGTTATTTTTCGAGCATCCGGGCCTTGGCCGTATTGTGACTGATCAGCCAGCGGCACGCCACGGACAACGCCCGGAAAGTATCTTCTGAGACCGAATCCGAAAGAATCGGGATGGTGCGGGTCTGGCCGTTTTCGAGGCGCAGGCGCAGAAACAGCATGCCAGGCCAGATGGTGGTGCCGGCCAGCAATTGCGCCAGCCCGGCCTTCATGACCTGGGGCTTGCCGCGGAAAGCGCCGCTGGCGAGGTGCTCCACCACGCGGATCTGCCCGGTACCGGAAATATGCAGCCAGACGGTCTTGCGCTCACGCAAGACCAGGAAAAGCGCGACGGCCGCCGCTACGACGCAAACCGCCGCCAGGATGCCGCGCGCCAGCCAGGACAGCGGCCCCGGCATGAGCAGGCATGCGAAGACGCCGATCAGGGCCACGCACATGCATGCGAAACCCATGATCAGCAAAAGCAGGCGGGAAGGTTTGATATCCGCAGAGACTGCTATCGACATAAGATGCCATCAAGACGACAAACCCGGCCTCCACCTGGAGACCGGGTACCGCATTTTACATCTTGCCGATGACCAGGGTGCCGTTGGTGCCGCCGAAGCCGAAGGAGTTCTTCACGGCAATGTCGATCTTCATATCACGCGCCGCATTGGCGCAGTAATCGAGATCGCACTCGGGATCCTGGTTGAAGATGTTCATCGTCGGCGGCGACACCTGATGGTGCACTGCCAGCACGGTCAACACCGTCTCCAGGCCGCCGGCGCCGCCCAGCAAGTGGCCGGTCATCGACTTGGTCGAGTTGACCACCATCTTGTAGGCGTGATCGCCGAAGGCAGCCTTGATCGCGTCGGACTCGTTCTTGTCGCCCAGCGGGGTCGACGTGCCGTGCGCGTTCAGGTACTGGACCTCGTCGCCGTTGACGCCGGCATCGCGCAGCGCGTTAAGCACGCAGCGGCGCGGGCCGTCCAGGTTCGGCGCGGTCATGTGGTACGCATCGCCGCTCATGCCGAAGCCCAGCAGTTCCGCGTAGATCTTGGCGCCGCGGGCCTTGGCGTGCTCGTACTCTTCAAGCACCATCACGCCGGCGCCCTCGCCCAGCACGAAACCATCGCGATCCTTGTCCCACGGACGGGACGCAGTGGCGGGGTCGTCATTGCGCTGCGACAAGGCGCGCGCCGACGCGAAGCCGCCAATGCCCAGCGGCGATACGCTGGATTCGGCGCCGCCGGCCACCATCATGTCGGCATCGCCGTACATGATCATGCGCGCGGACGCGCCGATGCAATGCAGGCCGGTGGTGCAGGCGGTGACGATGGCCAGGTTCGGCCCCTTCAGGCCGAACTTGATCGACAGATTGCCGGAGATCATGTTGATGATCGAAGCCGGGATGAAGAACGGGCTGATGCGGCGCGGGCCGCGGTTGGTCAGTTCGGCATGCGTGTCTTCGATCAGCGGCAGGCCGCCGATGCCCGAACCGATCATGACGCCGATGCGCTCGGCATTCTCATCCGTTACCGTAATTCCACTGTCCTGGATGGCCTGGATACCGGCGGCCATCCCGTAGTGGATGAAGGTATCCATGTGACGCGCTTCCTTGGCGGGGATGTAATCCTCGATATTGAAGCCCTTGACCTCGCCGGCGAAATGCGTGGTGAAAGGGGATGCGTCGAACTTGGTGATGGTGGCGATGCCGGACTTGCCTTCCTTGATGGCGCTCCACGTATCGGCAATATTATTGCCGACAGGCGAAATGCATCCCAGGCCGGTAATGACTACACGACGTTCACGAGTGCGGCTCAAGCAATTCTCCTGAAACTATACTCAAAGCCCTTATCAGGCCTTGACTTGCGACTTTGCGTAATCGATCGCCTGTTGCACGGTGGTGATCTTCTCAGCTTGCTCGTCGGGGATTTCCATTTCGAACTCATCTTCCAGGGCCATCACCAGCTCGACGGTATCCAGCGAGTCGGCGCCCAGATCGTCAACGAACGACGATTCGTTCTTGATGTCGGCTTCGGCGACGCCCAGTTGCTCAGCGACGATCTTCTTAACGCGTTGTTCGATATCGGACATATTGTTCCTCCAGAGGATAGACAGGTTACAAAAGTGCGCGCATTTTAGCAGGTTTGCGCGCGGAAAATTTACTTTTAACCATTCTTGGCAAGATTGCGCCAAGTGCAGCATAACTTCAAACAAAATACGGCAAAAGGACTTAAATCAAGCCCTTGCCGCCTTGTTATCCCATGTACATGCCGCCATTGACATTGAGCGTGCTGCCAGTGATGTAGCCGGCCTGCGGCGAAGCCAGGAAGGCGACGGCGGCGGCGATCTCTTCGGCCGCGCCGAGACGGCCCAGCGGGATCTGCTGCAGGATGGCGGCGGATTGCTGCTCGTTGAGCGCCTTGGTCATGTCGGTGTCGATGAAGCCGGGCGCGACGCAGTTGACGGTGATGTTGCGGCTGCCGATCTCGCGCGCCAGGGCGCGGCTCATGCCGGCCACGCCGGCCTTGGCGGCGGCGTAGTTCATCTGGCCCGGGTTGCCGGCCTCGCCCACCACCGAGGTGATGTTGATGATGCGGCCGTGACGGGCCTTCATCATCCCGCGCAGCACGGCGCGCGACAGGCGGCCGACGGCGGTCAGGTTGGTCGCGATGACCGCGTCCCACTCTTCGTCCTTCATGCGCATGGCCAGCTGGTCCTGCGTGATGCCGGCGTTGTTGACCAGGATCGACAGCGAACCGAAGTCCTTCTGCACCAGGTCGACCACGTCGCCGCAGGCCTGGGCGTCATTGACGTTGAGCACGACGCCGCGACCGGCCTCCGGCTGCAGCGCGTTCAGGTATTCGGTAATGGCGGCGGCGCCCGCTTCCGAGGTGGCGGTGCCCACCACGCGGGCGCCCTGCTTCACCAGCTCGACGGCGATGGCGCGGCCGATGCCGCGCGATGCGCCGGTGACCAGCGCGACTTGTCCTTGCAGATTTGCACTCACTTGAGCAGCTCCAATACTTTGTCCAGGGATTCCTGATCGACGATGGCTTCGCCGATCAATTCGCCGTTGATACGCTTGGCCAGGCCGGTCAACACCTTGCCCGGACCGCATTCGAGCACGTGGGTGATGCCTTCGCCGCCCATCTTCTGCACCGTCTCGACCCAGCGCACGGCGCTGGCCGCCTGGCGCACCAAGGCGTCCTTGATGGCGGCCGGATCGCTGACCACGGCCACGTCGACGTTGTTGATCAGCGGAATCTGCGGCGCCGAGAACGCGACATTGGCCAGGTAAGCCTGCAGGCGATCCGAAGCAGGCTTGAGCAGCGAGGAATGGAACGGCGCCGACACCGGCAGCGGCAGCGCGCGCTTGGCGCCACGGGCCTTGGCGGCCTCGCAGGCGCGGGCGACGGCATCCTTGTGACCGGCGATCACCACCTGCGACGGCGCGTTGAAATTGACGGCCTCGACCACTTGCGCCTGCGCGGCTTCGGCGCAGGCGGCGCGCACATCATCGTCGGACAAGCCGATGATGGCGGCCATGCCGCCCTGCCCGACCGGCACGGCTTCCTGCATGGCCTGGGCGCGGAAGCGCACCAGCGGCACCGCATCCTTGAACTGGATCACGCCGGCGGCGACCAGGGCCGAGTATTCGCCCAGGCTGTGGCCGGCCACCAGCGCCGGCGCTTTGCCGCCCGCAGCGAGCCAGGCGCGATAGAACGCCACGGCAGCGGTCAGCATGACCGGCTGGGTATTGGTCGTCAGGTCCAGGTCTTCCTTGGGGCCTTCGGCAATCAGCTTGCCCAGGTCGAACTGCAGCGCGTCGGATGCTTCGGCGACGGTCTGGCGGACGACTTCATTGCCGGCGAAACCGTTGAGCATCCCGATGGCCTGCGAACCCTGGCCCGGGAAAACAAAAGCGAATTTTGTCATGCGTGGATTTGATTGAGGTTGGATAAAAAAATCGAAACGCCACCGGCGCGCCGCGCTGGCAGCCGCCGGCGACGCTCCAGCCTTGCTTACATGCGGGCCAGCACGGCGCCCCAGGTGAAGCCGCCGCCCACGCCTTCCATCAGGACGGTATGACCCGGCTTGACGCGACCGTCGCGCACGGCCTGGTCCAGCGCCAGGGGAATCGAGGCGGCCGAAGTGTTGCCGTGCTCGCCGACGGTGACCACCATCTTCTCCAGCGGCAGGCCCAGCTTCTTGGCCGTACCTTGCATGATGCGGATGTTGGCCTGGTGCGGCACCAGCCAATCGACCTCGGCGGCATCGACCCGGGCCGCTTCCAGCGCTTCGCGCGCGACCTTGTCCAGCACCGACACGGCCAGCTTGAACACCGCCGGGCCATCCATGTACAGGTAGGCGCTGCCCGCCACCGCGCCGTTGCTGACGCTGCCGGGCACACACAGGATATGACCGTGGCTGCCATCCGCGTGCAGCTTGCTGGCCAGCACGCCGGGCTCGCTGGAGGCGCTCATCACGATGGCGCCGGCGCCGTCGCCGAACAGCACACAGGTGGTGCGGTCCTTGAAATCGAGGATGCGGGAGAACACTTCCGTGCCGATCACCAGCACATTCTTGTGCGCCCCCGACTTGATGAAGCTGTCGGCCACCGACATCGCATAGACGAAGCCGCTGCAAACCGCCTGCACGTCCATCGCCGGCGAACCGTTGGTGATGCCGAGCTTGCGCTGCACCACGCAGGCGGTGCTGGGGAAGCCGCCCAGGTGATCCGGGGTCGAGGTCGCCAGGATGATCAGGTCGATGTCGTTGGGCTGCATGCCGGCCGCTTCCAGCGCGCGCTGCGAGGCCGACAGGGCCAGGTCGCTCGACAACTGCGTAGGCTCGGCATAGTGGCGCGCGGAAATGCCGCTGCGCGTGACGATCCATTCATCCGAGGTTTCCACGCCCTGCTCTGCCAGCTGTGCGGCCAGCTCGTGATTGGTGACGCGCTTGGTGGGCAGGTAGCTGCCCGTACCGACGATTCTGCTATAGGTGGTCATACCGTCTTTTGCTCTGTTGATTCGGTGATTACAGCGGGGCCGGCGCCGCCGGTTCCTCGGCAGCGACAGCAATGGCCGGCGCGGCAGCGCTTGCCTGTCCCTGGGGCATCAGCTCCGCCATGGTCGCGCCGATGCGCGCGAGCACATCGTACTTGGCGGCATCATACGCGCGGCGGATCGCCCATTCAAACGCATACACATCGGCGCCGCCGTGGCTCTTGAACACCAACCCCTTCAGCCCCAGCAAACTGGCGCCATTGTAGCGGGAAGGATTGAGCCGGCGCGACAGGGCCTTGATGGCGCCATAGGCGATCAGCGCGCCCAGCTTGTTGATGACCCCCTTCTTGAATTCCGAGGTCAGCACGCTCTTGACGAAACGCCCCAGCCCCTCGGAGGCCTTGAGCGTCACGTTGCCGACGAAGCCGTCACATACCACCAGGTCGGTGGTGCCCTCGAAGATGTCATTGCCTTCCACGTTGCCGTAGAAGTTGAGGATACCCTTCTCGTGGTCGGCGCGCAGCAGCCCGGCGGTCTCCTTGACCAGCTCATTGCCCTTGATGTCTTCCTCGCCCACGTTGAGCAGGCCGATGGTGGGCTTGGCCTTGCCCTCCATCACGGAAACCAGGGCCGAGCCCATCAATGCAAATTGATGTAAATGCTGGGGCTCGCAGTCGACGTTGGCGCCGAGGTCGAGCATGTAGGTGGGGCCGTCCTTCTGGTTGGGCAGGATGGTGCAGATGGCCGGACGATCAACGCCCGGCAGCGTCTTGAGGACGTAGCGCGACACCGCCATCAGCGCGCCGGTGTTGCCGGCCGAGACGGCGGCCTGCACCTGGCCGTCCTTGACCAGGTTGACCGCCACGCGCATGGAAGAGTCCTTCTTGCGGCGCAGGGCCACCTCGATCGGATCTTCCATCGTGACCACTTCGGTGGCGTTGCGGATCTGGACGCGGGCTTCGCCGGCCAGCTTGTACTTCTTCAGCAGCGGCTGCAGCACGCCTTCCTGGCCCACCAGGATCAGCTCCGCGTCGGGCTCGCGACGAAGAAAGGAGGCTGCGGCCGGGAGAGTGACTGACGGGCCGTGATCTCCACCCATGCAGTCGATTGAAATTTTGATGGTCATCGAATTGATTCAAAGCCTTGCCAGCCCACATTATGAGGCAGTTTGCACGCCATTGAAAATGACGCGATCAAATGCGGACGCCGTCGGCGCGCCGCCAAGCCGGCAAGGCAAACCCGCAGGCACGAACCTCGCGGGCATAAAAAAGCGGCGCAAAATGAACCTCCGGCAACGGAAGCTCATTGCGCCGCTTTTCTCCAAAAACAGCAAGCTCAATGAATGAGATTACTCGTCGTTCTTGGTCTTCAGCACCTTGCGACCACGGTAGAAACCGTTCGGGCTGATGTGGTGACGCAGGTGGGTTTCACCAGTCGTCGGCTCGACAGCCAGCGGGGGTGCAGTCAGAAAGTCGTGTGCACGGTGCATACCGCGCTTCGACGGGGTCTTTTTGTTCTGTTGAACGGCCATGATTACTCCTAAACCTTAAGATTGAAAATTTTAACACACCGGATCCAGGTTTCCGACAATCCCGTGTGCTGCTGCCCGGCGCTTGCCAGACATCCCCAAAAATTACTGCTTCAACTTCTTCAGTACCGCAAACGGGGAAGCCCGTTCAGCACCTTTGGCCTCAGCCGCCACACCATCTCCAGGACAAGCTTGATGCTTGGGCGCCACCGGCAATGCCAGCAGCGTTTCATCCTCGATCAGGTTGTTCACGTCGAAAGCCGCCGTACCGACGATGACATCGATCCCGTCATCATCGAGCAACTCCTCGATCGCGTCGGCCTGCGCCTCATCTTTTGCCAATACCAGCAGCGACTTCGAATCAATCTCGAAATTCAATGCCGTCAGGCAACGCTGACAGATCAGATTAACCGCACCCGACACTGCCAGACTAAGTTGAGCATGCCCCAGCTTGTCGATATCGCCGGACAGGATCCAGGAAATCGTGCCGGAACGGTCAACCGTCTCTTGCGCCAGACGACCTAATTCAGCAACCGGAATGTCGCCTTGGGCCTGCTGTTTCAGCCGGCAAAACTCGAACGCGTCGATCACAAATGCATTCATACCCAAAGCTGCAATCCGGAAAACCTGCGATAATAACAGAAAATTTCCTTACCAGTCAAAGCCTTAGCGCGCCTTCGCTGTTTTTTCGCCAAGCTGTCGCCGCGCCGCCTCTTTTTTTGCCTGTTTTTGGCAAGATTCTTGCCATCCAGGCCAGCCTCCGCCACCTCGATTCCGCCCTCGCCATGCCCCATAACGCCCCCATCGCCACCTCGCCGCGCCTGATCCTCGGCTCCAGCTCCGCCTATCGCAAGGAACTGCTGGGCCGGCTGGGACTGCCCTTCGAGAGCATGACGCCGGACATCGATGAGAGCCCAAGGCCGGGCGAGGCGCCCGATGCCACGGCCCTGCGCCTGGCGCGCGAAAAAGCCGCGGCAGTCGCGGCCCGCGCCGGCGCCGCCCTGGTCATCGGTTCCGACCAGGTGGCCACGCTGGATGGCGAGCAGATCGGCAAACCCGGCGACCATGCCAACGCCCTGAAGCAATTGCAAAAAATGCGCGGGCGCGAAGTGGTGTTCCATACGGCGCTGTGCCTGTGGGACGGCCGCCGCGCCGATGCTGCCCAGGCGGCGCAGGTCTGCAATGTGCAGACGCTGGTCCGCTTCCGCGACCTGCCCGATACGGAGCTGGACGCCTACCTGCGCATCGAACAGCCCTACGATTGCGCCGGCAGCGCCAAGAACGAAGGCCTGGGAATCGCCATCCTGGAAAGCATACGCAGCGACGACCCCACCGCCCTTACCGGCCTGCCGCTGATCGCGCTGACCGGGATGCTGCGTGCGGCCGGGGTCGGCTTCTTCGGACTGCCGGCGCGCTGAGGGCGCCGGCGCTTCAGTAGTTGCGGCGCGGATAACCCTGCGCCAGGATGCGCTGCCAAACCACCTCGCGCTCCTGCGCATTGAGGAACACCCATTGCGCCACCTCGTCCACGGTGCGGCCGCAACCGCGGCAGACATCGTCGAAGGTAGTGGAGCAGACGGCCACGCAAGGCGTATCGGGCCGCTCGGGCAAGGGCTGGGACGAAGGAGTCTGGGACATTGAGGATTCTGGACGAAAACAAGGCGCATCGAAGGATCCGATCGCCACAACCCGCATCTTACCAAGAAGCGCCGCCGCTATTCCTGCACGCGGACAAGGGATAAGCCCGCCCCAGGAACAAACAGGCAAAAAAAAGCCCGCGAACCAGTGGTTGCGGGCTTGAATCCAATTTCTTAAGGAGGAGATTGGAGGAGACAGGTGCAACTATAGCGATCGGCCCACGGCGAGTCTGCTTTATTGTGGCAATAGCAGATATTCACCTTATGCATAACTCTCGCCGGTAGCACCTCCCGAAGCCGATCCACCCCACAAAAATGCAACGGGCGGCGCCTCGGTCACCGGCTTGGGCGGATTGCCGCCCTTGCGCTCGCAGGCGGCCAGGGCCAACAGGACGGATACGGCAACAACCAGGACGGTCATCCTCATCACAGTCTCCTCGCATCGGCGCGCCCGCAGTCCGGGCCGCGCCACAGGCCGAGAATCACCCCGCCCGGGCGCCCTGTCAAGCAGCGCTGCGCAGGCCCGGCGCGCCGCGCGCGGCCGCCAGGTTCTTCTCGTACAGCGCCGCAATCATGTCGGACTGCGTCAGCATGCCGGCCAGCTTGCCGTCGACGTCCACCACCGGGATCTGATGCAAGCCATCGGCCATCTTCGGCACCAGCGCCAGCACCGGCGTATCCACACCGGCCGAAATCACCTCGCCGCTCATGATCTGGCCGACCACTTCCGGCTTCTCGGAGTGCGTGAACGGCACGCGATGCAACAACTTGCGCAGCTGCCCCGCCAGTCCGGTATGCACGTCGGCGCCGGCGTGCTCCAAAAAATCGCTGCGACTGACGATGCCGATCACATGCCGCGCCCGATCCAGCACCGGCAAGGCGCGCAGGCGGTGCGACTGCAGCAGGCGCCAGGCCTCGTCCAGGCTGGTGGCAAACTCCACCGCCACGACGTCGCGCGACATCGCCGCCTCGCAGCGCGTCTCGCCGAAGCGGCGATGGTAGGCGCGCATCTCGGTCTGCATGAAGATCTCTTCCAGGTCGTCGCGGCCGATGTCGATCACCTGGTTATAGTTCTTCAACACCTCGTCCAGGTCCTCATGCGAGAACCCCAACCGGGCAATCGGCAGCTCATCGCGGGTCTGGTGCGGATGCGCCGCCGCGCTCTGCTGCGCATGCGGATAGCGCCGCCCGGAGGCATTGTTGAAGAACAGCGCGGCGAGCAGCAGCAGCGCCGAATTGAGCAGCACCGGCGCCAGCACGAAGGCGTAGCCCATCTCATGCACCACCGGCCCACCCAGCACCGCCGTCAGCGCCACCGCGCCGCTGGGCGGATGAATGCAGCGCAACAGGAACATGCCGCCGATGGCCAGCGAGATGGCCACCGCCGCCGCCAGCGCCGGCTCCGGGATCAGCTTGACGCAGGTCACGCCGACCAGCGCCGACCAGAGGTTGCCGCCGATGATGGACCACGGTTGCGCCAGCGGGCTGGCCGGTACCGCGAACAGCAGCACCGCCGAGGCGCCCATGGGGGCGATCAGCCAGACGGTCCTGGCGTCATGCGGCAGGATGGCGTAACTGGCCAAGCCCACCAGCAGGATGCCGAACAGGCTGCCGACGCAAGAGCGCATGCGCTCGAAGCGGTCGACATTGCTTTTTGGCGGGATGAAACTTTTGAACCACAGCAAGATAGAATCGGGCATATCCGTTTTCCGCGACTTCCTCGACGTATTGAACCAGGGCCGGCGTCAGCGCAGCCAAACCGCAATTACATCACAAGATGATATACATGTCCCGCTCCAGGCGCCTCGCCTGCCCCGATGATGGCATCCAGATGATCCTCCGGGTCCCGCGCCAGCCATGAAACACACCTCCCGCCTGCAAAAGGACGACTTCGAGGCGCTCTCGGAATTTCGTTATCAGTTGCGCCGCTTCCTGCGCTTTTCCGAAGATGCCGCGCAAGGCGAAGGCATCACGCCGCTGCAATACCTGCTGATGCTGCACATCAAGGGCTTCCCCGGCCGCGACTGGGCCAGCATCAGCGAGCTGGCCGAACGCCTGCAGTCGCAGCACCACGGCGTGGTGGCGCTGGTCACGCGCTGCGTGAAGGCCGGGCTGGTCACGCGCGCGCCCGACGATCGCGACAAGCGCCTGGTCCAGGTGCGCCTGACCGAGCTGGGAGAACAGTACCTGCATCGCCTGGCCGAGCTGCATCGCAATGAATTGCAGTCGCTGTCGGGGGTATTCCAGGTCTCCCACATCTCGGCCTTCAACGACCGCGACTGAGCCAGCGCGGATGCGCCGGCCTGCGGTTTTCCGCAACTGCCGCCCGCGCCGCCTCCTGCTATGCTTGCCACCCAGGCCCGCCCACCACTTCGCCCATGAAAAGAAAACCCGAGACCAGCAGCCCCGCCGCCCAGGCGCGCGCCATCACCAAGGAAGACGTCGCCCGCGCCGCGGGGGTCTCGCACATCACGGTCTCGCGCGTGATCAACACCCCGGAAAAGGTCTCGCCCGACACCCGCGCCAAGGTCGAATCCTTCATCGCCAGCATGGGCTACATCCCCAACATGCTGGCCGGCGGCCTGGCCTCGCGCCGTACCCGCATCGTGGCCGCCATTGTGCCCACCATCAGCCACTCCATCTTTGCCGAGACGGTGCGCGGCCTGTCCGAGCAGTTGAGTTTGCAGGGCTACCAGTTGCTGCTGGGCCAGACCGGCTATTGCGAAGACACCGAGACCGCGCTGGTGGAAGCCTTCATCGGCCGTCGCGTCGACGGCCTGGTGCTGACCGGCGTGCAGCACACCGCCCGCACCCGGCAGCGTCTCAAGGCCGCCGGCATCCCCGTGGTCGAAACCTGGGACCTGACCAAGCGCCCGATCGACATGCTGGCCGGCTTCAACAACCATGACGCCGGCCGCGCCATGGGCGACTACCTGCACGGCCGCGGCTACCGCCACATGGCCTTCGTCGGCGGCGAGGATCCGCGCGGCATGGCGCGCTTCGCCGGCATGCGCGAAGCGCTGCTGGCGCACGGCGCGGCCGAGCCGGTGCACCTCAAGGTCCCCATGGGCTCCTTCCTGCACGCCGGGCGCGAATCGATAGGCCGGCTGCTGGATCGCCATCCGCAGGTCGATGCCGCCTTCTTCAGCAACGACGTCATCGCCGCCGGCGCCGCCATGGAATGCGCGCGACGCGGCGTGGCCGTGCCCGGACGCATTGCCCTGGCCGGTTTCGCCAACCTGGAAATCGCGCCGGAAGTACTGCCTGCGCTGACCACGGTGCAGATCAGCGCGCACCAGATCGGCCTGACCGCGGCCGACATGCTGCTCACCCGCTTCGCCGGTCACAGCGTCGAGCAGCCGGTGCGCGACCTGGGCTACTCCATCCTGGAGCGCGAGAGCACCTGATCCCGTCGCGCCATGAAAAAGGCCGGCATCATGCCGGCCCTTTTTTGCCACGCTCGCGAGCGTCGGCAGCACCCGCCGCACGACCTCAGGCGCTGACCTCGACCCGGTTGCGCCCCTGCTCCTTGGCCACGTACAGGGCGGTATCGGCCAGCTTGATCAACTGCTCCAGGCTGCGCCCGTCCACCAGCGTCGCCACGCCGAAACTGGCGTTGATGCGGACATGCTGGCCGCCGTCGATCTCGAAGTCTTTCTGCGCCAGCGAAAAGCGCAGCTTCTCCGCCACCGCCCGCGCCTGCTCCAGGTCGGATTCCGGCAGCAGCACGATGAACTCCTCGCCGCCGTAGCGCGCCAGCACATCGACCTTGCGCAGCAGCTGCGTCGCGGTCTGCGCCACGCCGCGCAGGATGGTGTCGCCCGAGAGATGGCCGTAGGTGTCGTTGATGCGCTTGAAGTGGTCGATGTCGAACAGCACCACCGAGAGCTCGCGGCCGTAGCGCTGCGCCACGCCCAGCTGCTGCTCGCCGTAGGAGAAGAAGGCGCGGCGGTTCAGCAGGCCGGTCAGGAAATCGGTATTGGACGAGGTCTGCAGCTGCGTGATCAGCGCCTCGCGCTCCTTGGCCAGGCTGTTGCGCTCCAGGATGCGCTCCTTGAGCACCCGCAAGGCGCGCATCATGCCGCCGATCTCGTCGTCGTATTTTCCCTTGGGGATTTCCTGGTCCAGCTTGCCGTCGACCAGGCCGACCACCAGGTCGGTGGCGTTCACCAGCGGGCGCACCACGCGTTTGCGGATCAGGTACATCAGCAACTGGAAGAACAGGCAGGCGATGATCGTCAGCCCGATCACCGAGGCCAGGAAATTACGGGCCTGCATGTTGCGCTGCTCGGCGCGCACCATCATGTCGTCGAGCAGGAGGTCGCGCAGGTCGAGGATGGATTTCATCTGCGGCACGTAGCGCGCCGCCAGCTCGGCCGGCGTGATGCCGTAGTCGCCCGATTTCAGGCCGACCTGCAGCAGGTAGTCGAGGAACTGGAAGCCGTTGTCGAAGTATTGTTTGTCCATGTCGTCCAGGGCGCGCGCGAATTCGGGCCGCGCGGCGTAGGACGCCAATTGCGCGCCGACCAGCGAGCGCAGCAGTTCGATGCGGCCATAGAGGCGGCCGATCTCGATCACTTCATCGGAATCCAGCTTGCGCTGGAGGATCAGGGGGGCGGTAAAGCGCGAGCCGATCTGGCCGGCGTATTCGCGCAGGCTGGCGGCGGCGCGCACGCCCGCCAGGCCGTCGCGCAGGTCGGGATCGGACTGGTCGACGATGTTGGCCAGCTCGGCCGTCACGCGCACCATCACCGGGATCATGTCGACCATGCCGTTCACGGCGGACACCACGTACAGGTGCGTGCGTTGCTCCTGGGCTTGCAGCCCGACGCGGTCGACCGCCGCGCGCGCCGGGCCCAGGGCCTGCTGCACCGTGCGCAGGCGCTCTGACATGGAGGATTTGCGCAGCGTGGGATCCTTGTCCAGCGCGCCGCGCAGCTTGGCGAGCGCGGCGTCGCTGGTGGCGCGGGCTTCTTTCAAGCGCAGGTAGAGTTGCTCCCGATCCTGCGGCCTGGCGCCCATGTAGGCGTTGGCCGGGCCGCGCTCGGCGGAGAGCTTTTCCATGGCGATCAGGCCGAGGCGAAAATTCCTCAGCGCCGGCACGCTGTTGGCGCCGTTCTGGTAAATGCTCCATTCGATCCATACCAGCGAAATCGCCAATGCCAGGAACAACATCAGCAATGCGATGGAAATCAGCCGGAACAGACGATTCAAGGACATTTAATGGGCCCGCTTCGAGGCTTACGATTTTTTATGAATATAACAAGACCGGCGTACCGGCGACACAAGATCGTGAGCGGGGATGAAAATAAACCACAGGCGAGTCCCGCTGCGCGGGAACCCGAATTGAATCGTCTCCGGACCTGGTGCGGCCGAGGCAGTCGACCTCGCCGCCCCCTCCCCTTGAGTAGGCGATGCCGCTGTTATTGATCGGCGCTGCCGGATCGCAGCCCCGGAACCGGCATGCTCGCGCATCCCGATGCAAAACCGGCGCAGAATAAAAATAAGGCCCTGAAAAATTCAGAGCCTTATCTGTTCCTGCGACTACTTTTTTTTAAGCCAACTGGCGGAGAGGGTGGGATTCGAACCCACGGTACGATTTAACGTACGCCTGATTTCGAGTCAGGTACATTCGACCACTCTGCCACCTCTCCGGTTAACTTCGGTCGTTCGCTGCGTGGTGCAGCAAAGTCGGCAACTATATCAGAAGATTTTTGGTAACGGAATACCCATCTGAAAAATAATTTCCGAAACTCATTTATCAGACCGGCAACCCCTATCATCCGCCCCGCCTCTTTTCCCGGCCACCGGGACAGCTGCTGATCCAAAACAAGGCAGGCTGTTCTTTTCATGCAAAAACGTCCGCGCGGTGCACTTTCATCATCATCTTGTCATAAATGACTTCTAGCATCCGTAAATTATTTTCCGTTCTTTGGAACAACTCATTTCGGACTTTGCCAGATGGCGCCCCTCTCCAACGCCCCCTTCCCGCTCGGCGCCGAAGCTGCCGAGCTGATCGCCCGCGCCGCCGGCAATCCGCAGCCCGGCGCATCCGATCCGATGTTGTCCTTGTTGCATGAAATCATCGCGCAGCGCAAATTGACGGCGCTGTTCCAGCCCATCGTGCGCATGCGCAATGGCGAGATCCTCGGTTATGAAGGCTTGATCCGCGGCCCCTCCAATACGCCGCTGCACTCTCCGCTGGCGCTGTTCAAGGTGGCGCGGGCGCACAACCTGTCGGTGCAGATGGAATACCTGTGCCGGCACATCGTGCTGGCGCGCTTCGCCCAGCTGGGCCTGCCGGGCAACCTGTTCCTCAACGTCACTCCCGGCGCGCTGATGCAGCCCGAGGCGATCCAGGGCGAGACGCTGCGCTACCTGGAGAAGCTGGGCGTGAACCCCCAGCGCATCATCATCGAACTCACCGAGAACGAGCCGACCTACGACTATGCCCTCTTGCGCAATGCCGCCATGCACTACCGCGACATGGGCTTCCAGATCGCCATCGACGACCTCGGCGAAGGCTTCTCCAGCCTGCGCCTGTGGTCCGAGCTGCAGCCGGAGTACGTGAAGATCGACATGCACTTCGTGCAGGGCATCAACCACGATCCGATGAAGCTGCAGTTCGTGCGCTCGATCCAGGAGATCGCCGAGAAGTCCGGCTCGATCGTGATCGCCGAGGGCATCGAGTCGCAGGCCGAGCTGCTGACCATCCGCGACCTCGGCATCGCCTGCGGCCAGGGCTATCACATCGCGCGCCCGCAGCCGGAGCCGCCGGTGTCGATCTCGGAAGACGTCACCAAGACCCTGCGCCGCGACAAGGTGCCGCTGGCGGCCAGCAAGTACGGTCCCGGCAAGCGCAACGCCACCGTCTTCAAGCTGCTGCGGGAGACCCAGTACGTCAGCCCGGACGTCTCCAACGACACGGTCTACGACATGTTCGTCAACGACCCGCAACTGCAGGCGCTGCCGGTGGTCAGCAACGGCCTGCCGATCGGCCTGATCAACCGCTACAGCATGGTCGAGCGCTTCGCCCGCCTGTACGGCCGCGAACTCTACGGCAAGAAATCCTGCGCCTTCTTCATGGATCCCAATCCCATCCTGACCGAACAGGAAACCAGCCTGCAGGACCTGTCGAACCTGCTGGTGCAGGCGGAGTCGCACCACCTGTCGAACGGCTTCATCATCACCGACCGCGGCCAGTACATGGGCCTGGGCACCGGCCACGACCTGCTGCGCGAGATCACGCAGATGCAGATCGACGCCGCGCGCCACGCCAACCCGCTGACGCAATTGCCGGGCAACGTGCCCATCAACGACCACATCGAATACCTGCTGCAAAGCGGCGTCGAGTTCTGCATCTGCTATTGCGACCTGGACCACTTCAAGCCCTTCAATGATGTCTATGGCTACCGCAAGGGCGACGACATGATCCAGCTGACCGGCCGCGTGCTGCAGCAGGGCTGCGACGCCAACCTGGACTTCATCGGCCACATCGGCGGCGACGACTTCCTGATCATGTTCCAGAGCGAAGACTGGGAGAAGCGCTGCCGCGCCATGTTGGACAACTTCGAGGCCGAGTCGCGCGCCTTCTACTACGACGAAGACCGCGAGCGCGGCGGCTATCACTCGGAAGACCGCCAGGGCAACCGGGTCCTGCATCCGCTGGTGTCGATCTCGCTGGGCGCGGTGAAGATCGAGCCCTCGCAATACTCCTCGCCGCACCAGATCGCCTCGGCCGCCACCAAGGCCAAGAAGCAGGCCAAAAAAATCCAGGGCAACAGCCTGTTCATCGAACGCCGTATCCCGGTGGCCTTCTCGTGGGCGCTCAAGGACGGTTAAGCTCGCCCTTCGGGAAAACGTTTTCAGCTGCGTTTTCCTGCGCCCAAAACAAAACGGCCGCCCTCCTCAGGGCGGCCGTTTTGCCGATGCCGTCGCCAATCAGGCCGGCGTCAATTTGGTGATGCCGCCCATGTAGGGCTGCAGCGCCGCCGGGATCTCCACGCTGCCGTCGGCCTGCTGGTAGTTCTCCAGCACCGCCACCAGGGTGCGTCCCACCGCCAGGCCGGAGCCGTTGAGGGTATGCAGCAGTTCCGGCTTGCCCTGGGCGTTGCGGAAGCGCGCCTGCATGCGGCGCGCCTGGAAGGCCTCGCAGTTCGATACCGACGAGATCTCGCGGTAGGTGTTCTGCGCCGGCAGCCAGACTTCGATGTCATAGGTCTTGGCCGCGCCGAAGCCCATGTCGCCGGTGCACAGCGTGATCACGCGGTACGGCAGGCCGAGCTGCTTCAGGATGGCCTCGGCGTGGCCCAGCATTTCGTCGAGCGCCTCGTAGGACTTCTCAGGATGCACGATCTGCACCATCTCGACCTTGTCGAACTGGTGCTGGCGGATCATGCCGCGGGTGTCGCGGCCGTAGGAGCCGGCTTCCGAACGGAAGCACGGCGAATGCGCGGTGAACTTCAGCGGCAGCGCGTCGGCCGCGACGATCTCGTCGCGCACGAAGTTGGTCAGCGGCACCTCGGCGGTCGGGATCAGGTACAGCGCGGCATTCTCGGCCTCGCCTTCCTGGCCGCCCTTCTTGACGGCGAACAGGTCTTCCTCGAACTTGGGCAACTGGCCGGTGCCGCGCAGGCTGTCGGCGTTGACGATGTAGGGCGTATAGCACTCGGTGTAGCCGTGCTCGCCGGTGTGGGTGTTCAGCATGAACTGCGCCAGCGCGCGGTGCAGGCGCGCCATGCCGCCCTTGAGCGCCGAGAAGCGCGAGCCGGTGAGCTTGGTCGCGGTATCGAAATCCAGGCCCAGCGGGTTGCCGACGTCGACGTGGTCCTTGACCTCGAAGTCGAAGCTGCGCGGCGCGCCGACCTTGCGCACTTCCACGTTGCCGGATTCGTCGTTGCCCACCGGCACCGACTCATGCGGCAGGTTGGGCACGGCCTGCAGGAAGGCGTTCATCTGCTGCTGCACTTCCTCCAGGCGCGTCGCCGAGGACTTGAGCTCGTCGCCGATGCCGTTGACTTCCGCCATCACCGCCGACGCATCCTCGCCCCGGCCCTTGAGCATGCCGATCTGCTTGGACAGGCTGTTGCGCTTGCCCTGCAGTTCTTCGGTGCGGGTCTGGATCTGCTTGCGTTCAGCCTCGAGCGCATTGAAGCCGGCCACATCGAGGACGAACTTGCGCGCCGCCAGGCGGGCCGCCACATTGTCGATGTCTTTACGGAGGAGTTGGATGTCGATCATGGGAAAGAAACGAGTTGAATTGATGCAGAAAACGCGATTGTACCAAGCCGCGCGCGCTTGACGGACCTTAGGCCGCGCTTTGGGCAACAAATTGCGCGCCGGACGGGTTACCATTCGGCCAGTTTCCAACCTACCGCCACAGCCATGTCCGACCAACAAGACGCCGACGATTCTCCCAAGACGCCCCTGCCATTGTCCATCCTCGGCCTGGTGGCCGCCTGCTGCATCGCGGTCTGGGCCGGCATGCACTACATGACCAATGAGGCCAGCCTGTTCTACGGCCTGCTGGCCGGCCTGTCTTTCGGCGCCACCTTCGCCTTCGGCCAGCAGATCAAGAACCGCTTCGTGCCGCCGAAAAAGCGCAAGACCGACTGGCGCGTGCAAGCCCCGGGCGCGGCCGAACTGAGCCCGGCCAAGCTGGCGGCCCAGGCCGCGCGCAAGCTCAGCGTGGAGTTCGACGCACTGGAAATCCGCACCACGGTGCGTGGCGCGAAGCGCGAAGGCATCGCCTGGAACGAGGTCGCCGACGTCACCATCCGCATCAGCGAAGGCCCCCTGCCGCAACCGGAATGGATCATCGCCGGCCAGGTGGATGGCGCCGTCAAGGGCGTGCTGGTGCCCAACGACGCCGAGGGACTCGACCTGCTGCAGGATGCGATGAAAGAGAGACTGCCCGGCTTCGACAACGACAAGACCTACCAGACCGTGATCGACGCCATGTCGGCCATGCAAGGCAGCTTCCACGTCTGGAGCAGGAAGCCCGCCTGAGCGGCGGACCTGCCCACGGCCGCGGCGCCCGCGCGCGGCCCTGTTCCCTTGTTCTTATTTCGAATTCTTGCGCGCCTCGCGGTCGAGCTCGCGCAGGTGCGCCAGCTTGTCGCCGATCTTGGCTTCCAGCCCGCGCGGCGCCGGCTGGTACCAGTTGGGTTCGCGCATGCCGTCCGGCAGGTAGGTCTCGCCGGCGGCGTAGGCTTCCGGCTCGTCATGGGCATAACGGTACAGCTTGCCGTAGCCCAGCTCCTTCATCAGCTTGGTCGGCGCGTTGCGCAGGTGCTCCGGCACGCCGCGCGACTTGTCCTTGGCAACGAAAGCGCGCGCCTGGTTGTAGGCCATGTAGCCGGCGTTGCTCTTGGCGGCCACCGCCAGGTAGATCACCGCCTGCGCCAGCGCCAGCTCGCCCTCGGGCGAGCCCAGCCGCTCATAGGTGTTGGCGGCGTCGTTGGCGATGGTCATGGCGCGGGGATCGGCCAGGCCGATGTCTTCCCAGGCCATGCGCACGATGCGGCGCGAGAGATAACGCGGATCGACGCCGCCGTCGAGCATGCGCGTCAACCAATACAGCGCGCCGTCCGGATTGGAGCCGCGCACCGACTTGTGCAGCGCCGAGATCTGGTCGTAGAAGGCGTCGCCGCCCTTGTCGAAGCGGCGCAGCGCATCGCCCTGGCATTCGGCCAGCACCTCGGGGGTGACCGTCTCCTGCCCCTTGGCCTGCGCCGAGCGCGCCACAATCTCCAGGTTGTTCAACAGCTTGCGGCCGTCGCCGTCGGCGCTGGCTACCAGCATCTCCCGCGCTTCCGGCTGGAATTGCAGGCCGTCCAGCTGATCCTGGCAGGCGCGGTCGATCATGGCGCCGAGGTCGTCGTCGGTCAGCGACTTCAACACATATACCGCCGCGCGCGAGAGCAGCGCGCCATTGACCTCGAAGGACGGGTTCTCCGTGGTGGCGCCGATGAAGGTGAACAGCCCGCTCTCCACGTGCGGCAGGAAGGCGTCCTGCTGGCTCTTGTTGAAGCGATGCACCTCATCCACGAACAGGATGGTGCGACGGCCCGAATTGGCGCGAATCAGCTGGGCGCGCTCGACCGCCTCGCGGATGTCCTTGACGCCCGAGAGCACCGCCGACAGCGCGATGAACTCGGCATTGAAGGAGTCCGCCATCAGGCGCGCCAGGGTGGTCTTGCCCACGCCCGGCGGCCCCCACAGGATCATCGAATGCGGCTCGCCGGACTCGAAGGCCACGCGCAGCGGCTTGCCCGGCCCCAGCACGTGCTGCTGGCCGATGACGTCGTCGAAGGATTGCGGCCGCATGCGTTCGGCCAGGGGAATCAGGTTCATTTCTCGATCGGTCGGTGCCGGCGGCCGCGATGGATGCGCGGTATCCGCCAAAGGCCGTAGTCTAACGCAGAGCGTCGCCGGATGACGCGCCCGTCACGCGATGGTCACCGGCCGGTCACAGCCGATGGACGGCAACGCGGTAAAATACGCGCCGCCGCGGCATCCTTGCCGGGCAGCCCTCCTCCACTGCGCGTTTGATTGCCATGCCCTTTGTTGTCACCGATTCCTGCATCCAGTGCAAATACACCGACTGCGTCAGCGTCTGCCCGATGGATTGCTTCGTTGAAGGTCCGAACTTCCTGGCCATCGATCCCGACGGCTGCATCGACTGCTCGATGTGCGTGCCCGAATGCCCGGCCGGCGCCATCTACAACGCCACCGACCTGCCGGCTGCCATGGCGCATTTCGAAGACCTGAACGCGAAGCTGGCCAGGCACCCCGGCTGGAAGCCCATCACCCAGGCCAAGGCGCCCATGCCTGACCATGAGAAGTGGAAGGACGTGCCGCACAAGCTGCCGCTGCTGCAGATGCCGGAAGAATAAGCCCCTGCCAATGACAAAGCCCCGCAAGCGCGAGCCTGCGGGGCTTTGTCATTGGCGGCCGGATCAGTTGCTGAACACGTCCGCGCCCTTGGGAATGGTGAAGCTGAAGCTGTTGACCTTCAGCGGCGGGTTCTTCTCGAAGCTGTCGAAGCTCAGCACCGAGACCTGGCCGAAGGAGTCATGCAATTCCATCGCCACCGGCGTGCCGTTCTTCAGGCCGATGCCGATGCTGTCGAAGGTCGTATCCTTACTCTTGGGCACGGCTTCCAGCCATTCCAGGCCGTCCTTGGCGCCGGCTTCCTTCAGGTTGAAATTCTTTTCCAGGTCGTTGCTGCCGAACAGGATCGCGGCCGGCGACGAGCCCAGCGCGTTGCCCAGCTTCTTGGTGGTGACCTGGTTCAGGTCCTTGTCGTAGATGAACAGCTTCTCGCCGTCGGCCTGGATCACCTGCTCATAGGGCTTCTGGTAGGTCCAGATGAATTTGCCCGGACGCGAGAACACGAAGCTGCCGCTGGAGGTGTTGACCACCTTGGCGTTGCCGTTCTCGTTGCGCACCAGGCGCTGGGTGAACGCGCCCTTGGCCGATTGGGTGCTGGCGACGAACTGCTTGAACTGGTCGAGCGCGGCGGCCTGCGCGCGGCCCGGGGTCAGCGCGGCGATGGCGATGGCGCCGGCCACGGCCAGCGCCGACAGGCCTGCCGCCACCAGCATGCGGCGCACGTCGAGCGCGCGTGTGCGGGCTTGCTGCGCTTGCGCACTGCGGCGCGAAAAAGGAGTCCTGGAATTGTCCATGTTGTTGTATCCGTTCTGAAGGTTGCGCCACGCCGGCGCGGGAGTTCGGCAAGAGTGCCGAGGCGCCGGTCCGCGTGGCTTATTCCGGCTCGCCGCCGGCGGCGCCGGCCGGCACCAGGATCTCGCGGTTGCCGTTGGATTGCATCGTCGACACCAGGCCGCTCTGCTCCATCTGTTCCAACAGGCGCGCGGCGCGGTTGTAGCCGATGCGCAGATGGCGCTGCACCAGCGAGATCGAGGCGCGGCGGTTCTTGAGCACCACGGCCACGGCCTGGTCGTACAGCTCGTCGCCCTCGCCGCCGCCGGTTGCCGCTCCGGCGCCGCCGCCACTGCCGTCGGCGTCCTCGAGCACGCCTCCCTCTAGGATGCCCTCGATGTAATTCGGTTCCCCCTGGGTCTTGAGGTGCTCCACCACGCGGTGCACTTCATCGTCCGAGACGAAGGCGCCGTGCACGCGCATCGGCAGCCCGGTGCCGGGCGGCATGTAGAGCATGTCGCCCATGCCCAGCAAGGCTTCGGCGCCCATCTGGTCGAGGATGGTGCGCGAGTCGATCTTGGAAGACACCTGGAAGGCGATGCGGGTCGGCACGTTGGCCTTGATCAGGCCGGTGATCACGTCCACCGACGGCCGCTGCGTGGCCAGGATCAGGTGAATGCCGGCCGCGCGCGCCTTCTGCGCGATGCGGGCGATCAGCTCTTCGACCTTCTTGCCGACCACCATCATCAGGTCGGCCAGTTCGTCGATGATGATGACGATGGTTTCCAGCTGCTCCAGCGGCTCCGGCGCGTCCGGCGTCAGGCTGAACGGGTTGGGGATCTTCTCGCCGCGCTTCTCGGCGTCGGCGATCTTCTGGTTGTAGCCGGCCAGATTGCGCACGCCCAGCTTGGACATCTTCTTGTAGCGGCGCTCCATCTCTTCCACCGCCCAGTTCAGCGCGTGGCCGGCCTGCCGCATGTCGGTCACCACCGGCGCCAGCAGGTGCGGGATGCCCTCATAGATCGAGAGCTCCAGCATCTTGGGATCGATCAGGATCAGGCGCACCTGGCGCGGGGTCGACTTGTACAGCAGCGAGAGGATGGTGGCGTTGATGCCCACCGACTTGCCCGAGCCGGTGGTGCCGGCCACCAGCAAGTGGGGCATCTTGGCCAGGTCGGCCACCACCGGATTGCCGGCGATGTCCTTGCCCAGCGCCACGGTCAGGCTGGAGTGGCTGTCGCCGTACACCTTGGAGCCGACGATCTCGGTCAGGCGCACGATCTGGCGCTTGGGATTGGGCAGCTCCAGGCCCATGTAGTTCTTGCCCTGGATGACTTCCACCACGCGGATCGAAGTCAGCGACAGCGAGCGTGCCAGGTCGCGCGCCAGGTTGACGATCTGGCTGCCCTTGACGCCGGTGGCCGGTTCGATCTCGTAGCGGGTGATCACCGGGCCGGGATAGGCCGCCACCACCTTCACTTCCACGCCGAAGTCTGAGAGCTTCTTCTCGATCAGGCGGCTGGTGAATTCCAGCGTCTCGACCGACACCGTCTGCTGCGCCGGCGGCGCGTCGTCCAGCAGCGACAGCGGCGGCAGGTCGGTATTGGCGTCGTCGAACAGGCTGGTCTGGCGCTCCTTCTGCACGCGGTCGGATTTCTGCACCTCGACGATCTGCGGTTCGATGCGGATCGGCGGCGCCTCGACGATCTTGGCGCGCTCCTGCACCACGGTCTCCTCGCGCTTGACCGCAGCTTCGGCGCCGGCCTTGCGGTCGGCGCGGGCGGCGAAGAAGTTGCGCACCCACAGCAGGCCGTCCTCGATGGCGCCGCCGATGCGTTCGACCGCAGCCAGCCACGACACATGGAAGAACAGCGAGAAGCCCAGCCCGAACAGGAGCAGCAGCAGCAAGGTGGAACCGGTGAAGCCGAAGGTCGGCTGGACGGCCTTGCCGATCATCTCGCCCAGCACGCCGCCGGAAGAATGCGGCAGCTTGGCCACCAGGCGATGCATGCGGGTGAATTCGATGCCCAGGCTGCCGGTCAGCATGAAGACGAAGCCGACGGCGCGGATGATGGACTCCTGGCGATGCTCGGGCTCGGCCGGCTGCTCGACCAGGAAGCGCTCGGACAGGCGGCGGTAGCCGTTCCATACCGCGCGGCCCAGCAGCACGCACCACCACCAGGCGGACATGCCGAAGATGTACAGCAGCAAGTCGGCCATCCAGGCGCCCACGCGCCCGCCCCAGTTGGCCACGCGCGGCACCGAGCTGGCCACCGACCAGCCCGGGTCAGTCTTGGAATAGGTCACGAGAATCAAGGCCAGGTAGACCAGGAGCGCGGTCAGGGCCAGCCAGCGCGCTTCGGAAATCAGCCGCACCAGGCGGTTGGGCATCGGCGGCGCCGGCGCCTTGGTGTTGCGGATGTGGGCTTGACTCGTCTTCGACATAACTTCCGTACTAAAAAAACGTAGCCGCCATTGTAACGGCATTGCATTGGCGCTTTGGCATTTTGCGGGTCGGCAACATCGAATATGCCGCCGCCCGCCTTGTCTTCCGGACAAGCCCGCGGCACTGCCGGGCTATTGGATGGATAGCGTAATTCCATCGGCCCGAGAGGGGGCCTTCGTCTATAATCTTACCCGTTTTGCAGCGCAGAAATATGAAGGCGCGGATGCGCCCGAGCGCCCCCTGCGGCCGCCACGAATTGAAATCCCGGGACTTGCCTCAAGCTATGCGGAAGTCCCCCAAACACACGAAGAGTATCCTATGAGCACGCCCAAACACGCCAAGGTCCTGATTCTCGGTTCCGGCCCCGCCGGCTACAGCGCCGCGGTCTACGCCGCCCGCGCCAACCTGAACCCGGTGCTGATCACCGGCGTCGAGCAAGGCGGCCAGCTGATGACCACCACCGACGTCGAGAACTGGCCGGGCGATCCGCTGGGCGTGCAAGGCCCGGAACTGATGCAGCGCCTGCTGCAGCACGCCGAGCGTTTCAAGACCGAGATCATCTTCGACCACATCCACACCACCAAGCTGTCGGAGCGCCCGTTCCGCCTGATCGGCGACAGCGGCGAATACACCGCCGACGCCCTGATCATCGCCACCGGCGCCTCGGCCCAGTACCTGGGCCTGCCGTCGGAACAGGCCTTCATGGGCCGCGGCGTGTCGGCCTGCGCCACCTGCGACGGCTTCTTCTATCGCGGCCGCGAAGTGGCCGTGGTGGGCGGCGGCAACACCGCCGTCGAGGAAGCCCTGTATCTCTCCAACATCGCCAGCAAGGTCACGATCATCCACCGCCGCGACAAGTTCCGCGCCGAGCCGATCCTGATCGACCGCCTGCTGCACAAGGTCACCGAGGGCAAGATCGCCATCCAGTGGCACAACACCCTGGATGAGGTGATCGGCGACGACAGCGGCGTGACCGGCATCCGGATCAAGTCGACCCAGGACGGCGCCATCACCGAGATCCCGGTGCACGGCCTGTTCATCGCCATCGGCCACAAGCCCAACACCAGCATCTTCGAGGGCCAGCTGAACATGCAGAACGGCTACCTCAAGACCCGCGCCGGGACCGAAGGTTTCGCCACCGCCACCAGCATCGACGGCGTGTTCGCCGCCGGCGACGTGCAGGATCACATCTATCGGCAGGCCATCACCAGCGCCGGCACCGGCTGCATGGCCGCGCTCGACGCCCAGCGTTACCTGGAAGGCCTGGAATAAAAATTTGTGCGCTGCGAGAACTCGCGGCGCGATGTTTCATCAAAAAGCCGGTGGCGAGACAATCGCCGCCGGCTTTTTTGTTGCAGGTTCGTCAACGACAATTATCCAAGGAAGAACCGTGCCCCGCTCCCGCACCACCACCAATGTGCTGCTTTGCCTGCTCGCCCTGGGCGGCGTGCTGGCCGCATGCAGCGCCGCCCGCGAACCGGGCCAGGCCGGCGCCGCGCCCGGCGACTGCGACGCCTCCCGGGTCGACCACCTGATCGGCGAAAACGTCAGCGGCTACATCGAGCGCCTGGCCATGCGGGAGTCCGGCGCCCAGGACGTGCGGGTGCTCAAGCCCGACTCCATCGCCACCATGGACTTCAACGCCAGGCGGCTGAACATCCACACCGATCCCGGCAAGGTCATCATCAAGCTGAGCTGCGGCTGAGCTGCAGCTGAACTGCAAACGCGTCTTGCCCGGCTTCTGATAAAGTAAGCGGCTGGGGAGTTAATGCAGGCGCATCATGGCAACGATCAAGGATTTTTCCGCACTCAAGGGGCTGCGCAAGGATTTGCAGGCGCAGGAAAAGGCGCGCGCCGAAGCCGAGGCTGAACGCCTGCGCAACGAAGCGCGGCAACGGGCCGAGGCCGACATCTTCCGCAGCAGCATCGGCCAGGTCGCGCCGCTGCGCGCCAAGGCCATCGACAAGGCCCTCCACCTCCCCGAACAGCCCCTGCCCATCGCCCGCCACCACCTGGCCGACGAGCAGGCCGCGCTGCTGGAATCGCTGTCCGACGAATTCACCGTCGACACGCTCATGGACAGCGACGAGAACCTCAGCTTCGCCCGTCCCGGCGTCGGTCCCGACGTGCTCTCCAAACTGCGCCGCGGCAACTGGGTGATCCAGGCCCAGCTCGACTTGCACGGCTACCGGCGCGACCAGGCGCGCGAGGCGCTGGGCGAGTTCCTGCGCCAATCGCGCAAGCGCGGCATCCGCTGCGTGCGCGTGATCCACGGCAAGGGACTGGGTTCGGTCAACAAGGAGCCGGTGCTCAAGCACAAGGTGCGCAACTGGCTGGCGCAAAAGGATGAGGTGATGGCCTTCTGCCAGGCGCGCGCGGCCGACGGCGGCGCCGGCGCGCTGGTGGTGCTGCTCAAGTCCAGCGAACGCGCCTCAGGCTGAGGCCGGCGTCCCCAGGCCCTTGCCCGAGCGGCTGCCGGCATGCGCCGATGGCGGATAGCCGGCCAGTTTCCTGAACATCGTCGAAAACGCCGCCGGACGCTCGTAGCCGAAATCCAGCGCGATGCGCGTCACCGCCTCCCCCGCCGCCAGGCGCGATACCGCCAGCACCACGCAGGCGCGCTGGCGCCATTCCTGGAATCCCATCCCCGTCTGCTCGCGAAAACGCCGCCCGAAGGTGCGTTCGCTCATGTGCAGCCGGCGCGCCCAGTCGCCCGGGCGCGACTGTATTCCCGGCGCCAGCATGAAGCCGCGGCACAGTTCGGCCAGCGCTGCGTCGCGCGGCAACGGGATATGCATGGGCAGTTCGCGCGCGCGGCCGATCTCGTGCAGCAGCAGGCGCATCAGCGTGCCGTCGCGACCGTCCTCGGGATAATGCTGGTTCATCTGCGCCGACTCGATCAGCAGCTGGCGCAGCAAGGGGCTCACCTCCAGCACCTGGCAGGCGTCCCCCGCGCGCGGCGACGCATGCGGCTCGATGTAGGCGCTGCGCGTGGTCACGCCCAGCAGCATCCTGCTGCGATGGACCTTGCCGGCCGGGATCCATACCGCGTGCTGTTGCGGCACCACCCAGGCGCCGTCCCCGGTGGCCACCTGCATCAGGCCGCTGGCGCCGTACAGCAGCTGCGCGCGCCGGTGGCTGTGCCAGGGCAGCAGCGTGCCGTCGGCGTACGCGGCGCCGGCGGCGACCACGGCGCGCGGCACGGCGTCGATGCGATCGATGGGCAATGGGATCCGGTCTGTCATCTGTTCGGTGAAATCGAGGAGCTTGGCGGAAATTCGAACATTATTGTCCCGACATCGAAAGCCAGTCAAACCGGTGCGGCCTATCGTGCCCCCATCCGCCCGCCATCACGAGCACGCCGCCATGAACTTCTACCTCGCCCTCGCCGCCTTCGGCCTGCTGTCCGGCTGCGCCATTTCGCTGCTGCGCACCGGCAGCGGCACGGTGGTGGTGCCGCTGATGTATTGCAGCCTGACGGCGCTGTATCCCGCAGGCAGCGCCCTGCACCGCATGGCCATGCACGTCGCGGTCGGCACCTCGGCCTGCGTGCTGGCCATCACCGCCGCCGCAGCCTGCCGGCCTTATCTGAGCGCGCGACGGATCTCCCTGCGCAAGTGCTGGCCGCTGTGCCTGTATGCCGCCACCGGCGCGCTGGCCGGCGCGCTGGCGGCGCTCGCCTGCTCGCCGTTCCGGCTGCGGCTGCTGTACGTGCTGTACCTGTCGGCGCTGATTGCCGATTGCGCGCTGCGCTTCGATCGCATGGAGAAAACCGGCCCCGCGCATGGCATCCTGCCGCCCTCCGTGCCGCGCCGCCTGCCGCTCTTGCTCAATGCCTGCGCGGTGCTGGCCGCGGGCTCGCTGTCGGCCGGCGCCGGTGTGGGCGGCGGCGCCATGACCGTGCCGCTGATGCGGCGCGGCGGCCATGACGCCGAGTGCGCCTCGGCGTTGTCCCAACTGCTGGCGGCCAGCGCGGCGCTGGCGGCCTGCGCGGTCTACCTCGCCGCCGCCGGCCTGCGCGGCGCGGAAGCGGGCGCATGGCATGTCGGCCACGTCGACCTCAGCGCGGCCGCCTTGCTGGCCGTTGCCGCGCTGGCCGGCATGCGCCTGGCGAGGCCCCTGGCCGGGAGCATGCCGGAGCGCATGCGCGTCGGCGCCTACATGGGCCTGTTGCTGCTGGTCCTGTTCAAGATGACCGTTTGAGCTGCTCTTGGGCTCGTTCCAGCCTCAGAACAGGTCCAGCTGCCCCGCGTTGCGCTGCCGCTGCTCGCGCGGCGCCGGCGCCAGCAGCGGCCGCCGGAACTGGCTGGCGTCGAGCGTGGCGAAGGCGCGGTTGCGGTGGCTGATGCCCAGGCGCTGGCTGGCCTTCTCGAAGCGCTGCTGCAGCAGGTCGGCCCAGACGCCGGCGCCGCGCATGCGGGTGGCGAAATCGGCGTCGTAGTCCTTGCCGCCGCGCATGTCCTGGATGCGGTTCATCACGCGCGCGGCGCGCTCGGGGAAATGCGCCTGCAGCCACTGCCGGAACAGCGGGCTGACCTCCCATGGCAGGCGCAACACGATGTAGCCGGCCTGCCCCGCGCCGGCGTCGATCGCCGCCTCCATCACGCGTTCGAGATCGGGCTCGGTGACAAAGGGAATCACCGGTGCAATCGACACGCTGACCGGGATGCCGGCCTCGGCCAGCGTCCTGATGACGCGCAGGCGGCGCGCCGGGCTGGCCGCGCGCGGCTCCAGCGTGCGTGCGACGGCCGGGTCGAGCGTGGTGATGGTGACGGCGGCGATGGCCTGGCGCTTCGCCGCCATTGCCGCCAGCAGGTCGATGTCGCGCTCGATCAGCGCGGACTTGGTGATCAAGGCTACCGGGTTGCCGCAGTCGTGCAGGATCTGCAGCACGCGGCGCGTAATCCGCAGCTCGCGCTCGATGGGCTGGTAGGCGTCGGTGTTGATGCCCACCGTGATCGTGTCCGGTTCATAGGACGGCTTGGCCAGCTCGCGCAGCAGCAGTTCCGGGGCATTGGTCTTGGCCACCAGGCGGCTTTCGAAATCCAGCCCCGGCGACAGGCCGAGATAGCTGTGCGAAGGCCGCGCGAAGCAGTAGACGCAGCCGTGCTCGCAGCCCCGGTAGGGATTGAGCGAGACCGAGAACGGCAGGTCCGGCGAGCGGTTGCGGCTGAGGATGGACTTGGCGGTTTCCTCGGTGACGATGGTCTTGAGCCTGGCAGGCTCTTCCGCTTCCGGCGCCGCGGCGTCCTCGCCTTCGGACGGCGCGGACGGCGCGAACCGCAGCGCCTGCCAGCCGTCGTCGAACTCCTCGCGGCTGACCGAATCGTAGCGTCCGCGCAGGTTGGTGACGGCGCCGCGGCCCTTGAGGGGGGCCTGCTGGCGATGGATGTAGGTCTCGGTCGTGAGCGTGGCGTCGTCGTCCGAAGGCGGCTTGGGCTGCTTGGGGAAAGGCGCGGCGATGCCTTCTGGAAACCTGGGGAAACGCGATGAGCTGGACATGGCGGAGTGGATGATTACTGTATATATAAACAGTATTTTGCCCGCCCCAGCCGGCGCCTGCAAACCCTGTTTCAATTTTCCCTTGCCGCCCTGCCAACATCGCGCGCGACCATGCCGGTAGCGTGCGGATTAATCGGTTATGCTTGGACGCACAGTACCGAATACAAAAAATCGGACAGGGGGAACAAAGAACCGTCGGGTTCCTACGTTCCAAGGAGACAACGATGCAATACCGGGAAAACCGGCCAGGCGGCGCCGGCGCGGCGCTGTCCCATGGCCCCGTGGTGCAGGCGGCGGCCGACGGCGCGCTCGACCTGCACGTCATCGAACGTTCGCACCAGCGCAGCTCCTCCTACGGCCTCACGCGCGCCCAGCGCCCCGACCTGTCCACGCTCTCGCGCGCGGACCTGGCGCTGGCGCTGCAATCGAGCCAGGCGCTCTCCAGCCATGCCAAGCCGGTCATGGAGACGCTCTACGACCAGATCCGCAATACCCACAGCATGGTGATCCTGTCGGACGCCGAGGGCACCATCGTCCACACGCTGGGCGACAGCGACTTCCTGGCCAAGGCCGACCGCGTGGCGCTGGGCGCAGGCGGCCGCTGGTCGGAACAGCTGCGCGGCACCAACGCCATCGGCACGGCGCTGTTCGAGCAGAAGCCCACCATCGTGCACGCGCAGGAGCACTACCTCGACGCCAACCGCTTCCTGACCTGTTCGGCCGCGCCCATCTTCGACCATCGCGGCCAGGTGCTGGGCGTGCTAGACGTCTCGGGCGAATGCGGCGGCTTCCACAAGCACACCCTGGCGCTGGTGCGCATGTCGGCGCAGATGATCGAGAACCAGCTGCTGGCCGGCAGCTTCCCCGATTGCATCACCCTGCACTTCCACAGCCGCCCGGAATTCGTCGGCACGCTGGTCGAGGGCATCGCTACCTTCGCGCCGGGCGGGCGCTTCCTGGCGGCCAACCGCAGCGCGCTGTTCCAGCTCGGCCTGCCGCTGGCGGCGCTGCAGTCGCATACCTTCGGCTCGCTGTTCGGCGCGCCGGTCTCGGCGCTGTTCGAGCACTACCGCAAGGCCGCGCCAGGCCTGATGGCGCTCCATCTGCACAGCGGCATCCAGATCCATGCGCGCGCCGAGATGCGGCTGCGCGAGCAGCATTTCCAGAACGCGCGCGACGCCGTAGCCGCCGCGCCGCCCACTCCGCTCCCGGCGACGCCACGCGCGGCGCCCGGCGGCGACGCCCTGCAGGCGCTCGATACCGGAGACGACGCCATGCGCGCCGTCATCGCCAAGCTGCGCAAGGTGATCGGCCGCGACATTCCCATCCTCATCACCGGCGAGACCGGCACCGGCAAGGAGTGGCTGGCCCAGGCCATTCACCGTGACGGCGCGCATGGCGCGGGCGCACCGTTTGTCGCGCTCAATTGTTCGGCGATCCCTGAAAACCTGATCGAGGCCGAGCTGTTCGGCTATGAGGATGGCGCCTTCACCGGCGCGCGGCGCAAGGGCGCGCAGGGCAAGATCGCGCAGGCCCAGGGCGGCACGCTGTTTCTGGATGAGATCGGCGACATGCCGCTGGCGCTGCAGGGCCGCTTGCTGCGCGTGCTGCAGGAGCGCGCGGTGACGCCCTTGGGCAGTGGCCGCGTGATCCCGGTGGATTTCTCGCTGGTGTGCGCCACCAACCAGCCGCTGCGCGAGATGGCCGCGCGCCACGCCTTCCGCGAAGACCTCTACTACCGCATCAACGGCCTGCAAGTGAAATTGCCGGCGCTGCGCGAACGCAGCGACCTGGCCCGCCTGGCCGCGCTGATGCTGGCGCGCGAAGGCGGCCCCGGGGCGCCGCCGTTCGACCTGCCGGCCAGCCAGTTGCTGCTGGCGCATCCGTGGCCGGGCAACCTGCGCCAGCTGGCCAACCTGGTGCGCACCGCGCTGGCCATGGCCGCGGGCGAAGACAGCATCGGCCTGCGCCACCTGCCCGACGATTTCCTGGAAGAAGCCGGCGCCCCGCCCGCGCCCCTGGATGCCGCGCCCGCCGTCTCATTGCAGGACAGCGAATGGAGCGCCATCGAACACGCGTTGCGCGCGCACGGCGGCAACGTCAGCGCCGCCGCCCGCGCGCTGGGCGTGTCGCGCAACACCATCTACCGCAGGCTGCGGCTGCGCGCCTGAACCCGGCCACCGCCTCAGTGCGGCGCCGTCTGCGGCAGCGCCTCGTACTCGTCGTCGGAGAACAACCGCGAGCGCGTCAGGAAGCGCTTGCCGCTGCCGTTCTCCAGCGAGAACATGCCGCCGTTGCCGTTGACCACGTCGATGATCAGTTGGGTGTGCTTCCAATACTCGAACTGGTCGGCGCCCATGTAGAACGGCACGCCGTCGATCTCACCCAAATGCACGTCGGTGTCGCCCAGCTGGAATTCGCCGGCCTGGTAGCACATCGGCGCGCTGCCGTCGCAACAGCCGCCCGACTGGAAAAAGATCAGGTCGCCGTGGCGGCCCTTCAACTGGCGCAGCAGCGCCAGCGTCGCCTCGGTGGCGACCACCCGTTGCGGTGCATTCATTGCCGTCTCCCTTCGCCCTTTTTGCCCGTCAACTGAAAAACGGCGCCGGCCGCCATCGTGGCCGGCGCCGCCGTAACGGATCAGAAGAACCCGAGCGCCTTGGGGCTGTAGCTCACCAGCAGGTTCTTGGTTTGCTGGTAGTGGTCGAGCATCATCTTGTGATTCTCGCGGCCGATGCCGGATTGCTTGTAGCCACCGAACGCGGCATGCGCCGGGTACAGGTGGTAGCAGTTGGTCCACACGCGGCCGGCCTGGATCTCGCGCCCCATGCGGAAGGCGCGCGTGCCGTCGCGCGTCCACAGCCCGGCGCCCAGGCCGTACAACGTGTCGTTGGCGATGGCCAGCGCCTCTTCCTCGTCCTTGAAGGTGGTGACCGAGACCACCGGGCCGAAGATCTCTTCCTGGAAGATGCGCATCTTGTTGTTGCCCTCGAAGACCGTGGGCTTGACGTAATAGCCGCCGCCCAGGTCGCCGCCCAGCTCCTCGCGGCCGCCGCCGGCCAGCACCTTGGCGCCCTCCTGCTTGCCGATGTCGATATACGAGAGGATCTTCTCCAGTTGCTCCTGCGAGGCCTGGGCGCCGATCATGGTGCCCTTGTCGAGCGGGTTGCCCTGCCTGATGGCGGCCACGCGCTTCAAGGCGCGCTCGATGAAGCGCTCGTAGATCGATTCCTGCACCAGCACGCGCGAGGGGCAGGTGCAGACCTCGCCCTGGTTCAACGCGAACATGGCGAATCCTTCCAGCGCCTTGTCGAAGAATTCGTCGTCTTTCTCCATCACATCGGCGAAGAAGATGTTGGGCGACTTGCCGCCCAACTCCAGCGTCACCGGGATCAGGTTCTGCGAGGCGTACTGCATGATCAGGCGGCCGGTGGTGGTCTCGCCGGTGAAGGCGATCTTGGCGATGCGCTTGTTGGAGGCCAGCGGCTTGCCTGCTTCCACGCCGAAGCCCTGCACCACGTTGAGCACGCCCGGCGGCACCAGGTCGGCGATCAGCTCCAGCAGCACCATGATCGATGCCGGGGTCTGCTCGGCCGGCTTCAGCACCACGCAGTTGCCGGCGGCCAGCGCCGGCGCCAGCTTCCACACCGCCATCAGGATCGGGAAGTTCCACGGGATGATCTGGCCGACCACGCCCAGCGGTTCGTGGAAGTGGTAGGCGTAGGTGTCGTTGTCGATGGCCGAGATGCCGCCTTCCTGGGTACGGATGGCGGCGGCGAAGTAACGGAAATGGTCGATCGCCAGGGGGATGTCGGCGGCCATGGTTTCACGGATGGGCTTGCCGTTGTCCAGTGTCTCGGCGGTGGCCAGCAGCTCCAGGTTGGCCTCCATGCGATCGGCGATCTTGAGCAGCATGTTGGCGCGATCGGTGGGCGAGGTCTTGCCCCAGGCCTTCTTGGCGGCGTGGGCGGCGTCCAGCGCCAGTTCGATGTCTTCGGCCGAGGAGCGCGCCACTTCGCAGAAGGCGCGGCCGATCACCGGGCTGATGTTCTCGAAGTATTCGCCCTTGACCGGCGGCACGAATTTGCCGCCGATGAAATTGTCGTAGCGTTGCTTGAAGGGATCCTTCACGCCGAGCTTGCTGATGTCTGCCAGATTCATTGTCGCCTCCGATAATTATGGAAATGAACACCCGGCCGTCATGTCCTGGCCGGCCGGGGATCCCTGCAGATGGGGGCAAGCGCCGTGCCAGTGCGCCGGCATCGGCCGGCCGCCCGCGCAGCCGCGCCGTACGGGCTTGCGCGCCGGCGGTGGGCGCGCGCGGCTGCGCCAGGTTGTCACTGCCTGTGTCAATCTGGAACAGGCGAGAGTGACAGCGAGACGGCGAGGCAGCGAGGCGCGGATGGAAGCGACGGATGAATGGCACAGGCAAGAAAAAACCGGCCAGCGGCCGGTTCGGTGAAGCGATGGGATGCGGTGTCGATCAGACCGCGTCGGCGCCGGTTTCGCCGGTGCGGATGCGGATCACCTGCTCGACTTCCTGCACGAAGATCTTGCCGTCGCCGATCTTGCCGGTGCGCGCGGCCTTGATGATGGCGTCCACCGCCTGCTCCACCACCTTGTCGTCCACCACCACCTCGATCTTCACCTTGGGCAGGAAATCAACCACATATTCGGCGCCGCGGTAGAGCTCGGTGTGCCCCTTCTGGCGGCCGAAGCCCTTGACCTCGGTGACCGTCAGGCCGGTGACGCCGACTTCCGCCAGGGACTCCCGAACCTCATCCAGCTTGAACGGTTTGATGACTGCGGTCACTTGTTTCATGGCAATTCCTCTCTTGATATGTCGTGAAAATGTCGACTGTTATGTTAACTAAAAATCCAATGGCGCTTGCTTGATTTTTCCGTTCCCGCCTATTGTCGGCCAGGCGCCGCGCGCTTTCAAGCGCCGGCGAGTGCGGTGCGATCAGGCCTCCGAATCCGGGACGCGCTCCAGCCCCTGCATCCAGACCGTGGCTTCCGAATCGCTGGGCGCGCGCCAGTCGCCGCGCGGCGAGAGCGAGCCGCCGGAGCCGACCTTGGGCGCGTTGGGCACGCAGGAGCGCTTGAACTGGCTGGTCTTGAAGAAGCGGTACAGGAAGATGCCTAGGTTCTTCTTGATCTGGGCCAGGGTGTATTCGTTATGGGCGCCGTGCAGGCCGTCGGGCCAATGCCCGGCCTCGCGGTCGCGCCAGGCGCTGTGCGCGAGGAAGGCCACCTTGGCCGGCGTGAAGCCGTAGCGCAGGATGTAGTAAAGGTTGAAGTCCTGCAGCTCGTAGGGACCGATGAAGTCCTGCGTGCGCTGTCCCGGCTCGCCGGCCGACTTGCCCGGCACCAGTTCCGGGCTGATCTCGGTTTCCAGGATCTGCATCAGCACTTCCGGATGCGTCAGCTCCAGCGACGCCGACTCGGCCACCCAGCGCACCAGGTGGGTGATCAGGGTCTTGGGCACGCTGGCGTTGACGTTGTAGTGCGACATGTGGTCGCCCACGCCGTAGGTGCACCAGCCCAGCGCCAGCTCGGAGAGGTCGCCGGTGCCGATGACGATGGCGCCGTTATGGTTGGCCAGGCGGAACAGGTGGTTGGTGCGCTCGCCGGCCTGCACGTTCTCGAAGGTAATGTCGTAGACCGGCTCGCCGTTGGCGTAGGGATGGCCCAGGTCCTTGAGCATCTGTTCGCAGCTGGGACGGATGTCGATCTCCTGCGCCGCGCAGCCGACCTGCTCCATCAGCTTGTGCGCCTGCGCCAGCGTGCGGCTGCTGGTGGCGAAGCCGGGCATGGTGTAGGCCAGGATGTTGGCGCGCGGCAGGCCCAGCTTGTCCATCGCCTTGGCGCAGACCAGGAGCGCATGGGTAGAATCGAGACCGCCTGAGACGCCGATCACCACCTTCTTGATGCCGCTGGAAGAGAGCCGCTGCACCAGCGCCTGCACCTGGATGTTGTAGACCTCGCGGCAGCGCAGCTCGCGCTGCTCGGCATTGGCCGGCACGTAGGGGAAGCGGGCTACGGCGCGCTTGAGCGGCAGCGCGCGGGCGGCCGGCACTTCCACGTCGAAGGCCACCACCTCGAACTTGCGCACCTCGTCGGCATGGCGCCGCACCGACTGGCCGAAGCTGGTCTGGTGGAAGCGCTCGCGCGAGAGACGTTCGAGGTCGACGTCGGCATAGATCACGTGGCCACCCTCGGCGAAGCGCTCGGACTCTGCCAGCAGTTCGCCGTTCTCGCAGATCAGCGCCTGGCCGTCCCAGGCCACGTCGGTAGTGGACTCGCCGTTACCGGCCGAGGAATACAGGTAGGCCGCCATGCAGCGCGCCGATTGCTGCGACACCAGCTGATGGCGGTAACCGGACTTGCCGACCACCACGTTGGAGGCCGACAGGTTCACCAGCACCGTGGCGCCGGCCAGCGCGGCGAAGGACGACGGCGGGATCGGCACCCAAACGTCTTCGCAGATCTCGATGTGGAAACGGAAATCGGAGATATTGGCGATGTCGAACAGCAGGCTGCCGAACGGCACGTCCTGGCCCAGGAGGCGCACGCGGCGCGTGATGGCGCAATCGGCGCCGCTGAACTGGCGCGCTTCGTAGAATTCGCTGTAGTTGGGCAGGTAGGTCTTGGGCACCACGCCCTGGATGCGGCCGCCGGCCACCACCACCGCGCAATTGAACAGCTGGTGCTCCACCTTCAGCGGCAAGCCCACCAGCAAGGCCGCGGGCAAGCGCGCCGAGGCGTCGACAATCGCCTGCAGCGCCTCCAGCGAGGCGTCCAGCAAGGCGCGCTGCTGGAACAGGTCTTCGCAGCTGTAGGCCGACAAACCCAGTTCGGGGAAGGACACCAGCACCGCGCCCTGGGCCACGGCCTGCTCGGCCAGTTCGATGGTGCGCTGCGCGTTGTAACCGGGGTCGGCCACCTTGCAGTCGGGCACGGCCACCGCGACGCGGGCGAAACCGTGGCTGTAGAGATTGAAGAATTCGCTTTGCATGAAGTGCTTTCCGCTGCGTGCTTTTTGCCGCGTCCTCGCATCCCGGCCGGGCCGCCGGCGACGCATTTTTTTCATTTTGCGTAGAATGCCTGTTCGATGCCGGCCAACCGGCTTGGCGCCGCAGGCAGCAACTGAAGAAACAGGTCACGCTACTCACTGTTCAATGGATTATCGCACGCGAATCGTTTCTTCTCTGGCCGAGATCGGCCAGCCGGGCTGGGACGGCCTGGTGGCCGCCCAGGACGAGGCCAATCCCTTCCTTTCCTATGCTTTCCTGCATGCCTTGCACGAGAGCGGCTCGGCCTGCGCCGACACCGGCTGGGAGCCGCACTACCTGAGCATCTGGCAAGGCGAGCGGCTGGCGGCGGCCATGCCGCTTTATCGGAAATTCCACTCCTACGGCGAATACGTGTTCGACTGGGCCTGGGCCGAGGCCTACCAGCGCCATGGCGTGGACTACTATCCCAAGCTGCTCTCGGCCATCCCGTTCACGCCGGTGCGCGGCGGCCGCCTGCTGGCGATCGACGAGAAAGCCCGCGCGGCCTTGCTGGCCGCGCTGCTGGCCTTGCAGCAGGAGCCGGGCGTCTCTTCCACCCACATCCTCTATCCGCCGCCGCCGCAGGCCAAAGCGCTGGCCGGGGCCGGCTTCCTGCTGCGCAGCGGCGTGCAGTTCCACTGGCACAACGAGGGCTACGCCAGCTTCGCCGAGTTCGTCGATACGCTGGACCGCAAGAAGCGCAAGAATATCCTGGCCGAGCGGCGCAAGGTGTCCGAACAGGGCGTGCGCTTCGTGCAGCTGCGCGGTGCCGAGATCGAAGAGGCGCACTGGCGCTTCTTCAACCGCTGCTACCGGCACACTTATTCGGATCACTACTCCACGCCCTACCTCAACCTGGATTTCTTCCTGCGCATCGGCCGGAGCATGCCGCAGAACCTGCTGCTCACCATCGCCCTGCGCGACGGCCATGCCATCGCCAGCTCGCTCACCGTGCACGACCGCGACACGCTGTACGGCCGCTACTGGGGCGCGCTGGAGCACGTCCCCTGCCTGCACTTCGAGACTGCCTACTACCAGCCGCTGGAGTTTTGCATCGCCGAGAAGATTTCCTGGTTCGAGGGCGGCGCCCAGGGCGAGCACAAGATGGCGCGCGGCTTCATGCCGCAGAAGACCTGGTCGGCGCACTGGCTGGCGCACCCCGGCTTCTACGACGCGGTGGAACACTTCCTGCAGCGCGAGGAAGGCGGCATCGACGGTTACCTGTCCGAACTCAACGAGCGCAATCCCTTCCGCGATCCGCCGCGCTGAGCGAGCTCCCAATGACAACGGCCGGCATCCGCATGCAGCGAATGCCGGCCGTTTTTTTCCCGGCAAGCTCAGGCGCCTGCAGTGCGCATCACCTGTAACCGACGCGGTCCAGCATCTGCAGCACCTTCTGCTGGTTTGCGCCGACCGCGCCGACGTTGATCACCTCGGCCTTGAACGGGCCCATCTTCAGCAGCGCCGGGTTGTCGGTCTTCACGCCGGCCACCGCCGGCCATTCATTGTTGCCTTCGGCAAAGTAGCGCTGCGCCTTGTCGCCGGCCAGGTACTCCAGGAACTGCACCGCCTCGGCCTTGTGCGGCGCATGCCTGGCTACGCCGGCGCCGGCGATGTTGACGTGCGCGCCATAGCTCTTCTGGTTGGGCCAGGCGATGCCGACCTTTTCCATCAGCGCCACGTCTTCCGGCTTGGTGGAGCGCAGCAGGCGCGCCACGTAATAGGAGTTGGAAATCGCCACGCCGCATTCGCCCGAACCGACCGCCTTGATCTGGTCGGTGTCGCCGCCAACCGGCTGACGCGCCTGGTTGGCGACCATGCCCTTCAGCACTTCCTCGGTCCTGGCGGCGCCGTTGTGCTCCAGCAGCGCGCCGAACAGCGAGACGTTATAGGGGTGCGAGCCGCTGCGTGTGCATAGCTTGCCCTTGTTCTTCGGGTCGGCCAGCGACTCGTAGGTGTCGACGTCTTCCGGCTTCACGCTGGCCTTGTTGTAGACGATCACGCGGGCGCGGGTCGAGAAGCCGAACCACTGGGCGCCGTCGCTGCCCTCCTTGCTGTGCAGCTGGGCCGGGATGCGCTCTTCCAGCAACTTCGACTTGACCGGCTGGAACAGGCCGTCGCTCTGCGCCTTCCACAGGCGCGCCGCGTCCACCAGCAGGATCACGTCGGCCGGGCTGGCGGCGCCTTCGCTCTTCAGGCGCGCCAGGATGCCGGCGTCGTCGCCGTCGATGCGGTTGATCTTGATGCCGGTGGCCTTGGTGAAGTCGGCATAGAGGGCTTCGTCAGTCTGATAGTGGCGCGCCGAGTAGAGGTTGAGCACCTTCTCCTGGGCGACGGAAGACAGCGCGGTGCCGGCCAGCAGGGCGCCGACCACGAGTTGACGAGGGAACATGGACCATCCTTTTCCAAAAATTGATGAACCGCCGCGCAATGATGGCGGCTTCTTTTTTTGGCGCGGGCGGCGGTCCGGAAATACGGCTGGTCCGACCGGGACGGCGGCAGGACGAAGCATCCTGCGCGTTCGCGATGGCGGCATCGTGCGATGCCTTGTTGTTGGTATGCGGTTTTGACGTGCTTGCAAAACCGGATGCGACTATAGCACAGATAAGAAACGTTACCATTTGAGAATATTCTCAAATAGAAAAAGCCCCGGCCGGCATCCGGCGGGGCTTTCCTCGGCGGCGGGCGCGCAGGGCGCTCAGATCAACTCAGCACCTTGACGCCGAAATCGACGCCGATGCCGGCCCACCACTCCTGCTCCTTCTGGAACCAGAAGTCGATGCTGGGATGTTCCTTGATGTAGTCGCGGCGGATTTCCAGGTCGATCTTGCTCTTGAGCTTGACCTTGACTTTATCCAGGTCGAGCGCGATGTGCGAGTGCATGAACATCACCGCCAGCCGCAGCGCCAATACGGCCTTGGCGAAATCGACGTCGGCCAGCATTTCGCTGATCTTCTTGAGGTTGCCCTTCTGTCCCAGGATCAGCGTGCTCATCAGCTTCTGTTCGCGGGTGGTGAAGCCCGGCAGGTCGGCGTTGGCGATCATGTAGGCCGAATGCTTGTGGTAGCCGGTGGGCGACACCACCAGGCCGGTCTCGTGCAGCAAGGCGGCCCAATACAGGTAGCGCGCATAGGAATCGGTAGCCGGCTTGAGCACCTGGAAGAAGCCCAGCGCGGTGTCGGCCACGCTGTGCGCGCGTGCGGCGTCGACATGGAAGCGGCGCCCGAAGTCCTCCACCGACAGCTCGCGGCGGTCGGCCTGGGTGGCGCGCAGTTGCAGGTCCCACATCACGCCCATGCGCAGCCCGGCCTCGACCGGGGTCACGACCTCGATGCCGAACTCCTGCATGAAGCCGATCAGCACCGCCAGGCCGCCCATGATGACGCCGGCGCGGTCGGGCTTCATGCCGTCCAGCTCGATGCGGCTGACATGGCCGAAATCGATCAGGCGCTGCATCAGGTCTTCCAGGCTGGAGAGCGTGATGCGGCCGTCGCCCATGGCGTTGCGGCCGATAGTGTCGGCGATGGCGCGCATGGTGCCGGAGGAGCCGTAGACGTTGACGCTGTCGCTGAAGCTGAACAGGTGCACCGCGTCCTCGACGTGCGAACGGGCGGAAATGATGGCGCGTTCGAAGGCGGCGGCAGTGATGGCGCCGTCGGGGAAGAAGGCCAGGCTCTGGTTGACGGTGCCGATGCCGAAGGACTCGACATGGCGGATATGCCCGCCCAGGCCCCGCACGACCTCGGTAGAGCCGCCGCCGATGTCGATCACCATGCGCTCTTCCTGCGGCGCGGCCAGCACGCCGGCCACGCCCATGTAGATCAGGCGCCCTTCTTCCTCGCCGGAAATGATTTCGACCGGATAGCCGATGGCGCGCTCCAGCTCGGGCAGCAGCTCGGAAGCGTTCTTCGCCACGCGCAGCGTGTTGGTCGCCACCACGCGCACGGCGTTGAGCGAGTAGTCGCGCAGGATGGCGCGAAAGCGGGTCAGCGAATCGATCGCGGTCTTGCAGGCCTGCTCGGTGAGGTGGCCGTTCTTGTCGAGGCCGGCGGCGAGGCGAATGGGGTCGCGCGCGCTCTTGATCACGCGAATGCCGCCATCCTCATATTTGCCGATATGCAGGCGAAAGCTGTTGGAACCGAGATCTACTGCAGCAAACATTCATTTCCTTCCGAAATCGCATCCCGTGCAAAAGGCCGGGACCCGAAAATGCCTAAACAATTTTAATCCGCCGCATGTGGCCGTCCGGACAAGATAATCGGCTTCCATGACAGTTTAATGACACCTTGCGCGCCGGGCCGCCCGCGGCAGCGCGCCGCGCCTCGCGCCATCGCCCGCCAGGCCGCTTGCAGCCTGTAGAATGGCGGCATGCCGCCGGCCTGCCGCGGCGAAAATATTATTTTATACAATTTATCCATTTCACTTCTCATGCCGGGCATTCTTTATCTGATTCCCAACACTCTCGGCCCGACCGAGGTTCCCGCAGCCGACGCCGGCGATGCGCCGCATCCGCTGGACGCCATCATCCCGCGCGAGGTGCAGGCCATTGCCGCCCGCCTGGATTATTTCGTCGCCGAGAACGCCAAGACCACGCGCGCCTTCCTCAAACTGCTCGCCAGCCGCCAGCCGCTGGCCAGGCCGATCCAGGAAATCGCCATTGCCGAGCTCAACGTCAACACCGAAGCCTCCGCCCTGCCCGCGCTGCTGGCGCCGCTGCTGGCCGGACGCGACGGCGGCCTGATCTCGGAAGCCGGCGTGCCGGCAGTGGCCGATCCCGGCGCCAACCTGGTGCGCCTGGCGCATCAGCACGGCATCCAGGTGCGCCCGCTGGTGGGACCGTCGTCGCTGCTGCTGGCGGTCATGGCCAGCGGCCTGAACGGCCAGAGCTTCGCCTTCAACGGTTACCTGCCCACCGACGCCGATGCGCGCGGCAAGCGCATCAGGCAGCTGGAGGATCGCTCGCGCAAGGAGAAGCAGACCCAGTTGCTGATCGAAACGCCGTACCGCAACACCGCGATGCTGGAAGCGCTGGCCAGCCATTGCCAGCCCGGCACGCTGGTGTGCGTGGCGACCGACCTGAGCCTGCCTTCCGAATCGCTGCGCACGCAGACGGCGGCGCAATGGAAGACGGCGCTGGCGGCCGGCAAGGGGCCTGATTTTCACAAGAAACCGACGGTGTTCCTGCTGCTGGCGGAGTGATCCGCCGGCTGAGGGAGCGCGACGAATGACGCTGGGTCCCCGCCTTCGCCGGGACGACGGGAGGTGGGATAGCCAGAACGTATGGCGATTGACGCTATCGTCTCACTGTCGTTCCTGCGAAAGCAGGAACCCAGCGTCGTGCAACGGCCGTCGCAACATGACCAACGTCGCTGGGTCCCTGCTTTCGCGGGGACGACGGGGAATGGAATAACTCGAACGCGCGGAGGCGCAAGCCGCCCCTGACCGGCCGTTCAGCCAACGCGGTGACGCCAAGAAAAAAAGGCCGGCTGCACGCGCAGCCGGCCCTCTTTGTTGAATCCCCGCAAGCTCAGCGCAGCTGCGGCAGCGCCGACGACATCATGGTCTTGGCCACCCCCGCGCCAAAGGCCACGCCGAATTTCTTCAGCACGCGCTCGGACAGGTTTTCGGTCTGCGTATAGTCGACCACGTCCTCGGCCTTGACCACGTCGCGCGCCACGCTGTCGACCGTGCCGTAGCCATCGGCCAGGCCCAGCTCGACCGCCTTGGAACCGGTCCACACCAGGCCGGAGAAGGTCTCGGGGGTTTCCTTCAGGCGCGTGCCGCGACCCTGGCGCACCACTTCGATGAACTGCTGGTGGATCTCTTCCAGCATGGCCTGCGCGTACTCGCGCTGCTTCGCGCTTTGCGGGCTGAAGGGGTCGAGGAAGCTCTTGTTCTCGCCTGCGGTCAGCAGCCGGCGCTCCACGCCCAGCTTGTCCATCAGGCCGGTGAAGCCGAACCCGTCCATCAGCACGCCAACCGAGCCGATCAGGCTGGCCTTGTTGACGTAGATGCGGTCGGCCGCAGCGGCGATGTAGTAGCCGCCCGAGGCGCAGACTTCCTCCACCACCACGTAGATCGGCTTCTTGGGATACTCCTTGCGCAGGCGGGTGATCTCGTCGTTGATCATGCCGGCCTGCACCGGGCTGCCGCCGGGGCTGTTGATCTTGAGGATCACGCCGACCGAATCGGCGGCGGCGAAGGCCTTGTCCAGCGCCGGGATCACCACGCCGGCCGAGCCCTGCCCTTCGGATTCGATGGTGCTGCGGATCTCGACCAGCGCGGTATGGGTGCCCAGCGGTTCGCTCTCGGTCTTGCCGTAGGTGAGCGCCAGCCAGGCGCCGAACACGATCACGACCAGGATCGCGATGCGGAAGAAGATGCCCCAGCGACGGCGCGCGCGCTGTTCCTTGACGGCGAACAGCGCCAGCTTTTCCAGCACGTCGCGCTCCCAGCCGGGCTTCTTTTCCTCGCGCGCGGCCTTGGGCGAAGGTGCCGCGCCGCCCGGCTCGGAGGTCGCCGGGACTTGCGGTTTGGATTCCGGCTGATCGAATTCGTTATTGCTCATATGCTCACTCAAAGCGGCGCGGCAGCCGGCGGCGGCCTGCGCTCATTTCCCCAAAAGCTCATGCCTCGACGGGCTTGACGATGTCGTCCGGCCGCCAATAGATATGACCCTCACGTTCCACCGTCATGATCTTACGCAAATGCGCGCCGGTACAAGGACCGCCCTCGCATTTTCCCGTATCGGGCGAATAAACCGCGCCATGTGTTGCGCACATGAGATACAGGCCGCTGGACTCAAAGAACTCGCCCTCGCTCCAGTCCAGCTCCACCGGCACGTGCGCGCAGCGGTTCAGGTAGCCGTACACGGCGCCGCCGTAGCGCACCACGAAGCCGGTCGCGTCGTCGCCGCGCACCATCACCGGAAAACGCTTGCCCAGCCCGCCCTCCTCGATCTCCGAGGAGGCACAGATGAGGATGTCGGTCAGGCTGTTCATGGCGGCGGCGTTGAAAGGAAGGATGAAGGAGGATGCGCGTGCGGCGCTCAGGCGTTATCGCTGAGCCACTGGTGCAGCGAACGGATCGACGTGGCCGAATACAGCGGCCGGAGCTCGTGCAGCTGCGGCGCCGGATGCGCGCCGAACTCCACCGCCACGCCCTTGGCGCCGGCATTGATGGCCATCTGCAGGTCGTGGGTAGTGTCGCCGATCATCACGGTGCGGTGCATGTCCTGCCCCAGCTCGCGGGTCAGCTCCTGCAGCATGGCGGGGTGCGGCTTGGAGAAGGTCTCGTCGGCGCAGCGGGTGGCGTCGAACACCGACAGCAGGCCGGTGCTGTTCATCGCCCGATTCAGTCCCACGCGGCTCTTGCCGGTCGCCACCGCCAGGAAATAGCCCTGCTGCGACAGGTCGGCCAGCATCTCGGGCACGCCGTCGAACAGCGAAAGGTCCTTGTCCTGGCCCAGGTAGTGGTGGCGATAGCGCTCGACGATGCGCGGATAGTACTTGGGATCGACATCCGGAATGGCGGCCTGCATGGCGTCCTGCAGCCCCAGGCCGATCACGTAGGAAGCGGCGCTCTTGTCCGGGATCGGCAGGCCGAGGTCGCGCGCCGCCGCCTGGATGCAGCGCACGATGGTCGAGGTGCTGTCCATCAGCGTGCCGTCCCAGTCGAAGACGATCAGGTCGAATTGCTTTCTTGCCATGTTTTCTTTTCGCTTTCGTCGATCGCCGGCGCTGCCGCCGGCGAACTTGCGTATCTGTTAATTCCCGGCAGAAAGTATCACATCCCGGCACGCTGCGGGCGAGGCACTTTACTCTTCGCCGTCGCCGGCAATGCCTTGCGGCAACGCCTCGTCGTCGCCGTCCTCGCGCAGGCTGCGCAGGAAGTTTTCGCATTCCTGCGGCAAGGCCGCCTTCAGCGTCACCGTCTCGCCGCTCTCGGGGTGGGTGAAGCTGATGCGCCAGGCGTGCAGGAACATGCGCTTGAAGGCGATGCGACGGCCATCCGCCTTCTGCAATGCCTTGTTCAGCGGGAAGTCGCCGTACTTGTCGTCGCCGACGATGGGAAAGCCGCTGGATGACAGGTGCACCCGGATCTGATGCGTGCGGCCGGTCTTGAGTTCAGCCTCCAGCAGGGCGAATTCGCCGAAGCGGCGCAGCAGCGAGAACACCGTGTGCGACGCCTGCCCGTCGGCTTGCACGCGCACGCGCCGTTCGCCGTCCGCCGTGCTGTACTTGAACAGCGGCAACTTGATGTGCTGGCGCGCGTTCTTCCAGTCGCCCTGCACCAGGGTCAGGTAGCGCTTGTCGGTCACGCCGTCGCGCATCTGGTCGTGCAGGTTGGTCAGCGCCGAACGCTTCTTGGCGATCAGCAGCACGCCGGAAGTATCGCGGTCCAGGCGGTGCACCAGTTCCAGGAACTTGGCCTGCGGCCGCGCCGCGCGCAATTGCTCGATGACGCCATAGCTCACGCCGGAGCCGCCATGCACGGCCACGCCGGCCGGCTTGTCGATCACCAGCATGTGGCTGTCCTCGAACAGGATGCGGAACTCGGCGCCGGGGACGACGCTCTCCTGCCTCTCCGCAACTCGTATTGGCGGCACGCGCACCATGTCGCCCTCGACCAGCCGGTAGGTCTGGTCGATGCGGCCCTTGTTGACGCGCACCTCGCCCGAGCGCAGGACCCGGTAGATGTGGCTCTTGGGGACGCCCTTGCAGATGCGCAGGAGAAAATTGTCGATACGCTGCCCCGCTTCCTCTTCGGAAATGGTCAGCAATTGCACCTGGGGAAGGTTCTGCGAGGCTACTGCACTCCGGGAAGCCGGCGCTGTTTTGGCCGTTTCAGAAGCCTCCCTAGAAAATCTCGCTAAGTCCTTCATTTTGAATATATAATCGATCGACGCCGGTCAAAAAACCGCGTCAGTAGAATAAAAAGGAACATTCTACACAAGAGGAGACTTCGTCAGCCTCGCTCCTTTGCAAAATTGACGAAGGGGGCCCCGAAAATCACGGCGCGCGGCATGGCAGACGCAAAAAAATGCACTGCAACGGCTCGATCAACCTGGTCAAGCAGCCGTCAATGCCGTTGTCCTGATTGACGTCAGGCCTCGAAAAACGAGTACGCACCTTCCCTGCGCGAATCTGGTTTGCACCGCAGTTGCCGACGGATAACGCACTTTGAAGTTGAACAGAATTGTTTGGATCATCAGGATAAAAGTCTGGCAAGACTCGCATCCGGTGTCCCGGTTTCCGAACCGCAGCGCACAGCCCCCAGGCGAAAAGCAGCGCAGGAGACGGCAGGCCCACACGGCCTTCCCCGCCCTCCCGCAGCGCATCGCACCGGGCCATGCCGCGGCCGCAGCCGGTGCATCGCGAAGCTTGCCGGTTGATGCATTGAACCCGATCGCCGTCGCCAACCCTATTAACATGTTTCGTTTGGCTTCACAGACCAGCTTACCGTCCGCAGCAGCCTGCGCGACCGCCTATGGCGGAGCGCGCGGCGCGGATACGGCGCTGCCCGGCGTTCCGGTCCACCGCATCCGCGCCCCGTTGTGCTTGAGTGCTTTATAAGTAAGCTGCACTCCACACAGTAAGGCAATTCCCTTCCCCAATCACTTCGTTCTCGCGTACATCCCTGTACCTTTTGGCGCCGCTTCCGCAACCGGATCGCGCCATTTGAAGGATCTTCGGATCCCGGAGTGAAAACATGAAACGTATGTTGTTCAACGCCACGCAGCAGGAAGAACTGCGCGTAGCGATCGTTGACGGTCAGAAGCTGATCGACATCGACATCGAAACGACCGGACGCGAGCAGCGCAAGTCCAACATCTACAAGGGCGTCATCACCCGCATCGAGCCCTCGCTGGAAGCCTGCTTCGTCAACTACGGCGAAGAACGCCACGGCTTCCTGCCGTTCAAGGAAGTGGCCCGCACCTACTTCAAGGAAGGCGTCGACGTCCGCAACGCCACCATCAAGGAAGCGCTGCGCGAAGGCCAGGAAATCATCGTTCAGGTCGAGAAGGAAGAGCGCGGCAACAAGGGCGCGGCCCTGACCTCGTTCATCTCCCTGGCCGGCCGCTACCTGGTGCTGATGCCCAACAATCCGCGCGGCGGCGGCGTGTCGCGCCGGGTCGAAGGCGAAGACCGCCAGGAACTGCGCGAAACCATGGACAAGCTGGACCTGCCCACCGGCATGTCCGTCATCGCCCGCACCGCAGGCATCGGCCGCAACGTCGACGAGCTGCAGTGGGACCTGAACTACCTGATGCAACTGTGGCGCGCCATCGAAGGCGCCGGCCAGTCGGCATCGGGCGCCTTCCTGATCTACCAGGAATCCTCGCTGGTCATCCGCGCCATCCGCGACTACTTCCAGCCCGACATCGGCGAAATCCTGATCGACACCGACGACATCCACGACCAGGCCCAGCAGTTCATGGCCCACGTGATGCCGGACATGGTCCACCGCGTCAAGCGCTACCGCGACGACGTGCCGCTGTTCTCGCGCTTCCAGATCGAACACCAGATCGAAACCGCCTACTCGCGCACCGTGCCGCTGCCTTCCGGCGGCGCCATCGTGATCGACCACACCGAAGCCCTGGTCTCGGTGGACGTCAACTCGGCGCGCGCCACCCGCGGCAGCGACATCGAGACCACCGCGTTCTACACCAACTGCGAAGCGGCCGACGAAGTGGCCCGCCAGTTGCGCCTGCGCGACCTGGGCGGCCTGATCGTGATCGACTTCATCGACATGGAGAACAGCAAGAACCAGCGCGAAGTCGAAGGCCGCCTCAAGGACGCCCTGCACCACGACCGCGCCCGCGTCCAGATGGGCAAGATCTCGCGCTTCGGCCTGATGGAACTGTCGCGCCAGCGCCTGCGTCCGTCGCTGTCCGAAGGCAGCCACGTGACCTGCCCGCGCTGCAACGGCACCGGCCACATCCGCGATACCGAATCCTCCGCCCTGCAGGTGCTGCGCATCATCCAGGAAGAGGCGATGAAGGAAAACTCGGCCGCCATCCATGTGCAGGCGCCGGTGGACGTCGCCGCCTTCCTGTTGAACGAGAAGCGCGGTGAAATCCTGAAGATCGAAACGCGCCATCGCGTCACGGTCATCATGATCCCCAACAAGCACCTGGAAACCCCGCACTACAAGATGGAACGGATCAAGCACGACGATCCGCGCCTGGACGACGCCCAAGCCAGCTACGCCATGGCCGAGCAGGCCGACACCGACATCGGCTACAACAAGCGCCAGAAGGAAGACCTCAAGCCGCGCCAGGAAGCCGTGGTCAAGGGCATCACGCCCGACCAGCCGGCGCCGATCGTCGAGCGCAAGGTCGCCGAACCGGTCGCCCCTGTGCCGCCGCCGACCCTGGCGCCGGAATCGGGCCTGCTGGGCAAGATCTTCAGCTTCTTCCGCAAGAAGCCGGTGGTGGTGGAACCCGCTCCGGCCCCGGTCGAAGCCAAGACCCCCGCCAAGCGCGAAGGCGACCGCAACGGCCGCGACCGCAACGGCCGCAGCCGCAACCGCAATGATCGCGGCGGCGAGCGCAACCAGCGCGGCCGCGACGGCGCGCCGGCGACTCCCGAACTGAAGGCCGGCGAAGCCGTGGAAGGCAAGCAGCCACGTGCGCCGCGTCCGCCGCGCGAGCCCAAGGAACTGCGCGAACCGCGCGAGGGCCGCGAGCCGCGTGAACCGCGCGAACCACGCGACGGCCTGGAAAACAAGGAAGCCCGCCGCAACGAGCCGCGTGAAGCCCGCGAACCGCGCGAAGGCCGTGAGCAGCGCGAACCGCGCCCGCCGCGCGAGCCACGCGCACCGCGCGGCGAACGCAAGGAAGCCAAGGCTGAGGAAGGCCTGCCGCTGGACGCCGCCCTGGCTGCCGGCGCTGCGACCGCCGGCGTGGCAGTGGCCGCCGGTGCGGTGGCCATCGCCAACGATGAGCAAGCCGCCCAGGTCGAAGGCGCGCAACTGGAAGCCGGCGAAGGCGCCGACGCTGCCGATGGCGGCGCCGAACCGCGTCGTCGTCGCCGTCGCGGCGGCCGCAACCGCCATCGCCGCGAACGCGACGAAAACGGCAACGTGATCGAAAACGCCGACGCTGAAGGCGGCGAAACCGCCGACGACGCCGAAGGCATCGAAGCCGCCCCGGCGCAAGTGGCGCAAGCCGCTGTGGCGCAAGCTTCCTTCGCCGCCTCCCCGGTGCCGCAGGACAGCGACGAAGCGCCGGTCGCAGCCCCGGTTGAAACCGCCGCCACCGTCGAAAGCGGCGTGAACTCGGTGGAAGCCGTGGCAGCCGCCGCTGCCGAAGCGACCGAAGCCGTCTTCGTGCGCAATGAGGCCGAGGAAACCGCCGCGCCTGCGGCAGCCGCCCCGGCGCCGTCGATCGATGCCGGCTTCGCCCCGGCCCCGGTGTTCGAACCGGTGCAAGCGCCGGCAGCTGTGCCCGCCCCGTCGGAAGCGCCGGTGCAGGTCGCCGTCGAGGCAGCGCCCGAGCCGGTTGCCGTTGCCGCAGCGCCGGCTCCGATCCAGTCCCTGGCCGCCGGCGACGGCGCACAATGGGATGCGCTGAACCAGATGCTGTCGCAAGCAGGTCTCAGCCTGGCCACCACCGACCCGGCCAAGCTGCGCGCAGCGCAGGATGCCGCCGCCAGCATCGTGCCGGCGCCGCGTGTTCCGCGCGAGCGCAAGCCGCTGCCGCCGCAGTCGACCGATCCACTGGTCCAGGTCGAAACGCGCCGCTGATCAGTTGATCCGCACGCAATGAAAAAGGGAGCTTCGGCTCCCTTTTTCTTTATCGCGGGATCCCGGCGATCCGCTTGCAATCGTCCCGCTCGTCCGCATCTGCATCGAACGGCCGGCAGGAAGCGGCGCTGCCTGCGCGGGCGGTCACAGTTGGACGGCGACAAGCCGGGTACAGTCGCCCCCGGGCCGGGCAATAAGCGGCACATGGGGCACACCTGCCGCTTCAAACGCCCATGCGGCGCGGCCCGGCGGCCGACTCATGCGCGCCGGCCATAGCGAATATGCACAATTGTGCATCTATCCGCCCATGCCAGCCGTGCTATCGTTACACATCTGCAGCAGCCAGCCCGTATGAACAAGCGCGTCATCCCCATCGTTGATTATCGGCAAGCCATGTCCCTGGGCGCGGCGGCCGGCTATCTGCCCGTGCCGACCACGCCGACCGGCCTGCTGGGCGACGCGTTGGGACGTCCGCTGCACGACCTGCGCATCTCCGTCACCGACCGTTGCAACTTCCGCTGCGTCTACTGCATGCCCAAGGATGTGTTCGACAAGGAGTATCAGTTCCTGCCGCACTCCGCCCTGCTCACCTTCGAGGAAATCACCCGCGTGGCGCGCCAGTTCGTCGCGCATGGCGTGCGCAAGATCCGCCTGACCGGCGGCGAGCCGCTGCTGCGCAAGAACGTCGAGCGCCTGGTCGGCATGCTGGCCGCGCTGCGCACGCCCGATGGCGAGGAGGTCGACCTGACCTTGACCACCAACGGCACGCTGCTCAGGCAAAAGGCGCAGGCGCTGAAAGACGCCGGCCTCAAGCGCGTCACCGTATCGCTGGACTCGCTGGACGACGAAAGCTTTCGCCGCATGAACGACGTCGACTTCCCGGTCGCGCGCGTGCTGGACGGAATCGAAGCCGCGCATGCCGCCGGGCTGGGTCCGATCAAGATCAACATGGTGGTCAAGAAGGGCTTGAACGACCACGAGATCCTGCCGATGGCGCGCCACTTCAAGGGCTCGCCCTACATCCTGCGCTTCATCGAATACATGGACGTGGGCAGTTCCAACGGCTGGCGCATGGACGAGGTGGTGCCCTCCAACGAGGTGGTACGCCGCATCGCCGCCGAGCTGCCGCTGGTGGAGGCCGACGCCAACTATGCCGGCGAGACCGCCGAACGCTGGCGCTATGCCGACGGCAGCGGCGAGATCGGCGTGATCTCCAGCGTCACCCACGCCTTCTGCGGCGATTGCTCGCGCGCGCGGCTGTCCACCGAAGGCCAGGTCTATACCTGCCTGTTCGGCAGCCAGGGCCACGACCTGCGCGGCATCGTGCGCAACGGCGGCTCGGATGCCGAGCTGGCCGGCGCCATCGCCCAGCTGTGGAGCCATCGCGGCGACCGCTATTCCGAACTGCGCGGCAACCCGGGTGAAGCGGCCGCGCCGCGCAAGGTCGAGATGTCGTATATCGGCGGCTAGGCCGCCGGCCGCGTTTTTCCGTTCCCTTTCCTGTTCCCGGGTCTCCATGCCAGCCGCCCCCGCCATCGCCGCCAGCCACATCACCGGCCTCGTCCTGGCCGGCGGCCGCGGCACGCGCATGGGCGGCGTCGACAAGGGGCTGGAGATCCTGCATGGCAAGCCGCTGGCGCAGCACGTGCTGGAACGGCTGGCGCCGCAGGTGTGCACGCTGGCCATCAACGCCAATCGCTCCCAGCTTCGCTACGCCGCCTTCGGCTATCCGATCTGGCACGATCTCTCCCCCGACTACCCCGGACCGCTGGCTGGCCTGCAAGCCGGCCTCGCGCATTGCGTCACGCCCTTCCTGGCGACCGCGCCCTGCGATGCGCCGCTGATCCCCTACGACCTGGTGGCGCGGCTGGCCGATGAAATGATCGCCTCCCGCGCCGACGCCGCCTTCGCCGTCACCGGCGCCCGGGACAAGCGGCAGCGCCATCCGGTATGCTCGCTGCTGCGCACATCGACGCACGCCTCGCTCGATGCCTACCTCGCCGCCGGCGAACGCAAGATGGACCTCTGGTTCGCCACCCTGGACTGCGTGGAGGTCGATTTCGACGACGAGCATGCCTTCCGCAACATCAATACCGGGCTGGAACTGCAGCAGCTCGAACAAGAACAATGACACAGACCGACCAGCAAGCCCCGCCATCCCTGAACGATATCGTCAGCTGCATCAGCGGCTACGATCCCGGCGCCATGACGGTGACGCAAGCGCAAGGGGTCATCAAGGATTTCATCGCACCCATCGCGGCGATCGAAAAGGTCGCCATCCGCAGCGCTCTCTCGCGCGTGCTGGCGCAGGACATCGTCTCGCGCATCGACGTGCCGGCGCATGACAACTCGGCCATGGACGGCTATGCGTTGCGCGGCGCGGACGTCGCCCACGGCGCCGAGGTGCGGCTGGCGATCGTCGGCGCGGTGCATGCCGGCGCCAGCTTCGCCGGCCAGGTGGGGCCCGGGCAATGCGTGCGCATCATGACCGGCGCGCCCATGCCGGCCGGCTGCGACACCGTGATCCCGCAGGAACTGACCGTCGATGCCGGCGAACACGCCGTCATCCTGCCGGCCGGCCGCGTGCGTCCCGGCGACAACCGCCGCCTGCGCGGCGAGGACCTGGCGCTGGGCAGCGTGGCGCTGCCGCGCGGGCGCCGCCTGCGCCCCTCCGACCTGGGCCTGCTGGCGTCGCTGGGCATTCCCGAAGTGGCGGTGCGACGTCGCCTGCGCGTGGCGTTCTTCTCCACCGGCGACGAACTGCGCTCGGTGGGCGAGCCGCTCGATCCCGGCTGCGTCTACGACTCCAACCGTTACACCCTGCACGGCATGCTCACCCGCCTGGGCTGCGACGTCATCGACATGGGTGTGGTCGGCGACGACCCGGCGGCGCTGGAAGCGGCCTTTCGCAGCGCCTGCGAGGAAGCCGACGCAGTGATCACCTCGGGCGGCGTCTCGGTCGGCGCGGCCGACTACACCAAGCAGATCATGGCCGGCCTGGGCGAGATGATGTTCTGGAAGATCGCCATGCGCCCCGGCCGGCCGCTGGCCTTCGGCCGCATCGCCTCCCGGGGCCGCCAGGCCTTCCTGTTCGGCCTGCCGGGCAATCCGGTGGCGGTGACGGTGAGCTTCTCCTTCTTCGTGCGCGACGCCCTGCTGCGCCTGGCCGGCGCCGAGGCCCAGCCGCTGCCGCGCCTGCGCGTGAAGAGCGCCGCGCCGATCCGCAAGAAGGCCGGCCGCACCGAATACCAGCGCGCCATCCTGGCGCCCGGCGAGGATGGCGTATGGACGGTGCGCCTGACGGGCACGCAAGGCTCGGGCATCCTGCGCTCGATGTCGGACGCCAACTGCATCATCGAGCTGGAACATGACCGTGGGGATGTCGCGGCGGGAGAGGACGTGTCGATCGTGGTGTTTGACGGCTTGATCTGACGGCGGCCGGGATCAGACGTATTCCGGCGTTGGATGGTATGCGACGAACGACACTGGGTCCCGGCCTTCGCCGGGACCCAGTGTCGTTCAATGGCCGTCATGGTGCAACGGAAGTCACTGCCTCCCTGCTTTCGTTGGAAAGACGGATTAAGGGGATACGACGAAGGTCTTGACGACCGAAACGACCTCAGATGCCGTCGGCATCGTCGCCCAGGTCCAGCTCGGCCGTCCCCAGCAATTTCTGCGCGCTCTCCGAAGGCAAGGCCTCCACCGACTTCAGCTTGCGCGTCATCTGGCGCGTGCGCGTCTCGGCCTGGTCGATGTTCCTGGCGGCGCGCTCCAGCGCCTGCTTGGTGGAGGCCAGCACGTCGCCGAACTTGCCGAACTCGGTCTTCACCGCGCCCAGCACCTGCCATACCTCCGAAGAACGCTTCTCCAGCGCCAGCGTGCGGAAGCCCATCTGCAGGCTGTTCAGCAACGCTGACAGCGTCGACGGGCCGGCGATGGTGACCCGGTGCGTGCGCTGCAGGTCGTCCGACAGACCGGGACGGCGCATCACTTCCGCATACAGGCCTTCGGTCGGCAGGAACAGGATGGCGAAGTCGGTGGTCAGCGGGGGCGACAGGTATTTCTCGGCGATGGTCTTGGCCTCGCCGCGCACCGCGCGCTCCAGCTCGCGGCCGGCGCCGGCGACGCCGTCGGCATCGGCGCGCTCGGCCGCGTCCACCAGGCGCTCGTATTGCTCCTTGGGGAACTTGGCGTCGATCGGCATCCACACCGGCGTCGCATCGTCCTTGGCGCCCGGCAAGCGGATGGCGAACTCCACACGCTCGCCGCTGCCCGGCACGGTCTCGACGTTCTTGGCGTACTGCTCGGGGGTGAGCATCTGCTCCAGCAGGATCTCCAGCTGCACTTCGCCCCAGGTGCCGCGCGTCTTGACGTTGGTCAGCACGCGCTTCAAGTCGCCCACGCCGGTGGCCAGCTGCTGCATCTCGCCCAGGCCCTGGTGCACCTTGTCCAGGCGGTCCGAGACCAGCTTGAAGGATTCGCCCAGGCGCTGCTCCAGCGTGGCGTGCAGCTTCTCGTCGACGGTCTTGCGCATCTCTTCCAGCTTTTGCGCGTTGTCGTTCTGCAGGTCCTTGATCTTGGCTTCCAGCGTGGCGCGCACTTCACCCATGCGCTGGGCGTTGGATTCGGTCAGCGCCGACAGCTGCTGGTTGAGCGTGTCGCCGAAGCGCTTGAGCGAGGCCGACTGCTCCTCGCGGTTGACCTGCGCCTGCAGCGTGATCGACTGGCGCATGCCGTCCAACTGCTGGGCGTTGGTCTCGTTGAGCTTCACCAGTTGCTGGGCAAAGCCGTCGATCTGGTTGTTCTGCAGCGTAGCCACGCTCGACATCTGGGTCGCCAGCGTCTGCTGCAGCTGGGCGAAGTTGCCGCCCAGCTCCTGGCGCGTGCCCTGCGCGCTGGCCTGGACCTGGCTGCGCAGCTCGCGCTCGATGCGCTCGCCGGTGTCTTGCTGGTGGCGCTGCAGGTCTTGCTTCAACTGCTGCAGTGCGATTGCCGCCGTGCCGTCGTCCTTGCGGCCGGAGCGCAGCAGGGCCGCGATTTGCAGTGCGATGCCGATCGCAACCAGGATGGCGATTGTCAGTTCGAATGATGTCATGGGAACAAAAGAAACGCGGCCCGCCCGGTATGCCGGACAGGCCTGGAAAAAGATACAAAAGATACGCCATGGTGCGCGATTGGCGCGCGCGGCGCAAGCCTGGGCCGGTTGTTATTCCGGCTTGTTGCGCATCCAGTCGGCGGTTTGGTAGAGCGCCGCCAGCAGCCGCTTCATCAGTTCATCAGCCAAGCCCACGTCCTGCATCGCCCAGGTCATGCAGCGCAGCCACTGGTCGCGCTCCGAGATGCCGATGGGAAACGGCAGGTGGCGCGCGCGCAGGCGCGGATGGCCGAACTGCTCGATGTACAGGTTGGGGCCGCCGGTCCAGCCGGAGAGGAACATGTAGGTCTTCTCGCGCGAGCCGTCCAGCGAAGGCGGGTGCAGTGCGCGGATGCCGGCGAACTCCGGCTCCAGGTCCATCAGGTCGTAGAAGCGGTCGACCATCTCGCGCAGTTTTTCGGCGCCGCCGATGAGGTCGAAAGTGGTCGGCTGGTTGGGGTCTTCGATTTGCATAAGGACGCCATGATACCGCAGCCGCAAGGCCGCCGCCGGCCGCCGGCGACGGCTATTCCAAACCGGTTTGACCTGGGTCGGATCAGGCCTCCCGCAGCGTCTGCAGCGGCGGACGCCCCAGCACCTGGCGCAGCCCGGCCCAGCCGCCGATGGCCGAACAGGCCGCGCCCAGGGCCATGCCGGCGACCCACACCAGCGGACTCAGGGTCCAGTCGAAATTGAACACGTAGTGCGCCAGCGCCCAGCCGATGGCGGCCGCGCCGCTGGCCGCCAGCAGGCCTGCCACCGAACCCACCAGCAGCACCTCGATGCGCTGCGCGCGCGACAGCTCGGCGCGCGTGGCGCCCAGCGCGCGCAGCAGGCCGGCCTCGCGCACCCGCTCGTCCTGGGAGCCGGCCAGCGCCGCGTACAGCACCAGCACGCCCGAGCACAGCGTGAACAGGAACAGGAACTCCACCGCCGAGATCACCTGCCCCACCACGTCCTGGATCTGGCGCAGCACGCTGCCGATGTCGACCACGGTCAGGTTGGGGAAGTCGCGCGCCAGCGTGTTGCCCAAGCCTTCCTGCGGCGGCGCCAGGTGGACCGCGGTGATCCAGCTCTGCGGCGTATCGCGCATCGCCTTGGGGTTGATGATCACGAAGAAGTTGACCCGCAGCGAGCCCCACTCCAGCTTGCGCAGGCTGGTCACCGGCGCCTCCACCAGCTGGCCGGCGATGTCGAACTGCAGGCGGTCGCCCAGCTTGATGCCCAGCGTTTGCGCCAGGCCGCGCTCGACCGAGGCTTCCGGGGCGCTGTCGTCGTACCAGCGGCCGGCGACGATGCCGTTGCCGGGCGGGATCTCGGCCATGGTGGAGAGATTGAATTCGCGGTCCACCAGGCGCTTGGCGCGGTCTTCCTGGTAGTCGGCGGCGCTGATCTGGCGGCCGTTGATCTGCACCAGGCGGCCGCGGATCATCGGATACAGCTCGGGCCCGGCCACGCCGCCGCGCGCCAGTTCCTGCGCCACCGCGGCGCGCTGGTCGGGTTGGATGTTGATGATGAAGCGGTTGGGCGCGTCGGCCGGCGTGGCCTGGCGCCAGGCGCCGACCAGGTCGCCGCGGATCACGGTCAGCAGCAGCAGCGCCATCAGCCCCAGGCCCAGCGCCACCACCTGCATCACGGCGGCCGCCGGACGGCGCTGCAAGCCGTCGATAGCGAAGCGCCAGCTCTGGCTGTCGAGCAGGCCGCGCAGCGAACGCAGCCCGCGCAGGCACAGCCAGGCCACCAGCGCGAACAGCCCGAAACCGCCGAGGAAGCCGGCGATGGTCAGCAGGCCCAGCTTCAGGTCGCCCGCCTGCCACAGCAAGAGGCCGGAAAACACCAGCGTGCCCAGAAGATAGGTCAGCACCGCCAGCGCCTGCGGCGCGCCCTGCTCGCGCCGGATCACGCGGTTGTGCGGCACGTTGCGCAGCTGCAGGATGGGCGGCAGCGCGAAGCCCAGCAGCAGCAGCAACCCGGTGGCCACGCCTTGTAGCGCGGGCTGCCAGCCGGCCGGCGGCAATGCGGTCGGCATGAAGCTGCCCAGCCACTGCAGCAAGGCGAAGTGCGCCGCGTAACCCAGCGCCACGCCGATCACGCTGGCGGCCGCGCCGACCAGCACGAATTCGATCAGGTAGAGCGCGGTGACCTGGTTTTGCGTCAGGCCGAAACAGCGCAGCATGGCGCAGGCATCCAGGTGCCGCATCATGAAGCGGCGCGCCGCCATGGCCACCGCCAGCGCCGCCAGCATGGCCGACAACAGGCCCACCAGTGACAGGAACTGCTCGGCGCGGTCCAGTGTGGCGCGCATTTCCGGGCGGCCGCTCTCCAGCGACTCGATGCGCACGGCGCGCATCTTCTTCTCATCGATCTGCCGCTCGACCTGTTGCTGGAAGGTCTTGACCTGCTCCGGCGCGCCGGCGATCAGCAGCCGATAGGTCACGCGCGAGCCGACCTGCACAAGGTGCGTGGCGGCCAGGTCGCCTTCGCCCAGCATGACGCGCGGCGCAAAGTTGACGAAGGCGCTGCCGCGGTCGGGCTCGACCGAGATGACGCGGGCGATGCGCAGCTCGGCGTCGCCCAGCTTGAGCTGGTCGCCCACACGCAGATCCAGCGCCGACAGGATCTGCGGATCCACCCACACCGTGCCGGGCTGCGGGATGCCCGGGGCCGCGCTCTCGCCGCCGCCCTCCTGGAGCTTCAGCTGGCCGCGCAGCGGATAGCCGGGCGTGACCGACTTGATCGACGCCAGCACCGAGCGCGCGGCGTCGCCCTCGCCGGCTTGCGCCATGCTGGGGAACACCACCGTCTGCGCCTGTTGCAGGCCGCTGTCCCGGGCCTGCCGCAGCCATTGCTCGGGCATCGGCTGGTCGGCCGCGACCAGCAGGTCGGCGCCCAGCAACTGATGGGCATCGCGCGCCATGCCGGCGCGCATGCGGTCGACGAAGAAGCTGACCGAAGACAGCGCCGCCACCGCCACGATCAGGGCGATCAGCAGGAAGCGGAGTTCGCCGGTGCGCCAGTCGCGCCGGGTCATGCGCAATGCGTGTCGGAACATGCGTGGCCAGTCTGGAAATGGTTGGAATGCGCTACAGGATAAAGCAAAAGGCGGCCGGCCTCCCGCGGGAAGGCCGGCCGCCCCTCATGCCGACGCCGCTCAGGCCGCCAGCGAGGACATGTCGATCACGAATCGGTACTTCACGTCGCTCTTGAGCATGCGCTCGTAGGCTTGGTTGATGTCCTGGATCTTGATGATCTCGATGTCGGAGTGAATGCCGTGCTCGGCGCAGAAGTCCAGCATCTCCTGCGTCTCCTGGATGCCGCCGATCAGCGAGCCGGCCAGGTGGCGGCGCTTGAAGATGAAGTTGGCCACCGACGGCGACGGGTGCGGATGCTCGGGCAGGCCCACCAGCGTCATGGTGCCTTCGCGCTTCAGGAGCACCATGAAGGCGTCCAGGTCGTGCTGGGCGGCGACGGTGTTCAGGATGAAGTCGAAGCTGTTGACGTGCGCGGCCATCTGCGCGGCGTCCTTGGACACCACCACTTCATCGGCCCCCAGGCGCAGCGCGTCTTCCTTCTTGTCGGGCGAGGTGGTGAACAGCACCACATGCGCGCCCATCGCATGCGCCAGCTTCACGCCCATGTGACCCAGGCCGCCCAGGCCGACGATGCCGACCTTCTGGCCGGGGCCGACCTTCCAGTGGCGCAGCGGCGACCAGGTAGTGATGCCGGCGCACAGCAGCGGCGCGGCGCCGGCCGGGTCCAGCTTGTCGGACACCGACAGCACGAACTTCTCGCTGACCACGATGTTGCTGGAATAGCCGCCGTAGGTATAGCCGCCGCTGGCCTTGTCGGGCGCGCTGTAGGTGCCGGTGAAGCCGTTCTCGCAGTATTGCTCCAGGCCCTCGTCGCAGCTCGGGCAGGTCTGGCAGGAATCCACCATACAGCCCACGCCGGCGATCTGGCCGACCTTGAACCTGGTGACATGGGCGCCGACCTTGGTGATGCGGCCGACGATCTCGTGGCCGGGCACCACCGGGAACACGGTGCCCTTCCACTCGTCGCGCGCCATGTGCAGGTCGGAGTGGCAGACGCCGCAGAACAGGATGTCCATCTGCACGTCGTGCGCGCCGACTTCGCGGCGCTCGAAGCTGAACGGCGCCAATGGGGAAGAGGCATTTTGTGCGGCGTAACCTTGCGATTTCAGCATGGGAAGATCCTTTCGGGAACAGAGGGGAAAGTGGTGGCCCGTCATCCGGCGTGCGTGACGGGCCGGCCGGTATTCTCGGTCGTCAGCGGCGCGGCCGGCGCGGCATTGCACCCAGCCAGGCGGCATGCGCCGCTGAAAATCCCGGCTATGTTAAACCGATGGAAGCGATCCTGCAGGCGGCCTGGGACGAAATGCAGGATCAGGCAAATCGGCGCGCCCGAAATGCAGGATCAGGCAAAATCAGCGCAGCCAGAGCGCGCCCAGGCCCAGCGCCAGCAGCACGCCCAGGGCCGCCAGCGCGCGCACGCGGGTGCGCAGCTTGTCCATTGCGGCCACCAGTTGGGCGTTCTGCTCGGCCAGCGCATTGATCAGCTGGCTGGCTTCCAGCTGCTCCTCTTCCAGCTGGCGCACGCGCAGCGCCAGCTGCGCGGCATCGCCCGGCTCCGGCGCCACGGTGTGCGCCGGAGCGTCTCCCTTGGCGCGGCGCGTGCGCGACCACAGCTCGCGCGCGCCCTTCACCACGCCGGGGGTGGCCTGCACCACGTCGCCCCACGGTATCAATTTGATGGCGGACAACCAGCTCAGTCCCATATGCACGGCTCCTTTCAGATACGGCTTGTTGCAAATGGCCGAGAACCTCGGCCCTGCGCATTCTTCTAAGACAATCGAAAAGCCATTTTATCCCGCTGGCGCGGCGGCGCATGCAAGATGCCTCTCCCCTTGCGCAACATCGGCCGCAGCGGCCGCGCCGGCCTCTTCCGGAGCCTCCTCCCCATGAAAGCAACGATACGTCTCGCCCTGCTGCTGTCGCTGTGCGGCGCCGCCGCCGGCGCCTTCGCCGCGGATTGCAACAAGGCCGTCACCCAGGCCGAGATGAACGGCTGCGCCGCCCAGGATCTCAACGACGCCGACGCCGAGCTGAACCAGACTTATATCGCCTATCGCGCCAAGCTGCGCCCGGCGCAGCAGAACCAGATCCGCGACGTGCAGTTGGCCTGGATCAAGTACCGCGACCTGTCGTGCCGCTTCGAGAGTTCCAGCGTGGCCGGCGGCTCGGCGGCCGGCATGGCGCTGCAGACCTGCCTGGCCGACAAGACGCGCCAGCGCGCCCGGGAGCTCAAGATGCTGTCGGGCTGCCCGGAAGGCGAGCTGGCCTGTCCGCGCTGAGACGGCATTGCCCGCTAGGCAGGCACGGCCTTTCATGCTGTAATGCGCTCGTCCGCGGAGCCGGGCGTCGCGCCTCGCCTCTGCCGGCATCTCGAATCCACCCTGGGAGAAACCGATGAAAAAACTGCTGATCGCCATCACCTCTTTCGCACTGGCCACCCCGCTGCTGCTGGCCACGCCCGCCATGGCGCAGAATACGCAGCAGAACAAGATGAGCGCCTGTAACAAGGACGCCGGCGACAAGAAGGGCGACGAGCGCAAGGCCTTCATGAAGGAGTGCCTGTCCAACAAGCCCGCCAAGCCGGCCACCCAGCAGGACAAGATGAAGCAGTGCAACGCCGACGCCACCGGCAAGAAGGGCGATGAGCGCAAGGCCTTCATGTCTTCCTGCCTGAAGAAGGACAAGTAAGCCTCGCCGCTTCCCGCAATGAAAAACAAAAAGCCCCGGCATGCCGGGGCTTTTTGTTTCAGCCGCGCGCTTCAGTGCGCGCTGCGCTTGAAGAAGAACAGGCCGGCGCCCACCAGCATCAGCACGCCGCCGAAGAAACGGTTCTGCGCCTTGATCGCCTTCTGGTTGCGGAAGAATCGCTGCAGGCGGCTGGCCGCGAACGCATAACCATGCATCACCACCAGGTCCACCGCCACCATGGTCACCGCCAGCACCAGCAGTTGCAGCCACAGCGGACGATCGTGGTCGATGAACTGCGGCAGCACCGCGACCATGAAGACGATGCCCTTGGGATTGGTGGCATTAGTGAGGAAACCGGTCATGCAGCGCTGCCACCAGGCCTGGCCGCGCGCGGCGGCGGCATCGGCATTGGCGGCATCGATCGCCGCGCCCTCCGCCGGCGCGGCCACGGGCGCGCGCCATTGCGAGAAGCCGAGGTAGATCAGGTAGAGCGCGCCGGCCACCTTGATGATGTTGAAGGCCGTCTCGGAAGCCACCAGCAGCGAGCCGACGCCGGCGCCGGCGATGATCAGGATCACCACCAGCGCGATCTCCAGCCCGAGGATGGTGGCGCTGGTGCGGCGCACGCCGTAGTTCAGGCCATGGCTCATCGAGAGCACCGCGCCCGATCCGGGCGAGATGGCGATCACGCACGCGGCGACGAAGAATGCGAACCAGGTTTGATAGGCCATGGGGAATCTCGGCAATGCTGTTGGGAAAGTCCGCCATTATAAAGAAGCCCGGGACTTCCTGTTTGCCTACATCAGGCTCAGACAGTGGCACCAGAACTTCGCCTGCGGCCCGGCATCAGAGCGGTATCAAACCCGACAGGAGACGCAGCATGGACATCCACCTCGCCTTCGGCCCGCTGGCCGCGCTGATCGCCGGCATCCTGATCCTGGCCGTGCCGCGGCTGCTCAACTACATCGTGGCGCTGTACCTGATCGTGATCGGGCTGGTCGGCCTGTTCGGATGACGCGGGATGACGCGGCAACGATTGCTTACAACTCCGCGATGAAATGAAACACTTTGATGTCGTCCGGCGGTCCGGCGGTTCGTTATTGGTAGCAAGGCGCAGCGAAAAGCGAAGAACGCAAATCAAGCGCCGAGCGTAACCTCTACTTTCCAAAGGAAATTGCCATGAAGACCCAAGCCGCCAAATCCGTGATCGTCGCCTCCCTGCTGACCGCCCTGGCACTGCCGGTGTTCGCGCAGAACGCAGCCGCGCCGGCCGCAACGCCTGCGGCTCCCGCCGCTGCCGCGACCGACGCCGCGCCCAAGGCAAAGACCTCGCATGCCAAGCACAAGGCGGAGAAGAAGACCGACAAGAAGGCTGAAAAGAAAACCGAAAAGAAGGACGGCGCCGACGCCAAGCCGGCAACCGACGCCGCCAAGACCAAGTAATACCGCACACACCGCACACGCATCACCGAACGCATCGCCAAACCTGAAAGGACTGCATCATGAAAACCAAAGCCATCATCGTCGCCTCCCTGCTGTCCGCCCTGACCCTGCCGGTGTTCGCCCAGACCGGCGCGCCGACCGCGGCGCCCGCCGGCACCGCGCCGGCCTCGGCCCAGGGCACCAACCCGGGCCCCGGCCCGGCCACCAAGGCTGAGGCAGCCACCAAGGCCGAAGCCCACAAGGTGAAGAAGGCGACCAAGAAGACCGCCAAGAAAGCCAAGGCCAAGGTCGACAACGCCACCGGCGCCAACAAGCCGGCCGACGACGGCGCCAAGAAGTAAGCAGCAACGCAGGAGCAATACCGGAGCGCGCCGCGCTCCACCCATGTCAGGGATGACTGGGATGCCGCATCCTCGCCCCAGGGCGTCGGTGCGGCATTTTTTCATGCATCGGAATCGGGATGGCCGGCTTGCCAGCGGATGGCGATGCGCTCGCCGGCGACGGAAAAATGCGCGCAGTCCATGCCGATGCCGGCGGCGAAGATCAACGCCTCGCCGGCGAACAGCAGCGGCAAGTAGGGTCGTTCCCAGGCCGGCACGTCGGCGCTCTGGAAGTGCTGCTTCAAGCTGCGCGCAGGGCGGTTGGCGGCCAGCTTGACACGCTCGCCGCCGTTGCGGCCCTGGATTGTCAGCGTTTGCGCCGCCAGCCAGGCGGCATCGAAACCGGGACGCGCGTCGTCGCCGACGATGCGCTCGAAATGCAGCGCGCCGTAGTAACTCGCCACCCGCAACTGCGCCTCGCCGCTCCACTTCAATCGCGTCACGTCGTCCTCCTCCGGCGGCGTGCGGCGCGGCGACAGGAACACCCGTTCGCGGTAGCGATGCACTTCGCCGTCAGGATGCGAGACGCACAGCTGCGCCTCGACATCGGCTTGCATCAACTGCTCCCTCATCTCATGCATCCATGCCGCCGACGGCATGCGCATGCCGCGCGCGGCGAACCAGTGGCGCATCAGGTTGAAGAAGCGTTGTTCGCTCAGCGCGCGCAGCGCCGGCATGAGCAGATGATCGTCTTGACCGCAATGCCGCAGGTCCTGCTGCGCCACTTCGCGCAGCAGCTCCTGCGCGCCCTGCGCATGGCCGGCGGCGCGCGCCAGCCGTTGCTGGTAGCCGGGAAAGGATTGCCCCAGCGCCGGCATCACCAGGTGGCGCAGCGCGTTGCGCGCGTAGCGGGTGTCGGCGTTGGATTCGTCGTCGATGTGCGCGATGCCGCGCTGCGCCGCGTACGCCTCCAGCTGCGCGCGCGTAACGGCCAGCAGCGGGCGCGCGATCAGCGTGCGGTCGTCGCCCAGCAGCGCGGGCGCGGTGTTGCTGGCCTCCATGCCCGACATGCCGGCCAGCCCGCTGCCGCGCAAGAGCTGCAGCAGCACGGTCTCGGCCTGGTCGTCGAGATGGTGGGCGGTCAGGAGGACGCTTGCGCCATGCGCGCGGCACATGCGGCCCAGCGCCGCGTAGCGCGCCAGGCGCGCGGCTTCTTCGACGCCGCTGTCGGCCAGGTTTTCCAGGCGCACGCGCTCGGCATGGAAGTCCACCCCGAGTTGGCGGCAGCGCGCTTCGCAATGCGCCTGCCAGGCGTCGGCATGCGGACTCAAGCCATGGTGTACATGCAAGGCCACCAGCGCCAGGCCATGGATGCGCGCATGCGCGGCCGCCAGCTCCAGCAGCACCGAGGAATCGAGCCCGCCGCTGTAGGCCAGCGCCAGCTTGCCGGGGCCGATTGCCGCCAGCGCCGTATCGAGCGCCTGCCGCAAGGCCTGCGCGGATTTCTCGAAAGCTTGCGGCGAACCGGTGTTGGAAGAATGGTCGGACATGGAATCAGCTAGGGTGGCCGCCGGCGATGGCGCTATCCAGAAACGACAAACGCCAGCGACGGTCATCGCTGGCGCTTGGACTTGTCCGGCCGCGCTTGCGGCGGCGGCCGGCAAAGGCGGAACGGCTTACTCGGCCGAGTTCAATTCCTTGAACTTGCCGTAGGCCATCAGCTTCTCGTGGCGGGCCGCCAGCAGTTCCTTGGTCTTCACACCCTGGAACTGGCGCAGCGTGTCCGACAGCGCGCGCTTCAACAATCCGGCCATCTGCTTGGGATCGCGGTGGGCGCCGCCCAGCGGTTCGTTGACGATCTTGTCGATCAGGCCGATCGCCTTGAGGCGATGTGCGGTCAGGCCCAGCGCTTCGGCGGCGTCGGCCGCGCGGTCGGCGGTCTTCCAGAGGATGGAGGCGCAGCCTTCCGGCGAGATCACCGAGTAGGTCGCGTATTGCAGCATCAGCACCGAGTCGCCCACGGCGATGGCCAGCGCGCCGCCGGAACCGCCTTCGCCGATGATGGTGGCGATCAGCGGCACCTTCAGTTCGGCCATCACATAGAGGTTGTGGCCGATCGCTTCGGACTGGCCGCGCTCTTCGGCATCGATGCCGGGGAATGCGCCCGGGGTGTCGACGAAGGTAAAGATCGGCAAATTGAATTTTTCGGCGACCTTCATCAGGCGCATCGCCTTGCGATAGCCTTCGGGCTTGGGCATGCCGAAGTTGCGCATGGCGCGCTCCTTGGTGTCGCGCCCCTTCTGGTGGCCGATCACCATGCACGCCTGTCCGTTGAAACGGGCCAGGCCGCCGACGATGGACTGGTCGTCCGCGAAGGTGCGGTCGCCGTGCAATTCGTGGAAGTCGGTGAAGCACTCGCGCACATAGTCCATGGTGTACGGACGTTGCGGGTGGCGGGCGATCTGCGAAACCTGCCAAGGAGTGAGCTTGGCGTAGATATCCTTGGTCAGCTGCTGGCTCTTCTTGACCAGGCGTTCGATCTCTTCGGAGATGTCGACTGCCGAGTCGTCCTGCACAAAACGCAACTCTTCGATCTTGGCGTCCAGCTCGGCGATGGCCTGCTCGAAGCCCAGAAAAGTCGTTGTCGATTTACTCATCGTGTTCCTTTTTCAACAAGTCCGCGCGCGCAATGCCCGGCTCGATGCGGGATGGGGACTGCATCATTGCTGCGCTGTCGGTTTGCCTTCAATCTTGCGAGGAGCGGAGTATACACCAGTGACCTGTCCGGCCCCCATTCTCCGCCCTCGTTCCCCGGTATCAATCGTCCGACGGCAGCGGATCGAGGCTGCGCCAGAGATACCACGTGGCAACTGTGCGCCACGGTTCCCAGTTCGCGGCGACTTCGCGCGCATCGCTGCGCGAGACGGGCTCGCCCGAGAAGTAACTCACGCTGATGCCCTTGAGCAATCCGGGGTCGTCCAGCGGCAGCACATTCGGGCGCAGCAGATTAAATATCAAAAACATCTCGGCTGTCCAGCGGCCGATGCCGCGGATCTGGATCATTTCGGCGATGACTTCCTCGTCCTCCATCACGGCCCATTTGTCCGGATGCACGGTCTTGGCCTTGAAATGGTTGGCCAGGTCGAGGATGTATTCGGCCTTGCGCTTGGACAAGCCGCAGGCGGCCAGCCCTTCCGGGCCGGTGCGGATCACCTGGGCCGGCGTGCACTTGGGGCAGCTTTCCAGGAAACGTTGCCACACGGCATTGGCCGCCTTGGTCGAGATTTGCTGGCCGATCACCGAGCGCGCCAGCGTGGTGAAGGCGTCGCCGCGCACGCTCAGTTGCAGGTCGCCGATCTGCGGGATGATCTTGCGCATGATGCGGTCGCGCTTCATCAGCTCGGCCTTGGCTTCTTCCCAGTAGGCCGGCACGATCAGCGTGGGATCGGACGGACTTGTTTTTTTGAGGGTATTCAACTCAAGCTCTCCGCCATTCGGTCAGCCCGCCCGGTTTGTCTTCCAGAACGATGCCGGCCGCGGTGAGTTCTGCGCGAATGCGATCCGACTCGGCAAAGTTCTTGCCCTGCTTGGCCGCCTTGCGGGCGGCGATCAGTTCTTCTATCTGGTTTTCGTCGAGCCCGCCTGCGGCGCCGGCGCGGCCCTTGAGGAACTCGGCCGGCTCGCGCTCCAGCAGGCCCAGCACGCCGGCCAGCGCCTTGAGCTGGCGCGCCAGCTGCGGCGAACGGCTGCGGTTGACCTCGTTGGCCAGCTCGAACAGCACCGACATCGCCACCGGCGTGTTGAAGTCGTCGTTGAGGGCCTCGGCCAGGCGCAGCGCGTGCGGCTCGCCGGCGTCGAGCCCGCCGGCCTGCGGCGGGGTATCCTTCAGCGCGGTGTACAGGCGCGTCAGGGCGCCGCGCGCGTCGTCCAGGTGAGCGTCGGAGTAATTGAGCGGACTGCGGTAGTGGGCGCGCAGGATGAAGAAGCGCACCACCTCCGGATCGTAGTTCTTCAGCACATCGCGGATGGTGAAGAAGTTGCCCAGCGACTTCGACATCTTCTCGTTGTCGATGCGCACGAAGCCGTTATGCATCCAGTAATTCACGAAGGTGTGCCGGTGCGCGCCTTCGGACTGGGCGATCTCGTTTTCATGATGGGGGAACTGCAGGTCCTGGCCGCCGCCATGGATGTCGAAGTGGTCTCCCAGCAGGTCGCTGGACATGGCCGAGCATTCGATATGCCAGCCGGGGCGGCCACAGCCCCAGTGCGAATCCCATTTCGCGTCGTCCGGCTCGCCCGGCTTGGCGGCCTTCCACAGCACGAAGTCCAGCGGGTCGCGCTTGCCGGTATTGACGTCCACGCGCTCGCCGGCGCGCAGGTCGTCGAGCGACTTGCCGGAGAGCTTGCCGTAGCCGGGGAAGTCGCGCACGGAGTAATTGACGTCGCCGTCGACGGCCTTGTAGGCCAGGCCGTTCCGCTCCAGCTTGCCGATCAGCTCCAGCATCTGCGGCACGTACTGCGTGGCGCGCGGCTCGTGGTCGGGACGCTGCACACCCAGGGCGTCGGCGTCCTCGTTCATGGCGCCGATGAAGCGCTCGGTCAGTTGGCCGATGGACTCGCCGTTCTCCTGGGCGCGCCGGATGATCTTGTCGTCGATGTCGGTGATGTTGCGCACATAGGTGACGTCGTAGCCGGACGCGCGCAGCCAGCGCTGCACCATGTCGAACACCACCATCACGCGCGCGTGACCGATATGGCAATAGTCGTACACGGTCATGCCGCACACGTACAGGCGCACCTTGCCAGGTTCGATCGGGGAAAAGGTCTGCTTATCACGCGCCAGCGTGTTGTAAATCTTGAGCTCGCTCATGGGATGGGAATTCTTGGGTCGGCTGCACTGGGACAGTGCCGCGGTCATGCGTTGCGTTCAGGGCCGGCGCCGGGAAGAGTGCTTCCGGATGGGCGCCATTCCCCTGGGATCATTGTTCTGTCAGTAGCTGCAACATGAACGCGACACGGTAGCCAAACCTCTTTTTGTGGTGCTTGTTTGATATAAAATGCCTGCTTTCGTCGAGTATAGCATTGATAAAACCATGCCCCCAGAATCACAAGAACAGACATCCATTCATGGTTTGCGCGGTTTGATCAATAGAACTGCCCACAAGACTGCATTGCTGTCGAGCCTGGTGGCGGCGCTCTTCGTTGTCCCCGCCGCGCCCGCCTGCGCCAGCGAAATGTCCGACATCAACAAGCTGATGCGGGCCGGCCAGTACGCCGAGGCGCTCAACAAGACCGATGCCATACTCGCCAAGCATCCGCGCGACGCGCAACTGCGCTTCACGAAAGGCCTGATCTTAGCAGAACAAAATCGTTCTGCCGAGGCTATCGCGGTGTTCTCCAAGCTGACCGAAGACTTCCCCGACCTGCCCGAGCCATACAACAACCTGGCCGTGCTGTACGCCTCCGAAGGCCAGTACGACCGCGCCCGCGCATCGCTGGACATGGCCATGCGCACCAACCCGACCTACGCCACCGCGCTGGAGAACCTGGGCGACGTGTACGCCAAGCTGGCCAGCCAGGCGTATGACAAGGCGCTGCAGATCGACCCCGCCAACAATGTGCCGCAACCCAAGCTGACCCTGCTGCGCTCGCTCAACGGCAACGCCACCGGCGGCACCGTGCCGCGCCTGGCCAGCGCCGCCCCGGGCCAGGCCGCGCAAGCGCAGCGCGACGCCAAGGCCAAGGCCGACGCGGCCGCGGCGGAACAACAGGAGCGCACCAAGGCGCTGGCCGCCGAGAAGGCCTCCCAGCAGGCTGCCGCCGACAAGGCCGCCGCCGAGAAGGCGACCATCGCCAAGGCCTCGGCCGACAAGGCTGCGGCGGATAAGGCTGCCGCCGACAAGGCCGCTGCGGACAAGGCGGCCCAGGAAAAGGCTGCGGCTGACAAGGCGGCCGCGGACAAAGCAGCCGCCGCCGAACAGAAGCAAAGGGAATTGCTGGCGCAGAAGGAAAAGGACAAGGCCGAGCGCCTGGAGAAGGACAAGGCCGACAAGGCCGCCCGCGCCGAAAAGGAAAAGGAAAAAGAGAAGGAGAAGGAAAAGGCTGCCCAGGCCGAGAAGCTGGCCGCCGCCGAGAAGGCCGCGCAAGCCAAGGCCGCCGCGGAAAAAGCCAAGGCCGACAAGGCCAAGGCCGACGCCGCCTCCGACCAGGACAAGAACGCCGTGCTGACCGCCCTGACCACCTGGGCCCGCGACTGGAGCGAGAAGGACGTGCGCGGCTACCTGGCCCACTATGCCAGCGACTTCGAGACGCCCAAGGGCGCCAGCCGCAAGGAATGGGCCGAGGAGCGCCGCGCCCGCATCGAGGACAAGGGTCGCATCAGCGTGAAGGTCAGCAACGCCCAGGTCGTCATCAAGGGCAACATCGCCACCGTGCACTACCGCCAGATATATAATTCCAACCGGCTGACGGTGGACAGCCGCAAGACACTGGTCTTCGTCAAGCAGGGCAACCGGTGGCTGATCAAACAGGAACGTTCGGGAGGGTAATTGGTGGATCGCGTTTTGCAAGGGCGTCCGGCGCGCATGCTGGGACGCATGCTGATGTTGTGCCTGGCGGGCCTGCCCACGGCGGGCAGCGTCGCCTCCTCTTCTTCCATTCCGCCGCAGAGCGCCGGCCCGACGGTCCCGCAGGCCAAGCCGGATCCCGAAGCGCTGCTGATCGACATCTACAAGGATCTCGGCGCCAACCGCCTGCGCGAAGCCCAGGTCAAGGCCGACGCCCTGGTGGCGGCCTACCCCACCTTCCGCCTCGGGCACCTGGTGCGCGGCGACCTGCTGATGATGCACGCGCGCCCTGTGCGCAACTTCGGCGCCATGTCCGACGGCCCGCAGGACAAGCTCAAGGAGCTGCGCGACGAAGCCATGGTGCGCATCCGCTCGCTGCAGGAAAAGCCGGATCCCAGGCTCATTCCCAAGGCCGTCCTGCAGGTCGGCGACGACCAGAAGAACATCCTGGTGGTCGACACCTCGCGCTCGCGCATGTACGTCTACGAGAACCAGGGCGGCGAGCTCAGGTACCAGAACGACTACTACATCTCGCAAGGCCGCTTCGGCGCCAACAAGGCCAAGGAAGGCGACCAGCGCACCCCCATCGGCGTGTACTACGTCAACAGCCGCATCCCCGGCCCGAAGCTGCCCGATTTCTACGGCACCGGCGCGCTGCCGCTGTCCTATCCGAACGAATGGGACAAGCGCAACGGCCGCAGCGGCTACGGCATCTGGCTGCACGGCACGCCCTCCGACAACTTCAGCCGCCCGCCGCTGTCTTCCGACGGCTGCGTGGTGCTGGCCAATCCCGACCTGCAGAACCTCTACTCGACCGCCGAGGTCGGCAAGACGGTGGTCGTGATCAGCCAGCATGTGCAGTTCGTCGACAAGGGCGAATGGAACAGGCAGCGCGACGCCGCCAGCGCCATGCTGGAGCAGTGGCAGCAGTCGCTGGAGAGCACCGACAGCGACAAGACGCTGTCCTACTATTCCAATGAATTCCGCTCGGCCCAGGGCGAAAGCCTGTCGACCTGGTTCTCGCGCCAGCAGAAGAGCATGAACGGCGCCCGCTTCACCAGTGTCAAACTGCGCGATGTCAGCCTGTTCCGCTATCCCGGCGGCCCCGAGGACATGATCGTCAGCACTTTCACCCAGGAAAGCGCCGTCGGCAAGAGCAAGAACGCGATCCGCAAACGCCAGTATTGGGTCAAGGAAGGTTCGCAATGGAAAATCATTTACGAAGGCAATGCATGACCATCTCCCGCCGTAAGCTGCTGCACACCGCGGCAGCCGCCGCACTCTCCCTCTCCGCCGGCTTCGCCGCCCCGGCCTTCGCCGCCGACGCGCCGCGCGTGCTGATCAAGACCAGCATGGGCGACATCGTGCTGGAGCTCAATCCCGAAAAGGCGCCGGTCTCGGTCGACAACTTCCTCAAGTACGTCAAGAAGGGCCAGTACAACGGCACCATCTTCCACCGCGTGATCAACGGCTTCATGATCCAGGGCGGCGGCTACGACCAGAACATGCGTGAAAAGCCGACCGACGCCCCGATCCAGAACGAGGCCAGGAACGGTTTGAAGAACGAGGTTTATACTGTCGCCATGGCGCGCACCATGGCCCCGCACTCGGCGACCGCGCAATTCTTCATCAACGTCGCCAACAACCGCTTCCTGGACGCTCCAGGCCAGGACGGCTGGGGTTACGCGGTGTTCGGCAAGGTGGTCCAAGGCGCTGACGTGGTCGACAAGATCAAGCAGGTGCGCACCGGCGCCGGCGACGTCCCGGCCACCCCGGTCGTGATCGAATCGGCAACGCTGACCAAGTAAGCGTCGCGCCCGGCCCCGCATCAAGGCAGGCTCGCCGCCGCGCGAGCCGCCTGTTTTTTATTACCTATTCATCAAGCAAAGGATTCAACATGGCTGTTCTGCTCACCACCAACCACGGCAACATCAAGATCGAACTGGACGCGGAAAAAGCGCCGAAGACCGTTGAAAACTTCCTGGCTTACGTGAACGCCGGCCACTACGACGGCACCATCTTCCACCGCGTGATCGACGGCTTCATGGTCCAGGGCGGCGGTTTCGAACCGGGCATGAAGCAGAAGGAAACCCGCGACCCGATCGAGAACGAAGCCAAGAACGGCCTCAAGAACGAACCCTACACCCTGGCCATGGCCCGCACCGCCGCCCCGCACTCGGCATCGGCGCAGTTCTTCATCAACGTCAAGAACAACAGCTTCCTCGACTTCCCGGGCCAGGACGGCTGGGGCTACTGCGTGTTCGGCAAGGTCGTCGAAGGCACTGAAGTGGTCGACAAGATCAAGGGCGTCAAGACCACCCGCGCCGGCATGTTCGCCGACGTGCCGGCCGAAGACGTCGTGATCGAGAAGGCGGAAGTGGTCTGAGCCGGCTGCCACCGCGACCATGACTGACTTCCAGTTCATGCAAAAAGCGCAACCGACGGTTGCGCTTTTTGTTTCCGACCTCCACTTGCAGGCCTCGCTGCCCCGCACCACCGCGGCCTTTCTCGCGTTCCTGCAAACCCATGCGCGCCAGACGCAGCAGCTCTACCTGCTGGGCGACATCTTCGAATACTGGGCCGGCGACGACGACCTCGCCACGCCCTACAACCGGCAGATCGCCGACGCCATCAAGGCCGTGCAGGAGCATGGCGTGCGCATCTTCTGGATCGCCGGCAACCGCGACTTCCTGGTCGGCCAGGACTTCGCCGACGCCGCCGGCCTGACGCTGCTGGACGATCCGCAGGTGCTCACACTGGCCGGCCGCGGCATCGCGCTGGCCCACGGCGACGCCCAGTGCACCGACGACACGGCTTACATGGCCTTCCGCGCCCAGGTGCGCCAACCGGCCTACCAGCAACAGTTCCTGGCCATGCCGCTGGCCCAGCGCAAAGCCATCATCGAAGGCATCCGCAAGAACAGCCAGGACGCCAACCAGAACAAGTCCTACGAGATCATGGACGTCAACGCCGGCGCCATCGACCAGCTGTTCGCCCAGACCGCGACCGACACCCTGATCCACGGCCACACGCACCGCCCCGCCCTGCATCGCCTGGACGACGGCCGGCGCCTGCGCTATGTCCTGCCGGACTGGGAATACGACGTGGATGCGCCGCGCGGGGGATGGATCAGCCTGACCGAAGACGGCGCGCTGCATCGCTACGATGCGGCGGGTTCCGAGATCGCTTGATCGATGATGCGCACCTCGCCGCGAGCGAGGCGCGATGAAAGTCGCTGGGCGGGTACCCCAAAGGGGCTGGCACTTAGGGGCCGTTTTCTTTGCTCACTTTCTTTGACGGGCCAAAGAAAGTGAGCGGCTGCCGGGCCGCCCCCGGCGCTCCGTTTCGACCGGAGAAAGACCGGCGTCAAGCCGGTACATCCGCATGCAGCAAGACCAGACTACTCAAACAACAACTGCATCTACGCTCACTTCGATACGCCGCAAAGCGGCCATTCAACCTAAACGGAATTCAAAGAGGCACAACGAACGACACTGGGTCCCGGCCTGCGCCGGGACGACAGGCAGTCGAGCTACTCGAACGCACGCAGGCGCAAGCCGCCGCCCAGTCGTTCCTGCGAAAGCAGGAACCCAGCGCCGTTCAGCGGCCGCCGATGCGCAACCAACGTCACTGGATCCCCGCTTTCGCGGGGACGACACTGAGGAGGTAACCAGCCCCTCTCCCTGCTCAAGATCCTCTTACCTGTCGTTCCTGCGAAAGCAGGAACCCAGCGTCGTTGAACTCCACCGCCTCACCGCCGACGCTGCGGGAACCGCAACAGCTTCAAAAAGCCCTCAATCCACCAGCCGGTTCAATTGCGCCGCGTCGAACTTGCTCAGCTCCTCGAAGCGTCGACACCCTATCCCCGCCTCGTTGAGCGCTGCCAGCATCGCTTCCATCTGCAACTCCTGCGCCGCGACCTGGTTGATCAGACCGTGCAGCGCCTGCGACAGCGGGTCGTCGCCGTTGGGCACCACGCCATAGGCGGCGAACATCCGCGCCGCGGCCTGGCCGCGCGCGTCCTGGACAGCGCTGCGCTCGACGATGCGGGCCGGATTGCCCACCGCCGTCGCACCGGCCGGCACCGGCTTGGTCACCACCGCGTTGGAGCCGACCTTGGCGCCGTCGCCCACGGTAAAGCCGCCCAGCACCTTGGCGCCGGCGCCGACGATCACGCCGCGCCCCAGCGTCGGGTGGCGCTTGGCGCCCTTGGCCAGCGAGGTGCCGCCCAGGGTCACGCCCTGGTAGATGGTGCAGCCTTCGCCGATCACCGCGGTCTCGCCGATCACCACGCCGAAGCCGTGGTCGATGAAAACGCGGCGGCCGATGGTGGCGCCCGGGTGGATCTCGATGCCGGTCAGGCCGCGCGCGACGTGCGAGATGAAGCGGCCCAGCCACTTCATGTCGGCGTTCCAGCAAGCCTTGGCCCAGCGATGCATCACCACCGCGTGCAAGCCCGGATAACAGGTCAGCACCTCCCAGCTGTTGCGCGCGGCGGGATCGCGCTCGCGGATGCTGGCGATGTCTTCTCGGAGTCGGCTGAACATGGTGGTTTTCCTGGAACGGATGAAACGGAGCGGCAAAAAAAATCGCCGGACGCAATGTCCGGCGATGTCGTCATGCGAGATGACCGGACTTACTTCGCAATGCGCTGGCGTCGCGCCTCGTACAGACACACGCCCGAAGCCACCGACACGTTCAGGCTCTCGACCGAGCCGAACATCGGGATGTTGACCAGGACGTCGCAGGTCTCGCGCGTCAGGCGGCGCATGCCCTCGCCTTCCGAGCCCATCACCAGCGCGGTGGGGCCGGTGAAGTCGCCTTCGTACAGGCCCTTCTCGGCGTCGTCGGTGGTGCCGATGATCCACACGCCGCGCTCCTTCAGGTCGCGCATGGTGCGCGCCAGGTTGGTGACGGTGATGTAGGGCACGGTGTCGGAAGCGCCGCTGGAGACCTTCATGGCGGTGGCGTTGAGGCCCACCGCACGGTCCTTGGGAGCGATCACGGCGTGCGCGCCGGCGCCGTCGGCCACGCGCAGGCAGGCGCCCAGGTTGTGCGGGTCGGTGATGCCGTCGAGGATCAGCAGCAGCGGCGGACCTTCCACCGCGTCCAGCAGCTCGTCCAGCGTGCGCGCCAGCGACAGCGTCGCGGCCTTGGCCACCACGCCCTGGTGGCGGCGCGTGCCGACCATCGCCGAAAGACGCTGGTCGTCGGCCTGGATGATGCGCACGTTGGCTTCCTTGGCCACATGCAGCAGATCCAGCATGCGGCGGTCGCGCCGGTCGGCGTCCACATAGATCTCATCCACCGAGGCTGCCTCGTGGCGGATGCGGGACGTCACGGCATGGAAGCCGAAAATCATTTTGCTCTTCATAAATCCTGTGTGTTTCTACTTGCTGTGAATACGTAAATCTGCGTGAACCTGCCGCGGCACTCCATCAGCGCTTCTTCTTGCCGCCCTTGTTGAAACCCTTGGCCGGCGCGCGTTTGCGGTCGGCCTCGCCGGGGCGTCCGCGGGCGGCGCCGGCGCTATTGCCGCCGCCGGCATTGCCTTTGGCCTTGGCCGGCTTGGCAGCGGCCGCCTTGCCCTTGGGCGCAGGTTGTTGCTTGGCGCCGGCCGGCTTGCCGCGCGCGGCGCTTTCGGCGCGCTTGGCTTCGTTCTTGATCAGCGTGCGGATGCCCGGCTCGTTGACCAGCGACAGGTCGATCTTGCGCGCATCCAGGTCGACGCGGCTGACCTGCACGGTGACGCGGTCGGTCAGCTGGTAGCGGATGCCGGTGCGCTCGCCGCGCAGTTCGTGGCGCGCCTCGTCGTACTGGAAGTAGTCCGCGCCCAGCTCGGTGACGTGCACCAGGCCTTCGATGTAGAGCGCGTCGAGCTGCACGAAGATGCCGAAGGTGGCCACGCCGGAGATGGTTCCGGTGAATTCCTCGCCCAGCTTGTCGCGGATGAAGTAGCACTTGAGCCATGCCTCGACGTCGCGCGAGGCCTCGTCCGCGCGGCGCTCATTGGCCGAACAGTGCAGGCCCAGCGCTTCCCAGATGCCCTGGCTGCCTTCGTTGCGCGCCTTGCCCGGCGCCTTGCCGGCGGCCTTGTCGGCGGCGCGCTGCTGTTGCTGCATCTTGCGCGCAGCCGGCGAGATCGAGGTGTTCAGCGCGCTGCTGTCGATGCCCTTGGGCTCGTAGCGCTTGCCCTGCAGCACCGCCTTGATGGCGCGGTGCGTAAGCAGGTCGGGATAGCGGCGGATCGGGCTGGTGAAGTGCGCGTAGGACTCGTAGGACAGGCCGAAGTGGCCGATGTTGTCCGGGCTGTAGACCGCCTGCTGCATCGAGCGCAGCAGCATGGTCTGCACCAGCAGCGCATCCGGGCGCGCCTTGATCTTGGGCATCAGCTCGGCGTAGTCGGAAGCGCTGGGATTGTCGCCGCCGCCCAGGGTGAGCCCGGTCTGCTTCAGGAAGTTGCGCAGCTGGGTCAGCTTTTCCTTGGTCGGCCCGGCGTGTATGCGATAGAGCGCAGGATGGTCGTGGCGCTTCAACAGGTCGGCGGCGCAGACGTTGGCCGCCAGCATGCACTCCTCGATCAGGCGGTGCGCGTCGTTGCGGGTGCGCGGCAGGATCTTCTCGATCTTGCCGGCGGCGTTGCAGACGATGTAGGTCTCGGTGGTCTCGAAGTCGATCGCGCCGCGCGCCTGGCGCGCGGTCAGCAAGGCCTGGAACACTTCGTAGAGGTGCGTGAGGTGCGGCACCAGGCCGATGCGGCGCGCCGCTTCAGGCCCCTTGGTGTTGCCCAGGATGGAGGCGACTTCGGTGTAGGTCAGGCGCGCGGCGGAGTGGATCACGGCCGGGTAGAACTGGTAGGCCTTGATCTCGCCCTTGGCGGTGATCACGGCGTCGCACACCAGCGTCAGGCGATCGACATCCGGGTTGAGCGAGCACAGTCCGTTGGAGAGTTTCTCCGGCAGCATCGGGATCACCCGGCGCGGGAAGTAGACCGAGGTGCTGCGTTCCAGCGCATCGGCGTCCAGCGCGTCGTTGGGCTTGACGTAGTGGCTGACGTCGGCGATCGCCACGATCAGGCGGTAGCCCTTGGCGCGGCCGATCTTGACCGGTTCGCAGTAGACCGCGTCGTCGAAGTCGCGCGCGTCTTCGCCGTCGATGGTGACCAGCGGCACGTCGCGCAGGTCGACGCGATCCTTGAGGTCGGCCGCGCGCACTTCGCCGGGCAGCTTGGCCGACAGCTTCTTGGCGGCGTCCGAGAATTCATGCGGCACGCCGTACTTGCGCACGGCGATCTCGATTTCCATGCCGGGGTCGTCGATGTCGCCCAGGATCTCGACGATCTTGCCCACCGGCTGGGTGTAGCGCGAGGGATGCTCGGTCAGCTCGACGCTCACCACCTGCCCCGCCTTGGCCTTGCCCGGCGGGCCGGCCAGCAGCACGTCGTGGCCGATGCGCTTGTCTTCCGGCGCCACCACCCAGACGCCGTTCTCGTTGAGCAGGCGGCCGATGACGTGCGAGTTGGCGCGATCCATCACTTCCACGATGGTGCCTTCCGGACGTCCGCGGCGGTCGGTGCCGACGATGCGCGCCTGGACGCGGTCGCCGTGCATCACCTTCTGCATTTCCTTCTCGGGCAGGAACAGGTCGTCGCTGCCGTCATCGGGCAGCAGGAAGCCGAAACCGTCGCGATGGCTCGACACCCGCCCTTCGATGAAGTTGGGCGAATGGGTCAGCTTGTAGTTGCCGGCGCGGTCGGGCTTGATCTGGCCGTCGCGTTCCATGGCATTGAGCCGGCGGGTCAGGCCATCCATCTCTTCAGGCTTGACGCCCAGAGCGGCGGCCAGGCTGGGCGCGCTTTGCGCCGTGGGCGAAGTGCGCAGGATGCCGAGAATCTCTTCCCGGCTGGGAATGGAATAGGGAAATTGGCTCAAAAGTATCGTTCGCGCAATTGTTATTGATGGAACCGGCGCGATGGCCCCGGTCCGGCTGGATAGCCCTTAGTGTAACGGAGTTGCCGCCATTTACCTAACCGCAATGCCGGGCGGCGGCGAGCGCTCGCGGCGAAAATTTTTTGCCGGCCTGTCCAAAAGCATCTTGACATGCCCTCAAGACCATATATAATCACGTTCTTTCGCGATATCGGCAAGTTGGATATCTCGATAGCAGGCCCACGTGGCGGAATTGGTAGACGCGCATGGTTCAGGTCCATGTGCCGCGAGGTGTGGGGGTTCGAGTCCCTCCGTGGGCACCAAAACATAAAAGGTCGGTTGATGAAAATCAACCGGCCTTTTGCGTTTTGGGGCACGCGAGCAAAGCGCCTGCGCGCTTTGCGGGTGGGACGAGAAAGCCGGGCCTTGCAAGGCCCGGCGGGGTCGCGGCACGTGACCGAGTCCCTCCGTGGGCACCAAAACATAAAAGGTCGGTTGATGAAAATCAACCGGCCTTTTGCGTTTTGGGGCACGCGAGCAAAGCGCCTGCGCGCTTTGCGGGTGGGACGAGAAAGCCGGGCCTTGCAAGGCCCGGCGGGGTCGCGGCACGTGACCGAGTCCCTCCGTGGGCACCAAAACATAAAAGGTCGGTTGATGAAAATCAACCGGCCTTTTGCGTTTTGGGGCGCCGTCTTTCCCATGACATGCCCACGCATGCCATGGGATACGACCTTACCCCTGCAACCTGAACACGCTCACCGTCTGCGTCAGCGTGGTCGCCTGGTCCTGCATGGCGCGCGCTGCTGCGGCGGCCTGCTCCACCAGCGCGGCGTTCTGCTGGGTCGCCTCGTCCATCAGGGTGATGGCCTGGTTGACCTGCTCGATGCCGTCGCTCTGCTCCTGGCTGGCCGAGCTGATCTCGCCGACGATGTCGGTCACGCGGCGTACGCTGGCCACCACTTCGTCCATGGTCGCGCCAGCCTGCTCCACCAGCTTACTGCCGGCGTCGACCTTGGCCACCGAGTCGTCGATGAGCTGCTTGATCTCCTTGGCGGCTGAGGCCGAGCGCTGCGCCAGCGAGCGCACTTCGGAGGCCACCACGGCAAAGCCGCGTCCCTGCTCGCCGGCGCGCGCCGCTTCCACCGCGGCGTTCAAGGCCAGGATGTTGGTCTGGAAGGCGATGCCGTCGATCACGCCGATGATGTCGACGATCTTGCGCGAGGATTCGTTGATCGATCCCATGGTGTCGACCACCTGCGACACCACCGCGCCGCCCTGCACCGCCACGTCGGATGCCGACACCGCCAGCTGGTTGGCCTGGCGCGCATTGTCGGCGTTCTGCTTCACGGTCGAGGTCAGCTCTTCCATGGCCGAGGCGGTTTCCTCCAGCGAGCTGGCCTGCTGCTCGGTGCGGTTGGAGAGGTCGAGGTTGCCGTGCGCAATCTCGGCCGAAGCGGTGGAGATGGTGTCGGTGCCCTGGCGCACCTGGCCGACGATGCGCACCAGGTTGTCATTCATGTCCCTCAGGGCGCCCATGAGCTGGCCGGTCTCGTCGCCGGACTTCACCTCGATGCGGCTGTCGAGCTGACCATTGGCCACCCGCCCGGCAACGACCACCGCCTCGCGCAGCGGCCGCGTGATGGAGCGCGTGATGGCCAGCGCCAGCACGACGCCGGCCAGGATCGCCACCGTGCCCAGCACCAGCATCATGTTGCGCGCGGCGCGGAACAGGCCGTCCACCTCGGCCGTGAGCGCCTTGATCTGCTCGCTCTGCATCCCGGCCAGCTTCTCGATGGCGGCCAGGTAGACCTGGCTGTGCGGCAGCAACTGCTCGTCCACCACCTTCTTGGCGGCGTCCTCGTTGCCGACATCCTTTTCCTTGAAGACCGCGCCGTTGTCCGCAATCACAACCTTGCGGCGCTCGTTGATCTCGTTCAACTGCGCCTTGCCGGCGTCGTCGGTGATCAGCGCCGTCATCTGCTTGACGTACTCGTTGTTCTTGCTGATGGTGGAAACGATCTGGTCCTTGTAGTACTTCTGCTGCACCGGATCAGGGTTCTTGGCTGCGGCCACGATGCGCCCGACGTTGAGTTCGATGGACTTGTAGAACTCGTTGACCAGCCGCTCCTTGACCAGCGCCTCGTTGACCATCACATCGTTGAGCTTGCCCACCCCTTGCAGGCGCCACACGCCGATGGCGGTGATGAGTCCCATCAGGACCAGAATCGCCGCGAAACCCAGCCCCAGCCGGGTGCCTATCTTCATGTTCTTCATGTTTCCAATCCCCTATATCCCCAAAGGCGCAGCCGGATAGCGCCGCGCCGCCTCTTCTGACGCGTCCCGGATAGGGACTCATCATTAACGGACGCTGCGTATCGCCACTTGAGCCTTCTCAAGGAAAATGCACGGAAGATTCCTGACGACAACATCATTGCCTGACGGACAATATCGGCTCGACATGAACGCCGGCGGCCACCGCCGGTCGAAACCTCTCCCAACAGGAGAACGCGATGAGCATTCCCAACCAGGCTTCCGATCAGGCATCGCCCCTACCGATCCACGCCGAGCACGTCAGCGCGCTGGTTCGCTTCTTTGAAACGCTCACGCGCGACAACGCTGCCCAGGTCGCCGCCATCTACGCCACCGACGCGCGCTTCAAGGATCCCTTCAACGAGGTGCAAGGGCTCGACGCCATCCAGCACCTGTTCGCGCACATGTTCAACCAAGTGAAAAATCCTCGCTTCAAGATCACGGCCGCCGTGCAGCAGCGCGAACAGGTGTTCCTGACCTGGGATTTCTTCTTCCGCATGCCGCCCTTCGCCTCATCCGAGCAATGCATACGCGGCGCCACGCATTTCCATCTGGCCGAGGACGGCCGCGTCATCTATCATCGCGACTATTGGGACGCCGCCGAAGAGCTGTACGAAAAGCTGCCGCTGGTCGGCCTCTTCATGCGCGGCCTGAAACGCTTCGCCCGCCAATAAGAATCCAGCAACATAACCCCTACCGATGCCGCCTGCCCATTTCGAGAAATCCCTGGTCTGGTTCCGCCGCGACCTGCGCGACACCGATCACGCCGCCCTGTATTACGCCCTCTCGCGCAGCAAGCAGGTCTATTGCGCCTTTGTCCTCGATACCGACATCCTCGACGCCCTCAGGCGCGACGGCGTGCGCCGGGATCGCCGCGTCGACTTCATCCTGGAGAGCCTGGCCGAGCTCGACCGCTCGCTGCGCGCCGGCGGCGGCGGCCTGATCGTGCTGCACGACAGCGCCGCGCGCGCCATCCCGCAGCTGGCCGCGCGCCTGGGCGCGCAGGCCGTGTTCGCCAACACCGATTACGAACCCGACGCCGTGGCGCGCGACCAGGGCGTGGCCGACGCCTTGCAGCGCGACGATATCCTGTTCTTCAGCAGCAAGGACCAGGTAATCTTCGAGAAGGACGAAGTGCTGTCGCTGGCAGGCAAGCCCTTCTCGGTCTTCACGCCCTACAAGAACGCCTGGATGGCGCGGCTGGCCAAGGCCGACGGCGATTTCTTCCTCAAGGCCTATCCGGTCGAGAAATACCGCGAGGCGCTGGCGCCGCCGCCGGACGACATGTCGCGCGAGATGCCCTCGCTTGCGCAACTGGGCTTCGAGCCCAGCAACCTGCGCGAGCTGAAGATCCCCACCGGCATGTCCGGCGCCGATGCACTGTTCGATGACTTCCTCACCCGCATCGGCGCCTACGGCACGGCGCGCGACTATCCGGCCGTGAAGGGGCCCTCCTACCTGTCGGTGCACCTGCGCTTCGGCACCGTTTCGATCCGCACGCTGGCGCGCGCGGCCCTGCAGGCCATGCACTCCGGCCACGGCGGCGCGGGCGCGGCGACCTGGCTGTCGGAGCTGACCTGGCGCGATTTCTACTTCATGATCCTGCATCACCATCCGCGCGTGGCCGGCCAGGCCTTCAAGCCGGAATACGACGCCATCGCCTGGGAAGACGACGCGCAGGCGCAGGACGATTTCGCCGCCTGGTGCGAGGGCCGCACCGGTTATCCGCTGGTGGACGCGGCCATGCTGCAGATCAACCAGACCGGCTACATGCACAACCGCCTGCGCATGGTGGTGGCCAGCTTCCTGACCAAGGACCTGGGCATCGACTGGCGCCGCGGCGAACGCTACTTCGCCATCCACCTGAACGACTTCGACCTGTCGGCCAACAACGGCGGCTGGCAATGGGCCTCGTCGTCGGGCTGCGACGCCCAGCCCTACTTCCGCATCTTCAACCCGGTCACGCAGTCGGAGAAATTCGATCCCGACGGCAAGTTCATCCGGCGCTACCTGCCGCAGCTGGCGAAGCTTTCCGACAAGCGCATCCACGCGCCGTGGACCGCCACGCCCGACGAGCTGCGCCAGGCCGACGTGACGCTGGACGGCAACTATCCGCGCCCCATCATCGACCACGCGCAGGCGCGGGCGCGCACGCTGGAGCGTTACGCGGTGGTGAAAAAGGCGGACAGGAACGCCGGGCCGGACGACGACTGAAAACGCGCGGCGCAAAAAAAAGCCGGACCGCTGCAACGCGGTCCGGCTTTTTCATTTCAGGCGCCGCGCCTTTATTCGGACATCACCGGCTCTACCTTGGCGTTGTCCTGGAACTTGATCGGCGGCACCCGGCGCACCATCCACAGCCCGACCAGCGAGGCCACGATGGCGATCGCGATGCCCATGTGGATGGCGCCCACCAGCGCGTCGCGCGCGGCGTCGAGCAGCAGCGAACCGTTGTGGCCGGCCTGCATCAGCTGGGCCAGCAGCACCGACTGGATGTCGTGGTTGACCAGCACTTCCGGATCGCTGAAATCCTTGAGCCATTGCGCCGCGTGGTCGCCCTCCAGCGCCTTCTGCACGCCGGCGCCGTACATCTGGCTCACCAGCGTGCCGGTGATGGCCGTGCCCAGCATGCCGCCGATCATGCGCAGCGACTGCAGCAAGGCGGTGGCGATGCCCAGATGCTCGCGGCTGGCGGCCTGCTGCGCGAACACGGTCAGGTTGGGCAGCACCAGCCCGAGGCCGAAGCCGCCGGCCAGCATGGCGGCCAGCATGAAGCCGCCGCCGGTGCCGCGATCGCACAGCACCACACCCAGGCAGGACGCCGCGATCAGCACGAAGCCCACCGTCATCATCATGTTGGGATTGGGAATGCGCGTGATGACGCGACCATTGACGATGCTGGCCACGGTGATGCAGGCCACCAGCGGCGTGATCAGCAGGCCGGCCTCGCGCGGCGACATGCCGAAGCCGCCCTGGAACAGCAGCGGCGCATACATCAGCAGCGAGAACATGGCGAAGCCCGCCAGGATCGACAGCAGGAACAGGCTGGACAAGGCGCGGTCGCGCATCATCTCGAACGGCAGGATCGGCTGCTCAGCCTTCTGCTCCCACTTCCACAGCGCATAAAACGCCGCCGCGCTCAACGCCAGCAGGCCCGCCATGCCGGCCGTCAGGCCGCGCTTGGGCAGCATCTCCACCAGCAATTGCAGGCTGCCCAGCGACAAGGAGATCAGCAGCGCGCCAGGCCAGTCCAGCTTCATCTTTCCCTTGTGCTGGATGTGGCGGATGTGCGGCACGAAACGCCAGGTGAAAAACAGCGAAATCACCCCGATGGGCAGGTTGCAGTAGAACACCCAGCGCCAGCCCAGGCCCTGGGTCAGGAAGCCGCCCAGCGAAGGGCCGACCGCGGTGGCGATGCCGAACGAGGCCGACAGGATGATCTGCCAGCGCAGGCGCACGCGCGGATCCGGGAACAGGTCGGCGATGGAGGCGAAGCAGGTGCCCACCAGCATGCCGCCGCCGATGCCCTGCAGCCCGCGCGCGATGACCAGGAACAGCATGCTGTCGGCCATGCCGCACAGCGCCGAGGCGCCGACGAAGACGATGATGGAGGCGATCACGAACGGCTTGCGTCCGAAGTAATCGCCCAGGCGGCCGAAGATGGGCACCGTGATGACCGAGGTCAGCAGGTAGGAAGTGGCGACCCAGGCGTAGAGTTCGAAGCCCTTGAGCTCGGCCACGATGGTGGGCAGCGCGGTGCCGACAATGGTCTGGTCCAGCGCCACCAGCATGATGACGAAGCAGATGCCGAGGGTGGCCAGCAGGGATTCGCGAAAAGGCAGAACTTGGCCGCTGGAATGGGCGGCCTCGGTATGGAGGGCCATGTTGCTTGACTGACAATCCTGAAGGAGACGCCGGTGCGCCGAAGCGTCATTTTACCAACGCAGCGCACTTGTTGCCGGCGGTCACTTTCAAGGGAGCGGAACCGGTCGATCCGGTTCCGCCCGCTGCGCGTCAGTCGCCGGCGACGGTCATGCTTTCCAGCAGGATGGAGCCGGTTTCCTTGGTGCCGCGCACCAGGGTGTCGTTGCCGATGGCAACGATCTGGCGCAGCATGTCCTTCATGTTGCCGGCGATGGTGATCTCTTCCACCGGATACTGGATCACGCCGTTCTCGACCCAATAGCCAGAGGCGCCGCGCGAATAGTCGCCGGTCACGTAGTTCACGCCCTGGCCCATCAGTTCGGTCACCAGGAGGCCGGTGCCCATCTTCTTCAGCATGCCCTTGAAGCTGTCGCCCTTGGCGGTGCGCGTCGAGGTCAGCGTCAGGTTGTGCGAGCCGCCCGAGTTGCCGGTGGTCTGCATGCCCAGCTTGCGCGCCGAATAGGTCGACAGGAAATAACCCTGCACCACGCCGTCCTTCACCACTTGGCGCTTGACGGTGCGCACGCCCTCTTCATCGAAGGGCGCCGAGCCGACGCCGCCGACCACGTGCGGGTCTTCCAGGATCTGGATGTGTTCGGGGAAGACCTGCTGGCCCAGCGAATCGAGCAGGAAGGTCGACTTGCGGTACAGCGCGCCGCCCGACACCGCCTGCACGAAGGCGCCCAGCAAACCCGCCGCCAGCGGCGCCTCGAACAGCACCGGGCACTTGCGGGTGGACAGCTTGCGCGCGTTCAGGCGCGCCAGGGCGCGCTCGGCGGCGTAGCGGCCGATGGCTTCCGGCTGGGCCAGCTTCCTGGGATCGCGCTTGGAGGAATACCAGTCGTCGCGCTGCATGCCGGCGCCCTTGCCGGCGATCGGCGCCACCGAAATGGTGTGACGCGAGAACGGATAGCCGCCCACGAAGCCGCGCGAATTGGCGGCGATGAAATGCGAATGCTGCACGTAGACGCCGGCGCCTTCGCTGTTGGCGATGCGGGGGTCGGTGTCCAGCGCGGCGGACTCGCAGCGTTGGGCAATGGCCACAGCTTCCTCGGCGGAAATGTTCCATGCCGAAAACAGCTTGAGGTCGCGCGGCGCCATCTCCAGCATGTCGGCGTCGGGCAGGCCGGCGCAGTCGTCGATGGAAGTGAAGCGCGCGATGTTGTAGGCGGCCTCCACCGTTTCCTTCAGGGCCTGCTGCGAAAAATCGGAAGTGCTGGCATTGCCGCGCCGCACCTGGCGGCCCTCTCCGAGGAACACGGTGACGCCGATGCCCTTGTCCTTGTTCTGCTCGATGGTCTCGACGCGGCCCTTGCGCACGCCGACCGAGAGGCCGCTGCCTTCGCTGATGTCCACCGCCGCGTCCGAGGCGCCCTTCTCCTTCGCGTAGCGCAGGACGTCCTGCGCAAGCTGCTTCAACTGATCTTGACCGTAGGTGAATGGGGTATCGCTCATGAGCCTGATTTCTCTGGAATGCGGGTAAAGCGGTTATCATAGCAGCCGTTAAGCAATATTTCTTGAAGTTGACCATGCCCAATGCAAACCGCGGCGCCGTCGGGTTCCAATCCAGCGAATTCGAACAGGAATACGACCGCCCTTCCAAGTCCCAGCTCAAGCGCGAGATGGATGCCCTGCAAAAGCTCGGCGAGGCGCTCGTCGCCGAACCGCGCGACCGCGTCAAGCGCGTGCCCATGCCCGAGGACGTGCGCGACGCCATCCTCGAATGCCAGCTGATCAAGGATCACGAAGGCCGTCGCCGCCAGATGCAATACGTGGGCAAGAAGATGCGCACGCTGGAAGCCGATGAACTGGCCATCATCCAGAAGACCATCGACAGCTGGCGCGGCGCGTCCAAGGCTGAAACCGCCGTCATGCACGCGCTGGAGCGCCGCCGCGAAAAGCTGCTGGCCGACGACGGCGCGCTCACCGAGCTGCGCGACCGGCATCCCGAGATCGACCTGCAGCACATGCGCACGCTGATCCGCAACGCCCGCAAGGAGCAGGCCGAGAACAAGCCGCCCAAGGCCTATCGCGAGATCTTCCAGATCCTCAAGCAATTGCACGTCCAGTCCAACCTGAAGAAGGACCAGGACGCCGGCGACGAATTGCCTGAAGAAGATGAAGACTGAGCGCGGGCATCTGCTGATCGGCCTGGTGTCGATCTCGGACCGCGCCGCCGGCGGCGTCTATGAAGACCGCGGCATCCCCGCCCTGCAGGAATGGTTCGGCGCCGCGCTGGCCAGCCCCTGGAAGATGGAAACCCGCCTGATCCCCGATGAACGCGCGCAGATCGAACAGACCCTGATCGAGCTGGTCGACCAGGTCGGCTGCGACCTGGTGCTGACCACCGGCGGCACCGGCCCCTCGCGGCGCGACGTCACCCCGGAAGCCACGCTGGCCATCGCCACCAAGGAGATGCCGGGCTTCGGCGAGCAGATGCGCCAGATCAGCCTGCAGTTCGTACCGACCGCGATCCTCTCGCGCCAGGTGGCGGTGATCCGCGAGACCGCCGACCATGCGGCGCTGGTGCTGAACCTGCCTGGCCAGCCGAAATCGATCCGGGAAACGCTGGAAGGCCTGAAGGACGAGGACGGCCGGCAAAAGGTGCCCGGCATCTTCGCCGCCGTGCCCTACTGCATCGACCTGATCGGCGGCCCCTACGTCGAGACCAACGAGGCCGTATGCAAGGCCTTCCGTCCCAAGTCGGCCATCAGGCCGGCCGCCAGCTAATCACTCCCCGTCCCGAGCGCCTTCGATACGCCTTCGGCTACTCAGGACGAACGGTTGGGGGGGGGGCCAGCACACCCCGCACCTCACCACTCCCCGCCATCTTCTTCACCCGTTCGGACTGAGTAGCCGCGCATGCGGCGTATCGAAGACGCCCGGGACTAACGGCCACACATCATTTCGGACAAGCGCCCTCATCCTTGCCGCCGCACAGCGACGCGCCGTTGAGCAGATCCAGGTACTGCTGCAGCCTGGCCGGCGTGATGCGGTAACCGTATTCCTTGAGCTCATTCTGGGTCGACGGGCGCCAGCTGAACTGCACCACGAACAGGCGCTCCTTGCCCTGGTAGACCGCCAGCACCGTGCCCTCGCCATATGGCGCCTGGGGGCCCGCGCGGTCGCAGAAGCCGCCGCTGACCGAGGTCGGGATGTTGTTGGTCAGGCTGTCCTTCTGCTTCATCGGCACGAAGCGGCCCGGGCAATTGCGCTGCGCATTCTGCATCACCTCGGTGATGGCCACCTGCGCCACGCTGAGATTACGCGCCGTGATATTGCTCACCAGCGCGCTGTCGGGATAGCTGCGGCGCTGTATGCCCATGTAGCCTTCGCGCCAGGAATCGTGCGCCTCGTTGGCCGGCAGGAAATCGACCACGTAGTCGCCGTCGGCATCGCCGTCCATGAAGGCCATGCGCCATCCCGACGGCGGGGTGATCATCAGGTTCTCGCCGCGCGGCTGGAACACCGCGCCTTCGGCCTCGGCCCTGGCCTGCGCCGGCAGCAGCGCGGCAGCGGCCGCGCAGGCGAGCGCCAGCGCGGCGCCCAGTTTTTTCAGCATCATCGGCATCCTCCACATCCTCGTTTCTGGCCGGGGAGATTTTCTCCGGCGTTCGTCGTATGATTGCCGTCTCGCGCAAGCGCGGCGACATCGGCAAAAACGTATTGTGCCCCCGCGCGACGATGCGCACAAATCGCCCTCCAACGAACGACAGGATCCGCACCCACACCATGGCCGCACTACTCGACACCATCCAGATCGAAACCGCTCCCAACCCGACCGCCGCCGTCATCTGGATGCACGGCCTGGGCGCCGATGGCTCGGACTTCGTGCCCATCGTGCGCGAACTCGACCTCAGCGGCTGCCCCGCCATCCGCTTCGTCTTCCCCACCGCGCCCACCATGCCGGTAACCATCAACGGCGGCTACGTGATGCGCTCCTGGTACGACATCTTCACGCCCGACCTGGTGCGCCGCGAGGACGAGCCCGGCCTGCGCGCCTCGCAGCAGGCCGTCGAAGCGCTGATCGCCAATGAAAAGGCGCGCGGCATCCCCGCCGGCCGCATCGTGCTGGCCGGGTTCTCGCAGGGCTGCGCGATGACGCTGCAGGCCGGCCTGCGCCATCCGGAAAAACTGGCCGGCCTGATGTGCCTGTCGGGCTACCTGCCGCTGGCGGCCAAGGCCGCCGACGAGCGCCATGCAGCCAACGCCGCTACGCCCATCTTCATGGCGCACGGCCGGCTCGATCCGGTAGTGGTGATCGAACGCGCCGAGCAGTCGCGCCAATTGCTGGAGCAGCTGGGCTACGCCATCGAGTGGCATGAATACCCGATGCAGCACTCGGTCTGCGGCGAGGAAGTCGAGGACATCGGCCGCTGGCTGGCCAAGGTGCTGGCCGACTGATCCCGCTCACGCTTTTCAGCCGGCAAGCCCGCAGCACGCTGCGGGCTTTTTTATGCGCGTGAAGCACGAAAAAAAGCCGGCCGCCGGCACGAGGCTGGCGACCGGCTCAGGTAGCGCGAGGCGTCGGCTTACTTGAGCTGGAACTTCAGCTCTTCGCCGGCCTGGCGCATCGCGGCCTGCACTTCCGGCACCTTGGCCAGCACGTTCAACAGGCCGAAGTCATGGATCATGCCGTTGTAGCGCACGCTGGTCACGGCCACGCCGGCGGCCTGCAGCTTGCGGCCGTACTCTTCGCCTTCGTCACGCAGCACGTCCTTCTCGGCGGTCTGGATCAGGGTCGGCGGCAGACCCTTCAACTGCGCCGGGCTGGCTTGCAGCGGCGAAGCATAGACTTCCTGGCGCTTGGCGGCGTCGGTGGTGTAGCTGTCCCAGAACCACTTCATCATGTTCCTGGTCAGGAAATAGCCATCCGCGAACTGCTTGTAGGAACCGGTCTCGAAGTTGGCGTCCGTCACCGGCCACAGCAGCACTTCGGAACGCAGCGCCGGGCCGCCCTTGTCCTTGGCCATCAGCGCCACGACCGCCGCCATGTTGCCGCCCACGCTGTTGCCGGCCACCGCCAGGCGCTTGCCGTCGACCTTGATCTCACGACCGTGCTCGGCGACCCACTTGGTGGCCGCGTACGCCTGGTTGATCGCCACGCCGTAACCGGCTTCAGGCGACGGCGTGTAGTTCACGAACACCGCCACGGCGCCGGAGTTGGCCACCAGGTCGCGCACCAGGCGCTCGTGGGTCGGGAAGTCGCCCAGCACCCAGCCGCCGCCGTGGAAGAACATGAAGGCCGGCAGCGTCTTCTGTACGCCGGCGGGGCGCACGATGGTCAGCTTGATTTCCTGGCCGTCGGCCACGATGGTCTTCTCCGACACGTCGGCCTTGGGCAGCTGCAGCTTCACGCCGGCCTGGGCGCCGACCAGCACGGCGCGCGCATCCTTGGGCGAGAGCTGTTCGAGAGGCTTGCCGCCGCCGGCCTCAAGCGCCTGCAGGAAGGCTTGGGTGGTAGGTTCCACACCGGCGTCGCCGGCCGCGTAGGCATTGCCGAATACCAGGCCGATGGCGGCCACTGCTGCGAGTTGTTTGAGCGATTTCATGATGTCTTCCTTGTGGTTGAGGGTGTCGCTTGTCGACGAATACGGCTTGCGCCGGTTTTGTTTTCCAGGGTGAAACGGGTGCTGCCTGAATTCCAAAAAACTAAATATCTATTAAATAGCAAACTACTTATTTACCGCTATTGGCTCTGGGGATAAGGTCCCCGTGCAACCTTTGCCGGCCATTCGATTGCTGCGGCATCAATATAAACACTATTAAATAGCGCACTATATATTTGACTTGAAAAACGGATGCCGAGGCATCCGCCTTCACTCGCCGGTGTTCTTGTGCAGCCGCGCCCGCAGCGTCATCAATTCTTCCTTCATCGCAGCCAGCTCGGCGGCGGTCGACTCGGTCGCCCGCAGCACCTCGCGCGGCAGCTCCACCGCCTTCTCGCGCAGCGCGTCGCCCTCGGGGGTCAGCGAGATCACCACCTGGCGCTCATCGCTGGCGGCGCGCTGCCGGGTGACCAGGCCTTGCGCTTCCATGCGCTTCAACAGCGGCGTCAGCGTCGCCGAATCCAGCACCAGGCGCTCGCCGATGTCGGACACGGTCAACTGGTCCTGCTCCCACAACACCATCAGCACCAGGTATTGCGAATAGGTGATGCCGAGATCGCGCAGCAGCTTGCGGTACAGCTTGCTCATGGACAGCGACGTCGAATACAGCGCGAAGCACAGCTGGGCATCCAGCAGCGGGGCCGACTTGCGCTTGTCTGTTTTCGAGTTCATGCAGCGCAGTTTATCCATCTCAAAATTAAATAGCAAGCTATCTAAGTAAATAAATTGTCCGTTTTGTTTCAGAAGCGTTGTCCAAAAACATCAGCTCACATTCCAATGTGCATTGAGAGCAGCGCCAGCAAGGCTTGCGGCGCGTTCTCGCTAGCCGATAAGTGATATCCGTAGCGAATTTTCTTTGTGAAAGAAAACAAGAATCGTTATCATTCTAGCCTTCCTTAACAAGACCTTAACAAGATAAGGCTCGCTTTTAACAAATAACAGCGCGGAGATCATCCGCGCGCCCTCGCTCAAGACCGACTCTTATGAAGACCATCCAACAACGCGCACTCAACGCGCGCCGCACCCGCTGCGCCGCCGCCATCTCGCTGGCCCTGCTCTCCTTCCACGGCATCGCTTCGGCCCAGCAGGCCGCCCCTGCCGCCTCAGCCACCCCGGCCGATGGCCTGGAAACCATCCAGGTCAGCGGCGACTGGCTGGGCACCGGCCTGGCCAACAGCGTCAAGACCTATCCTGGCGCTCGCACGGTGGTGAAGAAGGATGAAATCGAAAGCACCGGTGCCGTGAGCGTGGGCGACCTGCTGCGCCGTATTCCTGGCGTGCAGGCCACCGACAACTCGGGCTCGGCCGGCAGCTCGATCGCCCTGAACATCGGTGTGCGCGGCCTCACCGGCCGCTACTCCCCGCGCTCCACCATCCTGCTGGACGGCATTCCGCTGGCCTCGGCCCCTTATGGCCAGCCGCAGCTTTCCTTCGCCCCCGTCAACCTGAACAACATCGAATCGGTTGACGTCGTGCGCGGCGGCGGCGCGGTGCGCTACGGCCCGCAAAACGTCGGCGGCATCATCAACTTCAAGAGCCGCTCGATCCCGACCGGTCCTGGCGTCTCGGGCGATGCCACGATGCGCTACAACAGTTATGGCCAGGGCGGCTCCAACAACCAATACAGCGCCTTCGTCGGCGGCACCGCGGACAACGGCCTGGGCGTCGCCGTGCTCTATTCCGGCCAGGAAGGTTCCGGCTGGCGCGACAACAGCAACGAGCGCTTCAACGACTTCGCCCTGAAACTGCGTTACGAACTCAGCCCCACCTCGGAGATTTACGGCAAGATCAACTATTACGACGTCCTGTCGCATACGCCGGGCGGCCTGTCGGTGGCGCAATACAACGCCAATCCTTTCCAGAACACGCGACGCCGCGACTTCTGGAGCGGCGACCGCAAGGGCTTCGACCTGGGCTACCTGAACACGATCTCGGATGACCAGGAATTCGAGATCCGCACCTACTTCAATCAAAGCGTGCGCCAGAGCGCCCTGAGCAATATCGCCCAGACGGTCCTGACCTACCAGCCGCGCTACTATGAAACCCTGGGCATCGAGCCGCGCTACACCCAGCGCTTCACACTGGGCGGCAGCACCAACGACGTGACCGTCGGCTACCGTTACATTCGCGAGCGCGGCAACGACAACAATTACACGATGTCGATGACCACCGGCGCGACGACGGTTCCGACCATCATCAACAGCAGCACCGATGCGCATGCCGTCTACATCGACGACAAGATCTCGATCGGCCAATGGCGCATCACCCCGGGCCTGCGCGTTGAACACATCAAGACCACCCGCGTCAGCGGAGCCACCGTCAATGAAGTGGTCAATAACAAGCCGCTGCCATCGATCAATGTCGCCTATCTGCTGACCCCGGAACTGACGCTGTTCTCCAACTACAACACCTCCTTCGGCGTGGTGCAGAATACCCAGCTGACCTCGCCCTCGGGCAACCAGCTCTCGCCCGAACTGGCCAAGACGATGGAAGCCGGCGCGCGCTGGAAGGGGCAGCAGCTCTCCGCCGAGGCGACGCTGTTCCGCATCGACTTCGACAACCAGATCCAGCAAGTGGGCAACACCAATCCCGCGGTGTTCCAGAACGTCGGCAAGACGCAGCATGACGGCATCGAACTGGCCCTGGACTATGCGTTCGACAAGGCCAGCCTGCTGGGCGGCTGGAGCGTCTACGCCAACTACACCTACACCCGGGCCTTGCAGAAGTCCGGCGCCACCGCCGGAAAGGACCTGCCTTTCTACTCGCGCGTGACCGATACGCTCGGCACCCGCTTCCAGTCCGGTCCGTGGGGCTTCAACCTGTCGACCACGCATCAGGGCCGCCAATTCTCCGACCCGTCCAATACCGTGGCCGAGAGCGCGGACGGCGGCACCGGCGAAATCCCCGGCTTCCGCCTCTGGAATGCGCAGGTGGACTGGAAGGTTCCGGGCGCCAAGGGCTTCGACGTGTTCGCCGGCGTCAACAACCTGACCGACCGACGCTACTACACCCGCACCAACGACACCACGACCATCGGCCGCCTGGTCGGCGCGCCGCGCACGATTTACGTGCAGGGCCGCTACGCGTTCTGACGAGCTCTCCGCCTTACCTGCAAAGGGCAGCCCCGCGGCTGCCCTTTTTTATTGCCGCGCCTCCTCATCCCCCTGGCGGCCGCCCTGCTGACTATGCGCCGGAACGCAACGCGCGCGACATTTTCCGCACCATATCCGGACAGGCTGCGCGCCCCGGCACGCTGCCGCGCGCGGTTTTTCCCGCCGGCTGGAAGAACATGCGCGGAGCGCCCGTTGGCACGGAAAATGCATGTCTCCGCCAATGTATACATTGACGTATTTTGTCTTGCCGTCATGGTGTTCACAGGCTAACCTGCCCCCATGCCGGGCCGCATGGCCTGCTGTCGCCGAGCCGGCTTCGATGTGTCCGTCTTGAACTCTCAAAGGAAAAAGAATGAACAAGCGCGTTCCCCGCCTGCTGCTGTCCACCCTTTCCTGTGCGCTGCTGGCCGGCTTCGGCTGGTCCGCCATGGCCGCCACGCTCAACATCTCGCTGGATGCCGACCCCGGCAAGCTGGATCCGACCCAGTCCTCGATGCTCAACGAACGCATCGTCTACCAGAGCATCTTCGACAAGCTGGTGGACCTGGATGGCGAAGGCAAGATCGTGCCCATGCTGGCCGAGCGCTGGACCGTGTCGGACGACCAGAAGACCTACACGCTCTACCTGCGTAAGGGCGTCAAGTTCCAGGACGGCACGCCCTTCGACGCCAAGGCAGTGGAGTTCAACCTGCTGCGCGGCCAGGAGAAGACCTCCCTGCGCCGTAATGAACTGAAGTACGTCAGCAAGATCACGGTGGTCGACGAGCACACCATCAAGCTGGAGCTGTCCACGCCCTTCGCGCCCTTCCTCTCGATCCTGACCGACCGCGCCGGCATGATGTCCTCGCCGGCGGCGGTAAAGAAATACGGCGACGACTACGTCAACAATCCGGTCGGCACCGGCCCCTTCGTCTACAAGGGGCGCCTCAAGGGCGCCACCATCACGCTGGAGAAGAACCCCAACTACTGGCAGGCCGGCCTGCCCAAGGTGGACGGCGTGGTCTACAAGATCATGCCGGACGTCAACGTGGCCTTCAACAACCTGCGCAGCGGCCAGGTCGACATCACCAACCGCTTCCCCTACAAGGAAATCACCAACATCGCCGCCGGCGCCAAGTACACCGTGCTCAACAAGCCCTCGCTGGGCTTCCGCGGCTTCTACATGAACACCGGCAAGCCGCCCTTCGACAAGAAGGAAGTGCGTGAAGCGGTGGACATCCTGATCGACCGCAACGCCATCGCCAAGGTGGTCTACAACGGCGCGGTGGCGCCCGGCCACTCGGCCTTCTCCAAGGCCCAGTTCGCCAACGGCCCCAGCGACGCGCCGCCCAAGGTCGACCTGGCGCGCGCCAAGGAATTGCTGAAGGCGGCCGGCAAGGAAGGCGGCTTCTCCTTCAAGCTGACGCTGCCCACCACCGCCGACGAGCTGCAGGCCGGCCAGATGATCCAGGGCATGCTGCGCCCCGCCGGCATCAACGTGACGCTGGAGAAGACCGAGCTGGCGACGCAGATCGAGAACGGCAAGACCGGCAACTTCGAGGGCCTGTTCGTGGGCTGGAGCGGACGCCCCGACCCGGACCAGAACATCTATGACTTCGTCACCACCAACGGTTCGCTGAACTACTCGCACTACGGCGCCAAGGAGGTCGACGAGCTGCTGCAGAAGGCCCGCGTGGAAGGCGACCTGGCCAAGCGCAAGGCCATCTACGACCAGGCCATGGCGCTGCTGGTCAAGGAAGTGCCTTACATCTACCTGGTGCACGACAACGTGCTGTTCGGCATCTCGAAGTCGGTCGCGGGCTTCCAGTACGTGCCCGACGGCGTGATCCGCACCGCCACGGTCTCCAAGTAAGCTCGCGGCTAGGGGGCGGCGTCGCCGCTCCCCCACCCTTGCGTCCAGCCTTTTGCCAGACATGCACAACCTGTTCAAACGCCTCCTGCTTTCCATCCCCACGCTGATCCTGGTCAGCATCGTGGTGTTCTCGCTGCTGGCGGTGCTGCCGGGCGACCCGGTGGCCGCCATCCTCGGCATGGAAGCCACGCCTGAAGCCGCCGCCGCGCTGCGCCTGAAGCTAGGCCTCGACGATCCGCTGCTGGTGCAGTACGGGCACTGGATGTGGGCCGTGCTGCACGGCGACCTCGGCCGCTCCTTCATCGACAACACGCCGGTGGCCGAAGCCCTGTGGCAGCGCCTGCCGGTGACCATCGAGCTGGCCGCGGGCAGCTTCATCGTGGCCGTGATCATCGCGGTGCCGGCGGGCATCCTCTCGGCCGCCCGCCCGCGCGGCATGGCCAACGCGGTGGGCACCTTCATCGCCCTGTTCGGCATGTCGGTGCCGCATTTCTGGCTGGGCATGATGTTCATCATCCTGTTCGCGGTGAAGCTGGGCTGGCTGCCGGCCTCGGGTTTCGTGCCGCTGTCGGAGGACTGGCAGGCCAACCTGCTGGCGATGATCATGCCGATGGTGGTCACCGGCCTGCGCGAGGCGGCGATCCTGATGCGCATGGTGCGCAGCAGCCTGCTGGAGGTGCTCAACGAGGACTACATCCGCACCGCCTTCTCCAAGGGCCTGCGCGACTGGCAGGTGGTGCTGGGCCACGCGCTGCGCAACGCCATGATCCCGGTGGTCACGGCCAGCGGCCTGATGGTGTCCGGCATGCTGGGCGGGCTGGTCATCACCGAAAGCATCTTCGGCATTCCCGGCATGGGCAAGATGATCGTGGACGCCATCTTCCAGCGCGACTACGTCACCGTGCAGGCCGGCGTGCTGGCCGCCACCGTGATGGTGGTGATCGTCAACCTGTGCGTCGACCTGCTCTACAGCGTGATCGACCCGCGCATCGCGCGCTGACCAACAAGCTCCCGCCATGACCACCACCTCCCCTTCCCATAGCGCGGCAACGCAGCCAGCCCTGCCGCCGGCGCCGCGCTGGCGCATGCTGCGCCGCTTCGCCGGCAACCGCCTGGCCGTGCTCGGCGCGGCCATCATCGCGCTGCTGGTGCTGCTGGCGCTGGCCGCGCCGCTGCTGGCGCGCTACGACCCCATCTTCGACCAGGACTACGCCAACATCCTCGCCGGCCCCGGCGCGGCCCACTGGCTGGGCACCGACGACCTCGGGCGCGACATCTACACCCGCATGCTGTACGGCTCGCGCATCTCGTTGCAGGCTGCGCTGATCTCGGTCGGCCTGGCCTTTTCGCTGGGCGTGCCCATCGGCATCGTCAGCGGCTACTATCGCGGCGCCGTCGATGCGGTGGTGATGCGCGTGGTGGATGCGCTGCAGGCCTTCCCCTCGCTGATCCTGGCGCTGGCGCTGGCGGCCGCGCTGGGCGGCGGCTTCTACAACGCCATGGTGGCGGTGGGGATCGGCTTCACCTCGTCCTTCGTGCGCCTGGCGCGCGGCCAGGCCATGACCATCCGCAACCTCGACTACGTGATGGCGGCGCGCTCCATCGGCGCCGGCAACCTGCGCATCATGTGGCGCTACGTGCTGCCCAACGCGCTGGCGCCGTTGGTGATCCAGGCTACCTTCGCCATGGGCACGGCCATCATCGCCGAGGCCGGGCTGTCCTATCTCGGCCTGGGCGCGCGTCCGGAAGACCCGAGCTGGGGCTCGATGCTGCACATCGCCCAGGGTTATCTCAACACCGCGCCGATGCTGGCCATGTGGCCGGGGCTGGCGATCTTCCTGGTGGTGCTGGGCTTCAACCTGCTGGGCGATGGCATCCGCGAAGTGTTCGATCCAAAACTGAGCCGCTGAGGACGCCGCCATGCTAGAGATCCAAAACCTCAAGGTCGAATTCCAGAGCCATGGCCGCCGCGTGGCGCCGGTGGACGGCGTCTCCTTCACCGTCGGCCGCGACCAGACCGTGGGCCTGCTGGGCGAATCGGGCTGCGGCAAGAGCGTGACCGCCCTGTCGGTGCTGCGCCTGTTCCCGATGGCCAGCAAGGCCAGTCTTTCCGGCGCGATCAGGTTCGGCGGACGCGACCTGCTGCAGTCCGACGACGCCGCCCTGCGCGCCATCCGCGGCCGCGAGATCGCCATGATCTTCCAGGAGCCGATGACCTCGCTGAACCCGCTGCACCGCATCGGCCGGCAACTGGCAGAGATGCTGAAGATCCACACCGACCTGCCGCGCGGCGAGATCGACGCCAGCGTGATCGCGATGCTGGAGCGCGTCGGCCTGGCGCGCGCGGCGCAGCTGGTCGACGAGTATCCGCACAGCCTCTCGGGCGGCATGCGCCAGCGCGTGATGATCGCCATGGCGCTGCTGTGCCGCCCGCAGGTGCTGATTTGCGACGAGCCGACCACCGCGCTGGACGTCACCATCCAGGCGCAGATCCTGGACCTGATGCGCGACCTCAAGCGCGAGCAGCAGACCTCGATCCTGATGATCACCCACGACCTCGGCGTGGTGGCCGAAATGTGCGAGCGCGTGGTGGTGATGTACGCCGGCCAGGTGGTCGAGGAAAGCAGCGTGACCGACCTCTTCGACCGCCCGGCCCATCCCTACACCCATGCGCTGATGCGCGCGCGCCCGGCGCTGGACTCCACGCCCGGCGCGCCGCTGACCGCCATCCCCGGCAGCGTGCCGCCGCCCGGCCAGGCCGGCCCCGGCTGCCGCTTCGCCGCGCGCTGCCCGCGCGCGCAGGAGGTCTGCCGCCAGGAGATGCCGCCGCTCGACGAGATCGCCCCCGGCCACACCGCGCGCTGCTGGTATCCGCATTGAAAGGCCAACCATGAACATGCCCCTGCTTGAAGTTTCCGGCCTGAAAAAACATTTCGGCGCGCCCGGCGGCGCCGCGGTGAAAGCGGTCGACGACGTCTCCTTTTCCATCGCCGAGGGCCGCACCCTGGGCCTGGTCGGCGAGTCCGGTTGCGGCAAGTCGACCACCGGGCGCAGCGTGCTGCGCCTGATCGAACCCAGCGCCGGCAGCGTGCGCTTCATGGGCCGCGAACTCACCATCCTGCCCGACGGCCAGCTGCGCGCCATGCGGCGCCACATGCAGATGGTGTTCCAGGACCCATACGCCTCGCTCAATCCGCGCATGACCATCGGCGAGGTGCTGGAAGAGCCGCTGATCGTGCACAAGCTGCACGACCGCGCCACGCGCCGCCGCAAGGTGGCCGAGGCGCTGGACATGGTGGGACTGAACCCGTCCTACGCGGCGCGCCATCCGCATGAGTTCTCCGGCGGCCAGCGCCAGCGCGTGGGCATCGCGCGCGCCATCATCACGCGTCCCAAGCTGGTAGTGGCCGACGAAGCCGTGTCCGCGCTGGACGTCTCGATCCAGGCGCAGATCCTGAACCTGCTCAAGGAGCTGCAGCAGGAGCTGGGACTGACCTACCTCTTCGTCTCGCACGACCTGGCGGTGATCCGCCATGTCAGCGACACCATCGGCGTCATGTACCTGGGCCGCATGGTGGAGCTGGGCACGCGCGAGCAGATCTACGCCAACCCGCTCCACCCCTACACGCGCGCGCTGCTCTCGGCGATCCCGCGCGAGCATCCCAACGAGCGGCGCGAACGCATCGTGCTGCTGGGAAGCATCCCCAACCCAGCTGCCCCGCCGGCGGGCTGCCACTTCCATCCGCGCTGCCCGTCCTGCATGGAAGTCTGCAAGACCGAAGCGCCGCCTGCTATCAGGCTCGACGCCGGCCAGACCGTGGCCTGCCACCTGTACCGATAGAATATCGCCAACACAACCAGAGACTCCCCATGCCCAACTTCCCCGATTTCAGCTGCAACCACTATCCCTATATGTCCCGCCGCAGCGCCGTCTACGCTCGCCGCGGCATGGTCGCCACCTCGCAGCCGCTGGCCGCGCAAGCCGGTCTCGAAGTGCTGCAGAAAGGCGGCAACGCCATCGACGCGGCGATCGCCGCGGCCGCCGCTCTGACGGTGGTGGAGCCGACAGCCAACGGCATCGGCGGCGACGCCTTCGCGCTGGTGTGGCATGGCGGCAAGCTGCATGGGTTGAACGCCAGCGGCCCGGCGCCCAGGTCCATCACGGCCGAGAAGCTGGCCGCCGCCGGCCACAAGGAAGTGCCGAAATACGGCGCCCTGCCGGTGACCGTGCCCGGCACGCCGAGCGCCTGGGCCGCCATGGCCAAGCGCTTCGGCAAGCTGCCGCTGACGCAATCGATGGCCGGCGCCGTCGCGCTGGCGCAGGACGGTTTCCCGGTGTCGCCGGTGGTGGCGCATGCCTGGCAGGTGGCGCACAAGAACTTCAGGCGCGAGTTCAAGGAGGCTCACTTCCAATCCTGGTTCGACACCTTCTCCATCGACGGCCGCGCCCCCGAGGCCGGCGACCTGTGGCGCTCGCCCGGCCATGCAGCCACGCTGGCGGCGATCGCCGCCGACAACGCCGAGAGCTTCTACCGCGGCGCCCTGGCGGAGCAGACCGCCGCCTTCATCCGCGCCGCCGGCGGCTACATGGATGTCTCCGACCTGGCCGAGTACCAGCCGGAATGGGTCGATCCCATCGGCGTGAACTATCGCGGCTACGACGTCTGGGAGATTCCGCCCAATGGCCACGGCATGGTGGCGCTGATGGCGCTGAACCTGCTCAAGGCCTACGACTTCTCCGAGCGCGACACGCTGGCCACCTACCATCGCCAGATCGAGGCCATCAAGCTGGCCTACGCCGACGGCCTGGCCCATATCGCCGATCCGGCGCACATGAAGGTCACGGTCGAGCAGCTGCTCTCGCAGTCCTACGCCGACGAGCGCCGCAAGCTGATCGGCGAGCGCGCCACGCTGCCGGTGGCGGGCGATCCTTCGCGCGGCGGCACGGTCTACCTGTGCACCGCCGACGCCGAGGGCAACATGGTGTCCTTCATCCAGAGCAACTACATGGGCTTCGGTTCCGGCCTGGTGGTGCCCGGCACCGGCATCTCGCTGCACAACCGCGGCAACAACTTCACGCTGGAAGCCGGCCACCCGAACGTGCTGGCCCCGGGCAAGCGCCCCTACCACACCATCATCCCCGGCTTCATGACCAGGGACGGCCAGGCGGTCGGCCCCTTCGGCGTGATGGGCGGCTTCATGCAGCCGCAGGGCCACGTGCAGATGGTGATGAACACGGTGGACTTCGGCCTGAACCCGCAGGCTTCGCTGGACGCGCCGCGCTGGGAATGGGAGAAAGGCAACAAGGTCGCCATCGAGCACACCACCTCCGAGCACCTGTTCCGCGGTCTGGCCGGCCTGGGCCATGAGGTATCGTGGTCGGGCAACCAGCTGGGCTTCGGCCGCGGCCAGATCATCTGGCGCAACGACGCCGGCGTGCTGTGCGGCGGCACCGAGCCGCGCACCGACGGCTGCGTGGCTGCCTGGTAAGGACGCCGCCACCGTGAAAAGCATCGTCGCTCCCCTGCCCGCCGAACTGCTGCCCGAGCCCGCCGAGGGCGAGACCCGCAGCGGTTCGCTGCCGGAGTACGTCTATGCGCGCCTGCGCCAGGACATCTTCGACATGCGCCTCCTGCCCGGGGACCAGATCACCGAGACCGAGATCGCGGCCTTCTTCAAGGTCTCGCGCACGCCCGTGCGCCAGGCCTTGCAGCGGCTGCAGGGCGACGGCCTGATGCAGGGCTACGTGCGCGGCGGCTGGGAAGTGGTGCCTATCGACTTCAAGCGCTTCGCCGACCTCTACGAGATGCGCAAGCTGATCGAGACCCACGTGGTGCGCCGGCTGTGCGCGCGCGAGGCCGGGCATGCGCCGGACCTGTCGGTGATCGAGGCCTTGCGGCGCGACTGGTGCGTCGGCGCCGCCGAGCGCGAGCAGGACGGTCCCAAGGCGGCGCTGCTCGACGAAGTGTTCCACCAGACCCTGGTGCATGCCGCCGGCAACCAGGAGATGGCCGAGACCTTCGACCGCCTGACCGACCGCATCCGCATCGTGCGCCGGCTCGATTTCCTCTACGGCGACTGCCTCAACCCGACCTACGAGGAGCACGCCGCCATCCTCGACTGCATCGTCGCCGGCGATGCCGAGCAAGCCATGCGGCGCATGGGCGAGCACATCGACGGCAGCCACGCGGAAGTCAACCAGATCACCCTGCACCGCCTGCACAGCGCCCGCGCCACGTCCACCACCAAGCCGCCGCCGTATGTGTCGGTGCGCGTGCGCCGGCAGTTCTGAGGGCCTGCCGGCGCGGCATCGCTGTGTTAGGCTGTCCGCTTTCATACGGACAAGGAGGGACGGCAATGAAAGTCGCGGTGATGGGCGCGGGCGCGGTGGGCTGCTATTACGGCGGCATGCTGGCGCGCGCCGGACATGAGGTGGTGCTGATCGGCCGCCCGCAGCATGTGGCGGCTTTCAACCGGACCGGCTTGCGACTGCAGGCGCAAAGCTTCGACGACACCATCCCGGTCAGGGCCGATACCAACGCCGCCATCGCCGGGGGCGCCGACCTCGTCCTCTTCTGCGTCAAATCCACCGATACCGAAACCGCCGGCGCCCAGTTGCGCGAGCACCTGCGCGCCGACACCCTGGTGCTGACGCTGCAGAACGGCACCGACAATGCCGAGCGCCTGCGCGGCGTGATCGCGCAGGAGGTGGCCGCCGCCGTGGTCTACGTGGCCACCGAGATGGCCGGCCCCGGCCACGTCAGGCATCACGGCCGCGGCGAACTGGTGATCGAACCGGCGACGCGCAGCCGCGAAGCCGCCGATGCATTGATCGCCGCAGGCGTGCCCACCGAGATTTCCGACAACGTGCGCGGGGCGCTGTGGTTGAAGCTGATCCTCAACTGCGCCTACAACGCGCTGTCGGCGGTGACCCAGCTCCCCTACGGCAAGATCGTGCAAAACCCGGGCGTGCCCGCCGTGATCGCCCACCTGGTCGCCGAATGCCGCGCCGTCGCCGCGGCCGAGGGCGTGACGCTGGCGGGCGACGTCGATGCGGCGGTGCGCCGCATCGCCGAGACCATGCCCACCCAATACTCGTCGACCGCCCAGGACCTGGCGCGCCGCAAGCCCAGCGAGATCGACCACCTGAACGGTTTCATCGTCCGGCGCGGCCAGGCGCTGGGCGTTCCCACGCCGGTCAACCTGACCATGCATACGCTGGTCAGGCTGGTGGAGGCCAGGCAGGCAGAACAATAAGACAGCGCCGTGAAGTAACCCGAACGCACGGAGGTGCAAGCCGCCTCTGTCCTGTCGTTCCTGCGAAAGCAGGAACCCAGCGTCGTGCAACTGCACGTCGATGCGTAGAAAACGTCACTGGGTCCCTGCTTTCGCAGGGACGACAAGTCGTGAAATAACTCGAACGCACGAAGGTGCAAACCACCCCATCCCTGTCGTTCCTGCGAAAGCAGGAACCCAGCGTCGTGCGGCGGCCGTCGATGCGCAGAAAACGTCACTGGATCCCTGCTTTCGCAGGGATGACAAGTCGTGAAATAACTCGAACGCACGAAGGTGCAAATCACCACCTCGCTGTCGCTCCTGCGAAAGCAGGAACCCGGCGGCGTCCGTCGCGCGCCGCTCAGCGCAGCATGGACGACATCGCCGACAGGCTGTTCAACACCCGCACGGCATACTCGGCCGAGGGCGCGTCGAACTGCACCGTCACGTTGTCGATGCGCTCCAGGATGGGCAGCTGGCTGAACAGGTCGGCCAGCGCCACCGTCTGCGCCTGCAGGCGGCAGCGCAGCGGATGGTCGAAGCGCAGCGCGGGCGTCGCCTGCGCTTGCGCGATGAACGCCGAGACCGCCTCCCGCGCGCGCGCTTCCAGCAAGGCGCAGGAATGTTGCGGCGTGAGCGAGTCGCCGCTGTTGGCGCCGTAGGCCTTCTTGGTCTCGGCGAACAGCGCGTGCGGGAACAAGGGCTGGTTCTCTTCGATGAAGGCGTCGTCGCCGCTGCCGAAGATCACCGGCACGCCATACTCCCCGGCCAGCGCGCCATACAGGCCCGCCTCGCCCAGCTCCATCCCTGCCAGCCAGACGCGCGCAAAAGCGAAGCTGTTGGTGGTGTGCGCCAGGATGCCGCGGCCTTGGGCGCGCGAATGGTAGCCGACCAGCATGACCGCGTCGATGTCGTGCTCCACCCCGCCCATCATGCCCAGCACGCGCGGCTTGCCCAGCACCATGCGGGCCTGCGGATGCAGCAGGTCGGGCAGCAGGTTGCGAAAACCGCCGTGGGAATCGTTGACCTTGATGGCGCCGGCGCCGGCGGCCAGCGCGCCGCGGATGACGGCGTTGGCCTCCTCCGTCATCCAGCGCCGCGCGCGCTCGTATTCGCCATTGCCGGCGCGGGTCTGCTCCGGGTGGAAGACGCCGGCGACGCCTTCGATGTCGACCGATACCAGGATATTGGCGCGCGTGGAATTGCTCATGGAGGTGTCTCGAAAGAAGCCAGCCGCTCGCGCAGGCAGGTGCGCACATGGCCGTCGCGTCCGCGCACGGTCTGCGCGGCGAACAGCGCATTGACGATGGCCTGCTCGACGCTGTCGGCGGCGGCATGGAACAAGGGATCCAGCAGATGGTCGGCCAAGAGCGCCGCATGCACGCAGTCGCTGTCGGACTCGATCTGTTGGGCAGTGGAAAAAGCCAGCGCGATGTCGCCGCTGCCGTGGCCGTAGGCCGAGCCGGTGCGCGCCAGCCCTGCGCCGGCGCGCGTGGCCAGGCGCTTCAACTGGCGCGCGTCGAGCGGCGCGTCGGTGGCCAGCAACATGATGATGGAGCCCTTCTCGGGCACCGCATCGGGCCCTTCGCCGGCGGCCAGTTCTCGGCCCAGCGGGCGGCCGTCCAGGATCAGATCGGGCAGCTTGCCGAAATTCGACAGCACCAGCGCGCCGACCATGTATTCATCGCCGGCGGCGCCCACCGCGGCTTTGCGCGAGGCGCTGCCGATGCCGCCCTTCAGGCCGAAACTGGACATGCCGCGCCCGGCCCCGAGCGCGCCCTGCCCGACCTCGGCCGAGGCGGCGGCCAGCGCTTGCCGGAAATGCTCTTCCCGCACGGCGAAGGCATGCAGGTCGTTGAGGTAGCCGTCATTGCATTCCATCACCACCGGGTTGACGGTCGGGAGGTTGCGGCCGATCCCGGGCGTCGCCTGCAACGCCTGGCGGATCTGCGCGGTGACGAGCGTGCCGACCGAAAAGGTGTTGGTCAGCGCGATGGGCGTCTCCAGCGTGCCGAGTTCCTCGATCTGCACCAGCCCGGCGCTCTTGCCGAAGCCGTTGATCACGGCCGCGGCGGCCGGCAGCTTGTGGGAGAACAGGTTGCCGCCATGCGGCACCACCACCGTCACCCCGGTCTGCACCGGCCCATCGTCCAGCGTGCAATGCCCCACCGTCACGCCGGCCACGTCGGCAATGCTGTTGCGCGGGCCGGCGGCCAGCCGGCCGATATGCGGCAGGTCCATCAGCGCTGGTCGATCTTGGGATCGAGCGCGTCGCGCAGGCCGTCGCCCAGCAGGTTGAAGGCCAGCACGGTCAGGAAGATGGCGATGCTGGGGAACAGCGCGATGTGCGGCGAGGTCATCATGTCGGCGCGCGACTCGTTGAGCATCAGGCCCCACTCGGGCGTAGGCGACTGCGCGCCCAGGCCGAGGAAGGACAGGCCGGCGGCGGTAATGATCGAGGTGCCGATGCGCATCGTGAAATACACCACGATGGCCGACACCGTGCCGGGGAAGATGTGGCGCCACATGATGGTCATATCGGAGGCGCCGATGCTGCGCGTGGCCTCGATGTAGGTCAGGTTCTTCAACTGCAGCGTATTGCCGCGCACCAGGCGGGCGAAGGCCGGGATGCTGAAGACCGAGACCGAGATGATCACGTTGAACATGCCGCCGCCGAGGATGGCCACGATGCCGATGGCCAGCAAAATGCCGGGGAAGGCGAACAGCACGTCGCACACGCGCATGGTGATGCGGTCCCACCAGCCTTCATAGTAGCCGGCCAGCAAGCCGAACACGGTGCCGATCACCGCGCCGATGGCTACCGACAGGAAGCCCGAGGCCAGCGAGATGCGGGTGCCGGCCAGGATGCGGCTGAAGATGTCGCGGCCCAGCGAATCCACGCCGAACCAGTGCACCCAGGTCGGCGGCGAATTGAGGGCGTCGTAGTCGAAGAAATTCTCCGGGTCGAACGGCACCACCAGCGGCGCGAAGATCGCCAGCAGCACCAGGAAGATGACGAAGCCGCCGGCATACATCGCCAGGTGCTGCTTCTTGAACTTCCGCCAGAACTCGCGCCACGGGGTGCGGATGCGCTGGCCGCCGGCGGCAGCGACAGCGGACGGATCGGGCGGCGGCAGCGGCGCGCCGCCGGCGTCGGATTGGGAGATGGGTGCGTTGGAAAGCGACACGGTGCCCCTCACTTGAAACGGATGCTGGGGTTGATCACGGCATACAGCACGTCCACCACCAGGTTGATGAAAATGAATTCCAGCGAGAACAGCAGGATCTCGGCCTGGATCACGGGGTAGTCGCGCATCTCGACCGCGTCCACCAGCAGGCGCCCCATGCCGGGCCAGTTGAACACCACCTCGACCAGGATCGAACCGCCCAGCAGGAAGCCGAACTGCAAACCCATCATGGTGACCACCGGAATGAGCGCGTTGCGCAGGCAGTGCTTGATGACCACCACGGTCTCGGTCAGGCCCTTGGCGCGCGCGGTGCGCACGTAGTCCTCCTGCAGGATCTCGATGAAGGAAGCGCGGGTGAAGCGCGCCATCACCGCCGCCACCGCCGCGCCCAACGTGAGCGAAGGCAGGATGTAGTGACGCCAGGTGTCGTCGCCCACCGTGGGCAGCCAGCCCAGTTGCACCGAGAACACCTGCATCAGCAGGATGCCCAGCGCGAACGGCGGCAGCGAGATGCCCGAGACCGCCAGCGTCATGCCCAGCCGGTCCGGCCATTGGTTGCGCCAGACCGCCGAGGAGATGCCAATGACCAGGCCGAACAATACGGCCCACACCATCGCCACCAGGGTCAGCCACAACGTGGGCCAGAAGCGCGCGCCGATCTCCTCGGCCACCGGGCGCTTGGTGCGGATCGAGCGGCCGAAGTCGCCCTGGGCGGCGTTGATGAAGAAGTTCACGAACTGCTCGGGCAGCGGCTTGTCCAGGCCGAGGTCGGCGCGCACCAGCGCCACCGTCTTCTCGTCGGCCTCGGGGCCGGCCGCAAGCCGCGCCGGATCGCCCGGCAGCAGGTGGATGAACAGGAATACCAGGACCGCCACCAGCAGCAGCGTTGGAATCAGCCCTAACAGGCGTTTGATGACATAGGAAAACATGAAGCTCCGCCGGTGTATCCAAACCTTGGATGTTGCCGCTTGCCGGCGGGAAGGGCTCGCCCTGCCCGCCATTGAAATCGTCGCTCGACGGCGGCGCGCCATATCGCGCGCCGCCGCCTCACGTCACTGCATTACTTGGCGAATTCGATGTTCTCGAACTCATAGGCCTGGTCGGGCATGATGTAGATGCCCTTGAGGCTCTTGGCGCGCGCGTACAGCAGCTTCTCGGTCACCAGGAAGGCCCACGGGGCGTCCTTCCAGATTTCCTGCTGGGCGCTCTTGTACAGCGCTTCCTTCTCCTTGCGGTCGGACACGGTCAGGGCCTTGGCGATATCGCCGTCGACCTTGTCGCTCTTGTAGTAGGCAGTGTTGAACAGGCGCGGCGGGAAGGACTCCGAGGCCAGCAGCGGACGCAGGCCCCAGTCGGCTTCGCCGGTCGAGGACGACCAGCCGACATAGAACAGGCGGATCGGCGCGGTGGCCGGATCCTGCCAGCTTTCCACGCGCTCCACGCGCTGGCCGGCTTCCAGGGCCTGGATCTTGACCTTGATGCCCACCTGGGCCAGCTGCTGCTGCAGGAACTGGATCACCTTCATGGCGGTGGTGTGGGTGTAGGCCGACCACAGCTCGGTCTCGAAGCCGTTCGGGTAGCCGGCTTCGGCCAGCAACGCCTTGGCCTTCTTCACGTCATACGGCCAGGCGCCGCTCTTGTAGGCGTAGTCCACGCCCTGGGGCAGCACGCCGTCCTGCGGCACGGCATAGCCGTTGAACGCGACCTTGGCCAGCGCTTCCTTGTTAATGGCGTAGTTGATCGCCTGGCGCACCTTGAGGTTGTCGAACGGCTTCTGCTGCACGTTCATCGACATGTAGCGCTGGATGATGGAGGGGCCGGCCACCACGTCCAGGTTGCTCTTGGCCTTGAGCAGGTCGGCCTGTTCATACGGCAGCGGATAGGTGAACTGCGCCTCGCCGGTCTGCATCATGGCCGAGCGCGAGTTGTTGTCGACCACCGGCTTCCACAGGATCTCGTCGACCTTCGGGTAACCCTGCTTCCAATAGCCGTCGAACTTGGCGACCTTCAGGTAGTCGGTCTGCTTCCACTCGACGAACTTGAACGGGCCGGTGCCGACCGGATGGAAGGCGATGTCCTTGTTGCCGTACTGCTTCAGCGCAGCCGGCGAAATCATCGCCGCCGAGGGGTGGGCCAGCACGTTGATGAAGGCCGAGAACGGCTCCTTCAGGGTGACCTTGACGGTGTAGTCGTTGAGCGCTTCGGTCTTGGCGATGCGGTTGAAGAGGTTGTAGCGCTTCAACTTGTTGTCCGGGTTGGTGACGCGGTCGAACACGGCCTTCACGGCATCGGCCTTGAACACGGTGCCATCGTGGAACTTCACGCCCTGCTTGAGGCGGATGGTGTACTCCAGGCCGTCCTTGCTGACCAGGTAGCCTTCGGCCAGCACCGGGATCAGCTTCATGTCCTTGTCGAAGCCGTACAGGCCCTGGTAGAACGACTTCATCACCGACAGCGACAGGGTGTCGTTGGCGTCGTACGGATCCATCGTGGTGAAGGTGGAGGCCACCGCCACGGTCGCCGTCTTGGCGGCGAAGGCGTTCGCGGCGCCGAATTGCAGGGCGGCGCCCAGGGTGCCCATGGCCAGCCATTTGGCGGCGGTCATGGCTTTGCTCTTTGCGATTGCGGACATCTGTCTCTCCTGATCAGTGAAGCGTGGTTGATGCTGCTTGTTGAGATGCTTGGTGGACTTCATTGACAACAAAAAAACCTCTCCGCCGCTCAGAAAGCGCCGGAGATGCGATGGGTGGCCACGAAGTGCCCGGGGGCGACTTCATGCAACGGCTCTACCTTGGGCTCGTCGCCCACCAGCCGGATCGGGCTGGGAATCTCGTCGGTCATCAGCTTCTTGCCGGGCTGGCGCAAGGTGGGATCGGCCACCGGCACCGCCGCCATCAGCTTGCGGGTATAGGGATGCTGCGGATTCTCGAAGATGGCGCGGCGCGGCCCGATCTCCACGATCTGGCCCAGGTACATCACCGCCACGCGGTGGCTGATGCGCTCCACCACCGCCATGTCGTGCGAGATGAAGATGAAGGAAATGCCCAGCTCGGCCTGCAGGTCCAGCATCAGGTTGACGATCTGCGCCTGGATCGACACATCCAGCGCCGAGACCGACTCGTCGGCGATCACGATCTTGGGGTTCAGCGCCAGGGCGCGCGCGATGCAGATGCGCTGGCGCTGGCCGCCGGAGAATTCGTGCGGGTAGCGCTGGCCATGCTCGGGCGTAAGGCCCACGCGGGTCAGCAAGGCGTCCACGCGCTCCTGCGCCCCTTCCTTGACCCCGTGCACCAGCATCGGCTCCATGATGGAGTAGCCGACCGTCATGCGCGGGTCCAGCGAGGCGAACGGGTCCTGGAAAATGAACTGGATGTCGCGCCGCAGCTGGCGCAGCTCCGAGCGCGGCAGTTGCGCCAGGTCGCGCCCGCCGAACTCGACGCGGCCGCCGGCGATGTCGACCAGGCGCAGGAGCGAGCGGCCGGTGGTCGACTTGCCGCAGCCGGACTCGCCGACGATGGCCAGCGTCTCGCCCGAATACAGGTCGAAGCTGACCTTCTCCACCGCGTGCACGCGCTGCTTGACGCGGCCGAAGATGCCGCTCTTGACGTCGAAGCGGGTAGTCAGCTCGCGCACCTTGAGGATAGGCTGGCGCTGCTCCGCGATCTGTTGCTGGCCTTGCAGCTCGGCGGCGATCGCCTGCGGCTGGGCCTCGGCCTCGGCGGCGATGCCGAAGCGGCGCGGGCGGTCCGTGCCGCGCATCGAGCCCAGCCGGGGCACGGCTGCCAGCAGGGCCTGGGTATAGGGATGGGCCGGCGCGGCGAAGATGCTCTTGACCTCGTTCTCCTCGACCTTCTCGCCGCGGCGCATCACCACCACGCGGTCGGCCACCTCGGCCACCACGCCCATGTCATGGGTGATGAAGATCACGCCCATCTGCATCTCTTCCTGCAGCGAACGGACCAGCTGCAGGATCTGCGCCTGGATGGTCACGTCCAGCGCCGTAGTCGGTTCGTCGGCGATCAGCAGCGACGGCTTGCACGACAAGGCCATGGCGATCATCACGCGCTGGCGCATGCCGCCGGAGAGCTGGTGCGGATGGCGCCCCAGCACGCGTCTGGCTTCCGGGATGCGCACCATCTCCAGCATGCGCAGCGCCTCGGCCTGCGCGGCGGCGCGGCTCTTGCCCTGGTGCAGGCGGATCGACTCGGCGATCTGCTCGCCGACGGTGAAGACCGGGTTCAGCGAAGTCATCGGCTCCTGGAAGATCATCGCGATCTCCTTGCCGCGGATGCCGCGCATGGTGGCGTTGTCGGCCTGCGCCAGGTCGATCGCCTGGCCGTTGCGGCGCTGGAAGCGCATGGCGCCGCCGACGATCTTGCCGCCGCCGTGTTCGATCAGCCGCATGATGGCCAGCGACGACACCGACTTGCCCGAACCGGACTCGCCGACGATGGCCAGGGTCTCGCCCTGGCCGACGTGGAAGGAAAGTCCGCGCACCGCATCCACCGTGCGCTCGGCGCCGGTGAAGCGCACGCTCAGGTCGCTGACGTCGAGCACGCGCGGGTGATGAGCGGAATGTTGTGGCTGTTGCATCTCTGTTTCTCCTGACGGCGCCGCTCAGGCCGGGTCCGCGTAGATCTCGGTCACGGGCGCGAGCTCGCCGCGGCCATATGCACGATACATGCCTTCGGTGTTGAAGGGCAGCGCCAGGTTGCCCCGGGCATCCACTGCGATCAATCCACCGCGGCCATTAACCGTCGGCAGCAACTGGAAGACCACCTCGTGCGCCGCCTGTTCCAGCGACCGGCCGGCATAGGCCATGCGCGCGGCCACGTCGTAGCAGGCCACGGCGCGCATGAAGGATTCGCCGGTGCCGGTGGCCGACACCGCGGCCGTGGCGTTGGCCGCATAGCAGCCGGCGCCCACCAGCGGCGAATCGCCGACGCGGCCGGGCTGCTTGTTGGTGATGCCGCCGGTCGAGGTGGCGGCGGCCAGGTTGCCGAACTTGTCCAGCGCCACGGCGCCGACGGTGCCGAACTTGTTGTCGGGGTCGATGGGGGCCTTTTCCGCCGGCGCATCCTTGTGCGCGAAGGCGAAGGAAGCGGCGTCATGGTCCAGCATCGCCTTCGATTGCCCGCGCACGCGCTGCCATTGCTGGTGGCGGGCGTCGGTATGGAAGTAGTCGGGGCCGACGGTCTGCACGCCGTTGCCGGCGGCGAAGGCCTCGGCGGCCGGGCCGACCAGCAGCACATGCTCGCTCTTTTCCATCACCGCGCGCGCGGCCAGCACCGGGTTGCGCACGTTGGTGACGCAGGCCACCGATCCGGCCTCCAGGTCGGCGCCGTTCATCACGCAGGCGTCCAGCTCATGCTTGCCCTCGCTGGTGTAGACCGCGCCGTGGCCGGCATTGAACAGCGGGCAGTCCTCCAGCAGGCGCACGGCCTCGGTGACGGCGTCCAGCGCCGAGCCGCCGGCGTTGAGCACGGCCTGTCCGGCGGACACGATGGCCGACAGCGCCTGGTGGTAGCGCGCCTCTTCCTCGGCTGTCAGCGAACTGCGCGAGATGGTGCCCGCGCCGCCATGGATGGCGATTACCGGAGTCGTCATGCTTTGATCTTTCCTTTGTTCTTGGCGGGCTTGCCCGCCGGATTCGTTGCCGGGCGCTGTTGCTGCTGCGGCAGGTAGAGCCAGGGCAGCACGAACTCGGCCATTTGCGAGGCGGCCTGCACCGAGCGGCGGGCGCGGTGCGCAACGGCGTCGCACAGCGCCTGGATCAGGATCAGCGCGGCCGCGTCCGAGGTCGGCGACAGCGCGCGCTCGGTCTGGGCGTAAATGGTGACGTCGGCCAGCGGCACCAGCGGCGAACCGGGAGTGTCGGTGATGGCCAGGATCTTCGCCCCCTTCTCCACCGCGCGCTGGGTCAGCCACACGGTGTCGGCCGCATAGCGCGGAAACACCATCGGGATCACGAGGTCGCGGCTGTCGAGCTTGAAGAACTGGCGGCCGGCCTGCGACGGGCCGCCCGCCAGCGCCACCGACGACACGGTGCGCACGTAGGGCTCCAGCGCGTGCGCCATCAGCCCGGCCAGGTAGGCCGAGGCGCCGAAGCCGGTGATGAAGATGCGTTCGGCCGACAGGATCAGGTCCACCGCCTGGTCGCAATGCTCGGGCGTGAGCATGCGGCGCGTGGCCTCGATGTTGCGGATGTCGTTCTCGAAGGCGGCGGCCATGGTCTCGGCGCTGGTGGCCGGGCGCTGCACCTCGTCGCGCAGCTTTTCCACCGGCGCCAGCGTGGTGGCGAAGTCCGACACCAGCGCCGCGCGGAACGAGGCGTAGCCGTCGAAGCCCAGCGCATGCGCGAAACGGTTGGCCGTGGCCACCGAGATGCCGGCCGCCTCGGAGAGCTCGTCGATGGTCATCGTGGCGGCGCGAAAAGGGTTGCCCAGCACGTAGTCGGCGGTCTTGCGGTGCGACTTGGAGAGCTGCGGATACAGCTTTCCCACGGCATGCGCCACCGCTCCCGCGCCTTGCAGCGATATGTTCTTCGCCTGTTGCATCCCGTCTGCCTGCCCCATGAAATGTTTTATATCGTTGCCTTGCGGCAGCTTTTGCCGTCGTGCTTCAGGAAAAAAACGCCTGCGCCGATCTCAAAAAATGTAAATATATTTTCATTTTATTTTCGAGTAAAGAAAAAATACTTTCAAAATCCAAATATCGATATGACGCACCAGAAGCACGCGCGAAAGCGCCGCGCATGCACTGTTATCGGATTCATTTTTATCGCAGCGCACCAAAAATGACAGGCTCTCGCGCGCCTGCTCTGCGGCTAAAATACGCTCCTTCGCGCCGCCCCGCCATCGGACCGCGCGACATCGTTGCATCCGTTCGTCCCTCGCTTCTTACTTTGCCCTGCGCCCGCGCCATCCGCCATGAACATCCGCTTCCTCGAAACCTTCGTCTGGCTGGCCAAGCTGCGCAACTTCCGGCTCACCGCCGAGCGCCTGCATACCACCCAGGCCGCGGTCTCCAGCCGCATCGCCTCGCTTGAGCAGGACTTCGGCGTGCGCCTGTTCGACCGCAGCGCGCGCGAGGTGGCGCTGACCGCCGACGGCAGCAAGGCGCTGGTGTACGCCGAGCGCATGGTCAAGCTGATGCGCGAGATGAAGGACGACATGTCCGACAAGCAGGTCTACGCCGGCGTGATCCGCATCGGCGTGATCGAGTCCATCGTCCACAGCTGGTTCCCGGATTTCCTGGGCCGCCTGCACAAGACCTTCCCGCGCCTGCAGATCGAGATCGCCAGCGACACCACCATCCACCTGCACGAGCAATTCAGCAAGGGCAACCTCGACCTGGTGCTGCAGGCCGAGCCGGTGATTGGCCCGCAGGTGAGCAATATCGCGCTGTGCGAATTCCCGATGCGCTGGGTCGGCAGCCCCAAGCTCGACATCGGCAGCGAGACGCTCTCCATGTCGGACCTGGCCGCCTTCCCGGTGATCAGCTTTGCGCGCAACTCGGGGCCGCATGCGGTGATCGAGCGGCTGTTCTCGGGCAGCGAGCGCGGCAACCTGCACGTCAACTGCATCGCCTCGGTGGCCACCATGATCCGGCTGGCGACCGACGGCTTCGGCATCGCAGCGGTGCCGCCGGCCATCATCCAGCGCGAGCTCAACGAAGAGACCTTGCACGTGCTGCGGGTCGATACCGAGTTTCCCGCGCTGGCGCTGATCGCCTGCTTCCGCTCGGACCATGAGAATCCGCTGACCGAGACCGTGGCCCGCATCGCACAGCAGACCGCCTCGGATTTCGCACTCAATTGGGGACACGAGATCGCCCGCCTGCCCTCGCCGCTGGCCGCGGGCAAACCCGCCGCCGGCGACAGCGGCCCGGCCTGACGGCCTTATCTCCGTCCCGCGCGCGGGCGCCGCCGCCATGCTGCGCGGCACCATCATGCGGCATCGCGCGCCCCGCTTTTGCTCATAAGATTTTTCAATCGTTCCTGTTCATATTTTCTTGTTGGACAGCGCGCCTCCGCCATCCCCATACTGAATTTAAGACCGGCACCCGCGGCATGCCTCACGGCAAGCTCCGGGCAACAACAAGAGCACAGCCGGATCCGCTCATCGTCCAGCGAACCACACATCCAGACACCCACGCGCCGCGACAAGCCGGCCGGGCTCAACAACTTAGGGAGGTAGTTTCATGTCTTATTCCACATCCGCCGCGCTCGATCCGGGCGCCAAGGCAGGCGGCGCATCCGAGATGGATGCCACCTATCGCAAGATCGCCTGGCGGCTGATCCCCTTCCTGGTGTTCTTGTTCGTGCTGGCCTGGATCGACCGCGTCAACGTCGGCTTCGCCAAGCTGCAGATGCTGCAGGACCTGCAGTTCTCCGAAGCGGTCTACGGCCTGGGCGCCGGCATCTTCTTCATCGGCTACTTCCTGTTCGAAGTGCCCAGCAACCTGCTGCTGGAAAAGATCGGCGCGCGCAAGACGCTGGCCCGCATCACCATCCTGTGGGGCCTGGCCTCGATGGCCATGGCCTACGTCACCTCGCCGACCAGCTTCTACATCCTGCGCTTCCTGCTGGGGATCTTCGAGGCGGGCTTCTTCCCCGGCGTGGTGCTGTACCTGACCTACTGGTTCCCCGCCCAGCGCCGCGCCCGCGTCAACGGCCTGTTCATGACCTCGTTCGCCATCGCCGGCGCCGTCGGCGGCCCGATCGCCGGGCTCATCATGAGCAGCATGGAAGGCGTCGGCCACCTGGCCAACTGGCAGTGGCTGTTCATCATCGAAGGCATCCCGTCGCTGCTGGCAGGCTTCGCCGTGCTGGCCTGGCTGCCGGAAAAACCGGCCAACGCCAAGTGGCTCTCGGAGGCGGAAAAGAACGCCGTCTCCGCCGTGCTGGCCGCAGAGAACACCGCCCCGGGCAAGCATGTCTCGTTCAAGGACGCCTGTTCCAACTACCGCGTGTGGATCTGCGCCGCGGTGTACTTCTGCGTGGTCAGCGGCAACGCCACCATCGCCTTCTGGGCGCCGTCGATCATCAAGGAGATCGGCGTCAAGGGCAACCTGCAGATCGGCCTGATCTCGGCCATCCCCTTCATCGCCGGCACGCTGGCCATGATCTGGAACGGCATCCACTCCGACAAGACCGGCGAGCGCCGCATGCACAGCGCCATCGCCACCCTGATCGCCTGTATCGGCCTGATCGCCACCGGCCTGTCGCTGGGCAACGCCGCCGTCGCGCTGTGCTCGCTGACGCTGGCCGCCATCGGCATCCTGGCCGCGTTCCCGGTGTTCTGGTCGATCCCCGCCGCCTTCCTGGCCGGCACTGCGGCCGCCGGCGGCATCGCGCTGATCAACTCGATCGGCAACCTGGCCGGTTTCGTGGCGCCGTACATGATCGGCGCGTTGAAGACCAGCACCGGCTCGCTCTCCTCCGGCCTGTACTTCGTGGCCGCGCTCGAATTCCTCGCCAGCTTCCTGGTGGTGGTGTTCGTCAAGAAGCAGTAACCCTTTTTCGCCGGATCCGCTCGGCGGCTCCGGCGATCCTGCCCCCGCAATCGTTGTGAAGTGAACATCATGAAGCTCTCTTTCTCCCTCCCCGACAACACCGTCGTCGACGCCGACCTGAAGAACCTGGTCATCGCCGGCTGGGCCGGCCGCGACATGGCCGCCATCGAGCACCACATCGAAGAGCTGGAAGCTCTGGGCATCTCGCGCCCCAGCGCCGTGCCGCTGTTCTACCGTGTGTCCGCCAACCAGCTGTCGCAGGATCGCGACGTGCAGGTGCTGGGCGGCGAATCCTCCGGCGAGGTCGAGACCTTCGTCTTCAACGCCGGCGGCGAACTGTATGTCTCGATCGCCTCCGACCACACCGACCGCAAGCTCGAAGCCCACAGCGTGGCCTTCTCCAAGCAGGCCTGCATCAAGCCGGTGGCCGCCTCCGCCTGGAAGCTGGCCGATGTCGCCGACTACTGGGACGAGCTGGTGATCCGCTCCTGGATCGAAGAAAACGGTTCCACCGTGCTGTACCAGGAAGGTCCGCTGGCCTCGCTGCGCACGCCGTCCGACCTGATCGCACGCTTCACCGACGGCCAGGCCATCCTGCCCGAGGGCTGCGGCATGACCTGCGGCACGGTCGGCGCCATCGGCGGCATCCGTCCCGCGGCGTCGTTCACCATGGAACTGTTCGATCCACGCCGCAATCGTTCGCTGCGTCACAGCTATGTGACGGAATCGCTGCCCGAAATGGCATGACGGACGACGCTGGGTCCCGGCCTGCGCCGGGACGACACTGAAGTGGTGGTTTGAACCTTCTGTCCTTCGAGCCCATTCCTTGCCTGTCGTCCCGGCGCAGGCCGGGACCCAGCGGCGTTGAAGCGTCACCCAAACGCAGCGCCGTTTGATGCGATACTCTCCCCTCGCCCTGCGCATCCATCCACGCAACACCAGAGACAGAACCGACCATGTTCCCCAAACTCTCCCAACTCGCCGCCGACCTCGACGCCGGCCGCACCACCTCCGTTGAACTGACCGAACAGGCGCTGGCCAGGATCGCCGATGCCAACGGCGAAGGCGCGCGCGTCTTCACCAGCGTCTACGCCGACCAGGCGCGCGCCGCCGCCCGGGCCTCCGACGCGCTGCGCGCGGCCGGGCTGCGCCGCTCGCCCATCGACGGCCTGCCGGTGTCGGTCAAGGACCTGTTCGACGTCGCCGGCGAGACCACCACGGCCGGTTCCGTGGTGTTGCGCGGCAAGCCGGCGGCCCGCGCCAACGCGGCTGCGGTGCAAAAGCTGATCAACGCCGGCGCGGTGGTGATCGGCAAGACCAACATGACCGAGTTCGCCTACTCGGGCCTGGGCATCAACCCGCACTACGGCACGCCCAAGAACGCCTGGCAGCGCGAGGCGGACGGCGGCCGTATCCCCGGCGGCTCGTCCTCCGGCGCGGCGATCTCGGTAACCGACGGCATGGCCTTCGCCGCCGTCGGCTCCGATACCGGCGGCTCGGTGCGCATCCCCTCGGCCTTCAACGGCCTGACCGGCTTCAAGCCGACCGCCTCACGCGTATCGATGCAAGGCGTGCTGCCGCTGTCGGAATACCTGGATTCGATCGGCCCGCTGGCCGCCTCGGTCGAGTGCTGCGCCATCATGGACGCGGTGCTGTCCGGCGACGACTACGCCGCGCCCATTCCCCACACGCTGCGCGGCCTGCGCCTGCTGGCGCCGACCAACGTGGTGCTGGACGGCATGGACGAGCAGGTCGGCGCGGCCTACCGCGCGGCGCTGGCCAAGCTGTCGGCGGCCGGCGCGGTGGTCGTCGAGAAGGCCGTGCCGGCCTTCGGCGAACTGGCGGCCATCAACGCCAAGGGCGGCTTCACCGCCGCCGAGGCCTACGCCTGGCATCGCGAGCTGATCGCCGAGAACAAGGACGGCTACGACCAGCGCGTGGTCTCGCGCATCCTGCGCGGCAAGGAGATGGGCGCGGCCGACCTGCTCGACGTGATCCACGCGCGACGCGCCTGGATCGCCAATACCGAGGCCCAGCTGGACGGCTTCGACGCCCTGGTGATGCCGACCGTGCCGGTAGTGGCGCCGAAGATCGCCGACCTGCTGGCCAGCGACGAGGCCTACTACGGCGCCAACGGCGCCATCCTGCGCAACCCGACCCTGATCAACTTCCTGGACGGCTGCGCGGTCTCCCTGCCCTGCCACCGGCCGGGCGAGGCACCGGTCGGCCTGTCGCTGGCCGCGCCAGGCGGCAACGACCGCCGCCTGCTGTCCATCGCGCTGGCGGTGGAAGGCTTGCTGGCCGGCTGACGCGCGGCGCCTGCACCGCCCGCCCGGGACAGGAAAGGCTTGCCGAAAGGCAAGCCTTTTTCATTTGCGGCCTCCGCCAAAGTTGATTCAGCGGCAACATTCCGCGACAGCAATCTCCTGCGCTGCGGAATTTTCATTAGAATGCGCTTTGTCGACGCAAAGGCGGCCCGGTCTCCCGGCCTCCCGCGGCGCCCGCGCAATCCCTAGAATTCATCCGGCAAGCATCCGCCACGACCAATCAACTGCATGGCAACCAAGAAAACATCCCTGTCCGATTACAGTGAATCATCGATCCGCGTCCTCAAGGGCCTGGAGCCGGTCAAGCAGCGCCCGGGCATGTACACCCGGACGGAAAACCCGCTGCACATCATCCAGGAAGTCATCGACAACGCCTCCGACGAGGCGCTGGGCGGTTATGGCAAGAGCATCAACGTCACCCTGAACGCGGACGGCAGCATCGCGGTCGAGGACGACGGCCGCGGCATCCCGGTCGGCCTGCACCCTGAAGAGGGAGTGCCCACCGTCGAAATCGTATTTACCCGCCTGCACGCCGGCGGCAAGTTCGACAAAGGCTCGGGCGGCGCCTATGCCTTCTCGGGCGGCCTGCACGGCGTCGGCGTCTCGGTCACCAACGCCCTGGCCACGCGGCTGGAGATCATGGTGTGGCGCAAGGATGAACAGGGCAACGGCGTGCATACGCTGGCCTTCTCCGGCGGCGATGTCATCGAGCAGCTGAAGTCGCGCCCCGCGGCGCGCGACGACAAGAAGTCGGGCACCCGCGTCACCGTCTGGCCGGACTCCAAGTATTTCGACTCGCCGGCGATCCCGCTGGGCGAGCTGCAGCGCCTGCTGCGCTCCAAGGCGGTGCTGCTGCCGGGCGTGAAGGTCACGCTGACCAATGCCAAGACCGGCGACACCCAGACCTGGCAATACGACCAGGGCCTGCGCGGCTACCTGATGGAGCAGCTGGCCCAGACCGGCAACGGCGAGACCCTGATCCCGCTGTTCGAAGGCGAACAGTTCGCCGGCAAGGATGCCGAAGGTTTCGCCGAAGGCGAAGGCGCCTCCTGGGTGGTGGCCTGGACCGAGGAAGGCGCAGTGGTGCGCGAGTCCTACGTCAACCTGATCCCCACCTCCAACGGCGGCACCCATGAATCGGGCCTGCGCGAAGGTTTGTTCTCGGCCGTGAAGAGCTTCGCCGAGATGCACTCGCTGCTGCCCAAGGGCGTCAAGCTGCTGGCCGAGGACGTGTTCGCGCGCGTCTCCTTCGTGCTCTCGGCCAAGGTGCTCGATCCGCAATTCCAGGGCCAGATCAAGGAGCGCCTGAACTCGCGCGACGCCGTGCGCCTGGTCGCCGGCTACTCGCGCCCGGCGCTGGAACTGTGGCTGAACCATCACGTCGACTACGGCAAGAAGCTGGCCGAGCTGGTGATCAAGCAGGCCCAGAGCCGCCTGCGCTCGGCGCAGAAGGTGGAGAAGAAAAAATCCTCCGGCGTGGCCGTGCTGCCGGGCAAGCTGACCGATTGCGAATCCTCGGACATCTCGCGCAACGAACTCTTCCTGGTCGAGGGCGACTCCGCCGGCGGCTCCGCCAAGATGGGCCGCGACAAGGAGTTCCAGGCCATCCTGCCGCTGCGCGGCAAGGTCCTGAACGCCTGGGAAACCGAGCGCGACCGCCTGTTCGCCAACAACGAGATCCACGACATCGCGGTGGCCATCGGCGTCGACCCGCACGGCATGAACGACACGCCGGACCTCTCCGGCCTGCGCTACGGCAAGATCTGCATCCTCTCGGATGCGGACGTGGACGGCTCCCACATCCAGGTGCTGCTGCTGACGCTGTTCTTCAAGCACTTCCCCAAGCTGATCGAGAGCGGCAACATCTGCGTGGCGCGCCCGCCGCTGTACCGCGTGGACGCCCCGGCGCGCGGCAAGAAGCCGGTGCAGAAGCTGTACGCGCTGGACGACGGCGAGCTCGAAGCCATCGAAGACAAGCTGCGCAAGGACGGCCTCAAGGAAGGCGCCTGGAGCATCTCCCGCTTCAAGGGCCTGGGCGAGATGAACGCCGAGCAGTTGTGGGAAACCACCATGAATCCCGACACCCGCCGCCTGCTGCCGATCGGCTTCGGCGAACCCGGCGTCGAGACCTCGGAACAGCGCTTCAACATGCTGATGGGCAAGGGCGAAGCCGCCTCGCGCCGCGCGTGGATCGAAGAGCACGGCAACGAGGCCGAGGCGGACATCTGATCCGTTCGCCAGCACTACCTGCAACTGCACGTTAAAACAACAATACCGGGGTCGGCAGCATGATCATCGCCATCGATTTGGGCACCACCAACAGCCTTGTCGCCGTGTGGCGCGACGGCAAGGCGGAAATTATTCCCAATGCACTGGGTGAACACCTGACGCCCTCATGCGTCGGCGTCGATGACGACGGCACGATCCTGGTCGGCCGCGCCGCGCAAGAACGGCTGCAAACGCATCCGGAGATGACGGCCTCGCTGTTCAAGCGATATATGGGTAGCGACAAGCGCATTCCGATGGGCAAGCAAAGCTTTCGTCCGGAAGAATTGTCGTCCATCGTGCTGCGTGCCCTCAAGGCCGATGCCGAGACGCATCTGGGACATGCTGTGACCGAAGCGGTGATCACGGTGCCTGCCTATTTCAGCGACGCGCAACGCAAGGCCACCCGCCACGCCGGCCAGTTGGCGGGCATGAAGGTCGATCGCTTGCTCAACGAGCCCACTGCGGCGGCGCTGGCGTTCGGCATGCACCAGGCCCTGCCTGAAAGCAAATTCCTGATCTTCGACCTGGGCGGCGGCACTTTTGACGTTTCCATCCTCGAACTATTCGACGGCGTGATGGAAGTGCGCGCAACCGCTGGCGACAACTTCCTCGGAGGCGAGGATTTTCTGCAGCTCATGGCGGTCGACTTTCTGGCTCGCAGCGGCCTTGGCGCCAAGCTGGGTGATGCACCGCTGGGAGCGCAGCAGGCACGCAAACTACGTAATGAAATGGAACGCGGCAAGCGCGCGCTGTCGGACCAGACCTCCACTATCCTGCGCATCCAGTACGGCGAACAGGAATACACCTGCGAGCTGGACGAAGAGCACTTGGCGCGGCAAGCTGAATCGTTGTTGACGCGCTTGCGCCAACCGGTCGAGCGCGCCATGCGCGATGCGCGCATCCGCGCTCAGGAGCTGGACAAGGTCGTGCTGGCCGGCGGCTCCACGCGCATGCCGCTGGTGCGCAAGCTGGTGTCGCGCATGTTCGGCCGTTTCCCCGACATCTCGGTCAATCCTGACGAAGTAGTGGTGCTGGGCGCGGCGGTGCAGGCCGGCCTGAAGATGCGCGACGCAGCGCTCGACGAGATCGTGCTCACCGACGTCGCCCCCTATTCGCTGGGCATCGCCACCTCGCAGCGCATCGGCCCCACCCAATACAGCCACGGGCACTACCTGCCCATCATCGAGCGCAATACCGTCATCCCGGCTTCGCGCGTGAACAACGTCTCCACCATCCTCGACAACCAGGCGGAGGTCGACGTCCATATCTTCCAGGGCGAGTCGCGCATGGCGGCCGACAACATCCGCCTGGGACATATCAACATTCCCGTACCCAAACGCAAGGCCGGCGAGGTTTCGCTCGACATCCGCTTCACCTACGACGTCAACGGCATCCTTGAAGTGGAAGTCAAGGTGCTCGGCACCGATGACGTACGCAAGCTGGTTATCCTGGAAGCGCCGGGCGTGATGTCGCAGCAGGAAGTCCAGCGGCGCCTGGCCGAACTGGCCGAGCTGAAGATACATCCGCGCGACCAGTTGCAAACGCGCACGCTGCTGGCGCGCGCCGATCGCATCTACGAGCAGTCGCTGGGCGAACGCCGGCAGATCCTGTCGCACATGGTGAGCGGGTACCAGGCCACCCTGGAAACCCAGGACAGCCACCAGATCCGCAAGGCCCATGTGCATCTCAGCGAGCTGCTGGACCAGTTCGAACAGGAGAGCGTGCTTTGATGTACGCCGAATGGAACAAGTGGGTCTGGGACACGCTGGATATCGCTCCCACCGACGACACACGCGCCGTCAAGCGCGCCTATGCCAGCCGGCTGAAGGCAACGCGTCCCGAGGACGATGCCGATGGCTTCCAGAAATTGCGGCAAGCCTATGACACGGCGCTGGCCCTGGTGCAACACGCCATCGCCCAGCAAGATGCCGACACCCCTGATACAGCGACGCCGGCCGCGCCCGAAACCCTGGTCGCGCCGGCAATCGAGCCGACGGTCGCGGCGCGGACGATCGCCCCCGTGGCCGAGCCAGCCGCGCCGACGGCATCCTTCGTCGCCTCGCGAACACCGGAACAGAGCTGGCATGATTTTCTCGGCGCCTATGTCCGCGCTCATAACAAGAGCCTGCACTACAGCCTGCCGAAGGTGATCGAGGCCTTCACCGGCACGGAAGACTTTCACAACCTGGATTTCGCCGGCGCCTTCGAGATCGAGGCCGCCAACTACTGCGCCCAGGCCGACGCCGACACCGACCTGCGCGAAGGACTGGCCCAGTTCTATCGCTGGGAAGAGGATGCCAGCCATCTGCATCGCGCCCGCGTTGGCCTGGCCGGCCAGATCATTTCCAGAATCCGGGCCGAGCGCATGTACCAGCATCTGCTCGCCATGCGCACGCCTGCCGCGCAGGCGCTGCTGGCGGCCACCCATCCACGGTTTCCATTGCGGCTGCACCAACGAAAATTCAGCGACGAGATGGGGCAACTGATCCAGCACCTGCGCTGGAACGTTCCGGAAACCATCGCCTACAAGCTCAATCAGGACGTCGTCGCGTGGTGGGAAGAAAAACTCGCCGCACGCCGGCTGCAGACGATCCATCTGGGGGTGTCGTGCTTCGCCGGGGTGCTGCTTTCCCTCATGCTGATGGCGTCGGCCAGTCATACCGGCGCGGACGTGCCTCTACTGGCCGCCGTCGGCAAAGGCCGCTACTACCCGGGAATATGGATCCTGGGTCAACTGCTGTGCCTGGGCGTCGCGGTGCTTCTGGTGTTCGGCAAACCGCAAATCGCCCCACGGCTGATCGCCCTGCGCGAAACCCACAAGGGACAGTTAGGATGGATCATCCTGGCGGCGTTGCTGAGCTTGCCGATCCTGCTTACGCCACAACCCTCGGCATGGATGCTGCCGGTTTGCCTGGCCTTGTCGGTGCTGGGCCTGTACGCCATCTTCGCCTGCGCCGCCTTCTTCGAGGGGCTGCACATGATGCTGGCCCTGGGTATCTTCATCGCCATGATGCTGCTCTTTTCCGGCGACTCCGCCTGCTTTGGCCCAATGTTCCTCCCTTGGGCACTGCTGGTGGTCGCTGGCGGAGACCGTATTTACCAGCAACTGGATCCCGAATTCAAGCATTTGCTCAAATGGCGCGTGACCTGGCTGGCACTCGGCGCACTGACGCTGGCGGGAAGCGCGAACTTTTCGTACCAGGCCCCGGTGACCTGGACCATATGCTGCTGGATCCTCGCCGTGGCTGGATTGCTGCTGTCCAACATCTATAGCGGGTCGCGTACGTTGCCGTATCTTTGCGTGTTCACTTACTTTACCGCCAGCAAGTTTGTCGCCGTATTCGTCGCGGGTGAAATGGCGGGCTTGCTGATTCCGGCTACCATGCTGCTTACCGCCATGGGATTCACCATTGTCAACATGCTGACAATGACAGTCAGCAAAGGAAAATTTTTGTAGCAGCGATGCTGAACGGCCGCATACGAAGCGACTCTCAAGCATGACGCAATCACCAACCAGTGCCATGACCGAACAAGCCAAACCGTTCAATCCAATCCAGCCAGTGCCGGGCGACGCATCTGCCCCGTGGACGGCTGGCCGCGTCCCGCGTGGCCATATCTGACATGCCAGCCCCGGCGCCGCGCTGCCTGCCGCGTACGCTCATTGTCGCCCTGGCGGGCGCCGGCTGCGTGCTGTGCGCGCCGTTCGCGCTGGCCCAGCGCAGCGTCAACTACACCGACGCCGACGGCGTGGTGCACACGCACATCGAGTCCGAGGCGGCCGGCACCAACGACGGCCGCAGCATCGTCTATCGCTACACCGACGCCCAGGGCATGGTGCACTTCTATGCCGAGCGGGTCGACGATCGCGAGCGCCTGCTGGCCAACAGCGCCGCCGCGCTCAACCACACCCGCGGCAAGGACGGCTTCGCCGAGCGCGACCCGCCGTTCGTGAAGACCATGCTGGCCCATCCGGACGCGCGCAAGTACGACGCGCTGCTGGGCAAGACGGCCGACGAGTTCGGTCTGGATGCCGCGCTGCTCAAGGCGGTGATGACGGCCGAATCGGGCTTCAATGCGCGCGCGGTGTCGACCAAGGGCGCGGTCGGCCTGATGCAGGTGCTGCCGGCCACGGCCGAGCGCTACGGCCTGCAGGGCGACCGCCGCAAGACCCTGCACCAGAAGCTGACCGACCCGAAGATCAACATCCGCCTGGCGGCGCGCTACCTGCGCGACCTGATGACGATGTTCCCGCAGCACGCCGAACTGGCCATCGCCTCCTACAATGCGGGCGAAGGCGCGGTGCAGAAGTACGGCAACAAGATTCCGCCCTATCCGGAAACCCAGGGCTACGTGCGATTGGTGTCGCGCTTCTACCAGCTGTACCGTCCGGCTGCGCCTGGCGGCGCGATCGACGTCACCGCCAGGCGCGGCGCTGCGCTCGACGCCGGCGGACCGCGCCTGAAGGTCACGCTGCCGCCACACGCGCCCGGCCAGGCGCTGGCAGAGGCGCCCGCGCCGCAAGCCGTCGCCGGCGCCGCCAGGGAGCCATTGAACGATCAACACGAGCAACACGATTAATCCAGTCAGCCATCAAGACATATGACCGAACAAGCCAACCTGTTTGACCAGACCCCGCCCCCGCCGGACGGCGACTCGCTGACGCTGTCGACCTTCGCCGAGCGCGCCTATCTCGACTACGCGATCTCGGTGGTCAAGGGCCGCGCCCTGCCGGACGTCGCCGACGGCCAGAAGCCGGTGCAGCGCCGCATCCTGTACGCGATGAACGAGCTGGGCCTGAACGCCACCGCCAAGCCGCGCAAATCGGCCGCGGTGGTCGGCGACGTGCTGGGCAAGCTGCACCCGCACGGCGACCAGTCGGTGTACGACGCGCTGGTGCGCATGGCGCAGGATTTCTCGCTGCGCTATCCGCTGATCGACGGCCAGGGCAATTTCGGCTCGCGCGACGGCGACGGCGCGGCGGCGATGCGCTATACCGAGGCGCGCCTGACGCCCATCAGCAAGCTGCTGCTCGATGAAATCGACATGGGCACGGTGGAATTCCAGCCCAACTACGACGGCGCCTCGGAAGAGCCGCGCCTGCTGCCGGCGCGCCTGCCCTTCGTGCTGTTGAACGGCGCCTCCGGCATCGCGGTGGGCATGGCCACCGAAATCCCTTCGCACAACCTGGTGGAAGTGGCCAGGGCGGCGGTGGCCATGATCCGCAATCCCAAGATCACCCATGCCGAACTGATGGAACTGGTGCCCGGCCCCGACTTCCCCGGCGGCGGCCAGATCATTACCCCGACCTCCACCATCGCCGAGATGTACCAGAGCGGCCGCGGCAGCATGAAGGTGCGCGCGCGCTGGAAGATCGAGGACCTGGCGCGCGGCCAGTGGCAGGCGGTGATCACCGAGCTGCCGCCGGGCGTGTCGTCGCAGAAGGTGCTGGAAGAGATCGAGGAGCTGACCAACCCCAAGGTCAAGCTCGGCAAGAAGTCGCTCACGCCCGAACAGCAGACGCAGAAGGCCGCCATCCTCGGCCTGCTCGACGCGGTGCGCGACGAATCCGGCCGCGAGGCGCCGGTGCGCCTGGTGTTCGAGCCCAAGTCCAAGAACCAGGACCAGACCGAGTTCATGAACACCCTGCTGGCCCAGACCTCCCTGGAAACCAGCGCCTCGCTCAACCTGGTGATGATCGGCGGCGATGGCCGCCCGCGCCAGAAGAGCCTGGGCGACATCCTCGGCGAGTGGATCAGCTTCCGCTTCGAGACCGTCACCCGCCGCACGCAATTCCGCATGCAGAAGGTGAACGACCGCATCCACATCCTGGAAGGCCGGGAAGCGGTGCTGTTGAACATCGACAAGGTCATCAGGATCATCCGCGAGTCGGACGAGCCCAAGCCGGCGCTGATCGCGGCCTTCAAGCTGTCGGACCGCCAGGCCGAGGACATCCTGGAAATCCGGCTGCGCCAGCTGGCGCGCCTGGAAGCAATCAAGATCCAGCAAGAGCTGGCCGAGCTGCGCGGCGAGAAGGCCTCGCTGCAGGACCTGCTCGACAACCCGGCCTCGATGAAGAAACTGGTGATCAAGGAAATCGAAGGCGACGCCAAGCTGTACGGCGACGAACGCCGCACCATCATCGAAGAGGCCGTGCGCGCCACCTTCGAGCAGAAGGTGATCGACGAACCGGTCACCGTAATCATTTCGCAAAAGGGCTGGGTGCGCGCGCGCACCGGCCACGGCCACGACGCCGCCCAGTTCACATTCAAGGCCGGCGACGGCCTGTACGGCGCCTTCGAGTGCCGCACGGTGGACAACCTGCTGGCCTTCGGCTCCAACGGCCGGGTCTACACCATCGCGGTCAACGCCCTGCCCAACGCGCGCGGCGACGGCGTGCCCGTGACCACGCTGGTCGAACTGGCCGGCGGCAGCAACATCCTGCACTACTTCACCGGCCCGGCCGACACCACCCTGCTGCTGGCTTCCGACGCCGGCGTGGGCTTCGTCGCCAAGGCGTCCGACATGTTCGGCCGGGTCAAGGGAGGCAAGAGCTTCTTCACGCTGGACGAAGGCGCAGTGCCGCTGGCGCCGCGCCCGGTCGCTCCCGATGCCGGCGCCGTGGCCTGCCTCTCGGGCAACGGCCGCCTGCTGGTGTTCGGCCTGGACGAGATGAAGACCCTGTCCTCGGGCGGCCGCGGCGTGAACCTGATGGAGCTGGAAAAGAACGAGAAGCTGCTGGGCGCGCAGGCCATCAGCCAGAAGGGTGTCGTGATCCACGGCATCGGCCGCGGCGGCAAGGAGCAGGAAGTCTCGCTCTCGGCGGCGGCGCTGGCAACACACATCGGCAAGCGCGCGCGCAAGGGGAAGGCGCTGGAGTCGAAGATCAAGCCGGCCGGATTGGCTGCGTTGACCTGATCGCCGCGCGCGAGTAAAAGAAAAACGGCCCCTGATGCAAATCAGGGGCCGTTTTTTCATTCCGCCAAACACCGTCTCTCACGGGCAAACACATACGCTTGTTATTCGCCTTGAGTCCAAGCAGTTTCATAACCGCTATAAATCCGCTTCAAGCAGCAGAGTCGATAGCTGGCATCCCAACGCATCGGCAATACGCACCATGTTCAACACGGTGACATTGCGCTCGCCCCGCTCAATCTTCCCCATGTGAGACCGATCCAGGCCTGCCGCATCCGCGAGCGCTTCCTGTGAGATACCAGCGTTTTTTCGCCGGGCGCGAATGGCCGCCCCGATATTCATCAAGTGCGGGCTTCTTTCAAGTGGTGGGGAAATTGTTGGCATACAGCCATCATCGCGATATGATCCCTATACGACCACGGCTTTTACGACCCTTTTTTGGTGACATTCCGCTTTGTATCAGCTGTGTGGTTCTGTCCGTCACGGAGATTTCATGCCCGATGCCTCGCCTTCCGCCGATCCCGCCGCCCCATTGTTTCGCCCATGCTCCTGGCATCGCCACGACGTCCCGCCATCCCATCAAAAGGCCCTGGCCGAATACACCCACGACGTCGGCAACGGGTTGGCGGCGCTCCTGGCGTTGCTCGAATTTCATGAATCGCAGGAGCTCGACGATGCACCGCTGCTTGCAGCGGTCGACAAGGGTGCGCTTCTTCGCCTGGCCATCGCTTCAAGCAAATTGCTGGGGTGCTACGCCTACGTGCAGATTTCCAAGGCAAACCGGGCGCAACGCAAGGCCATTGTCACGGAGCGCCGGGACGAAGAAAACGGCCCCTGATACAAATCAGGGGCCGTGCTTGTGCACCAGGGTCGCCGCGCGGCTCAGTCCAGCTTGGTCAGCGCCTGCGCCACCGCTTCCGGCACCGAAGGACGGCCGTTGACGAAGCAGGTGGCGACGAAGGTGGCATCCGCGCAGGGCACGCCATCCACATTGATCTGCTGGAAGAAATTGACGCGGTTGCGCTTCTCGTTCTTCTGCAGCGCGCAGGTCACTTCCAGCTTGTCGCCTTTCTTCAGGCTCTTGCGGAAGCGCAGGGAGTATTCCAGCACCATGTACATCTTGCCCTGCTTGAATTCTTCCTCGATGTCGATGCCGAGGCCTTCCTTCATGAACGCGTGCCGCGTCCACTCCATGTAGAACGGGTAATAGAGACCATCGACCACACCCTGGAAATCGATATGCGCGGGGTCCACTTCGAAGTGTTTTACAAACATAGATTCAACCTGATCCGGTGACGATGCTTCAACAATAATAAAACCTGGGCCCGGGCGGGCCCTGATCATAGAGCATTATGTACCGGACAAGTTGCACGGACTTGCGTGCGCCCGGAACGCCCGCGGCCTACTCGCTGCAGCGCGCGCGTCACGGCGCCGCGGCCGCATTCCCGTCCGCATCGATCCAGTGGTAGTGCTCCGGCGCCGCCTGCCCGCGACGCAGGGGATTGCGCGTGCAAAACCGCGCATAGGCAGGATCGACGAAACGATACGGCAAGTGCTCGTCCCGCCCTGCCGTGATGCCCAGTCGCGTGGCCTGGATCAGCAGCGGCGGCGACTCGCCGACGTCGTCGACGAACAACTCCTCAAGATCGAACTGGCGCGCATCCCACTCCGTCACCCGCAACGCCAGCGCCCGGCACAGCTGGACCTGGCCGCCGCAAAGCCGTTCCGGCGGCCGCATCGCACCGCCGGCGGCGGGATTCTCCGCCTGCATCACGGCCAATGCCTCCGGTCCGGCGATGGCGTCCGTCCAGGGATAGGCCGACTTGATCAGTACCGCGTTGCCGGGCCCGGCGGCGCTGATATTGAATGAATCGCCGCCGCGGGAGTAATACATGTAGATGGTGCCGGCGTCCATGAACAGCGCGCGCCGCTTGTGCGTGTATCCCAGCGACGCATGGCTGCCCTTGTCGTCCAGCCGGTACGCTTCGGTCTCGATGATGCGCGCGGACAGCCACTGGCCCTTCCAGCGGCGGCGCAGCACCTTGCCGATCAGGGCGCGGGCCAGTGCCGGGCTGTCCTGATCGAAGAAGGATTGCCCCAGCGGGTGGAACCGGAGCGAGCCGCTCTCCTCATCATGTACCGCATCTGTCATTGAACACGCCTTGCCTGATTGGACCACAAGCGTGATTATTCCATGGCCCGGCATGAGGCCGCCCAGGGGGTGCCCGCCTCATCCCAATTGCAGGATGGTGGTGATCAGTTGGGGAAGCCGGGAGATGCCGACCGTCACAAACAGGGCCTGGATCTGGGCGCGCACCGTGGTGATCGAGACACCCCGGCCCTGCGCGCACTCCTGCGGGGAGATGTCGCGATAGGAGATGAGAATCGCCAGTTCAGCTTCGGCGCGGGTCAGTTGAAAAATCAGCTGCAGGCGCTGGCTTCGCGCTGTATGCGTGTCCATGCCGAATGCCGTCGTCAGGGCGAGCATGCAGAAGGGGCTGCAAGCCATGGCTTGCAGCCCCTTCTGCATGACGGTTTGAGGCGTGCCGGCAAATCAGTGCGGCACGCCGACCTGCTCCACGTAATGGTTCACTTCGGCCGCCACGGCGTTGAACAGCGCCTTGAGCTCAGCCAGCAACGGCCGGGCGCTTTGCGGCGGCTCGGCCCTGGACAGTTGTTCGATCGCCTTGAGCTGATCGGTCAGCGGGCCGGCGCCGACCAGCGCCGTCATGCTCTTCAGGCTGTGCGCCTCGCGCTTGACCTGCGGGGCGTCGTCGGCCGCGATGGCCTGCTCCAGCCGCGCGAACGTGGCCGGGGCGCTCTTGGCGAAGGTGCCGAACATGTGGCGGCAGGCGGCGCCATCGCCGCCCATGGCCTCCAGCAGAGGTTCCGGATTGATGTGGTGATACGGATGTTCAGTCATGCGTTTCTCCCTGTGGCCCCGCGCAATGTACGCATGCATTGCAATTCTTTCAATGTTTCTTTGACCATCTGGCGGCGCGGGGGTTCGCCGCTTGCACCGTTGGCGGGTGGCGCGGCTTTTCCATTAACGTAACCAAGCACGTAACCGGCGTCAACCAAAAGTCACGTTCCACTGGGAAATAGTCATCGGCGCGCCACAGCTCAGCGTCTTTTCGAGGCGCCTGCCGCCATTACCGCCAGCGCCGCCACGCAGGCCAGCGCGCCGGCCAGGAAGGCGGCGGGATAGCCGTACCAGCCGATCACCACGCCGACGATGGGGCCGGTCAACCCCGAGGCGACATCGATGAAGGCCATGAAGCAAGCCACCGCGATGCCGCGCGAATGGGCCGGCACCCGCGCCATGGCCTGCACGCCCATGGAGGGGAACACCAGCGAGAAACCGATACCGGTCAATACCGCGCCGGCCAGCGCCGCCAGCGGATCGTGCGCCTGCCACAGCAGCAGCTGGCCGCACAGTTCGATCGCCACCGACACCGCGCCGACCCGGGCGCCGCCGATGCGATCCGGCAAATGGGCGAAGAACAGGCGCACGCCGATGTAGCCGGCGGAGAAGCCGAGGATGGCGTAGCCCGCGCCCTGCCAGCCGTGGCTGCCGTACAGCAGCACCAGGAAGCTGGTGAGGATGGCGAATGGCATCGCCGCCAGCGCCAGTGCCAGGCCGAAGCGCCAGATCAGCGCCAGCGCGCCGCTGAAGGACAAGCCCTGCGCGTTGCCGCGCGTGACTGCCAGCGCCGACAGGCTGCGCGCCACGGCGAACCCCACCAGCGGCAGCAGGATGGTGGTCCAGGCGATGCCGGCGAAACCGAAGCGCTGCTGGATCGCCACCCCGAGCGGTCCGCCCAGGCCGAGAGCGGCGAACATGGCGATGCCCTGCCAGGCCATCACCTTGCCGGTCTTGGCGATGCCCACGCGTCCGATGCCCCAGGTCATGGTGCCGGTCAGGAACAGGCTTTCGGCAGGCCCCATCAACAGGCGTCCCAGCGTCAGCACGGCGATGCTGCCGAGCGGGTCGGCCACCAGCGTCGAGGCCAGGTACAGCAGGCCGGCAGCCGACGCCAGCGGCAAGCCCAGCGAGACCGACTGCTTGGGCCCGTGGCGGTCGCACCAGGAGCCGGCGAACTTGCGCGTGAGGATGGTGGCGAAGGATTGGATACCGACGATCCAGCCGACCACGGCGGCGCTGTAGCCCAGCGTGCCGTTGACGTGCAGCGGCAAGGCCGGCAGCGGGATGCCGATGGCGAGGAAGCCGGAAAACACGATGGCCACCAGCGGCAGCAGGTTGCGGGCGGCGGAGCGCTCCTGGGTATTGTCTTGGAGGTTCATGTCGATGCTCATGCGCGGCCTCGCTGTGCGCAGACGCGCGGCGCGCCGGCGCGCGAGGACGGTCGGGACGAAGGGATGCAAGCGCGCGCCTGGCGCCGCCGGGCGCAGGACGACGATTGCGGTTCGGGGTGGGAGCGAAGGCCAGTCTGGGCAAGGGAATGCACCGGCGGATAAAGTCGTTTCAAGTTTTCACCATGGCGTCTGTGGCATCGCATGCGAACGTAGTCGCACTTGGCAAGCGATGCCGGATGGACGCGTTGGTTGACGTGAACGCTTACGTATTCCAGGTTCGATCGAACGACGGCCCGGGAATATTTGCGGCGATTATACAGAAATCGCCGGCGGGTGTTCATATCGTTGTGGCGATGAGGTGTATCGGCTTGCCGCTCTTGTGTCGCGACGAACGACGCTGGGTCCTGGCCTTCGCCAGGACGACATGGAAGAGATAACTTGTGCCCTCGACTGTTCGAGTTCCTCCTCGCTTGTCGTTCCGGCGAAGGCCGGAACCCAGCGACGTTCTAAGCGAACAGACTCCGGTGAAAAGGCATAAAGAAAATGCCGTTCAGCATTCAGCTGAACGGCGTTGCCGCGCGCGGCGGGATTGTTGCGGTGAAGCTTAGGCAGCTGCGCGAGCTGGGTCCTGGCCTTCGCCAGGACGACATGGAAGAGATAACTTGTGCCCTCGACTGTTCGAGTTCCTCCTCGCTTGTCGTTCCGGCGAAGGCCGGAACCCAGCGACGTTCTAAGCGAACAGACTCCGATGAAAAGGCATAAAGAAAATGCCGTTCAGCATTCAGCTGAACGGCGTTGCCGCGCGTGGCGGGATTGTTGCGGTGAAGCTTAGGCAGCTGCGCGATCCAGGCGCTGCACATTGCTCTCGGGCGCGCCGATGTCGATCTTGCGCGGCTTGAGCGCTTCCGGGATTTCGCGCACCAGCTCGATGTTGAGCAGGCCGTTTTCCAGGCTGGCGCCGGTCACCTTGATATGGTTGGCCAGCTGGAAGCGCTGCTCGAAATCGCGGGCGGCGATGCCGCGGTGCAGGAAGTTGACCTGCTGGTCTTCCTTCTGCTTACGGCCGGTGATCTTGAGGGTTTCATTCTCGGTCTCGATCTCGATCTCGCCGCGGGCGAAGCCGGCGACGGCCATCGTGATGCGGTATTTGTCTTCGGCCACCAGTTCGATGTTGTACGGCGGGTAGCTCGGCTGATCGGCGCGCTGGGCGTTGTCGAACATCTGGGCCAGGCGATCAAAGCCGATTGCGGTGCGGTACAGGGGGGAGAAGTCGAAGCTACGCATAAAATATCCTTTTCAAGTAAGCGATGATTTGTTGGCAGACCTCGCGTTTGAGCATCTGCTGGTACTGATCTAGGGACGCGCTTTTTTCTTTTCAAGGGATTTTTTTGCAAAAAAAATCCGGCGACCTCAGCCGCCGGAAATCTCCTCCTTATCTATCCTTCCGGCCTGTCACGCCCTTGAAAATGCGCCATCCAGCACCATGGCCACGCGCTCGCGCTCGGCCCTGACCATCTCAGCGCCGGCGGCCAGGCCTTCCATGCTGTAGAAGCGCACGTCGTGCAGGCCGATGGTGGCCAGCGCCACCTTCAGGTAGGGCGTAAGGAAATCCGCCTGGCGCGCGCCGGGGCCGGAGAAGCGTCCGCCCGACACCACGCCGACGTGCACCGGCCGGTCGCGCAGCAAGCCCGCCTTGCCGTCCGGCGTGATGGCGAAGGTGCGGCGCACGCGCACCACGTGGTCGATCCAGGCCTTGAGCGTGGAAGGCACGGTGTAGTTGTGCATCGGCGTGCCGATCACCACCGCATCGGCCGCCTCCAGTTCGCGGATCAACTGCTCGGACAGCGCCAGCGCGCCGCCGGCCCGGGTTTCGTCGCCGGCATACACGGGCGAGCCGAGCGCGTCGGCGTATTCGCTGTCGACGTGGGCGATCGGGTCGGCGTACAGGTCGCGCACGGTGACGGCGGCCGCGCCAGAGCCGCGCGCCACCCGTTCGACGATCTGCTGCGACAGCCACCAGGCGTTCGAGGCCTCCTTGCGCGGACTGGCGGAAATATGCAGGAGCTTCATGCCGCGCCTCCGATCGCCTTGCCGAAGCGCATCGCGCCGGTCAGCAAGCCCTGACGGAAATAGAAGCGCTGCGCCAGCGCGTTGGCCATGCCGGTATCGAGCACCAGGCGCGCCACGCCGGCCTCCAGCGCCACCGCGTCCAGCGCCTTGAGCAGGCGCTCGCCCCAGCGCTTGCCGCGTTGGGTCTCGGCCGAGACCAGGTCGTCGACGTAGAGGAATTTCCCGTAGACCAGGTTTTCCTGGAAGCGATAACCGGCGATGGCCACCACGCGCCCCTCGTCCCAGGCCGCCAGCATGCGGTAGCTCTCGTCGGCGGCGCGGCCGATGCGCTGCATGAACTCCTCCTCGCTGGCCAGGTGCGGGCGCAGCTCGCGCATGACGGCGTAGCAGGCCCGTTTGTCGGCGTCGGTGTCGGCATGGCGCAGGGCATCGTCGTCGATGCGCCATTGCCTTGCGGCCAGTTCTTGCAGGCGGTGACTCATGGCAATCCTTTTCTGTCGATGGTCGAGTTTGAACAAGCGCCATCTTAGTGCGCCGATGGCATAATCAGGAGAGCCAAGAAATGACATTTGGAGTGGACCATGAAACCCGCCGCAGCGCACGACTTCCTGCAGCTCAACCCCGCCGCCGGCGAGCCCTACTATCGGCAGATCTATACCCGCCTGCGCGCGGCGGCGGCCGACGGCCTGCTCAAGCCGGGCGACCGCATCCCCTCGGCGCGCGCGCTGGCGGCCGAACTCGGGCTGGCGCGCGGGACCGTCGAGAGCGCTTATTCGCTGCTGGCCGCCGAGGGCTATATCGAGGCCCGCGGCCAGGCCGGCACGGTGATCGCCGCCGGCCTGCAGGCCAAGCCGTCGACCGCGGCGGCGAAGGCGGCGCCGGCGCCCGCCGCGCCCGCCCCTTACGATTTCGACAACCCCGCCGGCCGGCCGGCGCCGCTGCCGCGCCCGTTCCAGATGGGCGTGCCGGCGCTGGACGCCTTCCCCCGCAAGATCTGGGCGCGCCTGGCCGCGCGCGCGGCGCGCGCCACCGGCGCGGCCGACATGCTGTATCCGCCGCCGGCCGGAACCGATGCCCTGCGGGCCGAGATCGCGCGCTACCTGCAGCTCTCGCGCGGCCTGTCCTGCGCGCCGGCGCAGGTCTTCATCACCGCCGGCTACCGCGACTCGCTCGACCTGGCCGCGCGCGCCCTGCTCGAACCGGGCGACAAGGTATGGGTGGAGGATCCCGGCTATCCGCCCACCGGCGCGCTGCTGCGCGCGGCCGGCATGACGCTGGTGGGCGTGCCGGTGGACGATGACGGCCTGCAGGTGGCCGAAGGCCTGCGCCTGGCGCCGCGCGCCCGCGCCGCGGTGGTCACACCGGCGCACCAGAGCCCGTTGTGCGTGGCGCTCTCGCTGCAGCGGCGCATCGAGCTGCTCGACTGGGCCACGCGCAGCAAGGCCTGGATCATCGAGGACGACTACGACGGCGAATACCGCTACGTCAGCCGTCCGCTGCCGGCGCTGAAAAGCCTGGACCGCGACGACCGCGTGCTGTACGCGGGCACCTTCAGCAAGGTGCTGTTCCCGGCCATCCGGCTGGCCTACCTGGTGGTGCCGCTGTCGCAGGTGGCGCGCTTCGAGGAGACCGCGCGCCATTTCTCCGGCGGCAGCCCGGCACTGACGCAGGGCATCGTCGCCGATTTCATGGCCGAGGGACATTTCGCCCGCCACATCCAGCGCATGCGCCGGCTCTACGGCGAGCGGCGCGAACTGGCCGCGGCCGGGCTGGACGCGGTGCTGGGCAAGCAGATGCAGATGGAAGCGCGGCCCGGCGGCATGCACCTGCTGATGCGCCTGAAGGGCCGCCGTTCCGACCGTGCGCTGGCCGAGAAGATGCGCCAGGACGGCATGTTCGGGCGCGCCCTGTCGGAATGCCTGCTGGCGCCGCGCGAGGGGCTGCCGCCCATGCTGATGCTGAGCTTCACCAACATCGACTCGCGCCGCAAGGCGCAGGAACTGGCGCGGCGCATCCTGGCCTTGCTGTAGCGGCGCGGCCCATTGTCATGGCCCACTCCGGATAGCCATTCTTGGCACTTCCCGGCTAGGCCATGCGCGCCCATGATGGAGGCTCTTCCAACCCCGCAACCATCTGAAAAGGCCACGCCATGAGCAAGCGCATCGACATGTACAAGAACGCCACCGAACCCTACAACGGCTTCCTGGCCATCAACACCTATCTGAAGAACTGCAGCCTGCCGGCCGACCTGGTCGAGCTGGTGTTCCTGCGCGTGTCGCTGATCAACGGCTGCGCCTACTGCATCGACAAGCACTCGCGCGACCTGCTCAAGAGCGGCATGACGATCGACAAGCTGGTGCTGGTGCCGGTCTGGCATGAAGCCGGCAAGCTGTTCTCCGAGCGCGAGCAGGCCGCGCTGGCCTGGGCCGAAGTGGTCACCGACATCGGCGAGACCGCCGCGCCCGATGCCGACTACGCCGCCGTCACTGCGCACTTCAACGAGAAGGAGTATTCGGAGCTGACCATCGCCATCGCGCTGATGAACGCCATGAACCGCCTGGCCATCCCCGGCCGCATGGCGCCGCAGGCGGCCAAGCACTGAAGCCTGCCGCCACGCGCCTTCAGGCCGCCTTCAGCGCGGCCGCCAGGGTGCGCAAGGCCTCGCGCGTGCGCGCCTCCTTCAGGCGCGAATGCAGCATCACCTGCGCCAGCGGCAAGGGCGGCAACCCGAGCCGGGCGCCGACCTCGATGGCGCCGGCCGGCGCCGTACGATGCAGCAGCGCCGACACCGCCAGCCCGGCGGTGACCGCCGCGCCCACCGCCTGGATGCCGCCGCCGACGAACACCTCGGACCAGCGGATGCCGGCATCGTCCAGCCGCGCCAGCGAGAGTTCGCGGATGCGACAGGTCGACGAGAAGGTCGCCACGCGCAAGGTGTCGCCCGTCCAGCAATTGCTCTGCGGCGCGGCGAACCAACCCAGGCGCTCCTCCATGAGCAACTCGCCGCCGACGTCGTGCGGCTCGCGCCGCACGATGGCCGCGTCCAGTTCCCCGCGTTCGTATTGCTGCATGATGTCGCGCGAGGAGGCGATCCTGACCTCGATCACCACGCCCGGATCGTAGCCGTTGACCTGCGCCAGCACCTGGGCGAAACCGCTGCCCGTGACGTGGTCGCTGATACCCACCGAGAAGCGCGTCGCGCCCAGGTTCAACTTGCCCAGCGCCCGCTCATGCGCGGCCAGCAGCTCGCGCGCGGCCGGCAGGAAGTGCTGGCCGTCGGCCGACAGCCGCACCAGCCGCGGCGTGCGTTCCAGCAACCGGCGCGCCAGCCGTTGCTCCAGCTTCTTCAGCTTGAGGCTGATGGCCGACTGCGTGCTGTCGAGCGCCTCGGCGGCGCGCGTGAAGCTTTGCATGTCGGCCACCAGCACGAAGGCCTGGACGGCGTCGAGATCGAGCGGTCTTTCCATGGTGTTCCCTTCCCTGCCTTGGCTTTCAATGATTCGAAAATCAAATCATTGAAATATTCATCGAGTTATTTTTTTAATGACCAGGCGAGCGTAGCATGCTTCTCAACGGGTCGCAGCGGGCAATCTCACGCGGCTCGCCGACTTGCCAACCTGTCATCCCCCAAGGAGATCGCCATGCCCCTCGTCCGAGTATCCCTGCTGCGCGGCAAGCCGCGCGCCTACCGCGCCGCCATCCTGGAGAACATCTACCAGGCCATGATCGAGAGCTTCAACGTCCCCAGGGACGACCAGTTCATGGTGCTCACCGAGCACGATCCGGAGGAACTGGTGTTCAACCGCAGCTACATGAACATCGAGCGCTCCGACGGCTTCGTGCTGATCCAGCTGACGGTCAGCAACACCCGCGACCAGGCGCAGAAGAACGCCCTCTTCAAGCGCATCGTCGAGCGCCTGGGCGACGATCCCGGGGTGCGGCCGGAAGACGTGATGATCAGCCTGGTCGAGGGCGACAAGGGCAACTGGTCCTTCGGTCACGGCATCGCGCAATACGTGGCCTAGCGCGGCGCAGTCGACATGAAGGGAGAAATCCCGCGCCCGGCCGCCGCGCCGCTGCGCCGGCGCGGCTCTGCTGTTACGATGTCGTCCATTGACATCGCCTGCCGCAGTGCCGCTGCCGCCACCCATGCCGACCGACCTGCCCACACAGCACCATCGCCCCCGAGTTCTTGCCCAGGCCCTGGGCCTGCTCCTCGTCCTTGCGCTAGCGCTCGCCGGCTGCTCATCCTCCGGCAAGTACTACGACCCGGCCAAATCCAATCGCACCGAAAACGGTTTCCGCAACAATTACCCGCAAACCGAGCGCGCTTCCTTCTGGAAGTGGCAATGGGAGCGCCTCACGCAAGGCCTGCCCAAGCCGCCCGCCAACGATTACCGGTTCCCGGTGCAAAAGCCCGACCTGGCCTGGCTCAAGGCCAACCGCATCGCGCCCAGCGTGACCTGGATCGGCCACGCTACCGCCTTCATCCAGATCGGCGGCAAGAACGTGCTGACCGATCCGATGTTCTCGCAACGCGCCTCGCCCTTCTCCTTCATCGGCCCCGAGCGCAAGGTGCCGCTGCCGGTGCAGGTTTCCGAGCTGCCCCACGTGGACGTGGTGGTGATCTCGCACAACCACTACGACCACCTCGACCGCGCCAGCGTCGAGCAGCTGAACCTGCAGCCGGGCGGCCCGCCGCTGTTCCTTGTGCCGCTGGGCCTGCTCGCATGGTTCAATGACATCGGCATCACCAACGTGCGCGAGATGGACTGGTGGGACCGCCTCTCGCTGGGCAGCCTGGATATCTACTTCGTGCCCGCTGCGCACTGGTCGGCGCGCGGCCTGTTCGACCGCTCCGAGACGCTGTGGGGCGGCTGGGTGCTGCGCAACCTCAAGATGCCTGCCACCACCGAGACGCCGGAATCCGAACAGAGCGACGCCTATTCGATCTACTTCGCCGGCGACACCGGCTACTCCAAGGACTTCCGCGACATCGGCGAACGCTTCGGCCGCTTCGACCTGGCGCTGATCCCCATCGGCGCCTACGCGCCGCGCTGGTTCATGCAGAACCAGCACGTGGATCCGGCGCAGGCGGTGCAGATCCACGAGGACGTGCGCGCCAAGCGCTCCATCGGCATCCACTGGGGCACCTTCGAGCTGGCCGACGAGCCGCTGGACGAGCCGCCGCAGAAGCTGGCCGAAGCGCTGAAGGAGGCCAGGCTGCCGCCGGACCAGTTCATCACCCTCAGGCACGGCGAGACCTTGAAGCTGGATGAGTGATACCGTCCGCGCACAAAAAAGCCCGCATCAGTCGATGCGGGCTTTTTTTCGGTCGGGACAATCGGGAATCAGTCGACGATGAACAGCTTCGCCCCATTCGCTGTCGACGAGCGGTGCGGCTCGGCGTTGTCGGCCACCTGGTAGCTCATGCCGGGCTTGAGGACGAAGCTGCGGCCGTCTTCCAGCTCGGTGTGCAGCTCGCCCTCCAGGCACAGCAAGAAGTGCCCCTTCACGCACCAGTGGTCGGCCAGGTAGCCCGGCGTGTACTCCACCATGCGCACGCGCACGTCGCCGAACTTGCGGGTGCGCCAGAAGGCGCGGCCGGTCACGCCGGGGTGCTCGGTCGCCTCGACCGCGTTCCAGTCGGTGGTGCCGAAGGGCAGGTTGTCGATCTTCACGAACGATCCCCGATCACAGCTTGGAGGCGATCAGCTTGCCCAGGCGCTCCATGCCGGCGCGGATCTGCTCCGGCGGCACGGTGACGAAGGACAGACGCAGCGTGTTGTGCTCGGCCGTGTTGGCGAAGAACGGCGCGCCGGGCACGAAGGCCACCTTCTCCTGCTCGACCGCTTCGTTGAGCAGCGCGCCGGCGTCGATATGCCCGGGCAGCGTGACCCAGACGAACATGCCGCCTTCCGGCTTGCTCCACGAGCAGCCGGCCGGGAAATACTGCTGCAGCGCGTCCAGCATGGCCTGGCACTGGTCGCCGTAGAGCTTGCGGATGGTCGGCACGTGCTGGTCCAGGAAGCCATCCTTGATCGCCTCGTAGACCACCATCTGGGTCAGCTGGGCGGTGTGCAGGTCGGTGGCCTGCTTGGCCTGCTCCATCTTCAGGATCAGCGGACGCGGCGCGACCACGTAGCCCAGGCGGATGCCGGGAGTCAGCACCTTGGAGAAGGAGCCCATGTAGATCACGCCCGACGGGTTCATCGACAGCATCTTGGGCAGCGGATCCTTGCGGTAGCTCAGGGCGCCGTAGGGATCGTCCTCGATCAGCGGCAGGCCCAGGCGGGCGCAGGTCTCGACCAGCTGGTGGCGGCGTTCGGTGGGCAGCGTGCGGCCGGTCGGGTTCTGGAAGTTGGGCAGCGAGTACAGCATGCGCGCGCCGTCGGCAATGGCGTCGATGGCTTCCGGCTTGAGGCCGTTTTCATCGCTGGGGACGGACTCGAACTTGGCGCCATACAGCGCGAAGGCCTGCAGCGCGCCCAGGTAGCTGGGGGTCTCGACCAGCACCTTGCTGCCCTCGTCGATGAGCACCTTGCCCAGCAGGTCCAGGCCCTGTTGCGAACCCGACACCATCAGCACCTGCTCCGGCAGGATCGGGGCGCCGTCGGCCGACAGCGAGCCGGCGATCCATTCGCGCAGCGGCAGGTAGCCGTCGGTCGGGCCGTATTGCAGGGCGGTCTTGCCCTGCTGCGTCAGCACGCGGTCGAACGCGGCCTTCATGTGCTCCACCGGGAAGGTCAGCGGCGAAGGCAGGCCGCCGGCGAACGAGGTGATGTCGGGACGCATCGTCACCTTGAGGATTTCACGGATCGCCGAGCTTTTCATCGCTTCGGCGCGATGCGAAAACTGCCATTGAAGCGGAGCGGGGTTGTCGAGTTTCATGGTGTTTCTGCTATGAGGTGGTGGCGACCGGCCGCGGCAAGAGGGCCTGCGGCAAAAAAGTCCCGGTCGCTTGTTCTGTCTGTATCGCCACGGATGGGCCGGGCGCCGTCCGGCTTCTGGCGGCCGGAGCGGTTTGCTGCGAACTGCGGAAGAACGCTTACGCGATCTCGGCGATCATTTCGATCTCGACGCAGGCGCCCATGGGCAGCTGCGCCACGCCGAAGGCAGAACGGGCATGCTTGCCGGTCTCGCCGAAGACTTCGCCGATCAGTTCGGAGGCGCCGTTGGTCACCAGGTGGTGCTCGGTGAATTCGCCGGTCGAGTTGACCAGGCTCATCAGCTTGACGATGCGCTTGACGCGGGTGAGGTCGCCGCCGCAAGCCGCCTGGAGGGTGGCGATCAGGTCGATCGCCACTGCGCGCGCAGCCTGCTTTGCATCGTCGGTGCCGATGTCGCGTCCAAGCTGGCCGACCCACACCTTGCCGTCCTTCTTGGCCAGGTGGCCGGAGAGGAAGACGGTGTTGCCGGATTGCGCATACATCACATACGCCGCCGCCGGGGTTGCCACGGCGGGCAGTTCGATGTTGAGTGCTTTCAGCTTTTCGTAGACGGACATGCAGTGCTCCTTGTGGTGCATCGCCCCGCGTCCCGGGTTGGCCAGGCGGGCGTTGCTCGTTAAGAAAAATAAGTGTTCGATTATCTCAAATATCGACGCGTTTAGCCGCACAATCGGGCTCGCAATGGGCTAGCCGGCGAGGCTTCCCGCCGAGCAAGAAGCGGCCGCTCATGCGCTCGACAGCCCTGCCGCGCGCACCCTCAGCGCCGCACCGCCATGCGGCGCCCGATCGCCACCACCACGATCACCGCCAGCGCGAACAGCAGGTTGCTCGCATCCAGGGTTTCACCGACGATCACCGCCGCCCCCAGCAGGGTCATGAAAGGTTGCAACAATTGCACCTGTCCGACGCGGGCGATGCCGCCCAGCGCCAGGCCCTTGTACCAGAAGAAGAAGCCGATGAACATCGAGAACAGCGAGACATAGCCGAAGGCCAGCCACGACGCCGGCGAGGCCGTGGCGCCGTAGGTCCAGACCAGCCAGGCCGAGACCGGCACGGTCACCGGCAGCGACACCACCAGCGCCCAGGCGATCACCTGCTGGCCACCCATGGTCTGCGACAGGCGGCCGCCCTCGGCGTAGCCCATGGCGGCCGTCACCACCGCCGCGAACAGCGCGAAATCCGCCGCGTGGAAACTGCCGCCGCCCTCGCGCAGGGCGAAGCCGATGACGATGGCCGAGCCCGCCAGCGCCGCCAGCCAGAAGCCCGCCGACGGCCGCTCGCCGAAGCGCAGCGCGCCGAACAGCGCAGTGGCCAGCGGCAGCAGCCCGACCACCACCGCGCCGTGCGCGGCCGGCACGTAGCGCATGGCGATCGAAGAGAACAGCGGGAAACCCACCACCACGCCCAGCGCCGTGATCACCAACCCGCGCAATTGCCGCGCGTTCGGACGCGGCGCCCGCATCCACGCCAGCAGCGCCAGCGAGCACAGGCCGGCCACCACGGCGCGCCCGAAGGCGACGAAGGCCGGATTGAGTTCGGCCACCGCGATGCGGGTGAACGGCAGCGTGAGGCTGAACACCGCTACGCCGACCAGTCCCAGCCACATGCCCCTGGATTCACTGCCTGTCGCCGTGCCCTGGACGGCTTGCGCGCCGGCTGGTTTGGATTGCGCCTGCATGGTTGTCGCTCCTCGGAGAATAGTGTGATGGATTTGCCGTGCCGTCAGAACCAGATCGCCAGCGCCGAATACAAGGTCAGCAAGATCATCGTGGCGGCGAAGACGCCGCGCCACAGCGGCCGCTCCAGGTAGCGCCGCAGCATCGCGCCGGCGCCGGCCCAGACCGACACGCATGGCAGGTTGATGGCGCAAAACACCAGGCAGTAGAGCAAAATCGCCAGCCACACGGGATGGTTATGCAGCATCGGCATGAAGGCAGAGGCGCCGGTGACGGCCATCACCCAGGCCTTGGGATTGGCGAACTGGAACACCGCCGCGGCCCGGAACGACATCGGCCGCGCCGCCCCCTCCACCGCGCCGGCCATGCGCATGCCGCGCAGTTGCCAGGCCAGGTACAGCAGATAGGCCGAGCCCAGCGCCTTGAGCAGCAGCACCAGTTCCGGCACCGCGATCACCGCCGCGCCTATACCGAATGCGCATAAGGCCAGCAGCACGCCGAAGCCGAAAGTGATGCCCAGCATGTGCGGCACCGAGCGCTGGAAGCCGAACCAGATGCCCGACGAGGTCAGCATGATGTTGTTCGGCCCCGGCGTGATGGAAGAGACGAAGGCGAACGAGATCAGCGGCAGCAAGGCTTCCATGTCAGCGCCCTTCCCCGCCGCGCGCCGGGGACGGCGGCGAAGCGTCGGCGTCCAGCACCCCGGCGACCGCCGACTCGCGCGCCAGCACGCGGGCGAACACGTCATGATCGACGTTGCCGCCGGACAGCGTCAGGCCGACCTTGCGGCCATGCAGGCGCGCGCCCAGCTGGCGCGCCGCCGCCAGCGCACAGGCGCCGGCGCCTTCGGCGACGTTGTGGGTGGCGATGAAATACAGCTTCATGGCGTCCATCACCTCGTCGTCGGTGACGGCGACGACCTCATCCACCTCGGCGCGCAGCACCGCCAGCGAAGCCTCGTCCGGCACCCGGCAGGCGACGCCGTCGGCGATGCGCGTGGACACCGGCGACTCCACCGCCGCGCCCTGCTCGAAGGACAGCTTGTAGGCCAGCGCATGCGCCGACACCACGCCGATCACCCGGGTCTTCAGGCCCAGCGCGTTGCGCGCGGCCACCGCCCCGCACATGCCGGAACCCTGGCCGACCGGCACCAGCACCAGGTCGAGGTCGGGCTGGGCGGCGAACAGCTCCATCCAGTAAGTGGACACGCCCGCCACCAGGTCGCGGTGGTAGGAGGGAATCATGTGCAGCCCGCGCTCCCGGGCCAGCTGCTGGGCATGCTCGCGGCTCTCCTGGAACTCGCTGCCGTGCTCCACCAGCGACACGCCCAGCGCGCGCATGGCGGCGTTCTTCTCGCGGCTGTTGCCTTCGGGGACGACGATGGTGGCGGCGATGCCGAAGCGCGCGGCGGCCAGCCCGATGGATTGCCCATGGTTGCCGCGTGTGGCGGAAATCACGCCGGCCAGTTGCGGCTGCTCGCGGGCCAGCTTGTCCATGTAGACCATGCCGCCGCGCACCTTGAAGGCGCCGGTGGGGGCGTGGTTCTCATGCTTGACCCAGACCTGGGCGCCCAACGCGCGGTTCAGGAGCGGCCAGGACAGCTGCGGCGTCGGCGCCATGGCGCCGTAGACCACTTGCGCGGCCTGTTCGATCTCGGCGCGGTTGGGCAGCAATTCGCGGGCGGCTTGGGTCATGGGGTCTCCTGGGTGACGATGTGTTCGGTCTTGCAATGGAAGCCATCGTAACGGACAATACCTGTACAGAACCTATACAGTTTTTGAAATAATTCCAAACATTGTCACGGTAAAATGACCAATACAGCCAAGCATTCCCGCCCCGCCCCGCGCCTCTCCGCCCCGGCCGCCGCCAATGCCGCCAGCAGCGACGCCGCCCTGCCCGGCTGGCCGCTGCTCTCGCGCGAGAGTGGCGACTCGCTGGTGGAACAGATCGTGCGCGGCATCCGTTCGCGCATCGACGACAAGCTCCTGCGCACCGGCGCGCGCATGCCCTCGATCCGGCAGTTCGCCGACACCCATGCGGTCTCGCGCTTCACGGTAGTAGAGGCCTACGACCGGCTGGTGGCGCAAGGCTTCCTGGAGTCGCGCCGCGGCTCGGGTTTCTATGTGCGGGAACGCTCGCCCATGGCCGGCGGCTACGGCGCCGACCCGGCGCGCGCCGCGACCGCGCATGAAGCGGCCGAGGGCGGGCTGGATGTGGTCTGGCTGGTGCGCAACATGTTCCGCCAGATGCCGGCCTCGAAGATGCCCGGCGGCGGCCTGCTGCCGTCCGACTGGCTGGATGGCGAACTGATCGCCAATGCGCTGCGCGCGATCAGCCGCGACAATCCCTCGCTGCTGCTGGGCTACGGCACGCCGCAGGGCTTCCTGCCGCTGCGGCACCAGCTGCAGCTCAAGCTGGCCGAACTGGAGATCGCCGCCGCGCCCGAGCAGATCGTGCTGACCACCGGCGTGACCCAGGCGCTGGACACCGTGGCGCGCCACTTCCTGCGCCCCGGCGACGTGATCTTCGTCGACGATCCGGCCTGGTTCCTGATGTTCGGCTCGTTCGCCGCGCTGGGCGCCAAGGTGGTCGGCATCCCGCGCCTGGCCGACGGCCCCGACATCGTGCGCCTGGCCGAGCTGGCGGCGCTGCACAAGCCCAAGCTGTTCGTCACCAACTCGGTGCTGCACAACCCCACCTCGGCCTCGATGACCGCCGCCAAGGCGTTCCAGGTGCTGCGCATCGCCGAGGAACACGACTTCATCATCGTGGAGGACGACATCTATTGCGACATGCACCCGGGTTCGCCGGTGCAGGCCGCCACCCGCGTGGCGGCGCTGGACCAGCTGCACCGGGTGATCTACCTGGGGGGATTTTCAAAGACCTTGTCGGCCAACCTGCGCGTGGGCTTCATCGCCACCTCGGCCGAGCTGGCGCGCCAGCTGGCCGACCGCAAGATGCTCTCGACCCTGACCACCGGCGAGATCGGCGAACGGGTGGCCTACAAGGTGCTCTCGGAGGGACATTACCGCAAGCACACCGAACGCCTGCGCACGCGCTTGAACGGCGCGCGCGACAAGGTGGCGCGGCAACTCGAGAAGCTGGGCGTGGAGGTCGGCGACCTGCCGCCCTGCGGCATGTTCCTGTGGGTGGATGCGCGCTGCGACACCAACGTGCTGACCGAAAAGGCCATGGAGCACGGCTTTCTGCTGGCGCCGGGCAGCCTGTTCTCGCCTTCCCAGCTGCCTTCCACGCGCATGCGCATCAACGTCGCCAGCATGGCCGATCCGGGGATCTGGCGCTTCCTGGAGAAGGAGCTGGGGCGCTGAAGCGGCCGCCATCCGCTTGCGGATGGCGACCCGCCCTCCTCGTCAGGCGGTCACGAGGTGGATGCGCGCGATTTCCTGGTTGCTGGCGTTGTAGAAGGCGTAGTCGGTCGTGCCGGGGAAGTAGACGTAATGGTCCGAACCGTTGGCCATGATCTGCAAGCTCTCCGAGGCGTTCATCTTGACCGTCAGCAGGTGCGACGTGGCGCCGCTGGCGATGCCCATCTTGATCACGTCGTCGGCGGTGATCACGATGTTGGTTGACGCGCCCGTGGTCACGTCCAGCGTCGTGATGCCGCTGACCTTGCTGGAGAAATTGCTCAGCGAGAGCGAGTTGCCGAGATCGTCGAAGTGCAAGGTGGTGGTGCCCGCCACGCCGTTGATGGAGACGATGTTGGTGGTGCCGGTATCCTTGTTGACGATATCGCTCTGCGCGCCCGCCGTGCTGTGGGAACCGGCGCTGACGTTGATGATGTTGGTCCCCGCACCGACCGTGACGGTGTTGTGCGCGCCTTCCAGCACGTTGAACACGTCGGTCTGGCCGGCGCCCGCCCCGCCGCCGCTGAGGGTATTGGTGGTGCCGGTGCCGCGCACCGTCAGGATGTTGCCGTTGGCGTCGCCGGTGAGGGTATTGTCGACGTAGGCGCTGCCTTCCAGGTTGGAAATGCCGATGTACTTGTCGCCATTGGCGTCGCTGCCCACGCCGCTGCCCTGGCCGGTGGCCAGGTTGGCGACGATGGCCGCGCTGGATGAGCCGCTGTTGGCGTAGTAGTAGCTGACGGTGTCGCCGGTGCCGGCGCCGGTGCCGCCGCCTATGTTGCCGCCGCCGGTGAAGGTGTTGGCGTTGCCGTCTGCATAGAAGGTGTCGTTGCCGGCGCTACCCACCACGTTCTGGATGTTGGCGTAGTGGTCGTTGGCGGCATAGCCGCCGCTGCCGTTGTGGTTGTACAGGTCGACGGTCACCGCGGCGGTGCCGGAACGCGCGTAGTTGACGGTGTTGGAGCCGGCGCCGCCCTCGAAGCTGTTGGCCACGTTGCTGGCGTAGAAGGTATCGTTGCCGGATCCGCCGATGAGGTTCGAGATGCCGTTGAACTTGTCGCCCAGGGCATAGGTTCCGCTGGCGGCCAGCGTGTTGGTGAGGTCGACCGTCACCCCGCCGGTGTCGTACTCGTAGCTCACCGTATCGGTGCCGCCGTTTCCGGTGAAGATGTTGGCTTGCGTACTGGCCTTGAAGAGGTCGTCGTGCGTACTGCCGATGACATTGTCGATGTTGACCAGAATATCGCCCTGCGCGTCGCCGCCCGTGCCGCTGCCGTTCTTCAGGTCGATCGTCACGCCGAGCGCCGAGCCGGCATAGGACGCATAGGTGCTGGCGCGGTTGGCCGCGATGGCCGTGATGGTGTCCGCGCCGGCGCCGCCCTCCAGTACCGATTGGGTTCCCACCGTGGCAAAGCCGGTCAGCGTGTCGTTGTAGGCGCTGCCGACCGCGTTCTCGATGTTGGCGTAGGTATCGCCTTGGGCGTAGTTGCCGCTGCCCACGCCGGTGGACAGGTTGACCGTCACGCCGGTGGTGCCGTTGCTGCTGGTGGACAACGAATAGTTGACGGTATCCGAACCGGCTCCGCCATCGAGCTTGTTGGCGAAGCTGCTGGCATAGAACACATCGTCGCCGCCGCCGCCGATCACGTTGTCGATGTTGACCAGCACGTCGCCCTGGGCATCGTTGCCGCTGCCGGTTCCCGCCTGCAGGTTGATCGTCACCGAGCCCGAACCCGCGTAGCTGGCATAGGTAGAGGCGCGGTTGGCGGCAATCGCCGTCAGCAGGTCGGCGCCGGCGCCGCCGGTCAGCACCGAGACCACGCCGACGTTGTTGACGGCATCGTAGTTGGCGCCGGTCAGGGTGTCGGCGAAGGCGCTGCCGATCACGTTCTGGATGTTGGCGTAGGTATCGCCCTGGGCGTAGTTGCCGCTGCCCACGCCGGTGGACAGGTTGACCGTGACGCCGGTGGAGTTGTTGCTGCTGCTTGAGCCGGCGTAGCTGACCGTATTCGACCCCAGGCCGCCATCGAGGCTGTTGGCGGCGGCGTTGGCGACGATGGTGTCGTTGCCGCTGCCGCCGGTCACGTCCTGGATGTTGGCGTAGGTGTCGCCGTTGGCCAGGCTGCCCGCGCCGCCGCTGCCGGTGCCATTCAGCAGGTTGATGGTTTCATCGACGGTCGAGTTGATGTAGCTCACGCGGTTGTGCGAGCTTGCGGTGCTGGCGCCGCCGTCGAAGAAGTTGGCCGCGGCGCTGGCCACGAACAGGTCGTCGGCCAAGCCGCCGGTGGCATCCTGGATGTTGGCGTAGGTGTCGCCGTTGGCCAGGCTGCCCACGCCGCCGCTGCCCTGCCCGGTGAACAGGTTGATCGTCTCGGCCACGGTCGACGTGCTGTAGTTCACCCGGTTGTGCGTGCCGCCTCCGCCCTCGAAATTGTTGGCCGCCGTATTGCCGTAGAAGGTGTCGTTGCCCCCGCCTCCGGTCACGTCCTGGATGTTGACGTAGGTGTCGCCGTTGGCCAGGCTGCCGGTGCCGCCGCTGCCCTGGCCGGTGACCAGGTTGACGGTTTCATCGACGTTCGAGTTGAGGTAGCTCACGCGGTTGTGCGAAGCCGCGGTGCTGACGCCGCCGTCGAACCGGTTCGCCGCCGCGTTGGCGATGAACAGGTCGTCGGCCAGGCCGCCGGTGACGTCCTGGATATTGGCGTAGGTGTCGCCGTTGGCCAGGCTGCCCGCGCCGCCGCTGCCCTGGCCGGTGAACAGGTTGACCGTTTCGGCCACGGTCGAGCTGGCGTAGCTCACGCGGTTGTGCGCGCCGCCGCCGCCTTCGAAGTTGTTGGCTGCGGCGCTGGCGATGAAGGTGTCGTCGCCGCCGCCCCCGGTCACGTCCTGGATGTTGGCATAGGTGTCGCCGGCGGCATAAGTGCCGCTGCCGGTGCCGGCGATCAGGTCCACCGTCTCGGCAACCGACGAATTGGCATAGCTCACGCGGTTATGCGTGCCGCCTCCGCCTTCGAAGTTGTTGGCCGCCGTGCTGGCGACGAAGGTGTCGTTGCCGGCGCCGCCGGTGACGTCCTGGATGTTGGCGTAGGTGTCGCCGTTGGCCAGGCTGCCCGCGCCGCCGCTGCCCTGGCCGGTGACCAGGTCGATGGTTTCATCGACGGTCGAGTTGAGGTAGCTCACGCGATTGTGCGAAGCCGCCGTGCTGGCGCCGCCGTCGAAGAAGTTGGCCGCGGCGCTGGCCACGAACAGGTCGTCGGCCAGGCCGCCGGTGGCATCCTGGATGTTGGCGTAGGTGTCGCCGTTGGCCAGGCTGCCCACGCCGCCGCTGCCCTGCCCGGTGAACAGGTTGATCGTCTCGGCCACGGTCGACGTGCTGTAGTTCACCCGGTTGTGCGTGCCGCCTCCGCCCTCGAAATTGTTGGCCGCCGTATTGCCGTAGAAGGTGTCGTTGCCCCCGCCTCCGGTCACGTCCTGGATGTTGACGTAGGTGTCGCCGTTGGCCAGGCTGCCGGTGCCGCCGCTGCCCTGGCCGGTGACCAGGTTGACGGTTTCATCGACGTTCGAGTTGAGGTAGCTCACGCGGTTGTGCGAAGTCGCGGTGCTGATGCCGCCGTCGAACCGGTTCGCCGCCGCGTTGGCGATGAACAGGTCGTCGGCCAGGCCGCCGGTGACGTCCTGGATATTGGCGTAGGTGTCGCCGTTGGCCAGGCTGCCCGCGCCGCCGCTGCCCTGGCCGGTGAACAGGTTGACCGTTTCGGCCACGGTCGAGCTGGCGTAGCTCACGCGGTTGTGCGCGCCGCCTCCGCCTTCGAAGTTGTTGGCTGCGGCGCTGGCGATGAAGGTGTCGTCGCCGCCGCCCCCGGTCACGTCCTGGATGTTGGCATAGGTGTCGCCGGCGGCATAAGTGCCGCTGCCGGTGCCGGCGATCAGGTCCACCGTCTCGGCAACCGACGAATTGGCATAGCTCACGCGGTTATGCGTGCCGCCTCCGCCTTCGAAGTTGTTGGCCGCCGTACTGGCGACGAAGGTGTCGTTGCCGGCGCCGCCGGTGACGTCCTGGATGTTGGCGTAGGTGTCGCCGTTGGCCAGGCTGCCCGCGCCGCCGCTGCCCTGCCCGGTGACCAGGTCGATGGTTTCATCGACCGTCGAATACTGGTAGCTCACGCGGTTGTGCGAGCTTGCGGTGCTGGCGCCGCCGTCCAACCTGTTGGCTGCGCTGTTGGCGATGAACAGGTCGTCCCCGGAACCGCCGGTCACGTCCTGGATGTTGACGTAGGTGTCGCCCGCGGCGAAGCTGCCGGCGCCGCCGCTGCCGACGCCGTTGACCAGGTCGACGGTTTCGCCGACCGTGGAATGCGCGTAGCTGACGCGATTGTGCAGAGAGCCGCCGCCGCCGTCGAAATTGTTCGCGGCCTGGCTGGCCACGAAGGTGTCGTCGTAGATGCTGCCCGTCAGATCCTGGATATTGGACAACTTGTCGCCGGCAGCATATCCGCCCGAGGTTCCGGTGCCGTCGGTATAGGTCAGGTCGACCGTGACGGCGGCGTCGGAACTGGCGTAGCTGACGCGATTGTGGGAACTTGCGGTGCTGACGCCGCCATCGATGACGTTGGCGTCGCTGCTGGCCACGATCAGGTCGTCGGAAGCGGATCCGACCACGTTTTCGATGCCGGAATAGACGTCGCCGTCGGCAAAGCCGCCGGTGCCCAGGCCGGTCACGAGATTGACCGTGACGCCTGCGGTCGAATACCGGTAGCTGACCGTGTCCGAACCTTGTGCGCCGGTGAAGGTGTTGTGATTCGCGTCGGCAATGAACGTATCGTCATAGGCGGTGCCGATCACGTTCTGGATATTCGCGTAGGTGTCGCCTGCGGCGAAGCCGTTGCTGCCCACGCCGTTGAACAGGTCGACGGTCACGCCGTTGCCGTCGCCGGCCTTGGCGTAGCTGACGGTGTTGTTGCCCAGGCCGCCGTCGAACTTGTTGGCTGCCAGGCTGGCGATGAACAGGTCGTCGAAATTGGATCCGGTGACGTTCTGGATGTTGGCGTAGGTGTCGTTGTTGGCGTAGCCGCCGGTGCCCACGCCCAGCACCAGGTCGACCGTCACCGCCGCATTGGAGGCGGCATAGCTCACGCGGTTGGAGCCCGCCCCGCCCTCGAAATTGTTTTCCGCCAGGCTGGCGACGAAGGTGTCGTCGCCGGCGCCGCCGGTCAGGTCCTGAATATTGGCGAGCTTGTCGCCCTGGGCGTAGCCGCCGAAGGTGCCGGTGCCGTTGGTGTAGTTCAGGTCCACCGTCACGCCGGCAGTCGAGGCCGCGTAGCTCACGCGGTTGTGCAGCGAACCGCCGCCGCCGTCGAGGCTGTTGGCGTCGGCGCTGGCCACGAAGGTGTCGTCGTAGACGCTGCCGATGAGGTTCTGGATGTTGGTGAACGAATCGCCTGCGGCATAGAAGCCGCCGGTGCCGGTGCCGATGGTGTTGGTCAGGTCGACGGTGACGCCGCCGGTCGAATAGAAATAGCTGACCGTGTTGGAACCCAGGCCGCCGCTGAAATTATTGACGTCGGCGCTGGCGATGAAGATGTCGTCGTAGTCGCTGCCGATGGCGTTCTGGATATGCGCCAGCACGTCGCCCTGGGCATAGCCGCCGCTGCCGGTGCCGTGGAACAGGTCGACCGTTACCGCCGCGTTCGAGAAGGCGTAGCTGACGGTGTCCGAGCCGCCCAGGCCGCCGTTGAAATTATTGGCTGCGGCGCTGGCGATGAAGGTGTCGGAGTACGAGCTGCCGACGATGTTCTGGATGTTGGTGTAGGTGTTGTTCTGGGCATAGCCGCCGCTGCCGCTCATGGTGATCATGTTCACCGTGACCGCGCCGGTCGATGCGCCGTAGTTGACGGTATCGGAACCGCCGCTGCCGCCGTTGAAGTTCTTGCTGTCGACGCCGGCGATGAAGACGTCGTCGTAGGCCGAGCCGATGGCGTTCTGGATGTGGTTGTAGGTGTCGCCTTCGGCGTAGCCGCCGGTGCCGCGGCCGGACACGAAGTTGATCGAGACGCCGGAAGTCGATCCGGCATAGCTCACGGTGTCGTTGCCGCCGCTGCCGCCGTCGAAGCTGTTGGCCGCGAGGCTGCCGACAAAGGTATCGTCATAGGCCGAACCGACCACGTTCTGGATGTTCGCGTAGGTGTCGCCGGCGGCCGAGCCGCCGCTGCCGACGCCGGTCTGCAGGTTGACGCTCACGCCGGCGCCGGAGCTGGCGTAGGACACCGTATTGGAGCCGCCGCCGCCTTCGAAGCGATTGGCGTCGGTGCTGGCGATGAAGACATCGTCGTAAGCCGAGCCGATGGCGTTCTGGATATGGGTATAGGTGTCGCCCTGGGCATCGCCGCCGGTGCCGGTGCCGGTGATCAGGTTGACGGTGACGGCGGCGCCGGAATACTGGTAGGACACCGTGTCCGAGCCGCCCGAGCCGCCGTCCAGGCGGTTGACCGCCGAATTGGCGATGAAGGTGTCGCTGTAGGCGCTGCCCTTCAGGTTCTGGATGTTGAGCAGCGTATCGCCCTGGGCGTCGCCGCCCACGCCGGTGCCGTTGACCAGGTCGACGGTCACGCCCGCGCCGGAGTTGGCATAGCTGGCGGTGTTGACGTTGGTGCCGGTGCTGTTGACGCCGCCGATCAGGCGGTCGGCGCCGGCGCCGCCTTCGAAGAAGGTATTGCCGGTGCCGCCGTAAAGGGTGTCGTTACCGGTGCCGCCATACAGCAGGTCGTTGGCGTTGCTGCCGTAGATGGTGGTGCCGGCGTTGTTGTCGGCATGCACCTCATGGGGCGCGCCTTGCGCCGGCAGCACCAGCACCGCGTCGCCGGTGGCGGGGTCGAGGTAGTTCAGGTCGCCGTAGGCGCCGGCGTCCTTGACGGCCACGTGGCGCGAATCGTTGAGGGTGAGCTGGCCGTTGGAGGTCGCCACGACGGTGGTGAACGTCAGGTCGAAGGCCTGGTGCACCGGGGAGGATGAATCCGCTTCCACCGTCTGGTACTGCAACTGGATGTTGAAGTCCTTCTGGCCTGAGGCCACGGTGATCGAGTATTTCCCGCCGCCCAGGTCGGTGCCGTTGAGCACGGTCATGTTGGAAGGCACGCCCGAGATCACCACCGACAGCACATTGCCTGTGCCGGTGATGTTGACGTTGAACACCTTCACGAAGGTGCCGTTATTGTTGCCGGCGGCGTAGATCGTGGTGACGTCGTTGCCGGCGTTGATCACCTGGGTGCTGAACTGCTGCGGCAGCGACGCGTCGGTGGAGGAAGTCGGGATGCCGGCGCTGCCGTAGAGCGTGGTGCCGACCTGGGTGACGGTGGCCAGGTTGACCAGCTTGACGGCCTGCGTCGGCGCCGAAGGATCGATCACCACGGTGGGCGGGATGACGCCCGGGCGTTCCGGCGGCGCTTGCACTTCCACCGGCCGCACCGGCGCGTCATTGCTGCTGGTGCTTTGCGAGGCGACCAGCGCGGAGGCCGCGCTGGTGGTCGAGGCATCGGCGGTGGGTTGGGTCGGCACCGACAGGGTCTGCACGCCGTTGGTGGTCAGCGAGCCCGAGTTTTCGCTGATGATCTTGGCCAGCTGGCTGATGCCGTCGCTGCCCACGCTGGCGGCGTTGCGGTCGGTGCTGACGTGCTGCGGGCTCTGCACCGAGGCGTCGGTGGCCACGCGGTCGGGCGAGGCGATGGGATCGGAATTGAGTATGCGCGACTGGTCGTTGGGCGCCAGCGCGATCTTGCCCACGCTGTCGAGCAGCTTGCCGGTGTCGGCGCTGGTGTCGGAGAACTTGACCTTGGACTTGTCGTCCATCGCTTCCATGGCGCCGCCGGCCAGCACCACCTTGGTGCCGTCGGCCATGTGCAGCACCATGTCCACGTCCACCACCTGGACGCGCTGCACGGCGCCGCGCGGCGCGTTGAGCTGGAAGCTGCCGTTCTGGTCGGGCATCACCACCCGTACCGGGCCGGTGACTTTTTCCGCGGAGTTCGCTTGTGATGAGCTTGCGGTTGCCATGTTTTCTCGCAGTCGAAGGTCAGTTCAAAATTGTTGTTTCATCAAGTCGCAATGACGAGCTTGCCGGTCAGCAAGAAAATACTAGCGCATCATTGCAGGATCTGCTCGCGCGGCCCGTCGGCCACGATGCTGCCGCCGTCGATGACGATGATGCGGTCCACGTGGCGCAGCAGCGCCGGGCTGTGCGTGGCTACCACCAGCGTGCGTCCCGCCGAGAAGGCGATCATGCGTTCGATGATGCGCGCCTCGGTCTGCTGGTCGATGCCCGTCGTCGGCTCATCGAGCAGCAGGATGCGCGGCACCGACGCCACCACGCGCGCCAGCGCCACCATCTGGCGCTGGCCGCCGGAAAGGTTGCCGGGCGCCTTGAGCATCTGGTCCAGGCGCAGCTCGCCGCGCGCGATCAGCTCGTCCAGCCCGGACACGCCCAGCGCCGCCTCGTACACCTGCCCGGGCACGCGGTCGCCGATGAAGATGTTGGCGGCCAGCGTGCCGTCGAAGACAAACGGCTCCTGCGGCTTGAAGCCGATGTTGCGCATGCGCACCTCCGCGGCATAGGCGCTCACGGCCACGCCGTCGACCAGGACATGCCCTTCTTCCGGCTTGTGCAGGCCGGCCAGCGCGCGCAGCAGGGTCGACTTGCCGGAACCGGAACGGCCGACGATGCCGACCTTCTCGCCCGGCTGGATGGTCAGCGAGACGTGCTTGAGCGTGGGGGTTTCCTTCTTGTCCAAGTGCAGCATCAGGTTGCCGACCTGGATCAGGCCGCGCATTTCCTGGCGCAGCACATCGGCCGTGACCTGCTGCTCGTCCTCGCCGAACAACTGGTCGAACTCGGCGCGCGCGCGGCGGAACATTTCGATGCGGCCCAGCAGCGCCGCCAGCGACGACAGCACGGTGGTGGCCCGGCTGATCAGCAGCGAACCGGCGATCAGCGCGCCCACCGTCAGTGCGTTGTCTTCCACCAGATAGACGCCGACCACCAGCGTGGCCACCGAGATGAAGGTATAGCCGACCGAGGAAACCGCGTAGCCTGCGTTGGTCCAGAAACGGCTCTTGGCCTGCGCCACGGCGTTGTCCGTCGCGTCCGACAGGAAGGCGCGCATCAGGCGGTGCTGCAGCGGCGTGGTCTTCAGCGTTTCCATGCCGTAGACGATGCTGGCCAGCTTGTCGACCTTGCCGGTGCCGGCTTTCATGGCGGCATTGGCATAGTCCTGCGACGGCACCTTGAACAGCAACTGCGCGCCCACCAGCATGGCGCCGCCCACCAGCAGCACCCAGACCAGATGGCCGGCGACCAGGCCCAGCACCACCAGATACAGCAACAGGAACGGCAGGTCCACCAGCAGCAGCATGTAATTGGACGACATCAGGTCGCGCGCGGCGGAGAGGTCGCGATAGCGCGCCAGCACCACGCCGACCGGCGCGTTGACGCGGGAAGACAGCAGGCGTCGCGCCGACACCTCGTCGAACTCGGTGTCCAGGCGCCCCGCCAACTGCTCCGTGTAGTACACGCGGATGATGCGCAGCACCAGCTCCAGCGCAATGAACAGCAGCATGCCCAGGGTCAGCGCCCACAGGGTCTCGGGAATATGGTTGCCGATCACCTTGTCGTAGACCAGCCGCGAATACAGCGGCATGAGCAGGCCCAGGAAGTTGACCAGGACGCCTGCGACGACGATCTCGACGAAGCGGCTGCCGTAGGCGCGCAGCAGCGACAGGTAAGTTGGATCCTTGCGCAGGTCCTGGAGGACTTGCGGCTGATCGATGTGGACCTGTTCGCTTTCGTTCATGGTCGGATGCTCCGGTTGCGCCGCGCCGCCTCAGGCGGCGCTCAGGGCTGCACCCCGCGGTTGGCGGACATCTCGCGGATGGCTTCGCGCAGTTCCAGGCGCAGGTCCTTGACCATGGTCTGGCGGCCGGTGCGCATTTCTTCGATGACGGTCTGCCAGTTGATGTTCTGGCGCATCAGCGCCTCGGTGATCGAGGTCAGCGATTGCGGGATCGCGCCCAGGTTCTTGACGCGGTCGTTCTGCATCGCCATGTGCTTGGCCAGGTCGATCTGCAGCTGGCGCGCCGACAAGGCGTCGCGCGCCATGTTGCTGGAGTTCTCGCCGATGGTGCTGCCCAGCTCGTTCAGGCGGGCCGCCACGGTGGACTGGATTTCGCCCTGGTACTGGATGGCGCCCATCTCGTCGGCCAGGCGGATCGAGATCTGGTTCAACAGGGCCGGCAGCTGCGCGATGTTCTGCGCATTCTTCTCGTTCATGTTGGAGATTTCGGTCTGCTGCGCCTGCAGCGAGGTCAGCGACACCGACAGCGCCGACTGGCCGGCCTGGATGTTGGAGACGATCTGCGGCAGCACTTCGAAGGTGCGGTTGGCGATGTCGCCGTTGATGGAGAGGCGCTCTTCCAGCGACGACAGGCTGTCGGACAGGTCGCGCGCCGAGGTGATCTTGGTGTTGATGATCTGGCCGACGTTGCGGATCTCTTCCAGCGTCAGCTGCGCGGTCTCATGCATGCGCGGGCCGAAGGCGACCAGCTGGCGCAGGTTGCGCGATTCTTCCATGCTGTCCGTAAACAGCTGGACGATATTGTTCAAGCGCTCGTTCAGGCCTTCCAGCTTGATGCCGGCCTGCAGCGAGGCTTCCGAACTGTTGCGCGCGGCCATGATGGACTCGCGCTGCAGCACCATCAGATCCTGCAGGAACTCGGCCAGGAAGGTTTCCGACACGCCCTGGCGTTGCGTCGCCGCCGGGCCGGACATGTCGTGCACCACGTGCTGCACCATGTCGCTGATGCACTCGCGCGCGCGCGCCACCAGCTTCTTGCCGGCGCCGCGCAGCGGGGTCAGCGTCAGGCCCAGGGCGAGCGAACCGATCAGGCCGAACATCGAGGCCGAGAAGGCGGTGCCCATCGAGGCCAACGGCTTTTGCAGGTCGGCCACCAGGCGCATGAAGGAGGCGTCCATGTCGCCGCCGCCGGCTGCCTTGCCGAAACCGTCGATCAGCGCGGCGGTGCCGACCAGGGTTTCCAGCAGGCCGATAAAGGTGCCCAGGAGACCCAGCGCGATCATGAAGCCGGTCAGGAACTGCGGGAACTCGGTCTTGGCCTCGAGGTGGGCGCGCAGGTCGCTCAGCGAGCTTTCAATGGTCTCCTGTTCGATACGCGAGGTCAGGCGGCCCTTGGTGCTGGCCACGCTGACCAGGACCTGGCCGATCTCGGTGCCGGCGAACTCGGGCGCCTTGACCAGGTCGTCCATCGACTCGCCGGCCTTGGTGCGCGCATAGAACTGCATCAGCTTGTCATGCTCCCAGTTCACGCGCCACAGGTTGTAGCCGATCAGCGCCACGCCGAACAGCGCCACCGAAATGATGAACAGGTTCAGGAACGGGTTGATGTGAATCGCGTGCAGGACGAAGTCCCGGAACAGGAATCCACCCAACAGCAGCAGTAGCGTCGGGATGGCTGCAAGTGCATAGAATTGACGAAGGTTTTTCATACGTGCGAAGTTCCGGAGAAATGAACGCGATGGATGCTGGCAAAACGTGAAACTGAAACGGGCTTCGCCCGCGCCGCGTCAGCGGCCGGGCGGGCATGGGAAACGGCGGCGCGGGCGGCGCTCATCGCGGCTCCCGCATGGCGCTTTGCGAGAAGCGCGACAACGGCGACATCAGGTACTGCCAGACGGTGCGCCGGCCGACGATCACGTCGGCCGTGGCGGTCATGCCGGGCATCAGCGCCAGGTTGCGCTGGAGCTCGCCGGCGCCGCGGGTGACCTCGATCTTGACGCGGTAGAAGCGTTCGCCGCGCTCTTCGGGCACGGTGTCGGCCGACACCTCGGTGACCACGCCTTCCATGGCGCCGTAGACGCCGTAGTCGTAGGCCGAGACCTTGACCCGGGCGCGCGCGCCGGTCATCAGCTGGGCGCGGTCGGACGGCGAAATCTTCGCTTCGATCACCAGCTTGTCATCGCTGGGCGTCATCTCGATGATGGGGTCGCCCGGCTTGACCACGCCGCCGATGGTATTGATCATCACGCGGTTGACCACGCCGTCCATCGGCGCCTTCACTTCCGAGCGCGAGACGCGGTCGTTGCGCGACTTGATTTCTTCCTGCAGGCGCGCCAGTTCGGTTTCAGCCGCGGTCAGCTCGGTGCGGGCGTCGGAACGGAAGCGCGAGGAGGCCTCGCCCATCTTGGCCTGCGACTCGGCGATGGCCGCGTTCAGGCGCGGGATCATGGCATTGGTGGCCGACAGCTTGCTCTGCGCGTCCTGGGTGCGCGCCTGGGCCTGGATGTCTTCCAGCTGGGAGGCGGCGTTGCGCTCCAGCATGCCGTGGATCAGCTTGTACTGGCGCTGCGCCAGGTCGAGTTCGCTGGCCAGGCTTTTCTGGCGGCTGACCGCCTCGCCCAGCTCGGCCTGGCGCTGCGCCGATTGCTCGCGCAGCACCGACAGTTCCTGCGTCACCTTGGCGCTGCGCGCGGCGAAGGCCGCCTGCTCGCTTTGCACCGCCGGGTCGGCGCGGTCGAGATCGGCCGGCATCTGCAACCCAGGTGAACCCGATGCCTCGGCCGCGAGACGGGCGATCTTGGCGCGCAGGCCGAGGATCTTGACGCGGCCCTCGCCCAGGTCGGCGTTGGCGCGCACGTCGGAAATCGAGATCAGCGTCTGGCCCTTCTTCACCGCCGCGCCTTCGCGCACCAGGATGGAAGAGACGATGCCGCCTTCCAGATGCTGGATCACCTGGTTGTGTTCGGAGGAAACGATGCGCCCGGCGCCGCGCACCACCATGTCGATCGGCGCGAACACCGACCACACCAGCAGCAACAGCAGCAGCGCGGCGCAGGCCAGCACCGCCAGGCGCGGGCGCGGCATGGTGCGCAATTCGCCCAGGCGGCGGTCCAGCCGCGGCGCCAGCCGGCGCATGAAGCCCTTGCCCGGGGATGCGATCCCGTGGGCGGCGCCGGGCTTGATGGACATGGTCACTTTGCACCTGCCTGGTATTGGACGATCACGCGCGAGGCGTTTTCATCGCCGTTCTCGGCGGTGGCCACGCGGCTCACCACGCGTTCCTTTTCGACGCCGGCGTCGATCAGGTAATTGCGCACGGCCACGGTCCGGTAGTAGGCGCGACGGCGACTGTCGCTGTAGCCGCCGCTGCTGATGACGCCGGTCACCACGATCTTGCCCTGGCTGGATTTGACGCGCTTGACCCAGTCGCCGATGCTGCGATCCAGCGCCTTGGTGCCGTCGCCCGACAACTGCGTGGAATCGGCGTCGAAGTTGAGCACCACGGCCTTGTCGTTGGCGTCGATCTTCACGCCCGGCGCGATTTCGCTCTTGGTCGGATCGGTCTTGACCTGGATCGCGTTCGGGCTGGACGGCGCCGCCGCGCTGCGCATGCTGCCGGCGTCCGACTGCAGCGGCGCCGCGGCCAGCTTGGCTTTCAGGTCGGCCACTTCACGCTTCAACTGCACCACTTCCTCGGCGCGGTCGCGCTCGGCCTTGCTGTCGGAGACGTTGACGTCGGCGCCGTCGGGCGTCTTGATGAGATCGTTCTGCTTGCTCTTGGCCACGCCCTGCACCGCCTGCGTCTGGCTTTGCGACACCAGCTTGCTGACCTTCATCTGGGCCAGCTTCTGCGAGTAGTAGAACAGCGTGACGACGAACACCACGACCACGAAGATCATGACCAGCACCACGTTGGACAGCGCGTCCACGAAGCCTGGCCAGAAATTCTGTTCCTTTCCTCCCTCCATGCCCTTCCCCCGAACTATTTGGATGCCTGCGCCGGCGGCGTCGTCAGCGACGACGCCCGGCCGGTATTGCGCAGGATCTGGTAACTGATATCGGCCTGCTGGAACAGCAGGGCCGCGAAGTCCATGCGCGCCTGGTAAGCCTGTTGATAGGCATCCAGCACGTCCAGCAACTGCTTGCTGCCGGTCGACAACTGTTCCAGGAACACGTCGGCGACATTGGCGTTGGTCAGGTAGGCCTGGCGCGAAATGTCCATGCGTTTCCTGACCGCGCCCAGCGTGCGGTAGTTGATCTCGATCTGCTCACGCAACTTGCGTTCCAGGTCCAGCGCGGTATTGCTTTTCTCGACGTACTTGGCGTCGATCTGCTTGGTGTAATACATGTCGCTGCCGCCGTTGAGCAGGTTCATGGTCATCACCAGCATCAGGCGGCGGTCGGTCGCCAGCTGCAGGCTGTTGGTGCTGGTGTCGATGGCGCCGCCGGCGCCGCGCGTCTTCTGCTGCGTCCATTCGAGGGCCAGGGTCGGCGAGAACTTGGCGCGCGCCGACTTCAGTTCCTGGCCGGCCGCCTCGACATCGCGCCGCGCGGCGCGCACGCCGGGGTTGCTCTCGTAGACGTTGTTCAACGCCAGCTTCGAGCTGTCGGGCACCGAAGGCATCATGTGGTCGGGCACCTCGACCTGCTCGATCTTGCGGCCGGTGATCTGGTTCAGAGAAACCATGGCGGACTCCAGCGCGCCTTCGGCTTCGGCCACCGCGGCCTGCGCGGTCAGCGAGCGGCCGCGCACGCGCTCGAAATCGATGCGGCTGGCGCCGCCGCCTTCGAGGCGCTTGCGCATGTAGTCCAGCAAGGCGTCCATGCGCTGCGAATACGAGCGCGAGAAGGACAGCGACGCGTAGGCCCGCATCACGTCGTAGTAGGCCTTGATGGAGTTGTAATAGAGCGTTTCGCGCGCGTCGTCGCGGCGCAGGTCGGCCGCGGCGGCCAGCGTGCTGGATTTGCGGTAGTCGAAGTAGGAGCCCGGCGCGAACACGGGTTGGCGGCCGATCACCGTCACGTCCCAGCGCTTGTGGTCCGAGGCCTTTTGCACCAGTCCGGTGTTGGGATCGATGGCTGAGGACGGCGACGAGTATTCCTTGCCCTTCTGCGCGCGCAAGTCCAGGGTCGGACCCATCTGGCCCAGGGCGGCGTTGGCCTGGTAACGGGCCTGGTCGGCCTGGGCCGAGGTGGCGGCGTAGCTGTAGCTATTGTCCAGGGCCAGGTCGAGCACCTGCGACAGCGTCAGCCGGGGAACCGGGGCGCCTTCGGGAACGATGGTCGCTTCGGGCAGGATGATGGTGTTGCCGCTGAATTCGGCGTCGGATTGGCGCAGCAGCACCAGGATCTCGTCATCCGGGCTGGGGCCGTTCTTGGCATCCACCGGTAGCAGCGCCGGCAGGCGGGCCTCGCCGGCGGCGACGCCGGCCGGATTGGCGCCCAGGCGGATCTGCGGCGGCACTTCCAGTTTCTCGGGGACGGATGCCGCAGGCGCCGATGCGGGCGCAACAGCTGCGGGCGCTGTCGCCGCGGACGGCGTGCGCGCGGGCGGCTCGGACAGCGGTGCCAGCTCTTCCGCGGCACCGGCGAATTGGTGCGCGGTCAAGCCCAAGGAAAGGCTAATTAGAAAACGCTTGCTTTTGAGAACTATCATCAATGCCACGAACCGGCATTCCAGCCGGCCCCCCCGCCCCTATCCAACGAATAAGAAAGAAACCTGCAGTCCCATGCACCGGTTCCTGCTGTCTAAACCCAAGGCCCAGGTATTGTTCTTATTCTTCGGCCAGAAGAAATGGTGATTATATGTCAACAAATCTTTATATTTTGGCAAAAAGAATTCTAACATCCGTACATGGCGGGAAAATTACATAAAAAAGGGAAAAAATCTTTTAATTTCAATTGACTTGATCTATTTCGACGCTCGCCATTATCGGGAGCGCGATGTCATCCCGGTATCGGGAAATTCCGGAACCTGACAAAAACTGATAAAAGTCACCAATATGCGGTTGAAAAACCACAGTTGCTTCCCTATATCCTGCTCATCCACGATTGTTTTTCCCTATCCCCATTATTTGCATCAACAATTCCGGTACTGACTGAAACATGAATAAGGACACAAACATGGCCACCGAAAAACAGACCATGGGCTTCCAGGCGGAAGTCAAGCAACTGCTGCAGCTGATGATCCACTCGCTGTATTCCAACAAGGAAATATTCCTGCGCGAGCTGGTCTCCAACGCCTCCGACGCCGCCGACAAGCTGCGCTTCGAGGCCATCAACGACGGCAGCCTGTTCGAGGACGATCCGGAGCTGAAGATCAAGATCGCCGTCGATCCCGCGGCGCGCACCATCACCATTTCCGACAACGGCATCGGCATGAACCGCGACGAGGCGATCTCCCACCTCGGCACCATCGCCAAGTCCGGCACCAAGGAATTCTTCTCCCGGCTCTCGGGCGACCAGCAGAAGGATGCGGCCCTGATCGGCCAGTTCGGCGTGGGTTTCTATTCCGGCTTCATCATCGCCGACCGCATCACGGTGGAAACGCGTCGCGCCGGCGCCCCGGCCGACCAGGGCGTGCGCTGGGAATCCGAAGGCGCCGGCGACTTCTCGGTGGAAGCCATCGACAAGCCCGGCCGCGGCACCGACATCATCCTGCACCTGCGCGAAGGCGAGGACGAGTTCCTCTCGGCCTGGCAGATCAAGTCCATCGTGCGCAAGTATTCCGACCACATCTCGCTGCCCATCCTGATGAACAAGGAAGAATGGGACGAGGAGAAGAAGGCCAGCGTCGCCACCGACGAACTGGAAACCGTCAACCAGGCCAGCGCCCTGTGGACCCGCAGCAAGTCCGACATCACGCCGGAACAGTACGAGGAGTTCTACAAGCACGTCTCGCACGACTTCGGCGCCCCGCTGGCCTACACCCACAACCGCGTGGAAGGCCGCAGCGAATACACCCAGCTGCTCTACATCCCGGCGCGCGCGCCGTTCGACATGTGGGACCGCAACAAGCGCGGCGGCATCAAGCTCTACGTCAAGCGCGTGTTCATCATGGACGATGCCGAGCAGTTGATGCCGGTCTACCTGCGCTTCGTCAAGGGCGTGATCGATTCGGCCGACCTGCCGCTGAACGTGTCGCGCGAGATCCTGCAGGAGTCGCGCGACGTGCGCGCCATCCGCGAAGGCTCCACCAAGCGCGTGCTGAGCCTGCTGGAAGAACTGGCCAACAGCGATGAGCAGGAGCAGAAGGACAAGTACGCCGGTTTCTGGACCGAGTTCGGCCAGGTGCTCAAGGAAGGCATCGGCGAGGACGCTGCCAACAAGGAGCGCGTGGCCAAGCTGCTGCGCTTCGCGTCCACCCACAACGACAGCGAGGCCCAGAGCGTATCGCTGGCCGACTACGTGGGCCGCATGAAGGAAGGCCAGGACAAGATCTACTACGTCACCGCAGAGAACTACCAGGCCGGCAAGAACAGCCCGCACCTGGAGATCTTCCGCAAGAAGGGCGTGGAAGTGCTGCTCATGACCGACCGCGTGGATGAGTGGCTGCTGTCCTTCCTGACCGAGTTCGACGGCCGCGAGCTGGCCTCGGTGGCCAAGGGCGGCCTCGATCTCGGCCAGTTGGAAAACGAAGCCGAGAAGAAGCAGCATGAGCAAACCCAGGCCGATTACCAGGAGCTGGTCGGGAAGATGAAGCAGGCGCTGGCCGACAAGGCCAAGGACGTGCGCGTCACCTTCCGCCTGACCGACTCCCCCGCCTGCCTGGTGGCCGACGAGAACGAGCTGTCGGGCAACCTGCTGCGCATGCTCAAGGCGGCCGGCCAGAACGCGCCCGAGTCCAAGCCGACCCTGGAAATCAACCCGGACCACCCGCTGGTGCAGCGCCTGAAGTACGAGCAGGCGCGCTTCGACGACTGGTCGCACCTGCTGTTCGATCAGGCCCTGCTGGCCGAAGGCGGCGCCCTGGGCGACCCGTCCGGCTTCGTCAAGCGCTTGAACGACATGCTGCTGGGCATGGCCGCGAAATAAGCGACATCGTCCGGCATGGCGCCGCCGCCCCATCCCCGGATGGCGCGGCGGCGTTTTTCATGGACGCAGGAGCGGCCTGTGTCTTGCCGCGCCCGCCTATCCGTGGGTACCATCGGGCATCGGGCCCCGTCCACCTCCGCACGCAATGGAATTCAACTTCATCACTCCCCGCAAGAACGCCCTGGCTTACCTGGTCAAGATCCTCTCCGGCTGCCTGATCCTGTGGTACGGCCTGCGCGCGGCCGGCATCGAGGAGCCGTACTGGGCGATGATCTCGCTGATCATCGTCACCGAACCCGACATGACGGTGGCCAAGGCCAATTTCCGCGCGCGCCTGATCAACACCCTCTCCGGCTGCGTGGTGTCGTGCATCGCGCTGGTGATCTTCGGCCCGACCTTCCTGGCCATGCTGGTGGCGCTGACGGCCGCCGTGATCGTGGCCATGCTGCTGCAGAACTACCCCAGCAACTGGCGCCTGGGGCCGGCCACGGTGGTGATCCTGCTCTCGGCCGCCTTCAGCGGCAACGGCCTGAACCAGGAGCTGCACCTGGCATTCATGCGGGTGGGCGAAGTCATCGTCGGCAGCACGGTGGCCTTGCTGCAGACCGTGATCTACATCTGGCTGGTCAAGCACCGGCAAGGCCATGACGGCCCCCCGCCACCCGCCTGAGGCCGGCGTGCTGCGAGGCGCGCGGGTGCTGCTGCGCCCCTGGCGCGCGGCCGACCGCGCGCCTTTCGCCGCCATCAACGCCGATCCCCGCGTGATGCGGCATTTCCCCGCCACGCTCACCCGGGCCGACAGCGATGCCGTGGCCGAACGCATCCAGGCGCATTTCGATGAACACGGCTTTGGCCCCTGGGCGCTGGAGATTCCCGGCGTGACCGGATTCGCCGGATTCGCGGGACTGCTCAAGGTCTCCTTCGACGCCCGCTTCACGCCGGCCGTGGAGATCGGCTGGCGGCTCGACGCCGGCCTGTGGGGCCGCGGCTATGCCAGCGAAGCGGCGGCGCTGGCGCTGCACTACGGCTTCACCGCGCTGGCCCTGCCGGAAATCGTCTCCTTCACGGTGCCCGCCAACCATCGCTCGCTGGCGGTGATGCAGCGGCTGGGCATGCACTGCGACATCCGCGAAGACTTCCTGCATCCGCGCCTGCCCCCGCAACATCCGCTGCGGCTGCACCGCCTGTATCGGATCGGACGAGAGGAATGGATGGAGCGCCAGCCCCTTTGACATGTGCAGCGCCCATGAAAAAAGCAGGACCGAAGTCCTGCTTTTTTTGCGTGCCCGACCGGATGATCAGTGCGTCACGCGGGTGGTGCGGCCGTTGGACAGCAGGCGCACGCGTTCGCCGATGCGGAACGGCTCGTCGGCGTCCTGGGTGATGGCGCGCAGTTCGCCGTTGTCCAGGCGCACGGTGATTTCCAGGCCAGGGCGATTGTTCAGGTGGGCTTCGGCCTGGTTGCCCAGGACGCCGCCGGCCAAGGCGCCGACGATGCCGGCCGCCAGCGCGCCGTTGCCGCCGCCGATGCTGGAACCTGCGGCGATGCCACCCAGCGCCGCGCCGCCCAGGGTGCCGACGCCGGTCGATCCCTTGTCAATGGTCACGTTGCGGATGGATTCGACCACGCCCATGCGCACGGTCTGCTCACCCTGCGCCTGGCGGGTGTTATAGACGCTGGCCGAGTTCGGCGCGACGGCGCAACCCGCCACCAGGGCGCCCAATACTGCGATCGACAATAATTTTTTCATGCTTGAGACTCCGACTGAAATTTGGCCCGGCGACCGGGCTGCATAGATTGCCTGCGCCCCGCCGATCGGCATGATCGCGCTTTTTGAGCGGCGGCAAACAATTCTTTACATCTTAATACAAACCGCCCGTTTGGCCGAGCGTCGCGGCCAAACGGGCGGCTTGCCGACACCTCGGGATGCGCCTTTCAGTAGCGGATCCGCCAGCGACGGTACAGGAAGGCCAGCACAAAGAGCGGCCCGACCAGCAAGAAGCGCAGGTCCTCAAAAAAAGACGGTTTCTTGCCCTCGATCTTGTGGCCGACGAACTGCCCGATCCAGGCCAGCACGAACACCACCGCCGACACCGGCAGCACCGCGCCGGACGGCAGCCTGGCCAGCAGGACCAGCATCACCGCGGCCATCGCCATCATGCCCACGGCGAACGGTGGCGACAGGCGCAGGTAATACGCCAGCGAGGCCGCCGCCACTACCAGCGCCACGGCCGGCGACACGGACCAGCACAGCCCCAGCAGCGAGAACACGATGGCCGGGATGCAGACGCAATGGATGATCTCGTTCATCGGATTGCGATGGCTCTCGCCGTAGCGCGCGAGCAGCTGGTCGATGCGGCGCTGCGAAAGATCGTTCATGCCTGCCTCCGATGCGGGTGGGTGGTGCCGGCCGGCGGCGCAGTCCCGGGATGGGTAATCAGCGCCCGCCGGACACGTCGATGAAAGTGCCGGTGGCGTAGGACGACTCGTCCGACACCAGCCACAGGATGGCGTTGGCCACCTCCTCGGCGCTGCCGCCGCGCTTCATCGGCACGGCGTCCTTCAGGCGATCGACGCGGCCGGCCTCGCCGCCGCTGGCGTGGATGTCAGTATAGATCAGGCCGGGACGCACGGCGTTGACGCGGATGCCCTCGGCCGCCACTTCCTTGGCCAGGCCGATCGTGAAGGCGTCGATGGCGCCCTTGGAGGCGGCATAGTCGACGTACTCGCCCGGGCCGCCCAGCTTGGCCGCCATCGAGGAGAGGTTGACGATGACGCCGCCGCTGCCGCCGTGCTTGGTCGACATGCGTTTGACCGCCTCGCGCGCGCACAGCAGGCTGCCGGTGATGTTGGCGATCAGCACGCGGTTGATGCGCGCCGCGTCCATCTGGTCCAGCCGCGACTGGTGCTCCAGGATGCCGGCGTTGTTGACCAGCGCCGTGACCGGGCCGAGCTCCTTGTCCACGGTGGCGAACAGGCGCAGGATGTCTTCCTCCTTCGAGACGTCGCCGCCCACGGTGATGGCGCGGCCGCCGGCCTGGCGGATCTCGGCGGCCACCGCTTCGGCGGCGTCGCGGTTGGACACGTAATTGACCGCGACCGCGTAGCCGCGCCGGCCCGCCAGTCTTGCGGTAGCCGCGCCGATGCCGCGGCTGCCGCCGGTAACGATGATGACCTTGTCTGCCATGTTCTCTTCTCCGTGTAGTTGTGGGATGTGCGATAGCGGAAATTGCACGCGCGGCAATTACGTTAAGATCGCCATTTTGCCGCAAGCGGCGAAAGCGCGGAGCCGGCGCGACAGCATGCCGCGCTCGGCGAAGCCGGGCCATTGTGCCCTGCCCCGCTCCCGCCTGCGCACCCTGTAAATATTTTCATCTTCGCTCCAGCCCCGATGCCCGCCCGCAAGCCCTTGCAATTCACCGCCGCCGATCCGCTCCTGGCCAGCTTCCCGCCGGTAGTCGCCGCCGACACCCGCACACTGATCCTGGGCAGCCTGCCGGGCGCGGCGTCGCTGGCGGCGAGCCAGTACTACGGCCATCCGCGCAACGGGTTCTGGAAGCTGCTGTCGGAAATCACCGGCGAAGACCTGGTGGCGATGGCGTACGAAAACCGGCTGCAGGCGCTGCTGGCGCATCGCATCGGCTTGTGGGACGTGGTCGCCGCGGCGCGCCGCAAGGGCAGCCTGGACAGCGACCTGCGCGACATCGTCCACAACGACCTGGCCGACCTGCTGGCGCAGTTGCCGCAGCTGCAAACCATCGCCTTCAACGGCGGCGCGGCCGAACGCATCGGGCGCAAATCATTGGGAGGGCTGGCGGGGAAATACCGGATCCTGGCGCTGCCCTCGAGCAGCCCGGCGTTCACGCTGGCCTATGCCGAGAAGCTGGCGCGCTGGCGCGACCTGGTGCGGGAATGAAGGAATTTACTTGCGGAAAAACAGGTAGTCGTAGAACTCGCCCGAGAAGCCGCCGTTGAAGATCAGGTACTGCAACGCCTTCGCGAAGAACACGATGCCCGCGAAGACAATGGCCAGCTTGATGCAGAGGATGATATTTTTCAGCATGGGCGCAGTGTAGCCGAGCGCCGCCCAGACAGGACGCCCGGCTTATAAAAAAACCGTGCGAGCCACAATCCATGTCTTATACTTCATCGCATCCTGGCTAACATGAAAGCCGGCCAGACACTCGGTGAAAACTCAACGCACGACCGCTTCGCAATAAATACTGATATCGTGCATTTCATCCAAGGTAGGAATGCTTGCTCGATACTCATCACGAATTGCGTCACCATCCAAGCTCAATATGCTGAAACCGCAGCTTTCCAACAAAGCCAGGAGCTCTTCCCTATCCCAGGCATTTTGATGATTGAAAGTCGGTTCAATCTCTTCGCGTCTCACCTTTTCCGCCAAGGCTTGCGCCAACTCATGAGCACTCAACGTAGTGATCATCTGCGCGAACTCGTGGCCGCTAACCGAGGCCGGACCATGATAGGCCGCAGGGTCCGCGTTAATATTCCATGAGAAATGATCTCCGTACTCTTTGTTCCAATAGCCACAATAAATCATCGAAGCTCGGTTATTGATGTCGTCGATGACTCCGCGCCGCAACCAGGTGGGAATAATGACATCAAGCCCCCATTGCGCAAAGAAATGTGAATCTTGCTCAATCCACGATTTTTTCACCAGATCAAAATCGGGCAATTTAAGAATTAATCTACCGTTTGGGCTCACAACCCGCTGCGCTTCACTCAGCACACGAGCGACGGTTTTATCGTTCAAGTGCTCAAGGCAATGCGAGGAATAAACGATCTGCGTCGTCCCCGAAGCAATTGGAAACATACAGTCCTCGGCAAACCGGAACGGAACAGGATTTCTGCGGCTCGCCACACCGTCGAGATTCAACCATCCCGGATGCTTGAAATTCGGCCCCCCACCAATATTTACTTTGCCGATCTGGTTCATTATCGGAGCAGCCGGCTCAGTAGGATAAACATCTTTCGGCGCAATGGGCTGCGCTTGTAGCGTCTTGGGAACGTACCGGACTGCAGCGACCTGCTTCATAATCTCCGGAGAAAAGTCCTTAATTCCGCGTGCATTTTGTCCTGCGTAGACGTAGCCCGTGGAGGTTTCCGTCGCTGGACAGATCGTGACCTCGATCATGGGCCGCAAGCGGTTCTCGGCCGAAATGCCCCTATGCAGAAGGATCGCTACGTCGGCAAGCACGCACATTGCTGAGTCGCCTTCCAGCCGATGCAGCTGTCCCGAACGATCCGCAATCTCAAGTGACCCATTCCCTGGAGTGAGCGAATTCGGATATATCATCAGCTTCCGGATGTAGTGAGACGAACCATCACAGTGCCAATCCGAAGGACCGTATTGAGTTTGAGGCTTTGCGTTCCACGCACGAACATTGATTACACGCCATTTTTGTGCAATCTGACGCTCTACTAGTTCGGCAATATCCTTCAGGTACTTCTCAAGAACGGCAATCGCATCGGAGCCCGGCTTCCCATAATAGATATTGTCTTTGTTGATTCGCTCGACCACTTCCGACGGCAAATCGGAAAATAGATATCCATCAGCATGATCGTCAATGTCGAATTTGATCTTGAAGTCATCATCAAAGAATCCACGCAAACCTTCAGCGGTTACCGGGTCAACCCCAAATGCGTGGAATCCGTTCTGCAAGAATTCGCTGCGATATAATCCGCCGCCAGACGATTCGATCCATTCTGACTCAAGTTCCGCACCATAGATGTTCATGGCTGCGGAGACAAGTTGAGAGTCATCCAACACATCCGACATTTAAGTTTCCTTGCTTCAATTGGGCTACGCAGCCAATCGGCAGAATATATCCTGATTCATTGCCTTTTTCAAACGACGTGAGCGTCATCCCGCACAGCCTTCAGTCAGCTTCGAACAAACAAACATTTGCCCAGAAAGACCGCGACGTAGGTGCTGAGTTCCAAACGGCTTCCCTGCGATTTCACTAAGCAAATTAAGCTTGTTGCCTCCCTTCCTGTCAGGAAGAAGATAAGGTTGGCACGATTCTCAACTCTTCTACGCAATGCGTAAAAATAGAAAAGCCGCCCGGGATCAACTGGACGGCTTTTGAAATTAGAGAGAATCAGAACGCCGGCACCAGCGATCCCTTGTATTCGGTCTCGATGAACTTGCGCACCTCGTCCGACTGGTAGGCGTGCACCAGCTTCTTCACCCAGGGCTTGTCCTTGTCGTCGGCGCGGGTGGCGATGATGTTGGCGTAGCGGCCGCGCGGGTCTTCCACGGCGATGGTGTCCTTTTGCAGCGACAGGCCGGCCTTGAAGGCGTAGTCGTTGTTGATCGAGGCTGCGGCCAGGTCGTCCAGCGAGCGCGGCAGCTGGGCGGCATCGAGCTCGACCAGCTTCAGCTTCCTGGGGTTCTCCACCACGTCCAGCGGGGTCGCATTGACGCCGTTCTCGCCCACGCCCGGCTTGAGCTTGATCAGACCGGCCTTCTGCAGCAGGAGCAGCGCGCGGTTGCCGTTGGAGGGATCGTTCTGGATGCCGATGGAAGCGCCATTGGGCAGCTGGTCGATCGACTTGTATTTCCTGGAGTAGATGCCCAGCGGCGCGGTGATGGTCAGGCCCACCGGCACGATCTTGTAGCCGCGCGCCTTGATCTGGCTGTCCAGGTAGGGCACGTGCTGGAAGGCGTTGGCGTCCAGGTCGCCGGCGGCCAGCGCGGCATTGGGCTGCAGGTAGTCGCTGAAGACCACGGTCTGGATCTCCAGGCCCTCGCGCGCGGCGACCTTCTTGACCACTTCGAAGGTCGCCTCGGCATTGCCTACCGAGATGCCGACCTTGATCTTGTTCTTGTCCTGCGCCGATGCGCCGTGCGGCGCCAGGCTCAGCGCCAGCGCGGCGAACGCGCCAGCCAGTCTTGCCAATGAAACGAATTGCATGATGCCCCCGAGAAGATAAGGCAGGCATCCTCACACAAAGGCCACGCCGGCTGAACGAATGTATCCGCATGTCGATATGCGGGAAGCGCAGCAAAGCCGCTGCGCAGAACGGCTCCATGCGCCGGCTGCATGTATCATTCGGCATCCGCGGCGCTGCGCCGCCACCTCATTGCCCATCATGCTGATCAGACGAAAATCCATCGAGGCCCAGGCCAATACCAAGGCCGGTCCCAACCGCCGCCGCCAGCAGCTCGAAGCCGACGCCGCCAAGCCGCGCAAGCCCAGGTTCGCGCCGGTGACCCTGTCCGAGCTGGACGGCGTGCGCTACCTGCACTTCGGCACCGAGTGGGTGCAAGGCGCCATGCGCATCCGCAAGCCGGACTGGATCGAACTGGAATACGCGCAGCAGATGATGGCCTGGATGCTGTTCAACCCGTCGCCGCGCCACATCGTGCAGCTGGGCCTGGGCACCGGCGCGCTGACCAAGTACTGCTACCGGGAGTTCGCGCAGGCCCAGGTCACGGCGGTGGAGCTGAACCCGGCGGTGATCGCGATCTGCCACAGCATGTTCAAGCTGCCACAGCCGGATGAACGCCTGATGTTGATCGAAAGCGACGCCATGGACTTCATCGTCCACGCCGCCACGCACGGCATCATCGACGCCCTGCAGGTCGACCTCTACGACGCCACCGCGCGCGGCCCGGTGCTCGATACCCCCGAGTTCTACCAGGCCTGCTACCGGAGCCTGGCCGAGGGCGGCGTGATGACGGTCAACCTGTTCGGCGACCATCCCAGCTACGCCAAGAACCTGCGCGCCATGGAATACGCCTTCGATACCGTGGTCTCGCTGCCCGAAGTGCACGACGGCAACGTGGTCGCGCTGGCCTTCAAGGGCCGCCAGGAGTTCAACTTCGTAGACCTGTACGCCCGCGCGGCACTGGTCGAGGCGCAGACCAGGCTGCCGGCCAAGTCCTGGGTCAACGGGATCAAGAGCGCGCTCTGAGCCCGTGGCCGGCTCGCTGGCCCCGCCCCTGCGGGCGCCCCACCGGGACCGTAGAATATTTTTTAGCTTTTTTCTCAAAAAGGGCTTGCGGTCGAAAAAAAGCTCTCCTATAATGCGTCCTCTCTTGCAGCACTGAGCAACAACGAAGTGCAGCAACGGGGCGTTAGCTCAGTTGGTAGAGCAGCGGACTCTTAATCCGTAGGTCCACAGTTCGAATCTGTGACGCCCCACCAGAATTCAAAGCCTTCCAAAGTTTTCTTTGGAAGGCTTTTCTGCTTTGGCCGCCTGATCGGTGTGAATATCCAACCATGAACCTCGCCCCCGACGACTTCGCCCTGGTGATCGACTCCACCCCGCTGGTGTCGATCGACCTGCTCATCCGCAACGCCGGCGGAGAGGTATTGCTGGGCCTGCGCCGCAATCGGCCGGCGCAGGATTTCTGGTTCGTGCCCGGGGGACGCATCCGCAAGAACGAGGCGCTCGGGGAGGCGCTGCGCCGCATCGCGCTCGCCGAGCTGGGCGCGGAGCCGCAGAGCTGGGAACTGCAAGGCGCCTACGATCACATCTACGACGACAATGCGCTGGGCCGCGCCGGCATCAATACGCATTATGTGGCGCTGGGCTGTCGCTGCGTGCTGCCGCCAGACAGCCGCATCGCGCCGGATGCGCAGCATGCGGAGCTGCGCTGGTGGCCGCTGGAGGCGTTGTTGCAGGATCCCCGGGTCCACCTCAACACCAAACGCTATTTCCAAGAGGCCCCAGCCAACCGGCTGTAGGCCGCACGGCCCTTGCCCCGCCTCATTCCGGCGCCGGGGCCGACACGGCCAACGCCGCCTTGATCGCCAATATCGCATCGTCCCACTGCCCGGCCCGCTGCTGGCGGAACAGGCGCGCCGTCGGATACCAAGGCGAGTCGTGACGGTTGAGGAACCAGCGCCAGTCCGGCGCGAACGGCAACGCGATCCATACCGGCAAGCCCAGCGCGCCGGCCAGGTGCGCGGCGGCAGTGTCCACCGTCACCAGCAGGTCCATGCATGAGAGCGCGGCGGCGGTGTCGCCGAAATCCTCGATCCCCTCCCCCAGCTCATGCCAACCGGCCTGGCCTGCCAGCCACGCCGCATCGGCCTCGCGCAGGTCTGGCTGGACCACGAAGAATGCCAGGTCGCCGCGCGCCTGCGCCAGCGGCGCGAACTGCCGCAGCGGGATCGAGCGGCGGCCATCGTTGGCGTTGCCGGGGTTGCCGGAACAGACGATGCCCACGCGCAGCCGCTTCTGCGCGCGGGGGGCAATGGCGTCGATGCGCGCGGCCCAGGCTGCGCGCCGCCGCTCTTCGGCGCGCAGGTAAGGCGCGCCGGCCGGGATCGCGTCGTACGCGGTATTGCACACCAGCGGCAGGCTCATCAGCGGCAGCTGGTAGTCGACCTCCGGCAGCGGCTCGCCCACGGCGGCCAGCTGCAGTTGCGGGGACGGCGGCAAGCCGGCCATCAGCGGCAGCAATGCCGCCGGCGCCTCAAGCACCACCTGCGCGCCGGCTTCCAGGATCTGCTGCACATAGCGGCTGAACTGGATGGTGTCGCCATGGCCCTGCTCGGCCCATAGCAGGATGCGCTTGCCGAGCAAGACGCTGGCGCCGTTCCACGCGGGAATACCGGCGTGGCGATACGGGTCGGCGCCGCGTCCTTCCCAGCGCCATTCGTAAAGCGGCCATGCCTCCCGCAGGCGGCCCAGCACCAGCAGCGAGAGCGCCAGGTTGAGCTTGGCGTCGGCATCGTCGGGATGGAGGGCAAGCGCGCGGCGGTAGCTGTCGATGGCCTCGTCGTACTGCCGCAGCCGTGCCAGGCTGGTGCCGCGGCTGACGTGGGCATCGGCGTGGCCGGGATCCAGGATCAGGGCCTGGTCGTAGAATTTCAGCGCTTCCTCGAATTGCCCCAGCGCGTGCTCGACCAAACCGGCATCGAGCCAGTAGACGGCCTGCCGGCCGTCCAGCTGCAAGGCGCGATGCATGCTGGCGCGCGCGGCTTGCCATGCCTTGCCGCGCTCCTGCAGCAAGGCCTTGCGGTGCCAGGTGTCGGCGGCGTCGGGTTGCAGCTGCAAGGCTTCGTCCAGCAGCGCGATGGCCTGTCCGTCGTTCTTGCCCGAGGGCGAGAGCGCCTGCAGCGCGGCGGCGGCGGCGATGAACAGTTCCGGCAAGCGCTGGCCGTTCTCGATCAGCTCGCGGTACAGCAGGAAGGCATCTTCGAAGCGGCCCAGTTCGTAGAAGGCGCGGCCCAGCTTGTAGCGCACCGCCAGGGCCTCGCGGGCGCCGGCGGGCAGCACCCGCAGCGCGCGTTGCAAGGCCAGCGCCGCTTCCTCGAAGCGCCCTTGCGCCGCCGCCGCGCTGCCCAGGAGGTGCAGCGCCTGGCTGTTGGCGGGGTCGGACTCCAGCAGGGCGAACAGCGCCTGCTCGGCGTCGGCGTAGCGCTCCTGTTCAAAGAGCTGGAAGGCTTGTCTCAGCGTTTCGGTGGCATTCATGGCGGGATGGACTTGGCAAACCGCCGTATTGTCTCATCCCTGCCATGGCGGCGACGCGCGGTCCGGGCTTTTACATGTCGCTCACCAACGCAGCCCTGGCCTCGTCGGCTGGCGCGTCGCCTTCCATCACGATCAGCCTGGCCGGCGCGGCGCTCGCGCCAGGCGCAGCCAGCTTGCGGGTGGGCCCGATCGCGGTGCCGTTGGACATGCCCTTGGCGTCGGTCACGAAGCTGGCCACCGGCGTCGCCTGGCCGCTCAGGTAGACGTTGTAGTTGGTCTGCGGCTTCAGCTTGAACAGCGACACTTCCAGCGCGTCGACCACGCCCAGGTTGCGCGAGGCCACGAAACCGCGCGCATCGGCCGCCGTCACCGCCTTGAGGCGGATGTTGAGCGGCTCGGCATTGGCCAGCGGCGCCAGGTTTTGCTTGCCGTCGCCCTCCTTGATCACGTTGGACAGAAACACCAGCGCCTGCGGCGCCTGGCCGCCAGCGATGTGGGCCACCACCTTGTTCTGCGCCGGGTCGAGCACCTCCACGCCGTCGCCGTTCTCCAGGCCGACGTAGATACGGCTGCTGTCATCCGAGCTCCAGATGCCGTGCGGCAGCGCACCGGTCGGGATGGTCGCCACCAGTTTCGCATCGGTATCGGTGGTGAATACCTTGACCACGTTCTCGCCGCCCACGGTGACGTAGGCCAGCACTCTGCCATCCACGGTCGCGAAGGCCAGGTGGTTGGTGATGAAGCCGGTGTCGATCACGCCCGTCACCTTCAGCGTGCGCGTGTCGATGCGGGTGACCTTGCCGACGTCCTTGTGGGTCATCCACAGTTCCTTGTGGTCGGGCGTGAACTGCAGGAAGGGCGAGAACGGGCTGACCACGTCGATCTTCCTGATTACCTTGTGCGACTTGACGTCGATCACGTCCACCTGCGGCGTGAAGCTGGCCACCGAGAACGCCAGCTTGCCGTCGGGCATGAACTGCACCATGCCGGGCCCGACCGCGGTCTGGATGCGGCGCTTTTCCTTGAAGCTCTTGGGGTCGATCACCGAAATGTAGTCCTCGCCGCGCACCACCACCCAGACTTCCTTGCCGTCGGCGGTAAAGAAGCCCTCGTGCGGTGAACGGCCGACATAGGCGACGCCCTTGACGGCGTTGGTGGCGGTATCGATGAAGGTGACCGAGTTGGAGCCGTTGGAGACCACCACCAGCGTCTTGTGGTCCGGCGAGAAGCCCATGCCGTGCACGTTGATCTGCCCCTTGTACAGCGGCGAGAGCACGTCCGGGCGCGGATTGCCCAGGCGGATCTGGCCCACCAGCGTGTTGTCGGCGGGGTTGAAGACGGAGACCGTGTTGCTGTTCTGGTCGGCGGTGTAGACGCGGTCGTGCGCGCTGGGCAGCGCCATCGCGGAAGACGCGATCAGGCCGAGCGCGGTGCACGAAACTGCATGGGCGAGCTTATTCATCGTTGCTTGTCTCTCGTTGGGTGGGGGGAAGGAAGGAGTTGCCGATCAGGGCGCCGTGGAGGGGTAGCCGTGGCGCTTCAACCAGGCCTGCATCACCTGGATCTCGTTGCTCTGCTCGGCGATGATGCCCAGCGCCAGGTTGCGCAGCTCGGGATCCTGGCTGTACAGCAGCACCGCCTTGGCCATGTCCACCGCGCCCTGGTGGTGCGGCAGCATCATGGCCACGAAATCGTGCCCGGCGTCGCCGTTCATCGGCGCTTGCTTCATGCCGTGGTCCATCACGTTCATGGCGTCGTCCATCAGGCCGTCGAAGGGCTTGGCGGTGCTGGCGACGAACACCGGCGGCGCGGCATCCTGCTGCGCCTTTGCGTGCATGTCGTGGCCGCCGCGCATGTCGGACATATCGTGCGCCAGCACCGCGGCCGACAAGGGCGCGATGACGCAGGCCGCCAGCAGCAGCCGGTGCAGCTTGTTGTGGGGCCCTGGGCGTGCCGCTTGGGGGGCTGCGTTCATGCTGTCTCCTCGGTCAAGTGATGCGGCCAGTGTAGGCAGCGGGCGGCAACCATCGGATGACAATCGAATGACAAATCTGTCACGCGCGGCAAATAAAAAAGGCCGCATCGCGCGAGGCGATACGGCCCTTGGCAAGCAACCGGTTCAGCGCGTCAGCGCTTGAACACCAGCACCGGATCGGCGCGGTAGATGGCCGGGTACATCTTCTGCAGGTTGGAGATCTTGGGCAGGTCGTTGTAGGCGATGTAGGGCTGGTTCGGGTGCAGCGTGGCGTAGTCCTGGTGATAGTCTTCGGCCGCGTAGAAGCCTTGCAGCGGCGCCACCTGCGTCACGATGGGCGAGGAAAACACCTTGGCCGCATTGATCTGCGCGATGTAGGCCTCGGCGGCCTGCTTCTGCTGGTCGCCGGTGGTGAAGATGGCCGAGCGGTATTGCGTGCCACGGTCCGGCCCCTGGCGGTTGAGCTGGGTCGGGTCGTGCGCCACCGAGAAGTAGATCTGCAGGATCTTGTCGAAGGAGATCTTGCGCGGGTCGTAGGTCACCTGCACCGACTCGGCGTGGCCGGTCGAGCCCGAACTGACCATGTCGTAGGTGGCGGTATCCTTCTTGCCGCCGGCATAGCCGGAGACCGCGCGCAGCACGCCTTGCGTGTGCTGGAACACGCCCTGCACGCCCCAGAAGCAGCCGCCGGCCAGCACCACGGTCTCGCTCTGCGCGCTGGCCGCAAGCTGGGCCTTGCCGGATGCGGCGGGCACCGCGACGGCGGGTTCGGCGGCATTGACGCGCACCATGGCGGCCAGCGACAGGCACAGCGCGGCGGCGGCCGAGACGACGACTGCGGGTTTCAGGATGGACATGGCTTTCTCCGGAGCAAAAATGACGACGATATTGGAATGACTGTTCGGCGCGCTGCGCCCTGCCCCGTCAGGAGCGCGTGGCCGGCGCGCCGGCCTTCTTGCCCTGGCGCCACAGCACGCGCAGCGCCAGCAGCACGCCCACCAGCACGGCGAACAGCAGCGGCTGCGCGATCAGGTTCTTGCCCGACTTGTCCCACCAGTAATGCAGCACGCCCAGCGGCACGATCAGGTAGATCAGCTTGTGCAGCGCCTGCCAGCGCTTGCCGCCCAGCCGGCGCACCATGCCGTTGGTGCTGGTCACGGCCAGCGGGATGGTCAGCGCCAGGGCCAGCACGCCGACCGTGATGAAGGGCCGCTTGACGATGTCCTTCCAGATCTCGCCCAGGTCGAAGAAGTGGTCGAACCAGACGAAGGTGGTGAAGTGCAGGCACAGGTAGAGGAAGGCCATCAGGCCCAGCATGCGACGCATCCTGATCAGCCAGTTCATGCCGGTCAGCTTGCGCAGCGGCGTGACGGCCAGCGTGATGCAGAACAGGTAGAGCGTCCAGTCGCCGGTGCTGTGGGTGATGAACTCCAGCGGATTGGCGCCCAGCCCGCCGGTGAAACCCAGCCCCACCAGGCGCGCCAGCGGCGCGAAGGCCAGCGCCAGCGCTACCCACCACAGCACGGTGACGGTGCGCGGCGCAAGGTTGCGGAGGGCGGCGGGAGCGAGTTGCATGGGGGGCCTCGTCAGGGATCAGAAATACTTGCGCAGGTCCATGCCCGAATACAGGCCGGCGACGTCGTTATAGCCGTTGAACATCAGCGTCTTGCGCTTGGGCGAAAAGAAGCCGTCCTCGCCGATGCGGCGCTCGGTGGCCTGCGACCAGCGCGGGTGATCGACGTTGGGATTGACGTTGGAATAGAAACCGTACTCCTGCGCGGCGTACATGTTCCAGGCGGTCTTGGGTTCTTCCTTGACGAAGCGGATCTTGACGATGGACTTGGCCGACTTGAAACCGTACTTCCACGGCAAGATGATGCGCACCGGCGCGCCGTTCTGGTTGGGCAGCACCTCGCCGTACATGCCGAAGGTCAGGAGCGCCAGCGGATGATTGGCCTCATCCATGCGCAGGCCCTCGCGATAGGGCCAGTTCAGCACCGGATCGTAGAGGCCGGGCATCTGCTTCTTGTCGGCCAGGGTGACGAACTCCACGTACTTGGCGTTGGCGGTGGGCTCGGCCTTCTTGATCAGCGCCGACAGCGAATAGCCGATCCACGGGATCACCATCGACCAGCCTTCCACGCAGCGCAGGCGGTAGACGCGCTCCTCCAGCGGCGCCAGCTTCATCAGCGCATCCAGGTCCAGGGTGAAGGGCTTCTTGACCTCGCCCTCGATGTCCACCGTCCACGGGGCCGTCTTGAGGGTGCCGGCGTTCTTGGCCGGATCGGCCTTGTCGGTGCCGAACTCGTAGTAGTTGTTGTAGGTGGTGGCGTCCTTGTAGGCGGTCTGCTTGTCCATCACCGCGAAGGCGTTGTTGAGTTTGGCGGGCAGCTTGCGCCCCTGCTGCGCGAAGGCCTCGGGAAACGCGCCGAAGCCGCCGGCCAGGGCCGCGCCCGCCGCCATCTTCGCCATGAAACTGCGGCGGCCCAGGTAAATCTCCCTGGGCGTGATTTCCGACGAGGTCGGGATGTCGATCTGGTCTGGACGGATCTTGATCAGCATGGTGCGCTCCGGCAAAAAATGGGGTTGATGCAACGTCGGCGGCCTCGCCTTTGCGACGTGTGGCCATGTTAAAAGCGATGGGGTGACATCCGGGTGGCAATCTGATGACAATTTTGTCATGAAGAAAAACCGCGCCATTGCTAGAATTTGCTGCATTTCTCCAAATCCGACAAGCCTTTCGGCAAATACCACAGCATGGCCATTCTCGTAATCGAAGACGACCCCAAGACCGGCGACTACCTCAGGAAGGGACTGCGCGAGTCCGGCTATGCGGTCGACCTCGCGCGCAACGGCGCCGACGGCCTGCACATGGCGCTGGAGCAGGACTACGAGCTGGTGGTGCTGGACGTGATGCTGCCCGGCATCGACGGCTGGCAGGTGATGAGCGCGCTGCGCGCCAAGCGCGACCTGCCGGTGCTGTTCCTGACCGCCAAGGACCATGTCGACGACCGCATCCGCGGCCTGCAGCTGGGCGCCGACGACTACCTGGTCAAGCCCTTCTCCTTCACCGAGCTGGTGCTGCGCATCCGCACGCTGCTGCGGCGCGGCGTGGTGCGCGAGGCCGAGGTGCTGGAGATCGCCGACCTGCAGCTGGACCACGTGCGCCACAAGGTCACGCGCCAGGGCGTCAACATCGCGCTGACCAACAAGGAGTTCATGCTGCTGCACCTGCTGATCAAGCGCCGCGACGAGGCGCTCTCGCGCAGCGTGATCGCCTCGCAGATCTGGGACATGAACTTCGACAGCGACACCAACGTGGTCGACGTCGCCATCAAGCGCCTGCGCGCCAAGATCGATGCGCCGTTCGAGAAGAAGCTGATCCACACGGTGCGCAGCGTGGGCTACATGTTCTCCGAGAATCCATGACGGCGCCGGCATCCACGGCGCGCGGCTGGACCCTGGCCGCGCGCGTCACGGCGCTGTTCTCGCTGCTGGCTTGCCTGGTGGTGGGCGGCCTGGGCCTGTACCTGAACGGCTCGGCCGCCGCCGCGTTGGAGTTGCGCGCCGACCAGGCGCTGATCGGACGGGTCGAGCACTTCCGCAACCTGATGCACGACCTCTACAACGTCGAGCAGATGGAGCAGCGGCCGGCGCTGTTCGAAAGCATGATGGGCAACGAGCAGGACGTGCGCATCTTCCGCCGCCGCGGCGAGGCGCCCTTCATCCAAAGCAATCCCGATCGCTTGGTGCCGCCGGAGATGGAGCCCATCCCGGTGGGCACGCCGGTGTCCTCCGCCGACATCTTCACCAGCACGCGCGCCGACGGCGTGCGGGTGCGCTGGGTCTCGGCGCTGGCCGAGGTAGGCAAGCCCGGGCTCGGCCACGATGGCGGCGACACGGTGGAGATCGTGGCCGCCTACGTCATGGTGCAAGAGGCGAGCATGATGCGCGCCTATCGCTGGCGCATCGCCGGCGCCGCCGCCGGCGCGGTGCTGATCACCGCCCTGCTCGGCTTCGTGCTGCTTCGGCGCGGCCTGCGCCCGCTGGAGGACATGAGCCGGCGCGCCGCGCAAATCACGCCCGACCGCCTCTCGATGCGGCTGGAACAGGAAGGGATGCCAGAGGAACTGCGGCGCGCGGCGGTTTCCTTCAACGCCATGCTGGACCGGCTGGAAGCCGGCTACGAACATCTCTCGCAGTTCTCCGGCGACCTGGCGCACGAGATCCGCACCCCGATCAACGTGCTGATGGGCCAGAGCCAGGTGGCGCTGGGACAACGCCGCACGCCGGAAGAGTACGAGCAGTTGCTGGAATCGAATGTGGAAGAGTTGCAGCGCCTGTCGCGCATCGTCGAGAACATCATGTTCCTGGCCCAGGCCGACCACGCCACGCTGGCGGTGGAATGCGCGCCGCTGGACCTGGCCGACGAACTGGGCCGGATCGCCGACTACTTCGAAGGCATCGCCGACGAACGCGGCATGCGCTTCGAGCTCGATGCCCAAGGCGTATGCTGCGCCAACCTGGTCATGTGGCGCCGCGCGGTGAGCAACCTGGTGATCAATGCCGTGCGCTATGGCGAGGCGAACACGGCGCTGCGCATCACCGCGCGCGGCGACGATGCCGGCAGCAGCATCATCGTCGAGAACCGCAGCGACGACGCCACGCCCCACGTCATGGTGCGCATGTTCGACCGCTTCTATCGCGGCGACCGTTCGCGCAGCGCCTTCACCGAATCCAACGGCCTGGGACTGGCCATCGTCAAGGCCATCATGGCCCTGCACCGGGGCACGGCGACGGTGGAATGTCCGCAGCCGGGGTGGATACGGTTTACGCTGAGTTTCCCGCCGGCTGGGCGCTGAGAAGCAATCGAACCGCCTTGCGTCAGGATTCCCCGTTCCCTGTCGTTCCTGCGAAAGCAGGAACCCCGTGACGTTTTCCGCGCAGCGACGGCCGTTGAGCGACGCTGGGTCCCTGCTTTCGCAGGGACGACACTGCGGAAATAGCCAACACCTCCGTGCGCCCTAGCCCCCCACTCCTTGCCGTTCCTGCGCAAGCAGGAACCCAGTGGCGTTTGCCGCAGCTGCCTATGTCTTGTCACCGATATTGACCTGCACCACCACCGGCGGCGCGTTCTGCCGCTCCTGCGCCTCGGCCTCAAGCTGAGCCTCGGCGAGCTGGGCCTCGCGCGCTTCCGCTTCGCGGCGCAGCTTTTGCGCCGCCGAGGCGCGGGTGAAGATGATCTTCAGCGCCGCCATCGCCGGCACCGAGAGGAAGATGCCGGCCACGCCGCCCAACTGGTCGCCGGCCAGCAGGCCCAGGATCACCATCAGCGGGCTCACCTCCACGCCCTCGCTCATGAGGTAGGGATTGAGCACGTAATCCTGGAAGACGCGGTAGGCGACGATGAAGCCGAGCAGCCACAGCAGGTGGTCGTAGCCGCTGAAACCGGCCACCACCAGGGCCGCCGCACTGGCCGCCAGCGGCCCGGCGAAGGGGATGAATTCCAGCACCGCCGCCAGCCCGGCCAGCAGCATCGAGTACGGCACGCCCATCAGCGAGAAGGCGATGCTGTAGGCCACCAGCGTGGCGATCGAGAGGAACAGCAAGGCCCGCACGTAGCGCGAGAGCAGCACGTCGAGGTCCTTGATGATGTGGTCCCACAGGCGGCGGTTGGCGCGGCTCATCCAGGACAGCATCTCGTCGCGCATGGCCGGCGCTTCCTTGATCAGCAGGAAGCTGATTACCGGCACCAGCACCAGGTAGATCAAGTTGCTGGCCGCGTGCATCACGGAGACGCCGAACTGCTTGGCCAGCGGCATGGCCTGGTCGGTGCCGTTGGCCAACTGGTCGCGCACGAAGCCCAGGATGCGCGCGCGCAGCGGCTCCGCGAAGCCGGGCAAGGGAATGCGCGAGACCATGTCGTTGGAGCGCAGCAGCGCCGGCAACTGTTCGCTCAGGTGCAGGGCCTCGTCCTGGATGCGCGAACCGAACACGGCGGTGACCGCCGCCGCCACCGCGATCACCAGCATGAACACCAGCGCGATCGACACCGTGCGCGGCACCCGGCGCGGGCGCACGCGCTCCACCAGTTCCACCATCGGATACACCAGGTAGCTGAAGAAAACGGCGAACACCAGCACCAGCAGCGTGGATGAAACGGTGTAGGTGACATACAGCAGCAAGGCCACCAGGAACACGGTCCAGACGATCCTGGCGACGCGGAAATCGAAACCCAACATAGGCAGTCCTTGAACGGGGATGAGAGCGGAAGGCCCGGCGCAGCCCCTGGCGCCGGCCTTCCCTGAAGCAACCCGGCGATGCGCCGATGGCGCCGGGCGCCGTCGTGTGCGCGCACTCCGGGATCGTGAACAGCGTATTTGATCGACATCAAACGTCCTATCGGCCGAGCTCTTCTGTACGTGTAGGAAAGCGGGAGAATGTTGCCATGCAGCGCGACAGGGCTGCGCCTTGCGGAACCGGGAAGTCCGCATGGGCGCGATGCCATCCGCCCCGTCGTCACGATAAATAGTTTCATTATTGAAACTGTTTGCCGCGGTGACACGGATGCGACATTCCCGCACCGTCGCCGCCGGCGTGCCACGGCCTGCGCCCCGCGCCGGCTCTGGCTCATTCTTGCCAGTGATGACTGTTATCAGGAAATTGATGGGCTTGTGTCCTTGTCCGGGGCCGTCCAATTGTTTTAAATTTCAGTAATTACTGAAAATTCAAAATAATCGAAATCATGGAAACCAATACCTTGACCCCGTTGATGCAGCGCTTCATCAGCCATTTCGGCGAAATGGGGAGCCGCTGGGGCATCAACCGCACCGTCGGCCAGATCTACGCCCTGCTCTACATCTGCGGCCGTCCGCTCAACGCCGACGAGATCGCCGAGTACCTCAGCTTCTCCCGCTCCAACGTCAGCATGGGCTTGAAGGAGCTGCAATCCTGGCGCCTGGTGAAGCTGCTGCACCGACCGAACGACCGCCGCGAATACTTCGAACCGCCGGGCGACATCTGGGACATCTTCAAGGCCCTGCTGGAAGAGCGCCGCCGCCGCGAGATCGAGCCGACGCTCTCGATGCTGCGCGACGCCTTGCTGGAGCAGCCCAACGGCCCCGGCGACCGCGAAACCCAGAAGCGCATGCGCGACATGTACGAGCTCATCGAGCTCTCCAGCTCCTGGTTCGACGACGTCCAGCGCCTCTCGCCGGAGACCCTGGTGTCGCTGATGAAGATGGGTTCCAAGGTCAAGAAGCTGCTCGACGTGCGCGAGAAGTTCCGCTTCGGCGCACCGCGCGCCGAGGCTGCCGCAGACAACGCGGCCGATGCGCCGGCTACGCCGGGCGCGCCCGACAAGGAGTAAGACATGCGATTCCCAGGCAAGCTGCCCCGACTGACCCAGCTGCCGCTGGGAGTCGAAATCACCCTGCTGCTGATCGTCAAGCTGGCGCTGCTCACGGTGCTGGCAAGGACCTTCTTCGCCCATCCCGAGGCCAAGCACATGCGCATGCCGACGGCCAGCGTGGAGCAACGCATGCTCTCGCCGGCCGCGGCGCCCGCGCCCTCCACGCATTCCGCCCTGCCTGACACACCCAACACACCGGAGTAACACATGGTTCCGATCGATGAAGTCGTTTCGCTGTCGCGGCTGCAGTTCGCCGTGACGGCGCTGTATCACTTTCTGTTCGTCCCGCTCACGCTGGGCCTGTCCTGGATCCTGGTGATCATGGAATCGGTCTACGTCATGACCGGCAGCCCCATCTACAAGGACATGACCCGCTTCTGGGGCAAGCTGTTCGGCATCAACTTCGCCATGGGCGTGGCCACCGGCATCACGCTCGAATTCCAGTTCGGCACCAACTGGTCCTACTACTCGCACTACGTGGGCGACATCTTCGGCACGCCGCTGGCCATCGAGGGCCTGGCGGCGTTCTTCCTGGAGTCGACCTTCGTCGGCCTGTTCTTCTTCGGCTGGGACAAGCTCTCGCGCAAGCAGCACCTGATGGTGACCTTCCTGGTGGCGCTGGGCTCGAGCCTGTCGGCGCTGTGGATCCTGATCGCCAACGGCTGGATGAACAATCCGGTCGGCGCCGAGTTCAACTATGAAACCATGCGCATGGAGCTGGTCAGCATGACCGAGGTGATCTTCAACCCGGTGGCCCAGGTCAAGTTCGTGCACACGGTGGCGGCCGGCTACGTGACCGCCTCCATGTTCGTGCTGGGCGTGTCGGCCTGGTACCTGCTCAAGGCCCGCGACACCGCCTTCGCGCTGCGCTCCTTCGCGGTGGCGGCCGGCTTCGGCCTGGCGGCGACGCTCTCGGTGATCGTGCTGGGCGACGAGTCCGGCTACACCGCCGGCGAGGTCAACAAGGTCAAGCTGGCCGCCATCGAGGCGGAATGGGACACCCACCCCGCCCCGGCCGGACTGACGCTGTTCGGCCTGCCCAACGACCGCGAGCAGCGCACCGATTACGCGGTGAAGATACCCTACGTGCTGGGCCTGATCGCCACCCGTTCGGCCGATACCCAGGTCATGGGCATCAAGGACCTCAAGCGGGAGCATGAGGGTCGCATCCGCAACGGCATGCTGGCCTACGCCGCGCTGTCCCGGCTCAAGTCCGGCGACAAGTCGCCCGCGGCGCGCGCGGCCTTCGAGGCGCACAAGAAAGACCTCGGCTACGGCCTGCTGCTCAAGAAGTACACCAACAACGTGGTCGACGCCACGCCCGCGCAGATCGCCAGCGCCGTGAATGACACGATCCCGAAGGTGGCGCCGCTGTTCTGGTCGTTCCGCGGCATGGTGGCGATCGGCTTCCTGATGCTGTTCATCTTCGCCGCGTCGGTGTGGTTCCTGGGCAAGAAGCAGCTGGCGCCGCAGCGCTGGCTGCTCAGGCTGGCGGTGTGCGCCATCCCGCTGCCGTGGATCGCCGCCGAGCTGGGCTGGATCGTGGCCGAGTACGGCCGCCAGCCGTGGACCATCGCCGGCGTGCTGCCCACGCACCTGTCGGCCTCCTCGCTGCAGCCTGGCAACCTGTACTTCAGCCTGGCCGGCTTCATCCTGTTCTACACCTTCCTGCTGGTGGTGGAGATGACCCTGATGATCAAGTACGCCCGTCGCGGCCCGAGCAGCCTGCATACCGGCAAGTACCACTGGGAGACGCAGGACAAAGAGGCCGGGGCCGGCAATGCGCTGCCGCCGCCGATCAATCCCGCCGCCAATTCCGGCGCCGCCTGAGCGCTGAAGAAATGAGGAACGCAAGATGATCTTCGATTACGAAACACTCAAACTGATCTGGTGGGCCTTCGTCGGCGTGCTCATCATCGGCTTCGCGCTGACCGACGGCTTCGACTTCGGCGTGGGCATGATGCTGCCTTTCGCCGGCAAGACCGACGCCGAGCGGCGCGTGCTGATCAATTCCATCGGCCCCACCTGGGAAGGCAACCAGACCTGGTTCATCACCGCCGGCGGGGCCACCTTCGCGGCCTGGCCGCTGGTCTACGCGACCGCCTTCTCGGGCTTCTACATCGCCCTGATGGTGCTGCTGTTCTCGCTGTTCTTCCGTCCGGTCGGCTTCGACTACCGCAGCAAGGTGGCCGATCCGCGCTGGCGCAGCGCCTGGGACTGGGGCCTGTTCGTGGGCGGCTTGGTGCCGCCGCTGATCTGCGGCGTAGCCTTCGGCAACCTGCTGCTGGGCGTGCCCTTCCACTACGACGACACCATGCGGGTGGAATACACCGGCAGCTTCTTCGCGCTGCTCTCCCCCTTCGGTTTGCTGGCCGGCCTGTTGTCGGTGGCCATGCTGCTGATGCACGGCGCCGCCTTCGCCTTCGTCAAGACCGACGCCGCAGTGGGCGAACGCTCGCGCAAGGCGGTGATGGCCGCAGCCGTCGCCACCGTCCTGCTGTTCATCGCCGGCGGCCTGTGGGTGGCGCAGCTGCCGGGCTACCGCATCACCGCCATGCCCGACGCCAACAGCGCCTTCACGCCGCTGGCCAAGACCGTCGAGATCGCCGGCGGCGCCTGGTTCGACAACTACGCCCGCTGGCCCGTCGCCAAGCTGCTGCCGGCGCTGGGCATCGCCGGCGCCGTGCTGGCGGCGCTGCTGGCGCTGACGCGCCGCGCGCACCTGGCCTTCATCGCCAGCGGCCTGTCGGTGGCCGGCATCATCCTCACCGCCGGCATGTCGCTGTTCCCGTTCGTGATGCCTTCCTCGCTCGATCCCAAGAGCAGCCTCACGGTCTGGGACGCGGTGGCCAGCCACAAGAGCCTGGGCCTGATGTTCTGGATGGTGCTGATCTTCCTGCCGCTCATCGTGGTGTACACCGGCTGGGTGTATCGCGTGGTGCGCGGCAAGGTCACCCTCAAGGACATCCACGACAACGAACATACGGCGTACTGAACGCGCCGCAATCTGAAACAAGGAGAACACCATGTGGTATTTCGCCTGGATACTCGGCATCGGCCTGGCGCTGGCCTTCGGCATCATCAACGTGATGTGGCTGGAAGCCAATTACGCCTTCGGCCGCCGCAAGGCCGAAGAGACCCACGAGCGCTTCGCCAGCGCCAGCGCGGCGGACCAGAAGCGCCGCGGCGGCAATTGAGGCAAGGCGGGCGCGGCGCCAGCCGCGCTGCCGCGTCGCCCCAACAAAAAAACCCGCGAAGAGATTCGCGGGTTTTTTGTTGCCTGGCGGCCCGGGAGCCGCGCGGCGGCTTACACCAGGTTCAGCGTGACGTTGATGTTGTCACGGGTGGCGTTGGAGTACGGGCACACTTGGTGAGCCTTGTTCACCAGGTCTTGCGCCACGGCGCGGTCGATGCCCGGCAGCGAGATGTTCAGTTCGGCTTCGATGCCGAAACCGGCCGGGATCTGGCCGATGCCGACCTTGCCGGTGATGCTGGCGTCAGCCGGCAGGGCAACCTTGGCCTGGCCGGCGACGAACTTCAGCGCGCCCAGGAAGCAAGCCGAGTAGCCGGCTGCGAACAGTTGCTCGGGGTTGGTGCCCGGGCCGCCTGCGCCGCCCAATTCCTTGGGGGTGGACAGGCGGATGTCCAGCACGCCGTCGGACGACTTGGCTGCGCCTTCACGGCCGCCGGTGGCGGTTGCAGTGGCGGTGTACAGGGCTTTGGTGATTTTATCGGAGGGCATTTTCTTTCCTTTCAGCTTTCTGGTTAAGGCCTCTTGGGCCGACTTTCGAGAGTGGGGCGGCGAAAGACTCGCCATTTCTTGCTGCTATTTTCTTCCGTTTGCTTCTGCTTGCGATCCTGCGTGTCTTGCCGATTACTGCTGCTGCCGTACTGATGATTCAGGTGCTTCAAATCCTGCTTGCTCTTGCCACATCAGGCGCATATATTATTTACAATATAATTGCGAACAACATAATTTATACACCAAAAATCCTTGTTTCGTCCATGGAGTCCTGCATTGCGAGCATCATTGCTCCTCATCCTGCAGGTTCCGGCGCACGTCCTTGAGATCGGCCACCAGCTTCTGCACCTGCTCCAGCGGGGGCAGCATGCAGCTCATCTTCACCGGCACCGCACGGGCCCGCTCGCGCAGCGCGCGGCCGGCATCGCTCAGGGTCACCATCACGCGGCGCTCATCCCCGGCATCGCGCGCCCGGTGCAGCAAGCCCATGGTTTCCATGCGCTTGAGCAGCGGCGTCAGCGTGCCCGAATCGAGGAACAGGCGGCCGCCGAGCTCGGACACGGTAATCTGGTCCTTCTCCCACAGCACCATCATCACCAGATATTGAGGATAGGTGATATCCAGCGCACCGAGGATCTTTTTGTAGGCCTTGGTCATCGCCAGGGACGCCGAGTACATGGCGAAACACAGCTGGTTGTCGAGAAGCAGGGCTTCATCGATCAGCGCGTCCGGCAGCTTCGGTGTGTGTGCGTTGTCCATGTGTCGAATATTAAACTGCTCAAAATTAAATTGCAAGCTATTTAAATCGAATATTTTTGAATTTGTTGTTCAAATCCCTTTTACCCGGCGTTCCCGCCGGCTCTCCAACTTGGGTATCATTCGCGCTTTCCTCGTATTTTCCCGCGCTCCGGCGCGTCCCGCCGCCGCAATCCTCCATGCCACCTGACACCGCCGCCCCCGCCCGCAACCCGCTCAAGACCCTGGACCTGTTCTGCAAGGTGGTCGACAACTATGGCGATATCGGCATCTGCTGGCGCCTGGCGCGTCAGCTGGTGCGCGAGCATGGCATCGCCGTGCGGCTTTGGGTGGATGACCTGGTCAGCTTCCGGCGGATCTGGCCGGATGTCGACGCCGAGGCCGAACTGCAACAAATCGCCGGCGTCGCCGTGCAACACTGGCGCGGCCAGGAAGGCGCCTATGCGCCGGCCGACGTGGCCGACATCGTCATCGAGTTCTTCGGCTGCGAGATCCCGCCCGGCTACGTGGAAGCGATGGCGCAGCGCGCCGTCAAGCCGCTCTGGTTCAACCTGGAAGGCCTGTCGGCCGAGCCCTGGGTCGAAGGTTGCCACACCCTGCCCTCGCCGCACCGCACGCTGAAGCTGACCAAATACTTTTTCTTTCCCGGCTTCAACGAGCGCACCGGCGGCCTCAGCTTCGAGGCCGACCTGGAAACGCAGCGCCAGGCCTTCCTGGGCGAGGGCCAGGCCGCGCCCTTCCTGCAGCGCCTGGGCGTGACGCCGCGGGAACAGCTGGGCCTGAAGGTCTCGCTGTTCTGCTACGACTACGCCCCCATCCCCGAACTGTTCGCCGCCTGGGAGGCCTCGCCGGTCCCGGTCACCTGCCTGGTGCCGGAAGGCGTGGCCCGCTCCACCGTGGAAGCCTTCCTCGGCGCGCCGATGCGGGCCGACGCCGCGGCCACGCGCGGCGCGCTCAGCGTGCGGGTGCTGCCCTTCGTGCCGCAGACCGACTACGACCGCCTGCTGTGGAGCTGCGACTTCAACTTTGTGCGCGGCGAGGATTCCTTCGTGCGCGCGCAGTGGGCCGGCAAGCCTTTCGTCTGGAACATCTACCAGCAGGACAAGAACCTGCACCACACCAAGCTCAACGCCTTCCTCAAGATCTATGCCCCGGCCACGCCCGCGCTGATCGACGCCAACCGCGCCTGGAACGGCGCCAAGCACGCCGACGTTGATTGGCAGGCAAGCTGGGAGGCGCTGCGCGGCGAGTTGCCGGCGCTCACTGAAGCAGCTGATCAATGGCTGGCGAGGATGTTGGCAAATGGCGACTTCATGGCCAATTTGCTCGGTTTCGCCCGCCGCCTGGTGGTGGAAGCCCCATGAAAATAGGGTAAAATAACGGGCTTAGTTTTTTAAACGCAGTTTGGAATTCAATCGTACGTGGGCTTGCGGTGAGGTTTTGCCAGTGGGCTACTGACAGTTTGAAGCAACCTACTTTTCACGACATATACCGCTATGAAATTTGCAAAAGAAGTCCGCGTCGGCAACATCATCATGGTCGACAGCAAGCCCATGATCGTCCTGCGTTCGGACGTCAACGGTTCCTCCCGCACCGGTTTCACCTACAAGTGGAAGATGAAGAACCTGCTGACCAACACCCCGATGGAAAGCGTCTTCCGCGGCGACGACAAGTTCGACGTCGTGGTGCTGGACAAGAAGCCGGTCACCTACTCGTACTTCGCCGACCCGCTGTTCGTCTTCATGGACGAAGAGTACAACCAGTACGAAATCGAAGGCGAGAACATGGGCGACGCCATCGGCTACCTGAAGGACGGCATGCAGTGCGAAGCCGTGTTCTACGACGGCAAGGCGATCTCGGTTGAAATGCCGACCACCATCGTGCGCAAGGTTGCCTACTCGGAGCCGGCGGTCAAGGGCAACACCTCGGGCAACGTCCTGAAGGAAGCCAAGATCGAAAACGCGATCGAAGCCAACCAGATCGTCGTGATGGTCCCGCTGTTCGTCAGCCAGGACGACGACATCGAAATCGACACCCGCACCAACGAGTACAAGAAGGTCGTTCGCGGCTGATTTTCCGCCGATGCGATAAAAAAACGCTGCCTTGGGCAGCGTTTTTTTTCGTCTATTGCATCGCTCAGCCTACTCCTTTGGCCCGACCTGCTGCGCCAGTTCGCGCGCCGCCGCCTGCCCGGCCTCGCTGGCCCAGAACTCGCGGTCGGCCGCCTGGATGCGCTGCGCTGAATTCTCCATGTGCTGCAGGGCCGCCTCCCGCGCGGCCGCCGCGTCGCCGCCGGCGATCGCCTGGGCGATGGCCGCGTGCTCGCTGCGCACCTGCTGGCCGAAGTCGCTGCGGCGCGCCTCATTGATGCGCGCCACGCGGATGGCGGCGCGCAGGAACTGGCTCAGGAACTGCACCAGCGAGGTATAGAGCGGATTATGGGAAGCGTTGGAGATCGCCGCATGGAAGGCGAAGTCTTCCTGCACGCCGTCGCGCCCCTCCTCGGCGGCGCGATCGATCGCCTTCAGGGCCTGCTGGATCGCCTGGTTCTGCGCCTTGGTGCGGCGCTGCGCGGCCAGCGCCGCCATCTCGCCCTCCACGCCGCGGCGCAACTCGATCACGCGCAGCACGGCCTGGATGGAATCGCGCACATCGTCCACCTGCATGTCGAGCCGAAACGGCGTGGCCCGGTTGGCGCCCAGCACCACCGTGCCGCTGCCGCGGCGCGAACCGACCAGCCCCTCCGACTTCAGGCGCGAGATCGCCTCGCGGATCACTGTGCGGCTCACCGCGAAACGCTCGGTCAGCTCCATCTCCGACGGCAGGCGCGCATCGGGCGCGAACTCGCCCTCGCGAATCTGTTTGGCCAGCACGCCGGTCACGTGGTCGGCCAGGGTGCCCTTGCCCCGGCCTGAGGCTGGCGTGGGTTTCGGGGCTCTGGCGTGGGCATCGGCGTTCTTCATGGCGCGCAATGATACCGCTTTTGCCCGCGCCTCCCTGTTGTGGAAACCCGCAAATCTTTTCCGGGATCATCAAAAGTTGTATGACAACTTTCTGCTATAATCGCTGCCGCACGCCGCGCCAACGGATGGCGCGGCGCCAGTTTCCAGACCAACGAGGAGAACACATGCATATCGTCATCACCGGCGGCGCCGGATTCCTGGGCAGCCGGCTGGCGCGCCAGCTCTTGCAACGCGGCGCCCTGACCGGCCGCGACGGCAAGCAGCAGGAAATCAAGCGCATCACCCTGCTGGACGTGGTGCCCGCGCAAGGCTTCGACGATCCCCGCATCGAAGCCGTGACCGGCGACATCGCCGACGCCGCCGTGATCGAGCGCGTGATCACCGCCGAGACGCAATCCATCTTCCACCTCGCCGCCATCGTCAGCGGCCACGCCGAAGCCGACTTCGAGCTGGGCATGAAGATCAACTTCGACGCCACCCGCATCATCCTGGAACGCGCCCGCGCCCTGGGCACCAAGCCGCGCGTGGTGTTCACCAGCTCGGTGGCGGTGTTCGGCGGCGAGCTGCCGGCCGTGGTGCCGGACAACACCCTGCTGATGCCGCAAAGCTCCTACGGCGCGCAGAAGGTCATGGGCGAGCTGATGGTGCAGGACTACAGCCGCAAGGGCTTCATCGACGGCCGCGCGCTGCGCATGCCGACCATCTCGGTGCGCCCGGGCGCACCCAACAAGGCCGCCTCCAGCTTCGCCTCCGGCATCATCCGCGAACCGCTCAACGGCCAGCCCTCGGTGTGCCCGGTCGGCGCCGACACCCGCATGTGGCTGATGTCGCCGCGCCAGGCCATCGCCAACCTGATCCACGGCCATGAGATCAACGGCGCCGACCTCGGCCTGGCCCGCTTCCTTTCCATCGACGGCCTGTGCGTCACCGTCAAGGACATGGTCGCCGCGCTGGAAGAAGTGGCGGGCGCCGATGTGGTCAAGCTGATCGAATGGAAGGAAGACGAGGCCATCAAGCGCATCGTCAATTCCTGGCCCGGCCAGTTCGAAGCCAAGCGCGCCAAGGCGCTGGGCTTCACCGCCGACGCCAACTTCGCCGACATCATCCGCGCGCATATCGAGGATGAAGTGAAGAAGTGATCGCCAGTCTGGCTTGTGGGAAGAATGACGGCGCCTTGGGGCGCCGTTTTCTTTTCCATCGCGAGCTCGGTGAACGACGCTGGGTCCTGACCTTCATCAGGACGACGGGACGGAGAGGCCTTGAACCAGCGGCGCTTCAAGCAACATCTCAGCGTCGTCCCCGCGCAGGGCGGGACCCGGTGACGCTTGTCATGCCTCGATGGCCGCTGAACGACGCTGGGTTCCTGCTTTCGCAGGAACGACGGTGCGTAGAAGACACCTTGCGGTTGCTTGAACAGACGACGGCTCAAGCAACACCTCTGTGTCGTCCCGGCGCAGGCCGGGACCCAGCGTCGTTCGCCGCGGGCGAAAAAAAACGCGGCCGGAGCCGCGCAAGAATTACTTCCTCGGAGTACAAACGAACCGCATGAAGAACAGCATGCAATCCTTTACTGCGCCTTGCCCAGCAAGTTGAAGATGCTGGAGAAATCCAGCTTGCCGGAACCGTTCTTGCTGTGGATGTCGTACAGGTTGCGCGCCGCCGCGCCCAGCGGGATGGCGCTGTTGGTGGCCAGCGCGTTCTCCACCGCCAGCCCCAGGTCCTTCAACATCAGGTCGACCCCGAAGCCGCCGGCGTAGTCCTTGGATGCCGGCGCCGTGTCCATCACGCCCGGACAGGGGTTGTAGACTTCCAGCGTCCAGTTGCGGCCGGAGCTCTTGGACATGATCTCCGACAGCACCTTGGGATCCATGCCATTGGCCACGCCCAGCCGGATCGCTTCCGAGGTGCCGATCATCAGGATCCCCAGCAGCATGTTGTTGCACACCTTCACCGTCTGGCCGCTGCCGCTCTCGCCGGCGTGATAGATCGCCTTTCCCATCTTCTGCAGGTAGGGCTGGGCCGCCTCGAAGGCCTGCTTGCCGCCGCCCACCATGAAGGTCAGCGTGCCGGCGGCGGCGCCGTTGGTGCCGCCGGAGACCGGCGCATCGAGCATCTGGAATCCCTTGGCCGCGGCCGCCGCGGCCACCTTGCGCGAAGCCTCCGGCGCGATGGTGGAGCAGTCGATCAGCAGCGCGCCCGGCTTGGCCGAGGCCAGCACGCCGCGGTCTCCCAGATAGAGCGACTCGACGTGCTTGCTGGCCGGCAGCATGGTGATGACGACGTCGGCCTTCGCCACCGCCGCCATCGAGTCGGCCTCGGTCTTGCCGCCGGTTTCCACCAGCTTGTCCACGCTGGCCTTGACCAGGTCGTGGCCGCTGACCGCGAAGCCGGCCTTGACCAGGTTCTGCGCCATCGGCAGGCCCATGTTGCCCAGGCCGATGAAGACAATGTTGGCGCTCATGATGCCCTCCTCACTTCAGCGAAATGGTGGTGTTGACCTGGCCGGCGGCCTCGTCGGGCGCATACCAGCGCGCGGTGACGGTCTTGGTCTGGGTCCAGAAGGTCACGGCCTGCTTGCCGTTGGGGCCGAGGTCGCCCAGCTTGGAGGCGCGCGAACCGGTGAAGCTGAAGTAGGCCACCGGCACGGGGATGGGCACGTTGATGCCGACCTGGCCGACGTCGATCTCGTTCTGGAACTTGCGCGCGGCATAGCCAGAGCTGGTGAAGATCGAGGTGCCGTTGCCGTTGGGGTTCGCGTTGATGAAGGCGATCGCCTCGTCCAGGGTTTCGACTTCGACGATGCACATCGCCGGGCCGAAGATCTCCTGGGTGTAGATGTCCATCTCGGCCTTCACGCCGGTAAACACGGTGGGGCCGACGAAGTTGCCGTTCTCGCTGCCGGCCACCTTGAAGTTGCGGCCGTCCAGCAAGAGCTTGGCGCCCTGCTCCACGCCGCGGCCGATCAGGCGCTCCACGCGCTCCTTGGCCGCCGGCGAGACCAGCGGGCCGACGTCGGCCTTGCGGTCGCTGCCCGGGCCGACCTTCATGGCCTTGGAGCGCTCGACGATCTCGGGGATCCATTCGCGCGTCTTGCCCACCAGCACCACCACCGAGTTGGCCATGCAGCGCTGGCCGGCGGCGCCGAAGGCCGCGCCCAGCAGGTTGTTGATGGCATGGTCCTTGGGCGCGTCGGGCAGCACGATGCAGTGGTTCTTGGCGCCCATCATGCACTGGGCGCGCTTGCCGGCTTCGCTGGCACGGCGGTAGATGTGGGTGCCCACGTGGGTCGAGCCGATGAAGGAGACCGCCTTGATGTCGGGATGGTCGCAGATCATGTTGGCCACGTCGGGGCCGCCGTGCACCACGTTCAACACGCCCGGCGGCAGGCCGGCCTGGTTGGCAAGCTCGACCAGGAACAGCGAGGAGGTCGGATCCTGCTCCGAGGGCTTGAGCACGAAGGTGTTGCCGCAAGCCACAGCGATGGGGAACATGAAGCAAGGCAGCATCACCGGGAAGTTGAAGGCGGTGATGCCGGCGCCCACGCCCAGCGGCTGGTACAGGGTGTAGACGTCGACGCCGCCGGCCACGTTCTCGGCCATCTCGCCCAGTTGCAGCGAGGTGATCGAGCAGGCGTGTTCCACCACTTCCAGGCCGCGCATGACTTCGCCCTCGGCGTCGGGCAGGGTCTTGCCGTGCTCGCGGGTGATCAGCTCGGCCAGCGGGCCGATGTTCTCGCGCAGCAGTTGCTGGAACTTCAGCATGATGCGCATGCGCTGGGCCAGCGAGGTGTTGCGCCAGGTCTTGAAGGTTTCCTTGGCGTTGGCGACGGCGCGGTCGACTTCTTCCTTGCTGGCGAAGGGCACGCGCGCGACCACTTCCTGGGTGGCCGGGTTCTTCACGTCGCGCCACTCCTTGGAGGTCGACTGCACCTTCTCGCCGTTGATGTAGAGGGGAACGTTGGGAATGTTGGCTTGGCTCATGATGCGGTTTCCATAAGTGAAAAAGAAGAGCCGGACGGCGCGCCGCCCGGTTGAAGCTGAAGCGTTATTGCTTGGTCAGCGGGCAGGCCGCGTCCATCGGACGGAAGGCCTGCTGGGCCGGGATCACCGACAGCAGTTTCAGGTAGTCCCACGGCGCCTTGGATTCGGCCGGCGTCTTGACCTGGTACAGGTACATGTCGTGGATCACGCGGCCGTCGGGGCGGATCGACGCGTTGCGCATGACCACGTCGGAGATCGGGATCTCGCGCATCTTTTGCGACACCACCTTCCAGTCGGCGGTCTTGGCGGCGGCACGCGCCTTCAGGAAATGCAGCACGCTCGAATACACGCCGGCCTGCACCATGGTCGGCTTGTTGTTCTTGAACTGGGCTTCGAAGCGCTTGGAGAAGGCCCGGGTCTGTTCGTCGTAGTCCCAGTAGAAGCCGTCGGTGTAGACCAGGCCCTGGGCCGCGTCCAGGCCCAGCGCATGGACGTCGGACAGGAACACCAGCAGCGCCACCAGGCGCTGGTCCTTGCCGCCCACCGCGAACGAGCGCGCCTGCTTGATGGCGTTGACCACATCGGTGCCGCCGTTGGCCAGGCCGATCACCTGCGCCTTGGACGCCTGCGCCTGCAGCAGGAAGGACGAGAAGTCGGACGCGTTGAGCGGATGGCGCACCGAGCCCACCACCGTGCCGCCGTTGGCCTTGACCACGTCGGCCGCATCCTTCTCCAGCGAGTGGCCGAAGGCGTAGTCCACCGTCACGAAGTACCAGGACTTGTTGCCCAGCTTGGTCAGCGCCGCGGCCGCGCCGGCGGCCTGCGAATAGGTGTCGAACATCCAGTGGAAACCGTTGGCGGCGCATTCGGCGGTGGTCAGGGCGCCGGTGGCCGGGCCGCTGTACATGGCGATGCCGCCCTTCTCCTTGATCAGCTTTTGCACCGCCAGCGCCACCGAGGAGTTGGTCAGGTCGGCGATGGCCTCGACCTTGTCGCGGTCCAGCCACTCGCGGGCGCGGGTCACGCCCACGTCCGGCTTGTTCTGGTTGTCGGCCGAGAGGATCTCGATCTTCATCCCCTTGCACTCGGCCTTGAGGCAGTCTTCCACCGCCATCTTCGCCGCCACCACCGAGCCCTGGCCGCCCATGGCGGAATACGGGCCTGACATGTCGGTCAGGATGCCGACCTTGACCGTGTTGGCGTCTTGCGCCGCGGCCGGAACGGCGGCGCCGAAGAGGGAAACCGCACAGGCAACCGCCGCGGCCATGACCGGACGGCCGAATACGTTCTTACGCATCTTGTCTCCTTGATATTGTCGTTGTTGTCGGTCGCGCCGGGCGTTACGTCGACGCCGGGTCGTGCCGCATTCCTCCTGTCGCCGCAGAACGCGTTTCCTCTGCAGCAGCTGCATTTTGCATGTGCGTTAATATCGGTACAATAAACATAAATCCAAAATGCTTTTGCACCAATGCAAAACGCCCGCAATCCCCACAGGAGACCGCATGCTGGACTGGGACAACCTCAGGATCTTTCTCGAACTCACCCGCAGCCAGGGGCTGGTGGATGCCGCCAAGAAGCTGGGCATCGACCATTCCACCGTGTCGCGCCGCATGAAGCGCTTCGAGGAACAGGTCGGCAGCCAGCTGTTCGACCGCAACAACCACGGCTACAAGCTGACCGCCGACGGCTACCGCCTGGTGGAGTACGCCGAGAAGATCGAAAGCACCATGTACGCCGCCGCCGAAGAGCTGGGCGGCCACAACAGCAAGCTCTCCGGCCAGGTGCGGCTGGGCGCCACCGAGGGCTTCGGCTCCTTCGTGCTGGCGCCGCACATCGCCCACTTCTGCGCGCGCAACCCGCACATCACGGTGGACATGCTGCCGATGCCGCGCTTCGTCAACCTCTCCAAGCACGAGGCCGACATCAGCGTCTCCATCGAGCGCCCGCTGTCGGGTAATTACGTGGTCACAAAACTGTCCGACTATGTGTTGAAGCTGTACGCCACGCGCGAGTACCTGGAGCGCCACCCGCCCATCGCCAGCCTGGCCGACCTGGACCGGCACAACTTCATCGGCTACATCGACGACCTGGTGTTCAGCGAGGAATTGCGCTACAAGGACACGGTGGCACCGGACTCCTTCCGCGCCTTCCGCAGCACCAGCGTGGTGGCGCAATACACCGCCGCCTGCGCCGGCCGCTCGCTGGCCATCCTGCCCTGCTTCCTGGCCCAACAGTCGGAGCAGCTGGTGCCGGTGCTGGAACGCGAGAGCGCCATCACCCGCACCTTCTGGCTGGTGGCCTCCAGCGAGCAGCGCCACGTGGCGCGCGTCTCGGCGCTGTGGAGCTACCTGCGCGAATGCGTGGAAATGAATCGGGATTTTTTGATGGGCGATACGCGTCAGATGCGATGGCTGGCCTGAAGCATTCATGCCGCGCCGCCCGCCAGTTTCACGCCGGCCGACAACCGGCCTTACCCCCAAGGAGATGATGATGGCTGCGAAGAAGATCCTGTTGCTGACCGGCGATTTCGCCGAAGACTACGAGACCATGGTGCCGTTCCAGGCGCTGCAGATGGTCGGCCACACGGTGCATGCGGTATGCCCCGGCAAGAAGGCCGGCGACAAGGTCAAGACCGCCATCCACGACTTCGAGGGAGACCAGACCTACACCGAGAAGCCGGGCCACAACTTCGCCCTCAACGCCGCCTTCGACGACGCCCGCGAGGCCGACTACGACGCGCTGGTGGTGGCCGGCGGCCGCGCCCCGGAATACCTGCGGCTGAACCCCAAGGTGATCGAGCTGGTGCAAGCCTTCGCCCGCGCCGACAAACCCATCGCCGCGGTGTGCCACGGCCCGCAGGTGCTGGCCGCGGCCGGCGTGCTGGAAGGCAAGAAAGTCTCGGCCTACCCGGCCTGCGCGCCGGAAGTGAAACTGGCCGGCGGCCAGTTCGCCGATATCGCGGTGGATGCCGCCATCACCGACGGCAAGCTGGTGACCGCGCCCGCATGGCCGGCGCACCCGGCCTGGCTGGCGCAGTTCCTGAAGGTGCTGGGGACGAAGATCGAGCTGTAGAACGGCGAACGGCATCCGCCGGGAACGCGTCCTTCGGGGCGCGTTTTTTTGCGCCTGCGCGATGCGGCAAACGTCGCTGGATCCCCGCTTTCGCGGGGACGGCACCGAGGAGGTCGCCAAACCCCTCTGCCTGCTCAAGATTATCTTGCCTGTCGTTCCTGCGAAAGCAGGAACCCAGCGTCGTTCAACGCCCGCCAAGCGCAACGAACGCCGATCCCGCGACCACCTTGTTCCGCCATGTATCAAATCCTGTTCTGCGCAGGCCCTTTTTCCGCGTCGGGACGATTCCTATAGTTGCGTCCAAGGCAGCGCAACCGCCTGCCGCAACGAAAAAAGGAATACATCATGTCGCAAGCAAAAACCATCATCGTCACCGGCGCCTCCAGCGGCATCGGCCTGGCCATCGCCCGCGCCTATCTCGAGCGCGGCGACCACGTGGTCGGCAATGCCCGCACGCAGGCCCGCCTGGACGCGGCCGCCGCGCAGTTTCCGAACGCCGGCAACTTCCTCGGCGTGGCCGGCGACATCGCCCTGCCGGCTACCGCGCGCACACTGTTTCACCGGGCAATGGAGCGCTTCGGCAAGGTCGACGTGCTGGTCAACAACGCCGGCATCTTCATCGCCAAGCCGGCCGCCGACTACACGCCCGATGATGTCGACGCCTTGATCAACACCAACCTCAAGGGCTTCTTCTACATCACGCAAGAGGCAGTGCGCCACATGGGCCAGCGCCGCGCCGGCCACATCGTGAACATCACCGCCAGCATCGCCATGCAGCCCTCCACCATGGTGCCGGCCCTGCTGCCGGTGCTGGCCAAGGGCGGCCTGAACCAGGCCACCCGCGCGCTGGCGCTGGAGCTGGCGGCGCATAACGTGCAGGTCAACGCGGTGGCGCCGGGCATCATCGAGACGCCGCTGCATGCGCCGGGCACGGAGGAGTTCCGCAAGCAGCTGCAACCCGCCGGCCGCATCGGCCATGTCGACGACATCGTCGGCGCGGTGCAGTACCTGACCGATTCGAACTTCACCACCGGCGCCATCTTGCCGGTCGACGGCGGCGCCACCGCCGGCCGCTGGTAAGCGCGGAGGCCGCCATGTCAATCGAGTCCAGGTTGAAAGCGCTCGGATTTTCGCTGCCGCCGGCGCCGCAGCCGCTGGGCCGCTATGCGGCGGTGGCAGAGGCGCACGGCTTGCTGTTCATTTCCGGGCAGTTGCCGCTGCGCGACGGCAAGATGGCCTTCAGCGGCCGCGTGGGCGAGGAGCTCAGCGTGACGCAAGGGCGGCAGGCGGCCGAACTGGCGGCGCTCAACGTGCTGGCGCAGATCCACCGCCACCTGGGCGGCTTCGATCGCCTGGAAAAGATCCTGCGGGTAGAGGGTGCGGTGGCCAGCGCGGATGGCTTCTTCAACCAGCCGGCCGTGCTCGACGGCGCCTCCGAGCTGTTCGCCGAAGTGCTGGCGGACAAGGCCGGCCATGCGCGCAGCGCGAGTTCGGAGCGCCAGCTGCCGGCCAACGCGGCAGTGGCCCTGGTGGTGACGGCCTCGGTCAGGCCGCATTGACGGCGCCGGAGAAGCCGCGGCCTCAGCGCTGCAGCTTCTCCACCAGGAAATCCACCAGCGCGCGCACGCGCGAGGACATGTGGCGCGCATGCGGATAGAGCATCACGAACGGCCGCGTGACGCCGCCATGTTCCTGCAGCACCTCCACCAGGCGCCCGGCGCGCAGGTCCTCCGCCACCACGAAACGATAGGTCTGCATCAGGCCGGCGCCGGCGCGCGCCAGCGTCACGCTGGCCAGCACGTCCTCGGCGCTGCCGTAGTTGCCGGCGGTGAGCACGTCCACCTCCTCGCCCTCCACCTTGAGCGTCCACGCCCGGCGGCGGCCGCTGCTGGGCATGTCGAACTGGATGCAATCGTGGCGCTGCAGGTCCTCCACCCCGCGCGGCGTGCCGGCGCGCTTCAGGTAGCCGGGCGTGGCGACGATCACCATCTCGGCGTCTTCCAGCTTGCGCGCGATCAGGTTCGAGTCGTCCGGCGCGCGGCCGCGCACCGAGAGGTCGTAGACGTCATCGGAAAAGTCGACGTTGCGGTTGCTCACGTGCACCTGCAGGCTCACCTCGGGATAGCGCGCGCGGAACTCCGGCAGCAGGGGCAGTACGCGGTAGTGGGCATACGGCGTGGGCGGGCTGATGCGCAGCAGCCCGGCCGGCTTGCCGTGCAGGCCGCTGACCTGGCGCTCGGCATCGACCAGCGTGGCCAGCGCGCCGCGGCATTGCTCGAAGTAGAGCTGTCCTTCGTCGGTCAATCGGATCTGGCGCGTGGTGCGCACGAACAGGCGCACGCCCAGGCGCGCCTCCAGCCGCGAGACCGATCGGCTGACCGCGGCCGGCGTCACGCTGGCCGCCACCGCGGCGGCGCTGAAGCTGGAGAGCTCGGCCGCCAGGCAGAACAGCTCGATGCTGCCGACCTGCAAGTCGTCGAAGGCGCGCTTCATGGCCGGCCCGCTCCCGTACGCAAGATTGTCGTTGTGCCCACCTTGATTCCCCCAATTGATTTGCCGCCGGCCCTGCGGCGATGCCCGCGATATTAGAGCAATCGGCGCCGCCGCGTATTAACGCCGAAACTGGGCGCCTGGCAATATTTCCCTCAGGTATTTTGTCCCGCACCTTGATGCATCTCAAGCCGGCCGACGCGGCTCGGCCCGCCCCGGAGTTATAAATATGGCAATTCCCATCGCATGCGCCGAGACGCGCATGCAGACCGGCGCCGCAGATGGGACGGCGTAACCGCAGGGGGGCACATGATCCTAATCCAGGACGGCTGACCAGGCCCGACGCCGGCCGCACCGGCCCAGCGCGCCCCTAGCGGGGCATTCCATTCCGACACCCGCCCGTCCACCCGCATCGCTTGCCGATGCCCGGGTGCGGACCCGCATTGCCATCATCGACCGCCATGAAGATCAACGACCTGCCCCGCAACCTCGCCCCGCTGCCGCGCGAAAACGATTACCCTACCCCGACCGTCATGCGCCACCTGCCGCCGGACGTCCCCGATGCCGCCGACAGCGAGGAGCAAGGCTACGCCTATCCCGAACACGCCACGCTGATGTCCACCACGGACACCGGAAGCCTGGTCACCTACGCCAACTCCACCTTCCTCGCAGTGAGCGGATTTTCATCCGCGCAGTTGCTGGGCCAGCCGCACAACATCGTGCGCCATGCCGACATGCCCAAGGAAGCCTTCGCCGACATGTGGGCCACGCTCCGGCGCGGCGACGCCTGGACCGCCCTGGTCAAGAACCGCCGCGCCGACGGCCGCCACTACTGGGTGCGCGCCAACGTGACGCCGATCCGCCGCGAAGGCGAGGTGCAAGGCTACCTTTCGGTGCGCACGCGCCCGGCGCCGCAAGAGATTGCAGCCGCGGCCGCGTTGTACCAGAGTTTTCGCGAAGGCCGCGCGCGCGGGCTGCGTTTCTACAAGGGCCTGGTGGTGCGCACCGGCCTGATGTCCTGGACCCGCCTGGGCCAGGTCATGCCGGTGCGCTGGCGCCTGCGCGCGGCGCTGGGCGGCGCGGCGGCGGCCTCGCTGGCGGCGCAATGGCTGGCTTCGGGCTCGCCCTTCTCCGCCGCCGGCGCCGTCATGCTGGCGTCGCTGGGCCTGGCCGGCGCCTGGCTGGAATACCGCATTGCCCGGCCGCTGGCCGGCGTGCTGGAGCAAGCCAAGGCGGTCGCCGCCGGCCAGCCGGCCGAGGCGCCGGGACTGAACCGGGCCGACGAAATCGGCCTGCTGCTGCGGGCGGTGAACCAGTCGGGACTGAACCTGCGCGCGCTGCTGGACGATGTCTCGGTGCAGATCGACGGCCTGGCCGAAGCCAATCGGCAGATCGCCGGCGACAACGACGACCTGCGCCACCGCACCGCCGAAACCAATGCCCACCTGCAGCAGACCGCCGCCGCCGCCGAGCAGATGGCGGCGGCCGTACAGCACAGCGCCCAGACCGCGCAGGCGGCCCACGCATTGGCCCGCGAAACCAGCGACACCGCCGCCCGCGGCAGCGAGGTGGTGATGCAGGTGGTGCGCACCATGCGCGAGATCGCGCAGTCGTCGGAGAAGATCGGCGAGATCAATACCCTGATCGACAGCATCGCCTTCCAGACCAACATCCTCGCGCTCAACGCCGCGGTGGAGGCGGCCCGCGCCGGCGAGGCCGGGCGCGGCTTCGCGGTGGTGGCCGGCGAAGTGCGCAACCTGGCCCAGCGCAGCGCGGGCGCGGCGCGCGGCATCAAGCAACTGATCGCCGAGAGCGTCTCCAAGAGCGAGGCCGGCGCGCGCCGGGCCGAGACGGCCGGGCGCGAGATGGGCGTCATCGTCGATGAGGTGCATCGCCTGAGCGCCCTGATCGGCGAGATGTCCACCAGCGCCGGCGAACAGAGCCTGGGCGTGGCCCAGGTCAGCGAATCGGCCCTGATGCTGGACGGCATGACGCAGAAGAACGCCGACATGGTCGAGCACTCGGCCGGGGCGGTCGCCGACATGCAGGCGCGCATGGAGACCCTGGCCAGCGCCGTGGCGGTGTTCGGCCGCCGCTGACCGCACGCCCCCCAGCCCGCCTGCCCGCCTGCCCTTGCATCACCGGGCGTTGCCGCCATGGCAACGCCCGCGCTGTTGTCCCTCCCGTCCGTCCGGACAAGCGCTAGAATCGGCGCTTTCCCCCGCCGCCGATTTTTTTTTCGGCCACACAATATCCCTGCAGATGATCCGTCTTCAGGGCATGCAGGCGATTCCCGACAACCAGGCAATGAGCGACAAGGACAGCGAGATCACCGCCACCGTGCTGCGCGAGCGCACGCGGCTGGGCGGCTTCATCCGCCGCCGCGTGGCCGACGCCGGCGAGGCCGAGGACATCCTCCAGGATGTGTTCCACGAGTTCGTCCAGGCCTACCGCTTGCCCGAGCCGATCGAGCAGGTCAGCGCCTGGCTGTTCCGGGTGGCGCGCAACCGCATCATCGACCGCTTCCGCAAGAAGAAGGAAGCGCCGCTGGCCGAGCCCGACGACATCGACGACTTCGAGTCCGCCGACGGCGCCTGGCGCCTGGAGCTGGCGCTGCCGGCCGCCGATGACGGCCCCGAGGCTGCCTACGCCCGCTCGGTGCTGCTGGAAACCCTGCAAGAGGCGCTCGAAGAGCTGCCTGAGAACCAACGCGAGGTATTCGTCGCGCATGAACTCGACGGCACCAGTTTCAAGGACATGGCGGCCGCCACCGGCACCAGCCTCAACACATTGCTGGCGCGCAAGCGCTATGCGGTCCTGCATCTGCGCAAGCGGCTGCAGGCGGTTTATGACGAATTGGAGATGTGATGGATCAAGACCAGAATCGTGACCAGGACAGTCAACGCAATCAGCTTCGCCCCACGCCACGCGGCCGTGAACGCTTCGGCCCCCACCGGCGCTTTCGCATGGGCTTCCTGGTGAAGGCGGTTTGCGCGCTGCTGTGCGTGGGCGTGCTGGGCGGCGCGGTGATGCTGCTGTGGAACGCGGTGGTGCCACCGATCTTCCCGGGCGCGGCCGAGATCGGCTTCTGGCGCGCGCTGGGACTGCTGGTGCTGTGCCGTATCCTGTTCGGCGGCTTCCGCGGACGCCATGGCGGCTGGCATGAAAAGAAGCGCCGCATGCGCGAACGCTGGGAGGCCATGACGCCGGAAGAGCGCGAGCGCTTCCAGTCGCGCTGGCGCATGTTCGGCTGCCGCGGCCGCGATCGCGACGAGGGCTGAACATGGGCGCCGCATTCCCGATGCAGGCCGCCAACTGCAAGCAACCGCCCGGCATCATCGTGCCGGTGGTGAACCTCAAGCGCTGCGAGGGCAAGGCCGACTGCGTGCCGGTATGTCCGGAAGACGTGTTCGAAGTACGCCGCATCGACGACGCCGACTTCGCCGCGCTGGGCCTGCTCAACCGCTTCAAGCTGCGCGTGCACGGCATGCAGGTCGCCTACACGCCGCGCGCCGATGCCTGCCGCGCCTGCGGCCTGTGCGTGGCCGCCTGCCCGGAACACGCCATCACGCTGACCCGGCGCTGACGCTCTCCAGGCGGCCGGCGACCCCGGCCGTTTTTTCTCCCCCACAAAGTCCGGAGGAAACATGATCCAGCTCCACCCCATCCAGCCGACGCCCCCGGTCAAGCGGCCGCGCGTCGTAGTGGCCGGCGCCAACAGCCCGACCGGGCGCCTGCTGCTCCTGCTGCTGCGCGACTCCGGCGCCCACGCCACGGCGCTGGTGCGCCAGCCGGCGCCGCTGGTGGCCGATGAAGTGATCGAGAACTGGACCGGCAACCCGCGCAGCGCCGACGCCATTGCCGGCGCCGACGCCGTGGTGCTGCTGACCGGCGTTTCCGGCGCCGACCACTGGGCCGCCTACGAGCACGGCATGGTCGGCACCGCGCGGCGCGTGGCGCAGGCGGTCGGCGCGCGCGGCACGCGGGTGGTGTATTTCTCCTCGCTGATGGCCGACGCCGCTTCCGACAACTGGTACTTGCGCGCCAAGGGCATGGTCGAACAAGTGCTGGTGCCCTTGTCGGGCAGCGTGATCTTCCGGCTCGGCCCGGTGGTGCGCGGCAGCCCGCGACCCTTGCCGTTCGAGCAGTCGCTGCAGCAAGCGGCGCCGGACGCGCCGGTGGTGCTGTACGGAGAACGGATGGCCGAACGCACCAGCCGTCCGATCCACCTGGGCGACGTGGCGACCGCCGCCGAAGCGGCGGCGCTGGGAATGGGAAAGTCCGGCATCTACGAATTGGCCGGGCCGGAAGAACATAGCCTGGCGCAATTGGCGCAGTTGGCCAATGGCTGCGAGGTGGCGGTGCGCACGGCGCCGCTGCAAAGCCTGGCCTGCCCGGCCCTGCTGCACTCGGTGCGCGACCAGCTCGCGCGCATCGCCGCCCCGCGCGACGCCGGCGCGCCGGCCGCCACCGCGGCGCAATTCGGCCTGCGCCTCACGCCCCTGTCGCTGGCCTGGCCGCTGGACGCGCTGGAGGCCTAGCACCTCCTCAGTGCTTCACCGTCCAGGACGGGGCGGTCTTCTCCAGGAAGGCGCGCAAGCCCTCGCGGCCTTCGTCGGAGGCGCGCAGGTCGGCGATCACGCCGGCCGTGTACTCGGCCAGTTCCGGCGTCACCTTCAGCGCATTGGCGGCCTGCGCCAGCTGCTTGGCCGCGCGCATGGCTTGCGGCCCGTTGGCCAGCAGCGCCGCCAGCGTGTGCTCGATCTTTTCATCCAGCTCGGTGGCCAGCACCACCTCATGCACCAGCCCCACCGCCGCCGCGCGGATGGCCGAGAAGCGCTCGCCCGACACGAAATAGCGGCGCGCCTGCGACACGCCCATCTTGGCGACCACATACGGGCTGATGGCCGCCGGCGCCAGTCCAAGCTTGACCTCGGAGAGCGCGAAGAAGGCCGCCTCCGAAGCGATGGCGATATCGCAGCACGACACCAGTCCCACGCCCCCGCCCATCACCGCGCCCTGCACCTTGGCCACCACCGGCGCCGGGAAGCTGTTCAGGGTTTCCATCAGCAGCGCCAGGTTGCGCGCGTCGCGCAGGTTGTCCTCGCGCGAGGCATCGGCCATGCGCCGCATCCAGCCCAGGTCGGCGCCGGCCGAGAAGGACTTGCCGATGGACGCCAACAGCAACACGCGGGTGCGCGCGTCGTTCCGGGCCTGGCCGATCAGGGCGATCAGGTGGGCGATCAGCTTGTCGTCGAAGGCGTTGTGAACGTCGGGACGATTCAGCGTGATGGTGGCGACGCCGCGGCTGTCGATGTCGAGATGGGCTGCCTCTGTCATTTTTTCTCCTGGGTGATTTTGGTTTGTCGTCGAGGATAGCCTAAAAAGTTTGGAGAGATTGTTGGTTGGGGGACAGTGGCGATGGATTGAGTGCCGGGGACGTGAAACGGTGTGGCCGGGGCCGGCTTTTCTTGCGGGGCTTTTCAGCTCAACGACGCGCCTCACCGGCCGCTGAACGACGCTGGGTTCCTGCTTTCGCAGGAACGACACTGGGGCGATAGCGGCAATCGCCGTTCGTTCAAGCCATCTCCCTTACTGTCGTCCCGGCGAAAGCCGGGATCCGGCGTCGTTCGTCGCGCATCACCGGACGCTGCACGACGCTGGGTTCCTGCTTTCGCAGGAACGACACTTGGGCGATAGCCGCAATCGACATTCGTTCAAGCCCTCTCCCTTACTGTCGTCCCGGCGAAAGCCGGGATCCAGCGTCGTTCGTCGCGCATCACCGGACGCTGCACGACGCTGGGTTCCTGCTTTCGCATGAACGACACTTGGGCGATAGCCGCAATCGACATTCGTTCAAGCCATCTCCCTTACTGTCGTCCCGGCGAAAGCCGGGATCCAGCGTCGTTCGTCGCGCATCACCGGACGCTGCACGACGCTGGGTTCCTGCTTTCGCAGGAACGACACTGGGGCGATAGCGGCAATCGCCGTTCGTTCAAGCCATCTCCCTTACTGTCGTCCCGGCGAAGGCCGGGATCCAGCGTCGTTCGTCGCGCATCACCGGACGCTGCACGACGCTGGGTTCCTGCTTTCGCAGGAACGACACTTGGGCGATAGCCGCAATCGACATTCGTTCAAGCCATCTCCCTTACTGTCGTCCCGGCGAAGGCCGGGATCCAGCGTCGTTCGTCGCGCATCACCGGACGCTGCACGACGCTGGGTTCCTGCTTTCGCAGGAACGACATTGGGGCGATAGCGCCAATCGCCGTTCGTTCGAGCCATCTCCCTCGCTGTCGTCCCGGCGAAGGCCGGGATCCAGCGTCGTTCGTCGCGCATCACCGGACGCTGCACGACGCTGGGCTCCTGCTTTCGCAGGAACGACACTGGGGCGATAGCGCCAATCGCCGTTCGTTCGAGCCATATCCCTTACTGTCGTCCCGGCGAAGGCCGGGATCCAGCGTCGTTCGTCATGCCTCGCAGAAAATAAAAAAGCCCGCGATGCGGGCTGTTCCTGGCACAGATTACGATTGGCGGATCCGGTACGGCCGGCTAACGCTCGCTGCGCAAGCGGGGGATTCGCCCACCGTCGGCGGGCCGCGGTTTCGCTTGCAAGCGAAACCCTTCGAATCCCTGCCGCGATGTGCTCAGCACATCGCGTGGGGACGCCATAAAAAAAGCCCGCATAGCGGGCTGTTTTTTGGCGTCCCCACGGGGATTCGAACCCCGGTACTCACCGTGAAAGGGTGATGTCCTAGGCCTCTAGACGATGGGGACATTCAGGTACTGCAAATTTTTTACATCCAAGTCTCGCCTGGATACCACCACATCAAAACCGTGGTGTCGCTGGTGGAGGTAAGCGGGATCGAACCGCTGACCTCTTGCATGCCATGCAAGCGCTCTCCCAGCTGAGCTATACCCCCTGCGAAGTAAAAAGCCCGCTTCTGCGGGCCTTTAAACAATCCGAATAACCGGACCATTTAATCTGGCGTCCCCACGGGGATTCGAACCCCGGTACTCACCGTGAAAGGGTGATGTCCTAGGCCTCTAGACGATGGGGACATGTACTGCTTCCATCTGCGCCGCATCAAACCACGACGCCGATATGAATTCTGGCGTCCCCACGGGGATTCGAACCCCGGTACTCACCGTGAAAGGGTGATGTCCTAGGCCTCTAGACGATGGGGACATTCAGGTGCTGCTAATTTCTACATCCAAGTTTCGCTTGGAATATCACCGGATGAAACCCCGGTGTCGCTGGTGGAGGTAAGCGGGATCGAACCGCTGACCTCTTGCATGCCATGCAAGCGCTCTCCCAGCTGAGCTATACCCCCTTGCGAAGAAGCGAGATTATGCAATACCTATTTTCAAAAGACAATATCTTTTTAAACAAAATCTCGCTTAATTTTTCAGGCGTAGGCCTTCAGGCGCGCCAGCACGCTGTCGCGGCCGAACAGCTGCAACACAGCGTCGATGGCCGGGGTCTGCAACTGGCCGGCGACGATCAGGCGCAGCGGCATGGCCAGCTGGGGCATCTTCAGCGTGTGGGCGGCCAGCACTTCCTTGATCATCGGCGCGATCGCTTCCTTGGTCCATTCGACCGTGGCGCAGCGCTGCGCGAAATCGGCCAGCGCCGGCTTGATGGCGTCGGTGATGTGCTGCGCGACCAGCGCCGCTTCCGGCGCCGGCTGGCGGTAGAACATCAGCGCCGCCGCCGCGATCTCGTTGAGCGTGTGGGCGCGGTCTTTCAGCAGCGCGATCACCTGGTCCAGCGCGGGCGCGCCATCGAAGGCCGCGCCCTCTTTTTCCAGCAGCGGGCGCACCAGCGACGCCAGGCGCGCGTTGTCGGCCAGCTTGATGTAGTGGTTGTTGAGCCAGTTCAGCTTTTCCGGATTGAACTGCGCCGGCGCCTTGGTCAGGTGGTCGAGGTCGAACCATTCGCAGAACTGCTGCATCGAGAAGATCTCGTCGTCGCCGTGGCTCCAGCCCAGGCGCGCCAGGTAGTTCAGCATGGCTTCGGGCAGGTAGCCCTGGGCCGGGTAGTCCATCACCGACACCGCGCCGTGGCGCTTGGAGAGCTTCTCGCCGTCGGCGCCCAGGATCATCGGCACGTGGCCGTACTCGGGCAGGGTGCCGCCCAGGGCCTTGAGGATGTTGATCTGGCGCGGGGTGTTGTTGACATGGTCGTCGCCGCGGATGACGTGGGTGATCTTCATGTCCCAGTCGTCCACCACGACGCAGAAGTTATAGGTCGGCGTGCCGTCCGGGCGCGCGATGACCAGGTCGTCCAGCTCGCGGTTGGAGATGGTGATCTGGCCCTTGACCACGTCGTTCCAGGTGACCTCGCCGTCCAGCGGGTTCTTGAAGCGCACCACCGGCTTGCGTCCTTCGGGAACGGCCGGCAGGGTCTTGCCCGGCTCCGGGCGCCAGGTGCCGTCGTAGCGCGGCTTGTCGCCGGCGGCGCGCTGGCGCTCGCGCATGGCCTCGACCTCTTCCGGCGAGCAATAGCAGTAATAGGCGCTGCCCTGCTCCAGCATCTGCGCCACCACCTCGCGGTAGCGGTCCATGCGCTTCATCTGGTAGAACGGGCCCTCGTCGTGCTGCAGGCCCAGCCATTGCATGCCTTCGATGATGGCCTGCACCGCTTCCGGGGTGGAGCGCTCCAGGTCGGAGTCTTCGATGCGCAGGATGAAGGTACCGCCGAAACGGCGGGCATAGGCCCAGGAGAACAGCGCGGTGCGGGCGCCGCCCAGGTGCAGGTAGCCGGTGGGGCTGGGAGCGAAGCGGGTACGTACGGTGGTTGCGGTCATGAGCGGAGCGGGTGAAAACCAAAACGGCCTTGGCATGCCAAAGCCGTCCAGCGGTCAGGTCGTGAATCGGAAAGCCGCTATTTTAACGTGGCGGCGGCGGCCACGCCATGCCGGCCGCCGCGGCGGCGCCTACTTGACGGTGAGGTCGATGGTGTCGGACATCTTCTTGCCGTAGGACTGGTGCGCGCCGTTGGCGAACTGCGCGGTCAGCTTGTACTTGCCGGGCGGCAGCGTCACCTCCGCCTCGGTCTGGCCCTTGCCGTAGTGCAAGTGGGTGTCGTCCATGGGAATGCTCTCGCCTTCCTTGATCGGCCCATGGTTGATCAGCAGGTGATGGTGGCCGGTGCCCGGGATCACTTCGGTGGCCGGATGCACGGTCATGCCATGCGCCGCGAACCTGACCTTGAACGGGCTCTGCACGGTGGCGCCGCTCTTGGGCTCCAGGATCGATACGCCCTTTTCCTCGGCCTGGGCGAACGAGGCGGCCAGGCTCATCAGCAGCAGCGAAGCGGCACATGCCGCGCGGGACAAACGGGGACTGGGGTGGGCAATCATCAAGCATCTCCTGTAGTTGTGGATGGGGACTGCGGAGCAGGCCTGCGCTCGGCCTGGCGGCTGCACGATTGCACGAGCGCGCCGAAACGAAAAACGGCGATGGAGATTTCCATCGCCGTTCTGGCATTCCAACGATGCGCCCCGCCTCAGTCGTTCTGCACCACGATGCTGGGGAACTTGCTGGTCATGTCGCGGGCCTTCTCCGCCACTTTGACCGCGACCCGGCGCGCAATGTTCTTGTAAATCTCGGCGACCTTGCCGTCCGGGTCGGCCACCACGGTGGGCTTGCCGGAATCGGTCTGCTGGCGGATCTCCATGGTCAGCGGCAACGCCCCCAGGAAGTCCACGCCGAAGTCGGCGCACATGCGCTCGCCGCCGCCCACGCCGAAGATCGGCTCGGCATGGCCGCAGTTGGAACACACGTGCATGCTCATGTTCTCGACGATGCCAAGGATGGGAATGCCGACCTTCTCGAACATGCGCAAACCCTTGCGCGCATCCAGCAGGGCGATGTCCTGCGGCGTGGTCACGATCACCGCGCCGGTCACCGGCACCTTCTGCGACAGCGTCAGCTGCACGTCGCCGGTGCCGGGCGGCATGTCGACGATCAGGTAGTCGAGCTCGCGCCAGTTGGTCTGGTCCAGCAGCTGCTGCAGCGCCTGGGTGACGATCGGGCCGCGCCACACCATCGGCTCGTCGGGATCGATCATGAAGCCGATCGAGGAGACTTGCAGGCCATGGTTCTCCAGCGGCTCCATGGTCTTGCCATCCTTGGTTTCCGGCTGGCCGGAGATGCCCATCATCATCGGCTGCGAGGGGCCGTAGATGTCGGCGTCCAGGATGCCCACCTGCGCACCCTCGGCGGCCAGCGCCAGCGCCAGGTTGACCGCGGTGGTCGACTTGCCCACGCCGCCCTTGCCGGAGGCCACGGCGATGATGTTCTTGACGTTGCTCTTCAACTTGATGCCGCGCTGCACCGCATGCGCGACGATCTTGAAATACACGTTGGCCTCGACGCCTGCCACGCCGGGCAGCTTGCCCAGGGCCTCGGCCACCAGGCCGCGGATCGGCTCGACCTGGCTTTTGGCGGGATAGCCCAGCTCCACGTCCAGCAGCACGCGGCCGCCCTCGACGCGGATGTTCCTGGCTTCCTTGCCGCTGATGAGATCGCGGCCGGTGTTGGGATCGATCACCTGCAACAGGGCCGCCTTGATTTCTTCCACGGTGATGCTCATTGTTTCTCCTTGCTCAGAACCCGCAAGTCTATCCCAATCGGCCCGGCGCCGCCTTGCCTTGCGAGCGCCGGGCAAGCTCGCCCGGCGCCGCGTTTTGCTTGGCAAAACATCAACTGCTGCGCCGAGAGGGCCACGGCTGCTAGAATGGCTCTCTTTTTCCACCACCCACGCCTCGTCAGTATTGCCAATGAGCACCCCAGCACCCCGCCAACTCTTCGTCACGACCGCACTCCCCTACGCCAACGGCGCGTTCCACATCGGCCACATCATGGAGTACATCCAGGCCGACATCTGGGTCCGGTTCCAGCGAATGCAGGGCAATGAGGTGCACTTCGTCGGCGCCGACGACGCGCACGGCGCGCCGATCATGATCGCCGCCGAGAAGGCCGGCATCACGCCGCAGCAGTTCGTGGCCAACATCGCCGCCGGCCGCAAGCAGTACCTGGACGGCTTCCATATCGCCTTCGACAACTGGAGCTCCACCGACAGCCCCGAGAACCACGAACTGTCGCAGGAGATCTATCGCGCCCTGCGCGACGAGGCCAAGCTGATCTCGACCAAGACCATCGACCAGTTCTTCGACCCGGTCAAGAGCATGTTCCTGCCGGACCGCTACATCAAGGGCGAGTGCCCCAAGTGCGGCACCAAGGACCAGTACGGCGACTCCTGCGAGAACTGCAGCGCCGTGTATTCGCCGACCGACCTGAAGAACCCGTACTCGACCCTGTCGGGCGCGACGCCGGTGATGAAGTCCTCGGAGCATTTCTTCTTCAAGCTGTCGGACCCGAAGTGCGTGGAATTCCTGCGCGAATGGGCGCTGGACAACAACCGCCTGCAACCGGAAGTGGCCAACAAGTGCCGCGAATGGCTGGACGGCGAAGGCGGCCTGGGCGACTGGGACATCAGCCGCGACGCCCCCTACTTCGGCATCGAGATCCCGGACGCGCCGGGCAAGTACTTCTACGTCTGGCTGGACGCGCCGATCGGCTACCTGGCCTCGCTAAAGAACTACTTCGGCAAGACCGGCCGCGACTTCGACGCCTTCATGGCCGACGACAAGACCGAGCAGTACCACTTCATCGGCAAGGACATCACCTACTTCCACACGTTGTTCTGGCCCGCCATGCTGAAGTTCGCCGGCCGCAAGACGCCCAACAATGTGTTCGCCCACGGCTTCATCACCGTCTCGGGCGAGAAGATGTCCAAGTCGCGCGGCACCGGCATCTCGCCGCTGCGCTACCTCGACATCGGCATGAACCCGGAATGGCTGCGCTACTACATCGCCGCCAAGCTCAACGCCAAGGTGGAAGACGTCGACTTCAACCCGGACGACTTCGTGGCCCGCGTCAACGCCGACCTGATCGGCAAGTACGTCAACATCGCCAGCCGCGCGGCCGGCTTCATCGCCAAGCGCTTCGAGGGCAAGCTCAGCACCGCCTGGGCCACCGACGACGACGCCTTCCTGGCCAAGCTGCGCGGCGTGGCGGGCGACATCCGCACGCTCTATGAACAGCGCGAGTACGGCAAGGCCCTGCGCCTGGTGATGGAACAGGCCGACGCCATCAACGCCTACGTGGACGCCAACAAGCCCTGGGAACTGGCCAAGGACACCGCCCGCGACGCCCAGCTGCATGAAGTCTGCAGCCGCCTGCTGGAAGCCTTCCGCATCCTGACCGTGTACCTGAAGCCGGTGCTGCCGCAACTGGCCGCGCAGGTGGAAGCCTTCCTCAACGTGCAGCCCTTCCAGTGGAACGACGTCGCCGCGCCGCTGGCCGACGGCCACGTCATCAACGCCTACGCGCACCTGATGCAGCGTGTCGATCCGAAGATGCTGGACGCCCTGTTCGAGGCGCCGGAAGCCCCCGCGGCCGCGCCGGCCGCCGTCGCCGACAGCGCCATCGAGGAGCTGGCCCCGGAAATCTCCATCGACGACTTCGCCAAGATCGACCTGCGCATCGCCAAGATCGTCAACTGCGAAGCGGTGGAAGGCTCGACCAAGCTGCTGCGCCTGACGCTGGACGCCGGCGAAGGCCGCACGCGCAACGTGTTCTCGGGCATCGCCTCGGCCTACAAGCCGGAAGAACTGGTGGGCAAGCTGACCGTGATGGTGGCCAACCTGGCGCCGCGCAAGATGAAGTTCGGCATCTCCGAAGGCATGGTGCTGGCCGCCTCCGCCAAGGATGAGAAAGCCAAGCCGGGCATCTACGTGCTCAACCCGTGGCCGGGCGCCGAGCCGGGCATGCGGGTGCGCTGAGCCGCGCGCGGCCGCACCCGGTAAGCGAAGGAGACCCTGCATGGAAATGCTGATACGCGAAGCCACCTCGGAAGACGCCCCGCTGATCGCGGAGCTGACCCGCAACAGCTGGGCCAACAAGGTGGCGCCCAACTCCTCCGGTCACCGCGAAGCGGCCGACCACGTCACCGAAGACCTGCAGCACGGCGGCGCCTTCATCCTGCTGCGCGGCGAAGTGCCGGCCGGCTCGGTGCGCTGGCTGCCGCTGGACTCGGACTTCGACGTCTGGGAAATCCGCCGCATGGGCATCTGCCCGGACTTTCGCGGCGAGCGCCTGTCGCAGCACCTGATGGAGGCGCTGATCCACCGCGCCCAGGCCGCCGACGTGCGCGAGCTGCGGCTGGCGGTGCGCACCGACCAGGCCCAACTGGTGGACCTGTACGCCGCCTTCGGCTTCGAGATCGCGCCCGAGCTCGAATACACCCGCGCCAACCCGAACGAAGCGCCGCCCATCGTGATGCGGCGGGTGATGCGGCACTGAGCCGGTCTCCCCCGGACTTTCAGCGGCACATTCCATATCTCATCGTCGTCCTGACGGAAGTCAGGACCCAGTGTCGCTTGTCGCGCCCATCAATCGACTGCCAGGCGCGACAAACGACACTGGATCCCGGCCTGCGCCGCGATGACGGAGCAATTGGCTTACCTCATCGCTTGTGATCGAAACGCCGGGCAATCCCCTCCCCCACCAGCTGGATCACAGACACCAGCGCGATCAGGATCACGATCACCTCGAACATCACCCGCGTCTCGTAGCGCTCGTAGCCGTAGCGGATCGCCAGGTCGCCCAGGCCGCCGGCGCCGACCGCGCCCGCCATGGCCGAGGCGTTGATCATGGCGATCACGCTTACCGTCATGCCGCCGACGATGCCGGGCAAGGCCTCCGGCAGCAGCACGTGGCGCACGATGTGCCAGCGCCGGCAGCCCATGGCGCGCGCCGCCTCCACCAGGCCGCCGTCGACGTCGTTGAGCGACACCTGCGCGATGCGCGCGTAGAAGGGAATCAGGTTCACCGTCAACGGCACCACCGCGGCCCAGGTGCCCAGCGTGGTGCCGACCAGCAGGCGCGTCACCGGCAACAGCGCCACCAGCATGATGATGAAGGGCACGGCGCGAAACACGTTGACCGTCACCGACAGCGCCCGATGCAGGCGCGGACGCGGATAGAGGTTGTGGCGGGCGGTGACCGTCAGCACCACCGCCAGCGCCAGGCCCAGCGAAATGGCCAGCAGCGCCGAGGCGCCCACCATCAGCAGGGTCTCGAAGAAGGCCTGGAAGTATTTATCAAGCGCGGGCAGGGACATAGCCGATCACCTTGATGAGATTGTCCTTGAACAGGCCGCGCACCCGTTCGACCTCGGCCGCCGGCAAGGCCAGCAGCAGCTCGCCCTGGGCGTGGCCGCGGATGCGATCGAGGCCGCCGTGCAGCAGCGCGGCATCCGGCCCGAGCCGGGCCAGGTCCTGCAGGCTCACGCCCTGCGGCCCTTCGGCGCCGGTGAAGCGCAGGCTGAGCACGGCCCTGCCGGGCGCGCCTTGCAAATCGTCCACCAGCTGTTCGGCCAGGTCGGCCGGCACGCCGTGCTGCAGCGGGCGCAGCAGCGCGCGCGTGGCGTCGGCCTGCGGATTGCCGAACACGCGCCAGACTTCGCCCAGTTCCACCGCCTGCCCCTGGTCCAGCACCAGCACGCGGTCGCAGATCTCGCGGATCACCGCCATGTCGTGCGTGATCAGCACCACGGTCAGCCCCATCGAGGCGCTGACGTCGCGCAGCAGCGCCAGGATGGATTGCGTGGTTTCCGGATCGAGCGCCGAGGTGGCCTCGTCGCACAGCAGGATGTCGGGCTCGTGCACCAGCGCGCGGGCAATGCCGACGCGCTGCTTCTGTCCACCGGATAGCCTGGCCGGATACGCATCGGCCTTGTCGGCCAGGCCGACCAGCGCCAGCAACGCATCCACCTTCTCGCGGATGCGTTGCGGCGGCACGCCGGCCACGCGCAGCGGCAGGCCGACGTTCTCGCGCACGGTCTTGGCCGAGAGCAGGTTGAAATGCTGGAAGATCATGCCCACGCGGCGACGCAGGGCCACCAGGCCATCCTCGTCCAGCGCGCCGACGTCGGCGCCGTTGACCTTTACCATGCCCGCGCCCGGGAGTTCCAGCGCGTTGATGGTGCGCAGCAGGGTCGATTTGCCGGCGCCGCTGCGGCCGATGACGCCGAAGATCTCGCCGCGCCTGACCTCGAAGGACACCTCGCGCAGCGCATGCACCTGCCCCGCCGGCCCAGGATACTGCTTGCTGACCTGCTGGAAGGCGATGTGCGCAGCCGACGGCAACGCGCTCTCGGCGGGCGCGCGCGCCGCGTCTTCACGCGCGCGCGCCGTCAGGCCGGTGCCGGCGCGGATCAGTGCGGAGAGGCTCAAAATACCGGCACCACCGAGCCGCCGAACTGCTTCAGGATGAACTGGCGCACTTCCTCGGACTGATAGGCCTTCACCAGCGGCGCGACCCAGGCCGCGTTCTTGTCCTGCTCGCGCACCACGATGATGTTGACGTAAGGATTGTGCTCGCGCTTCTCGACGGCGATGCCGTCGCGCGTGGCGATCAGGCCGGCCTGGTAGGCGAAGGTGTTGACGATGGCGGCGGTGTCGACGTCTTCCAGCGAGCGCGCCAGCACCACAGAGGCGCTCTCGATCAGGTTGATCTTCTTCTTGTAGCCGCTGATGTCGGACAGCGAGGCGGTGCCGGTGTACGGGTCGAAGCCGTCGCGCAAGGTGATCAGGCCGGCGTCGCGCAGCACCACCAGCGCGCGGGTCTGGTTGCTGGGGTCATTGGGGATGGCGACCTTGGCGCCTTCCGGCAGGTCCTTGATGGCCTTGTACTTCTTCGAATAGAAGGCGATCGGCGAGATATAGGTGTCGCCCACCGCGGCCAGCTTGTAGCCGCGCTGCTTGATCTGGTCGCGCAGGAAAGGAATGTGCTGGAAGGAGTTGGCGTCCAGGTCGCCGTTGTTGAGCGCCTCGTTGGGGCTGGCGGCGCCGGAGATCACCACCGGCTGCACGTTCAGGCCGTTCTTTTTGGCCACCTGCGTGACCACTTCCCAGATCTGCTCGTCGGTGCCGCCGCGCACGCCCACGCGCAGGGTCTTGGGGTCGGCGCTGTGGGCCAGGCCGGCCAGCAAGAACAGGGTGACGGCGATCAGCGCGCGCAGGCGCAGGCGTTGGGTCATGCGATTTCTCCGTGAAATGTTGTGGTGCGCCGCACCGGCGCTTGGGATGGCCAAGTGTAGAGAGCCGGCCGCCGGCCACCAACGAAGGAATTCATATGTCCTTATGCGCGCCGGCCCAGGCCCGGCGCGGCATGGCGAGCTGGCGCGGCCGACCCGGCCCGGCTGCCGCGAGGCCGTCGCCACCCGCGCATGTCCCCGCCCGCAAAGAACATCCGTTCATCAAGCTGTAACAAAAGCTCAATATCATCCCTACCATGCTGCAGGGCCGTATCGATACGTCTTTACTTGCCTCGGCGAATTGACTATTTTTACAAACGTTCAACAACAATGATCATACGTTCAGGCTATCAACATGGCTAATGGGGACCGGCAGGAAACCGCTTACATGGCAGTGCGCGTGGCGCGCCTGTACTACTTCCAGAACATGACCACGGCGGCGATCGCCGAGGAAATCGGCACCTCGCGCGCGACCGTCTCGCGCTTGCTGTCGTTTGCGCTGGACCGCGGCCTGGTGGAGATCCGGGTGCACGACCCGCAGGAGGTCTCGGGCAACCTGGAGAGCGCCATCGCCGAGCGCTACCAGTTGCGCTCGATCCAGGTGGTGCCGGTGTCGGCCGCCGCCAGCGAGAAGGAAACCCTGCAGCGCGTGGCCGGCCACGCCGCCGCCTACGTCAGCTCGCTGGTGGCGCCGTCCACCGTGATCGGCCTGGCCTGGGGCACCACGGTGGCCGAGATCGCCGACAAGCTGCTGCCCAAGCAGGTGCACGACGTCGACGTGGTGCAGTTGAACGGCTCGGGCACCGGACTGAACTTCGTCAACACCTTCGGCGAGTCCATCGTCTCGCGCTTCGCCCAGAACTACGGGGCGCGCGCCCATCACTTCCCGGTGCCGGCCTTCTTCGACTATGCCGACACCCGCACCGCGCTGTGGCGCGAGAAGAGCATCAAGTCCATCCGCGCGCTGCAGGACAGCGCCTCCATCCTGCTGTTCTCGATCGGCGCCGAAGCCACCGGCAGCCACGTGCATACCGGCGGCTACCTGTCCGACGAGGAGCGCGCCATGATCCGCGCCGAGGGCCTGGTGGGCGACATCGCCACCATGTTCTTCCGCGAGGACGGCAGCTGGCGCGACATCGCCCTGAACGCGCGCAGCAGCGGCCCGGACATGGATTGCTTCCAGCGCGCCGCGCATTCGATCTGCGTGGTCTCGGGCAAGGGCAAGATCCCCGGCCTGCGCGCCGCGCTGCAGGGCGGCTTCATCAACGAGCTGGTGATCGACGAGCCGAGCGCGCGCCTGCTGGTCGAGCAGATCCGCGCCGCCGACGGCCGGGAGCCAAACCCATGAAACGCGACGGTCTCTACGACATCCTGGTCATCGGCGGCGGCATCAACGGCGCCGGCGTGGCGCGCGACGCCGCCGGCCGCGGCCTGTCGGTGGCCCTGTGCGAGCAGAACGATTTCGCCGGCGCCACCTCCTCGGCCAGCACCAAACTGATCCACGGCGGCCTGCGCTATCTCGAATACTACGAATTCCGGCTGGTGGCCGAGGCCCTGTCGGAGCGCGAACACCTGCTCGACATCGCCCCGCACATCGCCTGGCCGCTGCGCTTCGTCATGCCGCACGTGGCCGGCCTGCGCCCGCGCTGGATGATCCGGCTGGGCCTCTGGCTGTACGACCACATCGGCGGGCGCATCACGCTGCCCAAGTCGCAGGCGCTGCGGCTGGATCGCATGGCGAGCCCCAGCGGCCTCAAGGGCGACATCACGCGCGGCTTCGCCTATTCCGACGCCTGGGTGGACGACGCCCGCCTGGTGATCTTCAACCTGCTCTCGGCCCAGGAGCACGGCGCCGACATCCTGCCCCGCACGCGCCTGGCCGAAGCCCTGCGCGTCGAGAACCAGGACGGCGGGGACAACCACTGGCTGTGCACGCTGGAAGACATGCATACCGGCCAGCGGCGCCGCGTGAAGGCGCGCGCCCTGGTCAACAGCGCCGGCCCCTGGGTGGCGCAGATGGATCGCGCGCTCAACGCCGGCGATGGCGGCGGCGATGACGGGGAAAAGCGGCACGCGGCGGTCAAGCTGGTGCGCGGCAGCCATATCGTGGTGCCGCGCCTGTTCGAGGGCGAGCACGCCTACATCCTGCAAAACGACGACAAGCGCATCGTCTTCATGATTCCCTATGAGGACCGCTACACCCTGATCGGCACCACCGACGTGCCGCAGGAGAACATGGACCAGGGCGCGCGCATCAGCGCCGCCGAAGAAGCCTACCTGCTGCGCGCGGTGAACCGCTACCTGGAACGCCCGGTCGCCGCCGGCGACATCGTCTGGCGCTACGCCGGCGTGCGGCCGCTGTTCGACGACGAGTCCGACAATCCCTCGGCCGTCACCCGCGACTACACGCTGGTGCTGCAGGAGCAGCGCGGCCTGCCCTGCGTCTCGGTGTATGGCGGCAAGATCACCACCTACCGCCGCCTGGCCGAGTCGGTCATGGACAAGCTGGCGCCCTGGCTGCAGGGCCGCTCCCGGCGCGGCGGCTGGACCGCCGGTGAAGCCTTGCCCGGCGCCCGCTTCAAGCGCGCCGAGCGCCAGCGCGAGGTCGCCCTGCTGCAACAGAAATACGCCGGCCTCGATGCCCACTACCTGGCGCGCCTGTTCGCGCGCCATGGCCTGAACAGCTATGCCGTGCTGCGCGAGGCGCAAACGATGGCAGAGCTGGGACGCGACTTCGGCGGCGGTCTGACGCAGCGCGAAGTGGAATACCTGGCCGTGCACGAATGGGCCTGCGAGGCCGACGACGTGCTGTGGCGCCGGACCAAGTGCGGACTGCACATGGACCAGGTCCAGCGGGAAGCGTTCGGGGAGTGGTTCGCGCAATTGCGCGCCAGCCATTTCTGCGCCAGCCGGATGCCGGCGGAAATCCGCTAAGCCGGGCGTGAAAACGATTACGGCCATTCATCGCCGGTGAGTGGCGCCGCACAGGCCGGGCCGATCGCTTGATGCGGGCCGGTTGACGATTGATAAAAAAGGGATACGGGATGGCAGCAATTTCCTTGCAGGGGATCACCAAGAACTGGGGCGAGGCCCAGGCCGTCAAGGGCATCGATTTCGAGGTGAAGTCGGGCGACTTCACCGTGCTGCTGGGGCCCTCCGGCTGCGGCAAGTCGACCACGCTGCGCCTGATCGCGGGGCTGGACACGCCCAGCGCCGGCAGCATCCGCATCGGCGAACGCGACGTCACCCGGCTGCCGCCGGCGCAGCGCAAGATCGCCATGGTGTTCCAGTCGTATGCCCTGTTCCCGCACCTGAACGTGCGCGACAACATCCTGTTCGGCGTGCGCGTGCGCAAGGAGCCGCGGCAGGACTTCGAGCCGCGCTTGAAGCGCGTGGCCGACATCCTCGGCCTGTCGCACCTGCTGGATCGCCGTCCCGGCCAGCTCTCGGGCGGCCAGCAGCAGCGCGTGGCGCTGGGCCGCGCGATCATCGCCGACGCCCCGGTGTGCCTGATGGACGAGCCGCTCTCCAACCTCGACGCCCAGTTGCGCCAGGAAATGCGCCGCGAGATCCGCGCGCTGCAGCAGCAGCTTGAAATGACCATGATCTACGTCACGCACGACCAGACCGAAGCCATGAGCATGGCCGACCAGGTGATCCTGCTACGCGACGGCAAGATCGAGCAGAACGCGCCGCCGGCCGAGCTGTACGCCCAACCCGCCACCGAATTCGCCGCGCGCTTCATCGGCACGCCGCCCATGAACATCCTGCCGCTGGCGCCGGTCGCGGGCGGCCTCGCCATCGAGGGCAGCGACGGCCCGTCGGTGACGGCCGCCGTCGGCGACCAGCAATGGCAACTGGGCCTGCGCCCGGAGCATGTGCGCCTGGCCGATGACGGCGTGGCGGCGGTAGTGCAGACGGTCGAGTATTTCGGCGCCGACACCATCGTCGGCGCGCAGGTCGGCGCCGGCCGCGGCGGCCCTACCCTGCTGGTGCGCGCGCCGGGCCAGCTGGCGCTGCGCGCCGGCGACCCCGTGCGGCTCGGCTGGAACCCGGGCGATCAATATTTCTTCGACAGGCAGACCGGGATGCGGCGTCATCCCCAGTAATTCAGAAACGTCAGAGTGAGACTCCAACAATAGCAACCGCCAAGTTGCAACCAACCTTCAACCTCATGGGAGAGACGCATCATGCGTAGAGCAATTCTGAAATCCGTGGCCGCCCTGGCCGTCAGCGCCGCTTTCGGCGCCAGCGCCTTTGCCGCAAACCCGGTCGAAATCAGCTTCTACTATCCGGTCGCCGTCGGCGGCGCCGTCACCAAGACCATCGACGGCATGGTGGCCGACTTCGAGAAGGCCAACCCGGACATCAAGGTCAAGGCGGTCTATGCCGGCACCTACCAGGAAAGCATCGTCAAGGCGCTGACCGCCTTCAAGAGCGGCACCCCGCCGACGCTGGCGGTGCTGCTGTCGACCGACCTGTTCACCCTGATCGACGAGAACGCCATCGTCTCCATCGACACCCTGGCCAAGTCGGCCGAGGACAAGAAGTGGATCGACGGCTTCTACAAGGGTTTCATGGAGAACAGCCAGACCGACGGCAAGACCTGGGGCATCCCGTTCCAGCGCTCGACCATCGTCATGTACTACAACAAGAACCTGTTCAAGGAAGCCGGCCTGAACCCGGAGAAGGCCCCCGCCAGCTGGACCGAGATGGTCGATGCTGCCAAGAAGCTGACCAAGCGCGACGCCTCGGGCAACGTCACCCAGTGGGGCGTGAAGATCCCCTCGACCGGCTTCGGCTACTGGATGTTCCAGGCCATGACCGCGTCCAACGACACCATCCTGATGAACAGCGCCGGCACCAAGACCTACTTCGACAAGCCGGGTTCGGTGCAGGCCCTGCAGCACTGGGTCGACTTGACCACCAAGGACAAGGTCATGCCGGGCGGCTCGATCGAATGGGGCACCACCCCCAAGGACTTCCTGGAGCAGAAGGCCGCCATGGTCTGGACCACCACCGGCAACCTGACCAACATCCGCACCAACGCCTCGTTCCCGTTCGGCGTGGCGATGCTGCCGGGCATCAAGCATCCGGGCAGCCCGACCGGCGGCGGCAACTTCTACGTCTTCAACAAGACCTCGCCTGAGCAGCAGGCCGCGGCGATGAAGTTCATCCGCTTCGCCGCCGAGCCGGCGCGCGCGGCCCAATGGTCGATCGCCACCGGCTATGTGGCGCCGCGCCAGGATGCCTGGGACACCGCCGAGATGAAGAAGTACCTGCAGGAAGTGCCGGCGGCCGACGTGGCGCGCGAGCAGATGAAGTACGGCGTGGCCGAGCTGTCCACGCACGACAACCAGCGCGTGACCAAGGCCCTGAATGACAACCTGCAAGCGGCGCTGTCCGGCACCAAGACGCCGGAAGCGGCGTTGAAGGACGCGCAGCGCGAGTCGGACCGCATCCTGCGTTCCTACGGCCGCTAAGCAACTCGCTCCAGGCAGTCTCGCAGCAACCGGCCCGCCCAGGCGGCGGGCCGGGTTCCGATTCCGTAACGCGTTTTCGCCGGCCGGCGCAAAGGTCAAATGAACCGAACCCACTCCTCCATCACGCCCTGGCTGCTGCTGTTGCCGGCCATGACGCTGCTGGTCGCCTTCACCCACTACCCGGCCGTGGCCACCTTCTGGCACAGCTTCTTCTCCACGCCCAAGGGCGCCAACCCGGCGGTCTTCGTCGGCCTGGAGAACTACGCGCTGATGGCCGACGACCCGGTGTTCTGGCGCGCCTTCACCAACAACCTGTGGTTCGCGCTGGGCACCATCCCGGTCTCGATCGCGCTGGCCATCCTGATGGCGCTGTGGGTCAACGACCGCCTGATGGGCCGCGGCCTGCTGCGCCTGGCCTACTTCACGCCGACCGTGCTGCCGATGATCGCGGTGGCCAACATCTGGCTGTTCTTCTACACCCCGCAGTACGGCCTGCTGGAACAGCTCACCGGTGCCCTCGGCCTGCCCTCGCACAACTGGCTGGGCAATCCGAACACCGTGCTGGGCGCCATGATGGTGGTGGCGATCTGGAAGGAAGCCGGCTTCTTCATGATCTTCTACCTGGCCGCGCTGCAGCAGATCTCGCCGGTGCTGGCCGAGGCCGCCGGCCTGGAAGGCGCGAGCCGCTGGCAGTATTTCCGCATGGTGCAGTTCCCGCTGCTGATGCCGACCACGCTGTTCGTGCTGATCAACGCGCTGATCAACTCCTTCCGCCTGGTCGACCATATCGTGGTGATGACCAAGGGCGGGCCCGACAATGCCAGCTCGCTCTTGCTGTACTACATCTATGAAGTCGGCTTCGCCTTCTGGGACTCGTCCTACGCCGCCGCGCTGACCGTGGTGCTGCTGGCCATGCTGGGCGTCATCGCCTTCGTCAAGTTCCGTATCCTCGACCGCAGGACCCACTACCAATGATCCCGCAGACCTCCAATCCTTTCGGCGAACGCAACCGGACGCTGGAAACCCTGTCGGCCTGGGTGCTGGGCCTGCTGTGGCTGCTGCCGCTGCTGTACGCGATCTGGACCGCGTTCCACCCGGCTGAATTCGCCACGCGCTTCTCGCTGACCGCGCCGCTGACGCTGAAGAACTTCGCCAACGCCTGGGATGCCGCGCCCTTCCCCCGCTACTTCCTCAACACCTTCCTGCTGGTGACCATGATCCTGGCGGCGCAGATGGTGCTGGCCACGCTGGCGGCCTACGCCTTCGCCCGTTTCGAGTTCCGCGGCAGCAACCTGATGTTCATGCTGGTGCTGCTGCAGCTGATGGTGATGCCCGACATCCTGATCGTGGAGAACTACAACACCATGAACCTGCTGGGCCTGCGCGACACCATCCTCTCGATCGGCCTGCCCTACTTCGCCTCGGCCTTCGGTATCTTCCTGCTGCGCCAGACTTTCAAGACGGTGCCGCGCGAGCTGGACGAGGCCGCCACCGTGGAGGGCGCTTCCGCCCTGCAGATCCTGATGCAGGTCTACGTGCCGCTGGCCAAGCCGATCTACATCGCCTTCGGCCTGGTCTCGATCAGCACCCACTGGAACAACTTCCTGTGGCCGCTGATCGTCACCAACTCGGTGGAATCGCGCCCGCTCACCGTCGGACTGCAGGTGTTCTCGTCCACCGACCAGGGCGTGGACTGGTCCATCATCACCGCCGCCACGCTGATGACCTCGGCGCCGCTGCTGCTGGCCTTCCTGCTGTTCCAGCGCCAGTTCGTGCAGTCGTTCATGCGCGCCGGCATCCGCTGAACAAACGATATAAACAATATGCATGACGGACCCGCAGAGGTCCGCGGCGGCGCACCACCGGGCCGCGCCACAAGAAGCAGTCCACCATCGAACGGAGCAAGGAAGACCTATGAACCTCATCAGCTGGAACATCCAGTGGGCCCGCGGCATGGATGGCCGCGTCGACCCTGAACGCATCGTGCGCGACGCCCGCGCCATGGCCGATTTCGACGTGCTGTGCCTGCAGGAGGTCGGCGCCAATTATCCGGCGCCCGGCCTGGCCGGCAGCGCCGGCGACAACCAGTTCGAGCAGTTCGCGCGGCTGTTGCCCGGCTTCACCGCCGCGCCCATCGCCGGCGTCGACGTCATCGGCCCCGACGGCAGCCGCCGCTGCTTCGGCAATATGGTGTTGTCGCGCTATCCGGTGTTGCGCGTGCTGCGCCACCAGTTGCCCTGGCCGGTCGATCCCAACGTGATCAGCATGCCGCGCACGCTGCTGGAGGTGACGCTGGATACGCCGCTGGGCCCGGTGCGGGTGATGAATACCCATCTCGAATACTATTCCGCGCTGCAGCGCCGCGCGCAGGTGGAGGCGATCCGCCGCTGCCACGAGGAAACCTGCGGCCGCGCCGCCAGCGAGATGGCCGCCGACCGCCGCGGCTCGCCCTATCACGCCTTCCCGCACGCCACCAAAACCATCCTCACCGGCGACTTCAACTTCCGTCCCGAGGACCCGCTGCACGCGCGCTTGCAGGAACCGTTCGCCGGACGCGACGGCCAGGCCGCGCCGCATGTGCCGCGCCTGGTCGACGCCTGGCGCCATCTTTACGGGAACCAGCCGCACCCGATCAATGTCGGTCTCTATGACCGCGAGCAGTGGCCCGAAGCCTTCACCTGCGATTTCATCTTCGCCAGCGAAGACCTGCTGCCCTGGGTAAGCGGTTTCACCGTGGACGGCCACACGCAATCCTCAGACCACCAGCCGCAACTGCTGGCGCTGCGGGAGCCATGATGAAGCCGCTGGCGCAGATGCCGCACGCGCGCATCGCCACCGTGTTCACCGACATCGACGATACGCTGACCACCGAAGGCAAGCTCAGCGCGCTGGCCTACGACGCGCTGGAAACGCTGCAGCGCGCCGGCATGCGGGTGATCCCGGTGACCGGGCGGCCGGCCGGATGGTGCGACCAGATTGCGCGCTTGTGGCCGGTCGAGGGTATCATCGGTGAAAACGGGGCTCTTTATATGTGGCGCGACCATGCCGCCAACAAGCTGCGCACCCGCCACCTGCTCGACGAGGAAAGCCGCTGCGGCAATGCCGCCCGCCTGGAGCAGGTGTGCCGGCGCATCCTGCGCGAGGTGCCGGGCTGCGCGGTGGCGTCCGACCAGTTCTGCCGCCAGTACGACCTGGCGATCGACTTCTGCGAGGACGTGCCGCCGCTGGGACGCGGCGCGGTCGAGCGTATCGTGCAGATCATGGAGGAAGAAGGAATGACCGCAAAAATCAGTTCCATCCACGTCAACGGCTGGTTCGGCGACTACGACAAGCTGTCGATGGCGCGCCTGATGATGCGCGAACTCTACGGCGTGGACATCGCCGAGGCCGCCGAGCGCGAACGCTGCGTGTTCGCCGGCGACTCGCCCAACGACGCGCCGATGTTCGCCTACTTCCCGCTCTCGGTGGGCGTGGCCAACGTCCAGGACTTCGCCGGCCTGCTGGCGCACGAGCCGCGCTACATCACGGCCCAGCCCTACGGGGCCGGCTTCGCCGAGCTGGCCCGCCACCTGCTGGCCGCCCACTGATGATCACCCTGCTGCACCTGATGTCGGCGCTGGCCCTGCTGGTGTGGGGCACGCATATCGTGCGCACCGACGTGCTGCGGGTCTACGGCGCGCAGCTGCGCCGCATCCTCTCCACCAGCATCCGCAAGCGCTGGCTGGCGTTCTCGGCCGGCGTGGGCGTGACCAGCCTGGTCCAGAGCAGCAACGCCACCGCCGTCATCGTCTGCTCCTTCGTGGCGCAGGGGCTGGTGGGCCTGACGCCGGCGCTGGCCATCATGCTGGGCGCCGACGTCGGCACGGCGCTGATGACCGGGGTGCTCAGTTTCGACCTGTCGTGGCTGTCGCCGCTGCTGATCTTCGGCGGCGTGGTGGTCTACCTGTCGCGCCGCCATACCGCAGCCGGACGGCTGGGGCGCGCGGTGATCGGCCTGGGCCTGATCCTGCTGGCGCTGGAACTGATCTCCGCCGCCACCCAGCCGATGATGCACGCGGCCGGCATCAAGGTGCTGTTCTCCTCGCTGACCGGCGACGTGCTGCTCGACACCCTGATCGGCGCGCTGTTCGCCATGCTGACCTATTCCAGCCTGGCTGCGGTGCTGCTGGCGGCGACCCTGGCCACGTCCGGCATCATTTCGCTCAAGGTGGCGCTGTGCCTGGTGATCGGCGCCAACCTGGGCAGCGGCGTCACCGCCCTGCTCTCGGCGGCCAGCCAGAACGTGGCCGGACGCCGGGTGGCGCTGGGCAGCATGCTGTTCCGCCTGTCGGGCGCGATCGTGGTGCTGCCCTTCATCAACCACCTGGAGCTGGTAATCGCGCAGTTCAGCCGCGACCTGCGCTTCGGCGTGGTGGCCTTCCATGTGATCTACAACGCCGTGCGCTGCGGGCTGCTGCTGCCGCTGGTGGAACCGATGGCGCGCCTGTGCGAGCGCTTGCTGCCGGAAAACCCGCTGGACGACGACGGCATCCATTCGCGCCACCTCGATCCGGCCGCCATCGACACCCCCACGCTGGCGCTGGCCAACGCCTCGCGCGAGGTGCTGCGCATCGGCGACCTGATCGAAAAGATGCTGCTGAGCCTTTTGCCGGTCATTCGTGTAAACGATACCATCCGCGCCGGCCAGATCCGGCGGCTCGACGACGACGTCGACAAGCTCTATACCGAAGTGAAGATGTACCTGGCGCGGGTCTCGCGTGAGGAGCTCAATGCCAAGGAAGTGCGACGCTGGACCGATGTCATCACGCTGACCATCAACCTGGAACAGGCCGGCGACATCATCGTGCGCATCGTCAAGGGGTTGGAGAGCAAGAAGATCGCGCCGCAGCGCACCTTCTCGGACGCCGGCATGCAGGAGGTCTGCGAGATGCACGCGCGCCTGCTGGCCAGCCTGCAGCTGGGCCTGTCGGTGTTCCTGGAAGGCGACCTGCGCAGCGCCCAGAAGCTCTTGGCCGAGAAGGAAGCCTTCCGCGACCTCGAACGCGCCTACGCCAAGACCCACCTGGTGCGCCTGGCCGGCGAGACGCGCCAGAGCATCGAGACCAGCTCGCTGCACCTGGACCTGATCAGCGACATGAAGCGCATGCATTCGCTGTTCTGCTCGACCGCCTACGCGGTGCTGGACGAAGCCGGCCTGCTGCGCCGCAGCCGCATGGACACCAGTCGCGACGAGGAAGAGGAACGCGCACTGGCGGCGCGCAGCGGGGACTATTCGCCTCCGTGACGACCGCCATGATGGCAGCTCGCGTCGGCGACAAATCCCCTTAACGGGGATTTGAGTACTCCAAAAGGGGCTTTCGATCTCGCCCCTCCTCTCAGCGCCCGGAAATCTCCGAGATCGAGGTGCGCACCACCTGCCTGGTGGCGAGGTCGAAATGCACGTTGAACAGCCGGTCTTCATGCACGTAGCGGTATTTCCAGTCCCACACTTCCTCGTTCTTGCGGGTGAATTGCGCCACGCTGCGCGGCCGGCCGAACTGGCGGCGGACCTGGTCGGCGCTCATGCCGGGGCGGATGCCGTCGAAATGCTCCTGGGTCAGGACCTGGCGGTAATCGATCAGGGTGCCGGAGGCGCCGATGGCGAACATCCAGGTGCGGATACCCTCCGGGCCCTTGGGGTATTCGAGCGTGCGGGCGCCGTTGCCGTCGTCCCAGACGGTGTCGGGCTGGCCCATCACGCCGCGCACGTCGGCCTCGGTGGACACGCCCTTTTGCAGCTTGTCCAGGCCGAATTCTTCGATGGGATTGCCGTTGCGGTCGCAGCCGAACATGGCCACGGCGGCGACCAGCGCGCCCGCGGTGGCGGCGCAACGGCGCAGGAGACGGATGATTGCGGTGCTCATGGATTTCATTATCCCCGATAAAGACAGGGTAAAATACCGCCTCTGTGTTTAAATCGGCCTGAAAGCTATCATGATCTTCGGAAAAAAGACCACCTACGTATCTGAAATCACCCAGTTCATCGACGAACTGAAGCACAAGAATCCGAAGCTGGAAGAGTCGCAACGCGCCGGCCGCGCCCTGCTGTGGGACAAGGAACCCATCGACCTGGACAAGACCTCGCGCGACAAGGCTTCGCGCGTTGCCCAGCAGCCCTACGTCTACCAAAACCACTAATACCGCATGTCGCAGAACGCAGGCGATCCGGTCGGCCAGGCCGTTCCGGAGCGCAATGTCGACGCCCTCGAGATCACGCCGGCCGGCCAGCAGGACACCACGCCCGACGTGGTCGACGGCGTGGCCCTGGCCAAGCTGTACGGCGAACCGCTGTTCCAGCTCCCCAACGATCTCTACATCCCGCCGGATGCGCTGGAAGTCTTCCTTGAAGCCTTCCAGGGTCCGCTCGACCTGCTGCTGTACCTGATCCGCAAGCAGAACTTCAACATCCTGGACATCCCGCTGGCGCAGGTCACCGCGCAGTACCTGGAATACGTCGAGCAGATCCGCAAGCAAAACCTTGAGCTGGCGGCAGAGTACCTGCTGATGGCGGCCATGCTCATCGAGATCAAGTCGCGCATGCTGCTGCCGGCCAAGAAGGCCGACACCGGCGAGGAAGCGGAAGACCCGCGCGCCGAGCTGGTGCGCCGCCTGCTGGAGTACGAGCAGATCAAGCTGGCCGCGCAGGAGCTGGACCAATTGCCGCAGGTCGGCCGCGACTACGTGCGCACCCAGGTCCACATCGAGCAGACCGTGGTCACCCGCTGGCCCGACGTCGACATGGACGACCTCCGGGCGGTGTGGGCCGACATCATCAAGCGCGCCAAGCTGACCGCGCACCACCACATCAGCCGCGAGGAACTGTCGGTGCGCGAGCACATGACTGGCATCCTGCGCCGCCTGCAATCGGCCCGCTTCGTCGAGTTCGCCGACCTGTTCGACCCGTCGCGCGGCGTGCCGGTGATGGTGGTGAATTTCATCGCCCTGCTGGAGCTGGCCAAGGAAACGCTGATCGAAATCACCCAGGCCGAAGCCTTCGCGCCCATCTATGTCAGACTGTCGTACTCGCCGAGCTGAGACGGCCGGGCGCGCAACCGGCTGACGCCGGGCGGCCGCCGGCATGGCGCCGCCCTCCAACCAGAGACCCCCGCATGAAAATCATTTCCTCGATCGAAGAACTCCGCGACCACCTGCGCGGCCAGCTGCGCACCGCGTTCGTGGCCACCATGGGCAACCTGCACGAGGGCCATCTGTCGCTGATGCGCCTGGCCCGCACCCATGGCGATCCGGTGGTGGCGTCGATCTTCGTCAACCGCCTGCAGTTCGGCCCCAACGAGGATTTCGACAAATACCCCCGCACCTTCCAGGCCGACGTCGAGAAGCTGGAAAAGGAAGGCGTCTACGTGCTCTTCGCGCCGACCGAGAAGGACATGTACCCGGAGCCGCAGCAATACCGCGTGCAGCCGCCCGACGACCTGGGCAACATCCTGGAGGGTGAATTCCGTCCCGGCTTCTTCACCGGGGTATCGACCGTGGTGATGAAGCTGTTCTCCTGCGTGCAGCCGCGCGTGGCCGTGTTCGGCAAGAAGGATTACCAGCAACTGATGATCGTGCGCAACATGGCGCGCCAGTTCGCGCTGCCCACCGAAATCGTCGGCGCCGAGACCTTCCGCGCCGAGGACGGCCTGGCGCTGTCCTCGCGCAACGGCTACCTGTCGGCCGAGGAGCGCGCCGAGGCGCCGCTGCTGTACAAGGTGTTGAACGAGGTCGCCGGCGAAGTGCGCAGCGGCCGGCCGGACACGGCGGAGATCGAGAAGCAGGCCATGGCCACCCTGGCCGGCCGCGGCTGGCAACCCGACTACGTGTCCGTGCGCAAGCGCATCGACCTGCAAGCGCCGTCGGCCGCCGACCTGGCGCAGGGCGCGCCGCTGGTGGTGCTGTCGGCCGCCAAGCTGGGCGCCACCCGCCTGATCGACAACCTGGAGATCTGAGCATGCGCGCGGCGCTGGGCGCCCTGCTGTCTTGCGCCTTGTTGTCCTGTGCTTCGATTTCCTGCGCCGCCATCACCGTCAGCGACGACCTGGGCAACGAAGTCACGCTGGCGCGCCCAGCCCAACGCATCGTCAGCCTGGCGCCGCACGTCACCGAGCTGCTGTATGCGGCCGGCGCCGGCGACAAGCTGGTCGGCGCCAGCAACTTCAGCGACTACCCCGCCGCTGCCGCCAGGCTCCCTTCCGTGGGCAGTTTCGCCGCGCTCGACCTGGAGCGCGTGCTGAGCCTCAAGCCCGATCTCATCGTCGGCTGGCACAGCGGCAACAAACCCTCCCAGCTGGCGCGCCTGCGCGAGTTCGGCATCCCCGTCTATGAAAGCCAGCCGGCCGACTTCGGCATGATCGCCGACGCGCTGGAAAAACTCTCTCACCTGGCCGGCAGCGACGCCGCCGGCCAGGCCGCCGCCGCCGACTTCCGCGCGCGCTGGCAGGCGCTGCGCGCGCAATACCAGGGGCGGCCGGAGGTCAGCGTGTTCTACCAGATCTGGAGCCAGCCGCTGATGACGCTCAACGGCCGTCACATGGCGTCGTCGGTGCTGCGCCTGTGCGGCGGCCGCAACGTCTTCGAGGGCCTGCCCCAGCTGGCGCCGACCGTCAGCGTAGAGGCGGTGCTGGCGGCCGACCCGCAAGTGATCCTCACGCCCAGCGATGCGCGCGACCAGCCGCTGCAGCGCTGGCGCCAGTTCCCGCGCCTGCGCGCGGTGCGCGAGGATCGTCTGTACACGGTCAACGCCGACTGGCTCAACCGCGCCGGACCGCGCGTGCTGGATGCGGCCGTCGAAGTGTGCAAGCGGCTGGATCAGGCGCGCGGCGGCTGAGTGCCCCTTGCTTCGGCATGCGTAAAAAAAATCCCTCCGCAAGGGAGGGATCATTCATTTCCAGGAAAAATCAGAAACGGTATTTGACGCCAACGCCCAACTGGTTGAGATTCACACCCGGCACATTGGCCACGCGTTGATAACGAGTGTAGTTGGCATTGGCGCTCCAAGCAGGAGTGAAGTCGTATTCGTAGCCCAGACCGAACAGATAGCCGGTTCCTGTCCCTGAACCGTGGTATTTGAAACCCCCGGCACGACTCTCGACGATATCTTCTGTCACCTTGGCGTAGGTCAGCCCGGCTTTCACATAAATACCCGGCAACATTTCGGTGAGCTTGTAGAGCACGGCAAGATCAGCCCCGGATGCCTTGTACTTTTCATCGTAGCTGTGAGCGCCATTGGTGTCGCTTCGCTTGACATCGCCGGTGCCAAAGTAGCCCAGCTCCAAGGCCCAGTTGGGAGTGAACTGATAGCCCAACATGCCGCGCACGAAACCGGCATTCTTGGACTCCGACGTAATACGGTATCCCTCGTGCTTTGGCACGGTGGCCTGGACATAGCCGCCTTCAACGCCGACGTAAGGGCCGGGATTGAACTTGCTGCCCTGCGCCGAAGCGAAAGCGGAGAAGGCCATTGCCAGCGCGGCGCCGGCAATCATCAGTGCTTGTTTTTTCATGGATAGTGAAGGGAAATCTGGAGGTTTCGATAAGGCAAACGCGACCAAATAATGAAGCGTTTGCCCAGAACTCAGCGCAGCCAAATGCGCTGCCACGAGATCCGACGCAGAGCATAGGGACAGATGCCCCATTCCATTCTGCAATCCACGTAACTCAGTGAAATTCTCGATACCCTAGAGATGACACACAAAAAAAGACCGATGTAACCATCGAAATTCTTCAGGCACCGATCCCGCTCGCCTCACCCCGGATCAGGCACGAACAACTCGCCACCACCCGCCTCCACCGTGCGGAAACTGCAGCCGAAGGCTGCCCCCAACGCATCGGCGCGCATGACGGCGGAAGCGGCGCCCTGCATGGCCTGCCCGGGGACACCCAACAGCAGCACATGGCTGGCGAAGCGGCGCGCGAGGTTGATGTCGTGGCAGCTGGCGACCACCGCGTTGCCGTCGGCGGCCAGCGAGCGCAACAGGCCCATCATTTCCAGCTGGGCGGCGATGTCCTGGTGCGAGGTCGGCTCGTCCAGCAGGTAGAGTTGCGGCGCTTGCACCAGCAAGGTAGCCAGGCCCACGCGCTGGCGTTCGCCGCCGGAGAGCTTGAGCAGGTCGGCCTGCGCCAGGTGCGCCAGCCCGACGCGCGCCAGCGCCTGCAGCGCGGCCCGGCGCTGGCCGGCCTCGTCGGCCCAGCCGCTGCCGACGGCGAAACCGCCGGCCATCACGGCGTGCGCCACCGGCATGGAAAACGCATCGTGCTGCTGTTGCAGCAGCAGGCCGCGACGTTGCGCCATCTGCATGGCCGACAGCGACGACAGCGGCTCGCCGCCGAGCAGGAACTCGCCGGCCGCCGGCCTCAGCAAACCCGCCGCGGCGTGCAGCAGCGTGCTCTTGCCGATACCGTTGCGGCCCAGCACGCACCAGAACTCGCCGGCGCGCACCGTCCACTCCAGGCGTTCCAGCAGCATCCGCCCCGGCACCTGCAAGGCCAGCCCGCGCGCCTGCAAGACGCCGGCGGCGTTCATGCCCGGCCTCGCGCCAGCAGCCACAGGAATACCGGCACCCCCACCAGCGCGGTGATCACGCCCACCGGCAGCTGCGTGGGCGCGACCACGGTGCGTGCGACGAGGTCGGCCAGCGCCAGGCCGGCGCCGCCCGCCAGCGCCGAGGCCGGCAGCAGCAGCCGCTGGTCGTTGCCGATCAGCAGGCGCAAGGCATGCGGCACCACCAGGCCGACGAAGCCGATGGTGCCGGCCATCGCCACCGCCGCGGCGGTGGCGGCCGAGGCCGCGCACAGGGTCATGATGCGCAGCCGCGGCACCGGCACGCCCAGCAGCTGGGCAAAGCTTTCGCCGCGCGCCAGCAGGTTCAGCGACGCGGCGCTGCGCATTGCCCACAGCAGCGCCAGCAGCAGCACGATGGCGGCCGCCGGCAACAGGCGCGCATCGTCGAGGTCGCCGATCAGCCAGAACACCATGCCGCGCAGTTGGGAGTCCGGCGCCACCGAGAGCGCCAGCGAAATGACCGCGCCGAAGCCGGCGGCCAGCATCACGCCGGTCAGCAGCAGGCGCTGGCTGGAAAGCAAGGGAGAGATGGACAGCTCGCGCAGCGGCCGGCGCGCCAGGCCGAACAGCAGCAGCACCGCCAGGCCGGCGCCCAGCAAGGCGCCCGGCGCGGTGACGGCGCGCGCCGGCAGCCCGAAGTGCAAGGCCGCCAGCATCGAGAGCAAGGCGCCGGCGGCGGAACCGCCGGACAGGCCGAGCACATAGGGGTCGGCCAGCGGATTGCGCAGCAGCACCTGCATCAGCGCCCCGGCCAGGGACAGCAAGGCGCCCACGGCGAAGGCGGTAAGCGCGCGCGGCACGCGCAGCGACAGCATGAGCGCCACCGTGTCGGCCGGCGCCGAGGGCCGCAGGCAACCGGTGCTGCCGCACAGCGAAGCCGCCGCCAGCGCGAACGCCGACAGCAGCAGCAAGGCGGACAACAACAGGATCAGGCGTCGCATCGGCGGGAAGGTCTCGTCAGAAGTCGTAGCGGGCGGTGAATTTTACCTCTCGCCCGTTTTCCGGATAGATGTCGCTGACCTGGCCGCTGGCGCAGGAATAGGCCTGCGAATAATATTTACGGTCGGCCAGGTTGCTGCCGGTCAGCGCGAATTCCCAGGCCTGCACGCGCATCGCATAGCGCGCGTCGATGGCGGCGAAGGACGGCATCCGCGCGCAGGTGTTGCCGAAGTCGCCGCCGGAGCGCTGGCGATCGACCCAGCGTACGCCGGCGTCGGCGCTGTGCCTGCCGGCGCTCCAGTTGATCCGGGTCGACAGCGTGTTCTTCGGCACCAGCGCTACCTCGCGGCCGGCATTGGCGCCAGCCGAGAAGCGCGCCTCGATGTGCTGGTAGGTGGCGCTCAGCAGCAGGCTCTCGCTCAGGCGCAGGCGCCCCTCGAGCTCCACGCCCTGGCGCCGGGTCGGATCGAGGTTGGTGTTGGCGCCCAGGCCGAACGCGCCGGGGATGGTCGGGTCGTAATAGATCTCGTCGCGCACCCGATGACGGAACCACTTGGCCGTGAGCTGCCGTTCGGCCGCGCCCCAGGTCGCGCCCAGCTCCAGGTCGTGCGACACCTGCGGCTTCAGGAGCTGGCCGCCGGGCAGGCCGGTGCCGCCGTTCTCGTCGGGCGTGGCCAGGCGGTAGCTCTGGCCGGTCTTGGCGAAGGCGCGCAGTTGCGGCAGGACCGCGTAGCTGGCCTGCAGGTCCCAGGCGTTGACCGCGGTGCTCTTGCCATAGCCGGCGCTCGCGCTGGCCTGGTTCACCAGCTCGCGGCGCACGCCGGCGGCAATGCGCGCGTTGCGCTCGAACTCCACCTCGTCGCGCAGGTACAGCGCCTTGGAGCGCTGGCCGGCATCGCTGGTGTAGGTGCTGTAGTTGTTGCTCCATTGCGCCAGGTCCAGTCCGGCGACCCATTCGTTCTTGACCCCGCCGGCTTGCGCCACATGGCGCAGGCGCGGCGAGAACTGCGTGCCGCGCACATTGTTGAGGCTGTTGGAACCGCCGTAGACCGAGCGCGAGATCTTCTCGCGGTGCGCCAGTTCTGCCGCCACATCGATGCTGCCGAAGCGGCGCTCGAGGAAGGCGGTGATGCTGTCGTTGTCGTAGGAACCGTAGTTGGCAGGCGTGCTGGCCTGGCGCGCATTGGCGCTGTACTGCGCCGCGGAGAGCTGGCCGGGCAAGCCGAAATCGGCGCGCGCGAGATTGGCCCGCAAGCCGAAGCGCCAGTCGCTGGCGAACCACTGGAGGGTGGCGCTGGCGTTCTGCTGGTTGTATTTGCTGTTGTCGCGCCAGTTGTCGCTGTGGGCCTTGGAGTAGCTGGCGTCGATCGACATGTTGTCCCAGCCGCGCGCGACGAAGGCGCGGCCGGCGCGCTGGCCGTCGGTACCGGCTTCGGCCACCACCGAGCCGTGGCCTGCATCGGGCTGGGCCCGCCGGGTGATGATCTGGATGGTGCCGCCGGTGGCGCCGCTGCCGTACAGCACGCTGCTGCCGCCGCGCACGATCTCGATACGCTCGATGGTGTCGATCGGGATCGACGACAGCAGCGGCGTGGTGAGCTCATTCTCGGAAATGCGCACGCCGTCCACCAGCACCACCATGTTCTGGTCGCCGTTGGCGCCGAAACCGCGCAGGTCGAGCGGGAAGTCATTGGGGCCGGCGCTGCTCTGCCGGCCGTAGACCCCGCCCAGCTTGCGGATGGCCTCATTGGCGTTGTCGATACCGGCCGCGCGGATCTGCCCGGCCGTGATGACAGTGGCCGCCACCGGCGGGAACGCCGGGTCGTTGGGGAAGCGCGAGGCCGACACCACCACCGGCGCGAGCTGGCCGGCGGTGTCGCCCTGGCTTTGGATCTGGCTTTGCGCATGGCCGGCGGCCGTCAGCGCGGACAGGGTCAAGGCGACGGCGGCGCGCATCGCCGCAGGCTGGCCGGCGTTGCCGCGGGCCTGGAACTGGGTTGGCTTCATGAAATGCTGGCGATAAGATTGTTCCGCATCCGGGCAAGCCGGATAGCACGACAGGCGTGAAGGCGGAGCTTGGGAGGGCGCAATTGTATGTGTGGCAAGCTTTTGTCACAAGTTCGCACTCAATGCCTGATGAAAATCAAGACAAGGCTGGCTCAAGGATTGCTTTTAAGCAAAAGCTCGTTAAAATTCCACCCACATCTAAAAAATGTCATCAGAAAACAGTTGGCGTCAACCGTGGGGAAACGAGGACGCCAGGCCGGACAAATGGGAACAACCGGGGGATTTCACTCGCTGTTTGGCCGATGAAATGGCCATCGCGCCCCATATACTTGCTCCAACGGCATCGTCGGATCTCTGCGCAATGCGCAGGCAGCCGCGTTGTCCGTCAGTCGATGTCGTGGCCCATGGGCTTCAGACTCGGGGAAGACGCGCCGATATTGCCTGCACAGGCCGTATCGCTGCGCAACAACGACTCATTTGAATCGCCGCCACGGGCAACCCGGCGTAGAGAACTGCACCAAATTTGTAGGGAGAATCGGTAATCATGAGCGACGACGTTGATTTGGAAGCATTGTTTGACGAGATTTCCGCGCAGGCTTTGCCGGCCGCCTCCGGCAGCGCCGGCGCGCCGGCCGGCGAGGCCCAGCCCGAGGCCGTGGAAGACCAGTCGGACAAGCCGATGTACGAACGCCTGGGCGGGATCGTGCGCCTGCTGCACGACTCGATGCGCGAACTCGGCTACGACCGCTCGCTGACCGATGTCGCCACCCAGATCGGCGACGCCCAGAGCCGCCTCGAACACGTCGCCACCCTCACCGAGCAGGCAGCCAACAAGGTCCTCAACGCGCTGGATTCAGGCATGCCCGCACAGGACCGCCTGCAGGAACAAGCCAAGAACATCAATGACCGCTGGGCCAGGCTCTATGCCGGCCAGATGAGCATCGACGAATTCAAGCAGCTGGCCGGCGACTCGCAGAAGTTCTCCGGCGCCGTGGTCGAGTCGACCGAGGCGGAAAAGGCCCGCATGCTGGAAATCATGATGGCCCAGGACTTCCAGGACATCACCGGCCAACTGATCAAGAAGATCGTCGGCATCACCGCCACCGCCGAGCGCGAGCTGGCGCAACTGCTGCGCGACAACGCGCCGGCCGAGGTGCGCGCCCAGATCGAGGCGGAAAAACCGGTTTCCCTGCTGAACGGCCCTGCTTCGCCGGGCACCGCCATGGGTCAGAATGACGTGGACGACTTACTCGATAGCCTGGGGTTCTAATGGATGACGAAATGCTCAAGGATTTTGTCGTTGAAGCATTGGAGCTGGCCTCCAATGTGGAAGAGCATCTGCTGACGCTCGAACGACATCCTGACGATCTGGAAATCCTGAATGCGGTTTTCCGCGCATTCCACACCATCAAGGGCGGCGCCGGTTTCGTCAACCTGCCGGCCATGGTGTCGGCCTGCCACCTCACTGAAAACCTGTTCGACGCGTTGCGCACCGGCAAGGCGCCGGTGACGCCGCTGGCCATCGAAGCCGCGCTGCAAGCCAGCGGCTTCGTCGCCGACCAGTTGAATGAACTCTCCAACGGCGCCGCTCCCGACAGCCTGGCCTCGATGCCCCCGGAACTGGAAGGCATCCTGACCCAGGCCATCGAAGGCAAGACCGAAGCCGCGCCGGCAGCCGCCGCGCCCGCCGCAGCGGCCGCCGCCCCTGTCGCTGTCGCCGCTCCGGCAGGCGACGCCGCGCCCAACGGCGCCAGCGTCATGAAGGACGGCGCGCTGGACTGGGAATCGATGTATAACGCCGTCACCGGCGCATCCGATAGCGCGCCGGCAGCAGTTGCCGCCGCTGCTCCGGCAGCGGCCGCGACGCCGGAAGCCGCCGCCCCGGCTGCGCCCGCAGCGGCGCCCGCCGCAGACGGCGGCGCGGCCAAGCCTGCCGCCGGCGGCGCTGCCGCACAACACAATCGCCGCTCCTCCGACGCCGCCAAGGAAGAAAGCATCCGTATCGATGCCGGCAAGCTGGACGCCCTGCTGGAAGTGGCCGGCGAATCGGTGCAGGCCGCCAACCAGGCCGCCGTGCTGCTGGAAAAGCTGCAGCAGTTCAAGTTCGAAGGCACCGCCGCCGCGCTGATGTCGACCCTGGCCGAAACCCTGGGCCGCGCCTCGCGCTACTCCAGCGAGCTGCAACGCGCCACGCTGTCGACCCGCATGCAGCCGGTGGGCCGCCTGTTCCAGAAATTCCCGCGCCTGGTGCGCGAACTGGCCAAGGACCTCGGCAAGGACGTCGACCTGGTCATCACCGGCGCCGAGACCGAAGTCGACCGCGTGGTGGTGGACAGCCTCTACGATCCGCTGGTGCACATGCTGCGCAACTCGCTGGACCACGGCATCGAAGTGGACCGCGTCGCCGCCGGCAAATCGACCAAGTCGACCATCTCGCTGCACGCCTGGCAGGCCGGCAGCAGCGTGATGATCGAAGTCTTCGACGACGGCAAGGGCATGGATCCCGACATGCTGCGCAACAAGGCGCTGGCCAAGGGCCTGATCAACGAGCACCAGGCGCTGACCACCGACGAGGCGCTGCAGCTGGTGTTCCTGCCCGGCTTCTCGACCAAGGAAGTGGCTTCCAGCGTGTCCGGCCGCGGCGTCGGCATGGACGTGGTGAAGACCGCCGTGGAAAAGCACCGCGGCACCATCCGCATCGATTCCACCATCGGCAAGGGCACCAAGTTCTCGATCCGCCTGCCGATCGAACTGTCGATCATCCCGACCATGCTGGTGCGCTGCGCCGGCGCCCCGCTGGCCCTGCCGATGGCGGTGGTCGAGCGCGTGGTCGAGCTGCCGGAAACCTTCGACGAAGTCGGCGGCGCCCCGGTGCTGCGCGACCAGGGCCGTCCGCTACCGGTCAATTCGCTGGCCGGCGTGCTGGGCTACGAACCGGGCAACGAGCGCGTGGGCATCGTCATGGCCGTCCCCCACCCTTACATCCTGAGCGTGGAGTCGGTCGAAGGCACCGCCGACCTGGTGATCAAGCCGCTGACTGCGATCCACACCAACGGCATTACCGGCACTGCGCGCTCCGCCGAGGGCGAGCTGGTGCTGGTGGTGGGCCTGTCCTTCCTGCTGGACGGCTGCCGCGACACCGAGCGTTCGGCGGTGGCGCAGGTCTGACGCCGGCTTTCGCCAGCGACAAGAAAAACGGCCGGGTCTTCGCAGACCCGGCCGTTTTTCATTGGCCATCGGGATTGAAATTCGCCTATTTGTCGCCGAAGAGATCGGCCTGGCGATAGACCCGCTTCACCTTCTTCACGCGCTCGGGCTTGGGCTTGGCAACCGCCGGCGGCGCTTCCGCCGGCGTGGATTCGACCGCAGCAGCCCCCCCTGCCTGCGCCGCGGCCACGCGCTTGCGCCGCTGACGCGGCTTGAGTGCAGGCAGGGGCTCGGTCATCGCTGCCGGCGCCGTGACCGGCTCGACCGGCTCGACCGGCTCGATGGCCTCGACCGTCGCCGGCAGGGGTTCCGCCGGCGCAGGTTCCGGTGTTGGCTCGGCGGTGACAACATCCCGCAGTCCGGTTTTTTCCACCGGCGCTTCGTCCGGGGCGGCAGGCTCCTGGATGGGTGCGGCCTCGCTCCGGGCTGCCGGCGCTGCGGGTTCGACGGCAGGCGCTGCCGTCGCCGGCGGCGCGCCGCCATGCGCATAGCGCTCGGAGAGCGCCTCGTAAAGCGGCGGCACGAAGAAGCGCGACACCCGGCTTGCCATCAGGGCGGTGGCCATCAGCGGGATCACCAGCGCGTGGCCGTTGATCATTTCCATCACGATCACGAAGGAGGTGATCGGCGATTGCGTGACCGCTGCCAGATAGCCGACCATGGCCAGCGCGATCAGCACCGGCAGCGAGATCTCGCCGAACAGCATGTGCAGCAGGTTGCCGAAGCCGGCGCCGATGGACAGCGAGGGCGCGAAGATGCCGCCCGGGATGCCCGGCAGGTAGGACCCCACCATCGCGGCCATCTTGGCCAGCGGATACATGCCCGACAAGTCCTGCTGGCCGCTCAGCAGCCCCTTGGCCTCGGCATAGCCGCTGCCATAAGTGGCGCCGCCCGCAGCCACGCCGACGACTGCCACCGCCAGGCCGCACAGGGCGCCGAACAGGATCGGGCGGCTGACGCGCAGGCTGAGCACGGGCGCCGGGATCCACTTGGATGGATTAAGCAGCAGCCAGCAGAAACTGCCCCCAGCCCCGCCCATGAGCAGGCCGCACAGGATCACCGCGACGATCACCTCCCGCACCCCGCCGGCCTCGGCGGCAATGGTGCCGAAATAGGTGTAGTTGCCGGTCAGTCCCAACGCCACCACGCCGGCGAAGACGATGGCCGTGATCACCACGCCGCTGGCGCGCTGCTCGAAGCTGCGCGAGAGCTCTTCGATGGCGAACACGATGCCGGCCAGCGGCGTGTTGAACGCCGCAGCCAGGCCGGCGGCGGCGCCGGCCAGGATCAGGCGCTTTTCGAGGATGGCGCTGGGGCGCGGATAAAAGCGCCGCATGTTGTACATCAGCGCCGCGCCCACCTGCACGGTCGGACCTTCGCGGCCGATCGTGAAGCCCGAGAGGATGGCCAGGAAGGACAGGCCGATCTTGCCCGCCACGATGCGTACCGTCAGCAGCGCCGCGGCCAGCCGCGAGGTATGCTCGCCCTGCTCGCCCAGCGCGGCGATCACCTGCGGGATGCCGCTGCCTTCCGAACCCGGGAAATACCTGCGCGTGGCCCACACGCAAAACGCCCCCATGGCCGGCGTCAGCACCAGCGGGAACAGCCGATAGTCGCCCTGCATGTCGCGGAACAGCTCGAAGCCGAAGTCGATCAGGCGCGCATACAGCACCGCCACCAGGCCGGTGATCACGGCGCCGCTCCACAAGATGCCGTATTGCAGCCACAGCCGCCGGGCGTGGCGACGGGTATGGCCCGGCAGGGCCGCCAGCACGTTTCTCATCGGCGTTCTCCGCGCCGCGCCGCATGCCGATGCCGCTTACAGCTCATACATGTCCTTCTCTCCCTCCATCACCTGGGAGATCAGTTTGCGGTTCAGCGTCGGCGTCAGCAGCTCGATGAAGGTATAGACGTAGCCGCGCAGGTAAGCGCCCTGCTTGAGCGCCACGCGCGAGACGTTGGTGCCGAACAGGTGGCCGGCCGGGATCGAGCGCAGGCCGCGGTCGCGCTCGGCGTCGAAGGCGATGCCGGCGATGATGCCCACGCCCATGCCCAGCTCGACATAGGTCTTGATGACGTCGGCGTCGATCGCCTCCAGCACCACGTCGGGCTTCAGGTGGCGCAGCTGGAAGGCATGATCGATCTTGCTGCGGCCGCTGAAGGCGGAGTCGTAGGTGATCAGCGGATAGGCCGCGATCTCTTCCAGCGTCAGGTTCTTGGATTGCAGCAGCGGATGCTCGGGCGGCACCACCACCACGTGCTCCCACTGATAGCACGGCAGCGAGACCAGCCCCTCGCCGGAGGCCAGCGCCTCGGTGGCGATGGCGATGTCGGCCTGGTCGTTGCGCACCATCTCGGTGATCTGCTTCGGATTTCCCTGCAGCAACGACAGGTGCACCTTGGGAAACTTTTGCGTGAATGCCTGCACTACCTTGGGAAGGGCGTAGCGCGCCTGCGTGTGGGTGGTGGCGATGGTGAAGCTGCCGCTGTCATGCGCGGCGAACTCCTTGCCGATGCGCTTCAGGCCATCGACCTCCTGCATGATCAGCTCGACCGAGCGCAGCACCGCGCGCCCCGGTTCGGTCAACCCGCGGATGCGCTTGCCGTGGCGGGTGAAGATGTCGACGCCGAGCTCCTCCTCGAGCTCGATGATGGCCTTGGATACGCCCGGCTGCGAGGTATACAGCGCCTTGGCGGCTTCGGTCAGATTAAAATTCTGGCGCACCGCCTCGCGCACAAAACGGAATTGATGAAGATTCATGGAGATCCCTCGGTTCTACGGGAGTATCTGGAGGTGTTGCGCCGAACGGCGACCTCATTTGCATATGCCAAAGGCGTATATAAGCAAATAAATACTATGTAGTTTGGTTTGATACATAAGTTTATTACGATTCGCTGACTAATGGGCGAGGTGTTATGACTGTTTCTTATGTAGTGAGCGGATTTGCTGTGGGACTGCTGGTCGGCCTGACCGGCGTCGGCGGCGGCTCGCTCATGACGCCCCTGCTCACCCTGCTGTTCGGCATCCACCCCAGCGTGGCGGTGGGCACCGACCTGGCCTTCGCCTCGGCCACCAAGACCGTCGGCACCTTCGCCCACCGCTTCAAGGGCACTGTGCGCTGGGACGTGGTCGGCCGCCTTTCCTGCGGCGCCCTGCCGGCCGCGTTGGCGACCACCCTGCTGCTGAAGCATTTCGGCGCCGTCAGCGAGGGCATCAGCCTGGTCATCCGCTATTCCATCGCCGTCTCGGTGCTGCTGACCGTGGTCGCCCTGCTGTTTCGCAAGCGCATGCAGGACTGGCTCAATGCGCACCCCGAGCGCCAGCTGCAAGGCGCCGCGCTGCGCAATGCCACCATCGCCGCAGGCGCGGTGCTGGGCGCGCTGGTGACGATTTCCTCGATCGGCGCCGGCGCCGTGGGCGCCACGCTGTTGGTGTTACTCTATCCGCGCCTGACTCCCGCCGAGATCGCCGGCACCGACATCGCCTACGCGGTGCCGCTGACGGCCATCGCGGCCTTCGGCCACTGGTGGCTGGGTTCGATCAACTGGGAGTTGCTGGCGACCCTGCTGCTGGGTTCGCTGCCGGGCATCACCATCGGCTCGCTCGCCGCACGGGCGGTGCCGGAGAAATTCTTGCGCGGCCTGCTGGCCATTACGCTGACGAGCGTTGCCGTAAAGCTGATTTGGTAGGCTGATTTTTTAAAACAGGGCGCAGCCTGCGGGCCCGCCCATTAAGACGTTAACAGGGACCAGAAGATGTACCGCTATGACCAATACGATCACCTGATCGTCAAAGAGCGAGTCGCACAATACCGAGACCAGGTGCGTCGGCGCCTGTCGGACGAGCTGCTGGAAGACGAGTTCCGCATCCTCCGCCTGCAGAACGGCCTCTACCTGCAACGCCATGCGTACATGCTGCGCATCGCCATCCCCTACGGCATGCTGGCCTCCAACCAGCTGCGCAAGTTCGCCGAGATCGCCGTCAAGAACGACCGCGGCTACGGCCACTTCACCACCCGCCAGAACATCCAGTTCAACTGGATCAAGCTGGAAGAATCCCCCGACATCCTGGCCGAGCTGGCCAGCGTCGAGATGCACGCCATCCAGACCTCCGGCAACTGCATCCGCAACACCACCTCCGACGAGCTGGCCGGCGTGGCCGCCGACGAGATCGTCGATCCGCGCCCGTACGCCGAGCTGATCCGCGAGTGGAGCACCTTCCACCCCGAGTTCGCCTACCTGCCGCGCAAGTTCAAGATCGCCATCAGCGGCGCCGCCGAAGACCGCGCCGCCACCGCCGTGCACGACATCGGCCTGCACGTGCTCAAGAACGAAGCCGGCGAAGTCGGCTTCCGCGTGCTGGTCGGCGGCGGCATGGGCCGCACCCCGATCCTGGGCAGCGTGATCCGCGAGTTCCTGCCCTGGAAGGACGCCATGTCCTACCTGGAAGCGATCCTGCGCGTGTACAACCAGTACGGCCGCCGCGACAACATCTACAAGGCCCGCATCAAGATCCTGGTCAAGGCCATCGGCGCCGAGGAGTTCGCGCGCCAGGTCGAAGCCGAATGGCAGGAGATCAAGGACGGCCCCTCGACCCTGACCGAGGAAGAACTGCAGCGCGTGGCGCAATACTTCGTGCCGCCCGCCTATGAGACCCTGCCGGCCGTGGATGCCGAGTTCGAGCGCCTGAAGGCCGAGGACCGCGGCTTCGCCAACTGGTTGAAGCGCAACGTCAAGGCGCACAAGGTCCCGGGCTACGCCGCCGTGATCCTGTCTCTGAAGAAGCCGGGCGTGCCGCCCGGCGACATCACCGCCGACCAGATGAACTTCGTGGCCGACCTGGCCGACCAGTACAGCTTCGGCGAACTGCGCGTGACGCACGAGCAGAACCTGGTGCTGGCCGACGTCAAGCAATCCGAGCTGTACACGCTGTGGAAGCTGGCCAAGTCGCACGCCCTGGCCACCCCCAACATCGGCCTGCTGACCGACATCATCTGCTGCCCCGGCGGCGACTTCTGCTCGCTGGCCAACGCCAAGTCGATCCCGATCGCCCAGGCCATCGCCGAGAAGTTCGAGGACATCGACTACCAGCACGACATCGGCGACATCGAACTCAACATCTCGGGCTGCATCAACGCCTGCGGCCACCACCACGTCGGCAACATCGGCGTGCTGGGCGTGGACAAGGACGGTTCCGAGTGGTACCAGGTGTCGCTGGGCGGCGCCCAGGGCAACGAATCGTCGATCGGCAAGATCATCGGCCCGTCGTTCTCCGCGCAGCAGATGCCCACCGTCATCGACCGCCTGCTGCAGGTCTACGTCAAGCAGCGCACCGACGAAGAACTCTTCATCGACACCGTGCGCCGCATCGGCGTGGCCCCGTTCAAGGAATTCGTTTATGCAACGCCGATCGCAACGTCGGCCGACTATGTCGCAGGAGAAGACGCCAATGCCTGAAATCATCAAGAACAAAGCCGTCGTCGCCGACGACTGGAATGTGCTGCGCCTGGCTGAAGGCGAAACCGCCGAGACCGTCGCGGTTCCCGAGGGCAAGACCATCGTCCCGCTGAAGGTATGGAAGGCGCAGGGCGCGGCATTGCAGTCGCGCGCCGAGCTCGGCGTCTGGTTCGCCAGCGACGAACGTCCGGAAGAACTCAAGGGTGAGCTGGAACGCTTCAAGGTCATCGCCGTGGACTTCCCCAAGTTCGCCGACGGCCGCGGTTACTCGATCGCCTACAACCTGCGCGCGCGCCTGGGCTACACCGGCGAGCTGCGCGCGGTCGGCGACGTGCTGCGCGACCAGCTGTTTTACATGCAGCGCGTGGGCTTCGACGCCTTCGCGGTGCGTCCCGACAAGAACATCCACGACGCGGTGAAGGGGCTGACCGACTTCTCCGAGAAGTACCAGACTTCGTGGGATGAAAAGAATCCGCTGTTCCGCCGCGTCAAGCGCGAAGCGGTGCAGACGGCGGACTGAGTCCGGTAACTGAAGATCCGCCGGCGCAGAACACGCGCCGGCGAACAGGGAAGGAAGCAACATCATGTCGAATCAGGCTTTGCAGGATCTCATCGCAAAAACCCAGGCGACGCTGGAACGCATCGCCGCCGAATATGCCCCGGCAGCATTGGCATCGAGCCTGGCGGCCGAAGACATGGTGCTGACCGACCTCATCCTGCGCGGCAAGCTGCAGGACAAGATCGCCATCTTCACGCTGGAAACCGGCCGCCTGCACAAGGAAACCGTGGGCATGCTCGGCCGCATCAGCGCAACCTACGGCTACGACGTCGAACCCTATCGCCCGCAGCCCGAGGCGATCGAGGCCTACGTCAAGGATCACGGCCTGAACGCCTTCTACGACAGCGTCGAGATGCGCAAGGAATGCTGCCGCATCCGCAAGATGGAGCCACTGAACCGCGCCCTGGCGGGCAAGGCCTCGTGGGTCACCGGCCAGCGCCGCGCGCAATCGGTCACCCGCGCCGAGCTGCACGTGCAGGAGCGCGACGAGGCGCACGGCATGGAGAAGTTCAATCCGCTGGCCGACTGGTCGGAACAGGATGTGTGGGACTACATTCGCGCCAACGACGTGCCCTACAACCCGCTGCACGACCAGGGCTACCCCTCGATCGGCTGCGAGCCCTGCACCCGCGCCATCCAGCCCGGCGAGGATATCCGCGCCGGTCGCTGGTGGTGGGAGAACCCGGACTCCAAGGAATGCGGCCTGCACGTGGTGGACGGCAAGCTGGTGCGTATCAAATCGCACGCGCCGGCCTGATACGGCATTGAACGCAACAACAAGCAACGAAAAAACGGAAAGCCCGGCATGAACACAGCGGTAGACAAACTCTTTTTGGACAACGCCAGCAACCGCCACCTGGACTGGCTGGAATCGGAAGCCATCCACATCATGCGCGAGGTCGCGGCCGAGTGCGGCAACCCCGCCCTGCTGTTCTCCGGCGGCAAGGACTCGGTGGTGCTGCTGCGCATCGCCGAGAAGGCGTTCCGTCCCGGCAAGTTCCCGTTCCCGCTGGTGCACATCGACACCGGCCACAACTTCCCGGAAGTGATCGAATTCCGCGACCGCCGCGCCGCCGAACTGGGCGAACGCCTGGTGGTGCGTTCGGTGGAGGACTCGATCGCGCGCGGCACCGTGCGCCTGCGCAACCCGCTGACCGACTCGCGCAACGCCGCCCAGGCGGTGACGCTGCTGGAAACCATCGAGGAATTCAAGTTCGACGCCTGTATCGGCGGCGCGCGGCGCGATGAGGAAAAGGCGCGCGCCAAGGAACGCATCTTCTCCTTCCGCGACGAGTTCGGCCAATGGAATCCCAAGGCCCAGCGCCCCGAGCTGTGGGATCTCTATAACACCCGCGTGCATCCGGGCGAGAACATGCGCGTGTTCCCGATCTCGAACTGGACCGAGCTGGACGTATGGCAGTACATCGCCCGCGAACAGCTGGCCCTGCCCTCGATCTACTTCGCCCACGAGCGCGAGGTGATCCCGCGCAACGGCCTGCTGGTGCCGCTGACCGACCTGACCCCGGCGCGCGAAGGCGAGACCGTGGAGAAGCAGGTCGTGCGCTTCCGCACCGTCGGCGACATCTCCTGCACCTGCCCCGTTGCCTCCGACGCGGCGTCGGTGGACGCCATCATCGCCGAAACCGCGGTGACCCAGATTACCGAGCGCGGCGCCACCCGCATGGACGACCAGACGTCCGAAGCCTCGATGGAAAAACGCAAGAAGGAAGGATATTTCTGATGAACGCCGCAGCGACACAAGAACAATTGGCCAACGCCTCTTCCGCGCAGCCGCATGAGCGCGGCCTGCTGCGCTTCATCACCGCCGGTTCCGTGGATGATGGCAAGAGCACCCTGATCGGCCGCCTGCTGTTCGACAGCAAGGGCATCTTCGCCGACCAGCTGGACGCCATCTCGCGCGCCAAGCACAAGCGCACCGTGGGCGACACGGTCGACCTGTCCCTGCTCACCGACGGCCTGGAAGCCGAGCGCGAGCAAGGCATCACCATCGACGTGGCCTACCGCTACTTCGCCACGCCCAAGCGCAAGTTCATCATCGCCGACACCCCGGGCCATGAGCAGTACACCCGCAACATGGTGACCGGCGCCTCGACCGCCGACGCCGTGATCATCCTGGTGGACGTGTCGAAGGTGAAGCTGGGCGACGACGGCAGCGTGGAGTTGCTGACCCAGACCAAGCGCCACTCGACCATCGCCCACCTGCTGCAGATCGAGCACGTGATCGTGGCCGTCAACAAGATGGACCTGGTGGACTACGACGAGCAGGTCTACACCCGCATCGTCGCCGCCTACCAGCAGTTCGCGCAGCAGCTGGGCCTGAAGGACGTGCGCGCGATCCCGCTGTCGGCGCTGGCCGGCGACAACGTCGTGACCGCCAGCCCGAAGCTGGCGTGGTACCAGGGCCCGACCCTGATCGAATTGCTGGAATCGCTGTCGGTCTACGAAGACGCGCACGAGGAGCCGTTCCGCTTCCCGGTGCAGCTGGTGGCCCGCCACAACGGCCACGAAGCCAACGACTTCCGCGGCTACATGGGCCGCATCGAGGCCGGCCGCGTGAACCGGGGCGACAAGCTGGTGGTGCTGCCCGGCGGCCAGAGCGCCACCGTGAAGGACATCCAGACCCTGGACGGCTCGCTGGAATCGGCCTCGGCCGGCCAGTCGGTCACCCTGCTGCTGGACGAATACCTGGACATCTCGCGCGGCGACCTGCTGGCCGCCGCCGGGCAGGCGCCGACGGTGCTGAAGTCGGTCACCGCCGACGTCTGCTGGCTGTCCGAGGACGCGCTGGACCCGCGCCGCAAGTATTGGCTCAAGCACACCACCAAGCAGGTGGCGGCGCGCGTGGCCAAGGTCGACACCTTGCTCGACATCAATACCCAGGAACGCCGCCCGGCCGACACCCTCAAGCTCAATGACATCGCCCGCGTCACCGTGAACGTGCAGCAGCCCATCGCCGCCGACGCCTACCAGGACATCCGCGCCACCGGCGCCTTCATCCTGATCGACGAAGTGACGCACCAGACGGTGGCCGCTGGTATGATTCGGATCGACTGATTTCCCTTCGATCCGACTCGATACCGCAGGCCATGGCCACCGATCCGGCAGCACCCTCTTCCCTCCCCGACTCCCCCGCACCCAGCCCGCAACACCCGGGCCGGGTGTGGCTGATCGGCGCCGGTCCCGGCGCCGCCGACCTGCTCACCGTGCGCGGCGCGCGCCTCCTGGCGCAGGCCGACGCAGTGCTGCACGACGCGCTGGTCACCGACGAAATCCTGGCCTTGTGCCCGCAGGCGGTGAAGATCCCGGTGGGCAAGCGCAGCGGCCAGCGCTCCACCGCGCAGCCGGTGATCAACGAGAAGCTGGTGCAGGCGGCGCAGCAATACCGCCGCGTGGTGCGCCTGAAAGGCGGCGACCCCATGCTGTTCGGCCGCGCCGACGAGGAAATGCGCGCGCTGGAAGACCACCATATTCCCTACGAAGTCGTGCCCGGCATCACCGCGGCCCTGGCCGCCGCCGCCTCGGCCAAGCGGCCGCTCACCCGGCGCGGCATCGCGCGCAGCGTCTCGCTGTTCACCTCCAGCACCGCGCCCGACCAGCCCAATGAAGTGATCATGCCCAACGGCGACACGCTGGTGCAGTACATGGGCGGCCGCGAAGCGACCGCTACCGCGCGCCGCCTGCTGGAACTGGGTTATGCGGCCGATACGCCGGTGGTGGTGGTGGAGAACTGCAGCCGTCCCGACGAGCGGGTCTACCACCTGCAGCTGGCCGGCCTGGAGCCGGGACTGGAAGCCTGCAGCGGGCCGGTGCTGGTGATGATCGGGCCGGCGCTGGCCGATCGGGATTGATGCAGCCGTCCGCTATTTGCTGACAACACACTGGGTTCCTGCTTTCGCAGGAACGACAGCTTACCGATATTTGAATCTCCGTCGCTCCTGCGAAAGCAGGAGCCCAGCGTCGTTCGCAGTGCCCCCAAGGCAGCAAGCCAGGGCGCGCGGCCCATCAATGATTGCTATCATCGCGGCTTCACTTTCTTGAGGCCCCGCCATGCACCTGCTGCACGACACCAATGCCCCCGCCGCCGACACCATCGACTTCGACGCCTTCCTCAAGGTCGACATCCGCATCGGCACCATCATTGCCGCCGATGCCTTCCCCGAGGCGCGCAAGCCGGCCTTCAAGCTGAAGATCGATTTCGGCGCCGGTATCGGCATCCGCCAGAGCAGCGCGCAGATCACCGCCCACTACCGGCCCGAACAACTGGTGGGCCGCCAGATCGCCGCGGTGGTCAATTTCCCACCGCGCCAGATCGGCAAGTTCATGTCGGAAGTGCTGACGCTGGGCTTCCCGGACGCGGCCGGCGAAGTGGTGCTGTTCCAGCCCGACCAGGCCGTCCCCAACGGCGCCCGGCTGTTCTGACGCCACCCGCGCCCGCGCATCAATGCCAGTGCAGGATGCGCGCCAGGTAGTCGAAGAACAGGCAATACAGCGCGATCGGCAGCGGCAGGCCGATCAGCGTGCCCAGCAGGTAGTCGCGAAAGCGCACGCCCGACAGCGCCAGCACGTAGTTCACCGTGGGCATGGTCTGGCACAGCACCCGCAGCAGGGAGATGCTGGCCACCGGATGGGTATCGAGCCGGTGCAGGATCTTCACCACCCAGCGGTTGTGGACGATGCGCAAGGCATCGCCGCCGATGGCGCGGATGAAGAAATAGGTCAGGCAGCACGACAGCACCGCGGCGGCGTAGGTCGCCACCCCTCCCCATAACCTCCCCAGCGAAAACACCGCTCCGGCCAGGAAGATCCAGCCCGGGATATGCAGCAGGTTGCCCAGGCAGAACAGCGCGATGTAGAGCAGCAAGCCGCGGTAGAGGTTGGCTTCCAGCGCGTGGCGAAGGTAGTCGGCGCTCAGGTTGCGGCGCAGCCCGCTGACCTCGAAGAGGGCCAGCAGGAAGGCCAGGAACAGCAGCAGATAGAGGATGCGCCGGTAGCGCCACATTTGTCATTCCCGCAAGCCGCGGGCGGCACCATGCCGCCGGGATGAAGGTGTGACAGGAGAAAGGTCCTTGCGGTTCAGCCGCGCATGGCCGCCACGCAATAGGCGGCGATGGCTTGCAGCACGGCGTCGTCTTCGCCGGCGGCCGGCACGGTGTCGATGCGCGCCTGGGGATGCGCCTGGCGCAGCTGCTCCAGCAGTTGCGGCAAGTCGCGCCGCACATGCCCGCCCTGGCCGAGGAAAACCGGCACCACCGTGATGCGCTCGGCGCCGCGGGCGATCTCCAGCGCGGCCGCGGTGGGCAGGTCGGGCTGCATCAGTTCGAGGAAGGCCAGTTGCACGCCGGCCTGCGGCATGGCGGCTTGCGCCAGCGCGCGCAGGCGCTCGAAGGGCGCGGCCCAGGCCGGATCGCGGGCGCCGTGGGCGAACAGGATCAGGCTATGTGCGGATGGGGAAGACATGGCGCGGCCCGGCTCAGTTACGCTCGACCCACCACAGCGCGCCCGCCGCCAGCGCCATGAACAGCAGGCTGGGCAGCGCCGCCGTGACGAAGGCCGGCCAGGTGTTGAGCAGGCCCAGGTGCGAGAACAGGCTGTTGATGAGCTGGAAGCACACGCCGATCATGATGCCGGTGAAGATCTTCAGGCTCACGCCGCCGGCGCGGAAGTGCAGGTAGGCGAACGGCAGCGCCAGCGCCATCATCACGAAGATCGACAGCGGATAGACGATCTTCTTCCAGAACGCGATCTCGTAGCGGTCGGTGCGCTGGTTATTGGCTTCCAGGTGCTTGGTGTAGGCGCGCAGGTCGTAGGCCGACATGCGGTCCGGATCGGCGAACAGCACCGACAGGATTTCCGGCGTGACCTCCGACACCAGCTTCATGCTGGGTGTGGTCACGGTCTTGACCGGCTCGGTGATCTTGCGTTCCTTGTTGCCGTCGGCGAAATCGGACTGCGTCACATCGGTCAGGGTCCAGACGTGATTGCCGTCGTAGGCGCCGGACTTGGCGGTGACCATGCGCGCCATGTGGAACTCGGTGTCCAGCTCGTAGAGCTTGACGCCTTCGATGCGGCCGTCCGGCTGCACCGCATGGATGTTGATGAAGCGGCTGCCGGTGACATTGCCTTCCAGGCCGTTGTCCTTGATCACGTCCTTGGCCCACATGCCGGAGCGGAACTGCGAGGACAGCGACGCGCCCTGCGCCTGCAGCTTGAGCTTCTCGGCCCATTCGGTGGCCTTGGGCGCGATCAGCTCGCCGAACAGGATGGTCAGCACGGCGAAGCCCAGCCCGATGCGCAGCAGCACCTTGGCCGCCATGCCGGTGGACATGCTGGACACGCGCATGATGGTGAACTCGGAACGCGCGGCCAGCTGCGAGAGCGTGTAGATGGTGCCGATCAGCACCGCCGTGGGCATCAGCTCATAGACGTTGCCGGGCAAACCCATCACCACGTAGAGCACCGCCTGCTGCAGCTTGTAGCCGTTGCGCCCGACCTGGTCCAGCTGCCCCATCATCTCGAAGAAGGCGAACAGCGCCAGGAAGGCCGCCAGCGCGAACAATACCGAGCGCGTGATCTCGGAAGTGAAATAGCGTTGTATGACTCTCATCTCAGGCCTCGCGCTTGAACGTCAGGGAGCGGCGCACGGCCGACCACAGGCGGGACGGATGATAGCGGCTGTTGATATTGAGGCGCAGCGCGAACATGCCCACCACCAGCAGCGCCACGACCAGGTGCACCGGCCACCACGCCATCATGAAGCTGGAACGTCCCTGCGCCACCGAGGCCTGGAACACGGATACCGTGTTGCTGTAGACCACGAACAGCAGCAGCGCCACCAGGAGGCCCAGCGAGCGGCCGGCGCGCGGGTTGACGAAGGACAGCGGGATGGCCAGCAGCATCAGCGCCAGGCTCATCAGCGGCAGCGCCAGGCGCCACAGCAGCTCGCCGCGCGCGAAGCCGTCGTTCTTGGCGATCAGCTCGGGCATCTGCAGCGCGCGCGCCGAGCGGTCGCCGGCGGCGGTCTGCGACTGGCTGCCGATCAGCAGGCCGTAGCGCTCGAAATCGACCATCTGGAAATCCGGAAGGCTGGGCGCGCCGTCATAGCGGCGGCCCTTGCTCATCACCACGAACTTCTCGCCGTCGGCATCGACCACGGTCTCGCCTTCCTTGGCCACCACCACGCTGTTCTTGCCGTCGGCGTTGATGGTCGACACGAAGACATTGCGGACCTTGGAGGCGTCGCCGGAAATGCCCTCGACGAAGAAGATGCGGTTGGCGCTGGCCGACTCCTGGAACTTGCCGGGCGAAACGCGCGCGATGTCCTCGCGCTTCTCGAAGCGTTCGCGGTACTGGGCGCTCTGCAGGTTGGCCCAGGGCGTGACCGCGAAGGACAAGGCCGCCACCAGCGTCACCAGCGGCCAGCCGAACATCAGCACCGGCCGGATCCAGCGCGTGAGCGACAGGCCCGAGGCGAACCAGACCACGATCTCGGACTCCTGGTAGCTGCGCGTCATCACCAGCAGCACCGAGATGAAGCCGGTGAGGATCAGGATCACCGGCATGTAGTTGAGCGACTGGAAGCCGATCAGCGCGATCACGTCCTGCGACGCGACCTGGCCGCCGGCGGCCTGGCCGAGGATCTTGATCAGCATCACGGTCAGCGTGATGGTGAAGAGCGTGGTGAAGACGGCGCCGGCGGTGCTCGTCAATTCGCGTCGGAGTGCGCGCTGGAAAATCATGCGGAGGCTGGAATTAGTCTAGAGATGGGGCATCGGTAGCCAACATGCCCTGCCCTTGCCTGCCACCCTGTGGAACTCATGCGCGCGTGGCGTCGAAATGAGTTCTATAATCGCCGGGTAAACCAAACAAAGGACGAACGATGGACTTTAGCACAAAAACATTGGACGCAAAAACCGCCGTAACCGCCGTCAAGACTGGTGCGCTGGTCGTCGGCATCCATGAAAACCGCAAGCTCTCCAAGGCCGCCGGCGCGCTCGACAAGCTGGGCGCCATCAGCGCCGCGCTCAAATCGGGCGACATTTCCGGCAAGCCGGGCTCGACCCTGCTGCTGCGCGGCGTCACCGGCATCGCCGCCGAACGCATCGTGCTGCTCGGCCTGGGCGCCGAAGGCGAGATCAGCGACAAGAGCTTCGCCGCCGCCGCGCAGGCGCTGGTGCGCACCCTGGGTTCGCTGGGCTGCGACGATGCCGCGCTGGCGCTGCCCTTCGACGGCGTGAAGGGCCGCAACCTGGCCTGGGCCATCCGCAACGTGGTGCTGGCCGGCCGCGACTCCATCTACCGCACCGACGTGCTCAAGAGCAAGAAGGATCCCGTCCCCACGGGCGTGAAGAAGATTTCCTTCCTGACATCGGCGGCCGACGCGCCGGCCGCCAAGGCGGCCCTGGCCGAAGCCGTGGCGCTGGCCAACGGCATGGCCCTGACCAAGGACCTGGGCAACCTGCCCGGCAACGTCTGCACCCCGACCTACCTGGCCAACACCGCCAAGAAGCTGGCCAAGGACTTCAAGCTGGGCGTGGAAGTGCTGGACCGCAAGCAGCTGCAGGCGCTGAAGATGGGCAGCTTCCTGTCGGTCACCAACGGCAGCGACGAGCCGCCCAAGTTCATCGTCCTGAAGCACATGGGCGGCAAGTCCAAGGACGCGCCGGTGGTGCTGGTCGGCAAGGGCATCACCTTCGACACCGGCGGCATTTCGCTCAAGCCGGGCCTGAACATGGACGAGATGAAGTACGACATGTGCGGCGCCGCCTCGGTGCTGGGCACCTTCCGCGCCATCGCCGAACTCGATCTGAAGCTCAACGTGATCGGCGTCATCCCGACCTGCGAGAACATGCCCTCGGGCCGCGCCACCAAGCCGGGCGACATCGTCACCTCGATGTCGGGCCAGACCATCGAGGTGCTCAACACCGACGCCGAAGGCCGCCTGATCCTGTGCGACGCGCTGACCTACGTCGAGCGCTTCAAGCCGGCCGCCGTGGTCGACATCGCCACGCTGACGGGCGCCTGCATCGTCGCGCTGGGCCACCACAATTCGGGCCTGTTCACCCGCGAAGACGATGCCCACGACCAGTTGGCCGACTCGCTGCTGGCGGCCGGCCGCGAAACCGGCGACACCGCATGGCGCATGCCGGTGCAGGACGTCTACCAGGAGCAGCTCAAGTCCAACTTCGCCGATATCGCCAACATCGGCGGCCAGCCGGCCGGCAGCGTCACCGCCGCCTGCTTCCTGGAGCGCTTCACCCGCAAGTACACCTGGGCCCACCTGGACATCGCCGGCACCGCCTGGAAGAGCGGCGCCGCCAAGGGCGCCAGCGGGCGTCCGGTGCCGCTGCTGACGGCGTGGCTGCTGAACCAGGCGCGCGGCAAGTCGGCGCGCGCCTAAAGATCGGCGGAGCCGTCGCCGTGCCGGGAAATTTCACCTCCGGAATTTTCCGCTCCTGGCACAGGGCGACGCGCTCCATCTGCCATGCAACGCCTGCTGCATCGAAACCATCGCGCAAGCGGTGGTTTTTTTTCGCCTGGATATTGGCGATGCAAGCGGCCGCGCAAGCCGCCGATGCGCCGCCGCAGACCGTGCACTTCCCCTCCGCCGACGGCCACACCCAACTGACCGGCTATCTCTTCGCGCCGTCCGGTGCGGGCCCGCATCCGGCTATCGTGATGCTGCATGGACGCGGCGGCCCCTATTCCATCGGCGTCAACGCCGGCTGCACCCAGGTCGGCCCCGGCTTCGTCTCGCCCTGCGACGCCGCAGCGCTCACCCTTCGCCACCGCGCCTGGGCGCGCTATTGGGCCGAACGCGGCTACCTGGCGCTGCACGTCGACAGCTACGGCCCGCGCGGCGCGGCGCACGGCTTCGGCCGCCATACGCACGGTGCGCCGGAGCGCGCGGCCGTCAACGAACTGGACGTGCGCCCGCTGGACGCCGAGGGCGCGCTGGCGTGGCTGGCCGCGCGCCCCGACGTCGAGCCGGCGCGCATCTCGCTGCAGGGCTGGTCCAACGGCGCCAGCACCGCACTCAACGTGATGATCCGGCAGGCGCGACGCGCCTCCGCCCAGGCGCCCGCCTTCGCCGCCGCGTTGGTCTTCTATCCCGGCTGCGGCCCGCGGGCCCTGCTCTCGCCCTCGCCGCGCATCGACCGCCCGCTGCAGGTGCTGCTGGGCAGCGCCGACGAGGAAGTCTCGGCGACCGCCTGCGAACGGCTGATGCAGCGGGTCGAGCTTGTGGCCGGCGCGCCGGCGCCGGTGGTGACGACCTATGCGGGCGCCACTCACGATTTCGACGATCCCGGCAGCAAGCGCCAGGCGATCGACGCCAACCGCAGCGCGCGCGGCGACGCCATGATGCGCCTGGGCCCGTGGCTGGAACAGGCGGCGCCGGCCGCGCCCTGATTGCCTTCCGCCCCGAAAACGGCCGGCCTCCTGCAGCAAAAATAATTCTCTACTAAACTGGTCGGGTTTTACGGAATGCCGTTCGCCGCAAGGCGGCCGGCTGCCCGCACCGCATAACGACGGGCCGGCGCGGCGCCACGGGATTGCCTGCGCAGACCAGCCTGCATTCATCTCCCAGTCAACGCGAAAGAAAGGATTTACATGACCATCGCCAGCCATACCAGCGATCTGTTCAAGCCTGTGCAACTGGGCGCCATCCAGCTGCAAAACCGTGTCGCCATGGCGCCGCTCACGCGCAGCCGCGCACAAGCCGGCGACGTGCCCAGCGAGCTCGCCGCCGAGTACTACGCCCAGCGCGCCGGCGCCGGCCTCATCATCGCCGAAGCCACCCAGATCTCGCCGCAAGGCAAGGGTTACGCCTGGACGCCCGGCATCTACAACGAAGCCCAGGTCGCCGGTTGGAAGAAGGTGACCGACGCCGTGCATGCCAAGGGCGGTCACATCTTCCTGCAGCTGTGGCACGTGGGCCGCATCTCGCATCCCGACCTGCAACCGGGCAATGCGCTGCCGGTGGCGCCGTCGGCGCTGACGCCTGAAGGCAACGCCTTCACCGAAACCGGCTTCAAGCCCTTCGTCGCGCCGCGCGCGCTGGAGCTGTCGGAATTGCCCGGCCTGATCGAGCAATACAAGACCGCGGCCAAGCTGGCCATCCAGGCCGGCTTCGACGGCGTCGAGATCCACGCCGCCAACGGCTACCTGCTGGACCAGTTCCTGCGCGACAAGACCAACACCCGCACCGACGCCTACGGCGGCAGCATCGAGAACCGCGCGCGCCTGCTGCTGGAAGTGGTGGAAGCGGTGACCTCGGTCATCCCGAGCGAGCGCGTGGGCGTGCGCCTGTCGCCGCTGAGCCCGTTCAACGACATCGCCGACAGCAACCCCAAGGCGCTGTTCAGTTATGTGGCTGAGCAGCTGAACCGCTACAAACCGGTCTACCTGCACGTGGTGGAAGGCGCCACCGGCGGCCCGCGCGAGGTGGCCGGCGGCTTCGCCCTGCAGGTGCTGCGCGACCTGTTCAAGGGCATCTACATCGCCAACAACGGCTATGACCTGCCGATGGCCGCCAAGGCGCGCGAAGGCAACCGGGCCGACATCGTGGCCTTCGGCCGCCCATGGATCGCCAACCCCGACCTGATCGATCGCCTGCAGAACGGCGCCGAACTGGCCGCCTTCAATCCGGATACCCTGTATGGCGGCGGCGCGGCCGGCTATACCGACTACCCGGCGCTGAACGCGGCCTGAGCCTAACGAACCAGCGTCAAAGACGAACGGCCTGCCTCGCGGCAGGCCGTTTTTCTTTTGCCCCGCGCCGGCGGGGCTTCCCTTTACAAGCGTAGCCGCCCCCTTTACAAGTATGTCGGCAACCGGCCCCGCTACGGCTACAATGCACGCTGCAGCCTCATCCGCAGCCCCGCTCAACCGCCAACACAAGCAAAATGAAAACATCCATCGCCTTCACCCTGGCCCTGCTGTGCGCCGCCCCCGCCATGGCCCAGCAAACCGCGCCCGACGCCGCCGGCGATTTGCCCGACCGCATCGTGGGCGACCTCGGCGCCGGCGTGTTCCACCTCGAACGCAACGGCCTGGCCAAGCACAGCCACAACACGGCGCTGCCCTACGCCTACTTCGACTACGGCCGCTTCTTCGCGCGCCTGGACACCTTCGGCGTCAAGACCGCGAAACTGGGCTACGGTTACCTGGAGCTGGCGGGCCGCATCAACTTCGAAGGCTTCGACGCCGACCGCGGCCTGCACCGCCGCTCCAACCCGATCCCGCTGGGTCTGGGCACCTACCAGGAGACGCCCTACGGCGCCTTCTTCCTGAACGCCTTCTACGATTTCAACAAGTCGCATGGCATCCTGGCCGAAGCGATCTACGCCGCGCAGGTGGACGTAGGGCGCGTCAGCATCTACCCGCAGATCGGCGTGGAACATCGTAGCGCCAACTACAACAACTACTTCTTCGGCGTCGACTCCACCGAGTCCGCCGCCAGCGGCCTGCGCCAATACAGCCCGGGTTCGTCGACCAGCCCGCTGCTGGGATTGTCGGCCGACATGCCGGCCTTCGGCGACTGGCGCGTGAACCTGACTTGGCGCCGCAAGTGGCTCGGCAGCGCGCTGTCGGACAGCCCCATCATTCGCCGCAAGGTCGAGGACATGGCGCTGGTGGCGCTGAGCTATCACTTCAAGTAATCCGCCTGCATCATCACCGCCCGACAGCGCCGAGCTGATGCTCGTCGCTATCGGCGCGCATGTCAGCCGCGCTTGATGGCGCGCCTTCACCGACACCGACAGCGCAACGAAAATGCGCCAGCTCATGTAGTGTTTTCATTGAGCTTTGCGCGCGCAGCCGCTAGCATTTTCCGTGTCGCATCCCAAAACAAAGTCGGAACAGGACAAACAAAAACCGGCCAGCGCCACGATCCGGTACAACAAATCAATCGCCGGCTTTCCTCCCTCCCTTGAGATTCACGTCATTCAAAGAAAGAGGCAAGTCATGCAAAAGCTCCTAAGCAACCTGCTGCTCGCAGCATCATTCGCGGCAGCGGGGAGCGCGGCGCAGGCCGCGCAAATCAACAGCACCACACCGCTGGAATTCGACGGCAAGACCTCCACCTTCGGTGCCGCCTTCGATACCTCGCAATCCGGCCAGACCTTCCAGCAGGACTACACCTTCAGCAACAGCGGCGCGGCCACCGCGACCTCGGCGGTGATCTCCATTGCGCTGGGCAGCGCCTCCTCACTGGACATCACCGGCTTCTCCCTCAACGGCAACGGCAAGACCTGGACCGGCGCCAAGTCGGTGGTGGGCGGCACGCAGTACTTCACGCTGCGGGCCTCCAACATTGCCGCGGGCGACTACACGCTGAGGGTCACGGGTTCGGTCACCGGCGCATCAGGCGGCAGCTTCGGCGGCAATATCAGCGTGGCGGCAGTGCCTGAAATTTCCACGGCTGCGATGATGCTGGGCGGCCTGGCGCTGGTCGGCCTGGCCGCGATGCGCAGCAGGCGCCGCGATCCCGGCGCCGGCGCCGGCGGTTTCCAGCCGGCCTGAGGCCGTCCCGCCCTCCCCCTGCTCAAGCGTCTCCTCCGGAAGACTGAAACCTCGCGCTTCACATGGAACGGCCGGCCACCGCGGTTGGCTGTTCCCTCCGTGCACCGCGACGCACTCGCTGCGAGCGTCGGTGCGGATAAAAACGATGACGTCCGTCATCATTTCCGAGATCAAATATTCCAGAACATTGCGATGCAGAAAAAATCAAGGACACCCCTCGGAAGTCCTTTACCCATAAGGCTTCCAAGAGTCCTACAGCGCAACAAAAAGTAAAGCAAATGCGTAAAAATCAGTTGAGATTTTTAAAATCAACGACTACTCTCAAATCCGTCTCATCGAACAAAAAATCCAACCTGAGACATATCGTTCCAGCCACAACAACTCAATCAGCCGGAACGTTTCCCCCCTGTTGTGCATTCTCAATTAATCGAATCAAGAAAGAGGTGTGTAATGAAAAAACTGATCAGCACTTTGCTGCTGGCGTCCGCACTCGTTGCAGTTGGCTCCACGGCCAGCGCGGCGGATCTTGAACGGACACGTTCGTTGGTGTGGACCGACTCGACGTCGACCTTCAACGCCCGCTACGGCGACGGCACCACCGGCCTGAGCTTCCTGGAGAACTTCACCTTCAACGTCGACAGCCTCGGTTCATCGGTGTCGTCCGCAGTGGTGTCGATCGCCCTGGATGGCTTGTCGCGCCTGGGTATCAACAGCTTCACGCTGACCGGCAACGGCCAGACCTACACCGGCGTGTCGCTGCTGGATGGCGATACCCAGACCTTCAGCCTGCGCACCAACGGCTTGAGCACCGGTCTGTACACGCTGAGCGTGGGTGGCACCATCCTGGGTTCGGGCGGCGGCAGCTTCGCCGGCAACATCAGCATCGCACCGGTGCCGGAAGCCTCGACCACCGCGATGATGCTGGGCGGCCTGGGCCTGATCGGCTTCGCGGCTTATCGCCGTCGCCGCAACGGCGGCAAGTCGGAGTCCGGCTCGCAGCAAAACCAACTGATGCCGGCCTGATCCGCCGATGTCGGGGGAATGCCTGCTTGCAGGCATTTCCCGGAAGACGCCGAAGCGTAAATACTCAACACATCAGGCCTGCAAGACGGCCGAAGATTCATCTCCGCGTGGTGGCCGCGAATGCGGTAAGATGGCGCCCGTCGCCCGCAAGGGGCGGCTCATCGATCGATTCATCACTATCCCGCGCCCATGAAAATCGCCACCTGGAACGTCAACTCCCTCAAGGTTCGCCTGCCGCAAGTGCTGAAATGGCTGGAAGAAAATCCGGTCGACGTGCTGTGCCTGCAGGAAACCAAGCTGACCGACGACAAGTTCCCGGCGGCGGAGATCGCGGCGGCCGGCTATCTGGTGGAGTTCAGCGGGCAAAAGACCTACAACGGCGTGGCCATCCTGTCGCGCCATCCGATGAACGATGTGGTGAAGAACAATCCGCTGTTCCCCGACGAGCAGCAGCGCATCATTGCCGCCACCATCGAGGGCGTGCGCTATGTGTGCGCTTATATTCCCAACGGCCAGGCGCTGGATTCGGAAAAGTATCCCTACAAGCTGTCCTGGCTGGCCGGGCTGCATGAGTGGCTGCTGCAGGAGAAAGCGAAGCATCCGCGCATCGCGCTGCTGGGCGACTACAACATCGCGCCGGAAGACCGCGACGTGCACGATCCGGCGGCGTGGGAGGGACAGGTGCTGGTGTCGGAGCCGGAGCGCGAGGCCTTCCGCAAGCTGCAGGCGATGGGCTTCACCGATTCGTTCCGGCTGTTCGAGCAGCCCGAGAAGATCTACAGCTGGTGGGACTATCGCCAGATGGGCTTTCGCCTCAATCGCGGCCTGCGCATCGACCACATCCTGCTCTCGGAAGAGCTCACGCCGCGTTGCACGGCGTGCGTGGTGGACAAGGTTCCGCGCAAGTGGGAGCAGCCTTCCGACCATGCGCCGGTGGTGGCGACGCTGGCCGACTGATCCCGCCTGCGGGCGAAATCAGCCCTCTCCACCGTCCGCGGCGTCCTTTTTGTTGCGCATGTTTTTTTCGAACTGCACGTCGAGCTTGGAGACGCGCTTGGCCTTCTGCGGCCCATAGGCGTTGACGAAGGCGACGAACTCGTCCAGCTCCAGCGCCTCGCACAGTCTTTCCATGGGCGTGCCGGCCAGGCGCTGGGTCAGGATGAAGCGTTCGTCGGAGGTGCGCAGCATCGAATACTGCTTGGTCTCGGCGCGGTTGTTCAGGCGCTCGACGGCGCTGGCGGCGCGGGTCGATCTCATGGCTGGGCCTCTTTCAGATTGAGCTGCCAATATCCCACATCCACCCAACGGCCGAACTTGCGGCCGACCTCGCTGAACTCCCCCACCTTTTTGAACCCCATGCGCTCATGCAGCGCCACGCTGGCCGCATTGGGCAGGGCCACGCCGCCGATCACCAGGTGCACGCCCAGTTCCTTGAGCTGCATGAACAGGCGTGCATACAGTTGCTTGCCGATGCCGCGCCCGCTGGCGTCGCCGTGCAGGTAGACCGAGCTTTCGACCGAGTGACGATAGGCCGCGCGCGGCTTCCACTTGCTGGCGTAGGCATAGCCCAGCACCACGCCCTCCTCCTCGTAGACCAGCCAGGGAAACTGCGACTGCACCTCGGCGATGCGCGCCTGCATGGCTTCCACGCCGACCGCCTCGGTCTCGAAGCTGATGGCGGTGTTTTCCACATAATGGTTGTAGATGCCGCAAATGGCGGCGGCGTCGGCGACGGTGGCCGCGCGGATGGGGTCAGGCATGTGTGCTGGTCCGGTTCACTGGAGGGAGGCCTCCAGTGTAACCAAATTCGCCCGCCCGCGGCGGCCGGCGTCAGGCCTTCAGCGCCGCCTTGATCTGCTCCAGCGCGGCCGGATCCTCGATGGTCGGCAGGTCGCCCGCATCGCGCCCTTCGCAGATCGCCTGGATCGCCCGCCGCAGCAGCTTGCCGGAACGCGTCTTGGGCAGCAGGCCGACGAAGAACACGCGCGAGGGCCGGCCGACGGCGCCGATCTGCTTGTCGACCACGCCCATGATCTCGCCCTCCAGCGCCTGCCGTTGCTCCGGCGTGACGACCGCATCGGCGTTCTTCAGGATGGCGAAGGCATAGGCCACCTGGCCCTTGAGCTTGTCTTCCACGCCCACCACCGCCACCTCCGAGACGTTGGGATGGCTGGAGATGCTCTCCTCGATCTCGCGCGTGCCCAGCCGATGGCCGGCGACGTTGATGACGTCGTCGGTGCGACCGAGGATGAAGTAGTAGCCGTCGCGGTCCCTGATGCCCCAGTCGAAGGTGGAGTACACCTCGCGCGGCAGGCTGCGCCAGTAGGTGTTGACGAAGCGCTCGTCGTCGCCGTACACGGTCTGCATGCAGCCCGGCGGCAGCGGGCCTTCGATGGCCACCACGCCCTTCTCGCCGGGGCCGCACTCCTCGCCGGTGGCCTCGTTCAGGATCGCCATGCGGTAGCCGGCCATGGGCACGCCGGGGCTGCCCAGGCGCGTGGGCTTGTCGTCCACGCCCTTGGCAATGGAGATGATGGGCCAGCCCGATTCGGTCTGCCAGTAGTTGTCGATCACCGGCACCTTGAGCGCCTCCGAGATCCAGCTGGAAGTGGTCTCGTCGAGCGGCTCGCCGGCCAGGTACAGGGCCTTGAGCGAGGAGGTGTCGTACTTCCGCATGAACTCGGGCGGCTGCTTCTTGAGCACGCGGATGGCCGTGGGCGCGGAGAACATGCGGGTCACCTTGTACTTCTCGACGATGCTCCACCACACGCCGGCGTCGGGCCGGATCGGCAGGCCTTCGTACAGCACCGTGGCCATGCCGTGGATCAGCGGGCCGTAGACGATGTAGGAGTGGCCCACCACCCAGCCGATGTCGGAGGTGCAGAAATAGGTCTCGCCCGGCTGGCCGCAGAAGATGTGCTGCATCGACGAGGCCAGCGCCACCGCGTAGCCGCCGACGTCGCGCTGCACGCCCTTGGGACGGCCGGTGGTGCCGGAGGTGTAGAGGATGTAGCTGCTCTCGTTGGACTCCAGCCAGGCCACCGGCGCCTGCGCGTCGAGATGCTGCTCGCGCAGCGGCGCGTAGTCGGCGTCGCGCTCCAGGGTGCGCGGCATCTCGGCCAGGCCGCGGTCGACCAGCAGCACGCGCGCCGGCTTGTGCTGCGCCAGGCGGATCGCCTCGTCGAGCAGGCCCTTGTAGGGAATCACCTTGCCGCCGCGCGAACCGGCGTCGGCCGAGACGATCAGGCGCGGCTGCGCGTCGTCGATGCGCGAGGCCAGGCTGTTGGAGGCGAAGCCGCCGAACACCACCGAATGCACGGCGCCGATGCGCGCGCAGGCCAGCATCGCGAACACCGCCTCGGCCACCATCGGCATGTAGATCAGCACGCGGTCGCCGCGCGCCACGCCCAGCGATTGCATGACGGCGGCCATCGCCACCACCTCCCGGTGCAGCTCGGCATAGGTGTAGGTGCGCTCGCTGCCGGTCTCTGTGGAGATGGCGATCAGCGCGGCCTGCTGCGCGCGTTGCGGCAGGTGGCGGTCGACCGCGTTGTAGCAGAGATTGGTGCGCCCGCCGATGAACCAGCGCGCGAACGGCGCGCGCGAGTAGTCCAAGGTGCGCGAGAACGGCTGCTCCCAGTGGATGCGCTCTGCCTCCCTGGCCCAGAAGCGCTCAGGCTCCTCGATGGACTGCCGATGAAATTCCTCGTATTGCATGATGTCTCCTCATGTCTTTCGAATTGGAATCCGCCGCGGTTGCTTGCCCGCGTTCTTGTTCGATCATCCGGGCCTGCGCGTCTGCGCGCGCAATGCCGCGGCGATGCCTTAATGTGGCATTCCAAGCTTACTTGCCGCTGAATGCGCGGCGCTGCGATGCGAACCGTAGGCGCCGGTGGCGCCAAGGAGAACGGGCGACGAGCACCGCCCGGGAGGAAGCGATGCCGCGATGGGCATCGCGGGCACGGTCCGGCTTACCTGACCTTGCAGTCGTTGGCGAGTTGCTGGCCGATCTTGGAATTGAGCAGCATCGACTTCGACGGGATCTGGATCCAGACCAGCCCTTCGCCCTTGTTCTCCAGGCGCACCGCGCCGGTCGAGGTGCTGACCGGGTTCATCGTGTACGAACGTCCCTTCCACTCCAGCGTCACGCCGTCGGTGACGCGTCCATCCATGCGCAGCTCCACCTTGTTGCCCAGCTCGCAGCTGAAGTTGCCGGTCACCAGCTGGGTGGCCCAGGTCGGCTGGGTCGCGGCCGGCGACTTGAAGATCTGCGGCAGCACCGGCTTGGTGTCGGTCACCGGCACCGGTTCCTGTTGCGACGCGCAGGAGGCCAGCAGCGCGGCGGCGCCGGCGACCAGGCAGAGTTTGGAGAGGGAATCGAGGCGAGAAGCGTTCAATGCGGTCAATGCGGTCATCGGGGTATCCAGGTAGTAATCGGACCGGATCCGGCGACTGCGCTGCGGCGGCCGGATCCCGGAGGAGCTGAAACTGATCCGACCGCATCTTAGCAATTTATTGCAATTGTCTCGACTCCCCGGCGATCTTGTTACAAATCTCGCCTCCCCCTGCCCCACCGCAACTTACTTGCGCTTGGCGATCGGCACGAACTTCAGGTCTTCCGGGCCGACGTAATTGGCCGACGGGCGGATGATCTTGTTGTCGATGCGCTGCTCGATGATGTGCGCAGCCCAACCCGAGGTGCGGGCGATGACGAACAGCGGCGTAAACATCGCGGTCGGCACGCCCATCATGTGGTACGACACGGCCGAGAACCAGTCCAGGTTGGGGAACATCTTCTTGATGTCCCACATGACCGTTTCCAGGCGTTCGGCAATGTCGAACATCTTGGTCGAGCCGGCTTCCTTGGAGAGCTTGCGCGCCACTTCCTTGATCACCTTGTTGCGCGGGTCCGAGATGGTGTACACCGGGTGGCCGAAGCCGATCACCACTTCCTTGTTCTCGACGCGGCGGCGGATGTCGGCTTCGGCCTCATCCGGATTGTCGTAGCGCTTCTGGATCTCGAACGCCACCTCGTTGGCGCCGCCGTGCTTGGGGCCGCGCAGCGCGCCGATGGCGCCGGTGATGGCCGAGTGCATGTCGGAACCGGTGCCGGCGATCACGCGGCCGGTGAAGGTGGAGGCGTTGAACTCATGCTCGGCGTACAGGATCAGCGAGGTATGCATCGCCTTCTCCCACGACTCGGACGGCTTCTCGCCGTGCAGCAGGTGCAGGAAGTGGCCGCCGATCGAGTCGTCGTCGGTCTCGACTTCGATGCGGTTGCCGTTGTGGCTGTAGTGGTACCAGTACAGCAGCATGGAGCCCAGCGAGGCCATCAGGCGATCGGCGATGTCGCGCGCGCCTGGCGTGTTGTGGTCGTCCTTCTCAGGCAGAACGCAGCCCAGCGCCGAGACGCCGGTGCGCATCACGTCCATCGGATGCGAGGCCGCCGGCAGCCACTCCAGCGCCGCCTTGACGTTGGCCGGCAGGCCGCGCAGCGCCTTGAGCTTGGCCTTGTAGGCCTTCAGTTCGGCGGCGGTGGGCAGCTTGCCGTGCACCAGCAGGTGGGCGATTTCCTCGAATTCGCAGCTGTCGGCCACGTCCAGGATGTCGTAGCCGCGATAGTGCAGGTCGTTGCCGGTCTTGCCGACGGTGCACAGCGCGGTGTTGCCGGCGGTCACGCCGGACAGCGCAACGGATTTCTTGGGCTTGAAGCCGGGGGCTGCCTGTTGCTCGCTCATCGTGTTCTCCTCAGTGATATCGGTGGTCTTGATCTTGGTATCGGCACTGCCGCAGGATTGTCTGGCCGGCCTGCGCTTACTTGTTCTTCTGCTGGGCGAACAGCGCGTCGAGCTTCTGTTCGTAGCTGTGGTAGTCGATGCGGTCGTAGAGCTCCATGCGGGTCTGCATGGTGTCGACCACGTCCTTCTGCGTGCCGTCGCGTCGGATCGCGGTGTAGACGTTCTCGGCCGCCTTGTTCATGGCGCGGAAGGCCGACAGCGGATACAGCACGATGCCCACGTCCGCGGTCTTGAGCTCGTCGACGGTGAACAGCGGGGTCGAGCCGAACTCGGTGATGTTGGCCAGGATCGGCACCTTCACCGCGTTGGCGAATTTCTTGTACATCGCCAGGTCGGTGATGGCTTCGGGGAAGATCATGTCGGCGCCGGCCTCGACGCAGGCGACGGCGCGCTCGATGGCGGCCTCCAGGCCCTCGACGGCCAGCGCGTCGGTGCGCGCCATGATCACGAAGTTCTCATCGGTGCGGGCATCCACGGCGGCCTTGATGCGGTCCACCATTTCCTGCTTGGTGACGATCTCCTTGCCCGGACGATGGCCGCAGCGCTTGGCGCCGACCTGGTCCTCGATGTGCACGGCGGCGGCGCCGAACTTGATCATCGACTTCACGGTGCGCGCCACGTTGAAGGCCGAGGCGCCGAAGCCGGTATCCACGTCCACCAGCAGCGGCAGGTCGCACACGTCGGTGATGCGGCGCACGTCGGTGAGCACGTCGTCCAGGTTGGAGATACCCAGGTCGGGCAAGCCCAGCGAGCCGGCCGCAACGCCGCCGCCGGACAGGTAGATCGCGCGGAAGCCCGCGCGCTTGGCCAGCAGCGCGTGGTTGGCGTTGATCGCGCCGATGACTTGCAATGGGGATTCTTCCTGGACGGCCTTGCGGAACGCTGCGCCTGCGGAGTGGAGAGCCATGATGACACCTTCTGTGTGGGTTGCTGGTTGCGGCGGAACCTGGCGGCGCGGTCGCCGCCGGATCCTTGTCTTTCTGCCATGAACGCGGAGGTCCACGGCGCGAACTGCCAGCGTGTATTGCAACGGCCGTGCCATGGCGGCGGGGGCAACGCGAACGGCGTCGGGCGCCATCCCTCCCGGCGCCGGTGCAAACGGCGAAAAATCAAGGGCTTAGCAACACCCATGGCAGGCGGCCAACGCGACGCCTACAGCGCGCAAGGCCCTCTTCGAAGAGCATTGATGCGATTCAAAAGTGTTACATTAACGTTTCAACGAACGTTACTTGAAACATTACCTCCTCATGAAACGCCCCGCCTACCGCGACGCCGCCGATCGCCCCGCCGACAAACCCGTCATCTGGACGGTATCGGTCTCGCGCCTGTCGGAGCTGTTCCGCGACATCACGCTGGAGTTCGACGAGCTGGCCGAGATCGAGCCGATCCAGCTCGGCTTCGACGACGCGGTGCGCCACATCCGCGAACGGCTGGCCAGCGAGCGCTGCGACGCGGTGATCTCGGCCGGCTCCAACGGCGCCTATCTCAAGAGCCGCCTGCCGGTGCCGGTAATCGTGGCGCGCGCCAGCGGCTTCGACGTGATGCAGGCGCTTGCGCGCGCGCGCAAGCTAACCGCCCGCATCGGCCTGGTCACCTATCAGGAGCCGATGCCGGCGCTGGCCGAGTTCCAGCAGATGTTCGGACTGGAGATCGTGCAGCGCACCTACGCCACCGAGGAGGACGCGCGCGCCGTCGTCAACGACCTCAAGGCGTCCGGCATCGAGGCGGTGGTGGGCGCCGGGCTGATCACCGACCTGGCCGAGGAGGCAGGCCTCTTCGGCGTGTTCATCTATTCCTCTGCGTCGGTGCGCCAGGCCTTCGACGACGCGCTGGAGCTGGCGCGCCTGACCCAATTGGAATCGAGCCGCGGCCGCAACCCGGTTGCCGCCGACACGCTGCGCGCGCGCCACCACATCAAGGACCTGCGCGGCGACTCGCCGGCGATGGAAGCGGTGCGCCAGTCGATCACGCTGTTTGCGCGCTCGCCCGCCACCGTGCTGATCCAGGGCGAGACCGGCAGCGGCAAGGAGCTGGCGGCGCAGGCCATCCACCGCGCCCACCCGCTGATGCAGGGCAAGGCGCAAGCGACGCACCCGTTCGTGGCGGTGAATTGCGGCGCGCTGGCCGAGTCGCTGCTGGAGTCGGAGTTGTTCGGGCACGAGGAAGGCGCCTTCACCGGTTCACGCCGCGGCGGACGCGCCGGGCTGTTCGAGGCGGCCAATCGCGGCACCCTGTTCCTGGATGAGATCGGCGAGATGCCGCTGCCGCTGCAGACGCGCCTGCTGCGCGTGCTGGAAGAGCGCGAGGTGGTGCGCGTGGGCGGCACCCGGCCCATCGCCGTGAACGTGCGCATCATCAGCGCCACCCATTGCGACCTTGATGCGCGCGTGCGCGAGGGGCGCTTCCGCGCCGACCTCTATTACCGCCTGGGCGTGCTGCGCCTGCGGCTGCCTGCCCTGCGCGAACGCCGCGAGGACATTGCGCCGCTGGCCGAGTGGCATCTCAAGCACGCGCTGGCCGCGCTGGATGCGCGACCGCACGCCAACCTGCGGGCCGAGATCGCGCGCTGCGCCGCCGTGCTGGAGGATTACGCCTGGCCGGGCAATGTGCGTGAGCTGCGCAATGTGATGGAGCGCCTGGCGCTGCTGCTGGCGGCCGAGCCGCTGCAAGCGCTCACGCCGGCGCTGATCCGCCACCTGGCGCCGGAACTGGACCGGCAAGCGGTCGCGCCTGCGCTGCCGCTCACGCGAGATGCCGCCGCTGAAAATCCTGCGGCTGAGGTCGAGGATATCCATGTCGCGCTGCAGCGTTTCCGCGGCAACCGGGCCGCCGCCGCGCGCCACCTCGGCATCAGCCGAACCACGCTGTGGCGCAAGCTGAAAGAGGATGGCGGCGGCAAAGAAAGCTGACGCAGCCCGAACGCAGGCGCAGCAAAAATTCCTTTCGCGCGGGGCCGTCGGCGCGCACTGCATGGGCGGCATGCGGCGGCAAATTATTTAGTCCGAATAAAATCATGCCGATCTTTCCCGTTGCCTGATAATCGGACGGCGCCCCGTCTTGACAGCCGCGCGGCGCGCCGCCTATGCTCGGCCGCTGTATCGGCGCATGCCGTACTTCGGAGCGGGAACCGCGAAGCGACAATCGACAATAATCGACAATGAACGCGGGTGGATCGATCCATCCCTTCCGGCGAGGCCAGCGAGCCCGCTCCACATCCACAGGCATCATTCAAACAGGGAGAATCCATGTCCAGCACCACCGTTTCGCCGGCGGCAGAACACACGCATCCACAGGCCCGGCGCGCCATCATTTCCTCGTCCATCGGCAATGCGCTCGAATGGTTCGACATCCTCATCTACGGCGCTTTCGCGGTCGTGATCGCCAAGCAGTTCTTCCCGACCAACAACGAAACCGTTTCGCTGCTGCTGACCTTCGCCACCTTCGGCGTCTCCTTCTTCATGCGTCCGCTGGGCGCCATCGTGCTGGGCGCCTACGCCGACCGCGTGGGCCGCAAGTCGGCGCTGATGATGTCCATCGTGCTGATGACCATCGGCACCGCGATGATCGCCTTCATGCCCAACTATGAAACCATCGGCCTGCTGGCGCCGGCCGGCGTTGCGCTGGGCAAGATGATCCAGGGCTTCTCGGCCGGCGGCGAGTTCGGCAGCTCGACCGCCTTCCTGGTGGAACACGCGCCGCACCGTCGCGGCTTCTTCTCCAGCTGGCAGGTCGCAAGCCAGGGCATCAGCCTGCTGCTGGCGGCCATCTTCGGCGCTGTGCTCAACAACATGCTCACGCCTGAACAGCTGGCCTCCTGGGGTTGGCGCGTGCCGTTCGTGTTCGGCCTGCTGATCGCACCGGCCGGCATCTACATCCGCCGCCACCTGGACGAAGCGCCCGAGTTCAAGGACTCCAAGGAGCGCACCGATGCCCCGCTGCGCGACACCTTCGCCAGCCAGAAGCTGCGCCTGCTGATCGGCTCGGGCAGCGTGATCATGGCCACCGTCTCGGTCTACCTGTCGCTGTACATCCCGACCTACGCGGTCAAGCAGCTGGGCCTGCCGGCCTGGTCCTCGTTCGCCGCCACCTCGGTGGCCGGCCTGATCATGTTCATCGGCTCGCCGCTGGTGGGCGCCTGGTCCGACAAGATCGGCCGCACGCCCTTCATGATCGCCAGCAGCGCGCTGTACATCGTGCTGACCTATCCGATGTTCGTGTTCCTGACCAACTCGCCAGGCTTCGTGAACCTGCTGCTGCTGCAGATCGTGATCGGCGTGCTGATGACCATGTACTTCGCGGCGATGCCGGCGCTGCTGGCCGACATCTTCCCGGTGGCCACGCGCGGCACCGGCATGTCGCTGGCGTATAACATCGCGGTGACCATCTTCGGCGGCTTCGCCGGCCTGATCATCACCTGGCTGATCGACTTCACGGGCAACAAGCTGTCGGTGAGCTACTTCGTGATCTTCGGCGCCGTGCTGAGCCTGATCGCAACCATCGCCGCGCGCACCGTGCTGCGCCTGCGCTGATCGCACGCATGCGCCGCCGCACGCGGCGCATGCAAATAAAAATGGCCCGGGTCGCAATGCGATCCGGGCCATTTCTTTTTCAAGCCGCTGCCTTCCCCCTCATCGGCCATCCGCGCAGCGGCGCACGGACGGCCCTCCCTGCCTTGCTCAGTCGTCCTCGGCGCCGCCGATCCCCAGTTCCTGGATCTTGCGGGTGATGGTGTTGCGGCCGATGCCCAGGCGCACCGCGGCGTCGTTCTTGCGGCCGTGGGTGTGCTTGAGCGCGATCTTGATCAGGGCGGCCTCGAACTGGCGGCCAAGGATGTCCATCACCTCCGGCTGTTCCTGCGCCAGCATCTGGGCAGCCTCGCTCTCCAGCAGCGAGATCCAGCTGGCGCCGGCAAGCTCGGCGTGGGCGCTCTCGACGGGAACCGCGACAGCCGACGCCGGCGCGGCCGATGCCGGAGCCGACACGGTCTGCGCCGGCTGCGGCGCGTGTGCGCGTTCCTCGATCAGGTCTTGCGGCAGGTCCTTGATTTCCACCGTCTGGCCAGGCGCCATCACGGTGATCCAGTTGCACAGGTTTTCCAGTTGGCGCACGTTGCCGGGGAACTCCAGCTGCGACAGGAACTGCATCGCCTGCGGCGACAGCCGCTTGGCTTCCACGCCCAGCTGGCGCGCGCTCTGCGCCAGGAAGTAGCGGGCCAGGATGGGAATGTCTTCGTTGCGCTCGCGCAGGCTGGGCAGGCGCAGGCGGATCACGTTCAGGCGGTGGTACAAGTCCTCGCGGAACAGGCCCTCGCGCACGCGCTGCTCAAGGTTCTGGTGGGTCGCGGCGATCACGCGCACGTTGGCCTTGAGCGACTGATGGCCGCCGACGCGATAGAAGTGGCCGTCCGACAGCACGCGCAGGAGGCGCGTTTGCAGATCCAGCGGCATGTCGCCGATTTCGTCGAGGAACAGCGTGCCGCCCTCGGCCTGTTCGAAGCGGCCGCGCCGCATCGCCTGGGCGCCGGTGAAGGCGCCGCGCTCGTGGCCGAACAGTTCGGATTCCAGCAGGTCCTTCGGAATGGCAGCGGTGTTGAGCGCCACGAAGGGCTGCGACGCACGCGGGCTGTGCTTGTGCAGCGCGCGCGCCACCAGCTCCTTGCCGGAACCGGATTCGCCGGTGATCAGCACGGTCACGTTGGATTGCGACAGCCGGCCGATGGCGCGGAATACATCCTGCATGGCGGGCGCCTGGCCCAGGATCTCGGGCGTCTGCGCAGCGGACTGCTCGATGTCGGTTTCGCGCAGGCTCTCGTCGAGCGCGCGGCGGATCAGTTCGACTGCCTTGTCGACGTCGAAGGGCTTGGCCAGGTATTCGAAGGCGCCGCCCTGGAAGGCCGAGACCGCCGAGTCGAGGTCGGAGAAAGCGGTGATGATGATGACCGGGATGCCGGGATGCTTGGCCTTGATGGTCTGCAGCAGCTCCAGGCCCGAGGCGCCCGGCATGCGGATGTCGGAGACCAGGACTTGCGGCGTGCCCGACTGCAGGGCGGCCATGGCATCGCGTGCGCTGGAAAAACTCTGCGTGGCGAGATTTTCTCGGGCCAGGGCTTTTTCGAGTACCCAGCGTATCGATTCGTCGTCGTCAACAATCCAGATTGGCTTCATAAATAACTTTTTCCTGCGTTGGTCATGCTGTTGATGCTTCCGCGGCGGCGGCGCTTTCGGCGCCGTGCCGCGCCCCCGATGACGGGCTGTTCCCCATCACGCCGGTTTTTGGCGCGCTGCCTGCGGCCATCGGCTCACGGCAGCGGTATAAGTATTCTGAAATCGGTGCAGCCCGGCCGGCTGTCGCACTCGATCACACCCATGTGCTGGTGGACGAAGGTTTGCGCCAGCGTCAGCCCCAGCCCGCTGCCTCCCTCGCGTCCGGATACCAGCGGATAGAAGATCCGTTCCTGGATATCCGGAGGGATGCCCGGACCGTTATCGATGATATGCAAGTCTAGTGCCAGCCTGTATCGGACCTTGGACAGCGTCACCTGGCGCGACACGCGCGTACGCAGGATCAGCTCGCCGTCGCCGGCGCGGATGCGCTCGGCCAGGGCTTGCGCGGCGTTGTGCACGATGTTGAGCACGGCCTGGATCAGCTGTTCCTTGTCGCCGCGGAATTCCGGAATGGAGAGGTCGTAGTCGCGCTTGATCGCCAGGCCCTGCGGGAACTCGGCCATGACCAGGCTGCGCACGCGCTCGCACACCTCGTGGATGTTGACGTCGCCCACGATGTGCGGATGGCGGTGCGGCGCCAGCAGGCGGTCGACCAGGGTCTGCAGGCGATCGGCCTCCTTGATGATGACCTGGGTGTATTCGCGCAGCTCCTTCAGGTGACGCTCGGGCAGCTCCAGCTCCAGCAGTTGCGCGGCGCCGCGGATGCCGCCCAGCGGGTTCTTGATCTCGTGCGCCAGGTTGCGGATGAGCTCCTTGTTGGCCTGGCTCTGGTCGAACATGCGCTCTTCGCGGTCCAGCTTGAGTTGCTGGACGTTCTCGCGCAGCTCCAGCAGCACCGGCATGTCGGGACTGTCCAGCGGCGTGACGATAGTGTGCACCTGCAGCGGCTCGCGGTTGGCGCGCTCCAGCACCAGGTCCAGCCGCTTGTCGGCGAACTGGTGCTCGATGGCCTGGTAGAACAGCGCAGAGAGCTCCTTGCCGTTGAGGAACAGCTCCGACAGCTTCTGCTGCGACAGCACCTTGAACGAGCTCTCCAGCAGGTTCTCGGCGGCCGCATTGGCGTAGACGATGCCGCCCTGGGCATCGAGAATGATCACCGCCGAGGCCAGCAGGTCGAGGCCGTCGAGCGAGGGGAAATTTATCTTCATCCGAATATCGCAGGTCCTGAAAATCGTTGTCGCGGCCGGCGTCGCCGGCCGCATGTCGTCATGCCCTTCTCTAGCAAGTTTCGGGCAAGGCCTGACGCCTTGACAGCTCAGCGCTCCAGCTGCCGTTCCAGCGCCTCCACCTGCGCCCGGCCGGCGGCGATCGCGGTCTCCAGGGCGGCGCTGCGCTCCTGGTATCGGGCGTAGTTGCGTTCGTCGCCGCGCCGCTCGGGCCGGCCGCCGTTGTATTCGCGCTTCAGCGCGTCCAGCCTTCGGCGTTCGCTCGCCAAACGAACGCGCAACGCGGCCTTCCCGTCATCGCGCGCGCCCTTCTCCGGCGATGTCGCCGCCGCTGCAGCCGCCTTGCCGGCGCCGATCATGCCGATGGGCGCCGGCGCGATCTTGCGGCAATCCGCTGCCGAAGCATGGTCGCGGTATTCGGGCGCGGCGCCGCCCGCGCACACATACAGGTCGGCCGCATGCGCCGCCAACGCGCCGGCCAGCAGGGTCGCCGCCATTGTTCCGTTCAGCCATCTCATCGCAACCTCCACAAACTCTTCTCCGGTATGACCGAAGGGCTTGCGTTGCGGCTGCGCATAAACAAAAAGGGGAAGCAAGCTTCCCCTTTTTTTCAGACACTCATTCGATTACAGCGAGTAGTACATATCGAATTCGATCGGATGCGTGGTCATGCGGAAGCGTTGGACTTCCTGCATCTTCAGGTCGATGTAAGCGTCGATCATGCTGTCGGTGAAGACGCCGCCGCGGGTCAGGAACTCGCGATCCTTGTTCAGGTTGTCCAGCGCTTCATCCAGCGAGGAGCACACGGTCGGGATCAGCTTGTCTTCTTCCGGCGGCAGGTGGTACAGGTCCTTGGTGGCGGCTTCGCCCGGGTGGATCTTGTTCTGCACGCCGTCCAGGCCTGCCATCAGCAGCGCTGCGAAGCACAGGTACGGGTTGGCCAGGGGATCCGGGAAACGGGTTTCGATACGGCGGCCCTTCGGGTTCGCCACGTGCGGGATACGGATCGAAGCCGAGCGGTTGCGTGCCGAGTAGGCCAGCTTGACCGGTGCTTCAAAGCCGGGAACCAGACGCTTGTACGAGTTGGTGCCGGGGTTGGTGATCGCGTTGAGCGCCTTGGCGTGCTTGATGATGCCGCCGATGTAGTACAGCGCGAATTCCGACAGGCCGGCGTAGCCGTCGCCTGCGAACAGGTTCTTGCCATCCTTCCACACGGATTGGTGCACGTGCATGCCCGAACCGTTGTCGCCGACCAAAGGCTTCGGCATGAAGGTTGCGGTCTTGCCGTAGGTGTGGGCGACGTTCCAGATCACGTACTTCATGGTCTGGGTCCAGTCGGCGCGCTCGACCAGGGTCGAGAACTTGGTGCCCAGCTCGTTCTGGCCGGCGCCGGCCACTTCGTGGTGGTGCACTTCGACGGGGATGCCCAGGGATTCGATGATCAGGGACATTTCCGAACGCATGTCCTGGAAGCTGTCGACCGGGGGAACCGGGAAGTAGCCGCCCTTGACGGTCGGACGATGGCCGGAGTTGCCGCCTTCGATCTTCTCGCCGGTGCTCCAGGAAGCTTCTTCGGAATCGATCTTGACGAAGGAGCCGGACATGTCCGCGCCCCAGCGCACGCCGTCGAAGATGAAGAATTCAGGTTCCGGGCCGAAGTAGGCGGTGTCGCCCAGGCCGGTCGACTTCAGGTAGGCTTCAGCGCGCTTGGCGATGGAACGCGGGTCGCGGTCGTAGCCCTTGCCGTCGGACGGCTCGATCACGTCACACTGCATGAACAGCGTGGTTTCTTCCATGAACGGGTCGATGTTGGCGGTATTCGGGTCCGGGATCAGCAGCATGTCGGAGGCTTCGATGCCCTTCCAGCCGGCAATCGACGAGCCGTCGAAGGCGTGACCGGATTCGAACTTGTCGATGTCGAAATGCGAAACAGGCACGGTCACGTGCTGTTCCTTGCCACGGGTGTCAGCGAAACGGAAGTCGACAAACTTGACTTCGTTGTCCTTCACCATCTTCAAAACCTCTGCGGCCGTCCTTGCCATGCGAATCTCCTAAAACGAGGAAGTAGTATAAATTTGGATGTTGAGCCGTTTTCTGCGACTGGATCTTTGCATTTGATACAACGGTCTTGCGCCGAACTCAGTCGCGGATGATAGCAGATTCCATGCCACCGGCCTTTGACGGGCGCAGGCGATGGAATATTTTAGGGAGTGCAAGGCGGACGGCCGTTCCCTTGAGTGCATACCGACGTCACATATGCATTATTTTAGTGCATAACATCAAAAATGCACCATTTAAATGCACCAATTATGTGCGAACCAAGTTGCGCACCATTGATGTGCACTTCGCCCTCGAAATGAGCGTATGCATGCGCCAAAAAGGAATTTGTTGATTTTCTGAAATTGGTTTCAAATTTATATCTTTTAGCCCTTATCGTTTTCCTGCATCCTGTTTTTACCCGGCCAAGGGCCATCGACCAGACAACGAGCACGCCATGACTACCGAACAAATCCTCTCCACCGCCGGCCAACGCGCCCAGGATGGGCAACTCCCCTACCGCGGCGCGGTCACCCCGCGCGAAGCCTTCGCCTTGATCCAGGGCAACCCGGCGATCAAGCTGGTGGACGTGCGTACCAAGGCCGAACGCGACTGGGTCGGCATGGTGCAGATCCCCGCCGATCAGCACCTCTTCGTGCAATGGAACCTCTACCCGGAGGGCAAACCCAATCCGCTGTTCCTGGAACAGCTGAAGCAAGCCGCCGGCCCCGATGAGGTGCTGCTGTTCCTGTGCCGCTCGGGCGTGCGCTCCAAGCACGCGGCCAAGCTCGCCACCGAAAACGGCTACCGCAATTGCTTCGACATCGTGGAAGGCTTCGAGGGCAACAAGGACGCCGAGGGGCATCGCAAGACGATCGAGGGCTGGTGCAAGACCGGCTTGCCGTGGGTAGGCGCGTGATTCACCCGCAGAACATCCGCCGGTAAGAAGAAAGCCCGGTGGCAGCCGGGCTTTTTCATTCATGCGCATCCGCTTGGGCTTACGCCTGCAGCGCAGCCTCCAGCGCTGCGATCAGGGCATCGATGGCCATGAGATCGGTCGCGCCCTCGCGCGCTGCCGCTTCGATGCGCTCCAGTTGCAAGACCGTTTGCGCACGTCCCAGGATCAGGGCCGCGCCCTTCATGCGGTGCGCCAGGCGCCTCAGCGCAGCCAGGTCGGCGGCTTCACGCGCGCTGCGCATGTCGGCAAGATCCTGCAGCGATGTGGCGTGGAACAGCGCGTCCAGATCCGTCGCCTCCTCGGATTGCCGGTCGTTGCCGCCGGCAAGCGGCGCGCCGGCTTCGTGGTCGCACCACAGCAAGAGCAACTTCCTGAGTTCCTCCGGCGGCAGGGGCTTGCCAAGGATGCCGTCCATGCCGCTGTCCAGGCACAGGCGCACATGGGCGGCATCCGCTTCGGCGGAGATGCCGATCAGAGGCGTATAGCCGTCGGCGCCGTCGCCCTCCCGCGCGCGCACCTGGCGCGCCACCTCATAGCCGTTCACGTCGGGCAGGTAGCAATCCAGCAGCACCATCTGGTATTGCCGCGCCTCAAGCGCCGCCAGCGCGGAACGGCCGTCCTCGGCGTACTCTGCCCGGCAGCCGAGCCGGCCCAGCTGCCGCCCTATCATGACCCGGCTGGTGGCCGAATCGTCGACCACCAGGATCCATGGACCTTGCGTCTTCATGGCCGCCCTTCCTTTTCATGACTGATGGCCCCGTCCGCGAGGCCGCGCTGCAGGTTCGCCAGCGGGCCCCGCATCTTGAACAGCTCGCTGTCGTTGCGCACGCCCAGCTTGCGCAACGCGGCCTGCTTCTGGCCGCTGATGGTCTTCACGCTACGGGAGAATTTAGCGGCGATCTGCGTGACGCTCATACCGTCCAGGCAGCAGCGCAAGACTTCCTGCTCGCGTGGCGACAACGCCGCGCCATGCGCCGGCGAGCCGTCCGGTGCAAGGACGGCCCCGGCCTGCGGAGGGCCGCTTGCCACCTGCCGGATGACCTGGACCAATTCGCCCAGTTCGCGCGACTTGCCGACGAAACCGGCGGCGCCGGCCTTCAACGCCAGCGCCGTCGTGGCCGGATTGTCATGGGACGACGACACCAGTATCCGGCTGTCCGGAAACCGCACCCTGAGCGCGCGGATCAGGTTCAGGCCGTCGATGTCGTTGCAACCCAGCGCGTAATCGATGAGCAGCACGTCGGCCGGCGTGCTGCGCAGCGCCGCCATCATTTCCCTGCTGGCGGAGAACATGCCCACGACCTGGAAGTCGGGCTCTTCCGCCAGGCGCGCGGCGAGCCCGTAGCGCACTACCGCGTGATCGTCCAGCAGCGCGATACGCACCCTGGTGACCGATGTCCATGTGCTCATGGATTTCCTTTATTGATTGATGCCCCGGGAGGCCTTGACGTTCCGGCATCACTGAGGGATGCCGCCCTGCACGGCGGCCTTTGCGGCCGCCGCCTTCCTGTGTTCGCATTCGGCGCGAGCTGACATGCCGCTGACACGCAGGCCAACCGATCTTTCTTGTGGCGCATTGCCAACCGCCGCGCGTCCACCGACGTTATACCTGCGGCACCCTGCCGTTGGTGCATTACATTTCCTTACAGCCCAAACGAGTCGCTATATTCATACTGGCTCGATAAATTTCGATCGCGAGGCGTCGATGCGACTTGCCCGTATTCCCTTCGCCGCACGTCTTGCCGCGCTGGCGCTGCTCACCTGCGCCGCCGCCGCGAATGCCGCGGAAACGCCGGCCGGAGCCCCCTTGAGCGAGCGGGAGCGTGCGCTGCATGTGCTCGACCGCCTGGCCTACGGGCCTCGTCCCGGCGACCTGGAACAGGTCGAGAAGATGGGCGCCAGGCGCTACGTCGAGCAGCAGCTGCATCCCGAGCGCATCACCCTGCCGCCGGATCTGCAGGCGCGCCTGGCGGCCCTGCCAGCCTTGCAGATGACGCCCTCGCAGCTATTCGTCGAGTACGGCCCGCCCTCGATCGACCGCAGCGCCTCGAAGGAGGAAAAGCAGGCCGCGCGCCAGCGCGCCGGCCGCGAGCTGACGCCGCAATTCCACCAGGCCCGCCTGCTGCAGGCCACCGAGAGCCCGCGCCAGCTGGAAGAAGTGATGACCGAATTCTGGGCCAACCACTTCAACGTCTTCGAAGGCAAGGAGTGGGTGCGCTACTGGGTCGGCGACTATGAGAAGAACGCCATCCGCCCCCATGCGCTGGGCAGCTTCCGCGAACTGCTGGGCGCGGTCGCGCATCATCCCGCCATGCTCTACTACCTCGACAACTGGCTCTCCAGCGGCGCCGGCACGCCGGGCGCGCGCGGCCGCTTCAAGGGCCTCAACGAGAACTATGCGCGCGAGCTGATGGAGCTGCACACCCTGGGCGTGGACGGCGGCTACCAACAGGCCGACGTGGTCGCGCTGGCGCGCATCCTGTCGGGCTGGACCATCGATGTCGACGCCATGAAGGCCGGCGCCGCGCCCTTCGCCTTCAACGCCAGGCGGCACGATGACGCGCCCAAGGTCTTCCTCGGCCAAGCGCTGGCCGCGCGCGGCGACCAGGAGGGCGAGGCGGCGCTGGACATCCTGGCCAGCCAGCCCGCGACGGCGCGCTTCATCTCGACCCAACTGGCGCAATACTTCGTCGCCGACCAGCCCGACCCGGCGCTGGTGCGACAACTGTCGCAGAAGTTCCTGGCCACCCGCGGCGACATCCGCGCGGTGCTGCAGACGCTGTTCGACAGCCGGCAGTTCTGGGCGCGCGCCAACTACCAGAGCCAGTTCAAGACGCCCTACCAGTTCGTGGTGTCGTCCCTGCGCGCCACCGCCACGCCGGTGCTGAACCCGCGGCCGGTCAACGGCGCGCTGGCGCAGTTCGGCATGCCGCTGTATGGCTGGCTCACGCCCGAGGGCTACAAGTATTCGCAAGAGGCCTGGCTGAACCCCGACGCCCTGCTGCGCCGGATCAACTTCGCGGGCGGCCTGGCCAGCGGCAAGTCGCCCATCGCCCGCGCCGAGGGCGAGGCGCCGCCGTCCAATGCCGATGCGAGAGCGACCGACCCGAGGCAACTGCTCGGCACGCTGGGACCGGCCATCGGCGCGAACGCCGCCGCCACGATACAGGCGGCGCCGGCCAATCTCCAGGCTGGCTTGATCCTGGGCAGCCCCGACTTCATGAAACGCTGACCACAGGGACCGACATGAACCGCCGCGACTTCATCCGCTATCTCGGCGCCGCAGGCAGCGGCGCCATCCTGGTGCCGATCGGCCTGTCCGGCTGCGCCGTGGCGCCTACCGGCGATAAGAGCATCAGCCGCGCCACCGCCGCGCCCGGCCCCGCCAGGCTGGCCTACGGCTCGCCCAGGGCGCGCCCGCACGCCGACGGCGACGGCGCCCCGCGCATGGTGGTGGTGTTCCTGCGCGGCGCCGTGGACGGTTTGAACGTGGTGGTGCCGCACGGCGACCCCGAGTACTATCGCGCGCGGCCCACCATCGCGGTGGCGCGTCCCGGGCAACCCGACGGCGCCATCGACCTGACCGGCTATTTCGGATTGCATCCGGCGCTGCATCCCCTGATGCCCTACTGGGAGGGCGGCCAGCTTGCCTTCGTGCATGCGTCCGGCTCCCCCGACGCCTCGCGCTCGCACTTCGAGGCGCAGGACTACATGGAGACCGGCACGCCCGGCCGGCACAACACGCGCGACGGCTGGATGAACCGCCTGATGGGATATCTGCCGCCGTCGGAGTCGCCCCTGCAGGCGCTCTCCCTGGGCGACGCCACGCCGCGCATCCTGAGCGGCGGCAACGTGGTGGCCAACCTGCAGACCGGTCGCGCCGCCGCCCGCCCCGGGCTGATCGACCAGCCGCGCGTGATGCAGGCCTTCGCGCCGCTGTACGGCGGCGACGACCCGATCGCCAGGGCTTATCGCGACGGCATCGCCGCCCGCAAGGAACTGATGGCCGAGATCAACAGCCAGGAACAGCAGGCGGCCAACAACGGCGCGCCGCTGCCCAACGGCCTGGCGCTGGACACCGCGCGCCTGGGCCGGCTGATGCGCAGCGATCCGCGCATCCGCCTGTCCTTCCTCGCGGTGGGCGGCTGGGACACGCACATCAACCAGGGCAACGGCGCCGGCCAGCTGTCGAACCGTCTCGCGCCGCTGGCCAACGGCTTGGCGACGCTGGCGCGCGAGCTCGGCCCGGCCTTCAACGACACGGTGATCGTGGTGGTCTCGGAATTCGGTCGCACCTTCCGCGAGAACGGCAACGGCGGCACCGATCACGGGCATGGCAACGCCATGTGGCTGCTGGGCGGCAACCTGCGCGGCGGCAAGATCTACGGACAATGGCCGGGCCTGGACCAGGCCAACCTGAACGAAGGCCGCGACCTTGCCGTCACCACCGACTTCCGCGCGGTGCTGTCGTCGCTGGCCGAGCGGCACATGCGCATCCGGGATCGGGAGCTGGAAAAGATTTTCCCGCAGTTCGCACCAGGGACGCGGGCGATGCTGGATCTGTTGATCTGAACAAGAAGGTTTGCCGCGTTCGGCCCACGCCAATTGGGCGTGAAAACCGCCGCCGGCTCCCGGCTTGCGCCGGGGTGACGGAAGATGACCTACTCGGCCTCGACGATCCAGGCCGCCTGGATCGCTTCCAGGATCCGCTCGCCCGAGCGGTTGGGATCGTCGTCGAAACCGTCCAGCTCCATCACCCAGCGATGCAGGTCGGTGAAGCGGATGGTCTTGGGATCGATGTTGGGAAATTTATCGTACAGCTCCTCGGCGATCTGCTGGGTATCGGTCCATTTCATGGTCGGCTCCTCTCGGTCCTGGCAGCGATCCTTGCGGCGAAGGGATCAGTGGTTTTCGGAAGCGTGGTTGATCGTGTACTTGGGAATCTCGACGGTGAGGTCATCCTCGCCCAGCACCACCTGGCACGACAGGCGCGACGTCGCTTCCAGGCCCCAGGCCATGTCCAGCAGATCCTCTTCCTTGTCGGTGGGATCGCCGAGCGTATTGAAGCCTTCGCGGATCACCACGTGGCAGGTAGTACAGGCGCAGGATTTCTCGCAGGCGTGCTCGATGTCGACGTCGCTGTCGAGCATGGCGTCGCACAGGGTCTTGCCGGCCGGCGCGTCGATCACGGCGCCGTCGGGGCACAGTACCGGATGGGGAAGGATGACGATCTGAGGCATAGGTTGCTTTCGGTGATTCTGATATTCGGTTGGTGGCGCCGCGGCGCCGATTACGCGACTTCGTCCAGCTTCTTGCCGGCCAGCGCGGCGTGCACGCTGCGGTCCATGCGGCGCGCCGCGAACTCTTCGGTGCCGTGCGCCAGCGCGTCGACCGCGGCCTTGATGGCAAGGTGGTCGCTACCCTTGGCGGATTCCTCCACCGCCGCCACCAGCAGCTCGATGGCGCGGCGTTCCTCTTCGCCCAACAGCGCGGCGTCGGCCTGCAGCGCCGAGCGGGTGGCCAGCACGATGCGCTCGGCCTCGACCTGCTCCTCGCGCAGCGCGCGGCGCTGCATGTCTTCGTCGGCGGAGCTGAAGGACTCCTGCAGCATGCGCGCGATCTCGTCGTCGCCCAGGCCGTAGGACGGCTTGACGCTGATCGAGGCTTCCACGCCCGAGTTGATTTCACGGGCCGACACCGCCAGCAAGCCGTCGGCGTCGACCTGGTAGGTCACGCGGATGCGCGCCGCGCCGGCGGCCATCGGCGGGATGCCGCGCAGCTCGAAGCGCGCCAGCGAGCGGCAGTCGGCCACCAGCTCGCGCTCGCCTTGCACCACGTGGATCGCCATCGCGGTCTGGCCGTCCTTGAAGGTGGTGAATTCCTGGGCGCGCGCGCAGGGGATGGTGGAGTTGCGCGGGATGACCTTCTCGGCCAGGCCGCCCATGGTCTCGATGCCCAGCGACAGCGGGATCACGTCCAGCAGCAGCCAGTCGTCGCCCGGCGCGCGGTTGCCCGCCAGCAGATTGGCCTGCACGGCCGCGCCCAGCGCCACCACCTTGTCGGGGTCGATGTTGGACAGCGGGTTGGTCTTGAAGAACTCGCCCACCGCGCGGCGGATGTGCGGCATGCGGGTGGCGCCGCCGACCAGCACCACGCCGTCGACGTCTTCCACGGTCAGGGCGGCGTCGCGCAGGGCCTTGCGCATGGGCGTGATGGTCTTGGCCACCAGGTGCTGCGTGATCTCGTTGAACTGGGCCGCCGTGATCGTCAGGCGCACTTCCTCGCCGGACTTCAGCGAGGCGTCGATGTGAACCTCGTCCTTGGTCGACAGCAGTTCCTTGACCTCGCGCGCCTTCACCATCAACAGGCGCGTGTCTTCGTCCGACAGCGGCTGAAGCTGGGCCTCATGGCTGATCCAGCAGAACAGGCGATGGTCGAAGTCGTCGCCGCCCAGGGCCGAATCGCCGCCGGTGGCCAGTACCTCGAACACGCCGCGGGTGAGCTTGAGGATGGAGATGTCGAAGGTGCCGCCGCCCAGGTCGTAGACGGCGAAGATGCCCTCGGATTCATTGTCCAGGCCGTAGGCGATGGCCGCCGCGGTGGGTTCGTTCAGCAGGCGCAGCACGTTCAGGCCGGCCAGCTGCGCGGCGTCCTTGGTGGCCTGGCGCTGGGCGTCGTCGAAATAGGCCGGCACGGTGATCACGGCGCCCACCAGGTCGTCGCCCAGGGCGTCTTCGGCGGTCTGGCGCAGCGTGGCCAGGATCTGCGCCGAGACTTCCACCGGGCTTTTCACGCCGGCCACGGTCTTGATCTGCACCATGCCGGGCTGGTCCTGGAAATCGTAGGGCATGTTCTCGGCGTGGGCGATGTCCTTCAGGCCGCGGCCCATGAAGCGCTTGACCGACACGATGGTGTTGCGCGGATCGATGGTCTGCGCGGCCTGGGCCTTGTAGCCGATGTTGGCGTGGCCGTTGGGCAGGTAGCGCACTACCGAGGGCAGCAGCACGCGGCCGTCGTCGTCGGCCAGCACCTCGGGGATGCTGTTGCGCACGGTGGCCACCAGCGAGTTGGTGGTGCCCAGGTCGATGCCCACGGCCAGGCGACGCTGGTGCGGCGCGGTGGACATGCCCGGTTCTGAAATCTGGAGTAAAGCCATAGGTGATGAACTCGTCGTGATTCGCGATGTTATTCGTGGTTATTCAGGCAAGGCCATCCGGATGCCGAGGCCGATGAAAGCGCAGCCTGCCAGGCGGTTCAGATGGACGGAGGCGGAGGCGCGACGGCGGAAGTACGCGCCGACGGCGCCGGAAAACAATGCGATGGCGCTGAAGATGGCGAAGGCCTGGAGGATGAACACCAGCGCCAGGACCAGCATCTGCAGCGGCACGTGGCCGGTTTCGGGGTGCACGAACTGCGGCAGGAAGGCGATGAAGAACAGCGTCACCTTCGGATTGAGCATGTTGGCCAGCACGCTTTGCCAGTAGATGCGCGCCAGCGGCACGCCGGGCGCCCCGCCCTCCGCGGCCAGCGCAATGCCGGCCGAGGCCGAACGCAGCGTGCGGTAGCCAAGGTAGGCCAGGTAGGCGGCGCCGGCATATTGCAGCGCGTGATAGGCCGGCGGATAGGCCTTGATCACGGCGGCGAAGCCGAGCACCGCCAGGAGCGTATGGAAGATCAGCCCCGAGGAGAACCCGGCGGCGGCCACCAACCCCGCCTTGCGGCCCTGCGAAATGCCGCGCGTGAGCACGTAGATGTTGTCCGGCCCCGGCGCGAGCGTGAGGGTCATGGCGGCCAGCAGGAACAGGAAGATATCGGGCATGGGGGGTTCTCAGTAGGGGCTAAGCGCGGATCAGCCTTCGATCAGCGCGAAGGCGTCGCCGATCTCGGCGCCGAACTTGTCGAGGAACATCAGCTGGCGCACCAGCTGGCCGGCCTGCGCGTAGTCGCCGCCGTCCAGCAGCGCCTCGATGCGCCCGATCTCGGCCTTCTTCCCGGCCAGCAGCTCGGCGTTGAGTCGCTCCAGCGCGTCCAGGTCCTTGGCGGCGCGGGCTTCGTCGAGCATCTCGCGCCACTCCATCTGCTGCATCAGGAAGCCCGGCGCCATGGCCGTGTTCGACTCCGTCTGCAGGTCAACGCCGTTGAGCTCGCACAGGTAGCGCGCACGGCGCAGCGGGCTCTTCAGGGTCTGGTAGGCCTCGTTGGCGCGCGTGGCCCATTGCATCGCCACGCGCTTCTCGGCGTCGCTGGCATGGGCGAACTTGTCCGGGTGGGCCTGGCCCTGCACGCGGTGATAAGCCTGCTCCAGCGCGCGGGTGTCGACGGCGAAGCGCTGCGGCAACTGGAACAGGTCGAAATGGTTTTGCATGGCTGAAAAATAAAAAGCCTGTCGGACTTCAACAGGCTTGGCACATCAACGACTGCGAGCAAGACGGCGCTCTTCGCATCATCCGCCATCCTTCCCGGGCGGTGCATCGAACGACGATCGCAGGGCTGTCACGGGATTCGGCTAAGCACTGGCCGCGAGGCGACGCGCGCCGCGCGGCAAAAACCAACATCAGATGCGGAAGCTTTCGCCGCAGCCGCACTCGTCCTTGACGTTCGGGTTCTGAAACTTGAACCCCTCGTTCAAGCCTTCGCGCGCGAAGTCCAGCTCGGTGCCGTCGATGTAGGGCAGGCTCTTGGGATCGACGAAGACGCGCACGCCGTGCGATTCGAACACGGTGTCCTCGGACACCTGCTCATCCACATACTCGAGCTTGTACGCCAGGCCCGAGCAGCCGGTGGTGCGCACGCCCAGGCGCAGGCCGATGCCCTTGCCGCGGCGCTCCATGTACCGGCTGATGTGTTTTGCTGCCTTCTCTGTCAATGTGATTGCCATGATGCCTGCCTTGCTGCTGTCAAAAACGATGTGCGCAGATGCCGATGCCCGATGTGAATCAGGCAGCTTCCTTCTGTTCGACGCCGCGCTTGGCCTTGTAGTCCTGCACGGCGGCCTTGATGGCGTCTTCGGCCAGGATCGAGCAGTGGATCTTCACCGGCGGCAGCGCCAGTTCTTCGGCGATCTGGGTGTTCTTGATCGACAGCGCCTCGTCCAGGGTCTTGCCCTTGACCCATTCGGTCACCAGCGAAGAGGAAGCGATCGCCGAGCCGCAGCCGTAGGTCTTGAACTTGGCGTCCTGGATCACGCCGTCGGCGCCGACCTTGATCTGCAGCTTCATCACGTCGCCGCAGGCCGGCGCGCCAACCATGCCGGTGCCGACGGTCTCGTCGCCCTTTTCAAAGGCGCCGACGTTGCGCGGGTTCTCGTAGTGGTCGAGTACTTTTTCCGAATAAGACATGTTCTTGCTCCTTGAAGATGTTTCACCGCCACCAGCATCTGTTGTTCAAGCTTGCTAGCGGCGGCTGGCAGAATCCTGGTTTAGTGGGCCGCCCACTGGATCGTGGAAATGTCGACGCCGTCCTTGTACATGTCCCACAGCGGGGACAGTTCACGCAGCTTGGCGACCTTGCCCTTGATCAGGTCGACGGTGAAATCGATATCTTCCTCGGTCGTGAAGCGGCCGATGGTGAAACGGATCGAGCTGTGCGCCAGTTCGTCGCTGCGGCCCAGCGCGCGCAGCACGTAGGACGGCTCCAGGCTGGCCGAGGTGCAGGCCGAGCCGGAGGACACGGCGATGTCCTTGATCGCCATGATCAGCGACTCGCCCTCGACGTAGTTGAAGCTCACGTTCAGGTTGTGCGGCACGCGGTGTTCCATGTCGCCGTTGATGTAGGTTTCCTCGATCTCCTGCAGGCCCTTGGCCAGGCGGTCGCGCATCGCGCGGATGTGGGCCAGCTCGCTGTCCATTTCCTCGCGGGCGATGCGGAAGGCTTCGCCCATGCCGACGATCTGGTGCGTGGCCAGGGTGCCAGAGCGCAGGCCGCGCTCATGGCCGCCGCCGTGCATCTGCGCCTCGATGCGCACGCGCGGCTTGCGGCGCACGTACAGCGCGCCGATGCCCTTGGGGCCGTAGGTCTTGTGGGCCGAGAAGCTCATCAGGTCGACCTTCCAGTTCTCCAGGTCGATCTTGACCTTGCCTGTGGCCTGGGCGGCGTCGCAGTGGAACACGATGCCCTTGGAGCGGCAGAACTCGCCGATCTCCGGCACCGGCTGGATCACGCCGATTTCATTGTTGACCAGCATCACGGAGACCAGGATGGTGTCCGGACGCACGGCGGCGGCGATCTGCTCGACCGTCACCAGGCCGTTGTCCTGCGGCTGCAGGTAGGTGGCTTCGAAGCCCACGCGCTCCAGCTCACGGAAAGTGTCCAGCACGGCCTTGTGCTCGGTCTTGACCGTGATGATGTGCTTACCCTTGGTTTTATAGAACTGCGCCGCGCCCTTGATGGCGAGGTTGTTGCTCTCGGTGGCGCCGGAGGTCCAGATGATCTCACGCGAATCGGCGTTGACCAGCTTGGCGACTTCCTCGCGCGCCTCTTCCACGGCCTTCTCGGCCGTCCAGCCGTACATGTGGCTGCGCGACGCCGGATTGCCGAACTGCTCGCGCAGGTACGGGATCATCTTGTCGGCCACGCGCGGATCGACCGGGGTCGTGGCCGAGTAGTCCATGTAGATCGGGAAGTGCGGAGCCTTGATGGTCTCCAGCAGGCTTTTTTCGAGAGGTGCGTTCATATGTGTTCTTGCTCCAAAATCAGGCTGCGGCTTGCGGGCGGTGCATCACCACCACGCTCTGCTTGTCGGCCGGACGGGCGTCCGCCGACTTGTGTTCTTTCTGCTGGTCGACCAGGTCCTGCAGCGAAACGGAATCCAGGTACTCGACCATCTTCTCGTTCAGGGTCGACCACAGGTCGTGCGTCATGCAGCGCGTGCCGCCGGGATGGGCCGCGCTGTGGCAATTTTCCTTGCCGCCGCACTGGGTCGCATCGAGGGGCTCATCGACGGCAATGATGATGTCGGCCACCGACACATCGGCCGCCTTGCGCGCCAGGTTGTAGCCGCCGCCGGGGCCGCGTACGGACTCGACGATCTGGTGGCGACGCAGCTTGCCGAACAGCTGCTCCAGATATGATAAAGAAATTTCCTGGCGCTCGCTGATCGCGGACAGCGTGACGGGACCGTTGCCCTGGCGCAAAGCCAGGTCGATCATCGCAGTCACGGCAAAACGGCCTTTGGTGGTGAGACGCATGAATTCCTTGCTCCAGAAACAAGTGGATCTTGATTCCCTGAATTCCCGAATATTTGAGTCAAGTATATCAAACCCGAGTAAATCTGTCAGGTACCAAATTGGGCCGAAACAGGAAAATCAAGCCGGCAGTTGGCGCCATATGTCGAAATCGCGCCAATTTCACGCTTCCCTCCGGCATTTCCGTTCGATTGCCGTTTATCGATCTGGTAAGATGTCCAAACACTTTTTCATCTGGCGGCCCGCGGAGCGGCTGAAAAACCACAAGATCGAAGCGATCCCGCGCCGCACTTCAATTACAACGACATGGATGTAAGCGATACCCCCAACCCGCTGCTGCGCCCGCGCCGCAAGACCCAAAGCCTGTCGCAGGAAGTGGTGGCCGCGCTGACCGAAATGATCGCCAAGGGCAGCCTGCAGCCCGGAGACAAGCTGCCGACCGAGTCCGAGATCATGCAGAGCCAGGGCGTCTCCCGCACCGTGGTGCGCGAGGCCATCTCACGCCTGCAGGCGGCCGGCCTGGTCGAGACCCGGCACGGCATCGGCACCTTCGTGCTGGAGGTCAAGAAGGGTTCCAACATCAACATCGACCCGGCCACCATCACCACCATGCGCGACCTGCTGGCGCTGCTGGAGCTGCGCATCAGCCTGGAGACCGAGACTGCGGGCCTGGCTGCGGCGCGGCGCACCGAGGAGCAACTGCGCGAGATCCGCGAGGCGCTGGATGCCTTCCGCGAGAACCAGTTGGCCGGCGGCGACACCGTGGGTCCGGACTTCCGCTTCCACTTCTCGATCGCCAACGCCACCGGCAACCGCTATTTCATCGAGATCATCAGCCACCTCGGCATGGGCGTGATCCCGCGCAAGCGCCTCAACACGGCGGAGCTGGCGCACGACCAGCAGGCCAGCTACCTGGACCGCGTGCAGCGCGAGCACGAGGACATCTACGAAGCCATCGCCCGCGGCGACACCGAAGCCGCGCGCGCCGCCATGCGCAACCACCTCACCAACAGCCGCGAGCGCCTGCGCCGCGCGCAGCAGGAAGCCGAATCGGGCGCCGTGGCGCCGACCTCCTGAGCACCCCCTCGCCCTCTTCTCCTGCCGGGGGCGGCCGCAAGCCGGCCGCCCCCCGGCGATAAACACCCCGCCTCGCTTCGCCGCAACAACCACGCCACAAAAAGTGCTGGATTTCTGCAATCTCATGTTGTACGATGACTGATATCCTATTAGGATAGAAGCATAAAAACAAAAAACACAGATTCATCCATCCAATTCTTACGGCGTTGAGCGAAACCATGTCCATGTACACCCCCCAAGACCTCAAACAGATCCTTTCTTCCGGCCTGCTGTCGTTCCCGCTGACCGACTTCGACGAGCAAGGCGACTTCCGCCCGAAGACCTACATCGAGCGCCTGGAATGGCTGGCCCCATACGGCGCCAGCGCCCTGTTCGCCGCCGGCGGCACGGGTGAATTCTTCTCGCTGGTCCCGGGCGAGTACTCGGACATCATCCGCACCGCCGTCGAGACCTGCCGCGGCAAGGTGCCCATCATCGCCGGCGCCGGCGGCTCCACCCGCGCCGCCATCGCCTATGCGCAGGAAGCCGAACGCCTGGGCGCGCACGGCATCCTGCTGATGCCGCACTACCTCACCGAAGCCAGCCAGGACGGCATCGCTGCCCACGTCGAGGCAGTCTGCAAATCGGTCAAGTTCGGCGTCATCATCTACAACCGCGCGGTATGCAAGCTCAATGCCGAAACCCTGCAAAAGCTGGCCGACCGCTGCCCCAACCTGATCGGCTTCAAGGACGGCGTCGGCGAGATCGAGCCGATGGTTCACATCCGCCGCAAGCTGGGCGACCGCTTCACCTACCTGGGCGGCCTGCCGACCGCTGAAGTCTATGCCGCCGCCTACAAGGCGCTGGGCGTGCCGGTGTACTCCTCGGCCGTGTTCAACTTCATCCCCAAGACCGCCGTGCAGTTCTACGAAGCGATCGCCAAGGACGACCACGCCACCGTGGGCCGCCTGATCGACGACTTCTTCCTGCCCTACCTGGAGATCCGCAACCGCAAGGCCGGTTATGCCGTCTCCATCGTCAAGGCCGGCGCCAAGATCGTGGGCCACGACGCAGGCCCGGTGCGTACCCCGCTGACCGACTGCACGCCGCAAGAACACGAAGAGCTGGCGGCGCTGATCAAGAAGCTCGGCCCGCAATAAGCCGCCGCATCCCTCAAGGGGCCACAGGAAACTGCGGCCCTTTTTTGCATTTGCGCGCCCTCGCGCGCACCTCATTACAACGCAAGGAGAACCGAATGACCCAGTTTGCGAACCTGATCAACGGCGAATGGCTGCAAGGCGCCAGCGTCAACAAGAACATCAATCCCTCCGACCTGTCGGACGTGATCGGCGAATACGCCCAGGCCGATGCGGCCCAGACCGACACCGCGATTGCCGCCGCCCACGCGGCCTTCCCGGCCTGGAGCATCGGCAGCATCCAGGCTCGCGCCGATGCGCTGGACAAGATCGGCGCCGAGATCCTGGCGCGCCGCGAAGAGCTGGGCGCCCTGCTCTCGCGCGAAGAAGGCAAGACCCTGCCGGAAGGCATCGGCGAAGCCACCCGCGCCGGCAACATCTTCAAGTTCTTCGCCGCCGAGGCGCTGCGCATCCGCGGCGACAAGCTGGCTTCGGTGCGCCCCGGCATGGATGTGGAAATCACCCGTGAGCCGCTGGGCGTGATCGGCATCATCGCGCCGTGGAACTTCCCGCTGGCCATCCCCGCCTGGAAGATCGCGCCGGCACTGGCCTACGGCAACACCGTGGTGTTCAAGCCGGCAGAACTGGTGCCGGGCTCGGGCTGGGCCATCGCCGACATCATCAGCCGCTCGGGCATCCCGGCGGGCGTCTTCAACCTGGTCATGGGCCGCGGCTCGGTGGTCGGCCAACGCTTCATCGACGACCGCCGCGTGGCGGGCATCTCCTTCACCGGCTCGGTCGCCACCGGCAACCGCGTGGCGCAGGGCGCGATTGCGCGCATGGCCAAGTTCCAGCTGGAGATGGGCGGCAAGAACCCGATGGTGGTGCTGAACGACGCCGACCTCGACGTCGCCGTCACGGCCGCCGTGCAAGGCGCCTTCTTCTCCACCGGCCAGCGCTGCACGGCGTCGAGCCGCCTGATCGTCGAGAAGGGCATCTACCCGCGCTTCATCGAAGCCGCGCGCGAGCAGCTGGCCAAGGTCAGGGTCGGCCACGCGTTGCAAAAGGAGACCCACATCGGCCCCGTGGTCGACCAGTCGCAGCTGGATCAGGACATGTCCTACGTCGCCATCGGCCGCGATGAAGGCGCCAAGCTGGTCTCCGGCGGCGAACGCATCGCGCGCGAGACCGAGGGCTTCTACATGGCGCCGGCCCTGTTCGCCGACGCCCACAACGACATGCGCATCTCGCGCGAGGAAATCTTCGGCCCGGTGGCCGCCGTGATCCCGGCCGACAACTACGAGCACGCCCTGCAGCTGGCCAACGACACCGAGTTCGGCCTGTCCTCGGGCATCTGCACCACCTCGCTGAAGTACGCCACCCACTTCAAGCGCCACGCCCAGGCCGGCATGGTGATGGTCAACACCGCTACCGCCGGCGTCGACTATCACGTGCCCTTCGGCGGTCGCAAGGGTTCCAGCTACGGCGCGCGCGAGCAAGGCACCTACGCCGCCGAGTTCTACACCACGGTGAAGACCTCGTACACGCAAGCCTGATCGCGGTAACGACGCACCGGCAGGACGAAAAAAAACCTCCGTCGCAAGACGGAGGTTTTTTCGTTTGCACCCGGTTGCCGGCGCGTCAGAACTCTTCCCAATCCTGGCTATCGTCCTTGGCGCGGCTGCTGCCCGCGGCGGGCTTGGCGGCTGGCGTCGGCAGCTTGGGCGCGGCTGCGGCTGCGGGCTTGGGCGCGGCGGCAACGGGCGCAGGAGCGGCAACCGGCGCGGCGGCGCGCCTGGCCGCCGGCGCCGGGCGCGCTGTCACGGTGGCGGCATGCGCATCGATCTTGAAGATGCTGACCGCGCCCACCAGCTTGGTGGCCTGCGCCTGCAGCGACTGCGCGGCGGCGGCAGCCTGCTCCACCAGCGCGGCGTTCTGCTGGGTCACCTCGTCCATCTGCGTGATGGCCTGGTTCACCTGCTCGATGCCGGTGCTCTGTTCGCGGCTGGCCTCGGCGATCTCGCCGACGATGTCGGTGACGCGCTGCACGCTGTCGACCACCTCGCTCATCGTCATGCCGGCCTGCTCGACCAGCTGGCTGCCGGCCTCGACCTTGGCGACCGAGTTGTCGATCAGGCCCTTGATTTCCTTGGCGGCCGCCGCCGAGCGTTGCGCCAGCGAACGCACTTCTGACGCCACCACCGCGAAGCCGCGGCCCTGCTCGCCGGCGCGCGCGGCTTCCACCGCCGCATTCAGCGCCAGGATGTTGGTCTGGAAGGCGATGCCGTCGATCACGCTGATGATGTCGACGATCTTGCGCGAGGACTCGTTGATCGCCTGCATGGTGTCGACCACCTGCGACACCACCTCGCCGCCCTTGCTGGCGGTGGTCGAAGCGGAGTGCGCCAGCTGGTTGGCCTGCATCGCGTTCTCGGCGTTCTGGCGCACGGTGCCGGTCAGTTGCTCCATCGACGCCGCGGTCTCTTCCAGCGAGCTGGCCTGCTGCTCGGTGCGCGAGGACAGGTCGAGGTTGCCGGCAGCGATTTCCTTGGCGCTGGTGTCGATGCTCTCGGAGCTGCCGCGCACGCCGGCGACGGTGCCCAGCAGGCTCTGCTGCATGCTGCGGATGGCCGAGAACAGGCGGCCGATCTCATTGGTGCTGTGCACCTCGATCTTCGCGGTGAGGTCGCCGTTGGCGACCTGGTCCAGCAAATGCACCGCGCGGTTCAGCGGCGTGATGACGATGTTGCGCAGCATGAAGTGCACCACCAGCACCAGGATCATCGCGCCGACCAGGCCGATCGCCACCAGCCAGACCACCATGTTGTACTCGCGGCTGCGCTCGTCGGCGACCTTGTCGCTCAGCTCCATGGCGCGCTTCTGGTACTTCTCCAGCGCTACGGAAAAACGCGTGCCGCTGGGGCTGATCTGCTTGGTGTTGAGCACCGAATAGGCAGCGACATCGCCGGCCTTGAGCAGGGTATCGGCTTGCTTGAGGTTATCGTTGAGGATCTTGGCCGACTCGAGCAATTCGGTCCTGATTGCCGGATCCTGCCCCTCCAGGTCGGGCAGCTTGGCAAACTCATCGACGAATTTCAGGCCGCGCTCGTAGCTCGCCTGGGCGCTCTTGTAGGCCGCCTCGGCCACCGCCTGGTCGCCCTTCTCCATCGCCGTCGCATAGACGCGGGTCTGGGCCGCGCGAGTGCGGGTGGTGTCCTTGTAGGCGTCGTTGATCACCAATGTGCGCTGGGCCAGCTGGTGGACGTACTCGGTGGCCCCGTTGGCCCGTCCCAGGGCAAAGATGCCCACGCCGGCGCCGACCACGATCATGCATGAAAACAGCGCCAGCGCGCTCATCAGGCTGAAGCGAACCGTCAGATTTCGCATTCCCTCTCTCCGCTTAATTTTTGTACAACACAAATGACAATGGAAAAAACATTGCTGCAGAAGATACAGCAAGACGCCATTTGCCCAAGAGTCCAGCAAATTGGCGAAAACGGCCCTATTTCCCCGTTAGGCCCGTGGGGATGCACTATCCCCGTGTCGATTTTGCAATGAATGGCGAACGCCGTGTCTGTTCTGGATCAAGGCGCGTGCGAATGCCGCGCGGCAAAAACATTGCCGCGCAGACATTGCAGGCGCACCGCCCGGCCGCTCAGGGCAGGTCGATGATCTCGACCCAGTTGGGGTTGCGCCCCAGCGTGTAGCTGAACAGGGGATGGAGCGCGCCGCTGTCGCGGTCGATGGCGTAGCTGGTGAGGCCGCCCTTCTGCCCCACGGCCAGCAGGAAGCGTCCCTGCGGATCGATGTTGAAGCCGCGCGGCTGGGTTTCGGTGGGGATGTTGAACACGCGCGCCAGCTTGCCGCTGGCGCCGTCGACGCGGTAGCCGGTCAGCGTATTGGAGGTGCGCTCGCTGGCGTAGAGGAAGCGTCCGTCCGGCGTCAGGTGCAGGTCGGCGGTGGCCAGTTGCTCGTTGCTCTTGAAGCCTTCGGGCAGCGCCGAGTCGCTGGCTTGCAGGGTCAGCGCGCCGGCCTGGGCATCGTAGCCGTAGGTGTTGACCGTGCCGTCCAGTTCGTTGGTGGAGTAGACGAAGCGGCGGTCGTTGGAGAACAGGAAGTGGCGCGGGCCGGCGCCGGCCTTGGTCGCCACGGAGGGCGGCGTGTTCGGCGCCACCGTCCCGCCGGCGGCGTCGAAGCGGTATTGGAGGATCACGTCGCTGCCGAGGTTGGAGGCGAACAGGAAGCGGTTGTCCGGCGAAACCTGGGCCGAGTGCGCGTTCTTGCCGGTCGGGATCACCGCCAGCGGCGGCGCCTGCACCGTGCCGTCGGCGCCGATGGCGTTGACCGATATCCTGTGGCCGGTATAAGACGCGCCAAACAGGTAGCGGCCGCTCCTGTCGGTGGCGATGTTGGCCATGTTATCGGCCAGCGGCGCCTTGGACAGGGCCTTGAGCTTGCCGCTGGACGGGTCGATCGCGTAGCTCACGACCGAATACGGCTGGCCGCGCAGCGAGGCATACAGGAACTTGTGGTCGGGACTCAGGGCCAGCGGCATCACGGTGCTGCCGGTGTCGACCTTGTCGACCAGGTTGACGCTGCCGTCGGCGTTGAGCTGCAGCACGTAGATGTCCCGGCTGTCGGCGTTGGAGACATAGGCGATGGTGGCCGCGCCGGCCGTGCCGGCGGCCAGCGTCAGCGCCGATGCTGCGGCCAGGGTGGCAATGCGGGCAATCGGGGCGGTGTTCTTTTGGGTCATTGGCGTCTCCTGTTTTTTTAATGGATGATGCTTGCCGCCTTGCGGGCGTAAAAAAGGGATCCGCAAACGGATCCCTCGAAGGCTGTCGCTCAGGTCACCGGCGCCGGGTTGAACAGGGTCAGCGCGTTGTGCAGCTTCCATTGCTCGGCCCAGGTGCGCTTCTTGCCGCTGGCCACGTCCAGCATCAGCTGGAACAGCTCCCAGCCGACGTCCTCGATGGTGGCCTCGCCGCTGGCGATGCGGCCGGCATTGACGTCCATCAGGTCATGCCAGCGCCGCGCCAGGTCGTTGCGGGTGGCGACCTTGATCACCGGCACCGCGGCCAGGCCGTAAGGCGTGCCGCGGCCGGTGGTAAAGATGTGCAGGTTCATGCCGGCGGCCAGCTGCAGCGTGCCGCAAATGAAATCCGAGGCCGGCGTGGCGGCATAGATCAGGCCCTTCTGCTGCAGCTTGTCGCCCGGCGCCAGCACGCCGGAGATCGGGCTGCTGCCCGACTTGACGATCGAGCCCATGGCCTTCTCGACGATGTTGGCCAAGCCGCCCTTCTTGTTACCGGGCGTGGTGTTGGCGCTGCGGTCGACGCCGCCCTGCTTCAGGTAATTGTCGTACCAGTCCATCTCGCGGATCATGGCCTGCGCCACTTCCGCGTTGACCGCGCGCGAGGTCAGCTGGTCGATGCCGTCGCGCACCTCGGTCACTTCCGAGAACATCACCGAGGCGCCAGCGCGCACCAGCAGGTCGGTGGCGAAGCCCACGGCAGGATTGGCGGTCACGCCGGAGAAAGCGTCGCTGCCGCCGCACTGCACGCCGACCACCAGGTCGGCGGCCGGGCAGGTTTCGCGGCGGCGCTTGTCAAGCTCGGCCAGGCGCGCCTCGGCCATGTTCATGATCGAGTCGATCATGGAGTTGAAGCCCACGTGCTCCGCATCCTGCAGGCACACCACGTAAGGCTCGCCGGCCTTGTGGATGGGGATCACGCTTTCCGGCAGCAAGCGGTTGGGCTGCAATTTCTCGCAGCCCAGGCTGACCACCATGGCCTGGCCGCCGAAGTTCGGGTTCAGGCTGATGTTGCGCAGCGTGCGGATGGGGATGCCGGCATTGGGCGCGTCGATCGCCACGCCGCAGCCGTAGGTGTGCTCCAGCGCCACCACGTCTTCCACGTTCGGGTACTTGGGCAGCAGCTCGGCGCGGATGCGCCTGACCGCATGCTCGACCACACCGGCCACGCACTGCACGGTGGTGGTGATGGCCAGCAGGTTGCGCGTGCCCACCGAGCCGTCGGCGTTGCGGTAGCCCTCGAAGGTATAGCCTTCCAGCGGCGGCAGCGGCGCAGGTTTCCTGGTGGCGATGGGCAGGTTGTCCAGCTCGCGCGCCGGCGGCATCCGCACCAGCGACTCTTCGATCCAGCTGCCCCTGGGAATGTCGCGCACGGCGTAGCCGATGGCCACGTCGTAGCGCACGATGGCCTCGCCTTCCTTCAGATCGCGCAGCGCGATCTTGTGGCCTTGCGGCACGCGGTCGACCAAGGTCAGGCCGTCGGCGAACACGGTGCCGGCCGGCAGGCCGCCGTCGTTGACGACGATGGCGACGTTGTCCGTGTCGTTCATCATGATGTAGCGCGGGGTGGATGCCTGGCTGGCGGCTGCGCTGGCGCTGGTGTCGGTGCTCATGCTGGTTCCCATTGCGGCTGGATGCTTCAAAAAAACGGAAATGGCGGCCCGCATGGCGCTGGCCGCCGATACTGCGGATCAGGCGTCCTTCAGTTCGACGCGCTTGATTTCCTTGACGATCACAAGATAGCTGATGACGGTGACCAGCGCATTGATGCCGACGAACACCAGGGCGCCGGCGAAGGAACCGGTTTCCTTGACGATGTAGCCGATCACGATCGGGGTGGTGATGCCGGCCACGTTGCCGAACATGTTGAACAGCCCGCCCGAGAGGCCGACGATCTGCTTGGGCGCGGTGTCGGCCACCACGGCCCAGCCCAGCGCGCCCACGCCCTTGCCGAAGAAGGCCAGCGCCATGATCGCCACCACCATCCACTGCGCTTCGACGTAGTTGCACAGGATCATGGTCATCGACAGCAGCATGCCGCCGACGATGGGGATCTTGCGCGCCCAGGTGACCGACAGGCCGCGCTTGATCAGGCGGTCCGAGATGATGCCGCCGACCACGCCGCCGATGAAGCCGCACACCGCCGGGATCGAGGCCACGAAGCCGGCCTTGAGGATCGACATGCCGCGCTCCTGCACCAGGTACACCGGGAACCAGGTCAGGAAGAAATAGGTGATCACGTTGATGCAGTACTGGCCGATGTACACGCCCAGCAGCATGCGGTTGGAGAGCAGCTGCTTGATGTAGCCCCGGCCCTTGGTCGACGTGTTGGCGGCAGGCGCCTTGCGGTTGTCCATGTCGACCAGGCCGCCGCCCTCTTCGATGTGGGTCAGCTCGGCCTTGTTGATCATCGGGTGATCCTTGGGACTGTAGATGATCTTGCCCCAGATGATGGCCAGCACGATGCCGAACATGCCCATCACGGTGAACACGTGATGCCAGCTGAAGGAATGCACGATCCACGCCATCAGCGGGGTGAACAGCACGGCGGCGAAATACTGCGCCGAGTTGAAGATGGCCGAGGCGGTGCCGCGTTCCTTGGTCGGGAACCAGGCCGCGACGATGCGGCCGTTGGCCGGGAAGGACGGCGCCTCGGCCAGGCCCACGATGAAGCGCAGCACGAACAGCGAGACCACCGCGGCGGCGGTGCTCATCCAGGTCACGCCGGCCTGCAGGATGGTGAAGAAGGACCAGAGGCCGATGCTCCACATGTAGATCTTCTTGGAGCCGAAGCGGTCGAGCAGCCAGCCGCCCGGCAATTGCGCCAGCACGTAGGCCCAGCTGAAGGCCGAGAAGATGTAGCCCATGGTGACCGGATCCAGGCTCAGTTCGGTCTTCATCGCCGAGCCGGCGATGGACAGCGTGGCGCGGTCGGCGTAGTTCACCGTGGTCACGATGAACAGCATGAACAGGATCAGGTAGCGGACGTGGCTGGCCTTGACTGCGCCTGCGGCTGTCGCCGTGAGATTGCTATTTGCCAATTGTTTTCTCCAGATCTCGACTCGCCGTCGGGAAACCTTCGCGCCAGATCGCCGTACCTGCGCCCTCCCCGCCTGGCGGCGCCGGATGGACGATGCGTAGGAACAGATTGAAACTGGGGCTGGCGTCTCTCTTGGCGTATTGTTTTAGTGATTGAATAGTAATTGTTATAAGACGTCGTACAACACTAGGGGAAGTATAACAGGTGTCCGCGCTTTGGCAAGAGGCGCATCCGACGCCCCGCGAGGAATGCTGCACCATCCCGCACAAAGCCAATTCCACAAAGGATTACAGGCAGAATAGCCGGGTTCCCGACGAACCTCCCGCGCCTGCGGAAGCTGTCCGCCAGCGCGCATCCTTCCCGATCAAATCCAATCATGTTGTACGACATGACCTGTGATGACCAGTCATCCGTCGCCACCCCGTCCACCAGGCGGACAAAAAAAAGGGGAAGGAGCGCGAGCCCCTTCCCCAACCAAGCGTTGCGGCCATGAAGGCCGCAACCGATGTTGCTGCGCGGCTCAGCCGTGCGCGTATTGCTTCTTCAGCGCCCCATCGGCCGCATGCTCGATGTCGCGGTCCGGGCGCATGGCCAGCGTCGACAGCGCGCCGATCAGCAGGAACACGCCCGAACCCACGAACGGCAGGTTCCAGTTGCCCGAGAGATCGACGATGGCGCCGAACACCAGCGGCGAGATGATGGTGGCCAATGCCGCGCCGGTGTTCAACATGCCGCTGGCGGTGCCGGCGAACTTGGGCGCGACGTCCATGGGCACCGCCCAGATCGGGCCGATGGTCAGCTCCAGCATGAAGAACGCGCCGGACAGGCACCACACCACGACGTTCACGTCCCGGCTGATCATCACCGGGATCAGGAAGCAGAAGGTGCCGACCAGGCTGGCGGCGATCACGCCCTGGCGCGCCAGGCGCAGGTTGCCGGTGCGCTTCAGGACGCGGTCGCTGATCAGGCCGCCGGTGACGTCCCCCACCACGCCGGCGAAGAACACGCCGGAGGCGAAGATGGCGGACTTCTTCAGGTCCAGGTGATAGGCGTTCATGAAGAAGATCGGCACCCAGCTGAAGAACAGCGTGTTGGTCCACACCTGGCAGAAGTAGACGAAGATGGTCGGCGACATGCGGCGCAGGATCTTCTTCCAGGGGGTGGGGTCGCCGCTGCCGGCGGATGCCGCCGCGTGCTCTGGCAGGCGCGCCAGCTCAAGCTCGCCGATGCTGCCGTGCTCGCGCGGATTGTCCTTGTAATAGAAGGCCCACACCACGATCCACGCCGCCGTCAGCACGCCGACGATGACGAAGGCCGCGCGCCACGAATGCAGCGCCACCAGCACCGCCACGATAGGCGGCGCCACGGCGTTGCCCAGGCGCGAGAACGAGTGCGTGATGCCTTGCACGAAGCCGCGGTCCTTGCGGGTAAACCAGTTGGCGATGGCGCGCGCCTGCGCCGGCAGCGCCGCGCCCTCGCCGATGCCCAGCAGCAGCCGCGCCAGCACCAGCGAGGCCAGGCCGCTGACGAAACCGGTGGCGACGGTCGCCACCACCCAGATCGATCCGCAGACGATCAGCGTCTTCTTGGCGCCCAGCTTGTCGGCGAACCAGCCGCCGATGATCTGGAATACCGCATAGGTGTAGCCGAAGGCTGAAAACGCCACGCCCAGCGTGGTGTTGGAGAGGCCCAGCTCATCCTTGATCGGCCCGGCGGCAGCGGCCAGGTTGACGCGGTCGAGATAGAGAATGAAGGACATGGCGCAGAAAATCGCCAGCATGTATTTCTGGACGTGGGTCTGCTGCCCGTGATTGATATTGACTTGCATGGTCTCCTCGCCTCTGTGGACGGTTATAGGAATGACGCCGGCCATGCCATGGCACGGTCCGGCGGCGGATGAATCAGGATGCGGCGGCGGCGCGCGTGGCGCCCATGCGGCAGGCCAGCTCGAAGGCATTGGCCATGGCCGTGGGCTTGGCGATGCCCTGATCGACGATGTCGTAGGCGGTGCCGTGCGCCGGCGTGGTGATGGGGATGGGCAGGCCGCCCTCCACCGTCACGCCGACGTCGAAGCCCAGCAGCTTGGTCGCGATCTGGCCCTGGTCGTGGTACATGGTGACGATGCCGTCCAGCTTGCCGGCCTTGGCGCGCAGGAAGATGGTGTCGGCCGGGAACGGACCTTCGGACGGGCAACCGGCCTCGGCCGCCAGCTTGATGCCGGGTTCGATGACGTCGATCTCCTCGCGGCCGTAGTTGCCGTTATCGCCGTTGTGCGGGTTGAAGCCGCACACGCCGATGCGCGGATTGGCGTTGCCGGCCGCGCGGAAGGATTCGGTCAGCATGCGGATGGCCGCGGCCACGCCCTGCGGCGTGAGGTGCGAGGACACATCCTTCAAGGGCATGTGCGAGGTCACGCGGCCGGTCCAGAGGTCGTCCAGGATGTTGAGTTCGCCGCACAGGCCGTTGTAGTCGAGCAGCTTGGCGAACCAGCGCATCTCGTCTTCCTCGTGCATGCCGCCACAGCGCATGGCGCCCTTGTTGAGCGGCGCGAAGCATAGCGCGTCGGCCTGGCCGTCGGCCACCATGCGCGCGCCCAGCGTGAGCGATTCGAGGATGAACTTGCCGTTGGCCTCAGCGGCGACGGCGGCTTCGTACTGCGTGTCCTGCTGGGCCCAGTCGGCGATGCGCAGCCAGCCCGAGGCCTGCGGCAGCGGCAGCCCGGTGGCCCGGGCGGCGCGCGCCAGCGCCGGCGTGTTGCCGATCAGCGTGATGTCGGCGCGCGCGCCGGTGGCCGGATCGGCCAGCAGGCGCAGGACCAGTTCGGGGCCGATGCCGGCCGGGTCGCCGATGGTCAGCGCGATGCGCGGCTTGGATGGTTGGCGGGAAGGTGTTGCTGCGGCGGACATGGCGGCTCCTGTATCTCGTGTTCTGTCGGGCAGTCCGCTGCGCGCACAGTGCTGGCGACGGCGGACTGATGGCCGAACTATACGAGCGGCAGGCGCGCCGACTCCATCGCTATTTCGCTGAGGCTGGTTTCGCATTTTGCGAAACCGGACGCGAAGCCTTGCGCGGCCTGCCTTCCCGAGGGCCGGGCGCGGCCAGCATGGCGGCCACCGCCAGCCCCGAGCCGGACATCGCATGGGTCGGCTGGTGACACAGCACGAAACGCCGCGTCGCCCATTCGCCCTCCACCGCGACGGTGGCGAACCGGTTCTCGCCCACCAGCAGGTCGGCCACCTTGGCGGGCATCAGGCCGATGCCGATGCCCTGGGCGATCATCGCCGCCATGCTGTGGAAGCTGCGCACCATCACGCGCATGTGCAGCACCTGTCCGCTCTGCGCCGCCAGGCGCCCCAGCGCCAGCGACAGCGCCGCCCCTTCCGACAGGCCGATCACCTCGTGCGGCAGGATGTCCTCCAGCGCCACGCGTTTCTTGCGCGCCAGCGCATGGCCGTGCGGCACCGCCAGCACCAGCCGGTCTTCGCGGTAGGGCTGGGTCGGCAGCTCGGTGCCGCCCAGCGTGCTCTCATAGATGCCGATGTCGGCCACGCCGCGCGTGACCGCTTCCACCACGCCCTGGCTGTTGGCCTCCAGCAGGTCGATCTTGATGCCGGGATATTCGTCCTGGCAGCGCCGGATATCCTGCGCCAGGAACTGCAGTACGGCCGAAGTGCAGGCCGCCAGGCGCACCACACCCATGTTCCCCTGGCGGAAGGCGGTGGCGTCGTCCTGCATGCGCGCCACCGAATGCATCATGCTGCGCACGTGCGCCAGCAGCGCGCGGCCGGCGTCGGTCAGCGCCATGCCGTGCGGCAGGCGCTCGAACAAGGGAATGCCGAATTGCGCCTCGAACTCCTGGATGCGCCGCGACGCCGCCGCCGGCGCCAGGAAAATGCGCTCGGCCGCCTTGGTCACCGCGCCCAGCTCGGCGGTGGCTTCGAACAGGCGCAGCGTGGTCAGGTCGAAATGGATGCGGTCGAGCGTGGCGGCGACGGCGGAAGGTTCGGGGCGGGAAGACATGGCTGCGAACGGAGAGTGGCTGATGAGATGCGCTCCATTCTACGCGCCGCATGCGCGCGCAAGGCGACGCGCGCAGCCCGGCGCGGGAGGCCGAGACGAAAAAAAGCCCCGCAAGACATCATCTTGCGGGGCTTTCGATTCTTTGGCTCCCCGACCTGGACTCGAACCAGGGACCTGCGGATTAACAGTCCGTCGCTCTACCGACTGAGCTATCAGGGAACAGCTGAGGGCGCGATTATGAATGAATTTCTCTTTCGCCGCCAGAGTGGCGCAAGAAAATTTTTTACATCATTCATCGTCGCTGCTGCGCTTCCCACCTCATGCGCAAACAAGCTTGGATTCAACCCTGCCGATTGCCGCCGCGTCTGCACCGAAATGCACTGCCGGCGACTACCAACCGGGTTCAATTGAAAAGGCCCCGCAATCTTCTGCAGGGCCTTCTCGAATTTTTTGGCTCCCCGACCTGGACTCGAACCAGGGACCTGCGGATTAACAGTCCGTCGCTCTACCGACTGAGCTATCAGGGAACAGCTGAGAAAAAGATTATGACGTGAATTTTGCGTTCTGTCAAAACTTTTTCAGCCGAACCGTTTCCCCGGGGACAAGGAAACGGCCCGTGCGAGCGTTACAGAACCTTGGCGATCGCGTCGACCACGACGTCGATGTTCTTGGTGTTGAGCGCGGCCACGCAGATGCGGCCGGTGTCCACCGCGTAGATCGAGAACTCGTTGCGCAGGCGATCCACCTGGGCCTTGGTCAGGCCGGAGTAGGAGAACATGCCGCGTTGCTTGATCACGAAGTCGAAGTCGTGGGCCGGAGCCTTTTCCTTCAGCTTGGCGACCAGCAGCTGGCGCATTTCGCGGATGCGCACGCGCATCTCCGCCAGCTCGTCTTCCCACAGCTTGCGCAGTTCCGGCGAGGCCAGCGTGGTGGCCACGACCTGGCCGCCGTGGATCGGCGGGTTGGAGTAGTTGGTGCGGACCACGCGCTTCAATTGCGACAGCACGCGGGCGGCTTCCTCGGCGCTGGCCGCGGCGATCGACAGTGCGCCGACGCGCTCGCCGTACAGCGAGAAGGACTTGGAGAAGGAGTTCGACACGAACAGCGGACCGCCGGCGTCGGCGAAGCGGCGCACCACCTGGCCGTCTTCCTCGATGCCGTCGCCGAAGCCCTGGTAGGCCATGTCCAGGAACGGCACCAGGCCGCGCGAGGTGACCACGTCGATGACCTGGGTCCATTGCTCGTCGGTGAGGTCGGCGCCGGTCGGGTTGTGGCAGCACGCGTGCAGCAGCACCACGGAACCGGACTTCATGGTCTTCAGGGCGTCCAGCATGCCGGCGAAGTTCACGCCGCGGGTCGAGGCGTCGTAGTAGGGATAGGCGTTGACCTTGAAGCCGGCCATTTCGAACAGCGCGCGGTGGTTCTCCCAGCTCGGGTCGCTGATCCAGACTTCGGTGCCGGCGGCGGAGAAGTGCTTCAGGAAGTCCGCGCCCAGCTTCAGGGCGCCGGTGCCGCCCACGGCCTGCACGGTGATGGCGCGCTTTTCGTTCACGACGGCGCTGCCTGCGCCGAACACCAGCTCCTGCACCGCGCGGTCATAGGTAGCCAGGCCGTCGATGGGCAGGTAGGTGCGCGGAGCCAGCTTGGCGATCAGCTCAGCCTCAGCCTGGCGCACGCATTGCAGCAGCGGCACCTTGCCATTGTCGTCGTAATACACGCCCACGCCCAGGTTGGTTTTGGCCGGATTCTTGTCGGCGTTGTAGGCTTCGGTCACGCCCAGGATAGGGTCGCGGGGCGCCATTTCGATGGCGGAGAACAGGGAGGCGGAGACAGGTGCGTTCATCGTGATAACATGAAAAGTTAGCTGCAACAAAGCGCTGCAGAGAGAATGGGTGCACGGCGGGGATTGCCGTCCATGCACCGTTTTGCAACACCGCATTCTAGCAAATGTCGATGCCCAATCACAGATACAGGCTGCTGTAAAAGCAGGCCGAATCTGCATGGAGCCATGCGGAATCGACATATGAGGCGGCCCTGTCGCGCTTGAAGTTGGGCATTTCGGCAGCATTTGCGCCCTATTCGCACCCACGGCATTTCCGGCCCGCAACGTCCCCTTCCGACTTGGCGGCGGCGCCGGCAGCGGGCAAATCTCCACCGTACAGGTTACCGACCATCATGGCTGAACTGACAACCATCACCCCCGAGCTCGACGAAAGCAAGTTCGTCACCTTCCCCGATTCGCCCTACAAGCTCTACCAGGTGTTCCCGCCTGCCGGCGACCAGCCGGCGGCGATCGAGAAGCTGGTGGAAGGCGTCAACGACGGCCTGTTCTTCCAGACCCTGCTGGGCGTGACCGGCTCGGGCAAGACCTACACCATGGCCAACACCATCGCCCGCCTGGGCCGGCCGGCCATCGTGTTCGCCCCCAACAAGACGCTGGCGGCGCAGCTCTACAGCGAGTTCCGCGAGTTCTTCCCGCACAACGCGGTGGAATACTTCGTCAGCTACTACGACTACTACCAGCCCGAGGCCTACGTGCCGCAGCGCGACCTGTTCATCGAGAAGGACTCCTCGATCAACGAGCACATCGAGCAGATGCGCCTGTCCTGCACCAAGTCGCTCATGGAGCGGCGCGACGTGGTGATCGTGGCGACCGTCTCTGCCATCTACGGTATCGGCAATCCCAACGAATACCACCAGATGATCCTGACGCTGCGCGCCAAGGACAAGGTCAGCCAGCGCGACCTGATCGCGCGCCTGATCCAGATGCAGTACTCGCGCAACGAGACCGACTTCGGCCGCGGCACCTTCCGCGTGCGCGGCGACACCATCGACGTATTCCCGGCCGAGCACGCCGAGCTGGCGGTGCGCATCGAGATGTTCGACGACGAGATCGACAGCCTGCAGCTGTTCGACCCGCTGACCGGCCGCGTGCGCCAGAAGATCCCGCGCTTCACCATCTACCCCGGCTCGCACTATGTGACGCCGCGCTCGACCGTGCTGCGCGCCATCGAGACCATCAAGGACGAGCTGCGCGAGCGGCTGGAATTCTTCCGCAAGGAGAACAAGCTGATCGAAGAGCAGCGCCTGGAGCAGCGCACCCGCTTCGACCTGGAGATGATGACCGAGATCGGCTTCACCAAGGGCATCGAGAACTACTCGCGCCACCTCTCCGGCGGCAAGCCGGGCGATCCGCCGCCGACCCTGGTGGACTACCTGCCGCCGGACGCGGTGATGTTCCTGGACGAGTCGCACGTGCTGATCGGCCAGTTGAACGGCATGTACAACGGCGACCGCGCGCGCAAGGTGAACCTGGTGGACTACGGCTTCCGCCTGCCGTCGGCGCTGGACAACCGGCCGCTGAAGTTCGACGAGTTCGAGAAGAAGATGCGCCAGACCGTGTTCGTCTCGGCCACCCCGGCCGACTATGAGAACACCCACGCCGACCAAGTGGTGGAACAGGTGGTGCGCCCGACCGGCCTGGTGGACCCGATCATCACCGTGCGCCCCGCCACCACCCAGGTGGACGACCTGATACAGGAGATCACCGACCGCATCGCCAAGGACGAGCGCGTGCTGGTGACCACGCTGACCAAGCGCATGGCCGAGCAATTGACCGAGTTCCTGTCCGACAACGGCATCAAGGTGCGCTACCTGCACAGCGACATCGACACCGTGGAACGCGTGGAGATCATCCGCGACCTGCGCCTGGGCACCTTCGACGTGCTGGTCGGCATCAACCTGCTGCGCGAAGGCCTGGACATCCCCGAGGTGTCGCTGGTCGCTATCCTGGACGCCGACAAGGAAGGCTTCCTGCGTTCCGAGCGCTCGCTGATCCAGACCATCGGCCGCGCCGCGCGCAACCTCAACGGCATGGCCATCCTGTATGGCGACGTGGTGACCGATTCCATGCATAAGGCGATCGGCGAGACCGAACGCCGCCGCGAGAAGCAGGTGGCGTTCAACAAGGCCAACGGCATCGTCCCGACCGGCATCAAGAAGGAGATCCGCGAACTGATCGACGGCGTGTTCAACCCGTCCGAGGCGCGCGCCGAGCTGATGGTGGCGCAGGAGCAGAAGAACTACGAGTCGATGAGCGAGAAGCAGATCAGCAAGGAGATCAAGCGCCTCGAGAAGCAGATGCAGGAGCACGCCAAGAACCTGGAGTTCGAGAAGGCGGCGGCGGCGCGCGACCAGCTTCACCTGTTGAAGCAGCAGTTGTTCGGGGCGCCGGGGAGCGATACGGCGGCGGCATAGCGGTACGCAGGAAACGACGCTGGGCCCCTGCTTTCGCAGGGGCGACGGTGATTGAAATTTCAGTTACCTGTCGTTCCTGCGAAAGCAGGAACCCGGTGTCGCTCATCCAGACGCCGAGGAGGCCGCACCCATCCGCCGTTATACAATCCCGCCTTTCCGATGACGTCCTCCGGCAATCTTCTCCATGACCACGCCCTCCACTTCCCTGCCCGCAGACCTGCCGGGCCTGATCCAGACCGCCGATCCCTCCTGGCACGCGGCCCTGCGCGCCGGCCTGGAAGCGATCACCAAGGCCGATCCGGTTTATCTCGATGCGCTGGCGCAGGACAACTATCTGCCCACCGAAGGTCGCCTGTTTGCGGCCTTCAGGCAGCCTATCGGCGCGGTGCGCTACGTGCTGGTGGGGGAAGGCCCCTACCCGCGCGCGGCCAGCGCCACCGGCGTGTGCTTCATGGATGGCGCGGTGGGTTCGCTATGGTCGGACAAGGGCTTGTCGAAGCAGGTCAACCGCGCCACCTCGCTGCGCAACTTCATGAAGATGCTGCTGGTGGCGGACGGCGCGCTGCAGGCCGGCAACACCAGCGGCGACGCGCTGGCCGGCATCTCGGCGCAAGCGCAGGCGGATGCCGGCGGCACCGTGCAGACCCTGGCCGAGCTGCAGGCCAACCTGGAGGGCCACGGCTTCCTGCTGCTCAACGCCAGCCTGGTGTTTCGCGCACACGTGGCGCCGGTCAAGGATGCCCGCGCCTGGAAGCCCTTCTTCGACACTGTCCTGCGCGCGCTGGCCGAGCATGCCCAGGCAAGCGGGGCGCCCTTGCCCACGCTGGTCCTGTGGGGCAAGATCGCCGAACAGTTGCGCGACCTGCCACTGGTGGAGCGTTTCCCGCGCGCGGTGGCCGAGCATCCCTACAACCTGAGCTTCATCGAACACAGCGGGATGCAAAAACTCTTCGGCGACATGCGGCTGCTGAAGAAGCCCGCATAAGAAAGTCCGCATGAGACGAGCCCGGCCGATGCCGGGCTTTTTCATGGCCGGCGCTCGCAAGGCCGGCCCGTAAACGACAAATCCCCGCATGAGCGGGGATGGGGCGGGATCAAACCCCGGGCGCCGGATCGTATCTCCATCGACGGCGCCGGGTTACCCGGTGATGCTGTTCTCAGCTGCCTTTTCCGGCGTTGCGCCGCTTCGGCCTTCAGCTCCCGTATTCGTCTTGCGTCAGGAGCCGGTCTCTTCGATTATTGCTTCAGGCGCATCAGGCCTGGTATTGCTGGCTGCGGCCGGCGGTTCAGATCTGCGATTGCAGTTTCCACACGGCGTGCAGGTGGCCGTTTTCCAGCTGGCGCAGGCGGTTTTCCAGTTCAGCATGGTCGGCGACGCCTTCGAAATAGGCGGCATCGTGGGTGTCGGCGGCGTCGTTGCGCACCGGCTTGAGGGCATGCGCCGAGAGGACTTGCTGGACGGCAAACTTGGCCAGCTCGACCAGGGCGCGCATATTGTTAGAAAAACCGGCATCTTTTGCAAATATACTGATGGTAGACATGATCTTCTTTCACTGTTAAACGTTTCGGTGATTGAAGAATAAGGTTGCCCCCGGCTTTTGCAAAGCAACATTTTCCGACACATATATAAGTTTTTCTTACATCATGTCTTCTTCCCTCCCCCCGCTCAAGGCCCTCAAGGTGTTCGAAGCGGCAGTCCGGACGCGGAGTCTGACGCTGGCGGCCAGTGAGCTCTTCATCACCCACAGCGCGGTCAGCCAGCAGATCAAATCGCTGGAGGAGCATTTCGAGCAGCCGTTGTTTTTACGCCAGTCGCGTGGCGTGGAGCCAACAGAGGCGGCGCTGGCCTTCTATGGCGAGGTGAAAGCCAGCCTGGACCGCATCGCGCTGGCGGCCGAACAGCTGACGCTGGCCGGCAAGGGGCGCGTGGTGCGCCTGATCGCCGCGCCCTCGGTGGCGATGCGCTGGCTGATCCCGCGCCTGTCGCAGTTCCAGATCGACAACCCGCGCATCGAGGTGCGCGTGACCACCACCATGTCCGAATACTTCGAGGACGTGAAGGATCCCTTCGATGTCATCCTGTGGCGCAGCCCGCTGGAGCGCAGCGGCTACGAGTGCGTGCGCTTCCTGGACGACGTCTCGGTGCCGCTGGCCTCGCCGCACTTCCTGGAGCTGCATCCGGTGAAGGTGCCGCGCGACCTGGTGGAGGTGCCGCTGATCCACCTCTCAAGCCGCTCGGCGGCCTGGTCGCAGTGGCTGAGCAAGGCCGGCGTGGCGGTGCGCCGCAAGATGCCGGGCACGGTCTACGAACATTTCTTCCTGAGCCTGCAGGCGGCCGCCACCGACCTGGGCGTGGCCATGGGCACGCTGGCGCTGGTGGACGACGATCTCTCGCACGGGCGGCTGATCCAGCTGTTCCCGGAGGTGGTGCTGCATGGGGAGGGATTCCACATGATGTACCGCAGCGCGGCCGATTCGAACCCGGCGCTGAAGACCTTCATCACGTGGCTGATGCAGATGGGGCAGGCTTCCGCCTTCGATCAGGGACATACGCATCCGGCGGACTTCCCTGGGGAGCATTGAGGCAAGATCCCGATCGGGCCTGCCTTTACGACACTGGGTTCCTGCTTTCGCAGGAACGACAGACTGGCGGCAAACCTGGCCTCCGTCGCCCCTGCGAAAGCAGGGGCCCCGCGGCCTTAGCCGCCGTTCAGTCCGCCGACTTCAGCACATGCACCTTGCGATCGGCGATCAGGTCCTTGGACTTCTCGCGATAGTCGGCCATGTGCGGCAGCGTGAAGTGCAGCTTCAGCGCGTCTTCGCTGCCCCACTTCTCGACGAAGGCGAAGGTGTCCGGGCCCATCGGCGCCTGGTTGGGGCCGAAGCCGTCGACATCGATGACCAGGCTGTACTCGATGCAGCCCTCTTCGGCGCGCACGGCGGCCAGGTTGGCGCGGGCGATGTTGAGCAGTTCCTCGCGCTTGCCGGACTTGGCGGTGATGATGGCCACGACGGTGATGGTGCTCATGCTTGTCTTCTCCTTGTTGGGTTCGTTGGAACATGCCGGGCGCACCGCCCGGCATGCGGCCCACAAGGATACGCGATTTGGCTTTGGCGCGCGCCGGCCCGGCCTCAGTTGAGGCGGATCTTTTCCAGCAGCTGGGTGGTGTTGTAGCGCATCAGCGAGAGGTAGTCCGGCGCCGGGCCGCCCGCCTTGGACAGGGCGTCGGCATACAGCTTGCCGCCGGCGGTGACACCCGCCTCGCGGCCGATCTGCTGCAGCAGCTTGGGATTGGCCATGTTCTCGAAGAACAATGCCTTGATCTTCTCGGCGCGGATCTGGCGGATCAGCGCCGCCATTTCCCGGGCGCTCGGCTCGCTGTCGGTGGACACGCCCTGCGCCGCCAGGAAGCGTACTTTGTAGCGCGCGCCGTAGTACTCGAAGGCGTCATGCGAGGTGATCACGCGGCGCTTGGCCGCAGGGATCTGCGCGAACTGCGCGGCGGCCCAGCGGTCCAGCTCCTGCAGCCGGGCGACGTAGGCTTCGCCGTTCTTCCTGTAGAGATCGGCCCCCGCCGGATCCAGTTTGCCCAGCGCGGCGGCGATGTTGCGCGCGTAGACGATCACGTTCTGCGGATCCTGCCAGGCGTGCGGGTCGTCGCGACCGTGATGGTGATCGTGCCCTTCATGGCCGTGCTCGTCATGCTCTTCCTCGGCGCGCTCGCGGGCCTGGATGCCGGCCGACGCCGTCACGATGGCGCCGCGGTAGTTGGCCGATTGCGCCAGGCGCTCCATCCAGCCCTCGAAGCCCAGGCCGTTGACCACCACCAGCCTGGCGCGCGAGACCGCCTTGATGTCGTCCGGCGCGGGCTGGAACACGTGCGCGTCCTCGTCGGGACCCACCAGCGTGGACACGGCGATGCGGTCGCCGCCGACGTTGGCGACGATGTCGCCGAGGATGCTGAAGCTGGCCACCACCGGAATGCGCTCGGCAGCCGCCGCGGACAGGCAGGCCGCCAGCGACAGGCCGGCCAGCAGGAGGGAAAGGGGACGTAGCAAGCTCATGCGGACTCCGGAGTCGATAACGAAAGAATTCAGCCCTGCAGGTGCGGCCGGCGCAGCAGGCGCGGCAGCCAGCCGCGCGGCGCCAGCAGCAGCGAGGCGGCGTACAGCGCGCCGGCGCAGACGATGATCACCGGGCCCGACGGCACCGAGGCGTAATAGGAAATCAGCAGCCCGGCATAACCGGCGACGGCCGCCTGCAGCACGCTGTTGCACAGCTGGGCCGGCAGCGTGTCGTGCCACAGCCGCGCCGAGACCGCCGGCAGCATCATCAGGCCGACCGCCATCAGGGTGCCCAGCGTCTGGAACGAGGCCACCAGGTTCATCACCACCAGCATCAGGAACACTTGCTGGTAGATCGCGCCGCCGCTGCGTCCCCCGCCCACTGCCATGTAGGCCGGGTCGAAGCTCTCCAGCAGCAGGCCGCGATACAGGGCGGCGATCGCCAGCACGCTGGCGCTGGCCACGCCGGCGATCAGCAGCAAGCCTTCGCTGTCCACGCCCAGCACGTTGCCGAACAGGATGTGCAACAGGTCGAGCTGGGTGCCGTGGCGCGAGATCAGGATCACGCCCAGCGCCAGCGCCACCACATAGATGGCGGCCATGCTGGCGTCTTCCTTGAGCTCGGTGTGGCGGCTGATCCAGCCGGCCACCGCCACCACCAGCACGCCGGCGGCGAACCCGCCGATCGACAAGGCCGGCAGCGACAAGCCGAAGAAGATAAAGCCCACCGCCACGCCCGGCAGCACCGCGTGACTCAGGGCCTCGCCGAACAGGCTCATGCGCCGCAGCGTCAGCAGCACGCCCAGCGGCGCGCTGCCCAGCGCCAGCGCAAAGGCCGCCACCAGGGCGCGGCGCATGAAGGAAAACTCCTGGAACGGTTCGACGGCGAACTGGTGCAAGGCGGACCACAGCGTCATTGGGCACCGCCTTCGGATGCGCCGCCGCGATGATGGCGATGGCCATGGCCGTGCTCATGCGCGTGCGACAGCGCCAGCACATCGGCTTCGCTCACCTCGCAGATGCCCGCGTGCTCGTCCACGGCTTCGGCCATGGCGCGCGCGCGCAGCAGGTTTTCCTCGCACATGACCTCGGCGGTATCGCCCCAGGCCACCACGTTGCGCGCCAGCAGCAGCGTCTGCGGAAAGGCGCGGCGCACCTGGTCGTGGTCGTGCAGCACCGCGATCACGGTGCGGCGCTGCGCATGCCACGCCGAGATGATGCGCAACAGGTCGCCGGTGGTGCGGGAGTCGATGGCGTTGAAGGGTTCGTCGAGCAGGATCACCTCCGCGTCCTGCAGCAGGATACGGGCGAACAGCACGCGCTGGAATTGCCCCACCGAGAGGCTCGACACCGGCCGTGCGGCGAAGCCTTCCAACCCCACCGCGGTCATCGCGCGGCGCGCGCGCTCGACCAGTTGGGCGTCGATCCCACCCCAGTTGCCCTTGGCTTGCCAGTAGCCCAGCAGCACGCAGTCCAGCACCGAAATCGGGAAGCTGCGGTCGATCTCGGCCTGCTGCGGCAGGTAGGCGATGCGCCGGGCATCGACGTGGGTGACCACGCGGCCATCATTGCAGCGCACCAGCCCCAGCATGCTTTTGAGCAGCGTGCTCTTGCCGGCGCCGTTGGGGCCGACCACGGCGGTCAGCGACCCGCGCGCGAAGGCGCCGTTGACGTGGTGCAGGGCCGGATGCCGGCGGTAGCTGACGGTCAGGTTCTCCAGGGAGATGGCGGCGGTCATGGTGGTCATGTCAGCCCTCGCCCAGCGCCCACATGACGCCCAGCCACAGCAGCAGGCACACGGGCAGGACGGCGAGCACGCGCAGCCACCAGGGGCTGGCGAGCACGCCTTGCTTCATCGAAAAACGAGAAAAAACCGACACGGCAGAGAACCTGGGCAAGAGAAAATGGGAGAAAGACGCACACAATGGCCGCAGTCCGGGGATACGCCCGGGATCTTGCGCAACCCTGTTGCAACAATCGGGAAAGACCGAATTATAATGCAACCCTGTTGCAGAATGTAACAAGACTGAATTTTTCCGGCGGCCAGGTTCACAATGCCGAGCTTGAACCAGCTCCTGTCCCGCCCTGTCCGCCCTTACAAACCGGAAAGCCGCTCATGTCCCGACTGACCAAAGCCCTGCCCCTCATCCTGTTCCCGCTCGCCTGCCTGCCCGCGCTGGCCGCCGACGGTCACGACCACCATGGCAACCATCCCGCGCACGTGCACGGCGTGGGCAAGCTGGACGTGGCGCTGGAAGGCAACACCCTGACGCTGCACCTCGATACGCCGTTGATCAACCTGGTCGGCTTCGAGCACGCGGCCACCTCCACCAAGGACAAGGACACCGTGGAGGCGGCCGCCAGGATGCTGCGCGACATCCCGGGCATCTTCGCCACCGATGCCGCGGCCCAGTGCAAGCCGGCCGAGGTGCAGCTGGAATCGGCCGCGCTGCCGCCGGCGCTGCTGGGCGAAAAGGCCGTCAGCACACCGCAGGCCGCGCCCAACGACGGCCACGCCGACCTCGACGGCGACTTCACCCTGGTCTGCGCCAGCCCCGGCGCCCTCAACAGCGTGGATGCGGCAGGCCTGCTGCGCGCCTTCCCCGGCTTCCAGCGCATCGACGTACAACTGGCCACGCCCAAGAAGCAGGCTGCCTTCCAGCTGGCGCCGGGCAACAGCGTCATTCCCCTCAACTGACGGCCATGCGCCGCTGCGGCCTGGCCGGGGAGTCAGGCCGCTGACAGCATGCCGGCGTATCATCCCGCTTGCCCTTTCGCTTTCGGCGCACTCGTCTTGCGCAGCCAGTCTCCGACATGAATCAGCCTCAGACCGCCGCCGCGATCCACCTGCGCGGCCTCAGCTTTACCTGGCCCGGCCAATCGCAGCCGGCGCTGGCGCTGGATGAACTGCGGGTGGCGCCGCGCGAGCACGTCTTCGTCAGCGGTCCCAGCGGCAGCGGCAAGAGCACGCTGCTGGCCGCCATCGGCGGCATCGTCGCGCCGCAAGCGGGCAGCGTCGAGGTGCTCGGCCAGGCGCTGCAAGCGCTGCCGGCGGCGCGCCGCGACCGTTTCCGGGTCGACCACATCGGTTTCATCTTCCAGCAGTTCAACCTGTTGCCCTATCTCTCCATCGTCGACAACGTGCTGCTGCCCTGCCAGTTCTCGGCCTACCGCAAGGCGCGCGCCCTGGGCCAAGGCGGCAATCTGCGCGATGCCGCGCAGGCGCTGCTGCGCGCGCTGGACCTGGCGCCGGCGCTGTGGACGCGCCCGGCCACCCAGCTCTCCATCGGCCAGCAGCAGCGCGTGGCGGCGGCGCGCGCGCTGATCGGGCGGCCTGAGATCATCGTCGCCGACGAACCGACCTCGGCGCTCGACAGCGACCGCCAGCAGGCCTTCCTCGACCTGCTGCGGCGCGAATGCGACCAGGGCGATTCGGCCCTGGTCTTCGTCAGCCACGACCTGCGCCTGGCCGAACGTTTCCATCGCCGCATCGCGCTGGAGCAGCTCAATCGCGCGGCCGCGCCTGGGGAGGCCGCATGAAGCTGTTGCTGCGCCTGGCCGCGAAAAGCGCCTGGAACCGCCGGTTCACGCTGGGGCTGATGCTGCTGGCGATCGCCCTGTCCACCACCATGCTGCTGGGCATCGAGCGCGTGCGCCATGAGGTGCGCGCGGGCTTCTCGCAATCGGTGTCCGGCACCGACCTGGTGGTCGGCGCGCGCACCAGCCCGATCCAGTTGATGCTGTACGCCATCTTCCGCATCGGCGGCGCCACCAACAACATGGGCTGGGACAGCGCGCAGGCGCTGGCGCGTAACCCGGCCGTGGCGTGGACCATCCCGATCTCGCTGGGCGACTCGCACCGCGGCTTCCCGGTGCTGGCCACCAACGACGACTACTTCCGCCACTTCCATTACGGCGACGGCCGCCCGCTGCAACTGACGCAAGGCAAGCCCTTCGCCGACGTGTTCGACGCCGTGCTCGGCGCCGAGGTGGCCGCCAGGCTGCACTACAAGGTGGGCGACCATATCGTGCTGGCGCATGGCATGGGCGGCATGGGATTGACGCAGCACGCCGACAAGCCCTTCGTCGTCACCGGCATCCTGGCGCGCACCGGCACCCCGGTGGACCGCACCGTGCACATCGGCCTGGGCGGCATGGAAGCCATCCACCTCGACTGGGAGGGCGGCGCACCGCTGCCCGGCCTGCATATCGACGCCGGCCTGGTGAAGAAATTCGACCTCACCCCCAAGAGCATCACGGCGGTGCTGGTCGGCCTGAAGAGCCGCGCCCGCGTGTTCGCCCTGCAACGCGACATCGCCGACGGCGACGGCTTTAAGGAACCGCTGATGGCGGTGCTGCCCGGCGTGGCGCTGGACCAGCTGTGGGACGTGGTCGGCATCGGCGAGAACGCCTTGCTGGTGGTCTCGGGCATGGTGGTGGTGGTCGGCCTGGCCGGGTTGGTGGCGGCGATCCTCGCCAGCCTGGGCGAGCGCCGCCGCGAGCTGGCGATCCTGCGCTCGGTGGGCGCGCGGCCGTGGGACGTGTTCCTGCTGTTGTCCATCGAAGGCCTGGGCGTGATGCTGGCCGGCGTGGCGCTGGGCGTGATGCTGCTGAGCGTATTGCTGCTGGCGCTGGGGCCGGCGCTGGCCGCGCGCTTCGGCCTTGCGCTGCAGCCTGCATGGCCCGCCGCCGGCGAATTACAATTGCTGCTGTGGACCGTCGCCGCCGGGTTCGCCGCCAGCCTGCTGCCGGGCCTGCGCGCCTACCGGCTGAGCCTGTCCGACGGCCTTACTCCCCGACTCTAGATGCTCTTATGAAAACCCTCTATTGGATAGGCGGCATCGCCGCCGCCGGCCTGCTGGTCGGCACCGGCGTGCGCATGGCGGCGCATTCCGGCGATGCGCCGCCGGCCGCGTCCGCTCCCGCGGCCGCCCCGCAGGCAGCCGGCGCGCCGCTGGCCGGCAGCGTCCCGGCCGTCACTGCGCGCGCCGACAGCGGCAGCACGGTGACCGGCGTAGCCGACGCGTCGTCGGCGCAGTACAAGGTGGGCGACCACCTCAAGCAAAGCGTCACCGATGCCGACCAGCCCTACAAAGCGTCCGGCAAGACCGTCAACGGCTACCAGGAAATTGCCTGGGAGGGCCTGATCCCCAAGGACTGGGACGCCATGGCGCCGTTCAAGGGCCTGAAGCTGGACCAGATGGACGACAACGACCCGCGCGCCGACGCGGCGCTGTGGAAGGCCAAGAAATACTGGAAGCAGGCGCCGGTCGATGCCGCCATGGAAGGACGCGCCGTGCGCCTGCCGGGCTTCGTGGTGTCGCTGGACCGCGAGGGCGAGGCGCTCAAGGAATTCCTGCTGGTGCCCTACTTCGGCGCCTGCATCCACGTGCCGCCGCCGCCGGCCAACCAGATCATCCACGTCAAGAGCGCGCGCGCCGTCAAGGACGTGCGCACCATGGACGCGGTCTGGATCAGCGGCGTGATCAAGGTCGAGCGTTCCGACTCCTCCATGGGCGCCTCGGGCTACAGCATGACAGCGGTCAAGGTCGAGCCCTACACCGCGCCGGACAACAACGGCTGACGGCCGCGCCCCGGCGGTTATCCACACTTTCCGGGGGCAAGCCTGTGGAAAACACTTTGGCAAGTGACTCAAGCCCTTGATTTGAAAAACCTTTCCATTTCCGTAGCAAAGCACGGCAACCGCCCCCGCAAGCGTCTGGACATATCCACACATTTTGGTGGCAAGCCTGTGGAAAACCGCTGGAGAAGTGAGCTAAGCGATTGATCGGCAAGGACTTTCCGTTTTCGTAGCAAAGCGCGGCAAAAACGCGGCAAGGCTCGACAGCGATAGCGCTCGGCGCCGGCGTGTGGAGATATCCACACATTTTGGTGGCAAGCCTGTGGAAAACGCGTTGAAAAGCGAATCAAGTCCTTGAAAGAAAAGGAGATTCCGGTTTCTGCGCGGCATTGGGCAGAAGGAAGCGGCAGAGAAGAGAGAAAAGACGGGAGGAGATCAGGTGTCACCCGCCTGCGGCTCACGACAAACCGCAGGCGGGTGTGGACGCACCCCGCGTCGCGTGACCGGGTCGGCTTTCGCCTGCCGGGAAGGGAGGATCGCGACTTCCAATACGTGTGCGCACTGCCGGGTTATGACGCCACTGTCCGGCGTTGGCGTGATGCCTTGCAAAAACGGCTGAATTCGTTGCGGCGGATGTCCGCTGGAGAAAAATGCCTGCGACGCGCTCGCATCGCAGGCGAAACATCTGCAACAGGTACAGAGGAGACAGAGCGGATAGTAATGGCGCCGTGTTACACGGGCATGACATCGGCTCCTCGACGGATGCCGGCCAGCCCGGGCGAAAGAAATTGCGGAGGAAGGCCGGCGTGTCACGACGGCGTCACATAGGATGGTTAAAGTCTTGTCTCTAGTGCGGTACATGCAACCGATATGCATGATCGCATGGTGTGTTGGACACTCGTCCAGCACACCCTCCCTACGGAGGCGTCCGCCTCGACTTCCCGGTTACGATCCCATGCAAGCGCCCGTCCGCCAGGCGGCGAACGCCGTGCACGATTGCGCGCTTACCAGACGCCGTCGATGGCGGTCGGGATCAAGCGGATGCGCGAGACCTCGCCCTCTTCTCCTTGCAGCGCCAGGTCGTCCGGCATCGCACGGGGCGGCTTGCGGTACCACTCGATGCAAACCTGGGACAGGTTGGTCAGCGCCTTCTTGGCCATGAACTGCTGCAGCAGCTCGCGCGTGAGTTCAAGATTGGGCGCCAGGAAGAAATCGCCGGGCGCGGCCAGGGCCGTCGCCGAGCCGCTCATGCGGCCGAGGTCCTTCTGGAACATATTGCGGGACACCGGCAGCGCATGGCCTGCCGCGGCGAGCAATTCCTGAAATACCGGCGCCATGAAGTCGATTGCGTAACCATCGCATTGAACCCAGGTATGGAATGCGTCATGGTTGCTGGCGATGGATTGGGCGTCTTCGCCCAGCTCGCCGAAGGACAGCGCGCCGCCGCTCTCCTGGTTGATCAGGTAGAACGCCGCGCCTGCAACGGGAAACGCATTGCGTTTATAGAACTTCTTCAGGATCTGTGCCGCAGTGACGCTGAAGAAAAAGCTTGCGGCCGGGATATCCGCTTCGACGCTCTGGAGTACCGAGTGCACGACACGGAAGATGCGCTGATAGTCGGCCAATGGAATCAGCGGACGCAGCTTCTGGGAGGATGGCGATGAATTTTGCATCTCGTCATTTTCTCATGGAAAAGAACGGGCAAGCCGCCTGGCCGCTCCCGGAAGTGCAGCTGCACACTCCCGTTGCGTGACGCGCCTTGGAATTTCCCTGCGGCCTCACGGCTTGCCGTTCCACCCTCAAGAAGACTGCCTTGCTGCTACTGCTGTACTGCCACTGCCTTGCTGCTCACTGCAACTGCGGGCTCGCAGTTGCCGATACTGACTGCGGATACTGCTTGCACTTCTACTGCGGATATATCAACTGCGGTATTGCCGCTACTGCTACTTCAATTGCATTGGTACTGCGTACTGCATGGACTGCATGGACTGCCACTTCAGATACTGCCGATACTGCTTCTGCTGCATTTGCTGCCACGGTCTTCCAGCTTGAGCACCACTACTCGCACGGATTTCCTTCTGCTGCCTGCTGCATGTTTCCAACTACAAACTACGAACTACGAACTACGAACTACGAACTACAACCCCTTGCTGCAAAAACTTTCCCCCTACCGGTACTGCAACTGCTCCCCGTCCGGAAACCGCCGTGGTGAACTGCGCTGGCGGCGCCCTTTTCCTCCCCCACCTTGCGCCCGGCCGTCCTTTCCCCAGGAAGGCCCGGCGCCGTATCCCATTCATTTACAGCTGAGCTGCGCCGTCCCTGCGCTGCATGAAGCAGGTGCAGTCCACCTCGTGGTGCTGCGTGCAATGGCGCAGCGACTGGCGCGATGCCTCGTCGGCGAACATCGGCTCGGCGCCGATCTCGGCGCTTGAGAACAGCAGGGCCGACGCGCTGCTTGCCTGCTGGTCGCGCGGGCCCTCGTCCAGCGATACTTCCATGAGGCCCCACTCGCGGTCGGTCTTGACGAACAGGTACATCAGCACCGAGCAGAACAGCAGGTAACTGATGAACATCAGGGTGATCTCACCCGGTACGGATTCGGTGACGAAATGCATGACGACCTCCTATCGAACTCCATCAACAAGGGTCTATAGTTCATTTCGGCAATTCGTCGCACTGCTTCGAATCCGGAGACACAGACCGCGTTTCATTGATGCTCATGGTAGGCATTCGGACGCGCGCCAACCATCGGGGAATTCCTGAATTTGAAGACGGCCATGGCATATACGCCACATAGGGGAAAACCTGAGAAAACGGCGGCGGGAAAATGCGCGGCGCGGCCACCCGAAAAACGCGGCCGGGGGCTGCCTGAAACGGCGGCAAAAAAAGAAAACCCGCCGGGCTTGCGCCGGGCGGGTTCAAACTCAATAGTCCAAGTCCAGGAGTGTTGAGGAGACGGCCTGACTATATCCAAGGATGGCCAGGCCGTGAACGAAGCAATCGTCATGCGCTTATTCTGCGCGCGCATAAGCAAGTCCCGCACGGCTTTGTGGCAGGCCGCCGCGCCGCGCGCCTGCTCAGCCCGGCTTGACCGGCAGCCAGCGTTCCACCAGCCGGCTCCAGTAGGCGGCGCCGACCGGGATGTTCTCGTCGTTGAAGTCGTAGCCGGCGTTGTGCAGCATCGGCTGCCCCTGGCCATTGCCCACGCGCAGGAAGCAGCCCGGCCGCTGCTGCAGGAAGTAGGCGAAGTCCTCGCTGCCGGCGATCGGCCCGAAGGACGGGATCACCTTGTCCTCTCCCACCAGTTCCACCGCCACGCTGCGCGCGAACTCGGTTTCGGCGTCGCTGTTGACCAGCACCGGATAGCCGTGCAGGTAGTCGATGTCGGCGCGCGCGCCGTAGCTGGCGGCATGGGTCTCCACCAGCGCGCGGATGCGCTGCTCCAGCAGCTCGCGCACCTCCTGCTTGAAGGAGCGCACGCTCAGCTCCATGGTCGCGTACTCGGGAATCACGTTGGCCGCATTGCCGGCGTGCAGCGTGCCTACCGTGATCACCGCCGTTTCCATCGGGTCGACGTTGCGCGAGACCACCGTCTGCAAGGCCATCACCAGGCTGGCGGCCACGACGATGGGATCGACCGACTGGTGCGGCCGCGCCGCATGGCTCCCGCGGCCGGTGAGCCTGATCTTGACGGTGTCGCAGGCGGCCATGAACGGCCCGCTGCGGAACATGAAGGTGCCGGCGGCCACGCCAGGATGGTTGTGGATGCCGAACACGGCGTCGCAGGGGAAGCGCTCGAACAGCCGGTCTTCCAGCATCTTTTGCGCGCCGCTGTCGAAACCGGCTTCCTCGGCCGGCTGGAAGATCAGGTTCAGGGTGCCGTCGAAGTTGCGGGTGCGCGCCAGGTGCCTGGCCGCGCCCAGCAGCATGGCGGTGTGGCCGTCGTGGCCGCAGGCGTGCATGGTGCCGTGCTTGCGGCTGGCCCACTCCAGACCGGTCTCCTCGGCGATGGGCAAGGCGTCCATGTCGGCGCGCAGGCCGATGCTGCGCGTCGCCGATCCGGCTCGCAGCGTGCCCACCAGGCCGTTGCCGCCGATGTTGCGGGTCACAGCGTAGCCCCACTCTTCCAGCCGCGCCGCCACCAGCGCGGCGGTGTCGGCCTCCTGGAAGGACAGCTCGGGATGCTGGTGGATATGGCGGCGGATGCCGACGATCTCGTCCTTGATATCTTCCAGGTCGGCGACCCGGGACAGCGTGTTGGCGTGGCTCATTGTTGTTCTCCGTGCGGTTGCGGTTCAGGCGGCCGCGCGGCGCGCCATGACCTGCGCGCCCTGCTCGGCCAGGTCCCAGAACAGCCCGGCCATGACTTGCAGCGATTCGCGCGAAACGCTGGCCAGTATATGCTCGTTGGGCGCGTGCTGCGAGCAGGCCGGATAGGAGTGCGGCACCCACAGCGTGGGCAGGCCCAGCGTCTCGTAGAACACGTCGTTGGGCAGCGAGCCGCCGAGGTTGGGCAGGAGCGTGGGCTTCTTGCCGCTGGTCTCCTGCATCGAGGCCAGGCCCCAGCGCACCCACTCGTCGTCCGGATCGAGCCGCGTGGCGGAAAACTGCACGCCGGACAAGGCCACCTCGACGTCGTTGTAGCCGTGCGCATCGAGATGGGCGCGGATATTGGCGAGGAAGTTGCCGTCGTCGCTACCCACCACGAAACGGATCTGGCAATGCGCGCTGGCGTGGCCGGGAATGGCGTTGACCGGCGCCTCCGGGTTGCCGGTCTTGAAGGCCAGCACCTCCAGCGTGTTCCAGCCGAACACGCGCTCGGCCGGCGTCATGCCCGGTTCGCCCCATTCGGTATCGACCTCGGGATCGCTGGGGCCACCGCCGACCCTGACGTCGGCCAGCGCCTCGCGCACGCTCTGCGGCAGCGATTGCGGCAACAGGCTGGGCACGCGGATGCGGCCGCGACCGTCGACCAGGCAAGCGATCGCATTGGCCAGGCGCACCCCGGGGTTGCGCAGCAGGCCGCCCCAGTTGCCGGAGTGGTGGCCGCCGTCGCGCAGGTTGACCTTGAGGTCGAAGTTGCAGCCGCCGCGCGAGCCGAGGAACATGGTCGGCGTAGGCGCGTTCACGCGCGGGCCGTCGGAGGCGATGAAGATATCCGACTTCAGGCGCTGCGCATATTGCGCGCACACCGCGTTCAGGCCGGGCGAGCCGGTCTCCTCGCCCATCTCCAGGATCACCTTGACGTTGTAGCCCAGCTTGCCGCCGCGCGCCTTCATCACCTCTTCCAGCGCGGCGAAGTTGATGGTGTGCTGGGCCTTGTTGTCGGCGGTGCCGCGGCCGTACCAGCGGTCGCCGTCGACCACGATCTCCCACGGCGAGAGGCCGGCGCGCCACTGCTTGTCGTAGCCGCGCACCACGTCGCCGTGGCCGTAGGTCAGGAGCGTGAAGGCGGCGCCCTCCTCCAGGCGCTCGCCGATCAGGAACGGGCTGCCGTTGGGCAGCGGGTTCTCCACCACCTCGCAGGCGAAACCCAGGCCCTGCAGATAGGGCACGATCTCCTGATGCAGGTAGTCGTACAGGATGGGACGGCTGGCCGGCTCCTGGCTCTCGGTACGGATGGCGACGCGGCGCTTCATCGTTTCCATGAAACGGCCGTCGTCGAAATACGCTTCCACCCCGGCAATGGCTTGTGCTCTGCTCATGCTGTTTCTCCTCTGGTCAAATGTCTTCGGGCAAACGGGATGCAACCGCCCCTGCCGGCTTCGGCGTCCAAGCTGCGGCCATGGGGCGGTTGCGCTTTATCTCATGCGGCGGCGGCCAGTTGCGGCAAGCCCCGGCCGGGCTCCGGCGTCAGCGCCGAGGCCAGCAGCATGCGCGTGTAGGGATGCTGGGCTTCGCTGAAGATCTTCTCGCGCGTCTGCAGCTCGACGATGCGACCCTGGTTCATCACCGCCACCCGATCCACCAGGTGCTCCACCACGCCCAGGTCGTGGCTGATGAACAGGTAGGTCAGTCCGAACTCGGCCTTCAGGTCCAGTAGCAGGTTCAGTATCTGCGCCTGCACCGAGACGTCCAGCGCCGAGGTTGGTTCGTCGCAGATCAGGATGTCGGGGCGCAGGATCAGCGCGCGCGCGATCGCCACGCGCTGGCGCTGGCCGCCGGAGAGCTGGTTCGGGTACTGGCCGCTGGTGCGCTCGGGCATGCCCACCAGGTCGAGGATCTGGCGCACCTTGCGGGCGCGCTCGGCGGCGCTGCCGATGCGGTGGATCTTCAGCGGCAGGCCGACGATGTCGGCCACCGTCTTGCGCAGGTTGAGCGAGGAGTACGGGTCCTGGAAGATCGGCTGGATATGGCGCGCATGCTCCTTGCGGTGGCCGGGATCGACCTCGCGGCCGTTGATCAGCACGTTGCCCGAACTCGGTTCCAGCAAGCCCAGCAGCATCTTGGCCAGCGTGCTCTTGCCGCAGCCGGATTCGCCCACCAGGCCCAGCGTCTCGCCGCGATACAGGCGCAACGACACGTCGTCGACCGCCCTGATCTCGCCCGGCTCCCTGAACATGCCGCGCTTGAGCCGGTACACCTTGGACAGCGCGCACAGCTCCAGCGCGATGTCGTCGCCTTGCGCCTGCGTTTGTTGCGCCTGTTGCGTGTCATGCGTGCTCATGCCAGCGCCTCCGTCGGTTCGGCCTGCGTCGACGCGTCCGGCTTGTGGCAACGCACGTGGTGCGGCGCCGTCGCGCGGCCCTTGTCGGGCATCGGCGGATCGGTCTCGCAGCCGCCGTCGGCCCTGGCGCAGCGATTGCGGAAGGCGCAGCCCGAGACCTCCCCGACCAGGCTGGGCACCACGCCCGGGATGGCCTGCAGGCGGCTGCCCGGCAGCGTCTTACCGCGCACCGGGATGCAGTTCAGCAGGCCGCGGGTATAGGGATGGCGCGGCTGGGCGAACAGCTGGGCGACGTCGGTGGTCTCCACCACCTGTCCGGCGTACATCACCGCCACGCGGTCGGCGATGCGCGAGACCACGCCGAGGTCGTGGGTGATGAAGATCACCGCGGTGCCGAACTCCCGCTGCAGCTCGCGGATCATGCGCAGGATCTGCGCCTGGATGGTGACGTCCAGCGCCGTGGTCGGCTCGTCGGCGATGATCAGGTCGGGGCTGCACATGAGCGACATGGCGATCATCACGCGCTGGCGCAGGCCGCCGGAGAGCTGGTGCGGATACTGCCGCAGCCGGTCCTCGGCGTTGGCGATGCCGGTGCGGTGCAGCAGGTAGATCGCCCGCTCGCGCGCCTCGGCGCGGGACACGCGCGGCTGCTGCAGCATCGCCTCGCACAGCTGGTTGCCCAGCGTGTAGGCCGGATTGAGCGAGGTCATCGGCTCCTGGAAGATCATGGCCATGCGCTTGCCGCGCAGCTGCATCAGCTGTTTTTCGCTCATCCCGTTGAGATCGGCGCCGTCGAACAGGATATGGTCTGCGCTGCAGCGCGCCTTGCGCGGCAGCAGTCCCATCAGCGCCAGCGAGGTCATAGACTTGCCGCAGCCGGACTCGCCCACCAGGCACAGCATCTCGCCGCGCCTGACCTGGAAGTCGATGCCGCGCACGGCGTGCAGCATGCCGTTCTCGGTGGGCAGGTCCACCTTCAGGTTTTTCACATCGAGCAATACGCTCATGGCTTTCTCCTTGGGCTCAGTTGCGGCCATCGGGCGCGTTGACATCGCGGATGCCGTCGCCCACCAGGTTGATGGCCAGCACCAGCAGCGCCAGCGCCAGGCCCGGGATGACGATCACCCACGGCTTGAAGAACATGTAGGACTTGCCCTCGGCCACCATCAGCCCCCAGGAGGGCATGGGCGGCTGCACGCCCAGGCCGAGGAAGGACAGCGTGGCTTCCAGCAGGATCGCGTGCGCCATCTCCAGCGTCGCCACCACGATCAGCGCGCCCATGATGTTGGGCAGGATCTCGCGCGCCAGGATGTAGGGCGTGGAGGCGCCGATGGACTTGGCGGCGGCGATGAACTCGGCGTCGCGCAGCTGCTGCGTGGCCGAGCGCGTGACCACCGCGAAGCGGTCCCACAGCAGCAGCCCCAGCAGCACGATCACCACCTTCAGCGAGCCGCCCACCAGCGAGGCCATGGCCAGCGCCACCAGCACCACCGGCATGGCCAGCCGGGTGGTGATCAGGTAGCTGATCACGGCGTCGGTGCGCCCGCCGAAGTAGCCGGCCAGCACGCCCAGCGTGGTGCCGATCAGGCCCGAGATCAGCGCGGCGGCAATGCCGATGGTCAGCGAGACGCGGGTGCCGTAGATCAGCCGCGAGAGATAGTCGCGCCCCAGCTTGTCGGTACCGAGGATATGTTCCCAGCTACCCTGGGCATGCCACACCGGCGGGATCAGGCGCGCCGAGACGTTCTGGTCGAAGGGATCGTGCGGCGCCAGCAGCGGCGCGAAGATCGCCGCCAGCGCCACCAGCGCCAGCACCGCAGCGCCCAGCATCAGGCCGCGATGGCCCAGCAGGCGGTTCAGCTTGCGGCGCCACGGCGGGACCGGCTTGACGGCGACCTGCAGCAGCGCGCCCGCTTGCAGGGTGGGGGAAGTGGCGGTCATGTGGGCTCCTTGGTCCTGGTTCCTGGCGATCAGCGGGTACGGATGCGCGGGTCGAGCAGCGCGTTGATGACGTCGGCCAGGAAGGTCAGGCCGATGTAGAACATGGCGATGATCAGCACCACCGCCTGCACCACGGGATAGTCGTTGCGCGAGATGGCGTCCCAGGCCAGTTGGCCCAGGCCCTGCATGGAATACACCGATTCGATCACCACCGAACCGCCCAGCATGAAGCCCAGCTCCACCGCCGCCAGCGCCACCACCGGGATCACCGCGTTGCGCAAGGCGTGCTTGAACACCACCCTGGATTTGGAGAGGCCCTTGGCGCGCGCGGTGCGGATGTAGTCCGAGCCCAGCACCTCCAGCATGCCGGCGCGCGTCAGGCGCATCATGGCCGGCATGGCGTAGTAGCCCAGCGCCACGGCCGGCAGGATGAAGTTTTGCCACCCCTCGTTGCCGGCCACCGGCAGCCAGTGCAGCGTGACGGCGAAGATGAGGATCAGCGTCAGGCCGAACCAGAAGCTCGGCATCGCCTGCCCCACCACCGCCACCAGCAAGGCCGCGCGGTCGAGCCAGGTGTCGCGGTACAGCGCCGCCAGCACGCCCAGCGGAATGGCTGTAAAGATGGCCAGCAGCAAGGCGCTGCCGCCCAGCTTGAAGGTGATCGGCAGGCGCTCGGCGATCATCTCCATGACCGGCCCCTGGAAGTAGAAGGAATTGCCGAAGTCCAGCTGCACGGCCCGGCCCAGCCACTCCAGGTATTGCGTGGCCATCGGCCGGTCCAGCCCGAACTGGGTGCGCACCGCCTCGACCTGGGCCGCGGTGGCTTCGGGGCCGGCGATCGATACCGCCAGGTCGCCCGACAGGTGCAACAGCGAGAAGCTGACCACGGAAACCGTCAGCGCCACGCACAGGGCGATGGCCATACGGCGCAGGATGTAGATCAACATGGCGGCCTTTCCTCGGGCGGTTGGCGGGAATGCGGGTGAGTCAGGGCGCCGGGCAAACCCCGGCGCCCGGCCTGCTACTTCCAGGCAGCCTCGTAGAAACGGGGCAGCTCATCCGGATAGCCCTGGAACTTCAGCTGCGCGCTGTAGGCGTAGAAAGTCGAATACGAGAACAGCGGCGCCACGTAGGCCTGCTTGGAGATCAGCTCCTGCGCCTTGGTGTAGTTGGCCTTGCGCACCGCCGGATCGATCGAGGAGTCGGCCGTCTGCAGGTACTGCTGCAACTGCGGATCCTTGGTGATGTCGTCGGCGCTGCCCTTGAAGTAGACGCCGGCGAAGGCCGAGGTGTCGTTCATCGAGAACGAGCCCCAGGAATAGAAACTCATGGGCGTCTTGCCGGCGCGGTACTCGTTCTGCAGGGCCGCGAACTTCATGTAGTGCAGCCGCGCGCGGATGCCCACCTTGTGCAGGTCGCCGATGATGGCCTCGGCCACCTCGCGCTCGCGGTAGGCATAGATATCGGTGTCGAAGCCGTTGGCATAGCCGGCCGCCGCCAGCAGCTCCTTGGCCTTGGCCGGGTTGTAGTCGAACTTGATGGCGGCGTTGCTATCGCACCCGAACTGGGTACGGAAGCAAGCCGTATAGACCGGCTGGCTGCCGCCGCGCATCAGGTTCTCGGCGATGCCCTTGCGGTTGATCGCATGGTTCACCGCCTGGCGCACGCGCACATCCTTGAACGGCGAGTTGGCCGAGGAGGAGCCGGTGGCGTCCAGCGTGACGAAGCCCACGCGCATGGTCTCGCCGCTTTGCACCGCCAGCTTGGGGTTGGTCTTGAGCGAATCGGCCTGGTCCGGCGGCACGCGCCAGATCCAGTCGATGGCGCCGGTCATGAGCTGGGCCGCGCGCGTTTCCGGATCGGGGATGACCACGAACTTGATGTTGCCGATGGAGGGCTGGCCCTGCGGGCTGTCCTTGAAGTAACCGGCGTTCTTGACCAGCGTCACGCCCTGCCCCGGCGTGACCGAGGTGACCTTGTACGGGCCGGTGCCGATCGGCGCCTTGGAGAAGCCCTCCAGCCCGACCTTCTTGAAGTAGGCCGCCGGGTAGATCGGCAGCGGGCCGGCCAGGTATTCCAGCGCGGCCGGGAACGGCGCCTTCAGGTTCAGGCGCACCTTGTAGTCGCCCAGCTTCTCGGCGCTCTTGATCCAGTCGGTATTCTGGCGCGTCACCGCCTTCGACTCCGGCGAAACGGCGTAGTTGAAGGTGAACACCACATCATCGGCGCCGAACTTGTCGCCGTTCTGGAACGTCACGCCCTGGCGCAGGTCCAGCACCAGCGCGGTGGGCGACTCCCACTTCCAGGCGGTCGCCAGCTGCGGCTTGTATTCGTTGGTCTTGGGGTCGCGGTACACCAGGGTGTCCCAGATCAGGTGGGCCAGGATCACGCCTTCGCGCAGGTTGTTGTGATATTGGCTGATGTTTTCGACCTCGCTGTCGGAGGCATAGATGAGGGTGTCGTTGGCCTTGGTGGCCATCGCTGAAAACGATGCGCCGGCGCCGGCCGCCAGCAGCGCACATCGCGTCCATGCCAGTGCGGATTTCTTTAGTGCGTTCATTCCAACCCCTTCTTTCGATTAAGAGAAATTTGAAAAAACAGCGACGTCGAGGGCATACTAGGCCACGTTTTATCGATGCCGCAATAAGCAAATTTCTAAGCCTGCGTTGCCGAAAACAGATGACTGGATTTGTGCACCACAATGTGATGCCGGCCGCAAAACCCGCATTACAGCTGGGCCGCGGCGCCGCAAGCAGATGCAGCATTTTTGCCGGCGGTTGCGCGGCGGCAGGCGCACCAAAGACGTGAAGCCCGCACCAAATAAATCGTTTGAAATATTTTCCGGGCCGCCGCCAACCGCCGGCCCACAGCACCGAAACGAGGCCCGCAATGAAATCGCAGCACCTGCAAGACACCGCCCTGCGCTACTTCCTGGAAGTGGTCCGCTGCGGTTCCATCAGCGAAGCCTCGCAACGGCTCAACGTGGCCAGCTCCGCCATCAGCCGCCAGATCAGCAGCCTGGAGGCAACCCTGGACACCGTGCTGTTCGAGCGGCGCCCGCGCGGCATGGTGCTCTCGGCCGGCGGCGAGATGCTGGCCGCGCATGCGCGCAAGATGGCGCTGGAGGCGGATCGGGTGGTGGCCGACCTGCAGGCGCTCAAGGGCTTGCGCAGCGGGCGCGTGCGGCTGTCGGCCTCGGAGGGTTTCTCGATCGATTTCCTGCCGCGACTGATCAACGCCTTCCAGAAGAAATACCCCGGCTTCGTGTTCCAGCTCTTCGTCGGCGCGCCGGCGGCGGTATCGCGCCAGGTGCGCGAGGGCAATGCCGACATCGGCCTGACCTTCTCGCGCCTGCCGGAGCCGGAGATCAAGGTGGTGCACCGCCAGCCCGGCCCGATCGCGCTGGTGATGCGCAACGAGCATCCGCTGGCGCGCTTCCGCCAGATCTCGCTGTCGCAGATCCGCCCTTACCCACTGGCGCTGCCGGATCCCACCACCACGCTGCGCCAGCTGTTCGACATCGCCTGCAGCCGCCAGCAGGTCGTAATCGAACCTGTCATGACCAGCAACTACATCCAGGCGCTGCACAATTACGTGCTGGACAACGATGCGCTCTCGATCACCGGCGAGGTCACGGTGCGCTACCGCATCGCCAGCGGCGAGCTGACCATGCGGCCGATCCGCGATTGTCCCGACGACGGCCGTTTCGTCGAAGTGCAGACGCTGGCCGGACGCACGCTGCCGCGCAGCGTGGAGATCTTCCTCGAATACCTGGTGGCGGACCTGAGCAAGGACCTGTAGTCCGGCGCCGCAATGAAAAATGCCGTGGCGGGAAACCGGCCACGGCATTCTTGCAGGGTGCAACGCTGCGCGTTCAGGACTGATCCGACCAGCCCAGGCCCAGCGCCTTCTGGATGCCCACGAAGCTGCGCGTCAGGTTGGCCTCGGCCTGCAACAGGTTCTGCTGCGCGACGAGCTGCTGGCGCGTGGTGTCCAGCACCTCGATGAGCGTGCCGGTGCCGGCCTGGTAGCGCTGGCTGGCCAACGCCAGCGCACGGTCGGCAGAAGCCTTGCTGCGCGCCACGGTGGCCACCGTCACGCGGCCGTAGCGGAAGCGCGAGAGCGAGTCCTCGGCATCGCGCAGCGCCTCCAGCACCGCCTGGCGATACTTCATCTCGGCCTCGTCGCGCACGCGCTCGGCCTGCGTGACGCGCGCCTTGGCGCGACCGAAGTCGAGGAAATTCCAGCTCAGCATGGGCGCGCCGATGGCGGCGAAGTCGTCCAGCCTGGTGAGGTCGGACGGATGCGTGCCGCCCAGGCCGAGCACGCCAAACAGCTTCAGGCTGGGATAGCGCGCCGCCTCAGCCTGGCCGATCTTGGCGGTGTCGGAGGCCAGCGTGCGTTCGGCCGCGCGCACGTCGGGGCGGCGACGCAACAGCGCCGCCGGGTCGCCCACCGCGACCTGCTGCGGCGGCAGCGGCACCGGCGCGATAGCGGCCAGCTCGTTGTCCAGCGCGCCCGGCTCCTGCCCCAGCAGCGTGGCCAGCTGGTTCAGGTAAGCGTCGCGCTCGGCCTGCAGCGGCACCAGGTCGGCGCGGGTGCCGTCGAGCTGGTTCTGGATGCGGATCTGGTCCAGCGACGATGCAGTGCCGCGCTCGACGCGCTGACCGGTCAGCGCCAGCATGTTTTCCTGCGCCTTGACCGATTGCTCGCCCAGCGCCAGGCGCTGCTGGCGGTCGCGCAGGTTGATGTAGGCATTGGCCACTTCGGCCGCCAGGCTGACCTGGACGTCGGCCAGCGAGGCCTCGGCCGCCTGGGCGCCGGCGCCGGCGGCCTGCACCGCGCGCCGGTGGGCGCCGAACAGGTCGACCTCCCAGCTGGCGTCGAAGCCCAGGCTGTAGAGGTTGACGCTGGTCGGCGACGACGAGGAGGACGAAGAGGAATTCGAGGAGCCCGACAGTCCTTGCAGGTTCACCGGCGGCAACCGCGCATGCGCCGCCAGCGCCGAGGCGCCGACGCTGGGCGCGGCGTTGGCCTCCTCCAGCCCCAGCGCGGCGCGCGACTGCAGCAGCCGGGCGCGCGCCACGCCGAGATTGGGATTGGCCTCCAGCGCGCGCTGCACCAGGCTGTTGAGCAGGGGATCGCCCAGCCCTTCCCACCAGCGGTTGGCGGGGATGGCGGCATCGGCGTCGGCGCCGGCGCGCACGAAGCGGCCGCCGGCGCCGGCGTGGGGCGCGGCCTCCGGCGGACCGGCATAGTCGGGACCGAGCGCGCAGCCGGCCAGCAGCGCGGCGGCGGCCAGCGCGACCAGGCGCGCGGCGGGAAATGGATGAATGGTCTTGTGCATAGTCATGATCAGTGTGAGGCCACCGGCGCGGCGTGGGTCGGCAAGGGACGCAGGAACAGCACCAGCGGTGTGACGCAAAGAATGGCCACGCCCAGCATCCAGAACAGGTCGGCGTAGGTCATGGTCAGCGCCTGCGCCTGGATGGTGCTGCCCAGGAGGCGGATGGCGGTATCCTGGCCGCCCAGCAGGTGGCCCTGGGCGGCGATGGTGGACTGCACCAGCTCGGAGTTGGCCGACAGGCTTTCTTCCAGCCGGCGGCTGTGCAGCCACAGGCGCTGGTCCTGGATCACGGCGATGCTGGCCAGCGCCAGCGAGCCGCCCAGGTTGCGCGCCGCGCTGTAGAGGCCCGAGGCGTCGCCCGCCTGCGAGGCCGGCACCGAGCGGATCGCCGCCTGGTTCAGGAACAGCATCGCCAGCACCGTGCCGACGCCGCGCATCAGCTGCGAGGCGACGAAGGAGCCGCCGTACGAGAGCGGGCTGAGGTCGGTCTCGATGAAGGCCGACATGGCCAGCAGCAGGAAGCCGGTGCCCACCGCGATGCGGATGTCGACCAGGCGCATGAGCATCGGCGTGAACGGCATCATGAGGATCATCGGCACGCCCGAGAGCAGCACCACCCAGCCCGACTGCAGCGAGTTGTAGCCGGCGATGCCGGAGAGGAACTGCGGGATCACGTAGGCGGTGCCGTACAGCGCCACGCCGACGATCATCGCCATCATCACCACCGAACCGAACTGGCGGTCGCGCAACAGGCGCAGCTGGATCACCGGATGCCGGGCGCGGACCTGGCCGATCGCCAGCAGGATGAAGCCCAGCACCGACGCGGCGGCCAGCCAGCGGATGTCGGGCGAGGAGAACCACTGCTCGCGCTCGCCCTCCTCCAGCACCACGGTCAGCCCACCGAGGCCCAGCGCCAGGCCGGCAATGCCGAACCAGTCGGCCTCGGCCAGTTGCTCGAACTTGGGACGTTCATATGGGATCGCCACCAGCAGCAGTGTGATCAGGGCCGCGCCCACCGGCAGGTTGATGAAGAAGGCGTAGTGCCAGCTGACGTTCTCGGTGAGCCAGCCGCCCAGCACCGGCCCCAGCACCGGCCCGAGGATGGCGGTGGCGCCGAACATGGCGTTGCCCACCGGCTGCTGCGCGCGCGGCAGCCGGGTGGCGATGATGGTCATGGCCGTGGGGATCAGCGCGCCGCCGGTAAAACCCTGGCCGACGCGGCCGACGATCATCATGGTCAACGTGGTCGACAGTCCGCACAGCACCGAGAACATGGTGAACAGGCTGGCTGCGCCCAGCAGCAGCACGCGCAGTCCGAGCAGGCGCTCCAGCCAGGCCGACATCGGAATGATCACGATCTCGGCCACCAGGTAGGCAGTGGCGATCCAGGTGCCTTCGGTGCCGGAGGCGCCGATCTCGCCCTGGATGGTGGGCAGCGACGAGTTGACGATGGAGATGTCCAGCGTCGCCATCAGCGCGCCCAGCGTGCCGGCCGCCACCGCCAGCCAGGCCGCGGCGTCGGCCTTCTCGCCGTTGGCGCCGAGAGGCTTGGCGGCGGCGTTCAACGCGGCTCCTTGGCCGGCTTCGCATCCACCGTGGCATTGGCTTCGCTGTTGCGCTCGCGCTGCGCGCGCGCTTCATCGCGGGCGGCAATGGTGTTGACCTCCACCGTCACCGACAGCCCGGCCACGAACACCTTGCGGTCCTGCGGCGAAGCGTCCACGGCGATGCGCACCGGCACGCGCTGGACGATCTTGGTGAAGTTGCCGGTGGCGTTCTGCGGCGGCAGCAATGAAAACTGGGCGCCGGTGCCGGGCGAGATGCTTTCCACATGGCCCTGGAATTCCAGGCCCGGCAAGGCGTCCACCTTGATCACGGCGGGCTGGCCGATGCGCATCATGCCGATCTGGGTTTCCTTGTAGTTGGCGGTGACGTAGAAATTGCTCGGCACCACGGTCATCATGCGCGTGCCGGCCGAGACGAACTGGCCGACGCGCACCTGCTTGTCGCCGATGCGGCCGTCGACGCTGGCGCGCACTTCCGTGGAGCCGAGATTGACGGCGGCGGCGTCGTATTGCGCCTTGGCGGTCTCGCCCTGGGCCTGGGCCTGGCGCACCTGGGCCTGGATCGAATGCACGCGCAGCTGCGCCGCATCCAGCGCCGCGCGGCGCGCAGCCACGGTGGACCTGGCCTGGGCCGACTGGTTGCGCAGCGTGGTCAGGCGCTCGCGCGTCTCAGCGCCGGAAGCCGCCAGCGGCGTGTAGCGCTCGACCTCGGCGGCGGCGAAGCGGGCGTCTTCCTCGGCCGACGCCAGCTGCGCGCGGGCCTGGTCGATCGCGGCCTTCTGCTCGGCCAGCTGCGCACGGGCGGCTTCCTCGCTGGCGCCGGCGGCGTCGATCTGCGCCTTGGACTGCGCGGCCTGCGCCGAGTAGTCGCGCGGGTCGATGCGCACCAGCGGCTGGCCGGCCTTCACGTCCTGGTTGTCGGCCACGAACACTTGCTCGACGTAGCCGGACACCTTGGGCGAGACGGTCACGCTGTCGGCATAGACGAAGGCGTCGTTGGTGCTCTCCAGGTACTTGCCGCGGAACTGGTAATAGAGGATCCACGCCGCCACTATCACCAACGCGATCACCATCAGCGCGCGCAGGATGAACCTGGCGCGCGGGCTCATGCGTTTCTTCTGCTTGCCGTTGTTGTCCTGCCCGGGGTTCCCTTGCCCCCCGGTATTGCTTGTTGTGGCGTCTGTCATCTTTTTTATCCTAATATCGGTGTTGCCCGGATTGCCGGGCGTGTGAACCTTGCAAATCAGCTATCACAGGAATTAGTGAGGTACCATATGATATGGTATCCGAGAAAATCATGTCCACCAGCTTTACAAACGACTACACCGAAGCCGCCGACGCCCTGCGCGATTTCTACCTGCGTTCGCACCGGGCGCTGGACAAGCTCATGGGCACCCAGGGCACCACGCTGGCGCGCGCCAAGATGCTGGTCCACATCGGCCGCAACGGCCCGCTGCGCTCGACCGACCTGGCCGAAGCCTTCGGTTTCGCCCCGCGCACGATTACCGAGGCGGTCGACGGCATGGAGCGCGACGGTCTGGTGGAACGAATAGCCGATACCGGCGATCGCCGGGTGAAGCAAATCTCTTTGACAGAATTGGGCCGGGAAGTGCTATGCACATCGGAACCGTTGAAGCAGCGCTTCGGCCAGCGCCTGTTCGAGGCGCTGGACCAGAAAGAGACGCGCCAGCTGGCGTTGCTGTTGAACAAGCTCAACAGCCGGCTGGCGGAATTGGAAGGAGAGATGTCAGAGGCCGCGGCGGAGGCGCACGGCAAGCGCGGCCGTAAATAGCGGGAGGCAGGTCAATTCACTGGTCGCAAATTTCGGTGCGCGCATGCCCCGTTGTTCAGCGCGAATGGAATTGGCGTTGATTGGTTTGCGACGAACGACACTGGGTCCCGGCCTTCGCCGGGACGACGAGGTGTGAGCAAACTCGAACCTCCACAGGTTCAAGTCATCTCTTGCTTGTCATCCCGGCGAAGGCCGGGATCCAGCGGCTTTGGTCATGCATTAACGGCCGCTGAGGCGCAACACAAAAAACATCAACGATCCGCAAACCGGTCAGTCGCGCCGATCAATTTATCCAGGATGCCCGCCTCGTTATAAGCATGCCCTGCGCCATCGACCAGATGCAGCTCCGAACCCGCCCAGGCCTTGTGCAAATCCCACGCCGACTTCGGCGGCGTGGCAAGGTCGTAGCGCCCTTGCACGATCACGCCGGGGATGTCCTTCAGGCGAGACGCATTGGACAGCAGTTGGCCCTCCTCCATGAATCCATTGTTGAAGAAGTAGTGATTCTCGATGCGCGCAAAGGCCAGCGCGAACAAGGCGTCGTTGAAGGAATCGATCAGGCGCTGGTCCGACACCAGCGTGATGGTGCCGGCCTCCCAGCGGCTCCAGGCGCGCGCGGCCTGCAGCTTGGCGGCCTCGTCGTTGCCGGTCAGGCGCTTGCGGTAGGCGGTGATGAGGTCGCCGCGCTCGTCTTCCGGGATGGGGGCGAGGAATTCTTCCCAGCGATCCGGCGCCATCCACGAGGCGCCTTCCTGGTAGTACCAGAGCAGCTCGGCCCGGCGCATCAGGAAGATCCCGCGCAGCACCAGCTCGGTCACGCGCTCCGGATGCGTCTCGGCGTAGGCCAGCGCCAGCGTGCTGCCCCAGGAGCCGCCGAAGACCTGCCATCGCTCGATCTTGAGCATCTCGCGCAGGCGTTCGATGTCGGCCACCAGGTCCCAGGTGGTGTTGGCGTCCAGGTTGGCATGCGGCAGCGAACGCCCGCAGCCGCGCTGGTCGAACAGCACGATACGGTATTTCTCGGGATTGAACAGGCGGCGATGCGAAGGCCCGCTGCCGCCGCCGGGGCCGCCATGCAGGAACACCACCGGCTTGCCCTGCGGATTGCCGCACACTTCCCAGTACACGCGATGGCCGCCGACGTCCAGCAAGCCCTTGTCGTAAGGCTCGATAGGCGGATAGAAGGTGCGCGGCGTGGAAATGGAATCGGAATCGGCAAGCTGGGGCGCGGCTGAAGTCATCGGCGGATCCTAATGCGGGTTGAACGGGAACGAACAGTATAGGTCTTGTGGAAAGATCGTTCACTCGACCACAAGTTCTGGATTGTTCTTCACCTCGTTGAGCACGAAGAACGAACGCAGCTGGCGCACGCCCGGCAGGCGCAAGAGCGTGCTGGCGTGCAGGCGGTTGAAGGCCTGCAGGTCCTTCACGCGCAGCTTGATCCAGTAGTCGAACTCGCCGGCCAGCAACAGGCACTCCTGCACCGCGGCGATCTCGCGCACCGCCTTCTCGAACTCGGCGAAGCTCTCCGGCGTCGAGCGGTCCAGCACCACGCCCACCGTCACCAGCACCGGCAGCCCCAGTTTCTCGGGGTCGAGGATGGCGCGCACTTCCTTCACGTAGCCCTCGTCCATCAGCCGCCGGGTGTGGTTCCAGCAAGCCGTGGCGCTCATGCCCAGCTTCTTGGCCAGCTCGGCGTTGCCGATTCGGCCATCCTTCTGCAGCGCCTTGAGGATGCGCTTGTCCATGCGATCGAGCGACATGACGATTATTCCTTCTTTAATCAGTTTTAAGGAATCTTATAAATACAAAATAAAACTCATCCATTTAATCAACCAAATAATGACATAAATTCGGAAGCACGATTTAAATCGCGAAGCGTAAAGTTGATCCCGGCGATTCGATGCGGATCGGACCATTTCCTGAACTGAACCTGAACCGGAGCAACCCATGCTGGCACTCGACAAACTCTTCCCGCGCAAGACGCTGGGCTTCTTCCCCTCTCCCCTTCACAAGCTGGAGCGCCTGTCGGCGATGCTGGATACGGAAATCTGGGCCAAGCGCGACGACGTCTCTTCCGGCCTGGCCTTCGGCGGCAACAAGATCCGCAAGCTGGAGTGGCTGGTGGCCGATGCGCTGGCCAAGGGCTGCGACACGCTGGTCTCGATCGGCAACATCCAGTCCAACCACACGCGCCAGGTGTGCGCGGCGGCGGCGGCGGTGGGCATGAAGTCGTACACCGTGCAAGAGACCTGGCTGGAATGGGACGACCCGGTCTACGACAAGGTCGGCAACATCCTCTTGACCCGCATCATGGGCGGCAACCCGATCATGGCCGGCTACGGCTACTCCACCACCGAGAAAGACACTTGGGCCAAGGCGCTGGAAGAAGTGCGCAAGAAAGGCGGCAAGCCATACCCGATCCCGGCCGGCGCCTCCGACCATCCGCTGGGCGGCCTGGGCTACGCCAACTTCGCCGATGAAGTGGCGATGCAGGAACAGCAATTGGGCATCTTCTTCGACAACATCGTGGTGGCGACCTGTACCGGCTCCACCCAGGCCGGCATGGTGGTCGGCTTCGCGGCGCAGGACAAGCGCCGCCGCGTGATCGGCATCGACACCGCCGACGACGAGGCGATGACCCGCCGCGCCGTCACCAAGATCGCCAACGACACCGCCGAACTGATCGCCTCCAAGGGCGGCAAGAAGGTCGTGCTGAAGGACGCCGACATCGAGATCATCCCCGACTACAGCGGCCCGGCCTACGGCCTGCCCAGCGAGCAGACCATCGCCGCCATCCGCACCGCGGCCGAAATGGAAGCCATGCTGACCGACCCGGTGTATGAGGGGAAATCCATCGACGGCCTGATCGACATGGCCAGGAAGGGCCACTTCAAGGGCCAGCGCGTGCTGTACGCGCACCTGGGCGGCGCGCCCGCGCTGAACGCCTACTACAAGGCCTTCGAAGATCCGGAGAACCTGACCAAGCTGGCGCGCGAGGCGCGTTTCAAGGAGTAGGCGCTGTCAGGACAGCACCGCAATACCGTGTTTGCGCACGGCATTCAGCAAGGTGCGCGCCATGCCACTGGGCTGCTTGGCACCGGACTCCCATTGCTTGACGGTGGATTCGCTGGTTCCCAGGTAACGGGCGAACACGGACTGGCTCACGCCGCTGCTGCGCCGGATGCTGCGCACGTCCTGCGCATTGAGAGCCTGGTCCGACAGACAGGCCTGATCGAAATTGCGCATGGTCACCAGGTCGATACCGTCGGCGTCGTGCAGATCCTGCACGGCGCTATGGATCGACGCAAAGGCGGCGCTGCGCGCCTTGCCCGCAGTACGCGCGCCATAAGAGGCGCGCTCCTGCTTCAACGCATGGCCGGGCATCGCGCCCGCCGTCATTTTCCTGCGCTTGGCCCCGGCCTTCACGCTTGCCGCAGGCTGAGCGGATTTCCGTTCATTTTTCATGTTCAATCTCCAACAAGGCGCCCACTGCGCACAATCGCACCAGCTCATCCACGCCATAGGCCGCATAGATACCGGCCAGTTTGCGAAATTGCTGCAATTCATCGTCCTGGATGTTTTGCATCGCATTCTTGGCAAAGACAAACACGAAGAAATAATGCCGCCTTCCCTTGGCTAGCACGATCGCCCGATTGGCATTGCGGCTCATCCGCTTCTTCCACACGCCCCCGCCCAGATCATCGCCCTGGCCGAGCATCAGCTGCCGCACCACCTTGCTCAACTCGCTGTCCGGGATGCCCATCCTGCGGGCTTCCCTGTCAAACCATCTTGTCTTGAACGCCCTTGGGGACATGGCTGCGGCCACGGCGGGAACAGATAATCGCATCAAAATAAGTGGAACACCAAGTGTACCACTTCAAGAAAAATTAAAATGGAAACCCTGCGGGAAAATAGCCGATCTCTGCGGCAAAGGGCCATCATCCTTCCTCAATGCGCAGCGATCCCCCATTTCTTCGAATTCACCCCGCTTGATCGGCATCAAAGCCCCTGCTCGCCTTCCCGCGTACCTTTCGTTCGTCATCAATCGACAAACAAACGACAGGTAGAAAAGCCATGAAAAAAATCGTGACCATCGCTGCCGCGGCAGCCGCCCTCTCTTCCGCTTTCGCCATTCCCGCCTTCGCGCAGGAAGCCCAAAGCCCGTGGCTGGTGCGCGTGCGCGCCGTCAACATCAGCCCGGACAACAAGTCCGATCCGGTCGCCGGCGTGACCACGGCATCGGACCAGCTCACCGTCAGCTCCAAGACCATTCCCGAAATCGACATCAGCTATTTCTTCACCCCGAACATCGCCGCCGAATTGATCCTGACCTACCCGCAGGAACATGACGTGCGCCTGTCGGGCCAGAAGATCGGCAGCTTCAAGCACCTGCCGCCGACCCTGCTGGTGCAGTACCACTTCACGCCTGAGTCGCGCTTCTCGCCCTATGTCGGCGCCGGCATCAACTACACCCGCATCTCCGACGTGAACGTGCTCAACGGCGCGGCCAAGCTCGACAGCAACAGCGTCGGCGGCGCGCTGCAGGCCGGCCTGGACGTCAAGATCGACAAGCACTGGCTGATCAACTTCGACATCAAGAAGGTGCAGATTTCCAGCGACGTGAAGGTCGGCGGCGTCAAGGTCAGCTCGGTGAAGATCGATCCGTGGCTGTTCGGCGTTGGCGTCGGCTATCGTTTCTAAGGTATTCTTGGCGGAACCCAAACGGCGCGATCCGTCATCTTCCGATGACCGGTCGCGCCATTTTTTTGGGTTGCACACGACCCGCAGAGGCAGCAGCCACGGCAGCAGGCGCATCTCCCGGCCCCAGCCAGCTTCTCCGCCCCACCGTTCACCGCAAGAAGAGGTAAATACGATGTCGACGACTTCGCACACCACGCCGGTCGCCCCTGGCGCACCGATGCCCCACCGCAAGATCATCCGCTCCTGGGTGATCCCGATCAGCCAGCGCAGCACGGCCATCGCCCTGCTGCTCTCGGCCATCGATTTCAGCCTGTTCGGCCTGGCCCTGGCGGCCATCATCATGGTGCCGTGGATGCTGGCCAAGATCGCGCTTGGCGTGGTCGCCGGCTTCATCATCGGCCGCCTGTTCATCCTCGGCCACGATGCCTGCCACCAGAGCTTCACGCCCAACCGCAAGCTCAACACCTGGCTCGGCCGCCTGCTGTTCATGCCCTCGCTCACGCCCTACAGCCTGTGGGCCATCGGGCACAACGTGGTGCACCACGGCTACACCAATCTCAAGAGCTTCGACTTCGTCTGGCAACCGCGCACGCTGGAAGAATTCCGCGCCCTGCCGCGCTGGCGCCGCCAGCTGGAACGCGTCTATCGCAGCGGCCTGGGCCCCGGCCTGTACTACATGATCGACATGTGGTGGAAGCGCATGTACTTCCCCTCGAAGAAGCAGATGCCGACGCGTCGCGCCGAATTCATGTGGGACGGCGTGCTGGTCACCGCCGTGGCGGCGGTGTGGATCGCAGGCCTGGCCTGGGCCGCGAGCGCGACGGAGCAATCGTTCTGGGGCCTGTTCATCACCGGCTTCCTGATCCCGATCATGTTCTGGAAGGCCATGATGGGCTTCGTGGTGTACGTGCACCACACCCACACCTCGGTCGCCTGGTACGAGGACAAGACCACCTGGGCCGCCGCGCAGCCCTTCGTCTCGACCACCGTGCACCTGACCTTCGGCCGCGGCTGGGGCGCGCTGCTGCATCACATCATGGAGCACACCGCCCACCACGTCGACATGAGCGTGCCGCTGTATCGCCTGAAGAAGGCGCAGAAGAAGCTGGAGACCATGCTGCCCGGCCGCATCGTGATCCAGAAGTTCTCCTGGGGCTGGTACTTCGACACCGCGCGCCGCTGCAAGCTGTACGACTTCAAGCGCCTGTGCTGGACCGACTTCCGCGGCCGCCCGACCAGCACGCCGCTGCCGATGCCGGAAATGAACGCCGCCGGCGAAGCCTGAACGACGACTTGCTTTAGGTTTTCAACAACAAGACGACCGCATGGAAGGGCAGTCGCGGGTCCCCGGTAAACCCCGCGATACCGCCCATTTCCCCCATCAAGGTCGCCCCCCCTCCCGCTTCCCCTCCCTCTTTTTCGGCGCTTCCTCGCGCAAGCTCACGCGTTTCTTCCCGTGCAACAACGCGCTGTTGCGTCGCCTGCGCAGTTACTTCGTGGATGTTTGATCTGGGACAAGAAATGCCGTCTGATTCAGGAATAGCCCCGGACTTCGCCTGTCCCGCAGACTTAAAATGAGGCCATCGTAGATCGCAACATGTCCGCCGGGAACATCGTATGAATCAGTCTTGCCACTCCACCTCGCACGCAGCTTCCGCAATTTCTCCCCTGACGCAGGCGTCGCCGCTGACCGCGGCGCGCGAAGCGGCGAGCAGCTCCGCGCTGCGCAGCTGCACCGCCTGCGGCATGCACCAGTTGTGCCTGCCCATGGGCCTGGATGAATCCGACATGAAGCGCCTGGACAAGATCATCGGCCGCCGCAAGGTCGCCCGCGACGATTTCCTGTACCGCATCGGCGATCGCTTCACCGCGCTGTACGCGGTGCGCGTGGGCCACTTCAAGACCTACCAGGAGAACCTCGACGGCGACCGCCAGATCACCGGCTTCCAGATGCCCGGCGAACTGCTGGGAATGGACGCCATCAGCACCGAAAGCCACCAGTGCGACGCCGTCGCGCTGCAGGACAGCGAGGTCTGCGAGATCCCGTTCGCGCGGCTGGAGCAGCTGTTCGGCCAGATCCCGCACCTGCTGCGCCATTTCCACCGCATCATGAGCCACGAGATCACCACCGAGCAGAACGTGATCATGCTGCTGGGGAACATGCGCGCCGAGCAGCGCTTCGCCGCCTTCCTGGTCAACCTGTCCTCGCGCTACGCCGCGCGCGGCTACTCGCCCACCCGCTTCCAGCTGCGCATGACGCGCCAGGACGTGGGCAACTACCTGGGCCTGACCATCGAGAGCATCAGCCGCCTGATCTCCAAGTTCCGCAAGCAGGGCTTGCTGGCGGTGGAGCAGCGCGACGTCGAGGTGGTCGACCTGGCCGCCCTGAAGCGCCTGGCGGCCGGCGCCGATCCCTGCGCGCCGGCGCCCGCGCGCGCAGCCAGCTAAACCCTCCCCGCGCCTATCAGGCGTAGCGGCGCGGCCGTTCCTCGCGGACGGCCTGCGTCAGCCGCAGGGCCAGCAGGCCCGCCGCGGCGAAACATCCCCAGAAGCAGAAGAAGCCGATGCTGTAGGCGTCCAGCGCGCCCCATTCGCGGCCCGCGGCCAGCGCGAGCCCGATCGGATCGAATACGGAAAAAAACAGGCCTTCGGCCGCGATGGCCATCAGGAATGCCATCCAGCCGACGATGGCGTAGTTGCGTGCCGTCTTGCGCATGTGCCGTCTCCTTGTCGTTTCCCCGGCGGGGCGCCGGGGCTTGCGCCGGTCTTCGGGCCGGCTTCGCAAGCTTCAGCTTAGCGCGCTATTGGGCCGGCGCATAGGCCTCGGCGCTCATTTCCACCTCGCGCTGCTGCGGCCATTGCCAGGAGGCGTGCAGCCGCCAGGCGTGGCTGCCGTCTTCGGCCACCAGGCGCCAGCGCGCCTGCTCCAGCTCCTCCAGCGGCGCCGTGAAGCTGCCGTCGGCCGCGCGCTTGACGATCAGCGTGCGGTCCTTGCCCGGCTGGGTCGGATGCACCAGGCTCAGGAACAGGGTGGCGCCTTCCTCGCCCGCCGCCGGCGCCTGCTGCATCTGCAGCTTGCCGCGCAGCGCGCGGGCGGCCGGATCGTAGCCCAGGCGGATCAGCGCGCCAAGGCGCCAGGCCTCGCGGTCGCGGCTCAGGTCCTTGTTGATGGCCTTGCCCTGCTTGTAATAGTCGTCGGCCACCAGCGCATCGCTGCGCGAGATGGCCAGCCAGGCGGTGAATACGCCGGCCACCACCACTACGGCCGGGCCCGACATCAGCAGCCAGGGCCAGCGCTGGCGGTACCAGGGGACGGCGCGCGAAGCGCCGGGAGACAAGCCGGGAGATGCGATTGCCATGATTTCCTCACTAGGTCAGGGGCGCGGCACGATGAAGACCGCCTTTTCGCTCACACGCAGCGTGGGGTCCTCTTCGTCCCGCAGTTCGAAACGGATTTTGTTGGAGCCGCTCTCGCCGGCTCCGTGCGGCGCGCGCACGCGCACCGGCACCGACAGGGTCTGGGTCGCGGCGATGTCGATGGCGTCAGCCGGCGCCACCGCCAGCCCGGCGATGCCGGTGGCCGTGATGCGATAACGATGGCCGCGTTCGTCGGTGTTGATGATCTGCAGGCGGTAGACGTTCTCGATGATGCCGTCTTCCACCTCGCGCCCCATCGAGCCGCGGTCGCGGATCACGTCCAGCTTGACCGGCGTGCGCACCCACAGCGAGCCGGCGAACAAGGCCGCCACCGCGCCCAGGATCGCGGTATAGATCAGGATGCGCGGGCGCAGCAGGCGGCGCCGGATCGCCGATGCCGGCAAGCCCTGCTCCACCGCGTTCTCGGTGGAGTAGCGGATCAGGCCGCGCGGGCGCTTGATCTTGTCCATCACGCTGTCGCAGGCATCCACGCAGGCGGCGCAACCGATGCACATGTATTGCAGGCCTTCGCGGATGTCGATGCCGGTCGGGCAGACCTGCACGCACAGCGTGCAGTCGATGCAATCGCCGGCGGGCGCGCCGGCGCCGAGCCTGGCGGCCTTGGCCTGCGGCATGCGCGGCTCGCCGCGGGCGCCGTCATAGGTGATGATCAGCGAGTCGCGGTCGAACATGGCGCTCTGGAAGCGCGCATAGGGGCACATGTACTTGCACACCTGCTCGCGCATCCAGCCGGCGTTGCCGTAGGTGGCCAGCGCATAGAACAGGATCCAGAACAGCTCCCACGGGCCGAAGGCGAAGGCGGCCAGCTCGGGCAGCAGCTCGCGCATCGGCGAGAAGTAACCGACGAAGCTCAGCCCGGTCCACAGCGCCAGCGCGCCCCAGGCCAGGTGCTTGGCCGACTTGCGCCACAGCTTCTCGAACGACCAGGGCTGGCGGTCCAGGCGCATGCGCGCGCTGCGGGCGCCCTCGATGCGGCGCTCGATCCACATGAAGATTTCGGTGTAGACCGTCTGCGGGCAGGCATAGCCGCACCAGACGCGCCCGGCCACGGCGGTAAAGAGGAACAGGCCGAAGGCGCAGATGATCAGCAGCGCCGCCAGCCAGATGAAATCCTGCGGCCACAGCACCAGGCCGAACAGGTAGAACTTGCGCGCGGCCAGGTCGAACAGCACCGCCTGGCGACCGTTCCAGTTGATCCACGGCATGCCGTAGAACACCAGCTGCGTCAAAAACACGCAAAGCCAGCGCAGGCTGGCGTAGCGTCCCTTGATCTCGCGCGGATAGATCTGCTCGCGCGCCTCGTACATGCGGATGACCGCGTATTCGTCCTTGCCCTGCCTGGGGCCGGAGCCGCCGGCCGGCTCCGCATCCTTGTCTTGCTTGCCTTGCTTGTCTTGCCTGGGTGTCATCACGGCTTCTTCCATTGTCTTGCCTGATCTGCCTGCATTGGCTGCTCAAAACGCGAACGCCCCGAGATCGTCGGGGCGTTCGGCACTACTTACTTCGCTGTCGCATTGCTCGGCCTGTTGGAGAGGCTCCACACATAGGCCGCCAGCACGTGCACCTTGGGTTCGCCGAGGAACTCGCCGAAGGCCGGCATGGTGTTGTCCCGGCCCTTGTTGATGGTTTCCTTGATGGTGTCGATGCTGCCGCCGTAGAGCCAGATCTTGTCCGACAGGTTGGGCGCGCCGATGGCCTGGTTGCCCTTGCCGCCGGCGCCGTGGCAGGCCATGCAGGCGCCGAACTTGGCCTTGCCCAACTCGGCCTTGATCGGGTCATGCGTCGACTCCGACAGGCTCAGCACGTAGTTGGCGACGTTGTCGACATCCTTGTCGGTGCCCACCGCGGCGGCCATCGAAGGCATCACGCCGTGGCGTCCCTTCATGATGGTTTCCTTGATGGTCTCGGGCGCGCCGCCGTGCAGCCAGTCGTCGTCGGTCAGGTTGGGGAAGCCCTTGTTGCCGCGGGCATCCGAACCGTGGCACTGCGCGCAGTAGGTCAGGAACAGGCGCTCGCCGATGGCGTGGGCCTGCGGATCGGCGGCCACCGCCTTCAGGTCCTGCTTCATGAAGCCGTCGAACAGCGGGCCGTACTTGGCGTTTGCCTCCTTCACGTCCTGGTCGTGCTCGCCGGTCGACTGCCAGCCGAAGGTGCCGGCGAAATTGCCCAGGCCGGGATACACCACCAGGTAGCCCACCGAGAAGAAGATGGTCAGGTAGAACAACCACATCCACCAGCGCGGCAGCGGGTTGTTCAGCTCGGTCAGGTCTTCGTCCCAGACGTGCCCGGTGGTGGAGCCGGCGACCGGCTGCTCGCCCTTCTTCACCTTCCAGGTCGACTGCTGCCACAGCAGCAGGCCGCAGCCGACGATGCCCAGCACCGTCAGGACGATGATCCAGATGTTCCAGAAACCGCTGGTGAAATCAGCCATGGCGCACCTCCGCTTCGGAAGCCGCCGCGGCCGGCTGGCCGACGTCGCCGTCGGCGAAGGGCAGCATCTCCGCCTGCGTGAAATCGGCTGGCTTGTGGCTGACGTAGGTCCACCAGATGATGCCGACGAAGGTGATGAAGCTGACCAGCGTGATCATGCTGCGCGCATCAGTGAAAAATTCAGTCATGGTCTTATCTCTCCGCCTTGATCAGCACGCCCAATCCTTGCAGGTAGGCGATCAGCGCATCCTGCTCGGTCTTGCCGAGCAGCTCGGCCGGCGCGTTCTTGATCTCTTCCTCGGTGTAGGGATCGCCGATGCGCTTCAGTGCGCGCATGCGGGCGACGATGTCGTAGTTGTCCAGCCTGGTCCGCTCCAGCCACGGATAGGCCGGCATGTTCGACTCCGGCACCACGTCGCGCGGGTTGTGCAGGTGGGCGCGATGCCACTCGTCGCTGTAGCGGGTGCCCACGCGCGCCAGGTCGGGCCCGGTGCGCTTGGAACCCCACTGGAACGGGTGGTCGTACACCGACTCGCCGGCCACCGAATAGTGGCCATAGCGTTCGGTCTCGGCGCGCAGCGGACGGATCATCTGCGAGTGGCAGTTGTAGCAGCCCTCGCGGATGTACACGTCGCGGCCGGCCAGGCGCAGCGCCGAATAAGGCTTCAGGCCGGCGATCGGCTCGGTGGTCGACTTCTGGAAGAACAGCGGCACGATCTCGGCCAGGCCGCCCACGCTCACCACCAGCACTACCAGGGCGATCAGCAGCCAGGGGTTCTTCTCGATCCATTCATGCGAAAACTTCATTCTTTCCCCCAATCAGTGCGCAGCGTTGGCGACAGCCGGAATCGGCGCAACGGCCAGCGTGGTGCCGCGCATCGTGCGCCAGGTGTTGTAAGCCATGACCAGCATGCCGGACAGGTACATCAGGCCGCCCATCAGGCGGATGACGTAGTACGGATAGGTCGCCTTGACGCTTTCCACGAAGGTGTAGGTCAGCGTGCCGTCGCTGTTGACCGCGCGCCACATCAGGCCCTGCATCACGCCGGCGATCCACATCGCGGCGATGTACAGCACGATGCCGATGGTGGCCACCCAGAAATGGATTTCGATGAGGTCCTTGCTCCACATCTGGGTCTTGCCCGACAGGCGCGGGATCAGGTAGTACATCGAACCCATGGTGATGAAGCCCACCCAGCCCAGCGCGCCGGAGTGCACGTGGCCGATGGTCCAGTCGGTGTAGTGCGACAGCGCGTTGACGGTCTTGATGGCCATCATCGGGCCCTCGAAGGTGGCCATGCCGTAGAACGACAGCGACACCACCAGGAACTTCAGGATGGGATCGGTGCGCAGCTGGTGCCAGGCGCCCGAGAGGGTCATCATGCCGTTGATCATGCCGCCCCAGGACGGCGCCAGCAGGATCAGCGAGAACACCATGCCCAGCGACTGGGTCCAGTCGGGCAGCGCGGTGTAGTGCAGATGGTGCGGGCCGGCCCACATGTAGGTGAAGATCAGCGCCCAGAAGTGCACGATCGACAGGCGGTAGGAATACACCGGGCGGTTGACCTGCTTGGGAATGAAGTAATACATCATGCCCAGGAAGCCCGCGGTCAGGAAGAAGCCCACCGCGTTGTGGCCGTACCACCACTGGATCATCGCATCCTGCGCGCCGCTGTAGACCGAGTAGGACTTGGTCAGCGTGGCCGGCATGGTGGCGCCGTTGACGATGTGCAGCAGCGCCACGGCCAGGATGAAGGCGCCGTAGAACCAGTTGGCCACGTAGATGTGCTGCACGCGGCGTTTGAGGAGAGTCCCGAAGAACACCACCGCGTAGGCCACCCACACCACCGCGATCAGGATGGTCAGGGGCCATTCCAGCTCGGCGTATTCCTTGCCGCGCGTCATTCCCAGCGGCAGCGTGACGGCCGCGCCGACGATCACCACCTGCCATCCCCAGAAGGTGAAGGCGGCCAGGAAGTCGGAGAACAGCCGCACCTGGCAGGTGCGCTGGACGACGTAATAGGACGTCGCCATCAGCGCGCTGCCGCCGAACGCGAAGATCACCGCATTGGTATGCAGGGGCCGCAGCCGGCCGAAGCTCAGCCAGGGAATCCCCATGTTCAGTTCAGGCCATGCCAGCTGGGCGGCGATGATGACGCCGACCAGCATACCGACTACGCCCCACAGGATGGTCGCCACGGAAAACTGGCGAACTACCTTGTAGTTGTAGCTATTTTCTTTGCTCACGAAACTCTCCCCACTGTGTTGAGTACTATCCAATGCGAGCTTACGGGGAGGGGCTGGCGGGGGTATTGACGTGTATCAAAACGGGGAGAAGCGGGAGGGAACGGCGGGCAAATCGAGGGGGCGCGATGCTGGACTGTCGCTTGCCCCCGGCCATTATCGGCGTTGCGCGGCGAGCGACGCTGGATCCCCACTTTCGGGGGGACGGCCCGGAGGTGGTGGTCAGCACTGCCTCATGTTCAAGAGAAGACAGCGCCATCCGACTCAGCGAAGAACGGTGTCATCCGGCGCAACCGCGACGACGCCGTCATCGTCATGCAAGATCCGCAAGGCCGGCCCCTCGAGATCGTCGAACTGCCCGCTGTCGCTGGCCCGGAAAAACACCCAGATCGCCAGGAACACCAGCACCGTACTCATGGGTATCAACAAATAAAGCGCTTCCATCAAGCCTCTCCCGCCAACACCGGCACACCGTTCGCCACCCGCTCCGGCAAAGCCGCAGCCGGCTCCGCCCGGCTCAGGCGCAAGGCATTGCCGACCACCAGCAGAGAACTCAAGGACATCCCCACCGCCGACATCCATGGATTCAGCCAGCCGAAGGCGGCCGCCGGAATCGCCAGGAAGTTGTAGGCCGCCGCCCAACCCAGGTTCTGCCGCACCACGCGCATCGCGCGCGCAGCCATGCGCGCGCAATCGGCCACCGAGGACAGGCGGTCGCCCATCACCACCGCATCGGCGCTGACCTGCGCCAGCGCCGCGCCGCGTCCCATGGCGAAGGACACATCGCCGGCGCGCAGCATGGCGGCGTCGTTGATGCCGTCGCCGACGATGGCCACCACCGCGCCCTGGCGCTGCAGGTCGCGCACATAGTCCAGTTTCCGCTGGGGCGAGCAGCCGGCAGCCACCTCGGCGATGCCCGTGGCGCGCGCGACCTCGGCGCAGACGTCGGCCTGGTCGCCGCTCAAGAGCACCGTGCGCAAACCCAGCGCGCGGAAGGCGGCCACGGTGGCCACCGCATCCGGGCGCAAGGCGTCGGCCAGGTCGAAGCGCGCCAGCCAGCCCTCCTCATTACCCAGGTAGACCGAACCGGCTCCGGCCGTCGCGCGCGCATCCAATGCCGGCGGCAGCCGGCCACCGGCCAGCCCGGCGACGAAGGCCTGCGAGCCGATGCGATGAAGGCGGCCGCCGATGCGGCACTGCATGCCGGCGGCGGTGAAGGATTCCACCTGCTCCGCTTCCGCCGGCGCGATGCCGCGGCGCGCCGCTTCTTCCACCAGCGACCTGGCCAGCGGATGCAGGCTGCCGCGCTCCATCGCCGCGGCGATCGCCAGCGACTGCGCCTCGCCGCCGGCGGCGAGATGCAACGCGGCCAGGCGTGGCCGGCCCTGTGTCAGGGTGCCGGTCTTGTCGAAGACGATGGTGTCGGCGCGCCGCAGTGTCTCCAGCACGTTGCCGCGCACCACCAGCGTGCCTTCGCGCAGCAGGCGATCGGTGGCGGCGGCCAGCGCCGAGGGCGTGGCCAGCGACAACGCGCACGGGCAGGACACCACCAGCACCGCGATGGCGGTCGGCCAGGCCTGCGCCGGATCGATGAAATGCCAGGCCAGGAAAGTGGCCGCGGCCAGCGCCAGCAGCGCCACCACGAAGCGCGAGGCGACGATGTCGGCCCACTGCGCCAGCGCCGGCTTGCCGGCCCCGGCCTGCTCGGCCAGGCGCGTCAACGCGGCCAGTGTGCTTTCGCGGGTGGCGCGCTCCACCCGCAGCAGCACCGGCTGGCTGAGGTTGACGGCGCCGCCGGGCGCCTCTTGTCCGGCCTGGAACTGCTGCGCCCGGCTTTCGCCGGAGAGCAGCGAAAGATCCAGCTCGGCGCCGCCTTCGATCAACCGCGCGTCGGCGGCGATGGTGTCGCCGGGGCGCGCCAGGATGACGTCGCCCGACTGCAGCGCGGCGGCGGCCACCAGCGTGGTCTCGCGCCCCTGCGGATAATCCCGCAGCAGCAGCGCCGCCGCGGGGAAGGCTTGCTGCATGCGCTCCAGCGCCGCCGCCGACTTGCGTCGCGCGGCCGCTTCCAGGTAGCGGCTGGCCAGCAGCAGGAAGATGAACATGCTGACGCTGTCGAACCAGATCTCGCCCTCGCCGCGCCAGGTGGCGACCGCGCTGGCGATGAAGGCGGCGCCGATACCGATGGCCACCGGCAGGTCCATGCCGGGCGCGCGGGCGCGCAGGCCGGCCCAGGCGCCGGAGAAGAACGGCAAGGCCGAATAGCACACCGCAGGCAAGGTCAGGAACAGGCTGGCCCAGCGCATCAGCGCCATCATGTCGGGCTCGATGCCGTCCGGGCTCATGTACACCGGCACGGCGTACATCATCACCTGCATCATCGACAGGCCGGCGATGAACAGCTGGCGGAACAGCCGGCGCGAGGCGCGGCGCGCCTGCTCTCCTTGCCGCAGCGGGTCGAAGGGATAGGCGGTGTAGCCGAGGCCGCGCAGGCCGCGCAGGATGGACGAGGTGGAGCACAGCGCCGGGTCGCGCCGGATATGCAGGCGGCCATTGGCCACGTTGAGCTCGGCCATGCGCACGCCGCGCTGGCGCGCCAGGTATTTTTCGATCAGCCAGACGCAGGCCGAGCAGCGCAGGCCGTCCACCGACAGCACCAGTTCTTGCGCGGCGTCGTCACCCTCGCCATCGGCGCCGGCCGGCAGGTCGGCCAGGGCCAATTCGGGCGGCAGCAATTGCTCGGGATCGACGCGCGCCGAAGGCGCGCTGCGGCGCAGGTAGAAATCCTCGCAGCCGCTGTCGACGATCAGCTGCGCCACGCTTTGGCAGCCGACGCAGCACATGTCGCGCGCGGCATTGCCGATGCGCAGCGACAGGCGTTCGCCGGCCGGCACCGGCTGGCCGCAATGGAAGCACAGCCGGCCGCCGCTGCCGTCGGCCCCGCTCATTGCCCGCTCCCGTGCGCCGGGCTGGCGCAGAACACGTCGATCCAGCCGCGCGCGATGCCCAGCCCGCCGATGTCGGCGGCGCGCAGCAGCCCCAGCACGCCGAAGGCCAGCACCACGATGCCGGCCGCGCGCCGCCAGGCCGGGCGCGAGGCCAGCCGGCGCAGCCGCGCGCCGGAGATGCCGGCCGCCAGCAACACCGGCAAGGTGCCGGCGCCGAAGGCCAGCATGGTCAGCGCGCCGTCCACGGCGCTGCCGGCCATCAGCGCGGTGAGCAAGGCGCTGTAGACCATGCCGCACGGCAGCCAGCCCCACAGGCCGCCCAGCGCCAGTGCCTTGGCGGGAGTATCCACGGGAATGAAGCGCGCAGCCAGCGGCCGCACCGCCGCCCACAGGCCCTGCCCCAATCGTTCGATGCGCGCCAGCGCGCCCCACCATTGCGTCAGGTACAGGCCCAGCAGCACCAGCACTAGGTTGGCCGCGGCATACGCCAGCTGCTGCGCCGGCGCCAGCCAGCCCAGCACGTCGGCGCCGCGCAGCAGGCCGGCGGCGATGCCGCCTGCCAGCGCGCCGGCGGCGGCATAGCTGGAGAGGCGGCCAAGGTTGTAGCACAGCACGCGCGCGAGATCCTGCGCGATGGCGCTGTCGCGTGCGACGGGAGAGGGATGGATGGAAATGATGCGGGCCGACGCGCCCGCGGCCGACGGCGCGTAGCGCAGGAGGGAAGGCGCGGCTTGCGCGCCCCGCCCCGGCGCGGCCGAACTGAGCGCGCCGACGATGCCGCCGCACATGCCGATGCAATGGACGCTTCCCATCAGCCCCACCAGGAAGATCGGCAGCAGGTTCACAGGCACTCCGTCAGACCGTCTGCGAATATCGCTGCGGCGCGGCCTTCTCGCGGTCTTCCTTCAGGTAGCGGTCGAACACCATGCAGATGTTGCGGATCAGGAGGCGGCCCTTGGGCTCGACGGTGATCCACTCCGGCTCGATCTTGATCAGGCCGTCCTCTTCCAGCGCCTTGAGCTTCTCCACCTCGGCCGCGAAGTATTCGCGAAAGACGATGGGATAGGCGATCTCCAGCGAGTTGATCGACAGTTCGAAGTTGCACATCAGGCGCTGGATGATCAGGCGCCGCAACACGTCGTCCATGCCCAGCTGGATGCCGCGGGCGATCGGCAGCGTGGCGTTTTCCAGGCGCGCGTAATAGTCGTCCAGGGTCTTCTCGTTCTGGCTGTAGCTGCCGCCCACGGCGCTGATGGCCGAGACGCCGCAGGCCACCAGGTCGCTCTCGGAGTGCGTGGAATAGCCCTGGAAATTGCGGTGCAGCCGGCCCTGCTGCTGGGCGATGGCGAGGTCGTCGGTGGGCTTGGCGAAGTGATCCATGCCGATGTAGACGTAACCGGCCGTGGTCAGCTGGCGGATGCACAGCGACAGCATGTCGAGCTTGCTGTCGGCGCTGGGCAGGTCGTCCTCGTTGATCTGGCGCTGGGTCTTGAACAGCTGCGGCATGTGCGCGTAGTTGTAGACGGCGATGCGGTCCGGGCTGGCGGCGATCACCTTGGCCAGGGTGCGCGACATCGACATCACGTTCTGCTTGGGCAAGCCGTAGATCAGGTCGATGCTGATCGAGCGGAATCCCGCTTCGCGCGCGGCGCGCATGATCTCCAGCGTCTGCTCCTCGGACTGCACGCGGTTGACCGCGCGCTGCACCTCGGGATCGAAGTCCTGCACGCCCAGGCTGATGCGGTTGAAGCCCTGCGCGCGCAGCGCGTGCACGCGCGCCACCGACACCGTGCGCGGATCGATCTCGATCGAGTATTCGCCCACCTGGTCGGGCGCCAGCGTGAAGCTCTTGCGGATGTGCTCCATCAGGTCGCCCATCTGCTCGTCCGACAGGTAGGTCGGCGTGCCGCCGCCGAAGTGCAACTGCTCGACCTGGTTCATGCCCGAGAACAGCGAGCCCTGCATGGCGATCTCGCGCTTGAGGTAGCTCAGGTAGAGCGCGGCCTTGGCGCGGTTCTTGGTGACGATCTTGTTGCAGGCGCAGTAGTAGCAGATGGTGTCGCAGAATGGAATGTGCAGGTACAGCGACAGCGCGCGCCAGGCGCCCATGCTGCGCCGGTCCGACACCGCGTGCAGGTAATCCTTCACGGCGAATTCGCTGGAGAAGCGGTCGGCGGTCGGATAGGAGGTGTAGCGCGGGCCGCGCTGGTCCATCTTGCGCAGCACGGCTTTGCTCATGCCGGCCAGGCTGGCGGCATTGTGCAGGGTGGACGGATGGGCGACGTGCATTCGGTGCTCCTGGCCGCGCGCCGGCGCAAGACGCGGCCGGCGAACAGGGATTGGGTGGAGATTGCAGGATAGGCCGGCCGTCGCCGCCGCGCCTTGATGTGCATCAAGACCCCGCGAGCCGCGGCCGGCCGAATCGATTTCGATGCGCAAGGTATCATCATGGCCGACGGGCGCGCCCATGCGATCGGCGACGCCACTGACACAGATCAAGGAGACGACATGGCCGCATCCCCCGCTTCGATTTACGTCCACGCCGACGCGCGCTTCCGCGCGCTGGTCATCGGCACCGCCGGCCTCGATTGCCTGCACACCGGCAGCCGCTGGACCGAGGGGCCGGTCTACCTGCCGGCCACCGATGAGCTGATCTGGAGCGATATCCCCAACAACCGCCTGCTGCGCTGGTCCGAAGGCGCGGGCGCCGGCGTGTTCCGCCAGCCTTCCGACTACAACAACGGCAACACGCTGGACCGCGAAGGCCGCATCGTCGGCTGCCTGCACGGCGCGCGCGCCGTGGTGCGCACCGAGCACGACGGCAGCCGCACGGTGCTGGCCTCGCACTGGCAGGGCAAGCGCCTCAATTCGCCCAACGACGTGGTGGTGAAGTCGGACGGCTCGATCTGGTTCACCGACCCGGCCTACGGCATCGACAGCGATTACGAGGGCCACAAGGCCGACAGCGAGATCGGCGCCTGCAACGTCTATCGCATCGACGGCGCCAGCGGCGAGATCACCCTCGTCGCCGGCGACATGGAGCGCCCCAACGGCCTGGCCTTCTCGCTGGATGAAAGCCGCCTCTACATCGCCGACACCGGGCTGACCCACCGCGCCGGCGGCCCGCACCATATCCGCGTGTTCGACGTGGTCGACGGCGCCAGGCTGCGCGGCGGCGAGGTGTTTGCCACCATCAGTCCCGGCCTGGCCGACGGCTTCCGACTCGATGCGCACGGCAACATCTGGACCTCGGCCGGCGACGGCGTGCACTGCTACGCGCCGGACGGCACGCTGCTGGGGAAGGTCCTGGTGCCGGAGGTGGTGTCGAACGTGGTGTTCGGCGGCCCGCGCGGCAACCGCCTGTTCATCACCGCCACCACCTCGCTGTACGCGGTCTACCTGGCGGTCAATGGCGCGGCCCGCCCCTGAGCGGACCGGGCAAGTCAAGCGCCCGCCGGATATACCCGCTATTGGCCCGCCGGCCCGCCCGCAGCCCGCCCGGGCGGGCGCGATGTGGTAAAGTAGCGCCTTCTCCGATCCCGCCCCGCGCGGGATTTTTCTATGGGTTCCCTTACCCCATTCATCAAAAAGGTCACTATGACAACCCTCGACTTGCGGCGGCACACGGCTGTGCTGGCCTGGCTTTCGCTGTTCCACCTGGTGGTGATCACCTCCAGCAACTACCTGGTGCAGCTGCCGGTTTCCATCTTCGGCTTCCACACGACCTGGGGCGCGTTCAGCTTCCCCTTCATCTTCCTGGCGACCGACCTGACGGTGCGCTTCTTCGGCGCGCCGCTGGCCCGGCGCATCATCTTCGCGGTGATGCTGCCGGCGCTGTTCATTTCCTACGGCGTCTCGGCGCTGTTCTACATGGGCCAATGGCAGGGCCTGGCGGCGCTGGCGCATTTCAACCTGTTCGTGGCGCGCATCGCCGCGGCCAGCTTCATGGCTTACGCGCTGGGGCAGGTCCTGGACGTGCACGTGTTCAACCGCCTGCGCGGCAACCGCCGCTGGTGGCTGGCGCCGTCGGTGTCGATGCTGTTCGGCAACGCCAGCGACACGCTGGCCTTCTTCTCGATCGCCTTCTGGCGCAGCAGCGATCCTTTCATGGCCGAGCACTGGGTGGAGATCGCGGTGGTGGACTATTGCTTCAAGATCGCCATCAGCCTCTTGTTCTTCCTGCCGGCCTATGGCGCGCTGATGTCGCTGCTCAAGAACTGGTTCGGCCGGCCGCTGGCGACGCGCGCGCTGTAGAACGGCGACATTGCCCAGCAACATTTCCCGCCAGACGGTAAACTTGCGGCTTCGCGCGGCGATCCCCGCCGCGCCCTTCCCCTCCCTGGACTCCGCATGAACTGGCCCCTGTTTGCCCTTGCCGTCGCCGCCTTCGGCATCGGCACCACCGAATTCGTCATCATGGGCCTGCTGCCCGATGTCGCCCGCGACCTCGCCGTCTCGGCGCCGGCGGCCGGCATGCTGGTCTCGGGATATGCGCTGGGCGTGGCCGCCGGCGCGCCCATCCTGGCCATCGTGACGGCCAAGTGGCCGCGCAAGCAGGCGCTGGTGGGCCTGATGACGCTGTTCATCCTGGGCAACGTGCTGTGCGCGGTCGCGCCTTCCTACAATTTCCTGATGGTGGCGCGCGTGGTCACCGCGTTCTGCCACGCGGCCTTCTTCGGCATCGGCTCGGTGGTGGCCGCCGAACTGGTGGCGCCGGCCAAGCGCGCGCAGGCGGTGGCGCTGATGTTCACCGGCCTGACGGTCGCCAACATCCTGGGCGTGCCGCTGGGCACGGCCTTCGGCCACGCCGCCGGCTGGCGCTCGACCTTCGGCGTGGTGACCGTGATCGGCGTGGTCGCCGCCGTCATGCTGTGGGCCATGCTGCCCAAGAAGATCCCCATGCAGGGCGGCAACATCTTCCAGGAGTTCCGCTCCATCGTCGACACCCGGGTGCAGCTCTCGCTGCTGACTTCGACGCTGGCCTCGATCAGCATGTTCAGCGTGATTACCTACATTGCCTACATCCTGCTCGACGTCACCGGCTTCAGCGCGCGCGAGGAGAGCTGGGTGCTGCTGCTGTTCGGCGCCGGCATCACCGTGGGCGGCCTGGTCGGCGGCAAGCTGGCCGACTGGAAGCTGATGCCGGTGATGTGCGGGGTGTTCGTGTGCATCGCCGTGGTGCTGGGCCTGTTCTCCTTCACCAGCCACTATAAGTGGCCGACGCTGGCCACCATGTTTGCCTGGGGCGCCTTCGCCTTCGCCGTGGTGCCGGGGGCGCAGATCCGCGTGCTCGATACCGCGCGCGGCGCGCCCAACCTGGCCTCGACGCTGAACCAGGGCGCCTTCAACCTGGGCAACGCGACCGGCGCCTGGGTCGGCGGCATCGCGATTTCCGCCGGCCTGCCGCTGACCGACCTGCCGCTGATCGGCGCCGCCTTCGCGGTGCTGGGCCTGGCCACGGTGGCGCTCTCGGCCTCGCTGGACAAGCGCGCGCGCGTGCCAGCCTGATCCCCGCCGCGGCAATGAAAAACGGCGCCGGTCCGATGGGACCAGCGCCGTTTTCCTTTGGACGGAAGAAAGCTCAGGCCGCGTTGAGGTTGGCTGAGGCGATGAAGTTGTCGAAGAAGCTCTCGCAGCGCGCCAGTTGCTCCAGCGTGACGAACTCGTTGGGCTTGTGCGCCTGCACGATGTCGCCGGGGCCGCAGATCACGGCCGGCATGCCGGCTTCGCCGAACAACCCGCCCTCGGTGCCGAAGCCGACCTTGCGCGCGCGTTCGCTGCCGAGGATGCGCAGCGCCGAGGCCACCAAGGGGTCGTCGGCCGGCGTGCTCATGCCCGGGTAGGCGGTCAGGGTCTCGAACTCGATCCGGCCTTGCGCGCCGTCCGCGCTCATCTGCGGCATCACTTCCCGCTCGGCGTAGGCCTTCACTTCCTCGAACACTTCGCGCGGATCGATGCCCGGCAGGAAGCGGTGCTCGAACACGAACTCGGCCTTGTCGGGAATGATGTTGGGCGCGGAGCCGCCGTTGGAGAGCGTGGTGACGATGGAGGAATACGGCACGTCGAAGTCGTAGTCGTTGGCCTCGTTCTCGCGCACGCGGCGGGCGATGTCGCGAATCTTCAGCTGCATCATCGCGGCGAAGTCGATGCTGTTGATGCCCAGGTGCGGGCAGGACGAGTGCGCCGCGTGGCCGTGCACCGAGCAGCGATACGAGCGCTTGCCCTTGTGCGCGATGACCGCCTGCATCGAGGTCGGCTCGCCGATGATGACGCCGGTGGGCCGGATCTCGTGTTGCTTGAGGTCGGCCAGCAGTTCGCGCACGCCCAGGCAGCCGACTTCCTCGTCATACGAGAACGAGAAATGCAGCGGCGTGTGCAGGCGGCCCTGGTCGATGAAGGGCAGGCGCGAGAGGCATACGGCGATGAAGCCTTTCATGTCGCAGGCGCCGCGGCCGAACAGCTTGCCGTCGGCGATGCGGGCGACGAAGGGATCGCTGTCCCAGTTCTGGCCCTTGACCGGCACCACATCGGTGTGGCCGGAGAAGACCGTGCCGAACCTGGCATTGCCGGCCGCGCCGCCGATGGTGGCGAACACGTTGGCCTTGCGCCGCTCGGCGTCGTAGGTGAGGCGGGTGACGGCGCCGTGGCGCTCGAGGTAGTCGCGAACCCATTCGATCAATCCGAGGTTGGATTCGCGGCTGACGGTGTTGAAACCGATGAGGGTGTTGAGGATGTCCAGCGTCTGCTTCGTCGGTTCCGAAGCTGCGGTTTTCAAGGGTGCGTTCATGGTGATGTTTTGCCTGTTCAATTCCGGAGCCGGGCGCGGCAGATGATCCGCCGCGCGCCGTGCGCTCCGGCAACTTCAGCAGCAAGCCCCGTGCCACCGCAGAGCCGGTGTGGCCGATGAGCCTGCCAAGCGCGCTTTTCGCAACACAAACCACATTACACCCCATTTCGGCGCGGCGCGTGCGCAGCGGCGAAAAATCCGCTTCCCCATAGGAGAACAGCTCATCGGCAGGCGCCGCACGCGACGTTTGCCGCGAGGCTTATCAGGAATTCCATGATATGGCCGAGGCCTTGTTTTTGTAAGACTGGCATCAAGGATTCGCTCATGCAGGGCCGCCCAAGACGGCCTCCGGAATTTTCCCGGCCAACGGGAAATCGAGCGCGTCAGCCGGACTACCGAAAGAGACATCATGAAACCGCCGATCATCCTGATGATTGAGTCGAACGGCGAAGCAGTCGAAATGGCGCGCTTCGCCCTCTGGCGAAGCAATTTCCATTGCGTGCTGCAGTGGTACGACGAAGCCGACGCCGCCATCAACCGGTTGCTGTTCGCGCGCCGCGAAGGCGCCGACGGCGAGTTGCCGGGCATGATCTTCCTCGATCCCGGCATGATGGAGAACAATGGCCTGGATTTCATCCTGGCCATGAAAGCCGGCCGCGCCACGCGCGCAGTGCCCATCGTGGTGTTCCCCGACCCGGACTACCCGCCGGCCATGCCCGAGCTGCTGGCCGCAGGCGCCAGCCAATACCTGCTCAAGCCGGAATCCGCCGACGAGTACACGAAGGCCGTGCTGGAATGCGCGCGGCGCTGGGGCAAGCGCCGCAGGACGCGCGGCGCGCCCTCGCGCACGCCGCCGGCCCCATGAAAAAAGCCCGCGCAAGCGGTCATGCCGTTCAGTTAAGCGCGCGATGCTCCCTATGCGCCCTCCCCCGTTCGGGCTGAGTAGGTCCACAGGACCGTATCGAAGCCCCTTTGCCAAGAGCATTGCCCTAAGCGGCCCTTCGATACGCCGCTACGCGGCTACTCAGGGCGAACGGAGCATCACTTCCAACAACCAAAAAAATAATGCCGTTCAGTGCTTAACTGAACGGCATTACCGCGCAAGCGGGCTTTTTCATCGGTGCGGGAATGTCGCTCCCGCTTACTTCTTCACGCGGGTGCTGATGTGCTCGTCGAAGGCGCGGTGCGCGGCTTCCAGGTTCTTCAGCGCCGCCTGCCAGGGTTCGTAGTCGGCCACGGTCAACCATTGCCCTTCGTGCGGGTTCTGCTTCCACTGCTCCAGCTTGGTGTTCATCAGCTCATACTCTTCGAGCTGGGCTTGCAGCAGCACTTCCATCTGTCCCTTGAGCTCCTCGGCGCGCACGATCCAGGGATCCTGCGGCTGCTCCGGCTGCTGGCCCTGCGCTTGTTCTTGGGTATCCTTCTGGTCTTGCGTATCCATCTGCCACTCTCCCCGATCAATTGATCGCTGCATACTAACAGGGGCCATACTGCGCGGCAACGGGTGCAATCCATGCGCTTGCAGAACCGGCGGTCCAATGCAAAAAGCCGCTGAACGCAATGCATTCAACGGCTTTCACAATTTGGTTGCGGGGGCAGGATTTGAACCTACGACCTTCGGGTTATGAGCCCGACGAGCTGCCAGACTGCTCCACCCCGCGTCTGAAGAAAATGATTATAGGGCAGGTAAAACAGGAATGCAACTACTCTCTGCAATCTTTTTACAGTGATACACTTCCATCCGCATTTGCCGATGTCTGCGCGCGACATTTCCGGCGCAGCGACAGCCACGGAGCGAGACGCGCATGCATGCCGATAACAAACACATCAAGCCACGACGATCCACTCTTATGAATTTCTGTTCCGAATGCGGTCAGCCGGTCTCGCTGCAGATTCCCCAGGACGACACGCGCCAGCGCTACGTCTGCGGCAGCTGCGGCACGATCCACTATCAGAATCCCAAGATGGTGGTCGGGTCGGTGCCGGTCTGGGAGCAGGACGGCGAGGTCAGGGTGCTGCTGTGCAAGCGCGCCATCGAACCGCGCCTGGGTTACTGGACGCTGCCGGCCGGCTTCATGGAGAACGACGAGACCACCGAGGATGCGGCCGTGCGCGAGACCGAGGAAGAAGCCGGCGCGCGCATCCGGCTGCACCAGCTGTATACAGTGGTGAACGTGCCGCATGTGCACCAGGTGCATCTGTTCTACCGCGCCACCCTGCTCGACCTGGATTACCAGGCCGGCATCGAGAGCCTTGAGGTGGAGATGTTTTCCGAGGAGCAGATTCCCTGGCAGGACATCGCCTTCCCCACGGTGGAGTTCACGCTGCGCGCGTTCTTCTCCGACCTGAAGAAGGTGCGCACCGGTGACGGCGGCTTCACGCTGCACACCGAAGACATACGGCGCCGCATGATCTGATCCGTGGAGGTAAGCGGATGATCGCCTGGCTCAATATAGATACCCCCTTCCCGGATGTCTCGCGCGCGCTGAAAGATCCCGCGGGATTGCTCGCGGCCGGGGCCGACCTGTCGCCGCCGCGCCTGCTGGAGGCTTACCGCCAGGGCATCTTCCCCTGGTTCTCGGAAGGCCAGCCCATCCTCTGGTGGAGCACCGATCCGCGCATGGTGCTGCGCACCGACCAGTTCACCGTCGCCGACAGCCTGAAGAAGACGCTGCGCCGCATCGAGCGCAGCCGCCACGGCGACGGCCTGTGGCAGGTCAGCTTCGACACCGTCTTCGAAGAAGTCATGCGCGGCTGCGCCGGACCGCGCCGGCACGAGCACGGCACCTGGATCTCGCCCGAGATCATCGAGGGCTACACCGGCCTGCACCGCGCCGGCTATGCGCACTCCTCGGAAGTCTGGCTCAACGGCGAGCTGGTGGGCGGCGCCTACGGCGTGTGTATCGGCCGCATGTTCTACGGCGAATCGATGTTCGCCCGGGTCAGCGACGCCTCCAAGGTGGCGCTGGCGCACCTGGTGTTCTTCCTGCGCAGCCGCGGCGTGACGCTGATCGACTGCCAGCAGGAAACCTCGCACCTGGCCTCGCTGGGCGCCCGCCCCATCGCGCGCGACGACTTCCTTCGCCACCTGCGCGCGGCGGTGCGCGAACCGCAGATCCACGGCTGGCAGCCGCTGAACCTGCTGGAGACCGGGATCCCGCCGGCCGCGGCCGCCTGATTCACGCGCGCCGGCCACGCTGCCGCCCCGTGCTTTGCCACCGCAGCCGCCAAAGTAGTGTAAATTAAGCCTTCGGCCCATCGCCCCGGCTGCCCTCGCCATCCCGCCGCCGGGCTCGCGCAAGACAGGACAGGACGCTCATGACGCATCTCAAAGACTTGCCCTTCTCGACGTTGCAGTTCTATGCAACCGCGCCCTACCCGTGCAGCTATCTCGATAACCAGCAGGCCCGCTCGCAAGTGGCCACGCCCTCGCACCTGATCAACGCCGACGTCTATTCGGAGCTGGTCAAGACCGGCTTTCGCCGCAGCGGCATCTTCACCTACCGCCCCTATTGCGACGGCTGCAATGCCTGCACCCCGGTGCGCATCCGCGCCGCCGAGTTCAGCCGCAACCGCAGCCAGCGCCGCGCCTGGGAACGCAACCGCCACCTGGTGGCGCTGGTCACCAACCTGACCTACGCCCACGAACACTACGAGCTCTACCTGCGCTACCAGTCTGCGCGCCACGCCGGCGGCGGCATGGACCAGGACAGCCGCGACCAGTACGCGCAGTTCCTGCTCCAGAGCAAGGTCAACACGCGCCTGGTCGAGTTCCGCGAGGCCGATGGCACGCTGCGCATGGTCAGCATCATCGACGTGCTCAACGACGGCCTGTCCTCGGTCTACACCTTCTTCGACCCCGACCTGCCGTCCGCCTCCTTCGGCACCTACAACATCCTGTGGCAGATCGAGCAGGCGCGCCAGCTCGACATGCCTTACGTCTACCTGGGCTACTGGATCAAGGAGAGCCAGAAGATGGCCTACAAGACCAATTTCCAGCCGCTGGAGGCCCTGCGCAAGGGTGAATGGGCGCCGCTGGAAGAGTGAGGCCGTCGCGCCAAAACCGTGGAACGGCGGCGCGGACACGTTAGAATAGCGGCACTTTTTCATCGCCATCCGCCATCGTGTCCGACAAATTCCTCTACGCCCTCGCGCGTCCGCTGCTGTTTTCCCTCGAACCCGAGACCGCGCATCACCTGACGCTGCCGGCGCTGCGCTGCGCCGCCCGCTACAGCCTGACCGACGTCATCGCCAAGCCGGCGCGCGACCCGCGCACCGTGATGGGCATCGAATTCCCCAACCCGGTGGGCCTGGCGGCAGGCCTGGACAAGGACGGCGCCTACATCGACGGCCTGGCGGCACTGGGCTTCGGCTTCATCGAGGTCGGCACGGTCACCCCGCGCGCCCAGCCGGGCAACCCGCTGCCGCGCATGTTCCGCCTGCCGGCGGCCGATGCCGTGATCAACCGCATGGGATTCAACAACGGCGGCGTGGACGCCTTCGTGGCCAATGTGCAGGCCTCGCGCTTCTACCAGGAAAAACAGGGCGTGCTGGGCCTGAACATCGGCAAGAACGCCGACACGCCGATCGAGCGTGCGGCCGAGGACTATGTGCACTGCCTGGAGAAGGTCTACCCCTACGCCAGCTACGTCACCGTCAACATCTCCTCGCCCAACACCAAGAACCTGCGCCAGCTGCAGGGCGCCTCCGAACTGGACGCGCTGCTGTCGCAGCTGAAATCGGCCCAGCGCCGCCTGGCCGACCGCTACGGTCGCTACGTGCCGGTGACGCTGAAGATCGCGCCGGACATGGATGACGAACAGGTCAAGAACGTCGCCGACGCGCTGCTGCGCCACCGGATCGACGCCGTCATCGGCACCAACACCACCATCACGCGCGACGCGGTCAAGGGCATGCGGCACGGCGAGGAAGCCGGCGGGCTGTCGGGCAAGCCGGTGTTCGCCCTGTCCAACCGCGTGATCCGCGGCTTGAAGGCGGAGCTGGGCGACGCCCTGCCCATCATCGGCGTGGGCGGCATCTTCAACGGCGACGACGCGCGCGCCAAGATCGACGCCGGCGCCTCGCTGGTGCAGCTCTACACCGGCCTGATCTACCGCGGCCCGGCGCTGGTGCGCGAATGCGCCGAGGCGCTGCGCGCGCCGGCGGCGACGGCGGATCACCACTGAGTCGCGCCAGGTCGGGACGAAAAAAAACAGCAGGCACACGCCTGCTGTTTTTTTATCCGCGCTCGCGCGCCCGGGCCATCAGTCCTTGGACGACTCGCGCTTGAGGTTGAAAATCTGCCGCGCCTTGGCGTCGGCTTCGGATTTCTTTTCGAAGTCGGTCTTTTCGCAACCGGCCAGAACGGCACCGACGACCAGCGTCAGCAACATGACGACCACACGCATGATATTCCCCTGAAAATTCGGATGAGGCCTCCCCATCCTGGATGGCGGCCGCTTGTGCACATCCCCCGGGGCCGCCGGCTGGCGCCATTTTATGCCCAAAAGGGATGCCGCAGCGCAAGGTGGGAAGAAAGATTTTCGGCGCCGCCGGCATGCACGTTTGCCCTGCCGGCGCGCAGTTTCGTTCATCGGCGCGCGCTCACGCCTCCAGCTTCGGACTGGGCGCGGCCATCTCGATAACGCGTGCATCGTCGTGCCCGGCACGGGAGCGCCCCAGCCCTTCCTGCAGCCGGAACACCGACACCAGCGAGGCCAGGCTCGCGGCCTGCTCCTGCATCGCATGCGCGGCGGCGGCGGCCTGCTCCACCAGCGCGGCGTTCTGCTGCGTGCTCTCGTCCATCTGCGTGATGGCGCGGTTGACCTCTTCGATGCCGGTGCTCTGCTCCTGGCTTGCGGCGCTGATCTCGGCCACCACGTCGGTGACCCGGCGCACGCTCTCGACCACTTCGCTCATGGTCTGGCCGGCCTGCTCCACCAGCTTGCTGCCGGCGCCGACCTTGTCCACCGAGTCGTCGATGAGGGCCTTGATCTCCTTGGCGGCCGAGGCCGAGCGCTGGGCCAGCGAACGCACTTCCGACGCCACCACGGCGAAGCCGCGGCCCTGCTCGCCGGCGCGCGCCGCTTCCACCGCGGCATTCAAGGCCAGGATGTTGGTCTGGAAGGCGATGCCGTCGATCACGCTGATGATGTCGACGATCTTCTTGGACGAGTCGTTGATCGAACTCATCGTCTGCACCACCTGCCCCACCACGCTGCCGCCCTGGATCGCCACCTGCGAAGCGGAGCTGGCCAGCTGGTTGGCCTGGCGCGCGTTGTCGGCGTTCTGCTTCACGGTCGAGGTCAGTTGCTCCATGGCCGAGGCGGTTTCTTCCAGCGAGCCGGCCTGCTGCTCGGTGCGGGCCGACAGGTCGAGGTTGCCGCTGGCGATTTCCTGCGAGGCGCTGGCGATGTTGTCGGTGCCGTTGCGCACCTGGCTGACGATGGTGCGCAAGCTGCCGTTCATCTCCTCCAGCGCGGCCAGCAATTGGCCGGTCTCATCGCGGCTGGACGCCTGGAAACGCGCGGTCAGGTCGCCCTGCGCCACGCGCCGCGAAATGTCCACCGCAGTGCGCAGCGGACCGATGATGCTGGCCGTAAGCCACCAGGCGCACAGCACGCCGAAGGCCAGGATCAGGGCCTCCAGCGCCAGCATCAGCACCTTGCTGCGGGCGGCGATGGTGTCGATGTCCTGCGCCATGCGATCGATGTCCTCGCGCTGGATCTGCAGCAGCTGCTGCATCGCGCCCAGGTAGCGGTTGGCCGCAGGCACGAACACCTGGTCCAGCACGCGGTTGCTCTCGGCCAGGTCGCCGGTGGCCTTGACCTTGTTGATGTCGTCGCGCCCGGCCAGGTATGCCTTGCGCGCCACCGCGATCTGCGCGAACGCGGCCTTCTCGGCCTCGCTGCGCAGCAGCGGCTCGATCTTGGACTGGGTATCGGCCGAGCTCTTGGACGATGCCGCCGCGTCGCTGGCGAAGTAGTCCGCCAGCGACGGATCGGCGCTCTTGGCGATGGCCAGGGTACGGCGGATGCCGCCGTACAGGTTGGCGTACCAATCCGAGATCAGGCGCTCCTTGACCAACGGCTGCTGCATCATCTGGTGCGTGGCCTCGGACACCGTCTGCAGGCGCCAGAAGCCGATCGCGGTGATCACGATGGACAGCGCCAGGACCAGCCCGAAGCCCAGGGACAGGCGCTTGCCTATCGTCATGTTGCTGATGATTTTCATGTTCTCTTCCCTCAGTTCTGATTGTTGTTCGAGCGGTCTGTGGCGCCCGTGCCCGCAGGCCGGCCGCTTCTCTTCTTGTATTTCCGCATGGCAAATGCGTCGCGGACGATATTAAACGGCAAAAAAATTGGACTGACCAGTGAAAGCTTGTACAGCTGCGCGCTGAGAATCCTCGCAAACCCTCTCCGGTTGCGGCCTGGCGCCGGCAAAGCGCAAGCAACGACGTTTTTTCCGATGTATTTCGGGCTTGCGATCTTGCCCCCAAGACAAGATCGGCGCGTCCCTCACGCGCCAGGCGCGGCCGGTTTTATAATGGAAAGCTTCCGACGGCCGCGCCGTCAGTCGCTGCCCATGCCATGTCCGCCGATACCATTTCCATCAACAGCCAGATGAACCACTTCGACAGCCACGACAGCGTCTGGCTGTTCGGCTACGGCTCCATCATCTTCAAGGCCGATTTCCCGTTCCTGCAGCGCCGCCCGGCGCATATCGCTGGCTGGGCCCGCCGTTTCTGGCAGGGTTCGCACGACCACCGCGGCACCGCCGAGGCGCCGGGGCGCGTGGTGACCCTGGTGCCGCAGGAGGGCGCGATCTGCGCCGGCATGGCTTACCTGATCACGCCGGAAGTCTTCGCCCATCTCGACCACCGCGAGAAGAACGGCTACCTGCGGGTAGTCGCCGAGATTCATTTTTCGGAAGAAGAAAAGACCGACGGCCTGCTCTATATCGCCTCGGAAGAGAATGCCGCCTTCGCCGGCCCCGCCGACGAAGAGGAGATCGCCTGGCAGATCGCCCGCGCCGCCGGACCGAGCGGGCGCAACAGCGAATACCTGCTGCTGCTGGCGCAGGCGCTGCGCGAACTGGGCTCCGACGATGCCCACGTGTTTGCGATCGAACGCCACCTGTTGCGGCTCGAACGCGAAACGGCCGGACGATAGCCGATCAGGCACGGGACCGGCATGATATCGTTGGCCGATGCCCACTCCCCAAAAACACCAAAGGAAGAACATGATCAAAGCCCTCGCCGCATGCGCGACCGTCCTGGCCCTGGCCGCCTGCGCGACGCCGGTGGAAAAGACCGCCAGCGGGGAAATCCCGCCGTCGCGCATCTATATCAAGAGCATGATCCAGCAGGAGGCTGGCCTGGCGCAGGTCAGGTTCAGCCGCAGCGACACCTTGCTCGACACCGAGATGCTCGAGCTTGCGATCAATGACGTGGTGCTGGCGCAGATCAGCCGCGGCGAACACCTGGCGATCTGGGTCAAGCCGGGACGCTACGATTTCAGCGTCAAGCCGGCCAGCTCGCTCAACAGCTCTTCGGCAGCCAGGCAGAGCCGGCTGACGGTCGAGGTCAAGAGTGGCGCCGGGCAACAAGTCCGCATCACCAACCAGATCCGCGGCCTGGAAATAAAGCTGGACGGCCAATGACTCCTGACATTGCCGCGCTGCCGGCGCTTGCCGGCCTGTCGCACGAATGAAACAAGCTGCGAACCCAGGACGCGCCGGGATGCCCTTCCCGGCGCTTTCCACGTCGGCAATTAATTTCACAACCCATTGATTTAAAAGGGATTAAATAACCTTCCCACCGAACCCGGCCACCCTTCTCGACAGTTATTCAAGAAATCGATAACTGATATTGGGATTCAAAATTGGCTCCATGAGGATCGAACGCATATATTGCAATGCAACAGATCATTTTTCCTCACGGAGCCAACCATGAACATCGTCGTCGACATCCTCCCGTACACCCTGCTGATCGGCGCAATGGTCGCCCGCTACCTGATCTCGGTCAAGTAAGCAGCCATCCGGCGCACTCCCGTCGGCGCATGCCTGCCTGCGCCGGCGAGCAACACAGCAAGTCCTGAAAAGCGGTTATTGTCGCATTGCAATGCGGACAAGCCGCTTTTTGTTTTGGGCCGCGCAAACGCCGGTATTGGACAACTATTTCCATTCTTATCATTAATCCTGATAACTTGGAAAAGTCCAGAAAAGCGGATCGGCGCCGGCAGCGATTGAAAAGAGCGGCGGCATTTTCGCCCGGGCTGGCGTTCCGGCCTCACTTGCAAATGGCTGACATGCCATTACACTCGCTGGTTTGCAAACCGGAACGAAAGAAACCGCATGATGCGTCTCGCCTCCATCGTCGCTGCAACCGCGCTGCTGCTGGCGCTGCAGGGCTGCGCCTGCGCGCCCGGCTTCGTCGGCTTCGACAGCCGCTGCGCGTTCAGCAACGTTCCCAGCGGGCAACCCTGACGCCGATCAACGCCCGGCGGCCGTGGAATCCTCGCTCATGAGGGCTTTACACGGGTAATTTATTGTTAATTTTCGAACCTGTGCCCGCGGGTTCATCCCATCCCACCGCGTCACCCGCCTGCCGGCAATTGCGCCAGCCATTGCCTAAGGTCGTCCATGGCCCGTTCGCGCAGGGCCGGCTCCTCGTTGAAGATCTCGTGATAGGCCGTGTCGTACCAGCGCAGCGTCTTGCGCCCCGCCGGCAAGGCCTCGAAGAAGGCGCGGCTGCCGCGCGGCGCGACGAAGGCGTCGTCTCCGGCCACCTGCAGCAACACCGGTTGCAGGAAGCGGCCGGCGTCGCGGGCGGCGTGATGCATGGCATCCAGCATGAAATTGAGCATGCGCGGCGCGATCTTGCCGTGGTTCAGGGGATCGCGGCGATAGGCCTGCACCTGCTGCGCATCATGCGAGATGCGCGCAGCCGGCAAGGAGGTCGGCAGCGCGAGGCCCGGCGCCAGCGCGCTCGATACCGCCAGCAGCAGCTTTTGCCATGCCGACAGGTCCAGCGCCAGGGCCGGCGACGACAGCGCCAGCGCGCGCACCGGACTGAAGCCGCCGGTGGCAAAGCGCGCCGCCACCAGGCCGCCCATGCTGTGGCCGAACAGGATGGGCGTGCACTGCGCGCGCCGCGTGAAATCGTCGAAGCTCAATTTCAGGTCCCGCAGCAAGTCGTCCGGATGCGCCAGGCTGCCCTGGCGGCCGCCCGAGTTGCCGTGGCCGCGATGGTCGCAGATGCGCGCCGAGAAGCCAGCCTCGTTGAACAGCCGCGCCAGGCCGCCATAGCGGCCGCCGTGTTCGCCCAGGCCGTGCACCAGTTGCACCGCGCCTGTCGCGCCCGGCAGCAGCCAGTCGCGGCAGAACAGCCGGGTGCCGTCGGCGGCGTCGATCCAATGCTCCTGCGTGGGCTGCCAGGTGTTCATGCGCTCTCCGTTTCGATGGGCCGACGTCGGCGCCGGGGTTCAGGGATCGTTGCGCTCGGCATAGCGGCGCCGCGCGCGCCAGACCTGCCGCAGGCGCCGGCTCTGGCGCAGCGCCAGTTGCAGCGAGGCGGCCCAGGACAAGGGTCGCGGATGCACCACCGCACGCAGCGCGCGCGAGTAGTCCAGCACCATGCCCGGCGTCCAGGCCATGGTCAGCGCACGCTTGCGGATCTGGCTGGCGACCCAGATCTCGGGCGTGAACATCATGCGCACGGCGTTGGACCAATGACGGTCGCGCACGCCGATCACGCCTTCCAGCGCCGCCTCCAGCGCATGCGCCACGGTGCTGGAGCAATTGCGGTAGGTCAGGTTGTAGATCTCGGTGCGGCGATAGTCGTCCCAGAAGCGTTCCAGGTGCGCGCGGCTGTAGTCGCGAAACACGATCTTCTCGGTCGACTCGCACCAGGCCGCCGCTTCGCTGCGGTAGTCGGTCAGGTAGCGGCCCTTGACGTTGTTGTCGGCGGTGGCGCGCAGGAGGCGCGCGAACTGGTCGGGCGAACGATCGATCTCCTCGGCAGGATAGAGACTGATGTAGAGCTCGGGCAACACCTCCAGCGCGGCATGGCCGGTGGAGATCACGCCATTGGTGTCGACCGCCGCGATGTAGCGGTCGATCACCGGCTGGCGCCGCGCCGGGCCCTTGGCGCTCCCGGTCGGCGTCCAGACGTGCACGGTCAGGGCCGGCGCGCTTGTGGCCTCTGCCTCTGCGTCGGCCGCCGCCTGCGGCGCATCGCTTGCGGCCGCCGGCGCGACGTCGGGGGATGCGGCGGGCGGCGCCTTCCAGCCCTTGCCGGGCATGCCGCCGTTGAGGCGCAAGTTCGGCTTCATGGCTTCGTCGCCGCGATAAAGGCCGGCGTCGAACGGCATGTCCGGCCCGCCGTTGCGCCGCGCCAGCATGTCCACCGACACCTGCTGCGGCAGCATGCGCGTGCGCAGCGCCAGCCAGATGATGTTCCAGCCGCCGAAGATCAACCCCAGGGCCAGGCAGAACGGCACCGTCCCCTTGTAGTGCGTGGGATAAGGCTGGAAGAACACGATCGCCAGCAGGATCTGCACCCCGCCGCCGGCCACCGCCATGCGCCAGCGCGGGAAGCGCACCACCAGCGCCGAGGTGATCTGCAGCGAGCCGCCGATGGCGAAAGCGATCCCGAACAGCATGGCCAGCGCCATGTCGCTGGCCTGGTGCCGGGTAATGACCAGAAGCGCGATCAGCAGGAACAGCGCGCCCTTGGCGTAGCGCAGCGTCTTCTGCGCGCCGATGCCGCTGTTGGCGACCCAGAGCGTGACCAGGCTCTCGGCCAGCAGCAGGTAGCCGAACAGGGTCAGCGGGAAGTTGAGCACGCCGTCCAGCGCGTCGATCATCAGCGAGACGCCGATGGTCCCCCACAGCAGCCCGGCGAAGGCCAGCGCGTGCCAGTTGCGGCGGATGAAATCGGCCCCCAAGAGCAGCAAGACAAGACGTATCACTATGTTCCCCGGGCCGTCGGCCCTTCCTTTTTCGATGCCGTGATTTTCCGTGTTTCCATGCGGACAGGCAAATGCTTCTCCGGTGGCGGCCTGCGGGGTGGATCGCGGCGCGGCAATCGCGGACAATGCGCTGTCATCCACGCCAGCCAACCCGCGTCCCCCGCCATGAATTTTCAGGTCCTGCTCTCCGCCGTCGCCGGCGCCGTCCTCCTGCCCCCGCTCAACGCCATGCTGCTGTGCGCACTCGGCTGCCTGCTGCGGCCGCGCCTGCGCCGCACCGGCAACCTGCTCATCGCGCTGGGCGCGGCGCTGTTGCTGGTGCTGAGCACCCGGGCCGGCGCCTTGCTGCTGGTGGCGCCGCTGGAAAACCAATATGCGGCGCTGGCCGATGCCGGCCAGGCGCAGGCCATCGTCATCCTCGGCGAGGGCCGCATGGCCGACGCGCCGGAATACGGCCATGCCGACAGCCCGCGTCCGCTGGGCCTGGCGCGCCTGGCCTACGGCGCCTGGCTGCACAAGTCCGGCGGACTGCCGATCCTGGTCACCGGCGGTGCGCCCGACGGTTCGGTCGAAAGCGAAGCGGCGCTGATGGCGCGCGCCCTGCAGCGCAACTTCGGCGTCGCGGCGCGCTGGCAGGAAGGCCGCTCCAACAATACCAACGACAATGCCATCATGTCGGCCGCCCTGCTCAAGCGGGCCGGCATCGAACGCGTCCTGGTGGTGACCGACGCCATCCACATGCCGCGCGCCATGCGCTGCTTCGCCGACGCCGGCCTGAACGCCGTGGCCGCGCCCACCTTGTTTGCCAGCGCGGGACGCGGCGCCCTCACCGATTATTTCCCCCGCGCATCGAATCTCGCGCTGGCCGGCTACGCCATGCACGAATGGATAGGCCTGTTGTGGTACCGGTTGCGCTACCACGGCGACGGCTCGCATTCGGAATAAACGAACTACCCTGCCTTTACCCCGCTATTTCGCCTGTTTGGCGGCCGGGCGCACCGGTAAAGTAGAGTTATCGCAGCGCCCTTCGTGAACGCTGCGGCAACCCGCGACACGCTGCTCACACAAGTAAAACAGGGATAGCCATATCCGGAATTTCCAGGGTGCAGAGACGCCAGGACAGCATCATTCAATCTAAGGAGACTCCACAATGGGCCAGCTGTCATTCAGCAAGAAACTTTGGCTTCCGCTCGTCTTGAGCCTGATCGCCCTGCTGGCGATTTCCATCTTCAGCGCGGTCATGGTCCGCAACATCCGGCTGGAAGAACGCAAGGCCGACCTCACCAACATCGGCCAGACCGCGCTCTCGCTGGTCAAGGGCTACGGCGCGCTGGCCGAGAACGGCACGATGTCCAAGGAAGATGCGCAGAAGCGCGCCTTCGGCGCCATCAAGAGCCTGCGCTACGGCAGCGACGGTTACTTCTCGATCTCCACCTCGCAGCAGATCATCATCATGCACCCGATCAAGCCCGAGCTGGACGGCAAGGACTTGACCAACCTGAAGGATCCGGCCGGCAACCAGCTGTTCGTGGAGATCTCCAAGGCCGGCGCCAAGCCGGAGGGCGGCTTCGTCAATTACCTGTGGCCCAAGGTCGGCGCATCCGACCCGGTGCCCAAGACTTCGTTCGTCATCAACTACAAGCCGTGGGACTGGAACCTGACCACCGGCGCCTACATGGATGACATCAACGCCGCCTTCATGCGCACGCTGTGGCAGATGATCGCGCTGTTCGCGTTGGTCTCTGCGGCCCTGGTGGCGCTGGTGATCGTGATCAACCGCGGCATCCTGCGCACCATCGGCGGCGATCCGGCGCGCGCGGCGGAAGTCGCCAACCGCATCGCCCAGGGCGACCTCACGCCGCAGATCGAAACCCGCCCCGGCGACACCGCCAGCCTGCTGTTCGCAGTGCGCAGCATGCGCGACTCGCTGCTCTCGACCATCTCCAACATCAAGATCTCGGCCGACACCATCGCCACCGCCTCCAGCGAAATCGCCAGCGGCAACCTCGACCTCTCCGGCCGCACCGAGCAGCAGGCCGGTTCGCTGGAAGAAACCGCCTCGGCCATGGAAGAGCTGACCTCGACCGTGAAGCAGAACGCCGACAACGCGCGCCAGGCCAACCAATTGGCCGAATCCGCCTCCGAGGTGGCGATCCAGGGCGGCAGCGTGGTCGGCCAGGTGGTGCAGACCATGGAAGGCATCACCGAGAGCTCGCGCAAGATCGCCGACATCATCGGCGTGATCGACGGCATCGCCTTCCAGACCAACATCCTGGCGCTGAACGCTGCGGTGGAAGCCGCGCGCGCCGGCGAACAGGGCCGCGGCTTTGCCGTGGTGGCCTCCGAGGTGCGCTCGCTGGCGCAACGCTCGGCCTCGGCCGCCAAGGAAATCAAATCGCTGATCGACGATTCGGTGGCCAAGGTCGATACCGGCAGCAAGCTGGTGGAGCAGGCCGGCGCGACCATGGATGAGGTCGTGGCCAGCGTCAAGCGCGTAACCGACATCGTCGGCGAGATCAGCTCGGCCAGCCAGGAGCAAAGCTCGGGCATCGCAGAAGTGGGCCGCGCCATCACGCAGATGGACGAAGGCACGCAGCAGAACGCCGCACTGGTGGAACAAGCCGCGGCCGCCGCGCAGTCGCTGCAAGACCAGGCGGCGACGCTGGCCAGCCTGGTCAGCCGTTTCCACGTCGATGCCGGCCAGGCCCGCGCCGTCCAGGCACCTGCCCCTGCCCGCCCTCCGACCCCGGCAGCCAAGCCATCGGCGCCGCGCGCGCAGCCGGCTGCGGCACGCAAGCCGCTGGCGGCCAAACCCGCAGCGCCTGCCAAGGCGGCAGCGGCCGCAGCCCCGGCCGACAAGCCGGCCAGCAAATCGCCATCGCGCCTGCCGGCAGGCGACAACGCGGACGACTGGGAAACCTTCTGACGCCGCCCCTCCGGCATTACCCCAAGCCCGCCTCGCGCGGGCTTTTTTATTTGCCGCAAATCAACTCAACAGAGCGCATCGTTGCCACATCGGCAAGCATTTCGCCTTCTTCTCAATTTTTTCGACAGCACTTTCAACGCGCTCGACAGTCACAGGGATATTCGGCTTAGAATAGCCGCGAAGTGTGCGACGTAATCGGTTTGTACGTTTTTTCATGAAGCGGTTATCAACAAGCCGCGACCGACGACGTGAACTCTGAAAGGGAAGCGGACATGGCGCAGTCACCCAAGAACATATCGGCCCTGATGTGCGAGCTCAGCATTGCGCTGGCGGAGCTGTCGGAGAAGATGAGCAATCTGTCCGTCACGCTGGAGAATCACTACCTCGATTCCAATGCCCCCGAGCCGACAGCCATGCTGGAAGCCGCCCGCGAAACCATCGAGAAGGCCCGCAGCAACTGAGGCCTGCCCTCCCCGCCATCCTCAGTCCACGGACCGCCCGTCGCGCCAGTAGTCCGGCCCCAGCGCCGCCAGCCTGGCGACGATGAAATCGGCCACCACCTGCACCCGCACCAGGTCGCGCGCATCGGCATGCGTGAGCAGCCAATAGGCGCGCGACAGCCGTATCTCCTCCGGCAGCAGGCGCACCAGCCCCGGCTCGCGCCGCGCCAGGAAACACGGCAGCACGCCCAACCCCACGCCCGCCGCCACCGCCTGCACCTGGCTGATCACATTGGAGATGCGGATGTGCGGCCTCAGCGACGGTGAGATCTCGCCCAGGTAATCCAGCTCGGACGACCACATCAGGTCATCGATGTAGCCGATCCAGCGGTGCCGCTCCAGGTCGCGGCGACTGGCGACCGCGCCGTGCTCTTCCAGGTAGGAAGGCGCGGCGTACACCCCCAGCTCGTAGTCGTTCAAGCGCCGCGCGACCAACCGGCCCTGCTCCGGGCGCGTCATGCTCACCGCCAGGTCGGCCTCGCGCTTGGACAGGCTGAACATGCGCGGGTTGGCCACCAGCTCCACCTCCAGTTCCGGATGCCGGCGCGCCAGGTGCCTCAGCTCGCGCGCGAGAAAATACGTGCCCCAGGCTTCCGGGGTGCCGATGCGCACCGAGCCGGCCAGCCCCTGGGCGGCATCGTCCTGGCGCGAGCGGATGCGGATGGCCAGGTTCTCCATCGCCTCGGCGTCCGGCACCAGGCGCTCGCCCTCGGCGGTCAGCGCATAGCCCGCCGCGCGGCGGTCGAACAGGCTGGCGCCGACGGCTTGCTCCAGCGCGGCGATGCGCCGGCTCAGCGTCGAATGGTCCACGCCCAGCTTGCGCGCAGCCACCGTCAGCCGCCCGGCGCGCACCACCGCGAGGAAGGCCTGCAGGTTGTCCCAATCGAAATTCCTCATCGCGGCGGCCCCATCCCGGTATGCGATTTTTCGCACAGAGACCGTGCAAAACTCGACATTTACGCAGAAAAATCCCAATGCTACTCTTTTTGCCGGTGGGTGGCCTCCCTCGCCCGCATCCAACAACAAGGAGACGGCATGGCAACGATGTTCAACCAATTGAAGGCGCTGGCCGAGCAAGGCAAGCCGGTGCGCGTGGGCCTGATCGGGGCCGGCAAGTTCGGCTCGATGTTCCTGTCGCAGGTGCCGCGCACGCCGGGCGTGCACCTGCTGGGCATCGCCGATCTCTCGCCGCAGCGGGCGCAGGAGTCGCTGCGGCGCGTGGGCTGGAAGGCCGAGCAATCCGCGGCGCGCTCGTGGGACGAGGCGCTGCGCCACGGCAGCACCTACGTTCAGGATGACGCCGAGGCGCTGATCTCGCAGCCCCAGCTCGACATCGTCATCGACGCCACCGGCAACCCCGCCGCCGGCATCCGCCACACCCTGCTGTGCTGCCGGCACAAAAAGCACATCATCATGGTCAACGTCGAGGCCGACGCCCTGGCCGGCCCGCTGCTGGCGCGCCGCGCGGCCGAGGCAGGCATCATTTATTCAATGGCCTACGGCGACCAGCCGGCGCTGATCGCCGAGATGGTGGACTGGGCTCGCACCTCGGGCTTCGAAGTGGTGTGCGCCGGCAAGGGCACCAAGTACCTGCCGGTGTACCACCAGTCCACGCCCGACACGGTCTGGGGCCACTACGGCTTTTCCGAGCAACAGGTGGCCGGCGGCGACTTCAATGCGCAGATGTTCAACTCCTTCCTCGACGGCACCAAGTCGGCGCTGGAAATGGCGGCTGTAGCCAACGCCTGCGGCCTGCGGCCGGCCGACTCCGGCCTGGCCTTCCCGCCCTGTGGCGTGGACGACCTGCCGGGCATCCTGCGCCCGCAGGCGGCCGGCGGCATCCTGCCGCATTCGGGCACGGTGGAGGTGGTGTCCTCGCTGGAGCGCGACGGCCGCCCGGTGTTCCGCGACCTGCGCTGGGGCGTCTACGTCACCTTCGAGGCGCCCACCGACTACGTGCGCGACTGCTTCGCCCAGTACGGACTGAAGACCGACGCCAGCGGCCGCTTCGCCTCGATGTACAAACCCTATCACCTGATCGGGCTGGAGCTGGGCTATTCGGTGGCCAACATCGCCGTGCGCGGGCAGCCCACCGGCAATACGCTGGGCTTCGCCGGCGACACCGTGGCGGTCGCCAAGCGCGACCTCAAGGCCGGCGAGAAGCTGGACGGCGAAGGCGGTTTCATGGTCTACGGCATGCTGATGCCGGCGGCCGCCTCGCTGCGGCATGAGGCGCTGCCGATCGGCCTGGCGCACGGCATCGTGCTGCAGCGGCCGGTGGCGGCCGGGCAGACGGTGAGCTGGGCCGATGTGGCCGTGGATACGTCGCGCGAGGCGATCCAGGTGCGCCGCGAGATGGAGGCCTTGTTCAGGCAAGAGATGGGATTGGGCCAACCGCGCCAGGTGGCGTGAGCCGCCGCAAATCCCCCGGCTTGTCGTCCTGACGAAGGCCGGGACCCAGCGTCGTTCAGCGCCCCTCAAAAGTCATACTTCAATTCCGCAAACACCGTCCTCTGCGGGAACGGGTGGAACAGGAAGTAATCCCGGTTGGTCAGGTTGTCCACGCCCACCGCCGCGCTCCAGTGCCGGTCGAAGCGGTAGCGCACGCGCGCGTCGAGCACGGTGTAGCCGTCGAATCCCTGGTAGGTGTGGCTGTTGACGTCGGTGTTGTCCACCGTCGCGTATACCCGCGCGCTGTAGCGGCCGGCCAGGGTGTAGCTCCAGCGGTCGTCCGGCTTGTAGGTGGCCACCAGGGTGGCGCGCCATTCCGGCACGTAGGGCGTGCGCTTGCCCACCGAGGTGGCGCCGGCCGCCGTCGGCACGTAGCCGCCGTTGGCCAGGATGCGCGCATCGACCCAGGTCAGGCTGCCGTTGAAGGACAGGCCGCGCGTCATCACGTCGTTGCGCTCGAAGGCGGCTTCGATGCCGCGCTGGCGCGTCTTGTCCACATTCTGGGTGAACGAGGCCACGCCGCTGCCCAGCGTCGAGGATTGCGAAATCAGGGCGTCCGAGACCCGCTCCTCGAACAGCGACAGGCGCCACTTGCCTTGCCCCTCGGCCAGCGCGCGCTCGATGGCCAGCTCGGTCGACCAGACCTTCTCCGGCTTCAGGTTCGGGTTGGCCTGCAGGTAGACGCCGCCCACCAGCACGTTCTGGTACAGCTCGCCCACGGTCGGGAAGCGCAGCGCGCGCCCGGCCGACAGCGTGGCCAGCCAATCATCGTTGACGCTCCAGGCCAGCGACGCCTTGGGCGACACGCCGTCCTGGCTCACCTGCGGCTGGTTCACCGGAAAGCCCACGCCTGACGCATTGGTCGAATAGTTGTAGCCGCCGAAGGCGCGCCACCATTCGTAGCGCGCCCCCAGCGTGGCCTTGAGCGACGGCGCGAGGCGCCAGACATCCTGCGCCCACAGCGCGGAAGTCTCGGTCTTGCCGCGCGAGTCGGACGCCAGCGCGCCATTGCCGCCGGAGATCCAGTCGGCGGTGTTCCAGGTCGGCGTGGCCAGGGTGTAGCGGTCGTAGTGCGCGCCGAAGCTGAACACGTGCGCGCCGCGCTTGCCGTCGGCGCCGGACGGACGCCAGATGCCCTTGGCGTCCAGCGTGCTCCAGCCGGTGCCGCCGGCGTCGGCGATGGTGCCCGCGCCGCCGCCGGCGCCGGCCGGGAAGGCGGCCGCGGAAGTGCGCGTGAGGTCGCGCGAGGACGTCATGGTGGAGGCCGCCAGCTGCCAGTCCCACACGCCCTCGGTCTTGCTGCGCAGCTCCAGTCCCTGCATCCACTGCTGCTGGTCCACGCTGTTGGCGGAAAAGCCGCCGCCGTAGGCCGGCGCGCCGTTGGCCGCGTTCTTCAGGAAAGTCTGCGCATTGGCGTTGGCCTGGTTCTGCCACATGCCCAGCGTGTAGCTGAGCGTGAGCGCGGGCGTGAAGTCGTAGCTGAGCTTGAGCCGCGCCGAGTCCTGCACGGTATGGGTGAGGTTGCCCGCGCCGAGCACGAAGACCGGCTTGCCGGTACGGTCCTGCGTGGCTACCGCGCCGGTGACGCCGGCCGGGGCGGCGTTGGCGGTCACATAGGTGACCGGCGGCGAGAAGCTGTCCAGGTGGTTGGCCGAAAAGCGCCATGCCAGCGCGCCGTCGCGGTTGCCCAGCGCGAGGTTGTACTCCTGGGCGCGATAGGTGCCGGAGGCGCCGTACTGGCTGAAATCCTGCTGCGAATACAGCGCCTTGGCGCTGGCTTCAAACTGCTGCGGCATGCGCGTGACGATCTCGGTGACCGCGCCGTAGGAGTTGCCCGGATACTCGGCGGCGAATGGCCCGTACATGACATCGATGCGCGCCATCTCTTCCGGCGCCACCATGAACCAGCGCGGCGAGCCGTTGCCGTTGTTGTTGTTCACCAGCGCCGAGAGCAGGATGCCGTCGGCGTAGACCAGGCTGCGCGCGCTGGCGTTGATGCCGGTGGTGCGCGTGGCCAGCGGCGACTGCGTGTCGCCGATGTAGCGCTTGCGCACCGACAGGCTGGGCAGGTACTTCAAGGCGTCCGAGCTGTCGGTGACGTTGATGCCGTCGGCCGCCGCCGCGGCGGTGACGCTGGCGCTGGTCTGCGGCAGCTGCCGGCGCTCGGCGACCGAGGCGCCCTCGCGCACCTCGATGACGGGCAAGGCGTCCGGCGCCTGGGCATCCGCCGACTGCGCCAACGCCGAACCGCGCCAGGCCCACAGCAGGGCCAGCATCAGCGGATGGGGTTTGAAGCGGCGACAAATCAGGGGGGCGGACAAGGGGTTCATGGCGACAACCAACAATGCGGTGCGCGAATCTAGCATGCGCGCACCGCGCTGCGGCAGCGCGCGCAGGCACCCTCGCCGGCGCCTGTTTGCCGCTGCGGACAAAAGCTTTTTGCAACAAGGACTTAGCCGGAAAACCGGCGAAAAAAAAGGGCTGCGGCATATTGTCGCGGCCCTTGAATACAACAGAGAGAAGATGAGATTTGAAACGGATTACGCGGCGCAGTCCCCGCTGCGGCTCAGGCCGCCATGTCGAGCAGCCACAGCGCGGCCCAGACCGGCGCCGAATACAGCAGCCGGCGCGACCACACCGGCACGCGCGCCGGCACATACGTCAGCGACAGCACCTGCAGCACGCCGGCCATGGTCAGGAAGCCCAGGCAACCGACGGGGCCGATGGTCCAGCCCTGCATCCTTACCGCCACCGCGAAGGTCAGCGCGATGCCCAGCGTTCCCAGCCGGCGCATGCGGCGGCGCATGGCCGCGGGCGGCTCGGCGCCGCGGCCGTGGATGTCGGCGTAGTGGCGGTCCATGCCGATGGCCAGCGCGCTCCATGCGCAATAGGCCAGCACCATCGCCAGCATGAAACCGAAGGGATCCATCATGCGGCCTCCTTCAGCTTGGCGGCGTCATGGCCGGCGCGGGCGGGCGCAGCCTTGGCCTGCTTCCTGCCGCGCCGGTTGAGCGCGCGCACCACCAGCGCCAACGCGATGCCCAGCAGCAGCACGGTGATGTCGAAGCCGGCCACCGGCCACGGGCCGCGCCCCAGGAACAGCGTCACGCCCAGGTGCGAGTGCGTGGTGAAGACGTTGAGGATGGGAATGCCGATCAGCATGGCCGCGCCCACCGAGAGCTGGAAGCGCCACATGCCCAGGGTCGGTCGCAGCTGCGCCAGCACGGCGGCGATCGCCCATGCCGCGAAGAACCAGGTGATCTCCATTTGCGGCCGCTGCGGCAGTCCGACCGGCACCAGGCGGTTGGCCCAGAAATAGGCGGCGAAGGCAATCGGCAGGCCGGCGATGGCGCCGATGTTCAGGGCATCCACCAGGCGCAGCCCGAAGCTGGCGCGCGCGCCGGCGGCAATCGCCTTGGCTTGCTTCTGGCGCGTCTTGACCGCCCACAGCAGCGCGCCGCTGGCCACCATGACGCAGCCCGACAGGCCGCACAGGAAGAACAGCACGCGCAGCCAGGCGTCGGCGAAGTGCCCCATGTGCAGGCCGTACAGCGCGCCGCGCGTGAGCGCCGCGCCGCTGGGCTCGTCGCCCACGACCGAGGCCTGCACGCCGGTGACGCCGTTGAACATCATGCCCGGCTGCAGGTAGGAGAGCGTGCGCATCTTCTCGCGCGTGACGACGATGGTGGCGTTGGCGTCGCCCGGGTTGTTGACCACGATAGTGGCCAGGCGCGCGCCGTTCCAGTGCCGCAAGGCCTGCTCGGCGACCGGCCCCAGCGGCGTCAGCGCGGCGGGCACGCCGGCCGGCTTGGCGCGGCCGGCGCCGACCGGGAACACTTCCTCGAAGAAGGCGGACTCGCCGCCCGGCCCCTTGTAGTTGGCCTGTACGCCCCAGGGCATGAGCATGAACATCAGCGTGATCAGGCCGGTATAGGTGATCATCAGGTGGTACGGCAGCGCCAGCACCGCGGCGGCGTTGTGCGCGTCCAGCCAGGAACGCTGGCCCTTGCCGGGACGGAAGGTGAAGAAATCCTTGAAGATGCGCTTGTGCGTGATCACACCGCTGACGATGGCCACCAGCATGAACATGGCGCAGATGCTGACGATCCAGCGCGCCCACAGCGCCGGCATATAGTGCAGGTCGAAATGCAGGCGATACAGGAACTCGCCGCCGCGGGTCTCGCGCACCGCCGCCAGCTTCTGTCCGGTGGCGGGATCGATGGTCTCGCTCTTGAAGCGGCTGCGCGCCCCGCCCTTGGCGCCGTCCTTGGGCGGCGGGCTGACCCAGCCCACGCGCATGGCGCTGCCGCGTTCCGAGGGCATGCTGATGAACCAGCGCTCGGCCTGCGGCGCCTGCTGTTGCAGGTGCTCCACCGCATGCTGCAGGGCCACCGCCGGCGCTACCTCCTGGCGGGCCGAGCCATGCAGCTCGGGGCTCATCCAGAAGGTGATCTCTTCCTTGAAATAACTGGCCGTGCCGGCCGAAAACACCAGCAGCAGCACCCAGCACACCAGAAGGCCGCTCCAGGTGTGCAGCCACGCCATCGACTGGCGAAATCCTTCCCTCATGCCGCGCTCCTGCCGAACCAGTACGCCAGCGCCAGCGCCAGCGTGGGCAAGCCCAGGCCGGTCCAGGCGCGCCAGGCGTCGCGCGCGGCGAACACCCAGATCACCGCACAGGTATAGATCAGGAAGGACAGCATGGTGGCCGTCATCGCCGCGTCGGCCCTGGCCATCGGCAGCCATGCCGCCAGCAGCGCGGTGCACAGCGCCGCCAGCGCGTAGCCGCAGGCGACCGCGGCCACGATGCGGGAGAGGACCGCCAGGCGATACATCGCCGTCGGGCCGGATTGCGTCGTCGATTTCATGGTCGGTGCCGCTGCCTTACGCGATTACTTGTTGGGCTTGGCGGCCGGACCGGCGGCAAGCGCCTTGATGCCCTTGGCCTGCACCAGCGACAGGGTGGTCACGAAGCTGGCAGTGTCGAAGGGCTTGCCGTCGCGCTCGCCGGCGGTCTTGTCGGTGTGGTGGACTTCAGCCACGTAGACGCCTTGCCAGGGCAGCTCGAACTGCACCAGGCCCTGCTCGTTGGAATAGGCTTCCTTCATCCAGCCCGATTGCACCACCAGGCCGACCTTGGCCTTGGGCAGCGGCTGGTTCTTGTAGGTCACCTTGAACTCGCCGGGCTTGCCGGTGGGCAGCAGGTCCAGGGTCAGGCGCGGCTCCTGCGCCTCGCCGGAGGTCACCAGGCGCGCGGCCGGGGTCCAGGCGGTGCGGGTCGGCGTGCCGCCGCCGTGCTTGTTCTCGAACACCGGATAGTGCGCTTCCTCGGCGACGATGGATTCGCCCTTGCCGGCCTTGGCCGACAGGTTGAAGGCATTGGACTTCTTGGCGAGGTCCAGCGTGCGGTCGCCGTTGGGGCTGATCAGCACGGCGCTGGGCGAGACGAACTTGTCGAGCAGGCCGGGCGAGGCTTCGCGCAGGTTCTCGCCGAATTCGCCGAAGTACAGCTGGGCGCCCTTGGCGTCCTGCTGCAGCCAGATCTGGTGGGCAGAGGCCGGCGCCGCCAGCACGAGGGAAGTGAGCAGACCCGATACGATCGCCAAACGCTTCATGAACTTATTCCTTTCGATGTTTGTTTTCTGATGACACTCTGGATGACATTGAGCTGGACAAACGGCACGCCGCGCGCAAGCGCGCATGCCGTTTCGTTTGGCGCGAACGGATTGCCGTCGGAGACCGGTACGGTTGGAAAAGGATGCCTGGCGCGCGACGGCCGGACGATGCCGGCGGCGGCTGGCGTATTCAACGATGGCGACGACGGCGGTGAAGCCTGGGCGCTCCCGCGCCCGGCTTCATCGGTCCCTCGCCTGACCATGGCCATGGCCATTCCTGCTGGCCTGTTGCCGACCCGTTCCCTGGTTCCCGATGGCTGGCGTCCCTGCCCTGTGTTGCACCGGCGGGACGCTTTGCTTTGTTCTCTATCTTGAGAATGATTATCAATTATATTGCCTGCCCGCCCTTCGGACAAGGGAAACGACAAGACCTTTGGCGGCGCGCCACCCGTGCCGCGCGAGTCCCTGCCCTGCGCCGGCGGGCGCTTGACACACAGGGTATGATCTTTAGCCGGTTTGCCCCGCCGCGCCGGATACGAGCTGCGGCCCGCGGGCGACCGCCCCAACCCTGAACTGGAGAATCCGCCCCATGCTTCGCCGCAACCCATCCGGCCACCGGCCCCAAGTCCATGAATCCGCCTACGTCGACCAGACCGCCATTCTGTGCGGCAAGGTGATCGTCCATGAAAACGTCTTCATCGGCCCCTACGCCGTGATCCGCGCCGACGAAGTCGACGCCGACGGCGAAATGGAGCCCATCATCATCGGCGCCCACTCCAACATCCAGGACGGCGTGGTGATCCACTCCAAGTCCGGCGCCGCCGTTACCATCGGCGAGCGCACCTCGATCGCCCACCGCGCCATCGTGCACGGCCCCTGCACGGTCGGCGACGGCGCCTTCATCGGCTTCAACAGCGTGCTGTTCAACTGCAGCATCGGCGCCGGCTGCGTGGTGCGCCACAACGCCGTGGTGGACGGCTGCGACCTGCCGGCCGGCTTCTACGTGCCCTCCACCGAACGCATCGGCCCCAAGACCGACCTCGCCAGCATCGCCCGCGTGTCGGTGGCCGCCTCGGAATTCTCGGAAGACGTGGCGCGCACCAACAACGAGCTGGTGCTGGGCTACAAGAAACTGCAGAACGAGTTCTGATACGGCCCCAAAACAAAACGGCCGCTCCCGTCACGGGAGCGGCCGTTTTTGCAGGCGCCGGAAGATCAGCTGCCGCGATAGGTCGAGTAGGCCCAGGGCGAGACCACCAGCGGCACATGGTAATTCTGCGCCGGGTCGGCGATGCCGAAGGCGATCACCACCTCGTCGACGAAGCGCGGACTGGGCAGCTCCACGCCTTGCGCGGCGAAGTAGTCGCCGGCGCAAAACACCAGCTCATACTTGCCGGCGCGCAGCGCGTCGCCGGCCAGCAGCGGTTCGTCGCAGCGGCCGTCGCCGTTGGTGACGGCGTTCTTGAGCAGCCTGCGCTGGCCGTTCTCCAGCGCATACAGCGCCAGGCTGACGCCGGCGCCGGGCTTGCCTTTGGTGATGTCCAGCACGTGCGTGCTCAGTTTTCCCATGATGTTTCCCTTTTCCTCGTTGGTTTGCCTGGCGGGGTGCGCATGCGTCGATGCGATGCCGGGCATGATATACCGCCGCCTCCAAGTCCATATATGGACCACCTTATACCAGTCATCCGTTGCGCGGACATAATGCCTTACCGCTAAAAAACCAAGACAAGGCTGGAGACATGAAAGACCCCGCATATCCGCGCGAGCTGGCCGGCTACGGCCGCCGTCCGCCCCACGCGCGCTGGCCGGGCGGCGCCCGCATCGCCGTGCAGTTCGTCCTGAACTACGAGGAAGGGGCGGAAAACTGCGTCCTGGACGGCGACGCCGGCTCCGAGACCTTCCTCTCCGAGATCATCGGCGCGCAAAGCTTCGCCGCGCGCCACATGAGCATGGAATCGATCTACGAATACGGCTCGCGCGCCGGCCTGTGGCGCCTCTTGCGCATGTTCGAGGAGCGCCGCCTGCCGCTGACCGTGTTCGGCGTGGCGCGCGCGCTGCAGCGCAACCGGGAGGCCACCGCCGCCTTCCTGGAACTGGGCCACGAGATCGCCTGCCACGGCCTGCGCTGGATCAGCTACCAACACATCGACGAAGCCACCGAACGGCGCCACATCGCCGAGGCCGTCGCCATCATCCGCGAACTCACCGGCGCGCCGCCGCTGGGCTGGTACACCGGGCGCGACTCGCCCAACACGCGCCGGCTGGTGGCCGAGCACGGCGGCTTCAGCTACGACGCCGACAGCTACGCCGACGACCTGCCCTACTGGGAAGAGGTCGCCACCGGCGGCGCCGTGACGCCCCAGCTGATCGTGCCCTACACGCTCGACACCAACGACATGCGCTTCGCCGCGCCGCAGGGGTTCAACTCCGGCGCCCAGTTCTTCGACTACCTGAAGGACGCCTTCGACACCCTCTACGCCGAAGGCGACCCGGACGGCCTGGACCGGCCCAAGATGCTGTCGGTCGGGCTGCATTGCCGGCTGGCCGGCCGTCCGGCACGCGCCGCGGCGCTGGCGCGCTTCCTCGACTACATCGGCAGCCGCGACCGGGTCTGGATCGCGCGCCGCATCGACATCGCCGACCACTGGCGCAAGATCCATCCGCACACGCCATCCGCTCCCAACAGGAGCTGATCGTCGCGCGCAAAGCGCCGGCCCACCCTGCCGCCGGCCACGTGCCCGTATCGCGCCACCCACCGGCTGGCGTAGAATGCGAGCCCCTGAGCATCTCGCTGCAGCACCGCCGTGGCGGCACCACGGACACGCGCATACCAATAACCAAGCGCGATCATCCCTACGAGGAGGAAAAACCATGCAACAAGCTTCCCTGCGCATCCAGGGCGTCATCGCCGCCGGCCTGATGGCCGCCTCCGGCGCCGCGGCCGCCGTCGACTGGGCCGACAATTCCATCGGCTACCGCTACGGCACCCGCTTCGCCGAGCCCTACCACACGCAGGACATCAGCAAGAACGTCGTCAACTTCATGCACAGCAGCGGCTACAAGTACGGCACCAATTTCCTCAACGTCGACCTGTTGATGTCCGACAACAAGGACGACAACGCGCGGGAAGTCTACGTCACCTATCGCCACACGCTGGACATCGGCAAGATCGCCGGCCGCGACCTCTCCTTCGGCCCGGCGCGCGGCGTGGGCATGACGCTGGGCTTCGACTGGAACACCAAGAACGACAGCGGCTACGCCTCGAAGAAGCGCATGTGGGTGGTCGGCCCGACCCTGATGATGGACGTGCCGGGCTTCCTCAACGTGAGCATCCTGGCGCTGTTCGAGAGCAACAAGCCCAGGAGCATCTCCAGCCGCTACAACTACGACGCGCACCCGATGCTGAACCTGGCCTGGGGCATCCCCATCGGCAGCTCCGGCTTCGCCTTCGAGGGCTACATGAACTACATCGCCGCCAAGGGCCGCGACGAGTTCGGCGTACCCACCTCGCCCGAGCTGAACTTCGACGGCCAGATCATGTACGACGTCGGCAACAGCATCGGCATGGGCAAGAACACGCTGCGCCTGGGCCTGGAATACCAATACTGGCGCAACAAGTTCGGCAACCAGAACAAGGTGCCGGGCGCTACCGCCAGCACGCCGATGGTGCGCATGGAATACCACTTCTGATTACCTCGGGCGCGCGCCCTCCGTACTCGAATAAAAAAGCCCGGCATCGCCGGGCTTTTTCATTGGCGCATTGGCGTCGCGAGCTCAGACGAACTGCCCGATGCCGGCGATCACCGCGTTGCGCACCGAGCCGCTGACCACGAAGCCGTGCGCGGCCTGGATGTCGTCGTGGAACCAGCGGTCGCCGTCCAGGCAAGCCGGGATCTGGCGACGGATCTCGTCATAGGCGGCCTGCGTGCCCTGGCCCAGCCTGAAGTCCTTCAGCAGCTCCTCGGTCATGGTCAGCGCCTGCGCCGCCAGCAGCATTTCCACGCCGACGATGTACTGCGTGTTCTGCACCACCGTCATCGCCTTGCGCGCGCACCAGGTCGAGTTGGAGATGTGGTCTTCGCTGTTGCCCTTGGACGGGATGCTGTCCACGCTGCCCGGCATCGACAGCGTGCGGTTTTCCATCACCAGCGAGCTGAGCGAGCACTGCACCACCGGGTAGCCGGTGTTGACGCCGCGCACCCCGCTCATCAGGTTGCGCGGCAGGCCCCACGACAGCGTCGGGTCGATCAGGCGCGCCACGCGGCGCTCGCAGATGCTGCCCAGGTCGGTGATGGCCATGGCCAGCAGGTCCATCGCCTGCGCCAGGTACTGGCCGTGGAAATTGCCGCCGGAGATGATCTCGAAGCCCTCGCCGTCTTCCTTGTTGAAGATCAGCGGATTGTCGGTGGCGGAGTTGGTCTCCTTTTCGATGATGGTGTCGATGTAATCCAGCGCATCGAACACCGGGCCGTAGACCTGGGGCGAGCAGCGCAGCGAGTACACGTCCTGGATGCGCGCGGTGTAGGGGATGTCGGTGCGGCGCAGCTCGTCCGGCAGCTGCACGGCGCGCGCCTCGTGGGTGGTGCGGGTGGAGCCCTTCAGGAGCGTGCGCACCACCTGCGCGGTCTTGATCTGGCCGGCATGCGGGCGCGCCTGCTGGATGCGCGGGTCGAAGGCGGACATCTCGGCGCGCATCGCCTCCAGCGTCAGGCCCAGCGACAGGCAGGCGTCGGTGAGCAGGTGGCGGGCGTCGTGCGCGGCCAGGATCGCAACGGCCAGCGAGGCGGTGCAGCCGTTGATCAGGGCCGAGGCGTCCTTGGCCTTGAGGTCGAACCGCACCGGGCCGATGCCGGCTTGCGTGATGGCCTGCGGCGCGCGCATGCGCTGCCCCCGGTACATCACCTCGGCCTCCTCGAAGCCGGCGATGGCGGCGGCCAGGTAGGCCAGCGGCGCCAGGTCGCCGGAGGCGCCCACCGAGCCCTTCTGCGGCATGATTGGATGGATGCCGGCGTTGATGAAGGCCAGCAGGCGATCCACCACCTCCACCCGCGGCGCCGAATAGTTGGAGGCGAAGGCGTTGGCGCGCAGCAGCATGGTGGCGCGGCTGACCTCCTCCGGGAACGGCTCGCCGATGCCGGCGCTGTGGGCGCGGATCAGTTGGGTCTGGAACAGCTCGATGTGCTCAACCTTGATGCGGGTGTCCTTCAACAGGCCCACGCCGGTGTTGAAGCTGTACATCATCGGCGCCTCGTCGTGCATCCAGGTGCTTTCGATGTAGTCGCGGCTTTGCTTCAATGCCGCGCGAGAGGAGTCGGCCAGCGCCACCTTGAGGTGCGGGGCGCGGGCGACGTCGACCACTTGCTGCGCGGTCAGGTTGAAGCCGTCGATGGTGATGGTCTGCATGGGGATTCTTGCCTTCCTTTTATCGTTGTCCGGTGCGATTGCGTCGCGGTGATGTCAATGATGCCGATGGCTTATTTCGCGCCGGCTTCGAACCAGGCGCCGATCAGCGCCCGCTCGTCGTCGGTCATGTGGGTCATGTTGGCCAGCGGCATGTCCCGGGTCTGCACCGCGCGCTGGTACACCTTGGCGGCGTGCTGGCGGATCAGTTCGGGCGTCTGCAGCATCATCCCGGCCGGCGCGGTGGCGAAGCCCGCCTGCGTCGGCTGCGCCGCATGGCAGCTCACGCAGCGCTGCGTGACGACCTCCTGCACGCGGCCGAAGTCTACGCCGCCGGCCGCGGCGGCGACAGGTACACTTTGGGCCGGATCGACCGTGACGGCCCCGGTGTTTGCGGCAGGCCGCGGCGCCGGCCTGGGCGCGATGGCCACGGCCACCGCCAGCAGCAGCGCCGCGCCGGCGATCGGATAGCCCACCGACACCCGCCCCTTGTGCCGCAGGTTGAAGAAGTGACGGATCAGCACGCCCGCCGCCATGATCGCGGCCAGCACCAGCCAGCTGTACGCATGCGTGTAGGTCATCGCGTAGTGGTTGCTGATCATGATGAACAGGATCGGCAGCGTGAAGTAGTTGTTGTGCACGCTGCGCTGCTTGCCCCGGCGGCCGTGGATCGGGTCGGGCGAGCGGCCCTGCTTCATCGCCTCCACCAGCTTGCGCTGGCCGGGGATGATCACCATCAGCACGTTGCCCACCATGATGGTGCCGATCATGGCGCCCACGTGGATGTAGGCGGCGCGCCCCGACAGCAGGTGCGTCAGCAGCCAGGCCACGGCCACGATGAAGACGAACATCACCAGGCCCAGCAAGCCTTCCTTCCTGCCCAGCGGCGAGCGGCACAGCAGGTCGTAGACGATCCAGCCCAGCACCAGCGTGCCGATGCCCACGCCCACCGCTTCGATGCCGGAGAGGTTGGCGACCGACCTGTCGACCATCATGGCCGAGGCGTTGAAGTAGTACACGATGAACAGCATGGCGACGCCGGTGATCCAGGTGGCGTAGGCCTCCCACTTGAACCAGTGCAGCTCTTGCGGCAGCTCGGCCGGCGCCACCAGATATTTTTGCGGATTGTAGAAACCGCCGCCATGCACCGCCCACAGCTCGCCGGACACGCCCTTCTTCTCCAGGTCGCTGCCGGCCTTGGGCGGGCGGATCGAATTGTCCAGCCAGACGAAATAGAACGATGCGCCGATCCAGGCGATGCCGGTGATCAGGTGCAACCAGCGCACCAGCAGGTTGGCCCATTCGACGCCGTACGATACCAATAATGCTTCCATGTCTTCCCCAACTCAGGATTCCCGTCCGCCACCGCGACTTGCTCCGGACAGGCGAGGCAGCGCCTCAGGAAAGGGCCGCGATGGAAGCCCCTCCCCCGCGCAGGCACGCCCGGCGCGCGGCTGCGATACCGCGCGGCAACATGATTGCAAGTGGATGAGAAGCTTCCAGCGAGCCAGGAAGCCATTGCGGGCGCGTACCCTGCCGGTCTCCTGCCGTCGCCGCCGCTGCGACCCGATGGCTGCGCCATCTGTTATGTCGGCCCGCGCTGCGTACTGGCCGCCCTTGTGAGGCGAGCGTTTTCCGTGGCTCGGACCGGTTGCACGAAAGATAAACGCCGCCGACGCGCCAAAACATGGCCCCCCACGTATATTTGACATACGCGGTTCCATATACAAAAATGAGTCGGAAATGTGGGACGCTTGCGTTCGCGCGCAATTCATCGATACCAACCAACCCATGCCGACCGTGCCACCGAGCCGGGACACGGGTAAAAAGGCCGCAGAGACCGGCCGGCGCGCAACAACGGCGACACAGCGGCAAACGACAAGAGCACGACGCGGCGGACCATCCGCAGGCCATTGCCCCCGGGCATGATGCTTGCATCCCATGGGCGCCGCCGACGCCGCCCCAGGCATGCCATCGGAGCAAGACCAAGTGACGAAGCAACCGGCCTCGCGGGTGCAGACGCGAACGCCACCAGAGTGAACGAAAAACCGTCACCTGCCTTTTTGCGCGATCACCACGCGCTTGAACGAAGAACCCGGAGACATCCACATGTCCAGGCTGCCAGACCATCTCGACATCCACCTCATCCGCATCCTCTACCTGCTGCTGTGCGAGAAAAACGTCTCGCGCGTGGCCTTGAAGCTGAACCAGCCGCAGCCCTCGATCTCGGCCTCGCTGCGCAAGCTGCGCGAGCTCACCGGCGACCCGCTGCTGGTGCGCGGCGCGCGCGGCATGGTGCCGACCCAGCACGGCGAAAGCCTGTTGAAGCCTGCCAAGCGCATCCTCGACGAGACCGAGCGCCTGTTCGTGCCCAAGACCGCCTTCGTGCCGCAAGAGGAGGAACGCACCTTCCACATCGCCGCGCCCGACTACATGAACACGCCCTTCTTCACCGAGGTGATCGCGCGGCTGCGGCGCGAGTCGCCGCGCAGTCACATCGTGATCCACGCGCTGGGCCCCGAGACCGACTACGTGCGCCTGCTCTCGGACGGCGAGCTGGACCTGGTGATCGCCAACTGGGACGAGCCGCCGCCGCACCTGCACCTCTCCAAGCTGTTCGACGATCCCATCGTGTGCCTGATGCGCGCCGACTGCGCCTACGCCAAGCGCACCGCGCGCGACGCCATGAGCATCGAGGACTATCTCTCGCTGCCGCACGCCGCGCCCTCGCAGATCCTGCCCGGCTACCACGGCACCATCGACACCTTCCTGGAGAAGCAGAACCTGCACCGCAACGTGGTGGTGGAGTCGGCCCATTTCCGCATGCTGCCCTACATGGTGGCGCAAACCGACCTGGTGCTGACCGCCGGCCAGCAGTTCGCCAGCTTCTACGAAAAACTGCTGGCGCTGAAGAGCTATGCGGTGCCGATCAAGTTCCCGCCGCTGCGCTTCTACCAGCTGTGGCACGAGCGCGTGCACCAGGCGACCGAACACAAATGGCTGCGCGCCCAGGTCAGCGCGGCCGCCAAGCTGGTCGCGCAGGTGCGCGGCTAAGCCGCGCCGGGGGCCGGATTGCGCGGCTGGCGACTATATCTGCAACGCGCCAGGCGGTATGCCGCGCCCTATATATCGCACCTGCCGGATTGCATTAGTATCGCCAGCATCAGGCCGGTATCCGCACACAGACGCGGAACACGGACCTGGACCGGAACCACCTTTCAATCGACAAGGCACGCCCCGCCGCCAGGCGGGATGCGCGGTCACATGTCAGGTTCCCTTATAAAAATATCTGGAGACAGCCATGCAAACCCAAAGCCATCCGGTGGATGAACGCCTGCCCGTATTCAAACTGTTCGCGCTCGGCATGCAGCACGTGCTGGTGATGTATGCCGGCGCCATCGCCGTGCCGCTGATCATCGGCGGCGCGCTGAACCTGCCCAAGTCCGAGATCGCCTACCTGATCAGCGCCGACCTGTTCTGCTGCGGCCTGGTCACCATCATCCAGAGCGCCGGCATCTGGAAGTTCGGCATCCGCATGCCGGTCATGATGGGCGTGACCTTCGCCGCCGTCGGGCCGATGGTGGCGATGGCCAACAATCCCTCGCTCTCCATCCTGCACATCTATGGCGCGGTGATCGCCTCGGGCCTGTTCTGCATCCTCGCCTCGCCCTACATGAGCAAGCTGATGCGCTACTTCCCGCCGGTGGTCACCGGCACCGTGATCACGGTGATCGGGGTGTCGCTGATGGGCGTGGGCATCAACTGGGCCGCCGGCGGCCAGCCGGTGATCGGCAAGCTGGTGGACGGCGTGTTCGTCAAGGTGCCCAACCCCGACTACGGCTCGCCGCTGTCGCTGTCCATCGCGGCCCTGGTGCTGGTGTCCATCCTGCTGATCACCAAGTACACCCGGGGCTTCATCTCCAACATCTCGGTGCTGATGGGCATGGCGGTCGGCTTCGTGGTCGCCTTCGGCCTGGGCAAGATCAGCTTCGACGGCCTGGACGCGGCCGACTGGTTCGCCATGATCCGCCCCTTCCACTACGGCATGCCGCAGTTCGACCTGGCCTCCATCGTCAGCATGTGCCTGGTGATGATCGTGACCATGATCGAGTCCACCGGCATGTTCATGGCCCTGGGCGACATCGTCGGCAAGCCGGTCGACGACAAGACGCTGGCGCGCGGCTTGCGGGTGGACGGCCTGGGCACCGTCATCGGCGGCGTGTTCAACACCTTCCCCTACACCTCGTTCTCGCAGAACGTCGGCCTGGTGGGCGTGACCGGCATCCGCAGCCGCTTCGTCTGCGTGGCCGCCGGCGTGATCCTAGTGGCCTTCGGCCTGTTCCCCAAGATGGCCCACGTGGCGGCCTCGATCCCGCAGTTCGTGCTGGGCGGCGCCGGCATCGTGATGTTCGGCATGGTGGCGGCGACCGGCATCAAGATCCTCTCCAAGGTCGATTTCCACGGCAACCGCAACAACCTGTTCATCGTCGCCATCAGCATCGGCGTGGGCATGATTCCCATCGTCGCCCCGGGCTTCTTCGACAAGATGCCGCCTTTCCTCGGCACCATCTTCCACAGCGGCATCCTGCTGGCCTCCAGCATGGCCGTGGCGCTCAACCTGTTCTTCAACGGCCGCGGCAGCCAGGAGGACGCGGCGCGCTACGCGGTGGCGGCGGCGCAAAGTTCCGACCACTGATGCGGCCACGGGCGGCGCAGATGAGGCTTATATCGGCCGCCCCATATGTGCGGTGATAAGCGAAATCGCATAGCGCCCAGATGAAACGGCTGATGCCAATCCGGCCCGGATGTTTTAAAGTCTAGCCTGCGGAGAAAAGCGCGCCCGGCGGCGGCTGTCCACGACATTCGGGCGCGACAATCGCGCCCGACAATCGTGAAAATCAGATGCCGGCAAGCGGCGCCGCCCGCGCCCACGAACACAACCCAAGGGACCGGTCGGCCAAGCCCGCCCGGCAAGCACATGACGACGACACTGGAACAACTCAACCACGCCGAGGCCCCGGCCTTCATCGCCGCCCTGCAGGGCATCTACGAGCACTCGCCCTGGATTCCCGAGCGCGCCGCGGCGCAGCGTCCGTTCCGCACCCTGGCGGCGTTCAAGCTGGCGCTGCAAAAGGTGGTCACCGAAGCCGAGCGCGCCGAACAGCTGGGCCTGATCCGGGCCCACCCTGAGCTGGCCGGCCGCGCCGCGATCGCCGGCGAGCTGACCGCCGAGTCGACCGGCGAGCAGGCCAAGGCCGGCCTGAACCTGTGCACGCCGGAAGAATTCGCCGCGCTGCAAAAGCTCAACGCCGACTACAACGCGCGCTTCGGTTTCCCCTTCATCCTGGCGGTCAAGGGCCCCACCGGCGCCGGCCTGACGCGCCAGCAGATCCTCGCCACCTTCACCCGTCGCCTGCGCAACCAGCCGGAAGACGAGCTGCGCGAAGCGCTGCGCCAGATCGGCCGCATCGCCGAGATGCGCATCAACGACCTGCTCGGCCACCGGCCCGCGCTGGGCGCCACCGTGATGCAATGGGCGGAGGAAATCGGCGCGCTGTCGGAGGACGAAGGCGCGCTGACCTGCACCTACCTGACCGAGGCCCACCGCCGCACCGCCGACCAGATCGCGCACTGGATGCGCGAAGCCGGCATGCATGTGCATATCGACGCCGTGGGCAACGTGGTCGGCCGCTACCTTTCCACCGACCCGCAGGCCAGGACGCTGCTGACCGGCTCGCACTACGACACGGTGCGCAACGGCGGCAAGTACGACGGCCGCGAAGGCATCCTGCTGGCCATCGCGGCCGTCAAGGAACTCAACGAACGCGGCGAGACCCTCCCCTTCCACTTCGAAGTGATCGCCTTCTCGGAAGAAGAAGGCGTGCGCTTCAAGAGCACCTTCCTCGGCAGCAACGCCGTGATCGGCCAATTCGACCTGAACCTGCTGGAGCTGCAAGACCGCGACGGCGTCTCCATGCGCGAGGTCATCACCCAGGCCGGCCACGACGTCGCCGCCATCCCGCAGATCGCGCGCGACCCGTCCGACATCCTGGGCTACGTGGAAGTCCACATCGAGCAAGGCCCGGTGCTGCTGAACCGCGACCTGCCGGTGGGCATCGTCACCTCGATCGCCGGCAGTTCGCGCTACCTGGTGGACTTGAAGGGCGTGGCAAGCCACGCCGGCACCACGCCGATGGACATGCGCCGCGACGCCGCCGCGGCGGCCGCCGAGATCATCCTCTACGTGGAGCAACGCTGCTCGCGGGACCAGCACGCCTCGCTGGTGGGCACCGTCGGCCAGCTGCAGGTGCCGCGCGGCTCGACCAACGTCATCCCCGGCGCCTGCCAGCTCTCGCTGGACATCCGCGCCGCCCGCGACGACGTGCGCCTGGCCGCGGTGGCCGACGTCTTGGAGAAGATCGAGGAAATCTGCGAACGCCGCAGCGTCGACGCCAGGATCGAAGAAACCGTCTCCGCCCCGGCCGCGCCCTGCGCGCCATGGCTGATGCAACAACTGGCGGCGGCCACCGAGCGCGCCGGCATCGCCCCCTTCGAACTGGCCTCCGGCGCCGGCCACGACGCCATGACGATCGCCAGGATGACCGACGTCTGCATGCTGTTCACCCGCTGCGGCAACGGCGGCATCAGCCACAACCCGCTGGAGACCATGACTGCGGACGACGCCGAGGTATCGGGACGGATCCTGCTGGATTTCCTGCGCAGCTTCCGGCCGAAGCAGTGATGGAGGGACGTTTGTTAAGCATCCACGTCCGTTGAACGACACTGGATCCCGGCCTGCGCCGGGATGACGGATTAAATGCGAGAGTGATTCGCCGAAGCGAAGCGCCAGCGAGTAACAAGTAACGAGTAGCAAGTAGCAAGTAGCAAGTAGCGAGTGACGGCAGCAAGCAAGACAAAGCCGCAGGCGAGTCGGAGACCCGCGATGCCGCAGGCGAGCCGGACATGCCGTTCCCCTTGTGGGCCAGCCGTCGGTGCGCACTAAAAAGTGGATCAGGGCGTCAGTCGGAGCGCAGCGACTCTGACGACCCCACTTTTTAGCGCGCACCGACGGGAACCCCGAAGGGGCTGGCACTTAGGGGCCGTTTTCTTTGCTTACTTTCTTTGGCGGGCCAAAGAAAGTGAGCGGCTGCCGGGCCGTCCCCGGCGCTCCGCTCCGACCAGAGAGAGATAAGACTAAAGCCGGTACATCTGCAGGCAGCAAGACCAAACTACTCAAGCAATCAAAAACTAACAACTTAAAAACAAATACCAACCCACCCCGCCGCAGCGTCAATAGGGACAACAAGGGACTCCACTGTCACCTGCGCCGGAACAAACCCAAAAACCAAACAAGGAACACACCAAGGAGTCCCGACATGCCCCAAGCGCACGCCCCCAACCGTACCCTGCTGATCAGGAATGCCGCCGTCGTCGTCACCATGAACGACACCCGCGAAGAGATCAAGGACGGCGCCATCTTCATCCGCAACAACGTCATCGAGCAGGTAGGCCGCACCGGCGCGCTGCCGCAAGAAGCCGACGAGATCATCGACGCCGCGCACCACGTCGCCCTCCCCGGCCTGGTCAACACCCACCACCACATGTACCAGAGCCTCACGCGCGCCATCCCCGCCGCGCAGGACGGCGAACTCTTCAGCTGGCTCACCAACCTCTACCCGATCTGGGCCGGCCTCACCCCCGAGATGATCAAGGTCTCCACGCTGACCGCGATGGCCGAGCTGATCCTCTCCGGCTGCACCACCAGCAGCGACCACCTCTACATCTATCCCAACAAGACCCGCCTGGACGACAGCCTGGAAGCCGCCGCCCAGATCGGCATGCGCTTCCACGGCGCGCGCGGGGCGATGAGCGTGGGCCAGTCCAAGGGTGGCCTGCCGCCGGATCGCGTGGTGGAGGAGGAAGGCGCCATCCTGGAAGACACCCGCCGCCTGATCGAGACCTACCACGACGCCGGCCGCCACGCCATGCAGCGCATCGTGGTCGCGCCCTGCTCGCCGTTCTCGGTCTCGCGCGACCTGATGCGCGAAGCCGCCGACCTGGCGCGCCACTACCAGGTCTCGCTGCACACCCACTTGGCCGAGAACGTCAACGACATCGCCTACAGCCGCGAGAAATTCAACATGACCCCGGCCCAGTACGCGGAAGATTGCGGCTGGGTCGGGCACGACGTCTGGCACGCCCACTGCGTGCAGCTCGACGACCACGGCATCGAACTCTTCGCCCGCACCGGCACCGGCGTGGCGCACTGCCCCTGCTCCAACATGCGACTGGCCTCGGGCATCGCCCCCATCCGCAAGATGATCGATGCCGGCGTGCCGGTCGGCCTGGGCGTGGACGGCAGCGCCTCCAACGACTCCGCCCACATGATGGGCGAGGCGCGCCAGGCCATGCTGCTGCAGCGCGTGGGCTTCGGCCCCGACGCCATGACCGCGCGCCAGGCGCTGGAGATCGCCACGCTGGGCGGCGCGAAGGTATTGAACCGCGACGACATCGGCGCCCTGAAGCCCGGCATGTCGGCCGACGTGGCGCTGTTCGACACGCGCCGCATCGGCCTGGCCGGCGCCCTGCACGACCCGGTCGCGGCGCTGGTGTTCTGCACGCCCGGCGACGTGGCATGGAGCATCATCAACGGCCGCGTGGTGGTGCGCGAAGGCCAGCTCGCCACCATCGACCTGGGGGCGGTGCTGGAGCGTCACAACAAGTTGTCGCTCGAACTGGCCGAGGCGGCGCGTTGAGATCCCGCCCTCTCCGCCCATGAAGAATCTGCTGCCCGCCGCCCTGCTCTGCGGCCTGCTAAGCGCTCATGCGCAGGAACCGCGCGTGTTCAGCAGCTACGAGGAGCTCTACGCAAGCTTGCCGGCCCGGCTGTTCACAGGAGATGGCGAGGAGATCGCCGTTTCCTCCCGGCATAGCGTGCGTATCGATGGGAAACAATACCGTCTCAACCGTGCGCTTGCCTTTCCCGGTGAAGACGTCTATCCCGCGGATCTGGGAAAGACTGCAACGTTGTATCGTAGCGCCGGTCATTACTGCATTGAAGGAACGGGTTCGAGCAGCGGGACGGGATCCCGGCACTTGTCGGTTTATCTTATGGAGGCAAGGGGAGCACGCATCCGCAAGCTTCCAAGCCTGTTCGGATCGTGCAAAGGCATTGCTCTGGATGGGGAAAAACGAATTCGCTTCTTCCTGGCAAGGATCATCGACTACCGCGCGGCCTACGACGCGGAGGGCGTCGAGTTCATCGAATACGCGGACGACGGCAAATCCAGCGTTCCATCAGGGGAAATCCTTCGAACCCGCTTCGTCGAGACCGGCAACTTCTATCGATTCACCCTACGCGAGAATTGATGCAAGCGGCATGGGAAGAATACGCCCCGATTGATTTAAAATCAGGCTCCGGGCTTACCCGGGAAGGTGATCAGAATAAATCAGATGAAGGGGGAATTCAGCATGAAAACAGCATTTCGCGCCGGCCTGATCTTGGCTTCAGCGCTCGCACTGTCCGCTTGCGCGACATACACGACGGCAGTACCGGAAGGTTACAGGGGCCCCACCGCGCTGCTGAAGGATTCATCCGATGTCTACAGCATGAGCAAGGCCGACATCTTCTATGCGCTGTCCGTGAATGAGGCTGAAATCGACAATGCCCTGTTTACCACGCGCCGCGCCAACGAAGGCCGGGGATCGATCATGGCGGTCCAGAAGGTGCAGCGCCCGATTCCCGCGCAGCCGCTGAAGATCGGCGTCTCCGCCCGGACCACGTATGCCGCGCCCATCATGGCGATGGCCAACACCGTGTATGGCGTAAAAGGGGTTGTCAGTTTCACACCGGAGGCCGGCAAGGTTTATGTCGTGCGAGGGAAATTGACCGAAGCGTATTCGGCCGTCTGGATCGAGGAAGAAGCCAGCAAGACGATCGTCGGCGAAAAGATTGAAGCCCAGGGTTCCGCCAAACTCGGTATCTTTGAAAAATAACACATCGTCAGGTCACCGCCCCTCCATGAACATCCGAAAAGCCATTCTAGCGCTTGCCTGCAGTCTGACGATCACGCTCTCCGGCTGCGCCCCCATTGCCGTCGGAGCCTATCCCGATACCTCCCTGAGCAGGGCCAGCGCGGCGGATCTCACCCAGAATAGTGAGCCGTTGAAGCTGAAACTCGAAGTCGAATGGCAAATGAACGGCCATCCGCCATCCAGGGAAAAAGGGTTCATGGAACTCGAGATACCGCCACCGGACATGAACATGCTCCGACAGAAGTTCACCGAAGCGTTCCAGCGCACCGGAATGGTCGAGATCGTTCAAGAACGGAAATCGGGGATGGGGACGGTGACGGTGACGCTCAACAATGTTTCCGACATAGGTGACGCCATCGACAAGGGCACCCAGCTCGGCAAGAGTTGGGGAGATGGACATGTCACGACCAAAGAGGAGTTCGAGCTCTCACTGCTCATCGAGCGCCAGGGCGCGACCGCCAGGTCCTCCGCTGTGCGTGGCGCATATTACTCGGTGACGGCAAAATCCAAACTGCCGGACGACGCCAGGCTGCGCCCGCCCAGGCAGGTATTCGACGACATGCTGGAACAGATGCTGATCAAATGCCTCCTGGACATGCAGCGCAGCGGTGGCTTGGCCGAGCTGACCAGCCGATAACCGGCCTGCGCGCGCCTACCCCCACACCTCCGCCAGCCGCAACAGATTGGTGCTGCCCGGCTGTCCGAAGGGCATGCCGGCGGTAATCGCGATCTGGTCGCCCTTCTTCGCAAACCCTTCCTTCAGGGCCGTCTGGCAGGCGGCGCTGACCATCTCGCTTTCGTTGTGGATCCGGTCGCTGATGGTGGAATGCACGCCCCATACCAGCGCCAGCCGGCGCGCCGTCTGCAGTTGCGGCGTGATCGAGAGGATGGGCGCCATCGGCCGCTCGCGCGCCGCGCGCAGGCTGGTGTGACCGGAGCTGGTGTAGGTCACCGTGGCGGTGGCGCCGACGATGCCGGCGACGTCGCGCAGGGCCGAGCAGATGGCATCGGCGCCGTTGGGCTGGGGCGCCTCGTGCTGGGCGTCCAGCATGTTGCGGTAGAGCGGATCGCGCTCCACCTCGGCGATCACGCGGTCCATCATCGCCACCGCCTGCAATGGATAGGCGCCGTTGGCCGATTCGGCCGAGAGCATCACGGCATCCGAGCCGTCGTAGATGGCGCTGGCGACATCCGAGACTTCGGCGCGAGTGGGCACGGGCGCGGCGATCATCGACTCCAGCATCTGGGTGGCGATGACGATCGGCTTGCCGTGCTGGCGGCAGGCGCGCAGGATGCGCTTTTGCGTGCCGGGCACCTGCTCGGGCGGCAACTCCACGCCGAGGTCGCCGCGCGCCACCATGATGGCGTCGGAGGCTTGCACGATCTCATCCAGGCGATCCAGCGCGGCCGGCTTCTCCAGTTTCGACAGCACGGCGGCGCGGTCGCCGATCAGGGCGCGCGCCTCGAACACATCTTCCGGACGCTGCACGAACGACAATGCGATCCAGTCGGCGCCCATGTCCAGCGCGAAGTCCAGGTCTCGCCTGTCCTTGTCGGTGAGGGCCGGGATCGGCAGCACGGCGTCGGGCACGTTGACGCCCTTGCGGTCCGACAGCGCGCCGCCGTTGATCACCCGGGTACGGATGCGCGCGCCGTCGCTGTGCTCCACCTGCAGGCGCAGCTTGCCGTCGTCCAGCAGCAGCGACTGGCCGGCGGCGACCACCTCGAACAGTTCCGGATGCGGCAGGCAGACGCGGCTGCCGTCGCCCGGCGCGGCGCCGCGGTCCAGCGTGAAGGACTGGCCCGGCAGCAGCGTCACGCGACCGTCGGCGAACTGGCCGATGCGCAGCTTGGGACCCTGCAGGTCGGCCAGCACCGCAATCGGCCGGCCGATCTCGCGCTCCACTTCGCGCACGATGAGATAACGCGCCTGGTGATCGGCGTGGCTGCCGTGGCTGAAGTTGAAGCGGAAGACGTCGGCGCCGGCCTCGAACAGTGCGCGGATCATCTGCGGCGTGGCGCTGGCGGGGCCGAGGGTGGCGACGATTTTGGCCTGGCGTTGGCGGCGCATGGTGGATCTCCGGGATGGTTGTGGTTGTTGTTTGAAAAATGGAAGGCGAACGACCATTTCGACAGATGCCGGATACGGCGCAAACGACACGGGGTCCTGACCTTCGTCAGGACGACGTGGAGGAGATAGCTTCAGCCTGCGATTGTTCGAGGCCATCCCTTTCCTGTCGTCCCGGCGCAGGCCGGGACCCAGCGGCGTTCACGGCGCCCCAAGCAGCGTTCGACGGTGCCGGATCAGGATGCCTTGGCGATCTCATGGTTGGACATGATCTCCACCGCGCGGCACAGCGCCGAGTGGTCCAGGCCGCTCATGCCATGGGCGGCGCAGGCGTTCATCAGCTCCTGCGCGGCGGCGGTGTTGGGCAGCGAGATGCCCAGCGCCTTGGCGCCCTGCAGCGCCAGGTTCAGATCCTTCTGGTGCAGCTCGATGCGGAAGCCCGGGCTGAAGGTGCGCTTGACCATGCGCTCGCCGTGCACTTCGAGGATGCGCGAGGACGCGAAGCCGCCCATCAGCGCCTGGCGCACCCGCGCCGGATCGGCGCCGGCCTTGGAAGCGAACAGCAGCGCCTCGGCCACTGCCTGGATGTTAAGCGCCACGATGATCTGGTTGGCCACCTTGGTGGTCTGGCCGTCGCCGTTGCCGCCAACCAGGGTGATGTTCTTGCCCATCAGTTCGAACAGCGGCTTCACGTCGTTGAAGGCGGCTTCCGGGCCGCCCACCATGATGGTCAGCGAGGCGGCCTTGGCGCCGACCTCGCCGCCGGAGACCGGCGCGTCCAGGTACTGGCAGCCCAGCGCGTTGATCTTCTGCGCGAAGCCCTTGGTGGCGATGGGCGAGATCGAGCTCATGTCGACCACGATCTTGCCGGCCGACAGGCCCTCGGCCACGCCCTTCTCGCTGAACAGCACGGCTTCCACGTGCGGCGTGTCCGGCACCATGACGATGACGATGTCGGCGCGCTTGGCGACTTCCGCGCCCGAGGTGCAGACGGTGGCGCCGCCTTCCAGCAGCGCCGCCGGCGGGTTCTTCTGGTCATGCAGGTAGAGCTTGTGGCCACCCTTTTGCAGGTTTTCCGCCATGGGCGCGCCCATGATGCCCAGGCCGATGAATCCGACTTTTGCCATGCTTGTTCTCCTTGATCCGTGTTGATTGATGTGACGGCTCAGAGGCCGTGTTCCTTGATCCAGCGCAGCCCTTGCGCGGTGCCCGCCTGCGGCTTGTACTCGCAGCCGATCCAGCCGCCGTAGCCGATCTCGTCGAGCCAGCCGAACAGGTAGCGGCAGTTGATCTCGCCGGTACCGGGTTCGAAGCGGCCGGGGTTGTCGGCCAGCTGCACGTGGCCGATCAGCGAGAGGTTGGCCTTGAGGGTGCCGGCCAGCTCGCCCTCCATGCGCTGCATGTGATAGATGTCGTACTGCACGAACAGGTTGTCCGAACCGGTGGCCAGGATCAGTTCCACCGCCTGCTTCGTGGTGGTGAGGAAGAAGCCGGGAATATCGAAGCTGTTGATCGGTTCGATCAGCAAACGGATGCCGTGCTCCTTCAGCCTGGCGGCGGCGTATTTCAGGTTGCCCACCAGGACTTCGCGCGCCGCCTCGCGCGCCACGCCCTGCGGCAGTATCCCCACCAGGCAGTTCAGCTGCGGCGCCTCCAGCGCGCGGGCATAACGGATGGCCTCGTCGACGCCGGCGCGAAATTCAGCCACGCGGTCGGGATGGCAGGCGATGCCGCGTTCGCCGGCCTCCCAGTTGCCGGCCGGCAGGTTGTGCAGCACCAGCCGCAATTTGGCGGCGCGCAGCTGGCCGGCGATCTGCTCGGCGTCGAAGGCATAGGGAAAAAGAAATTCGACGGCCTTGAAGCCGGCGTCGGCGGCGGCCTTGAAGCGTTCCATGAAGGGCTGTTCGGTGAACAGCATGGTGAGGTTGGCGGCGAGTTGGGGCATGGGGTGCTCCTGTGGTTTCCTGTTAAATCCTGTATTCCCGTTCGGACTGAGTGGCGCCGAAGGTGCCTATCGAAGGCGCGCATGACGGCGATGCTTCGATACGCCGCTGCGCGACTACTCAGCCCGAACGGTGATCTGGTTCGTTAGGCCTATCCAAAGCGGCGCAAGGAAGGCGTCGCTCTTGCCGGCGACTTTTGTCTCCTCTTCGGATCGGCGCGGAAGGCGCCTGCGGGATCAATCCAGCAGGCTGATGGCGGTGGGCGCGTGTTCGGGCCGGCTGGCCAGTTCCTCGAACTCGTTGACGGCGTCGATCTCGGTGCCCATGGCGATGTTGGTGACGCGTTCGAGGATGATCTCCACCACCACCGGAACGCGGAACTCCTCCATCAGCCGCTTGGCCTGGGCGAAGGCGTCCTGGATGGCGTTGGGGTCGGTCACGCGGATCGCCTTGCAGCCCAGGCCTTCGACCACGGCTACGTGATCCACGCCGTAGCCGTTCAGCTCGGGCGCGTTGACGTTCTCGAACGCCAGCTGCACGCAATAGTCCATCTCGAAGCCGCGCTGCGCCTGGCGGATCAGGCCGAGGTAGGAGTTGTTCACCAGCACGTGCAGGTAAGGCAGGTTGAACTGCGCCCCCACAGCCAGCTCCTCGATCATGAACTGGAAGTCGTAGTCGCCCGAGATCGCCACCACCTTCTTGTGCGGATCGGCCGCCGCCACGCCCAGCGCGGCGGGAATGGTCCAGCCCAGCGGGCCGGCCTGGCCGCAGTTGATCCAGTGGCGCTCGCGATAGACGTGCAGGAACTGCGCGGCGGCAATCTGCGACAGGCCGATGGTGGCGACGTAGCAGGTGTCGCGGCCGAAGGCGCGGTTCATCTCTTCATAGACGCGCTGCGGCTTGACCGGGGTGTCGTTGAAACTGGTCCGGCGCTGCATGCTCTTCTTGCGCTGCTGGCATTCGGCCAGCCAGGCAGAGCGGTCCGGCAGGCGGCCGGCCGCCTTGAGTTCACGGGCCACCTCGATGAACAGCGCCAGGGCGGCGCCGGCGTCGCTGACGATGCCGTAGTCGGGACCGAACACCCGGCCGATCTGGGTCGGCTCGATGTCCACGTGGACGAACTTGCGGCCCTTGGTGAAGACATCGACCGAGCCGGTGTGGCGGTTGGCCCAGCGGTTGCCGATGCCCAGCACGAAGTCCGAGGCCAGCATGGTGGCGTTGCCGTAGCGGTGGCTGGTCTGCAGGCCGACCATGCCGGCCATCTGCGGGTGGTCGTCGGGGATCGCGCCCCACGCCATCAGCGTGGGGATGACCGGCACGCCGGTGAGTTCGGCGAACTCCACCGCCAGCGCGGCGGCGTCGGCATTGACCACGCCGCCGCCGATGGTCAGCAGCGGACGCTCGGCGGCGTTGAGCATCGCCAGCGCCTTCTCGACCTGGGCGCGGGTGGCGGCGGGACGGTAGACCGGCAGCGGCGAATAGGTATCGGGATCGAACTCGATCTCGGCCATCTGCACGTCGAAGGGCAAGTCGATCAGCACCGGACCGGGGCGGCCCGAACGCATCAGGTGGAAAGCCTGCTGGAACACGCGCGGCACCAGCGCCGGCTCGCGCACCGTGACCGCCCACTTGGTGACCGGCTTGGCGATGGACTCGATGTCGACCGCCTGGAAATCTTCCTTGTAGAGCCGGGCGCGCGGCGCCTGGCCGGTGATGCAGAGGATGGGAATGGAATCGGCCTGGGCCGAGTAGAGGCCGGTGATCATGTCGGTGCCGGCCGGCCCCGAGGTGCCGATGCACACGCCGATGTTGCCGGCCTTGGCGCGGGTGTACCCTTCAGCCATGTGCGAGGCGCCCTCGACGTGGCGCGCCAGGATGTGCTTGATGCCGCCATGGCGCTTCAACGCCGAGTAAAACGGATTGATCGCCGCGCCCGGCACGCCGAAGGCCTGCAGGCAGCCCTCCTTCTCCAGCACGCAGACCGCTGCGTCGACTGCTCTCATCTTTGCCATGTTGTTCTCTAGGAATTGCTGTGGGCGGCGCGCCGGGTGCGGCTTGCCGTTCGCTATGTCTGGAGGCCATGCTAGTCGTTACAATTTCGTTTGATAAGAACACTAAAAATCTATTTATTACCAATCGAAAGTATGGAAACATAGAAAAAGTATTGAATCGGATCGGATAATGGACAAACTCAAACAGATAGAAGCCTTCGTGTCCGTCGTCGACAAGGGCAGCCTGGCGGCCGCCGCGCTGGAGGAGAAAGTGACGCCGGTGATGATGGGCCGCCGCATCGACGCGCTGGAGAAGCGCCTGGGCACCAAGCTGATGCACCGGACCACGCGCCACCTGACGCTGACCGAGCAGGGCAGCGTCTTCCTAGACCACTGCCGCAAGCTGCTGGAGCAGATGGAGACGGCCGAGAAGAGCATCGCCGAGGGGCGCCACAAGGCCACCGGCCACCTGGTGGTCTCCACCCCCGCCGCCTATGGGCGCCTGCACGTGGCGCCGCATGCCCCGGCCTTCCTGGCCGCGCACCCTGAAGTCCAGATCTCCTTCAACCTCACCGACCGCGTGGTCGACCTAGTGCGCGAAGGCTACGACCTGGGCATCCGCATCGGCGGCGCGATCGAACCCAGCTTCGTCGCCGTGCGCCTGGCCAGCAACCGCCGCGTGGTCTGCGCCTCGCCCGAATACCTGCACAGGAACGGCATGCCCAATACCCTGGACGACCTGGCCCGGCACAATTGCCTGGCGTTCAACCTGCAGGGCGGCCAGCAGCGCGGCTGGTATTTCCAGCAGAACGGCAAGCCGGTGATCGTCAAGGTGCAAGGCAACCTCGACTGCAACGACGGCGAACTGCTGCACCGCTGGGCCGGCGAAGGCCTGGGCCTGGCCTGGCGCTCGACCTGGGAGATCCAGTCGCAACTGGCCTCGGGCGAACTGGTGACGGTGCTGGACGACTACGCCCTGCCGCACTACGACATCATGGCGGTGTACCCGCAACAACGGCACTTGCCGGCCAAGACGCGCTTCTTCATCGATTACCTGAAGGAGGTATATGCGCGGGCGGATTACTGGAATGGCGGGGGGAAGAAATAAGGTGGTCGTGGTTAAGTTTTGTTAAGTGCGACGAACGACGCTGGATCCCTGCTTTCGCAGGGACGACACAGGGGAGGTGGCCAATGCCGCCTGATGTTCAAGTGACTTCCTGCTTGTCGTTCCTGCGAAAGCAGGAACCCAGTGTCTTGCAACGGTAGTCGAGGCATGACGAACGACACTGGATCCCCGCTTTCGCGGGGACGACGGATTAATTGAGATAGCGAGCCAAGGAATCGAGGCCGAAGGCGAGCCGGACACGCTTTTCCCTTGTGCGCCGCTCCGACGGGCACCCCGAAGGGGCTGGCACTTAGGGGCCGCGCCTTTTCTTATCTTTTTGCTTACGACCGGAGAAAGAAAAGCATCAAGCCAGTACACCTGCACGCGGCAAGACCAGACTTCCACTCCAAGTCCAAACCATCCACCCACCCAACCTTCAAGCAACAATAACAACACGCGCCCAACCCACCACGGCATTCCATACCGAAACACCCCCAATCCCCCTCATCAAACCCCGCGTCCTGCCCCACTTTTCAGTACCATATGCGCATATAACCATATGTTTATAGTGGCTATTCCCGCGCCCTTACGACGACACCATGAAATTGAACGACATTACGTACGCTGCAACCAATACGCATAAAGCCAGAACGCCCATTTTTTGCCCGATTCGCAACCGGGCAAGTTTTCCGGCGTATAAAAAAGGACCAAACGGAGACAACCAAGAATGAACGCGCTAGACAAGTTTTTCAAACTCAGCGAGAACGGCACCACCGTCCGCACCGAACTGCTGGCAGGCCTGACCACCTTCCTGACGATGGCCTACATCATCTTCGTCAACCCCTCCATCCTGGGCGACGCCGGCATGCCCAAGGACTCGGTGTTCGTCGCCACCTGCGTGGCCGCCGCCATCGGCACGCTGATCATGGGCCTGTACGCCAACTACCCCATCGGCCTGGCGCCCGGCATGGGCTTGAACGCCTACTTCGCCTACGCCGTGGTCAAGGGCATGGGCTTTCCCTGGCAGGCCGCGCTGGGCGCGGTGCTGATCTCGGGCTGCCTGTTCCTGATCGTCAGCGTGCTGCGCGTGCGCGAGATGATCATCAAGAGCATCCCGCGCTCGCTGCGCACCGCCATCCCGGCCGGCATCGGGCTGTTCCTGGCGATCATCTCGCTCAAGAGCTCCGGCATCATCGCCGCCAATCCCGCCACCTTCGTTACCCTGGGCGACCTGCACCAGCCGGCGCCGGTGATGGCCATCGTCGGCTTCATGGTGATCGTGGCGCTGGACAAGCTCAAGGTGCGCGGCGCGTTGCTGATCGGCATCCTGCTGGTGACGGTGCTGTCCTTCCTGTTCGGCGGCAACCACTTCAACGGCGTGTTCGCCGCGCCGCCCTCGGTGGCGCCGACTTTCCTGCAGCTCGACATCAAGGGCGCGCTGTCGATGGGCCTGCTGAACGTGGTGCTGGTGTTCTTCCTGGTCGAGCTGTTCGACGCCACCGGCACGCTGATGGGCGTGGCCACCCGCGCCGGCCTGATGAAGGAAGGCAAGATGGAGCGCCTGAACAAGGCCCTGATGGCCGACAGCACCGCCATCGTCGCCGGCTCCCTGCTTGGCACCTCCAGCACCACTGCGTATATTGAAAGCGCGGCCGGCGTGCAGGCCGGCGGGCGCACCGGCCTGACCGCGGTAGCGATCGCCCTGCTGTTCCTGCTGTGCCTGTTCATCGCGCCGCTGGCCGGCGTGGTGCCGGCCTATGCGACCGCGCCCGCCCTGTTCTTCGTGGCCTGCCTGATGGTGCGCGAGCTGGTGCACATCGATTGGGACGACACCACCGAATGCGTGCCGGCGGTGATCACCGCGTTGGTGATGCCCTTCACCTACTCGATCGCCAATGGCCTGGCGCTGGGCTTCATCAGCTATGCCGGCCTGAAGCTGCTGACCGGGCGCGCGCGGGATGTCTCGGCGATCATCTGGATCATCGCGGCGATCTTCCTGTTCAAGCTGGTCTATCTCGGCGAATGACGGGATACTGAAGCGGCAACGACGGGATGCGCCCTGCCGGCGCATCCCGGGATTGTCAAAAGAGGGAATTGGACAATCGTTTTTCACAAAACGAGGCGCACAATCAGTTCCATCCTTTGAGAACCCCGGCACGTTTCTTGAATGGCCTTCCATCGGAGAAACGGCAATGCAGGAAGCAGAAAAAAGATCCGCCCCGCAGGTGTAACAGGAGGAACCCGCGCTTCCTGCAGGATCGAATAATAAGAGTGCGCCCCACGATCAGCCCTGGAGCGTGCCATAGAGCAAGCAACATGCTCTAAGCACCCTAAATCTTGTACGTATTTTTTTGTACATTTACCAGAGCAGAGACATGCCAGAATCGAATCGCGCCTCCCAGCGCCCCATCCAGTTCTACTATCGCGGCGAGATCCGCCAGGCGGCGGGCCTGCCCAACACCCGCACCGTGCTGCAGCACCTGCGCGAAGACCTGCACTGCACCGGCACCAAGGAAGGCTGCGCCGAAGGCGACTGCGGCGCCTGCACCGTGGTGGTGGGCGAGCTGCGCGGCGAGCGGCTGGAACTGAAAACCGTCAACTCCTGCATCCAGTTCCTGCCCACGCTGGACGGCCGCGCGCTGTTCACGGTGGAAGACCTGAAGCAAGCCGACGGCTGCCTGCACCCGGTGCAGCAGGCCATGGTGGAATGCCACGGCTCCCAGTGCGGCTTCTGCACGCCGGGCTTCGTGATGTCACTGTGGGGCCTGTACCTGAAGCACGACAAGGACGGCATCGAACCCTCCAGGCGCGAGATCGACGATGCGCTCTCCGGCAACCTGTGCCGCTGCACCGGCTACCGCCCCATCGTCGACGCCGCGCGCCGCATGGGCCGGCTGCCCGCCGTGGCCTTCGACCGCGAACAGGTCAGCGAAGCGTTGCGCGGCCTGCGCCGCGAGGAGCCGCTGGCGGTGACGCACGACGGCCAGACCTTCCACGCGCCGCGCACGCTGGCGCAACTCGCCGCGCTGCGCAGCGAGCTGCCTCGCGCGCGCATCCTGGCCGGTTCCACCGACGTCGGCCTGTGGGTCACCAAGCACATGCGCGAGCTGGGCGACATCATCTACATCGGCCAGGTCGAAGAGCTGCGCGCCATGCGCGCGGCCGACGGTTTCCTGGAGATCGGCGCCGGCGTCTCGCTGGAGCAGGCCTATGGCGAAATCAACGCTTATTATCCGCAGGAGCTGTCGGAGCTGTGGCAGCGCTTCGCCTCGATGCCGGTGCGCAATGCCGGCACCCTGGGCGGCAACGTCGCCAACGGCTCGCCCATCGGCGACTCCATGCCCTGGCTGATCGCGCTGGGCGCGCGGATCGTGCTGTACGGTGTGAACGGCCGGCGCGAGATGGCGCTGGAAGACTTCTACATCGCCTACCAGAAGTCGGCCCTGCAGCCCGATGAAGTGGTGCAGTCGGTGCGCATCCCGCTGCCGCGCGAAGGGGTGAAGTTGCGGGTCTACAAGCTCTCCAAGCGCTTCGACCAGGACATCTCGGCGGTCTGCGCCGCCTTCGCCTTCACGCTGGACGACGGCCGGGTAAAGGAAGCGCGCATGTGCTACGGCGGCATGGCGGCCACGCCCAAGCGCGCCGCCGGCGCCGAGGCCGTCCTCAACGGCAAGGCGTGGAGCGAGGACAACGTGCGCGCCGCAATGGCCGCGATGGCCCAGGACTACGCGCCGCTGTCGGACATGCGCGCCAGCTCCGCCTATCGCCTGCGCACCGCGCAGAACCTGCTGTACCGCTACTGGCTGGAAACCCGCCCCGAGGCCCCGCTGGCGCCCGGCGCAGTGCGCGCCTTCGCGGTCGCGGCGACGTGAGCGATGACCGGGAGAATGCCATGAACAAGCACACCGAAGAATTCATGTCCACGACGGCGCTGCCGGCCAAGGACTGGGCCGAGGTCGGCAAGCCGCATCCGCACGAGTCGGCGCTGCTGCACGTGACCGGCGAGGCCACCTACACCGACGACATCGTCGAGCTGCAAGGCACGCTGCATGCGGCGCTGGGGCTGTCGCAGAAAGCCCACGCGAAGATCCGCTCCATCGACCTGGCCAAGGTCAAGGCCTCGCCGGGCGTGGTGGCGGTCTTCACCGCCGACGACATCCCCGGCGAGAACCAGTGCGGCGCCATCATCCACGACGATCCGGTGCTGGCCGACGGCCTGGTGCAGTATGTGGGCCAGCCGATCTTCATCGTGATCGCCGACAGCCACGACAATGCCCGCCGCGGCGCGCGCTGCGCGGTGATCGACTATGAAGAACTGGAGCCCATCCTGACCCCGCGCGCCGCGCATGCGGCCGGCTCCTATGTGCTGCCGCCGATGCACCTCACGCGGGGCGCCCCCGCCGAGGCCTTCGCGCGCGCGCCGCACACATTGCAGGGCAAGTTCGACGTCGGCGGCCAGGAGCAGTTCTACCTGGAAGGCCAGATCTCCTACGCCATCCCCAGGGAGGGGCGCGGCATGCACGTCTACTGCTCGACCCAGCACCCCAGCGAGATGCAGCATCACATCGCGCACGTGCTGCGCGTGGCCTCGCACGACGTGCTGGTGGAGTGCCGCCGCATGGGCGGCGGCTTTGGCGGCAAGGAATCGCAATCGGCGCTGTGGGCCTGCGCGGCCGCGGTGGCGGCGGTGCGCCTGCGCCGCCCGGTCAAGCTGCGCGCCGACCGTGACGACGACATGATCGTCACCGGCAAGCGCCACTGCTTCGCCTACGACTACGAGATCGGCTACGACGACGACGGCCGCATCCTGGCCGCGAAGATCGACATGGTCTCGCGCGCCGGCTTCTCGGCCGACCTCTCGGGCCCGGTGGCCACCCGCGCGGTGTGCCACTTCGACAATGCCTACTACCTGTCGGACGTGGAGATCCACGCCATGTGCGGCAAGACCAACACCCAGTCCAACACCGCCTTCCGCGGTTTCGGCGGGCCGCAGGGGGCGATCGCCATCGAGTACATCGTCGACGAGATCGCGCGCAACCTGGGCCGCGATGCGCTGGAGGTGCGCCGCGCCAACTTCTACGGCATGAGCGACGCCGACGGAGCGAAGGCGCGCAACGTCACCCACTACGGGCAGAAGGTCGAGGACAACGTGATCCACGGCCTGGTCGACCAGCTGGAACGCACCAGCGACTACCAGGCGCGACGCCGCGCCATCGCCGAATTCAACGCCGCCAACCCGGTGCTGAAGAAGGGCATGGCATTGACGCCGGTGAAGTTCGGCATTTCCTTCAATGTGCCGCATCTGAACCAGGCCGGCGCGCTGGTGCACGTCTATACCGACGGTTCGGTGCTGGTGAACCACGGCGGCACCGAGATGGGCCAGGGACTGAACACCAAGGTGGCGCAGGTGGTGGCCAACGCGCTGGGCCTGCCGCTGGAGCGCGTGCGCTGCACCGCGACCGACACCAGCAAGATCGCCAACACCTCGGCCACCGCCGCCTCCACCGGCAGCGACCTGAACGGCAAGGCGGCGCAGGATGCGGCCTTGCAGATCCGCGCTCGCCTGGCCCAGGTGGCCGCCAGGCACTTCGGCGTGGACGCCGCGGACGTGCGCTTCGCCGACAACCTCGCCATCGCCGGCGAGCAGTCGCTGGCCTTCGCCGACCTGGTGATGCAGGCCTACCTGCAGCGCGTGCAGCTGTGGTCCGACGGTTTCTACTCGACGCCCCGGGTGCATTGGGATTCCAAGAGCATGACCGGCCATCCCTTCTTCTACTACGCCTACGGCGCGGCGGTGGCCGAGGTGGTGATCGATACGCTGACCGGCGAAAGCAAGCTGCTGCGGGCCGACCTGCTGTACGACGCCGGCGAGAGCCTGAACCCGGCGATCGATATCGGCCAGGTGGAAGGCGGCTTCATCCAGGGCATGGGCTGGCTGACCACCGAGGAGCTGTGGTGGAACAAGGACGGCAAGCTCATGACGCACGCGCCCTCGACCTACAAGATCCCGGCGATCTCGGATTGCCCGGCGGATCTGCGTACCGAGCTGTACCGCAACAGCAACGTCTCCGACACCATCCACCGCTCCAAGGCCACGGGCGAGCCGCCGCTGCTGCTGCCGTTCTCGGTGTTCCTGGCGATCCGCGACGCGGTCTCGGCGGTAGGCCGGCACCGCGTCAACCCGCCGCTGCGCGCGCCGGCCACCTGCGAGGCCATCCTCGACGCGGTGGACGCCGTGCGCGCCGCCCACTGAGGAGCAGCACCATGACGACATGGCTTGCAGCATTGAGGGCATTGCAGGAGCAAGCGGCGCCGGCGGTGCTGGTGACGGTGGCGGAGGTCCAGGGCTCGACGCCGCGCGAGGCCGGCGCACGCATGGTCTACAGCGCCGACCAACAGTACGACACCATCGGCGGCGGCCACCTGGAATGGCGCGCGGCGCAGATCGCGCGCGCCATGCTGGCAGGCGATGCGACGCAGCTGCCGGCCCGGCGCCGGCTGGAGCGCATCGCGCTCGGCCCCAGCCTCGGGCAGTGCTGCGGCGGCGTGGTGTTCCTCGCCTTCGAACGCATCGAGGCCGATTGCAGCGGGGTGTGGAAGGAACTGGAACACTACTGGCGCAGCGGCGCCGACGTCTGGCGCGCGCTGCCGCTGGATAATGCCGATCCCATGCAACTGCATGAAACCGACGGCGAAGCCTGCGACCTGGACGGCCCGGACAACGGCCTGCACGCGGCGCTGTTTCGCGACGTGCGCAAGAGCTACCTGACGCGCGACGCCCGGGGGCGCCGCTGGCTGCTCGACCTGTGCCGCGCGCACCAGCCGCAGGTGGTGCTGTTCGGCGCCGGGCACGTGGGCGCGGCAATCGTGAAGGTGCTCGCCACCCTGCCCTGCCGCGTGCTGTGGGTGGACGAGCGCGAAGACATGTTCCCGCGGCAACTGCCGCCGCAGGTCAGCGTCGAGGCCACCGACGTGCCCAATGCCGCCGTCGACATGGCCGAGCCCGGCGCGTATTATCTCGTGATGACCCACAGCCACGCCCTCGACCAGCAACTGACGGAACGCATCCTCAAGCGCGACGCGGCGCGCGGCGACGTCGGCTGGTTCGGCCTGATCGGCTCCCATACCAAGCGCAAGCAGTTCGAGCATCGCCTGGCCGAGCGCGGCTGCACGCAGGAACAGTTGAACCGCATGACCTGCCCGATCGGCATCCCCGGCATCTACGGCAAGGAGCCGGCCAGCATCGCCATCGCCGTGGCGGCCCAGCTGATGCAGCTGTGGGAACTGCGCCTGACCCAGCCGGCCCGCAACAGTTTTCCTCCCGCGCTCGCCACACACTTTCCGGGCGGCAGAGGCTAAGGAAGACCCTGCCGTCGCCCCGAGGATCCATCAAGACCGGGCGCGCCATCCGCGGCGCGCCGGATCCTCATTCGATTCCGCTTCAACCGCATCGGGAAGGCGCGACCGCGCCTTCCAGTATGATGCCCATAGAATCGACGCCGCCCGCGCGCCCTCCCGCATCCGCAATGCGCCGGGGACGCGGCGGCCAGCATTGAGGACTACCCCATGAGCACATCCATGCAAGCCTACCGCGCCAGCCTGCTGCACTTCACCAACGACCCGGCCTTCGACGAGCGCGCCACGCAGTGGCACAGCGACGGCCTGTTGCTGGTGCAGGACGGCAAGGTCAAGGCCGCCGGCGACCACGCGCAACTGATCGCCTCGCTCCCGCCCGGAGTCGAGGTGCAGGACCATCGCGGCAAGATCATCTGCCCCGGCTTCATCGACACCCACATCCACTATCCGCAGACCGACATCATCGGCTCGCCGGCCCCGGGACTCTTGCCCTGGCTGGAGAACTACACCTTCCCCGCCGAACGCCGCTTCGAGAGCCCGGAGCATGCCGGCGAGGTGGCCGACTTCTTCCTGGCCGAGCTGCTGCGCAACGGCACCACCAGCGCGGCGGTCTACTGCACGGTGCATCCGCAGTCGGTGGACGCCTTCTTCAACGCCAGCCACGCGCGCAACTTGCGCATGGTGGCCGGCAAGTGCCTGATGGACCGCAACGCCCCGGACTTCCTGCGCGACACGGCCGAGACCGGCGTGCGCGAGAGCGAGGAGCTGATCAGGCGCTGGCACGGCAAGGGGCGCCAGCATTACGCCATCACGGTGCGCTTTGCGCCAACCTCGACGCCCGGGCAGATGAAGCTGGCCGGCGAACTGGCGGCGCAATATCCGGACGCCTACATCCAGACCCATGTGGCCGAGAACACCGATGAAGTGAAATGGGTGAAGGAGCTCTACCCCGACGCCCGCAGCTACCTGGACGTCTACGACAGCTACGGCCTGATGCGCAAGCGCGCGCTGTACGCCCACTGCATCTGGCTGGACGACCAGGACCGCGCACGCATGGCGGCCACGCAGTCGGCGGCCACGCTGTGCCCGACCTCCAACCTGTTCCTGGGCAGCGGGCTGTTCGACTTCCCGAAGGCGGACCAGGCCCGGGTGCCGCTGTCGCTGGCTACCGATGTGGGCGGCGGCACCAGCTTCTCGATGCTGCAGACCATGAACGAGCTGTACAAGGTCGGCCGCATGGGCGGCACCTACCTGCCGGCGCAGCGCATGTTCTACCTGGCCACGCTGGGCGGCGCGCGCGCGCTGCAGCTGGAAGGCGTGATCGGCAACTTCGCCCCCGGCTGCGAAGCCGACTTCATCCTGCTCGATCCGCGCGCCACGCCGCTTTTGGCGCGCCGCAGCGCCACCACCGACAGCCTGGAAGAGCAACTCTTCGCGCTGGCCATCCTGGGCGACGACCGCGCCATCGCCGCCACCTACTCCGCCGGCAAGCTGGCGCACCAGCGTTGAAGCGTTTCATGCGTCAATAAAAAGCCCGGCATCTCGCGATGCCGGGCTTTTTCTTTACCGCCGGTGGCGCAGCGCTCAGCGCGGCTGGTACAGGTACATGAAGGCCTCCACCGCGCGCTCGGCCGAAGCCTGCAGCTGCTCGGCCGGCAACTCGGTCACCACGTTGAGCATGCGCACGTCCATCCATTCGGCCTCCACCAGCGCGCGGAACTGCAGCGCCGCGATCCAGCCGTCGCCCTTGTGCAGCTTGCCCTCTTCCATCTTCAGCTTGAGGAATTCGGAAATGCGCGTCCAGCCGCGCTTGGGGCCGCGCTCGTAGAGCATGGGACCGAGCTCGGACTTGCCGGCGTAGTACATCGCCAGGCGCTTGACGGCCACCACCTCGGGCTTGAGCACGATGTCGAGGTAGTGGCGCGCCAGCCGCAGCAGGCCCTGGCGCACGTCGTCCTCGTCGTGCAGCGCGGTGAAGGCCGACTCGAACTGGCAGCCCACCTGCTTCATCATGACCTCGACGAAGATGTCTTCCTTGGAGCTGAAGTAGTTGTACAGCGTAGCCTTCGAGCCGCCGATGCGCGCCGCGATCTCGGCCATCGAGGCGCCCTCGAAACCGATCTCGTTGAATACCTCGCCGGCGATGTCGATCATCGCCTGGCGGCGTTCCTCACTTTTCTTGCGCATGCCTGTGTCCTGAATGGGCTGGGTAGCCTGGCCGGCGCCTGCGGCGCCCTGCCGTGAATCGTGCTTCCGGTGTGCGATGGCAAGGGATTGTATATATCGGCAATCCATTTGCTTGCCAGCCGGGAATTATAGGCGGAGATGCCATCAAAAGCCGCTTATTCAAGGCTTTTTCGCGTCTGGAAATTCTTGTTGCGGCGATGCCGCATAAAGACGAGCAATTTCTCGCAATCCTTCTTGACTATCGAAGAATCTCAATACTATACTGAACTGTACAGTTTTGAAACCTGGTTTTTCTCCCTTACTCCACGACCATGAACCATCATCCACTTACCGCCCAAGGCGGCCCGGCCAGGCGCGACGCCGGCGCCGCGCGGCGCTGGCAGCCGGTGCTGACGGCCTCCGCCATCGCGCTGGCTGCAGCCGCCCTGGCCGGCTGCGCCTCCTTCACCGACCTCGGCCCGCGCGCCGAGCCCAAGTCCATCGATGCCTACCAGAGCGCCCAGATGCTGGCCGCCACCGCGCCGCAGGCCGCCTGGCCGGCCGACGCCTGGTGGCGCGTCTACGGCGACGACCAGTTGAACGCCCTGATCGGCGACGCCCTGCAGGGCGCGCCCTCGATGGCGGTGGCCAAGGCGCGCCTGCTCAAGGCCGAGGGTTCGGCCCAGCAGCAAGGCGCCGCGCTGTATCCGGAGGTCAGCGCAAACGCCTCGCTGGACCGCATGAAGCAGTCCTACAACAACGGCGTGCCGGCTGACTTCGTGCCCAAGGACTACAACAACGAGACCCGCGCCTCGCTGGACTTCAGCTACGAGATCGATTTCTGGGGCAAGAACCGCGCGGCGCTGGCCGCCGCCACCTCGGAACTGGAAGCCGCGCGCGCCGACGCCGCCCAGGCGCGCATCACGCTGGCCACCTCGATCGCCTCGGCCTATGCCGAGCTGGAGCACCTGTATGCCCAGCGCGACACCAACGAAGCCGCGCTGAAGGTGCGCGTGGATTCGCTGGACCTGTTCAACCAGCGCTTCGCCAACGGCCTGGAAACCCGCGGTTCGGTCAAGCAGATGGAAGCGCGCCGCGCCATGGCCGAAGCCGACCTGCGCGCCACGGATGAGTCGATCGCGCTCCAGCGCAACAAGCTGGCCGCGCTGGCCGGCGCCGGCCCCGATCGCGGCCTGCTGCTGGTGCGGCCGAAGATCGACATGAGCCGCCCGTTCGCCCTGCCCGAGCAGGTGCCGGTGAACCTCCTGGGCCGCCGTCCCGACATCGTGGCCGCGCGCCTGCGCGCGGAAGCCGCCGGCAAGCAGATCAAGGTGGCGCGCGCCGCCTTCTATCCCAACGTCAACCTGAAGGCCTACTTCGGCTTCCAGTCGCTGGGCATCGACATGCTGACCAGCCGCGGCTCCGACATCGGCAGCTTCGGCCCGGCCATCTCGCTGCCGATCTTCAACGGCGGCCGCCTGCGCGGCCAGTTCCGCTCGGCCAGCGCGAGCTATGACGAGGCCGTGGCCAACTACGACCAGGCCGTGACCCAGGCGCTGCAGGACGTGGCCGATGTGGGCGTCTCCGAAAAGGCGCTGTCGGGCCGGCTGGAGAAGGTGCAAGCCGCGGCCGACGCCGCCGAAGAGGCCTACCGCATCGTCGGCAACCGCTACAACGGCGGCCTGGCCAATTACCTCGACGTGCTCAACGCCCAGGATACGCTGATCACCAACCTGCGCCAGCTCTCCGACCTGCGCTCGCGCATGTTCAGCCTGGACGTGGCGCTGGTGCGCGCGCTGGGCGGCGGATACGCGGAGCAAGATAAAGAACATGGCGGCGCAGGCGACAGCATCGGCCGCGCCCAACACACAGATACGCAAGCGAAAGGTTAATCATCATGTCCCACAGCGACAACCAGGCAACCCACACCATGGCTGACGACGCCGCCAAGCAACGCGAAGAAGCCGCCGCCCGCGCCGCGGCCACGGCCAAGCGCAAGAAGCTGTTCTCCATCTTCGGCGGCGTGGTCGCCGTGGTCGGCATCGGCTACGGCGCCTACTGGTACCTGATCGGCTCGCGCTACGTCGAGACCGACAACGCCTACACCGCCACCGAAATTTCCGTGGTCACGCCGGCCATCAACGGCATCGTGGCCGACGTCAAGGTGGTCGACACCCAGGCCGTCAAGAAGGGCGACGTGCTGGTCGCCATCGACGACGCCGACGCCAAACTGGCGCTGGCCCAGGCCGAAGCAGACCTGGACCGCACCGAACGCCGCGTCAAGGGCTTCTTCGCCAACGATGCCGGCCTGGCCGCGCAGGTGCTGGCGCGCGAAGCCGAACAGAAGCGCGCCGCGGCCCAGCTGCTGTCGGCCCAGGCTGACGTGAAGCGCGCCGAGATCGATCTGCAGCGCCGTGAAGCCTTGTCCAAGTCGGGCTCGGTGTCCGGCGAGGAACTCTCCAACGCCCGCACCGCCATGCTGACCGCTCAGGCCAACCTGAAGGCGGCCGAGGCCAGCGAGGTGCAATCGCGCGCCAACACGAAGGCCACCATCGGCGCCCAGAAGGCCAGCACCGTGCTGACCGCCGACACTACCGTCGACAACAACCCGGAAGTGGCGCTGGCCCGCGCCAAGCGCGACCAGGCCAAGCTGGACCTGGAGCGCACCGTGCTGCGCGCGCCGCTGGACGGCGTGGTGGCGCGTCGCCAGGTGCAGGTCGGCCAGCGCGTGCAGACCGGCGCCAACCTGCTCTCGGTGGTGCCGCTGCAGCAGATGCACGTGGACGCCAACTTCAAGGAAGGCCAGCTGACCAAGGTCAAGATCGGCCAGCCGGTGACCATGAAGGCCGACATCTACGGCGGCTCGGTGGAATACCACGGCGTGGTGACCGGCCTGTCCGGCGGCACCGGTTCGGCCTTCGCGGTGATCCCGGCGCAGAACGCCACCGGCAACTGGATCAAGGTGGTGCAGCGCCTGCCGGTGCGCGTCTCCATCGATCCCCAGGAACTGGCGCAGCGTCCGCTGTCGGTGGGCCTGTCGATGCTGGTGGAGATCGACACCCGCGGCCAGATCCAGGCCGGCGACACGCCGCAGCAGAAGAGCGCGCAGAACGGCGACGCCAAGGCGGCCTCGCTGTAATCCGGGCCTGACAAGACAAACAGAGGTTTTCCATGTCATCCACACTCAGCGCAGACGCCGGATCGTTGCCGGCCCCGGCGCCCAAGGCCGAGCCGGGCAAGCTGCAAGGCGGCCAGTTGCTCGGCGCCGGCATCCTGCTGGCGGCCGCCAACTTCATCGCGGTGCTCGACACCACCATCGCCAACGTCTCGGTCTCGCACATCGCCGGCGCCCTGGGCGCTTCCACCAGCCAGGGCACTTACGTCATCACCTCGTACGCGGTGGCCGAGGCGATCACCGTGCCGCTGACCGGCTGGCTCGCCAACCGCTTCGGCACAGTGCGGGTGTTCATCAGTTCGATGGTGCTGTTCGGCCTGTTCTCGGCGCTGTGCGGCCTGGCCAACTCGCTGGGCATGCTGGTGCTGTTCCGCATCCTGCAAGGCCTGGCCGGCGGCCCGCTGATGCCGCTCTCGCAGACGCTGCTGCTGCGCATCTTCCCCAAGGAAAAGGCGCCCGCCGCCATCGGCCTGTGGGCCATGACCACGCTGGTGGCGCCGATCGCAGGTCCAGTGCTGGGCGGGGTGCTGTGCGACCAGTACAGCTGGCCCTACATCTTCTGGATCAACGTACCGGTGGCGCTGCTGTGCGGCTGGCTCGGCTGGCGCATGTTGAAGCGCTTCGAGAGCAAGACCACCAAGGTTTCCATCGACCGCGTCGGCCTGCTGCTGATGATCGTGTGGGTCGCGGCCCTGCAATACATGCTCGATGAGGGCAAGGAAAAGGACTGGTTCGCCTCCACCGAGATCGTGGTGCTGGCCGTCATCGCGGTGGTGTTCTTCATCGCCTTCCTGATCTGGGAGCTGACCGAGCGCAACCCGGTGGTCGACCTGCGGGTATTCCGCCATCGCGGCTTCTCGGCCAGCGTGACCACGATCTCCCTGGCCTTCGGCGCCTTCTTCGGCTCGGTGGTGCTCACGCCGCTGTGGCTGCAGGGCTACATGGGCTACACGGCCACCTGGTCGGGCTGCGTCTCGGCGCTGACCGGGATCCTGGCGGTGATGACCGCGCCCTTCGTGGCCAAGATGTCGACCAAGGTCGACGGCCGCAAGCTGGTCTGCATCGGCGTGGTGTGGCTGGGCCTGATGACCTTCGTGCGCGCCTTCAACACCACCGACATGACGATCTTCCAGATCGGCTGGCCGCTGTTCCTGCAGGGTATCGGCATGCCGCTGTTCTTCGTCCCGCTGACGGGCCTGGCGCTGGCCAGCGTGAACGAGGAAGAGACCGCCTCGGCGGCCGGCCTGATGAGCTTTTGCCGCACCATGTCGGGCGCCATCGCCACCTCCATCGTCAACACCAGTTGGGAGAACGACACCACCTACTTCCGCGCCGAGTTGTCCGGCCTGGTGGATCGCTCCGGCGACGCCGTCAACGCCATGACCGCCGTGGGCTTGACACCCGACCAGGCTACCGGCTCGCTGGTGCAGACCGTGCAGAACCAGGCGGTGATGCTGGCCACCAACCACATCTTCATGATGGCCGCGATCTCGTTCTCGCTGGCCGCGATGGCAGTGTGGCTGGCGCCCAAGCCCCAGCGCGTGGCCGACACCTCCTCGGCGCACTGACCTACCGCTCCCCCGACGGCCTGTTCCCCTGCAGGCCGGGCAGGCGGCTACTCCGGTAGCCGCCTGTTTTTTTTATGCGCCGACGGAACACGGGCGATTTTGCTAGACTCCCCGCACCCCATCACAGCCACGGAGACAGCACCATGAGAGCCCTGCAAGCCGACGCCTTTTCCATCGCCAGCCTGAAGATCGCCGACGTCCCCACACCGCAGCCCAAACGCGGCGACATCCTGGTGCGCGTCAAGGCGGCCAGCCTGAACTACCGTGACCTGGCGATCCTTTCCGGCAGCTACATGCCCAACCTCAAGCTGCCCTACGTCCCCTCTTCCGACGCCTGCGGCGTGGTCGAGGCGGTCGGCGAAGACGTCACCCGCTTCAAGGTCGGCGACCGCGTGGTGCCGGTCTATATCCAGGGCTGGCGCGATGGCGCGCTCACGCCCGAGCAGCGCGCCGGCGGTTCGCTGGGCGCGCCGCTGACCGGCGTGCTGCAGGATTACGTGGTGGTGCCGGCCGAGGACGCCGTGGCCGCCCCCGATTATCTGAGCGACGCCGAAGCCAGCACCCTGCCCATCGCCGCGCTGACCGCCTGGACCTGCCTGCAGCAAGGCGGCCTGCAGCCGGGCCAGAGCGTGCTGGTGCAAGGCACCGGCGGCGTCGCCCTGTTCGCCGCGCAGTTCGCCCGCGCGGCCGGCGCGCGCGTGATCGGCCTGACCTCCAGCGAGGCCAAGGCGACACTGATGCGCGGGATGGGCGTGGACACCGTGATCAACTACCGTCAAACGCCGGAGTGGGCCGGCGCGGTGCGTGAAGCCACCGGCGGGCGCGGCGTCGACATCGTGGTGGAGACCACCGGCAGCAGCCTGTCGCAGTCGCTCTCGGCGGTGCGCTTCAACGGTTTTGTCGGTGTGATCGGCTTCGTCGGCGGCATGGAGGCGCCGCTCAACATCCGCCAGCTGATCGGCCCCATGATCCGCATGCAGGGCGTAGTGGTCGGCTCGCGCGCCGCGCTGGAAGCGACGATGCGCATGATGGCCATGCACGGCATCAAGCCGCTGATCGACTCGACCTTCCCGCTGGAACGCGCGGCCGAGGGCTTCGCCCGCATGGAGCGCGGCGAGCATTCGGGCAAGATCGTGATTTCGTTCTGAGGACGCGCGCTTACTTGACGAACAGCTTCTGCACCCGCTTCAAATGCTGGTGCAACGCCGCGCGCGCCTGGCGGGCGTCGCCGCCGCGGATGGCGTCGACGATGCGGCGGTGGTCTTCCAGCACCGCGGCCTGCTCGCGCGGGTCGTTGGTGTAGTGCTCCTCGAACTTCTGGAAGGTGGCCTGGTAGCGCAGCGCCCACAGGAACTCCAGCTGGTCGATCAGCACCTGGTTGCCGGAGGCTTCGCCCATGGCGGTGTGGAAGGCGTGGTCGGCGTCGAGGAAGGCGGCCGAGTCGGGATAGCTGCCGCGCATGGTTTCCAGCGCGCGCTCCAGTTTTTCTATGTGCTCCGGCGTGGCGTTCTTCGCCGCCAGCGCGGCCAGTTCGCCTTCGATCAGGCAGCGCGCATCCAGCTGCTCGATGGGGCTGCGCTCGGCGCGCAGGTCAGGCCCGGGCGGCACGGTGGCCGGATCGCACACCTGCACGCCGTCGCCCACGCGGATGGTCACCAGCCCCTTCACTTCCAGCGCGATCAGCGCCTCCCGCACCGAGGTGCGCGACACGCCCATCTGCTGCGCCAGGTCGCGCTCGGGCGGCAAATAGTCGCGCGGGGCGATGGCGCCGCTGCGGATCTTCTGCTCCAGCAGTTCTGCGATCTGCTTGTACAGGCGCTGCGCCTGCAGCACCGGCAATGCCATCGCCGGCCTGGAAGAAGATTTTTCCGATGCGCCCATCAAGGTTCCCGATTAGAAGTCTGCAATCTGCCGGCGCAAAAAAATAGCGGCCGACGTCGACCGCTATTCTAGCCGTTTGAACGCCCCGCAGGCGCGGCCTTACTGCGCCAGCGGCTTGCCCAGCGGCACGCCGCCCCGTCCCTGCGGCGCCGGCAGCGGTTCGATGCGGCCGACGATGAACAGGTAGCTCAGCGCGCCCACCACGCACAGCACGCCCGCCACCACCAGCGGGATCACGAAGGAACCCTTGGTGATGGCCAGCATGAAGCCGGTGAAGGTGGTGGTGACGATGCCGGCCAGGTTGCCGGCGAAGTTCTGGATGCCGCCGATGGAGGCCACGTGCTTGGGGGTGGGCGCCAGCTCGCCCGGCAAGGTCCAGACGTTGGCGCCGGCGAACGACAGGCTGGCGTAGGCCAGCGCGAACAGCGCCAGGCACGCGCCGGTGCTTTCGACGAAGGCCGACAGCGTGATCGAGGACGACATCAGCATGCCGGCCACCAGGCAAGTCTTGCGCGCCGCGGTAGAGCTCCAGCCGCGGCGGATCAGGCTGTCGGAGAGCCAGCCGCCCAGCCAGCCGCCGGGAATGGCCATGAGCGCCGGCAGCATGCCCAGGGTGCCCAGCGTGGACAGCGAGAAGCCGCGCGACTGCAGCAGGTAGCTGGGGAACCAGGTGATGAAGAAGTAGATCGCGAAGTTCAGGCAGAACAGGCCGATCATGATGCCCCAGATGGTGCGGTAGCGGAACAGGTCGCCCCAGGAGATGCGCGCCTCGCTCTCCGCCTGCAGTTGCGGGCTGCGCTCGGCCAGCAGCGCATCCACCTGCTGCGGCGCGATGGCGCGGTATTGCTCGGGGTCGCGGTAGATGAACCACCACAGCGCCGCCCACACGATGCCGATGGCGCCGGTAATGTAGAACGAGCCGCGCCAGCCGACCGCCGAGATCAGCCAGGCCACCAGCGGCAGCGACAGCGCCGAGCCCACGCGCGAGCCGCTGTCGAAGATGCTGCAGGCGAAGCCGCGCTCGCGGCGCGGGAACCAGTTGAAGGCGACCTTGGCGAAGGACGGGATGGCGGCGGCTTCGCCCACGCCCAGCATCAGGCGCGCGCCGGTCAGTTGGCCCACGCCGCGCGCCGCGCCGCTCAAGACCGTGAACACCGACCACCAGCCTACCGCCAGCGCCAGGCTGACGCGCACGCCAACCTTGTCGATGAACCAGCCGGCCGGCATCTGCAGCAGCGCGTAGGTCCAGAAGAACGCGCTCAGGATCAGGCCCATCGCGGCCGGGCCGAGATCGAGGTCGTGGGAAATATAAGGGGCGGCAATCGCCAGGTTGGCGCGGTCAATGAAGTTGATGACGTTGGCCAGGAAGCAAAGAAAGATCATCGTCCAGCGGATCTTGGGCATGCGGTTCTCCTCTTGATGTCGTTATGTCGGCCGGGCGCGGTCTTGTTGTTGTGGGCGCCCGCCCGTGGTCTCCTCCCCGCCTGGTTCCGGCGGCGGGGAATGCCGGCGGCGGATCAGGCCTTGGCTTTAGCGACGCCTTCCCACAGTCCGTTCAGGTAGACCGCGCCCAGCGCGCGGTCGTACAGGCCGTAGCCGGGCTTGCCGGTCTCGCCCCAGATCATGCGGCCGTGGTCGGGGCGCACGTAGCCCTCGTAGCCGAGCTCGTGGTAGGCCTTGACGATGGCCGCCATGTCCAGCGAGCCGCAGTCCGACTTGTGCGCGGTTTCTTCAAAATCGCCGGCGGCGTTGACCTTGACGTTGCGCAGGTGGGCGAAGTGGATGCGCCCGCGCGCGCCGAATTCGCGCACCAGCGCCTCGACATTGTTCTGCGGGCCGGCGCCCAGCGAGCCCGAGCACAGCGTCAGGCCGTTGGCCGGCACGTCGGCGATGGCCAGCACGCGCGCCAGGTCGTCGCGGTTCTTGACGATGCGCGGCAGGCCGAAGATGGGGCGCGGCGGATCGTCCGGGTGCAAGGCCATCTTGATGCCGGCTTCTTGCGCCGCCGGAATGATGGCCTTGAGGAAGTAGGCCAGGTTGCTCCACATCGTTTCCTCGTCCACCTCGCGGTATTCGGCCAGCAGCGCCTGCAGCGCCTCGGGGCGGTAGCTGGCGTCCCAGCCGGGCAGCGAGATGCCGCGGCTGACGTCGATCTCGTCGGCCTCTTTCGCGCTGAAGGCCAGCGTGGTGGAGCCATCGGGCAAGCGCTTCTCCAGCGTGGTGCGGGTCCAGTCGAATACCGGCATGAAGTTGTAGCAGACCACCTTGACGCCGGCCTGCCCGAGCCTGCGCAAGGTCTCCTGGTAGTTGGCGATGAGCCGGTCGCGGTCGGGCTTGCCCAGCTTGATGTCTTCGTGCACGGGCACCGATTCGACCACGTCGAAGGCCAGCGCATGGTTTTCGATCTTGGCCTTGAGGGCCAGGATCTTCTCCAGCGGCCAGGCCTCGCCGACCGGAACGTCATAGACCGCCGAGACGATGCCGTGCATGCCGGGAATCTGGCGGATGTATTGGAGGGGGACGGGATCGGAATCGCCGAACCAGCGGAATGACATTTTCATAGGAGTCTCCATCGGGGTTTGCCGATGCGCAGGCCGGTGTTCTTGTTCTGCGGCCGCGCTTTCAATATGACAACATAGGTCCATTGGTTGGACCAATAGACCAACGAGAGGCATCATAAGCACTTTCGATATCGGCGACAAGCGAAAAAAACGCTCCCCGCGAACCGGCGACAGCGTGCTTGCGGGTGCAGGAAATAGGGCGGGCGACGCCAGTTCTAGTAAACTCGGCGGATTCGGGCGACGAACGACAGCGCGGGCGTTGGCAACTTCGCCGGCCTGCGTCAAAATACGCGCCCCCCGCGCAAAGCGCAGCGCGGGACGCAAGAATTCAGGGCCGCCGCCACTCCTGCACCAAGCAAGCCGGCCCCGCCAACAACGGATCTCCATGACTCAGCAAGCGACAGAACTTACCCCCGAAAAACAAGCTCTCGAAGCCTCGATCGCGCACCATACGCCGATGATGCAGCAGTACCTGCGCATCAAGGCCGATCACCCGCAGACGCTGGTGTTCTACCGCATGGGCGATTTCTACGAACTGTTCTTCGACGATGCCGAGAAAGCCTCGCGCCTGATGGGCGTGACGCTGACCCAGCGCGGCGCCTCCAACGGCAATCCGATCAAGATGGCCGGCATCCCCTATCACTCCGCCGAGCAATACCTGGGGCGCCTGATCAAGCTGGGCGAGTCGGTGGCGATCTGCGAGCAGATCGGCGACCCGGCCACCAGCAAGGGACCGGTGGAGCGCAAGGTGGTGCGCGTGGTCACGCCGGGCACGCTGACCGATTCCGACCTGCTGCCGGAGAAATCCGAACGCTGCCTGCTGGCCATGCAGATGATGCCGGGCAAGCAGCGCAAGCAGGTGCAGGTCGGCCTGTCGTGGCTGTCGATGGCCAGCGGCGCCCTGAAGCTGATGGAATTCTCCGTCGACAGCCACCTGCTGGACACCCGCATCAAGCAGGAGCTGGAGCGCATCTCGCCGGCCGAGATCCTGATCGCCGACAGCCAGCAAGAACAGTGCGAAGCGCTGCTGCCCAGCCGCGGCGTGGCCGTGCCGGACTGGCACTTCGACCAGCCCAGCGGCGCCAAGGCGCTGCTCGAGCAGCTTGCCGTGGCCACGCTGGACGGCTTCGGCGCGCAGGGCCTGACGGTCGCCGTCGGCGCGGCCGGCGCGCTGCTGCGCTACGCGCAATCGACCCAGGGCCGCGGCCTGCAGCACGTGCGGGCGCTCACGGTGGAGTCGGAAAACGAATTCATCGGCCTGGACGCCTCGACCCGCCGCAACCTGGAACTGACCGAAACCATCCGCGCCCAGGATGCCAACGCGCTGGCGCCCACGCTGTTCTCCACGCTCGATCATTGCCGCACCGCGATGGGTTCGCGCCTGCTGCGCCATTGGCTGCACCACGCGCTGCGCGACCAGAACGTGGCGCGTGCGCGCCACGCGGCGATCAGCGCGCTGATGCGTACCGACGCCTGCTCGGGCCTGTCGGCCACGCTGGCGGCGGTGCCCGACATCGAGCGCATCACCACCCGCATCGCCCTGCTGTCGGCCCGTCCGCGCGACCTGGCGGGCCTGCGCGCCGGCCTGCAGCAGCTCAGCTCGCTGCGCGCCTACGTCGCCATGTGCGGCCGCGACGCCGACGCGCCGCTGCTGGGCCAGTTGCACGACGCCCTGGCCACGCCGGTGGAATGCCTGGACCTGCTGGAACGCGCCATCATGCTGGAACCGGCCGCGATGGTGCGCGACGGCGGCGTGATCGCGCGCGGCTACGACGCCGAGCTGGATGAACTGCGCGGCCTGTCGGAGAACGCCGGCCAGTTCCTGCTCGATCTCGAGGCCCGCGAGCGGGCCCGCACCGGCATCGCCAACCTGCGGGTGGAATACAACAAGGTGCACGGCTTCTACATCGAGGTCACCAACGGCCAGAGCGACAAGGTGCCGGAAGACTATCGCCGTCGCCAGACCCTGAAGAACGCCGAGCGCTACATCATCCCCGAGCTCAAGGCCTTCGAGGACAAGGCGCTGTCGGCGCAGGAGCGCTCGCTGTCGCGCGAGAAGTTCCTGTACGAGCAGCTGCTGGGCGCGATGGCGCCGCACATCGTCACGCTGCAGGCCATCGCGCATGCGCTGGCCCAGCTCGACACCCTGGTGGCGCTGGCCGACCACGCGGCGCGCAACAACTGGTGCGCGCCGCAACTGGTGGCCGAACCCAGCATCCAGATCGAACAGGGCCGCCACCCGGTGGTGGAAAACCAGATCGAGCGCTTCATCGCCAACGACTGCCAGCTGGCCGCCGAGCGCAAGCTGCTGCTGATCACCGGCCCCAACATGGGCGGCAAGTCGACCTTCATGCGCCAGGTGGCGCTGATCACGCTGCTGGCCTACGTGGGCAGCTTCGTGCCGGCCGCCAGCGCCGCGATCGGCCCGATCGACCGCATCTTCACCCGCATCGGCGCGGCCGACGACCTGGCCGGCGGCCGCTCGACCTTCATGGTCGAGATGACCGAATCGGCCGCCATCCTCAACAACGCCAGCGAGCATTCGCTGGTGCTGATGGATGAGGTCGGGCGCGGCACCTCGACCTTCGACGGCCTGGCGCTGGCCTGGGCGATCGCCAAGCACCTGATCGACGTCACGCGCAGCTTCACGCTGTTCGCCACCCACTACTTCGAACTGACCCAGTTGCCGGAGATCCATCCGACGGCGGCCAACGTGCACCTGTCGGCGGTCGAGCACAAGGACAGCATCGTCTTCCTGCATGCGGTGCAGAGCGGGCCCGCCTCGCAGAGCTACGGCCTCCAGGTGGCGCAGCTGGCCGGCGTGCCGGCGCCGGTGATCCGCGCCGCGCGCAAGCACCTGTCGGCGCTGGAAAGCCAGTCGGTGCAGCCGACGCCGCAGTTCGACCTGTTCAGCACTGCGCAGTATGTCGAGCCCGATGAGCCGCGGCAGGAACAATCTGCGCACGGGTCCGAACAAGCGCCGCAAATCGTGGTCGAACCGGATCCGCGCGCGCAAGCTCTGCTGCAATCGCTGGACCAGCTCGATCCCGACGCGCTGACCCCGCGCCAGGCGCTGGACGCCTTGTACCAGTTGAAGCAGCTGAGCCGGCACGACTGACCCCACGCCAACCCGAGGCCGCCACCCGATGAAACGCATCCTGCTGACCGCCCTGCTGGCCTGCGCCGCCTCCCTGGCGGCGCTACCGGCATGGGCGGCGCCGCAGGACTTCGCCTTCGGCATCATCGGCCACGCCTTCGCCGGCGACAATGGCGAGGAAGTCCTGCGTCGCGCCATCGCCGAGACCGATGCCGACAACCTGGCCTTCGTGGTGGTCAACGGCGTCAAGTCCGCCTCCGAGCCTTGCGACGACGACTTGTACAGCCAGCGTCGCGAGCTGCTGTCGCAGGCGCAGAACGGCGTCTTCATGTCGCTGGCGGCCAGCGACTGGATCACCTGCCGCGACAAGGAGCAGCGCTCCGACGCCATCGAACGCCTGGCGCGCATACGCGAACTGTTCCATGCGGGGGAGTTTTCCCTCGGCGCCAGCCGCCTGCCGCTGCTACGCCAATCGCTCACGCCGAAGTTCCGCAGCTATGCCGAGAACACCCGCTGGGAGGTCGGCAACGTGCTGTTCGCCACGCTCAACCTGCCGGCCGGCAACAACCACTTCGTGCTCGACGGCGGGCGCAACAATGAATTCGAAGACCGCCTGATCGCCAACCGCAACTGGCTGCAGCACCTGTTCGCCTATGCGGCGCTGAGGAAGGCCTCGGCGGTGGTGTTCTTCAGCGACGGCAACCCCTTCGGCGCGCCGCCCAAGCGCTCCTTCTTCCGCACCCAGCGCGACGGCTTTGCGGAGACGCGGCGCGCCTTCTCCGAGCTGTCCGGCAAGTTCCAGGGCCGGGTGCTGGTGGTGCACGGCGAGGCCGCCGGCAACAAGGCGCCGCCCCGCATCCTGTGGACCGGCAACCTCGGCAGCGTCGGCGTGGGAGAACGCTGGCTGAAGGTGGTGGTGGACGATCACCTGCCGCAGCTGTTCGCGGTGGCCGATGCGGATGGCGAACGGCGCTGAGGCGACGCGCCCCGCGAAGCGGGATGGGGAAAAGAAAAACGCCCGCGGCTGCGGGCGTTTTTCATTGGTGCGGATACTGCCGCGGCTCAGTTCAGCGGCTGGCTGCGGAAGTGATCGCCTTCCTCTCCCTCATCTTCATCGTGATGATGATGGTGGCCGTGGGCGCCGTGCACGTGGCCGTGGGCGACTTCCTCTTCCGAGGCGGCGCGCACTTCGGCCACGGACAGGTCGAAGCGCAGCGCGATGCCGGCCAGCGGGTGATTGCCGTCCAGCACGGCCTTGCCGTCGGCCACTTCGGTGACGGTGAAGACGACGGTGTCGTCGCTGTCGTCGTCCGGCGAGCCTTCGAACTGCATGCCCACTTCGATCGGTTGCGGCAGGCGCGACACCGGCTCGATCTTGACCAGCTCGGAGTCGTACTCGCCGAAGGCGTCTTCAGGCTCGACCTGGATGGTGACCTGGTAGCCGGCTTCCTTGCCGTCCAGCGCTTCCTCGATCTTGGGCAGCGTGTTGTGGTAGCCGCCGTGCAGGTAGACCATCGGGTCGCTGCTTTGCTCGATCAGGTTGTTCTGGGCGTCGGACAATTTGTAGTTCACGGAAACTACGGTGTTCTTTGCGATTTTCATCGTATCGGATCCTTTGCTGTTGCTGTCTGTATGTGGTGCGGGAGCGGCAGGCCCGGCTGCCGATCTTTCTGAAACCCGGGGGCGCTCCCTGCCGTTGCGCCCGGCAAGGGCTTTGCGCTCATGTTGCTCAGTGCGCGATTATACCCGCATCAAACCTGCGTCAAGCGTCATCGCTTGTGCGCGGCATCAAGTTCCCAAGTCATTGGGCGCGCCTATAATGGCGGGCATGAAAAAACCAGAACTGCTCGGCGGCCTCACGCCCGCCCAATTCCTGCGTGACTACTGGCACAAGAAGCCGCTGCTCATCCGCCAGGCCATTCCCGGTTTCCAGGCGCCGCTGCCGCGCCAGGAACTGTTCGAACTGGCCCGCCGCGACGAGGTCGAATCGCGCCTCATCACGCAGCGCGACCAGGGCTGGGACATGCAGCATGGCCCCTTCGCGAAGCTGCCCGCGCTGAAGCAGAAGGCCTGGACGCTGCTGGTGCAGGGCGTGAACCTGCACCATCCTGCCGCCGACGCGCTGCTGCGCCAGTTCCGCTTCATCTCCGACGCCCGCCTGGACGACCTGATGATCAGCTACGCCACCGACGGCGGCGGCGTCGGCCCGCATTTCGATTCCTATGACGTGTTCCTGCTGCAGGCCCACGGCCAGCGCCGCTGGCGCATCAGCGCGCAGGACGACCTGACGCTGGAGGAAGGCGTGCCGCTGAAGATCCTCAGCAACTTCCAGCCGGAGCAGGAGTTCGTGCTGGAGCCGGGCGACATGCTCTACCTGCCGCCGCATTACGCGCACGACGGCGTGGCGCTGGGCGAGTGCATGACCTATTCGGTCGGCTTCCGCGCGCCGGCCTACCAGGAGCTGGGCGAAGCCTTCCTCGACTTCATGATGGACAGCATCGACCTGCCCGGCCGCTATGCCGACCCCGAACTCAAACCCACCGAAAAACCGGCCGAACTGCCGGCCGCGATGGTGGCGCGCATCCGCGACGAGCTCAACAAGATCCGCTTCACCGACGACGACATCACCATCTTCCTCGGCGAGCACCTGTCCGAGCCCAAGCCCAGCGTGTTCTTCGAGGCGCGCGGCGAGGACCTGTCGTTTGCTCGCTTTTTCCAGGGCGCCAAGAAGCGCGGCCTGGTCCTGCACCGCAAGACGCAGATGCTGTATCGCGGCACGCATGTCTTCATCAATGGCGAGTCGTTCCAGGTCGGCCGCGCCGACAAGGCCATCCTGACGAAACTGGCGGACCAGCGCCGCCTGGAAAAACAGGAATTCGACAGCGCCTCGGAAGACCTGCTCGAAGCCCTGCATCAATGGCATGAAAGCGGCTGGTTGGAATTGGCCTGAATTACTTCGAGATATTCGGAAATAACGATCTGTTGATCAATCGTCAATCGTTGGAAAACGGCGTGGATAAAGGCCTTCCGGCCACATGGGTTTAAATGTAAGAACTTACAAATTCTTACGAAAAAGAATGATCGCAGTGTGATTTCGGCAAAAAATAGCTATAATGACGGGCTGGAAAGTTTTCGTTGTATGGGCCTGTTTCGGCAGCAAGAAAAAGCAAGAACCGAGACGAATCCGCAAGGCTTCACCCGATGGCGAGAACCTCCTGTAGAGCGATAATTACCGGTAATTATTCATCGCACAATTTTTAAATATTGAAGGAATATTCATGAAAAAGACTCTGTTGATCGCTGCGTTGTTGGCTGTTGCCCTGGCTGCTTGCGGCAAGAAGGAAGAAGCTCCTGCACCGGCTCCCGCTGCTGAAGCTCCTGCTGCCGCTCCGGCTCCCGCCGCTGCTGAAGCTCCTGCTGCCGCTCCGGCCGCTGACGCTGCCAAGCCTGCTGACGCTGCTCCGGCTGCTGACGCTGCCAAGCCGGCTGATGCCGCTCCCGCTGCTGACGCCGCCAAGCCGGCTGACGCTCCGGCAAAATAATCTTCAGATTATTTTCAGAAAAACCGGTCCTCTGGGCCGGTTTTTTTTCGCCCTCGCTTCTCCCTCGGTTTGCCACGGTGCGCACCCTGCCCGACACGCCCTCCTCCCCCACCATTCGATCATCCCCGCAAAAGGCTCCAAAAGCCCCATAAGCGCATCGATGCAATTGCCTGCCCCGCAGACACTGACAAAGCGCTGACGAAGGCTCCTGGGACGTTTTAAGGGCCTTGCCGACCAAATTCAAACGCAACAAATTGTTTCAGCGCTGTTTGGGCCGCGGCTGACAAAGCGCTGACCTGCTCGCTTTTCAGACGTCCAGCCAAGCGAAGCCGTCTTCCTGGCAGGCGATGGCGATGCCGCCGAAGGTCTCGCCCAAGACGCTTTCCAGCGCCGCGCGTGCGAGCTCGGGGGTATTGTTTTGCTGGCTCAGGTGAGCGCCGACCACTTGCTTGAGCTTGCTCTTGTCGAGCAGATGCAGGATCTCGGCGCTGGTCTCATTGGCTAGGTGGCCGTAGGCGCCGCCGATGCGGCGCTTGAGGAAGGCGGGATAGGGAGAGTTGTCCAGCATCGCGCGGTCGTGGTTGCACTCCAGCAGGAGCGCGTCGCAGGCGCCCAGCGCGTGGACCAGGTGCGCGGTGGATTGCCCGGCGTCGGTCAGCACGCCCAGGCGCCGATCGCCGTCGGCGGCCACGTACTGGACCGGTTCGCGCGCGTCATGCGGCACGGTGTAGGGAGTGAGTTCAAGGTCGCCGATGGCAATCTTGTCGCCGTCGGCGCAAAAGCGGATGTCGACGTCCGCGGCCTGGGCGCTCACCGCCTGCCAGGTGCCGTAGCTGAGCCAGACCGGGATGCGGTAGCGGCGCGCGAACTTGAATACGCCGGCCACGTGGTCGGAATGCTCGTGGGTGACGACGATGGCGGAGACGTCGGAAGGATCCAGCCCGAGGCGCAGCATGCGCCTTTCCGTCTCGCGCAAAGCAAAGCCGCAGTCCAGCATCACGGTCGTGCCCGAGTTGGGACGATGTGCGCCGGCTGCGGCCGAAATAAGCAGCGCGTTACCTTCGCTGCCGCTACCGAGGCTCGCGAACTTCATGTGCGGCCCCGGCGTTGCATCATTTCAATTGGTCGTTCAGCAAACCGAGGATCCTGTCCGAGACACCGGACACTTCAGGCTTGCCCTCGCTGTTCTGCACCACGATGTTGCTGGCGTCGCCGCTGCCCTGGACCACGATGCGGTACTTGGCGGCGGACTTCTCCTTGTCCTTGGAGCTGGAGAAGATGCGCGAGAAGAAGCCCGGCTTGTCGGTCTTGTCCTTGGCGTCCTGGTTCTGGTCGACGTAGCGCACGAAGTAGACGCCCTGGCTGCGATCGCGGTCTTCCACGGTGAAGCCGACGCGGTCCAGCGCCAGGCCGACGCGACGCCATGCGCGGTCGAAGCTTTCATCGACCTGGACGCTGGAGCCGGATGCGGTCTTGAGCAGCTTGGAACGGGCCTGCAGGGTCGGCGCATTGGCCACGGCCGCCTTGGCCTTGGTCTCTTCGGCGCCCAGGCGCACCATCAGGCGCGCCAGGAATTCGGCTTCCAGGCCGGGGTCGGTCGGACGCGCGGTCCACACCGAGGTTTCCTTGGCCGAGCCGGTCAGCACTTCCTCGGCGCCGCGGTGGCTGATGAAGATCTCGGTGGTGCCGTTCGGACCGCGCTCCAGGCGGGTGCGGAATTTGTCGCGCTCACCGGTCGAGTACAGCGAGTCGAACACCTTGCCCAGCGTGTTGCGCACGAAGTCCTGCGGAATCTTGGCGCGGTTCTCGGCCCAGTCGGTTTCCATCACGCCGGTATCGGGCGATTCGACGTTGATCAGGAAGCCGCTGTCCTGCCAGAAGTCCTTGATCTGCGACCACAGCACCTCGGGCGTCTGATTCACCACCAGCCAGCGCTGGGTGCCGTCGCGTTCGACGCGGATGTCGCTGCCCTTGCCGGCCGGCGCCACGGAGGCGACTTCGGTGGTCGGCTTGGTCTGCTGCTCCAGGTTGTAGCCCGATGCGGTGGCCACACCCTTGTTCGCCTCGGGAATCGCATAGCGGTTGTCGCGCTGCAGCTGGGTCAGGTCGGGCGGCACTTCGAGGCGCGGGCCACGGGCTTTCTCGGCGCTCTTGTAATCGATACGGTCGCCCTCGAGCATATTGCCGATGGACGAGCATCCTGCGAGACCCGCGAGAGCCAGTGCGACGACGATGCTGCGTTGGGTAAGGGTGTACGCGGAGCGAACCACAGGACGAACGTTCTTGCTATTAGTCATATCGTTACTATTGAAAGCGGGATCGAATTTCAGGAGACAGGTCCAAAGAGCAAAGCGGCCAAGTCGATTATTTTAATACACCCGACTCGCGCAACGCCGCGCGTACGGAGTCGTGGAACGCCGCCCCCAGCGGCGCCAGCGGCAGGCGCATGCCTGACTTGATCAAGCCCACTTCCTGCATCGCCCACTTCAGCGGCACCGGATTGGGTTCGACGAACAGCTTGTTATGCAGCGGCAGCATCTTGTTGTTCAGCTCGACGGCGCGCGCGATGTTGCCCGACATGGCCGCCGCGCACAGCTCGTGCATGTCGCGCGGTGCGATGTTGGCGGTCACCGAGATGTTGCCCGCGCCGCCGTACAGCATCAGGGCGATGGCGGTGGCGTCGTCGCCGGAATAGATGGCGAAGTCCTTGGGCGCCAGGCGGATCAGGTCGGTGCCGCGGCCGATGTTGCCGGTCGCGTCCTTCACGCCGACGATGCCCTTCACTTGCGCCAGGCGCAGGATGGTCTCGTTGCTCATGTCGGCCACCGTGCGGCCGGGCACGTTGTACAGGATCACCGGCAGGTCGACCGATTCGGCGATCTTCTTGAAGTGAAGATACATGCCTTCCTGGGTCGGACGGTTGTAGTAGGGGACCACCTGCAGCGAGGCGTCGGCGCCGATCTTCTTGGCGAACTCGGTCAGCTCGATGGCTTCGGAGGTCGAGTTGCCGCCGGTGCCGGCGATGATGGGAATGCGTTTGGCAGTATGTTCCACCGCGACCTTGATCAGCTCGCAGTGTTCTTCCATCGAGACGGTGGGGGATTCGCCGGTCGTGCCGACGATGACGATGCTGTCGGTTCCCTCGGCGATGTGCCAGTCGATCAGTTTGCGCAGGCCATCGAAATCGAGGCTGCCGTCCGGATGCATGGGAGTGACGATTGCAACAATGCTACCCTTGATCATGATGTCGTACTTTAGGTGTGGGTGAAAATAAAAAACCGATTGTAGCGGATAGACGCCTCAATCGGTCAATTTGCACCCCACACAGATGAAAGCGGACGTAAAAAAAGTGGGCGAAGAGCCCGCTTTGAGCCATGTTCCGCGGCCGGGCAGGCGCCGCGCGCCGCGCCGCCGTTACTCCTGCTCAATATCCCAGCCCCATCGCCTCGCGCACGTCGCGCATGGTGTCCTGGGCAAGCTTGCGCGCCTTCTCGCAGCCGTCGGCCACGATCGCCCGCACCAGCGAAGGGTCGTCCAGGTAAGGCTGGGCGCGCTCCAGCATCGGTTGCTGTTCTTGCAAGATGGCGTCGATCACGGGTTGCTTGCACTGCAGGCAGCCGATGCCGGCCGAGCGGCAGCCCTTGGCCGCCCATTCCCGCACGTCCGGCGCGGAATACACCAGGTGGAACTGCCATACCGGGCATTTGTCGGGGTCGCCGGCGTCGCTGCGGCGCACGCGCTGCGGGTCGGTCGGCATGGTCTTGATCTTTTTGGTGACGGCTTCCTTGTCCTCGCGCAGGGCGATGGCGTTGCCGTAGCTCTTGGACATCTTGGCGCCGTCCAGCCCGGGCAGGCGCGAGGCTTCGGTCAGCAGCGCCTGGGGCTCGGTGAGGATCAGCTTGCGACTGCCTTCGAGGTAGCCGAACAGGCGCTCGCGGTCGATCATCGACAGGTTCTGGGCGTCGTCCAGCATGGCCTTGGCTTGCTCCAGCGCCTCGTCGTCGCCCTTCTCCTGGAATTCGGTGCGCAGCTCCAGATACAGCTTGGCGCGCTTGCTCCCCAGCTTCCTGGCCGCGGCCAGCGCCTTTTCCTCGAAGCCCTTTTCCTTGCCGTACAGGTGATTGAAGCGGCGCGCGATCTCGCGCATGATTTCAATGTGCGGCACCTGGTCCTCGCCCACCGGCACCTGGCTGGCGCGGTAGATCAGCACGTCGGCCGCCTGCAGCAGCGGGTAGCCGAGGAAGCCGTAGGTCGCCAGGTCGCGGTCGGACAGCTTTTCCTGCTGGTCCTTGTAGGTCGGCACGCGCTCCAGCCAGCCCAGCGGCGTGGCCATCGACAGCAGCAGGTGCAGCTCGGCGTGCTCGGGCACGCGCGACTGGATGAACAGCGTGGACTGCGACGGATCGACGCCGGCGGCGAGCCAGTCGATCACCATTTCCCAGGTGCTGGTCTCGATGACCGAAGGGTCGTCGTAGTGCGTGGTCAGCGCGTGCCAGTCGGCCACGAAGAACAGGCAGGGCAGTTCGGACTGCAGCTTGACCCAGTTCTTCAGGGCCCCGTGGTAGTGGCCCAGGTGCAGCGCGCCCGTGGGGCGCATGCCGGAGACGACGCGGTCAGGATACATGGCGGTTGGCGATGATTGTTCTGAAGACGGTGCTCGCCGCGGCTCAATGGAACAGCAGCGCGATCGGGTAGGTAATCAGCTGCAACAGCAGGCTGGCCGCATACATGACGGGAGCCATCCACCAGGTGTAGATCACCTTGAGCAGCACCAGCGCCATCACGATGAAGAAGCCATACGGTTCGATCTGCGCAAATTTATACGCATACTTGTTCGGCAACAAGCTGGTGAGCACGCGGCCGCCGTCCAGCGGCGGGATCGGGAACAGGTTGAAGGCGAACATCACCAGGTTGGTCAGCACGCCGGCCTTGGCCATGAGCATGAAGAACTCTTCCTGCACGCCGCCGATGGCCAGCGCATAGATCACCAGCGTCCACAGCAGCGCCATCAGGAAATTGGCGCCGGGGCCGGCCAGCGACACCCACGCCATGTCGCGCTTGGGACGTCGCAGGTGCCCGAAGTTGATCGGCACCGGCTTGGCGTAGCCGAACAGGAAGGCCCCGCTGGTGGCGAAATACAGCAGCACCGGAATGAGAATGGTGCCGAAGGGATCGATGTGCTTGAGCGGATTGAGGCTCATGCGCCCCATCGAGTATGCCGTGTTGTCCCCGAAAAACTTCGCCGCATAGGCATGCGCGGCCTCGTGCAAGGTGATGGCGAACAGGACGGGAAGCGCATAGACCGCGACGGTCTGGATGAGATCGTTCATGGGCGGGATTTTATCAGAGGGGCAACATCACCCTCGCTAATTCGAAAAACTTCGACAGCCACCTGCGTGGCCGAAGCTGGATGCAAGGCAAGCGGCACTCAGGCCGCCTGCAAGCCGAACAGGCCGGCGTCGCCCCTGCCCTGGCGCACCAGCACCGGCTGCTCGTCGTCGGTCAGGTCGATCACGGTGGTTGGCTCCAGGCTGCAGGCGCCGCTGTCGATCACCAGCTCGATCTGCTTTTCCAGCTGGTCGCGGATGTCGTCGGCGTTGGTCAGCGGCAGCTCGTCGCCAGGCAGCATCAGCGTGGTGCCGATGAGGGGCTCGCCCAGCTCTTCCAGCAGCATGTGGGCGATGCGATTCTCGGGCACGCGCAGGCCGATGGTCTTGCGCGAGGGGTGCGAGAGCCGGCGCGGCACTTCCTTGGTGGCTTCCAGGATGAAGGTGTAAGCGCCCGGCGTGGCCGCCTTCAACAGCCGGTACTGGCGATTGTCGACGCGGGCGTACTGGGCGATCTCGGAAAGGTCGCGGCACAGCAGCGTCAGGTGGTGCTTGTCGTCCACGCCGCGGACGCGACGCACGCGCTCGACCGCATCCTTGTTGTCCAGCTGGCAAACCAGCGCATAACAAGAGTCGGTGGGCAAGGCCACCAGGCCGCCCTTGTGAATGATCTGCGCCGCCTGCTTGATCAGTCGCAGCTGCGGATTGTCGGGGTGGATCTCGAAAAACTGGCTCATGGCATCGTTTCCAAATCTGCGTGCTGAAAATGCAAAACGGCGGTGTCGCCACCGCCGTTGCCTGTCTGTCCCGCTATTTTACCGCTGGCCGCGCAGGGCCGCGATACGCTGCTCAAGCGGCGGGTGCGTGGAGAACAGCTCCATGATGCCCGGCTTGTCGCTGATGCCCATGGCGGCCATCGACTGCGGCAGGCCTTCCGGCGAGAAGCCGCCCAGACGCGCCAGCGCGTTGATCATCGGCTGCGGCGTGCCCAACAGGCGCGCGGCGCCTGCGTCGGCGCGGAACTCGCGGTGACGCGAGAACCAGGCCACGATGATCGAGGCGCCGATGCCGAACACGATCTGGCATACGAGCACGGTCACGGTGTAGCCGATGCCGGGGCCTTCGTCGTTGTTACGGCGCAGCGCCGAGTCGACGAAGTAGCCGACCACGCGCGAGAGGAACACCACAAAGGTGTTCACCACGCCCTGGATCAGGGTCATGGTGACCATGTCGCCGTTGGCGATGTGCGCCACCTCGTGGCCCAGCACCGCCTCGACCTCGTCCTGCGTCATGCCCTGCAGCAGCCCGGTGGACACCGCCACCAGCGCCGAATCCTTGAATGCGCCGGTGGCGAAGGCGTTGGGTTCGCCCTCGTACACCGCCACTTCGGGCATGCCGATGCCGGCGCGCTGGGCCAGCTTGCCGACCGTCTGCAGCAGCCAGGCCTCGGTGCCGTTGACAGGCGTGTCGATCACGCGCGCGCCGGTGGACCATTTGGCCATGCTCTTGCTCATCAGCAAGGAGATGATGGACCCGGTGAAGCCGACCACCAGCGAGAACACCAGCAGCATGGGCAGGTTCAGACCCGAGCGGGTGAGGAAGCGGTCTACGCCCAGCAGCGACAAGATGACGCTCATCACGACCAGCACGGCAATGTTGGTGGCGACAAACAGCAAGATGCGTTTCATGGGGAAAACTCCTATCGGGAAAGTGGGTATTAGATAGGAATGCCGGACTGGAAATCAAGGGTGGGCTTCGTACGGAGCGCCTCAGAAATCCCAGTCGTGCCACACCGGCCTGACCCCGGCCGGCAGCGGCGGCAGGCCGCCCAGGTCGATGCGCGACTCGCCGGGACCGTGGAAGTCCGAGCCCATGGAGGCCAGGAAGCCGTAGCTGCGCGCCACCTGCGCGTACTCCTCGTACTGCTCGGGCGTGTGGCTGCCGGTATTGACCTCGATAGCGGCGCCGCCCAGTTGCTTGAATTCGTCGAACAGCGCGCCGAACTGCGTCTGCGTGTATTTGTAGCGGCCCGGATGGGCGATCACCGCCACGCCGCCGGCGCCGAGGATCCAGTCCACCGACTCGGCCAGCGTCGCCCAGCGGTGCGGGACGTAGCCCGGCTTGCCTTCGGTGAGGTAGTTGGCGAAAACTTCCTTGGTGTCGCCGCACTGGCCGCATTCGACCATGTGGCGCGCGAAGTGGGTACGCGAGATCAGGTCCGGGTTGCCCACGTGCTTGAGCGCACCCTCGTAGGCGCCGCAGATGCCGACCTTCTCCAGCTCGCCGGAAATCTCGCGAGCGCGGCGCTCGCGGCCGTTGCGGGTGGCGGCCAGGCCGGCGACCAGGGCCGGATTGGTTTCATCCACGCGCAAGCCGACGATGTGCACGGTCTGGCCGCACCAGGTCACCGAGATCTCCACCCCGCCGACGTGCTTCATGCCCAGCGCCCGCGCCGCTTCACGCGCGCGCGCCACGCCGCCCACTTCGTCGTGGTCGGTCAGCGCCCACACGTCTACGCCGTTGGCGTGCGCGCGCGCCGCCACTTCCTCGGGCGGCAACAGGCCGTCGGAGACGTTGGAGTGGCAGTGCAGGTCGAATTTGAGCTGGGACATAGGATGATGCGCGGTGACTCGGGCCGGTCGCTTGTGGCTGCCGCCGATCACAACCTGCATGAAGGTTGCAAACGCCTCCATTCTACCGCGCATCGGGCCGCGCCGTCGCCCTGCGCCGCGCGCGCCGGCGTTCAGAGCGGCTGCGCCAGGAAAGTCTCGATCAGTTGCGCCAGGCGCTCGGGCTGGTCGTGATGCAGCATGTGGCCGGCGTCGCCGATGAACTCGACCTGGACCTTGGGGATGAAGGCGATACGGCGATCGATCTCCTCGCGCATCAGCGTGTGCTGGCCGAAGAAGCGCCAGATGTCGCTGTCGGTCGCCTCCACCCACAGCACGGGTGCCGCGATCTGGCTCCAGCAGGCGGTCATTTCGTCGACGCGGTAGAGGATCGGGCTGACCTGCTTGTGCGCCGGATCGCCCAGCACCTGCCACAAGCCGGAGGCATCTTGCGCCGCCCAGTGCTGCGCGAGAAAGGCGGCGCGCTGGTCGGACAGGCGGGCATTGTTCTTCTGCAGGCGCGCCGCGACCTCCTCCAGCGAGTCGTAGCCGCGCATCAGCGGACCGCCCCTGACCTCGTCCATCCACTTGGCGAAACGGCCCGGCGCCTCCTGCGGCTTGGCCGACGGCAGGCCCAGTCCCTCCAGGTTGATCAGGCGCTTGACGCGCTGCGGCCGCACGCCGGCGTACAGCGTGGCGACGTTGCCGCCCATGCTGTGGCCGAGCAGGTCGATGGCGTCGTCGCCGGCATAGTGCGCAACGATGGCGTCAAGGTCGGCCAGGTAATCGGGGAACCAGTAGGAGTCGCCCCGGGTGCGCTCGCTCAGGCCAAAGCCGCGCCAGTCGGGCGCGATCACCCGCCAGCGGCCCTGCAGCGCGTCCACCATGAACTGGAACGAGGCCGAGACGTCCATCCAGCCGTGCAGCATGAACAGCGCCGGCGCGTGGGGGTCGCCCCATTGGCGCACGTGGTAGCGCAGGCCGCGCACCTGCAGGAATTCGGATCGGGATGGCTGGATGGCGCCGTGCTGGCTCATGGTCGTCTTTTCTGTCGCAGTGTGCGTGAAGCTGCAGAGTATAGACAAATTCGAACGACCGTGCGCGAAGCTGGCGGGGCCGCGGCTATTGCAGGAAGCGCCCCAGGTCGAAGGTCGAGGACTGGCCGACGCGCTCGAAATTCTGCGCCAGCCACTCGCCGGCGCGCTCCCTGCCCTGCTGCTGCAGGCTGCGGATGAAGCTGCCCTGGGTGTTGAGCTTGGAGAGGTTGCTCAATTGCTCCATCAGTTCGCTGGCGTCGATCATGTGCATGTTGAGCTGGCGCAGGCGGCGCTCCAGCGAGCCGAAGGCCAGCGTGGAGTTTTCCGCCTCGCGCCGCGCCAGGGCCAGCGCCGACAGCTCGGTGAAGAAGGCCGAGCTGAAACTGATCTCCGACAGGCGCTGGCCGATGTCATGGCTGGTGGAAGGCGTGCCGGCGCGGCGGCTGGGATGCAGCAGCACCACCATGACGTCGCGCGCGGAACAGGAATGCAGCAGCGGGAAGATCGGCGGATTGGCGGTCAGGCCGCCGTCCCAATAGGCCTCGCCGTCGATCTCGATGGGCCGGTGCAGCGACGGCAGGCAGGCCGAGGCCAGCAAGGCCTCCAGCGACAGCTCGCGGTTGCGGAAGATCTTCAGCGTGCCGGTGCTGACCTGGGTGGCGGCGATGAACAGCTTGATCCCGCGCTGCTCGCGCAGGCGCTCGAAGTCGACCTGCTCGGCCAGGATGTCGCGCAGGGGATTGATGTCCAGCGGATTGAGCTGCGCCGGCGAGAAGAAGCGCGTCATCGCCAGCAGCGCCTGCATGCCGGGCATGGGTGTGGGATTGGGCATGGCCGCGGCGTAGTCGGGCTGGATGAAGTCGAACGGTTCGCGCGTGGACAGGCTGTTCCAGAATCGTTCCAGCGCGGCGCGCGCGCCTTCGCGCCCCTCCTGCAGGTAGCCCTGCGCCATCACCACGGCATTCATGGCGCCGGCGGAAGCGCCGCTGATGCCTTCGAATTCCAGGCGGCCGTCCTCCAGGAGGCGATCCAGCACGCCCCAGGTGAAGGCGCCGTGCGAGCCTCCGCCCTGCAGGGCCAGACTGACGATCTTGTTCGGCATGATGTCCTTTCGACGCTGGCGGCGGGCGGATACCTGCCTCCTGTCACTCGCATGTCACCACGCAAGTTTATGCTGCACCGCACTATCATGGTATAACACACGAAGGGCTTGAGCAGGTGTTTATGTCCAGGCAAGCACAGCTCAGCCATGCCATTGTAACGACGGATATTGCAGAGGAAACATGAAATCGATTTGCGTATATTGCGGCTCCTCCCCCGGCGCTTCGCCGGCCTATGCCGAAGGCGCCCGCGCACTGGCGCGGGAGATGGTGAAGAACAACATCGCGCTGGTCTACGGCGGCGGCAACGTCGGCCTGATGGGCATCATCGCCAGCGAGATCATGAAGCTGGGCGGCGAAGCCACCGGCGTCATCCCCAAGGCGCTGCTGGACAAGGAACTGGGCCACAACGGCCTGACGCGGCTGCACATCGTCAAGGACATGCATGAGCGCAAGGCCATGATGGCCGAGCTCTCCGACGGCTTCATCGCCATGCCCGGCGGCATGGGCACGCTGGAAGAGCTGTTCGAGGTGCTGACCTGGGCCCAGCTGGGCTTCCACTACAAGCCGATCAGCCTGTACAACATCGAGGGCTTCTACGACAACCTGATCGCCTTCGTCGATCACTTGGTCTCGCAACGCTTCGTCAGCGCCGACCAATCCGGGCTGATGATGCATGAAGCCGACCCGGCCCGCCTGATCGAGCGCTTCAAGACCTTCACGCCGACCTACAAGACCAAGTGGGCCGACCGCGAGGCGATCTCCAACCTGGTGCCTTGATCCCGCCCTCCCGGCGTTGCCCGGGATGGCGCAAATAAAAAAGCCTGCGGCTCATTGAGCGCGCAGGCTTTTTTCATTCGCGGCCGCGTTCAGGTTCAGGCATCCAGCGCCTGGCGGAAATCCTCCACCAGGTCGTCCGTATCTTCCAGGCCGACCGACACGCGCACCAGCGATTCGGCGATGCCCATGCTGGCGCGGCGCTCGGCGCCCATCTCGTAGAAGATGGTGTGCGCCACCGGGATCACCAGCGTGCGGGTGTCGCCCAGGTTGCTGGTCGGGATCGCCAGGCGCAGCCGGTTGAGGTAGTCGAAGCAGTCGATGCCGTCCTTGAGCTCGAACGACAGCAGGCTGCCAAAGGAGCGGAACAGCTCCTTGGACAGCGCGTGCTGCGGATGCGAAGGCAGGCCGGGATAGTAGACGGCGGCGAAGCGCTCGTCGGCTTCCATCATCTGCGCCAGCGCCAGCGCGTTCTTGCATTCGCGCTCCTGGCGCAGGGCCAGGGTCTCGGCGCCGACGGCGATGTGATGCGCGGCTTCCGGTCCCAGCGATGCGCCGAAGTCGCGCAGCGCCTTGGCGCGGATCTGCGCCATGCCCCATTGCGGCGCCGGGTTCTTCTTGTAGTTCTCGGCGATGTGCGGGTGACGGGTCCAGTCGTATTCGCCGGTATCGGTCAGCGCGCCGCCCAGCGCGATGCCGTGGCCGCCGATGGACTTGGTCAGCGAATTGACCACCAAACCGGCGCCCACCGACTTGGGCCGGAACAGGTAGGGCGACGTCATGGTGTTGTCGACCACGTAGAGGATGCCGCGCTCGCGGCACAGCTCGCCGATACGCTTCAAGTCGGCCACCTGGGTGCGCGGGTTGGCGATGGTCTCGACGAACACCAGGCGTGTTTGCGGCGTGATTGCGGCCTCGACGTTCTTCACATCGGTGGCGTCCACCATCGACACCTTCGCGCCCTGCGCGCCCACCGTCATCCAGAGGCTATTGGTATTGCCGAACAGGAAAGCCGAGGACACCACATGGTCGCCCTCGCGCAGCAGGCCCTGGACGATGGCGCCGATGGCGGCCATGCCGGTGGCGAAGCAGATGGTGGACTTGCCGCCTTCCATCTTGGTGATCTTGTCTTCCAGCGCCGACACCGTCGGATTGCCCTGGCGGCCGTAGCGGTAGCCGGGCTGCTTGCCCTGGAACACCTCGGCCAGCTGGCGCGCGTCCTTGTAGCCGTAGGTCACCGAGGTGTGGACGGGCTTGTGCAGCGAGCCGTGCTCGATCTCTTTCTGGCGGTCGCTGTGCAGGATGGTGGTGGTGAAGCCGTAGGTCTTTTTATCGTTCATCGCAAGGTCGGGAATACGTCGAAAGGGAAAATGATAAGCCAGTTTGGCATCGGCCGCCCCAATGAAAAACGCCGGCGCCGCGTGAGCGGCAACCGGCGTCCTTCCAGCGCCCGGCGCAGGACCGCAATCAGTCCACGCGCGCCAGGTTCAGGTTCAGCTGCGAACGCACCGGATCTTCCACCGAGGGCTTCGGGTTCTTGCGGGCGAACTCGATGCGGTCCAGGTATTCCTGGGTGATGTCACCGGTGATGTAGTTGCCGTCGAAGCACGACGCCTCGAAGCTCTTGAGCGCCGGATTCATCTCGGAGATCGCGCGCTTCATCGCGTCCACGTCCTGGTAGACCAGGGCGTCGGCGGTGATCTCGCGGCAGATTTCCTCATAGGAGCGGCCGTAGGCGATCAGCTCGTCGCGGGTCGGCATGTCGATGCCGTAGACGTTGGGGAACTTCACCGGCGGCGCGGCCGAGGCGAAGATCACGTTCTTGGCGCCCGACTCGCGCGCCATCTGCACGATCTCGCGGCTGGTGGTGCCGCGCACGATGGAGTCATCCACCAGCAGCACGTTCTTGCCCTTGAATTCGCTGCCGATGGCGTTGAGCTTCTGGCGCACCGATTTGCGGCGCAGCGCCTGGCCCGGCATGATGAAGGTGCGGCCGATGTAGCGGTTCTTGATGAAGCCTTCGCGGTATTCGATGCCCAGCTTCAGGGCCAGCTCCATGGCGGCCGGACGCGAGGAATCGGGGATCGGCATGACCACGTCGATCTCGCCGTGCTTGAATTCGCTGCGGATCTTGTCGGCCAGGAACTCGCCCATCTTCAGGCGGGTGCCGTAGACCGAGGCGCCGTCGATGACCGAGTCCGGACGGGCCAGGTAGACGTACTCAAAGGCGCAGGGGTTCAGCGTCGGATTCTCGGCGCATTGCTGGTTGTACAGCTTGCCGTCGGTGTCGATGAAGATCGCCTCGCCCGGATTGACGTCGCGCAGGAAGCGGAAGCCCATGCCTTCCAGGGCCACCGATTCGCTGGCCAGCATGTATTCGATGCCCTTGTCGCTCTCATTGAAGCCCAGGCACATCGGACGGATGCCGTACGGATCGCGGAAGCCCAGGAGGCCGTAGCCGGCGATCTGCGCCACCACGGCGTAGGAGCCGCGCACGCGCTTGTGCACCATGGCCACCGCCTTGAACAGCGTGGCCGGATCCAGCGAGTAGCCGGTGGTGGCCTGCTGCAGTTCGTGCGCCAGCACGTTCAGCAGCACTTCGGTGTCGGAGTCGGTGTTGAGGTGGCGGCGGTCGTTCTTGAACATCTCGATCTTGAGCTGTTCGGTATTGGTCAGGTTGCCGTTGTGCGCCAGGATGATGCCGAACGGCGCGTTGACGTAGAACGGCTGGGCCTCTTCCTCGGAGGAGGAGCTGCCGGCGGTCGGGTAGCGCACCTGGCCGATGCCGGTATTGCCGGGCAGCGAGCGCATGTTGCGAGTGCGGAACACGTCGCGCACCAGGCCGTTGGCCTTGTGCATCGAGAAACCGTTATGGTGGTTGGTTGCAATGCCCGCCGCATCCTGGCCGCGGTGCTGCAGCAGCAGCAGCGCGTCGTACAGCATTTGGTTGACGGGACTATGGGAAACGATACCGACGATGCCACACATGGTGGACTCCTAACGAAAACGAAAACGAAAACGAACCGCTACTTCAAACCACGACCGAGGCGCCCGGTCCCCCAAGGGACATGGCTCGACGGGACTCAGACTTCGGACGGCGCGGAAAAACTGACATGCTCCGCAAACTTGCCCGGGAGGAACGGCATCACGGTCAACGCCGCCTGCTCCACCAACGGACTCAATACCGCATCTTTCCAGAACGGCTGCTGCGGGATCGAGGTGGTGCCGCACAACAAGGCCACCGCCACCACGATCAGTATTGCGCGCGCCACGCCGAACACGCTTCCAAGTCCCCTGTCGACCAGCGTCAAGCCGCTGGCCTTGATCAATTCGCTCAATGTCCTCGATACCAGCGCCATCAACAGCCGCGTACCGATGAACAGGGCGATGAACGCCACAATCAGTCGTGTCGATTCGCCGGGTATCATTTCCGGCAACATCCCCGCCAGCGCCTCGCCATAGGCATTGGCCACCACCAGCGCCACCACCCAGCTGGCCAGCGAGAGCACTTCCCGCACAAACCCGCGCAGGGTGCCGATGATCACTGAACAGCCCATCACCAGCAGCACCAGGTAGTCAAAGATCGTCACGATGACAATATGGAGCTATCGGAGATCAAATTCAAGCCGGAACAATGGTGGCGTTCAGGCCCAATTTCTTGATCCGGGCGCCCATCTTCTCCGCCTCGTCGCGGCTGCCGAAGGGGCCGACGCGAATGCGCGTGCGGTCGCCGCCCTGGGTCGCGATCTTCTGCGTGAAGGAATGGATGCCGGCGCCGCTGAGCTTGCTGCGCAGTTCGTTGATCTTGTCCTGGGTGGCCAGCGCGGCCACCTGGATGACGAATTTCCCACCTGCGGCCGCCGGTTTCTTGTCGGCCGAAGCGGCCGCTCCCGAGTTCGACTTGCCTTCCAGAATCGCCAGCGCGCGCGCCGAGTCGTCGCCATGCTGCTCGGCCGCCTTGGGCTTGGGCGTCTCTTTCTTAGGCGCTTCCTTCTTGGGTTCTTCCTTGTGCGCTGCCGCTGCGGCGGGCTTCTTCTCTTCCGGCTTGGCGGCGGGCTTTTCAGCCGGCTTCTCGATCACCTTGGGCGCCGGTGCGGCCGGCGCGGTCACGACCGGCGCGGCTGCGGCGGGCGCCGGATTGACGCTGGCCGGCTCGACGATCTCTTCCTTCTGATCCAGCGCGGAAGCCGCCGAGGCCAGCTTGGCGTCTGCCGCAGGCTGCGCGGCGGCGGGCTGGGTGCCGGTAGCGGCGGCGGCGGTCGCCGGCTGATCCTTGGACGGGATCTGGATGGCGATGTCTTCGTTAAGCGGCTTGGGCTCCGAATCCAGCACCATCGGCAAGACGATCACCACTGCCAGCGCCAGCGCCACGGCGCCGATCAGGCGGCGGCGCGCGCGTTTCTTTTCCGGCAACAGCGGATCGGCGCCGGCATCCTTGCCGGCCTTGCCGCGACCTCCCGCGGCGGCGCGGCCGGAGGTATTGGCCGCGCGGCTGCTGCGGGTGCGGAGTGCGGAAGATTGCTCTTCGGAACGCGAACGGAATTCGCCTTGGTCGGAAGCAGATTCCTGCTTGTTTTTACGAAAGAGCGAGAACAAGCCCATGCGGAGTCGAAATGAATTGATCTGAATGTCTTGAAAAACTGCCTGGCAAATCAGGTCCTGGCGCCGCGCGGCGCGGATACTGGCTCCGGAGTTAATGCAAACCCGGGCGGCGCGCCTGCATCACGCCCGCCACGGTAAGGAAGGATCCGAAAACCACAATTCTATCATTCTCCCCTGCTCTGCTCAGGGCATTTGCGTAGGCGGCGGCCGGCGTATCGAAGGTCTCGATGCTGCGCGCCGCGTCACGCCTGAACTCCGGCTCGACGCCGGCGCTCAGCAAAGCCTCCCTGAGCTGTTGCGCGGTGGCCGCGCGCGGCAGCGGCAGCCCGGTCACGCACCAGTGGTCGATCTTGTCCTTCAGGTGGCCGATGACGCCTTCGATGTCCTTGTCCAGCATGGAGCCGAACACCGCATAGGTGTAGGGGTGGAAGCCCATGTTGTCGAGGTTTTGCGCCAGCGTGGCGGCGGCGTGCGGATTGTGCGCCACGTCCAGGATCACCAGCGGCTGGCCCGGCAGCACCTGGAAGCGCCCCGGCAGCTCGACCGTGGCCAGCCCCGTGCGCACCTCCTGCGCGCCCACCGGCAGCACTTCCCGCAACGCTTCCAGCGCGGCCAGCGCGGCCGAGGCGTTGAGGATCTGGTTGGCGCCGCGCAGGCTGGGATAGGCCAGCGAATTGCGGCGCATGCCGCGTCCGCCGTAGGCCCATTGCTGCTTGTCGCCCTGGTAGTTGTAGTCGCGTCCCATCAGCCAGAGGTCGGCGCCGATCTTCTCGGCGTGTTCGATCAAGGACTTGGGCGGCACCGGATCGCCGCATACGGCGACCTTGCCGGGACGGAAGATGCCGGCCTTCTCGAAGCCGATCTCTTCGCGCGTCTCGCCCAGGTATTCGGTGTGGTCGATGTCGATGCTGGTGACGACGGCCACATCGGCGTCGATCACGTTGACCGCGTCCAGCCGCCCGCCCAGGCCGACTTCCAGGATCACCACATCCTGCCTGGCGTCGGCCAACAGCTTCATGATGGCCAGCGTGGTGAATTCGAAATAGGTCAGGGAAATGTCGCCGCGCTGCGCCTCGACCGCCTCGAAGGCTGCCACGAGCTGCTCATCGCTGGCCATGTCGCCGCCGATGCGGGCGCGCTCGTTGAAGTGCAGGAAGTGCGGCTTGATGTACAGGCCGACACGGTAGCCGGCGCGCATCAGGATCGATTCCAGCATGGCGCAGGTCGAGCCCTTGCCGTTGGTGCCGGCCACCATGATGACCGGGCAGTCGAACTTGATGTCGAGCTTCTTCTTGACCTGCATGACGCGCTCCAGCCCCATGTCGATCTGCTTGAAATGGCGCTGTTCCAGCAGGGCCAGCCACTCGTTGAGGTTGCTGGGAGTCGGGGAAGCTTGCGATGTCATGGCACGTCTCGATCACTAAGGCGTAAGGCAACTGCACGGGAAAACAGAAAAAACAAAGCCCGGATTTGCCGTCCAGCAAATCCGGGCCTGAAGTATACCGCGTATCAGGAAACGGTTTCGGCCGCCTGGTTTTGCAGCAGCGCCAGCAGACGGGCGATTTCCTCGCGCATCTTGCGGCGGTCGACGATCATGTCGATGGCGCCCTTGGTCACCAGGAACTCGGCGCGCTGGAAGCCTTCCGGCAGTTTCTCGCGCACCGTGTTCTCGATCACGCGCGGGCCGGCGAAGCCGATCAGCGCCTTGGGCTCGGCCATCACCACGTCGCCCATGAAGGCGAACGAAGCCGAGACGCCGCCCATGGTGGGGTCGGTCAGCACGCTGATGAACGGCAGCTTCTTTTCCGACAGCTTGGTCAGCATGGAGGTGGTCTTGGCCATCTGCATCAGCGACAGCAGGCCTTCCTGCATGCGGGCGCCGCCGGTGGCGGTGATGCAGATGAACGGGACCTTCTGTTCCAGCGCTGCCTGGGCGCCGCGGGCGAAACGCTCGCCGACCACGGATCCCATGGAGCCGCCCATGAATTCGAATTCGAAGCAGGCCACCACGACCGGCAGGGTCATGATCGCGCCGCCCATGACCACCATGGCGTCGGTTTCGCCGGTGGATTCCATGGCGTCCTTCAGGCGATCGGGGTACTTCTTGCTGTCCTTGAACTTCAGGGTGTCGACCGGCAAGGCTTCCTGGCCGATCTCATAGCGGCCGCCCTCGTCGAGCAAGGCATCGAGACGGGCGCGGGCGCGGATGCGCATGTGGTGGCTGCACTTGGGGCAGACGTGGAGGTTGGACTCCAGGTCGGTACGGTAAAGCACTGCTTCGCAGGAGGGGCACTTGACCCACAGGCCTTCCGGGATAGCCTTGCGGCTGGCGGAGCCGCTTTTAATCTGGGGTGGCAATAACTTCTCGAGCCAGCTCATAGAGTCCTCATCAATTTTTCCGGTGGCGCATTGTACCAGAGCCGCCAGCGGCGGATGCAAGGCCGGCCCAAAGCTTGCCAAAAAGCAATATCGGGCCATCCCGCCGGAATCCGGTTATCAAAAAAGAAAGCCTCCGGTGTGCGCCGGAGGCTGTCGCAACACGGTGCGGATCAGGAATCCAGCGCCTTGCGGATATCGGCCACGAAGGCCTGCACCGCGTCGCAGGCCTTGGCTGGCGGAGTGTTCTCCAGCTCGGCGATGATGCGGCTGCCGATCACCACGGCATCGGCCACCGCCGCCACCGCCTTGGCGGTGGCGCCGTCGCGGATGCCGAAGCCCACGCCGATGGGCAGCTTGACGTGCTTGCGGATGGCGGCGATGCGCTCGGCGACTTCGACGGTGTCGATATTGCCGGCGCCGGTCACGCCCTTGAGCGAAACGTAGTAGGAGAAGCCGCTGCTGACCGCCGCCACCTGGCGGATGCGGTCCTCGGTCGAGGTCGGCGCCAGCAGGAAGATGGGATCCATGCCATTGGCCTGCATCTTCTGCGCGAACTCCTCGCATTCCTCGGGCGGGTAATCGACCACGATGGTGCCGTCCACGCCGGCTTCCCTGGCCGCGCCGATGAAGGCGTCGACGCCGAAGCGCTCGATCGGGTTGGCGTAGCCCATCAGCACCACAGGCGTGTGGCTGTTGGTCTTGCGGAATTCGCGCACAAAGTCCAGCACGTCGCGGGTGCTGATGTTGAACTTGAGCGCGCGCTCGCAGGCGCGCTGGATCACCGGCCCTTCGGCCATCGGGTCGGAGAACGGCACGCCGAGTTCGAGGATGTCGACGCCGCCGGCCACGAGCGCGTGCATCAGCGGCACGGTCAGTTCCGGCGCCGGGTCGCCGGCGGTGATGAAGGTGATCAGGGCCTTGCGTTTCTGCGCGGCCAGCTGGGTGAAGGTTGCTTGGATCTTGGACATGGTCTTTGCGTGTTCTGTAATTGTTCAGGCTGCAGCCCGGCCGGCGCGCCGGCCGGGCCCATGGGCGAACGCCGGGCTCAGCCCTGGCGCTGCTGCACGGTATGCATGTCCTTGTCCCCGCGGCCGGACAGGTTGGCCAGCACGATCTTGTCCTTGGGCAGCGAAGCCGCCAGCTTGGCGGCGTAGGCCAGCGCGTGGCTGGACTCCAGCGCCGGGATGATCCCTTCGATGCGGCAGCAGGTGTTGAAGGCGGCCAGCGCCTCCTCATCGGTGATGCACTCGTAGCTGGCGCGGCCGCTGTCCTTCAGCCATGCGTGCTCGGGGCCGACGCCCGGATAGTCGAGGCCGGCCGAGACCGAATGAGTCTCGATGATCTGGCCGTTCTCATCCTGCAGCAGGTAGGTGCGGTTGCCGTGCAGCACGCCCGGCGAGCCCAGCGTCAGCGAGGCAGAGTGGCGGCCGGAATCGAGGCCGTCGCCGGCGGCTTCGACGCCCACCAGCCTGACGTCCGGGTAATCGATGTAGGGATAGAAGATGCCCATGGCGTTGGAGCCGCCGCCCACCGCCGCCACTACGTAGTCGGGCTGGCGCGAGGCGATCTCGGGCATCTGCACGATGCACTCGTTGCCGATCACCGCCTGGAAGTCGCGCACCATCATCGGGTACGGGTGCGGGCCGGCCACCGTGCCGATGATGTAGAAGGTCGACTCGACGTTGGTGACCCAGTCGCGCATGGCTTCGTTCAACGCATCCTTGAGCGTCTTGGAGCCTGACTCCACCGGCACCACCTTGGCGCCCAGCAGGTTCATGCGGTAGACGTTCTGCAGCTGGCGCTTCACGTCCTCGCTGCCCATGTAGACGATGCACTCCATGCCGAAGCGCGCGCAGATGGTGGCGGTCGCCACGCCGTGCTGGCCGGCGCCGGTCTCGGCGATGATGCGCTTCTTGCCCATGCGCTTGGCCAGCAGGGCCTGGCCGATCACGTTGTTGATCTTGTGGGCGCCGGTATGGTTGAGGTCTTCGCGCTTGAAGTAGATCTGCGCGCCGCCGGCCAGCTCGGACCAGCGCTTGGCGTGGTACACCGGGCTCGGACGGCCGACGAAGTGCTTCAGCTCGGAGTGGAATTCGGCCAGGAACTGCTCGTCGTTCTGGTAGTGGGCATAGGCCTCGCGCAGCTCGGTCAGGGCCAGCGTCAGCGTCTCGGCCGCGAAGCTGCCGCCGTAGGGACCGAAGTGGCCGCGCGAATCCGGCAAGTTATAAGGGGCCGACTGGTGCAAGGCGGCGGGGGCAATGGCTTGACGCTCGGCGAAGTTGCCGAGCGGGTTCAGTTCTTTCATGGAAATCCTCTGTACAGGTTGCGCGCTACGCTTGGGTAGCATCCGCCAGGCGAACCGCGTCGATGAAGGCGCTGATCCTGGCGGCATCCTTGATGCCCTTGGCGGACTCGACACCGCTGCTGATGTCGACCGCGTACGGGCGAACGCCGGCCACCGCCTCAGTGGCGTTGCGTACGCTCAAGCCACCACTCAAAACGGCCCGAGGCGCGAGTTCTTTTGGAATGAGAGACCAATCGAAAGCCTTTCCGCTGCCGCCGTACTCCTCGACCAGCGTGTCGAGCAGCAGTCCGCTGAAGAAGCGGCTGGCAGAGCGATATTGAAGCTCGTATTCTAACAAATCGTCGGGCCGCGTAGCACTGCCGATGCGCGCGGCCCGCACAAAGGGACGCACCACGGCGGCGGCGATCGCGGCGCACTGCTGCGGCGTCTCGTCGCCGTGGAACTGCAACAGCGTCAGCGGCGCCCGGGCCAGCACCGCCTGCACCTCTTCCAGCGAGGGATTGACGAACAGCCCGACGGTGCTGACGAAGGGCGGCACCGTGGCCGCCAGCGCGGCGGCGCGCTCGGCGCTGACGTAGCGCGGGCTCTTGGGATAGAACACGAAGCCGATCGCGTCGGCGCCAGCGCGCACGGCGGCGGCCACGTCTTCTTCTCGGGTCAGGCCGCAGATCTTGATTCGGGTGCGTTGGCTCATCTCGGTTGCGCTTGCAAAAGATTATCGGGTTGTCGTCGCCGGGCCGCCTAGAGCCACGGCCAGGAGCGGTTTTCCTGCGGCAGCGCCCAGGCGTCGGGATAGTCCACCCGCGCCAGGTACAGGCCGTCCGGCATGAAGGTCGGCGCCGCGCGGCCGCGGTCGCGCACCGCCAGCACCTCGGCTATCCATTCCGGCGCCTGGTTGCCGTTGCCCACCACGATCAGCGAGCCCACGATGTTGCGCACCATGTGATGCAGGAAGGCGTTGGCCTTGAGCGTGAAGACGATCATATCGCCATGGCGGCGCACGGTGATGCTTTCCATCTTGCGCACCGGCGACTTGGCCTGGCACTCCACGGCGCGAAAGCTGGTGAAGTCGTGCTCGCCGATCAGGTGCTGGGCGGCGCGGTGCATGCGGTCGGCGTCCAGCGGGCGGAAGGTCCAGCCGGCCTTGCCCGCCAGGAGCGGCGAGCGCACCGGGTGGTTGTACAGCACATAGTGATAGGTGCGCGCCACGGCCGAGAAACGCGAATGAAAACCGAATTGCGTCGATGCCTGCGCCCGGCCGGCCCCATGGAGTTCGGCTGCCGGCGCGGCCGTGGCGGCGACGGCCGCATCGTCCACATAGGGCAACTCACAGGCCCAGCGCACCGCGATGGTCGGCGGCAGGAAGGCGTTGGTGCCGCGCACCCAGGAGAACGGGTCGCGCGCGATCGGCGTGTCGAAATGCACGACCTGCTCCAGCGCGTGCACGCCGGAATCGGTGCGGCCGGCGCAGGTAGTGGCGATGGGTTCGGTGGCGAAGCGCCGCAGGGCGGCTTCCAACTGGTCCTGCACCGTCTGCCGGTGCGGCTGGGTCTGCCAGCCCTGCCACTGCGCACCGTCGTACTGCACACCCAGCACGACGCGGCGCAGGCCGGCCTCGGCGGGAAGGTCGGACGCGGCCGGGGAAGGCGCTGCTTGTGCTGATGTATCTGTCATTGCCGGATCTGCATTGCTGTTCGTTGCGCGCGGCCGCGCATGGGCTTGCCGCAAAGCAAAGCGGGCACCTCATGCGAGGCGCCCGCGAGATGGACTATTGTAATCGCTGCGCCTAGCCGAGCGTGCCCAGCATGTCCTTGGCGCGCGCCACCTGCGCATCGTTGCCTCCGCGCATGACCTCTTCGAGCAGCTCGCGCGCGCCTTCCTTGTCGCCGATTTCCTGGTAGGCGGCCGCCAGGTCCAACTTGGTGGTCATCTCCGCTTCGAAGGCCGATTCCTCGTCCTCCTCCAGGATGTTGGCCGCCGACGGCGGGGCCGCAGTCTCGTCCGGCAGGCTCAGGTCGAGGTCGGCCAGGTTCATGGCCGGCTGATCGTCGCCATCGTCCAGCAAGGCCGACGCGGAAGTCGCGCCCGCGCTGGCCGGCAGGATGGGTTCGTCGTCGGCCGGCTTGGCGCCGTTCTCCAGGTCGAGATCGAAATCAATGTCCTTGCCCAGGTCCACGGCCGGCGCGGCGGGTGCGGCGCCTGCCTGGATTTCCGCGCCCTTGAAGTCGCTCAGGTCGAACTCCATGCCCTGCTCTTCCGGCGCAGGCTCAGGCGGCGCCGGCGGCTGGCCGCCGTACAGCGGGTTGGTGGGGTCGAGCTCGAAGCCCAGATCCGCCGCCTTGGCCCATGCCTCGTTGAGGCCGCCGCTCAGCTGGTGCAGATCCAGCGCCACCTTGTTGAAGTTGGAGACGTCGCCGCGCTTGGCATAGATTTCCAGCAGCTTGGAATGCAGGGCCTGGCGTTCCGGCGTCGATTGCAGCGCCAGCTTGAGGACGTCCTCTGCCTGCTCGACGCGGCCGTAGGCGATGTACATGTCGGCTTCGGCAATCGGGTCGACCGGGGCTTCTTCCTCGGCCGGCTCTTCCGCGACGGCCGCCACAGGTTCGGCGGCGGCTGCCTCGGCCGCCGGCTCTTCAGCCTCCGGCTCGGCTACCGCGGCAGCTGCCGCAACGGGGGCTTCGGGAGCAGGCGCAGGCTCAGGCTCCGCGGCGGCTTCCGCCGCCGGTTCTTCGGCCTTCTTCTTGCGGCGGCGCACGGCAACCACGCCGACGCCGGCCACCAGCAGCGCGACCACCGCGCCGACACCTGCCAGCACGTAAGGATTCTGCGTCAGGCTCTCGAAGAAGTTCTGCTTCTCGGCTGGCTTGGCGGCCGGGGCAGACGCGGCCGGAGCCGGCGCGACAGGCGCCGGAGCGGGGGCCGGTGCGGCCGGAGCGGGTGCGGCCGCCGGAGCAGGCGCCTCGGCCGGCTTCTCTTCAGGCTTGGCCTCGGCGGCGGCCGGTTTTTCTTCCGGCTTGGCGGCTTCAGGCGCTGCAGCCGGAGCCGGGGCCGCCTTGGCGGCGTCGGCTTCCTTCTGCTGGCTGGAGAGATCGGCGATGGTCTTGTTCTTCATCTCCAGCAGTTTCTGGAGATTGTCGACGTTCTTCTCGAGGTCCTTCACGCGGTCGTTGGCTTCCGACAGCGCGCGTTCGGCGGCGGCCTTGTCCTCGGCCGCGCCGGCGTTGCCGGTATTGCCCTTGGCGCGGTTGGCGCGCGACAGCTCAAGGCGGTCGCGGGCCGACGAGGCGCCGCCGCGTTCTTCCACGCGCGTGGTGATCTTGCCGCCGCCGCTCTGGGTGTCGGCGCCCGCCGGCTTGCGCGCCGGCGCGCTGGCGACCTGCGAGGCCAGCTTGTTGCGATAGGCGTTGAAGTCCTGGGCCTGCGCCACCACCATGCCGTGCGCTTCGCCCTGGTCGATGCCGGCGGCAGTCGGCTGGTCGGGCACGGCCAGCGTGCTGCCGGCGCGCAGGCGGTTGATGTTCTTGCCCATGAACGCGTCAGGGTTGGCCCGGTACAGCGCGATCAGCATCTGGTCCAGCGAGACGTTGGCCTGCTTGTTGCGCGCGGCGATGCCGGCCAGGGTGTCGCCCTGCTTGACGCGATAGTCGCCGGCCTTGCCGCCTGCCGCTGCTGCGGGAGCCGGGGCCGGTGCGGCCGGACGCACCACTTCACCCGAGGCGCTCTGCCCTGCCGCGTTGGCGGCGGGAGCGGCGCCCGGGCTGGCCGAGGCCGGCGTATTGGCCGGTGCGGCCTCCTGGCGGCGAATGAGTTCTTCGGCCAGCGCCGATGGCGCCGGGCGCTGGCTGATGCTGGCCGCAGGCTCTTCGCCGCTGACGGGAATCGGTGCGCTTGCAGGCGCGGCCGGGGCTGCGGCGGCAGGTGCCGGTGTAGCCGCGGGAGCGGCCGCGACTGGCGCCGGAGCAGGCGCTGGCGGCGGGGCTGGAGCTGGAGCCGGTTCGGCTGCGGCTTGCGGCGCTGCGGGGGCGGCAGGTGCGGCCTGGGCCGGGGCAGCCGATGCGGCAGGCGGCGCGTTGTTGGCCGGGGCCGGTTCCGCCTTGACCGCCGCAGCGCTAGGCGTCAGCGGCGCCACCTGGGCGTTGCGCGGCGACTTGCTGTCGGCCGGGTCCAGCAGGAAGGTGTACTCGCGCACCAGCTTGGCGTCTCCCGTGGAGAGTTCCAGCAGCAGGTCGACAAACGGGTCGCTGACCGGCTGGGAAGAGCTGATGCGGATGAAGTGGCGTCCCTGGCGCTGCTCGACGGCGAAGGACAGCGATCCCAGCACCGGGTTGAAATCGACGTTGGCGCGGCTGAATGCTTCCGCCGAGGCCAGCTTGGCCGACAGCTTGCCGGCCTCTTCCGCGCTCACGGCGGTGACTTCGATTTCGGCGCGCAAGGGCTGTCCCAGCGAGGACAGCACGGTCAGCCGGCCCAGGCTGGCGGCATGGGCGCCCATCGGGACGGCCAGTGCGATCGCCAGCGCGGCGCTGAGTTTCTTGATCTGGGACAGGGGAAGCTTCTTGTTTGTATTCAGAGGCATGTTTATATGGCGTAGAGAAACGTTCCGCTAAGAACCCGTCACGCTTTTATTCAATTGGAAGCCGTGTTGGGGCATATGCCGCTCGGATCGGTACCACCCGTTCCGGCGCTGCTCTCTGCCCATCGGCCGTTCCGCCGGGAACGCGCCTCTCGCAGGGTCCTAAGAGCCAGACTGCAGACCCATTTCATCAACTCCAGCAATCCGGCCCCGGGGCCGCCGCAACCGACTGCAAACTTGCCGCCAGGCAGCCTGCATATCGTATTTTGTTGGCGTTCATGAAATGAATTGGATTTTTCAACTTTTATCATCAAGAACTTACACCCGCAAGTGTAACCAAGTTCTCAAGACGAGAAAAACCCGCCAGCGGCCACATGAGTGACCGATGGCGGGCTATTGTTGCAGACTGACAACGATGTAGGCAAGCCTTATTCGCATTCAGCCGGCATCGCGGGATGCCGCCAGGAAACCCGGCGACTCCCGCCCTTTCAGTCCAGGTTGCCCAGGATGATGCGCAGCATGCGGCGCAGCGGCTCGGCGGCGCCCCACAGCAGTTGGTCGCCGATGACGAACGCAGAAATGTATTCCGGGCCCTGGTTCAGCTTGCGCACGCGGCCCACGCCGATTTCCAGGCCGCCGGTGACGGCTGCCGGGGTCAGTTCCTTGACCGTTACCGGACGCTCGTTGGGTACCCATTTCACCCACTGGTTGCCGGCGCGGATGATGGACTCGATTTCCGACAGCGGCAGGTCGCGCTTGAGCTTGATGGTCAGCGCCAGGCTATGGCAACGCATGGCGCCGATGCGCACGCACAGGCCGTCGACCGGAATGATCTTCTCGTTGCCGAGGATCTTGTTCACTTCGGCCTGGCCCTTCCACTCTTCCTTGGACTGGCCGTTCTCCAGCTGCGCGTCGATCCAGGGGATCAAACCACCGGCCAGGGGCGCGCCGAAGAACTCGGTCGGCACGTCTTCACGGATGGTCTTGGCGACCTTGCGGTCGATGTCCAGGATCGCCGACGACGGCGTGGCCAGCTCATCGGCCACGGCGGCGTTGATGACGCCCATGCCCTTCAACAGCTCACGCATGTGGTTGGCGCCGCCGCCGGAAGCGGCCTGGTAGGTCATGGAGCTGACCCACTCGACCAGGCCTTCCTTGAACAGGCCGCCCACGCCCATCAGCAGGATGGAGTTGGTGCAGTTGCCGCCGATGTAGTTCTTCACGCCCTTGGCCAGCGCGTCCTTGATGACGTTGTTGTTGACCGGATCGAGCACGATTACGGCGTCATCTTTCATGCGCAGGGTCGAGGCGGCGTCGATCCAGTAGCCGTCCCAGCCGGCGGCGCGCAGCTTGGGAAAGATCTCTGTGGTGTAGTCGCCGCCCTGCGCGGTAATGATGATGTCGCATTTTTTCAGCTCATCGATGCTGTTGGCGTCTTTCAGCGTCGTCGCCGTCTTGGCGAACGACGGCGCTTTGCCGCCTGCATTCGAAGTCGAGAAAAACACCGGTTCGATGTGATCGAAATCACCCTCGTCCTGCATGCGCTGCATCAGGACCGAACCCACCATTCCACGCCAGCCAACCAAACCAACCAGTTTCATCATCTTTCCCTATTTAGTACTTCCATGGTTATCAACGTCAATTGAACAACATGCCGGGATATCCGGCATCGGCTCTGTCCGCGCCGCGTCCAGCCTGGCTGGCGCGCCGCGAACGGATTCTCAACCCAGGGCCTTGACCACCGCCTCGCCCATCTGCTGGGTGTTGACCTTGGTGGTGCCCTCTTCGTAAATATCGGCGGTGCGCAGGCCTTGCGCAAGCACTTTCTTCACGGCGTTTTCGATGCGGTCGGCCTGCTCGGCGCGGTTCAGCGAGAAGCGCAGCATCATCGCCGCCGACAGGATGGTCGCCAGCGGATTGGCGATACCCTTGCCCGCGATGTCCGGCGCCGAACCGTGCGAGGGTTCGTACAGGCCCTTGTTGTTGGCGTCCAGCGAAGCCGAGGGCAGCATGCCGATGGAACCGGTCAGCATGGCGGCGGCGTCGGACAGGATGTCGCCGAACATGTTGCCGGTGACGATCACGTCGAAGTTCTTCGGCGCCTTGACCAGCTGCATGGCCGCATTGTCCACGTACATGTGCGACAGCTCGACGTTGGGATATTCCTTGCCGACTTCGGTGACGATGTCTTTCCAGAACTGGAAGGTTTCCAGCACGTTGGCCTTGTCCACGCTGCACAGGCGGCCGCCGCGCTTGGCCGCGGCCTGGAAAGCGACGTGCGCGATGCGGCGGATTTCCGGCTCCGAATAACGCATTGTATCGAATCCTTCGCGGGCGCCCTTGAACGGACCGTCCGGCGCTTCGCGCATGCCGCGCGGCTGGCCGAAGTAGATGTCGCCGTTGAGCTCGCGCACGATCAGGATGTCGAGGTTGGCCACCAGCTCGGGCTTGAGGGAGGAAGCGCCGGTCAGTTCCGGGTAGCAGATCGCCGGACGGAAGTTGGCGAACAGCTGCAGGTGCTTGCGCAGGCCCAGGATGGCTTGCTCGGGGCGCAGCGCGCGCTCCAGCTTGTCGTACTTCCAGTCGCCCACCGCGCCGAACAGGATGGCGTCGGCTTCCTTGGCCAGCTTCAAGGTGCCGTCCGGCAGCGGGTGGCCATGCGCCTCGTAGCCGGCGCCGCCGACCGGGGCGCTTTCCATCTCGAACTTTTCGCCCAGCGAATTCAGCACGCGAACCGCCTGGTCGACGATTTCAGGACCGATGCCGTCACCCGGCAGGATTGCAATCTTCATGGCACTCTCTTTTCTCAAGATGGATTTCAGGGTTATGAATGACAAGGGCGGTCATCTGACCGCCCTTTGCTGTGTTTCCGACGATCCGCTCAGATCGTGTTGCTCAGCCAGGGCTGTTCGTACAGGCGTTTCTCTTCGTAGGCACGAATGGTGTCCGATTTGCGTAGAGTCAGGCCGATATCGTCGAAGCCGTTGAGCAGGCAGTACTTGCGGAATTCGCTGATGTCGAACGGGAAGGCTTCGCTGCCGCTGGTGGTGGTGACCACCTGCTTTTCCAGGTCGATGATCAGGCGATAGCCGGGGAAAGCCTTCACTTCATTGAACAGGCGGTCGACCTGCTGTTCGGACAGCGCGATCGGCAGCAGGCCGTTCTTGTAGCAGTTGTTGAAGAAGATGTCGGCGAAGCTTGGCGCGATCACCGCGCGGAAGCCGTACTGGTCCAGCGCCCACGGCGCGTGCTCGCGCGAGGAGCCGCAGCCGAAATTCTTGCGCGCCAGCAGGATAGAGGCGCCCTGATAGCGCTGCTGGTTGAGCACGAAGTCCGGGTTCAGCGGGCGCTTGGAATTGTCCATGCCCGGCTCGCCGTGGTCGAGGTAGCGCCACTCGTCGAACAGGTTGGGGCCGAAGCCGCTGCGCTTGATCGACTTCAGGAACTGCTTCGGAATGATGGCATCGGTATCGACGTTGGCGCGATCGAGCGGTGCAACCAGACCTTCGTGGACGATAAATTTATTCATGGCCTTGAGTCGGCGCGACCGGCATGCAATGCCGCTGCGCCCTTCCTGTTTCTGTTCAAAAACTGCCGCTGCGGCGTGGCGGCCGCGGCGGTTTCCAGATTACTTCTTGCTGGCGTCCTGCATCTTTTCACCGGCCTGCTGCACGTCCTTGCCGAAGCCGTTGACGGTATTGCAGCCGGCCAGCGAGGCCAGGGCTGCGAGCAGCAGGAACAGGGCGGAGATTTTTTTCATGTTTATTCTCTCTCGAAAAAATGCAGCTTACAGCGAGCGCACGTCGACGAAGTGGCCGGCGATGCCTGCGGCCGCGGCCATCGCCGGGCTCACCAGGTGGGTACGGCCGCCTGCGCCCTGACGGCCCTCGAAATTGCGGTTCGAGGTCGACGCGCAGCGCTCGCCCGGTTCCAGGCGGTCGGCGTTCATGGCCAGGCACATCGAGCAGCCCGGCTCGCGCCATTCGAAGCCGGCGTCACGGAATATCCGGTCCAGGCCTTCGCGTTCGGCTTGCTCCTTGACCAGGCCGGAACCCGGCACCACCATCGCCAGCTTGACGTTGGAGGCGCGGAACTTGCCGCGCACCACCGCCGCCGCTTCGCGCAGGTCTTCGATGCGCGAGTTGGTGCAGGAGCCGATGAACACCTTGTCGATGCGGATGTCCTCGATCGGGGTATTGGGCTTCAGGGCCATGTAGGCAAGGGCCTTTTCCATGCCGTCGCGCTTGGTCGGGTCCTTTTCCTTGTCGGGATCGGGCACGCGGGCGTCAACCGACACCACCATCTCGGGCGAGGTGCCCCAGGTGACCTGCGGCTTGATGTCGGCGGCGTTGAGCGTGACGACCATGTCGAACTTGGCGCCCGGATCGGAATGCAGCGTGCGCCAGTACGACACCGCGCGCTCCCAGTGCGGGCCTGCCGGCGAATACGGGCGGCCCTTCAGGTAGTTCATCGTGGTGTCGTCGAAGGCCACCATACCGGCGCGCGCACCCGCTTCGATGGCCATGTTGCACACCGTCATTCGGCCTTCCATGGACAGCGAGCGCATGGTCGAGCCGGCGAATTCGATGGCGTAGCCGGTGCCGCCGGCGGTGCCGATCTTGCCGATCACGGCCAGCACGATGTCCTTGGCGGTGACGCCGGCCGGCAGCGCGCCGTCGACCTGCACCAGCATGGCCTTGGACTTGCGCGCCAGCAGCGTTTGCGTGGCCAGCACGTGCTCCACTTCGGAGGTGCCGATGCCATGCGCCAGCGCGGCGAAGGCGCCGTGCGTGGAAGTGTGCGAGTCGCCGCAGACGACCGTCATGCCGGGCAGCGTGGCGCCCTGCTCGGGGCCGATCACGTGGACGATGCCCTGACGCTTGTCGTTCATGCCGAAATAGGTCAGGTCGTATTCCTTGGCGTTGCCGTCCAGGGTCTCGACCTGCAGGCGCGAGATCGGGTCGGCGATGCCATTTGCGCGATCGGTGGTGGGGACGTTGTGGTCCGCCACCATCAGGTTGGCCGAATTACGCCATGGTTGACGTCCGGCTAGCTTTAAGCCTTCGAAGGCTTGCGGGCTGGTCACCTCGTGGAGCAGATGGCGGTCGATATACAGGATGGCGGTACCGTCATCTTCCGTATGAACGACGTGCGACTCCCAGAGTTTGTCGTAAAGCGTCTTGAGCATGTTGCGGTCCTGCGGAAACAGAAAGGGATGCTGATCGTTGAAAACAGCATTTGATTATGCCATAAAGCGACAGGTCTTACCTTCCCGCCGTGTTTTCCGCCGCACGGCAACAACAGCCAATAATGCTGCGAAGCAGCAGAAAAAGCGCAGAAGAAGCGGCGCAAACAAAAAACCCGGCATTTGCAGGCCGGGTTCCAGGGAAGCAAGCTTCGCGCTCAGCGCGTCTTGCGCGCCTGCTGGTAGAGCGGCTCGACCCGTTGCGCGTACACCGTCAGGTCGGCAATGCGGTCGGCGCTGGAGGGGTGGGTGGACATGAACTTCATCGGCTCCTCCCCGCCCAGCCTGGCCATCTTCTGCCACAGCGTCACCGCCGCCTTCGGGTCGTAGCCGCCGCGCGCGGCCAGCTCGACGCCGATGCGGTCGGCCTCGGTCTCGTTGGCGCGCGAATTGGGCAAGCCCATCAAGCCCATGTAGGCGTACTGCGCGCCCTGCTGGCCGACGTCGCCCAGGCCCAGCAGCGCCGCGCCGATGGAGATGGCCGAGTTGGCGACCATCTGCTGCGAGGCGCGCTCGCGCGCATGCTCGCGCAGCGCGTGGGCGATCTCGTGGCCCATCACCGCGGCCAGTTCGTCATCGGTGATCTTCAGCTTGTCGATCAGGCCGGTATAGACCGCGATCTTCCCGCCCGGCATGCACCAGGCGTTGGTGTCGTCGGAGTTCAGCACGTTGACTTCCCAACTCCACTTCAGCGCATCGGGACGGAACACGCCGGTCTGCGGAATCAGGCGATTGGCGATGGTCTTGACCCGTTGGGCCTGCGCCGCGTTGCGGTTCAGGAGACCCTTGCCGCGGGCTTCGGCCAGCACCTGCTGGTACTCCTTGCTGGCCTGGGTTTCCATGTCCTTCGAGGACACCAGCATGCTCTGCTTGCGGTCGATGCCGACGGCGCCGCCCTGGGTGGTCTGCACGGTCTCGCATGCGACCAGTCCGGCCAGGGTCAGCGCCAGCATGCTGTTCTTGATGATGGGGTTCAGCGCCATGTCCGCCTCCTTTGGATTGCATCGTTGATATGGATAGCTGCCGGAAAGATATTTCCCGGCAGCGATGATACCGCCTGCGCGCGCATCGCCGGCGGCATTTTCCGCGCAATTCGGAGCGCCGCCGGCACGAAATGGTTCAGGAAAAACAAAAGCCGGCGATCGCTTGACGACGGCCGGCTCTTGTCTCGAAAAGGATCGATCAGCGCAGCTGCGGCGTATCGACCTTGACATCGCCGCATTGCGCGCGATGGCGCAGCGCGTGGTCCATCAGCACCAGCGCCAGCATGGCCTCGGCGATCGGCGTGGCGCGGATGCCCACGCAGGGATCGTGGCGGCCGAAGGTTTCCACCGAGATCGGGTTGCCGTCCTTGTCGATCGACGGGCGCGGCGTGCGGATGCTGGAGGTCGGCTTGATGGCGATGGAGGCGGTGATGTCCTGCCCGGTCGAGATGCCGCCCAGGATGCCGCCGGCGTTGTTGCCGACGAAGCCTGCAGGCGTCAGCGCGTCGCCGTGCTCCGAGCCCTTCTGCGCCACCGATCGGAAACCGGCCCCGATCTCCACGCCCTTGACCGCGTTGATGCCCATCAGCGCAAAGGCGATCTCGGCGTCGAGCTTGTCGTACAGCGGCTCGCCCAGGCCGACCGGCACGTTCTGCGCCACCACCTCGATGCGCGCGCCGATGGAGTCGCCTTCCTTGCGCAGGGCGTCCATGTAGTCCTCCAGGCGGGGAATGATGTCGGCGTTGGCGGCGAAGAAGGGGTTGTTGGGCACGTGCTCCCAGGACTGGAACGGAATCGCGATCTCGCCCAGCTGGCTCATGCAGCCCTTGAAGGTGGTGCCGTACTTCTCGAACAGCCACTTCTTGGCGATGGCCGCCGCGCCCACTACCGGCGCCGTCAGGCGCGCCGACGAGCGGCCGCCGCCGCGCGGATCGCGGATGCCGTACTTGTGCCAGTAGGTATAGTCGGCATGGCCGGGACGGAAGGTGTCGAGGATGTTGCCGTAGTCCTTGCTGCGCTGGTCCTGGTTGCGGATCAGCAGCGCAATCGGGGTGCCGGTGGTCTTGCCTTCATACACGCCGGACAGGATCTCGACGGTGTCGGGCTCCTGGCGCTGCGTGACGTGGCGCGAGGTGCCGGGGCGGCGGCGATCCAGTTCCGGCTGGATGTCGGCCTCCGACAGCGTCATCCCCGGCGGGCAGCCGTCGACCACGCAGCCGATGGCCGGGCCGTGGGATTCGCCGAAGGTGGTGACCGTGAAGAGAGTACCGAGGGTATTGCCGGACATGATGGGATTCGCGCAAGGACGGGTAAAAGAGCGATTTTACCAGTCCCGCGCGCCGGCGACGAGCGCCCTACTTCCACTCGCCGCGCAGCGCGCCGACCCTCTCCTGCAGCAGCTCCGGCGACACCTCCCCGGGCGGGATCGGTTCACCCACCACCAGTTGCAGTCGCGAGAACAGGCCCCGCTTGAAGCGGCGCGCCAGCGGATTGCCCGGGTCGCGCGACAGCAGGCTGCCCCACAGCCCGCGCAGCGCCATCGGCAGCACCGGCACCGGCGTGCGCTCGATGATCTTCAGTACGCCGCCGCGGAAGGGATTCATCTCGCCGTCGCGGGTGAGCTTGCCTTCGGGGAAGATGCACACCAGCTCGCCCTCGTGCAGCGCCTGGGCGATATCGACGAAGGCCTTCTCGGTCAGCCAGGGGTTTTCCTTGACCGGCGCGATGGGAATCGCGCGGGCGTTGCGAAACACCCAGGACAGCACCGGGATCTTGAAGATCTGGTGATCCATCACGAAGCGGATCGGCCGCGGGCTGGCCGCCATGATGACGATGGCGTCGACATAGCTGACATGGTTGCACACCAGCACGCCGGCGCCGTGTACGGGAATGGCTTCGCCGTTGGTCACGCGTACGCGGTAGAAGGTGTGAATCAGCAGCCAGGCCAGGAAGCGCATCAGGAATTCCGGCACCAGCGAGAAGATGTAGGCCGCCACCACCGCATTGAGGATCGCCGTGACCAGGAAGATCTCGGGAATCGTGAAGCCGGCCTTGAGCAGCGCCATCGCCACCAGCGCGGCCACCACCATGAACAGCGCGTTCATGATGTTCATGCCGGCGATGGTGCGCGAGATGTGGGCCGGGTCGCAGCGGGTCTGGATCAGCGCGAACAGCGGCACGATGTAGAAGCCGCCGAACACGCCGATGCCCAGGCAGTCGAGCAGGATGCGCCAGCTGCCGCCATGCGCCAGGAAGCCGGCCAGGTCGAGGACCGCCGCCGGCGCCGCATACGCGCGGCTGGCGAAGTACAGCTCCAAGCCGAATACCGACAGGCCGATCGCGCCGAACGGCACCAGGCCGATCTCCACCTTGCGGCCGGACAGCCGCTCGCACAGCAGCGAACCGGCGCCGATGCCCACCGAGAACACCGCCAGCAGCAGCACGAACACGCTATGGTCGCCGTGCAGGTAGTTCTTCGCGTAGAGCGGGAACTGCGCCAGCATGATGGCGCCGTAGAACCAGAACCAGGAATTGCCCAGCAGCGACAGGAACACCGTACGGTTGCGCCGCGAGAAGCCCAGGTTGCGCACGGTTTCGGTCAACGGATTCCAGTTGACCTTGAGCGCCGGGGCCGGCGCCGGCGAATCCGGGATGCCCAGGCTGGCCAGCCAGCCCAGCACGGCAAAGCCCAGCGTCACGCCGGCCACCAGCTGCAGCCCCCAGGGCTTGTACACCACCAGCACCGCGCCCAGGATCTCGCCCAGCAGGATGCCCACGAAGGTGCCCATCTCGATCAGGCCGTTGCCGCCGACCAGTTCCTCGCGCCGCAGCTGTTGCGGCAGGTAGGCGTACTTGACCGGGCCGAACAGGGTCGAATGGATGCCCATGCCGACCACCGCCGCCACCAGCAGCCACAGGTGGTGCGTCATCCAGCCATAGGCGGCGACGGCCATGATGGCGATCTCCAGCAGCTTGACGAAACGCGCCACCCGCCCCTTCTCCAGCTTGTCCGCCAGTTGGCCGGCGGTGGCCGAGAACAGGAAGAACGGCAGGATGAAGAGACCCGGGATGAGGTTGTTGAGCAACCCGGTATCCATCGTCGTCCACGACAGGGCGTCGTAGGTCAGGATGGTCATCAACGCGGTCTTGAAGACGTTGTCGTTGAGCGCGCCGAGGAATTGGGTCCAGAAGAAAGGGGCGAAGCGCCGTTGGGCGAACAGGGTGAACTGGTTGTTCTTTTGCATGGACGGATCGTGGCGTGGATCGGTGGATTCTGCAATGGCGAAACGACGAGAACTGGCCTGAAGATCGATGAAGGTCGGCCCAGGCAATAAAAAACCGCTCCCGGGGGAACGGTTCGGGCGTCGGCGGGAACCGCGATGCGCCGGCCGCTGCCGGCGCCGCCGGCCGGCCCCGGCGCGAGCGCCCGCGCGGCTCAGCTGTTGTTCTCGCGCTCCTCTTCCTCGGCCGGCCAGTCGCGAATGTAGGCCTTGAGCATCTTGTTCTCGAAGCCCTGCGCATCCAGCACCGCCTTGGCGACGTCATAGAAGGACATCACGCCCAGCACGGTGCGCGCCTCCATCACCGGCACATAGCGCGCGTGCTTTTCCAGCATGATGCGGCGCACTTCGTTCAAGTCGGTATCGGGGGTGACGGTGATCGGCGCATCGTTCATGTGCTTGCGCACGGTCGAGCCGCCCAGGGCGCCGCCGTTCTTGTGCAGCGTCAGCAGCACTTCGCGGAAGGTCAGCATGCCGACCAGGTCGCCGTATTCCATGACCACCAGCGAGCCGATGTCTTTCTCGGCCATGGCGGTGACGGCCTCCTGAATCGGGGTTTCCGGCGTGACGGTGAAGAGGATGTTGCCTTTGACCTTCAGGATTTCAGAGACTTTCATGATGTCGTCCTAAATATTGTGCTGTTTTGAATGTAGGCGATGGTGCCTGAAAAATCCAATTCATGCAGGCAACATGCGACGCGCCTGCACATCCGGCGCCGCATGGCCACATGGTACGGTCAAGCGCGCGATTTGGGCAACCGCCAATCGCGCCGGGACGAAACTATTTCGCCGGCTTGCCGCCGGCATTTGAATATCGCGCTCGCGCTGACTAAGCTGAAAACATCAGCATTCTGGGAGATGAGCGTGTCCACTGCACTGCCCGACCGTGAATACGCCGGATTCAGCGATTTCTATCCGTCATACCTGAGCGAACACTCGCATCGAACCAACCGCCAGCTGCATTTCCTCGGCTCGACGCTGGCGCTGCTGTGCCTGATGCTGGTGCTGATCACCCATCAGTGGTGGTGGCTGGCGGCGGCCGTGCTGTGCGGCTACGGCTTCGCCTGGATCGGCCATTTCGTGGTCGAGAAGAACCGGCCGGCGACCTTCCGCCATCCGTTCTATTCCTTCATGGGCGACTGGGTGATGTACTGGCAGATGCTGACCGGCCAGATTTCCTTCTGAAGCGCCGCCCGGCGCTCAGCGTTCCCACATGCGGCGCCGCTCCTCCAGCGGCACGGCGGCATACGGCGTGGCCGCGACGGTGGCGGCCAAGCTTTGCTGCACTGCCTCATGCGCCAGGCAATAATCTTCCAGCGATTGTTCGAGCACGGCGTCGATGGCCGAACCGACCCGGGTGGCCAGCGCGCCGTCCTCCTCGGCCTGCTGCAGCACGGCCGGATCGAACACGAACAGCTTGTAGACCTGCGCCAGCTTCAGCGCGGCGGGGTTGGCCACCAGCGTCCAGCGATCCATGTCGTCGGTGATGCGACGGTTCCAGGCCGCCTTGCGCGAGGTCTCCGGCTTGACCGAGGCCACCCATCCGGCCTCGGCCATCTGGCCCAGCAGGTGCTGCAGCTCGCCCAGGCCCAGGTGGGTGGCGCGGCGCACCTCATCCATGGCGACCACTGCCGAATCCACACCCACGCGCGCGGCATGCAGGAACTTGAGCAGCTTGACCGCGTCGATGAACTCCGCCCCCGGCGACGAGACGTGCCACCAGCGCTCGTAGCGCACCACCGGCAGCGCCGCCGTCAGCAGCGCCCCCATGAGCGTGATCATCCACATCATGTAGACCCACACCAGGAAGATCGGCAGCACCGCCACCGCCCCGTAGACCACCGTATAGGTCGGGAACTGGAGGATGTAGACCGCGAACAGGCGCTTGGAGATTTCCACGCAGATGCCGGCCACCACGCCGCCGGCCAGCGCGTCGCGCCAGTCCACGGTCTGGTTGGGCACGGTGCTGTAGAGCAGCGTGTAGGCCAGCGTCGAAAGCGTCAGCGACACCAGCGCGTAGAAGGTCGTGCCCAGCCACGGCAAGCTCTTGACGGCGCCGCCGGTGGCCGTCGAAAGGTAGGAGGTCACGCTGATCGACACCCCGATCAGGAGCGGCCCCAGCGTGATGATGGCCCAGTACACCAAGACCCGCTGCAGCAGCGGGCGCGACTTCTTGACGCGCCAGATCTGGTTGAACACGCTCTCGATGGTGGACATGGTCAGCACCGAGGTCAGGATCAGCGCCACCGCGCCCACCGCCGACAGCCGCGCCGATTTCGAGGCGAACTGGTTGAGGTAGCCGACGATGGTGTTGGCCACGCCCTTGGGCATCAGGTTCTCGACGAAGTAGGCCTCCAGCGAGGCGCGGAAGGTCGAGAACAGCGGGAAGGCGGTAAACAGCGCCAGCGCGATGGTCAGCATCGGCACCAGCGACAGGATGGTGGTGAAGGTCAGGCTGCCCGCCACCTGCGGCAGGCGATCCTCGCCCAGCCGGCGCGCGGCGAAGCGGAACAGATCGCGCAACTGCTGACGTGTCAGGCCTCGCATATGGGAAAAGGAAAAACGCAAAGGAGCCATTGGTGTGTGCGACAAACGAAAAACAACGCGGGAAGACCGTTCCCGCGCTTGCATGGTTCCTGCCGGCCCGCCCCTCGACGGGTCATGCCGACGGCCGCGGCGCCTGCCGGCCGAAGGTGGCGGCGGCGCACCCGGCGGCATCGGGAACTGTGGCGATTATCGCCCAAGCAGACGGCAAATCCTAAAAAACCGCGCGCTTCGATGGATTTTCTTCATTTGATCGGCTGCATTTTTCAACAAAAAAGCGCCGGTCCGAACGATTCCCGAATGAGGCAAGGGAAAAAAACGGAAATATAATGACTTCATGAACACCGCCGCCACCTCCCCCGCCTCCTCCGCCAACGTCACCGTGCTGGTGCTGTATTACTCGCGCCACGGCGCCACCCGCAAGCTGGCCGAGCTGATCGCCCAGGGCGTGGAAAGCGTGCCCGGCTGCGACGCGCGCCTGCGCACGGTGCCGGCGGTGTCGACGGTGGCCGAAGCGGTCGAACCGGATGTGCCGGCCAGCGGCGCGCCCTATGTGGAAGCGTCCGACCTGGAAGACTGCCACGGCCTGGCGCTGGGTTCGCCGACGCGCTTCGGCAACATGGCCGCGGCGATGAAATATTTCTGGGACGGCACCGCGCCGCAGTGGCTCTCCGGCACGCTGGCAGGCAAGCCGGCCTGCGTCTTCACCTCGACCGGCAGCATGCACGGCGGCCAGGAGTCCACCCTGCTGTCGATGATGATTCCCCTGCTGCACCACGGCATGCTGCTGCTGGGCTTGCCCTACACGCATCCGGAACTGATGAATACCAGCAGTGGCGGCACCCCTTACGGGGCCAGCCACTGGGCGGGCGTCAACGGCAACCAGCCGCTGTCGGACGACTCGCGCGCCCTGGCCATTGCGCTGGGAAAAAGGCTGGCAGAGACCGCAAAACAATTACGGAGACCATCATGAGCAGCAGCCGCGCACGCTATTTCCACGCAGGAGCCACCGCCAGCCTGATTTTCCTGATCCTGTTATGCCTGGCCTGGGAACTGGCGCTGGCGCCGCTGCGGCCGGGCGGCTCGTGGATGGTGCTCAAGGTGGTGCCGCTGCTGCTGCCGCTGCGCGGCGTGCTCAAGCGCGATGTCTACACCATGCAATGGTCGTCGATGCTGATCCTGGTCTACCTGGCCGAAGGCCTGGTACGCGCCACCAGCGACGCCTCGCATACCTCGGTGCTGCTGGGCTGGGGCGAAGTGGCGCTGTCCGGCATCTACTTCATGTGCGCGCTGCTGTACCTGCACCCGTTCAAGAAGGCCGCCAAGGAAATCGCCCGCCAGGCGATCCAGAAGGCGTCGCAGTAAATCCCCGCCCCCTCCGCTCCTCCTCCGCGCGCCGTCCGGCGCGCGGAACCCGTCATCGCACAGCCATGAATGAATTCCTGCAAGCCTGCCGCACGGCCATCGGCGCGGCGCATGTCCTGACCGAAGCGGGCGACACCGCCGGCTACCTGACCGACCAACGCGGGCGCTACACCGGCCGCGCCGTCGCCGTGCTGCGTCCGGCCGACACCGGCGAGACGGCGACCATCGTCAAGCTGTGCGCGCAATACCGCGTGCCGCTGGTGCCGCAAGGCGGCAATACAGGACTGGTGTTGGGCAGCGTGCCCGACCAGCAGGGCAATGCGGCGGTGCTGTCGCTGCGCCGGATGAACCGCATCCGCGCCGTCGATCCGGTCAACAACACCATGACGGTGGACGCCGGCTGCATCCTGCAGCACATCCAGCAGGCTGCGGCGGCGGCGGACCGGCTGTTCCCGCTGTCGCTGGCGGCCGAGGGCAGCTGCACCATCGGCGGCAACCTATCCACCAATGCCGGCGGCACCGGCGTGCTGCGCTATGGCAATACGCGCGAGCTGTGCCTGGGGCTGGAGGTGGTGACCGCGCAGGGCGAGGTGATGAGCAGCCTCAAGGGCCTGCGCAAGGACAACACCGGCTACGACCTGCGCGACCTATTCATCGGCGCCGAAGGCACGCTGGGCGTGATCACCGGCGCGGTGCTCAAGCTCTTCCCGCAGCCGCGCGCCCAGGTCACCGCGCTGGCCGCGCTGGACTCGCCGGCGCAGGCGCTGCAACTGCTGAACCGCGCGCAGGCGCGCTGCGGCCCGGCCCTGACGGGCTTTGAGCTGATGTCGGATTTCTGCCTGCAGCTGGTGTGCAAGCACTTCGCCGACCAGCGCCTGCCCTTCGCCGCGCGCCATGCGCAATACGTGCTGCTGGAGCTGTCGGACAGCGAATCGGAAGCGCACGCCCGCACCATCTTCGAGGACGTGATCGGCGACGCGCTGGAACACGGCATCATCGACGACGCCGTGATCGCGTCCTCCATCGCGCAATCGAAATCGCTCTGGCAACTGCGCGAGAACATTTCGATGGCGCAGGCGCATGAGGGCAAGAACATCAAGCACGACATCTCGGTGCCGATCTCCCGCATCGCCGAATTCATCGAAGTCACCGACCGCCTGGTGCAGCAGGCCGCGCCGTCCTGCCGCATGGTCACCTTCGGCCACCTGGGCGACGGCAACCTGCACTACAACGTCTCGCCGCCGGAAGGCGTGGCCGACGCCGAATTCCTCGGCCGGCAGCACGCCATCAACCAGGTGGTGTACGACAGCGTGGATCGCTTCGGCGGCTCGATCTCGGCCGAACACGGCCTGGGCGCCCTCAAGCGCGAAGAAATCACGCGCTACAAGTCGCCGGTAGAACTTGGCCTCATGCGCGCCATCAAACAGGCGCTGGATCCGCACAATCTGATGAATCCGGGCAAGGTCATCTGAGCCCACCAGGCCGCCGACAGAGCGGCCCGATCTCATCTGCAGCGGCAGGGAGCCTGGTCGCGCGTTCGTCGGGACGCGCCCTTCTTCCCCTTGCCGCGAGCCCCATGATCCTTCGTCACTGCCTGCGCCTTTGCGCGCTCCCCCTCCTGCTGGCGAGCTCGCCGTGCTTCGCCGCCATCTACAAATGCAGCGGCGACGACGCCGTCGTCTATGCCGACCAGCCTTGCGACGATGCGCAGCGCCAGGCGCCTCCCCTGCAATCGCTGCCGACGATCCCGGCATTCCGGCAGGGATCGCCCGCCCGCGCCGGCAAAAGCGATCCGACATCCGCAGGCGCGCGCCGAAAAGAGAATAGGGAGAAAAAGGAGAAAGCGGACGCCGCTCAAGGGAAGAAATGCCTCCGGCTGGAGTTGCATCGCCGCTGGGCCGGGCAGGATCTGCAAGCCGCGCAGGCGCAACCCTTGCTGATCCAGGACAAGACGCTGGAGAACGCGCGCCGCAAGGCGCGCCGCGCCGACGAGCAATATCGGCTGGAGTGCGCAGCGCCTTCCTGAGCGGCGCGCGCAGGCGACAAAAAGGGCGGACGCCAACCAGGCCGCCCGCCCCAAACCTCCCCCTCAGGAGTTCCTTGCGCCCGCTCGCGATTCAAAGCGGGTCATGCATCTCATTGCGCCGCCCTCACGGCAGGCGCGCGCGCTCCGGCGAAACGTCGATGATCCGCGCGGGCTGCTGCGCCATGCCCGGCAGGGCCTCGCCGCGCAGGTTGAATACCGAGACCAGTTGCGACAACTTGCCGGCCTGCTCCTGCAGCGATTGCGCCGCGGCCGCGGCCTGCTCGACCAGCGCCGCGTTCTGCTGCGTGTTCTCGTCCATCTGCGCGATGGCGCGATTGACTTCCTCGATACCGGTGCTCTGCTCATGGCTGGCTGCGGTGATCTCCGACATCACGTCGGTCACGCGGCGCACGCTGGCCACCACCTCGTCCATGGTGTTGCCGGCTTGCGCCACCAGCTGGCTGCCGGCGCCGACCTTCTCCACCGAATCATCGATCAGGCCCTTGATCTCCTTGGCGGCGGCCGCCGAGCGTTGCGCCAGCGAACGCACTTCCGAGGCGACCACCGCGAAGCCGCGGCCCTGCTCGCCGGCGCGCGCGGCTTCCACCGCTGCATTGAGCGCCAGGATGTTGGTCTGGAAGGCGATGCCGTCGATCACGCTGATGATGTCGACGATCTTGCGCGAGGAATCGTTGATCGAGGCCATGGTCTGCACCACCTGGCTGACCACCGTGCCGCCCTGCTCCGCCACTTCCGAGGCGGAGGCGGCCAGTTGGTTGGCCTGGCGCGCGTTGTCGGCGTTCTGCTTGACGGTGGAGGTGAGCTGCTCCATCGCCGAGGCGGTCTCTTCCAGCGCGCCGGCCTGCTGCTCGGTGCGGCCGGACAGGTCGAGGTTGCCGTTGGCGATTTCCGAGGATGCGGTGTTGATGGTCTCGGTGCCCACCCGCACGTTGCTGACGATGTTGCGCAGGCTGGAGTTCATGTCATGCAATGCCTGCAGCAGCTGGCCCGCCTCGTCCTTGCTCTTGACCGTGATCTCGGCGGTCAGGTCGCCCTGCGCCACCTGGCGCGACACCATCACCGCGGTATTGAGCGGGCGGGTGATGCCCACCGTCAGGAACCAGGCGCAGACGACGCCGAAGGCCAGCACCAGCACTTCCAGCACGCCCAGCATGACCGCGCTCTGGTTGGCGATGCGCTCATTGGTCACGGCCAGTTCGTCCAGCGTCTTGCGCTGCAGGTTCATCAGCTGTTCCACGCCTTCCTGGTAGGCCCTGGCGGCCGGCAGGTAGTCTTTTTCCAGCGCGTTCTTGATGAATTCCTGGTCGGGATTGTCCTTGGCCTTTTCCTTGTAGATGACGTCGCGGGTGGCAAGGTATTGCTTGCGCAGCGTGCCGGTGATCTTGGTGAGCAGCTGCTTTTCTTCCTCGCTCTCGACCAGCGCCTCGACGTTCTTCTGCAGCACCGTCGACACGCGCGTGGCTTCGTCGGTCTCGGGCTTGAAGAAGGCCGACAGCGAGGGATCGGTGCTCTTGGCCACCGCGGTGGCGCGGCGGATGCCAGCGTAGGTGTTGCGGTACCAGTCGGAGATGTAGCGTTCCTTGGCGATGGGCTTGTCCATCATCTGCTGGGTGCCCTGGGCCAGCGTCTGCAGGCGCCACATCCCGATGCCAGTGATCAGGACCGACAAGCCCAGGATGACGGCGAAGCCCAGCGCCAGGCGCTTGCCGATTTTCATGTTGCCGATGATGCTCATGGTGTACTCCGTCCTCCGCCGGTCGACGCCGGCATTTCTGATTTTGCTCCCCCCGCGCGCGGCGGGTACGCCACCCTCCCCGGGCAGCCAGCTGGTCAGTGCATCTTGAAGGCGGCCCGGACAAACCCATCGCCGGAATAACCGGTGCGGCAACGGCCAATTTATCGGATGGGAATCGCGGCGCTGCGGCGCGCCCCGGGCGGACTTCCGGACGGCGCAAAGAAAAACGCCCGGCAATTCCCGGGCGTTAGGAAAATCATTCGATTCCAGGCCGGCGTCACGCCGAAATCAGGCCTGCCCCATGGCTTCCTGCAAGGGGCGGATTGCCTGCAGGAACTGTTCGGGCGCCATCGGGCGGCCCATCAGATAGCCTTGCAATGCATCGCAGCCCACCGAGGTGAGGAAGTCCTGCTGCAGTTGCGTCTCCACCCCCTCTGCCACGATGCGCAGATTGAGCGTGCGGCCCAGCGCCACGATGGCCGAGACGATAGCCGCGTCCTCGGTGCCGGCCGAGAGGTCGCGCACGAAACCGCGGTCGATCTTGAGTTCGTTGGCCGGCAGCCGCTTGAGGTACAGCAGGCTGGAATAGCCGGTGCCGAAATCGTCGATCGAGATATCCACGCCCAGCTCGGCGATCTTCTCCAGCGTCTGCATGCTGGCCGCGGTGTCGTGCATGGCGGTCGACTCGGTCACTTCCAGCGTCAGGCAACGCGGCGGCAACTGATGCTTCTCCAGCGTGCCGCGCACCAGCTCCAGCAGGTTGGGATCGGCGAACTGCAATGCCGACAAATTCACCGCGATCTTCCAGTTGCTGTAGCCCAGCGCCATCCACTCGCGCATCTGGCGACAGGCTTCGTCCAGCACCCAGGCGCCGATCGGGATGATCAGGCCGGAGCGCTCGGCCAGTCCGATGAATTCATCCGGGCCGACCACGCCATGCACCGGATGCTGCCAGCGCAGCAGCGCCTCGGCGCCGATCACCGGGCCGTCGGGCGAACGGAACTTGGGCTGGTAGACCAGCCTGAACTGCTTGCGCTCCAGCGCCACGCGCAGGTCCTGCAGCCATTGAAGCTGGTTGTGCGCGTTGGCGTTCATGGACGGCTCGAAGAAGTTGTAGCCGTTGCGGCCGCTGCGCTTGGTGTGGTACATCGCGGCGTCGGCGTTGATCACCAGGTCGTGGCGGGTGCTGCCGTCGTCCGGGTAGATGGCGATGCCGACGCTGGCCGAGACGCGCAGTTCGTGCTTTTCGACGGTGAAGGGCTGGCCCACCACCTCCACCAGCTTCTCGGCGACCGGCATGGCGTCGTCGGGCCGGGCCAGTTCCACCAGGATCACGAACTCGTCGCCGCCCAGGCGCGCCACCGTGTCGTGCGCGCGCATGGAGCAGATCAGGCGATCCGCCACCTCGACCAGCAGGCGGTCGCCGATGTGGTGGCCCAGCGAATCGTTGATGGCCTTGAAGCCGTCCAGGTCCATGAACATCAGCGCGAAATGGCCGTTGCTGCGGGCCGCCTTGTTGATGGCCTGGGTCAGGCGATCTTCCAGCAGCGTGCGGTTGGGCAGCTTGGTGAGCTGGTCGTGCAGCACCATCTGCGTCAGTTCTTCATTGGCTTCGGCCAGCGAACGCGCCAGCTTGGCGGTGCGCGATTCCAGCCGCGCATCCAGCACCGAGGTCAGCAGCGCGATGGTCAGCACCGCCAGCGTCACCACCACGATCAGGATCGCCAGCCAGCCGGGGCTGACGCCCTCGCGCGCGGCCGTGCAGATCGCATCGGAACGGAAGTTGGCGGCCGCCATGCCGGTGTAGTGCATGCCGACGATGGCCGCGCCCATCACCACCGAGGCGCCGGCGCGCGCGGCCCGCACGTAAGGGGTGTTCTTGCGCAGATGGAAGGCGATCCACAGCGCTGCGGCGGAGGCGGCGATGGCGATGGCCACCGATGCCGTGAACAGCAGCGGGTCATACTCGATGCCGGGATTCATGCGCATGGCGGCCATGCCGGTATAGTGCATGCCGGCGATGCCGATGCCCATGAGCAGGGCGCTCTTGCCCAGGCGGCGCAGCGGCAGGTCGGTGCGGGTCACGGTCCACAGGGCGTAGCCGGACACGGCGATGGCGATCACCAGCGACAGCACGGTGATCCAGGGATCGTAGCCCAGCATGATGGGCAGGCGGAAAGCCAGCATGCCGATGAAGTGCATCGACCAGATGCCGATGCCCATGGCGACGGCGCCGCCGGCCAGCCACATGCGGGCCGCGCCGGCCTGCTGGCCGCTGGTGGTATTGATGCGCTCGGCCATATCCAGCGCCGTGTAGGAGGCGAGGATTGCGACCAGGAGTGAGACGACCACCAGCAAGTGGTCGTAAGTAGCGCTTAACATGGCAATTGGTAGTACGTATCAGAACGTCGGTTGTCGGGATATGCCGGGTGCGGGTCCCTCGCCCGCTCGCCCCTGGATTCTCCCTTCCCGACGGGAAAACCGCCCCAGATCAAATCATTCCCAGCCACTGCTGAAGCAAGCTTAGTGGGGGCCTCATTCTGCCACAATCAGGGAATACCCGTTGTCAGATTGACATTTCGACAAGCCCGCGGGCGTCGTGCGGACGCGAGTCCGGCAACTTTATCGGCGACATTTGATCTCTGCATCAGGCCCGATCTTTACAAGAATCAACAATGGCGGATCCATTCGCCGACGCGCCTTCTGATTCAACGGCCACCATTCATACAACTTCAACAAGGACAATATGCGCCGCTTCAGTACTCCACGCAAACCGCATGCGCCCGGCGCGCGGTTCCCTTTGGCCGGCGCGCTGCGCGCGGCATCGCTCTGCCTGCTATTGCCCGGCGCCGCCCAGGCCGGCATCTCGGTGCTGCAGCCGGCCAAGCGCATCGACGCCAGCAAGCCGCTTGAACTCACCCTTCTGGTGAGCGAGGATGAGCAGGACGAAGGCACTTACCGCCTGCCGCCGACCCTGACGGTCGCCGCCTCGGCCGACATGATCCCGCCGGTGCAGATCGCGCTGCAGCGCGACGGCGCCGCCGACAGCGTCAGCTTGAAACGGGGCGAATTCCGCAAGGTGCATTACCGCGCGATGCTGCCCGAACGCCTGCGCGGCATGGTGCGCATCGAGCCCATCGGCATCGACGCCTCGCCGGTGCTGGTGGCGGTGGTCCGCCCGGACGCCGGCCTGCCGCCGCTGGCCGCATCGCCCGACCTGCTCAACGCGCCGCTGGCGGACTCCGCCAGCAAGACTGCGCCGATCGCGCCCTCGGCCTCGGTGGTCACGCCCGGCGCCAACGCCCCGGCCGCCGCCAGCGCGCCGGCGGCGGAAGACATCCTGGCCAACAGCACGCGGCTGTCCTTCCATGAGCCCATGTATTTCCAGGTCGGCGACAGCGGCAACAACACCAACGCCAAGTTCCAGCTCAGCTTCAAGTTCCGCCTCTTCATGCCGGACGATCCGCGTTCCCGGAGCCTGTTGAACAATCTCTACTTCGGCTACACGCAATTCTCGCTGTGGGACCTGTCGGCGCCATCGGCGCCGTTCCGCGACACCAGCTATCGTCCCAGCCTGTTCTACTACCTGCCCGACCTGGGATTGCGCAACGGCGTGTTCAGCCGCATCGGCATCGCCACCGGCCTGGAGCATGAATCCAACGGCAAGGATGGCGCCGACTCGCGCAGCGTGAACACCTATTTCGTCCAGCCCACGCTCAACGTCGGCAACCTCAACGACTACCACCTGACGGTCTCGCCCAAGCTCTACGCCTACCTCGGCCCCACGCGCGACAACCGCGACATCGGCAGCTACCGCGGCCACATGGACCTGAAGCTGGCCTACGGCAAACCCGATGGCTGGGAGCTCGCGACCACGCTGCGCCGTGGCAGCGGCGGCAGCCACGGCAGCGCCGACACCCAGGTCTCCTACCCGCTCTCGCGCCTGCTGCCGGGCACCGCCGGCTACCTGGTGGCCAGCTATTTCTATGGCTATGGCGAGAGCCTGCTGACCTACAACCAGAAGGAGCATCCGCAATTGCGCATCGGCTATGCGCTGTGGCGATGATGCGCCGGCGGGGATGAAAAAAAACGGGGACGACATCTGTCATCCCCGTTTTTCGTATTGCGCGGCAATCGCTTCAGGCCACCGGCGTGCGCATGGTCACGAACTCCTCGGCCGAGGTCGGATGGATGCCGATGGTCATGTCGAACTGCGCCTTGGTGGCGCCGCATTGCAATGCCACGGCAAAGCCCTGGATCACTTCGCCGGCATCGCCGCCGACCATGTGCACACCCAGCACGCGGTCGCTGCCCGCATCCACCACCAGCTTCATGAAGGTACGTTCGGTATTGCGCGAGAGCGTGTTCTTGAGCGGCTTGAAATCGGTCTTGAAGATCTTCACCTCGCCGACCTGCTTGCGCGCCTCTTCCTCGGTGAGGCCGACCGTGCCGATGTTGGGATGGCTGAATACCGCCGTCGGGATGTTCTGGTAGGAGATCTTGCGCTCGCCGCGGCCGAACAGGCGCGCCACCACCACCATGGCCTCGGCCAGCGCGACCGGCGTCAGCGCCACGCGGTCGATGACGTCGCCCACCGCGAGGATGGAGGGCACGCTGCTTTCGAAATCGTCGTTGACCTTGATCGCGCCGTTCTTCTCCAGCGTCACGCCGGCCTGCTCCAGCCCCAGCTTGCCTGTATTCGGGGTGCGGCCGGTGGCGAACAGCACGCACTCGGCCTGCAGGGTCTCGCCGTTGGTCAGGCGCACGTCCTTGGCGGTTTGCTCGCCGCCGTCCTGCGCCGAGATCGCCTCGATGTTGGCGTCGAACACCAGCCGGATGCCCTTCTTGGCCATCTCGTCGGCCAGGAACACGCCGAGGTCGGCGTCCATCGTGCGCAGCAGGCGCTCGCGGCGATAGACCAGGGTCACCTGGCTGCCCAGGCCGTTGAGGATGGAAGCCAGCTCCACCGCGATATAACCGCCGCCCAGCACCACCGCGCGCTTGGGCAGCGCCTTCAGGTGGAAGAAGTCGTCGGAGGTGATGCCGAACCCGGCGCCGGGAATCGCCGGCTTGTCCGGGTGACCGCCGGTGGCTACCAGGATGTGCCCGGCGGTGAAGCGCTTGCCGTCGACGTTGACGGTATGCGCATCCTCCACGGTGGCGAAGCCGCGATGCAGATCGACGTTGGCGCCGTCCAGCAGGCGCTTGTAGATATCGTTCAGATGGGCGATCTCGCGATCCTTGTTGGCGATCAGCGTGGTCCAGTCGAAGCGCTGCTGGCCGTCCAGCGTCCAGCCGTAGCCGGCGGCATCGGCGAAGTCGCTGTGGAAGTGCGCGCTGTAGGACATCAGCTTCTTGGGAATGCAGCCTACGTTGACGCAGGTGCCGCCCAGGTCGCCCTTCTCGGCCAGGCCCACGCGTGCGCCGGCCTGGCCGGCGAAGCGCGCCGCGCGCACGCCGCCGGAACCGCCGCCGATGGTGTAAAGGTCGTAATCGTATTGGCTCATTTCCTGTTCTCCATGCTCGGTTCGCGCGGGATCGCCCGCGCATTGTCCAGCCGTTATGCGGGCGGTATGCCCGATTGCAAGGCCCTGCGGCGCGACGGGCCGTCCAGCGCCCGCATCACCAGCAGCACCGGCAGCAGCCCCACCGCCACGATCGACAGCGCCGGCAGGGCCGCTTCGCCCAGACGCTCGTCGCGCGCCAGGTTGTGGGCGATCACGGCCAGGGTGTCGGTATCGAAGGGGCGCAGCAGCAAGGTCGCCGGCAATTCTTTCACCACGTCAACGAATACCATCAGCGCCGCCACCGCCAGCGAACGCCACAACAACGGCGCGTGCAGCCGCCAGGCAATGGCGCCGCGCGAACTGCCCAGGGTGCGCGCCGCCTCGTCCAGGCTGGCCGGGATGCGGGTGTAGCCGGACTCCACCGACTGCACCGCGACCGCCGTGAAGCGTACCAGATACGCATAGACCACGCCGATCGAGCTGGCCGTCAGCAGCACGCCCAGGCCGGACGCCGGCCACAGCGCCTGCAGCCAGGCCAGCGGCAGCAGGATGCCGATGGCGATCACCGAACCAGGAATCGCATAGCCCATCCCCGCCAGCCGCGCGGCCACGCGCAGCAGCCAACCGGCCACGCGCGACAAGCCGCCGGCGCGCTGGGCGAAACACAGCGACAACGCCAGCGCGATGGCCGCCAGCGCCGCCATGCCGCCGAAGCGGAAACTGTTCCACACCCAACCGGCATAGCGGCCGATATCGAACAGCGCCGCCGGGACATCGTCCAAACCGGTGGACGCGGCGCGTCCCAGCTCGCCCCACCAGAGCCGCAGCAGGATCAGCACCGGCAGCGCAAAACCCAGCAGCACCGGCAGCCCGCACACCAGCCAAGCGCATGCCGCCCGGCCGCCGGAAAGCGCAGGCAGGCGCGCCTCGGCGCCGTCGCCGACGCGCGCGCCGCGGGTACTGGCAAAGCGCATGCGCTGCTGCTCGCGCCGCTCCAGCCACAGCAGCGCTGCCACGAACAACAGCAGGGCCGAGGCGTACTGGGCCGCGGCGATGCGGTCGTCCAGCACTACCCAGGCCTTATAGATGCCGGTGGTGAAAGTGGTCAAGCCGAAGTAGGCCGAGACGCCATAGTCGGCCAGGGTCTCCATCAGGGCCAGCGCGGCGCCGGCCATCAGCGCCGGGCGCGCCAGCGGCAGCGCCACGCGCCGGATGCGTTCGGCCGGCGGCGTGCCCAGCATGCGCGCCGCTTCCATCAGGTGCGCGCCACGCTCGGAGAGCGCATTGCGCGCCAGCAGGTAGGCGTATGGATAGAGCGTGAAGACGAACATGAAGATGGCGCCGGGCAGGCCGCGCACGTCGAAGCGCGCGCCCGGGAACCAGGCCCGCAGGCTGCTCTGCACGACGCCCGCGTATTGCAGGAAATCGGTATAGGCATAGGCCGACACATAGGCCGGCATCGCCATCGGCAGCAGCAGCGCCCATGACAGGAAGCGCTTGCCGCGGAACTCGAAGAGGCTGATCGTCACCGCCGCTGCGCCGCCCACCAGCACCACCCCCAGCGTCACCATCAGCGCCAGCCAGCCCGAGGTGGCGAGGTAGGCCGGCAGCACGGTCTGCATCTGCAGGCGCAGGTTGTCGATGCCGGCGGCGTCCAGGCCGGACCAGGCGCCGAGGATGCCGAGGATGGGCAAGGCGATCAGGACTGCGAGCAAACCGATGATGTGCATGGGCGGTAAAGGCCGGTGACGGCGACGACGGTGGAAACGGGACGGTGCAGGCGCATGCGCTACACTCGGAGCAATGCGAATTGTAACCATTTGAGTGAGCGCCCCATGTATCTGGAAGTCCAACAGGTCAGCATCCGCTATCCCCGCAGCCCGGCGCCGGCGGTCGACGCCGTGTCGCTCCGGCTGCAGGCGGGCGAACTGGGTGTGCTGCTGGGCCCCTCGGGCAGCGGCAAGACCAGCCTCTTGCGCGCGGTCGCCGGGCTGGAGGCGGCGCAGTCCGGCCGCATCCTGCTGGATGGTCGCCTGCTGGAAGGCGACGGCGTCCGGGTGGCGGCCGAAGCGCGCCGCATCGGCATGGTGTTCCAGGACTTTGCGCTGTTCCCGCACCTGGACGTGGCCGCCAATGTCGGCTTCGGCCTGCGCGGCGTGGCGCGCGCCGAGCGGGCGCGCATCGTCGACGACATGCTGGCGCTGGTCGGCCTGCCCGAGGTGCGCGGCAAGTTCCCGCACCAGCTCTCCGGCGGCCAGCAGCAGCGCATCGCCCTGGCGCGCGCGCTGGCGCCGCGGCCCGGCCTGCTGCTGCTGGACGAGCCCTTCTCCAGCCTCGATGTGGAGCTGCGCGAGCGCCTGGCGCACGACGTGCGCGACATCCTCAAGCGCAGCGGCGCCACCGCCCTGATGGTGACCCACGACCAGATGGAAGCCTTCGCCGTCGGCGACGTCGTCGGCGTGATGCGGCAAGGCCGGCTGGAACAGTGGGATACGCCCTACGCCCTCTACCACCGCCCCGCCACGCGCTTCACGGCGGACTTCGTCGGCCATGGCGTGCTGCTGCAGGGCCGCCTGCTGGATACGGGGACGGCGGGTGAGATTGAAGTGGAGACTGCAGCCGGGCGGCTGCGATCGGGAAGCGGAAGTAGAACCGGTGGTGGAATTGAAGACGAAGCCGAAGCCGAAAGCGGAATCGGCGTCGACTCGCGCCATCCCGGGATGCCCGGCGCGGATGGACAGCCGGCGCAAAAAACAAAGGCCGCCGGCACAACGCCGGCGGCCCTGGAAACAATCCCGGAAACAACAATTGCGACCGCAAGCACCGGCTCAGGCGGCAGCCCCGGCATCGTCGAAGTGCTGCTGCGCGCCGACGACGTCATGCATGACGACGCGTCACCCTTCAAGGCGAAGGTCTTGCGCAAGTCCTTCCGCGGCGCGGAGTTCCTCTACACGCTGGAACTGGAAAACGGCCAGCAGCTGCTGTCGCTGGTTCCCTCGCATCACGACCATGCGATCGGCGAACGGATCGGCATACGGCTGGACGTCACGCATCTGGTGACCTTCCCGGCCGAACGTTCAGCGCACGACGCTATCGCTCGCTGAAGTCGACGATTCGCCCGCGTCCTGCGCAGCGCGTCCGCGCAGCACATCCATCACCTTGACGCACATGTCCGAGAGGCTGCGCTGGTCGCCCAGCGGGGTGGATGCCCCCTGCCCCATCCCGCCGCTGCCGAAAGGCACGACGCCGGCGGTGCGGCCGCCCTCGTCCACCACCAGCCAGTCGAGCGCGCGGCGCATCAGGCGCGGGCCTTGGACAGCACCAGCAACCAGCGGCGGAACAGCAGGATTTCAACATGGCCGGGCTGGATGCCGGCGCTGCATTCGATCAGGGGATTGACGCGGTAGCGACGCACGTAGGAGTCGCGGCAGATGAAGATTTCGCGGCGGCCCAGGCGGATGGTCAGCGAGGACGGGCTGGACGAAGCGACGCCGAAGCGGGCGTCGGAAGCAAGATCAAAGTGGCTCATGGCAGTGATTCCTCTTCTTGTCTGTAAGAGGCTTCACTGTAGCACAATCACTGTACAAATACACAGTATTTTTCATACAGTGGTTTTGCCGCGACGGCTCACTATACAACAATCCCGCGGCCGCCGGCCGAATGCCCCGTTCACGCCATGGCCTGGTGCTCCAGGCGGGTCCGCACGAAGCCGATGTGCTCGCGCAGCACGTAGAACTGGTCGGCGAAGGCCAGCGGCATCTTCATGCGGTTGACGGCGGCTTCGATCTCATCGAGCCGCTTGAGGATCTCGGCCTGCTCCTCGGGCGTCTCGCGCGAGATGCCGCGCTCCAGCGCGATCAGCTCGCCGTACATCCGGTAGATGCGCGAGCGGATGCGCCAGCCGTACAGCATCGGCACCAGGCGGATGCCGGGAATGAGCAGCAGGATCACCGGCAGCAGGATCACCACCGCCCGATCCACCAGGCTGGCCAGCCAGAACGGCAGCGTGCGGTAGAAGAAGGTCTTGCCCGACTTGTAGTAGCGCGCGGCGTCGTCGCTGACGCGGTACTCATGCTCCAGCGGCGCCGGGAACTCGCCGGCCTTCTGCATCACGTTGGCCTTGCCGTGCACTTCGTGCGCGGCCTCGATCAGCAGGTCGGAGAGCGCCGGGTGCAAATCTTCGCGCGCCACCAGCTCGGCCGTCGGCGCGATCAGCTGGGTGTCGCGCGCCGGCAGGTTGCGCGCCAGGTCGAACACGCCCATGGGCATCTTGAGGATGTTCAGGTAGCGGTAGCGCCGCACGTAAGCGTCGGCCTGCGAGAAATCCATCAGCCGGATGCCGGGCGCGCGCAGCAGCTTGCCCATGGTCGCCAGCGAGACCGAGTCGCCCATCAGGAAGGCGGCGTCGATCTTGCCCGAGGTCAGCGCCTGGGCCGCCTCGTCGCCGCCGATGTTGAGCAGCTCGGTGCCGCCGCCCTGCTCCACGCCGTTGGCCTTGAGCAGCGTCGCCGCCAGCACGCTGGAGCCGCTGCCGTCGCCGCCGATGGCGATGCGCTTGCCGGACAGCTCGGAGAGCTGGCGCAATGGCGGCGCCGCGCGGCCGTCCTCGCGCGGCGGCGGGCTGCGGTAGTAGACCGACACCGGCACGTACGAGATGCTGCCCAGCGACACCAGCGGCGAGAGGGCATCGGCTTCCACCGCGCCGGCCAGGCCGCCCTGCACGAAGCCCACATCGACGTCCTGGGCCGGATCGGCCAGGCGCTTGAGATTATCCAGCGAGCCGCCGGTTTCCACCAGGCTGAGCTTGATGCCGTCGCGCGCCAGGATGTCGCGGTAGCGCTCGGCCACGCGCCAGAAGTTGCTGTCCTTGGGGCCGGCGGCAATCGTGATGGACGACGGCGGCGCCGGCCGGATCAGCCAGATCACCAGCCACGCGCCCACCAGGATCAGCAGGATGAAGGGACCGAAGCTGACGGCCAGGTCGCGCCAGGAGATGGCGACGAAGCGCGCCTTGATGCGCGTGGCCGAAGGCTTGTAGGCGGAGAGTTTTTTGTCTTTGAGCATGCGCCCTATTTTAGAGCGTGTGCCGGCGAAATTGCGAGCCGGGTGAAAATCCGGCCCGGATCCGCAAGCCTGCTGCCCAAGCCTGCGCAATTGCGCAGACTTGGGGCCGGGCGACGATCAATACGTCTTGTAGGGCAGGAACTTGCCCGACAGCATCACGTTGACCCGGTCGCCGTTGGGATCGGCCTGGCGCTGGATGTCCATCTTGAAATCGATGGCGCTCATGATGCCGTCGCCGAACTCCTCGTGGATCAGCTCCTTGATGGTGCTGCCGTAGACGCTGACGATCTCGTACCAGCGGTAGATCAGCGGATCGGTCGGCACCGCCGTCGGCAGCGAACCCTTGTAGGGGACGATCTGCAGCCACAGGGTCTCCTCGTCGGTGAGACCGAACAGTTCCTGGGTGGCCGCCGCCTGCTTCGCGGTCAGCGTCATCTGGCCCAGCATGGCGGCGGTCGTCCACTCCTTGCTCTGGCCGATGCGCTCGGCGATCTGGGCCCAGGTCAGCTTGTTCCTGACCTTGGCGGTGACGATTTTCTGGGTGACTTGGTTGCGGTCCATGGTGCTCTCCTTGTGGATGAAATGAGGGGATGTGGATGAAGCTCAGGCTGCCGCCTGGGAAAAACCTGCCACGGCGCGGGCGTCGTCCGGCGCCGCGTCCAGTCCCGGCGCGACCACCAGGGTCGCCGGCGCCGGCCCGCCCCCGGCGAGCGCCGCCTGGATCTGCCTGGAGCGGTGCACCAGGAAATCGACCAGGTGGTTGCGGATGCGGTAGAACTGGGGATCGTGGTGCATCGATTCGCGCGTGCGCGTCTTGGGCATGGTGTTGACCACCACCTCGGCGATGCGAGCGCGCGGCCCGTTGGACATGAGGAAGATCTTGTCGGCCAGCAGGATCGCCTCGTCCACGTCGTGCGTGATCATGAACACGGTCTGGCGCGTGGCGGCGCAGATCTTGAGCAGCTCGTCCTGCACCACGCCGCGCGTCAAGGCGTCGAGCGCGCCGAAGGGCTCGTCCATGAGCAGCATCTTGGGTTCGATGGAGAACGCCCGGGCGATGCCCACGCGCTGCTTCATGCCGCCCGACAGTTCGGACGGCTTCTTGTGCTCCGCGCCGGCCAGTCCCACCATCGCGATGAAGCGGCGCGCGTGTTCCTCGGCCTGCGCGCGCGACCAGTCCGACCAGCGCGAACGCACCGCGAACACGACGTTGCCCAGCACCGTGAACCACGGCATCAGCGCATGGCTCTGGAACACCACGCCGCGGTCCAGGCTCGGCCCCTTGATCTCGCGCCCGTCCATGATCACCACCCCGCCGCTGGCCGCTTCCAGCCCTGCCAGCACGTTCAGGATAGTGGTCTTGCCGCAGCCCGAATGGCCGATCACGCAGACGAATTCGCCGCGCTCGATGCCGAAGGAGACCTGCTCGAACACCGGCGGCCCCTCGGCCGCATAGCGTTTCGACAGACCCTCGATGCTGAGGAAGTTCTTTTCCTTTTCCATGTCCGTCCGCCCTTCATTCCACGTAGGTGACCAGCTTCTGCAGGCGCGCGAACGCCAGGTCCAGCAGCATGCCGGTGGCGCCGATGACCAGGATCGCGAAGATCACGCTGGTCAGCGACAGGTTGTTCCACTCGTTCCAGACGAAGTAACCGATGCCGGTGCCGCCCACCAGCATCTCGGCGGCCACGATCACCAGCCAGGCGATGCCCATGGAAATGCGCATGCCGGTCAGGATGGTCGGCGCCGCCGCCGGCAGGATCACCAGGAAGGCGCGGCGCAGCGGCGCCACCTCCAGCGTCCTGGCGACGTTGAGCCAGTCGCGCCGCACCGAGGCCACGCCGAAGGCGGTGTTCATCAGCATCGGCCAGACCGAGCAGATGAAGATCACGAACACGCCCGACACCGAGGAATCCTTGATGGTGTACAAGGCCAACGGCATCCACGCCAGCGGCGAGATCGGCTTCAGGATCTGGATGAACGGGTTCAGGGCGCGCTGCATCAGCGGCGACATCCCCAGCAGGAAGCCCGCCGGGATCGCCACCAGCGCGGCGATGGCGAAGCCCAGGCCGACCCGCCCCAGCGAATGGCCGAGCTGGATGCCGATGCCCTTGTCGTTGGGGCCGTTGTCGTAGAAGGGATCGGCCAGTTCCTTGCGGATGGTCTGGCCCATCTGCGCCAGGCCGGGGAAGCCGTCGCTCTTGGCCGCCCCGCCGCCCTTGCCCATCAGCTTGGCGTACTCGTCCTGCGCCGCGCCGGCCGCGCTCTCCTTGGGCAGCGTGGCAATGTGCCACACCATCAGCAGGCAACCCAGCAGCAACAGCGAGATCAGCGCGGCGCGCCAGCCGGTCTTGCCGGCGTCCATCAGGCGCTCCTCTTGATGGCGAAGCTGCCGGCGTAGGCCTCCGCCTTGGCCGGGTCGAACTCCCGGCCCATGATGGTGTGCTTGCGATAGGCGCCTTCGGGCACCGGCTGGCCGAGCTCCTTCATGTATCTCTTGGCGTCGGTCAGCAGCAGCACTTTTTCGGCGATGGCCTTGTAGTCGACATCGCCCTTGATATAGCCCCAGCGCTTCATCTGGGTCAGGATCCACACCGCCATCGAATCCCACGGCACCGGATCGAAGTCGGCGCGCCCCGGCACGTTCTTGACGTTGCCCAGGCCGTCGGCGAAGCGGCCGGTCAGCACCTGCTCCACCACCGTCTCGGGCTGGTTGAGGTAGGCCGCCGGCGAGATCACCTTGGCCACCAGCGAACGGTTGGCCGGGTCGCGCGCCATGGCGGCGGCGGTCAGCACCGAGCGGAACAGCGCGGCGAAGGTATTGGGATTCTGCCTGACGAATTCCTCGGAGGTACCGAAGGCGCAGCACGGGTGGCCGTCCCAGATCTCCTTGGAGAGGATGTGGATGAAGCCGACCTCGTCATACACCGCGCGCTGGTTGAACGGATCGGGGCCGAGGAAGCCGTCGATGTTGCCCGCGCGCAGGTTGGCCACCATCTCGGGCGGAGGCGTGACGCGGATCTGCACGTCGCGGTCCGGATCCAGGCCGTGCTCGGCCAGGTAGTAGCGCAGCAGGAAGTTGTGCATCGAGTACTCGAAGGGCACGGCGAACTTGAAGCCCTTCCACTGCTTAGGGTCGCGCTTGTCCTTGTGCTTGACGTGCAGCGTGATGGCCTGGCCATTGATGTTCTGGATGGTGGCGATGCGCATCGGCGCCACGTTGCTGCCCACGCCCATGGACATGGCCAGCGGCATCGGCGAGAGGAAGTGCGAGGCGTCGTGCTCCTTGTTGATCATCTTGTCGCGGATCAGCGCCCAGCCGGCGGTCTTGTTGAGCGAGACGTTCAGGCCCTGCTTGCGGTAGAAGCCCAGCGGGTCGGCCATGATCAGCGGCGCCGCGCAGGTGATGGCGATGAAGCCGATCTTCAAATCCTTCTTCTCCAGCGCGCCGTTCTTCTCCTGCGCCATGGCCTGCAATGCGCCCAGCGGCAGCACGCTGGCGATCGCCGCGCGCGCAGTGTTCTTGCCGACCGCGCGCAGGAAGTCGCGGCGCTCTGCCATGCGCGGGAAGAGCGCGCGCATGACCGACTCTTCGACCACGTCCTCGGTCAGCGCCCCGACGTCCCGCGCACGCAGCGCCTCCTGCTCGTCGTCGTGCTGGCGCTGGCTGCCGTGGCGGCCGCAGGAGCAGCCGGCGCCGGCGCGCTCGGCGTCGTAGGTGTGGAAGATATTGTGTTCTGGTGCTTTCGGCATGATTCCCCCGTTTGGTGAGTGTGAGGCGGCGTGCTGCGATACCGTCCACCATGTGCAAGGGATTTGCCAGCGGGGGAAATAGCGTCATCCTGCGACGACGCCTTGTAGTGGAACCACTACACGCAAGGAGCAAGGCCGGCTCATCACGCCGGTGCGAAGAGGCTGCCATCCTGTCGCAAGCCGGGATGACGGAGCAATGGCGACTACACCGGCATCAACTGATGCCGCACCGCATACATCGCGATGCCCACGTCGTTGGAGGCCCCGGTCTTCTCCAGGATGCGCGCGCGGTAGGTGCTCACCGTATTGGGGCTCAGCCCCAGCTGGTCGGCGATTTCCTTGACGCTGCGTCCGGCGGCGATCAGCTGGAACACCTGGTGCTCGCGGTGCGACAGGCTCTCGTGCGGGGCGCGCTCATGCGAGGAGGAGCGCGCGCTCAGTTCGGAGGCCAGCGTCTCGGCCATCTGCGGGCTGACATAGACGCCGCCGCCGGCTGCCTTGCGGATGGCCGCCACCAGTTGCTCGGTGTCGGCGCTCTTGTTCAGATAGCCGGCCGCGCCCAGCTTGTGGCAACGCGCGGCGTACTGCTTCTCGGGATAGGTGGAGAGCATCAGCACCGGCAGCCGCGGCATCTCCTGCTTGATCTGGCGCAGCACGTCCAGGCCGTCCTGCTGCGGGATGGCGATGTCCAGCAGCACCAGGTCGATGGCCTCGACGCGCGCCTTGTGCATCACCTCGGGGCCGCTGGCGCACTCGGCGGCGACCTCGATGTCGGGCGTGTCGGCCAGGATCTGCTTCAGGCCCTCGCGCACGATGCGGTGGTCGTCGCACAGCAGGATGCGGATGGTGTCGGTGCTCGCGTTCATCATCGGGGTCCGCTTTCTTGTCCGTGTGGCATCAGTTGCGGTGGATCAACGGCAGGCGCAGGCATACCAGCGTGCCCGGCGCGCCATCATCTGGTGCAAATGGCGCAGGGCGCGCACCAGCGATGCTCAATGCGCCACCGAAGTGCAGCGCGCGCTCGCGCATGCCCATCACGCCGTAGGAAGTGGTTGCCTCCAGCGCGCCGCGCGCCGCGCCCACGCCGTTGTCTTCCACCTCCATCACCAGCTCCGCGGGCGTCAGGCGCACCGCGATGCGCACCGCGCTGGCCTGCGCATGGCGCGCCACGTTGGAGAGCATTTCCTGGAAGATGCGGAAGGCCGCCGTGGCCTTGGCGCCGTCCGGCACGAAGGCCGCCGGCGCGATGTCGAACTCCACCTCGCAGGGCAATTCGGTAGCCTCGGAGAACTCCTGCACCTGCCACTCCAGCGCCGCGATCAGGCCCTGGTGGTCGAGGATGCTGGGGCGCAGGTCGGTGATGATGCGCCCCACGTTGTCCACTGCCGTCTCGATCATCCGGTTCATCGCGGCGCACTTGCGCGCCACCGGCTCGCGGTCGTCGACGCGCTTGACCATCCAGTTCACGTCCAGCTTCAGCGCCACCAGCAGGCTGCCCAGCTCGTCGTGGATCTCGCGCGCGATGCGGGTGCGCTCGTCCTCGCGCACCGAGTGCGCGTGCGCCGACAGCTCGCGCACCTGCTTCAGCGCCGCCGACAGCTCGCGCGTGCGCTCGGCCACGCGCAGCTCCAGCTCTGCCTTGGCGCGCTGCAACTGTTCCTCGGCCTGGCGCCGCTTGGAAATATCGCTGAAGGTGATCACCGCCCCGCGCACCTGGCCGCCGTCGACGATCTGGTGCGACGAGTATTCCACCGGGAAGAAACTGCCGTCGGCGCGCCAGAACACTTCCTGGTCGACCCGGCACGACTCGCCCTTGCGGAAGGCCTTCAGGATCGGGCATTCCTCCTCCGGATAGTGATCGCCATGCTCATGGCTGTGATGGGCAAGCTCATGCATGTTCTTGCCCAGCACCTGCTCCACGCGATAGCCAAGCATGTCGGCGCCGGCGCGGTTGATGAAGGTGCAGCGGCCGTCGAGGTCGATGCCGTAGATGCCTTCGCCGGTGGAGTCCAGCAGCAGGGTGAGCTTGTCCCGCAGCGGATCGGAATCGCTGCCGGCGCCGGCGCGGACGTCTGGAATAAACGGCATCATGCCGGCATGGTGAGCAAAGGACATGCCACATGCGAAAAAAAAGCCGCCCGGGGGCGGCTTTCTTCCTGCGGCGATCCGGGTCACGGCATGTACTGCCCGCCGTTGACCTCGATGATCTGTCCCGTCACGTAGCCCGACATCTGATCCGAGGCCAGGTAGAGGAAGGCGCCGCTGCATTCGTCGGGCTCGCCGACGCGGCCCATCGGGATGGATTTGCGGAAGCCTTCCATCTGCTCGGCAGTGGAGAAGCGGTCGTGGAAGGGGGTCACGATCACGCCCGGCGCCACCGCGTTGACGCGGATCTTGTCGACCACCAGCTCCTTGGCCATGCCGCGCGTGATGGTGCTCACGAAGCCCTTGGAGGCCGCGTAGATCAGCGCGCCGGGGCCGCCGCCGTGGCGCGCCGCCACCGAGGTGACGTTGATGATGTTGCCGCCGCCCTGCTTGCGCATGATGGGGATCACGGCGCGCGTGAAGGCCACCACCGAACGCGAATTGATGGCGATGATGTCGTCGAACAGTTCGTCGGTGACCTTCTCCAGCGGCTCGCGCTTGACCAGGCTGCCGGCGTTGTTGATCAGCACGTCGATGCGGCCGAGCTGCTCGACCGCGCTGGCCACCGCCTTGTTGATGGCATTGCTGTCGCGCACGTCGGCGCCGATGGTGATGGCTTTGCTGCCGGTCTCGCGCACGTCGGCGGCGACCAGCTCGGCCTCCTTGGCCGAACTGTTGTAGTGGACCACGACGTGCGCGCCGCGGGCGCCGAAGGCGCGCGCGGCGGCCGCGCCGATGCCGGTGCTCGCACCGCTGATGAAGACGACTTTTCCAGCCAGGTCTAGCATGCTGTTCTCCTGTGAATATGAAACGCAAACGGGGGGTTGATCGTTCATGCTCCGGCTTGTGGAATGGGCGCCCTGGGCCCTGCCGGTATCGCTTGTTCTGCTTGCCTGTATCGGGCGTCGCCGGCGCGGGGCGCGGCGAAGGTGCTGCCGCGCCGCCGTTGTGGAAAGCCGCCGGCGCAGGTCCGGCGGCAACGGCGGCGCTTCGGGATTGCTCAGTCGTGCACCGACTCGTCCTTGCTGCCGGCCGCGCCGCGATAAGCGTCGCGCACGTGCAGCAGGTGGTTGCGCATGGCGTCGGAGGCCTTCTGCGGATCGCGCGCCTTGAGCGCGTCCAGGATCTCGCGGTGATCTTGCAGGCTGCGCTCCAGCGTGGCCGGGATGCGCGAGGTGATGGTGCGGCTCTTCTTGCCCAGCATGTACAGGCTGCCGGCGATGCTTTGCAGGAACGGATTGTCGCAGGCCTCGATGATGGCCTCGTGGAACTCGACGTCGGCCGCGGCGAAGGCGGCCGGGTCGGACAACAGGCGCGCCTCGTCTTCCACGTTGGCCACCAGCCGGTTGAGCTCGGCATCGGCGATGTGGGTGGCGGCCAGCGCGGCCACGCCGGTCTCGATGATCAGGCGCGCGTCGAACAGCGCCTCCAGCGTGCCGGCGTTCAGGTCGATGATCATCTCCAGCGGTTCCAGCAGCTCGCGCGTCTCCAGCGAGCTGACGAAGGTGCCCTCGCCCTGGCGGATGCGCAGCAGGCCCAGCAGCGCCAGGCCGCGGATGGCCTCGCGCACCGCCGGCCGACCCACGCCCAGCATGGCCGCCAGCTCGCGCTCGGGGGGCAGCTGCTGATCCGGCTTGAGAAGGCCGCTGCGGATCATGGTCAGCAAGCGCTGGGCGACTTGCTCGGAAATGGACTTCTGGACGATGGGATCAAAAGACATGCTGTCGGGATGAGTGCCTAAGGGTCGGATGAATCATTGCCATGCAGGCAATGTCTTGCTGGCCGCCGGCCGCGCCGGGAAAGGTAAGACCAATGGCTGTGGAGGATAGGTACCCGGCAGGGAAGTGTCAAGCGGCGGGAATCCCTGCTGCAGTGCGGGAGAGCGTGCGCCGGCGGGCGCTGTTCATCCCGCCGGCGCATGCGCTACCATGGACGGCGCCGCGAGCGATCCTGCGCGCGGCGCATCCATGCCATCCATGAAGCCAAGCGCCATGCCTCCCGCCGTCGACATCCGCCCCGCCGGCAAGCTGACCGATACCGTCTACGCCAGCCTGCGCGACGACATCTATGCCTTCCGCCTGCTGCCCGGCGACCGCTTCGCCGAGAACGACGTGGCCGAGCGGCTGCAGGTCTCGCGCACGCCGGTGCGCGAGGCGCTGATGCGGCTGCAGAGCGAAGGACTGGTGCGCGGCCATTTCCGCAACGGCTGGGAGGTGGTGCCGATCGACCTGGCGCGCTTCGCGTCGCTGTACGAGCTGCGCGAGATGATCGAGCTGCACGCGGTGGGCAAGCTGTGCTCGCCGCGCGTGAGCGCCGCCGCGCGCCGCGCGCTGGTCAGGGAGCTGGGCGCGGCCTGGCAGGTCAAGCCCGGCAAGCGCCTGGACGACGGACTGGCGGTGGCGGCGCTCGACGAGCGCTTCCATTGCGCGCTGGTGACGGCCGCCGGCAATCCCGAAACCGATGCGGTATACCGGCAGCTCACCGATCAGCTGCGCATCATGCGCCGGCTCGACTTCGCCTACGGCGACTGCATCGCCGACACCTATGACGAGCACGCCGCCATCCTCGACGCCATCGCCCGCTCCGACGCCGGGCAGGCCGCCGGGCTGATCGCCCGCCACATCGAGGACAGCCACGCGGTGGTCGAACGCCTCACCATCGAGCGCCTGGAACAGGTGCGCACCACCGCGGCGCAAGCCGCGCCTGCCCAAGCGGCCATGTCGGCGCGCCGCAAACGCTTCGGCTGACATCTCCGGCCCGGGACGCATCCGCCCCGGCCCCTCTGCCCCTCGCGTCTTCGCCCTCGCCGGGCTGCCATCGCTTGTCCGTCCGGCCGGCTTTTCTCCAATGGCATGAAACCTGCTTTTGCTTGCACAGGATTTATGTATGCATAAATTCATGCGACCGGCCCGGCGCCATCGCCCAAGCCCTGCCATCCGGATCCCGAACCAGGAGAAACGCCTCATGAGCACCCTCACCCAAACCGCCCCGGCCAGCGCGCACGGCCTGCTGCGCAACCGCTGGTTCCAGCTGTTCATCGGACTCGTCTGCATGATGGCGATCTCCAGCCCGCAGTATGTCTGGACGCTGTTCACCAAGCCGCTGACCGCCAAGCTGGGCGTGCCGCTGTCCGAATTGCAAATCACCTTCTCGATGCTGATCGTGCTGCAGACCTTCTTCTCGCCGTTCCAGGGCAGCCTGATCGAGCGCTTCGGCGCGCGCCGCCTGATCGCCATCGGCACCTTCATGTCCGGCCTGTCGTGGATCCTGGCCTCGCAGGTCTCCAGCATCGGCATGTTCTACCTGGCCTACGGCCTGGTCGGCGGCCTGGGCACCGGCATCGTGTATGTCGGCGTGGTGGGCCAGATGGTGCGCTGGTTCCCGGACCGCCGCGGCTTTGCCGTGGGCATGGTGGCGGCCGGCTACGGCATGGGCGCGATCCTCACCACCTTCCCGATCGCCAGCTCGCTGGCCGCCTCCGGCCTGGAGACCACGTTCTGGCAATTCGGCCTGCTGTTCGCCGTGGTCGGCGTAATCGCCGCCCAGGCGCTGCGCTCGCCCGACGCCGGGCAAACCGCCGCCATGCCGGCGCCGGCCATCGCCGCCAGCGCGCACGACCTGGCGCCGCGCCAGATGCTGCGCACGCCGCTGTTCTGGCTGATGTTCGTGATGATGACCATGATGTCCACCTCGGGCCTGATGGTGACCTCGCAGATGGCCACCTTCGCGCGCGACTTCGGCGTGGCCAACGTGATGGTGTTCGGCCTGGCCGCGCTGCCGCTGGCGCTGACCATCGACCGCCTGACCAACGGCCTGACGCGTCCCTTCTTCGGCTGGGTCTCGGACCGCTGGGGCCGCGAGAACACCATGTTCGTGGCCTTCGCGCTGGAAGGCGTGGCCATGGCGCTGTGGCTGGCCACGCGCGACAACGCGGTGCTGTTCGTGCTGCTCTCGGGCGTGGTGTTCTTCGGCTGGGGCGAGATCTTCTCGCTGTTCCCCTCGACCCTGACCGACACCTTCGGCACCCGCAACGCCACCGCCAACTACGGCTGGCTGTACATCTCGCAGGGCATCGGCTCCATCTTCGGCGGCCCGCTGGCGGCGATGATGCACGAGAAGACCGGCAGCTGGCATCCGGTGTTCGGCACCGCCATCACGCTCGACATCCTGGCCGCCTGCCTGGCGCTGCTGGTGTTGAAACCATGGCGCGCGCGCTACCTGGCGCGCGCCGCCAGATAAGCGCTTACCCTTCCCCATGAAAAATGCCGGCGCGATGCCGGCATTTTTTATGGCAGGGTGATGGCCGCGGCGATGCGCTCGGAGACTGAACGACACTGGGTTCCTGCTTTCGCAGGAACGACAGGCTGATCGCATTTCCACCGGCGTCGCCCCTGCGAAAGCAGGGGCCCAGCGTCGTTCGTCGCGCACTGAGGAATATCAGTAAGCGCTGGCCTGGTCCAGCAATGCAATATCCTCGGCCGACAACGTCAACTGAGTCGCCTTCACCAGCGCGTCGAGCTGCTGCAGCGAGGTCGCGCTGGCGATCGGCGCGGTCACGCTGGGACGCGCGATCAGCCATGCCAGCGCGACCGACGCCTGGGTGCTCTCCAGTCGCTGCGACACGGCGTCCAGCGCCGCGAGGATCTTCAGCCCGCGTTCGTTCAGGTAGCCCTTGACGCGGCCGCCGCGCGCGGCGCTCTTGCCGAGGTCGGCCTCGGAGCGGTACTTGCCGCTCAGGAAGCCGCTGGCCAGCGAATAGAAACCGATCACGCCCACGCCGTGCTCGAGGCAGTACGGCTCCAGCTCGCGCTCGAACGCGGCGCGCTCGATCAGGCTGTACTCCGGCTGCAGCGTCTGGTACAGCGGCAGGCCCAGCTTCTCGCCGGCCTCGCGCGCCTCGGCCAGGCGCTTCACGTCGTAGTTGGAGGCGCCGATGATGCGCACCTTGCCCTGCTTCACCAGCGTGCCGTAGGCCTCCAGCGTCTCTTCGAAGGGCGTGGACTTGTCGTCGTCGTGCGACTGGTAGAGGTCGATATGGTCGGTCTGCAGGCGACGCAGCGAATCCTCCACGGCGCGCAGGATGTAGTCCTTCTTCAGGCCCACGCGGCCCTCGCCCATGTCCTTGCCGACCTTGGTGGCGATCACCACGCGGTCGCGCCGGCCGCCCTGGGCCAGCCACTTGCCGATGATGGTCTCGGATTCGCCGCCCCGGTTGCCCGGCACCCAGCGCGAGTAGACGTCGGCCGTATCGATCAGGTTCAGGCCGGACTCGACGAACTTGTCGAGGATGGAAAAGGAAGTCTTCTCGTCGATGCTCCAGCCGAAGACGTTGCCGCCGAAGGCCAGCGGCGCCACGGCGATGTCGGATTTGCCAAGCTTGCGTTGCTGCATGGAATGCTCCTGGTTGTTGGCCCGCGCGGACGAATTGAAGGGGGGAGGATGAGATGCGCTGCCGCGCGCGGGCGGATGGGCGAAAACCTGATCGGCCATTTTATTCCGCCGCTGCAATATCTGCTGGCGGCCCGCGTCTTCTATACTTGCAACTTCAGCCGATGGCGCCGGTCACAACCGGCCCACTTTCGCCGCACGCCGACAAGAACGCCAAGAAAGACCAGAACCCGCAACAATGGAAATCGTTTTCACCGTCCTCATCCTGCTGCTCGCCGTTGCCGTCTCCGGCGTCGTGGCGCGCCTGATGCCCTTCAAGCTGCCGCTGCCGCTGTTCCAGATCGCGCTGGGCGCGGTGCTGGCGCTGCCGCTGTTCGGCCTGAAGATCAGCTTCGATCCCGAGCTGTTCCTGCTGCTGTTCATCCCGCCGCTGCTGTTTACCGACGGCTGGCGCATGCCCAAGCGCGAGTTCTTCCGCCTGGCACGTCCCATCCTGGCGCTGGCGCTGGGGCTGGTGCTGTTCACCGTGGTCGGGGTCGGCTACTTCATCCACTGGATGATCCCGGTGATCTCGCTGCCTTCCGCCTTCGCGCTGGCCGCGGTGCTCTCCCCCACCGACGCGGTGGCGGTGTCCTCCATCATCGGCAAGGGCCGCCTGCCGGCCTCGATGCAGCACGTGCTGGAGGGCGAGGCGCTGATGAACGACGCCTCCGGCCTGGTGGCCTTCAAGTTCGCCCTGGCCGCGGTGATCACCGGCAGCTTCTCGCTGGTGGACGCCAGCCTGTCCTTCGTGCTGATCTCGGTGGGCGGCATCGCGGTGGGCCTGATCGTGGCCTGGGGCTTCGGGCTGATCCGCCGCAAGATCATCGAATGGGCCGGCGACGAGCCCGGCATCCAGGTGGTGCTGCTGATACTGATCCCCTTCACTGCCTACATCTTCGCCGAGCATTTCGATCTGTCGGGCATCCTGGCAGCGGTCGCCGCCGGCATGCTGATGCCCTACATCGAAACCGCCGGCGGCGAATCGGCCGCCACCCGCATGCAGGGCCGCAGCATCATGACCATGATGGAGTTCGTCTTCAACGGCATGTCGTTCCTGCTGCTGGGCCTGCAGCTGCCGGGCATCGTCAGCCTGGCGCACGTCGATGCGAAGATGGCCGGCAACGTGCCGGTGTGGCACCTGTTCGTCTACATCCTGGCCATCACGGCGGCGCTGATCGTGCTGCGCTTCTTCTGGGTCTGGATCAACCTGCGCATGCGCCGCTTCGCCTCGGCCCTGCGCGGCCAGAGCGGGCGCAACCGCAAGTTCGACCTGCGCCTGATCAGCATCACCGCGCTCTCGGGCGTGCGCGGCGCGATCACGCTGGCCGGCGTGATGTCGATCCCGCTGCTGCTGAAGGAACACACGCCCTTCCCGGCGCGCGACCTGCTGATCTTCCTGGCCACCGGCGTGATCGTGTGCTCGCTGCTGTTCGGCAGCTTCCTGCTGCCGTGGATGCTCAAGGACCTGCAGCTGGACGCCGAGGTCAAGCGTCGCCGCGCGGAAGAAATGAGCGCGCGCATGCGGCTCTCGGAAGCCGCGGTGCGCAGCATCGAGGGCGCCCAGGAGCGCATCGGCGCCAGCCTCGACGAGACCGACCTGGCGCTCCTGACCGAAGTCAGCGGCAGCCTGCTGGCGACCTACCGCATGCGCATGAACGCCGAGAGCGATTCCGAGGAAACCCAGCGCGCCGCCAACCGCTTCAAGCAGTTCGAGCGCGAGCTGCGGCTGGAGGCGATCCGCGCCGAGCGCCTGGAGGTGCACTACCTGCGCGCCGAGCAGCGCATCAACGACGAGACCTTCCTGATGCTGATCAACCAGATCGACATGGCCGAAACCTGGCTGCTCGGTTCGCTCAACGCCTCGGACTGATGCGCGCCGGCGGCGCGCAAAAACAAAAGCCCGCACGGCCGATGCCGTGCGGGCTTTTTCGATTCTTCAGCGGAGAATGCTCAGGCGACCGAGTTGACCGTGGTGCCGATGATCTCGCCGGTGGCGTTGCGCGAGATCTGCTCGCGGCGGTTGCGGTCTTCGCGCGCGGTTTCGGCGCGCTTCTCGTCAGCCTGGATTTCTTCCAGGCGACGCTGTTCGGCCTGCTGCGCCATGCGCGCTTCGTCGGTGCGGCGAACCTGGTCCGGATCGGTGGCCTTGCCGGTGGACGTGGTGTTGCCGTTGGGATTTGGGATGACGGCGCTGACGGCGGCGGCAAGATCGATGGGCATGGTGGGCTCCCTGTTGCTGGTGTTCGGTTTATGTCCAGGTACTGTGCAATGCTTCAGGTCGCCATGTTACGCCTATTGCCGCGCTGCGCCACTCAGGAAATCCACTAGACGACAAAAAAACCTCAGATTGCGCGCGCGATGTTATTTGCCCTGCAACCCTGGCGCCCCCAAAACATGTCGGCCAGGCAATGAACATGGCAAAAAGGCAAAGCCGCTGCGAGGATCAGTGACAGTCGGGCACGTTCTGGTCGAGATAAACCTCAAAGGCGACGCTGTTGACCCACTTCTTCTTCACGCCGGCCCAATAGGCCTCGTTCCAGCGCGCCGCAGCCTGCCTGATCGCGGCCAGGTCGGCGGCATCCGCGCCGCGCACCTGGAGCACCAGGTTGCGGCGACCGGTCGGCGCCAGCTGGGCCGAGAACTTCTTCCATTCCGGCAGCTTGAGCAGCTCCTTCATCATGGCGTCGTCGTGCACGCCGGCGTCGCATTCGCCGACGCGTACCGCCAGCAGCGAATCGGCCGGCGCGCGCATCAGCTTCTCGATGGCGCCATAGCGCGCGGCCAGGGTGCCGACGTAGGGCGAACCTTGCGAGACGCACACGGTGCGGCCCTTCAGGTCTTCCCATTTGCGAATGGTGGTGTCGGTGCGCATGATGGCCATGCCGCCGGCGCTGTAGCCGGTCGGGATGATCACGGCGCCGGCAGGGGCATCGCCTTCCGCCGCCAGCGTGATGGCCAGGTCCGGACGGGCACTCTTCAGCGCCTGCAAGGCGCCGCCGGGGGCGTTGCCCTGGTAGTCGGCCTTGAGCTTGAACTGGGCCGCGAGGTCATCGGCCAGCACGGTGTCGGGACTTTCCGGCGTGCGGAATTTCATGCCGCCCTTGTACGGCGGGGGGACGTAGTCCAGTCCCACGCGCAGGGCGCCGCCCTGCTGGGCGGCGTCGAGCACGCCCGCCTGCGCGACGGCGGCGAACAGGCAGGCCAGCGGCAGCAGTAACAGGCGCGGCATCATGGCGTAATCAGACGTATTGGTAGCGCAACAGGCGATGCTTCAGGTTTTCCAGGATCACCTGGTCGATCAGCGCGGCAAGGATGGCGATGGTCAGGATGTTGGCCATCACGCCCACCATGTCGGCGGTCTCGCCGGAATAGGCCAGCGTGCGGCCCAGGCCCTTGCCGAAACCGACCAGCATCTCGGCCGAGATCAGCGCGCGCCAGGCGTTGCCGAAGGCCAGCTGGGCGCCGGTGATCAGCTCCGGCATCACCGCCGGCAGGTACACGCGGCGCAGCATGCCGGCGCGCGAAGCGCCCATCACGCGGGCCGCCGAGACATGCACCTGCAGCACGCTCTCGGTGGCGTTCATCACCGACAGCGCGGCCGGGAAGAAGGCGGCGATGGCGACCACCACGATCATCGGCAGGTTGCCGAAGCCCATCAGGATCAGGAACAGCGGCACCCAGGCGATCGAGGGGATCGACTGCAGGATCACGATGGCCGACTTCAGCACTTCGCGGAAGAAGAACAGCACGGCGCCGATCAGGCCGAAGCCGATGCCGAACAGCAGCGCCGAACCGTAGCCCAGGCCCAGCCGGTAAAGGCTGCCGAACAAGGCCTGGCGGAAGTTGCTGGACTGCACCTCCTCGAACAGCCGCACCGCCACCGACGGCACGCCCGGCATCAGGAAGGACGGCAGCGACCAGGCCGCGATCTGCCACATCAACAGGATGAATGCGATCGCCAGGAGCATGGCGAGCTTCTTACGGTAACCGGTAACGCGGCGCTGTGAACTCATAAGTCTTGATACTTATAAATGACGATGGCCGGAAACCTCCGGCCAGGAAAAACGGATGCGGAAACCCGCGCGGCGATCTTGCCGTCGCCGCGCCGGCGATTACAGCTTGCGCGCTTGCTGCCAGGACAGGTCGGTGATCGAATTCACGTCGAACGGCTTGCCGTCGCGCGTCTTCAATGCGCCCTGTTCCTGCAGGATGTTGGAGATTTCCTGCATGCGGTCCTGATCCTTCTTCGAGATCTTCGGGGTGAAGGTCTGGCTCTTGATGGCGTCGCGGATCACGTCTTCGCGCAGCAGTTCGCCATGCTTCAAGGTCTTCAGGGTCGGCTCGGCGATGAAGTAGCCTGCGATCAGCTTGGAAGCCTCGGCGGGTTTCTTCTGCAGCAGCGCGATGGCGTCGCGTTGCGCGTCCAGCGACTTCCAGACGGCGTCGCGCTTCTTCTTCAGCGTATCGCCGGAGGTGATCACCACCATGCAGGGGAAGGGCCAGACTTCGCCGATTTCATAGATCTGCTTGACCGGCGCGATCAGCTGGGCGATGCGCGCCTGCGGCTCGAACAGGAAGGCGGCGTCGACGCGCTTGCCCACCAGCGACTGCACCGCCACCTGCGGCGAGACGCCCATCACGTTCACGTCGTCCGGCTTGACGCCGGCGTCCTTCAGGACCACGCCCTTCAGGACGGTATCGGCGGTGCTGCCCTCAGCCTGCGAGGCCAGGGTCTTGCCCTTCAGATCGGCCACCTTGTTGATGCCCGAATCCTCGCGCGCCACCAGCGCGTGATAGCCCAGCTGCGCGCCGCCCACCACCTTCAGGTCCGCGCCCTTGGAGGCCCAGGCCACGGCGTTGGAGAAGCCGAACACGCCGCTGTCGAGCTGGCCGCCGACGATGGCCTTGACCAGGTCGGTGCCGGACTTGAACTCGATCAGTTCCACATCCAGGCCGTACTTCTTGTAGAGGCCGGCTTCATAGGCGGCCATCGCCTGGGCGTCGTCCATCACGCGCAGGTAGCCGATCTTGAACTTTTCCAGCGCCATGGCGTTGTTGGCGAAGGCCAGTGCGGCCAAGGCGGGAACCAGGATGCGTGCGAGTTTCATACTCCAACCCCTTCTAATGTTTTTGAAAATTCATCCTGCTCGGCATGGATGCCCAGCAGGCAGAGTATCTCGCGGCGGATGGCCGCGAATTCGGACAGGTCGTGCGTCTTGTCGTGGTGCACCAGGTTGAACTCCTTGAGCACCTTGGCCGGGCGCGGGCTGAACACGAAGATGCGGTCGGCCAGGAACAGCGCCTCGTCGACATCGTGCGTCACCAGCAGCACGGTCGGGCCCTGCTGGCGAATCAGGTCGCGCAGCGCGTCCTGCAGCGTCATGCGGGTCAGCGCGTCGAGCGCGCCGAAGGGCTCATCGAGCAGCAACGCGCGCGGCTTGGAGATGAAGGCGCGCGCCAGGGCCGCGCGCTGGCGCATGCCGCCCGAGACCTGGTGCGGATAGTAGTGTTCGAAACCCTTGAGCTTGACGTTGTCCAGCCAGGCGCGCGCCTGCTGCGCCGCCTGCTTCTTGTCGACCTTCTGGAACTCCAGCGCCAGCGCCACGTTCTGCTCCAGCGTCAGCCACGGGTAGAGCGCGTTCTCCTGGAACATCAGGGTGCGCTCGGGGTTCGGGCCGCGGATCTCCTGGCCGTCGCCGGTGACCGATCCGGCGCTGGCTTTTTCCAGGCCGGCGGCCATGTGCAGCAAGGTCGACTTGCCGCAGCCGGAGGGGCCGACCAATGCGACCAGCTCACCCGATTCGATCTCGCGGGTGAATTCCTCGATCACGTGCAGGTCGCCGAAACGCTTGGCGACGTTGTTGAAAGATAGCTTCATGTCGTCCGGCGGCCGCCATGGCCGCTCGCTGTGGAATTGGGTGTGGAAAGGGAGAAAGGCTGGCGACGGCCCGGGCCGGAATGGATGCGGTTGCGGCATGGCGCCGTCTTGTCCTGCATCGCGGGCGGGATCCCCCATTTATTTCAGTGTGGCACTGTACTGTTGCCCGCCAGTCAAGACAACTATTTTAAATTCTTATGCTTATTCGAATTTCGAATAAGAAAGCATCTGAAATTGCATAAAGGCCAAAAGATGCAGGATGGCAATCATCTCTTCATTTCGGCCAGCAAGGCCTGCACGTCCGGATAGCGCAGCCGCAAACCCAGCTCCTGCTTGAGCCGGCGGTTGTCCAGCCGGCGCGACTCCGACATGAACGACAGCAGCGCCGGCGACACCGCCCGCTCCAGCTCGGCGCGCGGCAGGCGCGGCGGACGCGGCAGCCCCAGCGCATCGGCGGCGGCGTCGAAGTAGTCGGCCATCTTCAGTTCGGTATCGTCGACCGCGTGGTAGACGCGGTTGGGCGCGCCGCGCAGCAGCGCCGCCGCGGCCGCGCGCGCCAGGTCGCCGGCGTGGATGTGGTTGGTGTAGACATCGTCGGCCGCGGCCAGCGCCGGCGTGCCCTTCTTCAGGCGTTCGGCCGGCAGCCGGTCGGCCGCGTAGATGCCGGGCACGCGCAGGATGGACAGGCGCGCGCCGCTGCGCCGGGCCCAGGCGCGCAGCACGCCTTCGGCATCCACGCGGCGCACCGCGCGCGCGTTCTGCGGATTGACGGCGCGGGTCTCGTCGAAGCGCGCGCCGCCGCAATCGCCGTACACGCCGGTGGTGCTGATATAAACCAGGCGCGCGCCCTCGGGTAAAATGGCGGCCAAATTGCGGGTGCGCCGGTCTTTCGCGCCTTCGGCCTGCGGCGGCGCCAGGTGCACGATGGTCGGCGCCAGCCGCGCCAGCCGGCCCAGGGTATGCGGCCGGTCGAGGTCGGCGACGATGGGAACGGCGCCGGCGGCGCGCAGTTCGGCGCAGCGTTCGGGGTTGCTGGTCACGGCCAGCACGCGATGGCGCGGCAACAGCAGCGGCAACAGGCGCAGGCCGACATCGCCGCACCCCAGAATCAGTACCCGCGGCAAGCCCAGTTTTTTCACGGTGTTCAATCCTTATCAGTCCAGAAACAGAATTGTATGAGTTTCCAAGTCACAGTACAGCCCAGCGGTCGCCAGTTCACCTGCGATGAAGGCGAAACCATCCTCACCGCGGCCATCCGCGCCGGCGTCGGCCTGCCCTACGGCTGCAAGAACGGCGCGTGCAGCTCCTGCAAGGGCAAGCTGGTGTCAGGCAACGTGGAACATGGCCCGCACCAGGAGCGCGCGCTCTCGGCCCATGACGAACAGCTGGGCTTCTCGCTGTTCTGCTGCGCCAAGCCCTCCACCGATGTCGTGATCGAGGCGCGCGAAGTGGCCGGCGTGGGCGAATTCCCGATCCGCAAGATGCCGGTGCGCGTGGCCGGCCTGGAAAAGCTGGCCGATGACGTCATCGTGCTCTCGCTGCAGTTGCCGGCCAACGAACGCCTGCAATACAAGGCCGGCCAGTACGTCGAATTCATGCTGCGCGACGGCAAGCGCCGCAGCTACAGCATGGCCAGCGCCCCGCACCAGGACGGTCCGATGAGCCTGCATATCCGCCACCTGCCGGGCGGCCTGTTCACCGACCAGGTATTCACCACGATGAAGGAGCGCGACATCCTGCGCATCGAAGGTCCGCTGGGCACCTTCTTCCTGCGCGAGGATTCCGACAAGCCCATCGTGCTGCTGGCCTCCGGCACCGGCTTCGCGCCGATCAAGGCGATCATCGAGCAACTGGAACACGCCGGATCCAAGCGTCCCGTCACGCTGTACTGGGGCGGCCGCCGTCCGCAGGACCTGTACATGAACGCGCTGTGCGAACAGTGGAGCCGCGACCTGCCGGCCTTCACCTATGTGCCGGTGGTCTCCAACGCCACGCCGGAAGACAACTGGAGCGGCCGCACCGGCTTCGTCCACCGCGCGGTGATGGAAGACTTCCCCGACCTCTCCGGCCACCAGGTCTACGCCTGCGGCGCGCCCATCGTGGTGGAGTCGGCGCAGCGCGAATTCGTGGCCCAGTGCAAGCTGCCGGAAGACGAGTTCTACGCCGACTCGTTCACCTCCGAGGCCGATCTCGCCAAGGACGCGCCGGCGGCGAACTGAGGCGGCGTGTCACGCCGCGGTCATCCGGTTTTGCGATGATCACGGCAAACCCTCGCCGGGCAAGGTGGCGGCGCAAATGCAACGACGCTGAAAATGAGGCAAAATTGCGGACAATTCTTTTTGACGCTGTGCGCAAAACGTCCTAATATTGACCGCATGATCGCCAACGCCACATTTTTACGACGTCGCAGCCAACCTCTGGAAGGTTTGCCGCTGTGCGCGTGAAGTGAAACGAATCGCGAAGCCACAGGCAAACCCTGTGGCTTTTTTTTATCCGCCATTCGGGTTTTGCCGTGCGCTTTCCGCCGTTGCTTCCAGGCCGGTCTGCCCCGCACCAATCCAATCAACCCATTCCTTGCAGGAGCCTATCGATGCAATACCAAGAGTTCGACAGCAACAAGCTGATGTACGTCACCAACCGTCCCGAGCTGGTCTTCACCGAAGGCGACGGCATGTGGCTGACCGACCATAAGGGCAAGCGCTACCTCGACTACCTGCAAGGCTGGGCGGTCAATGCCCTGGGCCACGCGCCGCAATGCATCGCCGATGCGCTGGTCGCGCAAGGCAAGAAGCTGATCAACCCCTCGCCCGCCTTCTTCAACGCGCCCTCCATCGAGCTGGCCAACCTGCTGACGGCCAACTCGGCGTTCGACCGCGTGTTCTTCGCCAACAGCGGCGCCGAGGCCAATGAAGGCGCCATCAAGCTGGCGCGCAAGTGGGGCAAGAAGAACCCGGCCACCAACGGCGACGCCCGCTTCGAGATCATCACCTTCAAGCACAGCTTCCACGGCCGCACCATCGCCACCATGTCGGCCAGCGGCAAGGACGGCTGGGACACCATGTTCGCGCCGCAGGTGCCGGGCTTCCCCAAGGCCACGCTCAACGATTTGGCCAGCGTCGAGGCGCTGATCACCAAGCACACCGTGGCCGTGATGCTGGAGCCGGTGCAGGGCGAAGGCGGCGTGATCCCCGCCACCCGCGAATTCATGCAGGGCCTGCGCCGCCTGACCAAGCAGGCCAACCTGCTGTTGATCGTCGACGAGGTGCAAAGCGGCATGGGCCGCACCGGCGAACTGTTCGGCTACCAGCTCTCGGGCGTCGAGCCCGACATCATGACCCTGGGCAAGGGCATCGGCGGCGGCGTGCCGCTGGCCGCGCTGCTGGCGCGCGAGGACATCGCCTGCTTCGAGGCCGGCGAACAGGGCGGCACCTACAACGGCAACCCGCTGATGACGGCGGTGGGCGTGGCGGTGATCAAGGAGCTGCTCAAGCCCGGCTTCATGGAAACCGTGCGCGAACGCGGCGCCTACCTGCGCCAGCGCTCGCTGGAGATCTCCGAGAAGTACGGCTTCGAAGGCGAACGCGGCGAAGGCCTGCTGCGCGCGCTGCAGCTGGGCCGCGACATCGGCCCGCAGATCGTCGAAGCCGCGCGCAACCTGGAGCCGGTGGGCCTGCTGTTGAACGCCCCGCGCCCCAACCTTCTGCGCTTCATGCCCTCGCTCAATGTCAGCAAGGAAGAAATCGACCAGATGTTCGTCATGCTGGAAGAAGTGCTGGCCAAGGTCGAGAAGTAATCGATGGCGGCGCATCGTTGGAAGGAAGAAAACAGCCCGGCGTCGATGCAGCGCGTCGGCGCGCTGGCCGCACTGACGGCGGCCCTGCTGCTGGCCGCCTGCGGCACCGTTCCCACCGCGCCGCCCATCGAGCGCCTGCCCGGCGCCCCGCAATCGCAGGCGCCGGCGCTGCCGGCCTCCGACGCCGGCAATGAAGTCGCCATCTACGCGCTCTCGCTGATCGACACCGGCTACCGCTTCGGCGGCAAGAATCCATCCGCAGGCCTCGATTGCAGCGGCATGGTGTCGTATATCTTCGGCCAGGCCGCCAACTACCGCGTCAGCGGCAGCGCCGCCGACATCGCCCGCCAGGGCCGCCAGATCGATCCCGCCCAATTGCGCGCGGGCGACCTGGTGTTCTTCAACACCATGAACAAACCGTTCTCGCACGTGGGCATCTACCTCGGCGACGGCCGCTTCGTGCATGCGCCCTCGACCAACGGCCGGGTGCACATCACGCGCATGGACAATCCCTACTTCGCCAAGCGCTTCGAAATGGCGCGCAGCTACTTCAACTGATCCGGCTGCCCGGCTACGACAGCTTGCCGGCGTTGGCATCCCAGTTGCGGCCGTCGAAATCGACATAGTCCAGGCGCGCCGCCGCCAGGTCGAAGTCATCCAGGCAACGCACATTGATGGTGTACAGCCCGGGCGCCGCGCGCGGGCGCGTGAACACATGGATGCCGCACTGCGTGCAGAAGTGATGCTTGGCCGCCATGCTGCCGAACTGGTACAGCCCTAACTTTTCCTGCCCGGACAACAGCGTGAAATCCTGCGGCTGCACCCGCTGGTGCAGGAAGCCCTTCTTGCTGCAAATGCTGCAATTGCAGACCGTCACGCGTTCGATAGCCACGCGCGCGGAGAAGCGCACGGCGCCGCAATGGCAGCTGCCGTGCCAGGTGGGAATCGCTTCGTTCATGGCCCTCCTCGACGATGAAGAAAACTCAGGCCGGCAGCTTGCGCGCCGCGCGACCGCGCGGCTTGGCGGCTGCAAGCTTGGCCGGCGCCCGCTTGCGCTGGGGCGAGGCGCCGGCGACCTTGGCGTCGCCCGCTTCGGCGGCGGCGCGCTTCTCGCGCGTGCCGTATTTCAGGATCAGGTTGGCGCTGTAGCGCGTGAAGGAGATGTCCATGTGCCGGCGCATGGCCGCGCGCGCCTTGTCCGGATTGCGCTCGCGCAGCGCCTGGATCACCAGCGCGTGCTCGTCGATCGCCTCGTACCACACCACCTTGCTGTCGAAGTGGCTGTGCAGGCGCTTGAACAGCGGCCCCAGGCGGGCGTCGAACAGCTGCGTGACCAGGCCCACCAGCACGCTGTTGCCGGTGGCCTCGGCCAGGCGGATGTGGAACAGCCGGTCGGCCTCCAGCGGATTGATGCCGGCGTCGGTGTGGGCGATCATCAGCTGGAACGCTTCCTCGATGGCCTCGATGTGTTCGCGCCCGGCGTTCCTGGCGGCGGCGTAGGCCACCTCCCCTTCGATCATCTCGCGCGCGCGGATCAGCTCCAGCGGCCCCTCTTCGCTGGAGAGGTCGATCTGCCCTTCGCGCGGCGCCGGCGGGCAGACGTAGATGCCCGAACCCATGCGCACCTCGATATAACCTTCCACCTCCAGCGCGATCAACGCCTCCCGCAACGAGGGACGCGACACGCCCAGCTGCACCGCCAGGTCGCGCTCGGACGGCAGGCGCGAACCGACCGCGAACTCGCCATCGACGATCAGCTTGCGCAGCTGGGCGCTGATCTGAAGATATAAACGCTGCGGCTCGATGGCCTCTATTGGCATGAATGATCCGATCAGGTCTCTGCCCGGCCTGCGCCGCATGCGACGGAGGCGGACGTTTCATTGTTATCGCGCCGGATTGCGTCTCGGGTTATTGCGGACAACCGGCGCATCTCCACGCGCCGACCGTCCGCTCCATCAGGCCACGGCCGCCGGGAACGCCAGGCCGTACGAGGCGCCCGCCTCGCGCAGCATGGGCGCGATGGTCGGATGCAGCGCCACGCCCTCCTGCAACTGCTGCGCGCGGCGCTGCATGCCGCGGTCGCCCGGCATGCGCACCTGCTCCACGCCCGGCCGCGGCGGATTGCTGCGGCAGGATTCGGCGATGAAGTCCATCTGTCGCAGGAAATCGTCCTTGCCGCCGAAGGCCGACGGATCGTACAGCGACATGAAGACGGTGGCGCCCCAGCCCGAGGGCGGATCGGCGCGGCCGTAGCCCGACAGGCCGCCGGTCAGCGCCTCGATCAGCACCGCCATGCCGAAGCCCTTGTGGCCGGCCGAGAGCCCGCCCAGCGGCAGGATCGTGCCCGGCGGATCCTGCGCCAGCACGGCCGGGTCGCGCGAGGGATTGCCCTGGCCGTCGATCAGCCATTCTTCCTCGAACTGGCGGCCGGCCTTGTGCAGGCGATTGCTCATGCCGTTGGTGGTGATCGAGGCCGAGATGTCGACCAGGAACGGCGTGCCCGACGTCGGGATGCCGGCAGCGATGGGATTGGGCGTAAATACCGCGCGCGTGCCGCCGAAGGGCGCCACGCTTTGCACCGCCGGATCGGAGCTGGCCAGGATCATCATGAAGCCCTCCTGCGTGGCGCGCAGCAGGTAGGCGGCCAGGCAGGCGATGTGGTGGCTGTGGTGAATGGTCAGCGAGGCGCTGCCATAGTCGCGCGCCTTGGGGATCAGCGCGTCGATGCCCTGGTGCACCAGCCACGGGCCGGGCAGGCGACGGCCGTCCCAGGCCAGCGCGGCGGCGCGCTCGGAGAGCACTTCGGGCCGGCCGCTCTTGGTCATCGCGCCCTTCTCCAGCTCCTTCACATACGGCGCCAGCAGCGCCAGGCCGTGGGTATCGTGGCCCAGCAGGTCGCCGTCGACCAGCGTGTCAGCCACGCTGGCGGCCTTGTCGGCCTCGAGACCTGCCTTCTGCAACAGGTCGCCGGCGAAGCGCCTCAGTTCATCGGCGGAAAAACGTTCGGGTGAAGCCATGTGAAACAACCTTCCTTTCGTCACTTGTGGAACTTGATTGAAAATCGATCTTCATGCGACCGCCAGGCGTCTCCTGCGCAGCGCCTTGAGCGCAACAGGCAGCAGCCACAGCACGATGGTGATCACGCCCAGCGTGCCCGCGATGGGACGCTCGAAGAAGGCGATGAACTGGCCGTCGGCCTTGATCATGGAGGTCACGAAATGCTCTTCAAGCATGCCACCCAGCACCACGCCCAGCACCGCGGGTGCAACCGGGAAGCCGTTCTCCTCCATCACGTAGGCCAGCATGCCGAACACCAGCATGATGCCCACGTCGGTCACGCTGTTGTTGGTGGCGTAGGAGCCGACGATGCAAAACAGCAGGATCAGCGGCATCAGGATGCCGCGCGGAATGGCCAGGATGCGCTTGGCCATCTTGATGCACCAAAAGCCCAGCGGCAGCATCAGCAGATTGGCCAGGATGAAGACGATGAAGATGGCATACATCGACACCGGATTCTCCACGAAGATCATCGGGCCCGGGTTGAGGTTCTTCATGTAGAGCACGCCGATCACGATGGCGGTGATGGAGTCGCCCGGGATGCCGAACACCAGCGCCGGGATCCACGCCCCGGCCAGCGCCGAGTTGTTGGCCGCGCCGGATTCGACGATGCCTTCCGGATGACCGGTGCCGAACTTCTCCGGCTCCTTCGACATCTTCTTGCTCATCGCATAGGACATCCAGGCTGCGATGTCGGCGCCGGCACCCGGCAGTGCGCCCACCAGCGTGCCCAGCACGCTGCCGCGCAATACCGACTTCGGATATTTCACCATCAGCCCCCACATGCCCTTGAAGACGTTGCCCACGCGGCTGTCGGCAACCTTCATCGAGAAGTCCTTGGAGACTGCGAAGCGCAACACCTCCGACATGGCAAACATCCCCACCATCAGCGGCACCAGCGACACGCCGCCAAGCAGGTCGGGCTGGTCGAAGGTGAAGCGCGGCGCGCCGGCCGGGTTGCCCATGCCGACCGAGGCGATGAACATCCCCAGGAACAGCGAGACGAAACCCTTCAATGGATTGTCGGAGGCGATGAAGATGGCGCAGGTCAGCCCCAGGAGCACCAGCCAGAAGTACTCGAAGGACGAGAACTTCAGCGCCAGCTCGGCCAGCGCGGGGGCGGCCAGGATCAGCACCAGCGTGCCGAACAGGCCGCCGATGACGGAGAACACCAGGCTGGCGCCCAGCGCGATCTCACCCTGTCCCTTCATGGTCATGGCATAGGCTTCATCGGTGTAGGCGGCCGAGGACGGCGTGCCGGGGATGCGCAACAGGCAACCCGGGATATCGCCCGAGAAGATCGCCATGGCGGTGGCCGAGACCATCGCGGCGATGGCCGGCACCGGCGGCATGAAGAAGGTCACCGGCACCAGTAGCGCCACGGCCATGGTGGCCGACAGTCCCGGCACCGCCCCCATGAACAGCCCGAACACCGAGGAACCGAGGATCACCGCCAGCACGTAGGGATCGAACACCATCCCGAAGGCAGCATAGATATTGGCAAGCATGCGCGTCTCCTTACCAGGCCACGGTGTTGAGCACGCCCCAGGGCAACGGCACCTTGAGCAGCTTGTAGAAGATGTAGTGGATGCCCAGCGCGCTCAGCAAGGCCACCGGCACGGCCGTCGCCAGCCGGGTGCGAAAGGTCAGGAACAGCGCCAGCAGCAGCAGGAAGGCAGTCGGCAGGAAGCCCAGAGGCTCCGACACCCAGATGTAGAACAGCAGCGAAACCGGGATCAGCAGGAAGGCGAACACAGCATGTGGGTTGCCGACCCAGTCAGGGATGGTAAGCCAGTGCGCGTCCTGGTCTTGCTCGCCGACGGTGGCAATGGTCGAGCCGTGCGCCGCCGAGGTCTTGCGCAAGCCGCGCAGGCCGCGTAGCACCAGCAATACCGCACAGATCATGAAGCCGCCGGCCAGCGCCTGCGGGAATACATTGGGACCGATGTCCTGCCCCATCGAGGGCAGGCGGGCCGAGGCGATCCAGATCGCGACCGCGCAGCAGGCGATCAGCAGGCCGGAAAGTGCGTCGTTGATTTTCATGGTGGCGTCATCCGTAGGAGGTTTGGCGAAATCCTTGCTGTCATGGCAGGGCTCAATGCCAGGCGCCGGCCGTGGATGCGGCCGGCGCCCGGACTCAGCGGGCCATGCCCAGGGTCTTCAGGATCGCCCCCATATCGGCGTCGCTCTTGTCCATGAACTTGCCGAACTCGGCCGAGTCGGCATACATCACGCCGAAGCCGCGCCCGCTCATGAAGTCCTTGTATTCCTTACTGTCGTAGATCTTCTTCAGGCTGGCCGAGAGCTTGCCCTGCACGTCGGCCGGCAGGCCCTTGGGCGCGACGATGCCGCGCCAGGCGCCGTTGGTCCAGTTGCTGCCGGTCAGGCTCTTCAGGGTGGGCACCTTGGGATACAGCGCGGCCGGTTCATTGGCCATCACCACCAGCGGCACGGCCTTGCCGGCGTCGATCAGCGAGCGCGCCTCGGGCAGCGAGGCGGCGACGATGTCGACCCCGCCGGCGGCCAGGTCGACCATGGCCGGCGCCGCGCCGTTGGACGGGACGAAGCGCACGGCGTTGGGCGCCAGCTTGAGGTCATTCAACATACCCGCCAGTCCCAGATGCCAGATGCCGCCCTGACCGGTGCCGGAGGCCTTGAGCTTGCCCGGATTTGCCTTGATCGCCTTCAACAGGTCGTCGAAGCTCTTGTACGGCGAATCGTGGCTGACCGTCAGCGCCGCCGGATCGAAGTTCATCAGCGCCAGCGGCGTGAAGTCGCGCGGGGTCAGCTTGGTCAGGCCCTGGTGATGCATCATCGCGATCTCCACCGTGGCAATGCCGATGGTGTAGCCGTCGGGTGCGGCGCTGGCGATGGACTGGTGCCCCACCGCGCCGTTGCCGCCGGTGCGGTTGACCACGTTGACCGGCTGGCCCAGGTCTTTCTCCAGCAAGGCGCCGATGATGCGCGCGGTGGCGTCGGTGCCGCCGCCGGCGCCCCAGGGCACCACCAGCGTCACCGGGCGCTCGGGCCAGGCGGCGAACGCAGGAGCCGCGGCCAGCGCGGCACAGGTGGCGGCTGCGGCCGCCATGGTCTTGATCAGGGTTCTGCGGTTGAAGTTCATGTCTCCTCCGGTGTCAGGGACAGAAACGTTTTGGCGTAGGACTTTCCGTTTCCGCGTGCTCAACCTGCATGGGAATGTCTGAATGCTTTTGTGTTTTGCGCAGGTTCCGGTGCCTCGCTGGCTTGGTGGGGTCCGTTCGGATCTTGCCGTCCTTCGGACTTGTCTTTTGGACATTTCCCGGCGTGGCGCTTTGCGGTACGATCATTCTCGCCGCACAGGTAATGTGGTCAGACCAGCTGGGCTAGAATTTCATATCCGCCCAGCACTGTCAAGGATGAATCCTGCGCATCAAAACAATTCATCTTTCACGCGCCGCAGCAATTTCCGGCCCTTCACTTATCACCGCAAAGCCTTGTCTGGCCTGCCCTCTGGAGCGCCCGCCCCGGACACCCGATGCTGCACCGGCACAGCCTCGAACACGAGCCGCAGTTCCCGCCCAACACCGCAAATTCATTTTGGTATTACCACTTGACCAAACGAAGAATGCTGAAATAGACTCGCTGCCAATCGAACAAGTCACGTCGCTCATCGCGGCCGGCGCCGTCATCGAAGAGACGAGCGCAAGCCCCGGGGCAGAACGGACGGCACATGACCCAGCCGCGGCACGGCAACAGCCCGCGGCATCAGGCAAGGGAGACATTCTTGGCATACGCAGCGACAAGCGCGATCGGCAAGTCAAACGGCAGCTGGACCCATGCCGCCGTGGCCGCATTGCCGTCGACCACCCGCGCCCGCCGCGCGCTGCATCGCGCCTCCTCCTTCGGTTCGCTGCTGGCCTTCCTGCTGATCGACTTTTCCCGTTTCTTCTTTGACCAGGGCGACAGTTAAACGCCCTCGCATCGCACGCACGAAGACACAATCCGCCCGCAACGCATCGCACGGACGGATCTTGATTGGCAGATTGAGCACGGGCGGCGCCGCCGACACATCGACATGAAGCGGCAGAAAACGGCAGGCGCGCCCGTCATCGAGGGAATCCCACATGACTGACGATACAAAGAAACTCACCCGACGCAGCCAGGCCTGGTTCGGCCGCCAGGACCGCGACGGTTTCATCTACCGCTCCTGGGTCAAGAACCGCGGCATCCCGCACGACCAGTTCGACGGCCGTCCGGTGATCGGCATCTGCAATACCTATTCCGAACTCACGCCCTGCAACTCGCACTTCCGCGCCCTGGCCGAACAGGTCAAGATCGGCATCTGGGAAGCCGGCGGCTTCCCGCTGGAATTCCCGGTGATGTCGCTGGGCGAGACCCTGCTGCGTCCGACCGCCATGCTCTACCGCAACCTGGCCTCGATGGACGTGGAAGAATCGATCCGCGCCAATCCGCTGGACGGCGTGGTGCTGCTCATGGGTTGCGACAAGACCACCCCCGCCCTGCTGATGGGCGCGGCCTCGGTCGACGTGCCGACCATCGGCGTGTCCGGCGGACCGATGTTGTCGGGCAAATACCGCGGCCGCGAACTGGGTTCCGGCACCGGCGTGTGGCAGATGTCGGAAGACGTGCGCGGCGGCAAGATGACGCAGGAAGAATTCTTCGAGGCCGAGAGCTGCATGCACCGCTCGCACGGCCACTGCATGACCATGGGCACCGCTTCCACCATGGCCAGCATGGTCGAGGCGCTGGGCGTGGGCCTGCCGCACAACGCCGCCATCCCCGCCGTGGACGCGCGCCGCAACGTGCTGGCGCGCAGCGCCGGCCGCCGCATCGTCGACATGGTCAAGGAAGACCTGGTGCTGTCCAAGATCCTGACGCGCCAGGCCTTCGAGAACGCGATCCGCGTCAACGCCGCCATCGGCGGCTCCACCAACGCGGTGATCCACCTGCTGGCCATCGCCGGACGCATCGGCATCAAGCTGGACCTGAAGGACTGGGACGACATCGGCCAACAGCTGCCCTGTCTGCTGGACCTGCAGCCGTCGGGCAAATTCCTGATGGAAGACTTCTACTATGCCGGCGGCCTGCCGGCCGTGATCCGCCAGCTGGAAAGCGTGATCGACAAGACCGCGCTGACCGCCAACGGCAGCACGCTGTGGGACAACTGCAAGGACGCGCCGAACTGGAACGAGGAAGTGATCCGCTCCTTCGACAAGCCCTTCAAGGAAGCCGCCGGCATCGCCATCCTCAAGGGCAACCTGGCCCCGGACGGCGCCGTGATCAAGCCCTCCGCCGCCACCCCGGCGCTGCTCAAGCACCGTGGCCGCGCCGTGGTGTTCGAGGACAGCAACGACCTGCACAGCCGCATCGACGACGAGAACCTGGATGTCGACGAGACCTGCGTGCTGGTGCTCAAGAACTGCGGCCCCAAGGGCTATCCGGGCATGGCCGAAGCGGGCAACATGCCGCTGCCGCCCAAGGTCCTGCGCAAGGGCATTACCGATATGGTGCGCGTATCCGACGCCCGCATGAGCGGCACCGCCTACGGCACCGTGGTGCTGCACGTATCGCCGGAAGCCGCCGCCGGCGGACCGCTGGCGCTGGTGCAGAATGGCGATTTCATCGAGCTCGATGTAGAGGCGCGCCGCCTGCACCTGGACGTCAGCGAGGAAGAACTGGAACGCCGCCGCGCCGCATGGAAGAAGCCCGAGCCGCACTCCAACCGCGGCTGGGTCAAGCTCTACGTGGATCACGTGCAGCAGGCCAACCTCGGCGCCGACCTCGACTTCCTGGTCGGCAAGAGCGGCGCCTACGTGCCCAAGGACAATCACTAAGCACCAGCAATCGCAACACACCGGGCGCCACGGCAGCCGACGCAGGATCGCCACCCGGCGCCCGGAATATCAAACCCCTTTGGATAAACGCTTGGATCGGATACACCGGGAACGGAAACAAGAGAACATCCGAATCGCTACGGACAGAGCCACAGGCCGACGGCAGCGGTAAGGAAGCAACATCAGCAGTACTGAAGCGCGCGGACCGGCAACGATATGGCGGCCGCGCGGTTCGGAAGTAATTGCATCACGGTGGACCGAGACAACCATCATGGAGACAAGGCAATGAAAGTACTGATCACCGATTACGATTTCCCCGACATCGACTTGGAGCTGGCGCTCTACAAGGCCGCCGGCGTCGAGGTGGTGACGGCGCAATGCCGCACCGAAGAGGAAGTCATCGCCGCATCCGAGGGATGCCAGGGCTTGCTGGTGCAATACGCGCCGGTCAACGCCAAGGTATTCGCGGCGCGTCCCGAGATTCGCATCGCCAGCCGCTACGGCGCCGGCTTCGACACCATCAACACCGACGACGCCGCCAAATACGGCGTGTGGGTCGGCAACTCTCCCGACTACGGCGTGGGCGAGGTCGCCACGCACGCGCTGGCCATGGCGCTGGACCTGATCCGCAACATCACCGTCTATGACCGCGCCGTGAAGGCGGGCGAGTGGCACTACACCACCGCCGGCGTCATCCCGCGCGCCTCCGAAATGACCATCGGCATCGTCGGCCTGGGGCGCATCGGCAAGCGCATGGCGCACATCAGCCGCAACGTGTTCAAGCGCGTGATCGCCTATGACCCGCACATCATCGACGGCGACTTCCCCGCCTACGTCGAGCGCGTCGGCCGCGAGGAGCTGTTCAGGCAGGCCGACGTGGTCTCGCTGCACACGCCCTTGAACGACGAGACCCGCAACATGATCGACAGCTCGCTGCTCAAGCTGCTCAAGCCGAACAGCTACCTGGTCAACTCGGCGCGCGGCGGCCTGGTCGACATCGACGACCTGCTGGCGGCGCTCGATGGCGGTTCCTTGAAGGGGGCGGCGCTGGACGTGCTGCCGGTGGAACCGCCCGAAACGACCTCGGCTATCGTCCAGCACAAGCGTGTGCTATTGTCGCCGCACGCGGCGTTCTACTCCGACGTCGCGGCGCGCGAACTGCGACGCAAGGCGGCCCAGAACCTGATCGACTGGGACCGCACCGGGCGACCTTCCTACGTGGTCGTCGAAGGCAAGAAAGACAACAAAAAATAATTCCCTGGCAACGCACGCAGGGAACGCCAACGCAGCAACACCGCGGCTGATGCAAGCATGCAATTGTCCGCGGTGCATGTGTAAAGGGGACATACGATCCCCGCATGCCGCCGCATCCGGATCACCAGGCCGGCATCCATGAATTAAAAGAAAGAGCTTTCGGAGCATCCATGCGCTTGCATGGAACCGGTTCCGCCAGCATCAAACGAGGATACACACGAGGAGCAATTGCATGGCATCAGTACAGATTCGCGCAGTCAAAAAACAATTCGGCAGCACCCAGATCATCCGCGGCGTCGACATCGAGATCGCCGATGGCGAGTTCACGGTTCTGGTGGGCCCGTCCGGCTGCGGCAAGTCGACCCTCCTGCGCATGCTCGCAGGCCTGGAAGAAATCACCGGCGGCGAGATCCTGATCGGCGGCACGGTCGTCAACAACGTCCAGCCCAAGGATCGCGACATCGCCATGGTGTTCCAGAACTACGCCCTGTATCCGCACATGACCGTGCGCGACAACATGGCCTTCTCGCTGACGCTGGCCAAGAAGGACAAGTCCTTCGTCGAGGAGCGCGTCAAGAAGGCGGCCGACATCCTGGGCCTGAACCAGCTGCTGGAACGCTATCCGCGCCAGCTCTCCGGCGGCCAGCGCCAGCGCGTGGCCATGGGCCGCGCCATCGTGCGCGATCCCCAGGTGTTCCTGTTCGACGAGCCGCTTTCCAACCTCGACGCCAAGCTGCGCGTGCAGATGCGCACCGAGATCAAGGAGCTGCACCAGCGCCTGAAGACCACCTCGATCTACGTCACCCACGACCAGATCGAAGCCATGACCATGGCCGACCAGATCGTGGTCATGCGCGATGGCCTGGTGGAGCAGCGCGGCCGTCCGCTGGATCTGTACGACCATCCCGCCAACCTGTTCGTGGCCGGCTTCATCGGTTCGCCGGCGATGAACTTCATCCCCGGCACGCTGCGCAAGAATGCAGACCGCGCCGAGGTCGAATTCGCCGACGGCACCCGCGTCCCGGCGCCCTACGGCAGCGCCCTGCAAGGCGTCGACGGCCAGAAGGTGACCTACGGCGTGCGCCCCGAGCATCTCTCCATCGGCAGCGCCGGCCAGGGCATCGCCACCAAGGTGGTGGTGGTCGAGCCGACCGGCGCCGACACCGAGGTGTTCAGCCGCTTCGGCGAGTCCAGCCTGACCTCGATCTTCCGCGAACGCCACGGCTTCGGCGCCGGCGACACCATCCACCTGGTGCCGGACCACACGCGCACGCACCTGTTCGACGCCGAATCGGGCCAGACGCTGGCGCGCCGCTGATCGCCACGTTCGTTCCGCCGGGCTGCATGCCCGGCATCGCAGTCAAGAAGTAGAAGCACCATCAGCAGCAGCAACAAGAAAAATCCGTAAAAGAGTCGCCAGCAAAGCGTCGCTGGCAAGGCGCGCCAACGAAGGCCGTACGAAAGTGCGACGAAGCGGCGCAATGCGCCCAGCGGCGGTTTGCTGGCGACTCTCAGCGGTCCATTCCACTTTCAACACTGAAGGAGTAGGAGACATGAGCAAGCTGACAAGACGCGACTTCCTGGTAAGCAGCGCCGCCGCCGCAGCGGCAACGAGCGTGGGCGTGAATGCCTTCGCCGCAGGCCCTGGGGCGGCCGGCGCCGACAGCATCAAGTACCCGATCGAGTCGGGCGCCACCCTGCGCGTGCTGCGCTGGAAGCGCTTCGTCCAGGGCGACGAAGACCTGTGGAACGCCAACGTCAAGAAATTCACGGAGCTGACCGGCGTGGCCGTGCGCACCGACAGCGAAGGCTGGGAAGACGTGCGCCCGAAATCGGCCGTGGCCGCCAACGTGGGCAGCGGCCCGGACATCGTGCTGGGCTGGTTCGACGATCCGCAGCAATATCCGACCAAGCTGATCGACATGACCGACCTGGCCGATTCGCTGGGCAAGCGCTACGGTGGCTGGTACGACGTCTGCCGCAAGTACGGCACCAAGGACGGCAAGTGGATCGCCCTGCCGCTGGGCGTGATCGGCAACGCCCTGGTCTATCGCGAAAGCCAGATCAAGGCCGCCGGCTTCGACGCCATCCCCAAGGACACCGCCGGCTTCCTGAAGCTGTGCCAGGCCTTGAAGGCCAAGAACACCCCGGTCGGCTTCGCGCTGGGCAAGGCGGTGGGCGACGCCAACAACTGGGCGCACTGGCTGCTGTGGTCGCACGGCGGCAAGCTGGTGGACAAGAACGGCCACGTGGCGATCAACTCGCCCGAGACCAAGGCGGCGCTGGAGTACGCCAAGCAGCTGTACGCCACCTTCGTGCCCGGCACCCTGTCGTGGCAGGATCCGTCCAACAACAAGGCCTACCTGGACGGCCAGATCAGCATGACCGCCAACGGCATCTCGGTGTACTACGCGGCCAAGAACTCCACCGATCCGAAGCTGCAGGAGATCGGCAAGGACACCCAGCACGCGCACTTCCCGATCGGCCCGGCCGGCAAGCCCACCGAGCTGATGCAGATCACCCAGATGATGGTCTTCAAGCACACCAAGTTCCCCAACGCGGCCAAGGCCTTCGTCCAGTTCATGTTCGAGCCGGACCAGTACAACCCATGGATGAAGGCGTCCATCGGCTACGTCAGCCAGCCGCTGAAGGCCTACGAGAAGAACCCGATCTGGACCGAAGACCCGAAGGCCACCGTGTACCGCGACTCGGCGTCGATCATGCTGGATCACGGCCACGAAGGCCCGCTGGGACAAGCGTCGGCGGCCTGCATGGCCGACTATGTGGTGGTGGACATGGTGGCCGAAGCGGCCAGCGGCTCCAAGACCGTCCAGCAGGCGATCGACCGCGCGGCCGACCGCGCCAAGCGCTTCTACAAGGCTTGATGCGGCGGCTCCGGCGCCGGCCGCAGCGGTAAGCGGCCGGCGCCGGCGTTGGCGCGCGCCGGGCTCCCTCGGGCAGATGGGGCAGGTTGTCAGGGCCTGCCGGCCCGGCGCGCATCAACCGGCAGACAAGAGAAATCAGCATCCGTCGCGCGGCCTGCCGCGCGGCGACTCAACCGAGGCGAATCATGCTATCCCGTTTCCTGAATAACCGTAACGTACTGGGCATGCTGTTCATGGCGCCGGCCGTGATCCTGCTGGTGGTGTTCCTGACCTACCCGCTGGGACTGGGCGTGTGGCTGGGCTTCACCGACACCAAGATCGGCGGCGAAGGCAGCTTCATCGGCCTGGACAACTACACCTACCTGTTCGGCGACTCGCTCGCGCAGCTGTCGCTGTTCAACACGCTGTTCTACACCATCAGCGCCAGCATCCTGAAGTTCGGGCTGGGCCTGTGGCTGGCCATCCTGCTCAACAAGAACGTGCCGCTGAAGACCTTCTTCCGCGCCATCGTGCTGTTGCCCTGGATCGTGCCCACCGCCCTCTCGGCGCTGGCCTTCTGGTGGCTGTACGACGCGCAGTTCTCCGTCATCAGCTGGGCCCTGACCAAGATGGGCCTGATCGACCACTACATCGACTTCCTCGGCGACCCGTGGAACGCGCGCTGGTCCACCGTCTTCGCCAACGTCTGGCGCGGCATCCCGTTCGTGGCGATCTCGCTGCTGGCCGGCCTGCAGACCATCTCGCCCTCGCTGTATGAGGCTGCGGCCATCGACGGCGCCACGCCGTGGCAGCAGTTCCGCCACGTCACGCTGCCGCTGTTGACCCCGATCATCGCGGTGGTGATGACCTTCTCGGTGCTGTTCACCTTCACCGACTTCCAGCTGATCTACGTGCTGACCCGCGGCGGTCCGTTGAACGCCACCCACCTGATGGCCACGCTGTCGTTCCAGCGCGCCATTCCCGGCGGCGCACTGGGCGAAGGCGCGGCGCTGGCAACCTACATGATTCCCTTCCTGCTGGCGGCGATCATGTTCTCGTACTTCGGCCTGCAACGTCGCGGCTGGCAACAAGGAGGTGACAAATAATGACCAAGAAACAAGACGACCAGATGGAAACCCAGGGCATGGACTTCCTGCAGTCCACGCCGCGCCGCTGGGTCACGATCTACCTGCCGCTGCTGATCTTTTTGTTCGTGCTGCTGTTCCCGTTCTACTGGATGGTGATCACCGCCTTCAAGCCGGACGCCGAACTGCTCTCGCAAAGCGGCAATCCGTTCTGGGTGATCGCGCCCACGCTGGCGCACTTCAAGAAGCTGCTGTTCGAGACCCAGTACCCGGCCTGGCTGTTGAATACCGTGATCGTCTCGGTGGTCTCGACCTTCGCCTCGCTGGCAGCCAGCGTGTTCGCCGCCTATGCGATAGAACGCCTGCGCTTCCAGGGCTCCAAGCAGGTCGGCCTGGGCATCTTCCTGGCCTACCTGATCCCGCCTTCGATCCTGTTCATCCCGCTGGCGGCGATCGTGTTCAAGCTGGGCCTGTTCGACACGCGCTGGGCGCTGATCCTGACCTACCCGACCTTCCTGATCCCATTCTGCACGTGGCTGCTGATGGGCTACTTCCGCTCCATTCCCTACGAGCTGGAAGAGTGCGCGCTGATCGACGGCGCCACGCGCTGGGAGATCCTGGTCAAGATCATCCTGCCGCTGGCAGTGCCGGGCCTGATCTCGGCGGGCATTTTCGCCTTCACGCTGTCGTGGAACGAGTTCATCTACGCGCTGACCTTCATCTCCTCCTCGGAAGTGAAGACGGTGCCGGTGGGCATCGTCACCGAACTGGTGGACGGCGACGTCTACCACTGGGGCGCCCTGATGGCCGGCGCCCTGCTCGGCTCGCTGCCGGTGGCGGTGGTGTATTCGTTCTTCGTGGAGTATTACGTGTCGGGGATGACGGGGGCGGTCAAGGAATAGCCCGCCGTTGTTTGCGGCGACAACCAGAGACACCCCTGCAAAGGGGTGTCTTTTTTCTTGGGCTGGAGGAAAAGGTGCCTCGTTATTCCCCACTAATCCTGCAGCGCACGGTTATAGATCAGCGTCCTCGGCTCATACGGCGCGCCATTGATGCGGCGCATGCCGTTGCTGAAGTCCTGCACCTGGAATCCCTCGCTGAGCACGTCGCGCTGCGCCCTGTAATAGGACGAGCGGATGCCGAGCAGGCCCATCACGGTGTGCTCCATGTGGTCGGTCTGGTAGGGGCGGTATTCGAGCATGGCCCTCTCGTCCGGATTCTTGCCGGTGAAGGAGCGCGTCCACAGCAGCATGGGAATCTCGTAGCCCGAGGCGTCGGCCGCCGACTGTCCGGCGTGGTCGCGCGTATGCCCGACTTCCTGCGCATGGTCGGAGCTGAACAGCAGGCTGGCGTTGTCGGCCGGGGCGCTGGCCATGGTGCGGCGGATCATGCTGCCCAGCACGAAGTCGTTGTAGGCGATGGCATTGTCGTATTCGTCGCGCAGCCGGCGTATCCACAGCGAGCGGTGCGCGCCTTCGAGCTGTGCGGCGACCGCGTCGGCGGCGCCGTCGAAGCGCGCGAATTCGCTGGGGTAGCGCATGTCGTAGGTCGGGTGGGCGCCAAGCAGGTGGACGATGATCAGCTTCTTCGGGGCCGCGTCGCCCAGCGAGGCCGCCAGCCCCGGCAGGAGGTTGCCGTCGAAATTGTTCTCGCCGCGGCCGGCGCCCTTGTTGATGAACAGCTTGACGTCGGCGCGCCTGGAGACCAGGCCCAGCCAGCCGTCGTTGGGCACCTGGTTGGAAATCCAGAAGGTCTTGAAGCCGGCCTCCCTGGCCAGCATCAGTACGTCCGGCTGGCTCTTCCAGCCGTCCGGATGATCCAGGTCGGCCGGCGTGAACATCTTCATCAGCGAGGACATGGTGGCAGGCTCCGACGACACCACGTCGCGGAACACCAGCAGCTCCTTGCGCAGGGCGTCCAGCATCGGCGTAGTGTTGCGCGCATAGCCGTACAACGACATGTTGTTGCGGTTGATGCTCTCCCCGATCACCCAGACCACGGTGTTGCGCGCCGGCCCCTCGTAGCGCACCTGCCATTGGGCCGGCGGCGCCATCTGCCGGTCGATGGCGCCCTGCATGTCCTGCGCGTAGGCCAACTGGGCGCGATAGTCGAGGTAGCGGATCGGCCAGAACAGCAGGGGATTCTCCTTGGCCATGGTCGGGTTGAAATGCAGCGCCAGGAATACGGCCAGCAGCGTGCCGATCGCCACCGCGCCGCGACGCCGCACGGCCGGCGCGGGATGCCCGGCCTCGCGTCGCGCGAGGCGCCGCTCGGCCAGCCACGCCGTGGCCGAGACCGCCGCGAATGAGGTCGCGGCCTGGGCCACCTGGCGCCAGTTGTGGCGGAAGAACTCATCGCTCTCGGCGGGATTGGTGTTCAAGAGCGCCTGCAGCACCAGCACCGGATTGGGACGCAAGCCGAAATAGTCGCGCAGGAAGCCCTTCACGGCGGCATCGAGGAAGAACAGCAGCAGGATGGCCAGCGTCGCGCCGGACAGCCATCGCGGCCGCGAACGGAAGTAAGGGAGGACCAGGAACAGCCCGGCGATGCCGGGCAAGGCGGTCGCCATCAGCGCCGCGCTCTTGGCGAACTCGTTGGCGCTCACCATCCCCAGCGCCCAGAAGGCGGCCATGCCGGCCAGACCCAGCAGGAGCCGATTGCCCAATTGTTTCAATGTCGCTCTTTCCGCCGCGCGGTCGGCTCTCGTACGGCATCCCTCGGATGCCCCCCGGCCCCGGCCGGGCATGTTGATCGTATCCCCATCTTGCCCGGCTGGCGCCGGTCAAGGATCGTGAATGTGACAGGCCGTCGGCGAGTTCGTTTCGATCAACATGAAAAACGCATTGAAACCAATAAAAAAACGGCCGCCCCTTCCGGGACGGCCGTCTCGATCCGGTTCGACAGGCGCTGTACCGCCCGCCGCGATCCGTGCTCGCTTACTGCTTGGCGACGGTTCCGCTGTCGGCGCCCACCGTCTTCTTGGGCAGCTCCTTGCGCACCTTGGCGACATCGCCGGCCGAGACCGCGCCGGCGTTGTTGCCCCAGCTGCCGCGGATGAAGGTGACGATCTCCGCCACTTCCTGGTCCGACAGGCGGCTGCCGAAGGCCGGCATGGCGAACTGCGTCGGGCCCTTCTGGGTCCACGGCATCTCCGCGCCTTCCAGCACGATCTTGATCAGCGAGGCCGGATTATCGGCATTCACCGTCGCACTCTGCGCCAGTTGCGGGAAGGTTTCCGTCCAGCCCTTGCCGCTGCTGCGGTGGCAGGCCGCGCAGTTGTTCAGGAAGCCCATCGCGCCGGGGCTTTGGTCCGAACCCTTGCGCAAGGCCTGGTGCGTCTTGTCGTCATACGCCAGCGGCGCCGCGCCTTCCTTCACCGGCTTCAATGACTTCAGGTACTTGGCGATGGCTGCCAGGTCGTCGTCGGTCATGTGCTGGGTGCTGTTGGCGACCACGTCGGCCATGCCGCCGAAAGCGGCGGAGTGGCTGTTGCGGCCGGTCTTGAGGAAGGCCACGATGTCGCCCTCGCTCCAGCTGCCCAGGCCGTCGCGGGCGTCGCCGCGCAGGTTGTTGGCGAGGAAGCCGTCGATCACGCCGCCCGACAGGAACTGCGTGCTGTCGTCGGTCAGCGCCTTCTCCTGCATGCCCACGCCGCGCGGGGTGTGGCAGGCGCCGCAGTGGCCCAGGCCCTCGACCAGGTACTGGCCGCGGATCAGCGGGCTGTTGTCATCGGCGCCGTCGGCCACGACGTTGGGCGCGAACACCTTGCGCCAGATCGACAGCGGCCAGCGCATGGACAGCGGCCAGACGATGTCGACGCTGCGGTTGGGCGTCGGATCGGCCTTCACGCCGTTCATGAAGTAGGCGTACAGCGCCTTCACGTCGGCCGGCTTGACCTTGGCGTAGGACGGGTACGGCATGGCCGGGTACAGCGACGCGCCATCCTTGCGGATGCCGTGGCGCAGGGCACGGTCAAAATCGTCCTCGCTGTAGTTGCCGATGCCGTTGTCCTTGTCGGGCGTGATGTTGGACGAATACACCGTGCCGATCGGCGTGGCGATCGGCAAGCCGCCGGCGAAGTCCTTGCCGCCCTTGGCCGTGTGGCAGGCCACGCAGTCGCCGGCCTTGGCCAGGTATTCGCCGCGCTTGACCAGTTGCTGGTCGACCGCCGCGTTCTGTGCGCCGGCCGTGGTCGCAGCAAAAGCGGACAGCGTCATGACTGCCGCGCAGGCGGCGATGAAATGTTTCTTGATCATGGTCGTTATCCTCTTATGCCTGAACCAGCGGGCCGGGGTTTTTCAGATACTGCTCGCGGATCGCCTTGGCGGAGTGATACGCCAGCGCCGTGACCAGGCCGGTCGGGTTGTAGCCCATGTTCTGCGGGAACGCAGAAGCGCCGTAGACGAACACGTTGGGCACGTCCCAGCTTTGCAGGTACTTGTTGACCACGCTGTTCTTGGGCGTGGTGCCCATGATCGCGCCGCCGGTCAAGTGGGTCGACTGGTAGACCCGGGTGTCCCACGAGGAACCGGTCTTGCGGATCGCCTTGACCACCTTCTCCGGGTTCATCGCCTGGCCGACCTTCTCCATCTCGTTGCCGATGTGGGTCAGCATCTTGCCTTCGTTTTCCTTCCAGTTTAGCGTCATGCGCAGGAGCGGCTGGCCGTTGGCGTCCTTGTAGGTCGGATCCAGCGACAGGTAGCAATCGCGGTAAGCCATCACCGAACCCGAGATGCCGATGGTCAGGGTGCGCTGGTAGGCGTCCTGCACGCTGCCCTTCCACTCCGAGCCCCAGTTGGGCACCTTCTCGCCCGGCATGGTGCCGGCCTGCTTGATGGGACGGCCGCCGTAGCGCACGTGGCGGATCGAGGCGCCGCCGATGAAGCCCAGCGGGCCGTGGTCGAACTGGTCGGCGTTGAGGTCGTCCATGCCGACGCCGCCGGCGCCGGTGCCGATGAACGGGTTGAACTGCGTACCCTTGGGCATGACCACGTTGATGCCGCCGTTGTACTGGTAGGCGAAGTTCTTGCCCACCACGCCTTCGCCGGTGACCGGGTCGTACGGCTTGCCGATGCCCGACAGCAGCAGCAGGCGCACGTTGTGCGTCTGGAATGCGGTCAGCAGCACCAGGTCGGCCGGCTGTTCGACTTCACGGCCTTGCGCGTCGATGTAGGTGACGCCGGTGGCGCGCTTGCCCGAGGCGTCCAGGTTGACCTTGATCACCTGCGCCTTGGTGCGCACCTCGAAGTTCTTGCGCTTCAGGAGCACCGGCAGGATGGTGGTCTGCGGCGAGGCCTTGGAGTACATGTAGCAGCCGTAGTTTTCGCAGAAGCCGCAGTAGTTGCAGGGGCCGATGCGCACGCCGTAGGGGTTGGTGTAAGGCTCGGAGGCATTGGCCGCCGGCGCCGGGTACGGGTGGTAGCCGACGTCGCGCATGGCCTTCTCGACCAGCGAGGCGCTGTATTGGTAGGTCAGCGGCTTGGTCGGGAATTCGTCGCTGCGCGCGCCTTCCAGCGGGTTGCCGCCTGCCACGATCTTGCCGTTCAGGTTGCCGGCCTTGCCGGACACGGCCATCACCTTTTCCGAGAAGTCGTAGAACGGTTCCAGTTCCTTGTAGGTGACGCCGTGATCCTGGATCGTCATGTCCTCGGGGATGAATTTCTTGCCGTACTTCTGCTCGTGGTGGCTGCGCATTTCCAGCTCTTCCGGCAGGTTGCGGTACATCATGCCGTTCCAGTGGAAACCGGCGCCGCCGACGCCGTCGCCCAGCAGGAAGGAACCGTGCTGGCGATAGGGCACCGCCACGTCCGCCACGCCGTAGCGGATGGTCACGGTTTCGCGCGAGAGGTCCTGGAACAGCGCGCCGCGCACGGAATATTTCAGTTCGTCGACCGCCTTCGGATAAGGCGTGTCGGTGTTGGTGTCGCGCATGTCGCCGCGTTCCAGCGCCAGCACGTTCAGACCGGCTTCGGTCAGTTCCATCCCCATGATGGCGCCGGTCCAGCCCAGGCCCACCATCACCACATCCACTTTGTCTTTTTTAATCGCCATGATCAGCCCTTCTCACCCAGAATCGACACGGGGCCGTAGGGATATTTCACGTTGTATTGGTCCACCCAGTCCAGGTAGTCGGCGCGCGCGCCGGGGAACCCGACCATCTTCCAGCCGCCCATCTTCTGGTTGCCGCCGTACATCGGGTCGGCGAAGTAGCCTTCCTTGGTGTTGCCCAGCATGAAGTTGAAGAAGGTCTTGGCCGGAACGGTTTCGAAGTGGATCTTGCCGCCTTCCATCTGCTTGAGCACGTCGAGCTGCTTGGCACGATCGAGCTCGGCGAAGACCTTGCCCAGGTTCTTGACGCACCAGTCGTTGCAGGCGGCGATGCCCTGGCGGTAGATGTCGCGCGGCACCAGCGAGAGCTGGTAGCCCAGTTCGGGCACGCTGTCCGGATGGAAGGGGCCTTGCATGTACCACAGCTTGCCGGCGCCGTAGGGCGTTTCCATCTGGCGGTCGATGAATTCGGGCACACCGGTTTCCAGGGCGCCGGCGCCGTATTGATCGGAAGGAATCAGGTGGTCGACGGCAGCGTTGATGAACGCCCATTCGGCCGCGTTGAAGTAGGTCGGGGTGTAAGCGCGCGGCTTGCCCGGCTCGGAACTGTCGGCGATCGCCGGCTGGCTGACTGCGACCGCAGTGGCTCCGCCTAGCGTGCTGGCTGCTGGGACGATGGCCAATACCTGGCGCAGGAAACGCCGCCTCGGCTCTTTATCTTGGGACATGACTTTCCTTTGGACTGTGGTGGATTGAGGGAGAACTAACGGGTACTGGGCCACTGCAAGCTGCCGGGACGCACGCATCCCGGCGGCCGTCGATGACGGTTACCTCTTGTCATGGATCCGCCCTGCCCGGTTCCTGGCGCCGGACGGGGAAGAATGCTTTATCTCTGGTAAAGGCGCTGCGCGAAAAGCTGTGCATGCTGGCTCGCTGATTTCATGGTCGAAAGCAACTGGCTGACAACAGGGCAAGGCGGCATGCGCGCCGCCTTGCCGACTGGCTTTAAGCGAACAGTTCGCCGAAGAAATTCTTCAGCGCCGCCGACGCGCGCTGGGCGGTCTGGCGGTGGTAGAAGAAGCCCGGATTGTTGGCGTCCGGATCGGTGAAGGAGTGGCCGGCCTGGCCGTAGTTGACCAATTGCCAATCGAGCTTGGCCGCGCTCATCTCGTCGATGAAGGCGTTGACCTGCTCGCGCGGCACCGACGGATCCTGCACGCCGTGCAGTACCAGCACCGCGCCCTTGATCTTGCTGCCGTCGGGCGATGGCGTGTCCAGCGCGCCATGCAGCGACACGGTGCCGCGCACGTCGGCGCCGGAACGCGCCAGCTCCAGCGCGGCGGTGCCGCCGAAGCAGAAGCCGCAGGCGCCGAACTTGCCGGCGGCGATCTTGATCTTTTGCTGGCCACGGAAGGCGTCCAGCGCGGCGTTCATGCGCTTTTGCAGTTCCGGGCGGTCCTTCTTGAGCGCGACGATCACGGCCATGGCCTCGTCACCGTTGGCCGGACGCACGCTCTTGCCGTAGACGTCGGCCACGAAGATCGCGTGATCCGCGCCCACCGTGGCGGCGGCGATTTCCAGCGCCTGCTGGCGGATGCCGAAGTAGTTGGGCACGGCCAGCACGCCGGAGGCTTGCGGCTTGGCCTTGTTGAACAGCAGGACGTTTTCGTATTCGACGCCGTCGATGCTGTGGATGATGGTTTCGATGGCGAGATCGGCAGCGGCAATGCCGAGTTTCTCGGCGATGGCGGCGGCGTTCCAGGACTGGGACATTGAGGCTCCTTTGGTTGGCGTGCGCCGGCAGGACCGGCGCCGAGGAAACTTATCGAGCGCATTTCATCGGTGGCGAAGAATGCGTTCTTATTGGCGCGGCTTTTGCGCAGAATCAATGCAATCCGACTGCGCATAAGCCCGCTATGTTCGCACAAAGCGTGCAGCTCTGCAGGAGGTCATACCAGCTGATGCAAAGCAAATGCGAGACGGATCCATGCATCACCCCTACAAGCCGCATGGGTACGAGCCACCCTTGACTTTTTACTGCGAGCAATAGATTCTTGCGCTCACCCGCACGGCAGCCGTACCTTTTCGCACAATTCCAAAAAGGGGTTCCATGAGCGACATCTCCGATCAAAACGGCCAGCCCGACGCCACGCCCTCCGTCACCTCCACCCAGGCCGGCTTCGGCGGCGCCGGCAACGACCACGGCCTTGCCGCGCCGTCCGCCGAACGCTTCGCCTTCAGCGCGCGCGGCTCCGAGTACTTCCGCATCTGGATCGTCAACCTGCTGCTGTCCATCATCACTCTAGGCATTTATTCGGCCTGGGCCAAGGTGCGGCGCCTGCGCTATTTCTACGACAACACCACCGTGGCCGGCAGCAGCTTCGAGTACCACGGCAATCCCATCGCCATCCTCAAGGGCCGCATCGCGGCGGTAGTGCTGCTGTTCGTCTACCACACCGCCTTCAACATCGGGCCGCTGCTCGGTCTCTTGGCGCTGGCCGCCATGGGCCTGGCGGTGCCCTGGCTGATCTGGCGCAGCCTGCAGTTCAAGCTTTACAACTCCAGCTACCGCGGCATCCGCTTCGGCCTGCGCGGCAGCGCCGGCGCGGCCTACAAGACCTACCTGCTGTGGCCGGCGCTGTCGGTGCTGTCGCTGTACCTGCTGGCGCCGTTCGCCCACCAGCGCATCAAGCGCTTCCAGCACAACGAGTCGCGCTTCGGCGCCACGCACTTCTCCTTCCACGCCTCGCCGGGCGGCTTCTACAAGGCCTATCTGCTGGGCATGGGCATCTGGCTGGCCGGCTTCGTCGCCATCCTGCTGCTGTTCGGCGGCACCATCGCCGCGCTGGCCTCGGCCGGCCAAACCGGCACCGACGACGGCGGCGGGCTGGCCTTCTTCCTGATGGTCCTGTCGGTCTACGTCTGGTCCTTCCTGGCGCTGCCGTTGTTCTTCACGCTGCTGCAGAACCTGATCTGGAACAATACCCGCCTGGGCGAGCACCGCTTCGCCAGCGACATGCGCTGGCGAAGCATGATGTTCATCATGGCCACCAACGTGGTCGGCATCGTCTGCACGCTGGGGCTGTACACGCCCTTCGCGCAGGTGCGCCTGATGCGTTGCCGCATCGAGGCCATGAGCCTGCATCCGGCCGGCGGACTCGACGAGTTCATCGCCTCCGCCGAATCGGCGGGATCGGCCGCCGGCGAAGGCATGACCGACCTGCTCGACTTCGACCTCTCGCTCTGACGCATGCAGGTCGCCGCACATTACTTCGACGGCAAGACCTCCCGGCGCCACGCGGTGACGCTGGAGGTCGAACAGGGCATCGCGCATGTGCGCGGCGAGGTCGAGCGCAGCAGCCCGATCGCGCAGCTGCGCGTGTCCGAACGCTTCAACCGCGCCGCGCGCAAGGTGACCTTCCCCGATGGCGCTTACCTGGAGGTGCTCGACCGCGAGGCCTTCGCCGCGCTGCTGCATGCTACCCGGCATCGCGATACGCTGGTGGTGCGCATCCAGCAGAACTGGCGCGCCACGCTGGCCGCCGCTGCGGCGCTGGTGTTGGTGGTGGCGGCAAGTTATGTGTGGCTGCTGCCGCTGGCCGCGGAAGCGGCGGCCAAGGCGCTGCCGGTGGAAGTGGACCGCAAGGTCGGCATCGGCACGCTGGACTTCCTCGACCGCCATGTGATGGCGCCCACCGCGCTGCCGGCCGCGCGGCGCGAGGCCATCGTCGCCCGCTTCAAGGCGATGGCCGCGCCGCTGCCCGAGGCGCCGCCCTTCGAGATCCTGTTTCGCAAGAGCCGCATCGGCCCCAATGCCTTCGCCCTGCCCTCCGGCCAGATCGTGGTCACCGACGAGATCGTGCAACTGCTTGACGATGACGATGCGCTCATGGGCGTGCTGGCGCACGAGCTGGGCCACGTGCACCAGCGTCACCTGATGCGCCGCCTGATCCAGAGTTCGGCAGTGGCGGCGGTGGCCACGGTGCTGTTCGGCGACGTCTCGGCGGTGCTGGCCAACATCCCCACGCTGCTGCTGGACATGAAGTATTCGCGCGACATCGAGACCGAGGCCGACGACTACGCCATCGCCATGTTCCAGGCCAACGGCATGCCGCGCCAGAAGCTGGCCTACGTGTTCGAAAAGCTCGACGACAAGGGCCACGGCGCCATCGCACCCTACCTCTCCAGCCATCCGCCCAGCCAGGAACGCATCCGGCACATCCTGGGCGCGCGCTGAGGCGACGTCAGGCGAACAGATCGCGCACGCTGCCGCGCGTCTCCAGCGCGCGCAGCGAGGGCAATAGCGCCGGCATGCGCAGGCCGGCGTAGCGCAGGCAGCCCTCGAACTTGGCGCCGATCTCCTCCACCGTCAAGGGATAGCGCGCCGCGCCGCGCGCGAAATCGCGGAATCCCTGCAGCACCCGGCCGTCGCGCAAGGCGATGCTGAGTTCGGCGCCCTCGGGCGCGGCGGCGCGATAGGCCGCGTCCTCCCATACCGCCCCGCTGAACATCGACACCCTGGCCATCAGCGCGCGCAGGTCGGCATCGGCCAGCGCCTGCGGCGACAGCTGCGCCAGTCCCGGCGCGCCATGCAGCAGCGCGGCGGCAATCGCGAACGGCATGCTGAACTGCGCCTGCTGCGGCGTGGCGGGATCGTCGTGGACCAGGTTGGCGATCACGATGGGCGGGACGTTGCAGGCGATCGCCTCGATCTCGCCGGGGTCGATGCCGTGTTCCTGCGCGAGATCGAGCGCGACATCGACCGCCGCATGCGACGACAGGCACACCGGGATGCGCTTGACGTCCACGCCGGGGTCGAGCAAGGTCCAGCGCTGCCCGAGTTTCTCGAACACGCCGGCGTCGAAGCGCCCGCCGTTGAAGAGCTTGATGAAGCCGTTGCGGTGCTCGAAGGCGTCGACCGGGCCGCTGGCGCCGGCCTGCGCCATCAGCGCCGCCGTCACGCCCGCCTCGGCCGCGCGCCCGGCCAGGAAGGCCTTGGCGTCGCTACCGAAGCAGGCCTTGATGCCGGCCGCGCCCGCCACCGCCAGGCCCAGCGCCGCGGCCGTCTGCCGCGCGTCGAGCCGCAGCAGCCGGGCCGCCGCGGCGCAGGCGCCGACCGGCCCCAGCACGCCGGTGGTCCACCAGCCCTGGTCGTACAGTACGTTGGCCGTAGCCAGGCCGAGCGCATATTCGCACTCGGCGCCGACCACGAAGGCGGTGATCAATTGCGCGCCGCCGGCGTCCGCATGCTGGGCCGCAGCCAGCGCCGCCGGCGCGATCACGGCCGAGCCGTGCACGAAGCCGGCGTAACAGTTGTCGTCGAAATCCAGCGCATGGGCCGCCACGCCGTTGGCGAAGGCGGCCTGGCGCAAATCGCAGCGCCGGTCGCCGCCGATGATGGCGCACGCCCCTTCCGCCGCCGAGATGGCCGCCAGCGCGCGCGCATGCGCCGCCACCGGCGTGGCCGATCCGGCGGCGATGACGCCGATGGTGTCGACCAGGCAATTGAGCGCCACGCCGCGCACGGCGGCGGGAATGGCGTTTTCTTCCAGCCCGGCGATCCAGCGCGCCATTGCTCCGATCGCGCCGCCCTGCTGTTGTGATCCCGCCGCTTGCGTCATGTCCGCTCCTGTTCCATGCCTCGCGCGAGGCTGCAATGAAAAACGGCCGGTCCCATCGGGAACCGGCCGCGTCGCCCAGCTTGCCGCGATCAGTCCGGCAGCTGGCCGGCCGGGGCGCCCAGCCAGGTGTTGGAGAACTTGTCGATGGTGCCGTCGGTGCGCGCTTCGCGGATGATCATGTTGATCTTGGCCAGCAGCGTCGATTCGCCGCGCGGCATGGCCACGTAGCACGGCGCGTTGGCCAGGATCACCTTGAGCTCCATGTCCAGCGCCGGGTTCATCTTCTGCAGCGCGGCCGCGACCGTGGTGCCGGTGGCGAACATCTGCACCTGGCCCGCCAGGAAGGCCGACAGCGTCGAGTTGTTGTCTTCGAAGCGCTTGACCTGCGCGCCCGGCGCCATCTGTTCCAGCTCCTGGTCCTGCATGGAGCCGCGGGTCACCGAGATGGTCTTGCCCTTGAGCTCGTCGAAGGTGGTGGCCTTGACCTTCTTGGTGCCGAACACGGCATCGAAGAACGGCGCGTAGGCGATGCTGAAATCGACCACCTTGGCGCGCTCGGCGGTCTTGCCCAGCGAGGAGATGGTGATGTCGGCCTTGTTGGTCTGCAGGTAGGCGATGCGGTTGGGCGCGGTCACCGGGATCAGGTCCACCTTCACGCCCAGCTTCTTGCCGATCAGGTTGGCCATGTCGATATCGTAGCCGCGCGGCGTCATGTCGGTGCCGACCGAGCCGTAGGGCGGATAGTCGGTCGGCACGGCCACGCGAATCGACTTGCGCGCCATGATGGTGTTGTACAGGTCATCGGCGAATGCATTGCCCGAAAAAATACAGGCGGCTGCCGCGGTGAGGCTGATCAGTGCGAGTAGCGAGCGGCGTTTCATGGAATATCCTTTCTGGGGATGAAGCTGGGTGGTCGGGATGGATGACGAACGAACTCGCGCTCAGTCGGGGATGACGGCGGTGGCGTCGACCTCGACCAGGTATTCCGGACGGGCGAAGGCGGTCACGACGATGCCGGTCGAGACCGGGAACACGCCCTTGAGCCACTTGCCGACCACCAGGTAGACGTCCTCGCGAAAGCGCGGGTCGGAGATGTAGATGGTGACCTTGCAGATGTGCTCCAGCTTGCTGCCGGCTTCCTTGAGCAGCATGTCGATGTTCTTCATGGCTTGCTCGGTCTGGCCCTTGACGTCGCCGATGCAGACGCTCTCGGAGGTATCCAGGTCCTGGCCGATCTGGCCGCGCAGGAACACCGTGGTGCCGCGCGCCACGACGGCCTGGCACAGGTCGTTGTCGATCTTCTGTTCCGGATAGGTTTCCTTGGTGTTGAACTTGCGGATGCGTGTATGTGCCATGTCTGTCCCGATGGGTAAGTGCTTGGTTGAAGGAGCTGCGTGCTGCGGGTTGGTGCGGCGTCGCTTATTTCTTGTCGAAATAGCCGGCGCGGATGGTGGCGCCGATCAGGTTCACGATCAGGCGGCCGGCGGTCACGCAGCTGATCTTGCTGGCGTTGTCCTTGGCCGGCTGGATCTCGACGATGTCCATGCCCACCACGCGGCCCTTCTTGACCAGGCCGTGTATCAACTTCCGTGCCTGGAGGAAGGTCACGCCGCCCGGCGCCGGGCCGTCGACGGCCGGCATCATGGCGCAATCGAGGCCGTCGGCGTCGATGGTGAGGTAATAGTTGCCGCCGTCCGGGATGCGCGCCAGCACGGCGTCCATGCCGATGTCGTGCAGTTCGTAGGCGCTGATCAAGTCCGCGCCCCACTCCTTGGCCGCGCGATAGTCGGCCGGCCGGCCGCTGCCCTGGGCGCGCAGGCCGATCTGCACGATGTGCTTGATGAACGGCAATTCCGAGGCGCGGCGGATCACGCTGGAGAGGCCGTCGCGCACGCCGTTGACTTCATCGCGCCAGTCCAGATGGGCGTCGATGTGCACCAGCGTCACCGGGCCGACTTCATCGAAGCCGCGCAGCACCGGATTGGTGATGCCGTGGTCGCCGCCCAGCACGATGGGCATGCCGCCGCCGCGCAGGATCTGGCGCACCGCGATCTCGGCGCGGCGCTTGTGGTCGTCCGGCTTGGAGAGGTCGGGCATGACGTCGCCGCAATCGACGAAGCGGATGTCGTCGCGCTCCTGCAGCAGCGGGCCGTCGATGTCGAAGTCGTAGTGCGAGGGGTGGCGCACCATGCGGTCGGTCAGCTCGCGCAGGGCTTGCGGCGCATTGGTCTGGTCATTGCTGTACTGGCGCGGGCCGTAGGCGGCGCCGAAGGGCATGCCCAGCACGGCGATGTCGGATTTCAGTTCGGACTTCTCCGTGAAATCGGCGACCAGCTCCGAATAGAGCAAGGTCTTGTGGCCGGTGCGGGGCGGTGTGGTGAGTTGTTCCATGGCTGGGCATCCTTGTTGAAAGATCCGGGCGGCGGCGGTGTGGCGACTGCCGCCGTGGTGAATGCACTGTAGCCAGCCGATGAGGCAATAGAAAATGATTCTTTTGGGGGTATAGTTTCATTTTCCAAGACTTTACCGTGTGCAAGGAAACGCCCCAAAATGATCCGTCTCGACTTCGATGAGCGCGACCTGCGCTCGCTGCGGGTGTTCTGCAACGTTGCCGAGGCCGGAGGTTTTGCGGCGGCGGAGAAGTTGCTGCACATGTCCAAGGCCTCGATCAGCCGCCACGTGCGCGAGGTCGAGGAGCGCCTGGGCGTGCGCCTGTGCGAGCGCGGTCCTGCGGGCTTCCGGCTCACGCCCGAGGGCGAGGTGGCGGTGAAGCTGGCCACCGGCGCGCTGCGCTCGCTGGAGCGCATCCGGCCCGAAATCGATGCGGTGCACGGCGTGCTGTCGGGGCCGCTGGCGCTGGGCGTGGTGGAGCATGCGCTGAGCCATCCCGACTGCAAGCTGCCGCAGGCGATCGCCATGCTCAAGCGCCGCGCGCCCAACGTGCAGCCGCGCATCGAGGTGATGACCTTTCCCGAACTCAACCAGGCGCTGCGCGAGCAGCGGGTGGACATCGCCGTGCGCGGGCGCTATCCGGGCGAGGATGAGTTCGAGTTCCTGCCGCTGTTCTCGGAGAGCCATCGCATCTACGGCGCCATCCGCAAGGAAAGCCGGGAGGCGCGCGGCGCCCGCGAGCCGGCGCTGGTGTATCGCCCCCACCCCTATGTCGATGCCGTGCTGGCCGCCGGCGGCTACGCACGCGGCCCCGATGCGGGCGGGCTGGAGGCAATTGCGCTGCTGGTCGCCACCGGCGACTACGTCGGCCTGCTGCCGACCCACTATGCCCAGATGATCGGCAAGCGCTACGCGTTGCGCGCGCGCCGCGGCAGCCCGAGTTTCCAGCACACCATCTGCGCGGTGACCGATCCCGGACGCCCGTCCACGCACCGCTCCGACCTGTTCCTGTCCATCCTGCGCGAGTTCCACGTGCGCTCTTCCGGTGCGGCCGCAGCCGCCTGAGCGGCGGCATTTGTGCGGCACACCAAAAAAGGGCGCGGCATGCACCGCGCCCTGCCTTCGCACGAAAACCGCGCGTGCAACCGGGCGCCGGGCAGGCCGGATGAGCGCGATTGGTGCGGGCTTATGGCGCGGACAAACGAGGTAAAAAGAGGGGAAACGAAGAGGGAAGCCAGGAGAAAACAGAAGAACTACGAGAAGGACAGGCGAAGCAGAACGCTTCAGGGCGGGGAGCTGAAACGCGGCGGCCAGCGCTGTGGCTGGCCGCCGCCGATGTGTCAGCGTCGTCGCTCGTCCATCCCCGACAGGCCCGAGTACAGGCTGCAGGATTGCGGCGGACCGCGATGCGAACCCGTGGTCAGGTCTCCCGAGTCGTTCAGGTAGTCGAGCAACTTGCGATAGAGCTTAGCGAAGTATTTCATGAGATGCCCCCGTTTCTTTGCACTTGGGTTGGTACAGGTACCGCCTGGCTCTCGCGGGAGGATGCGATACCGGCGTCCGGCGCTCCCGTCGAAATTGTTTATATCATTTATTCTATGTCCAGCTTGGGCTGGCGTCTATCAGGAAAATTCCTAGGAATCGCCACTTGTTGCGATTCGCCCTCACCTGCCGGCAAGCGAGGAGTAGTCACCGCTCAGGCGCCCGCCTGCGCCATCAGCCATTCGCGGAAGGCCAGCATGGCCGCGGTTTCCTGCTTCGACTTGAGCCGCGTGAGCCAGTAGGCGCCGAGCGCTATGCTGGTCTCAAAAGGACAGACCAGGCGTCCCTGGCGCAGTTCCCGCTCGAACATCAGCACCGGCAGCAGGGCCACGCCGGCTTGCTGCGCCGCAGCTTCGGCCATGGTCAGCGAGGAGTCGAACACGAAGCCGCGGATCGGCGGGCAAGGCGCGCCGGCGGCGGCGAACCATTCGTTCCACTCCTCGCTGCGGTAGGAGCGCAGCAGGGTCTCGGCCGCCAGGTCGACGGGCCGGCGCAGGCGTGCGGCGATCTCGGGCGCGCACATGGGCGCGGCCGGCGCGCTGAACAATCGTTCAGCCTCGGTGCCGTGCCATGCACCATCGCCAAACCGGATCGCGTAATCGAGGCCCTCGCCGGCCAGGTCGACGCGGTTGTTGTTGGTCAGCAGGCGCAGGTCGACGAAGGGATAACTCTGCTGGAATTGGCGCAGGCGCGGCATCAGCCAGCCCACCGCGAAGGTGCCGACCACGCCCAGCGTAAGCACCTCGCGCTTGCGGCCGTTCTCGAATTGCGCCAGCACGGCGCCGATGCGGCCGAAGGATTCGGCCACCACCGGCAGCAGCGCCAACCCCTCGTCGGTCAGCGCCAGGCCGCGCGGCAGCCGGCGAAACAGCGCGGCGCCCAGCCGCTCCTCCAGGTTCTTGACCTGCATGCTGACCGCGGTCTGGGTGACGTTGAGCTCGTCGGCGGCGCGGGTAAAGGAGAGATGGCGCGCCGACGCCTCGAAGGCGCGCAAGGCATTGAGCGGCAAATACATGGAAGCCTCCCGGCATCAGTTTTTCTTGGGTCTTGCGCCAATTATCGTGAATTGTGGCCGGGCGCACCACTTCTTATCATCCGGACTTCCTCACAACATCACAACGGAGAACACATGCGTGGAAGAAGGAATTTTCTTGCAATGGCGGGCCTGGCGGCCGGCGGCCTGGTGACGCGCGCCTGGGCGGCCGATGGCAAAGCCAGCAATAAAACTAAGGACTCGCTCACCTTCGTCGAACGCATGGCGGCGCTGGAAGCGGGCGTCGGCGGCCGCCTGGGGGTGTCCATCGTCGATACCTCGCATGGCGGCAGCTGGGGCTATCGCGCCGACGAGCGCTTTCCGATGTGCAGCACCTTCAAGTTCCTGGCCGCCGCCGCGGTATTGAAGCGCGTGGACCTGGGCGAGGAGCGCCTGGAGCGGCGCATCGTCTACGGACGCGAGGCGCTGGTGCCCTACTCCCCCACCACCGGCAAGCATGTCGGCGGCGAGGGATTGTCGGTCTCCGCGCTGTGCGAGGCGGCGATGACGCTGTCCGACAATACCGCGGCCAACCTGCTGCTGGAGAGCATGGGCGGCCCGGCCGGCCTGACCGCCTTCATCCGCACGCTGGGCGACGACCAGACGCGCCTGGACCGCAACGAGCCCACGCTCAACGAAGCCGTGCCCGGCGACCCGCGCGACACCACCACGCCGGCGGCGATGACGGCCGACCTGCGCGGCATCGTGCTGGGCAACGCGCTCAATGCGGCCTCGCGCACGCTGGTCACGCAATGGCTGCTGCACAACAAGACCGGCGACAAGCGCGTGCGCGCCGGCCTGCCCGCGGGATGGAAGGTGGGCGACAAGACCGGCACCGGCAACCGCGGCAGCACCAATACCGTCGGCGTGGCCTGGACGCCGGGCGGCGCGCCGCTGCTGTTCGCGGTCTACCTCACCGAGACCGCGGCCGCCGAGGACAAGCGCAACGGCGTGCACTCGGAGATCGGCAAGCTGATCGCGCGCGGGCTGGCGTGACATAATGCGCCTCACATGACGCCGGCGGCGTCTTCCCGGCCATGCGGCGGGAACGCCGCCGGCCCGGAGACGCCATGACCGCCCTGAGCCTCAACTACACCACCCTCGCCCTGTTCTCACTGGTCGCGGTGGCCACCATCGCCACGCCCGGACCGACCGTGCTGCTGGCGCTGTCCAACGGCGCGCGCATGGGCGTGCGCCGCGCCATCCCCGGCATGCTGGGTGCGCTGGCGTCGGATTTCGTGCTGGTGGCGTCGGTGGCGGTGGGACTGGGCGCGCTGTTGGCGGCCTCGGAATTCTGGTTCGCGGTGGTGAAGTGGGTCGGCGCCGCCTACCTGGCATGGATCGGCCTGCGCATGCTGCGCTCGCAAGGCAGCCTTAACCTGGACGCGATGCCGGACGACAGGCGCGCCGGCGCGCGCAAGGTGTTCATGAAGTCCTTCCTGGTGGCGGTGACCAATCCCAAGGGCTACCTGTTCTGCTCGGCGCTGCTGCCGCAGTTCATCGACAGCGCCGCCCCGCAGGCGCCGCAGTATGTGGCCATCGGCCTGCTGTTCGCCGCCATCGACTTCCTGATCATGTTCGCCTATGCGCTCATCGGCGCGCGCGCGGTCAGCCTGCTGCGCCGCCGCGCCATCCTCTGGATGGACCGCACCTGCGGCGCCGTCCTGCTGGCCCTGGCGGGATCGCTGGCCTTCTATCGCCGCGGCAGCTGAAGCGGTGTCAGCCGGCGAAGCGCAGCGAGACCGCGCCCACGCCCTCCAGCCGCGCCTCCACCAGCGTGCCCGAACGGGCGTTATGCAAACCGGTGCATGAGCCGGTGGTGACGACCTGGCCCTTCTTCCACGGCATCCCGCGCAGCGCGCAATGGCGCGCCAGCCACGAAAGGGTCGGCCACAGGTCGGCCGGATTGCCGCCGCGAGCGCGCACCTCCTCGCGCCCATCGATCGACAGGCTGGCCAGCACGTCGCGCAGTTCCAGCACCGTGGCCGGCATCGGCCGCGCCGCGCCGATCACCAGCGCGCCATGGCATTGCAGGTCGGCCATCGCGGCCCAGGGATTGTCGCAAGGCAGCTTGCCCAGGCGCGTCTCGACCACTTCGATGGCCGGCATCACGGCGTCGAATACGCCCTGCAATTCTTCGCGCGCCGGAAGCGTATCGCCGGGATCGAAATCGCGCCCCACGCGCAGGGCCAGCTCCACTTCCAGTCCGCGCAACCGCCACTGCGGCCCCGCCAGCAGGGCGCCGGAGGCCAGCACGCAAGATGCCGGCAGCGGCGAACAGGCCGGCTCCGCGCCATCGCCCTTGCTGCCCACCTTCCAGCCGCCCACCGGCCCCAGCTGCAGCAATTGCGCGTCCTGCACCGCGTAGGCGGTGGCGGCGTCGCCCACCGCCAGGCGACGCCAGTCGAGTACGACGCCGCTGTTGCGGGCGTCCAGCAGAAGTTGGGTGGCGGCGTGGATATTCATCCTGGTTTTCTCCGACAAGATCGATAGGCAGCGCGCATTGTACGCGCTGGCGCGAGCGCCGGCAGCATGTCCCGGCGGCAACAAACCCGCGCCGCCAGCAGGTCGGCGCCGACTTGCCCATAATGGAAACCCGGCGCTTGACTTCGAGCGCGCTCCAACTTCTAGACTGCCTGCCATGACGACCTCCATGACCATCGCCCAGGCCGCAGCGGCCACCGGCCTGTCGGTGCATACGCTGCGCTACTACGAACGGATCGGCTTGCTCGATCCGGTCGAGCGGCGCGACAACAGCCACCGGCGCTACACGCAGGAAGACCTGAACTGGATCGGTTTCCTGCTCAAGCTGAAGTCCACCGGCCTGCCGGTACGGGCGATGCTGCGCTACGCCGAGCTGCGCCGCCTGGGCAATAGCATGGAGAGCGTCACGGAACGGAAGGCGATCCTGCTGGATCACACGCTTTCCGTACAACACACGCTGGCGGAACTGCAAAGCAACCTGGCCGCGCTGCATCACAAGATCGCCCTCTACGGCGAGATGGAAAAGGAAGCCATGGCGCAATCCGCGCCCGCGCCGCGCAAGAGCGGCCGCAAGACAGCGCTGTCCGATCCGCGAACCGATGCAGCAGCCATGCAACCCGCCGGCGCCAACTGAAAAAGGACGCCAAATGACTGAACAGATCACCGCCCACCTGCAACCCGACTCCGCCATCGGCACCCGCCGCCTGGGCGCCAACGGCCCGCTGGTCTCCGCCATCGGCCTGGGCTGCATGGGCATGAGCGACTTCTACTCCAACCGCGACGACGCCGAATCGCTGGCCACCATCGACCGCGCGCTGGAGCTGGGCGTCAACCTGCTGGACACGGCCGACATGTACGGCCCGTTCACCAATGAAGAGCTGGTCGGCCGCGCCATCAAGGGCCGCCGCGACAAGTTCTTCATCGCCACCAAGTTCGGCTTCAAGCGCGATCCCAACGACCCGTCGGTGCGCGGCGTGGATGGCAGCCCGGCCTATATCCGCCAGGCCATCGAAGGCAGCCTGAAGCGCCTGGGCGTGGAAACCATTGACCTCTACTACCAGCACCGCATCGATCCCAACACGCCCATCGAGGCCAGCGTGGGCGTGCTGGCCGACCTGGTGAAGGAAGGCAAGATCCGCTACATCGGGTTGTCGGAAGCCTCGGCCGCCACCATCGAACGCGCCCACCGGGTGCATCCGATCACCGCCCTGCAAAGCGAATACTCGTTGTGGACGCGCGACCCGGAAGCCGATGTGCTGGCCACCTGCCGCAAGCTGGGCATCGGCTTCGTGGCCTACAGCCCGCTGGGCCGCGGCTTCCTGACCGGCGCCATCACCCGCTTCGAAGACCTGGCCGAGGACGACTTCCGCCGCAGCAACCCGCGCTTCCAGGGCGAGAACTTCGGCAAGAACCTGCAACTGGTGGAGAAGGTGAAGCAGCTGGCGCAAGGCTACGGCTGCACGCCCAGCCAGCTGGCGCTGGCCTGGGTGATGGCGCAGGATCCGCACATCGTGCCGATCCCGGGCACCAAGCGCCGCAAGTACCTGGAGGAGAACGCCGGCGCCTTCGGCGTAAAGCTGAGCCCGCAGCATTTGCAGGAGTTGAATGCGCTGTTCCCGGTGGGGGCGGCGGTGGGCGACCGCTACACCGAGGCGAGCATGAAGATGCTCAACGGCTGACCGGCGTTTGCCATGCCGGCGGGCTGCGACAAACGACGCTGGGTCCCGGCCTGCGCCGGGACGACAATGAGGAGGTAGCCAACGCCTCCTCACGTTCAAGATCCTCCCCTGTCGTTCCTGCGAAAGCAGGAACCCAGTGTCGTTTAACCGCCGCTGAGGCACGAAAAACGTCACTGGATCCCCGCTTTCGCGGGGACGACGGATTGAAGGAGGCAGTGAGTTGGTGGCTTGGCGCGGCATGAGAGGCGCAGCATACGACGCTGGGTCCCTGCTTTCGCAGGGACGACAAGGCGGAGGTAGTCAACGCCTCCTCATGCTCAAGATCCTTTTCCGTCGTTCCTGCGAAAGCAGGAACCCAGTGTCGTTCAGCGGTAGTCAATGCTTCACGAACGTCGCTGGCTCCCGGCCTGCGCCGGGACGACAAGTGAGGGGATGGACTCGAGCAACCAAGCGTTCAGGCGCCCTCCTCCGTGTCGTCCTGACGAAGGTCAGGACCTAGCGGCTTTCATTGCACATCACCATCGCATGAGCCACCGCGAGACATCGCACCCATGAAAAAGCCCGGACAAGTCCGGGCTTTTTCCACATCCAGCACAACGCTTACTTCTTGCGCTGCGGCGGCAGGTCGGTGCAATGACCTTCGGCCACTTCCGCCGCCATGCCCAGCGATTCGCCCAGCGTCGGGTGCGGGTGGATGGTCTTGCCGATGTCCACCGCGTCGGCGCCCATCTCGATGGCCAGCGCCACCTCGCCGATCATGTCGCCGGCATGCGTGCCGACGATGCCGCCGCCGATCACGCGATGCGTCTCGGCGTCGAACAGCAGCTTGGTGAAGCCTTCCGAACGGCCGTTGGCCACGGCGCGGCCGGAAGCGGCCCACGGGAAGTGGCCCTTCTCGATCTTGATGCCCTTCGCCTTGGCTTCGTCCTCGGTGACGCCGACCCATGCCACTTCCGGATCGGTGTAGGCCACCGACGGGATCACGCTGGCGTCGAAGAAGCTCTTCTCGCCGGCGATCGCCTCGGCCGCCACGTGGCCTTCATGCACGGCCTTGTGCGCCAGCATCGGCTGGCCCACCAGGTCGCCGATGGCGAAGATGTGCGGCACGTTGGTGCGCATCTGCTTGTCGACCGGGATGAAGCCGCGCTCGCCGACGATCACGCCGGCCTTGTCGGCCGAGACCTTCTTGCCGTTCGGGCTGCGGCCCACGGCCACCAGCACCAGGTCGTACAGTTGCGGCTCGGGCGCCTTGGCGCCGGCTTCGGCGGCCTCGAAGGTGACCTTGATGCCTTCGGGCAGCGCTTCCACGGCCACGGTCTTGGTCTTGACCATGATGTTGTCGAAGCGCTTCTCGTTGAACTTCTGCCAGACCTTGACCATGTCGCGGTCGGCGCCCTGCATCAGGCCGTCCATCATTTCGACCACGTCGATGCGCGCGCCCAGCGTGGAGTACACGGTGGCCATTTCCAGGCCGATGATGCCGCCGCCGATGACCAGCATGCGCTTGGGCGCCTGGCGCAGTTCCAGCGCGCCGGTCGAGTCGACGATGCGCGGGTCCTGCGGCACGAACGGCAGGTTCACCACCGAGGAGCCGGCGGCGATGATGGCGTGCTTGAACTGCACCACCTTCTTGCTGCCGTCGCCGGCGGTCACTTCGATATGGTTGGGGCCGGCGAACTGGCCGTTGCCGTTCACCACCGCGACCTTGCGCGCCTTGGCCATGCCGGCCAGGCCGCCGGTCATGGTGCCGATGACCTTGTCCTTGTAGCTGCGCAGCTTGTCGATGTCGATCTCGGGCTTGCCGAAGGTGACGCCGTGCGAAGCCATGGCGGCAGCCTCGTCGATCACGGCGGCCACGTGCAGCAGCGCCTTGGACGGGATGCAGCCCACGTTCAGGCAGACGCCGCCCAAGGTGGCGTCGCGCTCCACGATCACGGTGTTCAGGCCCAGGTCGGCGGCGCGGAACGCGGCCGAGTAGCCGCCGGGACCGCCGCCCAGCACCATCACGTCGCACTGGACGTCGGCGCTGCCGCCGAAGCTGGCGGCGGCCGGGGCTGCTGCGGGTGCCGCCGGCGCAGCTGCGGGCGCCGGGGCCGCTGCCGCCGGTGCCGGCGCTGCGGTGGCCGGGGCTGCAGCGGCGGCGCCAGAAGCCTCCACCATCAGCAGCACCGAACCTTCGGCGACCTTGTCGCCGACCTTGACCTTGATTTCCTTGACCACGCCAGCGGTGCTGGACGGGATTTCCATGCTGGCCTTGTCGGACTCGACGGTGATCAGCGACTGGTCGACCTTGATCGTGTCGCCGACCTTGACCATCACCTCGATCACTTCCACTTCCTTGAAGTCGCCGATATCCGGGACTTTGACTTCAGAGAGACTCATTGTCTTGACTCCGTTATGTTCTGTTTCGCTGCGCGCCGCCGGCCTCGGCCAGGCGGCGCGTCGACTTGATTAGAGCAAGGACTTGCGCAGGTCGCCCAGCACCTCGGCGAGATACGCCGAGAAGCGCGCGCCCATGGCGCCGTCGACCACGCGGTGGTCGTAGGACAGCGAAGTCGGCAGCATCAGGCGCGGCACGAACTGCTTGCCGTCCCACACCGGCTTGGTGATCGACTTGGACAGGCCCAGGATCGCCACTTCCGGCGCGTTGATGATGGGCGTGAAGGCGGTGCCGCCGATGCCGCCCAGCGACGAGATGGTGAAGGTCGCGCCCTGCATGTCGGCCGGCTTGAGCTTGCCGTCGCGCGCCTGGGCCGAGAGCTCGCCCATTTCGGTGGCGATCTGGCTGATGGTCTTCTGGTCGGCGTTCTTGATCACCGGAACCACCAGGCCGTTCGGGGTATCTGCCGCGAAGCCGATGTTGTAGAACTGCTTGAGGATCAGGTTCTCGCCCTTGGCATCCAGCGACGAGTTGAAGGCCGGGAATTTCTTCAGCGCCGAGACGCTGGCCTTGATCACGAACGCCAGCATGGTCAGCTTGACCGGCGACTTGGCCTTGGCGTAGGCGGCGTTGGAGGCGACGCGGAATTCTTCCAGCTCGGTGACATCGGCCTCGTCGAACTGCGTGACGTGCGGGATCATCACCCAGTTGCGGTGCAGGTTGGGGCCGCTGATCTTCTTGATGCGCGACAGCGGCTGCAGCTCGGTGGCGCCGAACTTGGAGAAGTCCAGCGACGGCCACGGCAGCAGGTCCATGCCGGCGCCCGAACCGTTCTTGCCCGGGGCGGCGGCCACCGCGGTGGAGCCGGCCATCACGCCCTTGACGAAGTTCTGCACGTCGTTCTGCAGGATGCGGCCCTTGGGGCCGGTGGCCGGCACGCGCGCCAGGTCCACGCCCAGTTCGCGCGCGAACTTGCGCACGGACGGCGATGCGTGGGCCTTGCCGCCGGTGCTGGTGGCCGATGCGGTGGCGATGGCCGGAGCGGCCTCGGCCGCCGGTGCGGCCGCGGGTGCGGCAGCAGGAGCCGGCGCTGCGGCCGCAGGCGCGGAAGCGGCGGCAGGAGCGGCTGCGGCAGGCGCGCCGCCGACAGCTTCGATGGTGGCGATGATGCTGCCCTTGGCCACCTTGTCGCCCAGCTTCACTTTCAGTTCCTTGATCACGCCGGCGTGGCTCGACGGGATTTCCATGCTGGCCTTGTCGGATTCGACGGTCAGCAGCGATTGCTCGGCCTTGACCGTGTCGCCGACCTTGACCATCACTTCGATGACTTCGACTTCCTTGAAGTCGCCGATGTCCGGCACTTCGATCTCGACCGTGCCGCCGGCGGCGGCAGGCGCTGCGGCCGCTGCCGGAGCAGGGGCGGGCGCGGACGCTTGCGCGGCTGCCGGAGCGGCGGCAGCCGCCTGGGCCGGCGCGGCGGCAGGCGCGGCAGCGGCGCCGTCGGCTTCGACGATCACCAGCAGCGATCCTTCAGCGATCTTGTCGCCAAGGCTGACCTTGATTTCCTTGACCACGCCAGCGGTGCTGGACGGGATCTCCATGCTGGCCTTGTCGGACTCGACGGTGACCAGCGACTGGTCGACCTTGATCGTATCGCCGACCTTGACCATCACCTCAATGACTTCGACTTCCTTGAAATCGCCGATATCCGGGACTTTGACTTCGACTTGACTCATCTGTTGCGCTCCGTTGTTCTGTTCCCTCGCCTTGGGGCTGGGGTGGGGTATTCGCTCAGGGGAAGGTGCTGCCGGCTGCACTGCGCATATTAAGCCATGCGGCCCGCCCTTCCCTGCTTTCTCCTGGCCTTTGCACGACACATCCCCGCGGTCAGTTGATGGACTGAGGCGGGGATGGTCGGTTCTGTATGGCTTACAGGGTCACCGGGTTCGGCTTGTTCGGATCGATGCCGTACTTGGCGATCGCCTGCGCCACCACTTCAGGCTTGATCTTGCCCTCGTCGGCCAGCGACTTCAGCGCGGCCACGGCCACGAAGTAGCGGTTCACCTCGAAGAACTCGCGCAGCTTGGCGCGGGTGTCCGAGCGGCCGTAGCCGTCGGTGCCCAGCACCTTGTACGAACGGCCCTTCGGCACGAAGGCGCGCACCTGTTCGGCGTAAGTGCGCATGTAGTCGGTGGAGACCACGATCGGGCCGTCGGTGCCTTGCAGCGATTGCTCGAAGTAGCTCTTCCTGGCGGTCTCGGCCGGGTGCAGCATGTTCCAGCGTTCCACGTCCTGGCCGTCGCGGGCCAGCAGGGTGAACGACGGTGCGGACCAGACGTCGGCGTCGACCTTCCAGTCGTCGCGCAACAGGTCGGCGGCGGCGATGACTTCGCGCAGGATGGTGCCCGAGCCCAGCAGCTGCACGCGCAGCTTGTTGCCCTTGCCGCCTTCGTTCAACAGGTACAGGCCCTTGAGGATGCCTTCTTCCTGGCCGGCCTTGATGCCCGGGTGCGCGTAGTTCTCGTTCATCACGGTGATGTAGTAGAACACGTCTTCCTGGTTGGCCACCATGCGGCGCAGGCCGTCATGGATGATCACGGCGACTTCATGGGCGAAGGTCGGGTCGTAGGGAATGCAGTTCGGGATCGCCGAGGCGAACACGTGGCTGTGGCCGTCTTCGTGCTGCAGGCCTTCGCCGTTCAGGGTGGTGCGGCCGGCGGTGCCGCCGATCAGGAAGCCGCGCGCGCGCATGTCGCCTGCCGCCCATGCCAGGTCGCCGATACGCTGCAGACCGAACATCGAGTAGTAGGTGTAGAACGGGATCATGACGCGGTTGTTGGTCGAGTACGAGGTCGCCGCGGCGATCCACGAGCTCATGCCGCCCGCTTCGTTGATGCCTTCCTGCAGGATCTGGCCGGCCTTGTCTTCGCGGTAGTACATCACCTGGTCCTTGTCGACCGGTTCGTACAGCTGGCCGACCTGGCTGAAGATGCCGATCTGGCGGAACAGGCCTTCCATGCCGAAGGTGCGGGACTCGTCAACCATGATGGGCACCACGCGCGGGCCCAGGCTGCCGTCGCGCAGCAGCGCGGTCAGCACGCGCGAGTAGGCGGCGGTGGTGGAGATTTCACGGCCTTCGGCGGTCGGCTCCAGCATCGCCTGGAAGGCGGACAGCTCGGGCACGGCCAGCTTCTCGTCGGCTTGCGGACGGCGCTGCGGCAGGTAACCGCCCAAGGCCTTGCGGCGCTCGTGCAGGTATTGCATTTCCGGCGCGTCGGCGGACGGCTTGAAGAACGGGATGTTGGGCAGGTCGGCGTCCGAGATCGGCAACTGGAAGCGGTCGCGCATGGCCTTGATGGCCTCGTCGTCCAGCTTCTTGGTGTTGTGCGCGGTGTTGCGCGCCTCGCCGGCCTTGCCGAAGCCGTAGCCCTTGATGGACTTGGCCAGGATCACGGTCGGCTGGTCCTTGGAATCCTGCGCGACCTTGAAGGCGGCGTAGATCTTGTGCGGGTCGTGGCCGCCGCGGGTCAGGCGCCAGATGTCGTCGTCGGACATCTTGCTGACCATTTCCAGCAGCGCCGGGTGCTTGCCGAAGAAGTGCTTGCGCACGTAGGCGCCGTCCTTGGCCTTGTAGTTCTGGTACTCGCCGTCGACGGTTTCCATCATCACCTTTTGCAGGATGCCGTCCTTGTCCTTGGCCAGCAGCTCGTCCCAGCCGCTGCCCCAGATGACCTTGACCACGTTCCAGCCGGCGCCGCGGAAGTCCGATTCCAGTTCCTGGATGATCTTGCCGTTGCCGCGCACCGGGCCGTCCAGGCGCTGCAGGTTGCAGTTCACCACGATGACCAGGTTGTTGAGGCGTTCGCGTCCGGCCATGCCGATGGCGCCCATCGATTCCGGCTCGTCCATCTCGCCGTCGCCGCAGAAGGCCCAAACCTTGCGGTTGTCGGTCTTGGCGATGCCGCGCGCGTGCAGGTACTTCAGGAAGCGCGCCTGGTAGATCGCCATCAAGGGGCCCAGGCCCATCGAGACGGTCGGGAACTGCCAGAATTCCGGCATCAGCTTGGGGTGCGGATAGGACGAGAGACCCTTGCCGTCGGCTTCGCGGCGGAAATGGATCAGCTGGTCTTCGGAGAGGCGGCCTTCCAGGAAGGCGCGCGCGTAGATGCCGGGCGAGGAGTGGCCCTGGATGTACAGCAGGTCGCCGCCGTGCTCTTCGGTCGGGGCGTGCCAGAAGTGGTTGAAGCCGATGCCCAGCATGTTGGCCAGCGAGGCGAACGAGGACAGGTGGCCGCCCAGGTCGCCGTCGACGCGGTTGGCCTTGACCACCATGGCCATGGCGTTCCAGCGCATCCACGAGCGCAGGCGCTCTTCATATTCCAGGTTGCCCGGGCAGTGCTCGCCCTGGTCGGCCGGGATGGTGTTGACGTAAGCGGTATTGCTGGAGAACGGGATGTGGGCGCCGCGGCGGCGCGCCAGGTCGACCATGCGCTCCATCAGGTAGTGGGCGCGGTCCGGGCCTTCCTTTTCGATCACTGCTTCGAGGGCGTCGAGCCACTCCTGGGTTTCCATCACATCGGGATCGTTGGCGGCCTGCGCCAGAACTTGATCGATTTGGGCTGACATGTCATGTCTCCTGGTTGTTGAGAGGCCGGCCGGTCTGGTGGACCGCCCGGTCATCGGTCATGCATTTACGAAAAAGCCGCCGGCGGTGTGATGCGCGAAAACCGTCTGAACCTCGCTAATGTACGGTCTTCCAGCCGTGTGGACGACGCATTTTATCAGGGAATTTTTGATTTTCAAATTACGATAAATGATTTCGTATTATGAAAATATGCTGCAAAGCGGCATGAACAGGCGCTCTCCGGCCACCGTATTTCTACGGTTGCCTGCTGCCGGCGCTGGATTCTGGCTTGTTTGCAATGCCGCAAAGTCAACGCCGGCGGCGGGGACATGAGCACGCCTGCGGCGCGCCGGCGCGGGCAGGCATGGTGGAAAAGACAAGCAAAGGCGCGGCCCGCCGTGCAGGCGCACGGACGAGGCTTGTCTATATAGAGGGGGACGGGCAGGAAACCGCTCAGACGGCGATGTTGCCCAGGGTGCTGGCGCGATAGGCGGCCACGAAGGTGTCGAAATCGCCGGTCTGGGTGCGCTCCAGTTCGCGCTGGGCGTCCAGCGAGGCCTGGGCGACGGCGACGAAATCGGCCGCGGTAGCCGCCGGCAGCGGCCGGGCGATCAGCTCGTCGGCCTGGCGCGCGCTGTTGGCCAGGGTAAAGGCCGGGAAGGAGTTGCCGGCCGCGCGGATCTCGCGCAGCACGCGCGCCGAGGGCGTGGTCTCGGGATCGGCCAACTTGGCGCGCTGGGCGGCCAGGCTGTCGCGGTGCTGGCTGCCGCCGGCGGCGCGATCCAGCAGCTCGGCCACCGGCGCCATGCGCTCCAGCAGTTGCTCGCCCCACGCCTGCAGGCCGATGGCCTTGCCGCGGAACGTCAACTGCAGGCCGGGGCGACGGCCCTCCTTGACGGTGGACAGGAAGTTGGCGCGGTTCTCGCGGCCCTCTTCGTCCAGGGTCAGGCAGCTCGACTCCAGCGTCAGGAAGTGCAGGAAGACGTCGAGGAAGCGCGCCGCCTCCAGGCCGATGCCCAGCGGATTGAACGGGTCGATGTCCATACAGCGCACCTCGACGTACTGCACGCCGCGCGCCGAGAGCGCCTGCACGGGGCGCTCGCCGCTATAGATGACGCGCTTGGGGCGGATCGCCGAGTAGAACTCGTTCTCGATCTGCAGGATGTTGGTATTGATCTGCACCCACTCGCCGTCGCGCTTGGTGCCGATCGCCTCGTACGGCGGATATGGCTCGCTCACCGCGTGCGACAGGCTGCGGATGTAGGCCGGCAGGTTGTTGTAGTGCGGCGTGATGTTGGCCTGGGCGTTACTCTGGTAGCCCAGGTCGCTCATGCGCAGGCTGGTGCCGTAGGGCAGGTAGAGCGTGTCCTCGGACAGCGTCTCCAGCTGGTGCGGGCGGCCGCGCAGGAAATTGGTGGCCACCGCCGGCGAGGCGCCGAACAGGTACATCAGCAGCCAGCTGTAGCGGCGGAAGTTGCGGATCAGCGCGATGTAGCGCTCGGACTGGTAGTCGCGGCGCGAGACCGAGACGTCCACCGCCTCCTCGCACTCATCGCTTTCGTCGATCTTGCGCAGCACTTCCCACAGGTCTTCGTTGAGCGAGAAGTTGTAGTGGATGCCGGCGATGCACTGCATGGTGCGCCCGTAGCGCAGCGCCAGGCCGCGGCGATAGACGTGCTTGAGCATGCCCATGTGCGAGGTGCCGTACCAGGCGATGGGGATCTCGTCTTCCGGCGGCAGCACGGCGGGCATCGACGCGTTCCACAGGATCTCGCCGTCCAGCTTGGCGTAGGCGAAGCGGTGGATCTCTTCCAGGCGCTTGAGCGCATCGGCGATGTCATGCGTGGCCGGGGTGATGAATTCGAGCAGCGACTCCGAATAATCGGTAGTGATCAGGTCGTTGGTCAGGGCCGAACCGAGCGCCGGCGGATGCGGCTTGCGCGACAGCGCGCCCTGCCGGTCCACGCGCAGCGTCTCGCGTTCCACGCCGCGCAAACCCTGGCCGAGCAACGCGATATGTTGCGGGTCGGCAAGCAGTTGCAGGCGGCGTGTCAGCAGATCGGTCATGCGGTGGTCCTTCTCGATTCGGTAGCGTTATTGCAGGGGTTCTTTCTTGGTTGCGGGAGCATAACCGAAATTGAAATTTCCCGTAGCGGGCAGGTCAAATTGCCCGCATCATGGAACTTCGCGGGCATTTCATTGCAATTGCATCAACTATCGACATCGCCTGCTCGCTTCATCGGCCTGCCCCGCTCGCCTTATAATCATGGGTTCCGGCGCGCGGCAACGCTTGCCCGCCGCCTTGTTTTTCAACCCATCCCGCCCTGCTTCCCTATATATCTGCCATGCCAGCCCAACTGATCGACGGAAACCTGCTCTCCCAACAACTGCGCGCCGATGTCGCCCGCCGCGCCGCCGCCCTGACCGCCAAGGGCAAACAGCCCGGCCTGGCCGTGATCCTGGTGGGCGACAGCCCGGCCTCCCAGGTCTACGTGCGCAACAAGGTCAAGGCCTGTGAAGACAACGGCCTGTATTCGGTGCTGGAAAAGTATGAAGCCTCGCTCACCGAAGCCGAGCTGCTGGCCCGCATCGACGCCCTCAACGCCGATCCCAAGATCAACGGTATCCTGGTCCAGCTGCCGCTGCCGGCGCATATCGATTCCCACAAGGTGATCGAGGCCATCGCCCCCGAAAAGGACGTGGACGGCTTCCATATCAGCAACGCCGGCCTGCTGATGACCGGCCAGCCGCTGTTCCGCCCCTGCACTCCCTACGGCGTGATGAAGATGCTGGAATCGATCGATTACCCCGTGCGCGGCGCCAACGCCGTCGTGGTGGGCGCCTCCAACATCGTCGGCAAGCCGCAGGCGATGCTGCTCTTGCAAGCCGGCGCTACCGTCACTATCTGTAATTCCAAGACCCGCGATCTCGGCGCGCACACCCGCAACGCCGACATCCTGGTCGTGGCCACCGGCAAGCGCAACATCGTCACCGCCGACATGGTCAAGCCCGGCGCCGTGGTGCTGGACGTGGGCATGAACCGCGACGACAACGGCAAGCTGTGCGGCGACGTCGACTTCGCCAACGTCAAGGAAGTCGCCGGCTGGATCACACCGGTGCCGGGCGGCGTCGGCCCGATGACCATCACCATGCTGCTGGTCAACACCATCGAAGCCGCCGAACGTACTTAATGCAATCGCGTCCCGCATGCCGCGGGGCGCACTGAATGAATAGAGAGCCCATGACCACCGACATCGCCGCCAATCCCCTGCTGGACTTTTCGGGCTACGCCCAGTTCGACGCCATCAAGCCGGAACACGTCACCCCGGCGCTGGACACGCTGCTGGCCGACGCCGCCCGCCTGGTGACCGAGCTGGAAGCGCCGATGCCGGCCGTCACCTGGGACAACTTCGTCGAGCCGCTGGAGTACGCCACCGAAAAGCTGGGACGCGCCTGGAGCGTGGTCGGCCACCTGAATTCGGTGATGGACACCCCTGAGCTGCGCGCCACCTACAACGAGAACCAGCCGCGCCTGGTCGAGTTCTGGACCGGCCTGGGCCAGAACCTGGCGCTGTTCGAGAAGTACAAGGCGCTGCAGGCCAGCCCGGCCTTCGCGCAGCTCTCGGCCGCGCGGCGCAAGGTGGTCGACAACGCGGTGCGCGACTTTCGCCTGTCCGGCGCCGAACTGCCCGACGACCAGAAGGAACGCTTCGCCGAGATCCAGGAAAAGCAGGCGGCGCTGACCACCCGCTTCTCCGAGAACGTGCTGGATGCGACCAACGACTTCGGCCTGTTCGTCGAGGACGAGGCCGAACTCTCCGGCCTGCCGGACGACGTGAAGCAAGCCGCGCGCGCCGCCGCCGAGAAGGACGGCAAGCCGGGCTACAAGTTCACGCTGCACTTCCCCTCCTACTTCCCGGTGCTGCAATACGCCGACAGCCGCGCGCTGCGCGAGAAGATCTACCGCGCCAACGCCACCAAGGCTTCCGAGCTGGGCGCCAAGCCGGAGTGGGACAACAGCGGCAACATCGACGAGATCCTGGCCCTGCGCCGCGAAGAAGCGCAGCTGCTGGGCTACGCCAACTTCGCCGAAGTCTCGCTGGTGCCAAAAATGGCGCAATCGCCGGCCGAAGTGATCTCCTTCCTGGAAGACCTCGGCCACCGCGCGCGCCCCTTCGGCCAGAAGGACTACGAAGAGCTCAAGGCATTCGCCCGCGACAAGCTGGGCCTGGACAAGCTGGAAGCCTGGGACAGCACCTACGCCTCCGAAAAGCTGCGCGAGCAGCGCTACGCCTTCTCCGAGCAGGAAGTGAAGCAATACTTCCCCGAACCCAAGGTGGTCGGCGGCCTGTTCCAGGTGGCGCAGCAGTTGTTCGGCGTCGCCATCAGGCCCGATGCCGCGCCGGTCTGGCACAAGGATGTGAAATTCTTCCGCATCGAGCGCGACGGCCAGCTGGTCGGCCAGTTCTACCTCGACCTGTACGCGCGCAGCGGCAAGCGCGGCGGCGCCTGGATGGACGACGCCCGCGCCCGCCGCCTCACCGCGCAAGGCGTGCAAACCCCGATCGCCTACCTGGTGTGCAACTTCACCGAACCGGCGGTGGTGGACGGCGTGGCCAAGCCGGCGCTGTTCACGCACGACGAAGTGATCACCCTGTTCCATGAATTCGGCCACGGCCTGCACCACATGCTCACCCAGGTGGACGAGGTCGGCGTGTCCGGCATCTCCGGCGTGGAGTGGGACGCGGTCGAACTGCCGTCGCAGTTCATGGAAAACTTCTGCTGGGAATGGGACGTGCTGCAGCACCTGAGCGCGCACGCCGAAACCGGCGCCCCGCTGCCGCGCGCGCTGTACGACAAGATGATCGCCGCCAAGAACTTCCAATCCGGCCTGCAGATGCTGCGCCAAGTGGAGTTCTCGCTGTTCGACATGCTGATCCACCACGAGTATCGGGTGGGCGGCGGCAAGACCGTGCAACAGCTGTTGAACGAGGTGCGCGACCGGTTCGCCGTGATCCGCCCGCCGGAATTCAACCGCTTCCAGCATTCCTTCTCGCACATCTTCGCCGGCGGCTACGCGGCCGGCTATTACAGCTACAAGTGGGCCGAGGTGCTGTCGGCCGACGCCTACAGCGCCTTCGAAGAAGCGGCCGTGGCCGGCGGCAACGTCGTCTCGCTGGAAACCGGCCGCCGCTTCCAGCAGGAAATCCTGGCCGTGGGCGGCTCGCGCCCGGCGATCGAGTCGTTCAAGGCCTTCCGCGGCCGCGAACCGAGCATCGACGCGCTGCTGCGGCACAGCGGCATGGCGGCCTGAAACAGGCCTCTGCCCCTACCCGCCCGTTCGGGCCGGGCAGCCGCACAGCGGCGTATCGGCACGAACGGGGCGCGGGTGAAATTTCCCGTCCCTATGGCATGGCAGCGCTCACCGCTTGCCACTATACTTCCGCCATGACCCGAATCGATTTCCACAGCAACGTCCCGCAAAAGATCGCCTACGTCTGCCGCCTGGTGCGCAAGGCGCGCGCGGCCGGCACCCACATCGTGCTGCGCGCGCGCGACCGCGCCGAGCTGCAGCAACTGGACCAGGCGCTCTGGAGCTTTTCCGAGCAGGACTTCCTGCCGCACGTCACCGCCGGCGATCCGCTGGCCGCGCAGACGCCCATCATCCTGACCGCCAGCGACGAGATCGAGCTGCCGCACCACCAGGTGCTGATCAACCTGTCCGGCCAGACGCCGGCCAACTTTGCCCGCTTCGAGCGCATGCTGGAAATCATCGCCGCCGACGACGCCGACAAGGCGGCCGGCCGCGACCGCTACCGCTTCTACAAGGAACGCGGCTACCCCCTCAGCCACCACGTGGCGGCCTGACGTCCGATTCGCGCAGACTGCCATGAACCAGGACGACAACAGCATCCCCCTCCTGACCGAAGTGATCCCGGCCGCGCCGCCGCAGGTATTGCCGGCGCAGGCGGTGCCGACGCCACCGGCCCACTTCGGCCAACCCGGCGCGGGCGGCCCCGACTACGGCGCGCCGGCCCAGCCCGGCGCCTTCCACACCCAGCCCTCCGCGGCCAGCTACCAGGCGCCGGCGGCGCCCGCCCCCACGCAGTTCCCTTCCGCGCCGGCGGCCGTCGTGACGCCGGCCGCCGAGCAGTATCGCCAGTGGGAGCAGGAGATCGGCGAGAACGTACTGCAAAGCCTGCTGGCGCAAGCAGACACCGTCCTGCAGCAGCACCTGCAGGACCAGATGGCCCTGGCCATGGACAACCTCGCCGATATCCTGACGCAACGCATCAAGGAGAGCCTGCGCGCCGCGCTGGCTGAAACGGTGACGCGGGCGGTCGCAGAAGAGATGGCGCGATTCTCATCTTCCAAAAATTAAAATAGAAAGCCATTTTTCTTTTCTTTTCGAATAAAAAATGGCTTATCGCTTTATTTGTCTTAAAAATTTCACGTCCGATTAAACACATCTGCAATCGCGGTTTTCTTACAATGCATGCATCGATCCGCGCCAGCGGATCCCATCGAAGAACGCAGCTTCACGCATAAACCGGGAGAGTGGGATGAAAGTGATCGTATTGGGCGCAGGCATTATCGGAACCGCATCGGCCTGGTTCCTGAAGAAGGAAGGCTACGACGTCACCGTCATCGAGCGCCAGCCCGGCGCCGCCCAGGAAACCAGCTTCGCCAACGGCTGCCAGATCTCGGTCTCCCATGCCGAACCCTGGGCCAACCCGTCGGCGCCGATGAAGGTGCTGAAGTGGCTGGGCAAGGAAGACGCCCCGCTGCTGTACCGTTTCCGCCCGGAATGGCTGCAATGGAAATGGGCCGTGAGCTTCCTGCGCGAATGCACCGCCGCCCGCACCGACGAGAACATCCGCAACATCGTCGCCCTGTGCGAGTACAGCCGCCAGACGCTGCAGGCCGTGCGCGCCGAGACCGGCATCGCCTACGACCACCTGACCCGCGGCATCCTGCACTTCTACACCGAGGAAAAGGAATTCCAGGAATCGCTGCCGGCCGCCAAGCTGATGCGCGACCTGGGCTGCCCGCGCGAATCGATCGGCGCCGATGAGGTGGTGCGCATCGAACCGGCCCTGGCCTCGATCCGCGACAAGATCGTCGGCGGCGACTTCACCGCCACCGACGAATCCGGCGACGTCTACAAGCTCACCACCGGCATGGCGAAGAAGAGCGAAGAAGCCGGCGTGCAATTCCGCTACTCGACCACCATCACCCGCCTCATCACCGAAGGCGCCGGCAGTTCGGCGCGCGTGACCGGCGTGGAAATCATCAACCCCGACGGCCGCCATGAAGTGCTCAAGGCCGACGCCTTCGTGGTCGCCATGGGCAGCTTCTCGCAGCCGCTGGTCAAGCCGCTGGGCATCGACCTGCTGCTCTACCCTGGCAAGGGCTACTCGGCCACCTACAAGGTCACCAACCCGGACGCCGCGCCGACCGTCTCGCTCACCGACGACGGCTACAAGCTGGTGGTCTCGCGCCTGGGCGATCGCCTGCGCGTGGCGGGCACCTGCGAGCTCAACGGCTACACCCGCGAGCTCAACACCACCCGCTGCGAAGCCATCACGCGCCGCACCCGTGAGCTGTTCCCGGACGGCTGCGACTATGACAACCCGACCTACTGGACCGGACTGCGCCCGCTGACCCCGTCCAACGTGCCTTACGTGGGCAAGACCAAGTTCAGCAACCTCTACCTCAACACCGGCCACGGCACCCTGGGCTGGACCATGGGTTGCGGCTCGGGTCGCGCCATCGCCGAGATCGTCGCCGGCCGCGTGCCCGAGATCGATTTCGCCTTCACCGGCCTGCCGCGCTGGAACCGCAGCCGCACGGTGGTGCAGCAGGCGGCCTGACCGTCCCGCGCCCGGCAAAAGCTTTCATCCTTCACGTTTGTTGTTGTCTTGGCGGACCGGTTTCCCGGTCCGCTTTTTTATGCGCGCTCCGGACATGCCTGCCGATGCGCTTTCGCGCCATCTTTCCCGGCGGCATTTGATCTGGCGCAGAACCGCCCCACGCCGCCGCGGCGCTTACGTTTGCTGACAATGCCTTGGTGTAGAATCCTTGCCTTGTCCTGTGCCGCCGCGCGGCGCAGTGCCGGGGAACCAGGCTCAGCTCGCCTTGAAGCATCTTCCGTCTTTTGCTCGCGATTGCCGTTGATCTTCCCCGATCCAACCCCATATTGGCGGATATCCGCCGCGCTGCCGTCACCCCTGGAACGGCCGCCAGCAACATCAAAGGACCATGCAATGAAGTGGGCTATCGTCTTCCTCTACCTGTTTTCCATCGTCTTCATCCATTTCCGCGGACGCGTGCGGCTGCCCTTCCTGCGCCAGTTCTTCGACCACTCGTCGATCATGTCGCCGATCAACCTGTTCATGTACGCCTTCTCGCGCGTGCCGGCCATCCCCTACCCGTCGGTGAAGGAATTCAAGGAACTGGCCCTGATCGACGAGAACTGGGAAACCATCCGCGACGAAGCCGTGGCGCTGCGCGAGATGGCCAAGATCAAGGCTGCCGAGAAGAATGACGACGCCGGCTTCAACTCCTTCTTCAAGGCCGGCTGGAAGCGCTTCTACCTGAAGTGGTACAACGCCAGCCATCCGTCGGCCGAAAAATTCTGCCCCAAGACCGTCGAGATCCTGCAACGCATCCCCTGCGTGAAGGCGGCCATGTTCGCCGAACTGGCGCCCGGCGGCACGCTCAATCCGCACCGCGACCCGTTCGCCGGTTCGCTGCGTTATCACCTGGGCCTGGTCACCCCCAACGACGACCGCTGCTTCATCGAAGTAGACGGCCAGCGCTACAGCTGGCGCGACGGCAAGAGCGTGGTGTTCGACGAGACCTTCATCCACTGGGCGCAGAACGGCACCGAGACGAACCGTATCATTCTCTTCTGCGACGTCGAGCGTCCGCTGCGCTATCGTTGGGCCGAGGCCATCAACGGCTTCCTGGGCCGCACCATGATGACCGCCGCCGCCTCCCCCAATGAGACCGGCGACCAGACCGGGCGCGTCAACAAGCTGTTCCGTTTCGTCTGGCTGGCCGGCCAGTATCGCCGCCGCTTCAAGAACTGGAACAAGACCGTCTACAAGGCCACCAAGTTCGGCCTCATCATCGCCGTGGCGCTGCTGATCATCTACGCCTGAGCAGCGCCAGCGCAAACAATATAAATAAAAAAATCGCCGGCATGCCCGGCGATTTTTTTTGCCCGGGCGAAATCATGGGCGTTCGTTTTTCCGTTCAGCGACGCGCGCATGCGGCGAACGCAATCTCACGAAACGTCACGTCTCAAGCGCAGAGCCGGCGCGACTTCCCGGCTTTCCTTATACGCGGAAGGCATGAAGAGAAATCAAAAAACAATCAAACGCGCACGTAAGTGAAAATCAATGTGCGCCAAAATTTCCGAGTGGAAATGAATGGAACTTTTTCGATTTCAAATTGAAGAAACTGCTTCATCCCTGTGCACGCGAACGTGTAAAATCATCTCGCTTCCTGGCTCGATTCATGGCGTGATTCTTGCATCAGTGCTGATATTGCGTGAATGGCGAAGCACATCCGAGTACCGACCATACATACAACAATGGGCTCATGCAGGACATCGACGACGTGATGAAAAAACCGCTGCTCAAGCACCTGGTAGAGATTACCGCTCATCGGGAGCATTCCCGACTGGCGCTCTCCGTCATCTCGGCCCTGTACCAGCTGACCAACGTGCAGGAAATCCGCATGCTGGAAATCTTCACCATGCGTGAAGAGCATTACGTCCAGGAAAAAATGGTGATCCGGGACGGCGCCGTCCACACCATCGACGAGCACACCAGCGAAGATCCCAAGGAACCGCTGTCGTCCTACCCGGCCATGATGGCCTGCATCCGCAATCACCTCAACGAATACCTGGAAACCACCGACGACGGCGCGCACATCCTGTGGCTGCCGGTGTGGCTGCACGGCAAGATGAGCTCCTGCGTCGAGATCCGCAGCGACAAGGCCTTCGAGCCGCAGATGATGGACGTGATCCACGGCATCTTCCATGTCTATTGCAATTACCAGAGCCTGCTCGACTACAGCGAGCGCGACGCGCTGACGGGGCTGTTCAACCGCAAGACCTTCGACGAGCAGTTCACCAAGTACGCCTTCGCCATCGCGCCGCACGAGTCGCACTCGCTGGAGCAGAACGATCGCCGCCACGAAGCCTCCGGCGAGGTCAAGGGCCACTGGCTGGCCGTAGTCGACATCGATCACTTCAAGCAGGTCAACGACCGCTACGGCCACCTCTACGGCGACGAGGTGCTGATCCTGGTGGCCAACATCCTGCGCGCCTCGTTCCGCAGCCATGACCGCATCTTCCGCTTCGGCGGCGAGGAATTCGTGATCCTGCTGCGCGCAACCACGCTGACCGACGCCCGCAAGATCTTCGACCGCTTCCGCCAGAACGTGCAGGAGTACGACTTCCCGCAAGTCGGCAAGGTGACCGTCAGCCTGGGCTTCGTCGGCATCTCGCGCGAGACCCCGGTGGTCATCCTCGGCCATGCCGACCAGGCCCTGTACCACGCCAAGAAGAGCGGCCGCAACCGCATCTGCTTCTACGAGGAGCTGGTCGATTCGGGCGTGCTGCGCTCGGGCATCACCACCAACGACACGGTCGAATTCTTCTGACCGGCGGCCGCCGCGCCGCCTCCGCACAGCCGCCTTAGGGCGGCTTTTTGCTTTCCGCCGCCGCTGCCGATCGCAGGCCAACACCGGCCTCTTCATGGTGCGGTACGGGCACCGAAACGGCCTCTCGGCTCGCGTTTTCAAGCTCATGCATTTGCCGCATTCGGCCATGTTTTAAAAGCATGAGACAGCGCCATGCAGCTTTCGTATGATCGCCTTCGTTCGCCGCCATCGGCGCGAATCCTCCGTTGCGACGCGTATCAGAACAAGGAAATCCAGCCGCGCGACGGACTCAACCCTTCACCAGGAGACTCACAAATGCAGCAGGGACAATTCAAGAAAATCGGGGCTGTCATGATCCTGTCCGCGGCCTTCGCCGCGTTCGGCGCGCACGCCCAGGACAAGAAGCCCAACGTGGTCGTCATCGGCACCGGCGGCACCATCGCCGGCGCGGGCGCCTCCAGCGTCAACACCGCCGCCTACCAATCGGCCGTGGTGCCGGTCGACAAGATCATCGCCGCCGTGCCGGAAGTCGCCAAGATCGCCAACGTGCGCGGCGAGCAGATCTTCCAGATCGGCAGCGAGAGCTTCAACGACGAGCGTCTGCTCAAGCTGGGCAAGCGCGTCTCCGAGCTGCTCAAGCAAAGCGACGTGGATGGCATCGTGATCACCCACGGCACCGACACCATCGAAGAGACCGCCTATTTCCTGAACCTGGTGTTGAAGAGCGAGAAGCCGGTGGTGGTGGTCGGTTCGATGCGCCCGGGCACCGCGCTGGGCGCGGACGGCGCGCTGAACCTGTATGACGCGGTGCTGGTCGCCGGCAGTAAGGAAGCCGCCGGCAAGGGTACGCTGGTGGTGATGAACGACGAGATCCACTCCGGCCGCGACGTCACCAAGAGCAACTCCTTCAAGGTCGAGACCTTCCGCTCGCCCTACGGCCCGCTGGGCTACGTGGTCGAGAACAAGCTGACCTTCTATCGCCTGCCGGCGCGTCCGCACACCACCCAGACCGAGTTCGACATCGACCAGATCAGCAGCCTGCCGCGCGTGGACATCGCCTATAACTACGGCAACGTCAGCCGCGCCGCCTATGACGCCTTCGTCAATGCCGGCGCCAAGGCGATCATCCATGACGGCACCGGCAACGGCAGCGTGGCCGAGCAGATCGTGCCGGTGCTGCAGGAAGTGCGCGGCAAGGGCGTGCAGGTGATTCGCGCCACCCGCACCGGCAGCGGCGTGGTGATCCGCAACGGCGAACAGCCCGACGACAAGTACGACTGGGTCGTCACCGACGACCAGAACGCCCAGAAGGCCCGCATCCTGGCCGAGCTGGCGCTGACCAAGACCAACGACTCCAAGGAACTGCAAAAGATCATGTGGAAATACTGATCGGCAGCGCCCATGCACTGTTTTGCGTTGTTGCAAAGACCGGGGTCACCCGGTTCCCTCTTGGCCCCGCTTCGGCGGGGCTTTTTTCATCCCACGGCGCCGGCCGGACTTGCCGCCGCGACAACTGCACCGGTCCGGAACATTCCTTTCGCCCCTGAAGTCTTACCGGACTTGGACAAGAGGAGATCGCCATGGCCATGGACAAACGGCTTGCCCTGCTGACAAGCATCGCTGAACTCAAGAGCTCCCACGACGACGCGGCCACGCTGCTCTCGCGCATCATGCTCAACGCCATCCGCGCCGCGCGCGACGAAGACGAGACGCCGCCGCTCAAATCGGTGCGCCAGTACCGCAAGGCCATCAAGGAGCTGAAGATCCAGTGCCTGCAGGTGGAAATGATCCTGGCCGAGATGGAGATTCCGCTGCACGTGCATTGAGCCGCCCCGCGACCTCCCCGTTTTCCCGGAGCCGGGCGCCACGACGCCCGGCCCGGATCACTCCGGTACCCATGCCATGACAACATCGACAACAACGGCAGAAGACTATTTCAGGCTGCTCGCCGACGCCGCCACCGACCATGCCGTCATCATCCTCGATCACCGGGGCGCCATCGCGGCCTGGAGCGCCGGCGCGCGGCACGCAACCGGCTGGCGCGAGGACGAGGCGCTGGGCAAGCCCGGCGCATTATTGTTCGACGACGCCCGGCTGGCGGCCGCGCTGGACAGCGCGCGGCGCGACGGCAAGCTGCGCCTGGCGGCGCCGTTGCGGCGCAAGGATGGCCGGCCCCTGCAAGCTTGCGCCACGCTCTACCGGCTGCCGGCCGGCGACGGCGAATGCACCGGCTTCGGCCTGATCGCCGACCTGGCCGCAAGCGCGGCCGAACCGGCCGAACACCGCATCCGCGCCAGCGAGCAGCGCGCCGAGCTGGCCGCCGAGGCCGCCGGCCTGGGCATCTGGATATGGGACGTGGAAAACGACCAGGGCACCTGGGAAAACGAACGCATGTACGCGCTGTTCGGCCTGCCGTCCTCGGCCGCCCCCATCAATTCGCACGAGTTCCAGAGCAAGCTGTCCCACCCGGACGACCTGCCGCTATTGCGCGAGGCGCTCGACGCCTGCCTCGCCGGCAAGACCCGGCTGCACTATGAAGGACGCTTCTTCCGCGGCCCCGAGCGCGAACTGCGCTGGATAGAACTGATCGGCGAACTGCGCGCCGGCGACGCGCCGGGCAAGCGCCGCATCATGGGCACGGCGGCCGACATCACCGATCGCAAGCGCGCCCACACCGCGCTGATGGAGGCCCAGGCGCGCATCGATGCCATCCTGATGGCCGGCGAGATCGCCACCTGGACCATCGACATCCAGCAGCAGAGCATCCGCACCCACCGCCACCCGGGCGAGCTGCCCGCGGTCGCCGAGTCGCACCTCTCGGGCACGCTGGCCGAGCACTTCAACGCCGTCCACGAAGCCGAACGCGCAGCCGTGGCGATGCAAATGGAAAACGCCATCCACGAAGGTCATCGCTACCAGGCCGCCTATCGCGTGCGCTCCACGCGCGGCGGGCTGCGCCACGTGATCGCGCGCGGCCGCGTCGAATACGCCGAGGACGGCACGCCGCTGCGGCTGGCCGGCGCGCTCATCGACATCACCCGCCAGAAGCATGCCGAAGCCGCCCTGCGCGTCAGCCAGGAGCGCTACCGCACCCTGTTCGAATCGATCGACGAAGGCTTCTGCCTGATCGAGGTGCTGTTCAACAGCGACGGCGTGCCCTGCGACTACCGCTTCCTGGAAACCAATCCCGCCTTCGAGAAACATACCGGCCTCACCGACGCGGTGGGCAAGACCGTGCTGGAACTGGCCCCGGGCCAGGACCAGCGCTGGTTCGACAAATACGGCGAAGTCGCCATGACCGGCCGGCCACTGCGCTTCATCGACGAATCCACACCGCTGCAGCGCTGGTTCGACGTCCACGCCAGCCGCTTCGGCGATCCCTCCAACCGTCACGTGGCGGTGCTGTTCAACGACATCACCGCCCGCCACCGCGCCGAAGAAGGCATCAAGCGCGCGGCTGCCGAGCTGGCCGAGGCCGATCGCCGCAAGACCGCCTTCCTGGCCACGCTGGCGCATGAGCTGCGCAATCCGCTGGCGCCCATCCGCACCGGCCTGGACATCATGCGCATCAACGGCGGCAACCCGGCCACGATGGAGCGCGTGCAAGGCATCATGCAGCGCCAGATCACACAGATGGCGCACTTGATCGACGACCTGCTCGACATCTCGCGCATCAACAGCGGCAAGGTGGTGCTGCAGCGCCAGCCGATGGACCTGCGCGAAGCGCTGACCGGACTGGTGGAGACCATGCAGCCGCAGGTCGACGCCGCCGGCCACATGATCACGCTCAAGCTGCCGCGCGACTCCATGCCGGTGGAGGCGGACGCCACGCGCATCATGCAGATCTTCGGCAACCTGCTCAACAATGCCATCAAGTACACGCCCAAGGGCGGGCGCATCCTGATCTCGGCGCGCCCGCTGGACGGCCGCATGGAAGTCTCGGTGGCCGACACCGGGGTGGGCATACCGCGCGACTGGCTGGATCACGTGTTCGACATGTTCACCCAGATCGGACGCAACATGGGACAGGCGCAAGGAGGCCTGGGCATCGGCCTGTCGCTGGTGCGCAGCCTGGTCGACATGCACGGCGGTACGGTGCGCGCCGAAAGCGACGGCCCCGACCTGGGCAGCACCTTCATCGTGACTTTGCCCTCCACCGCCCCCATCGCCGCAGCGCGCGAAGCGCCGCCGCCCGACATCGCGCAGCCCGGCCGCCGGCAACTGCGCGTACTGGTGGTGGACGATAACCGCGATGCCGCCCTGACCCTGGCCGAACTGCTGGGGCTGCACGGCTACGTCACCGAGGTGGCGCATGACGGCCGCAAGGCGGTGGACAGCGCCCGCGCCTTCCGGCCCGACGTCGCCTTCCTCGACATCGGCATGCCCGGCATGGACGGCTATGCCACCGCCGGCGCCCTGCGCCAGACTGCCGGCCTGGAGCAGTTGGTGCTGGTGGCGCTGACCGGCTGGGCCGCGGCGGAAGACCGCGAGCGTTCGGCGAAGGCCGGCTTCGACGTCCATCTCAAGAAACCCGTCGATACCGATACGCTGCTGAACCTGCTTGGCGGGCTGGACAAAGACAAGGACATGGAAGGCACGCGCACCTGAGCCGGCGGCCGGCGAGCCATGGGCCGGTGACGTGAAAAAGGCCGGGGATCCCCGGCCTTTTCAATGCGCCGCCTCTGGCGTCGCTGCCCCTCGGCGTAAGCTCAGCGGCCGCCGCCGCCGCCCGCTCCCGCACCGCCACCCGCTCCCGCGCCGCCGGATCCGGCCGCACCGCCACCACCCGCGCCAAACCCGGCGCCGGCCGCACCGCCACTGCCCGCCGCCCCTGAACCTGAAGCGCCCGTGCCTGCCGTGCCTGTCGTGCCTGTCGTGCCGGTGGTGCCTGTCGTGCCGGTGGTGCCGGTGGTGCCGGTGGTGCCCGTAGTACTACCGGTGGCTGGAGTACCGGTGGTGCCTGTAGTTGCCCCGGGCGCGCCAGCCGTGCCCGGCGTCACGACGGCGCCGGTACCGGTGGTGCCCGCTGTTCCGCTAGTGCCTGTGCTGCCTGTCGTACCTGTGCTCCCTGTCGTGCCGGTAGCGCCTGTCGTTCCCGTGGCGCCACTGCCGGCGGCGCCGGTCGAATAGCCCGGCGTGCTAGTTCCCGCAGCGGCGCCTGCGGCGCCGTTGGAACTGCCGCCTACGCCCGCGTTGCCCGTCTGCGCTGCCGCGCTCAGGCTCAACAAGGCCGCCGCCAGCGCGGCGGCCGATCTCTTCAATGTCCGGTGTGTCATGGCAAACTCCTCCTGGTTGGCTGTCTACCCTTGCAGTCTAGGCAAGCGAAGCACGGCGTATAAGTCGGCGCAACGCTCCTATGGCAGTGGGCGGCCGGGCGACAGGACGTCGGCGCGATCCCGCACGGCCGACAGCCTGCGCCTACAGGGCAGCCATCCGGGCAGCCTCGGCAGCCAGCCGTATCGGCACCGACTTGGCGGCCGGCACCTTGCTCTCCAGCGCATGGTGCGACAGCGGGATCAGGGAATTGAGTTCGGGGAAGTAGCCCATCACGCATCCGCGCGGGATATCGAAGGGTTCCACCCGCAGATGGCTGACGCTGCGCGGCACGCCGTCGGCCGATACCGTGTGCGCGGTGACGAAATCGCCGGCCGCCAACGCCTGCGCGCGCAGGTCCTCCGCGTTCATCAGCAGCACGCGCCGCGTACCCCACACCCCGCGAAAACGATCGTCCAGCGAATAGACGGTGGTGTTGAACTGGCTGTCGCCGCGCACGGTCATCAGGCGCAGCACGCCGGGCGCGTCGGCCGGCATGTCCGGGTCGGGATCGTAGCCTTGCGGCGCAATGAAATTGGCGCGGCCGTTGGGCGTCTTCCAGCTGCGCTCGCGCGCGGCCAGCGGACGCGGGAACCCGCCCGGCTTCCACATGCGCGCATTGAAGTCGCGGAAGATATCCGGCCAGGTGGCCTCGATGGCGTCGCGCACCAAGGCATAGTCGCCCACCCAGGCATCCCAGTCTACCCGCGGGTTGTACGGCAGGATGCGCTTGGCCAGCTCGGCCACGATGGCAGGCTCCGACAACAGATGTTCTGAGGCCGGCCTGGCCACGCCGCGCGAGCCGTGCATGCAGCCGGTGCTGTCTTCCACCGCCACCGCCTGCTCGCCGCCGGACTGGCGGTCGATCTCGATGCGCCCCAGGCACGGCAGCAGGTAGGAGGTCTTGCCGTGGATCACGCAGCTGCGGTTGAAGTGCGTCACCACCTGCACGGTGAGCGGGATCTCGCGCCACGCCGGCTCGATGGCGCCATGGTCGGGAATGGCGCGCACGAAATTTCCGCCCAGCATGAAGAAGGCCGAGATGCCGCCGCGCTGGATCTCCTCGCAGGCCTCGACGGTGTTGAGCCCCTTCTCCATCGGCGGCTCGAAATGGTAAAGCTCGCGCAGTTTGTCGTTGGGCACCAGCGCCGGCTTCTCGGTGATGCCGACGGTGCGCTGGCCCTGCACGTTGGAATGGCCGCGGATGGGGCAGATGCCGGCGCCGGGCTTGCCGATGTTGCCGCGCATGAGCAGCAGGTTGGTGAGCATGTGGATGGTGCGCACCGCCTCGCGGTGCTGGGTGATGCCCATGCCGTACATCAGCATCGCGGCGTCCGCCGCCGCATAGGTTTCCGCGGCCTGTTGCAGTTCGGCGCGAGCGACGCCGGCGTGACGCTCGATCTCTTCCCAATCCGCCTGGCGCGCGGCCCGGGCGAATTCCTCGAAGCCGGCGGTGTGCTGCTCGATGAAGGCGACATCGAGCACGCGCGGCGCGCCCGATGCCAGCGCCGCATCGTCCATCGCCATCAGGTGCTTGGCCATGCCCATCACCGCCGCCGTATCGCCGCCGATCCTGATCTGCAGGTACTGCGAACTGATGGCGGTGCGCGCAGGCGTGAGCATCTCCAGCGGCGACTGCGGATTGACGAAGCTCACCAGCCCGCGCTCACGCAGCGGGTTGACGGTGATCACCGGCACGCCGCGCTTGCGCGCGGCCTCCAGCGGATGCAGCATGCGCGGCGCGTTGGTGCCGGTGTTGTGGCCGAAGAAGAGGATGCAACCGGTCTTCTCGAAGTCGTCCAGCGTCACCGTGCCGACCGGCACGCCGATGGTCTTGGGCAGGGCCACCGAGGTCGACTCGTGGCACATGTTGGAGCTGTCGGGCAGGTTGTTGGTGCCGTACATGCGCGCCATCAGCTGGTACATGTAGGAGGTCTCCAGCGACGCGCGGCCGGAGGCGTAGAACACCACCTTCTTCGGATCCATGGCTTTCATGCGCGCGCCGATGTCGTCGAAGGCTTCGCGCCACGACACCGGCAAATAGCGGTCGCTGGCGGCGTCGTATTTCATCGGCTCGGTGACGCGGCCGGACGACTCCAGCTCAAGGTCGTTCCAGCCCTCCATCTGCGTCACCGTATGCGCCGCGAAGAAGTCGGGGGTGGCGCGCTTGTCGGTGATCTCCCAGGCGGTGGCCTTGGCGCCGTTCTCGCAGAATTCGAACAGGTGCGGATCGGCCGGCTTGGCCCACGAACAGCTGACGCAGGCGAAGCCATGCGGCTTGTTCTGTTTCATCAGCACCCGCGCGCCGACGCCGACCACGCGCTCCTGCATCAGGATGGAAGCCAGCGCCTTGACCGAGCCCCAGCCGCCGGCGGAGTTGGTGTAATCGTGGAAGCGGGCCTGTTCGGGATTGTCCTTGGTTTTCATGTCGCATCTCCATGCTGGGTTGGCGCGGCGCGGGGATACGATCGTCGACGACGTCAAGCGCGGCGCATCCTCGCGGCCGATGCGCTCATCTTGGAAGCTTTGCGGGGATTTGACTGTAGGCGCGCGGCGGTTTCGCCTGCGGCGGTTTTCCTACACTGCCGGGGCAGTGGGGACGGTTGGCATTGTCGGATCCGGCAATGCTCAGTCCGGCAGGTCGTCGAAGCTGGCGGGCTCCTTCACGCGGTGGCCGTTGCGCCCGGCGCGAAAGCGCGCCGACATCTCATAGGCCGCCTTGCGCACGCGCATGATGGAGCCGATCGGGCGATGCGCCGCCAAGCCGTGCCAGGGCGAGAACGACATGCCGTCGTCCACCGCGTAGGAACGCGGCCCGCTCCACGCCACCTGGGCCGGGACACGGATGCGCGCCACCGGCAGGTAAGGGCTCAGCTCCTCCGGCCACGGCACCGTGGCGTCCTCGATGGGCATGCGCTCGAGGTCGGTGCACAGTTGCACGCAAAGCTCCCACTCGGCGCCGCCGGCCGCGAAGAAATCGCGCACCGCGTCGCGCAGGCCGTCGGGATTGTCCTTCAGGTCGACCGGGCTGCCGGCGAGCGCCTGCAGCGCCGGGGAGACCGGCGCCACCGCCACCTTGGCCATGTACGGTCCCCACAGGATGGGCGCCTGGCTGAAATAGGTCTCGCCCAGCGGGTGCGTTTCCGGATGGCCGCCCAGCGCCACCAGCGTGGCGCTCTCCTTGCCGGCGGACTCCAGCATGTGCTCGGCGCCGCGCAGCAAGGCCGAGAGCGCCTTCTTCAGTTCCGGCGCCTTGTCGGTGGTGGCGGCCAGCAACTTCAGGTTGGCCAGGAATTTCCTGGCGCTGGGCGCGGAGAAAGCCGGGCTGTCCACCAGGACGAAATCCTGGGTGACGTCGCCCTCGCTGCCGGCCAGCCGTTCGCCCTCCACCCCGACCATCTTGAGCGCCATGCCGCGCGGCGTGGAGACCTTGTCGCTGAGCATGTCGCCCGGCGTGGTCGACAGGCGCAGCAGCGCGGGACGCGTGCCGGGGCGCGCGCAGATGCCCTGCGCGTGGGTGGCCGGCAGGTCCGGCAACACCTCGATCACGCCGCGCAACAGGCCATGGCTCTTGGCGTGCACCGCGCGCCGGGCATGTTCGGAATGCTGGAAGACGGTCTCGGCGATCCTGGTCAGCGCATCGACCAGGCCGGCCTCAGTCTCCTTTTCATCCGGCTCCAGGATCTCGTAGGACGGGTTGTAGACGATGGGTGCGTCAAGGTGGCGGTCGTTCGGTTTCATGGCTGCCTCGTTGGGAGTGAAATATCGTTGGGAGTGAAAAGGAAGGCGGAAAGGCGGGAAATCGGCGCCGCCGCGAAACAGGCGCGGCCCGGTACCGCTGCGCACCCGGCCTGCAGCCAGATCCATGCATGCCTCCGGGAGGGTTGCTCCTGCCCCTCATGCTAGGCAGCTTCGATCCCGTCTGCGATCAGCGCCCGCCGCACCGCCCTGTCGGAATTTGCCGCTCGCATTCTTTCGCCTTCTTGATGAGCCTGGCGCAAAACCGCCGGCGCGCTACGTCGGCGGCGGTGAAGTCCTACGAACAACACCGGGACGCGCCGACAGAAATCGCAATGGCGCGGCGCCATACTGGCAACATCGACGCGGCCGTCCGCCGCAGCGCGAGATCACCCTCCCCGCCATGAACAGCCACGCCAGCAGCAACGACGGCAATGCCCTCCCCTCGGCGCTCGACGCCCTGCTGGACCAGCCGCTTGCGCAATGTCCGCAGGAGCGCCTGCCGGCGATGGTCAGCGAGCTGTTGCACCAACTGGTCGGCAGCGGCCTGGCGACGCTGCCGCTGCCCGGCCGAGGCAAGACCCTGGAGCGCTGGCGCGCGCTGGCCGCAGTCGCCGGGCGCGATCTCTCGCTGGCCAAACTGTACGAAGCCCACACCGACGCGCTGGCGATCCTGGCCGAGGCCGGCCAAGCCGACCAGCCGCCCTTCTCGGTATGGGGCGTGTGGTGCGCCGAAGCGCCCGATGCGGTGCTCGCCGCGCATCGCCTGCCTGCCGACGACTTGCTGCAGCTGGATGGCGAGAAGCGCTGGTGCTCGGGCGCGGCCGCAGTCACGCATGCGCTGCTGAGCTACCGCGATGCCGATGGTCGCGCTTGCCTGGCGGCGCTCGACCTGAAACAGGAAGGCGTAACCGTGATCGAAGACGAATGGATGGCGGTGGGCATGGCCGCCACCCGCACCGCTCGCCTGCGCCTGGATAAGGCTATCGCGCGGCCGGTCGGCGCGCCGGGCTTCTATCTGGAGCGGCCCGGCTTCTGGCATGGCGGCGCCGGCATCGCCGCTTGTTGGCACGGCGCGGCTGCGGCCCTGGCCGACGACATGCGCCGGCGCCTGGCGCAGCGCCGCGACAGTCACGCCCTGGCCCGGCTGGGCAGCGCCGAATGCGCGCTGGCCGGCGCCGCCGCCTGCCTGCGCGACGCGGCACGCCGCATCGATGCGCACCCCGGCGCCGCCGGCCAGCAATCCATGCGCAACGCCTTGCGCGCGCGGCTGACGGTCGAGCGCGCCGCCTTGCAGGTGATCGCCGATGTCGGCGCGGCGCTCGGCCCCATCCCTTACTGCGCCCAACGCCGCACCGCCCGCCTGCTGGCGGACCTGCCGGTGTGGCTGCGCCAGAGCCACGCGGAACGCGACCTGGCGGCGCTGGCGACGCTATGCACCGAATCGGAGGAAACACCATGGCAACTATGACCGGCAGTCCCCATCCGCGGCGCGACCCGCGCCACATCGACATCGCCGCCGGCACCGCCGAGCATGAATGGCAGGCCGACGGCCGCCTGCAGACGCTGCCGGAGATCGAGCTGTGCCACCTGGTGCCGCCGCGTTCACGCGCGGTGGTGCTGGCGCCGCATCCCGACGACGAGACGCTCGGCTGCGGCGGACTGATCGCCAGGCTGGCGGCGATGATGCGCGACGTGAGCGTGATCGCCGTCAGCGACGGCGAACGCAGCCATCCGGCCTCTTCCGCCCTGGCCTCGCGGCTGGCGCTGGTGCGGCCCGCCGAGAGCCGGGCCGCGCTGGAGTGCCTGGGCGCGGCGTACAACGAACTGCTGCGCGCGCATATCCCCGACGGTCACGTGCGCCGCCATCGCGCGGAGCTCAAGACATGGCTGCTGTCGCAGCTGCGTCCCACCGACATCGTCTTCGCCCCGTGGCGGCTCGATGGCCACCCCGACCATGAAGCGGTCGGCGAAGTGGCCGCGGAGCTGGAGCATGAGATCGGCTGCAAGCTGGTCGAAGTGCCGATCTGGGGCTGGCACTGGGCCGAACCCGCCAGCGGCAGCTTCCCCTGGGGGCGCGCGCACAAGCTGCCCTTCGACGCCGCCACCGAGTGGAAGAAGCGGCGCGCGCTGCGTTGCTACCACAGCCAGATCGCGCGCGACGGCGCCCACGATCCGGTGCTGCCGGCGGGGGTTCTGGCGCATTTCGTGCGTCCCTACGAGGTGTTCTTCCTATGAGCGACGCCGACCGCGCGGGACAGCGACATTTCGACAGCCTGTATGCGCACCGCGCCGATCCCTGGGATACCGCCGCCAGCTGGTATGAACGGCGCAAGCGCGCGATCATCGCGGCCATCCTGCCGCAGCAGCGCTTCGCCCATATCTATGAGCCGGGCTGCGGCAGCGGCGAGATGACGCTGGCGCTGGCGTCCCGCTGCGAACGCCTGCACGCCTCGGATTTCTCCGACCCGGCGGTGCGCATCACGCGCGACAAGACCTCTCACCTGCCGCACGTGGACGTGCGGCAGGAATCGCTGCCCGGACAATGGCCGGCGCTGTCGGCCGCCGCGCCGCCCTTCGACCTGATCGTGCTGGCCGAGCTGTGCTACTACCTGGATCCCCCGCAGCTCACCGAGTTGACGGCGCTGGCGGTGGCCGGCCTGGCGCCTGGCGGCCACATGCTGGCCTGCCACTGGAAGAAGGAGTTCGATGACCGCCTGCAACCCACCGACGCCATGCACCGCCTGATCGACGCCAACGGACGACTGCGGCACACCGCACGCTACGAGGATGACGACTTCCTGCTGGACCTGTGGCGCAAGACATGAAGAAAAAACGTAAAGAGAAAATGGAAGGGGTCAGCGCATGATAGGAATCGTCATCCCGGTTCACAACGAAGAGCTGTGCCTGGACGCCACGTTGCATACCGCGCGCCTGGCCGCAAGCCATCCCGCGCTGTTGGCCGAACCGGTGCGCATCGTGGTGGTGCTGGACGCCTGCACCGACCGCTCGGCCGATATCTCGCTAAGCCACCGCGTGAGCATCACGCGGCTGGATGCGCGCAACGTCGGCCTGGCGCGCTCTCGCGGCGCCGAACTGCTGCTGCGCGATGGCGCCCGCTGGCTGGCCTTCACCGATGCCGACACCCTGGTTGCTCCCGATTGGCTGGCGCAGCAGCTCGCGCTGAACGCCGACGCCGTCTGCGGCACCGTCGCGGTGGACAACTGGGACGGCTACGCGGACCACGTCCGGGAACGCTTCCTGCGCGACTACCTGGATCGCGACGGGCACCGTCATATCCACGGCGCCAACTTCGGCATCTCGGCCCTGGCGTATCGGCGCGCGGGCGGCTTCCAGCCGCTGGCCTGCCATGAGGATGTAGCGATGGTGCAGGCGCTCATGGCCATCGGCGCCGACATCGCATGGAGCTGCAAGCCGCGCGTATCCACCAGCTCGCGCCGCTACAGCAAGGCGGCGGGCGGCTTCGGCGATACCCTGCGCAGCTGGACGCCCGCCCTGCCCCCGCCTCAGGGAGGCAGGTCGCCCACCGACGGCATGCGGTTGCGCGGCGGATCGGCGTCGGGATCCTCGTACTCGGTCGCGCCCGAAGCCGTTTGCAGCGCGGGCGACCACTTCCCGCCCGCTTCGGCGGCCCGGCCGGCATCGCCCAACGTGACCGGATAAGCGGCCCGGCCTTCGCGCATGGCCTTGCGCACCGACCACGCGGCGCCCACGCCCACGATCAGCGCCAGCATCTGGATAGCCTTGAGTTTCATCGCACACTCCTTTCCTGGTTGAGTTCCTGGCCGGCGCGCACCGCGTCGCCTGGCCGCACCGCCTTTACCGCCTGCTGCGCCGGGCCGACCTCGCCGGCGTGCTTTTCCAGCGTATCGACCAATTTCTGGCGCACCGCGCGCGAACCGAAATTGTTGGCGTAGATCCAGGTGAACTCGGCGCCCAGCAGGAAGATTTGCGCCGAGTAGTAGATCCACACCAGCAGCAGCGCGAAGGAACCGGCGGCGCCGAAACCCGAGGTCATGCCGGTGCGCCCGAGGTAGAGGCCGATCAGGTACTTGCCGATGATGAACAACACCGTGGTGGCCACCGCGCCTATCCACACGTCGCGCCAGGACAGCGTCACCCGCGGCATGAACTTGTAGATCACCGAGAACAGCGTCGAGAACACCACGAAGGACAGCGCAAAGTTGAGCAACTGCAGCACCAGCTGCCAGCCCTCGAACCAACCGCCCCACCAGCGCCCCAGCGCCGCCAGCGCGGCGCTCACCACCAGCGAGATGATCAGCAGGAAGCCGAGCCCGAGGATCAGGCCGAACGACAGCAGGCGCGTGCGCGCCAGCGCCCAGATGCCGCTCTTGCGGCGGGCGGCGGGGACGCGCCAGATGCGATCCAGCGCGCTCTGCAGCTCGGAGAACACGGCGGTGGCGCCGACGGCCAGCGTCACCACCGAAAGCGCGGCGGCGATCATGCCTTCGCGCGGCTGGTTGACCGACTTCAGCAAGCCCTGGATGGCGATGGCGCCTTCGGTGCCGACGATGTCGCGGATCTGGTTGACGATCTCGCCCTGCGCCGCGTCGTGCCCGAACAGCGCGCCGGCCACCGCGATGGCAATCACCAGCATGGGGGCGATCGAGAAGATGGTGTAGTAGGCGATGGCCGCGCCCATGCTGGGGGCGAAGTCGTCCAGCCAGGCGTTGACCGCAGCCATGGTCATCTGCCACGCCTGCTGCATGCGCGAGCCGCCCTTGATCATCTTCACCTCGGCGGCGGGGTCGAGGTATTCGGACGGCGCCGGCTCAAGGTCGGCCTTGATGTTGCTGATCTTGCCGGCATGCGGCGCGGCGTGCTCGCGCGCCCGGTTGCGTTGCCTGGCCTTGCCAGAGCCCTTGCGCCAGGCGGCCACCAGCGGCAGCACCAGCGTGGCCACGCGCACGGCGTTCTCCAGGCCGCGCGGCATCGGATCGGCGGAGCGCGCGGCTTTCCTTGCCTGCCCCGCCTGGGGCGACGCGGGTTCGACCCGCGGCTTCTGCCGGCGCTTGCGCCCCAGCCAGATGCCCAGGCCCGCGCTGAGCACGGAGCCGGCCACCACGCTACCTGCGGCCAACGCATCGCCGTGCGCTGCGCGCTTGCGGGAAGCCGGCTTCAGGCCGGCCGGGAAGTCCTCTGATTGGCTGCTCATGGGCGCCTCGCTTGGCTAGGTTCTGCCGGTGTGACTCCCGGCCATTTCGATTGTTCCTGCGCCGCCGCCGAGCTGCCCGCCTTGTCGGAAAGCGCTGTCGGCGAGCCGGCCGCGGGGGCCGCCGCAAGACGCGATGTTGCGATGCATGGTATAAATATCGTCCTCGCACGAGCGGCCGATCCACACGCAGCACGGCCGCCGGCGCTGACGAACGAACGTACAAGAAGAGACACCGGCAAAGTTGTTGCCATCACCACATCTCCCCTGCGCCGCCCGCCGCGAAACGCCGCCGGCGGCATGTCGAAACCCCAACGAACAAGGACCGAACATGTATAAGGACGTACAGCTTTTCATCAACGGCGAATGGACCGCCAGCGCCTCCGGCCGCACCATCGACGTCATCAATCCGGCCACTGAAGAGGTGATCGGCAAGATCGCCCACGCCGGCCGCGAAGACCTGGATCGCGCCCTGCAAGCCGCGCAGAAAGGCTTCGACACCTGGCGCAACATTTCCGCCTTCGAACGCTCCAAGATCATGCGCCGCGCCGCCAACATCATGCGCGAGCGCGCCGACGACGTGGCGCGCCTGATGACGCTGGAGCAAGGCAAGCCGCTGGCCGAAGCCAAGATGGAAACCCTGGCCTCGGCCGACACCATCGACTGGTTCGCCGAGGAAGCCCGCCGCACCTACGGCCGGCTGGTGCCGGCGCGCGTGCCCGGCGCGTACCAGATGGTGATCAAGGAGCCGGTCGGCCCGGTGGCTGCCTTCACGCCCTGGAACTTCCCGATCAACCAGGTGGTGCGCAAGCTGTCGGCCGCGCTGGCCGCCGGCTGCTCCATCATCGTCAAGGCGCCGGAAGAAACCCCGGCCTCGCCGGCCGAACTGATCCGCGCCTACGCCGACGCCGGCGTGCCGGCCGGTGTGATCAACCTGGTCTACGGCGTGCCCTCGGAAATCTCGGAATACCTGATCCCGCATCCGGTGATCAAGAAGATCTCCTTCACCGGCTCCACCCCGGTAGGCAAGCAGCTGGCGGCGCTGGCCGGCCTGCACATGAAGCGCGCCACCATGGAGCTGGGCGGCCACGCCCCGGCCATGGTGTTCGACGATGCCGACATCGACGCCGCCGCCAAGCAGCTGGCCGCCTCCAAGTTCCGCAACGCCGGCCAGGTGTGCGTCTCGCCGACCCGCTTCCTGGTGCAGAAGGGCGTGTTCAACGCCTTCGTCGACAAGTTCATCACCTATGCCGAACAGCTGAAGGTCGGCAACGGCGTGGACGCCGGCACCACCATGGGCCCGGTAGCCAACAAGCGCCGCATCCCGGCGCTGGAAGCGCTGATCGACGACGCCGTCGCGCAAGGCGCGCAACTGCGCACCGGCGGCAAGCGCGTGGGCGACAGGGGTTACTTCTTCCAACCCACCGTGCTGACCAACATCCCGCTGTCGGCGCGCGTGATGAACGAAGAGCCCTTCGGGCCGCTGGCGCTGATCAATTCCTTCGAGACCCTGGACGAAGTGATCGCCGAAGCCAACCGCCTGCCCTTCGGCCTGGCCGCCTACGCCTTCGCCAAGTCGGCGCAGACCAAGCATGCGCTGGCCACGCGCGTGGAAAGCGGCATGCTGACCATCAACCACCTGGGCCTGGCGCTGCCCGAACTGCCGTTCGGCGGCATCAAGGACAGCGGCTACGGTTCGGAAGGCGGCACCGAGGCGATCGAAGCCTACATCAACACCAAGCTGGTGACGCAGCTGGATATCTGATCGGCGTTGGTGAAATGAAAAACGGCGAACCGGGATTCCGGTTCGCCGTTTTTTTATGGCGGCAAGCCAAGCGGCAACACAACATCCGTCGCCCCTGCGAAAGCAGGGGCCCAGCGGCGTTCTTCACACTGCCCGAGCACCTGCGAGACGCAGCAAACGACACTGGATCCCCGCCTTCGCGGGGACGACGGATTCAAGGAGAAGGTGAGCCGATAAGCCGAAACTACGGCAGAGGCGCGACGAACGACGGCGTTGGAACTATTCTTCCCCGCCCGACGGCGGCACCAGGATATCCCGGCTGCCGTTGCGCGACATGGCCGACAGCACGCCGGCCGTTTCCATCTGCTCCACCAGGCGCGCGGCGCGGTTGTAGCCGATGCGGAACTGGCGCTGCACCGAGGAGATCGAGGCCCGGCGCGACTTGAGCACGAAGGCCACCGCCTCGTCGTAGAGCGGGTCGGATTCCGGGTCGGGCATGTCGCTGCCGAACATGTCGCCCTGCGCGGCATCCTCCACCATCGGCGGCGCCAGGATCTCCTCGATGTAGCGCGGCTCGCCGAAGGACTTCAGGTATTCCACCACGCGATGCACCTCGTCGTCGGAGACGAAGGCGCCGTGCACGCGTTGCGGATAGCCCGATCCGGGCGGCAGGAACAGCATGTCGCCGTGGCCCAGCAGGGACTCCGCGCCCATCTGGTCAAGCACGGTGCGCGAGTCGATCTTGGATGACACCTGGAAGGCCACGCGGGTCGGGATGTTGGCCTTGATCAGGCCGGTGATCACATCCACCGACGGCCGCTGCGTGGCCAGGATCAGGTGGATGCCGGCCGCGCGCGCCTTCTGCGCCAGGCGCGCGATCAGCTCCTCGACCTTCTTGCCGACCACCATCATCAGGTCGGCCAACTCGTCGATGACGATCACGATGGTGGGCAGCTTGTCCAGCGGCTCGGGCGCGTCCGGCGTCAGGCTGAAGGGGTTGGGGATCTTCTCGCCGCGCGCATGGGCGTCGTCGATCTTCTGGTTGTAGCCGGCCAGGTTGCGCACGCCCAGTTTCGACATCTTCTTGTAGCGGCGCTCCATCTCGTCGACCGCCCAGTTCAGGGCGTGCGCGGCTTCGCGCATGTCGGTCACCACCGGCGCCAGCAGGTGCGGGATGCCTTCGTAGATCGACAGCTCCAGCATCTTGGGATCGATCATGATCAGGCGCACCTCATCCGGGGTGGCCTTGTAGAGCAGCGACAGGATCATGGCGTTGATCGCCACCGACTTGCCCGAACCGGTGGTGCCGGCCACCAGCATGTGCGGCGCGCGCGCCAGGTCGGTGACCACCGGCTTGCCGGTGATGTCCTTGCCCATGGCGATGGTCAGCAACGAGGAAGACTTGCGGTAGGGCTCGGAGCGCACGATCTCGGAAAGCTTGATCATTTGCCGGCGCGCGTTGGGCAGCTCCAGCCCCATGCAGGTCTTGCCGGGGATGGTCTCGACCACGCGGATCGAGGTCAGGCCCAGTGCGCGCGACAGGTCCTTCATCAGATTCACCACCTGGGCGCCGCGCACCCCCTGCGCCGGCTCCACCTCGAAGCGCGTGATCACCGGACCGGCCTCGGCGCCCAGCACCGTGACCGGCACCTTGAACTCTTTGAGACGCTGCTCGATCAGGCGGCCGGTTTCCTCCAGCTGCGCGGCGTCGACTTCGATGGCGGCGTCGGCGATTTCATCGAGCAGCTCCAGCGACGGCAGCGGGATGTCCACATGCGGCTCGAACTCGCCATCGTCATGGATCACCGCCGCAGGCGGTTGCGGTTGCGGTTGCGTCTCGGCGGCGCGCACCGAGAACGGTTGCTGCCCGGCGGGCGGCAATACCTCCTCGAACAGGCGCTCCGGCGTCGCGACTTCCGGCTCAGGCTCCGGGTCGTCCAGCATGTCGAACCAGGGCGCGGCATAGCTGGGCGCGGGCGGCGGGACGATGGCCGCAGGCGGCGTCATCGGCGCGGGCGGAAGCGCGTCGACAGTGTCTTGCGCGGCAGGCGTCCCGGCGGGTTCGGGCGCGCCCTCTTCCATGCGCGGCCCGGCGAACTCCGCTTGCGCTGGGGCTGACTGGATCTCCGGCGGCAACTGCGGCAATGGGTCGATTGGCGCAGGTGCAACGGGCGCGGCGGCTGGCGGCGCAAGCGGCGCGGCCGGCGTCTGCCCGGAGGCTTCCTGCAGCGAACGCATCAGGCGCGTGGGAACGACGTCGGCGCGTTCGGCCGGCGCGCCGGCTTCCGGCGCCTGGCGCGCCGCGCGGCCGACGCTGCTGATGCGGATGCTGCGCGTGGGCGTTGGGCTGGGCGCCGATGCCGGCTCGCCTTGCGCCGCGCGCGCGATGGACGGCGGGATGTGCTGTTGCGCCGGTCCGGGCGCGGAGGCGCGCGAGAGGCTGGCATTGGCGGCCGCGCTGGCGGCGGAGATCGCGGTGCTGGCGGCGGCGCGCGCCAGCATGGCGTCGGTGGGGCGCAGGGTCTCGAAGGCCGCCCATTCCGATTCCGGACGGGCGCGCGCATCGGCGGCGCCCTGCCGGAGCGCGGGCCACTTGCCGCCTTGCGCGCCGGCGCTGCGGTTCAGGGAAGACAACGGCACCTGCCAGTCCTCGCGCGCCTGCGCGTCATGGATGCGCTCGCTGGGACTGGAAAAACGATTGGGTTTCTTCGGCCCGAACGGCGTGGAGGCATGCGTGGGCGACGCATTCGACATCGACTGCGCGCGCGCCGCGGCCGGCGTGCGCGGCGCCCGCGGCGTGGCCGACAGGCGTTCGTTGCCGCCGAAGCGCTTGCCGTTGCCGGCCATGCGCATGCGCTCGCTCTCGATGCTGCCGCGGCGCGGGCCCAGGTCCAGCTCGGGATGATGCTCGTCAGGGCCGGCCTTGGCCGCGCGGCTGAATATCGCGCCCAGCAGCCACTTCAGACCCAGCGCCGCCAGTGCGAGCATGATCAGCGCGGCGATGCCCTTGTTGAGCTTGCCGGCCAGCGCATCCATCAGCGCGAAGCCGAACAGGTCGCCGCGCTCACCGTCGTCGCCGGTGTCGACCTGCGCCCGCACCAGCGATTCGAGGGCGGCGCTGGCGCACAGCAGCAGCAGGCTGCCGACCCAGACGCGGATGGCGCCGCGGCCGCCCAGCGGCGACCTGCGGGCCAGCGCGGAGATGACGGCGCGCAGCGCCAGCGGTATCAGCCACAGGACCGACCAGCCAAACCATTTGACGAAAATCATGCTCGAACTCATTCCATAAGATGCGCGCCGTCCCGGGGACGGCGCAGGCTGCGAGTGTAAACCATCACGCCGCCGCTGTTGCCGGCGGCCCATGCGCCGGCGCCATCGCCTCAGTGCTTGCGGCCGTGGCGGTGGCAGTCCATGACGTGGTCGTCCACCATGCCGATGCCTTGCATGTAGGCATAGATGATGGTGGAGCCGACGAACTTGAAGCCGCGCTTGGCCAGGTCCTTGGAGATCGCGTCCGACAGCGGCGTCTTGGCCGGCGCTTCTCCCAGCGACTGCCATTGGTTGCGGATCGGCTTGCCGTCGACGAAGCCCCACAGGTAGGGATCCAGCCCGCCGACCTCCTCGCGCAGCTTGAGGTAGCTGCGGGCGTTGGTGATGGTCGCGGCCACCTTGAGACGGTTGCGGACGATGCCGGGGTTGGCCAGCAGCTGGGCGACCTTGCGCTCGTCGTAGTTGGCGATCTTCTCCGCATCCCAATTGTCGAAGGCGGCGCGGTAGCTCTCGCGCTTGTTGAGCACGGTCTCCCATGACAGGCCGGCCTGCGCGCCCTCCAGGTTGAGCATTTCGAACAGCCGGGTCTCGTCATGGCAGGGCACGCCCCACTCCTCGTCGTGATAGCTCACGTAGACCGGGTTGTTCAGGTTGACCCAGGCGCAGCGCGTCTTGCTCTTCATGTGTTTGCTCTCGTCAGTTGGTTCACACCGGCCACAGCGGCGGCTCGTCCATCAGCGCGATCTGCTCGCGCAGTTCCAGGATGCGGTCTTGCCAGTAGCGCTGGGTATTGAACCAGGGGAAGGCCACCGGGAAGGCGGGGTCGCTCCAGCGCCGCGCCAGCCAGGCGCAATAGTGGATCAGGCGCAGCGTGCGCAGCGCCTCGATCAGGTAGAGCTCGCGCGGCTCGAATTCGCAGAAGCTCTCGTAGCCGGCCAGCAGGTCGGCCAGCTGGCGCACCATGTCCGGGCGCTCGCCGGAGAGCAGCATCCACAGGTCTTGCACCGCCGGGCCGCTGCGGCTGTCGTCGAAATCGACGAAGTGCGGGCCGGTGTCGGTCCACAGCACATTGCCGACGTGGCAGTCGCCATGCAGGCGCAGTGTCTTGAGGTCGCCGGCGCGGTCGAAGCAGCGGCGCACGCCGTCCAGCGCATGCTCGACAGTGCTCTTGTACGCGCTCAGCACATCCATCGGGATGAAATCGTTGGCCAGCAGCCAGTCGCGCGGCTCCTCGCCGAAGGTGGCGATGTCCAGCGCCGGACGGTGCAGGAACGGCTGCTGCGCGCCGACCGCGTGGATGCGGCCGATGAAGCGCCCCATCCATTCCAGCGTATCCGGGGCATCCAGCTCGGGAGCGCGGCCGCCATGGCGCCGGAACACCGCGAAACGAAAGCCGGCATGGCGCTGCAAGGTGCAGCCGCCCTCCAGCGCCAGCGCCGGCACCACCGGCACTTCGGCGTCGGCCAGCTGCTGCGAGAAGGCGTGCTCTTCCAGGATCTGCTCGTCGCTCCAGCGCAGCGGCCGGTAGAACTTGGCCACCACCGGCGGCCCCTCTTCCATGCCGACCTGGTAGACGCGGTTCTCGTAGCTGTTCAGGGCCAGCAGGCGGCCGTCGCCGTACAGGCCCACGGCGTCCAGCGCGTCCAGCACCGTATCGGGCGAAAGCGTGGCGAAGGAGTCGGCGTCGGGGGGAAGACTTGAGCTGGCGGATTGATTCATCCCGGTATTGTACTGTCCGGGCGACGCCCCCGGCATGCCGGATCGAAACCGATTGCGCTCTTGCCATCCGGGCAAGCCGACAATGCTCGCGCCGCTGGCCGAATGCCATTAAACTGCGTGTTTTGGCATCAGCAATTGGACATCATGCACCTCGACCAGCCCCTCTCCGACGCCGAGTTCGACGAACTCGACGACTTCCTCCTGTCCGACCGCTGCGCCGACGATGTCATGACCATGGACACGCTGCACGGCTACCTGACGGCGCTGGTCATCGGCCCGCAGGAAGTGCTGATGGCCGAATGGCTGCCGCGCGTGTGGGGCAGCCGCCCGGAAGACACGCCCAAGTTCAAGAACGGCAAGGAAGCCGAGCGCATCAGCAGCCTGATCGCGCGTTCCATGAACGAGATCGCGATCACCTTCGAAGTGGCGCCCAAGGAATACGAACCGCTGTTCTGCGAGCGCGAGCACGAAGGCAAGCCGCTCTTGGACGCCGAGGCCTGGGCCTGGGGTTTCTGGGAAGGCATACAGCTGCGCGCCGCGCAATGGGACGAGATCTTCCACTCCGAGCTGGGACCGCTGCTGCGCCCGATCTACCTGCTCGGCTCCGATGAGCTGGAAGAGGAAGAAATCAAGCTGGTCGACGACCCGGTCAAGACCCACAAGCTGGCCATCGAGATCGAATCGGCCATCCCGCACATCCAGCGCTACTGGGCGCCCAAGCGCAAGTCGGCGGTGGAACAGGTGCAACGCGACGCCCCCAAGGTCGGCCGCAACGATCCCTGCCCTTGCGGCAGCGGCAAGAAATACAAGAAGTGCTGCGGGGCTGACGGCGAGGAATAAGCCTTGAACGGGCGTTGCGGGATGTGCTGAACGACGCTGGGTCCCGGCCTGCGCCGGGACGACACCAAGGCGGTGGCCAACACTGCCTGATGCTCAAGATACGTCCTGCTTGTCGTCCCGGCGCAGGCCGGGATCCAGCGGCTTTCGTGGCGACCCGGCATTTACTGAAAGAGAAAACAAAACGGCGCGCCGATATCCCGGCGCGCCGTTTTCATTGAAGGCAAGACCTGAACAGCCCCGCCTCGCCGCCTCACTCCTTGATGAAGTGCTCGCGGTAATACTTCAATTCCTCGATCGACTCGACGATATCGGCCAGCGCCGTATGCAGCTGCCGCTTCTTGAAGCCGGTGGCGATTTCCGGCTTCCAGCGCTTGCACAGCTCCTTGAGCGTGGACACGTCCAGGTTGCGATAGTGGAAGAATTCTTCCAGCTTGGGCATGCCGCGCGCCATGAAGCGGCGATCCTGGCAGATCGAGTTGCCGCACATGGGCGATTTGCCCGCCGGCACGTATTTCCTCAGGAACTCGATGAGCACCTTCTCGGCTTCGGCCTCGGTGATGGTCGAGGCCTTGACGCGGTCGATCAGGCCGGAACGGCCGTGGGTGCCCTTGTTCCAGGCGTCCATGCCGTCCAGCAGCTCGTCGGACTGGTGGATCGCCATCACCGGGCCCTCGCCCAGCACGTTGAGCTGGGAATCGGTGACCACCACGGCGACTTCGATGATGCGATCGTTGTCCGGATCCAGTCCGGTCATTTCCATGTCGACCCAGACCAGGTTCATCTCGTTGGGACGAACGGGAACCGCGAGGGCTTGCCCGGCGTTGGCATCGGCGGCTTGTGACATAATTCTTCCTTATTGACGTCGGGGTAACACACCCCATCTGCAGGTTTGCTTGTTCGCTTGCTTGCGCTTGCTATCGGGGATGATTCGGATTGATCGTCCTGCTGCGCAGCACCGCCTCCGGAGCGTCCGGGAGGCGGGCCGGCATGAACCTCCGCCATTTTCGCACAGGGAAAGAATGTCTTCATATACGTTTTCGGTTTTGTTCGTCGCCTTCCTGGCCGCCAGCCTGGCGGTCCGGTTCTGGCTCGCCTCGCGCCACATCCGCCATGTGCTCGCGCATCGCGCCGCGGTACCGGCCGAGTTCGCCGAAAAGATCCCGCTGGCGGCCCACCAGAAGGCGGCCGACTATACCGTCGCGCGCACCAAGCTGGGCGTGGTGACGCTCCTGGTCAACGCCGCGGTGCTGATCGGCTTCACCCTGCTGGGCGGGTTGCAGGCGCTGTCGGGCCTGCTGCTGTCGTGGACCGGCGGCCCGGGCATGTGGTACCAAATCGGCCTGGTGGCGGCCTTCGGCATCGTCTCCGGCCTGGTCGACCTGCCCTTCGACTACTATCGCCAGTTCAGGCTGGAAACCCGCTTCGGCTTCAACAAGATGACCCGCGCGCTGTTCTTCAGCGACATGGTGAAGCAATCGCTGGTGGGCGCGGTGATCGGCCTGCCGCTGCTGTGGGTGGTGCTGGCGCTGATGGACAAGGCCGGCGCGCTGTGGTGGCTGTACGCCTGGATCGTGCTGTGCGGCTTCCAGCTGCTGATGCTGGTGATCTATCCCAGCTTCATCGCGCCGCTGTTCAACAAGTTCACCGCGCTGGAAGACGACAGCCTGCGCAGCCGTATCGAGAACCTGATGACGCGCGTGGGCTTCGCCTCCAAGGGCCTGTTCGTGATGGACGGCTCCAAGCGCAGCGCCCATGGCAACGCCTACTTCTCGGGCTTCGGCTCGGGCAAGCGCATCGTGTTCTTCGACACCCTGCTGGCGCGCCTGGCGCCGCACGAGATCGAGGCGGTGCTGGCGCATGAGCTGGGCCACTTCAAGCTCAAGCACATCGTCAAGCGCGTGGTGGTGATGTTCGCCATCTCGCTGGGCTTCCTGGCCCTGTTGGGTTACCTCAAGGGGCAGGTATGGTTCTACACCGGCCTGGGCGTGAACCCGCTGCTGTTCGGCAGCAACGACGCCATGGCACTGATCCTGTTCATGCTGGCGCTGCCGATCTTCACCTTCCTGCTCTCGCCGCTGTCGTCGCTGACTTCGCGCAAGCACGAGTTCGAGGCCGACGCCTTCGCCGCCCAGTACACCAACGCGCAGGACCTGGTCTCGGCGCTGGTCAAGCTCTACGAAGACAATGCCTCGACACTGACGCCCGACCCGCTGCATTCGGCCTTCTACGATTCGCACCCGCCGGCGGCGCTGCGCATCGGCCGCCTGAACCTGGCGCAAGGCGCCTCGGGACACTGAACGGCGCAACCGGAACCAAGGAGAACCCCATGAGCATCACCGCAAGCACACTCGCAGCCGCGCGCTGCGCCCACCAGGTCACGGCGCTGGACGACGCCGCCGTCAAGGAGCACCTGGCCGCCCTGCCGGACTGGACCATCGATGGCGGCAAGCTGGCCCGCGCCTTCGCCTTCAAGGACTATTACCAGACCCTGGCCTTCGTCAACGCCATCGCCTGGATCATCCACGCCGAAGACCATCATCCCGAGCTGGCCGTGAGCTACAACCGTTGCGGCGTGAAGTTCGACACCCACAGCGTCAACGACGGCCGCGGCGGCCTCTCGGTCAACGACTTCATCTGCGCGGCCAAGGTCGACGCCGTGTTCGCCCAGCGCGGCGCTTCCTGATGGCGTCGAAGAAACCCTTCCCCGCGCGGCGCAACGGCGCCGCGGCCGATCTCGAGTCCGGCCTGGTGATTGCCGCCCACGGGCGGCATTATCTTGTCCAGGCCGGCGAGCAGAAACTGCAATGCGTCACGCGCGGCAAGAAGAGCGACGTCTCGGTGGGCGACCGCATCCGCTTTGCGCGCACCTCGCCCAACCAGGGCGTGGTGGAAACCATCGACGAGCGCAAGACCCTGCTGTACCGCTCCGACCAGTACAAGTCCAAGCTGCTGGCGGCCAACGTCGACCAGCTCTTCATCGTGGTGGCGACCGAGCCCAGCTTCACCGACGACCTGGTCTCGCGCGCGCTGGTGGCGGCCGAATCGGCCGGCGTCTCGGCCCACCTGATCCTCAACAAGATCGACATCGAAGAGGCGCTGCCGAGGACGCGCGAACGCCTGCAGGTCTACGCGCGCCTGGGCTATCCGGTGCATGAGGTGTCGGCCACGGCGCGGCCGGATGAAACCCGCGCGGCCTTCATGCCGCTGCTGGAAGGCAAGAGCACCATCCTGATCGGCCAGTCCGGCATGGGCAAGTCCTCGCTGATCAACCTTATCGTGCCCGATGCCGACATCGCCACGCGCGAGATCTCCGCCGCGCTGGACACCGGCAAGCACACCACCACGTTCACGCGCCTGTACCAGATGGAGGGCGAGGCCAGCATCATCGACTCGCCGGGTTTCCAGGAGTTCGGCCTGTACCAGCTCTCCGAAGGCATGCTGGAGCGCGCCTTCCGCGACTTCGCGCCCTACCTCGGCAAATGCCGTTTCTACAACTGCCACCACCTGAACGAACCGGGCTGCGCGGTGCTGGAGGCGGTGCAGGCGGGGCAGATCGCGCCGCTGCGCCACCAGCTGTATGGCCAGCTGGTGCATGAATCGTCGCAGACCCTGTACTGATCCGGCGCACGCAAGCGAAGGCGGCCGCCTCCCTGCGCGGGACGGCCGCCTTCTTTTTTGAGCGGGCGCAAGCGGGGTTTCCTTTTGGCAATACCTACGGGTATCTTTTTGCCCTGAATCCCTTATAATCTAACGAGTTACAAACGACCGGCGGCAGGTGCCAACTGGCCGCCGTTTCTATTTATGGCAATCAAACACTACCTTCAGTTTTCCGACTTTACGCTTGATGAATACGAATACGTGATCGAACGTTCTCGTGTGATCAAACGTAAGTTCAAGAATTACGAACCCCACCACACGCTGGCCGACCGCACGCTGGTGATGGTGTTCGAGAAGAACTCGACCCGCACCCGCCTGTCCTTCGAGGCCGGCATGCACCAGATGGGCGGCGCCGCGATCTACCTGAACACGCGCGACAGCCAGCTGGGCCGCGGCGAACCGGTGGAAGACGCGGCCCAGGTCATGTCGCGCATGTGCGACGTGATCATGATCCGCACCTACGGCCAGGAGATCATCGAACGCTTCGCCGCGCATTCGCGCGTGCCGGTGATCAACGGCCTGACCAACGAGCAGCATCCCTGCCAGGTGCTGGCCGACGTGTTCACCTTCATCGAGCATCGCGGCTCCATCAAGGGCAAGATCGTGGCCTGGGTGGGCGACGCCAACAACATGCTGTACTCGTGGCTGCAGGCGGCCGAGGTGTTCGGCTTCCACGTCAACGTCTCCACGCCCAAGGGCTACGACATCGATGCGGCCCAGGTTACCCCGGGCAACCAGAATTACACCTTCTTCGCCGATCCGTCCGACGCCTGCCAGGACGCCGACCTGGTCACCACCGACGTGTGGACCAGCATGGGCTTCGAGGCCGAAAACAACGCCCGCCTGAAGGCCTTCGACGGCTGGATCGTGGACGGCCCCAAGATGGCGCGCGCCAAGAAGGACGCGCTGTTCATGCACTGCCTGCCGGCGCACCGGGGCGAGGAAGTCGCCGCCGAGGTGATCGACGGCCCGCAGTCGGTGGTCTGGGACGAGGCGGAAAATCGCCTGCACGTCCAGAAGGCCCTGCTCGAATTCCTGGTGCACGGCAGGTTCGACTGAACCCGCCGGCTGCAGCCGCTCCAGAGCCTCATTCACATCAACACAATCGCAACGTCAAGATCATGTCCAACATCCTGCAATCCGTTCCGGTCCAACAAAAAGTCGGCATCGCCTTCTCCGGCGGCTTAGACACCAGCGCCGCGCTGACCTGGATGCGCCAGAAGGGCGCCGTCCCCTACGCCTACACCGCCAACCTGGGCCAGCCGGACGAGCCGGACTACGACGCCATCCCCAAGAAGGCGATGCAATACGGCGCCGAACTGGCGCGCCTGATCGACTGCCGCGAACAGCTGGCCAACGAAGGCATCGCCGCGCTGCAAAGCGGCGCCTTCCACATCTCCACCGCCGGCGTGACCTACTTCAACACCACCCCGCTGGGCCGCGCCGTGACCGGCACCATGCTGGTGGCCGCCATGCGTGAAGACAACGTCGACATCTGGGGCGACGGCAGCACCTTCAAGGGCAACGACATCGAGCGCTTCTACCGCTACGGCCTGCTGGTGAACCCCAACCTGAAGATCTACAAGCCCTGGCTGGACAACACCTTCATCAACGAACTGGGCGGCCGCAAGGAAATGTCCGAGTTCATGATCAAGTCCGGCTTCGACTACAAGATGTCTGTGGAAAAGGCCTACTCGACCGACTCCAACATGCTGGGCGCGACCCACGAGGCGAAGGACCTGGAGTTCCTCAACAGCGGCATCAAGATCGTGCAGCCCATCATGGGCGTGGCGTTCTGGCGCGACGACGTCGAGGTCAAGGCCGAGACCGTCACCGTGCGCTTCGAGGAAGGCCGCCCGGTCGCCCTGAACGGCAAGACCTTCGCCAGCATGACCGACCTCATCCTGGAAGCCAACAAGATCGGCGGCCGCCACGGCCTGGGCATGAGCGACCAGATCGAGAACCGCATCATCGAGGCCAAGAGCCGCGGCATCTACGAGGCTCCGGGCCTGGCGCTGCTGTTCATCGCCTACGAGCGCCTGATCACCGGCATCCACAACGAAGACACCATCGAGCAATACCGCGACAACGGCCGCAAGCTCGGCCGCCTGCTGTACCAGGGCCGCTGGTTCGACTCGCAGGCCATCATGCTGCGCGAAACCGCGCAACGCTGGGTGGCGCGCGCCATCACCGGCGAAGTGACGATCGAACTGCGCCGCGGCAACGATTACTCGATCACCAACACCGAGTCGCCCAACCTGACCTACCAGCCGGAACGCCTGACCATGGAAAAGGGCGAAGGCGCCTTCACGCCGACCGACCGCATCGGCCAGCTGACCATGCGCAACCTCGACATCATCGACACCCGCCAGAAGCTGGCGATCTACCAGAGCACCGGCCTGCTGGACAACAGCAGCGCCGTGTCGCTGCCGCTGCTGGACAAGGACTCGAAGTAATCGACCGCCACCGACAATCTGAAAGAATCTAGATGAGCATTCAATTCGACAACGTCACCGTCCTGAAGAAGGGCAACGTCTACTTCGACGGCAAGTGCGTCTCGCACACCGTGCTGTTCGCCGACGGCACCAAGAAGACCCTGGGCGTGATCCTGCCCTCGTCGCTGAACTTCGGTACCGCCTCGCCTGAAATCATGGAAATCGTCAGCGGCAGCTGCCGCATCCGCCTGAAGGGCGAAGAAGCCTGGAACACCTACGGCGCCGGCACCCAGTTCAGCGTGCCCGGCAACTCCAGCTTCGACATCGAAGTGACCGAGACCGTGGATTACGTCTGCCATTACGGCTGATCGCAGTCGCTTGTGGAAAAGAAAAACGCCGGTTTTTACCGGCGTTTTTTATTGGGCGGGATAAAGCCGGATCCAGCGGCTCTTGCGGCGCATCGACGGCGTTCGTCGTGCATCACCGCGGTCTGAACAACGCAGAGTTTCAACGGCAAGCTGATCAGATGAACACCGGCTCAGGCTCCAACGCCACGCCGAACTTGAGCATCACGTCATCCTGGATCGCCTTGGCCAGCTGCGCGATGTCCGCCCCGCTGGCGCCGCCATGATTGACCAGCACCAGCGCCTGCTTGTCGTACACGCCGGCTGCCCCCATGGTCTTGCCCTTCCAGCCGCAGCGGTCGATCAGCCAGCCGGCCGCCAGCTTGTAGCCGCCGTCGTCCTGGCGATAGCTGACCAGGCCGATGTGCTGCGCCAGCAAGGCGTCGCGCTGCCGCGCGCTGACGATGGGGTTCTTGAAGAAGCTGCCGGCGTTGCCGATCCTGGCAGGATCGGGCAGCTTGCGCGTGCGCACGGCGATGACGGCGTCGGCGATGTCGCGCGCGGCGGGCTGGTCGATGCCCTTCTCCTGCAGCGCCTGCGCCACGTCGGCATAGCCGGCGTTGGCGGCCCAATGCCTGGGCAAGGCGAAGGTGACATCGAGCACCACGGCGCGATCGCGCAGCTCGCGCTTGAACACGCTGTCGCGATACCCGAAGCGGCAGGCAGCGCGATCCAGCGTGAGCACCTCGCCGCTGGCGAAATCGAAAGCGCGCAGTTCGTGGAAACGATCCTTGAGCTCGACGCCGTAGGCGCCGATGTTCTGGATGGGCGCCGCGCCCACGCTGCCGGGAATCAGAGACAGGTTCTCCAGCCCTCCCAGGCCGTGCGCCAGCGTCCATTGCACGAAGCCGTGCCAGTTCTCGCCGGCGGCGGCGCGCACGTAGGTGAACTGCTCATCCTCGCCGACCAGCTCGATGCCGGCGCCGCGCATGTGCAGCACCAGGCCGTTGAAATCCTGGGTCAGCAACAGGTTGCTGCCGCCGCCCAGCACCAGGCGCGGCAAGGCGGCCAGCGCCGCGTCGTCGCGCACCGCGCGCAGGACATCGGCGCCATCCACCGGCAGGTAGGCATGCGCGCGCGCGTCGATGCCGAAGGTATTGAGCGCGCGCAGGGAGAAGTCGTGTTGTAGGGCTGGCAAAGGCATAGGGCATGGATTATAGCCTTCCCCCGCCCCGCCCTGCCCGGCGCGCGCGAAATCTGCGGGGCGGGAATCGTCCGTCAGCGGAGCTGCAATAGCCTAGGCGCGGCGACTCCGCTAAAATCACGGTCGTCACGCCGGATCCCTTCCGGCTGCAAGAATACAAGGATAACGCCATGCCCTCTTTTGATACCGTCTGCGAAGCCAACCTGGTGGAAGTGAAGAATGCCGTCGAACAGGCCAACAAGGAAATCTCCACGCGCTTCGACTTCAAGGGCACCGATGCCCGCGTCGAACAGAAGGAGCGCGAACTGACCGCCTTCGCCGACTCCGACTTCCAGTTGAGCCAGGTGCGCGACGTGCTGACCAACAAGATGACCAAGCGCAACGTCGACGTGCGCTTCCTGGATGAAGGCAAGATCGAGAAGATCGGCGGCGACAAGGTCAAGCAGGTGATCAAGGTCAAGAACGGCATCGAGAGCGACGACGCCAAGAAGATCGTGCGCGTCGTCAAGGACAGCAAGATGAAGGTCCAGGCCAGCATCCAGGGCGACGCCGTGCGCATCACCGGGGCCAAGCGCGACGACCTGCAGGCCGCCATGGCGCTGCTGCGCAAGGAAGTGAAGGACATCCCGCTGGAGTTCAACAACTTCCGCGACTGATCTCGGCGCCGCCCGCCAACGACAACGCCGGCTCTGCGCCGGCGTTTTTCATGGGCGCATGGAACCCGCCCTACCGGCTCGCGCCGCCGCAGTTGGCGCCCTTGGCGATCTCCTCGGGCGTCATGTCCCGCACGTGGGTGGCGATCGACCACTTGTGGCCGAAGGGATCGACCAGTTGACCGTAACGGTCGCCCCAGAACATGTCGGCCACCGGCATCGACGGCTGTGCGCCCGCCGCCACCGCCTGGGCGAACACGGCGTCGACGTCTTCCACGTAGAGGTGGATGGTCACCGGCGAACCGCCCAGCGCTCTCGGCCCCAGGCATTTCCACTCCGGCATTTCATCGACCAGCATCAGGCTGGAGTCGCCGATGTTGATGTGCGCGTGCATCAGCTTGCCGTCGGGGCCGGCCAGGCGGCCTCCTTCGCGGGCGCCGAACGCTTTCTTGTAGAACTCGATGGCCTCGGCCGCGCCGGCGCAAACCAGGTGCGGGGTGATCGAATGCATGCCGGGGGGAATCGGCTGGACGGGGGTGGTCATGGCGTCTCCTTGATGATGGATATGGCCGCGCCATTGTGCGCGCCTGCCCGGGCAAATCCAAGCTCATCCTCAATGCGCCGGCGGCTCCGCTCCTGCGCAAGCAGGAATCCGATGGCTCCTGTTGCGCTCAAGCAAACCCGGTCGAAGCGAGGCCCGGGCACCGGTCAAACGATGCCCGAGCCCCCGCTTCGCAAGAACGACACGCCATAAAAAAACGCCGCGATGCAAATCGCGGCGTTCCTTTTCATTTGCGCATGAACTCAGGCTGCGTCGCGCTCGCCCACCAACCGGCGCTGCCTGACGGAATCGGCCAGGCCTTGCAGCACCTGCACGCTCTCCTCCCAGTTGATGCAGCCGTCGGTCACCGACTGGCCGTAGGTCAGCTCCTTGCCCGGCACCAGGTCCTGGCGGCCGGCGATCAGGTGCGACTCCACCATCACGCCGACGATGCGGGTGTCGCCCGCGGCGATCTGGCCGCCGATATCGGCGCACACGGGGATCTGGTTCTCCGGCTTCTTGGAGCTGTTGGCGTGCGAGGCGTCGATCATCAGGCGCGCCGCCAGGCCGCTCTTGGCGATGTCCTGGCAAGCCGCTTCCACGCTGGCGGCATCATAGTTGGGCGCCTTGCCGCCGCGCAGGATGATGTGGCAATCCTCGTTGCCGGCGGTCGACACGATGGCCGAGTGGCCGCCCTTGGTGACCGACAGGAAATGGTGCGGCTGCGAAGCGGCCTTGATCGCATCGACCGCGATCTTGACGTTGCCGTCGGTGCCGTTCTTGAAGCCGACCGGGCACGACAGGCCCGAGGCCAGCTCGCGGTGCACCTGCGACTCGGTGGTGCGCGCGCCGATGGCGCCCCAGCTGATCAGGTCGGCGATGTACTGCGGGCTGATCACGTCCAGGAACTCGGTGCCGGCCGGCAGGCCCAGGTCGTTGATGTTCAACAGCAGCTCGCGCGCGGCGCGCAGGCCGTCGTTGATGCGGAAGCTGTTGTCCATGTACGGGTCGTTGATCAGGCCCTTCCAGCCGACGGTGGTGCGCGGCTTCTCGAAGTACACGCGCATCACGATTTCCAGCTCGTTCTTGTGCTTCTCGCGCTCGGCCACCAGGCGGCGGGCATATTCCATCGCGGCCTTGGTGTCGTGGATGGAGCACGGGCCGATGACCACCATCAGGCGATCGTCCTGGCCGTGCAGGATGCGGTGCAGTGCGGTGCGCGCTTCTGCCGTGGTGCGCTCGACCTTTTCGGTGCAGGCGAACTCGCGGATCAAATGCGAAGGAGGGACCAGTTCTTTCATTTCTCGGATGCGAAGATCGTCAGTGCGCGGCATGTTTTCTCCAGGATTGCTTTGGCTGTATCAGCGTGAATATCGACCAAAAAAAAACCGCCATCACTGGCGGTTTTTTAGGAAATTCGGTTTTGTCTTTTTACGAACGCTTACCGCTTTTCACCGCCGTGGGGCTGGAATAGCTAAAGTAAAAATAAAAGTAAGCGCGGAAGAAAGACATCTTTGGCTGCATGGATAAATTTGAACCAGCACCCATAGTGCTACAAATCCTGGGCTTTGACAAGGGAGATCGATATCCGATAAACCCTTATAAAAAACGCACAAATCACCCTAAAAATTGATCACTTATGAAATTTTTAAATAAATTTAAATAAAAAATCCGAAAGAAACACAAAAAACAACCACGGCAGACGCAAGCAATCTTGCAATGATCTGAAGCAAGAGTCTGTTGTATCAATGCAAAACGCAGCATTGAAGCAAGTGAACTATTCGCACACATCGATTTTATGTCGACCGTAGACGACTTCCACATTGGGGGCAAAGTCGCGCATCAATGCGTCATGGACGGATAGCTACTTATATACCTCTCAGGTAGGCCGACTTGTCTTCAACTCGTCCAGAGAAATCTCCGGCTGGTATTCGCATCGCCCCATCATAGCCATAACTTGCAGTCGCTAAAGAATACCAGTATCAACACATGGCGATGGGCGGGGACTACGACTAAGCTGTTCATCAAGCAAGCAATCCTTCACACAATGACACGATACTTCCATTTGCAACATCTTTACCTTCCCACAACACCACATTTTTTCCTGCGGCTAATTGGAGAATCGCAAAGTCTCGATGCAGAAACTTAACCGGAACTTCATAATACTCACCAAGTTCCAAACACCTACCAGAGAGAAGGAGACGACAATCGTATGCCTGCCCATCGATAAATAACGGACACGCATAAAACTCCCCTTCAACAGCCGAACTCCTGCCGTTCTCTGCTGTTTTTTTGAAACGCACACGAATGATGGCATCGGGTTTCATGATCAGAATTATGGTCTGGCTCGTTTTCGACAAGGGGCCACTCTCGAATTGCCTGTTTGTTGATTTGCTCGCAGAATTGCCCCTCCCCATTTGCCCCACCTTCCACTGCCTCCCGAAAGCTGCCACGCGCTCATAAGACCCTTCATATCCCAGCTCCCTTAAGTCCAGGAACATTTGTTTCATGGTTCGTCGCTGCTTGCGCGATTTGACTGCCTCAGCGCTGATCTAGGCCGAGAGCCGTGGCGCGAATTCATCCAGGGCACTGGAGTGCCCCCTCCGACTGGACCAAGGCTGATCGAGAGACTAAGCCGCTTGCAGAGCGAATTGTGCTTCGAAATGGTTAGGTGATTGGTAGCCCAGCGCAGAATGCATGCGCCGTTCGTTGCATATCTCTTCGAGGAAGTACGGCAGCCTGCGAGCCACATCGTCGAATTTCTCATAACCGGCTAGATAGATCTCTTCGACCTTGAGCGTCTTCATGAAGCTCTCCGCCTGAGCGTTGTGATACGGATTGGCCGGTGCGCTCATTGAACCAATCAAACCGAATTCGTCCAGCGCCTCTTGATATAACGCGCTCCCGTATTGCCACTCGCGATCGGCATGATGAATGCGCGTGCCGGGTGCTGGCTTACGGATTCTGTAGGCTGCTGTCAACGCCGCCAGGGCCAAGGGGGTATCGATACGCTTGGATAAAGCGTAGCCGATTACCTTGCGACTGCAAGCATCCAAGACAACGGCCAGGTAGATAAAGCCGGATACCATTCGGATATAGGTAATATCGGCGCCCCAAACACGATCAGGCTCCGTTGGAATGACGTTGCGGTAGCGACTGGGAAAAACTGCGACATCAATCTCAGAACCGGCCACCGACTTGAATCTGCGTCGGTGGTGGCCGTACACCTCGTGCTCACGCACGATCCTCGCTACGCGTTTGTGATTGACCACATGCCCGCGCGCCTTCAACTCCAAAGTGATTCGACGATAGCCATAACCTGGAAAGACATCGTGGATGTCACCTATTAGTTGAGCCAGCTCATGATCGCTAAGTGCGGCAGTGGCCGGCTTAGGCTGGTAATAGTAGGTGCTATGCGGCAGATCAATCATTTGGCATCCTCGTCGGATGGAGCAGGCTTGGGGCCGCTGATGATCGATGAGTTCTCGTTGTTGCTGACGAGTCGTAGCCGTGGTGTTGGCGATCCACGGCATGAGCGCGTATGCCAGCTTGATAGATCGGGGGCTAAACCTTTTATTCTTTTGAGAAAAGGATTTTGATTCAGGCAAGACCACACTCTTTCACCAGTTGCCAACGCATCGACAGATTTCAGCTTTGATTTTTTCATCTCTAATAACCTCTGACTTTCAATCAGGGGTCTTCGCTCAGAATGATGTCGCGCTCCCGTTAAAAAATCGGATAGGTCGCCGGATCATGATCGTAAAACGCTTCAAGAAATCCAGGAGATTGCCATGCCTCAGGTCCCGTGCCACAGGCATGCTGATTTTTCCACTCACGCCAATTGGAAGGCACTTTCTCACTAATTACCTCGAAGCACTCAGCATGTTGATATGCCATCTGGGGCCATTTTCCTTCAGAAGGATGATTGATGATGCTGAAGCTACACTTCCCATCTGGCGCAACATAGACCTCCATCACATGATAGACACGACCGAGTGTTATCCAAGGCGAAGATTCAACATCTTCGCCATCGGCATTTAACAGGCGAATGCATTTCACTTTCACGGTTTAGGCACTCCAGATATGTTATTAAAGATCGCTTTGTAGCCCCTGCAGGTCAACAGCGTCCGGCAAGCTTTGCGAAGGGCATTTGACGATGGCTGAAGTGGAACGGTGTATGTAAAGATCGCTGACATTGCGTGGACATGGATCGATCTCGTATCGTCGTCCAGGCAGGTATAGCGAGTGGGGAAATATTGCCGAACTCCTGTGGCAAGACAGGGGGCACTTGTAAGGATCAATTGACTATTCGAAAAGCTTCAAGCGATCAGTGCACTAATGTCTACTGGCTCTACGTATCGGCATCGCGCAAGCGCGAGCAATGTCACGGATCGCGTCCGACATACGAAGAGCAATACTGAGCACAAATAAAAAAACCGCCGGGGTTGCCGGCGGCTTTCTGGCTGCGGGAATGGCTAGCTTCAGGCCGTGCCGCCCACCGTCACACCATCCAGGCGCAGCGTCGGCTGGCCCACGCCCACGGGGACGCTCTGGCCTTCCTTGCCGCACACGCCCACGCCCGAGTCCAGGCGCATGTCGTTGCCAATCAGGGAGACGCGGTTCAACACGTCCGGACCGTTGCCGATCAGCGTGGCGCCCTTGACCGGATAGGTGATCTTGCCGTCCTCGATCATGTAGGCCTCGCTGGCCGAGAACACGAACTTGCCGTTGGTGATGTCGACCTGGCCGCCGCCGAAGTTGACCGCGTACAGGCCGTTCTTGACCGAGGCCAGGATCTCGCCCGGGTCCTTGTCGCCGCCCAGCATGTAGGTGTTGGTCATGCGCGGCATCGGCAGGTGTGCGAAGGATTCGCGGCGCGCGTTGCCGGTGATGGCGGTCTTCATCAGGCGGGCGTTCATGGTGTCCTGCATGTAGCCCTTGAGGATGCCGTCCTCGATCAGCGTGGTGCACTGGGTCGGGTTGCCCTCATCGTCGATGTTGAGCGAACCGCGGCGGTCGGCGATGGTGCCGTCGTCGACCACGGTCACGCCCTTGGCCGCCACGCGCTGGCCGATGCGGCCGGCAAAGGTGGACGAGCCCTTGCGGTTGAAGTCGCCTTCCAGGCCGTGGCCGATCGCCTCGTGCAGCAGGATGCCGGGCCAGCCGGGGCCGAGCACCACCGTCATCGGGCCGGCCGGAGCCGGACGCGAATCAAGGTTGACCAGCGCGGTGGCCACCGCTTCGGACGCGTATTGCTCCAGCAGGCTGTCGGAGAAGTAGGCATAGTCGTAACGGCCGCCGCCGCCGCTGCTGCCCATCTCGCGACGGCCGTTCTGCTCGGCGATCACCGTCACGGACACGCGCACCAGCGGACGGATGTCGGCGGCCAGCACACCGTCGGCGCGCGCCACCAGCACCACGTCGTATTCGCCCGCCAGGCTGGCCATGACCTGCTTGACGCGCGGATCCTTGGCGCGCGCGATGCGTTCGATGCGCTCCAGCAGCTGCACCTTGGCGGTGGCGTCCAGCGAGTTCAGCGGGTCGTGCGGCAGGTACAGCGCGCGGCCGCCGGCCGGGATCATGGAACCAGCCACCTTGACCTTGCCGGCGCCCTGGCGCGCGATGGTGCGCGTGGCCGCCGCCGCATCGAGCAGGGCGCGTTCGGAGATTTCATCGGAATAGGAAAACGCGGTCTTGTCGCCCGACACCGCGCGCACGCCGACGCCCTGGTCGATCGAGAAGCTGCCGGTCTTGACGATGCCCTCTTCCAGGCTCCAGCCCTCGCTCTTGGTGAACTGGAAGTACAGGTCGGCGTAGTCGACCTTGTGCGAAAACATGCTGCCCAGCGCGCTGAGCAGCTTGGATTCGTCCAGGCCGAAGGGGGTCAGGAGCACGTCGCGCGCGACTTGCAGCGCGCCCATATTGGGTTCAAATAATTTCATAGGATCTTGTCGGAAGGCAAAAATCAAAGCTTGCGGTGGCGCAATGCCGGCAAGCTTTCACGAACGTATTGTAGACGATGGGGGTCGATGTCGCCGATCACAAGGCCTTCGCCCTCGGGCAACACGGAAACGATTTCCCCCCACGGATCGACCAGCATGCTGTGGCCCCAGGTGCGGCGGCCGTTGACGTGGCGCCCGCCCTGCGCCGAGGCCAGCACGTAGCACTGGTTTTCGATGGCGCGGGCGCGCAGCAGGATTTCCCAATGGGCGCTGCCGGTGGTGTAGGTGAAGGCGGCCGGCATCACGATCAGCGCGCACTCGCCCATGGCGCGGTACAGCTCGGGGAAGCGCAGGTCGTAGCAGACCGACAGGCCGACGCGCCCGAACGGCGCCTCGAAGGTCTTGACCTCGCCGCCGTACTCGATGGTGCGCGCCTCGTCGTAGTTCTCCTCGCCGCGGGCGAAGCTGAACAGGTGGATCTTGTCGTAGCGCGCCACGCGGCGGCCCTCGGGGTCGTACACCAGCGAGGTGTTGAGCACCTTGCTGTCGCTGGCCGCCATGGGCAGCGTGCCGCCGACCAGCCACAGCTTGCGCTCGCGCGCCAGTTGCGCCATGAATTCCTGGATGCGTCCCGCCTGGTCGGTTTCGGCGTGGGCGAACTTGTCGCGCTCGTGCATGCCCATGATCGGCCAGTATTCGGGCAGCAGCACCAGCTGCGCGCCCTGCTGCGCCGCCTGCCCCACCAGCCGCGCGGCGGCGGCGAAGTTTTGCTCCACCTCGGGCGTGGACACCATCTGGATCGCCGCCACCTTGAACGCCTGCGTCATGTTGAGCCTCTTGGAAAGATATCTATCTCGAATGCCTCAAGTATCGCGCAGAACCGGCAAGCGCGTGGCGGCCTGCGCTCAGGCGCCGCTGTTGATGACCGGCCCGGCGTCGCGCCGGCGCGGAGCAGCCGGGGCCGGGGCCGCCGGCAAGGCCGGTTGCGGCTTGCCGTTGTCCAGCATCTCCTTGGCGCGGTCGCTGCCGACTGCGGACACCTGGCTCTGCTTGACCACGATGGGGTCGCTCCATGGGCCGGTCACCTTGTACTCGAAGGTCAGCGACTTCATCACCGGGTTGCGCAGGAACAGCTGCGCCAGCAAGGTACCCACGCCGACCACCGGGTTCACCGCCATGGCCACGACCGAGGCGGTGCCGAGGTTGATTTCGGGGATCACCACAACATGCAGGTCCTGCGTTTCCCTGGCGATGTCGGCCGAACCGTTCATCAGCACCGAGGCGGTGACGCCGGTCATCTTGAGGTTGTCGGTGGTGGCGATGCCGCGATTGACGGCGGCCGTGCCGACCACGTTGTCGAAGGCGAAGCCCTCCGAGAACACATCGCGGAAGTCCAGCGTCAGCCGGCGCGGCAAGGCCTGCAGGTTGAGCACGCCCAACAGCTTGGCGGCGCCCGGGTCGACCTTCAGGAACTGGCCGGAATGCACGTCCACATGCACCTGGCCGGACAGGCTGGGCATGTCCATCGCATAGGGCAGGCCCTTCCAGCTGAGGTCGCCGTCGAGCTTGCCGCGGCCGCCGCGGATCGTGCCCGGATAGCCGAAGCGCTCCAGCAGCTTGCCGGCGTCGTTGATGTCCAGCGCGTAGGTGATGTTGGAGGTGTTGCTGTTGCCGAAGGCCATCCAGTTGCCGGCGGCGCGGAACTGCGCATCCTCGTTGGCCAGCACCAGGCGGTTGATGCGCCATTCGCGGCCGACTGCGGTGACCATGTTGTTGGCGTCCAGCTCCAGCCGCCCGAGCTTCTTGCCGGCCAGCTCGAACTGCTCGGCGCGGATGTCCAGCGCCGGCATCTGGGCGTCGTTGGAGGAAGGGCGCTGGGTGGCCTGGGCGTCGCGATTGGCGCCGTTGTCGCCATCGCCCTTGGGCACCGTCAGCGAAGACAGCCGCGCCGTCACCTTGCCTGGGCCGCGCCCGGCGCCGGGCTCGTCCCAGGTCACCGCGCCGGCGACCTGCCGCGAATCGATGTTCATCTGCCAGCTGTTCTTGCGATGCGTGGCGTCCAGCGTGAGCAGGTTGAGTTTCTTGCCCATCAGCGTGAGTTCACCCACGCGCGCCGACACTGCGTCCGGCTCCAGGTATTGCGTGATCTCGCTGCTGCCCAGCTTGCTTTGCGGCGCACCGCCGCCGGCGTCGGCGCCGACGATCTCGGCCTTGAAGGCAGTCCAGGCGTCGAGGTCGAAGCTGTCGGCGGCCAGCGCCAGCTTCAAGCCCGAGGCCGGCGCCGGCACCGGCTGGCTCAAGGCGATGCCGCCGGCCACCACGCGCCAGTCCTCGGCCTTGCCGGCGACCTTCTCGCGCAGGTAGCGCGAGGCCAGGTTCGGCCCCAGCGCGACCTTGATCTCCTCGCGCTGGAGCAAGGGATCGCCGGAAGGCGCCGGCAGCAGTTCGAAGCGCAGAGGCAGACTGTCCTGGGCCGGCTTCCTGAGCGGCGCCGGCAGCTCGGATCCCAATCCGGCCAGGGTGGATTCGATGATCACCTCCGGCTGGTGCTGGCGCACCAGCACCGAAGCGGTGTAGCGCGCGCCGCCGGAGAGCCGCGCCAGCAGGCGCTGCAGCGAGGGCTCGGTGTAGAGCTTGCGCAGCGCCTCGATGTTGACCGCGCCGTTCAGGCGCGCCTGGCTGCTGCCGTCGGCCTGGGTGCCGCCGGTGATGGCCACGGCGTCGCCCAGGAAGTTGCCGCGCACGCCGTTGAGCGTGAAGCCGCGCTCGTTGAACTCGACCTTGCCGTTGGCGCGGTACAGCACCGGCAGCGTGGGCAGCAGGTCGACGTCGTTGTTGGCGAACTGGAACGCGCCCTGGGCGCGGGTTTCAATGGCGTGATGCAGCGGCATCTGGAACTTGAGGTCGAGCCGGCCTTCGCCGCTGGCGCTGGCCTGTTCCATGACGTTGCCGGTCCAGCGCGCCACCGGGCTCTGGTTGACGTACTGCAAGAAGGCCGACATCGGGCCGGTGGCCACGCCATCGATCTCCAGCACCGCCTCGTGCGCTTCGAGGTCGGCGATGCGCGCCGTCACCGGCGCCAGCTTCGCGCCGAGCGACCTGGCGTCGTCGGCCTTCACTTCCAGCCGCGCGCGGTCGAAGGTGAAGCGGCCGCGTCCCTGCTCCAGCAGCGGCCACTCCGGCTCGTTGCCGTCCTTGTTCAGATGGCCGGGCGTGTAGTTGAGCTTGAGCCCGTCGAAGTCGCCGCTGACCAGGAACTGCCCCTTGGGCTTGTCGCCCGGATTGGCGGTATGGAAGGGGAAATCGGCCAGCGCGCCCTTCAGGCTCAGGTGCACGTCGCGCGCGGTGCCGTCGACCAGGCCTTCGGTCAGCCAGCGCCGCAGCGGCTCGCTGATGTGCTGGGGCAGGTAGCGGCGGATCGCCTTGAAGTCGAAGGTGGACAGCTCGCCGCTCAGGTCGACCGTGCCCGACGACTTGCCCTGCAGCGGCAGCAGGTGCTTGCCGCGCAGGCGCCCGGCCACGCCGGGCTGGGCGAACTGCATGTCGTCCAGCTCGAACAGCAGGGTCTGGTCTTTCTGGTACTGCCAGTGCGCTTGCAGCGTCAGGCTGTCGAACGGAAGGCTGGGTTCGGAGAACAGGTGGGCCGGCAGCTGCACCGCCAGCTTTTGCGAGTCCAGTCGCAACGCGCCGCCCTTCTCGTTGGCATCGATCTCGCCGGAGACATTCTCGAAACCAGGCAGGCCCGCCCATTGCGCCGGCGCCGCCTGCTGCAGCGTGGCCGGACGCGCCGCCTCGACGTGGCGCGCCATGGCCTTCATGCCCAGGCCGGTGAAGCGGCCCTGGACGCGATAGGAGGTCAGCTCCGGATAGGTGCCCTGCCACTGCACCGTGAAGTCATGCAGCTCGCCGCGCGGCGAGAGGTCGTCCAGCAGCTTGCGCTGCGACGGCGCCAGCGGCAGGCGCGCGGCCAGCTGCGAGAGCGTCTCCAGGTTCAGGTGGGTGGCCTTGACGCTGGTGCGCTCGGGCTTGAGCGGCGTGGCCGGTTCGTAGCTTTCATCGACCGAGGTCGGCGGCAGCACGAAGCCGTCCGGCGTCTCGATCGAGAAATTGGTCAACGTCACCTTGTGGCCGTTGGCGCCGAAGGTGGGAACGCCATCCTCGGGCGTGGCGCCCAGGCTCTCGCTGGCGGAGATGCGGCCGTTGACGCGCTTGAGGTTCAGCGGCTCAAGCTTTTTGGAGAGCTGCGCGCTGAAGTCCTCCAGGCCCAGGTCGGCCGTGAAGTTGGCGACCTTGGCATGGTCCAGCGCCAGCCAGGCGCGCACCGAGCCGCTGCCGCTGGCAATCGCGATGGGGTAATCGAAATACGCGCGCCAGACGGAGAGGTCGGTGCGGCGCAGGTCGGCATACAGCGTGCCCTTCCAGCGGGTGACGTCGGAGATGCGGCTGGCGAAGGCGGGATGGGTGAAATCGGCGCGCACGTCCAGAGGCGCCGCATAGTCGGCCGGCGGCACCGCGCGCAGCGACAGGCGGTGGCGCAGCCAGCTGTTGTGCAGGATCAGGTTGACGTCGTCCAGCTCCAGCTCGGGGGCGCGCCGCATCTCGTCGTCCCAGCGCAGCTTGCTGTCGCGGATCACGATCTCGCGCTGCGACAGCAACCAGTCCAGCGTGCTGCCATCGCCGCCGACGGGCACCGGGATGCCGGCCACGAACAGGCGGCCGGCAGGGTCGCGCCGGATCGCCAGGTCGGCGCGCTCGATGGTCAGGTTTTCCAGCCGCAGGCCGGCCACTACCACGCTGCTCCACGACAGCGTGGTGGACACCCGCGGCAGCGTCAGCGCCGGCTCGCCCGCCTCGTCGTGCACGGTGACGTTGCCCAGCGCCAGCTGCGGGCGCAAGCCGCTCCAGGAGGCGTCGATGGCATCGATGGTGACGGCGCGGCCGACCGCCTTGGAAGCGGCGCGCTCGATCTGCGGCTTGTAGTGGCCGATCTCCGGCAGCACGGCGTAGCGCAGCACCAGGAACAGCGAGCAGAAGAGGAAGTAAGCCGCCAGCAGCAGCTTGAAGGTGAAACCGAGCGCATGATGGCTGGCCCGGTTCAGGCGAAAGTAGGTGCCCCGCGCGATCCGCCAGCACAGCGCCCAACGGCCAGGCTTCGCTGCGGCGTTATGTTGTTCTTGGGACATCAGGGTGAAATGGGTGCTCTGTATGGAATAATTCGCAATCCGTGCGGCTGACATGATCGCATGGAAACTCCCGCCTTGCCACGCTTACCGCCCGCCTCTCGCAGCTATGAGGGGCAAAAGGCGGGATTAGTTTAAAAACAGGCGATAGAATCCGCCATCGGGGACAAATTCGTCAGCGCAGCGTCAGCCGTGGCTCATTTTCTGCCGCCTGGCGCCGCACTTGAAGCTGCCCTCCCCGCGTTTTGCCTTCTTTTACACCTGTTTCCGGACCAACCGGCCTCTTCCTGCCTATGCCAGCTCCGCTCCGCTCCCTCGACGACGCCCAGGCTTCGCGCTACTTCACCCGCTGGATCCAGGCCGACGCCGCGCGCGCGGCGCTGGTGGCCGACGCCTCGGCGCGCCCCATGGACCGCGCTTTCATGACCGCCCGCCTGCAGGCCGACCTCGATGCCGGCCTGGCCCTCAACGCCGCCATGCGCCGCCTGCGCAACCTGGTGGTGTGCACGCTGATCGCGCGCGACCTGGCCGGCAGCGCCGACCTGGCCGAGGTGGTGGCCACCATGACCGAGTTTGCCGACTTCGCCGTGCAGACTCACCTGACAGCCTTGATGGAAGAACAAGGCGCGCTCTACGGCGTGCCCATCGGCGAGGAATCCGGGCGCGAGCAGCAGATGATCGTGCTGGGCATGGGCAAGCTGGGCGGCGGCGAGCTCAACGTCTCCTCCGATATCGACCTGATCTTCGTCTATCCCGAGGATGGCGACACCCGCGTGGCCGACGGCCAGAAGCAGCTGTCCAATCATGAGTTCTTCGTGCGCGTGGGCAAGAAGCTGATCGGCGCGCTGGCCGAGATCACCGAGGACGGCTTCACCTTCCGGGTCGACATGGCGCTGCGCCCCAACGGCAACTCCGGCCCGCTGGTGGCCAGCTTCAACATGGTCGAGGAATACCTGGTGCGCCAGGGCCGCGAATGGGAGCGCTACGCCTGGACCAAGGCGCGCGCGCTGACCGGCGACGCCGCCGACATCGCCGCGCTGGAAGCCATCAGCCGTCCCTTCATCTTCCGCCGCTACCTCGACTACGGCTCGATCGACGCGCTGCGCTCGATGCACGCGCAGATCCGCGCCGAGGTCAAGCGCCAGGAGGCGATGCATCCGGATCGCAGCAACAACGTCAAGCTGGGCCGCGGCGGCATCCGCGAGATCGAATTCGCCAGCCAGGTGTTCCAGCTGATCCGCGGCGGCCGCGACCCCGAGCTGCGCGACCGCTCGACCCGCGCCACGCTGCGCACGCTGGCGGCCAAGAACCTGCTGGCGCCGGAGGTGGTAGAGCAATTGCTGGCCGCCTACACCTTCCTGCGCGACCTGGAACACCGCCTGCAATACATCGAGGACGCCCAGACCCATACGCTGCCGGTCAACCCGGAGGACCTGCTGACGGTGGCGCGCATGATGGGCTACCCCGACAGCGCGGCGCTGCTGCGCGAACTGGAGGCGCATCGCAAGGTGGTGGCGGCGCAGTTCGACGCCATCTTCAACGACAAGCAATCCGGCGAGGCCGAAAGCGACGCGCCTGGCGTCTCCGACAACGACGGCCTGGAAGGCCTGGCCGATGCGCTCAAGCTGGTCGGCTTCCCCGAGGCCGACATCGCCGAGGGCGCCAAGCGCCTGCACCTGACCTGGCAATCACCGCGCATGCAAAGCCTGCCCGAGGCCAGCCGCAACCGCTTGAACACCGTCATCAACTCGGCCCTGCCGCTGATCGCCGCGCTCAACTACGACCAGTTGCCGGCCCTGGGCCGCCTGCTCGATTTCCTCGAAGCCATTGCGCGCCGCGCCGCTTATCTTGCGCTGCTGACCGAGTATCCGCACGCGATGCGGCGCCTGATCCGCATGATCGGCGCCAGCGGCTGGGCCGCCACCTACCTGACCCAGCACCCCATCCTGCTGGATGAACTGCTGGACGACCGCAACCTCAAGGCCGACTCCGACTGGGCCGCGTTCGCCGAGAATTGCCAACGCCAGCTCGACACCGCGCCCGGCGACACCGAGCGCCAGATGGACATCCTGCGCGAGCTGCATCACGCCGAACTGTTCCGCCTGCTGGCGCAGGACCTGGAAGGCGACCTGTCGGTGGAAAAACTGGCCGACCAGCTCTCGGCGTTGGCCGACATCCTGGTCGACGCCACCATCAAGGCGGTATGGCAGACCATCACCCAGCGCCATCGCGAGACGCCGCAATTCGCGGTGATCGCCTACGGCAAGCTGGGCGGCAAGGAGCTGGGCTATGTCTCGGACCTGGACGTGGTGTTCCTGTACGACGACGACGACCAGGAAGCGCCGGCGCACTACGCCAAGCTGGCGCAGCGCTTCATCACCTGGATGACCAGCCTGACCCCGGCCGGCACGCTGTTCGACATCGACATCGCGCTGCGCCCGGACGGCGCCAGCGGCCTCTTGGTCTCGCCGGTGAGCGCCTTCGAGAAGTACCAGCTCAACGCCGCATGGATCTGGGAACACCAGGCCCTGACGCGGGCCCGCTTCTGCGCCGGCGACGCCGCCATCGGCGAGCGCTTCGAGTTGCTGCGCGAACGCGTGCTGCGCCAGCCGCGCGACTACGACAAGCTCAAGGAAGAAGTGCTGTCGATGCGCCTGCGCATGCGCGAGGCGCATCCCAACCGGACCACGATGTTTGATCTCAAGCACGACGAAGGCGGCATGATCGACATCGAATTCATGGTGCAGTACCTGGTGCTGCGCCACGCCCCCGAGCACCCGCAGCTGACCGGCGACATCGGCAACATCGCGCTGCTCAAGCTGGCCGGCCAGCTGGGCCTGATCGACGCCCCGCTGGCGGCCGAGGCGGCCAACGCCTATCGCCTGTTCCGCAAGCTGCAGCACCAGATCCGCCTGCAAGGCGCGGAGCGCGCGCATATCGACGCCGAACGGGTGGAGCACGAGCGCGCCTGCGTGATCCGCCTGTGGGAGCTGGTGTTCGGCTGAGTGCCGAGGTCCGGGCGCCAATGAAAAATGCCCCGCACGCGGGGCATTTTTTCATGCTGCCGGTCAATACTTCGGCGGCTGCTTTTCTTCGCGGCTGGCGCGGCGATCACCGCCGCTGTCCTTGGACGAACTGTCCTTGGCCGAGGAGCTGTCGCGCGTGCGGCTGCTGTCGCGATCGCGTTCGCGGTCGCGCGTGCGGCTGCTGCGGTCGGCGTCGCGGGTGGAATCCTTGCTGTCCTTGCCCTTGGCGTCCTTGGCGTCCTTGGCATCCTTGGCGTCGTCCTTGGGCGCCTCCACCGGCGGCGTGGGCGGGGTGACAGTCTGGATGCCCTTGGCGGCCATGTATTCGTGCATGTCCTTCCAGCCGGCGAAGATGCCTGCCTTCAGCGCCTCCGGATTGCGCTGGTAGCAGTCTTCCAGCGACTGGCCGGCCTGGCGGCAGCCCGCGCCCAGCGCGATGCCTTCAGCCTTGGCCTCTTCCGGGGTCTGCTTGGGCTTGGTGAAGCTGCTGATGTAATCGCAGGCGGACAGCGACAAAGTGACACCGGCCATCAAGGCCAGGTTGGCGATCAGGCGGCGCGCCTGGAATGACGTTGCTGACATTACGTCCCTCGTGTGGATACGGTTGCTCTTGTTTGCTGCACTCGGTGTTGCATGAAATGCAAGTTCGCAAATGGACAAAAGGCCATTGCAGAACGGAGTCTGCAACAGCCTTTCGATCTTTTGCAGGCTGATGACATATTTTCACCGGCGCAAGCAAGCTTGCATCCGAGGAAAAGAAGCCGAATCAGCCCCAATTTTGCCGATACCGGCTCCGCCAACGCCGCGAAACCGGTATTGCGGCGATTACTTGGCGGTAGCCAGGGCGACCGTGGTGTCCAGCATGCGGTTGGAGAAGCCCCACTCGTTGTCGTACCAGGACGAAACCTTGACCAGGCGGCCGGAGACCTTGGTCAGGGTGGCGTCGAAGTTGGACGACGCCGGGTTGTGGTTGAAGTCCACCGAGACCAGCGGGTCGGTGTTGTAGGTCAGGATGCCCTTGAGCGGGCCGGCTTCCGAGGCTGCCTTCAGGACGGCGTTGACTTCGTCCACGGTCGTGTCGCGCGAGGCCACGAAGGACAGGTCGACCAGCGAGACGTTGATGGTCGGCACGCGGATGGCGAAACCGTCCAGCTTGCCGTTCAGTTCCGGCAGCACCAGGCCGACCGCGGCGGCGGCGCCGGTCTTGGTCGGGATCATCGACTGGGTGGCCGAACGGGCGCGACGCAGGTCTTCGTGGTAGACGTCGGTCAGCACCTGGTCGTTGGTGTAGGCGTGGATGGTGGTCATCAGGCCGGTTTCCAGGCCGATCTTTTCATGCAGCGGCTGGACCAGCGGCGCCAGGCAGTTGGTGGTGCACGATGCGTTGGAGATGACGGTGTCGGAAGCCTTCAGCACCTGGTGGTTGACGCCGAACACGACCGTCGCGTCCACGTCCTTGCCGCCCGGAGCCGAGATGATCACCTTCTTGGCGCCGCCCTTGATGTGGGCGCTGGCCTTTTCCTTGGTGGTGAAGAAGCCGGTGCACTCCAGCACCACGTCCACGCCCAGCTCGCCCCAGGGCAGCTCGGCCGGGTTGCGCTGCGCCAGCACCTTGATGCGGTCGCCGTTGACCACGATGGAGTCGCCGTCCACCGACACGGTGCCCGGGAACTTGCCGTGGGCGGTGTCGTACTGGGTCAGGTGGGCGTTGGTCTTCGGGTCGCCGAGGTCGTTGATCGCGACGATTTCGATATCGTGCTTCTTGCCGCCTTCGTAGTGGGCGCGCAGGATGTTGCGGCCGATGCGGCCGTAGCCGTTGATTGCAACGCGAATTGCCATGCTCTTCTCCTTAAGGTATCAAAAAAATCAATACAAATCGGTCTTGCCGGAAACCGGCCTGCCTGGCAGGCTACACGACGCGCCGGGTCGGCCCCGGCCATTTGTCCGTCTTTTCCGGCCTTCGCTTCTTCTATTTCTTTATTGCCGCCATCCCCGCATGCCCGGGCGCCGCGCTCAGGGCTTCAGCTTGCGCCAGACGAAACCGACCTCGTCGATCTCGCTGCCGTCATCCCACGTGAAGGTTTGCTCGAACAGCTGTTCGGCTCCCAGCGAGGCGAAAAATTCCCTGGCGCCCTCGTTCTTGGCCAGCACCCAGGCCATCAGGCCGGTGGCGCCGGCGCCGATGAGGGTGGCCGCGACGTTGGCAAGCAGGCGCTTGCCCAGCCCGCGGCGCTGCTCGTCGGGCAGCACGCAGATGGCGGAGAGTTCGGCGTCGCAGCCGAAGCGGCTCTCCGCCAGCGTCATGCCGGAGGCGAAGCCGATGATCTCGCCGCCGGTTTCGGCCACGAAGGTGCAGGCCGCATCCGACGAGGCGCCCAGCACCTGCTCCCACATCTTGACGCTCTGTTCGGGCTTCAGGTGGTCGAGGTAGCTGTCGGGCACCAGGCCGCGATAGCTGGCGCGCCAGGCATCGATGCGCACGCCGGCGATCGAGGCGGCATCGCCCGGGCGGGCGCGGCGGATCACGACTTCATCCGCGCCTGCCGTGGTTGCTGCTTGGTTCATGCGGTCGCTTTCGCTTACGCCAGAACGGCCTTGGCCTTGGCCACGACGTTCTCGACGGTGAAGCCGAAGTGCTTGAACAGCACGCCGGCGGGGGCCGATTCGCCGAAGGTGTCGATACCGACCACGGCGCCTTCCAGACCGACATACTTGTACCAGAACGAGGTCACGCCGGCCTCGATGGCCACGCGCGGCACGCCGCGGGTCAGCACCGATGCCTTGTAGGCGGCGTCCTGGCGGTCGAACACGTCGGTCGAGGGCATCGATACGATGCGCGCGGCGATGCCTTCGGCAGCCAGCGCGTCGGAGGCCTTCACGGCCAGTTCGATTTCCGAGCCGGTGGCGATCAGCGTCACCTTGGCGTTGGCCGCGTCGCGCAGCACGTAGCCGCCGCGGGCGATGTCCTTCACCTGCGCGTCGCTGCGTTCCTGGAACGGCAGGTTCTGGCGCGAGAAGATCAGGGTGCTCGGACCGTCCTTGCGCTTGATGGCCTCAGCCCACGCCACCGCGGTTTCGGTGGTGTCGCAGGGACGCCAGTTGTCCAGGTTGGGGATCAGGCGCAGGCTGGAGACGTGCTCGATCGACTGGTGGGTCGGGCCGTCTTCGCCCAGGCCGATCGAGTCGTGGGTGAACACGAACAGCGAGCGCGCCTTCATCAGCGCGGCCATGCGCAGGGCATTGCGGCTGTAGTCGGAGAAGGTCAGGAAGGTGGCGCCGAACGGCAGGTAGCCGCCGTGCAGGGTGATACCGTTCATGACGGCGCTCATGCCGAACTCGCGCACGCCGTAGTTGATGTGGTTGCCGGCCTGGTCGGCGCGCACGGGCACCGATTCCTTCCAGTTGGTCAGGTTGGAGCCGGTCAGGTCGGCCGAGCCGCCCAGGAATTCAGGCAGCGCCTGCGCGTAGGCCTGGATGGCGTTCTGGCTGGCCTTGCGGGTGGCGATGGTTTCCTTCTTCTCGATGGTCGAGTTGATGTAGGCGGCCACGGTCGATTCGAAGGCGGCCGGCAGCTCGCCCTTCAGGCGGCGCAGCAGCTCGGAGGCTTCGGCCGGATATTTGGCGGCGTAGGCGTCGAAGGTCTGCTGCCACTTGGTTTCGAAGTCGGCGCCGCTGGCCTTGGCGTCCCATGCCGAGTACACGTCGGCCGGGATCTCGAAGGGTGCGGACGTCCAGCCCAGCGCCTCGCGCACGGCGGCGATTTCCTTGTCGCCCAGCGCGGCGCCGTGCACCTTGTCGGTGCCGGCCAGGTTGGGCGAGCCCTTGCCGATCACGGTGCGGCAGCAGATCAGGGTCGGCTTGTCGGCCAGCTTGGCCTGGTGGATGGCGGCGCTGACCGCTTCCACGTTGTGGCCGTCCACGCCCGGGATCACGTTCCAGCCGTAGGCTTCGAAGCGCTTCGGGGTGTCGTCCTTGAACCAGCCTTCGACGTGGCCGTCGATGGAAATGCCGTTGTCGTCGTACAGCACGATCAGCTTGGACAGGTTCAGCACGCCGGCCAGCGAGCAGGCCTCGTGCGAGATGCCTTCCATCAGGCAGCCGTCGCCGACGAAGGCGTAGGTGTAGTGGTCGACCACGGACAGGTCGGGCTTGTTGAATTCGGCGGCCAGCAGTTTCTCGGCCAGCGCCATGCCCACCGCATTGGTGATGCCCTGGCCCAGCGGACCGGTGGTGGTTTCCACGCCCGGGGTGATGTGCACTTCGGGGTGGCCGGCGGTCTTGGAATGCAGCTGGCGGAAGGACTTGATGTCGTCCATCGACAGGTCGTAACCGGTCAGGTGCAGCAGCGCATACTGCAGCATGGAGCCGTGGCCGTTGGACAGCACGAAGCGGTCGCGGTTGGCCCAGTGCGGATTGGCCGGGTTGTGGCGGTAGTGCTTGGCCCACAGGGCCACTGCGATTTCAGCCATCCCCATCGGCATGCCCGGGTGTCCGGAATTGGCTTTTTGAACGGCGTCCATCGCCAGCGCGCGGATCGCGTTGGCCATCTTGTCGGTGGGGAGAGTGGAAATCATGTCGGTGTCAGAAAGTTGCTGGAGTCGCCGCTAGGCGCATAAACCTGGTTCGGGAGCCAAGGCATTGGTGCAGCCGGCTCCGGTGCCGCCGATCGTTTCAAATCGGAATCAAATACAAACCCCGGGAGACCGGGGTTGTGCGGGGCCGTATTTTACCAGAGTGCGCGCCGGGATTAAAATTCAGGGCTGCCGCCGCGGCCTGCATGTAAACGTATCCGCCCACCTCATCTTTCGCCTCCCTGGAACCGCCCCATGCCTCGTTTCTTCTGTCCCCAAGCCCTGAGCGTAGGATCGGCCCTGACCCTGCCCGAACACATCGCCCATCATGTGCAGGTGCTGCGCATGCAGCCGGGGGATCACGTCACCCTGTTCAACGGCGAAGGCGGCGAATACACCGCCACCCTCACCGCCATCGAAAAGAAGCGCGCCCACGCCGAGCTCAAGACCTTCTCGCCGCGCGAGGCCGAGCTGCCCTACGCGCTGACGCTGGCCCAGGCGCTGCCGGAAGGCGCGAAGATGGACTGGATCGTCGAGAAAGCCGTGGAGCTGGGCGCCACCGCCATCGTGCCGCTGGCCGCACAGCGCTGCGTGGTGCGCCTGTCCGGCGATCGCGCCGAGAAAAAACAGGCGCATTGGCACGGCATCGTGCACGCCGCCGCCGAACAATGCGGGCGCAACCGCGTGCCGCACCTGGCCGAGGTCAGCGATTTCCGGCGCTGGGTCGGGCAAAGCGACCTGCATCGCCGCATCCTGCTCTCGCCGCGCGGCGAACAGCCGTTGTCGGGCTGGGCGCGCCATCATCCGCCCCAGGCCGTGACGCTGATGGTCGGCCCGGAGGGCGGCTTCAACCCGGAAGAGGAAGAACTTGCCTGCGCGCAAGGCGCGCTGATGCTGTCCATGGGGCCGCGCGTGCTGCGCACCGAGACCGCCGGCATGGCGGCGCTGACCGCGCTCAATGCCATCTGGGGAGAAATGTAGGCGCCAGGCGCCGATGATTCCAAAACGGCAACTTCGACCGCCGGCGGCGCTTGATTCGACGCCGCCCGCCACCAATTAAAGGAAAGCTTCCGAAAACATTTATAATGGAAGGCTTTTGCAACAGCGCATCTTTCCAGTATTTCAACCAGCGGCTCAATGAAGGTATTTCGCGGACTTCCCAACGCCGAATCGCGCGCGCCCTGCGCGCTGACGATCGGCAATTTCGACGGCGTGCACCTCGGCCACCAGGCCCTGCTCTCGCGCGTGCGCGAGGCCGCCGACCGCCTCGGGCTGGACGCCGCGGTGATGACCTTCGAGCCGCACCCGCGCGAATTCTTCGCCCAGCTGGCCGGCACGCCGGAACGCGCGCCGGCGCGCATCGCCAACCTGCGCGACAAGCTGCAGTCGCTGGCCGGCGCCGGCATCGACCGCGTAGTGGTGGAGCATTTCGGCAGCCACTTCGCCGCGCTCTCGCCGCAAGACTTCATCGAGAAGATCCTGGTGCAGGGCTTGCACGTGCGCTGGCTGATGGTGGGCGACGATTTCTGCTTCGGCGCGCGCCGCGCCGGCAACCTGCAAACCCTGGTCGAGGCCGGCAAGAAATACGGTTTTGAAGTGCACTCGATGCCCACCGTCACCAACGCCGGCGTGCGCATCTCCTCGTCGGCGGTGCGCGCGGCGCTGGCCGAGGGCGATTTCGACCTGTCGCGCCAGCTGCTGGGCCACTCCTACGCCATCAGCGGCCACGTGGTCCATGGCAAGAAGCTGGGCCGCACGATCGGTTTCCCCACGCTGAACATGCGCGTGGGCCACAAGCGCCCCGCCCTCTCGGGCATCTTCGTGGTCCAGGTGCACGGCATGGCCGGGCAACCACTGCCGGCGGTGGCCAGCCTGGGCGTGCGCCCGACGGTGGACGACAGCGGCCGCGTGCTGCTGGAGACCCACCTGCTGGATTTCCAGGGCGACTGCTACGGCAAGCTGCTGCGCGTGGAATTCCTCAAGAAGCTGCGCGACGAGGAAAAGTACATCGACCTGCCCACGCTGACCGCGGCCATCGCGCGCGATGCCGAGCAGGCCCGCGCCTGGTTCCGCGAGAGCGCCTCCTTCGCCGTGTCGGCGACCGACCGAATTTGACCGCTGGCCGGCGGCCGGGCGCGACGCCCGCCGCCGTCCAGCCGCCCGTCTTGTGCGCCGCATGCGCACCCAGCATCGAGAATCATCCGGAATCAACCGCATCCAACAGAGATATTTGCCATGTCGAACAACGAATCGTCCGCCAAGCCGGGCAAGCAGGAAAAAGCCGGCAAGGCGCCGTCCAGGTATCCGGTCAACATGACCGAAACCGCGTTCCCGATGCGCGGCGACCTGGCCAAGCGCGAACCGCAATGGGTCAAGCAATGGCAGGAGAAGAAGGTCTACGAGCGCATCCGCAAGGCCTCGGCCCAGCGCCCCAAGTTCATCCTGCATGACGGCCCGCCGTATGCCAACGGCGACATCCACATCGGTCACGCCGTCAACAAGATCCTCAAGGACATGATCGTCAAGGCCCGCAACATGGCCGGCTTCGACGCGCAGTACGTGCCCGGCTGGGATTGCCACGGCATGCCCATCGAGATCCAGATCGAAAAGCAGTTCGGCAAGAACCTGCCGGTAGCCGAAGTGCAGGCCAAGGCGCGCGCCTATGCCGGGGAGCAGATCGAGCGCCAGAAGGCCGATTTCATCCGCCTGGGCGTGCTGGGCGAGTGGGACAACCCGTACAAGACCATGAACTTCTCCAACGAGGCCGATGAGCTGCGCGCGCTCGGCACCATCCTGGAGAAGGGTTACGTCTATCGCGGCCTCAAGCCGGTGAACTGGTGCTTCGACTGCGGCTCGGCGCTGGCCGAGGCGGAGGTGGAATACCAGGACAAGCGCGACCCGGCCATCGACGTCGGCTTCCCCTTCGCCGAACACGACAAGCTGGCCACCGCCTTCGGCCTGGCCGAGCTGCCCACGCGCAACGGCTACATCGTGATCTGGACCACCACGCCCTGGACCATCCCGTCCAACCAGGCGCTGAACGTGCATCCCGAGTTCGACTACGCGCTGGTGGAGACCACCCGCAACGGCGAGCCGCTCCTGCTGATCCTGGCCCGCGACCTGGTCGAATCCTGCCTGCAGCGCTTCGGCCTGGAAGGCCGCGTGATCGCCACCGCCAAGGGCGAGGCGCTGTCACTGATCCGTTTCCACCATCCGCTGGCCAAGGCGGACGCCGGCTACGACCGCCTCTCGCCGATCTACCTGGGCGACTACGTGACCGCCGACAGCGGCACCGGCATCGTGCACTCGGCCCCGGCCTACGGCATCGAAGACTTCATCTCGTGCAAGGCGCACGGCATGAAGGATGACGACATCCTCAACCCGGTGATGGGTGACGGCCGCTACGCGTCGTGGCTGCCGCTGTTCGCCGGCCTGACCATCTGGGAAGCGTCCAAGCCGATCTGCGCCAAGCTGGAAGAGATGGGCTCGCTGTTCAAGCTGGTCATGTTCGACCACAGCTACATGCACTGCTGGCGCCACAAGACGCCGATCGTCTACCGCGCCACCTCGCAGTGGTTCGCCAGCATGGACAACGTCCCCAAGGACGGCGGCCCCAGCTTGCGCCAGACCGCGCTGCAAGGCATCGAAGACACGGCCTTCTTCCCCTCCTGGGGCAAGGCGCGCCTGCACGGCATGATCGCCAACCGTCCGGACTGGACGCTGTCGCGCCAGCGCCAGTGGGGTGTGCCGATGGCCTTCTTCGTGCACAAGGAAACGGGCGAGCTGCATCCGCGCACGCCGGAGCTGGTGGAACAGATCGCGCAGCGCATCGAGAAGGGCGGCATCGAGGCCTGGCAGGCGCTCGATCCCCGCGAGCTGCTGGGCGAGGACGCCGAACACTACCTCAAGAACCGCGACACGCTGGATGTCTGGTTCGACTCCGGCACCACGCACCAGACCGTGCTGCGCGGCTCGCACAAGCAGCAGTCGCAGTTCCCGGCCGACCTCTACCTGGAAGGCTCGGACCAGCATCGCGGCTGGTTCCACTCGTCGCTGCTGACCTCGTCCATGCTCAACGGCCGCGCGCCGTACAAGGCGCTGCTCACGCACGGCTTCGTGGTCGACGGCGAGGGCAAGAAGATGTCCAAGTCCAAGGGCAACGTGGTGGCGCCGCAGAAGGTGTCGGATTCGCTGGGCGCCGAGATCCTGCGCCTGTGGGTGGCATCGACCGACTATTCGGGCGAGCTGTCGATCTCCGATGAAATCCTCAAGCGCGTGGTGGAGTCGTATCGCCGCATCCGCAACACGCTGCGCTTCCTGCTGGCCAACACCTCGGACTTCGACTTCGGCAAGCACGCCGTGCCGGTGGCCGAGATGCTGGAAATCGACCGCTACGCGATCGCCAACATGGCGCGCCTGCAGGCCGAGGTGCTGGCGCACTTCGAGTCCTACGAATTCCACCCGGTGGTGGCCAAGCTGCAGGGCTATTGCTCGGAAGACCTGGGCGGCTTCTACCTCGACATCCTCAAGGATCGCCTCTACACCAGCGGCGCGGAGTCGGCAGCGCGCCGCTCGGCGCAGACCGCGGTGTGGCACATCACCCAGTCGCTGCTGCGCCTGATGGCGCCGATCCTGTCGTTCACAGCGGAAGAAGCCTGGAGCTTCTTCGCCGGCGAGGAAACCTTCGCCCAGAGCGACGAGACCATCTTCTCGCAGACCTACTACGCGCTGCCCGAGGTGGCAGATGCCGAGGCCCTGCTGGGCAAGTTCGCGGTGCTGCACGAAGTGCGCGCGGCGGTGACCAAGCAGCTGGAAGAGGTGCGCATCGCCGGCGGCATCGGTTCGTCCCTGCAGGCCGAAGTCGAGGTCAAGGCGGCCGGCGACAAAGCCGCGCTGCTCGACAGCCTGGGTGAAGACCTCAAGTTCGTGCTCATCACCTCCGGCGCCAAGGTCAGCCGCGTGGCTACGGCCGAAGAAGAAGCGGTGGTCGTGACGCCGTCGGCCCACCAGAAGTGCGAACGCTGCTGGCACTACCGCGCCGATGTCGGCGCGCACGCCGAACATCCCGGCCTGTGCGGCCGCTGCTACGCCAACCTGTTCGGCCAGGGCGAGCAGCGCCGCTTCGCCTGATCCCCGGAAACGCCGGCAAGCCGGCCCGCGCATGGCATGAGCTTCGGCAGAGGCATGCGCGGGCCGCTCAACTCAAACAACAATACCCATGGCAACCAAAAAGCGCTCCTCCCCTCCCGCACGGCCGGCCGGCTCGCCTGCTTCGGCACAGGGCCTGCTGCCCTGGCTGGGCATCGCCACCATCGTGCTGCTGCTCGACCAGCTCTCCAAGATCACCATCCTGAAATTGTTCCACTACGGCGAGTCGCTGCCGGTGACCGGCTTCTTCAACCTGGTGCTGGTGTACAACAAGGGTGCGGCCTTCAGCTTCCTGGCCGCCAGCGGCGGCTGGCAGCGCTACCTGTTCACCGTCATCGGCATCGCCGCGGCGGTGTTCATCATCCACCTGCTGCGCAAGCATCCCGGCCAGCGCATGTTCTGCTGGGCGCTGGCCCTGATCCTGGGCGGCGCCATCGGCAACGTGATCGACCGCGTCGCCTACGGCCACGTGATCGACTTCCTCGACGTCTTCGTCGGTAACTGGCACTGGCCCGCCTTCAACCTGGCCGATAGTGCGATTTGCGTAGGTGCGGTATTGTTCGTCGTGGACGAACTGCGCCGGGTTTCCAAGAAGTAAAGACCGGCCCCGCTGGTTCGCTCGCGAAGCCCTCGCGCTTCGCTTCATTCCGGAAGCAAGGAGCAACACATGGATCTGGCTGGCAAGAAAATCGTACTCGGCCTGACCGGCGGCGTGGCCTGCTACAAGGCCGCGATGCTGGCGCGCGAACTCGGCCGCGCCGGCGCGTCGGTGCAGGTGATCATGACCCAGGCCGCCACGCAGTTCATCACCGCGGTGACCATGCAGGCGCTGACCGGCAACACCGTCTACACCGACCAGTGGGATGCGCGCATGGAGAACAACATGCCGCACATCAATCTCACCCGCGACGCCGACGCCGTCGTGATCGTCCCCTGCTCCACCGATTTCATGTCCAAGCTGGCGCACGGCGCCTGCGACGACCTGCTCTCCACACTGTGCGTGGCCCGCCCGGCGCATGTGCCGCTGATGGTGGCGCCGGCCATGAACGTGGAGATGTGGCAGAACCCGGCCACGCAGCGCAACGCGCGCCGGCTGCGCGAAGACGGCATCCTGCTGCTCGGCCCCGACGCCGGCGCGCAGGCTTGCGGCGAGATGGGCGAAGGACGCATGCTGGAACCGGCGCAGCTGATGGAAGAAATCATCGCCGCCTTCCAGCCCAAGCTGCTGGCCGGACGCCGCGTGCTGCTCACAGCCGGCCCCACGTTCGAACCGATCGACCCGGTGCGCGGCATCACCAATCTCTCGTCCGGCAAGATGGGCTACGCGGTGGCGCGCGCGGCGCGCGAAGCCGGCGCCGAGGTCACGCTGGTGTCCGGCCCGACCGCGCTGGAAGCGCCCTACGGCGTGCTCAGGATCGATGTGCAGACCGCGCAGCAGATGCATGACGCGGTGATGGCCAACGTCGCCGGCCAGGACCTGTTCGTGGCGGTGGCGGCGGTGGCCGACTGGCGCGTGGCCAACGCCAGCGCGCGCAAGCTGAAGAAGAACGCCGACGACGATACGCTGCGCCTGGAGTTCGCGCAGAACCCCGACATCCTGGCCGAGGTCGCCGCCCTGCCACGCCGCCCGTATTGCGTGGGCTTCGCGGCGGAGTCCGAGAATCTTGAACAATACGGCGCGGCCAAGCGGGCCAGGAAGAACATTCCACTCCTGGTCGGCAACATCGGCCACCAGACCTTCGGCCGCGACGACAACTCACTGACGCTGTTCGACGAGCAAGGCCACACCAGCCTGCCGCGCGCGGACAAGCAGACCCTGGCACGCCAGCTGGTGCGCGAGATCGCGCGCCGCATGGCGTCCTGAACCCGACACGGCCCGCCATCGCGGGCCGTGCCTTTTCACTCCTATCTGCATCCATGAAGACCATCGACATCAAGATCCTCGACCCGCGCATGAAAGACCAACTGCCCGCCTATGCGACCCCGGGCAGCGCCGGCCTGGACCTGCGCGCCTGCATCGATGCGCCGCTGACCATCGCCCCCGGCTCGACCCATTTGATCCCGACCGGCCTGGCGATCCACCTGGCCGATCCCGGCTATGCGGCGGTGATCCTGCCGCGCAGCGGCATGGGCCATAAGCACGGCATCGTGCTGGGCAACCTGGTGGTTATGGGGAACTGAGCGCACTGTCTCAAGTGTCTCAAAATGGCAGCCTCAAACATAGAATAAGAACTATTCCTTAATTACGTTGCACCATCTGACAGTGTCTCAACTGTCTCACGCCCTCTCCTCTCGCTCATCCCGAGCACAATCAGAAATTCCCCGCTTCAATTTTCGAAGACTATTTACCGCAGGTCAGCAGTTTTATTTTTTTGGCATGGACTCGTCGTTCCCCTTAAGCAAGTTTTGCTTATTACCTCCAAAGTCAACACTGCACGGAGAAGAATTAGCTTGCCGCATTTCTACGTAATTCGTAGAATAAATTTGTAAATCTCTCCGCCAGAGTTAAACCTCGCTCGCTAGATAGCTTGCTCAGTGACCTCACGAGAGAAGCACTCACCTCTTCCGGCACTTTGCCCAAGTTAAGCACGTCAATGTCACAACGTCAGTTTCAAATCAGCTCATCCAGCCATTCGGTCGGTTTTTTTCATTGCGACCTTCGCAAAGGCGACCTCGCTTTTCACTACGATGCGCAATGGAAGCATCGCCCAGAAGCGTTCGCGTTGTCGCCGCACTTACCTCTTTTCAATGACGGTATTTCTTCTCAGAAGATTGCAAGCTATCTTGCGAATCTGCTACCAGAAGGACAAATGCGAAAAATTGGAGCGATCCGAAACAAGCTATCTTCTGCAAATGTATTAGCCATGGTTCAGACCTGTGGTCACGAACCTGCCGGTGCTTTTAGCCTGCTATGTCAAGATGACGAGCCCAATCCCTCTACCAGTATCTCTCCGGTCTTCAGTCATCTATCGGACGATGAACTAGCAGCCCGAGTAACCAACAGAAGCAGCATTCCGTTCTCCCTCTGGCATGGTCGCTTCTACCAAAGCCTCGCCGGCACTCAGGACAAAATGCAGGTGGGAATGAAGGAAGGGAATCTGTATTTGCTAGACGGGAGTTTGAATTCAACTCACATCATCAAGCCAGAGGCCCGTGATCCGGCAACTCCATTTATGGTGGCAAATGAGCATTACTGCATGTCCCTAGCTGGAGCAATGGGGTTACCGGTAGCTCAGGTTCACATCCGGCGGATTCCTGATCCAATTTTGGTTATAGAACGGTTTGACCGGGTGTGGAATTCAAAGTCAGACATCCTCCAACCAGGCAACGTCGAGCGTGTACATGCAATTGATGGCTGCCAAGCCGTTGGTGCTGCTAGTTGGGAGAAGTACGAACAATGCGTGGAGAATCAATCTTTCGGGGTGGGATTCAAAAGACTCTTCAAGCTTGAACCGTTCTTTGTGAATCCTGAAGAAGGACGCCTATTTATCATTCGATGGGCACTTTTCAGTCTTCTTATTGGCAACAATGACGCTCATGCAAAGAATATTTCATTCTTCCAGACGAATGACGGACTGATCCCGGCGCCAATGTATGACCTCACGTCAACGCAAGTATATGGTGATGCGATCTTACAGAATTTGGCGGTGAGCTATGGTGGTGCCTTCAGATTCGAAGATGTGACTCAAACCACAATGATTCGCTTCTCTGAAGATGCCAATTTCTCCAGTCGCTTGATGGCGCTTGAGATGGAAAGATTGGCGGCAGCTGCACAAAGACATTATGAGCGTCTCGTTGATGCTGCTATTTACAGTCAGGGAGAACTAGCGCTGGTCAGTAAAATTTCTGACGTTGTCCGCACGAGAATCGACTGGATGCAAAAAACGGCAGATAGCCTTTTAGTTCGTAAGCCAGCACTTCGAGGTGCACCGTGAATGAGATTGATCTTGGAAAAACACTTAAAGCTTTGGCCAATGAGCGAGGACTTTCCGAATGGGAGTTATCGCGTCAATCGAACGTAAAGATCGATCTAGTGGCTGCCGCCCTGAGAGGTTCTGGCCACGTGCCTATTGGTGCCTGGTGCCGGCTGGCTACCGCTCTCAATATTGAGCTGACTCTAACAGACAGGACCGAGACCATTCGTCCAGTCAGCGCCGTGGAAACCATGATTGACAGAGCGCTGAGACGTCTTCGGAAGAGAGAGTCTGTATCTACCGAAAACTTGATTGCTCCGCTGCGGCGCGTAGTAGCGCTTGCAGACTTAACCTCAACACCTCCTCGCACAGAAGAAGACATCCGTCGGGCAATCATCGAAGGCAGAGTCGCCGAACTGAAGCCGGATCAGGCTTAGCCGAGCCTGTTGGAAAGCATGGAAGGAGCTACATGGTCTATGTCTCAATCATCAATAAGCACGGGCAAGTAATACGCCCGACGATTTCGTGGCCTGGGACGAAAGGATATGGAGTCATGCCCCATTCGTTGTCTATGAAGACTAGGTCGGTATGGCAGACGCCGCAGTTGCTGACTTCGATTTCCACTTCTTCCGATTCTGGAGCACTCAGTTCGTAGGTGAAGGGCTTGAGCTCCTGGCCGGCTTCGAAGGCGGCCCATGCTTTTACTTGTGTCATCTCGGGATTCCGTACTGAGTTGGGGTGGCAGCTACTCTAAATAGCCGACCGCTCTTCAAATCCGAGATAAGTGCTCAAAAGTCCTGTTGTACTTGCTGACCATTAGGTTTGCTCAGAATGCGCCAACGCCACGCTGTCCCCTCGGCCTGTTGCCATGGCAAGGGAGACAAACGTGGCGTTGGTTGTGCAGGTGTCGCCAGTGACGGCGCGCCCTTACTTACCAATCACTTCAATGATGCGTTGGCCGATGTACTTAGGCATTACCGTTTTGCGAGACGAAGCCAGTTACTCGTTCGGGATGAGCGACAGCTAAGCGCAGGCCGGTCGGCGCGCCATAGTCGAAGACGTACATCGCATAGGTCTTCAGGCCAACGCTATCCACGAATGCCTCCAATGTCTTAGCCATCGCATCAAATGTGTAAACGTAGTTTTGGTCCTCAGGCACCTCCGTGAAACCGAAACCAGGCAAGTCGGGAGCAATCACGTGAAAACGCTCGGCCAGCTGCGGAATCAGTTCGCGGAATTGATGAGAGGAGCTCGGATAGGCAAGGCGCCCCTGCTCATCTAGGCAACCGTCTTGCTATCACCCCTCCTCCAGCACTCTAATTCTCGTATAATCGTCCGAAGGCCTATCGTCGCCTCCCGCACGCGCCCTTCTGGGTATGGCGAAGACGATTGTTTGAACCGGATTCCTCCTATCGATTGATTTCTTAGGGCGGCCCCGCAAAGCGTGCACCGGATATACCGCCTGGAGAAACCAATGGATATTCAGCAACTTAAACTGCTGGCCAAGTCCCTGCGCGAGCTATTCGAACGCAACAGCGCTCGCCCCCTAGGCCACGAAAAATCACTCAACCTTATAGCGGCGGTCCCTGGTCTCCGAAATTGGTCGGTGGTCAGCAAATCTCCAGATAAAGTTTTAGCGTGCCAATTTGATGAAAGTGCAGCCAATCGACTGGCGCGCCGAATTGAGATGGACATCGGCCCCCCTGCATTTTCACCAGAACTCCTCCTCAAAACTCTACGCGCGACGACATCACCGGCACTCAAGGTTTGGCCATCAGGGCCAGCGCCGGGGATTTATCTGACACCGTCTCCCGATGCAATCTCAGCGCTCCTGGACAATTTCGACACTGGGACTGAAGGTTCACTCATTTACACTGAGCAGGCTACGGGACATCAACGACCGCTGGTTATCGGCGAAGAAGGAATTTGGTCAGAAGCGCTCCTTAAAGCCCCCTCTGGAACGTTGCTCGTCTTGGGTTGCTTTCATTTGAACCAGGATGAATGGAGCTTACATGCAGGCAAATTGGAGCGCGCACGTATTCTGGTTGAGCGGCATGGCTATCGCATTGCCATCCTTTTGAACACTCCGAGCGCTAGGACAATGTATGACGACGTCCTACTGTTGTTGGACCATACCTCCGTCGTAGCAAACACCCTGTTCACCGGAGTCTTCGGCCAGGTAACAGAAATGGGAGAACTTTCGGCCTACTCAGAAAGAGCACGCAAGGAGGTAGCTCCTCAGCTGGTTTCGCTCCCTCCCTCAGAACCAGCTATACCGAAAGCAATAATTGCGGCGCTCGCCCCTGCATTGCAAGACTGCCACAAAGGTCTGATAGTGTTGGGCGTCCCTAGGATAAATCGCTTCGACGCCCTCGAAGTTGCCGCCGACATTCTTCGAATGACTGACCACGTCGGGCCGGCAGCGAGAGTTCCCGGACGCCCTGGCTTGGTACTGGGCTCAGACGGAGTACCTGAATCGATAAGGAGACTGCCGCTTTTCCCCTCGGTCGAATCAGCGCATGCGCAGGGATACAAGAGGATCGTTTTTGAGACGCTTTTTACCGCACGTCAGACCATTGCCAAATACAGCGAAGATTGTCTGCTAATTGGCTACGCGATTGGGGCCTCATTCATCGACGACATCATTGTCCGCATCGTGTCTCCAACCATTGATGACACAGATATGGCTTTAATTGAAAACGTCATTGCCTTGGGAACGATTTCCAATATCGACGATTTCAATCGAGAACTCGGCATCGGCGATTTGTTTATCAAGTCCCGCAATCCAGCCACTAGTGTTTCAATCGAGATGGAGGATGGCTTTGAATACGGAGACGTTTTACAAGAAACACTGGGTACGCAACGTCTCTGTCAGCTCATTTTCAAGAGCAAACTCGCGCTCGAATCTCACGTACAACTTCTCCATCTGATCGCATCTCAGGTCATTACAGCGGAAAAATGGTTTGCAATCGCGGAAGCTGCTGATTTTCCAGAGAATTTTCTCGAACGCTTGAAGCGCCAGTATGATGAAGCACGCTCCCAGGAAGGCCGACGGAAGATTTCTCAGTAGTGAGCAACGATGGAATGCAGCAGTGAGGTGCTGCATCCTTTACACTACGGCTCCCCAGCCATTTTCATAGCCAGGAACAGATCGCCACTAGTATATTTCGGCGACACAGAGAGGTCCCACTAGAGGACCTCATGGAGACAAACCGTTTATGGGTATGAAAGCATGAGAACCAGAACTGCACAGCAACGCATCGCAATCACTATTGATGGCACAGTCATGGAAATATGGGTAAGGCAGTCTGGACAAACCACTTGGCGCGCCCGAGGCTTCTTCAATAGCAATCACATCGAGACAACCGGCGAATCCATTTCCGCCGCTACTACGGCATGGAAGATGCAAGCTACACTCAGCGCTCGCACCTCCGCTCTTTAGTGGCTATGGTTACGGCAATGGGCGAATCAGCTTTTCGCCCCATTCAATGAGCTTGAATTCGACATTCAGTGTAGCTTGTACATAGACGCTTTCCATCTCATCGAAAGATGCAGCGACGATACTCTGAAGCCCTGGCTCCGCCGACAGCAATTGGAAAAGTGCATGCTGACTTTCAGCACGCATGGAATGCTGACCAGGTTCATCGAAACACAAAAAACCTAGATGCTTTCCATTGACATCTTGCGTGACCGACGTTTGATACAAGGCCAGCAAATAGCTCCAAATGAGGCGAACGAAATCGCTAGCGCTTGAGTCGGATTTGATGTCTGTTCTTTTCTTAGCGCCATATTCACGAAGCTCAATATTCCTCAGCGTCGGAGTCAGAAGCTCACGTCCAATTTCGATGTCCTCAATGGGTGCGCTTTCATATCCAAAGGAGCCAGCGTTTGCCCGAAACATTTTTTGGAATATGGTGATTTTTCGCTCATCATCCTCGGTGTATCGCTCTTTCGGGAGAGACGCACGTTGCAGTTGATTTTCACGTAGCTGTGCAGCCAATCCCTCCAAGGTTGGCAATTTCTCACCCAACATTTTTTCTACGTTCAAAAGCCGCTCAACTTCAGTTTCAAGTTGTACCTGGCGACGAATTAATGCTCTCGATTGGACAGCACCGGCACTGACATCTCCGCGAAGCGCCTTGAGAAGATCACTTTTCGCTGCGAGGCGGCGTCCCAATTCTTGAGATATTCGCTCTGCCTGAACAATATCCCCCCGCAATCCGATGACCTGCCGCTCCAGCATCGACACTTGGCTTTTCAGGTAAGTGATGTTTTCATCCAAACTCATCACGGGACCCGTAATAGCCTCCCCCAAAAGCGACTCAGATATTGTCTGCATGCACGTGGGGCAACGGTCCTGGGAAAGATTCGGGGCGTAATCAGAGCCAAATCCCTTTAGCTTCTGCGCTGTACGGTTTCGTGCCAAATCTTCTTTTGCTTCAACGAGCAATTCCTCGTACTCATTGAGAGAGGCCCTCTTCAGGGTTAGCTGCGTGATCCCTTGCTCATGTAGAAAATTCAGTTCGCGCAGCTCATTTGCGACCGTTTCAAGGTCGGAAACTGCCTCATCACTGTTCGCCTTCTGATAACCATCAATCTTTTGATTCAACCCACGGTATTCTTCTCGCAGCCTCGTCCGATACTGAGGGAACGTCAGAGCCTCATCACCAATCTTCTTCTCAAGATAAACTGGGTCTCGCTTAAAAGTAGCATCTGGTCGTCCAGGCAAGGACATCACTGTGAAACCTTCAGCGTTGGCAGCGCGAGTCAACTCCCCAACGATCTTGATCCATCCTTCGTGAATCTGAACGGACTCGCTGTTTAAGCGGTTTCTCAGTGCATCCGTTTCAAAAACATTAAGACCAAGCAAATACTCCACTACTTTGGTACGCACCTCTTTAATCCCATAAAACGGGATTGTCGCGACGTAATCGGTCCAACCACGCTTTTGTTCAACAGCATGCGCGGCAAAAATTGTTTGCAGATATAACTTGGCTTCGCCCCCCGATGTATTCGGCACCGATGGCAAGCTTAGCCCCAAGAAGCCCTCAAGAAACTTGTGGAATCCCTCTTCAATCTGAGCGGCATATGCATCATGAATGTATTTGGGTTCAGGATTCTCAAATGGCAAATTTCCTGTTAAGCAGTTACCTTGAAAAACCTCTATAAGCTTTTGCTTTCGGACAGGATGTTTGATGGCTCGTCGCAAAGTCACTACCTGGCCAGCATGGTTTTCAATCTGGACAAATACTTCCGATGTCACCACGTCATGTCGCTTACCTTCATACAAGAAATGGTCGCGGACACCATATGGGAGAACCTGCTCGTCGCGGCCGCCCACAAGCTCTTCCATCCCAAGCGAATAAAGTAGAGTATTAAACAGCGTGCTCTTGCCGGCTGAATTCCGTCCACGCACTACAGTTAGCCTACGCGCAAACTCAAAGTCAAAACCAAAATCCCCTGCTGCTGTTGTAATCTGCAATTTCACAGCATTGATTTTCATACCTCTCCCCATTTGTCTGACACGGTCGTTACCATCGCTTCAGTGAGCGACTTTCCAATTGCGGTCAGAAACTCTCTCTCGCTTGCAAGGTTGTCGTCTTCCTTGCAAATTTCTCGTGCAAACTTCTTTCCAGTTTCAGTAAGTTGATAACCGGTTGATGTAGTAGCGACTAGCTTCTCCGCCTCTGCAAATCTCAAGGCAATAGCCATCACGGGGTCAAAACCCCAAGCTGCAATAGTCAGCTTCTTTTGCCTGACACAATCCAATAACCTTTTCTGACGAGAGTCTGTCTTCAAAGCCCAGTTCAACAATTGGAGGCGCGGCAGTGTCGATTTAGCGCCCCAAGAGGCCAACTGCAAAATCAGAAGTATTTGAGCAATTTTGTAGAGTGGACGGTGTTCGGGAAATATGGGAAGTGGGCGCCGAACGAAGCGCAGCTTTTTTAATTGCTCACTCATAGTCTAACGAGCACACTGCGAGCCAGCGTGCCACGATGTGCCTCGCCACTTGGCTGGCATTTGTCTCGTTAAATTCCGGCTTGAGATCATTTACGATTCGACTAATCAGACCATTTTGGACAAGCGACGTAAGTTCCTCTGCCGAGCCGGTCCATGTGATTGCTTTTTCCAGGACCGTGTTCTCGTATTCACGGACAAGCGCGATGAGTCGTCCATGTACAACGGGAGCGCTCCGCTCTATCTCATGGAGAAATTTTTCGGTTTCCATGAAGCTGCGAAGCGTATTTCCAGTTAGTACGGATACTAGGCGCTCGTATGTGGGAGAACTTTTCTTGGGTTCAAGACGCACGATGCACTTCCTACGTACGTTGGCTTCGTACTCCTCTGGCGGGCCTGTCAGCTCATCCAAACGTGGGGGGGATGAGAACAAATCGAGGGCTTGACCTTGCGCAGACTGAACTTGCCGAATCTCAAGCAAATAATGCTCCGCATCGTGCAACAGAATTCGGAAATCTGGATCAACGTGCGGAAGGCACGCATCTCGGACCAACTTCTCTTTAACTCGCGCATGCCTCAGAAGTGCATTGCTGGCCAAATCGGGCGTCACAAATACCCAGTTCACCACCTTCGTTGTCCCCAACAGGGCGAGAAGATCGTCTTTGTTATTTATGAGTTTGTTGATGTCGTCGGTGATTTTTTGCCGCTGCTTTTCATATAGTTCCTTGCGGCTGTACTGCTTTTCAGGGCAATAGCACTGGAAACCATACCCCGTTTTGGAGGTATAGCCTTCCAAACCATAGTCCCCTGGACTGACCTGAATATGCTGATAGCCATCAGCACCGTATTTTCTTTTAAACACCAACTGGCAAAGGTTCTCCCAGCTGGTGCCATGGAAGGCCCCAAATGCTGTTTGATACATGTTTGTTGAAGTTATTCCCCGTAAGTTGGGAAAATATACATCATTTAACAAGTCCGCAACTATCTTACGTACGTGGATAGCTTGGCAAAAAGGGCTGCCAGTAAAGATAAGCAGCCCTTCGTGATTCAGATCAACGTATTACCATTTCCACATTGATAACGCGCTTACGGCGCCACAACGTCAATCACAATCTTGCCGGTCACCTTATCGGATTCCTCGTCAACAGATGGGCATCGATAGCCGAATTCCCCCCACAGTCCAAGTGGAATTCAAACGACTGCCTTGGCGCAAAGCTTTTCGCTCAGTGCCCACAAACCTTCGGCTAATTGCGTATCCATTGCTTGCGTCTGTGGAGTGGCAGGCTTTCTTTTTGATACATATTGGCCACGCAGTTCTGCTGCTTCTTTCGACGTCGCGAGCCAAATGAGTGAGTCAGCACCCACCTCCGGAGGCACTGCAAATGGTGCTGCTATTTGATAGACCATGTTCAGCAGGAAGCCCTGGTCTGAACCCATTCCTCCGAATTGGGTCCGCACCATTCCGGGTTCAAAGCAGTTCGCGACTGCGTCGGTGCCCGCAAGTCTGCGCTGCAACTCTTTTGTGAAGAGAATATTTGCCAACTTGGATGTTGCATAGGCTCGAGGGCCAGAGACTCCAAGTTCCGTCGGAGTCTTCTCCAAGTCCAGTTTGCCACGTGCCTGCATGGAGCTTGCAGTTGATACAACTCGTGCACCAGGCGTCGCCCGTATCAGGTTGAGCAGCTTTGTCGTAAGAGTGAAATATGCCATGTGATTGAGCGCAAAGGTCAACTCAATACCATCGCTTCTTCAAACGCGAACTGCACACGGTAAGTCACCAGCTTCAGCCCGGGGATGGCCTTGGCCGCCCACCTGACAGGTTCAGGGAACCCACTGGCTACCAGCATCGCCCGCGGCGGCTTACCTTCTTTCTCAGCGTACCAGCCCATATACCGGGCGATTTGTCCAATCGAGGAATCCTTGGCTTCGCCTGCTTTCAGCTCGATGATGACCGTACGGCCCTCACGGTCACGCGCGAGCAGGTCCAGCCGACCAACGTCACTCGTCTCTTGCCGGGACACGAGGGTCAGACCCGGCTCGAGCACGTCAAGGTGACCGACGATTTGGTCTTCAAGGTCGCGCTCGAGGCTCAAGCTGCTCTCGACGTATTCTGTCAAATCTTGCGGTGTCGAGTCCTCGACCACTGCGGCAGCTAGCTCGCTCGCTTCGAGCGCAGCGTCATTGGTGAAGATGACAAACTCATCTTTGAAGTTCGGTGTGGCCCGTAGTCCTGCATCTAGCCAATATTTTGCATGCGGCTGACTTGCGGCGTTATTTGTCCACCAAGCGGGATACTGACGTGCCGACGCCGGCAGGCCGCCTAAAACGACTTCGTCTAACTCGTCAAACGACTTGATAAATTGAGCGTTTGGGTTTGCAAGCAGGTACTGGGTAAGCAGCGAATATCTGGACATTCAGGCCTTAGCTGTTTATATAGAAGTTGTGACTAGCTTACCGGTCGGGCAGAGCGGCTGACAACACAAAGTAGTACCTCTTTACAGCCGACCTGCCTTCAATTCGGCAACGTCCAACAGTCCATCCGCGACACAGGTGAGTGCTTTGCGTTTTGCCGCTTCGAGGCTTCTCGGGAAGGTCTGCCATGGCGGGCTGTAGTCAGTCTCTATAAACACAAGGTCGACTTTCCATTTCCCAGTCGTCTGCCGGTACAACCGGACCTTGAAACCGTCGATAGTCGCGGCCCACACATCGTCATGCTGCCTCTTCCAGTCAACCTGGGCCTGCTTGTACTCGAGCAGTCGCTGCTGGTTCACCAGCATCTTTGCGATGACCAACATCTCGCCTGAGACTGCCGTGTCGCCGGCCGACATGCGCTGGATGCTCCGCATGATGGCCGCTTTCGAACGGTAGTCGCCCAACCGACGCAGCCTGAGAGCCAGTTCCGTGGGCGTCTCGTCAAGCTCCTCTAGAAGCTCTCGGAACAGGTTGGTGCGTTCTTCCGGCATGCTGCCGGGTGGCGTGTCGTCGTTGCCTTCAATCTCAGTTTGCTCGTTGGTCATGGTGTGCTCTTGACTTCTTTTGTCGCAAAATTATGCGTCATATTGACGCCAATGTAAACGACGTTCTAGAGACGTGGACTGCTGGCCATACCCGGCATGACTCCTCAATTCCTCACCCTCGAAAAACTGTAAGGCACCTACGGTGCGACGCGCGGCGGTGTGACCGCGGCCACCGAGGCTGCAGCACAAACCATCAGGCTCTCCGCTTGGCTCACCGCAGGGGCGATCAAATCTCGGAAGCAAAGAAGGGCCCTGAAACAGATGTTCCTGGACTTAAGAGAGCTGAGATACAAGGAGGCGTATGACCGAGTGGCTGCCTTCAGCAGGCAATGGAAGGTGGGTCAAATGGAGAGGGGCAAATCCGCGAGCAAATCAACACACATAGGATTCACGCCCCGAAACACGGCCATCGCGAGCAGATATTGAATGTCTCAACTCGGCCGTCCTGGTTGGAAGCGCGGAGCGCCAATTGCTCACTGACATCGAACTACGAAAGATCAGAGGAGAATATTAGAGATCGATAGAACATCGCCCCTGATTTCATCGAGTTTACGAACTCTGGCTCATACAGAGAAATGCTCGTCGCTACGGTGCGTCAACGGAGCGTATGAGCTGCATCCGGATAACCCAGACTACGAGCCTATCCGATTCGCCGAAGGTGAGGAACTGCGGATATTTGGCGTCATGGTCGGCATCGCCCGGAGGTTCAAGTGGGCATGAGCGCTCCGGAAACGTCATTCGCCCTGGTCGACTGCGACCAGTTTTACGTATCCTGCGAGCGGCTGTTCAACCCTCGGCTGTGTGGCAAGCCCGTTGTGGTCCTTAGCAACAACGATGGCTGTGCGATTTCCCGCTCCCCAGAGGCCAAGACCCTTGGGGTGCAGATGGCCGCGCCTTGGTTTCTCATGCAAGACTGGCAATGAAGCACGGAATCATTGCGCTCTCATCGAATTACCAGCTCTACGCCTCAATGAACAACAAGTGCATGGCCGTTCTGCGTGAGTACAGCCCGCGCGTGGAGAGCTATTCGATTGATGAAAGCTTCCTCTTGCTCGATGGCCTTTCTCCGCTTTGGCCGGACATGACTTCGATGGGTCACGACATCCGTCACAAGGTCCAAACCTGGGTCGGCCTACCGGTGGGGGTGGGAATTGGGTCCACGAAAACCTTGGCCAAGCTGGCAAACCACCTAGCCAAGAAGCGCCCGGTGTACAAAGGTGTGTGCGATCTTCAGTCCATGGCGCCAGATGAGGCCGAGCGGATTTACGCTTCGCTCCCTGCTGGAGAGGTATGGGGAGTTGGCCATCGCATCTCTGAGCAACTGAAGCGAATGCGCATCCATACGGTCCGAGACCTTCGTAACGCATCTCAGGCATCCCTTCGCCAACAGTTTGGCGTCCGCATGGAGCGGACCCTGGCGGAACTGCATGGCATCTCGTGCATCCCGCTGGAGGACGTCGCGCCCGCCCGCAAGCAGATAGTCTCGTCGCGGGCTTATGGAGAGCGAGTTACCGCACTGCGGGAAATAGAAGAGTCCGTCACGATGTACGCTGCCAGGGCTACGGAAAGGCTCCGGCGCCAGCGATCTACTTGCGCAGCAGTGCATGTCTTCGTCGAGACTGATCGATTCCGTACTGACGAACCCCAATACAACAATGGCCGGACAGTTCCGTTGCCTGAGCCAACCGATGACCTCCGTGTCATCACCAAGGCAGCAATGTGGGGCCTCAAGAAGATATTCAGGCTGGGGATCAAGTACAAAAAGGCCGGAGTGATGTTGATGGAGCTCTCGGAAACTGGACACCATCAAGGCACGCTTTTCGCTAGTGGCGTGTCGGAGATGTCCTCCGCACCACTGATGCAGGCTCTCGACGCCATCAATCAACGCTTTGGCAAGGACACCCTGAGGCTGGCAGCTGGCCTCGGGCAGCACCGTTGGACGGCACGCTTCGACATGGTCTCGCAGCGTTACACCACCAACTGGAACGAGCTCCCATTCGCGAGGTAACCATGGACTTCGTTGTCTACCAGATGCGCAAACAGGGCGTAGAGATCAAAAAGGAGCTCCTCGGAGACCAGCCTCAGCTCATTGGCGACCTGGTCATCACGTGTGCGGCTGACATGCGTGGGCGGCCAACGAAGGTGGCGCGCCTGCAAAGGGAGAGCGGTGAGATATTGCTGGAGTTGACCGACGTACAGATCGACGCCTTCAAGGGTCCTCGAATGGTGCTCAAGGGGATTGAACACAAGCAGACCAACCAGGGGCCGGCGGAGTATGCCCAGCAATGGCTTTGCGTTCAGGCCGGCGCTCCACTGCCCATGACATCACGCGAACGCTTCTTCAAGGAGTCTGGAGGTAGCCGGCATTGATTACTATAGGTAATAGTGCCCTTTCTCAACGAGGCTTAGTAATGCGCACCTGGTACTCAAAGTTGACGAAAAAATCAGTGTTACCGTACTCGGGGCCACTGTGAATCTCCTTCGGTTTGACAAGAACGCAGGCACTAGGTCCTTTGAATATACCAATTTCACCAACTCCGATTCGAACCGAGTGACGAAAATCGTAGGCCGTCGGGTCGTCGACTTCGTCAAATGCATTTGCAAATCTAGCCATAGCGACCTCGACTGGGCGAGAAGCAAATCCGTAAGCTGCGTCGATGCCGGCAACCGTCCAGGCGATTTCCATTGTTCGGTCATCGTCCTCAGAAAATTGCACGAGGAATATACCCTTGTCTTTGTGCCCCACCTTTGCGCCCCCAGTGGGGCCCATGCCTTTTTCGAAAAATCCTACAAAGCGGCTGTTGATCCCGTCGATTTCTTCACGAAAATCCTGGTGGAAATCACGCAAATACACGTGGCCGTCTCTCAGGCGCTTCCATCCTTGACGACAAACGTTCGGATTAGGATCATATCGACCAATGACTACTTCTTTGATACCCGAAGAAACTACTAAATCTGCGCAGCATGGCACTTGCTGTCCAGGCCGTAATTCCACGCAAGGTTCAAGAGTGGCGTAAAGAGTCGCATTTTTAATTTTTACTCCGCGTTCTGTCGCCAATCGGATCGCAGCCCGTTCCGCATGCTCGTTCTTTGTTCGACAAGCACTTGCAACTATCTGCCCGTCCACTACGATTACTGCACCAACCTTTACTTGTGCATCGCTTTTCCGCATCTCTTCGACCGCAGCGGCCATAAATAGTCGGTCGTTTGGCTTCTCTGTCATTATTCGAAATTAAAATTATAGAGACTACGATTTCCACAGAAGCAAATCTCTCGCGATATTCATAAGAAAGAAGCGAAAAAAAGTAGTCCAAACTTCAATAGGAAGAATCTGCTTAAAAACTCGCCTTACAGGTATAAAAAGCACTTTTCGCGAGGGACTACTTTTGGCTGATCTTGGCCTTCTACGGCCAGGCCCAAAAGAGCTTGCCTTGCTTAATTGGTTATGGAATTCCATCCTAGTTTGACAGCGTACGACAAGGCTTGACTTGTCACGTCCCCGACTTGCTTTGTTGCGGCGGCTTTCACCGCTTTCGAAATTTTTGTCCCAAACGACTCAGCCGCTGGTGTCGCGTCAATAGAATCAGGAACGATCTTTAATACTTCCAGTGCCATTGGACTGAGCGTCACAAAAATACTTCTCCCGATTTGAGTGACGCTCACATTCCCTATCAGATAGCCAGTTTGAAAAAGCCAGTGAGCTGTCTCATAAATGAACTCCAATTCTTCGATCAAATCGACTATTTCACCGTCACGACGGTACTTCCCTGTGTAGCGTCCATGATCGAACGTCTCTTCGCATTGTTCCGCCCCCAACATTGCAACGGTATCTATCCGGGTCCTTCGCGGGAAAGTGCCTTGCAAGATTGCGAAGATACACCCGACGTAATAGTTAAATTTATCGTGGTTATTCTCCATTTTCTCTTCTTCAGAATCGAGTATCGGACTCATATATCCTCCAGAAACTTCGCAACTATTTCAGGGATTAATTCAGCTTTCTGACGTCCATTTCGAGCCAATTGCGGACGTCAATTTGGTAACACATACCCCACTAATCTTGCCGAGAGTATTTTGGCTGAGGTCGCGAAGCAAGGACCGATCAATGCATTCCTGCTCGGCGCCGCAATTCCAATCCCATGTGCTTCAGCAGCGCTTTTCCTTCAGCAGCCGTCTGCTTTGTCACCTGTCCAAACAATTCAGCGTCGGTATCAATCTCCAGTTCACTCCGGATGGCCAAGAGCGCCGGAACGGACTCATTGATCAGACGCTCTAGCACTGGTGCTAGCATTTCAAAGCGCGTCACCATGGCGATGTTGAGCTGCGCTGTTTTCACTTCCTTTTCTCGGCCTGGAGGCAAGCGTTCAGCTTCAGCCCGCATTGCTTCAACCTCATAGGCCCCCATCGTCACGTCGAACATGACCTTGTTCAGCTCCAGCCCATAGGACTGCACAAGACGAACTGTCTCTGGCTTGGCAATTAGTTGAACAGCGGAGATGGCTTGCCCGACAGCGCGGGCTCGCTTGAGGCGTGTTTCCTCTGGTGGCACTCCTCGGATCATCTCGGCGAACAACTGGTGCATGGTGACGATCTCTTTGAGCACCCGGCCATAAGTTTCCTTTCGGAAAGCATATTCTTGTGCGGCCTTGTCTTTTTTCCTGTTGTGGCGATTGGTCAGCCACACGGCGGTAATGGTCGCGATAGGCGCTGCAAGCCATTGAATGAGTTCACCGGTTTCTTTGTCCATCCTGCCCCCGCAGAATATTTATTGTCGGTTTAGTATGCCAGAGAGGCATGAACGTTGAGATTTCTACCCTGGGCCTGCGGGCCTTTAGAAACAATAGGGGACCAGATGCTGTTGCATGAAATAGGTATGAAACACTACTGCGACAAATACTGTTCGCAGATCGATATTCTGGTTGAAATACTGGAGTCCAAGCTCCTGCCGACCTTCCCTAGCGCCCAGCAAGATGTGATGACAGAGATTGGACATCTGCAGGAACAGGCCGCAAATTGCCACGAGCTGGACATGCAACAGATGAGTGATAGTCTGCTGGAGTATGAATACTCGAAGATGTCGCTTCTGGATGGAGTCCAACAAGCCCTTCTCAACATGTATGCCATCGCGCTCTATCACCTGTTCGAGCAGCAACTCACGGACTGTCAAATGAACGTCATTGGCGCCCGCGCTAAAAGGTATGGCGGCGTTCTTGTCGATGAGTGGAGAGAGCAATTCCCGCGTATCAATCTAGGAGAAATGGTTGCCGTCGAGATTGAGGAGATGAAATTCCTATGCAACACGCTGAAACACGGAAATGGCCCTTCGGCCGACATGCTTCACCAGAAATGGCCGCTTTACTTCAAGGGCCCATGGGAACGGGAGTTTCTTGAGGACGACCCCAACGCCATTGAGCATGTGCCTCGACTTCAAATGCCAATCTTTGGAAACGATGTCTTCGTAGAGCTAGCAGACATCATCCGCTTCCAACAATCGCTCAAGGCTTTCTGGAAGACCTATTTGACTGGCTTCTCGCGCAAGACGTCTAGACCCTGAGTTCAAGCCGGTTTCAGCCTGGTGACTGTGCCTCGGTCGGAGAACGAGGCATGGTTGAACGTGAAGGCCCCCGAGTTGGCGCGACTGATGTTATCGCTCTACCCTACGGAATTGATGAAGGCGTGGGCGGTGCCGCGGCCGTAGACTGCATCGAGATCGAAGGTCGGTTCCAAGAAAAAACTGAGGCAAGCCTGAGGAGTACATTCTGAGAATAGGATCGCTATTCTAGTTACCCAGCGCCGGTAACATAAAAGGCCGAAATCGATCTGTCTCAGCCGCCAACCGAATAAAGCTATATTCCGGAGAGGAAGAATGTTTCTTAAGGACGAACTACAGAAGATTAAGGAGCGCGAACGTGCAGCATTGATCGAGCTCGCGAAGTTAGAGACAAGAATTAAGCGCTCGCCAGAGGACTCTGCACTTCTTCGTGAACAGAAGAAGTATTCAAAAATTGCGGCTGATGCCAAAGCGGAGTTGAAATTCAAGAAGCGTTCCGCTAAACCCAAAGTGGTAGGTAGCGAAAAAAGGTGGTCACCAGTTTTATCTGGCAGTTTCGAAAGCGGGAAACGTCGTTGATAGAAAAGGGTACCCCGGCTCTACTCTGGACAATTCATAAAACAATGGGGATTCAATGGCAGCTCCGACCGACATCGCAGTGAAAGCCGTTCAACGACTCTTTGGCTACGCAGCACTCCACGCTCAACATCTTCAAACGTATAGAGAAGGCGATGAGTTAAAGTTTCATCTGGATCATTTTCTTCTGACGATCACCGCTGCAGTTCAAAACATCATAAGCCTGGTTCCGAAACTATACTCAGGCTCGATGCTGACTACGCCGCGCGCTGAGACTTTACGAATAAACCCGACGTTGCAAGTCGTCTGCTGGGCGTGGCATGCTCGAAATCACGTAGCACACAACTACCTTACTCTCGTATGGAGCCAAGAAGCAGAGATGACCTTCGGCGACGGCTTTGCAGCTATAAATGGCTCTGCTCTTAACGCCACCTTGGTAGTGGAATTACAGCCTGTCGAAGACGAACAAGGGAATACAATTCACGCACCGAAATTGCAACCGCATGAGGTTGCCGAAGAATGTCTTTCATTCTGGGAAGCGACCTTCAATTATGTGCTGATGACACCGAAATCCGGCCGCTACACCTACCAGGAGCTCGCAGCTCACTGGCAGGCGAACTAGAATAATCTAGCGCTATTCAGAAAAGCGTTTGTATAACGCTTCAGCTATTGGCCAAGCTTGAATTACCGCACCAATGGACGCCGCGATGCCGAAGAGGCCAAACAAAAACTGCAGCCGCAAAGCACTCTTATGCCGACGCGCTTCCTCTTCATAGGCATTTAAAGCCCCTAGCGCTTTAGGCAAAACTCTGTAACTGAAGTCGTCTTTGGACAAGAGACCATCGGCCAGCAGCGAATCCAAAATGAAACTGTAGTAAGCGACATGCCTTTGAAAAGAAGGATGGAATACGGCGCGCTCGTCTTCTCGCCCAGCCAGCGCTACTGGATTGAACACAACTTCCCGCTGCTGCACGGTTAGGTTCACCATGTAGCGAAGCAAGGCATATCGCTCAACGGCAACAAGAGATTTCTTGTTGAACAGCCACTGAGAAAAATCATGTTTTGCCGCTTGGAGCTGATAAATCCCAAAGAGGCTATTCAATTCAAAGGCTACAGGGTTCTTCGAAGAAAATTCATAACGTCGATAGTAGAAGTCGACGTCAAACCCCGCTGCGGCCGCATCCTCTAAAGTAGTTGAAACCTGAACCTGATAGCTGTCACCTAGTAATTCCAGGCCGACGACGGTGTTCTCGTGCATAGAACTTACCAACATATCGCGCTCTGGCTCCACCCACTTCAAGCGCACCACGTAATAGTTTCGCTCCTCAGCTCTTGGCCCAGACATCGGAATACGATTCGGAGCTGGACGTTCCGTCAGTCGTAGAAGGACACGCTTCAGGAAAAAGGCCCTGAGTGCTCGTTTCACATCCATTTTATTTTCTCTCCCCCTCTATCCCGCTGACATCTTACTAAACGCTGCCACCCCAAATCCCATGCCATTTTATCAACTTAAAACAGCACTATTCATTGCTGCAAGCTCGCGAGACCGCTCTCATCCCACGATAACTAAAAACCAAGTATATTTATGAGCTTACAAACTACTGACGTAACTGGCACTGGGGAGTGCTACCAATAGGGGTTACGCAGCAGGGTCGCGGAAATCAGATTCACACGCCAGCTATGGCTTGTGAGTAATTTTGATGTGACTAGCCTTGGAGGAAGGCTGTAACACCGGCTAACGACCTCGGCTATCGTCCAAAAGGAAATCAAATGGGCTGGGGATTCCGGAAGTCATTCAAAATCGCACCAGGCGTGCGCATCAATGTCAGCAAACGTGGTGTAAGTACCTCCGTCGGCGTAAAAGGCTTCACGGTCAATTCTCGCGGCCGTGTCACCACGAGCATCCCCGGCACCGGCATAAGCCACACAACCACCCTGGGGGTAGGAAAGAAATCCAGAGCTCGAACAACACAGTCGATAGGGGACACAGAAATAGCACAGACCAAACGGGAAGTTGAGAACGAAACTTTTGCAACCAACCTGTGGCAACGCCGGCGTGCCGCCATCTCTTCCTATTTCCTCTCCCACGGCATTCTCGTCGGGATGGACGACGTCGATAGCGCTCTGTCGATGCAGCCTCACGATGCAGTATTCGCTGGCCTGACCCCGCAGTTCTCGGAGACGACCGAGGCGATGCAACTGCTCCAAGATATTGGATCGCTTTCGCTCGCGGCCAAGGAGAAGGCCATGAAGGCCTTGTACGTCATTGAGAACACGTTGGATGGCGCTCGCGGGACAGCAAGTGGTATTAGCGAAGGCTTGCAGGACCTAAACATCGCCACCCAGTCGACACCACAAGCTCCTAAATTCTGGGCCTACGTCTTCTGGGTAATTGTGTTGGGCTTCTTCTCCTTAGGCGCGCCGCAGTTTGCCGTGGTGCCCATCATCGTGCTCTGCGTGGGCCTGTATAAGAAGTCGCAGTACAAGAAGAAACTCGTGCTCTCGAACGAAGCTGTAGTCAAAGCAAACGCCAAACTAGACCAGCTCATTGAGCACGAACTGACGTCCCGAAAATACTTCCTGTCCAACGCCTAGCAAGACACCATGAGAGCTCGTTCACTGCAGATGTTCGACAAGGCCGTCTCAGCAATGATTGCGGCCATTGAAATCTACAACAAACCAACATTCGAGTATCGGGAGGAGTCATTCGCAGTCCTGGCCATCAACGCGTGGGAGCTGCTCGCCAAAGCCAAGTATCTGAAAGAAAACGGCAACAAGGTCGCGTGTCTTTACGTGACAATGAAGGTCAAGACTGCCGCTGGTGAGCCATCGAAGCGTGCAAAGTACAAACTGAACCGAACTGGCAATCCAATGACATTCAGCTTGGAGGAGCTGGCGGAGAGACTTGTCGCAGCAAAGCACATGGATGCAGAGGCTCTCAAGAATATCCAGGCACTCCTTGTCATACGTGACAGCGCCATTCACTTCTACAACACCAACCCACTTCTCTCACAGCGTCTGCAGGAAATCGGAACGGCGACAGTTCGCAACTTCGTCATTGCCAGCGGCGACTGGTTCAACGTCGACTTCTCCGAATACAACTTCCATCTGATGCCACTGGCGTTTGTGAATCCAGGCGGCGCGGCAGAGGGAATCATTCTTTCGCGTGAAGAGCAGCGGATTGCTAGCTTCATTGAGTCGCTGGATAACGGCGCAGAGAGCAAACGCCAATACGCGGTTTCGGTGAATGTGCAGATGAACTTCATCAAGTCTGCCGCGAAGGAAGCCATCAAAGTCCAGTTGTCGAACCACCCCGATGCCGTGCCGATTCATCTCAAGGAGGAGCAGCTGAATGCTAAGTACCAATACGACTACAAAGCACTTATGGCAGTCTGCGCCAAACGTTATACCGACTTTGTTGCCAATACTGCTTTCCACGAGATTCGTAAGCCACTCCTGAAAGATCAGAAGTACGCCATCATTCGGGAATTGGACCCTGGCAATCCCAGAACAGCGACGAAGGCCTTCTACTCGGAAGCAATATTGAGCGTCTTCGACAAGCACTACGCGCGAGCATAAATCGGAGGGCGAGCGCAGTACCTTTGGGCTGATTCACTCTCTGAAGAAGCAGCGAGTCATGCCAATATCAAAACTTACAATTTCAAAGAAATAGGCGCCACGGAAACAGCGTCTTCAAAAAAATGCAACTTGATCTTAACGTTATCCTCACCGGTATCGCAGCACCTATTGCTGTTCTTTTAGTTAAAACGCTTCTTGACTTTAGCATCTCGCACTATCTAGTTAAATGGTTCTCCTGGATTCCAGTACGAGGCTTTTTTCGTGACCATCCCAATGACCTTTCTGGCATGTGGGACCAGCGATGGAATGCCGCAGGTAGCCCAAATTTTCAAGATGACCTAGATCGCCATGGCCATGCCATCATTAAACAATTCGGGAGATACTGCTATGCAGAGTTTGCTGCCAAAGGACGGCAGTACCGACTTTTCGGAAAAATCAGAGGCAACTATTTGATGGGCGAGTGGTACGACGTAAAGGACAAGAATGCCTATTTCGGCGTCTTTGAGTTAAGAATCGTTAGCGGAGAGGCCATGGATGGCCTCTATTTAGGACATTCAACCCGCACATCAAATGTGGGGCAAGATACTTGGAAATGGACCAAGTGCTGAGTGAAGCACACATAGCAAATGTTGCGATCCCTAGCTTAAACACTACTTGGATATGTAGCCATCGAACACAGAAAAAGCCCGCATCACAGGCTGTGTAAAAACTCAGAAATTTTCAGTTGGTTCAAAAATCGGTACGTCAGAACCGCCGCTATTCGATTTTCTAGACCGTGAGGTGGTGTCGCTCCCCCACGTTTTTCCAACAGATTTGAGTTTTTACACAGCCTGATCAGCGGGTATTTTCTATGGCGATACTCTTGGCTATTGCCGCAACTAGATTAGCGGCAAAGCAATGAGTTAACAGCTTCGATCCGACCGTAGAACTACCACTCCGCCATGGTATCCCCATAAAGTAATTAATATTACCTTATGCAATTTTCATTTCTAAGCCTATGAATTTATTGAGCTTTTTTGTTATTAAAGCCGATCCACCAACATGGCGCATCAACTTAGCTTCATAGCGAACTGTTCTGGGAGGCTATTCATCAGCGAACGCTTGTCGCAATAAATGAAGGACCTTGTCTCTCTCCTTCTTCTTGAGCGTTCCCCAATAGCTCACAAGGTCCGCCAAGCTTTCGTCCTCGCAGAAGAAATATGCTGGAGGCACCGAAAGCACCTTACCCAGACTCTTCACAATCTCAAACGGTGGTGCGTGAATTCCCGTTTCATAGCGACTGATACGAGCACTCGCTGTGGTCTCATCGAGACCGATCATGACTCCCAAACGGTCTTGTGGAATCTCCGCGCGCAAACGGGCATTCCGCAGGCGCATTCCAAATACCGTTGATGGGGTTCGCTTAGACATCCTACGATAATCGTAGGATCGGCTTGAGAATTCTCTACGTAATACGTAGAATTGCCGACGAGGAATATGACTTAACACTGCATAAGTCGGCATCACCCTCTCGAAAAACTGAAATTAACTGAGTCCTGGGGCGAGTGCCATATTGGTCATTTGATGGTCATGACGACGCTCCCTGCCCCATTTCGCCCTTAAAAGGGGCGGAACCGTACGCGCACGCTTGAACCTTTGATTCCACGCATCCCGCGCGGACAACTCTCTCTATCGATAGGTCTATGAGCACAATCAAATCGTTCGCTTCTCCCGCGGTAGCGGTCATCGCCCTCACCTTGACCGCATGTGTCGCGACCACGCAAAAGCCGGCAACTCCGGAGGCGGCCGCCGCCTTGCTCAAGTCAACCCTGCAGGTCTACCCGGATAACAGCGTCACTTTGCTTTCCAAGCAGTTGTACTCATGGCCCAGCAAGGGCAGCCAGGCTTCTGGGAAATTCATCGCGCTGGAGGCAGACGGAAAAGCCTACAACGCGAAGGATATTAAGAGCGTTAAGACCCAGAGTGGCGGTGTCGTTTCGGGAAAGATGATATACACCGCAGCGATCACAATGGCCGACGGCGCGAAGGTGTTTGCTCCTGCGGACTCCTTGCGTTGGCTCGCATGCAACCGTAGCAAGGAATGTGAGCCCTTGGCAAACCAGAGTGCGGATTTGATGACTGGCACTCACCCAGAAATCGCAAAAACTCCGCGTCGCAACTTCCGTAGCAAGATGTTTGAGGACCCGCAGAGCAGCTACAAAAAGGGACTAGATGCACTTCCGGAGCTGAAAAAGGATGGCCCAGGTGCGTTCGAAGTCGCCAGCGAGAAGGATAGCCAATGGTGGAACAACGTTCGCGTTCATAACGAGAAATGGTATCAAACCAATGGGCAGTTGCAGAACGACGACCAAAGCAAGAAATTTGCGGCAGCAGATAGGGCCGGCGAAGATGCGCGAGCGCGGGTGAAAAACAGCGCAAACGAGAAAGTCGGTGCGAGCGTTTTCTGCCAGGACAGCGCAAGCAACCAATCAGAACTGCCTGGCCATGTCCGTATCAACTGCCAAGGACTTGGTCCCACATCGCTCGATGAAATGCAGTCGCTTGGATGGCGTGTAGCAAATATGCAGGTCCGCGCCGGGCCAAATCAATTCAACAATATGACCGAGTACGTCCACGACATCACAATGAAAAAGGTGCGTTGACATGAAAAATGAGGCCAGCTTAATGCTGGCCTCATTCATATCAGGTTAGCTGGGTTGTTTTCCTTCATCAGCGACAAAGCCGGAGGCGTTCTCTTAGCGCTCGCGGCCGTTCTGCCACCTTGGAGGCATTGCATATATCAGGAATGGAACATAGATCGTGTGGCGGTTTCGCGAGTCAGTGTGATAACCGGCTCTGGCAAGAAGCAATTGCTGAATACACGTAAGATAATAAGAGCCTAGATTTAAAAGGCCTTCTAGCCATCTAGATTGAGCAAAATCAGAAACATAAACGTCCGCTCTCAAATATGCCACTCAGTCAATTAAAAGAAACCCGCTCGCGATGGGCGCTCTTATCGAAAGTAGACCAACTAGGTGCCTTCGACTTTTGGACTTTTACGATTAGTCTTGACGTCTTGAACCCACAAGACACTAAAGATATTACGGTTAAAGACCTTCAAATTCCGAAAGATAAAATCTTCACTATCGAGGAATATGAGGCGAAAAAGAGGGTGCTCTCTCTTGCAGTTCATGAATACACGCACTTTCTTGATACAACATCCTCGCTGTGGGGCATGCATCACCTAAAAAAGATCAATGCATGTCACGAAATTGATGCTGGTGATGAGGCGCAGTTTCACATTATGAAGAACGCATACGACTATATGCGCTCCATTCGACTGCCGGATTACTACACCACCATTGATCGAAAACTACCTACTGCCCTCCCTTGGGGCTACGACACGACCACCGGAGTAAGGTTCGCTAGCGATGGCACGGTTACTGACAGACCGATCTTCTTCATGAATTTCCTCACACAGACTAGACAGCGTATCGTTCGCTCACCGCTTTCGGAGATATCCCTCCTGGAAGCGTCAGCTATGTCTAAGGAGATTGAGGTCTGCGCCGACTTGTCCAGGCATCTACAGGAACCACAAAAAACTGTTGAAACTAAGCTCGTAAATAATGAGCTCATGAGCTACATCTACAACTCAGAGCTGACTGAATACTCTGCATGTTTTCATTTGCTTGCTAATGTTCAAAATGAAAAAGACTTATCCATCACCGCTTACGCTGCAGGCCTAATATGCCGAATCGCACTGAATGCCCCTGAGATTGCATTCAATACCGCCAGCAAGCACGTTGATGTGTACGCAAAAAAAATGGGATTAGCTGTTGGCGGCCAAGATGTTCAACGTTTAAAAACAGCCCTTCGGTACGGAGACAGAGGTGCACTCTTCTTCCTCATCACTGTGATGCTTCCAAAGGGTGCGCTAGCGGGAAGGTCTTCACAGCGAGTTATGCGCTATCTAGAGGTCGCATTAAAATCTATTGGCCTGAGCATGGAAAAACTGAAGCGTGGAGCATATAAGGAGGCGGAGGGACTTTGGAAAGAGCTAGCCAAATCGACGCTGAAGCCAATCAGAGAACTTGCAAGCGCGGGATATGAGAACTTCAAAAAGGTATTTCCGAACGACCTAGAATATCCTTTAGAAAAACTGTCCCTTCCTCCGGCATTACATGGCGATAACGATATGACGCCGTACGTGTTCAATCCAGACGACACCAACAACTTAAGGTCATTCGACCTTGGAAAAGCTTATGACGATTTGGTCGAAGTCCAACTAGAGGTTGAGAAGTTCGCAGAAGCGTGCATGTAGCATGAATAGCCGATTCTTCCCTACTGTTGCCCTCGGATTATCCGAGCTCTGTGACGCTAGAACTAGCAAGCGCGTTCAGCAAGGAGGGCAGGCTTTGCGCCGCCCTCCTCCTGGTGCCTGAGTATTTATGATGTCGTATTGCTGTGATGATGAATTACGTGCCGGCTTGCTATGAGTGATCTGGAGTTCATAGCTACGCGCCCTATTTCTACTAGGAGGGTAAAAGAGGACGTGCGAGCAGTGAGAGCCGGGGCTTGCGGCCATCGGTTTCCACCACCACACAAAGCATCTGATGCGTAATCGCGTCCTTACTAGCCTTTGTGGCGCCAAGCCCGACCCAGGGCGAACACTGAACGGACATAAGCGTCCCATTCTTGACGGTTTCCTCCGGAGCTGTGTTTTCGTCCTCACCAGATACGGCGTCTTGAAATTCTATTCGTGTGTCGCCCGATTTACGAGTAGCTATAAGCCGTTTTTCCGATACGTAACTCTCCACCATTACCGCGAAATCGAGTTGTGACCCTCTATCTATGGTAATGGTTGACTGGTTTATGTGGACGGTGAATACAAACCCAATTTTCTCTACTCGAACAGCGGCCGCAGGCAAACGCAATTGGCAAAATTCTGTTCTTGTGAGGTCTAGTTCGCATCGCGCGATTGTTTCAAGGATTGCATCTCGTCCTTTATCAAATAGTCCAATTCCCTTCCCAAGGGTGGAAAGCAAAAGGCTATGAGAATCCGCTAAAAGAGTGACCAGATTAGGGCCTCGTTCGCCTGTTTTCACGGAGAACAAATCAAAATCCGGATCAAGGGCCAGCTCGGGATTAAGATCGACATGGAGCTCCAGCTTTTCTGGCTGGCTGTCTATCAGTTGAGTTGCCGTGGCTCGGAATTGAATGTTTCTGAACTCGGCGGCGTTGACGTGGAGGTGCAATAGAAGATGGCGGCCTGGGAGGCCCCATTCAGCCGGGGTAAGGTCTCGTACTACGTAAAGTTCTATCCCTTTCCCTTTTGCATACTTGATAGCGCCTTCTTCAAACCCAGTTGTCGTGAAAATCGCGCCATTCGTAGCACCGAGCGCCTCAATACTAGAGGCCAGCACGTCGATGCGGTCTCTGCTGACGGGCTCTTTCCAACGCTTACACTCAACCAAGGTTACAAACTGATGGAATCGCGACTTTCTAATGATCTTGATGTCAGTTTGGCGCTTGGCGCCGTAACGGTCATTTTCAGTGACGTCACGCAGAACGGTGACATCACCATCCTCTTCATGCAAATCCTTCACAAATATCTCAAATGAGGCCCAATCAAAATATTTGTGCATGAACCCAGAATGATCCACTGAATGCTCCCTATTTATAATTCTGACCAGAGATTCTATTAAAATTTGGACCAGTCTGACAGCGGTCCACGTCCATGGAGAGAATACCTACAGGCAAGCCGGGTGAATGCTTTGGGGCACGAGATATGATCGACCCAGGCGGGAATATCAAATTCATTGGCGACGCCAAAGGAGCAATGGCGCGTGAGGCCTGGAAGGCCCATACGACTGCCACTTCCGAGTCGTTGGTCTCGATAACGCGCCGGACAGTGACGCATAATTAGGAGCTTGCAGCCAGGAAGAGCGACCTTGGTCGCCCTTTCCTCCTAGATACACGCAGCAATGCCATCAACATGCTCCAGCAAGTAGTGGAGCGCCACCCGATTGGCATCACGTCGACTCATCCCCGCGTAATGCCTAGCGAGCCGATTGGTCGGGCCAACATAAAGGTCGACCATATACTGGCCATCCAGCCAGTAACCTGTGCGGACCGTCAGGTCCCTCCGGATGCGCACATGTACGGATTCGCCTGAATGGATTGCCGAGGCTACAGAGAAATCCTCGATCAGTTCGATGGGTTCTGTCATATGGCATCACGGCTCACTGGCCGTCGTAGAGAGTGCATTCGAACATCACGCAGCCACACTTCCATCAGCGTTCAACAGCCGATAGTCTGCCGGAGACGCCTCGAACGCATTCGTATCCCGCAGCTTCGAGATTAGCGAGCTCAGGTCTTCATAGTCGAATTGGCTCGACCATTGAGCCATCTTGACCAAACAACGGACGAATCCAACTGGGCTCTCCACTCTGGTTAGTGCTCGTGCACAGTCCACATACTGTTGGTGGAAATCAGAAAACGCCAGAATTTCTACCTGCTCGTGCCTATTGAGGATTGAATGTAGGCCATATGGCTCCTCCGATCCATCCAAGCTGGTTGGCTATGCCTGGTCCGGCTTCAGTTCAGCAATTCTCCCCTCGGCGATAGCTCGGCAGATTTCCTCTTCGGTACGTGGCGGCGTCGAGGTCAAGTCCGATAACGAGACCTGCCGCTTGGTTGATTCGGGATCGCCAGAGCTGATGCTCTCCCCTGTCGTTGAGTTGGATTGGCTACGGATACGCTCCACAGCAATCTGGACCTGAGTTTTCACTGGAGACTCCGGCGACGGGCCCGCGGGTCTCTCCCTCATATGCCTCAGGACCTCCTTGTCGAAGATGTCGAGCTCGAAGCCCAACTTCTCGAGGAGAACCATGAGCTCCCTCACCGAGTAGTCGCCGGCACCGTCTAGGATGCGCGCGACGGTGCCTTCGGCCAGCCCAAGGTCGGAATCCAAGGGAGAGAGTAATTGAACCCGTACTGGCTCAGCTCATACAGCAGGAAGCTGGAAATGTCTTCCACGGACTTCATGGTTCCCCCTTATTTTCATCGAGGGCTAACCGAATCTCTCAAATCGATGATGTCGTATAAGCGCGACATAATCACCAAAAAGTCTGCGCTGTTACATTTTTTTGTCCTTCTTACCGTCCGTCGGCTAGGAGCTTAGAAACTGAAATTAGGCTAAATAATTAAGTTAACTAATCACCGACAGCATCGGCCGGATGCCCTCACTCCATCCAGCTTCTCCAAATCTCAAAAAAACTGGGTTGGCAAAATCAGCATTTTTCATCACGCAAAAATCGCCATGCAATGAGTTGGCATTCAAAATATTTCACGTTATACCTCCGTTTAAAAGACCCCATCGACAAGAAGGCGCTCCCTCTTTTCAACAAATAAATGCTGCAGTAGGTTAGAGACACGTCTTTAAAAGGTGTCTCAGCATGAAACAAAAACAGCAGCGGACCAATTCCACATCCATCGAAGCTCAAGGCTCACCTAGAGTCCTGTTGAGGGGCCCGCTATCGGCCAAAATCTCCGATTGCTTAGCTGCTGTAGATGCACGCGGAGCCATCGCTCATAGGCGAATTTCGTAAGTAGATCGAGTTATGAGGTCGACTTTACATTTCTTCGACACGCAGCTATTCGATGCGTTGCCGGCAGCAGAGCGCCGCGAGATGCTGCGATATTCGAAAGAATGCGGCATACCTGATCGCTGTCCGTTTTATCTTGATGAAAAGGGAGAGGCTGACGAACTGCTGAATGGCTTCTGCCGATACATCGTAGAGAATCCAAGCCGCCAGAGTCCTGAGACTTGGAATAACTATCTCATCTACGCCAATGAATTCATGGACTATCTGCACCATCGGAATGTCCACTCTTGGCTGCACGCAACGAGCGATCACATTCAGGATTACTGCAATATCAAAATCCACGGCACAGGTAGGGTACCGCGTGTCCAAAACGGAACCTGGAACAAGATTGTCGCGGTCATCACGCATATGTATCAATACGCACTCAAGAACGGATACATCGATAAGGAACCGTTCGATTACAAATCGGCTGAGTGCCACTACCGCCATAGAACCATCAACATCAACGAATTCCACAGAAAAAATATTCCGGGCCCAAAGATCAACGTTGGAGTGAAACAGTATCGAGAGATTTGGAGGCCAGCCGTGATCATGCTTCGCCAACGACAACGCACCGAAGCGCTAGCGAACCTGCTATTCACCAGCGGCTTTCGCATATCTGAAGTGCTATCACTCCACACTTATCACATTCCTGAGCAGGAAGAGTTGGAGTATGCGGGGGTAGACGTAGTGGTTTTCAAGATCAAGGGAAAAGGTCAGAAAGTGCGCCACGTTCCAATCTCCAAGACTGTCCTCAATGAACTCCGCTTGTACATCGAAGAAGACCGATTGCTAGCCCTCGAGCGATTCAAGAAACGGCATCCAAAAGAGAAACAGCCAACCAATTTATTTCTAGGAGAAAGAGGCAAACCTATATCTCGAAATGGATTAGCAAAGGCTCTCAAAAAAGTTTCAAAAAAATCTGGAATCGAAATGCATGCGCACTCTTTCCGCCATTCATATACAGCAGCTATGGAAATCGAACTGGATAAGCTTCGCGACCGCAGGATCGCAGACCATTCAAATGGCGCATCTGGCTTCGCGCGGGATATCCCAGACAGTCCGCTAATTCTCAAGGAGCTTCTGGGTCACTCTCAAATCACCACAACCAATGGTTATAGAGGTCTTACTATGGACACACAGTTGGTTGCAAATGAAGCGACCGCCAATATCGCCTCGCATATATCAAAGGAAACATGATGGATGACGAATTGCAGCGCTGGGCCATCTTAGGTACAGATTCAGACGTCCATCTCTTCGCTAGGAGCATCACAGGCCATATCCACCAAAATGCAACTCACTTCTACGGTAGCCTCGTCACGGATGCACAATTGGATACGAAAAAGGTAGCGGAATATTTTGGCTCGCGCATATCGAAGGGACCATGAATGACTAGCAAGTTCAAGCACGGGATCAATTCGAAAAGCGAGAAGAAGTCGAAATTCGAAGACATGCCTCAAATGCAAACGAATTTGCATTACTTGGGCAGTCTCGTCTACGAATACACTTTTCCCGACGGGAGCACTACTACCCATGATTTTAGCAAGCATACACATGCGCCCGCACTCGCTCGGGACTTCGTGGCTGCACTCGAAAAGCATCGGCTCAATGGTGGACTATATGAGAAGGCGAGTTTTCATAACTACTACACGAACATTAACGAGGTGTTGGCGTTCTGCGAGAAAAATGGCTATCCCGCTACCATGCGCATGAAAGACATCGACTCGACATTCCTCGAGGCTTACCAGGCCAATCTTCTAGATGCCACTCTCCACTTCAAAGGCGATGCTAAACGCGACCGCTATGCAACAGTCAGGCGACTTTTAGTGGCCGGAAAAAAAATTGGTCTCTGGCCTGCGGACGTAAAAATTCCTCGTAACTTTCGCTGCGCCGCCGATGCAGACAGAACATCTCCTTATATGTCATCCGAGATGACAGATTTAGAGGATGCATTGCGCCGCGAATTCGACGAAATTTGCGAGCGTCTCGAGAGAGGCAAGGAACTACTTAAAATTGGCGTCAATCCTCGCCAGAAATTTGAGTGCAGAGATAGTGTCACCGGAAAATTGGTAAAGACGGAGAGGAATATCCGCCCTTGGAGCAGAATTGAGAATGCTATCTGGTATGTAGTTAATGTCTTAGATTGCCAGTACCTATCAGATGAGCAATTGAAGAATGGCCACTCATCATTCGTAAAAGCCTGCAAAAAGGGAATGGGCGGCGACTATAACAAACAGCAAGTCTATGCGCACTTGTATCCGACAAATAAGGATATGGCCGTAATTGTTTCTTTGCTGGTCAAGAAGTTATTCATCCCACTGAGTTCTGTTCTCACACTTCTGAGAGATGACCTTGTTCCGTTCGAAGATGGGTTCATTCTCAACTCGATTAAGCTGAGATCAAAAGGCCATGAGCGCCAGCCAAGTCGCATATATAAAGATGATGGTCCCTATAGCGGCATAGGTCTTCTTCGTCGAGTCCAAAATATTACGGAACCGCTCGTTCGATTTGCAAGGGGTGCTGACAAAAATAGACTCACGTTATGCCTGACCGCGGGCTCGCAGGTCGGAGTTCCGGTAAAGCCCTTGGATATGAGTTACGGGACCTATTTAATGAACGGCAGCTCAGGGACAGACGGATGGGCTCAAGCAGTCGGTATCAAAGATCAGCACGGCGATACTCTAAAAGTTCACACAAGGAGAATTCGCGTCACGAACTCAAATCGAGCGTACTCAAAATCTGGAAATTACAAGCATGTCAAAAGCCAAATGGTACACGCCAGCGGTGATACTACGGCGCGCCACTATCTGACCAACGATGGCAACAAATGGCTTCATGACAAGGCCATCGTTGCGGCTCAAAAATCAGCTAGAGACGTCAGCCGCCCCAGGGTCTTGCCAAACGATGATATTTCGAAAGCGGCAAAAGAGTTGAAGGTAAATAAGGAGAAGGCGAAGGCCATTCTTAATGGTGAACAAGATGTATTCATTGCAGCCTGCGCAGATTTCATGAACAGGCCTGGCGGCCAACCCAACACTCCCTGCGATAAGCCATGGGGCTGCCTCTACTGCTCTAACGTAATTGTCACCCCCCATGTACTCCCTCGCCTCCTCGCCTTTAAGGATTTCATGCTCAAGGAGAGAACGTCACTTTCACCTCTCGCATGGGATGCAAAGTTTGGGGAGGCATTACACGTTATCGAAGACCAAGTTCTGACGCAATTTGATGAGAAAACGATCATGACTGCCACTCATCAAAAAGACACTCAAGAATTTTATGTTCCCTTTGGACTCAAGGCCCATCGATGAAGAATTCTACTCGAACGAATAGTGATCAATTAGATGAGATTCCGCCACTAAGTCTCAGCAAAATATATCCGGCGGAAATGCAAGTCTCAAGCTTTTCGTCATTTGGAGATTCTCATTGGGACATGTCCGAATATCAGAAGTATCAGGAGCTTGGACAGAGTCGAGACTTCGTCTACTTTTCGACCTTCCCTGGATATCCGGGTGGTTTTGCGCTGAGTGCCGCTGAGCTCGCGATCTCACTTCTCAAATTTCCAATCCCATCTCAGAATCGTCTTGTGTGGCTCAGCGTCCTGCAGGATTTGACGATGCTCCGCAGCTTTGCCACGTTCGCCGCCTCTCGTGGGTGTTACAGCTTTTCCACGGTGACATTGAGACTACAGCAAGACTACGTGAACGTTCTTGTCTATGGAGATAGTGATACTGAGCCAAAATCTCCAGCGCGCACACGGGACCTAATCGGATTTCTCTACCGAATCTGGGACTACTCAAATAAGCTGAGCGAGCCACTGCCGGAAAAGCCGTTTCGCTCAGAGAAAGAGGAATATCTCGGAAGGCTTCCTGCCGAGGAACAAACTTCTTGGAACAAGACACCTCCGATTCCAGACAACATTTACGGCCCCTTCATGCAGGCATGCATGGACTATGTTCAGCAGTACAGTAAAACGATTATCCCTGCGTGGAAGTGTCTTCAGCGTGAGTGGGATACAAACATAAAAGACGCATCAATCCAGCCCAATGGGAAGGAAAAACGACTGACAAAAGCAGCCAAACGTATTTTCCAAAACTCCCCGGCGTATTGGCTAAAAACACCTTGGAGGAAAAGAGGTGACCTTTACCTAGAACTCTTCAGGTTACGCACTGCGTGCATCGCTGTCATCCTGGCCTATTCCGGAATCCGATGCTCCGAACTCTTCGCCATCGAAGAGAAATGTTGTGTGAATGATTTTGATGATGACGGCGAGAAAATTTATTACCTCAATACCATTCTTCACAAGCATCGTACCCGCGGAGCTAAAGATACATGGGTAATCATCGAAGAAGTGGTCGAGGCAATCGCGATCCTTGATCAAATCACCGAACACGCGCGAAGAGCAATGCTGAGTAAGCGACTCCTGCTCACAGCAGTCGGCGATAGCTTTTTTGAAGTACAGACAATAAACAACCGCAACAAATATGGCGACCTGAGCTCTACCTCGTTGTTAGAAAATTTTGAAACACTAAGAGACCATATTGGCAAAAAAACGATTCATGCCCCCGTGCCTCTATGGAAGAACGAAGACGGAGAGATGGTGCCGTGGAAGTTCAACACTCGCCAATTCCGTAGAACATTGGCTCGCCATATCATCCGTCAGCCATTTGGAGTTATTGCCGGAATGCTTCAGTACAAGCATCTCCACGTCTCCATGATGGAAGGATATGGTGGGATGGACCTCGATTGGGCCGACTTGCTTGAGGATGAGAAAGCCCTCAGCCAATTTAATGTCGTCGATAACTTGGCGATTGCGCTAAAGAATCGCTCAATATCTGGCCCCGCCGGCACATCATTGATCAAACAATTCGACAAAGCGTTCAAGGGGCGAGCTCAAGACGTTACTGCGGCAGAGATAGCAAAGTGGCTGTCAAACCCAAATAAGACCATACATATCGGCAAGTTCGCCCTTTGCTTCTTCGATGCAAAGAAGGCAGTTTGCCTTCAGAACTCCGAGTACAAGGAAATGCCGATCATAAACAGCTGCGATCCAGCCAATTGCTCGAACGCGTGCGTCAAGGAGGAACATAAGCGCCTTCACACTGCGCAGTTGGAACAGGTTCGTGATGCCTTACGCAATCGCAGCACCACCGCAAATGGCCGCAAGTACCTGTTATTGGAAGAAGCGAAGATCAAGAAGATTGTGGATAGCATTCCAGATTCCCATGAGGTGACGCATGAGCGATAACGCTCATAAGTCCATCGAGGCCGCCATCAACCGCCTACAGTCCGGTGTTTGCAGTCCGAAGAAAGGGAGAATCACTGCCGGAAGCGTCGCAAAGGAAGCGCATGTGAGTCGAGCAACCCTATACCGCATCATGATGTCAGACGAAGCTGCGAAGGGTAAAGGCTTAGGTTTATGGTCAAGATTTGAAAAGCTACGCGACAATGGTGCCACCGTACCTAGGATAGCTCCTGAAACTATCGAAGAGGCCCTTAGCGCGTCTAAGAGCGAAAACAAGGCGTTGCGCTCAAAAATTCGTGACTTAGAAAATTTTGGCACACAGCAGGTCAAGTTACGATCCCAGATGACCTACCTTTTCCACAGGGTGGTAAAGCGCCTTGAGGAGACAATCAAGAACAACGAGACCTCATATAAAGAGCTAGAGAGCAAGTTGGCTGAAGAACGAAAAAAAACTAGAAAACGTCAGGATACTGAGTTCCCCCAGAACGTCACACCTTTCAAGCCACGCCCACCATCCAAGTTTGAAAAGTGAGGGACGCTCTGCTGACTCAACTGAATAAGGTTGGTCGGCACCTGGTGCCACGTTACTGTTCAAAACCGCCTATACAAGTAGTATTTTTTCGGCAATAACAATGCAACGTCCGGTAACGTCAAGAGCTGCATATCACAGTCTAGTCGGCACATGACGCCAAGGCCGAGCGCGGTAACACGTCATGATTCGCAATAGTCCCCTCTCCTCCCCAAGTCTGAGTGCTGTGTAACGCTTTATCTGATAATGTTTGGAAAACTTGTCAGAAAACATCCTTGTGGGGGGAAGAATCCAATGCAGGAAGGCATCGATGAGATTTTCGAGAAATTCAAGCTGCTTAAATCTGATTTACAGTCCGCTTTATCTGCATCGCCGAACGAGAGTGATACCAGATTAAAAGTGCTGGATCGGATTCTCCTAGAGGTCTTGAAATGGCGTCATGAATCAATATTGACTGAACCACCAAGCCCTTCGGGATATATTGACTATCTTCTGACAGTAGGCGAGGGTCGGGGCGCCGTAGTTATCGAGGCGAAGCGCTCAGGCCTGTTTTCCACAGCGACCAACGCCACTAAAGCAGGGGTTCTTTCTCTTTCAGGAAGCGTACTTTCTCCTCTCAAAGAAGGTATAAAACAGGCACTTTCGTATGCACTTGATCAAGGTGCACCGGTGGCGGTTTTGACAGACGGACGTAGCTGGCTATTTTTCAAGGCATCGCGTACTGATGGATTACCGCCATTGAAAGGCAAAGGAATCTTCTATCCATCATTGGATTCCATTGAAGAGGATTTCCCAAGATTTGCTGAGCTACTTGGACTGCCTTTTGTAATTGAAAGAAGGCATTTGATTCATCTGAATACCGCCGAAGGTATGACCATAGGCGATGCCGAAGAACAATACTACGTATACAACCCGTCTGAAGCACGGATGCTCCAAAGAGATGCGTTAGCAAAAGATGCATCGCTACTCTTCAGCCAATTTTTTTCGCGATTGTCGAACACTGATGATCGAGACATGATGCAAGCGTGTTTCGTTGAGACGGCAGAAAGTAGGCACGCGGATTCCGAGCTTCAAAAGATTGTCCAGAACGTCATTAACAGTATTGCCTCAATTGATACCGCTGAAGGTTCGGCCCTTAGGGACGAAATCCAAAGAACAATTGCATCCAATCTATCTCAAACGGTTCTTCTAATCGGTAACAAGGGCTCCGGAAAAAGCACTTTTATTGATCGCTTTTTCAATCAGATTCTGCCTCTCAGCATACGTCAACATTGTTCTATTGCACGCGTAGACCTAGCGACTTACTCCGGACGCTCGGATGGCGTAGTTGACTGGTCTATGCGAAATCTTCGTGATTTGATGGAAAAGCAGGTTTGTTCAAACGACCCTCCGAGTTACGACGATCTCCAAGGAATATTTTGGGGGGAGTATCAGAGATGGCGTGATGGCCCGAAAAAGCCGCTATATGAATCGAACAAAGAGCAATTTAAAATTGCGTTTGGTGATCATATGGAGGAGCGGCGCGAAAAACAGCCAGAAGAATATGTCCGACTCCTCATGGCACGTTCCGCTGCTGGTCTTAAAAAGCTTCCATGCATTGTCTTCGACAATACAGATCAGTTTCCAATCGAAGTGCAGGATCAGATTTATCAGCTCGCACACTCATTGGAAAGCGCTGCATCGGTCTTCGTCCTCGTCCCAATTACGGATCGCACGGTATGGCGCCTGAGTAAAGCAGGTGCACTTCAAAGCTACACATCCAAAAGTTTCTATCTGCCCGTGCCTGAGGCGAAAGAAATTCTCTCGCGTCGAGTAAGATTCGTGCGCGACAAAATCAACGTCGAAAAAGTCAGTAATTCTGCCTACTTTTCTAAACGTGGCTTCACCGTCAGCATCGACGATCTCTCAATGTTTGCGGAGGCGGTCGAGAGAATCTTCGTCGAAAGTGACTATGTGTCTGGTCTCATTGGAAGGTTGGGAAACTTTGATATCCGTCGGATGCTCCGGTTATCAGAACGAATCTTTGTTTCACCAGAAATTAAGATTGACGACATACTAAAGTCACACTACGGCGGACCATCACTAGCTGCAAACAAATATAGAACGCATCGAGCTTTAATCAAAGGGGAATACGACCGCTTTTCGGAAACCGAGAACGAGTATGTTTGCAACCTATTCCTGACCGATCCTCGTAAGCCCACCTCGCCATTACTGGCTTTATATATCTTGTGGGTACTACGGCAAAGAGCAGTTACCGTCAGACTTGACCAAGTAGAGTCGAGACACTGGCTGGTGTCTGAGCTATGCGATTTTTTTGAGGGATGCGGGATCGCCCCCGAACTCACAATCTGGATCACCGGAAGGCTATTCGATAGGCGCCTTGTGGAGACGCTTGATCCTAATGTCCAATCCCTAAGCAATTTTGACCGTATAGCAATCAAAGAAAGTGGCACCGCGCATATCGATTTGATAGCGAACTCGCCCACCTATATGGAACAGATGGCGCTAACCACGGGCCTGAATAATCGTGCTGCTCGAGATGAATTAAAACAGAGAACAATACATACCAGCACGCAAAGCTTTCTCGAGATTAGAGACGCGTTCGTGAATTACTTATTGCGCGTCGACTCATCGAGACTCAACATTCCACAAACAAGTCAGTATAAGCAGCTTAATGAGGCAAGAGCATTCGTCAGAGACATCCGAACACTGGATCGGCCTCAGCCACGCGCAAGTAATACAGATAAGAATACTCGCACGACCGATTCAAGAAAAAAGCCAGGTTTTGGTGCCAGACATCTTCGAGGCGGCAAGGGACGCTAATCGGCGGAACAGTTCAACACCTACTCCAATTAATTTGAGGGTGCTGTCCGGTGCGTCTGGATGTTCACATTTCGGAGATTGTTACCAACTAACTGCCGTCTGGTGAACAAGCTCGTTGTCGGACCTCTGCAATGAAAAAGCCATTTGGGAGCGGAAATTGCTAGAATTGGTCGTTTGTGCGCCACCAGTCCTCGGTGGAGTGCGCGTTTGATCGATTTTCACCAGCCACTACGATAGAAATATGCATCGTCGAATTGAAGCCCGCATCGTCAACCCTATCCTTGGCGAACAAATCCCCGCTCCTTCCTATGCCACGGACGGCTCCGCTGCCATGGACCTTCGTGCGAGCATTGAAACGCCAATCACTATCAAAGTTGGTGGTCGCGAGTTAATCAAAACCGGGCTGGCAATCAATATGATGGACCCTGCCCTGGTAGCAATTGTGGCGTCACGTTCGGGACTGTCTCTGAAGCACGGTTTGCACGTAGCCCAGGGCATCGGCGTAATCGATGCTGATTACCACGGTGAAATTGCGGTCATCCTCGCGAACTCTGGAAGTGAAGACTATATCGTCCAGCCTGGCGACCGTATTGCCCAATTGATGTTCCAGCCGGTCGTCCAAGTAGCCCTAAGTTTCGTCCAAAAGTTCTCGACTGAAACTGAACGTGGTGAAGGTGGCTTCGGTAGCACCGGAAAATCGTAAGTTAAAAACTGTTTGCCATCGCTGCAATCTCGAATCTGAGACACTTAGCTGCTATCCATCTGCTGTACGTCAGGCTCCATGCGGTTTTCAACGGGTTGAGACACTTTTTGGTGCCCATAGCCATCGGCCTGATCGATTCGGATTACCAGGGCCAGCTGATGGTGTCGACATGGAACCGCGGCGCGACCGAGTTTGTCTTAAACCCGATGGAGCGCCTGGCCCAGCTGGTGATCGTCCCCGTGCTGCAGGTCGGCTTCAATGTGGTGGAGGAATTCGACAGCAGCGAACGCGGCGCCGGCGGTTTCGGCAGCACTGGCAAACACTGACGGAGAATCGAATGCTCGCACCCCGCCTGCCCAAGTGGCAGAACATGAAACGTATCGCCGCACTGGCGCCGCTGGCCGTGCTGGCCGCCTGCGCGACCCAGGAACCGGGCGTGCCCGACGCGCCCGGCAAGCCGGCTCCGACAGTCGCCGTGCAGGCGCCCAAGCCGGTCGAGAATGCGCAACAGAAGGAATTGCGCGAACTGATTGCGCAGCAGGATCGCCTCTATCGCGTGGCCGCCCCGCTGCTGACCAGCAACGCCCCGCTGTGCCGCGGCAACGCGCGCAACCTGCTGGGGTTCACCGCCAAGAACAAATACTCGTTCCCGATCGAATACGCCGAGACCGCGCGCAGCCTGGGTTACGACGAGCGCCTGCAAGTGACCGGCGTGCTGCCGGGCAGCGGCGCCGACCAGGCAGGCGTGAAGCGCGGCGACATCCTGATGTCGGTGGCCGGCAAGCCGATGTCGCAAGGCACCGATGCCGAACGCCAGGCGGCCGTCCTATTGAGCCCGCTGGTGGTAAAGAAGGCGCCGATCAGCCTGGGCGTGCAGCGCGGCAGCCAGAACACGACCCTGAACGTTCCCCTGACCTTTGCCTGCGCCTTCAGCATCGAGCTGGGCAACGCCGACAACGTCAACACCTATGCCGACGGCCGCCGCGTGCTGATCACCCGCGGCATGCTGAAATTCACCCAGACCGACGAGGAACTGGCCTACCTGATCGCCAAGGACATGGCGCACAACATCCTGGGCCACGCGATCCGCCAGCGCATGGTGTCGACCATCGCCGAGGTGATCGACAACCTGCTGCTGCCGCATCCGGATCCGACCACCACGGCGGGCACGGCCGGCATCCGCGTCTATCCGCAGGACCTGGACGCGGCCGCCGACACGCTCTCGCTGTACCTGCTGGCGCGCGCCGGCTACGGCATCGACAACGTGCCGGCCTTCTGGAAGCGCCTGTCGGAACAGTATCCCGCCAGCGTGACCAACGGCTACACGGCGCTGCATCCGTCGACGGCGTATCGCCTGTCGATGATCGACAAGGTGACGCAGATCGTGAAGGCCAAGCAAGAGGCAGGCAAGCCGCTGATGCCCTGAGCGACGGCAGGATGGGATGAATGAAAACGGCGCGGAGGGATGCTTCCGTGCCGTTTTTTTTGCCCTCTACGTCTTCCTGGTCATCCCGGCGAAGGCCGGGATCCAGCGTCGTTCGTCGCCTTTCGCAAGCGCCTGCGAGGGGCAATGAACGACGCTGGATCCTGACTTTCGTCAGGATGACGGAGGTGGATGACACCGGAGATCCGCAATAACCGGCCCGGCAATATGACGCATCGCCGGAGGCGCATAAAAAAAGCCGGAACGATGTTCCGGCTTTTTCCTTACCACGCGCAGGCGCGCAGCTTATTCCACTTCCAGCTTTTCCTGCGGCTCTTCGGGCGGCGCCGAGTTGTCGCCTTCCGGGAACTCCAGCTTGACCTGGTCCTTGTCGTCCATCTCCACGGTCACGCGGCCGCCGCTGACCAGCTTGCCGAACAGCAGCTCGTCGGCCAGCGCCTTGCGGATCAGGTCCTGGATCAGGCGCGACATCGGGCGCGCGCCCATCAGCGGATCGAAGCCCTTCTTGCCCAGGAACTTGCGCAGGCTTTCCGAGAAGACGGCTTCCACCTTCTTCTCGTGCAGCTGCTCTTCCAGCTGCATCAGGAACTTGTCGACCACGCGCAGGATGATTTCCTCATCCAGCGGACGGAAGCTGATGATGGCGTCCAGGCGATTGCGGAACTCAGGCGTGAACATGCGCTTGATGTCCGCCATCTCGTCGCCGGCTTCCTTCTTCTCGGTGAAGCCGATGGTGCGGCGCTGCAGGCTCTCGGCGCCCGCGTTGGTGGTCATGATGATGATCACGTTGCGGAAGTCGGTCTTGCGGCCGTTGTTGTCGGTCAGCGTGCCGTGGTCCATCACCTGCAGCAGGATATTGAAGATGTCCGGATGCGCCTTCTCGATTTCGTCCAGCAGCAGCACCGCGTGCGGCTTCTTGTTGACGGCCTCGGTCAGCAGGCCGCCCTGGTCGAAACCGACGTAGCCCGGAGGCGCGCCGATCAGGCGGCTGACGGCGTGGCGCTCCATGTATTCCGACATGTCGAAGCGCACCAGCTCGATGCCGAGGATGAAGGCCAGCTGCTTGGCCACCTCGGTCTTGCCCACGCCGGTAGGACCGGAGAACAGGAAGGAGCCGATCGGCTTGTCGGTCTTGCCCAGGCCGGCGCGCGCCATCTTGATGGCCGACGACAGCGCCTCGATGGCTGGATCCTGGCCGAACACGACGTTCTTCAGGTCACGGTCGATGGTCTGCAGCTTGGCGCGATCGTCCGAGTTGACCGACTGTGGCGGAATGCGCGCGATCTTGGAAATGATGTCCTCGATCTCGGGCTTGCCGATGGTCTTCTTCTGCTTGGACTTCGGCAGGATGCGCTGGGCAGCGCCGGCTTCGTCGATGACGTCGATCGCCTTGTCCGGCAGGTGACGGTCGTTGATGAAGCGCGCCGCCAGTTCAGCCGCGGAAGTCAGCGCCGAGGCGGAGTACTTCACGCCATGGTGCTCTTCGAACTTGGACTTCAGCCCGCGCAGGATCTGCACGGTCTGCTCGACGGTCGGTTCGTTGACGTCGATCTTCTGGAAACGGCGCGACAGCGCGTGGTCCTTTTCGAAGACGCCGCGGAATTCGGTGTAGGTGGTCGCGCCGATGCACTTGAGCTGACCGCTGGAGAGCGCCGGCTTCAACAGGTTGGACGCGTCCAGCGTGCCACCCGACGCCGAGCCGGCGCCGATGATGGTGTGGATCTCGTCGATGAACAGGATACCGTTGGGGCTGTCCTTCAACTGCTTCAACACCGCCTTGAGGCGTTGTTCGAAGTCGCCGCGATACTTGGTGCCGGCCAGCAGCGCGCCCATGTCGAGCGAATACACGACGGCGTTCTTCAGGATCTCCGGCACGTCGCCCTGGGTCACGCGCCAGGCCAGGCCCTCGGCAATGGCGGTCTTGCCCACGCCGGCTTCGCCCACCAGCAGCGGGTTGTTCTTGCGGCGGCGGCACAGGGTCTGGATCACGCGCTCGACCTCGGCTTCGCGGCCGATCAGCGGATCGATCTTGCCTTCGGCGGCGGCCTTGTTCAGGTTCTGCGTGAACTGGTCCAGCGGGCTTTCCTTCTGCTGGCCTTCGGCCTGCACGTCTTCCGCGCCTTCCGGAGCCTTCTGCGGATCGGCCTGCTGGTCCTTGCGCACGCCGTGCGAGATGAAGTTCACCACGTCCAGGCGGGTCACGCCCTGCTGGTGCAGGTAGTAGACGGCATGCGAATCCTTCTCGCCGAAGATGGCCACCAGCACGTTGGCGCCGGTCACTTCCTTCTTGCCGTTGGAGGCCGACTGCACGTGCATGATGGCGCGCTGGATCACGCGCTGGAAGCCCAGCGTGGGCTGGGTGTCCACTTCGTTGGTGCCGGGCACCGTGGGGGTATTGTCGGTAATGAAATTGGTCAGCGTCTTGCGCAGATCGTCAATGTTCACCGAGCAGGCGCGCAACACCTCGGCTGCGGACGGGTTGTCCAGCAACGCCAGCAGCAGGTGTTCCACGGTAATGAATTCATGACGCGATTGCCGAGCTTCGACAAAGGCCATATGCAAACTGACTTCGAGTTCCTGCGCAATCATGCTTCCTCCATCACGCATTGCAGGGGATGCCCTGCTTTTCGAGCGTGGGTTAAAACGAGTTCCACTTTTGTGGATGCGATATCCTTGGGATACACACCGCACATTCCCTTCCCATCTCGGTGAACCTTCAGCATGATCTGCGTCGCGGTTTCACGGTCCTTATTGAAGTATTCCTGGATGACGGCGACGACAAACTCCATCGGCGTGTAGTCATCGTTCAACAACAGAACTTGGTACATAGGGGGCGGCTTAAGTTTCGCCTCCTGTCGCTCCAGGACAGTACCGCCATCATTTCCGTGCTTGGTTGCCATGCGTTTATTCGACCATCAAAGCTGTGCAACGCACAATGATTACGTAACATCTAGATGAGGAGATATTACGCGTTTTCCCGATGTCGCGCAGATGACGATGATTTATCCTAATTCAAGGGTCGCGGCATCGATCGCATGAAGAAGGGGGCAATCTTTCCCCTGAAAACTTCTTGACTTTTTTATTTCTACCGAGAACAATAGAAATTCGTTGATTAGCAATTACTAATGCTCAACGTGAAAGAGATGTAAAGGGGGCACTGTTTAAGGGGGGCTGCGTGACGCGCGATGCTTCTTGCTTTAACGGCTCGTGTGATAGTTTAAATTTGAAAGAATGTTTTTATGGCAACAGGTACTGTCAAGTGGTTCAACGATTCCAAAGGCTTTGGTTTCATCACTCCGGATGACGGCGGCGAAGATCTGTTCGCACATTTCTCGGCAATCCAGATGAACGGCTTCAAGACCCTGAAAGAAGGTCAAAAAGTCCAGTTTGACGTCACGCAAGGCCCCAAGGGCAAGCAAGCTTCGAACATCAAAGAAGGTTGATTTTCAGTCTTTTGCGAAGAACCTCGCTACGGCGAGGTTTTTTTACGCCTGCCTTTTCGCATCCCCCACGCCTTTTGCCGGCCCGGAAGGCATAAAAAAACCGGGCAATCGCCCGGTTCCTCTACATCGATTTCAGGCTGGCCGAGCCGGGCTCACATGTTCTCGATCATCACGTCCCCGAATCCCGAGCAGGAAACCTGGGTCGCCCCTTCCAGCAAGCGCGCGAAGTCATAGGTCACGCGCTTGGAGGACACCGACTTCTGCATCGCGCCGATGATCAGGTCCGCCGCCTCGATCCAGCCCATGTGGCGCAGCATCATCTCTGCCGACAGGATGATGGAGCCGGGGTTGACGTAATCCTTGCCGGCGTACTTGGGCGCGGTGCCGTGCGTGGCTTCGAACATCGCCACCGAATCGGACATGTTGGCGCCCGGCGCGATGCCGATGCCGCCCACCTGGGCCGCCACGGCATCGGAGATGTAGTCGCCGTTCAGGTTCAAGGTGGCGATCACGCTGTATTCCACCGGGCGCATCAGCACCTGCAGGAAGAAGGCATCGGTGATGGCGTCCTTGATGATGATGTCGCGGCCGGTCTTGGGATTCTTCAGGCGCATCCACGGGCCGTCGTCGATCAGTTGCGCGCCGAATTCGCGTGCGGCCAGGGCATAGCCCCAATCGCGGAACGCGCCTTCGGTGAACTTCATGATGTTGCCCTTGTGGACCAGCGTCACCGACGGCTTGTCATGGTCGATTGCGTACTGGAGCGCCTGGCGCACCAGGCGTTCGGTGCCTTCGCGCGAGACCGGCTTGATGCCCAGCGCCGAGGTCTCGGGGAAGCGCAGCTTCTTGACGCCCATTTCCTTCGTCAGGAAATCGATGACCTTGCCCACTTCGGGCGAACCGGCCTGCCATTCGATGCCGGCATAGATGTCTTCGGAGTTCTCCCGGAACACCACCATGTCGGTCTTCTCAGGCTCGCGCAAGGGCGAAGGCACGCCCTTGAAATAGCGCACCGGGCGCAGGCAGACGTAGAGGTCGAGGTGCTGGCGCAGCGTGACGTTGAGCGAGCGAATGCCGCCGCCCACCGGCGTGGTCAGCGGGCCCTTGATCGACACCAGGTAATCCTTCACCACCTCCAGCGTCTCTTCCGGCATCCACACATCGGGGCCGTAGATCCTGGTGGCCTTCTCGCCGGCGAAGATTTCCATCCAGTGGATCTTGCGCGCGCCGCCGTAGGCCTTCTCCACCGCGGCATCGACCACCTTGAGCATCACCGGCGTGACATCCACGCCGATGCCGTCCCCTTCGATGTAGGGAATGATCGGGTTGTTCGGGACGGTCAGGGTGCGATCGGCGTTGGCGGTGATCTTCCGGCCTTCGGCTGGCACTTGGATATGTTGGTACGACATCGTGGTCTCCGGCGGTTGAGGCAATATTGCTGACAAGCGGGGAATTTTAAGAGATTTCGCGAAAGGAAGTCGGACGAATACGAGGAAAACCCGAATATGGGGATGGCTCGACTACAGTCTTATATAAGACACATGACTTTGCCATTCAATTATGCACGAGGATTTTACGCAAGGCCACGTTTTTGCGACACTAGCGCATGCCCCTGATTTTATTCAACAAACCTTTCCAGGTAATGAGCCAATTCTCCTCCCACCCCGAGCGAGAAACCCTTTCCGATTACATCGATATTCCCAATGTTTATCCTGCCGGCCGCCTGGATGCCGACAGCGAGGGCCTGCTACTGCTGACCGACGACGGCAAACTGCAGCACGACATCAGCCATCCGCGCCGCAAGCAGCCCAAGACCTATCTGGCCCAGGTGGAAGGAGAGGCGTCCGAGGAAGCGCTGGAACGGCTGCGCAAGCCGCTCGACCTGGGCGACTTCGTCACCCGGGAGAGCGAGGCCAGGCTGATCCGGGAGCCCGGCTGGCTGTGGCCGCGCAATCCGCCGATACGCGAACGCAAGAACCAGCCCACCGCCTGGCTGGCCCTCACCATCAGCGAAGGCAAGAATCGCCAGGTGCGCCGGATGACGGCGGCGGTCGGCCTGCCGACGCTGCGCCTGATCCGCATCGCCATCGGCCCCTTCTCGCTGGCCACTCATCCGGTGCTGCCAGGGGAATGGCGGGAAGTGGATCCGCTGGAGCTTGAAAAATGAACGTGGACGAACGATGAATTTCCACATGGAAATTATGCGCGTAACCGCCCATGCGGAAACTCACAAAAAAGATGAAGAAGCCTGTCAACCTCTGTCGCGCGCTGCCGTTATTGTCAGTGATTCGCACGAATCATCGTTTGCCTCACATCCCTAACATGTTGAATTGAAGGACGCAAAATGAAAAAACTGATCGCCGCTCTGGTTGCCGCTCTGTTCGCAACTGCCGCTTTCGCACAAGCTCCGGCCGCTCCGGAAGCGCCGAAGGCTGAAGCCGCTGCTCCGAAGGCAAAGAAGGCCAAGAAGGCAAAGAAGGCCAAGAAGGCAAAGAAGGCAGCTGAAGCTAAGTAATTAGCGTCCGCGCAATTCGAAAAAGGCAGGCTAGTCCTGCCTTTTTTCATTTCCGACGCCTTTTCCCGCGCAGCGGCCGCAAGCGCCGACCGACGCCGATGCGCAGCATCGCTATAATCCTGCTGTCCCGCCTTCCGGATTGACCAAGAACAAACATCGATCATGCGCCAAACGAATCTTTCCCGCCTCCTGCCCCTCACCGCCGCAGTCCTGCTCGCCACCGCCTGCGCCGCCGGCGCCCATGCGCAAACGCCTCAGGTCGCGCGCTTCCCCACGACCCAGCTCAACATCGGCATCCACCTGATCAAGGCGGAAGTCGCCAAGACCGAGGCCGAGCGCGAACAAGGCCTGATGTTCCGGGAAAAAATGGGCGAGAACGAAGGCATGGTGTTCCTGTTCGGCGCGCCGGCCGGCGTGTGCATGTGGATGAAGAACACGCTGATCCCGCTGTCGGTGGCCTTCATGGATGAAAACGGCGTGATCCTCAACATCGAGGAAATGAAGGAACAGACGCTGGACTCGCACTGCGCCAGGCGCGGCGCGACCTACGCGCTGGAGATGAACAAGGGTTGGTTCAAGCAGAAGAACATCAAGCCCGGAACCAAGATCGACGGCTTGCCCCGATAAGGATCAGGGATGCGTCGCGCCGGTCACGCGCCGGCGCCGGCACGAGAAGCCGACGCGGCGAGAATCGGAAATACAAAAACCCGCCTGGGAGACAGGCGGGTTTTTGGTACTGCGGGCACTGCAGCCGAGGCATGCGCCTCAGCCCAAGACCGGCGAATTAAGCAGCCAGGGCCTTCAGGGCAGCAGCCAGGCGGCTCTTGTGGCGAGCAGCCTTGTTCTTGTGAATGATCTTCTTGTCGGCGATGCTGTCGATGGTCGACACCGAAGCCTGGAACACGGTTGCGGCGGCAGCCTTGTCGCCACCGGCAATTGCCTTGCGAACAGCCTTGATTGCGGTACGCAGGGTCGAACGCTGGCTCGAGTTGTGCGCGTTTTGCTTAACTGCTTGACGTGCACGCTTACGTGCCTGTGCGGTATTTGCCATGAAATTATCCTAAATCGAGAGTCGTGTGCGCCGCAAACCCGAGGACTCGCGATGCCAAATTCTGTAAAGCGTTGGATTATAACCAGTTTTCCCGAACAGGGCAAATACCCCGCCTGAACGGCCGCCATTTGCGCCTCATCCGTTGCTATCCGGCCAAAAACGGGCGGCAATGCATGCCATACCGGCCGTCGCATTACCGGGAAGAAATATCAACAAGGCATCGAACCGATTCAAACCGTGGGCACTCTACGCCGCGTCCCTCGGCCGCCGGCTCATCGGCGCGCCCGTTCCGAATCACCCGCAATCGGCGCCGCCGCGCATGGCCGCGCCGCTATAATGCCGCACCATGAACTTGCATAAAACGCTCGCCGCCATCTCCGGCATGACGATGCTCTCGCGCATCACCGGACTGGTCAGGGAAATCCTGTTTGCCCGCGCTTTCGGCGCCTCGGCCTACACCGACGCCTTCAACATCGCCTTCCGCATTCCCAACCTGCTGCGCCGCCTGTTCGCCGAAGGCGCCTTCTCCCAGGCCTTCGTCCCCATCCTGGCCGAATACAAGAACCAGCGCGGCGCCGACGAGACCAAGCACCTGGTCGACCACGTCGCCAGCGTGCTGATGTGGGTGATGCTGGTCACCTGCGTGGCCGGCATCGTCGCCACGCCCTTCGTGGTCTACTTCATCGCCACCGGCCTCCAGTACAACCAGGATGCCTTCCACGCCTCGGTGGTGATGACCCGCATCATGTTCCCCTATATCGGCTTCATGGCCTTCGTGGCGCTGGCCGGCGGGATCCTGAACACGTGGAAGGAATTCAAGATCCCGGCCTTCACCTCGGTGCTGCTGAACCTTGCCTTCATCGTGGCCTCGCTGTTCGTGGCGCCGTTCATGGAGCAACCGATCTACGCCATGGCCTTCGCCGTGCTGGTGGGCGGCATCCTGCAGGTGGCGATCCAGGTGCCGGCGCTGGTGAAGATAGGCATGCTGCCGCGCCTGTACTGGAACCCGATGCCGGGCCTGCGCGACGCCGGCGTGAAGCGCGTGCTGCAGAAGATGGGGCCGGCCGTGTTCGCCGTCTCGGCCGCGCAGATCAGCCTGATGATCAACACCAACATCGCCTCGCGCCTGGAGCACGGCAGCGTGTCCTGGCTGTCCTATGCCGATCGCCTGATGGAATTCCCTACCGCGCTGCTGGGCGTGGCGCTGGGCACCATCCTCTTGCCCAGCCTGGCCAATGCGCACGCGGCCAAGGACGGGGAAGAATACTCCGCCCTGCTCGACTGGGGCCTGCGCCTGACCTTCATGCTGGCCATGCCGGCCGCGGTCGGCCTGGCCACGCTGTCCGAGCCGCTGACAGCCACGCTTTTCCACTATGGCAAATTCGACAACCTCTCGGTGACCATGACCGGCCATGCGCTGGTGGCCTACGGCGTCGGCCTGATCGGCCTGATCATGGTGAAGATCCTGGCGCCCGGCTTTTATGCCAAGCAGGACATCCGTACGCCCGTGATCATCGCCGTCGGCGTGCTCATCGCCACGCAGCTGATGAACAGCATCTTCGTGCCGATGTTCGCGCACGCCGGCCTGGCGCTGTCGATCGGCCTGGGGGCCTGCCTCAACGCCGGCTTCCTGTACTGGGGACTGCGGCGCCGCCGGATCTACGTGCCGCGTCCGGGCTGGGGCATCTTCCTGGTGCGCCTGGCCGGCGCGCTGCTGGTGCTGGCCGGCGCGGCGCTGTGGATCTCGGGGCACTTCGACTGGATCGCATTGCGCGCGCATCCGCTGCTGCGCATCGGCGCGCTTGGGCTGGTGATGGTGGTGTGCGGGCTCGCCTATTTCGGCCCGCTGTTCGCGATGGGATTCCGGCTGCGCGAATTCAAGCGCATCGCGCGCCGCTGAAAAATAACGCAAGCGCAAGAGCATAAACCCGGGCCGCCTTGCCGACCAGAGCTGCCCGGGAGAAACAACAGGATTTTCTTGCGCGGCATTTTCATGCGCGACGAACCTGACGCCCGACAAAATATTTTGATAGGATGGACGGCATGACGCTCACCTCCCTCGAATATTTCGCTTCGCTGGTGCGCCAGGACGATTCGATTCCCCTGTTCGAATCCGCCTTGACGCTGGGACAGGACTTCTACCCCGAGATGGACTTTGCCGAGCAGGAAGTCGAGCTCGACATGCTGGCGGCCAAGCTGAAACATCGCCTGCCCTCGGACGCATCGCAGATCCAGAAGCTGCGCATGCTGAACCATTTCTTCTTCCAGGAAATGGCCTTCGCCGGCAACATCAACAACTACTACGATCCCGACAACAGCTACATCCACCGCGTCATCGCCACGCGGCGCGGCATTCCCATTTCGCTGGCGGTGGTCTACATCGAACTGGCCCAGCAGGTGGGGCTGGACATGAAAGGCGTCTCCTTCCCCGGCCACTTCCTGATGAAACTGTCGGTGCAGTCGGGCGAGATCGTGCTCGATCCGATGAACGGCTCGAGCCTGTCGCGCGAAGAGCTCGAGGAGCGGCTTGAACCCTACCTCGAACGCCAGCAGGAGCAGGAACTGGAGTTCGACGACGAACTGCCGCTGGCCGCCTACCTGCGCGCGGCGCACCCGCGCGAGATCCTGGCGCGCATGCTGCGCAACCTCAAGGCGATCTTCATGGAGAGCCAGCGCTGGCAGCAGGTGCTGGATGTGCAGGAACGGCTGGTGATCCTGCTGCCGGAAGAAATCACCGAGCGGCGCGACCGCGGGCTGGCGCACGCCAACCTGGGCGTGGCCCAGGCCGCACTGGAAGACCTGGAGGCCTACCTGGCCCTGCGCCCCTACGCCGACGACGCGCAGAGCCTGCGCGAGATGCTGCCCGATCTGCGCGAAGCGCTGCGCAAACCCAACTGAGCGGCAGTCCTTCAAAACAAAAGCCCGCCATCTCCGTAACGCGGCGATGGCGGGCTTGTTGCTGACACGGCGCGGACCTACTTGCGGCCGTCGATCTCTTCCCAACGCTCCAGGCTGGCCAGCAACTCTTCGTCGATCTCGGCGAAGCGCTGGTTCAGCTTCACCACGTCATCCGCGTTGCTCTTGTAGATGTCGGGATCGGCAAGCTTTTCCGAAATGATCTTCTGCTCGGCCTCAAGTTCGGCGATACGCTTGGGCAGCTCTTCCAGCTCGCGCTGTTCCTTGTAGCTGAGCTTTTTCTTCGGCGCCTGGGGCGCCGCGGCCGGCGCGGCCATCGTCGATTCGGCCTTCACCTCGCTCTTGTCGCTTTTCACTGGCGCCTTGGCGGCAGCGTTCGCAGCCGGGCGCTGGCGCTCCCAGTCGGTATAACCGCCCACGTATTCGCGCCACTCGCCGCCGCCCTCGGCTGCGATCACCTGGGTCACCACGTTGTCCAGGAACATGCGGTCGTGGCTGACCAGGAACACGGTGCCGTCATATTCTTCCAGCAGCTCTTCCAGCAGTTCCAGGGTGTCGATGTCGAGGTCGTTGGTCGGCTCGTCCAGCACCAGCACGTTGGCCGGCTTGGCGAACAGGCGCGCCAGCAGCAGGCGGTTGCGTTCGCCGCCCGACAACGTGCGCACCGGCGAGCGGGCGCGCTCCGGCGCGAACAGGAAGTCGGACAAGTAGGTCATCACGTGCTTGCGCTGGCCGTTGATCTCGACCCAGTCGCTGCCCGGCGCGATGGTGTCGGCCAGGCTGGTTTCTTCGTTCAGTTGGGCGCGCATCTGGTCGAAGTAGGCGATCTGCATCTTGGTGCCCTGCTTGACGGTGCCGCTGTCGGGCGCCTCTTCGCCGAGGATGAGCTTGAGAAGCGTGGTCTTGCCGGCGCCGTTCTGGCCGATCAGGCCGACCTTGTCGCCGCGCATCAGGATAGAGCTGAAGTCGCGCACGATGGTCTTGGCGCCGTAGGCCTTGCCGACGTTTTCCAGCTCCGCCACGATCTTGCCGGAGCGCTCGCCGGTGCCCACTTCGAGCTTGACCTGGCCCTGGCGGTCGCGGCGTTCGCCGCGCTGCGCGCGCAGCGCTTCCAGGCGGCGCACGCGGCCTTCGTCGCGGGTGCGGCGGGCCTGCACGCCCTTGCGGATCCAGACCTCTTCCTGCGCCAGGAATTTGTCGAACTTGGCGTTCTCCACTTCCTCATTGGCCAGCAGCTCGGCCTTGCGCGCCTGGTAGGTGCTGAAATTGCCCGGGAAGGACAGGATCTTGCCGCGGTCCAGCTCGATGATGCGGGTCGAGACGTTATCGAGGAAGGAGCGGTCGTGGGTGATGAACAGGATGCTGCCCTTGAAGTCGCGCAGCAGCCCTTCCAGCCACAGGATGGAGCCGAAGTCGAGGTGGTTGGTGGGTTCGTCCAGCAGCAGCACGTCGGGATTGCCGACCAGCCCGCAGGCCAGCGCCACGCGCTTCTTCATGCCACCGGAGAGCTCGCCGATGCGGGCGTCGCGGTTCAGGTTCAGCTTGTCCAGCGTAGTCTCGACCTTGTTGCCGATGGACCAGGCGTCGGCCGCATCCAGCACCGTCTGGATCTGGTGCATGCGCTCCAGCAAGGCGTCGTCGTTGTCGCCGCCGAACTGGCCGGTGATGGCCTCATACTCGGCCAGCAGCGCCGGCAGTTCGCCCAGGCCGGAGGCCACGGCGTCGAACACGCTCATCTCTTCCGGGAAATGCGGCTCCTGGTCGACATAGGCGATCTTCAGGCCCTGCTGCATCACCAGCAGGCCGTCATCCAGCTTGGAGCGGCCGGCGATGATCTTCAGCAGCGAGGACTTGCCGGTGCCGTTGCGGCCGATCAGGCCGATGCGTTCGCCGGTCTCCAGCGAGAATTCGGCGTGATCGAGGAGCGCCACGTGGCCGAAGGCCAGTTGCGCGTCGGTAAGGGAAATGACTGCCATAGGATTGCTTGCGTGCTGTGCGTGATGCGCGCCGGCCGAAACCGCGCGACAGGTGCTTGAAAAGGCGCGTAAAAACCGCGTAAAGAGCGGCATTGTACCGGCTGGCGCGGGGAAATGCCCGCAAACCCGACGACGGCGGCAACGCCGCCCCCGATTGTTTGCTTCCAGGCATCGAAATCGCCGCGCGGCGTGCGCGGCGAAACATCTTTTACATCCTGTTAAGCTTTGCCCGCGCCCGCCCGTGCGGGGCCCGGCGGCCCGATGCGGTAAGATAGCGCATTCCGATTCCCGCTCACTCCATGCACCTGTCCAAATCCCCGGCCCCGCTGCGCCGCCAACGCGGCTTCCTGAATCCCAATATTGCCAAGTTCATCGGATTATCGATCGTCGGCATGGCCATCGCCGGCGCGCTGCTGGTGGTCTACGCGCTGATCTTCATCAACCCGCGCCTGCCCTCGCTGGACCTGATCACCGATTACCGGCCCAAGGTGCCGCTGCGCATCTGGTCCGAGGACAAGGTGCTGCTGGGCGAATTCGGCGAGGAAAAGCGCAGCCTGGTGAAGCTCGACGACATCCCCGCCGACGTGAAGAACGCCGTGCTGGCCATCGAGGACTACCGTTTCTACCAGCACGGCGGCATCGACTGGATCGGCATCGCCCGCGCGCTGGCGGCCGACGTGCTGCGCGGCAGCGCCTCGCAGGGCGCTTCCACCATCACCATGCAGGTGGCGCGCAACGTGTTCCTGACCAAGGAGAAGACCTTCTCGCGCAAGCTGTATGAAGTGCTGCTGGCCAACAAGATCGAGACCGCGCTGACCAAGGACCAGATCCTGGAGGTCTACATGAACCAGATCTACCTGGGCCAGCGCGCCTTCGGCTTCGCCGCCGCCGCGCGCACCTACTTCGGCAAGGATCTGAAGGACGTCTCGCTGGCCGAGGCCGCGATGCTGGCGGGCCTGCCCAAGGCGCCGTCGGCCTACAACCCCATCGTCAATCCCAAGCGCGCCCACATCCGCCAGCAGTACATCCTGCAGCGCATGCTGGACGTCGGCTTCATCACCCAGGCCCAGTACGACAAGGCCGCCAAGGAAGAGCTCAAGGTGCGCGCGCCCGGCAGCCAGTACACGGTGCACGCCGAGTACGTGAACGAGATGGTGCGCCAGATGGTGTACGCGCAATACAAGGAAGACACCTACACCCAGGGCTTCAACGTCTACACCACGATCAATGCCGCCGGCCAGCAGGCCGCCTACCTGGCCGTGCGCAAGGGCGTGATGGACTACGATCGCCGCCACGGCTACCGCGGCCCGGAAGAGACGATCGAACTGCCGGCCGGCGCCGAAGACCGCGCCGCCGCCATCGACGACGTGATGGATGACCATCCCGACAACGACGACATCCTGGCCGCCGTGGTGGTGGCCGCCGGCCCCAAGCAGGTGGACGCGGTGCTGCGCTCGGGCGACAAGATCAGCATCAAGGGCGAGGCGCTGCGCTTCGTCGCCAATGCGTTGTCGGAGAAGGCCAAGAAGGAAGTGCGCATCCAGCCCGGCGCGCTGATCCGCGTGATGCAGGACGCCAAGCAGAACTGGCAGATCGTGCAGCTGCCGCAGGTGGAAGCGGCGCTGGTGTCGGTGGTGCCGCAGGACGGCTCGATTCGCGCGCTGGTGGGCGGCTTCGATTTCACCCAGAACAACTTCAACCACGTGACCCAGGCCTGGCGCCAGCCGGGCTCGACCTTCAAGCCCTTCATCTATTCGGCGGCGCTGGAGAAGGGCTTCGCCCCGGCCTCCATCGTCAACGACGCGCCGGTCTCCTACCCCGCCGGCCCCGGCCAGCCGAACTGGGAACCCAAGGATGACGAGACCCCGGCCGGCCCGATGAGCGTGCGCACGGCGCTGCAGAAATCGGTCAACCTGGTGGCCATCCGCACGCTGGACAACATCGGCGTGGCCTACGCCAAGGACTTCATCACCGCCACCTACGGCTTCGACCCGGACAAGGTGCCGCCCTACCTGCCCATGGCGCTGGGCGCGGGACAGACCAATCCGCTGCAGTTGTCGGCGGCCTACTCGGTGTTCGCCAACGGCGGCTACAAGATCCAGCCCTACCTGATCGCGCGCATCACCGACGCGCGCGGCAAGGAGCTGTCCAAGGCCGATCCGCTGATCGTCGGCAACGGCGCCCCGCGCGTGATGGCCGAGCGCAACAGCTACATGATGACCAACCTGCTCAAGTCGGTGGCGCAGCGCGGCACCGGCGCGCGCAGCAACAGCATCGGCCGCACCGACCTGGCCGGCAAGACCGGCACCACCAACGAAGCCTTCGACGGCTGGTTCGCCGGCTACCAGCGCACGCTGGCCACCGTGGTGTGGATGGGTTACGACCAGCCCAAGAGCCTGGGCGGCATGGAATTCGGCGCGCAGCTGGCGCTGCCGATCTGGGTCGACTACATGGCCAAGGCATTGAAGGGCGTGCCGCAGTTCGACCAGCCGGCGCCGGACGGCATCCGCTTCATCGACGGCGAACCGTACTACGACAACTTCACGCCCGAGAACGGCCTGGTGACCAACGTCGGCGTGACGGTGGTCGACGCCATTTCCAACTTCTTCGGCTGGACGCCCAACCAGGCCCCGGCATCCCCCTCGGGCGGCCAACCCATGCCCAACGCGCCGGGCACGCAGCAGCCGGCCGCACCGGCGTCGCGCGCGCCCGGCGAGGCCGGCAAACGCTTCCAGGAGAACACCTACCAGGGCCATTGAACCGGCCTGAAAGCAAAAAAGCGCAGAAGACATCTTCTGCGCTTTTTTTTATGCTGGCGCCCCCGACACGGATCGAACGTGTGACCTATCCCTTAGGAGGGGATCGCTCTATCCACTGAGCTACGGGGGCGGCAAGGGCGCTATTGTATCCGCTGCGCCGAGGCTTGCAAAGCCGCGCGGCGCAGCGCCTCGCGGCATGTTGTATGCACACGCATGTATGGGCCATGTAGGGAGCGGCGGCGCGGCGGCTTCCACTACAATAAGGCCACCGCCGGCCTTCGCGGCGGCTCCGGAGATCCCGAGAAAGGAAGACCCGCTTGAGGTCATACGCCATCCCGTCGCGCTGGACCCGCCTGCTCCGCAGAGCCTGCCTGGCCGCGTCATGCTGGATCGCGTGCGGCGCGGCCCCGGCGCAGCAGGCGGCGCCGGCCGCGCTGCCCGGCATGGCCGAGCGCGTCGCCGCCTGCACCGCCTGCCACGGCAAGGAAGGCCGCGCCACCGCCGACGGCTACTACCCGCGCATCGCCGGCAAACCGGAAACCTATCTGTTCAACCAGTTGCAGAATTTTCGCGACGGGCGGCGCCAGTATCCGACGATGACCTACCTGCTGGCCAATCTCTCGGACGACTACCTGCGCCAGATCGCAGCCTTCTTCGCCAACGAACATCCGCCCTACCCGCCGCCGGCGCCGACCGGCGCGACGGCGGCCACGCTCGAACGCGGCCGCCTGCTGGTCACCGAGGGCATCGGCGCACGCCGCATCCCGGCGTGCGCCGCCTGCCACGGCGCCGCGCTGACCGGCGTGCAGCCTGCCATCCCCGGCCTGCTCGGCCTGCCGCGCGACTACATCAATGCCCAGCTGGGCGCCTGGCGCAACGGCATGCGCCGCGCCCGCGCGCCCGATTGCATGGCCGCCATCGCGCACGAACTCACACCCGAAGACATCAACGCCGCCAGCAGTTGGCTGTCGGCGCAACCGGCGCCGGCCAACCCGGCGCCGGCGGCATCGCTGCCGGCGCCCCTGCCGCTGAGTTGCGGCAGCATGACGCAAGCCGCCGGAGCAGTCCGATGAAAAAGGCGTTGCTGGCCACGGCCGCCTCCCTGGCCGCTCTCGTCATCCTCATTGCCGCCGCGGTGCTGGCGTGGCAGACGCTTCGCAGCGAAGATCCCGGTGTGGCCTCGCCGGTTGCTGATCCGGCGCAGCAAATCGCGCGCGGCCAATACCTGGCGCGCGCCGGCAACTGCATGGCCTGCCACACCATGCGCGGCGGCGCCGCCTACGCAGGCGGCCGTCCGATCGCCACCGGTTTCGGCACGCTCTACTCGTCCAACATCACGCCGGACAAGGAGACCGGCATCGGCAAATGGAGCGCGGACGACTTCTGGCGCGCGCTGCACCACGGACGCTCCCGGGACGGCAGCTTCCTCTATCCCGCCTTTCCCTTCACCAGCTACACCAAGCTGACCCGCGACGACACCGACGCGCTGTTCGCCTACCTGCAGAGCATCCCGGCCGTGGGACGGCCCGACCAGGAACACGCGCTGCGTTTCCCCTACAACCAACGCTTCCTGCTGGCCGGCTGGCGCGCGCTGTTCTTCGAACCGGGGCAATACCGGCCGGACGCCAGGCAGAGCGCGCAATGGAATCGCGGCGCCTACCTGACCCAAGGGCTGGGGCACTGCGCAGCCTGCCACAGCGCGCGCAACGGCCTGGGCGCCAGCGTGTCGCCGCTGCAGCTGGCGGGCGGCATGATCCCCGGGCTCGACTGGTATGCGCCGCCGCTCAACGGCGACCGCGCCAACGGGCTGGGCGACTGGGAGGATGCGCACCTCGAGGCCTTGCTCAAGACCGGCGTATCGCCGCGCGGCGCGGTGTTCGGGCCGATGGCCGAGGTCGTCGGGCGCAGCCTGCAGCACCTGGATGAGCCGGACATCGCGGCCATGGCGACCTACCTGAAATCGCTGCCGCCGGCCGACGCCATGCCGCGCGCCACGGCGCAGCAGCCGGCGCCGGCCGAGGCCGAGCGCATCATGAAACTGGGCAAGCAGCTATATGGCGACCTGTGCGTGGATTGCCACAGCGCGCGCGGCCAGGGCAGCGTGCCGGACTATCCGCCGCTCAACGGCAACCGCGCGGTGGCCGGCGCCTCGGCCGTAAACGCGATCCGCATCGTGCTCAACGGCGGCTATCCGCCTTCCACGGCAGGCAACCCTTATCCCTTCGGCATGCCGCCGTTCGGGCCGCGCCTGTCGGACCAGGAAGTGGCGGCAGTGGTCTCCTACATCCGCAACAGCTGGGACAACCATGCGGGCTTCGTCTCGCCGTCGGAGGTCAATCGTTATCGCAGCGTGCCGCTGGACTGAAGATCGGCGACGCACGCGAAAACAAAAAAAGCGATCCGGCGGATCGCTTTTTTCATGGGGGGCAATGCACCCGCGCCTAGTCCTGCCCTTCGGCGCTCAGCTTGTAGCCCACGCCGCGCACGGTCTGCACGTAGTGCGACAATTCGCCCAACGACTTGCGCAGGCGCATGATATGCACATCCACCGTACGTTCCTCGATGAAGGTATGGTCGCCCCACACCTTGTCGAGCAACTGGGCGCGCGAGAAGATGCGGTCGGGATGCGCCACCAGATAACGCAACAGCTTGAACTCGGCCTGGTCCAGCAGCACCGGGCGATCCCCCAGAGAGACCTGGCGCCGCTCGACGTCGATGCTGATGATGCCGTACTTCAGCGCCTGGCTGCCGATCTCCGGCGCCTTGCGGCGCAGCAGCGCCTGCACCCGGGCCACCAGTTCCTTGGGTGAGAACGGCTTGGTGACATAGTCGTCGGCGCCTTCGTTCAAGCCCTTGACCTTGTCCTCTTCCATGCCCTTGGCCGTCAGCATGATTACCGGCAGCGCCGCGGTGCGCTGGTCGCGGCGCAGTTCGGAGAGCAACGCCAGGCCCGAGCTGTCGGGCAGCATCCAGTCCAGCAGCACGGCATGCGGCAAGGCCTCGGCGATCAGCTTGCGGGCCTGGCCGACGTCGGTGGCGATGGTGGTCGCAAAGCCGGCCCCCTGCATCGTGAAACGCAGGAGTTCGGCAATGCTGGGCTCATCCTCGACCATGAGGATATGGGGCAACTCTTTTGACATTGTCCTTCTGTCTGAAAACGGCTGTCACTACATGACGACGATATGGCGACGCGCTCCGGCGCCGCCGCTTGCGGCGCTTGCTTACAGCACCTTGTCGGCGATGCGCTGGGCCATGCTGCGCGCCAGGTCGGCGTCCTCGGCCTCCACCATCACGCGGATCAGCGGCTCGGTGCCGGAGGGACGCAGCAACACGCGGCCGCGCTCGCCCAGGCTCTCTTCCACCGCGGCCTTCTCGGCCTGCAGCGCGGCATTGGACTTCCAGTCGTAGCCGAGCGGAATCTTCACGTTGATCAGCGCCTGCGGGAACAGCGTCAGGTCGGCCGTCATCTGCGCCAGCGTCTTGCCGCTGCGACGCAGCGCCGACAGCACCTGCAGCGCCGAGACGATGCCGTCGCCGGTGGTGTGCTTGTCCAGGCACAGCAGGTGGCCGGAGCCTTCGCCGCCCAGTACCCAGCCCTTCTCCTGCAGCACTTCCAGCACGTAGCGGTCGCCCACCTTGGCGCGCTCGAAGCCGATGCCCATCTTCTTGAAGGCGACCTGCAAGGCCATGTTGGTCATCAGGGTGCCGACCGCGCCCTCGACCGGGCCGGTGGCCAGACGGTCCTTGACCATCAGGTACAGCAGCTCGTCGCCGTTGTAGATGCGGCCGGAGGCGTCGACCATCAGCAGGCGGTCGGCGTCGCCATCCAGCGCGATGCCGAGGTCGCCGCGATACTCGCGCACCGAGGCCGCCAGGGTCTTGGGCGCGGTGGCGCCGCAATCCTCATTGATGTTGTAGCCGTCCGGCTGGTTGCCGATGGTGATGACTTCGGCGCCCAGTTCGTGGAACACGTGCGGGGCGATGTTGTAGGCCGCGCCGTGGGCGCAGTCGACCACCAGGCGCATGCCGCGCAGGTCCAGCGCATTGGGGAAGGTGCTCTTGCAGAACTCGATGTAACGCCCCGGGGCATCCGACAGGCGGCGCGCCTTGCCCAGTTTTTCCGAGGGCACGCAGTCCATCGGCTGCTCCAGCGCGGCTTCGATGTCGGCTTCCAGCGCGTCGGGCAGCTTGTTGCCGGTCGCGGAAAAGAACTTGATGCCGTTATCGTGGAAAGGATTGTGCGAGGCAGAGATCACCACGCCGGCCGACAGCCGCAGCGCGCGCGTGAGGTAGGCCACCGCGGGTGTGGGTATCGGCCCGGCCAGCCAGACGTCCACGCCGGCAGCCGCGAAACCGGCTTCCAGCGCGGCTTCCAGCATGTAGCCGGAAATCCGCGTGTCCTTGCCGATCAGCACCGTGGGACGCGCCGCGCCGTCGCGCGCCTTGGCCAGGACCTTGCCCGCCGCGTAGCCCAGGCGCATGACGAAGTCAGGGGTGATGGGCGCCACGCCCACACGTCCGCGCACGCCGTCGGTGCCAAAATATTTTGCCGCCATTTCTGTTCCCTTCCCAAACTGTGCACCGCGCTGCGGCGGCGCTGCCGGCAGCGGCTGACGCCGCCGGCTGCATTGAATTCTTCGCGCCGGCGCACCGGCACGCTCGCTGTAGCTGCTGTTGTGATTGCTTCTGTTATTGCTGCTCTTCCCGCCCCGCTTGCCACATATTCAGGGCGTCGACGGTCTCGGCCACGTCATGCACGCGGATGATCATCGCGCCTTGCTGCGCGGCGGCCAATGCGGCGCCGATGCTGCCGGCCACGCGCTTGTCCAGCGGCTTGCCGGTGACCGCGCCGACCATGGACTTGCGCGACATGCCGGCCAGCAGCGGCAGGCCGAGACCGGCGATCAGCCTGCGCGTGTTCTTCAGCAAAGCCAGATTATGCTCTACTGTCTTGCCAAAGCCAAAACCGGGATCGATGCAGATGCGTTCGCGCGCCACGCCGGCGGCATTCATCAGCAGCACCTGGCGGCGCAGGAAATCCTCCACCTCCGCCACCACGTCGGCGTAGTGCGGCTCTTGCTGCATGGTCTGCGGCTCGCCCTGCATGTGCATCACGCACAGGCCCGCCTCCCCGTCCTTCACCGCCTCGATCGCGCCCTCGGCGCGAAAACCGTTGATGTCGTTGATCATGTCGACCTCGGCCAGCAAGGCCTCGCGCATCACGGCCGGCTTGTAGGTGTCGATGGAGAGCGGCTTGCCGCAGTCGCGCAGCGCGTAGATGACCGGCATCACGCGCTCCAGCTCCTGCTCCAGCGATAGCGGCTCGATACCGGGCCGGGTCGACTCGCCGCCGATGTCGATGATGTCGACGCCGTCGGCGATCATCTGTTCGGCGTGCGAGAGCGCGAATTCGAGGGACTGGTGGCGGCCGCCGTCGGAGAAGGAGTCCGGCGTGACGTTGAGGATGCCCATCACCAGGGGGCGACGGCCTTGTTGCACCGGCAGGCGGAACCTGCCGCATTTGAGGAATGCTGGGGTCATGTTGCTGAAGTCTTTGTATTTCCGGTGAGCGCCCGCTACGGCCGTCTTGTCTTTTTTGCCATGCCGCAGGCAGAAAAAAGGGCGAGGATTTCTCCTCACCCTTTGATCATCGGCCGTACGTACCGGCGGTATCGGCGGACCGCGAGGATCAGGCCGGCGCGGTGGCGTTCGGCGTGACGTCGCCCGGACGATTGTTGTCCGAGGACGATTTCTTGACCGGCACGCCGTTGCGCGGCGGGCGCGGCTCGTCGCCGTTCATGATGTCGTTGACCTGGTCGGCATCCAGCGTTTCCCACTCGAGCAGCGCCTTGGCCATGACATCGACCTTGTCGCTGTTCTCTTCGAGCAGCTTGCGCGCCAGCGCGTATTGCTCGTCCAGGATGCTGCGGATTTCAGCGTCGACCTTCTGCTGCGTCGCTTCCGACACGGTCTTGGCGGACATGCGGCCGAAGTAGGCGTCCTGCTCCGAATCCTCGTAGACCATGGTGCCCAGGGTCTCGGACATGCCGTAGCGGGTCACCATCGCGCGGGCCAGCTTGGTGGCGCGCTCGAAGTCGTTGGAAGCGCCGGTGGACATCTGGTGCATGAAGATCTCTTCGGCGATGCGGCCGCCGAACAGGATGGAGATCTCTTCCAGCATCTTGTCCTTGTACATGTTCACACGATCATGCTCGGGCAGTTGCCAGGTCAGGCCCAGCGCATAGCCGCGCGGCATGATGGTGACCTTGTGCACCGGATCGGCCTTGGGCAGCAGCTTGGCGACCACCGCGTGGCCGGACTCGTGGTAAGCGGTGTTGCGGCGCTCTTCCTCGCGCATCACGGCCGACTTGCGTTCCGGGCCCATGACGATCTTGTCCTTGGCGTCTTCGAAGTCCTGCATTTCGACCAGGCGCTTGTTGCGGCGCGCGGCGAACAGGGCTGCCTCGTTGACCAGGTTGGCCAGGTCGGCGCCGGAGAAGCCGGGGGTGCCGCGGGCCAGGATGTCGGCCTTGACGTCAGGCGCGATGGGCACCTTGCGCATGTGCACGTAGAGGATCTGCTCGCGGCCGCGGATGTCCGGCAGGCCGACCATCACCTGGCGGTCGAAACGGCCCGGGCGCAGCAGCGCCTTGTCCAGCACGTCGGAACGGTTGGTCGCGGCGATCACGATGACGCCCGAGTTGGCTTCGAAACCATCCATCTCGACCAGCATCTGGTTCAGGGTCTGCTCGCGCTCGTCGTTGCCGCCGCCCATGCCGGCGCCCCGATGGCGGCCGACGGCGTCGATTTCATCGATGAAGATGATGCAAGGCGCGTGCTTCTTGGCGTTTTCGAACATGTCGCGCACGCGGGACGCGCCCACGCCGACGAACATTTCAACGAAGTCCGAACCGGAGATGGTGAAGAACGGCACCTTGGCCTCGCCGGCGATGGCGCGCGCCAGCAGCGTCTTGCCGGTACCCGGGGGACCGACCATCAGCACGCCGTGGGGGATGCGGCCGCCCAGCTTCTGGAACTTGGTGGGGTCGCGCAGGAACTCGACCAGCTCCTGCACTTCTTCCTTGGCCTCGTCGCAACCGGCGACATCGGCGAAGGTCACCGAATTGCTGTTCTCATCGAGCATGCGCGCCTTCGACTTGCCGAAGGAGAACGCGCCGCCCTTGCCGCCGCCCTGCATCTGGCGCATGAAGAAGATCCAGACGCCGATCAGCAGCAGCATCGGGAACCACGAGATGAAGACTTGCGACAGGAAGGATTGCTCTTCCGGTTGCTTGACGTCGAACTTGACGCCGTTGTTGAGCAGGTCGCCGACCAGGCCGCGGTCCAGGTTGGTGGAGGCGGTCTTGACCTTGCTGCCGTCCTGCGTGGTGGCAACGATCATCGGGCCTTCGAGGACGGCGTCCTTGATGTGGCCGGCCTTGACCTCGGTGATGAAGTCGGAATACGCGATCGATTTGGCGCTCGACGCCGTGCTGCGGCTGTCGAACTGTTTGAATACCATAAACAGTACGAGCGCGATGACTACCCAGATGGCAGCCTTGGAAAACATGTTGTTCACTGGAACTCCTCCGACGCGCAATGCGCCACGTTGCCTTTGTACGCTCCGATTTTACCCGGATTCAAACACCCTTACTAGGAAACCACCCACTCGCGCCGACTCGCACCCGCCCACCGTGTCTGCCAGCAACGCGGCGGCGGAGGTGCGGCAGGAGATTCCGCATTGCCAGACCGGCAACAAATGGTGCCGGCGGCGAAACAGGCGTGGAGGCAAACTGCATCGATCTTGCCGGATTGACATCCGGCTCAGCCATACTGACGATTCCTGAAAATTGATATGAGGCTGAAACCAGGCAAAACAAGACGCGAAACGCCCTCGTATCGAGAGATTTTGAGCGTTAAACGGCGCGTTGATTCCGATTCACCTCAACTCTATAGGAATTTTCAGCCCGGATTCTTCAGGATTTTCCCGAGCAGGAAGATTTCGGAGGACTTGTCGCGGCTGGCCTTGGGCTTCTTCGAGGCCACCGTCTTGAATTCGGCGCGGAATTTGTGCACCAGCTCGTTGTAGCCGGTGCCGTTGAAGCACTTCACCAGCAAGGCGCCGCTGGGTTTCATGTGCATCTGGGCGAACTCGATTGCCAGATCGATAAGGTACTCGACCCGCGCGGCGTCGGCGATGGCTACGCCGGACAGGTTGGGCGCCATGTCCGACAGCACCAGGTCGACCTTGCGGCCGTCCAGCAAGGCCAGCAACTGCTGCAGCGAGTCGTCCTCGCGGAAGTCGCCCTGGATGTAATGCACGTCGGCGATCGGATCCATCGGCAGGATGTCCAGGCCGATGATGGTGCCGTGGATACCGCCGCCCTCGGCGCCGGCCAGCTTGTTGCGCACGTACTGGCACCAGCTGCCCGGGGTGCAGCCGAGATCGACGATGATCTGCCCCGGCTTGATCAGGCGCTCTTCCTCGTCGATTTCCTTGAGCTTGTATGCCGCACGCGCACGATAGCCTTCCTTCTGCGCAAGCTTCACGTAGGGATCGTTGATGTGGTCATGCAGCCAGTTTTTGTTAAGTTTGTTCTTAGCCATTCGCGTAGAATACTGGTTTTATCTCTTTCAGGGACAGCTTCGCGCCACCGTCGCGCGGTCCCGCATCGCATCCCCATGTTGACACTTACTCCCGCCGAGCGCAGCGAACTGCGCGCCCAGGCCCATGCCTTGAATCCGGTCGTCCTGGTCGGCGAAAGCGGCTTGTCCGAATCCGTCCTGAAAGAAATCGACAAGAGCCTCAACTCCCACGGCCTGATCAAGGTGCGCGTATTCGGCGACGACCGCGAAGCCCGCATCGCGATCTACGAGACCATCTGCGCAGAACTCAAGGCGGCCCCGGTGCAGCACATCGGCAAACTGCTGGTGATCTACCGCCCCAAGAAAGACGACGTCAAGAGGACCGCCTCCGGCGCCAAGGGCGGCCTGCGCGAGGTCACCATCGTCAAGACCCACACCACCAAGCGCCCGACGGTCAACAAGGTCATGCTCAAGGGCAACGAGCGCGTCACCGCCGGCGGCCTGGTCAAGAAGGCCAAGCCGCGCCAGCGCAGCGCCAAGAAGTCGCTGGGCTGAAGCCCACAGGCCCGGCTCGCGCCGGACCAAAAAACAGAATGCCCGCTGATGCGGGCATTTTTCATTTCCAGCTCCGCGATACCGCCCCACGGCAGCATCGCGTCAATCCCCGCCGCCCGGGGCGGCGGGGCAAGCGCCCGTCAGACGTAGCGCACTTCCAGGATTTCATATTCCTTCACGCCCGACGGCGCTTCCACCGCCACCACGTCGCCGGCGCTCTTGCCGATCAATGCGCGCGCAATGGGCGAGGTCACGGAGACTTTCGACTCCTTGATGTCGGCTTCGTCCAGGCCGACGATCTGGTAGGTCACCTTCTCGCCGCTGTCCAGGTTTTCCAGGTCCACGGTGGCGGCGAACACCACGCGGCCATCCGCGCTCAGTTCGGCCGGGTCGACGATCTGGGCCGCGCCCAGCTTGCCTTCCAGGTCGGCGATGCGGCCTTCGATGAAGGACTGGCGCTCCTTGGCGGATTCGTATTCGGCGTTTTCCGACAGGTCGCCCTGCGCGCGCGCCTCGGCGATCGCGTTGATGACTTCGGGACGATCTTTGGATTTCAAACGTTGCAACTCTTCTTTCAGAAGTGCCGCGCCACGCTTGGTAAGGGGAACTGTGCTCATAGGTCTCTTGCTCAAGGTTAGGGAAGTCCGGAAAACGCAGGCAAGGTCCACCGGCGGGATTGCAAACGCAAAAGGAGGACTCCGTCGCGCATGGGGCAACCGGGCGTCATCTTTGCGGGAACAATCTTCACTGATGAACGGAACGCTGCTGCAGAAGTTCCGTCAGCTCTTCAACTACGCGCGCGCCCGACTCAGAGCCGCTAACAAAATACCGTCGTCCGGCCCGGCGCGAAGCCAGCGCGGCGGCGGGATTTTGTTAGCGGCCCCCGGACGGATCTGCCCTGCAACATTGAACATGTTGTGGCCGCAGGGAGCCGTCCCGCGAGTCGCTAACAAAAAACCGCCGGAGGCATGTGGGCCTGTGGCCAGGCCCGCCGGTCTTTTGTTAGCGACTCTAAAAGTCAGAGAGGGCATCGATTGCTCAGATGCCCTCTGCGCTTGCCAGCGTCAATCATTCAATTCCAGCCGGCAATCCAACGTGTTGTGGGTTTAGTGTATAGCTTTATGCAGGCCTTGTAAATCGTAGACGTCCAGCTTGTCCAGATGGCGCATGCCCTCCACCGCAGCCTCCGCGCCGGCAATGGTGGTGAAGGTGGTCACGCGCGCGGCCAGGGCCGAGGTGCGGATCGCGCCGGAGTCGGCGATCGCGTTGCGCTTTTCCTCAACGGTGTTCACCACCAGGGCGATCTCGTTGTTCTTCACCATGTCGACGATGTGCGGACGGCCCTCGACCACCTTGTTGACGGTGGTCACCGGGATGCCGGCGGCGCCGATGGCAGCCGCGGTGCCCTTGGTCGCCACCACCGAGAAGCCCAGCGCGACCAGGTCGCGCGCCACTTGCACGGCGCGCGGCTTGTCGTTGTTCTTCACCGACAGGAACACCTTGCCCGAGGTCGGCAGCTTGACGCCGGCGCCCATCTGCGACTTCACGAAGGCTTCGCCGAAGGTCTTGCCCACGCCCATGACTTCGCCGGTCGACTTCATCTCGGGGCCGAGGATGGTGTCCACGCCCGGGAACTTGACGAACGGGAACACGGCTTCCTTGACGCTGTAGTACGGCGGCACCACCTCGCCCTTGATGCCCTGGCTGTCCAGCGACTGGCCGACCATGCAGCGCGCGGCGATCTTGGCCAGCTGCAGGCCGGTGGCCTTGGAAACGAAGGGCACGGTGCGCGAGGCGCGCGGATTCACTTCCAGCACGAACACGGTGTCGACCGTCTTGCCGTCGACTTCGTTCTGCTGGATCGCGAACTGCACGTTCATCAGGCCGACCACGTTCAGGCCGCGGGCCATGGCGGCGGTCTGGCGCTTCAGTTCTTCGATGGTGTCCTTGGACAGCGAGTACGGCGGCAGCGAGCAGGCCGAGTCGCCCGAGTGCACGCCGGCCTGTTCGATGTGTTCCATCACGCCGCCGATGAAGGTGCGCTGGCCGTCGGACAGGCAGTCCACGTCCACTTCGATGGCGTCGTTCAGGAAGCGGTCCAGCAGCACCGGCGAATCGTGCGAGACCTTCACCGCTTCGCGCATGTAGCGTTCCAGGTCGCGCTGTTCGTGCACGATTTCCATCGCGCGGCCGCCCAGCACGTAGGAGGGGCGAACCACCAGCGGGTAGCCGATTTCCTGCGCCAGGCGCAGCGCGTCGGCTTCGGTACGGGCGGTGCGGTTGGGCGGCTGGCGCAGGCCCAGGTCCTGCAGCAGCTTCTGGAAACGCTCGCGATCTTCGGCGGCGTCGATCATGTCCGGCGAGGTGCCGACGATGGGCACGCCGTTGGCTTCCAGGTCCAGCGCCAGCTTCAGCGGGGTCTGGCCGCCGTACTGGACGATCACGCCGACCGGCTTTTCCTTGTCGACGATTTCCAGCACGTCTTCCAGGGTCACCGGCTCGAAGTACAGGCGGTCGGAGGTGTCGTAGTCGGTCGAGACGGTTTCCGGGTTGCAGTTGACCATGATGGTTTCATAGCCGTCGTCGCGCATCGCCAGCGCCGCGTGCACGCAGCAGTAGTCGAACTCGATGCCCTGGCCGATGCGGTTCGGACCGCCGCCCAGCACCATGATCTTCTTCTTGTCGGTGGGATTGGACTCGCACTCTTCGTCGTAGGTCGAATACATGTAGGCGGTGTCGGTCGAGAACTCGCCGGCGCAGGTATCGACGCGCTTGAACACCGGGCGCACGCCCAGCTTCTTGCGCTGCTCGCGCACGGCGGTGTCGGTGGTCTTCAACAGCTTGGCCAGGCGACGATCCGAGAAGCCCTTCTGCTTCAACTGGAACAGCGTGGCCTTGTCCAGCGACTCCAGGGAGACATCCTTCTCCAGCCACAGCTCGATGTCGACGATCTCCTTGATCTGCGACAGGAACCACGGGTCGATGTGGGTCAGGCCGTGCACTTCTTCCAGCGAGAAACCTTGCGCGAAGGCGTCGCCCACGTACCAGATGCGGTCCGGTCCGGGTTCGCCCAGCTCTTCCTCGATGGTCTCGCGGTCGGTGGTCTTCTCGTTCATGCCGTCCACGCCGACTTCCAGGCCGCGCAGGGCTTTCTGGAAGGATTCCTGGAAGGTGCGGCCGATGGCCATCACTTCGCCCACCGATTTCATCTGGGTGGTCAGGTGCTTGTCGGCCTGCGGGAATTTCTCGAACGTGAAACGCGGGATCTTGGTCACGACGTAGTCGATCGACGGCTCGAAGGACGCCGGCGTGGCGCCCCCGGTGATCTCGTTGCGCAGCTCGTCGAGCGTGAAGCCCACGGCCAGCTTGGCGGCGATCTTGGCGATCGGGAAGCCGGTGGCCTTGGAGGCCAGCGCCGAGGAGCGCGACACGCGCGGGTTCATCTCGATGACGATCATGCGGCCGTCCTTCGGGTTCACCGAGAACTGCACGTTGGAGCCGCCGGTGTCGACGCCGATTTCACGCAGCACCGCCAGCGAGGCGTTGCGCATGATCTGGTATTCCTTGTCGGTCAGCGTCTGCGCCGGCGCGACGGTGATCGAGTCGCCGGTGTGCACGCCCATCGGGTCGAGGTTCTCGATCGAGCACACGATGATGCAGTTGTCCGCCTTGTCGCGCACCACTTCCATCTCGTATTCCTTCCAGCCGATCAGCGATTCCTCGATCAGCAGTTCGGAGGTCGGCGAGGCTTCCAGGCCGCGCTTGCAGATGGTTTCGAATTCCTCGGCGTTGTAGGCGATGCCGCCGCCGGTGCCGCCCATGGTGAAGGACGGGCGGATGATGACCGGGAAGCCGAGCGTCTTCTGCACCGCCCACGATTCGTCCATGGTGTGCGACACGCCCGAGCGGGCCGAACCCAGACCGATCTTGGTCATGGCGTCCTTGAACTTGGAGCGGTCCTCGGCCTTGTCGATGGCTTCCGGCGTGGCGCCGATCAGTTCGACCTTGTACTTGTCCAGCACGCCGTGACGGTGCAGGTCCAGCGCGCAGTTCAGCGCGGTCTGGCCGCCCATGGTCGGCAGGATGGCGTCCGGCTTTTCCTTGGCGATGATGCGCTCCACCGCCTGCCAGGTGATCGGCTCGATGTAGGTGGCGTCGGCCATCTCCGGGTCGGTCATGATGGTGGCCGGGTTGCTGTTGACCAGGATGACCTTGAAGCCCTCTTCGCGCAGGGCCTTGCAGGCCTGTGCGCCGGAGTAGTCGAACTCACAGGCCTGGCCGATGATGATCGGGCCGGCGCCAATGATCAGGATGCTTTTAATGTCAGTACGCTTAGGCATTTTGTTTCTTCTCCATCATCGCCACGAACTTGTCGAACAGGGGGGCGATGTCATGCGGTCCAGGGGATGCTTCGGGGTGACCCTGGAAGCAGAAAGCAGGCTTGTCGGTGCGCTCGAAACCTTGCAGCGAGCCGTCGAACAGCGAGACGTGGGTGACGCGGCAGTTGGCCGGCAGGGTCGCCTGGTCCACGGCGAAGCCGTGGTTCTGCGAGGTGATCATCACCTGCTTGCTGTCCAGGTCCTGCACCGGGTGGTTGGCGCCGTGGTGGCCGAACTTCATCTTCAGCGTCTTGGCGCCGGACGCCAGCGCCATGATCTGGTGACCCAGGCAGATGCCGAAGGTCGGGATGCCGCGCTCGATCAGTTCCCTGGACGCCGCGATCGCGTAGTCGCAGGGTTCCGGGTCGCCGGGACCGTTGGACAGGAAGATGCCGTCCGGATTCAGGGCCAGCGCCTCGGCGGCGGTGGCTTGCGCCGGCAGCACGGTGACCTTGCAGCCGCGCTCGGCCAGCATGCGCAGGATGTTGAACTTGACGCCGTAGTCGAACGCCACCACGTGGAACTTGGGAGTGATCTGCTGGCCGTAGCCGCGGCCCAGGCGCCATTCGGTTTCGGTCCAGTTATAGGACTTCTTGGTCGACACGACCTTGGCCAGGTCCATGCCCGCCAGGCCGGGGAAGGCGCGCGCCAGCTCCAGCGCCTTGGCGGCGGCGGCCGCGCTGTCGGCCTCGCCTGCCACGATGGCGCCGTTCTGGGCGCCCTTCTCGCGCAGGATGCGGGTCAGCTTGCGGGTATCGATGCCGGCGATGGAGACGATGTTGCTTTCTTTCAGGTAATCCGAGAGCGATTGCTGGCTGCGGAAGTTCGACAGCAGGCGCGGCAGGTCCTTGATGATCAGGCCGGCGGCGTGGATCTGCGAAGCTTCGACGTCTTCACGGTTCACGCCCGTGTTGCCGATGTGCGGATAAGTGAGGGTGACGATCTGGCGGCTGTAGCTGGGATCGGTCAGGATTTCCTGGTAACCGGTCATGGCCGTGTTGAACACCACTTCGCCAGTGGTATTGCCTGCGGCGCCGATGGAAAATCCTTGGAAGACAGACCCGTCTGCTAGCGCGAGGACGGCCGGGATCGCGGGACCGGAAAGAAGAGGCAGCAAGGGTAACTCCTGAGATGTTACCGCCGCGGCTGGATGACCGGAAGATCCTTGGCGCGCCGAACCGGCCGGCGCAAACACCCCGACTCATTCGGTACGGGAGCTGGCTTCTGGCCTGTAAGGAACGAGGTGGAGAGTGGGTATGCGCTACGGCGGAATTAAATTGGCTAAACCGCGTAATTATAGCGCAAGAGGCTCCCTCCGGCAAATCCAGGATCGCCGAAAGTTGCCGCAAGATGCGCTCCGATGAGCGCAATAAGCGGGATTCGCCGGCCAGGCGCGGCCTGCCGGCGAAGCGGGAAGATTACAGGCCCAGGGCGGCGATGCCGGCCTTGCCGATCTGCACGTCTTCCGAGGACTTCACGCCCGAAACGCCGATGGCGCCGACCACGTGACCGTCGACCACGATGGGCACGCCGCCTTCCAGCATGCCTTCCAGGCCGGGCGCGCTCAGGAACGAGAAGCGGCCGTTGTTGATCAGGTCTTCGTAGATCTTGCTTTCGCGACGACCGAGGGCGGCGGTGCGCGCCTTGCCCGGGGCGATCTGCGAGGAGATCGGGGCGGCGCCGTCCAGGCGCTGCAGCCACAGCAGGTGGCCGCCGTCGTCGACGATGGCGATCACCACGTTCCACTTGTTGGCCTTGGCCTCGGCTTCAGCGCCGGCGGCGATCTTCTTCACGTCGTCGAGCGTCAGGAATGGTTTGGTTTGCATGCTTGCTCCGGTGTGCACAAAAAATTGAACGCTGATTGTACGGCGAGAAAGCCAATTTGGCACCCAGCTCGTCGGTGAGAGTTTTTAAAGCGACCCGCGCCGCCGCCCTTCCGTAAATTATTTAGCCGAAAAAAATTTCCGCCCCCTGTAGGAAAAACACTTACTGGGAGATGCCATCAAAAGGGCCGATTTTGCCCCGGGAAACCCGTAATTGTTACAAATTACCCCGGAATTAGCTTTTGACAGCAAGTAAGAATTCGCTTACAGTCCCGCAATCCTACTTTGCGAGAGGATCTTGATGACCCAGCGCCGATCTGACCGACTCCGACGACACACCGCTCGTGCGTGTGCGCTCGCGGCCGGACTCCTGATCAGCGCGCAGGCCTTCTCCGCCGACCTCTCCCTGGCGGCGCAGGATCTCCCCGCCCCCCAGGCAACATCCCCGCAAGCCCAGCTGCTCATCAGCAAGACCAACCTGGCCATCGCGCGCCTGCAAGACATCACCAACCGCGCGTCCGAACTGGCAACCCAGGCCCTGGCCATGCTGGGCATCAACTATCGCTACGGCGGCAACACTCCCGATACCGGCCTGGATTGCAGCGGCCTGGTGCGCTACGTCTTCAAGGAAGCGTGGGGCACCGAGCTGCCCCGCACCTCGCTGGAGATCTCCCGCGTGGGCGAAAAGATCGGCAAGGACAACCTGCAACCGGGCGACCTGGTGTTCTACAACACCCTGCGCCGCGGTTTCTCCCACGTCGGCATTTACCTGGGCGACGGCAAGTTCATCCACTCGCCCTCCTCCGGCGGCCAGGTCCGCATCGAGAGCATGGATGAATCCTACTGGAAGAAGCGTTTCAACGGCGCGCGCCGCATCGCCGCCGATGAGGAAGAAGGCAAGTAAGCTTGCGCCCGATTGAAAAAGCCGCCATCAGGCGGCTTTTTTCATTTCGTCCGTTGATCCAAACGGATCTCCGATGGAGAGCCTTCCGCTCGGACTGAGCAGCCGCAACGCGGCGTCTCGAAGGCGCTCCCTGCGCCCATCAATTTCCCGCCATCGCCTTCAGCTTGCGCTTGATCTCCGGCATGGCCAGCATTGCCGCCTGCTCGCCGGCCAGGATCGCCACGTTGCGGCTGGCGAAGTCACTACCCTTCATCGCGCCCAGCACCGGCTGCAGCACGATGTCGGCGTTCTTGAGTTCGTACTGGTTGATGGTCTGGCCCATGATGGCGAAGGTTTGCAGCAGCACGTCCACCGAACTGGATGAGGCCTGCGCCTCCGGCTGCGCCGAGATGTTGACCGCAATCACGAAGTCCGCCCCCATCTGCCGCGCGAAGCGCACCGGCACCGGCGCCACCAGGCCGCCGTCCACGTAATAGTGCTCGCCGATCTTCACCGACTGGAACACGCCCGGCACCGCCGACGAGGCGCGCACCGCGATGCCCGGATTGCCGCGCTGGAACAGGATGGGCTGGCCGGTCTTGAGGTCGGTCGCCACGGCGCCGAACGGAATCTTGAATTTCTCGATGGGCAGGTTGTTCAGGGTCCGGTTCACGTAGTTCTGCACGCCCTCGCCCTTGAGCACGCCCGCCACCTTGGCGAAGAACGGCACCGACCAGTCCGAGATGGTGGCCTCATCCATCGCCAGCGCCAGCTTCTGCAGCGCGAAGCCGTCGTTGCCGGCGGCGTACATCGCGCCCACCAGGCTGCCGGCGCTGGTGCCGGCCACGATATCGGCGTCGATGCCCTGCGACTCCAGCGCCTTGATCACGCCGATATGCGCGAAGCCGCGCGCCGCGCCGCCGCCCAGGGCCAGCCCGATGCGGACTTTCTTCGGGCTGGGCGCGACCGGCGTCGGCGCGGTGGCGACCGTTTCGGCAGGCTTGCCGTCGGCAGGGCCCGGCAGCCAGGCGGTGGTGCCGCAAGCGGTCAGCAGGAAGGTGGAGGCGAAAACGGCAAAAGCCGTGCGGCGAAACGAAAAGCGCATGGGCTGGAAATAATGGTCGGGTGAAAACATGGGCGCGGGATGGCGTGACATTCTACTGCAAGCCCGGCGCCGGCCGGGGAGCTCCGCCCACTGGTGTAGAATGCGCGCCCGGCCCAAGCGACAACGATGCCCCCCAATTCCCCATGAATATCGTCATCAACGAAGAACTGCAAAAGTACATCGATCCCCTCACGCCCAACGAATACGCCTCGCTGGAGCGCAGCCTGCTGGCTGAAGGCTGCCGCGACGCGCTGGTGCTGTGGGGCGAGGTGCTGGTGGACGGCCACAATCGCTACGAGATCTGCAGCAAGTACGACCTGCCCTTCCAGACCGTGCAGAACGACAGTTTCAAGTCGCTCGACGACGTGCTGCTGTGGATGATCGACAACCAGCTCGGCCGCCGCAGCGTCTCCGATTTCCAGCGCGGCATGCTGGCGCTGCGCAAGCGCGACATCATGGCTGCCCGCACCAAGGCCGTGCCCAAGCCGGCCAGGGCGGACGACGCCCCGGCCGCCGATGCAGCGGGCGAAGCCGCGCCGGACGCCGCCCCCGCCGACGCGGGCGACCCGCCCTGGCACGCCGACGACACCACCGGCCCGATCAAGACGCGCCAGGACATCGCGCGCGCCGCCGGCATCAGCAGCGCCACCATCGGCCAGATCGACCGCATCCGCAAGAGCGCGGCGCCGGAGCTGGTGGAAGCGGTGCGCGCCGGCACCATCTCGATCAATGCCGCCGCCGCGGTCGCCTCGCTGCCCAGCCAGGACCAGGTCAGCGCGGTAGCCGGCGGCAAGAAGGAATTGCGCGAGGCCGCCAAGAAGGTGCGCGAACAGAAGGCCGCCACCCGCACCCCGCGCGCGCCCAAGGCGGATGACGGCGAGACGGCCGGCGAGGCCATCCCGCTGGTCGAAGGCCAGGAGAACGAACTCTCGGCGACCCTGCGCCGCGAGATCGCCGCGCTGCAAGGCCGCGTCGCGCAGCTCACCCAGGAAAACCAGGGACTGCGCGCGGAACTGGCCCTGCTCAAGGGCTCCGAGGCCTGAAGCCGAAGAGCGCCGCACCGTGCCCACCTTCACCCTCGCCGCGCGCGCCGAGATCGAACTCGAGATCCGCAAGAGCCGCTTCATCGGCATCGTGATGCCGGTGGAAGGGCGCGAGGCGGCGCTGCAGGAAGTGGAGCGCATGCGCGCGGCCCATCGCGGCGCCACCCACGTGTGCTGGGCGCTGATGGCGGGCGGCCAGTCCGGCATGTCGGACGACGGCGAACCCTCCGGCACAGCCGGGCGCCCCATGCTGGAGGTGCTGCGCCACCATGAACTCGACGGCGTGCTGGCGATGGTGGTGCGCTACTACGGCGGCATCAAGCTGGGCGCGGGCGGCCTGGTGCGCGCCTACACCGATGCCGTGGCCAGCGCGCTGAAGAACGCCGAGCGCACCGAACGCGTGGCCCAGGCGGAGATCGAGATCGGCATCGTCTACGCGGCCGAACCGCAACTGCGCCACTGGCTGGCCCAGCACAAGTACGAGCTGCTCGAGAGCCGCCACGACGCGCTGGCGCACCTGCGGCTGCGCTTGCCGCAAGCGCAGCTCGATCAGGCCGAGGAAGCCATCCGCCGCGTGGCCTCGAACGCCTCGATCAAGCGCATCATCTGATCCATGCGCTCGCGGCGCCGTCCTTCGTCCCGCGCCGGCGGACGCGCCCACAGCTGATCGAACTCGGCCACCAGCAGGTGGTATTGGATCTCGTCCAGTTCAGCATGCATCCCCATCCTCCCTGTATTGCGCCTATCGCCCTCAACGCGACCGCGCCAGGCCCGCTGCCAAGGCCGGCGCCAGCGCAAACGCCGCAAACAGCACCGCGGCCGCCTGCTGCGCCCCGGCGACGCCGCCCGGCGCGCCCAGCCCGGCTGCATTGGCGGTCAGTCCGGCCAGCGCCGCGCCGACCGCCATCGCGTACAACTGCACGGTGGTGACCGCGGCCGAGGTCAGGTTCTCCTCGCCCGGATTGGCCGCGCGCATGGCGCGCTCGATCAGGTGCGGCCAGGCCAGTCCGATACCCAGGCCCGCGGCTGCCAGCGCAATCGCGATGGCGGCGTCGGCCGCCGCGCCGGTCCCCAGCCATGTGCCGGGCAACAGCAGCGCAAGCGCCGCCAGGCCCGACGTCATCAGAAGCGGACCGAGGCGCACGACGCGCTCGGCGCCCGAACCGGCGCGGCCCGAACTGAGCAGCGATCCTGCACTCCAGCCGCCGGCCATGGCGGCGGTCATGTAACCCGCGCCCAGCGGCTGGTAGCCGTGCAGGATCTGCAGGAAGTACGGCACGAAGATCTCGGTGCAGCTGCCGATCACCAGCAGCGCCACGCAAGCAAACACCTTGCCCATCGCCGAGCCCGGCGCATAGCCGCTGCGCGGCAGCAGGCTGACGCGATGGCGCAGGTCGATGCGCATCACCAGCCAGCCCAGCAATACACCGCCGCCCACGCAGGCCGCCGCCAGCCAGGCCGCATCGGTTTGCGCCGCCAGCGCCATCAGCAGGACCGAGCCGGCCAGCAGCAGGATGCGGCCCAGCGGCATGGCGGCGTCGACCGGCTGCACCGCCCTGACCGAACGCGGCCCCAGTTGCGCCGCCACCAGCGCGGCCTGCACCAGCAGCAAGGGCGCCAGCGCCCAGAACGCCATCCGCCAATGCCCGCCGGCGGCGAACAGGCCGCCCACCGCCGGCCCCAGCAAGGTGGAGATGCCCCACATGCCCGACTCCAGCGCAATCGCGCGCGACCACAGGCGCTGCTCGAACACCAGGGGAATCAGCGCGTAGCCCAGCCCCGCCAACAGGCCGCCGCCCACGCCCTGCACCGCGCGGCCGGCCAGCATGGCGGCCATGCTGCCGGCCGCGGCGCACACCAGCGCGCCGGCGCCGAACACCGCCAGCGCCAGCAGGTAGGTGCGGCGCGCCCCGAGCGCGGCGAGCAGCTTGTTGGTCAAGGTGGAGCCGATGATGGAAGTCACCACGAACAGGGTCACGTTCCACGCGTAATAGTCGAGGCCGCCGATGTCGCGCACCACCGACGGCAGGATGGTGGTGACGATGTGCACGTTGATCGCGTGCAGCGCGATGCCGCCGGTCAGCGCCACCGCCCGCAGGCCGTTGCGCCCGCTCAGCAGTTCGCCCCAGGAGGCGGCCGGCGCGGCTTGATGCCGCGCAATGTCCGTGGTGGAGCCGGGCTTGCTCATTGCTTGTCCTTCGCTTCAGGTTGGCCGGAACCCGCGTTCGACATTTGGCCGGAGCGGGGATAATATGCAAGCAGTCGTTTGCTTATTTAACCGGAATGGTAATGCGCCTTCATGAATATAACAAGTAAACACTTGGAAAATGAATCTCCTGCCGGGCCAGGCATGGCCGGCCCCTCCACGCCCGAGCGCATCCTCTTCCGCCTCAAGACGCGCGGCCCGACCGCCACCGCCGAGCTGGCGCGCGAGCTCGGCATGACGGCCGAGGCGGCGCGCCAGCAGGTGCAGAAGCTGGCGGCCGAGGGCCTGATCGCCGGTCGCCAGGCCGATGCTGCGGCAGGCACGGTCGCGCGCGCCGGCCGGCCGCGCCAGGATTGGGACCTCACCGCCGCCGGTCACGCCCGCTTCCCCGATTCCCACGCGCAGCTGACGGTGCAGCTGATCGGCTCGATCCGCCACCTGTTCGGCGAAACAGGCATGGACAAGCTGATCGCCCAGCGCGAGGAAGAGATGCGCGCCGACTACCAGCGTCACTGCGCCCCCATCGCCTCGCTGCCCAGGAAGCTGGAAAAACTGGCCGAGATCCGCAGCGCCGAGGGCTACATGGCGCGTGTGGAAAAGGATGGGAAGGACTGGCTGCTGGTGGAAGACCACTGCCCCATCTGCGCCGCCGCGCACAGCTGCCAGGGTTTCTGCCGCTCGGAGCTGCAGCTCTTCCGCGAGGTGGTGGGCGACGAGGCCAGCGTCGAACGCGAGGAGCACCTGCCGGCGGGAGGCCGGCGCTGCGTCTACCGCATCACCCGCATCTGAACATTCCGCCCAAGCAGGATTGACGTCGCCGCATTCACGTAATAATATAAGTTACATGAAACGCAGCGACCGCCTATCGATTGCCCTGCACATCCTGTTGCACATGGGCCAGCGCCCCGACGCGCCGATGACCTCGGAAGAGATCGCCGGCTGGGTCGGCACCAATCCCGTCGTCATCCGCCGCACCTTCGCCGGGCTGCGCGAGGCCGGCATCGTCGCCTCCACCAAGGGGCACGGCGGCGGCTGGTCGCTGGCGCGACCTATGGATGAGATCAGCCTGCATGAAGTCCAGCAGGCGCTGGGCGAACGGCTGGTGACCCTGGGCGCGCGCGAGGAGTCGCCCGGCTGCCTGGTCGAGATCGCCGTCAACCGCGCGCTCGACGAGGTGATGGAGCAAGCCAACCGCATCCTCGATGAACGCCTGGCCGGCATCACGCTGGCCTCGCTGGCCCGTGACGTCGGGCCGCGTTTCCACCAGTGGCAGCCGCCGCCGCACTGAGCGGCCCTGCCCTTTCCCCTGCCGCATTCCATTTCCGCGCCTTGCCGCACCAGGCGCGCGGGCGTCTTCGCGCCCGCATTTTTGAAAGGAGTTTTCCATGCACTACGATGTCATCGTCGTCGGCGCCAGCTTCGCCGGCGCATCGGCCGCCATGCAGCTGGCGCGCGCCCGCCGCAAGATCCTCTTGATCGACGCCGGCAGCCCGCGCAACCGCTACGCCGAGGCCTCGCACGGCTTCCTCGGGCAGGACGGCACGCCGCCGCACGAGATCATGGCGATCGCGGTGCAGCAGCTGATGGCCTATCCGAACTTCGAACTGGCGGTGGCCTACGCCGAGCACGCCGCCGCCGATGCGCAAGGCGTGAGCGTCACGGTGGAGGGCGGCCGCCGCTTCCAGGCGCGCCGCCTGATCCTGGCCACCGGCGTGCGCGACGAGCTGCCGCCCATCCCCGGCCTGCAGGAGCGCTGGGGCAAGACCGCGATCCACTGTCCTTATTGCCACGGCTACGAAGTGCGCGACCGCAAGCTGGGCGTGATCGCCACCACGCCGCTGTCGGCGCACCAGGGCATCATGCTGCCGGACTGGGGGCCGACCACCTACTTCACGCAAGGCCAGTTCGAACCGGAAGAGGCGGAGCTCAGGCAGATGCAAAAGCGCGGCACGGCGATCGAACGCACGCCGGTGGTGGAGATCCTCGGCGAGGCGCCGGAGATCGAGGCGGTGCGCCTGGCCGACGGCCGCGCGCTGGAACTGGGCGCGGTGTTCGTCGGCCCGCGCGTACACATGTCCAGCCCGCTGGCCATGCAGCTGGGCTGCGCCTTCGAGCAGGGAGCGATGGGGCCCTACATCCGCACCGACGAGATGCGCCAGACCTCGGTGCCCAACGTGTTGGCCGCCGGCGACGCCGCCATGGCCTTCCACAACGGCACCATGGCCTCGGCCTCGGGCGTGATGGCCGGCGTCAGCGCGCATCGTTCGCTGATCATGGAATAAGTCCACGCTCCAATAAAAAAGAGCACCCGCGGGTGCTCTTTTTTCAATTGCGGCCGGCTCAGCTTTTGAGCACCGCCGCCATCGCCTCGGCCACCCGCGCCACGTTGCCGTCGTTCAGGCCGGCCACGCAGATGCGGCCGGTGGCGATCGCGTACACGCCGAACTCGTCGCGCAGGCGATCCACCTGGGCCGCGGAGAGACCGGTGTAGCCGAACATGCCGTGCTGGCGCAGCAGGAAGGAGAAGTCCTGCTCCGGCGCCGCCGTCTTGAGCTGCGCCGCCAGCTTGCCGCGCATGTCGCGCACGCGCAGGCGCATCTCTTCCACCTCGGCGCGCCATTGCGCGGCCAGCGCGGCGTCCGACAGCACGCGCGCCACCAGCAGCGCGCCATGCATCGGCGGACTGGAATAGTTGCGGCGCACGGTCAGCTTCAGCTGGCCGAGCACGTTGGCGGCCTGGCCCGGCTGCGGGCAGAACACCGACAACGCGCCGACGCGCTCGCTGTAGAGCGAGAAGATCTTGGAGAAGGAATTGCTGAGGAAGAAGGCGATGCCGCGCCGCACGCATTCGCGCACCGGCCAGATGTCGGCGTCGAGGCTCTCGGCGAACCCCTGGTAGGCCAGGTCGAAGAACGGCAGCAGGCCGCGCTGTTCGAGCACGCCGACGATCCGCTCCCACTGCTCGCGCGTGGGATCGACGCCGGTCGGGTTGTGGCAGCACGGGTGCAGCAGCACCACTGCGCCCCTGGGCAGGGAGTCGATCTTCGCCAGCATGGCGTCGAAGGCCAGGCCCTTGGTCTGCGCGTCGTAGTAGGGATAGCGTTCGGTCTTGAAACCGGCGCCCTCGAAGATGCCGATGTGGTTGTCCCAGGTCGGATCCGGGATCCACACCGTGGGCTGCGGGAAGAAGCGCGCGATCAGGTCCGCGCCCACCTTCAGCGCGCCGGATCCGCCCAGGGTCTGGACGATGGCCAGGTGCTCCGGCGCCGGCAGCTCGCGGCCGAACAACAGCTGCGCCACCGCCTTGCGGTAGCCGCCGTGCCCTTCCATGGGCAGGTAGACGTAGGGCGTGGTGGCCTGCGCGACCTCGGCCGCCGCCGCGCGCACCGAGGGCAGCACCGGCACGACGCCCTGGCCATCGGTGTAGATGCCGATGCTGAGGTTGACCTTGCCGGCGCGCTCGTCGCGCTGGAACACTTCCATCAGGCTGAGGATGGGGTCGCCGGCATACGGCGGAAGATGGGAAAACATGGATGGCTCTCGGAAACGGTGACGGTCAAGCCGCTATGTTAGCGCGTCGCGCGGAAAAACTCCCGGCAACGCCATCCATACATGCGCGCCGCTAAGCCTTGGCCATCGCCGCCGCCGCGTCGCGCTCGTCGATCGGGAAATGCAGCAGCGCCGCCATCACCCCGGCCACGAAGGTCGCGCCCCACAGCAGCGTGTACGATCCGGTCAGGTCCAGCGCCAGCCCGCCCAGCCAGGCCCCGAGGAAGGAACCCAGCTGATGGCTCAGGAAGCACACGCCGAACAGCGTTCCCATGTGGCGCGTGCCGAAGATGCGCGCCACCAGCCCGCTGGTGAGCGGCACCGTGCCCAGCCAGGTCAGCCCCATCACGGCGGCGAACAGGGTCACCGACAGCTCGCTCTTGGGCAGCACGAAGAACAGGCCGATGGCGGCGCTGCGCACGAGATACAGCCAGCCCAGCACATGCTGCTGGCGAAAGCGTCCGCCGAGCCAGCCGCAGGTCCAGCTGCCGGCCATGTTGAACAGCCCGATCAGCGCCAGCGCCGTGGCCGCCAACCCCATCGGCATGTGGCACAGCTCCAGGTAGCCGGGCAAGTGGGTGGCGATGAAGGCGAGCTGGAAACCGCAGGCGAAGAAGCCGGCCGTCAGCAGCCGGTAGCCGCGGTGGCGGCAAGCCTGCGCCACCACCGCGCGCAGGGAAAACCCCAGGCCGGCATCATCCGCCGCGCCCGCGACGCCCGACGGCGCGCGCCGTCCCAGCGCCAGCCCCAGCGGCGCCGTCGCCGCCACCAGCGCGGCCAGCGCCAGCAGCGCCACGGTGATGCCGGCGCTTGAACGCATGCCCTGCACCAGCGGCACCATCAGTACCTGGCCCAGCGAGCCGCCGGCGCTGGCCAATCCCAGCGCCATGCTGCGCCGCTGCGGCGCGACGTTGCGCCCGACCGCGGTCAGCACCACGCCAAAGCTGGTGCAGCTGATGCCCACGCCGATGAACACGCCCATGCCCAGCGCCAGCATCCAGCCGCTGGAGGCCAGCGCCGTCATGGCCAGCCCGACGCCATAGGCCAGCGCGCCGAAGGCCACTACCGGCGCCGGCCCCCAGCGGTCGGTGGCGGCCCCGGCCAGCGGCTGAGCGAACCCCCACACCAGGTTGTGCAAGGCGATGGCAAAGGCGATCAGGGTGACCGGCAGGCCGTAGTCGTACGACAGCGGGCTGATGAACAACCCGAAGGTCTGGCGCGATCCCAGCGCCATGCTCATGACCACGGCGCCGGCGGCGATGATCAGGTAGGTCTTGCGGGACGAAAGAGGAATGGATGGCGAAGGCATGGCGCGGGCCCGAAGCTGGTCGAACCGCCATTGAAACGCCGCGCGGGATCGGCTTCAAACGAGATTTGCGCGCGCTGGCATGCGCGCCGCGCATGCGAAAAAAAACAGCGGCCGCAACCGCTGTTTTTGCTGCCGCGCCGGCGCTTACTGCTGGCCCAGCTCGCGGTACAGCTCGTTGGCGCGCGTCAGGTGAGCGCGCATCGCCTCGGCGGCGGCGGCGCCGTCATGCGCGGCGATGGCGTCGACGATGCGCTGGTGCTCGGCCAGGGTCAGCTCCTCGGCGCCGGGAGCACGCACCAGCGTGGTGTAGAACTCGCTGGCCCAGCGGAACATCGATTCGACGATCGAGGGGAAAATGGGATTGCCGCTGATGTCTGCGATCTCGCGGTGGAAGGCCATGTCGCGCTCGATGAACTCTTCCAGGTTGACCATCGAGGCGCGGTGCTCGGCGATGGCCTGGCGCAACCTGGCGACCTGCTCCTCGGTGGCGCGCTCGGCGGCCATGCGGGCGGTGCTGGTTTCCAGGAAGACGCGCGCTTCCTTCATGTGCCTGAGCATGTCGGGCTTGGTGCGCAGCAGGTGCTGCGCGCCGGCGGCGATCTGCGCAATCAGGCGCTCGGCGGTCGGGTCGACCACGCGGGCGCGCTCGCCGTGAGCGATCTCGACGAAGCCGGAACGCTCCATCGCCTGCAAGGCCTCGCGCACTGCGGGGCGGCCCACGCCGTATTGCTCCATGAGTTCGCGCTCGGACGGCAGTTGCGATCCCGGTGGGAAATCGCCGCCGTGGATGCGTTCCATGAGGCGTTCCAACACTTCCTGGTATAGCTTGCGTCGCTGTATCGGTTCCGGCATGGGAAAAAATGTCTCTGGACAGTTTGTTGGTATCGTTGGACGCGCACTCTACCACAATCCCAATACCGGCCTGACTTTGCGGCGATTCGCGGGTATCCCGCGAAGACATCTTCTCAAGCTGCGGGACGACCTGCCAACACGTCGCCGAAAAAGCTGCGCGCGCCCACTTGCCCGCCCTTCAACACCAGTTCCAGGCCGTCGCGGCGCGGATTGTCCGACCAGGCCCGGCACAGTGGCGCGCCCGGCGCCATGCCGGCGCACACCGACAGCGCGGCGATGTCCAGCGCGCCTGCCACTTCGCCCGAGCTGTCGCCGCCGGCGATGGCGATGCGCCTGAGGTCGTGGACGTCCAGGATGCGCCGCATCACCTCGGCCAGCGCCACGCCGACGCTGCGCGCGGCGTCCGCGCGGCTCATGCCGGCGCCTTGCGCGATGGCGTCGAATCCGGTCACCGCCGGATCGTCCGGCCCCTCGGCGGAAAACACCAGCGGGCTGCGTCCGGCGCCAATGGCCTCGCCGGCGCGCGCCAGCAGGCGCGCCAGTTCGGCTTCGCGGCCGGATCCGGCCAGCACCGCCGCCAGGTCCATGCGCTCGGCGGCGAAACCATGCTCGCGCGCCCAGGCGATCTGGCCGGCCGTCACCGGCGAGCAGCTGCCGCTGACGGCGGCGATCACCGGCGCCGGCGCGGCCTGCGGCAGCGAGGGTTGCGCCGGGATCCAGCCGCGCGCGCGCCAGTAGGCCGCCAGCGCGTATTGCAAACCTGAGGACGACGCGCTGAACACGCCCGCGCCCTTCTCTTCCCACACCAGCCTTCCGGCCTCGCGCAGGGTTTCCTCGTCCAGCACGTCGACCAGCACCACCGGACGGTCGTCGCCGCGCAGCGTGCGCAGCCGTTCATGCGCAAGTACGGCGCCGTCGCGCAGTTGCACCATGTCCACCAGCTCGATGCGGCGGTTGGTCTGCCGGCCCAGGTGGCGGCGCAGGTCGGCCTCGTCCATGGGCGTGACCGGATGGCGCGACATGGTGGGATGGCGGTCCAGCCGATAGCCGGCGCCGTCCACCGCCGCAAACAGGTTGCCGAAGGCCTGGTAGCGCTTCAGGCGCGGCGCGCCCACCACCATCGGCGACCAGTCGCCGGGCATGTGGCGCACGCCGATGTCGACCGCGCGGCCGATCGATCCGGTGGCGGCCGACGAGTCGAAGGTGGAGCATACCTTGTACTGCATCAGCGGCGGCCGCAGCGCCGCCAGCGCCTCGAAGTCGGGCGGCAGGTGCGCATCCATCCACTGCGGCGAACGCCCGCGCGAGGAACCGGCGATGCCCACGCAGCGCACGCCGGCAAAGCGCTCCAGCAGGACCGCATCGGGCGTGCGCAGGAACAGCACGGTGGACAAGCCCGCCGCCGTCATCACTTCCATGGCGTCGGTGGAGCCGGTGAAGTCGTCGCCGTAGTACGCCAGCAGCAAACCCGGCGGCAGCGCCGGCTCGATTTGCGCCGTCATTTCCAGAATCCCAGCGCGGCCTGCAAGGCCGGGTTGCCTCGCGCGTGCTGCGCCAGCGGCACGCCTTCGATGGCGGCCACCCAGGCCTCGCGCAACGCCTCGACCCCGGCCGCCACGCCCTGCGGATGGCCGAAGATGCCGCCGCCGGCGGTGTGGATCAGGTCGGCGCAGCCGATCGCGGCATAGGTGTCGGCCGCCTGCAGGCCGGTCTGGCCGGAACTGAACACCGGCATGGTCGAGACCATCGGCGCGCCCTCGACCACCGGCGCCAGCACGGCACGCGCGGCCGTGACGACGCTGTCGTCGGGTTCGCTGAACTTGTTGCGCAGGCCGTTGACGTGCATGTGATCGGCCCCAGCCAGGCGCCACAGCTGCTGCCAGGGCGCGTAGTCCCAGCCCAGCTGCGGGCTGCGCGAGAGATAGCCCCAGCCGGCGCGATGCGCGTGGATCGGCATTTGCGCATGCCGGCGCAGCTCGCGCAGGCCGACCAGGCCGATCGAGTTCAGCACCGCCATCGCGCAGTTGCCGCCCTCGGCCAGGATCAGGTCGTGGCGGCGGCGCATCTCATCCAGGTCGCCGGTCAGGTTGAAGGCCATCATGACCTTCTTGCCGGTGCGCTCGGCGTGTTCATTGATGACCCGCATGACACCGCGCACGCGCTCATCGAACGGGCAGCGGCCACCGTCGGCCTGCAGCTCGTCGTCCTTGATGAAGTCGATGCCGCCGGCGACCAGCTCGCGCACCTGCTGCACGGTCTCCTCCACCGACAAGCCGATGCTGGGCTTGATGATGGTGCCGATCAGCGGGCCGCGCGCCACGCCGGTGAGCTTGCGCGTGCCTTCGATGCCGAAGGCCGGGCCTGGATAGGCGTCGGCGAAGGCGCGCGGCAGCTTCAATCCGGTCAGGCGCAGGCCGGAAACCTGGCGCAGCTCGAACAGGTTGCCGGCGATGGTGGACATCAGGTTGGGCAGCGAGGCGCCGGTGTTCTCCAGCGGCCAGGAGAGCTCCAGCGCGCACTGCGTGTAGCGCTGCGAAGGCATGCCGCCCGGCAGGCTGGGCTGCTCGCCGTGGCCGAGGATCTCCAGCCGCTCGACGCGGGCGCCGGAGCGCTCCTTGAGTTCCGGCGTCTCGGTGGCCAGGGCGACGAAGGTGCCGCTCGATTGTTCCCCGGCGATGACCTCGGCGGCGCGCGCGGGGTCGTCGCCGGTTTCCAGCCAGTAGCTGGCGTAGATGCGTTCCATGCGCTGTCTCTTCCTTCTTGTTGCGTGTTCGTGGCCCGGGCGCCGGGGATCGTCAGGTGATGCGGCGAATGCTCTCCGCGATCTCATCGTGATCGAACACCTTCAACCAGTCGTCGCGCAAGAGGCGCGGCAGGCCGTTCTGGATGGCCTTGTTGCAGGCGTCCGAGAAAGCGCCCGGGATCTCCTTGAAGATCACCGCGCCCAGGATGTTCATGTGGCCCAGCAGGAAGTCGCGCGCGGCCTCTTCCGGCACGCCGCGGCGCACGGTCTCGTCCATCGCCTGCTTCATGGCGTAGAGCAGCGTGGCGCACACGGTCTCCGACAGGCCCGGCTCCAGGATCGCCATCTGTTCCACCGTCAGGCGGTAGCTGCGCAGGATCGGCTGGTAGATCACCTTGGCCACGTCCTCGCCGAGGTCGAAGGCCGACTCCGGGCCTTGCATCAGCGCGCTGGTGATCGACTGCCGGGCGGCGCCGCCGCCGAAGAAGTCGCGCCGGCCTTCCTGCGTAGTCTCGTCGTTGAAGATCGGCGGATGGCAAGGATGGGCCACGAAGTAGACCAGGTCCGGGCGATCCGGCAAGTGGCCGGCGAAGGGCGCGGCCGCGTCCAGCGTCATCACCATCACGCCGGCGCGCAGCTTGGGCGAGATCTCGGCGGCGATCTTGCCGATCAGGGTATCGGGCACCGCCAGGATGACGACGTCGACATTGTCCAGCGCGGCGTCGATGCCGACGCACTCGATGCCGGCCTCGTCCCGCAGGCGCTTCTGCCCCACTTCGCTGACTTCGACGTGGGCGACCTGGTAGTCGGACTTCTTCAGGTTCTTGGCCAGGCGCACGCCCATCTTGCCGCCGGCGCCAAACAGCGCGATTTTTTCTTTCATGATCATTCTCCGTTCAAGACAAAACTGCATCGTTCCCCGCGGGCAGGCCGCCCGCGGGCTTGTTCCTCATTCCGCCACGACCCTGCCCTGCAGCTCGGCGGCTTCTTCCCTGGCGCCGGCGCCGATGGCGAAGATCACCACGGCCGACACCAGCATCAGCGCGCCGACCACGAACATCGGCGCCTGGTAGGAGCCGGTCGCATCCTTGATGGCGCCGGTGACGAAGGGCGCCATGAAACCGGCGGCATTGCCCACGGTGTTGATCAGCGCAATGCCGGCCGCCGCCGCCGCGCCCGAGAGGAAGCGCGCCGGGATCGACCAGAAGGTCGGCAAGGCCGAGAAGATGGCGCAAGCGGTGACGGTGATGGCCAGCACGGTGGCGGCCGGGGTCTGCATGTACAGCGCGGCCGGGATGCTGATGGCGCCCAGCAGCGCCGGCAGGCCGACGTGCCAGCTACGCACGCCGCGGCGGGTGGCGTCGCGGCTCCACAGGAACAGCGCGACGGCCGCCGGTGCGTAGGGAATGGCGGTGATCAGGCCCTTCTGGAACACGTTGAACTTGGCGCCGAACTGGGCTTCGAAACCGCCGATGATGGTGGGCAGGAAGAAGGCCAGCGCGTAGAGCCCGTAGATCAGCCCGAAGTAGACCAGCGACAGCATCCACACGCGGCCGTTCTTCAGCGCCGCGCCGGCGTGCTGCGTATGCTGCACCTGCTTGCCGCTGCGCTCGGCCGCCAGCTCGGCGGTAAGCCACTTGCGCTCGGCCTCGGTCAGCCACTTGGCCTCGGCCGGCTTGTCGGCCAGGTAGAACCAGGCGATCACGCCCACCACGATGGCCGGCAGCGCCACGCCGGCGAACATCACGCGCCAGCCTTCCAGACCGAACAGGCCGTGCGCCTCGATCAGCAGCGCCGCCACCGGCGCGCCGATGACGATGGTCAGCGGCTGGGCCAGGTAGAACAGCGCCAGGATGTGGCTGCGGTGCCGCGCCGGCACCCACAGGCTCAGGTAGAGGATGGCGCCCGGGAAGAAGCCGGCTTCGGCCACGCCCAGCAGGAAGCGCAGCGCATACAGGCCTTCCACGCTGCTGACCCAGGTGAACAGCAGCGCAACAACGCCCCAGGTCACCATGATGCGCGCCAGCCAGCGGCGCGCGCCGTACTTGTGCAGGGCCAGGTTGCTGGGAATCTCCAGCAGCACATAGCCGATGAAGAACACGCCGGCGGCGAAGCCGAACTGGGCCGCGGTCAGCGCAAGATCCTTGCTCATGCCGTTGGGACCGGCGAATGAAATCGCGGTGCGGTCGAGGAAATTGATGAAAAACATCAGGCCCACGAAAGGCACTAGCCTCATCGCGACCTTGCGGATGGCCGATCTTTCGACGGCGCTGGCGGTGGTCTCCACTGTCTGTCTCCTGGTAGGTTGAGAGGCTGAAGCCCGATCAACGACAACCTCTGCTTTTTTTTGATTGCGCCAGGGACGACGGGGCTGCGAACCCTCAGGCCGCCTGGCTGCCGCTTTTATGTTTCTTTGTAATTTCTTGCCGGTTGCCACGTCTTTCCCTTACAAAAGACGTGAATTAGCAACTGGTATAATCACTATACCATTGTCTAAATCGAGTCTGCATTAATTTCTTGCACGCGTGGGATGAGTATTGCGAGGGTTGTCGTCGCGAAACGGATGCTCCGAATGGCCAGGTGCGATAGACCTTCCTTTGTCAGCCATCGCCTCTGAACCATCGCCTCTGTTGTCCCGGCGAAGGCCGGGACCCAGCGTCTTTTGTCGCACCTCGCCAGATTCCGTTCTGACTCCAAGGAGCGCAACGAAAGTCGCTGGATCCCCGCTTTCGCGGGGACGACGGCTTAATTGAGATAGCGAGCCAAGGAATCGATGCCGCAGGCGAGTAAGAAACAGCGCGAGGCCGCAGGCGAGCCGGATACGCTTTCCCCTTGTGGGCCAGCCGTCGGAGCGGCGCAAAAAGTGGATCAGGGCGTCAGTCGGAGCGCAGCGACTCTGACGACCCCACTTTTTGTGCCGCTCCGACGGGTACCCCGAAGGGGCTGGCACTTAGGGGCCGGTTTCTTTGCTTACTTTCTTTGGCGGGCCAAAGAAAGTAAGCGGCTGCCGGGCCGCCCCCGGCGCTCCGGCCCGACCGGAGAAAGACAAGATTAAAGCCGGTACATCTGCACGCAGCAAGACCAGACTACCCAAAACAACGACGGCATCCACGCCGACTTCGATACGCCGCCAAAGCGGCTACTCAGCCCGAACGGAGTCCAAGGAGCGCAACGAAAGTCGCTGGATCCCCGCCTTCGCGGGGATGACGGAGGAGAGAACTTGTACAGCCGGCGGATGGAATCCCCTCCTGCTTGTCGTTCCTGCGAAAGCAGGAACCCAGTGGCGTTCATCATGCCTCGACCGCCGTTGAACGGCGCTGGATCCCCGCTTTCGCGGGGACGACGGATTAAATGAGATAGTGAGTCGCCAAAGGGACAGCCAACGAGCAGCAAGCAAGACAAAGCCGCAGGCGAGTCGGAGGCAGCGCGAGGCCGCAGGCGAGCCGGCTACGCTTTCCCCTTGTGGGCCAGCCGTCGGAGCGGCGCAAAAAGTGGATCAGGGCGTCAGTCGGAGCGCAGCGACTCTGACGACCCCACTTTTTGCGACGCTCCGATGGGTACCCCGAAGGGGCTGGCACTTAGGGGCCGTTCTCTTTGCTTACTTTCTTTGGCGGGCCAAAGAAAGTGAGCGGCTGCCGGGCCGCCCCCGGCGCTCCGGCCCGACCGGAGAAAGACAAGATTAAAGCCGGTACATCTGCACGCAGCAAGACCAGACTACCCAAAACAACGACGGCATCCACGCCGACTTCGATACGCCGCCAAAGCGGCTACTCAGTCCGAACGGAGTCCAAGGAGCGCAACGAAAGTCGCTGGATCCCCGCCTTCGCGGGGATGACGGAGGAGAGAACTTGTACAGCCGGCGGATGGAATCCCCTCCTGCTTGTCGTTCCGGCGAAAGCAGGAACCCAGTGGCGTTCATCATGCCTCGACCGCCGTTGAACGGCGCTGGATCCCCGCTTTCGCGGGGGCGACGGATTAAATGAGATAGTGATTCGCCAAAGGGACAGCCAACGAGCAGCAAGCAAGACAAAGCCGCAGGCGAGTCGGAGGCAGCGCGAGGCCGCAGGCGAGCCGGCTACGCTTTCCCCTTGTGGGCCAGCCGTCGGAGCGGCGCAAAAAGTGGATCAGGGCGTCAGTCGGAGCGCAGCGACTCTGACGACCCCACTTTTTGTGCCGCTCCGACGGGCACCCCGAAGGGGCTGGCACTTAGGGGCCGTTTTCTTTGCTTACTTTCTTTGGCGGGCCAAAGAAAGTGAGCGGCTGCCGGGCCGCCCCCGGCGCTCCGGCCCGACCAGAGAAAGACAAGACTAAAGCCGGTACATCTGCACACAGCAAGACCAGACTACCCAAAACAACGACGGCATCCACGCCGACTTCGATACGCCGCCAAAGCGGCTACTCAGCCCGAACGGAGTCCGGTGAGGTGCGACGAACGACGCTGGATCCCGGCCTTCGCCGGGACGACGGAGGAGAGAACTTGTACAGCCGGCGGATTGAATTCCCTCCTGCTAGTCGTTCCTGCGAAAGCAGGAACCCAGTGGCGTTCATCATGCCTCGACCGCCGTTGAACGGCGCTGGATCCCCGCCTTCGCGGGGACGACACGGAGGAGGTGGTCAACACCTCTCCACGCTCAAGATACTTACTGCGTGTCGTTCCTGCACAAGCAGGAACCCAGTGGCATTTGCCATGCATCAAGATCGGCTGAACGACACGAGATCCGCTTCCGCAAGAACGACAAACAGAGCAAGCAAGCTCACCCTTTCCCGCCAAACCGCTCCCGCAACAATCCCACAAACACCCGCGCCGCCGGCGACAGCTCGCCGCCCTTGCGCGTGACGATGCCGATGGTCTGCGACATCGCCTTGAGCTTCACCGGCAGGATGCGCAGCATGCCGCGCCGGGTGAACATCTCGGCCACCCCGGTCGGCAGGATCGACACCACATCGGTGCACTGCTGCAGCACCGCCACCGTGACGAAGGTGGAGGCGGTGGAAATGGTGTTGGCCGGCATGGCCAGCCCGGCCAGGTCCATCTCGCGCTCCAGCACGGCGTGCATCGGCATGTGGCTGGGATAGGTCACCCAGCGGTAGCCGGCCAGGTCGGCCAGGCTGACGTTCCTGCCGCGCAGGCGCGGATGCTCGCTGGAGACCACCACCGACAGCGGCTCGTCCGACAGCGGCTGGTAATGGTATTTGCCGGGATTTCCGGAGACGCTGGCGCGCGCCACCAGGATGTCGAGGTGACCGTCGTCCAGCAAACCCAGCATGTTCACGCTGGTGTCCTCCACGATGTCGATCGCCAGCTCCGGGTTGCGCCGGTGCAGCTCGTTGATGGCCGGCACGATCATGCCGGGCACCGCCCCCATCACCGCGCCGATGGCCAGCCGGCCGCCGCGCCCGGAGCGGATCTGCGCCATCTCCTCGCACAGGGCGCCGAGGTCGGTGGCCATCAGCCGCGCGTAGCGGATCACGCAATGGCCGAACTGGTTGGGGATCAGCCCGGCCTTGGTGCGCTCGAACAATTGCGCGTCCAGCAGCGCCTCCAGCTCGGCCAGCGACTTGCTGGCCGCCGACTGCGTCATGGCCAGGGCGTTGGAGGCCTTGTGCAGGGACTTGTGCTCGTCCAGCGCGATGAGCAGCTGGAGCTGCTTCATGCGCAGGCGCGAGAGCAGGCTGTTGAGGTTCTGCGGGCTGGAAGCTGGTTTCATGGCGGTCGGCGGCGAGATCGGGGATGGCCCACGGTGAGTCGCAAAAGCGATCACATGATGGAAAGTCTTCACTATACAGCCCCTGCCGCCGCACGTATATTCATCGCCATCCGGCGCCTGGACGCTGTCCCGGCATACGGCCCATCGCATTCACACACAAGCGGAGACACCATGAGCACCCCCATCTACCGCGGCGTATTCCCCGTCGCCCCGACCATCTTCGACCAGGACGGCAAGCTCGACCTGGAAGGCCAGAAGCGCGCCATCGATTTCATGATCGACGCCGGCTCCAACGGCCTGTGCATCCTGGCCAACTTCTCCGAGCAGTTCGTGCTGTCCGACGAGGAACGCACCCTGGTGCAGAACACCGTGCTGGAACACGTGGCCGGCCGCGTGCCGGTGATCGTCACCACCACCCACTACGGCAGCCAGATCTGCGCCGAGCGCAGCCGCGCCGCGCAGGACGCCGGCGCCGCCATGGTGATGGTGATGCCGCCGTACCACGGCGCCACCTTCCGCGTTTCCGAAAAGCAGATCTATGAGTTCTACGACCGCGTCTCGGCCGCCATCGACATCCCCATCATGATCCAGGACGCACCGGTGGCCGGCACGCCGCTGTCGGCGCCCTTCCTGGCCAGGATGGCCAAGGAGATCGAACAGGTCTCCTACTTCAAGATCGAGACCGCCGGCGCCGCCTCCAAGCTGCGCGAGCTGATCGAGCTGGGCGGCGACGCCGTGGTCGGTCCGTGGGACGGCGAAGAGGCGATCACCCTGATCCCCGACCTCGACGCCGGCGCCACCGGCGCCATGACCGGCGGCGGCTATCCCGACGGTATCCGCAAGATCGTCGACGCCTACTTCGCCGGCGACACCGAGAAGGCTGCCGAGCTGTACATGAACTGGCTGCCGCTGATCAACTACGAAAACCGCCAATGCGGCCTGGCCGCCTGCAAGGCGCTGATGGTGGAAGGCGGCGTGATCAAGTCGGACATGCTGCGCCATCCGCAGCCGCCGATGCATCCCAAGGTGCGCGAAGGCCTGCTGCGCGTGGCGCGCCGCCTCGACCCGCTGGTGCTGAGCTGGGGCAAGTAAGCGGCTGCAACCGCATAGAAAAAACGGGAGCCGGCGGCTCCCGTTTTTCATTCCCGCTCGCGCCTGCGCGAACTGTGTCATCCTGCCGTTTTTCCGCTACCGCACCGAGGAGCCCGCCTTGAGCCATTTCCGTCCCGTCGCCCTGAACCACGCCAGCCGCCTGGTCAACCACGGCCCCACCGTGCTGGTCAGCGCCGCCCACGCGGGCCGCCGCAACATCATGGCGGCCGCCTGGTCGATGCCGGTGGAGTTCACCCCGCCGCGCATCGCCGTGGTGCTCGACAAGAGCACCTGGACCCGCGAACTGATCGCCGCTTCCGGCAGCTTCGGCATCATCGTGCCGGGCCCGGCGCTGATGGACTTCACCTACGCCGTGGGCAGCGAAAGCGGGCGCGACATGGACAAGTTCGCGCACTATGGCGTCGAGGCCTGCGCCGGTCCGGAACTGGGCATGCCCATCATCGAGCGGGGCTGCTCGGCCTGGCTGGAATGCCGCTGGCTGCCGGAACCGCGCAGCGAGGAAGCCTACGACACCTTCTTCGGCGAGGTGGTCGCGGCGGCGGCCGACGCCCGCATCTTCGACAACGGCCACTGGAACTTCACCGCCGACAACGCCGAACTTCACACCCTGCATCACCTGGGCGCAGGCAAGTTCGTGACGGCCGGCAACCAAATCCAGGCCAGGATTCCCAATGGTAAATAACGGTAAATAAATCCCGCGAGACCACGCGGAGATGACCACCCCAGGCGGCCGCGGCCGCCTTTTTTGTGGGCGCGGCGCGCCCGGCAAGACATCCGGCGACGCGCTATAGTGCAATGGCGGCGGCACTGCATGCGCCCTCGCCACGACAACAAGCATCCGCCAACCCTTCGCAGGAAGACATCATGAACCAGCCAGCCGTACAGCCAGCCCTCAGCTTCGAACAGTTCCGCCAGACCATGCTGGCGCAAGGCTACGACGAAGTCGTCGCACGCCATTGGAAACAAGCCGAGGAGGTCGAGATCCACACCCATCCCTTCGAAGCCAACGCCATCGTGGTCCAGGGCGAAATGTTCCTGTCCGTGCAGGGCGAGGCCGAGCGTCGCCTGCTGCCGGGCGACCGCTTCCACCTGATGCCAGGCACGCCGCACGCCGAGCGCTATACGGCAGAAGGCGCGACCTACTGGGTGGCGCGCAAGTCCTGAGCGGCCCGACCGCAGATAAAGAAAGGGCGGCCGATGCGGCCGCCCTTTTCATTTGCGCCTTTGCCGCGCGCACCGTTTCAATCGATGTACTTGAGCCCGGCCGCGGCCAGCGGCTCGCGCATCTTGTACATGTCCAGGCCGAGCACGCCGGCGGCCAGCCTGGCGCGCTTGTCGGTCTCGTTGTTCTCGCGCGCCTCGGCGGCGTCGGCCACCTGCTGCGCGATCGCGGCCGGCACCACCACCACGCCGTCGGCGTCGGCCACCACCACGTCGCCCGGATTGATCGCCGCGCCGGCGCAAACCACCGGTATGTTGACGGAACCCAGCGTGGCCTTGACGGTGCCCTTGGCGCTGATGGCGCGCGCAAACACCGGGAAGCCCATCTCCTGCAGTTCCCTGACGTCGCGCACGCCGCCATCGATCACCAGCCCGGCCGCGCCTTGCGCGCGGTAGGAAGTGGCCAGCAGGTCGCCGAAGAAACCGTCCTCGTTGTCGGTGGTGCAAGCCGCCACCACTACGTCGCCCGGCCGGATCTGTTCGGCCGCGACGTGCAGCATCCAGTTGTCGCCCGGCTGCAGCAGCACGGTGACGGCGGCGCCGCACATGGCCGCGCCCGGCCACGCCGGACGCATGACGGTCTTCATCAGGCCCACGCGCCCCATGGCCTCGTGGATGGTGGCCACGCCGAAGCGCGAGAGTTTCTCCACCGCGGCGCCATCGGCGCGAACGATGTTGCGCTTGACGATGCCCAACTGGTTCATCGGTGTGCTCATGCTTGCAATCCTTTCGCTGTCAGGGCGGCGTCCAGGCGCGGGTACACCCGGCGCGCGTTGCCCTCGTAGATCTGGTGGCGCTCTTGCGCGGTCAGGTCGGCCGCGTCGATGTAGCGCTTGGTGTCGTCGTAGTAATGCCCGGTCTCGGGATCGATGCCGCGCACCGCGCCGATCATCTCGGAGGCGAACAGCACGTTCTCCACCGGAATCACCCGCGTGAGCAGGTCGATGCCCGGCTGGTGGTAGACGCAGGTGTCGAAGAAGATGTTGTTCAACAGGTGATCCTTGAGCAGCGGCTTCTTCATCTCCTGCGCCAGGCCGCGGAAGCGGCCCCAGTGGTAAGGCACCGCGCCGCCGCCGTGCGGGATCAGGAACTTCAGCGTCGGGAAGTCCTTGAACAGGTCGGAGGTGAGGCACTGCATGAAGGCCGTGGTGTCGGCGTTCAGGTAGTGCGCGCCCGTGGTATGGAAGCAGGCGTTGCAACTCGTGCTCACGTGGATCATGGCCGGCACCTCCAGCTCCACCATCTTCTCGTAGAGCGGATACCAGGACTTGTCTGACAGCGGCGGCGAAGTCCAGTGGCCGCCGGACGGATCCGGGTTCAGGTTGATGCCGACGAAACCGTACTCCTTCACGCATTTCTCCAGCTCCGCCAGCGAGCTGCGGATGTCCGCCCCCGGCGACTGCGGCAGCATGGCCGCGCCGATGAAGTGATCCGGGAACAATTGCGCCACGCGATGGCACAGCTCGTTGCAGATTGCCGCCCAGGTCTGGCTGGTGTTGAGGTCGCCGATATGGTGCGCCATGAACGACGCGCGCGGCGAGAAGATGGTCAGGTCGGCGCCGCGTTGCTTCATCAGGCGCAGCTGGTTGGTCTCGATGGAATCGCGCAGCTCGTCGTCGCTGATGCGCAGCTCGGCGACCTTCGGCCCCAGCTCCGGCGTGTTCAGGTTGGCGACCTGCCGGTTGCGCCAGTCCTCCAGCGCCTTGGGCGCGGTGGTGTAGTGGCCGTGGCAATCGATGATCATGCGGATTCTCCCGATAAAAAAAACGGCGGGCCGCCCACCGGGACGGCCGCGCCGCGAAACGACTAGAAGCGGTGGTTGATGCCCATCGTGTAGGCCATCTGGTGGCCCACGCCGACGGTGTTGAGGGTGGTGACCACGGCGCGGCGGTACTTGTTGTAGTCCGCCTCGACGTACAGCTTGGTGCGCTTGGAGAGGTAGTAGTCCAGGCCGACGATGCTCATGTTCTTGCTCTGGGCGCGGTCGGTCGACACCGCGGTCTTGTAGAAGCCGCCGGTCAGCTTGACGCGATCCGAGAACGAATAGCTGGCGCCGCCGAAGATGTTGCGCGTGACGGTGTTGGCGATGTTGGCCGGCATCTCGATGGTGTCGATCATGTAGCCGCCGGAGAGCGCGAAGTTGCCGAACTTGTAGGCCGCGCCGGTCAGGTAGTAGTTCTCGTTGCGGAACGTGGCGCCGACCTGGACGAAGCGGCGGTTGTAGGAGGCGCCCACGGTCAGGTCGCCGGCGTAGTATTGCAGGCCCACGCCGCGCGCCGAGCCGTTGTTGAAGTTGCCGGCGGCCTCGCCGAAGGAATTCTCCAGCTCGAACTTGAAGTTGCCGAATTCGCCGGTGTACTTCAGGTCGTTCGAGAAGCGTGTGCCGCTGGAGGCCTGGGTCAGCGGGATCAGCGAGGTGTAGTTGAAGTGGAACGGATCGTAGTCCGAGATGAAGTCATGCGAGATGGTGTACTGGCGCCCCATGTCCAGCGCGCCCCAGCCGCCCTTGATGCCGACGAAGGACTGGCGCTGGAACAGGGTGTTGGTGGTGTTGTCCAGCGCGCCGGTGGCCAGGTTGAAGCCGTTTTCCAGCAGGAAGTGGGCTTCCATGCCGCCGCCCAGGTTTTCGCTGCCGGCGATGTCGATCTTGTTGGAGCTGTTCCAGCCGTTCGATCCCATGAAGACCTTGTTGCCGCCGGCCGCGTTGGCATTGGTCTGGTAACGCACACCGCCGTCGGCGGTGCCGAAGATGGTGATGCTCGATTGGGCATGCGCGGCATGCATGGCGGGTGCGACGGCGGCGACGACGGCGCAGGTGCGGACGAATTTTTTCATGCGTGATCTCCCCCGCATGCCTCACGGCATGCGACAAATGGTAGTTGGCTGTTTATTGGTTGTTTTTTATTGCTTGATACGGCCTGAACGACGACTGCGTTCAGTGGTGCGCCGCGACGCTCTTGATGGCGACTTCCGGTTCGACATAACCTGCGTCGAGCTCAGTCTTGAGCCGGTCGCGGTCGAGTGCGTTTTCCCAGCGCGCCACCACTACCGTGGCCAGCGCATTGCCCGTGATGTTGACGAAGACGAAAGCCGAGGACAGCAGGCGGTGCACGCCCAGCACCACCGCGATCGACGACACCGGGATCGCGTTGGTCGAGGCCAGCGTGGCAGCCAGCACGGCGATGGCCGAACCCGCCACCCCGGCTCCGCCCTTGGAGGTGATCAGCAACACCAGCAGCAGGGCCAGCTGTTGCTCCCAGCCCAGCGCGGTATTGGTGGCCTGGGCCAGGAACACCGACACCGCGGCGAAGTACAGGCAGGTGCCGTCGTGGTTGAAGGAATAACCGCCGGGCAGCACCAGGCCGACCACCGATTTCTCGCAACCCAGTTGCTCCAGCTTGCGCAGCAACTGCGGGAAGACGCTTTCCGACGAGCTCGTGCCCAGCACCAGCAGCAGTTCGGAACGGATGTAGCGCATCAGCTTCAACAGCGAGAAGCCGCTGAAATGCGCCACCGGCCACAGCACCAGCACGAAGAACAGCAGGCAGGTCAGGTAGAACTCACCCACCAGCTTGCCCAGCGAGACCAGCGAGCCGACCCCGAACTTGCTGACGGTGAAGGCGATGGCGCCGTAGGCGGCGATCGGCGAGATCTTCATGGCCAGGCCGATGATCCAGTAGACGCCCTGGGCGAAGCTCTCCAGCACATTGAGCATGGGCTTGGCGCGTTCGCCGGCCGCGGCCAGGCCGAAGCCGAACAGCACCGAGACGAACAGGATCTGCAGGATGTCGCCGTTGGCGAAGCCCGAGACCATGGTCTTGGGGATCAGGTTCAGCAGGAAGGTGCTGGTCGAGACGAAGTGGCTGGCCTGCGTGATGTAGCTGTTGGCCGCGCCCTTGTCGAGCGCGTTGACGTCGATGTTCATCCCCACGCCGGGCTGCAGCACGTTGATGGTCACCAGGCCGATCACCAGCGCGATGGATGTCACCACCTCGAAGTAGATCAGCGCCTTGATCGCGACCCGGCCGACCTTCTTCATGTCGCCGGCGTTGGCGATGCCGCTCACCACCGAGCAGAAGATGACCGGGCCGACCACCATCTGGATCAGGCGGATGAAGGCGTCGCCCAACGGTTGCGACGCGGTGCCGATGTTGGGCCAGTAATGCCCCACCACCACGCCGAGCACGATGCCGACCAGCACCTGGAAGGAAATGTCGCGATAGAACGGCTTCCTGGTCTTCTGTCGTGGGACGGGCAAATCTTTCATGTCCACGTTGATGCTCTCCTCAATAAGATGGTCTGGTTCTTTCCATATCGCTCTTGGCGGCGACGTCGGATCGGGGCGCCCGGGCGGGCGCCGCGTCATTGGGCGGCGCGTGGTTCGCGCCGCCGCTTGCGGGTTCAGCGCGCCTCGGCGCCGAGCAATGCCAGGCTATCGGCGAAGACTTCGTCCACGCCGATCTTACGCGGCAACAGCTGCTGCCGCTCGCAATGGCGGATGATCATTTCCAACGCCCCGCGCATCGCCTCGATGCCGTCCGGCACGCGCTTGCGCGCAGCCACGGGATCGGGGGTGGCGTCCTTGCCCCGGCGCAACAGGCGGTACACGCCGCGCGCGGTTTCCGGGTCGGCCTGCGCGATATCGCTGCGCATCACCGCCACGTGGTTGGTCGGATAGAAACCGTGCTGCCCGTACCAGACCTGGTCGGCCGCGGCCGGATCCGGGATCAGCGGCGCGATGTCCTCATGGTCGGGCAGGTCGTTGCCGAAGATGGCAGCGTCGATCTCGCCGTCCAGCAGCATCTGCAGCATCTCCTTGCCGGTCGGCGCGCGGGTGACGAACGCCGGGTCGCGATACTCTTCCAGGTGGCCGCCCTCGAAGGTGATCCATTCGATCTTGTCGCTGGCCACGCCGTAGGTGCCGTCGAGGATGGCGCGCACCCACATGCCGGTGGTCTGGGTATAGGCGCGCACGCCGACCCGCGCGCCGGGCAGGTCGATCACGCCCAGCGGGCCGCGCCGCCTGTTGTAGACGATGCAGCCTTGCTGCAGCCGCGCCGCCAGCACGCTGGGCAACATCACCAGCGGCTTGCCGTAGGCCTTGGCCTGCAGGAAGGTGACGATCGCCATTTCGCTGACGTCGTAGGCCTGGCTGCGGGCCATCGGCGCGAAGGCGCGATGGATCGGCTCGACCACCTGGCAATCCAGTCGCAGGCCGGGCTCGGCGATGGCGCCCTCGATCAGGCCTTGCGTGTGCGGATATTTCTTGAGCGCCGCGGTGAGGTGCAGCACGCCGTCTTGCTGTTTCATTTGGCCGCTCCCATGCGCGTGAGCTCAGGATAGATGGAGCGCGCGGTGTCGCCGAAGATCCACTTGCGGTCGGACTCGGAGAGCAACGCCAGGCCTGCCTGCGCCTCGGCCAGCAGCGACTTGAGCGAACCTTCGGCCGAGGGGAAGTTGGAGCCCCAGGCGATGCGGTTGGCGCCGAAGGCTTCCAGCACCCGGGGGAAGAAGGCCTGCGGCGTGGACAGCCCGCGTCCCGATTCGGCGATGGTGCGGTTGGTCAGCTTGAGGTAGACGCCGGGATACGCGGCCAGCTCGAACAGCGAGCGCGCCGATTCGTACGGCGGGCCGCCGGCCAGGTCGGGACGCGCCAGGTGGTCCAGCAGCACGCGCACCCTGGGGAAGCGCTCCAGCATGCCCTTGAGCGCCGGGATGCCGGCCGCGGTCATCTGCAGGCAGATCGAGATGCCGTTGGCCTGGGCGTACTCCCACACCGGGAAGGAGCGAGGATCGTCCAGCCAGTTGGCCTGGCCGGGCATGGTGGTGCCGGTCAGGAACAGGCGCAGGCCCGACATGCCTTCGGCCAGCCAATGCTTGAACTTGTCGACCGCGTCCGGCGCCAGCACGTCGATCGAGAACACGCCGCAGAAGCGGTCGGGATGCGCCCTGACCGCGTCCACCACATAGCGGTTGTCGTTGCCGTAGGCGGTGGAGGCCTGCACCACCATCGCATGCGCGATGCCGGCGTCATCCAGGGACGCCAGCAGGTTGCCGTAGTCGGCCGGGCGGTGCGCCGACCAGTCGGACTGCTTGCCGCCGACCGGCGCCAGCGGATAGCGCACGTGGTCGGACGAAATGGCGTGGGTATGCGTATCGACGATGTCGTACATTGTTAAGCTCCAATATTCTCTTCGCGGCAGAAACAGGCAAAGTGTATTGAAGCGAGACGATATCGGCTAATTTCAACTGCGCCACATCCCATAAATTTATATTAAGCTTATCATCCATAAATGCACCGGAAAATGATGAGGCAAGGATGTCCGACGAGAATCTCCGCCTGCGCCGCTTGGCGCTGTTCGACGCCGTGTGCCGGGAAGGCGGCATCAGTCATGCGGCCGAGGCGGTCGGACTGACGCAACCGGCGGTCAGCCTGGCCATCAAGAAACTGGAAGAAAGCTTCGGCGCCGTGCTGTTCGAACGCGGTTACGGCGGCAGCGACCTGACCGAGGAAGGCCGGCTGTTGCAGCGGCGGGTGCGGCGCATGCTGGAGCAGATCGAAGCCGCCGTGGCCACCGTGCTGGCCGGCGGCAAACCGCGCGCGCACGATGCGGCGGCAGTGTGCCGCCACCTGACCGATGCCCAGGTGCGCTGCCATATCGCCATCTCCCAACTCGGTTCGGCGGCCGAGGCCGCGCGCCGGCTCGGCATCTCGCAGCCGGCGGTGCACCGCGCCGCGCGCGAGCTGGAAGCCACCGTCGGCGCGGCGCTGTACCGGCGCCGCGTGCACAGCGTCTCGGCCAATCCGGTGGGGGTGGAATTCGCGCGCTGCCTGGCCATCGCCATGAATGAGATCAACCAGGCCGCGATGGACCTGGTGGCCGCGCGCGGCCTGGCCAGCGGGCAAGTGTCGGTGGGTGTGCTGCCGCTCTTGCCGCAGCGCCTGTTGGCGCGCACCATCGCCCGCCTGCAGGAAGAGTATCCGAACGTGGCGGTAACCATCCGCGAAGGCGCGCATGCGCGGCTGCTGGAGGACCTGCGCTTCGGCAAGCTCGACATCATCGTCGGCGCCCTGCGCGAGCCGCGACTGGAGGGCGGCGTGGCCGAGACCGAACTGTTCACCGATCCCTACGCCGTGGTGGTGCGACGCGGCCACGCACTGGCCGGCCGCAAGAAAATATCGCGCAAGGATCTCACCGCCTACGGCTGGGTGGTGCCGCAGCAGGACATGCCGCGCCGCACGGTAGTGGAGCTGATGCTGGCCACCCTGCCCGAGCGTCCGCGCGTGGTGGTGGAGACCAGTTCGCTGGCCATGATGATGGCCATGCTGGAAGAAAACGACTGCATCTCGCTGCTCTCGCGCTCGCACATCCTGTACGGCAATTACCGCAACGACGTGGTGGCGCTGGATGTCGTGCCGCCCAAGGCCGAACGCACCGTGGGCTACACCACCCGCGCGGATTGGCTGGCCACGCCGGTGCAGCAAGCCTTCATCGAGCAGTTGCGGCGCCAGTGCCGCATCGTGCGCTGAGGCGCGGCGCCGTCACGAGCCGGCCGGCTCCCTGCCGCGCGGCGCGCGCTCCTGCCCCTCTTCCGGGGAATCCGGGGCCTGGCGCAGCAGTTGCGCGTTGCGCTGGTTGATCTGGTATTGCTCCTCCGCGTGCTGGTAGGCCAGCTGTTCTTCAGGCGAACGGCTGCAGCCGGCAACGGCGAGGAGCAACAGGATGACGGCTGGGTAGCGTTTCACGCTTGCCTCCAATTGTTATATTTCCATGTGGAAATATACTCCTCACAAATCCTCACTGCAACATCTATTCCGGCCTGCAGGCCCGCATGCGGCGGCCCGCAGGCCTCCTTACATAAATTTGCGCGAAACGTCTGCCTTCCCACATAATGCAAACAATTCTCATTTGAATTGCTATATCAATCCAAAATAATCCCGGGGAGGGAAGCTTGGCGGCCGCCGATTCGTCTTTACTGCAGCAGGAAGTGCGCACCCTTTACCACGACCATCACGGCTGGCTGAAAGCCTGGCTGCGTTACAAGCTGGGCAACGCCTTCGATGCCGCCGACCTGGCGCAGGACGTGTTCATGCGCCTGCTGGCGCGGCAGGAACCGGTGGCCGCGCGCGAACCGAAGGCCTTTCTCTCGACCATCGCGCGACGCCTGGTGATCGAGCACTGGCGCCGCCGCGAGCTCGAGCAAGCCTGGCTGGAGACGTTGGCCGCCCTGCCCGAAGCGCAGGCGCCCTCGGCCGAAAGCCGCGCCCTGTTCCTGGAGGCGTTGGTGGAAATCGACGCCATCCTCGACTGCCTCAAGCCCGCGGTGCGCAACGCCTTCCTGCTGGCCCAGCTGGACGGGCTCACCTGCCCGCAGATCGCGCGCGAACTCGGGGTCTCGCTGGCCACCGTCGAGCGTCATATCGCCCGCGCCCTGCGCGCCTGCTATGCGCTGCGTTTCGAATAGGCGCGCATGACGTCAAGCGCCAGCATGCCAACCAGCCAGCGCCTGCCCGACGCGGTGATCGACGCCGCCATCGTGTGGGGCGTCAAGCTCAACTACGGCGAACCCACGCAGCAAACCCGCTCTCGCTTCCAACGCTGGCTGGAGGCCGATCCGCTGCACCGGCTCGCGTGGGAACGGGTGGGCGCGTTCAAGCCGGCCATCGCGCCGTTGCAGGCGGCGCTGGGCCGCGACGTGCTGGCGGCGGCCGACCGCGAGCACCGCCGGCAAGACGCGCAGCGCCGGCGCGCGCTGAAGATCCTCTCGCTGGGCGGCGTCGCCGCCCTGTTCGGCTGGAGCTTGCGCGATGAACTGGGCTGGCAGCGCCTGACGGCCGAGGCCAGCACCGCGGTCGGCCAGCAGCGCCGGCTGCAGTTGGAGGACGGCACCGCCGTCGTGCTCAATACCGACAGCGCGGTGAGCACCGATTTCTCGGGCGAGCGCCGGGTGCTGATCCTGCGCCGGGGCGAGATCATGGTCACCACCGGCGCCGACGGCGCGGCGGCGTCGAAACGGCCGTTCTGGGTCTTCACGCCCTTCGGCAAGATGCAGGCGCTGGGCACGCGCTTCGTGGTGCGACTGGAGTCGCAGCGCGCGCGCATCAGCGTGCAGGAAGGCGCGGTCGAACTGCATCCCGCCGGCGGCGGCGCGTCGCTCATCGTGCGCCCGGGGCAAAGCGGCTGGCTGGCCGACGACGGCGCGCTGGCCGCGCCTGAGCAGGAGTTCGCAGCCGACGGTTTCGCCGACGGCGTCATCGCCGGCCAGAACATCCGCCTGGACGCGTTGCTGACCGAACTGGCGCGCTACCGGCGCGGCCATATCAGCTGCGATCCGGCAGTGGCCGGACTGCGCGTGTCGGGGCTGTTCCATGTCGCCGACACCGACCGCGCGCTGCAATTCCTGCTTCAGACCCAACCGGTGAGCGTGAGTTACCGCACCCGGCTGTGGGTGGTGGTCGGCCCGGCGAGCCAATCCTGACCGGGACTTGCGGCCGCCGCGAAAAATATTTCAAGAAAAATGAGGGGATTTGGCATCTCGCCCGACCTGACAGACAAGAGGCCTGGAAACAGGCAGCCACTTTCTCACTGTCGGGAACCACAATGAATTCCATCGCATCGCACGCTGCTCGTCCTGCCGCGTCCATTACCGCTTCTTCCGCCGCGTTTGCGGCATCCGTCCATCCTCGCCGTTCTGCGCTGGCCGTGGCGATCTCGCTTGCCCTGCTCGGCGCCTGCCTGGGCGCGCAGGCGCAAACCCCGGCCGCCTTGCCGGAGGGCGCCGCGCTCAGGCACTTCGATGTCCCTGCCGGCCCGCTGGCCAATGCACTGGATCGCTTCGGCCGCAGCGCCGGCGTGAACCTGTCCTACGATCCGGCGCTGGTCAACGGCGTGACCACCGGTGGACTGTCGGGCGAGACGGGAGTGGAGGCGGCCTTGCGCTCGCTGTTGCGCGGCACCGGACTGGAAGCGGTGGCGCAACCCGGCGGCGGCTACTCGCTGCGCAAGGCGACGGCCCCCGGCCCGGCCGCCGCCATCGAAGGCACGCTGCCCAATATCACCGTCTCGGCCCAGCCCGATGGGCAGAGCGCCGCCGGGCCGGTGCGCGGCTACCTGGCCACACGCAGCGCGGGCGCGACCAAGACCGACACCCCACTGCTCGAAATCCCGCAGTCGATCTCCGTGGTCACCCGCGACGAGATGGACGCGCGCGCCGCCAACAGCGTGCTGGAAGTGTTGCGCTACATGCCCGGCGCCAATACCGAGACCCATGGCGTGGACCCGCGCGGCTATGACTATTTCAACCTGCGCGGCTTCATCAATGCCCAGAACACCAGCGATTTCCTCAACGGCCTGCGACAGGTGGGCGCCGGCTTCGGCACGTTCCGCACCGAGCCTTACGGGCTGGAGCGCGTGGAAGTGCTGCGCGGCGCGGGATCGGTGATGTTCGGCCAGGGCGACCCGGGCGGCACCATCAATCGCGTCGCCAAGGTCGCCGGCAGCGGTGCGGGCAATGAGCTGATGGTGGACGTCGGTTCGTTCCAGCGCCGCCAGGTGGCGGCCGACCTGAACGGCAAGTTCGACGAGGACGGCAAGTTGCAGGGCCGCTTCGTCGGCCTGTTGCTGGACGCCGACAACCAGTTCGACTATGGCAATGGCCGCGCCGGCAACAACGACCGTGTGTTCCTGGCGCCGTCGCTGACCTGGCGCCCCTCGGCCGACACCTCGCTCACGCTGCTGGCCAGCTACACCAACGATCGCAGCGGCAGCGGGCGCTGGACCGCGGTGCGCCCGGACGGCACCAAGACCCACCTGCTCTACGGCAACCCCGATTTCGACAAGCAGCACAACGAGCAATGGTCGCTCGGCTACCAGCTGGAGCACCGCCTGGACGACACCTGGACGCTGCGCCAGAACTTCCGCCAGGCCCACCTCGATTCCACCTATTCCGCCGTCAATCCGGTGGCGCAGGCGGGCAACCTGATCACGCGCACCACGGCGATCTACTACAGCCAGGTCGACAACACCTTGCTGGACAACCAGGCCCAGGCCAAATTCAACTGGGGCGACACGCAGCACACGGTGCTGCTGGGCCTGGACTGGCTGCGCATGACCGACCGCGAAGTGCGCTATCGCGGCACGGCCCCGACCTTCAACATCAATGCGCCGGACTACGCCACGCCGATCGCCGCGCCCACCCAGTTGTTCGGCAACCTGGATGAGACGCTGACCCAGACCGGCCTTTATGTGCAGGACCAGGTCAAGTACCAGCGCCTCGTCCTGACCGCGGGCGCCCGCTACGACCGCGCCAGGGACAGCACGCGCAACTACCTCGCCAACACCCGCGTGACGGCCGACGACTCCGCGGCCAGCGGGCGCGTCGGCCTGACCTACATGGTCACGCCCGAGCTTGCCCCCTACGTCAGCTACAGCACCTCCTTCCTGCCGCAAGCCGGATCCGACTTCTTCGGCACGCCCTTCCAGCCGTCCAAGGCCAAACAGTACGAGGTGGGCGTGAAGTACCAACCGGCTAACGGCAAGAGCCTGTACACCGCCGCGCTGTACGACCTGACCAAGACCAATGTGCTCACCAGCGACCCGCTGCACAACAATTTCTCGGTGCCCGCCGGCGAGGTGCGCTCGCGCGGCATCGAGCTGGAAGCCAAGGGGGAGATCGTGCGCGGGCTGAACATCGCCGCAGCCTATACCTACACGCAGGTGGAGAACACGAAGAACACCACCGCCAACCTGCAGGGCAAGACGCCGATCCTGGTGCCGCGCCATGCCGCCTCGCTGTGGATGGATTACGCGGTGCAGGACGGTTCGCTGGCGGGACTGGGCATCGGCGGCGGCGCGCGCTACACCGGTCGCAACTACGCCAACGCCATCAACACCGTGCAGAACGCCGCGGTCACCGTGTTCGACGCCGTGCTGCATTTCTCCAGCGGCCATTGGCGCTATGCGCTCAACGTGAACAACATCGCCAACAAGCAATACACCTATTGCCTGGCCGAGCCGACGCTGACCTGCTTCTGGGCGCCGGAACGCACGGCGATCCTGAGCGCGCGCTACAGGTGGTGAACCTGAAGCGTTGCGCCTGTAAGCGTTCTTCTTCCGGCCGCGCCGGCCTCAGGCGTCTTGCCGCAACGCCATGATCCGCGGCAGGCTGGCTTAGATCCGGTCGGCCAGCGCCTCCACCCGGGCGGCCGCCCCACCGCCCCGTGGGCGGACACCGTCGGCGAGGCGCTCAAGCGCGCCTGAAACGCCTGGCGAGAAAGACGGCATGCGCAAACGACAACGCCCGCAATCGCGGGCGTTGTCGCATGGATGCCGCAGCGGCTACACGGTGGTCTTGCGCATGATCGCCAGGTGGGCGGTCCAGATGCCCATGCTGCGCAGGCTGGCGAAATCCGGATACAGGCTCTCGGTATCGCGCAGCAGCTCGACCTCGGCGCCCTTGCGCAATTCGACGGCAAGCCGCCATCCGCCCGGCATTTCATAGCCGACGATGGTGACCTCGAAATTGCGATAGGTGAAGCCGCAGGTGAGCGACGACATGGCTGCTTCCGTGGAGGAAATGATTTGATCGATTATATAGGCGGGACATTGCATTTCGGTTACATGCCCATGCCGGCGACAGGACTTGTCGCCGCGACAAGCATCATGCCGCGGCCTGCTCGTACAGTTCCAGCGGCAGGCCGTCAGGGTCGGCGAAGAAGGTAAAACGCCGGCCGGTGTATTCATCGGTGCGTATCGCTTCCACGGCCACGCCGTGCCGCTCCAGCCAGGCCGTGGCTTGCGCCACGTCGGCGACCGCGAACGAGAGATGGCGCAGGCCGCAGGCCTCCGGACGGGACGGCCGCGACGGCGGCGCGGGAAAGGAGAACAGCTCGATCTGCCCGCCGTCCGGCAAGCCCAGGTCGAGCTTGTGGGAGCCGCGCTCGGCGCGGTAGTTCTCGGCGATCACGCGCAGGCCCAGCAAATCGACGTAGAAGGCGCGGGAGATCGCGTAGTCGGAGCAGATGATCGCGACGTGATGAATGGATTGCAAGAACATGGCGGAAGGCGGCGGGCGCCGTGATGACGGAACCTCCATCAGAACATGCGGCGGCGCAAATGTTCAATGGCTTTGTGCCGATCGCCGCCGCATGCCTGCCATCCGCGCTTCCTCAGCGCTTACTCAGTGCTTCTCCCCGCCTTTGGCCGGCGCCGCGATGCTCACGCCCATGGCCTGGAACAATGTGGCGGTATCGGCCAGCCGCGCCGCCGTGGCGCGGATCTCGCCCAGCTGCGCATTGAGGTATTGCCGCTCGCCCGCGCGCGCCGCGCTGGCCGGCGCGGCCCCCAGTTCCATGCGCCGCTGCGCGTTGCGCCAGCCCTGTTCGCTGTGGCCGCGCGCGGCGGAGGCGGCCTGCAGCGCGTCGGCGTCGTGGGTCAGCGCCGTCAGGCTGTCGGCCACGTTCTGGAAGGCGTTCAGGACGGTCTGCCGGTAATTGTCCTCCGAGGCCAGGTAGGCCTCCTGCGCGGCCCGCCGGCGCGCGCGCAGGGCGCCGCCGTGGAAGATCGGCTGCGTGATCGAGGCGCCGATGCCCCACACCGCGCCGGCCGCGCCGGTGGCCTTGGGCCAGGTGAAACCGGATTGCCCGAACGAGGCGTTGATCGACAGGCTGGGGAACATCTCCGCCGTGGCCAGCGCTTCCTCGGCCGCGGCCACCTTCAGCGCGGCGTCGGCGGCCAGGATGTCGGGACGCTGGCGAAGCAGGTCCGAGGGCACCGACAGGGGGACGTTCTGCGGCAATTGCAGGACCGCGATATCGAGGTCGGCCGGCGCGGCGTCGGGCGTGCGTCCCATCAGCACCGCCAGCGCGTGGCGCACGGCCTGCCATTGCGTCCTCAACCCCGGCAGGCTGGCGCGCAGCGACTGCGCGTTGGCCTTGGCGGCCAGCACGTCGTCGACCGCCACCGAGCCGATGGCCGCGCGCCGCTGCAATTCCCCGGCGTCGGCATCGGCCAGCGCCACCAGCCGCTCGGTATTGGCCACCTGCGCCCGCAGCGAGGCGGCGTTGATGGCGCTGATCACCACATTGGCGGCCAAGGTGCGGCGCGCCGCGTCGAACTGGTAGGACTGGGCGTCCACCTGGGCCGCCAGCGCCGAGTTGGCGTAGCGCTCCACGCCGAACAGGTCGAAGGTGTAGCTGGCGTTGAGCTCGCCGGCGAAGACGTTGTACAGGTTGGTCGGCGGCCCCATGGTGGGCAAGCCCAGCGCGCGCTGGCGCGTGGCCTGGCCGACCGCGTCGACGGTGGGCCACAGCGACTCGTCGATCTGCCCGCGCAACTGCTCCTTGGCGCCGGCCAGGCTGTGCTCGGCCTGCGCCAGCGAATGGTTGTTCTTGAGCGCCTCATCCACCCAGGCCGACAGCTCGGGCGAACCATACGCCTGCCACCAGCGCGGCACCGCGCGCTGGCCCAGCACGAACTGCTGGCGGGCGCCATCCGGGCCGATGGCCGGCGGCGTGGCCTCGACCGCGTAGTGCGCCGGCTGCGGCACGGCCGGCGCGTCGCCGCTGGGGCCGAGGGCGCAGCCCGACAAGGTGAGCGCGGCCAGCCAGGCCAGGCGCCGCGGCTTGAACGATTCAGGTGTCAGCATCAGTGGCTCCCTTGCGCGCCGGCGACGTCGGCGGCATGGTGGGTTTCATTGGTCTTGACCCGGTAGCACAGCGCGTACAGCGCCGGCAGGTAGAACAGGGTCAGCACGGTGGCGATGGTGATGCCGCCCATCAGGGCGGTGGCCATCGGCCCGAAGAAGTTGCTGCGCAACAGCGGGATCAGCGCCAGCACGGCGGCCGCCGCGGTCAGCGTGATCGGGCGGAAGCGGCGCACCGTGGCGCCGACGATGGCGTCGAAGCGGCCGCGGCCGGCGGCGATGTCCTGCTCGATCTGGTCCACCAGGATCACCGAGTTGCGCATGATGATGCCCAGCATGGCGATGGTGCCCAGCATGGCGACGAAACCGAACGGCTGGTGGAACAGCAGCAGCGCGCCTACCACGCCGATCAGGCCCAGCGGCGCGGTCATCACCACCATCATGGTGCGGCCGAAGCTTTGCAGCTGCACCATCAGCAGCAGCAGCACGGCAATCACCATCAGCGGCATCTGCGCCGAGATCGAGGACTGCGCCTTGGCGTTCTCCTCCACCGGGCCGCCGACGTCGATGCGATAGCCCACCGGCAGCTCGGCGCGCAGGGCGTCGAGCTTCTGGTTCACCGTATTGGTGACGTCGATGCCTTGCACGCCGGCGTGCACGTCGGCCAGCACGGTGATGGTGGGCTGGCGGTCGCGCTCCCAGATCACGCCGTATTCCAGCGTGTTGCGGAAGTGGCCCAGCGTGGCCAGCGGCACCGGGCCGTTGGCCGTCGGCATGGACAGCGTGGCCAGGCGCGACGGATCCACGCGCTCGCTGCGCGGCGCGCGCAGGTCGACGCTGATCAGCTTGTCGCGTTCGCGGTATTGGGTCACGGTGTAGCCCGAGAGTTGCATGGCCAGGAAGTTGGACACCTGTTGCGAGGTAAGACCGAGTTCGCCGGCGCGCTTCTGGTCGATCTCGAAGGACACCGAGCGCTGGGCCGGCTCATCCCAGTCGAACTGCACGTTGGTGGCGCGGCTCTCCTTGCGGATCTCGGCGGCCACCTGCTCGGCGATCGCGCGCACCTTGGGGATCTGCTCGCCGCTGACGCGGAACTGCACCGGGAAGCCGACCGGGGGCCCGTTCTCCAGGCGCGTGAGGCGGGTGCGCAGGCCGCTGAACTGGGTGCGCAGCGGCTCTTCCAGGGCATGGGCCAGCGCCTCGCGGTCTTCCACCGACTTGGCGGTCACCACGAACTGGGCGAAGTTGGCGCTGGGCAGCTGCTGGTCCAGCGGCAGGTAGAAGCGCGGCGCGCCCGTGCCCACGAAGCTGACCACGTGGTCGATCTGCGGCCGGCCCTTGAGCACCGCTTCCATGCGCAGCGCCTCGCGTTGCGTCGCCTCGAAGGAGGAGCGCTCCGGCAGGCGCAGGTCGATCAACAGCTCGGGCCGGTCGGAACTGGGGAAGAACTGCTGTGGCACCAGCCCGAAGGCGGCCAGCGAACCGAAGAACAGCAAGGCGGTGGCCAGCACCACGCGGCCGCGATAGGCCACGCACCAGGCCACCATCCGGCGCAGGCGCGTATAGATCTTGGTCTGGTAGATCGGATGGTCGTGGTCTTCCTCGTCATGGCCGGCGTGCGGGTTGGCGGCAATCTGCTCGTCGCTGAGCGCGCCCGGCTTTTCCTTGAGCATGTGATAGCCCAGGAGCGGGATCAGCACCACCGCCGCCAGCCAGGACAGCAGCAAGGCGATCGCCGAGACCTCGAAGATGGAGCGCGTGTATTCGCCGGTGCCGGACTTGGCCAGCGCGATCGGCAGGAAGCCGGAGACCGTCACCAGCGTGCCGGTGAGCATCGGGAAGGCGGTGCTGGTGTAGGCGAAAGCGGCCGCGCGGCGCCGGTTCCAGCCCTGCTCCAGCTTCACCGCCATCATCTCCACGGCGATGATGGCGTCGTCCACCAACAGGCCCAGCGCCAGCACCAGCGTGCCCAGCGAGACCTTGTGCAGGCCGATGTCGAACATGTACATGAACAGCGCAGTGACCGCCAGCACGATGGGAATCGAGATCACCACCACCATGCCGGTGCGGATGCCCAGCGACACCAGGCTCACCACCAGCACGATGGCGACCGCCTCGGCCACCGCTTCGAGGAAGTCGTCCACCGACTTCTCGACCGCGTGCGGCATGCTGGAGACCGGCGTCAGCGTCAGCCCGGCTGGCAGGCGGCGGCGCAGCTCCTCGGTGCGGGTGTCCAGCGCCTGCCCCAGGCGGATGACGTCGCCGCCGGGCTGCATGGTCACGCCGATGCCCAGCACCGGCTTGCCGCCGGCGCGCATCTCCTGTTCCTGCGGCTGCTCGTAGCCGCGGCTGATGGTGGCGATGTCGCCCAGGCGGAAGTTGCGGTTGTTGATGTGGATGATCTTGTCTTCGAGCGCGCGCAGGTCGTCGAACTGGCCGGTCGGCCGCACGTAGACGCGGTCGTCGCCGGTGGTGACCAGGCCGCCCGGCACCACCGCGTTCTGCCCGCCGATGGCGTCGGCCAGTTGCTGCGGGCTGATGCCCAGGCGCGTCATGCGGGCGTTGCCGATATCGATGTAGATGCGCTGGTTGCGATCGCCGAAGTAGTCGATCTTGCCCACGCCGGGCACGCGCAGCAGTTCGCCGCGCAGCTGGTCGGCATAGTCGCGCAGCTGCGCCGGCGAGAAGCCGTCGCCGGCCAGCGCGTAGATATTGGTGTAGACGTCGCCGAACTCATCGTTGAAGTAAGGCCCATGCACGCCCTGCGGCAAGGTGGCCGCGATGTCGCCGACCTTCTTGCGCACCTCGTACCAGGTCTTGGGCACCTGCGCGGCGGGCGCCGTGTCCTTGATGGTGAAGAACAGTTGCGACTGGCCCGGGCGCGAGTAGCTGCGCAGGAAGTCGACGTCGGGCGTCTCCTGCAGCTTGCGCGCGATGCGGTCGGTGATCTGCTCCTGCACCTGGCGCGCGGTGGCGCCCGGCCAGTCGGTCTGGATCACCATCACCTTGAAGGTGAACGGCGGATCTTCCGATTGCGAGAGCTTGGTATAGGAGCCGATGCCCAGCAGGGTCACCAGCGCCAGGATGAAGGTCACCAGCGCCTGGTGCTGCAAGGTCCAGGACGACAGGTTGAAGCGGTCGGAACCGGGCGCGCTCATAGTGCGAAGTCCTCGGCGTGCAGCGGCGCGATGGCCTTGACCTTCTCGCCGACGGTGAGCGTGTGCACGCCCTGCACCACCACCTTCTCGTCAGCCCCCACGCCCTGCGCCAGCGAAATGCTGCGCTCGCCGTAGGCGGCCACCGTCACCGGACGCAGCAGCAGCTTGCCGTCGCCGCCGACGATCCACACTGCGGGCTTGTCGCCCTGGTGGAACAGGGCGGTGGCGGGCAGCACCATGACCTGCGCGTTGTCATTGCCCTTGGGTTGGATCACGACGTCGCCGGTCATGCCCAGGCGCAGCGCGGCGTCGGGCTGGTCCAGCGTGACCTTGACGCGATAGGTGCGGCTCTGCGGATCGGCCGCCGGGCTCACCTCGCGCACGCGACCGCTGAAGCTCTTGCCCGGCAACGCCGGCAGCGTGAGGGAGGCGACGGCGCCGGGCTGGATGCGCGCGACCTGGTTGTCGGCCACCTCGGTGACCACGTCCACCGCGCCCGCCCAGGCCAGCGAGAACACCGGCTGGCCGGCCGACAGCACGTCGCCGGTATTGGCCTGCTCGGCGCTGATCACGCCGTCATGCTCGGCCACCAGCGAGGTGTAGCCGCGCTGGTTGCCGGCCACCGCCGAACGCGCCTGCGCCGCCTTGAACTGGGCCTGCGCGGCGGCGTAGGCGTCCTGGCTTTGCTCCAGCTGCTGGGGACTGATCAGGTTTTCGCGCGCCTGTTCGGTATCGCGCTTGAATTGCTTCCCGGCCGCCTCCAGGTGCTGGCGCGCCGACTCCAGTTCGGCGCGGGCGCTGGCCGCATTGTGTTCGGCGTCGGCCGGATCGAGGCGCGCCACCACCTGGCCGCGGCGCACGGCGTCGCCCAGGTGCACGCGGCGCTCCACCAACTGGCCGGCGATGCGGAAGGACATCGCCGTCACGAAGCGCGACTGCACCTCGCCCGGCAGGTGCAGCGCCTGCGCGCCGCTGCGCTGCTGCGCCTGCAGCACCACCACTTCGCGCGGGGCCTCGGCCACCGGGGCGGGCTTGCTGCAGGCGGCCAGCGCCAGGACCACGGAGATCGACGCCAGCGCCGGCGTCAGGCGCGGCGCGCCGGGGGCGCGCGCAGGCTGGCTGCGCGAACGGGGATGGAGGGCAAGCTTCACGACATTCCTTTCAGGGAAGTGGGTGTCCGGATCGACGCGCGCTCCGAATCCTCGATGGCAACTGCATTGAATTTTTCGAATTCTAATACGTTTATGAATTCAGATGCAACCTTGTATTTGGATTCATGAGTGATAAAATTCGCCTCATGACACGCCAACGACTCAGCCGCGAGCAAAGCCGGGAGCAGACCAGGGAACGCCTGCTGGACTCGGCGCACGCCGTCTTCATGCAAAAGGGATTCCCGCTGGCCAGCGTGGAGGACATCAGCGCCGCCGCAGGATACTCGCGCGGCGCCTTCTATTCCAATTTCGACGACAAGACGCAGTTGTTCTTCGAACTGTTACGCCGCGAGGGCGAAAGCATCGACCAGGAATTTCACCGCATGCTCAGCGGCCCGGTCAGCGACCCGGTCGCCTTGCGCGAGGAAGTCGCGGCGCAATATTCGCAACTGTATCAGGGCGACAAGTGCAGCCTGCTGTGGATGGAAGCGCGCATCGTCGCCTTGCGCGACGAGAAATTCCGCGTGGAGCTCAATCGTTTCCTGGAAGAGCGCTATCTCCAGATCGCCGGATTCGTCGAAGCCTATTCGCGCCTGACCGGCACCGCCCCGGCGGCGCCGCCGCGCGAGATCGCCATCGGCCTGATGGCCCTGTGCGAAGGCGTAAGCTTCTCGCACCGCTGCGCGCCGGACATGGTCGACGGCAAGACGGCGGAGTCGGTGCTGTCTTGGTTCCTGAAAGCCTCGATCGCGATGCCTGCGGCTGCGCCCGCCCCCGCTCCCGCGCCGAAGAAAACCGCCGCGCGCAAGAAGAAAGCCTGACGCGACCTCTTCATGCCGGCATCGCCGCTTCCGGCGAGCATGCCTGCAGCCGGCTCCCCGCGCCATGATCGACGGGGACAGCGCACCCTCGCCTCCTCCTGCCCCTCCCTCCTTTTCTCTTTTTCCAACACATCTTTACATTTTGATTGTAATGACAATCATTCCGTTTTACAGTGTATTAAAAATAGTTCTCATTAAAAATACCAACTTACACGCCAAGCACCGCCACCATGGCAACCATGCCCGCCGCAGATCCCTGTTTGCGCATTTCCGTCGAAGACTTGTACACATCCCATCACGGCCCGCTGGTGGAATGGCTGCGCAAGAAGCTGGGATGCGCCTCCAATGCCGCCGACCTGGCGCAGGACACGTTCCTGCGGGTGATCCTCAAGCGCGACCTGGAAGCGCTGCGCGAGCCGCAGGCCTACCTGCGCACCATCGCGCATTCGCTGCTGGTGAACCACTGGCGCAGGCAAGACCTGGAGCGCGCCTACCTGGAGGCGCTGGCGGTCTTCCCCGACGCCATGCTGCCCTCGGAAGAAGACAAGGCCGTCGTGCTGGAAGGCCTGCAGGAGATCGACCGCCTGCTGGGTCGCCTGTCGGTCAAGGCGCGCACGGCCTTCCTGCTGTCCCATCTCGAAGGCCTCACCTACGCGCAAATCGCCGTCGAACTGGAGGTATCCGAGCGCATGGTCAAGAAGTACATGGCGCAGGCCATGCTGGTGTGCCTGGAACTGCAGGTCTAGGCGCATGAGCGGCGACTCCTCCCGCGTCCTGCGCAAGGACGCCCACGGCGTGCTGGAAGCCAGCGCCGAGTGGTACTCCATCATGCATGCCGACAGCGTCAGCGACGAAGACATGCGCAGGTGGAACGCCTGGATGCTGGCCGATCCCTCGCACCGCAGCGCCTGGGAACGGGTCATGAATATCAGCAGCAAGTTCGGGGCGATGCCTCATGCATTGAACGCGCGCGCGGCCAACCACGCGCTGGCCGCGGTCTCCGGCAAGCAGCGCCGCCAGACGCTCAAGCTGCTGGGCGCGCTCTGCGCCGTCGGCGTGGGCGCCTTGCTTGCCTCGCGCAGCCGCATGGCCTCGACCCTCTTCGCCGGGCACCGCACCGGCGTGGGCGAGCAACGACAACTCATCCTGGCCGACGGCACCGAGATCTGGCTCAACACCGAGACCGCAATCGACGTCGACTACGGCGGCGCGCTGCGCCAAGTCAGCCTGCGCTCGGGCGAGATACTGATCAAGACCGCTGCCGACCGCCAGTCCCCCGCCCGGCCGTTCGTGGTGACCACCGAGCAGGGCAACCTGCGCCCGCTGGGCACGCAATTCACCGTGCGCGGCGAGGATGGCGTGGTCAACGTCGCCGTCTTCGAAGGCGCCGTCGAAGTCGCGCTCAGGGACGATGCGGCGCAGGCGCGCCCGGTCGTCCACGCCGGGCTGCAAATGTCCTTCTCGCGCTCCGGCGCCGGCGCCATGCAGCCGGCCGAGACCTTGCGCCGCGACTGGATCCATGGCGTCCTGGCCGCGGACAACATGCGACTGGCCGATTTCATCGATGAACTGGGCCGCTACCACGCCGGCATCCTCAGCTGCGCGCCGGAGGTGGCCGACCTCAGGATCGTCGGCGCCTTCCCGGTGCGCGATATGCCGGCCATCCTCGCCGCGCTGGAGTCCACCCTGCCCATTACCGTCAGGCAATACGCGCGCTGGTGGGTCTCCATCAATAAAAAATCCGCATAAATTCGCTTTTCGAGGTTCCCCATTTGTTCGAGCTGCTTGGCATACCTAGTGAAAGCCGCACAACTCTCGAACAAGAAAGGGACATCATGTCAGCACCAAACCAAGGCCGCGCCATGCCCGGCCGCCTGCATCGCCAATTCAAGGCCAAGCGCCTGGCCCGCGCCATTCACCTGGCCTGCGCCAGCTTGCCGGTCGCGCTGCTGGCGTACTCCGCCGTACCGGCCTGCGCCGCCGAACCCGCCGGCGCGGCAATCCGCGCCTATAACATCCCGGCCGGCTCCCTGAGCAGCGTACTGAGTCGCTTCGCCACCGAGTCCGGCATCCTGTTGTCGGTCGACGGCAACCTGACCGCCGGCAAGACCAGCCCCGGCCTGCAGGGCAACTATGCCATCCGCGACGGCTTCGAGAAGCTGCTCACCGGCACCGGCCTGACCGTCACCCAAAGCGCCGCCGGCTACGGCCTGGCGCGCAGCGCCGCCGCCGCGGGCGAGGCCGGCTCGCTGCCGCAGGTGGCCATCGTCGGCCAGCGCGAGGCGGTGGCCGGCTACGTCGCCCGCAACACATCCACCGCCACCAAGTCGGACACCCCCATCCGCGACATCCCGCAGACCGTCTCCGTCATCACCCACGACAGCATCCGCGACCAGGCCATGCAGAGCATGGCCGACGCCATGCGCTACGTGCCGGGCATCGGCATGGCCAACGGCGAAGGCAATCGCGACAGCCCCATCATCCGCGGCAACAACGCCTCCTCGGGCGACTTCTACATCGATGGCATCCGCGACGACGTCGAGTACTACCGCGACCTCTACAACACCGACCGGGTGGAAGCGCTGACCGGCCCCAACGCAATGATCTTCGGCCGCGGCGGCTCGGGCGGCGTGATCAACCGCGTCACCAAGAAGGCCGACTGGTCCAACAGCAAGGAACTGAGCGTCACCTACGGTTCCTACAACAACCGCCGCGTCACCGCCGACATCGACCACGCCGTCAACGACGACGTCGCCGTGCGCGTGGCGGCCATGTACGAGAACTCCGACGGCTACCAGAAGAACTTCAACCTGGAGCGCCTGGGCATCAACCCCACCGTGAGCATCAAGGCCGGCCCCGACACCCTCATCACCCTGGGCTATGAGCACTACCAGGACGACCGCGTCGCCGACCGCGGCATTCCTTCGCTGCGCGGCCGCCCCTACGACACCGACGTCTCGACCTTCTTCGGCGACCCGCGCGCCGATCGCCGCCCGATCTCGCTGAAGACCGACAGCGTCAACGCCATCATCAGCCACGACTTCGGCGCCGGCGTGAAGCTGACCAACCAGACCCGCTTCATGGCCTACGACAAGTTCTACCAGAACTACAACGCCGGCGCGGTGAACCTCACCACAGGCGCGGTTCCGGTGACGGCCTACAACAACCACCAGTGGCGTCGCAACCTGTTCAACCAGACCGACCTGAACTTCGACCTCAGCACCGGCGACATCAAGCACCGCATGCTGGTGGGCATGGAACTGGGCCAGCAAAACACCGACTACTTCCGCACCACCGGCGTGTTCGCCAACGGCACGACCACGGGCAGCGTGAACCTGGCCAATCCCTCGGCCAACCTGCCGGTCAACTACGTGCTGGGCGCCAGCGCCTCCGACCGCGACGCCACCAGCAACGCCAACATCTTCGGCCTCTACGTGCAGGACCAGATGGAGCTGTCCAAGCAGTTCCAGATCATCGGCGGCGTGCGCTTCGACCGCTTCTCGCTGGACTACCACAACCGCAACCGCGCGGTCATCGCCGGCGGCGACCTTTCCAGCTCCGACAACCTGGTCTCGCCGCGCCTGGGCTTCGTGTTCAAGCCGGTGGAAGCGGTCTCGCTGTACGCCAACTACAGCGTGGCCTACTTCCCGCGCGGCGGCGACCAGCTGAGCAGCCTGTCCAACGTCAACCAGGGCCTCAAGCCGGAGAAGTTCACCAACTATGAGGTCGGCGCCAAGTGGGAAATCCGCCCCGACCTGCTGGGCACGGTGGCGCTGTATCGCCTCAAGCGCAACAACGTCGCCGTCACCAACCCGCTGACCGGCATCGCCGACCAGTTGACCGACGGCCAGAAGACCGACGGCGTCGAACTGGGCCTGAGCGGCTACGTGAGCAGCCAGTGGAGCATCAAGGGCGGCTATGCCTACCAGGACTCCAAGCTGACCGCCACCACCTCCGGCACGGCGCAGAACGGCGCGGTCGCGGCGATGGTGCCCAAGCACACCTTCTCGCTGTGGAACCGCTACGACTTCACGCCGCAATGGGGCGCGGCGCTGGGCATCATCCATGTCGCCGACCAGTTCGCCTCCACCAGCAACCTGGTGAAGCTGCCGAGCTACACGCGCTATGACGGCGCCGTCTACTTCGTCCTGAACAAGGACACCCAGATCCAGCTGAACATCGAGAACATCACCGACAAGAAATACTGGACCAACGCCAACGGTGACAACAACATCACGCCGGGCGCCCCGCGCCTGGTGCGCCTGGGCCTGACCACCCGGTTCTGATCCGTAGCCTGAGCGAGTTTGGCCACCGCATCCTCCGATGCGGTGGCCTTTTTCATGATTCGCCGCATACCGCAACGGCAAGCGGCGCTGCCGCGGTTCAGGCCCTTGCCAGCACCACCAGCCCCGGCACCGGCTGCCCCATTTCCACGCGCAGGCTCTCCTCGCGCATGACCATCAATTCAAGCCCGGCGTCGCGCAAGCTTGCCTCCACATAATCGCGCCGATGGCGGAAGCGGCCGCTGGGATGCAGGAAATAGCCGTCCGTGCATTCTTGCCGCGCGGCTTCCACCGTGAAGATGAAATGGCCGCCGGCGCGCAACGCGTGCCGCGCGGCCGCGAAGAAACGCGCCAGCCGGCCGCAGTAGATCAGCACGTCGCAGGCCGACACCAGGTCGTACTGCGCCCGGCGCGCCTCCATCCAGTCGGCCGCCTCGGCCTGGGCCAGATGGGTATAGCTTGCGCGCGCGGCCGCATGCCGCAACATGTTTTCCGACAGGTCGATGCCGTCCAGGCGGCGTGCGCGCGGCGCCAGCGCCGGAGCGCACAGGCCGGTGCCGCACCCGGCGTCGAGCACGTCGGCCAATGGCCGGTCTTTTCCCAGCGCGGCGTCCAGCAAACCGGCCAGCACCTGCGGGCCGCGATACCCGAGATGCGTGACCAGGTTGGCGTCGAAGCTGTCGGCATAGTCGTCGAAGCGGCGGGTGATGTAGGCCGGCGCCGCCGAGTCCGCCGGCAGGCCGGCATAGGCGGCATGCATATGCCGCGCGGTCGGGTTGCCGGGTTCCTCTTCCAGCCATTGCCGGCACACCTGGGCAGCCTCCTCCACACGCCCCAGGAAGTAGTACGAAATGCCCAGCATCTCGCGCGACTTTCCCTCGTGCGGCGGCAGCACATAGGCCATGCACTGGTAACGCGAAGCTTGCATGCGGTCGCCGGCGCGCTCGTATAGCTCGGCCAGCTGCAGCATGGCCGCGCCAAACCCCGGGGCCAGTTCCAGCGCGCGCAGGCAAGCCTGCGTAGCCTCATCATCCGCCCCCTGGGCGCGCAGGGCGGCGCCGCAGTTGTTCCACAGTTGGGCGTCGCCCGGACGCAGCGCCAGCGCCTCGCGATAGGCGGCAGCGGCTTCGCCGAAGCGCTCGCGCGCGAACAGCACGTTGCCCAGGTCGTTGCGCCAGTCCGCCTCATGCGGCGCCAGCGCCCCCGCCCGCAACAGGTACGCCAGCGCCTCGTCATGCCTGCCGCGCTGGTGCATCAGGATGCCCAGGTAATGCATGGCGCCGGCGTGGCCCTCGTCCAGTTCCAGCAACAGGCGATACTCTTGCTCGGCTTCATCCAGCCGGCCGGCGGCATGCGACGCGAATGCGGCCTCGAAGGCCTGTCCGATGAACTGCTCCAACTCTCCCGAATGCGACATCCTGGCTCCAATCAGTGCGGCAACAGGGCCGCGGTTTGCGATGGCAACGCCGCTGCGGCGGCCATGCGCGTCGTATCTCCCGGCACCGGCGCCGGCGCTGAGAACACGGCGACCGATGCGGCCAGCGCGCCGGCCTGCGTCGTCAGGGCTGCGGCGGCCGCCGAGGTCTGCTCGACCAGCGCGGCGTTCTGCTGGGTGGAGCGATCCATCTCCACCAGCGTGCGGCTGACCTGGCCGATGCCTTCGGCCTGTTCGCGCGTGGCGGTAGCGATTTCGTTGACGGTCTTCATGACCTGGCTGAACGATCCGACGATCTGGCCGATGGCCCGATCGGCCTGCGCCACCTGGTCCGACGCCTGGCCGACCGAGTCGATCGAATCCGAGATCAGGCCCTTGACCTCGCGCGCCGCCTGCGCGCTGCGCAGCGCCAGCGAGCGCACTTCCGCCGCAACGACGGCGAAGCCCCGTCCCTGGGCGCCGGCGCGGGCCGCCTCCACCGAGGCGTTCAGCGCCAGGATATTGGTCTGGAAGGCGATGCCGTCGATCACGCCGGCGATGTCCGATATGCGCGCGGCGCTGGCCGTCACCTGCGCCATCGCGCCGGCGATGCCGCCCATCACCTGGCCGCCGCGCTCGGCATCGCGCGCCGCCGCTGCCGCCAGTTCGTTGGTGCGGCCGGCGTTCTCGGCGTTGTTGCGCACCGCCGACGACAGCTGTTCCAGCGTGGCGGCGGTCTCCTCCAGGGCGGCCGCCTGCTGTTCGGTACGCTGGGCCAGCTCGCCGTTGCCGCGCGCGATCTCGCGGGCGCCGCGGTGAACGTCGCCGGTGGCGTCGCGAATGCGCGCGACGGTGCCGGCCAGGCCATGCTGCATGCGCGCCAGCGCTGCCAGCAGCGTGCCGATCTCGTTGCCGGAGATGCCGCGTACCGGCGTGCCGAGATCGCCGCCGGCGATGCGCTCGAAATGCCGGCCCGCCTCCTTCAGCGGCCGCAGCAGGACGCGGTCGAACAGCATCCAGTACAGGCCGACCAGCAACAGCGAGCAGGCCAGCATCGCCGCCGCCAGCCAGGAAGCCACGGCGTAGCGCCGCTCGGACGCCAGCCGCAGCTCCCCGTGCACCGCCTCGGCGTGGCCGATCACCTCGCGCAGGATCGCGGCGAACGCGCGGTCAGCCGCTTCGGCGCTGGCGGTGGCCGCGGCGTAATCGTCCAGCGAGACGTCGTACAGCGCCACCTCGCGCTGGCCGAGCACCCTGGCATAAGCCTCGTAGGCCTGGGCCACGCGCGGGGCGTCGGCATCGGCCATCGGCTGCGGCGCGGGCGCGCGACGGTAGGCGTCGAAGGTCTTCTTCGCCTCCTGCAGCGCGGCCGAGGCGCGGCGGGTGTAGTCGTTGGACTTCACCTCGTCGCCCTTGAGCAGGTTGATATAAGCGTTGTCCATGTTGAGCAGGGTGACGAGGAACAGGCGCTCGGTGTCGTGCAACGGCTGGATGCGCCGCTCCGACAAGTCGATCAGCGCGGTTGCGGCCTGCGCCGCCGAGCGTGCGCCACTCCAGGCCAGGGTCACCGCGCACCACAGCGCGAGCGAGAAGATGCCCAGCACCAGCAGCAGGCCGGTGCGGATTTTCAGTCTGGCGAACATGCGCGCTCCCACCCGGATCAGCGAATGCCCAGGCGGCGGTCCAGCGACCAGGCGCCGCCGCCGCGCGCCACCAGCAACAGCAGCAGGCCGGCCCACGACAGGTGGGTGGGCCAGGCATCCGGATAGACGAAGATCTCGATCACCGCCGTCATGCCCAGCAGCGCCAGCGCGGCGCCGCGCGTGAACAGGCCCAGCACCAGCAGCAGCGGGAACAGGTGTTCGGCATACGCTGCCAGGTGAGCGGCGAGATCGGGCGGCACCAGCGGCAAGCGGTACTCCTCCTGGAACAGCGCGTAGGTGCCGTCCTTGATCGTAAGAAAACCGCTGACCTTGGTGCGGCCGGAAAGAAAGAAGATGGCGGCGATCGCGCCCCGCGCCACCAGCGCCAGCAGCGAGTCGCCGATCAGGTGCTGCGCCAGGCCGGCGCCGCGCGACCACAGGGATTGCGGTACGCGCGGCGGCTTGCCGGCATCCATCGGACCAGGCTTGTTCATGTCGTTCTCCATCAATGAAAGGAAGTAAAGGCGCCCGCCTGCAGCAGCGCGCCAAGCATGGCGGCCACGTCCAGCCCGGGCTCGGCCTCCAGCGCCAGCGCGGCCGATGCGGCCACGCCCGCGCCATCGCCGCAAGCGTCGAGGAAACGGCACGCGCCGGGCCCGATGCCTTGCCACCGCACCTCGCCCACGGGCCGGGTCAGCAGCGCGCCCTCGGCGCGCCAGGCGAGTTCATCCGGCGTCTCGACGGCTTCACGATTGGCCGACCAGATCGAATACGCCGGATGCGCCGGCTCCCAGCGCCAGCGCGCCGCCGCGTGCGGGACCAGTCGCACGTCCTGCCCGGCCGCCAGCGCGGCATGCAGGGCGGCGGCGTCGAGCGCGGCGTCGTCGGCCGCCAGGTGCGCTTCGGTCCAACAGCGATCCAGCGCCGCCACGCCGGCCAGGTAAGGCAACTCGCTTGCCTCCTCCAGGCCGGAGAGGAACGCCGCAAAGCCATCGCCATAGGCGATCAGGCTGGCATCCTGCGGCATGTTCCGGCGCGCGTAGGCCAGCGCCGCGCCCTGGAACCACTGCGCGCCGACCAGCCGCTGCACCGCCGGATAGTTGGCCGCGAGGGCATCCACGCAGCCCTTGAAAATCGTATTGCGGTAGACCGCGAAAGCCGGCTGCGCCAGCAGCGACGCCACCAGCGGATCGGCGCTGCGGTCATGCCATACGGCGTGCAGGAACGCGCGGTAGTAATCGTGGTCGTTCACGCTGCGCGCTCCCGGTGCGTGGAGTCCAAGCCGTCGAGGATCCCCTGCGCGATGTCGCGTTCGGCCAGCAGCTCGTCGAAGCCGGGCAGCTTGCCGTCGCGCTCGATGAGCGTCGGGCGCGGACCGATGCGCGCCACCAGCCCGCGGTACAGGTCCCAGACCGCCGGCGCCACTGCGGCGTCGTGCGAGTCGACCAGCAGGCCGGGCAGGCCGGCGTCGCTGCTGTGGCCGGCCAGGTGGATCTCCTCGATGGCCTCGGCCGGCAGTTGCTCAAGATAGGCCTGGGCATCGAGGCCCAGGTTGGCCGCGCTGACGTGCACGTTGTTGACGTCCACCAGCAGGCCGCAGCCGGTGCGGCGCACCAGCTCGCGCAGGAACTCGGGCTCGCTCCATTCATGGCCATCCATGCGCAGGTAATGCGAAGGATTTTCCAGCGCGATGCGGCGCCTGAGCGCATCCTGCGTGCGCGCGATATTGGCCGCCAGCCGCGCCAGCGTGGCGCCGGTGCGCGGCACCGGCAGCAGGTCGGGGAAGTAACGGCCGTCGGCGCGCGACCAGGCCAGGTGCTCGGACACCAGCGCCGGCTCGATGCGCGCGGCCAGCGCGGCCAGCCGCCGCAAATGGACCGGGTCGGGCGCGTCCGGCCCGGCCAGCGACAGCGAGACGCCGTGCAGCGCCAGCCGATGGCGGCTGCGCACCGCCTCCAGCCAGGCCAGCCGCGGGCCGCCATCCATCAGGTAGTTCTCCGGATGGACCTCGAACCACAAGCCCGGCGCGGCGCAGGACAACGCCGCGTCGAAATGCTGGGGCTTGAGGCCGAGGCCGGCGGCCAAAGGCGCTGCGTTCATGTGCGCGTTCCGCCTCAGAAGGGCTTGAGCGAACCCATGCCGCGCGGGGTCTTGATCGAGGCGCAGGTGCCGGCCGGGACGTTCTTCCAGGCATTGCCCTGGTAGTCCATCGTGGCGGTGCCGGCGCAGGTGGTGCCTTCGCCGGCCTTGCAGTCGTTCTGGCCGGCCATGGAAACGCCGTAGCACTTCTCGACGGCGGTCTTGGCGGCGGGTTGCTGGTTTTGCGCCATGGCCACGCCCGAGGCCAGGGTGGCGAGGGTGAAGGCGGCGGTAGCGACGATACGGGTATTCATGGTGCGGCTCCTTGAAAAATTGAACAGGTTGAAAGTGGATGCGGCCGGCGGCTGGTTTGCTGCCGGTCTGCAAGTTATTTCGCCGGGCCGGGCGTCCCGGTTACAGGCATCGCCGGGAAATATTTTTTGCGCATGCTGTAACCGGATCGGCCCGACCGGCGAATAAGGAATAAAGCGCGCTGCGCGCACCGAGGGATAAAGAGGGCAACCATGAAGACAATGGAATTGGTGGACATGCTGGCGGCAGGCACCGGCGGCCCGGGCGGCAAACGCCCGGCCGGCGGCGACGGCGCGCGCATGGCCCTGGCGCTGGCGGCCGGCCTGGGCGGTTCGGCGCTGCTGCTGGCCGTGATCTACGGCGTGCGCAGCGACATGCCGGCGCTGCTGTTGCAGCCGCTGTTCTGGCTCAAGGTCTCGTTCCCGCTGGCCGTGCTGCTGGCGGCGCAGGCCACGGCCGCGCGGCTGGCAAGGCCGGGCGTGCGCATCGGCCTGGGGCCGGCCGCCGCCCTGCTGCTGCCGCCGGCGGCGCTGTGGCTGGCCGGCGCCGGCTGGCTGGCGCTGGCGCCGCCTTCGCAGCGGCTGGAACTGCTGCTGGGCAGCACCTGGGAAGTCTGCTCGGGAAACGTCGCCTTGCTCTCGCTGCCGACGCTGGCGGCCATGTTCTGGTTCATGCGCGGCCGGGCGCCGACCCGGCTGATGGCCGCCGGCGCCATCGCCGGCCTGGTGGCGGGCGCGCAGGGCGTGCTAGTCTATTCACTCTATTGCGTGGAAATGGCGCCGCCGTTCTGGGGCATCTGGTACGTGCTGGGCGTGCTGGGCCCGACCCTGCTGGGCGCCTTGTCCGGCCCCGTGCTGCTGCGCTGGTAAACCGACGGCACGCGCCATGACCGATAGCCAACCGTTATTCGCCCATGAATTGTCCGCCTTCCACGACGGCGCGGCCGGCCGTTCGATGACGCCGCTGGCCGGCAAGGAGCCCGCGCACCCGACCGAGGAGCGCCTGCGCGCGCTGCTGCTGGCCGGGCTGGACGGCGACGCCGTCGCCTATCGCGACTTCCTCTCCGAACTCAGCGGCCGCCTGCGCGCCTTCCTGCGCAAGCGGCTGCAGCACATGCAGGACGAAGTCGAGGACATCGTCCAGGAAACCCTGCTGGCCGTGCACAACGCGCGCCACACCTACCGCGCCGACCAGCCGCTGACGGCATGGGTGCACGCCATCGCGCGCTACAAGCTGATGGACTTCCTGCGCGCGCGCTCGCGCCGCGAGGCCTTCAACGATCCGCTGGACGACGAGCACGAGCTGTTCGCCGCCTGCGACGAGGAGCCGGCGCAGGCCCGCCGCGATGTCGGCGCGCTGCTGGAACAGTTGCCCGACCGCCAGCGCCTGCCGATCGTGCACGTCAAGCTGGAGGGCATGTCGGTGGCGGAAACCGCCGCACTGACCGGCATGAGCGAATCGGCGGTGAAGGTCGGCATCCACCGCGGCCTCAAGGCGCTGGCCGCCAAAATCCGGGAGAAGCTGTAATCATGAAAACCGATGACCTGATATCGATGATGGCCGCCGGCGTCGCGCCGGTGGACCGTCGCCTGCCCCTGCGGCGCATGGCGCAGGCGCTGGCGCTGGGCAGCGCCGGCTCGCTGGCGCTGCTGTTGCTGATCTACGGGCTGCGCCCTGACCTGAAGGCGATGTTGTGGGCGCCGTTGTTCTGGATCAAGCTGGCCTTCCCCACCACGCTGGCGGCCGGTTCGCTGCTGGTGCTGCGCCGCCTGTTGCGCCCCGGCCAGCGGGTCGGCGCCAACTGGGCCGGCATCGCCGCCCCGAGCCTGGCGATCTGGCTCGCCGGCGCGCTCGTGCTGGCGGTGGCGCCGGCCGCCGAACGCCTGCCGCTACTGATGGGATTTACCTGGCGCAGCTGCCCCTTCAATATCGCCCTGCTGTCGCTGCCGCTGTGCGCCGCCATCGTCTGGGCCGTGCGCGCGATGGCGCCTACCCGGCTGCGCCTGGCCGGCGCCGTGGCCGGCCTGCTGGCAGGCGCCGTCGCCACCATGGTGTATTGCCTGCACTGCCCGGAGATGGGCGTGCCGTTCTGGGGGCTGTGGTATTTCCTGGGCATGCTCATCCCTGCCGCGGCCGGCCTGCTGCTGGGCCCGCGCCTGCTGCGCTGGTAAGTTTTTCGGAGAATCGTCGGTGTCCCTCATCCATACCCGCTTCATCGCCGGCGCCGCCGGCGACTGGCAGATCGAACGCATCGCGCCGGTCAGCGGCGAGCCGCTGGCGCCCGCATCGCGCCTCGCAATAGCCGACGCGCGCCACGCCGCATCGGAGGCCGGCGCAAGCTGGCAACTCCAGGGCATCACCAGCAATACGCGCTACACCACCCGCCAGGAAGCAGACCGGCTCGCCGCCATCCAGCAAGGCCTGGGCCGGCCGCGAGCCACCCGGGCGGCGCTGATCCCGATCCGCAAGAGCGCGCACTGGTGGGCGCTGGCGCAGGACGAGCGCCGCGCCATCATGGAAGAACAATCGCGCCACATCGCCATCGGCTTCGACTACCTGCCGGCGGTGTCGCGCCGCCTGTATCACGCGCGCGAACTGGGCCAGCCCTTCGACTTCCTGACCTGGTTCGAATATGCGCCGGCCGATGCCGCCGCCTTTGAAGAGCTGGTCGCGCGGCTGCGGCAAAGCGCCGAGTGGCGCTTCGTCGAGCGTGAAGTCGATATCCGCCTGGCCAGGCCCGGCAACAATGCAAATGGAGACCCCGCATGAACCTGCTTTCCCTGTGGCCGCGCGCCAGGCGCAAGACCTCGCCCGGCGGCGACGCGCAACGCGACGAGAAACTCCTGTCCAGCCTGTTCCTGCTGGCCTGGGCGGTGGAGGCGCGCGACCCGTATACCGGCGGCCACCTGTGGCGCGTGGCGCGCCTGTCGCGCTTGCTGGCCCAGGCCGCCGGGCTCGATGCCGGGCAGGTCGCGCGCATTGCCATCGGCGCCTTCCTGCACGACCTGGGGAAGATCGGCATTCCCGATGCCGTGCTCGGCAAGAAATCCAAACTGGACGACGCCGAGTACGAGGTGATCAAGACCCATCCGGAAATCGGCCTGCGCATGCTGGCCGGCCATCCGCTGGCGGCGCTGGCCGAGGATGCCGTCCTGCTGCACCACGAGACGCCGGACGGACGCGGCTATCCGTTCGGCAGGCGCGGCGAGGAGATTCCGCTGGTCGCCCGCATCGTCGGCATCTGCGACGCCTTCGACGCCATGACCAGCACCCGTCCCTACCGCGCCGGCATGCCGATCGCGCGGGCCATGGGCATCATCGAAAGCGAACTCGGCCGCCAGTTCGACGCGCGGCTCGGCGCCCTTTTCATCGCCCTGGCCGACAACCCGGAACTGGCGCATATCGTCGGGCACAGCGACGAGGGCATTCCGCTGGAGCGCTGCGGCGCCTGCGGCCCCATCGTCGTGCGCCCGCGCCAGGCGCAAGCCGGCGACACCCTCTACTGCCCCGCCTGCCACAGCGAATACACGATCGCGCCGGCCGGCGGCCTGCTGGCCACCGGCAAGCAAAACACCGCCCGCGCGCTGGCGGCATCGCCCGACACCAGCCTGATCGGCCGGCTGGTCGGCGAGAACCTGACCGCGCTCGGGTAGCAGGCGCATCGTCGCCAGCTTTCGGCGCGAGCCTGGCGCATGCGCGTAGCGACAAAATTGCCGATTCGGCAAGCCCTGCCGCCACGCCGAAAAAACTTCCGCAACCGCATGCTGCAAGGCGGCGATCTGTGCCAGTATCCGCCAGTCGGCCCATCCGGGCCTATCCATCCACGGGGGTTCACATGCGAATGATATTTGCGTTGCTGCTCGTCCTTGCCTCTCTGCTTCCCTTCTCCTCCAGCGCCGCGACCAAGGCGTTCACCTTCCCGGCCGGCTTCAAGACCCAGATGATCGCCACCAACGGTACGCGCCTGCACGTGCGGGTCGGCGGCCACGGCCCGGCGGTGCTGATGCTGCACGGCTACGGCGAAACCGGCGACATGTGGGCGCCGCTGGCGGCCAGGCTGGCCGCCAGCCATACCGTGATCGTGCCGGACCTGCGCGGCATGGGCCTGTCGGATCATCCGGCCGGCGGTTTCGAGAAGAAAAACCAGGCGGTCGACATCGCCGGCGTGCTGGACACGCTCAAGATCGGCAAGGTCGATGTGGTGGCGCATGACATCGGCAACATGGTGGCCTACGCCTTCACGGCGGAACAGCCCGAACGCGTCACGAAACTGGTGCTGATGGATGCGCCGGTGCCCGGCGTCGGTCCGTGGGAAGAAGTGCTGAAGAATCCCCTGCTGTGGCATTTCCGTTTCGGCGGCCCGGACATGGAACGCCTGGTCAAAGGTCGCGAGCGGATTTACCTGGATCGTTTCTGGAATGAGTTCTCGGCCGATCCCAAGCGCTTCGACGAAGCCTCGCGCCGCCACTACGCCAAGTTCTACGCCCTGCCGGGCGCGATGCATTCCGGCTTCGAGCAGTTCCACGCCTTCGACCAGGATGCCATCGACAACCAGGCCTACCTGGCCAAGGGCCCGCTGACCATGCCGGTGCTGGCCGTCGGCGGCGGCAAGTCCTTCGGCACGATGATGGAAACCGTGATCCGTCCCGCGGCAAGCAATGTCCAGGGCGCGGTGATCCCGGACTCCGGCCACTGGCTGATGGAAGAACAGCCGGAAGCGACCATGGCCGTCATCGAGAAATTCCTGCAGTAAGCGTCTCCTTGGCCGGTCCGCCTGATGACAGGCGGACCGGCATCCATGCTCCGCCTTCACCTCACCCCCAGCGTTTCCCCTTGGAAAATCCGATGTATTTTCTGCATCGGGCAGCGCGTGGCGAACGTTGCTTATCGAGCAAACCTGCCGATGTTTGTTGCATCCAGACGGATCTTTGGCAAATAATGACATTCATTCTCATTTAGGCCACTGACCGATGACGCAGTTCCTTGCAGCCCTGCGTCGCCGTGTGGTGATCATCCGTGTCCAATCCTAGCTACCCGATCACTCCTCCCGTGGAGACCCTTTATCGCGACCATCATGGCTGGCTGCAGGGATGGCTGCGCCTGCGACTGGGCGATACGGGCGACGCTGCCGACCTCGCCCAGGAAGCATTCCTGCGCCTGATCGTCAAACCCGCCTCGCGCGGATTCGCCAACTTTGCTGAAACGCGCGCCTATCTGCGCACGATGGCCCAGGGTATGTGCATCAACCTGTGGCGCCGGCGCGAAATCGAGCAGGCCTGGCTCGATACTCTAGCCGCCCAGTCGGCAGATCTCGCCCCCTCGGCCGAGCATCAGGCCATCGTGCTCGAGGCACTGCTGGAAATCAGCAGCATCCTGCTGGAGCTGCCGTCCAAGGCGGCCGCCGCCTTCCTGCTGTCCGCCGTCTGCGACATGACGGCGCAGGAAGTGGCCGACGAGATCGGCGTGTCCACGCGCATGGTGCGCAAGTACGTCTCGCAAGCGATGCTGTGCTGCCTGCGCTCGCATGCCGCGCAGACAACCATCGAACTGGCCGCGCGCGCGTCGGCCTAGTCCCGCATGACAGTTGCGTCCGAACCGGTGCTTCCGGATGCCATCCTCGAGCAGGCGGCCGACTGGTTTGCCTTGTTGATCTCGGGCGAAGCGAATCCGGCCGACCACGCCCGCTGGCGTGCCTGGCTGCAGGCCAGCCCCCTCCACCGCCAAGCCTGGAGCTACGTGGAGGCCGTTAGCCAACGCATGGTGGCACCGGTGCAAGGCACCGCCGATCCCCGCCTGGCGGCCGACAACATTCAGGCCGCCAACGAACGCATCCGGCGTCGGCGACGCTCTCTTTCCGCCCTACTGGTGCTGATGGGCGCCGGCACCGCCGGCTGGCTCGCCTGGCGCCATACGCCGTTGGCCGATGCGGCGCTGGCATGGACGGCCGACTACCACACCGGCGTGGGTGAAATCCGCGAAGTCGCCCTACCCGACGGCACGCACGTGTGGCTCAATACCGCCAGCGCGTTCAACCGCGACTACCGCGCCGACCTGCGCAGGCTTGACCTACTCAAGGGTGAAATCCTGATCGCTACCGCGCACGATGCGGCCCGACCGTTCGTCGTCGATACCCCGGCCGGCCGGCTGCGCGCGCTGGGTACGCGCTTTACCCTCAGGCAAGAGAGCGATGCGGTGCTGCTGGCGGTCTACCAAGGCAGCGTGGAGATTCGTACCGCCGCAAGCGACGCCGTGTCGGTGATCGGCGCAGGACAGCAGGCGCGCTTCCGGCCCGAGGGCATCGAGCCCGTCAGCCGGGTGGACGAGGCACGTCAGGCGTGGAGCCGCGGCAGCCTGGTCGCGGCCGATGTCCCGCTGGGAGAACTGGTTGCGGAGCTGCGCCGCTACACCATGCAGCACATCGGGCTGGATGCCGACGTCGCCGCACGCCGGGTCTTCGGCACCTTCCCCCTCAACGACATCGACAAGAGCCTGGAACTGGTGGCCCATGCCGCCCACCTGCGCATCCGGCGTCCCTTGCCCTGGTGGGCCACCCTCACGGCGGCAAACGGCAGCCAGGCGCAGCCATAACCCCCCTCACCAGCGCCGACGCGCGGAGACGATGTGATGCTTCGCAGCTTCCTGCATCCATTTTTTCAAAAGAAAATTTGTAAAGATGGTTCCGCTTTTTTCCCGCTCGCTTGATTTACCAGGCGAGAGGGAACCATATCATCGAGCGATAGCCACCTGGGCGCCATGAGGCGGGCAGCCAATCCATGTCGGGAAATGAGGAACTCGTCATTCCACCGCTATTTTTGGAGAAGGATCAGCCATGTCCCGCATCAATGCCCCAATGCCGAATCGCCCCCAACCGTCGACCGCAAATCACATCTATTCCAAGCAGCCCAGGTTCAGGCCGATGGTGATGGCCATCCACCTGGCCTTGGCGGGCACCTTGGGCGCCGCCGCGTTCATCCCCACGGTCTATGCCCAGACCGCTGCCGCCGAGCTGCGCCACTACGACATACCGGCCGGCCCGCTGCAAACGGCGCTCAATCGATTCTCTTCTGATGCGGGCATTTTCCTGGCCGGCGACAGCAGCCTGGCCAGGGAAAAAAGCAGTCCCGGCCTCAAGGGCGACTTCACCGTCAGCCAGGCATTGGAGGCACTGCTGGCCGGCACCGGCCTGCAGGCGGTGAAATTGGGCGACGGCGGTTACGGCCTGCGCGCCAGCCCGGAAGCGCAGCGCACGGACGGCGGTTCGCTGCCCGTAGTGGCGGTGTCGGCGCAGCGCGACACCGCCGGCGACATTGCCGCCAAAGGCGCCCTGCCCGCGCCGTATGCGGGCGGCCAAGTGGCCCGCGGCGGCAGGGTCGGCATGCTGGGCAACAAGGACGTTATGGACACGCCGTTCAACACCGTCAGCTACACGTCCGACCTGATCCTCGATCAGCAGGCCAAGTCGGTCTCCGACGTGCTGGCAAACAATCCCTCGGTGCGCATCATCTATCCGGACAACGATGGCTCGACCGACTATTTCGTGCGCGGCAACAAGGTTTCCCAACTCGACATCGGCTATGACGGCCTGTACGGAATAGGCACACCGGGCATCGAATCGCTGGAGCGCATCGACGTGCTAATCGGCGCCAATGCCCTCCTCAACGGCCTGGGCCCCAGCGGCGGCGTCGGTGCGATGATCAACCAGGTGCCGAAAAAAGCGCTGGAAACCCCTCTGACCCGGCTCACCTTCAGCTGGATCTCCGATAGCCAGATCGGCGGCGCGGTCGACCTGAGCCGACGCTTCGGCGCAGACAATCAGTTCGGCATCCGCGTCAACGCCGCATACCGCGACGGCGACCTTCCGGTCGACAGGCAGTCGCGCAAGGTCACCACCGCCACCGTCGCCCTGGACTGGCGCGGTCGCGACGCGCGCATCTCCAGCAACTTCGGCTATCGCGAGAACGACAATCAGTCGCCGGCCCGCACCACCTACCTGCTCACCAATACCTTCCAGATCCCGCCGCCGCCCGCCGACAGCGCCAGAAACTGGCAAAACACCTGGACCTACGACAATTCCAAAACCAGGTTCGCCACCCTGCGCGGCGAATACGACATCTCGCCCGCTGTCACGGCCTACGTCGCGATAGGCGGTTCGAAGATGACGGAAGAGGAGTTGTTCGCCAATACCTTCCTGACCTCGTCCAACGGCGCCATTGCGCGGCGTACCGTGTACTGGCCGCTGTACCGCAACTCCTGGAGCGCAGAAGCGGGCCTGCGCGGAAGCTTGCGCACCGGCGCAGTCAAGCACGGCTGGTCGGTGGTTGCGTCCCAGATCGCCGTCACCAACGGCATCGCGCTCAACGACCTCGGCGTGACCGCCTCCAATATCTACAACCCGGTGTACTTCAACCAGCCCAGTATCGCCGGACTGCGCGACGCCAACAACGTCCACAAGACCGGCGACACCAACCTGACCGGCTTGGCGCTGTCGGACACGCTCTCGGTACTCGACGACAAGCTGCAATGGACCGTCGGCCTGCGCCAGCAGAATGTTGCCACCAAGAGCTACGATGAGGCATCGCAGGCGCTGACCGGGCGCTACGACAAGGGCAGGCTCACCTACGCCACCGGCTTGACGCTGCGTCCGACGAACAATCTGTCGCTGTACACCAACTACATCGAAGGCCTGCAGCCCGGCGCCACCGTCGGCGCCGGCTACACCAATGCCGGCCAGGTGTTCGCGCCTTACGTTTCCCGGCAGTTCGAGATCGGCGCCAAATACGATTTCGGCGGATTCCTCACCACCCTCAATGCCTATCAGATCAGTACGCCCAACGCCCAGGCCAATGGAGCGATCTACACCATCGACGGCAGGCAGCGCACCGAGGGCATCGAGCTCAACACCTACGGCGAGGTGGCCCGCAATGTGCGCCTGCTGGGCGGATTGGTCCTGACCGATGCGCGCCAGGTCAATACCGCCAACGGCGCCAACAACGGCAAGCGCGTGCAAGGTGCGGCGGAGGTGCAAGCCAACCTCGGCGCGGAATGGGATTTCGCGCCGGGCTTCACTGTGAGCGGGCGCACCCTTTATACCGGCCGGGAATACATCGACGCCGGCAACCTGCAAGCCATCCCTGGTTCGATCCGCTATGACGCCGGCCTGCGCTACAAAACGATGATTGGCGGACATCCGACGGCGTTGCGCTTCAATGTCGAGAACCTCACCGACAAGAGCTACTGGGTCGGCGGACAGGGCTTCCTGATCCAGAGCCGTCCGCGCACCTTCTCGCTGTCGGCCAGCGTCGATCTCTAAGCTTGCGGGAGCGAGACTTGGCCTGGTCGATGCAAAAGTGGTACTGGTTGCACAAATGGAGCAGCCTGGCATGCACGCTGTTCCTGCTGGTGGTGTGCATCACCGGGCTGCCGCTGATCTTCATCGACGAGATCAGCGAGCATTGGCGCGGAGATCCGCCGGCGGCCGATATCTCCGACGCCGCGCCGATGGCAAACCTGGATCGCCTGGTGCTGGCCGCGACCGGGCCGCAGGGTGCGTTTCCCGGCCAGACGGTGCGCTGGCTCAGCATCGAGGACGACAAACCGGAGATCTGGTTCGGGCTGGCGCCATCGTATTCGGCGCAGCGCAAGTTGGACCACGTAGTGCGTTTCGATGCGCGCAGCGGCGCCCTGATCAGGGCGCTCAAGTCGGGCGAGCATACCTCCCCGCTCTGGCTGGGCCTGATGTTCAAGCTGCACACCGACTGGTTCGCGGGCATCTTCGGTGAGCTGTTCCTGGCGGGCATGGCCTTGCTGTTCGTGGCGGCGACCGTCTCGGGTGTCGCGCTGTACGGCCCGTTCATGAAGAACCAGCGCTTCGGTGTCCTGCGCGCCGACAAGTCCGCCCGCCTCAAGTGGCTGGATCTGCACAATCTGCTCGGGATCGCCACCGTGACCTGGATGCTGGTGGTCGGACTGACCGGAATCCTGAACCAGCTCTCGACGCCTCTCTATGACATCTGGCGCAACACCGAGATGAACGGCCTGATGGCGGCGCACAAGAATGCTCACGCACCGTCTGGCCTGAGTTCGGTGCAAGACGCCTATCAGACGGCCTTGCAAGCCATGCCGGGCAAATCGGTGCGCAGCATCCGCTTCCCCGATGCTCAATTGGGTAGCCCGCGCCATTATCTGATCTGGACCAAGGGCGACACTCCCCTGACCTCGCGCATCCTGCAACCGCTGCTGGTGGACGCCCAGACCGGACGGTTGGCGGCGATGGCGCGCCTGCCCTGGTACCTAACCGCCCTGCAGGTTTCACGCCCGCTGCACTTCGGTGACTACGGCGGGCTTCCCCTGAAGATCCTGTGGGTGATCCTGGACCTCGCTGCCATCACGATCCTGTGCAGCGGCCTGCTGCTCTGGAATCTGCGGCGCCGCTCGGCCGGCGAACATGCGCATGCGCGCAAGCCGCGCTGAGACACGTCCGCTTGCACCCGACGGCAAGCATGGTTATAGTACGCACGTCGAAAAAGGCAGACTTGGTGTGGTCCAGCCCAGGTCCTTCCGCAAGCGGAAGCTCTGTCCATGCCCTGCCCGTGCATGAGTCCCACGACGAACATCGCGCCCTTGCGGCGCTTTCCGTTCGTCGGCGCGGTTCTCAAGACAACGAACCGTCCTGGTCGAACGACCACATGATCTCGGAGTCTTTATGCACGACACATCCCCCCATGACGTCATCATCGCCGGCGCCGGTCCGGTCGGCCTGTTTCTCGCGTGCGAGCTGCGCCTGGCCGATCTCTCGGTGCTGGTGCTGGAACAAGCGCCGCACCCGGATTCGCCGTTGAAGCGCCTGCCGTTCGGCATGCGCGGCCTGTCCTCGCCTTCCGTCGAAGCCCTGTACCGGCGCGGCCTGCTGGAGGCCGTCGCGGCGCGACAGGCGCAGCGCGATCCCGCTGCCGCCAGCGCCCACTGGAGCCGCCAGCCGCGCGCCGCCGGCGGCCATTTCGCCGGCATGCAGTTCTACCTCGACCGGGTGGATCAAGCGCACTGGCCCTACCGCGTACCCGGACCCTGCGCGCCCCATATGGCCACCGACCTGGCCCATCTCGAAAGCGTCCTCGCCGCGCGCGCGGCCGAACTGGGCGCGGAGATCCGGCGCGGCGTCGCAGTGGAGCAGGTAGAGCAATCCGCGCACGAAGTGCGCGTGCGGACGCGCGACGTCAGCCTGCGCGCGCGCTGGCTGGTGGGCTGCGACGGCGGACGCAGCACCGTGCGCAAATCCTGCGGCTTCGGTTTCACCGGCACCGAGCCTGAGTTCACCGGCTATTCGGCGCAGGTCGAACTGGCCGACCCGGGCCTGCTGGCGCCGGGCCGGCACCACACCGCAACCGGCATGTACACCTACGAGCGCTCGGGCGTTCTGGCCATGGCCGACTTCGACGGCGGCGCCTTCCACCGCAGCGGACCGATCACGCCGCAGCACATCGAATCGGTCTTGCGGCGCGTGTCGGGCGCCGATGCCCGCGTGACCCGGCTGGAACTGGCCGCGACCTGGACCGACCGCGCCTTCCAGGCCACGACCTATCGCCAGGGACGCGTGCTGCTCGCCGGCGACGCCGCCCACGTCCATTCGCCGCTGGGCGGGCAAGGCCTCAATCTCGGCCTGGGCGACGCCATGAACCTGGGCTGGAAGCTGGCGGCCACGGTGCGCGGCGAGGCGCCCGACGGCCTGCTCGACAGCTACTGCGCCGAACGGCATCCGGTGGGCGCGCAGGTGCTCGACTGGTCGCGCGCGCAGGTCGCGCTGATGCGCCCCGGCCCAGGTTCGCGCGCCCTGGCCGCCATCATGCGCGAGCTGATCGAGACCGGCGACGGCACCACCTATTTCGCCGGCCGCATCTGGGGCCTGTCGCTGCGCTACGAGCTCGGCGCCGGACACGACCTGGTCGGCCGCAGCGCCCCCGACGTCGAATTGGCAGACGCCAGCCGCCTGGGCCAACATCTGCGCAACGGCAATGGCCTGCTGCTGGACTTCACAGGCGACGCGCAACTGCAGGCATGGAGCCGTCGCCGGCACGGCCGCATCGCCTACCTGGGCGGCGACGCCGGCATCGGCGCAAAACTCGGCCTCGGCGCCCTGCTGGTGCGCCCGGACGGCATCGTCGCCTGGGCCGGCTCCGGCATCGCCGACCGGGCCGAGCTCCAGCGCGCCGCCTCGCGCTGGTTCGGCGCGGCCTGAGGGCCTCGCCGCCTGCGCCCTCATGCCGTTGTCGCAGGCTTCAGACCGAAATAAGAAAAGCCCTCTGTCGAGGGCCTTTTCCTGTTCCACGTCCCGTCAGGTCAGGTCAGGTCATTGATCAAGCTTTTCGCGCGCATCCTTCAGTTCAGCCTCGGCGTCCTGCACCTTCTTTTCCTGCTGGGCGATTTTCTTGGGCTTGCCCTTGGCCTTGGCTTTTTCCAGGTCGGCCTGGCGCGCGGCGAGCTTTTCCTCTTTCTTTTTCACGTCGGCTTCCCGCTCGCGGCGCAAGCCCTCATCGGTGCAGTTGGACGCCAGCTGTTTCTGCGCGATCTTGAGCTTGGCCTCCTGGGCCTTGTTGCCATGCGCCCGCGCCTGCTCCAGTTGCGTTTGCACGTCGGCTTTTTTCGCCGCGCATCCCGTCAGGCCGGCGCTCTGCGCGGATGCGCAGGCGGCGGCCGTGCCGAGGATCATGGCCAGCGCGCAAGAAGAAATTTTATGCATCGGCCGCTCCAGTTGTGAAATGCGGATGAACTATCGTCGGATCAAGCCTGATTGGCCCACGCCAACTATAGCGTCTTCTGCCGCCGGCCGGGGATCCGTTTGCATACCGGACCCAGGCCTGGCGCGCAGTCCCTCGGCGGCTACTTCCTGGCCTTGGCCGGCTTGGCGCCCTTGGCAGGCTTGCCCGTCCGCGCTGCCTTCGCCTTGCCGCCGCCCTTCTCCTGCTCGAACAAGACGAAGTACTCGGACGCCATCTTCCTGATGGCGCGGCCGATGTTGGCATAGTCGTACTCGTTGAGATTGGCCAGCGACACCCGGCCTGAAGGATGGGCCGCGCCGAAGCCCCGGCCGGGGAGCAGGATGACGCCGGTTTCCTCCGCCAGGCGGAACAGCGCCTCATTGGGCTTGAGGCGCTTGAGCAGCCATTTGGAAAAATCCTCGCCGTGCATCTGGGCGGCCAGCGACTCCAGGTCGAGCAGGTGATAGTAGCGCACCGAATTGGCGTCGTAAGGCATGGGCAGGCCGAGCTCGCGGTACAGGGCCTCCTTGCGGCGCAGGACGATGCGCTTCATCTCGGCCTTGTAGCTGCCGGCTTCGTCCATCAGCGAGAACAGCGAGAACAGGCTCATCTGCGCTTGGATCGGCGTCGACAATCCGGCCGTATGGTTGAGCGCGACGGTGCGGCTGTCGGCCACCAGGCGGTCGATGAACTTGATCGAACGCGGCGCGGTGGTGATGGAGCTGTAGCGCTCGTCGAGCTGGAGCGCGGTCTTCTCCGGCAGCCTGCCAATCAGTTCGTCGATGACGTTGTTCTTGTGCGTGGCGACCACACCCATGCGCCAGCCGGTGGCGCCGAAGTACTTGGAGAACGAATACACCAGGATGGTGTTGTACGGGCAGATCGCGAACAGCGAGGTGAAGTTGTCGGCGAAGGTGGCGTAGACATCGTCGGTGAGGATGATCAGGTCCGGCCGTTTCTTGACGATCTCGGCGATGTAGGCCAGGGTCTTGTCGTCGATCTTGACCGAGGGCGGATTGCTCGGGTTGACGAGGAAGAAGGCCTTGACCTTGGGGTCGAACAGCTTGTCGAGCTCCTTCTTGGTGTATTGCCAGTTGTTGGATTGCGGCGCGTCGATGGCCAGTTCGACGAGATTGAATTCGGCCAGGTGCGGGATCTCGATATAGGGCGTGAAGATCGGCATGCCCAGGGCGATCGTGTCGCCTTCCTTGATGACATGGTTGGCCTTGAGGCTGGCGAACAGGTAGGTCATGGCGGCGGTTCCGCCCTCGACCGCGTACATGTCGAAATGGCCGACGAAGGGATAGGTGCCGATCATCTCCTTGTGCAGATAGTTGCCGACGATGCGCTCGGTCATGCGCAGCATGCGGTCCGGCACCGGATAGTTGCAGCCGAGGATGGCTTCGCACATCTCGTAGATGAAGTCGCCCGCCGACATCCCCAGCTGGTCGCGCACATAGGAAACGGCGGCCTCGATGAAGCGCACGCCGGGCACGCCGGCATTGTTCTTGGCAAACAGCTCGAAGCGGGCCTCGATGCCGTCGCGCTGCGGGAAACCGCCGACGCCGTCCATGTAGACATAGGAGCGCTCGGCTTCGCTCATCGCAAACAGGCCGAACTGGAAGAAGCCGTGGCGCGGCTTGGTGGCCAGGAAATTGGGATTGCCGCGGCCGGCATTGAGCATCAGTTTGTTGCCCTTGAGCGCGGTCTGTATCAGGGCGTCCTTGAGTTCGAAGGGGCTTAACAGGGCAAGCTTCTCTGGGTCGCTGAAATCCATGGTGCTACTCCTTTATTGAAAACAATGCCCTGTGCCAGCGGCGAAGAAATCCAGGTTGAACCGCACGCGCCCGGCCGTTAGACCAGCGCCACGATCAGCGGCCCCAGCAAGGTCAGGAAGACATTGGCCAGGGCATAGGTGATGGCGAAGGGAACGGTGGGAATCGAGTTCTCGGCCTTGTCGAGCACTTCGCCGAAGGCCGGGTTGGCGCTGCGCGAGCCGGTCAGCGCGCCGGCGAACACGGCCGTGTTGTCGTAGCGCAGGATGTAGCGGCCGAACAGCATGGTGAGCAGCAGCGGCAGCACGGTCACCACCACGCCGACCCCGAACAGGGTCAGGCCTTGCTCCCTCACGGTCTGCACCGCCTGCAGACCGGACGACAGGCCGACCACCACCACGAAGCCGGCCAGTCCGAGATCCTTCAGGATCTGCACGGCGCCGCCGGGCATGGCGCCGAAGGTCTGGCGCTTGGCGCGCAGCCAGCCGAACAGCAGGCCCGACAGCAAGGCGCCGCCGCCGCTGCCCAGCGTCAGCGGGATGGCGCCGATGCGCGCAGTCAGCAGGCCGACCAGCAAGCCCACCACCAGGCCGGCGCCGAGATAGACGAAGTCGGTCTTGGCGCTGGGCACGATCACGTAGCCGATCAGCGAAGAGACGCGCTTGACGTCCTGCTCCGAACCGAAGACGGAGACCACGTCGCCGACCTGGACCACCGTCTTCTCCTGCAACGGCAAGACCTTCCCCATGCGCACCAGCTGCACGACATAAATGCCATGGCGCACCTGCAGGCTCGTGTTGGCGCGAATGTCGCCGACCGTGCGGTTGTGATACTCCTTGTTGGACAGCACGACGTCGCGGCGCTCCATCGTCAGCTCCATGCCCTCGACGCCATACAGCTCCTTGCTGAACACCGGCACCACATCGACCATCGCCTGGCGGCGGCCGACGGCCAGCACGATGTCGCCGGCTTGCAGCGGCAACTCGGGGGCGACTTCGATGATCTTGCCGCCGCGCTTGACGCGCTCGATGGTGATGCCGTGGGCCGCATGCTCCCGCTCCAGCTGGCCGATGGTGAGATCGGCATGGTCGCCGAGCTGGTAGATGCGGCCGACCAGCTCCGGCGCGGCGGCCTGCTGGCCGGGCGCCAGGACTTGCACGCCCTGCTGCATGGCCGCCTCGGCGCGCACGGCGTCTTCCTTGATGCTGCGTCCCATCAGCCGGGGCAGCAGGTTGACGCACACCAGGATGGCGCCGAACGAGCCGAAGACATAGGTCACCGCATAGCCGACGGCGACATTGCCCTGCAGGCGCTTGACCTCATCGGCTGCCAGCCCGAGCTTGGTGATGGCATCGCCCGCCGTGCCGATGATGGCGGACTGGGTCAGGCCGCCTGCGGCAACGCCTGCGGCCAGCCCCTTGTCGAGGCCGAACAGCTTTGCCATGACGACCACCGTCGCCAGCCCGCTGGCGGCGAGCACAGCGGCAAGGATGATTTCGCGGATGGATTGCTTGCCCAGGGAATTGAAGAACTGGGGGCCGCTCTCATAGCCGACGGCATAAATGAAGAGCGCAAAAAGCACCGACTTGACGCCGGGATCGACGCTCACGCCCACCTGGCTCACCAGCACGGCCACCAGCAGCGAACCCGCGACACCGCCGAGCTGGAATTTTCCGAACTGGATCTTGCCGATGTAGTAGCCGGCCGCCAGCGACAGGAACAGCGCAATCTCCGGAGATCGGGCGAACAACTGGTGTAGCCATTGCATGATTACCACCTTTCAGTACAAGGAAAATGTTGATCCGTCGTTGCCCGAGGCAAGCGGCGATGGCGCATGCACGGCGTCCAGGCGCATGCGTCTGGCGTTCAGGTTGGAGAAGGACTGCGGCCCGCCGGCGAAGCCGGGCGCGAAGATGAACAGCGCAAGGAAGACTGTCTTGGGATGAGGGCTGAGGGACGAGCGACGCGCCCGCTTGCCCGATCGCCGGCGCGCCGCACACGCCACGCACGCCGCCGGGCCGGACCCGGTTTTCCCCACGCCGTGGCCGATGGCCCATGACGCGAAGAGAGCAACTTCTGGAATTGCCGTCGACGGAACGGCAACAGCATTAAGCATAGAGGCCCCATGACGAGGAGTTGATCACGCGATGCCGGCGCTGGCGCGCCGGGTATCGATGCTTCTATTTGCTAGGGGCTGAAAGTTGAGACCGCTGACTGAGCGCTTGCTCAGAATGTTGCCGTTTGGCTATTTGCGCTCAGGATGCGCGAAAAAATAAAATACGTCAATAAACTTGCTCGACTACGAAATCCCTCTCGACGCATCAAGCATGGAGATGCCGCAAGCGGATGCGACCGGCCACACAAAAAAAGCCCGATCAGCTCGGGCTATTTTTGGGTCGGCGTCGGCGACTATCGCCGCCATCAACGACCGTCGTCCAGCGTGAACGTGCTGACCAGTTGCTTCAGGTGCGTTGCCTGGCCTTGCAGGGCGTCGGCAGCCGCGGCGGCTTCCTCCACCAGTGCGGCGTTCTGCTGCGTGACCTGGTCCATCTGGGTCACGGCGCGGTTCACTTCGTTGATGCCGGTGCTCTGCTCCTGGGTCGCGGCACTGATCTCGGCCACCAGATCGCTCACGCGCTTGACGCTGCTGACCACCTCCGTCATGGTTCTTCCGGCCTGCTCCACCAGCTTGCTGCCGGATGCCACCTGGTTGACCGAATCGTCGATGAGCGTCTTGATTTCCTTGGCGGCGGAAGCGGAGCGCTGCGCCAGGCTGCGCACTTCGGAGGCGACCACCGCGAAGCCGCGCCCCTGTTCGCCGGCGCGGGCCGCCTCCACCGCGGCGTTGAGCGCGAGGATGTTGGTCTGGAAAGCGATGCCGTCGATGACGCCGATGATGTCGACAATGCGATTGGACGAGGCGCTGATGGCCTGCATGGTATCGACCACCTGCCCCACCACCGCGCCGCCGTCCACCGCCACGCCGGACGCGGATGCCGCCAGCTGGTTGGCGACCCGGGCGTTCTCGGCATTCTGCTGCACGGTCGATGTCAGCTGCTCGAGCGCGGAGGCGGTCTCTTCCAGCGAACTCGCCTGCTCCTCGGTGCGGGAGGAGAGATCGAGGTTGCCGCTGGCAATCTCGGTCGACGCCGTTGCAATCGTTTCCGATCCCGTCAGCACCTCGCGCACCGTATTGCGCAGGTTCTGGGTCATGCCCTGCAAGCCGGTCAGCAGCTGCCCGATTTCATCTTCCCGATCAACCACCACGCGCGTGGCCAGATTGCCGGCGGCCACCGCGGCGGTGGCTTGCACGGCATGCGACAGGGGACGGGTAATGCCCTCGGAAAGACGCCACGAAATGACGATCCCCAGGAGCAGCGCCAGGGCGCCCACTGCGATCAGGATGACGCGCCCCGAGCGATACTGGTCATCGACGATCGTCGCGCTGTTGTTGATCAGGCGCTGCTGGTAGGCGACCAGGGCCTTGACGCGCGCCGTGTACTCCTTCATCGCCGGGAGCAGCTTCGACTCCAGTCCGGCCAGCGCGGCCTGCTCGTCGCCGGCTTTTTTCTGGCTGAAGACCTCGTCGCGCGCGGCGCTGTAGACCTTGCGTTGCGCGAGCACGGCGTTGAAGAGCTGGCGCCCTTCTTCCGATCCGATCATCTCGTCGAGCTTCTTCTGCAAGGCGCTGGTGCCCGACACCGTGGCGTCGAGCTGCTCCTTGAAGTATTGCTGGTCGGCCGCTACCGGCGACTTGACGAGCGCCACCGTGCGAATGCCGTTGGCCTCGATGTTCCCGGCCCACTCGACGGCCAGCCGCTCCTTCACCAGGTCGCCTGCAATCATGTCCGAGGTGCGCCCGCCGATATCCTGCAGGCGCCAGACGCCGATCACCGTCATCAGCAGCAAGAGAACCAGCACTGCCGAAAATCCAAGCGCCAGGCGCGGGCCAATTCGCATATTTTTCATATATCCATTTCGTCTGTCTTCAGTCATGCAGGCGGTGAGCCTGCTCGCATCAGGATGTTAATCAGACGACGACATGATCCATCCGCCTATCAGGAGGGAAAAACCCTTCGTTTGCCGATGATGAATGTTTTGCATCGATGCCGCGCGGCAACCGGAAGGCCTGCCGCCGCGCTTCGGGGCGCGGGCGCATTTGCAAAAAAATGCGCCATCGGGTATTTTGATGAGAATAATTCTTATTAATATTCTATCGCCCAAAGGGAGGGCGCATGTCCGCCACGCTTGCCGCACAGGAAAGAATCGAGTCGCTGTATTGCGCCTATCACGGTTGGCTGCACGCATGGCTGCGCAAGAAGCTCGGCAACTCCTTCGATGCCGCCGACCTCGCCCACGACACCTTCCTGCGCGTGATGAACAGCCAGCGCCTGCTGTCGCTGGGCGACGAGCCGCGCGCCTTCCTGACCGACGTGGCGAAGAAGGTGGTGATCGACCACTGGCGCCGGCGCGAGATCGAGCGGGCTTATCTCGAATCGATCGCGCACCTGCCGCAGCCGCAGGTGCCCTCCGAGGAAACCCGCCTGCTGATCCAGGAAGCGATCGCGGTCTGCGACGCCATGCTGTTCAAGCTGGGCGCCAAGACCCGCAGGATCTTTCTCATGGCCCAGCTGGAGGGCCTGACCTACCAGCAGGTCGCCGAGGCCACCGGCGTGAGCCTGATCACCGTCAAGCGCCACATGCGGGATGCGTTCGTGGCCTGCATGCAGACCTTGTGATTGCATGATGGCAAGCGAATCCAACCAACCCGACACCATCTTGCTGACGGAAGCCGCCGACTGGCTGGTGCGCATGCAGTCGGGCAGCTGGACGGCCGCCGAGCAGTTGCTGCTGGAGCAGTGGCAGGCGCGCAGCGCCTCCCACGCCGCGGCCTGGGCGCGCGCGCAAAGCGTGCTGCATGCCTTCGGCCGGCTGCCTGCCCGTGCGGGCCACGATGTGCTCGACACGCTGGGCCGCCAGGATCGCCGCCGCGCGCTGCGCCGGCTGGGACTGACCATGCTGGCCGCGCCCGTGGTGTGGGCCGGATGGCGCCAGTTGCCCTGGGATAGCTGGAGCGCCGATTTCAGCACCGCCACCGGCGAGCGCAAGACCGTCGCGCTGCCCGATGGATCGCAGCTTGCGCTCAATACCGGCAGCGCCGTGAAGGTCGCATTTTCCGCCGGCGAGCGCCGCCTCCACCTCGTGGCCGGGGAAATCCTGGTGACGACGGCCCGCGAGCATGCGCCGGTCTACCGCCCATTCATCGTGCAAACCCCGCAGGCAAACATCCGCGCCCTGGGCACGCGCTTCAGCGTGCGCCTGGATGACGATGACACCCTGGTCGCCGTCTTCGAGCATGCGGTGGAAGTGCAACCGCACGGCGGCATCGACGCCACCCGTCTGGACGCCGGACAGCAGGCCCGGTTCGGCGCCGACGGCCTGCGACAGTCAGTCGGCAAGGCCGCGCCGACGCTCGCCTCCTGGCAGCAAGGCATGCTGGCGGTGCAAGACATGCCGGTCGGCCGCTTCGTCGCCGAGCTGGCGCGTTACCGGCGAGGCTGGCTGCGTTGCGATCCGGATATCGCCGGCCTGCGCATTTCCGGCGTGTTCCCGCTGGACGACATCGACGCCAGCCTGGCCATGATGGCGCGCACGCTGCCGGTGCGGGTCCGGCAGCGCACCCGCTACTGGCTCACGGTGGAGCCGGCCTGACACAAAAATCCTTCACGGCGCTGATACCTTTTTCCGTTTCGTTCGATGTACCGGTTGAAGAGGCAAGAATGCCTCGCCTGCCGGCGCCAGCGATGGGCCGAATTCGCGACGAAATGAAGAGAAGGATCATGACCAGCAAGCCGATGCACCAGAAGGTTCAGCAGAACAGACCGCGTTTTTCCCCGCTCACCCTCGCCATTCATGCCGCGCTGCTCGGCATGGCCGTCGCCGTTGCCGCGCCGGCGGCCCGGGCGCAAAGCGCCGCCGCCGGCAGCGAGGCCAGCCGCAGCTACCGCATCGAGGCGGGGTCGCTGGGCGAGGCGCTGGTGCAATTCGCCGCGCAGTCGGGCGTGCGGCTCTCCTTCGATGCGACAACGCTGGCCGGCCAGACCAGCCCCGGGCTGCAAGGCAACTACTCGGTGAAGGGCGGATTCGCGCGCCTGCTGGGCGGCAGCGGCTATGTGCTGCAGGAGCTCGGCGATGGCAGCTACGCATTGCAGGCCCGGCGCGACCAGTCCTCCCTGCCGGCCGTCACCGTGACGGCGCAAGGCGAAGGCAGCGCGACCGAAGGCAGCGGCAGCTACACCGCCACCGGCCCCAGCGCCACCGCCACCAGAATGGGCCTGTCCCTGCGTGAAACGCCGCAGTCGGTCACCGTCATCACCCGCCAGCAGATGGACGACCAGGCGCTGACCAACGTCTCCGAGGTGCTGGAAAAGACTACCGGCATTACCGTGGGCCGCAACGACAGCGAGCGCTTCACCTTCTACTCGCGCGGCTACCAAATCGAGAATTTCCAGTTCGACGGCATCCCCAATACCATGGACGCCGCCAATCAATATACGACCTCGCTGGCCGACAGCGCGATCTACGACCGCGTGGAAATCGTGCGCGGCGCCACCGGCCTGCTGACGGGCGCGGGCTACCCGTCGGCGGTGGTGAACCTGGTGCGCAAGAAACCCGCGCGCGAGTTCGCGGCCTCGGTGGAAGCCGGCGCCGGCTCCTGGGGACGCCGGCGCCTGGTGGCGGACGTCTCCACGCCGATCAACGAGGCCGGCACGGTGCGCGGCCGCGTCGTGGCGGCCGGGCAGAATTCGGATTCCTTCACCGACCACTACAGCCGCGACACCCGCAACGCCTATGCCATCGTCGAAGCCGACCTGACGCCGCACACGTTGCTGAGCCTTGGTGTGGACTATATGGAAACGCGCGCCGACGGCGCCTCCTTCGGCCACATACCGCTGTTCTACAGCGACGGTTCGCCCACCAATTTCCCGCGTTCATGGAACCCGGCCGCGCGCTGGGCGTATTGGAACAACAGCAGCAGCAACGTGTTCGCGACGCTGAAGCACGATATCGGCGGCGGCTGGAAGATCGACCTGGCGGCCAGCCATCTCTCGCAGCGGCGCGACGCGGTCTTCGGCACCACCTACTACGGCACGGTCGACCGCGCCACCGGCGCCGGCATCAGCATGCTGTCCGGCACCAATCCGTCGCAGGCCCAGACCGATGCGTTCAGCGCCACGCTCACCGGCAACTTCCCGCTGCTGGGCCGCACGCACGACCTGAGCGTGGGCGCGAACTATTCGCGACAGAACCGCGATGCGCAGAACTACAACACGACCTTCACCGCCATCGACAATTACTTCGCATGGAACGGCAACGTCGCGCGCCCCGCCGCCGAGAAGTATGAGGACTGGAAGATCCGCATCGTCGAAAAGGGCCTCTCGCTGGCCACCCGCCTGCGCCCGACCGATGCGCTCTCGGTCATCCTCGGCGCGCGCGCCAGCTGGTACGACCTGCTCGACAAATCCACCGCCGTGGACACCGGCCTCACCACCGTGGCCAACGACCTGCACGTCAAGCGCAAGATCACGCCCTATGCCGGGGTGGTCTACGACATCAACAAGCAATGGTCGGCCTACGCCAGCGTGACCGACATCTTCAATCCCCAGACCTATTACAAGGATGCCGGCGGCGGCGCCCTGCCGCCGCTGACCGGCCGCGCCCACGAAGTGGGCATCAAGGCCGAGCTGCTGGATCGCAAGCTCAACGCCAGCCTGGCCCTGTTCCATATCCGCCAGAACAACGCGCCGCAATACGTGGACGTGAACCCGGCCACCGGCGAGGAAATCTATGTGCCCATCTCGGGCGTCACCAGCCGCGGCGTCGAGATGGAACTGTCCGGCAGCATCACGCCCGCCTGGAACCTGTTCGCCGGCTACACCTTCCGCACCTCCTCGGCGCCGGCCCAGCCCGACGCCGTGCTCAGCGCGGTCAACACCAACCAGCCCAAGCACCTGTTCAAGCTCGGCACCAGCTACCGCCTGCCGGACGACTGGTCGCGCTGGACCGTGGGCGGTAACCTCACCTGGCAAAGCGACACCTACTTCCAGCAATCGTCGGCGCCCTACTACCGCGCCGACCAGCCGTCCTATGCCGTGGTCGGCCTGATGGCGCACTATGAGTTCAGCCGCAAGCTCTCCGCCACGCTCCACATCAACAACCTGCTCGACAAGACCTACATGCCCGGACTGGGCTCCTACGGCACCGGGATGTACGGGGATCCGCGCAATGTCCTGCTGACGATGAAGTATGCGTTCTGATACGCATTGGCCAGCATGAAAAAAGCCTGCAGACGCAGGCTTTTTTCATGGAGCGGTCATGTAGCGCAATCACGCCGTGGAATCGTCGAAGCCGCCGCTGTCGCCGAGATCGATGTCGGAGAGATCCGCAAGATCGTTGCCCGATGCCGCGTCGTCGCCGGCCGCAGCCGGCGTCCTGGCGGCATCGCTGGCGTAGTAGTTGTTGACGGTGGTGTTCTCGACGTTCTCCACCGGCGCGCTCAACCCGTTCTGATGCGCGGATCCCGAGCCGCTGCCGTTGCTGCCAGTGTTGCCATTGATCAGGTGTTCGATTCCCTGGTACAGGAACGCGCCGCCCGCCACGCCGGCGGCAGTGGCGGCGACCGTACCCAGCATGCCGCCCATACCGCCCATGCCGCCGCCAAGGAAACCCGACGACGGCGCCGCAGCCGCCGGGTATTGCGCAGCTGCTTGCACCGGAGCCGCCGCATAGGCCGGAACCGGCGCAAGGCCGGGAGCGCTGCGCACAGGCGAAGGCGACGCCGGCGCATGGCCCCAGGCATTGCCGTCGAGAAAACCCGGCGTGGGCGCGGCGGCGGGCTGCAAGGCCTGCACCTGGTTCTGCAGCGATGCGACCTGGGCATTGGCGGCCTTCAGCGCCTGCTCCATCAACAGCGCCCGCTGCACCAGCAGGTAGGCGGCATCCGGCTGCTGCGCGACGGCGGCGGCGATCATCGATTCGGCCTGGACATCCTTGGCGACGCCGCGCACCTGCGTCAGTTGTTGGAGAAAATCTTGCAGCGCTTGTGTTTCTTGCGGACTCATGATGCTTGGCTCCCGGCTGTATTGCACAACGACTAACACGAGGTCATGCGGCCCTCTTCGACCGCCTCGGATTGGATTATGCGCGTGAACGGGCGCCGCCTTTGTGTCCGCGGCGGCAAAGTTCGAAACAGCTTGTAACACGACCGAATCCCGCTGCGCATCCAGACGAGGAAAAGCCGCCCGCAGGCGGCTTTTCCCAATGTTGCGTCAGTTCGCCCGCAGTCTTCGCGCTCCGTCCTATCCCTGCTGGACGATGGCCGCCTGGATCCGCTCCCTGACCGCGGCGATCACCGCATCGCGCACAAACACCTCGGATTCGCGCTGCCCGGCCAGCAGGCCCTGCATCGGCTCGATGCTCCGGCTGCCGCCCGTGACCGTCACATCCCATGTGACGGGGGAGCCCATCTGATAGTGAATCTCGAGATAGAAGACATCGCTCGGCGCTTCCAGGCGTCGAAATGATCCCCGTATCGTCGGCATCTCATTGCACTCCAATAGCGCCGAAAAAGCCGGAGCCGGGGCGCTGCATGCTATCCGCAGCCCTCATCGGCGACGAGGAAACTTGCGCGTGCCCGGCGTGCGGTTTTCGATATGGCGGAAAGTGATGCGTCCCTTGCTCAGGTCATAGGGAGACAGTTCAAGCGTGACCTTGTCGCCGGCCAGGATCTTGATGAAGTTTTTACGCATGCGGCCTGCCGTGTACGCAATCAGCGTATGGCCGTTATCGAGGTCTACCCTGAAACGCGCATCCGGCAAGATTTCGCTGACTTTCCCCTGCATTTCAATGAGTTCTTCTTTAGGCAAGTTGCCTCCATGGTGGATGTGACGTGGCCTTCAGGCGGCGCGCCGGGACCGCTTATCGGGTTCGCGGCGAGGGCCGGCCATGACGTCTCCCTGAATGAACAAGAGGACGGACGTGTGCAGCCGCTTCTCCTGGCGAAGCGGCCGAAGAACTGCATCTGAAAATCGAAGAAAGGGAATGACTGGAATCAGACAGACATTGCCGGAACAGGCAATGCAGGCGAGACGGGCCAGAAGCTTCCAATGACCAGGAAGACGTGGGCCACTATACACACCATTGGCGCATTCGCCTAAGCATTTGTTCCATCACGGCTATCCGCCCTGCCGGATCCGCAGGTCAGGGCGCCGGCACCTTCCGGCGCGGCCACAGGGCTTTCTTTTCACGGAAGGCCACCGCCTTGGCGCCGATGGCAGAAGAGATCGCCTCGCCGGAATGCGCAATGCCTTTGTCGCCATGCTCACGCAGATGATGCTCAATCGCGTGGGCGATTTCGTCCTGGCTAAATCGCTTGTCAGCATTTGACTTCACGTCACTCTCCTCAATCGGCGGTTTGCCGGAAGCTTCACCCTCGGACAGGCGGCCTGTCGGCAGGAAATCCGTCGACGCCGCGCCGCGAGGGCCGGCGCGCAGACGATGCACTTTGCTCATGATGCTCCCCATGGAAATGACAGCAGTGTTCAAGCGCCTCACACTGAGAGACTCGAAGATCGCAGGAGGAGTCGGAATCGGGATGAAGGGGCGAACCGGCAAGGAAGTACAACAGCGGCAGATCCGGTGCGCAAAAGAATGTGGCCTACAGTACTCTTCTTTTCGCCCTGCAAACCGGAATGGCGGCGCATATTTTCCTATCGATCGGTTTGACGCGATAGCGAAGCGGCGCCTTCGCGGCGCCGCTTGCATCGGGGAAACCGGGACGTTCAGGTGACCAGCACGATCTTGCCCACGTTCAGGCCATCCTCCATGCGCTGTTGCGCGGCGCCGGCCTCGGCCAGAGGAAACACGCTGTCGATCACGGGATTGAGCCCATCCGGCCCGAAGCGCGACAGCCAGCGCTCCTTGAAGCGGGCCGACATGGCGTGCTTCACCTCTTGCGAACGCGACTTCATGACCGTGCCGATGATCTTCAGGTGACGGTACAACAAGCGGTCCAGCGGAATCTTCGCGTTGGCGATGCCGCCCATGATGCCGATCTGCACCAGGCGCCCGCCGAAATCGAGCGAATTGACGTTGCGCTCGAAGTACGGCGCGCCGATGAAATCCAGGATCAGGTTCACGCCGCGATTGCCGGTCAGCCTGGCGATCGCCTCCGAGAAATCCTCCTTCTCATAGTCGATGGCGTGATCGGCGCCCATGCTGTGCACCAGCCCATGCGCGCCGGACTGGGCGGTGGTGTATACCGTCGCGCCCACGGCATGGGCCAACTGGACTGCGGCGCCGCCGACACCGCCTGCGCCCGCGTGCACCAGCACGCTCTCGCCGGCCTGCAAGTTGCCCAGGTGGATCAAGGCCTCGTGCGCCGTCACGAAGACCTCGGTGATGGCGGCGGCATGGATGTAATCCATCTCCCCGGGAATCGGCATGGCCATGCGGTAGTCGATGCGGGAGACCTCCGCGTAGGCGCCGCCGCCGACGATGCCCATGACGCGGTCGCCGACCGCATAGCCCTGAACTTGCTCGCCGACGGCGATGACGTCGCCCGCTATCTCCAGGCCCATGATGGTGGAGTCGCCGAAGTCCGGCCAGCCGTAGCCGCCGCGGCGATGAGTGAGGTCGGCGCGGTTGACGCCGGCCGCGCGGGTGCGCACCAGGAGGTCGTGCGGGCGCAGCGTCGGCTCCGCGACTTCGCCGATATGCAGCACGTCGGCGGCGCCGAATTGATCGAAGGTGATGGCTTTCATGGATGTTCCTTTTGTCTTGTTGGATGTGGTCGGCCGCCGCGTCGTCGGCGCGGCGGCATCTGTTCAGGCCGCGCCGTCTTCGGCGAAGGCGGCATTGGCATAGGCCGACGCGGTGATCGCCGCGGGGAAGCCGGCGTAGAACGCCAGGTGGGTAATGGCGGCGCTGAGCTCGGTCTTGGTCAGGCCGTTCTGCAGGCCGCGACGCAGGTGGGCCGGCAGTTCGTTGGCGTGATTGAGCGCGATGAGGCAGGCGATCGTGATGAGGCTGCGGTCGCGCGGCGCCAGGTCCCGGTCTTGCCAGACTTCGGAATACAGCGGCTCTTCGACGAAGTCGGAAAGCTTGGGCGTGAACGGGCGCGCGGCGGCGCGGGGGCTGGTGAAATCGATGGGCTTCATGATCTTTCCTTTCGGTGTGGAATCAGGCTTGGCTGATGAACTTGTTGCTCAGGTAATGGCCGATGCCCTCGGTGCCGCCTTCGGAACCGTGACCGCTTTCCTTCATGCCGCCGAAGGGCAGTTCGGTGGCGACGATGCGGTACTGGTTGATGCCGATCATGCCGGCCTCCAGCCCGTCGCCGACATCGATGGCGGTGCGCGCGTCGCGGGTAAAGGCGTAGGCCGACAGCGCATAAGGCAGGCGGTTGGCCTCGGCCAGGCCGTCTTCGATGGTGTCGAAGGGACGCAGGACGGCGATGGGGCCGAACGGTTCCTCGTGCATGATGCGGGCGCTCATCGGAACGTCCGCGAGCACGGTCGGTTCGAAGAAATAGCCGGGGCCGTCGATGCGCCTGCCGCCGGCGAGCACCTTCGCGCCCTGCTCGACGGCATCCGCCACCAGCGCCTCCATCTTGGCCAGCTGGCGCGGATTGGCCAGCGGACCGACCTGGGTGTCGGGCGCCATGCCGTCGCCGATCACCAGCTTGCCGGTAGCTGCCACGAACTGCTCGGCAAAGCGGCGGTAGGCGCCGCGCTGGATGAGGAAGCGGGTAGATGAGATGCAGATCTGGCCGGTGCCGCGAAAACGGTTGGCGGCGCCGCCGGCGGCCGCGGCGTCGATATCGGCGTCCTCGAACACCAGGACCGGACCGTGTCCGCCGAGCTCCAGCGTGATCGGCTTGACGCCGGCCGCGGCGCGCTCGGACAGCAGCCGCCCGACGGGCACGGAGCCGGTAAAGGCGACCTTGCGGATAATGGGCGAGGCGATCAACTGCGACGACACCATGTCGGGCACGCCGAAGACCACCTGCAGCACGCCCTTGGGCAAGCCAGCATCGTCCAGGCAACGGGCCAGCGCCAGGGCCGTCGCCGGGCTCTCCTCGCCCGGCTTCAGGATGACGCTGCAGCCTGCCGCCAAGGCGGCGGACAATTTGCGGGCAGGCGTGATGGCGGGGAAATTCCAGGGCGTGAAGGCGGCGACCGGGCCGATGGCCTGGCGCTTGACCAGCTGCTGCACTCCCGGCCGGTTGGCGGGGACGACGCGGCCGTCGATGCGGCGCGCTTCCTCCGCGAACCACTCGAAGTAGTCGGCCGCGCGCAGCACTTCGTCGCGGCTTTCGCCCAGCGGCTTGCCCTCTTCCAGGGTCATCTGCACGGCGATATGCCCGGCGCGTTCGCGCATCAGGTTGGCGGCGTTCTTCAGGATGCGGGCGCGCTGCTCGGGCACGGTATGGCGCCAAACGTCGAAGGCGGCCTGCGCCGTCGCCAGGGCCTGCTCCAGGTCGGCCGCCGTGGCCAGCGGGAGGCGGCCCAGGGCGGCGCCGGTTGCCGGGTTGACGACGGCAGCGGTGTCCCGGCTGCCGGCTTCCAGCCACGCGCCGTCGATGAACAGGTAAAGGGGGTCGTACTTATACGTTGGCATGATGTTCTTCCTCGGGTGAATTCGGTAAGGTCTTGGCTTACGACAGGAAGAAGATTAAGACCGGGCGCCGTCGCCGATAAGACGGCTCCTGCCCACAACGGCTATGCAAGGAATGCACAGATGCAATCAGAGAAATTCGCGGAGTTCCTGGGCGTGTTCGCCGACGTCGCGCGCGAAGGCAGCTTTTCCGGCGCAGGCCGGCGCCGCGGCAGGACGCCGTCCTCGATAGGCCGGCAGATCGATATGCTGGAGGCGTATCTCGATACGCCGCTGTTCTTGCGCTCCACCCGGCTGCTCACGCTCACCGATGCGGGCGAGGCGTTGCTGGTGCGGGCAAGGCAGATCCTGGATTCGCTGGAAGACGCGCAGCAGGAGCTGGCGTCGATGAAGGGCGCGGTGACCGGGATCCTGCGCGTGGCGTGCTTCCCCACCTTCGGCAAGCGCTATGTGCTGCCGGTGATGGGCGAGCTGGCGCGCCGCTATCCCGACGTGCGGCTGGAACTGGATTTGACGGAAAGGATTGCCGACCCCGTGGCCGAGCGCCTGGACCTGGTCATCCGCATCGGCGACATGGCCGACAGCACGCTCATCGGCGCGCGCATCGCCACCCAGACCCGCATCCTGTGCGCCAGCCCGGCCTATATTGCACAGGCGGGCATGCCGGCGCGGCTGGACCAGCTCGCCGCCCATCGCCTGATCGACAAGCTGCATGGCGCGGACTTGCTGGGATGGGCCGATGTGCTGGGACAGCCGGCGCGCGCGGCGAGCGCGCAACCCGTCTTCGCCTGCGACGACTTCGAGGCGATGCGCCTGGCCGCGCTGGAGGGGCTGGGCATCGGCTATCTTCCCGATTGGGTAGTCGGCCCCGACGTCAAGGAGGGCCAGCTGCTGCAGCTGTTCCCCGAATGGTCGGCGCAAGCGCGCGCCTCGACCGGCATCCACGCCCTGCGCGCGCTGCGGCAGCCCCCTGCCCGCGTCACCGTCTTTCTGGACGCCCTGCGCGGCCTGATCGGGCATCCGCCGACATGGGCGCCCGGCGGGCAGGAACACTCAGGCGAGACTTGGCCGGAGTGAAAGCGGGAGTCAGGGAAACAGGCCCGCTTGGCGATAGCCTTCGATGATCTGATCGTAGACGGCGATGTCTCCCTGCCCGCGGGCAATGAGCTGGGCGCCTTCGATCGCGGCGAAAACGGCCAGCGCCCGATTTCTGACCTGCTTAAGCTGCCTGGCGTCATTGCTTCCGCCGGCAAGCAACTCGCTCAACCAGGCGATATTCATCTGATTGAAGCGATTGATCTCCACCCGCACTTCTTCCGGCAGGTCGTCGTGTTCAGCGGACATGATTCCGCAAAGGCACATCCGGTTGTCGTCCACCAGCGCCGACCGGAAGATATCGGTGTACTGCTGCATGGCGGCGCGCGCGCTCTTGCTGCCAGTCTTGATCGCGGCCAGGAATCCGCTCCCGTCTTCCGAATAGCGGCGCGCCAGGGCAGCGCCCAAATCGCCCTTGGTGGGGAAATGGTAGTGCACGCTTGCGCTCTTGATGCCGACTTCCGCAGCCAGGTCCCTGAAGCTCAAGGCGTTGTAGCCTCGCGCCTGCACCGTCTTGCGGGCGGCGCTCATTATATTTTCACGGGTATCAGCGGCGCTCATAAAAATCTCTCTATCGATAGATAGTTGTTGACAGCGCGATTCTACTCCCTTATCGTCTATCTACCGATAGATAGATAACAAGGAGTTTCAAATTGAAGATTTATGATCGCCCCGGCTTTCCCAATCCCGCCAGGATCCGCATCGTTCTTGCACAAAAGGGACTTGACGCCAAGGTCACCTTTGAATCCGTGGACCTCATTGGCGCACAGCACAAGGAGGATGCCTTCCTGGCCAAGAATCCTTCCGGCGTACTCCCCCTGCTGGAGCTGGACGATGGCACCCTGATCGCCGAGAGCACTGCGATTACGGAATACCTGGACAATCTCGACGGCAATCCTGTCCTGACCGGCAGCACACCCAGGGAGAAAGGGCTGATTCACATGATGCAGCGGCGCGCCGAAAGCGAATTGCTGGATGCCGTGGGAATCTATTTCCATCACGCCACCCCAGGCCTGGGCCCGGCGCTGCAGAAACACAAGAGCCCGCAATGGGAACATCGCAAGCAATGGGGCGAACGCGAACGCGACAGGGCAATCAGGGGCATGTGCTACTTCGACCAGGTCTTGCGCGAGCATCCGTTCGTCGCCGGCGACAATTTCTCGATGGCCGACATCACGGTCTTCGCGGGCCTGGCATTCGCCGACGCCGCCGGCATTCAGATCGCCGACGAACTGGCGCAGCTCAAGGCGTGGCGAGCCAGGGTGGCAGAACTGCCTGCCGTCAAGAACCGCAGCGGCCAGGATTTCGAAGCGGAAGATCTTCGCCGAATGGGATTTTAAACGGTGGCTTGAAGCGGCAATGCGGCCCCGCGCATCGGCGCGCGGGGGCCGGTGGATCATCTCAGCTGTCGCCGGTGGTCAAAACGCGCTCTTGATGACGCCGCCATCAACACGCAGCGCCGCGCCGGTGGTGGCGGAAGCCAGCGGGCTGACCACGTAGGCGACCAGCGAGGCCACCTCCTGCGGGGTGCCGAAGCGCTTGATCAGCGAGGTCGGGCGGACATGGTCGAAGAACTCCGCCTCGACCTGCTCGAAGCTCTTGTCGCTGGAGCGCGCCATGCCTTCGACGAAGTCGCCCACGCCTCGCGATTTGGTCGGGCCGGGCAGCACGCTGTTGACCGTGATGCCGGTGCCGGCGACCGACTCCGCCAGCCCGCGCGACACCGCCAGCTGGGCGGTCTTGGTCATGCCGTAATGGATCATCTCGGTGGGAATCTGCACCGCGCTTTCGCTGGAGATGAAGACGATGCGCCCCCAGTTCGCGCGCTTCATTTCCGGCAGCACCAAACGCGCCAGGCGCACGCCGCTCAAGACATTGACGTCGAAGAAGCGCTGCCAGTCCTCGTCTGGAATATCCTCGAAGGCCTTGGGCTCGAAAATGCCGAGATTGTTGACCAGGATCTCGATGCCCGGATGGCGCCGCGCCACCTCATGCGCGGCATCGGCCTGGCTCAGGTCCGCGGCGAAGCCCTGCACCGTGCCCTTGGTCTCCGAGCGGATGCGCTCCACCGCCTCATCCACCCCCGCCTGCGTCCTGCCGTTGACGATAACGTTCGCGCCCTCCTGGGCCAGGGTGCGCGCGATCGCGTAGCCGATGCCCGCCGTACTGCCGCTTACCAGGGCCAGTTTGCCCTTGAGTTGCAAGTCCATGTCGATTCTCCTTGGTTGGCTGCGGAAGATGCCGCGAAGGCGCGATGAAACGGATGCTCGCCATCCCGGCAGCAGCGCCACTGTATCAGGAAGTCCCCCCACCCTCCCGGGCCGATTGCGGCAGGATGGCCTCCAGCTCGACCCCGGCCTGCTCGAAGCGTTCCACCAGGAAATCCAGCAAGGCGCGCACGCGCGGCGCCATGTAGCGGGTGCGCTGGTACAGGGCGTGCACCGGCGCGTCCGGCGTGCGCCAGTCCGGCAGCAGCACCTGCAAACGGCCGGCCTGAAGGTCGGCGCCGATGTCCCAGACCGACTTCATGGCGATGCCGTGGCCATCGATCGCCCACTCGCGGGCGACGGCGCCGTCGTTGGTTTCGCGCGCGCCGGCGGTGGGCACGATGAAGTCCCGCACTTGCCCGTCGCGCTCGAAGCGCCACTCGTTGGCCGTGCCCGAGGCGGAGGACAGCACGATGCAATCGAAGCGGTGCAGCTCATCAGGATGCGCCGGCATGCCGCGCGCGGCCACATAGGCCGGCGCCGCGCACAGCACCCGGCGATTGAACGCCAGCGGCCGCGCCACCATCGAGCTGTTCTGCGGCACGCCGAAGCGGATGGCGAGATCAAGGTCGTCCTGCAGCAGGTCGGCGACCGCGTCGCCCAGGATCAGCGCCAGCGTGATGTGCGGATGAAGCCGGTTGAACTCCTCCAGCCAGCCGCGCAGCACATGACGGCCGAAGTCGGAAGTGGCGGCGATGCGCAGCTTGCCGCTGACGGCGCTGCGCCCGGCCTGCAGCGCCGCATGGGCGTCGTCCAGGGCGTCGATGGCCTGCTGGCAGTGCGCCAGGTACATGGCGCCCTCGGCGGTGAGGCGCAGCCGGCGCGTGGTGCGCTCGAACAGCCGCGTGTTGAGCGCGGCTTCCAGCTTGACCAGGCGGGCGCTGGCGGCAGCCGGCGAGAGGCCCATCTTGCGGCCGGCGGCCGACAGGCTGCCGAGCTTGGCCGCTTCGACAAACAGACGAATATCTCCCAAGTTTTGCATCGTAATTATTTTGTTATTTTTGATAATGCATCAAATACTAGACCAATTATCAAATTTTCGCCGCATTCGCATAATCGACCCAGTTCAAACTTTCCTGGAGTCTTCCATGCAATCGATCTCACCCCTGCTGGCCCCGCTCACCGTCGGCGACGCCACCCTGCCGCACCGCATCGTGATGGCGCCCATGACGCGCGCCCGCAGCACGCAACCGGGCGACGTGCCCAATGCCCTCAACGCCGCCTACTACGCGCAACGGGCCTCGGCCGCGCTGATCGTCAGCGAAGCCGCGCAAATCTCGCCGCAAGGCAAGGGATACTCGTTCACTCCCGGCATCTACAGCCAGGAGCAGGTGCGCGGCTGGCGCCTGGTGACCGACGCGGTGCACCGGGCCGGCGGCCGCATCTTCCTGCAACTGTGGCACGTCGGCCGCATGTCCCATCCCGATTTCCACGACGGCGCGCTGCCGGTGGCGCCCTCGGCGATACCGTTCGACGGGCAGATCTGGAAGGTCGACGCCGCCACCGGCGTGGGCGCCATGGTGGATTGCCCGACCCCGCGCGAACTGCAGCGCGACGAGATCGCCGCCATCGTCGAGGACTTCCGCCAGGGGGCGCGCAACGCCATCGCGGCCGGATTCGACGGCGTCGAGATCCACGGCGCCAACGGCTACCTGGTCGACCAGTTCCTGCGCACCACCTCCAACCAGCGCACCGACGAATACGGCGGCACGCGCGAGAACCGGCTGCGCTTTCTCAGGGAAGTGGTCGACGCCGTGGCCGGCGAAGTCGGCGCGCATCGCACGGCGATCCGCCTGGCGCCCTTCCTGACCACGCGCGGCATGGATTGCCCGGACATCCTGCCGACCATCCTGGACGCGGCCGCGTTTCTGCAGGAGCGCGGCATCGCCTACCTGCACCTGGTGGAAGCGGACTGGGACGACGCGCCGGAATTCACCGAGAGCTTCCGCCAACAACTGCGCGAGCGCTTCGCCCGACCCATCATCGTGGCCGGCAATTACAACAAGGCGCGCGCGCAATGGGTGCTCGGCCGCGGCTACGCGGACCTGGTCGCCTTCGGCCGGCCCTTCGTCGCCAATCCCGACTATCCGCGCCGCCTGACCGAAGACCTGCCGCTGGCCGACTTCGACGGCGCCACCTTGTTCGGCGGCGGCGAGCGCGGCTACACCGACTACCCGGCGCTGCCGGAGGCGGTCGCGGCCTGAGCGCCGTTGACCATCGTTATCCGACAATCCATCCATACCTCATCAGGAGAACCATCATGAAAGACACCACAGTGCTCGTCATCGGCGGCTTGTCCGGCATCGGCCGCGCAGTGGCTGAACAGGCGGCAGCCGCAGGCGCGCGCGTGATCGCCGCCGGCCGCCGTGCGCCCCCCGCCGATTTCCCGGCCTCGATCGCGACGATGCAAGTCGACATCGGCGACGACGCCTCGGTGGCCCGCCTGTTCGACGGCATCGGCGCCATCGACCACCTGGTCGTCACGGCCGGACCGGTGATCGGCTCGGCCAGGTTGGCCGACCTGAAGATGGCCGACGCCATGGCCGCCTTCAACGTCAAGTTCTTCGGCCAGATGCGCGTGGCGCAGCGCGCCCTGGGCAGCATCAACCGCGCCGGCTCGATCACGTTGACCTCGGGCCTGCTGGCGCGCAAGGCCGCGCCGGGCGCGCTGGTCAAGGCCACCATGAACGCCGCGACCGACATCATGGCCAAGACCCTGGCCAAGGAACTGGCGCCGCTGCGCGTCAACGTCGTCAGTCCCGGCATGGTGGAGACCGGCATGTGGGGCGAGATGAGCGAGGCCGACCGCAAGGCCATGGCCGCGCGCGCCGGCGCCAACCTGCCGGTGGGCCGCGTCGGCCAGGGCGCCGACCTGGCGCAGGCTTACCTGATGCTGATGCAAAACGGCTTCATGACCGGCAGCGTAGTCGACGTGGACGGCGGCGGCTTGCTGTAAGACGGCCATGCAACTCGACCACATCACCATCGTGGCCTCGGACTGCGCCTGCCTGCGCGATTTCTTCGTCGAAGTCGCCGGCATGGAGGAAGGCGCGCGACCGGCGTTCGGCGTGGCCGGGCACTGGCTGTACCTGGGCCGGCTGCCGGTGCTGCACCTGATCGAACGCCCGGAGGCGCAAGCCGATGCCGGTGTCGCCAACGGCCGGCCGGCGGCCCGCATTGATCACATGGCCCTGCGCATCGACAGCGCGCCGGAGTGGCAAAAGCTGCTGCGGCGCCTGCGCGAGCGGCAGGTGCCGTACCAGCTCTCCGGCGCCGGCGCGCTGCAGGAGCGGCAGCTCTTCGTCACGCTGGCGCCGGCGGTCACGGTCGAATTCGTGATCGCGGCCGAGCACCTGGCCTAGGCCGGCGGCACGACCGCCGAGGCTTCGCGCCAGAAGGCGCCGGGCGGGCCGCTTTCCGGATTGCGATCAGGAAAACGATTCGCTTCGTACGCCTTTCATTCCTCCCGCCAAACAATTCCTCCCGGCAAGCGTTGCCCGCGACGCCGCATCCCGGAGCCCATCAGGAAAACCCCCATTGTCGCCGCGCCGGGCTTGACCAAGAATCCCATTGGGCGTCATCGATAAGCGGCCGCCCCGTCGGGCGAACCCTCGACGCCGAATGCCGGGCGCCCATGGCGACAGGCCTTCCTCCAACAATTCGAATGGCGGGGTTGAAATGAAACACCTGAGAAGTCTCAAGATCGGCACCCAGCTGCGGCTGGGATTCGGTATCCTGATCGTGCTGATGATTGTGCTGGTGTCCTTCGCGTTGGTCCGCATGAATGCGATCTCGCACGCGGTCAAGCACCTGGACAAGATTCACGACACCAGGCTGGACCCGATGTACGAAGCCCGGGAAGCGCTCGACCAGACCGGCATGGCCGCACGCAACGCCTTCATCTTCCAGGACGAGCGCGAAGCCTCGAGGGAGCTGGCGATCCTGGACGAGCAAAAGGCGCTCTACCTGGACGCGCTGGCCAGGCTGGAACCCGAATTCCGCGACGACCCGCAGTTCGCCAAGGTCAAGGCCGGATTGCTGGCCATGGCCGAGGAACTCAAGCGCCCACGAAAATACCGGGAGGCTGGACAGATGAGCGAATTCGGCACCTTCCTCGTGAAAGAGTGCAGCCCCTTGCGCCGCCAGATCGTGCAGGACATCGACGTCCTGCTGAAATCCCAGCAGAAGGCGGCCGACCAGGCCACCGACTACGCCGAATCGCTGTTTACCGAATCGCTGCGCCTGATCATGGCCTGGACCGCAGTCATCCTCGCCGTCTCGGTCCTGACCGCATGGCTGATCCGCAAGAGCCTGCTCACGCAACTGGGCGGCGAGCCGGCCTACGCGGTGGAGATCGCCGGGCGCATCGCCCATGGCGAGCTGTCCACGGCGGTGGAGACGGGCGAGCAGGATGACTCCAGCCTGCTGTTCGAGATCCGCATCATGCGCGACAAGCTGGCTTCGCTGGTGCAGCAGGTGCGCATCGGCACCCACACCATCGCCGGCGCCTCGGCCGAAATCGCCTCGGGCAACCTGAACCTGTCCGAGCGCACCGAACAGCAGGCCGATACGCTGGAGAAGACCGTGGCCGCGATGGAGGAGCTGATCCTGACGGTGCGCCGCAATGCCGAGAACGCGCAGCAGGCCAAGCAACTGGCGGACTCGGCTTCGTCGATCGCCACCAAGGGCGGCGATGCCGTGAACCAGGTGGTGACGACCATGGGCGTGATCGACGACGCCTCCAGGAAGATCGTGGACATCATCGGCGTGATCGACGGCATCGCCTTCCAGACCAACATCCTCGCGCTGAACGCCGCGGTGGAAGCCGCCCGCGCGGGCGAACAGGGTCGCGGCTTCGCGGTGGTGGCCTCCGAGGTGCGTTCGCTGGCCCAACGTTCTGCGTCGGCCGCCAAGGAGATCAAGGAGCTGATCGATCATTCCGTGACCAGCGTGGCCGATGGCAGCCGCCTGGTGCGCGAAGCCGGCGGCACCATGAGCGAAGTGGTGGCCAGCGTGCAGCGCGTGACCGGCATCGTGGCCGAGATCAGCCACTCCAGCCAGGCGCAGACCGAGGGCATCACGGCGGTCAACGAGGCCATCTCGCAGCTTGACCAGAACACCCAGCAAAACGCGGCGCTGGTCGAGCAGGCCGCCGCGGCATCGCAATCCATGAGCCAGCAGGCGGAACACCTGAGCGAGCTGGTCGGCGCCTTCAAGCTGAGCCAGGTGCAGATGGACGCGGAGCACCGCGAGATCAACATCACCCCGCAATACATGGAATTGCAAGTGGCGTGAAACCCCGGCGCGCCGGACGGCGCCGGGTGCAATGAAGAACAAGGATGCCGGCGGGGAGCCGGTCAACGGGACAATACCTGACGAGAGAAGATGATGGATTCCTTTCAACAAGAAATCGACGAGCGCACCAACCTCACCGCCAACAACAAGTTCGAGCTGCTGCTGTTCCGCCTGGGACGCCCGGCCGGCGACAATGCCGGCGGCGAGGGCGAGCTGTTCGGCATCAACGTCTTCAAGGTGCGCGAGATCGTGCCGGCCATGAACATCATCAAGCCGGCAGGCATGCGTCCGCCGCTCATGGGCATGGCCAATGTGCGCGGCGAAGTGATGCCGGTCATCGACCTGCCGTCGATCGCCGGCTGCGTCTCGCCGGAAGAGCCGGGCATCCTGCTGATCACCGAGTTCGCCCGCCACACGCAGGCCTTCGCGGTGCAATCGGTCGAGGACATCGCCCGCCTCGACTGGACCCAGGTGCTGCCCGCCGAGTCGCAAAGCGTCAGCGATGTGGTGACCAGCGTCGCGCGCCTGGAGACCAGCGAAGGCAAGCACACCCTGGTCCAGGTGCTGGATGTGGAGCATATCCTGGAGATCGTCTCGCCCAGCCAGGACAAGTCGCTGGGCTTGCCGCAGGACGAGCAGCCGCTGCAGCTGCCGCCGGGTTCCGTGGTGCTGGCCGCAGACGATTCACGCGTGGCGCGCGCGCTGATCGAAGGCAGCCTCAATGAACTCAAGCTGCCCTTCGTGATGGCCAAGAACGGACGGGAAGCCTGGGACAAGCTGCAAGCCCTGGCGCGCGAAGCGGAAAGCGAGGGCTGCAGCGTCGCCGCCAAGGTCGCGCTGATCCTGACCGATCTGGAGATGCCGGAAATGGACGGCTTCACCCTGACCCGGAAGATCAAGACGCACGACAAGCTCAAGCAGATCCCGGTCGTGATCCACTCCTCCCTGACCGGCAGCGCCAACGAAGACCACGTCAAGACCGTGGGCGCCGACGGCTACATCGCCAAGTTCTCGCCGTCGGACTTCGCCGGGGTGGTGCAGAAGGTGCTCGGCGCGAACCGCTAGCACCCGGCACGGCCTGGCCCAGGTCACGCAGCACTCCGCAAAAAATGCCCGCGCGATTGCGGGCATTTTTCTTGGCGGAACAGGAAGGCGCTGCGCACACTGCCTGCGCCGACGGCGGGCGCAATGCCGGCGGTCGGGAATCAGCAGATAACCAAAACTTATCCCCCTCGATCTATTGGTCTTACCAATAAACTGGTATTATCCAATCCGCAAAACGATAAGGTCCACAGTGCGCCCGGATAGCCGCGGCGCGCCGCCGGCGCCGATTTGAGACAACCTATCTATTGAGGAATCACGATGAAATTACTCCGCTACGGCCCGGTTGGGCAAGAAAAGCCCGGCATCCTGGACCAGGCCGGCAAGATCCGCGATCTGTCCGCCCATATCAAGGACGTCAACGGCGCCGCACTGGACGATGCGACCCTGGCCAAGATCCGCGCGCTGGACATCAACAGCCTGCCCGTGGTGGACGGCAATCCGCGCATCGGCGCCTGCGTCGGCAACATCGGCAAATTCATCTGCATCGGCCTGAACTACGCCGATCACGCCGCCGAATCGAACCTGCCCATCCCGGCCGAGCCAGTGGTGTTCAACAAGTGGACCTCCGCCGTGGTCGGCCCCAATGACGACGTAAAGATCCCGCGCGGCTCCAAGAAGACCGACTGGGAAGTCGAGCTGGGCGTGGTGATCGGCAAGGGCGGCGCCTACATCGACGAGAAGGATGCCCTCTCGCACGTGGCCGGCTATTGCGTGGTCAACGACGTTTCCGAGCGCGAATACCAGATCGAGCGCGGCGGCACCTGGGACAAGGGCAAGGGCTGCGACACCTTCGGCCCGATCGGCCCGTGGCTGGTCACCCGCGACGAAGTCGCCGACCCGCAGAAGCTGGGCATGTGGCTGGAAGTGGACGGCAAGCGCTACCAGAACGGCAACACCAGCACCATGATCTTCGGCGTGGCGCACGTGATCGCCTACCTCTCCAAGTTCATGAGCCTGCAGCCGGGCGACGTCATCTCCACCGGCACGCCGCCGGGCGTGGGCATGGGCGTCAAGCCGGAAGCCGTGTACCTGTGCGCCGGCCAGGTCATGCGCCTGGGCATCGACGGCCTGGGCGAGCAGCAGCAGAAGACCGTCAACGCCTAAGCGCGGCGCGTCTGCCACTCCAAGAATAAGAACAATGCGCGGGCCCCTGCGGCCCGCGCCGACCAACCTCAGAATCACGAGAAGGAGCACACAATGAATCAATACGATTTCCAGGGCCGCAGCGCCATCATCACCGGCGGCGCGCAAGGCTTCGGCTACGCGGTTGCAGAGCGCCTGCTGCAGGGCCGCGCCAAGGTCGTGCTGTGGGACATGGACGAGAAGGCCCTGGCCGAAGCGCGCTCCAAGCTGGAAGCGCTGGGCAACGTCGAGACCATCAAGGTCGACATTTCCAGTGAAGCCGACGTCAAGAAGGCCATTGAAGCCACCGAGAAGGTGACCCAGTCGATCGACATCCTGGTGCACAGCGCCGGCATCGCCGGCCAGAACAATCCGGTGGCCGATTACTCGCCGGAAGAATGGCGCCGCGTGATCGACATCGACCTGAACGGCACCTTCTACGTGAACCAGGTGGTGGTCCAGCGCATGATCGCGCAGAACTACGGCCGCATCGTCAACGTCGCCTCGATCGCCGGCAAGGAAGGCAATCCGACCGCCTCGGCCTACAGCGCCGCCAAGGCCGGCCTGATCGCCCTGACCAAGAGCCTGGGCAAGGAAACCGCGACCAAGAACATCGCCGTCAATGCGATCACCCCGGCCGCCGCGCAAACCCGCATCCTGGAGCAGTGCACCCAGGCGCACATCGACTACATGCTGTCGAAGATCCCGCGCGCGCGTTTCCTGAAGGTGGAAGAGCTGGCCGCGATGGTGGCCTGGCTGGTGTCGGAAGAAAACTCCTTCACCACCGCCTCGGTGTTCGACCTCTCGGGCGGCCGCGCGACCTACTGATCACGCGATCCGGCAACGCCGGCCGGCCGCACGGGGACACGCCGCGGCCAGGCAAGCAGCGCAATAACAAGTATTAGAAAGCAGCATCCGGCGGACGGAGTCCTTCCGTCCGCCACCCCCTAAAAACATAACAACATCGGTTCCTCCGCGAACATCGCGGCGGTGGACTTTTGCGCCTTCCGGTTTTAACAAGACCTTTCAAGGAGAGACATACCATGGCAGCAGTACCCTACCCGGCCACCGCGTCGGAACTACAAGAATCCAGCCTGTACCGCAGGATCACATTGCGCTTCGTGCCGCTGCTGATGATCTGCTTCGTGTTCGCTTACCTCGACCGCGTCAACATCAGCTTCGCCAAACTGCAGATGCAGACCGACCTCGGCTTCTCCGACGCGGTCTACGGCCTGGGCGCCAGCATCTTCTTCGTCGGCTACTTCCTGTTCGAGGTGCCGAGCAACATGATCCTGCACCGCGTCGGCCCCAAGCGCTGGATCGCGCGCATCATGGTCACCTGGGGCATCGCCTCGGCGGCGATGATGTTCGTCAGCAATGAGGCCAGCTTCTATGTGCTGCGCTTCCTGATCGGTCTCTTGGAAGCCGGCTTCGTGCCGGGCGCGCTGTACTTCTTCACCAACTGGTTCCCTTCGGTGCGCCGCGGCCGCATCAACTCGCTGTTCATGGCGGCCATCGCCGTGTGCGGCATCATCGGCGGCCCGCTCTCCGGCGGCATCATGAAGTGGACCCACGGCATGGCCGGCATGCATGGCTGGCAGTGGCTGTTCGTGCTGGAAGGCATCCCCTCGATCCTGCTGGGCGTGGTGTGCTTCCTGGTGATCGACGACAAGATCGAAGATGCCCGCTGGCTCAAGCCTGAAGAAAAGAAGCTGCTGATCGACCGCCTCGCTGCCGAGCCCAAGAGCGAAGCCGTGCATTCCTTCGGCGCCGCGCTGAAGCAGCCGACCACCATCGTCATGTCCTTGATCTACCTGGTGCTGGCTTCCGGCATCTATGGCCTGGTGTTCTGGATGCCGCAGCTGATCAAGAGCGCCGGCACCGACGACACCTTCATCATCGGCCTGATCTCGATGCTGCCCTACATCTGCGCCGGCCTGGGCATGATCTTCATCGGCCGCAGTTCCGACCGCACCGGCGAACGCCGCTGGCACCTGGCCTGCTGCGCGCTGCTGGGCGGCGTCGGCTACGCCGCCGCGGCCTACTTCGGCAGCAACACGCTGATCCTGGTGATCGCGCTGTCGGCGGCCGCCACCGGCATCATCGCCGGCATCGGCCTGTTCTGGATCCTGCCCCCGCGCGTGCTCTCGGGCGCGGCAGCGGCGGCCGGCATCGCGCTGATCAACTCGGTGGGACAGCTGGGCGGCATCATCACGCCCTACATGGTCGGCAAGATCCGCGACATCACCGGCAGCCCCGCCATCGGCCTGTACGTGGTCGCGCTGGAGTGCGCGGTGGGCGCCGCCCTGCTGCTGTGGGCACTGCCGCGCCGGATCTACTTCCGCGAGCCGGCGCAGAAATGAGGCTTTGCTTCCTGTAGCGCTGCAATGACGAAACCCGCCTGATGGCGGGTTTTGTCTTTGGGACGACGGGAAAGCAGGGAACGTATATCGCCAGCGGGTTGAATCACCTCACCCCCTGTCGTTCCTGCGAAAGCAGGAACCCAGTGCCGTTCGGTGCGCTTCCTCCATCCTCCGTTCGGGCTGAGTAGCCGTGATACGGCGTATCGAAGCCAATGTATTTGCGGTTGAAATTCGACAGGATCAGGACAGGCTTCGATACGCCGCTGCGCGGCTACTCAGCCCGAACGGATTTCTTTGGTGTGCGACGAACGTCGCTGGATCCCCGCTTTCGCGGGGACGACAGGCAGGAGAGCGCTTATATCGCCGGCGGGTGGAATCACCTCACACCCTGTCGTTCCTGCGAAAGGAGGGACCCAGTGCCGTTCGGTGCGCGTCATCCATCTTCCGTTCGGGCTGCGTAGCCGTGAAACGGCGTATCGAAGTCGATGTATTGGCGGTTGAAATTCGACGGGATCAGGACAGGCTTCGATACGCCGCTGCGCGGCTACTCAGCCCGAACGGGGTTCTTTGGTGTGCGACGAACGTCAATGGGTCTCCGCTTTCGCGGGGGACGACAGGCAGGAGAGCGCTTATATCGCCAGCGGGTGGAATCACCTCACACCCTGTCGTTCCTGCGAAAGCAGGAACCCAGTGTCGTTCGGTGCGCGTCATCCATCTTCCGTTCGGGCTGAGTAGCCGTGAAACGGCGTATCGAAGCCGATGTATTTGCGGTTGAAATTCGACGGGATCAGAACAGGCTTCGATACGCCGCTGCGCGGCTACTCAGCCCGAACGGGGTTCTTTAGTGTGCGACGAACGTCAATGGGTCTCCGCTTTCGCGGGGGACGACAGGCAGGAGAGCGCTTATATCGCCAGCGGGTGGAATCACCTCACACCCTGTCGTTCCTGCGAAAGCAGGAACCCGGTGCCGTTCTGGTGTGCGCCAACCGGCACTCAGGCCGCGCAAGCCCAAGCCGGCGTCACCTGCCCCGCCGCGTCGAAACGATACTGCCCCTGCAGCCAACCCCAGCCGAACAAGCTCAGCACGCTGTTGTAGTAGTTGAACTCGCCGTCGCCCGCAGCGCCCGCGGGATGCGCCGCGCGCGACCAGGTCTGCCATTTTTCACGCACCAGCGCCTCTTGCGCGGCCAGCGCGTCCGCCGCGCCGGTGGCCTTCAGCCAGGGCAGCAAGGCGGCGGAAAAACCGATCGGGCCACGCCCTTCCGGCGCGCCGGTGACGGTGTTGATCTTTTCCGGCGGGGCCGCGTAGCTGACCACGGCGCGCGTCATCGGCGCCAGCGCGTTGCGCACGGCAGCCACCAGCGGATCGCCGTCGTTGGTCACGCCGGCCCAGAGATACACGCGGATGGCGTCGTAGCTGCCGAGCACGGAACGCTCGCTGTCGGGCTGGAAGCCCTTGCCTGCGTCATAGATCACCCAGTCCGGCGCGAAGCCCTGCGGCGCCGATTGCGTCGCCAGCCTGGCCGCGCCCTGGACCATCGCCGTCCACGGGCCGGACGGATCGACCGCGGCGAAACGGCGCAGCAGCGGCAAGGGCAGATAGCTGGGATTGAGGCGCCAGCGTTCGCGGCCAGCCTCGAAGCCGACCGGCCCCGGCAACAGCATCGGCCCCAGATCGCCCATCACCCGCACCTCCTGCGCCTTGACCTGGCCCAGCAGCGCCATGCCGGCCTTCAGGTAGTCGGGCATCTGCCACAGGCGGGCCGCCTCCAGCAGCGCATAGGCGAACCAGAGGTCGGCGTCGGACGCGGCGTTGGGATCGATCACGCCGAAGCTGCCGCCCTCGCGCCGGCCCCATTGCCAGGCCGGCAGCTTGTCGGAACCGGCACCGAGGTTGTCGCGGCTCCAGCGCCAGATCGCGGCGAAGCGCGCGCGGTCGTTGGCGGCCAGCGCGAAGAACATGCCGTAGGACTGGCTCTCGGAGGTGCTCTGCTGCTCGGGGACCGAGAAGTCGACAACGCGGCCGTCGGCCTGCACGTGGCGTCGCGCGAACGCATCCCACTGCGGCCAGCCGGCCGGGCAGGCCTGCGCGGCCGCGTCAGCGGCCAGGCCGGGCCAGAGGGTCACGAGCGCCGCAGCGGCGCCCGCTTGCAGCAGGAGCCGCCGTTTGAATGAATAAGGTGTCATCGTCCATCGTCCAGCTGTCCGGCGAAATCGCGCGTGGTCTTCGGCAGGTCGCGGCTGAAGACGGCGGCGCGATCCTCGAAGAAGTAACGGACAAACAGCATGGCCGCGTATTGCCGGTCGCGTCCGGGCGTGAGGTTGAGGTCGCCCAGCACGCCCAGTTGCCAGCGCGGCGCCAGTTGCCTGACCGCGGCCAGCTGCACATGCGCGTAGATGCCGCTGTCGCTGCTGCCAGCATAACCGCAATTGACCGCGGACGCCGCCACCGAACGGAACGGCACGGGCAGGCAGGAAGCGGCGGACTCCGCGGCGCTGTTCCAGCCCAGCTCCAGGTTGCCCGAGAGCTGCGACTGCCGACCCTCCGGCGTCATGAACTGCGAGGCGATGCCGGCGCTGACCGAACGCTGCGGGCTGTAGTAGCCGCCCAGGCCCCAGCCGTACTGGTTCTGGTTATTGTCGTAGCGCAGGTAATGCAGCGCCGGGCCGAGGTTGAAGTAATCGAAGCCGGCCAGCCTGAGGTCGTAACCCAGACCGAGGTCCAATGCCAGCGCGCTGTTGCCTTGCACGTTGTGGCCGCCGAAGGCGGCCAGCTCGGCATTGGCCGCGGCGCTCCAGCGCGGCGCCAGTTGCGCCAGCGTCCTGGCGCCCAGCGCGTTGCGCCGCACGTCGCCCCACCATTGCCCGGTGCCGGGCAAGGCCATGCCGCGCCAGGAGAGCAGCGAGTCGCGCACCGGATTGCTGCCGGCATACACCGACCAGTTGCCCCACTGCGCCTGCTGTCCGATCGCGGCCTGCCCGTGCAGCTCGGTTCCGCCGGCGCCGCCATCGGTGACGCCGGCGGCCGCCTGCCAGGCCAGGCGACCGGCATCGGTCAGCCAGACGCTGTCTTGCGCGCCGAACCACAGCTCGCGCACGTTGACGAAACCGGACTGCGTCGCCGCGGCCGGCACGCCCAGCGCGCGCGCCACGCCGTCGGGCGAGGCCTGCCCGGCATCCAGGCGCAGGCCGCGCAAGCGCAGGTCGTATTGGCGGGCGCCATCGGCGCCGCCGAACCATTGTGCGCGCAGCGCGGGCGCGGTGGTTTCCAGATGGCCCTGGCCGTCCGCGCCGGCGTGGTTGGAGTAGCTCACGCCGGCCGTGACCGAGGCCGCGCGCACGCCTTGCAGATTGTCCGGCAAGTAGGCCTGTACGCCCTCGCGCAGCTGCATCGCATCCGCCTCGGGCTGGGCCGCGATGTCGTCCTCGGTGCGTTGGCGCAGGCTGTCGGCTTCGACGAATTGCTTGCGGTAATAGAGCTGCTGGCTCTGCAGCGCAGAGACATAAACCGACAACGGCGCCTGCCGCGCCTCCGGCGTGGCGGCCAGCAGCGCCAGGCGGCCGCGCGCGTTCTCGGCCAGCGCCCAACCCTCGGCCATGCGCGGATCGCGCGCGGCGCGGTATTCGGAAGAAAAGATCTGCGCCGCCGCCTCATAGCGTTCGCCGCCATACAGGTTCCAGCCACGCAGGGAGGCAGTCTGGCGCTTGCTCGCCCCCAGCCGCTCGGCCTCGTCCAATGCGGCCAGGCTGGCGGCGTAATCCTTGTTCTGGTTGTAACGGTCGGCGCGCAGCAATTGCAGGCGCGCGCGTTGCGCCTTGGCGCGCGGGTCGGCCGCCAGCGCCGGCTCGGCCAGCAGCCTGTCGGCGCCGGCGATGTCGCCGGCCTGCAGGCGGATCTGCAGCAAGCCGAGCTGCGCATCCACGTTGCCCGGCTGCCATTGGCGCGCGCGGTTGAACCACACCGCGCCCTCGGCCAGGTCGTTGTGGGCCAGCATGATCCAGCCGGCCAGCGTGGCCGCCGGCGCATCCAGGTAGCCGCGGATGGCGTCCGACAAGACCGGCACCAGCATCAGGGCGTCGGCGCCGGCCGGGTCGAGCGCTGCCACGCGGGTGAGCTGGCGGTCGTAGAGCAGGCGCTGGAATTTGGCCTCGCTCTCGTCGTCGCGCCGGCCGCCCGCTTCGGCCGCCAGCAGTTGCGCCAGCATCTCGCTGTCGGCGCCCAGCGCCTGCTGCGCCATGTAGAGCGTGGCGATGCGGTTGGCCGCCGGGCTGCAATCGGGGAAGACGGAACGGTAAAGCGCGAAGGCGGCGTCCTTGCGGCCAGCGCGCGCGAAGATCTCGGCGGCGCCCCACAGGCGGTCGATGCGCGCGCAGGAGAAATCCTGCGGATGCGCCGCGACCAGCGCCTGCAGCTGCGATGCGCTCAGCGGGCCGACCGGGCCGGTCCTGGCATAGGCGAACAGGCGCTCGATCTCGCCCTCTTTCTGCAGCCGCGCACGTTCCGCCGGCAAGCTCGCCGGCGCCGTCCAGGCGGGATGGGCCGCGCGCGCGCGTGCCAGCTGGCGGTCGAAGCCGGCCAGATCGCGGCGCTTCAACAAGTCCCACAAGGGGCGTTCATCGACGCTGCTCTCGGATGACGATGGGGACGCTCCGCCGATTGGGGGCGGCGGCAGCAGGGCCTGCTGCTCGCGCCGGCGCGTCTCGGCCAGGTCGCGCCGGGTCTGCTCGGCGCGCAGCTTCAACTCCTGCTGCACGCTGCGGGCGGCGCGCGTGCCCTCGCCTTGCGTGACCTTGGCCTCGCCCTGCCCGCGCGTGGCGTCGAGCTGCTGCGCCTGGCGCTGCACATTGCTCACGTTGCTCTGCTGCTGCGCCAGCGCGTGCTGCCACGGCAGGCCGGCGGCGGCCATGCCGAGCAGCCAGACGGGATGCTTGATCAGCTTCATGCGCCGCCCGTTCAGATGTCGACGTTGCGCTTGCCCTGGCGGCGGCGCAGGTGCGCGCGCAGCTGGCGCCAGCACAGCCATGCCAGCACCAGCAGCGCCAGCATCACCACGCCGTACCAGGTCCAGGGGTACTTGGAGGCAATGTAGCCCAGGTACTCGGCCTTGCCGATCGATCCCTCGTCATAGGTGGCGCCGATGCGCTGGGTGGCCACCTCGGGCTTGCCCAGCGACAGCAGCGAGACGTCGCCGGCCAGGTTGTTCCACCAGGCCGGCGCTACCAGCTGCGCCATGCCCTGTTGCAGCTGTTCCGGCGTGGCCGCGGCGAACACGGTGGCGGTCTTGTCGTCCAGCGCCCTGGAACGGAACTGCATCACCAGCAGCTGCTGGTTCAACTTGGCGTCGCCCGAGACGCTGGTATTGAGATAGCTGGAATCCGCGCTGCTGCGGTTGGCGCCGGCGATGGTCTGGAACTGCTGGCGGAACCAGTTGGACTCGGTGCTCGGCACGGCAATCGGGATCGAGGCGCCGGCGAAGCTCAGGTTCTGCTCCAGCGTCCATGGCGCGTCCTTGAGCAGCTCGGGCGGCAGGCTGCCGACCGCGCCCACCACCAGCGCGTGGCGGTTCACCGTCGGCTTGCCGAAGGTGACCTGGGCCGCGCCCAGCGGCACCGTCTGCTTTTGCGCGACCTTGGCCAGCAAGGTCCAGGCGGCGCCGATGGTGGCGCTGTCGCGGCCGGCCACGACCATCGCCAGGCGGCTGCCGTCGCTCTGCGTCACGTAGGGGAAGGCGCTACTGGAGAAGCGCGAGAGGTCCGGCAACTGGGCGAAGCGGTAGATATAAGGCACCTTCACCGTCGAGTCGTCGAACAGGCTCATGTTGAGCGGGCCGGTCTGGTCGCACTGGCGGTTGGGCATGATGATCGGACGGAACGACAGCACGTTGTTGCCCGGCTTGAAATTGCGCAGCGGCAGCACCAGCCGGTAGTTGTCGTAGAAGCCGCCCTGGCGGTCCTCCACCGAGATGGTGCGCTGGAACACGTCGTTGAGGTACAGGTTGAGGACGATGCTGGAGTTCACCATCGCGCCTTGCGAGAAGTTCAGGCGGAACTCCGCCTGGCTGTCTTCCTGCGCGTAGACGTCAGGCGGCAGGTTCAGGTTGATCTCGGCCGGCGCCACCGAGGTGATCGGCGAGGTGCTGAAACCGAGCTGCTTGAAACTGTAGATGCCCTGGGTCGAGACGTTCGATTGCGGCAGGTAATTGGGCAGCTCCGGCGGCGTGAAATCGGCGATGTTCCATTGCGCCTGCTGCGGGAACTCCAGGTGCTGCCAGGCAAACACCTCGGCCGCGCGGCGCACCTCGCGCTGGTCCTTGCCGGAGACGATCAGCAGCACGTGCTGGCCGTCCGGCATCGGGTAGACGCCCAGGAAGCTGCCCTTGATCTGCGCCGCCACCTTGGGATCGAGGAAGGGCTTCAATTCATCCAGCGTCCCCACCAGGACGTTGTCGGCATTGGCCAGGCCGGCCAGCTGCAGGCCGGGCACCGGACCCGCGCCGCTGCCCGCCTGCGCATCCACCTGGGCGATGGCCGGCAGCGTGTAGCGCAGCTTGAGACCGATGCCCTGGGCCACCATGCCGCCGGCCGACAGCGCGTCGTCCGAGCCAGGGTGCGCGGCGGTGACGATGTTGAACTTCTGCGGCGCGTGCTGCTTGGGATCGAACAGGTCGTTCAGGTCCGCCAGCAGCGGCGCGACCGTCCGCAGTTCGGACTGCAGGCGCAGCGTCGACTGGGTGGTGTCGATCTCGGTCCACAGCTCGGGCGCGTTGGGATCTTCGCACTGGGTGTCCTGGCTGTGCTGCGCCACGCGGAAGATCAGCTGGTTGTAGCCCGGCTTGAGCAGCTCCACCGGGAGGCGGATGTCGGCCGTGATTTCCGGCTGGCGCGCGGACAGCTGCAGTTGGGCGATGCTGTGCCCGTTCAGGCGCACCACCAGTTGCGAACGGCTGTTCAGGGCGATCGAGTTGGTCGAGACCAGGTGCAGCGCCGCCGACTTGATGTTCTCCCGGCGCGCAATGGGAATGCTCAGCTGCGCCGCGCCATCCAGGCGGGTCAGGCGCAGCGGCCCCGGACGGCCGCCCAGGTCGGCCAGGCGAATTTCGCGGGACTGGCCGACGGCCGGGGCTGCCGCCGCGCTACTCGGGGCCGCGGCCTGCTGCGCCTGCGCCGGCAGTTGCAGGCCGGCGATCAGCAGCGCGACAAGGAAGGAAAAGCGCCGGGTCAGGCTCTTGGACGAAGTCATGGTTGGCTCCGGGTTCACTGGATGAGATAACGATAGAAACGCTTCAGCCGGTAAGGCAGCAAAGCGACGAAACGGGTGGCCAGCACCGGCGCGATCGCGCGCCGGTACAGGTAGGCCGCCAGGCCCTTGCAGAACAGGTAGTACTGGTGACTGGCGTGCACCGTGCCCAGGCGGACCAGCAGCGCGATGCCGCCGAGGATGCCCAGGCGCTGGTTGCGGCTGGCGCGGTAGGCGGTCCAGCGTTCGCTGTCGCCCGAGGACAGCGAAACCGTCTCGGACAAACCGGCCACGCTGGTGTCGGTGAAGCGCACGCCGACGGTCAGCCGGGTCTTGTCGGGCGAGGTGTGGCTGCTGCGCACTTCGATGGGCAGCAGGCTCTCGTGGCCCATCGCCCTGTTGTAGATGCGCAGGTGGTTCATCCTCGGCGGGTCCGACTGCACTGCCGCGATGTCGAACTGCAATTGCGCGCCGCCGGCCGAGATGTCGATCACGCGGCACGGCAGCGGCTCATGCCAGACCGCCTCGGCGGCGACCTTGACCGCGCCGTCCAGCTGCATGGTCGCGCCCTCCCCGATGGCCTGCGCCAGCGCCTTCGGCGTGGCCGGGGAGACGGTGATTTCCATGGCCTCGGCGAACAGGTTCACCGGCACCCGCGGCGAGGCACGCCGCTGCTTGCGCTCGTACAGCACGCCAATGCAGGCGTTGAGGATGATCAGGTTCAACAGGTCCCAGCCCAGCGCCGAGATGATCACATCCTGGTGCTCATGGGCGTGGAACAGCTTCCACAAGCCGACCAGCATGGTCAGCACCACCGCCGCGTAGACGAAGTAGAACGGGCCGGCCAGTTGGGACACCGTGTCGTGCTCCAGGTGCTCGCCCTTGGGCGTGACGTTGAAGCTGGGCGCACGCGGGTTGCGGATCACCATGAAGATGGCCTGCAGCGAGAACAGCGACTGCAGCATTTCATAGAGCTCGGAAATCAGGGTCCAGCGATAGCGGCCGAACAGGTAGTCCGAGGTCAGGATGGCGCCGACCATGGCCGGCAGCCCGTAGGCGAAGAACTCGGCGATGCTGGCGTTGTAGAAACGCAGGCCCAGCACCAGGTAGGCCATCGGCGCCAGCAGCAGCATCACGCGCGCGTAGCTGAAGAACCAGTAGAAGGTGTTGGAGAAGTAGCACAGCTTCTGCGGGATGCTGAGTCCCTTCATGGCGAACACATTGCGCAGCAGGAACAGCTGCACCATGCCCTGCGCCCAGCGCAGGCGCTGCACGATGAAGCTGGAGAAGGTCTCGGGCTGCAGGCCCGAGATCAGCGGCTCGTTGAGGTAGGCGCTGCGGTAGCCCTTGGCGTGCAGCTTCATGGCGGTCTCGGCGTCCTCGGTGATGGAGACCCCGCCGATGCCGCCGACCTCGTCCAGGTGCGAGCGCCGGATCACCGCGGCCGAGCCGCAGAAGTAGGCGCCGTCCCAGAAGTCCAGCCCGCGCTGGATCACGGCGTAGAACATCTCGTTCTCGGGCGGCATGCGGCCGAACATGTCGAGGTTCTTTTCCACCGGATCCGGGTTGATGAAGAAGTGCGGCGTCTGCACCAGGTAAAGCTTGTCGTCCTGCTGGAAGAAGCCCACGGTCTTCTCCAGGAAATCGACGGTGGGTACGTGGTCGGCGTCGAGGATCAGCACCAGGTCGCCGGAGCAATGCGCCAGCGCCTCGTTGACGTTGCCGGCCTTGGCGTTCTGGTTCTTTTCGCGCGTGATGTAATGGCCGCCGTGGCGCGCCGCCAGCGCCTGCAATTCGACGTGCCGCTGCTGCGCCTCGGCCGCCTTGGCCGGCGAGGCCTGGGTACGCTTTTGCACGGTGCCGCCGTCGTCGAGCAGGTAGACGCGCAGGTGGCTGGCCGGGTAGCGCATGTCCAGCGCGGCGCGCAGCGTGACCTCCAGCAGTTCGGTGGGTTCGTTGTAGGTGGGGATCAGCACATCCACCGTGGGCAGCTTGCCGGGCGTGAAGTCGAGCGGCACGGAGTCGCGCTTGAGCGGGTGGATATTGACGAAGAAGCTCAGCAGCGCGATCGATACGCCATACACCTCGGCGATGTACAGCGCCAGCATGAAGAGGAAATCGAAGAAGTTGTCGTAGGCCAGGGTATTGAAGGTGCGCCACCACAGGTAGCGCAGCAACAGGAAACTGGAGACCAGCAGGAAGAACACGCGGAAGCGCCGCACGTAGCCCAGCGAGCGCATCAGCAGCATCAGGCCGACGGCGCCGCCGGCCATGACGTATTGCGCGGCCAGGTCGACCCGCGCCGAGATCGCCGCCAGCAGCACCAGCATGACCGCGCCCCACAGCGCCAGCATGCCGGCCCGGGATGCCAGGCGCCCGCCGCGCGCTGCTGCGCCGGCGGGTGGCGACGATGTCGAAGGCTGGGATGGTGCGCGCTCCGGTGTGGCCATGGTTGCCTGTTCTTGTTTCTTGTCAGGAGTTTTTTCCCGATGCATTGCGCCAGGATAACTTTTCAGCGATTCCTAAAGCTATCCAATAAATGACAGGAATTCAAGTCTCATCGGTTGGAATAGCACCTGCGGGAGATTGGCAAAAATACAAAATCCCGCACAGCCCGATTTTGCCGGCCGGCATGCCGTCCTTCCATCGGGGATTTCCTGAAGGGGATAAAAAAATGCCGGGCGCGTTGCGGCGCCCGGCATCCATGGATGAGCTTGCCCGCGGGCTCAGCGCTGCAGCGCCGGCCGCGCCGGAGTGATGTCCACCACGGCGGCTGTCGCCAGGGCCGCCGCCGGGGCCTGGTCGCTCCACGCGGCCTGGTCGCGCCCGGCCAGGCGGAACTGGCTGACCACCTCGGACAGGCGCGCGGCCTGCTCCTGCATCGCCTCGGCCGCAGCCGCGGCCTGTTCGACCAGGGCGGCGTTCTGTTGCGTGGTCTGGTCCATCTCGGTGATGGCCAGGTTGACCTGGCTGATACCGTCGCTCTGCTCGCCGCTGGCGGCGGTGATCTCACCCACGATATCGGCCACGTGGCGCACGCTGGCCACCACTTCCTGCATGGTGGCGCCGGCGCGGCCCACCAGCTCGCTGCCGGTGCCGACCTTGGCCACCGAGTCGTCGATCAGGCCCTTGATCTCCTTGGCGGCAGAGGCCGAGCGCTGGGCCAGGGAGCGCACTTCGGACGCCACCACGGCAAAGCCGCGGCCCTGCTCACCGGCGCGCGCGGCTTCCACCGCCGCGTTCAAGGCCAGGATGTTGGTCTGGAAGGCGATGCCGTCGATCACGCTGATGATGTCGACGATCTTGCGCGAGGACTCGTTGATCGATCCCATGGTGGTCACCACCTGCGACACCACCTCGCCCCCCTGCTGCGCCACCGACGAGGCCGACGCGGCCAGCTGGTTGGCCTGGCGCGCGTTGTCGGCGTTCTGGTGCACGGTGGAGGTCAGCTCCTCCATGGCCGATGCGGTCTCCTCCAGCGAGCCGGCCTGCCGTTCGGTGCGGGCCGAGAGGTCGAGGTTGCCGCCGGCGATTTCACGCGAAGCGGTGGCGATGGCGTCGGTGCCGCTGCGCACCTGCCCCACGATGCCGGCCAGGTTGGCGGTCATGGCTTGCAGCGCGTGCAGCAGCTTGCCGGTTTCGTCGCGGCGCGCGGCCTGCGCGGCGTCGATGCGCACGGTCAGGTCGCCGTCGGCCACCGATTCGGCCACGCTCACCGCGCGTTCCAGCGGACGCGTGATGCTCACCGCCAGGCGCCAGGCGAACAAGCAGCCCAGCGCCACCAGCAAGGCCGCCAGCGCCAGCATCAGGTTGCGGCTTTGCTCATAGATTCCCTGGATCTCGCCGGCGATGCCGTCGATGCCGGCGCGCTGCACGTTGAGCAGCTGCTGCAGCAGGTCGAGGTAGCCCTTGGCGGCGACGTCATAGGGGCCGGCCAGGATCTTCGCCGCCTCCCCGGTCTGGCCTTCGGCCTTGGCCTTGGAGATGGCGTCGCGGTATTTGATGTAGTCCTTGCGCACCGCGGAGAGCTTGGTGAAGACCTCTTTCTCGCTGTCCGAGCTCAGCAGCGCCTCGATGGCCTTCTGCTGCTCGGTGGACTGGCGCGTGGCGGTCGCCGCGTCGTCGGCGAAGAACGCCGCCAGGCTGGGATCCGAGCTCTTGGCGATGGCCGTGGTGCGGCGCACGCTGGTGTGGATGGTGCGGTACCAGTCCGACACCAGGCGCTCCTTCAGCAGCGGTTTTTCCATCATCGATTCGGTAGCCATGGCGATGCCGTGCAGGCGCCAGATGGACAGTGCAACCACTACGCTGGCGGCGATGAGGATGAAGGCGAAGCCCAGCGCCAGGCGCCGGCCAATCTTCATGTTGGCGAAGTAATTCATTTTTTCCCTCTGCGGAAAATTGTTGGTTGGTTCTGGGAGCCAGGAAACTTGCGGGCGGGCGGATCTTGTGGTCGCGCCCCCGTCGTGGACCGGGGGCATTCTGGTTTCCGCCGCGCGGACCGGCGGCCGCGGCCATTCCCGCGCGGTGGTATTGTGGCCAAAAAGGCCGTGGTGCAGATATTCGTATTTCTACCTAGGAATTCTGGCAACATTCCCGGCGGCGCCCGGCCTGGACGCGGCCAATAAAAAAGGATGCCGCGGCATCCTTTTTCCCTTGTCACTTGAACCCCACGAAATCCCCGATGGTCTGGGTCGCCGGGAAATATACCGTGAAGGTGCTGCCATGATCCGGCACCGACTGGATGTCCAGCGTGGCGTGATGGCGCAGCAGCACGTGACGCACGATCGCCAGGCCCAGGCCGGTGCCCTGGGTCTCGCGCGAGCGGCTCTTGTCGACCCGGTAGAAGCGCTCGGTCAGGCGCGAGATGTGCTCAGGGCTGATGCCGATGCCGGTGTCCTGCACCGAGAAATGCGCGCCGCGCTCGTCGCTCTCCCAACGCAGCATGATGCGTCCATCCGCCGGGGTATAGCGCACCGCGTTGGTGACCAGGTTGGTGAAGGCGCTGCGCAGCTCGTCGACGTTGCCCTTGAGGTCCGGCCCGCTCACGGCCAGCGTGATCTCGTGCTTGCCGGCCGAGAGCGCGCGCGCCTCTCCGGCGATGCCTTCCAGCAGCGCCTGCACCCGCACCACCTCGGAACGCAGCGGGTAATCGATCGATTCCAGGCGGGTCAGCGTGAGCATGTCGTCGATCAGGTTCTGCATGCGCTGGCCCTGCTCGGTCATCAGGGTCAGGTGCGCGGTGCGGGTCTGCTCGTCCAGCCTGGGCTGGGCCAGGGCGATCTCCAGGAAACCGTTGATCACCGTCAGCGGCGTGCGCAGCTCGTGCGAGGCATTGGCCACGAAGTCGCGGCGCATCATGTCGATGCGTTCGGATTCGGTGACGTCGTGCGTGACCAGGATCTGGCGGCGGTTCTCGAAGGGGATGATCTGCACGATCAGCTTGCGCTCATGCAGCGCCAGCGTCAGCGGCTGCTCGTAGCGGCCCAGGATGATGTAGTCGATGAAGGCCGGGTTGCGGATCAGGTTGGTCACCCGCATGCCCTTGTCGCGGTCCAGCTTCAAGCCCAGGTGCTGCTGCGCGGCCGGATTGCACCACTCCAGGAACAGCACGTCGTCCATGATCACCACGCCGTCCGGCAGCAGGCTCATGGCCTGGCGGAAGCGCGCCAGCCACTCGGCAAGCTCGGTCTGGTTCTTTTCGTCGTCGCGGCGCATGCGGTACAGGCGGGCATAGACGTCGGTCCATGCGCCCCAGCCGTCGGGCAGGCGCGACTGGCCTGAATCGTCCAGCCAGCTGGAGAGCCGGAACAGGTAATGCAGGTGGGTCACCATCATCGCGCCCACGCCCAGCACGGCGGCCGCCAGGCCCGGCACCAGGCCGAAGAAGAACGCTATGACTCCCGCTCCCGCCAGGCACAGCACCAGGCGCAGGACGGCGGGAATCCAGAACAGCAGTTGTGGACTCATTGAGATCGCAAGAAAAATCGTGGGGAGCGCGCGGCGGGTTGCCGGGCGCAACAGGCCCTATTGTCGCCCAAGAGGCTTATTTGGTCGACAGCATGTAACCGACGCTGCGCACGGTCTTGATGAGGAACTCGGCATCGCGCAGGGCCTTGCGCAGGCGCAGCACGTGCACGTCCACCGTGCGTTCCTCGATCACCACATGGTCGCCCCAGACCCGGTCCAGCAGCTGGCTGCGCGAAAACACGCGATCCGGATGCGCCAGGAAGAACTTCAGCAGCTTGTACTCGGCGTGGCCGATGTCGATCTTGTCGCCCGACAGGGTGACCGAGCAGCTCGCCGGATCGAGCGTGATGGGGCCGGCCGACATGATCTCCTGCGCGTGCTCGGGACTCTTGCGGCGCAGCAGCGCCTTGATGCGCGCGGTCAGCTCGCGCGGGGAAAACGGCTTGGTGATGTAGTCGTCGGCGCCGTTGTCGAGGCCGGCGATCTTGTCCTCTTCCATGCTCTTGGCGGTGAGCATGATGACCGACAGCTGCTGCAGCTGGCGATCGGCGCGGATGCGCGAGAGCAGGTGCAGGCCGCTGCGGTCGGGCAGCATCCAGTCCAGCAGGACCAGCTGCGGCGCGCGATGCTGGACGAAGTCCCAGGCGGCGGCGGCATTGTTGACGACAAAGCTGGACCAGCCGGCTTCCTTGAGCGTGAACGCAATCAGTTCGGCAATCGACGGCTCGTCTTCGACGATCAGGATAGTGGTCATTTATTCAACTTCTTATGAAATTCGCGGGTCTCCCTCCGCCATGCCGGATACCGCGCGTGTCGGCAGCTCGTAGAAGCCGGCCGCCGTCTTGTTTTCCGCGCGGATCCCGTTGCAGCCGGTTCAGTCCTCGTCTTCCTCGACCACCTTGGCCGAGCCGAAGTCGGTATGGCGGATGTCCTTGCCGCCCACCACGTACACCACGTACTCCGCGATGTTCTTGGCATGGTCGCCGATGCGCTCGATCGCCTTGGCAACCCACAGGGTGTCGATGGAGCCGGAGATGGTGCGCGGGTCTTCCATCATGAAAGTGATCAGGCTGCGGGTGATCGAACGGAAGCCGTGGTCGATGCTGGCGTCGGCCTTGATCAGTTCCAGCGCCTGCTTGTCGTCCAGGCGGGCGAAGGCATCCAGCGCGCTGCGCAGCAGGTCGCCGGCTTGCTCGGCGATCAGGCTGACGGTCTCGTAGTGCGACACCAGGCCGATGCCGCGCTTGTGCAGGTGAACCGAGATACGCGCGATCTTGGTGGCCTCGTCGCCCACGCGTTCCAGGTCGGTGATGATCTTGATGGTGGCCATCACGGTGCGCAGGTCGTTGGCGGTCGGCTGGCGGCGCACGATCAGGTGGCTGCAGGCGTCGTCGAGTTCGACTTCAAGGCGGTTCACCGCCTCGTCATCCTTCATCACGCGCTTGGCCACATCCAGGTTGCCGGTGCGGAAAGCCGCAATCGCGTCCTGAAACTGATGTTCCACCATGCCGCCCATGGCGAGCACCTTGGAACGGATTTCTTCCAGATCTTGGTCGTACTGCTTGGAGGAGTGATCGCCGGTCATGTGACGTCCCTAATTAATTGAATTCTGTAAAAATGAATGTCTGAAAACATTGCCCAGACTACGCATCGAGGTGCGGCATGGGCGTCGCGAGCAACCCCGCGGCCTGCAGGAGAAGCGCAGCCGTACTGGAGTACGGCGAGCATCGCAGTGCTGGCCCCGGGGTGCGCAGTAGCCTAGGCCGCGCCTTATCCAAAACGGCCTGTGATGTAGTCTTGGGTTTCCTTGCGCACCGGATTCATGAAGATCTGGTCGGTCTCGCCGAACTCCACCAGCTCGCCCAGGTACATGTAGGCGGTGTAGTCCGAGCAACGGGCCGCCTGCTGCATGTTGTGGGTCACGATGGCGATGGTGTAGTCGTTCTTGAGTTCGCCGATCAGCTCTTCCACCTTGGCCGTCGAGATCGGGTCCAGCGCCGAGGTCGGCTCGTCCAGCAGCAGCACCTCAGGCTTGACCGCCACGCCGCGCGCGATGCACAGGCGCTGTTGCTGGCCGCCGGAGAGCGACAGGCCGCTCTTGTGCAGCTTGTCCTTGACTTCGCCCCACAACGCCGCCTTGTTCAGCGCCCATTCGACGCGCTCGTCCATTTCGCCCTTGGGCAGGTTTTCGTACAGGCGGATGCCGAAGGCGATGTTGTCGTAGACCGACATCGGGAACGGGGTCGGCTTCTGGAACACCATGCCGACCTTGGCGCGCAGCATGTTCAGATCCTGGCCCGGCTCCAGGATGTTGTTGCCGGCGTAGATGATCTTGCCCTCGGCGCGCTGGCCGGGGTACAGGTCGTACATGCGGTTGAAGGTGCGCAGCAGGGTCGACTTGCCGCAACCCGACGGACCGATGAAGGCGGTGACCTTGCCTTCATAGATGTTGAGGTTGATGTTCTTCAGGCCCTGGAAACCGCCGTAGTAGAAATTGAGGTTCGCGATTTCGATCGTGGACTTCTTGGGCGCGGCCGCGTTGGCCGGTGCATTCGGTGCCTGGTTTGCCATTTGAGCAGTAGTCATGTCGGTCACTTGGATAAATTAGCCGGGGATCTGTTGCTTGAACAGGGTACGGGACAGCACGTTGAGCAGCAGCACGCTGAAGGTGATCAGCAGCGCCCCGCCCCATGCCAGCGAGACCCAGTTGTCATACGGGCTCATGGCGAACTGGTTGATCACCACCGGCAGGTTGGCGATCGGACGGTTCATGTTGGTGCTGAAGAACTGGTTGTTCAGCGCGGTGAACAGCAGCGGCGCGGTTTCGCCCGAGATGCGGGCCACCGCCAGCAGCACGCCGGTCACGACGCCGGCCTTGACCGCGCGCAGGCGCACGATCATGGCTACCTTCCAGCGCGGCGCGCCGAGCGCGAAGGCTGCTTCGCGCAGGCCGTTGGGCACCAGCTTCAACATGTTGTCGGTGGTGCGCACCACCACCGGAATGGCGATCAGCGAGATCGCGAAGGTGCCGGCCCAACCGGAGAAGTGGCCGACGTTGGCGACGTAGATCGCGTAGATGAACAGGCCGATCACGATCGAGGGCGCCGACAGCATGATGTCGGTGACGAAGCGGGTCACCTGCGCCAGCTTGCTCTCCTCGCCGTATTCGGCCAGGTAGACGCCGGCCAGGATGCCGATCGGAGTGCTGATCAGGGTGCTCAGGCCAACCATCATCAGGCTGCCGACGATGGGGTTGAGCAGGCCGCCGCCCTCGCCGCCGGGACCCGGGGTGTTTTCGGTCAGCAGGCCCATGTTCAGCGCGGCCACACCCTTGAACACCAGGGTCAGCAGGATCCAGGCCAGCACGAACAGGCCCAGGCCCATCGCCACGAACGAGAACAGCATGCCGAGGCGGTGCTGCAGCAGGCGCTTGCGGTAGACCGGGTTCATGCCTTGCGGCTGTTCGGCCGCGACTGCGTTTTGGGTGGTTTGGCTCATTATTTGGCTCCTTCCTTGCGCGCCATGCCCATGAGCATGATCTTGGCGACAGACAGGACGATGAAGGTGATGACGAACAGGATCAGGCCCAGCGCGAACAGCGAGGAGACGTGCAGCTTGCTGGACGCTTCGGCGATTTCATTGGCCAGCGTGGAGGCGATCGAATTGCCCGCCGCGAACAGCGACCAGGACAGGCGGTGCGAGTTGCCGATCACGAAGGTGACCGCCATGGTTTCGCCCAGCGCGCGGCCGAGGCCCAGCATGACGCCGCCGACCACACCGGTCTTGGTGTACGGCAGCACCACCTTGCGCACCACTTCCCAGCGGGTGCAGCCCAGGCCGTAGGCCGATTCCTTGAGCACCGCGGGCACCACCTCGAAGACATCGCGCATCACCGAGGAGATGAAGGGGATGATCATCACGGCCAGGATCAGGCCGGCCGTCAGGATGCCGATGCCCATGGTCGGGCCGGAGAACAGCACGCCGATGCCGGGGATCTGGCCCAGGGTCGCCTTGAGGAAGGGCTGGCCGTATTCGGAGAACAGCGGCGCGAACACGAACAGGCCCCACATGCCGTAGATGATGGAGGGCACGCCGGCCAGCAGCTCGACACAGGTGCCCAACGGGCGGCGCAGCTTGGCCGGGCAGATCTCGGTGAGGAACAGCGCGATGCCGAAGCTGACCGGGAACGCGATCAGCAGCGCGATGATCGAGGTCGACAGCGTGCCGACGATGGCGATCATGGCGCCGAACTGTTCATTGGTGGGATCCCATTCGACGCGCGTGATGAAGCCCGGGCCGAAGGCCTGGAAGGCCGGCGCCGCGTTGATGAACAGGGAAACGATGATGCCGCCCAGCATCAACAGCACGGACAGTGCGAAGGTGAGCGTCAACTTGTGGAAAAAGAAATCTTGCAGTCGCTGCCTGCGCATGACGGCCATCAACTGCTGGTGCGCGGCTTGCGCACTTTCAGTGTCTGTCGCGGATTTTTTTACTTCGGGATTCGACATAGCCGTGGTGGAGTAATTTGCGCTCATTTGAGTTCACCATTAAAACGGGCCATCGCCGCGAATGCTCTGTCTCTCAGAGTTGCTCGTTTTCGCTTCGATGGCCCGCGTGCTTCGTTGGAGGAAGCCTGCTTCAGCCTTGCTGGGAAAGGCGCCTCAGGACGCCCTCCCAGGATTGCATGGCTTGACGATTACCAGATCGCCTTGCCGCTGCCGTCCTTGACGTTCGCCTTCCAGGAGTCTTCCACCAGCTTGGTGACGGTAGCCGGCAGCGGGACGTAGTCCAGTTCGGCAGCGGACTTGCCGCCGTTCTTGTAGGCCCAGTCGAAGAACTTCAGGACTTCCTTGCCCTTGGCGCCGTCGCCAGCCTGCTCCTTGTGCAGCAGGATGAAGGTGGCGCTGGAGATCGGCCACGAAGCCTTGCCTGCCGCGTCGGTGAAGTCGACGGCGAAGCCCGGGGTCTTGGCCCAGTCGCCGGCGGCGGTAGCGGCCTTGAAGGACTCGTCGTCAGGCGACACGAAAGCGCCGTCCTTGTTCTTCAGTTGGGTGAAGTTCAGCTTGTTCTTCTTCACGTAGGCGTACTCGACGTAGCCGATCGCGCCCTTGACCTTCTGCACGTTGGCGGCGACGCCTTCGTTACCCTTGCCGCCCACGCCGGTCGGCCACTTGACCGCGGTGCCGGCGCCGATCTTGCTCTTGAAGTCGGCGTTGGCCTTGGCCAGGTAGGAGGTGAACACGTAGGAGGTGCCCGAAGCATCCGAACGGTAGACGACGGTGATGTCGTCGGCCGGCAGCTTCACGCCCGGGTTCAGGGCGACGATTTCAGCAGCGTTCCACTTGGTGATCTTGCCGGCGTAGATGTCGCCCAGCACTTGGCCGGACAGCTTCACCTGGCCCGGGGTCACGCCGTCCAGGTTCACGACCGGAACCACGCCGCCGACCACTGCCGGGAATTGGGTCAGGCCGGCTTCGGTCAGTTCTTGCTGGGTCAGGGGAGCGTCGGAAGCGCCGAAGTCGACGGTCTTGGCCTTGATCTGCTTGATGCCGCCGCCCGAGCCGATCGATTGGTAGTTCAGGCTGTTGCCGGTGGCGGTCTTGTACAGCTCGGCCCACTTGGCGTAGACCGGATACGGGAAGGAAGCGCCGGCGCCGGTGATTTCTGCTGCATGAGCCGCGCCGCCGAAGGCGAAAGCGCCGGCCACTGCGACTGCAACAGACTTAATCAGTTGGTTGAAACCCATTTCTGATACTCCTATGTTTTTGAACGGATTGAGCGTCACTGAGACATCACGGTTGGTGGGATGCACTTCTTGGACAGGGCGAACTTTAACGAGCTAATGTGACGAGTTTATGACGGGGCCTTGTCGGTTTGCTTCCGACGGACAATTGCTCGCGCCCACCCGGAGCGTTGTCGAAGCGACAATCCGGGCGCGCACCGGCTGCTGCGGCCGACCGGGAACAAACCCGCCAGCCGCGCGCGATTGCAGCCGATCGGCCGCGTCGGATTTCCACCGGGGAAATATTGTTAAATAATTAAACGATGGAAACGTTTCCATGAAAGAAATATGACAAAGGCTTATTTGTTCTGTCATAAACTTGTCATACCTCCTTAATACACTCCCGGCAAAACAGGATGGACAGGGACCATTGAATGACCAGAAAAGCAAAACCGGAAAACGATCTCCAACCGGAGCTGCCCGCCAATACGATCTACCTCAACCGCGAACTCTCGCAGCTGGCGTTCAACCGGCGAGTGCTGGCCCAGGCCGAAGACCGCAGCGTTCCCTTGCTGGAACGCCTGCGCTATCTGTGCATCTGCAGCAGCAACCTGGATGAATTCTTCGAGGTGCGCATCGCCAGCCTGCTGGCCAACCGCATCGAAGGCGAGAACGTCGATCCGCCCGAGCTGCGCGCCGCGCTGGAGCGCACCAGCGCCGAATGCCACCGCATCGTGTCGCGCCAGTACCAGCTGCTCAACGACGAGATCCTGCCGCAGCTGGCCACCAACGGCATCCACCTGCTGCGCCACGAAGACCGCAACGAAGCGCAGCGCGCCTGGGTCAAGGGCTACTTCGAGCAGCACGTGCGCCCGCTGTTGACGCCGATCGGCCTGGACCCGGCCCACCCCTTCCCGCAGGTGGTCAACAAGAGCCTGAACTTCATCATCGAGCTCTCCGGCAAGGACGCCTTCGGTCGCGGCACCGGCATCGTCATCGTCAAGGCGCCGCGCGTGCTGCCGCGCGTGATCAAGCTGCCCGACCATCTCTCGGCCAAGGGCTCGTCGTCGTTCTGCCTGCTGTCCTCGGTGATCCATGCGCATATCGCCGAACTGTTCCCGGGCCGCGAAATCACCGCCTATTCGCAGTTCCGCGTCACCCGCAACAGCGACCTGTGGGTCGATGAAGAGGAAGTGAAGAACCTGCGCCAGGCGCTGGAAACCGAATTGCAAAGCCGCCAGTTCGGCGTGGCGGTGCGGCTGGAAGTGGCCAGCAACTGTCCCGAGCACCTGGCGCAGTTCCTGCTGAACCAGTTCAACATCGACCGCAACCGCCTGTATGCGGTGGAAGGGCCGGTGAACATGGTGCGCCTGTCCGAGATCGTCAACCTGGTGGCGCAGCCGGAGCTGCGCTTCCCGCCGTTCTCCCCCACCCTGCCGCACCAGCTCATCAGCGAGAACATCTTCAGCGTGCTGGACAAGAAGGACGTGCTGCTGCACCACCCCTTCCAGTCGTTCCAGCCGGTGGTCGATTTCATCCGCAGCGCGGCGCACGATCCGCACGTGGTGGCGTTGAAGCAGACCATCTACCGCACCGGCATGAACTCCGACCTGATGGAGGCGCTGATCTACGCCGCCCAGCACGGCAAGGAAGTGACCGTGATCGTGGAGCTGATGGCGCGCTTCGACGAGGAAGCCAACATCAACTGGGCGGTCAAGCTGGAACAGGCCGGCGCCCAGGTGGTGTACGGCGTGGTCGGCCTCAAGACGCACGCCAAGCTGGCGCTGGTGATCCGCCGCGAAGACGAGCGCCTGCGCTTCTACGCCCACCTCGGCACCGGCAACTATCACCCCAACACCACCAAGTTCTATACCGATTTCGGCCTGCTGACGTCCAACCAGGAACTCACCGCCGAAGTCAACGAGGTGTTCATCCACCTGACCAGCCTGAGCAAGCCGCGCAACCTGAACCACCTGTGGCTGGCGCCGTTCACGCTGCAGAAGGAGACCATCCGCGCCATCCGCAACGAGGCGCAGATCGCGCGCGAAGGACGGCCGGCGCGCATCATCGCCAAGATGAACGCGCTGCTGGACGAGTCGGTGATACGCGCGCTGTACGCGGCCTCGGCCGACGGCGTGAAGATCGACCTGATCGTGCGCGGCGCCTGCGCGCTGCGCCCGGGCGTGCCGGGGCTGTCCGAGAACATCCGGGTGCGCTCCATCATCGGCCGCTACCTGGAGCACTCGCGCATCTATTACTTCCGCAACGACCTGGCGCACGACGTCTACCTGGCCAGCGCCGACTGGATGAACCGGAACCTCTTCCGCCGTATCGAGGTCGGATTCCCGGTGCTGGACAAGGCCTTGAAGAAACGCGTCATCACCGAAGGCCTGAACCCTTACCTGAAGGACAACACGAACTCCTGGCATCTCGATGCCAACGGCGTCTACACCCTGAAGAAGGCGCGCAGCAAGCAGCAGACTTTCAGCGCCCAGCAGCACCTGATGACGACACTAGGCATTCCGGCGTTGCCGGAAGAATGAGGATGCCGCCAGCCCTATATCCGGAAATCATTACAGGAGCGTGAGATGGATCTGATTTTGTGGCGGCACGCGGAAGCGGAGCTGGGCGAACCCGACGAGGGACGCGCCCTGACCCCGAAAGGACACAAGCAGGCCGCCAAGATGGCCGAATGGCTGGATCGCAACCTGCCGGAAAGCTGCCGCATCCTGGTCAGCCCGGCGACCCGCACGCTGCAGACGGTGGAGGCGCTGGGCCGCAAGTACAAGGTGCACCCGGAGCTGGCGCCGGACAAGAGCGCGGAGGACCTGCTGCGCGCGGCCAACTGGCCCGACAACCGCGAACCGGTGCTGATCGTGGGCCACCAGCCGACGCTGGGCCTGGTGGCGGCGCAACTGATCGCGGGCCTGCCGCAGGAATGGTCGCTGCGCAAGGCCAACGTGTGGTGGATCGCCCAGCGTGAACGCGGCGACGTCACCACCAACTACCTGAAAGCGGTGATCGCGCCGGAGCTGCTGGCCACCTCCGGCAAGCACCATTCGCGCTGACAGCTGGCGCGCAGGCGAAAGAAAAACGCCGCCCGATGGGCGGCGTTTTCATTGGCGGCGTCGCCTGGATCAGAAGGTTTCCCAGTCGCCGTCATCGCCGGACGGCGGCGTATTGCGCGCCGCTGCCTTGCCCGGCGCGGCAGGCTTGGCCAGCGCGGGGGCGGGGGACGGCGCGGCTGCCGGACGCGGCGCAGGGCGCACCGGCTTGGCCGCGGCCCTGTTGTGCGCGACGATCGGAGCCGCCGCCGGGGCCGCCTGGAAACGCGCGCCGCCGGCGCCTTCGACCAGGCGGAACGCCGAGACTTCCTGCATCAGGCTTTGCGCCTGCTGCTCCAGTGCCTTGGCGGCGGCGCTGGCCTGCTCCACCAGCGCGGCGTTCTGCTGGGTGGCTTCATCCATCTGCGACACCGCGCGCGACACCTGGTCGATGCCGGCGCTCTGTTCGCTGGAAGCCGACGAGATTTCGCCCATGATGTCGGTCACGCGCTGCACGGCGTTGATGACGTCGCTCATGGTGGCGCCGGCCTGGCCCACCAGTTCGGAACCGGCCTGCACGCGATCCACCGACAGCATGATCAGGTCCTTGATTTCCTTGGCGGCGCTGGAGGAGCGCTGCGCCAGCGCGCGCACTTCCGACGCGACCACCGCGAAGCCGCGGCCCTGCTCGCCGGCGCGCGCCGCTTCCACCGCGGCGTTCAAGGCCAGGATGTTGGTCTGGAAGGCGATACCGTCGATGATGCTGACGATATCGGTGATCTTGGCCGAACTGGCGCGGATTTCTTCCATGGTCTGCACCACGCGGCCGACCACGGCGTTGCCGTCGGCGGCGATGGTGGAAGCGTTGACCGCCAGCGTGGTGGCCTGGCGCGCGTTGTCGGCGTTGTGCTTCACGGTGGAAGTCAGTTCTTCCATGCTGGAGGCAGTCTCCTCGAGCGACGCGGCCTGCTGCTCGGTGCGCGAGGACAGGTCGAGGTTGCCCGAGGAAATCTCGCGGGTGGCGGTGGCGATGGCGTCGCTGCCGGTGCGCACCGCGCGCACGGTGCGCGTGAGGCTCTCCTGCATGTGCGCCAGGCCGGCCAGCAGCTGGCCCATTTCATTCTTGGAGTGCACATGCACGTGCTGGGTCAGGTCGCCCGCCGAGATCGCCTCGAAGTGGTTCAGGGCGCGGCCCATCGGCTCGCCGATCGCGCGGCGCAGCGACAGCCAGCTGTACAGCGCCAGCAGCAGGCCGACCACGATGGCCACGCTGGAGAACATGCGAGAGGCCTCATAACGACGGGTGGAGGCGGCCAGGCTGTGCTCGGCCTGCTCGCTCTCATACTTGCTCAGCGCCTGGCCGTCGGCCTGCATCGCGGTGTAGATGGTGCCCACCACGCGCGCCTGGTCGCCGATGGCCTTGCGGTCGCCGGTCTTGATGGCTTCGGCAAACTTGACCAGCGCCTGTTCGGTCTTCTCGAGGCCCTCCGACACCTTCTTCACCAGCACCTTGCCCTCTTCGGTCTGCGGCAGTTCGGTGTACTTGGCCCACCATTGCAGCGCTTCCTTGCGGGCGTTGGCATCCATGCCGGCCATGCGCTCGGCCCAGGCCGGGTCGTCGGTCAGCGCGGCCTGGTCCAGCGAGGTGCGCTGGCGGCCGATCCAGATCAGCACGTTGTCGGCGGCGACGGTCTTGGGAATGCGCTCTTCGGTCAGCTCGCGGTTGATGCTGACGGCGGCCGACATGCCCAGCAGGCCGGAGGCGCCGATGGCGACCAGCAGGCAGGAAAGGATGAGGATGGCGATGGCGAGCTGCGCCTTGATGGAGATGTTCTTGAAAGACATGGATGATGTGTTCCGGTGGATGAAGGGGAAACGCGGCAGACCGCGCCACAGCCTCCAAGGCCGCGTGTACTTCCGCGGCGGCGTCCTTCGGTTCCCTGCGGAACATGGCGCTCTCTCACTTGGCTGGCGCGGCCCGGCGTCGCGCCCCCGCGCGACATGCCAGACCAAGCCTCGGCTGTTCTAGCTTATCGGCAATATTCTGAAAATCTTCAGTCCTCATCGCTGTATCCGTCACGATAGCGGCACAGCAAAAGAAAAAGCGCCGCAGCTTGAGGCTGCGGCGCTTCCACCGAAACTTGACGCTTAGTCAATATGGCGCAAGCCACCCCCGACTCAGAACTCCTCGAACTCGTCGTCGCGCGCCGAGGGCGCCGGCTTCCTGGCCGGCGCGGCGGCCGGCAAGCGGCCGGCCGGGTTCACCGTGCGCGCCTGCACCTCGATGGTAGCGGATGGGTTGATGGCGCGCGCCGGCGCGGCGGCGACCGGGGCCACGGCAAGCGCCGCAGCCGGCGCGGCCATCTTCAGGCGGAAGATCGAGACCGCGTGGGCCAGCACGTCGGACTGCTCCTGCAGGCTCTCGGCGGCGGCCGCGGCCTGCTCCACCAGCGCGGCGTTCTGCTGGGTGATCTCGTCGATCTGCGCAATCGCGTTGTTGACCTCGGCGATGCCGGCGCTCTGCTCCTGGCTGGCGGCGGTGATCTCACCCATGATGTCGGCCACGTGCTTGACCGAGGTGACGATCTCGCTCATGGTGGCGCCGGCTTCATCGACCAGCTTGCCGCCGGCGTCGACCTTGTCCACCGAGTCGCTGATGAGCTGCTTGATTTCCTTGGCCGCGGTGGCGCTGCGCTGGGCCAGCGAACGCACTTCCGAGGCCACCACCGCGAAGCCGCGTCCCTGCTCGCCGGCGCGCGCCGCTTCCACCGCCGCATTCAACGCCAGGATGTTGGTCTGGAAGGCGATGCCGTCGATCACGCCGATGATGTCGACGATCTTGCGCGAGCTTTCCTTGATCGAGCCCATGGTGTCCACCACGTCGCCCACCACGCGGCCGCCCTTGGTGGCGTAGTCGGAGGCCGAGACCACCAACTGGTTGGCCTGGCGCGCATTCTCGGCGTTCTGCTGCACGGTGGAGGTGAGCTGCTCCATCGAGCTGGCGGTTTCTTCCAGGCTCGACGCCTGCGATTCGGTGCGGTTGGAAAGGTCCAGGTTGCCGCGCGCGATCTCGTGCGAGGCGATGGCGATGACGGCCGCGCTTTCCTTGACCTCATTCAAGGTCGCGGCGAGGTTGGCTTGCATGGAGCCCAGCGCGTTGACCAGGGTGGCGGCCTCGTCGCGGCCGCGATCCTCGAAGTCCTGCGTCAGGTCGCCGCTGGAAATGGCAGCGGCGATGCCGCCGGCGCGCTTCAACGGGTTGACGATGGAACGGGTGATCACGAAGGTGAAGAACAGCCCCAGGCCCAGCGTCAGCACGCCGATCACCAGCATGCCGACCTGCGCCTTGCGGTAGCTGTCCTTGGCGTCGGCGTGGGCCGCCTTCATGTCGTCCTGCTGGAACACCGCCAGCGCGCCCACGCTGGCCATCCATTTTTCATGGGCCGGCAGGAAGTCGCTCTTGAGCAGCTGGGCGGCGTCGAAGTAATTGTTGCTGGCCACCTGCTGGCGAATGTTCTCCACAATGGGGAAGAGCTTCTTGCTTTCGGCGCTGGCCGCGCCCAGCAGCTCCTTGCCGCGGCCGCCATCGGACAGCGCGGCGATCTGCTTTTCGAATTCGGCATAGGCCTTCAGGATCTTGCCGAGGTGCTCGTCCTCGGCCTTGCCTTCGGCGGCATCGGTGGGCGTGACCACCTTGCGCAGGGCCAGCGCCAGTTCGCTGCCGGCCTCGCGCATGTTCATCGCGAAGGTCATGGCGGCGACCTTCTTGTCGATCACGTATTCGCTGGAGGATTCCAGCTCCGCCATGCGCCACAGGCCGATGGCCAGCAGCGCCACGGCGCACAGCAGGATGAGGCAAAAGCCGAAGGCCAGGCGGGTGCCGATCTTGAGATGTTGGATCATGAATGTGCTCTTTCCGTAAGAACGACGATGTATTTCAGACATCAAACCGGCGCGGCGCCGGGACGCGCTGGCCGTTTGCCCATGCCGTGGAGCGGCATCTTAGAAGATGCGCCTCGGCGCAAGCCAATGCTTTGTCAGCATGTGCTCATGTGCGTTTTGCATAGTTTTCCAAAGCGGGGCGCACGCCCCGAATCAGGGCGCGCGCGGCCTGCGCAGCCGCCCCGCGACGCCCCGCCGGAGTGCGTTCGCGGGGCGGCTCCGCCGGCCGACATTGTCATTCCCGCAAGACATCGGCGATGACGAAACGACAAGCGCACGCCACAGCGTTCAGTGCGCATGCAAGCGCGGCGCATCGTCGCCGTCCGCGGTCCTGAACACGCTCACCGTATTCCATAACAACTCGGCCTGCTTCTGCAAGCTTTCGGCCGCGGCCGCCGCCTCCTCCACCAGGGCCGCGTTCTGCTGGGTGATCGCCTCCATCTGCGCGATCGTATCGTTGACCTGCGCGATGCCGATGCTCTGCTCGTGGCTGGCCGAGGTGATCTCGCTCATGATGCCGGCCACCCGGCGCACCGAGCCGACGATCTCGCCCATGGTGGCGCCGGCCTCGTCGACCAGCTTGCCGCCGGCATCGACCTTCTGCACCGAGTCGCCGATCAGCTCCTTGATCTCGCGCGCGGCGGTGGCGCTGCGCTGGGCCAGCGAACGCACCTCGGAGGCCACCACCGCAAACCCCCTGCCCTGCTCGCCGGCGCGCGCCGCCTCCACCGCGGCGTTGAGCGCCAGGATATTGGTCTGGAAGGCGATGCCGTCGATCACGCTGATGATGTCGACGATGCGGGCCGAACTGTCCTTGATCTCGCCCATGGTCTGCACCACGCCGCCAACCACCTCGCCGCCGCGCGCGGCCAGCTTGGAGGCGGCGTCGGCCAGCTGGTTGGCTTGGCGCGCGTTGTCGGCGTTCTGCTGCACGGTGGAGGTCAGCTCTTCCATCGCACTGGCGGTTTCCTCCAGGCTGGCGGCCTGCGACTCGGTGCGGCGCGACAGGTCGGCGTTGCCGGTGGCGATCTCGCGCGAAGCCACCTGGATCACGTCGATGCTGTCGCGCACGTTGCCGACGATGCCGCCCAGGCTGCCGGTCATCTCGTTGAGCGAACCCAGCAATTGCGCCGTCTCGTCGCGGCCGCGCGCATGGATGCGCACGGTCAGGTCGCAGGCGGCCACCTGCCTGGCCATGTGCATGGAGTGCAGCACGGGACCGGTCACCGAGCGGGTGATCAGCACGCCCAGCCAGGCCGCCACCGCGGCCAGCAGGAAGATCGCCGCCAGCACCATCATCTGATTGCGGCGCAGCACCTGGTTCTGTTCATCCAGTTGCGCCGCCAGCACCTCGGTCATGCGGCCGATGGCCTTGAACTGCTCGTCGATGGCGCCCGTGAATGCCTTGAAATAGACGTCCGACGCGTAGCCCAGCTCCTGCGGCAGCAGCACCTGCTCGCGCGCCAGCGCGATGGCGCCTTCGCCGGCCCGGCCCGCGCCGGCAAAGGCCTCGCCCAGCTTGTCCTTGAGCGCGGGATTGGCCTCCGCCGCCTTGCCGAAGGCCTTTTGCGCGGCATCCAGGCGGTCGCGCGCGCGCTCCAGCATGGCGGCCAGTTCAAGCCGGTCTTCGGTCCTGATCTCCTTCTTGACCAGCAGGCCGGCGCCGCGCGCGCGGGAACGGCCCAGGTCTTCGGTCAGGGACGGCATGGCGACGAAGGCGGCGTTGATCAGCTGCGTGCTGTCGAAGTCCGGGTCGATGGTGTACCGGAAGTAATCCTGCAGGCGGCTGTTGATCTCGAACATGCCCGCCACCACCGCGCTGTGCCCGGCAAAGCTGGCCGGCCCGGCAATGCGCTTGGCCGCCACCGCGTCGCGCACCTGGATCCAGGCATCCTTCTGCGCGCGCAGCGCCTGCGCCACCCTGGGTTCATCCTTCTGCACCGCGGCCAGCCCCTCGTCCAGCGCCTGCAGGGCCTGGTCGACTTCGCCGGCCTTGGCCTGGCGCGCCGCCGCCACGCTCTCGTCGCCGCTCAGCAGGACCGCCGACATGCCGCGGTGCTGCTGGATCAGCTGCACGCTGCGCAGCAGTCGCCGTACCGGCTCGACGCCGGCGATCTCCAGTTTCTTGGAAGTGATCACCGCTTCGGTGCCGCTGACGAACAGGGCCGTAGGCACCCCGAACAGGATCACGCCCAGCAGGCCCAGCAAGGCGAATTTCTGCCAGAGCATCATGTTGGCAAGCAAGCGTTTCATTACATCCCCCTATCTACTGCAAAAGTGAAGCCGTCCGTGCGGAGGAAATGTTCCTTGCCTTCCGCCCGATTGTTTCCGGAGCGAAAGTAATTCAAAAGCCCGAATAAACGTTTGCGATTGAGCAAATTCCGTTCCAAAGTCCAGCCGATCAGGCGCAAAGGCTCGTTGCTGAGGGATGGGCGAGGCCCGGGCAAAAGCCGGAATTGCACAACGGGGAGAAAAGATGCCGCGTGGCAAAAATGCTGCACGGGCCTTGCGGGAGGATGAAGCGGCGATGCCGGCCCGATGATCGGGGGCGCGGAGATGCTCCGGCGACGATGGGGACGCCGCCGGGCCAGGCAAGCGGGCGGCGAAGGCCGCCCGCCTTCAGCGCGACTCGCGCGCCGGCTTGATGCCGGCGACCTTCTCCTGCCCCGGGCGTCGCGCCAGGTGCAGGTGCTGCAGGAACTGCTGCGTGGCCGATTCCCAGGAGCGGCGTTCGGCGTGGGAGCGCACTACCTCCTTGTCCAGGCGCAGGGCTTGCAGGCAGGCCTGCTTGAGGTCGTGCTTCAACACGCCGGAGACGCCGTTGTCGACCACGTCGATCGGGCCCTCGACCGGATAGGCGGCGACCGGGATGCCGCAGGCCATGGCTTCCAGCAGCACCAGCCCGAAGGTGTCGGTCTTGCTGGGGAAGACGAACACGTCGGCGCAGTTGTAGTAGGCCGGCAGCTCGTCGTGGCCCTTGGCGCCGAGGAAGCGCACCTTGGGATAGCGCTGCATCAGTTCTTCCGCCTGCGGCCCGTCGCCCACGACCCATTTGGTGCCGGGCAGGTCCAGCTTGAGGAAGGCCTCGATGTTCTTTTCCACCGCCACGCGGCCCACGTACAGGTACAGCGGGCGCTCGATGCAGGCATGGTCCTCCACCGCCGGGCGGAAGTGCGCGGTGTCGACGCCGCGGCCCCACAGCACGACGTTGCGGAAGCCCTCTTCCTCCAGCGCCAGCTTCATCGCCGGCGTGGGCACCATGACCGCTTGCGAGCGCCCATGGAACCAGCGCAGCAGGCGATAGGTGATGGCCTTGGGCAGCAGCTTGCGCGCGGCCAGGTACTCCGGGAAGCGGGTGTGATACGCGGTGGAGAAATTGAGCTTGCGGCGCACGCAGTAGCGTCGCGCGGCCAGGCCCATCGGGCCTTCGGTGGCGATGTGGATGCAGTCCGGCTGGAAGTTCTCGAGCGCCTGCGCGATACGCGCGTAGGGCTGGTAGGCCAGGCGGATTTCCGGATAGGTCGGGCAGGCGAAGGTGCGGAAGTCGCGCGGCGTGAGCATCAGGACTTCATGCCCGGCCGCGCGCAGGCAACGCACCGTGGAGCGCAAGGTATTCACGACTCCGTTGACTTGCGGTTCTCCCGCGTCGCTGATGATGGCAATACGCATAAAACTTGAACTTGAGGGGCTGAGGTCAGGCAAGGACCAGATCCTTGGCCGCGGCCTTGGCTTCTTTTCCCGCCTTCTTGAGTTGCATGATTTCCTGCCAGGTGACCAGGCGCAGCTCGCCGCCGGGCTCTTCGATCAGGGCGGTGAGGCTCTCCACCCAGTCGCCGTCGTTGCAATAGACGACGCCGCCGATGTCGCGGATCTCGGCCTTGTGGATGTGGCCGCAGATGACGCCGTCCAGCCCGCGCTTCTTGGCTTCGTCGGCCAGCGCGTCCTCGAACGAGGTGATGTAGCTGACCGCGTTCTTGACCTTGGACTTGAGGTATTGCGACAGCGACCAGTACGGCAGTCCGGCGCGCGCGCGCCAGCTGTTGAACCACTGGTTGAACTTGAGGATCATGGTGTAGAGCGAGTCGCCGACATAGGCCAGCCACTTGGCGCAGGCGATGACGCCGTCGAAGCGGTCGCCGTGCAGCACCAGCATGCGACGGCCGTCGGCGGTGACGTGCACCAGCTCATCGCGGATCTTGATGCCGCCGAAGTCGAGGTCGATGAACTGGCGGATCACTTCATCATGGTTGCCCGGGACGAACACCACGTTGGTGCCCTTCTTGGCTTTCTTGAGCACGGTCTGCACCACGTTGTTGTGCGACTGGTCCCAGTACCAGCGGCGCTTCAACTGCCAGCCGTCGATGATGTCGCCCACCAGGTACAGGGTCTCGGACTCGGTGGCGCGCAGGAACTCCAGCAGGCGCTCGGCCTGGCAGCCGGTGGTGCCGAGGTGGATGTCGGAAATCCAGATGGTGCGGAAGCGCAGCGGATCGCGCTTGCTGTCGTCATCCGCGTGCTCGTTGTTGTTGCCCGGGTCGGCGAACAGACCCTGGGCATTTTCCATGAACTGTTCGCGTGGTTTCATGCGGCCCTCGTGTCCTTGAGATAGTGACGGGCGTAGCGGCTGTCGAGCTTGGAGAGCGGCAGCAGCAGGAAGAAGTCGGCCGAGTGGAAATCGGGATCCCAGGCCGGTTCGCCGCACACCCATGCGCCGCTGCGCAGGTAGCCGCGCAGCAGCGGCGGGATCTGCGGCTCGTGGCCGGCTTCGCGGTCGTCGATCGGGAAGGGCAGCTTGGGGGCGACGCGGTAATCCGGCGGCGCCAGGTTCTTTTCCTTGAAGGCGTGGTACAGGGCGGCGGCGTTGTGGCCGCCGTCGGCCAGGCTCACGCTGGCGCAGCCCATCAGGTATTCGCAGCGCTCCTTGCGCATGTAGGCGGCAAGGCCGGCCCACAGCATCATGATCACGCCGCCGCTGCGGTAGTCGGGGTGGATGCAGGCGCGGCCGGCCTCGGCGATCACGCCGCGGATGTTGTCCAGGCGCGAGAGGTCGAACTCCTGTTCCGAGTAGAACTTGCCCATGCGGCGCGCGCCGTGCGGGCTCAGCACGCGATAGGTGCCGACCACGCTCAGGGTCTTGCTGTCGCGCACGATCAGGTGATCGCAATAATCGTCGAACTCGTCCTTGTCGAGGCCTTCGGCGTTGGCGAGCGCCGAGAGGTTCATGGCTTCGATGAAGACTTTGTAACGCAAGCGCTGCACTTCACGCACTTCTTCCGGGGTGCTCGCGAGGCTCAAGCTCAGCTTGGAAAAACTCGGATTGGCATCGGCAGGAATGGTAAGCAGTCTCATGCATCGTCCTTTATGGTTCATGGGATAACGATGCACAGACTAACGATGGATTGTTTCAGGCACATGACCGGGCTGCGAATAAAACAACAGTCCCCTGCAATCATGCGGGCATACCTCCGGGCCCGCAGCCAGAAAGACTTTGCGGACGATCGATGCCACTTCGCGCGCGGCGTTTTACGCCCCTTGAGGCAACGCAGGGCAAGCCTGGCCGGCAGGGTTACAATGACGGCGGAGAAACAATTCCGGGCTCGGGGAAAGCCATGCTGCAAGCGATCCCGCGGGAGATGCGAGCCCCTGAACTTCGGCACGGCGGCTTCATCGAAGCGGCATGGCGCGCGGCGGCGCGGATCGGCAAAGGCTTGCCGGCCGCACCATTGGCCGGACGCCCCGACATGCTTGTCAGCCCGTCGTCAGCATCGTTTTTGCAATGTCCATCAACTCAAACCAATAAAGGAAACATATGCTACTCAAGGATAAAGTCGCCCTGATCACCGGCTCGGCCAGCGGCATCGGCAAGGAGATCGCCGTCGAATACGCGAAGCAAGGCGCCAAGGTCGTGATCGCCGACCTCGCACTGGAGGCCGCCAAGGCCACCGCCGATGAGATCGTCAAGGACGGCGGCACCGCCATGGCCGTGGCCATGAACGTGACCGACGAAGCCCAGGTCGACAAGGGTGTGGCCGACGCCGTGAACACCTACGGCGGCCTGGACATCATGATCAGCAACGCCGGCATCCAGATCATCAGCCCGGTGGCCGAGCTGTCGCTGGAGAACTGGCGCAAGATGCTGGCGATCCACCTGGACGGCGCCTTCCTGACCACGCGCGCGGCGATGAAGGCGATGATCAAGCAAGGCCGCGGCGGCTCCATCATCTATATGGGTTCGGTGCACTCGCACCTGGCCTCGCCGCTCAAGGCGCCCTACGTCACCGCCAAGCACGGCCTGCTGGGCCTGGCCAAGACGGTGGCCAAGGAAGGCGCCAAGGACAAGATCCGCACCAACGTCATCTGCCCCGGCTTCGTGCGCACCCCGCTGGTGGAAAAGCAGATCCCCGAGCAAGCCAAGGAGTTCGGCATCAGCGAGGAAGACGTGATCAAGAAGGTGATGCTCAAGGACACCGTGGACGGCGAATTCACCACCACCCAGGACGTGGCCCAGACCGCGGTGTTCCTGGCGGCCTTCCCGACCAATGCGCTGACCGGCCAGTCGGTCGTGGTCAGCCACGGCTGGCACATGCAGTAAGGCGCGCCGGCCTTCGCAACAAGGCCGCCCGCGGGCGGCCTTGTCTTTTCCGTCGTCCGCGCCGGGCTCCCCGTCCCGGCCATCGGCTATCATGGCGGCATCCCAATCGCATCGCCGTCATTGCCATGGCAAGCCAAGCCTCCCCCTCCCCTCACGCTCCCGCGGACATCCACCTGCGCAGCTATGGCGATGAATCGCCGGCCCACCGCCACGACTTCCCGCAGCTGGTGCTGCCGCTGTCCGGGCGGCTGGAGCTGGACGTCGCCGGACGCCAGGGCGTAGCCGACGCCTCCACCGGTGTGTTCGTCGAACCCGGCGCCGATCACGCGACCAGCGCCGCCGGCGCCAACCGCTCGCTGGTGCTGGACCTGGCGCCGGCCATGGCGAGCGCGGCGCTGCTGGAGCAGCTGGCGGCGCGCCCCTTCATGCCGCTCTCGCAGGCGGCCGGCAAGCTGGTGGATTTCATGGCGCTGATGCTGGAACAGCAGCAGAAGATGGCGCTGGCGCAGCTGCAGCACTGGGTGCCGCTGCTGCTCGATACGCTGGCCATGGCGGCGCCGCGTCCGCAATCGCGGCTGCACCTGCTGATGGCGAAGATGGAAGCGCAACCGGCCTTGCCATGGTCGGTGCCGGACATGGCGGTCGCCGCGGCGATCAGCCCCAGCCGCCTGCATGAATGGTTCCAGCGCGAGACCGGCGCCACGCCGCGCGCGTGGCTGGCCGAGCTGCGCGTGAAGCAGGCCTGCGAACTGCTGCGCGGCAGCGCCCTGCCCTTGTCCGAGATCGCCCTGCGTTGCGGCTACGCCGACCAGAGCGCGCTGTCGAACGCGATGCGCAAGCTGCGCGCCACCACGCCGGCGGCCTACCGGCGCGCGCTGCCTGCCGGCCGCGATTGAACCGCGCCGCTCAGGCGCGCAGGCATTGCGCGTAGTAGCGCGAGAAATGCCGGTAGTCCGGCGTCGCCAGCCCTTCCCGCTTGGCCAGGTCATCCCAGCGCCGCAACCGCACGGCATCGGCCGCATGCGGCCTGGCGATGAAGTCGGCCGCCTGCCGTTCATCGAAGATCCCGCCCTGCAGCCTGAGGCTGCGCACCGAATCCTCCGACAGCATCGAGAAATACGCCGCATCGGTGGCGCACAGGTAGCGCTTGGCGTCGACATGCATGGCGATCGGCGCCAGCACCTCGTCGCCGAACAGCGGCCGCAGGAAAGGCAGGATGCGGTACTGGTGCAGATCGTCGATGCCGGCCATGGTGGGCGTGTCATGCGGCTCGCCGTGGGTCTCCAGCATGTGGCCGAGGTCGTGCAGCAGGCTGGCCACGATCAGGGCCGGCGCCGCGCCCTCCCGCTCGGCCAGCATCGCCGACTGCAGCGCGTGCTCCAGCTGCGTGACCGGCTCGCCGGTGTATTGGGTATGGCCGTGCCGGGCGAACAGCAGGCCGATGTCGTCCAGGGTCAGGGCCATGGCGCGCCTCGCATCGGGTAATCGTGAAAGCGGCCACTATAGCCGCGCCGGGTGTCGGCTTGATGACAGGCGTGTGACAGGCCGGATGAAAAACGCGACATCGAAAACGCCGCGCAAAAGCAAAGACGGCGGACCTTGCGATCCGCCGTCTTGCGCTGCTTCACATCATCGATGCGACCAGGCCGCTTACTTCAGGTCGAAGCGGTCTAGCTCCATCACCTTGGTCCAGGCGGCCACGAAATCGCGGACGAACTTTTCCTTGGCGTCGGCGCTGGCATACACCTCGGCCAGCGAACGCAGCACGGCGTTGGAGCCGAACACCAGGTCGACGCGCGTGCCGCTCCACTTGACGGCGCCGGTCTTGCGGTCGCGGCCTTCGAACTCCTCGGCGGCCGGCGACTTGGCCTTCCACTCGGTGCCCATGTCCAGCAGGTTGACGAAGAAGTCGTTGCTCAGTTGGCCTTCGCGCTGGGTAAATACGCCGTGCTTGCTGCCGCCGGCATTGGCGCCCAGCACGCGCAGGCCGCCGACCAGCACGGTCATTTCCGGCGCGGTCAGGGTCAGCAACTGCGCCTTGTCGATCAGCAGGTCTTCCGCGCGCACCGCATAGCGCTCCTTCTGGAAGTTGCGGAAACCGTCGGCCAGCGGCTCCAGCGGCACGAAGGAGTCGACGTCGGTCTGCGCCTGCGAAGCATCGGTGCGGCCCGGCTTGAACGGCGCCTCGATCGCCACGCCGGCATCCTTGGCGGCCTTCTCGACCGCCGCGCTGCCGGCCAGCACGATCAGGTCGGCCAGCGAAACCGTCTTGCCGCCCTGGTTGAAGCCGGCCTGGATGCCTTCCAGCGTCTTCAATACGGTGGCCAGCTGCGCCGGCTGGTTGGCGGCCCAGTCCTTCTGCGGCGCCAGGCGGATGCGCGCGCCGTTGGCGCCGCCGCGCTTGTCGCCGCCGCGGAAGGTCGAGGCCGACGCCCAGGCGGTGGAGACCAGCTGGGCCACGGAGAGGCCGGAGGCCAGCACCTTGGCCTTGAGCTCGGCGATGTCCTTGGCGTCGATCTGCGGGCCGTCGGCCTTGGGCACCGGATCCTGCCAGATCAGTTCCTCTGCCGGGACTTCCGGCCCCAGGTAACGGGCGCGCGGGCCGAGGTCGCGGTGGGTCAGCTTGAACCAGGCGCGGGCGAAGGCGTCGGCGAACTGCTCGGGATTCTGCAGGAAACGGCGCGAGATCTTTTCATAGGCCGGATCGAAGCGCAGCGACAGGTCGGTGGTCAGCATGGTCGGCAAACGCTTGCCGTTGCCCTGCGGATCGGGGATCACCGCCTGCGCGTCCTTGGCCACCCACTGGTGGGCGCCGGCCGGGCTCTTGGTCAGTTCCCACTCGTAGTTGAACAGGTTCTCGAAGAAGAAATTGCTCCATTGCGCCGGGGTCTGGGTCCAGGTGACTTCCAGGCCGCTGGTGATGGCGTCCGCGCCGGCGCCGCTGCCGAAGCTGCTCTTCCAGCCCAGGCCCTGGTGCTCCAGGTCCGAGCCTTCCGGCTCGCGGCCGACGTGCTTGGCGTCGCCGGCGCCGTGGGTCTTGCCGAAGGTGTGGCCGCCGGCGATCAGGGCCACGGTCTCTTCATCGTCCATCGCCATGCGGGCGAAGGTCTCGCGGATGTCATGCGCGGCGGCCAGCGGGTCGGGCTTGCCTTCCGGGCCTTCCGGGTTGACGTAGATCAGGCCCATCTGCACCGCGGCCAGCGGATTTTCCAGGTTGCGGCCGGCCGGTTCGGTGCGGTCCTGCTCGCTGCCGTGGCGGTCGGCGTCGGCGGTGATCTCGCCGGTGGTGCTGCCGTTCTTGCCCTTGCCGTAGCGGTCGTCGCCGCCCAGCCAGGTGGTTTCGGTGCCCCAGTAGACATCCAGGTCCGGCTCCCACACGTCCTGGCGGCCGCCGGCGAAGCCGAAGGTCTTGAAGCCCATGGTTTCCAGGGCGACGTTGCCGGTCAGGATGATCAGGTCGGCCCAGGATATCTTGTTGCCGTATTTTTGCTTGATCGGCCACAGCAGGCGGCGCGCCTTGTCCAGGCTGACGTTGTCGGGCCAGCTGTTCAACGGCGCGAAGCGCTGCTGGCCGCGCCCGGCGCCGCCGCGGCCGTCGCCGATGCGGTAGGTGCCGGCGCTGTGCCAGGACATGCGGATGAACAGAGGACCATAGTGGCCGAAGTCGGCCGGCCACCAGTCCTGGGAGTCGGTCATCAGCTTGGCGAGGTCGGCCTTCACCGCCGCCAGGTCCAGGCTCTTGAAGGCCTCGGCGTAGTTGAAATCCTCTCCCATCGGGTTGGACTTGGAGGAGTGCTGGGCCAGCAGGTCCACACGGAGCTGCTTGGGCCACCAGTCACGGCTGCTGGTGCCGCCCCCGGCGGTGTGGTTGAAAGGGCATTTGGCTTCGTTCGTCATTGCAATCTTCTCCTTATTCATCGACCCAACGAGTCATCACGCCCGGACCGGGAACGGGCATGTTCTTGTGGCCGCGCCGCGCAACGGAGGGTCGCTGCGCGCGGCCGGCGTGTTAGACGAAATGCTGGCTGCGTAATACGACGACGTCAGGACGCCCCGATTCCGTTGCCGGCATTCGCATCCCGGTCAATCAAACAGATCATTAATGTAATGCATCGAAACCATGATCATGATTGTCTTTTTGTATAATTGCTTTTGGGATTTTCAATCTCCCTGCAGGCGACGTGTGATTGCCAGTGTAGTGCGCGCGGCCTGCGTTGCGGCAAATCCGTTTCGTCGATGAGGAGGGTATTTCGTTCCTCTTGGCCGACGCGCGGCTTTCTCCGAAACGCGAACAGCCGCTTGGGTTGCGCTCTTGCCGGCGCCATGCCACAAGGGGCGTGCTTGCCGCACGGGAAAATACGAGCCGATAACCGTCGCAGGTCAACCGTAAGGCGTCTGGATCGTTGTGGGAAACGCTGCCCGCGAATCAAGGGGAATCGCGGCGGCGACAATTCATCTCCACACATCACGCCACCATGACGGAAGCTACTGAAAACCTGGAACACGCCGAGCATGCCCATGCCTCGGGCAACAAGAAACTGGCCCTGCTGATCGCGATCCTCGCGCTGGTGCTGGCAGTGACCGAAACCATGTCCAAGTCCTACCAGACCGAGGTCATCCTGAAGCACCAGGAAGCGGCCAACCTGTGGGCCTTCTTCCAGGCCAAGTCGATCCGCGGCAACTCGGCGCAGCTGGCCAAGACCCAGCTGACGCTGCTGGGCAATCCCAAGGATGAGCGCGTCGGCGCCGCCATCGCCAAGCTGGACGAGGCCATCGCCCTCTACGACAGCAACGAGAAGACCGGCGAAGGCAAGAAGGAGCTCTCGCACAAGGCGCGCGAAGCCGAACATGAGGCGCACGGCTTCATGGAGAAATACGAGAAAATGGAAATGGCGGCCGGCATGCTGCAGGTCGCCATCGTGCTGGCCTCGGCCACCATCATCACCGGCGTGGCCGTGCTGGCCTATCTGTCGATGGGCATCGGCGTGGTGGCGCTGGCCTTCATCGGCGCCGGCCTGTTCACCACCGTATAAGGCGGCGCTCAACGCCGCCTTCGCGCCGCCCGCCTGCGCGGGCGGTGCGCCTTTCGTGGCGTCCGTGCGCGACGATTCCACAAAAACTCCGTAGTCCGCGCCAAGCCGGCGCGCGCATCTGCATGCATACTGCGAGCCTTGCAGTCTTCATGGCAATGATTCCCGATGCGTTCCAATACGATCCTGCGCGGCATCCTCTACGGCGCGCTGACCGGCGCGGCCTGGGGCCTGGTGTTCCTGGCGCCCGAACTGACCCGCGACTTCTCGCCCTGGCAACTGGCCGCCGGGCGCTACCTGGCCTACGGCCTGTTCGCCGCGGTGCTGGCGGCGCCGCGCCTGCGCACGCTGCTGCCGCACCTGGGCGCGGCCGAATGGCGCGCGCTGGTGTGGCTGAGCCTGCTGGGCAATGTGGTGTACTACGTGTTCCTGGCCAGTGCGGTGCAGATGGGCGGCATGGCCATGACGTCGCTGGTGATCGGTTTCCTGCCGGTGGCGGTCACCATCATCGGCAGCCGCGGCAAGGGCGCGGTTCCGCTCGGCAAGCTGGCGCCCTCGCTGGCACTGGGCCTGGCCGGCATCGCCTGCGTGGCGTGGCAGTCGCTGGGTCGCAGCCGCTCGGGCGCGACGGGTTCGCAGGACGTCATCGGTTTCTTCTGCGCGCTGGGCGCGCTGGTCTCATGGACCACCTATGCGGTGGGCAACAGCCGCTGGCTGGCGCGCTTGCATGCCATCTCGGCGCACGACTGGAGCCTCTTGACCGGACTGGTCACGGGAGTGCTGTCGCTGTTCATCGCCATCCCCGCCTTCACGGTGCTGCTGGAGCCGCGCACCGGTTCGCAATGGCTGGGCTTTGCCGGCGTGTGCGCCGGCGTGGCGATCTTCGCCTCCATCCTGGGCAACGCCTGCTGGAACAAGGCCAGCCGGCTGCTGCCGCTGACCATGATCGGACAGATGATCCTGTTCGAGACCTTGTTCGCGTTGCTGTACGGGTTCCTGTGGGAGCAGCGCCTGCCAACCTTGCCGGAGGCCGCCGCGATGGTGCTGGTGACGGCCAGCGTGCTGCTGTGCGTGTCGGCGCATCGGGTGGTGGATGAAGGTGGGGGGCATTAAACGGAGGACCCCAGCGTCGTTTGTCGCACGTCACCCACTCCTTGTTCGGACTGAGCCTTCGATAAACCCAGACAAGCTCAGGACAGGCCCTTCGACAGGCTCAGGACAGGCCCTTCGACAAGCTCAAGACAGGCTTCGATACGCCGTTTCACGGCTACTCAGCCCGAACGGAATCCGAGGAGCGCAACGAAAGTCACTGGGTCCCCGCTTTCGCGGGGATGACGGAGAAAGCACGAGAGCGAGCCAATGCATCGAAGCGCCAGCGAGCAGCAAGCAAGACAAAGCCGCAGGCGAGTCGGAGACCATGCGAGGCCGCAGGCGAGCCGGACACGCTTTCCCCTTGTGGGCCAGCCGTCGGAGCGGCGCAAAAAGTGGATCAGGGCGTCAGTCGGAGCGCAGCGACTCTGACGACCCCACTTTTTGCGACGCTCCGACGGGTACCCCGAAGGGGCTGGCACTTAGGGGCCGCCTTCTTTTGCTTACTTTTCTTGGCGGAGCAAGAAAAGTGAGCGGCTGCCGGGCCGCCCCGGCGCTCACCTCCGACCGGAGAAAGATAAATCTAAAGCCGGTACATCTGCATGCAGCAAGACCTGACTACTCAAACAACGACGGCATCCACGCCGACTTCGATACACCGCAAAAGCGGCTACTCAGTCCGAACGGAATTCAAGGAAGCGCAACGAACGACACTGGGTCCCGGCCTGCGCCGGGATGACGGATTAAAAAGACAGTGAGCCAATGCATCAAAGCCGAAGGCGAGGCGCAAGCAAGACAAAGCCGCAGGCGAGTCGGAGACAGCGCGAGGCCGCAGGCGAGTCGGAGACAGCGCGAGGCCGCAGGCGAGCCGGACACGCTTTCCCCTTGTGGGCCAGCCGTCGGAGCGGCGCAAAAAGTGGATCAGGGCGTCAGTCGGAGCGCAGCGACTCTGACGACCCCACTTTTTGCGACGCTCCGACGGGCACCCCGAAGGGGCTGGCACTTAGGGGCCGGTTTCTTTGCTTACTTTCTTTGGCGGGCCAAAGAAAGTGAGCGGCTGCCGGGCCGCCCCCGGCGCTCCCTTCCGACCGGAGAAAGATAAGTCTTGAGCCGGTACATCTGCACGCGGCAAGACCAGACTACCCAAACAACGACGGCCCCCACGCTGACTTCGATACGCCGCCAAAGCGGCTACTCAGCCCGAACGGAGTCCAAGGAGCGCAACGAAAGTCACTGGGTCCCCGCTTTCGCGGGGATGACGGAGAAAGCTCGAGAGCGAGCCAATGCATCGAAGCGCCAGCGAGCAGCAAGCAAGACAAAGCCGCAGGCGAGTCGGAGACCACGCGAGGCCGCAGGCGAGCCGGATACGCTTTCCCCTTGTGGGCCAGCCGTCGGAGCGGCGCAAAAAGTGGATCAGGGCGTCAGTCGGAGCGCAGCGACTCTGACGACCCCACTTTTTGCGCCGCTCCGACGGGCACCCCGAAGGGGCTGGCACTTAGGGGCCGTTTTCTTTGCTTACTTTCTTTGGCGGGCCAAAGAAAGTGAGCGGCTGCCGGGCCGCCCCCGGCGCTCCCTTCCGACCGGAGAAAGATAAGTCTTGAGCCGGTACATCTGCACGCGGCAAGACCAGACTACCCAAACAACGACGGCCCCCACGCTGACTTCGATACGCCGCCAAAGCGGCTACTCAGCCCGAACGGAGTCCAAGGAGCGCAACGAAAGTCACTGGGTCCCCGCTTTCGCGGGGATGACGGAGAAAGCACGAGAGCGAGCCAATGCATCGAAGCGCCAGCGAGCAGCAAGCAAGACAAAGCCGCAGGCGAGTCGGAGACCACGCGAGGCCGCAGGCGAGTCGGATACTCTTTCCCCTTGTGGGCCAGCCGTCGGCGCGACGCAAAAAGTGGATCAGGGCGTCAGCCGGAGCGCAGCGACTCTGACGACCCCACTTTTTGCGCCGCTCCGACGGGTACCTCGAAGGGGCTGGCACTTAGGGGCCGCCTTCTTTTGCTTACTTTTCTTGGCGGAGCAAGAAAAGTGAGCGGCTGCCGGGCCGCCCCCGGCGCTCCGTCTCGACCGGAGAAAGATAAGACTAAAGCCGGTACATCTGCATGCAGCAAGACCAGACTACCCAAACAACAACGACTGCATCCACGCCGACTTCGATACGCCGCCAAAGCGGCTACTCAGCCCGAACGGAATCCAAGGAACGCAACGAAAGACGCTGGATCCCGGCTTTCACCGGGACGACACCGTGGAGGAGCAGTGATACGGCGGAGATGAAAGCACGCGACGACAGAGGCTCCTCACCCCATCGCCGCCAGCTTCTTCAACACATGCGACGCGGCCACCAGTCCGAAGGAAGCCGTCACCACCATCGCCGAGCCGAAGCCGGCGCAGTTCAAACCAGTCACCCCACCCTGCGCGACATCTTCGGCCGCCGCCACGTCGGCCGCATCGCCGCCGATGTCCATGTCCTCGCCGCCGGCCATGGCCGGATCGATCGCGCAGGCCTCGCCCTCGCCGATATCGGGAAAGCGCAGCGGTTCGGTGGAGAACACCGCATCGATGTGGAATTTGTTCTTGGTGCCGCGCGGGAAGCCGTGCTGCGAACGCAGGCGCTTGCGCACCTTGGCCAGGAGCGGCTCCTGCTCGGTGCGGCAAAGGTCGCGGATCTCGATCATGGTGGGATCGATCTGGCCGCCGGCGCTGCCGATGGTGACCAGCGGCATGCCGTTCTGGCGGCACCAGGCGATCATCGCCACCTTGGCGGGAACGTTGTCGATGGCGTCGACCACATAGTCGAACTTCCCGCCGCCCAGCATCTGCGGCACGTTCTCCGGATCGACGAAGTCTTCCACCTCGGTCACCACGCAGGTCGGGTTGATCTGCATGATGCGCTCGCGCAGCGCCGTCACCTTGGCCTGGCCCAGGGTCTCGGACAAGGCGTGGATCTGGCGGTTGACGTTGGACTCGGCCAGGTTGTCCAGGTCGATCATGGTGATGTGACCGATGGCGCTGCGCGCCAGCGCTTCCACGATCCACGAGCCGACGCCGCCCACCCCCACCACGCACACGCGCGCGCGGCCGAAGCGCTCCAGCGCCTCTTTGCCGTACAGGCGGGCCACGCCGCCGAAGCGGCGTTCGTAATCGATGTCGTGCTGGAGGGCGCCGGCCGGCGCGCTGCTGTCTGCGGTAGCGCTCATGGAACTGATGTGAATGACAAGGTTGCCGGAATCGGCGGATGCCGCATTATCCCGTGTTTGCCGCGGGCTTGCCGAAGCAGCGCGCGCGGCCTTTCATAAAGACAACGGGCCGCGATGGCGGCCCGTTGTTCGATGCTCGATGCTGAAACAGCCGGCGCTTACGCTTACACCACCGCGCCGCCGTTCTCGTCCTTGACCTTGACCGGCTTGATCAGGTCTTCGCGCTTCACGCCCAGCCACATGGCCAGCGCGGCGGCGACAAACACCGACGAGTAGATGCCGAACAGGATGCCGATGGTCAGCGCCAGCGCGAAGTAGTGCAGCGTCGGACCGCCGAAGATGAACATCGCCAGCACCATCATTTCGGTGCTGCCGTGGGTGATGATGGTGCGCGACATGGTGCTGGTGATCGCGTGGTTCAGCACCTCCGGCGCGGACAGCTTGCCGAAGCGGCGGTCGCGGAAGGCTTCGCGCACCCGGTCGAACACCACCACCGACTCGTTGACCGAGTAGCCCAGCACCGCCAGGATCGCCGCCAGCACCGTGAGCGAGAACTCCCACTGGAAGAAGGCGAAGAAGCCCAGGATGATGATCACATCGTGCAGGTTGGCGATCACCGCCGCCACCGCGAACTTCCATTCGAAGCGGAAGGCCAGGTAGATCACGATGCCCACCACCACCATGGCCAGCGCCATCAGGCCGTCGTGCGCCAGTTCGTCGCCGACCTGCGGGCCGACGAATTCCACCCGCTGCAGGCGCACTTCAGGGTCGTCGGCCTTGAGGGCCTCGGTCACCTTGGTGCTTTGCTCGGTGGCGTTCACGCCGGGCTGCGCCGGCAGGCGGATCATCACGTCCTGGGCGGTGCCGAAGCTTTGCACCAGGGTGTCGCGGTAACCCAGGCCTTCCACCGACTTGCGGATCTTCTCCAGGTCGGCCGGCTTGCTGTAGGCCATTTCCATGACCGTGCCGCCGGTGAACTCGATCGAGAAGTGCAGGCCCTTGGTCAGCAGGAAGAACACCGCGGCCACAAAGGTCAGCGCCGAGATCGCGTTGAAGATCAACGCGTGGCGCATGAAGGGAATGTCTTTTTTGATGCGGAAAAATTCCATCGCTATCCTTTCGTGCAGGCCGCGCTCGCATTGGCGCGGCCCTGCTCAATTCGTCGGCGCCCGTGCCGGCGCGCCGTATCGTTCTGCCTTACTTCGCCTCGCGCTTGGCCGAAGCCTTGCCGGAGGTGGTCAGCACATCGCCGGACGGCTTCCAGATCTGGCCGATGGCCAGGCCGGAGAGCTTCTTCTTGCGGCCGTACCAGAGGTTGACCACGCCGCGCGAGAAGAACACGGCCGAGAACATCGAGGTCAGGATGCCCAGGCAGTGCACCACGGCGAAGCCGCGGATGGCGCCCGAACCGAAGATCAGCAGCGCCAGGCCGGCGATCAGGGTGGTGACGTTGGAGTCGAGGATGGTCGCCCAGGCGCGGTCGAAGCCGGCCGCGATCGCCGCCTGCGGCGAATTGCCGGCGCGCAGCTCTTCACGGATGCGCTCGTTGATCAGCACGTTGGAGTCGATCGCCATACCCAGCGCCAGCGCGATCGCGGCGATGCCGGGCAGGGTCAGCGTGACCTGCAGCGTGGACAGCAGCGCCACCAGCAGCAGCACGTTGATCGACAGCGCCAGCGCGCTGAAGAAGCCGAACAGCTGGTAGTAGATCATCATGAAGACAGCCATCGCGGCGAAGCCGTACAGCACCGAGTTGAAGCCCTTGCTGATGTTGTCGGCGCCAAGCTGCGGGCCGATGGTGCGCTCTTCGATGATGTCCATCGGCGCGGCCAGGGAGCCCGCGCGCAGCAGCAGCGCCAGGTCGCCGGCGGCTTCGGGCGAACCCATGCCGGTGATCTGGAAGCGCGAGCCCAGTTCGGAGCGGATGGTCGCCACCGTCAGGACTTCGCCCTTGCCCTTTTCGAACAGCACGATGGCCATGGCCTTGCCGACGCGCTCGCGGGTGGCTTCGCGCATCTTGCGGCCTCCGTCGCCGTTGAGGTCGATGCTGACCGCGGCCTGGTGGTTCTCGTCGAAGCTGGCCGAGGCGTTGGCGATGTAGTCGCCGGTGAGCACCGGTTCCTTGTTGAGCACCACCGGCGCGCCCTTGCCGATCTTGAACAGCTCGGAGCCGAACGGGATGGCGGTGGTTTCCTCGGTGCCGCGCACCACGCTCTCGTCGACCATACGCACTTCCAGGGTGGCGGTGCGGCCGATGATGTCCTTGGCGCGCGAGACGTCCTGCACGCCCGGCAGCTCGACCACGATGCGGTCGGCGCCCTGGCGCTGGATCAGCGGCTCGGCCACGCCCAGCTCGTTGACGCGCTTGGACAGGGTGGAGATGTTCTGCTTGACGCCGTCTTCCTGGGTCTGCTTCAAGGCCTCGGGGCGCAGCGTGGCGACCAGCTTGAGGTCGTCGCCGGCGCCGGCGTCGGCCAGCACCAGTTCCTGCAGCTCGCCGAGGACCGAACGCGCCTTGCTGCGGGTGTCGGCGTCGCGGAAGGAAATCTCGATGGCGTCGCCGCTGCGGCTGATACCCGACTGGCGGATGTTCTTGTCGCGCAGCAGGCTGCGCACGCTGGACTGCAGGCCTTGCAGCCGTTTGTTCAACACCGCCTTGATGTCAACCTGCATCAGGAAGTGCACGCCGCCGCGCAAGTCCAGGCCCAGGTACATCGGGAAGGCGTGCAGGCTTTGCAGCCATTGCGGGGTGTTGGGCAGCAGGTTGAAGGCGACGATGTAGGTCGGATCGCTGGGATCGGTATTGAGTTGCTGCTCCAGCAAGGCCTTGGCCTTGAACTGGATGTCGGTGGTGGCGAAGCGCGCGCGCACCGACGGCTGGGCGCCGCTGTTGTCGAACGCCACGCTCTCTGCGGGCAGCTTGCCTTGTTTCAGGATCTCGTCGACGCGGCCGGCCACGCTGGCCTCGACCTTCAGGGTCGACTTGGCGCTGCTGATCTGCACGGCGGGAGACTCGCCGAAGAAGTTCGGGACGGTGTAGATCACGCCGAACAGCAGGGCGACGACGATCAGTACGTATTTCCAGAGAGAGTAACGATTCATGGTCTTGTGCTTCTTGCTTCCAGAATGGGCGGCAGTGGCCTGCCGCCTTGTTCAGAACCCTAAAAACATGGGCGCATCAGCGATGCGCCCATGGGTTCCGCGCGGCCGGATTACAGGCCCTTGATGGTGCCCTTGGGCAGCAGGGTGGTGACGGCGCCCTTCTGCACGACGATCTCGTTGCCTTCCGACACTTCGATCGTGATGTAGGCATCGGCCACCTTGGTGATCTTGCCCAGGATGCCGCCGGAGGTGACGACTTCGTCGCCCTTGGCCAGCGCGTCCATCATCGACTTCTGTTCTTTCTGACGCTTCATCTGCGGGCGGATCATCAGGAAGTACAGCACGACGAACATCAGGATGATCGGCAGGAAGCTGGTCAGGTTGCCCAGCATGCCGCCGGGGGCTGCTGCTGCCGTTTGCGCGTAGGCGTCGGAAATAAACACGTAAGGCTCCAAAGGTTGATTGAAAAATAGCCCTGCATTCTAGCACTGCGCAGGCGCTATACCGGCAAATCGGGACGGCTTGCCGGAGATCAAGATCCATTTATGGATTTTCGGCGCGATTTGCCGGCGGTTTGCGCGCGTTCGGCCCGCTTTGCCCGCCGACGCCCGCGCGGCGTTATCAAAACGGCATCGCCGGCGGCAGGCAAAACTTGTACAGTGGCAAACAAAACCAACAAGACCGGCAACCAGGAGACCACGCATGCTGCCCACCGCGCCGCAAAGCTACGAGGCGATCGCCTCGGGCTTTCGCTGGAACATTCCCGAACACTACAACATCGGCGTCGACGTCTGCGACAAGTGGGCCGAGCGCGAGCCCGACCGGCTGGCGCTGATCCACATTGCGCGCGACGGCGGCGTGCGCCATTACAGCTTCGGCCAGATGCGCGCGCTCTCCAACCGCATGGCCAACCTGCTGCGCGCGCACGGCGCGCAGCGCGGCGAGCGCATCGGCATCCTGCTGCCGCAGGCGCCGGAAACCGCCTTCTCGCACGTGGCCGCCTACAAGAGCGGCTGCATCGCCATCCCCCTGTTCGCCCTGTTCGGGGTCGAGGCGCTGCAATACCGCCTGCACGACAGCGGCGCAAAGATCGTGGTGACCAATGCCGAGGGCGCGGCCAAGCTGGCCGGCATCCGCGGCCAGCTGCCCGCGCTCAGGACAGTATTCACCATCGACGGCCCCCAGCCCGGCGCGGTGGACCTGCACGCAGCGCTGGCCGAACAGGGCGAAGCGTTCACGCCGGTCGCCACCCGCGCCGACGACCCGGCGGTGATCATCTACACCTCCGGCACCACCGGCCAGCCCAAGGGCGCGCTGCATGCGCACCGGGTGCTGCTGGGCCACCTGCCGGGCGTGGAGATGTCGCACAACCTCTTCCCGCTGGACGGCGACCGCATCTGGACGCCGGCCGACTGGGCCTGGATCGGCGGCTTGCTGGACGTGCTGCTGCCGGCCTGGCACCACGGCGTGGCGGTAGTGGCGCACCGCTTCGAGAAGTTCACCGGCGAGGCCGCCTTCGGGCTGCTGCAGGATCACGGCGTGCGCAATTGCTTCTTGCCGCCGACAGCGCTGAAGATGATGCGCACCGTGGCCGATCCGGAGCAACGCTGGAAGCTGGCGCTGCGCTCGGTGGCCAGCGGCGGCGAGTCGCTCGGGGCCGAACTGCTGGACTGGGGCCGCAAGACCTTCGGCCTGACCATCAACGAGTTCTACGGCCAGACCGAATGCAACATGACGGTGTCGTCCAATGCCGCGGTGATGCCCTGCCGTCCCGGCAGCATCGGCCGCGCCGCGCCCGGCCATCGGGTGGAGATCGTGGACGACCGGGGCGCGCCGCTGCCGGCCGGCGCGCAGGGCAACATCGCCGTGCTGCGCCCCGACCCGGTGATGTTCCTGCAGTACTGGAACAAACCCGAAGCCACCGCCGCCAAGTTCGCCGGCGACTGGCTGCTCACCGGCGATACCGGCGCCAAGGACGAGGACGGCTACATCCGCTTCGTCGGCCGCGACGACGATGTGATCACCTCGGCCGGCTACCGCATCGGCCCCGGCGAGATCGAGGACAACCTGCTGCAGCACACGGCGGTGAAGATGGCGGCGGTGGTGGGCGCGCCGGATGCGGAGCGCACCGAGATCGTGGTGGCCATCGTGGTGTTGAACGCCGGCTTCGACGGCGACGACGCCATGAAGCGCGCGCTGCAGCAGCACGTCAAGACGCGGCTGGCGGCGCATGAATATCCGCGCGAGGTGTACTTCGTGGAGGAGCTGCCGATGACGACCACCGGCAAGGTGATCCGGCGGCAGTTGCGGGACATGGTGACGGGCTGGCGAGCTGGCCGCGCCTGATCGCGTGCAGGCAAGAGACCGACCATTTAGCTCCGTCATCCCGGCGAATGCCGGGATCCAGCGACATCAGTCATGCCGCGACGACCGCTGAACGACGCTGGGTCCTGACCTGCGTCAGGACGACGGGCAAGAAAGAACTTAGTCCTCTAGCCGTACGAGCCCCACCTTCTCGTCGTTCCGGCGAAGGCCGGAACCCAGTGGCGTTTGTCATGCCGCGCCGACGGCGGCACAACGAATCACGCCCATTGCGACAACACTCAAACCCCGCGCGCCCGGTCTTCCTTGAACTTGGCGACGAAGGCCTGGAAGCTGCCGGCATCGATGGCGTCGCGCATCTCCTGCATCAGTTCCAGGTAGTAGTGCAGGTTATGCACGGTGTTCATGCGCGCGCCGAGGATTTCGCCGGCGCGGTGCAGGTGGTGCAGGTAGGCGCGCGAGAAGTTCTTGCAGGCGTAGCACTCGCAGGTCTCGTCGTAGGGACGCTCGTCGTCCTTGTACTTGGCGTTCTTGATCTTGACGTCGCCGTAGCGGGTGAAGATCCAGCCGTTGCGCGCGTTGCGGGTGGGCATGACGCAGTCGAACATGTCCACGCCGTTGGCCACGCCTTCCACCAGGTCTTCCGGCGTGCCCACGCCCATCAGGTAGTGCGGCTTGTCGGCCGGCAGGCGCGGGCCGACGTGCTCCAGCACGCGCATCATGTCTTCCTTGGGCTCGCCCACCGACAGCCCGCCGATGGCGAAACCGTCGAAACCCAGTTCCTGCAGGCCGGCCAGCGACTCGTCGCGCAGGTCCTCGAACATGCCGCCCTGCACGATGCCGAACAGCGCGTTGGGATTTTCTCCTTGATCGAACTCGTCCTTGGAGCGCTTGGCCCAGCGCAGCGACATGCGCATGGACTTGCCGGCTTCCTCGCGGGTGGCGGGACGGCCGTCGATCTCGTAGGGCGTGCATTCGTCGAACTGCATGACGATGTCGGAGTTCAGCACGCGCTGGATCTGCATCGAGATCTCGGGCGAGAGGAACAGGCGGTCGCCGTTGATGGGCGAGGCGAAGTGCACGCCCTCCTCGGTGATCTTGCGCATCTCGCCCAGGGAGAACACCTGGAAGCCGCCGGAGTCGGTCAGGATGGGCTTGTCCCAGCCGATGAACTTGTGCAGCCCGCCGAACTTGGAAACCACCTCCAGCCCCGGGCGCAGCCACAGGTGGAAGGTGTTGCCGAGGATGATCTGGGCGTCGATCTCATTCAATTCCAGCGGCGACATGGCCTTGACCGAGCCGTAGGTGCCGACCGGCATGAAGATCGGCGTCTCAACGGTGCCGTGGTTCAGTTTGACGCGGCCGCGGCGGGCACGGCCGTCGGTCTTTAAGAGGGTGAATTCCAGCATGTCGGGTCCCGGTTATGCTCGGTTGCAGGTGAGCAGCATGGCGTCGCCATAGCTGAAGAAACGGTATTTCTGCGCGATCGCGTGCGCATAGGCGGCGCGGATGTGCTCGTAGCCGGCGAAGGCCGAGACCAGCATCAGCAGCGTCGACTTGGGCAGGTGGAAATTGGTCACCAGCCGGTCCACGGTCTTGAAGGTATAGCCGGGCGTGATGAACAGGCGGGTGTCGGCGCTGCCGGCCTCCAGCTGTCCGCCCTGCGAGCCGGATTCCAGCGCGCGCATGCTGGTGGTGCCGACCGCGATCACACGCCCGCCGCCGGCCTTGGCGGCGCGCACCGCATCCACCGTGGCTTGCGGGATGGTGTACCACTCGCTGTGCATCTGGTGCTGCGACAGGTCTTCCACCCGCACCGGCTGGAAGGTGCCGGCGCCCACGTGCAGCGTGACGAAGGCCTGCCCCACGCCGCGCGCGGCCAGTTGCTCCAGCAGGGCCTGGTCGAAGTGCAGGCCGGCGGTGGGCGCGGCGACCGCGCCGGGCGCCTTGGCGTAGACGGTCTGGTAGCGGGTCTCGTCGTAGGAATCGGCCTCGTGCTCGATGTAGGGCGGCAGCGGCAGGCTGCCGTATTGCTCCAGCAATTCGAAGACGTCGGACGGGAAATGCAGCGTGAAGAACTCGCCGAAGCGCTCGCCCACGGTCACCTCGAAGGCGTCGGCCAGGCGGATCCTGGTGCCCGGCGGCGGCGACTTGGAGGCGCGCACCTGGGCATGCACGGTGCGGGGATCGAGCACGCGCTCGACCAGCGCCTCGATCCTGCCGCCGGTTTCCTTGACGCCGAAGAAGCGCGCCTTGAGCACGCGGGTGTCGTTGAAGACCAGCAGGTCGCCGGGGTTGAGCAGGCCGACGATGTCGGCGAAACGGCGGTCGGTCAGTTGCGCGCCGTCCACCTGCAGCAGGCGCGAGGCGCTGCGCTCGGCCAGCGGGGTCTGCGCGATCAGCTCGGGCGGCAGTTCGAAATCGAAATCGGAGAGGGAATACATGGATGACAACCTGCAAAAACGGGGAGCGCGGCGTCAAAAACGCGCGTCAAACCTGCTATTTTACGCTCTCCTTGCGCGCTGCCAACGTTTTCACCCTAGCCTGAGCGGCTTACCGCCCTGCGGCCACTGAGAGATTGCCCATGCAAACACCCCCACCCCAATCCGCCGCCGCCATGCTCCCCGAAGAGGCCAGCGACGCGCAACCGGCCGTGCCGCCGGGAACCGGCATGCGGCGCATGGCGATCGGCCTGGCCCAGGGCCTGGCGCTCTACTTCCTTTATCGCAGCCTGAGCGCCAGGACCTGGCCGGCGACTGACGCGCTGCTGTTCAAGCCGCTGTTGCTGCTCGTCGCGTTCGTGCCGCTGGCTGCGGTCTCGGGCATGGTTCACCTGCCCCGCCGCAAGCTGCTGCTGTGGGTGGCGGGGCTGGCCGTGCTGCTGACGGCGCTGGCCCTCTACGACGCCTGGCGCACCGACCTCAGCCAGTTGCTTGAAGGCGCCGCGCTGGCCGGCTGGCGCGGCGAGGACAAGACCAACCTGGCGCCTTCCCCGCTGCTGGGGGCGCTGCTGGCGATGGGCCTGTTCATCGCGCAATCCATGGTGCTGGCCGGCCACGCGGACGGCCGCCGTATCGCGCGCTACCAGAGCTACTTCTCGCTGGCCTGGAAGCTGGCGTTGCAGATCGCCTTCGCACTGCTGTTCACGCTGCTGCTGTGGCTGGTGCTGGAGATCGGGGCCGCGCTGTTCGCGCTGGTGCGCCTGGAGTTCCCGAGGCAACTGCTGCAGGAGAGCTGGTTCGCCATCCCGGTCACTACGCTGGCCTTTTGCAGCGCGCTGCACCTGACCGACGTCAGGCCGGGCATCATTTCGGGCGTGCGCCGGCTGTTGCTGACGGTGCTGTCCTGGCTGTTGCCGCTGGCGCTGCTGATCGTCGCCGGCTTCCTTGCGAGCCTGGCGGCGACCGGCCTGCAGCCGCTGTGGCAGACGCGCCGGGCATCGTCGGTGCTGCTGGGCGCGACGGCGCTGCTGGTGGTGCTGATCAACATGGTCTACCAGGACGGCGCCGCCCCGGTGGCGTCGAACCGCTTCATGGCGGCCTGCCTGCGCCTGTCCTGCCTGCTGCCGGCGCCGCTGGTGGCCCTGGCCATCTACGCGCTGGGCCTGCGCGTGGCGCAATACGGCTGGAGCGTGAGCCGCATCGGCGCCGCCCTGACCATGCTGGTCGCCGCCATCTATGCCACCGGCTACGCCTGGGCGGCGCTGCGCCGGCGACAGGCGCCGCCCCTGCTGGCGCCATTCAACATCGCCGCCAGCCTGGCGATCCTGGCCGTATTCGTGGCCGTGCTGTCGCCGCTGGCCGATCCTGCCAGGATCGCGGTGAACAGCCAGATGGCGCGCCTGCTGCAGGGCCGCACACCAACGGCGGAGTTCGATTTCCGGTTCCTGCGTTTCGAGAGCGCGCGCTTCGGCCTGCAGGCCTTGCACCAGCTGAGCCGGGGCGCCGCCGGCGAACAGGCGCGGCTGGCGCTGCAGCAGCCCGAGCGCTGGTCAAGCAGGTCCAGTCCGCCGCCGCGACCGGACGTGTCCGCCAACGTGCGGGTCTATCCGGCCGGAAGCGTGCTGCCGCCGGACTTCATCGCAACGCAATGGGAGTCCGGCCAGTACATGCTGCCATCTTGCCTGCGCAATCATGGCGCACCCTGCGAAGCCTATCTGATCGGACAGCAGGGACAGCAACAGATCCTGATGTTCAGCGAACAGGATGAACCGTCCCTGTTTGCCGCCGCGGATGGCCGCTGGGAGATGCTGGGCCGCTTCGAGCTCGACGCCGATTGCCGCAACCGCCTGAAGAAAGCCGTCCAGGCCGGCCCGCTGCAGTGGCTGGCGCCGCGCCAGCGCGATATCGACCTCAACGGCACGCGGCTGGTCATGCGCGCGCCGTGGTCCAAGCCGGCGAGCTGCCCGGCGCCCTAGCGGGCGCAATGGGCGCGGCGAGTGCAACGGACAATTGATACTGTAATTAATCACAGTACAATAGCGCATTCTTTTCATCGTCCTGCGCCGTCGGACACCCGCTCTGCCCATGCCCGTCACCGCGAAAAAAACCACCGGCAAGACGCCGCCCCGGAAAACTGCCGCCAAAGGCAAGCCTGCGGCCAAGGAGAGCGCCAAGCCCGAAAACAAGCTCGCCAAGCTGGGCCTGCATAACGACATGGACCTGGCGCTGCACCTGCCCTTGCGCTACGAGGACGAGACCACGCTGATGACCATCGCCGAGGCCTCCATGCGCGGGCTGCAGATGGTGCAGGTGGAGGGCCTGGTCACCGCCTGCGAGGTGCAGTTCCGGCCGCGCCGCCAGCTGATTGTCACGGTCGGCGACGATACTGCGCAGCTGACCATGCGCTTCCTCAACTTCTACGGCAGCCAGCAGCGGCAACTGGCCGAGGGCACGCGGGTGCGCGTGCGCGGCGAGCTGCGCCACGGCTTCTTCGGCGCCGAGATGGTGCATCCCCAATACAAGGTGGTCAATGAAGGCGCGCCGCTGCCGGACGTGCTCACTCCCGTCTATCCGGCCGGCGAAGGGCTGTCGCAGGCTTACCTGCGCAAGGCCATTGCCGGCGCCGTCAGCCGGCTGGACTGGAGCGACACGCTGCCGGACTCGATGCGCGAGACCCTCAAGCTGGCGCCGTTCGAATCTTCCGTACGCTTGCTGCACAATCCCCCGCCAGACGTGGACGAACATGCCCTGGTGGAGCGCTCGCACCCGGCCTGGATCCGCATGAAGTTCGATGAGCTGCTTGCGCAGCAGCTGTCGCTCAAGCGCGCCCAGGCCGCGCGCCGCGCCAAGACCTCGCGCGCGCTGCCGGTGACCGGGCGCATCACCGAGGAACTGGTCAAGGTGCTGCCCTTCAAGCTGACCGGCGCGCAGGAGCGCGTGCTGGAAGAGATACGCGCCGACCTGCGCGAGTCCTTCCCCATGCAGCGCCTGCTGCAGGGCGACGTCGGCAGCGGCAAGACCGTGGTGGCGGCGCTGGCGGCGGCCCAGGCCATCGACAGCGGCTGCCAGGCGGTGCTGATGGCGCCTACCGAGATCCTGGCCGAACAGCATTTCCGCAAGATCGCCGCCTGGATGGAGCCGCTGGACGTAGGCGTGGCCTGGCTCTCCGGCAGCCAAAAGAAGAAAGAAAAGACCGAGGCCCTGGCCCACATCGAATCCGGCGCCGCGCGCCTGGTGGTGGGCACGCATGCGCTGATCCAGGACACGGTGCAGTTCGAGAACCTCGGGCTGGTGATCGTGGACGAGCAGCACCGCTTCGGCGTGGGACAGCGCCTGGCCCTGCGCAACAAGAGCTTCAATCCGGCCGACGCCGAAGCGACATCGGTGCCGCACCAGCTGATGATGTCGGCCACGCCGATCCCGCGCACGCTGGCGATGACCTATTACGCCGACCTCGAAGTGTCGGTGATCGACGAATTGCCGCCGGGCCGCTCGCCCATCGTCACCCGCGTGATCGACCAGAACCGGCGCGACGAAGTGGTCGAGCGCGTGCATGCGGCGGCGCTGGAGGGCAAGCAGATCTATTGGGTCTGCCCGCTGATCGAGGAGTCCGAGGCGCTGGAGCTGCAAACCGCCACCGACACCCATGCCGCGCTGTCGGCCGCCCTGCCCGGCCTGACCATCGGGCTGGTGCACGGACGCATGAAGCCGGTGGAAAAACAGATCGTGATGGAAGGGTTCAGCCGTGGCGCGGTGCATGTGCTGGTGGCGACCACGGTGATCGAAGTCGGTGTGGACGTGCCCAACGCCTCGCTGATGGTGATTGAGCATGCCGAGCGCTTCGGCCTGTCGCAGCTGCACCAGCTGCGCGGTCGCGTCGGCCGCGGCTCGGCCGCCAGCGTGTGCCTGCTGATGTACCAGGGGCCGCTGGGCGGCACCGCCAAGGAGCGGCTGGCCACCATGCGCGAGACTACCGACGGCTTCGAGATCGCGCGGCGCGACCTCGACATCCGCGGCCCCGGCGAATTCCTGGGCGCGCGCCAGTCCGGCGACGCCATGCTGCGTTTCGCCGACCTCGCCACCGACCAATGGCTGGTGGAAAAGGCGCGCGACACCGCGCAGGCGCTGCTGCAGCACGCGCCGGACATTGTCGACCGCCATCTGGCGCGCTGGCTGGGCGGACGCGAGGATTACCTGCGCGTCTAGGCCAGGCCCGCGCCGCGCCTCACCGGCGGGCGGAACGCTCCGCCTGGCGCGCGTTCCAGGCCGCCAGCGCCTCCCGGTAGCGCTCGCGCTCCCGTTCGTAGATATCGAAGATGCAGGACGCGCACCCGCTGCCGCAGCAGTCTTCCAGCGCCGGCTCCACCGGCGGCGTCGGCGCGGGATCGTCGGCGGGCGATGCGGAAGCGGCGGAGGGATGCGATCGGCGAGGGCTCATGGGCAAGGGTGCGCAACGTGAAAGCCGCATCGGACCGACAGCGGCCTGACCATTATAAAACCATGGGCCGGCATCGTTCCGGCCCGCATTGCATCGGATGGCCGACATGACGCCTGAACACCTCGCCTTGCTGCTGACCCGCTCCATGCCCTACGGGAAATACCAGGGACGCCTGATCGCCGACCTGCCCGGCCACTACCTGGCGTGGTTCGCGCGCGAGGGGTTTCCGCGCGGAGAGTTGGGCGGCCTGCTGGCGCTGATGTACGAGCTGGATCACAACGCCCTGCGGCACCTGCTGGATCCCTTGCGGGAGCAAGCACGAGGCTCGAACAATTTCGAGTGACACCAGAAAAACAACTAGAAAATGTTCGTCGAACGCCGATTGACTCAGGAGATCGGGCAAGCCACGCTACCCATCCGGCGAAGTTTACGAATTTTTCGCCGTCGGCGATGCAAGGATGAAACTTATTCCGGCTGGCCCTGCCGCGCTGCCTCGCAGCGGCAAGCAGGCGAGCCGCCCCAACTCCAGGACACCGATGCCAATATCAATGCCAGCCCAAGATTCTCTTCAACAGCGTCGCCCGCTCTGCCCGCACTGCCAGCGCGCCCAAAGCGCCTGCATCTGCAATTGGGTTTCCCCCATCACTCCGGCTGTCGACATTTTGATCCTGCAGCACCCGATGGAAGCATCCAATGCCAAGAACACCGCGCGCCTGCTGCACATGAGCCTGCCCTACAGCAAGCTGGAGATCGGCGAGAGCTTCGCGCCCGAGCACCTGCAGGCGCTGCTGCACGCGCCCTCCTCGCTACCCCAGGCCGACGGCGACGCCGCGCAACCGGTACAACCGGTCCTGCTCTACACCGACGACGCCAGCCTGCCCGCCACCTCGCGCTTCGACGCGCGCGCCATGCTGGTGGACGGCAAGCACAAGCTGGAACGCCTGCGCCTGGTGATCGTGGACGGCACCTGGCGCAAGAGCCGCAAGATGCTGTTCCAGAATCCCTTGCTGCAGTCCCTGCCGCGCCTGGCGCTGCGCGATACCCCGACCTCGCAATACATGATCCGCAAGGCCCATCGGTCGGACCAGCTGTCCACGCTGGAGGCTTCCTGCTATGCGCTCATGCAGCTGGAAAAGAACAGCGAAAAATACCATCCGCTGCTGACCGCCCTCGACAACTTCGTAGTGCAGCAGGGCCTGCTGCGTTTTCGCGGGCAGTCCGGTCGCCGCGGGGAATGAAGGCATGGAAGGCGGGTCGCCGCGACATGCGCGCCGCGGCGGCCCGGCCGGCAATTGAAACAAACCCGGCCGCGCTGCAACTCGGCGGCCGATATGGTGTCCGACCCCGCCAATGCAGCATATAATTGCGCGATCCTCGACAATTGGCGATTGCGTTTCAATCCCTCTCCAGCGACCACCCAAGATGAGTTCAGAATTCCAGCAACTGGCCGACAAGGTCGCGCAGCTAGCGCGCCTGGCGCAATCCCTGCGCGACGAAAACGCCGAGTTGCGCCGTAACGTCAAAACGCTGACGGAAGACAATGCGCAGTTGAACCAGCGCATCGACGAAGCCTTCCAGCGCGTCGCCGTGGCGCTGGCCGAGCTGCCGGAACCGGCGCCGGCAGAGCCGGCTGAGACTACCGAGGAGGCCGCATGAGCAGCGTGATCCAGATCCAGGCCACCATCATGGGCCAACCCTATACCCTGGCCTGCCGCGAAGGCGAACAGGCGGCGCTGCATCACGCGGTCGCCTACCTCGACCAGAAGATGCGCACCATCCGCGACGCCGGCAAGATCAAGGGCACCGACCGCATCGCCGTCATGGCGGCCCTGGGCATCGCCGCCGAACTGCTCGGCGCGCAGCAGGCCGACGGCCCCTTCGCCGGCCTCACCATCGCCGAATGGAAACAGCAGGTCGCCGCCATCAACGATGTGCTGGACCAGGCGCTGGCGCCCCAGGAAAAACTGTTCTGATCGTCTTGCGCGATACGCCGCGTGCGCCCTTGCCAGGAATGAAAAACGGCCGTCATGCGACGGCCGTTTTTCATTGCGGCGCCGGCCCTGATGCGGCGTTCCTCACGGAAAACCTTGCCAGATGCGCAACCCGTTTGCCGATGATGGCATGCTGCGGAGTCCCGTCGCGCAGGGATGATGAAGGGGATGAAAAAATGAAAAGAAAAAACGCGCCGCGCGCAAGGCCGTTTCGTTACAAATTCACTTTATATTTTTACACGCAGGCCTTGGACTGGATCGCCGATTGCGTTAGACTTTCATCTCCTGCCGTGTTCGCGATTGCCATATATTCCTTGAACCATTTACGAGCATAGGTTGTGGGATCGTTCGATAGGTGAGCGCGTCGCTAGTCCGATGAACCCGAAATTGAACTACTGCAGCCAACTTGAACCGTCAGGTTCAGGATGCCGGCACAGCGGCACAGGCGGGACTTGATTCATGAAAAACGGCTGCATGCGCAGCCGTTTTTTTTATTTCCGCGCCATCCCTTCACGGCGCACTCCGTCCCCGCGCCCGCTCAGCTTTCGCGCTTCTTGGCGCCCTTGCGCTCCTGCCCCACTTCGGCGATCGCGTCCTGGAATTCGGTGACGTCCTCGAAGCTCTTGTACACCGAGGCGAAGCGAATATAGGCGATCTTGTCCAGGCGCTTGAGCTCCCGCATCACGTACTCGCCGATCTGGCCCGACATCACTTCTCGCGCGCCGCTTTGCAGCAGCTTTTCCTGGATGCTCTGGATGGCCACGTCGATCGCCTCGGCCGACACCGGGCGCTTGCGCAGCGCCAGCATCAGGCTGCCGCGCAGCTTGGCCGGATCGAACTCGGTGCGGCTGCCGTTCTTCTTGACGATCACCGGCATGGTCAGCTCGATGCGCTCGTAGGTGGTGAAGCGCTTGTCGCAACTGTCGCAGCGGCGGCGGCGGCGGATCGAGCTGCCGTCCTCGGACACGCGCGTATCCAGCACCGGGGTTTCTTCGTGGTTGCAGAATGGGCACTTCATGGCGGCAATAAGCGTTGGTCGTTACAAGAGGGTGGAACCGCATGGATGCTGCCGCGGACACAACGGGTATGACAAAAGTGCAAGTGCTGCGGATGCGCGACGGCGCCCGTCACAGGGCGCCGTCGTTTTGCCGCGATGCCGGCCGCACGCGGCCGGCAGGTCACGCCATCAGCCGTAGACCGGGAAAGCGTCGGTCAGCTTCTTGACCTCGGCCTTCACGCGCTCGATGGTGGCCGCGTCATGCGGGTTGTCCAGCACGTCGGCGATCAGGTTGCCGACCTTCTCCGCTTCGGCTTCCTTGAAGCCGCGGGTGGTCATGGCCGGGCTGCCCAGGCGGATGCCGGAAGTCACGAATGGCTTTTCCGGATCGTTGGGGATGCCGTTCTTGTTGCAGGTGATGTGGGCCGAACCCAGGATCGCCTCGGCTTCCTTGCCGGTCAGCTTCTTCGGACGCAGGTCCACCAGCATCACGTGCGACTCGGTGCCGCCGGAGACGATGCGCAGGCCGCGCTGGATCAGGGTCTTGGCCAGCACGTCGGCGTTCTTCACCACTTGCTGCTGGTAGGCCTTGAATTCCGGCGATGCGGCTTCCTTGAACGCCACCGCCTTGGCGGCGACGACGTGCATCAGCGGGCCGCCCTGGATGCCGGGGAAGATCGCGGAGTTGATCGCCTTCTCGTGCTCGGCCTTCATCAGGATCACGCCGCCGCGCGGGCCGCGCAGGGACTTGTGGGTGGTCGAGGTGACGAAATCGGCGAACGGCACCGGGTTGGGATACACGCCGGCGGCGATCAGGCCTGCGTAGTGGGCCATGTCGACCATGAAGTAGGCGCCCACTTCCTTGGCGATCTTGGCGAAGCGCTCGAAGTCGATGCGCAGCGAATAGGCCGAAGCGCCGGCGATGATCAGCTTGGGCTTCTTCTCGCGCGCCAGGCGCTCCATGGCTTCGTAGTCGATCTCTTCCTTCTCGTTCAGGCCGTAGGACACGACGTTGAACCACTTGCCCGACATGTTCAGCGCCATGCCGTGGGTCAGATGGCCGCCTTCGGCCAGCGACATGCCCATGATGGTGTCGCCCGGCTTCAACATGGCGAAGAACACGCCCTGGTTGGCCTGGGAGCCGGAGTTCGGCTGCACGTTGGCGGCCTCGGCGCCGAACAGCGCCTTGAGGCGGTCGATCGCCAGCTGCTCGGCGACGTCCACGTATTCGCAGCCGCCGTAGTAGCGCTTGCCCGGATAGCCTTCGGCGTACTTGTTGGTCAGTTGCGAACCCTGGGCTTCCATCACCGCCGGCGAGGTGTAGTTTTCGGAAGCGATCAGCTCGATATGCTCTTGCTGGCGGGTGTTTTCCTTCTGGATGGCGGACCACAGATCCGGGTCGACCTTGGCGAGGGTCTGGTTCTTGTCAAACATGGTTTTCTCCAAATTGATGAGCTGGGCCGAAGAACGGGCGACGGCAAAGCAATGCCGACCGCGTCGACTTCAAAAAATCGAATGAGGGCCAAAAAAGTATGGGGGAATTGCGGCAGCCTCAGTCGTACTTTCCATTCGGCTGCCCAGGCGCACGGCTGATGAAATCTCACGCTTCCCGATGGATCCCCATCTTGGCCGGATGGAACATCCGGCGTTTCGCCAGTCACGTGAGACGAAATGGTGAGCGCATTGTAGTGAAACGGGGAGATTTCGGCAAGACGCTTGGCCTTCGCGCAACAGCCCCGGACAGAAGGGGGAAAGCGAGCCAGCCTTCGTAAAAAGCGGGTTTCGGCTACAATTTCGTTTTCTTTCCGGATCGGCAAGCACACCCGGGCCACACAACAGGAGATACAGCAAATGGTCGTTTTGATTACAGGAGCAACCGCGGGCTTCGGCGCCGCCATGGCGCGCAAATTCGCCACGAACGGCCACAAGGTCATCGCCGCCGGCCGCCGCAAGGAGCGCCTGGACGACCTGGTCAAGGAACTGGGCGCCGAGCGCGTGCTGCCGCTGGTGCTGGACGTGACCAGCAAGCCGTCGATCGAAGCCGGCCTGGCCAGCCTCGCGGGCGACTGGAAGGAAGTCGACGTCTTGATCAACAATGCCGGGCTGGCGCTGGGCCTGGGCCCGGCCCATGAAGTCGCGCTGTCGGACTGGGAAACCATGATCGACACCAACGTCAAGGGCCTGGTCACCATCACCCACGCGCTGCTGCCCGACATGGTCAAGCGCGGCCGCGGCACCATCATCAGCCTGGGCTCGGTGGCCGGCGCCTATCCCTACCCGGGCGGCAACGTCTACGGCGCCACCAAGGCCTTCGTCGACCAGTTCACGCTGAACCTGCGCGCCGACCTGGTGGGCACCGGCGTGCGCGCCACCAACCTGGCGCCGGGCCTGTGCGGCGGCACCGAGTTCTCCAACGTGCGCTTCAAGGGCGACAACGGCGCCGCCGCCAAGGTCTACGAGGGCACCACCCCGCTGACCGCCGAGGACATCGCCGAAGCCGCCTTCTGGGTCGCCACCATGCCGGCCCACGTCAACATCAACTACATGGAGCTGATGCCGACCTGCCAGGGCTTCTCGCCGTTCAACATCAAGCGCAAACAGTGAACGGATGAGGTAGAATGGCGTTTTTGCAGATGGTGCCGAGCCGCCGCAGGAACGCCATCCCATCGGGCCTCACCGGCCCTTTCCCATAGAGCAACATTGTCATCCTTGCCGCCACAAGCGTCGATTTCCCATAACAAGAAGCATATGAGTGCCGCCAGTAGTCCGTTCGACTGGAAGATCCGGGTCTATTACGAAGATACAGACACCGGTGGCGTGGTCTTCTACGCCAATTACCTGAAGTTCTTCGAGCGCGCCCGCACCGAATGGCTGCGCTCCTTCGGCTTCCAGCAACAGCGCCTGACCGAGATCACCGGCACCCTCTTCGTGGTCAGGAACACCAGCGTCGACTACCTCTCGCCTGCCCGCCTGGACGATGAACTCACCTTGACCGTCGTGGTCGAAAAGCTGCGAAACGCCTCCATCGAGTTCATCCAGGAGGCCTGGCGCCTGCCGTCGGGGAACGGCGCCGCCGGAGACGGCCAGGCAGCAACGCTGCTGGCCCGCGGCAGCATCACCGTGGTTTGCGTCGACGCCACCAGCTTCCGGCCGCAACCGATTCCCGCCGAATTGCTTTCGCGCATCAAGGCCGCCGCATGATGTCAACCGCGACAGGGCCTGCGCCCTTAAGGACTATGCATGATGCCGGCAGGCTGGCGCCTGCATGGCCGCTTTCCGGATCGCTTGCCACCGATCCGAACCATTGAACCGCTGAACCTCAACCCATTCGCCGCACTCTAGCCGCCACATTCCCCATGAACGTCACACAAGACCTGTCCTTCATTTCGCTGATCGCCAACGCGTCCGTCCTGGTGCAACTGGTGATGCTGCTGCTGCTGTCTGCATCGATCATCAGCTGGACCTACATTTTCCGCAAGATGTTCACCATCCGCTCGGCGCGCGTGCAGACCGAAGAGTTCGAACGCGTGTTCTGGTCCGGCGGCAACCTCTCGGCCCTGTACCAGGACGCCCTGTCCAACCGCCGCAAGGCCGGCAGCGGCGGCGGCGCGCTGGAGCGCATCTTCCAGGCCGGCATGGGCGAATTCAACAAGGCCAAGGCCTCGGTCGCCGCCCGCGGCGGCGCGGTCGACTCGGCGCCCCTGCTCGACGGCGCGCGCCGCGCCATGCGCGCGGCCTACCAGCGCGAGATGGATGCGCTGGAATCGCACCTGGCCTTCCTGGCCTCGGTCGGCTCGGTCTCGCCTTACGTCGGCCTGTTCGGCACCGTGTGGGGCATCATGAACGCCTTCCGCGGCCTGGCCAACGTGCAGCAGGCCACGCTGGCCGCGGTCGCCCCCGGCATCGCCGAAGCGCTGATCGCCACCGCCATCGGCCTGTTCGCGGCGATCCCCGCGGTCGTCGCCTACAACCGCTATTCGCACGACATCGACCGCCTGGCGATCCGCTTCGAAAGCTTCATCGAAGAATTCTCCAACATCCTGCAACGTCAGGCGCGCTGAAATGGCCGGCTCATCGATGCGCGGGGGCCGTCCCCGCAAGTTCAAATCCGAGATCAACGTCGTGCCGTACATCGACGTGATGCTGGTGTTGCTGATCATCTTCATGGTCGCCACGCCGATCACCAACCCGAGCGTGATCAACCTGCCCACCGCAGGCAAGTCCACGGCGCCGCCGTCGGACTACATCGAGATCGCGCTCAAGCCCAACACCCAGGCCACGATCCGCATCAACGGCCCCAAGAGCGGCGGCAAGAAGGCCGAGACCGTGAGCGGCAAGGTCGACCTGGCCGAGCGCCTGCAACAGCTGCATGCCGACAACCCGGACCTGGCCGTGATGATCTCGGCCGACAAGGAAATCAAGTACGACGAAGTGGTGCAGGTGATTTCGGAAGCCAAGAAACAGGGGATCGTGCGCGTCGGCCTTGCTACCAAGTGATATGAGCGAGAATTCCCCCTACAACATCCCCAAGCCTCCCGGCCGCTGGCGCGCGATCGCGCTGGCGCTGGTGATGCACGTGGCGCTGTTCATGTTCTTCTGGGTCGGCATCCGCTGGCAGAACGAGACGCCGCTGACGGTCGAGGCCGAGATCTGGGATCCGCAATACAAGGAAGCCGCCCCGCTGCCCACGCCGCCGGAGCCGCAGCCGCAGCCCGAGCCGCCCAAACCCGAACCGATTCCCCAGCCCGAACCCAAGCCTGAGCCGCCCAAGGTGATCGAGCAACCCAAGGTCGAGAAGCCCGACATCAACCTGGAAAAGGAAAAGAAGCGCAAGGAAGAACAGGCCAAGGCAGAGCAACTGAAGGCCGAGAAGGAAAAGGCCGAGCGCGAGAAGAAGGAACAGGCCGAGAAGGACAAGCAGGAACGCGAGAAGAAAGAAAAGATCGAAGCCGACAAGCAGAAGAAGCTGAAGGAAGAAAAGCAGAAGGAAGAAGACGCGAAGAAGAAGGCTGATGCCGAGAAGCAAGCCGCCGACAAGAAGAAGCAGCAGCAAGCCGCGGCCGACGCCAAGGCGTCGGAAGCGCGTCGCCAGGAAGACCTGAAGCGCATGATGGGCCAGGCCACCAGCACCACCGGCGGCAACGGCACGGCCGAGAAGTCGCAAGGCCCCAAGGGCAGCCCTGATTACGCCAACAAGCTGCGCGCCAAGATCCGCTCCAACACGATCTTCGACGTGCCGGCCGACCTGAGCGGAAACCCCGCCGTGGAGTACACTGTCCAACTGCTTCCGGACGGCACGGTGCGCAGCGTGATCAACAACAAACCGTCCGGCGTGCCGGGCTTCGACGACGCCGTGCGCCAGGCGATCATGAAGTCGCAGCCGTATCCGGCCGACAAGGATGGCAAGGTGCCGTCCAGCTTCACCTTCACCCATAAACCGAAAGATCAGTAAACGATGATAAAAGCCCGTTACCTGACCAGCATCGCAAGCGCGGCCGTCGCCGTGGCAGGCCTGTCCTTCGCCCCGGCCTCGCAGGCCCAGATCCGCTTCGAGATCTCCGGCGTGGGCGCGACCCAGATCCCGATCGCCATCGCCGCCTTCCCGGGCGAAGAAAGCGCGCCGCAGCAGATCACCTCCGTGGTCAAGGCCGACCTGGCCCGCAGCGGCGTGTTCAAGCTGATCGACAACAGCGACGCGCTGTCGGACTCCTCCGCCGTCAACTATGCCGACTGGCAGAAGCGCGGCGCCAACGCGCTGGCGGTGGGCAGCGTGCAGCGCCTGGCCGACGGCCGCTTCGACGTGCGCTATCGCCTGTTCGACACGGTGCAGTCGAGCCAGCTCTCGGCGCTGTCCTTCGGCAGCCAGCAACAGCTGCTGCGCCTGACCGCGCACAAGATCGCCGACGACATCTACCAGAAGCTGACCGGCATCCCCGGCATCTTCTCGACCCGCATTTCCTACGTGACCAAGTCCGGCAGCGAGTACCGCCTGGAAGTGGCCGACGCCGACGGCGAAGGCACCCAGGTCGCGTTGCGCTCCAACGAGCCCATCATCTCGCCGTCCTGGTCGCCCGACGGCACCAAGGTCGCCTACGTCTCCTTCGAGTTGAAGAAGCCGGTGGTCTACATCCAGAACCTGGTGACCCGCCAGCGCTCGGTGGTGGCCAACTTCAAGGGCAGCAACTCGGCGCCCGCCTGGTCCCCCGACGGCTCGCGCCTGGCCGTGGCCCTGACCCGCGACGGCCTGACGCAGGTCTACGTGATCAACGCCGACGGTTCCGGCCTGCGCCGCCTGACCAACACCTCCGGCATCGACACCGAACCGCAGTTCTCGCCCGACGGCGGCAGCATCTACTTCACCAGCGACCGCAGCGGCGGCCCGCAGGTGTACAAGGTCGGCGTGGACGGCGGCAGCGCCCAGCGCGTCACCTTCAACGGCAGCTACAACATCAGCCCGCGCGTCTCGCCCGACGGCAAGACGCTGGCATTCATCTCGCGTCGCGACGGCCAGTTCCAACTGTACGCGCTGGACCTGACCAACGGCCAGGAACAGCGCCTCTCGGACGGCAGCCGCGACCAATCGCCCAGTTTTGCCCCCAACGGCAAATACATCATGTACGCGACGGAATCTGGTCGTCGCGGATCCCTGGCCGTCGTTTCCGTCGACGGCCGAGTCAAACAGCGTCTCACGACGCAGGCCGGTGATATCAGGGAACCGACCTGGGGTCCGTTCATGAAATAAACAAATCCAATATTCACATTCATCACGACAAGGAGTAATCCAACATGCGCACCATCAGCACCTTCGCCCTCATCGTCTCCAGCGCTGTCCTGCTGGCCGCTTGCTCGTCCACCAAACTGGACGACAAGAACGCCCCCGTTGAAAACCGTGCAGGCTCCGGCGCCGGCGCCGACACCCGCGCCGTGGGCACCGTCAACGCCGGCTCCGCCGACCCGCTGAACGACCCGCAAGGCGTTCTGGCCAAGCGCAGCGTGTACTTCGACTACGACAGCTTCGCCGTCAAGGGCGAATACCGCGCCGTGGTTGAAAACCACGCCAAGTACCTGGTCGCGCACAAGGACCGCAAGGTGATCATCCAGGGCAACACCGATGATCGCGGCGGCGCCGAATACAACCTGGCCCTGGGCCAGAAGCGCGCAGAAGCCGTCCGCAAGGCGCTGGTGCTGCTGGGCGTGTCGGAGTCGCAAGTCGAAGCCGTGTCCTTCGGCAAGGAAAAGCCCAAGGCCCTGGGCCAGGACGAGTCTTCCTACGCTGAAAACCGTCGCGCCGACATCGCTTATCAGTGATGGCCATGCGTACCGCTTTCACACTGAAATCGGTAACCGTGGCGGCCTTGCTGGCCGCCACGGCTTATTTACCGCTCGTAGCCCACGCCGGCCTGTTTGACGACGACGAAGCGCGCAAGGCGATCATGGACATCCGCTCCAAGATCGAAGCGCTGCAACGCGATGTCGCCAACAAAGCCGACAAGAACAGCGTGCTCACACTTTCCGACCGCAGCGACAACCTGCAATCGCAGATCGCGGCCCTGCGCGGCCAGATCGAAGTGCTGACCAACGAAATCACCAACGCCCAGCAGCGGCAAAAAGATTTTTACGTCGACCTCGACGCGCGCCTGCGCAAGCTGGAGCCGCAACAGGTCAACGTCGACGGCCAGACGGTGGCCGTCGGCATCCCCGAGCAGCAGGCCTATGACGCCGCGCTGTCGCAGTTCAAGGGCGGCGACTACAAGGGCGCCGGCAATGCCTTCGGCGATTTCATCAAGCGTTATCCGCAATCGGGTTACGCCGCCTCGGCGCAATACTGGCAAGGCAACTCCCTGTACGCCCAGCGCGACTACAAGGGCGCCATCGCGGCCCAGCAGAACGTCGTGAAGAACTACCCGGACAATCCCAAGGTGGCCGACGCGATGTTGAACATCGCCAGCTCGCAGGCGGAACTGAAGGACAAAGCCGCCGCCAAGAAGACGCTGGAACAGCTGATCGCCAAGTTCCCCAACAGCCCGGCGGCGCAAACCGGCAAGGAACGCCTGTCCTCGCTGAAGTGACCGGGCAGGCGGGAGACGGCGCCGTTGTTGTATAGTGTTTTACGGCAGCGTTTGACAGTGCCGATGAAGTTTGCCTATAATGGCGGTCTTTCGGGTCGTTAGCTCAGTTGGTAGAGCAGCGGACTTTTAATCCGTTGGTCGCAGGTTCGAGTCCCGCACGGCCTACCAGAAATTCAGCAGTAAAAAGAAGGGCCCCAGTTCGCTGGGGCCCTTTTTGTTTTCCGCGCGAAACACAGGCCGCTGCAAGAAGAGCACCTGCGGCACCTGCGGCCGGCCCTGCGCCGCCCTCCTCCCCCGATGCCCCAAACACGCCGCGCACCCTCCGGTTGGGCCGGGCTATCCGATATACTTCCGCTTTTGGTTCGCAGTTTTTCTATCCCGGCATCGGCTATCCGACGCCGGTTCTTCCACGCAAACTCATCTCCATGTCCGACCAGCCACCCGAGCACCTCTTCCCCGATGACGCCGTCGCCGGCCCGGACACCATCCCCGCGCCGCGTCCATGGATCGTGCTGCAGAACGTGCATGAGGTCGAGACCTGGATCGAGACCTACAACCGCGAGCTGCAGGCCGTGGTCTGGCGCCACAAGCTCAACGCGGTGAACGCCGGCCAGGGCATCTGCTTCGCGCTGGAGCTGGGCGGGGAAATCTACCTGCATACCACCGCCGAAGGACAGATCCTGCTGGACGTGACCGAGGAGGCTTCCTGGGTCAATCCGGTGGTGAACGCGGCCACCGGCGTGCCGCCGCCTGCCGGCAGCTATTGGGTGCTGCCCTTCGACACGCTCACGCAGCTGATCCTGGGCCTGTCGGGCCTGATCGCGACCTCGCAATTCGTGCTCAGCCACGAATACCGGCTGGGCGGGGGCCAGCGCATTGGCTACTGATCCTCCGATACCGCGCACCGATCCCGTCATGAAAACCGCCCTGCCCCGCGCCGCCTTGCTTGCCCTCGTCGCCTTGCTCCAGGCCCATGCCGCCCATGCCGCGCCGCCCGTGCCGACCATGTGCCTGCCCGGCGAGAAGGAAATATTCTCCTGCGCGACCAGGGCCAAAAAGACCGCCTCGCTGTGCGCCTCGGCCGATTTCTCGGCCAAGGGCGGCACGCTGCAATACCGTTTCGGCGCGCCCGGCAAGACCGAGCTGCAATATCCCGACACGCCGCAGCCGGCGGCCGGGAAATTCCTGTTCAGCTCCACCATGTACTCCGGCGGCGGCGAGGCCCACATCCGCTTCTCCAACGGCGGCTACGACTACATCCTGTTCGACCGCACCGTGCGCACCAACTTCAAGGGGCCGACCAACGATCCGCAGTTCTCCGCCGGCATCGTGGTGCGAGGCCCCAAGGGCGCCAAGCCGAGCACGCGCGGCTGCAGCAACGATGCGTCGATCAAGGCCGACGCCTACGAAGCGCTGCCGACCGAACAATTCGATCCCCTGGACTAAGCCGCCGCCAGCGTCCCCGACCAACCGCCCTGCCGGAGCAGGGCAACGACACAGAAGGATAGTTTCATGAACGCACGCAGCCTGGTCATCGCCGGCGCCCTCAACATGTTCATCGCCGTGTGCTGCGGCGCTTTCGGCGCGCATGGCTTGAAGAAGATCATCTCCGACGAGATGCTGGCCATCTGGCATACCGCCGTCACCTACCAGGTCATGCACGCGCTGGGCATGATCGCCGTGGCCCTGCTCGCTCCCAAGTTCGGCGGCGCCGCCCTCAACTGGGCCGGTAACCTGATGCTGGCCGGCATCGTCGTCTTCAGCGGCAGCCTGTACCTGCTGGCGCTGACCGGCACCCGCATCCTGGGCGCGATCACGCCGATCGGCGGCGTGGCCTTCCTGGCGGCCTGGCTGCTGGTGGCGTGGGCGGCGTACAAGGGTGCGAACTGAGCGCGCGCGAGCTGTAAAAAAAACGCCGCCCGGCCTGCGCCCGGCGGCGTTTTTTCTGGGCGGCAGGCTCAGGCTGCCGCGCCGCTCAGGGCCGCTTTTACCAGCTCGTCGATCTCGCCGGTGATGCTGGAGAGCACCCCGGCCACTACCGAGAACTCCTTGCCGGCCTGGCCCGAACGGGCCGCCACGATGCGGGCGTTGAAGGCCACCATCTTGGCCTCGCGGGCGATGGTCTCGATGTCGGTCATGATGCCGCGCAGCTGGTTGCGCATCAGGCGCGCATGCTTCTTCGACTGCTCCTCGTAGACGCCGGTGATCTGGTTGAGCACCGCCAACAGCGGCGTGGTCTCCTTCACCAGCTGCGCCAGCAGCTCCGGCGCCGACTTGAGCTTGTCGTCGATGGCATTGAGCGCGCGCCCGGCCAGCTCGGCGAAGCCGGTGATGCGCGCGTCGCCGCCGGGGGCGCCGAAGTAGATCTCTTCCAGCTCGGGGCAGAACACCCCGGGCAGCTCACCGGAACGCTTGAGCAAGGACGTGTGGGCGCCGCGAAACAGCGCCAGCGCCTCGCGCGCGACGGCAGTCGCGCCCGGGTGCCCCTGCGACCCCAGCACCGCATACAGCACCAGGCGCTGCGAGGTGAAGCGGCGCCGGCCCGAGAGGTTGATCAGCGCGCCGAACACCTCGCCCGAGAGCGGTACGATGTCCTGCTCGCCGGTCTGGTCGACGGTCGTATCGGCGGTGGCCGACGAGGCGGCGCGGGCATCGTTGACGGCGGCCGGATGGGGATGCAGCTGCCGCGTTTCCTGCACGGCGACGGCGTTGCTCATGGATTGTCCTCCTGGCGATGCTGGCTGATGGTTCTGCGCGGCGCGATGGCTCAAGCAGCCTCGCGCGCCGGATGCGCCTGCTTGCGGTACAGGAACTCCAGCACCTCGGTGCGATAGGCCGAGTACTGCGCGTCCTGCGCCAACGCGACGCGGTCGCGCGGGCGCGCCAGCTTCACCTCGAGGATCTCGCCGATGGTCGCGGCCGGGCCGTTGGTCATCATCACGATGCGGTCCGACAGCAGCACCGCCTCGTCGACGTCGTGGGTCACCATCACCACCGTCGATTCGGTCTTGGCCACGATCTTGAGCAGCTCGTCCTGCAGGTGGGCGCGGGTCAGCGCATCGAGCGCGCCGAAGGGCTCATCCATCAGCAAGACCTTGGGTTCCATCGCCAGCGCGCGGGCGATACCCACGCGCTGCTTCATGCCGCCGGAGATCTCGTTGGGGCGCTTGTTCTCCGCCGCCGACAAGCCCACCAGCGCCAGCGCGGCGCGCGTGCGGTCGCGCAGCCGGGTGCGGTCCTCGCTGGCGCCGAACACGCGTTCCACGCCCAGGTAGATGTTCTCGTAGCAGGTCAGCCAGGGCAGCAGCGAATGGTTCTGGAACACCACCGCGCGTTCCGGCGAGGGCCCGCCGATCTCGCGATTGGCGCACAGGAGCACGCCGGCGCTGGGCCGCGTCAGCCCCGCGATCAGGTTCAGCAGGGTCGACTTGCCGCAGCCGGAGTGGCCGATCAGCGAGACGAACTCGCCCTTGGCCACCGTCAGGTCGATCTCGCGCAGCGCGTGGAAGCTGCCCTTCCTGGTGTTGAACACCATCTCCACACCGTGGATGTCGATGAACTTGCCGTTGATGTTTTCCATGATGTCCCCGCGCTCAGTTGTTCACTTGCTCGTACGTGAAGGCCTTGGCCAGGGCCACCAGCGCCTGTTCCAGGATCAGCCCCACCACCCCGATGACGACGATGGCGATGATGATGTGCGGCACGTTCAGGTTGTTCCACTCGTCCCATACCCAGAAGCCGATGCCCACGCCGCCGGTCAGCATTTCGGCCGCCACGATCACCAGCCAGGCGGTACCGATGGACAGCCGCACGCCGGTCAGCATGTAGGGCAGCACCGAGGGAAACAGGATCTTGGTCAGGATCTTCCATTCCGACAGGTTCAGCACGCGCGCCACGTTCATGTAGTCCTGCGGCACGCGCTGCACGCCCACGGCGGTGTTGATGATCATCGGCCAGATCGAGCAGATGAAGATCGACCAGATCGCCGCCGGGTTGGCCGACTTGAACACCAGGAGGCCGATCGGCAACCAGGCCAGCGGCGAGACCGGGCGCAACAGGCTGATGATGGGGCTGAACATGCGCGAGAGGAATTCCACCCGGCCGATGGCAAATCCCAGCGGGATGCCCACCAGCGCCGCCAGGCCGAAGCCCACGCCCACGCGCTGCAGCGAGGCCAGGATGTTCCAGCCTATACCCTGGTCGTTGGGGCTGTTGCGGTAGAAGGGATCGGCGAACATGCTCATCGCCTCCTTCAGCGTCACCAGCGGCGTAGGGAAGCTGCTGTTCTTGATGGCGATGATCTGCCATACCAGCACCAGCACCGCCATGCCCAACAGCGGCGGCACGATGCGCATGAAGGCGTTGCCGCCCAGCGGCTTGCTCCTCGCCTTGCGCATCGTCGCGGCTGCCGGCGCGGCCTGCGCCTCGTTGGCCGCCGGCGCGCGCGCGGCGGCGCCGGCCGGCTTGGCGTTATCGCTCATGATGCTCTCCACGGCTGCGCTCATCGGTTTCCCCTTCCTCAGACTTTGATCTTGAAGGACTGCGCGTAGGCGGCGGGATTCTTGCCGTCCCACACGACGCCGTCCATGAACTTGGAGCTGCGCATGACGTCCTTGGGCAGCGGCGTCTTGGTCATCGCCGCAGCGTCCTTGTACAGGTCGATCTGGTTGACCGACCTGGCCACGGCCAGGTAGTCCGGGTCGCTCTTCAACAGGCCCCAGCGGCGGTGCTGCGTCATGAACCACATGCCGTCGGAGAGGAACGGGAAGTTGACCTGGCCGTCCTCGTAGAACTTCATGTAGTTGGGGTCGTCCCAGGTCTTGCCCAAGCCGTTCTGGTAGCGGCCCATGATGCGCTGGTCGATCACGTCCTTGCTGGTGTTGACGTAGGACTTGTCGGCGATCACCTCGGCCATCTTGTTCTTGTTGGCCAGCGAGGCGTCGATCCACTTGCTGGCGTCGAGGATGGCGGCCATCATCGCGCGGCAGGTGTTGGGGTATTTCTTGACGAACTCCAGCGAGGAGCCCAGCACCTTCTCCGGGTGATCCTTCCAGATGTCCTGGGTGGTGGTGGCGGTGATGCCCACGCCGTCGACGATGGCGCGGTGGCCCCAGGGCTCGCCCACGCAGAAGCCGTCCATGTTGCCGACCCGCATGTTGGCCACCATCTGCGGCGGCGGCACGGTGATCACCTTGGCGTCCTTCATCGGGTTGATGCCGTTGGCGGCCAGCCAGTAGTACAGCCACATGGCGTGGGTGCCGGTGGGGAAGGTCTGGGCAAAGGTGTATTCGCGCTTGTCGGTCTGCATCAGCCTGGCCAGCGAGGCGCCGTCCACGGCGCCCTTGTCGGCCAGCTTCTTGGACAGGGTGATGGCCTGGCCGTTGTGGTTCAGGCCCATCAGCACCGCCATGTCCTTCTTCTGCCCGCCGATGCCCAGCTGCACGCCGTAGATCAGGCCGTACAGCACGTGGGCGGCGTCCAGTTCGCCGTTGGTCAGCTTGTCGCGCACGCCGGCCCAGGAGGCCTCCTTGCTGGGCACGATCTTGATGCCGTATTTCTTGTCGAAACCCAGCACCGAGGCCATCACCACCGATGCGCAGTCGGTCAGCGGGATGAAGCCGATCTTGACCTCTTCCTTCTCCGGTTTGTCGGAACCGGCCGCCCATGCGCCACCGGTGGCTAATCCCATCATGCTCGCTCCCGCCGCGATGCCCGCGGTCTGAATGATCTTGCGGCGCGTGCCGTTCACCGGCTCGGCCCCACTTGCCACGTCTGCCGCCTTGTCCGCCTGCCCTTTGAAGTCCATAGCATTTTCCCCGTTGCGAATTGATCTGAACCGACCCATAGCTGCAAAACAAAAAAGGCGTATCCGGCATGGATCGCTCCATGCCGGAAGACGCCTTTGTCTTGGTCGACGCGACCGCCGTTGGCCGCGTCTGGTGCGCACTCGTTGCGCTATGCAGGGGGAATCAGCAAAGACTGTGCCAAGCGTCGCAAAAAGATACGCGCGGGCCTCGCTTTGCCTATGAAGAAGGCACGTCGGCGAGCGCCTGGCAGGGCCGCAGCGGGCCTGCCAGGCGCGGCTGCAGCGCGATCAAAACGGGCGCGGGGCCGCACCCGTTTTGTGCTTTGCACCAAGTTGGCGGAACGAAAAGAATGGAAGGGAGCGGCCGGCAAGGCCGGGCCGGGCTGTTCAACCCAGCAGATCCTCGGCGTCCAGCAGGCGCTGGGCCACTTCCGAGAGCTTGAGGTTGCGGTTCATGGCCATGCTGCGCAGCTTCTGGTAGGCCTGCTCCTCGGACAAGCCCTTGCGCGCCATCAGCACGCCCTTGGCGCGCTCGACCAGCTTGCGCTCGGCCAGCTTGTTGCGGGTATCGGAGAGCTCGGCCAGCAGTTTCTGTTCCTGGCGGAAACGCGCCAGCGCCACGTCCAGCACCGGCTTGATGCGCTCCGAATGCAGGCCGGCCACGATGTAGGCGGTCACACCCGCGGCCATGGCGGCGTCCATGCTGCCGGTGTCGTCGTCCTCGGTAAACATGACGATGGGGCGGCGTTCATCGCGGGTAGCGATGACGATGTGCTCCAGCACGTCGCGGGCGTCGGACTCGGCTTCGATGATGATCATGTCCGGCTGCAGGCTGGCGATGCGGTCCGGCAGCGAGAGATCGGCCGGCAGCGCGGCGACGATGTTGTAGCCGGCGTCCATCAGCCCGGTGCGCAGCGCCTCGGCGCGCTGTTCGGCCTGCGCATGCGCGGCCTCGTCATGGTCTTCTTCCAGGTGCGGCACGGAATTGACGATGACGATGCGCAAGGGGCGGCCGCTGGGCGGCGTCGATGAGCTATCTGGCTTCATTGAAGGACGAACTGGCTATCGGCTTTGGTGACAACTCAACAAATCAAGTCCGCTGATCCGTTCCAACGGTTGCGCTGCAAGGCAGCATGCGAATGACGGCCGGAATAGTAACCCATTGCCGCTCAAAAAACATGCATGACCGCAAAAACACGGCAGCCCGCCATCAGGAGTTTCAAGCAAATTCCGCACCATTGCGCCATGGCTCATCTTCCTCTTCGCCCACGCCGCAGCTCGCCTTTTCCTACAGGAAATCGGGATCCACGCTGATCGCGCCGGCAAGAATGCACGTCCTATGATGCATCAGCTTGCACGGCCGACCGGAGTTCCACGCTCCGGCATTACAACACCCTCGCACTACGGAGACCGCTCGACATGAATACCGACCTGCTGCCCCCCGCCCCTGCTCCCGCACCCCGCTCGCACACCCGTAAGCGCCTGCGCGCCGTGAGCCTGCTTTCCGGCGCCGCCGCGCTCGGCCTGTTCGTCCAGGGAGCACACGCCGATCCCTCACCGGCGCTTGACCGCTTCAGCCTCTCGGTGGGCGGCTACTACGTCGACCCGACCTTCAACATCAAAGGCAATACGCGCTACGGCTCGGCCGAAAGCGGCGACATCGACCGCAACCGCACCACCCTGCCGCGCGTGCGCGCCGAGTTGCTGCTAGGCGACAGCCAGGGCCTCTCGTTCGATTACTTCCGCTACCGCAACGACTACAACTACTCCACCACGCGCTCGTTCAACGTCGGCGGCACGCCGGCGATCCTGTCCGGCGCCGCCAACGCCAACATCGAGGTCGACTTTGCCTCGCTGGCCTACAAATGGTGGCTGGGGCACGGCAACGATGTCTTCGGCATCGGCGTGGGCGCCGGCTACTATCGCGCGCACTACGACCTGCAGGCCAGCGGCGTGTTCAACGGCACCACCGGCTCGCTGAGCGAAAACCAGACCGAGAAGACCTTTGCGCCCCTGCTGGAACTGGGCTGGAAGCACGCCTTCAGCCGCGACCTGCGCATCTACGCCGAAGCCTCGGGCGTGAAGAAGAACTGGGGCACGGTCACCGGCCATATCTACGGCGCGGCGCTGGGCGTGGAGTGGTATCCGCTGAAGAACCTCGGCGTCGGCGCCGACTACGGCATCACCCGCATCCACATTGATCGCGACGGCGGCAACTCGCAGGCCGCCGTCGACGTCAAGCTGACCGGGCCGTCGGCGTACGTGAAAATGCGTTTCTGATAACACCACGATTTCCCGTCACCAATAACAAAGGAGAACGACCATGACACTCGGCACCATTCTGCTCATCATCCTGATTTTGATCCTGCTGGGCGTGATCCCGGCCTGGCCGCACAGCCGCGGTTGGGGCTATGGCCCAAGCGGGATCGCCGGCACTGTAGTGATCATCCTGCTGATCCTGCTGTTGCTGGGCAAGATATAACGCCCGGCAATTTCATTTCCACAGCCCAAGCCTGATACCATCCCTCCTGCGGATGGGAGCGCGGCGCGGTCGGTGCCCTGTCACCGGCCGCGCCGCGTTCTTTTGCGCCCGGCCGCCGGACTACGGCCGCCGCCGGCGCGTTTGCCAATTTCCAAGAAGAGGTCCAACCATGAAGAACAACATCCTCGCAGTTTCCCTCCTCGCCCTGGCCGCGTTGTGCGGCGCCGCCCATGCGGCCGAGGAAGATGTTTCCGCCGCCGATCCGGCGCGCTGGTACACCCCCGACGATACACCCAAGGCGCGCTACCAGAACCTCACCAAGGAGGCCAATGCGGCCTACGGCGAGGCGGTGCTCGACTGCAAGGGCAAGCGCGGCAAGGAGCTCAAGGCCTGCCGCGGCACGGCGGCCGCCGCGAAGAAGGACGACATGGAGCGCGCCAAGCGCATCTACAACGACTACAAGGCCAACGCCCCGGCCTCGTGACCAGGGCAGGCCCGATGCACGCAAAAAAGCCGGCATGCGCCGGCTTTTTCATTGTCGGCGCCGCAGCGCCGAAGCGTGATGACGGTCGGGCGGCTCAGCGTCCAACCTGGTTGCCGATCACGCCGCCCACGGCAGCGCCGCCGACGGTGCCCAGTCCGCTGCCGCCGGTCAGCACCGCGCCGCCGACCGCGCCGACGCCTGCGCCCACCGCAGTATTTTTGTCACGTTGGGACATGTTGCTGCAGCCGCTCATCGCCGAGAAGGCAAACACGGCAACCGATGCGACAGCGAGTTTTTGAATTGTTTTCATGACTGCACCTCATTGAGAAATGTGGGAGTAAGTTGATCGGGCCTCAGGTCATCGGCCGCATGATCACGATGGGATGGCCCGGCTCGGCATGATCGCGATAGTTCTGGGGTTGCAGCGATTCATCCTTGCGGCCCGGCTTGGCGGCGCCCTCTCCGGCGGCGCCGCGCACGATCACCGCGTTGCGGATCGACTTGGAACGCTTGGCCTGGCCCATATCCATGTATCGGAATTTCTTTTGCCCCAGCTTTTGCAGCTGGACCGGATCCACCGGCATATGGCGCTCCATCACCGAGGAGGACCAGCGCGAAGCGGAGACTTCGGCCGGAACATCCAGATCTTGAGCGCCGGCCTGCGAAGCCGCAGCCGACATGCCAGCCAGAAGGCAGAATCCAATTAGTGTTCTTTTCATGATCCCTCCAAAAGGCCAGTGAGGCGGCCGTAGGCAAATTGCGTGCTTAAGGCAGAACTCTTTGGCGTTTCGCCGCTCTATCGCACAATGGGCACATGGTGATGGAAAATGCTGCACCACAAAATCAGCTCATTCCGATTTTGGCGTAGGATTTCTCCTACGCGCGCGGCGTCACGCGCTTAAACGAGGGCCGCGACGGCAATTTGCCGCCGCAGCCCGCTCGTTCAGTGCTTCATCGATTCCTTGGCATCGCCGTAGCTCTTCTGGACGTTGCCTTCAACCTGCTTGGCTGCGCCCTTGACCTGCTGGCTCTGGTTGCCTGTCATCTCACCGGTCTTTTGTTGCACCTTGCCGGCTGCTTGCTTCACGCTACCCTTGACTTGGTCCTTGTTCATGATGGCTCCTTGAAGGTTGAAACGAGAACCGGCACTGGCATCAGCCTTGCGCCGGCATCGCCGCGCCTTGGTTCAGGCAGGTGGCGACGATGAATTCATGGTAGCGATGAGCCGCTGCGGGCGGCATAAGAAAGCCCCGCTTTCGGACGTAGGAGAAAACGAAAACAGGTGCAGGAATAAGGCACCGGCCCGGCTCGCCGAGATGCGCCCAGACGCGCCGCCGGCAAGAAAAAAGCCGCCCGGGGGCGGCTTTTCTTCATCGCGGGCAGGCCTTGCTCAGCTCTCTTCGGTGGCCGCCATGTCGGGCTGGATCGGCAGGCTGATGGTGATCAGCGCCCCCTTGCCCGGCGTCGAACGGATGTCGACCTTGCCGCCGAAATAGGTGGCGCGTTCGCGCAGCCCGCGCAGGCCATAGGTCTTGTGATTGTCTCGCCGCTCCTCGGGAATGCCGACGCCGTCGTCGCGCACCGTCAGCGCCACGTGGTCCTCGTCGACGTCCAGGATCACATCCACTTTCGACGCCTTGGCATGCTTGGTGACGTTGTTGAGCATCTCCTGCAGCATGCGGTAGATGGCGATCTCCATCTGGTGGCCGACCGTCACGTCCTCGTCCGGCAAGCTGGCGTGACAGGCGACGCCGGTGCGCTCATGCAGCTCGTCCAGTTGCTCGGAGATGGCCGCCTTCAGGCCGAACAGGTCCAGGGTATTGGGCCGCAGTTCGGTCTGGATGCGCCGCGTGGTGGCCACCAGCGACTTCATCAGGCCTTGCATGCGCCCCTTGCGATCGGTCCACTTCTCGTCCGGCGGCAGCACCTGGTAGACGCCCTCCAGGTGCATCGACAGCGCGGTCAGCGAAGCGCCCATGTTGTCGTGCAACTCGCGGGCGATGGCGCGCTTCTCTTCCTCGCGCACGGTCTCCAGGTGGTTGGTCAGCTCGCGCAGCAGCGCGGTACGCTGCACCACGGTCTTTTCCAGCTGGCTCTCGCGCTGGCGCAGCACGTCCTCGGCCTGCTTGCGCTCGGTGATGTCGGTGCTGATGCCGATCACCCCCTGCACGCTGCCGTCCTTGCCGAACCAGGGCACCTTGGCGGTCTGGAAGGTGACCACGCCTTCAGGCAGGTGCATGGTCTGCTCCAGCTTCTCGGGCTTGCCCGACGCCATCACGCGGCGGTCGTCGCGATCGACCCGGTCGGCCTCCTCTTCCACCATGAACAGCTCGCGGCTGGAGCGGTACATGGTTTCTTCCCAGGTCTTGCCCAGCTTGTGCAGCGTGGCCGGGTTGGCGAAGATCATCAGGCCCTGGCGGTTCTTGACGAAGATGGGATCGCTGGTGCTTTCGCTGACGGCGTTGAGCAACGCGCTGGTCTCGGCCAGCTTCTGCGCATTGCGGGTGCGCTCGCCGTACTCACTGTCGAGCCGGCTGGCCGAACCCCAGAAAATGAAGAGGATGATGACGCCGTTGATCAGCGTCAGCGTCGGCAGCAGCAGCTCCGGCACGATCCAGCCATTGGTCATGCCCCAGTTCAGCAGCAGGCTGAAGGCCAGCAGCAGGAACAGGGTCTGCGGCAGCAGGCGGCGCAGCATCTGCCCGCCCGGTGCCATGCGCATGATCACCGCCATGACCGGATGGCCCGGCCGCGCCATCAGCAGGGCCGCGCCCATCAGGGCGAACACCATCGCAGAGAGCAGGGGTACCGGCAGGTAGAAGTCGAGATAGGTGAACTGCGCCACGCCGTAGATATAACCCACCAGCGGGATCGCCGCCAACCCGATCAGGGCGAAGGACAGGTACTCGGAAGGATAGTAGCCGCCCAGGAGGCGCCAGTCGTGCAGCAACAGGATCGCCGCCATCAGCACGAAGCCGATCGACAGCAGTGGCGGGATCACCAGCGGCGAGATCGGATGCGCCTGGTCCACCGGCAGCCAGCCCAGGCCATACAGGCCCCCATGCACCAGCGTGGCCAGGCCCAGCGCCAGCAGCAGCGCCGACAGCAGCTTCACCAGTCCATCGATGCGGGCGCTGCGCACCGAGACGTTGACGCAACGCAGGTAGAGCGCGCAGGCGCCCAGGATGAAGCCGGCCGCGGTCACCTCGCCGACGGCCAGCAGGTCGGCCAACAGGTGGCGATATTCTTCTTGCAGGAAGCCGGCCACCACGACCACCACGCCAAACAGGATGACCGCCATGGCCAGGCCCATGGCCAGCGTGATCATGCTGCTGTAGTGGGAATGGGAAGCCGCGAAATACTCGGCCGATGCGTTGCCCTGCATGTCGGCCGAGGGCGGACGGGCGCCGCCGTTTTTGTTTTGCATCGTCGGGGATCCCCTGCTTTTAGAACTGTTCTTTGTTTGCCGCTATCGCCGCTGCGCCGACCTGCCCCGGCAACGCGATAGCCCGCTGCGCAAAATTATGCAGCAAAACCCGGCTCAGGCTCCACCGGCCGGCGCCGGATCGGACGACGAGGGAATGTAGCCCGCCAAGCCCATCTTCTGGCGCGCCAGCTTCTCCAGCAGGTCGCACAGCAGCGGCAGCTCGGAAGACTTGTCGAAGAAGTGCTGCACGCCGCATTGCTGGCCTACCCGGCGATAAGTGGGACTGGCGTGGTTGCTGAACACGATCTTGACCTCGCTCTGGCGGCGCGTGTTGGAGCGCGCCAACGACTGCAGCAGACTCATGCCGTTACCTTGCCTCAGCTGGATGTCCAGGATCAGCACATCGTAGCTGTGCTGCTGGAGGTGCTTCAGCGCCTCGACCTCGGTCTCGCAATAGCCCGCCAGCTTCACGCCCGCGATCTCCGACAGGCTCTCCACGATGAGCTCACGCACGTCCTCCGAGTCTTCCACCAGGAAGATACGCAGAGGCGCGTTGCCGCTCTCGCGGGCCGCCCATGTGTTGAGTTTGTCGTCCATGATCCGTCGTGCTTTCCTTGCCTGTCGCCGATTGCCGACGGCGGCACCTTGAGTGCGCCCCTTCCTTGGAAGGCGTCAGTCGATCAGGTTGTTCTTGATTGCGTAATAAATGATGTCCGCGTTGTTGGTCATACTCATCTTCTGCAGCACGCGCGAGCGATAGGTGCTGACGGTCTTCACCGACAGGCACAGTTCGTCGGCGATCTGCGTCACGCCCTGCCCCTGCCCCAGCTTGTAGAAGATCTCGTACTCGCGCTGCGACAGCGTCTCGTGCAGCGGCTTTTCCGAGTCGACCGGTTCGCTGGTCAGCAGCTCGGCCACGCCGTAGCTGATGTACTTGTGCCCGCGCAGGATGGTGTTGATCGCGTTCACCAGTTCGGTGGCCAGCGCCTCCTTCTGCACGTAACCGCTGGCGCCGCTGCGCAGCACCTGCACCGCATAGCGGCTCTCCGGATGCATCGACAGCATGAGCACCGGCAGGTCGGGCTTCTCGCGCTTGATCTGCTTCAATACCTCCACGCCGCTCTTGTCGGGCATGGCGATGTCGAGCAGCACGATGTCCCAGTCTTGGGTCCGCACCAGGCGGATCGCCTCTTCGGCGGTGCTTGCTTCGCCGCCGATTTCCATCGACGGGATTTCTGAAATGAAGTGGTGCACGCCTGCCCGCACGACCGCATGGTCATCGACTACAAGTATTTTTGTCATAGTATTTTGAGCGGTGAAAATGATGCCGCGGCATTCGTCGCGCTGCATGCGGCGGGATTCCGGCAATGCTGTCCGTACCGCCTGTGTGCCTCGCCCTTCTTGCCTCCGTTCCGCCCTGGATATCCGGCGGAACTCCTTGAAATGCCTTGGCGCAATGGCCTCCAACTATACCTTACTGCCTTCTCGCTGTCTTCTTCCGGAGCGCTCCGGATCGGGCCGGAGCCGCTCTGGAAGCGGACAAGCGCAAGCCGGTCAAAAGACCGGCCGCGCTCCCGCAAGTTCCCGGGGCTTACTGCTTGAGCCGCAGGTCGTTACGCACCGAGGCCACACCCTTCACGCCGCGGGCCAGTTCGGTAGCGCGCGCCGCCGAGGTGGCGCTGGAGACGAAACCGGAGAGCTGGACCACGCCCTTGTAGGTTTCGACATTGATCTCGGAAGACTTCAGGTCCTTTTCGTTGAAGATGGCGGCCTTCACCTTGGTGGTGATGACGGCGTCATCCACATACTCGCCGGTGCCTTCCTTGCCCGGGCTGGATGCGCAGCCCACCAGCGACACCATGAAGAGGGCCAGGAAGAAACCGAGGAAACGTTTTGTCAGCGACATTTTGCTCAAAGTCATGATGCTCTCCTAATGTGAAAAACAGGTACCGGAAATCGGCTTCGGGACAGCCTCACCATCCCTCGGCCGTGTTGTTGAAATTTTTACTTGCCGTACTTGGACTTCGCATCCGCGACGCACTTGTCCTTGGCGTCACCGCTCAGCGCGTCGCACTTTTCCTTGGCGACATCGTAGTTGGCGTCATTCTTGTCCTTGCGTGCATCCTTGGTGGCGTCGGCGCCCTTTTGCTTGGCCTTGGCGTCGGCCACCGCAGACTCATGCGCGGCCTTGGCTTCCTTCTGGCAGACGTCCTTGTCGTTGCCCTTGAGCGGGCCGCATTTCTTCTTGGCGACCTTGTAGTCTTCCTCGGCCTTGGCCTTGTCGGCCTTGTACTGGGCGCCGTTGGCGTCAGCCGCGAAGCTGGCGCCGTGCATGCCCACGGCGGCGGCGCCGAAGATCAGGGTTGCGATGATTTTTTTCATGGTGTCTTCCTCGTGATGTGGCGCTAAGGCCTTGTTGTTGGATTTGTCGCGGCGGGACCGCAGCCCTGTCGCTAGCCCGGCGCTACTCAGTGGCGCCAGTCCTCGTTGCGCTTCTCGAAATCGCGGATCTGCTTTTCAGCTTCGTCCTTGTTCACGCCATAGGCTTCCTGGATGCGACCGGCCAGCTGGTCGCGCTTGCCGGCGATGACGTCGAGGTCGTCGTCGGTCAATTTGCCCCACTGCTCCTTGGCCTTGCCCTTGAACTGTTTCCAGTTGCCTTCAACGATGTCCCAATTCATGGTTTTCTCCTTTGTCGATTGAAAAATCGGTAGCCGGCCCGATTCCCGGGCCGGTGTCTTGCTACAGGCCCAGCAAGTCAGTCATGTCGTCGGCGTGCTCTTCTTCCTGCGCCATGATCTGCACCAGCATGTGCCTGGTGGTCGGGTCGTCGTCGCCGATGCGCTCGATCATCTGGCGGTAGGCTTCGATCGCCACCCGCTCTTCGATCAGGTTGGAGCGGATCATGTCCTTGATGTCGCTCGATTCGTCGTATTGGGCGTGGCTGCGCTGGCTCAAGGTGCTGGGATTGAAATCCGGCTCGCCATTGAGCTGCACGATGCGCTCGGCGATCTTGTCCGCGTGGCTTTGCTCCTCCTGCGCGTGCTGCAGGAATTCCGCCTTGATCGGCTCGTTCTCCAGGCCCTTGGCGGTGTAGTAGTGGCGCTTGTAGCGCATCACGCACAGCAGCTCGGTGGCCAGGGCATCGTTGAGCATCGCGATCACTTCCTGGCGGTTACCGCGATAGCCTTCGGTCACCGCGCCGTTGTCGACCTTCTTGGCCGCGGCGCGGATTGCTTCCTTGTCGAGATGAAACGGCTGCTTCTGCTTGACATCAGCCTGGGGGGGATTCTTGGTCATGATCATTCCTTTTTTCCGATTTCCTTACTAATGCGCATGGCCCTGGGGCCGCGCCTGGCTAGATTTCAGATGCCGTGCGCCGGCGATCAGTAGCGGTCGGCGCAACGTCCCACCGCCAAGCCGACCAGCAGGCCGATACCGGTGGAAATCGCGATTGCGCGCCATGGGTTCGACTGCACATAGTCGTCGGTGCTGGCGGCGATCTCGCGGCCGGTCTGCAGCACTGCGGACTGCGCGTCCTGGGCGGTGTTGAGGGCCTGGTCCAGCACTTCCTGTCCCTTGGCGCGCAGGTCGTCGGCCTTTTTGCCGGTCGCAGCGGCCGCCTCGGCGAAGAGATCCTGCGCCTGCTGCAGCAGAGCCTGCACGTCGTTGCGAACCGTCTTGAAATTGTTAGCTTGCATGCTTGCTCTCCATCTGTGTTCGGGGTTCATCAATTCGATCGCGGATCGCTCACATCAGGTACTGCAGAACGATCAGCATCAGCACCGGCACACCCACGAGCCATCCGATCACGAGCTTGTCCATGACTGCCTCCTTCTGGTTTTATTCTGTCGAGCCGGATGCGCTGCCTGCTGGTGCTGCCGTGTGTCCGGCCTCCCATTACTGATGTGACGCGCGGGGAAGCGCCTGAGCCTCTCCGTACGGAACCGCAATCGCCATGTCACCAAGATACCTGCCGTCTCCGTTGCCCTCTATAGGCGGCAAACCGATTGGCCTGTAGGACAAAGCGCGCTCATCGGGGGCTGCGGCGGCGCGCAGGCGAAACGCCCGCTACCGGGTAGAGATTGCCGCCCTCGTCTTCCCAGCGTTGCAAGGCCACGCGCTGCAGATGACGGTCGCGGCGGCGCGCATCGCGCGCCATCACATTGAGCGTTGCGGCCACGGCGGCGCCTGCGACGCCGAAAGCCAGCAACAGGTTTTTTGCGGAAATCATCATGTCCTCCTTCTCGCCGGTCGCGCTTACATCGACGCGCGATGACGCAGCGACCGCTTGATCAGGTCTTGCGCCTGGCCCACCGCATGCATGATCCGGCCATCGGTCTGGCGCTTGAGCGCCGCATGCTGCAGCTGGGTGTCGCCGGTCATCGTGGCGAACTGCTCCTGGACCTTGCCCAGGGCATAGTGGAACTGGCCGGTGATCGTCTTCTTGTTCATGGAACGCGCCTCCAAAAGGTGGGTGTCGATACAAGCGTTGCAGCGTGGGAAAAATCTTAGCAACGGGCCACTGCCGCGCTCTATAGGACGCCCCCCGATTGTCTTGTAGGACAAGGTGAAGAGGCCCGCCGGCTCTGGCTTTGCGGGGATCGGCCCGGCGCCGGCGCGGCATTGCGCCGGCAAATGACGCGCAAAGCCGCGCCAGGACGCTATTCCTACACGCGCTTAGGCTGCCGTCCGATGGTCGTGAGCGGCGCCGGTACCTAGGATGACAATCATCCGGGCGCGCAGCAGAATCCGCCCCGGCATCGTTTCAATGCGACTTATCCGACAAGAAAGGAGAACATCATGGGCAAGTATTTCCTGGCGTGGCTGTGCGGTATCCCGGCTTTCGTACTGGTGCTGGTTTATCTGTTCGTCCACTGATCCGTAACCGCCTGCCGCCATGGACGTTCCGGCGGCGGCGCCGCAAGGGAGACCATCATGACCAACGACCATCTGATTTCCACGCTCAACGACCTGATCCAGATTTCCAAGGACGGCGAGAAGGGCTTCCGCACCTGCGCGGAAGATGCCGAAGAGCGTTACGCCAACTACAAGGAAATGTTCTCGGCGCGCGCCGTCGAATGCGCGCAGACCGTGCTGGACCTGCAGGACCTGGTGCATCGCCTGGGCGGGGAGCCGGCCAACCACAGCACCTTCGGCGGCACCCTGCATCGCCAGTGGATCCACCTCAAGTCCGCCATCACGGGACGCGACGACGAAGCGATCCTCAACGAATGCGAGCGCGGCGAGGATGCCGCGGTGCATGCCTATCGCAAGGCCCTGAGCCAGGACCTGCCCAATGACGTGCGCCTGATCGTCGAGCGCCAGTACCAGGGTGTGCTGGCCAACCACGACAAGGTGCGCGGCCTGTGCAACCAGGTGCGGGCGCGCAAGGCCGCCTGACGCCGCCTTCGCAGCAAGGCGTCCAATAAAAAAGCGCAGCCGGCGGCTGCGCTTTTTCTTTGCCGATGCGGGAATCTACTTGCGGTCGCGCAGGTAGCGCACGCGATCCGCCAGCGCCGTCACCATGGTCTTCAGGAATTCGCGGGTGGGCTCATGCGTGAGCTTGCCGTTGGCGTCGAAGCGCTCGGCGCAGTTGCCGATCATCACTTCCGGCTTGTTGATGAACTGCAAGTCGAGGAACACGCCGATCTGGCGCAGGTGATACTGGGCGCGCGCGGTGCCGATGGCGCCCGGGCTGGCGCCCATGATGGCGGCAGGTTTGGCCGCGAACGGCGGCGACGGCGGGCGGGAAGCCCAGTCGATGGCGTTCTTCAACACACCCGGCACCGAATAGTTGTACTCGGGCGTGGAAAAGATGATGGCGTCGGCCTCGGCGATCTGCTTGCGCAGGCGCTCCACCGGCGCCGGCCAGCCTTGTTCGCGCAGGTCGTCGTTGTACAGCGGCAAGTCGGAAATATCGGCCTCGGCCAGCGAGACTCCCGGCGGCAACAGCTCCTGCAAGGCCCGCAGGGCGGCGGTGTTATAAGACTTGGCGCGCAGGCTGCCGGAAATGCCGAGGATCTTGACGTCGGTCTGGCTCATGCTGTTCTCCTTGTGGGGTGGGGATAAACGGTAATGCCGGAGGTTGTAGTGCGGCGAGTTCCAGATGCTAACAGCAATGGAACGCGATAGGCGATTGCCGGTTCCGGCATCGATGATGGTATTGCAATCGGATAACGTCACTGGGTCACGACATTCGCCGGGACGACAAGCAAGAGATAAGCTCGAACAGCCGGGAGTTCAAGTTACCCCTTCCTGTCGTCCCGGCGCAGGCCGGGACCCAGCGTCGTTCATCATGCCGCTGCGGCAATAAAAAAGCCGCATGCGAGCATGCGGCCTTCGGGTATTGCGATGCGCAGGAGAAGCTCAACCTTCCCCGAGATAAGCCGCCTTCACCCGCGGATCATCCAGCATCTGCCTGGCCTCGCCGTTCATGGTGATCAGCCCCGACTCCATCACATAGCCCCGGTGCGCCGCCTCCAGCGCCAGCTTGGCGTTCTGCTCCACCAGGAGGATCGTGATCCCCTGCGCCGACACATTGCGGATCACCTCGAAGATCTTCTCCACCATGATCGGCGACAGGCCCATCGACGGTTCGTCCAGCAGCAGCAGCGTCGGATGGCTCATCAGCGCGCGCGCCATGGCCAGCATCTGCTGCTCCCCGCCCGACAGGGTGCCCGCCATCTGCGCCGCGCGTTCCTTCAAGCGCGGGAAAACCTCGAACCACTTGTCGATGTCGGCTTGTATTTGCCCCTTGTCATCGCTGGTGTAGGCGCCCATCAACAGGTTTTCCTGGATGCTCATGCGCGTGAAGACCCCGCGACCTTCCGGCACCATCGCCAGCTTGTCCTTGACCAGCTCGAAGGACTTCTTGCCCTTCAGGCCCTGCCCCAGGTATTCGATATGGCCGTCCACCTTGCTGCTGGGCAGCGTGCCGGTGATGGCTTTGAGGGTCGTGGTCTTGCCCGCGCCGTTGGCGCCGATCAGCGTCACCAGTTCGCCTTCGTTCACTTCCAGGCTGATGCCCTTCACGGCCTGGATGCCGCCGTAGGCCACCGACAGGTTTTCAACTTTAAGAATATTCGTCATCGCTTTTCAATCTCGAATAATGTTCTGACTAATCTGTGGCATGCAACGTCAATGGCCGGCGCCCAGGTAGGCCTCGATCACGGCCGGGTTCTTCTGCACATCCGCCGGCACGCCCTCGGCAATCGGCTTGCCGTAGTCCAGCACCGTGATGCGGTTGCACAGGCCCATCATCAGTTTCACATCGTGTTCGATCAATAGGATCGTCTTGCCTTCGGCCTGGATCTTCACCAGCAGCTCGCGCAGGCCCAGCTTCTCGGTGGCGTTCATGCCCGCCGCCGGTTCGTCCAGCGCCAGCAGTTGCGGGTCGGTCGCCAGCGCCCGGGCGATCTCCAGGCGCCGCTGGTCGCCGTACGACAGGTGGCGCGCGGTGCGCTTGGCGAACTGGCCGATGCCCACGAAGTCCAGCAGCTGCTGCGACTTGGCGCGGATCGCCGCTTCCTCTTCGCGCGCCGCCTTGTGGCGGAACACCGCCCCGAAGACGTTCTGTTTGGTGCGCACGTGGCAGCCCACCATCACGTTCTCCAGCACCGTCATCTCGCCGAACAGGCGGATGTTCTGGAAGGTGCGCGCAATGCCGGCCTTGGCCACTTCGTGCGGCGCGCTCGGGCTATACGGCTTGCCGTCCAGCTCGAAGCTGCCGGTGTCGGGCTGGTACAGCCCGGTGATGACGTTGAAGAAGGTGGTCTTGCCGGCGCCGTTGGGGCCGATCAGGCCGTAGATCTGGCCGCGTTCGATCGTGATGCCCACGCCGTTCAAGGCCTGCAGGCCGCCGAAGCGCTTGCTCACGTCGCGGATCTTGAGCAGTGTCTGTGTCATGTGATGTGCTCCTTATGCCTTGACTTCGCCGGTGCTGCCCACCGACGCGTGATCCGCTTCCGGACGGTCTTCATGCCGCGGCGAGGGCCACAGGCCTGCCGGGCGCGTCAGCATGATCACCACCATGGCCAGGCCGTAGAGCAGCTGGCGCAGCACTTCGGCGTCGATCCAGACCTTGCCGAAGATGGCCATCTGCAGCGGCTCCACCACGTGGCGCAGCACTTCCGGCAGCGCCGCCAGGATCACCCCGCCCAGCACCACGCCGGGGATGTGGCCGATGCCGCCCAGCACCACCATGGCCAGCACCGCGATGGACTCGGTCAGCGAGAACGATTCCGGCGACACGAAGCCCTGGAAGGCGCCGAACATGGCGCCCGAGACGCCGCCGAAGGACGCGCCCATGGCGAACGCCAGCAGCTTGACGTTGCGGGTGTTGATGCCCATCGCCTTGGCGGCGATCTCATCCTCGCGGATCGCCACCCAGGCGCGGCCCAGGCGCGAGTCCTGCAGCCGCACCGAGAAGAAGATCACGCCGATGCACAACAGCAGGAACAGGAAGTAGTAGGCGTTCACCGAGGGCGTGCTCATGCCGAAGATCTTGACCATCGAGCCCGAACCCGGCTCGCCGGCCAGCGACACCCCGAACACCCGGATCGGGTCGATCAGGTTGATCCCCTGCGGGCCGTTGGTGATGTTCACCGGCGCGTTCAGGTTGTTCATGAAGATGCGGATGATCTCGCCGAAGCCCAGCGTCACGATGGCCAGGTAGTCGCCGCGCAGCTTCAGGGTCGGCGCGCCCAGCAACGCCCCGAACAGCGCCGCGAACAGGCCCGACACCGGCACGATCAGCCACAGCGACAGGTGGATGCCGTTCTGCACGATCTCCGGCCCGCACACCCACACCAGGAAGTTGCCCACCGCCGGGTAGGTGTTGACGAAGGATTCGATCACCGCCGCAAACTGCGGCGAGGCCAGCAGGCCCGCCGTGTACGCGCCGATGGCGTAGAAGGCGATGTAGCCCAGGTCCAGCAGGCCGGCAAAGCCCACCACCACGTTCAGGCCCAGCGCCAGCATGATGTACAGCAGGGCGATGTCCATGATGCGCACCCAGGAGTTGCCGAACTGCTGCGCGATGAAGGGGAACACGATCATCAGCGCCAGCAGCACCAGCAGGCTGGTCCTGGCTTGCGCCGGGTTGCGTTTCATGTCGAAGGATAGGAGAGCCATATTGGTTTCCGATTCAATAAATAAGTAAGCTACCTGTCGTCCCTGCGAAAGCAGGGACCCAGTGTCGTTTCAATGTCTTGACGGCGCTCGCCTTTCGCCACTGACGTCACTGGGTTCCTGCTTGCGCAGGAACGACGGCTTGTTCTTGATCAGGCGCGGTCTGCGACTCGCTCACCCATGATGCCGGACGGACGCAGCGTGAGCACGATGATCAGCACGATGAAGGCGAAGATGTCCTGGTAGTTGCTGCCCAGGAAGTCGCCCGTCAGGTCGCCGATGTAACCCGCGCCCAGGCTCTCGATCAGCCCCAGCAAGATGCCGCCCAGCATGGCGCCGTAGATGTTGCCGATGCCGCCCAGCACCGCCGCCGAGAACGCCTTCAAGCCCGGCACGAAGCCCATGGCGAACTGCGCCGTCGAGTAGTTGGCCGCCCACATCACCCCGGCAATGGCCGCCAGGCCCGCGCCGATGGCGAACGTCACCACGATCACCTTGTTCGAATCCACCCCCATCAAGCCCGCAATGCGCGGGTTCTCCGCCGTGGCCCGCATGGCGCGCCCCATCTTGGTCTTCTCCACCACCAGCACCAACCCCACCATGGCCAGCACCGCCAGCGCCAGCAGCATGATCTGCGTGGGCGAAATCAGCGCCCCGGCGATATGCACCGGATCCGACGGCATCACCTGCGGGAACGGCAAGGGGCTGCGGCCCCAGATCATCATGGCGATGGTCTGCAACAGGATCGACACGCCGATGGCCGTGATCAAGGGCGCCAGCCGCGGCGCGTTGCGCAGCGGACGATACGCCACCCGCTCGATGACCAGGCTGACCACGATGCACACCGGAATGGCGCCCACGATGGCGATGATCAATTGCACGATCCCCGGCAACTGCGGCGCCACGTTCTGCACCAGCTTGAGCAGCGAGAGGCCCACCATCGCCCCCACCATCAGGATGTCCCCGTGCGCAAAGTTGATCAGGTTCAGCACGCCGTACACCATCGTGTAACCCAATGCGATCAGCGCGTACATGCTGCCCAGCACCAGGCCGTTGATGATCTGCTGGATGAAAATGTCCATGGATAACTCTTCACTCTGAAATGACGAAAAACGCACCGGCCGTTATGCCGGCCGGCCGCGAAAGCATGGGGATGAGCAAAATCCGTTCCCGCCTGCCAGGATGGCCCCCGGGGGCCTTCATAAAAAGACGATGCGCATCCCTGGCCCCGTGGGCTCTGACGGCGGTTCGGATGTCGATGGAAAAGGCGGCTCAGCCGCTGTCGCCGCGAATGCGGAAGATGCGTTCCAGGCTGGAATGCCGGATGCGCCGGCATCTGCCGGCAGGCATGTGGACTTGCATGATGGGTGTCTCCCTGTCTCCTGTTACGCCGCGCTGGCGGCGCCCTGCCCTGCTGCACGCGGGCCTCGCATGCCTTTCTTTTGGGTGGCACGTCAATATTGGTGCGGAATTATACGCAGAACCTACGCACAATCCAGACAAAAGACGAGGCTGTTACATAAGAATTCGAGGTAAGACCATGAATCCCGGAGATTTTATGCGTAAACGATTACGCAAATGAAAAAGGCTTGCAGAAGCAAGCCTTTCCAACGCAGCGGTCTTTACGGGCCGATCAGGCGCTTTCAGCCGCAGCGCGCGCGCCCAGGCCCTTGGGCAGCGGGAAGGTGACGTGTTCCTCGATGCCGTCGAGCACGCGCACGCTGCGCGAGCCGATTTCCTTGAGGCGGTCGATCACCGCCTGCACCAGCACCTCGGGCGCGGAAGCGCCGGCGGTGACGCCCACGCGCGGCTTGCCGGCCACCCATTCGGGCTGGATCAGCGCGGCGTTGTCAACCATGAAGGCGGGCACGCCCTTCTTCTCGGCCAGCTCGCGCAGGCGGTTGGAGTTGGAGCTGTTGGGGCTGCCGACCACGATCACCACGTCCACCTGCGGCGCCATGAACTTCACGGCCTCCTGGCGGTTGGTGGTGGCGTAGCAAATGTCGCCCTTCTTGGGTTCGGAGATTGCCGGGAAACGCGCGCGCAGGGCGGCGATGATCTCGGCGGTGTCGTCCACCGACAGCGTGGTCTGAGAGACGTAGGCCAGCAGCTCGGGGTCGGCCACCTGCAGGCTGTGCACGTCTTCTACCGTTTCCACCAGGTGCATGCCCGCTTCGGTCTGGCCCATGGTGCCTTCCACCTCCGGGTGGCCGGCGTGGCCGATCATGATGATCTCGCGGCCTTCGCGCCGCATCTTGGCCACTTCCATGTGGACCTTGGTGACCAGCGGGCAGGTGGCGTCGAACACCGTCAGGCCGCGCTCGGCGGCTTCGGCCTGGATCGCCTTGGAGACGCCGTGGGCGGAGAAGATCACGGTATTGCCGGCCGGGACGTCGGCCAGTTCCTCGATGAACACCGCGCCCTTGGCGCGCAGGTCGCTGACCACGTAGGCGTTATGCACGATCTCATGACGCACGTAGATGGGCGCGCCGAACTGCTGCAGCGCGCGCTCGACGATTTCGATGGCGCGGTCGACGCCGGCGCAAAAGCCGCGTGGCTGGGCGAGCAGGATTTCAGATTCCGCTTTATCCATGGTGGCTTCCTTGATTCAAGACTTCTCTGGCATTGTGCTGCCGATGTTGGATCGGATTACAGAATTCCAATGATTTTCACTTCAAATTTCAGCGTTTGGCCCGCCAAAGGATGATTGAAATCGAAGATCGCTCCTTCATCGTCGATGGCGCGCAGGATGCCGGCGAAACGGCCGCCGCCGGGAGCCGCGAAATCGACCAGGTCGCCCACGCGGTAATCCTCGTCCATCGAGGAATTCTCTTCCAGCGTGGCGCGCGAGATGCGCTGGATCAGCTCGTCGCTGCGTTCGCCGAAGGCCTTTTCCGGCGCCAGCTCGAAGGTCTGGTGCGTGCCTTCCGGCAAGCCCAGCAGGCAAGCTTCCAGGAACGGTGCCAGCTGCCCCTGGCCGAACTGCAGCGTCGCCGGATTCTCGTTGAAGGTGCTGACGATGTCTTCACCCTCCTGCGAGGCCAGGCGGTAATGCAGGGTGAGGTAGGCGTTGTCGGTGACGACCGGGACGGATGGGCTGGACATGAGGGAGTGAAAGGAAATCAGAGATGCACAAGAACCCGCTATTGTAAGCCACGTTTGCCCGCGGCGTCGCCTCGGTGGGGCCGCCTGCCCGGTGTCGCAGGAAATGATTGATCCTGCTCAAGCGCATCCCCCTCCCTTTTTTTCACCTTTTTACTTCATGACGATATGGCAATCACTGATTGGCCGGAAGACCAGCGCCCGCGCGAGCGGCTCATCCGCCAGGGTGCGGCGGCGCTGTCGGACGCCGAGTTGCTGGCGGTGTTCCTGCGCGTGGGCGTGACCGGCAAAAGCGCGGTCGACCTGGCGCGCGAGATGCTGCAGCGCTTCGGCTCGCTGGATGCGCTGTTCGGCGCGAGCCTGCAAGCCTTCTCGTCGATCAACGGCCTCGGCCCGGCCAAGTATGCGCAGCTGCAAGCCGTGCTGGAACTCGCCCGGCGTGCCCTGGGCGAGGTGCTGGAGGATGGCTGCCTGCTCAACTCCACCCAGGCGGTGGCGCAATACCTGAAGCTGCTCTTCAAGAGCAAGGCGCATGAATGTTTCGTGGTGCTGTTCCTGGATGTGCGCAACCACCTGGTCGGAACGGAGGAGCTGTTTCGCGGCACGCTCACCCAGGCCAACGTCTATCCGCGGGAAGTAGTGAAGGCGGCGCTGGCGCGCAATGCGGCCGCCGTGATCCTGGCGCACAACCATCCGTCCGGCGATCCCCAGCCCAGCGCGGCCGACCTGGCGCTGACGGCGGCGCTGAAGCAGGCGCTGGGGCTGGTCGATGTGAGGGTGCTGGACCATTTCGTGGTCGCCGGAACGCGTACGCACTCCTTCGCGGAGCATGGCCAGATGTGAGCGCCGGCGCAGGAAATCGCGGGCAAACCCTGATGGAACAAGGGTTCCGGCCTGGGCGACAGGCGCCGGACCAGGCCGCGAAATTAGATTGTTAAATACAACAAAAAGACAAAGACACCATTGTTTTTCGCAAGTCATTGAAAAATCGATGTTTTTTCCATATACTCTCGTTTTTCCCAAATTTCGGAAATTTTTAAGGAGCACTAACATGGCACGTGTCTGCCAAGTCACCGGGAAGGGGCCGATGGTCGGCAACAACGTTTCCCATGCAAACAACAAGACCAAGCGTCGCTTCCTGCCCAACCTGCAGAACCGCCGCATTTTCGTCGAGTCCGAGAACCGCTGGGTTTCGCTGCGTTTGTCCAACGCCGGCCTGCGTGTGATCGACAAGATCGGCATCGATGCCGTTCTGGCCGATCTGCGTGCTCGTGGCGAAAAAGTCTAATTAGCAGAGTAAAGGAAATCTATCATGGCGAAATCCGGCCGCGACAAAATCAAACTGGAGTCGACTGCAGGTACCGGTCACTTCTACACCACCACCAAGAACAAGCGTACTACGCCCGAAAAGATCAGCATCATGAAGTTCGATCCCAAGGCGCGCAAGCACGTCGAGTACAAAGAGACCAAGATCAAGTAATTGATCCGCTCTCGATAAAGAACCCCGCTTCGGCGGGGTTTTTTATTGGCTGCGAGATGTGATGAACGACACTGGGTCCCGGCCTGTGCCGGGACGACGTGGAGGAAGAGGCTTGAGCCCTCTGCGGGTTGAGCCCATCTACTACCTGTCGTCCCGGCGCAGGCCGGGACCCAGCGTCGTTGCTGTTGACGTCGAGCCGCACGTACATGTCCGGAACACAAGCGCTCAAGGCAAACAAAAACCCCGCAGATTCGCACCTGCGGGGTTTTGTCGTTCGGCCATGAACAGCCGATACCGGATCAGGCGTAGCTGCGCAGGCGCTGGGCGAACTCACGCAGGGCGGTGATGCCGGAAGCCTCGGCGCGTGCGCACCAGTCTTGCAGCTGGTGCAGCAGCTGTTCGCGGGTCGAGTGCGAACGCTCCCAGATGGCGCCCAGTTCGACGCGCATCTCGTGCATGGTCTGCAACGCCTTGCTGTGGGCGAACAGCTCGGAGAGCTGCTGCTTCTGACCGTCTTCCAGCTTGGCCGGCTCGCGCTGCAGCAGCTTCTTGGAGGACTTCAGGAAACGCGATTCCAGCTTGGCCTTCTCGATCAGGTGGTCCAGTTCGTCCTTCCAGGCGGCCTTGACCGAACGCGCATACTTGGCGGTCACGTCGTAGCGGTTGGAGATCACCGACTGCAGGGTTTCCAGGTCGACCACGGCCTTCTTGCTGTCGAACTTGGGCACCGGCGCAACCTTCTTGACCTTGGCCAGGCCGACGGTTTCGAGGATGCGGATGTACATCCAGCCGATGTCGAACTCATACCACTTGGCCGAGAACTTGGCCGAGGTGCCGAAGGTGTGGTGGTTGTTGTGCATCTCTTCGCCGCCGATGATGATGCCGATCGGGAACAGGTTGGTGGCGGCGTCGTTGCAATCGTAGTTGCGATAGCCCCAGAAGTGGCCCAGGCCATTGACCACGCCGGCCGCCCAGAACGGGATCCAGGCCATCTGCACCGCCCACACGGCCAGGCCGATGGCGCCGAACAGCAGCACGTTGATGATCAGCATGATGCCCACGCCCTGCCAGCCGTACTTGCTGTAGATGTTGTGTTCAAGCCAGTCGTCCGGGGTGCCATGGCCGAATTTCTCCATGGTCTCGGCGTTCTTGGACTCCTGGCGGTAGAGCTCGGCGCCCTGCCACATCACCTTGTTGATGCCGCGCGTCTGCGGGCTGTGGGGATCTTCCTCGGTCTCGCACTTGGCGTGGTGCTTGCGGTGGATGGCAGCCCATTCCTTGGTCACCATGCCGGTGGTCATCCACAGCCAGAGGCGGAAGAAGTGGCTTGGGATCGCGTGCAGTTCGAGCGCGCGATGCGCCTGGCAACGATGCAGGTAGAGTGTCACGCCCACGATGGTGATGTGGGTCATCACCAGGGTGTAAATGACAATCTGCCAACCGCTCGCGTGCAGCAAGCCGTTGGCAACAAAGTCGAGGATCGCATCAAAGGTCATCACTACTCCAAATAGAAAACAGCTATCGGAAAAACTATCTTGTTCCGTGAAAATGTTTTTATTTTCTTTTAAGTACCGCGCATTGTACGCGAATTATTCTCGCTTGGGACATCGGGATTTTCCGGAGCCATGCTTTGGCGGAAACTGCGCTCATCCATGATGCGGATGTCGCGCTTGGCGTGCGCCAGTTGTATCCCATGCTGCTTGAACGCTTTCCAGATTGCCCTGTTGACATCGGAAATCACGTTGAGCCGCCCGTTTTCGGGGTCGGTGATCCAGAACCCCAGCTCCAGATCCAGGCCGTCGGCCCCGATCTTGTTGAGCAAGGCCTGCGGCGCCGTCTGCTGCGACACCCGCTGCACCCCAAGTGCGGCCTGCTCCATGATAGACAAGACGGTTTCCACATCGTCCTGGTACAGAATTGTAAGTTGTGTGGACAAACGTACAACGCGATGCGTCAAGGAATAATTCTGCACCGGGTTGGAGACGAACAGTTCGTTGGGCAGGACCGACTCGATGCCGTCCAGCCCTTCCAGGATCGTATAGCGCGTGTTGATCTGGGTGACCCGGCCGAAATATTTCTCGACCGCAACCATGTCGCCGATCACCATGCTGCGCTCGAGCAGGATCACGAAGCCCGACACATAGCTGCTGGCGATCTTCTGCAAACCCAGGCCGATACCCACGCCCAGGGCGCCGCCGAACACCGACAGCACCGTCAGGTCGATGCCCACCAGCGACAGGCTGACCAGGAAGGCGATCAGGATCAGCACCGCCTTGGTCATGCGCCCCACCACCGTGCGCAGCGAGGAGTGCATGCCGCTGAACTTCATCAGGCGGCTTTCCAGCACCGCCCCTATCCACAGCGCGATGATCAGCGTCACCAGCACCGAGGTCACGGCCTGCAGCACCGTCAGCAGCGACGCCTTGTGGCGGCCCAGCGGCAGCGTGGTGGTGTCGAGGTAGTCGACGAAATCCGGCCACAGGCCGGTGATCCAGAGCAGCACGCAGATCCACACCAGCACCGCGATCGCCTTTTCGGACAGGTGCAGCAGCGCGCCCACGGTGGCGTCCTTCACGAAGATGCCGCGCAGCACGTAGAACACGAAGCGCATCGCCACCTGGGCCACGGCCAGCGGGAACATGATCTCCCACAGCGACACCGGGTGGCCCATGCGCTTGAGGCCGTAGTAGGCACCCGTCAAAAGCAGCAGCGCCAGCAGCGGCGAGAGCACGCGGGCGAAGCTCTTGACGCCGATCTGCATGACCAGCGACTGCTGCGCCTCGTCGCCGGTGATGCGGAACATGCCGCGCAGCCAGCGCGACAGGCCGACGCCGCCCAGCACGCAGGCGATGATGGCCAGCAGCTGGCGCAGTACGGCCAGCGGCTCGTAGTCGGTAAACAGCGAGAAGAAGTGGTCGGTCATGGCGCCGCCTCCGCGTCCTCCCGGTGGCGCTGCCAGTTGGCCGCGTAGCGCGCGGCCAGCGGCGGGTTCCGGCCCAGCACCAGGAGGTTCTCGGCGTTCTTGTGCTGCGCCGACCAGGTGAAGTTGAAGCTGCCGGTGATCACGGTGGCCGAAGGCAGCGCGGCATCGATCACGATGACCTTGTTGTGGGCGCTGCGGTAGCGCGTTTCCAGCCACACCGGCACGCCGGCCTCGCGCAGCTGCCGCAGGCGCTCGGCGGCGTTCTTGTCCAGCTGGCCGCCGTCCATCAGCACGCGCACGTCGATGCCGCGCTTGCGGGCCTGCACCAGCGCATCGGTGATGGGGCGGCTGGTGAGCAGGTAGGCCTGCACCAGCACTTGCCTGCTGGCGCCGTCGAGCTGGCCGACGATCAGTCCCTCGATATCGTCCCAGGGGGCGAACGCGGCTTGCAGCGTGCCTTGCGCAGGCAGCGCCGGCGGCGCGGCCTCCTTGCCCGCAGCCGCGCCGGCCGCCAGCAGGCCGGCCAGCAGCGCCGGGATGGAGCGACGCAGGAGGCTGCGCATCAAGCCTGAGCGCGGCGTTCCAGCACGGCTGCGAAGAAGCCGTCGGTCTGATGCAGGTTGGGCAGCAACTTCAGGTAGTCGCCCATCTCCAGCACGATCTTCTGCTCGGCCAGGATCTCGCCCATCGGCTTGAGCGTGAAGTCCGGATGCGCCTGCAGGAACTCGGCGATCACCTCGTCGTTCTCCTCCTCCAGGATGCTGCAGGTGCCGTACACCAGGCGGCCGCCCGGACGCACCAGGCGCGCGGCGCTGGCCAGGATGCTGGACTGCTTGGCGCGCATCTCGGCCAGGGTCTCGACGGTCTGGCGCCACTTCATGTCGGGATTGCGACGCAGCGTGCCCAGGCCGCTGCACGGCGCGTCGACCAGCACGCGGTCGATCTTGCCGGCCAGGCGCTTGACCTTGGCGTCGTTCTCGTGGGCGATGACCACCGGATGCACGTTGGACAGCCCGCTGCGCGCCAGGCGCGGCTTGAGCTTGGCCAGGCGCTTCTCGGAGACGTCGAAGGCGTACAGGCGGCCGGTGTTGCGCATCAGCGCGCCCAGCGCCAGCGTCTTGCCGCCGGCGCCGGCGCAGAAGTCCACCACCATCTCGCCGCGCTTGGCGCCGACGATCTGGGCCAGCAGCTGGCTGCCTTCGTCCTGCACCTCGATGGCGCCTTCCTTGAAGATCGGGATATTCTGCAGCGCCGGCTTCTTCATCACGCGCAGGCCCAGCGGCGAATAGGGCGTGGGCTCGCACAGCACCGGCGCCTTGGCCAGCTCGGCGATCACGGTCTCGCGATCGGCCTTGATGGCGTTCACGCGCAGGTCCAGCGGCGCCTGGCGGTTCATGGCGTCGGCCAGCTCCAGCGTGGCGGCCTCGCCCATGCGCGCCACCAGCTTGTCGTACAGCCACGGCGGCAAGTTGCTGCGCAGTTGCGCCGGCAGCTGGGTGCGGTCGATCTGCGCCACGCGCTCCAGCCATTCGGCCTCGCCTTCCTGCAGGCCGCTGATCGATTCCGCGCCGACGGCGTCGGCCAGGCCGAGCAGCGCCAGGCGGCGCATCATCGGGCCGCTGCCGGACTCGGCGAAATTGGTCAGCACCGACTTGTTGCGCAAGAGGCCGTAGATGCCTTCGGCGATCACGCCGCGTTCGCGGCTGCCCAGCCTGGGGTTGTCGCGGAAATAGCGCGACAGCGTGACGTCGGCCGGGCCGGTGAAGCGCAGCACTTCGCGCAGCAGTTCTTCGGTATGGGGAATGATCGCGGGAGGCAATCTCATGCTTGGTCCTTCAGATTCAAAAATGGGTGTGCCCGCAAGGGCTCAGATTGCAACGACGGCGGCTTCGCCGGCTAGCGCCGGCGCCAGGCGCGCGCGTGCGCCTTCCAGCGCCAGGCGGCCTTCGACGAACCAGCGCACGGCGCGCGGGTAGATCACATGTTCCTGTTCCAGCACGCGTTCGGCCAGGGCCTCTTCGCTGTCGTCCTCGCGCACCGGCACGCAGGCCTGGGCGACGATGGGACCGTGGTCCAGGTCGGGCGTGACGAAATGCACGGTGGCGCCATGCAGCTTCACGCCCACCGCCAGCGCCTGGCGATGCGTCGCCAGGCCCGGGAAACTGGGCAAGAGCGACGGATGGATGTTCAGCATGCGCCCCCTGTAGTGATCCACGAAGGGCGTGGTCAGGATGCGCATGAAGCCGGCCAGCACCACCAGGTCGGGAGCGTGGGCGTCGATCCTGGCGCGCAGCGCGGCGTCGAACTGGTCGCGCGTGGGGTAATCCTTGCTGGGAATGACCTCGGTCGGGATGCCGTGCCGGGCGGCGAACTCGAGCCCGCTGGCATCGGCGCGGTTACTGATGACGGCGGATATTCTGGCTGGCCACTGCTCGGCCTGAGCGGCGCGGACGATGGCTTCCATATTGCTGCCGCGTCCGGAAATCAGGATGACAATGCTTCTCATGGTGTGCGCATTGTACCTGCTGGCAGCCCGGCCGCAGCCGATTTTCGCCATGCGCAAACGTAACGCAACCCCGGGTTGCCCGCAGGAACCTACTGGAAGGAATAGAAAACCCGGAACGGAATCTTCTTGTCGGCCCAGTAATCGGCCGCATCGCGGAACACGTCGAGCAGGGTCTCGCGGGCTTCCTTGTCGAATTTCTGCGTGTTGGGAAGTTGCTCCAGCACCACGACGAAACCAGGCTGCTTGCCGGACTTGTAGGTCAAATCGGTCAGGCAGTCGGCCAGGGCATCGAAATTCTTGCCGAAATGCTTGGGAAAATGAAAAGCGGTGGCAATCGTCGCCAGCACCTGCTGTTTGGTCACGGCCTCGGCGCAATAGGCATAGAGAAAGTGCTGCTCCAGACGAGCAGCCTCATCCTGCAGCTCGGTCACGCGGAAAGCGCGGATCGATTGCACTATATTTGGCGGCACCGTTTTAAACAAACTCATTCTCCCTTCAGTATCCATTGACGAGGCGGTAGTGGTGGTTGCATCCCTGGCTGGAAGCGGGGCCTGGGCGCCCTGCGTGCGTTGCATGAAATCGGCCCGTGCAGTCAATCGCGGATCCGGCGGAACGTCTTGTAATGGTCGCTCGTGTAATAGTATTCGCCGGATGCTTTCGGATCGCCCCCGCTGATGATCCTGCGGGCCCCGCGGTTGCGCGCACGGGGGGTTTTTACCGTGAATTCGTGATAATACCCGCGCTTTTGCTTGGGCAAAACCCCTTCATAGTTGCCGAAAACCGCCCCGTCCTTGTCGTACGGGAACGGCCCGCCCTGGCGGATCAGCCCCATGGTCTGCTGGGCTTCGCGCGGCAGCTGGTCGAGCGTCACGTCGGCAATGGCGCCCGGCTCGGCGCCGCGCGCATGGGCCGGGCCGGCCAGCATCAGGCCGGTCAGCAGGACCAGCCAGAATTTCATGAAAAAAGAGGAAATGAATCGGGCTCGCATCTATGGACTTGCAAAGTTGTTAATTTTCAGCAATACGACATCGTAGATTAACGTTTTGCTTTCGACGAAGCAACCATTGCGCCCGTATCCGCGTTGACCCCGGACAAGGCAGTCACCCATTGGCATGGCGCTTTTCTCGCCGGGCGAGCGGCTCAGGCTTGGAGCAGCTGGGCGGTTTCCGGTTCAAAAAAGGCCACCACCTCGTCGCGCTTGGCGTAGGTATCGGCTTCGCCCAGGGCGATCAGCTCGCGTGTGAAGCTTTGCTCGAACAGCAGGTAGGAGGCCAGCGCGGAGCCGCGCGCCTCGGTGGCGCCGATGCCGCCCAGCATGGTGCGGATCGGCCGCGGCAGGCTGTCGACATGCCGGCTGGCGATGCTGTCGATGCGCTCGGTGGGCGCAATCACCAGCGTGCGCACCGGCTTCAGGGGGGTGCGCATGCGTTGCTCGGGCGTGAGCACCGAGAGCGTCTGGTTGACGCGGTTGGTGCGCTCGATATCGGCCGCCAGGCCATCGAGGAAGATGCTGGACATGGCATGCCCCGCCACCTGCGCCAGGCTGGGATATTGCGGGGTGTTGGTGGGCGCGTCCTCGCCCCGCTCGCCCATGCGCCCGGCGCCGATCACCAGCACCTTGGTGGCGCCCAGGTGGATGGCCGGCGAAATCGGCGCGATCTGCCGCATCGAGCCGTCGCCGCAGTACTCGCAGCGGCCGTCGATGTAGACCGGGATGGCCGGGAAGATGAACGGAATGGCCGACGAGGCCAGCAGGTGATCGATGCCGATCTGGTCGCGTATCGCCAGCCGCTGCGTGCGCCGCCACGGCTCGATCTCGTCCATGCACTGGTAGAAGGTGATGTGCTGGCCGCTGGAGTAGGACGAGGCCGTGACCGCCAGCGCGTGCAGGTTGCCGTCGGCCAGCGCGGCGTCCAGCCGCGGCAGGTCCAGCAGGCGATGCAGCATCGACACCAGCGGCGTGTTGTCCAGCAGGGAGTTGGGCGGGTTGGCGCGCCACTTGCGCAGCAGCCACCCGAACGAAAACAGCGAGAGCCAGCGCGCGCCCGAGCGCAGCACGCCGAGCGAATCGGAGCGGTAGACCTGCTCGACCTCGAAATTGGCCCATACGCCCATCAGCTCGCGCACCGCCTCGCCGAAATCGTCGGCGCGGCAAGCCAGCGCGGTGCCGTTGATGGCGCCGGCGGAAGTGCCGCAGATGATGGGGAAGGGATTGCGGTGAACCGGCCAGCCGGATTCGAGCAAAATGAACGACAGGGCGTTGAGCACGCCCACCTGATAGGCCGCCCGCGCGCCCCCGCCCGTCAGGATCAATCCTGTTTTTTGTTCTGTTGACTCCATGTCAAGAGCTTATCAGCAGCGCCCGGCGAACGGCGAAAAAAGTTGAGATGCGGCGCACAACCGCGCCCGCGCAGTTGCGCGCATGCCGCGCCGCAAATCGCACCATGCCTTACTTCGGCGCCATGCGAATGGCGCCGTCCAGGCGGATGGTCTCGCCGTTGAGCATGACGTTCTCGATGATGCTCCTGGCCAGCTGCGCATACTCGGTCGCGCGCCCCAGGCGCGGCGGGAACGGCACCGCCTGGCCGAGCGAATCCAGCACTTCCTGCGGCATGGCCAGCATCATCGGCGTCTCGAAGATGCCCGGGGCGATGGTCATGACGCGGATGCCGCTGCGGGAAAGGTCGCGCGCCATCGGCAGGGTCATGGCGACGATGGCGCCCTTGGAGGCGGCGTACGCGGTCTGCCCGATCTGGCCGTCATAGGCGGCTACCGAGGCGGTGTTGATGATCACGCCGCGCTCGCCCTCCTGCGCCGGCTCGGTCGCGGCCATGGCCTCGGCGGCGTAGCGCGCCATGTTGAAGCTGCCGACCAGGTTGATGTTGAGCGTCTTCATGAACAGCGCCATGCTGTGCGGGCCGCTCTTGCCGATCAGTTTCTCGGCCGGCGCGATGCCGGCGCAGTTGACCAGGCCGCGCAGCGTGCCCAACTGCTGCGCCGCGCGCGCCACGGCCTGCGCGTCCGCCTCGGAAGCGACGTCGCAGCGCACGAAGACGGCGCCGAGCTCGCGCGCCAGCGCGGCGCCGGCCTCTTCGTTCAGGTCGGCCAGCACCGGCTTGCCGCCGGCGGCGGCGATCATGCGCGCGGTGGCCGCGCCCAATCCGGACGCCGCGCCGGTGACGATGAAAACATTTCCTTCGATGCGCATCCTGTCTCCTTGCTTGTTATTCCGGCGCGCCGCGCGAACGCGCGGCCTGCCGGTTGGCAGGCGCCTATTATTTTCCGGATCGCCGCATCTGGCAATGCGGAAAATCCGGCGCCGGGGAAGGATTATGCGCGCGCCGCCGCGCGCAGGACTATCCGCGCGGCGACAATCGTCAGGAGGAAAATCCCGGGATCAGGCCGGCAACGCCGGCAACAGCGGCACCAGCAGCAGCGCCACGATGTTGATGATCTTGATCAGCGGATTGATCGCCGGGCCGGCCGTGTCCTTGTACGGGTCGCCCACGGTGTCGCCGGTCACGGCAGCCTTGTGCGCATCCGACCCCTTGCCGCCATGATGGCCGTCCTCGATGTATTTCTTGGCGTTGTCCCAGGCGCCGCCGCCGGTGGTCATCGAGATCGCCACGAACAGCCCGGTCACGATCGTGCCCATCAGCAGCCCGCCCAGCGCGGACGCCCCCAGCAACAGGCCGACCAGGATCGGCACGATCACCGGCAGCAGCGACGGCAGGATCATCTCGCGGATCGCCGACGAAGTCAGCATGTCGACCGCGCGGTCGTATTCGGGGCGGCCGCTGCCGTCCATGATGCCGGGGATTTCCTTGAACTGGCGCCGCACCTCGACCACTACTGCGCCGGCCGCGCGCCCCACCGCCTCCATCGCCATCGCGCCGAACAGGTAGGGAATCAGGCCACCGATGAACAGGCCGATGATCACCGCCGGGCTGGACAAGTCGAAGGTCGCGCTCTTGCCGTAGCTCTCCAGCGCGTGCGTGTAGTCGGCGAACAGCACCAGCGAGGCCAGGCCGGCCGAGCCGATCGCATAGCCCTTGGTCACCGCCTTGGTGGTGTTGCCCACCGCGTCCAGCGGATCGGTGATGGCGCGCACCGAATCGGGCATGCCGGACATCTCGGCGATGCCGCCGGCGTTGTCGGTGATCGGACCGTAGGCGTCCAGCGCCACCACGATGCCGGCCATCGACAGCATCGAGGTGGCGGCGATGGCGATGCCGTACAGGCCGGCCAGCCAGTAAGACGCGGCGATCGCCGCGCACACCGCCAGCACCGGCCAGGCGGTCGATTTCATCGACACGCCCAGGCCGGCGATGATGTTGGTGCCGTGGCCGGTGGTCGACGCCTCGGCGATGTGGCGCACCGGCTTGAAGTCGGTGCCGGTGTAATACTCGGTGACATAGACCATCACGCCGGTCAGCACGATGCCCACCAGCGCCGAACCCAGCAGCGGCGCTCGCAGCTCGGGCGGCAGCATCAGCCAGCTGACGACCGCGAAGCCCGCCAGCGACAGCCCGGCCGACCACCACAAGCCGGTATACAGCGCCGACATGATCTTCTTGCCCGGCTTGGCCTTGACCATCGCGCAGCCGACGATGGAAGCCAGGATCGAGACCCCGCCCAAGGCCAGCGGATAGAGCACCGCCAGCAGCTCCAGGCCCTTGAGCATCAGGCTGCCCAGCAGCATGGTGGCCACCAGCGTCACCACGTAGGTTTCGAACAGGTCGGCCGCCATGCCGGCGCAGTCGCCCACGTTGTCGCCGACGTTGTCGGCGATCACCGCCGGATTGCGCGGATCGTCCTCGGGGATGCCGGCCTCGACCTTGCCCACCAGGTCGGCGCCGACGTCGGCGCCCTTGGTGAAGATGCCGCCGCCCAGGCGCGCGAAGATGGAGATGAGCGACGCGCCGAAGGCCAGCCCGATCAGCGGCTTGATCGCATCATGCAGGCTGGGCGCGCGACCCTGGCCATAGGCGAACAGCGCCCAGAAGAACAGCGTCACGCCCAACAGGCCCAGCCCCACCACCAGCATGCCGGTGATGGCGCCGCCGCGGAAGGCCACGCCCAGCGCCTCGTTCATGCCGCGCGTGGCGGCCTGCGCGGTGCGCACGTTGGCGCGCACCGAGACGTTCATGCCGATGAAGCCGCAGGCGCCCGACAGCACCGCGCCGAGCAGGAAGCCCAGGGCGGTGATCCAGCCCAGTCCGGGGATGAGCGCAATCACGATCAGCAGCACCACCCCGACCATGGCGATGGTGCGGTACTGGCGCGCGAGGTAGGCGGCCGCGCCTTGCTGGATCGCGCCGGCGATCTCCTGCATGCGGGCGTTGCCGGGGTCTTGCCTGAGGATCCAGCTGCGGGATACGAGGCCATAGAGCACTGCGACAATGCCGCAGGCAATGGCGAACCATAGGGCTAGTGCCATCTTTGTCTCCTTTGTTATCACGACTCATCGACAATCACGAACATCCGCCGCGCCGCCCGGTGAACCTGCCGCCGTCGCCGCCGCCGATACTGCGCCTGCAAATTGCGTCGCTCTTTTTCTTGGAGTTTGTCAGAGCGTGTTGAGCTTCACCCTCTTGCCGCCGCTGTCTTGCGTCCCTGCGCGCAAACCGCGCGGGCATGAAAAAAGCGGACCGTAGTCCGCTTTACTTTACTCCGCCAGGGCGGCAAATGCACGATCCCTGATTTCTTCCACCGGTCCGACGCCGGCGATCTTGCGATACTTCGGCGCGCCGGGCTGGCCCGACTTGGCCCAGTCGCCGTAGTAGCTCAGCAGCACTTCGGTCTGGTCGTGGTAGACCGAGAGGCGCTTCTTGACGGTGTCTTCCTTGTCGTCGTCGCGCTGGATCAGCGCTTCGCCGGTGGCGTCGTCTTTACCTTCGACCTTGGGCGGATTGAACTTGACGTGGTAGGTGCGGCCCGACCCCGGGTGCACGCGGCGGCCGCTCATGCGCTCGACGATGGCGCTGTCGGGCACGTCGATCTCCAGCACGAAATCGATGGCCACGCCGGCTTCCTTCATGGCGTCGGCCTGGCGGGTGGTGCGCGGGAAGCCGTCGAACAGGTAGCCGTTGGCGCAGTCGCCCTGCTTCAGGCGCTCCTTGACCAGGCCGATGATGATGTCGTCAGAAACCAGTCCGCCCGCGTCCATCACCTTCTTGGCGGCGATGCCCAGTTCAGTCCCCGCAGCCACGGCGGCGCGCAGCATGTCGCCGGTGGAGATCTGCGGGATGTTGAATTTTTCCTTGATAAAAGTGGCTTGCGTGCCTTTACCGGCACCAGGCGCTCCTAAAAGGATGAGGCGCATATCGTTTCCTAAATTGAGGTTTCTGAAATATGAATGCTTGAATTCTTTTGCGATGGGATGGCGGTCGGGACCGGCCACCCGTGGCGCTTGGTTGGCTTTTTTGTGGCGCCGCTTGCATCAGCTCTGGACGAAACTTACCACAAAATCTTACCGAACCATGACAAACGCCCGATTTTTAAGCAGTCTCCGGCTCCCGATTGTGTCGCGCCAGCTTGACATAAAACTTACAGGAAGCGCCGCCGATGCGCTTTGCGCCGGATCATGCCCGCAACCCTCATGCGGGCGCCACACACTGCTCAGAGCGAGGAGATGGTCTTGACCAGCGGGCTGTCCGGCGGCGCCTCGAAATGCTTGCGCACGCGCAACAGGTCTTCCGGCGTATCGACGCCGGCCTCCGGCACCAGCGAGGTGACGTGCACGGCGATCGAGTGGCCGTGCCACAGCACGCGCAACTGCTCCAGCGCTTCGATGCGCTCCACCGGCGAAGCGGTGAGGGTCGGGTACAGCTGCAGGAACTTGTTGCTGTACGCGTACAGGCCGATGTGGCGCAGCGGCGCGTAGTCGTTGGCATGCTCGGGGCCGTGCGCCTCGGGCAGGACGTCGCGCGTCTTGGCGAAGGCGTCGCGATGCCAGGGAATGGTGGCGCGCGAGAAGTACATGGCGCAGCCTTCCTTGTTCAGCACCACTTTCACCACGTTGGGATTGAAGGCGTCGGCGGCAGTCTCGATGGCGTGCGCGGCGGTGGCCATCGGCACGCCGGCCTTGATATGCGCCGCGGTGGCGGCGATCAGGCCGGGATCGATCAGCGGCTCGTCGCCCTGCACGTTGACCACCACGGCGTCGTCGGCCAGGTCCAGCGAGGCCGCCACCTCGGCGATGCGGTCGGTGCCCGACGGATGGTCGGCGCGCGTCATCGCCACCTCCACGCCGTGCTGCCGGCAGGCGGCGTGGATGTCGTGATGGTCGGTGGCGACGATGATGCGCCCGGCGCCCGAGAGCGCGGCGCGTTCGGCCACGCGCACGATCATCGGCTTGCCGCCGAGGTCGGCCAGGGGCTTGTTGGGCAGGCGCGTCGATGCCAGGCGCGCCGGGATGATGACGGTGAAGGACATGGGGTCGGCTGCAGTAGGAAGGCGGCGCTCAGGCCGCCGGGAAAAGGTTCGGCTCAGGCCGCCGGCGCGGCCGGGGCAGCGCCGATGTCGCGCGCTTCGTCCGCCCACATGATGGGAATGCCATCACGGATGGGGTAGGCCAGCTTGTCGCCTTTGCAGATCAGTTCCTGCGCTTTTTTGTCGTACTCCAACGGGCCCTTGCAGACGGGGCAGACCAGGATATCAAGCAGTCGGGCGTTCACGGAGTTTCTCCACTATGTGTTCAGCCAGCGCGCCTTCAATGCGCGCCGATACGGGCACGACCCAGATGCGCGGGTCGTTTCGGATGGCCTCGATAGCCCTGCATTTTACTGCATCCTTCTCCGTGATCAGGATGACATCGGCGGACAGGCCGGCAAAAGGATTGCCGGCGAAGTCGTGGTGGTCCGGCAAGGGACGCTCGGCGAAGGCCAGTCCGGCGCCGGAGAGCGTCGCGAAGAAGCGCCCCGGGTTGCCGATGCCGGCGACCGCCGCGATGCGCGCGCCGCCCTCGCCCATCGCCGCCAGCGGACGGCGCGCGCAGGGCGGCGCCAGCTGGACGGCGTCGCCGGCCTCGAGCCGCATGGCGTAGGCCTCGGCCGGCGCGGCGCTGGCCGCCGGCAGGTTGACCACGCTGAAATCGCGCCGGCGCGACGCCGGTTCGCGCAGGGGGCCGGCCGGCAGCAACCAGCCATTGCCGGCGCCGCGCGCGTCCGACAGCACGATCTCGATGTCGCGCGCCAGCGCGTAGTGCTGCAGGCCGTCGTCGGAAATCACCACGTCCACCTCGGGATGCGCGGCCAGCAGCGCAAGCCCGGCCTGCGCGCGGCGACGCCCCACCACCAGCGGCACGCCGGTGCGCTGCACGATCAGCAGCGGCTCGTCGCCCACGCGCGCGGCGGCCGAGCCGGCATTCACCTCCGCCACATCCTGCTCGCCGCCATAGCCGCGCGAAATAACGCCCGGCGTATATCCGGCCGCGCGCAACGCCTCGATCAGCCAGATCGAGAACGGAGTCTTGCCGGTGCCGCCGACGAACACGTTGCCGACCACGATCACCGGCGCCGGCAGGCGAGCCGCCTGCCTGATGCCCAGCGCGAACAGCGCGCGCCGCAGCGCCGCCAGCGCGCCGAACAGCAGCGACAGCGGCCACAGCAGGCAGGCCAGCGGGCCGCGGCTTTGCCAGGCGCGGGTCAGGACGGCTTCTGCGTTGTAGTTGGAATCGGCCAAATCTCGGTTCCCCGGGGTCTTCATGCGAACGGCCCGCCGGCATGCGCGGCGGGCCGTCCTGTGGCTACGGTATCGCTTACTTGCCGCCGCTGGACTGCGCCGCGAAGGTCACCTTGGGATAACCCGCGATGCGCGCCGCTTCCAGCACGTTGACCACGGTCTGGTGGGTGGCCAGCGCGTCGGCGTTGATGATGATCACCGGATCGCCCTTGGCGCCGGCGTTCTTCACCGCCGTCTGCATCTCGTCGGACAGGCCTTGCGCGTCGCGCGCGGCGATGCGGGCGTTGTTGATGGCGTAGCGGCCGTTGGCGTCGACCGCGATATTGATCTCGAAAGGCTGCTCCAGCGCCTTCTGCGCGTCGGCCGTGGGCAGCGTGATCTGCAGCGCGGTGAACTTGCTGTAGGTGGTGGTCACCATCAGGAAGATCACGATCACCAGCAGCACGTCGATGAAGGGGATCAGGTTGATCTCCAGGTCCTCGCGCGGGCGTCCCTTGCGGAAATTCATCACTGGCTCCTGCGATCAGCGGCGCACGTCGTGCACGATGTCGACGAACTTGACCGCCTGCTGCTCCATGTCGACCACGAAGCTGTCGACCAGGGCGCGGAAGTGGCGGTAGAACACCAGCGCCGGCATGGCGATGGCCAGGCCGAAGCCGGTGTTGTAGAGCGCCACCGAGATGCCGTGCGCCAACTGCGCCGGATTGGTGCCGGCGGCGTTCTGCGAGGCGAAGATCTCGATCATGCCGACCACGGTGCCGAACAGGCCCATCAGCGGCGCCAGCGAGGCGATCGTGCCCAGCGTGGTGAGGAAGCGCTCGAGGCGGTGGGCGGCGGCCTGGCCGGCCTCCTCGATGGCTTCCTTCATCACTTCGCGCGGGGCGTCGACGTTGCGCAGGCCGGCGGCCAGCACATGGCCCAGCGGCGAATTCTGTTCCAGCTTGTCGATCACGTCGTCGTTGACGCGGCCGCTCTGGTAGACCCGCACCACGTCGGCCAGCAGTTCCGGCGGCAGCACGCGGCTGCGACGCAGGTAGACCAGCCGTTCGATGATCAGCGCCAGGCCGATGATGGAAGCGATCAGCAAGGGCCAGATCGGCCAGCCGGCGGCGAGGATGATGGCGAGCAAAACGAACTCCTATATATAAAGGTGCGTGACGGGCCTGGGTGGCGATGGCCCGCCGGAATCTGGGTGCAGAATGTAGCCTGTTGCGCGCCGCGCGGCAAGCGCAACCGGCTTGGCTTTACAATGCCGGTCATTGTATCGTCCCTGGATCATCGCCGCCCCATGCCCGCAGACAAGTTTCCGCCCTTCCCCCAGGCCCGCCCGGCCCAGCCCGTTGCCGGCGGCGACGGCGGCCCGCCGGTGCTGACCGTGTCGGCGCTGAACCAGTCGGTGGCGCGCGTGCTGGAGCGCACCTTCCCGCTGATCTGGGTCAAGGGCGAGATCTCCAACTTCACCCGGGCCGCCTCGGGCCACTGGTACTTCAACCTCAAGGACGACGGCGCCCAGGTGCGCGCCGTGATGTTCAAGGGCCGCGCCCAGCATGCCGGCTTCACGCCGCGTGAGGGCGACAAGGTCGAGGTGCGCACCCTGGTCACCCTGTACGCCCCGCGCGGCGACTACCAGTTGAACGTCGAGGCGATCCGCCGCTCCGGCGTGGGCGACCTCTACGCCGCCTTCGTCCAGCTCAAGGAAAGACTGGAGCGCGAAGGCCTGTTCGACCGCGACGCCAAGCGCCCCCTGCCGGTCTTCCCGCGCCGCATCGGCATCGTCACCAGCCCGCAGGCGGCGGCGCTGCGCGATGTGCTGACCACGCTGCGCCGCCGCGCGCCGCATGTCGAAGTGATCCTCTACCCGACGCCGGTGCAGGGCGAAGGCTCGGCCCAGCGCATCGCTGCCGCCATCGAAACCGCCAGCGCGCGCGCCGAATGCGACGTGCTGCTGGTGGGTCGCGGCGGCGGCAGCATCGAAGACCTGTGGTCCTTCAACGAAGAAGTGGTGGCGCGCGCCATCGCCGGCTGCTCCATGCCGGTGATCTCGGGCGTGGGCCATGAAACCGATTTCACCATCGCCGACTTCGCCGCCGACCTGCGCGCGCCGACCCCGACCGCGGCCGCCGAAATGGCCGCCACCGCGCGCGCCGACTGGCTGGCCGGGGTGCGCGGCCATGCCGCCGACCTCACGCGCGCGCTGCGCCGCTCGCTCACGGAGAGGTCGCAGACGGTGGACTGGCTGTCGCGCCGGCTGGTCAATCCCGGCGCCTATATCCAGCACGAGCGGGTCAAGCTGCTGGCGCTGCAGACCCGGCTCTCGCACGCCACCCGCGTGCCGCTCACGCAGATGCGGCATCGCCTGCAGCAGCTCTCCACCCGCCTGGCGCACCAGTTGCCCGATACCGCCCATGCGCGACGCGATGTGTCCGACCTGGCGCGCCGGCTGCAGGGCGCGCTGGCCGCGCAGCAGCTGCGCCGGCGCCAGGCGCTGGCCGGCCTCAACAGCCAGCTCGAACTGCTCAACCCGCAGCGCACGCTGGAGCGCGGCTACGCCATCGTCACCGACCGCCACGGCCGCGTGCTGCACTCCCCGGCCGAGCTGGCCGCGCGCAGCGAGCTCACCATCCGCCTGGCGCAAGGCAGCGCCGAGGTCGGCATCGCCAGCGTCCAGCCGCGCTTGGACTGAGCGCCTTCCCAGACTTTTTTCTCATAAGCTTTTGTCGCGCCGGCGGGTACGCGCCGGCGCGCGAAAAACCGTGTGCGGCGCCAATTGTCCGGAACGTCCCGGCGCTGCGGGCGTCTACGGAATTCGCACGACACCGGCGACATCGATGAGTTAATGAGAACGATTATGATTCAATAAAAAACCAGCGCCGGCGCGGTTTCGCGGGCATTTGACCGAGTGCAAAGAATCGTCATCCGCTTTAGAATCGCAGGTTCCGAATAGAAGCTTCGTACCACACCAACAAGACTGAAAGGATTCATCATGGCACATACCCTTCCGGCACTGCCTTACGATCTGGACGCGCTGGCGCCCACCATCTCCAAGGAGACCCTGGAATATCACTACGGCAAGCACCACCAGACCTATGTGACCAACCTGAACAACCTGATCCCGGGCACCGAATTCGAAAACCTGTCCCTGGAAGAGATCATCAAGAAGTCTTCCGGCGGCATCTTCAACAACGCCGCCCAGGTGTGGAACCACACCTTCTACTGGAACGGCCTGACCCCCAAGGGCCAAGGCGCTCCGAGCGGCGCGCTGGCTGACGCCATCAACGCCAAGTGGGGCACCTTCGACGCCTTCAAGGCCGAGTTCACCAAGCAAGGCCTGGCCAACTTCGGCTCGGGCTGGACCTGGCTGGTCAAGAAGGCCGACGGTTCGCTCGACATCGTCAACACCACCGGCGCCGGCACCCCGCTGACCACCGACAGCAAGCCGCTGCTGACCGTGGACGTGTGGGAACACGCCTACTACATCGACTACCGCAACGCGCGCGCCAAGTACGTCGAGAGCTACTGGGGCATCATCAACTGGGACTTCGTCGCCAAGAACTTCGCTTGATCGACGGCCTTCCAGGCATGAAAAAGCCACGCTGATGCGTGGCTTTTTTTTTGGTCGCGCTCCGGACCTGCCCTTCGATACGCGGCATCGCCGCTACTCAGGGCGAACGGAGCCGAAGCCCAAGCGGCGGCTATGCCGCGTATCGGAAGCGCTCCCTTACTCCGACGGCCTGGTCGCGGTCAGCCCGGTCGGCGGCCCGTCGATCGCGGTCCAGCCGCCGTCCACCGAGAGCGAACTGCCGGAGATGTAGCTGGCCGCGTCGGACGCCAGGAAGGCCACCGCCGAACCGACCTCCGAAGGCTGGCCCCAGCGGTTGAGCACGGTATGGCCGGCATAGGTCTTGAAGATGTCGGCACGCTCCTTCAGAGGCGCGGTCAGGCGCGTCTCGATGATGCTGGGCATGACCGCGTTCACGCGCACGCCGTACGGTCCCATCTCGGCGGCGAAGGCCTTCACCAGCTGCGCGATGCCGGCCTTGGAGGCGGCATATACGCCCAGGCCCGGCTCGATGGTCACCGCCCGCATCGACGAGCAGGCGACGATGCTGCCGAAGCCCTGCTTCATCATCGGCCGGCCGAAGCTGCGGAAGAAATTGAACGTGCCCTTCATGTTCAGGTTCATGACGCGGTCGTACTCTTCCTCGGTGTAGTCGACGATCAGCTTGCGGATGTTCAGCGCCGGGGTGCTCACCGCGATGTCGATCCTGCCCAGCGCCTTCTGCGCATGCTGCGCCAGCGCCTCGATCTCGCCGCCGTCGGCGGCATTGATGCGGTAAGCCTCGGCCCGGCCGCCTGCGGCGACGATGCCGGCGGCGGCGGCTTCGGCGCCGGCCAGGTCGGCGTCGGCGCAGATCACCCGCGCGCCCAGGCTGCCGATGGCTTCGGCCGAGGCGCGGCCGATGCCCGAGCCGGCGCCGATCACCACGGCCGCCTTGCCGCTCAGGTCAAACAATTTTTTGTAGTCCAGCATAATCACTCCAGGGTTGAATCAGACATTCTTTACAGCATCCACGACAGCACCGGCGTCGATTGCAGGTACACCAGCACCGCCATCGCCAGCAGCAGGATCAGGCTCCAGCCCACCACTTTACGGAAGATCAGCCCTTCCTGCCCGATGATGCCCACCGCAGCCGCCCCCACCGCGAGGCTCTGCGGCGAGATCATCTTGCCCAGCACGCCGCCCGAGGCATTGGCCGCCGCCAGCAGCGCCGGCGACAGGCCGGTCTCATGCGCCGCCGCCACCTGCAGCGCGCCGAACAGCGCGTTGGCCGAGTTGTCCGAGCCGGTCACCGCCACGCCGATCCAGCCGATCACCGGCGACAGGAAGGCGAACGCCGACCCGGTGCCCGCCAGCCAGCGGCCCAGCGTGCCGGTCTGGCCCGAGTAGTTCATCACGAAGGCCAGCGCCATCACGCACAACACGGTCGGCACCGCCCAGCGCATCTGCACCAGCGTCTTGCCGTAGGTCTCGGCCGCCTGCGCCGCCGACACGCGCAGCATCATCGCCGTGATCACGCCGGCCACCAGCAGCAGCGAACCGGCCGCCGAGAGTGTATTAAGCGTAAACATGGTACCCACGGCCTTGCCGTCCTGGGCGGTGATCGCCAGGCCCGGCCAGGCGAACTTGAAGGTGCCTGCGGCCAGCCACTTCTGCACGAAGCCGAACTGCACGATGGTGAAGATCGCGATGATCAGCGCATACGGCGCATATGCCAGCATCAGCTGCTTGCGCGAATGTGTGATCGCCACATTCTCCGCCTTCCTGGTGACGTCGTTCTGGAAAGCGTCGGCCGGCAGCTTCTCCGGCTGCCAGAACTTCAGCAGCACCACCATCGCCGCGGCCGAGGCCAGCGCGCCCACCACGTCGGCCAGCACCACCGAGAAGAACCTGGCGCTGGCCCACTGCGCGATGCCGAAGGCCAGGCCGGCGGTCACCGCCGCCACCCAGGTCTGGCGCAGGCCGCGCTTGCCGTCCATGATCCACACCAGCACCAGCGGCACCAGCGCGGCGATCACCGGCGTCTGGTGGCCGACGTGATGGCCCAGCTCCTCGAAGGGAATGCCGGTCACCTGCGCCAGGGTGGTGATGGGCACCGACAGCGCGCCGAAGGCCACCGGCGCGGTATCGGCCACCAGCGCGATCACCGCCGCCTTCAACGGATGCAGGCCGATCGCCACCAGCATCGCGCCGGCGATGGCCACCGGCGTGCCGGCGCCGGCCAGCGCCTCGATCAGCGCACCGAAGCTGAACGCAATCAGGATGGCCTGGATGCGCGGGTCGTCGCTGATCAGCGCGAAGCTGTCGCGCAGCACCGCGAAGTGGCCGGACTTCACCGTCAGGTTGTACAGCCAGATCGCATTGACGATGATCCACAGCACGGTCAGCACCGAGAACACCGCGCCATAGGCGCCCACATTGAGCGCCACGCCCATGGGCATGTGATAGACGAAGGCCGCCACCAGCACGCAGATGGCCAGCGACACCAGCGCCGAGACGTGCGGCGAGATCTTCAGCCAGCCCAGCATCACGAACATCGACAGCAGCGGCAGCATCGCGAACAAGGCGGATGCGAACAGCGATCCGTTGACCGGATCGTAGATTTGTTGAAACATGGTTCTCCTCCAATGGATATGATTTTTTAAGCGTCATGCGCTGGCTTCTTGTGGCCGGTGATTGCAATCGGTGTTGGCTGCGCTTCCTGTTGCGACGTTAAAAATGGGCTTGCCGGAAGAGCCGGCAATCGTATGTGGATCGGTATTGCGGATGCGTCTTCAGGGCAGGCGCAGCGGCGCGAACTTGGCCGGCGTCATCAGCTGGTTTTCCTGCGAGACCAGGTAGCCGGCGTCGCCCGACAGCTTCAGGTAGGCGCTCCACTGCGGATCTGCCTGCAGCGCGGCGCGGCGCGCTTCGCGGTCGGCGGCGTCGCGGTATACCCAGATGTGGGTGTAGCTGTTGAGGCGGCCCGACTCGGCCACCAGGTAGGCCAGCGGTTCGCCGAGGTGACGGCGCTGGATATCGAAGCCGTTCTTCTCGTACAGCTCGAGGTGCTTCTTCAGCGTGCCCGGACGGGCGGTGTAGGTGCGGACATCCAGCAACATGTTTCGATTCCTTTTTTCAGGACGAGCGAGTCCGGCGAGCGCAGCGGCTGCGTTCGCGAATGACTTCCCGGATTGATTCAAGGGCGCCCGGAAACGCCGCATGCGGATGCGGCGGCTGGCGGCGCCCACTTCTTTTTCCGATGATGGGTTCAGCGTGGAACCGATGCTAACCATCGGCAACTGCGGCACGGTAGGACTTAATTCCGCTTCTATTGGATTTTTCCGCCGAATCGCCGATGCGCCGCAACACGACGCGCGGCGCGGCTTCCCTTTTGGCCGGGTGCTGGCTATGCTTGGCGAAAACGATTAAAACAATTTCGGCCGGCGCGTGGAAAGTTTCTTCCGCGGAATGGACAGAGACAGCCATAAAAGGACAGGGACGGCCGCCCCGACGCGGCCGCGCGAGACGATGAAATCAATCAATTTCCCGGACGACACGCCCAACTTCGAGGTATCCGACTTCGGCGGCGGCGCCGACAAGTTCGTGTTCGACCTGGTCAAGCTGGAAGGTCGCAACGAGATCCCGCGTCCCTTCCTGCATCGCCACAGCTACTACCACATCCTGTGGATGTCGCAGGCGCGCGGCAACCACGTGCTGGACTTCGACAACTACCCGATCCGCCCGCACTCGGTGTTCTTCATCTCGCCCGGGCAGATCCACGGCTGGACCTCGGAGATCGACGCCAGCGGCTACGCGATCAACTTCAGCCCCGAGTTCTTTCTGCAGGTCTTCCCGCGCATCGAGGAGCTGGCCGACTTCCCCTTTTTCCATATCGCCAACACCGACCCGGTGCTCTACCTTACGCCGGGCCAGCATGAGGAACTGTTTCCGCTGCTGATGGAAATCGAGAAGGAATACGCCGGCGACCAGCGCTGGCGCTACGACGTGGTACGCTCCTTCCTGCAGATCCTGCTGACCCGCATGCGCCGCCTGCACCGCCCGCACGGCGCCGACTCCGGCCTGCCGCGCAGCTACAGCCTGACCAAGCGATTCAAGCTGCTCATCGAGCAGCACTACCTCGAATTCGGCTCGGTACAGGACTACGCGCAGCGCCTGTTCGTCACCGACCGCAAGCTCAACGAGGCGGTCAAGAGCACCACCGGCAAGACCGCGACCCAACTGATCCACGAACGCATCCTGATGGAAGCCAAGCGCCTGCTGGCGCAGTCGGAACTGTCCATCGCCGAGATTTCCTACCGCCTCAACTTCGACGATTTCGCCTACTTCTGCCGCTTCTTCAAGAAGAACGTGCAGATGACGCCGGGCGAGTTCAAGAAGAAGTTCTCGGCGCCGCTGGCCTGAGCGCGACCGTCGCGCGCACTTTCACCGAGAAGTGCAGCAAATCCGCAGATAAGTCCTAACGAGGCGCCGCCGCCGCGGCCTATTCTTGTCCATCACCAACAACATCCGGCCCGCCCCGCGCGCGCCGGGCCACAGAGACAAGCATGTCAAAACTGAAAACCGGCGGCCAGCTCCTGGTCGACGCGCTGCTCGCCCAGGACGTGGACACCGCGTTCTGCGTGCCGGGCGAAAGCTACCTCGACGTCCTCAACGCGCTCTACGACCAGCAGCAATCGGTGCGCGTGATCTCCTGTCGCCACGAAGGCGCGGCCGCCTTCATGGCCGAAGCCTACGGCAAGCTCACCGGCCGCCCCGGCATCTGCTTCGTCACGCGCGGCCCCGGCGCCACCAACGCCAGCATCGGCGTGCATACCGCCTTCCAGGACTCGACCCCGATGGTGCTCTTCGTGGGCCAGGTCGGGCGCGACATGATGGAGCGCGAAGCCTTCCAGGAGATCGACTACCGCCGCATGTTCGGCCAGTTCACCAAGTGGGTGGCGCAGATCGACGACGTCTCGCGCGTGGGCGAATACGTCTCGCGCGCCTTCTCGGTGGCGATGTCGGGACGCCCCGGCCCGGTGGTGCTGGCGCTGCCGGAAGACATGCTGACCGAATCGACCTTCCCGCGCGAGATCGGCCGCGCCGAGGTGCCGCAGTCGCTGCCCGATCCGGACGCGCTGGAACGCATGCAGCAGCTGCTGCGCGAGGCCAGGAAGCCGCTGATGGTGCTGGGCGGTTCCGGCTGGGACCAGGACGGCGTGCGCGCCATCGCCCGCTTCGCGGTCCAGCAGAACCTGCCGGTGGCGGCCTCGTTCCGCCGCCAGGATTTGTTCGACAACCGTCATCCCAACTACGTGGGCGAGATCGGCATCGGCGCCAATCCTGCGCTGACGAAGATGGTGACGGAATCCGACCTGATCGTCTCGGTCGGATCGCGCCTGGGCGAGATGGTGACCGGCGGCTACACCCTGCTGGACATCCCGCGCCCGCGCCAGAAGCTGGTGCACGTGATGCCCGCGCCCGAGGAGCTGGGCCGCGTCTACCAGACCGACGTCAAGATCGCCGCCACGCTGAACGCCTTCGCGCGCGCCGCGGCGCAACTGGCGCCGGCCGGCGGCGAGGCCTGGCGCGAATGGCACAAGGAGGCGCGCGACAACTACCTGGCCTACATCGAGCCGGCCCCGCGCGCCACCGGCTTCGACGCCGGCATCGCCTTCAAGCAGATGCGCGGCATGCTCAACCAGGACGCCATCCTCACCAACGGCGCCGGCAACTACACCGCCTGGGCGCACCGCTACTACCAGTTCTCGCAGACCAGGAGCCAGCTCGCGCCCACCAGCGGCGCCATGGGCTACGGCGTGCCGGCCGCGATTGCGGCCAAGCTGGTATTCCCGCAGCGCCAGGTGATCTGCCTGGGCGGCGACGGCTGCTTCCTGATGACCTCGCAAGAGCTGGCGACAGCCGTGCGCCACCGCCTGGGCATCGTGTTCCTGGTGTTCAACAACGGCATGTACGCCACCATCCGCATGCACCAGGAAAAGAACTACCCCGGCCGCGTGATGGCGACCGACCTCAACAATCCCGACTTCGTCGCCTACGCCAAGTCCTTCGGCGCCGATGCCGTGGCCATCAACCGCACCGAGGACTTCGCGCCGGCGCTGGAGAAGGCCCTGGCCACCGCCGGCTCGACCTCGCTGCCCTACCTGATCGAACTGGTGCTGGACCAGGAAATGCTGACCCCGCGCGCCACCCTCTCGGGCCTGCGCAAGACCGCCCTGGCCGAGCGCGCCGAGAAGGCCTGAGGCTGCCGCTTCGCTTCGTTCCGGCAACCGCCGGGGCGAAGCGCGATGACGGCGGTCCGGCGCCGCATGTCCTGTATGATCTCTGCATCCGAGCGCTCCGCAAAAAACAAAAGCGCCGCCCCCGATCACACAGAGACAAACCCCATGAAAGACGAACGCTTGCTCGAGATGCAAGTCTTCAAGGCCGTGGCAGAGCATGGCGGCTTCACCGCCGCCGCCCATGCGCTGGACGCCAGCCAGCCCTTCGTCAGCCGCACCATGAACAGCCTGGAGAAACGCCTGGGCGTGGCGCTGCTGCGCCGCTCCACGCGCCACGTCAGCCTGACCGAGGAAGGCAAGATCTTCCTGGCCGCCTGCGGCAAGATCATCGGCGAGATCGAGCTGGCCGAAGGCCAGGTTTCCTCCACCGGCGCTTCCGCCTCGGGCGACCTGCGCATCACCGCCGCCACTTCCTTCGGCATGGACCAGGTGGTGCCGCTGCTGCCGGAGTTCATGGAGCAGTATCCCAACGTGCGCGTGCGCCTGGCGCTGTCCGATACCTTGGTCGACCTGATCGGCAGCGGCTTCGACGTCGCCATCCGCATGGGTCACCTGCAGGATTCCATGCTGCTCTCGCGCAAGCTGTGCCACCTGCAGCGCATCATCGTGGCCGCGCCGGCCTACATCGCCAGGCACGGCATGCCGCACGTCCCCGAGGACCTGCTGCGCCACAACTGCCTGCAGTGGGAACCGCCGATGGACCACCTCAACAACTGGCCCTTCATCGTCGAAGGCCGGCGCATGAGCCTGGACATCCGCGGCAACTTCCGCTTCAACAGCGGCATGTCCTCGGTGGAGATGGTGCTGGCCGGCGTGGGCATCACGCGCATGGCGGAGCACTTCGCGCTGCCGGCGATCCGCGCCGGCAAGCTGGTGCCGCTGCTGTCGGACTACCAGGCCCAGGACGAGACCGCCATCCACGCCGTCTACGCCAAGGAGCGCAACGTGCATCCGCGCGTACGCGCCTTCGTCAACTTCCTGGCCGACAAGTTCGCGACACCGCCCTGGGGCCGCTGAGCCCGGCCGGGCAAGCGCACATGAAAAAAAGGGCCGCCCGCAGGCAGCCCAAGACTTGCATGGCTTGATTGGTCCTACTTGTCCAGCCGTTTTGGCAGCATCATCGTCACGATCGCGCCGAACACCATGACCGCGCCGATGATGTACATGCCGATGTCGGTGCGGCCGGTGCTCACGTTGAGCCAGCCCACCAGGTAGGGCGAGACGAAGCCGGCGATGTTGCCGAACGAATTCACCACCGCCAGCACCGCGGCCACCGACGCGCCCACGAACATCGAGGTCGGCAGCGCCCAGAACAGGCTGATGCAGGAGTACACCCCGGCCGCCGCCAGCGAAAGGCAAGCCACCGTGACCACCGGCCCGCCGTCGATGATCATCGCCAGCGCCAGCCCGACGGCGCCGATGGTCAGCATGGAGGCGAAGTACAGGCGGCGCTTGCCGCTGATGTCGGCGCCGCGGCCCGAGAGGTACAGCGCGGCGGCGGCCACGATATTGGGCACCGCCGAGTACAGGCCGATATGGAACGGGTCGGCCACGCCGGCGCGCTTGATCAGCGAGGGCATCCAGAAGCCCACCGCGTACAGCCCCATGATCAGGCAGAAATAGATCAGCACGAACACCCACAGCTGGCGGTTGGCGAGGAATTCGCGCACGCTGCCGTGGTCGACCTTGCCGGCGTTCTCGGCGCTCAGGTCGGACGCGATCTTCTCCTTCTCCGCCGCTGACAGCCAGGAGACCTTGCGGAAATCGTCGGCCAGGAAGAAGAATACGACCGCGCCCAGCACCAGCGCCGGGATCGCCTCCACCAGGAACAGCCATTGCCAGGCCTGCAGCGGATGCACGTCGCGGAATACGTCCAGGATGTAGCCCGACAGCGGCCCGCCGACGATGAAGGCCATCGGCGCGCCCATCACGTAGATCGCCATCGCGCGGCCGCGCCGCCGCGCCGGGAACCACAGGGTCATAAGGTACATGATGCCGGGCGCGAAACCGGCCTCGGCCACGCCCAGCAGGAAGCGCGCGAGGTAGAACTGCATGGGCGTCTGCACCAGCAGCATGGCCGCCGAGATGACGCCCCAGGTGATCATGATGCGGGCGATCCACACGCGGGCGCCGACGCGGCGCAGGATCATGTTGCTGGGCACCTCGAAGATCAGGTAGCCGATGAAGAAGATGCCCGAGCCCAGCCCGTAGATGGCGTCGTCGAATTTCAGCGCGTCCAGCATCTGCAGCTTGGCGAAGCCGACGTTGACGCGGTCGAGGTAAGCCACCAGGTAGCAGGCGAGGATCAGCGGCAGCAGCCGCCAGTAAGCTTTCTTGTAGACGTCGGCGCCGTCGGCGTGCGCCAACGAGCCGCTGTTGTAGGCGGTGGTCATGTATTTGTCTCCTGGATGGCGGTTGGCTTTTTTTGCTTGTTCTTGGAACAGGTGGCAGCGGTGTCCCGGCCGCCGCCCCTGCCCGGCGAGGGCGCTCCGCCGAAACGGAAGCGCCCTGCCAATACGCTGCTTCGATTGTAGGTGAAGCCGGCGGCGTTCAGTCGAACAAGTCCGGCTGCCGGTGCGAGACCTCGGCGAACAAGGTCTGGAAATGCAGCCAGCCGATGAACTCGTTGCCCAGGTGCTCGCGCGAGTAGGCGGCGAACTTGGGATCGATTTCCTTGGGACGGATCTCCTTGACCGCTTCCATCATCAGCTGCATGCGGCAGCAATGGTCCAGCGCGATGAAGTGCCAGCAGGCGTCGTCGATGCTGTGGCGGCTGGCCACCAGCAGGCCGTGGTTCTGGTGGATGATGGCCTTGTTGGTCTCGAAGGCGCGCGCCACCGGATGGCCGGACTCCTGCGCCACCGGCACCTTGCCGGCGCCGTCGCCGAGCACCGCATGGTCGCCGTAGAACATGCAGGCGTCCTGCGTCACCGGCGAGAGCGGGCGGCCGAACGCGGCCCAGGCGCCGCCGTGCACGGTGTGCGCGTGGCAGGAAGCGATGATCTCGGGATTGTGCTCGTGGATCGCCGAGTGCAGCACGTAACCGGCCTGGTTGATGGCGTAGTCGCCCTCCACCACCTTGCCCTTGTGGTCGACCAGCACCAGCATCGAGGTCTTGACCATCGACCAGGGAACGGCCATGGGGTTGGTCCAGAACAGGTCGGGATGCTCCGGATCGCGCACCGTCAGGTGGCCGCCGAAACCGAACGAGAAGCCGTGCTTGTCGAACAGGCGGCAGGCCGCGGCCAGGCGCTCCTTGCGATGGCGGCGTTCTTCCGCGACGCTGGCAAATACCGGCTCCTGCGGGAAGATCAGGCCTTCCTGGGTGGGTTGGTAGACCGACTTGTTCCTGGTCGGGACTTGCTTGGCTTCCATCAGCATGGCTGTCTCCTGGGTAATCGAGCAGTCATTATAGGAAGCGCGTTGCACCGGATTAAGCGCTCCGGCTGCATAGGACTTATGCAGCCGCAAGCGTGAATCGGCGCGGCTTTGCGGCGGATCGACCGTGCTGCGGCGCGGCATTCCGATAATGATTTACGCATTTGCCCTTCACCGGGCGCGCCGGCGTCTGGCCGGCTGCTCCCCGCGATATGACACAATCCGTGTGACTCTTCACCATCCATCCCAACCAACCGGAGAACCCTCATGGCCCACGTCACCCTGCACAATGCCGCCGGCTACGCCCAGGAAATCAAGGCGCGCACACATCAACTGAAATCGGATGAACCGGAGAACAACGGCGGCCGCGACACCGGCCCCGCGCCCTATGAACTGCTGCTGGCGGCGCTGGCCTCATGCACCTCGCTGACGCTGCGCATGTATGCCGACCGCAAGGGCTGGGAACTGGGAAGCATCTCGGTGGATGCGCATTTCGGCCGCGACGACAGCGGCCTGGAAACCATCACGCGCAAGATCGCCTTTGGCGCCGCGCTGGCGCCGGAACAGCTGGCGCGCCTGGCGGAGATCTGCGAGAAGACCCCGGTCACCAAGACCATCCGCCAGGGCACGGCGATTCAGACGTCGATCGCGTAACCCGCTTCGCGCCAGGCGTCGATGCCGCCGGTGAGCGGGCGCACCTTCTGGTAACCGCGCCGCATCAGCTGGCGCGCCACCATGGCGGCCGAGGCCTCGTTGGGACAAGCGCAGTAGACCACCACCTCGCCTTCGACCGGGCCTTCGAAGACGAAGGTCTGGATCTCCTGGTTGGAGATCGCCACCGCGCCGGGAATGCGGCCGCCCTGTTGCGACAGCGGCGAACGCACGTCGATGATGGTGGGCGCGATGCCCTGCTCCAGCATGTTGTTCAATTCCTGCACCGAGATGCGCGCCATTTCCAGCGACTTGCGGAAACGGCGGCGCTGCCACCACTTGTTGGCGATGAAGGCCATCAGCGCCGCGCCGATGAGCAGCATGCCGTAATGGCCGAGCTGCGCCAGCACGTTGAGCAGGTCGTCCACGGCCGAGCTGAACAGCGTACCGAGGAAAATCCCCAGCCCTGCCCACAAGGCGCTGCCGGCCGCATCCCACAGCAGGAAGCTGAGCCGGCGCGTGCCCATGGTGCCCGAGAGCGCGCTGGCGATCGAGGCGAAGCCGGGGATGAACTTGGCCACCAGCAGGGAACGCGCGCCCCAGCGCAGGTAGATCGACTCGGTCTGGCGCACGCAGGAGTCGGGCGACAACGAGATGCGGCACAGCCGCGCCATGATGTGGCGCCCGTAGCGGCGGCCGGCCAGGTACCAGCTGTAGTCGGCGATCAGCGCCGCGACCACCGCCAGCAACAGCAGCACCGCCGGCGAGAACTGGCCGGACTGCGCCAGCGCGCCGGTGATGATCAGGGTCGGATAGGCCGGCACGGGCGCGCCCAGCTGCTCGACCAGCACGTTGACGAACACGAGGAGCAAGCCGTATTGCTCGATCAGGTGGTACAGAGTTTCCATTGCAAATCCGCCATCATTCTTGCCGCGTGACAATCCGGCCTTTGCCGGGGCCGGCCGACATGGCGGCCCACAGGACGCCATTATAGATTTGGCTTCAGGCCGCCGCTTGTCTGATATGAGGATGGGGCGCCAAAAATAAAATGCGCCCCGGCGCCCGTCCGGGGACGGGACGCGCGGGGCGCGAATGCGGAGTAGGCCGCGGAGAAAAACTTGCCGAGGATCAGCCCGCGTGGTTCAGCCGCGCCTTGGCGTCGCCGGCATCGGCCGGGCGCCCGCCGATGGAACCGCCGCCCTCCGGCGCCGGCCGGGTGCGCGCCAGGAACACCAGCGCGGCCGCCAGGATCGAGGCTGCCGAGAGCGCGTACAAGCCGCCCTGGATGGAGCCGGTCTTCTGCTCCAGGTAGCCGAAGGCGGCCGGCGCGAAGAAGCCGCCCAGGTTGCCCAGCGAGTTGATCAGCGCCAGCACGGCGGCGGCGATGCGCGCATCCAGGTATCCCTGGGGAATCGGCCAGAACAGCGAGGACGCCGCCTTGAATCCGATGCCGGCGAAACACACCGCCACGAAGCCCGACACCGGCCCGCTCTGCGCCGAGATGGCCATGCCCGCGGCCGAGATCACCAATGTCAGCGCCACCCAGAACTGCGGCTTCTTCCAGCGTCCGGCCAGCACCGCGAAGACGTACATCGCGACGATGGAAACGATCCATGGAATGGAGTTGAACAGGCCGACCTGGAAATCGTTGAAATGCCCCATCTTCTTGATGATGGTCGGCAGCCAGAAGGTGGCGCCGTAGATGGTCAGCTGGATGGCGAAGTAGATGAAGCAGAACAGCAGGATCTGCGGATCGCGCAGCAGCCTGAAGGCCGAGACCTGCGCCGGACGGCCGGCCGCGCGCTGCTCCTGCTCGGCGGCGATCACCGCGGCCACGGCGTCGCGCTCCTCGCCGGACAGCCACTTCGCGTCGCGCGGGGTCGAGTCCAGCAGGAACCAGACCACGAAGCACAGCGCCATCGAGAAGCCGCCCTCGATCAGGAACATCCATTGCCAGCCGTGCAGGCCGGCGCCCTCCACCATCAGCAAGGCGCCGGTGATCGGGCCGGAAAGGATGGAGGCGATCGCCGAGCCGGACAGGAACACCGCCATCGCGCGGCCGCGCTCGTGGTTGGGCAGCCATTGCGTGAAGTAGTACACCACGCCGGGGAAGAAGCCGGCCTCGGCCACGCCCAGCAGGAAGCGCATGAAGTAGAAGCTGGCCTCGTTCTGCACGAAGGCCATGCAGGCCGCCACCAGCCCCCAGGTGAACATGATGCGGGTCAGCCAGGCCTTGGCGCCGAAGCGCTGCAGCAGCATGTTGGACGGCACCTCGAACACGGCGTAGCCGACGAAGAACAGGCCCGCGCCCAGGCCGAAGGCGGCCGCGCCGATGCCCAGGTCGGCCGCCAGGTGGGTGCGCACGAAGCCGATGTTGACGCGGTCGATGTAGTTGACGATGAACATCACCACGAACAGCGGCAGGATGCGCCACTTGATCTTGCTCACCGCAGTGGTAAGCGTCATGTCTGCCGTGCCGCTGGAATTGCGCGGGGCCGGCGTTGCGGATGGATTCACGAGTTTGTCTCCTCTTCAGGACTCGGTGCTGCGCGTTGATGGAATGACCGCTGCCTCGGCGCGTGGACGCGCTCTTGTCGTTGATGTGGGTGCTCCCGCGTCCCGGCGCTCAGCGCACCAGGCAAGGCTTCTTGTTGTCGAACGTCCAGCCGGGGATCAGGTATTGCATGGCCACGGCGTCGTCGCGCGCGCCCAGGCCCATGTTGCGGTAGGTCTGGTGCGCCGCCTCGACCTGCGCCATGTCGATCTCGATGCCCAGGCCGGGCCGGGACGGCACTTTCACCTTGCCGCCCACGATCTGCAGCGGCTCGGTGGTCAGGCGCTGGCCGTCCTGCCAGATCCAATGGGTGTCGATGGCGGTGATCTTGCCGGGCGCGGCGGCGGCCACGTGGGTGAACATGGCCAGCGAGATGTCGAAGTGATTGTTGGAGTGCGAGCCCCAGGTGAGGCCCCATTCGTGGCACATCTGCGCCACCCGCACCGAACCCTGCATGGTCCAGAAATGCGGGTCGGCCAGCGGGATGTCGACCGACTGCAGCGAGATCGCGTGGCCCATCTGGCGCCAGTCGGTGGCGACCATGTTGGTGGCGGTCTGCAGGCCGGTGGCGCGGCGGAATTCGGCCATCACCTCGCGGCCGGAATAGCCGTCCTCGGCGCCGCACGGATCTTCGGCGTAGGCCAGCACGTGGCGCTGGTCGCGGCACAGGCGGATCGCATCCTTGAGCAGCCAGCCGCCATTGGGGTCGAGCGTGATGCGCGCCTGCGGGAAACGCTCGGCCAGCGCGGTGACGGCGGCGATCTCGTCCTCGCCGCGCATGACGCCGCCCTTGAGCTTGAAGTCGTTGAAGCCGTAGCGCCGATAGGCCGCCTCGGCCAGCCGGACGATCGCCTCCGGCGTGAGCGCCGCCTCGTGGCGCAGGCGCAGCCAGTCGTCGGCCTCGCCTTCGGCCGATGCGTACGGCAGGTCGGTCTTGCCGCGCTCGCCCACATAGAACAGGTAACCCAGCATCTCCACCTCGTCGCGCTGCTGGCCCTCGCCCAGCAGCGCGGCCACCGGCACCTCGAGGAACTTGCCCAGCAAATCCAGCAGCGCGGCTTCCAACGCGGTCACGGCGTGCACGGCGATGCGCAGGTCGAAGGTCTGCAGGCCGCGCCCGCCCGTATCGCGATCGGCGAAGGCGCTGCGCGCGCGGTTCAGGATCGCCTGCCAGTTGCCGACCTGCTGGCCGATTACCAGGCTGCGCGCGTCTTCCAGCGTGCGGCGGATACCCTCCCCGCCCGGCACCTCGCCCACGCCGGTGTTGCCGGCGCTGTCGGAGAGGATGACGATGTTGCGGGTGAAGTACGGGCCGTGCGCGCCGGACAGGTTGAGCAGCATGCTGTCATGGCCGGCGACCGGGATCACGCGCATCTCGGTGATCCGCGGGGCGCCCTTGGCGATCCGGGCGGAACCGGTGGTATCGGGGCTGCTCATTGCTTGACTCCTCTTTCTGGCCGCGGGGCGGCATGTGTCTCGATATCTTGATGAAATTTGGTAGCGGTACCAATTTAACTTTTCATGATGGTAGCGGTACCAAAATTGACTGTCAACTGTTGATTTCCGGCATCGGGGGCAAGGAGGAGAACTTGGGGAGAGAAAGACGCGCCGGCTCAGGCCAGCGCGTAAGCCGCCACTGCAGCGGCCGCCAGGTCGATGGCCAGCACCGCGACGCCGCCCAGGCGGCGCTGCATGAACGCGCCCAGCGCCCAGAAACCGGCCAGCAATGCGGCGCTGGCCAGCAGCAGGCGCAGGTAGGAATGCTCCTCGGCGATCCACAGCAAGGCGCAGGCGGCCACCAGCAGCACCAGGAACTGCAGCCCGGCCAGCGCGTCGGCGATGCGCGGGCGTTGCACGTCGTAGCGGCTGCGCGCCGCCTCCAGGTCGAACGGCGGATAGGGCGCCATGCCGGCCGGACGCCAGCCCGGCGGCTTGAACCAGATCTTCACACGGTCCTGCCAGCGCGGCATCTGCGCGGCGCTGTACGCCAGTTGCCAGTAGCCGGAGAACACGGCCCACACCGGATCCCAGCTGTTCAACGGCGTGCGGGTGCCGTAGACCACGGCTTCCTTTTCCTCGGCGAAGGTGCCGAACATGCGATCCCAGATCACCAGCATGCCGCCGTAGTTCTTGTCGAGATATTGCTCGTTGACGGCGTGGTGCACGCGGTGGTTGGAGGGCGAGGAGAACACGCGGTCGAACCAGCCCAGCTTGCCGATGTGCTCGGTGTGGATCCAGAACTGGTAGACCAGCACCACCAGCCCGGCGATGCCGAACTGCTCCGGCTCCACGCCCAGGATCGCCATCGGCAGGTAGAAGATCCAGCCAAGGAAGACCACCGTGCTTTCCTGGCGCAGCGCGGTGGTGAAGTTGAAGTCCTGGCTCTGGTGGTGCACCGAATGCGCGGCCCAGCCCAACGCGTTCTCATGGCCGAAGCGATGCAGCCAGTAATCGAAGAAATCGAACAGCACGATGGCCGCCACCCAGCCCAGGGCGCCCTGCCAGAAGCGCGCCGCCGGGAAGATCGCGAAGGCGCGGTAGGCCAGCGAATACAGGCCCACCTGGAACAGCTGCGTCACCAGCGCCACCAGCTGGCTGATCACGCCCTGCGACAGGCTGCCGATGGCGTCGGCCAGGCGATAGGTATTGCGCCGGCGCACGTATCCATAGGCGAATTCCGCCGCGATCAGCAGCAGGAAGACGGGGATGACGCAGACGATGATTTTTTCCATGACAGGCAGGCAGGTGCGGCGCGGCAATAAGCCGGATTGGGCATTATTCGAAATAATTCGACATTATGCCGCGACGCAGCAAACCCTGCCTGACAGCGCCCTGACGCCGATCACGGATGACAACAGCGGCGGAGCCGCGTCAGGCGCTCTCGCGCCGGATGATGGAGAAACCGATGTCGACGATGCGCTCGGCCACCTCGATACCGGCGGCGCGGTCGATGATGAAGCGCGCGGCGCGCTGGCCGATGCCGGTGCCGTCGATGCGCACCGTGGTCAGCTGCGGTTGCAGGTCGCGCGAGAACTCCAGGTCGCCGAAGCCGACCACCGCCAGTTGCTCGGGAATGCGGATGCCGCGGCTCTGCGCCTCGATCATCACACCCAGCGCCAGCAGGTCGGAGCTGCAGAAGATGGCGTCGATACCGGGCTGGCGCGCCAGCAGGTCGGCCAACCCGCGCCGGCCCTGGCCCAGCGTGGTGGGCGCGGTGACGTGGTGCATCGGCGCCGGCGCACCGGCCGCCGTCATGCCCAGCGCCGCCGCCTCCTGCGCGAAGGCGTCCATGCGGCGCCGGCTGCGCTCGTCGCGCCCGCCCACCACCGCCGCCGCGCGGCGGCCGGCGCCGTGCAGGTAGCGCGCGACCTCGCGGCCGATGTCTTCATGCGAGAAGCCGACCAGCATGTCGATCGGCGTGGGCGTCAGGTCCCAGGTTTCCACCACCGGGATGCCGCTGGCCAGCAGGCGGCGGCGCGCCTCCGCCGAGCGCATGATGCCGGTCAGCACCACGCCGTCGGGACGGCGCCCGATGATGGCTTCCAGCAGCGCATCCTCTCGCGAATTCTCATAGCCGCTCTGGCCCAGCATGACCTGGTAGCCGGCCGCGGCCAGCGTCTCGGTCAGGGTGTGGACGGTCTCCTGGAACACCGGCCCGATCACGGTGGGCACCACCACCGCCACCAGCCGGCTCTTGTTGGAAGCCAGGCCGCCGGCCAGCAGGTTGGGCACGTAGCCGGTGCGCTCGACCGCCTCCCTCACCTTTTGCAACACCTTGGGCGAGACCGCCGAGGGCGTATTCAACGCACGCGAGGCGGTGATCGGCGCCACGCCGGCCAGTTGCGCGACGTCGCGCAGCGTGATGCCGCCGGCGCTCTTGCGGCTGCCGCGGCGGCGCGGCCCGCCGGCGTCCTCGTCTCGGAGCTCGCGCTGGTCGGGGCTGGAAGGGGGTTGGATCGATGCCATGGGCGCATTCTAGCATCGCTGGTAGCGTTACCAAAAAGACAATCCGTATCCGCGCAGCCCGGCTGCGCGCGCCCTATTCTTGAATCGGGATCAAGAATGTTTTGCCCTTCACACGGTTTTTGCAAAGACCGGATTGCGCAATACTGCAAGCCTGTTTCCGCCACCGACCAAAAGGATATCCATGAACACCACCACCCTCCCCGCCTTCGGCCTGGGCACCTTCCGCCTGAAGGGCCAACAGGTCATCGACTCCGTCAGCGCCGGCCTGGAGCTGGGCTACCGCCACATCGACACGGCCCAGATCTACGACAACGAAGCCGACGTCGGCCAGGCCATCGCCGCCGGCGGCGTGGCGCGCGGGCAGCTGTTCGTCACCACCAAGGTGTGGACCGAGAACCTGGCGCGCGACAAGTTCATCCCCAGCCTCAAGGACAGCCTGAAGAAGCTGCGCATGGAACAGGTCGACCTGGCGTTGATCCACTGGCCCTCGCCCAACGACGAGTTGCCGGTGGCCGACTACATGCAGGCGCTGGCCGAAGCCAAGAAGCAGGGCCTGGCGCGCCTGATCGGCATTTCCAATTTCACCGTCGCGCACATGCAGCAAGCCATCGCCGCGGTGGGCGCGGCCGAGATCGCGACCAACCAGGTCGAGATCCATCCCTTCCTGCAGAACCGCAAGGTGGTCGAGTTCGCCCGCGCCAACGGCATCCACCTGACCGCCTACATGCCGCTGGCCTACGGCAAGGTGATGCAGGATGCGACGCTGCTGGAGATCGCCGCCAAGCACGGCGTATCGGCCGCGCAGGTGGCGCTGGCCTGGTCGCTGCAGCAAGGCTTCACGGTGATCCCGTCGTCGACCAGGCGCGAGAACCTGGCCGCCAACCTGGAAGCGGTGAAGATCACGCTGTCGGATGAAGAGATGAGCGCCATCGCCCGACTCGATCGCGGCGAGCGCCTGGCCGATCCGGACTTCTCGCCGAAGTGGGATTGATCGCGCAGACCTGAAGTCGCCAAGAAAAAGCCCGGCATGCGCCGGGCTTTTTTTTCATCCGGCCGCTTACGCCGCCGCAGGCACCGGCGTTCCCCGGTTGCCCTTGATGCGCAACACCAGCACCGCGCCGACCAGGCAGGCCACGCCCATCATGATCGACGACAGCGTGTAGTTGCCCAGCGTGGCGCGCATGTAGCCGGCCACGGTGGTGGCGGTGGCGGCGCCCAGCTGGTGGCCGGCGACGATCCAGCCGAACACGATGGGCGCGGCCAGGCGGCCGAACACGTCGTTGGCCAGGCGCACGGTGGGCGGCACGGTGGCGATCCAATCCAGGCCGTAGAAGACCGCGAAGATGGCCAGGCCGTAGTACTGCAGGCCGAAGGCGTAGGGCAGGAAGATCAGCGCGATGCCGCGCAGGCCGTAGTACCAGAACAGCAGCACGCGCGGGTTGTAGCGGTCCGACAGCCAGCCCGAGAGCGTGGTGCCGACCAGGTCCAGCATGCCCATCGCGGCCAGGATGGAGGCGCCGCCGACTTCGTTGATGCCGTAGTCGTTGCACATCGCGATGAACTGGGTGCCGATGTAGCCATTGGTCGACAGGCCGCACACGAAGAAGCTGGCGAACAGCAACCAGAAATCCGGCATGCGCACCGACGTACGCAGCGCATCGAAGGCGATGGCCAGCGGGTTGCGCTTGCTCAGTCCCTCATCCTTGATGTCGGCCGTCTGGCCGACCATCTTCTTGCCGATCGACGCCGGGCTCTCCGGCAGCAGCAGCCACACCAGCGGAATGGCCAGCAGCGCCACCGCGGACACCAGGAAGGCCACCGAACGCCAGCCGTAGGCGCCCACCATGGCCGCCATCAGCGGCAGGAACACCATCTGGCCGGTGGCCGCGCTGGCGGTCAGCAGGCCCATGGCCAGGCCGCGGCGCGTCTCGAACCAGCGGCTGACGATGGTGGCGCCCAGGGTATTGGCCGCCACGCCGGTGCCGGCGCCCACCAGCAAACCCCACGACAGCAGCATGTGCCAGGGCATGTGCATCAGCGTGGACAGCGCCGTGCCGCTGGCCAGCAAGGCCAGCGCCGCCAGCACCACGCGACGGATGCCGAAGCGCTGCATGGCAGCCGCCGAGAACGGGCCGATCAGGCCGTACAGCGCAATATTGACCGAGATGACCACCGAGATGGTCGAGCGGTTCCAGCCGAACTCCTGCTCCAGCGGCAGGATCATGACCGAAGGCGTGGCGCGGATGCCGGCCGAGCACAGCAGCACGAGGAAGATCACGCCGACCACGACCCACGCATAGTGGAAGCGCGGCGCGACAGTGTTGGCGAGCGATTGGGTGAGCTTGTTCATTGCTTTCCTGATGGAGAGATTGGGCGGGAGTCCGTCTTTGTTGTTGTGTATTGCGCGTGGCGCCGGCGTAGATGCGCGGGCGCCGCGGCGCCTATGCGTCCTGCAGGCGCGCGTAGGCGTCGTTGATCATGGCGGTCAGCTCGCGCGAGAGGCCGGCGCCAAGCTGGCGGTCGATCTCGTCCTGCGCGCGGCGCCAGTTGGGGCGCGCCCGATCCAGCTTCTTGCGCCCGGCCGCAGTCAGCTGCAGGGCGAAGGAACGCTTGTCCTGCAGCGAATCCTCGGGCAGGTCGACGGTCTCGATCCAGCCGGCGGCGATCAGCGGCTTCAGCGCGCGCGAAAGCGTGCTGCGGTCCATGCCCATGTCGACGGCCAGCTCGATGTTGGCCACCGGGCCGTTGCGGCCGATGCGGCTGATCAGCGAATACTGGGTGATGGTCAGCTCGTCGGCCAGCAGGTGCTGGTCATAGATGACCGTCATCCTGCGCGTGAGGCGACGCAGCGGCGAACAGGAGCAGATGTCGTTGCTCATGGGCATGTTCCGGGATAAGTGGAGAAATGTCTTGTTTACGTTTGCATCAGCATACTTGCATATGCATCGATGTGCACGCATATTATTCGGCGCACCTGCCGATGTCAAGCCTGCCGATGGCGCGGCCATGCGCGCGGCGAAACAGTGTCTTGCGCCGCGCATCGTTCCCAAGTCCGGCAGGCCGCTCCTACAATCCGCTCACCCTGACCCCGGCCACTTACCTCAAAGGAAACATCATGCCCACCTTCGCCATTCCAGGCAGCACCGTCGCCGCCGCCGTCCTGACCATTGCGGCCACCGCGCTGCTGGCCATCGCCGCCAGCGCCGCCTGAACGGATTTTTCACCATACAGCCCCGGTTCCCGGGATCATGAGGAGCGAGCAGTGAGCGACAACAGCCTTGACAACCAACCGCCCGGCTACCTGCCGGCCAGGGTGTGGCGCCCGAAGGCGTCTTATGCCGGCGCCTTCGGCAGCATCAACCGTCCCGACTCGGGCGCCCGCTTCGCGCGCGAACTGCCGGTGGGGAGACACCCGCTGCAGCTCTACTCGCAAGGCACCCCCAACGGCCAGAAGGTCACCATCCTGCTGGAGGAACTGCTCGCGGCGGGACATGCCGGCGCCGAGTACGACGCCTGGCTGATCGACATCTTCAAGGGCGACCAGTTTGGAAGCGGCTTCGTCGGCGTCAACCCGAATTCCAAGATCCCCGCTCTGGTCGACCATGCCACCGATCCCGTCACCCGGGTGTTCGAGAGCGGCTCCATCCTGGTCTACCTGGCCGAGCGCTTCGGCGCATTCCTGCCCACCGCTCCCCGGGCGCGCGCCGAGACCTTCAACTGGCTGATGTGGCAAATGGGCTCGGCGCCGTTCGTGGGCGGCGGCCTCGGCCACTTCTACGCCTATGCGCCGATCAAGATCGAGTACGCGATCGACCGCTACGCGATGGAAACCAAGCGACAGCTGCACGTGCTGGACACCCACCTGGCCTCGCACGAGTTTCTCGCCGGCGACCAGTACACGATCGCCGACATGGCGGTATGGCCGTGGTACCCGGGCAGCCTCTATGGGGTGTACGACGCGCATCGCTTCCTGGCCGTCGAGCAGTACACGCACCTGCTGCGCTGGTACACCGCGATCGCCGCGCGCCCGGCCGTGGCGCGCGGACGGATCGTCAACCGCACGTCCGGCGCGCCGGGAGAGTTCCTGCGCGAACGCCACGATGCGGCCGATTTCGACGCCTTGTCCTGATATGGCCGCATACGCATCCAGGCCCGCGCGGAGCAAGGTCCAGGCGGGCGCAGGCGAGCTTCATCGCCGCGCCTCGCCGGCGGCGTAGCGCGCCGTACCAGCCGCGCTAAGCGAGCTCGGGAAACGACGTCTTCAACCGGTATTGGCGCTGCCGGTAATTTCCTTCGAGGCCGCTGAGGCTGCAGTCGACGTCGCTGAACAGCCGGCAGATGCGGCTGAGCGTGGCGCGTTGCGCTTCGGTCTCGATGGCCACCAGGCGTCGTTTGCTGCGGGCGTAGTGGTCGCAGATGTCGACCACCAGGCAATGCCCGTAGTCGGCCTGCTTGACGTCGATCAGCAGCGCCTCCGGCTTGGAGAGGCCGAAAGTCGCCGCCAGTTCGACGCGCGCGCAGAGGAAGGGATTGACGTTGCGCATCTTGGCGTCGATGCCGGCCATCGCCGCGGCGGCCCAGGCATGCTGCCCGGCGCCGGCCGAGAACGGTTGCAGCGCGTCCTGCGCCTGCCGGTCGCCTTGCGCCGCGGCCTTCTGCCACCAGTACAGCGCGCGCACGTCGTTGATGCGGTCGTCGCGGCGGTTGCGCCACGAGATCTGGGCGAATTCCGTCTGCGCTTCCACCAGCCCCATGTCGGCGGCGCGCTCCAGGTACTGCATGGCGACGTGCAGGTTGCGTTGCGAGTAGATCGAGCGCGAGTAGATCCGGGCCATCGCGTGCCACGCAGCGGCCAGGCCGCCTTCGCCGGCCAGCTCCAGCCAATGCAGCGCCTTCTTGAAGTTGGCCAGGCCATGCTCCATGAAGACGCGCTCGCCCTGGCGATCCATCTTCGCGCACAGCAGGCCCAGCTCGAAGCGCGCCTCAGGGTTGCCGGCCAGCGCGGCCAGTTCCAGCATGTGGCCGGCCGCGCGCGGATCGGCTTGCGAAGCACGCAGGCGCTGTTGCGCCAGGCGCAGCAGCAGGACGGCCTCCTCTGCCGACACCACGATGCCGGCAGTGACGTCGGCATCCCTTTCCATCTGCGCCACGGCGGCGGCGTTGCGCGCCAGCAGGCGCTCCACCAGCGGCGCCGCATCGCGCTCGAAGGCGGCGTGGTCGGCGCTGTCCCAGGCCTTGTCCAGCAGCGCGTACTGCGCCTGCTCGATGCCGGCGTGGGCGGCCTCGGCGATCAGGTGCTCCTCCAGCCGCGTGCCGTCCGGCAGCAGGGAGCCGAATTCGGCGCGCACCTCGCCATGCTCGTCGCGGGCAAGGATCTGCATCTGCTGCGCCAGCAGCCATTGCGCCTGGTGGTCGTCGTGGCTGGCCAGGAAGGACAGGGCACCGATCGCGCGCGCATGGCTGGTGCGATCGAACTGCCCGGTGTTCTCCAGCACCAGCCGGGCGAAGGTCAGGCCGGCATGGGCGACGCCGGCGTCGAAGGCCTTCTCGTACCACACCGCCGCTTCGCTGGGCGAGGACAGTTCCTTGACCTGCTCGTAGGGGATGTTGCGGCCGATCATCATCCAGGCGTCGTCCACGCCTTGTTCGGCGGCGCGCTTGAGCCAGTAGAAGGCAGTGCCGTTGCTGCGCGGCAGGCCGCTGCCGCCGTACAGATAACGGCTGCCCAATGCCAGTTGCGCGCGTGACTCGCCTGCGCGGGCCGCCTTGATCACGGCCAGTTGTTCTCGTGTCGCCATATTGTTTGCCTGTCGGGTTCCTGAATGCGATGTAGGGACTGCCGACACGACGGAAGAAGCCTCAGGGCCGCGGCATGCGCGCGGCAATACCAAAGGACAATAGGAATCCCCGCCGGCGCAGATCCCTGCGTCGGAGTTCGGACTTCCGTGGTATCGACAAATGGGGAGTCGGCTCGCGCGACTCTTTCAGCTCGGCCGCGCCATTCCTCCCCGGAACCGCAATCGGCGACAGACTCGATGCATGAGCATTGTGGCACCGCGCCGCCCGGAAAATTCCCTTGCGACATGGACTATTACGAACGGCTTACCTTTGTTAAGAACCGCTCTGGCAAAGGCTCGCGTTCATTTTTCGCGCTTCCGCGAAAAGCGTTTTCAAGGCCGGCGCGAGGCGCGGTCGGCTGACGGAATGTCAGCTTCGGATTTGCTCGCAATGCGAACTTTTTTTTGCTCGCAATGCGATTTTCCTGGCCGTTCCCGACGCCAACGGCGGACCCGCGGTGCAATGAAAAAAGGCGCCGCATGCAATATGCGGCGCCCTTCTCTTTCTAGCTTCTTCAGCTGCTGACGGCGGTCGCGCCAGGCGCGACCGGTGCATCAGAACTTGTGGCGAATACCCACGGCCACGGCGGCCTGGTTGCCGTCGGTGCCGACGCTGTCGGCCACACCGGTGTTGACCATGTCAGTCGCCTTGGTGTACGCCAGGAAGGCATACAGGTCGGTGCGCTTGGACAGCCAGTAGTCGGTGCCGAGGTTGTACTGGGTCAGCTTGCCCTTGCCCGAGACGCCGTCAAACGTGGCGCGGGTGTGGTCCACCGCGGCCAACAGCTTGAGCGACGGGCTCAACGAATAGGCGGTGCCCAGTTCGAAGATGTCGGCCTTGTTGGCGAAGCCCAGCAGGCGGTTGTTCACCGCGCCCAGCGAACCGACGCCGGCGGCGGTCAGGTTGGCCTGGCTGTTCAGGTCTTGCTTGACGCGCGACCAGTTGCCGTACACGCGTGCCGGACCGAACTGGTACGACGCCACCAGGTTCCAGCCCTTGTAGGCGGTGTTGCCGATGTTGGCGGCCTGGGTGTTGACCGACGCGGTGGCGCTGGTGGCCGGGATCAGGCTGACGTCGGACGCGGCCGCAGTGCCGTTGGCCTTGGACTGGTAGTAGTTCGCGCCCAGGCCCAGGGGGCCGTTGTCGTACTTCAGGCCGGCGCCGAAGGATTGACCGGCGGAGGTCTTGCCCGCGGTTTCACCGAAGCCGTAGATCAGGTTGCCGGTGAAGCCGGCAATGTTGTTGGTGGTGTAGGACACCGAGTTGTTGGTGCGGGTGCCTTCCAGGCGATCCAGGTTGTGGCCGACGTTGCCGGTCCAGCCACCGAAGTCCTGCACCGAGGTGTAGGAGGAGATGGTGTCGGCGAAGTCGGTTTGACGACCCAGCAGCACGGTGCCGAAGCCGCCGGCCAGACCCACCACCGACTTGCGGCGGAACAGGTTGGAGCCGGTGGCGGCGTCGGAGCCTTGCAGTCCGCCGGTGTCGTTGGAGAAGCCGACCTCCAGGTTGAACAGCGCGGAGAGGCCGCCACCCAGATCTTCAGTACCCTTGAAGCCCAGGCGCGAACCCTGGATGACGCCCGAGTTCAGGCTGAACTTGCTACCCGTTCCGCCGCCTGCGACAGCGGCCTTGCTTTGGTAGACGACACCGGTGTCGACGATACCGTAGATGGTCACAGCGCTCTGTGCGTGAGCTGCGCCTGCGAATGCGCCCAGGACGGCGAGTGCCAGCAGTGATTTCTTCATTTGACATCCTTCTATAAAAAAGTCTTGAGGATCCGTACTTCCGTCGGATGGACAGACATTAAGGGTTCTGCTCCGCCGTGACTGCACCTTGGTTTATAGAAGTCATTTTTTAGATGGCGCCATGCTGTCGAAAAGGCATATGTTGTATTTTTTTATCGCAAAAAAAAACGCAGCCCGAAGGCTGCGTGTTCCCTGCGATCGGCGCGTGCGCGCGGATCAGGCGCGCCGGGCGGCCTTCGCCGCCGGCTTGGCCTTGACCTTGGCCGGCTTGTCCTGCCCGGCTTTCCCGGCCTTGATTTCGCTCACTTTCCTGGTCTTCCTGGGCTTGGCCTCAAGCTCATCGGCCTGTTCCAGCAGGCGCGCCTCGTTGGCGGCTTCGCGCAGGCGCGCCAGCGAATCCAGGCGCTCGCGGGTGAGCTCATCGGCTTGCGGGCCGGCGACGATGATGTGCTCGCGGCCATTGATTTCCTTGCCGGTGTTGCGATCTACCAGGCCCAGGTCGATCTGCTTGCCGCTGTCGCGGTCGACCAGCATCACACTCGGCCCTTCCGGCGCGAAATGCTTGTTGCCCCAGGAATTGAGCGCCACGATGATAGTGCGGAAATCGCGCCCAAGGTCGGTCAGCACGTACTCGAAGCGCGGCGGGCGATCGCTGTACTGGCGGCGCTCCAGCATGCCGGCGTCGACCAGCGTGGTGAGGCGGCGCGTGAGCATGTTGGGGGCGATGTCGAGGCTCTTCTGGAACTGGTCGAAGCGGGTCAGCCCCTGCAGCGCGTCGCGCAGGATCAGGATGCTCCACCATTCGCCCACGCGCTCCAGGGTACGCGCCACCGGGCACTGCATATTGCCAAAACTCTTGCGTTCCATATTCGCTCCTCGCCCATCCGGGCCCATCCTCATATCCCGCCGCCGGGCCTGTTTGCTGCCATACTCGGCGTTGGCCGATGGCCGGCTTTCGGTTACCATCGCCAAGTTACTATCATTTTGCAATGATATGTGCAGTATATACCAATCACAACTGGAGACGCCGTGAAAGAGCCGATGTTCCTGGAAGATTTTGAGGTCGGTCAAGTTTTCCGCCATCCCGGCGGAGTGGAGGTGACGGCCGATGCCATCAAGCAATTCGCCGGGCAGTTCGACCCGCAGCCCTTCCACCTGGACGAGGTCGCCGCGCAGCAGTCGTTCTTCCGCGGGCTGGCCGCCAGCGGCTGGCACACCGCCGGCCTGACCATGCGCATGCTGGTGGACACGCTGACAATCCACGGCGGCGTGATCGGCGCCGGCTTCGATGAGTTCCGCTGGCCGCGCCCGACGCGGCCGGGCGACCTGCTGCGGCTGGAGGTCGAGGTGCTGGGCCTGAAGTTCTCGCAATCCAAGCCGCAGCAGGGGTTCCTCAATCACCGCGTCACCACCTATAACCAGCACGACGAGCCGGTGCTGATCATGACCGGCAACCTGCTGGTGCCGCGCCGCCCGGCGGCCTGAGCCGCCAGGGACTCAGGCGGCGTCGGGCTGTTGCGCCGGATGCGCCGCCTGGAAGGCCGGCAAGGCGTTACAGGCATCCTCGATGGCGCGCAGCGTGGGATAGGGCGCCATGTCGAGCTCGAAGCGGCGCGCGTTGTAGATCTGCGGGACCAGGCAGCAGTCGGCCATGGTCGGTATGTCGCCCACGCAGAAATGGCCGCGCGCGGCGTCCGCCGCCAGCTGCTTTTCGAGCGCGCTGAAGCCGAGCTTGATCCAGTGGTGGATCCAGGCGTTCTTGGCCTCCTCGCCCACGCCCAGCTGGTGCTTGAGGTAGCGCAGCACGCGCAGGTTGTTCAGGGGATGGATCTCGCAGGCGACGGCCAGCGACAGCTCGCGGATGCGCGCGCGCTGCATGGCGTCGCCGGGCAGCAGCGAAGGCATCGGAAAGCGTTCCTCCAGGTATTCCAGCACCGCCAGCGACTGCCGCAGGTGGACGCCTTCGTGCGCCAGCACCGGCACCAGCGAGTGCGGGTTGAGCTCGGTGAAGGCCGGCTGGAACTGCTCGCCGCCCTGGTTCAACAGGTGCACCGGGACGGTGTCGTAGGCCTGCCCTTTCAGGTTCAGCGCGATGCGCACGCGATAGGAGGCCGAACTGCGGAAATAGCCGTATAGGGTTGTCATTCTCTTCCTTCCTCGGAAATGTGGGTCGGCCCTGCCCGGTTCATAGCGGCAGGCTGCGCGCCGGCAGCACGGTTCCGGCCGCTTCGCCGAAGCCGATCAGCGGCAGGCCGTCGCGCCGCGCCGCCGCGCGCATGACGATGGTATCGCCATCTTCGATGAAGAGGCGTTTTTCCCCATTGGGCAAGACCACGGCCTGCTTGCCGCCGCCGCTCAGCTCCAGCAGCGAGCCGGCCTCGTCGGGCCGGGGGCCGGACTGCGTGCCCGAGCCGAGGAAGTCGCCGGGGCGCAGGTTGCAGCCGTTGACGGTGTGGTGCGCCACCAGCTGCGACACGCTCCAGTAGGAATCGCGGAAGTTGGACATCGACAGGCGCTGCGGCGCCTGCCCCGCCTCGCGCATGGCGCTGGTCTGGATCAGCACTTCCAGCTGCAGGTCGAAGGCGCCGGTCTCGCGCAGCGTGGCTGAATCGAGATAGGGCAGCGGCTGCGGGTCGCCCCCTGCGCGCGTCCAGGCGCAGCGGTACGGCGCCAGCGCTTCCAGCGTGACGATCCATGGCGAGATGGTGGAGGCGAAGCTCTTCGAGAGGAACGGCCCCAGCGGCTGGTATTCCCATGACTGCACGTCGCGCGCGGACCAGTCGTTCAACAGGCACAGGCCGAACACCTTGTCCTCGGCCTGCGCCATCGCCACCGACTCGCCCAATGCGTTGCCGCCGCCGATGAAGATGCCCACTTCCAGTTCGTAGTCCAGCCGCCGGCAAGGGCCGAGCGACGGCGCCTGCGCGTCCGGCGCGCGGGTCTGGCCGAGCGGGCGGCGGAATTGCTGGCCGGAGACGGCGATCGACGAGGCCCTGCCGTGATAACCGATCGGCACCCATTTGTAGTTGGGCAGCAGCGGATTGTCGGGACGAAACAGCTTGCCCACGGCGGTAGCGTGATGGATCGATGTATAGAAATCGGTGTAGTCGCCGATGGCCGCCGGCAAGGCGTGTTCGACGCCGGCCTGCGGCACCAGGCAAGCCGCCAGCTCCGCCTGGTGCGCCGAACCGGTGCGCAGCACGCGCGACAGCGCCAGGCGCAGCGCCGACCAGGCCGGCGCGTCCAGCGCCATCAGCGCGTTGAGCGTGGCGCCCTGCGCGGCGGCGTGCACGGCCTGGCGCGCCGTCTCGTCGAAGCCCGAGAAGGCGCCGGCGGCTTGCGCGGCCTGCAGGTCGAGGATGCGGTCGCCGATGGCCACGCCGGCGCGCCAGGCCTCATCACTGCCGGCCCGGCGGAAGATGCCGTAGGGCAGGTTCTGGACCGGGAACGGGCACCCCTCGGCGTTGGCGCTGGCCACCCAGCTGCGCAGCTCGGGATCGTGGGTTTCGTTCAGTTTGACGCTTGGCAGGCTCATGCTCGCTCCGGATTGAAGTTCTTTTGGATGCCCAGCCAGCACGCCTGGTAGTCGCGCTGCAGCGTCGGCGACTCCAGCGCGTGGCGCGTGGGACGAATGATGTTGCGGGTCTCGATCATGAAGGCCATGGTGTGGTCGACCTTGTTCGGCTTGCTGGTGTCGATGCGGCTGGCCTTCTCGAAGGTCGCCGCGTCCGGCCCGTGGCCGCTCATGCAATTGTGCAGGCTGCCGCCGCCCGGCACGAAGCCGCCGCCCTCCTTGGCGTCGTAGGCGCCGGTGATCAGGCCCATGTATTCGCTGGCCACGTTGCGGTGGAACCAGGGCGGACGGAAGGTATCCTCGGCGGCCAGCCAGCGCGGCGGGAAGATCACGAAATCCACGGTGTCCACGCCCGGCGTATCGCTCTGCGACTGCAATACCAGGAAGATCGACGGATCGGGATGGTCGTAGCTGATCGAGCCGATGGTGTTGAAGTGGCGCAGGTCATATTTGTAGGGCGCGTAGTTGCCGTGCCAGGCCACCACGTCCAGCGGCGAATGGCCGATCCTGGCTTGCCACAGATGGCCGCCGAACTTGGCGACCAGTCGGAAGTCGCCCTCGCGGTCCTCGTACCAGGCGTGGGGGGTGAGGAAGTCGCGCGGATTGGCCAGGCCGTTCGAGCCCAGGGGCCCCAGGTCCGGCAGGCGCAGCAGCGCGCCGAAGTTCTCGCACACGTAACCGCGCGCTTCGCCATCCGGCAGGCGCACCTGGAAACGCACGCCGCGCGGGATCACGGCGATCTCCAGCGGCTCGATGTCGAGCGCGCCCATCTCGGTGAGCAGCTGCAGCCGCCCCGCCTGCGGCACGATCAGCAGCTCGCCGTCGGCCGAGTAGAAGAAGCGCTCCGTCATCGGGCGGTTGGCCGCGTAGAGATGGATGGCGCAGCCGGTCTGCGTTTCCGGCGAGCCATTGCCGGCCATGGTGACCAGGCCGTCGATGAAATCGGTGGGCGCCTCGGGCATGGGCTGCGGATCCCAGCGCAACTGGTTGGGCGGCGTCGGCGCCGCATCGAAGTGGCTCAGCAGCTTGCCGGCGTCGATGCGCTCGAACGGATGGTGCACCGCCGCCGGCCGGATGCGGTACAGCCAGGAGCGGCGGTTGTGCCCGCGCGGCGCGGTGAAGGCGGTGCCCGACACCTGCTCGGCGTACAGCCCGTAGGGCGCCTGCTGCGGCGAGTTGCGGTGCGCCGGCAAGGCGCCGGGCAGCGCCTCGGTGGCGAACTCGTTGCCGAAGCCTGACTGGTAGCCCCTGGCCGAGGCCTCCTGCTTGAGGCGGGATCCTGCAATGGCGTTCATGCGTTTGCTCCTTGATGAGATGGACTCACTGCGCGCGATGCAGGCGCGCGATGGTCAGCGCCGAAATCAGTGCCGGCACGGCGGCCGCCACGAACAACGAGGCATTGCTCCACTGCATGGCGATCAGCTGGCCGCCGATCACCGGCCCGAGCACCGAACCGATGCGCCCGATACCCAGCGCCCAGCCGATGCCGGTCGAGCGCAGCGAGGTCGGGTAGTAGGTGCCGGCCAGCGCGTTCACCGCCGGCTGGCCGCCGACGATGCAAAAGCCCGCCGCCACCACTGCGATGAACAGGAAGGCCGGCACCGCCGCAACCTTGCCGATCAGCGCGATGGCCACGCAGGCGATCACGAAACAGCTGCCCAGCACCCTGGTGAAGCCGTAGCGGTTGATGAAGCGGCCCAGCGTCAAGGTGCCGACCACGCCGCCGACCTGCAGCGAGGTGCCGATCAGCACCGCCATGCTGGTCGAATAGCCGGCGTCGCGGATCAGCGTTGGCAACCAGTTGGAGAGGAAATAGAGGTTGATCAGGTTCATGAAACTGATCAGCCACAGCAACAGCGTAATGCCGCCGCGTCCCTGGCGGAACAGCTCGGCCACCGGCATGCCGTCGGCCTTGGCTTCGTTGACCTCGATGCGGGTGGCGGCGTCGACGGCCAGCGCCGGGTCGAGCTTCTTCAGCCAGCGCACCGCCTGCTCGGGCGGACGGCGGCGCAGCACCAGGAACTGGATCGACTCCGGCAGCCAGATCAGCATCGCCACGCCCAGCAGCAGCGGCACCGCGCCGCCGACCCAGAATACCGCATGCCATCCGTAGGCCGGGATCAGCGCGGCGCTGACGAATCCGCCGGCGGCGGCGCCTACGGTAAAGCCGCAGGACACCAGCATCATCCGCGTCACGCGCGACGAGGAGGGACTGAACTCGCCCACCAGCGCCATCGCGTTGGGCATGATGCTGCCCAGGCCGAAGCCGGTGACGAAACGCAGCGCCAGCAACTGGTCGAGCGAACTCACCAGCGGCGTGACCAGCATGCACACGGCGAAGAACAGGGTGGAGGCGATCAGCACCGGACGGCGGCCATAGCGGTCCCCAACCGGCGTGAGCGCCAGCGAGCCCAGCAGCATGCCGAACAGGCCGGCGCCGAACACCGGCCCCAGGCTGGCCTTGTCGATGCCCCAGTCGCCGATGATGGCCGGCGCCACATAGCCCATGGCCTGGACGTCGAAGCCGTCGATGATCAGGCACAGGCCGCACAGCAGCAGCAAGCCGAGCTGGAACCTGCCGAACTTGCCCTGTTGCACCACCTGGTCGACGTTGATCGTGGACGCGGCGGCGCTCGCGTGGATGCTCATGTTGTCTCGCTCCTCTTGCTTGTCGTTGGATCCGCCGCCTTCGCCCCGCGCCGATTGGCTGGCGCCGCGGTAACAATCGCAGGAATTGCCGGCGGTCGGTCGTTGATTGTTCTTATTGCGTTGACACTCTAGTGCAATCGACTTTCTTTTACGATATAAATGCCGGAATGAAGCCCATTGATTTCATGAATATTGCAGGAATGACATTGCGACCATGATCGAACCGCGCGACCTCGACCTCAACCTGCTGGTGGTGTTCCAGGAAGTCTTCCAGGAACGCCAGATCTCGTCCGTGGCGCGCCGGCTCGGCCTCTCGCAGCCGGCGGTGAGCAACGCGCTGGCGCGGCTGCGGCGCAGCTTCGGCGACGAACTGTTCGTGCGCACCGCCCAGGGCATGCAACCCACGCCCTTCGCCGAGCAGCTGGCCGAACCGGTGGCCGCCGCGCTGCAGCAGGTGTCGCGCGCGCTGAACCTGCAGGACGGCTTCTCTCCGCACGCCAGCCAGCGCCATTTCACCATCGCCATGACCGACGTCGGCGAGGTCTATTTCATGCCGGCGCTGATCGAAACCTGCGGTCGCCTGGCGCCGGGCGTGCGCATCAGCACCGTGCGCGCCGGCGCCATCGATTTGAAGAGCGAGATGGAATCGGGCCGGGTGGACCTGGCCATCGGCGCCTTCGACAACGTCTCGGGCGCGCTCTACCAGCGCCGCCTGTTCCGCCAGAACTACGTCAGCATGTTCCGCGCGGGCCATGCGCTGGACCGCAAGGGAGACATCACGCTCAAGGAATTCCTGGCGGCCGAACATCTGCTGGTGTCCTCGCTGGAAAGCCCTTACGATCGCATCAACCAGAACCTGGAGAAAGCCGGCGTGCTGCCCCGCGTGCGCTTTCGCGTGCCGCATTTCACCGCGGTGCCGTATATCGTCAGCAGCACCGGGCTGGTGGTGACGGTGCCGCGCAAGCTGGCCGAAAGCGCCGCGGCGCCGTTCGGCCTGCGCTATGTCAAGCCGCCGCTGCGCCTGCCTTCGCTGCAGACCAATATTTTCTGGCATCGCCGTTACAATCAGGACGAAGGCAACCAATGGCTGCGGGGATTCATTTCGGAACATTTCGCCGAGTGAACCGGACCACACGAACAATGCAAAAGGAAACGGCATGAAGATCTACCGCGACTACACCCGTGAAGAGCTGGACCGGCAATACAACGCCCGCGCCGCCATCCCCGACTTCCAGGATTACTTCGACCGTTTCGCGCGCCAGGCGCAGGCTGCGCGCGAGGCCCATCCGCACCTGGCGGACGTGCCCTACGGCGAGGACGAATTGCAGGCCTTCGATTTCTTTCCGGCCGACAACAACGGCCGTCCCCTGCTGGTGTTCATCCACGGCGGCTACTGGCGCTCGCTGGACAAGAGCCAGTTCAGCCATCTCGCCGCGCCCTACCTGGCGGCCGGCATCAACGTGGCGCTGATCAACTACCGCCTGGCGCCGCTGGTGAAGCTGGGCGACATCGCCGCCGACTGCGGCCGCGCGCTGCGCCAGCTGCATGCCAAGGCCGGCGCGCTGGGCTTCGATCCCGCCGCGATCTGGCTGATGGGACATTCGGCCGGCGGCCACCTGGCCGCGCTGGTGGCCGCGCTGGGGGCGGTGCCGGTGCGCGGGGTGTGCGGCATCAGCGGCCTGTACGACCTGGAGCCGATCCGGCTGTCCTACCTCAACGAAGCGCTGCACCTGTCCCCGGGCGACGCCGCCCAGGCCAGCCCGCTGCGCCTGCCCCTGCCGGACCATGCGCGCGCCCTGCTGGTGACCGGCGCGCTCGAATCCGACGAGTTCCATCGCCAGCGCGACACCTATGCCGCCGGCCTGCGCCAGTCCGGCCATGACGTCGCGGTCGATACCGTGCCGCACGCGCACCACCTGGGCATCATCGATGCCGCCGCCGATGCCGGCAGCGCCTTGACCCGCGCCATGCTGAAGATGATCCTGGACTGAGCAAAAGATTGCATCGGCGGCAACATCGATGCAATTGCGCCACGCGCCGCCGGCCCCGGCGGCGCAAATAAATCCAAACGCCAATCATTATCATTTACTGCTGATCTATAATGGCGGGTTGCCTTCGGCCGCCCATTGCCCAGCTGCAAGGGCGCGCCGGGCTTCCCGCCCCATCGCCAACAACAAGACGCGGCACGGCCGCGCGCATCCACGCAGCGCACAGCATGTTCAAGAAGATCTGGTTCCAAATCCACTGGTTCATCGGCATCACCGCCGGGACCATCCTGATGACCATCGGCGTGGCCGGCGCCCTGCTCGCCTTCCGCGAGGAGATCATGGACGCCCTGAGCCCGGGCGTGATGCATGTGGCGGTGCGCGAGCAGGCGCCGCTCACGCCGCAGCAGCTGCTGGAGAAAATCCGCAGCGCCGAGCCGCAACGCCGCGTCACCTCGATGTCGATCACGCCGCTGCCGGGCGCCTCGGCGCGCGTGATCTTCGCGCCGCCGCCGGGCGTGCGTCGCGGCGAGACGCGCTACGTCGATCCCTACACCGGCGCGGTGCTGCCGCCGCCGACCGGCATGGAGTTCTTCGAAATCACCGAGCGCTTCCACCGCTGGCTGCTGCTGCCCACCGAGATCGGCAAGATCGCGCTCGGCACGCTGGGCCTGGCGCTGCTGACGCTGGCGCTCTCCGGCCTCTACCTGCGCTGGCCGCGCCGGCCGCTGTCGCTGCGCGCCTGGTTCCGGCTGGACTTCCAATTGCGCGGCCGCTCCTTCCTGTGGAACCTGCACTCCATCATCGGCACCTGGCTGCTGGTGACTTACGTGATCTTCTCGATCACCGGCACCTACTGGGCGCTGGACTGGTTCAAGCAAGGCCTCAACACGCTGGCCGGCGAAGGCCGGCCGCAGCAGGCGCAACGCGCGCCCGGAGGCAAGCCGGGCGGTGAGCACGCCCGCAAGGACAAGGAGAAGGATGAGGCGCTCCCGCCGCTGGAGCTGACGCTGGCCTGGAACGCCTTCCAGGCCAGGGTGCCGCATTTCGAGAACGCGCAGATGCGCCTGCCGGAAAAATCCAGCCAGCCGATCCAGATCCTCTTCCTCGGCGAAAACGCCCCGCACGAACGCGCGCGCAGCCGCATGGTGGTGCTGCCGCAGACCGGCGAGGTCAAACAGCTTGAGCTGTACGAGGACAAGAGCTTCGGCGGCAAGGCCATCGCCGCCATCTACCCGCTGCACATGGGCACCTTCTTCGGCATGCCGGGCCGCATCGTCATGGCGCTGGCCAGCCTGCTCATGCCGCTGTTCGGCATCACCGGCTGGATGCTGTACCTGGACCGCCGCCGCAAGAAGGCCGCGCTGCGCGAGGAACGCGCCGCGCTGGCCGGCGCTGCCCCGGCCGCGGCGAGCGCCGGTCAGGCAGCCGCGCGCGGCCCTATCCTGGTCGCCTACGCCTCGCAGGCCGGCCAGGCCGAGCGCGTGGCGCTGCACACCGCCGCGCTGCTGCGCCGGTCGGGCGCCGAGGTGACGCTGCAGTCGCTCTCGCGCATGACCCCGGAAAAGCTGCGCCACCATCCGCGCATCCTGTTCGTCGCCAGCACCTTCGGCGAGGGCGATGCGCCCGACAGCGCGCGCGCCTTCGAACGCCGCATGCGCGCGGCCTCGGGCGAATCGCTGGCGCATGTGGAATACGCGCTGCTGGCGCTGGGCGACCGCGGCTACGTGAAATTCTGCGGCTTCGGCCACGCGCTCGACCACTGGCTGCGCAACCGCGGCGCCAAGCCGCTGTTCCCGCTGGTGGAAGTAAACCGCATGGAGAGCGCCGCGCTGCGCAAGTGGGAATCGATGCTGGCCTCGCACGGCCTGGCCGATGCCGCCGCCGTAGCCGCAGCGGCGCAAGCCGATGCGCCGGCCGCGCAGCAGCAGGAATGGCAAGCCTGGTCGTTGTCCGAACGGCTGCAGCTGAACCCGGGCAGCCAGGGCGAGCCGATCTTCCATATCGAGCTGCGCCACGCGGCCAACGACACCGCCTGGCAAGCGGGCGCGCTGGCCGAGGTGCTGCCGCGCCATGCACCCGATCGCGTCGCGCTGCTGCTGCAACGCCTGCGCCTGGATGGCGCGGCCATGGTCGACCACCAGGGCGCGCGCGCCACCCTGCAAGACCTGCTGGCGCGCAGCGTGCTGCCGGCGACGCACGCCGCAGCCGATGCGCAGGCGCTGGCCGACAGCCTGCAGCCGCTGGCCGCGCGCAGCTACTCGGTGGCCTCGGTGCCGCAGGACGGCGCGCTGCACCTGCTGGTGCGCCAGGCGCGCCACGAGGACGGCCTGGGCCTGGCCTCGGGCTGGCTGACGGAATACGCCGAGGTCGGCGCGACCCTGCAGGTGCGCCTGGTCGAGAACGCCAACTTCGCGCCGGCCGAGGGCGATACGCCGGCCATCTTCATCGGCAACGGTTCCGGCATGGCCGGCCTGCGCGGCCACCTGCGCGCGCGCGTCAATGCCGGTCATGCGCGCAACTGGCTGCTGTTCGGCGAACGCAACCGCCGCCATGATTTCCTCTACCAGGAGGAAGTGGAGCAATGGCTGGCCGAGGACAAGCTGGCGCGCCTGGACCTGGCCTTCTCGCGCGACCAGAGCGAACGCGTCTACGTGCAGGATCGCCTGCGCGAAGCCGCAGACGAACTGCGCCGCTGGATCGCCGACGGCGCCGTGATCTATGTCTGCGGCAGCCTCGACGGCATGGCCGCCGGCGTCGAGGCCGCGCTGACCGAGGCGCTGGGCGAGCAGGCGCTGGAAGACCTGATCGAACAGAACCGCTATCGCCGCGACGTCTACTGACACCCGGCCGCACGGATGCGCCCGCCGCGGCGCATCCGCCTTCCTCCCTGCGCCGCGCCCGCGCGCTGGCGTCCCGGCAACACCCCCTGTAGGCAGCTCCCGCTTTCCCCTGTAGGAATTCGCCGCTTCCGCGCGATGGCGCGGCAGGCGCGAAAAATTGCGGCATATACTCGGGCGGACAGCGCCACAAAACAATCGGCTCGCCCCTGCATTTCATCGATCCGACGGCGCACAACCGGGATTGCTCATGAACACGTTCGCCTCAATAAAAAATACAAGCCGAACCCGCATGCATGCGGCGCTGCCAGCGCTGATGCTGCTCTGCTCGCTGCTGGCAGGCTGCGGCTCGCTGCCCACCATCGTGCCCGACATGGACACCCAGTCGGCGCGCACCATCGAAATGAAGGGCGGCCGCGGCGTGCTCTCCGAGCAGCAGACCAAGGCCGTGCTCGACAAGCTGCGCCAGCAGAACGGCGACAACACCATCCTCGACCGCCACCTGGCGGTGGAAGGCGCCGTCACCGGCTCGCCGCTGGTGACCGGCAACAAGGTCACCCTGCTCATCGACGGCCCCGCCACCTACGCCTCGATGACGCAGGCGATCCAGGCTGCGCGCCACCACATCAACATGGAAACCTACATCATGGAGGACGACGACGTCGGTCGCCAGTTCTCCGACATGCTGATCGCGATGCAGAAGAAAGGCGTACAGGTCAACCTGATGTACGACAGCGTGGGCGCCCTCAACACCCCGCGCGCCTTCTTCCAGCCGATGCTGGACGCCGGCGTCAAGGTGCTGGAATTCAACCCGCTCAACCCGGCCCAGACCCGCAAGGACTGGGCGGTGAACCAGCGCGACCACCGCAAGCTGCTGGTGGTGGACGGCAAGACCGCCTTCGTCGGCGGCATCAACATCAGCAGCGTCTATTCCAGCGGCTCGTTCGGCAAGCGCAAGAGAAAACCGCAGGTCGACGACGACGGCGACAAGATCCCCTGGCGCGACACCCAGGTGCGCATCGACGGCCCGGTGGCGCTGGAATTCCAGAAGCTGTTCGTGGACACCTGGAACAAGCAGCGCGGCCCCGACCTGGGCGAGCACGACTACTTCCCCAAGGTGGCGCCGGCCGGCGGCGAGATCGTGCGCGCCATCGGCAGCTCGCCGGACGATCCCTACAGCGTGATCTACGCCACCTTCATCTCGGCCATCCACCATGCCGAGTCGAGCATCTACCTGACCAACGCCTACTTCGTGCCCGACCCGCAGCTGCGCGAGGCATTGAAGGGCGCGGCCAAGCGCGGCGTCGACGTGCGCCTGATGCTGCCCTCCAAGAGCGACTCGTCGCTGGTGCTGTACGCCTCGCGCTCGTTCTACCAGGAGCTGCTGGAGGCCGGCATCCGCATCTATGAGCGGCAGGATGCGCTGCTGCATTCCAAGACCGCCATCATCGACGGGGTGTGGTCGACCGTCGGCTCGACCAACCTCGACTGGCGCAGCTTCGTGTTCAACCAGGAGATCAACGCCGTGGTGCTCAGCCCGCAATTCGGCGCGCAGATGAAAAACATGTTCGACCGGGATCTTGGCGCCTCGAAAGAAATCACACTGAAAGAATGGGAGCAGCGCCCGGTGAGCGAACGCATGAAGGAGTTCGGCGCCAGCGTATGGGCGCGCCTCTTGTGACGACCGTGACGACCGGATGCGAGGGAGAGTTTTTTGCGACTGCGTTTTACTTCATTTGCCGTTCAGCTTGCCGCATGGATCCTGCTGGCGCTGCCGGTCCTGCCGGCCGCGCGCGCTGACGCGCTGGCCGGCGCGGCCGGGCTCGAGAGCCAGTACCAGCAGTTGCAGGGCGAGCTGGCCGGCAACCAGTTCAAGCGGCCGCTCTACCTCAAGTCCAGCGAAGGCGCGGGCGCCGTCAAGGGAGACATCCACGCCGTGCTGGCCTATCCGTTCGCGCAGGTGCGCGAGGCACTGGCCTCGCCGGAGAACTGGTGCGACATCCTGATCCTGCACCTCAACACCAAGTACTGCCGCCTGTCCTCCGCGCAGGGCAAGACCGGGTTGCGCATGCACGTGGGCAAGAAGATCGAGCAGGACCTGTCCGACACCTACCGCGTGGACTTCACTTACCGCAGCGGCGCCGCCGACGGCAATTATTTCTCATCCTCGATGCAGGCCGACAAGGGGCCGCTGGACACCGGCGACTACCGCATCCAGATCGAGGCGATCCCGCTGCCCGATGGACGCTCCTTCCTGCACCTGAGCTATTCCTATTCCTACGGCATGGCCAGCAAGCTGGCGCTGCGCGCCTACCTGATGACGGTAGGCCGCGACAAGGTCGGCTTCACCGTCACCCGGCGCGACGCCGACGGCCAGCCGCATTACGTGGACGGCACGCGCGCCACGGTGGAGCGCAACACCATGCGCTACTACCTGGCCATCGACGCTTACCTGGCGGGCCTGTCGGCGCCGCCGGCCCAGCGCCTGGAGAAACGCCTGGACGCTTGGTTCGCCGCCACCGAACAATACCCGCGCCAGTTGCATGAAGTGGACCGCGAAGCCTATCTCTCCATGAAACGCAACGAGTACGCACGCCAGCAAAAACCGGCAGACTGAGATGCGCGCGATATCGGCGGCGCAAAAAAAAGGAGGAAACGCAATGCGCTTCCTCCACTCCTCATCGACCGGCGGCGCCGGGGCTCAATCGGCGCCGCGCTGCCGCACTGCAAGAAGCCCTCGGCTTACTTCAGGCTCAGCACCCACTTCACCAGCTCGCGCGCCTCGGCCTCGCTGACCTGGCCCTTGTTGGCCGGCATCGGCACCGCGCCCCACACGCCGCCGCCGCCGTTCAAGACCTTCTGGGTCAGCTTGGCTTCGGCGTCCTTCTGGCCGGCATACTTCTTGGCCACGTCCTTGAAGGCGGGACCCACGATCTTGGCCTCGACCGAGTGGCAGGCCATGCAGTTCTTGGACTTCGCCAGCTGCGGGTTGGCCAGGACTTCGGCGGAAATGGCCGATCCGGCGACCAGGGTGGCGATCAACAGCAGGTATTTCATGGGGGCTCCTCAGCATTCTGTGAACGACGGACGGCGCAGGAAAACGCTGCGCGCAGGTCCGCAGGCGGAGCCTATTCTACCTGCCTTGCCGCGGCGGTCATTATCTGCGCCTTCGTATATCTGTCATAGATCAAACCCCATGTAGAAAAAGCCGCGGCCGCCGCTCGAGGCCGCTCGCCTTGCAGGGTTGTGGGCGTCGAAGATATCATTCACCCCAGACTCATTCGCAACCGATATCAATCCATGCCTCCATCCCTGTCCGAGAGCCGCCTGGAGCTGCGCCAGCTGCGCTACTTCGCCGCCGTCGCCGAAGAGAAGCATTTCGGCCGCGCCGCCGCCCGCCTGCACATGACCCAGCCGCCGCTGTCGCAAGCCATCGCCGCGCTGGAAGAGATGCTGGGCACGCCGCTGTTCCTGCGCACCAAGCGCAGCGTGGCGCTGACCCCGGCCGGCCTGGCGCTGCTGCCCGAAGCCCAGCGCCTGCTGCAGCAGGCCGCGGCGCTGCCCGACCTGGCGCGGCGCGCAGCCAGCGGCGCCTCGGGCTTGCTGTCGCTGTCCTTCATCTCGACGGCCGACTACAGTATCCTGCCGCCGCTGCTGCAGCGCTTTCGCGTGCGCTTCCCGCAGGTGCGCATCGACCTGCGCGAAGCCACCACCGACATCCAGCTCGATGACCTGATGCAGGGCAAGATCGACGCCGGCCTGCTGCTGCCGCCGCTGCCGGAGAAGGCCGCTGCGGTGCTGGACTGCCGCCCGGTGCTGTCCGAACCGCTGATCGCCGCGCTGCCCGAAGGCGCCGCGCGCGGACGCGGGCCGGTGTCGCTCAAGAGCCTGCGCGAGCTGCCGCTGATCATCTTCCCGCGCCGCATCTCGCCGGCCTTCCACGACACCATCCTTTCCTGCTTTCGCGATGCCGGCGTGACGCCGCACATCGGCCAGGAAGCGATCCAGATGCAGACCATCGTCGGCCTGGTGTCGGCTGGCATGGGAATGGCGCTTGTGCCACAATCGGTGTCCAACCTGAAGCGGCCCGGCGTGGATTACCGGGCGCTGTCGGATCCCGCGCCGGAAATCCAGACCGGCCTGGCCTGGCGGCGCGACAGCCAGTCCACCGTGCTGCGCGCCTTCCTGGAACTGCTGGAACCCGCGTCCTGAAACGCTGAACACATCAATCCCCGATCCGCGGCGACGCCGAACTTGCCGGGCCGCGGATGCTCCAAACGCCACGAGCCCAACAACAGAAAGATCAAACTCATGCTGATCCACCCCATGCCCAACCCGATCGCGGTCGAGATCGGTCCGCTGGCCGTCCACTGGTACGGCCTGATGTACCTGTTGGCCTTCGCCCAGTTCATCCTGCTGGGCCGCCTGCGCATCAGGCAGCCGCACATCGCCGCCGCCGGCTGGAAGAAGGAAGACCTGGACGACATGCTGTTCTACGGCGTGCTGGGTGTGGTCATCGGCGGCCGCCTGGGCGAGATCCTGTTCTACAACCCGGCCTACTACTTCGCCAACCCGGCCGACATGATCGCGGTGTGGAAAGGCGGCATGTCCTTCCATGGCGGCTTCCTGGGCGTGATGCTGGCGATGTGGATCTGGGGCCGCAAGCGCGGGCACCAGTTGATGGATATCATGGACTTCATCGCTCCCATGGTGCCGCTGGGCTACGCCGCCGGCCGCCTGGGCAACTTCATCAACGCCGAGTTGCCGGGCCGCCCGGCCGATCCGTCGCTGCCCTGGGCCATGATCTGGCCCAACGTCGACAACATCCCGCGCCATCCCTCGCCGATCTACCAGATGCTGGTGGACGGCATCCTGCTGTTCATCATCCTGTGGTTCTTTGCGCGCCGCCCGCGTCCGCGCATGGCGGTGGCCGGCATGTTCTCGCTCTTGTACGGCTGCGCGCGCTTCTTCACCGAATACTTCCGCATGCCGGACTACGAGGTGCACTTCGCCGGCGTCACCATCTCGGCCGGGCAGATGCTGTCGGTGCCGATGATCGTGCTGGGCATCGTCCTGCTGGTGATCGCCTATCGCAATGCGCAGGCGGCCAAGCCGGCGGCGCCGGCCAGGTAGGCATTTTCCCAGCGCAGAAAAAACGGGCGGCGCCCTTCAAGGCGCCGCCCGTTTTTCGTTGGCCGGTGGTGTGTCTTCGATACGCCGCGAAGCGGCTACTCAGTCCGGACGGAAGTCATTTGGATCCGATAGAAATCCGTTCGGACTGAGTAGCTACAAAGCCGCGTATGAAGGCGCCCCCAAAAAATATCAAGCCTTCTTCAACGCGCTCGCCGCCTTCGCCAGCTCGGTGATCTTGTCCCAGTCGCCGGCTTCGATGGCCGCCTTCGGGGTCAGCCAGGAGCCGCCCACGCAGACCACATTCTTGCAGGCCAGGAACTGCGGCGCGGTCTCTTGCGAAATGCCGCCGGTGGGGCAGAAAGCGACGTCGCCCAGGGGGCCGGCGATGCCGTTCAACATGCCGATGCCGCCGGCCGGCACCGCCGGGAACAGCTTCAACTGGCGGAAGCCCGCTTCGCGCGCGGCCATCACCTCGGACGGCGTCATCACGCCCGGCAGCAGCGGCAGGCCGCTGCGCTTGGCGGCTTCGATCAGCGCCGGGGTCAGGCCGGGCGAGACGCCGAACACGGCGCCGGCGTCGCGCGAGGCGGCGAACTCTTCGGGCGCGGTCAGGGTGCCCACGCCGACGATGGCGTCAGGCACCGACTCGGCGATGGCGCGGATGGCCGGCAGGCCGTGCTCGGTGCGCAGCGTGATCTCCAGCACGCGGATACCGCCCGCCACCAGCGCGCGGGCCAGGGGAATGGCGTGTTCGAACTTGTCGATCGCGATCACCGGGATGACCGGCGAGGCGCGCATGATTTCCAGTGTCGTCTTCATACCGTTACTTTCTCTTTTTCCTTGATCGGAGGCAGGCCGAAGGTGGCGCCGCCCTCTTCCGCCGTACCGACGGTGTTACGGAACATGGCAAACAGCTCGCGGCCCATGCCATGCTGATTGTCGAACAAATCGCTCACGTCCTGCGAGCGCTTGTCCCATTCGTCCTGCGGCACCAGCGCTTCCAGCACACCGGCTTCGGCGTCCAGGCGGATCATGTCGCCGTCGCGCACGCGGCCCAGCGGACCGCCGCCCAGCACCTCGGGCGTGACGTGGATCGCGGCCGGCACTTTACCCGATGCGCCCGACATGCGTCCATCGGTGACCAGCGCGACGTGACGACCCTTGTCCTGCAGGATGCCCAGCGCCGGGGTCAGCGCGTGCAGCTCGGGCATGCCGTTGGCGCGCGGCCCCTGGAAGGTGATCACGGCAACGAAGTCGCGGTCCAGCTCGCCGGCCTTGAAGGCGGCCATGAAGGCTTCCTGCGAATGGAACACCACCGCCGGCGCCTGCACCGCGCGGTGCTCGTGCTTGACCGCCGAGATCTTGATCACGGCGCGGCCCAGGTTGCCTTGCAGCAGCTTGAGGCCGCCATCGGCCGAGAACGGCTTGGCGACGGTACCCAGCACGGTGTCGTCGCCGCTCTTCGCGGGCACGTCCTGCCAGACCACGGTGCCGGGACGGCCGTCGCGGCCTTCCGCTTCCAGCATCGGCTCCTTGCAGTGCTGGCGCAGGCCCTGGCCGAGGATGGTGGTGACGTCGTCGTGCATCAGGCCGGCATCGATCAGCTCGCGCAACACGAAGCCGGTGCCGCCGGCGGCGTGGAAGTGGTTCACGTCCGCGGTGCCGTTCGGGTAGATCCGGGTCACCAGCGGCACCACGGCCGAGAGCTTGTCGAAGTCGTCCCAGTCGATCACGATGCCGGCGGCCTTGGCGATGGCCACCAGGTGCAGCGTGTGGTTGGTGGAGCCGCCGGTGGCGTGCAGCGCGACGATGGCGTTGACGATGGCCTTCTCGTCGATCATGCGGCCCACCGGGGTGTACTGCGAACCGAGGTCGGTGATCTTCGCGGCCTGCTTGGCGGCGGCCGCGGTCAGGGCGTCGCGCATCGGCGTGTTGGGGGTGATGAAGGCGGCGCCCGGCAGGTGCAGGCCCATCGCTTCCATCAGCATCTGGTTGCTGTTGGCGGTGCCGTAGAAGGTGCAGGTGCCGGCGCCGTGGTAGGACTTGGACTCGGCCTCCAGCAGCTCGGCGCGGCCGATCTTGCCGGCGGTATAGAGCTGGCGGATCTTGACCTTGTCGCTGTTGCTCATGCCGCTGGTCATCGGGCCGGCCGGCACGAACACCGCCGGCAGGTGGCCGAAGTGCAGCGCACCGATCAGCAGGCCCGGCACGATCTTGTCGCACACGCCCAGGTACAGGGCGGCGTCGAACATGTTGTGCGACAGCGCGATGGCGGCGGCCATGGCGATGGCGTCGCGCGAGAACAGCGACATCTCCATGCCGGTCTGGCCCTGCGTGACGCCGTCGCACATGGCGGGGGTGCCGCCGGCGAACTGCGCCACCGCGCCGACTTCGCGCGCGGCCTCCTTGAGGATCTGCGGGAAGCGCTCGAACGGCTGGTGCGCCGAGAGCATGTCGTTGTAGGCGGAGACGATGGCCAGCGAGGGCGCCTTGTCTTCCTTGAGCTTCAACTTGTCGTTGGCCGGGAACGCGGCGAAGCCGTGCGCCAGATTGGTACAGGCCAGCGCGCCGCGCTGTGCGCCCTTGCGGCGGGCCGCTTCGAGTCGTTCGAGGTAGGCGGTCCGGTAGGGACGGCTACGTTCGGCGATGCGTCGGGTGACGCTGGCTAAGGTAGCGTTGAGAGGCATTGTCGGTTTCCTGTTAGCGTTAACAATGTAATTTTACTACACAATTTTCAATGAATGAAATCATACACTTAGATCATCGGGATATCCCGTGACGGCGCATTTTTTCATTGGCGCTTCAAAAACTGCTGAAAAGCCTTATCAGTCTGCATTACAGGGCGAATCGAGGATTCACTGCGACTTGTCATCCACGCGTCATAAACTGTAGTGAAATTACCGTTCGATTCGCAATTGATGTATAGTCTGGCCGTCAAACCATAGAATATCGCCATGCCGCCGCGGCCGGCGCGCGAATACTTTCGCGGGAAGCCGGGGCGCTGCGGCCGCCAACAGACCGAAGACACATGCACACCACCGCCCTGACCGACACGGCCGCCTTCAAGGCTCTGCAGCAGCATCATGCCAAGGCCGTCAGCTGGCACATGCGCGACCTGTTCGCGCAACAGCCCGACCGCTTCGAGCGCATGTCGGTGCGCGCCGCCGGGCTGCTGCTGGACTACTCCAAGAACCGCATCGAATCCGATACCCTGTCCCTGCTGATGAGCCTGGCGCGCGAGCGCGGCGTGGAAGCCCTGCGCGACGCCATGTTCAGCGGCGAGAAGATCAACTTTACCGAACATCGCGCGGTCTTGCACACCGCCCTGCGCGCGCCCGCCGGCGCCTGTACCGTGCAGGTGGATGGACAGCAGGTCGGCGCGGACGTTCAAGCCGTCCTGGCCCACATGCGCGCGTTCTCCGAACGCGTGCGCGGCGGCCAGTGGCGCGGCCATACCGGACGCGAGATCACCGACATCGTCAACATCGGCATCGGCGGCTCCTTCCTCGGCCCGCAGATGGTGTGCACGGCGCTGCGCCAGTACGCCCATGCGCGCCTGACCGCCCACTTCGTCTCCAACGTCGACGGCCACGACCTCGACGAGGTGCTGTCCAAAGTTGACCCCGAGACAACACTGTTCATCGTCGCCTCCAAGACCTTCACTACCCAGGAGACCATGTTGAACGCGCGTTCCGCGCGCGCCTGGTTCCTGCGCCACGGCCAACAGGCCGACCTGGCGCGGCATTTCGTCGCGGTGTCCACCAATGCGCAGGAGGTCGCCGCGTTCGGCATCGATCCCGACAACATGTTCCCCTTCTGGGACTGGGTCGGCGGCCGCTATTCGGTATGGTCGGCCATCGGCCTGCCGGTGGCGCTGCTGGTGGGATTCGACAACTTCGCCGGCTTCCTGGCCGGCGCCCACGAGATGGACCGCCATTTCCAGGAAGCGCCGCTGGAATCGAACATGCCGGTGATCCAGGCCCTGATCGGCATCTGGAACCGCAACTTCTTCAACAGCGAATCGCTGTCGGTGGCGCCCTATCACCAGTGGCTGCGCTATTTCCCGGCCTACCTCCAGCAGCTCGACATGGAGAGCAACGGCAAGCGCATCACGCGCGACGGCACGCCGGTGGGCGTGGCCACCTGCCCCTTCATCTGGGGCGACGTCGGCACCAACGGCCAGCACGCCTTCTTCCAGCTGCTGCACCAGGGCACCGACGTCACGCCCATCGAATTCATCGCCGTGCTGAAGCCCTCGCACGGCATCGCCGAGCACCACGACGTGCTGCTGGCCAACTGCTTCGCCCAGTCGGAAGCCTTCATGCGCGGCAAGGATGCCGGCGAAGTGCGCGCCGACCTCGACAGGCAAGGCGTGGCCGCCGCGGAACTGAATGCGCTTTTGCCGCACAAAACCTTCGACGGCAACCGCCCCAGCAACACCATCCTGCTGCCCGAGCTGACGCCGCAGAGCCTGGGCTCGCTGATCGCGCTGTACGAGCACAAGACCTTCGTGCAGGGCGCGGTCTGGGGCATCAACAGCTTCGACCAGTGGGGCGTGGAACTGGGCAAGGTGCTGGCCAGGACGATCCATGGCGAGCTCATGGCGCAATCCAACCCGGCGCTGCACGACGCCTCCACCAACGCCCTGATTGCACTGGCGAAACAGGCGCGGCTGGACGGCTGAGGCGCGCGGCAACCGACGAACCAAGCAAGGCAACGGCGCGCAGGCGCGCCCCCACCAACGTAGACGAACCGTTATCACACCATGGCTATTTCCGATTTCGATCTGGTTTTATTCGGCGGCACCGGCGACCTCTCGATGCGCAAGCTGCTGCCCGCGCTGTATGCGCGCGACCGCGCGCGCGACCTGCCGCCCGCGGCGCGCATCGTCTGCATCGGCCGCGACGACAAGAGCAAGGAAGAATTCCTGCAGATCGTGGAGAAGGATTCCAAACCGCACATCCCCGCCGCCAACCTCGACGCCGCGGTCTGGGAACGCTTCTGCTCCCGCCTGCAATATGCGTCGGTCAACGCCAAGGAAGGCGCCAGCTTCTCGCACCTGAAGGATGCGCTGCGCGACGCCGAAGGCCTGCCGCGCGTGTTCTACCTGGCCACCCCGCCCAGCCTGTTCGCCTCGATCTGCGAGAACCTCTCCAAGGCCGGGCTGGTGACGCCGGCCTCGCGCGTGGTGCTGGAAAAACCGCTGGGCCGCGACCTGGAATCGGCGCGCGACATCAACAAGCATGTCGGCCGCTACTTCGAGGAATCGCAGATCTTCCGCATCGACCACTACCTCGGCAAGGAGGCGGTGCAGAACCTGCTGGCGCTGCGCTTCGGCAACGTGCTGTTCGAGCCGCTGTGGCGCCGCGAGTGGATTTCCGACGTGCAGATCACCATCGCCGAAGAGCTCGGCGTGGGCGGCCGCTTCGACTACTACGACACCTCCGGCGCGCTGCGCGACATGCTGCAGAACCACCTGCTGCAGCTGCTGTGTATCGTCGCCATGGAACCGCCGGTCTCCAACTCGGCCGACGCCGTGCGCGACGAAAAGCTCAAGGTGCTGCGCTCGCTGAAGCGCTTCACGCCCACCACGCTGGCCATGAACGTGGTGCGCGGCCAGTACCGCGCCGGCCACGTCAACGGCGTGGCGGTGCCGGGCTACCGCAAGGAAGCCGACGCCAATCCCGACTCGCGTACCGAGACCTTCGTCGCGGTGAAAGCCGAGATCGACACCTGGCGCTGGGCCGGCGTGCCGTTCTACCTGCGCACCGGCAAGCGCATGGCCGACTCGCTGGCCGAGATCGTGGTGCGCTTCAAGAGTGTGCCGCACTCGATCTTCGCGCACCAGAACGACACCCCGAACTGCCTGGTGATCCGCCTGCAGCCCGATGAGGGCCTGCACATGAACCTGATGGCCAAGCAACCCGGCGACGGCATGCGCCTGCGCCCGGTCGAGCTGGAGCTGGACTTCCGCGAGAAATTCAAGACCCCGCGCATGGACGCCTACGAGCGACTGCTGCTGGACGTGCTGCGCGGCCACCTGACCCTGTTCATGCGCAGCGACGAGCTGGAAGCGGCGTGGGAATGGGTCGAGCCCATCCTCAACCACTGGGATCAGCAGGAAGCCGACCCCATCCCGTACAACGCCGGCACCTGGGGCCCCGCCGCCGCCAGCGCCCTGATCGGCCGCGACGGCCTGCAGTGGCGCGAAGAAGCGCTGCCCGAGGTCTGACGAAAAGCACCAGGCCGCGCCATGTCCATGCTGCTCGACTCCATCCGCACCCACATCAACTCCCTCTCCAAGTCGGAGAAGAAGGTGGCCGCGACCATCCTCGCCAACCCGCAGCTGGCATTGGCGGAGAACCTGACAGCGCTGGCCAAGAACGCGGAAGTCTCGGAGCCGACCGTGATCCGCTTCTGCCGCGCGATCGGCTACGAGGGCTGGCACGACTTCAAGCTCAAGCTGGCGCAGAGCCTGGCGCTGGCCCTGCCGGGCGCCGACGAGACGCTGGCCCAGGACGACCTGGCGGCCGACCTGGTCAACAAGATCTGCAGCCGCTCGATCAACACCCTGCTCGACCTGCGCAACCACCTCAATCCGGACGCCATCCAGCTGGCGCTGGAAGTGCTGGCGCGCGCCAACAAGATCGAGTTCTACGGCCAGGGCACCTCCGGCATCGTGGCCAACGACGCGCAGCACAAATTCTTCCGCTCCGGCGTGCCCACGGTGGCCTACTCCGACCCGCACATCCACAGCATCGCGGCCTCGCTGCTGAAGGCCGGCGACTGCGTGGTGGCGATCTCGCAGCGCGGCGGCAACGCGGCGCTGTTGCGCTCGATCCAGCTGGCCAGGAAGGGCGGCGCCGACATCATCGTGCTGGGTCCGTCCGGCACGCCGCTGGCCGAGCTGGCCACGGTGCTGGTGCCGATCGACCTGTCCTTCAACATCGACCCCTACACGCCGATCTCGGCGCGCCTGGCGCACCTGGTGGTGATCGACATCCTGGCGGTCGGCCTGGCGCTGCGGCGCGGCCCGGAATTCCGCAAGAAGATGCAGAACGCGCAAAAGTCGCTGCAGAAGTTCGACATGCAGTTCGACTCCTTCTTCCGCTGATCCGCCGACCCTGCGGCGCATCAAGGATCAGTCTTTCGCCGACAGACAGCGCGCGCCGATTGCGTACAATGCTGCTGTTGAGCCTTCCTTCCAACTTTGCAACCAGGATCTCCCATGAGCCAGCTTGAGCAGTTGAAGCAGTACACCACCATCGTCGCCGACACCGGCGACTTCCAGGCGATGAAGGCCATCGCGCCGCAGGATGCGACCACCAACCCGTCGCTGATCCTGAAGGCGGTGCAGAAGGACGAGTACAAGCCGCTGCTGGAAGGCGTGGTCAAGGCCAACGCCGGCAAGAGCACCGAGCAGATCATCGACCGCCTGCTGGTCGCCTTCGGCCTGGAGATCCTGAAGCTCATCCCCGGCCGCGTCTCCACCGAGACCGACGCGCGCCTGTCCTTCGACACCGAGGGCACCGTCGCCAAGGGCCGCGAGCTGATTCGTCTGTACGAGCAAGCCGGCATCCAGCGCGAGCGCGTGCTCATCAAGATCGCCTCCACCTGGGAAGGCATCCGCGCCGCCGAGATCCTGGAAAAGGAAGGCATCCGCTGCAACCTGACCCTGCTGTTCTCGCTGCCCCAGGCGATCGCCTGCGCCGAGGCGGGAGTACAACTGATCTCGCCCTTCGTCGGCCGCATCTACGACTGGTTCAAGAAGTCCACCGGCCAGGAATACGCCGGCGCCGACGATCCGGGCGTGCAGTCGGTCAAGGCGGTCTACAACTACTACCGCAAGTTCGGCTACGCCACCGAGGTGATGGGCGCGAGCTTCCGCAACACCTCGCAGATCGTCGAGCTGGCAGGCTGCGACCTCTTGACCATCAGCCCCGAGCTGCTGCAAAAGCTGGCCGACGCCGACGCCCCGGTCGAGCGCAAGCTCAGCCGCGAGGCCGCGCAGGCCGCCGAGATCGAGCGCGTGTCGCTGGACGAGAAGGCCTTCCGCCTGGCGCTGAACGGCGATGCGATGGCGACTGAAAAGCTGGCCGAGGGTATTCGCCTGTTCGCGGCGGATGCGGTGAAGCTGGACAAGATTGTTGACGCCCTGAAGTAAGGCGGCGGATGGCCCCGGCGTTTGCGGGGCATGACGAACGTCGCTGGGTCCCTGCTTTCGCAGGGACGACAGGTTTCCTTTCCCTCCACTTCCGTCGCTCCTGGGAAAGCAGGAGCCCAGCGTCGTTCAGCGGCACATCAAGGCATGACAAACGTCGCTGGTCCCTGCTTTCGCAGGGACGACAGGTTTCCTCTCCCCCCACCTCCGTCGCTCCTGCGAAAGCAGGAGCCCAGCGTCGTTCAGCGGCACATCAAGGCATGACAAACGTCGCTGGTCCCTGCTTTCGCAGGGACGACAGGTTTCCTCTCCCCCCACCTCCGTCGCTCCTGCGAAAGCAGGAGCCCAGCGTCGTTCAGCGGCACATCAAGGCATGACAAACGTCGCTGGGTCCCTGCTTTCGCAGGGACGACAGGTTTCCTCTCCCCCGCCTCCGTCGCTCCTGCGAAAGCAGGAGCCCAGCGTCGTTCAGCGGCGTATCCAAGAAAAAAATCCCGGCGCGCGGCCGGGATTTTTCATCAAGCAAGCAGCAAGGCGTCAAGCAAAACTGATCTGCACCTTCATCATCTTCGAGCGGTCGCCTGCGATCTCGAAGGCCTCCACCGATTTCTCGATCGGATAGGTCGCCGAGATCAGCGGCTTCACATCCACCAGCCGCTTGTTCATCAGCTCCACCGCCATCGCGAACTCCTCGTGGAAGCGGAAGGCGCCGCGCCAGTCCAGCTCCTTGCCCACCAGCAGGTTGGCCGGGAAGTTGATGTCGCCGCCCAGGCCGACCTGCACGATGATCGCCTGCGGGCGCAGCGCTTCCAGCGCGCCGACCAGCGCGCGCTCGTTGCCGCTGGCCTCGAACAGGACGTCGAAGGTGCCCTTGTCGGCGGCATAGGCCTTGAGCGCATCGGGCGTCTCGACCATGTTGACAGCGCGGTCGGCGCCGACCTTCAAGGCGGTCTCCAGCGGCATCTTCGCCACATCGGTGGCAACCACTTCCAGCGCCCCTGCGCGGCGGGCGGCGATCACCACCAGCGCGCCGATCGGGCCGCAGCCAGTGACCAGCACCCGCTTGCCGACCAAAGGCCCGGCGCGGCGCACCGCGTGCAGCGCCACCGACAGCGGCTCGGCCATGGCGGCCTCGCCGTCGCTGACGTGGTCCGCCACGACATGCGCCTGGGCGCGCTCGATGACGATCTCCTGGCGGAATGCGCCCTGCACGTGCGGGGTGCGCATGGCGCTGCCGTAGAAGCGCATGTCCAGGCAATGGTTCTGCTTGCCTTCCTGGCAGTACTTGCAGGCGCCGCAGGGACGGCTGGGAGAGATCGCGATGCGTGCACCGGGCGCGATGTCGGCAATGTCCGCGCCGACCTCGTCGACCTGGCCCGACACCTCATGGCCCAGCACCATCGGCTCCTTGATGCGCACCACGCCGAAGCCGCCGTGATGATAGTAGTGCAGGTCCGAACCGCAGATGCCGCCGGCCTTGACCTTGACCCGCAGCTGCCGCGGCTGCAGCGCGCCGGTTTCCAGTTCCTGGATGCGCAGGTCGTGCGGCGCATGGATGACGATGCCTTGTTGCATGAAAGTCTCCTTATGTTCTTACAGGGTGGCGGTGACGCCGCCATCCACGTACAAGATATGGCCGTTGACGAAGCGCGAGGCGTCGCTGCCGAGGAAGACGGCGGCGCCGACCAAATCCTCGACGTCGCCCCAGCGGCGCGAGGGCGTACGGCCGACCAGCCAGTCGGTGAACTTGGCGTCGTTGACCAGCGCCATGTTCATCTCGGTCTTGAAGTAGCCGGGGCCGAGGCCGTTGACCTGGATGCCGTACTTGCCCCAGTCGATCGCCATGCCCTTGGTGAACATCTTCACCGCGCCCTTGGTGGCGGCGTAGGGCGCAATACCCGGGCGGCCCAGCTCGCTCTGCACCGAGCAGATGTTGATGATCTTGCCGCGCCCGCGGGCAATCATGTGGCGCGCCACCGCCTGCGCGGCGTAGAACACGCTGTTCAGGTTGGTGTTGATGATGTCGTGCCAGTCGGATTCCTTGAAGTCTTCCAGCGGGTTGCGGCGCTGGATGCCGGCGTTGTTGACCAGGATGTCGATGGCGCCGATATCCGCCTCGATGGCCTGCACCGCAGCCTTGACGGCCTCGGAAGACGTGGCGTCGAAGCTGGACTCGTGGATGGTGTGACCTTCTTCGCGCAGCCGCTGCGCCACCTGGGCCAGCTTGCCTGCGTCGCGCCCGTTGAGCACGATGGCCGCGCCCGCCTGCGCCATGCCGCGCGCCAGCGCCAGGCCGATGCCGCCGGACGATCCGGTGATCAGGGCCAGCTTGCCCTCAAGCGAAAAATCCTTCAGGCCCGCCGGCAGCGCCGTGGTCTTTTCTGTCATGTCGTCTCCTGTTATCGGGTAGGTGCGTGTCAAGTCGGTTTCACCATCTCGCGCTGGAAAGCGGCGATGGCGTGGTATTCGTTTTCCAGCTTGGCCGGAATCGCGGCGAAGATGGGTTGCAGCCGGCCGTAGACCTTGACCGCGTCCGCCTCGGGCTTGTGGTGATGGCTGGAACCGACCATGCCGGAGATCGCCTCCAGCGAATCCACCAGCCCCAGCGCATAGGCGCCCAGCACGGCGGCGCCCAGGCAGGACGACTCCACGCTCTCGGGCACCATCACTTCGCGGTTGAAGATATCGGCCATCATCTGGCGCCACAGCGCCGAGCGGGCGAAGCCGCCGGTGGCCATCATGCGCCTGGTCGGGCCGACCAGGTCTTCCAGCGCCGGCAGAATGCTGTAGAGGTTGAAGATCACGCCTTCCAGCGCGGCGCGGATCATGTGGTGCTTGCCGTGGTGCAGGCCCAGGCCGAAGAAGGAACCGCGCAGGTCGGCATTCCACAGCGGGGCGCGCTCGCCGGCCAGGAAGGGATGGAACAGCAGCCCTTCGGCGCCGGGCGCGACCTTCTCGGCGATGCGGGTCAGCGCCTCATACGGATCGACGCCCTCCTCGCGCGCGGCCGCGGCTTCGGCCGTGGCCAGCTCGTCGCGCACCCAGCGGAAGATGTTGCCGCCATTGTTGACCGGACCGCCGACCACCCAGTGTTTCTCGGTCAGCGCGTAGCAGAACAGGCGTCCGTGGGGGTCGGTCAGCGGCTGGTCGATCACGGTGCGCATGGCGCCGGAGGTGCCGATGGTGACCGCCACGTGACCGGTCTCGATGGCGTTCACGCCCAGGTTGGACAGCACGCCGTCATTGGCGCCGATGATCAAGGGCGTATCGGTCGACAAGCCCAGGCGTTGCGCCATCTCCGCCGGCAGCGCCGGCAGCCGGTGGGTGGTCGGCACCGGCGTGGGCAACTGCGCAGCATCCACCTGCAGCAGCGCCAGCGCCTGCTTGTCCCAATCCAGCTCGCGCAGGTTGAACATGCCCGTGGCCGAGGCGATGGAGTGATCCACCACCCACTGGCCGAAGATGCGGAACAGCACGTACTCCTTGATGCCGACGAAGCGCGCGGCGCCCTTGAACACCTCCGGCTTCTCTTGACGCAGCCACATCAGCTTGCACAGCGGCGACATCGGATGGATGGGCGTGCCGGTGCGGCGGTAGATGGCGTTGCCGTCGAACTCCTGCTTGATGCGCTCGGCCCAGACCGAGGCGCGGATGTCGCCCCAGGTGATGCTGTTGGACAGCAGGCCGTTGTCCCGGTCCAGCGCGATCAGGCTGTGCATGGCGGCGCTGAAGGAAAGCAGCGCGATATCGCCGGGCGCCGCCTTGGCCGCCTTCACCGCGCCGGCAATCGAGCCCAGCGCGGCTTCATAAATCTGCAAGGGATCCTGCTCGGCCATGCCCGGCTCGGTACAGATCACCGGGTACTCCTCCGCGTGCTGCGCGACCACCCGGCCGTCGAGCGTGAAGACGACGGTCTTGGTGCTGGTGGTGCCGATATCGACGCCGAGCATGTAGCGGGGAGCAGTGGACATTTTGTTTCTTTCCTTTAAGGCAAAAGCCCGGCGCGAGGCCGGGCGTGCAGACGGTTACACGACCAGGTTGAGCAACATGATGAAGATGATAGCAACAACCGAAATCAGGGTTTCCATGAGCGTCCAGGTCTTGAAGGTTTCACCCACGCTCATGTTGAAGTATTCCTTGACCAGCCAGAAGCCCGCATCGTTCACGTGCGACAGGATCAGCGAGCCGGCGCCGGTGGCCAGCACCAGCAGTTCCTTGTTGGTGCCGGGGATCAGCGCCACCAGCGGCGCCACGATACCGGCGCCGGTGATGGTGGCCACGGTGGCCGAACCGGTCGCCACGCGGATCACGCCGGCCACGAGCCAGGCCAGCAGCAAGGGCGAAATTTCCGCGTGCACGGCCAGCTGGCCGATGGCGGTGCCCACGCCGGAATTCACCAGCATCTGCTTGAAGCCGCCGCCGGCGCCGATGATCAGCACGATGGCGGCGGTCGGCGCCAGGCTCTGGTCGACGAACTTCAGCACCTGGCCGCGGGTGAAGCCGCGGGCGATGCCGAAGGTGTACATCGCCAGCAGCAGCGCGGCCAGCAGCGCCACGATGGGATTGCCGATGAAGTCCATCAGGTCGCGCATGGCGTGGCCTTCCGGCAGCGTGACGTCGACCAGGGTCTTCAGCAGCATCAGGAACACCGGCGAGAGCACGGTGACCAGGGTGATGCCGAAGCCCGGCAGGTTCTTGGTATGCGGCTCGCGCGCCAGCTGCGCCATCAGCTCGTCGGAAGGCTTGATGTCGACGTACTTGGAAATGAAGGAACCGAACATCGGACCGGCGATGATGACGGTGGGCAGGCCGACGATCAGGCCGTAGAAGATGGTCTTGCCGATGTCGGCGCCGAAGATGCCGATCGCCAGCAGCGGCCCCGGGTGCGGCGGCACCAGGCCGTGCATCACCGACAGGCTGGCCAGCATCGGCATGCCGATCTTGAACAGCGGCACGCCCGAGCGGCGGGCGACGATGAACACCAGCGGGATCAGCAGCACGAAGCCGATCTCGAAGAACAGCGGGATGCCGACCAGGAAGGCGCCCATCATCATGGCCCAGTGCACGCGTTCGCGGCCGAAGGCGCGCACCAGCGTCTGCGAGATCTGGTCGGCGCCGCCCGACTCGGCCATCAGCTTGCCCAGCATGGTGCCCAGGCCCAGCACGATGCCGACGAAGCCCAGCACGCCGCCGAAGCCGTCCTGGAAGGACTTGACGATCTTGGGCAGCGGCATGCCGGCAATCAGGCCGAGGAAACCGGAGGTGATGGTCAGCGCGATGAAGGGGTGGATGCGCAGGCGCGTGATCATCAGGATCAGCGCGAGGATGGCGATGACTGCATTGAACAGCAATGTTGCTTCGTGGCTCATGCCCAGCATGGGATCTCCATATGCCGATAGCCGACGATGCGCCGCTGGCGGCCGCGCGACCGCGCGGCGACGCGCCCGGCTGCCGGCTGGCTTGGGGCGAACGTCTCCGGCGGCCGCGCGTGCGCGGGCGGCGTATTCGTCTGCACTATCTTCGTAGTGTTGTTGTGAACGGGCCCATGGGGTCAGGCATGAGCGCGTTGCTTCCTGAGTGCGGCATGTCTTCGCAGGCACCGCCGCCGTGTTCCCGGAGGTTCGGATGTTAGCGTTAACATGGGGCGCGATGATAACGCTAACATTTTGCGCGGGTCAAACACTTGTTGTGCTGCGCTGCGGCAGACGCCGGCCGCGCGGCCGGAAATAATTAACGGCGGGAAACGGTCCGGCGTCGCCGCTGCCGGGCGACCGGGGTATGATGTCGCCAATCCAAAAATACCCATTGCCATGAGCAAGCGCGCAGCACAGAACAAGCAGGCATCCCCCGTCCAGAAAGGCAGCCGGGCCACCGGCCGGATCACCATCATCGACGTCGCGGCCGAGGCCGGCGTGAGCCCGATGACGGTGTCGCGCGCGCTGAAGACGCCGGCGCTGGTGCAGGAACAGTCGCGCGAACGCATCCTGGCCGCCATCGACAAGCTCGGCTACGTGCCCAACCACGCCGCCGCCACGCTGGCCTCGGCGCGCTCGCAGGTGATCGCGGTGCTGGTGCCGTCGCTGACCAACGCGGTGTTCATCGAAACGCTGTCCGGCATCCGCGATTATCTGGCGCAGGCCGGCTACCAGTTCCTCATCGGCGAGACCGGCTACGCGCGCGACAAGGAGGAGCAGCTGATCTCGACCTACCTGGCGCATGCGCCGGCCGGCTTCCTGCTCTCCAGCAGCGAGCAGCACGAGATCCTGCAGCGCCGTCCGGGCAGCCGCGCCATTCCGGCGGTGCGCATGTTCGACCTCGGGCGCGGCAATGCCGAGTTCTCGGTCGGCTTCTCGCAGACCAAGGCCGGCTACGCGGTGGCGCGCCACCTGGTCGAGCGCGGCTACAAGCGCCCCGCCTTCCTGGCCGCCCAGCTCGACCCGCGCATGATGAAACGCCGCGAGGGTTTCCGCAAAGGCTTGCAGGAAGCCGGCATCGATCCCGGCGTGGAAGTGCTGCTGCCGCTGCCGACCACGGTGGACATGGGCGCGCAACTGCTGCGCCGGGTGCTGGAGCTGCACCCGGACTGCGATTCGGTGTTCTGCTGCAACGACGACCTGGCCCTGGGCGCGCTGTTCGAATGCCAGCGCCAGGGCATCGCGGTGCCGGGCCGCATGGCCATCGCCGGCTTCAACGATCTCTCGTGGGCGGCCTGCGCCACGCCCTCCATCACCACCGTGGTCACGCCGCGCTACGACATCGGCTACAAGTCGGCCGAGCTGCTGATCCGCCAGTTGCGCGGCGAGGATATCCCGCGCGGCCGCCTCGACCTCGGCTTCGAGCTGGCGGTGCGCGAGAGCAGCTGAACAGCCGAGGCGGGGGCCTCCCTTCCCCGCATTCCTGGCTCCATCAAAAGTCGCGCGGCTGGCCCTGCCCGGCTCGCGCCGCAAGTGCTATCGTCCTCGCGCCGTGCTCGGCAGTGGAGCGGCGGCGCGGCTTGCCATAGAGCGCACGCGTGGACGAAAGCGGCGGCAATAATCCATGCGCTGTCGGACGATTCCTCTAGACAGGCGCGAGCCAGACTCTACAATCTTCAGGTGCCGTCTTCGGTCAGCCTCCTGCCATCGAGCACGGTGCAGCAATGCGGCATCGACGTACCCATAACAATCAACGATCCATAACAAGTCCAGACAATCAGGAGAATCCACATGCAGAAGTTCAATGGCCTTTGCAAGCCCGCCCTGGCGTTGCTGCCCCTGTGCGGCGCGCTGGCCTTCATGCCGGCCGTCGCCCAGACCGCGCCGCCGTCGGCGCCGGTGGTCAAGTACGACCTCACCTACGACATCATCAGCCCGGTCTATGCCAAGAACGGCATGGTCGCCAGCGAACAGGAGCTGGCCACCAAGGTGGGCGTCGACATCCTGAAGAAGGGCGGCAACGCGATCGACGCCGGCGTGGCGGTCGGCTTCGCGCTGGCGGTGGTGCTGCCCAACGCGGGCAACATCGGCGGCGGCGGCTTCATGATGATCCACGACGCCAAGACCGGCAAGAACGTGGCCCTGGACTTCCGCGAGATGGCGCCGCAGCGCGCCACCCGCAACATGTACCTGGACGACAAGGGCAACGTGGTGCCCGGCCGTTCGCTCTACACCCACCTGGCCGTGGGCGTGCCCGGCACGGTCGCCGGCCTGTCGCACGCGCTGGCCAAGTACGGCACGATGAAGCTGTCGCAGGTGATCCAGCCGGCCATCGAGCTGGCCGAGAAGGGTTACCCGGTCAGTCCCAGCCTGGCGCTGATCCTGGCCGCCGAGCGTGAGCACCTGGGCCAGTGGGACTCTTCCAAGGCCATCTTCTTCAAGGACGGCCGCCCGCTGCAGACCGGCGAGATGCTGGTGCAGAAGGACCTGGCCAAGTCGATGCGCCTGATCGCCAGGCAGGGGCCGAAGGCCTTCTATGACGGCGCCATCGCCAAGAAGATCGTGGCCGAAATGGACAAGCACGGCGGCCTGATCTCGGCCGACGACCTGAAGAACTACAAGGTGGTCGAGCGGGTGCCGGTGGCCGGCAACTATCGCGGCTATGAAGTGATGTCGATGCCGCCGCCGAGCTCGGGCGGGGTGCACATCATCCAGATGATGAACATCCTGGAACGCTATCCGCTGAAGCAGTACGGCGCCGACAGCGCGCAGACCATCCACCTGATGGCCGAGACCATGAAGCTGGCCTACGCCGATCGCTCCGAATACCTGGGCGACCCGGACTTCACCAAGGTGCCGGTCAAGGGCCTGACCTCGCGCGCCTATGCCGACGAACTGGCCAAGAAGATCAATCCGGACCGCGCCACGCCGTCCTCCGAGATCAAGCCGGGCCAGCCGCAGCCGTATGAAAGCGACCAGACCACCCACTTCTCGGTGGCCGACAGCCAGGGCAACCTGGTCGCCACCACCTACACGCTGAACCTGAACTTCGGCAGCGGCATCGTGGCCGCCGGCACCGGCATCACCTTGAACAACGAGATGGACGACTTCTCCGCCAAGCCGGGCGTGCCCAACGCGTTCGGCCTGGTGGGCGGCGACGCCAATGCGGTCGGCCCGTACAAGCGTCCTCTGTCGTCGATGTCGCCCACCTTCGTGCTCAAGGACGGCAAGCCCTTCCTGGTCACCGGCAGCCCGGGCGGCAGCCGCATCATCACCACCACGCTGCAGACCATCCTCAACGTGATCGACCACGACATGAACGTGGCCGAAGCCACCATCACGCCGCGCATCCACCACCAGTGGGCGCCGGACCAGTTGCGCGTAGAAAAGGGCCTGTCGGCCGACACCATCAAGATCCTGCAGGACAAGGGCCAGAAGGTCAGCGTCCAGCCTTCGATGGGTCGCACCCAGACCATCCAGATCAAGCAGGACGGTTTCTACGGCTTCTCGGACCCGCGCAATCCGGATGGCCGCACGACCGGGTTCTGATCGTCTTTCCCGATGTGCCGGCGGTTTTCGCCGCCGGAAAAGAAAATGCCGCGACGTTCATCACGTCGCGGCATTTTTTCTTTGGGGGATGCGCGTGCTTGTCTCTTCGCGGCCGGCTGCTCACAGGGAACGACGCTGGATACTGACCTGCGTCAGGACGACAAGGGGGAGAGAACTTGAAACCCTGGTTGTTTGATCCATCCCGACCCTGTCGTCCCGGCGAAGGCCGGGACCCAGCGTCGTACGTCGCACATCACCGGCAGCCCGACGACATCACCTGGACCTCATCCAACGTTATTCCAGCAGCCTTACTCCCGCGCCTCCTGCGCGCGCGGATAAACCTTCACCAGCACGATCTTCGGCCCCGACATGCGCTTGATCACCACGTCGAAGGCCGGGAACTCGATCTTCTGGCCTTCCTTGGGCAGGTCGCCCAGCTTTTCCATCACCAGGCCGCCCACGGAGTCGATGCTGTCGTCGTATTCGATGTCGATGCCCAGCATGTTTTCCAGCGTGACGATGGGCAGGCTGCCCTTGCCCAGCAGGGTGCCGTCGTCCTGGCGCGTCCATTCGCCGGTGTTGTGGCGGAACTCGTCGCGGATCTCGCCCACCAGCAGGCTCAACATGTTGTCCAGCGTGATGAAGCCGTCCGGCGGCTGGCCCTTCTTGCCGATGATGGCGAAGTGCGGCGAGCCGGTGCGGAAGCGCCGCAACAGGTCCAGCGCCGGCAGCATCGGCGAGAGATATTGCACCGGCCGCAGGTAGTCCTTGAGGTTGACGATGGCGCGGCCGTCCTGCTGCGCCAGGAACACGTCCTTCAGGTGCACCAGGCCCAGCACCTGCTGGCGCTCGGCGTCGTAGTAGGGATAACGCGAGAAGCGGTTGCGGTAGATGATGTCCAGGTTCTCGGCCAGCGTCTTGTCGTCGCCCAGGGCCACGATCTCGCTGGCCGGACGCATGATGTCGGCCACATCCAGTTCGGCGAAGTTCAGGCTCTGCGCCAGCACGTTCCATTCGTCGCGGGTGAACTTGCCGTTCTTGCCGCCGCTGTTGCCGGCGCGCAGGATCAGCTTGAGTTCGTCGGAGGAATAGTGCGCGTCATGGCCATGGCCGCCGCCCAGTCCGGCCGCGCGCAGCAGCCAGTTGGAGCTGGCGTTGAGCACCCAGATCAGCGGGTACATCATCCAGTAGAAGCCGTACAGCGGCATGGCGCACCACAGGCCCAGCTTTTCCGGACTGCGGATGGCCATGGACTTGGGCGCCAGCTCGCCGGCGACGATGTGCAGGAAGGAAATGACGAAGAAGGCGAACACGAAGGAGACGCCGTGGATCAGTTCCTGGTTGGTCACGCCGGCCAGCGAGAACAAGGGCTCGAGCACGCGCGCGAAGGCGGGCTCGCCGATCCAGCCCAGGCCCAGCGAGGCCAGGGTGATGCCCAATTGGCAGGCGGAGAGATAGGCATCCAGCTGGTTGTGGACCACGGCCAGGATGCGGCCGCGGACGCCTTGTGTTTTTGCGATGGCCCGGATGCGCGTCTGGCGCAATTTGACCAGGCTGAATTCTGCTGCAACGAAAAAACCGTTCAACGCGACCAGGAAAAAGGCCGCGACGATCAGTAACATGTTTTCCAACTAGGGTTCCTATAGGGCTTGTCGAGGGGCCCGGACACAATCCACCGGTCCGGACTCCGTAATTTACCATGCGCCGGAGCCGTAACCGGTTTCGTTATCACAAAGACAATTCCAGGCCGCCCCGCCCCGGCCTCAGAAACCTTCCAGCACCACCTTGCCGCGGGCGCGGCTGGTCTCGATCAGGGCGTGCGCGCGACGCAGGTTCGCGGCATTGATGCGGCCGAAGTTCTCGCCCACGGTGGTGCGCAGCACGCCCTGGTCGATCAGCGCCGAGACGCGTTGCAGCAGCTCGTGCTGGCGGATCATGTCGGGCGTCTCGAACATCGAGCGGGTGAACATCAGCTCCCAGTGCAGCGAGATGCTCTTGCGCTTCAGGGGCACTGCGTCCAGCGTGGCCGGGTCGTCGATCAGCGCCAGTTGGCCCTGCGGCGCCAGCGCCTCGACGATCTGGGCGTAGTGCTGGTCGGTGTGGGTCAGGCTGATGACGATGTCGACATTGGCATGGCCGATCTTCTGCAGCTGTTCGGCCAGCGGCTGGCTGTGGTCGATCACGTGGTGCGCGCCCAGCTCGCTGACCCATTGCCGGGTCTCCTGGCGCGAGGCGGTGCCGATCACGGTCAGGCGGGTCAGCTTGCGCGCCAGCTGGGTCAGCATCGAGCCCACGCCGCCGGCCGCGCCGATGATCAGCAGGCTCTTGCCCTCGCCGCCGTTCTCCGGCACGGCCACGCGGTCGAACAGCAACTCCCAGGCGGTGATCGCGGTCAGCGGGATGGCGGCGGCATCGGCATGGCCCAGGCTCTTGGGCTTGGCGCCGACGATGCGTTCGTCGACCAGGTGCAGCTCGCTGTTGGAGCCGGGGCGGGTGATCGAGCCGGCATAGAACACCTCGTCGCCGGCCTTGAACAGGCTGACCTCGGCGCCCACCGCGCGCACCACGCCGGAGGCATCCCAGCCCAGCACGCGCGGCTGCTTGACCGGGGAGCCGGCGCGGATCTTGGTATCGACCGGATTGACCGAGACCGCCTTGACCTCGACCAGCAGGTCGCGCGGGCCGGGCGTGGGCTGCGGCAGCTCGGTATCGCTCAGGGCGTTGGCGTCGGTGATGGGCAGGCCGTGCTGCGTGTAGACTATCGCTTTCATGGGATTTCCTTTTCCGAAGTTAAAGTGGACCTGGACGACGCTTGCCTTGCATGACAGCTCGCCCTTGCCATCGATATTAGGGAAGCGGCGGCCGCCCGAACAGCGGTCTTTTCAATCAAGACTTTCACTCCAGGTGTGAAAATGGTCCGCCTAGAAGACCTCCATCTCTTTCTCCGCTCGGCCGCGCTGGGCAGCTTCTCCCAGGCCGCGCGCGAGGCCGACCTGCTGCCCGGCCAGGTCAGCGCGGCGATCCAGCGGCTGGAGCGCGAACTCGACATCCGCCTGTTCGCCCGCTCCACCCGCAGCCTGCGCCTGACCGAGGAAGGCGAACGCTATCTGCCCTATGCCCAGGAGGCGCTGCAGACCCTGCGCGAGGGCCAGGAAGGCTTGCGCGGCGGCGACGCCGAACTGTCCGGCACGCTGCAGGTGGCCGCGCCCTCCGACCTCGGGCGCAACGTGCTGCTGCCGTGGATTTCGGAATTCCGCCGCGCCAATCCGCAGCTTGACCTGCGCCTGCTGGTCTCGGACCAGGTCACCGATGTCTTTCGCGACCCGGTCGACATCGCCATCCGCTACGGCCGCATGGACGACGCCAGCTTCATCGCCCTGCCGCTGGCGCCGGACAACCGCCGCGTGCTGGTGGCCGCGCCCGCCTACCTGGCGCGCCATGGCGCGCCGCGCACGGCCGACGAGCTCAAGCGTCACGACTGCCTGATCTACCAATTGCAGGGACGGGTCTACGACAAATGGATCTTCCCCGGCGAGGGCGGGCAGACGATACAGGTAGGCGGCCCGCTGGTCACCGACGATGGCGACGTGGTGCGGCGCTGGGCGGTGGCGGGCGAAGGCATCGCCTACAAGTCCTGGCTGGACGTGGGCGCCGACGTGCGCGCGCGGCGCTTGTCCATCGTGCTGCCGCAGCTGCGCGGCGAGGCGGCGCAGCTGCACATGGTGTGCCCGCACCGGCGCCAGTATTCACCGGCGGTGCGCCAGCTGCAGGCGCTGCTGGCGGCGCGCTGCGCGGCGCTCAATGAAGACCTGGAGCGCGAACTGCTGCAGGCGGGCGCCTGAAGCGAGACTTTGAGGCACAATGGCAGACAAGGCGCGCAGTTCTCCGACCCGCCAGTGAACCATTTCCGAGACAAGAATTCCGCCATGCCAATGCAACCAACCCAGGCTCCAGATTCCGGCAAGGGACTGCCGCAAATCATCCGCGATCAGTTGCGCAGCGAGATCCTCAGCGGCAGCATCGCCCCCGGCATCCAGCTGCGCCAGGACGCGCTGGCCGAGCGCTTTCGCACCAGCCGCTTGCCGGTGCGCGAAGCATTGCGCCAGCTCGAATCCGAAGGCCTGGTCACCTACCAGCGCAATCGCGGCGCGGTGGTGGCGGGCATGGACGTGCAGCAGCTGTGCGAACTGATGGACATCCGCATCGCGCTGGAATGCCACGCCGCCAAGATCGCGGTGCCCAACATGGTCCAGCGCGATTTCGCCTATCTGCAGGAGCTGCTGGACCTGTACGAAGCCTCCGATTCGGTGGCCGAGTGGGCCGAATACAATCGCCGCTTCCACCTGGCGCTGTGCGCGCCGGCCAACAACGCCAAGCTGCGCTTGCTGATCGAGGAGTTCTGCCTCAATACCGACCGCTACCTGCACGAGATGATGTCGCTGGCTACCGGCAAGGAAGGCCCGCAGGACGACCACCGGGAGATCCTGGCCGCCTGCCGCGCGCGTGACGCGGCCAGGGTGGCGAGCCTGCTGGAGCGTCACATCCTGGAGACCAAGAACAACCTGCTGGCCAACGACCGCATGAAGGCGGCAAGCGGGGCCGGCGAGGAACGCAGCGCGGCCTGAAGCTGCCTGGAGCGATACCTGAAACGCAAACAGCCGGCAGATGCCGGCTGTTTGCGTTGGAGCACAGGCTCAGGCCCGCCGCGTCTTTTCGAGCAGCTGCGCCTTCACCTCGCGCCACTCCTCATCGATGATGGAGAAGCGCACCGAGTTGCGCTTGCGGCCGTCGGGCATGATGCGCTCATGGCGCACGATGCCCTCCTGCCTGGCGCCGATGCGCAGGATCGCGGCGCGCGAGCGTTCATTGAGCACGTCGGTGGTGAACTGCACGCGCACGCAGGCCAGCTCCTCGAAGGCGTACTGCAGCAACAGGAGCTTGGCCTCGGTGTTGGCGCCGCTGCGCTGGGCCGACAGCGACAGCCAGGTATGGCCGATCTCCAGCTTGCGGTTGGCGCCGTCCATCTTCCAGTAGCGGGTGGTGCCGATGGGCCGGCCCGAGGCGAGCTCGACGATCAGGAAGGCCATCACCTTGCCGGCCGCGCGGCCTTCCAGCGCCGTGGCCAGGTATTGGTCGACGGTGCGTTCGCCCGGCACGACGGTGAGCGTCATGTTCCAGAGCTCGCCGTCGGCGGCGGCTTCCAGCAGGGCGCCGCGGTCGCCGGCGGCGAGCGGCCTGAGCTCGACCAGGCGGCCGGTCAGCACCGGCTGCGGCAAGTCGAATGCGGATGGGGAAGAAGAAGCGGACATGCGGCTTGTAGGGTCGATGATGGCGATGCGCCATCATGCCGCATCGCGCGCGCGGGCACCACAAACAGATGCGCGCGCCGCCGGGCGCAACAGCCTGCGTCCGGCGGCCCTGGCTCAGCGCGGCGGCAGCGCCTTGAGGAAGCTGTCCACCTGCTGCGCGTAGAACCTGGCCATGCCCGTGGTGCCGTGGCCGCGCGTCTCCGCGCTGGCGGGAATGAGCATCAACCGGGCATTCGGCAGGTCTTTCAGCACCGACTGCAGCAAACCGGTTTCAGGCGGGTTGCGCTCGTCGTCGGCGGAGTTGATCGCCAGCACCGGCACCTTGATCTTCGACACACCCGGCATGGCGTTGTAGTCGGCCGAGGATCCCCATTGATAGATGAAGTCATTGGCGTCGGCCGTCACCGGCGCGGCCAGGCGCTCGTCGACCAGCTTGTCGGCCTGGGCATGGGTGCCCGCCATCTGCTGGTAGGCCAGCGTGCCGCCGGTTGTGGCGAAGACGAACATGTTGTTGGCCAGGCGCAGCGAAGGCGGCTGCGCGGTGTAGTTGCCGTTGTTCCAGGCCGGATCCTGGCGGATCGATTCGACCAGCATGCGCCGCATCATCCAGTTGCGGCTGGACATTTCGGTCGGCTGCGAAGCCATCGGCACCAGGCCGTCGGCGAAGCCGGGATAAGTGCCGCCCCACAGCCAGGCCTGCATGCCGCCCATGGAGTTGCCGATGATCAGGCGCAATCGCGTGATGCCCAGCCCCTCGGTCAGCATGCGGTACTGCGCCAGCACCATGTCGGCGTAGTTGTACTGCGGGAAGGCGGCGCGCAGGCCGTCGGAGGGCTTGCTCGACTTGCCCACGCCGATGCCGTCGGGGATGACGATGAAGTATCTGGAGGCGTCCAGCGGCTGGCCGGGGCCGAACATCTGGCCGCCGAAGTCCTTCGAGAGCATGGCCTGCGCGGTCTGGTAGGTGCCGTGCAGCACCAGCACCGCCGGGTTGGCGCGATCGCCGATGGTGACGTAGTGCAGGCGCAGCTTGTCCAGCGACTGGCCGGTGTGGAACACGAAGCTCGGCGCCACCCAGTCGCCCTCGACCGGCGCGGGATGGTCGGCGGCCCGTGCCGGGGCGGCGCAGAGCAGGATGGCGACGGATGAGAGCAGCATGCCGGCGTTGCGCCGGAGACGGGAAATCAGGCTCATTGGAATCCTTCTTGTTGGCGTGACGGTGGATGGGAGGACGGCGGGCATCTATGTAACAACTGTAAGAGAACGTGTTACATCGGTAATTTTTCTCGAATTTTTTCTATTATCGCGGGTCTACGGAACAGCTGCAGGCGCCAGCCGCGCAGTCCCCCACGCCCAGGAACAAGATAAAACGACAGGAAGAACAATCATGAAAACACTGCACAAGATCACGGCCATCTCCCTCGCTGTATTCGTGCTGGCGGCCACCAGCGGCTGCAGCAACATGAGCCGGCGCGACAAGAACACCGCCGTCGGCGCCACCATCGGCGCGGTCGGCGGCGCCATCCTGACCGGCGGCAGCGGCATCGGCACGGCCGGCGGCGCGGCGGTGGGCGGCGTCATCGGACACCAGATCGGCCACTGATCCGCCGTCTTGCCGATGCCATCCACGGGCCGGCCGCGCAAGCGCCGGCCCGTTTGCATTGGCGCCGCCGACGGCGCCGGGCTTACACCGAACGCGTCAGGCCGCCATCGACCTTGATGTTCTGGCCGGTGATGTAGGCGCCTCCCTCGGAGGCGAGGAAGGCAATGGTCGCGGCCACCTCCTCGCTGGTGCCGTAGCGCTGCATCGGCACGCTGGCGCGGCGCTCCTCGCGCGCCGGCAGGCTGTCGATCCAGCCGGGCAGCACGTTGTTGATGCGGATGTTGTCGCGCGCGTAGTTGTCGGAAAAGATCTTGGTGAACGCGGCCAGGCCGGCGCGGAACACCGCCGAGGTCGGGAACATTTCGCTGGGCTCGAAGGCCCAGGCCGAGGAAATATTGATGATGGCGCCGCCGCCCTGCTGCTGCATCAGCGGCGTGACCAGCCGGGTCGGGCGGATCACGTTGAGCAGGTAGGTGTCCATGCCGCGATGCCAGTCGTCGTCGCTGATCTCCAGGATCGGCGCGCGCGGGCCGTGTCCGGCGCTGTTGACCAGCACATCGACGCGCCCCCATTTCTGCACGGCCAGGTCGACCAGCGCCTTGAGGTCGTCCGGCGACTGGTTCGAACCGGTCACGCCGATGCCGCCCAGCTCCTTGGCCAGCGCCTCCCCCTTCCCCGAGGACGACAGGATGGCGACGTGGAAGCCGTCGGCGGCGAGGCGGCGCGCGGCGGCCGCGCCCATGCCGCTGCCGGCGGCGGTGATCAGGGCAACTTTGGTCATGAGAACTCCTTGTCTTCTTGTTGAATGGGCAAAACCGCATTCTAAACAGATGCGCCTGTTCCGTCCCGGCAAGCCCGCGCCCTCCGCCCCGGGCCGCCAATCCTGAAATTTGTATTTGACAAAGCCTCCTCATCGCCGCATTCTGTATACAGAACACGATAATAACAACACAAGATCGCAAGACGCCCAAGGCATGCCGCCGACGGCAATCCAGCCATCAACAGAGGAGACACACCATGCAACTCAGCCCCCAGCAGCTCAAGGACTTCGACGAACTGGGCTACCTGTTCCTGCCCGAGTGCTTCAACGCCGACGAAATCGCGGTGCTGAAACAGGAGGCCGCCAAGGTCCTGGCGCAGCAGCGGCCGGAAATCTGGCGCGAGAAGAACGGCGCCCCGCGCACCGCCTTCGCCGCCCACACCTACAACGACGCCTGCAACATCCTGGCCTCGCATCCGCGCCTGGTCGAGCCGCTGCAGCAGCTGTTCGGCGAGGACGTCTACGTGCACCAGTTCAAGATCAACGCCAAGGCCGCCTTTACCGGCGAAGTCTGGCAATGGCACCAGGACTTCCCGACCTGGCAGGCCGACGACGGCATGCCCGAGGCGCGCGCGATGAACATCGCCGTGTTCCTCGACGAGGTGATGCCGATCAACGGCCCGCTGATGCTGGTGCCGCGTAGCCACAAGGCGGGCGCGCTCAAATCCGAGCACGACCTGGAGACCACCTCCTATCCGCTATGGACGCTGGACCAGCCCACGGTCACCGAGATGGTGGAGAAGAACGGCATCGCCACGCCTACCGGCCGCGCCGGCGGCGTGCTGATGTTCCATGCCAACCTGGTGCACGGCTCGGCCGGCAACATCACGCCCTACCCGCGCCGCATCGTCTACCTGACGCTCAACGCGGTCTCCAACGCGATCGCCAAGCCGACCCGCCCGGAGTTCATCGCGCACCGCGACTTCACCCCGGTCAAGCCCGCGGCCGACGACGCGCTGCTGCGCTACATCGGGCAGCAGGCCGCCTGAGAAGGCTTATACGGCGCTTGCCGCACGGCAGGCGAGATCGGCGAGACGGGCGCATGGCAAATTGTCATGCGCCCGTTGCATTTCCCGGGCATCATCGCGCCCATGCGCGCGCAATCAAGCGCCGGCCGAACCGACAAACGCCCATGGAAATCCTGCACAACATCAACCTCGACTCCCTGCTCGACACCGTCGTCAGCCTCACTGCCGCCTTCATCCTGGGCGGCGCCATCGGCCTGGAACGCCAGTACCGCCAGCGCACCGCCGGCCTGCGCACCAATGTGCTGGTGGCGCTGGGCTCGGCCGTGTTCGTCGACATGGCCAACCGCATGGGCGGCCACGAGGGCGCGGTGCACGTGGTGGCCTATGTGGTGTCGGGCGTGGGTTTCCTGGGCGCCGGCGTGATCATGCGGGAAGAAGGCAACGTGCGCGGCATCAACACCGCGGCCACCCTGTGGGGCTCGGCGGCGGTGGGCGCGGCGGCCGGCGCCGACCTGATCCTGGAGGCGATCGTGGCCACGCTGTTCGTGCTGGCGGCCAATACCCTGCTGCGCCCGGTGGTCAACACCATCAACCGCAAGCCGCTGGACGTGCCGTCGGTGGAAGTCACCAATACCCTGCACCTGGTCGTGGAGAGCGCGCACCAGAAACGCGTGCTGGCCAAGGTGACCGACATGCTGGAACAAAGCCGCTACCCGACCCACGGCCTGGAGGTGCGGCCCTTCGCGGAAGAGGAGGTGGAAATCGAGGCGACCCTGGCGGCCACCTCGGTCGACGGCGACGAGCTCGACGCGCTGGTCGGTCGCCTGCTGGCGCTGCCGGAGGTCAAGCAGGCGTTCTGGAGCCCCAGCACTACCGACTGAAGCGGGCCTGCCGGCAAGCGGAGTATGATGGCGGCTTCGCTTCCTTCCCGCCCACCCCTCGCCTACGCCTGCCGCCATGCATCTCATCGACTGGTCCGCCGTCCTCGCCGTGTTTTCCGTCTACATCACCGGCGTCATCATCCCCGGCCCCAATTTCGTGGCGGTGCTGCACAAGGCCGCCTCCTCCACGCGCCCGGAGGCGCTGGCGCTGGTGGCCGGGATCGTGGTGGTCAACCTGTTCTGGGCCACCTGCGCCATCCTCGGCGTGGGCATCGTGTTCTCCGCCTTCCCCTGGATGGCGCTGGCGGCCAAGGTGCTGGGCGCCGGCTACCTGCTGTGGTTCGGCACCCGCCTGATTGCCCGCGCGCAGCACAAGGCGCCCGGCGCGGCCGACGCCGGCGCCGCCAACGGCCTGCGGGCCTCCTTCGTGCAGGGCTTCCTGACCAATATCGTCAATCCCAAATCGATGGCCTTCTTTGCCGCCGTGTTCGCCTCGGCCGCGCCGGCGCATGTGTCGTGGCCGACCTTCGCGGCCATGCTGTGCGTGGTGCTGATGGTGGCCGGCAGCTGGTACAGCTTCCTGGCGCTGGTGATGTCGCACGGCGGCGTGGCCGCGCGCTACCGCAAGAGCGCGGCGCTGGTGGACCGGCTGTGCGGCGGCCTGATCGTGTTCCTGGGGATTCGCCAGCTGATGCGCTGAGCGGGAGGCGCATGTCGCTCCTTGTCAATGGAATGACCAGAACGCGCGGAGATCCACTCACCACCCCCTGTCGTTCCCGCGAAAGCAGGAACCCAGCGTCGTTGTGGGTACTTCACCTATTCCCCGTTCGGACTGAGTAGCCGCGTAGCGGCGTATCGAAGTCCAGCTCGGCTCTCGTGGGCTTCGGGCAGCTCAGGACAGGCCCTTCGACAGGCTCAGGACAGGCCCTTCGACAGGCTCAGGACAGGCTTCGATACGCCGTTTCACGGCTACTCAGCCCGAACGGAATCCAAGGAGCACATCGAAAGTCGCTGGGTCCCCGCTTTCGCGGGGACGACAGGAAGGAAAGAACTTATGTCGCAAGCGGGTTGAATCACCTCACACCCTGTCGTTCCTGCGAAAGCAGGAACCCAGCGTCGTTCTTGGCACTTCACCTATTCCCGTTCGGACTGAGTAGCCGCGTAGCGGCGTATCGAAGTCCAACGCGGCTCTCGTGGGCTTCGGGCAGCTCAGGACAGGCCCTTCGACAGGCTCAGGACAGGCTTCGATACGCCGTTTCACTGCTACTCAGCCCGAACGGAATCCAAGGAGCACATCGAAAGTCGCTGGGTCCCCGCTTTCGCGGGGACGACAGGTAGTGGAATGGCTCGAACGCACTCTGATCCACTCACCACCTCTCTCTGTCGTTCCTGCGAAAGCAGGAACCCAGCGACGTCAGCCAATGCCGAACCGGCGTTTCAGGGAATCACCGCGCGGCCAATCCATAGCAGCGCGCCGCCGTCCCGCCCCACAATTGCTCCTGCTCGGCCGCCGACAGCCGCGTCGCCGCCCAGTCCCGGACCACCGCCGCCACCTTGGCATAGGAAGCCGCCAGCAGGCACACCGGCCAGTCCGAGCCGAACATCAGGCGCCCGGGGCCGAAGGCGTCCAGCGCCGTGTCCAGGCACAGCGTGATGGTTTCGTAGTCCCTTTGCCGCAGGCCGCGCATCCAGTCGGCCTCGGTCACCAGTCCCGAGAGCTTGCATGCCACGTGCGGCAGCGCGCCCAGCGCTTCCAGCTCGGCCTTCCAGCTTGCATAGGCGGCCTCTCCCTTGCCGAACTCGGTCAGCGCCGGCTTGCCCAGGTGATCCAGCACCAGCCAGTGGCGGTCGTGCCGGGCGCAGAAGGCCTGCACCTCGGGCAACTGGCGCTGGTAGACCAGCACGTCGTAGACGTAGCGCTCGCCCTGCAGCCAGGCCACGCCCTCGTTGAAGGCCGGCTGCGCCAGGAAAGCGGCGACGTCGCGCTCGTCCTGCACCTGGTGGCGAAACCCCAGCAACTTGTCGCGGCCCCACTCGCCTACGCGCTCGGCCAGTTGCGGCGCAGCCAGGTCCTCCCACCCCACCACGCCGGCGATGCGCGCATCGTGCCGCGCCAGTTCCAGCAGGAATCCGGTCTCCTCGCGTCCGGCGCGCGCCTGCACCGCGATCGACGCGTCCAGCCCTTCCGCGCCGAGCATGGGATGCAGCTCGCACGGCAGGCGGTCCTGCGCCAGCAGCTCCATGCCGCGGCCTATCCAAGGGTAGTCTGCCGGGCGATAGCGCCAGAAATGCTGGTGGGAGTCGATGCGTTGCGGTTTCATGATCTGTCCTGCTTGCGGGTGAATGACGGGAGATGAAAAAAGAAGAGGCGCCGTCCCCTGGACGGCGCCGCTCATGCGTTCAGCGATGGAAAGACGCAGACGCCGCGCGCAGGCGGCGCCTCCGCTGCCGGCCTCTTTAGTCGTACAGGGCCGCGGCGACCTTGGGGTCGTCGATGTTGCTCTTGTCGTACCAGTAGTAGCCGGTGTCGATGATCTTCGGCAGCTTCTCGCCCTTGATCGCCTTGACCGCGGCTTCCACGGTCTTGTACCCGATGCCCACCGGGTTCTGGGTGATGGCGCCGGCCATGGTGCCGTCGCGGATCGCGTCCTTCTGCTGCTTGCCGGAGTCGTAGCCGATGACGACGATCTTGCGCTTCATTTCCTTCACGCCGTTGACCACGCCGATGGCCGAGCCTTCATTGGTGCCGAACATGCCCTTGATCTTGGGATAGGCCTGCAGGATGGACTTGGTGACCTCGGTCGACTTCAGGTGGTCGCCGCCGCCGTACTGCACGCTCACCACCTTGATCTTGGGATAGGCCGACTTGATGCGGTCGAGGAAGCCGTCGCGGCGGTCGATCGCCGTGCGGCTGGTCTGGTCGTGGGCGACCACGGCGACTTCGCCTTCCTTGCCGATCAGCTCGGCCATCTTGTCGGCCGCGACCGCCGCGGCGGCCTTGTTGTCGGTGGTGGCGGTGGTGGCCGGGATGTCGCTGTCAACGCCGGAGTCGAAGGCGATCACCGGGATCTTGGCGGCCTGGGCCTTCTTCAGCAGCGGCAGCGCGGCCTTGCTGTCGAGCGCGGCGAAGCCGATCGCCTGCGGCTTCTTGGCCAGGGCGGCCGACAGCATGTCGATCTGCTTGTCGATCATGGCTTCGGTTTCCGGGCCTTCGAAGCTGACCTTGACCTTGTAGTCCTTGGCCGCCTGCTCGGCGCCCGACTTCACGGCCTGCCAGAACTGGTGCTGGAAGCCCTTGGAAATCAGGGGGATATAGACCTCCTGCGCATGGGCGCCGGCGGCGCCGACTGCGAAGGCCACGCCCAGGGCGGCGGCGAGTAGCTTGTTCTTGAACACGTTGAGTCTCCTTTTGTTATCGATGATGGAGTGCCGGTCGCCCGGCGCGGGATGAAATCGTTGCGGCGTCAGGCGCGCCGGCGGCGGCGCAGGATGTCGAGGTAGACGGCCAGGATGATGATCACGCCGGTCACCACCGTCTGCCATTCCTGCGCCACCGACAGGATGCGCAGGCCGTTGACCAGCACGCTCATGATGAAGGCCCCGATGATGGTGCCCAGGATGGTGCCGGTACCGCCCGAAAGCGAGGTGCCGCCGATCACCACGGCGGCGATCGCGTCCAGCTCGTAGCCCTGGCCCAGCGCCGGCTGCGCCGAGTTCAGGCGCGAGGCGATGATCAGGCCGGCGATGCCGCAGATGGCGCCGGAGAAGGTGTACACCGCGACCTTCCAGAAATCGACCTTCACGCCCGACAGGCGCAGCGCCTCCTCGTTGCTGCCCAGCGCGAAGGTGTAGCGGCCGAACACGGTCTTGTTGAGGATCACCGAGGAGGCGATCGCCACCAGGAACAGGATCAGCACCGCGTTGGGAATCGGCAGCGCGGGAACCAGGTCGCCGATCAGCGAATCCTGGGCGATGGACGAGAAGCCCTCGGTGTCGTTGAAGTAGATCGGACGCGTGCCGGAGATCACCAGCGACAGGCCCTTCAACAGCATCATCATGCCCAGCGTGGCGATGAAGGGAGGCACCTTGAGCTTGGCGATCACCATGCCCGAGATCCAGCCCGACAGGGCGCCGAAGAACAGCGCGGCGGCGATGCCCAGCGGCAGCGGCATGCCCCAGTTGGTCAGCACCACGCCGGTCATGACGGCGCAGAAGGTCATCATGGTGCCCACCGAGAGGTCGATGCCGGAGGTGATGATGACGTAGGTGCAGGCGATCGCCAGCACGCCGTTGACCGCGGTGGACTGCAGGATGCTGACCAGATTGTCCACTTCCAGGAAGTTGGGCGAGGCGACGCTGAAGAACACCATCAGCAGCAGCAGGCTGGCAAAGGCCAGCAGCTTCTGGCGCGCGGCCGGGTTGAAGAACCGGGCCCGCAGGCCGGCGTTGGCGGAATTGTCTGGAGTGGCCATGGTGGCGGAGGTGAGCGGTTGGATTGGGTTAGCCATGATCGTCTGGATGCCTTTGATTTATTGAACGACAGCCGACTCGCGCTGGGTCGCGAGCTGCATGATCTTTTCCTGGGTGGCCTCGGCGGCGGAGAGCTCGCCGGTGATGCGCCCTTCGCACATCACCAGGATGCGGTGGCTCATGCGCAGCACCTCGGGCAACTCGGAGGAAATCATCACGATCGCCTTGCCTTGCGCGGCCAGGGCGTCGAGCAGCTTGTAGATCTCGCTCTTGGCGCCGACGTCGATGCCGCGCGTGGGCTCGTCGAAGAACAGGATGTCGCAGTCGCGCAGCAGCCACTTCGCGATCACGATCTTCTGCTGGTTGCCGCCTGACAGCAGGCGCGCCTGCTGCTCCACCGACGGCGTCTTGATCGCCAGCTGGCGCACGTAGCCCTGCGCGGTCGCGCGGATCGCGCGCTCGTTCATGAAGCCGCCGCGGGTGAAGCGCCCCATGCTGGACATGGCGATGTTGGCCTGCACGTCCATGCCGGTAGCCAGGCCGAAATGCTTGCGGTCTTCCGACAGGTAGCCGATGCCGTGGGCGACGGCGTCGGCCGGCGTCTTGATCACGGCGCGCCCGCCGTGGATGAAGATCTCGCCCGCCTCCAGCGGGTCGGCGCCGAAGATGGCGCGCGCCACCTCGGTGCGGCCCGCGCCCATCAGGCCGGCGAAGCCAAGGATCTCGCCGCGCCGCAGCTCAAAGCCGACGTTGCGGATCGTCCGCCCGCGCGCGAGGCCGCGCACCTGCAGCACCACTTCGTTGCCCGAGGTGTCGGGCGGGGTGCGCTGCTCGCCGTCGAGCTGGCGGCCGACCATCATGGAGATGATGGCGTCCATCGAGGTGCCCTGCATCGGCACGGTGGCGATGTACCTGCCGTCGCGCATCACGGTGACGCGGTCGGCGATCTGGCGCAGCTCGTCCATCTTGTGCGAGATGTAGACGATACCCACGCCCTGCGCCTGCAGGTCGCGGATGATGCGGAACAGTTCGGCGATCTCGGCATTGTTGAGCGCGGCGGTCGGCTCGTCCATGATCAGCACGCGCGAATCGAAGGACAGCGCCTTGGCGATCTCCACCATCTGCTGGCGCGCCACGGTCAGGTCGCCGACCGGCGTGCGCGGATCGAGATCCAGCCGCATGCGCTCGAAGATGGCGGCGGCCTGGCGGTTCAATTGCTCCTCGTCGAGAAACAGGCCGAAGGTCTTCTTCGGCTCGCGGCCGATGAAGATGTTCTGCGCGGCAGAGAGGTGGTTCATCAGGTTCAGCTCCTGATGGATGATGCCGATGCCCAGCGCCTGCGCGGCGCGCGGCTCGGATATCTCCACCGGCCGGCCGTCGAGCAGGATCTCGCCCTCGTCCTTCTGGTACACGCCGGAGAGGATCTTCATCAGCGTCGACTTGCCGGCGCCGTTCTCGCCCATCAGCGCGTGCACCTCGCCGGCGGCCAGGTCGAACTGGCAGTTGTCCAGCGCCAGCACGCCGGGGAAGCGCTTGCTGACGTTGCGTAGCGCGATCAGCGGCGGCCGGCCCGTGTTGTTTGTCTCTTGGTCTTGTTGCATGCTCACCTCGGATGCATTGCGGCGCTTCTGGGTCGCCGTCGGTTTGTTATTTCTTGTCTTTACGCCACGCACTCGAACTTCATGCGGTTCAAGCTCTATCTTCGTTGTCGTCCTGACGAAGGTCTGGACCCAGCGTCGTTCAACGGCCATCGAAACGCAACCAACGCCACTAGGTTCGGGCCTGCGCCGGAACGACACGGAAGAAGTGACTGAAGCCGACAACGCGTCAAACCACCTCTTCCGCGTCAGTGCATCACTCAGCCCTGCACGGAAAGATCAAAGATCTTGTCCATCGTCACCCACTTCTCCCCCGCCGGCGTCCATGGCGTCGGCGCCTGGAAGCGCCACATCAGTTCTTCCCACTCGCGCACCTTGGGATCGCTTTCCATGGCGGCGGCCATCGCGGCGGCGTCATACACCGCATCGTCGGTCTCCATCACCATCGCCATGCGCGTGCCCAGGCGGTAGATCTCCATGCCGCTCACGCCGTGGCGCTTGAGGTGCTGCGCGATCTCCGGCCAGATGCGGCGGTGGTGCTGTTCATACTGGGCGATCAGGGCGGGATCGTCTTTCAGGTCGAGTGCCAGCAGATGTCTCATGCTCAGCTCAGCGCGCGGTCGAGATGCGTATAGCCGCCATCGACGAAGATCCACTGCCCGGTGGTGTGCGAGGAACGCCCCGAGAGCAGGAACACGGCCATGCCGGCCATCTCCTCCGAGGTGGTGAAGCGCTTGCCCAGCGGGATCTTGCTGGTGATGGCGTCGAGCTTCTCCTGCGGGTTGTCGAAGGTGGCGATCCACTTCTCGTAGAGCGGCGTCATCACCTCGGCCGGGATCAGCGCATTCACGCGCACGCCGTCGTCAAGCAGCGCCGCCGCCCACTCGCGCGTCAGCGAAAGCTGCGCACCCTTGGAGGCGCAATAGCCGCTGGTGTTGCCCTGGCCGGTGACGGCGGTCTTGGATGAGACGTTGAGGATGGCGCCGCGCGTGGCCTTGAGGTGCGGCACGCAGTAGTGCGCCATCGTGTAGTAATGGATGAGGTTGCGCTCCAGCGAGCCGACGAAGGCATCGCGCCCGGCGTCCAGGCCGATGCTGTCGTTCACGCCGGCGTTGTTGACCAGGCCGTCCAGGCGACCGAAGCGCGCCACCGTCTCGGCCACGGCGGCGCCGCATCGGGCCTCGTCCTGCAGCTCCAACTGGAACAGCGCGGCGCGCGGCTGCAGCTGCAACAGCCGCGACCAGAACTGCGGCTCGGGCTCGCTGCGCGCGAACACCACCGGAATGGCGCCTTCGGCCGCCAGTTGCTGGGTGATTGCGCCGCCGATGCCGGAGGCGCCGCCGGTCACGATCACCACTTTGTCTTGCAGGTTCAAATCCACGTCTGTCTCCGTTGTCTTTTATGCTTTCAGGCTGCCGGGTGGATGCGTCTTGCCGCCTATCCCCGGAAGCGGTACTGCTCCAGCGACTCCGGCTTCATCTCGATGGAGAAGCCCGGCCGGCTGGGCGGCATGTAGGCCGCGTTCTTCACCACGCAGGGATCGACGAAATGCTCGTGCAGGTGATCCACGTATTCGGTCACGCGCCCTTCCTTGCTGCCGGAGATGCACACGTAGTCGATCATCGACAGGTGCTGCACGTATTCGCACAGGCCGACGCCGCCGGCATGCGGGCACACCACCAGCTTGTACTTGGCGGCCATCAGCATCACCGCCAGGATTTCATTGACGCCGCCCAGGCGGCAGGAGTCGATCTGCACCACGTCGATGGCGCCGCGCATGATGAACTGCTTGAACAGCACGCGGTTCTGGCACATTTCGCCGGTGGCGACCTTCACCTCGCCGATGCCCGCGCGGATCTTGCGATGGCCTTCGACGTCGTCCGGGCTGGTCGGTTCCTCGATGAACCAGGGCTTGGCGAAAGCGAGTTCGTTGACCCAGTCGATGGCCTGGTCGACTTCCCACACCTGGTTGGCGTCGATCATCAGCTGGCGCTGCGGCCCCAGTACTTCGCGCGCGATGGTGACGCGGCGCTTGTCGTCGGCGAGGTCGCGGCCGACCTTGAGCTTGACGTGGTTGAAGCCCTGGTCGATGGCTTCCTGGCACAGGCGGCGCAGCTTGGCGTCGTCGTAGCCCAGCCAGCCGGCCGAGGTGGTGTAGCAGGGGTAGCCTTCCTGCTGCAGGATGCGGATGCGCTCGGCCTTGCCCGCCTCCTTCTCGCGCAGCAGCGCCAGGGCCTCGTCGGGCGTGATGCAATCGGTGATGTAGCGGAAGTCGATGGCGCGCACCAGCTGTTCCGGCGACATGTCGGCCACCAGCTTCCACAGCGGCTTGCCTTCGGCCTTGGCCCACAGGTCCCAGGCGGCGTTGACCACGGCGCCGGTGGCCAGGTGGATCGCGCCCTTGTCCGGGCCGATCCAGCGCAGTTGACTGTCGGAGGTGACATGGCGCCAGAAGCGTCCCATGTCGGCGGCGATCCATTCCAGCTCCAGGCCGACCACCAGGTGCTCCATGGCCTTGATGGCGGCGCAGCAGATCTCGTTGCCGCGGCCGATGGTGAAGGTCAGGCCGTGGCCCTTGAGCTGGTCGTTGTCGGTATCGAGGATGACGTAGGCGGCGGAGTAATCCGGATCCGGATTCATCGCGTCCGAACCGTCCAGCGATTGCGAGGTGGGGAAGCGCACGTCGAGGACGCGCAGGGCAGTGATCTTGGTCATCGGTCAGTCGTTGTGGGTTGCTGGCGGCGGCTGGATTGTCTGCGGCATCGTATCTTGGCACCTTGAAACAACTCACAAATAAAATTTATTTTCATATGTGAGATCGACAGCTTACCCCTGATCGCCGGCCCTCTCTCACTCTGGACCGATGAAGTTTCCAGCGCGACCGATATCAATATCAAGATGCCTGAAGGACAACTTAATCCAATATAAGTAAAAAATACTTTTACAAATAAAATTCCGTGACTTATAAATTCTTCTAGAATCTGTCCCCACGACGACCCAACGACAACAGGCCACCATGCCAAGAACCAGAAAGATCACGCCGCCGGAATCGGGCGCCGTCCAGACCGCAGCCGACATCGACGACGACAGCGCGGCCGGCGGCAAGAACCGCTATGCCGCCCCGGCGCTGGACAAGGGCCTGGACATCCTGGAACTGCTCTCGCGCTCCGAACAGATGCTGACGCTCAACCAGATCTCCCGGCAGCTGGGCCGCAGCGTCAACGAAATCTTCCGCATGGTGGTGACGCTGGAGCAGCGCGGCTACCTTGCCGCCGACAACGACCACTATCGCCTTTCGCTCAAGCTGTTCGAGCTGGCCCACCACCACCAGCCGATCCGATCGCTGGTCAGCACCGCCCTGCCCCACATGCGCGAGCTGGCCAACCGCGCGGTGCAATCGACCCACCTGACGGTCTACGAGGCCGGCCGCGTGATCGTGGTGGCCCAGGTCGACAGCCCGGAGCGCTGGGCCTTCGGCCTCAAGGTCGGCGCGCTGGTGAGCCTGACCGACACCGCCTCCGGCCACGTGCTGCTGGCCTTCCGCGACCAGGCCGAACGCGCCCGCATGCTGGCCGACCACGTGCGCATGGACGGCGAGCAGGAGATCGAGGCGGCGCAGCTGATGCGCCAGATCGACGACACCAGGAAGCGCGGCCACTCGCGCATGGACAGCCGCCAGATCCGCGGCGTGATCAATCTTTCCTATCCGGTCATGGGCGCCAACAATCGCATGCTGGCGGCCCTCAACGTGCCCTATATCGAACGCATCGACAAGAAGGTCAATCCCAGCCTGGACGAAGTGCAAGGCATCGTCCAGGAGATCTCTGCGCGCTTGTCGCGGCTGATGGGCGACTCCAGTTTCGGCGCCTAGGCGCAGTCGGCCTCAACCGCCGAAACGCGCCTCAGGCATGCCGCGCACGCCGACCGCGGCGGCGAACAGCGCGCCGGCCATCGGATCGGCCACGCGCTGCTCCTGCGTCATGCCTTCGTGCGCGCTGGTGATGTACAAGGTGGAGAAGTCGGCGCCGCCGAAGGCCACGCAGCTGGGCTGTCCGGCCGGCACCTCGACGATGCGCTCGATGCTGCCGTCGGGCGCGAAGCGCACTACCCGCGCGCCGCCCCACTGCGCGTTCCAGACATGGCCCTCGGCATCCACCGTCGATCCGTCCGGGCTGCCCGGCTGGCCGGCCAGGTCGGCGAACACGCGCCGGTTGGCGACGCCGCCGTCCGGCAGGTTGTAGTCGACGCACATGATGCGCTTGTCCAGCGTGTCGCAGTGATACATCAGGCTGCCGTCGGGGCTGAAGCAGATGCTGTTGGAAATGGCCACGCCCGGCAGCGCCAGGCGCTCCAGGGTGAGATCGGTATTGAGCCGGTAGAAGCTGCCGATGGGCTCGCGCGCGGGATCCTCGTTGAGCGTGCCGAACACGAAACGGCCCTGGCGGTCGCAGCGGCCGTCGTTGAGGCGCGTGGTGGGCAGGTCGTCCTCGACGCGGCAGATCGGCGCGATGGCGCCGGTGGCCAGATTGAAAAAGGCCAGGCGCGACTCCAGGCCGATCAGCAGTTGATCGGCATCGGCGGTGAAGGCGTAGCAGCACAGCCGCTCCGGCATGCCCCAGCTGCGCGTGGCACCGCTTTGCGGGTGATGGTTCCACAGGCGCGAGGCCAGGATGTCGGTCCAGAACACCGACTGCGTGCGCTCGCACCACAACACACCCTCGCCCAATTCATGGCGGCCATCGACGACCAGTTGCGCTTTCATCAAGTGAATTCCCGTATTCTTTAATTAACAGTTACGTTATGCACAGCCGGAAAATGATCACACGGCAACCGCAAAACACGAACAAAAAAGAAAAAAGGGCGAGCTTGCGCCCGCCCTCAACTACATCAAGACCACCTCAGGAAGGATTTCACATCATTAGAACGAGTGGGCAACGCCCCAGTACGCGCCGGTCTGGTTGAAGCCCGAAGCGCCGGCGGTATTGCCGCCGTTTTCCAGCTGGTGCGAAGCGCCGGTGCCGTTACGCACGGTGCCCACGTCGAAGTACAGCAGGGTACGCTTCGACAGGAAGTAGTTGATGCCGGCCATGTACATGTTGGCCGTGCCGCCGCCGCCGGTCTTGCTACCGGTGTTGGCCACGCTGGCGTTGTTGGCATTCACGTGGAACACCGCGCCGACCAGCTGGAATTGCGGAGTGACATCATAGTTGGCGCCGATCCAGTAGTGGTTGGCGCGGGTCGGATCACCGGCGACAGCGTCAGGCGCGCGCAGGTTTTCATAACCGGCGAACAGCTTGAGCTTGTCGAACTTGTAGGTGCCGCCCAGGATCAGTTCCTTGGAGTGGCCCCAGATGTCGCTGTAGTTACCGTTGGCGTCGCGCACCACGTCATAGATCAAGCGCAGTTCCAGGCCGTTCTTCTGGTAGGCCAGCGAGATGCCGTCCTTGCGGCCATCGCTGGAACCGGCATTGGGCACGCCGCCGCTGAACGAACCCGGCTTCTCGCCCAGGCTGGTCTGCACGCCGACCGTGAAGCCGCCCATGTCCGGGCTGGCGTATTCGATCACGTTGCTGGCGCCCGGCCAGTTGCGGCCGTTGACCAGGCTGGCGGTGCCGATGGCTTGCTGGCCGGTCGGATCCAGGTACCAGACATCGTTGTTGATGAAGAGGTTCTTACCGAACTTGATGGAACCGGCGGTGGCCGAGGACAGACCGACGTAGGAACGACGATTGAACAGCGCGGTGCCGTTGCTGGTGTCGGAACCGTTGAAACCGCCCTTGGTCGAATTGAAACCGGATTCCAGCAGGAAGAAGGCATTGTTACCGCCGCCCAGGTCTTCCGTACCCTTGAAGCCGATCATGCTGGTGCCCCATTGGTTGTTCGCCGCGCTCCACTTGGTGCCTTGGCCATTGGGACCTGCGTTGGTCAGGACGTCGACGCCAGCGACCACACGACCGTAGATGGTCACGCTGCTTTGTGCGTGCGCTTGGGCGGAAAATGCACCCAGCAGCGCGAGCGCGCACAGGGTTTTTGCTCCAGTAAAGGATGGCTTCACTTGCTTCATGAATAGTCTCCGTGATATTGCCGTTTAAATTATTTTCGTCGGTGGGCTGGGCGGTGCAGCTTGCACTTTCGACCATCCGGAACCTGACGCGGCCCTGACGGTCTCCCAACTTTTTGTTCTGATGCTGCCCGACCTTCTCTTCTCTCATTCCCGGTTGCGTTCGTTTGAATTTATGCGAGCCCGGAATGTGGCTAGATACTAAGTATTCGGCACATGTCTTTCCAATGAATTCTTTAGCAAATCCGATATGCGATTTGATATCATCATTCGCGGCAAAAAATTCCAACTAAAAAATTTACAAAAGAACCTCGGAGACATATGAAGAACAGTGATCCCAACTGGTTCCTCCGGGCGCGATTGAAGACACGCCAACTCTTGCTGTTAATCGCCCTCGACGACACCCGCAACATCCACCGCGCCTCCAGCGAACTGAACATGACCCAGCCGGCTGCCTCCAAGCAGCTCAAGGACCTGGAAGACATGCTGGGCGTCTCGCTGTTCGAGCGCCTGCCGCGCGGCATGCGGCCCACCATCTACGGCGAGGCGATGATCCGCCACGCGCGCATGGCGCTGACGAGCTTGTCGAAAGCGCATGAAGACATCGTGGCGCTGAAGTCGGGCCTGTCGGGCCAGGTGGATGTGGGCGTGATCCTTTCGCCGGGCATGGCGCTGCTGCCGCCGGCGATCGCGCGGGTCAAGGAAAGCGCGCCGATGCTGCGCATCGGCGTGGAAGTGGAAAGCAGCAACATCCTGCTGTCGCGCTTGCTGCACGGCGAGCTGGACTTCATCATCGGCCGCATCCTCGATGACGAGGCGCGCAGCGGGCTGCACTACGACGAACTGGCCGACGAGCCGGTCTGCGCGGTGGCCCGCGTGGGACACCCGTTGCACGCGCGCACCGACCTCAAGCTGTCGGACATGGCCAATGAAGCATGGATCATGGCGCCCAAGGGCAGCATCCTGCGCGCGCGCTGCGACCAGATGTTCCGCGAGGAAGGGCTGGCGCCGCCATCCAATGTGGTCGACACCACCGCCATCCTGTTCATCACCAGCCTGTTGCAGCAGACCGACTTCCTGTACGCCATGCCCACCGAAGTGGCGCGCTACTACACGCAGGCGCGGCTGATGGACATCCTGCCCATCGAACTGCCCTGCCGCATGGCCGGCTTCGGCATCATCACGCGCCAGGACAACCTGCTCTCGCCCGGCGCCACGCTGCTGCTGCAGGCGATCCGCGAAGTGGCGAAGATGATCTACTGATCGTCGTGCGCCCTGCCTGCGGGCGCACGCGCTTCACCGCACCGGCACATTATGCTGCCGCCCCGCGGATCCGCGCCTCCGAGTTTTATTAAGAAATGTAAGGAAGCGTAAGCTTGCCGCACATGAGCAAAAAAAGCATACGGCGCGGCGCATACGGATCCCTGAAATATTATTTTTTCGGCAGCTGCTCATGAAAAAAAGAGTCGCCATTTGGCGACTCTTTTTTATTTGGGGCGATAAAAGCAGCCTGGGGCGACGCCATGGATATCGCTTTCGATATCCGCCGCGCCCGGGCTCATACCCAACCGGCGTCGACGATGAATTCCTGCGCGGTGCACATCGCACTGTCGTCGGCGGCCAGGAACAGCACCATGCGCGCCAGGTGCCACGGCAGCAGCTCGCCCTGCAGGCATTGGTTGCGGGCGATCGCCTGCTTGCCTTCCTCGTCCAGCCACAGCTTGATCTGGCGTTCGGTCATCACCCAGCCCGGCGTGACGGTATTGACGCGGATATTGTGCGCGCCGAGGTCGCGCGCCAGGCCGCGGGTCAGGCCCAGGGTCGATGCCTTGGCCGTGGTGTAGACCGGGAAGCCGCCGCTGGACTGGTGCCAGCTGATCGAGCTGAAGTTGATGATGGAGCCGCCGCCGCGGCGCTTCATGCCTTCCACCACCGACTGCACGGCGAAGAAGTACGGACGCTGGTTGATCGCGATGCGCTCGTTCCAGTAGTCCAGGGTCACGTCTTCCAGCTTGTGGCGCTCGTCATTGGCGGCGTTGTTGACCAGCACGTCGAAGTCGCCCAGCTCGCCCTGCAGCTCGGCGATGATCTTCTGGAAACCGGGAATGTCGCGCAGGTCGCAATGGCGGAACAGCGGCTTGGGATAGCCGGCCTCGGCCAGCTCGCGGCACAGCGCTTCGCTGGCGTCCCTGGCGATGTCGACGAATGCCACGTACGCGCCCTGCCGGGCAAACGACTCGACGATGGACGCGCCGATGCCGGTGCCGCCGCCGGTGATGAAGACGCGCTTGCCCTTGAGGCTGGGGAAGCTCGCCAACTGGTTGTTCTGCGGATTGCTGCTCATTTGTTCTCCTAGGACGCGCGCCTCACCGCGAGGCGCGCGCGTGTCGATTCTTGTTGGGTTGGATCAGTGCGAATGCTTGGGCACCGCGGCGCCGCGGCAACCGACCAGGAAGTCGAAGTCGCAGCCTTCGTCGGCCTGCAGCACGCGGTCCACGTACAGCGACTGGTAGCCGCCGGCCATCGCAGGCTTCTGCGCGGCCAGGGTCTTGGCGCGCTCTTCCAGGCGGCGCTTCATTTCCTCGTCGCTGATGTCCAGCTGCAACTTGCCGGCGTAAGCGTCGAGCTCGATGAAGTCGCCGTCCTGAACGATGCCCAGCGGACCGCCGGCGGCGGCTTCCGGCGCCACGTGCAGGATCACGGTGCCGTAGGCGGTGCCGCTCATGCGCGCGTCCGAGATGCGCACCATGTCCTTGACGCCGGTGGCCAGCACCTTGGGCGGCAGGCCCATGTTGCCGACCTCGGCCATGCCGGGGTAGCCCTTGGGACCGCAGTTCTTCATCACCAGCACGCAGCTGGCGTCGACATCCAGATCAGGATCGTTGATGCGTTCCTTGTAGTGCGAGAAGTCCTCGAACACCACGGCGCGGCCGCGGTGCTTCATCAGCTCGGGCGAGGCCGCTGAGGGCTTCAGCACCGCGCCGCGCGGCGCCAGGTTGCCGCGCAGGATGCACATGCCGCCGTCGTCGATCAGCGGGTTCTTCAGCGGGCGCACCACTTCGTCGTTATAGATCGGCGCGTCCTTGACGTTTTCCCACATGGTCTTGCCGTTGGCGGTCAGCGCGTCCGGGTGCGGCAACAGGTCGGCCTCGCCCAGGCGGCGCATCACCGCCGGCAGGCCGCCGGCGTAGTAGAACTCTTCCATCAGGTAGCGGCCCGAAGGCTGCAGGTCGACGATGGTCGGCGTGCCGCGGCCGACGCGGGTCCAGTCTTCCAGCTCCAGGTCCACGCCGATGCGGCCGGCGATGGCCTTCAGGTGGATCACGGCATTGGTGGAGCCGCCGATGGCGGCGTTGGTGCGGATGGCGTTTTCAAACGCCTTGCGGGTCAGGATCTTGGACAGCTTCAGGTCTTCCCACACCATGTCGACGATACGCATGCCGGACAAGTGCGCGAGAACATAACGGCGCGCATCGACTGCGGGAATGGCGGCATTGTGCGGCAGCGACACGCCCAGCGACTCGGCCATGCAGGCCATCGTCGAGGCGGTTCCCATGGTGTTGCAGGTGCCCGCCGAACGCGACATGCCGGCCTCGGCCGCCATGAAGTCGTGGATACTGATCTCGCCCGCCTTGACCTGCTCGGAGAGCTGCCACACCACGGTGCCCGAGCCGATGTCGCGGCCCTGGTGCTTGCCGTTGAGCATCGGGCCGCCGGTCACCACGATGGCCGGCACGTCCACGCTGGCCGCGCCCATCAGCAGCGCCGGCGTGGTCTTGTCGCAGCCGGTCAGCAGCACCACGCCGTCGATCGGGTTGCCGCGGATCGATTCCTCGACGTCCATGCTGGCCAGGTTGCGGGTAAGCATCGCGGTCGGGCGCAGGTTGGACTCGCCGTTGGAGAACACCGGGAACTCCACCGGGAAGCCGCCCGCCTCGATGATGCCGCGGCGCACGTGCTCGGCGATCTTGCGGAAGTGGGCGTTGCAAGGGGTCAGCTCGGACCAGGTGTTGCAGATGCCGATCACCGGCTTGCCCTGGAACTCGTGGTCGGGGATGCCCTGGTTCTTCATCCAGCTGCGGTACATGAAGCCGTTCTTGTCGGCGGTGCCGAACCAGCCGGCCGAACGCAACTGGCGGCTCTTGTCTTTCTTGTCGTTGCTCATCTCTAAGGTTTCCTGATCTTGAATGAAAAAGCGGGCATCGCTGCCCGCCCTTCCCGGTGCGTATTATTTGTTCTTGTTATAGACGTCGAAGCACACGGCCATCAGCAGCACGAAGCCCTTGATCATCTGCTGGTAGTCGATGCCGATGCCCATGATGGACATGCCGTTGTTCATCACGCCCATCACGAAGGCGCCGATGACCGCGCCCATCACCTTGCCCACGCCGCCGGAAGCCGAGGCGCCGCCGATGAAGCAGGCCGCGATCACGTCCAGCTCGAAGCCGAGGCCGGCCTTGGGGGTGGCGGTATTGAGGCGGGCCGCGAAGATCAGGCCGGCCAGCGCCGACAGCACGCCCATGTTGACGAAGGTGAAGAAGGACACGCGCTCGGTCTTGATTCCCGACAGCTTGGCCGCCTTCTCGTTGCCGCCCACGGCGTAGACGCGGCGGCCCAGCGTGGTGCGGTTGGTGATGAAGGTGTACAGCACCATCAGCGCGAACATGATGATGAGCACGTTGGGCATGCCGCGATAGGTCGCCATCAGGTAGCTGAAGGCGATGATGGCGGCGGCGAACAGGCCGTTCTTGAGCAGGAAGAACAGCTGCGGCTCATCTTCCATGCCATGCTTGGTCTGCTTGCGACGGGCGTGGATCTTGACCAGGATCAGCACCACGGAGGCGACCACGCCGACGACCAGCGAGGTGGTGCGGAACTGGGTGTTGTCGGTCAGCTCGGGAATGAAGCCCGAGGACAGCATCTGGAACGCCGGCGGGAACGGGCCCAGCGACTGGCCCTGCAGCAGCGCCAGCGCCATGCCCTTGAACACCAGCATGCCGGCCAGGGTGACGATGAAGGACGGGATCTTGAAATAGGCGATCCAATAACCCTGCGCCGCGCCGATGACCGCGCCGGCGATGATGCAGACCACCGAGGCGGTCACGAAGTCCCAGCCATAGTCCACCATCAGCACCGCCGCCAGCGCGCCGATCAGGCCCACCACGGAGCCCACCGAAAGGTCGATGTGGCCGGCCACGATCACCATCAGCATGCCCAGCGCCATGATGACGATGTAGCTGTTCTGCAGCACCAGGTTGGTCAGGTTCAGCGGACGCATCAGCGTGCCGTCGGTCATGATCTGGAAGAACGCCATGATCGCCACCAGCGACAGCAGCATGCCGTACTCGCGCATGTTGTTCTTCAGGAAGCCGCCATAGTCCTTCTTGTCAGCCGGTGCGCCTGCGGGCAGCGACTCTTTATTGCTCATGTTCATGGTCTCCATGTTGTACTCCTTAGATTCTCTTGTTGCGCATGATGGCGCGCATGATGCTTTCCTGGCTGGCTTCCTCGCGCGGGAACTGTCCCACGAACTGGCCTTCGTTCATCACGTAGATGCGGTCGCACATGCCCAGCAGTTCGGGCATTTCCGACGAGATCATGATGATGCACTTGCCCTCGGCCGCCAGCTTGCTGATGATGTTGTAGATCTCGAACTTGGCGCCGACGTCGATGCCGCGCGTAGGTTCGTCCAGGATCAGCACCTCAGGCTGCGAGAACAGCCACTTCGACAGCACCACCTTTTGCTGGTTGCCGCCGGACAGGTTGACCACCTTCTGCAGCACGCTGGAGCAGCGGATGCGCATCTGGCTCTTGAAGTCGGCCGCCACCTTGTATTCGCGCGCCTCGTCGATCACGGTGCGCTCGGAGACGCCGCCCAGGTTGGCCAGCGAGATGTTTTTCTTGATGTCTTCTTCCAGCACCAGGCCGTCGCCCTTGCGGTCTTCGGTGACGTAGGCGATGCCGTGCGCGATGGCCTTCTGGATGCTCGACAGGTCGACTTCCTTGCCGTGCAGGAAGGCCTGGCCGGTGATCTTCTTGCCGTAGGCGCGGCCGAAGATGCTCTTGGCCAGCTCGGTGCGGCCGGCGCCCATCAGGCCCGCGATGCCGACGATCTCGCCGGCGCGCACGCTCATGTTGACGTCCTTGATGGCCAGGCGGTCGGAATGCAGGGGATGGTGCACGCGCCAGTCGCGCACTTCGAAGATGATGTCGCCCAGTTGCGGCTCGCGCTGCGGATAGCGGTCGGCCATCTCGCGTCCGACCATGTGCTGGATGATGCGGTCTTCGCTGATCGGCTCGGCGCGGCAGTCGAAGGTGTCGACGGTGGAGCCGTCGCGCAGCACGGTGATCGAATCGGCGACTTTGGAGATTTCGTTCAACTTGTGCGAGATCAGGATCGAGGAAATGCCCTGGGTCTTCAGCTCCAGCAGCAGTTCCAGCAAGGCGTCGCTGTCGCTCTCGTTCAGGCTGGCGGTGGGTTCGTCCAGGATCAGCAGCTTGACTTCCTTGGACAGCGCCTTGGCGATCTCGATCAACTGCTGCTTGCCCACGCCCAGGTCGCCGACCTTGGTCAGCGGCGACTCTTTCAGGCCGACCTTGGCCAGCAGCTCCTTGGCGCGCGCGTAGGATTGCTCCCAGTCGATGACGCCGCCGCGGGCCTGCTCGTTGCCCAGGAACAGGTTTTCCATCACCGACAGCAGCGGCACCAGCGCCAGCTCCTGGTGGATGATGATGATGCCCAGGTGTTCGCTGTCGCGGATGTCCTTGAAGGAGCGCACGTCGCCCTTGTAGACGATGTCGCCGGAATAGGAACCGTGGGGATAGACGCCGGAAAGGACTTTCATCAGCGTGGATTTGCCGGCGCCGTTCTCGCCGACGATGGCGTGGATCTCGCCTTCGCGCACCGCCAGGTTGACGTTGTTCAACGCCTTCACACCCGGGAAACTCTTCTCGATGCTGCGCATTTCCAGAATGTTGCTCATGATGCGGACCTCTTGTTCTGCCGGCCATCCGTTCGTGGCGGGGCCGGGCTTTTTCGTCTCGTCTGCGTTGCTTGGACGCAAGCGCAGCTTCCTGAATGCAATAGTCCCGCACAGGTGCGGGACTATGCTGTTCTTATGATTGCTGGTCTTGCGGAAAATTCAGCGGGCGGCGCATGTTCAGCATGTTCAGTTTCCCGCGATACTGCCCGACAGGCCGCCCGCTCGTGCTTACTTGACCTGGGCTTCGGTGTAATAGCCGCTGTCGATCAGCACAGGCTTCCAGTTGCTCTTGTCGACGACGACCGGCTTCAACAGGAAGGAAGGCACGACCTTCACGCCGTTGTTGTAGGTCTTGGTGTCGTTGATCTGCGGCTGCTTGCCGCCCAGCACCGCGTCGACCATGCCCACGGTGACCTTCGCCAGTTCGCGGGTGTCCTTGAAGATGGTCGAATACTGCTCGCCGCGGATGATGGACTTCACCGACGGTACTTCAGCATCCTGGCCCGACACGAACGGGAACGGCTGCGACGCCGAACCGTAACCCACGCCGCGCAGCGACGACAGGATGCCGATCGACAGGCCGTCATACGGCGACAGCACCGCGTTCACCTTGGCGTTGGTGTAGTAGGCCGACAGCAGGTTGTCCATGCGGGCCTGGGCGGTTGCCGGATCCCAGCGCAGGGTCGCGACCTTGTCCATGCCCATCTGCTTGGAGCGCACCACCAGCTTGCCGCTGTCGATGTAGGGCTTCAGGACCGACATGGCGCCGTTGTAGAAGAAGAAGGCGTTGTTGTCATCCGAGGAGCCGCCGAACAGTTCGATGTTGAACGGACCCTTGCCGTCCTTCAGGCCCAGGGCCTTTTCCAGCGACTGCGCCTGCAGCACGCCGACCTGGAAGTTGTCGAAGGTGGCGTAGTAGTCGACGTTCTTGGAACCGCGGATCAGGCGGTCATAGGCGATGACCTTGACGCCCTTGTCGGCGGCTTTCTGCAGCACGTCGGTCAGGGTGGTGCCGTCGATGGCGGCGATCACCAGCACCTTGGCGCCCTTGGTCAGCATGTTCTCGATCTGGGACAGCTGGTTGGGGATGTCGTCTTCCGCGTATTGCAGGTCGGTGTTGTAGCCCTTCTCTTTCAGGACCTTCACCATGTTGTTGCCGTCGGCGATCCAGCGCGCCGAGGACTTGGTGGGCATCGCCACACCGACCAGCGACTTCGATTGCGCGCTGACCTGCGCGCTGACGGACATCAGGGTGACGCCCAAGCCGAGCGCCAGCCCGGTCAATACCGATTTGATCTTCATGCCGTATGTCTCCTGTTATGAATGGCGTGTTGTTGTTGTCGAAACAGCGCCACCGGGTTTTGTTGTGCAAGTGGTGCAAGTGACGCATTACGCAGTGGCACTGTTTTGCGGCCTCTACATTAATGACTTTACCAATACATTTCTAATGATTTTTTGAGCGTAATGGATATGCTTTTTAGTATGACTCCCTCTATGTAAAGTTATCTGAAGTTATCTATACAAACCTGCGTCAGGCCGCCACCGGAGCGGTTTTCGGAGGCACGGCCGATTTGCGTCGCGCGGCCCCCATCGAGATCACGCGTTGCGCCACGCAAAACACGAACAGCAGCGCGCCGATGAAGATCTTGGTCCACCACGAACTGAGCGTGCCGTCGAAGGCGATCAGGGTCTGGATCACCCCAAGGATGAGCACGCCGGTCAGCGTGCCGGCCACGTAGCCGTAGCCGCCGGTCAACAGCGTGCCGCCGATCACCACCGCGGCGATGGCGTCGAGCTCGGCGCCCTGCGCGTGCAGGCCGTAGCCGGAGAGCATGTAGAACGAGAACAGCACGCCACCCAGCGCCGCGCAAAATCCGCTGAAGGCGTAGATCAGCACCTTGGTGCGCCCCACCGGCAAGCCCATCAGCATGGCCGACTGCTCGTTGCCGCCGATGGCGTAGACTGCGCGCCCGAAGCGCGTGCAGTGCGCCAGCCAGATGGCCACGGCCAGCATCGCCACGGCGATCACCACGCTGGGCGAGATGAACAGCTCGCCGAACTCGATGCGGGTCTGCGACATGGCGGTAAACAGCGGATCGTCGATGGTGATGGAATTGATGCTGATCAGGTAGCACAAGCCGCGCGCCAGGAACATGCCGGCCAGCGTGACGATGAAGGCCTGCAGCTTGAAGTAATGGATCAGCGCCCCCATCGCCGCGCCAAAGGCGGCTCCCAGCGCCAGCACGACGGCGATCACCACGAACGGATTCCAGTGCCAGCTCTGCAGCATCCAGGCCGAGAGCATGGTGGTCAGCGCCAGCACCGAGCCCACCGAAAGGTCGATGCCGCCCGAGAGGATCACGAAGGTCATGCCGATGGCCACCACCAGCAGGAAGGAGTTGTCGATCAGCAGGTTCAGCATCACCTGCGGCGACAGGAAGCCGTCGTAGCCGGCGGCGCCGGCCAGCAGCATGATCGCCAGCAGCGCCACCGTGACCAGGGAAGTGAACCAGGGCGCGCCGGCGGCGCGGCGCAGGAAGGGAATCGCGTTCATGATTTGGCTGACTTGAAGATGCGGCGGAATTCCGGCGATTGCGACAGGCACACCAGGAACACGACGATGGACTTGACCACCATGTTCACCTCGGGCGGTACGCCCAGCGAGTAGATGGTGTAGGTCAGGGTCTGGATGATGAGCGCGCCGATCACGCTGCCCACCAGGCTGAACTTGCCGCCGGCCAGCGAGGTGCCGCCCAGCGTCACCGCCAGGATGGCGTCCAGCTCCAGCAGCAGGCCGGCGTTGTTGGCGTCGGCACTCTTGATGTTGGAGGCGATCATCAATCCTGCCAGCCCGGCGCAGGCGCTGCAGAACATGTAGACGAAGAAGATCAGCGCCGCGGTGCGGATGCCGGCCAGGCGCGAGGCCACCGGATTGATGCCGACCGATTGGATGAACAGCCCCAGCGCGGTCTTCTTCATCAGCAGCGCCAGCAGCACGAACATCGCCCCCGCTATATAGAGGGAGAACGGCAGGCCGAACAGGTAGCCGCCGCCGAGGAAGAAGAAGGGCTTGTAATAAACCGTGACGATCTGGCCGTCGGTCAGCAACTGCGCCAGCCCGCGGCCGGCCACCATCAGGATCAGGGTGGCGATGATGGGCTGCAGCCCGAGCCCCGCCACCAGCAGGCCGTTCCAGGCGCCGCACAACAGCGCCGCGCCCATGGCCGCGACCAGCGCCCACACCATCGGCACGTTGCTGACGTACTGCGACACGCCGTCGATCACCACCATCTTGCCGCCGATCAGGATCGCCGCCACCGCGCCGGAGATGGCCACTACCGCGCCGACCGAAATGTCGACGCCGCGCGTGGCGATCACCAGCGTCATGCCCAGCGCCGCCAGCATCAGCGGCGCGGCGCGGTTGACGATGTCGACCAGGGCGCCGTACAGGTGGCCGTCCTTGATCTCCAGCCGGAAGAAGCCCGGCACCAGGAAGAAATCGATCAGCAGCAACGCCGCCAGCGCGGCCAGCGGGCGCACCAGGGGATGGCGCATGAGCCAGGCCAGCGCGCCGGGAATGCCGCCGCCGGCGGTGTCGGATGTGTCGGGTATCAATTTGGAATCCATGGAAGCGCTCATGCGGCTTCTCCCGCGATCACCTGCAGCACCGACTGCTCGTCGAGCTCGCCGCGCCGGTACTCGCCGCCGGCCCGGCGGTCGCGCAGCACCAGCATGCGGTCGCTGCAGCGGATGACCTCCGGGATCTCGGAAGAAATGAAAAGAATGGCCATGCCCTTGCGGCACATCGCGATGACGAAATCCATGATCTCCTGCTTGGCGCGCACGTCGATGCCGCGCGTGGGTTCATCCAGGATCAGCATGCCGGGGTCGGTGGCCAGCCAGCGCGCCAGCAGCGCCTTTTGCTGGTTGCCGCCGGAGAGCGAGCCGATCGGGATTTCGAGGTCGGCGGTCTTGATGCCCAGCCACTTCACGTAGTCGGCCGCGATCTGGTTCTGGCGCTTCCTCGGCAGCACGCGGAACAGGCCCAGCCGGGCCTGCAGCGCCAGCACGATGTTCTCCCGCACCGACAGTTCCAGGATCGCGCCTTCTTTTTTGCGGTCTTCCGAACAGAAACCGATGCCGGCGGCGATGGCGTCGCGCGGGACGTTGAGCTTGACGCTCTTGCCGCCCACCAGCAGTTCGCCGCTGTCGGCGCGGTCGGCGCCGAACAGCAGGCGCGCCATCTCGGTACGGCCGGAGCCGAGCAGGCCGCACAGGCCGAACACCTCGCCGCGCCGCAACTCCAGGTCCTGCGGCGCCAGCATGCCCTTGCGGCCGAAACCGCGCGCCTGCAGGAACACCTCGCCGCGCCCGGCCTCGTCGGCCGACAGCTCCTGCGCCAGCGCCTCGGCGCCGGCCTCGACCTTGCGCTGGTCGACCGCGGTCACGCCGACCATCTTGTTGACCAGCTCCAGGCGCGACAGGTCGGCCACCAGGTATTCGCCCTCGCGCACGCCATTGCGCAGCACGGTGATGCGGTCCGATATCTCGTAGGTTTGCTCAAGGAAGTGGGTGACGAACAGGATCGCCATGCCCTGCTCGCGCAGCCGGCGCAGCACCTTGAACAGTTGCTGCACCTCGGCCTCGTCCAGGCTGGAGGTCGGCTCGTCGAGGATCAGCACCTTGGCCGACACCGACAGCGCGCGCGAGATCGCCACCATCTGCTGGATCGCCAGCGGATAGGACGACAGCTGCGCGCCGACGTCGATGTCGATCTGCAACTGCTGCAGCAGGCGGCGCGACTCGGCGTGCACCGTCTTCCAGTCGATGCGGCCGAAGCGGCGCGGATAGCGGCCGACGAAGATGTTCTCGGCCACGGAAAGATTGGGACAAAGATTGACTTCCTGGTAGACCGTGCTGATGCCCAGCGCCTGCGCCTGCAGGGTGGAGGCCGGCGCGATCTCGCGCCCGTCCAGCGCGATGCGCCCGCTGTCGGGCTCGTAGACGCCGGTCAACACCTTGATCAGGGTGGATTTGCCTGCGCCATTCTGGCCCATCAGGGTATGCACTTCCCCGGGATACAGACGCAAGCCGACATCGGCCAGCGCTTTCACGCCGGCGAACGCCTTATGGATACCGCTCAGTTCCAGCATGGGACGCGCCTGCGTCCCGACAGACATCGTCATCGACACTCCTGCAAGGAAACCAAATCGCTGTCGTCGTGGCGACAGCGTCGTTCAACGTGCGCCGCACGAACCAGCGCCCCGGCCGGGGCCGGGGCGCGCAGAGCCTGAAGCGGCGCAGCCTCGATCAGGCTGCGCCACTGACGCTCAATACTTGCGGTTCGGGAATTCCTTGGCCGCGACTTCGGCCGGGAACACGCCTTCCTCGGTAGTGATGCGCTTGGGCACTTCCTTGCCGGCCTTCACGTCCTTGGCGATCTGCATCAGCTGCGGGCCCAGCAGCGGGCTGCACTCGACGGTCACGTTGAGCTTGCCGGCCATCATGGCTTCGAAAGCGCCCTTCACGCCGTCGATCGAGATGACGATGATGTCCTTGCCCGGCTTCATGCCGGCTTCTTCGATCGCCTGGATGGCGCCGATGGCCATGTCGTCGTTGTGCGCGTAGAGCACGTTGATCTTCTTGCCGTCAGCCTTGAGGAAGGCTTCCATCACTTCCTTGCCCTTGGCGCGGGTGAAGTCGCCGGTCTGCGAACGGATGATCTTGAAGCGCGGATCGGTCTTGATGATTTCCTCGAAACCGGCCTTGCGGTCGATCGCCGGCGCCGAGCCGACGGTGCCTTGCAGCTCGACGATGTTGATGTCGCCGGCCGGCAGGGTCTTGGCCTTCTCCTGCAGCCAGCGTCCGGCGCGGCGGCCTTCTTCGACGAAGTCCGAACCGATGAAGGTCACGTACAGCGACTTGTCGGTCACGTTGACCGCGCGGTCGGTCAGGATCACCGGGATCTTGGCGGCCTTGGCTTCACGCAGTACGGTTTCCCAGCCCGATTCCACCACCGGCGAGAAGGCGATCACGTCGACCTTCTGGGCGATGAAGGAGCGGATCGCCTTGACCTGGTTCTCCTGCTTCTGCTGCGCGTCGGCGAACTTCAGGTTGACGCCGGCCTGCTTGGCCGCATCCTTGATCGACACCGTGTTGGCGGTGCGCCATTCGCTCTCGGCGCCGACCTGCGAGAAGCCAAGGGTCAGCGGCTTGTCGGCGGCGAACGCGGGCATGCCGGTGATGGCGCCGCCCAGGGTCATGCAGATGGCTGCGCCCAGAAGCGCTCTTCTCTTCGTTTTCATTGTTTGTCTCCATTGGCCGGAAATCGTCGATTTCCTTTGTTATGTGCAAGAAGTGCGTGCGCTGCGCCGGCCTTGCTTTGCTCTTGTTCGATGTTACGGCGCGTTGCAGTCTCAAATTGGGGGAAGCATCCATCCCTTCAATTCGCGCTCCATATTAGGAGAGCAAAAAATATGTATCCAATGAATTTTTCACGAATTTCGATATCGTTTCCCGCATCGATGAAAGCGTGCCGCGCGGGGCGCGGATGCGAGTGCGGCGCGCCGTTTTTCCCTCGGCCGCCGCTCACAATTTTGATATCGCTTGCGTTCTTTTTTTCATTATTCCGCACCCAACCCCGGTGATAGCATCGACCTGTTTTTTTTGAAGCGCATTGCGTAAGAAGACGTGAGTGCGACGTAACGTGAGCAATCCTCTCCCTCATGCGATGACCTTCCGCGAAGCCGGCACACAATGCCGTTTCCCGCGCGCTGCATCCCATAACAACATACGAGACACCATGCCCTCCCGAGCAACCGATGCCCTCCCCGCAGGCGCCCAGGCGCTGCCGGAAATACATACATTGCAATCCGGACGCCAGCGCCTGCGCGTGATGCCCAGCCTGGGCGGAAGTATCGCGGCCTGGGACTGGCAACGCGGCGACCAGTGGCTGCCGCTGTTCCGCCCGTGGGACGCGCGCGCCGCCGACCTCTACACCACCGCCTGCTTCCCGCTGCTGCCCTGGTCCAACCGCATCACCGAAGGCGGTTTCGAATTCGGCGGCAAGACCTACCCGGTGGCGGCCAACCGCGCCGGCGAGCCCTACCCGATCCACGGCGACAGCTGGCTGCAGGCCTGGAAGGTCTCCGCGCAGGCCGAAGACCGCATGACGCTGGAGCTGGAGTCGGCGCGCTTCGACGGCAATCCCTACGTCTACAGCGCGCGCCAGCTGCTCACGCTGCGCGAGAATTCGCTGGAGATCGAGCTGCGCGTGACCAATACCGGCGCCGAGGCGCTGCCCTTCGGCCTCGGCCTGCATCCCTACTTCCTGCATGACGCCAGGACGCGCCTGCAATTCCGCTCGCGCGGCGCGTGGATGTCGGGCGCCGATCCGATTCCCACCGGCTTCGCGCGCAAATTGCCGCTGAGCTGGGACTACAACCGCCCGGCGCCGCTGGAAGGCCCGCTGGTGGACAACTGCTTCGAAGGCTGGGACGGCCTGGCCATGATCGAGGATCCCACGCGCGGCCTGCGCCTGCAGATGCACACCACCGACCGCAGCGGCTATGCGCTGATGTACCGGCCGCCGGGCCTGGGCTACTTCTGCCTGGAACCGATCACCCATCCCATCGACGCCTTCCACATGCCCAACCGCCCGGGCCTGATCGACCTGGCGCCGGGCGAAGACATGGTGCTGCTGACCCGATTCTCCGTGTGCGAGACCTGAGCGCCGGCGGCAATACGACTTGAGACAATGAAGAAAGACACACATAACGACAGCGCTTCGTCCTGCGCACTGATCGCGCTGGACTGGGGCACATCCTCGTTGCGCTGCTACCGCTTCGGCGCGCAGGGCGAGGTGCTGGAACGACGCGCTCATCCCTGGGGCATCATGAACCTGCCGGTGGTGGAAGTCGGCGACGATCCCGAGGCGCCGTTCCGCCTGGCGCTGCACTCGGCCTGCGGCGACTGGATGGAAGCCGCGCCCGACGCTCCGCTGATCGCCGCCGGCATGGTCGGCAGCAAGCAGGGCTGGCGCGAGGCGCCCTACCTGACCGTACCGCTGGCGCCGGACCGTATCGGCCGCAAGCTCACGCAGGTGGACACCGGCGCCGGCCGCGCGCTGCACATCGTGCCGGGCTTGCTGCAAGTCTCGACGCTGCCCAACGTGATGCGTGGCGAGGAAACCCAGGTGGTCGGCGCGCTGCGCCAGTTCCATGACGACGAGCTGCTGATCGGCCTGCCCGGCACCCACTCGAAATGGGTGCGCGTGAGCCATGGCCGCCTGCAGCATTTCGACACCTTCATGACCGGCGAAGTCTACGGCGCGCTGTCCACGCACACCATCCTCGGTCGCACCATGCACAAGCCGGATGCGCCGGACGACGCCGCCTTCATCCGCGGCGCGCGCGTGGCGCAGACGCCCGAAGGCCTGGCCGGCGTGCTCTCCAACATCTTCAGCAGCCGCACGCTGGGCCTGACCGGCGAACTGGACGCCGCGGCGCAGCCCGACTATCTCTCCGGCCTGCTGATCGGCCACGAAATCGCCGCGCTCAAGGCCATGACCACCCTGCATCGCCAGCGCATCGTCCTGATCGGCGACGCCGGCCTGTGCCGCCGCTACCGGCTGGCGCTGGAGCTGTACGGCATGGGCCCGGTGAGCGAGGCCGAACAGGCCACCGAAGCCGGCCTCTGGTTGCTGGCGCGGCACGCAGGGCTGGTCGGCTGAGCCGGCGCCCCGACACATACTCAAGCAAGGAATCCATGAACAGCAATCCCAAACGATTCGCGGACGCCCTGTCCGCCACCGGCATGATCGCCATCCTGCGCGGCGTGCGCAACACCGAGGCCGAAGCTATCGGCGCGGCGCTCTACGAGAGCGGCTTTCGCATCATCGAAGTGCCGCTCAATTCGCCCGAACCGCTGGTGAGCATCGCCGCCCTGCGCCGCAGCCTGCCGGAGGACTGCATCGTCGGCGCCGGCACCGTGCTTAAGCCGGAGCAGGTGGAGCAGGTGAAGACCGCCGGCGGCGAGCTGATCGTCATGCCGCACAGCGACGGCGCGGTCATCCGCGCGGCGCGCGCGGCCGGCCTCTACAGCGCCCCGGGCGTGGCCACCGTGACCGAGGCCTTCGCCGCGCTGGACGCCGGCGCCGATGTGCTCAAGATGTTCCCGGCCGAGCAGCTCGGCCCGCAGGTGGTCAAGGCCTGGCGCGCGGTGGTGCCGCGCGAGATCGCGCTGCTGCCGGTGGGCGGCATCACGCCGCAAGGCATGGCGGTGTTCCGCGAAGCCGGCGCCTCCGGCTTCGGCCTGGGTTCGGCGCTCTATTCGCCGGGCCTGTCGGCGAACGAAGTGCGCCAGCGCGCGCAGGCCTTCGTCGCCGCCTGGAAGGCGCTGGGCTGAGGCAGCCCACGCGGATTATTTTTCAAGAACGAACAACCAACGGACCCGCAATGAAAATTACCAAGATCAGCACCTTCATCGTTCCACCGCGCTGGTGCTTCCTCAAGATCGAAACCGACGAAGGCGTGGTCGGCTGGGGCGAGCCCATCGTCGAAGGCCGCGCGCACAGCGTGGCGGCTGCGGTCGAGGAGCTGTCCGACTACCTGGTCGGCAAGGATCCGCGCAACATCGAAGACCACTGGACCATCCTCTACCGCGGCGGCTTCTATCGCGGCGGCGCCATCCACATGAGCGCGCTGGCCGGCATCGACCAGGCGCTGTGGGACATCAAGGGCAAGTCGCTGGGCGTGCCGGTGCACCAGCTGCTGGGCGGCGCGGTGCGCAACTCGATCCGCGTGTACTCCTGGATCGGCGGCGACCGCCCGGCCGACACCGCCGCGGCCGCCAAGAACGCCGTGGCGCGCGGCTTCACCGCGGTCAAGATGAACGGCACGGAAGAGCTGCAGTTCATCGACAGCTACGACAAGGTCGAGCTGACGCTGGCCAACGTGCAGGCGGTGCGCGAGGCGGTCGGCCCCAACGTCGGCATCGGCGTGGACTTCCACGGCCGCGTGCACAAGCCCATGGCCAAGGTGCTGATCAAGGAACTGGAGCCGTACAAGCTGATGTTCATCGAGGAGCCGGTGCTGTCGGAGAACTCCGAGGCCCTGAAGGAAATCGCCCACCTGACCTCGACCCCGATCGCGCTGGGCGAGCGCCTGTACTCGCGCTGGGACTTCAAGCGCATCCTCTCCGAAGGCTACGTGGACATCATCCAGCCCGACGTCTCGCACGCCGGCGGCATCACCGAGACGCGCAAGATCGCCGCCATGGCCGAGGCCTACGACGTGGCGCTGGCGCTGCACTGCCCGCTGGGGCCGATCGCGCTGGCCTCCTGCCTGCAGGTGGATGCCGGCAGCTACAACGCCTTCATCCAGGAGCAGAGCCTGGGCATCCACTACAACGAGAGCAACGACCTGCTGGACTACATCAAGGACAAGAACGTGTTCGCCTATGAAGACGGCTACGTGAAGATCCCGCAAGGTCCGGGCCTGGGCATCGAGATCAACGAAGAATACGTGAAGCAGCGCGCGGAAGTCGGCCATCGCTGGCGCAATCCGATCTGGCGCCACAAGGATGGCAGCTTCGCCGAATGGTGATGCGGCCGCGCCTGCCGCGCTAACGATAAGGAATCCTCAGCAGCAGCTCCTGCCCGGCACGTTCTTTACGGCCGGGCTTTTTTTATTGCCGCTGATATTGCCGTTCGGATTGCCAGCGATACGCGACGGACGCCGCTGGATCCCGGCCTGCGCCGGGACGACCCAGAGGTGGGAGCTTGAACCCAACGCTGCTCGAGCTCACTTACTACCTGTCGTCCCGGCGCAGGCCGGGACCCAGCGGCGTTGAACGGAGCCCGGGACAGGACACTCCACTCCCATCATTTTTAATTCATCGACCAAAAAGATCAGTCCGATCTGAATATTCCATTTAACGGATAGCCGAAAAGCTGGCAAAGTGGCAGCCTTTCGCATCTTTCGTCAGGAATTTCCATGAGCCAGGGCACCGATTGCAGCAGTGCGGCCGCCTCCGTCCGCACCGAATCGCCGCATGCCATGCGCCGCGCGACCTGGGCCACCATGGCCCAGTTCTTCGTCAATGGCGCCACCTTCGCCACCTGGGGCGTGCTGATCCCGTCGGTGAAGGAGCGCTTCGCGCTGTCCGACGCGGTGCTCTCGCTGGCCATGCTGGCCGTAGCCGGCGGCGCGCTGCTGACCATGGGCCGCTCGGGCCGCTGGATCGCCCAGGTCGGCAGCGCCCGCGGGCTGATGCTCTCGGGCATCCTGTACGCCTTCACGCTGCTGGCCATTCCGCTGGCGCCGCAGTTCTGGATGCTGGTCGGCCTGCTGCTGGTGTTCGGCTCGGCCATGGCGGCCTTCGACGTGGCCATGAGCGTGCAGGCGGCGCTGGTAGAGAACGGCCGCAGCAAACCCATCATGTCCACCCTGCATGCCATGTTCAGCATCGGCGGCATCGCCGGCTCGGCGCTGGGTGCGGCGCCGGGGCTCTCGCCGTTCGCGCATGCCTGCCTGGTCGGCGCCGGCACCCTGGGCGTAGCGCTGCTGGCGCGGCGCTTCATGCTGCCCGACGCCGCGCACGATGAGGACGCTGCGCAAACCGACGGCGGCGAGGCCGGCGCCAACGGCCGCCGCATGGTGCTGGTGCTGGGGGGGATCGCCTTCCTGGCGCTGGCCTGCGAAGGCGGGATGTACGACTGGGCCGCGGTGTACATGCGCGATGTGGCGCAGTCGCCGGCGGCGCTGGTGAGCTATAGCTATGCCGCGTTCTCCACCGGCATGGCGGCCGGGCGCCTGACCGGCGACCGCATCCGCGCGCGCATCGGCGGCGTGCGCACGCTCGGCTGGAGCGGCGCCGTGGGCGCGCTCGGCATCGCCCTGGCGGCGGCCTTGCCGCTGCCGGAAGCGACCATCGCCGGCCTGTTCCTGTCGGGGCTGGGCATCGCCAACCTGATGCCGATCTTCTTCCTGGCGGCAGCGCGCGTGCCGGGCATGCGCGCCGCCGAAAGCATCGCCGCCGTGGCGCGCTTCGCCTATGTCGGCATGCTGCTGGGGCCGGTGCTCATCGGCGGCGTGGCCGAGCACCTGAGCCTGCGCGCGAGCTTCTTCTGCGTGGCGCTGGTGATGGTCGGCATCGCCGCCTTCGGCGGCAGGTCGGTGCGCCGCTTCATCTGACCGGCGACGCCTATGCGGCCTTGCGCCGCTTGCCTTCGGCCTTGGCGCTCTCGCCCGCGTGGGCCTGCGCCATCAGCAATTCAAGAAACGCCGCCGGCGCCGCATCGAGCACGGCCGCGCCGCCGCGGCCGGCGGCCTTGTGCGTGACCACCAGTTCCCAGCACAGCTCGACCCCGCGCAAGTTCACGCAGGCCAGCTTGCCGCGCCGTCCCAGCACCACGTCGCGCGGCAGCAGCGCCACGCCCAGGCCGTGGCAGACCAAGTCGAGCAGGGTCTCCAGGTCGCTGACCTCGAACGCCAGCCGGCGCCGCAGGCCGGCCTCGGCAAAGCCGCGGTCGACCAGCATGCGCGTGCCGCGCCCCTGCTCGAAGTCGACGAACTCTTCAGCCGCCAGCTGCTCCAGCGTCACCGACCTGGCTCCGGCCAGCCTGTGCGAAGGCACGCAGGCCAGCACCAGGTCTTCGCAGGCGACAATCTGCGTCTGCAGCCCTTCGCCGCTTTCCTCGATGGGCAGGATGGCCAGGTCGAGCTGGCGCGAGGCGACCTTTTCGTTGAGCTCGCCGGCGGCGCCCTGGCATAGCCGCACCTCGACGCCGGGGTGGCGCCGATGGAAGCGCGCCAGCACCGCCGGCAAATCGATGAAGGACGGCAGGCTCTGCACCGTGCCGATGGCCAGCCGCCCGCGCCGCAGCGCGTTGACATCGGCGACGTCGGTGGCGCCCTGCTCCAGCACGCCCAAGGCGCGCCGCGCGCTTTCCAGGAAGGCCTCGCCGGCGGCGGTCAGCGCGACGTGGCGCGTGGTGCGCACGAACAGCGGCGCGCCCAGCTCATCTTCCAGCAGGCGGATTGAGCTCGACAGCGCGGACTGCACGATGTGGCAGCGCTGGGCGGCGCGCGTGAAGCTTTTTTCTTCCGCCACCGCGACGAATTGGCGCAATTGCCTCAGTTCCATGGAAGCCTCTATTTATCGTTGATGCAGATTGATCGGTACCGAATGATCAATTCTAACCACATACCGCATCCGACCGGGCCGCGTCATGGAACTATTGCGCGCGGCGCCGACCGTAGAGGCATGAGCGCAACCTTCCCGGAGCCGCAATGGAAATCATGACACGCAGACACTTCATGCACACCCTGCTGGGCGCCTGGTCGCTGGCGGCGCTGCCCGGCGCGGCCTCGGCCGCGGCCGCCTCCAGCGCGCCCGAACACTTCATCCTGGAACGCAACGGCTGGGTGCCCAACAACGAGCGGCTGCCGGTCTTGCACTATCGCAACGTGATCGCCGAAGGCGACGTCGCCGCGCGCATGGAGCAACTGTTCGCCTCCAACGGCTGGCCGGCGCAATGGCGCGACGGCATCTACGACTATCATCACTACCACTCCACGGCGCATGAAGTGCTCGGCTTCGCCGCCGGCCGGGCCAGCCTGATGCTGGGCGGACCGGACGGCCGCACGGTGGATGTGGCGCGCGGCGACGTCATCCTGCTGCCGGCCGGCACCGGCCACTGCCGGCTCTCGGCCAGCGCCGACTTCCTGGTGGTAGGCGCCTATCCGGCCGGCCAGAAGTGGGACGTCTGCACCTCGGCGCCGGATCCGGAGACGCTGCGGCGCATCCGCGCCCTGCCCTTCCCCGACAACGATCCGGTACGCGGATCGGAGCCGCCGCTGGCGCAATTGTGGCCGCGCAGTTGATCGGTCCGGCAAGCGCTGGCGGAATTTTCCCGACACGGCTACAATATACGAAACGTGTACGTTTCATATAAACCAGCAGAACAGGATCGCCATGGGAATCGTCAAGATTTCAGACCAGATGCACGACAACGTGCGCATCGCCGGCAGCGCCCTGAACCGCTCGATCAACGCGCAGGCGGAGCACTGGATGCTGCTGGGCATGCTCTCCGAGCTTCATCCCGAGATGAACCAGGCGGAGATTTCACGGCTATTGGTGCGCGACCAGCTCGCGCGCGAGCATGGGGGCGTGCTGTCGATACGCGAACTGATCGACGCCCGGCCGAATCCGGCAAGCAAGGAAAAAACCAGGGAAAAGGCCGCGCCCGGCGCGCGCCGCAAAACGGGGAAAGAATACGCATGAGAAAAGTAAAACTGCGCGGCGCGGCCGAGATCGCCCAGGCGCGCGCCGCCGGCCACCTGGCCGCCGAAGTGCTGCAAGTGGTGGCCGAGCACGTCAGGGCCGGCGTCACCACCGACGAGCTGGACCGCATCTGCCACGACCACATCGTCAAGGTGCAAAAGGCCAAGCCGGCCAACATCGGCTACCACGGTTTTCCCAAGACCATCTGCAGCTCGGTCAACGAAGTGATCTGCCATGGCATCCCCTCGGGCCAGGTGCTCAAGGACGGCGACATCGTCAACCTCGACGTAGCCGTGATCAAGGACGGCTGGTTCGGCGATTGCAGCCGCATGTACTACGTCGGCCAGCCCGCCGCAGCCGCCAAGAAGCTGGTCGAGACCACCTATGAGGCGATGTGCGCCGGCATCCTGGCGGTGCGCCCCGGCGCCACGCTGGGCGACGTCGGCCACGCGATCCAGTCGGTGGCGCATCGCGACGGCTTCACGGTGGTGCGCGAATACTGCGGCCACGGCATCGGCACCACCTACCACGACGAGCCGCAGGTGCTGCACTACGGCCAGCGCGGCGCCGGCCTGCCGTTGAAGGAAGGCATGATCTTCACCATCGAACCCATGCTCAACGCCGGCAAGCGCCACTCGCGCCAGCTCGACGACGGCTGGACCGTGGTCACCGCCGACGGCTCGCTGTCGGCGCAGTGGGAGCACATGGTGGTGGTGACGGCCGGCGGCTACGAGATCCTGACGCCGTGGCCGGAAGGATTCGGCGACTACCCGGCGATCGCGCAGCGCACCTGACAGGCGCCCTCGCGCCGGTCTTCGCTCACTGAAACGCCCGCATCCGCGGGCGTTTCTTCATTGCGGTCCAAGCGCATGCCGGACCATGGCATGGACTGCGGCAAAGCTAGCGGCGGGGCGCACCCATCGGCTTCAGGCGCAGCCCGCGCGGCAACCGGGTCCATGGCAAATCGGCGGGATCGGCAGTCATCGGCCCGGGCGCCTTGGCGACCAGCACCGCATGCGCGATGTGCTGGAAGTCGGCGCGGAAGTGCACCGAGCTCTTGTTGACAAGTATCTTCATCGCTTCGGGCGTGACGCCGGCGACGCGATAGAGATTGCGATCCAGCATCTGCGCCTTGCCGCTGCTGACGGCGACCAGCACGCCTTCGATGCGCAGCAGGGCCACCGGCCCGACATCGGCCATCATGCCGTTCATCATCGGGCCGTCGTAACGGCAGACGCCGTCGGACAGCTTCAGCACCTCGAAGCGCGCCCGCAAGGGTTCGTCGCCCGGCACGCCGGAGACGCCGCCCAGCGCAAGTTCCACGCTGTTGCCCTCGCCCGCGCTCCGGGCGGCAGCAACCGCAGCCGGATCCCAGATCAGTCCGATGGCGGCCTCGGAGGCGCCATTGCGCAACAGCGCCCGCAGCATCCCCATGGTGTTGGAGTCGCCTCCCGCGCCCGGATTGTCCTGCGTATCGGCGATGACGACGGGCGCATCCGCATCGCGCGCCAGGCGCATGGCTTCGCGCACGGCCTCATCGGGCGACAGGAACGGCACCTCCCACGCGGCCTCCTCGGCCAGCATCTTGTCGTACAGCGATTGCACCGCGGCCTGCGTGGCCGCCGCGTCTTCGCCATAGCCCCAGATGACCGGCCCGCACTCGGCGAAGTCGGCCGCCGGAAAGCCCGGGGCGAACGACAGCGAGGCGACGCCCGCGCCCTCCTCGGCGGCCAGGGCGGCATACATGCCCTTCGACGGTTCCAGCATGGTGCACATGCCGTTGATGGGAATCAGGAACGGCAGCCTGCGCGACACCCGGTGCAGGCGCGCGCCCGGCTCAAGCAAACCTCCCAGCAGCGCGGCCGCGCGCGCGCCGGTCTCGTCCATGTCGACGTGCGGATAGGTGCGGTAGGCGACCAGCGCGTCGGCGCTGTCGAGCATCAGTTGCGTGACGTTGGCATGCAGGTCGAGCGAGGCCACCAGCGGGATGCGCGCGCCGAGCACCTCGCGCAGCCGCGCCAGCAGCGTTCCTTCCCCGTCATCGGTATGTTCGGCCACCATGGCGCCGTGCAGGTCCAGATACACCGCATCGAAACCGCCCGCGCGCGCGGCGTCGACGATCTCGCCGGCGATGCGCTCGTAGGCGTCTTGCGTCACGTGCGCCGAAGGGCTGGCCCCGGCCCAGATCACGGGCTGCAGCTCCCAGCCGTTGGCCTCGGCCGCGCGGATGAATCCGCCGGCCGGGATATTGACCTCGCGCAGCGCCAGCACGTCGCCGCCGCGCACCATCGCCGGGAATCCCTCGCCGCGTTCGAAGTTGGCGTAGGCGGCCTTGGTGGGCGCGAAGGTATTGGTCTCGTGCTGGAAGCCAGCGAGCAGGATGCGTGTTGCCAATTCAGTCTCCGGTATGGGTAATCAGACGGTTGCCGCCCGCGATTGCGCCGAGGGCGTACGGTTGGCCAGCAGCGTGGCTGCGCCGGCGACCAGCAGCGCCACCATCACCAGCAAGCCGGCCTGCATGCTGCCGGTGGCGGTGCGCACCCAACCGATGATGGTGGGGCTGAGGAAGCCGCCGATCAGGCCGATCGTATTGATGAGCGCGATGCCGCCGGCGGCCGAGTCGCCCTTCAGGTATTGCGAGGGAATGGCCCAGAACACGGTGTAGGCGGACCACATCATGGCGGTGGCGATCGTCATGCACAGCAGCGACAGCGCCAGGTTGCCGCTGAACAGCGTGGCCGCCGCCAGCGCCAGCGCGCCGACCAACGCCGGCAAGGCGCTGTGCAGGCGACGCTCGCCGCGGCGGTCGGAACTGCGGCCGATGACGATCATCGCGATCGCGGCGGCGATGTAGGGAATCATCGAATACAGCCCGATCTGCATGGTGTCGGTCACGCCGTCGGCCTTGAGGATGGAAGGCAGCCAGAAGCTCACGGCGTAGATGCCGCAGATCATCGTGAAATAAGAAAAGGCCAGCAGGTAGACGCGCGGGTTCCTGGCCACCTGCGCAAAGGAATGATCGGCGGCGCCGGCCGTGTCGACGTCGGCGGCGATCATGCGCTTTTCTTCCGCGCTCAGCCACCTGGCGTCGGCCGGCCGGTCGGCCAGCACGCGCAGCGCCAGCACGCCCAGCAGCACACATGGCAAGCCTTCCACCAGGAACATCCACTGCCATCCTTCCAGCCCGTGCGCGCCCGACATCGCGGTCATCAGCCAGGTCGACAAGGGCGAGCCGAAGATGCCGCCGATCGGCCCGGCGAGCATGACCACCGCCATCACGCGCGCCATGCGCTTCTGGCCGTACCAGTATGTCAGGTAGAAGATCATGCCGGGAGCGAAACCGGCCTCGAACACGCCCAGCAGGAAGCGCAGCACATAGAAGGTGGTTTCATCGCGCACGAACATCATGCCCGCCGATGTCAGCCCCCAGAGCACCAGGATGCGGGCGATGGTTTTGCGCGCGCCGATGCGCGGCAGCAGAAGGTTGCTGGGAATCTCAAAGAGCACGTAGCCGAAGAAGAAGATGCCAGCGCCCAACCCGTACACGGCGTCGGAGAAGCCGAGATCGCCCTGCATCTGCAACTTGGCGAAGCCGATGTTGACGCGGTCCAGGTACGCAAAGGTGTAGCAGAGCAGCAAGAAGGGCAGCAGGCGCCAGTTCAGCTTGCGGTACAAGGCGCGGCGCGCCGCGCCGTCGGGCTCGTGCGGCGCATGCGGGGTTTCGGTGATGGGCATCGGTCTCACTCCTGTCGTTATGTGTTGGTATCGGTAGGACGTTCAGGCACTGGCATGCGCAGCGATCATCGGTCAGTACGCAAACACGAGCAAGAGCAACTTAAGTGTATTATCGTTGCCCTTTGGGTAACGCTCAGCGAGCGCGGGAGAACGCATGCGGGAACTGAACCAGCGCAGGCTGCGCTATTTCCAGGAAGTGCTGGCGCAAGGATCGATCCGCGGTGCGGCCGACAGCATCAACACCTCGGCATCGGTGATCACCCGCCAGATACGCCTGCTGGAAGAGGAGATCGGCACGCCGCTGTTCGACCGCCATGCGCGCGGCGTGCAGCCGACCGAGGCCGCGTCCTACCTGCTTGAATACTGGCGCGGCTGCCGCTCCCAGCAAGAGCTGTTCGAAGGCCGGCTGCAGGCCCTGCACGGCCTGCGGCACGGCCAGGTCCGCATCGTCACCAGCGAAGGCTACGTCGACAGCCTGATGGACGAGGTGCTGACCGATTTCTGCGCCCGCCATCCCGACCTGGATATCTCGGTCGACGTGCTGCCGGTCAACAACGTGTTGCAGGAGGTGGCGGAAAGCCGCGCCCATATCGGACTGGCCTACAATCCGCCGCCGCATGCCGATGTCCAATACGTCGCCACCTCGGCCCAGCCGGTCGAGCTTCTGGTGCGGCCCGGCCATCCTTTCGCCCTGCGCGGCGGCGCGGTCGACGTGCGCGAGCTGGGCCACTACCCGCTGGCGATCATGCCGCCGGCCTTCGGCCTGGGCCAGATCGTGCAGATGCTGACCTATGCGGAACACATACAGATACGGCCCACGCTCACGACCAATTCCCTCGGCGCCCTGCGCAGCTTCGTCAAGCGCAACGACGGCATGACCCTGATCAGCGCCTTCGCGGCCTATCGGGAGTTGCGCGCCAAAGAAGTGGTGACTCTGCCCATCAACCACCCGCTGTTCAAGGCCACCAAGGCGCGCCTGCTCACCAAGAGCGGCAGGACGCTGGGCGCGGCGGCGGAGACGCTGATCGCGCTGATCCGGCGCGACATGTCGATGTTCTCCGCCAGGAAGGCCGGCAAGAAACCGGCGGCGAAAAAAGGGGCTTGAACCGGCGGGGCCGCGACGGTGGTTTAAAGATAGGGCAACATTGCCTCAAGGGAAATTTTATTATTGACGCTCGCCGATGCCTGCAAGCGCGCATGTCCACCTTGAAAAATCCAACCTCCGTCCCTATACTTAGCACTCGCCAGGGGAGAGTGCTAACAGCCCGCCTTGGTGAAATCCCCCTTTTTCATGCGGTGAGGTTGGCTGCATTTGGAAGAAAAACCGTTGCAGGCATCGCCGCAATAACCGCTAACTTATTGAAATGTAAGGAGTTCTCATGAATCTTCGCCCTTTGCACGATCGCGTCATCGTCAAGCGCCTCGACCAGGAAACCAAGACCGCTTCCGGTATCGTTCTGCCTGATGCAGCGACCGAAAAGCCGGACCAAGGCGAAGTCCTGGCCGTCGGCAACGGCAAGATCCTGGAAGACGGCAAGGTCCGTCAGCTGGCCGTGAAGGTCGGCGACCGCGTTCTGTTCGGCAAGTATTCCGGCCAGGCCGTGAAGATCGATGGCCAGGAACTGCTGGTCATGCGCGAAGAAGACCTGTTCGCCGTCGTCGAGAAGTAATTCGGCGCGCGGCCTCTTCATATATAAGCGGCCGCCGGCAGCACGACACCACGCCGGCCAGCCCGGCGACACGAATTCAACCGAATTTCTGGAGAATCCAACATGGCAGCAAAGCAAGTTATTTTCGGCGATGAAGCACGCGCCAAGATCGTCAACGGCGTCAACATCCTGGCCAACGCAGTCAAGGTCACCCTGGGTCCCAAGGGCCGCAACGTGGTCCTGGAGCGCAGCTTCGGCGCCCCGACCGTGACCAAGGACGGCGTTTCCGTCGCCAAGGAAATCGAACTGAAGGACAAGCTGGAAAACATGGGCGCGCAGCTGGTCAAGGAAGTCGCTTCCAAGACCTCCGACAACGCCGGTGACGGCACCACCACCGCAACCGTGCTGGCCCAGGCCATCGTGCGCGAAGGCTTCAAGTACGTCGCCGCCGGTTTCAACCCGACCGACCTGAAGCGCGGTATCGACAAGGCCGTCGGCGCCATCGTCGGTGAAGTCAAGCTGCTGGCCAAGCCCACCACCACCTCCAAGGAAATCGCCCAGGTCGGCTCGATCTCGGCCAACTCCGACACCGACATCGGCGACATCATCGCCAAGGCAATGGAAAAGGTCGGCAAGGAAGGCGTGATCACCGTCGAAGACGGCAAGTCGCTGGAAAACGAACTGGAAATCGTCGAAGGTATGCAGTTCGACCGCGGCTACCTGTCGCCGTACTTCATCAACAACCAGGAAAAGCAGATCGTCGCCCTGGACAATCCGTTCATCCTGCTGTTCGACAAGAAGATCTCCAACATCCGCGACCTGCTGCCGGTGCTGGAACAAGTCGCCAAGGCCGGTCGTCCGCTGCTGATCGTGGCTGAAGACGTCGAAGGCGAAGCCCTGGCCACCCTGGTGGTGAACAACATCCGCGGCATCCTGAAGACCGCCGCCGTCAAGGCTCCTGGCTTCGGCGACCGCCGCAAGGCCATGCTGGAAGACATCGCCATCCTGACCGGCGGCCAAGTGATCGCCGAAGAAGTCGGCCTGACCCTGGAAAAGGCCGGCCTGGCTGAACTGGGCCAAGCCAAGCGCGTTGAAATCGGCAAGGAAAACACCACCATCATCGACGGCGCAGGCGAAGCCCTGGCGATCGAATCGCGCGTCAAGACCATCCGCGCGCAAATCGAAGAAGCCACCTCCGACTACGACCGCGAAAAGCTGCAAGAGCGCGTGGCCAAGCTGGCCGGCGGTGTTGCGCTGATCAAGGTTGGCGCTGCCACCGAAGTCGAAATGAAGGAAAAGAAGGCCCGCGTCGAAGACGCGCTGCACGCGACCCGCGCAGCCGTTGAAGAAGGCGTCGTGCCTGGCGGCGGCGTGGCCCTGCTGCGCGCCCGCGCCAACGTCAAGAACCTGAAGGGCGACAACCCCGACCAGGAAGCCGGCATCAAGATCGTGCTGCGCGCGATCGAAGAGCCGCTGCGCCAGATCGTCTTCAACGCCGGCGACGAGCCGTCGGTGGTGGTGAACAAGGTGCTGGAAGGTTCGGGCAACTTCGGCTACAACGCTTCCAACGGCACCTACGGCGACCTGGTGGAACTGGGCGTGCTGGATCCGGCCAAGGTGACCCGTTCGGCGCTGCAAAACGCCGCATCGGTGGCTGCGCTGATCCTGACCACCGACGCGCTGGTGGCGGAAGTGGCTGAAGACAAGCCGGCCGGCATGCCTGGCGGCATGGGTGGCATGGGCGGCATGGGCGGCATGGACGGCATGATGTAATTTGCCTCCGGCCGACGGCCATGGTTCGCCATGGCCGGCTCCCGATTGAGAAGCCCGCATCGGCGACGATGCGGGCTTTTTGTTTTTTTGTTCCTTGTGTTTTACTCCCTCGTTGCAGCCCGGGGCGCGGCCCTCGCAGTGGCCTTATCCCCGGCGCGACTCCAGCCATTCGAATACCGCCATTCCCGCCAGCATCGCCAGCACGAATCCGAGCGCCTTGCCCTCGCCCATGCCCAGCGCCACCAGCGCCGGCCCCGGGCAAAATCCCGCCATGCCCCAACCGATGCCGAACAGCGCGCTGCCCAGCAACAAGCGCGGTGTGATGCCGCTGGCGGCGGGCAACTGCATGGCCAGGCCCAGGAAAGACCGGCCGCGGCGACGCGCCAGCGCAAAGGCGATCGCGCCCACGCCGATGGCGCCGGCCATGACAAAGGCCAGCGAGGGATCCCATGCTCCGGCCAGGTCGAGAAAGCCCAGCACCTTGGCCGGATCGGCCATGCCCGACAACATCAGGCCCAAGCCGAACAGCAAGCCTGCGCCAAGGGAAACCAGCGATGCGCGCGCGCCCATGTCAGCCTCCCGGCAGGTGCCGCAGCACGAACACGGTGGCAAAGCCCGCCGCCATGAACGTCACGGTGGCGACGATGGAGCGCCGCGCGCCCCGCGAGATGCCGCACACGCCATGGCCGCTGGTGCAGCCGCCGGCGTAGCGAGTCCCCAGTCCCACCAGGAAACCGGCCGCGATCACCGCCGGCCAGCCGGCATCGATGCGCAATCCCATGCGCCAGTCGAAGGCGGAAGCGGCCAGCGGAGCCGCCACCAGCCCGAGGACGAAGGCGGCGCGCCAGGCCCGCTCTCCCGCCGCCGCGCGCAGCAGGCCGCCGACGATGCCGCTGATGCCGGCGATGCGGCCGTTGAACAGGATCAGCACTGCCGCGGCCAGGCCGATGGCGATGCCGCCGGCCAGCGCGGGCCAGGGGGTGAAATGGGTCCAGTCGATATGCATGGGAGGTTTCCTGTCCGGATGGGATCCTCATTATAGGAAGCCGCGCCGCGCGAAGGCAAAAACGCCCGCATCCGGGAAGGTATGCGGGCGTTGCGGGCCGCCCGGGAAGGCGCGGCCCGCGGGCGCTACAGGGGAAACATCACGCGCTGCGCACAGCGCTCATCCGATCAGAAGGTGTGGATGATGCCGGCGTTGACGGCATTCTGGTTGCCGTCCGAACCGGGGGCCTGGCCGTTGCTCACGCCCGGGCTGTAGGTGTCGGAAGCGCGCAGGTTGCGGTACACGGCGTACAGGCTGGTGCGCTTGGACAGGGCGTACTTGGCGCCCAGGTTCAGCTGCAGCAGGTGGCCGTTGGACGCGCCGACGAAGCTGGCCTTGGTGTACTGCACCGCGCCCAGCAGCGACAGGGCCGGGGTCAGGCCGTAGTTCACGCCGACGTCGAAGATGTCGTTCTTGTCGTTGTTCACGCCGCCCACCAGGTATTGGCCGGTAGCGTCAACCGCGTAGTTGGCTGCCGAAGCCGCGGAGAACGATGCGGCCGCGCCGCGGGTGGCCAGCGGCAGCTTCACGCGCGACCACGAGCCGTACAGCTTGGCCGGGCCGAACTGGTAGGAGCTGGCCAGGGTCCAGGTCTTCAGGCAAGTGTCGCCGGCCGAACCGGTGGCGTTGGTGCACGAAGTGGCATTGGTCGAGTTGACGTCGCTTGCGCCCGAGGTGCTGCCCTTCTTGGCCTGGAAGTAGGCCAGGCCGACATTGAACGGGCCGTTCGAGTAGGCGCCGCCGATGCCGAACGACTGGCCGGCGGTGTTGGCGCCGGCTTGCTCGCCGAAGCCGTAGATCAGGCTGCCGGTGAAGCCGCTGTAGTTGTTGGTGTTGTAGCGGATCGAGTTGTTCACGCGTTCGCCGTTGGTGCGGTCCAGGTCGCGGGCGTGGACCTGGCTGACCATGCCGCCGAAGTCGTTGACCGAGGTGAAGGCGGCGATGTCATCGGTGAAGTCCTTCTGGCGACCCAGCAGCACCGTGCCGAAGTTGCCCGACAGGCCGACGGTGGAGGTGCGGCCCCACAGCGTGCCGTTCTGGGCGGCGGCGCCGTTGTCCAGGTTGAAGCCGTTTTCCAGGTTGAACAGCGCCTTCATGCCGCCGCCCAGGTCTTCGCTGCCCTTGAAGCCGATGCGCGAACCCTTGATCGCACCGGAGTCGACGCCCATGCGGTTGCCGTTGCCGGTACCGGTGGTCGCCACCTTGCTGTTGTACGACAGGCTGGCATCGATGATGCCGTAGATGGTGACCGAGCTTTGCGCGTGGGCCACGCCGGCGAAGGCGCCGAGCATTGCCAGTGCCAAGAGGGACTTTTTCATGAGAAGAACTCCAAAGTTGTTGAATTTGCTATTTGATTGTTGGCAGTTCGCCCGCCTATGAGGCAATCGACACCACCCAAGCTTCCCGAAAGAAACATCAAGAAGACTTAATTTATTTAATCAAAATTTATTTCCACAAACAATTTATGTTTTTATTTTTTTCGATTATTGATTGTTTATGTCTCTTTATTACAACTTAAATCATCGACAGAACCAACATGAAAAAATGCCGGCTCGCGATTTTCCGCCTTGGCGCATTCTCAACATTGATGCATAAAAACTACACATTGTTGATTCAGCAGGCGTAAATCACGGCCGGCAAAAAGCCCGCGGCGCGCATGCGCCGCGGACGGACAAGCCTGTACAGGGACATCTCTCACATGAACACCCGGTCCCGAACCGTCCGCGCGATCAATCGCGGACAGCCGCCACAGGCCAGCCACTAGGAGCTGTTGCCGTTGCCGCTTGCGCGGCGCCGATCCTCAGTAATGGAAACGGCACTGATGCACGACGATGCGGTCGCGCAGGCGCTCGAACACCAGCCGGTGCTCGGAACTCAGGCGCACCGCACACAGGCCTTGCAGCCGCAACGGCAAGGCCGAGACTTGTTGCGGCGGCAGGCTGTCGCCGTCGCGCAGGCGGCGCAGCAGGCGAGCGATGCGGCGCGCCAGCTCGCCGTCCTGGCGGCGCCAGAAGGCGAAATCCTCCTGCGCCAGGGCAGTCATGAAGACTTTCATTCGACCTCCGGCTGCGACAGGAAATCGGCGCGCAGCTGCTGCAGGCTGCGCACCAGGCGGTCGGCGTTGACGTCGGTGGCGAACAGGTGGACCGCATCCTGCAGCGAGCGCCACACGGACTCGGTGACGATCACCAGGTTCTCGCCGCTGTCGCGGGTCACCACCACTTCGTCGATATCGGCCAGTTCAAGGATGTCGGGCAAGCGCTCGCCCAGTTGCTTGGCGTTGAAGGAGTACATGGATTCCTCTTGTTGTAGGCGAAGCCGGGCAGCGGCGCTGCGCGGCCTCCCTGGTGGGGAGCTTGCCGGCGGCGCCGGCGGGGGCATCAGTAACCCTGGTACAGGCCCTGCGGATCCGGGCGCTTCTGGTATTCGGCCAGCTCGGCCAGCACCTGCGCGCGCGACTTGGTGGAGACGAAGGCCGGCAGCTTGGGATACTCGCCGTCGGAAATGGACAGCGAGCCGTCGGCGCGAGCCTGCTTCAGCTCGTCGAGGACCTGGCTGCGACTCTTGCTGGAGACGAACGGCGGCAGCTTGGGGTACTCGCTGTCGGCGACGGTCATGGAGCCGTCGGCGCGGGCCTGCTTCAGTTCGTCGACCACCTGGGCGCGCGTCTTGCCATGGGCGGCGGGGGTCTGGGCGTAGGTTTCTGCGGTGACGGCGCTGCTGGCGGCGGCCAGCACGAGGGCGATGAGGAGATGGCGGGTGTTCATGGCGTTCTTTCTTACGGTACGGCGCAATGCAAATTTGGACTTGTCGACGCCCGGCTGCATTTGCATGGAAACGGCATGGGGCGCCGGTAGCGCCGGAACGACTGGTTGGCCGTCCGGGCTGCAGATGAACTTTAATCTTTACGAAATCACCGAAAAATAGCGCTCAGCGAAAGTTATCATTTCGAAAAAAGAAACAATAAGTTTATTGACGAGCTTGGCTCGCGTTCGCGCCGCCGACCCGGCGATACGGGGGCGCGCTGCGCAAAGTACGGGGCCGCCGGATCAAGAAAAGCCGGGGAGGAATGAGGGAGGACTAATTTTTCCCGTGTTGCGGGAAACCTGGCGAGGGCAGGAAGGGACCGATGGCCAACTCCGCAAAGCCGCGCCGCTGGCGGGTCTCAGCCGCATCATCAGACGCTTTGGTTATATGCATAGGTGAAAAATTGTTTTCCTCTTATAACCGCGCCGACTTAAAATAACGGCTTCTTATAAAAATATCGATGGCAGTGGAGACCTGCGCTTCGGCCCCGTTGGCGGCGTCTTGTCGATGCCAAGGACGGCGGTTCCGGAAAACGCGGGCACGCTGCCATTTCTATTCCCATCATGATCGAAATCCAAGCTGTCACCCAGCGCTTCGGCAATGTCGAGGCGGTGCGCAACGTCGAGCTGTCGATACGCAAAGGCGAAATCTTCGGCATCATCGGACGCAGCGGCGCCGGCAAGAGCACGCTGGTGCGCACCCTGAACCTGCTCAACCGCCCCACCTCGGGCCGTATCCTGCTGGACGGCGAAGACCTCACCTCGCTGTCGGCCGACCGCCTGCGCGAAGCGCGCCGCGGCATCGGCATGATCTTCCAGCACTTCAACCTGCTGTCCTCGCGCACCGTGTACGACAACATCGCGCTGCCGCTGGAGCTGGCCGGCAAGTCCAAGGCTGAGATCGCGCAGAAGGTCGAGCCGCTGCTGGAACTGGTGGGCCTGACCCAACTGCGCGACCGCCACCCGGCGCAGATTTCCGGTGGCCAGAAACAGCGCGTGGGCATCGCGCGCGCGCTGGCCAACGATCCCAAGGTGCTGCTCTCGGACGAAGCCACCTCGGCGCTGGACCCGGAAACCACCCGCTCGATCCTCGAATTGCTGCGCAAGATCAACAAGGACCTGGGACTGACCATCGTGCTGATCACGCACCAGATGGAAGTGATCAAGGACATCTGCGACCGCGTGGCCGTGATGGAAGCCGGCCAGGTGATCGAACAGGGCGAGGTGCTGGAGGTGTTCCGCCAGCCCAGGCATGAAGTCACCCGCGCGCTGATCGGCGACGTGATCGCCCACGAGCTGCCCAAGGGCGTGCTGGCGCGCCTGCGCGAGCGCCTGGCCAAGGCCGAAAGCGGCGCCGGCACCGACCACCTGTTCCGCTTCGCCTTCACCGGCTCGGGCGTGGACCAGCCGCACCTGTCGGAGGCGGTGCGCCGCTTCGACCTGGACTTCAACATCCTGCACGGCCAGATCGACGAGATCCAGGGCCAGGCTTTCGGTTCGCTGGCGATCCTCGCCAATGGCACCCAGGAGAACATCAACAATGCAATGGAATACCTGCGCTCGCAGGGCGTCGTCGTCGAGGAGCTGAACCATGTCATCTGAACTGATTGATCTGTTCGTCAGCTCCTTCGGCGAGACCCTGATGATGGTGGTGATCTCGGGCGTGGTCGGCTCGCTGCTCGGCATTCCGCTGGGCATCGCGCTGCACCTGACCGATCGCCAGGGCATCCTGCCCAACGTTGCCTTCAACCGCATTGCCGGCCTGCTGGTCAACGCGGTGCGCTCGACGCCCTTCATCATCCTGCTGGTGGCGGTGATCCCGATGACGCGCTTCTTCGTCGGCACCTCGATCGGCACCGCGGCCGCCATCGTGCCGCTGACCATCGCCGCCGCGCCCTTCATCGCGCGCCTGGTCGAGACCGCCCTGCGCGAAGTCGACCGCGGCCTGGTGGAAGCCGCCCAGGCCATGGGCGCGACCACCTGGCAAATCATTTACAAGGTATTGGTGCCCGAGGCATTTGCTGGTATCGTCGCCGGTCTCACGATCACGTTCGTCAGCCTGGTCGGCTATTCGGCCATGGCCGGCGCGATCGGCGGCGGCGGCCTGGGCGACCTGGGCATCCGTTACGGCTACCAGCGCTTCCTGCCGGAAGTCATGCTGGCCGTGGTGCTGATCCTGATCGTTTTCGTGCAGCTGGTGCAATCCCTGGGAGACCTGCTGGTGCGCAAGCTCAGCCACCGCTGAGCGCACGCACGACCGAAGCAAACCGCGGCTATCCGCCGCGACCATTACAAAGACAAAGACCGAAAGGAAAGTCATGAACCGTCGTCAGTTGATTCAATTCTTCGCAGGCCTGGGCGTTGCCGCCAGCCTGATTTCCTCTCCCGCGCACGCGGATGACCAGATCAAGATGGGCGTGACCGCCGGTCCGCACGCCGAGATCATGGAACAGGTCAAGAAGCTGCTGGAAAAAGACGGCGTGCAGATGAAGGTCATCGAGTTCACCGATTACATCCAGCCCAATGCCGCCCTCTCGGCCGGCGACCTGGACGCCAACTCCTACCAGCACCAGCCCTACCTGGACGCGCAGGTGAAGGACCGCGGCTACAAGTTCGTCAGCGTGGGCACCACCATCACCTTCCCGATGGGCATCTACTCGAAGAAGATCAAGTCGCTGGCCGACCTGAAGCAAGGCGCCCGCATCGGCGTGCCCAACGACCCGACCAACGGCGGCCGCGCGCTGCTGGTGCTGCAGGCCAAGGGCGTGATCAAGCTCAAGGCCGATGCCGGCCTGAAGGCGACCCCGCTGGACATCGTCGACAATCCGAAGAAGGTCAAGATCATCGAACTGGACGCCGCCCAACTGCCGCGTTCGCTGGATGACTTCGACGCCGCCGTGATCAACGGCAACTTCGCCGAATCCGCCGGCCTGTCGCCGACCAAGGACGCGATCGCCGTGGAAGCCTCCACCGGCCCCTACGCCAACGTGCTGGCCGTGCGCGCCGCCGACAAGGACAAGCCCTGGGTGGCCAAGCTGGTCAAGGCTTACCACAGCCCGGAAGTGAAAAAGTTCGTGCTGGAAAAGTACAAGGGCTCCGTGATCACCTCCTGGTAATCGCCGCCCGGCATCCGGCCCCGGCCGGATGCCAGATGCCCAGCGCATGAAAAACCCACCGCAAGGTGTAATGCCGTTCAGTTAAGCACTGAACGGCATTATTTTTTGCTTGTTGGAAGTGAAGCTCCGTTCGTCCTGGGTAGCCGCGTAGCGGCGTATCGAAGGGCAGCTTAGGGCGATGCTCTTGGCAAACAGGCTTCGATACGGTCTGTGGACCTATTCAGCCCGAACGGGCGCGCATAGGGAGCATCGCACGCTTAACTGAACGGCATTACACCGCAAGGTGGGCTTTTTTTCCGGCGCCGGCGATCAGTCGCGCCGCTGGCGATGGTCGGGCGCGTTGCGCCAGTCGTCATCCTCTTCGTCCTCGTCTTCCTCGGCCGGCAAGGCGTCCGGGTTGTCGGTGGACCGGTAGTTGGCCAGCAGCTCGGCGCGCGAGGCGGGCGTCTCCAGCGAGATGCGGCCCAGCGCTCCGCTGCGGTAGTCCTGCAGGAAGGTGTGCGAGGCCTTTTCGAAATCGTAGTCGCCGCCCTTCAGGCGGAAGCCTCGCTTGGCCGCCACGCCTTCGACCACCGCCACGCCGTCCATGCCTTCGGTGTTGAAGCCGTAGCGCGCCTTGAGCAATTGCGGATAGCGTTGCAGCAGCAGGTCGGCCAGGAAGGTCGCGACCTCTTCCTCGATCAGCGCATTGCTGCCCACCGCGTGGCTGGCGGCCAGCATCAGGCCGTCGCTGGGGTGCTCGATCTTGGGCCACAGCATGCCCGGAGTGTCTGTCAGCACCATGTTGTTGCCGAGATAGAGGCGCTGCTGGGTCTTGGTCACGGCAGGCTCGTCGCCCACGGCGGCCACGCGCTTTTTCAGCAGCGCGTTCATCAGGGTCGACTTGCCCACGTTGGGGATGCCCATGATCATGATGCGCAGCGGCTTCAAGGCGGTGCCGCGGTGCGGCGCCACCTGGATCGCCAGCTTGGGGATGCGCGCCACGTCGGACGGCTTCTTGCACGACAGCGCCACGGCGGTCACGCCCTTTTGCGCGTTGAAGTGCTCGATCCAGGCCTGGGTGGCCACCGGGTCGGCCATGTCGGTCTTGTTGAGGATCTTCAGGCAGGGGCGCTGGCGCGCGTTGCGCAGCTGTTCGATCATCGGATTGCAGCTGGCCTGCGGCAGGCGCGCGTCGACCACTTCGATCACCAGATCGACTTTTTCCATGGTCTCCGCCGCTTTGCGGCGGGCGGAGTTCATGTGGCCGGGGAACCATTGGATGGACATGCGGGATTCTTCTTTCTGATGCGTATTGCGTTGAACCCGCTATTTTAAGGCCCCGGCCCGACATTCCCTAAAAAAACAGCCTGCCGCGCGCGATGCGGGGCAGGCTGTTGGCGGTGGAACAACAGTCGGCTCAGGCGCCGCGCACCGCCAATTCCTTCCTGGCAACGCCGACGAAGCGCCACACCAGCCACAGCGCCAGCGCGTAGCCGGCCGCCATCATGCCGAAGGCCAGCGGGTTGCGCAGGCCCCAGCCGTCCGCCGTGTGCAGCACCGCGCCCATCACCGCCACGCCCACCAGCGCGCCGATCTGGCGATTGGCGTTCAGGGCGGCGGCGGCGCTGTTGGCGTGGACGCGGCCCGCCACCTGCATCACCACCGCGGTCATGGCCGGGATGGCGGTGCTGATGCCGAGGTTGGCGGCGGCGCACACCAGGGCCAGCATCCAGTACGGCGTCTCCGGCCGGAACGTGGTCGACAGCGCCGTAAACAACGCGCCCACCGACAAACCCAGCAGCAGCGGCACGCGCGGTCCCCAGTGCGCCGACATGCGGCCGGACATGATGTTGCCGAAGAAGATCACCACCATCATCGGCACCAGCTGCAGGCCGGTATGCAAGGCGTCGGCGCCGCGTCCCTGCTGCAGGAACAGCGCCAGGTAGAAGAAGTTGCCGTACACGCCGAAGTTGATCAGGAAGCCGATGCCGTTGGCGGCGGCGAACTGGGGCGTGGCAAACAGGGCCTTGGGCAGCAGCGGCGCGACGCCGCGCAACTCGTGGCGCACCAGGCCCGCGGCGGCGGCCAGCGCGAGCGCCGCGCCGGCGACGATGCGCGCCGAGCTCCATCCGTACACCGGCCCCTGGATCAGCACGAACGAGACCGCGGCCAGCATCACCACGCCAACCACATGGCTGAACAGGTTCAGCGCGCGTTCGTGGCGCGGCACCTGCGGGATCAGGCGACGCGCCATCCACAGGCCGATGACGCCCACCGGTATGTTGATCAGGAACACGCTGCGCCAGCCCAGCCAGTGGATCAGCACGCCGCCCACCAGAGGGCCGACCGCCGCCGCCACGCTGACGGTGGCCGACCACACGCCGAGCATGCGGGCGCGCACGCGGTCGTCCTCATACACGTGGGTCAGCAGGCTCAACGAGCTGGGCATGAAGAACGCCGCGCCCAGGCCCTGCAGCAGGCGCGCGGCGATCAGGAAGCCGCCGTTGGGCGCGGCCCCGCACAGCGCCGAGGCCAGCACGAACAGGAACAGCCCGAGCAGGTACAGCCGGCGGCCGCCGAAGCGGTCGGCCAGCGCGCCGCCCACCATCAGCATGGCGGCGAAGGTGAGCGTGTAGCCGTCGACGATCCAGACCAGCATCGACAGGGGCGCATCCAGGCTGGTGGAGATGTTGGAGAGGCCGACGTTGACCACGGTCACGTCCAGCATGGCCATGACGAAACCGATGGCCAGCGCCACCAGCGGCAGGATGCCGGCCGGCCTGGCCGCGCCGGCCGGGTGCGCGGCGCCGACGATGGGAGGGGTTGAACATTGTGCGGATGACATGATGGATACTTTCGGCAATGAAAAAACGCCTGGACCCCGGAAAGATCCGGAAGCAGGCGGCAACAGGAGCGATTGTAGGCTTCCGCCGCAATGCAATAAATAGGTATAAGATCGGCAGCCTGATGCAAATTTGCATTTTGCAACGAACACGGAGAACGGATCATGGACTGGGACAACGCCCGCATCTTCCTCGCCCTGCACCGCGCCGGCACCCTGCGCGGCGCGGCCGAGACGCTGGAGATCGACCAGGCTACCGTCGGCCGCCGGCTGGCGGCCCTGGAGAAATCGCTGGGCGCGCGGCTGTTCCTGCGCACGCCGTCCGGCTACGTGCCCACGCCGGCCGGCGAACTGGCAGCGAGCGCCGCCGGCCACATGGAGCAAGGCGCCGAACAACTGCAGCGGCAGATGCAGGGCATCGACGAGCGGCTGTGCGGGGTGGTGCGGGTGGCCGCCACCGATACCTCGGCGCGCCACTTCCTGGTGCCGGCGCTGCAGAGGCTGCGCGAGTCGCATCCCGGCATCCGCGTGGTGCTGTCCACCTCCACCCTGATCACCAACCTCACCAAGCGCGAGGCCGACATCGCCGTGCGCACGCTGCGCCCCGACAGCCCGGACCTGATCGCGCGCCATCTCAACCGCTTCCACACCGGCATCTACGCCTCGAAGGCCTACGTGAAAAAGCGCGGCCTGCCCGAACCCGGCACCGCCTTGAAGGGGCATGATGTGGTGGTCTACCAGCGCGCGGCGGCGCCGCAGATGGCCGATCAGCTGTGCGGCGAATCGGTCGCCAACGCGAATGTCGCCATGGAGCTCAGCTCCGGGCTGGTGATGATCGATTGCGTCCAGGCCGGCATGGGCCTGGGCGAACTGCCCACGCACGTGGGCGACAAGGCGCCCGGCCTGGTGCGCATCTGGCCGGAACGCTCAGCGCCTTACGACATGTGGCTGGTGCTGCACAGCGACCTGAACCGCACGGCGCGGGTGCGGGCGGTGGCCGATGCGATCATTGCGGCTTATGAGGCGCAGTGAGGAGACGCCGGAAACCCGCGAGGCCGAAGGCGCGACGAACGACACTGGGTTCCTGCTTTCGCAGGAACGACAAGTCCTCAGCATCTTGAGCATGAGGAGGCATTGAGCATTTCCTCGGCGTCGTCCCTGCGAACGCAGGGATCCAGCGTCGTTCAATGGACGTCGAGGCGCCGGCAAATGTCACAGAGCGCCGCCCCGCATCTACTCCAGATCCGCCAGCACCTTGAGGTGCGCCACCACGCTGCGCCCCAGCGCCGACAGGTTGTAGCCCCCTTCCAGGCAACTGACGATGCGGCCCTGCGCGTGCTCCCCGGCCACTTGCATGATCTGCCGCGTCATCCAGGCGTAGTCGGCTTCCACCAGGCCCATCTGCCCCATGTCGTCTTCGCGGTGGGCGTCGAAGCCGGCCGAGATGAAGATCATCTGCGGCCGGAACGCATGCAGCGCCGGCAGCCATTTCTCGGTCACCAGCTGGCGCACGGCGTTGCCGTCGGTGAAGGCCGGCACCGGCACGTTGACGATGTGCCCCTCGGTCGGCGCGTCGCCGGAGAACGGATAGAAGGGATGCTGGAAGAAGCTCACCATCAGCACGCGCGGATCGTGGGCGAAGGCGTCTTCGGTGCCGTTGCCGTGGTGCACGTCGAAGTCCACCACCGCCACCCGCTCCAGGCCATGGACCTCGATCGCATGACGCGCGGCGATGGCGACGTTATTGAACAGGCAAAAGCCCATCGCCTTGTCCGGCGTGGCGTGGTGCCCTGGCGGGCGCACCGAGCAAAAGGCATTGTCCAGCTCGCCGGCGATCACCGCGTCGGTCGCCGCCACCGCCGCGCCGGCCGCGCGCAGGGCGGCCTTCCAGCTGTGGCTGTTCAACAGGGTGTCGCCGTCGATGGAGTAGTAGGGTTCGCCCGACAGCGACAGCGCGTGGCTGTGTTCGCGGATGCGGTCGACGGCGGCCGCGCTGTGGATGCGTTCGAGGTCGGCCGGATCGGCCAGCGGCGCGTCGCGGCGATCCAGGAACTGGTCGATGCGGCTGGAGATGAGCTGGTCTTCGATCGCCTGCAGGCGGGTCGGCGTCTCGGGGTGCCAGTCGCCCATTTCGTGGCGCTGGCAGTCGGCGTGCGTATAGAAGGCGGTGGTCATTGTTGCTCTTATTGCAAACTGGCAAGCCTGCTGGCTGCCCGGGATGGTCTCGTGCGGCTAGTGTACATCCGCCGGGCGCGCCGCGGGAGCGCGCACCGGCATGGGGCGCGCGGGCCGATGCGGTATACTCGGCGGCTTGTCTTGCCACGAGCGACCCTAAGCTTCTCATGCCCATCACACTGTCCCGCCTGACTTCCCTGCCGTCCGCCCTGCTGCTCTGTTCCCTGTGCGCCCTGCCGCCGGTCCTGCATGCCGAAAGCACGCAGGCGGGCAAGCCGCAGTCCAAGAGCGCCAAGAGTGCGAAGAAGGACAAGAAGGCCGACAAGAAAGCAGAAAAGAAACCCCAGGCCAAGAAGAAGACGGCGCCGGAAGACCAGGGCGAGTTCGTCAACTTCAACGAGTGGAAGGAAGTGGCGCGCTTCATCGACGAGATGGTCGAGCGCAACGGCTTCGACCGCGCCAGGCTCAATGCCCTGTTCGCCCAGACGCGCTACCTCGACACCGCCATCCAGCTGATCAAGCCGGCGCCCAGCACCAAGCCCAAGAACTGGAGCGCCTATCGCGCACGCTTCATCGAGCCGACCCGCATCAACGCCGGCGTCGAGTTCTGGAACACCTACGGCGTGGCGCTGGCGCGCGCCGAGGCGCAATACGGCGTGCCGATGGAAATCATCGTCGGCATCATCGGCGTGGAAACCGTCTATGGCCGCAACACCGGCGGCTTCCGCGTGATGGATGCGATCACCACGCTGGCCTTCGACTATCCCAACACCCCCACGCGCGAGGCGCGCATGGCGTTCTTCCGCGGCGAGCTGGAAAATACCCTGCTGCTGGCGCGCGACGAGAACATCGACCCGATGTCGCTGCGCGGCTCCTACGCCGGCGCCATCGGCTGGGCCCAGTTCATGCCCGGCAGCATCCGCGAGTATGCGGTGGACTTCGACGGCGACGGCAAGATCGACCTGCGCAATTCGCCGGTGGACGCCATCGGCAGCGTGGCCCACTACCTCTCCGTGCATGGCTGGCAGCGCGGCGAACCGGTCGCCTTCCCGGCCACCGCCTCGGCCGACAACCGCCAATGGGAAGGCATGCTGAACCAGGGCCTGGAAGCCAAGTACACCCAGGAACAGTTGCAGGCGGCCGGCGTCACCGCGCCGGCGTTGCCGGCCGGCATGCGCTTCGGCCTGGTCGACCTGCAGAACGGCACCGGCCCGACCGAGTACTGGCTGGCCACCAATAACTTCTACGCCATCACGCATTACAATCGCAGCTACTTCTATGCGATGTCGGTGGCCGAACTGGGTCGCGCCGTGGCTGCTGCCCGCAATCGCCAGCCCTGATCAAACAACCGCCGCACCGGCCCCGGCCGGCGCATGAAATCCGCCACTTCCTGACGTAACGATGAAACGTATTGCTCCCCTGGCCTCCACGCTGATGCTGACGCTGGCCGGCACTTCCCTTGGCCTGTCCGGCGCGGCGCGCGCGGCCGAGAGCCGCGACGAATCCGGCGACAGCCTGCCCACGGTGAACGTCACCGCCAGCGGCGCCGGCAAGAGCGACGCGCACGCGCGCTCGGCATCGGTGGCCGGCTTCGACGACGCGCCGCTGCTCGATACGCCGGCCTCGGTGTCGGTGGTCACCCGCGCGCAGATGAGCGACCAGCAGTCGCGCCTGCTCTCGGACGTGGTCAAGAACGACGCCGCCATCGGCGAGAACTACGCGCCGGTCGGCTACTACGAGAACTTCAGCATCCGCGGCTTCGCGCTCGATCCGGCCAGCGCCTATCGCATCGACGGCCTGACCGCGGCCGGCGAGCAGACCATCGCGCTGGAGAACAAGGAGCGCGTGGAATTCCTGAAGGGCGCGGCCGGCCTGCAGGCCGGTGTGGTCGCCGCCGGCGGCATCGTGAACTATATCACCAAGCGCCCGGCCGACGTGCGCTCGGTCACGCTAGGCACCGACGCCAACGGTTCGCGCTACTTCGCCACCGACCTCGGCGCGCTGTTCGGCGAGCACAAGCAGTTCGGCCTGCGCATCAACGCCGCGCATGAAGACATCCATTCCTACGTGAACAACGGCGACGGCTGGCGCGACTTCGCCTCGGTCGCAGCGACCTGGGCCATCACGCCCAAGACGCTGCTGCAGTTCGACGCCGAGTACCAGAAAAAGGCACAGCGCTCGGTGGCCGGTTACCAGTTGCTGGGCGGGACCACCATTCCGTCGGGCGTCTCGCCCTCGACCATGCTCACACCGCAGCCCTGGTCGCAACCGGTGCGCGACATGTCGTTGAACTACCGCCTGCGCCTGGACACCGAATTCAACAGCGACTGGCGCGGCTACCTGCAAGCCGGCCGCAGCCGCGCGGTGATCGACGACAATCTCGCCTTCCCGTATGGCAGCGGCACCTTCGCCTCCACCTCCTTCGGCGCCAACGGCAACTTCGACGTCTACGACTATCGCGTGCCCGATGACGAGCGCCGCAACGATGAAGCGCAAGCCGTCGCCATCGGCAAGTTCGCAACAGGCGACATCAGGCATGAACTGAGCGTAGGCGCGGCGATGTCGCGCCGCATTATCGACAAACCCGCCGGCGTCAACGAGCTGGTCGGCGAAGGCAACATCTATACCGGCACTCCGGCGCTGCCGGCCTCCACCCTGGTGTCGGATCCGGCCTACCGCAATCTGGACAGCCGCCAGAAGGCGCTGTTCTTCAGTGACCGCCTGCAACTCTCCGAACGCTGGCAAGCCATCGCCGGCGGCCGCCAGGCCTGGTTGCACGAGGAGGCCTACAATGCCGACGGCAGCGCCAGCCGCATCACCGACCGCAACATCTTCCTGCCGCAAGTGGCGCTGATCTTCAAACCGCAAGCCAACCTGTCGATCTATGGCAGCTACGCCGAAACCTTGTCGCTGGGCAGCATCGCGCCGTTCTGGGTGAGTAATCCCAACGCCGTGCTGCCGCCCTCGGTGTCGCGCCAGCTTGAGGCCGGCGTCAAATACGACGTCACGCCCGACCTGAACCTGACGGCCGCGGTGTTCCGCATGCGCAAGGCCTATGAATACCAGCAACCCGATAACAGCACGGCCGGCTTCACCTACGTGCAGCAGGGCACGCAAACCAATACCGGTATCGAACTCGGCGCCAGCGGCAAGCTGGGCCCGCGCCTGCAGGTCGGCGCCAGCGTGGCGGTGACGCGCGCCCGCGCCAGCGGCACCGGCACCGCCGCCTACGACGACCAGCAGGCCGTGAACGTGCCGCGCCTGCGCAGCGCGGTCTACGCGGACTACGCCGTGCCCGGCGTGGACGGCCTGAACGTGATGGGCAGCTGGCTCTACAGCGCCGCCAAGCCGGTGACCCGCGACGGCAGCGTGAGCCTGCCGGCGGTGCACGTGTTCAATACCGGCCTGCGCTACAAGCTGCGCGTCGGCGGCCACGATACGACCTTGCGCCTGAACGTGGACAACGTCTTCGACAAGCGCTACTGGAAGGATGCCGGCCAGTACCTGGGCGACAGCTACATCCACCTGGGCGCGCCGCGTACCGCGCGCCTGTCGCTGCAATACGATTTCTGAGCCGGACATGGAAGCGGCCTCGCATCACCTCACGCGCGTCATCAGCCATGGCATGGGCACCGAGCCGGTGATCTCCGACTGGCCGGCGCTGACCTCGGCCGAGGTGGCGCGCGTGCTGCGCCACTATCCGCAAGCGGGCCAGCCGCAGCGCCTGGAGTGGCACAGCCCGCGCCCGTTCTCGGCGGCCTGCGTGATGCAGACCGACGCCGGCGAGATCGTCGTCAAGCGGCATCACGTGCGCGTGCGCGACATCGCCGCGCTGTCCGAGGAGCACGCCTTCGTCGCCCACCTGCATGCGCGCGGGCTGCCGGTCAGCACTGCGCTGCACACTGCAGACGGCGCCACCGCGCTGGCCGACGAGCATTGGACGTACGAGGTGTTCCGGCTGGCGCCGGGCATGGACCTGTATCGCGACGCGATGTCGTGGACGCCGTTTTCCAGCGGCGCCCACGCGCATTCCGCCGGCCGCATGCTGGCGCGCCTGCACCAGGCCTCGCAAGGCTTCGACGCGCCGGCGCGCGCGGCGCGGCCGCTGATCTCCAGCTTCACGATCTTTTCGCAGGAGGATCCGGTGCGGCCGCTGCAGGCCTATATCGAGCAGCGCCCGGCCATCGCCGACTACCTGGCCGAGCGGCCGTGGCGCGGCGAGGTGGCGCAGCACCTGCTGCCCTTCCATGCGCAGTTGAAGCCCTACCTCGATGAGATGATCCCGCTGTGGACCCACAATGACTGGCATGCCTCCAACCTGCTGTGGAGCGATGTCACGCCCCAGGCCGAGGCAGTGAGCGTGCTCGACTTCGGCCTGTGCGACCGCAGCTGCGCGCTGCACGACCTGGCCACCGCCGTCGAGCGCAACATCGTCGAATGGCTGTCCGTACCGCACCGCGCCGACCAGCTGATCCATCTGGACCTGCTCGACGCATTGCTGGACGGCTACGCCTCGCTGCTGCCGCTGTCGGCGCGCCAGCTGCGTGCGCTGGCGGCGCTGCTGCCGCTGGTGCATGCCGAGTTCGCGCTGGCCGAGCTGGATTACTTCCATGGCGTCACCCAGTCGCAGCAGAATGCGGCGCTGGCCTATGACACCTATTTCCTGGGACATGCCGCCTGGTTCAATACGCCGGAGGGACAGCGCTTGCTGGATCACCTGCGGCGGCGGGCTGATGGCGTGACGGCCTGAGCGATCCCGGCCCGGCTGACATCACCGTGCGGCGCACGCCGCTGGGTCCCTGCTTGCGCAGGGACGACAGGTAATTGGACAGCTTGAACCCGTGAAGGTATTGCCCGTCTCCCCACTGTCGTTCCTGCGCAAGCAGGAACCCAGCGTCGTTCAACTGAACTCCATCACACCGCTCAGGCGAAATCCTTGATCGTCTGCGGCTCGACCAGCACCATGTTTTCATTGGCGCCCAGCCACACCTGCCCGTCCTGGATCGTGCACTGCAGCTGCATGCTGCGCTGGGCCAGCGCGGCCAGGGCCTGGCTGGCTTCGGCCGGGATATTGATGACCTTGAGGTTCTTGGCGCGCTCGACGCGGCTGCCGGTCTGGTTCCACCAGATGTTGGACACGCTGCTGTAGCTGTACACCAGCACCCGCTCGGAGCGGCCGCAGGCCTTGAGGATGGCGCGGTCGTCGGGCTGGCCGACTTCGATCCAGAGATCCACCGCGCCGGTCAGGTCCTTCTGCCACAGGTCGGGCTCGTCCACGTCCGACAGGCCCTTGCCGAAGGCCAGCGCTTCGCTGGCGTTGAGGGCGAAGGCCAGCACGCGGATCATCATCCGCTCATCGGTCTCGGACGGATGGCGGGCGATGGTCAGCGCATGGTTTTCGTAGTAGTGCCGATCCATGTCGGAGATCTGCAGTTCGGCTTTGAAGATGGTGGATTTGAGCGCCATGGCGATAGTCGAGTGATTCTTTGGATGAGCGTGCGGCAGGCATGCCGCCGAAGGTTGGCAAGCATAGCCGATCTGCGCCGCGCCGTCGCGCCCGCCATGGCTGCCATGCGACAATGGCGCATGAGCACTGCACCCCTCCCTCGCAGCGACGACGAGGTCGTCGCCCTCACCCAGGCCTGGCTGGAACAGGCCGTGATCGGCCTGAACCTGTGTCCCTTCGCCAAGTCCGTTCACGTGAAGAAACAGATCCGCTACAAGGTCAGCCGCGGCCTGGAATGGGACGCGCTGGCCCAGGATCTGGAACAAGAACTGGCGCTGCTGTCGGCCAGCGCGCCCGAGGACATCGACACCACGCTGCTGATCGTACCGCTCGCATTGGACGATTTTCTCGAATACAACGATTTCCTGGACTGGGCCGATCGCATCCTGGCACGCATGGGCCTGCAAGGCGAGTTGCAGATCGCGAGCTTCCATCCGGCCTACCAGTTCGCCGACACCGAGCCCGACGATATCGAGAATTACAGCAATCGCTCGCCTTTCCCCATCCTCCATCTGTTGCGAGAAAGCAGCATCGACCGGGCGGTCGCCGCCTACCCCCAAGCGAGCGCAATTTTCGAGAAAAACATGGCTACCTTGCGGAAACTGGGCCTAACAGGCTGGAATGCCCTGCCATTTGTCGTGTCAGATAGACAAGCGTGACAAATTTCGAAAAAATCCTGTTAATATCTGTTACAAATTCGAAAATGAGTTTCTGCAACTATTGTGGAATAGAATTTTCTGACCCCATGAAAAATGTGCAATTATTTCTATATAGACATAGAATTAGTTCTATGCGCATAGAAATCCAAGTGCACCCGGTCAGAGAACTCGATACCGCTTTTTGAAGTCGTTCTTTGATAGGGCTAGTCGCTATCTTGCAGAAAAAAGGACACCGGCCTCAACGGGGTCGCCGCCTTGGTCTCAGATAGAGTTAGTCGCGTTTTGCAGTTTTACCAACAATTAATGCTTAGGCGCTCAGCCTTCACAAACATCTGCATAATGGAACGTCCCGATCATGACTACAACCACCGATATTGCTGAATCGAATTCGATTTCCGACCACGTCAACTACGATCCCAACCACCTGCTGGATGCGCTGATCGAGAAGTTGCACCTGAAGAATGACGCCGCCCTGTCGCGCGCGCTGGAAGTGGCGCCGCCGGTGATCAGCAAGATCCGTCACCGCCGCCTGCCGGTGGGCGCTTCGCTGCTGATCCGCATGCATGAGGTGAGTGAACTGTCGATCCGCGAACTGCGCGAACTGATGGGCGACCGCCGCGAGAAATTCCGCATCAGCGACAAGCAGTTCAAGCCGAAGCCAGCCGGCTCCGCACCTTCGCCGACATCCGGCAGCGCCGAATAAGCGCGCCGGAGCAGACATGAAAAACGGAGCCTCGGCTCCGTTTTTCATTTGTGCATTTGCTGTATCCGTCTTCACTGAGCGCCGCGCCCGGCATCCTGCCCGGCGCGGCGTTTTCCTTTGATCCCGACCTCAGGCCGGGAACACGCCGGTCGACAGGTAACGGTCGCCGCGATCGCACACCACGAACACGATGGTGGCGTTCTCCAGCTGGTGCGACAGGCGCACCGCCACCTCGCACGCGCCGGCGGCGGAAATGCCGCAGAACAGGCCTTCGGTCACGGCCAGCTTGCGCGCCATGTTCTCGGCCTCGGCCTGGCTGACCGACTCGGTCTGGTCCACGCGCGACTTGTCGAAGATCTTGGGCAGGTAGGCTTCCGGCCACTTGCGGATGCCGGGAATGGAAGAGCCTTCCTCCGGCTGCGCGCCGACGATCTGCACGCCGGGGTTCTGTTCCTTGAGGTACTGCGACACGCCCATGATGGTGCCGGTGGTGCCCATGGCGCTGACGAAGTGGGTGATGGCGCCCTTGGTGTCGCGCCAGATCTCGGGGCCGGTGGTCTCGTAGTGGGCCAGCGGATTGTCGGCGTTGGCGAACTGGTCGAGGATCAGGCCCTCGCCGTTCTTCTGCATCTGGTCGGCCAGGTCGCGCGCGTATTCCATGCCGCCGCTCTTGGGCGTGAGGATGATCTTCGCGCCATAGGCCGCCATGCTCTGGCGACGCTCTTCGGAGAGGTTCTCCGGCATCAGCAGCACCATCTTGTAGCCGCGCATGGCGGCCACCATCGCCAGCGCGATGCCGGTGTTGCCGCTGGTGGCTTCGATCAGGGTGTCGCCCGGCTTGATCTGGCCGCGCGCCTCGGCGCGGGTGATCATGGAGTAGGCCGCGCGGTCCTTCACGGAACCGGCCGGATTATTGCCCTCCAGCTTGCCCAGGATGATGTTGTTGCGGCGCTTGGCCTCGTCGCCGCCAATGCGCGGCAGCTGGATCAGCGGGGTATTGCCGATGGTCGATTCGATGGTCGGATAGGACATCTGTCTTGGCTTTCCTTGCGCGATCGTGCTGTGATCGTTCTTTGGTCGAAAGGCTCATTTTAATATGACTCTTTATCATGTGCTCCCGGCCCAACCTAACAAGATGCTTATATAGATATAGCCAATTCGTTTAAAGCCGGCGATGGCATACACTGGCGTCAAGCGCCCCCGATCACAACAAGAAACGCGCTTGCCCCGCACCCGTCCACGGAGACAGCATGCATACCCACGAGATCCAGAACCAGGTCGGCGACCTGAAGGACTACAACCTATTTTCCACCGACGCGGCCCTGACCGAAGGCGTGCAGCGCGAAGGCGCCGGCTGGCACGCCTGCTCGCTGGCCAGCCAGGGCGCCGAGCTGGGCAGCGCGGAGGTGATCGAGCTGGCCGCGCTGGCCAACCGCCATACGCCTGAACTGCGCACCCACGACCGCACCGGCCACCGCATCGACGTAGTCGACTTCCATCCCTCCTGGCACGCGCTGCTGGAGCTGCTGCGGCGCGCCGGGCTGCACGCCCTGCCCTGGATGCAGCCCGGCGACGGCGCGCACGCCGCGCGCGCGGCCGGCTACTTCATGCACGGCCAGATCGAGGCCGGCTCGCTGTGCCCGACCACCATGACCTTCGCCGCCATCCCCGTGCTGCGGCAGGAAGCGGCGCTGTTCGCGCAGCTGCAGACGCGCCTGTTCGCGCGCGAGCACGACGGCCGCGACCTGCCGATGCAGCAAAAGCGCTCGATCCTGATCGGCATGGGCATGACCGAGAAACAGGGCGGCTCCGACGTGCGCAGCAACGCCTCCATCGCCATGCCCATGGATCCGCAGGCCCAGGGGCGCGGCGCGCCCTACCTGCTATCGGGCCACAAGTGGTTCTTCTCGGCGCCGATGTGCGATGCCCACATGATGCTGGCGCGCACCGAGAACGGCCTGTCCTGCTTCTTCGTGCCGCGCTGGCTGCCCGACGGCGCGCGCAACCCGATCCTGATCCAACGGCTCAAGGACAAGCTGGGCAATCGCTCCAACGCCAGCAGCGAGGTCGAGTTCGACGAGGCCATGGGCATCATGGTCGGTGACGAGGGGCGCGGCATTCCCACCATCATCGAGATGGCCAACCACACCCGCCTGGACTGCGTGATCGGCAGCGCCGCGCTGATGCGCCAGGCGCTGGCGCAGGCCATCCACCATGCGCGCCGGCGCAGCGCCTTCGGCCGCCATCTCGCCGAGCAGCCGCTGATGCGCAATGTGCTGGCCGACCTGGCGCTGGAGAGCGAAGCCGCCACCATGCTGATGCTGCGCCTGGCGCATGCCTTCGATGCGCCGGACGATCCCTTGCAGCGCGCGTGGAAGCGCATCGTCACGCCTGCGGCCAAGTTCTGGGTCTGCAAGCGCGCGCTGGAATTCACCGGCGAGTGCATGGAAGTCTGGGGCGGCAACGGCTATGTCGAGACCGGGCCGATGGCGCGCCTGTACCGCGAGGCGCCGGTCAATTCGATCTGGGAAGGTTCGGGCAATGTGATGTGCCTGGATGTGCTGCGCGCCATCGAGCGCGAGGCGCAGGGTTTCGCCCTGCTGCTGGCGCAACTGGAACAGGCCGCGGCGAACCATGCGCTGCTGGCGTCGCGGGTGGTTGCGCTCAAGCAGATGCTGGCGGCGCCGCCCGAACAGCGCGAAGCGCTGGCGCGGCGTTTCGCGCAGCAACTGGTGCTGGCGCTGCAAGGCATGCTGATGCTGCGGCACGCGCCCGGCGCCAGCGCCGACGCCTTCCTCGCCGCGCGCGGCGAGGCCGAGGGCGGGCGCGTCTACGGCACGCTGGGAACGGCCAGCGCGGCGGCGCAGCAGGGCATCCTGCTGCGCGCCTGGCCGCTGCACTGAAGCGCGCCTACAGCTCCAGCACCAGACGCTCCCGCGCCGCCCAGGACACGCAGGTGCACATGCCCTGCGCGCGCATGGATGGCGTCAGGCAGACGTCGCGATGCAGCGGCTCGCCCTCCAGCACCTGCGCATAGCAGCTGCCGCATTCGCCGCGCCGGCACTCATAGGAGACAAACACATCCGCCGCGATCAGCGCCTCCAGGATCGACGTGCCGGGCGCCACTTCCACCGTCATCTGCGACAGCGTCAGCTCCACCGTCAACGGCGCGTCGCCCTGCCGAGCGCGCGCGCCGAAGCTCTCCACATGCAAGGCCTTGGCCGGCCAGCCCTGGCGCGCGGCGGCCTCGGCCAATGCCTGCAGCAGCGGCGCCGGGCCGCAGGCGTGGCAGACGTCCCCCTCGCCATAGGGGCCCAGCAGCCGGTCAAGGTCGGCACGCCCGGCCTCGGACGAGACGTGCCATGCCAGCGCCGCCGCCGGCAACAGCGCCAGCTCGTCTTGCAGCACGCGCCGCCCGGCGCTGCGCACCAGGTGGTGCAGCGTGAACGCGCGCCCTTGCGCCTGCGCCGCATGGGCCAGGGAAATCAAGGGTGTGATGCCGATCCCGCCGCCCACCAGCAAGGTGCGCGCCCCCTCTCCCGCGGGCGCCAGCGGGAAGCTGTCGAACGGCCCGTCCACCTCGACCTCGCCGCCGGCGGCGAACTCGTCGTGCAGGCTGCGCGAACCGCCGCGCCCGCCCTCCTCGCGCTGCACCGCGATGCGATAGGCCTGCGCCTGGCCGGGTGCGCCGACCAGCGAATAGTGGCGCTCATGGTCGCGGCCCTGCGCGTCGGCAAAGCGCAGCACGATGTGCGATCCCGCGCGCCATGGCGCGAGCGGCGCGTCGTCGGCGCGGCGCAGGTGGAATTCCTTCACGGCGGCGCCGTGCTCGACGATGCGGTCGATGACATGAAGCATGATGCGGTCCTCACAGGGAGACGGGTGGATTGAAGGGCGAGGCGTCCAGGTATTCCCATTCGAGCGGCTGCTGCGTGTCGCGCAGGATCCAGCGCTCCACCTTGAACTCCCAGTAGCGGCCGGTGCCGCCGGTCTGGTTGGCGGGATCTTCCTGGTCCCACAGCACCGAGGCGACGCCGGTCAGCTGGAGCACGCGGCCGCCGGCAAAATCGGGAATGCACAGGCCGGCGCGCGGATCGAGCGCGAAGTTGCCGAAGGTGTTGAACAGGCTGTTGCCGTTGAAATCCGGGATGCGCAGCGTGCTCTCGTCGAGCACCTGCACGAAGCCCGCGCCGCCGCCGCGGTGCGAGGCATCGGCGCCGTTCTGCGCGTGGCGGCTGGCGACGAAGATGGTATCGGCGCCGCGCACCAGCTGCGCCACGCTGCCGCGCAGGACGGCGCCGTGCGCCGCCTGGCGCGGCAGGCCCGGATCGCCCTGCACGCGCAACTGGCGGCGCTGGATGTAGCTCGGGCAGTTGGGATAGGCCTCGCGGATCGCCACGTCGACGCCGTCGGCATCGAAGCGGGTGACGCTGCCGTTGATGCGGTAGCGGCGCCGTGAGCCCAGTTCGATGAACAGCATGCCGAGGTCGGGGTTGCCGGCAATGTTGTCCCACAGGGGATCTTCCGGGTCGCGTTCCCATTGCGGCACGTGCATGGCGATCGATGTGCCGTCGCCGGCCTGCAGGAACCCGGGCTTGCCGAACACCAGCGACGCCCAGGGGCGACCGGCGCGGTCGACGCTGCCCAGCGCCACCATGAACTGCTTGGCGATGAAGGGACGCGCGCCGCCGATCACGGTGTCGCTGACCAGCGCGGCATTGCGGTCGGCGATGGCGGTCTCGCCCGCCTTGGCCTGCGCCGCGCGCTCGCCGGGGTGGAAGCTGTATTGCGTCTTCATGCTGTTCTCCTTGTCCATTGCCGCCCTTCAACAGGCGGCGGCTGCGTTTGCCGATGGATGGATTTTGCGAAATAATGCGGCCAACAAGAATAGGTGCCGTCAGCAAATCAGTATTTCGCGGGGAGGAACAATGGACCAGATCCACCTGATGAACGTCTTCACGGCGGTCGGGGAAGAAGAAAGCTTCGCAGCGGCGGCGCGCCGTCTCGACCTGTCGCCGGCGGCGGTGACGCGGGCGGTTTCCGCGCTGGAAGACAAGCTCGGCGTGAAGCTCCTGGTGCGCACCACGCGCAACGTGCGGCTGACCGAGGCCGGCCGCCGCTACCTGGACGACACCCGCAACATCCTGGCCAGCATCGACGAGGCCAACGAAGCCGCGGCCGGCATCAACTCGGCGCCGCGCGGCAATCTCACCGTGACCGCGCCGGTGCTGTTCGGCCGGCTGTTCGTCACGCCCAGCATCGTGCGCTTCCTGAAGGACTATCCCGAGGTGGAAGTGTCGGCGCTGTTCCTCGACCGCCTGGTCAACATGATGGACGAAGGCGTGGACGTGGCGGTGCGCATCGGCCACCTGCCCGATTCCAGCCTCAAGGCGCTGCGCGTGGGACAGGTGCGCCGCATCCTGTGCGCCTCGCCGCAATACCTGGCCGAGCACGGCACGCCTCAGCACCCGGCCGACCTGCTGCGCCACACCGTGATCGCCGCCAGCGGCGTGTCGCCGCGCATCGAATGGAAGTTCGGCGCGCCCGACGATCCCACCATGGTGCGCATGAAGCCGCGCCTGACGGTGACCAGCAACGACGCCGCGATCGAGGCCGCCGCCGCCGGCCTGGGCATCTGCCGGCTACTGTCCTACCAGGTGCCGCGTGAGCTGGACGACGGCCGCCTGCAAACCATCCTGCCGGACTATGAAGAGTCGCCGTGGCCGGTGCATGTGCTGCACCGCGAGAGCAAGTACGGCTCGTCCAAGGTGCGCATGTTCATCGACCTGCTGGTCGAACAGCTGCGCGCGCATCCCCACCTGAACTGAGCGGCATCATTACGCCGCGCGCAATGATCAATTGAGCCACGCATGATTTCCCTGTGCCGCACGGCTGCCTAGAATGCGCACCATCCGCTGAACGAACGGCGGATACGCACACCGGCAAACCACCCGAAACGCACACCCAAAGGAGAACCATCATGAAAGCAGCCATCATCATCCTGTCCGATCCCAAAGCCGGCGAAGAAGCGCTGGGCCGCATGTTCAACGGCCTGGCCGCAGCCTTCGACTTCAAGCAGAAGGGCACCGAAGTCGGCATCTACTTCCAGGGCACCGGCACCCGCTGGCCCGGCGCGCTGGCCGACGCCAAGCACCCCATCCATGCGCTGTTCAAGGCGGTCGAAGACAAGATCGTCGGCGTCTCCTGCGGCTGCGCCGACGTCTTCGGCGCCCGCGAGGAAGCGGAGCAGGCAGGCTTCGACCTGATCACCGACAACAGCGTGCCCGGTACCTCCGGCCTGCCCAGCATCGCCCAGATCGCGGCCGACGGTTATACCGTGTTCAGCTTCTGATGCTCATCCGCCGGCGCGCCGCGCGCCGGCCGCGCACTTGTCACGCCCTTGTCACGCCCTTGTCACGCCCATGTTGCGGCGGCAATCTTCCCGCCGCGACAATTGAAGAAACGCCAACGTCGCGCGTCCGCGACGCCGGCGCGCGAAATGCGCAAGAACTTTCGGGCCGCCGTTGACACCAATATCAAGTGAACTGAAAGTTACGTAAGTTCTTCAGCAACTTGACTCATCCGCAGTACCCGCCTGATCCATCCGCATCCCCGCCGAACCGTCAGGTTCGCCGGCATCTTTGTTCGCTTCTTTGTTTGCTCTTGCCAACGGAGGCTAGACCCCATGAAACTCACCGACCTCAGGATCGGTACCCGCCTCTATCTCGGATTCGGCATGGTGGCCGCGATCCTGGTGATCCTGGTATCGGTCGCGTATGCCAACTTCAACCGCCTGAGCACCGCCAACGAATGGAACACGCACACCTACGTGGTGCGCGGCGAGATCAAGAGCACGCTGGAAAGCCTGCTCAACATCGAGTCCGGGCAGCGCGGCTTCTCGCTCACCGGCGTCGACGCCTCGCTGGAGCCGCTCAACGCCGGCGTGCGCGCCTTCAAGGAACACCTCGACCGCGCGCGCGAACTGACCGCCGACAACCCGGCCCAGCAGGAACGGTTGCGCAAGCTGGACGAGGCCGAGCGGCGCTGGATGGCGGCCGCCATCGAACCGGCGCTGGCGATGCGGCGCGCGGTGCGCGAGGGCAGGTCCATGCTCCTTCGCCTGCGCACCCCGGCCTGGCGATGCTGCCGCGCGGCTGAGGCGCTTCACGAAAAAAAAGAGCCCGCATGATGCGGGCTCCTTTCCATCAGGACGCGAAGTCTTCAGTACCAGTTGTTCATGAAGAAGACGAAGCCGTCCACCAGATGGGACATGACGCCCTTGGCGCTGGCGACCTGGGAATGCAGCATGAAGACGGTGCCCAGCACGATTGCGGAAATACGCATGATGTCCTCCCTCTTGAAGTCTTGCGAGGCAAACCTGTTTCGCCTCGTTGGTTGACAAGATGCCATCTTGCGCCAGGCCGATCAAGACCGGTTTTGTCATTTTAGCCATTACCTGGGGTATCGAATCAAGCAAGGGCTTCGATACTTTCCGGCACGATCACCTACCCCGCCAGCGTTCCCTCCAGCAAGCGCTCGAACAGGTCCGCCCCGCCCATCTGCCCGCCCTTGAGCATGATCTCAAGGCCATCCAGGCCGGCTGCCTGCGCATGCGCGCGGCACAGCGCCACGCCGGGGGACAGATTGCCGAGATAGGACAGCCCCCAGATATCCAGCGCCTTCAATGCGTGGCTGGAAGTGTCGCCGCCGGCCACGCCCACGCGCGTCACCGGCGCCGCCTGCAGCACCCGCCGCAACAACTGTCCGCATGCCATGGCCAGGCGCTGCGCGGCGCCCGCGTCGGACAACAGCCGGCGCTCCCCTTCATGGGCGGCGCTGCAGGCCAGCACGTGGCGACCCGCGCGCAGGCCGTCGGCGATGCGCGCGACGATGGCGGCCAGGTAGCCTTCCTCCCCCGCGACCAGGCGCTGCGCGTCGAGCAGCAGCCTGTCGTAGGAATGCGCCGCGCCGACCTGCTGCGCGGTGACCGGCGAGAGGCTGCCGGCCAGCGCGAATACCGGACCGCGTGCAGGAGCGATAGTCATCTGCGGCGCGTTGCCTTCCTCCAGCCAGCCCTGCTCGCGCCACCAGGCGGCCAGCCCCTGCACGACGCTGCTGGCGCCGACGGCGAGCAGCTCTTGCCGGATGGCGCGGGTCCAGATCGCGCGGCCGATGGCGGCGAGGTCGGCCTCGCGGGCGACGTCAAGCAGCACGGCGTCGGGACGCGCCGCCAGCAGTTCCTCGATGTGCGCGTCAAATGCCTGCGCATCGCCATACAGCGGATAGTGCAGGCCGGCGACCTGCAGCCCTTGCCGGCCCAGGTGCAGGCGCAGGTCGGCCTCGTCCATCGGCGTGACCGGGTGGCGGCGCATGGTCGGATGGCGGTCGATGCGCACCACCTCGCCGCCGGCCTGCGCGGCGGCGTACAGGTGGCTGAACAGGCAGTAGCGGCGCAGGTTGGGCTGGCCGCCGACGATGGGCACGAAGGGATTGGGTATGCGCGCGCGCCAGATGCGCAGCGCGGCGCCGATGTTGCCCACCTGCGGCGCGCTGTCGAAGGTGGAGCAGATCTTGTAGTGCGTGACCGGCGCGCGCAGGCCCGAGAAAAATGCCGACACCGGCTCCAGCTCGACACGCAGTTGCTCCGGATCCATGGAGCGCGCGGCGCCGGCAATGCCCAGGCAATCGAGTTCGCCCGCCGCGCGCAGCTGCGCCGGTTCGGGGAGGCGCAGGAACAGCAGGCTGCGCAGGCCGGCCAGCGTGGCGGTGGCCAGGGTGTCGGTGGCGCCGGTGAAGTCGTCGCCATAGAAGGCGATCTTGGGGCGGCCGTCGAGGAATGCGGGCCTCACTGCATCGGCTCCTCGTTCCCGCTCATTTGAGCCGGGCGCCGTAGAAGCCGATGGCGCGTTGCAGCTCCGGCGCCTGCTTCGCGTACTCGTCCAGCGCGATGCCGGCGCGCGCCGCGTCCCAGGCCTGGCGCAGGCTGGCCACGCCGGCGCCGGCGCCGTCCGGATGCGCCAGGATGCCGCCGCCGGAGAGGAAGATCACGTCGCTGCTGTCGATGGCCTCGAAGGTGGGATGCACGGTGCCGGCCCACTGGCCGTTGGAAAACACCGGCATCACCGCGTCGCCGTCCGACATCGGCGCCAGGCAGGCGCGCGCGGACTGCACCACTTCGTCGTTGCATTCGGAAAACTTGCCGTTGAGCCCGTGCACGTGCAGGTGATCCACCCCGGCCAGCCGCCACAGCGCCTGGTAGGCCGGATAGGACATGCCCAGCAGCGGCTCGCGCGACATCATGCCGAAGCCGTTGCGGTGGCCGTGCAGCGCCAGCGGCGTGCTGCGGCGCAGGCTCTGGATGGCGGAATAGCCGCACCAGTTCAGGCTGGCCATGACGCAGCTGCCGCCTTCGCGTTCCACCAGCTCGGCGTGGCGGCGCATGCTGTCCAGGTCGTCGCTGATGTTGAAGGCGACCATGACGTTGCGCCCGCTCTTCTCGCGCCAGGCGCGCACGCGCCGCATCACCGAGCGCACCCGCTGCTCCAGCGGCGCATGCGAAGGATTGGCGCAGACCTCGTCGTCCTTGATGAAGTCGACGCCGGCTTCGCACAAGCGGCCCACCAACTCGCCGGTCTCTTCCGGCGACAGGCCGACGTTGGGCTTGATGATAGTCCCCAGCAGCGGCGCATCGGCCACGCCGGCCAGCTTGCGCGTGCCGGCGATGCCCTGCCGCGGCAGGTCGAAGCGGCGCCGGTACGAGGCCGGCAGCGTCAGGTCCAGCAGGCGCAGTCCGGTGACCTCGCCCAGGTCGTACAGGTTGCCGGCCACGGTGGCGGCCAGCGTGGGCAGGTTGGGCCCGACGTTCTCCACCGGGAAGGAGATGCGGATGCGCGCGCGGCGATAAGGGCCGGCCATGCCCTGGCGCTGTTGCCAGGCATTGGGCAGGCTGGGCCGGGCCACGCCCTCCAGTTCGTCGATTGCCTCCACTACGGCGCGGGCGCGCCGGCGCAACTGGTCGGTCTCGCCCTCGACCCGCACGAAGGTGCCGCAGGATTGCTCGCCGGCCATGACCTCGGCCACGGCGGCCGGGTCGAGCGGCGTCTCGATCAGGTAGTCGGCCGAGAAGCGGCTGCCGTCCATCGGCAATGTCGCGGGGCCCATCGTCACAGCTTGCTCAGGTCGGGGAAGGCGCGCACCGGATCGCTGCCGTCCCAGCCTTCGGACGACTCGCGGATGATGCGGAACACCCGGCCCTTGGGCCCGGCCACTTCGGACAGCTCGATCACCGTGCCGGGGTGGTATTCGGTCTCGAAGTAGACGAAGCGCCCGCGCTCGCCGACCTCGCCGCTCATGCCGACCTTCCAGCCGCGATCCAGCAGCAGCCGCAAGTCGCGGTCGAAGTGTTCGGTCCAGTAGGCCACGTGCTGCAGCCCGGTCTGGCCGTTCTTCATGAAGTCGCGATACATCGACGGCGTGTCGCCGCGCGCCTGGATCAGTTCGACCTGCACGCCGCCCGAATTGGCCAGCGCCACTGAGTTGTGGATCTCGTAGGGCTGGTCCTTGTAGCGGTAGTTCTTCAACGGCACCCGCTCCATGTAGTAGAACGGGCCCACGCCCAGCACCTCGGTCCAATACTTCATCGCGGCTTCGATGTCGGCCACGACGTAGCCCAGCTGTTTTATCTCTCCGAGAAAGCGGCTCATGTTTTTCCTTGTTGATGTGGTCAGGCCAGCTTTCCGGTGTATTTTTCCAGCAGCGCCCAGGCCTCGTCGCCGAACTTCTTGTGCCACTCGGCGTAGAAGCCGGCGCCGCGCAGCTTGGCGCGGAAGGCGGCGTTGTCGATCTCGTTGAACTGCAGGCCCTTGGCCTTCATGTCGGCCACCAGCGAGTCGTTGAGCGCCTTGACGTCGACCCGCTGCTTCAGGCCGGCCTCGTTGATGTTGCGCGCGACGATGTCCTGCAGTTCCTTGGGCATGCGCTCGAAGGACTTCTTGTTGCCCATGAACCAGAAGCCGCTCCAGACGTGGTTGGTCATGGAACAGAATTTCTGCACCTCGTAGAACTTGACGGTGGCGATCACCGCCAGCGGGTTTTCCTGGCCTTCGACGATCCTGGTCTGCAGCGCCGAGTACACCTCGGCGAAGTTGATGCTGGTGGGCGAGGCGTCGAAACCGCGGAACAGCGAAGTCGCCAGCGGGCTGGGCGGCACGCGCAGCTTCATGCCCTTGAAATCCTCGGGCCTGGCAATCGCGCGAGTGCTGGTGGTGACCTGGCGATAGCCGTTGTCCCAGCATTTCTCGAAGGCGAACAGCGCGGTCCTGGCGGCGATCTCGCGGCGCACGTAGGCGCCCAGCTCGCCGTCCATGGCGGCCCATACCTGGCTGTAGTCCTTGAAGGCGAAACCCACGCCGCTGATCTGGCCGGCCGACACCAGCGTGCCCAGCACTTCCGGCGAGATCGTGAAGAAGTCGATGGCGCCCGAGCGCACCTGCGAGAGCATGTCGGTGTCGGTGCCGAGCTGGCCGTTGGGATAGACCTGCAGCTCGACCCGGCCCTTGGATTCGGCGGCGATCTTCTGCGCCATCTCCTTGGCACGCACGTTCATCGGGTGCGACATGGGCAGGTTGTTGCCGTACTTCAGCGTGAACTCGGCCGCATGCGCCTGCGTGCCGTACAGGCACGCGGCTGCGGCGGCTGAAGCCAGCGTCGCCTTCTTCAGAAAGGCGCGCCGGCCGGAAAGTGTATCGCCTGGCATGTCCATCGTCGTCTCCCAATGATTGGTGTTGTGCGCGGCGGCCGCGGCGGGGCGCCGGGGCTGTATCCGCATGTTCTGATGATGCTTTCTGATTCGATTTGATTTAGACTTTTTCGGCGCCCGCATGCCGTCCTCGTCCAACCAACCTCGCCCGGTTGCTTCCAGCCTGAAGCAAGGCTGCAGAATATCGCCGCCGAATCCGCGCGGTCAAAGCCGCTTTTTGATGGTTTTTGATGTAATCAAACATACCTGGAACCAGGCCATGCCCGACCAGAAACGCAAGCCCTCTTCCCTCGCGAACGCACCCGCGCCAGCCGCCAGCCGCGCGCGTGTCACCGACATCGCGGCTGCTGCCGGCGTTTCCACCGCCACCGTCGATCGCGTGCTCAACGGGCGCCCCGGCGTGCGCGCGGCGACCCAGCAACTGGTGATCAAGGCCGCCGCCGCGCTGGGCTACCTGCCCGAGTCCGACCTGTACAAGGCCTTGCGCCCGCAGGCCATGCAACTGGCCTTCCTGCTGCCGCCGCGCAGCAACCGCTACATGCAAATGCTGGGCGACTACATCGGCTTCGCCGAAGAGCAGCTTGCGCCCTTCAACGTGCGCTGCAAGTGCCACCACATCGAGGGCTTCAATCCGCGCGTGCTGGCGCAGCGCCTGCTGCACTACGGCCGCCAGGCCGACGGCGTGGCCTTCATGGCGCTGGAGCATCCGCTGGTGCGCGAGGCGGTCAACACGCTGGCGGCCGAAGGCGTGCATGTGGTGACGCTGATCTCCGACCTCTCCAACTCGCTGCGCGCGGCCTACGTCGGCATGGACAACCGCGCCGCCGGCCGCACCGCCGGCATGCTGCTGGCGCGCTTCCTCGACCGCGAGGTGACCAATCCGGGAGCCGGGCGCACGCCGGGCAAGATCGCCATGATCGCCGGCAGCCTGAGCTATCGCGGCCATGAGGAAAGGGAGATGGGATTCCAGCACGTGCTGGAGGAGATGTGCCCGCAGGTCCAGGTGGTAGGCCTGCGCGAGGGGCATGACGATGCCGACGCCAACTACAAGCAGGCGCGCATCCTGCTGGAACAGTATCCGGACCTGGCCGGCATGTACAACATCGGCGGCGCCTCGGACGGCGTGGGCCGCGCCCTGAAGGAATGCGGTCGCGACCAGAAAGTGGTCTTCATCGGCCACGGCCTCACGCCCGACACGCGCGGCCTGCTGATCGACGGCACCATGGATGCGGTGCTGACCCAGCATCCGCAGAACATGATCATGAATTGCGTGCGCATCTTCGCCAACCTGCGCGAACGGCGCGATGCCCTCTCCGGCGTGGAAGCGGTGCGCATCAGCGTGATCCTGCGCGAGAACCTGCCCTGACGCGCGCGCCGCTCAACCCGGCAAGGGCGGCATCGACGGGCTGCGCTCGCCCCACAGCACGAACAGCTTGCCGCGACGCGGGCGCAGGCGGCGCTTGCGCAGGCTGGAATACACCAGCTCGGCCAGCGTGCGCTGCTCGGCATCGCTCATCCTGAGCGAGAAGCGATACATCTTCAGCAGCATCAACGCATTGTTCATGAAGGCCAGGTCAGTCGCCTCGGCGCGCGCCAGCGCCGCCATCTGCGCCGCCAGCGTCAGGCTGCGCGCGCCGTCGGCGGCAGCGCCCGGCAGGCGGGCCTCGCTCGTCTCCTGCAGGCCGATGCGGTACAGCGCGTAGCGGTAGCCGGGTTCCAGCTCGCTGTCGTCGCCGGCGCGCTCGTCGATGCCGACGCCGGCCAGGCCGGCCAGCAGCCGCTCCAGCGCCGAGAGGCGCACCGCATGGCCGATGGCGCCCTGCCCGCTCCAGCCACCGGCGGGATCCAGCAGCCACGCCAGGAAGCCGTGGTCGAGCCGGGTATCGCGCGCGGCGCGGCTGGCCAGGATGCGCTGCGCGGTGGCCATGTCGTCGGCATGCCGGCGGTAATCGGCTGGCGCGACGCCGGCGACCACGCCGCCCGCGCCCCGCTGCACGTCGCCGCCCGCATTGGCGCCGGCCATGCGCGCCTGGCGGTAGGCCGCCAGGTCGGCGGCCAGCGCGTCGACCTCTTCCGGCGCGATGCCGTTGGCCTGCGCATAAGCGTAGGCATCGGCCAGGTAGCGACGATCGCCGAAGGAGAGATAGTCGCGCGCGGGCGTGCCGGCGTTGCCGCTGCGGCGCGCCACCGGCGGCTCATCCTCGCGCCGGGAAATGCCGAAGACGCGCTGCAGCAGCACCAGGTAGGCGCCGTCCTGCACGCTGTGCGCCAGATTGGAAACCTGCACCAGGTCCGCCAGGTGCGGCGCCGCCGCCACCAGCTCGGCCAGCGACGGCGCGCGCGGCAGCACCAGGCCGCGGATCACCCCGCCGGCCAGCGCCAGCGGCCCGGAAGGCAGCGCCAGCGCCGCCATCATCTGCTGCAGGTCGGCCTGCTGCTGCGGCGGCAGCGGCGCCTGCGGCTGCAGGTTGTACAGCGCCAGGTATTGGCGCATCAGCTGCACATAGTTGTCCGGATAGGCGGTCTGCTCCAGCGGCGACAGCGTGGCGTAGAACACCAGCGCCGCCTCGATCACGGGACGCCAGTCGCCGCTGCCGAGCGCGCGCTGGAACACCGGCGCCCAGAAGCGCTGATCCTGTTCGGCGCGCTCATTGGCGGCGGCGTAGCGTTCGTTGGTGGTGTAGGCGCCGCTCTCGTCGTAGACGATGGCTGAGAGTTCGGCGCGCGACAGGCCGGAGAAAGGATTGGCCGCGCGCCCGTACAGCGATGCGGTGGCTTGCCGCGCCTGCGCCAGGCGCGCCGGGTCGTCCGATGGCGGCGCCTCGGCGTCGGCGCGCCGCACGGCATCGGCGCCGCGACGGGCGGCTACCAGGCGCGCCTCGATGGCGTACAGCGTGGCGCGGGTGATGGGCTGCGCGGTTGCGGCAGCATCGGCTTGCTTGGCTTGCGCCGCCGGCGCGGCCACATCCTCGGCAGCGGCGGCGGCAGATGCATCGGCGGCGGCGCTGTCGACGATGCCGGCCAGGGCGGCCAGCAGGCGGCCTTGCGAGGACAAGGTCAGCGTGACGCCTTCCTCAGGCGCGACTGCGGCGGCCGGTGCCGGCGCGCGGCCGGAGGCGTCGGCCCCGGCGTGGTTGGCCGGCGCCTGCGAGGTGAAAGGCGGCAAGGCATCGCGTGCCGCCACTGCGATTTCCGTTTCGATGGCCATGTTCACTCTCCATGTGTGGAGCTCTTATGGCTGATTACGGTTCGCGTGCGGCAATCTTTACAGCGGTAAAGCGGGCTGGCGCAAATTATTTGCGATTTCCCAAGCCTTTGTTTCCATTGGGAATTTTCGATCCGCAACGTATCGAAACAGCGCGTCTTGCGACACCGGAAAATCAGGCTGCAAGCTTGCGGCGATAACGCCTGACCATCAGCGACATCGAGAAGCAGATGACGAAATACACCGCGCCCGCCACGAACAGCAGCTCGATGATGCGGCCGTTGCGTTCGCCGATGCTGTAGGCGCGCCCGAAGAAATCTGCCAGCGCGCTGACGTACACCAGCGAGGTGTCCTGGAACAGCACGATGCCCTGCGTGAGCAGTAGCGGCACCATGTTGCGGAAAGCCTGCGGCAGCACGATCATGCCCATCGCCTGCGGATAGGTCAGGCCCAGCGCATAGGCGGCCGCCATCTGGCCGCGCGAGACGCTGTTGATGCCGGCGCGGATGATCTCGGCGTAATAGGCGGCCTCGAACAGGGCGAAGGCCACCAGCGCCGAGGTCATGCGCAGGTCGTTGGCCGGCGACAGGCCGAACACTTTCTGCAGCAGCTGCGGCACGATCAGGAAGAACCACAGCAGCACCATCACCAACGGGATGGAACGGAACAGGTTGACGTAGGCCGTCGCGAACCATTGCAACGGCCGCTGGCGCGACAGCCGCATCATCGCCAGCAAGGTGCCCCAGGCGATGCCGAAGACGATCGCCACCAGCGTGATCTTGAGCGAGACCAGCATGCCGTCGCCCAGCACCTTGAGCGCGGCCGGCGTGACGGCGCTGAAATCGAATTCATAAGCCATGGCGTCTCCTTACTTTCCCGCCAGGCCGGGCAGGCTGGTCTTGTGTTCCAGGAGGCGCATGCCGGCCATGACGCCGGCGTTGATCGCCATGTAGGCCAGCGTGACGGCGATGAAGGCCTCGTAGGGCTGGGCGGTATAGTCGACCAGCTGGCGTCCCTGCGCGGCCAGCTCCAGCAGGCCGATGGTGGAGGCCACGGCCGAATTCTTGAAGATGTTGAGGAACTCCGACGTCAGCGGCGGCAACACGATGCGCATGGACATCGGCAGCAGCACGAAGCGATAGGTCTGCGCCAGCGTCAGCCCCAGCGCCAGGCCGGCGCCCTTCTGGCCACGCGGCAGCGATTCGATGCCGGAACGCACCTGCTCGCAGACGCGGGCGGCGGTGAACATGCCCAGGCACAGCATGGCCATGACGAACTGCTGGATCATCGGTGGCATGGCCTTGACCGCGTCGCCCCAGGGCAGCAGTTCGGGCATCGCGAAATACCAGATGAAGATCTGCACCAGCAACGGCACGTTGCGGAACAATTCCACATAGCAGGCCGCAACGCCGGAAAGCAGCCGGCCGGGCAGCGTGCGCATGACGCCCAGAACGGTGCCCAGCGCCAGCGCGATGAGCCAGGCCGACGGCCCCAGCGCCAGCGTCACGCCCAGGCCAGACAACAGCCAGCCGAGATAGGTCTGGCCGGCGCCGGGCGCCTGCAGGAAGACCGACCAGTGCCATTGGTATCCCATGCTTCTCCTTTCGCGCCGGCGCCTTCAGCGCGGCGGCTCGGCGAAGGGCAGCGCGCCCTCGCCCTGTCCCTCGGCGCGCATGCCGAAGGTGTTCAAGGTCATCGCCACCAGGGCGTAGTAACCCAGCAGCCCCACCAGGTTGACCACCACCGGCAGGCCGAACAGCGCGCAAGCTTCGGCGTAGGTGGCGTCCGAGACGCGCTTGTCGCGATACAGCTCGCTGGCGAAGTTCCAGATCACGCGCTCGTCGTTCTCCCGGAACACCGGCGCCTCGCCCTTGCGGATGCGTTCGGCCGCATCGGCGGGCAAACCCGCATCGACGGCGATGGGCAAGTGGATGTGCCACTCCGCCTGCGACTGCCAGGCGGCGGCGGTGGCCAGGATCGCCAGCTCGGAGAGGCGCAACGGCAGGCCGGTCTCGTAGCGACAGAAGGCGCCCAGGCGCTGCGCCAGCTCGCCCAGCTGCGGGCTGTGGATCCAGGCCACGAAGGGACCGTTGAGGTTCTTGCGCGGCCCGGCCAGGATGGCGTCGAGCATGGCGGTCTGGTCGGGCGTCATCTGCTCGCGGGCAATCGCGGGCAGGCGGGACGGCTGGGTCATGGGGCGCTCCTGATGAAAGTGAAAACCGACAGTCTGCCTCAATCCATCGGCTTGTCGCTGGGCGCGGCGTACAGCCTGGACACCGTCTCCGACATCGGGAAGTTGAAGCTCACGTTCTTGGGCGGGATCGGGAAGGTGAACCACTTGGCGTAGATCTTCCTGATCTCGCCGCTCTTCATCAGGCCCGACAGCGTGTCGTCGACCAGCTGCTTGAACTGGGGATCGTCGCGCCTGACCATGAACGCATAGGGCTCGGCGCCGAAGGGATTGCCGGTCAACACCCAGTCGCCCGGCTTTTGCGCGGTGGTGCGCGCGCCGGCCAGCAGCACGTCGTCCATCACGTAGGCGGCCACGCGGCCCGATTGCAGGATCAGGAAGGCTTCGCCGTAGTCCTTCGCGCTCTGGATCTGCATGTTCATCTTGCGGTGCTCGTTCAGGTTGCGCAGCAGCTGTTCGGAGGTGGTGCCGGCGTTGGTCACCACGGCCTTGCCGGCGAGGTCGGGAAAGTCCTTGATGCCGCTGTCGCGACGCGTCAGGATGCGGCTGCTGGCGACGAAGAAATTGGTGGCGAAGGACACCTGCTGCCAGCGGTTCCTGAGGTTGCTGGTGACGCCGCATTCCAGGTCGATGGTGCCGTTCTGCAGCAGCGGCGTGCGGTTCTGTGAGGTCACCGGCACCATCCGCACCTCCAGCCTGGGCGCGCCCAGCTTGAGTTTCACCGCATCGATCACCTTGTTGCAGAGATCCTGCGAATAGCCGATCACTTGCTGGTTCTCGTCGTAGTAGGAGAACGGGATGGAGCTGGTGCGATGGCCGATGGCGATCAGGTTGGCGTCCTTGATCTTGCCCAGCGTCGCCCCCAGCGAGGCATCGGCGGCATGCGCCGGCAACGCCGCGCACAGGATGGACAGCATGGCGGCCGCGACGGCCGGGCGCTTGATTGCTTGCATCGTTTCACCCTCCCTTTGAAATTCGAATCAGGACACGGCGGCGGACACCGCCTCCGACAATCTTCCGACGATGTCGGAAACGTCTTGCTGCGTGGCGATGAACGGCGGCGCCAGCAGGATGTGGTCGCCGTTGCGGCCATCGATGGTGCCGCCCATCGGGTACACCAGCAGGCCGCGCTGCATGGCCTCGGCCTTCACCCGGGCATGCGTGCGCCGCGCCGGATCGAGCGGCGCCTTCGTGGCGCGGTCGGCCACCAGCTCGACGCCGACGAACAGGCCGCGACCGCGCACATCGCCCACGTTCGGATGGGCGTCGAAAACCCCATGCAATTCCACGCGCAACTGCTCGCCGCGCTGGTGGACCTGCTCCAGCAGGCGCTCTTCGCGCAGGGTATCGAGCACTGCCAGCGAGGCGGCGCAGGCGGTGGCGTGGCCGATATAGGTGTGGCCGTGCTGGAAGAAACCGGAGCCCTGCAGCACGGCGTCGTAGATGCGGTCGCTGCAGATCATGGCGCCGATGGGCTGGTAGCCCGCCCCCAGGCCCTTGGCGACGGCGACGATGTCGGGCTCGACGCCGTCTTCTTCGCAGGCGAACAGGTAGCCGGTTCGGCCCATGCCCGACATGACTTCGTCCAGGATCAGCAGCACGCCGTACTTGTCGCATACCGCGCGGATCCTGCGGAAATAGTCGGCCACCGGCGGCACCGCGCCGGCGGTGGCGCCGACCACCGTCTCGGCGACGAAAGCGGCGACTTGCTCCGCACCCAGCGAGAGGATCTTCTGCTCCAGCTCATCGGCCAGGCGCTGCGCGTATTGCGCGTCGCTCTCGCCTTCGGCGCGCTCGCGATAGGCATAGCAGGGCGACACATGATGCGCCTCGATCAGCAGCGGCATGAACATCTCGCGGCGCCACGCATTGCCGCCGATGGCCAGCGCGCCCAGGGTATTGCCGTGGTAGCTCTGGCGCCGCGCGATGAAGTACTTGCGCTGCGGCTGGCCGTTCTCGACGTGGTATTGGCGTGCCAGCTTGAGCGCGGCTTCCACCGCCTCCGAACCGCCTGACAGGAAGTAGACGTGATTCAGCTTGCCGGGAGCGGCCGCGGCCAGCGTCGCGGCCAGCCGCTCGGCGGGCTCTGTCGTGAAGAAAGAGGTATGGGCATAGGCCAGTTGCCCGACTTGCCGCCGGATCGCCTCGACCACCCGCGGATGGCCGTGCCCCAGGCAAGACACGGCGGCGCCGCCGGAAGCGTCGAGGTAGCGCCGGCCTTCGCTGTCGACCAGCGTCATGCCCTCCCCGCCGACGGCGACAGGCAGCTGGTTGCGTGGATTACGATGGAATACGTGCGTCATGCCTTGTCCTTTTTCCCCTGTCGCAACGATTGATTTCTTGCCGGAATCAACGTGCAACATTCGTTGCAAATTCAAATTGAATTGCAATATAAATGAACAAAATCGTTAACGCAACGTTTGTTGCTCTTTAAATTAATTTTGATTATTTTGGTGCAAATCAAGCATGCTTACGGTGCAAAAACACATGCCTCCGGCACACCGATGGCGCAGGCACGCAAACGACGACGGGCGCCGCAGCGCCCGTCGCCGGGAGAAACAAAGGGAAGAGGCTTAGCGGGCCACGTAGGCGCCGGTGCGATGCAAGGCGTCTTCAGCCAGTTCCAGCCGCTTGACGGCCTGGTCGTCGTCAATGGAAATGACCAGCTCGATCAGGCTTTCCGCCAGCGCGGTGGCGGCAGCCATGGAGGGGAAGAAGGACGGGCTCTCATGCGAAAAGAGCAGGCAGTGATCGGCCTTGAGCGCGATCGGCGCCACCGCGCTGTCGGTCAGCGCGATCAGTTTGGCGCCGGCGTCGGCAGCCGCCTCGGCTACCCGCACCGCCTCGGCGGAATACGGCGCGAAGCTGGTCACCACCACCACGTCCTGCGGCGCGAAGGCGCGCAGTTCGAGATCGAGCGATCCCTCGCTGCCGCGCACCAGCGAGACCGAGGTGCGGAACAGGCGATACAGGTAGTGCAGCAGGAAGGCGATCGAGAACGCCGCGCGGAATCCCGCGATGTGCACGTGGCGAGCCTTGGCCAGCGCGCGCGCGGCGGCCAGCATGCGGTCGGCGCTCTTGGGTTCGGAGGCGTCGAGGTTGGCGCGATGGGCGGTGAAGAGTTCTGCCACCAGCTTGTCGCTGTTGCTGCGGCGGACGATGCTCTTGGCCTTGAAGGCGTAGGCCTTGGGCTCCCCCGCCAGCCGCTCGACGAACAGGGCGCGCAGTTCGGCCCAGCCGGCGAATCCCAGGTACTGCGCCAGGCGCACGAAGGTCGACGGCTGCACCTGCGCCTTCTGCGACAGCGCGCGCATGGTGGAGACCGCGACCTCGCCCGGATTGTCGAGCAGGAAGGCGGCGCCGGCCTGGAACTGCGGGCGCATCTCGGTAAAGCGCGCGCGGATGGCGGCATCCAGTTCGCTGAAGGTTTGCGGCGGGCGGTCGGCGTTGCTCATTGCGGTCGGGCGATCAGGTAGGTGCGGTGAACATGCGGCCGATGGTAGCAAACAATTGCCGCGCTATCGCAACATTTGTTGCAATGCCGCCGGCTGTCGTTCCAGCCCGGCAAACCAGTGGAACGCCACGTATCGCGCCATGAAATGCGAGTCCACAGTCGATGAAAAACCACATCGCCGGTCCCTGTTTGCGAAAAAAAATCACGCTGTTTCCGCCCCCTGCGATCGGCCGCAATCGACCGCATGATGCCGACTACCCCAGTAAGCACGCTCGTTCTCTTTATCACTCTCGCGCGCAGCGGGAGCGAATTCTCCTGCGTTGCGAATATTGCCGCAGGGATTTCAGGATTTCTCCGATGCCCAGCGCCCGCCGCCGGCTCTACAGTCGTTTCAAAGGGGGAACCAAGATGAACAAGAAAGTCTTTGCAGTGACGGTAGTGGCAGCGGCGATGTTCAGCCAGATCAACTGGGGCAGCGCACTGCTGGCGGCGACTTCGGGAGCGCTCGCGATCTCGGTGACGGTTGCCGAAAAATGCCGCGTCGATTTTTCGGAGGGCAGCGCGGACTTCTTCCAGGTCTGTTCGGCCGCCGCCGGCGTGGCCAACGAACGTTCGCAGAATGTGCTGGGGTCGGCCATCGCGATCGATCCCGCCGCCGATCCCTACTTCCTTGATCGCGATCCGGACAATCCAACGCGCGGGGCCGCTGCCGCGCCGGGCAGCGCCGCCGCCGCCGGCGTCGCCATGGCGGCAGGGAACGCGCGGCGCGGCCCCAAGGTGGTGGTCATCAACTATTGAGGCGGGCGCGGTGGTGAGCCAGAGGCCGGGCCGTCAGGCCTTGCGCACCGCCACCCGCCGCTTTTCCTGGCGCTGCAGGTAGTGGTTGGGCGCGGTCTGCAGCGCCTTGCGGAACATGTTGGAAAACGCGCTCTGGCTCTTGTAGCCGAGCGCCTGCGCCACCGCCCCGACCGCCTCGCCATTGGCCAGGCGCACCAGCGCTTCGCTCAGGTGCACCTGCTGCACCCAGTGCCTGAATTGCAGGCCGGTCTCCTTCGGGAACAGGCGGATCACGGTGCGCACGCTGGCGCCGCCGACCCCGGCCCAGTCGGCCAATGAAAACTGCCGTCCCGGCTCGGCCAGGATGGCCTCGCAGATCGCTACCAGGCGACGGTCGCCCGGCCATGGAATCTCCACCGGGATGGCCGGCGCGCGCGAGAGCTCCGACATGATCAGTTCGGCCACGTGGCCGGCGCGGCTGTCGGGACGATATTCGTTGGACTCGGCCAGCAGCGCCAGGATGAGTTCGCGCAGCAGCACTGACACCTCCAGCAGCCGGCAGCGCTCACCGATGCCGCGCCCTTCCGTCTCGCCGATATACAAGGTGCGCATGCTGACCCTGCTCAGCATGTGGATCTCGTGCTCCACCATCGGCGGCACCCACAGCGCGCGCTGCGGCGGCACCAGCCACACGCCCTGCGGCGTGCGCACCTGCATCACGCCCTCCACCGCATACAGCAGTTGCCCGCGCCGGTGCGAGTGGGCGGTCAGCAGGTCGCGGTATTCCAGCTCGCGCGCGAAGGCCACCACCGCGCAGTCGGCGATCTGCAGGGCAGCCACCTCGCGGCTGGGGCTGACATGGCGAATCTTGGGAACTGGCATTTAATCGTCAATAAGTGTCATAAGCAGGAATAGATGCCAATGATACGCTTTGTCCGTCCCCACAACACGCCTCCACGCGCCATGACCAGCACGACCGACACCTCCACGCCCCAGGGCGGCGCCAGCGCCGCCTCGCCCGCCCAGCCGCTGGTGATGAGCATCATCCTGGCCTGCGGCGGCGCGCACCTGATCAACGACATGATCCAGGCGCTGCTGCCGTCAATCTATCCGATGCTCAAGTCCAACTACGGCTTGTCCTTCACCCAGGTCGGCCTGATCACGCTGACCTTCCAGGTCACGGCCTCGCTGCTGCAGCCCTGGATCGGCATGTACACCGACCGTCATCCCAAGCCCTGGTTGCTGCCCAGCGGCGCGGTGGCCACCCTGGTCGGCATCGTGCTGCTGGCCATGGCCGGCAGCTTCGCGGCCTTCCTGCTGGCGGCGGCGCTGATCGGCATCGGCTCCTCGACCTTCCACCCGGAAGCCTCGCGCATCGCGCGCATGGCCTCGGGCGGCCGCTTCGGCCTGGCGCAGTCGACCTTCCAGGTCGGCGGCAACGCCGGCTCGGCCTTCGGCCCGCTGCTGGCGGCGGCCATCGTGGTGCCCTACGGCCAGGGCAATGTCGCCTGGTTCGTGCTGCTGGCGGTGCTGGCGATCGTGGTGCTGTCGCGCGTGGCGGGCTGGTATCGCGCCCACCTGGCGGCGACCAGGGGCAAGGCCAAGGCGCGCGCCGCCCGGCAGTTGCCGGCCGCCACCGTGCGCCGCGCGCTGCTGGTGCTGGCGCTGCTGGTGTTCTCCAAGTACTTCTACATGGCCAGCTTCACCAGCTACTTCACGTTCTACCTGATCGACCGCTTCCATATGTCGGTGGCCGGCTCGCAGCTTTACCTGTTCCTGTTCCTGGGCGCGGTGGCGGTGGGCACCTTCGTCGGCGGCCCCATCGGCGACAAGATCGGCCGCAAGCTGGTGATCTGGATCTCGATCCTCGGCGCCGCGCCCTTCGCGCTGCTGCTGCCGCATGCCGACCTGTTCTGGACCGGCGTGCTGTCGGTGGTGATCGGGCTGGTGATCGCCTCGGCTTTCTCCGCCATCGTGGTGTATGCGCAGGAGCTGGTGCCGGGCAAGGTGGGCATGATCGCCGGCGTGTTCTTCGGCCTGATGTTCGGCTTCGGCGGCATCGGCGCGGCGCTGCTCGGCCACCTGGCCGACCTGTACGGCATCGCCTGGGTCTACGGCCTGTGCGCCTTCCTGCCGCTGGCCGGCCTGCTGACGGTGTTCCTGCCCGACTTGAAGGAAGCGCGCGCCTGATGCGGCAAGGCTAGGCGCACGCATGAAAAAAGGGCAGCCGCGGCTGCCCTTTTTGCTGCGTGCCGCGTTTCAGCGCGTATCGCTGAGGCGAAACTGACCGACGATGCCGGCCAGGCGGCTGGCCTGCTCCTGCAACGATTGCGCGCCGGCGGCGGCTTCCTCGACCAGCGCGGCGTTGCGCTGGGTGGCCTGGTCCATGTGCGCCACCGCGTCGTTGGTTTGCTTGATGCCCTGGCTTTGCTCGCGCGTGGCGGCGGAAATCTCGGCCACCACGTCGGTCACCCGGCGCACGCTGTCGACCACGCTGCGGATGGTGGCGCCGGCATCGGCTACGCTTTGTTCGCCGCCGCGCACCTGCTCCACCGAGTCCGAGATCAAGACCTTGATCTCCTTGGCAGCGGTGGCCGAACGCTGCGCCAGCGAACGCACCTCGGAGGCCACCACCGCGAACCCGCGCCCCTGCTCGCCGGCCCGCGCCGCTTCCACTGCCGCGTTCAGCGCGAGGATGTTGGTCTGGAAGGCGATGCCGTCGATCACGCTGATGATGTCGACGATCTTCTGCGACGAACCGTTGATGGCGCTCATGGTCTGCACCACCTGCTCCACCATGGCGCCGCCGCGGCCTGCGATCTCGGAGGCCGACTGCGACAGCTGGTCGGCTTGCATCGCGTTGTCGGCATTGTGGCGCACGCTGGAGGTGAGCTCCTCCATGGCCGCCGCGGTTTGTTCCAGCGAACTGGCCTGGGCCTCGGTGCGCTGGGACAGGTCCATGTTCCCGCTGGCGATGTCGCGCGAGGCGGAGTGGATGGTATGGCTGGCGTCGCGGATGTCGATCATCATGCCTTCGATCTTGTCGACAAAGCGGTTGAAGGCGGCGCCGATGCGCGCCAATTCGTCGCTGCCGCCGGCATCGAGGCGACGCGTCAGGTCGCCGTCACCGTCGGCGATTTCACCCAGCGCGCGCTGCACCAGGGACAGGCGGCGCAACACGCGCGAAACCAGGGCGCCCAGCGCCAGCGCCGCCAGCACGGTGACCAGCGCCGCCGTCACGGCCGAGGTCACCAGCATGGCGCCCAGCGGCGCGGTGGCGTCGGCCCGGTCCAGCGCGACCACCAGCATCCAGTCGGTGCCGGCGACCTTGGCGGAGAACAGCATCTTGTCATGACCCACCAGCCTTACATCCTGGTGGCCCTGCCCGCCGGCGTTGTCGGCCAGCGATTGCACGCTGAGGGCGGGATCGAGGTCGGCCAGGGGCTTGAGGCGCAGCTTCTCGTTGGGGTGGGCGAGCACGCGCCCGGCCGAATCGGCCAGGAAGGCGTAGCTGTTGGACGTGGGCTTGATCGCCATGACATTGTTGACCACGGTGTCCAGCAGCACGTCGGCGGCCGCCACCGCGCTCACCTGGCCGGCGCCGCCGACGGCTTCGGCGAAAGTCACCAGCAGCTTGCCGTTGCTGGCGCCGATGTAAGGCGCGGTCACCACCGGGCCGCCGGTCTTGGCGGCCAGCTGGTACCAGGGGCGCTTGGTCGGATCGTAATCGGCCGCGCGGGTACGCTCCTGGGAGAACACCGCGTGCTTGTCTTCATAACCGATGTAGGCCAGGTCGAAGCCGCCGGCCTGCTCGGCCGCCTTCACGAAGGGCAGCGGCTCGGGCAGCGCCGCTGCCTGCTTGATCGAGGCCACCACCATCTTCTTCGACGCGGCCCATTCGGCGATGGCGGCGGCGCGGCCCTGAGCCAGCTGCTCCATCTGGCTGTCCAGCGAAGACAGGGTGCGCGAGCGCGCAGTCATGAAATTGGCGACGACGATGGCCAGCATCGCCAGCACGACGATGCCTGAGCAGATGGCGATGAGGCGGTTACGCAGGGAGGAATTCATAGGTTTTCCACAGGAACTGGTCGCAGGCCGCCGGCTCCGACGACGGAGAACGGCCCTCGGACAGATCGGATTTGCACGGGACGCAGTGGTGCAGCCAGCGGACGCTGGCCCCGGCGAGGAGATTAAAGGGATTTTGTGACTGCAACGTTACCGACAGGCTTTGTCGCGCAAAGCGCGGCCGGCGAGTTTCATCATGACAACACCGTGGGGCTTGCGGAGAATTTTCCGGCGTTAAGTCTGGCTTAATTCTGGCGGTCTAAAGTCGTTGGCGATGGGGTCTCCTCTTTCCCCTTGTTCGCCGCGACGACATCCGGCGGACTCCTTTCGGCCCGCAGCCAATGCGGGCCGTTTTTTTGCCTGGACGCTAGCCGTTGCCCGGGTCTGTGCCGCGGTGCTTGGGCTGGCCCAGGCGCTGCGCGCGATAGATGCCGGTATGGCCGGAAAACAGGTAGGCCACCACGCAGGCCAGCGCGGCAAAGGGCCCGATGCCCGCGCCGAACAGCTCGACCGCCATGATGGTGGAGGCCAGCGGCGTATTGGCCGCGCCGGCAAACACCGCCACGAAGCCGAGCGCGGCCAGCAGCGGGAAAGGCAGGTGCAGCAGCGGCGCCAGCGCATTGCCCAGGGTGGCGCCGATGTAGAACAGCGGCGTCACCTCGCCGCCCTTGAAACCCGTGCCCAGCGAGGCCACCGTGAACGCGCCCTTGGCCAGGAAATCCCATGGCGCCAGCGGCTGCTGGAAGGACTGCACGATGACGTCGATGCCCAGGCCGACATAGCGCTGCGTGCCGCAGGCCCAGACCGCCAGCGCCACCGCCACGCCGCCGATGGCCGGGCGCAGCGGCGCGTAGGCCACGTGCTTCTTCATGAAGGCCGACAGGCCGTGCGCGCTGCGCGCAAAGGCCATGCCGGCCAGCCCGAAGATCGCCCCCGCGGCGATCACCGCCGCCGCGCTCCACAGCGCCACGGGCGCGGCGGCTGTCATGGCGTAGTGGGTGTGGTGCACGCCCCAGGCCAGGCCGACCTGGTCGGCCGCGATCGCCGCCACGAAGCAGGGAAAGATGGCGTCATAGCGCATGCGCCCGATGGCCAGCACTTCCAGCCCGAAGATGGCCCCGGCCATGGGCGTGCCGAACACCGAGGAGAAACCGGCGCTGATGCCGGCCATCAACAGGATGCGGCGATCCTCCGGACGCAGGCGGAACACGAGGGTCAGCTGGTCGGCCAGCGCGCCGCCCATCTGCACCGCGGTGCCTTCCCGTCCGACCGAGGCGCCGAACAGGTGCGACGCCACCGTGCCCAGCAATACCAGCGGCGCCATGCGCAGCGGCACCACCTTGGCCGGATCGTGGATCTCGTCGATCAACAGGTTGTTGCCGGCCTCGACCGACTTGCCGGCATGCAGGTAGATCCAGCCCACCGCGAAACCGGCGACCGGCAGCAGCCACAGCAGCCAGGGATGGGCCTCGCGCGTGCGGGTGGCGAGATCGAGCGAGAACAGGAAGAAGGCCGAGGCGCTGCCGGCCAGGAAGGCCACCAGCGAGGCGATCAGGCACCACTTGCCGACATAGGGCAACAGGCGCAGCGGTTCAGGAAGTTTGGATGCGTTCATGGTCGGGCGTTGGTGTGTGATACAACCTGGCCGGCAGGAACGGTGGCATGCTTAAGGCGCGCGCCTACAGTCCCCTCTTCCAGGGTCCGTAGGCATCATCAGCCCCGGCAGATGCCGGCGGCGGTTCAGGGAGGAATGCCATCTCCGGCTCGCATGGTAGCAAGTTTCAGGCGGCCGGACAATCGTCGCCCGACCAGATTATTCCGGGAACGGCCGGCGTTGTCGCGTTGTGACGCCGCGGCCGCGCCCGTTCCCATCCGGGCGGCCATGTGAGATCATTGGCGCGCGGCAACCCCTGGGGACAGCGCCGCGAATTTCCCGCCTTGCACGACAACACAGATATACCCTCCGGCTCGCACGGGGGAAGAAGCGCAGACATGCTGAAGAAAATAAAAGTGGAGGAACTGGTCCTCGGGATGTATTTCGCCGGCTTCGACGATGCCGCGTGGATGAACCATCCCTTCTGGAAGAACAAGTTCCTCATCAAGAATCCAAGCGAACTGAAACAGGCGCATGCCAGCGGCATCGCGCATTGCTGGATCGACACCGCCAAGGGCAAGGACGTCCAGCAGGCGCAGGAAGACGGCGAAGTCGCGGAAGAAGAGCCGCAAGCCGCGCCGCCCGAAGCCCCCATGCCGCAGCTGGACCCGGCCCTGATGGACGCCCAGGCCCTGCGCGAGAACGCCAAGAAGGCAACCCAGGCCATGTTCGCCGAGATCCGCATGGGCAAGGTGCTGGACATGGACCGCTGCGTTTCGGTGGTCGAGGAAATCGCCAGCTCGGTGATGCAAAGCCCGAATGCGCTCATGAGCGTGGTGCGCCTGAAGCTGGCCGACGAATACACCTACCTGCATTCGGTCGCCGTGTGCGCGCTGATGGTGGCGCTGGGCCGCACCCTGGGCATGGACGAGACCGCCTGCCGCGAGGCCGGCCTGGGCGGCTTCCTGCATGACATCGGCAAGGCCTTCATCCCGCACGAGATCCTGAACAAGCCCGGCAAGCTGACCGAGGAAGAATTCACCATCGTGCGCAAGCACCCGGAGCTGGGCTACAAGTATCTGAGCCAGGATCCCAACGTGCCCGACTACGCGCGCGACGTCTGCCTGCATCACCATGAAAAGATCGACGGCAACGGGTACCCGGAAGGCCAGCGCGGCGGCACCATTTCGCTGTATGCGCGCATGGCCGCGATCTGCGACGTGTACGACGCGCTCACCTCCGAGCGCCCCTACAAGCGCGGCTGGGATCCGGCCGAGGCGATCTCGGCCATGGCCTCCTGGACCGGCCACTTCGACCGCGCGATGTTCCTGGCCTTCGTCAAGACGCTGGGCATCTATCCGGTGGGCTCCATCGTCAAGCTGGAGTCGGGCCGCTCGGGCTTCGTGATCCGGCAGAACGCCAAGGACCTGACGCGCCCGGTGCTCAAGGTGTTCCGCTACAACGACAGCATGGAAGTCAGCGACACCGAGATCCTCGACCTGCTGGCCACGCCCGACGCCGACACCATCGTCGCCCGAGGCGGCGAGGAGTGGGCGCGCGTGAGCCACCTCGATTCGCTGCAGTTGCTCAGCACGCGCACGCCGTCCTGAACGCGCTGCGCACATGAAAAAGCCCGCCTGAGAGCGTAATGCCGCTCAGTTAAGCGCGCGATGCTCCCTATGCGCCCCGTTCGGGCTGAGTAGGTCCACGGGACCGTATCGAAGCCTGTTTGCCAAGGGCATCGCCCTAAGCGGCCCTTCGATACGCCGCTACTCAGGGCGAACGGAGCTTCACTTCCAACAACCAAAAAAATAATGCCGTTCAGTGCTTAACTGAACGGCATTCCCGCCTGAGGGCGGGCTTTTTTTCGCGCGTGCGGGCCTCAGCGGATACGGATCTCGACGAAACGGTTACGCGGTTCCGGCACGCCCTTCTTCTGGGGCACGCGCGGCTCGCGCGAGCCCTTGCCCACCACCTCGATGCTGAGCGGGGCGATCCTGGCGCGCACCAGCTCGCGCTCGACCAGGCGTGCCCGGCGCACCGACAATGTCTCGTTGACGGCGTCGCTGCCGATGTTGTCGGCGTGGCCCACCAGGATGAATTCGCCGGCCGGGAAGCCGCGGAACTCCTCGATCGCCTGGTCGAGCAGCTTGCGCGAATCCGGCGTCAGGCGGTCGCTGCCCAGCTCGAACAGCAGCTCATAGCTGCGCGGGCGCTGCGGCAGGTTACGCAGCAGCGGCGCGTAGCGCGCCTGCACCTCGGCCTCGGTCAGCGTCGTACCTTTGCCGGGCTTGCCGCCCTCGGTGTCGACCGCCGCATAGGGCGTGCTCAGGGCGGTCTCGCCGGACGCCGTCTTGACCACGATGCTGCTGGCCGAACCATCCGGCTGCGGCAGCAGCACGAAGCGCTCCCTGGGGCCGGCGCAGGCCGCCAGCGCCAGCACGGCCAGGCCTGCCAGGAAATAATGTCGGAGCTTATTCACCGGCCACCTCCACGATGAAGTCGGTGCCGCGGATGCCGATGGTGGCCGTCGGCGTGGCGATCTGCTGGCGCTCGGGAGCGCGCTTGCCGATCAAGCCGGAGACGTAGCGCAAGGTGCCCTTGGCCACGCGCACGGCGACGTTGCCCTCGCCCGAGCTTTCGTTGAACCTGAAGTCTTCCAGCACGAAGCTGGTCCTGGGACCGAGCGACATCAGCGTGTCGTCGCGCAGCGTGATGCCGACCGCGGCGTCGGCCCCGGTGAACACGCGGTCGCCTGCGTACAGCCTGCTGCCCACCTGGGCCGACAGCATCTGCTCCTGGCGCTGCACCTGCACGTCGCCGCTCACCACCTTGACGATGCCGGCCTGCGTCTTCTCGGCCGCCTGCGCGGTCTGCGCCATGGCGCCGCACGCTGGCGCCGACGCCAGCGCCAAGGCAAGCATGCCCTTGCCCGCCAGCGAACCCCTGCTCCGTTTCATCGGACTCCCTTTTTTCGTTATCGCTCCGGAGCACGATTATAGGCAGATTCCAGCGAGCAACTCATTGAGCCGCGGCAATATGACAGGCTATTTCGCGGCGGCGCAACGCATTCAGGCGTCGCCGGCGCGCACCTGCGCAATGGCGCGCTCCCAGCCTTGCATTTTCGACAAGGCATGGTCGCGGCTGATGGTGGGCAGGAAGGTGTGCTCCATCTTCCACTGCGCCGACAGCTCCGACAAGTCGCGATAGACCCCGGTCGCCAGCCCCGCCAGGTAAGCCGCGCCCAGCGCCGTGGTTTCCGTCACCTGCGGACGGATCACGGGGATGCCGAGCAGGTCGGCCTGGAACTGCAACAGGAGATTGTTGGCCGCGGCGCCGCCATCCACGCGCAATTCGGTGATGGGCGAGACGGCGTCGCGCACCATCGCTTCGAGCAGCGCGGTACTCTGGAACGCGATCGACTCCAGCGCCGCGCGCGCGATGTGCGCCACCGTGCTGCCGCGGCTCAGGCCGACGATGGCGCCCTTGGCCGAGGGATTCCAGTACGGCGCGCCCAGGCCGGTGAAGGACGGCACGAACACCACCCCGCCCGAGTCCTCGGCGGAAGCGGCCAGCGCCTCGACGTCGGTAGAGGTCTTGATGGCCTTGAGGCCATCGCGCAGCCACTGCACCACCGCGCCGCCGATGAAGACGCTGCCCTCCAGCGCATACTGCGGCGTCGGGCCGGCCTGGCAGGCGGCGGTGCTGATGAGGCCGTTGCGCGAGGTGGCGCATTGCTCCCCGGTGTGCAGCAGCATGAAGCAGCCGGTGCCGTAGGTGTTCTTAGCCATGCCGGGGCTGAAGCAGGCCTGGCCGAACAGCGCCGATTGCTGGTCGCCGGCGATGCCGGCGATCTTCACGGCCGCGCCCAGGTGCTGCGCGTCGACTTCGCCGTAGAGATGCGACGAAGCATGCACCTCGGGCAGCATCGAGCGCGGGATCTCCAGCCACGCCAGCAGCTCCTCGTCCCAGTTGCCGGTGTGGATGTTCCACAGCATGGTGCGCGAGGCGTTGGAGACGTCGGAGACGTGCAGGCGGCCGCCGGTCAGGTTCCAGATCAGCCAGGCGTCCACCGTGCCGAACAGCAGCTCGCCGCGCTGCGCGCGTTCGCGCAGGCCGGGGACGTTGTCGAGTATCCAGCGCAGCTTGGTGCCGGAGAAATACGGATCCAGCACCAGACCGGTCTTGGCCTGGATGGCCGGGCCCAGTCCGCGCTCGCGCAATTGCGCGCATACCGTCTCGGCGCGCCGGTCCTGCCACACCACGGCGTTGTACACCGGGCGGCCGCTGGCGCGCTCCCACACCACGGTGGTCTCGCGCTGGTTGGTGATGCCCAGCGCGGCCAGCTCGCCGGCCTTGATGCCGCTTTGCGCCAGCACCTGGCGCGCGGTCTGCAGCTGGCTGTTCCACAGGTCCAGCGGGTCGTGCTCAACCCAGCCCGGCTGCGGGAAGATCTGCGGGAATTCCTGCTGCGCGGCGGCCACGATGGCGCCGCTCTCGTCGAAGATGATGCTGCGCGAGCTGGAGGTTCCCTGGTCGAGGGCAAGCAGATAAGCCATGACATCCCTTACAAGAATTCAGTGCCGCGGCGTGCGAAAAGAGCATGCGCGCCGCGGCGGATCACATCGTCGTTCCAGCCTCCGGCCGGATAAAAAAGACGCCATTCCGGCCCTCGCCGGAATGACGTCCTGGCCTGCATGCAAAGATCCCGGGAGATCAGCGCACGCGGCCGTCCTTCCATGCCTGCAGCAGCTTGTCGTAGGCGATGGTCTCGCCCTTGGGTTTCTCGTTGGCCAGCTTGGTCCACGGCGCGCCCTTGTCCGACATCCAGCTGGCCGGATCCTTCTTCGGGTTCAGCTTGGGCGCGCACTGCTTCATGCCGGCGCGCTGCAGGCGCGCCATGATGCCGTCCATCTCGTCGGCCAGGTTGTCCATCGCGCCTTGCGGCGTCTTCTCGCCGGAGATCGCCGCCGAGATGTTCTTCCACCACAGCTGCGCCATCTTCGGATAGTCAGGCACGTTGTTGCCGGTCGGCGTCCATGCCACGCGCGCCGGGCTGCGGTAGAACTCGATCAGGCCGCCGTACTTGGCCGCGTTCTTGGTGAAGTATTCCGAACGGATGTCGGAATCGCGGATGAAGGTCACGCCCACGATGGACTTCTTCAGCGACACCGTCTTGGCGGTGGTGAACTGGGCATACAGCCAGGCTGCCGCCATCTGGTTGGGCGGGGTGCTCTTCAGGAAGGTCCACGAGCCGACGTCCTGGTAGCCGTTCTGCATGCCGTCCTTCCAGTACGGGCCGTGCGGGCCGGGCGCCATGCGCCACTTGGGCGAACCGTCGGTGTTGACCACCGGCAGGCCTTGCTTGGTCATGCCCGCGGTGAACGCGCTGTACCAGAAGATCTGCTGCGCGATGTGGCCTTGCGCGGGCACCGGGCCGGCTTCGGAGAAGGTCATGCCCAGCGCCTCGGGCGGCGCGTACTTCTTCATCCAGTCCAGGTACTTGGTCAGCGCATACACGGCCGCCGGCGAGTTGGTGGCGCCGCCGCGCGCCATCGAGGCGCCCACCGGGGTGCACTTGTCGTCGGCCACGCGGATGCCCCACTCGTCGACCGGCAGGCCGTTGGGCAGGCCCTTGTCGGCGGCGCCGGCCATCGACAGCCAGGCATCGGTGAAGCGCCAGCCCAGCGACGGATCCTTCTTGCCGTAGTCCATGTGGCCGTAGATCTTCTTGCCGTCCAGTTCCTTCACGTCGTTGGTGAAGAAGTCGGCAATGTCCTCATAGGCCGACCAGTTCTGCGGCACGCCCAGCTCATAGCCGTACTTGGCCTTGAACTTGTCCTGCAGGTCCTTGCGGGCGAACCAGTCGGCGCGGAACCAGTAAAGATTGGCGAACTGCTGGTCCGGCAGCTGGTACAGCTTGCCGTCCGGCGCGGTGGTGAAGCTGGTGCCGATGAAGTCCTTCAGGTCCAGGCCGGGGTTGGTAAATTCCTTGCCGGGGCCGGCCATGTAGTCGGTCAGCACCACGGTCTGGCCGTTGCGGTAGTGGGTGCCGATCAGGTCGGAGTCGTTGACCCAGCCGTCGTAGATCGACTTGCCCGATTGCAGCGAGGTTTGCATCTTCTCGACCACGTCGCCTTCCTGGATCACGTCGTGGATGACCTTGATGCCGGTGATTTCCTCGAAGGCCTTGGCCAGCGTCTTCGATTCATAGGCGTGGGTATCCAGGGTTTCGGAGACCACGTGGATCTCCTTGACGCCCTTGGCCTTGAGCTTGGCGGCGGTGTCGATGAACCATTGCATTTCGTCGACCTGCTGCTTGCGCGACAGGGTGCTGGGCTGGAACTCCGAATCGACCCACTTCTCGGCGGCCTTTGTGTCTGCCCAGGCGCTGCCGGCGATACCCGCCATCACCAACGCAGCCGAGAGCACTGTTAGTTTGAGTTTTTGCATCATGTCTCCTCGTCACCTTCCCCAAAATTGGCCGCGCCGGGTTGGGAAGGACATTCCCCGGGACGTCATTTCATTCCAGGTTTCCGCTGATCGCAAACCGGAAATCCAATCCGATGTCACATTCGAGATCAACCCTTGCGCATGACCAGCAGCAAGGCCGCCAAGCCGATCGCCGCGGCGTACCACTGGTCCAGGTCGGTCAGGCCGACCCAGGCCAGGTTGATGTAGGCCGCGCTGAGCAGGCCGATGAACAGGCGGTCGCCGCGGGTGGTGCGCATGGGCAGGAAGCCCTTGCGCTCGGTGGTGGGCGAGCGGATCTCCCACACCGTCATGCCCACCAGCATCAGGGCGACGCAGATGAAGAACACCGCCACCGGCAGCGTCCACGACATCCATGAAAATGCATTGGCCATGATCACACCCTCCCCATGGCGAAGCCCTTGGCGATGTGGTTGCGCACGAACCAGATCACCAATGCCCCGGGAACGATGGTCAGCACCCCGGCCGCGGCCAGGATGCCCCAGTCCATGCCGGCGGCCGAGGCGGTGCGCGTCATGATGGCGCTGATCGGCTTGGCGTTGACCGAGGTCAGCGTGCGCGCCAGCAGCAGCTCCACCCAGCTGAACATGAAGCAGAAGAAGGCCGTCACGCCCACGCCCGACTTGATCAGCGGCAGGAAGATGCGCACGAAGAAGCGCGGGAAGGAGAAGCCGTCGATGTAGGCGGTCTCGTCGATCTCGCGCGGCACGCCGGACATGAAGCCTTCCAGGATCCACACCGCCAGCGGCACGTTGAAGAGCATGTGCGCCAGCGCCACGGCGATGTGGGTATCGGACAGGCCGATGGTCGAGTACAGCTGGAAGAACGGCAGCAGGAACACCGCCGGCGGCGTCATGCGGTTGGTCAGCAGCCAGAAGAACATGTGCTTGTCGCCGAGGAAGCGGTAGCGCGAGAACGCATACGCCGCCGGCAACGCCACCAGCAGCGACATGACGGTGTTCATCGCCACGTAGATGATGGAATTGATGTAGCCCGAGTACCAGGACGGATCGGTGAAGATGACCTTGTAGTTGTCCAGCGTGGGCGCATTGGGCCAGAGCGTGAAGACCGACAGGGTCTCCTCGTTGGTCTTGAGCGAAGTGTTCAGCAGCCAGTACAGCGGGATCAGCGTGAAGGCCACGTATAGCGCCATCACCGCCAGCCGCGTCAGGCCGCCCTGCGAGTCTTTATTCATGATTGCCGCCTGTCGCGTTGCCGCCGTTGCCTGCGCTTTGCATCCAGTTGTAGAGCACGAAGGACAGCAGCAGGATGATGAGGAAATAGATCAGCGAGAATGCCGCCGCCGGACCGAGGTCGAACTGGCCGACCGCCTTCTGCGTCAGGTACTGGCTCAGGAAGGTGGTCGAATTGCCGGGGCCGCCGCCGGTCAGCACGAAGGGCTCGGTGTAGATCATGAAGCTGTCCATGAAGCGCAGCAGCACCGCGATCACCAGCACGCCGCGCATCTTGGGCAGCTGGATGTAGCGGAACACCGCCCAGCGGCTGGCGCCGTCGATCTGCGCCGCCTGGTAGTAGGCGTCCGGGATGGAGCGCAGGCCGGCGAAGGCCAGCAGCGCCACCAGCGGGGTCCAGTGCCAGACGTCCATGACCAGCACCGTGATCCAGGCGTCGCCCGGATTGGAGGCGTAGTTGTAGTTGGCGCCCAGCAGGTTGAGCACGTGGCCGCCCAGGCCGATGTCGGCGCGGCCGAAGATCTGCCAGATGGTGCCGACCACGTTCCATGGAATAAGCAGCGGCATGGCCAGGATCACCAGCGTGGCCGAGGATTTCCAGCCCTTGTGCGGCATCGCCAGCGCCAGCACGATGCCCAGCGGGATCTGAACCAGCAGCACGCAGAACGAGAACACCAGCTGGCGCAGCAGGGCCGAGTGCAGCTCGCCGTCGCGCATCACTTCCTTGAACCATTCGAGGCCGACGAACACGCTCTGCTCGGGGCTGATGATGTCCTGCACCGAGTAGTTGACCACGGTCATCAGCGGGATGATCGCGGAGAACGCCACCGTCAGGAACACCGGCAGGATGAAGAACCATGCCTTGTTGTTGATTGGCTTGTCCATGCTTTAGCGCCCTATTCTCTCGTCGTTGCTGAAATAGATCGTCTCCGGCTTGGCCAGGCGCAGCCACTGCTGTCCGGTCTCCACCTTCACCGCCGGCGCCACGCGCGCCTTGACGGTGATGCCGTCGAACTGCGCCGTCACCAGCTGGCTGGTGCCCAGGTGCTGCACCTGGATCACCTCGGCGCTGACGGCGCCGGCCGCGCCGGCCGCCGCCAGCTCGACGAACTCCGGCCGGATGCCCAGCTTCAGGTTGCCGCCGGCGTTCTTCAAGGCCTGCAGTTGCGCGGCCTCCAGCTGCACGCGCTGGCGCCCGAGCAGCACCGCGTCGCCCTCGATGCCGAGCGGGCAGAAATTCATGCCGGGGCTGCCGATGAAGTAGCCGACGAAGGTATGGTCGGGCCGCACGAACAGCGCCTCCGGCTTGCCCTGCTGCACCACCTTGCCTTCGGTCATGACCACCACCTCATCGGCGAAGGTCAGCGCCTCGACCTGGTCGTGGGTCACATAGATCAGCGTGAGCTTGAGCTGGTGGTGGATCTCCTTGAGCTTTTGCCGCAGCTCCCACTTCATGTGCGGATCGATCACCGTCAGCGGCTCGTCGAACAGGATGGCGGCGACGTCCTTGCGCACCAGGCCGCGGCCCAGCGAGATCTTCTGCTTGGCGTCGGCGGCCAGGCCGGCGGCGCGCTGCTTGAGGTCGCGCGTGAGCTCGAGCATCTCGGCGATCTCGTGCACGCGCGCCTGCACCTCGCGCTCGGGCACCTTGCGGTTGCGCAGCGGGAAGGCCAGGTTGTCGAACACGCTCATGGTGTCGTACAGCACCGGGAACTGGAACACCTGCGCGATGTTGCGCTCGCGCGTGGCCTTCTGCGTCATGTCCACGCCGTCGAACAGGACCTGCCCTTCGGACGGCTGCAGGAGGCCGGAGATGATGTTGAGCAGCGTCGACTTGCCGCAGCCGGAAGGCCCCAGCAAGGCATAGGCGCCGCCATCCTCCCACACCATGTTCATCGGCTGCAGCGCGTAGTCCTTCAGGTCTGCCGGCTTGCCGCCGTAGGCGTGACCGAGGTTTCGGAATTCAATGCGGGCCATGTCAGTGCGCCTCCGTCGGGGCGCTCAGCAGGCGGCCCTCTGTGTCGAACAAGAATACCTGCGCCGCGCCGATGCTGACCTTGACCGTGCTGCCGATCTCGAACTCGTGCACGCCGGGCAACTGCGCCACCAGCGGCACCTCGCCATGGCGCAGGTGCATGTAGGTTTCCGAACCGCTCAGCTCGGCCAGCGCCACGCGGCAGGCCAGGCTCACGCCGGGGCCGGCCAGCGGCTGCAGGCGCACGTCGTTGCAGCGGATGCCGACCTTGCAGCGCTGGCCCTCGGCCAGGCGCAGGCCGCGCCCCGCGATGTCGAGCACGCTGCCGTCGTCCATGCGCACGGCGGCCTCGCCGCCGGCGGCGATCGCGGTCGCCTCCAGCAGGTTCATCGGCGGATCGTTGAAGATCGCGGCGACTTCGGTCGATGCCGGCGCGTTGAACAGCTCCAGCGTCGGCGCGAACTGCAACAGGCGGCCTTCGTGCATCACCGCGGTGTACCCGCCCAGCAGCAGCGCTTCCTGCGGCTCGGTGGTGGCGTACACGACGGTGGTGCCGCCGCCGGTGAACAGCGAGATCAGTTCGCTGCGCAATTCCTCGCGCAGCTTGTAGTCGAGGTTCACCAGCGGCTCGTCCAGCAGCACCAGCGGCGCGCGCTTGATCAGCGCCCGCGCCAGCGCCGTACGCTGCTGCTGTCCGCCGGAGAGCTCGCCGGGCAGGCGTTGCAGCAGGTGCGCGATGTGCAGCTTCTCGGCGATCTCGGTCACGCGCTGGCGGATCTCCTGCTGCGGCTTCTTTTGCAGGCGCAAGGGCGAGGCGATGTTTTCAAACACCGACAGGCCAGGGTAGTTGATGAATTGCTGGTACACCATGGCGAGGTTGCGCTCGCGCACGCCGACGCCGGTGACATCCTGGCCATCGACCAGGATGCGGCCGCCGGTGGGTTTGTCGAGGCCGGCGATGATGCGCATCAGCGACGTCTTGCCGGCCTGGGTCGGGCCCAGCAAGACGTTGATGCCGCCCGCCGCCAGCGTCAGGTCAAGCGGGTACAGGTGCGTTTCGGCACCGACCGTCTTGGCCACTTGTTTCAGTTCCAGGGTCACGCTGTCTCCTTGCTGCTGTTTTATTCTGCTGCGTTGATCGCTTGCCGCTACGCCGACGGCGCCGATGCGCGTTGCTGCGCCAGCCATGCCTCCAGCCGCGCCACGTGCTGCGGCCCGCAGTACAGGCCGAGCTTGCTTCGGCGCCACAGGATGTCGTCCGCGCCGCGCGCCCATTCGACGCCGACCAGGTAGCGCGCCTCGGCCTCATGCAGGCCCGGCGCCAGCTCCTCGCCCAGCTCCGCCAGGCTGGCGGCGCTGCCGATCAGACGGTCGGCGCGCGCGCCGTAGTTGCGCGCGTAGCGCCTGGCCAGGTCCGCCGGCAACCAGGGATGGCGCCGGCAAAACTCCTGCAGGAAGCCGTCGAAGTCATAGCGGGCCACCAGCTTGCCCGGCTGCTGCAGGTCGCCGCCGGGCAGCGGCGCGCCGTCGGTCCAGGGCCGGTCCTGCACGCCCAGGCCTTCCGACAGCATGGCCAGCGCCTCCTCCGCCAGCTTGCGGTAGGTGGTGATCTTGCCGCCCCAGACGTTGAGCAGGGGCGCGCCGGCGGCGTCGCACTCGAGCAGGTAGTCGCGCGTGATGGCCGAGGCGTTCTCGGCGCTGTCGTCGAGCAGCGGACGCACGCCGGAATAAGTCCACACCACGTCGGCCGTGGAAATCTGGCGCGTGAAATAGCGGTTGGCCATCTCGCACAGGTAGGCCACTTCCTCGCTGCTGATCTCGACCCGGCCGGCGTCGCCGTGGTACTCGAGGTCGGTGGTGCCGATCAGCGTGAAGTCATCCTGGTAGGGAATCGCGAAGATGATGCGCTTGTCGGGATTCTGGAAAATATAAGCGTAGGGATGGTCGAACAGGCGCTTGACCACGATGTGGCTGCCCTTGATCAGGCGCAGGTTGTAACTCTTCTTCGCGCCCGGCACCGCGTCGGCGAAGCGCGCGGCCCATGGCCCGGCGGCGTTGACGATGGCGCGCGCCTGCACTTCCAGCACCTGCGTGCGGCCTTCATTTTCACTCTCCAGCACGGCATGCCAGCGGTCGCCGTCGCGGCGCGCGCTGACGCATTTGGTGCGCGTCATGATACGGGCGCCGCGCTCGTGCGCATCCAGCGCGTTGAGCGCGACCAGGCGCGCGTCGTCGACCCAGCCGTCGGAATACACGAAGCCCTTGCGGTAGCCGCCCTTGAGCGGCTTGCCGGCGGCATGTTCGCTCAGCTTCAGGCCGTGCGATGCGGGCAGTATCTCGCGCTTGGCGAGGTAGTCGTACATCAGCAGGCCGGCGCGGATCATCCAGGCCGGGCGCTGGCTGGCGTCGTGCGGCATGACGAAGCGCAGCGGCCAGATGATGTGCGGCGCCGCGCGCAGCAGCACTTCACGCTCCTGCAGCGCCTTGCGGACCAGTTTGAATTCGTAGTATTCGAGATAACGCAGGCCGCCGTGAATCAGCTTGGTGCTGGCCGACGAGGTGTGCTGCGCCAGGTCGTGCTGCTCGCACAGGATCACGCGCAGGCCGCGGCCTGCGGCGTCGCGTGCGATACCCGCGCCGTTGATGCCACCGCCGACCACCAATAGATCGTATTCGAGTGCCATTCGCGTTGTCTCCGGATTTATTCCTCGCTAATTCTCATGAATTGCGATTTTTTTCAGTACGATACGCGACAACACGAAAAATAATCAACAGTTATTTGTTGTTTTGAGTTCGTTTATGTTCTTAAATGTTCGTACTTGATAACTTCCCCGACCATGATGCTTAATCCACGGCAACAAACCCTGCTGGAGTGCGTGCGCAAGCACATCACCATTTCAGTGGAAGAGCTGGCGCAAAAGCTCAACGTGACGACGCAGACGGTGCGGCGCGACGTCAAATCCATGGTCGACGCCAAGCTGCTGGCGCGCTACCACGGCGGCGTCGGCCTGCTCTCCTCGACCGAGAACATCGCCTACCCGCAACGCCAGGTGATGAACGCCGACGCCAAGCGGCGCATCGGCAAGGCGGTCGCCGCGCGCGTGCCGGACGGTTGTTCGCTGATCCTCAACCTCGGCACCACCACCGAGGAAGTGGCCCAGGCCCTGCACCGGCACAAGAATATCCACGTCGTCACCAACAACCTCAACGTCGCCAACATGCTGGCCAGCAATGCGGAGTCGGAAGTGATCGTGGCCGGCGGCGTGGTGCGCGCGCGCGACCGCGGCATCGTCGGCGAGGCGACCATCGACTTCATCCGCCAGTTCAAGGTCGACATCGGCATCATCGGCATCTCCAGCATCGAGCTCGATGGCGTGCTGCGCGACTTCGACGCGCGCGAGGTCAAGGTGGCGCAGACCATCATCGAGCAGTCGCGGCAGGTCTGGCTGGTGGCCGACTCCAGCAAGTTCGGGCGCCAGGCGCTGGTGAAGATGGCGCATCTGTCGCAGGTCGACGCGCTGTTCACCGATGCCGCGCCGCCGCCGGAGCTGGCCAAGCTGCTGGCCGAAACCGACGTCGAGGTCGTGATCGCGAAATAAGCTTTCTTGCGTTCCCGACGCCGGCCGCCCGCGCCGGCGCTTTTATCTTCCCGATTCACGACGTGGATCAAACCCGCAGCAATCGCCGATTTACGTCCCCGCGCTCCGGGGAGGATAGTGCAATGGCGGGCAAGCGCGCACGCACCGTTGTACCTTCGCTTGCGCCTCCCGCGCATTTCCTTTGGATTCCCTCGGAGCGCATATGACGCAAACAATGAAAGCGGCCGTCGTCCGCGAATTCGGCAAACCCCTCAGCATTGAAGAAGTGCCCGTGCCAGTCCCCGGCCCGGGACAGGTCCTGGTCAAGTTCGAGGCCAGCGGCGTGTGCCATACCGACCTGCACGCGGCGCACGGCGACTGGCCGGTCAAGCCCAATCCCCCGTTCATCCCCGGCCATGAGGGCGTGGGCTACGTGGCCGCGCTGGGCGCCGGCGTGAAGCGCATCAAGGAAGGCGACCGCGTCGGCGTGCCCTGGCTGCACACCGCCTGCGGTTGCTGCCAGCCATGCCGCACCGGCTGGGAGACCTTGTGCGCCGACCAGCAAAATACCGGCTACTCGGTCAACGGCAGTTTCGCCCAATACGGACTGGCCGATCCCAACTACGTCGGCGTCCTGCCGGCCGCGCTGGAATTCGGCGCCGCCGCGCCGGTGCTGTGCGCGGGGGTGACGGTCTACAAGGGCCTGAAGGAAACCGAGGTCAGGCCCGGCGAGTGGGTGGTGATCTCCGGCATAGGCGGGCTGGGCCACATGGCGGTGCAGTACGCCAAGGCCATGGGCATGCACGTGGTGGCGGCCGATATCCACGAGGACAAGCTGGCGCTGGCCAGGAAGCTGGGCGCCGACATGGTGGTCGACGGCCGCAGCGCCAGCGCCGTGGCCGATGTCCAGCGCATCGTCGGCGGCGCGCACGGCGCGCTGGTGACGGCGGTCTCGCCCAAGGCCATGGAACAGGCCTTCGGCTTCCTGCGCGCGCGCGGCACCATGGCGCTGGTCGGCCTGCCGCCGGGCGACATCACGCTGCCGGTGTTCAATACGGTGTTGAAGCGCATCACCGTGCGCGGCTCCATCGTCGGCACGCGCCAGGACCTGGAAGAGTCGCTGGTGTTCGCAGCCGAAGGCAAGGTGGCGGCGCATTTCAGCTGGGACAAGCTGGATAACATCAACGCCATCTTCGAGCGCATGGAACAGGGCAAGATCGACGGACGCATCGTGCTCGACCTGAGCTGATCCATCCTGCCGCATCAAACAAAAAAGGGAGGCCAAGCCTCCCTTTTTTATCGTCGAACCGACATCCGTTTCTACCAGAATCCCAGCAGCTTCCACCACAGGCTGCCCACGGTGGCGAAGACCAGGAGCTCCACCACCGCCATGGAGAAACCGAGAAACCGAGGCCGATCACTTTGGCAAGGCATTGATATGAAAAAAACCTTTTGGTCGCATCGATTTTTTTTGATGAACGACCGCGCAGTATGCCATGCCATTACCTTATTTTTGCTTACGGCACCCAGGGCGAAATATTCACAGGAAAAATGCAAATGATAGCTACGGGCGCTGCATTTACAGTCTGAGAAACGGAATCTCCTCTGTGTATCCCAAAGCTACTGTGGCAATTAAAGATAGTGTTACTGATGAAAAATTCAAATGTGAAAGTCCTCATCAATGCCGGTGATGATCTTTAGGTTTCCTTGACCTACGCCGATGCCAGGCAACTTGTTTCTCAGCCTCGCAAGCAGCGCAATGACCTGCTAAATCCGACGCAATAGCTAACCCTGAAAGAAAATAAAAGTGAGCATGACCGTTGGCTCTCTCGCTTCATTATTAGCAAGGATATTCAGAAAACTTCCGTAGCGCCTAAGGACTGGCGATCATTGGTAATTGAACACGACTATGACCGAATCGATGCGCTTGCAAATCAATGAAGAGGAAATCGCCGTCAAGCGCTTTCCTGCGCGAACCTCCCAGCCGCGCTGGAGCGGCATCTATCTGCATGGCGCAGGCAACTCCAATAAGGAACGGGGTGACGCTATTTGCATGGAATTGGCCAACAGGGGCATACCGTCTGTGGCGTTCGATTTTTCGGGCTGGGGTGAAAGCACCAACCGCGCTCCCGGTTCGATAAAAAAAAGAATAGATGAAGCCACGACGATCATTGAACGACTCATCCTGCCTCAAGGACTGCCGCTGGTAGTCATGGCATTCAGCATGAGCGGGCAGGTGGCCATCGAGCTGCTGCGAGTGTTCGGCCATAAGATCCGATGCTTGGCACTGTTCAATCCGGCCATCTATGCCAAGCAAGCGATCAGCATACCCTATGGTCCTGAGTTCTCCGAGATCATCCGCCGCCCGCGAAGCTGGAGGAATGCCGACATCGTCTCAGCCTTTGACGGCTATCGGGGTATGACACTGCTATTCAGGTCAGAACTTGACGACGTAATTCCACCAGAAGTATTCAAGCTAATCGCACAAGCAGCGCCTGCTGATCGCATTTCCGAGCTGCTCGTTGAAGCCGCACCTCACCAGCTCGGACCATTCCTGAACTCCCACCCTGACGCTGTAGCTCGAGTGGCCGATGCGATCGTCAACTCGCTTGACACCCAAGAAAATGATTAGCGTTGAACAGAAGTCCCATGGCATGGCCATAAACGCTCTGGCCGCAATTCAGCTTGTCTCGTGGGGAACCTCCTACTATATCTTTGGACTGATTTTGGTTCCTGTCGAAACCGATCTTGGCCTCAATAGAGGCCCCACTGCTCTTGCATTCCCTGTGGCGCTATTGCTTGAAGGACTGTGCTCGATCATTGTCGGCCGATGGATCGCACGGAACCTGGGGATGTATGTGATGGTTGGAGGATCTCTACTAGCAGGCGCCGGATTGTGGATGCTCAGTCAAGCGAATTCATTGCTGCAGTTCCAAACCGCGTGGGCACTAATCGGTACGTCCTTTTCTTGTACGCTTTATACGCCTCTGTTCTCGTTGGTCACAATGGTTTTCCCAACGAGCTATCGACGCAAGATAACAGTCATCTCGCTTATCACCGGATTTTCGAGCACGTTGTTTCTTCCTCTCAGTGGTTGGCTGATAGCTGAAATGGGCTGGCGGAATTGCCTGCTCTTCTATGCGATGTTAAACGTCCTGATCTGCGCTCCTGGGCACTGGCTCGCACTGAGAGCAATCTATGGTGGAGCCGAATCGCCCATACAGATGGAATCGGTAAGCCAGGCAGCTAACATTCCGCTCATTGCAGTTGCGTACCGCAGACGTAGGATCTACCTCTCACTTGCTGTGTTCACGTCTGCAATCGGAGCGCTGTCTGCGACTGTGGCGGCGCATCTCGTCCCCATGCTGACGGAGAGAGGTATTTCCTCAGAAACAGCACTGTGGGCTCCTGCAGCCATTGGCGCCCTTCAGACTCTATCTAGAGTGCCTATTCTGATGATCGACATGGGCAAAAAAGTTCATCAGATCAATTTGATTTTAATTCTGATCTTTCCAGTGGCCGTGCTACTACTTCATATATCAGGCGTGAGCGCATCTCTGTTGATCATCTTCGTCTTCTTGTATGGAATCGCACATGGAGGCTGGACAATTGTCCGCGCCACCGCTGTCCCTCAATATCTTGGCCCGTGGGGGGCAGCTGCTATCAATGGATATATCGCATTTTGGAGCACTATAGGCCGGATCACATTGCCATTACTGGTGGCTGTCTTATGGAGTGTGGATCAAGGCTACTTTTATGGATACTGGCTCTTGCAGGCGGTGGCGATTCTGGGCTTTCTTGCCTATGCATCGGCACAAAGGACCTATTTCAAAAGCTAGGGTAAGCCGCCTGGTCTCCAGTCCAAAGATAGCTGACAGGTTTTACAGCAACATAGACGCCCGATGCACCGCATAGGGCGTTTCTTATTCCGGCCGTTCGTAGTTATAGATGCGAACCGATTGCTCCCCCATTTTTCCCGCCTGCGGCCGTCACCCTAATTCAGGACGGGTTACATCAAAAAAGGGAGGCCAGGCCTCCCTTTTTTATCGTCGAACCGACATCCGTTTCTACCAGAATCCCAGCAGCTTCCACCACAGGCTGCCCACGGTGGCGAAGACCAGGAGCTCCACCACCGCCATCGCCAGCCCCACGCCCCACCACTTGCCCATGGAAACGTAGCCGCTGCCGAAGATGATCGGCGAGGTGCCGGTAGCGTAGTGGGTCAGCGTCATCATGATCGCCGAGCCCGCCGTCATCATCAGCATGAACGGCATCACATAGTCTTGCGGCAGCAACTGCGCGCCCACCGTCAGGAAGGCCAGCAGCATCGCGCTGATGTGCGCCGTGGTGCTGGCGAAGAAATAGTGCGACAGCACGAACACCAACAGCAGCACCGCCGCCACCGAGAACCATCCCATCCCGCTGGCGATGATCGCGCCCTTCATGCCCTCCGAGAACCACGCGACCACGCCGGTCTTGTTCAGTTGCTCGGCCAGCATGACCAGCGCGCCGAACCATACCAGCGTATCCCAGGCGCTCTTTTCCGAGAGCACGTCATCCCAGTCGATGGTGCCGGTGATGATCAGCACGAACAGGCCCACGAAGGCCACCACGGTCGGATCCAGCATGAAGGCGGCGCCCAGCAGCATGGCTGGGACGTTGGCCCACAGCAGCAGCAACAGCGCGAACGTGCCCAGCATCACCTTCTCGCTGGCCGCCAGCGGCCCCATCTTCGACAGCTCGCCGCGCGCGTAGTCCACCGCGTTCGGCGTGGCCTTGAGTTCGGGCGGCGACAGCAGGTAGATCACCATCGGCATGAGCAGCAGGCACACCAGGCCCGGCAGCAGCATGCACAGGGCCCAGGTGGTCCACGATAGCTGCAGCGCGTTGCCGGTGGCCTTGGCGACGTAGTTCACCACCAGCGGATTGGGCGCGGTGGCGGTCAGGAACATGGCCGAGGTGATCGGATTGGCGTGGTAATTGACCAGCGCCAGATAGCTGCCCACCTTGCCCTGCGTGCCCTTGGCCGGATCGGAATCGAAAGCGTTGGCAATCGACTTCATGATCGGATGCACGATGCCGCCTCCGCGCGCGGTATTGCTGGGCGTGAACGGCGCCAGCACCAGCTCGCAGATGGCCAGGCCGTAGCCGATGCCGATGGTGCGCTTGCCCAGCAAGGCGATGAACATCAGGCCCACGCGCTTGCCCAGGCCGGTCTTCTTCAAGCCGCGCGAGATCAGGATCGCCACCACGATCAGCCAGATCAGGGGATTGGAAAAACTGGCCAGCGCGTCGGCGATGGCGCCCTTGGAGGAGTTCGACGTCACCTGCGACAGCGACACGATGACGATGGCCATCATCGCCATCACGCCGATGGGCATGACCTTGAGGATGATGGCCACGATGGTGGTCAGGAAGATCGCCACCAGGCTCCACGCCTTGGGCTCCAGCCCCTGCGGGCACGGCGCCAGCAGCAGCGCGATCAGCACCGCAGTGGTGATCAGCGCAGGCCCGAGGCGGAACGGCACCGCCCCATTGAAGTACTGAAAGCCTGCCTTGAGTTTTGCGAACATGGTGTCATCCCGGTGACGAGTCAATGGCTGATGCTGCGCACGGCATTGCCGCACGGCATCCCGGCGCCCAGTATAGTCAGCTTGTGACCGCAGGCCTATGACAGAGCGCGCAGGACTTGATCTGCGCCAGCAAATGGTGAATTTCCCCGGCGAGCCGGTGGAAATACGGAGGCTCCCGGGCCAGGAAGCCCGCAAGCCAGGGATAGGGACAAAAAAAACGGCCTGGCGCCAACTGGCGTCAGGCCATCTTCACTCATGCCACGGATCAGGTATTGAAACCGCCATCCACATCGAGCACGGCGCCCGTGATGTAGCGCCCGGTTTCCCCCGCCAGGTGCAGGACCATCGCCGCGATATCGTCCGGCTGGCCGTAGGAAGCAAGCGCCAGCGCCGCCCGCGTGGCAGGAGCGCGCGGACCGTCTTCCGGGTTCATATCGGTATTGACCGGCCCCGGCTGTATCAGGTTGACCGTGATGCCGCACTTGCCCAGGTCGCGCGCCACGCCCTTGGTCAGCCCCACCAGCGCCGCCTTGCTCGCCGCATACAAGCTCACCCCGGCCCGCCCCGGCCGCAGCGCCAGGCAGCTGCCGATGGAGATGATGCGGCCGCCGTCGGGCAAATGCTTCGACGCCTGCGCGATCGCCGCGAACACCGCGCGCACATTCACGGAGAACGTGCGGTCGTAGTCGTCGATGGACAATTCGTCGATCGGCGCGGTCAGGAAGTTGCCGGCATTGTTGACCAGGATATCCAGCCGCCCCAGCGTCGACACCGTGGTCTCGACAGCGGCCTGGACAAGCTGCGCATCCGACGCATCCGCCGCGATGATCTCCACCCGCCGCCCCAGCGCGCGGATCTGCTTGGACACGGCCAGCGCCTTGTCGCGCGAAGCGCCGTAGGTCAGCGCAACGTCCGCACCCTGCTGCGCCAGCCGATACGCGACGGCCGCGCCAATACCCCTGCTGCCGCCCGTTACCAAGGCGACCTTTCCGGTGAGTGAACCCACGATTTGACTCCTGAGAGGATGAGGAAGAACCAACTGCCCGCGTGGCGCCAGCGCCTGGATGCAAGCTGCGGATATATTAGGCAGCGCGTGCGCCTGCCCCAATGACTTGGATACTGATTGGCAAATAAATCGTGGAATGGGTAGATGTGCTTGGCAGGAATGGGAGATGAAGTCTCTTCGATATGGCGAACACGGCATCAACGCGTTATGCGTCGAGTCCAAAATTCATCGAATCCAGACAATTCAATGGAGTGCGGTTTTCAATCGGGTCATTGATATTTGACGATCCATTACCAAAAAAAGAAACAGAATGCCCTCGCTAAAAAATGGCTGGAATTGAGCCATTTAAGTCCGCTTTCGTCCTCACCTTACCAGCACTGAAAAAGCTACATTGTCGGGCACATTTGGAGATAACCATGCCCGATACCGCCCCTCCCAATCAAACCTCCCCGGACGAGGTGAAGCAACTGCGCCGCCTCGAACTGACTTCCCTTTTTGAGGCGACAACGCTCATTCTCTTGCTGGCAATCGCGGTTCCGCTAAAGCACTGGGGCGGCTGGCCGCTGGGTGTAGAAATCATGGGACCGATCCACGGGATCGCATTTTGCGCCTATCTCTGGATCATCATTCAGACAAGCTCCGCAACGGACTGGCGCGCTGGGGAAGTGCTCAGAATGATTGTGCTGGCCGTCTTGCCAGCCGGGGGATTTTTCAATGCGTCCCTGGTTTCCCGAAAAATCAACCTGCTGCGCCCGGCGACGCGACCATGAGCCTCGCCGCCTTCTATCCCTGGATCAAGGCAATGCACGTCGTCTCTGCCTTAGTCTTCTTTGGCGGTGTAGTGGCCGTATCTGCGTTTCTCTGGTCGGCACGGGGAAACAGCGCAGGCGTTTCCGGCATTGCAACGACACTCAGGCGTTGGGATCACGCGGTGACGACGCCAGCGATGATCCTGGTCTGGGCGTTTGGCCTGGGACTCGTTCTAACCGGCCACTGGTTCGACGCGCCATGGCTCAAGGCGAAACTCTTCCTTGTCATCGTTCTATCAGCCGCTCACGGCATCCAATCCGGGAGACTGCGACGGGTCGCCAACGGAGTCGCATCGACATCGTGGCCACTGCTCCCCATGATTTTCATCTCCCTCATGGGCATTGCAGTCCTGGCTGTCGTAAAGCCGTCTTGAAGATCATCTGACCTGTCTTCCGAAATCACTCACCGCGCGATCCTGCTTGAGGAACGCTGTCCTGCAATGCAGGCGCCCCGTTTATCACTATGTTCCGAACGTATCTGAAGTTAATCAAGCCCGGCATCGTCGCAGGAAATCTTGTCGCAGTCACAGGCGGATATTTCCTGGGATCCTCTGGAGATATCCGGTGGATCACGGGGATGCTGGTTGCGATAAGCGTGGCGCTTGTCATTTCTTCGGCATGTGCTGCCAACAACATCCTTGATCGAGATATCGATGCATTGATGGCGCGAACCCGGGACCGGCCGCTGGTGAAATCTGAAATATCGACTGTCGCAGCCAAAGCGATTGTTCTCTGCTTGGGCATTGGTGGCGTCGCCCTCCTCTACGCGGCGACAGGACAATACCTTCCCGCAGCATTGATTCTCGTCGGCTATGCCGTCTACGTAGGACTCTACACATCCCTTCTCAAACGTAAATCCGTTTACGGCACATTGGCAGGCAGCCTGTCGGGCGCCATACCGCCAGTAGTCGGCTATTGCTCCGCCAGTGGCCAGTTTGATGCGGCGGCAATCACCTTGCTGGTGATGTTCAGCTTGTGGCAGATGCCTCATTCCTATGCCATTGCAATATTTCGCGCCGCGGACTATCAAGCCGCCTCGATTCCGGTTTATCCCGCGATCAAAGGCTGGCCCGCCGCCAAGCGGCAAATGGCTGGGTATATCGCCGCATTTTCGGCGACTGTCCCCGTTCTCTCGCTGCTGGGCTATGCCGGCCCGATCTATCTGGTTCCTTCGCTCGCCATCGGACTGTATTGGTTGAGATTGGCTTTTCAGGGCTTTAGCGCGACCGATGAGGTTCAGTGGGCAAGAAAGATATTCATCTCCTCGATCGCTGTCATCGTGGTGCTGAATGTGGCGATGGCGCTGACCGCCTTAAGCATCCGATAATTGAGGCTCCGCGCCCCATCACCGCAATCGCAAGATCGCCGGCCTTCCCTCCGGTTCGCCGGAGGGAAGGCCGGCGGCGCGACTTACTGACGCGCCTCTTGACGCTGCGCGATGGAGGCCAAGCCATCATCTCCGTCCCGCGCCCATCCGCCGCCCAAAGCCCTTATCAAATTGACAGCCGCAATCGCTCGCGCCCCGGTAAGTTCGCTCACAAGCAACTGCGATTGCAGCACCTGACGCTGGACATCCATCACGTCGATCAAATTACTTTCACCTTCGCGGTAACGGGCTTGCGAGAGCTTTTCGGCGTTCTCCGACGCCTTCAAGGCGATCTGCTGCTCCCGGGTTTGCTCACCGAGCAAACGCAGCGTTGCGAGGCTATCCTCCACCTCACGAAACGCAACCAGTACCTGCTGTTGGTAATTGGCCGCCGCCTCGTCCAATTTCGCCTGGGCGCCCTCCAGATTGGCTTGCCGTCGGCCGCCATCAAAGATTGGAACAGTCAATGCCGTCCCCACGAGCGGCCCGAGCAAGAAAGTTCGGCTCGACCAATTGAACAAGTCTTTCAGCGTTGCCGACTCATAGCCGAGCGCTCCTGTCATGTCGATCGTTGGAAAATAGGCGGATTTGGCGACTCCGATGCGGGCGTTCGCCGCCGCGATCGCTCGCTCGGCGGCCGCGATATCGGGACGTCGCTCCAGCAATGATGAAGAAATCCCGGCCGGGATCTGGACAAGAACGGCGTCCAGAGGTGTATCGGGAAACGAAAAATCAGCGGGAATCTTGCCCAACAGGGTGGCGAGGCTGTGCTCCGCCATTGCCCGCTGGCGGGCAATCCCCACTGCGCCGGCGCGCGCCGAGGCAGCCTCGTTGCGCGCCCTGGACACGTCGAATTCATCAATTTCCCCTTCATTGAACCTATGCTCGACAAGACGCAAAGTGTCTTCCCGCAACATGACCGTCTGACGGTAGAGAACCGATTGCCTGTCCAACGCGCGAAGCCGGAAATAATGTTGCGCGACGTCGGCTTGCAAAGCCAGCTGGAGCGATCTGAACAGGGCATCGCTTTGTTCCTGGTCAGCCGCGGCAGCGTGGACATTTGCTGAAGCGCGCCCAAACAAGTCGAGCTCATACGAGGCAGTCGCCTGAGCGCGCCACAAGGTCTGAGGTTGGATTTCCGCATCATTGGGCAAAGACTGCGATGCGGGAGACACCCGTTGCCTGGTCGCCCCGGCGCCGGCAGCCAATGAAGGAAGTCGTTCCGCACTGGCAGCCTGCGTCAGCGCCCTGGATTGCAGGATACGTGCGGCGGCGGCTTTCAGGTTCTGATTGGCGTCCATGGCCTCCTGTTCCAGGGCATCCAATGCTGGGTCCGCAAAGACTTTCCACCATGCGCCCCGATGAGCGCTTTCAGCCGGCTCCGCAATCTTCCAATTGCCTGAAGCGTCCTTGTCCCGCGATGGCGGTAGCTCCTTGAACAGGGCATGAGCAGGTATTTCGGGTCTCACATAGACAGGCTCCATGGAGCAGGCAGCCAGGGTGGAAAGAAAAGGCAGTGCGATGAGCATGCGCTTAAGACCAGCAATCCCGCGCATCGAAGAGTGAAGCTGATGATTCATCACATCTCCTTTGCGTTGCTTGCAAACACAGGAACCTCATGCGTTGGCGGCGCATCTTTATTGGCCACATGGATTTTCCCGCCGGCCAAGGTTCTCAATACCACGTAGAACACCGGGGTCAGCATCAGCCCGAACAGCGTCACGCCCAGCATTCCGAAAAATACGGCGATACCCATCGCTTGCCGCATCTCAGCCCCTGCGCCGCTGGATACGACGAGCGGAACAACGCCCATGATGAAGGCCAGTGATGTCATCAGGATAGGCCTCAGACGCAGCCGGCTTGCCTCGATCGCAGCTTGAATCGGTGTGCGGCCGTCATGTTCGAGCTCACGGGCAAATTCGACGATCAGAATCGCATTCTTGGAAGCAAGGCCCACCAGCACCATCAATCCGATTTGCGTGAAGATATTATTGTCGCCGCCCGTCAGCCATACCCCTGCAAGCGCTGAGAGAATGCTCATCGGAACGATCAGAATCACCGCCAGAGGCAAGGTCAGGCTTTCATACAGGGCCGCGAGTGCAAGAAACACAAGCAACACGCTGATGGGAAAGATCCACAGGCCCGAATTGCCAGCCAGGATTTTCTGATAGGTCAGGTCGGTCCATTCGAACTTCACGCCTTTGGGCAGCACTTCCGCGGCGACCCGCTCCGCCGCTGCTTGAGCGGCATCTGAGGACACGCCCGGCGCTGGGCCCCCGTTGATATCTGCGGCGGTATAGCCGTTGTAGCGAACCACGGTAGTCGGTCCATAGGTCGGCGAGACCTTGACCACAGATGACAGCGGAACCATCTCTCCGCTTCTGTTGCGCGCCTTGAGCTGCAGGATACTATCGGCATCCTGCCGATAGGGGGCATCGGCCTGTGCGCGCACTTGATACACCCGTCCAAACCGATTGAAATCGTTGACGTAAAGTGAGCCGAGATAGACTTGCATCGTATTGAATACATCGGTCACCGACAGTCCCAATTGCTTGACCTTGACGCGATCGATATCGACATTGAGCTGTGGAACATTGATCTGATAATTGGAGAACACAGGGCCCAATTCCGGTGTTGCAGCAGCCTTTTTGATGAAGTCTTCCTTGGCCTTATTCAATGCGGCATATCCCACCGCGCCCTGGTCTTCCAATTGCATCTTGAAACCGCCCAGCGTCCCGATCCCCAGCACCGGCGGCGGGGGAAAAACGGCGATAAAGGCTCCTTTGATCGCGCTGAATTTCTTGTTCAGGGAGGCGGCTATCGCTGTCGCCGTAAGCGATTTATCGTCTCGTTCTTCAAATGGTTTCAAAGGAACAAAGACGATGCCGCTGCTCGAATTGTTGGTGAAGCCATTCACGGAGAGGCCTGGGAAGGCGACTGCATGGGCTGCGCCGGGTTCTTTCATGACGATTTCACTCATCTGGCGAATAATTTCATCGGTTCTGTCCAGCGAGGCGCCTTCCGGCAGTTTGGCGAAAGTGATGATGTATTCCTTGTCCTGCGCCGGGACGAATCCTCCTGGCACGACTTTTCCGATCAGTACGGTCAGTGCCAGCAGCACGGCATATATGCCCAGCATCATGCCCTTGTGCCTGATGACTCCTGCCACCCCGCCGGCGTAGCGTTCGGAGGCGCGATGGAAAATCCGGTTAAAGGCCTGGAAGAAAGCACCGAAGTAACGATTCATCATCCGCGTCAGCTGGTCCTCCGGAGCATCGTGGCCTCGCAACAGCAACGCCGATAGCGCGGGCGACAGCGTCAGCGAATTGATGGCGGAAATAACGGTGGAAATGGCGATGGTCATCGCAAACTGTTTATAGAATTGTCCCGTCAACCCCGTCATGAATGCCAGCGGCACAAAGACCGCGACCAGGGTCAGCGCAATTGCAATAATGGGACCACTGACTTCCTGCATTGCCCGATATGTCGCTTCTCTCGGACTCATGCCGTTCTCAATATTCCGCTCCACGTTTTCCACCACGACGATGGCGTCATCCACGACAATGCCGATTGCCAGCACCAGTCCGAAGAGCGAAAGCGCGTTGATCGAGAAGCCGAAAACATGCAGCAGCGAGAGTGTGCCGACGATCGATACCGGAACGGCAATGAGCGGGATGATCGACGTGCGCCAGGTTTGCAGGAACACAATAACGACAATGACCACCAGTGCAATGGCTTCCAGCAGCGTATGAATGACGGCACGGATGCTGGACCGGACAAATCGTGTCGGATCATAAGCAATCTGGAATTCCACGCCTTGGGGAAAATCCTTGCTCAACTCCCTCATCGCCGCATGGACATCCTCCGAAATCTGCAAGGAATTTGCCCCTGGCGCTTCATTGATCGATAGTGCAATGGCAGGCTTGTTGTCGAGCGTGGAACGCCTTCCGTATTCTGCGGCCGCAAGTTCGATTCGGGCCACATCAGCCAAATGCACGACAGCGCCGCCTTCTTCCGTCTTGACGATGATTTCCCCAAAATCCTTCTCGGTTTCCAGGCGGCCGCGCGCATTGATCGACAGTTCAAGGGGAACGCCCGGCGCGGACGGTGACGCCCCCACAGCGCCGGCGGCAACCTGGACATTCTGCTCACGGATTGCTGCAATCACCTCCGCTGCGGTCAAGTTCCGCTGCGCGACTTTCTGCGGATCCAGCCACACGCGCATTGCATAGTCGCCGCTCCCCCACAACTGGACGTCGCCGACCCCTTTGATGCGGGCCAACTTATCTCGAAGATTGATAAGAGCGTAGTTTCTGAGGTAAACGATGTCGTATCGATTGTTCGTCGAATAGAGGTGCATGAACAGCGTCACCGTGGGCGAACTCTTGATGGTCGTCACACCCAAACGCTGCACATCTTCTGGCAACCGCGGCAGCGCCTGATTCACACGGTTTTGAACCAGTTGCGTCGCCAGGTCGGGATTCATGCCGAGCTGGAATGTCACCGTCAGCGTCAGGTCGCCTTCGCTGTTGGCCTGGGATTGCATGTAGAGCATGTTCTCCACGCCATTGATCCGCTCCTCGAGCGGCGCCGCGACGGCTTCTGCGATCACCTTTGGATTGGCCCCTGGGTATTGGGCATGCACGATGACAGACGGAGGAACCACATCCGGGTATTCGGAAATGGGGAGCTTGAAGAGAGCGATCAGGCCTGCCAGCAGGATCAGGACGGAAAGGACACCGGCGAAGATGGGCCGGTCAATAAAGAATTTAGATATGTTCATGGGACTTTTCTAGGCGTTGTGGCGCGCGCATTCATGTTCTGGTTCAATCCGGTTTCTGATTGAGGAGCCAAGGCTCATCCGCCCTCAGGCCCGATCGTTCTTGCCCCGGCCGCCTGCTTTGGCGCCATCCGGCCTCGCGCCTTGTCTCCGGGCTTTACGCGCTGCATCCCGCTCACGACTATCCGTTCCCCGGCAGACAAGCCTTCCCGGATAACACGCTGGTCTCCGTGCAGGCTGCCCAGCCTGACTTCCCGGTATTCGATCTGGTCGTTCTTGTCGAGCACCAGGACAAACTTCTTGTCCTGATCGGTATTGATCGACTTTTCGTCGATCAGGAGCGCCTGGTGCGGAACGCTGCCGCCTACCCTGAATCGGCCGTATAGCCCCGGAACAAGGGCGCCATCATTGTTCTCGAAACGGGCGCGAACGCGGATGGTTCCGGAGGAGGTATTGAGATGATTGTCTACAGACTGGATCACACCTTCTCGCGAATACCTGTCCTCATTCGCGAGTCCCAATTCCACCGGCAGCTTTTGGCTATTCTTGACTTGCCCGATGTACTGCAGATAGGTTTGCTCATCGACGTCGAACTCGCCATAGATCGGCGTCTGGGACACGATGCTGGTCAGCGGCATGGCGCTTGCGCCGGCCGTCACGATATTGCCGACCGTGATTTCCGCGCGCGAAACCCGGCCGGCGACAGGCGCCGTCACCTTTGTGTAGTCCAGGTTGATTTGGGCGCTTTCCAGGCCCGCATGAGCGACCAGCAAGTTCGCGCTGGCTTCGCGCTCCGCGTTCTGCTTCTCGTCGTAGTCGCGCCTGGCGATCGCCTTTTCTCCAATGAGCCGTTGAGCTCGCTCCCAATCGCGGCGCGTATAGTCCACGCGTGATTGCGCCGCAGCCAGCAATCCCGCCGCGCGCGCGACTTCCGCCCGATAAGGACGCGGATCAATGACAAAGAGCACGTCGCCCTTCTTCACCCTGGCGCCATCGCGGATGTTCACCGAGACAATGGGCCCCGACACCATCGGCCGGATGTCGACCTTTTCCACGGCGGCAAGCCTGCCCGAGTAGCTTTGCCAATCCACGACGGTGCTTTCCTCGACAACGGCAACGTCGACTTCCGGAAGATTGCCGGCCGATGACGGCGCAGTCGCGTTGCTGCGGTTGGTACCAAGCAGCGCGCCGCCGGCAACGATAGAGACAGCCAGCGCCGCGGCGGCTATCTTTGGTTTTGATAGGGAGAACTTGGCCATGATTGGAGTATTGAATGCGTGGTCTTTGAAATGGGAAATCGGCTGCCAAGGACGCCTGCTGCGCAAGAAGCGTCAGGCATCGGCTTGAGAGCCTGCAAAAGAAAATGAGTGAGCTTGTGATGGATGAGATGGCATCGGAAATTCCATTGCTGAAGCAGCCGTCGAATTCTCGCCAACTGTTGGGGATGCACAAAGGACGTACTTCCCTCATTTCCCGCCGCGCATGGCGCGCCTGGGCGTCGCGTCGCCCCGACGCAAGTTAGGCGCACCTATTTACCAGGCGGCAATTATTTAGAATGACGGTTTTTGAGGGATACGCGACATTCTCGTCATTCCGTTTTGCTGCAATATGTATGTTTCGATTGCCTCGCTCTGGTGAAAGCCAGACACATTGCCGTGATGACTATCGCCACACCACAGGTATCGGCTGCAGGGCGGCACAGCGCTCTACGCGATATCGCATTCTTTGTTTTTCCGGGATTCCAGATCCAGGATCTGAGCGGCCCCTTGTCCGCCTTCGAGATCGCATCCAAAAGCGGCATCGGGGAGGTATATCGTTGCCATGTGGTATCCATTGAGGGAGGAATGGTCGCCAGCTCCTCGGGACTTGCGGTGGATACACAGCGCATACGCTCCGCGCCCTATCACACCGTTTTTGTCACGGGCGGTGAGGTGTCAATGGACCCATTTGATCTCCCCCGCGTACCCGAGCAGTTGTATGAAGCACTGGAGAGGGGGACGAGCCGGATAGCCAGTGTCTGCACCGGGGCGTTCATGCTCGCGCAAACGGGTCTTCTGGACGGCCGCAGCGCGACAACGCACTGGAAATACACGATGCGGCTGCAGCGCCAATTTCCCAGGATCAAAGTCGAAGGTGATCGCATCTACACCAGGGACAACCGGATCTGGACTTCCGCTGGCATTACGGCAGGAATCGATTTGACCTTGGCGATGATCCAGGAGGACTTGGGAAGCGATGTTGCGCAGTTCGTATCCAAGATGATGGTGGTCTACCATCGGCGTCCCGGCAATCAATCGCAGTTCTCGGCGATAGCCGATATGGAACCCGAATCGGACCGCATTCGCCATGTGCTCTCCTACATGCGGGAGCACTTGAACGAGACACTGACAACTGAACTCCTGGCCTCAGTCGCCTGCCTCAGCCCACGTCAATTTGGCAGATCATTTCTGGCAGAAACCGGTGAGACGCCCGCCAAAGCGGTGGAGCGTCTGCGCGTTGAGACGGCCAAGGCCAGGGTCGAAAGAAGCGCGGAGCCAATAGAAGCGATTGCCCGACATGTGGGCTTCATCGATCCAGAGCGGATGCGCCGCGCGTTTGTTCGCATATATGGCTATCCGCCTCAGAACGTTCGGCGCATGGCGCTGCAAGCCAGTGCGGCATCTGCATCCGAATAGAACATTCCAGCATCGGCGCTGAACCGAGGCCTGATAGGCATCGCGATCGGCCGCTTATCCTAAGCGTCAAATGAAAAAGGGACTCCGATTTCTCGGAATCCCTTTCAGATACTGGTGGCCCCCCCGTGAGTCGAACACGGCACCAACGGATTATGAGTCCGCTGCTCTAACCAAGCATGAGCTAGGGGGCCAAAAAATCAGCCGGCGATTTTAACATCGTCGCCGGCTGATCTTGACACCCTTTGAATCAATTCCCTTCCAGGAAGCTCTTCAGCTTGTCGGAGCGCGACGGGTGGCGCAGCTTGCGCAGCGCCTTGGCTTCGATCTGGCGGATGCGCTCGCGGGTGACGTCGAACTGCTTGCCGACTTCTTCCAGCGTGTGGTCGGTCGACATTTCGATGCCGAAGCGCATGCGCAGGACCTTCGCTTCGCGCGGGGTCAGCGAGTCAAGGATGTCCTTGACCACGCCGCGCATCGAAGCGTGCAACGCCGCGTCGGCCGGGGCCAGCGTGTTGTTGTCTTCGATGAAGTCGCCCAGGTGCGAATCGTCGTCGTCGCCGATCGGCGTTTCCATGGAGATCGGCTCCTTGGCGATCTTCATGATCTTGCGGATCTTGTCTTCCGGCATTTCCATCTTGATCGCCAGGGTCGCGGGATCCGGCTCGGCGCCGGTTTCCTGCAGGATCTGGCGCGAGATGCGGTTCATCTTGTTGATCGTTTCGATCATGTGCACCGGAATACGGATGGTGCGCGCCTGGTCGGCGATGGAGCGGGTGATGGCCTGGCGGATCCACCATGTCGCGTAGGTCGAGAACTTGTAGCCGCGACGGTATTCGAACTTGTCCACCGCCTTCATCAGGCCGATGTTGCCTTCCTGGATCAGGTCCAGGAACTGCAGACCGCGGTTGGTGTACTTCTTGGCGATCGAGATCACCAGGCGCAGGTTGGCCTCGGTCATTTCACGCTTGGCCATGCGCGCCTTCTTCTCGCCGGCGCCCATCTTCTTGTTGATGGCGCGCAGGTCTTGCAGCGGCAGCACGACGCGCGCTTGCAGGTCGATCAGCTTTTGCTGCAGCTCCTTGATGGCCGGCACGTTGCGGCTCAGCACGGTGCTGTAGTCGTGGTTGGCGGCGACTTCGCCGTCGACCCAGTCCAGGTTCACTTCATTGCCGGGGAAGACCTTGATGAAGTGCGAGCGCGGCATGTTGCACTTGTTGACGGCCACGTCCAGGATCTGGCGCTCGACGCTGCGCACTTCTTCCACCTGCGCGCGCAGGGTGTCGCACAGCTTCTCGACGACCTTGGCGGTGAAGCGGATGCCCAGCAGTTCATTGGAGATGATCTCCTGCGCCTTGACGTAGGGCTTGGAGTCGTAGCCTTCCTTCTCGAAGGCCTTGCGCATGTTCTCGAACTGGGTGGCGATGACGCCGAACTTGCCCAGCGCGTCGCGCTTCAGCTGTTCGAGCTGCTCGGCCGAGAAGCCGGCGGCGCCGGAACCGCTGTTCTCGCCTTCCTCTTCTTCTTCCTCGTCCTCTTCTTCTTCCTCGTCCTCGTCGGATTCGTCGGAATCGGAAGCGGCCTCGACCTGCTGTTCGGTTTCGTTGGGGTCGACCAGGCCGTCGACGATCTCGTCGACCTTGATCTCATCCTTGGCGATGCGGTCGGCCGCCACCAGGATCTCGGCGATCGTGGTCGGGCAGGCGGAGATGGCCTGGATCATGTCCTTCAGGCCGTCTTCGATGCGCTTGGCGATTTCGATTTCGCCTTCGCGGGTCAGCAGTTCGACCGAACCCATTTCGCGCATGTACATGCGCACCGGGTCGGTGGTACGGCCGAAGTCGGAATCGACGGTCGACAGCGCGGCTTCGGCCGCGGCTTCGGCGTCGTCGTCGCTGGCCACGTTGGCCACGTTGTCCGACAGCAGCAGGGTTTCGGCGTCAGGGGCGTGCTCGTAGACCGAGATGCCCATGTCGCTGAAGGTGCCGATGATGCCTTCGATCGCTTCCGGATCGACGATATTCTCGGGCAGGTGGTCGTTGATTTCGGAGAAGGTCAGGAAGCCGCGCTCCTTGCCCAGCTTGATCAGGGTCTTGAGCTTCTGGCGGCGGCGTTCGAGTTCTTCTTCGCTGGCTTCGGTGTCGGACGAGAAGGCGTCCTTCAGCAGGGCCTTTTCCTTGGCCTTGCGGTCCTTGGCCTTGGCCTTGTCGACGGCCTTCAGTTCGGCGCGCTCGACGGCGTTGAGAGCGGCGACTTCGTCGCTCTCCGGCTGGAATTCCTTGGGCTTGCGGCCGCGACGGCCGGGCACCTTGACCGACGGCAGCACATAGCCGGACGTGTCGATGGCTGCCAGGGCAGCGGCATCTGTGGTTTGGCTTACGCTCGACGACGCGGTTGAGCTGACGTCCTTGCCCTCGACGTTTTCAGCTTTGGTCGTCTTGGCGGTCTTGGTTTCTGGTTTCTTGGTGGTCACGGAAGTCTTCGATTTCACAGAAACCGCTTTTTCGGCGGCTTGAGGTAACTTTTTGGCTGGCGTTGCAGTCGCGCTGGGCGCTGCGGCGCGGGCCGGCTTGACGGGAGCCGCCTTGGCTACCGCATTCTTTGGCGTTGCCGCCGTCGCAGTCCTGGCCGCCGGTTTCACGGCCTTGGCCGCGGGTGCGGCCGGCTTGGCTGCGGGCTTGGCGACGACCGCCTTGGACGGCTTTGCGACAGCGGTGGATTTTACCGCCGTTGCAGCCTTCGTGCTGCTCGTGCTCTTTGCGGGCGCTGCTGGAGTTTTTGCGGGTTTCTTCATTGCATTTGCCATAGAATCAACTGCCAATTGAGATTTCACTCATTGCGCCAATCAAGTCATGCTAATGATGCAACTCCGGTACCGGTTACCCGGTAGACTCCGGCTGCACGCGCAACGTTCCTTTTTGCCTTTACGCCCTTCGATCGCGGATAGCGGGCAGTTTCGCCATTCCTTGTCCAGCCTGCGGTTGCGCCGCATGCCGGCATCGCAGACCCGGAGCAAAGATACTCATCCGAGCCTGGACGCTTGGGGCCGCCAGGTTGAAAATGCAAAGGCCATCCGGCGGAACTAAAGCCTTACAGTATAGCACAGATGGGGCTCTTTTCTTCCCGATCAAGCCGTGAACGACGCTGATCGGGTACGTAAATCACGGCAATTTGCATCGCCTTACCGTTCTTTCCGCCTTGCTTGCACATTCCCGGGAGCAAGACGCCTGCCGCATGAAATCGCGCCTTCCCTCCCGCCCTTGCTCTTGCCCTTCTTCCCACGGCGCCGTCCGGCGACGCCGCCTGGTTCAGCCCGCCACCGCGGCGGCACCCTGGCGCTTCAGGTCTTCCTTGGCCTGCATCAGCTCCCGGTAGCGGTTGCGCTCTTCCTCGCTGCGCAGGTTGGACGCCACCAGCGCCTGCATCTCTTCCTCGATCGCGCGGATCTTGCTCTGCCGTATGGCGCCGATCATCTCGGCGCGCACGGCGTCGAATTCGGACTCGGTCTCGGAGGCGATCTCGGCGATCATCGAATCGAACTCGGGGCCGGCCTCGCGCAGGTGCTCGACCAGGCTGGCGAAATTGGCGTGCTCGCCCATGCCCTGCGCCACGCCGACCAGGTGGCCCAGCATCTCGGCGCGATCGGGCGCGATGCTGGCCACTGCCTGCAGCGCCTCGTCGTCGAGCTCGACGGCCAGCTGCGGGTGCGCCACCAGGAGGCGCATGATCTGGCGCTCCAGGCCGGCCGGCGCGGTGCGCTTGGCCCGCGGCGGCGGCGCCTTGACGCGCGCCACCGGCTTTTCCAGTTCGAATAATGCTTCAATCTCGGCCGGGGTTGACTGCGTCGCCTGGGCCACGCTGCGCACGATCTGCAGCCGCAGCGCCGAGGCCGGCAAGGCCTGCAGCATGGGCTTGGCGGCAAACTGCGCGTGCGCGCGGCCTTCCGGCGTGCGCATGTCGTTCTCGCCGATGATCTCGCGCAGCAGGAACTGCGACAGCGGCAAGGCTTCGCGGATCTGCTCCTCGAAGGCCGGCGCGCCCATCTCGCGCACGTAGCTGTCGGGGTCGTGCTCCTTGGGCAGGAACAAGAACTTGATGGTCTTGTTGTCCGAGGCGTGCGGCAGGCAGGCCTCCAGCGCGCGGCGCGCGGCGCGCCGGCCGGCATTGTCGCCGTCGAAGCTGAAGATCACCTGGTCGGTCTGGCGCAGCAGCTTTTGCACGTGCACCGGGGTGCAGGCCGTGCCCAGCGTCGCCACCGCCTGCGGGAAGCCCAGCTGCGCCAGCGCCACCACGTCCATGTAGCCTTCGGTCACCAGCGCGTAGCCGGCCTCGCGGATCGCCTGGCGCGCCTCGAACAGGCCGTACAGTTCGCTGCCCTTCTGGAACAGCGGCGTTTCCGGTGAGTTCAGGTACTTGGGCTCGCCGCCATCCATCACGCGGCCGCCGAAGCCGATCACCTGACCCTTGGTATTGCGGATGGGGAACATCACGCGGCCGCGGAAGCGGTCGTAGCGCTTGCGGCGGCCGCCGCCGCTCTCTTCTTCGCTCTTGTCGATCACCAGGCCGGATTCGACCAGGGCCTCGTTTTCGTATTCGGGAAAGACCTGGCGCAGGCTGTCCCATTCGTCGGGCGAATAGCCCAATCCGAAACGCGCCGCGATCTCGCCGGTCAGGCCGCGCCCCTTAAGGTAGCCGATGGCCGGCTGGGCGCTGCGCAGCTGGGCCCGGTAAAAATCGTTGGCGCGCGACATGACGTCGGACAGCGCCATGCTCTTGGCCTGCTTTTCCTGGCGCTGCGCCAGGGGAATGTTGTCCTCGCGCTCCGGCACCACCATGCCCGCGCCCTGGGCCAGGTCCTTGACCGCATCCACGAAACCCATGCCCGAATACTCGATCAGGAAGCTGATCGCGGTGCCGTGCGCGCCGCAGCCGAAGCAGTGGTAGAACTGCTTGGTCGGGCTGACGGTGAAGCTGGGGGATTTCTCGTTGTGGAAGGGGCACAGGCCCATGAAATTGGCGCCGCCCTTCTTCAGTTGCACGAAGCGTCCCACCACGTCGACGATGTCGACGCGGTTCAGCAAGTCCTGGATGAACGACTGTGGGATCACCTTGGCGGAGCGCTCAGGCGCGAATCAGCATAAGGGTTGCGCTCAGGGCGCCAGCGCGGCCTTGACCAGCGCGGACACCGCCGTCATGTCGGCGCGGCCGGCCAGCTTGGGCTTGAGCACGCCCATCACCTTGCCCATGTCCTGCGGGCCGGCGGCGCCGGTGGCGGCCACGGCGGCCTGCACCTCGGCCTTGATCTCGCCTTCGGAGAGCGCGGCGGGCATGTAGGTTTCCAGCACCAGCAGCTCGGCCTTCTCGATGTCGGCCAGATCCTGGCGACCGCCGGCTTCGAACTGGGAGATGGAATCCTTGCGCTGCTTGACCATCTTGTCGATGATGGCCAGCACGTGCGCATCGGTCAGCTCGATGCGCTCATCGACTTCCTTCTGCTTCATCGCCGCCGTCAGCAAACGGATGGTGCCCAGCTTGCCCATTTCCTTGGCGCGCATGGCGGCCTTCATGTCTTCCGTGATTTGCTCTTTCAAACCCATTAGATGCTCCGAAGATGAGGTAGATGTGTCTTGTCGCTGCCGTTGCCGCAGCCGGGCGGCGGGCAAGGGCGCAAGGATACCGGTGATGCGCAGTGTTGCCGACCATTAAGATCGTAGACCATGGATGCGCTTATCGCCAGTGCCGCAGGCCGGATCGCGCCCCGTTGCATCCGATATGCGGCCGCCGCCCGGAAAAACCAGGCACGGGGCTGGGCCGGCGCAAAAACGATTTCGGCGAAAAATGCGAAAACCCGCTGCGGACCAACACCGGAGCGGGTTTGCACATCAGCCGCGCGAATGCGCGGCGAGGAATTCTTAGTACAGCTTTTTCGGCAGTTGCTGGCTGCGGATGCGCTTGTAGTGGCGCTTCACAGCGGCGGCCAGCTTGCGCTTGCGCTCAGCGGTCGGCTTTTCGTAAAACTCGCGTGCGCGCAGTTCGGTCAGCAGACCAGTCTTTTCAATGGTGCGCTTGAAGCGGCGCATTGCGACTTCGAACGGCTCGTTTTCTTTTACACGAATGGTGGTCATTTAATTCAAACCAAAAAGGTTAGGCTGGATTAGCAAAGAAAGCGATTCTAACAGACTGAAACCCCGATTGGAAGGCCAAACGTGGCATTTTTTCCACCTGAAGCCGAAAATCCGGATAAAAATCAATCGCTTAGCGAGGTCAAGCTGAGGCAGTCCATGAACTGCTGCGCCCATTCTTGTCAGGCCGACAATCCCGCCGCCATGCCCGAGGCCCAGGCCCACTGGAAATTGTAGCCGCCCAGCCAGCCGGTGACGTCGACCGCCTCGCCGATGAAGTGCAGGCCCGGCACCTTGTCGGCCATCATGCTCTGCTGCGACAGCTCGCGCGTATCCACGCCGCCCAGCGTCACTTCGGCTTTGCGGTAGCCCTCCGAGCCGCTGGGCAGGATCACCCAGCGGTTGAGCGAGTCGCCCAGCCGGCGCAGGGACTTGTCGGGCATGTCGGCCAAGCGAGCGCCGGCGTCGAAGCCGTTGACCTTAAGCCAGCCCTCGGCCAGGCGACCGGGCAGCCATTGCGCCAGCAGGTTGCCGAGATTCTTCTTCAGCGCGCCCTTGCCGGCGATCAGGGTTTCGGCCACGTCCAGCTCCGGCAGCAGGTTCAGGGTCAGCGGCGTGCTCAACTTCCAATAGCTGGAAATCTGCAGGATCGCCGGACCGGAGAGACCGCGATGGGTAAACAGCAGATCCTCCAGGAAATGGCCGCGCTCCTTCTTCTGCCCGGTTTCCACTTCCACCTGCAGCGCCAGGCCGGCCATCTCGGCGAACGGCTCCCAATGCCTGCCGTCGAAGGTCAGCGGCACCAGGCCGGGGCGCGTCTCTACCAGCTTGAGGTCGAACTGGCGCGCGATGCGGTAGGCGAAATCGGTGGCGCCGATCTTGGGGATGGACAAGCCGCCGGTGGCGATCACCACGCTGGAGGCGAGGATCTCGCCGGCGCCGGTGTCGATGCGAAACAGCTCGCCGCTCTTGCCTATCCCTTCCACGCTGCACGGCATGCGCCAGGCCACCTGCCCGGCGTCGCACTCGGCCTTGAGCATGGCGATGATGTCCTCGGCCGAATCGTCGCAGAACAGCTGGCCCTTGTGCTTCTCGTGGAAACCGATGCGATGGCGATTGACCAGCGCCAGGAAATCCTGCGGCGTGTAGCGCGACAGCGCACTGCGGCAGAAATGGGGATTTTGCGACAGGTAGTTCTGCGGGCCGGCGCCGATGTTGGTGAAGTTGCAGCGCCCGCCTCCCGAGATGCGGATCTTCTCGGCCAGCTTGCCGGCATGGTCGATCAGCACCACGCTGCGGCCGCGCTGGCCGGCCACCGCCGCGCACATCATGCCGGCTGCTCCCGCGCCGATCACGGCGACGTCGAATTGTTGCTGGTTGCTGCGCATGGATCCTCCGGCATGCATCTCGGATGCTGCCCGAGTTCGATTCGAAACCGTGATTGTCCGCGATCCGGCGCCCCAAAGACAAGGGGCCGGCATCTTGCGATGCTGGCCCCCTGCCCTCGTTCGCCTTGCCGTCCCTTGCGCTCTGCAATCGCCCGGGACGCCGCGGCTACTGGAAACGGCTCACTGGAAATACGGCGGCGGCGCCTCGCCCATCCACAGCTCCGACGACAGGCGCATCATGTCGTTGAGCGATCCGCGCTGCGCGAACATCTGGCGCAGCCAGCCGGCGTCGGACAGGCGATCATGCGCGATGCGGCGCAGGCGCTGCACGGTCTGCTGCTCGGCCTCGTTCTGCACGTAGGGCTCCAGCACCTGCAGCTGCTGCAGCAGGTGCTCGAAGATCGGCAGCTTGCGCGACTCCGAGGGCGTGGCGCCGTGCAGCGCCAGCATCCCGTTCAGGCCGAAGCGGCTGGCCTCGAAGCGGTTGTACTGGTAGAGCAGGTAGAAATCGTCGCCGACCACGAAGGGACGCTCGGTCAGCACCCAGCGCGCCAGCAGCTGCGCATAGGCGCCCAGGTGCGCGGCGTGCTCGATGGTCAGCGGGGTGTCGCAGACGCGGATCTCCACGGTGCCGTACTCCGGCTTGGGGCGGATGTCCCAGTAGAAGTCCTTCATGCTGGCGACGATGCCCATCTGGATCAGCTCGTCGTAATAAGTCTCGAACTCCGCCCAGCGGGTATGCACCGGCGCCGTGCCCGACAGCGGGAAGGCGCGCACCACGTTGCTGCGCGAGGAATCGAACTTGGTGTCGGCGCCCTGGTAGAACGGCGAGGCGGCCGACAGTGCGATGAAGTGCGGCACGTAGCGCGAGAAGGCGTGCGTCAGGTAGAGCGCATCGTCGCCGTTGGGCACGCCGATGTGGATGTGCTGGCCGAACACGGTGAAGGTCTTGGCCAGGTAACCGTACTTCTCGTGCAGGTAATGGAAGCGCTCGCTGGGCGTGATGCGCTGCTCGTTCCAGTGCTGGAACGGGTGCGCGCCGCCGCCGGAGACGTCGATGTTGAGGTAGCGCGCGCCGTTGTTGAGCGCGGCGCGCAAGCCCTTCAACTCCTCGATCAGGTCGTCCACGCGGGTGTGGATGCCGGAGTTGAGCTCGATCATGCCCTGCGTCATTTCCAGCTTGATCTGCTTTTGCAGATCGCGCGGCTCGATCCAGTTCAACAGGTCGACCGCGTCGCTGGCCAGGTTGTAGTTGCGGCGGTTGACCAGCTGCAGTTCCAGCTCGATGCCCATGGTGAAAGGCGTCGACGAGCTGAAGGGCAGGATGCCGGCGCTGGTCTGCAGGCCGGCCACATGCGCGCCGGGCGCGGCCTCGTGTTGAGGCTCTTGGATCAGTGTCTCGGTATTCATTCGCGTCCACTCTCTCCGGATTTGATCAGCGCAAACTGGGTCGCCACCGGTCCCATGAACTCCAGCACCACCATGGCGCCTGCCAGCAACGGCAGCACGTTGGCGGTGGTGTGCGGGTACAGCGACGACACCGTTTGCATCAGCCCCACCCCGACCTCGGTCATGGGCAGGGTTCCCAATGTCAGCAGTCCGGCCTGGCGCCAGTTCATGCGCGCAAAACGCGCGAACAGGAACACACCGATGCCCATGGCCAGGAAGCGCGCGGCCACCAGGATCAGCACCGAGAAGCCAAGCACGGTCAGGTCCGACAGGCGCATCGACGCGCCCACGGTGACGAACAGCATCACGATGAACAGCTCGTTGGCGACGCCGAATTCGAGCTCCATCAGGTCGAACTGGCGATCCAGGTTCTTCGACAGGATGGCGAAGATCAGCATGGTCAGCATCACCGGCAGGTGCAGCGCGTGCGCCACGCCGATGGCCAGCGCGATCACCGAGATCACCAGCACGAACTGCGAGCTGCCTTCGCGGCCCAGGAGGCGCGCCAGCGGCATCATCAGCCAATAAGTGAGGTAGGCCAGGATGGCCGAGCCGAACAGCGAATACAGGGTGTGCTGGATCAGCGTCGAGACCGGCGTGCCGGCCTCATGCGCGATCACCGGCAGCAGCGCGTAGGCGGCCAGCACGGCGACGAAGTTGTTGAGCGCCGTCATGGCAGCCAGCCGCCGCGTGACCTGGCCTTCGGCCTTGAGGTCGCGCAACACCACCAGCACCACGGCTGGCGCCGTGGCGATCGCCATCACGCCGCCCAGGAGCGCCATGACATTGTCGGATCCGAACCAGCTCAGGGCGATGCTGACGAAGGCAAAGCACAACACCGCCGACGTGCCCACGGTGATCAGCAGCCACTTCTCGCGGCGCAGCCAGCCGATGTCGACATAGCGCCCGAGCTGGTAGACCACCAGCGCCACGGCGATGTCGGCAAACACGTTGGTGACCTTGAGCACCTCGCCCGAAAGCAGGTTGAGGCCGCCGGCGCCAAGCACGAAGCCGACCAGCAGATAACCCGTGATGCGCGGCACCCAGGGCGACTTGGAAACGATGTAACCCGCGATCAGCCCGAACAGCAGCAGTCCGCCGAATACCAGCAGGGCATTCCATTGCAGCGTCTGTGCGAGGGTGAACGACGGAAGAGCCCACTCCATATCTCCTCCTGAACAAAGAATCGGATTGTTGAAACCGCGCGCCGCGGCGGACAAGCCGCTGCCTGCACTGCGCGGATCGCGTGAGCGCCGGTAAGCCGTTCGACATGTCGATGGATGCTTGCCCGATGATGGCGGTGCAGTCCGATGATGGCTGACCGATGATGCTGCTCGTCGCGATGATCTTTTTTATATTACAACGGAATAATTGCTTTCCTTGCTTTGGTGTTTTTCGATTTGGGAATTTATCCGCAGCGCATTGAGTCCGGGTTCAAGAGTTTTTGGTGCCTCAATGTTCAGTCAGCGCGCCGTCGGCGGTAATCAGTGCAGACCTGATTCGCTTGTCAGAAAAGACCGACAACAACGCCTCGCGATAGCGTTCCAGCTGCGCGGCGTAATCGGCGCGTTCGCTGTCGAGCAGGCGCCGCTTGTAGTCGAGGATCCAGGCCTCGTCGTCGAACATCACCACGCGGTCGCAACGCAGCACGCCGGACGGCGAGACGATCTCCATCTCGTTGCGCGCCCAGCGGTGCAGCGCGGGATTGAAGAAGCGCTCCAGCTCGGGCCGCTCCAGCACCCGGCGCGCCTGCGCGCGCACGGTCTGCGCCAGCTCCGCCGAAATGCCCAGCCAGCGCGCCAATGCCGGCGCCGCGGGCAGCCGCGGCGGCCATTGCGGCGTATGGGTCAGGCGCTCCAGCAAGGCATGCAGCGCCACGCCCTCGTCGATGGCCGCGCTGCCCGCATCGGCGGCCAGCGTGCCGTCCGCGGCGATCGCGATGGGCGCATCGTCGGCCGCTTCGCCCGCCATCCCGAACAGCGAGGGCGGCATCGGGCGCGGCTCGAACAGGGGCAGCGCGAAGGCCTGCTCCGGCGCCGCCGCGTCCGCACCTGCGACCGCCTCGGCATCGATCTCGCGCACCGGCGCATCGGCTGCGAACAGGCGCTGGTACCAGCTGCCCTCCTGCACGCCGCCCTCGCCGGCGCCGCGGGTGCCGGCCACGCCGGACACCAGCAGCAATTGCTTGGCGCGCGTGAGCGCAACGTACAGCAGGTTCCAGTCTTCCTGCTGGCGGAAGCGCTCCTCGGCGTCGAACAGGAAGGCGCGCGCCTGGCCGCGCTCGCTGCGGCGGCCGAAGGCGGAGAAATGCGTGGGCGCATCCTGGTCCTGCGGCCACTCGCACAGCACGCCGACGTTATCGTCCACCGAGTCGCTGTGGTTGGCGTCGAGGATCGCCACCACCGGCGCCTCCAGCCCCTTGGCGCTGTGCACGGTCAGGATGCGCACCGCATCGGCGGCGGCGTCCACGCTGGCCTCGTCGGGCGCGTCGCCGCCGGCGCTGCGCTGCAGGATGCGCAAGGCGTCGATGAATTTGGGCAGGCTGGGATAGCGGCCTGCATCCATGTTCAGCGACAGCTCGACGAAGGCGGCGATGTTGCCCAGCGCCTGGCTGCGCGTGAGCGGCGAGGCGTTCTGCGCGTAGCGCACCACCAGCTCGCCCTGGTGCAATATGCGGTCCAGCAGGTCGTGTACGGGCAGGTGCGGCGCGGCCTGCAGCCAGCGCTCCAGCAGCTGCACCGCGCGCACGATCGCAGCCGACGCCGCGCCTTCGCGCTGCATCGCCTGCATGCGCCACCACCAGTGGCCGGCGCCCTCTCCCTCGCGCCGCGCGATCTGGATCAGGTCATCGTCGGAGGCGCCGATGATCGGACTCTTCAATACATGCGCCAGCGCGCGGGTGTCGTTGGGGGTGATCAGGAAGGTCAGCAGCGCGATCAGGTCGGCGATCTCCAGCGACTCCAGCAGGCCGCCGCGCTTGTCGGAGACGAAGGGAATGCCGGCCGCGCGCAGCGCGCTCTCGTAGGCGGCCAGGTGGGTACGCTTCCTGACCAGCAGCATGACGTCGCTCCAGCGCATGGCGCGCGCGCCCCGGCCGTCGGCCACCTGCAGCTCGCGGCCGGCCTTGAGCAGCGCCTGGGCCAGCGCCTCGCCTTCCAGCCTGCGGCGCGCGTCTTCTTCCTCCGCGCGCGGCGTGGTCAGCGGGTTGCGCCAGGCTATCACCGGCTCCGACTCCGCCCCCGCCGCCTCTTGCGCTTCATCCTCCGGCTCGGGCTCGGCCACCTTGGCCAGCGGCAGCCGCCAGACTTCGCCGCCCTGCATGCCCAGCGTGGTCTGCGGTGCGAACAGCGCGTTGCCGCCCTTGACGAAGGAGCGGTTCAGCACCTCGACCACGGCGCTGGCGTTGCGGCGCGTCTGGTTGGCGCGCAGCACGGCCGCGCCCTGCGCGCGCAGCATGTCGCGCGCGGCCATGAACACGCGCGGCTCGGCGCGGCGGAAGCGGTAGATCGATTGCTTCGGGTCGCCCACCACGAACACCGTGGGCTGCGCGGCGTCGTCGCCGTAGGCGCGCAGCCAGGAGCGCACGATGCTCCACTGCAGCGGGTTGGTGTCCTGGAACTCGTCCAGCAGGATGTGCTTGTAGCGCGAGTCCAGGCGTGTTTGCAGGTAGGCGGCGCTGGCCTCGTCGTTCAACAGGCGGTAGGCCTGCCACTCGAGGTCGGCGAAGTCGAACACGCGCTGCTCGGATTTCACTTCCTGGTAGAAATCCAGGTAGGCGCGGCCGGCGCGAAACAGCGCGCGGTTCAGCTGCATCACCAGCTTTTCCTTGCTGCGCAGTTGCAGCCTCCTGAGCGCCTCGCCGACGGCGTTGAACTCCTCCTCGAAGCATTGCAGCGCCGCCTCTTCGCCGGCAGAGTCGAAATGCTTCTGCAGCGCGGCCAGCAGCGACTTGACCTTACCGTTCTTGCGCGCCTTGTCCTTGTCGTCGAAGAACTGCGCATGCAGCGCATCGAAGTTTTCCAGCGCGGCGCCGGCCGAGAGCGCGCTCTCGATCGCCATGGCGCGCGCCTTGTTGGCCGCGCCGCCCTGCCCCAGCAGCACCGCCAGCTGCGAGATGCGCCCGCACAGCGCGGGCTCGTCCCACAGCGAGAGCCGCGCGTCCAGGCGGGCGTCGTCGCCGCATAGTTTTTCCAGCCACAGCAGCGGCGTGGGCTGCTCGACGTCGTCGGCGTCGTCGCCGTCATCGCGGGTCGAAGCCCACCACTCCGCGCGCTTGTCGATGAAGGCATCGAGCAGGTTGCGCGCATTGAAGTCGCCGACCAGCTCATAGAGTTCCAGCAGCGCCGCCTTCGGCTTCTCCCCCTTGGGTGCGCGCAGGTGCTGCATGAAGCGCCGATAGGCTTCGTCCAGCAGCTCGCCGTTCTTCTCGGTCAGCGCATAGCCGTGCGGCACGCCGGCGGCCAGCGGCGCAATCTGCAGCAGGCGTGCGAACCAGCTGTGGAAGGTGTCGATCGCCAGGCTCTGCTCGGACGACAGGATGCGCTCGTACAAGCCGCGCGCGGCCGGCATCAGGCGTTCCAGATCGGGCTCGGCCACGCCGCGTTCGCGCAGCAGCGCCGCGGCGCCGTCGTCATCGGCCAGCGCCAGTTCATGCAGCAGCTCCATCAGGCGCTCGCGCATTTCCTGCGCCGCCTTGCGGGTGAAGGTGATCGCCAGCAGTTCGCTGGCCTGGGCGCCGGCCAGCAGCAGGCGCAGCATGCGTGCCACCAGCAGCCAGGTCTTGCCGCTGCCGGCGCAGGCTTCGACCACCACCGAGTGGCGCGGATCGCAGGCCGCGCGCGTAAACACCGCCGCCTCGACCGGCACGCCGTCGACCTCGTAGGCGGCGGGCTGGATCTTCTCGCTCACAGCCACGCTCCCTTGCGACACAGGCCGCGCATATCGCAGTACTGGCATACCGATTCGATGCCGTTGGCGGGCAAGGCCGCGCCCTGCGCCACGGCGTGCATGGTAGTGGAGATCTGTTGCTTGAGCATTTGTTGCCTGTGTGCGAAATCGGGGGCGGGGGCGTCGCCGGTCTTCCTGTCGGCGCCCAGCTCCAGCGCCACGTAGTGCGCGGCGTCGAGCCGGCCGTCGTCCAGCAGGCCATAGAAGGCCAGCTGGTGATCATCCTCGTCGCGGACCTTTTGTTTCAGGCTGGCCAGCGCGCGCGTCTTGTAGTCCAGCAGCGCGCGCTCGCCGGCGTCGTTGCGGTCGACGCGGTCGAGGCGGCCGTACAGTTCGATGGCGCCGCCGTCCCACGCCAGCATGTGCGAACCCGCCTCCTCCCCGAACTCGAAATGCCAGCCCTGCGCCTCGCGCTCATTGGCCCACAGCAGGTAGGCCGGCATCACCTTCTGCCAGCGCGCGTAGAACGCCAGCGCGGCGGGGTGCTGGTTCATCTCGCGATTGAACACCTCGGCCGAGATCGTCTCCAGCAGCGCGCGGCGCGCGGCCTGCGGCGTAGCCTGGTCGCGCGCATGCTCGTGGTAGCGCGTCAGGATCTCGTGCAGCCAGCTGCCGTAGTCGCGCTTCTCGGGCATGTCGGAGAGCTCGTCCATCACCGCCACGCGCAGCATGCGCTGGGCGAAGAACTGATACGGGCAGGCCAGGAAACTGCCGAAGGAGCTCGACGACAACCTCTCCGGCAGCAGCGTCGGCGCGGCCGGCGCCGGCATCGCCGAGGGCTGCGCCTGCAGCATCCTGGGCGGCGGCGGCAAGCGGATTTCGCGCAGCGGCGGCAAGCCGTCCTGCGCCAGCTTCAGCTCCAGGCGCTGCAGCCAGGGGCTGACCGGATTGGGCTCGCCGTCCTGCAGCGTCTGCCAGCACAGCACGACCTCGTCGTTCACGCACAGCAGTTCGGCCAGGTCGCGCAGTTGCTGGCGCTGGCGAGTGGCGCGCGTGGCCAGGCCCAGCTCGCGCCGCACGGCGTTGGAGAAGAACAGCGTCTCCTGCGGCGGCGATGGCAGGTGGGCGGCGTCGGCGCCGATCACCAGCACCGCGTCGAAGCGCCGCATGCGCGCACCGTTGAGCGGCAGCATGACGACGCGCCGGTCGCTGATGGGCGGCATATAGGAAGTGGCGTCCAGGCGCAGGTTGAGCAGCGCGCGCCATTCGGGGAAAGAGAATTCGTCCGCCAGTCCGCCGTCCTGCTCGGCGGCGATCTCATCGAGCAGCAGCAGGCATTGCGCGCCGGCGACGTCGGCCCGCAATGCCGCCTCCATGTCCAGCGCCGCGAACATCGCGCGCTCGGCGCGGCACCAGGCCGCCAGCGTCTTGCGCCCGGTGAATTGCGCGGCCTGACGGGCCAGCGCGGCAATCCAGCCGAGGTCGCCCGGGTCGGCGGCCTCGGCAAAGGCGTTCTGCAACGGGCCCCAGTCGCCGGCGATGTTGGCGCGGCGCAGGCGCGCCTCGATGCGCATCACGCGGTCGGCCTTGCCCTGGTCGCCGGCGAAGGCGAACGGCGACTTCAGCAAGTCCAGCAAGGCGCCGGTCTCGCCGCGCGAGGACACCAGCTCGTTCCAGGCCGCCAGCGCCGCGGCGGCGCGCGTGGTGGAGAGCTTCCAGCCGGTCTCGTCGGCCACCGCCACCTGGGCGCGCTCCAGCAGGGCGCGCAGGCGGCGCGCGGTGACGCGGTCCTGCGCCACCACGGCGATCTCGTCCTTGCCTTGCTGCAGCCAGCGCAACACCACCTGGGCGCCCTGCACGGCGGCGCTTTCCAGGTCTCCCGCCGGGCACAATGCCGGCAAGGCGGGAGGCGCCGCGACGTTCCCGGCGACGGTATCGGGCAAGGCCGGCGGCGGGCCTTCTTCGTCCAGCGCCAGCTCGTTCCAGGCGCCCAGGTAGAGCGGATGCAGGGGCGCCAGCGCCGCGCGGCTCCAGTCGAGCATCAGCACGCGCACCGGCTGGCGCTCGGCCCAGGCCGCCAGGAAGGCGGCGTCCAGCGGCTCAGGCGCGGTGGGGCTGATCCAGATCAGCGGCATGGCTGCGCACCCGGCCAGTTCCAGCATGGCCTCGAAACGCTGGGCAATGCGGTCGCTGGCGTCGAGCTGCCCCTTCCACACCTGCCACACCAGTTGCGCCTCGTCGGACAGCATGCCGTGCGCCGACGGCGCCAGCGGCTCCAGCAGTTGCGCCAGCGCCTGGCGCCAGCGCTCGCCGGGCTCGGCGCCGGTGCGGATCTCGGGCAGCAGCGCCATGGTCAGCTCGTCAGACAGCGTCAGGAGCGTATGCGCCAGCGGCAGCAGGTCGGCGTTGCGGCGCGCGGAAAACATTTTCTTGAGCCAGCCGTGCTCGCGCAACTGCGCGTACAGCTGCATCAGGCGCTCGCTCTCGGGCGGCGCAGGCTGCTCGCCCGGCGGTTGCATGGCCAATAGGCCGGAGGGCGTGTTGATGCGGGGCGCAAGATAAGGGCGGCGCAGCTCGCGCGTCAGCGCGGCCTTGAAGTTCTGCGCATGGGAAAAAGCCGGCACCAGCAGCTGGCAGCCGGAAAAATCGAGCGCGCCGCCGTCCTGCGCCGCCAGGGCGTCGCCCAGCGGCTGGCCCTCCCTGAGCAACAGCCGCACGGCCTGCTGCCAGAAATCGGGGGAAGGCGGGATCGGTACGGTCGCTAACGGCATGCGTTCTCTGGATATCGGATGCCGCTCGCAAGGCGCGGCGGCGATTGTATTTTTCTCTCGGCCCGACAGATTTTCTCAATCGCCACGGCCGGCAAACTGCAGGACATAGTATGCCAGCGGCGCGGCGCGCTCCGGGCTTTTTCCGGCGGCGCCTGCGCAAACCCGCCAGCAGCCTGCCCGCGCGGCGCGGACCGCCAGCTGAGGACGGCTGGCAACACCGTCCGGAGCGCGTCCACACTTTTGCCGAAAATCGGTTATGATTGCCTCCGTACCCCGCCGCTTACCCCTGTCGCGCTTCAAAAACAACTTGAATCGGCGCGCAACGACTCCACGTACATTCAGCAACTCCGGAAGCGTTGATGGCTAACGCCAGGCAAACGGTATTTATCCACGGCGCTAATTGACTACTTATACTCCCTCATACCGAGGATCTGCCATGAGCGAAAACATCAAACATATCTCTGACGCCTCCTTCGAAGCCGATGTGCTGAAGTCCGACAAACCCGTCCTGGTCGATTTCTGGGCCGAATGGTGCGGTCCCTGCAAGGCGATCGCCCCGATCCTGGAAGAAGTCGCCAAGGAATACGAAGGCAAGCTGCAGATCGCCAAGCTGGACGTGGACTCCAACCAGGCCATTCCGGCCAAGTTCGGCATCCGCGGCATCCCGACCCTGATCCTGTTCAAGAACGGCGCGGCCGCCGCGCAGAAAGTGGGCGCCCTGGCCAAGGGCCAGCTGACTTCGTTCATCGACAGCAACATCTGATAGTATTGGCATCCGACGGCGGCGCGCCCGCGCCGCCGTTCGCCTGAAACGCATCCGCTTCAGGCGCATTCTTAGACGCACACCACGCAACTCCCTCCCCCACCTTAATTTTTCCCGTCCTGGGACACTCATATGCACTTATCAGAACTAAAAGCGTTGCACGTCTCTGCATTGCTGGAAATGGCAATCAGCCTGGACATCGAGAACGCTGCGCGCCTGCGCAAACAGGAACTCATGTTTGCCATCCTGAAGAAGCGCGCAAAATCAGGAGAACAGATTTTCGGCGATGGCGCCCTCGAAGTGTTGCCTGACGGCTTCGGCTTCCTGCGCTCGCCCGACGCCAGCTACATGGCGTCCACCGACGACATTTATATTTCGCCTTCGCAGATCCGCCGCTTCAACCTGCACACCGGCGACTCCATCGAAGGCGAAGTGCGCACGCCCAAGGACGGCGAGCGCTATTTCGCCCTGGTCAAGGTCGACAAGGTCAACGGCGAACCGCCGGAGGCTTCCAAGCACCGCATCCTGTTCGAGAACCTCACCCCGCTGCACCCCAACAAGCTGCTGCAGCTGGAACGCGACATGCGCGGCGAGGAGAACATCACCGGCCGCATCATCGACCTGATCGCCCCGGTCGGACGCGGCCAGCGCGGCCTGCTGGTGGCGTCGCCCAAGTCCGGCAAGTCGGTGATGCTGCAGCACATCGCGCACGCCATCACCACCAACCATCCCGATACCGTGATGATCGTCCTGCTGATCGACGAACGTCCGGAAGAAGTGACCGAAATGCAGCGCTCGGTGCGCGGCGAGGTCGTGGCATCGACCTTCGACGAACCGGCCACGCGCCACGTGCAGGTCGCTGAAATGGTGCTGGAAAAGGCCAAGCGCCTGGTCGAAATGAAGAAGGACGTGGTGATCCTGCTGGACTCCATCACCCGCCTGGCGCGCGCCTACAACACCGTGATCCCGGCCTCCGGCAAGGTGCTGACCGGCGGTGTGGACGCCAACGCGCTGCAGCGCCCCAAGCGCTTCTTCGGCGCCGCCCGCAACGTGGAAGAAGGCGGCTCGCTGACCATCATCGCCACCGCGCTGATCGAAACCGGTTCGCGCATGGACGACGTGATCTACGAAGAATTCAAGGGCACCGGCAACATGGAAGTGCACCTGGAGCGCCGCCTGGCCGAGAAGCGCGTCTACCCGGCCATCAACCTCTCCAAGTCCGGCACCCGCCGCGAGGAACTGCTGATCAAGCCCGACCAGCTGCAAAAGATCTGGGTGCTGCGCAAGCTGATGTACGACATGGACGAGATCGAGGCGATGGAATTCATCCTCGACAAGATGAAGTCCACCAAGAACAACGCCGAGTTCTTCGACATGATGCGTCGGGGCAACTGATTACCCCCATGCAAGGCGAACAAAAAACGGCATGCGCAGCGCATGCCGTTTTTTTTCGCCCATACCCCGCCCATGCTTGCCTGGCCGACAACAAATGCGCGGCCGCGGCGCAAAAACCACGAAGGCCGCGCCCGGCGGCTGGCCAGCTTGACCCAAGCCCCTGATTTGACTGTATAATTTTGGACTTTTCCAAACCGGCAAGTGATCATCAATCGGGTCAAGAAGCAGTGCGACCGACGAAGTGGCGATTGGCTACCAAACTACGCAAAGGCAGAAAATGAAAGAAGGCATCCACCCCGAATACCGCGAAATCCTGTTCCACGACGTGTCGAACGATTTCAAGTTCATCACCCGCTCGACCATCGGCACCCGCGAAACCGGCGAATTCGAAGGCAAGCAATACCCGCTGGTGAAGATCGAAGTCTCGTCGGAATCGCACCCGTTCTACACCGGCAAGCACAAGATCGTCGACACCGCCGGCCGCGTTGAGAAGTTCCGCCAGAAGTTCGGTTCCGTCGGTTCGAAGACTGCAGTCTCGAAGGCGTAATCAGCGACTTCCCCAAAAAAGGCAGCTCCGGCTGCCTTTTTTGTTTGCCTGCGCGGGCAACGTCGGGGCGCCGCAACAGCACGGCGCGACGACACGCCGATGAGCCCGCCTGTCGCAGACAGACACAACTATTTACGGGGAATTGTTGCACAATGACGGCTGCGAAAAATTCTCCCGGCCGGCGCACTGCGACGCCGGGATGCCAGCATGACAGCAAGCGCGCCGCATGACCGTAGAGCGCATGCACGCCGCAACGATGCCCGCGACGCCGATGCGCCGGGCCCCAACCAATCAGCACGACAGAACAAGAGCAATAAGATCTTGATGAAGCCAGTCCGTCTTCCCGCAGCCGCGACCACCGCACTTCCGCGCATGGCGCTCCTGGCGCTCGCCCTTTTGTATATCCTGCCGGGCCTGATCGGCCGCGACCCGTGGAAGAACGAGGACGCCACCAGCTTCGGCATCATGTGGACCATGGCGCACGGGACGCTGGCCGACTGGCTCACGCCCAACGTCGCCGGCCTCGCGCTGCCGGCGGAAAGCCCGCTGGCCTACTGGTTCGGCGCCGTCTGCATCAGGCTCTTCGGCTGGCTGCTGGGCGATCCGCTGGCCGCGCGCGTGTCCACCGTGGGCTGCTTCCTGGTCGGCTCGCTGTCGATCTGGTACACCACCTACCTGCTGGGCCGCCGCCCCGAGGCGCAGCCCCTGAAGCTGGCCTTCGGCGGCCAGCCCGAACCCAAGGACTTCGGCCGCACGCTGGCCGACGGCGCCTTCCTGATCTATCTCGGTTTCCTGGGCCTGCTGCTGCACAGCCACGAGACCAGCCCCAAGACCCTGCAGATCGCGCTGGTGGCCTACGCCATGTACGGCGGCGCGCGCGTGTTCGACGCGCACAAGCTGCGCCACGCCTGCTGGCTCGGCCTGGCGCTGGGCATGCTGATCCTGACCTATGGCTGGCTGCTGCCGGCCGGCGCCATGATCGGCCTGCTGGTGCTGGCCGCGGTGCGCAAGGACGGCACCGCCGCCCGCTTGCTGGCCGGGGTGTCGCTGCCCATCGCGGTGCTGATCTGCGCGCTGTGGGTGGTCGCCATTCGCAACCTGTTGCCGCAGGAGGCGGCCGGCCAGTTCGACCTGTGGATGAGCTGGAACATCTACCAGCTGAACCGCCCCACGCTTTCCACGCTGGCCTTCCTGGGCAAGTACGGCGTTTGGTTCGCCTGGCCGGCCTGGCCGTTCGCCGGCTGGGCCCTGTACGCCTGGCGCCGCCAGCTGGCCTCGCTGCACATCGCGCTGCCGCTGGCCTTCTTCATTCCGCTGGTGCTGCTGGTGCTGATCAATGTGCACACCGAGGAAGGCATGCTGCTGCCGCTGCTGCCGGCGCTGGCGATCCTGGCCGCCTTCGGCTTGCCGACCATGAAGCGCGGCGCCATCAACGCGGTGGACTGGTTCTCGGTGATGACGCTGACCACCTCGGCCGCCTTCATCTGGATCGGCTGGATCGCCAAGGAAACCGGCTGGCCGGCGCAGATCGCGCGCAACGCCTACAAGCTGGCGCCGGGCTTCAAGCCGGGCTTCGAATGGATCTCGCTGGCCATCGCGGTGGCCGCAACGGTGGCCTGGATCGTCGTGGTCCACTGGCGCATCTCGCGCCGCCCATCGGTGCTGTGGCGCGCGGTGGTGCTGTCTTCGGGCGGCGTGATCCTGTGCTGGGTGTTGCTGATGACACTGTGGCTGCCCTGGGTCAACTACGGCAAGAGCTACGCCGGCGTGGCCCAGCAGATCGAGTCCAAACTGACCTCCGTCAAGCAGTGCGTGCAGAGCAACGTGGGCACCGCGCAGCGCGCTTCCTTCGCCTACTTCGGCAGCGTGCGCTTCGCCGACGAGCGCGACCAGAGCTGTGATTACCTGCTGCTGCAGGATGACATCAGCAACCAGGACGCCACCCTGATGCTGCGCCAGTACCCCGGCTCCTGGCGCATGGTATGGGAAGGCCGCCGCCCGTCCGACCGCGACGAGCGCTTCCGTCTCTATCGCCGCGTGGGCCAATGACGCCGGCCCGGCTTGCGGCAGTGCCAGCTTGAATCCCGATACCGCTCCCGTTTCTTCCCGCACCCACGTCCGGCGCATCGCGCGCCTGGCGTGGCCGCTGCTGGTCGGCCAGTTGGCGCTGATCGCCAACGGCGTGATAGATACCGTGATGGTGTCGCGCTTCTCGGCGCTGGACCTGGCCGCGCTGGCGCTGGGCGTGTCGATCTATGTGAGCGTGTTCGTCGGCCTGTCCGGCGTGCTGCAGGCGCTGCAGCCCACCATCGGCCAGCTGTTCGGCGCCGGCCGCCACGGCGAGATCGGCAACGAGGTCAAGCAAGGCCTTTGGCTGGCCGTGCTGCTGTCCATCTTCGGCTGCCTGCTGCTGGCGTTCTCGCCGTACTTCCTGTCGTTCGCCAAGGCCTCGCCGGAGCTGGTTGAAAAGGCCACGCTCTACCTGCGCATCGAGGCGCTGGCGCTGCCGGCGACGCTGGCCTTCCGCGTCTACGCCTCGCTCAATACGGCAATGGCGCGTCCCAAGATGGTGATGGCGATCCAGCTGTGCGGACTCTTGCTGAAGCTGCCCCTGAACGCGCTGCTGATCTTCGGCGGCCTCGGCCTGCCGGCGTTCGGCGGCCCCGGCTGCGCCATCGCCACCACGCTGATCGCCTGGCTGATGATGGCGGTGGCCTGGCTGCTGGTGGCCAAGCTGCCGGCCTACCGACCGCTGAAGCTGTTCGGCTCCGGCTTCGTGATGCCGTCCTGGAAAATCCTGCGCACGCTGCTGCGGCTGGGCATTCCGATCGGCCTGTCCTATTTCATCGAGGTCACCGCCTTTACGCTGATGGCGGTGTTCATCGCGCGCCTGGGCGCGGTGCCGGTGGCCGGGCACCAGATCACCGCCAACGTCGGCACGGTGCTCTACATGCTGCCGCTGTCGATAGCCAGCGCCACCAGCACGCTGGTGGCGCAAGCCATCGGCGCCAACGAGTGGAAGGCGGCCCGGAAGATCGGCTACGCCGGCATTCGCCTGTCGGTGACGCTGTCGGTGCTGATCGGCATCGTGGTGTGGTTCATGCGCGCGCACATCATCCGCGCCTACACGCCCGATCCGGTGATCGTCGGCGCGGCCTTGCCGCTGTTCCTCTACATCGCCTTCTACCAGCTGTTCGATTCGCTGCAGGTGACCACCGCCTTCGTGCTGCGCGCCTACAAGGTGGCGGTGGTGCCGACCGTGATCTACGCGGTGACGCTGTGGGGCGTGGGCCTGGGCGGCGGCTACCTGCTCGGTTTCGATGTGCTGGGCGTCACGCCCGCCTGGCTGCTGGGCGCCTCGGGGTTCTGGCTGGCCAACAGCGCCAGCCTGGGACTGGTGGGCGTGGGCCTGGTGGCCTACCTGCGCTTGGTCCAGCGCCGCGCGGGTGATCGCGGCGCGGCATCCTTCAAGGTCTGATCAGGGGCGCAGCAAGTCGGCGGCGAACAGGTCGTCGTTGCTCGCCGCCAGCAGATCCTGCATCTTGGCCGCCGCGGCCGGCCGGCCCAGCAGGAAGCCCTGCACCTGGTCGCAATGCAGCTTCTGCAACTCGCGCAGCTGCTCCTCCGTCTCCACCCCTTCGGCCACCACCTCCATCTGCAATGCATGCGCCAGCGCGATGATGGCTGCCACGATGGCGCGGCCGGAATGGTCGCCGCTGTCCAGGCGCGAGGTGAAGAAGCGGTCGATCTTGATCTGGCGGCAGTGGAATTGCGCCAGGTAGGCCAGGCTGGAATAGCCGGTGCCGAAGTCGTCGATGGCGATGTCGAAGCCCAGCGCCTGCAGGTCGCGGATGATGCGCGTGCTGCGCTCGACGTTCTTCATGGCGGCGGTCTCGGTGATCTCGAACATCAGCCGCTGCGGCGCGATGCCGGCATGGCCGACGATGCAGGTAATGCTCTCGACCAGGTCGCTGCGCATCTGCACCGGCGACAGGTTCAACGCCACCTTGACCGGATCGACGCCGCTCTCGTCCCAGCGGCGGATCTGCTCGCACACCGCGCGCAGCACCCAGTCGCCGATCTGGATGATCTGTCCCGAGCGCTCGGCGATGGGAATGAACTCGGCCGGCGACATCTCGCCCAGCTCCGGATGGGTCCAGCGCAGCAGCGCCTCGACCCCGGTCAGCTCCTTGCTGCCGCCGCGATACTTGGGCTGGAAATGCATCGAGAACTGCTCCTGCTCGATGGCCTGCTGCAAGGCCTGGCGCACCTGCAGGTGGCGCATCGCGCTGGCGTGCATGGCCGGCTCGAAGAAGCGATAGGTATTGCGCCCGCTCTGCTTGGCCTCGTACATCGCGGCATCGGCGTTCTTCATCAGCGCGTCGACCGAATCGCCGCTGTTGGGATAAACCGCGATGCCGATGCTGGAAGTCACGCGCAGCGTCGCATCCTCGACCTGGAAATCATGCCGCAGCGCGGCCAGGATGTTCTCGGAGAGCTGCTCCACCACTTCCGGCGAAGGCAGGTTGCCCATCACCACCACGAACTCGTCGCCGCCGATGCGCGCCACCATGTCTTCGCCGCGGATGCAGCCGCGAATGCGATGGGCCACCGCCACCAGCAGGCCGTCGCCCACCGCGTGGCCGAGCGAATCGTTGATGCCCTTGAAGCCGTCGAGATCCATGAACAGCACCGCGAACGGCTTGCCGTTGCGGCGCGCAACCTGGATGGCGTGCTGGATGCGGTCCGACAGCAGCGCGCGGTTGGGCAAGCCGGTCAGCACGTCGTGGGTGGCGAAATGCAGCAGCTTGTCGTTGGTGCGGCCGACGATCTTCTTGAGCACGCGGTTGCGCTGCGCGCCGCTGACCACCAGCGCCAGCGCCATGGCCAGGAAGGCGCCGAACACGATGCCGTTGACCAGGTGCTCGCGCGTGACGCTGTGCAGCGCGTGGCTCTGCGCATCGGGCATGATGGCCACCGCGCGCAGGCCCGTGCAGGCGCTGGCCACCAAGGCCGCGCCCACCATCAACGCGGCCAGCACGCGGCGCGTCTGCTGCGAATTGAACGAACCGCCCCCGCCCTTGCGGTTGTTGGTGACCGAGAACAGGGCGACGGCAAACACCGCCGTCAGCTCGGTGGCCAGCACCGCCAGCGCCAGCAGGAATTTCTGGTACATCAGTTCCGGCGCAAGCAGCATCGCCTTGAGCGCCATGTGGAAGGCGGCGTTGACGGCGGCGCCGATGGCCAGCCCGCCCACCAGCAAGCGCATGGTGTGCGGCCGCCGCAATCCCGACAGGTGCATCAGGTAGAAGGCGCTGCCCACCGTCAGCATCAATGCCAGGATCGCCAGGCGCACATCGAAGCCGACCGCGGTCGGCAGACGCAACGCGGCCACGCACAGGAAGATCGCGGCCCAAATGCCCAGGCCGAACACGCCCGCGCCCAGCGCCAGCCACCCCCTGCGATATTGCGCTTCCTGCGTGGCGATCCGTTCGGACACCTCGAGTGCGGCATAGGCGGACAGGCTGGCCACCAGCAGCGCGAACGCCAGCAGCAGGAAATTATAGGAAACGGACATGGTGTGCGGCGTCTTAGGCAATTCTCGGCACGGCGCGCGGGCGATCGCTGGCAGCCCACTGCGGCACGGCTCTTGCTCGATATCGCGGCCATTTCGCGTCCACACGGCGCCGCCGCGCGAACGCGGTGGGGCGACATGGGAAAGCGTCAGTCGATCCCCCGTCGCATGCCGACGGGTCGCCGCGTTCCATCCGGGCCGGCGCGCGTCGCTCCGGCGCGCGCGGCATGTGCGCAAGCGCCGGAAGCCCTTGCCGCCCCCGGAAAATCCCAAAAAAGTTACGTAACTAAAACTGTACTTCAGAGGTGCTGCCGACTACTTTGATTATTCGACTTGTTTCATCAAGCTGGGATATTGCAGAAAGGAAAATCCGGCTGTCCCGTTGCCGGACAGGCTTTGCCGCTCACTCCCCACTGAATGAGAACAAAGCCGGGTGATGCTGCGCCGCTATGCGGCGCCCTTGCGGCGGCGATCATTCTAGCCGCTTTGCGCTTTTGCCGCCGTCCGCGCGGTGCGGGCGGCGTGTCTCGCGGCTGATACGAATATTAAAAAAACAATAATAACAATATGGCAATTTTTTGAAACTGGATTATAAATACGTTAAGGCTCGCGCATTCGAAAGTCGCAGCATCGCGCCACCCTCCATCGTGTCCGCGTAGCGCCGCGCTACGTACATCAGGTGGCCTGATGACCTGACATCTTCGCATGCGTTCCGAGCTTCGGGAAGTGCTTTCCGCATCGACAGCCACCGCACCGGAGACCAGGCATGACGCTTTTCCATCTCCCGCCAAACACGCTTGGCCACGGCCCCCAACCAACTTATCGGGGCCGCCGACGACGCCGAGCCACGCCAATTTCAAGCCGGTGATTATAAATCACGTTTTCGGCGTAACTCATCCCGGAGCCAAACGTACCCCGGAAAGCTCGACGTCAAAGTACCTTCGAATCATGGAAACCGCCAATCAAAAATTCGCCAAGCGCTTGCGCGCTTCGATGGAAAAAGCCGGATACGAACCCAAGCCCGCCGTCCTGGAAAGGGAATTCAATTTGCGTTATTGGGGCAAGCCGATGACGCTGCATGGCGTGCGTCGCTGGCTGCTCGGAGAATCGATGCCGAAACAGGACAAGCTGGAGACGCTGGCCGAATGGCTCATCGTCACCCCCCAGCACCTGCGCTTCGGCGAAGAGATCGGCAAGCGCATCGACAAGCGCAAAGCCCGCTGGGAAGAGGCTATCGGCTACCGCGAGCGCGAAGCCTTCGAGGCCTTCATCAACCTACCGGCGCCGCAGCGCAAGATCGTCAAGGAGGTGATCTTCGCGTTCTCGCAGATAGCGGCTCCCGCCCCGGAGAAAGGGGCGACGTCGGTGAAATCGGGAACCCGGCGTCGCACCAGAAGTTGACCCTGCGGTCTCCCGACGACGCCCCAACGCCCCTCCGAATTCAGATCCCGCCCTCACAGGGATCCTTCAAATTTCCCCCTCCCGCCTCGCCGCACCGCCGGCATTTCTTTTTTCTTTTTTGGCCAGCGCACTGTCGTGCCTTTATGTCGCGCGCGTCAGATTCCCAACAGGCAGGAACGCTTGTGGCAAATCATCCACGCTGCCTGATCGCGGCGGCGACGTCGGCGCAGTGCTCCACTTGCTCGGCAATGGACTCCGGCACCGGCCTCCTGCCGTCCAGCACCTCGGCGATCCAGGCGGCGGTGGTGGCGGCGTCGCGCCCTTCCGGCAGGTCGGGCAACTCCTCGGCCACGCTTTGCTTTTCCACCAGCACGGTCTTCACGCCGCGGCTGAACCAGTCGATGCGCTGCGCCCGGCGCGCATTGGCGACCGTCTCGCCTTCGGTGCCGCGCATCAGGAAGGCGTCGCCGCGCTCATGCGGCGCTGCCTGGCCGAAGTAGGCGCTCAGCATTTCCAGGTATTCGGGATGGGTGTATGACGTCAGGCGCAGGGCCGGCGCGGCGAAGGGCTGCATGATCTTCACCAGCGTATGGGTGGAGTTGCGCACGCCCAGCGTGGCGCGCATCCCCAGCAGCCGGGCAATCTTCGGCGAGAGCGCCTGGATCGGGATGAAGGCCGGCTGCCCGGCCGCCATCAGCGCCTGCGCCTGCGCCGCCGACGCGGCATGGGCGATGCCCAGGGCGCTGAAGATCTCGGCGCTGGTGACCCGCTGCGGGTCGTGCGTGACGCCATGCATCAGCACCGGCACGCCGCGGCGCACCAGCAGCATGCACAGCAGCGGCGTCAGGTTGGCCATCTTGCGCGAGCCGTTGTAGCTGGGCAGCACCACCGGCGCATAGCCGCAGTCGGGCGCGACCACTGGCGTGAAGGAAGCCTCGGCCGCCTCCAGGAAACCGCCGATCTCCTCCACCGCCTCGCCCTTGATGCGCATGGCCAGCAGGATCGCGCCCAACTCCAGGTCGGACACGCGGCCGTCGAGCATGGCGGCGTACATCAGGCGGGCGTCGTCGCGCGAGAGGCTGCGCGCGCCGTCCTTGCCGCGGCCGATTTCCTTGATGAAGCGGGCGGCGGCGAAGGCCGGGGAAGCAGGCTCCACGGCCTGATCGGGGGGAGCGGTGAGCGGTTCGTTTTGCATGGCCGAAGGGTACACCAAAATCGCGCAAAGGCGCATGCCGTCGGGCTTTCCATTACAATAACGCGTTTCATCAGGTTCATCCTGGGCGGCCCGCCACTTGCGTTGGCCGCATGCCATCCCATATTCCATCCATGATTGTTCTCGGCGTCGAATCCTCCTGTGACGAAACCGGCCTCGCTCTGTACGACACCGAGCGCGGCCTCCTGGCGCACGCCCTGCATTCGCAGATCGCCATGCACCAGGAATACGGCGGCGTGGTGCCCGAGCTGGCCTCGCGCGACCACATCCGCCGCGCCATTCCGCTGCTCAGGCAAACGCTGGCCGACGCCGGCGCCGCGCCGCACGAGATCGACGCCATCGCCTACACCCAGGGCCCCGGGCTGGCCGGCGCGCTGCTGGTGGGCGCTTCGGTCGCCTGCGGCCTCGCCCTGGCGCTGGACAAGCCGGTGCTGGGCATCCACCACCTGGAAGGCCACCTGCTGTCGCCGCTGCTGGCCAGCAAGCCGCCGCAGTTCCCCTTCATCGCGCTGCTGGTCTCGGGCGGCCACACCCAACTGATGCGGGTCGACGGCGTGGGCCGGTACACGCTGCTGGGCGAGACCCTGGACGACGCCGCCGGCGAAGCCTTCGACAAGTCGGCCAAGCTGCTCGGCCTGGGCTACCCGGGCGGCCCGGCGATCTCGCGCATGGCAGAGTTCGGCGATCCCGCCGCCTACCAGCTGCCGCGGCCGATGCTGCATTCCAAGAACCTCGACTTCAGCTTCTCGGGCCTGAAGACGGCGGTGTTGACCGTGGTCAAGCGGCAGACCGGCAACATCTGCGAACAAGACAAGGCCAACATCGCGCGCGGCTTCGTCGACGCCATCGTCGACGTGCTGGTGGCCAAATGCATGGCGGCGCTGAAGGAAACCAAACTGAAGCGCCTGGTGATCGCCGGCGGCGTCGGCGCCAACGCGCAGCTGCGCGCGGCGCTCAACGCGGCCGCCGCCAAGCGGCGCTATGAAGTGTTCTACCCCGAACTGCAGTTCTGCACCGACAACGGCGCCATGATCGCCTTCGCCGGCGCCATGCGGCTGCGCCAGCAGCCGGATGCGGCAAAAAAGGAGTACGGCTTCGGCGTGCGGCCGCGCTGGCCGCTGGATGAGCTGCGCCCGCCCCAGGCCGCCTGATCCGCCGGCGCCAGCAAAAAGGGCCGCATGACGTCTGTCATGCGGCCCTTTTCGTTATCCGGTGCGGCGCCTACTTCGCGCCCTTCTTCTTGTCGCCGATGCGGCTTTCCTTGCCCGCCAGCAGGTTACCGATGTTCTTGCGATGGCGATAGATCAGCAGCGCGCTCATGGCCACCACCGCCAGCAGGATGCCGTCGGTGGTGCCGAACAGCAGGCCGTAGTAGAACGGCGCGAACAGCGCCGCCACCAGCGCCGCCAGCGACGAGTAGCGGAAGGCGTAGGCGATCACCAGCCAGGTGGCCAGCGTGGCCAGGCCCAGCCAGACGTTGAGCGCCAGCAGGATGCCCAGCGCGGTGGCCACGCCCTTGCCGCCGACGAAGCGGAAGAACACCGGCCACAGGTGGCCGAGGAACACCGCCAGCGTCACCAGCGCCATGCCGGTGTCGTCCACGCCGAACTGCGGGCCGTACTTCTGCGCCAGCCACACCGCCAGCCAGCCCTTGAAGCCGTCGCCGACCAGGGTCAGCGCGGCCGCCTTCTTGTTGCCGCTGCGCAGGACATTGGTGGCGCCCGGGTTCTTGGAGCCGTAGGTGCGCGGATCGGCCAGGCCGAACAGCTTGGAGACGACCACCGCGAAGGACAGCGAACCGATCAGGTAGGCGGCGATGGCGAAGAGGATGTTGTACATGGATGAAGGTCTTTCTATCTCTGTTGGCTTTTTATCGTGACGGCGTCAGCTTTGTTCTTGCAATGCGCACTGCACCGCCTTGGCGGGCAGCACCCGCATTATCGCCGCCGGATCGATGCCGACCAGGAAACCGCGGCGTCCGCCGTTGATGTAGATCTTGCCGAGTTCAAGGATGCTCGACTCCACGTAGACCGGCATGGCCTTGCGGGTGCCGAAGGGCGAGGTGCCGCCGATCAGGAAACCGGAATGGCGATTGGCCACCTCCGGCTTGCAGGGCTCGATCGACTTGCAGCCGATCTGGCGCGCCAGGTTCTTGGTGGAGACCTTGCAGTCGCCGTGCATCAGCACCAGCAGCGGCTTGGCGGCCTCGTCCTGCATCACCAGCGTCTTGACCACGGCGTGTTCTTCCACGCCCAGCTCGCGCGAGGACACCGAGGTGCCGCCGTGCTCCTCGTAGTCGTAGGGATGCTCGGTGAAGGCCACGCCGTTCTTGCGCAGGAACTGGGTCGCGGGGGTTTCGGAAATGTGTTCTTTCTTGGCGCTCATGGCATTCGTTCTGGTCCCGGCGCCGTCCGTCCAGCATGGTGGACGCCGCCATGGGCGCACATTATGCCGCAAGTACGCAGGCTTGCGAGCGCGCGGTGCAGCAACCGCCGCGCGGTGGGCCCGGTTCAGCCGCGCGGATGATGTTGCGCATGCAATTGTTTGAGGCGCTCGCGCGCCACGTGGGTATAGATCTGGGTGGTGGAAATGTCGGCGTGGCCCAGCAGCAGCTGCACCACCCGCAGGTCGGCGCCATGGTTGAGCAGGTGGGTGGCGAAGGCGTGCCGCAGCGTGTGCGGCGACAGGCGAGCGGTGACGCCGGCCAGCTGCGCGTATTTCTTGACCAGGGTCCAGAACATCTGGCGCGTCATGGGGCCGCCGCGCGCGGTGACGAACAGCGCGTCGTCGAGCTGCCCCTGCAGGATCTGGCCCCGGCCTTCGGCCAGGTAACGCGCGATCCAGGCGCCGGCCTCTTCGCCGAAGGGCACCAGGCGCGTCTTGCTGCCCTTGCCGGTGACCCGCAGCACGCCTTCGTTCATGCCGACCTCGATGCTCTTCAACAGCACCAGCTCGGACACCCGCAAGCCGCTGGCGTACATCAGCTCGATCATTGCGCGGTCGCGCAGGCCCAAGGGCGTCGACACGTCGGGCGCCGCCAGCAGCGCCTCGACCTGCCCTTCTGACAAGGTCTTGGGGAAGCGCTCGGGCTGCTTGGCCGAACGCAGCTTGAGGCAGGGGTCGGCGGCCACGCGATGCTGGCGCAGGGCCAGCTGGAAGAAGCGCTTCAACACCGCCAGCCGGCGATTGGAGGAGCTGGCCTTGGTGTCGGCGTGGCGCGCGGCGAAGTAGGCGTTGAGGTCGTCCGCCTGGGTCGCGTACAGCATCTTGGCGCGCTCATGGTGCAGCCAGTGGGCGTACAGCGTCATGTCGCGGCGGTAGGCTTCCAGCGTGTTCTTGGACAGGCCGTCCTCCAGCCACAGGCTGTCGCAGAATTCGTCGATGGCTTCGCGGCTTTCCGGCGGCGCCTCGATCTTCGGAGTGGTGCGTCCCATGCGTTCAGTAGCCTTGCACGCCTTCGTGCCTGAGCAGCCAGCGCTTGACGTCGAGATAGATGCCGTCGGCGGCGTCGTGGTGCGAGAAGCCGCCCAGGCCGCCGGCGGCGGTCACCCGATGGCATGGGCTGGCCAGCGCGAACCAGTTGGCGCCGCAGGCCTGGCCGACCGCGCGCGGGGCCGACTTGATGCGGCGCGCGATGTCGCCGTAGGTCAGCACCTGGCCGCTGGGGATCTCGGCGATCGCCGCCCATACCCGCTTCTGGAACTCGCTGCCGACATCGGCCAGCGGCAGCTTGAAGCGGAATTGCGGATCCTTCATGTAGCGCCCGATCTGCTTGACCGCCCTGGCCGCTACGGCGTCGGCAGCGTCCTTTTCGGCGTAGTGCTTCGGCAGGTAGACCATCTCCACGATTTGGCCGGCACGGGTGCGGATGCCCATGCCGCCGAAGGGCACGTGCACCACGGCGGAGAAAATGTCGGCCAGCTGGGAGGGAGGCGTGGGAGCTTGTGTCTTCATGTCGGCGGCTTGAGATCGATCCACGCTATTCTAAGCAATTCCGGGCATCGCTTGATACCATCCGCACTGGCAAAAAACCTCATGGAGACCGAGATGCATCAAGCTCCCCTGCATACCGAACCCGACCACCTCGTCGTGACCGCCGCATCGCTGCAGGCCGGCATGGATTGGGTCGAAGAAAAACTGGGCGTCTCCATGGCGCCGCGCATCGGCGGCGAGCACGTTCGCCTGGGCACGCACAACGCGCTGATGTCGCTGGGCCCCGGCTTTTATCTTGAAGTCATCGCGATCGATCCGGCCGCGCCCGCGCCCGGTCGCGCGCGCTGGTTCGGCCTGGACCGGCTGGCGCCCGGCGCGCCGCCGCGGCTGGCGCATTGGGTGGCCCGCAGCGGCGACATCCATGCTGCCGCACAGGCCGCCACGATCAAACCCGGGGTAATCGAAGAGATGAGCCGGGGCGCCTTGCATTGGCTGATCACCATCGCCGCCGACGGCGCGCTGCAATGCGAGGGCGCGCTGCCCTCGCTGATCCAGTGGCAGACCGAACCGCACCCGGCATCGGCCCTGCCCGAGCTGGGCTGCCGGCTGGAGCGGCTGGAACTGGATCATCCGCGCGCGCCGGAGATAGCCGAGACGCTGCAAGCCATCGGCCTGCGCGACCGGCGCATCGCCTTGCGCACCGCCCCCGCGCCGCGCCTGGCTGCCGCGATCGTGACGCCGCATGGGCTGCGCAGGCTGGACTGAGACGCAAAACCGGCGCGCAAAAAGAAAAAGGCGCATCAGCGATGCGCCTTCAAAACTCCTTATGCATTCCCGGCTGTTTAAACAGCTCAATCGAATGCACGTCTCCTCAGTTTCCTCGGTATAGATACCGTTTGTTATGCACCACCCACTTTGTATTCGGTGAGCCCGGGGCCGCCGGTCCGATGCGTCGGAAAGGCTGGCCGCAAGGCGCGTACATCAACAACTCAAACATCCTCAAAGACTGCCGTATTCGATCTGCTGGGGCCGGCAGGTGTTGCTTGCCGTTTCAGCGAAGCCCGCACTTTAGCAGCACTCGCCGCGCTTTCAAAGCACTTTTTTGAGGCAAAACCAACATGCTTTTTGGCAACTTGACTGACATCCCACCAAGGCGGGAACGCCGCCCGCGGCGTCCCCGATTTGTCATACAAATTTCAGCTCACTCTCAGTTGAACACCAGGTTCGGCAGCCACAGCGACAACGTCGGCCAATAGGTCACCAGCATCAGGAAACCGAGCATGGTCAACAGCCACGGCATGACCGCGATGGTCAGCTCGGTGATGCCCATCTTGGTAATGCCCGAGGCCACATACAGGTTCAGGCCGACCGGCGGATGGCACATGCCGACTTCCATGTTCACCACGATCAGGATACCGAAGTGCACCGGATCGATGCCCAGCTTCACCGCGACCGGAAAAAGGATGGGCGCCATGATCAGCACGATCGAAGACGGCTCCATCACGTTGCCGGCCAACAGCAGCAAGACGTTGACCACCAGCAGGAAGGTGATCGGTCCGAGTCCGGAATCGGTGATCCACGCCGCCATGGTTTGCGGAATATTTTCGCTGGTCACCAGGAAGGAGAACAGCACCGCGTTGGTGATGATGTAGAGCAGCATGGCCGACATCGAGGCCGAGTCCAGCAAGACCTTGGGCACCTGCTTGAGGCTCAGGTCCTTGTAGACGAACACCGCGATGAAGAAGGCGTATACCGCCGCCATCGCCGCCGCCTCAGTGGGAGTGAAGACGCCGGTGTAGATGCCGCCCATGACGATCACGATCAGGAACAAGCCCCAGCCGCTCTTGCGGAAAGCCGCGAAGCGCTCGCCCCAGGTCGCCTTGCGCAGGCGCGGGTAGTTGTTCTTGCGCGCCAGGTACCAGGTAGTCAGGCCCAACAGGAACGCCAGCAGCAACCCCGGCACCACGCCGGCCATAAACAGCTTGCCCACCGAGGTATTGGTCGAAACCGAGTACATCACCATCACGATGGACGGCGGGATCAGGATGCCCAGCGCGCCCGAAGTGGTGATCACGCCAGCGCCGAAACGATTCGGATAACCCTGCTTGACCATCGCCGGCAGAATGATGGAACCGATCGCCACCACGGTAGCGGGCGACGAGCCGGAGACTGCCGCGAACAGCGCGCAGGCCAGCACGCCGGCCAGCGCCAGGCCGCCGTGCCAGTGTCCCACCATCGACGTGGCGAAGTTGATCATGCGCCGCGCCACCCCCCCGTGGGTCAGGAAGTTGCCGGCCAGGATGAAGAACGGGATCGCCATGATCTCGAACTTCTCGATGCCCGTGAACAGCTTCAGCGCCACCGACTGGATCGGTACGTCGGTCATGGTGAAGAGGAAGGTCAACACTGTCAGGCCGAGCGAGATCGAGATCGGCATCCCGGTCAGCATCAGCGCAAACAGCAGTACGAAAATGATGGCTGCGTTCATGCTTTTCCTCCGCTGATTTCTTCGTCCAGACCTTCCACGTGGGCATGGTCATGCTTGGGCAATTCGCCGGTCTTGTGGAAATTCCACGCGACCTGGAGGAAGCGGAAGCACATCAGGTAGGAACCCAGCGGCACGGCCAGGTAGACAATCCACATCGGCACTTCCATCACCTCGGAGGTGCTGTCGTGCTGGGAGATGTCGTAGACGAACTCGGCGCCGAAGGTGCCGACCAGGCCGGTGAAGAAGGCGCCGGCCAGCAGGCCGAAGATCACGAACTTGTTGCGCCAGGGCGTGTCGAGACGATTGATCAATACGTCGACGCCGACGTGGATGCCGGTGCGCACGCCATAGGCAGCGCCGAACTTGGCCATCCATACGAACATGTAGATGCACAGCTCTTGGGCCCAGCTCATGTTGATCTGGATCAGTTGGTCCTGCAGCCAGGGAATGTCGAGGCCGGATGCATAGCGGTGCACCACGGCAAGAAAGATGATGAAGGTGGCGGCCGCCATGAGAAACGCGATCAGCCACTCTTCCAGATGGTCGAGGAACTTCATTGGGTCTCCTTGCGCAATCAGGCCTCCGCATGTCATGCGGAGGCCTGTGCGCCGGTTCTTGATTTGTTCGAGTTGTTGAATGCGCCCGATGTTGCCGCGGGCGCCCGGCTAAGCTGGTGCTGGCTTACTTCTGGCCCAGCGCCGCAGCTTCCTTGTTGACGGCCGCGATCAGCTCCTTGCCGATACGGCTTTCCATCTGCTTCTGTACCGGCAACAACGCCTTGCGCCACTCGGCCTTCTCGGCGTCGGTCAGACGATAGATGGTGGTCTTGCCGGCTTTCTCGACGGCGGCCAGGGCGGCATCGTTCTCCTGCTGGGCGATGGCGTTGGCGTACTTGGTGGCGTCCTTCATCGCGCCTTCGAGCTGGCCGCGGATGTCGGCCGGCAGGCCGTCCCAGAACTTCTTGTTGACGATCACCGCATAGCCCAGGTAGCCATGGTCGGAAATGGTGAGGTGCTTCTGCACCTCATGCATCTTCTGCGTGTAGAGGTTGGACGGCGGATTCTCGGTGCCGTCCACCACGCCGGTCTGCAGCGCCTGGTAGACCTCGGAGAAGGCCAGCACCTGCGGGTTGGCGCCCAGCGCGCGCATCTGCGCATCGAGCACCTTGGAGGACTGGATACGCATCTTCAGGCCGCGGAAATCGGCCGGATGGTGCAGCGGCTTGTTGGCCGACATATCCTTGAAACCGTTATCCCAGTATGCCAGGCCCGTGATGCCCTTGGGCTCCAGCTTCTTGAAGAGATCCTTGCCGATCGGGCCTTCGGTCACGCGGTACAGCACGTCCTTGGTCGGGAAGATGTAAGGCAGGTCGAAGACCTCGAACTCCTTCACGCCCAACGGGCCGAACTTGGCCAGCGAGGGCGCCAGCATCTGCACCGCGCCCAGCTGCAAGGCTTCCAGTTCTTCCTTGTCCTTGTATAGCGTGCTGTTCGGATAGACCTCGATCTTCACGCGGCCCTTGGTGGCCTTCTCGGCCAGTTCCTTGAAACGCTCGGCGCCCTTGCCCTTGGGCGTGTCGTTGGCCACCACGTGGCTGAACTTGATGATGATCGGTTGTTGCGCGAAGGCGCCGGTGCTGACGACGACGGCGGCCGCGGACAGCGCGAGCAGCAGTGACTTGAGTTTCATTTGTGTCCCCTTTGAGGTTTTAGGAATTGGTTTTATTTATTATGTTTGGCGCGGGGCCAGGAATGGCCTGCGAATTTTGAACAGCGCACCCAAACGGGGCAACTGTGGATAACCACAATGCGGCCATCCCGGCCGCGCGCGTGCTGCGGCGCACGAAGCGGGCCGCGCTGGCGCAAGGCCCGCGCGGCGGCTACACTGGCGGCGTCATGAAGCCGCCTTCGCCCGCCTCCACTTCCGCCCAGCCCACGCCGGCCTCGCTGCTGCTCGCGCCCAGCCGCAAGACCACCATGCGCTGGCTGATCCCGTTCCTGCTGGTGTTCCTGTTCATGGCCACGCTGATCTGGCTGCCGCGCCAGGCGCAGCAGATGGAGGCCAGCGAACGGCTGGAACAGTTGATCGCCGACTCGCTGTGGGTGGAGCAGGCGATCCGCTTCCAGTTGAGCCGCGACGACGAGAGCATGCGCATCATCGGCCGCGAGATCATCAACGGCCACCTGCGATTGGATCATTTCCGCAGCCGCCTCAATGCCCTGCTGCGCAACAACCGCGAGTTCTATCGCGTGACCTGGTTCGACGCCGACGGCAAGCCGGTGGCCTCGACCGACGATTTCCCGATCACCCGCGCCGACCTCTCCGAACCCTCGCGCATGACCGGCGACCGCGCCCATCAGTTACGCCGGCCGCTGTACAGCCCGCCGGCGGTGCCGCCGGGCATCGCCGAGCCGGCGCTGATGGATTACCACGTGCCGCTGTTTCGCGACAATCACTACATCGGCAGCCTGGTGGCCAGCTACGCGGTGGCGCGCATCCTCAACGAAATGGTGCCCTGGTGGTTCGCCCAGGACAACGAGATCTCGCTCACCGATACCGACGACAACGTGATCGCGCGCCGCACCGCCGGCGGCCCCGGCCTGAACGTCTATACCCATCGGCGCGAGCTGGAGCTGCCCGGCCTGACGCTGGTGCTGCATACCAACAGCACCAAGAGCGCGCCCAAGCTGCTGCCCAACTTGCTGGTGGGTTCGGTGATGGTGCTGTCGCTGGGCCTGCTGTGGAGCCTGTGGGCGCTGTGGCGCGACATCAACCGCCGCACCAAGGCCGAGGGCGCGCTGCTCAACGAAGCCTCGTTCCGCGCAGCAATGGAGAACTCGCTGGTCACCGGCATGCGCGCGCGCGACCTGGAGGGCCGCATCACCTATGTCAACCCGGCCTTCTGCAAGATGGTCGGCATCCCGGCCGAGGACATGGTGGGCAAGATCCCGCCCATGCCCTACTGGGCGCCGGAAGCCATGGACGAATACCAGGAGCGCTTCTCCAACGTGCTGGCGGGACGCGCCACGCCGCAGTACGAGACCATCTTCCAGCGCAGCGACGGCGAGCGCTTCCCGGTGCTGATCTTCGAATCGCCGCTGGTGGACCAGAACGGCAAGCAAACCGGCTGGATGGGCTCCATCCTCGACATCTCCGAGCGCAAGCGCGCCGAAGACCTGAACCGCACGCAGGAGGAAAAGCTGCAGGCCAGCGCCCGCCTGGCCAGCATGGGCGAGATCGCCTCCACGCTGGCGCATGAGCTGAACCAGCCGCTGGCGGCGATCTCCAGCTTCACTACCGGCGCGCTGAACATGATGCAGCAGGGGAACGCCGATCCCAAGGCGCTGCAGCCTGCGCTGGAAAAGATCCACACCCAGGCCCAGCGCGCCGGCCACGTGATCCGCAGCGTGCACCAGTTCGTCAAGAAGCGCGAACCGGCGCGCCAGCGGCTGCAGGTGCGCCAGCTGATCGATAACATCACGCCGCTGGTGGAACTGCAGGCGCAGCAATTCTTCGTGGTGCTGCAGATCCATGTGCCGTCCAACCTGCCGCCCGTGCTGGGCGACCAGGTGCTGCTGGAGCAGGTGATCCTGAACTTGACCCGCAACGGCATCCAGGCCATGGCGGCGGTGCCGTCGGCGCGCCGCATCCTGCGCATCACGGCCGAGATCGACCGCGGCGCGGGCAGCACGGAGTCGGTGGTGGTGTCGGTGATCGACCAGGGCCACGGCATTGCCGAAGATGTCGCCGCGCGCCTGTTCTCGCCGTTCTTCTCGACCAAGGCCGAGGGCATGGGCATGGGCCTGAACATCTGCCGCACCACGATCGAATTCCACGGCGGCACGCTGACGTACACCAACAACCCGGCTGGCGGTACAATCTTCCGGTTTTCGCTGCCCGCGCAAGGCGGGACCTACTAAAAACCATCAGGAAGAGACTGGCGCCGACGCCCCCGCGCGCGGCGCCGCATACCGATGCTGCACATAGTCGACGACGAAGAGATCATCCGCGATTCGCTGGCCTGGCTGGCGCGCTCGCGCAATATCGCGGCAGCCGCCTACGACAGCGGCCAGGCGCTGCTGGCGGCGCTGGAGCCGGCCGCCGGCTTCGACGCCGACGGCGAGTGCATCCTGCTGGATGTGCGCATGCCGGGCCTGTCGGGCGTGGCCATGTTCAACGAACTCAAGTCCAAGGGACTGCTGCGGCGCCGTCCGGTGATCTTCCTCACCGGCCACGGCGACGTGCCGATGGCGGTCGATATGCTCAAGAACGGCGCCTTCGATTTCTTCGAGAAGCCCTTCAACGACAACCAACTGATGGACCGCGTGCTGCAGGCGCTGGAGAGTTCGCGCGCCTCGGGCGCCGAGGATGCCGTGCAAACCCGCCTGGCCGCGCTCTCGGCGCGCGAGCGCGAGGTGCTGGACCTGATCCTGGCCGGCAAGATGAACAAGGTGATCGCCGACGAGCTGGGCATCAGCATGCGCACCGTGGAAGTCCACCGCGCCCATATCTTCGACAAGATGAACGTCAAGACCGCGGTCGAGCTGGCGCGCCTGCTGAAGTAACGGCCGGCCCGCGCATGGACATCGTCAACCTCCTGCTGCCAGACTTCAGCCTGATCGCGCTGGGCGTGCTGGCCTATCGCCTGGCGCGCTGGGGCGACGCCTTCTGGGCCGGCCTGGAGAAGCTGGTCTACTTCCTGCTGTTCCCGGCCCTGCTGTTCTACTCCACCGCGCGCCTGCAGCTCGACTTCGCCGCCACCGGCGACCTGCTGCAGACCGGCATGCTGGCCCTGCTGCTGGGCATCGCCCTGACCTGGCTGGGCAAGCCCTTCATCCGCGCCACGCCGATGACCTACGAGTCCGGCATGCAGACCGCCTACCGCTTCAACTCCTACATCGCGCTGGCGCTGGCCACACGCATGGCCGGCGAGGAAGGAGCGGGCCTGATGGCGATCCTGCTGGGCTTCGGGGTGCCGCTGTGCAATGTGGCCGCGGTGCACGCGCTGGCGCCGAAGAACGGCAGCCTGCTGCGCGAGCTGGCCAAGAACCCGCTGCTGCTGGCCACCGGCTCCGGACTGGCGTTCTCGGTGGCCGGCCTGCACCTGCCCGAGGTGGCCGGCGTGGTGCTGTCGCGCCTGGGCGGCGCCTCGATTGCGCTGGGCCTGCTGACAGTGGGCGCCGGACTGCGGCTGGCGGGCTTGAAGGAGAGCAAACTGATGGTGGCCTGGCTGGTGGCGATCAAACTGGTGGCGGTGCCGGCGGCCGCTTACCTGATCGGCCGCCACCTGCAGCTGCCGCCGCTGCAGCTGCGCATCGTGGTGCTGTTCTGCTGCCTGCCCACGGCCTCGAGCAGCTACATCCTGGCCGCGCGCATGGGCGGCAACGGGCCGTTCACGGCCTTCCTGATTTCCTTCGGCACGCTGGTGTCGGCCGCGACCATTCCCTTCTGGCTGGCGCTGGTGCACTAGCGCCAGCCGTCTTGCTGCCCGCTACTTGGCCGGCGTCACCACGATCCGGCGCTCAGTGGCCTTCTCGATGGCCGCGCGCGAATACAGCAGCGGGAAGTACTCTCCCTGCAGCCACTTGTCGGCCAGGTCGCGGTAGTGCGGGCTGTCCGGATTGCCCGACTGCCCCGGCGAGTTCACCGCCCGCGAATTGTCCCAGTTGCCCACGTCCACCACCACCCGGAACGAGGGACCGTTGGTCTGCTGGAAGTCGCTCACGCGATAGGTCGACTGGTTGGGCGAGTAGGCGCCGCCGTGCTTGGGCAAGGGTCCGACGTTGAGCTTCTTGCGCGTGGCCTCATCCACCACGCCGGCGAAGGGGTGCGCCATCAGGTTGTGATGCAGCTTGCCCCATTGCCATTGCGCCGCGTCCGCGCCCTGCAGCCTGACCATCTCGGCATAGGCTTGCCCGAGGCTGGAGAGCAGCACCTGGTCGCGCCTGGCGCGGGCCTCGGCATCGGTGGCGCCGAAGGCCGGGACCGGGCTTTCCAGGGTATTGAGCAGCACCGCGGTGTCGGGCGCGGGCATGGCGTCGGCGGCGGCCCTGGACAGCACCGCATACTTGAACGCCTTCCCCAGATGGCGCGACAGCCATACTTCGTAGAGCGCCGGCTGCGGCGCGTCGCTGCGCTCCACATAATCCCAGTTGCCGATGATCTGCAGCGCGGCCCGGGTATCGGCGTCGTCCGAGGACAGCGGCTTCAGCAGCGCCGCCAGCCGGCGTGCGGGAATGGCCAGGTCGTCGTTCTGCAGTTTCATGGAATCCTGCAGCGAGACCTTGGACAAGCCGCCCAGCACTTCGCTGATGCGGCTGAAGCGCGAGTTGTTGGTCCACTCGAAGCCGAGCTTGCGCTCCTGGTAGGGGTAGTCCGCCGGGATGTTCATCTGGTTGGCCGAGGCGAACCAGCCTTGCTTGGGGTTGTAGGTCGAGGGCAGCTGGTCGCCGCGCCAGAAGCCGGCCCATTCGTAGCGGCCGTCGCCGGGCACCGGCAGCAGGCCGTCCCAGTTGGGGCGCTTGGGCGCCAGGCCGCCGGGCACCCAGCCGATGTTGCCCTTCACGTCGGCGTAGACCTGGTTCTCGGTGGGCGCGCCCCAGTTCAGCATCGAATGCTTGAAGCTCTTGAAGTCGCGCGCGCGCATGTAGTCGATGCTGCCGAAGTAAGGCGACATGCCCGGCTCCAGCCAGCCCGATCGCACGGCGTAGGCGCGGTTCTTCTCGCGATCCACATAGATCACCGGGCCGTGGCGCGTGAACGTCAGGTCGGCCACCGCCGGCGCGCCGTTCTTCACGCGCACCGGTTCGTGCAACACGCGCATCGCCTCCCACCGGCCCTGGTATCTGTATTCATTGGGATTGGCGGGATTGAGCTCGTAGACGTACAGGTCTTCCTGGTCGATGTTGAAGATGGTCAGGCCGAAGGCGATGGTGCCGTTGTGGCCAATCGATACGCCCGGCAAGGCCGGCTCGCCGGCGCCGATCACGTCCAGCCCCGGCGCGCTGATGTGGGCGATGTAGCGCAGCGAGGGCGCCGAGTAGGCGCGGTGCGGGTCGTTGGCCATGATGGCGCGGCCGGTGGCCGATTTCGATGGCGCCACCACCCAGTTGTTGCTGCCTTCCATGGTTTCTTCCAGGTTGACGGACGGCTCTGCGCGCACCAGGCGGCCGTCGGCGGCGGCCGGGTCGCCCGCCGATGCGTTGAGGCTTTCCCTGGTCAGCTTGACGTCCTGCGTGGCCAGCGAAAATACTTTCAGCAGGTCCTTGGGCAGGCAGGGATCCAGCCCCTCGGGCATCTGCGCGCTCCACTTGGGGGTCAAGCCGAAGCGCACCTCGTCGGACTTCAGGTCGGCCGCGCAGGTCACCTTGGCGCGCGCCACTTCGCTCAGCAGGTTGCGCGTGAGGCCGTGGCTGCGGATGCGCACCACGTCCTCGGCCGACCACCTGGCCGGCAGGTAGCCCAGCTGGCGGAATTCCCAGGGAAGCTGCTCCTGGTGCAGCGAGACGTAATCGATGTAGGCGTTGATGCCCTCAATGAAAGCCTGCGCCACCTGCTCGGAACCGCGGCCGTAGGCATCCCATTCGCGCCGCATGTCGCCGCGATAGAGGAACAGGCGGGTGGCCTTGTCCTGCGCCACGTAGGCCGGGCCGAACACTTCCGACAGCTGGCCCAGCCCGCGGCGACGCCACAGGTCGATCTGGAACAGCCGGTCGCGCGCGGCGTTGAAGCCCTGCATGAAGAAGGCGTCGCGCTGGTTGGCGGCGAAGATATGCGGCACGCCCCAGCGGTCGACCAGGATCTCGGCGCGCTGTCGCAGGCCGGGGATGGAAATGGTCTCGTTGGCGGCAGTGGGCGGAAGCTTGAAGGCCTGCGCGTCGCGGGCCTGGGACGCGGGGATCAGGGCGAGGTGGATGGAACAGCCCAGCGCGGCGGCGATCATGCCCGCCCGGTGTTTCAATATTGGCATCGGTGGTCTCCATGGTTGTTTTTATGGGAGACCTACTTTACTCCATGCTTCTCCAGCGCCCAAGCCACGTGTTCGCGCACCAGCGCCGACGGATGAGCCTGGCGCGCGCGCAATGCCGCGACCATGCCGGCGTCGCCGCGATGCGCCGGCGACTGCGCGGCATTGCCCAGGCCGACGGCCAGGTTGCGCAGCCAGCGCTCGTGGCCGATGCGGCGGATCGCGCTGCCTTCGGTGTTCTTCAGGAATTCTTCCTCGCTCCAGGCGAACAGCCCGACCAGGCCGGCTGCGTCGAGCCCATGGCGCACGTCGAAGTCGGGCAGGCTGGCGCGCTGCGCGAACTTGTTCCAGGGACAATAGAGCTGGCAATCGTCGCAGCCATAGATGCGGTTGCCGATCAGCCCGCGCAGCTCCTCGGGAATGCTGCCCTTGAGTTCGATGGTGAGGTAGGAGATGCAGCGCCGCGCATCCAGCTCGTAGGGCGCGACGATGGCCTGGGTCGGGCAGACGTCAATGCAGGCGCTGCACTGGCCGCAGTGCGGCGTGACCGGCTCGTCCACCGGTAGCGGCAGGTCGGTCAGCATCTCGCCCAGGAAGAACATCGAGCCGGCGTCGCGATGCAGCAGCAGCGTATGCTTGCCGCGCCAGCCGAGGCCGGCCTTCTCCGCCAGCGCCACCTCCATCACCGGGGCCGAGTCGGTGAAGACGCGATAGCCGAACGCGCCGATCTCGCCTTCGATGCGGCTGGCCAGCTGCTGCAGGCGCGCGCGCAGCACCTTGTGATAGTCGCGGCCGCGGGCGTAGATCGAGACCTGGGCCGCGGCCGGGTCGGCGCTGCGCGCCTCTTCGCGCTCGCGCCAGTCGGCGTCCTGCCCGTCATTGGGCGCGGGCACGTAGGGCATGCGCACGCTGACCACGCGCACCGTGCCCGGCACCAGTTCGGCCGGGCGCGCGCGCTTCATGCCGTGGCTTGCCATATAATCCATCTCGCCGTGGTAGCCCTTGTCCAGCCAGGCCTGGAAACCGGCCTCGCGATGCGACAGGTCGACGTCGGCAATGCGCACCTCGGCGAAGCCCAGGTCTTTTCCCCAGGCTTTGATGGCGGCGGCGAGTGCGGCAAGGTCGACGGAAGCGGTCATGAACCAGAAAACGGAATCGGAAATCAAGTAGTGAACATGCAGCGCCTCCACCTCCATCTGCCCGACGAGGCAGCCACCGCCAAGCTGGGCGCCGACCTGGCCCGGGTGCTGGCGCCGGGGCTCGCGGTCTACCTGCACGGCGACCTGGGCGCCGGCAAGACCGCGCTCACGCGCGCCCTGCTGCATGCGGCCGGCCACCAGGGCCGGGTCAAGAGCCCGACCTATACGCTGGCCGAACCCTATGAAGTGGAAATCGCAGAGCGCATGGTAACAGTCATCCACTTCGACCTGTATCGGATGGCCAGTCCCGAGGAGTTCCTTGACGCCGGATTCCGAGAACATTTCAACGAAAACACCATCTGCATCGTCGAATGGCCCGAAAAGGGCGACACGGTGTTGCCGCCGCCGGACATTCACGTCAGCCTGATGCTTGCGCAGCACGGCCGTGATGTAGAATTACGTGCGTTGTCTGACAAGGGTCATCAATGCCTCGCTCGACTGAAATTCGCTCCGAACCTGTAAAGTCCAAAAGCCGCCGCACCATCCTCAAAGCAGGCGGCGCCCTCTTCGTCTCCGTCGTCACTCCCCTGCCCGCCCTGGCCTCGCAGATCCTGGCCGTGCGCGTGTGGCCGTCCGACGATTACACCCGCGTCACGCTGGAGAACGACAGCGACCTCAAGGTCACCCACTTCGTGGTGAAGGACCCTGAACGCCTGGTGGTGGATATTGAAGGCATCGACTTGAACAGCACCCTGAAGGACCTGGTCGCCAAGATCCAGCCCAACGATCCCTACATCAAGCAGGTGCGCGTGGGCCAGAACCGGCCGAGCGTGGTGCGCCTGGTGTTCGACCTGAAGGACGAGATCAAGCCGCAGGTGTTCACGCTGGCGCCGGTGGGCGAATACAAATACCGCTTCGTGATCGACCTCTACCCGACCAATCCGCCGGACCCGATCGCCGCCCTGATCCAGAAGGGCGACTGGATGAAGGAGGCGCCCAAGGATCCGGCGCAGGCGCAAGCCCAGCCGCCGCAGCAGCCGGCCAAGCCCGATCCGGCGCCGCTGGCGGAAAGGCCGCAGCCCGAGGACAAGCTCGACAAGAATCCCAAGGTGGCCCAGGACGAGCCGCGCCTGCAGTTGACGCGCATGATCACCATTGCGCTCGACCCCGGCCACGGCGGCGAGGATCCCGGCGCCACCGGCGCGCGCGGCAACCGCGAGAAGGACGTGGTGCTGTCCATCGCCAAGCGCCTCAAGCGCAAGATCGAGCAATACCCCAACATGCGCGTGATGCTCACGCGCGACGCCGATTTCTTCGTGCCGCTGGGCCAGCGCGTGGTCAAGGCGCGCAAGGTGCAGGCCGACCTGTTCGTCTCGATCCACGCCGACGCCTTCGTGCAGCCGACCGCGCGCGGCTCGTCGGTGTTCGCCTTGTCCGAGAAGGGCGCCAGCTCGACCGCGGCGCGCTGGCTGGCCAACAAGGAGAACTCCGCCGACCTGATCGGCGGCGTCAACATCAAGACCCACGACCGCCAGTTGGCCAGCGTGCTGCTGGACCTGTCGACCACGGCGCAGATCAACGACAGCCTGCGCGTGGGCAATGCGGTGCTCAAGGAAATCGGCGGCATCAACAAGCTGCACAAGGGTGCGGTGGAGCAGGCCGGCTTCGCCGTGCTGAAGGCGCCGGACATCCCCAGCATCCTGATCGAAACGGCCTTCATCTCCAACCCGGAAGAAGAAGCCAAGCTGACCGACGAGCGCTACCAGGACCAGATGGCCGACGCCATCCTCACCGGCATCCGCAAGTACTTCGCCAAGAATCCGCCGCTGGCCAAGAACAAGCTGACCTGAAGCCCGCGCCGCAAACAGGAAGCCCCGGCACTGCATCGCAGGCCGGGGCTTCTTGTTTTACGCTCCCTGCTGCAGGGAGCTCAGGCGTTGCTGACCTTGCGCTTTCCGCGCAGCTTGCGCCAGATCTGCCAGGCCGCGCCCAGCACGATGGGAATGATGGCGCCGATGATGCCGACGATGACCAGGCAGTTCAGGTTTTGCTGGACCACCGGAATATTGCCGAAAAGATACCCCAGCACCACCAGGCCGACCACCCAGAGGAAGGCGCCCAGCACGTTGAACAGCTGGAACTTGGCGAAGGTCATGGCCGACACGCCCGCGATGAACGGGGCGAAGGTGCGCACGATGGGAGTGAAGCGGGCAATCACGATGGTCTTGCCGCCGTGTTTCTCGTAGAAGGCGTGGGTCTTCTTCAGGGCGTCGGGATTGAGCCAGCGATAGTTGTGCGTGTACACCCGGTGGCCCACCAGCGCGCCGATCCAGTAATTGAGCGTGTTGCCGCCGACCGCGGCCACCACCAGCAAGGCCATCAGGACCCAGATGTTCATGGCGCCGGTGGCGCAGAAGGTTCCAGCGATGAACAGCAGCGAGTCGCCCGGCAGGAACGGCAGCACCACCAGGCCGGTCTCGCAGAACACAATCAGGAACAGCACCGCATAGATCAGGGTGCCGTACTGCTCGATCAGGACCCCGAGGTATTTGTCCACGTGCACCAGCACGTCCAGCAACTGCAGATAATCCATAAGCCCCATCGTCTATCAAACATGCCGGCGGCGTCCCGCGCCGCGCTATCGCGTATTGCTCTGGCGGCAACACTGCAAATGACGAGTGGCGATCTCATCCCGACAGGTGATCATACACCATAGCCCCGCGGGCTTTCGGACTACATTGGATTGGATCGCATCCGTCCGTTTTGCCCAACACACCAGGTGTACAACTGTAAATTGCCGGGAGACACTTCAGAACGCAAGCCAGTCATCCGATAACAGGCTTTGCGCGCGCCAGTGCTGCGCGTTGGCAGTCACCAATAACAGTGAGGGGAACCAGGTGAACATCAGTCTGAAAAATACGAAGATCGGCATCCGGCTGGCAGGAGGCTTTGCCGTCATGGTGGTGTTGCTGGTGTGCATCGGCGCGCTGAGCTTGTCGCGCATGGCCGAGCTCAACAATCGGATGGACGGCGTCACCAACGGCTACTACCCCAAGACGGTCCTGGCCAACGACGTCATCCTGCAGGAAAACCTGATCCTGCGCGCCACCCGCAACCTGCTGCTGATGAGCGACCAGGCCCAGCTCAAGCAACAGGAAGCCGCCATCGCCACCTCGATCAGGAAGATCGGCGAAGACATGCAGGCGCTGGACAAGACCATCGCCAGCGCCCACGGCCGCGAGATGTTCAACCAGATCCAGCAGGCGCGCACCGCCTACATCGCCAGCAGCGACAAGCTGACCCAACTGCTCAAGGACGGCAAGCGCGAGGAGGCCATCGTCGTCATGTACGAACCGGCCAACCAGAACCTGCGCCAGAGCTACTTGGACAAGGTTGGCGAGCTGGTGCGCTACCAGGACCAGCTCATGCGCGAAGCCTCCGAAGCGGTGCGCGCGCAATACGAGCAGGCGCGCAACCTGACCCTGGGCCTCGTGGCGCTGGCGATCCTGTTCGCCGTCGCCGTGGCCTGGCAGCTCACCCGCAGCATCACGCGGCCGCTCAATCACGCGGTGCGCCTGGCGCGCACCGTGGCCGAGGGCGACCTCACCAGCCGCATCGAGGTCGACAGCAGCGACGAAACCGGCCAGCTGCTCTCGGCGCTGCAGACCATGAACGGCAACCTGCAGAAGATCGTGACCCAGGTGCGCCAGGCCACCGACACCATCAATACCGCCTCCGGCGAGATCGCCACCGGCAACCTCGACCTCTCCTCGCGCACCGAGGAGCAGGCCAGCTCGCTGGAAGAAACCGCCTCGGCCATGGAAGAGCTGACCTCGACCGTGAAGCAGAACGCCGACAACGCGCGCCAGGCCAACCAGCTGGCCGCCTCGGCCTCCAGCGTCGCGCAGCAGGGCGGCAGCGTGGTGGGCGAAGTGGTGCAAACCATGGCCTCGATCAACGAGTCGTCCAGGAAGATCGTCGACATCATCAGCGTGATCGATGGCATCGCCTTCCAGACCAACATCCTGGCCTTGAACGCCGCCGTGGAAGCGGCGCGCGCCGGCGAGCAAGGCCGCGGCTTCGCGGTGGTGGCCTCGGAAGTGCGCACGCTGGCGCAACGCAGCGCCACGGCTGCCAAGGAGATCAAGGAACTGATCGCGGACTCGGTGGAGACGGTGGGCAACGGCAGCAAGCTGGTCGAGCAGGCCGGCGTCACCATGAGCGAAGTGGTGACCAGCGTGCAGCGCGTCACCGACGTGGTGGCCGAGATCTCCTCGGCCAGCCAGGAGCAGAGCACCGGCATCGAGCAGGTCAACCACGCCATCTCGCAGATGGACCAGACCACCCAGCAAAATGCCGCGCTGGTCGAGCAGGCCGCTGCTGCGGCCCAGGCATTGCAGGAACAGGCGATCCGCCTGACCGAAGTGGTCGGCGTGTTCAAGCTCGATACGGCGCAAGCCGCGGCGCCGCGCCGCGCGCCGCCCGCAGCTGCGGCGCAGCCCCCGGCCAAGGCGCCCTCGCCGCCGCCAGCCGCCGCCAGGCTGGCCGTTGCGGCGTTGCCTGCGAGAAAAGCTGCGCCCGCCGCGCCCGTCAAGCCGGCCCACGACGATGCCGGCGACTGGGAGCAATTCTGAACACCGCCGCGCTTGTGCGTCCTAGCTGCGCAAGCGCGGCAAATTAGATATGATCAAGCAAGGCGGCGCCCGGGCAAGCAGGCGCCGTTACCGCAGACCAGGGGGGAGCCTGCAATGCAGAGCAATGAGCCGTTCATCGGGGAACTGGGCCACAAACGACTGCCGAGCGACGAAAGGGACGCCTTGCTGGCAGCCTTGTCGCGCTCGATGGCCATGCTGGAATTCGCCGCCGACGGCACCCTGCTGGCGGCCAACGACAATTTCCTGCGCCTGCTCGGCTACAGCCGCGAGGAGCTGGTGGGCGAGCACCACAGCATGCTGTGCGACCCGACCTACGTTTCCACCGAACACTACCAGCAGTTCTGGGAGCACCTGCGCCGGGGCGAGGTGATTTCCGGCACCCTGCAGCGCCTGCGCGCCGATGGCACCACGCTGTGGCTGGAAGCCATCTGCAGCCCCATCCTCGACGGCGACGGCCAGTTGCTGAAGGTCATCTCGGTGGCCGCCGACATCACCGCCCATATCGACGATTCGCGCAACAGCCACAGCGTGCTCAATGCGCTGAACCGCTCGCTGGGAGTGGTCGAGCTGTCGGCCGAAGGCATCATCCTCTCGGCCAACAGCAACTACCTCAAGACCATGGAATACCTGGCCGACGAGCTGGTCGGCAAGCCGCACCGCGTGCTGTGCGACGACGCCTACGCCAACAGCGAGGAATACGCGCTGTTCTGGCGCGACGTCTGCCACGGGCGCTTCTTCTCCGGCCGCTTCCAGCGCCGCGCCCGCAACGGGCGCACGGTCTGGTGGGAGGCCACCTATTCGCCGGTGCTCGATGCCCACGGCAAGCCGGAGCGCATCATCTGCATCGGCAACGACGCCACCTACCGCGTCACGCGGGAGGTCAGCGACCGCGAGCACCTGCACCTGCTCTCGCTGGGGATCAACGAGACCGACAACGCCGTCATCATCACCGACGACCGCAACCGCATCGTGTTCCACAACATCGGCTTCACCCGCATGCTGGGATTCCAGGCGCAGCAGGTGATCGGAAAGAAGCCGCACGAGCTGTTCGCCGCCCATCCCAACTTCGTCAAGTCGATCGAGCGCTGCCACGACGAGCTGCTGCAGGGGCGCAGCTTCCACACCGAGGAGCTGATCCACAACATGCACGACCAGCCGCTGTGGATGTCGGCGGTGGTCAATCCCATCCTGGATGCATCCGGCAAGCTGGTCAACGCGGTGTGCGTGATGACCGACATCACCAACACCAAGGTGCATGAAGTGCTGCAATACCGCGTGCTCAACGCCATGGCGCGCGACTCCTCGCTGACCGAGCAAATGAACCTGCTGTGCGAGGAGGTCGAGCGCGTCGCGCCCGAGGTGGTGGCCTCCATCCTGCGCGTGGACGAGCAGGGCCGGCTGCACACCCTGGCCGGCCCGAGCCTGCCGGAGGCCTACAACCGCGCGCTGGACGGCACCCAGATCGGCTTGGCGGTGGGCGCCTGCGGCGCCGCTGCCTTTAGCGGAGAACCGGTAGTGAGCACCGACATCGCCACCGATCCGCGCTGGGTCGATTACCGCCAGCTGGCGCTGCCGCACGGCCTGCGCTCGTGCTGGTCGACCCCGATCAAGTCGTCCGACGGCAAGGTGATCGGCACCTTCGCCTTCTATTACCGCGACGTGCGCAATCCGAGCGCCTTCCATCACCTGCTGGTGGACGCCGGCCTGCACCTGTGCGCCCTGGCCATCGAACGCGAAGCCTCGCGCGCGCGCATCCACCAGCTGGCCTTCTACGATTCGCTGACCGGCCTGCCCAACCGCAGCCTGCTGCTGGTCCAGGCCGGCCAGGCGATCGCCGCCGCCGAGCGCAGCCGCAGCACGGTGGCGGTGATGTTCATCGATCTCGACCGCTTCAAGCAGGTCAACGACTCGCTGGGCCACCAGGCCGGCGACGAGCTGCTCCGCACCGTGGCCACCCGGCTGCAATCGCAGGCGCGGCGCTCCGACATCGTCGGCCGCCTGTCAGGCGACGAGTTCGTGGTGGTGCTCACGCAGTACGACGACAATCACCTCAACGAAGTGGTCAAGCGCATCCAGGACCGGCTGGCCCAGCCGGTGCATATCAGCGGCACGCCGATCAATCCGTCGGCCAGCATCGGCGTGGCGCTGTTCCCGGACAACGGCAACGACATCGAGACCCTGCTGCATCGCGCCGACATCGCCATGTACCAGGCCAAGGCGGTCAATCGCGGCCGCTTCAGCTTCTTCAGCGACGAGATGAACAGCATGGCGCAGGAGCGCCTGGCGCTGGAAGGCGCGCTGCGCGACGCGCTGCGCGGCGGCGACTTCGAGCTGCATTACCAGCCGCAGGTCCACCTCAAGGACCATTGCCTGCACGGCGTGGAAGCGCTGGCGCGCTGGCCCCATCCGCAACTGGGCAACATCTCCCCGGGCCGCTTCATCCCGATCGCGGAGGAATGCGGCCTGATCGGCGAGCTCGGCCGCTGGGCGCTGGAGGAGGCCTGCTTCCAGCTGTCGGACTGGCGCCGGCGCGGCATCCGGGTGCCGTCGATCTCGGTCAACCTCTCGGCCACCAATTTCCACGACCTGGACTTGCCGCACTTCGTCACCGAACTGCTGGAGCGCTACTCGCTCTCGCCCACCGACCTCACCATCGAGATCACCGAGACCGTGCTGATGGACACCAATCCCAGCACCAGCCAGACCATCGCCGCCGTGCACGCGCTGGGCGTGCCGCTGGCCATGGACGACTTCGGCACCGGCTACTCCAGCCTGGGCTACCTGCGCAAGCTGCCGGTGGGCGAACTCAAGCTGGACCAAAGCTTCGTGCGAGACATGGCCAAGGACGAGACCGTGAGCGCGCTCACCAATGCCGTCATCCGCATCGGCGAAAGCCTGAAACTGACCGTGGTGGCCGAGGGAGTGGAAGAAGTCGAGCAGTACGAACTGCTGATGCAGCAGGGCTGCGAGGTCGGCCAGGGCTACTACTTCTCGCGGCCGATGTCGGCCGACAACCTGGAAAACTGGATCCGCGATTTCGCGGCCGGCAAGGGCAACCTGGCCAAGCGCTGACATTGGCCGCAGCCGGCGCCCGTGGGTGGCCGTGCGGGGCTGGCCGCAGCCGCCCGCAGGCACAAACTCACCAATACTTCGCCATTCATGTCAGGATGCAATGACAAAAGATTACTTTCCGTACAGAAAAACAACAGCTCCAAAAATGTTGGCGCAAACATAGGAAAAATTTGAAACAGATCAAAGACCTGTCGCGATAAACTTCTGCCTTCCTCCGTAAATCCAGAGATGTAAACGTAACCGCCGGGATCCACAGCCCGGCCGCACCAACGTTTCAGCGGCCCGCCATGTCCGGGCCGGCAGCTATCCGCAAGCGCAGTAACGGCGCCCGTCCCGGGCCGCCCAGGTTGCACCGGTTGCGATCGGCCGGACATCTCGATCGGTATTTGCAGATTCCTCGTTTGGCTTTTTTCTGAAGAACAAGAACAGTTATGGCTACTGATATGTCCGCTTTGGCGCCCCGCGCTTCCCTGCTCAACCGATCGGTCGGTGCAAAACTGACCGCGTTCACCGTTGCCCTGGTGGGCGCCGTGTTCGTGATCGCACTGATGCTGATCACCTATTCCGCCTCGCGCATGGTGGAGCGGCGCTCGGTGGAGCAGATGAGCAACGAGGCGCGCAGCGTGGTGCACATGGTCGAGATGTTCGACCATTCGGTCAACAGCCAGGTGGATCGCTTCTCCACCATGTTCGGCAACGAGTTCCCGGGCAAATTCACGCTCGACGAGGGACGCACCATCCAGATCGGCGACCGCGCCACGCCGGCGCTGCAAAACGACGGCCGCGACCTGAACCTCGACTTCACCATCCCCGATCGCTTCACCGCCGAGACGGCGGTGACCGCCACCATCTTCGCCAAGACCGGCGACGACTTCGTGCGCGTGTCGACCTCGCTGAAGAAGGAAAACGGCGAGCGCGCCATCGGCACCCTGCTCGACCGCGCCCACCCAGGCTACGCCGCGCTGAAGGCCGACAAGCCCTACAGCGGACTTGCAACGCTGTTCGGCAAGCAATACATCACCAAGTACGTGCCCATGAAGAACGCCGCCGGCCAGATCATCGGCGCGCTGTACGTGGGCATCGACATCTCGCCCGACGTCAAGGCGCTCAAGGACAAGATCAAGGCCCTGAAGATCGGCGACACCGGTTTCTTCTACGTGCTCAACGGCAAGCAAGGCAAGGACCTCGGCGTGATGATCGCCGGCGCGCCGCGCGAAGGAAAGGAAGAAGGCGCCAGCTTGCTGGACCTGAAGGACGCCTCCGGCGACGGCTACATCAAGGCCATGCTGGACCAGAAGGAAGGCTCGCTGCACTACACCGCCGCCGACGGCCGCAAGAAGATCATCGCCTTCACCCGCTATCCAGGCTGGAACTGGCTGATCGCCGGCGAGACCTATGTCGACGAGATCACGCGCGAAGTCAGCAGCATGCGCAATGTCTATATCGGCTTCGGCCTGCTGTTCCTGGCGATCCTGGGCGCGCTGCTGGCGGTGCTGGTCAGCCGCATGGTGTCGCGCCCACTGGACGCGGTGTGCGACGCCGCCGATCGCATCGCCGGCGGCGACCTGACCACCCGGTTGCATGTCACCCGCCACGACGAGATCGGCCGCCTGATGGGCGCCTTCAACGGCATCAGCGAAGGCCTGTCGGAAGTGGTCTCCACCGTGCGCGCCGGCACCGAGGAAATCAACACCGCCGCCAGCGAGATCGCGGCCGGCAACCTCAACCTTTCCGCGCGCACCGAGCAGCAAGCCGGCGCATTGGAAGAAACCGCCTCGGCCATGGAAGAACTGACCTCGACCGTGAAGCAGAACGCCGCCAACGCCATGCAGGCCGACGAGCTCTCCAGCTCGGCCTCCGGCGTGGCCAGCCAGGGCGGCGAAGTGGTCGGCCGGGTGGTGCAGACCATGGACGCCATCAATGCCTCCTCGCAGCGCATCGTCGACATCATCAGCGTGATCGACGGCATCGCCTTCCAGACCAACATCCTGGCCTTGAACGCCGCAGTCGAGGCCGCGCGCGCCGGCGAACAGGGCCGCGGCTTCGCCGTGGTGGCCACCGAGGTGCGTACGCTGGCCCAGCGCAGCGCCAGCGCCGCCAAGGAAATCAAGGAGCTGATCGACGCCTCGGTGCAGACCGTGGGCGCCGGCGGCCAGCTGGTGAGCCAGGCCGGCACCACCATGGGCGACGTGGTGGACAGCGTGCAGCGCGTCTCCACGGTGATCAGCGAGATCACCACCGCCAGCCGCGAGCAAAGCGAAGGCATCGACCAGATCAACCGCGCCATCGCCCAGATGGACGAGACCACCCAGCAGAACGCGGCGCTGGTGGAGCAGGCCGCGGCCGCGGCGCAATCGCTGCAGCAACAGGCCGAGCAGCTGGCGGCGGCGGTCAGCGCCTTCCGCATCTGAGCGCCTTGCCGGGCGCCCGCCCCCGCTCCCGGGCGGGCGGCTGACGACGGTATAATCGCGGCATGAACGCACCGCATTCCCCCACCGCTGCCGGGCCCGCTGCGGCCGCCGCCCCCACCTATCGCCCGATCCAGGCCCTGCCCGATCAGCTGATCTCGCAGATCGCCGCCGGCGAGGTGATCGAGCGCCCATCGGCCGTGGTCAAGGAGTTGCTGGAAAACGCGCTGGACGCCGGCTCCACCCAGATCACCGTGCGCCTGGAGCAAGGCGGCGTCAAGCGCATCGCCATCACCGACAACGGCCGCGGCATTCCGCCCGAGCAACTGCCGCTGGCGCTGGCGCGCCACGCCACCTCCAAGATCGCCTCGCTGACCGACCTCGAAAACGTCGGCACGCTGGGTTTCCGCGGCGAGGCGCTGGCCTCGATCGCCTCGGTAGCGCAGCTGACCGTCACCACCCGCACGGCCGACGCCCCGCACGCCTGGGAAATCACCGGCTCGCAGCACGGCACGGTGTCGCCGGCGTCGGGCGCGCAGGGCACCACCATCGACGTGCAGGACCTGTATTTCAACACCCCCGCGCGCCGCAAGTTCCTCAAGTCGGAACAGACCGAATACGGCCACTGCGCCGAGGTCGTGCGCCGCATCGCGCTGGCGCGCCCGGACGTCTCCTTCTCGCTCTCGCACAACGGCAAGACCGTCGATCACTGGAACGTGGGCGAATTCGCCAAGCGCAGCGCGCACATCCTGGGCGATGAATTCGCCAATGCCCGCCTGTCGCTGGACGAGTCGGCCGGCCCCTTGCGCCTGCACGGCTTCGTCGGGCTGCCTACCGCCTCCAAGGCGCGCGCCGACGGCCAGTATTTCTATGTCAACGGCCGCTTCGTGCGCGACAAGCTGCTGACCCACGCCGTGCGCGCCGCCTACCAGGACGTGCTACACGGCGACCGCTACCCGTCGTATGCCCTGTCGATGGAGCTCGACCCGGCGCTGGTCGACGTCAACGTCCACCCGTCCAAGATCGAGGTACGTTTCCGGGACAGCCGCAGCGTGCACCAGTTCGTGTTCCACGCGGTGTCGCGCGCGCTGGCGCAGACCTCCGCCACCTCGTTCGGCAATGCTCCGGCGCCGCAGTCCGCGCAAGCGAACCCGGCCACCGGCGCGGCGCCGATACCGTGGATGCGCGACCAGCAGCAGGCCAGCTTCTCCAGCCAGTTCGCCGAACAGCCGCGCCCGTTCTCCTTCGGCGGCAACGCCGGCATGGGCGTGCGCCAGAACTCGGAAGCCTACGGCGCCATGTTCCGCGGCGACGCCGCCAACCCGTCGCAGCTGAACCAGTCGCAGGCGCCGTACACGTCCGCCTTCGCGCCGCGCGCCGGCGCGCCGCAGGACATGCCGGCCGGCGACTTCCCGCTCGGCTTCGCGCTGGCGCAGTTGCACGGCATCTACGTGCTGGCGCAAAACAGCGCCGGCCTGGTGGTGGTGGACATGCACGCCGCCCACGAGCGCATCCTCTACGAGCAGCTGAAGAACGCGCTCGACGAGAAGGAAATGTTCGTGCAGCCGATGCTGATCCCGGTCACCTTCTATGCCGACGCGGTCGAGGTCGGCACCGCCGAGGAGCACCAAGAGACGCTGTCGGCGCTGGGCTTCGACATCGCCGTGATGTCGCCCACCACGCTGGCGGTGCGCGCGGTGCCGGCGCTGCTCAAGAACGCCGACGCCCAGACGCTGGCGCGCGACGTGCTGCGCGACGTGCGCGAATACGGCGGCTCGCGCGTGCTGCTGGAGCGCCGCAACGAACTGCTGGGCACGCTGGCCTGCCACACCGCGGTGCGCGCCAACCGCAGCCTGACCATTCCCGAGATGAACGCGCTGCTGCGCCAGATGGAAGCCACCGAACGCTCCGACCAGTGCAACCACGGCCGCCCGACCTGGAGCCAGATGGCCCTGTCCGACCTGGACAAGCTCTTCCTGCGCGGCCAGTAAGCCATGTCATCCGCACGTCCCCTGGCCGTGGCCATCATGGGCCCCACCGCCTCCGGCAAGACCGCCGCGGCGCTGGACATCGCGCGCCGCATCCCCAGCGAAATCATTTCGGTCGACTCGGCCCTGGTCTACCGCGGCATGGATGTGGGCACGGCCAAGCCCAGCCCGGCGGAGCTGGCCGAGGCGCCGCACCACCTGATCGACATCATCGACCCGGCCGACGCCTATTCGGCCATGCAATTCCGCCAGGACGCGCTGCGCCTGGCCATGGAAATCACCGCGCGCGGCAGGCTGCCGCTGCTGGTGGGCGGCACCATGCTCTACTTCAAGGTGCTGCGCGACGGCCTGGATGAATTGCCGCAGGCCGATCCGGCGCTGCGCGCCCAGCTCGACGACGAGGCCGCGCGCGTGGGCATGCCGGCCATGCACGCCCGGCTGGCGACGCTGGATCCGGTCACCGCCGCGCGCCTCAAGCCCAACGACAGCCAGCGCATCCAGCGCGCGCTGGAGATCACGCTGCTGACGGGGCGGCCGATGTCGTCGCTGTTGTCGCAGAAGGCGTCAGAGCCGCTGCCCTTCGATCTGCTGCCGCTGGCGCTGGAGCCCTCGGAACGCGCGGTCCTGCATGAACGCATCGCGCTGCGCTTCGACCTGATGCTGGCCGGCGGCGCGCTGGAACGGGAAGTCGCCGGCCTGCGCGCACGCGGCGACCTCAACCTGGGCCTGCCCTCGATGCGCTGCGTCGGCTACCGCCAGATGTGGGAATACCTGGACGGCGAGATCGACTTCGCCGCCATGCGCGACAAGGGCATCGTCGCCACCCGCCAATTGGCCAAGCGGCAACTGACCTGGCTGCGCTCGATGCCGGAGCGCATCGCCATCGACTGCAACCGGGCCGACGCCACCGAACGGGTATGGAACGAGGTCAACCAGGCTGTTGGTGCCCGGGCAAGGCCCTGAAAAGCGCCTGCAAGGCGCTCCCGGCAAAAAAATACAGGAAAAGGTCCGGAGTCTATTGACAGACCGGCCAAAGACCAATATAGTTTCGGGCTTGCTTCTGGTGATATAGCTCAGTTGGTTAGAGCACAGCACTCATAATGCTGGGGTCGGTGGTTCAAGTCCACCTATCACCACCAAATGCAGATTCGAAGATGTCCAGTAGAATCCAAAAGCCCGCTGCAGACCTCGTGTCCGCAGCGGGCTTTTTGTTGTTGGCGGCGCATTGAGGGGCATCGATACCCAAGGCCAAGACACCGTCACCCGGAAGAAAGGCGCAGCTCCTCCAATCCTTTTCCGGTCCAGCGCTTGAGCGCCCGGCGGAAGTTCGCCGTATCGGAGAATCCCAACAGCATTCCGATATCGTCGGTGCTCATCTTCGAGCTTTGCAAGTACTCGATCGCCAAGGCGCTTCGCACGTCGTCGAGGATTTGCTGGAACGAGGTTTCCTCAAGCGACAGTTTTCGCCGCAGTGTGCGTGGCGTCGTATTCAAGCGCTCCGCCACCTCTTCCATCGACGGGAAATTCCCGGGCACCGCCATCAGCACCCGATACACCTCCCCTGTCGCCCCCTCGGATATCTTTGCCTGCCCGAGCAGGCGATCGCATGTTTCCTGGACCAGGGACGCCGTGAGCTGATGCGCCATCTTCGGTTTCCTGTCCAGGATGGCGCTGTCATAGAGCAGTTGCGTCTCCGGCTGATCGAACTCGCACGCGCAAGCGAGGAATTTCCTGTAGAGCGCCGCGTGCCCGGGACGGGCGTAAGGAATCCTCGCCTGCATCGGCGGGCAATCGAAACCCGCCACCTCCTGCACATGCGTGACGGTAATGGCCAGCTGGAGCTCGAACAGGAAGCGCCTCATGTCAGCCGATGGCGGAGACACGAAGCTGTCCGGAAAACGCCACGTCACCGTTGCGCCGCGCTCCTCCCAGATCGCCGGGAAGGGCGGCGTCGCCAGTCGCCGGTATTTCACGGCCAGACGAAAATACTCCCGCAGGGAGAGGCACGACATCAGCGCGTAGCCATACATCCCGTAGGCCGACAGGTGCAGGCGGCTGCCGATCTCGAATGGCGTTGCCGGATCCCGGCTCAGGGCGATCGCGTTCTCGCACACAGTCAGAAACTGCCTGATCGAGGTGAGCGCGCTTGGATCGTGCAACTGCGCAGGCGACAGGCCGGTTCCGGCCAGCGCCAATGGCGCGTCGATGCCCTGCTCGGCCAACACCTCCACTACCGCATTGATCTTGTACGGCGCATAGATCCGCTCCGTTGCCTTCGGCAGAATCTCCGACATTACCGCCTCTTCACGTTGTCCTTTGATGACCTGCATGATGACCGAAAATGACCTTCCCGCTCCAAGCGTATCTCACTACTATTCTGGACACAAGGCGCGGCAACGCGACGCCAGCGCCATTTAAAACGAGTCATCGGAGACGCCGTCATGCAGTCACAGAATCCAATCCCGCCCTCCTCCTAGGCGGCTCATCCCCCTCGATGTCCGGCAGGCGACGGCGTTGCCTACGTCGCGCGCCCACGTCCGGAATTTCTTGAATTGGCTGCAGCCTGCGCTGCCGCCGAAGGGATCTTTTTTTCTTTTCACGAGGAGTGCCAATGCGGGCAGCAATCGTCGGCGCCGGATCGCTCGGCACCATCATCGGCGCCTTCATCAGCAAGGCCGGCCGGGATATTCATCTCATCGACAGCAACGCCGAACACGTCAGGGCGTTGAACGAGCATGGGGCCACCGTCACGGGGTCGGTCAACTTCACTTCGCCGGTCTGCGCGTTCACGCCTGACGCGCTGTCCGGCGCGTATGACCTGGTCTTCCTGCTGACCAAGCAAACCAGCACGCAGGAAACCTTATCCTTGCTGCAAGCGCACCTGCACGCGGACACCACCGTATGCACCTTGCAAAACGGCATCCCCGAGCTGCTCGTCGAAAAGATCGTTGGCAAGTCCCGCACCGTGGGCGGCGCCGTCGGATTTGGGGCGACATGGCTGCGGCCTGGCGTTTCGTCGCTCACATCGAGCAAGGAAGCCCTGGAGAACTCGGCGTTCGAGATCGGGGAGATGGACGGCGTCGAACGCCCCAGGCTCGCGCTCATCAAGGAGTACCTGGAATGCGTCGGGAGCACCAAGATCCTGAGCAATCTGATGGGCATCCGGTTTTCCAAGCTGTTGATGAATGCGACCTTCAGCGGCATGTCGGCCGCCTTGGGCTGCACGTTCGGCGAAGTGCTCCGCGATCCCAGGGCCATGACATGCCTGGCCTTCATTGCCGACGAATGCATCAAGGTCGCCCATGCCCAGGCGATTCGACTGGTCCCCATGCAGGGAGAGGATTTCGAGCGCTTCAAGCTCGGCAGCGCGCTCGACATCCCGGGCAAGATGCCCCTCTACCGAAAGATCTGGTCCCAGCACGTGGCGCTCAAGGCCAGCATGCTGCAGGACCTGGAAAAAGGCCGCGCCACCGAGATCGACTACATCAATGGCGTCGTCTGCCGCCAGGGGCGGGAGCACGGCGTTTCCACGCCCTTCAATGACAAGGTCGTCGAGATCGTGTCGGCGGCCCAGCGCCGGCAAGCCCTGACCTCGTTCGACAACCTCCGGGAATTCAACGGCCTGCTGGAACGCCATGCGGGCGCGCTCCCCGACGGCGCCGCCTGGGCAGCCTGATTCTTGATTCCTGATTCTCGCTTCCCGTTTCTTCGCCCCGTTCATCACCGCCATTATTGCGATTGGAGTCGTTTCCATGTCTCGTCACAACAAGAAAGTCATCATCACCTGCGCCATCACCGGCGCGATCCACACTCCCACCATGTCCGCCGCCCTCCCTTACAAGCCGGAGGACATCGCCAGGCAAGCGATCGATGCCGCAAAAGCCGGGGCCGCGGTGCTCCACCTGCACGCCCGCCATCCTGAAAACGGCGCCGTGTCGATCGATCCCGAACACTTCATGCGCTTCCTGCCGCAGATCAAGGCGGCGACCAATGCGGTCATCAACCTGTCTACCGGCGGCAGCCTGAGCAATACGATGGAAGAGCGCATCGCGCCGGCCCAACGCGTTTCTCCCGAGATGACCTCGCTCAACATGGGCAGCATGAACTTCTCGATGCATCCTCTCGCAGACCGCTACAAGGACTGGAAATTCGACTGGGAAGAGGCGTACCTGCGCAATTCCGATTCCTACATCTTCCGCAACACGTTTCGCGATATCGCCTTCAGCGCGAAGGAGCTTGGAGAGAAGCACCAGGTCAGGTTCGAACACGAGTGCTACGACGTGGGCCACCTGTACAACCTGAAATTCTGCGTGGACGCCGGCATGTTCAAGGGCCCTGTCTTCATCCAGTTCATCTTCGGCATCCTGGGCGGGATCGGCGCCGATATCGAGAATCTCGTCTTCATGAAACGCACTGCCGATCGCCTTTTCGGCGACCAGTATCAATGGTCCGTATTAGGCGCCGGCGCCGCCCAGATCAATTTCGCGACGACCGCCGCAACCATGGGAGGCCACGTCCGGGTGGGCCTGGAAGACTCGCTCTTCATTTCCCGCGGGAAGCTGGCGACGTCGAATGCGGAGCAAGTGACCAAGATCAGAAGGATCCTGGAAGACCTCGGCCACGAGATTGCCAGCCCCGATGAAGCCCGGGAAATCCTCGGCCTGAAAGGCGCCGACAAGGTTTCTTTCTGACAGCCGACCGCCCATAAAAAATCAAAGGAGACATGATGAACCAACCCGTTACCAGGCGCCTGCAGCCCCGCCCTCTCGTCACGGCGATGCAACGCGCCATGAAACATGCAAGCCTCGCGGCGTCATTGCTGCTGCTGGGCGCAAGCGCCGCGCAGGCGCAGATCTCGAACGACAAGATCAGGATAGGCTTCGTGACCGATATGTCGGGGCCGCTCGCGGACAACGACGGGCCCGGCAGCCTGGAGGCCATCCGCATGGCGGTGGCCGACGCCGGCGGCAACATCAATGGCAAACCCATCGAGATCCTGTCGGCCGATCACCAGAACAAGGCCGACAACGCCTCCGCGAAGGTACGGGAATGGGCTGACGTGCAGCACGTCGACATGGTCATCGGCGGCGCCAATTCCGCCGCCATGCTGGCGGTGAACCGGCTGGTCGAGAGCAAGAAATTCGCTTTCCTGGTCGTGTCTGCCGGCGCCACCCAGTTCACCAACGAAGAATGCACGCCCTACACCGTGCAGTACGCCTACAACACGACGGCGGTATCCAGGGCGCTGACCACCGCGGCCATGAAGCAAGGTGGCAAGTCGTGGTACTTCCTGACCAGCGACTACACCTTTGGCCACTCCCTGGAGGCCGAGGCCAGCAAGATCGTCAACGAACAGGGCGGCAAGGTCCTCGGTCGCGTACGGCATCCGCTCAACTCCGAAGACTTCTCGTCATTCCTGCTCCAGGCGCAGGGATCCAAGGCGGACGTGCTGGCCCTGGCTTCGTCCGGCAGCGACACCCTGAACGCCATCAAGGGCGCACGCGAGTTCGGGCTGACCAAGACCATGAAAATAGCCGGCTTGCTGCTGTTCATGAACAACATCGACAGCATCGGATTGAAGAACGCCCAGGGCCTGCTGCTCTCGGAACCCTGGTACTGGGATCAGAGCGACGCATCGCGCGCTTTTGCCAAGCGCTACTTTGCGAAGACCAAGCGCATGCCCAATAGCCTGCAAGCGGCCAGCTACTCCGCCACGGCCAACTATCTGGCCGCGGTGAAGGCGATCGGGAGCGATGATCCGGCCAGGGTCCTCAAGCAGATGCGCTCGGTCGGCGTGAACGACATGTACGCCAAGGGTGAAATCCGCCCGGACGGTCAGATGGTGCACGACTTCTATCTGTACGAGGTCAAGAAGCCGGCCGAATCCAAGGGGCAATGGGACTATCTGAAGCTGGTCTCCACCACTCCGGGCAACGACGCCTATGGATCGCTGTCCGATTCCAAGTGTCCGGCGGCCAAGCGACCATAGTCGATTGGCCGGGCGGATTGCCTCCGCCCGGCCGCCCGCGGGGCTATCCGCTTTCCTCACTTGCTGGCGGCCGACCTCGCCTTGTGCGCGCCCACCATGGCTCCCAGCATTTCGCCGCCCAGGCCCTCGGCGCTGCTTTTCCTCAATGCCGCTTCCATGGCCGTCCCGAGCATCGCCGAATTGGCCGCTGCGGCCGTCATGTTGTTGTAGTAGCCGAGATCCTTGCGGGCGTTGTCGATGCTGAACTTCATGCCGTCCGCACGCCCTTCCAGGATGCCGCCGGCGAGCATCTGGAAGATCCCGCTGTTGGCGCCGCCCTTGCTCACCACCTCGAAGAACTTGCGCTGGTCCACGCCGACCGCCTCGCACATGGCCAGCGCCTCCGCCGCCAGGGTGGCGGCGCCGATGGCGAGGAAGTTGTTGAGCAGCTTCAGCTTCTGGGCGCTGGTAGTGCCGCCGATATGGAAGATGTTCTCGCAGAACGCCTCCAGCACCGGCCTGACCTGCGCGAAGGTGGCATCGTCCGCTCCGACCATGGTGTTCAGGCGGCCTTGCATGGCCTCCACCGGCGTGCGCGCCAACGGCGCATCGACGAACTTGATGCCCTTGGCGGCCAGCCGCTCGGCAATCTTCACGCTGGACGACGGTTCGCTGGTGGAGCAGTCGATCACCACCTGGCCGCTGCGCGCGCTTTCCAGGATGCCGCCGGCGCGAAACACCAGGTCCTCCACCTGCACCGAGCTGGTCACGCACAGGATGACGGCGTCGGCGCCGTCCACCAGGTCCTGTACGCTGGCCGCCTCGCGCGCGCCTTCGGCGACCAGCTCCTCGACCGGCTTGCGGTTGCGGTGGCCCATCACGCTGACCTTGAAACCCTTGGCGAGGAGGTTGTGCGCCATGCCCTGGCCCATCATGCCTACTCCGATGAATCCGATGTTCTTCATGATTGTTGAAATGATCCTGTGAAAATAAAAACCCGGCGCGGCCTGGCCGCGCCGGAGCGAATGGATGCGTCGCGCGCCGCTTCGACGTTTATTTCGGCATGTATTGCGACAGGTCGGCCAGCGGCGCGCCGGCGGCGGCCTCATACGACTTGGCCAGGTTGCCGTTCTTCATGTTGGTCACCACCCAGTTGTTGATCCAGCCCAGCAGCGCGGTGTCTTCCTTGCGCACGCCGATGCCGTGCGGCACCACCTTGACGGCGAACTTGGTTTCGATGGAGCGACCCGGGTTCTTGCGCGCGGTGGTGGTCACCAGTTCGCGCGCGGTGCCGATGGCGTCCACCTGGCCCGACAGCAGCGCCACGGTGTTGGTAGAGTCGTCGTCGTAGCGCACCAGGATCGTGCCCTTGGGGACGATGGGGGTCAGCAGCGTGTCCTGCAGGTTGCCGCGCACCACACCTACGCGCTTGCCGACCAGGTCGTCCAGGCTCTTGATCTGCAGCTTGCTTTCCGACGCCACCACCGACTCGGAAGCGCTATAGGGCACGCTGAAGGCAATCACCTTGGCGCGCTCGGGCGTGATGCTGAACGACGCGATCACGATGTCGGCCTTGTGGGTCAGCAGGAAGGGCACGCGGTTGGGTCCGGTGACCTGCACGATCTCCAGCGCCACGCCCAGATCCTTGGCCAGCATCCTGGCGGCGCTGACGTCCGAGCCGTAAGGCTGGAGCTTGTCGTCGGTCATGCCGAAGGGCGGCGAACCGAGGTCGATGGCGACGATGATCTTCTTGCGCTGGCGGATCTCGTCCAAGGTGTCCGCGCTGACCGATTGCACCAGGCAAAGCAGCCCGATCAAGGCGGCCAATAGATGTTTGAAGCTGAAGTTGACGAATTTCATACGGTCTCCTGATAGATGGTTTTTTCTCTTGTTTTACTGCTCGCTTGCGTTGCTGGAACTGCGACTGCAAAAAACAAATCCCGCCGAATGGGAAAATCGAACCATCCAGGACCGGAGAGGCATAAAAAGGAGGGAGGGGAAAACGACAGGCGCGACCATGCCGCCATCGCGCGGCGATGGGCTGCAAGCCTTGATGCTGTCCTGAGTTCGTCTCCGCCAATGGCGTACCGGTGATGGCGCCGGCCGCCGCTTTTTATGGTTCTTGATTCTGTCGCGAGGCTCCGGAAGGCGCCGGGCCCGCGTTGAAAACGACACTACGCGCGGGGCCCGGCACTGTCCAGCGAAACAAATTCATCACGTGATAACCAGCGGCGAAACGTGCGCCCGCGCCCGCCGCCAGAAAATTCCTGCGAAATGGGGGCGCGGAACCGGCTATCATTTCCGGCGATGGGGGACCGCCGATCCGACCGGCGGCAAGAAAAACGACTAGGGAAATGCATGGCCTTCTCGCTGGAGAAATTCGAGGCGCACGTCTACCGGCGCGAACATGAAGCCGCGTTGCATGCGCTGCTCTCGCTGCTGCATGACATCAACCAGCAGCATGGCGATGTCGGCGCGCGCTTCCAGGGGCAGCGGCCGAGCGTGCTCGATGAGCGCGATACGCAACAGCACGTGTGGACGCGCGTCGCCTCTGCCGTCTCCGCCCTGTTTGCGGATGCCGCATTCCATATTCCCTCGCAATGGCTGCACCAGGCGCTGGCCAATCACCGCTGGATCGCGCCGATCTTCGCGGCCAGCGCTTTCGGCAATGCCGACCATGTGATGCGCACCCTCAACCGCAATGCCGGGGAAGATCTCGCCAACCTGGCGCTGGCCAATCGCGACCTGCTGAAATTCTGCCTGCTGTATTCGGCCCAATCGGACGTCCCCCTGAACCTGGAGGCGCTGTGGCAACGCGACAAGCCGCTCGCCGCCGGCCTGTGCCTGGCGCTGCTGTCGCCGCGCTTCATGGGATCGCGCGCCGCCCATGAGCAGCGTGAGAAGCTGCTGCCCTGGCTGGCCGGCAAGCTGTGGGAGATCGAGGATCTGGACCAGCTGCCGATCGACGTCCTGCACGCCGTATACATGAACTGCAGCTACGCCACGCTGGCCGCCAAGCACGACATCAAGAAACCGATCAACGCGCTCATCGCGCGCCGGATCCGGAAGGCCGGGCTGGATGACCTCGATACGCCGGCGCACGCCGGCCCGGGCAAGCCGGTGCTGCTGGTGCTGGTCGAATGGTTCAACTCGGGCCATTCGATCCACCGCACGCACTCCCTGTCCATCCAGGCGGCGCGCGCGCATTTCCACGTGGTCGGCATCGGCTACGACAAGAACGTGGATGCCGGCTCCAGGGACGTCTTCGACGAATTCGTCGCGCTGCAGCCCGGCCCGATGCAAAAGCAACTGGCGCAGATCCGCGCCGAGTCGGCGCGCCGCTGCGCGCAGGTGTTCTACATGCCCAGCGTGGGCATGGCCGCCATCACCATGTACGCGGCCAACCTGCGCATGGCGCCGCTGCAGGTCATGGGACTCGGCCATCCGGCCACCGCCCATGCGCGCGCCATCGACTACGTGGTGGTGGAGGACGACTACGTCGGCGATGCCGGCTGCTTCAGCGAGAAGCTGCTGCGCCTGCCGCCCGAGGGCATGCCCTATCGCCCCTCGGCGGCGCTGACGAAAACGGCGGCGGCGGTGGCGACCATCCGCGCGACGCCTCCCGCGGTGGTCAACATTGCCCTGTGCGCCACCACGATGAAGCTCAATCCGGCCTTCCTGGAGGCCTGCTCCCGCATCGCCGAGCGCTCCGCCGCGACGCTGCATTTCCACTTCCTGCTGGGCGACGGCACGCGCCTGATCCATGCGCTGGCCAGCAAGCTGGTGCGCCAATACCTCGGCGAGCGGGCGACGGTCCACCCGCGCCAGCCCTACGATGCCTACCTGCAGGTCGTCGCCGGCTGCGACATGTTCTTGAACCCCTTCCCCTTCGGCAACACCAACGGCATCGTCGATACGATAGGTGCCGGATTGGTCGGCGTCTGCAAGACGGGCGCGGAGGTGCACGAGCGCATCGACGAGGGACTGTTCAGGCGCTTCGGCCTGCCGGACTGGCTGGTGGCGCGCAGCGTCGACGAGTATGTGGAAGCGGCGCTGAGGCTGGCCAACGACCATGCCGAACGCTCCCGCCTGCAGCGCGAGCTGGCCGGCCCGGACAAGCTGCAGGTGCTCTTCGAGGGACGGCCCGGGATCATGGGCCAACGGTTGCTGGCCTTGCTGGCGCAGCGCGGCGCGCCTGCGCGGGCCGGCTAGATCAGCCCCAGGGTCAGGCCCTTCAATGTGGCCGCCGCGCGCGTCGAGCATTCGAGCTTGCGGAAGATGCTTTCCATGTGGGTGCGCACGGTCGACGGGCTGATCTGCATGACGCGCGCCGCCTCCTTGTTGCTTTCGCCCAGGCTGACGCGACGCAGCACCTCGACCTCCCGTTCCGACAACAGCCCCTTGCGCACCGGCGCGGCGGTATCGCCGCCGGCGGCCGCGAGGACGAAGCCGACCGCCTGCGCGTCGAACAGGCCGCGGCCGGCCTGCTCTTCCAGCAGGCGGCCGGCGTCTTCCCGGCTCAGCGCGGCCCGCCATGGACGCGGAGCGCACAGCGCGGCATAGGCGCCGGCCGCGGCCAGCAGGCGTTGCGGCAAGCCCAGCGAGTCCCTGTCCAGGCTGCGGAAATAGCCGCTGCCGTCCAGCCGCTCGTACATGTGCGAGGCCAGCGCCGCCTCATCGCGCAGCAAGGGTTCCAGCGCGCCGGCGCGGGCCGTCCAATAGGGCGCCAGCCGGATCTTCTCCCAGTCGGCGCTGCTCGGCTTGTCGGCGCGCTCCCACACCGTATTGGCGACCGAGGCGCGGCCGATGCCGTGGATCAGCGCCGCCCGCGCCAGCCGCTGCTGCTGCTCGGGCGACAAGCCGGCCAGGGCCGCGCCGCGTTCGGCCAGCTCGGCCACCCGGCGCGAATAGCCGGTCAGCCAGGGCAGCTTCAATTCGATCAGGTCGGCCACGATGTGCAGCGGCACCGGATGCGCCGGCAGCGCCGCGCCGCCGTCATCCTCGGGCTGCTCCAGCAGCGCCAGCAAGGCGGCGGCGTGGGTGGCGGCCAGCTCGGCGAAGGCGGCCGGGTATTTGACGTCGCCCCAGCCGCGCATCATGCGCGCGGCGGTGGCCTGGTCGTGGGTGCGCGCCAGGATTTCCAGGTCGCCGGCCAGGCTGGTGTAGTAGACCGCATCCGGGATCTCGGCTCCGCGCAGGCGCTGCGGCGCGCCGCTGCCATCGTGGCACTCCCATACATGGCGCAGGCCGGCCTCGACCTGCGGCGGCAAGCCCAGCATGCCGGCCACGTCGCCGGCCACCTCGCAGTGGATGCGCGCCAGCGGCTCGACGTTGACGAAGGTCAGCGGATGGCCGGGCGGCAAGGCATGCCGCAGCATGGCGTCGCGCCCGCCGACGTCGTCCCCCAGCAGCGCCGCGAAGCCGGCGGCGTTGGCGGTGCAGCCGGACCAGCGCAGCAGCGCCACCAGGCGCGCATGCAGGGCGCCTTCGGCATCGGCGCCGCCCAGCAGCGCGATGCGCTCGGCCAGGCGCGCCGAGCGCAGGGATTGGTCGGTCGGCTGCCCCATGCTGAGGTCGCCGGCCATGGCCAGCAGGCGCAGCGCCGCATGGACGGGAACGGTGGAAACCGGGGACATGGCGGGAACGGTGTTGTCGGATGGCATCCCGGCACTCTAGCGGCAATGGCCGGCGCGGGCAAGGCAAGCAGCGGGCGCGGCAAACCCGGGGGTCGGTCAATTGACCGATACCGCCGCCCGGACCGTTTTCCTACACTTGCTTCACCGATTCCGAACCACCCCTCATCAAGGAGAACGTCATGAAAGCATTGTCCCCCCTCTTCAGCCTCAAGACCGGCCTGGGCATCGTCGCCGCCGCAGCAGCCTTTGCCGGCGCCAACGCCATGGCCGCCGCCCCCGCCGCCGAGCAGCCTTCGGTGGTCATCGTCCACGGCGCCTTCGCCGACGGCTCCGACTGGGCCAAGGTGATCCCGCTGCTGCAAGCCAAGGGCATCAAGGTCACGGCCGTGCAGAATCCGCTGACCTCGCTGGCCGACGACGTCGCCGCCGCCAACCGCGCCATCGACAACCAGCCCGGCAAGGTGGTGCTGGTGGGCCACTCCTGGGGCGGCACGGTGATCACCGAAGCCGGCGTCAACGACAAGGTCGCCGGCCTGGTGTATGTGGCCGCCTTCGCCCCGGATGCGGGCCAGGCTACCGGCGAACTCGGCAAGGACCTGCCGACGCCCCCGGGCATCGGCAAGCTGTCCGTCGACAAGGCCGGCTTCGCCAGCCTGCCGGCGGCTGCCGTGGCCAGCGATTTCGCCCAGGACGTGCCGGCCAAGCAAGCCGCGGTGATGGCCGCCACGCAAGGCCCGATCGCGCTGAAGGCCTTCGGTGAAAAGGTCAGCGTGGCCGCATGGAAGACCCGCCCGAGCTGGTACATCGTCAGCAAGAACGACCGCATGATCCAGCCCGACCTGGAACGCGCCTTCGCCAAGCAGATCGGCGCCAAGACCAGCGAACTGCCGACCAGCCACGTGCCCCAGCAGTCGCGTCCGGCCGATGTCGCCAAGGTGATCCTGGACGCGGTCGCCGCCACCGCCAAGTAAGCAACCGCCCTCAGGCTACCGGATCATCCGCCGCCCGCTTCTTGCGGCCGGCGGATTTTTTGCGCTTGCGGCGGCTACTCGCGCAGGCCGCCCACCGCCATCACGTCCCAGCACGCGCCCATGGTGTGGTAGTCCACCTTGCCGGCCGGCGACTTGGTGTCTTCCAGCTTGGCGCCGTCGGCGGCCAGGATGCGGAACCAGGCGCCGTGCTCGTGATCGACCAGGTGGCGCCAGCTCCAGGCCCAGAGCTCGTGGTACTGGCGGCGGAAGTCGTCCTCGCCGGTGGCGCGCCACAGTCGCCAGGCGCTGGCGAAGGACTCGGCCTGCACCCAGAAATACTTGTGGCTGTCGTAGGGCTGGAAGTCCGGATCGAAACCGTAGATCAGCCCGCCGTGCTGCAGGTCCCAGCCGTGCCGCCAGGCCAGTCGCTGCAGGGTGGCGGCGCGCTCGATGTAGCGCGCATCCGGCGCGTGGCCCTGCGCGATCAGCAGCAGCTTGGCCCACTCGGTCTGGTGCCCGGTCTGGAAGCCCCAGGGCTTGAAGATATTGTCGGGGTTGCCCTTGTTGTAGTCGGCGTCCACCAACCAGTCGCGCCGGTAGTGCTCCCACACCAGGTCGCTGGTCTGCGCGGCCAACCCGAACGCGAAGGTCTCGATCAATTCCTGCGCGCGCGCGAGGTAGCGCGCCTCGCGCGTGGCCTCGTATGCGGCCAGGCAGGCCTCGCACATGTGCATGTTGGCGTTCTGGCCGCGATAGTCGATCAACTGGCCGGCGGGCGTGATCTCGTCGGCATAGGCGCGGTGCGCCGGCTCGTAGAAGAATTCCTCCATGCGGGCGAAGGCTTGCGCCACCGGAGCGGCGTCGCACAGGCCGATGCGGTGCGCGTGCGCATAGGCCAGCAGCACGAAGGCCTGGCCGTAGGCCATGACGGTGCCGTCTTCGATCCGGCCCTCCTCCAGGGTCCAGGCGAACAGGCCGGCCAGCGGGCCATCCTCGTGCCGGAAGCGCTCCAGGTGCGCCAGCGCGTGCCGCGCCTGTTCCCGGTAGCGCGCATCGCCGGTGTGCGTGAATGCCATCGCTTGCGTAAACACCAGCCGCGTGGCGCTCACCAGGTGTCGGTGGGTGCGGTTGTAGACGGCGCCGTCGTCCTTCAGGTAGTGGAAGAAGCCGCCTTGCGGATCGATCGCGTGGCGGTCGTAGAAGGCCAGCGTGCGCGCCACGTGCTGCTCTAGGAAGCGGCGGCTTTCGAAGTCGGGAAGATGGGTGCTCATCGGTTCTCTTTCGGTTGCGGTCATTGCGCCGATTCCTTCTGGCGCCATTTGTCGAGGATCACGGCCAGCACGATCACCGCGCCCTTGGCTACGTACTGCCAGAACGACGAGAGGCCGAGGATGGTCAGCCCATTGTTCATCACGCCGATGATGAGCGCGCCCACCACCGTGCCCCAGATGCTGCCCACGCCGCCCATCAGGCTGGTGCCGCCCAGCACCACCGCAGCGATGGCGTCAAGCTCGTAGCCGCTGCCCCAGTTGCCGTTGGCGCCGTACAGGCGGCTCGACGACATCGCCCCCGCCAGCCCGGAGAACAGCCCGCTGATCGAGTACACGAACAGCAGCACCAGGCCCACCCGCACGCCGGTCAGGCGCGCCGCCTGCAGGTTGCCGCCGATGGCGTAGATGTGCATGCCCAGCACCGTCTTGCGCAGGATCACCCACGACGCCAGCACCACCGCGACGGCCACCCAGATCAGCCACGGCACGTGCAGGAAATCGCCGTTGCCTATCCACTCGAAGCTGGGGATGTCGTTGTTCAGGACCGTGGTGCCGTCGGCCAGCAGGTAGGCCGCGCCGCGGAAGGCCGTCATGGTGCCCAGCGTCACCACGAAGGCATTGATGTTGAGGAAGGCCACCATGGCGCCGTTGATCAGGCCCATGGCCAGGCCCGAGACGATGAACATCGGAATCGACCAGCCCGGCGCGGCCGTGAGCGACACCTGCATGCCCAGCACCGCCGACACCGCCAGCACCGAGCCGACCGAGAGGTCGATGCCGGCCGTGAGGATGACGAAGGTCATGCCGGCCGCCAGCACCAGGTTGATGGCCACCTGGCGCAGGATGTTCATGGTGTTTTCCGGCGTGGCGAAGTTGGAGGTGCCGTCGCCGCTGAGGTAGATCGTCAGCGCATAGAAGATCAGGTACAGCACCACCAGCACCGGCAGCATGCCCAAGCGCTGCAGCATGCGCTCGGAGATACGGCGGGATTTGCGCGGCGCGGCGTGGTCGGCGTTGGGGAGGGTATTGGATTCAGCCATGATGATGAACGGAAGAAGAGGATGGGCCCGGGGCGGGCACAATGCCGGCGCTGCCGGGCATGTCGGGACGATGGTCGCTGTCAGTGGCCAGGCGCATGATGTTCTCCTGCGTGATGTCGGCGCCGGCCAGCTCGCCGCTGATGGCGCCCTCGCGCATCACCAGCACGCGGTCGCAGATGCCGATCACCTCCGGCAGCTCGCTCGATATCACGATCACGGCCACGCCCTGCGCCGCCATCTTGCGGATGAACTGGTAGATCTCGCTCTTGGCCAGGATGTCCACCCCGCGCGTGGGTTCGTCCAGGATCAGCACCTTGGGCGCGATCTCCAGCCAGCGCGCCAGCAAGACCTTCTGCTGGTTGCCGCCGGAGAGCTTGCCCACCTGCACTTCCGGATGCGCCACCTTGACGTTGAGCCGGCGTATCGCGTCGATCGCGGTGGCGCGCAGCGGAGCGCTCCTGAGCAGACCGGCGCGGGTATGGCGGCCGGCGACGTTCATGGTCGCATTGGCGCCCACCGACATCTGCAGGAACAGGCCCTGACCCTTGCGGTCTTCCGGCACGTAGGCGATGCCCTGGCGCATCGCCGCGCGCGGATCGGGCGTGGCGATCGGCCGCCCCTCCAACCGGATCTCGCCGGAAGCCTTGGGATCGGCGCCGAACAGCAGCCGCGCCAGCTCGGTGCGCCCGGCCCCGACCAGGCCGGCAAAGCCCAGCACCTCGCCCAGCCGGACCTCGAAGGAACACGGCCGCACCTTGCCGCCGGCCAGGTTGCGGGCCTCCAGCACCGGCCGGCGGCGCGCCGCCTCTTCCGGCGCCATGCGCTCATGCTGGTAGAAGTCGGACAGCGAGCGCCCCACCATCATCTGCACGATGCGGCCGGGGTTGACCTCCGAGGGCGTGAGCTCACCCACGAAGCCGCCGTCGCGCAATACCGTGACGCGGTCGGCCAGCGCGTACACCTCGGCCATGCGGTGGCTGATGTAGATCACCGCCAGCCCTTCGTCGCGCAGGCGGCGCACCACGGCGAAGAGATGCTCGGTCTCGCGCTCGGAGAGCGCCGCGGTCGGCTCGTCCATGATCACGATGCGGCTCTTGTGCACCAGCGCGCGCGCGATCTCGACCTGCTGCTGCTCGGCAATGGAGAGCCGGCCGGCGCGGTCCGAAGCCTCGAAGGCCGCGCCCAGCTGCGACAGCACGGCGTCGGTGCGGCGCCGCATCGCGGCGTGGTCGATCAGGCCCAGGCGGGTGCGCAGCTCGCTGCCCATGAACACGTTGGCGGCCACGCTGATGTTGGGCGCCACCGCCAGTTCCTGGTAGATCAGGTTGATGCCGGCCGCGCGGCTGGCGCCGGGGTCGCGCAGCGAGACCGGCTTGCCGTCCAGCAGGATCTCGCCGCTGTCGGGCGCGTACACGCCGGAGAGCACCTTCATCAGCGTGCTCTTGCCGGCGCCGTTCTCGCCCATGAGCGCGTGGATCTCTCCGGAGCGCACCGTGAGCTTCATGTCGACCAGGGCGCGTGTGGCCCCGAACGACTTGCAGATGCCGTTCATCTGCAGGATGGGAGAAGATGTCATCGGATCAATGGCGTGGGAATGCGCCCCGCCGCAAGCGGCGGGACGCAGGTTGATGACGGGAAGAACCGATGCCGCGCGGCGATCAGTTGTGCACCCAGCCCTTGTAGCTGCCGACGTTGTCGCGCGTGATCAGCTGCACCGGCAGCAGCTTCACCGGCTTCTCCGGCGGGCGGCCGTTCATCACCGCGTAGCCGATGGCCACGCTCTCGGCGGCCATGCCGTACGGATCCTGCGCCGGCGAGGCGGCGAACAGCGACTTCGCGTCCTTGAGCGCGCGCTCGGCATCCGGCGCGCCATCCACGCCGCTGATCAGCTTGACGTCGGTGCGCTTGGCCTGGCGGATCGCCAGCTCGGCGCCGATCGCGGTGGGGTCGTTGATGGCGAACACCGCATCGATCTTGGGATGGGCGGCCAGCAGGTTGGACATGGTCGACATCCCGCCGTCGCGGCTGCCGCCGGCGTTCTGGTTGTCGGAGAGGATCTTGATGCCGGGCGACTTCTTGAACTCGGCCTTGCAGCCGGCGGCGCGGTCCATCACCGCCGACACCGGCGGGCCGTTGACGATCACCACATTGCCCTTGCCCTGCAATTGCGCCGCGATGTACTTGCACGATTCGGCGCCGGCCATGGTGTTGTCGGACATGACGGTGACGTCGGCGCCTTCGGCCACCACGTCCACCGCCACCACCACGATGCCGGCCTTCTTGGCCTTCTTCACCGCCGGGCCGATGCCCTTGGAGTCGGCGGCGTTGACCACGATCATGTCGACCTTGTTGGCGATGAAGTTCTCGATCTGGCCGACCTGCGTGTTGAGGTCGTACTTGGATGAGACCACGGTCACCTTGGCGTCCGGGTTGATCTTGTGCACGCCGCTTTCGGCGCCCTTGGAAATGGCCACGAAGAAGGGATTGGCAAGGTCGCCTAGGGTTACGCCGACGGACTTGAGCGGCTTGTCCGCGGCCGTCGCCATCGAGGCTGCCGACGCCAGGACCAACAACGAACCTGCCGCCACGAGTGATTTCTTGATCATGCTTGTCTCCGGGATTGGGTTATATGTTTTGGTTGAAGCTCACTGCCTGCACTACGCTGACTAACACTGCTGTTGCTGTTGTTGCTGTTGTTGCTGTTGTTGCTGTTGTTGCTGTTGTTGCTGTTGTTGCTGTTGTTGCTGTTGTTGCTGCTATTGCTGCTATTGCTGCTATTGCTGCTGCCACTGCTCGCCATGTCCGGCCTGCTGGCGGACACGAATGATCAATCGGGACTGCGGGACGATGGCCTGCGCCTGGCGATCAATCCCAACGGAACAACACATGCGCGCGCGACCGCGTCGCCTCGATCAGCTCGGCGTTGCGCTCGTCGCTGTCGCGCACCCAGGCCTGGGCCTGCGCCGGCGCGCGTCCATGGCGCACATGGCGCGCCACCAGGCGTTCGCGCCGCAGCGCGGGGTCGACGTCCACATACCAGGCTTCGTCCAGCAGCGGCAGCACGCCGGCCCAGTAGCCGCGTTCGAGCAAGAGGTAATTGCCTTCGGTGATGATGAGCCGGGTCGCCGGCGGCACCGGGATGGCGCCGGCGATGGCTTCCTCGATGTCGCGCAGGAAGGTCGGCGCATAGACCACTTCATCGGGGGCCTGGCGCCTGAGCCGATGCAGCAGGTTGAGATAGCCGGCGCTGTCGAAGGTGTCTTCGGCGCCCTTGCGGCCGGCGCGGCCCAGCCGCGCCAGTTCGGCGTTGGCGAGGTGGAAGCCGTCCATCGGCACGATGGCGGCGCGCTCGCCGGCATGTTCCAGCAGCGCCTGGGCAAGTGTGGACTTGCCGCTTCCGGGCGGGCCGGCGATGCCGAGCATCGTACGCGCGCCGCTTGCGAGCAGGCGATCGAGCCTGTCGCGGTAGACCGTCGAAATCATGTTCGACCATCCTTATGGTTATTGCCGGCTGTTCTGCGAGCCGGCTTGTCTCCGCCATTCAGGAGACGGCGGCCGTGACTGCCGCTCCCTGTCCTGCGCTACGTTCCCGGGCTTTGGCGATACCCGTTTATCGAACGTTGTCGAAAAGATTTTCGATTGGATTGCGATCCAAGCTTCCAGTTCCGTCAAGAAATTGTACGTGAGTTTTTCCGTCGGACAAGGCAAATCCTCACAGTGCTAAACGGATTTTTGCCCTTTCGTCAAGCTCATCCGGGAACTCATCCCGCAAAGTTCTGACTATTGTTCAGGTTCCAACTTTGCATTTTTTATTGCGCTGCAATAGCGGTAGCGCCCATGACGGCATCGCCATGAAAAATCGCCCGGTCGGTTCCTGCCAGCAATGGAGCTTTATGTTTTTCAAGCACGCTGGTTGCAGCCACGCAGTGTTTTCCGGCAGAAAAAATTTCCGCCCGGAATCTCGAAAGTCCTTTACTGGAGCGGCTTTCTAGCCATGAACAGATGAATGGAGGCGCAGCCCCCCCGAACCGGGCCGGTTGCGTTTTTCCAGGCATTGAGCACGCTTCGGAGCGCCGGGCCCCACGACCGGCGTCGTAGAAAATGCGAAGACCCGGGAGGTTCCGGCAAGAAATTTTCATGCACTGCAACTCGCACTCCCCATCCACGCAAGAAGCAATAAGAAACAGGGTTCATCTCATGAAAAAACTCGTCGCAAGCGCCCTCCTCACCCTCTCCCTGGCTGCGGTGGGCACAGCCTATGCGGCGCCGGCCCCGGTCACCGGCTCCACTCCCATCACTTTCGACAACACCGGCACCACCACCGCCATCAGCCACGTGTTCGGCAGCTCGGATGCCGGCAAGAGCTTCCTCGAAAGCTATACCTTCAGCTACAGCAACCTGTTCGACCTGACCTCCGGCGTCATCTCGACCTCGCTGCGCGCCAACTCGCAGCTGGAGCTGACCAGCTTCACGCTGACCGGCAACGGCAACACCTACTATGGCGTCAAGACCACCGCCGGCGGCTTCCAGACTTACTCGCTGGATGCATCGAACCTGGCCGCCGGCAACTACACGCTGACGGTGGGCGGCAACGTGCTGGGCAGCTCGGGCAGCTTCGCCGGCACCCTCAATGTGGCGCCGGTGCCGGAAGCCTCGACCATGGCAATGATGCTGGGCGGCCTCGCGCTGGTCGGCTTCGCGGCCGTGCGCCGTCGCCGCAAGGATGGCGTCAGGCTGGCGCAGGGCGGCATGGCGCTGGCCTGATGGCATGACGTGGCATGACTTGCCGACCGCTACGGCCGGCAAGCGCAGGTGAAAAAGAAAACGCCCCGATGGCAATCCATCGGGGCGTTTTTCATGCAAGCGCGATTTTGTTCAGCCGGCCAGCGCGGCGGCGTCGGGCACTACCGTGGCATAGCGGTCGGCCAGCTCGGCCAGCGCGACGCGCTGCAACTGCCGGGCGCCGATGGGCTCGCCGCCCAGCGGATCGGGCAGGTCGCGCGTGGCGCAGGCCGCGGCCACGACGGTGGAGGCGTAACCGTGGTCCAGCGCCGAACGGGTGGTGGCCGAGACGCACATATGGGTGGCGAAGCCCGCGATCACCAGCGACTTGCGGCCGGTCTTGCCGAGCTCCTCGTCCAGCGTGGTGCCGGCAAACGAATTGGGCAAGCCCTTGCTCACGACCGCCTCGCCGTCCCGCGGCTCCAGGCCGGCGATGATGGCGAATCCCGGCCCCTGCGGGTCGAACAGCAGGCCGCCGGGCTTGCCCTGGTGCACCACGTGGATCACCGGCGCGCCGGCCGCGCGCGCCTGGCGCAGCAGCTCGGCGATCTGGCCGACGGCGGCGTCGATGCCGTGCAGCGGCACGCGCCCGGTGGTGTACTCGGCCTGGTGGTCGATGATGACCAGCGCGGCTTCCTGCCACGAGGGAATGCGCGGCGAACCGCCGGCGATCTGGACCAGGGTCTGGGGTGCTGCCATGGGGACTCCTCTGTTTGGGGTGAACGATGGCGTCATCTTAGCCAGTCCGGCGCAATGCTGCCGGCCGGCGCACGGTTGCCGCCTTGACATGCCCGGCGGCGGTGCTCCCGCGCCTGTTGCGCGCGCACCGCGGCAAGCCCGCCGAAGCCGCCCGCAGCGCGGCTCGGCAAGGGATCCGGTGCTATAATCGCCAGCCTTTGAGGAACCGTTCGCCCACCGCGCAGGCTGGCTCCGCAGGCGTCCCGCCACGCCGTCGCGCGGCCCCGGCCCCAGTCCCCAGTCCCTTGCGGCGCCCGCACTTCCGGACGCGCTCGCTGTGCTTCTCGCCAGACTGACATTTATGCAGAAAAAAGTATTCATCAAAACCTTCGGCTGCCAGATGAACGAGTACGACTCGGACAAGATGGCCGACGTGCTCAACATCGCCGAAGGCCTGGTCAAGACCGATCGTCCTGAAGAGGCCGACGTGATCCTGCTCAACACCTGCTCGATCCGCGAGAAGGCGCAGGAAAAAGTGTTCTCCGACCTCGGCCGCTTCCGTTCGCTCAAGAAAAGCAACCCCGACCTGGTGATCGGCGTGGGCGGCTGCGTGGCCTCGCAGGAAGGGGAAGCCATCGTCAAGCGCGCGCCCTTCGTGGACGTGGTGTTCGGCCCGCAGACCTTGCACCGCCTGCCGCAGATGATCTCCGAGCGCCGCTATACCGGACGGCCGCAGATCGACATCAGCTTCCCCGAGATCGAGAAGTTCGACCACCTGCCGCCGGCGCGGGTGGATGGCGCGACCGCCTACGTCTCGATCATGGAAGGCTGCAGCAAGTATTGCAGTTACTGCGTGGTGCCCTACACCCGCGGCGAGGAAGTCTCGCGCCGCTTCGAGGACGTGCTGACCGAGGTGGCCGGACTGGCCGAACAGGGCGTCAAGGAAATCACCCTGCTGGGCCAGAACGTGAACGCCTATCGCGGCGCGATGGAAGACGGAGAGATCGCCGACTTCGCCCTGCTCATCGAATACGTCGCCGAGCTGCCCGGCATCGACCGCATCCGCTTCGTCACCAGCCATCCCAAGGAATTCTCGCAGCGGCTGATCGACGCCTATGCCCGCGTGCCGCAGCTGATGGATTACCTGTACCTGCCGGCCCAGCACGGCTCGGACCGCACGCTGGCGGCCATGAAGCGCGGCTATACCGCGCTCGAATACAAGTCGGTGATCCGCCGCCTGCGCAAGGTGCGGCCCAACCTCAAGGTCGCCTCCGATTTCATCGTCGGCTTCCCCGGCGAGACCGAGGAAGATTTCCAGGCGCTGCTCAAACTGGTCGAGGACGTCGGCTTCGACAACAGCTTCTCCTTCATCTTCAGCCCGCGCCCCGGCACGCCGGCCGCCGGCCTGGCCGACGACACCCCGCAGGAAGTCAAGCTCGATCGCCTGCAGCGCCTGCAGGCGGCGATCAACGACAATGCCGCCAAGATCAGCCAGTCCATGCTCGGCAGCGTGCAGCGCGTGCTGGTGGAAGGGCCGTCCAAGCGCAACCCGCAGGAGCTGCAAGGCCGCGCCGAGAACAATCGGGTGGTCAATTTCGACGGCGGCCCCGAGGGCGCGCGCCTGGTCGGGCAGCTGGTCGACGTCGTCATCGTGCAAGCCTTCCCGTTCTCGCTGCGCGGCGAGATCGCCATCACCTCATAATTCCGGACGCCCTCCTTGAAAAAAATCCCCAACCAGCCGCAGCATTTCATTCCCCAGCCGCTGGACAACAAGCGCCTGGCCAACCTGTGCGGCGCGCTCGACGAGAACCTGCGCCAGATCTCGGCGGCGCTGGACGTGACCATCTTCCGCCGCGGCGACAAGTTCATCGTCACCGGCACCAATGCGCCGCGCGCGGTGGAGGTGCTGGAGCGCTTCTACGAGCAGGCCGGCCGCCCGGTCGCGGTGGACGACATCCAGCTGGCACTGGTGGAGCAACGCGCCAACGCCGCCGCCGATGAAGATGCCGGCCTGCCGCCGGCCAGCGCCGCGGTGCGTCGCGCACGCAAGGCCGAGGCGCCGGAAGCCGAGCGCGCGCCCGATGCCGACGACCACACCCTGCCCGACAGCCCGGTGCTCAAGACCCGCAAGCACGACTTGCGCGGCCGCACCCCGCACCAGAGCCAATACCTCAACGCCGTCCTCGATCACGACATCACCTTCGGCGTCGGCCCGGCCGGCACCGGCAAGACCTACCTGGCGGTGGCCTGCGCGGTGGACGCGCTGGAGCGCGACGCCGTGCAGCGCATCGTGCTCACGCGCCCGGCGGTGGAAGCCGGCGAGCGGCTGGGCTTCCTGCCCGGCGACCTGGCGCAGAAGGTGGATCCCTATCTGCGCCCGCTGTATGACGCGCTGTACGACCTGCTCGGCTTCGACCGCACACAGAAGCTGTTCGAGAAGCAGGCCATCGAGATCGCGCCGCTGGCCTACATGCGCGGCCGCACGCTGAACCACGCCTTCATCATCCTCGACGAGGCGCAGAACACCACGCCGGAACAGATGAAGATGTTCCTGACCCGCATCGGCTTCGGCAGCAAGGCGGTCATCACCGGCGACGTCACCCAGGTCGACCTGCACCACGGCCAGAGGAGTGGCCTGGTGGATGCGCTGTCGGTGCTCAACAACGTGCGCGGCATCGCCTTCTCGCGCTTCACCAGCGCCGACGTGGTGCGCCATCCGCTGGTGGGCCGTATCGTCGACGCCTACGAGGCCGTCGGCAACGCCAAGGCGCCGGCGCCCGAGACCGCCCGCGCCAGCGCGCGCCCCGCCCCCAACCCCTTGACCAAATCAGCCAGGCCCCGCAATGCCAAAACCTAAACTCACGCTGTCGGTGCAATACGCCGACGACCGCCTCAAGGAAACCATCACCCGCCCCATGCTGCGCCGCTGGGTGCAGGCCGCGCTGTTCGCGCCGGCCGAACTGACGCTGCGCTTCGTGGGCAGCGAGGAAGGCCGCGAACTGAACCGCGACTACCGCGGCAAGGACTACGCCACCAACGTGCTGACCTTCGCCTACACGGAAGACGAGGACGCCGAGGTGACCCAGGCCGACATCATCTTCTGCACCGACGTGCTGGAGAAGGAGGCCGCCGAGCAGAACAAGAGCGTCGAGGAACACACCGCGCACCTGGTGGTGCATGGCGTGCTGCATGCGCAGGGCTACGACCACGAGGACGAGGAAGACGCCGTCGAGATGGAATCTCTGGAGACCGAACTGCTGGGGGAATTGGGTTACGCCGATCCCTACGTGCGGCGCTGAAAACGCGGACGCGGAAGAAAAGCCGGCATGCGCAAGCATGGCCGGCCTTTTTTTGCCCCGCGGATAATATGGCGCGCCGGCAATATTGGCAGGCTGCCATCCACGACGGATGCGCTTTTGGCGCCACCGATACCGAAAACGAAAAAAACATATCGGTCTGTCAACCGACTCAGGGTTTTCCTGCGTTATTAGCCGCCCATTTTCAGGAAAATCCCGATGGCTGCGAAAATCGCCGTGGACAACAATCCTCTCACCACTACTCGGGAGGATGTCATGAAAAACTTCAAGATCGGCCAACGCCTTGGCTTAGGTTTCGCAGCACTGCTTATCCTGCTGGTCGCCATCGCCGGTTTCGGCCTGCGCCAGGTTTCGCAACTCAACGATCGTATCGAATTCCTGACATCCGTCGACGAAGGCAAGCTGATGGCGCTGTCCAAAGTGCAGTTCGCCGTCGGCCTGCGCGCCATCGCGGCGCGCAACCTGGTGCTGGTCTCCAGCGCCGCCGAACAGAAAGGCGACATCGAACTGGTGGGCGCCGCCCAGAAAGACATCGACACCGGCATGGAAGAACTGGCCGCGCTGATGAAGCACCCCGAAACCTCCCCGCAGGAACGCCAGATGCTGGACCAGCTGCGCGCCCTGGAAGCGAAGTACCTGCCGATCGCCATGAACATCGGCAAGCTGGCCACCTCGCAGCAGACCGAGGCCGCCCGCACCGCCCTGGTCAAGGATTGCATGCCCATCCTGAACCAGGTGATCGGCCACATCTCTGCATTTAACAAAGTGCTGCACGCCAACTCCAAGGCCAACGTCGATGCCGCCGAAGAAGCCTACTCGATCGCCAAGTGGACCATGTTCGCCACCAGCGTGCTGGCCCTGATGCTGGGCACCCTGATCGCCTGGCTGCTGACCCGTTCGATCTCCCGTCCCCTGCAGGAAGCCGTGAACGTGGCCCAGAACGTGAGCGCCGGCGACCTGACCAGCCGTATCGAAGTCAAGAGCACCGATGAGCTCGGCCAGCTGATGAGCGCCCTCAAGGGCATGAACGACAGCCTGGTCTCGATCGTCGGCGAAGTGCGCTACGGCACCGACACCATCTCGGTGGCGTCGGATGAAATCAAGCGCGGCAACATGGACCTCTCCAACCGCACCGAACAGCAAGCCGGCTCGCTGCAGGAAACCGCCTCGGCGATGGAAGAACTGACCGCCACCGTGAAGCAGAACTCGGAGAACGCCGCCGAAGCCAACCGCCTGGCGGAAAACGCCTCGCAAGTGGCGGCCAAGGGCGGCGCCGCGGTGGGCCGCGTGGTGGACACCATGAACTCGATCAGCGAATCGTCCCGCAAGATCGTCGACATCATCAGCGTCATCGACGGCATCGCCTTCCAAACCAACATCCTGGCCCTGAACGCCGCCGTCGAGGCAGCCCGCGCCGGTGAAGAAGGCCGCGGCTTCGCCGTGGTCGCCGCCGAGGTGCGCAGCCTGGCCCAACGTTCGGCCACCGCCGCCAAGGAAATCAAGGGCCTGATCGACGACTCCGTCGCCAAGGTCGAGATGGGCGCGCAACAGGTCAACGAAGCCGGCATCACCATGCACGATGTGGTCGACAGCATCAAGAGCGTGACCCACATCATGCACGACATCAGCGCCGCCAGCCGCGAACAGACCATGGGCATCGAACAGATCAACCGCGCCATCGTGATGATCGACGAAGCCACCCAGCAGAACGCAGCCCTGGTGGAAGAAGCCGCCGCGGCCGCCGCCTCGATGCAGCAGCAGACCAGCACCCTGACCGATGTGGTGAGCGTGTTCAAGATGGAAGAAGCGCAGGTCCTGCCGGCCCTGTCGGCCCCGCGCAGCCGCAAGCTCGAAGTCCCCGCCCTGGGCGGCCTGGGCATGGGCGCCCTGGGCTACGCGGCCTGATCCGAACCTGAAGTGGCAGTACGGTAGTGGCAGCAGCAGTGAAGCAGTGCCGTAGCAAGTGGTAGTGAGATAGTAGTGAGGTAGTAGTGAGCTGTAGCAGTTGTTTTTTGTTTGACTTCCCTGAGGTAACTTCGCCGGCATCCACGGATGCCGGCTTTTTTTTGCCCGGCGCTGCCGCGAACGGGCCGGCAACGTGGCATTTCCCGCATGCAACTGCCGCCATCTGCGCGCAAGCGCTGGCGCTGCGGCGGCTGGCCCGGCGGTTTAGTGGATTTGTCACATAATTGTTGTATCCTATGGCTCTCGAAACTACGTCGGGCTCGCGCCTAACGCCATGCAAGATCACCCTAGTAGCGTCAGGTCTGACGCTAAACCCCATCGTTCGCTGTTCGAACGACTCACCGCACTGATTTCCCCCGAACCCGAAAACCGGGCAGAACTGCTCGAAGTCCTGCACGACGCGCATGAGCGCAACCTGATCGACGCCGACGCCCTGTCGATGATCGAAGGCGTGTTCCAGGTCTCCGACCTGGCCGCGCGCGACATCATGGTGCCGCGCTCGCAGATGGACACCATCGACATCAGCAAGCCCATCGACACCTGGATGCCCGACGTGCTGTCGACCTCGCACTCGCGCTTTCCCGCCGTCGATGGCGAACGCGACAAGGTGGTCGGCATCCTGCTGGCCAAGGACCTGCTGCGCTACTACGCCGAGGAATCCTTCGATGTGCGCGACATGCTGCGCCCGGCCATCTTCATCCCCGAATCCAAGCGCCTCAATGTGCTGCTGCGCGACTTCCGCGCCAACCGCAACCACATGGCCATCGTGGTCGACGAATACGGCGGCGTGGCCGGCCTGATCACCATCGAAGACGTGCTGGAACAGATCGTCGGCGACATCGAGGACGAATACGATTTCGACGAAGCCGAAGACAATGTGCTGGCCCTGAAAGACGGCCCCGCCGGCGCGCGCTGGCGCATCAAGGCGCTGACCGAGATCCGCCAGTTCAACGATGAGGTCGGCGTGCGCCTCGAAGACGAGGACGCCGACACCATCGGCGGCCTGGTGGCCAACCATGTGGGGCGCGTGCCGCGCAAGGGCGACGAGTTCGACATCGACGGCCTGCATTTCGAAGTGCTGCGCGCCGACGCGCGCCAGGTGCATGTGCTGCTGGTCTCCAAGTTGCCGCCGGCGCCGCCCGACGAAGAATAACTCCCCCGCTTTCCCGTGAACTTCACCTTCCGACAAGACGCCCCCGGCCCACGCGGCCGCGCGGGCGCGCTGCCGCTGCTGCTGGCGGCGGCGATGGGCGCGGCCAACGTGCTGGCCTTCGCGCCGTTCAACGCCTGGCCGCTGCAGATCCTGACGCTGGCCTGGCTGTTCCATGGCGTGCTCGCCGCGCCTCAGGCCGGCGCGCGCGCGCATTTCCTGCGCGGTTGGCTGTATGGCTTCGGCTGGGCCGCGGCCGGCGTGCACTGGCTCTACATCAGCATGCACGACTACGGCGGCATGCCCTCGTGGATGGCGGCGCTCGCGGTTGGACTGCTGGCGCTGTACCTCGGCCTGTACGCCGGGGCCGCGCTGGCGCTGGCCGGCTGGCTGCGCGCTCGCTGGTCGTCGTCCTCGCCGACGCTGGGCCTGCTGATGCTGCCGGCGCTGTGGGCGCTGACGGAGTGGACGCGCGGCTGGGTGTTCACCGGCTTCCCCTGGCTGGTATCGGGCTATGCCCACACACATGGCCCGCTGGCCGGCTTCGCCCCGGTGGGCGGCGTATACGGCGTGGGCTGGGTGGCCGCGCTGGTCGCAGGCGCCCTGGCGCTGCTGTGGCTGGCGCTGCGCCGCAAGGGCGCGGCGGCGGGCGCGCTGCGCATCGCCCTGCCGCTGGGCGTGGCGCTGGCGCTGTGCGCGGCGGGCTTGGGGCTGCGCCAGGTGCGCTGGACGGCGCCGCAGGGCGAGCCGATCTCGGTGCGACTCCTGCAGGGCAACATCCCGCAGGAAATGAAATTCTCCAACGATGCGCTGGTGTCCACGCTCGGCATGTACGAGCAGATGATCACGGCCGCACCGGCCGACCTGATCGCCACTCCGGAAACCGCCATCCCGCTGTTGCCGCAACAGCTGCCCCCGGATTATCTGGCGCGCCTGGCGCGCTTCGCGCAGAACAGCGGCAGCCACCTGGCGCTGGGCATCCCGCTGTCGGACGGCCCGCAGCTGTATGCCAACTCGGTGCTGGGCTTCAGCCCCGAAGCCGCCTCGGCGGCCCTGCCTTATCGCTATGACAAGCACCACCTGGTGCCCTTCGGCGAATTCATCCCGCCGGGCTTCCGCTGGTTCGTCGACATGATGAACATCCCCTTGGGCGACATGACGCGCGGCGCGCCGGTGCAGCAGCCCTTCGGCGTGAAGGACCAATGGGTGTTGCCCAACATCTGCTACGAGGATCTGTTCGGCGAGGAGATCGCCAGCCAGTTGCGCGGCGCCTACCGCGCCGGCCAGCCGCAGGCCAGCGTGCTGCTGAACCTGTCCAACATCGCCTGGTTCGGCAACTCGATCGCCCTGCCCCAGCACTTGCAGATCTCGCAGATGCGCACCCTGGAAACCGGACGCCCGATGCTGCGCGCCACCAACACCGGCGCCACCGCGGTGATCGTGCCCGGCGGCGGCCTGGACGAACTGGCGCCCTATACCCGCGGCATCCTGGCCGCCAGGGTGCAGGGCTATGCCGGCCAGACGCCCTATATTCTGCTGGGCAACAAGCTGGTGGTCGGCCTGGCCGTGCTGATGCTGCTGCTGGCCTGGGGCCGCAACAAGGCCGCGCGCATCAGGCACTGAACCGACAAGGGGCCGCCGGCCCCTCGGCCGTCCCTTCCGGCCTCTCCAAAACCGGGTCAAGCGGCCCAAAAGACGCTAAAATTCAAGGTTTTAGCAATTCCTCGCCGGTTCATCAGGCAACCACACAAGATGCTGACATTTCAACAAATCATCCTCAAGCTGCAAGAATATTGGGACGCCCAAGGCTGCGCGCTGCTGCAGCCCTACGACATGGAAGTCGGCGCGGGCACTTCGCACACCGCGACCTTCCTGCGCGCGATCGGCCCGGAGCCGTGGCGCGCCGCCTACGTGCAGCCTTCGCGCCGTCCCAAGGATGGCCGCTATGGCGAAAACCCCAACCGCATGCAGCACTACTACCAGTACCAGGTGGTGTTGAAGCCGGCCCCGGAGAACATCCTGGACCTGTACCTGGGTTCGCTGGAAGCGCTGGGCCTGGACCTGAAGCAGAACGACGTGCGCTTCGTCGAGGATGACTGGGAAAACCCGACCCTGGGCGCCTGGGGCCTGGGCTGGGAAGTGTGGCTCAACGGCATGGAAGTGACCCAGTTCACCTACTTCCAGCAGGTCGGCGGCCTGGATTGCAAGCCGGTGCTGGGCGAGATCACCTACGGCATCGAGCGCCTGGCGATGTACCTGCAGGGCGTGGAAAACGTCTACGACCTGGTGTGGACCGAATGGACCGAGAACGGCGTCAAGAAGAAGCTGACCTACGGCGACGTGTTCCACCAGAACGAGGTCGAGCAGTCGACCTTCAACTTCGAGTATTCCAACACCGAGTTCCTGTTCTCGCTGTTCGGCAACTACGAGGCCGAAGCCAAGCGCCTGATGGAAGTGCCGCTGGCGCTGCCGGCCTACGAACAGGTCCTCAAGGCCGCGCACACCTTCAACATGCTCGACGCGCGCGGCGCCATCTCGGTCACCGAGCGCGCCGCCTACATCGGCCGCATCCGCAACCTGTCGCGCGCGGTGGCGCAGGCCTATTACGAGTCGCGCGAGCGCCTGGGCTTCCCCATGGCCGACGCGCCCAAGGCCGCGGCCTGATCATCAGCGGCACCCACAGACACGACCGGCGTGCGGCCTGACGGCCGCACCGGGCAAGACAGCAAGACAGACAACATGAACCAGACACTCCTCGTAGAACTCGTCACCGAAGAACTGCCGCCCAAGGCGCTGGCCAAGCTGGGCGACGCCTTCGCCGCCGGCATCTTCAACGGCCTGCAAAGCCGCGGCTACCTCGACGCCGATGCCGCCGCCACCGCCTACGCCACGCCGCGCCGCCTGGCGGTTTCCGTCACCGGCGTGCGCGCCGCCTCGCCGGACAAGTCCATCCGCGAAAAGGTGCTGCCGGTCTCGGTGGGCCTGGATGCGGAAGGCCGTCCGGCCGCTCCCCTGGTGAAGAAACTGGCGGCGCTGGCCGCCGCCACCGGCGCGGCCGTGATCACGCCCGACCAGCTCGAGCGCGCCCAGGACGGCAAGGCCGAGAGCTTCTTCTACACCTACACCGCCAAGGGTTCGCCGCTGGCCGCCGGCCTGCAGGCGGCGCTGGAAGACACCATCGCCAAGCTGCCCATCCCCAAGGTGATGAGCTACCAGCGCCAGTCCGGCCACGCCGCCGGCGAGACCGTGCACTTCGTGCGCCCGGCGCACCATCTCGTCGCGCTGCTCGGCAACGACATCGTGCCGCTGACCATCCTCGGCTTGGACGCCGGCCGCACCACGCTGGGCCACCGCTTCCTGTCGCAGGGCGCGCTGCAGATCGCCTCGCCGGCCGCCTACGTCGAGACGCTGGCATCGCAAGGCCGCGTCATCGCCAGCTTCAGCGAACGCAAGGAAAAGATCCGCGCCGCGCTGCTGCAGCACGCCGGCGCCGACCAGGTGCTGATGCCGGAAAGCCTGCTCGATGAAGTGACCGCGCTGGTCGAATGGCCGGTGGTCTACGAATGCAGCTTCGAGGACGAGTTCCTGGCGGTGCCGCAGGAATGCCTGATCCTGACCATGCAGACCAACCAGAAGTATTTCGCGCTGACCGATGCGTCGGGCAAGTTGCGCTCGCGCTTCCTGATCGTCTCCAACCTGGAAACCGCGCACCCCGAACACATCATCGGCGGCAACGAGCGCGTGGTGCGCCCGCGCCTGTCGGACGCCAAGTTCTTCTTCGAGCAGGACAAGAAGAAAAAGCTGGCCGACCGCGTGCCGCTGCTGGCCAACGTGGTCTATCACAACAAGCTGGGCAACCAGCTGCAGCGCACCGAGCGGGTCAAGACCCTGGCCGGCAAGATTGCCGGCTTGCTCCAGGGCGACGTCGCCCTGGCCGAACGCGGCGCCCTGCTGGCCAAGGCAGACCTGCTGACCGACATGGTGGGCGAGTTCCCCGAGCTGCAAGGCATCATGGGCACCTACTACGCGCGCCATGATGGCGAGCCCGACGAGGTCGCGCTGGCCGCGTCCGAGCATTACCAGCCGCGCTTCGCCGGCGACGCGCTGCCCGCCAGCGCCACCGGCACCGCCGTGGCCCTGGCCGACAAGCTGGAAACCCTGGTCGGCATCTGGGGCATCGGCCTGCAGCCGACCGGCGACAAGGATCCGTTCGCGCTGCGCCGCCACGCGCTGGGCGTGCTGCGCATGCTGGTCGAGAAGCGCCTGCCGCTGTCGCTCGACAGCCTGCTGGATGCCGCCGTCGCGCTGTTCGCCGGCAATCCCAACTTCAAGGATCCGCGCGCCGACGTGCAGGCCTTCATCTACGACCGCCTGCGCGGCCTGCTGCGCGAGCGCGGCTTCGCCCAGAACGAGGTCGAGGCGGTGGTGGCCCAGCAACCCGACGTGCTGGACAACGTGGTGGAGCGCCTGGAAGCGGTGCAGGCCTTCGCCGCATTGCCGGAAGCCGAGGCGCTGGCCGCGGCCAACAAGCGCATCACCAACATCCTCAAGAAGATCGAAGGCGTGGCCATCGATGGCCACGGCGCGGTGCAGAACGGTTTGCTGCGCGAAGTCGCCGAGCAGGGCCTGTATTCGGCCATGCAGCTGTCGCGCCCGCAGGTGCAGGCCGCCTACGCGCAGGGCGACTTCGCCGGCGCGCTCAAGGCGCTGGCGCAGCTGCGCACCAACGTCGACGCCTTCTTCAACGACGTGATGGTCAACGCCGAGGACGAACAGCTGCGCAAGAACCGCCAGGCATTGCTGGCCGAACTGCACGGCATGCTCAACCAGGTGGCCGACATTTCCAAGCTGGCCGCCTGAACGCAAACGCTGCAAGGAACCGATCCGCCGCGCATGGCCGCTATGCCTGCGCGGCGGATTTCATCAAGGGAAGCCTGACGCATGAAACTGATCATTCTCGACCGCGACGGCGTGATCAACCACGACTCCGACGCCTTCATCAAGTCGCCCGACGAGTGGATTCCGATCAAGGGTTCGCTGGAGGCGATCGCGCGCCTGAACCAGGCCGGCTACCGGGTGGTGGTCGCCACCAACCAGTCCGGCGTGGCGCGCGGCCTGTTCGACATCAAGACCCTGAACGCCATCCACCAGAAGATGCATTCCGCCGCACAGCAGGTCGGCGCCGACATCGACGCCGTGTTCTTCTGCGCGCACTCGGCCGACGACAACTGCGATTGCCGCAAGCCCAAGCCCGGCATGTTCCACGAGATCGCCAAGCGCTTCAACATCAGCCTGCGCGGCGGCGTGGTCACGGTGGGCGACTCGCTGCGCGACCTGCAGGCGGGCTACGTCGCCGGCTGCGCGCCCTGCCTGGTGCTGACCGGCAAGGGCGAAAAGACCCAGGCCAAGGGCGGCTTGCCGCCGGGCACGCTGGTCTACCCGAATCTTTCCGCGGTTGTTGATTTCGTTCTCAAGGCGCCGGTCGACGTATCGGTATAGTGGCGCCAGCCTGACCCCACCGGATTGCGCCCCACCGCGCGCCGTCCATGTCGCAACCCACTGCATGCCGCAGTATTGGAGAAAAGCATTTTGCGCCTTACCTTGATTCTGCGTTCGCTGGTGTTCATGATCGTGATGGCGATCGCCACCGTCATCTGGTCGTTCGCCTGCCTGCTGTCCGCCCCCTTCCCCTATCGCCAGCGCTACTGGTGGACCTCGCGCTGGAACGTCTTCGTGCTGTGGGCGGCAAGGATGATCTGCGGCATCCGCCATGAGGTGCGGGGCATGGAAAACCTGCCCGACGCGCCGGCGATCATCCTCTCCAAGCACCAGTCGGCCTGGGAGACCATCTTCTACGTGATCCAGATGACGCGCCCGCTGGTGTTCGTGTTCAAGAAGGAACTGACCTACATCCCCTTCTTCGGCTGGGGCATCGCGCTGCTGCGCATGATCCCGATCGACCGCAGCCGCGGCCGCGACGCCTTCTCGCAGGTGCTGGAGCACGGCAAGCGCCGCCTGCGCGACGGCCAGTGGATCATGATGTTCCCGGAAGGCACGCGCACCAAGGTCGGCTCGCAGGGCCGCTACAAGGCCGGCGGCTCGCGCCTGGCGGTGGAAACCAACACGCTGGTGGTGCCGGTCGCCATGAACTCGGGCGAATGCTGGCCCAAGGGCACCTTCGTCAAGAAGCCCGGCACCATCATCGTCTCGATCGGCAAGCCGATTTCGCCCGAGGGCTTGAATCCGGCCGAATTGAACGAACGCGTCGAAAATTGGATAGAATCCGAGATGCGCGTGATTTCGCCGGGTGCCTACAAGAACAGCCCGCCGCGGCAAGCCGCGGGCGGCTCCGCTGATTCCTCCGATTCCGCCAGCTTTAGTTAGCCCATCGCCAACACAGCATCATCAGGACGCCGCGACTCCCTTGAAACTGCTTCGCAAACCCAAGACCAATCCCAACCAGCTTTCGCTGCAACTGGATTTGTTCGCTCCGGAACCGGAGCAGGCCGAGCCGTCCGCGCAACCTGAAGCTTCCCCGGCCGAACCCGGCCCGGCGCTGGCCTCGCCCACGGTGCAAACGCCGCTGATCGTCACGCCCGCGCCGGTGGTGCACGCCGCGCCGCTGCCGCCGCCGGTGATCGCCGCGCCGCCCACGCCCGTCAACACCCTGGTGCCGCCGCCGACCGGCAAGCCGGCCGACGGCAAGCGCCGCATCCTGCTGGGCGAGCACACCATCGACTACGCGCTGCTGCGCTCCAAGCGCAGCACCATCGGTTTCCTGGTCAGCGACGAAGGCCTGCGCGTGACCGCGCCCAAGTGGGTGACCATCGGCGAGATCGAGAACGCCATCCGCGAGAAGCAGCGCTGGATCCTGACCAAGCTCAACGAACGCCGCGAGCGCTCGGCGCGCCGCCTGCAGCCGCAGATGCAATGGCGCGACGGCGCCACCCTGCCCTACCTCGGCCACGACATCACGCTGCGCATCCGCGCCGGCCAGCGCGCCGGCGTGCAGCTGGACGAAGAAACCCGCGAACTCAACGTCAGCCTGCCGGCCGACGCCGGCGAGCAGCAGCTCAAGGACCGCGTGCAAGGCTGGCTGCAGGCGCGCGCCGAGGAGCTGTTCGGCAAGCGCCTGATGGTCTATGCGGAAAAACTGGGCGTGAGCTACCGCTCGTTCGCGCTGTCCTCGGCCACCACGCAGTGGGGTTCGTGCACCTCCGACGGCCGCATCCGCCTGAACTGGCGACTGATGCACTTCGCGCTGCCGCTGATCGACTACGTGATCGCGCACGAACTGGCGCACCTGCGCGAAATGAACCACGGCCCGGAGTTCTGGGCCACCGTGCAGTCGATCTTCCCTGAATTCGAAACGGCCAAGCGGGCCCTGCGCGAGAACGCGCCGGAAACGCTGCCGATCTTCTGACCCGTTTTCCGCAGGCGTCCGGCGCGCCGGCGCCGACTTCCCAGGCAGGTGTTTCACCTACCGTATCAACCTACCCAATAAGAGGAATCTCATGCGAATGCTGCACACCATGCTCCGAGTGGGCAATCTGGATCGCTCCATCGACTTCTACACCACCGTGCTGGGCATGAAGCTGCTGCGCCGGAACGACTACCCCGACGGCAAGTTCACGCTGGCCTTCGTCGGCTACGGCGAGGAAAGCAGCCATACCGTGCTGGAACTGACCCACAACTGGGACACCGACAAGTACGACCTCGGCACCGGCTACGGCCACATCGCGCTGGAAGTGGAAGACGCCTATGCCGCCTGCGAAGCGGTCAAGCAAAAAGGCGGCAGCGTGACCCGCGAAGCCGGGCCGATGAAGCACGGCAAGACGGTGATCGCTTTCGTGGCGGATCCGGATGGCTACAAGATCGAGTTCATCCAAAAGAAGGAACGGTCCGACGCTCCCGATTGAGCGGCGCGTTCCGCCAGTCGTAAAAAAGCCCGCTCTGCGCGGGCTTTTTCATTGGTACGGCGCCGTCCTCAGATGCCGCTGAACCAGTTGTAGCCCTGGTCCTCCCAATAGCCCCCGGGGTTCTGGTTGCTCACGTAGATGGCGACGACGTGCTTGGGATTCTTGAACCCCAACTTGGTCGGCACCCGCACCTTGAGGGGGAAGCCGTAGGAGACCGGCAGCGGCTCACGGCCGAAGTCCAGCGCCAGGATGGTCTGCGGGTGCAAGGCCGTCGGCATGTCCAGGCTGGAGTAATAGCGGTCGGCGCATTTGAAGCCGACGTACTTCGCCGACAGGTCGGCGCCGATCGCCTGCAAGAATGCCTTCAGCGGAACGCCCGACCACTGGCCGATGGCGCTCCAGCCTTCGATGCAGATATGCCGCGTGATCTGCCCGGCCTGCGGCAGGGTGCGCAGGCGATCGAGCGTCCATGGCTGCTTGTCGCGCACCAGGCCGGATACCTCCAGGCGCCAGTCGGCGCCGTCGATCTCCGGCGCGTTGAACTCGTCGTAGAACGCATTGAAGGGGAAGGGATTGGTGATCTGGCTGGCGGCATAGGTCGGCGCCAGCTTGTCGCCGCGAAACAGCAGGGCCTGGACCCGGTCGTTCCAGCGGGACATGGCCCACAAGGCCTTGTCGACGCTGTCGTTGTCCTGCAGGTCGCAGCCCGAGAGCATGGACAGCGCGCCCAGCGACAGCGCCGATTTCAACAGGAGCCGGCGCTCGACTTTCACCAGCGCCGTCCGGTGGTCGGCCAGCCGGATCCTGGCGGCAGCACGGTCATCTTTTCCGCTCATCGCATTGCCTCCTTCGCATGCGAGCGCCCGGTCACCATGGGCAACAGGGTCTTGGGGACGATCGCCACCAGCGCGAGGTGCACCACCACGAACCCGCCGATGCCGGCCATGGCGGCGAAATGCACCTTGCGCGCGAAATCGAAACCGCCGAACAGGTCGACCAGCCAGTCCAGCTGCACCGGTTTCCAGATGGAGAGGCCGGACAGCACCACCAGCACGCCCAGCAGCATCACTGCCCAGTACAGCAATTTCTGCACGGCGTTGTAGATGCCGGGCCGATGCGGCAGGCGAAAGCGCAAGGCCTTGCCCGCGTCGGCCAGCACATCGCGCGCGCTCAGCGGCAGCAGATGGCGGCGGAAATGCCCGCTGGCGGCGCCGTAGGCGAGATAGAACAGTCCGTTGGCCACCAGCAGCCACATCGCCGCGAAATGCCAGGCGATGGCGCCGCCCAGCCAGCCGCCCAGGGTCGCCCAGGCCGGGAACCTGAAGTCGAAGATCGGCGAGGCGTTATAGATGCCCCAGCCGCTGCTGAGCATGCAGCCGATGGCCAGCGCATTGAGCCAATGGGCAATGCGAACGGCCAGCGGATGGAGGATGAGCTTGCGGGACATCGATGCGCCTCTTGCGTCCATTACATCGGCGGAGTGACGCCGTTCTTGCCCACGCTGACCGAGGCGGCGGTCATGCTGCCGTCCGGGTTCTTGCGCGCGCGCACGACCACCTTGGCGCCGGCGACCAGCATGGAGCGCTCGCCTGCTTCGATGTTGACGATGGGCACGTCTTCAGGCACCACGATCTTCTTCTCGCCGTCCTTGTACTTGAGCGTGAGGGTGCGACCGCTGCTGGCCACGACGTCGCCCACGGTGCCGTTGGTCATGGTGCTGTTGGGCGCCAGGTCGAACGGGCGGTGGCCGTCGCCGGTGCCGGCCATCGCCGGCGGGAACACGTGCACTTCCAGCGCCTTTTGCGAGCCGTCGGGCTGTGGAATGCCGGCCGCGCCGATGTAGCTGCCGGGCTTGATGTCATTGATGTTGGCCAGCGAGATCGCCGCTACCCGGGTGTCCTTGTCGAGCGCGACGGCCTGCTCGCCGCCGCGATTGCTTTTGACGACCAGCTTGTCGGCGCCCACCGAGACGATGGTGCCGCGAATGCCGGTCTGGGCCGGCGCCTGGGCCATGGCCGCGCCGGTGACGAGACCGCTTGCGAGCAGGGCCGATGCAACGGCGCCGCGTAGGAATTTGACTGGGGATACGTTCATGGGATCGAGCCTCGGGAGGGGGTTGAGGATCGATCATCGTAGTCAGGCAAAGGCGTCATTCGGATGACATTTGAATGACAAAATTGTCAGTTTCCAACAAGCCTGCAGTGGCTTGGCCGCAAAAGAAACGGGCAGCCCACAGGCTGCCCGTTTCTCCTCAAGACCGGATGGATGCCGGCGCCCGGCGCGCGCTCAACGGCCGTAGTAGTAAGGACGGTCGTCGTAGCGGTAGCTGCGCACCTCGGTGCGCTCGACGTAGCGCACCGGACGCGGCGGCGGCGCATAGTAGCGCGGCTGCTCGTAGTACACCCGTTGCGGCGGCTGGTAGTACACCGGCTGCGGCGCCTGGTAATAGACCTGCTGAGGCGGCGCTTGGTAGACCGGCTGGGCCGGGGCGGAATTGGCGTTGGCGATCAGGGATCCGATGGCAACCGCGCCGATGATGCCGGCGGCGATGGCGACGCCGTCATTGCCGCCGCGGCCATGCGCCATGGCGGGCGTGCTGACGGCGGCGGCCGACGCGAGAAGTGTGGTGGCGATCAGAACCGATGCGATTTTTTTGCTGGCCATGATTGGCTCCTGTCAGAAAAGTCCGCTATGTCGTCGCGGTACGATTTGAATATACGCCGCAAAAAATCGAAATCCATCGATTCTGAAACTTGGTTACAGTTCTTACGAGTCGCGTCCCCAATTGTGACTTTCTGCAACCGCCGCAGCGGCCCGCGGCGTCAGCCCTTGCGCGCCGCCAGCAGATTGGCCAGGGCCACGAACTGCGCCACCGGGACGGCTTCCGGGCGCGCCTGCGGATCGACGCCGGCCTGCCTGAGTTCGTCTTCGGTAAACAGGCCCGCCACGCAATTGCGGATCACCTTGCGCCGCTGGGAGAAAGCCTTGGTGACCACCTGCTCCAGCAAGGCCTGCTCGCACTGCATCGGCTGCGCCAGCGGGATCATGCGCACGATGGCCGAATCCACCTGCGGCGGCGGATCGAAGGCGGTGGGCGGCACCACGAACAGCAGCTCCATGTGATAGCGCCACTGCAGCATCACCGACAAGCGCCCATAGGCCTTGCCGCCGGGCTCGGCCACCATGCGCTCGACCACTTCCTTCTGCAGCATGAAATGCTGGTCGCGCACCAGCGGCGCGATCTCGGCCAGGTGGAACAGCAGCGGACTGGAGATGTTGTAGGGCAGGTTGCCGACCACGCGCAGCTTCTGTCCCGGCGGCACCGGAATGGAAGTGAAATCGAACTTGAGCGCGTCGGCCGAATGCACGCTCAGGCGCTGCGCCGGGAAGCGCTTTTTCAAGCGTTCGACCAGGTCGCGGTCCAGCTCCACCACGTGCAGGTGACGCACGGTGTCGAGCAGCAGCGCGGTCATCGCCGCCAGGCCGGGACCGATCTCGACCATGGCGTCGTCGGGCTCGGGCGCGATGCCGCGGATGATGTCGTACAGGACGACGTCGTCGGTCAGGAAGTTCTGGCCGAAGCGTTTGCGGGCGATGTGTTTCATGGTCGTGCCTTGTCGTTTTGTCGCCGCGCCATGTCGGCGGCGGCGCGGATCGCAACCACCATGCTGCCGTGGTCGGCGAGGCCCAGGCCGCGCGCGGCCAGGTCGAGCGCGGTGCCGTGATCGACCGATGTGCGGATCAGCGGCAGCCCCAGCGTAATGTTGATGCCATGGCCGAAGCTGGCGAACTTCAGGACCGGCAGGCCCTGGTCGTGGTACATCGCCAGCACGCAATCGGCGTCTTCCAGGTACTTGGGCTGGAACAGGGTGTCGGCCGGGTAAGGACCGCGCGCATCGATGCCGCGCTGCTGGGCGGCCAGCAATGCCGGGGCGATCACGTCGATCTCCTCGCGGCCCAGGTAGCCGTTCTCGCCGGCGTGCGGATTCAGGCCGGTCACCAGGATGCGCGGCCGGGCGATGCCGAACTTGCCGCGCAGGTCGGCGTCGATGATGTCCAGCGTGCGCGCCAGGCTGTCGGCGGTGATGGCCGCGGGCACGTCCTTCAGCGCCAGGTGGGTGGTGGCCAGCGCCACGCGCAGGTGCGGGGCGTCGCCGCCGGCCAGCATCATCACCACCTGCGGCGTGTCGGTGGCGTCGGCCAGGTATTCGGTATGGCCGGTGAAGGCGACGCCGGCGTCGTTGATGACGCTCTTTTGCAGCGGCGCGGTGACGATCGCGGCAAAGGCGCCGCCCAGGGCGCCTTCGACCGCCATGTCCAGCGCCTGCAGCACGGCGCGGCCATTGCGGGCGTCGAGCTGCCCGGCCCGCACCGGCTCGGCCGCCGGGCAATCGATCACGCACAGGCGATCGGCCGGGAAATCGGGCAGGCCGCCATTGCGCCATGCCTGGATGGAAATGGCCGCCACCCGCATCTGCGGGTCGATGTCGTATGCGGTCTGGGCCAGCAGCGCGGCGTCGCCCAGCAGCACGCAGCGCACGTCGCCGCGCAGCTCCCAGGCCGCGCGCAGGGAAATCTCGGGACCGATGCCTGCCGGTTCGCCGCAGGTGAGCGCGATGATGGGTCGATTCATGGCGTGAAGGAAATAGGCTTCAAAAATGCAAGAGCCGGCGACAACGCCGGCTTCTTGCTCGATGACACGAAGGACGCCTCACGCGCCCTCCTGGCGATCTCAGTCGTCGTTACGATATTCGACGTAGGCGCGGTCGCGGATCTGGCGCGTCCAGTCTTCGTTGGCTTCCTCGATCTTGCGCTCGCGGATGGCCTGGCGCGCAGCCTGGCGGGCGCGCTCCTTGGAAGCGTCGTCGGTCTTGCGCTCGACCACCTGGATCAGGTGGAAACCGAACGGCGACTCGATCGGCTGGCTGACCTCGCCCGGCTTCAACTGATCCATGGCGCGCTCGAACTCGGGCACGGTGTCGCCAGGATACACCCAGCCCAGGTCGCCGCCCTTGGAGGCCGACAGGTCGTTCGAATACAGCTTGGCCAGTTCCTCGAAGGTGGCCGAGCCATGGTCCAGGCGCTCCTTCAGTTCGGCCAGCTTGCGCTTGGCCTCGACTGCGGTCACCACTTGGTTGACCTTGATCAGGATGTGGCGCACATGGGTCTGCTGCACGGCAGGCGCGGCGGCCTGGGTATTGCCGGCGGCGCGGCGGCCGACCAGCTTGAGGATGTGGAAGCCGTTGCCGCTCTTGAGGATGGCGCCGATCTGGCCGTCCTGCAGCTTGGCCACGCCGTCCAGGAACAGCTGCGGCAGGCGCTCGGCCGGACGCCAGCCCAGGTCGCCGCCTTGCAGCGCGTCGGAGGCGTCGGAATAGGCGGCGGCGGTCTTGGCGAAGTCGGCGCCGGTCTTGAGCTGGCGCAGCACGTCCTCGGCACGCTCGCGGCGCGCGGCCAGTTGTTCCGGCGTGGCGTTCTCGGGCACGCGGATCAGGATCTGGGCGATGTCCAGCTCCTGACGGGTATCGCCGGCATTGGCCTCGGCGGCCATGTAGTTGTCGACCTCGGATTCGGTCACCGTCACCTTGTTGTCGACTTCACGCTCGCGCAGGCGCTGGCCCAGGATTTCGCGGCGGATCTCTTCGCGGAAGCTGGCGTAGACCATGCCTTCCTTTTCCAGGCGCGTGCGGAATTCCGGCATCGACATCTTGTTCTGGTCGGCGATGCGCTGCATGGCGCGGTCCAGCATGGCGTCGTCCACCACGATGCCGCCTTCCTTGGCCATCTGCGCCTGGGCACGTTCCACGATCATGCGCTCGACGATCTGGCGCACCAGCTGGTTGCGCGGCGGCAGCTGCACGTTCTGCGCGGTCATGCGCTGTTCGATGCTGGCCAGGCGCTCGGACACTTCCTGGCGGGTGATGACTTCGTTATTGACCACCACCAGGATGGAGTCCACAGGCTTGGGCTCGCTGCGCACACGCTCGGGCGCGGCGGCGGCCGGCGCGACGGCCGGGGGCGTGGCCGACACCGGCGCTGCTGCCGCCGGCCTGACGGCGGCGGGCTTGGCGGCGGCCGGCTTGGCCGGACTCTGCGGCGCGGTCTCCGACGGCGCCACCGGAATGATCGTGGTCGCGAACTGCGCGTGCGCATTGCTGATCACGCCAAGCATGCACAGCAGTGCGGTCACTGTTTTGGTTTTTGCGAGTAGTGGTGTACGCATATTACGCATGAATGAACACGAGTCAGAAAAAGGTTAGAAGTTGCCGTTGGGCGCGCTGTCCGGCAGGTTCACGTTCTGGTAACCGGGAACGCTGCTCTTGATCGCTTCCAGCGGGTTGGAACCGATCTTGGAGAAGCCGGTGAGTTCAAGCTGGAAGAAGAAACCGGTGGACGCCTTGGTCGACGAGGTAGGGATACGCTGGGCCACCACGCGGAAGACCCAGCAGTCCGCCTTGTATTCCATCCCCGCCAGGCCTTCGGCCACGGTGCGGTCGGGGATCGAGTAGTTGATGCGGCCCACGGCATACCAGCGCTGCGAGACCGGCCACTGGCCGGAAACATCGATTTGCTTGATGGGATCGAGCTGACCGGTCGACGGGTTGACGTAGGTGCGGTCCAGGCGATATTGCAGGTTCAGCACGCGCTTGGGCGCCGGCTGCCAGCGCACGCCGAAGGTCGAGCGCACCATCTGGCGCAGCGTCTCGCTGTACTGCACCGTGTTGTCGGTGGAAAATTCCTTGGTGATCTGTCCGCCCAGGGCCAGCAGCAGGTCGGACTTGCTGCCCAGCGTGGTGGTGGTGGTGCCGTCGATCACGACGCGCGGGTCGGTGAAATAGAAGCGCTGCGCGAACGCGGCGCGCAGGCGCTCGAGCCCGTTCTCTTCGATGAAGCGGGTCGTCAGCGCCGCGGTCAGCTGGTTGGCGTCGCTGATGCGGTCGTGGCCGACGAAACGGTTCTCGCTGAAGACCTGGGCGAAATTGAAGTCGGCCAGGCCGGAATCGAAGTTGGGCAGCTGCGACTGGTCGCGATAGGGGGTGCGCACATAATACAGGCGCGGCTCCAGCGTCTGGGTCATGTTGCGGCCGAGCAGCGCGGTGTCGCGCTCGAAGAACAGGCCCGAATCCAGCGACATCGTCGGCAGGGTGCGCGAATAGTCGGTGCGCGCGCCGGGCAGGACGTTGTTGAGTCGGTAGCTGGTGGTATCCAGCGTTACCTTGGGCGTCACGAAATAACTGGGACGCACGATCGGATATGCAACCGACTGCGTGATGTAGCCGCGGTCGCCGCCGACCAGGTCGTTGCTGGAGAAACGCGTGAAATCGGCCGTCGTATTGAAGTCAAAGCCGCCGAGATCCAGCCGGCTGCCGGTGAAGACGATCTGCGGCACCCGGTCATAGGGCTTGGTGATCGGATTGTTGACGTCTTGCAGCAGCTGGTACTTGGAGACGTGACCGTACAGGCTCCAGTACGGGGTAGCATAACTTAAGGCCACGTCGCGGATCAGCAGGCGCTGCGTGCTGCCGGTAATCGAGTGGGCGAAGTCGGATGCGTAATCGTTGTCGGAGGCCTTGTTCAGGTTCCAGTTCAGCTTGAGGCCCGGCGCCAGCGTCTGGTCGTGGATCGAGGACAGCGAGTAACGGCCGGTGCCGGTCACCCGATCCTGGATCCCTTCAACATAAGTCTTGCCGGAGTAGGTTTCGCCCAGGTAGCGCGTCTCGGCGGCCATCTGCAGACCGCGGCGTGCAATGTATTTGGGCACCAGCGTCAGATCGTAGTTCGGCGCCAGGTTGAAGTAGTACGGCACCGCCAATTCCATGCCGCCGGTGCTGGTCGCGCCGATGGTCGGCGGCAGCACGCCGGACTTGCGTTCGCCCGACAGCGGGAACGACATCCAGGGCGAACCGAGGATGGGCACATCCTTGAAGTACAGCAGGCCCCCGTGCATGGTGCCGACGTCGCGTCCGCTATCGAGATCGAGGGTGTTGGCCTTGAGGTACCAATCGGGTTCGGTCGCCTCGCAGGTGCTGTAGGTGCCTTGCTGGACCTGCGCCTGGTCGTCCGACAGGAAGTTGATGCGTTCGGCCTTGCCGCGTCCGCCGACCTTGCCGATCAGGTAGGTGGGCTGCGTGACGTAGCCGGCGCCCGATCCCATGTTCATCTCGGCATGGTCGCCGGTGTACTGGTCCTGCATGCGCTGCATCCAGACGTGACCGGTGGCTTCGACCTCGTCCTGGATGATGCGGTATTCCGCCTTGTCCGCCTTGATGGTGGTGTGTCCCTTGACCAGTTCGACGTCGCGGTCCAGGTTCACCTGGCGGTCCGGACGGCCGGTCATCTGCTCGGCGCTCACGTTGACCGGAGCGTCCTTGTCGTCGGCCGGCGCGACAGCCGGCGCCGTCATCTGCGCGTGGACGGTCAGCGGCAACAGGCTGGAAGCCGATGCGACCGCCATCGCCGACGAAAACAGACGCGCCAACCGCCAGTTGACAGTGCGTTCAGAAAGAGACTTGGGAAACCGGATCATGAAAAGAGTGGCAAGACACCGTGCAGGCGGATTTTTTGAATTTAATCCCTTATTATATGGGAACTCAACCACGCCAAACGAATTCCTCAGATAGTTCATGTCTTCATCCAGTTCTTCCCCCGATCTCCGCCTGTCCGAACTGCAAGCCTGGCTCGATACCCTCGCCGACACTCCGGTGCTCTCCCCCACCCTGCGTCCGGCCTCCGCCGACGCCAGCTTCCGCCGGTATTTCCGGGTGGACATGAAGGACGGCGGCACCGCCATCGCGATGGACGCGCCGCCGCCCCAAGAAGACGTGCGGCCCTTCGTCAAGGTGGCCGGCCTGTTCGGCGCCACCGGCGTGACTGTTCCCAAGATCCTGGCGCAGGACGAGCAACGCGGCTTCCTGCTGCTGACCGACCTGGGCTCCACGACCTACCTGAACCAGCTCACGGCCGACAGCGCGCACAAACTATACATGGATGCGATCGAGGCCCTGGTACTTTTACAAGCGCAAAGCAAAGCCGAGGCCCTGCCCGAATACGATCGCCCGCTGCTGCTGCGCGAGCTGGAGCTGTTCCGCGAGTGGTACATCGGCCGCCACCTGGGCGTGACGCTCTCCGACGAGCAGAACGCCATCCTGACCAAGACCTTCGACGCCATCCTCGCCAACAACCTGGCCCAGGGCCAGGTATACGTGCATCGCGACTATCACTCGCGCAACCTGATGGTGCTGCCCGCCGGCAATCCGGGCATCCTCGACTTCCAGGACGCGGTCTACGGCCCGCCCACCTACGACCTGGTCTCACTGCTGCGCGACGCCTACATCCAGTGGGACGAGGAACTGGTGCTGGACTGGGCCATCCGCTACTGGGAGAAGGCGCGCCGCGCCGGCCTGCCGGTGGCGCCGGACATCGACACCTTCTACCGCGACTTCGAGTGGATGGGCCTGCAGCGCCACCTCAAGGTGCTGGGCATCTTCGCCCGCCTCTATCATCGCGACGGCAAGGACGGCTACCTGAAGGACATGCCGCTGGTCATGGAGTACACGCTCAAGACGGCGCGCCGCTATGTCGCCTTCACGCCGCTGGTGCGCCTGATCGAAAAGCTGGAGCAGGAACACGCCCCCAAGTTCGGCTACACGTTCTGAGGAGGCGCACGCGATGAAAGCCATGATCTTCGCAGCCGGCCGCGGCGAGCGCATGCGCCCGCTGACCGACAGTTGCCCCAAGCCGCTGCTCAAGGTGCGCGGCCGCCCGCTGATCGTGTGGCAGATCCTCTCGCTGGTGCGCGCCGGCATCACCGAGATCGTCATCAACCACGCCCATCTCGGCCACATGATCGAAGAGGCGCTGGGCGACGGCAGCCGCTTCGGCGCGCAGTTGCATTACTCGCCGGAAGGCACGGCGCTGGAAACCGCCGGCGGCATCGCCAAGGCGCGGCACCTGCTGGGCGAGGCGCCCTTCGTGGCCGTCTCGGGCGACATCTACTGCCCGCACTTCAACTATGAAGAAGTGAAGGGCGCGCTGGAAGACGAAGACCCCTGGGGCAATCCGTTGCCGCCGGACAAACGCGACGTCGCCTGGATCTGGCTGATCAAGAATCCGCCCTTCCATCCCGAGGGCGACTTCGCGCTCAACAATTTCTCGATCGCCAACGAAGGCGAGAAGAAGCTGACTTTCGCCAACATCGGCGTCTACCGTCCGCAGATGTTCGATGCGATCGCGCCCGGCGAACATGCCAAGCTCGGCCCCCTGCTGCGCGAATACGCCGCGCGCGGCCAGGTCGGCGGCGACGTCTTCCGCGGCGAATGGCACAACGTCGGCACGATCGAACAACTGGAAGCATTGAACCCGCCTGGAGGCCCCCGCCCATGAGCTTCAACGCCACGCCCTTCGCCGAGCGCCGCGCGCGCCTGATCGCCAGCATGCAACAAGCCGGCGGCGGCGTCGCCATCATCCCGACCGCGCCGGAAGTCATGCGCAACCGGGATGCCGACTACCCCTATCGCCACGACAGCTATTTCTACTACCTGTCCGGCTTCACCGAGCCGGAGGCGGTGCTGGTGCTGATCGCCGGCCGCGAGAGTCGCAGCATCCTGTTCTGCCGCGACAAGAACCTGGAACGCGAGATCTGGGACGGCTACCGCTTCGGCCCGCAGGCCGCGCAGCAGCAGTTCGCCTTCGACGCCGCGCATCCCATCGACGAACTCGACAAGAGCATGCCGGCGCTGCTGGCCGACGCCCCTGCCGTGTACTACGCGCTGGGCCATGACGACAAGCGCGACGCCCAGTTGCAGCGCTGGATGCAAGGCGTGCGCGCACTCTCGCGCAGCGGCGTGGCCGCGCCCGGCTCGGTGGTCGACGTCAGCGTGCTGGTGGACGAGATGCGCCTGTTCAAGGACGCCTTCGAGATCGACCTCATGAAACGCGCTGGCGTGATTTCGGCCGAAGCGCATTGCCGCGCCATGCGCCTCTCGCGCCCCGGCCTGCGCGAATACCACCTGGAAGCCGAACTGTTGCACGAGTTCCGCCGCAACGGCTCGCAGTACCCGGCCTACGGCTCTATCGTCGCCACCGGCGCCAATTCCTGCGTGCTGCACTATCGCGCCGCCGATGCCGAGCTCAAGGACGGCGACCTGGTGCTGATCGACGCCGGCTGCGAACTCGACGGCTACGCCGCCGACATCACCCGCACCTTCCCCGCCAATGGCAGGTTCACCGGCCCGCAGCGCGAGCTCTACGACATCGTGCTGGCCGCGCAGGCCGCCGCCGTCGCCGAAACGGCGCCGGGCAAGCGCTTCATGGACGGCCACGACGCCGCCGTGCGGGTGCTGGCGCAGGGCATGCTGGACACCGGCCTGCTCGACAAGCGCAAGGTCGGCTCGCTGGAAGACGTGATCGAAAAAGGCGACTACCGCCAGTTCTACATGCACCGCACCGGCCATTGGCTGGGCATGGACGTGCACGACGTCGGCGACTACCGCGACCCGCCGGCGGCCGACGGCAGCAAGCCATGGCGCACGCTGCAGCCGGGCATGGTGCTCACCGTCGAACCGGGGATCTATGTGCGCCCGGGCGAAGGCGTGCCCGAGAAATACTGGAACATCGGCATCCGCATCGAGGATGACGCCCACGTCACGCCCACCGGCTGCGAGCTGCTGACCACCGGCGTGCCGAGCAAGGCCGACGACATCGAAGCGCTGATGCGCCAGGCCTGAACGGCAAGCGCAACACCGGCGGCATGCGCCGGATCAATTCCGCCGCATGCCGCTCCGCTACAATGACCGGGTCTTGTCTTCCGTCCACCTCATCCGTTCCGGCACCATGAATTCCGTCGACTACGACCTCATCATCTGCGGCGGTGGCCCCGTCGGCCAAAGCCTCGCCGGCCTGCTCGCCAGGCGCGGGCGCGCGGCCGCGCGCATCGCGCTGATCGACATGAAGACGCCGGAACAGGCCGCGCAGGATCCGCGCACCATCGCCCTCTCCTACGGCAGCCGCCAGATCCTCGACGAACTGGGCGCCTGGGACGCGGTGGGGAAGAACGCCACCGCCATCGAGCAGATCCACGTCTCGCGACGCGGCCACTTCGGCCGCACGCTGCTGGACCGCGAGGATTACGCGCTGCCGGCGCTGGGCTATGTGGCGCGCTATGGCGAGGTCAACCTGGCGCTGGCCAAGGCCACCGCCGACCTGGGCCTGACGTTCCTGCGCCCGGCCGAAGTGGCCGCCCTGGCAGAAGAGGAAGACCACGTCGCGGTGTCGCTGCAAGACGGCCGCGTGCTGCGCGCCACGCTGGCGATCCAGGCCGAGGGCGGCGTATTCGGCGAGCAGCGGCAAAGGAACCGCCAGCGCGACTACCGTCAGCTGGCGCTGATCGCCCATGTGCATGCCGACCAGGCCATCCCGCATCGCGCCTTCGAACGCTTCACCGACGAAGGTCCGCTGGCCCTGCTGCCGCAGGACGACGGCTACGCGCTGGTGTGGTGCGTGCGCCCCGCCACCGGCGAACGGCTGCTGGCGCTGGAGGACGGCGCCTTCCTGGCCGCGCTGAACCAGGCCTTCGGCCAGCGCCTGGGCCGCTTCACCCGCATCAGCCCGCGCCACTCCTATGCGCTCGGACTCAATGCCGGCCCCGGCCAGACGCGCCGCGTGGCGGCCATCGGCAACGCCGCGCAAACCCTGCACCCGGTGGCCGGCCAAGGCCTGAACCTGGGCCTGCGCGACGCCCGCGTGCTGGCCGATGTGCTGGCGCGCGAGCTCTCGCCCGCCACCCTGCAAGCCTTCGAGCGCCGGCGCGGCGGCGACCGCAGCCTCACCATCGGCCTGACCGACCTCATGGCGCGCGCATTCGCCGGCACGCCGCAGGGCTCGCTGTTGCAGGCCGCGCTCGGTCTCTCGCTGGGCCTGATCGACGCGCTGCCGGCGGCGCGCGACCTGCTGGCCGAACAGATGATGTTCGGCCGTCGCTGAAGGACGCGGCGGCCCGGGCAATACCGCCTCGGGCCGCGCCGTGAGACAATGCCGCATCGCGGCCGCGGCCGCACCAACACAGCCATTTCGTTTGCCGACATGAAACAAGACCCGCGCTTCAAGAACCTCTACATCCTCGATCACCCGCTGATCCAGCACAAGCTCACGCACATGCGCGACAAGCGCACCTCGACGCGCACCTTCCGCGATCTGCTGCGCGAGATCACACTGCTGATGGGTTACGAAATCACGCGCGACCTGCCGTTGACCACCGAGACCATCGAGACCCCGCTGGTGAGCTACCAGGCGCCGGTGATCGCCGGCCGCAAGTTGGCCATCGTGCCGGTGCTGCGCGCCGGCGTGGGCATGAGCGACGGCCTGCTGGAGCTGATCCCCTCGGCGCGCGTGGGCCACATCGGCGTCTACCGCGACGAAAACCACCAACCGGTCGAATATCTGGTCCGCCTGCCCGACCTGCAGGACCGCACCATGATCCTGTGCGACCCCATGGTCGCCACCGGCAACTCCGCCGTGTATGCGGTGGACGCGCTCAAGAAGCGCGGCGTGCCGTCGGCCAACATCATCTTCGTGGCGCTGGTGGCCGCGCCCGAGGGCGTGCAAGTGTTCGCCGACGCCCACCCCGACGTCAAGCTGTACGTCGCCTCGCTGGATTCGCACCTGGACAGCCACGCCTACATCGTGCCCGGCCTGGGCGATGCGGGCGACCGCATCTTCGGCACCAAGTAAGCGGGCTTGCTCCCGCCGCCGGGATAAAAAAAACGCCGCCGCGAATCGCTTCGCGGCGGCGTTTTTCATGCCTGGGAAAAACTCAGTCCACTGCCTTGACCATGTCCTCGATGACCTTCTTGGCGTCGCCGAAGACCATCATGGTCTTGTCCATGTAGAACAGCTCGTTGTCCAGGCCCGCATAGCCGGCGGCCATGGAGCGCTTGTTCACGATCACGGTCTTGGCCTTGTAGGCCTCCAGGATCGGCATGCCGGCGATCGGCGACTTGGGATCCTTGGCCGCGGGGTTGACCACGTCATTGGCGCCCAGCACCAGCACCACGTCGGCCTGGGCGAACTCGCTGTTGATGTCTTCCATCTCGAACACCTGGTCGTAGGGCACTTCGGCCTCGGCCAGCAGCACGTTCATGTGGCCGGGCATGCGGCCCGCCACCGGGTGGATCGCGTACTTCACGGTCACGCCGTTGTGGGTCAGTTTCTCGGTCAGCTCCTTCAGGGCATGCTGCGCGCGCGCCACCGCCAGGCCGTAGCCGGGGACGATGATCACGGTCTCGGCATTGCCCATCAGAAAGGCGGCGTCGTCAGCCGAGCCGGACTTGACGTTGCGCTGTTGCTGCGCCGCGCCGCCGGCGGCCGCGGCCTCGCCGCCGAAGCCGCCCAGGATCACGTTGAAGAACGAGCGGTTCATCGCCTTGCACATGATGTACGAGAGGATCGCGCCCGAGGAGCCCACCAGCGAACCGGAGATGATCAGCATCGGGTTGTTCAGCGAGAAGCCGATGCCGGCCGCCGCCCAGCCCGAGTAGCTGTTGAGCATCGAGACCACCACCGGCATGTCGGCGCCGCCGATGGGGATGATGATCAGCACGCCCAGCACGAAGGCGATCGCCGCCATGATGATGAAGGGCAGCCAGTTCTGGGTCAGCACGAAGATGATGCCGAAGCCGATCATGGCCACCGCCAGCAGCAGGTTCAGGAAGTGCTGGCCGGAAAAGTTCACCGGCGCGCCCTGGAACAGGCGGAACTTGTACTTGCCCGAGAGCTTGCCGAAGGCGATCACCGAACCGGAGAAGGTGATGGCGCCCACGAAGGTGCCGATGAACAGTTCCACGCGGTTGCCCACGGGGATGGGCATGCCGTGGCCGGAGATGCCCAGCGCCCACGGTTCGGCCACCGCCGCCACTGCGATGCAGACTGCGGCCAGACCGATCAGCGAGTGCATCGCCGCAACCAGTTCAGGCATCTTGGTCATCTCGACGCTGCGCGCCAGGTAGGCGCCGATGCCGCCACCCACGATCACGCCGGCGGCCACCAGCAGGTAGCCGATGTTGCCTGCCGAGTCAGCGCCGTCGCCCTTGAGCTTGACGATCAGGGCCAGCGTGGTCAGCACGGCGATCACCATGCCGGCGATGCCGAAACTGTTGCCGCGGCGCGCGGTGGCGGGATGGGACAGGCCCTTCAGGGACTGGATGAAGCAGATCGAGGCGATCAGGTACAGCAGGGTAACGAGGTTCATGCTCATGCTTGTGCTCCCGCCTTGGCCTTGGGCTCTTTCTTCTTGAACATTTCCAGCATGCGCTGGGTCACCATGAAGCCGCCGAACACGTTGACCGCGGCCAGCGCCACGCCCAGGGTGCCGGCGATGCGGCCCACCGGGCCCTCGGTGAGGCCGGCGGCCAGCATGGCGCCGATGATGATGATCGCCGAGATGGCGTTGGTGACCGCCATCAGCGGCGTGTGCAGCGCCGGGGTGACGGTCCAGACCACGTGGTAGCCGACGTAGATCGCCAGCACGAAGATGATCAGGTTGATGATGGTATGGCTGACTTCCATTTCTTGTTCCTCTCTTTATTGCGCGGCGCCGGGCCGCGGGTCAGATTGCGGGTCAGATCGCTTTCAGGCTGGTGATGCGGTTCTTGTCGTCCACGAACACCACCTTCGGCTTGTACTGCGCGACTTGCTCCTCGCTCATGGGCGCATAGGTGCAGATGATCAGCAGGTCGCCCAGGTGCGCCAGGCGGGCCGCCGCACCGTTGAGGGAGATCTCGCCGCTGCCACGCTTGCCGCGGATAGCGTAGGTGGAGAAGCGTTCGCCGTTGTTGACGTTGTAAAGCTCGATCTTTTCGAACTCGCGGATGTCGGCCGCTTCCAGCAGATCTTCGTCGATGCCGCAGGAGCCTTCATAGTTGAGGTCGCACTGGGTGACCGTTGCGCGATGGATCTTGGCGCGCAGCATGATGCGTTGCATGTACTTCTTTCCTTGTATTTCTTGAATTGCCGGACCGGCGGCGCGAGCGACGCCGCACGCGCCGGCGCGCTTACTTGCGCAGGATCTCGCCGCCCTGGCACAGCAGGGTGGCGGCCACGATGTCGTCTTCCCGGTTGACCACCAGCCGGCCTTCGGCGTCGATGACCAGCTTGAGGAAATCGAGCACGTTGCGCGCATACAGCGCCGAGGCGTCGGCCGCCACCAGGGCCGCCAGGTTGCCTTCGCCGATGATGTGCACGCCATGCTTGATGACCGTCTTGCCCGGTTCGGACAAGGGGCAGTTGCCGCCCTGATCGACCGCCATGTCGAGGATCACCGAGCCCGGCTTCATCGCCTTCACCGTCTCCTCGCTGATCAGCACCGGCGCCTTGCGGCCCGGGATCAGCGCAGTGGTGATGATGATGTCGGCCTGCTTGGCGCGCTCGTGGACCAGTTCGGCCTGGCGCTTCATCCAGTCGGGCGGCATCGGGCGCGCATAGCCGCCCACGCCCTGCGCGATTTCCTTTTCTTCATCGGTGATGAAGGGCACGTCGAGGAACTTGGCGCCGAGCGACTCGATCTGCTCCTTGACCGCCGGACGCACGTCCGACGCCTCGATCACCGCGCCCAGCCGCTTGGCCGTGGCGATCGCCTGCAAGCCCGCGACGCCGGCTCCCATGATCAGCATGCGCGCCGCCTTGACCGTGCCTGCGGCGGTCATCAGCATGGGCATGAAACGCTGGTACGTGTTGGCTGCCATCAGCACCGCTTTGTAACCGGCGATATTGGCTTGCGAGGACAGGACGTCCATCGACTGCGCACGGGTGGTGCGCGGCGCGGCTTCCAGCGCGAAGGCGGTCAGCCCCGCGCCGGCCATGGCCGCGATATTGTCGGTATCGAAGGGATTCAACATGCCGACGACAACAGTGCCAGCCTTGATCCGCGCGCGCTCCTGCTCATTCGGGGCGCGCACTTTGAGAATGACTTCTGCGGTATAGACGGCGTCGGCGCTGCCGATGCTGGCGCCCACGGCAACGAAAGCCTCGTCCGGGATGCTGGACTTCACGCCCGCGCCCGACTCGATCATCACCTCGTGCTTGGCGGCCACCAGTTTCTTGACGGTCTCCGGGGTCGCCGCTACACGCGTTTCTCCGTCCCGACTTTCGGCGGGAATACCTATCCTCATTCAAAGCTCCTGTTTGTTGATTCTTACCCGGATCTTACACGACAAAATTTAAAAACCGGCAACTTTACCGGGGCGCTACGGTAGACGGGGATCCGCGCGGCGCGGGGCTTTGCGCTGAAGAGTCCGGCGCAACCGGGTAAAATGGAGGATTAACGAGGCAATCGATGTCTGAAGTCTGGAAACCCTCCGTCACGGTCGCCGCGATCATCGAGCGGCAAGGCCGCTTCCTGATGGTCGAGGAGCAAAGCGGCGACGCCATTCGCATTAACCAGCCGGCCGGCCACCTGGAACCGGGCGAATCGCTGCTGGATGCCGTGGTGCGCGAGGCGCTGGAAGAGTCGGCGCGCAACTTTACGCCCACGGCGCTGGTCGGCACCTATCTTTCGCGCAACGTCTCTTCCTCGCGCGGCGGCATGAGCGTGAGCTACCTGCGCTTCGCCTTCGCCGGCGAGGTCGGCGAGGCGCTGGCCAGGCCGCTCGATGAAGGCATCCTGCGCACGGTCTGGATGACGCGCGACGAGCTGGCGGCCTGCGCCGGACGCCATCGCAGCCCGCTGGTGCTGCGCTGCGTGGACGACTGGCTGCGCGGCCAGCGGGCGCCGCTGGAACTGGTGCATGCCGATCCCAGCGCGATCGGCGATCTGGAATGACGGGTTTCAACGACGGGCATGGCCCCGATCAATTTACGGGCAATATCATGAGCAAGAAAAGAGTGGTCATCGGCATGTCGGGCGGCGTGGATTCGTCGGTTTCGGCGTGGCTGCTGAAGGAACAGGGTTACGAAGTGATCGGCCTGTTCATGAAAAACTGGGAAGACGACGACGATTCGGAATACTGCTCGACGCGCGAGGACTGGATCGACGCCGTCAGCGTGGCCGATGTGGTCGGCGTGGACATCGAAGCGGTCAACTTCGCCTCCGAGTACAAGGACCGCGTGTTCGCCGAGTTCCTGCGCGAGTACCAGGCCGGCCGCACGCCCAATCCGGACGTGCTGTGCAACGCCGAGATCAAGTTCAAGGCCTTCCTCGACCACGCCATGAAGCTCGGCGCGGACTACATCGCCACCGGCCACTACGCGCGCGTGCGCCAGAACCAGGCCGGCAGCTTCGAACTGCTCAAGGCGGTCGACGCCAGCAAGGACCAGAGCTACTTCCTGCACCGCCTGAACCAGGAACAGCTCTCGCGCACCGTATTTCCGTTGGGTGAAATCCACAAGACCGAAGTGCGCCGCATCGCCGAGCAGCTGCAGCTCCCCAATGCCAAGAAGAAAGATTCGACCGGCATCTGCTTCATCGGCGAGCGTCCGTTCCGCGAATTCCTGAACCGTTACCTGTCGTACAAGCCCGGTCCGATCAAGACCGCCGACGGCGACACCGTGGGCGAACACGTCGGCCTGTCCTTCTATACGCTGGGCCAGCGCAAAGGCATCGGCATCGGCGGCGTCAAGGCGCACCAGAACGCCGACGGCAACAGCGAGGCTTGGTACGTGGCGCGCAAGGACGTGGAAAACAACACGCTATATATCGTGCAGGGCCACGACCATCCCTGGCTGCTCACGCCCACGCTGTCGGCCGGCCAGATCAGTTGGGTCGCCGGCAGCGCGCCGGACAGGGAGGCGCTGTCGGCCAAGACGCGCTACCGCCAGGCCGACGTCGCCTGCCGTTTCGCGGCCGGCGACGGCCAGTTCTCGCTGCGCTTCGACGATGCCCAGTGGGCGGTCACGCCCGGCCAGTCCGCGGTGCTGTACGACGGCGATGTCTGCCTGGGCGGCGGCATCATCGAAACCGGAGCCTCCGCAGCCTGACATTCCCCCAAGGCAATACAAGACAACGCCCTGCCCGCAATATTTGCCGGCGGGGCGTTTCCTTTTTGGCAATCAGGACGGCTTTTCCTGGGCTGCGTCGGCCGATGATGCCCCGGGGAAATTCCCAGACGATAAAAATAATCAATCTCACTCATAAAGAGCTTGCAATCCGCCCGTAAATGGCAAATAATCTAAATAAGAATTGTTCGCATTTAATAGGAGGTGTTATGAGCCAACTGAACGAACACGGCATTGACCGTCGCAACAAGCCCGGCACGACCGCGAACGGCACTCCCATCACCCGCATCAAGAGCACGGACCTGTTCCGTCAGATGCGCGAACTGGAGATCGATCACGGCGGCCGTATCTACAAGCTGCGTCTGACCCAGCTGAACAAACTGATCCTCACGGCGTAGCCACGGATCGCAGTAACAGGTGGATAAACAGGCCAGCCAGCGTTGAAGCCATTTGACGTTTAGCCAGCAAAGCTAGCCAAGTGAGGAGAGTTTGATGGTTACCGACCAAATGCATTCCGCCTTCGCGGAACCCAACAGCGCGCCGGCCCAACCTGAACTTCTGGTTTCTGCCGTATTGCATCTGATGTCGCACTACACCGCCAACAACAATCAGGAAACTCAAAGCTGCGTCAAACTGGCGTCGGTCATCGAGAGGCACCTGAAAGCGCTGGCGGACCTGCCGAACCTGGCGCCGGTGTTGCGGGCAACCTGCCAGCAACTATCGGAACAGTGGGCAACCGTAGTGGAACGGACGATGCCGCAGCCGGAAAAATTTAAATTCTTCTCGCGCATAGTGTCAGGGGCGAGATCCGCATAGCCTGATAAAGCAGGCGGCAAGGCGTACAATGATCGTATGTGTTTGTAATAACATCTCCGAAGGCAAGATTCATCAGGCGGTTGATGCAGGCATGACATCCATGACCGAGCTGCGCAAGCAGCTCGGTGTCGGCACTTGCTGCGGCAAATGCCACTCTTGCGCCAAGCACGTACTGCGTGAGTGTCTCGACAAAGCCAATCAAACACATCAAGGCGCGCGGCCGATGGTTTTCCATCCATCGATGGCTGCAGCGTAATCCAAATTCATGAACGCAATTTCGCCGTCTGTTATGAGTAACAGCTCTCCCAGCGCATTGGTGCGCCAGGTTCGCAAGATCGGCCCGCTCGGGCTGATCATCCTTTTGCACATCGCTTTCTTCTGGGCCCTGCAAAGCGGCCTGGTGCATCAGGTCGCCAGCGCCATTCCCAAGGAAGTGATCGCCACCTTCATCGTGCCCGAGAAGGCGCCCGAACCGGCGCCGCCCAAGGCTGAACCGACGCCGCCGAAGGTCGTCAAGACCGTCAAGCCCGTCGTGACCCCGCCCAAGCCGATCCCGGTCACCCAGGCGCCCGCGCCGACCGCCATCACCGCGCCGCCGCAACCGCCGCAGCCGGCTGAACCGAGCCCGCAGGTGGCGGCCGCGCCGACTCCGGCGCCGGCATCGCCGCCGGGCCCGATCCTGCCCAAGCAGATCACCTCCGGCATCGAATACATCGAGCCGCCGCACGTGAACTATCCCGCCGTCTCCAAGCGCATGGGCGAAGAAGGCGTGGTGCAGTTCAAGGTCACGGTCAACACCAGCGGCCGCGCCACCGATGTCCAGATCACCAAGTCGTCCGGCTATCCGCGCCTGGACGAAGAAGCACGCCGCGCCGTCATGCGCGCTGTCTACAAGCCGTATATCGAAGATGGCAAAGCCATCGTCGTTGCCACCACGGGCAGCATTGCCTTCAAGTTAAATTCTTAATTCATAAACCATAAAGTAGCAAAGGGAAGTCATCATGGAAGTTAGTCCGTACGGATTGGAAAGCCTTTGGGCTCAAGGGGATTTCGTCACCAAGGGCGTCGCCGTCCTGTTGCTGGCCATGTCGATCGCATCCTGGTATGTGATCATCACCAAGGCGCTGCAGCTGCTGCGCTTCCGCAAGGCCTCCGACGCCGCCGGCCATCAGTTCTGGGACACCACCAGCCTGCCTGAAGGCGTGGCGACCCTGGGTCATGAAAACCCGTTCGCAGACGTCGCCAAGGCCGGCGTCACCGCGATGAGCCACCACACCGCCCACAAGGGCCACCTGCACGACCAGCTGTCGGTAAGCGACTGGGTCACCCTGTCGCTGCGCCAGGCCATCGACGAGGCTTCGGGCAAGCTGCAGGCCGGCATGGCCGTCTTGGCGTCGGTCGGTTCCACCGCGCCGTTCGTCGGCCTGTTCGGCACCGTCTGGGGCATCTACCACGCGCTGGTGTCGATCGGCACCACCGGCCAGGCCAGCATCGACAAGGTCGCCGGCCCCGTGGGCGAGGCGCTGATCATGACCGCGCTGGGCCTGGCGGTGGCGATTCCCGCCACCTTCGGCTACAACGCCCTGGTTCGCGGCAACAAGACCACCATCGCCAAGCTGAACAAGTTCGGCTTCGACCTGCACGCCCTGTTCGTGACCGGCTCGCGCTCCGCCTCCGAGGAGAGCGAAAAAAACGGCGCTAAGGCCAAGCTGACCGCCGTCGGGAGAGCGTAATGGCCATGGGTTCCCTGTCCGATTCGGACGACGACTTCAACCCGGAGATCAATACCACGCCGCTGGTCGACGTGATGCTGGTGCTGCTGATCATCTTCATCATCACCATTCCGGTGATGAACCACGCGGTGAAGATCGACCTGCCCAAGGCCAGCAGCCAGCCCGACGAGGTGAAACCGGAAAGCATCAACCTCTCCATCGACGCCGGCGGCGACGTGTTCTGGAACGAAGAGAAGATCGACAGCAACCAGCTGAGCCTGCGTATTGCAGCCGCCGCGCAGAAGCAGCCGCAACCCGAGCTGCACCTGCGCGCCGAACGCACCACGCAATACGAGAAGGTGGCCCAGGTCATGTCGGCGGCGCAGTCCGGCGGCTTGACCAAGATCGGCTTCGTGACGGATCCGGACAAGAAGTAAGCGCAACAATGCGGCGCCCGCATGGGCGCCGCGGCAAGACAAGAACCTCCCTCGCGCTGCGACGGAGGTTTTTTTGTTTTTCGGGGCCGCTGCGCCGCGCTTGCGGCCCTTAGTGCGCGGCATCACCCGGCGGGCCGCAAAGCCTTGCCGCGCCTGACTCCCGGACGACGGGCCCGGGCGCAAGGCAACGACGAACCATGACAAGAATGATTCGCGCTAATTAATGATGAAGAAACAAAGTGCCTGCGCTATGATGCGTCCGTTCTCGCCGCGTGGGTCTGCAGTCTGTTTTCCGACCGCCATGCGGCCTCCCCCATCTTCCAACGAATTCAGAGGTTTCCATGAAGGGCGATCCCGCAGTCATCAAGTTGCTCAATGCGCAATTGACCAACGAACTTACCGCAATCAATCAGTATTTCCTCCACGCCCGCATGTACAAGCACTGGGGCCTGGACAAGATCGGCGCCAAGGAATACGCCGAATCGATCGGCGAGATGAAGCACGCGGACAAGCTGATTGACCGCATCCTGATGCTGGACGGCCTGCCGAACCTGCAAGCGCTGCACAAGCTGATGATCGGTGAAAACACCAAGGAAATGATCGAGTGCGACCTGAAGCTGGAAAAGGCCGCGCACAAGACCGTCAAGGAAGGCATCGCCACCTGCGAACAGCACGGCGACTACGTCTCGCGCGAGCTGTTCCAGATGATCCTGGACGACACCGAAGAGCACATCGACTGGCTGGAAACGCAGCTGGACCTGATCGAAAAAGTCGGCATCCAGAACTACCTGCAAAGCCAGATGTCTCCGGCCGGCGAATAAGCCGTTCCGCCAGACGAAAAAAAGCGCGCTTCGTGAAGCGCGCTTTTTTCATTGCGCCGACGCGGCGCGCCGGCATCCGACCCTGGGCCTGCGATCAGATGTGGGGCACCGTGTCCTTGAACGACGGGCGCTCCGACACCTTGTCGAACAAGCGGGCCAGCTCGGGGTAGTCTTCCCGCCAGGGCATGTCGGGAAAACGAAACGCCATCCATCCCAGCGCACAGCCGACGGCGACGTCGGCCAGGCTGTAGTGGTTGCCCACGCAGAAGGGCTTTTCGCCCAGCCCCTCGGCCATCGCCTTGATCGAGGCTTCTACCTTGCTCCACTGGCGCTTGATCCACTCCGGGCTCTGCTGCTTGGTCGGGCGCATGGTCTTTTCCAGGCGCACCAACACGGCGGCGTCCAGCATGCCGTCGGCCAGCGCTTCCCAGCACTTGATCTCGGCGCGCTCGCGGCCGTTGGGCGGCAGCAACTTGCCTACCGGCGTCAGGGTGTCGAGGTATTCGACGATCACGCGCGAGTCGAACATGGCGCCGCCGTCGTCCATCAGCAGGCAAGGCACCTTGCCCAACGGATTGCTTTGCTGGATGGTGGTCGATGCGCTCCAGACGTCTTCCAGGATGAATTCGAAGTCGATCTTTTTTTCCGCCATCACCACGCGCACTTTGCGCACGTAAGGGCTGGCGTAGGAGCCTATGAGTTTGAGCATGGAATTTGGAGTAATTATGTGAGGCGATTATAACATTCGCATTTTCATCGAAATCCGCAGGCCTGCCGCACAACGTTGGAAAGCAACAGCCCGGTAAACTGGGCCGGTCGGCTCGCGGGTGGTAAAATCCTGCGTTCGGGCGCTTCGACTTTTGATTCCATTAACGTCAAAAGCCGGCCAAACTTCAGTCAACGTATCTCTTCCGTCTTTCATCCGTTTCCATCATGTCCCTCTCCGCTCTCTCGGCCCTGTCCCCGCTGGACGGCCGCTACGCCGCCAAAACCGACAAACTGCGTCCCATCCTGTCCGAAGCCGGCTTCATGCACCATCGCGTGAAGGTTGAGATTGCCTGGCTGCAAGCCCTGTCGGAAGCCGGCTTCGCCGAGATCAAGCCATTCTCCGCGGCCGGCAAGAGCCTGCTGGACAAGCTCGCCGCCGACTTCACCGAAGCCGACGCCGCCCGCATCAAGGAAATCGAAGCGGTCACCAACCACGACGTCAAGGCCGTGGAATACTGGCTGAAGGAAAAAGTGAAGGACGTGCCGGAGCTGGTAGCCGCCTCCGAATTCATCCACTTCGCCTGCACCTCGGAAGACATCAACAACACCTCGCACGGCATGATGCTCAAGGCTGCGCGCGACACGGTGATGCTGCCTTCGCTGCAAGGCGTGATCGCCAAGCTGACCGAGCTGGCGCATGAGCACGCGGCCGTGCCGATGCTCTCGCGCACCCATGGCCAGCCGGCCAGCCCGACCACCCTGGGCAAGGAAATCGCCAACGTGGTGGCGCGCCTGCAGCGCGCCGCCAAACGCATCGCCGCCGTCGAGATCCTGGGCAAGATGAACGGCGCGGTGGGCAACTACAACGCCCACCTGTCGGCCTACCCCGACACCGACTGGGCCGCGTTCTCCAAGGACGTGATCGAGCAGCGCCTGGGCCTGGCCTTCAATCCCTACACCATCCAGATCGAGCCGCACGACTACATGGCCGAGCTGTTCGACGCCGTGGCGCGCGCCAACACCATCCTGCTGGACCTGAACCGCGACATCTGGGGCTACATCTCGCTGGGCTACTTCAAGCAGCGCACCAAGGCCGGCGAAATCGGTTCCTCGACCATGCCGCACAAGGTCAACCCGATCGACTTCGAGAACTCCGAAGGCAACCTGGGCATGGCCAACGCGGTATTGAAGCACCTCTCCGAAAAGCTGCCGGTCTCGCGCTGGCAGCGCGACCTGACCGACTCCACCGTCCTGCGCAACATCGGGGTCGGCTTCGGCTACGCGCTGCTGGCGTATGACAGCTGCCTGCGCGGCCTGAACAAGCTGGAAGTCAACCCGCAACGCCTGGCCGACGACCTGGACGCCACTTGGGAAGTGCTGGCCGAGCCGGTGCAGACCGTCATGCGCCGCTACGGCATCGAAAATCCGTACGAGCAATTGAAGGAACTGACCCGCGGCAAGGGCATCTCGAAGGACGCCCTGCGCGACTTCATCAACGGCCTTGCGATTCCGCAGGAAGCCAAGGATCACCTGCTGGCCATGACACCGGCCAACTACATCGGCAGCGCCGTCGCGCTGGCCAAGCAGATCTGATCAGCAAGCCCGTCCTGCCGGCCTACCGGCAGGATTTGCCCAGAGATGGCGCGCATGCCCTGCGCGCCATTTTTATTTCCCAGCTCCAACGCCTGCCTCGGCGCCTGCCTGCATTACTCGCAAAAGCGGACGGCTGAAATTCCATTTGCGCAAGTAATGGCTTGCCGCAAAGCTCTTTATACTCACAAGCTGCCAAAAGAATGGCATGATGCAACGCACCCAATGCGTCCGCCGTCGCTGCATTGCTCGCATCGATGGCACGTCCTCACCGGCGAAACCATATTGGGCATTGCCGTTCCGACCGCAACAACAAGACTACGCTCGCTATGGACCGCTACACCAAACCCGCCGTGCTGCTGCATTGGCTGATCGCCCTGCTGATCATCTCCGCCTTCGGGCTCGGCCTGACCATGGTCAACATCCCCGGCCTGACGCCGACCAAGCTCAAGTACTTTTCCTGGCACAAGTGGATCGGCGTGACCGTGCTGGCACTGGCTTGCGTGCGCCTGCTGTGGCGCCTGACGCATAAAGCGCCCGCCTATCCGATCCACATGCCGCAATGGCAGCAGGCGGCTGCGCATTGGCTGCACCTGGGCCTGTATGCGCTGATGTTCGCCATCCCGGTGTCGGGCTACTTCTACAGCCTGTCGGCCGGCGTGCCGGTGGTGTACCTCGGCGTGGTGCCGCTGCCGGTGCTGATGGCGCCCAACCCCGAGTTGAAGCCTCTGCTCAAGGAAGCCCACTATCTGCTCAACATGACGCTGCTGGCCGCCTTCGCCATGCACGTTCTGGCCGCACTGAAGCACCAGTTCATCGACCGCGACAATATTTTCCGGCGCATGCTGCCGTAAGCGGCGCCGGTCCGGATACGCCGCACGCCAGCCGCCGCGGCGCGTTTCACTCGCATCACCAGCAAGATTTCCCCACGCCGCACCGTTTTTCCAGCTAGTTTTTACCGGGATCCGATATGACACTGAGAAGCATCTTCAAACCCACCCTGGCCGCCATCGGCGCCGCCGCCATCGCGGCCTCGGCGCACGCCGCGCCGCTCAAGGTCGATGCCGCCAAGAGCAGCGTCGTCGCCACCTTCAAGCAACTCAACGTGCCGGTCGACGCCAAGTTCAAGAAGTTCACCGCCGCCATCGATTTCGATACGGCCAAGCCGGAACAGGGCAAGGCCAGCCTCGATATCGACATTTCCAGCTTCGACCTGGGCGAAGCCGAGTACAACAAGGAAGTGCAGAAGAAGGAATGGTTCAACGCCGCGCAATTCCCCAAGGCGACCTTCGTAGCCAGCTCGATCAAGGCTGCCGGCGCCGGCAAGTTCGACGTCGCCGGCAAGCTGACCATCAAGGGCAAGAGCACCGATGTCAGCTTCCCGCTCGCGGTGAAGAAGGATGGCGCCGCCCAGGTATTCGACGGTAGCCTGCCCATCAAGCGCCTGACCTACAACGTCGGCGAAGGCGAATGGAAAGACACCGGCATGGTGGCCGATGAAGTCACCATCAAGTTCCACATCGTCGCGCAATAACAGCAATCCCCCCGGCCGCGCCTGGCGCGGCACCCCATCACCTCAAGGAACCGATACATGAAACTGAACCAGATCCTCGTCGCTGTGCTCGCCGTCGGCGCCGCCGCTTCCGCATTCGCCGCCGACACCTACACGATCGACCCGAACCACACCTACCCCAGCTTCGAAGCCGACCACATGGGCGGCGTGTCGGTCTGGCGCGGCAAGTTCACCAAGACCAGCGGCACCGTGACGCTGGATCGCGCCGCCAAGACCGGCAGCGTCGACATCACCGTCGACGCCTCGACCATCGACTTCGGCCACGCCAAGATGAACGAGCATGCCAAGGGCCCGGAGATGTTCGACGTCGCCAAGTTCCCGACCGCGGTCTACAAGGGCACCGCCGTGAAGTTCGACGGCGACAAGCCGGTATCGGTCGAAGGCACCCTGACCCTGCATGGCGTGACCAAGCCGGTGACGCTGGCCATCGACAAGTTCAAGTGCATCCAGCACCCGATGCTCAAGCGTGAAGTCTGCGGCGCCGACGCCACCGCCACCTTCGACCGCGCCGACTTCGGCGTGGACTACGGCGCCAAGTACGGCTTCTCGACCGTGACCAAGCTGGCCATCCAGGTCGAAGCGATCAAGAGCAACTGATCGCTCCCGCAGCACGCAAAAAGCCGATGCCCAGCATCGGCTTTTTTTATGCCCGGCGCATGGAGTATTCTTGCATTGGATCATTGAGCGCAACGGCTGCAAGCCGCACAATGGCTCGCATTCGCCGTTTTGCCCTTCTGCAAAACTTTTTAAAACGCGCTAACCTAGCGCTGTTCCATGAGGACCAAGTAGCATGTCGATAGCAGACCTACGTAAAGACTACAGCCGCGCCAGTTTGTCCGAACTCGAAACCGCCGCCGATCCGATTGATCAATTTGCAATCTGGTTCGACGAAGCGGCCAAAGCACAGATACCCGAGCACAACGCGATGAGCGTTGCCACCGTCGGGCCCGATGGAAGACCGTCTTCGCGCATCGTCCTGATCAAGCAATTCGATCGGGATGGCTTTACCTGGTTTACCAACTACGACAGCCGCAAGGGAAGGGATGTCGAGTCGAATCCGTATGTCGCCCTGTTGTTCCATTGGGTAGAACTTGAACGCCAGGTTCGCATCGAAGGAAGGATCACGCGCGTCGCCGCGGAAGAAAGCGATGCCTATTTCTTCAGCCGACCGCTGGGCAGCCAGCTGGGAGCCATTGCTTCCAACCAGAGCCAGGCAGTCGCCGATCGCGAAACACTGGAACAACAATTCGAAACGACGAAACGGCAATTCGGCGAACATCCGGTGCGCCCTGCCCACTGGGGCGGCTACCGGGTCATTCCTGACCGCATCGAATTCTGGCAAGGCCGGCCATCGCGCATGCACGACCGCGTGCTCTACACACGCACCGACGGCGAACAATGGCAACGGCGGCGCCTGCAGCCCTGACGCCCACCACGACGACAGGACTGTTAAGCATTCAACGTCACAACGCGGAGGACAATCGTGTTTTGGGAAAAGAAGCTTGACGCCTGGGTAGAGAACATTCGCAACGTATCGGCGCTGCCGCTGCGGCTGGTGCTGTGGAACGGACAGCAATACGACTTCAGCACGGGTACGCCTGAAGTCACGCTGAAGGTACCGCAGGCATCGGCCATCACCTCGCTGCTCAACCCCTCCCTCGCCAATCTCGGCGAGGCCTACGTCGAGGGCAAGATCGAGGTGGAGGGCGCGGTGAAGAACATCATCAAGGTCGCCAACGACCTTGCCTCCAGCACGCTGAAGGCGGAAGGAAAACTGGGCCGCATGGTGCGCAGCGTGACCCACAGCAAGAAGAAGGACGCCGAGGCGATCCAGTACCACTACGACGTCTCCAACGACTTCTACCAGCTGTTCCTGGACGAGAACATGGTCTACTCCTGCGCCTACTTCGAGAACGGCGACGAGGACCTCGCCACGGCGCAGATCAAGAAGATCGACCACATCCTCAACAAGATCCAGCTCCAGCCCGGCCAGACCCTGCTCGACATCGGTTGCGGCTGGGGGGCGCTGGTGCTGCGCGCGGCGCAGAAGTACGGCGCCAGGTGCGTCGGCGTCACGCTGTCGAAGAACCAGTACGCGCTGGCCCGCGAGCGCGTGGAGCGCGCCGGCCTCTCCGACCGCATCGAGATCCGCCTGCAGGACTACCGCGACGTGACCGGCAGCTTCGATCGCATCACCAGCGTGGGCATGTTCGAGCACGTCGGCATCAAGAACCTGCCGGCCTACTTCCGCCAGATCAACCGGCTGCTGGCCGACGGCGGCATGGTGATGAACCATGGCATCACCAGCACCGACATCGACAACGGCGAGTCGCCCTATGGCGCCGGCGAGTTCATCGACAAGTACGTGTTCCCGGCCGGCGAGTTGCCGCACATCAGCGCGGTGCTCAAGACCATGCAGGAGGGCGGCCTGGAAGCCTTCGACGTCGAGAACCTGCGGCGCCACTATGCCAAGACCTGCGCCATGTGGGCCGACAATTTCGAAACCAACACCGACGCCATCCGCAAGGTGACCGACGAGAAGCATTACCGCATCTGGCGCGTCTACCTGGCCGGCAGCTCGTACGGCTTCGAGCGCGATTGGATTTCCCTGTACCAGGTGGTGTGCACCAAGGCCGACACCAGCGCGCAGACGCTGCCCTGGTCGCGCAATTACGTCTACGGCAAGTAAGCCTGCGACAACGGGCAAGAAAAAACGGGCGCCGGCCTGGCCGGATGCCCGTTTTTTTTTTGCGCCGCGATGGCGGCAGCTATTCCGGCTTGCTCTTCTGCGCGAAGACCTCACGGAATTTCGCCAGCTTGGGCGCCACCACAAACGCGCAATATCCCTGGAAGGGATGCTGCTGGAAATAGTTCTGGTGATAGTCCTCAGCCTTGAAGTAAGGCTGCGGCGCGCTCAGCTCGGTGACGATGGGAGCGTCCCAGACCAGCGCCATCTCGGCGACGATGTGCCTGGCGATATCGTGCTGCTGCTCGTCCTGGTAGTAGATGACCGAGCGGTATTGCGTGCCGACATCGTTGCCCTGGCGGTTCAGCGTGGTCGGATCGTGGATGGTGAAGAAGATCTCCAGGATCTCGCGATAGCTGATCTGCAGCGGGTCGAAGCGCAACTTGATCACCTCGGCATGCCCGGTCTGGCCGCCGCACACTTGCTCGTAGCTGGGATGATCGACGGCGCCGCCGGTATAACCGGATTCGACGGCCTCAACACCCTTGACCTGCTGGTAGACGGCCTCCAGGCACCAGAAACAGCCACCACCCAGGACTGCGATTTCGCTAGCCATGTCGACTCCCTTTCTTGATTGCATTGATTGAAACTCTAACGCAAAACCGCAGCGGCCGCGCAAACCATGTTGGCGCACGCCAATGCGCTATTGCAACCCGGGCGCGACGCGCCGGGCCTTGATCCGCTATGATGTAGGCTTGCGGCCAGCGCCAAGCCGGCGCCGCCACCCAGAATCAAGCCCATATTTCAGATGCACACACGCTTTCCGCGCGCCGACACGCGCGAATTCGACGCCGCCCATTTCCGTCAGGCACTGTCCCAGTTCGCCACCGGCGTCACCGTGATCACCACGCGCCTGGCCGACGGCACCCTGCTCGGGCTGACCGCCAGCTCCTTCAACTCGGTCTCGCTGGATCCGCCGCTGGTGCTGTGGAGCCTGGGCACCAAGGCCAACAGCCTGCCGGTATTCTCGGGCAACTCGCACTACGTCATCAACATCCTCGGCGCCGACCAGGGGCATGTCGCCCAGCAGTTCGCCAGCCGCAAGGAAGACCGCTTCGAAGGCATCCCCTACTCGCTCTCGCGCACCGGCCAGCCTGTGCTCGACGGCGTGTCCGCCTGGTTCGAGTGCCATAACCGCAGCCAGTATCCGGAGGGCGATCACGTCATTTTCGTAGGTGAGGTCGAGCACTGCGAAATCAATCCGCAGGCCGCGCTGGTGTTTCACAACGGGCGCTTCGTCAAGACCGGAGAGATCTGAGCCTCCGCCCGCGAATGGCAGGAAATAAAAAAAGCGCCCGAAGGCGCTTTTTTTATTGGCGACGCGTTCAGCTCAGAACTTGTAACCGACCGACAGGAAGCTCACGATCGGGTCCAGGGTGATGCTGGTCTTGTAGCGCTGGGTGCCGAATGCGGCAGCCGGACCGGCGGGAGTCGCCGTGATGTCGGCATCGGTCTTCAGCGGGATGTAGGACACGGACAGGCTCAGCGACCAGCGGTCGTCGAAGTTGTAGGTCGCGCCCAGGTTCAGCACCGGCGCCAGCGAGGAGCTCAGCGATGCCGTGGCGGAGCCGCCCAAGGCACCCGAATTGAGCGCGGCGCGGTTCTGGAAGGAACTGGACAGCTTCACGTCCGAGTACCAGACGTAGGTCACGCCGGCGCCGACGAACGGACGGAACTTGCTGCTGGCGTCGCCGAAATAATACTTGGCCACGATCGCCGGGCTCCACTGCTTGGCCTTGCCAAGCTCGCCCAGGCCGGCCAGATCACCCTGGCCCGTCAGCTTGAAGGTCGGCGGGATGCCCAGGTCGGCGGTCAGCGCGAAGTTATCGGTGAAGAAATGGGTGAATGCGATGCCCAGCGTGTCGGCATCGCCGACGCTGGAATGGCTATTCGGATAGTAGCCGGCGGGAAGGCCGCCGTTGGTCAGCTTGGTCAGGCCGGCGCTCGAATCCTGCGGGCTCAGGTGGAACCAGCCGACGTTGACAATATTGCTGCCAGCCTGCTGCGCCATTGCCGGAGCGGCGCAGGCGGCCATGACGGACAGTGCGGCGATTTTGGGCAAAAGGGAAAATTGTTTCTGCATTTTTTGTCTCCAAGAGTTACGGGCTGTGCCCGGATTTTTATTCCCGTCGGCTGGCGTCGACGGGCTGTTTCCCAACGGCTGATTTACCGTTTTTCATTTTTTAGCGTAACTCGGGGTAATTGCTGCGCCCCTCGTACTTACAGTCCTCAGACAAAAAGAACGCGCGTGCTATTCTTCGGAGATACTATGCCAGCTTTGTTTCAATTTGTATAGAAGATGTAAGGCGATGTCTTGTTTTGACAACCGGCAACTGACCTGGCGGTCAGTACCGGTGCGCTTCGCAGCGCGGCAGGAGATGCCGCGAGCGCGCTCAGGCGCCCGTCAGGCGCTGCAGGATGCCTTGCGAATCGAAGGCGGCCCGGCGCAGGCGATCGTTGACGCCCTGCCACCGGGCGTCCACCGGCAAGGCCTCGACGACGATGATGTCGGCGCCGGTGTGGTCCATGTCGCGCAGCGCGGCGTACAGGTCGTGCGCATAGGCATGCGCGTCCTGCGGCATGGCTTGCGCGAAGGCGGTCCGATGGCCGTCCCGGGTGCGGAAGATCAGCGCAACCTTCTGGCCGGCCGCGTCCAGCTTGTCCAGCACTGCAGCCAGCGCTTGCGGCTCCACCTGCACCACCGGCGTATTGGGCGCGTAGTGCGCATCCAGCGTGCCGGAGGCGCGCGGTGCGGCGGCGTCGGGCATGGCGGGCGCCACGCCGAGCACGGCGGCGATCTGGTCCGCGCCGATGCGCCCCGGGCGCAGCAGCACCGGTCCGTGGGTCTCGATGCGCGAGAGGTCGACGATGGTCGACTCGATGCCGACCTCGCTCTGTCCGCCATCCAATATGTAATCCACCAGGCTGTCCCGGTCATCGCCGAACTCTTCTCGCACGTGCGCGGCGGTGGTGGGACTCACATGGCCGAACTTGTTGGCGGACGGCCCGGCGATGCCGCCCTTGCCGCCGCGGAATTCACGCAGCAATGCCTGCGCCACCGGATGCGAGGGGCAGCGCAGCCCGACCGAGTCCTGGCCGCCGGCCACCGCGTCGGGAATGTGCGGCGCGCGTTTCAGGATCAGGGTCAGCGGCCCAGGCCAGAACGAGGCGATCAGGCGGCGCGCTTCCACCGGCACCGATGCGGCCCAGTAACCGATATCGGCCTCGGGCGAGACGTGCACGATCACCGGGTGGTTGGCGGGACGCCCCTTGGCGGCGTAGATGGCGGCGATCGCCGCGGGATTCTCCGCATCGCCGCCCAGGCCGTAGACGGTCTCGGTCGGGAACGCCACCAGGCCGCCCTGCTCCAGCTTGCGCGCGGCCAGCATGACGGCCGCGGCATCGATGGGATGGTCGGTGGGGGTGCGCTTGTCGTCGCTCATCGCCGTTTCCTGCATGTCAGATGATTCGGATCAGGCGGCAATGCCGAGGATGGCGCAGGCGGCGGCCAGCTGCCGCTGCGCCTCGTCGATGGTGGCGGCGGTGAAGGTCACGTGGCCCATCTTGCGGCCGCGGCGCGCCTCCGCCTTGCCGTACAGGTGCAGGTGCGCGCCGGGCAACGCCAGCACTTTTTCCCACGCCGGTTCGCGCAGCGCCTCGCCGTCGTACCAGATGTCGCCCAGGATATTGAGCATCACCGCCGGCGAATGCTGGCGCGCGTCGCCCAGCGGCAGGCGGGCCATGGCGCGCGCCTGCTGCTCGAACTGGCTGGCGACGCAGGCGTCGATGGTGTAGTGACCGCTGTTGTGCGGGCGCGGCGCCATCTCGTTGACCACCAGCGAGCCGTCCTGCAGCACGAAGAATTCGATGCACAGCACACCCACGTACTGCATCGCGCCGATGATCTGCAGCGCCGCCTGCTGCGCGCGCTCGGCGGCTTCAGGCTTGATGTTGGGGCCGGGCACGGTGGTGGTGAACAGCACGCCGTCGCGATGCACGTTCTCGGCGATCGGGTAGACCACGGCCTGGCCGTCGTCGCCGCGCGCCACCAGCACCGAGACCTCGTAGGCCAGCGGCAGCATCTTCTCCAGCACGCAGGTCACGCCCTGCATGCCGGCGAACGCGGCGCGCACTTCGTCCTGGGTGCGCACGCGCACCTGGCCCTTGCCGTCGTAGCCCATGCGGGCGGTCTTGAGGATGCCGGGCAGCAGATCGTCGCCGATGTCGGCGATGTCGGCTGCGGTATGGATCACGCGGTACGGCGCCGGCAGCACGCCGGAATGCGTCCCGCATTCGGTGAAGAAGGCCTTCTCGGCGGTGCGGTCCTGGGCGATCGAGACGCCCGATGCGGCCGGCGCGACGAAGGTCTGCCCGGCCAGCGCGGCCAGGCTCTGCGCCGACACGTTCTCGAACTCAGTGGTCACGGCGGCGCACAGCGCGCCCAGCTCGGCCAGGGCGCGGGCGTCGTCATAGGGCGCGGCCAGCAGGCGGTCGGCCACTTGCCCTGCCGGGCAGTCGGCGTCGGCTTCCAGCACGGCGACCTTGAAGCCCATGCTCTGCGCGGCGTGGGCGAACATGCGGCCGAGCTGGCCGCCGCCCATCACGCCCAACCAGGTGGCGGGCGTGGTAGAAGGAATGGCGAAAGGCTGTTTCTTCACGGACTGCTGGGTCATACAGGCAACTTCATATCGAGGGCGACTTGCGTCTGGGTCTTGCGGAAGGCTTCCAGCTTGGCGGCCAATGCGTCGTCGGTGGTGGCCAGGATGGCGATGGCCGACAGCGCGGCGTTGGCGGCGCCGGCCTCGCCGATGGCGTAGGTCGCAACAGGAATACCCTTGGGCATCTGCACGATGGACAGCAGCGAGTCTTCGCCGCGCAGGTACTTGGACGGCACCGGCACGCCCAGCACCGGCACGATGGTCTTGGCCGCCACCATGCCCGGCAGGTGGGCGGCGCCGCCGGCGCCGGCGATGATGGCGCGCAGGCCGCGCTCGCGCGCCGTCTCGGCGTAGGCGAACATCTGGTCAGGCATGCGGTGCGCGGAAATCACCTGGGCCTCGAAGGGCACGCCGAAATCCTTGAGGATGGTCACGGCGTTCTGCATCACGTCCCAGTCCGACGAGGACCCCATGATGACGCCGACCAGCGGCTTGATCGCGTTGCTCATGACTCAGTCCTTCAGCTTGTTGCCGGTCAGGCGCTCCAGCGCTTCGCGGTACTTGGCGCCGGTCTTCTCGATCACGTCGGCCGGCAGCGGCGGCGCCGGCGGGGTCTTCTGCCAACCATCCACGGTTTCCAGGTAGTCGCGCACGAACTGCTTGTCGAAGGACGGCGGCGAGATGCCGACCTGGTAGCTGTCGGCCGGCCAGAAGCGCGAAGAGTCGGCGGTCAGCACTTCGTCCATCAGGTGCAGCACGCCCTTGTCGTCCAGGCCGAACTCGAACTTGGTGTCGGCGATGATGATGCCGCGGGTGGCGGCGTAGTCCGCGGCGGCGGTGTAGAGCGCGATGGCGGTGTCGCGGATCTTGTTGGCCAGCTCGGCGCCGATGCGCTCCACGGTTTCTTCGAAGCTGATGTTCTCGTCGTGCTCGCCCAGGTCGGCCTTGGCGGCCGGGGTGAAGATCGGTTGCTCCAGCTTGGAAGCCTGCTGCAGTCCGGCCGGCAGGGTGATGCCGCAGATCGCGCCGGTGGCCTGGTAGTCCTTCCAGCCCGAGCCGATGATGTAGCCGCGCACCACGGCCTCGACCAGGATGGGCTTCAAGCGCTTGGCCACCACGGCGCGTCCGCGCACCTGTTCCACCTCGGCCGGCGTCACCACCGACTCCGGATCCACGCCGGTCAGGTGGTTGGGCACGATATGGCCCAGCTTCTCGAACCAGAAATCGCTCATCTGGTTCAGCACCTTGCCCTTGCCGGGGATCGGTTCGTTCATGACGACGTCGAAGGCCGACAGGCGGTCGGTGGTCACGATCAGCAACTTGTCGTCGCCGACGGCGTAGTTTTCACGGACCTTGCCCGTGCCCAGGAGCGGCAGGGAGGTGATCGAGGATTTGTACAGACTGCTCATGGTGGTCTTCCGTAAAGTCAAAAAACCGGGACCGCTGCAAACGGATCCCGGTCGGTTGGTGCGTGGTGCGCGCTGCGGCTTACTGAACGATTTGCGACAGCTCGCCCTTCTTGTACTTCTCTGCGATCTTTTCCAGCGGCAGGGCCTTGATCTTGCCGGCCTGGCCTTCGCAGCCGAACGACAGGAAGCGCGCCTTGCAGACCAGCTTGGCGGCTTCGCGCGCAGGCTTCAGGTAGTCGCGCGGGTCGAACTTGGAAGGGTTCTCGAACAGGTAGCGGCGGATCGCGCCGGTCATCGCCAGGCGGATGTCGGTGTCGATGTTGATCTTGCGCACGCCGTGCTTGATGCCTTCCTGGATCTCTTCGACCGGCACGCCGTAGGTTTCCTTCATGTCGCCGCCGAACTCGCGGATCTCGGCCAGCAGTTCCTGCGGCACGGAGGAGGAACCGTGCATCACCAGGTGGGTGTTGGGAATGCGGGCGTGGATTTCCTTGATGCGATCGATCGCCAGGATGTCGCCGGTGGGCTTGCGCGAGAACTTGTAGGCGCCGTGCGAAGTGCCGATGGCGATGGCCAGCGCGTCGCACTGGGTCTGCTTGACGAAATCGGCCGCCTGGTCGACGTCGGTGAGCAGCTGTTCGCGGGTCATCTTGCCGTCCGCGCCGTGGCCGTCTTCCTTGTCGCCCATCATGGTTTCCAGCGAACCGAGCACGCCCAGTTCGGCTTCCACGGTCACGCCGATGGCGTGCGAGAACTCGACCACCTTGCGCGAGACTTCGACGTTGTACTCATAGCTGGCGACCGACTTGCCGTCTTCCATCAGCGAGCCGTCCATCATCACCGAGGAGAAGCCCGACTTGATCGCGGCCATGCACACCGCCGGCGACTGGCCGTGATCCTGGTGCATCACCACGGGAATGTGCGGATAGGCTTCCACGGCCGCCGAGATCAGGTGGCGCAGGAAGGCTTCGCCAGCGTACTTGCGGGCACCGGCCGAGGCTTGCATGATCACCGGCGAACCGACTTCGTCGGCGGCCTGCATGATCGCGGTGACCTGCTCCAGGTTGTTGACGTTGAATGCCGGCAGGCCATAGCCGTTTTCGGCGGCATGGTCCAGCAATTGACGCATGGATACGAGAGGCATGATGAAAACTCCAGAACGATAAAAAATCAGTACTCGCCGACCTTGAGGATCTTCAGGGCGTTGGTGCCGCCGACCTGGCCGATGGGCTCACCCCAGGTGACGACGACGAGATCCCCCTTCTGCACCACGCCCTTGGCCAGCAGCAGATCCTGCGCGCCCTTGAGCATGGTTTCGGTGTCGGCGCACTGCGCCAGTTCCAGCGTGTACACGTTGCGGAACAGCGCGGCCTTCTGGCGCGTGCCGACATTGGGGGTAATGGCGAAAATCGGGATATCGATGTTATGGCGGCTCATCCACAGCGCGGTCGAGCCGGACTCGGTCAGCGCCACGATGGCCTTCACGCGCAGGTGGTGCGCGGTAAACAGCGCGCCGTAGGCGATCGACTGGTCGACGCGGGTAAAGCGCTGGTTGATGAAATCGGCGTCGACCTTGGCTTCTTCCGAACGCTCTGCTTCCTCGCAGATGGCCGACATGGCTTCCACGGTTTCCACCGGATACTTGCCGGAGGCGGTCTCGGCCGAGGTCATCACGGCGTCGGTGCCGTCCAGCACGGCGTTGGCGACGTCGGACACTTCCGCGCGGGTCGGCACGGCGTTGACGATCATCGACTCCATCATCTGGGTCGCGGTGATGGTCAGCTTGTTGGAGGCGCGCGCCATCTTGATCATGCGCTTTTGCAAACCCGGCACGGCGGCGTTGCCCACTTCCACGGCCAGGTCGCCGCGCGCCACCATGATGCCGTCGGAGGCGTCGAGGATTTCCTGCAGCAGCGGGATGGCTTCGGCGCGCTCGATCTTGGCGATCATCATCGGCTTGTGGCCGTATGGCTCGGCGGCGACGTTGGAGAGCTGGCGCGCCATCTCCATGTCAGTCGCGTTCTTGGGGAAGGACACGGCCACGAAGTCGGCCTGGAAGCTCATCGCGGTCTTGATGTCGTCCATGTCCTTGGCGGTCAGCGCCGGCGCCGACAAGCCGCCGCCCTGGCGGTTGATGCCCTTGTTGTTGGACAGCTCGCCGCCGATCTTCACCACGGTGTGGATCTCGTTGCCCATCACGCGTTCGACCGTCAGCACGATCAGGCCGTCGTTCAACAGCAGCACGTCGTTGCCCTTGAGGTCGCGCGGCAGCGCCTTGTAGTCCAGGCCCACGCGCTCCTGGTTGCCCATCTGGCAGTCGGCGTCGAGGATGAACTTGTCGCCGTTGACCAACATGACGCGGCCGTTTTCGAACTTGCCCACGCGGATCTTCGGCCCCTGCAGGTCGGCCATGATGGCGACCTTGGTGCCGCATTCGTCAGCCACCTCGCGCACCAGGGCGGCGCGGTCGATGTGGTCCTGCGGCTTGCCGTGCGAGAAATTCAGGCGCACCACGTTCACGCCCGCGCGGATCATGCGGGTCAGGGTTTCGCGGTCGCTGGACGCAGGGCCGATGGTGGCGACGATCTTTGTTGCTCTGGACATGAGGACTTTCTATTTTCGACTTGATTAAGAAGCCCGCCAGGTCACGGCCTTGGCGCCGGGACTTGGCGGTTGGCTTCCCGCCCCGGAATGCGCGTCTCCTGCGCACCCTGTAATTCAAAACATGCGATACGACAGCAGCGCGGATTACTGCGCGCGCTGCAGCAGGATGTCGACGGCCGGCAGGGTCTTGCCTTCGAGGAACTCCAGGAAGGCGCCGCCGCCGGTCGAGATGTAGCCGATCTTGTCGGCGATGTTGTACTTGGCGATCGCCGCCAGTGTGTCGCCGCCGCCGGCGATCGAGAAGCCCTTGGAGGCGGCGATGGCGCGCGCCAGGGTTTCGGTGCCATGGCCGAACTGGTCGAACTCGAACACGCCCACCGGGCCGTTCCAGACGATGGTGCCGGCGCGGTCCAACTGCTCGGCCAGCAGGGCCGAGGTTTGCGGGCCGATGTCGAAGATCATGTCGTCGTCGGCCACGTCCTGCGCGCTCTTGACGGTGGCCGCCGCAGTCGGCGAGAACTCCTTGCCCACCACCACGTCGGTGGGGATCGGCACCGAGGCGCCGCGCTTGGCCATCATGTCGATGATGGCGCGGGCGTCTTCGACCAGGTCCGGCTCGGCCAGCGACTTGCCGATCTTGAGGCCGGCGGCCAGCATGAAGGTGTTGGCGATGCCGCCGCCGACGATCAGGTGGTCCACCTTGTCGGCCAGGGTCTTCAGGATGGTCAGCTTGGTGGAGACCTTGGAACCGGCCACGATGGCCACCAGCGGACGCGCCGGCTGGTTCAGCGCCTTGCCCAGCGCATCGAGCTCGGCCGCCAGCAGCGGACCGGCACAGGCCACCGGCGCGAACTTGGCCACGCCGTGGGTGGTGGCTTCGGCGCGGTGTGCGGTGCCGAAGGCGTCGTTGACGTAGACGTCGCACAGCTTGGCGATCTTCTGCGCCAGCTCGTCGCTGTTCTTCTTCTCGCCCTTGTTCAGGCGGCAATTTTCCAGCAGCACCACCTGGCCGGGCGCGACATCGACGCCATCGACCCAGTCGGAGACCAGCTTGACCTCGAAACCGAGCAGCTCCGAGAGACGGCGGGCGACCGGCGCCAGCGAGTCCTCGGGCTTGAATTCGCCCTCCACCGGACGACCCAGGTGCGAGGTGACCATCACCGCGGCGCCGGCCTTCTGCGCATCGCGAATTGCAGGAACCGAGGCGCGGATGCGGGTATCTTCGGTGATATTGCCGGCATCATCCTGCGGCACGTTCAGATCGGCGCGGATGAAGACACGTTTTCCTTGCAATTGGTTGGCGGAAATCAGGTCGCTCAGTCGGTTGAATTTCATGGGTCCGGATTCGAAAAAGGGGGCGAAAAACGCCGTATTTTACTCCAGCCTGACCTCTCCCTGACGGCTTTTTGGGACAGCGGCGGCAATCGGAGAGACGGCGGGCGCGGGGGCCGGAGCGGGCTGCGAGTCGTTTTATTGATGTGGCGGCAACATTTCCACCATGGAGCTCAGAGCACCAACCTCAGCATAGTAAAGAGTGCCATTCCGGCCACAATAGTTCCCAGAAGATGGCGCGTCGCAGCAAAGAAAATCGCGCCGCCCAGGCCGGCCAGCAATTTGGGATTGGCCAGGCTGAGGTCGATCGCGCCTCCGGCGACCACCAGGTCGGGGATGACGATGGCCGCCATGGCGGCCGCCGGCGCGTAGCTCAGCGCGTGCTTGAGGCGCGGCGGCAGCTTGACGGCATGGCCGAACAGGAAGAAGCCGCTGCGGGTGATCAGGGTCGACAGCGTCATCAGGGCGATCGCCGCCCACACGTACCAGTCGCTCATGCCGGCACCCCGCCGTCCTTATCATCCTTGTCGCCGGCCGGCAGCAGGCGGTCCACCGCCAGCGCCGCCGCCATGCCCAGCACCATTGCCGCCAGCAAACCCAGGCGATAGGGGAAGTTCAGCGCCAGCACCGCCACCGTGCCGGACACCACCACGCCGGCCAGCGCCGCGATATTGTTGGTCATGGGGATCATGATGGCGATCAGGGCCAGGGTGCCGGCGAAGCCGATGTTCCAACTCTCGGGAATCTGGCTGGCCAGCAGGATGCCCACCGTCGCGCCCAGCTGCCAGCTAAGCCAGCCGGGATAGCAGATCGCGGCAAAATAGCCGATCTTGCCGGGCGGCTGGCCGAAGGTGTGCGGCGGGAAGCGTTGCGGGAAGAAGGCCATGGAGATGTCGCCGTTGAAGAAGCCGTACCACACGCGGCGGTACCACGGCAGGTGCTCGAAATGCGGCGCCACGGCGGCCGAGAAGATGACGAAGCGCAGGTTGACGATCATCGCCGTGAAGAACACCACCAGCAGCGGCGTGCCCACCGCCAGCAGCGGCAGCACCGCGAACTGGGCCGAGCCGGCGTAGACCAGCAAGGTCATGCCCAGCGACTGGAAGATGCTCATGCCCGACTTGACCATGGCCATGCCCGACACCACGCCCCAGGCGAACACCGCCGGAATGGTCGAGGAGCTGGCGCGCCAGCCCTCCTGGAAGGCATCCTTTTCAATACGGCGCGCCTCGGACGCGCTACGGTCGTCCCGTGGCCCGGCGCCGCCTGTCTCCGTCTGCATTGTTGTTTCGCTTCGCGCTTTGCGCTCGATGGGGCCGGGTGTGCGTCCCCGGGTGCGCCCCCGGGTTGCGCGTCCACTTCCCGCCGATGGAAGGTGGCGCCGGCTTTCGGTATTTTTACCCAGGCCCAACATTCTATAGATGAAAGTTTTTGCTCGCTTGAATCCGCTAAAATGGAGCTCTTTCGTTCCGTTACCGATTCATCGCATCAACGTTTCAACGCTCAACAGCACCACCTACGGAGAACAACATGAGCCAGGCTCAAGCATCCCAGGCAGTCGTCCAACTCGAAGGCAAGGACCTTCCGGCCCACTGCCCCAACCCCAACATGACCAGCTGGAGTTCGCACCCGCGCGTGTTCCTCGAGCTGGACGAGCACGGCGCCGCCAAGTGCCCGTACTGCGGCACCCAGTACCAGGTCAAGCCTGGCACCGTGCTCAAGGGCCACTGAGCAGCACCGCAACGAAGAGGGCCGATGGCCCTCTTCTCATCTGATCCGGAGATTCCCATGCCTCGCGCCAAACTGATCCATGGTTCCCCCGACGAAATCGAAACCGCCTACTACGACGCCCTCGCGCGCGCCGACCTCGAAGCCCTGATGGACCTGTGGGCCGAGGAAGAGGAAATCGTCTGCGTCCACCCCGGCGCCCAGCGCCTGGTCGGCCATGCCGAGATCCGTTCGGTGTGGGAAGACATCCTCGGCAACGGCGGCCTGCACATCCGCCCGCGCCAGTTGCACGCCACGCAGAACATGATGACGGCGGTGCACAGCGTCATCGAGGAAATCGACCACGGCGACCAGCAGCAGCCTGACGTGCACGTCATCGCCACCAACGTCTATCTCAAGACGACCCTGGGCTGGCGCATGGTGATGCACCACGCCTCGGTGGCGCCCGGCGCGGCGCCGGCCGAACCGATCTCCAGCGGCGCCATGCTGCACTGACGGCGGCGCGCAACCACAGCAAGGCCAGGCAACATGCTTTACATCCCTCCCCGCTGGCTTCCCGGCGGCCACCTGCAGACCATCTATCCGTCGTCGTTCATTCCCAAGCCGCCGGTGGCTTACCGGCGCGAGCGCTGGGAAGCGCCGGATGGCGACTTCATCGACATCGACTTCGTCGACGGCCAGCCCGGCCGGCCGCTGGTGGTCCTGTTCCACGGCCTGGAGGGCTCATCCGACAGCCACTACTGCCGCGCGCTGATGGCCGAAGTGCGGCGACGCGGCTGGCACGGGGCGGTGCCGCATTTCCGCGGCTGCTCGGGCGAGATCAACCTGGCGCCGCGCTTCTATCACTCGGGCGACGCGGCCGAGCTGGACTGGATCCTGCGCCGGCTGAAACTGCGCCAGCAAGACCTGGCCGCCACCCACCTGTACGCCACCGGCGTCTCGCTGGGCGCCAACGCGCTGCTGCGCTGGCTGGGCGAGTCGCAGCATGAGGCCGAGATCGTCGACGCCGCCTGCGCGGTATCGGCGCCGCTGGACCTGGCCGGCGGCGGCGCGGCGCTGGCGCGTGGCTTCAACCGCCTCTACACCTGGGTGTTCCTGCGCACCATGCGCCCCAAGTGCCTGGAAAAGCTGGCGCAGTTCCCCGGCCTGTTCGACCGCGAGGCGCTGCTCTCGGCGCGCGACCTGTACGCTTTCGACAATATCGTGACCGCGCCCTTGCACGGCTACCGCGATACCGACGACTACTGGGACCGCGCCAGCGCCAAGCACATCCTGCACGACATTACCGTGCCCACCCTGGTGCTCAACGCGCAGAACGATCCCTTCCTGCCGGCGCGCCACCTGCCGCGCAGCGCGGCCGCCGAGGTGCGGCTGGAGTATCCTGAGCAGGGCGGCCATGTCGGCTTCGCCGCCGGCGGCCCGCCGGGCAGCCTGGAGTGGCTGCCGCGCCGCCTGCTGCACTTCCTCGAAGGCAAGGCGGAGACGGCCAGCCCGTCGCCGCGGCAACGGGAGCATGCGCATGGATGAGATCGTCCGCCAGGCCATGGCCAAGTGGCCCAATGTGCCGCACTGCTTCGGCTGGCTGCGGCTGGATGCGCGCGGCGGCTGGCGCATGCGCGACGAGCGCGCGCAGCACCTGGGCCTGCCCGGCGAACGCATCGCCCACCCCACCCTGCTGGCCTTCATCGAACGCAATTATGCGCATGACGAACAGGGACGCTGGTATTTCCAGAACGGGCCGCAACGCGTGTACGTGGATCTGGAACTGACGCCCTATATCGTGCGCACGCAGCCCGGGGCCGAGGGCCGGCTGCAGCTGCTGCTGCACACCGGAGAAACGATTGCGCAGCCCGACGCCGCCTGGCTCGACGAGCACGGCAGGCTCTACCTCAAAAGCGGGGAGAAATTCGGCGGCGTGGACGACCGCGATATGGCGCAACTGCTGCCGGCCCTGCACGCGGGCGACGGCGCCGACGAGGAAGCGCTGCTGCGCTGGATGGAGGGCGACGACGGCGTCCAAGCCCGCCTGATGCTGGGCGCGCGCCCGCTGCGGCTGGAACGCATCCAGTCGGCGCAACTGGCCGAGCGCTTCGGCTTCGTCGCTGCGCCGCGCAGCCCTGGGAACGCGGGCTAGCCGCGTTCCTTCATTTCCTTCGATTCATCCTTCCAGCGCTCCTTCCACTCGCGCTCGCGGGCATCGATCTGCGACTGGTCGTAGAAGGTCGCATCCGGCGACTTGCGCGCGATGCCCAGCTGTTCGATGGCCGACAGCAAACTGCCGTTGAGCGCATACGACTCCGCCAACGCCAAATGCTGCAGCGCCTGCTTGCCTTGCGCGGCATAGGCCTTGGCCAGCAAGCCCTGGATCTGGGCGTCGGAACGATAGAGCTGCGCCTGGTCGCGCAGGTAGGCCACCGCCTCGTCATAGCGCCGGGCCGCCGTCAGCGCCTCGGCATACTGGCGCGCCGCCACGCGCGAGATCGGGTACTGCTTGCGCATCGCGTCGGCCAGCTGCAGCGCCGCGGCCGGTTGCTTGCGGGCGATCTTGATATCGATTTCCAGGCTGGTGAGCATGATGCCGGTCTTCAGCGGCACGGCGGCCTCCTGCGCATCCTTGAGCACGGCATCGGCCTGCTCCAGCTTGTTCTGGCGATAGTACACATAGGCCAGCCCGTACTTGGCCGCGACCGTCTGCAGCTTGGTGTTTTGCTTCATCTGGTTCTGGAACCGCTCGGCCGACTCGCGCAGGCCCTGCCCGGAGTCGTTCTGCAGCACCTGGGTGCGCGCGCGCACCAGCTGGAATTCCGGGTTGTCGACGCGCTGCCGGTAGCGCTGGTCGCGGATGCGCCCCTCGATGTCGGCGATGCGGTCGGTGGTCAGCGGGTGCGTCAGCAAGTAGGGCGGCACGACGTCGCTGTAGTTGCGCGACGCCGCCTGCAGGCGGCCGAAGAAGGTGACCATGCCGGACGGGTCGAAGCCGCCGTCGCGCATGATGCCCAGGCCGATGCGGTCGGCCTCGCGCTCGGCGTCCCGGCTGAAGTTGAGCTGGCGCTGCACGGCGATGCCGGTGCCGCCCATCATGGTGGCCATGGCGGCGTCGCCGCCGGCCTTGGCGACGCCGGCCAGCGCGCCCAGCACGAGGGCGGCCAGCTGGATCATCGAGTTCTGCTTCTGCTGGCCCAGCATGCGCGCGATGTGGCGCTGGGCGACGTGGCCGATTTCGTGCGACAGCACGCCGGCCAGCTCGGACTCCGACTGCGCGGCCAGCACCAGGCCGCTATGCACGCCGATGAAACCGCCCGGCAGCGCGAAGGCGTTGAGCATGGGATCGCGCACCATGAAGAACTGGAAATCGAAGCCGGCCTCGCCGCGCACCTCGGGATGCACCGACACCAGGTTCAGACCGAAATTGTTGAGGTACTCCGAGACCGGACCGTCGTCGATGTAGTCGCGGTCGCTGCGGATGTCGCGCATGATCTGCTCGCCCAGCTTGCGCTCCGTCAGCGGCGACAGGCCTTCGCGTTCGGTGTCGCCCAGCGTCGGCAAGTTCTGCGCGACGCCGGCGACCGGCGCGATGGTCAGCGGGACGACGGGCAGCCACAACAGCGCGGCAGCCAGCATGCGCGCCAGCATCTTGCGCGCGGGACGGACGGGACGGCGTTCGGAAGGGATGGCGTATCGTTGCATGGGCGAAGACGAAAAGGAATGGCTTGCCGCTTGCGGCGAACAGGCATCCGGCTCGCCCGCGGCAGCTCGCCTGCTATGATACCCGCTCCGTTTCCATCCTCACCATTTTCAGCATCCGACATCATGAGCACATCCGGCGACCAGGACGCGCCCAACGGCGGCCTTACCCACTTCGACAACAGCGGCCAGGCCCACATGGTCGACGTCGGCGGCAAGCACGAGACGCATCGCGTGGCGGTGGCCAGCGGCGTGATCCGCATGAAGCCGGCAACGCTGGCCATCATCGAGTCCGGCACCGCCAAGAAGGGCGACGTCCTGGGCATCGCCCGCATCGCCGCCATCATGGCGGCCAAGCGCACCGGCGAGCTGATTCCCCTGTGCCACCCGCTGGCGCTGACCCACGTGTCGGTGGAGTTCGAGACCGACGCCGCCACTGCCAGCGTGCTGTGCACCGCGCGGGTGGAAACCTACGGCAAGACCGGGGTGGAAATGGAAGCGCTGACCGCCGTGCAGGTCGGCCTGCTGACGGTGTACGACATGAGCAAGGCGGTCGACAAGACCATGGTCATGACCGATATCTGCGTGACCGAGAAGCGTGGCGGGAAGAGCGATATCAGCATGGCGCGGCCTTGACCTTGAATCACGCGTTCCGCATGGCTGAAAAAAAAGCGCCTTGAAGGCGCTTTTTTATGTGGCTTGCTTTACCGCACCGGGACTTAACTGCGGCAATTGGCCGGCGCGAACTGCGCGGGAAGCGTGCCTGCAACAAAATCGGTGTTGTCGATCCCGCCGGCAGGTACAACCGCCTTCTTGACGCCGGCCGCCGCGCACTTCCATTGAATGGATCCCAGGCCCAGCGTCGGTGTCAGGGTCAGGCTTCCGCCTCCTCCGACGCGCTGATCGAAGGCAACGGTGATGACACCGCCCACACCGCGGGGGCTCATGGGCGACACCGTGATATTGCTCACATTGTCGGTCGGGGTGAACGTGGGCGACAAGCCGAGCTGATCCACGGTGAAGGTGCCATTGTTGGCTTGCGCCTGTTCGGCTACCGCCAGCTTGTACGGCGCCGCCAGGTTCAACCCCTCGGCCACGCGCGAACGCGCGATGTAGTCCTGATACTGCGAAGCGCCGATGGTGGCCAGGATGCCGATGATGGCGAGCGTCACCATCAGTTCCAGCAGGGTGAAGCCTGCTTGCTTGTTCTTGCGTGCGACTGGTTTCATTGAATCCCCAAAAAAGAAAAAAGGCCTTGCCAGTATCGGCAGCGCCGGCGCTGCGGCCTAGCGAATTAATTCCAAAACTATCAGGCTTTTTCGCCGGCAGCGCTGACGTGCGTCAAACCCCGTTCGATGCGGAGCGGAAGCTCCGGCGATGCCGAGAAAATAGATAAAAGATTTCGCCCTCATCGTCGTCAATCCGGGCGAGGACGGGCTGGCGTGCTTCAAGGCTGGCGCTGCTCCTGCTTCCTGCGCTTGAGGCTCAGGCCGATCAGCACCACGCCGATGGCGCCGACCAGGCCCGGCAGGCTCAGGTGCAAGTCGGCGCCCGGCACCACGAACTCGGTCTGCGGGATGAAGCCGTGCAGGTAGGCCTGGACGCCGGTGTCGCTGAAGATCATGCCGCCGGCGATGTAGCCCAGCAATGCCGCGCCCAGGGTGATGATAACCGGGAATTTTTCCATCAGCTTCAGCACCAGGGTGCTGCCCCAGACGATGATGGGAATGCTGACCACGATGCCGAACACCACCAGCGCCATCTGGTGCCGGCCGGCCTGCTCGGCGGCGCTCGCGATGGCGATCACGTTGTCCAGGCTCATCACCAGGTCGGCCACGATCACGGTCTTGACCGCGCCCCACAGGCGGTCGCTGCCGTCGACCTCGGCATGGTCGTCATCCTCGTTGAGCAGCTTGACGCCGATCCACAGCAGCAGCAGGCCACCGATCAGCTTGAGGAAGGGCAGCTCCAGCATGGTCACCGCGAATGCGATGAGCGCGATGCGGATCGCGATGGCGCCCACCGTGCCCCACAGGATGCCCTTCATGCGCAGCCTGGCCGGCAGGTTGCGGCAGGCCAGCGCGATCACGATGGCGTTGTCGCCGCCCAGCAGGATGTCGATCAGGATGATTTGCCCGACCGCCAGCCAGTTCAGGTTTGCCAGAAACTCCATGCCGGTCCTTGTCCTTATGAATTCTTGATATCCGTGAGATCCGCGATATCCGTGAAAAAACATGGGGAGCCGCAGCTCCCCATATTGGTCTTGCAGTGGCCATCCCAAGGCGCCAGGCGCTCCGGGACGACCACCATGACAGCATTGATTACAGCATGGCCTTCAGCAGACGCGCCATTTCGGACGGGTTACGCGTGGCCTTGATGCCGCACTCTTCCATGATCGCCAGCTTGGCTTCGGCAGTGTCGGCACCGCCCGAGATCAGCGCGCCGGCGTGGCCCATGCGCTTGCCCGGAGGCGCGGTGACGCCAGCGATGAAGCCAACGACCGGCTTCTTCATGTTGTCACGGACCCAGTACGACGCGTTGGCTTCGTCGGGACCACCGATTTCACCGATCATGATGACGGCATCGGTGTCCGGATCGTCGTTGAATGCCTTCATGATGTCGATGTGCTTCAGACCGTTGATCGGGTCGCCGCCAATACCGACTGCCGACGACTGACCCAGGCCCAGCGCGGTCAGCTGACCCACTGCTTCATAGGTCAGGGTGCCGGAACGGGAAACCACGCCGATGCGGCCCTTCTTGTGGATGTGACCCGGCATGATGCCGATCTTGATTTCGTCAGGGGTGATCAGGCCTGGGCAGTTCGGGCCCAGCAGCTTGGTCTTGGAACCGGCCTTCGCCATGCGGTCCTTCAGGGCCAGCATGTCGCGAACGGGGATGCCTTCGGTGATGCAGATGGCCAGGTCCAGGTCGGCTTCGACAGCTTCCCAGATGGCAGCGGCGGCGCCGGCGGGCGGCACGTAGATCACCGATACGGTAGCGCCGGTAGCCTTCTTGGCTTCGGTCACGTTGGCATAGATGGGGATGCCTTCGAAGTCTTCACCGGCCTTCTTCGGGTTCACGCCAGCGACGAAGGCGTTCTTGCCGTTCGCGTACTCACGGCACAAGCGGGTGTGGAACTGGCCGGTCTTGCCAGTGATGCCTTGCGTGATGACCTTGGTGTCTTTGTTGATGAGGATCGACATTTTTCTTCCTTGTCTGTGATGCCTGCACTGCTCGCGGCCGGGATGCGTCTTGTCGCACCTGGCGCAGCCGCAGCGGCGCAGACTTGCATGTATGAGTTCTTACTTGCCTGCGGCGGCAGCCACAACCGACTTCGCCGCCTCTTCCATCGAATCCGCCGAGATGATCGGCAGACCGGATTCGGCCAGCATCTTCTTGCCCAGGTCTTCGTTGGTGCCCTTCATGCGAACCACCAGCGGGACGCCCAGCGACACTGCCTTGGAGGCAGTGATGACGCCTTCGGCGATCACGTCACAGCGCATGATGCCACCGAAGATGTTGACCAGGATGGCCTTCAGGTCGGGGTTCTTCAGCATGATCTTGAAGGCTTCGGTGACCTTCTCGGCGGTGGCGCCGCCGCCCACGTCGAGGAAGTTGGCCGGCTCGCCGCCGAACAGCTTGATGGTATCCATGGTGGCCATGGCCAGGCCAGCGCCGTTCACCAGGCAACCGATGTTGCCGTCCAGCGAGATGTAGGCCAGGTCGAACTTGGAAGCTTCGACTTCAGCCGGATCTTCTTCATCCAGGTCGCGGTAGGCGACGATTTCCGGGTGGCGGAACAGGGCGTTGGAGTCGAAGTTGAACTTGGCGTCCAGGGCGATGACCTTGCCGTCGCCGGTCAGGATCAGCGGGTTGATTTCAGCCAGGGAAGCGTCGGTTTCCCAGTAAGCCTTGTACAGGCCTTGCAGGTTCTTGCGGGCTTCGGGGATGGAAGCGGCGGGCACGCCGATCTTGGCGGCCACGTCATCGGCGTCGGCATCGGTCAGGCCGGTGACGGGGTCGATGATCACGTTGTGGATCTTTTCCGGGTTGCTGTGGGCAACTTCTTCGATGTCCATGCCGCCTTCGCTGGAGGCCATCAGGACGACCTTCTGGCTCACGCGGTCGGTCACCAGGGAAACGTACAGTTCCTTCTTGATATCGGCGCCTTCTTCGATCAGCAGGCGGCGAACCTTCTGGCCTTCGGGACCGGTCTGGTGAGTCACCAGTTGCATGCCCATGATCTGGCCGGCGTATTCCTTGACCTGTTCGATCGACTTGGCCACCTTCACGCCGCCGCCCTTGCCGCGGCCGCCTGCGTGGATCTGGGCCTTCACGACCCAGACCGAGCCGCCCAGCGACTTGGCTGCCGCTTCGACTTCGTCGACCGACATGCAAGGAACGCCGCGCGGGACGGTTACGCCGAACTGGCGCAGGATTTCTTTACCCTGATACTCATGGATTTTCATGGGAGCTTCCCTTTAGACACTGAATGAATGAAACTTGCCGGATTGAAATTCTGCCGACGGCGTGATGCCGGCGGACGAGAAAGCAGACCGCAACCCGCAGGCGGGCGTCGCATCCGTCGCCGGATGGGAACTGGCGCAGGCGTGAGCTGCGCGGGTTGCGAAAGAATTCTTAGAATGGGGCATATGCATGCCGTCTGCATGAGTTGGTCTTGATATTCGTACACCGCCGGACGGCCGGCGGGATCCGCATTATCCATCTTCACTGCTGTCGCCAGCCTTACATCGATGCGCTGTTTTGAAAAACAGCTGCCGCCGATATCTCCTCAGGCTGCCGCGTCGCAGCAAAAACTTCCGAATTTTAGCACAGCCCAGATGGCCTGAACGCCGGTAGCGCTAACATCGCAGATAAACGGCGGAACGTGCGCTGCGGCAGGGCCGAACGCCGGCGCAGGCGCAAAGAAGGAAGCAAACGGACTTCGGCGAAGATGCGCCTCAGCCGTCCCCTTCCTCATCGGACCATGCCTGCTTGAGCGCATGACGGATGCTGCCGTGGGAAAAGCCGCGCTGCTGCAGGAAACGCATCTGTTTGGCGCGGGTCTCGGCATCACCGGCCGGCTCAGCAAATTTGCGCCTGAGCACCTGCGCGGCACGCGCCCCTTCTCCGGCGGCGAGATCGGCTTTCAGGTCGGCCAGCCCCTCCCCTTCGATGCCATGCCCATGCAATTCGGACAGGATGCGGTTGTTGCCGTAGCGTGCCGCGCGGCGGTTTACCAACGATTCGGAAAAACGTTCCTGGGAGAGAAAGCGCGACTGTTCAAGCCAGTTGAGCAGCGCGTCGATGTCATCGCCTTCTTGCGCGTAAGGGGTGAGCTTACGCGCAAGTTCCAGGCGACTATGCTCACGTGAAGAGAGATATTTGAGCGCCCGTGCTTTCAGGCTGATCGGCGGTCTGGGCATGACGTTCGACTACACGGACGATGATGCGGTTGGAACAATTGAAACGGATGGAGCGGGCGAAACGGATGAAGCTGATACAGCGGTAATGCGCACTACAGCCGCCGCGAAAACCTGCGATGCAGATCGATGGCATCCACGGCGATTACGACCACCGGCGGGACGGCGGCGGGCCAGGCAACCCTGGCCGCCACGCCGGCGTACTCGTTCTACGGGGATCGACAGGGAGTCGCCGATCAGGAAGCTTGCTCTTGCGCCTGGGCCTCGCCACCGGCCAGCTCGGGCACGCCCAGCGCGATGCGGACCTTGTTCTCGATCTCGCGCGCCAGTTCCGGGCGCTCCTTCAGGAAGTTGCGCGCGTTGTCCTTGCCCTGGCCGATCTTCTCGCCGTTGTAGCTGTACCAGGCGCCGGACTTCTCCACCACCTTGTGCTCGGAGCCGAGGTCCAGGATCTCGCCTTCGCGCGAGGTGCCTTCTCCATACAGGATATCGAAGTGCGCTTCGCGGAACGGCGGCGCGACCTTGTTCTTGACGACCTTGACGCGGGTTTCGCTGCCGATGACTTCGTCGCCGGACTTGATCGAACCGGTGCGGCGGATGTCCAGGCGCACGGAGGCGTAGAACTTCAGCGCATTGCCGCCGGTGGTGGTTTCCGGGTTGCCGAACATGACGCCGATCTTCATGCGGATCTGGTTGATGAAGATGACGGTGGTATTGGTGCGGTTGATGCTGCCGGTCAGCTTGCGCAGCGCCTGCGACATCAGGCGGGCCTGCAGGCCGGGCAGCGAGTCGCCCATGTCGCCTTCGATTTCAGCCTTGGGCGTGAGCGCCGCCACGGAGTCGACCACGATCAGGTCGACCGCGCCCGAGCGCACCAGGGCGTCGGTGATTTCAAGCGCCTGTTCGCCGGTGTCGGGCTGCGAGATCAGCAGGTCGGTCAGGTTGACGCCCAGCTTTTGCGCGTAGGTGACATCCAGCGCGTGCTCGGCGTCGATGAAGGCGCAGGTGCCGCCCAGTTTTTGCATTTCGGCAATGGCTTGCAGGGTCAGCGTGGTCTTGCCCGACGACTCCGGGCCGTAGATCTCGACGACGCGGCCGCGCGGCAGGCCGCCGACGCCCAGGGCGATGTCCAGCCCCAGCGAGCCGGTCGACACGACCTGGATTTCCTCGGCGACGCTGCCGTCCTCCATGCGCATCACGGAGCCCTTGCCAAACTGCTTTTCAATCTGCGCCAACGCGGCGGCCAGCGCTTTACCCTTTTCAGAGTTGTTCGCAGCTTTTTTGTCGTCCATAAATCTCTCTCGGCAAAAGGTCGTGAAGAATTGTCGTACAGGAAAGGTATTGCCTGATGCACCTGCCGCAGCCGGGCATGTTGCCGGGCGCCGCAGATCAACTAGGCAGTACTGTATAAAAAAACAGTGATTCGCGCAAGCGTTTTTGCGCGATAGTTGGAGGGCGCAATTATAAGAGACCCCGGGGATTACAGCGGCAGGGGACGAGAAAGAATGATGCAGGCCCGGCCAAAAACCGGCACACTCGCTGCTTCCCGAGAAATGCACAAGGATTCGGCCCCTATCTTTGCTAGGGATTCATGCCGAATTGATATACATTTCGGCTTAGCAATATAACGAGATAAATAAGACTGTTTTATAGACTGTTGTCATGAGTTTAGTTCCCTTTAGCCATATCAGCGCCCTACGCAGCCTGATCATCGACGACATGCCGACGATGCGCCAGAACATTCGGATGCATCTCGGCCAGCTCGGCGTGACCAAGGTAGACCAGGCAGCCACGCCGGACGAGGCGATTCGTTTCGTGCAGGCCGGAACTTACGACCTCATCATCTGCGACTACAACCTGAACAAGGAAAGCAACGGCCAGCAATTGCTGGAGTTCTTCCGCACCCAGAACATGCTCTCGCCGACCTCCATGTTCATCATGGTGACCGCCGAGAGCGGCTACAACCTCGTTGCCAGCGCCGCGGAGTTCCAGCCCGACGCCTACATGCTCAAGCCGCTGACGGCCAGCCGCATCGCCGAGCGCGTCGATCGCCTGCTGGAGAAGCAGCACGCCATGCTGCCGGTGACCGAGAAGATGAAGCGCAAGGATTTCGCCGGCGCCATCATCGAGTGCGACACCGTGCTCAAGAACGCGCCCAAGTGGATCGTCGAGATCATGAAGACCAAGGGCACGCTGCTCATCGAGCAGCGCCGCATCGACGAGGCGCGCGAGGTCTACGCCCAGGCGCTGGGCATGCGCGACGACCTGGTGTGGGCCAAGATCGGCCTGGCCCGCTGCAACATCGTGGCCGGCCAGCTCAATGACGCGCGCACCATCGTCGAAGACGTGCTGGCGCAAAACAAGCAGTTCATCGCCGCCTACGACCTGCTGGCGCAGATCGACGAGGCGCAGGGCAACCAGGAAGGCGCGCTGGCCGCGCTGACGACCTCCTCCGAGATCATCCCGTCGGCGCGCCGCAGCCGCCTGGTGGGCGAAGTGGCCTACCGCAGCGGCCATCTCGACCAGGCGCGCGAAGCCTACGACCGGGTGCTCAAGCACACCAAGGGCTCGCTCACCGCGCAGCCCACCGACCTGCTGTCGCTGGCCCAGGTGCACGTCGACAGCGGCGATCCGGACCAGGCGCTGCGCCTGCTGGAAAGCGCCCCGCGCCGCTACGAGGAATCCAGCGTCTTCACCTCGGCCCAGGCCGCGGTGCAGGCCCAGGCCTACGTGCAGCTGGGCGACACCATCTCGGCGCAACAGGCCTTCGAGACCGCCAAGCAAGCCGCCGGCAAGGATATCTCCGAAGTGGCCACGCTGGCGCTGGCCAAGGCCGCCTTCTCGATGGGCAAGGACGAGGAAGGCGCCAAGCTGATTGCCGACGCCATCAAGTCCGATCACGAGAACAAGACGCTGCAGACGCTGGCGCGCAAGGTACTGGCCGACACCGGCAAGACCGCGCTGGCCGAGGAGCTGATCGACGGCGCCGTCAAGCACTGCATGAGCATCATCGCCGAGGCCAACGCGCTCATGCGCAGCGCCAAGCCCGACGAGTCGCTGGTTAAGCTGGAGGAAGCCCTGGCCAGCATGCCGGAGAACACCGGCGTGCTGCTGGCGGCGGCGCAGCTGCACCTGCTGTGGATGAGTCAGCGCGGCTGGAACGACGAGTACGTCAAGCGGGTACGGCGCTATCTGGCCACCCTGGACCGCCTGATTCCGGGCAACGACCGTGTCGCCAAGATGCACAAGTTCCTGCGCGACACGCTGAGCAAAGTAGCCCCCAAGAGCTGACCATGGATCCCAAGCTTGCCGCGATCATCATTCACGACATCAAGAACTCCCTGGGCGTGCTGGAGGGCGAGCTGCGCCGTCTCTCCGACGACGTGCCGCGGGTGCAGCAGGCGCACGTCACCTGCCTGGCCCTGCAGGAAAAGCTGATCGCCTTCCTGACCCTGTACAAGGCCGACTCGCAGGGACTGCGCGCCCAGGTCGAGGCGGTCTCGCCGCTGGACTTCCTCGAAGCGCTGCTGCGCGAACAGAGCGTGGGCCGCAACGGCCAAGGCATCGATGTGCGCATCGACGAGACCGACATGCCGCTGATCGGCTTCTTCGACGAGCACCTGGTGGCGCTGGCGCTGGAAGCGGCAATGCAGAACGCCAGCCGCTTCGCCCGCGCGCGCATCGAGCTGGGATGCCGCAAGCATGCCGGCGGCGTGGTCTTCACCGTGCGCGACGACGGCCCCGGCATCGGCACACAGGAAAAAAAGCCCTCCACCGGGCTGGGCATGGATCTGTGCAACGCCATCGCCACCGCCCACAACAAGGAAAACCAGCACGGCGAGGCGCGCCTGTCCAATCATCCGGACGGCGGCGCGCTGTTCGAGCTCTGCCTGCCCTGAGCCTCCCCTCCGACTCCCGCGGCAGCCGCTGCGGGAGCATGCGCAAAGCGCATATCCAAGCGTGAAAATAGTCGTTCTGCCGCACCGCGTTCGTCCTTAGAGTGTTTGTCTGCACCGCAGACTCCCCCAACACGACAAGAACGGACCTCATGGAACGCAGACACTTCCTCCGCCTGGGCGCAGCCGCCGGACTGGCCGGCGCCGTCCCGCTGATCACACGCGCCGCGCAGGCGCCCAAGACCCTACGCCTGGACTACGCCTACTACTCGCCGCCCAGCCTGGTGCTGCGCAAGTTCGGCTGGCTGGAGGAAGACCTCAAGGCGCAGGGCACCGAGGTCAAGTGGGTGCTCAGCCAGGGCAGCAACCGGGCGCTCGAATACCTCAACAGCGACAGCGTCGACTTCGGCAGCACTGCCGGCCTGGCGGCGCTGCTGGCGCGCGCCAACGGCAACCCGATCAAGGCGGTGTATGTCTATTCGCGTCCGGAGTGGACCGCGCTGGCAGTCGCCAAGGACTCACCCATCAAGTCAGTGCGCGAGCTCAAGGGCAAGAAGGTGGCCGCCACCAAGGGCACCGATCCCTATCTGTTCCTGCTGCGCGCGCTGCACGAGAACGGCTTGAAGAAGGGGGAGGTCGAGATCGTCCACCTGCAACATCCGGACGGCCGCGCCGCGCTCGAACAGGGCCGCGTCGACGCCTGGGCCGGCCTCGATCCGCACCTCGCGGCCAGCGAGCTGGAAGCCGGATCACGCCTGATCTATCGCAACGTCAATTTCAACACCTACGGCTTCCTCAACGTCAGCGACACCTTCGCGGCCCGCCATCCGGACCAGGTCAAGCGCGTGATCGCCGCCTACGAAAAGGCGCGCGCGTGGATCATCGCCCATCCGGAGGACACCGTGGCGCTGCTGTCGGAAGAGTCCAAGCTCTCGCCGCAGGTGGCGCGCCTGCAACTGAAGCGCAACGACTTCTCGCATCCTCAGATCGGCCGCGAGCATATCGATGCCTTGCGCGCGGCCGCCCCCATCCTCACCGAGGAGGATCTGGTCAAGAGCGGCACCGACCTGCCGCGCACCATCAATGCGTTGATCGATCCGTCCTACGCGCAAGGCGTGGTGAAGGCGTGACGAGGGCCGGTCCATGAGCGAACCGGGATCCGGCAGCCTGCCGGCGCAAGCCCTCCCCGCCGCGCCGTCGGCAGCCCCGCGCCGCGCAGCCAGGCGCGGCTGGCCGCATGACGACGGCTATCGTCCCGGCAAATTCACCGGCTGGATCCTGCCGCTGGCCTTCTTCCTGCTAGTGGAGGCCGGCGCGCGCCTGGAACTGATTCCCGCGCGCCTGCTGCCGCCGCCCAGCGAACTGGCGCAAACGCTGTGGTCGCTGGCCGCGCGCGGCGAACTGCTGCCGCACATCTGGGCCAGCCTGACCCGGGTGTTGGCCGGCTTCGTCATCGGCAGCGCGCTGGCCATCGCGCTGGGACTGCTGGTGGGCACCAGCCGACGCGCCGAGGCGCTGCTGGAACCGAGCTTCCAGGCGCTGCGCGCCATTCCCAGCCTGGCGTGGATTCCCTTGCTGCTGCTATGGTTGGGCATCGATGAAACGCCCAAGATCGTGCTGATCGCCATCGGCGCCTTCTTCCCGGTCTACCTGAACCTGGTAGCCGGCATCCATGACATCGACCACAAGCTGGTCGAGGTCGGCACCAGCGCCGGCCTCGGCTCTGCCGAACTGATTCGCCATATCCTGCTGCCGGCCTCCCTGCCCTACCTGTTCGCCGGCCTGCGCGGCGGCCTGAGCCTGGCGTGGATGTTCCTGGTGGCGGCCGAGCTGATCGCCGCCACCCGCGGCGTCGGCTACCTGCTCTCCGACGGCCGTGAAAGCAGCCGGCCCGACCTGGTGCTGGCCGCCATCCTGATCCTGGCGCTGCTGGGCAAGCTCAGCGACAGCCTGCTGCGCCTGGCCGAACACAAGACGCTGCGCTGGCGCAACGCGCATCGCGTTGCGCGCGCCAAGCCCTGAACCCTCTTTCCGATCCGAACCGCCCCATGAAAAACACACCGACTCTCGACCTGTCCCGCCGTCGCCTGCTGCAATCCGGCGCGGCCCTGGCGGTCGCCGCCGCCCTGCCCTCCGCCGCGCTGGCCCAGGCCGGCGGCCGCGCGATCCGCATCGGCTACCAGAAATCCTCGACGCTGCTCACCGTCATCAAGGCCAACGGCACCCTGGAAAAACTGCTGGCGCCCGGCGGCGCCAAGATCAGCTGGCACGAATTCTCCAGCGGCCTGCCGCTGCTGGAGGCGCTCAATGTCGGCGGCGTCGACCTCAGCGCGGACGTGGCCGATACCGTGCCGGTGTTCGCCCAGGCCGCCGGCGCCAGGCTCACCTATCTGGCGCAGGAGTCGCCCTCGCCGTCGGCGCAGGCCATCGTGGTGCGCGCCGATTCTCCCATCCGCAACATCGCCGACCTCAAGCGCAAGAAGATCGCCGTGACCAAGGCCGCCGGCGTGCATTACCTGCTGATCGCCACGCTGGAGAAAGCCGGCCTGAAGTTCTCCGACGTCGACGCCGCCTACCTTTCGCCGGCCGACGGTCGCGCCGCCTTCGAGCGCGGCAGCGTGGACGCCTGGGTCACCTGGGATCCGTTCCTGGCCGGCGTGCAGCGCCAGTCGCAGGTGCGCGTGCTGTCCGACGGCCGCGGCGTCGCCGACTACCAGCGCTACTACCTGGCCGCCACGCCGTTCGCCGAGGCGAATCCGGACGTGCTGCGCGCCGTGTTCTCCGAATTGCAGAAGACCGGGCAATGGGTCAAGCAGCACCCCAAGGAAGCGGCGGCCTTCCTCGCGCCGCTGTGGGGCCTGGACGCCGACACCATCGAACTGGCCAACAGCCGCCGCAGCTATGAGGTGCGCGCGGTGAGGCTGGATGCGCTGGGCGAGCAGCAGCGCATCGCCGATGCCTTCTTCGGCGCCGGCCTGCTGCCCAGGAAGGTCAATACGGCCGACGTGGCGATCTGGAAACCGGCATAAGCACGGCAAGAGACAGGAGACTCGCGACATGGACGGACTCGACAAGATCACGCTGCTGCTGATGGTCTGCCTGGTGGTGGTGGCGCTGCTGTTCCCTCTGTCGGGCGGGCATCTGCCCCAGCGCAGGCGACGCTCCGAGGGCGAGCGCGAGAAAGAAAAGCGCCCCTGACGCTGCAAAAAAAAAAGCGCCGCTGATGCGGCGCTTTTTCATTGCGTGCCCCTTGATCAAACCAGCGTGGCCGTCACCGAGATGTCCGCATTCAGGACCTTTGAAACCGGGCAGCCGGCCTTGGCCGCCGCCACCGCCTCGTTGAATTTCTGCTCGTCGCGATCGTCCAGCTCGACCTTGACGGCCAGCTGGATGGTGGTAATGGTGAAGCCCGGATCGGTCTTCTCCAATGTCAGCGTGGCCTCGGTGTCGATGCGCTTGGGGCCCAGCGCCGCCTTCTCCAGGCGCGCCGACAGGTCCATCGAGAAGCAGCCGGCGTGCGCCGCTGCGATCAGCTCTTCAGGGTTGGTGCCCACGCCGTTCTCGAAACGGGTGGAAAACGAATACTGGGTGTCGGACAGCGTCTTGCTTTCGGTCGTGAGCGCGCCCTTGCCGTCCTTGAGATTGCCGATCCATACCGCCGATGCCTTGCGTTTCATTGCAGCCTCCTGTTCGCTTGTCGGAACGCGCGCAGCGTGCGCGCGAGTCTTCCATCATGCGTGCCCCGGGCAAGCGCGACGATAGGACAACAGCGCGCCCACGCGTAGGACTTCGCGAGGCCGGTCAACGCGTGCAATACGGAGGGGAAGATCGGCCGCAACGGCCAGGAAGGAAGAGTGCAGGAAGAATCGAACAGCGGACTTCAGGCGTGGAATGCAGATAAAAAAACCGCCGGCAGAGCCGGCGGTAAAACGGACTGGCGACGCTCATCCACTAACCGCCGCCTTCCGCGCCAAACTTTTACTGATGCATGAGCTTGCTCAAGCCGAAACGGGATCCAGCTGCTGGATGCCTGCCAGCACCCAGCCGCCCTGGCCGGCGGCCGGCTTGGACAGGTTCCAGATCTCGGCGAATTGGGCCGGCGACGCGTTCTGCTCTTCCTTGATGAAGCCGAAGAACTTCACGCTGGCGACGTAATCGTTGCCCACGGTTTCCACGCCCAGCACTTCCGCATCCAGCGACACCACGTCGGTCTGGTTGGCGGCCGCGCCGCGCTCCTGCAATTGCAGGCGCAGCTCGGCGAACATTTCCGGCGTGGTGAATTCGCGGATATCGTTGATGTCGGCCTTATCCCATGCCGCCTGCAGGCGGATGAAATAGGTCTTGGCGTTGCGCACGAAACCGACCGTGTCGAAACCTGCGGGCACGCCGTAGGCCACCGCTTCGGCATTGCCGAAACCGCCGCCGCCGAAGCCGCCCTGGGGTGCGACCGGAGGTTGCGCCGGCTCGAGCAGCGAGCCGATCTTGGGCGTCGCGGTGCTGTCGGCGGCCTGGCCTTCATTGGCGCCAGCCCAGGCCGGACGCGGCTGCGAAGCCTCCTGCTTGCGGCGGAACATGCGGTAGATGAACATCGCGGCCATGGCGATCAGGGCGACCATGAGGATGGTGCTGATCATGCTGGCCAGGGCGCCGCCCAGGCCGAAGTGCGAGAGCAGCGCGCCCAGGCCGAGGCCCAGCAGTGCGCCGCCCAGGATACCCTTCCATGGGCTGGGCTTGGGGGCGGCAGCCGGCGCCGCCGCAGGCGCGGCCGGCTTGGCGGCCGCGGCCTGGTTCTGCATCGGGGCCGGGCTCTGGGCCTGGCGGCTGGCGCCCGACGACTGTTTGCCGATCGAACCGCCGCCGCCGAGACGCTTGGCTTCGACCGTCGATATGCCAACAGACAGCGTCATCACCGCCACTATCAGCGCGACAAATGCTTTTTTCATACTATCTCCTAGATGGAATCTGATGTGATGCGGTCACATCGGCCGTATTGTCTGAAATGCTCGTTACCTGGTTGGGCGCCGGGGCAAACCGGCAAGCGAAAGTCGCGTGCGGACATGCGCATGCTGTCGCACGACGCGAAGCCACGGTTGGATCAGGAGCGGTTCAGCGGGCGCAGCAGGCATGTCGCGCGAGGCGACAGGATCAGGCCCGGGGAGGACGGCCGGCGAGCGGCAGGAACGGAGGCTGGCTGGCGTCGTCGCTGCGCAGAGCGGGAGCCAGGCTGGAGGTTTCCGGCAGGATTGCCAGGGATTGGATCAGCACCGGCTCGTCGCCAATGCCTGCATGGGTGGAGAAGTCTTCGCCGGCGTCGGCATAGCTGCTGCCGTCGTCGTCCGAGGAAGTCTTGTCGGCTACGGCGCCGTGTTGCTGCTCGTCGGCGACGGCGTGGTCGGCCACGGCGACGGTCTTGGACACGAGGTGCTTGACCGCGGCGCTGGATTGCACCTGCACTTGTTCAGGCGCCGAGAAATCGGTTGCGGCGATCGAGCTGGCGTACGTCAGCACCGCTGCAAATACTTGCACCGGGAACAGACAGATCAGCAAAAGAACCCACAAACGTTTCATCGAATTTTCCAGCAATGGATGCGAGAAATTATAACAACAAAAAATTACGCCAAGGACAAGGCCAACAAATTAATTACAGCAATCAGATTGGATCGAAAGTCCGATCTTCAAGGGCTGCCATCGCACTGTTACATTTGCGGCGATCGCATGGCGCCGATTTCCCCACGGCGGCCCCGAGACCCATTCGCCTACTCGCCTGCCCGGCATTGAATCATGGGCAGCCGCGTGAATTGCGAGCTTATATTCGGAACAATTCGGCACCACCATTTCCCTCATTTGCATTGGTGGTTGAATTAGTAGATTATGCGTGAAAATACCACAATAATTCCACAACACGAGACAAATCAGACGAGACTCCTCTCTGAGCCATCCCTATGCGCATCCTCCTTGCTGAAGACGACAGCGTTCTTGCCGACGGTTTGACGCGTTCGCTGCGCCATTCGGGCTATGCCGCCGATTGCGTCAAGAACGGCGTGGAAGCCGATTCCGCGCTCTCCACCCAGGACTTCGACCTGCTGATCCTGGACCTGGGCTTGCCCAAGATGTCAGGGCTGGAGGTGCTGCGCCGCCTGCGCGCGCGCAACTCGCGCCTGCCGGTGCTGATCCTGACGGCGGCCGATTCGGTCGAGCAGCGCGTGCAGGGACTCGATCTCGGCGCCGACGATTACATGGCCAAACCCTTCGCGCTGTCCGAACTGGAGGCGCGCGTGCGCGCGTTGACCCGGCGCGGCGCCGGCGGCGGCCCCACCGTCATCAAGCACGGCCCGCTGTCGTACGACCAGGTCGGCCGCATCGCCTACATCGGCGAGCAGATGCTGGAATTATCGGCGCGGGAACTGGGGCTTCTCGAAGTATTATTGCAACGCACGGGACGGCTGGTGTCCAAGGAACAGCTGGTCGACCATCTGTGCGAATGGGGAGAGGAAGTCAGCAACAATGCCATCGAGGTCTATGTCCATCGCTTGCGCAAGAAAATCGAAGTCGGCGGCGTGCGCATCGCTACCGTGCGCGGGCTGGGCTATTGCCTTGAAAAGCTGCCGGAAGCCGGCGCACCGCCCGCCCCTGCGCCTGCCGCCAGCGGCGCGGCCTGATCCGGCGCCGCCGCGGCGCCTCCTCGTTGCCCATCCCATGACCGCTCCCGCCGCGGCGCATGCCCATGCCCGCGCGTGAACCCGCGCCGCCCGCCCGCGAACCGGGCGGGATCGATCCGCCTCCCGCATCGCCGCGCAAGAAGCGGCGCGCCATCGCCACCCAGCCGGTGGAGCGCATCCAGCGCTCGCTGTTCGGCGAGATCCTCGACTGGATGCTGGCCCCGCTGCTGCTGCTGTGGCCCATGAGCATCGCCATCACCTACCTGATCGCGCAATCGATCGCCAACCAGCCCTTTGACCGCGCGCTCGAAGACAGCGTCACCGTGCTGGCGCAGCAGGTTTCCGAGATCAACGGCAAGGTGGTCGCGCGGCTGCCGGTCTCGGCGCGCGACCTGCTACGCGCCGACGATATCGACAACATCTACTACAAGGTCAGCGGCCCCGCCGGCGAATACGTCGAAGGCGATGTCGACATGCCGCAGCCCCCGCCCGACGACGACCGCAGCAACCTCGGCACGGTGCAGTTCCGCAATGACATCCTGCACGGCAGCGACGTGCGCATCGCCTACGTGCAAGTCGACCTGCGCCGCAGCGCCGCGCAGCGCGCCGCTTCGCACGAACCGCGGCTGGCCACGGTGCAGGTGGGCGAGACGCTCGAGAAGCGCGCCCAGCTGGCCAACGAAATCATCAAGGGCGTGATCCTGCCGCAGTTCATCATCCTGCCGGTGGCGCTGGCGCTGGTGTGGTTCGCGCTCTCGCGCGGCCTGTCGCCGCTGTCCGAACTGCAGCAGCGCATCCGCGCGCGCCGCCCCGACGATCTCTCGCCGATCGACTCCGGCCAGGTGCCCGAGGAAATCTCGCCGCTGGTGCGCTCCCTGAACGACATGCTGGCGCGCCTGTCGCAGACCATCGCCATCCAGAAGCGCTTCATTGCCGACGCCGCGCACCAGATGAAGACGCCGCTGGCGGGCATGCGCATGCAATCCGAGCTGGCGCTGCGCCAGGACGACCAGGTCGATGTGCGGCGCTCGCTGGAACAATTGGCCCAGAGTTCGGAGACCGCCACCCGCCTGGTCAATCAGCTGCTGTCGCTGGCGCGCGCCGAGAACCAGCAATCGCAGGCCGGCGGCATGGCGCCGGTGGAACTGAACGAGCTGGCGCGCACCGCGGTGCAGGACTGGGTGCCGATGTCCTTCACCCAGCGCATCGACCTGGGCTTCGAGCAGCCCGGCCATCCGATCATGATCACCGGCAACCCCATCATGCTGCGCGAGCTGCTCTCCAACCTGCTCGACAACGCCCTGCACTACACGCCGCACGACGGCAGCGGCCGCGTGACGGTGCGCGCGCGCACCGAGGAAGGCGGCGGGCTGGCGATCCTGGAAGTGGAAGACAATGGCCCCGGCATTGCGCCGGCCGAACGCGCGCACGTGTTCGAACGCTTCTACCGCATCCTCGGCACGCCCAGCACCGGCAGCGGTCTGGGGCTGGCCATCGTGCGCGAGATCGCGCAGCAGCACGACGCGCTGGTGGAAATCTCCAACAACCCGCGCAGCGCCGACCCCAAGCATCCGGGCAGCCTGTTTCGCGTCAGCTTCCGGTTGATGCCGCGCACGCCCTTCATCGACGACATCGGCTGACATGAACCAAGCCCCCTCCCACAGCACCGGCGACGCCGGCAACCATTGGAGCAAGACCCGGCGCCTCACCGCCGTGCTGCTGTCGGTATGGTTCCTGGTCACCTTCTTCTTCATCTTCTTCGCACGCGAGCTGGACCAGGTGCACCTGTTCGGCTGGCCGATCTCCTTCTACATGGCGGCCCAGGGCATGATGCTGATCTACCTGGCCATCGTGGTGATCTACATGCGGCGCATGAAGCGCATCGAACAGCTGATGTACGGCGACCAGGGCGAACACATCGAACAGGGCGAGCACCGGCATGGAGAGTAACCGCGACTTCTTCTGGCGGCTGACCCGCTACTACTCGCTGTACACGGCGGGCTTCATCGCCTTCCTGTGCGTGCTGGCCATCCTCGAGCACGAAGGCATGCCGCGCTCGTGGATCGGCTACCTGTTCCTGTTCGTCACCATCGGCCTGTACGCGGCCATCGGCGTGGTGTGCCGCACCTCGGACGTGCCCGAGTACTACGTCGCCGGGCGCCGCGTGCCGCCGCTGTTCAACGGCATGGCCACCGCCGCCGACTGGATCTCGGCGGCGACCTTCATCAGCCTGGCCGGCGGCCTCTACCTGCAAGGCTTCGACGGCCTGGCCTACATCCTGGGCTGGACCGGCGGCTATTGCCTGGTGGCGCTGCTGATCGCGCCCTACCTGCGCAAGTTCGGCCAGTACACCATCGCCGACTTCCTGGCCGCGCGTTACCCCGGCAAGTACGGCGGCAACCTGATCCGCATCCTGGCGGTGGCCGCCACCATCCTGATCTCCTTCACCTATGTGGTGGCGCAGATCTACGGCGTCGGCCTGATCACCTCGCGCTTCACCGGCATCGACTTCTCGATCGGCATCTTCCTCGGCCTGGCCAGCATCCTGGTGTGCTCCTTCCTGGGCGGCATGCGCGCCATCACCTGGACCCAGGTGGCGCAGTACATCATCATCCTGTTCGCCTACCTGATCCCGGTAATCTGGCTCTCGGCCAAGCACACCGCGGTGCCGGTGCCGCCGGTGGCTTACGGCGCGGTGCTGCCCAAGCTCAGCGCCATCGAGCACAAGCTGGAGAACGACCCGAAGGAGCAGGAAATCCGCAAGATCTTCCAGGCGCGCGCCGACGACTATGACGCCAAGCTGAAGAACCTGCCGCATTCGTGGGAAGAAGGCCGCCTCGAGGCGCAGCACCATATCGACGACGTCAAGCGCGACACGCGCGCCTCGCTGGCCGAGATCAAGGCCGCCAGCCGCGCGCTGTCGTCCTACCCCAAGACCCCGGAGGAGGCCGAGCGGCGCTGGAGCGATGCGCGCGCGGCCAACCTGGCGCGCGCGCAGCCGCCGATCTCGCAGACCGAACCCTTCCCCGGGCGCGGCAAGGGCCGGGAGCGGGAGAGCTCCGACATCCAGCGCAACAACTTCCTGGCGCTAGTGTTTTGCCTGATGCTGGGCACCGCCGCGCTGCCGCACATCCTGATGCGCTACTACACCACGCCCACGGTGTCGGCGGCGCGCAAGTCGGTGTTCTGGACCCTGTTCTTCATCATGCTGATCTACCTCACCGTGCCGGCGCTGACGGTGCTGGTGAAATACGACATCTACACCTCGCTGGTGGGCAGCAGCTACAGCCACCTGCCCGACTGGGTCTACTACTGGGCCAACATCGACAAGATCAATCCGCTGGTCTCGATCACCGACATGAATCGCGACGGCCTGGTGCAGCTGGGCGAAATCTCGATGGACGGCGACATCATCGTGCTGGCCATGCCGGAGATCGCCGGCCTGCCGTATTTCATCTCCGGCCTGGTAGCCGCCGGCGGCCTGGCGGCGGCGCTGTCGACTGCGGACGGCTTGCTGCTGACGATCTCCAACGCGCTCTCGCACGACATCTACTACAAGGTGGTCGACCCCAGCGCCTCCTCGCAGAAGCGCGTCACGATCTCCAAGCTGCTACTGCTGGTGGTGGCGCTGCTGGCCGCCTACGCCGCCTCGCTCAAGCCCGGCGACATCCTCTCCATGGTCGGCGCCGCCTTCTCGCTGGCCGGCTCCACGCTGTTCCCGGCGCTGGTGCTGGGCGTGTTCTGGAAGCGCGCCAACCAGGCCGGCGCGGTGGCCGGCATCGTGTGCGGTTTCCTGATGTGCGTGTACTACATGCTGCACACCAATCCCACTTTCGGCGGCAACGCGGCGGCGCAATGGTTCCACATCGCGCCGATCTCGGCCGGCGTGTTCGGCGTGCCGGTGGGGATCGCCGCCATGGTGATCGTCAGCCTGCTCACGCCGCCGCCCGACGAGGGCACGATCGCGCTGATCGACCACATCCGCACTCCCTGAAAAAAGCCGGCGGCGCCCATTGCGAACCGGAGCTCCGGCCCTACATGCGTTGGCAAAGCGCCATCAGGGAACTCCCGATGCCTGCGCGGCGGCCATCGGCTATCATGAAACGGCCAGCCATATCCCAATCGCCGCCACAAGCGGCGCCAGCCCGTACATGTCGCCACACGCCCAATTACCGCAGAGCAATGGGCCAGAGCCGGCCCACCGGCCATCGCCAATGCAGCACCCATGCTCCCTGCCGGGAGCCGCAGCACCTCATCCACGGCAATACCTCATACCGGCGCCGCCCGGCGCCTTCGCTCGTCACCAAGGGGAAAAACATGCCGTTCAAACAGACAAAGGTCGCGACCAAACTGGGACTGGGCTTCGGCCTGGTGCTCCTGCTGCTGGCCACCATCACCGCCATCGGCATCGCGCGCATGGTGCAGATCAACAGCCAGGTCGACAATATCGTCAACATCAACAACGTCGAGATCCGCGCCGTGATGACCATGCGCGCGGCCATCTTCGAACAGTCCATCGCCGTGCGCAACGTGGCATTGATGACCGACCGCGCCGCCATCGACCGCGAGCTCGACGGACTGCTGAAACAGGATGCGCGTTACAAACAGGCGCAGGCCAAGCTGCAGGAGATGTTCAGCATCGACCAGCAGACTTCCGGCCGCGAGAAGGAATTGCTTGCCGCCGCCACCGCCCAGTCGACCGCCGCCAGCGCCCTGTTCACGCGCGCGCTGGAACTCAGCCGCGGCGGTGAAGAGGCGGAGCTCAAACGCTTCATCACCGATGAGATCGGGCCGCGCCAGATCGAACGCCGCACCACCCTGGCCGAACTGGCCACGCTGGAGGACGAATCCAACCAGCAAGCCGGCCTGCACGCGCAAGAGGTCTACCAGAGCGCGCGCCTGCAGATGTTGGTGATCGGCGGCCTGGCGCTACTGATCGGCGTGATCGCCTCGCTGCTGATTGCGCGCAACCTGCTGCGCCAGCTGGGCGGCGAACCATCCTATGCGGCCGACATCGCCCAGAAGATCGCCCAGGGCGACCTGACGGTGGAGGTCGAGGTGGGCGATCAGGACAAAACCAGCATGCTGTTCGCCATGAAGCAGATGCGCGACGCGCTCACCCGCATCGTGGCCCAGGTGCGTCACGGCACCGATACCATCGCCACCGCCAGCGGCGAGATCGCGCGCGGCAACCTCGACCTGTCATCGCGCACCGAGCAGCAGGCCAGCTCGCTGGAAGAAACCGCCTCGTCGATGGAAGAACTCACCTCCACCGTGAAGCAGAACGCCGACAACGCGCGCCAGGCCAACCAGCTGGCCAGCTCGGCCTCCAGCGTCGCCTCCGAAGGCGGCCAGGTGGTGCAACAGGTGGTGGACACCATGGGATCGATCAACGCATCCTCGCGCAAGATCGTCGACATCATCGGCGTGATCGACGGCATCGCCTTCCAGACCAACATCCTGGCCTTGAACGCGGCGGTGGAAGCGGCGCGCGCCGGCGAACAGGGACGCGGCTTCGCCGTGGTGGCCTCGGAAGTGCGCACGCTGGCGCAGCGCTCGGCCTCGGCGGCCAAGGAGATCAAGCAGCTCATTGACGACTCGGTGGCCAAGGTCGACACCGGCAGCAAGCTGGTGGCGCAGGCCGGCGGCACCATGGACCAGGTGGTGGCGAGCGTGCGCCAGGTCACCGACATCGTAGCCGAGATCTCGGCCTCCAGCCGCGAGCAAAGCGAGGGCATCGAGCAGATCAACCAGGCGGTGCTGCAGATGGATCAGGTCACGCAGCAGAATGCCGCGCTGGTGGAAGAAGCGGCGGCGGCGGCGCAGTCGCTGCAGGATCAGGCCGACTCGCTGCAGCAGATCGTCAGCATCTTCCGCATCGACGGCCGCCAGTTGGCCGCCATGGGACGCCCAGCGAAATCGGAACCTCAGCGCAGCGCGCCGGCCGCGGTGGCGGCAGCTCCCGCGCCGCGCGCGCAACAGGCGCCGCAGTCGCGCCCGGCCTTGCCCGCCAAGCCGGCGCCGGAACGCAGCAAGGCGGTGGCCGGCGATGACGATTGGGAGCAGTTCTGAGTTATCGATAGAAAACGGCCGACGCCGGATGCCGTTCAGCCAGGTGCGGAACGGCATTTTTCTTTGTCAGAAGTCTTATTGAATCGACGCGCGCGAGAGAGAAAACGACGCTGGGCGCCTGCTTTCGCAGGGGCGACGGGGGTGGGGTTTCGGGTAATTTTTCCTCACTGGGAAAAGCGCGACCCAGTATGGTTGAGCGCATCTCGCCGGCCGCCTCAAATCGACAACTGCAAACCCTGCGCCTCCTCGCCCGGCATCACCGTCACCGCCACCTGCATGCTCTGCTGGCCGCCGCCGATCAGCACGCCGCGCAAGGGCGAGACGTCGAGGAAGTCGCGGCCCCAGCCCAGCGTGATGTGGCTGGTGTCGGCGAACACGCCATTGGTGGGATCGGCGTCGATCCACGCGCCGCCGTCCTCGCCCGGACAATACACCGAGACCCAGGCGTGCGAGGCGTCGGCGCCGATCAGGCGCGGCTGGCCCGGCGGCGGCTCGGTCAGCAGGTAGCCGCTGACGTAGCGCGCGGCCAGCCCGATCGAGCGCAGGCAGGAGAGCATCAGGTGCGCGAAGTCCTGGCACACGCCGCGGCGATTGGCGAAGACCTCGGTGACCGGCGTGGACACCGTGGTGGCGGCCGGGTCGAAGGCGAACTCCCGGTGGATGCGCAGCATCAGCGCGCGCACGCCTTCCACCACAGGCAGGCCGGGGCGGAAGCATTCGGCCGCGTAGCGGATGAACTCGCGCTTGATGCGCACATGCGAGGACTCGAACAGGAAGTTGGACGCATCCAGCATGCCTGGCGCCATCGACTGCGCGCCGTGGTAGGACATCAGCGCCACCGCCTCCTCCCATGACATGCCGGCCTGTGGCAGCCCGCGCGGCGTCAGCTCGACCCAGGAGTCGGCGTGGACGTCGAGGCTGGTGTGGTCGGTATCCAGCGAAAACGCCTTGATGACGTTGCCGAAGTTGTCTTCATAGCTGCGCACCAGCTGCGGCGCCGGCTGGATATCGACGTTGTGCGACAGGCAGCGCTGCCACGGCAGCTCGCGCGGCGTCAGGTGCAGCATCTGGTGCGACAGGCGCACCGGCAGCGCATAGCTGTAGGTGGTCTGGTGGCGGATCCGGTAGACCAGGCGTTCGGACCCGGCCGCGATATCTTGCGTCTGCATCTCAGACCCCCTGGCTGACCGGGGCGGTCAGCGGCGTGAAGTAGTGACGCGACAAATCGTCGGACAGCATGTAGCCGCCGTTGACGGCGTCGCGCATGAGTTGCGCCAGGCGCGCGTTGGCCTCGGCGGCGCCGGGCGATCCGTGCGCGAAGTCGGCCAGGTTCATCGCCTCCAACTGATGCGCCAGGTGCGAGGGAATGGTCATGCTGAGCAGGCCCAGCTGCTGCGCGATGTCGGCCAGGTATTGCTGCAGCATGCGGAACTGGTAGGCCATGCCGTGCGGATTGCTGATGTCGAACACCAGCAGGTGCAGCACCGGCAGCCACTCCGGCGTGCGCCGGTAACGCACGCGATAGGTGACGATGCTGCTGGCCGACTCCAGCAGCCAGGACAGCGCGGCGGTCTGGCGCTGCGGCGGCAGGCGCAGGAAATTGTCGAACAGCGTGGCCATGTTGGCCATGCGTTCGATGTGGCGCCCCACCATCAGGAACTGCCAGCCGGCGTCGCGCGTCATGTCGTCCAGCGCATGCCCGGCCAGGCCGGAGCAGGCATCGATCACGTTGCTCAGCACCTGCTGGGCGGCGGCCGGCGTGTTGGCGCGGTCCTGCACCATGGCCGGCATCTTGTTCAAGGCATGCCAGTTGTCCAGCGACAGGTGCTCGCGCACCTGGTAAGCGGCATTGGCCAGCTGGCGCAACTGGGTGGCGATGCTGACCGGCACCGACGGATCGACCACCGCCGCCTGCAGGCTTTGCTGCAGGCCGGTGATGGTCGGGCGCGGATCGGACTTGGGCATCTGCACGCCCAGCTGGCTGCAGATCCAGGACACGCTGCCCAGCATGCCGCGGCTTTCGGTCTGGCCGTCCATCGTGTATTGCAGCGTGGTGCGCAACAAGCGCGCGAGGTTCTTCACGCGCTCCGAATAGCGTCCCATCCAGAAGAGGTTCTCGCCGGCATGCGAAGAGACGTCTACCGTGCTGCGGATCAGCGTGCCGTCGGCGGCGGCGACGCCGGCCGCCTCGTCGCCCAGCTGGTCCGGCGCGGATTCGCCTTCGCGCAGGACCCACACGTCCTTGGTGGTGCCGCCCTGCTGCATCGACACCACGTCGCGCCGCTGGCGCGACGCCACGCGCGTCAGGCCGCCGGGCATGACGTGGTAACCGCCCTCGCCGTCGGCCACCGCGAACACGCGCAGGCTGACGGTGCGGCTCATGAGGCGGTAGTCGCCGCTGCGCGACATCACCGGCGCCTGCGACAGGCGCACCCACTCTTGCGCGGCATAGGCGTGCGGCTGCAGCTGCAGGCTTTCGATCAGGCGGCGCCGCGCAGCGCCCGTGACCGTGTGGCCGAACACCGGCAGCATGCGCATGCTGGAAAATGCCGGCACGATCACCAGGTCGTCGAAATGCTCCAGCGTGTAATCCAGCGCCGGCTTCTCGCCGCACCACCACGACGCCACCGCCGGCAGCATCAGCGTCTCGCCCAGCAGGCGCTCCGAGATGGCCGGCAGGAAACCGTGCAGCGCGGTCGACTCCAGCACGCCGCTGCCCAGCGAATTGGCCACCAGCACATTGCCCAGGCGCGCGGCCTGGGTCAGGCCGGGCACGCCCAGCGCGGAGTCGGCCCGCAATTCCAGCGGATCGCAGTAGTCGTCGTCCATGCGGCGCAGGATGGCGTGCACCCGGCGCAGGCCGTTCAAGGTCTTCAGGAACACCTGGTCGCCGCGCACCGTCAGGTCGACGCCCTCCACCAGCGGGAAGCCCAGCGTGTGCGCCAGGAAGGCGTGTTCGGAATAGGTTTCGTTGTACGGCCCGGGTGTGAGCAGCACGATCAGCGGCGCCTCGCCGTTGGCCGGCGCCAGCCGCGTGAGGGTGGAGCGCAGGGTATGGAAGTAGCCGTGCGGCGACTCCACCTGCATGTCGCGCAAGGCCTCGGGCATGGCGCGCGACATGATCTGCCGGTTCTGCAGCGCATAGCCGGTGCCCGAGGGCCCCTGGGTGCGGTCCGAGACCACCCACCAGGTGCCGTCGGCCGAGCGCGCCAGGTCGATCGCGTAGGCATGCAGGTGCACCCCGCCCGGCGGCTTCAGGCCGTGGCAAGGCATCAGGTAGCCGTGCTGGCCGAACACCAGCGCCGGCGGCAGCAGGCCTTCACCGATCATCGCCTGGTCGCCGTAGATGTCGGCCAGCACGGCATTCATCAGGCGCGCGCGCTGGCTTACCGCGCGCGACAGGAAGCGCCATTCGTCGGCCGCCACCACTTGCGGCAGCAGGTCCAGCTCCCAAGGCCGGTTGGCGCCCTTGGGATCGGCATAGACGTTGTAGGTGACGCCGTCCGAGGCGATGGCGTCGCGCACCTCGGTGGCGCGCCGGCGCAGCATGTCCGGCGACAGGTGTTCCAGCTGGTCGATGAGCGTTCGCCAGTGCGGCCGCAGGCTGCCGTCGGGCAGCAGCATCTCGTCGTAGCGATCGCTGCTGACCGGATAGCTTTCCAGTAAACGCTGGTGCATAGGTGAGGTCGAACCGGGCCGCGCGGATCGCCCGCGCCGGCGGCGCGGCGGGCCGCGCGGCCCGGCTGAGTTAGAAGTAGCGCAAGTCTAACGTAAAAGGAAACTCGATAGACGGCCGTCCCGGCTGGATATCGAATTTTCCCGGCGTATGGTTCAGGCGGAAGTAGCGCGCCAGGCGGCGGCTTTCCGCCTCGAAGGCGTTGACCGGGAAGGTCTCGTAGTTGCGCCCGCCCGGATGCACAACGTGGTACTGGCATCCGCCCAGGCTGCGGCCGTTCCAGGTGTCGACCAGGTCGAAGGTCAGCGGCGTGTCCACCGCGATGGTCGGATGCAGCGCCGACGGCGGCTGCCAGGCGCGGTAGCGGATCCCGGCCACGAACTGGCTCACCGTGCCGGTGGGCTGCAGCGGCACGGCCACGCCGTTGCAGGTGAGCACGTAGCGGTCGGGCGCCATGCCGGTCACCTTCACCTGCAGCCGCTCCAGCGAGGAATCGACATAGCGCGCGGTGCCGCCGGCGGTGCTTTCCTCGCCCAGCACGTGCCAGGGTTCGAGCGCGGTGCGCAGTTCGATCTCCATGCCCTTGACGGCGTAGTCGCCGATCTTGGGGCAGCGGAACTCCATGTGCGGCGCGAACCACTCCGCCTTCATCGGATAGCCGGCCTCGTTCATGTCGGCGATCACGTCGCCGAAATCCTGCTCGATGAAATGCGGCAGCAGGAAGCGGTCGTGCAGCTCGGTGCCCCAGCGCACCAGGCGCGCCGGCTTGTAGGGCTGCTTCCAGAAACGCGCCACCAGGCCGCGCAGCAGCAACTGCTGGGTCAGGCTCATGCGCGCATGCGGCGGCATCTCGAAGGCGCGCAGTTCCAGCAGGCCCAGGCGGCCGGTGGCGCTGTCGGGGGAGTACATCTTGTCGATGCAGAACTCGGCGCGGTGGGTGTTGCCGGTGACGTCGATCAGCAGGTTGCGCAGCAGGCGATCCACCAGCCACGGCGGGCATCCGCCGCGCGCGACCTGGCGCTCCATCTCGCTGAAGGCCAGCTCGATCTCCACGGTGGAGTCGTTGCGCGCCTCGTCGATGCGCGGCGCCTGCGAGGTGGGGCCGATGAACATGCCCGAGAACAGGTAGGACAGCGAGGGATGGTTGTGCCAGTAGGAGATCAGGCTGCGCAGCAGGTCCGGCCGCCGCAGGAAGGGCGAATCGCCGGTGGTGATGCCGCCCAGCACCATGTGGTTGCCGCCGCCGGTGCCGGAGTGATGGCCGTCGAGCATGAACTTCTCGGTGGTCAGGCGCGAGGCGCGCGCGGCGTCGTACAGGTGGGTGGTCTGCTCCACCAGCTCGTTCCAGTCGTTGGCCGGCTGGATGTTGACCTCGATCACGCCGGGGTCGGGCGTGACGCTGAACTTGCGCAGGCGCGGATCGTTGGGCGGCTCGTAGCCCTCCAGCAGCACCGGCTGCTTGAGCTCCTCGGCCACCGCTTCGATCGCGGCCACCAGTTCGAGGTAATGCTCCAGATGCGACAGCGGCGGCATGAAAAGGTAGAACACGCCGTTGCGCACCTCGGCGCACAGGCCGGTGCGGGTGATGTGCTTGGCCGACTCGAACGCGGCCGGCGCCGCGGAGGATGCCGCTGCCGATTCGCTGCCGGCCGCCGCCGGCGACGATGCTGCGCCCGCTCCCGCCGCGCCTACGCGCGCCACGAGCTCCTGCGGCCCGCCCGGCTGGCGGCGGATCATGGTCGCGCCGGGCAGCGGACGGAACAGCTGCGAAGGATCGGCCGCATGCACCGCCGGGTATTCGCTGTCGGTGACCCAGGGCAGCGAATCCAACGGCAGGCGATAGCCCAGCGGCGAATCGCCGGGATGCAGGTAGCAACGCTCGCTGCGCAGGAACCACGCGCCGCTCTGCCAGCCGCTCTCGTCGAAGCGGCGCGCCAGCGGCAGCACATGGCCGACCGCGCTTTGCAGGCCCTGGGTGAACACGCGCATCAGGCGCGCGCGCTCATGCTTGTCGTCCACGCGCGAGTCGAAGGGATCGACGTTGCCCGGCAGGCGGCGCTCGCGCCACATGTAGTAGAACACGTCCTCGTAGGCGGGGAAGACGTTCTTGCCGTCCACGCCCAGGCGCTGCGCCACGCGGTGCAGGAAGTGGCTGGTGACGATCTTGTCGGTGACGTTGGGACGGGTCTCGTCGCCGATCAGCGCCGGGTTGTGCCAGATCGGCTCGCCGTCGCGCCGCCAGTAGCAGTTCAGCGCCCAGCGCGGCAGCTGCTCGCCCGGATACCACTTGCCCTGGCCGAAGTGCGGCAGGCCCTGCGCGGCGTACCGGTCGCGCATGCGATGGTAGAGCTCGGCCGCCAGCGGCTTCTTGGTCGGCCCCATGGCGGCGGTGTTCCATTCCGGCTCGTCCGGGTAGTCCAGCGCCACGAAGGTCGGCTCGCCGCCCATGGTCAGGCGCACGTCGCCGGCGGCCAGGTCGGCGTCGATGGCGTGGCCCAGCGCCTCGATCGCGCTCCACTGCTCCTCGCTGTAGGGCTTGGTCACGCGCGGCGCTTCCCACACCCGCGTAACGCTCATCAGGTGCTCGAACTCCACTTCGCAGGGATCGACCAGGCCCGACACCGGCGCCGCCGAAGCCGGCTCCGGCGTGCACGATAAGGGAATATGGCCTTCTCCGGCGAACAGGCCCGAGGTCGGGTCCAGCCCGACCCAGCCGGCGCCCGGCAGGTAGACCTCGCACCAGGCGTGCAGGTCGGTGAAGTCGGCCTCGGGACCGGAGGGGCCGTCCAGCGATTTCTGGTCGGCCGTCAGCTGGATCAGGTAGCCGGAAACGAAGCGCGCCGCCAGGCCCAGGTGGCGCAGCAACTGCACCAGCAGCCAGGACGAATCGCGGCAGGAGCCCGACTTCAGCTTCAAGGTCTGCTCGGGCGTCTGCACGCCGGGTTCCATGCGGATGGTGTAGTCGATATGGTCGGCCAGCTGCTGGTTCAGGGCCACCAGGAAATTGGCGCTACCCATCTTCTCGCGCGGGATGCCGTCTAGGAACTTCTTGAACAGCGGCGACAGCGGCAGTTTCTGGCGGTACGGCAACAATTCGTTCTGCAGCTCTTGCGCATACTCGAACGGAAACTCTTCGGCGTAGGGCTCCAGGAAGAAATCGAAGGGATTGATGACCGACATCTCGGCCACCAGGTCGACCTCGATCTTGAATTCGGTGGTGGGCTCGGGGAACACCAGGCGGGCCAGGTAGTTGCCTTCCGGATCCTGCTGCCAGTTGATGAAATGCGGCTCCGGCAGGACCCGCAGCGAATAGCTCAGGATGCGGGTGCGGCTGTGCGGCGCCGGGCGCAGGCGGATGGTTTGCGGCCCCAGGTTGATGGCACGGTCATAGTGGTACGAGGTGACATGGTTCAACGCCACGTGAATTGACATGTAGATCCTTTACGGCGAGCAAATGGTTGAAGTGCTGACGATCTTGGCCGGCATGCCTGCCGTTCGATGCGGGCCGCATCCGAACGCACGGCGCTGCCGGATTGTTCTTACCGCTTCATTACCTGTTTTCCCGAGGGCCCGGCCATGCCGGCGCGCCTACCTGTGGTGCATATTAATGAAATCCCTCAGGCGCGGATAGATTTCGTTCTCCCAGCGGCGGCCGTTGAATACGCCATAGTGCCCTACCGCCGTCTGAACATGGTGCAAGCGCATGTAAGGCCGGATCGCGCTGCACATTTCCTGTGCGGCCAGGGTCTGGCCGACGGCGCAGATGTCGTCCTTCTCTCCTTCGATGGTGAACAGCGCGGTGCGCCGGATCGCAGCCGGCTTCACGGCGCGTCCGCAGTACTGCAATTTTCCCAGCGGCAGGGCATGCTCCTGGAAGACCGCGCGCACGGTCTCCAGGTAGAACTCCGCCGGCAGGTCGGCCATGGCGAAGTACTCCTCGTAGAAGGTCTTGATCTGCATGGCCTTCTCGTCCTCGCCCTCGACCAGGTGCTGGTAGAGGTTGCGGAAGGCGTCGACGTGGCGGTTCAGGTTCATGTTCATGAACGCCGTCAGCTGCACGAAGCCGGGATAGACCCGGCGTCCGGCGCCGCGGTGGCGCGCCGGCACGGTGCTGATCATGTTGTCCTCGAACCAGGCGATGGGCTTGCTCTTGGCCAGCGCGTTGACGGCGGTAGGATTGACCCGCGTGTCCAGCGGCCCGGCCATCAGCGTCAGGCTGCGCGGCTGCGCCGGGTTGCCGTCCTCGGCCATCACCGCGGCCGCGGTCAGCGCCGCCACCGTGGGCTGGCACACCGCCAGCAGGTGCGCGCCCGGGCCCAGCGTTTCCAGGAAGGAGATCACGTGGGAAACGTATTCATCCAGGCCGAAGCGGCCGTGCCCGGCCGCGACGTCGCGCGCGTTGTGCCAGTCGGTGATGTAGACGTCATGATGGCGCAGCAGGGTCTTGACGGTGCCGCGCAGCAGCGTGGCGAAGTGGCCCGACATCGGCGCCACCACCAGCACCTTGGGTTGGGCGTCGGATGTTTCCTTGCGAAAACGCAGCAGGCTGCAGAAGGGCGTGGCGGTCACGACTTCCTCATGCACCGCAATTGTGCGCCCACCATCTTCCACCTCGGGAATGCCGAAGTCCGGCCGGGCATGGGTGAGCTGGGTGCGCGCGAAGACGTCGCAGGCCGAGGCCAGCTTGCGCATGACGGGATGGGCCGGCAGGCCGGGCCACTGAACTCCGAACACAGGCGCCAGCATCCTGGCCGAGACCCTCAGCGGGTCGGTGGCGTCGGCGTATTGCTGGTAGAGCTGGTAGGTATTGATCATGAGGACGCCGCCCTTTTCGTTCTGACTCGTTTTTGTCTCTTCTAGCTGCCCGCTCGTCCCCCTTCGATGCAATATGCATGCCACGGACGGCGCCGGGCCAATACAGGCGCAGCCTCTGTTTGCCGACGCCTGGCGGCGACAAAACGATGGGCTGGCACGCGCTTTGCAAGCGCACAGGACAGGCGCTTGCATATGGGCCGCCTGCCCTCCCGGAGGAGTCGCGATGCGCGACGCCGGACGGCAGTTGCAACGTCGCCATCGCGCGCCTTGTGCGGCCACCGATACGACGTGCTCAAAGTCAACATTCGCGACAAGAGAGATAAAGGACTGACATGCCTAAGACGACTTTGCGCATCACCAGCAAGAACTACTCCTCGTGGTCGCTGCGCGGCTGGCTCCTGGCCAAGTTCGCGGGCCTGTCCTTCGAGGAAGACATCGTGCCGCCGGACGACCCGACGGCGCGCGCGGAGATCCTGCTCTTGTCTTCCTCCATCCTGGTGCCCAGCCTCAAACATGGCGAGGTGCTGGTGTGGGACACGCTGGCCATCGCCGAATACCTCAATGAAATCCGCCCGTCCGCCAAGCTGCTGCCGGCCGACCAGGCGGCGCGCGCGCATTGCCGCTCGGTCTGCGGCGAAATGCATTCGGGCTTCTCGGCGCTGCGCGCGGCGTTGCCGATGAACCTCAAGGCGCACTTCCCCAACTTCAAGGTGTGGTCGCGCGCCGAAGCCGACATCGTGCGCATCACCACCATCTGGAAGGAATGCCTGGCCAAGTACGGCGGCCCGTTCCTGTTCGGCGAGCAGCGCACCATGGCCGACGCCATGTATGCGCCGGTGGTGACGCGCTTCATGACCTACGACGTCAAGCTCGATCCGGTGTGCACGGCCTACGGCAAGCGCATCATGGCCATGCCGGAGATGCAGGCCTGGATCGCCGCGGCGAAGAAGGAGCCTGAGGATATCGATGAGCTGGACGTAGAGTTCTAGGACGCGCCCGAGTCGTTTTCAGCGAACGCGTCCGGGGGCGCGGCATCCGCCGCGCTCATTTGTCGCAAGCCGAATGCGGGACGCCGCAGAAAGGATGGATGTGATGAACACCGTAGCTGAAAGCGCATTGACGAAGAACAGTTTTTCCCATGTGTGCGAGGGCGACACGCCCTATGAATCCGGCGGCCTGCGCGACTTCTTCCTGTACCGCGACCTGGGCATCGCCGCGGCCACCGGAGGGCAGGTCGTGGCGCAGCTGGTGAAGGCCAACATGGCGCCGGAACAAGGCACGGGGTGGCACCGGCACGAGGCCAACTTCCATATCGTCATCATGCTCAAGGGCTGGGCGCGCTTCATGTACGGGCAGGAAGCGACGCTGGTGAAGGCGGGCGACTGCGTGCACCAGCGGCCGGGCATCGTGCATTTCCTGTTCGACTACTCGCCTGACATGGAGTACCTGGAGATCGTCAGTCCGGCCGACTTCACCACCATCGACATGCCGGCGCCCTGCGCGGTGCCGGCGCCGACGCCGTGGAGCTGAACAGCCGGATCGGACTAACTTTTCCAGAACGCGCCGGCCGCTCGCGTTGCGGCGCCGGCGCGGCATGCAATCGCAACGTAACCGGCAAGTCAAAACCATGAAATTTTCCACTGTCCAAAACCATATGCCTCTGATAGTCTTTAATCGCGCACGCCAGCAGGCGCGCGCAGTTTCAGCAGATCCCCTCGCCGCATTCGTCGTTTAATTCAACCTAAAAAAGTTCCTGTCCAGGCAGGAAAAAATGAATCAAGTCTATGGCACATTTTTTCGATGAGATGTATTCGGGAAGCGCCGCAAGCGACGACCCGCAAGTGCGTCAGCACTATGCCGAATTCGCCAACTGGCTGTCCGCGCAATCGGCTGAAACCATCGCCCGCAAACGTGCCGAATCCGATCTGATCTTCCGCCGCGTCGGCATCACCTTCGCGGTCTACGGCAACGACGCGGGCACGGAGCGGCTGATCCCGTTCGACATCATTCCGCGCATCATCCACAAGGCCGAGTGGGCCAAGCTGGAGGCCGGGCTGGTGCAGCGCGTCAAGGCGCTCAACATGTTCATCCACGACATCTATCACGAGCAGAAGATCGTCAAGGCCGGCATCATCCCGGCCGAGCAGATCTTCCAGAACGCGCAGTACCGGCGCGAGATGCAGGACGTGAACGTGGTCAACGACATCTACGCGCACATCGCAGGGGTCGACATCGTGCGCGCCGGCGAGGGTGAGTTCTACGTCCTGGAGGACAACCTGCGCGTGCCCTCCGGCGTGTCGTACATGCTGGAGAACCGCAAGATGATGATGCGGCTGTTCCCCGACCTGTTCACGCGCCACAAGATCGCGCCGGTGGATCATTACCCCGACCTGCTGCTGGACAACCTGCGCTCGGTCGCGCCGGCCGGCGTGACCGATCCGGTGGTGGTGGTGATGACGCCGGGCATGTACAACTCGGCCTACTTCGAACACGCCTTCCTGGCCCAGCAGATGGGCGTGGAGCTGGTCGAGGGCCAGGACCTGTTCGTCAAGGACAACGTGGTCTACATGCGCACCACGCGCGGCCCCAAGCGCGTGGACGTGATCTACCGCCGCATCGACGACGACTTCCTCGATCCGCTGGCCTTCCGCCCCGACTCCGCGCTGGGCGTGCCGGGCCTGCTGCAGGCCTACCGCGCCGGCAAGGTGACGCTGACCAACGCCATCGGCACCGGTGTGGCCGACGACAAGTCGATCTATCCGTACGTGCCGGACATGGTCAAGTTCTATCTCTCGGAAGAGCCCATCCTCAACAACGTGCCGACCTACCAGTGCCGCAAGAAGGAAGACCTGTCCTATACGCTGGCCAACCTCGACAAGCTGGTGGTCAAGGAAGTGCACGGCGCCGGCGGCTACGGCATGCTGGTGGGGCCGGCTTCCACCAAACAGGAAATCGAGGACTTCCGCGCCCGCGTCATCGCCAAGCCCGACGGCTACATCGCCCAGCCGACGCTGGCGCTGTCGGTGTGCCCGACCTATGTCGAGGCCGGCATCGCGCCACGCCACCTGGACCTGCGTCCGTTCGTGCTGTCCGGCAAGAACGTGACGATGGTCAAGGGCGGGCTGACGCGCGTGGCGCTCAAGGAAGGCTCGCTGGTGGTGAACTCGTCGCAGGGCGGCGGCACCAAGGACACCTGGATTCTGGAGAAATAAGATGCTCAGCCGTACCGCCGATCACCTGTTCTGGATGGCCCGCTACACCGAGCGCGCCGAAAACACCGCGCGCATGCTCGACGTGCATGTGCAGACCGCGCTGCTGCCGCAATCGACCGACGACGCCGAGCAAGGCTGGCGCGCCGTGCTCGGCATCTCCGAGCTGCTCTATGGCTACGACCAGAAATACGACAAGCTCACGCAGAAGGACGTCATCGACTTCATGGTGCGCGACCCCGACAACCCGTCGTCGATCGCCTCCTGCCTGCGCCAGGCGCGCGAGAACGCGCGCGCGGTGCGCGGCGCGCTGACCACCGAGGCCTGGGAAATCCAGAACGCCACCTGGATCAAGATGCAGTCCTACCTGCAGACCAATGCGCTGGAGCAGAACCCGAGCGACTTCTTCGAATGGGTCAAGCACCGCTCGCACCTCTCGCGCGGCGTCACCATCGGCACCATGCTCAAGGACGAGGCCTTCCACTTCATCCGCCTGGGCACCTTCCTGGAACGCGCCGACAACACGGCGCGCATCATCGACGTCAAGTTCCACGGCGCCAAGGAAAGCCAGTCGCAGAAACAGAACGGCCAGTTGCAATCGCAATCGCAGTCCGGCGTGGAAGACAGCAGCCAGATCGACTTCTACTACTGGGCCGCGATCCTGCGCTCGGTGTCGGGCTTCGAGATCTACCGCAAGGTCTACCGCGACGTCATCACCCCCGAGCGCGTGGCCGAGCTGCTGATCCTGCGCTCCGACATGCCGCGCTCGCTGCTGGCCTGCATGGGCCATGTGCTGTCGAACCTGAAGAACGTCCACAACGACGTCTCGGCCGATACCGAGCGCTTCGCCGGCAAGCTGCACGCCGACCTCAAGTTCGCGCGCCTGGAAGAGATCCTCGACGAGGGGCTGCACGACTACCTGACGGTGTTCCTGGAGCGCATCTTCGAGCTGGGCAATCGCATCAGCCGCGATTTTCTTGTTCCTTTGGCAGCATGAATATTCATTTATTGGAGCCCGCCGCCTAAGAAAATTCTGAATCGCGCCGTTAGTGTAGGTACACGGCGACAGTCCGGCCCGCCCGCAACTTTTGCCGGCGGGCCTTATTGTAAAATCCGGCTTTTACATTTTCAGATCACATCATGACCTATTGCGTTGCCATGCGCCTGAACACTGGCCTGGTATTCCTGTCCGATTCCCGTACCAACGCAGGCGTCGACCATATCGGCACGTTCCGCAAGATGAGTGTTTACGAGAATCCGGGCGACCGCGTCATGGTGATGATGACCGCAGGCAACCTCTCGATTTCGCAGTCGATCCGCCAGATGCTCAACGAGCGCACCAACGCCGAGGGCCGCACCATCTGGACCGCCACCTCGATGTATGAGGCCGCGCAGATCCTGGGCGACGCCATCCGCGCGGTGCACGACCGCGAGGCCGGCGAGCTGGGCAAGTTCGGCATCGACTTCAACGTCAGCATCATCTTCGGCGGCCAGATCAAGGGCGAGCGCTGCCGCCTGTTCCAGATGTACTCGGCAGGCAACTTCATCGAGTCGCACGACGAGAACACCTATTTCCAGATCGGCGAGGCCAAGTACGGCAAGCCCATCATCGATCGCGTCGTCACGCCGCAGACCACGCTGGACGAGGCCGCCAAGTGCGCGCTGATCTCAATGGACTCGACGCTCAAATCGAACATCTCGGTGGGCCTGCCGCTGGACCTGCTGATCTACCGCAGCGAAGAGCTGGCGGTGTCGCGCTTCGTCACCATCGACGAACAGAACCAGTATTTCCAGATGATCCGCCGCAGTTGGGGCTCGCAGCTCAAGCGCGTGTTCGAGGCGATCGACGATCCGGTCTGGGATGCGGCGCCGGAAGCCACCGCGAACGTGCTCTCTTCGGTGTCCGACCACAGCGAGCCGGTGCGCGTGCCGCCGCCGGCCGGCGTGGCGCGCGAGCCGCAGGCCGTGCCGCGCCAGATCCTGGCGCACCAGGACGGCGACTCGGAACAGGCCAGCTGACAAGGCATTTGCATCGAGGCAATAAAAAAGGCTGCAATCGCTTGCAGCCTTTTTGTTTCCCGCGGAGAACATGGCGCCCGCAGGCGCCATGGCTCGCCGTTCAGCGCACGATGGTCTGCGCTTCGCCTTCGGCGCGGGCGCGGATGGCGCCGATGCGGTAGACGGTCTCGCCGGCCGCCTTCAGGTGGGCTTCGGCGGCGTCCGCGTTTTCCTTGGAGACGATCACGGTCATGCCGATGCCGCAGTTGAAGACGCGGTGCATCTCGGCGTCAGCCACGCCGCCATGCTGCTGCAGCCAGGTGAACAGCGGCGGCATGGTCCAGGACTTGGCGTCCAGCTCGGCGGTCAGGTTGTCCTGCAGCACGCGCGGGATGTTTTCGACCAGGCCGCCGCCGGTGATGTGCACCATGCCCTTGACTTCCAGCTTCTCCATCAGCGACAGCAGCGGCTTGACGTAGATGCGGGTCGGGGCCATCAGCACGTCGGCCAGCTTGCGGCCGTGGAAGTCGGCGTTCAGGTCCGGCTTGGCGACTTCCAGGATCTTGCGCACCAGCGAGTAGCCGTTGGAGTGCGCGCCCGAGGAGGCCAGGCCCAGCACCACATCGCCCGGGGCGATCTTGGTGCCGTCGATGATCTTGGACTTTTCCACCGCGCCGACGGCGAAGCCGGCCAGGTCGTATTCGCCGTCCGGGTACATGGAGGGCATTTCGGCGGTCTCGCCGCCGATCAGGGCGCAGCCGGCCTGCTCGCAGCCGGCGGCGATGCCCTTGATGACGTCAGTGGCCGAGGGCACGTCCAGCTTGCCGCAGGCGAAGTAGTCGAGGAAGAACAGCGGCTCGGCGCCCTGCACCAGGATGTCGTTGACGCTCATGGCCACCAGGTCGATACCGACCGTATCGTGCTTGTTCAGGTGGAAAGCCAGCTTGAGCTTGGTGCCCACGCCGTCGGTGCCGGAAACCAGCACCGGCTCCTTGAATTTCTTGCTGATTTCGAACAGGGCGCCGAACCCGCCAATGCCGCCCAGCACGCCTTCACGGGTTGTACGCTTGGCAAAAGGCTTGATCGCCTCGACCAGGGCGTCGCCGGCATCGATGTCGACGCCCGCGTCGCGGTAGGAAAGGGAGACATTGGATGGTGAAGTCATGATGAAATATTGCCAGTGAAGACGGTAAAATAGGAAGTTCTGGGCGAAAATGCCCTGCCAAGCCGTGATTTTAACAAAACCGACACCCCCAAAGCCCGATTCCATGCCTTTTTCTTTGTCCGAAGAGCAAAAACAAAATCTGGTGTGGCTGATCGTCGGACTCCTGCTGTTGGCGCTGCTGGCCGCGCTGGGCCCCATGCTCTCGCCCTTCATCGCCGCCGGCATCATCGGCTATGCCTTGAATCCCGGCGTGGACTGGATCGCCAGCCGCCGCATCGGCCCGGTGCGGGTGCCGCGCTTCGTGGCCGTGACGGTGATGGTGCTGCTGCTGATCCTGGCGGCGCTGGCGCTGGCGCTGATCGTGGTGCCGCTGGTGCTGCGCCAGATCCCGCAGTTGCAGGCGCAGGTGCCGCCGCTGCTCGACAAGCTCAACGCCACCGTCTCCCCGCTGCTGCACCAGCTGGGCATCGACGTGCGCCTGGACCTGGCGGGCATCAAGGCCCTGCTGACGCAGCAGATCAGCACCAGCGGCGACGAACTGTGGGCCTCGGTGCTGGCCTCGGCCCGCGCGGGCGGCACCGCCCTGCTGGCCTGGGCCGCCAACCTGCTGTTCGTGCCGATGGTGCTGTTCTACCTGCTGCAGGACTGGCATCCTTTCCTCAAGCGCTTGCAGACCATGATCCCGCGCCGCTGGGCCGGCCGCATCAACACCATGGCCGTCGAGGTCGACAACCTGCTGGGCCAGTACCTGCGCGGCCAGTTGCTGGTGATGCTGGTGCTGGCGGTCTATTATTCGGCGGCGCTGAAGCTGGCCGGATTCGACAGCGCGCTGCCGGTGGGCGTGCTGACCGGGCTCCTGGTCTTCATTCCCTATGTCGGCTTCGGCATGGGCCTGGTGCTCGCCATCCTGGCCGCCATCCTGCAGTTCGACGGCATGGTCGGCCTGCTGTGGGTGGCGCTGATCTACGGCGCCGGCCAGGTGCTGGAGAGTTTCATCCTGACGCCCAAGCTGGTCGGCGAGCGCATCGGCTTGCATCCGCTGGTCGTCATTTTCGCCCTGCTGGCTTTCGGCCAGCTGTTCGGCTTCGTCGGCGTGCTGCTGGCGCTGCCGGCATCGGCCATCGTCTCGGTGATCGCCACGCATGTGCGCCGCGAGTACCTGGCCAGTCCTTTTTACAACCGCCAGTCATGAAACAGATTCCGCTCGATTTAAGCGCGGACCAGCCGCAAAGCTTTGACACTTTCGTTACTGGCCGCAATGAAGAACTGCTGCAACGCTTGCAGCAGCTGGCCGCGGCCGGCGCGGACAAGTCCGCGCACACCGCCAGCGCCAGCACCGATCGCTTCATCTACCTCTGGGCCGAAGCCGGCGCCGGCAAGAGCCACCTGCTGCACGCGGTGGCGCACCGGGCCGGCGCCGACGCCCGCCTGATCCCGGCCGGCGCGCCGGAATCGGCCTTCGACTACAGCCCGCAGGTCTCGCACTATTTGATCGACGGCGCCGACCAGCTCGGCCCCGAGACCCAGATCGCCGCCTTCAACCTGTTCAACCAGATCCGAGAACAGGGCGGCTGGCTGGTCTCGACCGGCGAACTGCCGCCGACCCGCCTGGAGCTGCGCGAAGACCTGCGCACGCGACTGGGCTGGGGCCTGATCTACCAGGTGCACGGTCTGTCGGACGACGAAAAAATCGCCGCGCTCACGCAAGCGGCGCAGGGTCGAGGACTGGAGCTGCCACCCGGCATGCTGCCTTATCTGCTGACCCACTACAGGCGCGACATGCCTTCGCTGTCGCGCATGCTCGATGCGCTGGACCGCTACTCGCTGGCGACCAAGCGCGCCATCACGCTGCCCTTGCTGCGCGATCTGTTACAACAGGAAGCTGAACAACAATGAACCTCGCCTTATTCGATCTCGACCACACCCTGCTGCCCCTCGACTCCGACCACGAGTGGGGCGAATTCCTGGCCCGCATCGGCGCGGTCGAAGCGGAAAGCTTCCGCAAAGCCAATGACGAATGGTTCGCCCACTACCAGGCCGGCACGCTCGATCCCATCAAGTATCTCGAATTCGCCTTCGGCATCCTGTCGCGCTTCCCGCGCGCGCAGCTCGACGAGATGCACCGCCGCTTCATGGAGGAAGTGGTGCGGCCGGCCATCCTCCCGCAATCCGTGGCGCTGGTGAAGAAGCACCTGGATGCCGGCGACCTGGTGGCCATCGTCACCGCCACCAACCACTTCGTGACCAAGCCCATCGCCGAGCAATTCGGCCGCGTGCACCTGATCGCCGCCATGCCCGAGCTCGACGCCGAGGGCAACATCACCGGCAAGCTGGTGGGCACGCCGACCCTGGGCGCGGGCAAGGTCACCCACACCGGCGCCTGGCTGGCGGGACTGGGCCACACGCTGGAGAAATTCGAGCGCAGCTACTTCTACAGCGACTCGCAGAACGACATCCCGCTGCTGGAGCTGGTGACCCATCCGGTGGCGACCAATCCCAATGCCAAGCTGCTGGCGCATGCGCAAGCGCGCGGCTGGCCGGTGCTGAACCTCTTCGACGAACACGCCCAATGATCAAGAAACTGATTCGCTCCATCCTGGGCAAAGGCAAGAAAACCGCAGGCGGCAGCGGCGGCAAATCGACCGAACCCGACGTGCTCGGCCCCAAGCAGCATGGCATCGATCCTTCGCTGGTCTCGCCCAACGCGGTGCGCGTGACGCAGACACTGCAGGAGGCAGGCTTCAAGGCCTTCATCGTCGGCGGCGCGGTGCGCGACCTGCTGCTGTCGATCAAGCCCAAGGATTTCGACGTCGCCACCAACGCCACGCCGGAGCAGGTCAAGTCGCTGTTCCGCCGCGCCTTCATCATCGGCCGCCGCTTCCAGATCGTGCACGTGATGTTCGGCCAGGAGCTGATCGAGGTCACCACCTTCCGCGGCTCCTCTTCCGACAATGCCCCCAAGGACGAGCACGGCCGCGTGCTGCGCGACAACACCTTCGGCGAACAGCATGAGGACGCCGAGCGGCGCGACTTCACCATCAACGCCATGTACTACGACCCGGCCTCGCAGACGGTGCTGGACTACCACGGCGGCATCGCCGACATCCGCGCCAAGAAGCTGCGCATCATCGGCGAACCGGAAGCGCGCTATCGCGAAGACCCGGTGCGCATGCTGCGCGTGGTGCGCTTCGCGGCCAAGCTCAAATTCACCATCGACCCGGCCAGCAGCGCGCCCATCCGCGTGATGGCGCCGCTCATCGACAACGTGCCGGCGGCGCGCGTGTTCGATGAAATGCTCAAGCTGCTCATGAGCGGCCACGCGCTGGCCTGCCTGCAGCAGCTGCGCAAGGAAGGCCTGCATCACGGCCTGCTGCCGCTGCTGGACGTGGTGCTGGAGCAGCCGCTGGGCGAGAAGTTCGTCACCCTGGCGCTGGCCAACACCGACGCCCGCGTCAAGCAGGGCAAGCCGGTGTCGCCGGGCTTCCTGTTCGCCTCGCTGCTGTGGCACCAGGTGCTGGAGAAGTGGCGCGCCTACCAGGCCGCCGGCGAGTATCCGATCCCGGCCCTGCACCTGGCCGCCGACGACGTGCTCGACGCCCAGACCGAGAAGCTGGCCCTGCAGCGCAAGATCGCGTCCGACATGCGCGACATCTGGGCCATGCAACCGCGCTTCGAGCGCCGCGTCGGCAAGGCGCCGTACAAGCTGCTGGAGCACCTGCGCCTGCGCGCCGGCTACGACTTCCTGCTGCTGCGCTGCGAATCGGGCGAGCTCGAGGCCGAGGTGGGCGAGTGGTGGGATGCATTCATCGCCGGCAACGGCGCCGAGCGCGAGGAGCTGATCGCGCGCAAGCCGGGCGACAGTTCCGCTGCCCCGGGTCCCAAGAAGCGCAAGCGCCGCGGCGGCCGCAACCGTTCCAAGAGCGGCGCGGACGAGCAGGCCGAAGCGGGCGACGACGAAGCCGCGCCGGCCGAACCGGCCCCGGCTCCCGCAGCCAGGCGCAATGCGCCAGTGCGCGAGGATGACGGCGATGTCGCGCCCGTCGAAGGCGAAGCGCCCAAGCGCCGACGTCGCCGCCGCAGCGGCGGCGCGGGCGGCAGCGGCGGTGGCGACGCCGCGCCTGCGGCCGACTGATCGGTTCATCCGCATGGATACGCGGCAGACCGTCGCCTACATCGGCATCGGCGGCAATCTCGGCGATGCCCGCGCCACGGTGGAACAGGCCATCGCGCGTCTGGCGGGCCTGCCGGACTCCCGGCTGCTGCGCACCTCCTCGCTGTACCGCACCGCGCCGGTGGACTCCGGCGGCGACGACTACGTCAACGCCGTGTCGCAGATCTCCACGTCCCTGGCGCCGCTCGAATTGCTGTACGCGTTGCAGCGCATCGAGCTGGACCACGGCCGTGAACGCCCCTACCGCAACGCCCCCCGCACGCTCGACCTCGACCTGCTGCTGTACGGCGAGCTGCGCATCGACAGCGCCGAGCTCTGCGTGCCGCATCCGCGCATGGCGCAGCGCGCCTTCGTGCTGGCGCCCCTGCTCGACATCGAGCCGGCCATCGACATCCCCGGCATCGGCGCGGCGCAAGCTTGCCTGGCCCGCATCGTCGACCAGCCCATCAGCAAGCTCTGACAGCGGCGCCGGCAATGCCGCCGGCGCGCGAACTTCACGACGTCATCCGGTTCTCAGCGTGAGAGGCGCCCCGCGCCCGTCTATCCACGCCAAGGAGATACGCATGAAACTGGAAGGATCCTGCCACTGCGGCGCCGTGCATTTCAGCCTGGAAAGCGACACGCCCTATCCCTATCAGCGCTGCTACTGCTCCATCTGCCGCAAGACCCAGGGCGGCGGCGGTTACGCCATCAACCTCGGCGGCGACTTCAGCACGCTCAGGGTGCGCGGCCGCAATGCCATCAGCATCTATCACGCCCGCATGAAGGAAGCCGGGGACAAGCGCGCCCGCCGCAGCACGGCCGAACGCCACTTCTGCAGCAAGTGCGGCAGCGCGCTGTGGCTGTATAGCCCGGAATGGCCGGACCTGGTGCACCCGTTCGCATCCGCCATCGATACGCCGCTGCCGGCGCCGCCTGAGCGCACGCACCTGCTGCTCGACTCGAAGGCGCCGTGGGTGGAGGTGGAGAAGAAAAAGAAGGACAAGAGCTTCCGGCATTTCCCGCAGGAGTCCTTGCTGGAATGGCACCAGCGCCTGGGCTTCGCCAAGCGCTAGCGGCGGCGGGACTGCGGGATCAGGCGGCGCCGCCCGACGAGAGCGGGCGCAATTCAGGCAGGCGGCGATGGTGCCCCTTCAACCATACCGGCAGCTCGTTGGCCGGCATCGGCTTGGCGATCAGGTAGCCCTGGCCGATGTTGCAGCCGGAGTCCTGCAGCAGCCGCCAGTCTTCCATGGTCTCGATGCCTTCGGCCACCGTCACCAGCTCCAGCCGATTGGCCATGTCCAGCGCAGACTGCAGGATCACGCGCAGGTTCTTGCGTTCATGCGCGCCGTGCACAAAGGAGCGGTCGATCTTCAGCTCGGTGAAGGGGATGCGCGCGAGCTGCTGCATCGATGAGAAGCCGGTGCCGTAGTCGTCGATCGAGAGCCCGAAGCCCTTCAACCGCAGGCGCGCCAGCATGCCCAGCGAGCTGCCTTTGTGCGCCACCACCGAGCTCTCCGTGATTTCCAGCACCACCTGGTCGGCCGGCAGCGCGTGGCGGCCCACCAGCTCCATGATGCGCTGCATGAAGTCGGGCTGCTCCAGCGACAGCGGCGACAGGTTCACCGCCACCTTGATCGCCAGGCCGCGGCTGTGCCAGATGGCGGCCTGCGCCATCGCGTGATCCATCATGCTGATGGTGAGGTCGTGGATCAGGCCGCACTGCTCGGCCATCGGGATGAAGCGATCCGGCGCGATCATGCCGCGCTCCGGATGGATCCAGCGCGCCAGCGCTTCCACGCCCTTGAGGATGCCGGTCTGCACGTCGACCTTGGGCTGGTAGTAGGGCACGATCTGGCCGCCGGTGATGGCCGAGTAAAGGTCGGCCTCGCACATCGACGGCGCCGGATCGGCGTTCTGATGGGCGTCGCCGCGCGCCGGCTTGAAGGTGCGCAGGGCCGATTGCAGCTTGTCCTGGTTCAATGGCTTTTGCAGGGCGCCGATGACGCGCATGCCCAGGGCCTGGATCATGGTTTCCACCGACAGCAGCAGCGAGGCCTCGCGGCTGGAGGCGACGATCAGCGGCATGTCCACGCCGTCCTGCTGCAGGTGCTGGATCAGTTCGATGCCGTCCATGCCCGGCATCTCCAGGTCGATCACGGCCAGGCCCGGCGGCAGCTTCAGCAAGGCCAGCAGCTCAAGCGCCTCGTTGCCGTCGCCGGCCTCGTAGATCATGTCGATCCCCAGCTCGCGCAGCAGGCCGACGGTGTGCTGCCGCTGCAGCGCACTGTCGTCGACCACCAGCGCCGACTCGATCAACTCACTCAGGTTCTCGGAAGCCATATCGTTCAATCACTGCAGAAATGTTTGCAAGAGGGACGACGTCGCCCACGCCCCCCAACTGTATCGCTTCTTTCGGCATGCCGAAGACGACGCTGCTGCGCTCGTCCTGGGCATAGGTGGCGGCGCCCCGCTGCGCCATTTCCTTCATGCCGCGCGCGCCGTCGTCGCCCATGCCGGTCATGATGATGCCCACCGCGTTGCCGCCGGCGGCCTTGGCCACCGAGCGGAACAACACATCCACCGAGGGCTTGTGCCTGCTCACGAGAGGGCCGTTGACGACCTCGACATAGTATTGCACGCCGTCCCGTTTCACGAGCAAGTGCATCCCGCCCGGCGCGATCAATACGCGGCCCGGCATCACCATGTCAAGGTGCTCGGCTTGTTTCACCTCGACTTGTGAAATTTTGTGAAGCCGTTCGGCGAAACTTTGCGTGAAGCGCTCCGGCATGTGCTGCACCACCACCACGCCGGGACTGTTCGCGCCCAATGCGCCCAGCACCCTCTCCAGCGCCTGCGGCCCGCCGGTGGAGGCGCCGATGGCGACGATCTTCGCCGTGGCCGGGGGAAAGGCGTCGGCCGGCCCCGGCGGCGGCAGCACCGCATCGGCGCTGTAGCGCTGCAGGTCCGTGGGCCAGCCTTGTGGATGCAGCAGCTCGCGCGGCGCGGCGCGGGCGGCCTTGGGGACGACGGCTGTGGCCGGCGCCGCGTGGCGCTGCGCGCCCGCCTGCACGGCGGCGCGGATGGCACGGGCCAGGTCGTCGCGGGCGACGTGCAGGAAGTCGCGCACGCCCAGCGCCGGCTTGGAGATCACGCTTACCGCGCCGGCTGCGAGCGCCTCGGCCACCAGGCGGGCGTCGCCGTTGCTGTGCGCCGTGCAGATGATCACCGGCGTGGGCCGCGTTGCCATGATCTGCCTGAGGAAGGTGATGCCGTCCATGCGCGGCATCTCGACGTCGAGCACGATCACATCCGGCCAGTCCTGGCTCATCTTGCGCATGGCGAAGATGGGATCGGACGCGGTCGCCACCACCTGGATGTCGCTGGTGGCCGTGAGCAGCTCCTGCATCAGCTGGCGCACCACCGAGGAATCGTCCACCACCATCACGCGGATCATGGCGCGCTCCCGACGGGAGGACTGCCGATGGCGGGCGCCGCGTTCATTGCGGCTTTCGGTAGATGGACGGCGAATGCATCTCCAGCCCGAGGTCCATGCCGTGCAGGGATTCGGAATGACCCACCACCAGGTAGCCGCCGGGCTTGAGCCGCTCAATCACCGAACGCACCACCTGCACCTTGGTCGGGAAGTCGAAGTAGATGATCACGTTGCGCAGGAAGATCAGGTCGAAATCGCCGTCGTCGGCGGCATCCAGGTCGGTCAGGTTGCGCTGGCCGAACTCCACCTTGCGGCGCAGCTCGCCGTCGACCAGGAAATGTCCCTCATACTCGCCGGTGCCGCGCAGGCAATAGCGGCGCAGGTAGGCCTTGGGAATGTTCTGTCCGCGCGCCATGGGATACAGCGCGCGCCGCGCGAAGCTGAGCACGCGCGTGCTGATGTCGGAGGCGAACACCGACCACGCGGCGTTGGGCCGGTGGTGGTCCAGCAGCATGGCCAGCGTATAAGCCTCCTCGCCGGTAGAGCTGGCCGCGCTCCAGGCGCGCAGCGTCTTGGCGCCGGACCAGGCGGGCAGGAACTCGCTGCAAAGGAAATCGAAGTGGCCCTGCTCGCGGAAGAAATAGGTCTCGTTGGTGGTGATCAGGTCGATCGCGCGCTGGCGCTCGGCGGCGCCGTCGGCGGCGGCGATCATGGCGTGGTACTGGCCCAGCTCGCGCAGGCCCAGTTCGTGCAGGCGGCCGCCCAGCCGGCTTTGCAGCAGGGCCTTCTTCGACACCGGGAGATGAAGGCCGATGTAGCGCTTGAACAGCTGCTGGAACAACAGCATGTCGCGGTCGCTGACATCGGGATCAACCAGTGCGGGGCCGCTGTGCATGGCGCTATTCCTCCCGCCCTTCGGCATGCGCGCGCAGCATCCGCTCTTCCGCGCCGGCCCGCTCGTCGCCGCCCAGCACGCCGTCCGAGCTCATGCCCAGCAGGCTCGCCAGCTCATCCACCGACAGCGCGCGCGGCACGTCCAGCACCACCACGAAACGCCCGTTGATGTTGATCATGCCCTCGATGAAATCGGCGCGGATGCCGGCGCCGAAAGAGGGGCGCGGCTCGATGCTGCCGGCCTCCACGCTGAGCACCGCGCTGACGGCGTCCACCATCACGCCCAGCAGCAACTGCTGCTCGTCCTGCAACAGCTCGAGGATGATGACGCAGGTGCGCTTGGCCACCACCGTGGGGGCGCGCCCGAAGCGCACCGCCAGGTCGATCACCGGCACCACCGCGCCGCGCAGGTTGATGACCCCGCGCAGGAAACTGGGCATCAGCGGCACCTCGGTCAGGCCGCCGAATTCGATGATCTCGCGGATACTGCCGATGGGCATCGCAAAACTCTCGGCGCCGACCAGGAAGGTCAGGAACTGGCGGCTCTCGACCGCTTCTTCCTGCTGACGCTTCTTGAAGGAATCGCCGTTCAACGACACGCTAGGCATTGCCTTCTCCCCTTGCTAAACCTGTTTCGTCCATCTTGCTCATGCCGGCCTCCGGGCCGGCCGCATGTCAAAAGCGCTTGAACGACGACTCGTCGATCGGCGGCTGGCCGTCGGCGCCGTCCAGCATCGACAGGCGCCGCACGCGCGGCTCCGCGCCGATATTGGGCTTCTGGTTCACCACCGTCTCCGGGCGTGTGGGCACCTTGCGCGCATCGCCCACGCGGAAGAAACGCATCAGGTCCTGCAGGTGGATCGCCTGCGCGCTCATTTCCTCCGAGGTCGACGACAGCTCTTCGGACGCCGACGCCGTCATCTGCGTAGTCTGCGCCATCTGGTGCACGGCGTTGTTGATCTGCTCCAGGCCGGCCGACTGTTCGTGGGAGGCCGCCGCGATCTCCTGCACCAGGTCGGCGGTCTTGCGGATCGACGGCACCATCTGGTTGAGCAGGCCGCCGGCCTTCTCGGCCAGGCCCACGCTCTGCTCGGCCACGGCGATGATTTCCTGGGCCGCGGTCTGCGAGCGCTCGGCCAGCTTGCGCACCTCGGCCGCCACCACCGCGAAGCCCTTGCCGTGCTCGCCGGCTCGCGCCGCCTCGATGGCCGCGTTCAGCGCCAGCAGGTTGGTCTGGTAGGCGATGTCGTCGATGATGCCGATCTTGCTGGCAATCTGCTTCATCGCCGCCACCGTCTCGCGCACCGCATCGCCGCCCTCCGTGGCCGCGCTGGCCGAGAGGCTGGCGATGCCGTCGGTGGTGCGCGCGTTCTCGGCGTTCTGGGCGATGGTGGCGGTGATCTGCTCCACCGAGGCGCTGGTTTCCTCGACGTTGGAGGCCTGCTGCGAAGCGTTGTGCGACAGCGCCTGCGAAGAGGAGGAAATCTGCTCCGAGGCCGAGGCCAGCGAGCTGGCGGTGCCGCCGACATCGCCGATCACGTCGGTCCACTTGTTGATCATCTGCTGGGTGCTGTAGAGCACGCTGACCTTGTCCTTCTTGCGCAGCGGCACCGCCACCGTGAGGTCGCCTTCGGCCACCCGCCGCAGCACCGTCATGGCGTCGCGCGGCTCGCCGCCGATCTGGGAACGGATCGTGCAGTAGGCGAACCACAGGCAGCCGAACAGCAACAGCACCGAGGCGCCCAGCAGCCAGAAGATCTTCTGCTCGAGGTCGACGTAGTCGCGCTGCGCACGCTCCACCTTGGCCTGGGTGCGCTCGTCGACCAGCCGCAGGAAGTCGTTGATCGGGCTCATCACACGGCCGAACAGGGCGCGATAGGTCTGGTCGAACACCAGCTCCTGGGCCATCGCCTGGTTGGGCGCGCCGACTACGGTGAACTTGCCCTCGCCGTCGTCGAACTCGCCCTTGACGGCGTGGAAGGCGGTGATGTCGATCCTGGAGAGCTGGTCGGCCACGCCGATGGCCTCCTGCATTTTGCCCAGCTCCTGCTCGGTGAAGCCGGACTGCTTCATCAGGTCGGTCAGCGGCACCGGCTTGGCGCCGGTGTCGGCCGGCAGCTTGCGCGCGCTGACCAGGTCCCAGTTGAAGCGTTCATAGTTCTTCGGACGCGCGCGCTTGCCGTTGCGGATGTCCATGATCATGTAGTAGCGGTCTTCGTCGTTGGGGTCTCCCGTGGTGACGTAGGCGCGCGCGAACTTGGTCATGTCCTCGGTGGTGCGGCGCAGTTCGTTGGCCAGCGCCGATGAGTAGTAGCGCGACTCGTGCGCGCGCTCCAGCGCCAGGTTGGCCTCCTTCAACGCGCCGGTCAGGCTGACCACCACCGCCACCAGGATGGACAGCACCAGCGCCAGCCAGATGAAGAGCTGCTTGATGCTCATCCTGTGGGTCATCGTATTTTGCATAGTGTCGTCCTCTGTGCCGGCATTTACTGTTCCGACGCCACGCCGCGTTCGGCCTGGGTCAGCGGATTGCTGTGTTCCTGCTGCTGCGTGTACTGCACCAGATGCGGGATATCGATGATCAGCGCCACCCGGCCGTCGCCCAGGATGGTCGATCCGGACAAGCCCTTGACCTTGCCGAACAGGCGGCCCAGCGGCTTGATCACGGCCTGGCATTCGCCCAGCAGGCCGTCCACCAGCAAGCCCGCGCGCAACTGGCCGTACTGCACGATCACCAGGCTGTTGCGCCCGCGCTCGCGCGCCGGCAGGTCGAACAGTTCGCGCAGGTGCACGAAGGGCAGCGGCTCGTCCCGTACCGAGACGATATTGTGCTCGGGGCGCTGCGGCGGCATGTCGATGCATTCCACCACCATATCCAGCGGAATCACGAACACCGCGTTGCCGACCATCACCTGGAAGCCGGAGATGATCGCCAGCGTCAGCGGCAGGCGCACGCGCACCACGGTGCCGCGCCCGCGCTCGGTATCGATGGCGACCTCGCCGTGCAGCGCGTCGATGTTGCGCTTGACCACGTCCATGCCGACGCCGCGGCCGGACAGCGCGGTCACCTGGCGGGCGGTGGAGAAACCCGGCTCGAACACGAAGCGATAGATGTCGGCGTCGGCGAGGTCGGCGTCCGCGGTGGTCAGGCCGCGCTGGATGGCGGTGGCCAGGATGCGGTCGCGATCCATGCCGCGGCCGTCGTCCATCACCTCGATCACCACGCTGCCCGATTCATGGGTGGCATTGAGCTGCAGCGTCGCCTTGGGCGGCTTGCCGGCGGCGATGCGCTCGGCCGCGGGTTCGATGCCATGGTCGATGGCGTTGCGCACGATGTGCATCAGCGGATCGGCGATGCGTTCGATCATCGACTTGTCGAGCTCGGTCTCGGAGCCGGTCAGCACCAGCTCGATGTCCTTGTCGAGGTCGCGTGCGATATCGCGCACGATGCGCGGGAAGCGCTGGAACACTTCGCTGACCTGGACCATGCGCAAGGTCAGCGCGGCGTCGCGGATCTGCTCCATCAGCGCGTCGATGGCCTGGGTGGCTTCCTCGAACTGGGCGTCCTTGCGGCGTCGCGCGACCAGTCGCGCGCTGGCGCCGGCGATCACCAGCTCGCCCACCAGATCGATCAGCTGATCGAGCTTGGAGACTTCGATCTTGATGAATTTCTGTTCCTGCGCGCGACGATCTTCCAGCGCGCGCGGACGCACGCCGTCCAGCGCCAGCGCGGCGGCAGGGGCCGCGCGCAGGTGCGGCAATTCGTGTTCCGGGCCGCGCTCGGCCGCGTGCGCATCGACGCCGGCGCCGCCCAGCCGGCCCCACTCCTCGTCGCTCAGCGCGCCGTGGCTGCGCCACATGCAACCCAGCGCGGCGGCGCCCTGCTCGCCCAGGCGCGCCAGCAAGGCGGCGTAATGGGCCATGGGGCTGTGCGGCGGCAGGATGTCGATGCGGCTGTCGTCGCGCACGAACTCGAACACGTTGTGCAGCGTCTCCAGCGTGGAATCCGAGACCAGGCAGATTTCAAAGCCCAGGTAGCAGCTCTCGGGATCCATCTGCGCGGCGTCCGGCATGTATTCCAGCACCGGCGTGATGGCGACGATGCGCCCCAGGGTGCGCAGGTAATGCAGGAAGGACAACGGGTCGAGGCCGTCGCGCAGCACGTCCTCGTTGAATTGCAGCGACAGGTGCCAATACGGGTTGGAGGCCGGCGCATCGCCGTCGACCAGGGCCAGCAATGCCCGCGCCAGATCGGCGTCGCGCGCCTGCCCGGCGCCGGCCGCAGGTTCCGCGCCCGGCGCCGCTGCGGCGTCCTGCGCTGCGGCCACGCGCTCCTCGGCCTTGCGCGCCATCGCGCGCAGTTCGGCTTCCAGCGCCTGGCGCCGGTTCAGGTCGGGTTCCTGGCCCTCCTCGCGGCGCTCGATGGCGTCGACCAGTTCGCCGATGTAGTCGCCGCACTGGAGCAGCAGCGACATCATGTGATCGTCCAGCGGCAGTTCCTCGTTGCGCACCTTGTCCAGCACGTGCTCCAGCTGGTGCGTGAACTGCACGATGCTGTCGAAGGCGAACAGGCCGGCCGAACCCTTGATGGTGTGGGCGGCGCGGAAGATGGCGTTGATGGTGTCCTTGCCCGGGCCGTCCATTTCGATCTGCAGCAGCGCGGCTTCCATGGCCACCAGCAGTTCGCGGGCCTCCTGCACCACGGCGTCGCGCGCGGAGTCCTTCCTCATGCGGCCCCCTCTTGCCCGGGGCCGGCGCCGAACAGGCCGTGCAGCTGCAGCAGGTCGAACACGGTCAGCACCGCCGGGCTGTACGCCGCGACGTCGATGCCGCGGCCGCCGCGACGCGCCTCGCGCTGCAGCAGCAACAGCAGCTGGACGCCGGCGGTGTCGATCTCGTCCACGCCCGACAGGTCCAGCGCAATGTCCTCGGCGGCCGACGACAGCGCGTGCAGCAGCTCAGGCTTGCGCTCGGCAGCCTGGAAGATGGTCAGCCCGCCGCCGATGGTCAGCAGCAGCTTGCCGTTGTGGACGGTGTGCTTGAGCGGCATGGTGAAACTCTTGGTTCTTTCCGTATTCGTTTTACGTGGCCGTCAGGGCTGCACCAGCTTGGCCACCGCGTCGAGCAGCACCGGCGGCTGGAACGGCTTGTTGACCCAGGCGCGGATGCCGATCGCCTTGCCCTCCTGCTTGCGCGCCTCGCTGCTCTCGGTGGTCAGCATGATCACCGGCGTGAACTTGTAGGCCGGCATCTGCTTCATCTCGCGCACGAAGGACAGGCCATCGAGGTTGGGCATGTTGAGGTCGGAGATGACCAGGTTGAACTTGCGGCCGTCCAGCGCCTTCAACGCCTCCTTGCCATCGGCCGCCTCGACGACCTGGTAGCCGGCGCCCTTCAGGGCGATCGAAATGGTCTGCCGCAGGCTGAATGAATCGTCGACGATCAATATGCATTTTTCCATGAAGGCTCCGTCAAAAGAAGTCCACTTGCGACTGCTGTGCGTTGTTGGTCTGCTGGCCGGCGTGCATCTGGCGCTGCTCCGGAGTGGTGTAGGTCTTTTCCAGGTCGGCCAGCCATTGCTCGGGCGATGGCAGCGCGGGCGCGACGGCGGCCTGCTGCAGGCGGCCGATGTCGCGCTGCACGTGGTCGAGGATCTGGCTGATGCGGTCCTGGAATTGCAGGTTGACCAGGATGTCGCACACCTCGCGGTCGACTTCCCGGTTCTCGCCCTCAAGCTGCTCGACGGAGGCCGAGAGCTTCAGCGCCGATTCGCGGAAGTCGGCCACGACGCGGTCGATCACTTCGCGCGGGTTCTCGATGATGCCGCCGGCGGCCACCGAGGCTTCGCCCGCGCTGCCGATGGCGGCGATGATCTGGTGCCGCACGTTCTTGGCGCGCGTGGCGATCTGGCGGCTGTTCTCGGCCGAGCGTCCGGCCAGCTCCTGCCAGCTCTGCTCGTCGCTGAGGAGGTCGGTGACGCCGGTACGGCCGGCCAGCTGTTCGTTCTCCTGCGCCAGCCGGCGGATCTCGTCATTGGCCGCAGCCAGCGTGTCGAGCCGGGCCAGCAGCGCCTGGCGCGAGGCCAGCACGCTCTCCAGCGCCGAGGCGATGCCATCGAGCTGCGTGGCCGCAGCTTGGATCGCCTGCAGCACGTCGGCATTCTTGCCGCTTTGCGACAGGTCGAGCGCGCCGCCCAGCCGCTCGTGGATGCCGACGAACCGCGCGGTCAGGTTGTCGATGGCGGACTTGGTCTGTCCGCGCGCCAGTTGCACATGTCCCTGCCAGACCGGCAGCAGGCGCTGCAACAGGCCGGCCAGCGCGCCGTCGGCCGCAACCTCGCCGGCCTGCGTCGGCGCGGGCAAGCCGGCGACCGGATCGGGCGCCGGCAGGCAGGTCAGGTAGAAAGAGCCTCCGATCAGCAGGCCCACCAGGCCGCCCAGCCACCAGTGCTGCGACAGCAGCATGAACAGCAGCAGGTTCACCAGGCACAGCACCGGCAAGATATTGCGTAGCGATTTCACAGCCACCCATCCAGAAAATGTTGTTGTTTTTACCAGCAGATACCGGAGTCCCCCCGGCGTCCATCCATCGTTATCGGCAAGCCTGAACTGTTTTTTTAGCAATATTCCGGGAATTTACCAAATATTGCCCTTCCTCAGCCTGCTGCGGGCATGCGCGGCCAAAGGCACTAATCGACCCGGCTTCCGGTCTATCATGCTGCGCATGCGGCGCCGCACGGCCGCAGCACGGAAGAAGGGGCAAGTTTATTGTGCAGGCTCCCCGGCAGCGGCCTTATGACGAATAAAGGCCGAATTCCTGCTGAGTTATCCGTCACATGCGCCGACGCCGCCTCAACATTATCAAAACACCAATTAGAAGAAGACAGCCACATGTTCAACTCCATTCCCGTCTGGGCGCAGACCGCCGGCCTGCTGACCCTGTCCAACCTGTTCATGACCTTCGCCTGGTACGGCCACCTGCGCAGCCTGGCGGCCAAGCCATGGTGGATCGCCGCCATCATCAGCTGGGCCATCGCCCTGTTCGAATACCTGCTGCAGGTGCCGGCCAACCGCATCGGCTATACCCAGTTCAGCCTGGCCCAGCTGAAGATCATGCAGGAGGCGATCACGCTCACCGTGTTCGTGCCCTTCGCCATGATCTACATGGACCAGCCGTTCAAGCTCGACTACCTGTGGGCAGGCCTGTGCCTGCTGGGCGCGGTGTTCTTCATCTTCCGCACCTGAACGTCGCGGCCGGGGCGCCGCGATGAAATCAACTACAATGCCGCACCCGGCGCATCCGGAAGGACCCATGGAACTGGAAAGCTACCGCTACATCGCAATCGAAGGCCCCATCGGGGTCGGCAAGACCTCGCTGGCCGCCCGCCTGGCGACGCTGTTCGGCGCGCAGGCGATCTTCGAGCAGCCGACTGCCAATCCTTTCCTGGAAGCGTTTTATCGCGACGCGCCCCGGCACGCATTTCAGACCCAGACGTTTTTCCTGCTGCAGCGCATGGCGCAATTGCAGGCGCCGCTGGATCCCGCGCTGCTCGCCGAGCGCTTTGTCGCCGACTTCATGCTGGAGAAGAACGTTCTGTTCTCTCAGCTGACCCTGGCCGGCGACGAACTCCAGCTGTACCAGGAACTGCATGCGCGGCTGCGTCCGCAAGTGCGCTTGCCGGACCTGGTGATCTATCTGCAGGCGCCGCCGGAGACCTTGCTGGAACGCATCGCGCAGCGCGGCATCGGCATGGAGGAAGCGATTTCCGCCGACTACCTGCAGCGTTTGTCCGAGCGCTACAGCGATTTTTTCTATCACTACGACGAGGCGCCGGTCTTGACCGTCAACACCGAACACCTGGATCCGGCGCACAGCGATGCCGATCTCCAGGTGCTGCTGCAGCACATCGAAACGATGCGCGGCATGCGCGCCTTTCTCAATCAGGGAGGTTGAACTTTCAATGGCAGGCTATCTTCAGGAACCGGGCGCGGCCCGCAGCAAGCCGGTGACCACGCACACGCTGCAGGCGATGCGCGCCAAGGGCGACAAGATCACCATGCTGACCTGCTACGACGCCAGCTTCGCCACGCTGATGGAACGCGCCGGCGTGGAGACGGTGCTCATCGGCGATTCGCTGGGCATGGTGTGCCAGGGCCACAATTCGACGCTGCCGGTGTCCATCGCCGACATCGCCTACCACACCGCCAGCGTGGCGCGCGGCGCCGGCACCATGCTGGTGATCGCCGACCTGCCCTTCGGCACCTACCCGACGCGCGAGGAGGCGTTCAGGAACGCCGCCATCCTGATGCAGGCCGGCGCGCAGATGGTCAAGCTGGAAGGCGGCGTGTGGCTGGCCGACACGATCAGGTTCCTGACCGAGCGCGGCATCCCGGTATGCGCCCACATCGGCCTGACGCCGCAATCGGTGCACCAGCTGGGCGGCTTCAAGGTGCAAGGCAAGACCAGCGACGGCGCCACCCAGCTGCACGCCGATGCGCTGGCGGTGCAGCAGGCCGGCGCATCGCTGGTGGTGATCGAGGCGGTGCCGGCCGCCTTGGGCAAAGAGGTCAGCGACCGCATCGCCATTCCCACCATCGGCATCGGCGCCGGTCCCGACTGCTCGGGCCAGGTGCTGGTGATGCACGACATGCTGGGCGTGTTCCCCGGCCACAAGAGCCGCTTCGTGCGCAACTTCATGGACGGCGCCACCGGCATCGAGGGGGCGGTCAAGGCCTATGTGGCGGCGGTCAAGGACGGCAGCTTCCCGGCGCAGGAACATTGCTTCTGAAGGCGCCGCGCATCGCATGGACGATGCGCGGATAAAAAAAGCCCGGCATGCGCCGGGCTTTTTTCTTGGCCGCGCCGGCCGCAATCAGCCGCGCACGTCGTCGTAGCGCACCAGCGCTTCGGCCAGGTGCGTCTGGCATTCCTCGGCGTTGCCGATGGACTTGGTCAGGTTGCGCAGCAGGCCGTCGTGCACGCCGTAGACCAGGCCATAGAAGGACAGCTCCTGGCCGCGCTCCCAGGCGTCGGTGACGATGGTGGTGCGGCAGATGTTGGCCATCTGCTCCAGCACGTTCAGTTCGCACAGGCGGTCGTGCTGCTCGGTGTGGGTCATGCCGTCATGGAAGCAGTGAGCGTGCTTCTCGTGCACGTCCTGCACGTGCTGCAGCCAGTTGTCGGCCAGGCCGACGCGACGCTTGGTCAGCGCCGCGGCCACACCCGCGCAGCCGTAGTGGCCGCAGATGATGACGTGCTTGACCTTCAGCACGTCGACGGCGAACTGCAGCACCGACAGGCAGTTCAGGTCGGTATGCACCACCACGTTGGCGATGTTGCGGTGGACGAACAGCTCGCCCGGCAGCAGGCCCAGCAGGTCGTTGGCGGGGACGCGGTTGTCGGAGCAGCCGATCCACATGTATTCGGGAGAGCGCTGGGCGCCGAGCTTGGTGAAGAAGTCCGGATCGCGTGCGGTGATTTCGGAGGCCCAGCGGCGGTTACCCTTGAGCAGCTGTTCCTGGATCATGTCTTGTGGGCTTGGTGTTGTCATGGTCGGCAAGATCTGGTTGTTCAGGCACACGCTCGCGCCACGCGCCGGGCGCGTCGCACAACATGTGCATGAGGTTGGATGAGCGAAAGACATGCGGCTTGCGGCCTCCGCGATCTTGTGGACGATCGCGGTGTTGCTGCCGGTGTCGCGCGCCCGCAAATGCGGCCCCTGCGCGACGCTGCTATCCGGCCCCTTGGGGCGCGGGTCTTTCGGCGTTGCCACGGCGCATCATGGTCTGCATGGTCTGATGCCGCGCCGCCCCGGGGATCCCGGCGCCGGCGCATCGCCGCGTGTGCATTGTATAGAAAAATGCACAAGAAAAACCGGCCGGCCTCGCGGCCGCCGGTCATGGACTGCTTACTCGAAGAATTCCTTGACCTTGTCCTTCCAGGTCTTGGTCTGCGGGCTGTGCTTGGCGCCGCCTTCGGTGGTCAGCTGCTCGAACTCGCGCAGCAGTTCCTTCTGGCGCTCGGTCAGCTTGACCGGGGTCTCGACCACCACGTGGCAGAACAGGTCGCCCGGGAAGCCCGAGCGCACGCCCTTGATGCCCTTGCCGCGCAGGCGGAAGGTCTTGCCCGACTGGGTGCCTTCGGGAATCGAGAACGAGGCCTTGCCGTTGAGCGTGGGCGCTTCGATCTCGCCGCCCAGGGCAGCCTTGGCGAAGGAAATCGGCATTTCGCAATGCAGGTCGTCGCCGTCGCGCTGGAACACGTCGTGCGGCTTGATGTGGATTTCCACGTACAGGTCGCCCGGCGGGCCGCCGTTGACGCCCGGCTCGCCGTTGCCGGAGGAGCGGATGCGCATGCCGTCGTCGATACCTTCCGGAATCTTCACTTCCAGCGTCTTGTTGCGCTTGATGCGGCCGGCGCCGGCGCAGGTCGGGCACGGCTCGGGAATCACCTTGCCGCTGCCGTGGCACTTGGGGCAGGTCTGCTGGATGCTGAAGAAGCCTTGCTGCATGCGCACCTGGCCGTGACCGCCGCAGGTGGCGCAGGTCACCGGCGTGGTGCCCGGCTTGGCGCCGTTGCCGTGGCAGGTATCGCACTCGTCCCAGGACGGCACGCGGATGGTGGTGTCGAAGCCGTGGGCGGCCTGCTCCAGCGTGATTTCCAGGTTGTAGCGCAGGTCGGCGCCGCGGTACACCTGCGGGCCCGAGCTGCGGCCGCGGCCACCGCCGCCACCGCCGAAGATGTCGCCGAAGATGTCGCCGAAGGCATCGGCGAAGCCGCCCGCGCCGGCGCCGCCGCCCGCGCCCATGTTGGGATCGACGCCGGCATGGCCGTAGCGGTCGTAGGCCTCGCGCTTCTGCGGATCGGACAGCATCTCGTAGGCTTCCTTGACCTCCTTGAACTTCTCTTCCGCGCCCTTGCTGTCGGGATTGCGGTCAGGATGGTACTTCATCGCCAGTTTGCGATAAGCCTTCTTGATTTCATCGTCGGTGGCGTTTTTCGCCAGGCCGAGAATTTCGTAAAAATCGCGTTTTGCCATGTTCTCTAACCACCTTGTTATTGTGCTGCGTCGCGTGCCGCGAAGCCTCGCCTCATCCGGCGGCGCTGCCGCAAGCCAACAATGTGAAAAAGCCGAGTTCAGCTTTTGGCTGCAGGACTCGGCGTATCCGGCCACGCAGTACTGCCGCGCCGGCCGGAGTGATGCATCTCAAAAATCCGCCCGGGCCGCGAAACCGGCACGGTTTCCCATGCCGGTTTCGCCCCGGGCGCGAGGCCAGATCTTGCGATCAGGCTCGGATTACTTCACTTCCTTGAAGTCCGCATCGACGACGTTGTCGTCCTTGGGCTGGCCGTGGCCGGCCGCGCCTTCAGCGGCGCCGGCGCCCGCCGCACCGGCGGCGCCGCCGGCCGCGGCTTGCGCCTGCTGGTCGGCATACATCTTCTCGCCCAGCTTTTGCGCGGCAGTGCCCAGCGCGGCGGTCTTGGCGTCGATGGCGGCCTTGTCGTCAGCCTTCAGGACGTCTTCCAGCTCCTTGATGGCGGCTTCGATGACTTCCTTCTCGCCGGCGGCCAGCTTGTCGCCGTATTCGCCCAAGGCCTTGCGGGTCGAGTGCACCAGGGCGTCGCCCTGGTTGCGGCTCTCGGCCAGCTCGCGCAGCTTCTTGTCTTCCTCGGCGTTGGCCTCGGCGTCGCGCACCATCTTTTCGATCTCGTCTTCGTTCAGGCCCGAGTTCGCCTTGATGGTGATCTTGTTTTCCTTGCCGGTGGCCTTGTCCTTGGCGCCCACGTGCAGGATGCCGTTGGCGTCGATGTCGAAGGTCACCTCGATCTGCGGGGTGCCGCGCGGCGCCGGCGGGATGCCTTCCAGGTTGAATTCGCCCAGGCCCTTGTTGCCGGCGGCCATCTCGCGTTCACCCTGGTAGACCTTGATGGTCACGGCCGGCTGGTTGTCGTCGGCGGTCGAGAACACCTGGCTGAACTTGGTCGGGATGGTGGTGTTCTTCTTGATCATCTTGGTCATGACGCCGCCCATGGTCTCGATGCCCAGCGACAGCGGGGTCACGTCCAGCAGCAGCACGTCCTTGCGGTCGCCCGAGAGCACCGAACCCTGGATCGCGGCGCCCACGGCGACGGCTTCATCCGGGTTGACGTCGCGGCGCGGATCCTTGCCGAAGAACTCCTTCACCTTCTCGATGACCTTGGGCATGCGGGTCATGCCGCCGACCAGGATCACGTCGTCGATCTCGGAAACCTTGACGCCGGCATCCTTGATGGCGGTGCGGCAAGGCTCGATGGTCTTGGCGATCAGCTCTTCCACCAGCGACTCCAGCTTGGCGCGGGTGATCTTCAGGTTCAGGTGAACCGGCGCGCCATTGGCCATGGCGATGTACGGCTCGTTGATTTCGGTCTGCTGCGAGGACGACAGCTCGATCTTGGCGCGCTCTGCCGATGCCTTGATGCGCTGCAGGGCGATGGCGTCCTTGGACAGGTCCAGGCCGTTGATCTTCTTGAACTCTTCGATGATGTAGTCGATCAGGCGCTGGTCGAAGTCTTCGCCACCCAGGAAGGTGTCGCCGTTGGTGGACAGCACTTCGAACTGCTTTTCGCCGTCGACGTCGGCGATCTCGATGATGGAGACGTCGAAGGTGCCGCCGCCGAGGTCATACACGGCGATCTTGCGGTCGCCCTTTTCGGCCTTGTCCAGGCCGAAGGCCAGCGCGGCCGCGGTCGGCTCGTTGATGATGCGCTTGACGTCCAGGCCGGCGATGCGGCCGGCGTCCTTGGTGGCCTGGCGCTGCGCGTCGTTGAAGTAGGCCGGCACGGTGATCACGGCTTCGGTGACTTCTTCGCCGAGGTAGTCTTCGGCGGTCTTCTTCATCTTGCGCAGCACTTCAGCCGAAATCTGCGGCGGCGCCAGCTTCTTGTCGCGCACGCCGATCCAGGCGTCGCCGTTGTCGGCGGCCACGATCTCGTAGGGCATCAGGTTGATGTCCTTCTGCACTTCCTTTTCCTGGAACTTGCGGCCGATCAGGCGCTTGGACGCGTAGATGGTGTTGCGCGGGTTGGTGACGGCCTGGCGCTTGGCGGGCGCGCCGACGAGGATCTCGCCGTCTTCCTGGTAAGCGATGATGGACGGCGTGGTGCGCGCGCCTTCCGAGTTTTCGATCACCTTGGGCACATTGCCTTCCATGACGGAAACGCAAGAGTTGGTGGTGCCCAGGTCAATACCGATGATTTTTCCCATGATTTTTCCTTCGTTCTTTCAGCCCTGGATGCCGGGCTACAGTAGTTTTTAATGGTTTTAATATGTGGAGGAAAGCCGGACTTTCAAGCGCCTGAGCCACGCCGAAAAGCAATTTCCATGCCTTTTTTTCTCAGGCGCCGGTCCGCTTACTTTCCCTGGGCCACCGTCACCAGCGCCGGGCGCAGCAGACGGTCGGAAATCATGTAGCCCTTCTGCAATACGGCCACCACGGTATTGGCGTCCTGCTCGGCGGGCACGGCCGAGACGGCCTGGTGCTTCATCGGGTCGAGCTTTTCGCCGGCCTGGGGGCTGACTTCCTGCAGTTTGTTCTTCTCGAAGGCCGAGGACAGTTGCTTCAAGGTCATGTCGACGCCTTCCTTCAGGGATTCCAGCGAGGCGTTTTCGATCTTCAGGGCCATTTCCAGGCTGTCCTTGACGGCCAGCAGCGATTCGGCGAAGCCTTCGATGGCGAACTTGTGGGCCTTGGCGATATCGTCCTGGGCGCGGCGGCGGATGTTCTCGCCTTCGGCGCGGGCGCGCAGGAAGGCGTCCTGCAGCTCGGCAGCCTTGGCTTCGGCGGCGGCCAGCTTGTCGGCCAGGGTCGGCTCGGCGGGAGCCGCCTGGGCGGCGTCAGCCGGGGCGTCGGCGGCAGTGCCGGCAGCAGCAGCGGCGGCTTGCGCGGCCTGTTGCTCGTTCTGCGCTTCCTGTTTTTCCATATCTTGCATTCCTGAATTACCTCCAACAAATCAATCAGTTATGTACGACTCGGGCGCCGGTGTCGCGACCTTTCCCGGCACACCTGCGCGGCAATGCCGCTCAAATAAGGCATACCCTTGGTTTTTCAAGGGCTTTCACCGCGCTTTTGCCCGGTTTTTGCCTGTTTCTCCTGCTGCAACCTGAAAACTGCCGGCGCCTCCCAAAACGATTTGCCGAGCCCATCGTCAAGTTGATACGCGCTTGTTCTACTATGAATTCAAGCCTGAGCCTGTTTGCGCTCAGCGCGAACTGGATACGGCACAGCCCGGTCTGGACCTCCGGGCCCCGTTCCTTCCGCCAAATGGGGTGACACCATGAAACTGCCACTGATCGCGGCCACCATCCTGGTCGCCGCCTACAGCCTCCTGGCTACCGCCTGGATCAGCTATTCTCACCTGGTCGGCCTGTACGCACTGTAGTCCTGTCGCGCGGCTGCGCGGCTGCGCGGCTGATTTCCCGCCGACGCCGCCCGCCTTCCGCCAGCCCCTCCCCTTCTTCTTTTGTCGAAGAGCATGCCGCGTCTTGTCGTTCCGGCAAGCGGCGCATTGCCCGCGCGCAACCGGGTAGCCCGCTATTCTAGCAGGCCGCAGGCGGCTTTCCGCCGAATCCGGGCGTCAGGAGAAAGGAAGAAGGGAAAAGCCGAGCCTCAGCCCGGCGCACCCATCGCGGCGGCGCGCTGCGCGGCGATCGCCGCCTGCCGCGCAGCGTCCTCGCGGGCGGCGGCATTGCTCATGGTCGGCCAGCCGGCCAGGTGCTGCTCGACGATGTCGACCATGCCGTCGATCCAGTCCGGAGCCTCGTTAAGGCAGGGGATGAAATGAAAGGCCTCGCCGCCCGCGTGCAGGAACTCGGCCTTGGCTTCCATGGCGATTTCTTCCAGCGTTTCCAGGCAGTCGCTGGTGAAGCCCGGGCACATCACATCGACCCGCCGCACACCCTGGCGCGCCAGCTCCTGCAGCGTCGGCGCGGTATAGGGCTGCAGCCATTCGGCCTTGCCGAAGCGCGACTGGAAGGTGACCAAGTACTGCTCCGGCGCCAGGCCCAGGGCCTCGGCCAGGAGGTGCGCGGTGCGATGGCATTCGCAGTGGTAAGGATCGCCCAGCAGCAGCGTGCGCCTGGGCACGCCGTGGAAGCTCATCACCAGCTTGTCCGGCCGGCCGTTAAGCGCCCAATGGTCGAGCACCGAGCGGCACAACGCCTGGATGTAGCCGTCGTGGTCGTGGTAATCGCGGATCATGCGCAGCTCGGGCACGTTGCGCACGCGGCGGTAGTGCTCGAACACCGAGTCGAAGATCGAGGCGGTGGTGGTGCCCGAATACTGCGGATAGGCCGGCAGCACCAGGATGCGGGTGCAGCCCTGCGCCTTGAGTTGGTCCAGCACCTCGGGCAGGGCCGGGCTGCCGTAGCGCATCGCGTAGACCACCCGCAGCTGGTGATGGCCGCGCGCATGCAGCTGCGCGCCCAGCGCGGCAGCCTGGCGTTCGGTATGCACCTTCAGCGGCGAACCCTGCTCGCTCCAGATGCTGGCGTACTTCTCGGCCGACTTCGAGGAGCGGAACGGCAGGATGATGCCGTGGAGGATGAACCACCAGACCGCGCGCGGTATTTCCACCACCCGCGAATCGGACAGGAATTGTTTCAGGTAGCGCCGCACGGCGCGCGCATCGGGCGCGTCCGGGGTGCCGAGGTTGACCAGCACCACCGCGCTGGACGGCGTGCTGCCATGGATATGGCTGGGTTCTGTGCGGAAGGCCATCGGTATCAGGTTCTCATGAAGCCAGCAGCTCGCGCGCGTGCTTGCGGGTGGTAGCGGTGATTTCCAGGCCGCCCAGCATGCGCGCGATCTCTTCCACGCGCGCCTTGGCGTCGAGGCCGTCGATCTGCGACAGCGTGCGGCCGGCCTCGTTTTTCTTGCTGACCTGGAAGTGCTGGTTGGCCTGGCTGGCCACCTGCGGCAAGTGGGTCACGCACAGCACCTGGCGCTCCTGCCCCAGGCGCTTCAACAGGCGGCCGACCACTTCGGCCACGGCGCCGCCGATGCCGCTGTCGACCTCATCGAAGATCAGCGTGGGGGTGCTGGTGGCGGCCGAGGCAATCACCGAGATGGCCAGCGAGATGCGCGCCAGTTCGCCGCCGGAGGCGACCTTGGCCAGCGGTCGCGGCGCCACGCCGGCGTGACCGGCCACCAGGAACTCGACCTGCTCCAGGCCATAGGCCGCGGGTTCGCAGTCGTTCAGGGCGATCGAGAAACGGCCGCCGGCCATCGACAGGTCCTGCATTGCCGCCGTCACCGCCTCGCCCAGCGCGGCGGCGGCCTTGGCACGCGCCTTGGAAAGCTTTTGCGCCTGGCCGAGATAGGCCGACTTGAGCTTGTCTTCCTGCGCGCGCATCGCGTCGAGGTCGCTGGCGTCGGCCAGCTGCTGCAGCTGTTCGGACAACGAGATGAACTCCTGCGGCAGGTCGTCCGCCGGCACATGGAACCGGCGCGCGGCCGAGTGCACCGCGTCGAGCCGCTCTTCCACCGCCTGCAGGCGCGCCGGATCGAGCTCGACCCGGCCCAGGTAATCATTGAGCGCGTACACCGCCTCCTGCAGCTGGATCTGCGCCGGCTCCAGCGCATCGAGCACCGGCTTCAAGGCGACATCCACGTCGACCAGCTTGCCCAGCTTCTGGGCGATGGCGGACAGCTGCGAGAGGATCGGCGACTCGGATTCGGAGATCGCCGCCAGCGCCTCCTGGGCGCCGCCGATCAGCGCGGCCGCGTGCGACAGGCGGCTGTGCTCGGCGCTGATCTCGGCCCACTCGCCGGGCTTGACGGCCAGCTTTTCCAGCTCGGCCACCTGCCACTCCAGGCGCTCGCGCTCCAGCAGCACGTTGCGCGCGTTCTGTTCGAATTCCTCGCGCTGCCTGGCCAGCGCGCGCCAGGTCTTATGGGCGGCGGCGACCTCGCGCGCCTGCTCCAGCAAGCCGGCCTGGCTGTCCAGCAACTGGCGCTGGGCATCCAGCTTCATCAGCGACTGGTGCGCATGCTGGCCGTGGATGTCGACCAGCATCTCGCCCAGCTCGCGCAACTGGCCGGCGGTGGCGGCGATGCCGTTGACGTAGGCCTTGGAGCGCCCGGCGTTGTCGATCACCCGGCGCAGCAGCACGCCGCCTTCCTCGTCGGCGAATTCGTGTTCGTCCAGCCACGCCTGCACCTCGGGGGTGGCGGCGAAATCGGCCGTGATGTCGGCCTTGGCGGCGCCCTCGCGCACCACGCTGGCGTCGCCGCGGCCGCCCAGGGCAAGCGCCAGCGCATCGATCAGGATGGACTTGCCGGCGCCGGTTTCACCGGTGAAGACGGAAAACCCGCGGGCGAATTCGAGCTCGATGGCATCGACAATCACAAAGTCGCGGATCGTAAGGGTACGCAGCATGGTGGTCTTGGAGTGTATTGTGAGCGAACTGCCAGTGTCGGGCGTCATCGTGACGCCCGGATGACGCCGCCGCTTATTGTAGTCTGCCCTCGATGGAGGGATATTCATTCCAGTGCAGCTTCTGCCGCAGGGTGTCGAAATAGCTCCATCCCTCGGGATGGAGGAAGGTGATCTTGTGCGCCGAGCGGCGGATCACGATGCGGTCACCGTGCAGCACGCTGGTCAGCGACTGCATGTCGAAGTTGGCGCTGACCTCGCGGCCGGCCACCACCTGGATCACGATCTCGCACGAGTCCGATACCGTGATGGGGCGGTTCGACAGCGCGTGCGGCGAGATCGGCACCAGCACGATGCCATGCAGGCTGGGATGCAGGATGGGGCCGCCGGCCGACAGCGAATACGCGGTGGAACCGGTGGGCGTGGCCACGATCAGGCCGTCCGAGCGCTGGTTGTACATGAAGCGGCCGTCGACCTCGACGCGCAGCTCGACCATGCCGGAAGTGGCGCCGCGCGCCACCACAACGTCGTTCAATGCCAGCGCGCGGAAGATCTCCGCGCCCTCGCGGTAGACCCGCGCTTCCAGCAGCGAACGCGACTCGGCCTCGACCTTGCCGTCCAGCATATCGCCCAGAGCCGGTATCATGCGATCCTGAGAGATGTCGGTAATGAAGCCCAGCCGTCCCTGGTTGATGCCGATCAGCGGCACGTTGTAGGGCGCGAGCTGGCGCGCGATGCCCAGCATGGTGCCGTCGCCGCCGACCACGATGGCGACGTCGGCATGCGTGCCGATCTGCTCCGGCGTCATGCTGTCATATCCCTGCAGCGCGACGTTGTCCGCAGTCTCCGCTTCGAACACCACGGTATGGCCGTGCGATTCGAGGAACACGGCGATCTCCGACAGGATCTGCGCGATGCCGACGGCCTGGAACTTGCCGACGATCGCGACGGTTTTGGGGACGGCTGCCTGGACGGGTAATTTGATGGGCCACATGCTGCGGATTAGACCATAATTTGAGATGACTTTGTAATGAAACCACCTGCCACCGCCCCCTCCTCCCCGACGTCGCCGGCCGCCTCCCGCGCCGCCATCAGGGCCGTGCTGTTCGACCTCGACGATACGCTCTGGGCGATCGAACCGGTGCTGGTGCGCGCCGAAGGCCTGCTCTACGAATGGCTGCGCGCCAACGCGCCGCGTGTGGCCGCCGCGCACACCGCCGCCACCCTGCGCGAGCGCCGTATGGCGCTGATGCAGAGCGACCCGCTCTACCGCATCGACCTGTGGAAGCTGCGCCATGCCGCGCTGACCGAGGTGTTCGCCGAGCATGGCGAGGACGTGGCGCGGGTGGATGAGGCGATGGCGCTGTTTTCCGAGGCGCGCAGCACCGTGGACCTGTTCGCCGACGTCGAACCGGCGCTGCAAAAGCTCAAGCGCACGCTGACACTGGGCTCGGTGTCCAATGGCTTCGCCGACCTTGAGCGGATCGGCCTGGCCGCCCATTTCGGCGTTTCCATCGCCGCCCACCGCTTCGGCCGCGCCAAGCCCGACGCCGCCATCTTCCACGCCGCCTGCGATGCGCTGGGCGTGGCGCCGGCCGAGACCGTGTATGTCGGCGACGACCTGCAGCTCGACGTGCAAGGCGCCCAGCAGGCCGGCCTGCGCGCGGTCTGGATGAACCGCTTCGGGCGCGTCCTGCCGCAGGGCATCGTGCCCGACGCCGTCTGCCGCGACCTGCACGAACTGGCCGACTGGCTGGACGCGCAGGCCGCTCAAACCTGAGCGGCGGCGAATAACGGCCGCTTCGCCCGATAACTCGTTAGAATATGGCTCATGCAACTCGATAACCGCGCCCGCACACTCTTGAAGGCGCTGGTCGAACGGTACATCGCCGACGGCCAGCCGGTGGGTTCGCGCGCGCTGTCGAAGCTGTCCGGCCTGGAACTGTCGCCGGCCACCATCCGCAACATCATGGCCGATCTCGAGGAGATGGGCTTCGTCGCCAGCCCGCACACCTCGGCCGGCCGCGTGCCGACGCCGCGCGGCTATCGGATGTTCGTCGACACCCTGCTGACGGTGGAGGCGATCGACGAGAGCGCGCTGGAAAGCCGCCTGCAAAACCGCCTGCAAAATTCCTCGCCGCAAAAGATCATCACCAACGCCGCCCAGGTGCTGTCCTCGCTGTCGCAGTTCGCCGGCGTGGTGCTCACGCCCAAGCGCGAGTCGGCGTTCCAGCAGATCGAGTTCCTGCGCCTGTCGGAAAAGCGCATCCTGCTGGTGATCGTCGACCATGGCGGCGATGTGCAAAACCGCATGCTGCTCACCGAGGTCGACTACACGCCCAGCCAGCTGACCCAGGCCGCCAACTACATCAACCAGCATTACGCCGGCCAGTCCTTCGAGCAGGTGCGCCTGCGCCTGCAGAGCGAGCTGCGCCAGCTGCGCGACGACATGACCGTGCTGATGCAGGCCGCCGTCGAGGCCGGCAGCGACGCCATGAGCGAAGACGCCGACAACAACGTGGTCATCTCCGGCGAACGCAACCTGCTGTCGGTCACCGACCTGTCGTCCAATATGAATTCGCTGCGCCGCCTGTTCGACATGTTCGAACAAAAGACCGGCCTGCTGCAGCTGCTGGACGTGTCCAGCAAGGCCACCGGCGTGCAGATCTTCATCGGCGGCGAATCACAGCTGGTGCCGATGGACGACATGAGCATCGTCACCGCGCCCTATGAAGTCAACGGCCGCATCGTCGGCACGCTGGGCGTGATCGGGCCGACCCGCATGGCCTACGAGCGCGTGATTCCCATCGTCGACATCACCGCCAAGCTGCTCTCCAGCGCGCTGAGCCAGCACTGAGCCAAGGTCGCGGCGCCCGCCGCAAAAAAGAAAAGCCACGTGCGCTCACGTGGCTTTTTCATTTTCTTGCCGCTGTAAAGCCGGGCAAAAATTCGTTGTGGTGATGGCGGCAAAGGCCGCCGTCATCTTCACATCACTTCTTCAGCTTCTTGCAATTCTTGCAATGACCGTACAGCGCCAGCGCGTGGTCGGCGATTTCGAAACCATGCTCCTGGGCGATCTTGAGCTGGCGCTTTTCGATCTCGGCGTCGAAGAATTCCTCGACCTTGCCGCAGTCCAAGCAGACCAGGTGATCGTGGTGCGAGCCTTCGTTGAGCTCGAACACGGCCTTGCCGGTCTCGAAGTGATTACGCTGCAGCAGGCCGGCCTGCTCGAACTGGGTCAGCACGCGGTAGACGGTTGCCAGGCCGACGTCCAGATTGTCGGACAGCAACTGTTTGTAGACGTCTTCGGCGCTGAGGTGGCGCACGGAGGTGTTCTGGAAGATCTCGAGGATCTTCAGCCGCGGCAGGGTGGCCTTGAGGCCGCTGGCTTTCAGTTCGGATGGATTATTAGGCATGGTTCAGTAAATTCCCGGTTATCTGGCTTATCATATAGTGTTTTAGGCCCATGGCTCAACCCGGTTGAAATCTTTATGCGAATGCTCTCCCGAATGAAGTCTCGTTACCAACCTGCCGCCGCCGTCCTGTGCGCGGCCCTCGCCGTTGTGCTGGCCGGCTGCTCCTCCACCAAGGCGCCGGAGAAGACCGCCGACGCCGACAACGCGGGCGTGAAGGTCTCCGGCAAGAGCAGCGGCGTGCTGGGCTTCTTCAAGCCCTATCGCATCGACATCCAGCAAGGCAACTTCGTCTCCAAGGAAATGGTCGCCCAGCTGCGCCCGGGCCTGACGCGCGACCAGGTCCGCTTCGTGCTGGGAACGCCGCTGCTCAACGACATCTTCCACTCCAACCGCTGGGACTACGACTTCCGCCTGCACAAGGGCAGCGGCGAGCTCATGACCAGCCGCGTCTCGGTATTCTTCAAGGACGACCTGCTGGAGCACGTAGAAGGCGGCCAGGACCTGCCCACCGAGAGCGAATACCTGACCCTGATCACCAATTCCAAGGTGGGCGCCAAGCCGGCGCTGTCGGACACCAACATCAAGCCGGCCTCGCCGTCGGCGCCGTCCTCCGCCAACCGGTAATCCCGAGATTCCTATGACCGTATTGAACGTCGCGGTAGCCGGCGCCTCCGGGCGCATGGGCCGCATGCTGATCGAAGCCATCCTCAACGCCGACGACCTGAAGCTGGCCGGCGCACTGGACGCCCCCGGCTCGGCCGCCGTCGGCACCGATCCCGGCGCCTTCCTGGGCAAGCCCACCGGCGTGACGATCGAATCCGACCTTGCCAGGGGCCTGGCCGGCGTCGACGTGCTGATCGATTTCACCCGCCCCGAAGGCACCCTGAAGCACATCGAGTACTGCGCCGCGCACGGCGTGAAAGTGGTGATCGGCACCACCGGCTTCGAACAGCCGGGCAAGGACGCCATCGCCGCAGCCGCCCAAAAGACCGCCATCATGGCCGCGCCCAACATGAGCGTGGGCGTGAACGTGACCCTCAAGCTGCTGGAAATGGCGGCCAAGAATTTCGCCCAGGGCTACGATATCGAGATCATCGAAGCGCACCACCGCTTCAAGGTCGACGCTCCCTCCGGCACCGCGCTGAAGATGGGCGAGGTGATCGCCGGCGCGCTCGGCCAGAAGCTCGACGACGTCGCCGTCTATGCGCGCGAAGGCGTGACCGGCGAACGCGATCCTTCCTCGATCGGCTTTGCCACCGTGCGCGGCGGCGACATCATCGGCGACCACACCGTGCTGTTCGCCGGCATCGGCGAGCGCATCGAGATCTCGCACAAGTCGTCCAGCCGCGTCGCCTACGCCATGGGCAGCCTGCGCGCCGCGCGCTTCCTGGGCGGCAAGCAGGCCGGCCTGTACGACATGCAGGACGTGCTGGGCTTGCGCTAAGTCCAGGCCCCACGAACCCGCCATGCGATTCGCTGCCGCACCCGCCCAGGTCCGGCAGCGAATTTTTTTGCGGCCCACCGCTCCAAGCACCAGGCGCTTACCCCTCCGCCCGGCCGGGCGATTTTTCCCGAAAGAATGACAACATGGAATCCAACGTAGGCTTTGCCCACTACTGGGCGCAAGGCGATGCCGTCTCCCATACCGTGGCCTACCTGCTGCTGATGATGTCGATCGCCAGTTGGTTCTACATCCTCTCCAAGGCCTGGGCCGCGTGGCGCATCCGCCGCAGCAGCAACGCGCTGGAGCAGTTCTGGCAGGCGCCCTCGCTGGGCGACGCCGTGGCCGCCATGCAAGGCGTCGACAGCGAACTGATCTACACCCCCATGGCCGAACGCGCCTCCGAGGCGGCCGGCATCTTCAACCGCCAGCAGGCCGCGCCCTCGCTCAACGCCGCCACCGCGCCCGACGAACTGATCACGCGCACGCTACGGCGCGAGATCAACCGCGTCTCGGCGCGCCTGGAACGCGGCCTGACGCTCCTGGCGTCGGTCGGCTCGACCGCGCCCTTCGTCGGCCTGTTCGGCACCGTCTGGGGCATCTATCACGCGCTGGCGGCGGTCTCGGCCAGCGGCACGGTGCAGATCGACAAGGTCGCCGGCCCGGTGGGCGAAGCGCTGATCATGACCGCGCTGGGCCTGGTGGTGGCGATCCCCGCCGTGCTGGCCTACAACGCCTTCACCCGCATCAACCGCGTGGTGCTGGCCGAGCTGGACGGCTTCGCGCACGACTTGCACGCCTATCTCACCACCGGCGAGCGCGTCGGCGGCGACCGGAGGCAGCCATGAGTTTCGGCGGCTTCAACGACAACCAGAACTCGGCGCCGATGGCCGACATCAACGTCACGCCCATGGTGGATGTGATGCTGGTGCTGCTGGTCATCTTCATCATCTCGGCGCCGATGTTCACGCACGCGCTCAAGCTCGACCTGCCCACCGCCAAGTCGCAGCCGGCGCCCGAAAAGCCCGAGACCGTCACGGTCGGCATCGACGCCGCCGGCAAGCTGTACTGGAACGACCAGCCGGTCAGCGCCGCCGACATGGACGCGCGCCTGGCCGCCGCCGCGGCCAGGAAGCCGCAACCGGAAATGCAGCTGCGCGCCGACAAATCCACCCGCTACGAAGCCATCGCCGAAGTCATGTCCGCCGCCCAGGGCGCGGGCCTGACCAAGCTGGGCTTCGTCACCGATCCCAAACCCGGCGCGGCGCAAGGCGCCCCGGCGACACAGTAGGCATACGCAATCATGGCAACCGTACAACTCGCGGGCGACCGCATCACCGACTGGGACAGCTTCCACACCGAATCGGCGCAAGCCTTCGGCTTCCCGGATTTCTATGGCCGCAACATGGATGCCTGGGTCGACTGCCTGTCCTACCTGCGCGATGAGGACGGCATGACCAGGTTCAGGCTCAAGCCCAAGGAAATGCTGCGCATCGAGATCAGCGGCAGCGCCGAGCTGCACAAGCGCCTGCCGGACCTGGTGGAAGATGTGGAATTCTGCTGCACGGCGATCAACGACCGCTGCGAGGATTACGAAGAAGCGCCGATGATCGAGCTGATCTGGAAATAAGCTCGGCCCTGCGCTGACGGGGGGTTGGGTAATGTGCAACGAGCGCCGCTGGGTCCCCGCTTCCGCGGGGACGACGGACTAAATGAAATAGCGCGCCGACGCATCGGTTGCGATTGCGCAGCCGAGCCTGATCAAGCGGCAAGGCCAGGCTGCCCGTCCCGGAAGAACTCACTCAGTCGATCAGCTCATCCCCATCGTAGAACGGATAAGGCCCCTCAAACTCGCCGATGGAAGCCGTATGGCTGACCAAACCCCGCGAGGCCTCATCCCACCAATGCAACTGGAACCCCGGCGGCTCCATCACGAAGCAGGACGGCGCGGCGGGATCCAGATCCAGCACCACCTGATGCGATACGCCCGGGCAAGTGGACGCCAGCGTCCCGCCAAAGCGGCGCTGGATGGAGCGATGCAAATGCCCGCACAGCACGCGCTCGACCTGCGGATGCTTGCGCACCACCGCCTCCAGCGCCTGCACGTCGGAACGCGCCAGCCCGATCTCGTCCATATGCCCGATCCCGGTGGTGAACGGCGGGTGGTGCATCGCGATCACGGTGGGCCGATCGGGTTCGGCCGCCAGCACATCGTCAAGCCAGCGCAGGCTGGCAGGCGACAACGCCCCCTTGCTGGAACGCGGGATCACCGTATCCAACGCGACGATGCGAACGGCATGATCCTCGATCACATACTCGATGCGATCGCCGCCTTGCTGCAGGTAGGCATGGTCGGGAAAGGCCGCGCGCAGCGCGGCGCGCTCGTCGTGGTTGCCCGGCAGCAGGTAGTAAGGCATGGCCAGCGGCGCCAGCAGGCGGCGCAAGAATTCATACTCCGACGGCTTGCCGAAATCGACCAGGTCGCCGGTGAACACCACCACGTCCGGCCGCTGCTTCAAGGCATTGACCTGCGCCACGCAGCGCCGCAGGCTCTCCGCCGTATCCACCACGCGGTAGGACTTCTTGCCGTCGGTCTTGATGTGCAGGTCGGAAATCTGTCCCAGTATCATGCTGCCTCCTTGCCCGGCGCGGCCGGCACCTTCACCAGCGCCGAGGCCGGCACCGACAGCGCCACGCGCTGCCCCGGCTGCCACACGCCGCGCCGGCTGGTCTCGGCGACCAGCGCGCGCTGTGCGCCGATGTCGATCTCGAAGCGGGTGCGGTCGCCCATGAAAAAGGTATTGACGATGGCGCCGCGCAGCGTGTCGCCGGCGGCATCCTCGGGCTCCAGCACCTGCACGTCCTCGGGCCGGAACATGGCGGTTGCCGGCTGGCCTTCGGCCGCGTCGTCCGGCAACGGCAGGCTACCGGCGGGCAGCCGCAGGCGCCCGCCCGAAGCGATGCCCTCGACGCGGTTCATGGCGCCGATGAACTCGGCCACGAAGGCGTTGGCCGGGCAATAGTAGATGTCCTGCGGGCTGCCGATCTGCGAGATCTTGCCGCGTTCCATGACCACGATGCGGTCGCCCAGCGCCATCGCTTCGCCCTGGTCGTGGGTGACGTAGACGGCGGTGATGCCGAGCTTGCGCAGCAGTTGGTTCAGGTCGCTGCGCACGGCTTCGCGCAGCTTGGCGTCGAGCGCGGTCAGCGGCTCGTCCAGCAACAGCACCTTGGGTTCCACCGCCAGCGCGCGGGCCAGCGCCACGCGCTGCTTCTGGCCGCCCGAGAGCTGGTCCACGCGACGGTGCGACAGGCCTTGCAGATGCACCATCCCCAACAGGCGTTCGACGCGCTCGGCGCGCTCTTCGGCCGGGATGCCGCGGATCTTCATGCCGTAGGCGATGTTCTCGCCCACCGTCATGTTGGGGAACAGCGCGTAGTTCTGGAACACCATGCCGACGCCGCGCTTCTCGATCGGCAGGCCGGTGACGTCCTCCTCGCCGAACTGCACGCGGCCGCCTTCGTCGGGGAACTCCAGCCCGGCGATCATGCGCAGCGTGGTGGTCTTGCCGCAGCCGGAAGGGCCCAGCAGCACCAGCGTCTCGCCGGCGCGGATCTCAAGGTCGAGCGGCTGCAGCGCGCGCGTACCGTTGGCAAAGGACTTGGCGCATTGCGTCAATCGTATCGAAACAGCTTGCTTCATAAACTAACTCTCTTGCGTGTCGCCTGGGTCACCCACTGCATGCCGATCAACAGCGGGATGATCATGAAAAAGAAAATCAAGGTATAGGCCGAACCGACCTCCAGCCGCATCGAGGCGTAGGCGTCGGCCAGGCCCACCGGCAGGGTCTGGGTCAGCGGCGTATGCAACATCCAGGTGATGTTGAATTCGCCGATCGACAACGTGACCACCATCAGCGCGCCGGCCAGGATGCCGGAGGCGACGTTGGGGATGACGATGCCGAAGAAGCGCCGCATCATGCCGGCGCCGAGGCTGGCCGCGGCCTCTTCCAGCTGGGCCAGCTGCGAGGACTGCATCACCGCCAGCACCGGGCGCACCATGAAGGGCAGCGTGAACAGCACATGCCCGACCAGGATGAAGGCGATGCTGGCGCGGAACTGGCGGTACTGGCCGTAGGCCATGATCAGCGCCAGCGCCGTGGCCAGGCCGGGCACGGCGACCGGCATCATCAGCAGTTCCTCGATGGCGCGCGCCAGGAAGCTCTTGCCGCCCTTGTAGCGCGCCAGCATGTAGGCCAGCGGCACGCCGACGACAACCGTCACGGCCAGGCAGGCCAGCGCGATGGCGACCGAGCGCCAGATGGTGGGCTGGTACATCTCCCACACCTGCGCCACCCAGCGCAGCGTCAGCCCGCTGGAGAGGCCGACGAAGAAGTTCTCGGTCACGCCGGCCAGCATGGACAGCAGCACCGGCACCACCAGGAAGGCGCAGACCAGGAGCGTGAAGCCCAGTTGCGCGTAGAAGCGGATATTGCGTTTCATCGCCGCTCCTTATGCCGCTGCGGCCACGCCGCTGCCGCTCAGCGAACGCGCCAGCGCCAGCACCAGCCAGGTGATCGCGCCCAGCACGATGGACAGCGAGGCGGCGGTGGCGAAGTTGGCGTAGCCGGTGAATTCGTTATAGATCGTCATGGGCAGCACGTCGATGTTGGCCGCCAGCGTGAAGGCGGTGCCGAAGGCGCCGACGCTGGTGGCGAAGCAGATAGCGCCCGACGAGACCAGCGCCGGCGACAGCGCCGGCAGCACCACGTGCGCCAGTATCTGGCGCGGCCTGGCGCCCAGGGAGCGGGCCGCCTCTTCCAGCGAGGGGTCGAGCTTTTCGGCGGCGGCCACCACGGTCAGGATCACGCGCGGGATCGAGAAATACAGGTAACCCAGGAACAGCCCCGGCAGCGAATAGGCGAACACCAGCGAGTCGCCGAACAGCCAGCCGGTGAAAGCGCCGATCAATCCCTGGCGGCCGGCCAGCATGATCACCATGAAGCCGACCACCACGCCGGGGAAGGCCAGCGGGAAGGTCAGCATGGCCAGCAGCAGCGACTGGCCGGCAAAACGGTTGCGCTGCAGGAACAGGCCCACGAACACCGAGATCGCCAGCGTGGCCAGGGTCACCGCGGCCGACAGCGCCAGCGTCGACACCAGGCTGGTGAAGTAATGGCGGTTGGTGAGCACCGCCAGGTACGCCGCCGCGCCGTCAGGGCCCGATGCGCCCACGCCCAGCAGGCGCGCCATCGGCAGCAGCCAGAAGGCGCAGAAGATGCTCAGGCCGGGCGCCGCGAACCACAGCCAGACATGGTCCGGACGGGTGCGCGGGCGGCCGCTTGCGGCCGGCTTGCCGGCGGTGGACGTTGGGAGCACGGTGTTCATGGTCTGTCCTGCAAGTTGCATCAGCGCACTTCCGCCAGGTAACGCTCGCCGAACTTGCGCTGGGCTTCAGCCATCTTGCCATAGTCCACCGACTTGGCGCGGGCGTACTCGGCGGCCGGCAGGAAGCGCGACTCGGCTTCCTTGGACATGGCCGAGGCGCGCACCGGGCGCAGGTAGGCGTTGGCCCAGATGGCCTGGCCCTGGTCGGACAACAGGAAGTCCAGCACCTTCCTGGCATCGGCCTGGTGCGGCGCGTTCTTCACCAGCGACACCACGTAGGGCACGGTCACGGTGCCTTCGCTGGGGATCACGAAGGCGACATTGGCGTGGTCCTTGTACTTGGCGCGGTAGGCGTCGAAGTCATAGCCCAGCAGGATGGGGATCTCGCCCGAGATCAGGCGCGCATACGAGGTCTGCTTGGGAACGATGGGCTGGTTCTTTTGCAGGTTCTTGAAGTAGGCGATGGCCGGCGAGAAGTCGTCCAGCGAGCCGCCCAGCGCCTGGTTGATGGCGACCGCGCCGACGTAGCCGACGAAGGCCGAAGCCGGGTCGAGGTAGCCGATCAGGCCCTTGTATTCAGGCTTTTGCAGGTCGGCCCAGGACTTCGGCACCGGCTTGCCCTTCAAGGCGTCGACGTTGACCATGATGCCCATGGTGCCGGAGTGGATGGTGAACCAGTAGCCGTCCGGATCCTTCAGGCCGTTGGGAATGTCGTTCCAGTTGGCCGGCTTGTACGGCGCGACCAGGTCCTTGCCCTTCGCCTCGATGCCGAAGGACACGCCCAGGTAGGTGAAGTCCGCCACCGGGCTGGCCTTCTCGGCCGTCAGCTGCGCCAGCGCCTGGCCGCTGTTCTTGTTGTCGGGCGGCACGGTGACGCCGGTCTTGTCCTTGATCGCCTTGATCTGGGCGGCCCAGTCGGCCCACTCCGGCGGACAGTTGTAGCAGATCGCGGTCTGCGCGGAAGCGGCGATGGATGCGGTCAGCAGCAAGGCGCCGGCGGCGGTTTGAACAACACGTTTCAGGAACATGTCGGATCCTTTCCATTGAGGGTGAATGACAAAAACACGGTGAAAAACAACTGGGATAAAAGCACTACACGATCATCACGGCTGGCCCGGCGCGGCGGCCGAGCCGCCCTCCCGCACCGTGTGCGGCAAGACCTGGCGCGTGGCGGCAACCGGCGCCCCGCCCGCGGCCGCGGCGGCGGCGCCGCGCTCGATGGCGGCCACCAGCGTGCGCAGGGCGACGTCGCCGATCTGCTCGGAGGGTTGCACCACGCTGGCCAGCACCGGCTCCATCAGCGCACCCACGGGGATGCCGTCGAAGCCCATCACCGAGATGTCGCGCGGCACGCGCAGGCCCAGCGCGCGCAGGTCGCGCATGGCGCTCATGGCCAGCAGGTCGTTGGAACAAAACAGGGCGGTCGGGCGCAGGGCCGGATCGGCCATCATTTGCTGGTAGTCGGCGGCCGCGGTCAGCGTGTGATGCTCGGCCTCGATCGCCGGCAGCGGCGCCAGGCCGGCCGCCTGCATGGCGTCGAGATAGCCGTAGTAGCGCTGGATCGCGCGGTCGGAGGCATTGAAGCGGCCCGACAGCATCTGGATGCGGCGGTGGCCGAGCCGGATCAGGTGCGCCACCGCGTCGCAGGCGGCGGCGCGGTTGTCGACCGAAACCGAGGCCCGCGACTGGGCCTGGCCCTCGGCCGCCGGCGCCAATTGGTTGTAGGTCAGCACGAAGGGAATCTTCTCGCGCTCAAGCAAATCCAGCGTGGCGTTGGCGCCGGCGTCGGCCACCGTCAGGATCACGCCGTCGACGCGGTGGCCCAGCAGCAGCTCGACTGCGGCCGACTCGTCCTGCGGCAGGTATTCGGTGGTGGTGAACATGACCGAGTAGTCCAGCTCGCGCGCGGCCAGTTCGATGCCCTGCAGGCATTGCGCAAAGACCGTGTTGGACAGCGTCGGCACCACCACGCCCACGGTGCGCGAATTGCCCGCGCGCAGGTTGCGGCCGGTGAAGTTGGGCCGGAAGCCCAGCTGCTCGATGCTGCGATGGATCTTCTCGGCGGTCTCCGCGCTGACCGATCCCGGTTTGTTCAGCAGGCGCGAGACGGTGGCGATGGACACGCCGGCCAGGTTGGCCACTTGCTTGATGGAAGGTCGCACGGAAATCGCCCGAGGAAGATGAAAACGATTACATCGTGCCTGTCCAATATGACGGCCTGATGACCTTCGCGCGCTTGTCCGCCCGGCAACACCGGCGGGAGTCGGCACATTGCCGCCAGGCAAGCGCGCCGCGCGTCGGGCGGGCGGTCTTTACATCCGCGCCCCGGCATCGCCGCCGGACTGCGTCGCCCGGGGGAACGAGCCGGTATAATGCAGGGTTTCGAATTCCAACCGCATTCCATCGCGTCCCACCGTTTATTACCGCTTCTCACGTCATGCAAGATAAATACAGCCCAGCCGAAGTAGAACAGTCCGCACAACAGCATTGGAACGCCATCGACGCCTACAAGACCGTCGAGAACGCCCGCGACAAGGAAGGCCGCGACAAGAAGAAGTTCTACGCCTGCTCGATGCTGCCCTACCCGTCCGGCAAGCTGCACATGGGCCACGTGCGCAACTACACCATCAACGACGTGATGTACCGCTACCTGCGCATGAGCGGCTACAACGTATTGATGCCGATGGGCTGGGATGCCTTCGGCATGCCGGCAGAGAACGCGGCCATGGCCAACGGCGTGCCGCCGGCGCAGTGGACCTACTCCAACATCGACTACATGAAGAAGCAGATGCAGTCGATGGGCCTGGCCATCGACTGGTCGCGCGAGATGACCGCCTGCCGTCCCGAGTACTACAAGTGGAACCAGTGGATGTTCCTGAAGATGCTGGAGAAAGGCGTCATCTACAAGAAGACCGGCACCGTGAACTGGGATCCGATCGACCAGACCGTGCTGGCCAACGAGCAGGTCATCGACGGCCGCGGCTGGCGCTCGGGCGCGCTGATCGAAAAGCGCGAGATCCCGATGTACTACGCCAAGATCACCGACTACGCCGACGAGCTGCTGGAACACGTCGAGACCAAGCTGCCCGGCTGGCCCGAGCGCGTGCGCCTGATGCAGGCCAACTGGATCGGCAAGTCCACCGGCGTGCGCTTCGCCTTCCCGCATGACATCAAGGGCGACGACGGCGTCCCGGTCAACGACGGCAAGCTGTACGTCTTCACCACCCGCGCCGACACCATCATGGGCGTGACCTTCTGCGCCGTGGCGCCGGAGCACGCGCTGGCCACGCTGGCGGCGCAGGACAATCCCGCGCTGCAAGCCTTCATCGCCGAATGCAAGCAAGGCAGCGTGATCGAAGCCGACATGGCGACGATGGAAAAGAAGGGCATGCCCACCGGCCTCTACGTCACCCATCCGCTGACCGGCGACAAGGTCGAGGTCTGGGTCGGCAACTACGTGCTGATCACCTACGGCGACGGCGCCGTGATGGGCGTGCCGGCGCACGACGAGCGCGACTTCGCCTTCGCCAAGAAATACAGCCTGCCGATCAAGCAGGTCATCGCGCTGGAAGGCAAGACCTACTCCACCGACGCCTGGGAAGAATGGTACGGCGACAAGGAAGCCGGCAAGACCATCGCCTCGGGCAAGTACGACGGCCTGAACTACCAGGCCGCCGTGGACGCGGTGGCTGCGGACCTGGCCGCCAAGGGCGTCGGCGAGAAGAAGGTGACCTTCCGCCTGCGCGACTGGGGCATCTCGCGCCAGCGCTACTGGGGCACCCCGATCCCCATCATCCACTGCCCGGATTGCGGCGACGTGCCGGTGCCCGAAAAGGACCTGCCGGTGGTGCTGCCGGAAGACTGCGTGCCGGACGGCAGCGGCAACCCGCTCAACAAGCACGAGCAGTTCCTGAAGGTCGATTGCCCCAGCTGCGGCAAGCCGGCCCGCCGCGAAACCGACACCATGGACACCTTCGTGGACTCGTCCTGGTACTACATGCGCTACACCTCGCCGGGCAGCGACAAGGCAATGGTCGACAGCCGCAACGACTACTGGATGCCGATGGACCAGTACATCGGCGGCATCGAGCACGCCGTGCTGCACCTGCTGTACGCGCGCTTCTGGACCAAGGTCATGCGCGACTTCGGCCTGGTCAAGTTCGACGAGCCCTTCACCAACCTGCTCACCCAGGGCATGGTGTTGAACGAAACCTACTTCCGCGAAGACGCGTCCGGCAAGAAGACCTGGATCAACCCCGAGGACGTCGAGCTGTCGTTCGACGACAAGGGCCGGCCGGTCTCGGCGCTGCTCAAGTCCGACGGCCAGCCGGTGGAAATCGGCGGCACCGAGAAGATGTCGAAGTCCAAGAACAACGGCATCGACCCGCAGGCCCAGATCGACCAGTACGGCGCCGACACCGCGCGCCTGTTCACCATGTTCGCCTCGCCGCCGGAGCAGACGCTGGAATGGTCGGGCGCCGGCGTGGAAGGCGCCAACCGCTTCCTGCGCCGCGTCTGGGCCTTCGGCCACAACAACGCGGCCCGCATCGCCGCGGCCGGCAAGCTCGACGCCGGCGCGCTGGACGACAAGCAGAAGGAACTGCGCCGCGAGGTCTACAAGGTGCTGCAGCAGGCCGACCACGACTTCAAGCGCATCCAGTACAACACCGTGGTCTCGGCCTGCATGAAGATGCTCAACACGCTGGAAGGCGCCAAGCTGGAAGACGGCGCGGCGGCCAACGCCGTGATCGCCGAAGGCTTCTCGGTGTTCCTGCGCGTGCTCAACCCGGTGGCGCCGCACATCACCCACGTGCTGTGGCAGGAACTGGGCTACGCCAAGGCCTTCGGCGACATCCTCGACGCCGAGTGGCCGCAGGTCGACGCCGCCGCGCTGGAACAAAGCGAGATCAAGCTGATGGTGCAGGTCAACGGCAAGCTGCGCGGCGACGTGACCGTGCCGAAGGAGGCCGACCGCGCCGCCATCGAGGCTGCCGCCCTGGCCAACGAGGACGTCAAGAAATTCCTGACCGGTGAACCCAAGAAGGTGATCGTGGTGCCCGGCAAGCTGGTCAACATCGTGGTCTGACGCTCAACCCAAACGACGGATATCCATGCACTCCTTCCGACATAGCAAACGCGCGCTGCAATGGCTGGCGATGCTGGCCGCCTGCCTGACGCTGGCGGCCTGCGGCTTCCACCTGCGCGGCGCGGCCGACCTGCCGTTCAAGACCATCTACATGGACTTCGCCCCCAACTCGCCGGTGGGCGTCGAGCTCAAGCGCAACCTCGCCGCCAGCGGCGCCCAGGTGGTGGATGACCGCGACGGCGCCGAGGCCAACCTCAAGGTGCTCAACGATACCCGCGGCAACCAGGTGCTCACGCTCAACACCAACGGCCGGGTGCGCGAGTACGCGCTGTTCCAGTACTTCACCTTCTCGGTGAGCGACGCCAAGGGCGCGGTGATCATCCCGCCCACCGCCATCACCCTGCGCCGCGTGATCACCTACGACGAAAACCAGGCGCTGGCCAAGCAATCCGAAGAAGCGCTGCTGTACCGCGACATGCAGTCCGACCTGGTGCAACAGATCCTGCGCCGCCTGTCGGCCTCGAAGTCGGCCCTGGCGACCGAAAAGTCCGCCACCGACGGCAACGACTGAACGGCGCGCCGACACCATGCAACTGCGGCACGACGCCCTCGACGCGCATCTCGGCAAGAACCTTGCCCCGTTGTACGTGATCGCCAGCGACGAGCACCTGCTGGCGCTGGAAGCCGCCGACAAGATCCGTCGCGCCGCGCGCGCCAACGGCTATACCGAGCGCGAGGTGCTGGTGGTCGAGCGCAGCTTCAAGTGGGGCGAGCTGCTGGCGGCCAACCAGTCGCAATCGCTGTTCGGCGACAAGAAGCTGATCGAGCTGCGCATCCCCACCGGCAAGCCCGGCAAGGATGGCGGCGCGGCGCTGCAGGACTACGCCGCCAGCTTGAGCCCGGACAACCTGACCATCATCACCCTGCCCAAGCTGGACTGGGCCACGCAGAAGGCGGCCTGGGTCGGCGCGCTGCAGCAGGCGGCGGTCTACATCGACATCCCGCTGGTGGAGCGCGCCCAGTTGCCAGGCTGGATCGGCAACCGCCTGGCCGCCCAGCAGCAGAGCGCCGACCGCCCTTGCCTGGATTTCATCGCCGACCGCGTGGAGGGCAACCTGCTGGCGGCGCACCAGGAGATCCAGAAGCTGGCCCTGCTCTACCCGTCCGGCAAGCTGTCCTTCGAGCAGGTGCAGGATGCGGTGCTCAACGTGGCCCGCTACGACGTCTTCAAGCTCAACGAAGCCATGCTCTCCGGCGACGTCGCGCGCCTGACGCGCATGATGGAAGGCCTGAAGGGTGAAGGCGAGGCGCTGCCGCTGGTGCTGTGGGCGGTGACCGAGGAGATCCGTACGCTGCTCAAGCTCAAGTCCGGCATGGCGCAGGGCAAGCCGGTCGGCTCGCTGCTCAAGGAATACCGCATCTGGGGACCGCGCGAAAAGCTGATGGAGCCGGCGCTGCGCCGCATCAGCCTGCCGGCCCTGCAGAACGCGCTGCGCGAGGCCGCGCTGATCGACCGCATGGTCAAGGGCCTGCGCGCCAAGGCCTTCGCCGGCGATCCCTGGGATGCGCTGTCGCAGCTGGGCCTCAAGCTGGCGCGCGGCCGCTGAGGCCGATCACATCGACAACAGGATTTGCCGGCAGCGCCGCCGCGAGCGCCCTGCCGATGAACGGGAAAGAAACGACATCATGGACAACATCGAGCTCTACATGAACGGCATCGGCAAGCAGGCGCGCGCGGCATCGCGCGCCATGGCCCGCGCCGACACCGCCGCCAAGAACCAGGCCCTGCTGCTGATCGCCGCCGCCATCCGGCGCGACGCCGATGCGCTGCGCGCGGCCAATGCGAAGGACCTGGACGCGGCGCGCGCCAACGGCCTGGCCGAGGCCATGCTGGACCGCCTGACGCTGTCGGACAAGGCCATCGCCACCATGGCCGAAGGCCTGGAACAGATCGCCGCCCTGCCCGACCCGATCGGCGAGATCAGCAACATGAAATACCGCCCCACCGGCATCCAGGTCGGCCAGATGCGCGTGCCGCTGGGCGTGATCGGCATCATCTATGAGGCCCGCCCGAACGTGACGGTGGACGCCGCCGGCCTGTGCATCAAGAGCGGCAACGCCACCATCCTGCGCGGCGGCTCGGAGGCGATCCATTGCAACCAGGCGCTGGCGAAGCTGGTCAGGGAAGGCCTGGCCGGGGCCGGCCTGCCCACAGAGGCGGTGCAGGTGGTCGAGACCACCGACCGCGCCGCGGTGGGCGCGCTGATCACGATGCAGGAATACGTCGACGTCATCGTGCCGCGCGGCGGCAAGGGCCTGATCGAGCGCCTGATCAAGGAGGCCAAGGTGCCGATGATCAAGCACCTGGACGGCATCTGCCATGTCTACATCGACGACAAGGCGGATGCGCGCAAGGCATTGGACGTGGCGTTCAACGCCAAGTGCCACCGCTACGGCACCTGCAACACCATGGAAACCCTGCTGGTGGCGCGCGGCGTCGCCGCCGCCATCCTGCCGCCGCTCTCCGAGCTGTACCGCGTCAAGGACGTGGAGCTGCGCTGCGACGCCGAGGCCGCCGAGATCCTGGCCGGCTATCCGCTGCTCAAGGCCGCCGTGGCCGAAGACTGGGACACCGAATACCTGGCGCCGATCCTGGCGGTGAAGGTGGTGGCCGACATCGAGGAAGCGATCGAGCACATCAACACGCACTCCTCGCAGCACACCGACAGCATCGTCACCGAGGACTACACGCGCGCCATGCGCTTCCTGCGCGAGGTGGATTCGGCCTCGGTGATGGTCAACGCCTCGACGCGCTTCGCCGACGGTTTCGAATACGGCCTGGGGGCCGAGATCGGCATCTCCAACGACAAGCTGCACGCGCGCGGCCCGGTCGGCCTGGAAGGCCTGACCTCGCTCAAGTACGTCGTATTGGGCCAGGGGCAAGTGCGCCAGTAAGCAGCACCCGCAGTAAGGTCTTCAGGCAGACACACGGCGCCGCCATCATGCCCCTCGGCAACGGCGGGCGCCGCGTGTCCCACCCATCGCCATCGTCAAGGAACGTCATGCTCTGGATCAAAGCCCTGCACATCGTCTTCATCGCCGCGTGGTTCGCCGGCCTGTTCTACCTGCCGCGCATCTACGTCAACCTGGCGCAGGAAACCGAACTGGTGGCGCGCGAGCGCCTGCTGGGCATGGCGCGCCGGCTGTACCGTTTCACCGGCATGACCGCGCTGGCCGCGCTCGGGCTGGGCGCCTGGCTGCTGGCGGTGACCTGGCAGTTCTGGAAGGGTCCGGGCAACGGCTGGCTGCACGCCAAGTTGTTCCTGGTGGTGCTGGTGATCGGCTACCACCATGCCTGCGGCTCGCTGCTCAAGAAGTTCGAGCTGGGCAAGAATACCCGCAGCCACGTCTGGTTCCGCTGGTTCAACGAGGTACCGGTGCTGCTGCTGCTGGCCATCGTGATCCTGGTCGTGGTCAAGCCGTTCTGAATACATGCATCAAGTCGTTTCGGTTTCAGGTCGTACACCATCCACTCTCATCAGCCATCCGGAGCCGGTCATGAGCAAAGTCTGTGAATACTTCTTCGCGCCGCATTCGCCGTTCGCCTACCTGGGCCACGACCGTTTCGTCGCGCTCGCCGAAAAATACCAGGTGCAGATCCTGCCCAAGCCCTTCGACCTGTCCAAGGTCTTCGGCGTCTCCGGCGGCCTGCCGCTGGCCAAGCGCGCGCCGCAGCGCCAGGCCTACCGCTTGAAGGAGCTGGCGCGCTGGAGCGAGTTCCTGGGCAAGCCGATGATCCTGCAGCCGACCTATTTCCCGGTCAACAGCGACACCGCGGCGCGCATGATCATCGCCTGCCAGCTGGCGCACGGCACCGCCGCCGCGCTCAGGCTGGCCGGCGCGGTGATGCGCGGCGTGTGGGAAGACCAGAAGAACATCGCCGACAACGACACCCTGGTGGCGATCGCCAACGCGCTGGAGCACGACGGCGCGGCGCTCCTGAAGTCCTCCGAGACCGCCAGCGCCCAGGCCGAGTTCGACCGTTTCACCGATGAAGCCAACGCCGCCAGCGTGTTCGGCGCGCCGTGGTTCGTCTACCAGGGCGAAGGCTACTGGGGCCAGGACCGGCTGGACTTCGTCGAGCGCGCATTCGCCGGATCCTGAGGTCTGGCGCGGTAAAATGACGCCGGGCCGCGCATCCGCGGCCCGGCGTCTGCATTTTTGACAACAGCAGTTTCACTACGGACAAAAGGTACTCCCATGCAATCGTTCCAAACCAGTTACTCCTACTTCTGCCCCTGCCCGCGCGGCCTGGAAGCCGCCCTGGCCGAAGAGCTCAACGAGATCGCCGGCCACGCCGGCCCGGCCGCCGCGCTCAAGGTGCATAACCAGGTGCCGGGCGGCGTGCACTGCTCGGGCACGCTCCTGGCGGCCTACCAGCTGAACCTGCATTCGCGCATCGCCAGCCGCGTGCTGCTGCGCATGGCGCACGGCGCCTACAAGACCGAAAACGACATCTATGACCTGACGCTGGCGCAGCCCTGGGAAGACTGGTTCAAGGTCAACCACACCATCCGCGTCGACATGACCGCGGTGAAGTCGCCCCTGCGCAGCCTGGAATTCACCACCCTGAAGATCAAGGACGCGATCTGCGACCGCTTCCTCGACCTGATGAAGCTGCGCCCCTCGGTCAACACCAAGACGCCCGACATGCGCATCGCCGGCTTCGTCGACGCGCACAACTACACCGTCTACCTCGACACCTCCGGCGAGGCGCTGTTCAAGCGCGGCTGGCGCGAAGAGACCGGCGACGCGCCGCTGCGCGAGAACCTGGCCGCGGGCCTCCTGCGCACCTCCGGCTGGAAGCCGGGCGTGCCGCTGTTCGACCCGATGTGCGGCTCCGGCACCATCCTGGCCGAGGCCGCGCAAATGGTGGCCGGCGTGCCGCCGGGCGCGCGGCGCCGCTTCGCCTTCGAGAAATTCAGCAACTTCAACGCCGAGGCCTGGCTGTCCATCAAGGGCGATTTCAAGCCCAATGCGCTGCCGACCACGCCGACGCTGTTCGGCAGCGACATCTCGGGCGACATGGTCGAACTCACGCGCGAGAACCTGCGCCGCGCCGGCATCCAGTTCGAGATCCCGCTGAAGCAGATCGAGGCCCAGGAAGTGAAGCCGCCGGTCGGCGCCGACGGCCGGCCGCTGGTCGGCATCATGCTGTCCAACCCGCCCTATGGCGAACGTATCGGCGTGCGCGGCGACCGCGCCCTGCCCACCGAGGAACTGTTCATACAATTCTTCAGCGCCTTCTCCACCACCCTCAAGCAGCGCTTCGCCGGCTGGAGCGTGTTCCTGTTCTCGGCCGACCTGGGCCTGCCCAAGCTGATGCGCCTGAAGGAGTCGCGCAAGACGCCGTTCTTCAACGGCGCTCTGGAGTGCCGCCTGTTCCGCTTCGACATGGTGGCCGGCTACAACCGCCGCGAAGAGGCCAAGCCGCAGCCGCGCGACGGCGAGGACTGAGCGCGCCTGCGGGCCGGATTGTCAACGCAGCATGGACGATCCATCCCGCCGGCGCCGGTTTATCCGGCGCCCATCTTTCCCTAGAGTGTCGTCAAAGGACACCGGCGGCGCCATGACGCCGACCGGCAACGCCATCCGATCGACACTCATCCGGGGAAAACATGACTACCGTTACCGTCAACACCAAAGCCGACTACGCCGCCCTCCTGCTGCGCGTGACCATGGGCATCTTCTTCCTGGCCCACGCGGCCCTGAAGATCTTCGTCTTCACACCCGCCGGCGCCGCCGGCTTCTTCGCCTCGCTGGGCGTGCCGGGCTGGCTGGCCTATCCGGTGATGCTGCTGGAAGTGGTCGGCGGCATCGCGCTGGTGCTGGGCTACTACGGCCGCTGGCTGGCCATTCCGCTGGCGCTGGACCTGCTGGGCGCGATCGTGCTGGTGCACGGCCCGGCCGGTTTCTTCTTCACCAATCCGCACGGCGGCTGGGAATACCTGGCGCTGTGGATCGTCGGCCTGGTCGCGTTGTTCCTGCTGGGCGACGGCGCCTATGCCCTCAAGCGCGAAGCGCGCAACTGACCAGCGCGCCGGGCCACCTGATGTTTTAATGATTTCAGTTTGATGCATGCTGCAAGGCGCACCTGGCGCCGCAGCCTTCGGAGCACCGCCATGACCGATACCAACCACCTGCCCTCGCTGTTCGTCTCGCACGGCTCGCCCATGCTGGCCGTAGAACCCGGCCGCACCGGCCCGCTGCTCGCCGACATCGGCGTCGCACTGCCCAAACCGCGCGCCATCGTAGTCGTCTCACCGCATTGGGAAACCGTGACCGCGCGCGTGGGCAACCAGTTGAAGCCGCCGGTGATCCATGACTTCGGCGGCTTCCCGCAGGCGCTCTACCAGCTCGACTATCCCGCGCCCGGCGCGCCGGCCCTGGCCGAGCACGTGGCGCGCCTGCTGCGCGACGGCGGCGTGGAAGCCGGCGCCGACGGCAGTTGGGGCCTGGACCACGGCACCTGGGTGCCGATGCGCTATCTCTATCCGCAAGCCGACGTGCCGGTGATCCAGCTCTCGCTGCAATCCCACATGCCGCCCGACTACCACTTCCGCGTCGGCCGGTTGCTGGCGCCGCTGGCGCAGGAGGGCATCCTGCTGGTCGGCTCCGGCAGCTTCACGCACAACCTGCGCGAACTGCGCCGCAACGATCCGGATGCGGAAGAACCGCCGCATACCGCCGAGTTCCTGCACTGGTTCCTCGACCGCATGCGCGCCGGCGACCTCGAGGGACTGTTCGGTTACCGCACCACCGCGCCGCACGCCGTGCGCACCCATCCCAGCGACGAACACCTGCTCACGCTGTTCTTCGCCATGGGCGCGGCCGACGATTGGACGCAGTTCGTGCACCTCGACAGCGGTTCGACGTATCATAGCCTGCGCATGGATGCCTTCGCCTTCGGCTCGGCCTCCAGACTGCTGGCACAACTACCGGCGGCCGCCTGAGCCACTCGTCCCCACCAACCCGGGAACGGCGCTCGCGCGGCGCCATTTCCAGGATTGCGGGGACAGGGAATTTGAACAAACTGCGGGAAATCGAATGCTTCGTGGCGGTGGCCGACCTGGGCAGCTTCGTCAAGGCCGCCGACGCGCTCGGCATCTCCAAGGCTGCGGTGTCGCGCACCGTGCTTGAACTGGAGGCGCGCCTGGGGTCGCGCCTGATGCAGCGGACCACGCGCCGGCTGTCGCTGACCGAAGCCGGCACGCTTTACCTGGAGCGCTGCAAGCAAATCGTAGCGGCCCTGGAAGAGGCCGACGACCTGCTGACCGCCGGCGCCTCCAATCCTGCCGGCCTGCTGCGCATCAACGCGCCGCAGACCTTCGGCGTGCTGCACCTGGCGCCGCTGTGGCCGATGTTCCTGGAGCGCCACCCGGGCGTGGCGCTCGACATCACGCTGTCGGACCGCATCGTCGACATCATCGACGAGGGCTTCGACATGGCCATCCGCATCGCCCGCCTGTCGGACTCCACGCTGGTGCACCGCAAGCTCACCACCACCAACCTGCAGGTGTGCGCCTCGCCGGCCTACCTGGAACAGCACGGCACGCCGCTGCACCCGCATGAACTGGCGCAGCACCAGGCGATCAGTTACAGCTACAACGCCAGCAAGGACGACTGGCAGTTTACCGGCCCCGAGGGCCCGGTCACGGTCAAGGTGAATTCGCGCATGCACGTCAACAACGGCGACAGCTGCGTGGCGGCGGCGCTGGGCGGCGTGGGCATCACCCGCCAGCCCACCTTCATGATCGACCAGCACCTGCGCAGCGGCCAGCTGGTGCCCATCCTGACCGACTACAGCTCGCCCGAACTGGGCATCTACGCGGTCTATCCCAGTCGCACCCACCTGCCGGCCAAGGTGCGCGCCATGCTGGACTTCCTCTCCGAGGCCTTCCGCCAGGTGCACTGGAACGGCTGATCCCGTCACGGCCGCATTGCGGCCGCCTTGCTCCCGCCGGCTGGGATGAATGCGCGCACGCGCAATTTTCATCGCTCCGGCGCGATGTTTTCACACCGCACTGGATTACACTTCGACCTCCGATAAATTGGTATTACCAATCTATTGGTCGGCAAGCTTGTCGCCGCCCGGCCACTTTTCGTCGGCGGGCTGCAGCGCAGGCTCGCGTTAATAACCGGTGCCGGATGTCGTTTCTCCCTCCGTCTTCCGGATGAAAACTGGCGGCGCTTGATGGCCGTCAATAAGTGCAGCTCGTTTTCATGCTGGATCCGGCTGCAAATCCCGCCTTGACAGACGTTTGGCGATCGCTCAAAGTGACCACATTACAGACTAAATGTCCATATAGTGAACATTAGTCCTGCGAATTGAACCCATGAGGAGAACCCAATGAGCGCGACCATGCCCGCCGATTCGAAGCTGATGCCGTACCAGTACCCCAATCCCAAGGAAGCCCCGCTGGAGATCGTGGTCAACCCCGCGATCCCCGAGGATGAGCGCATCTGGGTGCCGCAGGCCGAGAACGTCTGGTTCCGCCCGCTGTGCCTGAACGTGTCGCAAGGCTACTGGACCAACCTGCTGCGCGTGCGCAAGTCGGGCGTGCTGTCGCGCCACCGCCATCCGGCGCCGGTGCATGGCATGGTCTTGAAGGGCAAGTGGCGCTACCTGGAGCACAAGTGGATCGCCGAGCAAGGCAGCTACGTGTTCGAACCGCCGGGCGAAACGCACACCCTGTACGTGCCGGAAGACGTCGAGGAAATGATCACCTACTTCCACATCACCGGCGTGATGTTCTACTGCGATCCCTGGGGCAAGTTCGAGGGCTACGAGGACGTCTACACCAAGCTGGAAATGTGCCGCAAGCACTACGAAGCGGTCGGCCTGGGCGCCGACTACGTCAACCAGTTCGTGAGATGAGCATGGGCTACCGCAACGCCGAATACGATTTCAAGGATTGCGTGGCCGTCGTCACCGGCGGCAACGGCGGCATCGGCGCGGCCATCAGCGAGCGCCTGGCGCGCGCCGGCGCGCGGGTGGCGTGCTGGGACCTGAAGGCCGATCCGGCCTCGCCGTACCGCCAGTACCAGGTGGACATCGCCGACCCGGCCTCCACCGACGCCGCCGCGCGGCAGCTCGTGGCCGACTTCGGCCGCATCGACTTCCTGGTCAACAACGCCGGCTATGCCGGCTCCACCGTACCGCTGGACGAGTACGACGTGGCCGAGTGGCACCGCATCGTCAACGTCAACCTGCTGGGCGTGTTCCACGCCTGCCGCAGCGTGGTGCCGGCCATGCGCGCCGCCGGCTCGGGCCGCATCGTCAACATCGCCTCGCTGGCCGGCAAGGAGGGCACGCCCAACGCCTCGGCCTACAGCGCGGCCAAGGCCGGCGTGCTGGCGCTGACCAAGTCGCTGGGCAAGGAACTGGCCAACGCCGGGGTGCTGGTCAACGCCCTGGCGCCGGCGGCGGTGAAGACCTCGCTGCTGGAACAGATGGCGCCGGCGCACGTGCAGAACATGATCAACAAGAGTCCGATGGGCCGTCTGGGCACGGTGGACGAAGTGGCGGAGATGGTGGCCTGGCTATGCTCGGGCTCCTGCACCTTCAACACCGGCGCCGTGTTCGACCTCTCGGGCGGGCGCGCGACGTATTGAAGCAATGACGTGACGACACAAGGGCAGGCTGCGCGCAGCCTGCCCGCGAGAATGATCCGGGCAAGGGGCGATCGCGGCAAATACCACGGGGGTAAGCGCCGCGCCGGACGGGACGCAAATTCCCTCACAGACGCGCAGGCGGCATCCACAACGCCTGCGACGACAGCATCGCTTCCAAACAAGATAGCTTTCCGCATCAAGCGCCGCGACAAAGACGGCGTCGGGCAGGAAGCGACCAAATGGCTTACTCATTCACTTTGGAGACGTATTTCATGGAAGTTCAAAAAGACCCGGCCGCCCGGCCGGAAAAGAGCCCCCGGCTCAAACGCGTCCAGGTCATTGCCCTGACGTTCCTGATGCTGGCAGGCATCGTCAACTACCTTGACCGCAGCACCCTGTCCATCGCCAACCATTCCGTCAGCCAGGAGCTGGGCCTGTCGGCCTCGCAGATGGGCCTCTTGCTGTCGGCCTTCTCGCTGGCCTACGCCTTCTCACAACTGCCCATCGGCGCCATGCTCGACAAGTTCGGCGCGCGCGTGATGCTGGGCGCCGGCATGTTCATCTGGTCGGTGGCGCAATTGGCGGGCGGTTTCGTCAACTCGCTGCAGCAGTTCCTGGTGGCCCGCGTGTTCCTGGGCCTGGGCGAGGCGCCGCAGTTCCCGGCCGGCGCCAAGGTGGTGTCGGAGTGGTTCGCCATGCGCGAGCGCGGCGGCCCGACCGGCATCTTCGTGGCCTCCTCCACCATCGGCCCGGCCCTGGCGCCGCCGATCCTGACCATCCTGATGCTGTCCTTCGGCTGGCGCATGATGTTCGTCATCATGGGCCTGCTGGGCATCGCCGTGTCGGTGGGCTGGTACATCTTCTACCGCAACCGCAACGAGGTCGAGCTGACGCCGTCCGAAGTCCTGTACCTGGCCGACGACAACGACAATGATCCGAACGCCAACGCCAAGCTGACCTGGTCCGAGTGGAAGAGCCTGTTCAAGTACCGCACCACCTGGGGCATGCTGTTCGGCTTCATGGGCGTGATCTACATGGTCTGGCTGTACCTGACCTGGCTGCCGGCCTACCTGGAGCATGAGCGCCATCTCTCGATCGCGCGCACCGGCTGGGTGGTGGTGATCCCCTACATCTTCGGCACGCTGGGCATGCTGTCCTCGGGCTACATCGCCGACGGCCTGATGAAGCGCGGCATGCCTGCCATCCGCAGCCGCAAGTGGCCGATCTGCGCGGGCCTGATCGGCGCCGGCGCCTTCACCATCCCGGCCGCCTACACCCCGAGCACCACCATGGCGATCGTCTACATCTCGCTGGCCATGGCCTTCGTGAACATGGCTTCGGGCGGCGCCTGGGCGCTGGTCTCGGTGGCGATCCCGCGCCGCCTGGTGGCGTCGCTGGGCAGCATGCAGAACTTCGGCGGCTACCTGGGCGGCTCGCTGGCCCCGGTGATCACCGGCGTGGTGGTGGATCAAACCCACTCCTTCGTCAATGCGCTGCTGATCAGCGCGGCCGTGGCCTTCGCCGCCGCACTGGTCTACATGTTCGTGGTCAACAAACCCATCGACGCGCACGCCTGATGCGGCGCCGGCATGCCGCGGCCCACGCCCGGCATGCGCAGGAGCCTGACCCGATGGCATCGCCGCCCACGGCGGCGATGCCATCCAGCCAGTCCCCCGCATTCAAGTAAAGGAAACGACATGACTTTCTCCCCCGATCTGTTCAAGGGCAAGACCGCGCTGGTCACCGGCGGCACGCAAGGCATCGGCGGCGGCATCGCGCGCCAGCTGGCCGGCATGGGCGCCAAGGTGATCGCCGCCGGGCTGCCGCCGTTCGCCACCGATGAATTCAAGGGCACGGGCGTGACGCTGGTGGAAATGAACGTGGCCTCGGAAGAGAGCGTGCGCGGTGCCATCGCCGGCATCGACGAGCTCGACTTCGTGATCAACTGCGCCGGCATCATCAAGCGCGGCGCCGAGCTGGAAACCGAGGTGTTCGAGCAGGTGATCGCAGTCAACCTGACCGGCACCATGCGCGTATGCGCCGCCGCCCGTGAGCTGCTGAAGCAGTCCAAGGGGTGCATCGTCAATACCGCCTCGATGCTGAGCTTCTTCGGCGGCGGCCTGGTGCCGGGCTACAGCGCCAGCAAGGGCGGCGTGGCGCAGCTGACCAAATCGCTGGCGATCGCCTATGCCGCCGACGGCATCCGCGTCAACGCCGTCGCCCCGGGCTGGATCGCCACCCCGCTGACCCAGGCCCTGCAGGACGACCCGGCGCGCTCCGGCCCGATCCTGGCACGCACCCCGCTGGGCCGCTGGGGCACCCCCGAAGACATCGGCAATGTGGTGGCCTTCCTGTGCACCCCGGCCGCCTCCTTCATGACCGGCGCCATCGTCCCGGTGGACGGCGGCTACCTGGTCGCCTGATCCGCGGCACTGTAACCCTTGCATGCCATTTGCCCGCGCCTGCGCCTCCATGCCGGCGCGGGCTTTTTTATGATGGCAACGCCCATGGGCGGCAAATGCGCTCCGCTATAATTTGCCGCCGAACCACGACTCCGCAACGAACCCAGCCGCCTCCATGCCCGCACAAGACAAAGCCACGGAAGACCAGACCAAGATCGCCGGCACCGCCGCCTTCTCCAAGTTCGTGGCCGTGCTGCAGCTGATCGCCGACCAGGACGCGCCGCTGAGCATCGCCCAGCTGGCCGCGCTGTCGGGCTATCCGCGCCCCACCGTCTACCGCATCCTGGCCGCGCTGATGGCCGAAGGCATGGTAGTGGAAAATCCGCGCACCCGGCAGTTCGAAGTCGGCCCGCGCCTGATCAACCTGGCCAGCCGCGCCTGGGACCGCAGCGACATCCGCGCCACTGCCATCGACAGCCTGCGCGCGCTGCGCGACGCCACCCGCGAGACGGTGCACCTGGCCCTGCCCAGCGACGCCGGCATGGTCTACATCGAGAAGCTGGAAAGCCCGCAGGCGGTGCGCATGACCTCGCGCATCGGCACGCGCGTGACGCTTTACTCAAGCTCGGTCGGCAAGGCCTACCTGGCCGGCCTGGACGAGGAGCGGCGTGAACGCCTGATGGGCGCCATCCGCATGGAGCGCTTCACCGAACACACCATCACCGATGTGGCCGCGCTGCGCGCCGAGATCGGCGACACGCAACGGCGCGGTTACGCCGAGGACCGCGAAGAGAACGAGGCGCAGATCTTCTGCTACGGCGCCGCCATCATGGGCCCCGACGGCGTGCCGGCGGCCTGCATCAGCATCAGCATTCCGCTGTTCCGGCGCCAGCAGGATGCGCAGGCGACCTACATCCGCCCCCTGCTGGACACCTGCGCCGACATTTCGCGCAAGCTCGCCGGCCCCGGCTGATCAGGCCTCCGGCGGCAACTCGACCTTGTAGAGCTCGCGGCCGTCGACGTCGTGCAGCGACATCGTCAGGGCCCGGGTCTTCGCATCGATCTTTCCGATGCCGAAGAACTGGAACAGGTCGGCCGGCGAGCGGTTCTGCTTCATGTCGGCCGGAATGCCGACGAAGCGCACCTCCGGCCCAAAGGTCCGGTCGATCTCGCCGGGTCCGAAGGTGCCGGCGTTGAGCGGGCCGCCGACGAATTCCCAGAACGGCTTGAAATCGGTGAACTGCGCGCGCTCCGGCGCGTAATGCGTGGCCGAGGCGTAGTGCACGTCGGCCGTCACCCACACCACGTTCTTGATGTCGTGCCGCTTGATGAAGCGCAGCAGCTCGGCCACCTCCAGCTCGCGCCCCGACGGCTTGCCGTTGTCGGCGTTGGCCCAGGCCTCGAAGGTGCCCTTGGGCACGTCGGCGTTGAGGTCCGGCACCACGATGGAGATCGGCATGTCGCTGGCGATCACCTTCCACACCGAGCGTGAACGCAACAGCGCCTGCTTGATCCAGCGCATCTGCTGCGGGCCGAGGAAATCGGCGCCGCGCCCGCCCTGCTGGCGATTGGCCGAGTTGGCGCCCCGATAACTGCGCTCGTCCAGCATGAACACCTCCAGCAAGGGGCCGTGCCTGAAGGCGCGGTAGACGCGCTGCGGATCGGCGCCGTCGATGCGGAAAGGGTTGTGCTCGAACATCGCCTGGCGCGCCCGCGCCGCCAGCACATCCAGGCTGCGCTCGCCGTAGCGCGTCTCCTCCTTGCCGATCACCTGCCCCGGATACCAGTTGTTGCGCACCTCATGATCGTCCCACTGCACCAGGAACGGCACCTCCGCGCAGAAGCGGCGCTTGTTGGCGTCCAGCATGTTGTAGGCGAAATTGCCGCGGTAATCTTCCAGCGTCTGCGCCACCTTCGACTTGGCCTCGGTGACCAGGTTGCGCCACAGGCTGCCGTCGTCCAGCTTCACCTCGGCCTGGATCGGAGCATCGGCGTAGATCTGGTCGCCCGAGTGGATGAAGAAGTCGGGACGGAAACGGCGCATGCTTTCATAGATGCGGTAGCCGCCCCAGGCCTCGTTGATGCCCCAACCCTGGCCGGCCTCGTCGCCGGAGTAGGCAAAGCTGACATCCCTGACGGCGCCCTCCTGGGCGCCGGCCGGCACCATCAGGCTGCCCGACACCGGCTCGCTCAGCGCCGACTCATGCGTCAGGTCCTGGAAGCGTACGCGGTAGTACACGCGCCGGCCGGCGGGCAGGCCGCGCAGGTCCATGCGCGCGGTGTAGTCGTTGCGCGCCAGCGCCAGCGGTCCCTGGAGACGGATGGTGTCGGCGAAACTCTCATCGGCGGCATATTCGATCAGCATGCGCGCGTTGCGGTCGGCGCGGCTCCAGACGATGGCCGAGTCGCCGGTAACGTCGCCGCTCATCACGCCGGCCGGCAGTTGCGGACGCAATCGCTGCGACGTAACGATGGCGGCGGACTGCCCTTGTGCCGGCGACATGCCGGCAATCAACGCGCCGGCCCCGGCGGTGGCGACGGCGCTGTCGCGCAGGAAGCGGCGGCGGCCGCGATCAGCTGGATCCTTGTGGTCTGGCATGGCAACTCCCGTGGGCTGGATGAGGACGTTGCAATCTAGCAATCGGGTGTGACCGTTCGATGAAACCGGCCGTGCTTGCCACGATTTTCATGGATTGTGGAGATTTCCAGGCCATCCCATCGACGCACCAAAAAGTCTCCCGCCCTCCGGCGAGCCGGCCGTTTCGCACGAAGTTCGTGCAAATCACGATCTTCCCGGCAAGAAACTTCCAGCAATAAGGTTTTAAAATCAAACACCTGCACAATTTTCACCAAAATGGAACGAAACTTGCTTTAATCCGGGCTTTCGATTCTTGAGTTGCACAATTTTTGGGAGATTTTCAGGTGGAAGATCACAAAAACGGCGCAGACGCGCTGTTCATCCTGCTGGGCGCCATCATGATTTTGGCCATGCACGCCGGCTTCGCATTCCTTGAGCTGGGCACCGTGCGCAAGAAAAACCAGGTCAATGCCCTGGTCAAAATCCTGGCCGACTTCGCGGTCTCGACCATCGTCTACTTCTTCATCGGCTACTACGTCGCCTACGGCGTGTCCTTCTTCGCCGGCGCCGAGACGCTGGCCCAGAGAAGCGGCTTCGAGCTGGTGAAGTTCTTCTTCCTGTTGACCTTCGCCGCCGCCATCCCGGCGATCATCTCGGGCGGCATCGCCGAGCGCTCCAAGTTCAACCCGCAGCTGGCGGCAACCGCCGTGCTGGTGGGGCTGGTCTACCCCTTCTTCGAAGGCATCGCCTGGAACCAGCACTTCGGCGTGCAGGCCTGGCTGGCCGCCACCTTCGGCGCCGAGTTCCATGACTTCGCCGGCTCCATCGTGGTCCACGCGGTAGGCGGCTGGATCGCGCTGCCGGCGGTGCTGCTGCTGGGCGCACGCCGCGGCCGCTACAGCAAGGAAGGCGCGGTCGCCGCGCACCCGCCGTCGAACATTCCCTTCCTGGCGCTGGGCGCATGGATCCTGACGGTGGGCTGGTTCGGCTTCAACGTGATGAGCGCACAGACGCTGGACAAGATGAACGGCCTGGTCGCCATGAACTCGCTCATGGCCATGGCAGGGGGCACGCTGGCGGCGCTGCTGATGGGCAGGAACGACCCCGGCTTCGCCTACAACGGCCCGCTGGCCGGCCTGGTGGCGGTGTGCGCCGGCTCCGACCTGATGCACCCGCTGGGCGCGCTGGCCACCGGCGTCATCGCCGGCATCATCTTCGTGTGGATGTTCACCCGCACCCAGAACAAGTGGAAGATCGACGATGTGCTCGGCGTGTGGCCGCTGCACGGCCTGTGCGGCCTGTGGGGCGGACTGGCCGCCGGCATCTTCGGCCTGCAGGCGCTGGGCGGGCGCGGCGGCGTATCGCTCATGTCGCAGCTGATCGGCAGCGCCATGGGCATCGCCATCGCCGCGGCCGGCGGCTGGATCGTCTACGGCGCGCTGAAGAAAGCGGTCGGCATCCGCCTCGATCCGGAACAGGAATTCGAAGGCGCCGACCTCGCCATCCACAAGATCTCGTCGACCGCGGAGCGGGAGACCAGTTGGTGACTGATGATAATTAACAATAAAGTCTGTATTCGGAAAATAAAGTCTGCATGAAAGCGCAAAGTCTGCAAAAGGATTTGAGACCCTGCTGATTTCTTTGTCGCAAGACAAGTGTTCCAAAAGCAAAAGCCACCTTCTCTTGTGGCTTTTGCTTTTGGAACACTAATGATCATTCTCGCTAGTTGAGGTCTGCAATTGGCCGGTTGCTGCCGTTCCCGGTTAATTCGATGGTGGCGCAGCCGCGCAAATGGTGGGGCGTTTGAAATGCAATTACTTTGTGCTTTTAGACGCAATTAGGTGGGGCAAGTGGGTGCAAATATTCAATCGATGACTGCAACGAATAAAGTTGTCGGACATGATGACCGTCCGCTGACAGAAGCAAGAAAGCCCGCAGATGCGGGCTTTCTATTTCGTGGCCACCTTCACAGAGGTGAATAGACCGTATTCGGGAGGATATTCATCTCAGGTAAAAATATCCGAAGCTGCTTTCCGAACAGTGGCTACAAATTCGAGGCCCAAGATGTGAATCTTGGCCTGCTCATCCCCAAGTTTCACTCCCCAGCGGCGCTCCATGAAGGTGAGCAGCCTGACTCCCCTGGAAACAATTTCTTTTGCAGTCCAATCAGCCAATCGCGATACTTCGATCTCGCTGTAGCAACCATACGCATAACCGACGCTTTTCTCCGAGTTGCCCTTCTTCTCCTCAAAAGACTTGTTCCCGAGTGAAGCATTCTTCGGCGTTGAAAGTGGCAAAAGATTACCAATTGAATTTCTCAGAGTGTTTCGCTGTTTCACACTGTAAAGAGTGAATTTTTCTTTCCAATATGAATGCGTGGCTTTTTGAGGATAAATGTGTTCGATGCTGCGATAGTCGGAGTTATAGCCCTCTTTCGAGAACTCCTCCCAATCCAACTTTTTTCGGTCCGCCTTCGCCGTTTCAAGCAAGGACTGCTCATACTCGAAAAGAAAATATCGGGTCGCTTTCCAGCCATAAAACCCGTTTGTAGATTTTCCAAGGCTTGAAATAGCATCGTGAAACTCAGTGGATGAAAAATACAGTTCATTTACTCGAGCAATCTCGCCGATCGCCTCATGCACGTTTTTTTCTCCGCGAATAACTTCCAAGGCAAGCTTTTCTATATTTATGTCGTGTACTCCGCGTCGTCCAGCTGAGAAAAGCAATAACCTATCAAATTCTTTTAAGAATTCCACCTTTGTTTGCCACTTAGTCCCTTTGACACGATAAAAAGCAAACAAAAGAATGAGGGCACCATGGGCATTATGGCGAGCAATTCGCTCCAACCACACCTTCTCTTCACTCCTCAGAGCTGTAGATTCTCCAGGATTTTGCAGCTCGTAATAGAGCTTTACTGCCGCCTTGATATCATGTGCGTACTCATACACACGCGCCACATCAAGCTTTCCGAGCTTCGGATGATCGTCGGTTAATCTACGCGTAGAAAAAATGTCTTCTAGCAAGAGGTCCTTATAACTATCCTCCTTCGTGAAGTACCACAGAGGATAGCTACTTTCTTCCTTAGACTTCTCTATTAACGCAACGGAAAAGTAGATAAAGAAATGGGCCAGAAGAAAGTCGTCGTCATCAATAGGGCGATTCTGGTTCTTCCCTAAAAAGTGGTAAAGAGTTTTCCAACACTCATTAACAACCGACCTCAACCGATTCTTTTGTACGTCGTCAACGTCAAACTTAGTTGAGAGATAAATTAGGCGGTTTTTTAACAACTCCAAATGAGATAGCGGCTTCCCGCGGTTATTCATTGTCTCGAACGCGACGAACACATCAATATCGCGTGAAATTGTATAAATATTAAAAAGGAAATTCTGAGTAACTTTTCTGAAGACGGATTCAATTTCTTTCTTCCCGAGCTTCTCTATTTCATTTTCGAAGAACTCTTTGGCTCGCTTCAGATTTTTCGTATAAATCGTTTCTTCATTGGTGCTGTGACTGTCAGAGCTTTCTTGGTAAATATGAGTTTTTAGATACTCATAACTCGGATTGTCCTTCTCATACCCAAAAATATAGGATCGGGAAATATCCCTGTCTTTGGACAGGAAAATATACTTGCGCCTAATCTCTTCTTTGGTATCGAAGTTAAGCAAGTCCCCATCTGACAAGTGCTCAGTGATAACCTGAAGCAATATGATTATGGATGTAAGCCTCTGCTGGCCATCCACAACATAGTAAGGTACGAAACTCTTAGAATTGATGATCCAGAGATCCTCATTCCATTTTGAGTACGCCTCTTCAGAGGCTTCCTCAAGAGTTAGCACCCCCGTATAGTGGTTTTTTTTATCCTCGAGCTGAACTATGTCCATCCAAAAATCTTTAATGTGCTTACGTGTCCACGCATAGCCGCGTTGATAATCGGGAATGCGAAAAAGATTTTGGGAAAATATCTTGGCAATAGGTAGAAGATTGTTATCCAATTCCGGCCCCCATTCGTGGGTTTAATTGTTAGTTATCGCTATTGCGCCCATCGTGTTACGACATTCTGAATTTCTCTGATTGCACAGAAAAACTGCGCAAATGGAATGTATCAGGATTTCCATAAATACAACAATGACCTCGCCGTGCTTACCGGAAGTTCCCGACTCCCGATGAGTCGGCCACTGGCTCTTAAGAATCCACCCCAGCGATAGCAAAGCTTCTTAACGGGGCTTCAATTTCCGACCAAATTTATTCGGGTCCGACCAGCTTTAATCATTGCAGTCAGTGTTGTGACCACAATGATTAAAGTTGGTCGGACACGGAAGTCAGCTCCTGGCCGACTGCGGTCCTTAAAATTCTTCGGATTTCAATTTGCTAGCAAGCGAATAGATTTCTTGCCGCAATACTGAAAATTGTTCGTTTTCTGCAGATGGCACTATCAAACTGTTTCCGTCATAACGCTGCAGAACAACATCATTCAAGCTTCCCATTCCTCCGAATGCGCTTAAAAGATGCTCGATTCCGTAGAAATCTAATTGCAGAATCATGCGAGCATCTGTCATAAGCCAATCAGCCCATTCAATGTTCTGGTGGGCCTGCAATAGCTGCGTAGCCTCACGAAGCCTTAGCAAGAGCAATTCAATTTCTGGGTGCATTTTCTTGAGCATCGCTGGGTTCAAGGTTGACCGCTCCTGGCCGGAAGCGGACCTTCATGGATGCGCAAAGGTCGTTGACTGAGGATCGCTCTTCCGACCTGGATGCCCAATCCTAGGAAATAGCTAGTATGATTAATTTAAATTTAATCATATAAGTTCCGGGAATTTCTCCTTGAGAATGCCCGGAAGACACCACCTTTTCATGTTTCTCTCCCTTCGCGCCGTACTCAATGACTCCGCTCCCCGACTGAGGAACAAGGTCGTTAGCATCTATGCCTTTCTCATCCTCTTCAACGTCGCCACCTGGATAGCCACGTTCCTGGCCTTCAAGTATACGCCACTGCTGCTGGGAACCGCATTTCTGGCCTACAGCTTTGGCTTACGGCACGCGGTAGATGCCGACCACATTGCCGCCATCGACAACGTCACCCGCAAGTTGATGCAGGATGGGAAAAAGCCGGTAGCCGTCGGCCTGATGTTTTCGCTCGGGCACTCGACGGTCGTCATCCTGGCGTGTCTCCTCCTGGCGCTGAGCGCCATGGCCTTGAAGACGCACATGGAGTCATTCCACGAGATCGGCGGCATCATCGGGACGCTGGTCTCTGCTTTCTTCCTGCTGTTGATCGCAGTGCTCAACCTGATCGTGCTGATTTCCGTCTGGCGCAAGTTCCGGGATCTGCGCCAAGGCAAGCCTTATGTTGAGGAAGACGTGGATTTGCTGTTGAGCAATCGAGGTTTCATGGCGCGCATTTTCCGGCCCATGTTCAATCTCATCACCCGTAGCTGGCATATGTATCCGCTGGGTTTTTTGTTTGGTCTCGGCTTCGATACCGCTACCGAGATTTCTCTGCTTGGTATTTCGGCGACGCAAACCGCTAATGGTTTGCCGATCTGGTCGATCCTGCTGTTTCCGTTGTTGTTTACCGCTGCCATGTCACTGGTCGATACGACAGATGGCATTCTGATGCTGGGTGCTTATGGCTGGGCCTTCGTCAAGCCGGTGCGCAAGCTTTACTACAACATGACCATTACCTTCATGTCGGTCTTGGTGGCAGTTGCAGTCGGTAGTATTGAAGTACTGGGGCTTCTGGCGGAAAAACTGGAATTGTCAGGGGCGTTCTGGGATTTCGTCGGCGAGCTTAGCGACAATTTCGGCGTGATTGGCTATCTCATCATCGGCGTTTTCATGGCCGGCTGGCTGCTATCCCTGCTGATTTACAAGTGGCGCCGCTATGACGAGATGGAGTTGCCGCAGGCATCAGATGTCAGCTGAGAGCCCGGCGCCAAGGTAAGCAAGGCGGCGAGCAGGGATCGGCCGCTTGTACATTGACGCAAACAAGCGCCAGGCCACACGTCAGGTTTTCGGCTGGAAATGCACGTGGCCATGCCCGTGGCTGGCGCGCACATATTTCTCTTTCTTCATTTCCACTGGCACGATGTGAACGTTGCCGTGCCGTACGCCAGTTTGCGAAATGATTGCGTCGGCGCAGGCGCGCACTTCATCGAGGCGCCCCTTGAGAATCACGGTTTCCAGGCAATTGTCGTGATCGAGATGGACGTGCTGGGAAGCGGTGGCGACGTCGTGATGGTCGTGCTGCAGCTGGGTCAGTCGATTGGCCAGCATACGCTCGTGGTGGTCGTAGATGTAGCTGACGGTGGCGACGCACCACTTGGTCTTCCCATCGTCTATCTCAGACTGGCCCAGTTCCTTGCGCACCAGGTCGCGGAAGGCTTCGGAGCGGTTTGAGTAGCCCTTGCTTTCAACGAACTTATCGAAATCTTCCGCCAGGTCGTCATCGACCGAGATTGTCCAGCGCTGCATTGCCATTCCCCTAGAGTGATCACCGGATGATAGCAATGCAGCGCCGTGGCGGTCAAAATGCTCAGAAATTGCGCGTGAACGTCAGTCGGAAGGTACGCGGCTCAACCGGATGGAAGTGCACATCGTTGATGCCGTCGGTCGGCTCGCCGGCTAGGCGCGACGGATAGTAGTAGTCGATGTCGCTGGCCTGACGGTTGAACAGGTTGAACACGTCCAGGCTCAGCTTGGTCTTGCTGTCTACCTTGTAGCCCACGCGTGCGTAGGCCAGCGTGGTCGATTGCGAACGTACGCTGTTGTCCTCGATCAGCGGGCGCGGGCCGAAATAGCGCAACTGGAAGGCACCCGACCAGCGGCCGAGGTCGGTCAGCGTCACGCCAAAGGACGCCACCTTGTCGATGGAGCCTGGGATGTAGTTGCCAGCCGGATCATCTTGCGTATAGCGGGCACGCGAGGCGGCCAGGTCGATGTCGAACATCAGCCAGGAGTTGGCGATGTAGTGGTTGTTCCATTCCACACCATAGCGCTTGCTGGCGCGGCTGGGTTCGGTTTCGCCGGCATCACCCACAAACACCAGTTCCGAATCGATGTCGAGTCGCCACAAGGCCAACGAGCTTTGTAGGCCAGGCACGATTTCGGTGCGCGCGCCGATTTCATATCCCTTCGTACGCACTAAAGGCGTGACCGGTGAGGCGGGGTCGCCATTGGGCAGGCGCGTCTGCGTGGTACCGCGGGCATCGTTGCTATGAAAGCCGCTGCCGTAGTTGATGAAATACTCAGTCTTGGCCCAGGGGCCGAAGATCAGCGACAGCTTGGGCGAGACGATATGGTCGTTGGCCTTACCGGAATTGCCGTCGATGCTGCTGTTGACGTTGAAGTGATAGGCGTCGTAGCGGATGCCGGCGATGGTGCGGAATCTCTCCAGCCACTGCATGGTGTTTTCTGCATACAGGCCGATGCTTCCTTCGCGCACGTTGCTTTCGCTGATGACGCCGGTCTGCTGGCGCGCCGTGGTGCTGTACAGGCCAACCGGAGAGAGCCAGTCATAGCGGCCCTGCACGCCGAACTTGTTGGTCATGTCCATGCCGGCCAGCTTGCCATAGAGCGTCTGGCTGGCATCGAAGCCGGCGATACGGCGCTTCTCGCTCTGGTGGAATTGATCCCCATCGGTAGGATTACTCAGCAAATAGGTAAAGTCGCTGTACAAATCCAGTTTGGACTGGATGAAGTAGGCGTTCATCTGGAACAGGCCATTCTCGTCGCGCTTGTGCATGGAGTAAGAAAGGCTGTAGCGCGAGGTGTTGCCACCATCGGTCGGATCGAGCGAGCCGTAGCGTCCAATCTGGCCAGATTGAACGGCGCGCAACGGGATCTGATCGGTCGAATCCCAGCGGTTGCTGTAGGCCATCGCCGTGATCTCATAGCCGTCGGCCTTGGTGCCGCCGCTGTAGCGCAGCGTCCCGCTATATTTGCGCAGGCCTTCTGGGGTGTCCCAAGGGCCGTTGTTGCGAGTGACTTCCAGACCGTACAGCAGGTTGCCCGACCCCAACGCCAGGGAATCCGCCAGCAACGCGCGCTGGTAGCCGTGGCCGCCCACCGACAGCGAGGCAATACCTTGCGGCAGCGTGTTGGCGAATCGCATGTGGGCGGCGCCGGCCGATGCAAAATCGCCTTCGTCGGCGAAATACGGCCCCTTTTTGTAGTCGATACGATCAATCAGCTCGGGGATGATGAAATTCAGGTCGGTATATCCCTGGCCGTGCGCGTGGGTGCGCATGTTGATCGGCATGCCATCGATATAGGTCGCGAAATCGGTGCCGTGATCAAGATTGAAGCCGCGCAGGAAATACTGGTTGGCTTTGCCGTCGCCGCTGTGCTGGGTGACGATCATGCCGGGCACGAACTCCAGGATCTCGCCGGTACGCAACGTGGGCCGATTTGCGATCAAGGTGCTGTTGACGGTGCCCTGGCTGGCGGCATCCGAGCTGCCTACCGAGTTGTCGTAGTTGCCGACGACTTCTACCTGGCTGAGTCCGACACCCTGCGCGGCATTGGCGATATTAAATCCCTGGCTGGCGGCCAGGATGGCTAGGGCCATCTTCTTTTTGGTGCAGAACACTTACGCTCCTTTGTATGATTTTTTAAATAATTGTCATATCATGCAAATTTTATACCAAGAGAAAGATGTGCTACCCACACAATGGCTCGTTTTTCTTATTTGATATTTGCAACATAGTTGCATAAAATGTTGGGCTTACATCCAATACCCTGCATCCGGCCACGTATGGTTCGGCCAGCAGTCATCTCGGGGAAATCAATCAATGAAGTTGAAGGTTCTACGCGCCGCTGTTCTCGGTGCACTTGCATTTGGGCAGGCGCCGCTGATGGCAGCGGAAACTACGACTGACGTTGGAACCACGGGTGGCGATGGCCTCGGCCAAATTGTCATTACGGGGGAAAGCCAAAACGAACAATATCGGCCTGTTCGTTCTTCCAGCGCCACGCGTACCGATACACCGTTGCAAGAACTGCCGCAATCGGTACAGGTGGTGTCGCGGCAATTGATTGACGATCTCGGCGCCACGCGTTTGGACGATGTCTTGCTGTACGTCAGCGGCGTAGCGAAGCAGAACAATTTCGGCGGCATTTGGGACAACTACTCCATTCGTGGCTTTTCGGGCAACGAGAACGGCGGGATGAACATCCTGTGGAATGGTTTTGCCTCCAATCGCGGCTATGCCCCGCCTCGCGACATGGCCAATGTGGAGAGCGTTGACTTCCTCAAGGGGCCGGCAGCCGCACTCTACGGTAACAGTGAGCCCGGTGGCACCATCAATGTCGTGACCAAGAAGCCGCAGTTCAAGGCAGCTAATTCGCTGGACCTGTCGATTGGAACCCAGGATGCGTATCGCGCGGCCGTCGACTCCACTGGCGCGCTCAACAGCGAAGTAGCGTACCGCCTCAATGCGGCGATGGAAAACAAGGGCAGCATGCGCGATAACGTGCGCAATTCCCGTGAGTTCTTCGCGCCGGCATTTACCTGGGTGTTGAGCGATAGCACCGTTCTGAATTACGAAGGCGAATTCTTGCGGCAGAAGGCGCCGCTGGATCGCGGTGTGGTGGCCGTCAACGGCAATCCGAGTGTGTTGCCGGTCTCGCGCTTTTTGGGCGAGCCCAACGATGGCGACATCAAGATGGAGAACCAGAACCATCTGCTGACGCTGGAACACCGGCTCAACGAGAATTGGCATCTGCGCACCGGTATCTTCCACAAGGACGGGACGTTGGACGGCTACTCCACCGAAGCCTCGGCGCTGCTCGCAGACAACACCACCTTGCGACGCCAGCGCCGGTACCGCGACTTCTCGTGGCACGATACGTCGCTGCAAGCCGAGATCGGCGGGAAATTCCAGGCCGCAGGCGTAGGCCACGAAGTGCTCTTTGGTACTGAAGTGGACTGGCTGACGCTGGACCAGCGCATGCTGCGCATCAACCCGACTGCCGGCTCGCCGTATGCCGTCAATATCTACGATCCAGTCTACGGACAGGCGCAGCCGACACCTGTTGCTAATACCGATACCAGCGAACGCCAGATCAGTACTGGCTTGTATTTTCAGGATCAGATCAGCCTGTCGCAACAATGGAAACTGCTGGCCGGGGTTCGCGCGGACTCCTTCCGTTCGACGCTGGACAATCGTCGTACCGGCGCCACCACGCGGCAGGACAAGGGGGCCTTTTCGCCGCGTCTGGGCCTGACCTACCTGATCACGCAATCCTTGTCGGTCTATGCCAGTGCCAGCAAGTCCTTCCGTCCCAATACCGGCAGCGACGTCAACGGCAATGCCTTCGCCCCGGAAACCTCGCGTGCCGGCGAGGTCGGCCTGAAATTCCAAAGTGAAGACAAGCGCAGCGGTGCAACTCTGGCTGTCTTCGACATCACCAAACAGAATGTGCTGACCACCGATCCGGCCAATCCTGCATTCTCGATCTCTGCCGGAGAAGTGCGCAGCAAGGGTGTCGAGTTAGATTTCAGCGGCAAGATCGACCTGCATTGGCGTGTCACCGGCAACCTGGCCTATACCGACGCCTACGTCGCCAAGGACAATACACTGGCGGTCGGCTCGCGCCTGGTCAATGTTCCGCGCACTTCCGGCAGCCTGCTCGCCGTCTACGAGAGTGCGGATACCCGCGGCGCGCCTTATGGCATCGGCGGTGGTTTCAATTACGTGGGCGAGCGTACCGGCGACCAGGCGGGCAGCTTCAAGCTGCCCAGCTACGTGACGGCGCGGGCGCTGGCGTACTGGCAGTTCACGCCAAAGATGAAGCTGTCGCTGGATGTGAACAACCTGTTCAACAAGCGCTACTACGCCAGCTCCTACAGCAATCTGTGGATCATGCCGGGTGACGAACGCAGTGCAACGCTCGCGCTCAACGTGAAGTTCTGACACATGCACGACCCCACGATGAAATCTGCCGGCCGGCGCAGTTTGCTGGCGACCATGGCAATCGCTGCCGCGGGCACGTTGTTGCCGAGCAAGCAGGTTCTGGCGCATGGCGATGACGGTTCGCATACCCACGATATCGCACCGGTGTCGGCCGATATACTGACGGTGGTCGGGCCGTGGGAGATGACGGGCCTGGATCCGTCCCGCGCCGGCTACATGTTCGCCCGCATGGAAGTGGTCGAGACCCTCTTGGAAGTCGACGACAAGGGCCAATTGCAGCCGGGGCTCGCGTCATCCTGGCAGGCTGGTCCGGATGGCTTGCAGTGGCGTTTTACGCTGCGCTCCGGCCGCAGCTATCACGACGGCACGCCGGTCACGGCGACCAGTGTTCTGGCCTGCCTCAAACGAGCTCACGCCCGGCCGGGCGTGCTGCGCTTGGCCGACATCAAGGCCATTACCCTGGCGGAACATGACATTGTGGTGAACCTGGGGCGCCCCTTCAACGCCCTGCCTTACCTCCTCACGCACTATTCGACCCAGATCTTGGCGCCATCGTCGTTTGCCGCCGATGGCAAAGTGGAACGCATCGTCGGCAGCGGGCCGTTCCGGATCAGCTCGCTATCCCTGCCGCAGCAATTCAACGTAGAGCGCTTTGACGGATACGACGAGACGGGCAATCGGGCGGCCAGGCGGATACAGCGCGCCCGTTACATCAGCGTTGCTCGCTCGGAAACACGCACGCTGCTGGTTCAGAGCGGACAGGCGGATTTGGCCTTTTCGCTCGATCCGCCCAGTATCCGCGCGCTGCAGAATAGCGACAAAGCCGTGCTGCTGTCTGCCATGCTGCCGCGCACGACCTTCATCAAGCTCAATGCCGGCCATCCCTTCTTGTCGGACTTGCGCGTGCGACGTGCGATCGCCTTATGCGTGGAACGCCAGGGCATCGCACGCGCGTTGTTGCGCGATCCCGACTTGGGCGCTACGCAGCTGTTCCCGCCGTCGATGGCCTCATGGCATGACGCCGCATTGCCCGCATTACGCACCGATCCGGACGAGGCAAGGCGCTTACTCGACGCGGCCGGCTGGCGGTTGGCCGGTGACGGTATCCGCCGCCGTCATGGCGAGCGCTTCGAGCTGAGCTTGACGACCTTTGTCGACCGTCCCGAGTTACCGCTGATTGCGGCGGCGCTGCAAGAAGAGATGCGCCAGATCGGCATTGCAGTGCGCGTCGTCATCGGCAACTCCAGCGACATTCCCGCCGGCCACCGCAGCGGTACTCTCCAGATGGGCCTGGTGGCACGCAACTTCGGCAACTTGCCGGATCCGGCGGCCACCTTGCTGCAGGATTTCGGTCCGGAAGGCGGCGATTGGGGTGCCATGGGGTGGCGCAATGAGGAGTTGCTGCAAGTGCTGCAACGTCTGTCCAGCAGCCAGCGCGCCGATACGCTCGCCGGGCAGGCGGGGCGAGCAAAGGTGGCCGCCATTCTCCAGGCCGAGCTGCCCGTGATCCCCGTGGTCTGGTATCGACAGACCTGCGCTGTCAGCCGACGCATGGCCGGCGCCAGTATTGATCCCTTCGAACGTAGTTACAGAATCTCTCAATTGCGATGGATATAAGGATGCGACTCTCCGGCGGCATACCTGCATGGCGGCAGCTCGGTGGCGCGCTGACCCATCGCCTGCTGCAGGCGGCCATTGTGGCGTTGATCGTCGGCACCCTGTGTTTCTTCATGACGCGCATGCTGCCGGGCGACATGGCCTATCGGATCGCTGCCGGTCGCTACGGCTACGATATGGTCACCTCCGCCGCAGCGGAGGCAGTACGCCAGGAACTCGGTCTGGATCGGCCCTGGCTGCTCGCGCTGGGTGACTGGTGGGGCCGCCTGCTGCACCTTGACCTCGGTGTGTCGCAGGTGACGGCACAACCGGTGATCGTCGAAATTGCACATCAACTCGGGCCAACCCTGCGCCTGTCGTTGCTGGCGATGGCGTTTTCGTTGCTGATCGGCCCCACGCTGGGCGCGCTGGCAGGGCTCAATCCCGGCGGCCTGCTGGATCGGGCTACGCTGGCGATATCGGTCGTGCTGCGCGCCTTACCATCCTTCCTGCTGGGGCTGATCCTGGTGCTGATCTTTTCGGTCAGACTGGGGGCGCTGCCGGCGGCGGGGCACGATGACCACGGCAGCATCATGTTGCCGGCGCTGACGCTGGCATTGGGCATGGCCGCCGTCTCCTGCCGGGTAGCGCGCGATGCGATGACGAAGGTGCGTGGCTCCGCTTATTTCGCCTTCGCCTTGACCAAGGGGCTGAGCCTGCACCAAGCGCTGGCGAGGCATGGCCTGCGCAACGTCGCGGCCCCGGTGGTGGCCTATCTTGGCGTGCAGCTGGTATATCTGGTGGAGGGCGTGGTGCTGGTAGAGACCATCTTCGCCTGGCCGGGAATCGGCCATGCATTGGTACATGCCATCTTCGGGCGCGATGTACCGATGATCCAGGGCACTGCCCTGGTGCTGGGCCTGATGTTCGTGCTGTTCAATGCCTTGGTGGATGCGGCTTGTGCCTTCCTCGATCCGCGCCGTCGCGCATGACTCCGATGACATTCTCTTCACCTGAATTTCCTGATATTGCAGATTCCCGACGCCGACTCAGCCTGGGGCAAGCAACAGGTATTGCCACGCTTGCGGCGATCGTACTATTTGCTTTGTTCGGCCCCTGGCTGATCGGCATCGACCCGGCACGCCAGCAGTTGGATCACTTTCTTGAGGCGCCCAGCCTCATGCATCCGCTCGGTTTCGACCAGCTCGGCCGCAGCATGTTGTCACGGCTAGCCAACGGTGCGCGCCTGTCGCTCTCGCTGGCATTGATCAGCATGCTTTCGGCCGCTATCCCCGGTACGCTGCTTGGCCTGTTGGCCGCTTGGCGTGGCGGCTGGTTCGAACGCTCCTTGGCGGCGCTGGCCGATGCCGTGCTGGCGTTGCCGGGCCTGTTGCTGGTGCTGCTGCTTGCCGCCTTTACGCCGGGCGGTTTCTGGCCGCTTTACGTGGGTATTTCGCTGGCGCTGTGGGTGGAATACTTCCGCGTGGTGCGCGCCGCCAGCCGTATCCTGCTGGCTAGTCCGCAAGTGGAAGCTTCGCGCTTGCTTGGTTTCGGATCGGGCTACGTGGTTCGTCGCCATCTGTTGCCGGAGCTGCTGCCAAGGCTGTTCACGCTGATGCGGTTTGGTTTCGCCGGCGCGATCCTGGCGATGTCGGCGCTAGGCTTCGTCGGTGTCGGCCTGCAGCCGCCCACGCCCGAACTGGGCGTGATGATGATCGAGTTACTGCCCTACTACGGCGAGGCACCATGGCTGGTGGGGGCGCCTGTGCTTGTGCTATTCCTGACGCTGATGGGCTTGCTGTTGCTGTCTCCGGAAAAGGAGGCTGCATGATGGAAAAATCTGTATCGCCGGCGCTGGCGGTGGAGAAGTTGCGTGTGCTGCATGGCGCCCAGGAACTGGTACGCGGCATCTCTTTCTCCATCCCTGTCGGCGGCGTGCTCACGCTCTTGGGAGAAAGCGGCTCCGGCAAGTCCTTGCTGGCACAGGCCATCATGGGCAATCTCCCGTCCACGTTGCGTTGCGAAGGCGAGGTGAGCATCGGTGGCGAGCGCAGCGACGCAGCAGACCAGGCCAGCCGCCATGCTGGTTGGGGGCGCCGTCTGTCGTTGTTGCCGCAAGAGCCCTGGTTGGCCCTGGATCCGACCATGAAGGTGCGCCGTCAAATCGAGGAAACCTACGAACTGGTCAGCCATCCGGCCCTGAGTAGCCAGAATGACAGCCTGCATGCCGCCAAAGTGGGGGCCCGCGAACGTGCCATGCGTGCATTGGCAGGATTGGGACTGCAAGACGCAGCCGCCAAGTATCCCTTCATGATCTCCGGCGGCATGGCGCAACGCGTCGCTTTTCTTGCGACGCACGCAGCGGGTGCGCCGGTGATGATCATTGACGAGCCGACCAAGGGACTGGATATCGCGCGTCGCGACGAAGTCCTGGCTTTGCTGAAAAATGCACTCTCCGAAGGCATGAGTTTGTTGTGTATCACCCATGACGTCTGGTTGGCGCGTGCCCTTGGTGGACAACTTTCGGTGATGCTCGACGGCGCGATGATTGAGCACGGAGAGGCGCAGCAGGTCCTGGATGCGCCGTCTCATGACTACACACGCCGCCTCTTGCAAGCAGAACCAGGTAATTGGCCTCGACAGCTGGGAGGCTCTAGTACCAGCGCAAAGATCGTTGCGACGATGACTAACGTCGCCAAATCTTTTGGCCGCCAGAAACTCTTCTCAGGTATGAGCGCGGAGATCCGTGCCGGTGAAATCATTGCCGTCAGCGGCCCCAGCGGATCAGGCAAGACGACCTTTGGCAATGTTGTGCTGGGACTGGCGAAGCCGGATCAGGGGCAAGTGACACGTACGGCCGGCCTGCCAGCGACCGCGTTCCAGAAGATCTACCAGGATCCGGCTGCCGCTTTCGCCCCCGGTGCCAGTCTACGTCGCTCGTTACAGGATTTGGTGACCTTGCATCGGCTGGACTGGTCAGCGCTGGAAGCGCTGTTGTCTCGTATGCGCCTGACGCCGGCGCTGTTGGATCGCAAGCCGGGGCAGGTATCGGGGGGCGAGCTGCAACGCATTGCCTTGGCACGCGTGCTGCTGATGAAGCCCGCGCTCATTTTTGCCGACGAGCCTACGTCACGGCTGGATCCGGTCACTCAACAGGACGTTATTGCCTTGCTGATGGAGAAAACGCGTGCCAGTGGGTGTGCTGTGCTGCTCGTTACGCACGATGCAGATATCGCGAATAAAGTTGCAGACCGAAAACTCCAACTGGTTAGTTAGATGTCTGCTTCTGGCCGAAAGACGACATTTATTGTCGAGTCGCGATGCATTTGAATTGCATTTCGGGCGTCGCGTAGGAACCGATGGCGTTCTCGCGGGACAGATTCACGATTTGCTGCATCCGGCGTCCCTGGGCTTGGCAAAAACCGTCAGCCTTTTTAAGCATTACATCCTTCATGCCGTTCACCGATAAATTCCCGGTGTTGCTTATCGGGGGAAGCAAATAGATATCGGGCGCAACCATGACGATGCCTTGCGCTTCCGGGGCGGCGCATCCAACGAGAAGAGATGCGCTGAGCAGCGCTAAGAATAAATTTCCCGCCATTGCCTCCCCCTTCAAATATGGAATTTATTCGGTTTATTCCAGCTAATAACGTCTTCCACAATTTTGACTTCCGGCCGAGAACGGCCAGCCCAGCGAAATCGAGTGCTTAACTGCGCACTTCGCGTCTCATCGACTGTGGCGGCACACCAAAGCCACGCAGAAAAACCTCCCTCATGTGCCTGCGATCGCGAAAGCCGGTCTCGCGGGCAATGATTTCAAGCGGGTGGCGGCTTTTCTCAATCATCAGCCGTGCCGCTTCAAGGCGCAGGCCTTCGATAGCCTTTGCCGGAGACATGCCGGTCTCCGCCGTGAAGACCCGGCTGAACTGTCGCGGACTTAGATTCGCCTCTTCGGCCAGTTCGTCTACGGTCAACGCACGCGCCAGGTTTTTACGGGCATAGTTCATGGCGTTCTGGATGCGGTCGGATTTAGGGGCCAGCGTCAGCATTTCTGAGTGCTGCGACTGCCCGCCGGAGCGGTGCTGGTGCATCACCAGATTGTGCGCCACGCCGCGCGAGACTTCGTCTCCCAGGTCTTTCTCGACCATGGCCAAGGCCAGGTCAAGGCCGGCAGTCATGCCGGCTGAAGTCCAGATCGGGCCATCTACGATATAGATGCGATCATTTTCAACCTGGATATCCGGGAAAAGCGTTTGCATGTCGCGCGCGAACACCCAGTGCGTGGTTGCGCGACGCCGGTGCAGCAAGCCAGCCTCAGCCAGGACGAAGGCGCCGGTGCAAATGGCAGCTACTCTGCGCGCATCCTTGACGACATCCTGCAGGAAGGCGCGTTCTTCAGGGCTCGACGGCGATTCAAGCGGGTTGCCGACGCCGCACACTACCCAGGTGTCTATCTGGTCTGCGGTCGATGCCTTGCGAGTGGCGATCCCAACGCCCAGTGAGGATCGCTGATCACCGCCGGCGGCTGAGAAATTCTGCAGCACGTAGAACTCTTCTCCAGCGACCTTGTTGGCGTACTCGAACACCGTCTGCGTCGCCAGTCCCATCACCTGAAAACCTTCAGTCAGCAAATAGCCGATGTGATGCATGTCCGTTTCCCTGTTCTTTTTATGTCCTGAAACACGACCATATCCGTCATTCGGGAAATCGGCAAGATTTCTATCATTCACTCCATCAACCAACCCAACACAAGGAGTGAAACATGACACAGACCAAACGCGGCACCGCCCTGATCACCGGCGCTTCTTCGGGCATCGGCGCCATCTACGCCGATCGCCTGGCGCGCCGCGGCTATGACCTGATCTTGGTCGCCCGAAATCGCGAACGGCTCAATGCCCTGGCTGAGCGCATCACCACCGAAACTCGCCAGATGGTGGAGGTGCTGGAGGCCGATCTGAACGATCCGCGCTCTCTGGCTCAGGTGGAAGACAAACTGCGAACCGACGCCAGCATCACCTTGCTGGTGAACAACGCCGGCGTCGGCACGCATAGTGCCTTGCTGGAAAGCAAGGTGGACGACATGGCGGCGATGATTGCGCTGAACGTTACCGCGCCCACTCGCCTGACCTACGCCGCCGTACCTGGTTTCGTGAGCCGCGGCCATGGAGAGATCATCAACATCGCCTCCATCGTCAGCATCGCTCCGGAGCTGCTCAATGGCGTCTATGGCGGAAGCAAGGCCTTCATGCTGGCCTTCAGCCAGTCACTCCATCATGAACTCGCGGGCCGAGGTGTTCGCGTGCAAGCCGTGTTGCCGGGCGCTACCGCCACCGATTTCTGGGCTACCGGCGGCTTGCCGGTCGAGAACCTGGATCCCGCCATCGTCATGCCCGCCGGCCAGATGGTGGACGCCGCGCTGGTCGGTTTTGATCGCGGCGAGCTGGTCACCATCCCTTCGTTGCATGCCCTGGGCGAATGGGAGGCGTATGAAGCAGCGCGCCAGGCCATGCTTACCCAGCTCTCCAACAACACGCCGGCGCCACGCTATACCGTCGTCCACTAAAGCAGTGCTGCGCGGCTCTCCAGGGCAGGCGCATGCACTCTTTCGATTTCAAATTCAGCGTCACCAAACACGAAAGCCATCATCATGAAACTCACCGACAACACCATCTTCATCACCGGCGGCACCTCGGGCATCGGCCGCGCCCTGGCAGAGGCCTTCCACAAGCTGGGCAACACCGTGATCATCGGTGGTCGCCGCAAGCAATTGCTTGAACAGGTTACCGCCGCCAACCCAGGCATGGGGGCGATCGCGTTCGATGTCTCCGACCCGGCCAGCATTGACGTCGCTGCGGCCGAGCTCATGGCGCGCTATCCTGGACTCAATGTGCTGATCAATAACGCCGGCATCATGCCCTTCGACGATGCCGGCGCCAAGATGGACGACAGCGTCTCGCGCAGCATTCTCGACACCAACCTGCTGGGCCCCATCCGCCTGAGCTCGGCGCTGATCGAACAGCTCAAGCGTCAACCTAGCGCCACGATCATTCACAACACCTCGGTGCTGGCCTACGTGCCCCTGGCGGTCACCGCCGTGTATTCGGCATCGAAAGCGGCCCTGCACTCGTACGCGATGTCGCAGCGCTTTATGCTGCGCAATACCGGCGTGCGCGTGCAGGAGATCGCGCCGCCGTGGGTCGACACCGACCTGGTCAAGAAGAGCGGCGATCCGCGCGCCATGCCCTTGGACGCGTTCATCGCGGAGACGCTGACCAAGCTGGCCGGTGATGATGAAGAAATCATCGTCGACGCCATCAAGCCGATGCGCGCCAACCCGGGGCAGGGCGAACATGCGCTGGTCAACGGCTTCAACGAGGCGCTGATCGCCAATCCCATCCCCATGTAAGCGAGACCAGGCAGCAGGCTCCGGCGCAGGGGCCTGCGCTGCGACAGTGTGGCCGCCGAAGACAGATTGCAAAAATCACTCTATGACAAATCATGAAGAGACCAATTGAAGATCGCATGTCCGTCGCTGTCTCCGAGGCTGAGATATCCACTGGATTTTATCGGCGTTCGTTTCGCGCCGAGGTGGTGAAGCAGATCCGCCTGGTGCAAGGAATGTGGGTGATGAACGATCTGGCCATTGCAAACAGGCCGGGATTGATGATCGAAATGATCAGGAGAAAGCGGATTAATGGCTGCAATCTGGCTTATGTCGTTGCGGATGTGGCGGCGGCGTGCAAGGAGCTGGAGACTTCCGGCGCCAGAGTATGCACTCGCACGCGGAACGGCGAAATGGCATGCGTGTCATCTCCCGATGGCGTTTGCGCTGAACTGATCCCGCTCTCCGAAGGCCGGGTTGGAACTGCTGAGACCGGTCGCGCTGCCAGCCGCTGAACTCGGCGGAATTGACTTATTCCTTCGCGCCCGCCAGCCCGTACAGCTGCGGGCTGGCGACATTGGCGAGAGATGACAGCTTCTGGCCGGTAGCAGGCGTGACTCATCACTCGCCGAAGCGCTTCAATAAAGAAGCGCATGCCGGGGAACCAAATACTCTGGCTCGCTCCTCAGCTAAGTGTATTTCTGGCTGTAGTCCTGACGCGGGTTCCAAGTCGATGGAAATTACAGACTTTATTGTTAGTTATCACTGAGCAGTAAAAACAGAGTCTGCCAGGTTCCCGGATCCCCGTACCGGCGCCCCCAGACAAAAAGATGTTCGCCAATGCCAAGGCCGCCTCAAGAGGCGGCCTTTTTAACAATGCCAACCGGCCATCGTCATGGACATCCGTTCAGGCCGAGAACGCACGCTCCACGTGCTCGGCAAACGCGCGCGCCGACGGCTTGGCCGCTTTCCCGGCCGGAAACACCGCATGCAGCTCGACGCGCCCGCAGTCCCAGTCCGGCAGCACGCGCGCGAGCGCGCCATTGGCGAGCTCGGCGCGGCATCCCCAGTAGCTGGTCTGCACGATACCCAGGCCGGCCAGCGCCGACGCCATCGCCACCTCGTTGGTGGAGGCCTGCAAGCGGCAATCCACCCTGACCGACGCGCTGCGGCCGTTGCGCTGGAACTCCCAGGCGCGTACGCCCGTGGGGCCGAGGATGATGTCATGACCGGAGAGATCGGCCGGCGCCTGCGGCACGCCATGCCGCTCCAGATAGGCCGGCGCGGCCAGCAGCATGCGCGGCGAGATGGCCAGGCGCCGCGCGGTGGCGCTGGAGTCGGGCAGCACGCCAAAACGCAGCGCCAGGTCGGCGCCGTCCTGGACCAGGTCCTGCAGTTGGTCGTTGAGCAGCAATTCCAGCTTCAAGGCCGGATGGCTTTGCATGAACGCCGGCAGGATCGGCACCACCTCGCGCACCGCGATGCTGGAGGTGAGCGCCACGCGCAGGCGGCCGCGCAGTTCGCCGGTGCCGCGCACGGCATGGTCGGCCTCTTCCAGCGCCGCAAGGATGGGCTCGATGCGCGCCAGATAATCGCTGCCGGCCTCCGTCAGCGTGACCGCTCGGGTGGTGCGGGTAAACAGCGCGGCGCCGACGTCCCTCTCCAGCTCGGCGGCGATGCGCGAGACCGACGGCTGCGACAGCCCCAGTTCGCGACCGGCCTTGGAAAAGCTGCCGCCGCGGGCAATGCGGACGAATACGCGCAAGGAAAACAAACGGTCGCCCATGATGATCCATTCATTTGAAATATGAATAAATCATAGTTGCACAGGCCAACTTCTCGCAAGTATCCAAATGAAAGATAGTTCTCCTACGCCATGTGGCGCAACCAATCTGACCCAGGAGAACCAAGATGAAACTGCCCGAGAAACTCGCCGAATTTCGCCGCAACTTCGAAGCCGGCGGCCCGCCATACAACGCGCCCGCCTGGATCCACGAACCGATGCACCGCGCCACCGCCGAACTGGTAGCGTCGCACGCCGCCGAGCGCGCCCTGAAGGCCGGCGACCGCGCCCCGCAATTCGCGCTGCCGGACGCCGACGGCCGGTTGCACAGCTCCGAAGAACTGCTGGCGCGTGGCCCGCTGGTGCTGACTTTCTATCGCGGCGTATGGTGCCCGTATTGCAACATGGACCTGCAGGCGCTGCAGGAAGCGCTGCCGCAGATCGAAGCGCTGGGCGCGCAACTGGTGGCGGTGTCGCCGCAAACCGCGGCCAACACGCGCCGCTCGGTGCGCGAGAACAAGACCGCCTTCCCTATCCTGTCCGATCTCGGCAACGAGGTGGCGCAGCGCTTCGGCCTGCGCTTCACCCTGCCCGACTACCTGCAGGATCTGTACAAGAACGTGTTCAAGAACGACCTCGCCGTCAACAACGGCGAACCGAGCTGGACGCTGCCCATGCCGGCGCGCTATGTGATCGCACAAGACGGCACGATCGCCTACGCCGAGGTCAATCCGGATTACTCCGAACGTCCTGATCCGGAAGAACTGCTGCCGGTGCTGCAGCAACTGCAAGCCGGCAAGGCTTGAGGACGGAAGCGGCCGGCGCCGTCCGGCCGCGCAGGCGCACATGCCCACGGCCCGGCCGCGGCATGTGTGCGCCGACCATTTCGCTACCCGTCGTGAGCGAATATTGTTCGAAGAACGTCCGCAAGCCATCCGGTAATCCTCTAATCGGCGTGCCAGCCTCTGCATATCGGATCCGAGCGCTCGCTTTCGGAAGCGCTAACCTGGCGTCCCCCGCGCCTTCCTCTACTTCATTTCCCTCAGAGATATGCAGTCTCGGTTAGGATGGACATCTATCGACACTGAGAAGGGATGGCCCATGGAACACGAAAGCAGACGCCAGCCGTCCGACCGGCGCATTGCCTTGCTGATCGACGCCGACAACGTCTCGCACAGCAAGATCGCGGCAATGCTTGCGGAGCTGTCCAAGTACGGCACCGCCAACATCCGTCGCGCCTATGGCGACTGGAGCAGCGCCAGTCTCAAGGGTTGGAAGGACAAGCTGCACGAATTCGCCATTCGGCCGATCCAGCAGTTCAGCTATTCCAGCGGCAAGAACGCCACCGACATTGCCCTGGTGATCGACGCCATGGAGTTGCTCTATACGCAAAGGCCCGATGCCTTTTGCCTGGCCTCCAGTGATGCCGACTTTACGCCGCTGGTGATGCAGCTCAAGGCCAATGGTCACGATGTCTATGGCTTTGGCGAGCGCAAGACGCCGGCGCCATTCGTCAACGCCTGCACCACGTTCCTGTACCTGGACAGCCTGGGCGACAACGCGGCGGCGGTGGAAGCTCCCGCCAAGGACCAGCCTCGCCAGCGCAAGAAGGCAAGCGCGGAGTCTCCCAAGGTCGGAGCGAAGAACACAAGCAAGACTGCCGACAAGTCCTTGGAAAAGGCCGCGGTCAAGGCCGGCGACAAGTCGCTGGCGCAAGACAGCACGCTGGTGACCATCCTGCGCGGCGCAGTCGAGGCCGCGGCCCAGGAAGACGGCTGGGCCTCGCTCTCCGCGGCCGGCAGCGCCGTCAAACGCCAGGCGCCGATCGATCCGCGCAACTACGGCGTAAGGAACTTCCCGGCGCTGTTCGCAGCGACCGGCTTGTTCGACATCGTCAAGGGCGAAAACGGCTTGAGCTATGTGGCCGACAAGCGGAATCGGGACCGGACGGGCAAGCCGGGTGGATGAGGCGGCGCCATCGAGGCATCCGGGCAGTCCGGCAGCGATCGCCGGCCTCGCGGCACTGCCTGCGGCGTACGCCGGATCGTCGGCCTGTGCGCAATGATGGCGATGGCGGGCATGCGCCCCGGGCCCGCCATCCATCGCCGTATTTTCCGCGACTTTTTCACCTTCCGTCCCGCCCTCCTCCTGAGCAACCGGTATAACCGGAAGCAATACAAATATAAGAAGCTCTCAATGGTCACTCCACCAGTTTTCCGCTACGTTTGCGCTGAATCCAGACAAGAAAAAACAAGGTGAGAGACACACGCATGGCTGATATCCCCACTGCGCATTTGCCGCGATACCGCGGCCGCCTGGAATCGCAGGCGCCGACGCACGCAGGCTGCCCCGGGATCGGCCTTTTGAATTCCTAGCTAATTGATTGTCATGGCTGCCGCGCCGCCGTTCATCGGCCGTAGGCAGCCGCAATGCAACAGCCGCCGCCAGAGCGGTAGTACCAACGCCAACAATACAGGAGACATTCATGATGCTTGAAACATCGGCAGGCCCCATGCCGGCTGCCGCAATGATCGACGAGGAAAAGATCTTCAACAAGGTGGTCTGGCGCATCGTGCCGCTGATCATCGCCTGCTTCGTCGCCGCCTATCTGGACCGCGTCAACATCAGCTTCGCAAAATTGCAGATGCAGTCCCAGCTGGGATTGAGCGAAGCAGCATACGGCCTCGGCGCGAGCGCCTTCTTCGTCGGCTACCTGCTCTTCGAGATCCCCAGCAATGCCGTGATGGCAAGGACCGGTGCGCGGCTGTGGATCGCACGCATCATGATCAGCTGGGGCGCCGCCTCGGTGGCGATGATGTTCGTCAGGACCGAGGGATGGTTCTATTTCCTGCGTTTCCTGCTGGGCGCACTCGAGGCCGGTTTCGTGCCGGGCGTCCTGTACTACTACACGCAGTGGTTTCCCGCTTCGCGCCGCGGCCGCATCAATAACCTGTTCTTCGGCGCCATCGCGCTGTGCGGCATCATCGGCGGTCCTATCTCGGGCGGCATCCTGAAGTTCTTCGACGGCATGTACGACATGCCCGGCTGGCAATGGCTCTTCCTGCTCGAGGGGATTCCGTCGATCCTGCTGGGCGTGGTCGTGCTGCTGGTGCTGGAAGACCGCGTGGAGGACGCCAAGTGGCTCACCGCAGAGGAGAAGAAACAGCTCAGCGCCGCGCTTGCGCGCGATCCCCGCGTAGACAGCACCCATTCGTTCGCCATCGCGCTCAGGCGACCGGTGACCTATCTCTTTTCCTTCATTTACTTCGGCCTGTGCATGGGCATCTACGGCTTCCTGTTCTGGATGCCGCAGCTGGTCAAGACGGCGGGCACCAGCGATCCGCTGATGATCGGCCTCATCACCATGCTGCCGTACATCGCCGCCATGATCGGCACGGTCGCGCTCGGAAGAAGCTCGGATCGCAGCGGCGAACGCCGCTGGCACCTGGCAGGCTGTGCGCTGGCCGCGGCCATCGGCTACATCGTGAGCGCCGCCTATGGCGACAACACGGTAGTGCTGGTCATTGGCCTGAGCATCGCGGCCACCGGCGTGATCGCCTCGTTCGGGATCTTCTGGCTGTTCCCGGCGCGCGTGCTCACCGGGACGGCGGCGGCGGCCGGCGTGGCGCTGATCAACTCGATCGGACAGATCGGCGGGCTCATTGCGCCCTACATGGTCGGCAAGGTAAAGGACGTGACCGGGAGCGCCTCGATGGGCCTGTACGCCATTGCGCTGGTCTGCATACTCACTGCCGTACTGATTGCCTACGCGATGCCACAGCGGATCCGGTTCCGCGACGCTCGCATGGATCCCTGAACGCAGGCTGGTCGACCGCGACATTTGCCGCAACGCCGCCGCAAGAAAAAAGCGCCCGCAGGTCGCGGGCGCCTTGCGCGCTCAGGCGGTGGGCGCGCCGATGCCATCGAGGGCAGCAACTGCTTCCGGCGACAGCTTCAATTGCGCAGCGGCGATGTTCTGTCGCAGGTGGCCGACCGAAGAGGTTCCCGGGATCAGCAGAATGTTAGGCGAGCGCTGCAGCAGCCAGGCCAGTGCGGTTTGAAGCGGCGTCGCTGCGCATTCCATCGCCACGCGCTCGAGCGTGGACGACTGCAGCGGTGAGAAACCGCCCAGCGGGAAAAAGGGCACGTAGGCAATGCCGTCGTTCGCCAGTTGCGCCACCAACGCATCGTCGCCCCTGTGCGCCAGGTTGTACTGGTTCTGCACGCAGACGATATCGGTGATCTTCCTCGCTTGCGCGACCTGTTTCGCCGTCGCGTTGCTCAGCCCGATATGCCGCACCACCCCTTTGCGCTGCAACTCCGCTAGCGCTGTCAGGGGTTCCTCCAGATCTCCCTCCGCAGGCCCCATGACGTCGAACATCAGGCGCAGGTTCACCACATCCATCACGTCCAGGCCCAGGTTGCGCAGATTGTCGTAAACCGCCGACTCCAGTTCGACGGGCGACATCGCTTTCTGCCACGACGCATCGTCGCCGCGGCGCGCGCCGATCTTGGTGACGATCACCAGGTCGTCGCGGTAGGGATGCAGGGCCTCGCGGATTATCTGGTTGGTGACGTGCGGGCCATAGAAATCGCTCGTATCGATGTGGTCCACGCCCATCTCCACCGCAGCGCGCAACACGGCGATCGCCTGTTGGCGGTCTTTGGGCGGGCCGAATACATGCGAGCCGGCGAGCTGCATGGCGCCATAGCCCATGCGAGTGACATCGAGGTCGCCGAGCTGGTAATGGCCGGCGTGTTTGGCTTGGTTCATTTCTTTGCTCCTTGGTGGCTGAACAAGTGGGGACTGGAGAGCAGTCTAGGGACTTGTGCACTGTGCGACAATACCGCTCAATAGAACAGCTTGTGCCGAATTCAGGACAATTAGGAAAAGTTCATGGCGGATCTGCACGACATAAGCGCCTTCGTCGCCGTCGCCACCCATGGCGGCTTTCGCGGGGCCGCACGCATGACCGGCAGCAGCGCTTCGCAACTAAGCGAGGCGGTACGCCGGCTGGAAGCGCGCCTCGGTGTGCGCCTGCTCAACCGCACCACACGCAGCGTGGCCGCGACCGATGCCGGCCAGCGTCTTCTGGAAAACCTGACGCCGGCGCTGGACGCCATCGAATCGGCACTGGACGTGGTCAACGGCTTCCGTGACCGGCCCGCCGGACGATTGCGGCTGAACGTCCCGCTATCCGCCTCAAAGCTGGTATTGCCGCGCATTGTTCCTCAATTCCTTGCAGCCTATCCCGAGATCTGCCTGGAAGTGACCGTGGAAGATCGCTTCGTCGACCTGCTGCAGTCGGGCTGCGACGCCGGCATCCGCTATGAAGAAAGCATGGACCAGGACATGGTCGCCATTCCCATCGGCCCCCGGCTTCAGCGGATGGCGCTGGCCGCTTCCCCGTCCTATCTCACACAGCATGGCCGACCGCGCCATCCGGACGACCTGCGCAAACACATCTGCCTGGCGGGGCGCTTTTCCAGCGGCGCCATGCCGCCATGGTACTTCGAGCGCAAAGGCAGGTCCGTGACAGTGGAAACAAACGGCCCATTGATCGTGAACCTCGGCGCCGCCGCTGACTTGGCGGTGGATTGCGCGGCGGCCGGCACGGGCGTGATCTATTTGTTCGAGGAATGGCTGCAGCCCTACATCGACCGCGGCGAGCTGGAGCCACTACTGGAGCCTTGGTGGCCCAGTTTCACCGGTCCCTCGCTATACTATCCTGGCCGCCGCTACTTGCCTGCACCATTGCGGGCCTTCGTGGATTTCGTGCAGACCATGCGCTGGTAGCAGCCAGGGCGTTACGCGCTAGAATGAAGAGCGCTTGCTAGACGCTTACAGGCCTGATCATCAGGCTTTGACGTCAATCCCCGGTGCCGTGAATCGCTGCCGCCATTCAACAGCGGACATCCACGAAATGAAAAGCTCCCACGCGCGCTCTTTCATCGCTAGGCAAACAGGGATAGCCCTGCTGCGTTGGAAATCAATTCCAACGCCTTCATCGCCCGAACCGAATTGCCGCGCGCGTCCAGCCGCGGCGACCAGATGCAGATGCTCCCGCGTCCCGGCAGGATGGCCAGCACGCCACCGCCTACGCCGCTCTTGGTTGGCAGGCCGATGGCGAAGGCGGTCATGCCTGAATATTCGTAAGTCCCGGTAGTGAGCATCAATGCGCAAACGCGTTGCGCCTCGTGCGCCGACAGCAATTGTCGTCCTCCCTCGATGGCGCGGCCGCCATTGGCCAGGAACAGCCCGGCACGGGCCAGTTCCACACAAGAAGCTTCGATGGCGCAGCTGGCGCAATAGGCGCGAACCACTTCGCTGACCACGTTGGAGAAATTGCCGTGGCTCTGCATGAGATGGGCCGCGGCAAAATGCCGCGAGGCGCAACGCAGTTCGCTGTTGAAGACTTCCGAGTCATAGTTGATCCCGGCGCTGCCGGCCAGCTCGCGCAGCAACGCCACCATGGCGGACTCCAGATGCGTATGCCGGCTCAGCAAGGCATCGGTCACCACCAGCGCTCCCGGATTGAGGAAGGGATTGCGCGGGATGCCACGCTCCAGTTCCAGTTCGATCAGGGAATTGAAGGGATTGGTGCTCGGCGCTTGTCTCACCCGCTCCCACAGGCTCTCGCCATAGCTGCGATAGGCCAGCGACAGCAGGAAGACCTTGCTGATGCTCTGGATCGAAAAGCGCGTCGCGCAGTCTTCCACAGAATGGATGCTGCCATCGAGCGTGGCGACGGCGATACCGAATTGGTCGGGAGCCACACGCGCCAGGGCCGGAATGTAGTCGGCCAGTTGTCCGTCGTGACGGCAAACTGCGGACAACTGCGCTGCGTCTTCCAGGATCTGCCCCCAAGGCAGCGCGGCGAAATAGGCGGCGCGCGCAGAGCGTGACTGCTGTGCGGCATCGCCCATCACAGCTGCTTGTAACAGCATGGGATCGGTCACTGGCGACGTCAACCCGCTACGCCCAGATAGCGTTGCACCAATGCTGTCCAATACGCCACGCCGGCATCGATGATGTCGTCATTGAAATCGTAGAAGGGATTGTGCAATTCGCGCGAAGTGGCCTGTTGTCGGGACGCTTGCTCCGTAGCGATCAGGCCGTTGCCGAGGAAGGCGTAGCATCCCGGCTTGTGCTGCAGGTAGAAAGAAAAATCCTCGGAGGCGAAGGCCGGTTCGGTGTCGCCATCCACCTGCTCCGCGCCGACCGCCGCCATCATGGCCTGCATGGCCTGCCGGGTTTCTTCGGGATGGTTGACCAGCGCCGGATACAGGCGCTCAAAGTCGAACGATACGCTCAGGTCGAACATCTTGCCGGTGGCCTCGGCGATGGCGCCCATGCGGTGCTCGATCAGGTTCAGCGTGGCGGCGTCGAAGGCACGCACGGTACCCGAGAGAGTGGCCTGTTCAGGAATGACATTGTCGGCCGTGCCGGTGTGTATCTGGGTCACCGAGATCACCGCCCGGTGATTGGGATTGATGTTGCGCGTAAGGATGCTTTGCCAGGCCAGTGTGAGCTGGGCCGCCGCCACCACCGGATCGATGCCGCGATGCGGCTGGGCGGCATGCGCCCCGCGTCCGGACAGGGTTGCGCTGAAGGTATTGCTGGAAGCCATCAGCGGCCCGGGGCGTACACCGAAACTGCCGGCCGGCAGTCCCGGCCAGTTGTGTACACCAAAAATTGCGTCGGACGGAAAGCGCTCGAAGAGACCGTCTTCGATCATTGAGCGCGCACCTGCGCCGCCCTCCTCCGCCGGCTGGAACACAAGGTGCACAGTGCCGTCGAATTCGACCTCCCGACTCAGGCGCGCCGCCGCGCCGAGCAACATTGCGGTATGGCCGTCATGGCCACAGGCGTGCATTTTCCCCGGGCTGGAGGACGCATGGGCGAAGGTGTTTTCTTCCTTCATCGGCAATGCGTCCATGTCCGCGCGCAGTGTGATGGCGCGCGCCGAATTGCCTTTGCGCAGCGTGCCGACGACTCCGTAACCGCCGATGTTCTCCTGGACGGCGAGACCATATCCGCGCAGCAGCCCTGCAACGTAACCGGCCGTACGCTCTTCCTCGAATCGCAGCTCGGGATGGGCGTGCAGATGACGCCGGATGGTCACCAGGTCCAGTGCTTCGGGCAACGCCATCTGCCCACGATCAACTATATCCATGTAGCCCTTTCCAGGTTGATTGATTGACGACGGCGCGGGAAAGCGGACCTCAAGCCATCACGCTCTTGCGCTGCATGCGCACCAGCGTAGCGATCAGGGCCAGGCTCAGCAGCGCCGCAGCGGTCAGGTACAGGCCGATGATGAGCTTGTCGCCGCTGACCTGGATCAGGGTGGTGACGATCATCGGCGTCAGCCCCCCGAAGATCATCACGCCCAGGGCGTAGGAAGTGCCGATGCCGGTGGCGCGATAGCGCGTCGGGAAGATCTCCGACATGACCAGCGGCGCACAGGCGGCATACAGGCCCAGCGTGATGGAAATGGCGATCTGCACCATCAGCAGCACCGGCAAGGTCGGCGTGGCGGCCAGCATCTTGAACAGCGGATAGGCCAGCACGCCAGCCAGGCCTGCGCCCCAGGCCATGGGCTTGTAAGGGCCGATACGATCGGCCAGCATGCCCACCAGCGGGCAGATCAGCAGCAGGGTCAGGCCGGAGGCGATCTGGCCCAGGTAGGTCGAGGCCACCGGCATGTTCAGTTCACGCACGGCATAGGTGGTGAAGTAGTTGGAGACCTGGGTGGCGACGGTCCAGAAGATCATGATGGCAATACCGATCAGGATGCGGCCGGAGTTGGCCTTCACGCTGGTGAGGAAGGAATCGGCAGGTCCTTGCCGCGCGCTCCTCTCGAACTCCGGAGTCTCCGGCAGCGCGCGACGGATGTACCAGCCCACCGGGCCGATCACCAGGCCCACGATGAAGGCCAGGCGCCAGTAGTCCTGCAGCATGCGCTCCTGGCCGTAGACCACCGCGATGATGAAGCCGACCACGCCGCCCAGCAGCACCCCGCCGCCTTGGGCCATCTGCTGGAAGGAGCTGAACAGCGCGCGATTGCGCCCCGAGGCGTTTTCCACCAGCATGGCCACGTTGCTGCCGATCTCGCCGCCGGCCGAAAAGCCTTGCAGCAAGCGTCCCAGCACCAGGATCACGGTAGCCGCGATGCCGATCGAGTCGTAGGACGGGCACAGCGCCGGGACTATGGTGCCCAGCGCCATCAACAGCAGCGTGAAACTCAGGGCCTTCTTGCGGCCGACCTTGTCCGCGTACTGCCCGAGCACCAGCGCACCGATCGGACGCACCACGAAGCCGGCGGCGAAAGTCATGAAGGTGAACATCAACGCCGCATACTCGTCCCCACTAGGGAAGAACGTCCGGGAAATTGCCACAGCGAAGATGCCGAAGATGATGAAATCATAGATCTCAAGGACATTGCCGATGGTCGCCGCGATCACCGCACGGCGTTGCGTTTTCGGATCCAGGCCGTTGGCTTGGTTATTCATGGAGTCTCCAATTGTTATGTTTGGTGGGTGCAGTGTAGGTCTTATGCTCTATACTGAAAACTTCCTTTCAGATATAAAAAATATACCTACAAGGCATAGGTAATCCATCATGGAATTGCGTCATCTCCGATATTTCCTGGGTGTGGTCGAGCATGGCAGCGTGGCCGAAGCAGCCAGGCGCTTACACATCGCGCAGCCTGCGCTGAGCAGGCAGATCAAGGACCTGGAGGAGGAGTTGGGTGCAGTGCTGTTTGAGCGCAGCGTGCGCGGTGCGACGCTCACCACCGCAGGCCAGCAGCTGGCTGTCGATGCGCGCCGCATCCTGGCCGACCTGCAGAGTACGCGGCAGCGCGTGACGCGCGTAGCCGAAGGCCTGGAAGGTAATTTGCGAATGGGCATCACGCCCAACTTCGGCTGGCACCCCAAAATCCTGGGGTCGCTGCGCAGCTTCCACCAGGCCGAACCGCAGATTGCAATGTCTTTGGAACCCGGGTTGTCGGCCCGGCAACTGGAACGGATCAGGGAAGGTGAATTGGACGCAGGATTCCTGGCCTGGCGCTATCCTCCCAACGACCAGTTCCTGGCGCGAGAATTCGGCGAAATCCAGGTTTTCGAATGCCGGCTCAAGTTGGCGCTGCCGCGCGACAGCCGGCTGGCGCGTCAGGTGCCGGCGCACCTGTCGGCGCTGCGCGACGAGCCGGCGATCTGGTTCCCGGCCGAGGTGGCTCCCGGCTACGACCAGTTCCTGAATTACCAGTGCCAGACGGTCAACCTGGTACCGCGCAAGGCCCAGCTGGCCAGCGATGTACTGAGCATCCTGGGCCTGGTCGCAGCCGGCGTCGGCTATGCCATCGTCTCGGACGTAAGCGCATATACCTGCCCTGAGGGCGTGGCACTGGTTGACCATCCGGAACTCACCATGCGCCATCCGGTGTCCTTCGTCTATCGCGCCGACAATGGCAACCCGACACTGGACCGCTACATCGCCCACCTGGAACGCGCGCAACCCGACGGCGCGGCGGGCCGCCTCAGGGATTAGAAATCATCGGGGGCAACCGGGCGGGCGCATGTCCGCTATCGGCGGCGGTTTCAACCGGTGGCTGCAACAGATTGATAGAACCGTTGTGCCGGCGTTTCGTAGTCTAACGTTTTCCTGGGCCGTTCATTGAGTCGTCTGGCGATGGCATTGAGTTGCGCCTGCGAGTATCCGGAGATATCCAGCCCCTTAGGGAAGTACTGACGCAGCAAGCCGTTGATGTTCTCGTTCGATCCGCGTTGCCATGGGCTGCGTGGATCGCAGAAGTACACCTGGATGTCGGTCGAGAGTGTGAAGCGCTTGTGGTCGGCCAGCTCCTTGCCTCGGTCCCAGGTCAGCGACTTATACAGCTCCTGCGGTAACTTCCTGGCGTGCTTGATCAAGGCATCTACGACCGTCTGCGTGTCTTTCCGAGCTATTTTCACCAGCATCACGTAGCGGGTATGGCGCTCCACCAAGGTTGCAATCTGGCTGTTGGCGCTTCCGAACAGCAGATCGCCTTCCCAGTGACCTGGTACCGCACGATTCTCTACAGCGGCAGGCCGCTCGCTGATCGATACCGCATCGCTGATCTGGCCGTGGTTATCCGTCTTTTGCGTGTGATGCCGTGACCGGCGCATCACGCGTGTACGCCGCAAATGCTCAGTCAGTTCCTTCTTCAGCGCGCCACGCGCCTGGATGAACAAGGTCTTGTAGATGGTTTCGTGAGACACATGCAATTCCATATCGTCCGGATAGCTGTACTTGAGCCATCCTGCTATCTGTTGGGGAGACCATTGCTGACGCAGCTTGACGGCAACGAGCCGGGCCAGATGGCGATGCTCCAGTAGCTTACAAGGTTTAGGTCGATGCGCGCGATCCCAAGCCGCTTGGTCTGCATCAGATGGCGGTAGTGATCGGAACCACCATTGCGACTCAGCTCCCGGCTGATCGTTGAAGGCGAACGCCCTAAGTCCCTGGCGATAGCCCGTATCGATTGCCCGGCAACCATCGCTCTTGATATCTCTTCCCGTTCAGCGAGGGACAGGGCATTGGCGGCGCGCTTGCGCGGTGGAGGCCTGATTCCACCGGTGACTGACAGGATGTTGGAAACGGAAGAATGATTGCGATCAAACAGCTGAGCGATCTGCTGGAGGGAGTCTCCCTTCCTCCAACGATCCCACATCAACGCCTTCTGGCTATCGGTGTAGATGATCCTGGTTCTGCGTCCCATGGCAACACTCCTGCTATTTGCATAGCCTTAGTATGTTGCATTCACCGATTGAAACCGCCGACAAAAGCGGACCTTAGTCCTCAACTTCATAGGCTTCAAGCACACTCAGCATACTTATCAATCCGTGCTTAAACGCCCCATCCACAGCTCTGCCACTCCAGACTCCTGCCATTCGCCGCGAGATTGTTCAAAAAACTGAACAGTCAATTCGAAGCTCCCTTGTATATCCACGCAGCTGGCGTCGATAGAATTTCCACACCGAATTGCAGAACAATCCGGATGTCCCGAAATTGAAGGAGCGAACAGTGAGCACTGACATTCCCAGCCTGCCCACAGGCTACACGCCAGCCAAAGTTTGGAGCCCGAAAGCCGAATACGCTGGCACCTTTGGCAGTATCAACCGCCCGGTATCGGGCGCCCGTTTCCAGCGCGAACTTCCGGTGGGAAAGCACCCTTTGCAGTTGTACTCGCAAGGGACACCCAATGGCCAGAAGATCACCATCATGCTGGAGGAGTTGCTGGCGGCAGGTCATGCCGGGGCCGAATACGATGCCTGGCTGATTGACATCTTTAAGGGCGACCAATTCGGCAGCGGCTTTGTCGACATCAATCCCAACGCAAAGATTCCCGCGCTGGTGGACCGCAACATCGATCCGGCTCTGCCGCTGTTCGAGAGCGGCTCAATCCTGGTCTACCTGGCGGAACGCTTCGGAGCCTTCCTGCCGACGGAGCCGAGAGCGCGCGCAAAGACCTTCAACTGGCTGATGTGGCAGGTGGGCTCGGCGCCCTTCGTCGGCGGCGGCCTGGGTCACTTCTACGCCTACGCACCGGTCAAGATCGAATACGCGATCGACCGCTATGCAATGGAAACCAAGCGCCAGTTGCACGTACTCGATACCCACCTGGCCGTGCACGAATTCCTGGCCGGCGACCAGTACACCATCGCCGACATGGCGGTCTGGCCCTGGTATCCGGGCAGCCTCTACGGCGTCTATGGCACCCATGAATTCCTCGCCGTCGATGAATACAAGAATCTGCTGCGCTGGTACCGGACTATCGCTGAACGCCCTGCGGTGGCGCGCGGACGCGTCGTCAACCGGGCTTCCGGTGCGCCGGGGGAATTCCTGCCCGAACGCCATGACGCCGACGATTTTGACTCTCTCATCACTCCCAAATAGGAAGTTTCATGAAACTGTATTTCTCGCCCGGCTCCTGCGGCCTCGCTACCCAGATCACATTGCGCGAGGCGGGCCTGGACTTCGATCTGATTAAGGTCGACTTCCGCACCAAGACCACGATCGAGGGCGACTACTACCAGGTCACGCCCAAGGGCTTCATTCCCGCCCTGAAGCTGGACGACGGCGACATCCTGACCGAAGGCGCGGTGATCTTGCAGTGGATCGCCGACCATTACCCCGAAAGCGGCATGCTGCCGCCGGCCGGTTGCCGTGAACGCTACACCGCCATGGAGTGGCTCAACTACATCGCTACCGACCTGCACCGCGGCATGGCCGTGATGTTCTCGCCCTTCATCAACAAAGAGTCGAAGGCCCTTTTCGCCGAGGGCAACCTGCTCACCCGGTTCGAGTACATCAATGAGCATCTGTCGGACCGGGAGTTTGTGCTGGGTGAGAAATTCTCGTCAGTGGATGCTTACCTGTTCAACGTGCTGTCCTGGCCAGGACGTGTCGGCATCGACATCTCCGGATACGCTGCCATTCAACGCTTCATGGGCCGGATCGGGCAGATCCCCAGCGTCCGCGCCGCCCTGGAGGCGGAGAGCCTCGCCGCCGGTTGAGCGCTCTTGCCTCCCCGACTTTCACAGAAAATTTCCCTTCGATACAAACATGAATCACAGGAGCACACCATGAGCAAGCCATATGCCGATATCGGCGCCATCCGCGCCACGCAGGAGGCTGTAGGCAAACAACCCGCGCTGGGCAATGTCACCTTCAATGTCCAGGGCAAGTCCAGCGGCGGCCTGGCGTTTGTCGGCATCACCGGCCCGCTGGTGCAGAACGGCAAGGCCGACGACAGCCGTCGCGGCAAGTTCACACTGATCAGCGACGAACCGGCCTCGCTGCTGGGCGGCGACACCGGCGTCAGCCCAGCCGAATACCTGCTGCAAGGACTGGCCGGCTGCTACACCGTGACCCTGGCCTCGATGGCCGCCCACAAAGGAATCGAACTCGACACCATCGAGCTGAGCCTCGACTTCGACATCGACCTGAACGGCTTCCTCGGCCTGAACCAGCAGGTACGCAAGGGCGCGCAAGGCATCAGCGTCGATGTCAAGCTGGAAAGCGGCAGCGCCACCCGCGCCCAGTTGGAAGAACTGGTGCGCGAGTTGCCCCTGAATTCACCGATCCATGACACGCTGGCCAATCCGGTGAACGTCAAGACACGCCTGGCCTGAAAAACAGACCGCCTCGCGGTGGTCTTTCCCTGCGACCGGACGATGTGCAATCGCCCGGTCTCTTCGTGCAAGAATCACACGCTGTCTGGATGCACGAAGGCCGGCCAGCCGCGCATATGCGTGATGAAGCGCTCGCTCAGTCCGCCGCGGCGAAGATAATCGGCCGTAACCGGCAGCGCCGGACTGTCGTACCGCGGATTGGCCAGCACCTGCAGCGGGAAGTCTCGCTGCAGAATGCCGGCCCTTCCTATCAGCACAAAATCGCAACCTTCGTCCAGCAACTGCGTAGCGCGTTGCGCACTCATGATCTTGCCCGCTGCCCCGAGGCGTACGCCACGGCGGTCAAGGCTGGTAAAGACGCTCAGCATACTTTTCCCCCTGAACACTCCCTCCGCCACCACCTGCGCCGAATCCCAGAGCGCCAGATCGAGATAGTCGATCAGCTCGCGCGTCATGATCTCCGCAGTGACCTCACGCAACTCCTCCAGACGTAGCCCGTAACGCTCCACCGACAGCCGCCAGCCGATCTGGAAGTCAGGGCCGCACGCGCGACGTATGCCTTCGATCACCTCAATAGTCAGGCGCGACCGGTTTTCGATGCTACCGCCGTACTTGTCGGTCCGTTCATTCAGGTAGGGCGACATGAACTCGGACAAGATCCAGCCAAAGGCGCCGTGTACCGCCACACCGTCGAAACCGGCCAGTTCGGCGCGCCTGGCAGCAGCGATGAAACTGTCGCGGATGCGCTCCACCTGCTCCGTCGTCAGCGCCCGTATGCCCGGCAAGGTCGAACCCGACGCTGGCGCAGGAATCCCGCCCAGGCGGGGATTGGCACGATGCCCGGCATGATGCAACTGCACCGCGGAGAGGCCGCCGCCGGCGCGGATCGCGCTCGCCATCCCGGACAGGCCTGGCAAATGATCGTCGTGATGAATGCCGAGCTGGCGCGCGAACGCAATGCCGCCGGCCTCGACCGTCGTGGCGCAGGTCTGGATCAGCGCGTAGCCGCCTTGCGCCAGCTGTTCGATCCAGTCTTGGTCGAACTCGGAAGCGATACCGTCGACGCCGCTCTGCTGGTTGGTCAACGGGGCCATCATGAAGCGGTTTCTCATCGCCGGGCCGTGCATCAGCGATAGCGGCTTGAAAAGGTCGGAAACAGACATGCAATTTCTCCAGATGACAAAACAATGGATACGCCTCGCCCCAGTCGGCCGGGAAGGCAGACCAGGGCGCGACGACGGATGATGGAAACGGACGGAAAGTTAGCCGCGAGATCAGCCGCCGGCGTCGGAGAGTTCGGCGGCAGAAGATTGCCACCCACCTCCCAACGCCCGTACCAGATCGACCGTGGCGCGGGCGCGCGCTCCCTCGGACTGGATGAGCGACTGGCGGCTGTGCAGCAGCGTGCGTTCGGCATCGACCACCGTCAGGTAGTCGACATCGCCTTCGTCGAAGCGCGCCTTGGCGGCTGCGGCGACACGCGATGAAGCCTGCTCCGCGCCGCGTTGCTGGACAATGCGCGCATCGAGGGTTCGCATCGACGCCAGTGAGTCTTCGACCTCGCGGAAGGCCTGCAGCACGGTCTTGCGATACTCCGCTACCCGCTCCTGGTAGACCCCGCGTACACGCTCCACATCGGCCCGGCGTCGACCGCCGTCGAACAAGGGCATGCTCAGTGCGGCGCCCACCAGTGGGCCCAGCAGGAAGGTGCGCTGCGACCAGCGGGCTAGGTTGCCCAGCTCCGCCGACTCATAGCCCAACGATCCGGTCAGCGACAGTGACGGGAAGAACGCCGCCCTGGCCACACCGATACGGGCATTCTCAGCAGCCATGGCACGCTCGGCGGCGGCGATGTCAGGACGTCGCTCCAGCAGCGTCGACGGCATGCCGGCTGGCAGCTGCACGTCGATCGCCTGCAGCGGCTGGGCCTGGAGCGTGAATGAGGCCGGCGCCTTGCCTAGCAGGATCGCCAGCGCATGCGCTGACAGTGCATGCTGCTGCTCCAAAGCCAGCTGTTCGGCACGCGCAGTAAACAACTCCGTCCTGGCCTGGTCCAGTACGAACTGGGCCACGGCGCCGGCACCCAGCCTTTGCTCCAGCAAGGACACCGCGTCCGCCCTCAGCTTGGTGGTCTCGCGGAGCAATCGCAGTTCGCCTTCCAGCTGGCGCAGGCTGAAATACGTCCCCGCCACGTCAGCCTGCACCAACAGCAGCATCTGATGCGCCAGCGCCTGCTGCTGGGCCTCGTCGGCCCGGGCCGCCGCAACCGAGGACGACACACGCCCGAACAGGTCGGCCTCGTACGCAACGGAGACCTGGGCGCGCCACAGCGTTTGCGTGCTGGCCGGCGCACCGTCGCCGCGACCGGCCGAGGCGCCGGAGCTGCGCTGGCGGGTCGGACCGAAACCGGCATCGATCTCCGGCCAGCGCTCCGACTCGCCACGCGAGTTCAGTGCCCGTGCCTGCTTGAGGCGGGCCATCGCGATGGAAACGTCTGGATTGGCCTGCAGGGCTTCTTCCTCCAGCTGCACTAGAAGCGGATCGCCGAACACCTGCCACCAAGGCGAAGGCCGTTGCTGATCCGCCGGCTGCGCCGGCTGCCAGCGACCGGGGTCTTCCGCGGGCGTCAGCGAGGACGTCGACTGATGCGCTGACTCGGCGAATATCGCTGGGATCGCCAGCTCGGGCCGCTGCTCGACCGGCGCCAGCGAACATGCCGTCAACAGGATTACTCCGGCCGCAAGGGCGATCGCGTGCTTGGCCATGCGCGCCGCCGGCCGGCTGGGTTCAATTGCGTGCTTCATGCTTGGCCCTCCGGCTGCTTCGTATCGATGTGATGGGGGACGGTTACAGGCGCCTCATGGTGAGCCGCCGAATGCAACGGCCGCCCTCCGCTCAGCGCCCGCACGGTCACGTAGAACAGCGGCGTCAGGAACAGTCCGAACAGGGTCACACCCAGCATACCGAAGAACACCGAGATGCCCATGGCATGGCGCATTTCTGCGCCGGCGCCGCTCGACAGCACCAGCGGGATGACGCCCATGATGAAGGCCAGCGAGGTCATCAGGATGGGACGCAGGCGCAGGCGACAAGCCTCGATCACGGCCTTCAGCGTAGACATACCCGCCATCTCCAGTTCGCGGGCGAACTCGACGATCAGGATGGCGTTCTTCGAGGCCAGGCCGACCAGCACGATCAGGCCGATCTGGGTGAAGATGTTGTTGTCGCCCCTGGTCAGCCACACGCCCAGGAGCGCCGAGAAGATGCTCATCGGGATGATCAGGATGATCGCGAACGGCAAGGTCAGGCTCTCATATTGGGCGGCCAGCACGAAGAACACCAGCAGCACGCATAGCGGCAGGATCCACACCGCGCTGTTGCCGGCGATGATCTTCTGGTAGGTCAGGTCGGTCCATTCATAGGTCATTCCGGGCGGCAGGGTCTCGGCCGCGATACGCTGGATCGCCTCCATCGCCTGGTCCGAGGAGTAACCGGGCGCCGGGCTGCCGTTGATATCGGCGGCGGTGAAGCCGTTGTAGCGCACCACTTGGTCCGGACCGTAGGTCTGGCTGACCGTCAGCAGCGATCCCAGCGGCACCATCTGCCCGGATTCGCTGCGCACGTGCAGTTGTCCTATGTCGTCCGGCTTGGCGCGGAATTTGGCGTCGGCTTGCATGCGCACCTGATAGACGCGCCCCAGGAAGTTGAAGTCGTTGACGTAGTACGAGCCGAGGAAGGATTGCAGCGTGCTCAGCACCGCCGGTGTATCCACGCCCAGCTGTTGGCCCTTGGCACGATCGATGTCGAGCTTGAGCTGCGGCACGTTGACGGTGTAGGTCGAGTACAGTGGACTCAGCTCAGGTGCTTCGGCGGCTTTCTTGATGAAGGCCTGGGTTGCCTTGTACAGCGCCTCGTAGCCGAGGTCGGCACGATCCTCGATCTGCAGCTTGAAGCCGCCGGTGGTGCCCAGCCCGAACACCGGTGGCGCCGGGAAAACCGCCGTGAAAGCGTGACCGATGCTGCTGTATTCGCGATTCAGATCGGCCATGACCTGGTCGGCGCTCACGCCCGGACGATCCTTGAAAGGCTTGAGCAGGACGAAGGTCAGCGCGGTGCTGGAGCTCTTGGTGACGCCGTTGATCGACAGCCCGCTGTAGCCCGAGGTGCCCATCACCGCCGGGTGCCTGAGGGCGATCTCGTTCATGCGGTTCATGGTGGCCTCGGTTCGGTCCAGCGTCGAACCTTCCGGCAGCTGGGCCATGCTGACCAGGTACTCCTTGTCCTGCGCCGGCACGAAGCCGCCTGGAACATGGTCTGTCAGCCACCAGGTAGCCACCAGCAGCACCGCGTACACGGCCAGCATGGCGCCCTTGTGCCTGACCAGACCGCCGACACGGCCGCCGTATCCTTCCGAGGCGCGATCAAAGCCGCGGTTGAAGCGCACGAAGAAACCACCGAACAGGCGCTGCGTCAGGCGCGTCACGGTATCCGGGGCGGCGCCGTGCGGCTTGAGCAGCAACGCCGACAGCACCGGCGACAACGTCAGCGAGTTGAACGCCGAGATCAACGTGGAAATCGCAATGGTGACCGCGAATTGCTTGTAGAACTCACCAGTCAGGCCGCTCAGGAAAGCCAGCGGCAGGAACACCGCCGACAGCGTGAGCGCAATGGCAATGATGGGCCCGCTGACTTCGCGCATGGCCTGGTAGGTTGCTTCGCGCGGACTCAATCCGCGTGCGATGTTGCGCTCCACGTTCTCGACCACCACGATGGCATCGTCGACCACGATGCCGATGGCTACCACCAGCCCGAATAGCGAAAGCGTATTGATCGAATAGCCCGCCAGCAGCAGGAAGGTGAACGTGCCGACGATGGAAATCGGCACCGCCAGCAGCGGAATGATGGACGCGCGCCAGGTCTGCAGGAACAGGAACACCACCAGCACCACCAGCGCCACCGCCTCCAGCAGCGTCTCGACCACCGCCTCGATACCAGTCTGCACGGCCCGGCTGGGTTCATAGACCACGCGATAGACCACATCCTCGGGGAAGTCTTTTTCGAGCTCCCTCATGATCCGGTGCACATCGCGCGAAATCTCCAGCGAGTTCGCGCCCGGTGCTTCCTGCACGGTCACGGCGACGGCCGGGGCGTTGTCCAGGGTCGCGCGGATGCCGTAGTCCTCGGCGCCCAGTTCCACGCGGGCGACATCGCCCAGGCGCGTGATGGCGCCATGGGTATCGGATTTGATGACGATGCCCTTGAACTCCTCGGGCGTCTTCAGGCGGCCGTCGGCACTGACGTTGAGCTGGAACACGGTATCGGGCGTGGTCGGCGCGCTGCCGATAGTGCCCACCGCGGCCTGGATGTTCTGGCGGCGGATGGCTGCCGCGACGTCGCTCGCGCTCAATCCGCGCTCGGCCAGCGCGGCCGGATCCAGCCAGACACGCATGGCATAGCCGCCGGGTCCCCAGATTGCCACGTCGCCCACACCGTTGATCTTTGCCAGGCGGTCCCGCACGTGCAGGATGGCGTAGTTGCTGATGTAGTTGTTGTCATAGGTGCCCTTGGGCGACACCATGTGCACCGCGATGGTAATCACGGGCGAGTTCTTGACGGCGGTGACGCCCAGACGCTGCACGTCCTCGGGCAGGCGCGCCTGAGCCTGCGAGACTCGGGTCTGGACGAACTGCTGTGCGCGATCCGGATCGGTACCCAGCTTGAAGGTGACCGTCAGGTACAAATGACCGTCGCCGCTGGCCTTGGAGTCCATGTAGAGCATGTTCTCGACGCCGTTGATGGATTGCTCCAACGGCGCGGCGACCGTCTCGGCGATAGTCTTGGCATTGGCGCCCGGATACTGGGCGTGCACCACCACCGACGGCGGGATAACCTGGGGGTATTCCGAGACAGGCATGCTGAACGAAGCCACCACGCCTGCCAGCAGGATCAGCGCCGACAGCACGCAGGCGAAGATCGGCCGGTCAATGAAGAATCTGGAGATGTTCATGAACGGCCTCCGCGCAGTGCGCCGGCGGCTTCGGGTACTTCGGCGGCAACCGCCGACACCGCGGTGCCGGGCGGCGCGCGGAAGGCGCCATCGACGATCACCCGCGCGTCGGCATCAACACCGCTGCTCAGCACGCGTTCCTTGCCCTGCAGGCTGCCCAGCACGACGAAGCGGCGCTCGACCTTGTTGTCGGCGTTTACGATCAGCACATACTTTCGGTCTTGGTCAGTGCCGACCACGATGTCATCCACCATCACGGCGTCGTACGCCGTCGATCCCTGCAGTCGCACGCGCGCCTGCAGGCCGGGCAGCATCTCGGGGCTCACCTTGTCCAGGCGCGCGCGTACACGCACGGTACCGGAGCGCGTATCTATCTGGTTATCGACCGCTTCGATGGACGCTGTATAGGGGAATGCGCTGTCGTTGGCCAGGCCGACCTTGACCGTCGGCTGCTTTCCGTCGCGCAGCGATGGGGCGATCAGGCGCAGGTAGCTTTGCTCGTCGACGTTGAAGGAGGCATAGAGCTTGCCGTCGGAGACAATCCTGGTCAGCGGCGCTGCTTCGCCGCCGGCGCCGACCACGTTGCCGGTGGTGATTTCCGCGCGCGACACGCGTCCCGCGATCGGCGCCCGGACCTGGGTGTACCCCAATTGCAGCTGCGCATGCGCCAATGCGGCCTGCGCTCCCTTGAGCGAGGCCGCCGCTTCGCGTGCCGCATTGTCCAACGCATCGAACTCCCTGCGCGCAATGGCGTTCGACTCCAGCAGCCGGCGCGCACGCGCCTGCTCCATGTCGGCCAGGCGCTTGCGTTCCTCGACACCGGCCAGCGTAGCCTGCGCCTGACGCACCAGAGTCTCGAACGGCGCCGGGTCGATCGTGAACAGTAGCTCCCCTTTGCGCACGTGCTGGCCATCCTTGATATGCGCCGCCAGCAAGGTGCCGGGCACACGAGGACGCACCTCGACCAGATCCACCGCTTCCAGGCGGCCGGTGAAGTCTTGCGAATCGAATACTGCGCGCAGCACGGCCGGCCGGTACTTGACCAAGGGGAGCGCGGCGGCCGCCTCGGCGTGCGCTTCGGAGCCATGCTGCCAAAGCACGCCACCGGCGCCAGCCACCGCGAGGGCAGCTGTTGCCGCTGCCAGGCGATACTTTGTTAGGGAGTTCATACGACGAGTCGATCAAGTTGAAAGAGCTCGCAGTCTGGCCCAGCCGAACCTCAACATCTAGACTCGGATTTGGCTAAGTTTATTGCCTCATTTAGAATAATCAGGCCAGGCCCCTTTGATAAAATCGCCAAAAAACTGGCCCTCTATCGTTGATGAAAGCCCGATTTATTGCAGCAGGTGCAATTAATTTTCTTCACAGGAGAAGCAGAGTGGACCGCCTCCAGTCAATGCAGATTTTTGCTCGCGTGGTCGAGATGCACAGTTTCACGCGTGCCGCCGAAAGCCTTTCCCTGCCCTCCTCACGCGTCACGCGGGCGGTGAAGGAGCTGGAGGCGTTCCTCGGCGTGCGCCTGCTGCAGCGGACCACGCGCCACATCAGCCTGACGCCCGAGGGTACGCATTACTACGATCATTGCCGCCGACTGCTGGCCGACATCGAGGCGGTGGAATCGGGATTTCCGGGCAGCGCCGGCCAGCCGCGAGGTCGCCTGCGCGTGGATATGACGCTGTCGCTGGCGCGGCTGGTGGTGATACCGGCCATCAAGGATTTCCATTGCCGCTTCCCGGACGTTGAGCTGACGCTGACGATGAATGACCGCACCGTCGAACTGGTGCAGGAAGGCATCGATTGCGTGATCCGCGCGGGCACGCCCGAGGATTCGCCGACGCTGGTGGCGCGTCGCATCGGCTCCTTCGAATGGGTGACCTGCGCCTCGCCCGACTACCTGGAGCGGCACGGCGCGCCGCGTACGCTGGAAGACCTGTCCCGGCACCACGCGGTCGGTTACCTGTCGACACGCACAGCCCGTCCGCTGGAGTGGCACTTCGTGGTCGACGGGGAAGAACGTTTCGTGCGCATGCGCGAGCGTCTGATCGTCAACGACACCGACGGCTACGTCGCCTGCGGGCTGGAGGGACTGGGGCTGATTCGCGCCGGCAGTTACATGGTGCGCCAGCACCTGACCAACGGCCGCCTGCGCCGAGTTCTGACCGCCTACTCGTCGCCGGCCGTGCCGCTGTCGGTGCTGTATCCGAAGAACCGTCACCTTTCTCCCACGGTGCGAGCGTTCGCCGATTGGGTCGGTGAGGTCCTGCGCGAGGCCGAGACAGGCTGGCGCATCGACACCGACGCCGCGCCGCCGGCGTCCTGATCCCGCGCGACCGGCGCTCCTGAACCAACCACCGGAATAAACAGATGAACAAGCTCTTGGCGATGGAGGTATTTGTCCAGGTCGTCGACGCCGGCGGATTTACCCGCGCAGCCGAAAACATGAAATTTCCGAAGGCAACCGTCTCCACACTGGTGCAATCGCTGGAGACGGCGCTGGCCGTCAAGCTGCTGCACCGGACCACGCGCCATGTCAGCGTCACGCCAGACGGCGCCGCCTACTACGAGCGCTGCGTGCGCATCCTGTCCGACGTGCGCGACACCGAGGAATCGCTGTCCTGCACCCACATGAATCCTTCCGGGCGGCTGCGCGTGGACGCCCCCACCGGCCTGGCCAGCGAAGTCATCATCCCGGCGCTGCCGGAGTTCTTCGCGAAGTATCCGAGCATCCAGCTGGAGCTGGGCTGCAGCGACCGTCCGGTGGACCTGCTGGAGGAAGGCGTGGACTGCGCCGTACGCGGCGGCGAACTGGAAGACTCCAACCTGATCGCGCGCCGTGTCGGCACCATGCATTACATCACCTGCGCCTCGCCGGCCTATTTGGCTCGCCATGGCAGGCCGGCCCATCCCTGCGACCTGAAGCATCACCGCTGCGTGAATTATTTCTCCGCACGCACCGGCAAGATCTTCGACTGGGACTTCACGCGCGACGGCGAGCGCATCCAGGTCCCGATGGAAGGTCACATCGCGCTCAACGACAGCTATGCCTACACCGCAGCGGGGCTGGCGGGACTGGGCATCGTGCAGATGGCCAATTTCATGCTGGAGCCGATGATCAGGGCCGGACGCCTGGTGTCGGTACTGGACGACTGGGCCAACGACCCGATGCCGGTTCACGCCGTCTATCCGCACAACCGCCACCTGTCGGCCAAGGTGCGCGTGTTCGTCGACTGGATCGCCGACCTCTTCCTCAGCCATCCTTGCATGGGTAAGCCGTCAAATCCGGCATAGGGATTGCTCCATCACGAGCAATAGAATTAGCCAGATCTGGGCCTGTATATGCGCCTTGCGCGAATTCATACTGCACTCCGTCGTGAATTCATCAACGCAACCAAGGAGCTTGCATGCCCACGCTGTTCGACCCCGTCAAATTCGGCACCCTGCGTGCATCCAACCGCGCCGTCATGGCGCCCCTGACCCGCGCCCGCGCCACGCGCGAACACGTGCCCACCGCCATCATGGCCGACTACTACGCACAACGCGCCTCGGCTGGCCTGATCATCGGCGAAGCCACCGGTATCTCGCGCCAGGGTATCGGCTGGCCTTACGCGCCGGGCATCTGGTCCGACGAACAGGTGCAAGCGTGGAAGCCCGTCACGCAAGCGGTGCACAAGCAAGGCGGACTGATCGTGGCCCAACTGTGGCACATGGGCCGCATGGCGCATTCGGCCGTGACGGGAGTGCAGCCGGTATCCTCCAGCGCCACCGCCATGACGGGCGAGGCCCACACCTACAATGGCAAGAGTCCCTTCGAGATTGCGCGCCCGATGACGCTGGAGGAAATCCCCGGCCTGGTCGACGACTACGTGCGCGCAGCCCGAAACGCGATGGCCGCCGGCTTCGACGGCGTCCAGATCCACGCCGCCAACGGCCAGCTACTGGATCAGTTCCTGCGCGACAGCAGCAACGCGCGCAATGACCGCTACGGCGGCAGCGTCGAAAATCGTGTGCGCCTGCTCATCCAGGTCACGCAGGCGGTCGCCGACGCCATCGGCGCCGATCGCACCGCAGTGCGCCTGTCGCCCAACGGCGAAAGCTACGGCGTGGACGACAGCAATCCCGAACCGCTGTTCATTGCAACCGCGCAAGCGCTGGACGCTATCGGCATCGCCTTCCTGGAGCTGCGCGAGCCGGGTCCGAACGGCACCTTCGGCGCCACCGACGTGCCGCGACTGTCGCCAGTGCTGCGCACGCATTTCCGTGGCCCACTGGTGCTCAACAGCGACTACGACCTGGCGCGCGCCCGGCGCGACCTGGACAGCGGCCTGGCCGATGCCGTCAGCTTCGGACGTCCTTTCCTGGCCAATCCCGACCTGGTCGAACGACTGCGTCTCGGCACTCCGCTGAACCGGGACGACATGGCGACCTACTACAGCCAGCAGGCCGAGGGCTATACCGACTATCCCACGCTGACGAGCGGCAAGGCGGCTGCCTGATCGCTCGACTTTGCCATCAGAACTGCACCGAGGGATGAAATTTGGTATTTCATCCCGTAACAGCCGGCATCGCATCGGCTGACAGAAAAGAGGCCGGAGGATGAACGTCGGCCCCGACATGCCTGGAGGCGCATGCAAAACCGCCATTCTGCCCGCGATGCCAGCGACGGCATGCACGCTGGGGCTGACAATACGAAAAGACAATGTGGTGGACCAGCAACTGAAACCGTGGCCGATGCCATGCATGAAGCAATTGCCAGGAGCACATCCGAGAAAATCCGTAGCACCAAAATTTACATTTTTCCTTGCATGAAGAAAATCCAGCAGGTATTATTTGGAATCAATTGGTTCCAAATAATCCATGAGCTTATCCGATACCCCATCCGGACCAGGACGTCCGCGCGAATTTGAGATTGACGCCGCCGTCGAATCTGCGATGCAGGTCTTCTGGACGCGTGGCTATCACGGCACATCGCTTGTCGACCTGATTGATGGCACCGGTTTGTCGCGCGGCAGTCTCTACAAGGCTTTCGGCGATAAGCATGGTCTGTTTCTTTTCGCCCTCGACCGCTACATTTCCCAATCGCTCGTACGCTTGCTCTGCACCCTCCAAAAACCCGGATCGGCGAAGGCCGCAATACGGGAAACGGTGACACGCCTGGCGGAATTGTCTTGCAAGAAAGAGGGCCGTCGCGGCTGCATGCTGGTGGCGACGGCGACTGAAATGGTCCCGCACGACGACGCCATCGCTGAACGTGTCAACGCCATGATCGACCGCATCCGCCATGCGTATGCGGAAGCAATCGTACGTGGGCAGGCGAGCGGGGAAATTGCTCCGCACCACGATGCCCAGGCATTGGCAACGCTGATTGTTTGCCTGACCCACGGCATGCGGACACTTGGAAAGGTTGGCGCTGTAGACAAACAAATCAATGCGCTTGTCGACTCGGCGATGCGGCTGCTCGACTGAATTTTTTTTGCCTAATTTGGAACCTTTCGGTTCTTATTTAAATGAATCCTCCCGTTACCTCTTCGCTCGCAGAGCCTGCCCCTCATCCACGTCGATGGTTGGCGTTTGCCGTCTTGCTGGTCGGCGCATTCCTGCCGCCGCTCGATTTTTTCATTGTCAATGTCGCGCTCCCGTCGATTCGCGCCGGGTTGGGCGCGGATCCCGCTGAGGTGCAATTGGTGATATCCGGTTACGCGGCCGTCTATGCGGTGTTCTTGATTACCGGCGGACGGCTGGGAGACCTGTACGGACGAAAGAGGGTGTTTCTCGCAGGCTTGATGGGCTTTGGCCTGTCGTCAACGCTATGCGGTTTTGCGACTTCACCTGCGATATTGATCGCCGGACGGCTCTTGCAAGGCTTGAGCGCGGCGATCATGGCGCCGCAAGGATTGGCATCGATTCAAGCGCTTTTCCCCGAGCGCGAGCGGGCCCGGGCGTTGAGCATGTATGGCGCGACCATCGGACTGGCAGCCATTGCCGCCCAGGCGCTCGGCGGACTGCTGATCGCTGCCAATATTGGCGGCCTCCAATGGCGCGTCATCTTTCTGATCAACTTGCCGGTCGTGGCAATCGTATTCCTCGGAGGGATTCCCTTGTTACCCGATACGCGCAGCGCCAATCCTGCGCGACTGGATCGGATGGGAGTGCTTTTGTGCGCACTCTCGCTGGGCCTGCTGGTGGTGCCGCTGGTGAAGGGGCCGGAGGCCGGCTGGCCGTGGTGGACTTGTCTGATGCTGGTTTCGTCGCCAGGATTCGCCATCGCATTCTGGCGTTACGAGCTGGCACTCACACAACGCGGCGGAACTCCGCTGGTGAGTCCTCAACTGGCCAAGGCGCCAGGCCTCGTGGTCGCGCTGACCGGTGTGCTGTTCTTCTACGTGGTCTCGGCATTCTTTCTTACCTTCTCCATTTACCTGCAGGAGGCCATCGGGAAGAGCGCCTTTTCAACCGGGTTGATGTTTGTTCCTTGCGGCCTGGGTTTTCTGATCGGACCGTTGACGACACCAGCGGCGACTCGTTGGTTTGGGCGCTGGACGCCGGTATTGGGAATGGCGCTTGAGGTGGTTGGCTGCCTGGTCCTCAGTGCGGTGGTGGCCACTACACCCGTTGCGCATGCGCCGGCATTGGCAGGTGTCGTGGTGGCGCTGTCGCTGATCGGCTTCGGGCAGGGAATAGCCGTGCCGACCCTGGTGCGATCGGTGATCGATCGCGCCCCAACGGGCGGTTCCGGCATGGTGGCCGGCATTGTGAATTCCGCCTTGCAAATCAGCGCCGCGCTTGGCGTGGCAATCATTGGCAGCGTGTTTTTCAGCCTGGCCGGCTCCGGCCACACTCCGTCTTCCCTGGCGCATGCCTTCAGCTGGGCAATGCTATGCGTCGCCGCCAGCTTGACGGCGGCTGCGCTCCTGGTGGCCCGCGCGTCGCGTACACATGAAGACGCCGTCAAAGCAGCCATATCCGACCAATCTGCATGAATACCGGGTCGGACCGGGTCAGGCGCGTCCCGGCACAGGTATTCAATCCCAATGTTGTCCAACTTGATCAAGACAGGAATATCCGATGTCCCCTAAATTTTTGAACCACGTATCCGTTGTCACCGGCGGCTCCACTGGAATTGGATTGGCTATCGCCCAAGGATTGCTGGCCGAAGGCGCCAAGCGGGTTTACGTCACGGGGCGCTCCCCAAAGAACCTCGATGAGGCGATTGCCTTGCTGGGCGATTCTGCTGTGGCGATCGTGTCCGACGTGTCAAATCTCGCCGACCTGGAATATCTGAAAACCGAAATAGAGAAGCGCGGAGACCGCCTCGATTCGATTTTCGCCAATGCCGGCATTTGCGAAAAACACCCATTCGGCGCCACCGCCGAGGCGGACTACGACCGCACCTTCGATATCAATGTCAAAGGCGTCTTCTATACCGTGCAGACGCTGCTCCCGCTGCTCTCGGATGGCGGCTCCGTGGTGCTTACGTCCTCTATCTGCTCAAGCAACGGCATGGCGGAGCTCAGTGTCTACAACGCCTCCAAGGCGGCGGTGCGTTCCTTCGCACGCACCTGGACCAATGACTTGCGGGGGCGCAAGATTCGCGTCAATGCGCTTAGCCCGGGGTTTACGCGCACGCCGTTGATGGACAACAGCCTCAAACTCGACGACGCGCAGATCGATAGCCTGAAAGAGCATGTCTCCCAAATCACTCCGTTGGGATACATGGCTGATCCCGCGGAAATCGCGAGCGCCGGACTGTTCCTGGCGTCGGCTGATGCCCGCTACATTACCGGTATTGAACTGACGGTGGATGGCGGCCTGTCTCAAATCTAAGCGTTCTTCCAGCTCACCGCCGAACCTCATCGTCGGTCTGCGCCGGGGCGTTTCGGGTCGAACCCGTACGGCAGGAGTGCAGTCGCGCTGATCGCCACCCTCTCGGCAATGACGCGATTGCTGTAGCATCCCAATCTGCCGCCGGACGCGCCGGCAGCCTGGCAAGCGCAATCCCTTGAGGGTCGGCTCATTGAGCCGCCGCACGCACCACACAGGAACAACATGACTACCATGAAGAAACTGCATAAGGAGCAGGCCGGCTCGACATTCGAATTCGTCGTGCCGCTGCCACGGGGATACAAGCCGGTCGACGCGCTGACTTTCCACGGCCGCGACAAGGATGCGGTATCCGAGATCGTGACCGACTCCCGCCTGCGCAAGGGCATTCTCCTGAACGACCTGCCGGCCGTCTTCGATATCGACTTCGGGACGGCCAGGAACCAGGCTGCATGCCAGATAGCGGTGGATGGAAAAGTTTCCGCCGCCATGCGGCAGCAGGCCCTGGACATCACCGCCGGCCTGGTCGGCTTGCGCCTGGATCCCCGGGACTTTGCGACCTTTGTCGCAAGCGACCCTGTTTTTGGTCCGCTCACCAAACGACAAAAGGCGCTGCGCATCATCCAGTCCTCCTCCATCTTCGAGGCGTTGACCTGGGCAATCATGGGACAGCAGATCAACGTCTCCTTCGCGGTATCGCTTCGGCGCACCTTTGTGCGGCTGGCCGGGCGCCGGCATAGCAGCGGCCTGTGGTGCTATCCGTCGCCGGCCGATGCGGCCCGGCTGCCGCTGGAGGAGCTCACGACCAGGCAGTATTCGCGCTCCAAGGCCGAGACGATATTGCGCCTCGCGTCCCTGGTGGCCGGCGGCGAGCTGGATCTCCTCGCCGGCCCGGACAATCCGGTGGAGTCGATCTGCCAATCGCTGCTCAAGGTGAAAGGGATCGGACCATGGACCGTGAACTATGCAATGTTGCGCGGTTATGGGCATGCGGACTGCTCCCTGCATGGGGACGTGGCCGTCAGATCCGCCATCGCCAGGCTTTGGGGGCATGAGGTGCGCCCGGACATCGCAGCGACCGAGGCGTTTCTCAAGAAGTACAGTCCGCACAGGACAATGGCTGCGGCCCATCTTTGGGCCAGCTTGAATACGACATCCAGCTATTGAGCCCGATGGGGCCGCCCGGCAAATCCATAGCGATTTGGCAGGCTCGCGACATGGAGCGGAACCCGGACCATCGCGCGGCCGCCCGGCGGCAAAAGTTCAAAGCGCGCCAGGCGCGGCGATGTTGCGATATTGCCCCTTGAAATACAGCAATGGCTGCGCCGCAGCCGCTTCTTGCAGGCTCAACGCTTTCACTTCGCCGATCACGATCAGGTGGTCGCCGGCGGCGTGCTCGGCGTGGATGTCGCAATCAAGCCAGTGCAGGCTGCCGGCAATGATCGGATTGCCCAGCGGCGACTCCTGCCATTCGATCCCCTGCCACTTGTCCGTGCCTCGTCGAGCGAACTGGTTGGAAATCCCGACCTGCCCTTCCGCCAGGATGTTGACCGCGAAGCGGCCTGCCCGGCGAATCCTGGGATAGCTGGCCGAACCCGACATGACGCTGAACGACACCAGTGGCGGGCTCATCGATACGCTATGGAACGACTGGCAGGTGAAGCCGATCGGCTCGCCGTCAATGAGCGACGTAATCACCGTGATGCCGGAAGCGTAGTGCCCGAGCGCTTCGCGAAAGCGCGACGGCGCGATGGCGGTAGTGGAGAGTGACATGGCAGGAACCGGATACGGATGCAGCTCGAAGGTGGGTTGAAGAAGTACCTGCGCCGCCGGAGGGTGTCGGCAACCCGCGTCGGCAGACTTCGGCCCTTGCCGGGGTTGACATCGCGCGTCAATCGGCGCCGGCCGAAGGGCCCGGCGGCTCCCGGCGTTTGGCGTTTTGCCGCCGCGGGCAGTTCGCGGCGGCCGTTTCTCGCCGCGGAATTACCTGGCGAGTTCCTTGCGGACGATTTCTGCCCCGGCGCTCAATGCATTGAGCTTGCCCCTTGCGACATGACGCGACAAGGGAGCCATGCCGCAGTTGGTGCAAGGATAGAGCTTGTCCGCATCGACAAACTGCAGGGCCTTTCGCAAGGTGTCGGCGACTTCCTCGGGCGTCTCGATGGCATTGCTCGCCACGTCGATGGCGCCGACCATCACCTTCTTGCCCCGGATGAGCTCGATCAGATCCATCGGGACATGAGAGTTGTGGCATTCCAGCGAGACGATATCGATACTGGATTTTTGCAGCTTGGGGAACGCTTCCTCATATTGCCGCCACTCTGATCCCAACGTCTTCTTCCAATCCGTATTGGCCTTGATGCCGTAGCCGTAACAGATATGGACGGCGGTTTCGCATTTAAGGCCTTCAATGGCCCGTTCCAGGGTGGCGACGCCCCACTCGTTCACCTCGTCAAAGAAGACATTGAAGGCGGGCTCATCGAACTGGATGATGTCGACACCGGCCGCTTCCAGCTCCCTGGCTTCCTGGTTGAGGATCTTGGCGAATTCCCAGGCCAGCTTTTCACGGCTCTTGTAGTGGCTGTCATAGAGCGTGTCGATCATGGTCATGGGCCCCGGCAGCGCCCATTTGATCGGCTGCCGGGTCTGCTGGCGCAAGAACCTGGCGTCGTCGACAAAGACCGGCTTCTGGCGAGAGACCGCGCCGACGACCGTCGGCACGCTCGCGTCGTAGCGATCACGAATCCTGACGGTCTCGCGCTTCTCGAAATCAACGCCGTCGAGGTGCTCGATGAACGTCGTCACGAAATGCTGGCGCGTCTGTTCGCCGTCGCTGACGATATCGATCCCGGCGTGCAGCTGCTCCTGCAACGACAAACGCAAGGCGTCTTGCTTGCCGTCGCTCAATTCCTCGCCTTGCAGTTTCCATGGAGACCAGAGCTTCTCCGGCTCGGCAAGCCAGGAGGGTTTAGGAAGGCTGCCGGCAGTTGAAGTGGGTAATAGTTTGTTCACGGTAGATGACCTTGTTTTCTTGGGGCTTCAAAGAGCGTAGTGAGCGGACCATTGATCGAGAATCGCGCGGTATGGCTTGATAAAGTTCTCCTCGACGAACCGTCCCTGCTCGATAGCCAGCCGGCTGCGTTCTTCCCGATCGTAGACGATCCGCGTCAATGAATAATCCTGGTGCTTCAAGCTGGGCTGATAGGACTTTCCGGCCGCGGAATTCGCGTTATAGATCTCTGGCCGGTAAATCTTCTGGAAGGTGTCCATCGTGCTGATGGTGCTGATCAGCTCGAGGTTCGTGTAGTCGCTCAGCAGATCGCCGGAGAAATAAAATGCCAGCGGCGCGGCGCTGTTGGCCGGCATGAAATAGCGAACCTTCAACCCCATCTTCCTGAAATATTCATCCGTCAGGGAGTATTCATCCTGCCGGTATTCCACACCCAGGACGGGATGCAGGTTCTCAGTCCGATGATAGGTCTTGCTGCTGGACACGCTGAGACAGATCACGGGCGGCTTGGCGAAATGTTCCTTGTAGGTATTTGAATTCACGAAACACTTGAACAGCTTCCCATGCAGGTCCCCGAAGTTGTCCGGAGCGCTGAATTCAGGCTGATTCCTGGTGTGCTCCAGCAAGAGCACGCTGAAGTCGTAATCGCGCACGTAGGAGGAAAAGTTATTCCCTACGATGCCCTCGATGCGTTCGCCGGTTTTCCGATCGACGATATTGGTCTTCAGTATCTCGATCAGAGGGAGAGCATTGCCGCTGCTTTCACCATCGATCGCCATCTCAACGGAAATGATTTCAAGCCGGACCTGATATCGATCGCCCTTGGGGTTGTCCCAATGCGCCAAGGCGTTGAAACGGTTGTCGATCATCCTGAAGGTATTGCGCAGGTTCTCCTGGCGGCTCGCCCCCCTGGCCAGGTTGGCAAAGTTGGTGGTGATACGCGTATTGTCTGATGGACGATAGTGTTCATCGAAGCCAATACTCTTGATGGCAAATGTGAATTCCTTACTCATGATGATCCTGGCCCCTGGTTTCTGACATCAAGCCTGCGCCCGCTGCTTGCTTTTCAAGCGCATCCAACCTCTTCTTGGGCTCTTTGATTCGGCAGTCTTGATGTCGTTGATAGCTGAGACGAATCTTATGCCGGGCCAATCATGAATAAAAGTGAATTGATCTCATAAAACCATTAGATCCACTCATGCATCAATGCAGCTGCTGATTTGCTTGCGGGCTTGCCCGCAAGGCCGTCGGATGCTTGGCGAGCGCCTTGAGGGACGAGAGGCTCACTCGCTTCGGAGCGAAGCCGGCGGCGAACCGTGGATGAGGGAATGCGTGAGAAAGGCGTCTCTCACGGCGGGGACAAAGAATGAAGGATGGGCGCGGCGCCTTCAGGCCAGATGGTCGCCGACGGTGAGAACTGGAAATGAGTACGCGTTGGGTACTGGTTCGATAATCGTCGGGGGATCGTGGAGCCTGCTGCCACGAAGAAATCAGGCCAACGCGGGCCGTTTCGCCTGCTCGATGAATGCGCGCAGGTAATCGATGCCCACGTCCGCCTCGCGCGCTCCCAGGAAGATATTCTTGGCGATGCCGTGCTTGCCCAGCCGGACGGGCACCACATCCATCTTGTCCGCGTATTCCAGCACCAGCCAGCGCGGCAGCGCAGCCACGCCGCGGCCGCTGGCGACCATCTGCAGCATGATGTCGGTGGTCTCGATCGCCTTGTGGCGCTTGGGCGTGATACCGGCCGGAGCGAGGAACATGCTGTAGATGTCCAGGCGGTCGACCGGCACCGGGTAGGTCACCAGCACCTCATTGCTCAGCTGCCTGGGCTTGATGTATTCCTCCTTGGCCAGCTTGTGGTTGCCGGCGACGACCAGGACCTGCTCGTAGTCGAACACCGGCTCGAACACGAGGCCCGGCTTGTCCAGCGGGTCGGGCGTCACCAGCAGGTCGATCTCGTAGCCGAACAGCGCGCCGATGCCGCCGAACTGGAACTTCTGCTTGACGTCCACATCCACATCCGGCCACTTGGCCAGATAAGGCGAGACGACTTTCAACAGCCATTGGTAGCAAGGGTGGCATTCCATGCCGATGCGCAGCGCGCCCCGCTCGCCCTGGGCGAACTGCCGCAAACGTTCTTCCGCCAGGTTGAGCTGCGGCAGCACCCGGTTGGCCACCGCCAACAGATACTGGCCGGCCTGCGTCAGGCGCAGGCTGCGGCCTTCGCGCAGCCAGATGTCGGTGCCCAGCTGCAGCTCCAGCTTCTTCATGCTGTGGCTCAGCGCCGACTGCGTCACGTGCAGGACGCCCGCAGCCGCGGTCAGGGAGCCTTGCTTTTCCACTTCCTGCACGATGGATAAATGAATGCGGTCAAGCATGATGAATGGAATTCATGTTTCTCTAAGAAAAGACAATTCTACTTCATCATTTATTTTGCGGTGGAAGAGTCGCGCTCGCTCAAGGACGACGTCGGACTGGCTCGTGGCACCCTGCCACCGATCACGGCGTCGGCCCTCATCGAGCGTTGCCGCACACCCGGCCTCGGCAGTGCGAGATCCTTTGGCATCGGGCGCGTATGTTCGCCAACGGACGGTGACAAAGGGGCGGAAGGCACATGCTCCGTTCATCGAAACCACGCTCAGGCCTGCGTTGCGGCCCATGTGCGATTCCACCACCCGAGAGATGAATTGAGAAATGAGCAGAACCACATTATTGCAATCCTCCCCTCCGGTGATCGGGCGCGTTTCTTGAGGCAATGCACACTGGTTGAACTCGCCACCGGCGAGATCGCATCGCCGCACCGGAGCGACCAGGTCTACTTTCCCGTCGACGCCCTGATCTCCATCCTGTCTGCGGGAGAAGCGACGCCGCGCTTCCAAGTCGGATTGGTGGGCAGCGAAGGCATGTACGGCATCCCATGCGTCTTGGGATTGAGAAACACGCGCGTCCATGCATCTGTGCTCTCGCCGGGCCGCGCATGGAACATTTCCGCCATGGATTTCCAGAAGGAACTGAGTGATAACAAAAGCCTGCAACCGGTATTGAATCGATACATCAATGTCGTGATCCAACAGCTGTACAGCACCTGCCGCTGCATCAAGTTTCACACCATACGCCAGCGGCTCGCCAAATGGCTCCTGATGAGCCATGACCGCACCGACGCGGCTGAACTCCGGATTACGCAGCAAACCCTGGCCTCGCTGCTGGGCGTGCGCCGTGTAGGCATTACCGCAGCGGCGACGCAATTGCGCAGGAATGGCGCGATCGAATACAGCCGCGGCCATGTCACCATCCTCAGCCGGAAAAAACTGGAAAAAGAGGCGTGCGCCTGTTACGCCGATGAGACGACGCTGTATGCGCATGCGCTGTAGCGCCTTGCGCATGTATCGGTATCCTTGCCGTCCGGCATGCTTCAGCGATACCGTCCCGCGCACATGGAATGATCGATATCATGCATTCCGCCGCGCTGGCGGCAAGAGGCGCCGCGTCTCCTTCCTGACCACCGCATAGCATTCGCAGCACAGCTCCTCCAGACGGGGACGGTCCAGCACTGTGAGGCGTCCCCTGCTGTACTCGATCACCCCTTGTCGCTGAAGCTTCCCGGCCGCCTCGGTGACGCCCTCCCGGCGTACGCCCAGCATGTTGGCGATCAGCTCCTGCGTCATCGTCAACTGATTGCCAGGGAGCCGATCCAGCGAGAGCAACAGCCAGCGGCACAATTGCTGGTCGATGGAATGATGTCGATTGCATACGGCGGTCTGGGCCATTTGGGTAATGAGGGCCTGGCTGTAGCGCAACATCAGATGAAGGGTGCTGGTGTCCCGATGGAATTCGTCTTTGAAGCGCGCGGCCGAGAGGCGATAGGCGCCTCCTCCGCTTTGCACGATGGCCCTGCTCGGCGTGCTTTCGCCGCCCATCAGGATGGCGATGCCGATGAAGCCGTCATTGCCGACGACCGAAATCTCTGCCGAGGCGCCATCTTCCATGACGTACAGCAACGAAACGATGGAGTCGGTCGGGAAATAAACGTGTTGCAAGGCATCGCCCGACTCGTAGAGAACCGAGCCCAAGGGAAGAGCGACCCATTCCAGCCGGGCGATGACGCGTTGCTGCACTTCCGGCGCCAAGGCGGCCAGCAGCTGGTTCTTCAATGGAGAATCCGCGGGGGGCATCTCGAGTCCGATATTGGAGGGAAAAAGCGGGCGGGACCGACGTCGCAAAACTCCAGCGGCGAGGCTGGAAAGCACCTATGTTCGATGCCGGACATACAAATGCGTTCACCGAAAAAAACTGCCCCGCAGGGCAGTTTCAATATCCGTCCCTTGCCGATCATGCAGGCATGAGACCGCCGGACCTTACCTCATCGGCCGCGGCTTTGCGGCGGCGGCGCGTGGCGACGAAGCCGATCAGGCCCAGCCCCGCCAGCATCATTGCCACGGTGGAATTCTCAGGCACGGCCGCCACGCTGATATTGCCGCCGAAGCTGCCGCCGGCCGAACCCGTCACCTTGCCGATGGCGGACAAGGTGTAGAGACCGGAGGCGAGATTGGAGGCGCTCAGCGTCCACGTCTGCGATCCCGAGCCGGATGTCATCGAACCGCTGGCCGTCATGCCGTTGCCGCTCAGCGTAAAGCTGGTGATATCGAGGCCCGAGACCGAATCCAGGGCAATCGAAATCACCGCCGAGGAGACGTTGAAGAACGTACCCTGGTCAAACGTGAAGTTCTCGGTAAAGGTCTTCCCGGTCGTGCCTGCCCCGTACGAAGCGCCGATGGATGAACTGGGTCCGTTGAAGGTGATGGTGGATGTATTGTTGATGTCCGTCGATGCCTGGACGGCGGCGCTGGAGAGCATCAGGGACGCGGACAGGAATACCCCGAAAATGACGTTTTTCATTGAATGGCCTCTTGGTAAATGTGGCATAGATGGTTGCAAAGCGGACTTCTACGATTTGATTCTGATGGCGCCTTGGGAACAGCAAGGATCGGCGCGCTTTTTTGTTGAGCAGCGATGACTCTTCGCCATTCGTTTTTTCCGCCCGAAGGAATCATCTCCTTTCCGGACATCCTTTATCTGTTCTGCAGCGAACATTGCGCACGGATTTCCCTGTGTCCGCATGCGCGGGGCGCCGCATCATGGCTTGCCGTCGCCCTTCTTGAGCGTCAGCAGCGGCCTGCCGCGCAATACGTCGCCATCCTGATACAGCGCCCGGCCGGCATCGCTCTGCTGACCGGCTTGCCGCCGCCGGATCTGGTCCAGGGCCGATGCGTCGCCGGCTTCTTCGACGGGCGGATCGTCCTTCGCCGTGTCGGCAACCTCCGGCGGCGCGCCGGATGCGTTCGAGGTCGGCCGGGCAGCGATCGATTCAAGACGTCGCGCCCGCTTTATTCTCAGGGCAGTATCGCTGGCGCGGGACTTCTCCTGCGTGTGGTCATCGGCGCCGGCGCCCAGCGGCTTGGCGGGAAGAATGGGATCAGACATGTGTATTCCTTGTCACGGTCGATATGGCGTCGGCGGGCAGACCGTGATGTCCGTTGCGCTTGCGGCCCCTGCCTGCTTCGGCATCGCGGCCGATCCAATGCAGGGGTAATGCACGATCATGCGCCTGCGCCGAAGGACTGGATGTAGGCGCAACTCCTCTAACGCAGGCGACACGGACGTAATCGTTGTTTTATGAAACAGCAGGCTGCGCAACGCGCGACGGCGCCCGGCGAAACAAGGTGATCTCCACCGTATGATCCTGCCCGTCGTCCACCAGGTTCAATGAGGAAGACGGCAGTGCGGCGCCGTCCAGAACATAGCGGTCGGGACGATCGGAGGTCCCGTCCCGCGACTGGACGATCGTCATCCGATAGCATGCGCCGTGATGCCGGTAGTCCAGCCGGTAACCTTCCCAGGCCGGCGGCAGGCACGGATGGACGGTGAGGATGTCGCCCCGTATGTCCAGTCCCAGCAGGGACTCCACCAGGAGCCTGTACATCCAGCCGGCCGATCCGGTGTACCAGGTCCAGCCGCCGCGGCCCATATGGGGACTGGCCGCATAGACATCGGCCGCCATCACGTAGGGCTCCACCTTGTAGACGTCGACCTCCCGCTGCGTGCCGGCGTGCAGGATGGGGTTGATCATGCGCGCGATCGTCCATGCCGAGCCGCTGTCGCCCATGCGCGCGAACGCCATGGCGGCCCAGATGGCGGCGTGGGTGTACTGGCCGCCGTTTTCCCGCACCCCCGGCACATAGCCGCGGATGTAGCCGGGATTCTGGCCGGCATGGTCGAACGGAGGATCCAGCAGCTGCACCACGCCCTGCTCCGGGTGGACAAGGTGGCGATTGACCGCGTCCATCGCCGCGCTGCTCCGCTGCGGCATCCCGGCCCCGGAAAGAACCGACCAGCTCTGCGAAATCGAATCGATGCGGCATTCGACGTTGGCGGCCGAGCCGAGCGGGCTGCCGTCGTCGAAATAGGCGCGCAGGTACCACTGGCCGTCCCATCCGTTGGCCTCGATATTGCCGCGCAACAGCGCCGCCTGCGCGCGGCACTCCGCCGCGAAGGCGGCGTCGCCGCAAGCGGCGGCCACCTCGGCAAAACGCAGCAGCACCTCGCAGAAGAAGAAGCTGAGCCAGACGCTCTCGCCCCGCCCTTGATGGCCGACCTTGTCCATGCCGTCGTTCCAGTCGCAAGATCCCATCAGCGAGAGTCCGTGGACGCCGAACCGCAATCCATGCCGGATCGCGCGCACACAGTGCTGATACAGCGAGGCGGATTGCGCCGAGGGCGCAGGCAAGTCGTAGTAGGAGTCTTCATCCGCGCCCACGGCGCGACCTTCGATGAAAGCAATCGTCTCGTCCAGCACGCCGTCGTCGCCGGTGACGGCAATATAGCGGCACGCCGCCAGCGGCAACCAGAGATAGTCGTCGGAACAGTGGGTTCTCACGCCGCGGCCGCCGGGCGGATGCCACCAATGCTGGACGTCTCCTTCGACGAATTGGCGTCCGGCGCACAGCAACAGATGCGACCGCACCAGTTGCGGCTCGACATGCACGAGCGCCATGGCGTCCTGCAACTGGTCGCGGAAGCCGAAGGCGCCGCCGGACTGGTAGAAACCGCTGCGCCCCCACATGCGACAAGCCAGCGTCTGGTACAGCAGCCAACCGTTGGCCAGCAGGTCGATGGCGGGTTCCGGCGTGGCGATGCGGATCGCGCCAAGCGTCTCTTGCCAATAGCGCCGCACCGCGAGCAACGCCTCCGCGGCGGCAACGCTGCCGCGGTAGCGCATCAGCAGCGCCACCGGGTCGGTCTCGCGCGTGTCGGCGGCGCCCAACATGAACACCAGCTCCTGCTCCTGGCCCGGCGCCAGCTCGAATGCCACCTGCAGGGCCGCGCACGGATCGAGGCCGGCGCCGCTCTTGCCGGAGAGCCGTTGCCGCCGCATGGCGGCCGGATCGTCCAGCGAATGGTTGCGCCCGATGAATTCCTGCCGATCGGCGGTGACCGACTTCACGGCATCGACATCGAAGAAGGCCAGCCTGTGCGGAAATTCGGTGTTGTAGTGATTGCGGGCAAACAGCGCCCCGGTCGCCGGGTCGATCTCGCTGGTGATATGCATCGCGGTCTTGGCCCGCAGGTCGCCCAGCACCCATTCGACATAGCCGGTCGCCGACAGCCGGCGCGGCCGTCCCGACTCGTTACGGATGCGCAATACCGAATACTTGATTGCGGCATCGAGGGCAACATAGACGGTCAGCGCGCAAGCCAGCCCATCTTCGCTATGCTCGAACACGCTGTAGCCGAATCCGTGCCGCGCAAGGTACTCTCCGCCGCCGCAAGCCGGCAGCGGCGTGGGTGACCAGTATCGCCCGCTATCTTCATCGCGCAGGTAGAAGGCCTCCCCGCCGCGATCGCTGACGGGATCGTTGTTCCACGGGGTAATCCGGAATTCGTGCGCGTTTTCGCTCCAGCTGTAGGCCTGACCGCTTTCGGAAATCACGGTGCCGAAATGGGGGTTGGCAATGACATTGCTCCACGGCGCCGGCGTACGGCGGCCTTCTCCGGTGATGATTCTGTACTCGTCGCCATCTTCGCTGAAACCGCCGGTGCCGTTCTGGAACAGCGGCGCCCGCCCTGAATATGCGGCGAGGCCCTCATCGTCGACGGGCGCAGCTGCGGCCGTGACCGCCAGCATCGGCAGCCTGGACTCCGGCGGCTCGCGCCGGTTCAGCTGCTCGGCCAGGGATCCGTTGCGGTCGCTCAGTATGATGCGCGCGACGGACTGGAACAGCACCCTGTCTTCATCGGAGATCTGGTCCAGAAAACGAATGAAGATTCCTCCGGGACGATCGATCGCATGCGCGCCGGTCACGGACGAGATCAGGCCCAGGATCTGGTCCTGCAGCACCTGCCGATATCCCGCATGGTCCTCGTTCCATATCACCAGATCGACCGCCAGCCCCTTGGAACGCCAGTAGGCATGCGCCTGCACCAGCTGCCGCACCAGCTCGATGCTGGCCATGTCGCCGATCTGCACCAGCACGATGGGCAGGTCGCCGGAGATCGAATAACTCCACAGCGCCGACTGGCCGCGCTGGTTGCGGGCCAGGATGCCGGCATCCGCGCGCAGCAGGGGATTGGCGTAGACCACCGAGCCCGCCAGCCGCCCGTAGAGTTGCGCATCGGCCTCGCTGGCGTTGAGCTGGCGCAGCACTACCTGGTTGTGCGTCCACGCCAGCTCGACCACGCGAGCGCACAGGTGCCGGTCCTGATATTTGCCGACCAATCCCTGGCACGCTTCCCTGGTCGGCGCCACGCCTGCCACCATATCGATGGTGACGGACTGCTCCGGCGCCAGCGTGATGCGGTGGCGGATCGCCATGATGGGATCCAGCACGGAGCCGGCGGCGCCCGCCAACGGTCCGGCCCTGCGCATGGCCTCCGGCGAGGCCGGCGTGTTGGTCCGGCCGAGGAAGGCCAGCCGGTCGGTCTCATAGGACGTCTCCTCGATGGCGGTGCCGTGCACGGTCATCAGATGGAACATCCATGGCACGCTTTCGCCGGGCGAGCGCGCGCGGCGCGTGCACAGGATGGCGCCGCGCCGCGCATCGATCTCGGTCTGGACGAACAGGTTGCCGAAGGTCTGGTGCATGGCGTCCGCGGCCGCCGGCGCCAGCACCACCTCGGCATAGCTGGTCAGCTCGATGGTGCGCGAGGCGGATGAGTGATTCACGATCTTGGTGCGGCGCAGTTCGATATCGTCCTCAGGCGAGACCACCACTTCCGTGTGCGTCTCGAAGCTCCGGTCACGGCGGCGGAATTCGGCCCGTCCCTCAGAGAAGATCACCTCATAGTGAGATGGCTCGGTCCGGGTGGGTTGCGCGGCGGTGGACCAGAACACGCCGTCGCTCATGTCCCGGATATAGCAGAAGCTGCCCCAGTGATCGCGCGTGTCGTCTTCGCGCCAGCGCGTGAGCGCCAGGTCGTTCCAGCGGCTGTAGCTGCCGCCCGCGCCGGTGAGCATCAGGTGATAGCGCCCGTTGGAGAGCAGCTGCACCTCCGGCACGCGCGAGTCGCCCCGTTGCAGCACGCGGATATGGAGGTCCGGTCCGTCCAGCGTCGAGCGGACGTCGGCCAGCTCCAATGCCGACGGGTAGTTGGCGCCAGCCTTGGGTATGCGTTCATGCAGCAGGGACATCGTCGCCTGGAACATGGGGACGGATTCGAAGCGCCTTTGCATCGGTTTCTCCAGCAGCAGGCAAGCCAGGGACAGCAATCCCATGCCCTGGTGATGCGCCATGAAGGATCGGATGAGCGCCCTGCTCTGGCCACGCGCCAGGCGCGACGGCGTATAGTCGATGGCTTCGTAGAAACCGTAGACGCCCTCCATGCCGGAGGCCCGCATCTCCAGCAGATTGGCGCAGGCGCGCTCCGGCGCCACCATCAGCGCCATGATCGTCGCGTAGGGCGCCACCACGAGATCGTCGCCCAGGCCGCGCTTCAAGCCCAGGCCGGGCACCCCGAAGCTGCGGTACTGGTAGTTCAGGCTGGCGTCGAAGGCGTTGTAGCCGGACTCCGACATGCCCCAGACCACCCCGCACTCCATGCCGTAGCCGATCTGGCGCTCCACCACGGCGCGACAAGTCTGGTCCAGCAAGGTGCCGCGGAACGTCGGCATGATCAGCAGCGGCATCAGGTACTCGAACATCGAGCCGCTCCAGGAGAGCAGAATGGGTTCGCCCCCCGCCAGCGTGAGCTGGCGTCCCAGTGCAAACCAGCTGTCCTGCGGCAGTTGCCCCTGAGCGATGCCGACGAAGGTCGCCAGCCGCGCCTCCGAGGCCAGCAGGTCGTAGAAGCCGGTGTCGCGACGTCGCTCGCTCGCGTTATAGCCGATCGCCAGCAGGTGAGTGGCCGGGTCGTACAGGAAGCCGTATTCCATTCGCGCGAATTCCCCGGCTTGGGCGATCAGCGCATCGACCTCCCGGATCCGCGCGGCCGCCAGGGCGCTGGCGGCCTTGATCGCAGCGCGCAAGCCGTGCGCCTGCAACGCCTGCGGATCGCCGCCTCCGAATGGAAGCGCCTCAAAATAATCCTGCGTCAGGCTCTCCAGCTGGGCGATATGCCGCAGGCTCAATGATGTCTCCAGCATCGGGACGATGGCACGGACATCGACGCTCCAATCCGCAGCGCTTGTCATCGGCAGCCAGGGAGCCAGCGTCTCCATCTCATCCAATGCCTCCCGGCACTGGCGCACCAGGACATCCGTCCATCGGGCGATCTCCGCCTCACCGGCGACAAGCGCGCCCGAAAGGGAAAGAGGGTGGCCGCCGCGCTGGCGCCAGCTGGCATGGTAGTCACTTGCCTGCCGCCATAACCGGTGCAGCATGTCGCGAGCGGCGGCGGTGTCGCCAGGTACGTCGCGGCACGCGAGGGCCACGTCCTCGAGCATCATCGTCGGCGCCGGCAACGGCGTGTCGCGCGCCAGCTCGTCCAGGATCGCGCACACATCAGCGATCCCCTGGAACCGGCGAGGATGAAGCACCGGCGCATCCGCCAACCCGTCCAGCCCCGGGACCAGCGTCAGCAGGTTCCCCGCCAGGTTTCCGCTGTCCACCGTGGACACATAGGCCGGCGCCAGCGGCTGCAGGTTGCGCGTGTCATACCAGTTGTAAAAATGCCCCTGGTAGCGTTCCAGCAGGGCCAGCGTGGCGAAGGTGCGGGCCGTGCGGTCGATCAGCTGGCCGGCGGGAATGTAGCCGAAATCGTAAGCGCTCAGGCTGGCCATCAGGCTCAGCCCGATGTTGGTCGGGGAAGTGCGCCGCGCCAGCACTTCGACCGGGTGTTCCTGCAGGTTGTCGGGCGGCAGCCAGTTGTCCGCGGGGCCCACATGATCTTCGAAGAAGAGCCATATCTTCCTCGCCAGCATGCCCAGGTAGCGCTTCCTTGCCTGGCTGAGCTCAGCGTTGCCGTGCGGCACCGGCTGGCTCAAGCGCCAGGCGACATAGGGCGCGATCCACCAGGACAGGAGGATGATCGCGGCTGCCGCCAGCGCCGTCGGATGCATCACGTCAAGATAGAGCGCGGTCGCCAGCGCCAGCGCCGGCGCCGGCCACATCCCGCGATAGCTGGCCCGCAAGTGCTGGCCGGCGTTGCGCGCGACCTCGCTGGAGCTGCGCCACGCCAGCAACCGCAGATGGGACACGTGCAAGCGCCACTGGGTCCGTACGATCGCGTCGAGATGCTGCCACGCCTCGCACGGCAGCAGGCCGACCGACAGCGTTGCCTGGGTCAGCTGGGTCAGCGCCGCCCGCAGCGTCGCCCACACGTGCTGCCGCAACCGGGTTTCCGGCGCGACCCTGAGCAGGCTCAGCAGCACGGCGCACAGCACCGGTGTAAATACGAGGGCAAGCATGGCGAAGGTCCACGACCATGCATTGGAAAGAAACATCCATCCGGCCACCGTGATGCCGGTCAAGGCCGGCGCCACCAGGCTGCGGCGCAGGTTGTCGAACAGTTTCCAGCGCGAGAGCACGGACAGCGGATTGCGCTCGCGGCCCGTGCCGCCGCGCCCCACGCCCGCCGTGGGAACCCAGGGCAGCACCCATGCCGCTATCTGCCAGTCGCCCCGCACCCAGCGATGCCGCCGGCTGGCGTCGGTGCTGTAACGCGTCGGATAGTTTTCATTGAGCTGGATGTCGCTGACCAGGCCGCAACGGGCATAGCAACCCTCAAGCAGATCGTGGCTGAGGATGCGGCCCTCCGGCATGCGGTGACGCATCACCCTTTCAAAGGCCCGAACGTCGTAGATCCCCTTGCCGATGAAGGAACCCTCGCCGAACAGGTCCTGATAGAGATCGGAGACGGCGCGCGTGTAGGGATCGATGCCGATATCCCCGCCGTACAGCAATTCAAAGCGCGAGGCTTCAGGGGTGGGCGCGCTGACCGTGACGCGGGGCTGCAGCATGCCGTAGCCGTCGACGATGATGTTGCTGACCTCGTCATGCACGGGCAGGTTCAGCGCATGGGCCATGGTGGCGATCATCTGGCGCGCGGCGTCACGCGGCAACGCCGTGTCGGTGTCGAGCGAGATGACGTAACGGATATTGGCCAGCCCGTCGGTATTGCCGACCACCAGGGAGAATGCGGTCGCATCGTCCCGTGTCAGCAGGGCGTTGAGCGCTTCCAGCTTGCCGCGCTTGCGCTCATATCCCATCCATGCGTTCTCGGCCGGATTCCAGGTCCGGGGCCGATGCAGCAGCAGAAAGAAGTCGCCGCCGGCGCGCGGATACTTGAGGTTGAGGCGCTCCACGTGCTGCCTGGCGGCCAGCATCAGCCAGGCATCGTCGGCGTTGTGTTCCACCTGCGCATCCATGTGGTCGGTCAAGAGGCAAAAGCGCACATGCCGATCCCGATTCGCCAGGAAGCGCACTTCCAGCGCGTCCACCAATTCCTCGACGCCGGAGGTCGTCTGCATCAAGCAAGGAACGGCGACCAGCGTGGCCAATTCGGGAGGGACGCCCGTCGCCAGATCCATGCGCGGCAGCAAGACCGGGGCGACCGACTGGGATGCTATCCAGTTCACCAGCGATTGCGCCAGCTGGCTGGCCGGAAGCAGGGCCAGCACGGCGAACAGGGCGAACCACGCCGGCCGCCATGCCGCGGCGCCGTCCTGCGCCGCCACCGCCAGCAGCGCATATTCGATGAGCAGCGTGAACAACATCACGCTGCCGAGGTAGAACGGCAAGGCGCGCCTGGCGCCGGCGCGGCGGCCGTGTTCGATCCAGGAATGGCGTATACCCGCGGCCTCCTCCAGGCGCGCGCGCCCGGGGCCGATCAGGTAATACCCCACATGTGAAGTGCGATGCGCGGCCCCGGCCTGCTCGCAGGCCTTATCGGACAACGTCACGGCCTGGGCTGCCACGGCGGCCTCCGGGAGCCAGCCGTTGCGCGCGATCTTCTCCACGGCATGGCGATAGCGGTCGCGCGTGGCGAAATCCATTCGCGCATAGACGTTGGCGGGATCCCGGCGCAAGGTATGCTCCACCTCGCTCATGGTCTCCACGAACTCGTGCCAGTCGGTGCTGCTGAGCAAGCGCAGCGAACCGATGGTGTTGCTGATGGACACCTGGTCCGATGCCTGGCGTTGCCCCTCTTGCTGGACCAGCCCCTCGATGCTCTCGCCGGAAGCCGCCAGCCGTTGCGACAACCAGGTCAAGGGAAGCGCCAGCGTCGAATTGCGCGCTTGCAGGCGCCGGACCAGTTCGGCCACGAAGGCGCTTTCCAGGGCCGGCTCGGAGCGCGCCATATCGGCCACGACCAGAATCAGGTCTTCGGGGATTTCCTGCGCCACTTCCAGCATCCTGTCCGCCCACCGTTGCGCCAGGGCGCTGTGTTGGCGGCTATCGGACAGGCGCGCCGCCACCCGCCTGAGGTTCTCTATCAGCGCCAGGCGCAGCATGATGGGAATGGCCCATAGCTCGCCGAGGTTGAGGGTGGTGACCTTCTGGTAGGAGGCGACGAAGCGGCTCAGGCTTTCCGGATCGACGCGGCCGTCGCCGTGGGCGATCGTCTCGAGGGCAATGTCGTAGACCCGCGGAATGCCTTCACGATGACCATTTTTCAGCTGCGGCAGCGCCTTGCTGTAGCGCTTGGGGAGATGGCGCTTGGCGGTGCGGATCTGCTCATCGATCAAGTAATAGTTGTCCAGCAGCCATTCGGAGGCGGGGGTGACCTGCCTCCCAAGCTTGATCGCGTCGGTCAGCAGGGCACAGGTGGAAACGATGACTTCCTGATTGCTGGACAGCCGCGACAAGAGCCGGTCAGGACGCTGCCCCGAACTCAGGACATGCATCCGGGCCAGAACCTGGCCGTGGCGCTCCATTTGCTGGGCGCTGAACAGCTCGGCGCGCAGCGGCAATTCTTGCTCCGACGAAGCGGATGACGGCGGTGAATTTTCGATGAGCTTGTCCCGGGGCGCCAAGTTAGTCGGCCTAGATTCTGGCGAATACGCCATTGGAGACCAGGTGATCCACGTCTTTCCTGGCGCGATCGAACGCACGCTCCAGCGCCACATGGTTTTCCATGGCGGTGGAGTCGGTCCTCTCGTCGCACACGCCGCTGATCGAGGCGGCCGGTCTTGGACGACAGCGCGCGATGCAGGTAAACGTCCTGAAGTTCTCACCGATCGCCGACACGGTGATGTCGATTCTGAAATCCCTGTAGATCTCGGTCCCCAGCATCACATCGCTCCTCTTGCATCCTGCCGGCCTGAGCAAGGACTGCCGACAGCCCGTCTCACGACGTATGATCACCTTCGCGCCGCCCTTGCAAGGCAAGGCCAAGTCCAGCCATCACCGTAGTCCAGATAGCGTCGCAGGTATGTGCGATGGCATACATAGCGACGCCCGCGCCGCAGGAAGAATCACGCCGCACCAACCGCCGCATCCTGCTTTCGTCTGCGGCGGGGATGACTACAGTCACATAGTCCTTGCACCTACATCCACCGACTTCCGATAAGCACAGCATGGGTCATCGTCGGCGCACGCACATCGAAAGCGCGGGCGAATTGCCAACAGGCGCTCAAGGAGAATCGACATGTCCAGCAACAACCATCGCAGCAAGCAAGAGAGCGGCACCGACAAGAAATCGGCGACCAAGGATAACGACGGCAAGGCGGTGAAATCCGCGCGCGACGACAACGCGGGATCCGCGGCAGGCGACAAGGCCGCGGCCCCCGGCAAGCAAGGCCATTCGTCATCGCACAAGAATGACGGAAAGAAGTAGTAAGTTAAGCGGGACGAGAACGGATTGGGGCGCATGCAAACGCAGCGCGTCAACCTCCGTCCTCGAGCGATGGCCCTGCAATATCCACGCCCTGGAATGGAGCTTTCAATGAACAGCCCCGCCCTATCGATGGGCCGCCCTGCCGAAACCTCGCCGCGCGAGCATGCCGGCGCCGAGCGCCAGGAACGGCTTGACGCTGCAGCCGACGCCGCGCTCGACGATGCGCTCGGCCGTATCCTCCCTGCCGGTAAAGAGAACGTACCAGCGTCCGGCGCAGGGCGATTCGTCAGGCAATGCCTTCGCATCGTCCGAAACGCCGTCAGGAAGCAGCAGATGTGACCTCAACGGATACAGAATCGCAAGAAGGTGGTGAAGCAATGCATAGCAATGCATGCCGGCGGCAATCTGCTCGATACATCGCCCCATGTACGACGCTATGGAGACCGCGCCTGCGCGCGCAGGGACTCGTCCCGGCTCGGTCGGCCGACGGCAAGACGGCTGGCGATGGATTCGCAGGTATTGATGCCATAAGCGATGGCCAGCGCTTGCGTGGGATAAAGGAACATCGCCCCAGGCTGGGACAGCACGGATTCGCCGTCGCGCATGACCTCCAGCAACTCCAGGGCCCAACCCTGCCCGCGACGGGAATACTGCAAGCGATAGGAGAAACTGTCGTCGCTTTCTGCGGTTTCGTAGACAAGCATGAATATTCCTCGGGAAGTAAAAGGGAAGCGCAGCTCAACAATCCGGGGCGCTGGGAAATATCGGCTCCGCGGCAGACGTTGATGAGATCCGTAAGCCCGGCCTCAACAAGCAGACAGTAGTGGAGTTGCCTGAGCAGGACTGTTCGCCACCCCACACAAAGGGAAACATCCCGTTGACGATGGCGGGGGGGAACGGCGCCAACACGCATACCGCGGAACGACGCCGGCTTGGAAGGCCTCGGCCGGGGCTTCCCGGCCCTGCCAGACTCATGCGGCGCAAGAACGTTCCCATTCATCCGACCCAAGGGATCCAATGCATCCGACCGATCGGCAGCTGACCACCGTTCTTGTCGTCGAAGACAATCCCGACGTGCGAGAGATGTTGTCTCAAGCGCTGCAGCTGCACGGCTACAAGGTCCTGGAGACAAGCAACGGCGCCGAAGCCCTGGACGCCCTCAAGACCGGCCGGATCCATGTCGTGCTCACGGATATGAGAATGCCGGTCATGAACGGCTTGGACTTTGCCATGCGCGCGAAAGGCTGTCCGGAGTTCTCTCACATCCCCATCGCGCTTCTCAGCGCCACTCCGTTGCCAAACTCAGCGTCCGCGGCCAAGCTCTTCGACGCCCTGCTGGTCAAGCCGTGCCAGATGGAGCGCCTGCTCCGCACCATCGATCAGCTGGCCGGCGCGGGCTGAGATGCGGCGCTGACGCCGCCGTCGTGGCCTTGCCGGAAGTACTTGCCGCACACCGGACCGCCGGCGTCGCGGCTCGTCCGAGCCTGGATCCTTCCATCGGACCTCGCCACGTATCGGCGGCTCTCCACGAAGAAAAGGCCGCGCAAGCGGCCTTTCGTTTGCCTCGCCCCGTCTTCGGTCAGGGCGTTACATCGGGCGGAGCATCTCCCCGGGCATGCCCACTGCGATAAATATCGCCTTCACCTTCGCCGTCAGCGCCGCGCTCCGATTCCGGATCGCGCTCCTCGTCCGCAGGCTCCGTTTCCGACGGTTCATCGACAAGCTCTCCCTGGTCCGGAGCGGGCTGATCCGGCTCTTCTCCTTTTCCCGGGGACGCCGCGTCCCCGTCTTCCTCCCCGATGCTCCGCCCGGGCTGGGGATCGCTTTCTTCGGGACGCTGTTGGCCCGGTGTCTGATTGATGTTCGACATATCGTCTTCCTTTGCATCACGGTCACATTGAGGCGTCATCGGAACAGGCCGCGATGTCCGTTTTCGCAGCACCGCTGCGGGACAGGCTTGCCGCGAGCGGCGAGTCGATCCTGCTGGGTGTGATTCCGATACTGCGCCCAATCGGGCGCCGGTGATGTAAGAAGAAGTCTTGTCCGCGCGTGGTCTCTTTGGTGGAAAAAAAGCGGCGCCATCCCCCTGGAATCTCGGGGGCCGCGCCACGCACCGGCAAGCCTATGCGGGCTCGGCTAGCAGGAATGCGCTGCGCAGCTCTTCCACATAATCGGTGATCGATACATGGCATTCACTGGCCTGGGGCTCGTTGCCCGCAATCCACTCGGCGTTCCAGTTGCAACCGGTCTCGTCCATGCCGTGCCAGCGTACGCCGGTCAGCGCGACGCCATCGCAGGGCGGGAATTGGGCCATCTTGGAGCGGATCAGCAGCTCGATGTCCGCTTCCGCCTTGATTTCTCGATGTGACATATCTCCTCCCGTTTCGCCGCCATGTTCACGTCGCCAATGCCTCAGGCATCACGTCCTGCTCGGCGAGGACAGTGAGCTTCTCATCGGCCGCCTTCACCTCGTCCAGCGTCTCGCGCATCAGCGTCACCGCCTCGGGATATCCGAGTTTCTTCGCCAGCGCGCACAAGGTGCCATACGTGGCGATTTCATAGTGGTCCACCTTCTGGGCCGCGCCGATCAGGGCCGCATCCAATACCGGGCCCTTCTCCACTTCGTCTATTTGCTCCTTCCCTTCCTCCACCAGGCCTTCCATCGCCGCGCACTTGATGCGCTTCAGGCGCAGCCCGGTGGCCTCCACGATCTGGTCGATACGCTCGATCTGGCCCTGGGTCTCTTGCAGGTTCAGGTCCAGTGCAGCCGTCAAATCCGGATTGGTGGCGGATCGGATCATTCTCGGCAAAGCCTTTGCCAATTGCTTCTCGGCGCTATAGATGTCGGAAAGACCATGGATAAACAGGTCGCTCAATGATTTTACGCTCATGAAATTCTCCTCGTTGAATGAAATGACCGGGACGCCAGGCGCCCCGGCCAGTTCCCGTCGGGCTGATGACGCAGGTCCTGTGCTTCCTGACATTCTCAAGACAATTCCCAGCGGGATGCGCCTGATCTTATGGCCGATGCGGGAGCGCCGTCAGAAGGCCGGGAGGAAGTCGGACGACAGGAAAGCGTCTATTCGCATGTGGGACAACACCGACAAGGATCCGGATTGCCGTCCGACCCAACAAGCCGGACGCGCGATCGCGCAGGACTACACACGCATGGGTCAATGACCTACATCTGAGCCCTGCCAATGGGCGCAACATGCATCGTCGCCGGCAAAAACAACGGCGCGGGCGAATTCGCCATCCATCAGCTTTGAGGAGCTTCGCTATGTCCAGCAGCCGAGGCAGCGGCAACGATGCCCACACCCGCATTGACAAACACCCCGATAAACTGGCCGGCGAAGATAAACAGGAACGGCGCGCCCGTGAGTCCATCGCTATCGAAAAGAAAATAAGCCGGCGCGGCCAGGCGGACGAGAAACGGGAGCAGGAAAGGAAACAGCAAGATCCGCCATGAAGCTTCCGGACCGAAGCAAACGCCGGTGCCTGCGGCATCGTCGCCCTTGCGCGACATTCACTGCAACCCGATCGGCGCTTGCGCGTCGTTTATATGCCCCGAGCCGGGCAACTGAGAATCGACGATGCTCAAGAAAGTGAAACGGCTATGGTTTTCCGGGATGAAGAAGGCGGCCAAGGCGCAGCAAAAGCACGTCAAGACGATGTTGAAGATGCTTGTCGCCAAGCCTTCCCCTGCGGCGGCCAAGTCAAGGCGCCCCGGCTCAAAACGATCCGCTCCCACCGTCGCGCCGCCGGGGTCATGGATGCTCGGCCGCCATAGCCATGACGCCGCCCTGGCGCGCCGCATGCAATACCGGCTGTTCCTGCCCGACAGGCACGGCGCCGGCGCGCCGCTGATCGTGATGCTGCATGGCTGCCAGCAGAACGCCGCCGACTTCGCCGAAGGGACGAGGATGAACGCGCACGCGGCGCGCAAGGGATACGCCGTACTGTATCCGGAACAATCCCTGGGCGCCCATGCGCAGCGCTGCTGGAAATGGTACGACCCGGCGACCCAGCGGGGAGAAGCCGATGTCGCCATGATTGCCGCGCTGGTCGAGGATATCGCCGCCAGGCACGCCATCGATCGCCGGCGCGTCTACGCATGCGGGCTCTCCGCCGGCGCCGCCATGGCGCAACTGCTGGCGCTGACGCATCCCGGGCTGGTCGCCGCAGTGGGCTTGCATTCCGGCCCCGCCTATGGCGGTTGCAAAAGCGCGGCGGGCGCCTACAGGTTGATGCAAGCCGGTGCCGGATCTCCCCTGGCGGCCATGGATGAACTGCTCGCCGTTCGCCCCGCCGCAGCCGGAGTGCCTGCCATCCTGATCGCGGGAGACGCCGACAAGGTGGTGAGGCCGATCAACCATCGCCAGTTGACGCAACAGTTTGTCCGGCTGAACCGGGAATCGAATCTCGAAGCCAGACCGTTGACGGTCAAGGCATTCGGCAGGGTGTCCAAGAAAAATCCGGTACGGCGCCGGATGCTGATCGGGGATTACGTCTCGGGGCGAACACCGATGGTGCGGTCGGTGTTGATCGAAGGCCTGGGCCACGCCTGGAGCGGCGGAGACGAAAAATTCGCGTTCAACTCCGGTGGGCCGGACGCCACGAAAATGGTGCTCGATTTCTTTGCCCGACATCGTCTGCGCTGACGGCGTCGGCTTGACGGCGCCTGCCTCATCCTTGGCCGGCATGCCGCCGCGACGGCGAAGGCCGACAACAAAAAGCCCCGCAAGGCGGGGCCGTTGATCCACCAACAGTTCAATCTTTACCGGTAGAAAGCCTCGACCCGGCCTTTCAGCTTGGTCAGCATGGGATTGCCCTTGCGGTCCAGCGCCTTGCCGGCCGGGATCTTGATCCATCCCTCGCTGATGCAATATTCGCCGACGTTGGTGAATTCCTTGTCGTTGAGCTTGATGCCGACATCGTGCTCGAAGACGGCAGCGTTGTAGTGGGGGCTGCGCGGATCGATCGAGAGCCGGTCGGGAAGTGGGGGGCGTTGTGCGGTATCGTTCATGGCGCCAATTATCGACGATAAAATCGGCCAAAACAATCCTTGCCCTCGCGCACCCCCTCATCGGCTCCCGGGATCAGGGCGCCGCGCTGAAGCGCCGGCTCCAATACGCGCCGGCGCCCAGCATGCCGCCGCTGACCAGCACGGTCACCACGCCCATGGCCATGCCGTCGCCGATCGAGCCCTGCTCGAACTGCTGCCAGATGTAGATCGACACGGTTTGCACGCCGCTGGGCGCCAGCAGCAGCGAGTTCACCAGCTCGCGCGAGGCGATGGCGAACACGATCAGCATGGACGAGACCAGGGCCGGCGCCGTCAGCGGCAGGATGATGCGCCGCATGACCTGGTGCATCGACGCGCCGTGCACGCGCGCGGCGGCTTCCAGGTTGTCGCCGATCTGGCGCAGCGCGGCGCTGGCGTAGCGCACCGGGTAGGGCAGCAGCAGGCAGCTGTAGGCCAGCAGCAGGATTCCCCAGGTGTTGTACGGCGTCACCGGCCAGAACGACTGGTTCCAGGTAAGGATCAGGCCGACCCCGACCACCACGCCCGGCAGCGCGTGCGGCATCAGCGTGAGCGCGTCGAGCAGCGCGCGCCCGCGCATGCGGGTCTTGACGATGGCCCAGGCGCTCAGCAGCCCCAGCGTTCCGGTGATCAACGCGGTCAACGTGGCCAGGCCCAGGCTGGTGGCCAGCGCCCCGGCGCCCTCGCCTTCGTTCCACAGCGCGCTGAAGTGGCCCAGCGTCAGGTTGCCGGCGTTGAGGCCGCCCGACAGCGTGCGCGTGAAGGCGGTGGCGGCAATGGCGAACAGGGGCGCAATCGTCGCCGCCGCGGCGATCGCCGCGAACGCCAGCAGCACCGGCCAACGCCATGGCCCCAGCTCGCGCGGCGTGGCCGCGACCGGCTTGCCGGAGTGCGTCTCGAAATTGCGGCTGGCCAGCAGCCGGTGCTGCAGGAAGAACGCCGCCAGCGCCAGCAACGCCAGCAGCAGCGAGAGCACCGACGCGCCGGAGAGGTCGATCGGCCAGTCCGAGAAGCGCTGCTCGATCGAGGTCACCAGCAATTCGACGCCGGCGCGCTGGCCCAGCGCCGCCGGAATGCCGAACTCCTCGATGGCCATGATGAAGGTCAGCAAGGCGCTGGCCGCGATGGCCGGCAGCACCAGCGGCAAGGTGATGCGCAATACGCTGCGCCAGGGACCGGCGCCGAAGATCCGCGCCACGTCGGTCAGGCGCAAGCCGACCGCCGCCAGCGCGCGCGATACCGAGAAATACACCACCGGGAAGACATTGAGCGTCATGGCCGCGACCACGCCGTTGAACGAGAACAGGAAGCGGCCGAGATGGAAGCCCACCATTCCTTCCAGGTAGCCGTGCGGCTGCAGGAACAGCATCCAGCCGAGCGCCGCCAGGTAGGGTGGAATCAGGAACGGCGCCAGGAACAGCAAGTCCCAGAGCCGCGCCAGCGGCACCCGGAACAAGCCGCGCAAGGCGCCCAGCGGCACGCCGACCAGGACGCTGGCGATGGCCACCACAAGGCCGAAGCGCAACGTATTGAACAGCAGCGGCAAGGTGCGCTCATCGCCCAGCGCCGTGCCGAACGAGGAGAACGGCCGCGCGAACGAACCGGTGTTGATGGCCGGGAAGACCGCTTGCAGCGCGACGAAGCCGATCGGCAGCGCCACCAGCAGGCCCAGCGTCGCCAGCAGCATCAGCAACGGCGCCGAGATCGCTGGCCGCGCGCAGACCGCGGGCGCGCCCGCATTGGAATTTTTCATGGAATCCACGGCCTGCGCTCAGCGCTGCCCGAACAGCTTGGAAAAGCGCTGCAGCGTCTGCTCATGCTGGACCGGCGTGGCCGCGCCTTCCTGCGGCAGCAGCTTCAAGTCCTTGAGGAGCGGACGGTCGCTGCCGACGTCGTCGCGCGCCGGGATCAGCCAGGCGTCGGCGACGATCTTCTGCCCTTGCGGCGAGAGCACGTAGTCGACGAAGGCGCGCGCCTCGTTCTGCGCGCGCGAGGTCTTGAGGATCATCATCGGGCGCGGCGCCACCACGGTGCCGCCGGAGGGGAAGATCACCTTGATCGATTCGCCGCTGACCACGGCGCCATAGGCCACGTAGTCAACCGCGCCGAAGACCGCCGACTTGGCGCCCTGCAGCACGGGATTGAGCGCCTGCGCGTTGGGCCCGAGCACCACCATGCCGTTGCGGTGCAGGTTCTCGAACAGGGCGTCGGCCTGCTTGCCCAGGCGCGCCTGCAAACCCAGCAGCAGGTCCAGCGTGGCGCCCGACAAGGCCGGGTCGGGCATGGTGACCTGGTTGCGGTAGGCCGGTTGCGCCAGGTCGCTCCAGTCGCGCGGCTCGGGCAGGCCCGAGCGCATGTTCCAGACGATGCACAGGGCGGACACGCCCTGCGCGACATATGCGGGCGTCTTCAGCATCGCCGGCACGTGGGCGGCATTGGGGCTCTCGTAGTTGAGCAGCCAGCCGCGCTTGTCGAGGTCGCGCGCGGTGTCCCAGGAGGCCGAGATCAGCACGTCGGCGTGCGGATTGTCGGCCTCGGCTTCCAGCCGCGCCATCACCTTGCCGGTAGTCGCCTGGAACAGGTCGACCTTGATGCCGGTCTTCTTCTCGAAGCCCTGCGCCAGTTTCTTGCCCAGGCTTCCGGGTCCGGCGGTGTAGACAGTCAGTGCGTTTGCGTGCTCCGCCGCGAACCCAAAAGATAACGACATGGTGAAAATGAATAGGATGCTAAAACGTTTCATTATATTGACTCCCGGATCGAAGTGAAGCGTGGGAAATCCGTCCCTGCTTCAGGGTGACGACCTGATGCGCCAGCGTCTCCGCCTCTTCGCGATCGTGCGTCACGTACACGGCGGTGGTGCCCAGCTGCGCCAGCAATTCCCCGATCTCGCGGCACAGGCTCACGCGCAGGTCGCGGTCGAGATTGGAGAGGGGCTCGTCGAACAGCAGGATCCTCGGCTCGGCGACGATGGCGCGCGCCAGCGCCACGCGCTGCTGCTGCCCGCCCGACAGCGCCGAGATGCGCCGCCGGCCGACCTGCTCCAGGCCCACGCGCGCGAGCGCGGCGGCGACCCGCCGCTCGCGCTCGGGCTTGGCGACCCTGGCCATCTCCAGCGGAAACGCGACGTTGCCGGCCACCGTCATGTGCGGCCACAAGGCATAGTCCTGGAACACCATGCCCAGTCCGCGCCGCTCGGGAGCGACGCAGAACTGGGCATCGGCCACCAGCTCGCCGCCGAAGCGAATGCTGCCGGCGCCGGGTTTCTGCAAGCCGGCCAGCAGCTTGAGCAAGGTGCTCTTGCCGCAGCCGGACGGCCCCAAGAGAGCCAGCGTGGTGCCGCCGGGCACGTCGAGGTCGATGCCCGACAGCACGGCCTGGGCGTCGAACGCCAGTCCCAGGCCGCGTACCGAGATCGACGTGCCGGCCGATGGTTTCTTATCCAGTGCGATCATCTCAGAAGGTATGGCGGATACCGATCTGCGTGCCGAACTGGTTGCGTCCGGCCACCACCGACGAGGCGAAACCGTTCAATCCAAGATCGGCGCCGCCGCGGTTGATGACATAGCCGGTGTTGATATACAGGTCGGTGCGCTTGGAGAGGAAGTAGTCAACATCCACCTGGAACGACATCGGCGCCAGCTTGCTGCCGTAGAAGTTCTGGTACATCGCCGTCCCCGACCACAGCAGGTTGGGCGTCATGTGATACGTGCTGCCGAGCCAGAACAGGCTGGACGCCTGCACCGGTCCCTTGGTCAGCGCGGTCAGGTGGATCGCCCTGGAGTTGAGGTAGCGGTAGCCGCCGAACAGGTCGACCTCGCCCATCTTGTACGACATGCCCAGGCCGAGGCGCCGGTCGGTGTTGCCCTCAAAGCCGCCCACCGCAGTGGTCATGGCCGCCGCCGGGTTGGTGCTCTGGCCGTTCTTCTGGTCGTACACCAGGGTCGCGCTGAAGTCGCCGCCGTCGTACAGCACGCCGGCTTCCATCACGCGCCCCTTGAGATTGTCGCCCGCGCCCTGCGCGCCGTAGGCGACGCTGTCGTAACCCATGCTGTATTGCAGGACGGTGGTCACCGGGCCGAACTTCTGCTGGTAGCGCAGTGTCTTGTCGAGCCGGTCGGAGAAGGCCGGGTCCATCATCTTGATGGCATACACGGCGTTGTTGAGCGGGTTGAACTTGCTGACCCAGTCCAGGAACAGGCCGCCGATGCGGCCCACCGAGACGGTGCCGTAGTCGCTGTTGGCCAGGCCCACGTACGACAGTCGGCCGAACAGGCGATTACCCTGGAGCATGGCGCCGGTGTCGGAGGCGAAGCCGCTTTCCAGCAGGAAGAACGAGGAGCTGCCGCCGCCCAGGTCTTCATTGCCGGTGATGCCCCAGCGCGAGCCGGACATGTTGCCGGGCGTCATGCGCGTGACGGTGGCGGTCTTGCCGTTGACGACGGCGGCATTGCTCAGGTACTCGATGCCGGTGTCGACGATGCCGTACAGCTTGACGGACGTCGACGGGATCTGGGATTGGGCGGAACTGAGGGATGGCAGCGCGAAGCAGGCGGCCGCAAGGCAGCCGGCCGCACCAAGGCGGTGGAGAGCGTTCATGAATTGTAGGTCCTCTTTGGGATTAGATGGGTACGCGACCGACGGTCACGTGGCCGAGAGTATCGGGGCTAAATATTTCAGCGCCGTGAATGATTTATGTCAGTTCGATGACATGCGCTCGCCGCGACGGGCATGGGAGACCGGCGCAGCGCGGCTGCCGGTACGGGGCCGCTATAGTAAAATCGGCGCCGATTTCCAAGTATGAGAGGATTCATGATGAGGATACGCGACGCCCTTCCCGGCGATGTGCCGGGCATCGCCGCCATCTACAACGATGCCGTGGCCAATACCACCGCAATCTGGAACGACGCGCAGGTGAGTCACGAGAACCGGCTTGATTGGCTCAACGCGCGCCGGCAAAGCGGCTACCCGGTGCTGGTCGCCGTAGCCGAGGACGACGCCGTGCTCGGCTACGCGTCCTTCGGCGACTGGCGCGCCTTCGACGGCTATCGCCACACCGTCGAACATTCGGTCTACGTGCACAAGGAACAGCGCGGCGCCGGCATCGGCAAGGCGCTGATGCAAGTGCTGATCGCTCGCGCGCAAGACCTGGGCAAGCATGTGATGGTGGCCGGCATCGAAGCCGGCAATAAAGGCTCCATTGCCCTGCATGAAAAGCTGGGCTTCGCGCACGTCGGCCACCTGCCTCAGGTCGGCACGAAATTCGGCGAATGGCTGGACCTGGCCTTCCTCCAGCTGACGCTGGACCAGCGCGCCCGTCCGGGCGCCTGAATCGATCCGGCCGGCGCCGGATCGCCTCCCTTCAAGCCTGCCGCAATCCAAGCTGGCTCAGGCTCTTGCCGTTGCGACAACGATTTCCTGCCGTGGCCGCGCAAGGCGCCCGCGGCAAGCCGCAAAAGCGCGCCGACGGTAAAATAGCGCTGCATTTCATTTCACCGGTTTGCCCCCGGGCAACCCCGCAGCGCCGCCGTTTCCCATGTCACTCGATCCATCCACCATCCTCATCCTCTCCACCGCCCTGGCTGCGGCCGCAGCGCTTTATCTGGCGGTGGAATGGAACACCGTGCGCGAGCGTTCATTGCTGCTCTGGAGCGCCGGCTTCGCCGTCATCACCGTAGGCTGCGTGCTGGCGCTGCTGCGCTCCAGCGGTTTCCTGCTGATCGGGATCTGGTTCGCCAACGGCCTGCTGATCGGCGCGCACTGGCTGTTCCTGGCCGGCGTCGCCTGGTTCACCCGCACCCGCATGTCGCGCGCCTGGTGCCTGGTCGTCGTGGCCTGGCTGGCGGTGTTGCTGCTGCCCGGCGGCCCATGGTGGTCCAAGGTGATGCTGAGCATCCAATCGCTGATGATCGCCGGCATCGTCCTGCGCGCCAGTTTCCTGTTGCGCCCGCACGGGGTTTCGCTGAGCGTGGGCGCGGTGCAGCTGCGTTATGTGCTGCTGGTGCACGGCCTGTTCTACGGCGCCAAGGCCGTCTCCACGCTGGCGCTGAACAGCTCGGTCGACCTCGCCGCCTTCCGCGGCGCGGTGATCCAGATCTCGCTGGTGGAAGGGGCCATGGCGATCATGCTGATCGCGCTCTCCATGACCGGCACCGAGCGGCATCGGCGCGAAGAGCGCATCGAACAGCTGGCCGCGCGCGATCCGCTCACGGCGCTGTACAACCGCCGCGCGCTGGACCGGCGCGCGCCCGGGCTGCTGGCCCAGGCCAGCGCCGCCAGCCCGGGCGCCCTGCTGCTCATCGACATCGACAACTTCAAGCAGGTCAACGACCTGCACGGCCATATCGCCGGCGACAAGCTGCTGGTGACCCTGAGCGAGATGATCCGCGACGCGCTGCCGCGCGGCGCCCTGGCCGCGCGACTGGGCGGAGATGAGTTCCTGATCCTGCTGCGCGAGGCCTCCGACGACAGCGCGACGGCGCTCGGCGAGGGCTTGCGCAAGACGTTTGCGGAGATGGCGAAGGAGACGTTCCCCACGCCCGACGCGGTGACGCTGAGCATGGGCGGCGCCCTGTTCAGCCAGGCGCCGGCGGACCTGGCGGCATTGATCGCACTGGGCGACGCCGCGCTGTATGAGTCCAAGCGCGCCGGGCGCGACAAGTTCAAGCTCACGCCGGCCGCCTGAGCCGATCCCCGCTGCGGCGGTCCGGCCCGGCGAGCCCCTGGCTCAGCCCTTGCTGGCGCCGAAGGTCAAGCCGGCCACGAATTGCTTCTGCATCACGAAGAACAGCAGCACCGACGGCAGCGCCGCCAGGATCGAGCCGGCCGAGACCAGGTTCCAGGCGGTGGTCCACTGTCCGCGCAGCGCGGCCACCCCGACCGTGATCGGCGCGACGTCGTCGCCCTGGGTCAGGCACAACGCCCAGAAGTAATCGTTCCAGACGAAGGTGAACACCAGCACCGCCAGCGCGGCCAGCGCCGGCCGGATCAGCGGCAGCACGATGCGGTAGAACACCGTCCATTCGCCGGCGCCTTCGATGCGCGCCGCCTCGATCATCTCGAAGGGCAGCTGCTTGATGAAGTTGCGCAGGAACAGCGTGCAAAAGCCGGTCTGCATGGCGATGTGGAACAGCATCATGCCGGTGATGGTGTTGAACAGTCCCAGCGACAGCGACAGGTCGCGCACCGGGATCATCAGGATCTGCTGCGGCACGAAGTTGCAGGCGACGAAGGTGGCGAACAGCAGCGTGTTGCCGCGGAACTTGTAGGTCGACAGCGCAAAGCCCGCCATGGCCGCCAGCGCGATGGCGCCGATCACCGAGGGAATGGTGATCAGGCAGCTGTTCCAGAAGTAATGCAGCATCGGCGACGCGGTCAGCGCCTCGCGGTAGTTCTCCAGCATCGCAAAGTCGCGCGGCCAGCCCCAGTAGTTCCCCTCCATCAATTCGTCGTTGGAACGGATCGAGGTCACCAGCGCGGTAAGCATCGGCAAGAGCCAGACCAGCAGCGCCAGCGGCAGCGTCAATTGATAGAACAGGCGATTGAGCGGCTTCCACTTCTCGATGGGCGTCGGAAACATATGGCCCCTCCTAGCTTTCCGCGCGCAGCATGCGGCGCAGTTGATAAACGATATAGACCAGCATGATGGCGAACAGCGTCACCGCGATCGCCGCCGAATAGCCTTGCCGGTAATACTTGATGGCCTGGTCGTAGGCGTAGTAGGCCAGCACGGTGGAGCTCTCATAGGGACCGCCGCTGCTCATGACCGAGATCAGGTCGAAGCTGCGCAGCGCGCCGATGATGCTGACCACGAAGGCCATGAAAGTGGTTGGGCGCAGCTGCGGCAGGATCACATGGCGCAGCATGCTCCAGCCCTTGGCGCCTTCCATGCGCGCGGCCTCGACCTGGTCGTTGTTGATCGCCGTGAGTCCGGTGAGGAACAGGATCATGCAGTAGGCCGTCTGCGGCCAAAGGGCGGCGAAGATGATGCCGAAGGTGGCGTAGCGGGCGTCGCCCAGCACCGGGATGCCGTGCCCCAGCAACAGCGACAGCAGGCCGAAGCCGGGATCGTAGAACCAGCTGAAGATCAGCCCCACCACCACCCCCGAGAGCACGAAGGGCGCGAAGAACAGCGCCTTCACCACGCGCATGCCGCGCACCTTCTGGTTCAGGTAGAGCGCGATGGCCAGGCCCATGGGCGGGGCCAGCAGGAACATCAGCAGCCAGGCCAGGTTGTTCTTGAGCGCGGTGTAGAAGGTGGGCGCGTGCAGCAGCTCGATGTAGTTGCCCAGGCCGATGAAGCGCGGCGCGGTCATGCCGTCCCAGTTGAAGAAGCTGAGATAGATGGTGTAGGCGATCGGGTACAGCACGTAGACCAGCGTCATGGCGCAGGCCGGCGCCAGGAACCACAGCGCGGCGCGGTTCCTGCGGGCGGCCGCGCGCCGGGCCGATGCGGCGGGCGCGGCGGAAATCTCGGCGGCGCTTCCCTGGGCCGTGAGGGCAGGCGTTTGCACTGGCATGGCGGATGAACTCCCGTTTGCGGATGAACGCATGGATAAGATGCCGCGGCCGGGCGGGACCACATCCCCGCCCGGCGTCGCGGCGCACGGTCAGGACTTCTTGTAGATGCGCTTGCGGCTCTGCTCAAGCTCGTTGAGCACGTCGTCGATCTTGCTCGGGTCGCTCACGAACTTCTGCATGCCCTTCATGCCCTCGTCGGCCATTTCCTTGGTCATGTCGCGGTCGTAGAACTGGGCGATGCCGCCCTTGGCGTTGGACAGGATCTGGAATCCGATGCGGGAGATCGGCTCGCTCGGCTCGGGCGACTTGCTGTTGGCCGGCAGCGATCCCAGGCCCTCACCCAGCTTGGCGCTGATGGCCGGCGTGCCGACGAAGGCCAGGAAGCGGCGGGCGTCGGCCTTGTTGCGCGCCTTGCTGGGGATGTGGATGGACTCGGTCGGCCCCTCCTCGGCGGTCGGCACGCTGGGGTCGACGATGGGGAACTGGAAGTAACCCATGTTGGCCGCCATCTTGGCCGGGAAGCCCTTGGCGATGAAGGTGCCCATCAGCATCATGGCGGCCTTGCCCTGGAACAGGAAGGGCTGCGCGCCGTCGAGGTCGTAGGAGAGCTGGTTGTCGATGAAGTACTTGTTGTCGAGCAGCGTCTTCCAGGCGCTGTAGACCTTCTTGACGCGGGCGTCGGTGTAGGGCACCTCGCCGGCCATGAGTTGCTGGTGGAAGGCGTTGCCGTTCAGGCGCAAGTCGAGATAGTCGAACCAGCCGGCCAGGGTCCAGGAGTCGCGCCCGCCCACGGCCAGCGGCGCGATGCCGGCAGCCTTGAGTTTCTTGCAGGCCTCCAGGAATTCATCCCAGGTCCTGGGCTCGGCGGCGATGCCGGCGGTCTTGAAGATGTCCTTGCGGTAGAACATGCCCCAGGAGTAGTACACGGTGGGCAGCGCGTATTGCTTGCCCTGGTAGGAAGAGGCCTCCTTGGTGGAGGCGTAGGTCGCGTCCCAGTTGTTCTTCTTCCAGTCCTCGCTCACGTCTTCCAGCAGGCCGCGGCTGGCGTAGAAGGCCATGCGCTCACCGTTGTGCCAGTTGATGATGTCCGGCGCCTGGGTCGACAGCCAGCCCGGCAGCTGCACCTTGTAAGCCTCTTCCTCGACGAAGGAGACCTTGATCTCGACGTCGGGATTGGCCTTCTTGAATTCATCCAGGGTCGATTGCCAGACCGTGCGCTGCACGGCGCCCTTATAGGCGATGTTGACTGCCAGCGTGCCGGCCGCGGCCGATGCGCACGACAGCGACGATATGGCGGCCGTCGCGAGCAGGCCCGCCAGGGTGCCCATGCGAATCATTTTGCTCATGCTTGTCTCCGAATAGTTTTTTCAAAAAAAGATCGTTCGCCAGTGCTTTTTCCACAGGTTCTTGCCGCCTGTTTGAGCGTCGCCCGCGGTGTGCCGTTCCCACCCGCGCCGCGGCCGTGCTTCCTTCCAGAGTGTGCTTCCGTTATTCCTGCGCGCCGCGGTAGATGGCCACGCCCTGCGGCGGCAGCTCCGGTCCGCCGACGATGAAATCGGCCCCGGCCGCCTGCGGCAGCGTCACCGCCGCGTCGGCGTAATTCAGCGCGAACGTCAGGCCGCCGCGGCGTTGCAGGCGCAGGCCATCGGCCAGGCGTTGCGGCGCCAGGCCGGCGGCCGCGGCCACCTGCTCGAAGTAGCCGGCGGTGAAATCGGCGTCGAAGATCGCGGCCAGGTAGTGCATGCGCTGGTGCTTCAGGACGGCGGGGTGGCCGTCGGCGAAGCGGGCCAACGTCTGCACGCCGGCGTCGTCGGACTCGACCAGGTCGCGCCAATGCGCCGCGCGCCCCTTGAGTTCGCCCAGTTGCACCGGCTCGGTGACCTGCGGCCGCAGCGATTCGACCCGCCACACGCGGATCGGCAGGATGGATTGCAACGCGCCCGGCGGCAGCGTCGGTGGGATCTGCAGCGAGACCGTCTTGGAGCCGCTGCGCGGGCCGAACACCACCTGCGCGCCGCTCTTCTCCAGGCGCGCCGGCAGGTCGTCGGGGATCACCGGCAGCGGCGGCGCCACGATCATGGCGTAGCCGTCCAGCGATGCGTCCAGCGGCACGATGTCGACGTCCAGGCCGAGCGAGCGCAGGGCCGAGTAGTAGTCGAAGGCGAAGCGCGCGTACTGGAAATCGGCGCCCTGGTAGTGGATCTCGAAGAGCCACTTGGCGCTATAGTCGAACAGCAGCGCCACCTTGCCGCGCGGCTGCGCCAGCGCGCCGGCGGCATGCTCCACGCGATCGATCTCCTGCGCCACCCGCTCGGCCTCGACGCCGCCGACGTCCAGGCGATTGTCGGGACGGTTCAGGCCGGCGTGCATCTGCTCCTGGGCGAACGGCACCTGGCGCCAGCGGAAGTACGACACGCAGCCGGCGCCGTGGGCAAAGGCTTCCCAGCTCCACAAGCGCACCATGCCCGGCAAGGGATGCGGATTCCAGTGCGCCCAGTTGACCGGGCCGGGCTGCTGCTCCATCACCCAGAACGGCTGGGTCGACATGCCGCGATACAGGTCGTGGTTGAACGAGGCGAAGTCCGGATGCCCGGTGCGCAGCCAGCGCGCCTTTTCTTCGGGCGGGAACCACATTACTTCCAGCGCGCCCAGCGGGTAGCTGTCCCAGCTGGCGACGTCGAGGTCGGCCGCCACCGGGTAGTGGTCGAACTCCAGGAACATCTGCATGAAGTTGTGCACCATCACCCGGCCCGGTGAATGCGCGCGCAGGATATCGACCTGCATGCGGTTGTAGCGCGCCACCTCGTCCGAAGCGAAGCGCTGATAGTCCAGGCGATGCGAAGGATGCGCCTCGGTCACGGTGCCGATGGGCGCGTCGATCTCGTCGAAGCTGCGGTATTCCATGCTCCAGAACACCGTGCCCCAGGCTGTGTTGAGCGCGTCGATAGTGCCGTAGCGCGCGCGCAGCCAGCCGCGGAAGCGCCGCTGCGCCGAGGCCGAGTAACTGACCACGGTCTGGTGGCAGCCGTATTCGTTGTCGGTCTGCCAGGCGGTGACGGCCGGGTGCCGGCCGTAGCGCTCGCCCAGCAGGCGCACGATGCGCTGCGACTCCTCGAAGTAGGAGTCCGACGAGAAATCGTAATGGCGGCGCGAACCGAAGGCGCGCTGGCGACCATTGGCGTCCACCGCCAGCACGTCGTCGTGGCGGTCGATGAGCCACTTGGGCGGGGTCGCGGTGGGCGTGCACATCACCACCTCCAGGCCTTGCGCCGCCAGCGTCCCGATGGCGCGGTCCAGCCAGTCCCAGCGCAGGTCGCCCGGCGAAGGTTCGATGCGGCTCCAGGCGAATTCGCCGATGCGCACCTGCTTGATGCCGAGGGCCTTCATGCGTTTCGCATCGTCTTCCCACATCGTTTCGGGCCAGTGTTCGGGGTAATAGCAGACCCCCAATCGTATCGACATTGATGCCTCTCCTCTTGGTTGCAAGTGATGAGCGGACGCCGGCGTCAGGCCGCCGCTGCCAGGCCGCGCCGGGCCTGCGGACGCGCCAGCGTGACGCCGTCTTCATCGAACAGGTAAGCGCTCTCCGGCGCCACGCCCAAGCGCAGGCGATCACCGCGCCCGACCTGGGCGTTGCCGGGCGCCTTGGCCACCAGCGGCTGGCCCTCGGGCTGATCCAGGTGCACATAGGTTTGTTCGCCCAGGCGCTCCACCAGTACGACTTCGCGCGTCAGTCCGGGCGATGCGCCATCGGCCAGATCCATGTGCTCCGGCCGCACGCCCAAGGTCAGGCCTTGGCCGGGCTGCACGCCCTCGCCGCTGGCGAGCACCTGCAGGGTCTCGCCGGTGGCCGGCAGGCGCACCGTGATGCGATCCGCCTCCACGGCGAGCGCCTGGGCCGGGATGAAATTCATGCGCGGCGAGCCGATGAAGCCCGCCACGAAGCGATTGCGCGGCTGGTGGTACAGCTCCATGGGCGTGCCGACCTGGGCGATGCTGCCGAAGCGCGCCGTATCCGCGCCCGCGTGCAGCAGCACGATACGGTCGGCCAGCGTCATCGCCTCGACCTGGTCGTGCGTCACGTAGACCACGCTGGCCTGCTCGAACTGGCGGTGCAGGCGCGCGATCTCGATGCGGGTCTGGCTGCGCAGCGTGGCGTCCAGGTTGGACAGCGGCTCGTCAAACAGGAACACGCCGGGCCGGCGCACGATGGCGCGGCCGATGGCCACGCGCTGGCGCTGCCCGCCGGACAGCTCCTTGGGCTTGCGCTGCAGCAGCTCCTCCAGCTGCAGCGCGCGCGCCGCTTCCCTCACCTTGCTCTCGATCTCCGCCTTGGGCAGCTTGGCCAGCGTCAGGCCGAAGCTCATGTTCTCGTAGACCGTCATGTGCGGGAACAGCGCGTAGCTCTGGAACACCATGGCCACCGAACGCTGCGCCGAGGGCACGTCGTTCATGCGCTTGTCGCCGATCAGCAGGTCGCCGGCGCTGAGGTCTTCCAGGCCCGCGATCACGCGCAACAGGGTCGACTTGCCGCAGCCCGAAGGGCCGAGGAACACGCAGAACTCATGCTCGCCGATGGCGAGGTTGACGTCGCGAATCACCGGCGGCGCGTCGCCGTAGGCTTTCTGTGCTGCACGCAAGCTAATGCTGGCCATCGTCTGTTCCCAAAAGAATGAATCACGGCACGCGGCGCCTGGGCCGCCGTCAGTCAGCCGGCTGCGGCAGCCGGCCGGCAAGGTTCCCGGGAGGGCCGGCATGGAGCGCCGGGTGTCCGGGAAGGCAAAAAGGTTAAGCGCTTAATCAGCTCGTTCAAAAAAAAACGCAACGGCTGAGTTTCTTGATCGCAATGCTGTTTGTCTCCACATCGTTGTTCTGATTGTGAGGCCGGTTCCGGCTTGTTGTTGCGTCCGATCATACGCATCTTATTTTGGCGGCGCAATAGTCTTTGCACCTTCCATCGTCCTCGCGCGGCGCACCTGCGCGCGTTGACAAGGCCGGCGATAGAGGATTGAATGCGAAGGCCTTCCACTCCCACTGCCCATGACCACCCTATCCGAAGTCGCCCGTCTGGCCGGCGTCACCTCCGCCACCGTCTCGAATGTCCTGCGCCAGCGCGGCAAGGTCGGCGAGCAGACCAGGCTGCGCGTGCTGGCGGCCGTCGAGGAACTGGGATACCGGCCGCACCTGACCGCGCGCGCCTTGGCCGAGGGCCGCGCGCCGACGCTGGCGCTGATGGTCTCCAGCATCGCCAATCCCTTCTATCCGGAGTTCGCGCTGGCCGCCGAACGCGCGGCGCGCGCGCACGGCCGCTTCCTGATCGTCTGCAACACCAACGATGACCCGGAGACCGGCCGCGCCTACCTCGAACAGATTGCCGGCACCCTGTCGGACGGCGTGCTGATCATGAACGCCAACCTCTCCATCGACGAGCTCAGGAAAGCCCAGCAGCGCGGCGCCCCGGTGGTGCTGTGCATGTGGGAAAAACCGGATGCGCCGCCCGAGCTGCCCTGCATCGCGGTGAACTTCCACGAGGCCGGCGCGATCGCCGGGCGCCATCTCATCGGGCTGGGCCATCGCCGCATCGGCGCCCTGGTCGGCAGCAAGAAGGGCGGCATCCACGCCGAGCGCTACCAGGGTTACCTGGACGCCTGCGCCGACGCCGGCTTCAGGCATCCGCAAAACCGCACGCGCTTCATCGCCGATACCGTGGAAGCCGGCTACCAGGCCACCATGTCCATGCTCGCCTCATCTCCGCAACTGACCGCCATTTTCGCCAGCAACGACCTGCCTGCGCTGGGCGCCATGAACGCCATCGCCGACATGGGATTGAACGTGCCGCGCGACATCTCGGTGATCGGCATCACCGACATCCAGTGGGCGCGCGTCTCGCGCCCGGCGCTGACCACGGTCGCGGTGCCCACCGCCAGCGCGGCCGAGATGGCCATCGACCTGCTGCTGGCCCTGATCAACCGCAGCAGCGCGTCGTCGCCGATGCGGGTGACGGCGACGCCGCAGCTGGTCGAGCGGGCGTCCACGGCGATCGCGCGCGAGGCTTGAGGACGACGGCGCGACGCCTTATTCGAGCTTGAACTTCCCCACCAGCAGCGCCAGGTTGCCGGCCTGCCCTTGCAGCGAATCGGCGGCCGCTGCGGCCTGCTCGACCAGCGCCGCGTTCTGCTGGGTGGTCTCGTCCATCTGCGTGATGGCGCGATTGATCTCGCTCAGTCCGCCGCTCTGCTCATGCGTGGCGGCGGTGATCTCGGCGACGATGTCGGTCACGCGCCTGACGCTGGCCACCACCTCGGTCATGGTCGAACCGGCGCGCTCCACCAGCTGGCTGCCGGCGCCGACCTTCTCCACCGAATCGTCGATCAGCGCCTTGATTTCCTTGGCGGCGGCGGCCGAGCGCTGCGCCAGCGAACGCACCTCCGAAGCCACCACCGCGAAGCCGCGGCCCTGCTCGCCGGCGCGCGCCGCTTCCACTGCGGCATTCAGCGCCAGGATGTTGGTCTGGAAGGCGATGCCGTCGATCACGCTGATGATGTCGGCGATCTTGCGCGAGCTCTCGGTGATGCCCTCCATGGTCTGCACTACCTGCCCCACCACCTCGCCGCCCTGGCTGGCGATCTCGGAGGCCGACACCGCCAGCTGGTTGGCCTGGCGCGCGTTGTCGGCGCTCTGCTTGACGGTGGAGGTGAGCTGCTCCATGGCCGAGGCGGTTTCTTCCAGCGAACCTGCCTGCTGCTCGGTGCGCGAGGACAGGTCGAGGTTGCCGCGGGCGATTTCCTGCGAGGCGGTGCCGATGGTGTCGGTGCCGTGGCGCACTTCGCTGACGATGTCGCGCAGGCTTTCATTCATGGCGCGCAAGGCCTCCATCAGGCGGCCGGTCTCGTCGCGGCTGCCGGCGCGGATGCGCACCGTCAGGTCGCCGCGCGACACGCGCTGCGCCACCTCCACCGCTTCCCTGAGCGGCCGCGAGACATTGCGCCCCACCACCAGCGCCAGCGCGAAGGCGATCAGCACCGCCGCCCCCAGCAAGCTGAAGATCAGCACCTGGGCCACCTTGTACACGTGACTGGCGGCCTGGTCGGCGCGCGCGCTGCCGGCGCCGTTGGCTTTCACGATCGCCTCCAGGTTGGCGACCATGCCGCGGAACAGTTTGCCGGAATCGCCGTTGAAGAGCGCGCGCGTCTCGTCGTATTGCTGGTTGGCGGCCATCTCGGCCAGTTGCTTGTCCAGCTCCATGTAGGCGGCGTAGCTCTTGCTGAACTGCGCGTATTGCGCCCGCTCCTCCGGCTCCGAGATGCGCTGCTCGTAGGCGGCGCGCTGGCGCGCCAGGATGTCGGCGCGCGCCTTGATCGCCTTGTTAGCGGCGTCGCGCTCGGACGGCTGCACCGCCGTCACCAGCTCCAGCTCGGAGATGCGCATGAGCGGCAGCGAATTCTGGATCTCGCGCGCCGCCTCGATGGAAGGCATCCATTTGCTGACGATCTCCGAGGAGGCCTTGTTCACTTCTTTAAGCCGGCTGACCGAGAACAGGCCCAGCATCACCGTCAGCACGATCACCACCGTGAAGGAAAACGCCAGCTTGCGCGCCATGTTCAGATTGTGGAACCAGTTCATGTCTGCCTCGAATCCCTGTTTATGATGTTTTTTAGGGCCGAATATTAATTAGTCGAGGGATGTCTTTCCAATGAATTAAATCGCTCGGCCCATGCGCTAATTGATATCAATGCGGCCACCGGCAAGCGCCGCCGGCATGCATGCGAAGCCCGTACGCAGCGGGGCGGGCCGGATTGCGATACGACAATGGACATCGCACGCTCCCCCGGCCCCTCCGGCCATGCCCCACGGATTGCGCGGGATTATTCGGCGTTTTTAGGGTAAATTCATGCGTTCAAACAACATGAACACATGTTCACCACTCAAGGGACGGGGGAAACCGGTGAAGCTCAGGACGAAAATCATTTGGCTGTGCGCGACCACGCTGGTCGGCATTCTGGTCATCGCGATGGTGTCGCTCAATACCTTGAAGCGCACCATGCTGGAGGAACGCGAAGCGCAGCTGTCGCTGCTGGTGACGCTGGCCAAGGCGGCGTCCGAGAAATCCTACGCGCAGGAGCAGGCCGGCAAGCTCACGCGCGAACAGGCGCAGGCCCAGGCCAAGCTGATCATCGGCAGCCTGGCCAAGGAGCAGAACTACTTCTTCGTGCGCGGCTATACCGATGACTTCAACTACGTCCACCCCAATCCCAAGCGCGTGGGCATCCAGGACAAGACCGCGAAAGAGGATGGCGACCGCTACCGCGCGGCGCTGGCCGGCAAGGAGATCGGCCTGCTGACCGCCGAGGGCACACGCCCCAACACCACCGAGAAGGTGCTGAAACTGTACGCCGTGACCAGGTTCGCGCCCTGGGACTGGACCATCGGCTTCGGCGCCTACATCGACGACATCAACCAGGCGTTCTACCGCAACGCGCTGATCCTGTTGCTGATCGGCGCCGTGCTGATGGCGGCCATCGCCACCATGGCCGCCTTCATGCTGCGCTCCATCCTGCGCCAGCTGGGCGGCGAGCCGGCCAAGGCGGTCGGCATCGTCGAGCAGATCGCGCAGGGCGACCTCTCCATCGCCATCGACCTGCGCGGCAAGGACAGCCACAGCCTGCTGCGTTCGATCGAAACCATGCGCGGCAGCCTGTCGGGCATCGTGCACGGCGTGCGCAACGGCACCGACACCATCAGCACCGCCTCGGCCGAGATCGCCGCCGGCAACCTCGACCTCTCCTCGCGCACCGAGCAGCAAGCCGGCTCCCTGGAGGAGACCGCCTCGGCGATGGAGCAACTGACCTCGATCGTGCGCCAGAACGCCGACAACGCGCGCCAGGCCAACCAGCTGGCGATCTCGGCCTCGGGCGTGGCGGCCAACGGCGGCACGGTGATCGACCAGGTGGTCGGCACCATGGCCGACATCAACAGCGCTTCGACCAAGATTTCCGACATCATCGGCGTGATCGACGGCATCGCCTTCCAGACCAACATCCTGGCCTTGAACGCCGCGGTGGAAGCGGCGCGCGCCGGCGAACAGGGGCGCGGCTTCGCGGTGGTGGCGTCTGAAGTGCGCAGCCTGGCCCAGCGCAGCGCGCAGGCGGCCAAGGAGATCAAGGCGCTGATCGAGGATTCGGTGAGCAAGGTGGACAACGGCTCGCACCTGGTCGAGCAGGCCGGCCGCACCATGCAGGAAATCGTCTCCAGCGTGCGGCACGTGGCCGACGTGGTGGCCGAGATCAGCGCCGCCAGCCAGGAACAAAGTTCCGGCATCGAGGAAGTGAACCGCGCCATCGCGCAGATGGATCAGGTGACCCAGCAGAACGCCGCGCTGGTGGAGCAGGCCGCGGCCGCCGCGGCGTCGATGCAGGATCAGGCGGCGCAGCTGGCCCAGCTGGTCAGCGTTTTCCAGCTGCCGGCGTCCGGCGCGGCGGCGCGGATCGGATAAGGAGGATGGCGGCCGACGGCCGGCACGCCGCTACGGCCCCGACTGCCAGCCCAGCGCGGCGGCCTCTTCCCCGCTCAGCGGGCGGTTGCGCCATTGCGCAGGAATGTGGCCCGCGTCCTCGTCGTTGACGCGATACACGCGCAGGTCGGCGCCAGGGTGCAAACCCAGCGCGCGGGCGCGGGCGACGGCGGCGTCCATGTCCGCCGCCTCGAAGATGGCGTGACCGAGATAGCGCGCCGGCTCACCGCCGGCGGCGACGAAGGCCAGCCAGAAACACCGCATCGGCGGCGGGATTTCCGCGTCCTCGACGGCGTCGCCGAAACGCGCCGCCACGATGGCGCGCAGCGCCGCCTCGATGCGGGTGGCGCCGTTGCCCCAGGGCGTGTCGCGCCCCTTGAGCTCGGCGCCCCAGCGGCCGTTGATCTCGAAGGTCTCGACGCCGTGGCGCGCCAGCAAGGCAGCGCTGAGCGTCTCATCGCGCGTCGGCGCGTACGCATCGCCGCCATGCCCGAGCAGGCAGCGGCCGCCGTCGCGCACGGCATCGAGCCCCTCGGCCCGGGCCACCCAGAAGTCCAGGTCGACGCCGCCGAGGTCGTTGACGTACGCGACGCTCACAACACCTTGCGCAGGAAGTCGCGGGTGCGCTCGTTGACCGGCTCGCCCAGCACCTGCTGCGGCGGACCTTCTTCCATGATGACGCCCTGGTCGATGAAGAACACGCGGTCCGCGACTTCGCGCGCGAAGCCCATTTCGTGCGTCACCACCACCATGGTCATGCCTTCTTCGGCCAGCGTCTTCATCACCGTCAGCACCTCGCCGACCAGCTCGGGATCGAGCGCCGAGGTCGGCTCGTCGAACAGCATGACCTTGGGTTCCATCGCCAGCGCGCGGGCGATCGCCACGCGCTGCTGCTGGCCGCCGGAGAGCTGGTTGGGGAAGGCGTCGATCTTCTCCAGCAGGCCGACCTTCTTCAGCAGCTTCTCGGCCACCAGCACCGCCTCGCGGCGCGACATGCCCTTCACCTGCATGGGCGCCATGATCAGGTTTTCCAGCACGGTCATGTGCGGGAACAGGTTGAAGCGCTGGAACACCATGCCCATGCCGGCGCGCAGCTTGTTGAGGTCGATCCGGGTGTCGTTGAGCTTGACGCCGTCGATGAAGATCTCGCCGTCGCTGGCCTCTTCCAGCCCGTTCAGGCAGCGCAGGAAGGTGCTCTTGCCCGAACCCGACGGGCCGATCACGCACACCACTTCGCCGGCCTTGATCTCGCAATCGATGCCGCGCAGGATGTGCGCCTCGCCGAAGCGCTTTTGCAGTTCATGCACCTTGATCATCGCGCGTCTCCCTTGCCATAGCGTGCTTCCAGGTGGCGCACCAGCGCCGACAACAACAGGGTGATGCCCCAATAGATCAGGGAGATGGTGAGATACGGCTCCCAGTAGCGCGCGTAGGCGCCCGACACCGTGCGCGCCGCGTAGGCGAGTTCGGCCAGGCCGATGGCCGAGGCCAGCGAGGAATCCTTGACGATGGCGATGGCGTTGTTGCCCAGCGGCGGCAGCATGCGGCGAAACGCCTGCGGCAGCACCACCTTGCGCAAGGTCGACAGGTAGGTCATGCCCAGCGAGCGCGAGGCCTCGCTCTGGCCGTGGTCGATCGACTGGATGCCGGCGCGGAAGATCTCCGACACGTAAGCGCCCGAGTTGAGCGTGATGGCCAGCACCGCCGAGGCGAAGGCGCCGTACTGGGAACGGATTTCACGGGCGATGTCGCCGGAGAGGATCAGTCCGCCGCTGGGGTTGATCAGCATCGGCATGAGCGCAAAGTGGATCAGCAGGATCTGCACGAACAGCGGCGTGCCGCGCAGGAAGCTGACATAGAGGCGCACCGGCCATTGGACGCCGTAGCGCAGGAAATATTTCCAGAAACCGTGGCGCGCCTCGGCCAGCCGGCCGACGCCCAGCACCAGCCCCCAGCAGGTGCCGGCGATCACGCAGATGATCGCCGCCTTGATGGTCATCCAGGTGCCTTCGACGAACAGCGGTGCGTATTCGCCGATGATTTCCCATTGAAAAAAGGAATGCATGATTGTGATCCGAAAAAAAATCCGGCCGTCATCCGGCCGGGGGAACTGCGGGCATTACGCGTGGATCATTGCTTCCAGGGCAGCGCCGGCACGTCGCCGTCGAACCATTCCTTGTAGATCTTCGCGTAGGTGCCGTTGGCGACGATCTTCTTCAGGCCGGAGTCGATCTTGTCCTGCAGTTCCTTGTTGCCCTTCTTCACGGCGATGCCGAAGTACTGGCGCACGAACTTCTGGTCGGTGACCAGCTTGAACTGCTTTTCCGGATGGCTCTTGATGTAGAACTTGATCACGCCCAGGTCGCCCACGGCCGCATCGACGCCGCCGCGATACAGCTCTTCCAGCATCAGGATGGTGTTGTCGAAGCGGTGGATGGAGGTGCTGGCCTTGCCCAGTTCCTCGGATACCACGATGTCGCCGGCGCTGGAGTTGACCACCGCGACCTGCAGCTTCTTCAGGTCGGCCAGGTTGGTCGCCTTGGCGCCGGCGGCGGTGATGATGACCTGCTCGGCCGGGAAGTACGGCAGCGAGAAGTCGACCATCTGGGCGCGCTTGTCGGTGATGGTGATGCCGGAGATGATGATGTCGCGGTCGCCCTGGCCCAGGGTGGCGAAGATGCCTTCCCAGGGCGTGCTCACCAGCTTGATCTTGAAGTTGGAGGCGTTGGCGATGGCCTTGATCAGGTCGATGTCGAAGCCGACCAGTTCCTTCTTCGGCGTTTCGAATTCGAAGGGACGGTAGGTGCCGCCGGCGCCGACCACATAGGTCTGGTCGGCCGCCTGCGCGCCCGCGGCGAAGGTCATCGCCAGTGCGCTGCCGGCGATCAGGATGAGTTTCTTGAACGACATGGTGGTTCTCCCTTGATGAAGCGAAATGGATTTCCCGGCCGGCGCATTGCGGCGCCGGCGCAGTGAGTCCGGTTCGAGACGGAATTCCCGTAAGGCGGGAAAGTGAAATGCATGCGAATTTGCGCGCCGGACAGCGCGCAGACCGTGGCTATTCCCCGGCCGCGCCGCCTGACGCGCGAAACCCGACATGATCCGGCATTAGCCCCGTTCCTTCAACCACAAATTGCGATGGCGGCCGGGCGGCGGGCGGATCGGAGACAGTGGCGGCCGGCCGCCGCGCGGACCTGCCACAGGGAAAGGGAGGAAAGGCAAGCGACTTCGCCCGGGTCGGGCATGCCGATGTTTATATCAATGACAAGGCCGCGCCCTATCCCGCCGCATGGGAATATGCGCGGCATCGGGGAGCGCCTGCCGCGACACGCGCTGCGGCAAATTGTCGCAGAGAACGGCTGGACAGCACTGCGGGGATCCTGGGCAAACCCTTGCCCACCAAGGGTTCCGGAGCGCTTTGGCGGTAATGTCGACGCTTGCCGCGCCTGCGTCGCCATGGCTGCGCGACGGTAGAATCTGCCGCCATGAAGATGTCCGCCCCCGCCCAGCGCCTGGTCTCGTGGATCACCATCGCCTCCATCCTGGCGCTGCTGTGGTCGGGGATGGCGCATGCGCGCACCGCCGGCGATGCCCGCGCCGCGCCTTGGGGCGATATCTGCTCGGCCGCGGCCGATCAGGGCAAAACCCAGGACGACGGGCAGCCGGGCGGCGCGCACGTCGGCCATTGCATGTTTTGCAGCAAGCAGGATATGGCGCACGCCCTGCCGGCCCGCTTCGACCACCTGCCGCCGCAACCAGCGCCGGCAACCCGGGCGCCTGCCTCGCGCGCCAGCGCAGCCGCCGTCCCGCAGGCGTGGCTGCCGCCCCATCCGCGCGGGCCGCCCGTCCTCTCCCTCTGACGCCATCCTGATCGCCGCCGGCGCCTGCCGCGCGATCATCTTCCCATCCAGCTCCCGCCCGCCGGCTCGCTCGCCGGCGGACGTCCGGCTTGCAGGGGCAAGCCGCATCGATTTCATCACGACGACAATGACAACAACACGACCGCATCAACCCACCGCATCCCCGTTCGCCCTGCTTCACTTCCAGCAGCGCCTGTCCGCCCGCCTGCGCCGCACGCTGGCGTGCGCGCCCTATACCCTGCCGCTGCTGTGCCTGGGCGCCGCCGCCCAGGCGCAAGACGCCGCCCCCGCGCTGCCGGAAATCTCGGTCAGCGCCCGGAGCCCGGCGCAGCTGCAAAACCCGGTATCGGTAGGCTCCAACCTGGACCTGACGCCCTTGCAGACGCCCGCCAGCGTGAGCGTCATTACCCGCACGCAACTCGAAGAACGCGGCGACGCCGGCATCGTCGACGCCATCACCCGCGCGCCCGGCTACAGCAGCCTGGGCCATCCGGGCAACAGCGGCAGCTCGCTGTCGGCGCGCGGCTTCACCGACACTACCTCGGTGATGCGCCTGTATGACGGCGTGCGCCAGTACGGCGGCGTGGGCGTGAGCTTCCCGTTCGATACCTGGGGCGTGGAACGCATCGAGGTGCTGCGCGGGCCGGCTTCGGTGATCTATGGCGACGGCGCCATCGGCGGCGTGGTCAACGTGGTGCCGAAAAAGCCCACCCGCGGCAAGATCGAGAACGAGGCCGAGGCCACCGTCGGCAGCCACAACACCCGCCGCCTCGGCCTGGGCAGCGGCGGCGCCATCAACGACATGCTGTCCTACCGGGTCGACATCAGCGGCGACCGCTCGGACGGCTGGGTCGATCGCGGCGACTCCAACAACCTCAGCTTCTCCGGGGCGCTGCGCCTGGATGTGAACCCGGAGCTGTTCGTCCAGCTCAGCTACGCCCAGGGCCACCAGCGTCCGATGCGCTACTTCGGCACGCCGCTGGTGAACGGCCGGCAGCTCGACGCCATGCGCGAGAAGAACTACGACGTGGCCGACGGCGAGATCGACTACAAGGACCGCTGGGCCCAGCTGGAGGCGCAATGGACGCCCAGCGCCGACCTCACCGTACGCACCCGCCTGTACCAGATCAACAGCAACCGCTATTGGCGCAATGCCGAGCACTACGCCTACAACGGCGCCACCGGCCTGATCAACCGCGGCGACGCCACCGAGATCCGGCATGACCAGTCGCAGACCGGCAACACCACCGACGCCACCTTCAGGGGCCATCTGTTCGGCCTGAAGAACCAGGTCTCGGTCGGCTTCGACGTCAACTCCAGCTCCTTCACCCACACCAACAACACCTACAGCGGCAGCTTCAGTTCGGTCAACCCGCTCAGCTTCGACCCCGGCAGCTATGCCAGCGGCACCGGCGTGCCGCCCTTCCTGCCGCGTTACCGCAACAGCGCCTCGCAGTACTCGGTGTTTTCCGAAGACAAGCTGGACCTGGGCGAGCGGCTGACCCTGCTGGCCGGCCTGCGCTTCGACCACTCCGACGTCTCGCGCTCGGACCTGATCAACAGCGCCAACAACTTCAGCCAGAGCTTCTCCAACCTGGGTTGGCGCCTCGGTTCGGTGTATGCGGTGACGCCTGAGCTGAGCGTCTACGGCCAATATTCCAAGGCGGCGGCGCCGGTCAGCAGCATGCTGTTCCTGACCCAGGGCAACAGCAAGTTCGACCTCTCCACCGGACGCCAGGTCGAAGTCGGCGTGAAGCAGGTGTTCTGGGGCAAGCGCGGCGAATGGACGCTGGCCGCCTACGATATCCGCAAGAACAACCTGCTGACCCGCGATCCGTCCAACCCGGCGCTGAACGTGCAGGTCGGCCAGCAGTCCTCGCGCGGCATCGAGGCCAGCCTGTCGCTGGCGCTGGCCGAGCGCTGGAAGCTCGACGCCAACGCCACCGTGCTGCGCGCGCGCTTCGACGACTTCGCCGAATCGGTCGGCGGCGTGGCCGTCTCGCGCAGCGGCAACGTGCCCACCAACGTGCCGGAGCGCCTGGCCAACCTGTGGCTGAGCTGGGACTTCATCCCCGCCTGGACCGCCAGCGGCGGCCTGCAATACGTCGGCGCGCGCTACGCCGACAACGCCAACACGCTCAAGCTGCCGGCCTACACCACCACCGACCTGGCGCTGCGCTGGAAGGCCAGCGAGGCCACCACGCTGACCCTGCGCGCCAACAACGTGTTCGACAAGCGCTACTTCACCACCGCCTACTACACGGCCACGCAATGGCTGTACGGTCCCGGGCGCGAGGTGCAGCTGAGCGTGAACCATCGCTTCTGAGCCGATGGCCGGCCTGCCTGCGCGCCTGCGGCGCTGGACCTACCTGACGCACCGCTGGTGCGGCGTCGCCGGTTGCCTGCTGATGGCATTGTGGTTCGCCAGCGGCGTGGTGATGCTGTTCGTCGGTTATCCCAAGCTCACGCCCTGGGATCGCGTGCGCGCGCTGCCGGCGCTGCAAGCCGGCGCCTGGCTGGCGCCAGGGCAGGCGCTGGCGGGCATGGACGCGACGCGGCTGGCGCTCAACGCCGCCTCCGGCCAGCCGCGCTACATCGTGCGCCGGCGCGACGGTTCGCTGGCCACCGTGGATCCGGTCTCGGGCGCGGTGCAAACCACGGTCGACGGCGAGGCCGCGCTGCGCGCCGCGCGCCTGTTCCTGCCCGGCGCGGCGGCGCATGACGAAGGCGCGGTGTGGGAAGACCGCTGGACCCATTCCGGCGGCCTCAATCCGCACCGCCCGCTGCACCTGGTGCAGATGGACGACGACGCGCATACCCTGCTCTACGTCTCCTCGCGCACCGCCGAAGTCGTGATGCAGGCGCCGCGCGCGCAGCGCTGGTGGAATTTCGCCGGCGCCTGGCTGCATTGGCTGTATGTGTTCAAGAGCCAGCCCACCGATCCGGTCTGGACCTGGACCGTGATCGCACTGTCCTCGGCGTGCGTGCTGGTGGCCTGCAGCGGCATCGCCGTCGGCCTGTGGCGCTGGCGTTTCTCGCGCCCGTACAAATCCGGTTCGCATTCGCCGTTCGCGCCGGGCTGGATGCGCTGGCACCATGTGCTGGGCCTGTCGTTTGCCGCCATCACGCTGACCTGGATCTTCAGCGGGCTGATGTCGATGAATCCGCTGGGCGTGTTCTCCGCCGCGCAGCGCCCCGACCTGGCGCGCTACGCCGGCGCCACGCCCGGCGAGCGGCGCCTGGAGGCCACGCCGCAGGCGATCCTGCAGGCGCTGTCGCGGGAAGGTTTCCAGGCGGTCGAACTGGAATGGAAGAACCTGGCCGGGCGTCCCTTCGTGCTGGCACGCGATGCCGGCGACCATACCCGGCTGGTGAGCGCCGACGGTAATCGCCTGGCCGTCGCCGCGCAGTGGCCGCGCGAGGTGCTGGAACAGGCCGCCGCCGCGCTGCTGCCGGCGCCGGCAATTGCGTTCGACACGCTGCGCGGCTACGACGCCTACTATTACCGGCGCGACCCCGAGGCCATGATGGGCGGTTCGGAAAGAAAGCTGCCGGTGCTCAGGGCCAGCTTCGGCGACCCCGGCCAAACCCAGGCCTATATCGACCTGCGCACCGGCCAGGTCGAACTCAGCGCCGACCGCGCCCAGCGCATCGGGCGCTGGCTGTTCAGCTTCCTGCACAGCTGGGACCTGGGCGGCATGCTGGCCGCCGGCTGGCTGCGCGACGCGGTGCTGGTGTTGCTGAGCCTGGGCGGCTTCGCGCTCTCGGCCAGCGGCATCGTGATCGCGTGCCGGCGGCTCGGGAAAAAGGCCGCGGCGCGCTGAACGTGGATATCGCCGACGAAAAGCCGCCCGAGGGCTAATGCCGTTCAGTTAAGCACTGAACGGCATTATTTTTTGGTTGTTGGAAGTGAAGCTCCGTTCGCCCTGAGTAGCCGCGTAGCGGCGTATCGAAGGGCAGCTTAGGGCGAGGCCCTTGGCAAACAGGCTTCGATACGGTCCTGTGGACCTACTCAGCCCGAACGGGGGCGCGTAGGGAGCATCGCGCGCTTAACTGAACGGCATTACCCCCGAGGGCGGCTTTTTTTATGGCTTCCCACATCCCGGAAGATCAGCGGATCTCCGCGCTGTAGCGAAACTTGCTGGCCGCGCCGCGCGACTGGCGCCATTCCAGCGGCTGCCCGTCTGAACCGAAAGCCACGCGCTCGATGACCACCACCGGCGTGTGCGCCGTCAGGCCCAGCAGCTTGGCCTGCGCCGCAGTGACCGTCTCCACCGTCAGCGTCTCGCGCGCGGAGGCGACGATCTGCCCGCATTCGCGCTCATAGAGCGGATACAGCAAATCGCCGAAATCTTCCGGCGCCTTCTCCGCCAGCGCCTTGAAGCGCTGCTCGCACAGGTAGATGTTCTCGGCCAGCACCGGCTGCCCGTCGACCATGCGCAGCCGCAGCAGCTCGATCACCCGGGTGTGCGGCTTCAGGCGCAGGCCGGCCGCCACCTCGGCCGGCGCGGCCATGCTCTGGCGGCTGACGATGACGCTCTTGGGCGCCAGCGGCCGGCCGTCCGATGTTTCGAAGCGGAAGAAGCGGAACAGCGAATTGTCGAAGCGCGCCTTGCGCACGAAGGTGCCCTTGCCGTGGGTGCGCTCGACCAGGCCTTCGGCCACCAGCGTCTCGATGGCGCGACGCACGGTGCCCACCGCGACCTGGTAGGTGCTGCGCAGTTCGCTTTCTGAAGGAATCGGCTGGCCCGGCTGCCAGACCTGTGCGCGGATCTGGGCGGCCAGCTGGTCGCGCAGCTGCAGGTAGAGCGGCAACCGCGTGTCGACGCCGGACTGGTCAAGCATGGGAATCTCGGGAGGCAGGATGGAAAGGCCCAATCTTACCCGCCGTGTGCCCGGCTCACAACGACAAGGGGAACAGTCGGCGTCGCGCGGCGGCAGCACAGCTGCGCAAGGATTGCGCCCGCGCAGGCCGGGCGTGGAAGATGCGCTCAGTTAGCGGCACATACCGGGGAATTGCCGAGCGATGCCTTTCTTGCAAGGATTGTTGAGTACTTGCGCCTGTGTTATCTTTGCGCAACTCATCTATATGAGTAGATGAGCACACACAAAGATAAGCCAATCACATCCGCGCGCCACCGACGTGAACCGCGCGCCTTTCAGCGTAGAGGACGAGACAATGTTTTCATGGTATCGGCAGGTCACTGCCACGGAACGCAAGACTTTTTGGGCCTGCTTCAGCGGCTGGGCGCTCGATGCGCTGGACGTGCAGATGTTCAGCCTGGCGATCCCGGCGCTGATCGCCGCCTTCAGCCTGAGCAAGGCCGACGCAGGCCTGATCAGCGGCGTCACGCTGGTGGCCTCGGCCATCGGCGGCTGGGTCGCGGGCGCACTGTCGGACCGCTACGGCCGCGTCAAGACATTGCAGGTCACCATCCTGTGGTTCTCGTTGTTCACCTTCTTCAGCGCCTTCGCCCAGACCTATCCGCAGCTGCTGGCGCTCAAGGCGCTGCAGGGCTTCGGCTTCGGTGGGGAGTGGGCCGCCGGCGCCGTGCTGATGGCCGAGACCGTGCGCGCCGAGCACCGCGGCAAGGCCATGGGCACCGTGCAAAGCGCCTGGGCTGTGGGCTGGGGTGCGGCCGTGCTGCTGTTCGCCGTGCTGTTCTCCATCCTGCCGCAGCAAACCGCATGGCGCGCGATGTTCCTGATCGGCCTGTTGCCGGCGCTGCTGGTGGTCTACGTGCGCCGCTCGGTGCCCGAGACCGAGGCCTTCCTGGCCGGCCGCAAGGCGGCCGCTGCCGGCAAGCCGGCGGGCAGCACGCTGCTGGGGATCTTCCGCCCGGACGTGCTGCGCCTGACCGTGATCGGCAGCCTGCTGGGCGTGGGCGCGCACGGCGGCTACTACGCACTGATGACCTGGCTGCCGACCTATCTCAAGACCGAGAAGCACCTGTCGGTGCTCGGCACCGGCGGCTACCTGGCGGTGATCATCGTGGCCTTCTGGTGCGGCTGCATCGCCAGCGCCCAGTTGCTGGACCGCATCGGCCGCCGCCGCACCGTGGCCCTGTTCGCCGTGTGCTGCGTGCTCACCGTGCTGTGCTACATCTTCCTGCCGCTGTCGGACACCCAGATGCTGGTCTGCGGCTTCCCGCTCGGCTTCTTCGCCGCCGGCATCCCGGCCAGCCTGGGCGCGCTGTTCAACGAGCTTTACCCGAGCGGCATCCGCGGCACCGGCGTGGGCTTCTGCTACAACTTCGGGCGCGTGGCCTCGGCCGGTTTCCCGGTGCTGGTCGGCCACATGAGCGACAGCATGCCGCTGGGCCAGGCGATCGGCATCGACGCCGCCATCGCCTACTCGCTGGTGGTGGTCGCGGTGCTGATGCTGCCCGAGACCCGCGGTCGCCAGATGGAAACCGCGGCATGACGGCAAGCGCCAGCACCCACACGGCCGGCATGCGCATCGACACGCATGCGCACGTCTTCACGCGCGCCCTGCCGATGGCCGAGCCGCGCCGCTACACGCCCGGCTACGACGTCACCGTGGAGGAATACATCGCCCGCCTGGACGCCGCCGGGATGACGCACGGCGTGCTGGTGCAACCCAGCTTCCTGGGCGTGGACAACAGCTATTTGCTGGCCGCGCTGGCGCGCTGCCCGGCCCGCCTGCGCGGCATCGCAATGGTGCGGCACGACGTCGACGACGAGGAGCTGGAACGCCTGCGCGCCGCCGGCGTGACCGGCATCCGCTTCAACCTGGTGGGCGGCGCCGAGCTGCCCGACTTCGCCGGAGCCTGGCGCGGCACGCTGGAACGCGTGCGGCGGCTGGGCTGGCAGGTGGAGATCCACCGCGAGGCGCGCGACTTGCGGCGCCTGCTCGATCCCTTGCTGGCGGCGGGCCTGAACGTGGTGGTGGATCACTACGGCCGCGTCGACGCCGCCTTGGGCGTCGACGATCCCGGCTTCCAGGACCTGCTGGCGGCGGGGGCCTCTGGGCAGGTATGGGTCAAGCTGTCCGCGCCTTACCGCAACGGCGGCAGCGAGATCGGCCGCCGCTTCGCGCAGCAGGCCTGGCCGTTGCTGCGCGAGCGCTTTGGCCCGCAGCGCCTGCTGTGGGGCAGCGACTGGCCGCACACCCAGCATGAAAGCATGACCGATTACGCCGATGCGTGGGACGGCTTCGCCCGGCTGGTCGCCGACGAGGCCGACCGGCGCATCATCACCGGTGCTTCAGCGGCCGCCCTGTTCGGGTTTTCCTGACGGCGGCCGCAAACAGGAAGCGTGGCGGAAACGACCGGGCGCTTCTGGACCCAGTACCCGAAACGGTACTGGGTCTTTTTTATTTGAGGCGCGAAAGATGACGGAATATCAACTCCGCCCTGCGCGTTCTGGACGTATCGAAAAGGGAAAGTCATGAAGTGGTTCAACGATAGAAAAATATCCACCAAGCTGCTGCTGTCGTTCGCGGTGGTGCTGGCGCTGATGACCATCGTCGGCGTGTTCGCGGTGGTGCAGATGGACAAGGTCAACGGCGCCAGCACCGAGATCGCGCACAAGTGGGAACCGAGCGTGCGCATCAGCCTGACGCTGGAGAAGGTGCTGGCGCGCGTGCGCTCGACCGAGTTCCAGCACATCCTCGGCAACGACGAGAGCATGGCCTCGCTGGAAAAAAGCCTGGGCGACCGCTACGCCGAATTCAGGCAGCTGCAGGAACAGTACCGCCGGCTGCCGCTGACCGCGGAAGAAAAATCCGCCTTCGACCAATTGGAAAAGACGCTGGACGCCTACCTGGTCGAGCACCGCAAGATCATCGCCCTGTCGCACGCCAACCGGAAGGACGAAGCGCTGGCGCTGACCAAGGGCGATTCGCTGAAGGCCTACCGCGCCATCGAGAAGCAGTTCTCGACGCTGCGCAGCTCCAGCGTCGAGCACACCGAGGACGCCAACACGCGCGCCGACCAGGTCTATTCGACCTCGCTGCGCTGGATCGTGGCGCTGCTGGCGGCCGGCATCCTGCTGGGACTGGCGCTGGCGGCGACGGTGGCGCGGGTGGTCTCGCGCCCGCTGCTGGAGGCGCTGGCGCTGGCGCGCCGCGTGGCCGACAACGACCTCACCGGCAAGGTGCGCGTGCACAGCCGCGATGAGACCGGGCAACTGATGCTGGCCCTGAACCACATGAACGGCAGCCTGGCCGGGATCGTCGGCGAAGTGCATCGCAGCATCTCGGTCATCAACACCGCCTCCGGCGAAATCGCCAGCGGCAACGCCGACCTGTCGGCGCGCACCGAGTCGCAGGCTTCCAGCCTGGAAGAAACCGCCTCGGCCATGGAAGAACTGACCTCCACCGTGCGCCAGAACGCCGACAATGCGCACGAGGCCAACCGCCTGGTGGCGGCCGCCGCCAAGTCCGCCGGCGAGGGCGGCGCGGTGGTCGACAAGGTCGTGCACACCATGGGCTCGATCCGCGCCAGCTCCAGCCAGATCGCCGACATCATCGGCGTGATCGACGGCATCGCCTTCCAGACCAACATCCTGGCCTTGAATGCCGCAGTCGAGGCGGCGCGCGCCGGCGAACAGGGCCGCGGCTTCGCCGTGGTGGCCACCGAAGTGCGCAGCCTGGCGCAGCGTTCGGCAGCCGCCGCCAAGGAGATCAAGGAACTCATCGTCGGTTCGGTGCAGCAGGTGGAGGCCGGCGCCGCGCTGGTCGACCATGCCGGCAACACCATGCACGAGATCGTCGACTCGGTCGGCCGCGTGGCCGCGCTGATGAACGAAATCGCCGTCGCCAGCCGCGAGCAGAGCACCGGCATCGACGAGATCAACCACGCCGTGACCCAGATGGACGAGGGCACGCAGCAAAACGCGGCGCTGGTGGAGGAAGCCGCCGCCGCGGCGCACTCGCTACGCGGCCAGACCGACCAGTTGGCGGCGCTGGTGGCACGCTTCCGGCTGGATGACGGCAGCCGCGTGATCGATGCCGCCTGAAACGACCCGACATGAAAAAAGCCCGCACATGCGGGCTTTTTTTTGCGGCGCCGGCTCAATTTGCCGGATGCCGCGGCTTCCATAGCTTCACCCGGGCGTTCTTCTCGTAACCCTTGCCATTGGGATAGCCGACCAGTTCCATGTCGGCGCCCCAGGGCGTGAGGAAGTGCACCCAGGTCTCGCCTTCGGTGTCGCCGCCGCCCATGGTGACGGGCTCGCCCAGCAGCGCGATGCCACGCGACTTCAGGTAGGCCGCGCCGGCCTTGACGTCGTCCGTGTAGAAGGCGATGTGGGCGGCGCCGACGGCGTCCACGCGCGGCATGGCGCTGTCGCCGTTGGCATGCCGGTACTCCAGCAGTTCGATGTTGGCGCCGTCGCCGCAGCGGAGCATGGCGATGGAGAGGCTGTCGGCGCTGAGCGCGCCGGCCAGGCCCTTGTCGGACTTCATGGCGCGCAGGTCGAAGGGGCCGATGCGCGTGACCGGCACGCAGCCGAAGGCGTCGCCGAAGAATTGCTCGGCCTGCTTCAGGTCCGGCACGTTGATGCCGACGTGGTCGATGCCGGCCGTCTGGATGCCGGCGGCCCGGGCCGGCATGCCCGCGGCGAGGACCAGCGCGGCGAACAGGGTGGCGATGTATTTCATGGTGCGGATCCTTTCTTATTTCTTGTCGATGAACACGTAGGCGCTGGCCAGCCTGCCATCCTTGATGGTGAAGATGTCCTCGCCGCGGATCAGGTTGGGATTGTCTTTCGGGCCGTAGCCCCAGGTCACGCGGCCGATGCCGTGGTTCCAGGCGATCTGATCCGGGGTGAAGGAGAAGCCGGCATGCTCGCCCTGCACCCGCTGCAGCAGCTGGCCGACGCTGACATAGCCGGTGGCCGTGCCGGCGTAGTCGGCGACGAAGAAGTTGGGGGTATAGGCCTGCTCGAATTTCGCGGCCCAGTTCCTGGGGTTGGTGTCGTTCCAGATCTCGAAATGGAGATCGATCAGCCGCTGCACGGCGGCGATGTCCTGGGTGGCGGTGTCCATGTGTGATGCTCCCTGCGCGTAAGAAGGTGAGGTGAACGGCAGCGCCGCGAGCGCTGCCGTCAGTAACGCGATGCCGATGCTCTTGTTCATCGTTGCGCTGCGGCTCAGACCTGGGCCATGCCGCCGTCGACGAACAGCTCGATGCCGTTGACGAAGCTGGAGGCGTCGGAGGCCAGGAAGGCCACGGCCTTGCCGATTTCCTGCGGCTCGCCCAGGCGGCCCAGCGGCACCTGCGAGGCCAGGTAGTCGAACAGGCCCTGGCGCGCTTCGTCGGGCACCAGGTCGCCCAGGCCGGGGGTGCGGATCGGGCCGGGGCTGACCACGTTGACGCGGATGCCCCGGTCCTTCAGGTCCAGCGCCCAGGAGCGGGCGAAGTTGCGCACGGCGGCCTTGCTGGCGCTGTAGACGCTGAAGTTGGCGGTGCCCAGCACCGAGGTGGTGGACGAGGTGAGGATCACCGACGCGCCGTCGACCAGCAGCGGCAGCGCCTTTTGCACGGTGAACAGCACGCCGCGCACATTGGTGCCGAAGATGCGGTCGAAGTGTTCCTCGGTGATGGCGCCCAGCGGCATCATGTCGCCGCCGCCGGCGTTGGCGAAGAGGATGTCGAGCTTGCCGGCGGTGCGGGCGATCTGGGCGTACACGGCGTCGAGCTCGGAGAGCACCGAGGCGTCGGCGCGAATGCCGGTGGCGGCCGCGCCGATGGCGGCGACGGCGGCGTCGAGCTCGGCCTGGCGGCGGCCGGTGATGAAGACGCGGGCGCCTTGCGCTGCCAGTTCCTGGGCCGTTGCCAGGCCGATGCCGCTGGTGCCGCCGGTAACCAGTGCGATCTTGCCGTCGAGTTGCTTGTTCATGATGATTTCCTTTTAAATGAATGGATGATGTATGTCGGTTGATGCCGCCGAACCGCGCCTGTTGCTGGTTTGCGCCGTGTTTCGTTTGACATGGGTGTACTTTAGCGGCCTGTCGTTTATGGATAAAGTGTGTAAAATTAAAATCACTATCCACATACGTGGATAATCAATACACACGCAACGGAGCGGCGATGGACCAACTGATGGCGATCCGGGCCTTTGCCCGGGTGGTGGAGGCGGGCAATTTCACCCGCGCGGCGGATTCGCTGGACATGCCCAACGCCACGCTGAGCAAGCTGGTGCAGGAGCTGGAGGCGCACCTGGGGGTGCGGCTGCTGCAGCGGACCACGCGCCGCGTCACGGTCACGCCGGAGGGGCGCGACTACTACGAGAAGAGCGGGCGCCTGGTGCGCGACCTGGAGGATATCGACGCCTCGCTCAACGCCGCGCGCGGCAATCCGCGCGGCCAGCTGCGCATCGACGTCGGCGGCTCGACCGCCTGCGACGTGCTGATCCCCGCCCTGCCGGACTTCCTGGCGCGCTATCCCGACATCCGCATCGACCTGGGCGTGTCGGACCGTTCGGTCGACCTGATCGGCGACAGCGTCGATTGCGTCATTCGCGGCGGCCCGCTGGACAACTCATCGCTGGTGGCGCGCCACATCGGCCAGGCGCGGTTGATCACCTGCGCCACGCCGGCCTACCTGAAGCTGTTCGGGGTGCCGGCCTATCCCGAGGAATTGAAGAACGGCCACCGGCTGGTGAGCTTCCTGTCGCCGCAGAACGGGCGAGCCTTTCCCTTCCGTTTCGAGCGGAAAGGCGAAAAGACGGAAATCAAGGTGGAGCACCGCGTCGGCGTCAACGAAAGCAACGCGCACCTGGCCGCGGGCCTGGCGGGGCTGGGGATCATCCAGACCTTCACCTATGCGGCCGGGCCGGCGCTGGCGCGCGGCGAGCTGGTGGAGATCCTGGAGAAATGGCGGCCGGCGCCCTACCCGTTCCACGTGGTGTATCCCAACAATCGCCACGTCACGCACCGCTTGCGCGTGTTCATCGACTGGCTGATGGAATACTTCCCGGAGAAGGTCGGCGCCGCCGGCAAGAAGAATAGTTGAAAGGCCGCGCGCTCAGCGCAGCGAGCAGTTGAGCCATTTGGCGATGCGCACGCCGTCCAGGCGCGAGCCGTCGCCGGTGTCGCTGCCGAGCATGGAGATCACCACCGGGCGGCGGCCGTGCACCATCAGGCGCATCACCATGTTGTGGCCGGCCTCGTTGATGAAGCCGGTCTTCTGCACGCTGGCGCTGACCTGGCCGTAGCGCACCAGGCGATTCGAATTCACGTACTGCAGCTGGCCGCGGCCGATGTTGACGGTCTTCTGGCGGTCTACCGAATATTGGCGGATCAGCTGGTAGCCGTTGGCGGCGCGCACCATGCCGGCCAGCTCGTGCGCGGTCGAGACGTTCTCCGGCGACAGGCCGGTGGCGTTGACGAAGCGGGTATGCGGCATCCCCAGCGCCTGCGCCTTGGCGTTCATGGCGGCGATGAAGGCTTCGCGCCCGCCGGGGTAGTCGCGGCTGAGCGCGGCGGCGGCGCGGTTCTCGGAGGACATCAAAGCGATGTGCAGCAGGTCGGCGCGGGTCAGGCTGGCGCCGACCGTCAGGCGCGAGGCGGTGTTCTTGAGGGTGTCGAGGTCGTCGCCGGTGACTTCCAGGCGGCTGCCCAGCGCTTCGTGCTTGTGGTCCAGCCAGACCATGGCCATCATCAGCTTGGAGATCGAGGCGATCGGCGCCACGGCGTCGGCATTGCGTTCGTAGAGCGGCTTGCCGGACTGCTCGTCCAGCACATAGATCGCATGCGAGAACAGCTGCCTGCGCGAGGCCTCGGTGAAGCCGCAGCGCGCCAGCAGTTCCGGCTGCGCGGCCGCAGCCTGGGGCGCGGCGGCAGCGGCAGAAGCGGCAGGAGCAGCGGCCGCCGCGCGCCCCTTCCTGGCCGGCGCCGCGCGGCGCCTGGCGGGCGTCGCCTGGCGCGCGCCGCGCTTGCGCCCCTTGGCGCCCGCGGCGCGCTGCTTGCCGGCGCCGGCGCGTTCGGAACCGGCGGCGAAGGCGCGCTCGCCCGCCATGGCCAGCGTCAGCAGCAACAAGCCGCACAGCAGCAGCCGCAAGAGGCCGGCGCAGTTCTTCATCATGGGTTGGGAAAGCGACGGGGGGCTGCCGGCGACGCGGCGCACTGCGAAAGACATCATTGAAAACCTTGGCCGGAACGGTGCGGGACAGGGGCGCTGTCCATGGAGACAAACGAGGTGGCACATTGTCGCGGGAATGCCGCCTCATTTCAACCGCCCGTGGCTGCGGGCGAAAAAAAAGCCGCCTCGCGGCGGCCTCTTTCCCGAACCGTCCCGCGCGGCGCCGTGCATGGCGCCGCGCGCAGGCTCACATCAAAAATCGACCTGGGCCGACAGGATGAAGGTGCGGCCGGCGCCATAGCCGGCGTAGCCGTTCTGCATCACCCAGTAGTTCTTGTCGAACAGGTTCTCGATGTTGGCGCGGTAGGTGACGGTCTGTCCGGCCAGCTTGCTCGCGTAGCGGGCGCCGAGATCCAGGCGGGTCCAGCCCGGCACCCTGATGTTGTTGCTGCCGTCGTAGTACATCGAACCGGTGCGGATGACCCGCGAGTTCAGGGTCAGGCCGGAGAGCCACGGCGTATCCCACTCCGCGCCCAGGTTGAAGTTTTGCTTGGGCACGGCGCCGATGTCCTTGCCGTCGTTGGTGCCGCCGTCGGTATGGAATTGCTTGGCGTCGAAGAAAGTGGCGCCGCCCATCAGGCGCAGGCCGCGCTGCAGTTCGCCCACCGCCGACAGCTCCAGCCCGCGCACGCGCTGGCGTCCGTTCTGGGTATAGGTGTTGGTGACGGTGTCGGCCACGCCGTTGGCGCGGTTGATCTCGAACACGGCGGCGGTAGTCATCACACGGCCCCAATCCACCTTGGCGCCCGCTTCATACTGGGTCGCCTTATACGGCGAGAGGATCTGGCCGCGGTTGGCGTAGGTGCCGCCGACCACTTCGCCGGCGCTCAGGCCGACCGTGTAGTTGGCGTACAGCGACAAGGCGTCGACCGGCTTGACCACCACGCCGACCACCGGCGAGTAGCCGCGCGCATTGCTGCTGGTGCCGTCCTGCAGGTTGCCGGCATAGGCCTGCTGGCGGCGCAGGCCGGCTGTCAACAGCAGGCGGCCGTCGATCATCGACAGGGTGTCGGTCACCGAATAGCTGGTCAGGCGGGTCTGGCTTTGCGGGATCGGGTTGGTGCGCGCCGAGCCGACCGGCGGCAGCTGCACGCCGCCGTACAGGTTGGTCGCAATGGTTGTGGCGCCGGGCGCGTAGAACCAGTCGAGCTGCTTGTCGAGGCTGGTGGCGCCCAACGTCAGGGTGTGGCCGATGCCGGCCGTCCTGAAGCGCGCGCGCAGGCCGACGTCGGACGAGGTGGTGATGGTCTTCTGGTCGTAGTAGGCATTGGTCACGTCGGCGGCGCCGGCCAGCGTGTTGATGGTGGACGAGGCGAAGGTCTGGGCCGAGCTGCCGGTGTGGTAGCCGATGGCGCCGTAGGCGGTCAGCTGGTCGTTCAGGTCGTACTCCAGGCGGCTGGCGACGACCTTGTCATCCAGCTGCAGGGTGCTGCCCTTGAGGAAGTTGCTGTTGCCCGAGGGCGCGTCCGGCATGGTCAAGGTGCCGATGCTGAACTGCGGGCGGAAATTGCGCGTGTCCTCGTGCAGGGTGTAGGCGTCCAGGGTCCAGCGCAGGCGGCGCGTGGTGTAGTCCAGCGCGACCGAGCCCATGCTCTGTTGCTGGTTGCTGCCGGAGATGCCGGTGGCGCCGTCGGCGTACAGGGCGTTGACGCGGATGCCCCATTCCTTGTTCTCGCCGAAGCGGCGGCCGATGTCGCCCTGCAGGCCGAACTGCGCGCTGCTCATGTAGGAAGCGGTGACGCTGGACACCGGTTCTTCGCCGGCGCGCTTGGTGACCAGGTTGATGGCGCCGCCGACGCTGCCGGCCGGCCCCATGCCGCTCATCAGCGTGCCCGGGCCCTTCAGCACTTCGACGCGCTCCAGCATGGCGGTCGACATGCGGCCCAGCGACACCAGGCCGTACAGGCCGTTCAAGGCGGTATCGTCCACCGACACCGCGAAGCCGCGGATCTGGTAGCTGTCGCCGAAACCGGCAGCGCCGTTGGTGTTGCGCACCGAGGCGTCGTTGCCGATGACGTCGCCCACGGTGCGCGCCTGCAGGTTCTTCAGCGTGTCCGCGGTGTAGTTGGTGGTGGAGAACGGCGTATCCATCACGTCCTGCGTGCCCAGCACCCCGAGGCTGCCGCCGCGCGCGACCTGGCCGCCGGCGTAGGCCGGCTTCAGGCCGTTCTCGCTGGCGCCGGTGACGGTCACGGTGGGCAGCGCGGCGGCATCGTCTGCGGTCTGGGCGAACGCCGGCGCGGCCAGGGCCAGGCTGACGGCGGCCGCCAGGGCGGTGGGTTGGAATGCGAAATTGGTGTGGCGATTGAGCGCCAGGGCCTTCCCCATGATCTGACCTTTCAGATGAAATAAAGACAAGAAATCGACACGCCGTCTTTAATGAAAAAGAAGCGTTCTCATTTGCCTGACACCTGAAAGAAGAAAACGGATCAGCCCGGCGCGACTAATTTGTAACAGCCGCCTCCCGGCAACAAAAAGGCCACCGCGCGGGTGGCCCTGGTGGCGACGGCGAAATCGCCCGCGCCTATTGCCGCGCCGCCAGCAGCAAGGCGCCGGCGCCGATGAAGAAGCCGCCGGTGGCCTTGTTGAGGCGCGCCACGCCGCGCGAGGTGCGGATGAACTGGCGGATCCGGGCGCCGCAGGCCGAATACACCGCCGTGGAGACGAACTCGGAGGCCAGGTAGATCGAACCCAGCACCAGGAACTGGTGCGCGGCCGGGCGCGACTGGTCGATGAACTGCGGGAAGATCGCCGCGAACAGCATGATCGCCTTGGGGTTGGTGATGCCCAGCAGGAATTCCTGCATGGCCAGCGCGCCCACGCCGCGCGGCGCCGGCGCGCCTGCCGCAGGGGCGCCGGCGACGCCGTCGGCCAGCTCCAGCCCATGGAATTCGCGACTGCGCCAGGCGCGCCAGCCGAGATAGAACAGGTAGACGGCGCCGACCCACTTCACCGCCTCGAAGGCGGTTTCCGAGGCCAGCAGCATCGCGCCCAGGCCCAGCGCCGAGACCGTCAGGAAGATCGCGAACGCGGCCACGCGGCCGAAGGTGGCCAGCAGGGCCGCGCCGACGCCGCGCCGGATGCCGTTGTTGAGCGCGCAGAAGTTGTTCGGGCCGGGCACCAGCGCAAGCATGATGGCGACAGGGATGAAGAAGAAGGCGTCCATGGGGGCGTCCTGTAAGCGGGATGAGGGCAACTGGAGTGCAGCGCAGATTGTAACGCCGATGCGCCGCTCAGGTGATTTGCCGGCCGGCCGCGCGTTCCAGCCGGGCGTAGATGCGGCGCACGCAGGCCAGCACCGCATGGCGCGTGACCTGCATGCGGCGCGCCGCCTCGCCGGCGGTGAAGCCATGCGCGATCAGTTCGAGCGCCTGCGCCTCGTAGCTCGACAGCACGGGCTCGCCGCGCCGCGCGCGCACCAGCAGGCGATGCGCGATCAGGGGGTTGATGGAGCCGCCGCCGCTGCCGACGCTGCGGATTTCTTCCAGCATCTGCAGGGGGCTGCTGTCCTTGGACAGGTAACCGGCGGCGCCGGCCTCGATGCACGCGAGCAGGTCGGCGCGGTCGCCCAGGGTGGTGCCGGCCATGATGGCGCAGCCGGGCCAGCGGCGCGCCGCCTGGCGGATCAGGGTGAGGCCGGCGCCGTACGGCAGGGAGGCGCCCACCAGCAATACGTCGGCCGGCGCCTGCTGCAGCAGCAGCGCGCCCTCGGCGCCGCTGGCGGCGATGGCGACGAGGCGGGTGTCGTTGCTGTGCTGGACGGCGGCGATGACGGCGCCGCGAAACTCGGCATCGTCGTCGATCAGGGCCAGGTGGATTTGCCGCGGGATGGCGCCGATGGCAACATCGGAAGCCGTGTCGGGCTGCGCGCCCGGCGGCAAGGGTTGTAGCGGCTGGTGCATGATGGCCTGGCTTTCTCCGGGGCGGCACGGCGCGCGATGTGGGCCCGCCGCCGCTGGTCAATACCCTCGTTGCTTTTTTTGACTGATCCCGACAGGCCCGGCGGCAATGATAGGACGGCCGAAAAAAATGCGATGTCCCCAGTTCTTGCGATATGCAGAACCCGCCAACCCGGCTAGAGTCGCCTGCAGCGGACCTGCGCCTTGCATCTTGCCGGCCCGCACACCTGTCCAGTTTTCTTTCCGATTGCCGATCATCCGCCCACCGCCGGCGCCCCGCCATGGAACCAGTCCGCGCCAACTCCACTCCCTTGCCGGAACATCCCTCGCACGAGCCGGATCTTGCGCTGGGTCGGCTGCTGGGCGATTTCACGGCGCTGGCGGGGCAGCTGTGCGCAGCGCCCATCGTGATGGTGTCGCAGCTGCATGGCCACTTCTCGGCCGGGGCGGCCGAGGCCGACGGCGCGCGCGCGCCGATGCGGCGCCAGTGGTGGCGCTTCCCGGGCCAGAGCGGCGTGCTGCGCAGCAATACCGATTTCAACCTGTGTGAAGCCGCGGCCGGTTCGACCGACGAGGTCACCGAGATCGGCGACCTGGCGGCCCATGCCTGCCATGCCGCCTCGCCCATGGTGGCCGGGGCGCCGGGGGTGCGTTTCTATGCCGGCGCGGCCTTCGGCGACACCGCCGAAGGCTTCCTCGGCACCCTGTGCGTGCTGGACCGCCAGGCGCGCAGCCTGACGCCGGCGCAGCGCATCGCCTTGCCGCTGCTGGCGCGCAACCTGGCCGAACGGCTCTGCCTGCAGCGCCAGATCGGGCAGCTGCAGCAACAGGTCCTGACCGATGGCCTCACCGGCGTGGGCAATCGCCGCGCCTTCGACCAGCGGGTGCATGAGGAGTGGGCGCGCCACCTGCGCAGCGGCACGCCGATGTCCCTGCTGATGATCGATGTGAATCGCTTCAAGCAATACAACGACACCTACGGCCATCCGGCCGGGGACCGCGTACTGGTGAAGCTGGGGCAGCTGCTGCGCATGCCCTTGCGCAGCAGCGATTTCGTGGCGCGCTGGGGCGGCGACGAATTCGCCGTGATCCTGCCGGACACGCCCGAGGGCAGCGCCGGCATGGTGGCCGAACGCATCCACGCGGTGGTGGCCGGCGCAGCCTGGCCGCACCGGCAGATCTCACTATCCATCGGCATCGCCAGCGTCTCGCCGGCCGAGCATTGCGACTTCGGCGTGCTGCTGCAGCGCGCCGACCAGGCCATGTACTCCTGCAAGCGGCGCGGCTAGGCCGGTCCCGCAGCCTGCTCCGGAATCACACCCACGGCGCCGTGCGCCGCCAGCGGCAGGTGCAGCACCATGCGCGTTCCCGGCTGCCCCGTTCCCGCCGCCTGCCACCGGATGCGCGCGCCGATCGCCTCGGCGCGACGCAACTGGTTGCGCAGCCCCTTGCCGCCCTGCGCCAGCCCTTGCTCCAGCGAGAAACCCGGACCGTTGTCTTGCACCGTCACGCTGACGCTGTCGGCGCCGACAGCGGTCGACACCGCGATCTCGCTGGCGCCGGTGTGCTTGATGATGTTGGCGAAGGCCTCCTGCAGGATGCGCAGGATATGCAACGCGTGGCGCGGATCCAGCCACGGCAGCGCCGGCACCGTCTCCACCTTCCACAGCAGCCGGATGCCGGCCGCCTCCAGCCGCGGGCCGAGGCGAAAGCGCAAGGTCGCCAGCAACAGCAGCAGGTCGGCGTCCACCGGCTCCAGCGAATCGATGGCCAGCTTCAGGTCGTCGATGCAGGAGCTCAGGATGCGCGACACCTCGCGCTCGTCCAGCTTGCCGCGCTCCACCATGCGCAGCGCGCCGATCAGCGACAGGCCCAGCACGTCGTGCATGTCCTGCATCATGCGCTGGCGCTCCATGCTCAGGGTGCGCGATTTCTCCACCTCGGCCAGCTTGCGGTAGCTCTCCTCGAGCTCCCGTTCGCGCGCCTGCAGGCGCAGCGCCAGGGTCTCCTTGCCGCGCTCGGTCTCGGCCACGGCGTTGACGTAGCGCCGGAACAGGATGTAGGTGATCACCACGAACATCACCATGGCCGCGTACGGCGTCAGGTAGAAGCCTTCCATGTTGAACTGGTACTTGACCTTGAACCAGTCGTAGGTGCCGAAGCTGAGGCTGACGATCATCCACAGGCCCAGCAGGCGCGCCTCGTAGGAGCGGCTACGCCAGCCGTCCCACATGTTGCGCGCGGTCATGACCGCGCCCAGCAGGATCGGGACCACGTACAGCATGGGCTTGACCAGCACCAACCCGTACTGCAGCGCCGACATCGGCAGCGTCACCAGCGTCATCAGCAGGGCGAAGGCCACCGTCGCGCGGTTGAACCAGCGGTGGTCGCGTCCGTGCAGCAGGCGCGCGAAGTATTGCAGGGCGACGATCTGCCAGTTCAGCGCGTTGTAGGTGAGCCAGCCGAACCACTGGTCGGAAATAGAGAGCTGCTCCAGGCCGGCATAGAAATGCCAGCGGCGGGTCACGGTGCAGGCGGCGATGGCGAACACCAGGAAGTAGATCGGCTCGCGCCGGCGCACCGCCCAGATCCCCAGCGAGAACAGGCCGACGGCCAGGAAGGCGACGCTGGCCATGAAGGGAAACTGGTACTCCAGCCACTCGCGCAGCGCGTAGCGCGCGTAGATCTCGCGCTGCGGCCCGGCGTACATCGAGGTGACGGCCCCGGCCGCGCCGGGATAGGTGTCCAGGCGCAGCAGCAGCGTGCGCGGCAGCGGCGCCTCGTCGGTCTGGCGCAACGGGATCACCAGCGCCGGATGGCGGAAGTGGTTCCACACCGGCGAGCCTTGCGAACGGTACAGCAGGCGGCCGTCGCCGTACACCGTCAGCTGCCCCGCCGCCTGCCAGCGCAACAGGTGCAGCGCCATCGGCCCGGGCGCGGCATCGATCCCCGCCAGCGAAACGCGGTACCAGGTGGTGGCCATGGCGCCCGGCTTGCCGGGGCCGGGCGCGGCGGTGGAGGTGTGCGGCAGCGTCACCGCCGTCCACGGCCCTGCCAGCGTCGCGGCGTCGATCGTGGAAGACGGCGGCTGGTACTGCGACGGCGCCACCGACATCGATTCGGCGCGCGCCAGGTGCACCACCCCGGCGGTTGCCGCCGGCGCGGCGCATGCGCCCAGCAGGCACGACAGCGCCAGCCAGGCGCGCAGCGCGAAGTCGGCACGCATGTCTACTCCCGGATCAGGCCGCGGTGGCGCGCCTCGAAGATGGCCTCGGCCTTGGAATTGACTTCCAGCTTGGCGTAGATGCGACGGATGAAGGTCAATACGGTATGCCGCGAGATCTGCATCAGGCCGGCGATTTCCTCGGCAGTGAAGCCGCGCGTGATGTACTCCAGCACCTGCGTCTCGCGGGCCGACAAGCCGCCCGGCGCGGTCGCCTCATCGGCTGGCGCCGCTTGCGGCCGGCCGCGAAAGCGCGTGAGCACCTGGCGCGCGATGAGCGGGCTGATCGGGCTGCCGCCGCCGTGCAGGCTGCGGATCTCCTCGACGATGCGGCCGGCCGCGCTGTCCTTGAGCAGGTAGCCGGAGGCGCCGGCCTCCAGCGACTGCATTACGTGCGCCTCGTCGCCGAAGGTGGTGCACACCATCACGTTGCATGCCGGATAACGCGTATGCGCGGCGCGGATCAGGTCGATGCCGGAGCCGTCGGGCAGGCCGATGTCCACCAGCAGCACATCCGGCGCGCCGCGCTCCAGCAGCGCCAGCCCCATGGCCAGGGTGCCGGAAACACCGGCCAGCGCCATGTCGGGCGCCTGGCCGATGGCTTCCTGGAAGGTGTGCTGGAAGTAGGCGTCGTCCTCGACGAGGGCGACACGGATAGGCGTACCGGAAGAAGATGCCTGCATGAGAGATCCCGCGTATGCCGCGCCTCCCCTTGACGCGCGGCCGCGCCGTTGCGGCGCTGGCGAGCATCTTGCCACAAATCGCGCAGGGCGGCGGCGGTGGCCGCGCCGGCTCCTCTCTGTCGTTCCCGCGAAAGCAGGAACCCGGCGACTTTCGTCATGCATGGAGGCGCATTCCCGCGCCACAAAAAAAATGCCGTTCAGCCAAAGACTGAACGGCATCGGCGCCTGCGCGCGACAGGAGGCCTGCGGCGCGATCAGCGCTTGAGTTGCGACAGGTCGCGCACGGCGCCGCGGTCGGCCGAGGTGGTCAGCGCGGCATAGGCCTGCAGCGCCTGCGACACCACGCGCTTGCGGTCGGCGGCGGGTTGCCAGGCCTTGGCGCCCAGCGCTTCCATGGCGGCGCGGCGGGCGGCCAGGTCGTCGCCGGAAATGCGCAGGTTGATGGTGCGGTTGGGGATGTCGATGTCGATCATGTCGCCCTCTTCCACCAGGCCGATGGCGCCGCCTTCGGCCGCTTCCGGCGAAGCGTGGCCGATCACCAGGCCGGAAGAGCCGCCCGAGAAACGGCCGTCGGTGAACAGCGCGCAGGCCTTGCCCAGGCCCTTGGACTTGATGTACGAGGTCGGGTACAGCATCTCTTGCATGCCCGGACCGCCCTTGGGACCTTCGTAGCGGATGATGACGACGTCGCCGGCATGCACGGTGTCGCCCAGGATGCCTTCGACCGCGGCGTCCTGGCTTTCGAACACGCGCGCCTTGCCGGAGAACTTGAGGATGCTCTCATCCACGCCGGCGGTCTTCACGATGCAGCCCTTCTCGGCGATGTTGCCGTACAGGACGGCCAGGCCGCCATCCTTGGAATAGGCGTGCTCGAGGTCGCGGATGCAGCCGTTGGCGCGATCCAGGTCGCTGCTCTCGAAGCGCTCTTCCTGCGAGAACGCGGTTTGCGTGGGCACGCCGCCGGGCGCGGCGCGGAACAGCTTGTGCACCGCCGGGTCGCTGGAGACGCGGATGTCGTATTTTGCGATCGCCTCGCCCAGGGTCTTGCTGTGCACGGTCGGGCGCGAGGTGTCGAGCAGGCCGGCGCGCGCCAGCTCGCCCAGGATGGCGATGATGCCGCCGGCGCGGTGCACGTCTTCGATGTGGTACTTGTTGGTCATCGGCGCGACCTTGCACAGGCAAGGCACGTTGCGCGAGATGCGGTCGATGTCGGCCATGCTGAACTCCACCTTGGCCTCATGCGCCGCGGCCAGCAGGTGCAGCACGGTGTTGGTGGAGCCGCCCATGGAGACGTCCAGGGTCATGGCGTTTTCCCAGGTTTCCTTGGTGGCGATGTTGCGCGGCAGGATGGAGTAGTCGTCCTGCTCGTAGTGGCGCTTGGCCAGTTCGACGATCACGCGGCCGGCGCGCAGGAACAGTTCCTTGCGGTCGGCGTGGGTGGCCAGGATGGTGCCGTTGCCCGGCAGCGAGAGGCCCAGCACTTCGGTCAGGCAGTTCATCGAGTTGGCGGTGAACATGCCCGAGCAGGAACCGCAGGTGGGACAGGCCGAGCGCTCGACTTCGGCAACGTCGGCGTCGGAGATGTTGTTGTCGCCGGCCTGGATCATGGCGTCCACCAGGTCCAGCTTGATGACCTTCTTGTCGGCGTTGACGGTCTTGATCACCTTGCCGGCTTCCATCGGGCCGCCGGAGACGAACACGACGGGGATGTTCAGGCGCATCGCGGCCATCAGCATGCCGGGGGTGATCTTGTCGCAGTTGGAGATGCACACCATGGCGTCGGCGCAGTGGGCGTTGACCATGTATTCCACCGAGTCGGCGATCAGGTCGCGCGAGGGCAGCGAGTACAGCATGCCGTCGTGGCCCATGGCGATGCCGTCGTCCACGGCGATGGTGTTGAACTCCTTGGCTACGCCGCCGGCGGCCTCGATCTCGCGCGCCACCAGCTGGCCCAGGTCCTTCAGGTGGACGTGGCCGGGCACGAACTGGGTGAAGGAGTTCACCACGGCGATGATGGGCTTGCTGAAGTCGCCATCCTTCATGCCGGTTGCGCGCCAGAGGGCGCGGGCGCCGGCCATGTTGCGGCCTTGGGTGGTGGTGTGGGAACGGTAGGTTGGCATGTTGGGTGTCTCCTCAGCGCTGCGGACGGAAAAAGGGAGCACAAGATTGCTCCTCGACCTGATATTTGTCCAATATATAATTCAGCGCCTTTTAATTCGTATTGAATATCAATCATGCGCGCCGCCGCCGCCTCGCAAGGCCCGGCGGGAGGCGGCTTGCGCTGCGTTCATGTCTATTCGTGCTGCCCCGCCGCACGCGCCGGTATCGTTTTGTCCCAGACAGGGGCGCCGCCGCGCCGCTATATTCCCGCGATCTTTGCCGCCAGGCAAAACCAGTTTCAATCCAACGGGAATGCAGATGAAGAAAACCGCCCTTGCCTACACCACCTCCCTCACCGCCCTGACGCTGGCCGCCGCGACCCTGGCGCCGCCGGCGCGAGCCGGGGAGAGCAACGTGACCGTCTACGGCGTGATCGACATGAGCCTGGCCTACACCAGCAAGGCCGCTCCCGGCAACAACAGCCGCCTGAGCCTCGACTCCGGCGACCAGATGGCGTCGCGCATCGGCTTCAAGGGCCGGGAAGCGCTGGGTGGAGGGTTGTCGGCCGTGTTCCAGCTGGAAACCGGCTTCGGCGCCGACGACGGCGCCATGGCCACGCCCGGCACGCTGTTCGACCGCAAGTCGGTGGTCGGCCTGTCCGGCCGCTGGGGCACGCTGACGCTGGGCCGCCAGACCGACTACCTGGAAGACATCGGCACCAGATACACCTCGTTCCAGATCTTCGGCGGCGGCGGCGTGCGCGCCGGCCACTTCAACAGCCTGGACCGCGTGACCGGGGCTCGCACCAGCAATTCGGTGCGCTTCGACAGCGAGACCTACGATGGCTTCAGCGGCAGTCTGTTCTACGGCCTGGGCGAAACGGCCGGCAGCAACGCCGCCGGCAGCGCCGCGGGCGTGGGCGCCAACTATGCCAACGGCGCCTTCGGCATCGGCGGCGCCTACTACCAGAGCCGGCAGGCCAGCGCCGACACCGAGCTCAGGACCTTCACGCTGGGCGCCAGCTACCAGGCGGGGCCGGCCAAGGTCTTCGCGGCCTGGTCGCAGACGCGCCGTCCGCTGCAGGCGCCGCTGGCCGCCACCGGCCTGGCGCAGATCACCAGCGCCACCCGCGCCAACATCATCGACCTGGGCCTGGACTACGCCTGGGACGGCAAGCTGCACCTGCTGGCCAGCGTGATCCACGACCGCGCCGACCTGGCCCGCGCCGCCGCCGGCGCGACCCGCGCGCGCACCACCCAGCTCAACCTGGGGATGGATTACTTCCTCTCCAAGCGCACCGACGTGTATGCGATGCTGAGCCGCCAGCACGCCGGCGACGCCGTCAACCCGGGCGTGATCGGCGCCGCCTACTCGGTAGCGCCGACCGACGACAGCGCCCAGAACGTGCTGCGCATGGGCCTGCGCCACAAGTTCTGACGCCGCCCGGCTGTGGCCCGCGCGCCGGGAGCACAGCCGGCCGGGCCTTTCGCCGGCGACGGGACGGCGGCACAATTGCCGCATCCGCCAACGCACAGCAGGAGCCATCTTGAACCCGGAGCATCCCATGACCGATCCCAGCCACGGCGCCACCGTGGTGATCACCCACCATATCCGCCAGGGCATGCATGCGCAGTACGAGGCCTGGCTCAAGGACGTGGCGGCCTCCAGCCAGGCAGCCGAAGGCATCATCGACTGGCAGGTGGTGCGCCCGGTCAAGGGCATCACCACCGCTTACACGGTGATCCTGCGCTTCGCCTCGGAGCAGCGCCTGCACGCCTGGATGGAGTCGCCGCAGCGCGCCGGCCACATCGAGCGGGTCAAGCCCTTCCTGGCCGCGGACGATGAGTTCTTCGTGCGCAGCGGCCTCGATTTCTGGTTCACGCCCGAAGGCGCCAAGGCGAAAGTGCCGGTGCGCTGGAAGCAGTTCCTGTTGACCTGGTCGGCGATCTTCCCGCTCTCGCTGGCGGCCTCGCAGCTGGCGCTGCCGCTGCTGCACCGGCTGGGCTTGCCGCCGCAGCGCGTGCTGGACGGCTTGCTCGGATCCGGCATGGTGGTGGCGCTGATGGTGTACCTGGTCATGCCGCGCTACACGCGGCTGGCGCAGCGCTGGCTGTTCGACCGCAACCGCTGAGCGCAAGGCCGCGGGCTTTTTCCATCGGGCCTCAGAAGGCGTCGCGATAGGCGTACAGCGCCGGCGTGCCGCCGGTCATCACGAACAGCAGGTTGGCGCCGGACGCGAACTGCCCCTCCCTGATCCCCGCCAGCAGGCCGGCGAAGGCCTTGCCGGAATACACCGGATCGAGCAGCAGGCCCTCGCTGCGCGCCAGCGCGCCCACGGCGTCGGCCATGGCTCCGGTGGCGATGCCGTAGCCGGCGCCGCGCTGGCCGCCATCGACCACGATGTCGTCCGCGCCCAGCGTGCCCGCGCCCGCCCCCAGCAGTTCCAGCGCCGACTGCGCCAGCGCCTGCGTGGCCTGGCGCGTGGCCTCGGCCTCCCCCAGCACGGAGAAGCCGCGCACCCGCTGCGCCGGCAGGCCGGCGTGGATCATGCCCGCCGCCAGCCCGGCATGGGTGCCGGAGCTGCCGTTGGGCACCACGATGGCGTCGAACGCCACGCCCAGCGCCTGTTGCTGCTGCAGGATCTCCTGCGCCGCGGCGACGTAGCCCAGGCTGCCCAGCGGCGTCGAACCGCCGGTCGGGATGACGAAGGGACGCCGTCCCGCGCGCCGCAATTCTTCGGCCCGTTCGCGGGCGCGCTCGATCGGCGCCATGCCGGTCGGCGCCACTTCGACGCGCGCGCCGAACAAGGCGTCGAGCAACACGTTTCCGCCCAGTTCATATTCTTCGTTGTCCCTGGGCACCATGCGCCCGAGCACCAGTTCGCAGGCCAGCCCGGCGCGCGCGGCGGCGGCCGCCGCCAGGCGCGCATGATTCGATTGCAGGCCACCGACGGTGACGATGGTGTCGGCGCCCTCGGCCATGGCTGCGCCCAGCAGGAACTCCAGCTTGCGCAGCTTGTTGCCGCCGCCGCCCACGGCCATCAGGTCGTCGCGCTTGACGTAGAGATTGACCCCGGCGGTCCAGGGCAGCAGGCGCGCAAGCCGCTCCAGCCGGGCGATGGGAGTGGCCGCGTCAAGCAGGCGGTGGCGGGGGAATTGCCGCAGGGCGGCGAAGTCGGGCTGGTGCATCTGGGTCTCCGGCGAGGATGGCGAGTCTGGCGGACTCGGATCGGCCGAGTATCGCAAGAAGCGCAGCGGCTGGCGACTGCGCGCGACGCAAATCACTTTCAACGCGGCGTTGAAAATCGCCGGCCGCCCTCATGCCGCCGCTGCGCCGGCGATCACATAGGGGACGCCGCCGTCGCTGCCGACGGTGGCATGCACGCCGTACACGGTGCGGATGTTGTCGGGCGTTAGCACCTCGCGCCAGGGGCCGTCGGCGTGGACGCGGCCGTGCGCCAGCATCACCAGGCGATCGGCGAAGCGCGCCGCCAGCGCCAGGTCATGGATCGCCACCAGCATGGCCGCGCCGCGCGTGCGCGCGATCTCGCGCACGGCTTGCATGACCTCCACCTGATGGCGCAGGTCGAGGTCGCTGGTGGGTTCGTCCAGCAGCATCAGGCGCCCTTCCTGGGCAATGGCGCGCGCCAGCATCACGCGCTGGCGTTCGCCGCCGCTCAGTTGGTCCACCGCGCGCAAGGCCAGGTCCTGCAGGCGCAGGCGCTCGATGGCGCGCAGCGCGACGTCGAGGTCATGCGCCGCGCTGCCGCCGCGCCGGTGCGGCGCGCGGCCCAGCAAGACCATGTCGATCACGCGCAGCGCCATGGCGCTGCCGGCCTGCTGCGGCACCCAGGACACCGCCCGCGCCAGCTCGCGCGGCGCCATCGCGACGGCGTCGCGGCCGTCGATGGCGATGCGGCCCCGGTAACGTCCGGCGATCTGGTTCACGCAGCGCAGCAGCGTGCTCTTGCCGGCGCCGTTGGGCCCCAGCAGCGCCACCACTTCGCCGGGCGCGGCGTCGAGGCTGACGCCGGCCAGGATCTCGCGCGCGCCGAGGCGATAACGCAGGGAATCGATGGCCAGCATCACAGCTCTCCCTTGTGGCGGCTCGACAGCAGCAGGTGCAGGAACAGCGGCACGCCGATGTAGGCCACCACGATGCCGACCGGGATGATCACCGGCGCAAACAGCAGCCGCCCCGCCATGTCGGCCGCCAGCACCAGCAGCGCGCCGATGGCCGCCGAGACCGGCAGCAGCCAGCGGTGGTCGCCGCCGGCCAGCAGGCGCGCGATGTGCGGCGCCACCAGGCCGACGAAGCCGATCACGCCGGTGAAGCTGACGATGGCGGCGGTACTCATGACCGCCGCCACCGTCACCACGGTGCGCACGCGGCGCACCGAAAATCCCAGCGCCGCCGCAGTCTCGTCGCCGCCGGCGGCGAAGGCGTTGAGCGCCCAGGCATGCGCCAGCAGCACCGGCGCGCACAGTAGCAGGACCACGCCGGCCACGGCCAGCTCGCGCCAGGTGATGCCGTTCAACGAACCGAAGCTCCATTGCACGATGGCGGCCAACTGCTGCTCGCTGGCGACGAACTGCACGCTGGCGGTGAGCGCGCCGAACAGGTAGGTGAGGCCGACGCCGCCCAGCACCAGCATGGTGGCGGAGACCCCGCGCAAGGCCGCGAACGCCAGCACCATGGCCGCGCAGCCGACCGCGCAGGCGAACGCCGCGGCCACGATCAGGTAAGGCCCCAGGGCTTGCCCGCCCGCGCCCGCCAATATCGCCAGCGAAGCGCCGAAGGCCGCGGCCGGCGAGATGCCCACGGTGTACGGGCTGACCAGGGGATTGCGGGTGATGCCCTGCATGGCCGCGCCCGACAGCGCCAGCCCGGCGCCGGCCACCAGCGCCATCAGCCCACGCGGCAGGCGCAGCTCCAGCAGCACGGCGCGCTGCGCCTCGGGCACATCGACATCGAGCAGCGGCGAGAGCAGGATGCGCAGCGCCGTGCCCGGCCCCAGGCCGCGCGCGCCCAGGCATAGCGAGGCCAGCAGCAACAGCGCCAGCAGCGCGACGGACAGCGCCGCCAGCGCCAGCCGGCGCCGGCGTTCGCGCCGCAGGCCCTGGACCAGCGCGCTCATTTGCGCAACTCCGCCAGCGACACCGAATAGCCGCCCGGCGCCGGCACGTCCTGGAACTGCTCCAGCCAGGCCTTCATCGCCTGCTCGGGATCGACGTCGGTGAAGCGCTCCGGATACAGCCACTTGGCGATCTGCAGCGCGCCGATGATCTTGGAGCAGGCGCCCGCCAGGTAGTAGCTGATGTGGTAGACCTGGCCGCTTCGCACTGCCGGCAGGCCGGCAAAACCGGGCCGCGCGGCGATGCCCTGCAAAACCTGCGCCGAGAACGCGCGCGGATGCGGCAGGTATTGCGCCGGCTCCAGCTTGACGATGACTTCCGGCCGGCGCGCGATGACTTCCTCCGGGTCGACCGAGAAGCCCTGCACCGTGCCGCGCGCCGACGACTGGCCGGCGATCTCGACATCGCCGAAGACATTCTGCCCGCCGCCCAGCTCCACCATGTCGTGCCAACCCGAGCCCTTGAGCAGGGTCTTGTAGTTGCCGACCTCCTCGATGTAGACGCGCTTGCGCGCCACGCCCTTGAGGCGCTGCGCCAGCAACTCGCGGTAGCCGCGATAGAAGGCGTTGAGCTTCTCGGCGCGCTGCGGCTGGCCGAACAGGCGACCCAGCAGGCTGACGTTCTGCTCGTGCTTGAGCACGTCCCAGGCGGTGACCACCACGACCGCGATATGGAAGCGCCCCAGCACCTCGGCGGCCTTCTGCCAATCGCTGTTGCGCGGGAAGAAGACCGCCTGCGGACGCAGCGCGACGATGGCCTCGTAGTTGGGACTGGACTGCCCCTGTCCGGCCAGCATGTCCGGGGTGACGGTGGGCCAATACTCCTTGCCGCGCGCCGAGTCGATGTCCACGCCGACCACCGCCGGCATGCCGCCGACGGCGCGCACGAACTCGGTGGTGTAGCGGTTGAACACTACTACGCGCGTCAGCGGCGCCGGCAGCGCCAGCTCGCGGCCGACGTCGTCGCGGAAATGCAGCTTGCCGCCCTGCTGGCCGAGGATGGCCGGATCGCCGGCCTGCACGGGCGCCGCCAGCAGCGCCGCGCAGGCCAGCAGCAGGGCTGCCAGCCAGGCGACCGGCGAGACGGCCTCAGAACGCATAGTTCATGGTCAGCGTGTAGCTGCGCGGCGCGCCCAGGATCCACTGGGTCGAGGAGCCGGCATAGGTCGATGCGGCGTAGACCTTGTCGGCCAGGTTGTCGATGCGCAGATCGACCTTCAGGCGCTCGTTGGCGCGCCAGGCCAGGCCCGCGTCCAGCACGGTGTAGGCCGGCAGGCGATACAGCTGGGCGTTGTCCGAGTAGCGGTCGCTGACGTAGTGGGCGCCGGTGCGCGCTTCCCATTGCGGCATGAAGCTCCATGCCACGAACAGGTTGCCGGTGCGCTTGGGCACGAACTGCGGACGATAGCCGCGCAGCGAGCTCAGCTTGCCGGCGACGCTGGCGTTGAAGTCGTCGAACTGCGCCTGCAGCACCGAGGCGTTGGCTTCGATGCGCCAGTCGCGGCTGGGCTTGAAGGCGATCGAGGCCTCCAGGCCGCGCGAGGATTGCTGGCCGACGGTGTCCGAAAGCGCGCTGTTGTTGATGTTGGGCGTGAGCAGGTTGGTCTTGATGATGCGGTAGGCGGCCAGCGTCCAGTCCAGCTTGCCGTCCCACAGCGACTGCTTCACGCCCGCTTCCACCTGCTTGCCGCGCGAGACCGCGTACTGCATCTGCGAGGCGCCGATGCTGGCCAGCGAGGTGGCCGGGTCGGAGGCCACCGCGTACTGGGCATACAGCGAGAGGTCGCGCGCCGGGGTGAACACCACGCCCGTGTTCCATGAGGCGGCGTTGATGTTGCCCGAGGCGCGGGCGCCGGTGAGGATATCGTCGCGCCTGGTCTGGTAGTTGTCGCCGCGCACGCCGCCGCTGACCGACCAGCGCTCGGCCAACTGGTAGCGGTCCTGCAGGAACAGGCCGGCCTGGTCCAGCGTCAGGCGGTACAGGTAGCGCATGGCCGCGGTGGTGCCTTGCGCGAATGTGCCCGGCGCAAAGGAAGACGCATTGACCGTGGTCGAGCCCGGGAAATTGCCCGAGGTATTGGTGTTGTCGTTGCGGTCGTAGACCGAGCGGTTGACGTCGAAGCCCACCACCAGCTGGTTTTTCCGTCCCAGCAGCTGGCTGTCGACGGTTGCGTAGCCATGGTCGCCGTATTGCGTCTGGTAGCCGATGATGTCGCGGTAGTTGGAACGCGCCACGTTGCCGGTGACCGGATTGTAGGTGTAGGTATAGGTCTCCTTGTAGCGGCGGTCGTGCTTGATCAGGTAGAGGTCGTTGTTGAGCACCACGTCCGGCGAGAGCTGATAGCGCGCGCGCAGGTAGGTGCGGTTCTCGGTGAAGCGCACCTGGGCGTCGTCGACGTTGAAGTTGCGGTAGCGCAGGCCGGGCACGAGGCTGCCGTTGGCGATCGGCGTGCCTTCGTAGCTGCCGGGATGGATGTCGCCGTAGTCGTTGGACAGGGTTAGCGTCAGGTCTTGCGTGGCCCGCCAGGCCAGCGCCGCCGACACCGCCAGGCTATCGCTGCGGCCGCGCTCCATCCAGCCGTCCGAGCCGGTGTGGCTGGCGTTGATGCGGTAGGCCCACTGCTCGTTCAACGGCCCGGCGCTGTCGATGGCCTGGCGCCAGGTGCCGAAGGAACCGGCCGACAATTGCACTTCGTTGGACGACTTGTCGAAGTCGGGCTTCTTGGGCACCACGTTGACGGCGCCGCCGACGAAGCCGGTGCCGTACAGCACCGAGGCCGGGCCGTTGAGGAACTCCACGCGCTCCACGTTCCACGGGTCGAACGGGAAGGTCACCACGCCGCCGGCGTTGTAGAGCTGCAGGCCGTCGTAGAGCTGCGAGATCGAGTTGGGGCCGTAGAAGCCGCGCGCCGACAACGAGTTGTTGCCATTGCCGGAGAACGGCACCGAAGTGATGCCGGGGGCGCGCGTCTGCGCATCCAGCAGGCTCTGGTAGCCGCGCTCGCGGATGGTGTCGCCGGAGATCACCGTCACGCTGGCCGGGGTTTCCAGGGGCGTGAGTTCAAGCCGGCCGCCGGCCGTGCCGGCCTTCTTGAGATCGCTCTCGTTGCGGGTCGAGACCACGATCTCGGGCAGCGCGTCGGCGTCGCCGGCCTGCGCCCAGGCCTGGGCGCCGCCCATGGCCGAGCAGGCCCCGGCCAGCGCGATGGCCAGGCGCTTGCGCAGCAGGCCCCTGGATGAATGGATGTGCGCGCCCGCGGGCGCCTTGCCGGTGTGCTTCTTCATTGCCGCTTCCTGTTGGTGGCCGCCGGTCGTGCCGGGACGGCCGTTTCTTGTGGAGCGCGCCTCCCCGCGCGCTGCGATCAAGGGAAACAGGCAACGGTAGCCGGTGCGACAGCCAGGGCGAAGAAGCAAGCGATCGGCGCGCAAGCGCATGCGCGCGCATGACGCAACGCGAGGCCGCAAAAAGCCCCGCGCCGTCAGGCACGCTGTTCATCTTGTTCGGAAACTGATCGATTTCGCCAGGCAGTCGCGACACACCCCGGTCGCCTGCGTCCATCCGTCCTGGCCGGTATCCGGGCTGACAGGACCGATCGCCACGCCTTCCCATGCAGCCAGGCTGCACAGTGGACTTTGGAAGCGACCTGCCGCATCGATGGATGCGGCGCCTGTCTTACCGTTGCGGGGGCAGCACACGTTGACCGCCGATGACGCCGGCGCGTGTTTCCCGTTTAACTGCGGCCGGGATTGAAGAGTCGGCCGCGAGCACCAAAACGCGCGTATGTTACCCGCGATGGGGCCGACGGCGCAACGCACGGCGTTGCGCCGTTGCGGCGATTCCGCGCCGGGCATGAAAAAGCCCGCGCGAGCGCGGGCCGATGACAGGCGATGCGTTTGCCTCAGGCGCCGATGTGTTCGTAGAGGATGGCCGCGCCCACGCCGATCAGCACGACCCCGCCGATGATCTCGGCGCGCTTGCCGACGATGCCGCCCAGCATGCGTCCCACCAGCACGCCGATGGTCACCATGAGGGTGGTGGCCAGGCCGATCAGCAGCGAGGCCTCGAGGATGCTGACGTCGACGAAGGCCAGGCCCACGCCCACCGCCATGGCGTCGATGCTGGTGGCCACCGCGGTCAGCGCCAGCATCAGCACCGATTGCTTCTGCGGCTCGGGCGCGGCTTCTTCATCGGCGCCGCCCAGGCCTTCGCGGATCATGCGCGCACCCAGCACCAGCAGCAGCACGAAGGCGATCCAGTGATCCCATTGGGCCACCCACTTGGTGGCGACCGAACCGGCGAACCAGCCGATCAGCGGGGTGATGGCTTCGATCACGCCGAACAGCAGGCCGATGCGCAAGGCTTGCAGGAAACGCGGCTTGTGCATCGCTGCGCCCTTGCCGATGGCGGCGGCGAAGGCGTCGGTAGACATCGCGAAGGCGAGCAGGACGAGTGCGGGGAAATTCATGAGACGGGGTTCCTCGGTCGGGCGATGTCCATGGACGTGTCCGCACGCCCGACCAAGGGCGCGGATACGTCTATGGTCTCGCCTACCAAGTTGGCTACCCGCGCCACGGCTGCTGCCGAGAATGTTGACGCGGGCTCTTCCGGATGACCCGGAAGCTGGCTACTCCCCAAAGAGAAGGTCGCATTCTACCCGATAAGCGCCGGCCCGGCGCGTGCTGTTGCGCGCCAGTCCTTGCATCCGGGCAATCCGCAAGTGTGGGTGCGTCATACCAACGTATGATTTTTCAGCGCCGGCGCGCTTGCTACTCTTCATCGCATTGCCGCGGCCCCGCGCGGCGCCCACGACACCCGCAAGAAAGGACGCCAGCATGGCCGCCTCCGACCTCCACTTCATGATCGTCGACGACTTCGCGCCGATGCGCCGCATCGTCGGCGCCCTGCTCAAGGACCTCGGCTACCCGCGCCAGACCGAGGCCGACGACGGCAGCACGGCCTGGAAAATCCTGGAGTCCGGGGCCAGCTCGGTGGACTTCGTGCTGACCGACTGGAACATGCCGCTCATGGACGGCATCGCGCTGCTGCGCAAGATACGCAGCCATCCCGACCTGGCCCACCTGCCGGTGCTGATGGTCACCGCCGAGACCCACAAGGACAACATCCTGCACGCCGCGCAATGCGGCGCCGACGGCTACATCGTCAAGCCCTTCAACGCCGACACGCTGGAGCGCCAGGTGCGCAGGATCGTCGCGCGCCGGGCCCAGATGCTGGCGGCGGCCTGAGCCCGCCGCGGCGCAACTGTACCGGTCGGGCCGCGCCCGATCTACTCCCTTCGGCCGGCGCGACGCGCGCCTATGCTGGCGGCATCACCCATTGGAGCCAACCATGAACATCAAGGAAGACGACGGCCAGGTCAAACCCTATACCCATGCCGCGGCCGGCTGGGGCGCGCTGAAGTTCGTGGCGCTGAACCTGCTCAAGGAGCGCGTGCAGGGCAGCAACTACAAGATGCTGTTCGGCCAGAACCAGCCCGGCGGCTTCGACTGCCCCGGCTGCGCCTGGCCCGACCGCGAACACGCCTCCACCTTCGAGTTCTGCGAGAACGGGGTCAAGGCGGTCGCCGCCGAATCCACCGGCAAGCGCGTCACGCTGGCCTTCTTCGCCGCCAACACGGTAAGCGCGCTGATGGAGCAGACCGACTACGAGCTTGAACAGCATGGCCGCCTGACCGAACCGATGGTCTACGACGCCGTCACCGACCGCTACCTGCCGATCGCCTGGGAGCAGGCCTACGCGATGGTGGCGCGCCACCTCAACGCCCTGCCCTCGCCCGACCAGGCGGCCTTCTACACCTCGGGGCGGGCCAGCAACGAGGCCGCCTTCCTGTACCAGCTGTTCGTGCGCGCCTACGGCACCAACAACTTCCCCGATTGCTCCAACATGTGCCACGAGGCCACCAGCCGCGGCCTGCCGCAGACGGTAGGCATCGGCAAGGGCACCGTGGTGCTGGACGATTTCGAGCATGCCGACACGCTGCTCATCTTCGGCCAGAACCCGGCCACCAACCATCCGCGCATGCTGGGCGAGCTGCGCGAGTGCGCCCGCCGCGGCGCCACCATCGTCTCCATCAATCCGCTGCGCGAGCGCGGGCTGGAGCGCTTCACCAGCCCGCAGCATCCGGTCGAGATGCTGACCATGTCGAGCACGCCGATCAGCTCCATGTTCATCCAGCCCAAGCTTTCAGGCGACCTGGCGCTGATCAAGGCCATGGCCAAGCGCACGCTGGAGCTGGACGACGAAGCGCGGGCCGGCGGCCTGCCGCGCGTGCTCGACGCCGATTTCATCGCCCGCCACACCGCCGGCTTCGAGGCGTTCGCAAGCGACCTGCGCGCCGAAAGCTGGGGCTTGCTGGTAGCGGAATCGGGCGTGCCGCGCGAGCAGATCGAGGCGCTCACGCAAGTCTTCGTGCGCGGCGAACGGGTGATCTGCACCTGGGGCATGGGGCTCACCCAGCATAAGAATTCGCTGCTGACGGTGACCATGCTGTCGAACCTGATGATGATGCGCGGCCAGATCGGCAAGGAAGGCGCTGGCCTGTGCCCGGTGCGCGGCCACTCCAACGTGCAGGGCAACCGCACCGTGGGCATCGAGGAGCAGCCGTCGCCGGCCTTCCTGGACCGCCTGCGCGAGGTGTTCCGTTTCGAGCCGCCGCGCCGTCACGGCCTGGACGTGGTGCGCACCATCGAGGCCATGCTGGCGGGCGAGGTGAAGGTGTTCATGGGGCTGGGCGGCAACTTCGCCAGCGCCACCCCGGACACCCCGCGCACCTGGGCCGGCCTGCGCCAGTGCGAGCTGACCGTGCACCTGGCCACCAAGCTCAACCGCAGCCACCTGGTACACGGCAAGGCGGCGCTCCTGCTGCCAGTGCTGGGCCGCACCGAGATCGACATGCAGGAGGGAAAGGCGCAGGGCGTGACGGTGGAGGATTCGATGAGCATGGTGCACATCTCCTTCGGCATGAACCAGCCGGCCGGGCCGAACCTGCGCTCGGAGACCGCCATCGTCGCCGGCATCGCCAACGCCACGCTGGGCCGCCAGCCGATCGACTGGCTCTGGCATGCGGCCGACTATGCGCGCATCCGCGAGCTGATCGAACAGGTGTTCGACGATTTCCACGACTACAACGCGCGCGTGGCCAAACCCGGCGGCTTCCACCTGAAGGTGGCCTCGCGCGAGCTGGAATGGAACACCGCCAGCGGCAAGGCGCAGTTCCTGGTGCATCCGATCGAAGCCGACACGCCGCTGCGGCGCGCCCGCGCGCAGCACGGCGAGAAGCTGATGACGCTGATGACCACGCGCTCGCACGACCAGTACAACACCACCGTCTACGGCCTGGACGACCGCTACCGCGGCGTGTTCGGCATGCGCCGCGTGGTGTTCGCCAACGCCGAGGACATCGCCATGCTGGGCTTTCGCGACGGCGACTGGGTCAACCTGGTGAGCGTATGGGAAGATGGCATCGAACGCCGCGCCGACCGCTTCCGCCTGGTCCGCTACGACATCCCGCGCGGCTGCATGGCCGCCTATTACCCCGAAACCAACCCGCTGGTGCCGCTGTCGAGCTTCACCGACGGCGCCGGCACCCCGACCTCCAAGTCGATCCCTATCCTGCTGGAAGCGGCCTGATCAGTTCAGCAGGGCCTGCGCGCCCTGCGCCTTGAGCGCCGAGGGATCCGGCTGCAGCAGCGCCATGGCGCCGATCTGCGCCAGTTTCTGCTGCCAGCGGTACTGGCCGTCGGCAGTGCGGGCGTCACGACCGTCGCGCAGCTGCTCGGCGAAGTCGCGCACGATGGCTGAATTCAGCGGCGTGCTGACGTCGGACACCTTTTCCCCCATCACATACTTGGTCACACGGGTGTTCTGGCTGGCCGACTGGCTCAGGCGCACCTTGGACAGGTAGCCCAGCTCGTAGCCGATTTCCAGCTTGCTGGAGGCCTGGTCGTCGACCTGGTGATAGGTGTAGTTCTGCGACTGCTTGTCGGTGCCCAGCTTGAGCGGCAGGTCCGGCTGGAGCGCTTCGTGCCAGGCTGCCTTGAGGCTGGAGTGCTGCTCTTGCGTGATGCCGCGGTTGGCCTGGTTCCGGCCGGTGAGCGATGTCTGCTGCGAGACCTGGTAGTCGAAGCCGTCGGTCTCGCCGCGCCTGAGCGGATTGGGCGACTCGGTGGCCTGCGAGATCGACGCCGTGAAATCGGCCAGGCCGGACAGCATCTGGCGGTCGGTGCCGTCGGCCGCGACCTTGGGCATGTCATTGCCCGGCGCGCCAGTCCGGACCGGGTAATTGCCGTTGAGCTGGGAGAAGGCGTCCTTGAACAGGTCGTTCAGGCCGGCGTCGCCGTGGCCGCGCCGCGAGGCCGCGTCGAACTGCTGCAGGTAGCTGGCGATGGCGCGCTGGCGCTGCTCGCCGCTGCCGAGGATGGCGGTGTTCTTCAAGTCGACCGCGACCTTCATGGTGCCGGCGCTGCTGCTGGTGGAGAGCGAGCGTTGCTGGGCGTCGACGTGCAGCTGTATCGCCTGGTCGCCGATCCTGGCGTTGAGCTCGACCGAACCGAGGGCGCCGGTGTCGAACTTCATCAGGCCGTCCAGCGCCAGCTTGGGCGGCTGTTGCGCCAGGCCGCCGATGGCGCCCTGGAAGGCGTCGCCCAGCTGGCGGATGGCTTCGCGGTCGGCGTCGGTGAGCTTGCCGTCGATCACCTCGATCTTGACCGCGATGCCGTCGCTGTTGGAGGCGAGGCTGAAGTTGACCTTGGCGCCGCCGGCGGTGGCGACAGACAGGCCGATGCTGTTGGCGGCGAATTTCTGCAGCTGGTCGCGCAGGATGGATTGCACGCCGCTGTCGCCGCCGGTGGCCAGGTCCGATGTCAGCACCGACTGCGAATAGCCGTTGCCGCCCTCGCCGATGTAATCGGTCAAGGCCCGGCCCAGCCCGTGCAGGCGGCCGGCCAGATCGCCCGCCGCCGCGGTATTGGCCATCTGCGCGGTGATGGTGTCGAGCTGCTTGTTTTCCCACACCGGCGACTTGGCGTTGGCAAGCTGCCCCGACGCCGAATACAACGCCAGGTCGGCGGCCTGCGCGCCCAGCGCGACCGTATCCGACCGGACGGCGGCGGAGGCGGCGACGGCGACGGCATTGTTGCGCGCGGCGGCCGGCTGGTAGGCCGGGGAGGAAGAGGACAGCGGGGCAATGGTGGTCATGGCGTCGTCGGTGCGCTTGGAGGGCGATAGCGGCACTAACGGCGGTTTTGCGAAAATCTTTACATGTTGGAACGGGCCGTGTCGGAACGGCGCGTTCCAGCGGCGCGGTCAGCACCGGCGCCGGCGGCCACCGGATCGACATGGGTCATCACGTCCAGCACGTTGTGCGCATCCAGCACGCGCCGACGCGCGGCGGCGGCGATGGCGTGGCCTTCGGCGACGGTGAGCGCACCGTCGATCTCCAGGTGCACGTCGACCTGCGTCATGTCGCCCATGCGGCGCGTGCGCAGGTCGTGCAGGCCGTGCACGCCGGGCGTGTCCAGCAGCGTGGCGCGGATCGCCTGCGACTCTTCCTCGGAGACGGCGCGGTCCATCAGGTCACTCAGCGCGCTCCAGAAGAAGCGCCAGCCCATGCGCAGCACCATCAGGCCGACCACGGCCGCGGCCGCCGGATCGAGCAGCGTGAAGCCGCCCAGGCTGGCGGCGATCCCCAGCGCCACCACCAGCGAGGAAGCGGCGTCCGAGCGCGCATGCCAGGCGTTGGCCACCAGCATGCTGGAACGCACCCGGCGGGCCACCGCGAGCATGTAGCGAAACAGCAGCTCCTTGGCCAGCAGCGCCGCCAGCGCCACCCACAGCGCGGCGGCATGCACCGGCGGCGTGTGGCCGTAGGCCTGGATCTTCTGCGCGGCGGACGCCAGCATGCCGATGCCGACCGCCAGCAGCAGCGCGCCCAGCGCCAGCGAGGCGGCGTTCTCGTAGCGCTGGTGGCCGTACTGGTGATCGGCGTCGGCCTCCTTGCGGCTGTGACGGGCGGCGAACAGCACCACGAAGTCCGACACCAGGTCCGACAGCGAATGCACGCCGTCGGCCACCAGCGCCTGCGAACCGGAGAAGATCCCCGCGCCGATCTGCAGCGCGGTCAGGCCGAGGTTGACGACGATGCTGACCAGGGTGCTGGTGCGGCCTGCGCGGTAGCGGGCATCGGCGCCGAGCGCGTCTTCTTTTTGTGCACTTAACATATCGTCAACTATATACCGTCGATTTGGCTCTAAATGGGCGCAAAACTTGTGCTATGGATCAAATTGCAGGATCATCTTGCCAGAATACAATGTCAGCCGCTTCACGCGAGGGGATTCGCGGCCAATCGCGGTTGGACAATCGAGTCCGTCGTCATGCGCACCCGTTGCGCCGGCATTGCGCCCGGCGGATGCCGGGCGCCGGCTCCGATTTCCGATTGCCAGGCCGGCGTGCGCGAACTTGCGTACACTCGATCATCTCCAGCGACATCCTCCACGGGCGCGATCGCCGCTGGCGCGGCGCAGGTTGGATCGGGCAGACCCACGAGCAGAAACTCATCCGAGGACCAGTATGGACCATGCAACTCCGCAACCGCTGTCGTTTGCGTTCGACAGGGCCAGCGGCGAACTGAGCGCAACCTTCACGCCGACGCCGGGCTTTCCGCCGCTGTCGCTGGCTTTCCTGAAGCAGGCGATGGCCGACAACGGCCTGACCAAGCTGTTCTTCCAGGACTCCATCCTCAACGGCTTCGTGCGCAAGGCCGAAGACGCCAAGGAAGCCGTGACCCAGGTCATCGCCGAACGCCGCGACGGCGAGTTCGCGCTGGAGGTGTCGGACGACCTGATGAGCGCCTCGCTGACCCTGGTGGCGCCCTTCGGCGGCCGCGCCAAGAGCGTGGAAGTGGTCAACGCCGTACGCGCGGCCGGCATCACCTACGGCATCCTGCACGAGCAGCTGCGCGGCGCGCTGACCGCCGGCCACTGCAACAAGCTGGTGATCGCGCAGGGCCTGATGCCCACGCCGGCCGAGCCGGCTCGCTTTGAAAGCCTGCTGGAAGAGAAGGAAGAAGAACTGGCCGAGATCGACGACGACGCCGTGGTCTCCTACGCCGACATGGGCCACCTGCTTCTGGTGTCGGCGGGCGACCCGCTGATGCGCCGCATCCCGCCGGTGCCGGGCCAGGACGGCATCGATATCCGCGGCGGCAAGGTGCCGGCGCGGCCGATCGCCGACATCACCTTCGCCAAGGAATCGATCGGCGCCGAGCCCAGCGCGGACGATCCCGACCTGCTGGTGGCCATGGTGCCGGGCCAGCCGACGGTGATCAAGAACGGCGTCAAGGTGAATCCGGTGATCGACGTCGAGAACGTCGACCTCTCCACCGGCAACCTGACCTTCGAAGGCACGGTGCGCGTCTCCGGCGACGTCATGACCGGCATGAAATTGCACGTGGGCGGCGACGTGGTCGTCAACGGCACCGTGGAAGCGGCCGAGATCGTGGCCGGCGGCAGCGTCACCGTCAAGGGCGGCGTGATCGGCCACAGCGAGGGCGTGACCGCTACCGCCGGCACCACCGCCATCGCCTCGCGCATCAGCGCGCAGAAGTCGGTGCAGGTCATGTTCGCCGAGAGCGCGCACATCGAGGCCGGCGAGAGCATCCTGGTGCTGGGCAATGCGCGCCACTGCGAGCTGCTGGCCGGCGACGAGATCGTGGTCGGCAAGGGCAATCCGCGCACCGGCCACATCATCGGCGGCCGGGTCGAGGCCACCAACTCCATCCGCGCCAACGTCATCGGCGCCTCCACCACCACCTTCACCCGCGTGCAGGTCGGCCTGGATCCCTACCTGGAAGAGAAGATCGCCATCAAGGAACAGGAATACGCGCGCAAGGTGGCCGAGCTGGACCGCACCATCAAGCAGCAGGCCTACTACAAGCTCAACCCGGAGAAGGCCACGCCGGAAATCCTGTTCGAGACCAGCGACAAGCGCAAGGCGCTGGCCTACGAGGTCAAGGTGCTGCTGGAAGAAGTGGGCCAGATGAAGGAAGGCATCGTGGCGGCCGAGGATGCCCGCATCATCGTCGCCAAGGCGGTGTATGAAGGCACCGAGCTGCGCATCGGGCATGAGACCTGGCCGGTGCAGTCCGACCTCGGCGGCGGCACCGCGCAATTGTTCGAAGGCGACATCCGCTACAACCCCAAGAAGTAGAATGAGGGCATGACGGGGCCCCGCGCCCCTCTCCCCAGCCCTCAGGAAAGCCTCATGCAAGACCTCCTCCCCCAGGCCAGCGCCGACGACCTGCGCGCGCTGGCGCGGCAAAGCGCCGCCATCACCCAGGCCTGCAATTGCCGCGCCGCCGACAGCGCGGGCTGGATCAGCCTGCCGCTGTCGCTGCCGGAAACCCAGCTCGCCGACATCGCCACGCTGGTGCGCGATCCCTACGGCGAACCCACCTTCGCCGAATACCATCCCGACGGCACCCGCTACGCCTCGCCGGATGCGCCCATCGCCTTGCGCTACCATCCCTTCAATCGCTGCAACGTGGCGCGCTGCACGCAGTGCGCCCGGCACTACCTGCGCTATGTGGAGGCCGGCGGCTATTTCGTCGACCGCCGCATCCGCGCGCTGGACGACGCCGCCCTGGTGAGCGATCCGGACTGATTCCCGGGCGCCTGGATTCCGGCGCCGCTCAGCCGCGCGAGAGCCGGCTCGACATCAGGATCTGGTACAGCGTGTCCGCCGGCTTGGACAGGCGGCGCGCGGTCAGCGCGACGTATTCCACATCGGGCAGCGCCGGCAGCGCCGCGACGTTGACCGGCGGCTGCAGGTCGCGCGAGGACAGGTGCTGCGGCAGCGCCGCCAGCCCCAGCCCGCCGCGCGCGGCCGCCATGCAGCCGGCGTGGCTGCCGCTGGTGCAGACGATGCGCCAGTGATGGCCGGCCTTTCCCAGCGTCTGCAGCGTCGCCGCCCGCGTGATGCTGGGCTCGGGCAAGAGGATCAGCGGCAGCGGCTGCGACAGGTCCACCATGGTCTCCGGACGCGACAGCCACTGCATGGGCGTGGAAAACATGCTGTGCCCGCGCGACTCGCCGCCGCGCCGCTTGCCTACCAGCAAATCCAGCTTGCCCTGATCCAGCGCCGTGTAGAGGTCGCTGGTGAGGCCGATGGTGATCTCCAGCTCGACCTCGGGATGCTGGCTGCGGAAGGCCGCCAGCATGTCCGGCAAGGGCCCCATGGCGAGGTCGTCGGAGGTGCCGAAGCGCACCCGGCCGCGCAGCCGCGCGCCGCTGAACTGCGCCTCGGCGCGGGCATGCGCCTCCAGGATCAGGCGCGCATGCACCAGCAGGCTCTCGCCGTCGGCGGTCAGCGCCAGCGAATGGGTGTCGCGCACGAACAGGCGCCGCCCCACGCTCTCTTCCAGCCGCCGGATGTGGTCGCTCACGCTGGACTGCGTCAGACCGAGCTGCCGCCCGGCCTCGGTGAAGCTGGAGGAGGCGGCGGCGGTGGTGAAGGTGTGAAGCCAGGCGGGATTGAGCATGGGGATATTGTCATCGAATATTCCGTTCACAGTCAACGTTATCAAAGGGGTTCCCGATCACCCACGCTTTTCCTATCATGCAGACAAAGTCCTTCCATTGCGTCCGCCATCATGAAACGTTTCCTGCCCGACCGCTTCACCCAGCTGCTGATCTGCACCGTGCTGCTGGCCACCCTGCTCCCGGCCACCGGCCGCTTCGAGGAGTTCATGCACGTCGCCAGCAACGTGGCGATCTCGCTGCTGTTCTTCCTGCACGGCGCCAAGCTCTCGCGCGAAGCCGCGCTGTCGGGCCTGAAGCAGCCCAGGCTGCACCTGCTGACGCTGGCCTCGACCTTCATCCTGTTCCCGCTCCTGGGCCTGGCGCTCAAGGCCGCCGTGCCCGACCTGCTCACGCCGCAGCTGTGGATGGGCGTGCTGTTCGTCTGCACGCTGTCGTCCACCGTGCAATCCTCGATCGGCTTCACCTCGATTGCGCGCGGCAACGTGCCGGCCGCGATCTGCGGCGCCACCGCCTCCAACCTGCTGGGCATCCTGGTCACGCCGCTGCTGGTGACGCTGCTGCTGCATCGCCACCATGAAGGCAGCGGCCTGTCGCAGGTGCTCAGCATCCTGCTGCAGCTGCTGCTGCCCTTCGTGCTGGGCAACCTGCTGCGCCCGTGGATCGGCGCATGGATCAACCGCCACAAGGTGATCGTCAACGTGGTCGACCGCGGCGGCATCCTGCTGTCGGTCTACGCCGCCTTCAGCGCCGCCGTGGCGCAAGGCATCTGGCACCTGTTCCCGCCCACCCAGCTGGCCTTGCTGGTGCTGGTCAACGCGGTGCTGCTGGGCGCGGTGCTGCTGATCACCACCTACGGCGCGCGGGCGCTGAAGATGCCGCGCGGCGACGAGATCGTGCTGGTGTTCTGCGGCTCCAAGAAGTCGCTGGCCTCGGGCATCCCGATCGCCTCGGTGCTGTTCGCCGGCAGCGGCGCGGCCGTGGTGCTGCTGCCCATCATGCTGTTCCACCAGATGCAGCTGATGCTGTGCGCGGTGCTGGCGCGGCGCTACGCCGAGCAGCAGGAGCGCAGCGAACAGGGCGGCGCCGCCGATGCCGATGCCGACACTGGCGCCGCGCCCGCGGGCGCTGGCCGCTGAGTCCTCCCCTCTCCCCCTTCCGTCTTCCTTTCGCGCAGGCTCCTGACACCACGCTGTCAGGAGCCTGCCCGCATGATGCGTTCCATGCCAAGCGGCATAGGAACAAGGTCTTACATCACAACACCCACAACGAAAGGAAGACAATCATGCAAACCAACGTCAACTGGTTCGAAATCGCCACCAAGGACCTCACCCGCGCTGCGCGCTTCTATGAGACCGTGTTCGCCACCAGGCTGCACATGGAGACCCTGGAAGAAGAGTCGCCCATGGCCATCTTCCAGCGCGACGACGGCCAGTCGGTCGGCTGCCTGACCGGCGGCCAGTGGATCGAGCCCTCGCTGCAAGGCACGCTGGTCTACCTCGACGCCGGCCCCTCGATCCAGGCCGTGATCGACCGCATCGTGCCGGCCGGCGGCAAGATCGCGCTGGAGAAGACGCAGCTGCCCAAGGAACTGGGCTACATCTGCCAGTTCATCGACACCGAAGGCAACCGCATCGCGCTGCATGCGATGAACTGAGGACGAACCGGCACACGGCGGCGCCATGGATACCGCATTCCACATTGCTTATCCGGCCGCCGGCCTTCATTGCACGGCAGCATCGAAGCTTGTGGCGCCGGCCTGTCATGCATGCCAGAATGGCGCGCACCATTGCTTCCCCGCCGTCCCATGCGCCGAGCCGACCGCCTGTTCCAGATCACCCAATACCTGCGCGGACGCAGGCTCACCACCGCGCGCCAGCTGGCCGAGTGGCTGGCGGTGTCGGAGCGCACGGTGTATCGCGATATCCGTGACCTCTCTCTTTCAGGCGTGCCGGTGGACGGCGAAGCCGGGGTCGGCTATCGCATCAAACCCGGCTACGACCTGCCGCCGCTGATGTTCAACAGCGATGAAATCGACGCGCTGGTGATCGGCATGCGCATGGTGCAGGCCTGGGGCGGGCCGCAACTGTCGGCCTCGGCCGCCGCGGCGCTGGCCAAGGTGGTGCTGGCGCTGCCCAAGGACAAGCGCGACTTCGTCGAGGCCACGCCGCTGTTTGCGCCCAGCATGCAGATGGAGGCGGCGCAGGGCGAACGGCTGGAAGCGATCCGCCAGGCCATCGGCAGCCGCCACAAACTCCTGCTGCATTATTCCGACGCCCAGCAGCGCGCCAGCCAGCGCGTGGTGTGGCCGCTGGCGCTGGCCTTCTTCGGCGGCACCTGGCTGGTGGCCGCGTGGTGCGAGGCGCGCGACGACTTCCGCTCGTTCCGCCTGGACCGCGTGCAGCAGATGAGCGAGCAAGGCTACTACCCCGACCGCAACGGCCGCCGCCTGGCCGATTTTGTGCGCGCCATGCAGCGCGCATCGAAGCAGGCGCCGACACCGCCGCGATAGCGCGCCGACGGCGCGCAGAAAAGCGCATATGCAGATGCGGATTCATTCGTTCGCGCCCGCGCACCGCCGGTTTAGGCTTGAGCCATCGATCACTACCGGTCCAGGTTCATGCGCAAAGACTCCAGCCGAACTGCCCCCGTTCATGCCAACCGAGGCGACGCGCCGGCCGCGCCCATTTCGCTGGATGACCGCTGTGTGCTCTGCGTGGGCGGCCTGACCGGCGCGCGCAACCACTACCGCGCCGAGATCGAAACCCGCGACGGCCGCTTCATCCACCACGACGGCGGACGCGAGGACAACCTGCACCGCCTGGCGCCGATGCTGGCCGCGGCCGACATCGTGATCTGCGCCTCCGGCAACATCAGCCACAACGCCTACCACCTGGTGAAGAGCACCTGCAAGAAACTGGGCAAGCCCTGCGTGCTGGTCAAGGGCACCGGCATCGCCTCGTTCCTCGACGGCCTGGGCACGCTGGCGCAGCCGCGCGCGGCCGACGCCGCGCCGTCGGCGCGCGGCGACCGGCTGCTGCGTCGCGGACGCTGACGCGACACCCGCCTTGCATGCCGATTGGAAAATTCGGCAAAGCCCCCTACAATCGACTCCCTGAGGCCACCCGCGCGTGGCCGAAGTGACAACAAGCCGATACGGCATCATCCTCGGGAGTCTGTTTGAACATCGTACGTCGCCTGGCCACAAGCCTTCCGGCGCTCGCGCTGGCCTGTTCGGCCGCCGTGGCGCCGGCCGCGCATGCGGCCCCGCAGCCGCAGCCCAGTTTCGGGATCGAAATCGGCAATGCCCTGCTCTGCCTGAACCAGCTCAACAGCAAATACTTCTACGACTACCTGCTGGAAGCCTTCGGGCCGCCCTACAAGACCGAGGGCGGCGCCTACTGGTTCAAGGCCACCAACATCAACCTGTGGGGCATGCAGGCCACCGACTTCCTGGTCAACGACAGCAGCAGCCAGGCCGACTTCATCGGCGCCTATTTCAAGACCACGCCGGTCAAGCTGACCGACGCCATCAGCGCCGCCGTCGGCATCCGTTTCACGCCGGAAGACAATTCGGCCTATCCGATGCGGCAGTCGCAGGCCGGCAGCAAGGTGGTCTACAACGACACCGACGCCAAGATGTACTGCGCCAAATCCAAGTTCCTGGTGCCGGCGCAGCAGCCCTGAACCCGGGCGACCGCTACGACGGTGCAAGGATAAAAAAAGCCGCGCATGATGCGCGGCTTTTTCATTGGCGGGACGGAATGGGGCGGATCAGGCCTGGCCCCGGGATTTCTTCAGGTCCTCGACCGTGCGGATGCAATCGCGGCCGGCCGCCTTGGCCAGGTACAGCGCCTCGTCGGCCTCGCGCAGCACGTCCTCTGGATTGTCCACCTGACGCTGCGGCGCCACTGCCGACACGCCCAGGCTGATCGTCAGGTGCCCGCTGGCGCTGGCGCTGTGCTCGATATCCAGCGCCGCCACCGACTTGCGGATGCGCTCGGCCACCATCATCGCGCCTTCGAGCTTGGCGCCCGGCAGCAGCACCGCGATCTCCTCGCCGCCGTATCGCGCCAGCAGGTCTTCCGGACGCAGGTTGGTGTCGCGGATCGCGCTGCCCAGGCGGCGCAGCACCTTGTCGCCGGCCATGTGGCCGTACAGGTCGTTGTATTGCTTGAAGTAGTCGACGTCGATCATGATCACCGCCAGCGACAGGCTGGTGCGCGCGGCGCGGTTGAATTCCTCCTGCAGGCCGCGTTCAAACTGGCGGCGGTTGGCCAAGCCGGTCAAGGCGTCTTCCAGCGCCAGGCGCGAGAGCGTCTTGTTCATTTCTTCCAGGTTCACGCGCGCCTCGTCCAGCTCGGCCTCCATGTTCTTGCGTTCCAGCATCAGCGCGTTGAAGGCGCCGTGCAGGTCGCCCAGCTCATCTTGCCGCACTTCGCCGGGCAGCTGCTCCAGGCTCTTGTCCTGGCGGATGCGCTGGATGTGCGCGTGCAGGCGCGCCAGCGGCTGGAACAGGCAATTGACGAACCACCACGAGAGCAATCCCGCCAGCACCGTCAGCACGGCAGCGCCCAGGATCGCGCGCTCCTGCATCTCGGCGATGGGCGCGTAGGCGTCCCGGGTCAGGTAGTGCGCACCGATGATCCAGTTGGTGCTGGCCATGCGCTTGAAGGCATACAGCGCCTCGTCGCCGGCGCGGTCGACGCTCTCCATGCTGCCTTCGAAGCCGCCCAGCGCGGCGTTGCCGGCCGGGCTCTGGCCGCCGACGGCATCCATGTGCTTGAGGATGCGCTCCTTGTCCGGATGCTCCACCACCACGCCTTCGGCGGTGATGATGTAGATGAAGCCGCTCTTGCCCAGCTTGACGTCGGTGAACTGGCCCAGGAAGTTGTGTTCCTTCAGGTCGATGCTGGCCACCAGCACCAGCTCCACCTCGCCGCGCGTGTTGAGCACCGGCTCGGTCATCAGCACCACCGAGCGATTGGACATCTTGCTTTGCAGCGGCTTGGAGATCAGGCCCTTCCTGCTCTTGACGGTGTCGGTCAGGTAGTCGCGGCCGGCCATGCTGAAACGGCCGGCCTGGCTGGCGTCGGCGTAGTTGGCGATGACGGCGCCGCCGGCCTCCGCCACGGACACATTGAAGAACTGCGCGTTGAGCGACATGTGCTGCTCAAGATAGCGCTGCATCAGCGCCGGATTGTGGCGGATGCCGTCCGGGATGCCTTCGCCCAGCAACCGCAGCGCGATGCGGCGATCCTCGAAGCCGGCGTCCAGCGCGGCGGCGGTCAGCTTCAGGGCGGTGAACTGCTGCTCGCCCAGTTCCTCGCGCATGTCGCGCCGGATGACGAACAGCGAGATGGCGGTGACCACGACCGCGGTGACGACCACGGCGGCCACGACGGCCAGGGCGAGGCGGGTTTTGAGTTCCAGATTTAAACGAGGCATATGCAGATGCTGGCTTTCCTGTCGGAAAGTTTCCTTGGTGGTTGCGACCATCGAGCAGGCTACGCCGGGCGGCGGCCCTGCGATGGCGCGAGATACGGCAATAATCGGGGATTGTTTTCGGCTTCGGACGAACCGGACCATGCGCCGCTTCCGTCATCCGCGCCGGGGCGCCCCCTCTCCTGCGCCTGCCAGCGACGGGCCGGAGAAGTCCGGCCACGCGAAATGCTACAGGCTCATGCAGGTGGGCGCAAACACCGTCCTCAACAGTGCGCGCCGGTGTGACGTTTTATCCACGCGCCAGGCGCGCCCGCAGCTCCGGCTTCACGCCACCCGCAGCGCGCGCAGCAGCGGCAGCCGGGTGCGTTCGAACAGCCGCGCCTGGGTCGCCAGCTCGGCCAGGTTCTCCTGCTCGCCCTCCAGCCGCACGCCGTCGCGCACCAGTTTCTTGCCTTGCGCCGCGATGTGCCGCCACGCATGCGCCGGCCAGGCCTCGACATCGTCGCCGCATTCGCGCCGCGCCAGCAGGAACAGCTGCTCGATGCGATCGACCCGCACGCCGCCGCCGGTCACCGGGCTGCACAGGTGATCGACGCCGCCGTCGGCCTCGGCCGGCGCGGCCGCGGCGGCCTTGCGCAGCAGGTGCAGGTTGAGCGCCTCGCTGCGGCGCGCCGCCTGCTCGCGCGCGGCGGCGTCGGTCTCCGGCGGCAACGGCGCGGCATGGCCGGTGCCGATCAGCATCACCGCCGAGTCGAGCACCTGCGACAGGTTGAGGTTGCGATGCGCCAGCGATGCGGCCAGGTCCACCAGGGTATGCGGCTGGTAGTCGGACAGCGCCTGCAGGATGGGTTCGTAGATCAGGCGGTTGAGCGTGATCTCGGAGGCCACGTTCTGGATGGTCAGCGGCACCTTGTCCGGCTCGGCCAGCAGCACGATGCTTTGCAGCGCCAGCGATTGCACGCGCTGGCGGTCGTCCAGCGGCTGGCCGCCGCGCACCCAGTAATCGCGCCGGAATTGCTGGTTGACCATGAAGTCGCGCACACTCTGCTGCATCACCGGATCGCTCACGCCTTGCATCAACTGGCGCTGCGCCGGCGTCAGGTTGGCCATGTCGAGATGGTCGGCGTAGTTGGCCGGGCAGGCGAACTGCAGGCCGGCCCGCGACAGCCGCCGATGCATGTCGGCGAAGGATTCGGCGTGCCAGTCGCGGTTGAAATACTCATGCGCCAGGTAGCTGCGACCCTGCTGCTGCAGGATCTTGAGGCGGTCGCGCATGAAGGGATTGGCCTGGGCATACACCGGGTCGGCCTCGAACATGCGCGCGGCGAACTCCAGCGCGGCATCGATACGCGCCTCGGTGGGCATGCCCTGCTCCTCATTGCCGGCCTGCTGGGTGTGCTGCACCATCAGGTCGCGCAGCGGCATGAAGGCCGACCAGCCGGGCTGGGTGTTGTAGCTGATGTAGAGCACGCCGCCGGGCTTGAGCTTGCGGTCGATGAAGTCGAAGATGATGTCGCGGTTCTCCTGCGAGACCCAACTCCACACGCCATGCAGGGCGATGAAATCGAAATCGGGCAGGTCGTCGCGGCGGCAGAAGCGCGAGAAGGTGGAATCCTCCATCTGGGCGCCGCTGCCGCTGGCATCGGCCAGCTCGCGGGCAAAGGCGGCCTGCAGCGGATTGAAGTCGTTGCCCCACCAGCGCGTGCCGGAGGCCGCGGCGTGGAAATTGGTCGAGACGCCCTGGCCGAAACCCAGCTCGCAGGCGGTTTGCACCGCCGGCGCCTGCAGCCCGTGGAAGGCAAAGGCCAGCGGCAGCCGCGCCGGGTTCATGCCGGGGTAGTAACCGTAGGTATAGGCGATGTCGAAGACGTAACCGTCGTTCCAGTTGTTCAAGGCGGATCTCCCGGCGGGATGGCGTTGGCGTTTTTTTATCGGAGGTGGGCGGCGCGTGTCATCGGCGCGGCATCAGCCGCCATCCGGATCGTTCCCGTTGTCCTGACGGTCCGCATAGGCCGTGTATTTGCGCGAACTGCCGCGCGCCAGCTCCACCGGGTACTTGCGCCGGTTCAGTTCCATCTTCTCCAGCACCGCGTCGCGCAGGTCGACGCCGGTATGGTCGGCCAGCTGGATCAGGTAGACCAGCACGTCGGCCATCTCATGGCGGATGCCCTCGCGCGCGGCGTCGTCCAGTTCGTGGTCGGCGCCGGTGGGCAGCCACTGGAAATGCTCCATCAGTTCGGCCGCCTCCACCGACAGCGCCATGGCCAGGTTCTTGGGCGTATGGAAACGGAGCCAGTCGCGTTCGCCGGAAAAACGACGGATGATGTCGCGCAATTCGGTCAGGTCGGAGGCGGGTTGCTGCGGGGCTGTCATGGCGGCGTCAGGCGGGCTGGCTGTGGCGAAGCGCACACTGTATCACCATCGCCCAGGGCGCGCGGGAGGCGGCCGCGGCGGCCGACATGCGCAATCCTTGATTTGGAACAGGCCACAAACCGGGCCCTTGATGCACAATACGGCGATCCCCGCGACCGTTGCGAACCGCCATGACACCTGCCTTCCGTACCCTTTTCATCAGCGCCGCGCTCTCGCTGTGCGCCTTGCTGGCCGCCTGCGACCGCTCGGTCGACCGCGAACTGGCCGAACACGCCGCCGCCGAAACCACGCTGGGCGTGACGCCCAAGGAGTTCGCGCGGCGCTTCAACGAGAGGCTGCCTGAAGTGCTGGCCGACATGCAGGTCGAGCAGCCCGACCACATGGCCAACCTGTACCGGCTCGATCCCGCGCGCCTGCATCCGGGCCAGTATGAATACGTGCTGGAGACCAAGGTCGGCCCCTCGCAGACCGCGCTCCTGGGCACGCTCAACAAGAAAGGCGAACTGCGCGCAGTGGGCGTGCTGCTGACCGACCGCTCGCCGGCGGCGCGCGACGAATTCCTGATCTGCGCCGACAGCGCCGCGCGCAGCTTCATCCCCAAGGCCCAGGAAAAGCTGCTGCCCCTGATCACGCGGCTGACCGGCATCGCGTTGAACAACCCCGGCCAGCGCATGAGCGAGGCGGTGGCCGACCAGCTGCTGTCGGTGGAGATCGTGCCGCAGGGCTTGCTGTTCCAGCTCCAGCCGCAGCAGTAAGACCGCGCGCGGATGTTTTCCGCGAGGCAATGCAATTCCTTGCGGCAGCGCGTAATCGTTAATTACCCAAGTTTGTAATGCCTGCTTTTCAAACTGTTCACTGAAATATCGCACTGCCGCGCCATTGTGGCTTGCAAAAAAAAGAATTTCTTTCAACAATAGCTTGCCCGCGCCATATAACGAAAACCAGCCGAGGCCGCGCCCGCGCTGGACCAGAATTACCGACAGGCATTATTCATCCCCCGTTTCACCGACGTACCCAGTTCCAGCACGCTGTAGCGCCAGTTAGATGTTGCAGGGCTGCGCCGTCGGCACAGGCGACGCAGCGACCACAATGAATCGCCGGGACTCCTGGGGAAAGGACTCCCGTATTTCCAGGCAAGGGGAAAATTGCATGCGCAAGAATCTGCCGGTCACCACCAATGAACGCCTGCTCGAAGACGGCAAGTCCATCGTCTCCAAGACCGACCTCCAGGGCAACATCACCTACATCAATCCTTACTTCATCGAGATCAGCGGCTTCGACGAAGCCGAGTTGCTGGGCGCGCCGCAGAACATCGTGCGCCACCCCGACATGCCGCGCGAGGCCTTCGCCGACATGTGGAGCACGCTCAAGGTTGGGCTGCCGTGGAACGGCCTGGTCAAGAACCGCTGCAAGAACGGCGACTTCTACTGGGTGCAGGCCAACGTCACGCCGGTGCGCGAGAACGGCCGCACCGTGGGCTACATGTCGGTGCGCACGCGCCCCTCGCGCGAGCAGGTGCAGGCGGCCGACACGGTATACCGCCGCTTCAGCCTGGGCCAGGCGCGCGGGCTGCGCATCCGGCGCGGCGCCGCGGTGCGCTCCGGCCCCGCCGGCTGGCTGCAGAACCTGCGCGAGCTGCCCATCGCGCGTCGCCTGGGCCTGATCATGGGCCTGCTCACGCTGATGGTCGTCGCCGGCGGCGCGGTGGCCGGCAATGCGGTGATGACCGCCGGCGGCAACCCCGCCATGGTATGGGGCGGCACCGCGCTGGGCGCGGCGCTGCTGCTGGGATCCTGGCTCATGCTCCACGCCAGCATCGTGGCGCCGTTGAAGGAGGCGATCGCCGCAGTGCATGGCCTGGCCGGCGGCGACCTGAACCTGGAAGTGGCCGGCGGCCGGCACGGCGACATGGGCCTGCTGCTGCAGGCGCTGCAACAGCTCAACGTCAACCTGCGCTCCATCATCGGCGACGTGCGGCGCAACGTGGAGTCGATGGCGGTCTCCACCCGGGAGATCGCCAACGGCAACCTCGATCTCTCCGGACGCACCGAATCCCAGGCATCCAGCCTGGAGGAGACCGCCTCCAGCGTCGAGCAGTTCGCCGCCACCGTGCGCCAAAATGCCGACTCGGCGGCCAACGCGGACCGCCAGGCCAACAACGCCTCCGAGATCGCGCAGCGCGCCAGCGCCTCGGTGCAGCGCATGGGCGTCACGATGGAAGACATCGACAGCGCTTCGCACAAGATCGTCGACATCATCGGCCTGATCGACGGCATCTCGTTCCAGACCAACATCCTGGCGCTGAACGCGGCGGTGGAAGCCGCGCGCGCCGGCGAACAGGGGCGCGGCTTCGCGGTGGTGGCGGCCGAGGTGCGCACGCTGGCGCAGCGCTCGGCGACGGCGGCCAAGGACATCAAGACGCTCATCGACGACTCGCGCGTCAAGGTGGAAAGCGGCAACCAGCTGGTGCGCGAGACGGCGCAGACGATGGAGGAGATCGGCAGCGCGGTGCGCGGCATGGCCGTCACCATGGCCGAGATCACCGTCGCCAGCCGGGAACAGAGCGGCGGCATCGACCAGTTGAACCAGGCCATCAACAACATCGACGAGACCACGCAACAAAACGCCGCGCTGGTGGAGCAGGCTGCGGCCGCCGCGGAGAACCTGCGCGAGCAGGCCGGCCGGCTGAGCCAGGCGGTATCGGTCTTCAAGACCGGCGGGGAAGGCGCCGCCGTTCCTGCCCACCATGCCCAGCTCCAGGCCGCGCCGCCGGCGGCGTGGCAGACTGCGCGACCGCTGGAACTGGCGCACCGGTGAGCGCCGCGCCTTTACATTGAATTGCACATCTTTACCGGATTGCCGCGGCTGGACGCCGTTTCGCTGACGCCTCGCTTGCTATGATGAAGACGCGCCTCCATCCGTCCGCGCGACCGGCGGATGGGGGATCCCAACCATCAAGGCAAAGGAGTCCAACATGAGCGTGTCATCCGTTTCCTCGGGCAACAGCAGCTTCTACAACACCGTCGTGCAACCGATCAAGACCGTGGTGCAAGACGTCGGCGACGAGATCGGCGGCGCCTACGACGCCACCGTGAACGCCGTCTCTTCCGCCGCCGATTCGGTGGCCGACAGCGTCTCTTCCGGCATCAAGAAGATCGGCAACATCATCGACACTTCGGCCTGAGGCTGCCGCGGCAAGCGGCGGCAGCGCCGCTTGCCGTTACAATTCCCGTCTCCGCGCCATGCGGATGTACCGATACGACGGAGAATTGCCATGCTGCTGCACACCATCTACCTGCTCGCCATCTGCGCCGAGGCCGTGTCCGGCGCGCTCATGGGCATCCGCAAGGACATGGACATCTTCGGCGTCTGCCTGATCGGAACCGTGGCGGCGCTGGGCGGCGGCACCGTGCGCGACATCCTGATCGGCCACTATCCGCTGGGCTGGGTCGCCCACCCCGAATACCTCGCCTTCACCATCTGCGCCGCCATCGCCGCCGCCGTCGCGGCGCGCGCGCTGCATCACTTCAAGTCGGCCTTCCTGGTGGTCGACGCGCTGGGCCTGGTGGCCTTCACCATCATCGGCTGCAATATCGCTTTCGATGCCGGCGTCTTCCATCCCGCCATCGTGGTGATCCTGGGCATGGTCACGGGCGTCTTCGGAGGCTTGCTGCGCGACGTGCTGTGCAACGAGATCCCGCTGGTCCTGCGCCGTGAAATCTACGCCAGCGTCTCGCTGCTGACCGGCGCCATGTACGTCGGCATCCTGCACCTGGACATCGACCCGCGCATCGCCACCCTGAGTTCGCTGCTGCTCGGCTTCTCGGTGCGCCTGCTGGCGATCCGCTTCCATTGGCAGCTGCCGCGCATGGACAAGGAGCGGGTGCGCGGGTTCGACTGAATTCCGGCACCTGAACGGCCCCTGCGCTCTTCGGCAATACGACGCGAGAAACACCGGCAACGCACATAAAAGCGCCGTGTTCCCGGAGTCATAATAGAATGTGCGACTTTTATTGCCACAGCGCATTCATGCTTTTCAGCCAACCCAAGGCAGCGGCCTCGCCTCCTCCTGTCCACAGCGGCTACCGCCCCGACATCGATGGCCTGCGCGCCATCGCGGTGCTTGCAGTAGTGATATTCCACGCCTTCCCGGAATGGCTTCCGGGCGGCTTCGTCGGCGTCGACATCTTCTTTGTCATTTCCGGCTTCCTGATCAGCGGGATCCTGCTCGACTCATTGCAGGACGGCCGCTTCAGCATCGCCGATTTCTATGCGCGAAGGATTCGCCGCATTTTCCCCGCCTTGTTGCTGGTGATGCTGGCCTGCTTCGTGGCCGGCTGGTTCATCCTGCTGCCGGAGGAATACCGGGAGCTTGGCAAGCACATGCTGGGCGGTGCCGGTTTCGTCTCCAATATCGTCCTTTGGAGCGAAGCAGGTTATTTCGACGCCTCGGCGGACAGCAAGCCGCTGCTCCATCTGTGGTCCCTGGGCGTGGAAGAACAGTTCTACCTGTTCTGGCCCTTGCTGTTGTGGGCCGCGTGGCGACGCCGCCATGGCGTGCTGATTGCCCTGCTGCTGGTCCTGGTTGCATCGTTCGCATGGAACATCGCCTCCGTGCATGGCGATGCCGTCGCCGCCTTCTACCTGCCAATGTCGCGCTTCTGGGAACTGGGCGCAGGCGCCCTGCTGGCCTATCGCTCCCGGCGCCGCCCAGCCCTCGGGCCCGATCGCGCCGACCTGGCGTCGGCCGGCGGCCTGCTGCTGATGGCGATCGGCATCGCCCTCATCACGAAGGAGGACGCCTTCCCGGGCTGGTGGGCGATCCTACCGGTAGCCGGCGCCGCGCTGATGCTGGCGGCCGGTCCCCGGGCGCGCCTGAACCGCGTCCTGCTTTCGCATCGGACCATGGTCTGGGTAGGCATCATCAGTTACCCGCTCTATCTGTGGCACTGGCCGCTGCTGACCTTCGCCCGGCTGGCCACCGGCGCCACGCCGTCGGCCAAGGTGCGGCTGGCAGTGGTTGCGCTCAGCGCGCTGCTGGCGTGGCTGACCTATCGCCTGCTGGAGAGGCCGATCCGCCTGCGCCACCGGAATCGCTGGCTGACAGGAGTGCTGGCCTTGCTGATGATGCTGACCGGCGCGCTGGGCTACTACGTCGTCAAACGCAATGGCATGGAATTCCGCAATCTCGGGCAGGTCGCGCTGTTCAACGACCAGGTGCGCGAAGTAGCTGTCATGAACCGTTTCGAGCTGCCTCACCCATCCTGCGAAGCAATTGCCGGCGCGCCCCATGCGCGCGACTGGTGCAGCCCTTCCGTGGAAGCGTCCCGGCCGCCGGAACTGCTGCTGATCGGCGACAGTTTCTCCGGAGCCTACGCCCCCATGCTGGCGCGCCTGTACGACGCCGGCCGCGAACCCTCGCTGGTGTTCCGGCAATTCGCGCGCGGCGCCTGTCCGTCCCTGCTCGGCTACGGGAGCGATTACTGCCGCGACATCAGCGCCCGCATCGCAGAATTTGCCGATCGCACCCCATCGATCAAGACCGTCGTCATCGCGGCCAACTGGCCGGGTTACTTCCTCCCAAGCGAAATAGATCCGACAGAAGCCCTGGAACAGACGATTGTCCACTACCGCCAGCGCGGCAAGCGGGTCGTCGTGCTGCTGTCGCCACCCAACGGCGCCAGCCCCAAATCCTGCGTGCTGCGCGCCGTGCGCCTGTCGGAAGCGGACTTCTGCAACCTGCCCCGCGCCAAGGCCGACGCGATGGACCATCGTTATCGCGATCGCCTTCTGCCCATCCTGGCGCGTCATGACGTGTCGGTGTTCGACCCCTACCCCTACTTGTGCGACGCGCAGGGGTGCAAGGTCATCGACGGCCCGCGCATCCTGTATTTCGACCCCGGTCACCTGAGCGAATATGGCGGCCAGTTCCTGGCCGACCATGCATCCGCGGAGTTGCGCAAATTGCTGGCGCCGCAGATCGGCGGCGAGCAGAAACGCCCTGTCCGGGCAGCTATACCGGCGCAGGCTTCGAGGTAAGACGAGGACTCAACCCCGTTGAATCCCGGCCGCCAGTGGCCTGCTAGAATGCGCCCATATCGAACGAGGAGAGCAATGAGCAAGCAGCCAGAAGCGCAAGCGGCGCCGGCGAAGACGACGGCTGCGCCGGTATATCGCAGCATCGGCAAGGGAACCCCGAGGATCCTGCGCCCCATCCTGGCGCTCAACGACTTCGAGGCGGCGGCGCAAAAGATCCTGCCCAAGCCGCTGTTCGGCTACATCGCATCGACGACCGAAACGGGCGCCTCGCACCGCGCCAACATCGAGGGGTTCGGCGATTGGGAGTTCCGGCCGAACTACCTGGTCGACGTGTCCCGCCGCAGCCTCGCCACCGAACTTCTCGGCATGCCGTTCAAGGCGCCCTTCGGCATCGCTCCCATGGGCATCAGCGCGATGATGTGCTATCGCGGCGACATCGTCCTGGCGCGCGCCGCCCGCGCGGCGGGGATACCGATGATCATGAGCGGCTCGTCGTTGATCCCCATGGAGTCGGTTGCCGCGCAAGCGCCCGGAAGCTGGTTCCAGGCCTACCTTCCCGGCAACGCCGAGCGCATCTCCGCGCTCATCGGGCGGATCGGCCGCGCCGGCTTTTCCACGCTGGTGCTGTCGATCGACACCGCGGTGCTCGGCAACCGCGAGAACACCATCCGCGCCGGTTTTTCCACTCCGCTGAAACCTTCGCTCCGGCTGGCTTTCGATGGAATAACGCGGCCGCGATGGCTGTGCGGGACGATGCTGCGCACCCTGCTCAATCACGGGATGCCGCATTTCGAGAACAGCTTCGCCGAACGCGGCGCGCCCATCATCGCGCGCAATATCGAACGGGACTTCACCGCGCGCGACCACCTGAACTGGACCCACCTGGCGCAGATCCGCAAGCAATGGCCAGGCAAGCTGATCGTCAAGGGCATACTGTCGGGCGAAGACGCCGCCCGCGCGGTGCTTGAAGGGGCCGACGGCATCATCGTCTCCAACCACGGAGGACGCCAGCTGGACGGCGCCATGAGCGCGCTGAACGCGCTGCCGGAAGTGCGCTCGCAGGCGGGCCAGGTGCCGGTGATGCTGGACGGCGGCGTGCGACGCGGCTCCGACGTCCTCAAGGCCATGGCGCTGGGCGCCGACTTCGTCTTCGTGGGACGTCCCTTCCTCTACGCCGCGGCAGTCGCGGGCGAAGCCGGCGTGCGGCACGCCATCGACATCCTCGCCGACGAAATGCATCGCAACCTCGCCTTGCTGGGTTGCCTGTCGCCCAACGAGCTGAACGAAAAGCACGTGCTCAGGGCGCGCCGCCGATAGACGAAAAAAATCCCGGCGCCAGGCCGGGACGCCATCGCTCATGAGGCTCAGTCGCGGACTTTCCCGCGCATCGATTTGATCTCGCCGCGCTGCGTCTTGCTCTGCAACCGCTTGCGCTGAGAGCTGCGGGTGGGCCGCGTCGGCCGGCGCAGCACCGGCACCCTGGCCACCAGCGCCAGCATTTCGTGCAGGCGCTGCAAGGCATCGGCCTTGTTCTTCTCCTGGCTGCGGTGCGCCTGGGCCTTGATCACCACCACTCCCTCCTTGCTGATGCGCTGGTCCTGCAAGGCCAGCAGCCGCTGCTTCACTTCGTCCGGCAAGGACGAGGCGCGGATATCGAAGCGCAGGTGGATGGCGCTCGATACCTTGTTGACGTTCTGCCCGCCCGCGCCTTGCGCGCGGATGGCAGTCAGTTCGACTTCGTCGTCGGATATGAAGAGGGGAGGAATGGCAGCGGTCCGGTTTGGCAAAGCGCTATTTTAATGGCTGGCGCGACGGTGGCGGCCATTTGGACGGGACGGGCTGGAGGGCACTGCCGCGGCGCTGGGCCGCCTTCAATGCCGCCACCGGCGCCCGCAGCCGGTATGCGCCATGCCTGCCACGCCGCGCCGGTTTTGCCGGCTGCCGCCAAACCCGCGTAAAATACGCCCCTCACGCGGGTGTAGCTCAATGGTAGAGCAGGAGCTTCCCAAGCTTAAGACGAGGGTTCGATCCCCTTCACCCGCTCCACCGCAGACGCGGCCACCCAGTCCGGCCGCACTGCCGCTTCATTTCCGCCTTATCGATCCACGAGTACTCCCATGTCCGAGAACAAATCCGGCAAGCCGCTTTTCTACGATCCGAGCGAGCGCCGCATCCGCAGCTTCGTCACGCGCACGGGGCGCGTTTCCAATGCCCAGGGCCGCGCCCTGGAAGAACTGGGGCCGAAGTTCCTGTTGCCTTACGCCAAGGAGCAGCTCGACCTGGCCGCCGCCTTCGGCCGCGCCGCGCCGGTGGTGCTGGAGATCGGCTTCGGCATGGGCGAGACCAGCGCCAAGATCTCGGCGCTGATGCCAGAGAAGAATTTCATCGGCGTGGAAGTGCACACGCCCGGCGTGGGCAGTTACCTGAAGCTGGTGGACGAGAGCAAGCTGGAGAACGTGCGCATCATCCAGCACGATGCCGTGGAAGTGCTCAACAACATGATCGCGCCGGGCGCGCTGGCCGGCGTGCACGTGTTCTTCCCGGATCCGTGGCACAAGGCGCGCCACAACAAGCGCCGCCTGATCCAGGGCCCGCTGGTGCAGCTGCTCAGCTCGCGCCTGGCCGTGGGCGGCTACCTCCACTGCGCCACCGACTGGGAAGACTACGCCATCCAGATGCTGGAAGTGCTGGGCGCGGAGCCGACGCTGAAGAACACCTCGACCGACCCGTCCGGCTACGCGCCGCGTCCGGATTACCGCCCTACCACCAAGTTCGAGAACCGCGGCCTGCGGCTGGGACACGGCGTGTGGGACCTGGTGTTCGAGAAGGCAGCCTGAGCCGGGCCGCCTGACTACGGCGATCCGGGCAGGCTGCCCGCATGCGAAACGGCATGTCCTTGCGGGACATGCCGTTTTTGCATTGGCGCCGCCGATTCCTCCCCGAGCTTGAACACCGCCACCGCCCGCTGCAAGGCCTCCGCCTGGTCCTGCATGCTCTCGGCCGCCGCGGCGGCCTGCTCGACCAGCGCGGCGTTTTGCTGGGTCACGCCGTCCATCCTGATCAGCGCCTGGTTGACCTCGTCGATGCCGGCGCTTTGTTCGCGGTTGGCGTTGGTGATCTCATCCATGATGGCGGCAACCTTCCGGATCGCCGCGACGATTTCCTGCATGGTGTCGCCGGCGCCGCCGACCAGCGAGGTGCCGGTGCTGATCTTGCCCACCGAGTCGTTGATCAACTCCTTGATTTCCTTGGCGGCGGTGGCGCTGCGTTGCGCCAGGCTGCGCACTTCCGAGGCGACCACCGCGAAGCCGCGCCCCTGTTCGCCGGCGCGGGCGGCTTCCACTGCGGCGTTCAGGGCCAGGATGTTGGTCTGGAAGGCGATCCCGTCGATCACGCCGATGATGTGGACGATCTTGTGCGAACTCTCCTCGATGGCCTGCATGGTCTGCACCACCGCGCCGACCATCTCGCCGCCCCGCACCGCCACGCCCGAGGCTTCCCCGGCCAGCTGGTTGGCGTGATGCGCGTTGTCGGCGTTCTTGCGCACGGTGGAGGTAATCTGCTCCATCGAGGCCGCTGTCTCTTCCAGGAAGCCGGCCTGTTCCTCGGTACGCTCGGACAGGTCGCGGTTGCCACCGGCGATCTCGGTGGCGGCCGCCGTGATGGCAACGGTGCCGTGCCGCACCTCGGCGACGATGTTGGCCAGGTTGCCGTTCATCGCCTTCAGTGAGTGCAGCAGGTTGGCGGTCTCGTCCCGGCCGGACACCGCCAGTCCCGCGCGCAGGTCGCCGGCGGCCACCATGCGCGCCACCTTGACCGCCGCCTCCAGCGGCAGCACGATGCTGCGCACCTGCCACCAGGTGATGCCCGCGCCCGCCAGCAGCGACAGCGCGATCGCCGCGATCAGCCAGGCCCGTTCACGGCGGTAGGAGGAAAGGGTGTCGGCGGCGGCTGCGGCGCGCACGGCCTGCCCGTGCGCCAGCACGGCGGCGACGATGTCGTCGATCATTTTGGTGGGCAGGCGATCCACGCCCTTGACCTGCCGGTCGATGCGGCCGACCGAGGACGGGTCGACCGGCGCGTGGGCCTTGAGCGCATCGAGGTACCGGGCCAGCAGCTCGGCATGGGCCGCCTGCGCCTTGTGGGCGGCGGCGCCATCCATGCCGATCTGCGGCATGAGCTTCTCCAGCCTTTTCAGCGACGCCTGGGTGGCGGCGCTCTCGTCGATCAGGGCCTGGCGGTATTTGATGAAGGCCTCGGGATCCCCGCCGCGCAGCAGGATGTTCTTCCATTCCTGGACCTGGATCTTGAACTGCACCTGGGCGCCGCGCGCCGCGTCGACCGACTGTTCGACCAGCGCGCCCTGGCGCATCGCCTGTTCGCCCTGGCTGTAGATCTCATCGAGCACCATCCAGCTGCGCATGCCGATGAACGCCGTAATGGCCAGCAGCAGGGCCGCCAGCATGCCCAGGCGCAAGCCTATCTTGAAGTCGTTGAGTTTCATGTGTCCCCCGAGAATGGTCGCCACATGATGAACGCCTCTTCGCCCCGGCAAGCGGCGGGACGAAGAGACGTTGGTCAAAACCCAAAAAATTTCGCTAGGCGCAGGCAGGGAAAGGCGCCCGGATCGTGGCGATCGCGGGGATTGGGGCGCCTCCTGGGACGCCGGCGCGTGCGGGTGGCCGGAGGCCTCAGGCCGGGGCTTCCTCGGCGCCCGCAATGAGGGCGATAATCTGCGCGCCGTAGGTGTCGAGCTTCTTCTCGCCGACGCCGTTGACGTGGCGCAGGTCGTCCAGCGACTGCGGCCGCGCCTTGGCGATCTCGCGCATGGTGGCGTCGTGGAAGATGACGTAGGCCGGCACGTTGTGCTCGCGCGCGGTTTCCACGCGCCACCAACGCAGCTTCTCGAAGAGCTCCTGCTCTTGCGGCGAGAGGTCGGTCTCGACGAAGGTGGAGCGCTGCGAACTGCGCTTGGCCTTGACCGGCTTCTGGTACTGGCGCAGCTGCACCTGCTGCTCGCCGCGCAGCACCGGGCGCGCGGCCTCGGTAAGTTTCAAGGCGCTGTAGTTCTCGGCATCCACCGTGAGCAGGCCCAGCGCGATCACCTGGCGCAGGATGGCGCGCCACTCGGCCTCGCCGCGCTCGCTGCCGATGCCGAACACCGAGAGCTGGTCGTGGCGCCATTGCTTGACGCGCTCGCCGTCGATGCCGCGCAGCACCTCGATCACATGACCGGGCGCGAAGCGCTGCTCGACGCGGTAGACGGTCGAGAGCAGTTTCTGCACCTCGACGGTGGCGTCGAAGGAAACCGGCGGCGCCATGCAGGTATCGCAATTGCCGCAGGGGCTGGCTTCCTGGCCGAAGTAGTTGAGCAGGCGCACGCGGCGGCAATGCAGGGTTTCGCACAGGCCGAGCATGGCGTCGAGCTTGCCGCCCTGCACGCGCTTGAAGCTGTCGTCGGCTTCCGACTCGTCGATCATGCGGCGCTGCTGCACCACGTCCTGCAGGCCGTAGGCCATCCAGGCGTCGGCGGGCTGGCCGTCGCGGCCGGCGCGGCCGGTTTCCTGGTAGTAGCCTTCCACGCTCTTGGGCAGGTCCAGGTGGCAGACGAAGCGCACGTCCGGCTTGTCGATGCCCATGCCGAAGGCGATGGTGGCGACCATCACGATCTTGTCTTCGCGCAGGAAGCGCGCCTGGTTGGCGGTGCGCAGCGCGTAGTCCATGCCGGCGTGATAGGCCAGCGCATTGATGCCCTCGCCGCGCAGGAACTCGGCGGTCTCTTCCACCTTCTTGCGCGAGAGGCAATAGACGATGCCGGCGTCGTCCGGGTGTTCGCTCTTGATGAAGTCCAGCAGCTGCTTGCGGCCGTTGGCCTTCTCGACGATCTGGTAGCGGATGTTGGGCCGGTCGAAGGAAGAGACGAACTGCTGCGCCTCTTCCAGCTGCAGGCGATGGATGATCTCCTCGCGCGTCTGGGCGTCGGCGGTGGCGGTCAGCGCGATGCGCGGCACCTGAGGGAAGCGCTCGTGAAGCACCGACAGCTTGATGTATTCGGGACGGAAGTCATGCCCCCACTGCGAGACGCAGTGCGCCTCGTCGATGGCGAACAGGGCGATGCGCGAGGCCTCCAACAGGTCCAGGCAGCGCGGCGTCATCAGCCGCTCGGGCGCGACGTAGAGCAGGTCGAGGTCGCCCTGGCGCAGGCGGCGCTCGATGTTGAGCGCCTCGTCGAAGCTCTGGGTGGAATTGAGGAAGGCGGCGCGCACGCCGACCTCGGCCAGCGCGTCGACCTGGTCCTGCATGAGGGCGATCAGCGGCGAGACCACCACCCCGGTGCCCTCGCGCAGCAGCGCCGGCACCTGGTAGCACAGCGACTTGCCGCCGCCGGTGGGCATGAGCACCAGCGCGTCGCCGCCGCCGGCCACCTGCTGGACGATCTCGCCCTGGTGGCCGCGGAAGGACGAATAGCCGAACACCGTCTCCAGCACGTGCAGGGCGCGGTCTTGCAGCGTGGCTGCGGCGGGCAGGGAGTCGAAGTCAACCATGGATGGGGAGCGGTGCCGGTAGGTGGAGCAAAGACGCTATTTTATTGCAGCCAACCGCGGGCCACAGCGAAAAGCAGGAAAGCGCCCAGCGCGGCTCGATAAACGATGAAGGGCCAGGTCGAAAACCTCTCAAGGAATTTCATCAGGCCCCAGATCGCGGCAAACGCCGACACGCTCGCCACGGCGAGCCCGAACAGCAGCACGCCCCAGGCCTCCAGCGGGATGTGGGCGTGCAGCAGCACGGCCAGTTCCTTCAGGCCGGCCAGCGCGATGGCCGGCAAGCCCAGCAGGAAGGAGAAGCGGGCGGCCTCCTCGCGGCGGAAATTCAGGAACAGCGCGGCCGTCAGCGTCGAGCCCGAACGCGAGACGCCGGGGATGAGCGCGCCGACCTGCGCCAGGCCGACGATCAGGGCGTCGCGCAGGCGCATCTGGTCGACGCTGCGGCGATGACGGCACACCAGCTCGGAAATCGCCAGCAAGATGGCCATGGCGATGCAAGACCAGCCGATCACGGTCAGGCTGCGCAGCGGCGAGCCGCAGGCGTTCAACACGTGCGACAGCGCCAGGCCGGCGATGCCGATGGGAATCGTGGCCAGGATGATGGCCACGGCCAGCTTGAACATCGGATCGTCGAAATCGCGCCGGCGCCAGGCCGCCACGCTGCCGCCGGTGACCGCGGCGACGTCGCGCCGGAAGTAACTGATCACCGCCGCCAGCGCCGCCAGCTGCATGGCCGCGGAAAAGGCCGAACCGGGATCGTGCCAGCCGAGGAAGGCCGGCACCACGCGCATATGGGCGGTGGAGGAAATGGGCAGCAGCTCGGTGATGCCCTGGACGATGCCCAGGAAACCGATCTGCGCGTAGCTCAGGGAGGCGAAGCCGATATCGAGGCCGGCGCTGCAGACATTGGCCATGTGGATGTTCTCTGGAAGGGATTGGCGAAGGTTATAAGTGACGCCGGACGCATCGAGGCGTCCGGCGGGTACGGCAGTGTAGCGCGCAAGCGCCGGGCGCGGGCTTATTCCATCCAGACCACGGTGCCGGTGTAGGCCGTGACCAGCACCACGATACCGAACACGATGCGGTACCAGGCGAACACGGTGAAGTCATGCGAGCTGATGTAGCGCAGCAGCCAGCGCACGCACAGGAAGGCCGAGACGAAGGCGGCCACGGTGCCCACCGTGAACAGCGGCACGTCGGCCGCCGACAGCAGCGCGCGCTCCTTGTAGAGCGAATAGATGGTGGCCGCGAACAGGGTCGGGATGGCCAGGAAGAACGAGAACTCGGTAGCCGCCTTGCGCGACAGGCCGAACATCATGCCGCCGATGATGGTCGCGCCCGAGCGGCTGGTGCCGGGGATCAGCGCAAAGGCCTGGGCGATGCCGACCTTGAGCGCGTCCAGCGGCGTCATGTCGTCGACCGTCTCGATGCGCGCCGAGGCCATGCTCATGCGGTCCTTGTTGCGACGCTCCACCCACAGGATGATCAGGCCGCCGACGATGAAGGCGACGGCCACCGCGACCGGGTTGAACAGCACCTCCTTGATCCTGCGGCTGAACAGGAAGCCGAGGATGGCCGCCGGCAGGAAGGCGATGATCAGGTTGATCACCAGGCGCTGCGCGCGGCGGTCGGTGAACAGGCCGGTCAGCACGGCGGCGATGCGGGCGCGGAATTCCCAGCACACGGCCAGGATGGCGCCGGCCTGGATCACGATCTCGAAGACGTCGGCTTTTTCCTTGGAGAAAGTGGGGCCGGTGAACTGCAGCAGGCTGTTGGCCAGGATCAGGTGGCCGGTGGAGGAGATGGGCAGGAATTCGGTCAGGCCTTCGACGACGCCCATGATGAGCGCCTTGAGCGCGAGGATGGTATCCATACGGTGGCTGGGTGGCTTCTTTTGTGGAGTTGAACGGGAAAACGTGGCGGGGGAAATCAAAAACCGGCGGTTTGACCGCGCTTGCTCAGGAAGGTGCGCCGCAACAAACCGAAATTTTACAATACGCGAGCCGTCGCCCTGCGATATCCGCTTACCGGCGTTAACATGTCGCCTTTCCATGGCCACCCGCGCCGCCAGAAAGGACTTGCATGAGCGACATCACCATCTACCACAATCCCCGGTGCGGCACCTCGCGCAACGTGCTGCAAGCCCTGCGCGACGGCGGCGCCGAGCCCGTGGTGATCGAATACCTGAAAACGCCGCCCGACCGCGCCACGCTGGAAAAGCTGATCGCCGCCATGGGCGTGCCGGTGCGCGAGGTGGTGCGCACCAAGGAAGCGCTGTTCAAGGAGCTGGGCCTGGACGCGCCCTCGGTGAGCGACGAACAATTGCTCGACGCCATGATGGCGCATCCCATCCTGATCAACCGGCCCATCGTGGTGGCGCCCAAGGGCACGATGCTGGTGCGGCCGAGCGAACGGCTGGCAGAGATCTTCCCCTGACGTGAATCGGCAGGGCGGCTCAGGCAGCCGGCGCCGTCGCCGCCTCCAGCTCGCCCAGCCAGAACATCGCGGCCGCGGCGCTGGCGCCGCACATCTCGGCCGAGGGTTGCAGGCCGCCGCAGAAGGCCGGGCGCTCGGGACGGCCGAAGATGCGGCAGCGCATCGACTCGTCCAGTTGCACGCAGGGCACGCCGGCCGGCTTGCCGTCGGGCATGCCGGGAATCGGGCTGGTGATGGAAGGCGCCGTGCAGCAGGCGCCGCACTGGGGTCGGCAGTTCATGGAATGGCGGATCGGGATAGCGGGTCGGGATAGCAAATCGTCAACCCGGCGGGCGGGCAGCCGCGGCCCGCTATTGTAGCGGAGCCGTCGCCGGCGGCGGCTTTACATTCGCTTACGCCTTCGCTTGCGCCGCCTCCTTGACGGCTTGGACTTTGCCACTTACATTGCTGACTCCTCGGTAATTTAGCGTCAAGCTCGTCTTTTTTCGATATGAAAACAGGCCGGCCGCCGCGCCTTGCCCTCCATGTCCGAAGCCGCCAAAGAACCCCGCTGGGAACGCCGCAAGCAGGATCGCCCGCAGGAATTGCTGGCGGCGGCGCTGCAGCTGTTCGTCGAACGCGGCTATGCGGCCACGCGCCTGGAAGACGTGGCCGCCCGCGCCGGGGTATCCAAGGGCACGCTGTACCTGTATTTCGAGAACAAGGAAGGCCTGTTCAAGTCGGTCGTGCGCGCCAACATGCTGCCGCTGCTCGATGAAGCCGAGGCCATGGTGGACGGCTATGCCGGCGCCAGCGCCGAGCTGCTGCGCGAACTGATCACGGGCTGGTGGGAGACGGCCTCGCGCTCCGGGCTGAACGGCATTTCCAAGCTGATGGTGGCGGAATCGGGCAATTTCCCCGAGCTGGCGCGCTTCTATCACGACGAAGTGATCGTGCGCAGCGACGCCATGATCGTGCGCATGCTCGAGCGCGGCATGGCGCGCGGCGAATTCCGCGCGGTCGACGCCGAGGCCATGAAGAAGGTGATCGTGGCGCCGGTGGTGATGCTGATGCTGTGGGACCAGTCCTTCGGCCCCTGCTCGATCACCCGCATCGACCCGCAAGCCTACCTGGCCAGCCTGATCGACCTGTGCATCAACGGCCTCAAGGCCTGAACGCCGCTCACAATAAAAAGCCTGCGCAAACGTCAGCAGGCACAACCCCCGGGACTATCCGAATGACGCTTTCCTTCCTCAAACGCCGCTGGCTGCGGTGGACCTTGCTGGCGGTGGTGCTGCTGGTGGCGGCAGCGATGCTGCTGAAAAAACGCGGCGCGCCGGATGCGGCGAAAACCGCGGCGGCGGCCTCGGCCGCCCCCAGCGCCATGGAGTTCCTGCCCGGCGACCTGTACACCGTGGGCAGCGGCGAGCTGCGCCAGGTGCTGCCGCTGTCGGGCGCGCTGCGCGCGCTCAACCAGGCCTCGGTGAAGGCGCGCGTGGCCGGCGAGGTGCAGCAGGTGCTGGTGCGCGAGGGCGAAGCGGTCAAGGAAGGCCAGGTGCTGGCCCGTATCGACGCCGCCGATTACCAGGCCAAGGTCGACCAGGCGCGCGGCGCGCTGGTGGCCTCGCAAGGCCAGCTGGACATTGCCACCCAGACCCGCAACAACAACCAGACGCTGCTGGACCGCGGCTTCATCTCGCGCAACGCCTTCGATACCGCCGCCAGCCAGTTCGATATCGCCCGCGCCAACGTCGACTCCGCGCGCGGCGCGCTGGAGGTGGCCCGCAAGGCCTTGTCCGATACCGTGGTGCGCACGCCCATGAACGGCCTGATCAGCGCGCGCAACGTGCAGCCGGGCGAGAAGGTGGCGGTCGACGGCAAGCTGCTGGACGTGGTCGACCTGTCGCAGATGGAGCTGGAGGCGCCGGTGCCGACCAACGACATCCTCAAGGTGCAGGTCGGCCAGGAGGTGCAGGTGGCGGTGGAGGGCCTGCCGCAAAAGGTGGCGGGCCGCGTGGCGCGCATCAATCCGGCCACGCAGTCGGGGTCGCGCTCGATCATGGTCTATGTGCGGGTGGACAATCCGCAGGGTCTCTTGCGCGCCGGCATGTTCGCCGACGCCAGCCTGACGCTGGAGAAAAAGGCGCAGGCGCTGTCGGCGCCGGCCACCGCGATCCAGGTCGAGGACGGCAACGCCTACGTCTACGCCATCGAGAACGGCGCGCTGGCGCGCCGGCCGGTGGTGACCGGCATGCAGGGCCGCGCCGGGGACGGCAACGCGGTCGAGATCGTCAGCGGCCTGGCCGCGGGCGCGCAGATCGTCCGCGCCAACCTGGGCATCATGCGCGACGGCACGCCGGTGCGCGTGCTGCAGCCGGGCGGCGCGGCGCCGACGACGTCGGCCGCCATCCCGGCGCAGGCGGCGCAAGCAGGCATCGCCCCGCCGGCGCCGCCCGCCAATCCCTCCACCCAGCCACAGGGACGTTGAACGATGTGGTTCACGCGCATCTCGATCGGCAACCCGGTCCTGGCCACCATGATGATGATGGCCTTCGTGGTGCTGGGCCTGTTCTCCTACCAGCGCATGCGGGTCGACCAGTTCCCCGACATCACCTTCCCGGTGGTGGTGGTGCAGACCAGCTACCCCGGCGCCTCGCCCGAGAACGTCGAGTCCGACGTCACCCGCAAGATCGAGGAGTCGGTCAACACCATCAACGGCATCGATACGCTGATGTCGCACTCCTACGAAGGCCTGTCGGTGGTGATCGTGCAGTTCGACCTGACCGTCGACCCGGCGCTGGCCGCGCAGGACGTGCGCGAGAAGGTCGCGCTGGTGAAGGCGGCGTTCCGCAAGGAGGTGGATGAGCCGCGCATCACCCGCTTCGACCCGGCCGACCAGCCGATCTTCTCGATCTCGGTTTCCAACGCGCCCGGCGCCAAGCCGCGCACCTTGCGCGAGCTGACCACCATCGCCGACCAGGTCATCAAGAAGCGCCTGGAAAACGTGCGCGGCGTGGGCTCGGTGACGCTGGTGGGCGGCGTCAAGCGCGAGGTCAACATCTACGTCAAGCCGGCCGAGATGGAAGCGCTGGGCGTAGGCGTGAACCAGATCATCGATGCCGTCAGGAACGAGAACCAGGAGCTGCCCACCGGCGCCATCCGCACGCTGGACGCGGAAAAGACGGTGCAGGTGCAGGGCCGGCTGAAGAATCCGGAAGACTTCAGGCGCATCATCGTGGCGCGCCGCGGCGGCCAGCCGGTGACGCTGGAGCAGGTCGCCAACGTGGTCGACGGCCAGGAGGAGCAGGAGACGCTGGCGCTCTACAACGGCCGCCGCACGCTGGCGCTGGACATCCTCAAGGCCCAGGGCCAGAACACCATCGACGTGGCCGACGGCTTGAAGCGCGCCATGGCCGACATGGGGCCCAGCTTCGAGAAGCTCTATCCGGGCGTGACGCTGGAGATCGTCAAGGACGGCTCGCGCCAGATCCGCACCGGGGTCGAGAACGTGCGGCGCACGCTGATCGAGGGCGCGCTGCTGACGGTGGCCATCGTGTTCCTGTTCCTGAACTCCTGGCGCTCCACCGTGATCACCGGCCTGACGCTGCCGGTGGCGCTGATCGGCACCTTCCTGTTCATGTACATGTTCGGCTTCACCATCAACATGATCACGCTGATGGCGCTGTCGCTGTGCGTGGGGCTGCTGATCGACGACGCCATCGTGGTACGGGAGAACATCGTGCGCCATGCCGGCATGAAGGTGCACGGCAAGTTCAAGTCGCACCGCATGGCGGCGCTGGAGGGCACGCAGGAAATCGGCCTGGCGGTGCTGGCGACGACCTTCTCCATCGTCGCGGTGTTCCTGCCGGTGGGCTTCATGGGCGGCATCATCGGCCGCTTCTTCCACCAGTTCGGCGTGACGGTGGCCGCGGCGGTGCTGATCTCGATGTTCGTGTCCTTCACGCTGGACCCGATGCTGTCCTCGATCTGGCCCGATCCGGATGCCCACGGCGAGCACGGCAGGAAGGCCGGCTGGTACGACAAGAGCATCGGCCGCGTGCTGCATGCCTTCGACCGCCTGGTGCAATGGCTGTCGGCGCGCTACCAGGAAATGCTGCGCTGGTCGCTCAGGCACCGCGTGGCGACATTGCTGATCGCGCTGGCCACGTTCTTCGGCGGCTTGGCGCTGCCGGCCGCCGGCCTGATCGGCTCGGAGTTCGTGCCGCAGGCGGACTATTCGGAAACCGGGGTCACCTTCTTCACCCCGGTCGGCTCCTCGCTGGAGCTGACCGAGAGCAAGGTGCGCCAGGTCGAGGCCGTGCTGCGCCAGTTCCCCGAGATCACCGACATCTACAGCACGGTCAACACCGGCAACGCCCAGGGCAAGAACTACGCGACCGTGTTCGTGCGCCTGAAGCCGCGCAGCCAACGCAGCCTGACCACCGGCCAGATGGCGCCGCTGCTGCGCGAGAAGCTCTCGCGCGTGGCCGGCATCAGCATCACCCACGTGGGCACGCTGGACGGCGTGGGCGGCGACAACAAGCAGATCCGCTTCAGCCTGCTCGGCCCCGACCTGCAGCAGCTGGCGCGCCTGTCCGAGCAGGTGGAAGCGCAGATGCGCAGGATGAATGGCGTGGTCGACCTCGACTCCAGCCTGAAGGCGCAAAAGCCCACCATCTCGATCGAGCCGCGGCGCGACATCGGTTCCGACCTGGGCATCGGCGTGGCGCAGCTGGGCAATGCGCTCTCGCCGCTGCTGGCGGGCGAGGCGGCCAGCAGCTGGCGCGGGCCGGATGACGAGAATTACGACGTCAACGTGCGCCTGTCGCTGAAGGACCGCAACACCGTGGACGACCTCTCGCGCCTGATGCTGGCCAGCACGCTGACCAACTCGGACGGCTCGCCGCGCATGGTGCCGCTGCGCCAGGTGGCCGAGATCAGGCACACGCTGGGCGCCAACCAGATCAACCGGCGCGACCTGAACCGCGAGGTCGAGCTCTCGGCCAACGCGCAGGGCCGCTCGGCGGGACAGATCAACGCCGAGATCAAGACCATGCTGGACAACATCCACTGGCCGCCGGGCTACCGCTACCAGATCGGCGGCTCGACCAAGAGCATGAACGAGTCCTTCGGCTACGCGGTGGGCGCGCTGGCGCTGGCCATCGTGTTCATCTACATGATCCTGGCCTCGCAGTTCGCCAGCTTCCTGCAGCCGATCGCGATCATGTCCTCGCTGCCGCTGACGCTGATCGGCGTGTTCCTGGCGCTGATGTTCTTCCGCTCCACGCTCAACATGTTCTCCATCATCGGCTTCATCATGCTGATGGGCCTGGTGACCAAGAACGCGATCCTGCTGGTGGACTTCGCCAACCAGGCGCGCCGCGAAGGCATGGAGCGGGGCGCCGCGCTGCTGGAGGCTGCCCACGTGCGCCTGCGCCCGATCCTGATGACCACGCTGGCCATGGTGTTCGGCATGGTGCCGCTGGCCTTCGGCGTGGCCGAGGGTTCCGAGCAGCGCGCCCCGATGGGCCAGGCGGTGATCGGCGGCATCATCACCTCCTCGCTGCTCACGCTGGTGGTGGTGCCGGTGGCCTATACCTACCTGGACGACCTGGGCGCCTGGGTCAAGCGCAAGTGGTTCGGCCGGGGCGCGGACCAGGCCGACGAGGGGACGCGGCATGAAGGCTGAAGCGGCCGGCGCGGTCGCCGCGCCCTGTTGCAACGGGGAAATCCCGCAACAGGCGGGTTTCCCGGGCGTTTTTTCAGCTCTACACGAGCTGTCTAGCTGGGCGGTGTTTGATAAAATGGCGGTTTTCCGTCGCTATTAGAGCCCACCGCCATGAATATCGAACAAGCCCGTTTCAACATGATCGAACAGCAAATCCGCCCCTGGAACGTGCTGGCGCAGGACATTCTGGACCTGCTGACGGTCGTCAAGCGCGAGGAATTCGTTCCCGCCGCGCACCGCAGCCTGGCCTTCTTCGACACCGAGATCCCGCTGCCGGGCGGCGAAAACATGCTGGCGCCGAAGATCGAGGCCCGCATCGCGCAGGAAGCCAACGTCAAGAAGCACGAGGTGGTGCTGGAAATCGGCGCCGGCTCGGGCTACATGGCGGCGTTGCTGGCGCACAAGGCGCGCCACGTGACGACCGTCGATATCTCGCCGGAACTCAAGAGCCTGGCCGAGCAGAACCTGTCGGACTACGGCGTGGCCAACGTCGACGTGCAGCTGGGCAACGGCGCGCAGGGCTGGACCGGCGCCGACGGCAAGGCTGCCGAATACGACGTGATCGTGATCTCCGGTTCGCTGCCGGTGCTGCCGGAAGCCTTCGGCAAGCAGCTCAAGATCGGCGGCCGCCTGCTGGCCATCGTCGGCTCCCTGCCGGTGATGCAGCTCAAGCTCATCACCCGCACCTCGGAGCAGGCCTTCGAGACCGTCAACATCGTCGAAACCGCGGCCACTCCGCTGCATGCGGCGACCACGCCGTCCCACTTCACTTTCTAGGAATATCTCATGGAGCACATCACCGCCCCGGACCTGGCAGCGTGGATCGCCGATCCCGACCGCCCTACTCCCCTGCTGCTGGATGTGCGCGAACCCTGGGAACACCAAACCTGCAACATCGCCGGCTCGCAGCTGGTGCCGATGAACACGGTTCCCGGGCGCTTCTCCGAGCTCGATGAAGAGCAGACCGTGGTCTGCATCTGCCACCATGGCGGACGCAGCATGCAGGTGGCGGCGTTCCTCGAACGCCAGGGCTTCACCAAGGTGATCAACCTGACCGGCGGGGTGCACGCCTGGGCCAACCAGGTCGATCCGTCCATGCCGACCTACTGAGTTGCCGATGCCGCCATCCCCGTTCCTCGCGGACGGGCCTGGCGGCAGTCCGGCGCCGGCGAACTTTCCCCTCCCTTTCACGCCATCCGCCTTGCCGCCGCGTAGCGCGGCGCAGGCCCGGGTTCCGTTTGCCGCCGTCCGCGCCGCCTGTTCCACCCCTTGCCTTGTCCGGAGAATCCGCCGCATGCGTTCCGCCCTGATCGTCTCCCTGCTTGCCGCCCTGGCCACGCCGGCCGCCGGCGCCGCCGACCTGCTGCAGGTCTACCAGCTGGCGCTGGCCAACGACCCGGTCTACACCAGCGCGCGCTATGCGCTGGCCGCCGGCCGCGAGAAGGACACCCAGGGCCGCGCCGGCCTGCTGCCCGCCATCAGCGTCGGCGGCAGCTACACCCGCTCGGACCAGAACTTCGACAGCACCAACAACAGCTACGCGCTGCAGCTGACGCAGCCGCTCTTGCGCCTGGCCAACTGGGAGACCTACAAGCAGGGCAAGCTGTCGGTAGCCTCCAGCGAAGCGCAGTTCGCGCAGGCCCAGCAAGACCTGATATTGCGCTGCGCGCAGGCGTATTTCGACGTGCTGGCGGCGCAGGATGCGCTGTCCTTCCTGGCGGCGCAGAAGATCGCCATCAGCGAGCAGCTGGCCTCGGCCAAGCGTAACTTCGAGATCGGCACCTCCACCATCACTGACACCAACGAGGCCCAGGCGCGCTACGACCTTGCCAATGCGCAGGAGATCGCCGCGCAGAACGACCTGGAGGTCGCGCTTTCCAAGCTGCAGCAGATCATCGGCCAGGCGCCCGCGCCGCTGTCGGTGCTGCGCCCGGGCGTGAAGCTCTCGGCGCCGCAGCCGGCGCAGATCGACACCTGGATCGCCAGCGCCCAGGCCGACAACTACGCGGTGGTGGGCCAGCAGGTGGCGCTGGAGATCGCGCAAAGCGAGATCAAGCGCAACCGCGCCGGGCACGCGCCCACGGTCGACCTGGTTGCCGGGCGCAACTTTACCGACCAGACCAGCGTGCGCTCGCCCTACCTGAACCTGCGCGGCTACAGCAACTCGGTCGGCGTGCAGTGGAACATCCCGCTGTTCTCAGGCTTCGCCACCGGCAGCAAGGTGGACGAGGCGATCGCGCTGGCCGACAAGGCCCGCTCGGATCTGGAGAACGCGCGCCGCACGGCGGTGCTCAACGCGCGCCAGTCCTACCTGGGCGTGGTCAACGGCTTGTCGCAGGTGAAGGCGTATGAGGCGGCCGAAGTGTCGAGCCAGTCCTCGCTGGACTCCAACAAGCTGGGCTACCAGGTCGGCGTGCGCATCAATATCGACGTGCTCAACGCCCAGCAGCAGCTGTACTCGACGCGGCGCGACCTGGCCCGAGCGCGCTATGACACGCTGATGAACGGATTGAAGCTCAAGGCCGCGGCCGGCGCGCTGCGCGAGGACGACCTGGCGCAGGTCAACGCCCTCCTGGGCGGGCCGCAGCAATAAGGAAGAGGGAAGCGGGAAGCTGGATCAGACCGAGGGCGTCTTGCCGTCGGCGTCCTTCTGCAGCGATGGGGCCGTCTTCAAGGCATGCAGCGAGGCGGCCAGGATGCGCTCGCCGTCGGCCACCAGGTCGAAGCTGTCGGGCGCGAAGAACCAGTCCGTCAGCAGGCCGCTGAAGGTGGAGTGCGCCATCAGGCAGGCCACGCGGATGTTGAGCGAGGCCGGCAACTGGCCGCGCGCGATGGCGTTGCCGAGGATCTGCTCCAGGCGCAGCATGCCGTCGACATGGCATTCGCGCTGGCGCACCAGGATCGGGTCGTCGTGATCGGCGAATTCGCACTTGTTGAAGATGATGTCGAACACCCGGCGGCAGCGCTCGTCGGTGGCGGCCAGGGTCAGCACGTAGACGCCGCTGCGCAGGAACTGACCCAACGGGTCTTCCTGCTGCGGGCTGGCGTTCTCTTCCAGCACCGCTTCCATCGGCAGCCGCACGCGCTCGCACATGGCGTCGAACAGGTCGGACTTGTTCTTGAAGTGCCAGTAGATGGCGCCGCGCGTGACGTCGGCGGCCTTGGCCACGTCGGCCAGCGAGGTCTGCGAGACGCCGCGCTCGTGGAACACCTGCTCGGCGGCGTCGAGGATGCGGGAGCGCGTCTCGAGCGCTTCTTCCTTGGTTGAGCGGGCCATGTCAGCGGCCCGGGCGCGGAAGGATGGAAATCTGGATCATGGCGATACCCGATGATGGAAGGAAACGCGCAGCCCGGCCGCGCGGCTTGCCGCGCAAGCCCGGTACATGCCGCGGATGCTGCGCGCGCACATCGGCGACCGATGCGCGACACCACGGCGGCGCGCCGGGCGGGTGCGCGCTGTCATGTTCCCGTAAGACAAGCTTTGGCACAATGGCATGGCTGGCAATCCAAGTCCCGGGCTGCGGCAAATCGACGCAGAAGCGGCAACGGCGACTCGGTTTTTCTCCTGCAGAAATGGCGGCGAGGCGCTCTTGTCGGTTAAATGCAAGGAATCGCTCATATTTACCTACGCTGATTTCCACAAGTTTGCTAAATTAGTGAGAGTTTCCGAATAAATACATACATACATGAATGTATGTATAATAGCACCCGCTTCAAGTCTCTGTCGTCAATCAAACGCAAAAAATCGACCGCCTCCGCCGGGAAGCAGGCATCTTCTTTTTTGCTCTGCAACAAACTGCTTTTACGTGTTTTTCCAGTCTCTCCGCCCTCCGGACGAGGCAGCACCATCCGCTTCATCGAATTCGTTTCATTGCCGCCACGGCGGCCTCACTTTACTTTCGTGCGAGATATCTATGAGCTCAGTCAGTCGTTTCACGCGCCTCACCATGACAATCGCAGTTGCTGCCGCCCTGGCCGCCTGCGGACAAAAACCAGCCGCTCCGGGCGCGATGCCGCCGTCTGAGGTCTCCGTCGTCACCGTGGCGCCGCAACGCGTCGCCATCACCAATGAGCTGCCGGGCCGGGTCGAGGCCTTCCGTGTGGCGCAGGTGCGCGCCCGCGTGGCCGGCATCGTGCAAAAGCGCGTCTTCAAGGAAGGCAGCGACGTCAAGGAAGGCCAGGTCCTCTTCAAGATCGACCCGGCGCAATATAAGGCCACCTACGACAGCGCCCAGGCCACGCTGGCGCGCGCCCAGGCCAACCTGACCCAGGCCGCGCTCAAGGCGCAGCGCTACAAGCCGCTGGTGGAGGCCAACGCCGTCTCCAAGCAGGAATACGACGACGCCGTCGCCGCGCAGAAGCAGGCCGAAGCCGACGTCGCCTCGGGCAAGGCCGCGGTGCAGACCGCCGGCCTGAACCTGGGCTATGCGACCGTGACTTCGCCCATCTCCGGCCGCATCGGCCGCGCGCTGGTGACCGAAGGCGCGCTGGTCGGCCAGGGCAGCGACGCCACCCAGCTGGCGCTGGTGCAGCAGCTCGACCCGGTCTACGTCAACGTGACCCAGTCCAGCGCCGACCTGTTGAAGCTGCAGCAGGCCATGGCCAGCGGCCAGTTGAAGAGCGTGGGCGACAACAAGGCGGCGGTGACGCTGCTGCAGGAAAACGGCCAGGCCTATCCGCTGCAGGGCAAGCTGCTGTTCTCCGACATCACGGTGGATGAAGCCACCGGTTCGGTCTCGCTGCGCGCCGAATTCCCCAACCCCAAGCGCGTGCTGCTGCCGGGCACCTACGTGCGCGCCAAGATCGAACAGGCGGTCGACGAGGCCGCCCTGCTGGTGCCGCAACAAGCCGTGATGCGCGACCCCAACGGCTCGTCCGTGTTCGTGGTCAACGCCGAGAACAAGGTGGAGCCACGTCCGATCAAGACCGGCGCCGCGCGCGGCAACAGCTGGCAGATCCTGGACGGCTTGAAGGAAGGCGACCGCGTGATCGTGGAAGGACTGCAAAAGGTCAAGCCGGGCGCCCCGGTCAAGCCTGTGGCGTGGAACCAGAATCCCGCGGGCGCTCCCGCGCAAGGCCAACCGGGCCAGCAAGCTGCGAGCGCCCAACCGAAAGCTAACTAAGAGGCTGCCAGATGGGAAAGTTTTTTATTGATCGCCCCGTTTTCGCGTGGGTGTTGGCCATCTTCATCATGCTGGCCGGGGCACTGGCGATCACCGGCTTGCCGGTGGCCCAGTACCCCAGTATCGCGCCGCCGACCATCGTCGTGACGGCAACCTATCCGGGCGCGACCGCGCAGACCCTGGACGATTCGGTGACCAGCCTGATCGAACAGGAAATGAACGGCGCCGACGGCCTGCAGTACATGGAGTCGCAAAGCCAGGCCAACGGCCAGGTGCAGATCACCGTGACCTTCTCGCCGGCCACCAACCCCGACCTGGCGGCCGTGGACGTGCAGAACCGCCTGAAGCGCGTGGAGGCCCGCCTGCCGGCGGCCGTCACGCAGCAGGGCGTGCAGGTGACCAAGTCGCGCTCCAACTTCCTGCTGTTCATCGGCCTGTCCTCCACCGACGGCAAGCTTGATCCGGTGGCGCTGGGCGACTACCTGTCGCGCAACGTCCTCAACGAAATCAAGCGCGTGCCCGGCGTGGGCCAGGCGCAGCTGTTCGGCACCGAACGCGCGATGCGCATCTGGATCGACCCGAACAAGCTGATCGGCCTGAACCTGACCCCGGCCGACGTGACCGCGGCCATCACCGCGCAGAACGCGCTGGTGGCGGGCGGCACCCTGGGCGCGCTGCCCAGTCCCGGCTCGCAGCAGATCGCCGCGACCGTGGTGGTGAACGGCCAGCTGACCACGCCCGAGCAGTTCGGCGACATCATCCTGCGCGCCAATGCGAACGGTTCGGCCGTGCGCATGCGCGACGTGGCCCGCATCGAAGTCGGCGGCCAGACCTACGACACCTCCGGGCGCCTGGACGGCAAGCCCTCCTCCTTCATCGGCGTGCAGCTCTCGCCCACCGCCAACGCGCTGGGCACCGCCACCGCCGTGCACAAGAAGATGGAAGAGCTGGCCAAGTACTTCCCGGCCGGCGTGAAGTACACCATCCCTTACGACACCTCCAAGTTCGTGAAGATCTCGATCGAGGAAGTGGTCAAGACCCTGATCGAGGCGATCGTGCTGGTGTTCCTGGTGATGTTCCTGTTCCTGCAGAACATCCGCTACACCATCATCCCGACGGTGGTGGTGCCGGTGGCCCTGCTGGGCACCTTCGCCACGCTGCTGGTGTTCGGCTTCTCGATCAACGTGCTGACCATGTTCGGCATGGTGCTGGCCATCGGCATCCTGGTCGACGATGCGATCGTGGTGGTGGAAAACGTCGAGCGCATCATGAGCGAGGAAGGCCTCTCGCCGGCCGACGCCACGCGCAAGGCCATGGGCCAGATCTCGGGCGCGCTGATCGGCATCACGCTGGTGCTGATCGCGGTGTTCATCCCGATGGCCTTCTTCGGCGGCGCCGTGGGCGCGATCTATCGCCAGTTCTCGCTGTCGATGGTGGCCTCCATGGTGTTCTCGGTGCTGATGGCCTTCACCCTGACCCCGGCGCTGTGCGCGACCATCCTGAAGCCGGTCGAGAAGGGGCACCATCATGAGAAGAAGGGCTTCTTCGGCTGGTTCAACCGCAAGTTCAACACCACCGCGGGACGCTACCAGAGCCTGATCGGCCGCATGCTGGGCAAGGCCGGCCGCTACATGATCGTGTATGTGTTGATCGTGGTCTGCGTGGGCCTGCTGTACGCTCGCCTGCCGGCCTCCTTCCTGCCCAACGAAGACCAGGGCTACATCATCACCAACGTGCAGCTGCCGCCTGGCGCGAGCACCGCGCGCACGGTGGAAGTGGTGAAGAAGATCGAAGAGTATTACCTCAAGGATCCGGCGGTCGAGCACGCCATCGCGGTGCTGGGCTTCTCGTTCTCGGGTAACGGCCAGAACGCCGCGCTGGTGTTTACGCCGCTCAAGGACTGGTCCGAGCGCACCGGCGCGCAGTCGGCCGACGCCATCGCCGGCAAGGCCTTCGGCGCCTTCTCGCAGATCAAGGATGCGATCGTGTTCCCGCTGAACCCGCCGCCGATCCCTGAACTGGGCAACGCCACCGGCTTCACCTTCCGCCTGCAGGATCGCGCCGGCCTGGGCCACGCGGCCCTGGTGCAGGCCCGCAACCAGATCCTGGGCATGGCCTCGCAGAGCAAGGTGCTGGCCGGCGTGCGTCCGGAAGGCCTGGAAGATGCGCCGCAGCTGCAGCTCGACATCGACCGCGACAAGGCCAACGCCCTGGGCGTGCCGTTCTCGGCGATCAACAGCGTGCTCTCCACGGCCCTGGGTTCGTCGTACGTGAACGACTTCCCCAACCAGGGACGCCAGCAGCGCGTGATCGTGCAGGCTGACGCCCAGCGCCGCCTGCAGCCGGAAGACCTGACCAGCCTGTACGCCCGCAATTCGAACGGCGGCATGGTGCCCTTCTCGGCCTTCGTCAGCGCCAAGTGGATCAACGGCCCGGTGCAGCTGATCCGCTACAACGGTTATCCGGCGATGAAGATCGCCGGCGGCGCGGCGCCCGGCCGCAGCACCGGCGAGGCAATGGCGGAGATGGAAGGTTTCGTGTCCAAGCTGCCCGACGGCTTCGGCTTCGAATGGACCGGCCAGTCGCTGGAAGAAAAGACCTCCGGCAACCAGGCGCCGGCCCTGTACGCGCTGTCGCTGATCGCCGTGTTCCTGGTGCTGGCCGCGCTGTATGAAAGCACCTCGATCCCGCTGGCGGTGATGCTGGTGGTGCCGCTGGGTATCCTCGGCGCGCTGTTGGGCGTGACGCTGCGCTTCATGCCCAACGACGTGTACTTCAAGGTGGGCATGATCGCGGTGGTGGGCCTGTCGGCCAAGAACGCGATCCTGATCATCGAGTTCGCCAAGGACCTGCAGGCGCAAGGCATGGGCCTGATCGAAGCGACGCTGGAAGCGGTGCACCTGCGCTTCCGCCCGATCATCATGACCTCGCTGGCCTTCATCCTCGGCGTGCTGCCGCTGGCCATCGCCTCCGGCGCCGGTTCGGCCAGCCAACGCGCGATCGGCACCGGCGTGATGGGCGGCATGATCACCGCGACTGTGCTGGCGGTGTTCCTGGTGCCGGTCTTCTTCGTGGTGGTGCGCAAGATATTCAAGGGCAGCGAGCGTCAACGCAAGTTCGACGCTGACCATTCGCCCAAGATCAATGTGGAGAACAACAATGGCTAAACTGTCGATGCCAAAACTGTCGCAGCTGTGCGCGGTGCTGGCGGTCGCCGGCGTATTGGGGGGCTGCTCGCTGGTCCCCACTTATGAGCGCCCGCAAGCGCCGGTGGAAACCTCGTATCCGGCCAGCGCCGAAGGCCGCGCAGAACTGCAGGCCGTCAACCTCGGCTGGCGCCAGTTCTTCCCCGACCAGCGCCTGCAAGCGCTGATCGCGGCGGCGCTGGAGAACAACCGCGACCTGCGCACCGCCGCCCTGAACATCGAGGAAGCGCGCGCGCAATACCAGATCACCCGCGCCGACCTGCTGCCCAACCTGAACGTATCCGGCGCGGCCGCGCGTACCCGCACGGCGGCCAGCCAGTCGCTGACCGGCCAGCCCTACATCAGCAACAGCTACCAGGTGGGCCTGGCCGTGCCGGCCTACGAGCTGGACTTCTTCGGCCGCGTGCGCAGCCTGAAGGACGCCGCACTGGCCAGCTACCTGTCCACCGAGGAGGCGCGCAAGTCGGCGCAGATCAGCCTGGTGGCGCAGGTAGCGCAAGCCTACCTGGCCGAACGTTCCTATGCCGAGCAACTGCTGCTGGCCGAGCAGACGCTGAAGTCGCGCGAGGACGATATCCAGCTGGCGCAAAAGCGCCTGGACGTGGGCGCATCGTCGGCGCTGGACTTCCGCCTCACGCAAACCCTGGTGGAGTCGGCCCGCGTGGCCAAGGCGCAGCTGCAGCGCCAGCGCGCCCAGGCCGAGAACGCCCTGACGCTGCTGGTCGGCAAGAAGGTCGGCGAGCTCGCGCCGGCGCAATTGCTGTCGGATGAAAAGATCGTCACCGACATCCCGGCCGGCCTGCCCTCGGACCTGCTGGCCAACCGCCCGGACATCCTCGCGGCCGAGCAGACCCTGATCGGCGCCAACGCCAACATCGGCGCCGCGCGCGCGGCCTTCTTCCCGCGCATCAGCCTGACCGGCAGCTTCGGCACCGCCAGCAACACGCTGGGCGGCCTGTTCGACTCCGGCTCGGGCGCCTGGAGCTTCGGCCCGCAGCTGTCGCTGCCGATCTTCGACTTCGGCCGCAACAGCGCCAACCTGGACCTGGCCGAAGTGCGCAAGAACAAGGCCGTGGTGAGCTACGAGAAGACCATCCAGACCGCCTTCCGCGAAGTGGCCGACGCACTGGTCGCCCGCGGCAGCCTGGACGACCAGGTCAAGGCCCAGGAAGCCTTCCTCAACGCCCAGCAGGAACGCCTGAAACTGACCGACCTGCGCTTCAAGAACGGCATCGCCTCCTCGCTCGACCAGCTCGACGCGCAGCGCGACCTGTTCTCGGCGCAGCAGGCGCTGATCCAGGCAAGGCAATTGCGCCTGAACAATGCCATCGACCTTTATAAGGCGCTGGGGGGTGGGCTCAACGAGAATTCACAAGTCTCGCAGTAAAGCACATCCATACGTTCATCTCGTAAAAAAACTCCCGCATTTGCGGGAGTTTTTTTGTTTGCAACATCGAAAACTCATCAATAGGAGATGCGATGAAGACGTAAAGAACTCTTTACGTTTCCGTCAGTCAGAAACGCTGAACAGCGCCGAGAATATCTCAAAGTATGGTGGCGCCTTTCTCGCCCTGAAAGATGGAGACACCATGAGAATACTGATTACGGGAGCTTCCGGCTTCATTGGCAGCGCATTGACGAAGCATTTGCTAGAACAAGGCGACTACGAAGTCCGAGCCGCTTCCCGCGATCCGTCGCAAATATCGTTGTCGGCCGAACACCTCGAGCTTGCACAAATGGATGGCCTGGAACCAGATGGGGACTGGCGCACGATGCTCAAAGATGTCGATTGTGTGATTCACTGCGCAGCCCGCGTACATGTCATGCATGAGAAGGCGACTGATCCACTGGCTGAATTTCGACGGGTTAATGTTGCCGGCACCCTCGCCCTGGCTCGCCAAGCACAAACCTTGGGAGTAAAGCGTTTTGTATTTCTGAGTTCAGTCAAGGTCAACGGCGAGGAAAGTCAACGTGGTGCTCCCTTCCGGGCAGACGACCCGCCCTCTCCATCCGATGCCTACGGCGTATCTAAGCTTGAAGCAGAACAAGCGCTTTCGACCCTGGCCTCAATTGGAGAGATGGAAATCAGCGTGATTCGGCCGGTGTTGGTATATGGCCCTGGAGTCAAAGCTAATTTTCGCAGCATGATTCGATGGCTCGACAAGGGCGTCCCTTTGCCTTTGGGAGGAGTTACGCACAATCGCCGTAGCCTAGTCGCCATAGACAACTTGATTGATATACTCACCCTATGCATCCACCACCCAGCTGCAGCCGGTCAAGTATTCCTTGCCAGCGATGGCGATGACATGTCCACCACTGAGATGTTGCGGCGCATTGGCAAGGCATTGGGAAAACGTGCGCCTCTTCTCTCCGTACCACCGGAATTACTGCGTCTGGCGGCACGTTTTCTAGGCAGGCCCGCCGTTGCTCAACGGTTGTGCTCCTCACTGCAGGTGGATATCTCAAAGAATCAGGCCTTGCTCGACTGGATACCGCCGGTCAGCAGCGATGTTGCGTTAAGCAGAACGGTGGAAGCTTATCGTCGCGGAGTCTGAAGCCGGCCGAATAGGGCAAGCGTACGAATTGTGGCACCTTGATGATGCTGCGCGTAACGCAGCGCGGTGTCGCCCATTTGGTGGCGCCTTAACGGAGCCTGAGCCAAGCTGCGCCAGATTTGCCATAGTTCAGCGGCGTTGTTGATCTGCACGGCCGCCCCTGCTGCAACAGCGTCCTTGGAAATCTGAGCAAAATTGAACGTGTGCGGCCCAATCAGCACCGGCTTGCCCAGCGCAAACGCCTCGATCAGGTTCTGCCCCCCCAGGGGCAGCAGGCTGCCGCCGATGAAGGCGGCATCGCAAAGCGCGTAGTAGGCGAACATCTCGCCCATCGAATCGCCCAGCACCACGTCGATGCCCTCGGCGCCGAAGGCGGCGTCCATCTCCGACCTGCGCCGCATCGACAGGCCCTGCGCGCGCACCAGCGCCGCCACCTCGTCGAAGCGCTGCGGATGGCGCGGCACGATCACGGTCAGCCAGTCCACCTTCCCCAATTTGCCCAAGGCGTCCAGGATCAGTTGCTCCTCGCCCTCGCGCGTGCTGGCGCACAGCAGCACGCGGCGCTCGCCGATGGCGCGTTTCCACGCCAGGCCGCGCTCGACCATCTCGGCCGGCGGCTGCACATCGAATTTCAAACTGCCGGTGACGTCCACATGCCGCGCGCCGAATGCGCACAGGCGCTGCGCGTCAGCCTGCGACTGCGCGCCGACGATATCGATCGCCTCCGCCGCTGGCCGCAGCAGTGAGGCAAAGCGCTGCCCCCGGCGCAGCGAGCGCTCCGACAGGCGCGCATTGGCCAGCATCACCGGCACGCCGTGGCGCTTGCATTGCGCCACCAGGTTCGGCCAGACCTCGGTCTCCATCAGGATGCAGGCGAGCGGACGGAAGCGGCGCAGGAAGCGCCCGCACATGAAGCCGGTGTCGTAGGGCAGGAAACTCTGGACCACGCGCGCGCCATGCTTGCCGAACAGCTGGGCGCCGGTGGCGCGGCCGGTGGCGGTCATGCAGGTCAAGAGGATGGCATGCTGCGGATACTCGCGCAGCAGCGCGTCGATCAGCGGCTCGGCGGCGCGCGTCTCGCCCACCGAGACGGCATGGACCCAGATGAAGCGCGTGTTCGGATCGGGCAGGCGCGGATAGAAGCCCAGGCGTTCGCCGATGTGGCGCCGGTAGCCGGGCTCCTTGCGGCCGCGGCGCCACAGGCGCGCCAGCACCAGCGGCATGGCGATCCACCAGAAGAGGGAATACAACAGGCGCATCTCAGACCAGCGGATGACCGGCCAGGCGGGTCAGGATGGCCAGCGGGCTGGCTTGTGGATCGTATTGCTTTTCCGGCGCCAGGTGCAGCGTCTGCTCCAGCATGTACTGGCCCGACATCACCGCGTGCGAGGCCTGGTCGGAGAAACATACCCAGACCGAACCGGCGGCAAACGGCATGGTGACCTGTTGCGCATCCTGCTGGTATTGCATGTCGCCCTTCATGCCGTCATGCAGCTGCAGCATCAGATGGTCGTATTCGCTGCGCAGGGACTTGGTGACATGCAGCGCCTTGAGCGCGCCGGCCTGCCAGCGCACATAGGGCTTGGCGCGCGGCAGGAAGCGTTGCGCCACGGTCTCGAAGGGCTCGCCCACGCGCCAGACGCGCGGCACGCCGTCCGGGTTGACGTTGGTGAACACGCGCAGGATGCGCTCGCCGTAGTTCGGGCGCGAGGGGAAGGCGTCGACGTGCATGCGGCGGTCGTCGGCGCGCCACGACTGGCTGCGCGTCTCGACCTGCATCGGACGGTAGCTGGTGGGCGCCACGCGCAGCGCGTCGCGGTACTTGGGGAACAACGAGTGCACCAGCGACAGCGCCTGGCCGCGGAAACGGCCGATCATGGCGGCCAGCGCCAGCTGCTGCTCGGTGTCGCCGGCGGCGCCCTTGATGTGGCCGCGCGCGTCCAGGCTGATGTTGCGCGCCTTGGGGTTGCGCACGGACGGGTCGAGCAGGCGGCGTTCGGACGCCAGCAGCTCGAAGCCCAGGCGCGGGAAATACAGCACCTTGCCGGCTTCGAGGCCGGCGATCCAGTCGTGATTGGGAGTGTCGGCCTGCCAGTCTGTCAGGGCGATCTCGATGATTTGCGATTCCATGGCGACATTATGCCCGCAAGCGCCGGGGCCGTGTACCTGCGCAGTTCTGTAAAAGATCGTCAAAACCCCCGCTGCATGCGGCTGCAGGACGGCCTGGAAGAGTTTCAGGACGGGACTTGAGCTGCCTCAACGCATGGCGCCGGGCATCGCCTGTTGTCAGCCGAGCAAGCGCTGCGCTGCGGCCAGCACTTCGTCGCCGCGCGGCGCGGCGCCGCCGTCGCCCAGGTTGATGATGTTGGGCGACCAGTTGCCCTCGGTCTTCCAGCGCGGCGAGTCGCAATAGATCTCGACCGTGGGCTTGCAATACGCCGCGGCGATATGGGTCAGGCCGGTGTCCAGGCCGACCACCAGGCGCGCCTGCTGCACCAGGGCAACCGCCTCCATCAACGGCAGCGCCGGCAGCACGCGGGCGCCGGGGATGCCGGCGGCCAGCGCCTGCGCGGCCTGCTGCTCGGCCGGGCTGCCCCAGGGCAGGAGCACCGGCAGCCCGCGTTCGGACAGCGAGCGTCCCAGCCGTATCCATTCCGCCTGCGGCCACTGCTTGGCTGCGCGCGCGGTGCCGTGGAAGAACACTGCGTAAGGCTGCGCCGGCATCCAGGGCAAGCGTTGCGGTTCGGGCACGCCCAGCGCGAAGTCGGCCGCGCAATCCGGGCGATAGCCAAGAGCATCCGCGGCCACCAGGCGCGCGCGCATCACGGCGTGCGTGCGCCGACCGACCTTGATGCTCTGGTCATGGAAGATGCGCGACAGCGGTTCGTAGCCCGAGCCCTCGGTGGCATTGGCCAGGCCCACCCGACGGCCGCCCGGCGCCAGGCGCGCCATGCGCATGACCACACTGGTCTTCATCAGGCCCTGGGTGTCGAACACGATGTCGTAAGGCTCGGCGCGCAATTGACGCCGGAAGGCCGCCATCTCGGCGCGCGTGGCGGCCGAGAAGAGGGTCTTGCGCCAACGCCGCAGCGCAATGGGGATGATGTTGCGGATGTGGGGATTGAGCCGGACCAGGCTGGTGTATGCCTCCTCCACGACCCAGTCGATTCGGGCATCGGGGAAATGGCGGCGGATATCGGCCGCCATCGGCATGTTATGGACGACGTCTCCCAGCGAGGAGACGCGCACGATCAGGATTTTCAAGGCTGGCCCACTGTATCTTCTTTGTTCCGTGGGCCAGCATCTTACCTGATCAGAACGGCAATGCCACGTCCGGACGCGCGGCCAGGATCACCTTGCGGAACTCGCCCTGGATGCGCTCGAGCGCCTGCGGCGTCTCGGCCTCGAAGCGCAGCACCACCACCGGCGTGGTGTTGGACGAGCGCGCCAGCCCAAAGCCGTCAGCATACTCCACGCGCAGGCCGTCGATGGTGATGATCTCTTGCGCGCCGTCAAACTTCGCGTCGTTTTGCAGCTTGCCGATCAGAGCGAAGTTCTCGCCCTCCTGCAGCTTCAGTTGCAGCTCCGGCGTGCTGACCGATTGCGGCAGCGCGTTGAGCACGGCCGAAGGATCCGCTTCGCGCGCCAGCAGCTCCAGCATGCGCACGCCGGCGTACAGGCCGTCGTCGAAGCCGAACCAGCGATCCTTGAAGAAGATGTGGCCGCTCATCTCGCCGCCCAGGGGCGCGCCGGTCTCGCGCAGCTTGGCCTTGACCAGCGAGTGGCCGGTCTTCCACATCAGGGGCTTGCCGCCGCGCGCCGAGATCCATGGCGCCAGGTGGCGCGTGCATTTGACGTCGTAGAGGATCTCGCGGCCCGGATGGCGGGTCAGCACGTCGGCCGCAAACAGCATCAGCTGGCGGTCGGGGTAGATGATCTGGCCGTCCTTGGTGACCAGCCCCAGGCGGTCGCCGTCGCCGTCGAAGGCCAGGCCCAGCTCGTTGTCGGTCTCCTGCAGGCAGCGGATCAGGTCCTGCAGGTTTTCCGGGTGGGCAGGGTCAGGATGGTGGTTGGGGAAGGTGCCGTCGACCTCGCAGAACAGCTCGGTCACCTCGCAGCCCAGCGCCCGGTAGATCTCGCCGGCGAAGGCGCCGGCCACGCCGTTGCCGCAATCGACCGCGATCTTCAGCGGACGCGCCAGCTTGACGTCGCCGATCATGCGGGCGATGTAGGCGTCCTTGATGTCATGCGTGGCGTAGGCGCCTGCGCCCTTGGGGAAATCGCCCTTGACGATGGCGTGGTACAGCGCCTGGATGGTCTCGCCGTGGATCGCCTCGCCGGCCAGCACCATCTTGAAGCCGTTATAGTCCGGCGGATTGTGGCTGCCGGTGACCATGATGCCGGACTGCGTATCGAGCACATTGGTGCCGAAGTAGACCATGGGCGTGGCCACCATGCCGAGGTCGATCACGTCGACGCCGACCGACTGCAGGCCCTTGGCCAGTTCGGCAGCCAGTTCGGGGCCGGAGAGGCGGCCATCGCGGCCGATGACGACTTTGTTTTGTCCTTTTGCCAATGCCGCGGCGCCGAAGGCCTGGCCGATCTGGTAGGCGACCCGGCCGTCCAGGGTTTTGTCGATGATGCCGCGGATGTCGTAGGCTTTGAAGATGCTCTGCACGAAACGCTCCAAATCAGGATGGGAGACGTTCGACAGTCGAATTCCTAAAATATTCCTCTGACGCCGCATCTTCGTTGGCGACATGCACCCAATCGACGATGGATTTCTCAAAGCGGTATCCGCTGACCAACTCAGACATCAGGAGGCGCACCTCCTCAATGTCGTTACAATCGGCGGCTTTTTGCAATTTTTGCAGGTAGGGCTTGAGAATGTCCCATGCAAGGAAATCCTCGTGGGCCTTCATTATCCTGACATGCGCCGTCGGCTGGGGATTTTCGCCGATCAACAATTCCTCATACAGCTTTTCCCCAGGCCGCATACCCGTAATCTTGATACTGATATCCCCTTGAGGATTGGCCTCATTGCAGACCGACAGGCCGGACAGTTCGATCATCCGGGTGGCAAGATCGTAAATCTTGACGGGTGCTCCCATGTCCAGCACAAAAACGTCGCCTCCTTTCGCCATTGCGCCGGCCTGGATCACGAGCTGAGCCGCTTCCGGGATGGTCATGAAATAACGGGTGACCTCTTCATCGGTTAGGGTAATTGGCCCACCCTCCCGGATTTGCTGGCGGAAAAGCGGCACCACCGAACCGGAAGATCCCAGCACATTGCCAAAGCGAACCATCGAGAACTTAGTCTTGCATGCAATTTTCTTGCGGCTCTCGTCCAAGGCGAGGGATTGCTCGCGGCCGCAAGTCGCTTCTTCGTTGAAAGCCTGAAGAATCATTTCGGCCAGGCGTTTGGTGGCCCCCATCACATTGGTCGGGCGTACGGCCTTGTCGGTGCTGATCAGCACGAAATTCGCGACGCCATGCTCCACCGCCACCGAGGCAAGGTTCAAGGTGCCAAACACGTTGTTGCGCGTACCTTCGGCGACGTTGTGCTCGACCAAGGGGACATGTTTATATGCCGCTGCGTGGTAGACCGCATGCGGCCGATATACGCTGAAAATCTCTTGCAGGCGCCCCATATCGCGAATGCTCGCCAGTAATGGCACCAGGACCACCTCCCCTGCCATCTCGACCATGCGCTTCTTCAAATCTTCGTGGATGGCGTACAAGCCGAACTCGTTGTGATCCAGCAAAAGCAGGCGATCCGGGCGCTCGGCAAGGATCTGCCGGCTCAACTCCCCGCCGATGCTGCCGCCGGCCCCGCTAACCATAACGGTCTTCCCGACAATGTTGCGACGAAGCAATTCACTATCTGGGGGAACCGGGTCGCGTCCCAGCAAATCGTTGATGTCCAGATCATGGATATCGGAGACCGTCACCTTGCCAGCGGCCAAATCGGCAAGGTCTGGCAGTGAGCGCACATGCAACTGAAACTGTCGAAGATAGGACAGGATTTCATTGCGCCGTGGACGCGGCAGTGAAGGCAGCGCGAGCAACACATCGGTGATGGCATGCTGTTCGATCACCTCGGCAACATTGCGCGATGAATAGATGCGTTTGCCGTTGATGGTTTTACCGACCAGGCGAGAATCGTCGTCCAGAAAACCGATGATCTCGAACTCATGCCCGCGCAACAGCGCTTCGGCGACCTGCACCCCCGCTTCTCCCGCGCCATAAACAAGCATCCGCACTTGCTTGTGACGTCGGCGCGCGGAGAGCATGCGAATCAATCCGAAACGAGCGAAAACGCGGCTGGCGCCAACCAGGATCAGCAGGATGATGGGTTGCATCAAACCGACCGAACGGGGAACGTCCGGCAGTGTCAATAACAGGAGCAGCAGGAAGAATAAGGCGCCGCAGAGGGTCACCGCCTTGCCCACGGCAACCATCGCGGACAATCCGGTGTAGCGGAAGATGGCGTGGTATAAGCCAAGCCGGATAAACACAGGCAATGCGATCAGCGGCGCCAGACCGTAGACATACCATTGATATCCAATGGGCCAATGAAGCGTATCCAGGCGAAGCGAGAATGCGGCCCAGGTCGCGAAAACAGACGCCGCCACATCGATCAGCATGACGATGCTCTGCTTGACCACTCGCGACAGATTCAACAGCCGGCTTTGGATTGCGCGAAGCATGGCCGGCTCAGTGAGAAATACCGTCACGGCGCACGACCTTCATGAAGGTCTGCCACATGATGCGGATGTCAAACAAGAACGACCGCCGCCGGAGATATTCAGCGTCGAGCTTCACCTTCTCAGGAATCGACAATTCGTCTCGACCATTGATTTGCGCCCATCCGGTCAACCCCGGCAATATGCTATCTACACCAGCCTGGGTACGCAACTCAATCAGGTCGTACTGGTTGAACAGCGCGGGACGCGGCCCGACAAAACTCATATCGCCGACCAGGATGCTCCAAAGCTGGGGCAATTCATCGAGACTGGTTTTTCTGAGAACACCCCCGATAGGCGTCAGATACTGATCCGGATTGGACAACAAGTGCGTGGCCACCGCCGGTGTGTCGATCCGCATGGTTCGAAATTTAGGCATGCCGAAGGTGCTGTTGCGACGCCCCACCCGTTCGGACCAGTACAGCGCCGGACCGTGCGAACTCAGCTTCACGGCCAGCGCGACCAAGATGAACGGGATCAAGAGGACGACGGCCAGAAGCAAGGCGCAGACGATATCGAACAGTCGCTTAGCAAACATGAAAAACCACTCCGTCGCCAAAGTAGAAATGCGCCCCGCAGGAAAGTCGGGCATTGAATGGCAAAGTACTACTCCTTGGACCAGACGACACGGTTGATGTAATCGATGTAACTCGTCACCACACGCAGGACCTGGGTCGACACATAAGGATTCTCATAATCGGCCACGGCCAGAGTAGAGCGCCGGCCGTCCTCCCCCGCGGTCACGATATCGATAGCGTTGATCACACGATCGCGTTTGAGGCCGCTCATGATCAGGGTGCCGACATCCATGCCTTCCGGCCGTTCGTGCGCATTGCGGATCGTGATGGCGCGTAATCCGAGCAGGGAGGCCTCCTCCGTGATTGTGCCACTGTCGGACAATACGCAGAATGCCTCCATTTGCAGTTTCATGTAATCGAAAAACCCGAGCGGCTTGGAAAAGATGATGTTCGCCCCAAGGTGCGCCCGCTCCATCGCATCGAGCCGCTTGCGCGTACGCGGATGCGTGGAAACAATAATGGGATAGCCGTATTTCTCGCGCAACGCCTCCAGGGTTTCCAAAAGATCGTTCAACGCACCGGGAGAGTCGACATTCTCTTCGCGGTGCGCGCTCACCACAAAAAATTTCCCAGCGGTCAGGTTCATGCGGCCAATGACGTCTGACGCATCAATCTTGGGACGATAGTGATCGATCACCTCCCGCATGTGCGAACCGGTCTTGATGATCGTTTCCGGCCGAATGCCTTCGGCGATCAGGTAGCGCCGGGCATGCTCGGTGAGCACCATGTTGATGTCGGAAAGATGATCAAGCACCTTGCGATTGAGCTCTTCGGGCACGCGCTGGTCGAAACAACGGTTTCCGGCTTCCATGTGGAATACGGGAATCTTGCGACGCTTGGCCGCGATCACCGCCAGCGTGGAGTTGGTGTCACCATACAGGAGCAGCGCATCCGGCTGTTCGGCCTCCATGACGGCATCGGCCTTGGCAATCACATTGCCGATGGTCTGCGCGGGATTCTCGCCGACCGCCTCAAGAAAATAATCCGGCTTGCGAATACCGAGATCGTCGAAAAAGATCTGGTTCAGCTCGTAGTCGAAATTCTGGCCGGTGTGAACCAGGATGTGCTTGGTATGCTGGTCGAGCACAGCCATGACCCGGCTCATCTTGATCAACTCGGGCCGGGTTCCGATGATTGTCATTACCTTAAACACTGAGCTCTCCCTGGATGAAGTCCAGCTTGCGCAGAAGCTGAACGACTTCAGCCACGCCCAGGCGCTGCGTGTTATGCGACGTGTAGTCTTCGAAATCGGCGATCTTTTCTTCTCCGTCGCTGAAATACTTGGCGTAGTTCAAATCACGGTTATCTGCCGGGATACGGTAGTAGTCCCCTTGGTCCTCCGCCTTGGCCATCTCTTCGCGCGACACCAGGGTCTCGAATAATTTCTCGCCGTGACGCGTCCCGATCATGCGGATTTCGCTCTTGCTGGGGAACATCTGGTGCAGGGCCTGCGCAAGATCCTCGACCGTCGACGCAGGAGCCTTTTGGACAAAGATATCGCCTTGCTTGCCGTGCTCGAAAGCATGCAGGACCAAGTCGACCGAATCGTCGAGGGACATGAGGAAACGCGTCATGTTCGGATCGGTAATGGTTAACGGCATGTTGGACTTCAGTTGGGAAACGAACAGCGGGATCACCGAACCGCGCGATGCCATCACGTTGCCGTAGCGCGTGGCGCAAAAGACGGTCTCGCCTTCGTTTTGCATACGTGCTTTGGCGACCATCAGCTTTTCCATCATGGCCTTGGAGACGCCCATGGCGTTGATGGGGTAAACCGCCTTGTCGGTGCTGAGCACAATAACGCGCTTGACCTCATTAGCAATCGCCGCAAGCATGACGTTTTCGGCGCCCAGCACATTGGTGCGCACCGCTTCCATCGGATAGAACTCGCACGATGGCACTTGCTTGAGCGCCGCGGCATGAAACACGTAATCCACGCCCTTCATCGCTTGGGCGACGCTCTGGTAATCACGAATATCGCCGATGTAGAACTTCAGTTTGTTATTGTTCAGCTTGATGCGCATTTCTTCCTGTTTCTTCTCGTCGCGGCTGAAGATACGGATTTCACGCACATCGGTGGACAAAAAGCGTTTCAGGACGGCGTTGCCGAACGAGCCGGTACCACCGGTGATCATGAGGACTTTATCTTGGAACATTGCCTGCATTCCTGTCTTGAAATTGTTGATGCATCTGTTCGACGAGCGTCGGCCAGTCCGGCGGGACGTATCCGAAATCGGCATTGAAGCGGCCGCCATCCAGGGAGCGGTCAATCTTCAGCGCGTCGCTTGGTTCGATCTGCGTGGAGACGCCATATTGCTTGGCGACCAACGTAAGCAGGTCATACTTCGAAATGGGTGCGGCCGCGACCTGATACAGACCCGAAAGCTGCGGGTTGGGCAGAATCGCATCGCGGACGATACGCGCATGCTCCACGCTGGGAAGTCCCGAAAAGAACGCATGCGTAAATCCCTTGCACGTCCCCTTCTGCGCCAGAAACCAGTCCACGAGGCTGTGACTGCTACCCAGCTCGTGACCGATGATGGATGTGCGCAGCGTGATCGCGTGAGGATAAGCGACCTCACCGAGGAACTTGGAGCGACCATACAGGTCATTCGCATCGGGAAAATCGGATTCGCTGTAACGTCCCTTTTTTCCAGAGAAAACGCAATCCGTACTGAAATGCACCAGGCGCGCCCCGGCTTCCGCGCAGAGCTCCGCCAACTGATGCGGAAGCAGCGCGTTGATGGCGATCGACACCAGTGCGTCGTTGGCGGCCGCCAATTGCTTGATCACCCCGATGCAGTTGATGACCACATCAGGTTTAAGACGGGCCAGCAACCCGCGCACCGATTCGATATCCTGCACGTCGAAATCACTGACCAGCTTGCTATGGCTATGCTGATCGAAGCTCTCGAGCTTGCGGTTGTCGCGCAACGTTCCCCATACATCGAAGTCGTTACCCCCGCCCAAAAGGGAAAACATGGCGCTGCCCAGCATGCCGCCAGCACCCAGAACCAATATCTTCATTTTTTCAGTCTTTGCTTGATTCACGTTCGAAATAACCGATGAGCGTGTCGACCAGTTGCTCATGGTCGAAATTTGCGTGGAAATATTCACGCCCCTTGTGCCCCATCTGTTTCAGCGACGCGTCGCTCGCCTTCGACAAAGCCAATATAGCATCGGCGAGGGCCAAAGCGTCATTGGCGGGCACGACGACGCCAGCGCCAGCCTCATCCAGGATACGCCCTCCCTCACCGTTCAAGCAGGCGATGATGGGGCGTCCAGCTGCCAGATACGCCTGAATCTTGCTCGGGATGGTCGCATTGAAAATTGGATCATCCCTCAGCGTGACCAGGAGCGCCGACGAGCTATAGAGGAAATCCGGCATGTCGGCATAAGGCTTATGCCCCAGCAAATGCACGTTTGTCAGCCCTCGGCGCTCGGTTTCGGCTTTCACCCATTGCCACTGGCTGCCGTCCCCGATAACGACAACATGGATATGCGCATGCTCGCGCAGCAGCGTTGCTGCTTCTACGATCACCGGGACATTTTGAGCCGCGCCGACGTTTCCGGCAAATGTAACCGAAAACGGATAGTCCCAATGCCGCGCCACCGGCTCGGTCGCCGCGGCAAATCTGGCATCCCCTGAATTCGGGTAATAACGCACCCGGGCTTCCGGCGCCAGCGCGTGCACGTGGGCTTCAAACGCCTTCGACTGCACCAGGACAAGATCACTACGTCGATAGATGAACCGCACGACCGCTGCCACGGCGCTGAGCACGCGGGCATTGGTGACATACCCCGTGGCCGATAGGCTCTGCGGCCACAGATCTTGCACCCACAGCACAAGCTTCGTCTTTTTCAGGGCGCTGACGAACAACGCCGGCAAGGCCTGCAGGATAGGGGAAAGCCCGAACACAAAGATGGCGTCATAGCGCCTCTTGCGCAGCAGCCAAGGTGCAATCAGCAGGCCCGACGCCACAAAGGACAGGTAATTCAGCACCAGCCGCAATCCGCTCTTGTTCCCTCGGGGAAACAAGGGAATGCGCCAGATGGTCGCGCCCTGCCAATTGCTCCGATCCACTCCCCAGACCTTGTACCCCTCGTAGATCACGCCCTGCGGATAGTTGGGCTTCCCAGTCAACACATCCACTTCGACGCCTTTGGCGACGAGGGATTGCACCAGCTCGTTGATACGAAAGCTTTCCGGCCAGAAATATTGACTAATCACCAGAATTCGCACAATTCCTTATCCGGAACCGACTACGCTCTTTTTATGAACGCACGACAGTCCGAGCCCCTTCCGTATACAGTTGACCGAGCAGATCTTCCATGGCTTGCGCCTTGACCGCCCGAGACAAGGAGTGAATAAAAGCGTCGTCCGGGGCAAGTACCTGCCCCCCGCTGCGATAACGAATAAGGGCGTCATGGATTTCGTCGCTCTTGACAGAAATGACCATATTCAAGCCTGACGCGCGCAAGTACTGCGCCGCCAGCGCTTCCTCGCTGATTTCTGCAATGACCGGTTTCTTGGCGGCGAGATATTCGAACAGCTTGGTGGTCAGCACACCGCGGGCGCTGAGAGACGAGGTATCCGAAGTCTCAACGAAATAGAGCAGGTCGGCTTCCAGCATCGCCGCCAGGGCTTCGCTGTAGCCCAATTGGGGAACAAAGCGAACAAATGGCTGCGCTTCAGGGAAGGTCTTTGGCATCATCGAGCGCAACAGGCCCGACTCGCCGCAAAACTCCACATGAAAAGGCGCCCCCTCCCCACGATTGGCCTGGACTATCGCCTGCAGCAATGCGTGAGGAATGCGGTCAGCTGAAATGGAGCCGGCGTATCGGATCACGAATGCGGTTTTGGGCACCCCGGATGCCGGCTTGTCCACCACCACCTGTTCAATACGAGCAAACGCCTTCTCGTCATAGCCGTTCTCGATGCACTCGACACGTCCATGAAACTGCTCGTAGTAGGTTTTCATCGGCCCGGAAATCACGGACACGCAATCTGCGCTACGCAGCAGCCCACGATCGATCCAGCGCTCCAGCGGCCGCGAGAAGGCGCTTCCGATCTGAATGTGATTGCCGCTGAACTGATCCCGATAGTCGGCCAGCCAGCGCACCCCATAGCGTTTCTTCGCAATCCAGCCGGCGAGGTGGGTGATCCACGGTGGACTGCTCGACACCACGATATCGGCTTCGCTCAATGCACTCTTGACTTCTTTTGCAAGGAAAGGCGAGGCAAACTGGGCGGCAAACAACAAGCGATGATCTAGCAGTTGCCCCAAAAAACGATCGACCATGCGCTTGATCTTCAACAGCCGCATCCCCCCGGCCGAGCGCCCTTGCACGCTGGCTACCGGACTGGAGCTGCGCGCGGAGGCGCCAAGCCGACCACGATTGTCGAGTTCGAACAGACGAACCCCGTCCGGCGTGCCTTCCGTCAACCGGCCGTCGCGTGCCGTCTTGCACGTCGTCACGACAGATACATCATGTCCCTTGTCGACCAAATGCCGGGCGAACGACTCCACCCTTCTGGCGCCAGCGCTGTTAAGGGGAGGAAAGTAATGAACAATGAATACGATTTTCAGAAAAACTCCGCTATACAGTCTGCTCCGGCATCATGCCGCCTGGGCGCACTCAAATCCGCGCAAAAAGCGAGATTTTATAGAGAACAGGAAAAACAATCACCATATTCCGGCTAATTACCGATCAAACCGTTGCACTGTCATTTACCGCTTCGGCCTTACGAAACAAACCAGTAACAAGAATGCGGCAACCCCGTCGCTGAACATCACCCCGAAAAACGAGCCGATCATCAACTGATAGATGAAATAATAATAACAAGCAGTCGCTGCGGGATCGCCGATCCGTTCAAAAAAGCGCGACATCAGCATCACCACGAAGGCGACACCAATTACCCCGATCCAGCCAAAGTTGACAAACATGTCGACCAGGAAGATGGTGTTTGAGGATCCTGTATTGAGGGTCCCGTCACTTCCATACTCCGCGGCAAATACCTCTCCGCTCATATTGAATTTCTGCTGCCCGGTCAAGAAGCTCACCACCAGACTGGTGCGGCCGGTCAGGTACTCCGAATCCAGTTCTCGATTGAAATATAAGATCCAGTCGTAAGCCGTGACGTAGGGAATCCACAAAATGCGGTTGACGAGATAACCGGACAAAGAGCCGGAATCGACCAATGCGAAGCGGTTCTTGAGCGGCTCAATCTTCTCGCCCAGCTTTGCCACTTCAGCAAGGACAAAGCCCAACATCTTGGATTCCGCGCCAGGAACACGCCCCGCCTTGGTTTGATCGAAAGTACGCGACAGCGCCCCTCGTTCAGCCACGCCATCGCCCACATTACCCATTTTGGAAAGAGAGGTCATCGACATCACGATGGCCACCATGAGGGCGCCAAAAATGACGCCGGAGCGACGCGGCATCCATCGATTGATTGCCAGGATGACCAAAGGCAGGAAGGCCTTGATCACCAGCGCCTTCTCCAAGGAAAGTGTCAGGCTAAGCACGAAGGCAAACAGCAAGATGTGCCGATATTTTTTCTTGTCGAGGTACGACGTGGCGATCGCATACGGCAAGAAAACCGAGCTGAGGAAGGCATTCAGGTAAACCAGGATCTTCTCCGGTCCGGTCCTGGTGATGAAAAGCATTTGACGGGCGATAGAAATATCTGACGCATTGGCGCCGCGCAGCGCTTCGAACAAAGCGAGTTTAGGGGCCGTGAATGCTGAATAGGCGATCATCAGGAAGTAGAGCGCCACGATGACGCCAATCACGACATTCGTATTCACGCCCACCCTGCCGCGCCAAGCCGACAAGAAGTCCAGCGATATTCTGCGGCCAATCGCCAGATAGCCGAGTATATAAACAAGCGCGCCTAGCACCAAGATGCCGAGCAAAGTCAACGCGGCTTCATCATGAAACACCAGCAAGCCGATGACGCTTCCCGCGCCATAGATCGTCAGCATGCCAATCAAAGGAACCAGCCAGAGATATTCGAATTTCGCAGGAGCCAGCAGGCGTTCTAATATTTTCATACGCATTATTTCCAATGGGATGCGGCCACAAGCGCGGACAGCCGTCAAAGGTTCAAGGGCGGTCAGTGCCGGCGTTGAGCTGGCGCGCGATTTCCGCGGCGGAGCTGCCGTCACCGTAAAGATTGGCAATCCATTGCGGGCGTCGGCTGTCATCGCAGGCAAACTCGAAACCAGCCTTGAATTGCTTGGCGTCTGTTCCCACCAGGGTGTTCCATTGGCAGTCAACCAACTCAACCCATTCCGTTTCATCGCGCAGGGTAATGCACGGCACCCGATGGAAATACGCTTCCTTCTGCACGCCACCGGAGTCGGTCACGATCACGCGGGCATGCTTCTCCAGCATCACCATGTCGAGGTAACCCACAGGGTCGATCACGCTGATGCGATCCGACAGGCGGCCGCCGCCATCGAGGCGTTCCATCGCCGCCCTGGTGCGCGGGTGCAAGGGCAGTACGACATCCAAATGCCCCGCGGCATGATTGAGGCATTCAATGATCTGCCGTAAACGCTGTGGGTCGTCGGTGTTCTCGGAGCGATGGATGGTGGCCAGGGCATAGAGTCCTGCCTGCAGCCCAGTCGCTTGCAAGATGGTGCTGGAGGCTTCTGCCACGCGACCGTAATACAAGGCCGCATCAAACATCACGTCGCCTACGCGGCGCACGGCGAGCTGACTAACGCCCTCTTGCGCGAGATTCTTCACGGCGCTATCGGTCGGCGCGAAGAGCAGCGTCGAAATATGGTCCGTCAATACACGGTTGACTTCTTCCGGCATGCGCCGATTGAAGGAGCGCAGCCCGGCCTCGACGTGCGCGATCGGAATATGCAACTTGGATGCGGCCAACGCGCCAGCCAAGGTTGAATTGGTATCGCCGTAGACCAGCACCCAGTCGGGCGCCTCCTTGATCAGAACCTCTTCGATCTTGATCAGCATTTGGCCGGTCATCTGGCCATGCCCACCGCCGTGAACGCCAAGATGATAGTCGGGCCTGGGAATGCCGAGCTCGTCGAAAAATATATCCGACATGTTGTTGTCGTAGTGCTGTCCAGTATGCAGGAGAATCTCTTTCGCTCCCGGCAAGGCCGCAATTGCGCGAGAAACTGCTGCCGCCTTAATGAATTGGGGGCGAGCGCCAACCACCGTCACTATCTTCATTTTTCCCTGCCGACGTTAAATTGCTTTACCCACATTCCAAAACTGACAATGCGCCACACGACAAAATTGAAGGGACGCGCACCCGACACAATGTCGTCGAATAGCGCTAGCGCCTTACTGTTCAGAATGCCTTTCGATGCATTGATGGCCGCTTCCACAGCCTGCCGAAACTTCTCGGGAGCCTCATGACGCACCCAAATTTCTTCCGGAGTAACAAAACCCAACTTGTCCATACGCATACGAACCCGTTCCGGCAAGATGTCCTTCATTGATTCGCGTAATACGCGCTTGGTCACGCCTCCGGCTAACTTGAAGCCGTCGGGCAAGGAAAGCACATACTCGACCAGGCGGTAGTCCAGGAAGGGAACCCGGGATTCGATCGAATGCGCCATGGAATCGCGATCCTCCCAGTGCAACAGCATTTGCAGATTGGTCGCAGTCAGTTGGGCGCGGGAAAACTGCTTGAGCGAATCGGTCTTCCCCCCCAGGCTCGCGAACGGATCCTGTGGCTGCATCTTCATCGTTTGCCAATTGAGCCAATCGGCATGCGCGGAAGCCTTCCCCCCCAACTTGCGCAGCGCCTGGCGCATGGCTTCGGGCAAGAGCATGTTTGCAAGGTGTTTCAGCGAGGTCAGTTCGGAGTAACCGTGAACGCGCTTATTGGCCTGGATTTCCCGCCACAGGGTCAGCCACTTCCCTTGTTTGAACAGGCCGGCAAAGTAAGGAGCAAAGAAGGTGTGATATCCGGCCAGTTGCTCATCGGCGCCCTGGCCGTCAAGCATCACTTTTACCCCGGTCTCCGCGGCCAGCTGAAACACCTTCCATTGCGCAAAAATGCTAGTGGACCCAAACGGCTCATCCTGGTGCCAGGTTACCTCTTCGCAAATGTCGAACAGCTCGCTCATCTCGGGGAAGGTGTAGTGCGCCTCCACGCCAGTCTTACCGACCACCTCGCTGATGTAATCCCGCTCGTCGAAACGCTTGACGGAAGAGCAGGCGGAGAAGGTTTTCTGCAACCCCTCGGCGCCGGCCTGCTGCATCAGCTGATTCATCAAGGAGACGATAGAGGAGGAATCAAGTCCGCCCGACAAGCATGAACCGACGGGGACATCCGCTCGCAAACGCAACCGCACGGCCTCGGTCAGGCGCTCCTTGAATCCCTCCGACGCCTGGTTCAGATCGCCATCAAAGCCCTTATCCGCCAAGTGATACCAATCGTAGACCGGCAGCCGGGCGTTGGTCGCCGAAGAGATGCGGCTCAGTTCATCAATGCCAATATCGAGCGCCTGCCCGGCCTTGAGCTGGAAGACGCCCTGGAATAAGGTTTCATCTGTGTGGTCGGTGACCCCCCAATTCAGGAAATCATAGACGCGCTGTTCATTCATGCGCGCTTGCCACGAGGGCAGCCCGGTGAACTGCTTGATTTCCGACGCGAACGCGATACCGTCCGGAGAGGCCCAATAGTAGAGCGGCTTGACGCCAAACCGATCGCGAGCGATGAAGACCCGGCCCTTCAACTGGTCAACCACGATAAAGGCAAACATGCCATTGAAGCGCGACAGGCAATCGACACCCCACTGCCGATAGGCCGCCAGGATGACTTCCGTATCGGAATGGGAATCGAAGCGCTCGCCCAGCGCTTCCAGTTCCACACGCAGCTCAATGTGGTTATAGACCTCACCGTTATAGACGATCCAAAGCTTGCGATCCGAACTGCACATCGGCTGGTGGCCTGCAGGCGAGACGTCGACGATCGATAGGCGACGGTGGCCCAACGCGACCGCCGCATGCGTCTCGGCGGTCGCCTCCAAGACTGCCGAAGGCGCGTAGGCATATGGGCTCGAATACGCGGCGGCAGGCGTATCCTTTCCGCCCAGCGCCGTCGGCGCGCCACTGTCGTCGAACAGCACAAAACCCTCGTCATCCGGACCACGATGGCGAATGATGTCCGTCATACCGCCGATCCGGGAGTGCGCCGCTCCCGAACGGCTGAAAACTGCAGCGATTCCGCACATATCTACGCCAACCTCTTCATGTCGTCGGCCTTGCATACGTATCTTGCGAAAGCGAAATACAGGCCGTACAAAATAACCTCGTGCACCGCGTACACAATCAAGAAAGTCTTAACAGGGACACGTAGCCACGCAACAAGCGTCAGCACCGTGAAACTGCAACAGAAATAAATGAGCTGCCACAGCGCCCCCACACGCACTCGCTCCACAACCAGGAATACCGATGACACAGGTGACACTGCCAGGCGGACCAGGTATGCCACCGCCACCACACGGCCATATTCACCCGCTGTCGACCAGCCTTTGCCGAGCACGAGTTCGAACATGAACGGCGCCAGGAGCACGAACAGCACAAAACAGGGAATGGAGTAAATCAGCAACTTGAGGCTGGTTTGGTTCAGCAACGTCAATAGCGGCTGCTTCTGCCGCCGTTGCTCGGATGCATGCTGGAAAAATGCCTGTGCCACCGATGCCCCGATCAACGCCAGGGGAATGATCAGCAAACGATGCGACTGGGAGTAATAACCTAGCGTGTCGCTGGAATAGAAACGCGAGAGCATGAAGACCACCACGCTTTGTGTCGCAGTATCAAGCAACGCCGCCGGCGCGGAAAACAGGGGATATTGCCGATAACGAACCAGCAAGACGCGCAACCTCAGCCTGGAGACGCCCTGCATCGTCCACCGGAGCGTCCTGAAGAAATAAATGCCTGCGGCCACCAGACCCAACACATAGCCTGCGAGCAAGCCGACGAAACCATAGTGCCCCAGCCCGATCACCACGCCAATCAAGCCCGTGGCAACACTTTGCAGTACGCGGCCGCGCACCAGGCTTGGATATTTCTTCTCCCGGGCAAAATAGATCGCGTATATCTGCATGATGCCCGTCGCAAAAATGGGCAACGCAGACCATTTCACCCAGGGCTCCAGAGTGGACTTGCCAAGGAAACGCGCAATGTGATCGGCTCCCGCAAAAGTGACGCATCCAATCAGGACGCTGCCAATGAGCGTGACAAGCGCCGACAGCGTCAACAGGTTGGACAGTTCCACCTTGTTTTTTGCATGCATGACCGTCAATTCGTAGCGGCCGCAGACCACGACACCCAATACCGACACAAAGGCCGTAAATGTCGCCAGCAGGCCGAAATCCGATGGCGCGTAGAAGCGCGTCAGCACAGGCGTCAGCAACAGGGGAATAGCCTGCACCAATCCTGCGCCGCTCACGAGAGTAATCAGATTTTTTCTAAATTCAGTCATGTTATATGCCGTGCTGGCCTGTCGCCCACCTCGTAAGACAGGAAGGTATCCAACCTCGTTCACCGCTCCATGGCCTCAGCAATCCGATGAGCATCAACGACCTGCGCCAATTGATGGTCGATGCAAATCTCCGCGCGATGCTTACCCGATCTGACCAGAACCGTTATTCTTTTCCCGGACACAGTTCTTGTAGGTTTCAAGCATACGCACCGCAATCTGATGCGGATCGTGCCAACGTTCCACAAATCGCCTGCTGCGCATTCCCATCTCCGGGAGCAGACCCCGATCCGTGGTCAGACAACGTTTAAGCACTTCGTAGATCGTTTCCGGCTCGGCCTGCACCACCGGCAACTGCGCGCGCATTTCCTCCGGGACGAATTTCAGGTCCGCTTCCCGAATGTATGCAATGACCGGCTTGCCCAGAGCCATTAGCTCTACCGCAATCCCGCCATACCAACCTGCCAGTAGCTGATCAACAAGAATATCAGCGCGTTCATAGAGACGCCGCGCCTCATCCTGTCGCATGCCCTCGACCATCACGAACTCGAAATCGATACCCTCTTCCTGCAGGCGGGACACGGCGTCCAAAATGAAACGCGTGCCTTTGACCCCGCGATGGCTGGGCGCATGCAGCACCACGGGGCGGACATTCTGCTCGGCTGGGGTCCGCTCCACCACCGACCATTCACGCAAGTCGATATGACAATACGGCAGAAATTGTGCATGCTCAGGGAGGACATGCAGCAGATCTGGATTCAAAGAAAAAATACGATCCACATATTTCGCGTATTTCGCGATGCGTACCCGCTTGAGACGATCGGACTCAGGCGAGTAGTAGGCTTGGTCCACCTCGTTGGCAAACGTGATGGGAAAATTCTCTCGGCAATAGTCTCCCTGGCGCGCGTCGTCTCCCTGGTATGTCATGACCGTCACCTTGCCGCAAGCCTTCAGCAATTTGACATCCAATAGCTCAAAGACACGGAAATACGCTTGAATCAGCCGACGCTGCAGCCAGTTGAATTCGACGCGATCAATCGGACGGGGCGCCGGCATGATTGCCTGGCCAAAATTGAAATGCACGACGTCGAAGGAAAATGCCCGGAAAAATAATTCCCACTTTGCCAGCTCCAGACGCAGGCGCCCGACCGGCTTAGACAAGAGCATCTTGTCGCTCTTATAGCCGAAACTACTACCACGCAGGGCGACCGCCGTACTGTCAAGTCCGACCTCGCGCTCGGCCTTGGCTAATTGCTGAGCATTGCCACCGACGATCTCGGGACAGTGTAATACCTTCATCGCGGCGCCCTGACGCCGCGCACGGTAATGCCATAGTGATCCTCATGCGCGTGGACAACGGATAGTTGATTCGCACTGAACCACTCGAGAACCTCTTCCATCGTGTGTCGCGAACAGAGCTGGGGATGGTACCAATCGTAGTTGATCACGACGTTGTCGTTCTTGGAAAACTCATTGTTCCAAAAACACTTCATAAAGAAGTGATAGATGAATCGCTGCAGGTCGTATTCTCCGGCCTCAATACCGAGCACATCGACCCCAGGCACGTTGACCGTAACCTTCAGATCCGACAGCACCTTGCCCAATTCGGTAATCTGCTCGCAAGCCTTGTAGGCGTCCTCATAAGACAAGGCGGCAATACGATCCCGCACGAAGTCGTCCACGAACTCGCGAACGGGGGCCTTTTGCTTATAGACATAGATGGCAATTTCGCCATCATCCGACAAAATACCGACAAGATTGCCAAAGGCGCCACGCGGATCGCTGGTGTGATGCAAGACCTCCTGGCAATAGATGAAATCAAAGGTTCCGATGTCGGACAAATCTCCCAGGAGATCCTTGTCGTGGAAAGCCACATTCACGGCCCCTGCCAGATTGGCTTTGGCGATCTGCGCAGCCACCAAATCGATCCCGACCACCTCTGTTTTTTGCGGATCCGAGTATCGTCGCAGCATCGCAGTGACGCGGCCGTTGCCGCAGCCCGCGTCCAGAATCCTTTTTTTCCCGTTCAAGAACGCGCTCAGTCCTGCGCCATCAACCAGTCCGTTGCGCGTGACGATCCAATTGAAGATATCGGATCCTTCATCAGCTGTTTGGTCAAAAGCCAGCTCAGTATTCTTTTCCCACTTGTCCTGGAAACTCTGGCGCGTATTGTTTTTCTCGCTCATTCTATTCTTTAAAGGATATCGTCCAAGCCTGCTGCGAAATGGCGCGAAGGCGTATTGAGGTGTTTTTTCATATTTTCTATGTCACCTATCAAATTCGCGGGCGTAACTTGCATGTCATGCTCAAATACGGGGGCGACCCCCAATCGGTCGCCAATGATCTTCGCAATCCCCTTCAACGTCAACACTTCAGGCCCAGCCACATTGATCTTGTGGAAGCCTTCCAGCGATAGTGCAGCTTGCAGCGCCATGACCGCATCGGAAACATGCGTGGGATTGATCATGATGCCATCCGCACCTTGCAATTTGATGGCAACACCATTGCGTACGTTATCGACAAGTCGCGGCACCAGCATGCTGCGCTTTTGACCTGCGCCATACACAAAGAAGAACCGCAAAGAAATGATGTGCATGTAAGGCCGATAGTTCTCCGCAAGAATTTCGGCGCACAGTTTCGTTGAAAGATAAAAACCAAGGTTTCCGGAGGCGGGGATGGCGAAGTCCTCGGAGAAACCATCACTCCCGGTACCGTACACGCCTCCGCTCGAGGCATAGATGAAACGCTGCGCACCCGCACGTTGCGCGTAATCAAGAAAGGCGAGCATCTGCTCCGTGTTGACCCGGAAGACATCTTGAGCCTTCGCCGGGAAATCCCGGAAGTCCTCGGATTGCGCCAAATAGACCACCGTATCGATACTTTCCGGCAGTTGGCTGCAATCCAGCTCGCGCCGCAAATCCATGAGATGCCAGGTCACCCCTGCCTCAGGCGGTTGCGGCGAACGTGAAATTGCATGTACTTCGCAGGTACCGGCAAGTTTCTTGATGAAATGGGAGCCGATCAGGCCGCTCGCACCTGTAAGCAATAATTTCTTCACGTTATGGTTTCAGCTTCAAAAAGGAATTGAGGAATTTGGCACTTACCAATCCCACCGGTACGGCGCCTGCCAGCACCAGGATCAGCACAAGAAGTTTCACGGCAACCAACCAGGCAACAATATTGCCATCAGGAATCAATATCAGGCCACCCAGCGCCAGCGGAAACAAGCTGCACCCATAAAGCAGCCGGCCTTTTTCCAAGGGTATCGGATGGAGACGCTGCGTCCAATAAAGGAAAAACAAGGTCAACACGAGATACGATATCAATGTGGCAACGGCCGCTCCGATTGCCCCGGCCCAGGGGATGAGCCAAAGGTTGAGTCCGAAATTAGTGGCGCCGGACAAGATCGCTCCGCAGGTCAGAAGTCCGCTTCTCCTTTCCAGCGAAATGCCAACCGCCGTGATTTGCGTCGTCCCGAACGCCGCCGCGCCAAGCGCAACAAAAATCATCACCGGCGCCGCCGGCCAGTATGGGGCCGGCGTAAACGTCATAAGCAGCTCGCCGGAAAATAACGCAATACCAAGCCCAATGAAGGCCAGGCAGAACAGCCAGATCGACAATACCTTGCTATATGTCCGACGGTAGTCCGGATCATCGCGCAGCAGGCGGATGGCATACGGACTCCAGGCCTGCCCAAAGGCGCTGACAACGAACGTGACGATCACGGCGAACTTGAACGCTACACCGTACAAGCCCACCTCGACCGAATTCCCAAGTTGTGCCAGCATCCATCTGTCCATCGCATTGGACACCCAATATGCGATGCCGGCGAAAACGAAGGGATAACCGAAATGGAGCAGGGTCTTCAGGATTCGCGCACTGAATCTCCACACCAGATCCTCTCGCACCATCCAGAGACCAAGCGGCACGGTCAGGAGGGAGGCGAGAAGAGCGCCCAGGAACATCCCCGTCAATCCTCCCTCGTAGTGCAGCACGAAGACCAAGCCGAGGGCAATGCCCAGGATGTTCTTGCAAAACGAAATCAGCAGGAAACGCAACGGCGAAAAGCGCAGGCGAATCGCGTCCAACAGATACTGCAGCATCTGGTCCGGAAGGATCGCCAGCAGCGCCAAGGACAGCGCACTCCAGGGAATGGCGTATTTGTCCGCAATGAATTGCTGTTGCCAGGCGAGACCGAACCACAAGAGCGTGGTCACCGCGACGCCGGTGATCACCAATTGCACAAAACCGGTGGTCACCAGCAGAGGGCGGTCTTCCTCGGGAGTGGCAGGGTCCCAATAGAACCGCTGGACCGCGTTGTTCACCCCGATGTTGATGAAGACGCCGACCAGACTTGAAGATGCCGCCAGTAACGCAATCGTCCCAAACTCGGCGACAGTAAACAGATGCGTATAAATCGGAAAAACCGCGAAACCAATGATCTTGAAAAGAAAATCTCCACCACCGTAAATCGCAGCATCCTTCCCCAGCTTGCGAATCATGCTGCCTCGGAGCGGGAAGGAATATTGTTGTTGACCAGTGGATGCTCCACTTTCGGGGAGCGCTTCACATACGCGGACTTGATGGGATGGAACAGCGACATCAGCTCAACATCCTTGTTACCCTTGAGTATCCGGTCGTAAACAGCCCCGAAGAGATATTGGCTGGCCTCATAGGAATGGTATTTCTGGACATAAGCCCTGTTCGCCAAACCGAGCTCCTTACGCAGGGCTGGAGAGCTGACCAGCGCACGCAGCACTTGCTCAATTGTTTCCGGCGTGGCCGACACCACGGGGCATTCATTCAAATAGGAGAAGCGGCGGAAGATGCTTGTATAACGATGATCGGAAAGATTTGCGATGACAGGCAATCCGGATGCCATGGCTTCGATGGCCGCCATACCATAGCCAGGCAGAATTAATTGATCCGCATGGATGTCTACCTCCTGCATCGTCGTCCTGATTCTGCTGTTCTGAACCCCTGACAACGTCACCAGCTCCACCTGCAACCCATCCCGCTGTAAAGCCGCCACAGCCTCATTGATGAACTCGGTTCCCTTGACGCCGACATGATTTGGATTATGCAATACTCTGACAGCACGATTGCGCCCATCTGAATCAGAATAAGAAGCCTTGCACACCCATTGCTGCAGATCAATGCAAAGCATGTTTCCAATCGGCACGTCCCATCGCGACAAGCCTTCCAGGGTGTAGCCTGCCAGAATGATGTCGGCATGACGCACCCAGTATCCTACACGGGTGTCGATCGCCTTTTCGCGACGCGCGGCCTCTGGATAGGATAGCAACAGGCCATGACGGATGCATGGGTCAAATACCTTGGAATAGACATAGAAATCGGCACCATAAGGCATGATGATCGTTCTGATCCCGAGCATCCGATAAAAGATCGCTTCCAGCCGCCACAGCCGGGTACGACTAAACGCGCCGCCGTCGAAGGAAATATGCAGCACGGCGGCATTTCGGGCAAGGAAACACAGTACCAACCACGGCATAATCGCCTTGCGCAGCAATTGCGGCTTTACCAAAGGAAAGATGTCCTCGAAGTAGAGATCAAAATCCTTCCTGTCGTTGATGCCGCCGTAGTAGCCGGACATCAGCGTCAGAGACTGGTAGCCCAGCGCCCGAACTGCTGCAGACCAATATTTGTTGTTGATGATGGGGGTATGCCCCCATACGAGCCGATCTGCTTTTTGTCGCTTTGACAAGACAAACGCGATCGGTAACATTACCGGCAAGGCAAGCAACAATACAAGATCCCGCACGGCGGCGAGAAAAGGACGAATGAGCATAGATCGGTTATAGAGTCTGCTGAAAGATGACTTCAGGCGGGAGCAAGAACCGCAACACCAAACCCATGCTTCCCGAGTTCGTCACCGTTATAAAGCATCCACCAACGGCCCTGGAATTGGAACACGTTTGGATAGGCAATCATTACCTTGGCAAGCTCATCGCCAACGGTGATGCCAGCGAGTTCATCGTCTCTGCTCCAAGCCAAACCGTCCCTCGATGCCGCGTACCCTATCCGGTACTTCCCCAGAGAAGGATCGACATAGGAAAACCACATGCGGTAATCGTCGGGACCGAATTTAGCAACCGAGGAACGCGCGATATTCTTTTCGCCCGGCGCAAAATCAATTGCGACATTCCCATCACGCCGCCATAGGATTCCATCATTGGATTGAGCATGTTTGATGTGATAGTGTGACTGCAATCGGCTATCGGCATCCTTGGTCCACGCCACCCCAGAAATGTATGTCATGCGCCATACACCGTCCTCGATATAAACATTGGGGGACGATACAAAACAAGGATCGTGCTCTCCACGGCTAAGTATTGGACCGGGTAGTTTTTCGAAATTCAGGCCATCATTGCTAACAGCAACACCTATCGAAGCATAGAATAGCGGCGCCTCCGCGCCTCGGTTCCATCCGATGTAATACATGTAATATTTACCGCGGAAGGACACGACACTGGATGCATAGACTCCATGCTCCTCGAATGTGCCGATTCCCTCGCCTTTAAGGAGAGGCAGAGGCGGGCTGGGTTCAATAAAACGAAGATCATCTCCATCGATCTGCATATCCACGAAATGCACGGCGGAATGCTGATGCTCATTGCGAGCGGCAAAATACACTCGTACCCGTCGCTCATCCATCACCAGCGCCGTTGGCAGCTGCGCATGGGAACACAGCCCGAATTCGGGGCGCACAGGCAGCTTATAGAAACCAACTTTTTTCCACTGATTCATTTCATTTCCTCACAACGATCGTCCACTCCCACAAAGGATAGTCATGGATTAAAGAAACTCGCTTGGAAAAATTTTTCTTGCAGAAATCGAACCAGTCGCAAGGATTGCCATAGTAAAGATGCGGCTCTTCCCAATCAACATAGGAGGTCAGCATGTTGAACGCAAAACCTCGTCGAGAAAATCTATCCATTTGTGCGATTTTTTGCTCAACATAAGATGTCCAAGCCGCTCTTTCAGCATCAAAACGCACGTTGAACGTACCTGAAACAAAGGAATAGTCTGCTTCTGTCGTAATGTCCGGAGACTCTATCAGCTGAAGATTTTTTTGCCTCGGCGACAAGGCGGCACTCGCCGAAGACAGCATTTCCTTGCTGATGTCGTATCCGTTATAGCCGGCGATTTGCAGACCCAATTCATCTTCGAAGAAATTTGCCATCGCGCCGTAGCCACACCCGTAGTCGTTCACGGAAAACGGCTGATCCGGGTCCTGTACGACTTGCGCCAGCTTGATGAATCTCATCTTCTGGCTGTCCTCACTATTCCAGCCTACCGACTGAGAGCTTGTCCCCAAACGCTGTAAATTCGATGTGTAAAGCTCTTCAATTTTCTTGAGTTGGTTGTCGACGCTCATCTCAAAACCCCAATCGATTACTTGTAATTCTTCTTGCTTCAGTACCCTCTGGCATATACACGCTTCGAGGAGCCGTGTCCTGCATGATCAGCGATCCGGCACCGATAAGGGTCTCGTCCGCCACTTTTATTCCGTCCCGGAGTGTCGCGTTGACGCCGATGAATACATTGTCCCCGACCTCGCACGCGCCTGAAATCACCACATGCGAAGAGATGAAAGCATGACAGCCGATCTTGGCGTGGTGGCCGACATGATTGCCGCTCCATAGCGTCGTGTTATCCCCGATCACGCTAAACGGCTGGATAGTATTGTCTTCGAAGATGAAGACATTTTCCCCCAGCTGCGTAGAGTTCCATACTTTCACGTCGGGATGCACGAAGGTCGCGCATTCATAGCCTTTTTCCTTCATCGATTCGAAGAGTCTCTGGCGAATCTTGTTCATCTTGCGGTATCCGACCGCGACGAACACTGCAAAATCACTGGACGGAAACCTCGACGGCAGTTCGTCGATCAAGTGCAAAGGCAAGCCAAGATAGACGTCTGCCTTCTTGAACTCCGGGTCACAGGCAAACGCCACTACTTCGTAGTCGGAGAATTCTTCGAAGTATGCGAAGACCACCTCGGCAAAACTTCCGGTACCGACAATAACGAGCTTCTTTTTCATGCATCCTCCTTACGCAACGCACTGAACGGAAGGACAAAAAATCCCGCATATTCTTGCAGCAACTCTTGTTTTGACGCATTCACAACGTCAGGCGAAAAAAGTCGCGTGTAGTAGTAGTACTGATAATCCGTCGTCCCCCAACGCTTCTTGAAGTCGTAGACGCCACCCTGGGTCAGCCAGGTCCCGCCCCAGTTCCAATGCACGCAGCCGGCGTCGATGGCGTCCTGCATGGCGCGAAAAATCGATAAGGACAAGGCTTGGGTGCTGCGAAACGCTTCTTTGACCACAGGGCAAAAATACTCAACAGTCCGGTTGAAGTAAAAGACCAGCAAGGCCGCAACGCGTATCCCGTCTTTTTTGGCTGTATATATTTTCCAGTCCGACGCCGGCATCGATGACAAGGTCAGGTCGAAGAACTCCCTGCTCTTTGCCAGGCCACCGATGGCGCGCATGTTCTCCACGTGCGTTTCATAAAGAAACTCCATCGCCAGCCTGTCGTTGGAACAGGAAATCTCAATGCCTTCCTTGATCGCCTTCTTGATATTTCTGGGCCTCGGATCCTGAAAGGAGTCCATCAGCGTAGACGATGGTTTCCCATCAAAATGCGTGAACTGGCCGATCCTCTCGTCCAGGCAGTCGTACGCCGTTACCTCGTGATAGAACGGCCCGTCCTTCTCAAGCGGATTCGAAATGAGGGTCGCGCTCGCGGCGCCCTGCTCCATGGCAAGCTCGTAGTAACGGGCAACCAACCGGCGCTTGGCTTCAAGATGCTCATGCTGCTGCACCACGCCGCCATTGCTTCCATAGTAGGCCAGGGAATTGAAGACCGCTCCGTACTTTCCGCTTTTCTTCAAAAACGGCAGTACTCCTGCAATGCTGCCCTCGTCGCGGGCGACCAGCCACGCGGCTTCAGCGGACAGATGCGTGGACACCAGTCGCATGAATCGAGGCGTCGTATAAATCAGCGTGTTGGGACAAGTCTCTAGGTAGGTCTGGATCTCGTCGCCGCCCACGCCTTTTTCCAAGACGATGTTCAGCATGTGGTCTGCTCGAGGAAACTGTTGAAGTTCAACAGAGACCAGATCAGCAAGCGCCTGTTTTGCGTTCCGTTCAAATGTTGATTGACCAAGGCTTCGACACTGGTGCGATCAAAATATTCATAGATCGGCGAAGTGCGGCCCATCAGCTTGCGTCTGACAAAATCGATGCTTTCGCCCTTGAACCAGCTTGCGTCCGGCGCGGAGAAGCCCTGCTTTTCTGCTTGCGTGACATCCTCGGGAATGTGGCGCTTCATCACATCGCGCAAAATCTGCTTGCCATCGCGGGTCTTCTCGAAGAATTTCCCGGTCTTGTTGCCGCTCTCGTTTTCGTTGATACGCACGACCTCGGACAGATTGTTTAGTTTGAGATCCACCGGGCAGCGCATCGCAAACTCGACCAAATCATTGTCAAGGAATGGCACCCGGCTTTCAAGTCCGTGCGCCATGCTCAACTTATCTTCGACGACCAGCAGGCCATGCAGGAAGGTCTTCGCTTCAAAGTACAGGGAGTGATTAATGTAATCCTCAGGAGAACTCAAGGTTGTGTCGTGATGCTGGAATACATCGCGGAAAATATCCCTGGTTCGGATATGGCTCACATCGCCCCAGATCGGCGCAAACACGTCCTTGATCGCGCTGTTGGGGATCAGCCGCTGCCAATACAGGTAATACTTGTCGATGTAGCTCTCAAAATTGTCGTTCACCACCGCGCGATAGTAGCGCCAGGGGTAGCCGCCGAACAATTCATCGCCGCCCGCGCCGCTCAACACGACCTTGACGAACTTGCTCGCCAGTTTCGCCGCGTAGAAGTTGGGATAGCTCTGCCCCACCCGCGGCTCTTCCAGGTGCCATGCGAGGTTTGGCAGCGCACGCTCCATGTCGCCAGCCTTGAGCACCATCTCGTAGTGCTCGGTCTTGAAGTGGTAGGACATGGCCTCGGCCTTGGTACGCTCGTCGAATCCGAGTTCAATGCCGGATGCAGAACTGAGGTCGAAGCCGCAGGTGAAGGTCTTGAGGTATGGGAAGGTCTGCGCCGCCACGGCGGTGATCGAGCCCGAATCCATGCCGCCGCTGAGATAGCTGCCCAGTTCGACATCCGTCATCAGCTGGCGATTAACCGCTTGGCGGAACAGGCGATCGAGCTCTTCTCGATATTCCTCCGGATCTGCGCGATGCGCCGGCTCGCGGAAACGATAGTCCCAGTATTGCGTCGTGGAGAAACGAGGAGACGGCGCATTGAGATCAAGCACGCCATAGTGCCCTGCGGGCAGCAGTTGGATATCCTGCAGCAGGGTGCGGTCGGTGAAGATGTTCTGGAACGTGAAGTATTCCAGCAATGCCTCCTTGTTCAGGCGCGCTGAAAAATCCGGCAGTGCCTGGATAGCCTTTTGCTCGGATCCGAATGCAAAGAAACCGCCCTGGCTGCAAGTATAGAGCGGCTTGATACCGTAACGATCGCGCGCCAGCAGGAGCTTGCGTTCCTTCCGATCCCAAAAGGCGAGCGCAAACATGCCGTTGAAGCGATCGAGCGCCTTGACACCCCACTCCGACAGCGCATTCAGGACGACTTCTGTATCGGTCTGCGACCGGAACCAGTAGCCAAGCGCCTCCAGCTCCTTGCGCAATTCACGAAAGTTGTAGAGCTCGCCGTTGTAGCTCAGCAGGTAACGGTGATCGACGCTGACCATGGGCTGCGCGCCGGAACTTGACAGGTCGATAATGGACAGCCGGCGATGCCCCAGGCCGACGTTACGATCGACCCACTGCCCTTCGCCGTCAGGCCCGCGGTGCGCGATGGCATCGGTCATCCGCTTCACGATGGCGGCGGAGACCTCCTTGTTGTCCAGGCGGACGAGGCCAGCAATGCCGCACATCGTCAGTTCAACGCCTTGATGGCATCCACGACGTAACGATAGTCCTCTTCCGTCATGCGATTATGCAGAGGAATGGCCATTGTGTTGGCGTCGCAATCGCGCGCGGCAGGAAAATCATCCGGCTTCAGCCCGAAGGTCTGGCGATAGTAGCCCAGCATATGAACCGCATGCGTACCCGGACGCGTGGAGATGCCCTTTTCCTGCAGGCGCTCCATGATGACATTGCGCGGCAAGGGCGCTTTCTCCGGGTCGACGTACGTGACGAAAGCCTGCAGCGCATGCACACCGTCCTCGGGGAAGCGCGGCATCTTCAGCCAGTCGATTTCCGCCAGCTCCGCCACATAGAAGTCCGCCCAGCGGCGGCGCTCTGCGATGAGCTTGTCGAGCTTGCCCAGTTGCACAAGGCCTACCGCGCCCTGCAAGTCGGTCATGCGATAGTTGTAGCCCAACAAATTGAAGTCTGCGAGCAAGTACGGACGTGGCCCATTGTGGCGCTGCTCTTCGGAGATCGAAGCGCCATGGTTACGCAGCATGTCGGCCACATTGGCAATGGTATCGTCATTGGTGGTGACCATACCGCCTTCGCCGGTGGTGATCGACTTGCGAGGATGGAAGGAGAACGCCGCCGCATCGCCCAAGCCGCCAGCGTGTACGCCTTTGTAGCTTGCTCCCGCGGCGCAGGCGGCGTCTTCGACGATCTTCACGCCCTCAGGCACGACTGCGCGGATAGCGTCCATGTCGGCGCACAGACCGAACAGGTGCACCACGATGACGGCCTTCGTGCGCGGCGTGATCTTCCTGGCGATATCGGCAGGATCGATGTTATTGGTATGCCGCTCCACATCCACGAACACTGGAGTGGCGCCGCAATAGACGACGACGTTGGCGGTCGCCACCCACGTAAACGCGGGAACCAGCACCTCATCGCCGGGGCCGATGCCCATTGCCGCCAGGATCAGGTGCAATCCGGTGGTGCAATTGGAACTGGCCAGCGCCCGTTTGACACCATGCCGCTGGGCGAACGCTTTCTCAAAAGCCGCCACCTTCGGCCCTTGCGTGAGCCAGCCGCTCATCAGCGGCTCGCGGCAGGCCTCCCACTCCTCTTCCCCGGTATATGGGAGGGAAATCTGGACAGTGCGCTTCATTGCCTGCTCTCCTTCAGATACCGACCGCAGCGCGGCGCGCACGCACTTCTTCGATGTGATTGGCACGCCACTCGATGAGACGACGCAGCCCGTCGCGCAGGTCGATCTGGGCAGTGAAACCGATTTCTTCCGACGCGCGCTTGGGCGAACCGATACGGTTGCGCACCAGGGTTGCCTGACTGCGCGGCGCATAGTTGATAGGCTTGGAGCTATGGGTCAGCTCCAGCAGCATTTCGGCCAACTCCTTGAGCGAGGTGCGCTTGCCGGTGCCGACATTGTAGAAGCGATCCGCGACGTCGGATTTCATGGCGCGCAAGTTCGCCAAGCCGCAATCCTCGACGGCGACAAAATCAAAGGCCTCGGAACCATCGCCCAGGATGGTCGGGCTTTCGCCCCTGTCGATCGCGTCCAGCATTTTCATGATTACGGCGATGTAGGCGCCATGATAGTCCTGACGGGGGCCGTACACATTCATGTAGCGCAAGCCGACGAAATTCAGGCCATAACGGTGATGGAAGGAACGCAACATGGCTTCACCGGCGATCTTGGTGGCGCCGTAGAAGTTCTTGTTGTTGAACGGATGGTCTTCCGTCATCGGTTCTTCGACCGCGTCCCCGTAGACCGAGGCGGACGAAGAATAGACCAGGCGCTTGACGCCCTTCTTCACGCAAGCCTCCATGACGTTGAAAGTGCCACGCACATTCACGTCGAACGCGCTGCGCGGGAATTCATGACACTGCAGCAGCCACAGGGCGGAGAAGTGAAACACGCCGTCGGCGCCGTCAAAGGCGGCCTCGAGAATGTCCGTCTGCAGGATGTCGCCGCCAATATCGAAGATCTTGACTCGAGGATCTTGCAGGGCGTTTTGCAGGTTTTCGCGGCGGCCACGCACGAAATTGTCGTAAATGACGACTTCCTTGACGTCTTCCTTGATCAGATGATCCACCGTATGCGATCCGATCAGTCCGGCACCGCCCACTACTACAATCTTGCTTCCCTTGAGTTCCATGATTTCGCTCTAATTTGTTAATGATCAGTTGCCCTGCCCACGGCGAGATGGCGTAAACCGCCCGCCCCGCATGACGCAACGATTGTCTTAGCGGGCGCGCATTGCTTCCGAGACGGCTGCAACAACACGGTCCTGCTCCTGCTCCGTCAGATCCGCCGACATCGGCAGGCTCATCACGCGCGACGCGGCCAGTTCCGCCTGGGGCATCGGATCGTTGCCGATGTACTGTTTGTAGGCAGGCTGTTGATGCAGAGGAACGGGATAGTGCACGGCAGTAGGTACGCCGGCATCGGTCAACAACTTCTGGATGTCGGCGCGTTGCTCGACGAGAACGGTGTACTGGCCGTAGACGCTGGTTCTGTCGGCGCGCTGCTGTACGCGGGCAACACCCGTCGCATCCAGCAATTCGTTATAGCGGCCGCCGACGCGCTTGCGCTGCTCGATTTCCCATTCGAAGCGATCGAGCTTGGCCAGCACGATCGCGCACTGAATCGTGTCCATACGGCCACCGACGCCGATACGGGTGTGTACATAGCGCTGGCTCTGGCCATGCACACGAATCTCGCGGCACGCCTGCGCAAAACCTTCATCGCTGGTAAAAATCGCGCCGCCGTCGCCATAGCAACCCAACGGCTTGCTGGGGAAGAAGCTGGTGCAACCAATACGCGACAGGTTGCAGCTCTTCTTTCCCTTGTATTCGGCACCGAAGCTTTGAGCGGCGTCTTCGATCACGGCGATGCCATGCCGATCGGCAATAGCGTTGATCTCGTCCATATCCGCCGCTTGCCCATACAGGCTCACGGGCATGATGGCCTTGGTGCGACCGGTGATCTTGGCTTCGATCTTCGAAGGATCGATGTTGCAAGTGTCCGGCTCGATATCGACAAACACCGGCGTTGCACCTGCCAGCACGATCATCTCCGCGGTGGCGACAAAGGTAAACGGGGTGGTGATCACTTCATCGCCAGGACCGATACCCAACGCCATCAAACTGATCAGGAGGGCTTCCGTGCCGCTGGACACGGTAATGCAATACTTGGCGCCGGTATAGGCAACCAGCCGCTCCTCGAGTTCCTTGACCTCAGGCCCCATGATGTATTGACCGTGCTCGAGAACACGATTGATACGCTCCTGAATCTGCGGCTGCAGAGCTTTGTATTGGGATTTCAGGTCGATGAAGGGGATCATGGGGTGAGACATGTGCAGACGCCGTCTTTCAGTTGATATTGGACTCCGGTATGAACGCAGGTGGTGATGGCGTCGCCCTTCAGCGGCAAATCGAGGCGTTCGCCAAAGCGACTCATCCATCCGATCTGACGCGCTGGCACGCCTGCCATCAGCGCATAAGCCGGCACATCCCGGTTGATGACCGCACCCGCGGCCACGAAGGCATATTCGCCGACAGTCGCACCGCACACGATAGTGCAATTTGCTCCCAGCGTGGCGCCCTTGCGTACCAACGTCTTGCGGTATTCATCCTTGCGAACGACCGCCGAGCGCGGGTTGTAGACATTGGTGAACACCATGCTGGGGCCGCAAAACACGTCGTCCTCGATGGTCACCGCGTCATAGACCGATACGTTGTTCTGGACCTTGACGTTGTTGCCGATGCGCACATCGTTGCCGACGAACACATTCTGTCCAAAAGAGCACCGGTCGCCGATGACGGCGCCGCCGGAGATGTGCACCCAATGCCAGACACGGGTGCCCGCGCCGAGCAGCGCACCTTCATCGACGATGGCCGTCGCGTGGATTTGGGCACTCATCTCAATAGTCCAGCGGCAAGGAAATACGCTTGCCATCGCGGGCCGACAGGTAGGTTGCGATCAGAAGCTCCAGCGACTTCAAGCCTTCACGGCCATCGGTTTCGGGGGATGCGTCACCGCGCAGGACGTTGATCACGTTGTCATAGTAGAGCGGATGGCCGAAGCCGTAGACCGATGTGGTCTGGTAACTGGCGTCCTTGATCTTCTCGTCGTCTTCATCGGAATCCGCGAATTCCCATTGCTGCACTTCATTGACGGCAACTCCGCCAATACGTGCAGTTCCCTTTTCGCCGAGGATGGTGATGCTACCTTCAAGATTCTTGGGATACGTCAGCATGGTTACATTCATGGAACCCAACGCACCGCTGCGCCAGCGCAAGCTGATGACACCGGTATCTTCCACCTCGATGTCGCGATCCAGGGTCGCCGTGTAAGCCTGCAGGCTCTCCACCGGGCCGACGATCCAATCCAGCAGATCCACATAGTGGCTGGCCTGGTTCATGAATGCGCCGCCGTCGAATTCCCAGGTACCGCGCCACTTCGCGCTATCGTAGTACTCTTGCGGCCTGGTCCAGAACACGTTCAGGTTGACCATGAAGATGCGACCGAAGCGCTTTTTCTCGACGGCTCGCTTGAGCAACTGCAGCGTGGCATTGCGGCGATTCTGCTTGACCACGAACAGGCGCACGCCTGCCGCGTCGCAAGCGGCGACCATGCGTTTGCCATCGTCCCAGCGGGTCGCCATGGGTTTTTCGGTAATCACATGGTGGCCGGCCTCGGCAATCTGGATCGCCTGCTCGCAGTGCAAGCCAGACGGTGTCGTCAAGATGTAGGCGTCGGCGTTCGACTCCTCGAGCATCTTGGCCAGGCTGGTGTAAGGCTTGGCACCGGTCTCAGCGGCCGCCTTTTGCGCAACATCAGGGTCGATGTCGCACACAGCCACGATCTCGGCGCGTTGCTCGTGCACGCCAATGGATGCGATATGGTTCTTGGAGATGCGGCCGCATCCGACCACTGCAAAGCGAATCTTGCGGTCCGTAATCGCGGGAGGATAGTGTCTCATCGATTGCGTCCTCAGGCTTTCACGACGTTGGGCGCGGCGCTCAGGTACACACCGCGGGTGTCGATAATCAATTTCGCATTATTCAAAATCAATTCGTAATCAAACGCATCGTGATTTGTCGCCAGCAGCAGTACATCATAGGACGCTATCGTCTCAGCGGTCAGCTCTATGCTCGACAGATCGAAATGATGCTCCCGCATCTTCGGAAATACCGGCACATGCGGATCAGCGTAGGAAACGTGGGCTCCTTTGTCGCGGAGAATCTCCATGAGCTCAACCGAAGGCGACTCACGCATGTCATCCACGTTCTTTTTGTACGCGATACCCAACACCAGCACTTTGGCCCCCTTGACGGAGCGCGAGCGGTCATTCAGCGCGTCGGTCAGCTTTTGCAGCACCCAGCTCGGCATATCGCTGTTGATTTCACCCGCCAATTCAATGAAGCGAGTATGCAGCCCGTACTGGCGGGCTTTCCATGTCAAGTAGAACGGATCGATGGGAATGCAATGTCCGCCAAGGCCCGGACCGGGATAATACGCAGTAAATCCAAACGGCTTTGTTGCCGCTGCACGAATCACTTCATGGATGTCGATCTTCATCTTATCTGCGATGATCTTCATCTCGTTGACCAAACCGATATTGACGGCGCGGTGAATATTCTCCAGCAACTTCGTCAATTCGGCCGCTTGCGTCGAGCTCACGGAGACCACTTTATCAATCGCAGGCGAATACAATGCCACGCCGACCTCCAGGCAATTCGGCGTGACGCCGCCACATACCTTGGGAATCGTTCTGGTTTCAAAGTTTGGATTGCCCGGATCCTCGCGTTCAGGCGAAAACACCAAGAACACGTCTTCGCCGACAACCAGACCTCCGGCCTCAACACGCGGCTTCAGTTCTTCTTCCGTGGTGCCTGGATAGGTAGTACTTTCCAGCGACACGATCTGGCGCTTACGCATATGCGGCGCGAGCGCCTCAACGGTATTGAGGACAAAACTCAAATCTGGCTCGCGATACGCATTGAGCGGCGTGGGCACACAAATGATTAATGCATCCGCTTCCGAGGCACGAGAAAAATCGGTGGTAGCCTCAAACCCGGCACTCCCGGCGCGGGCAATCGCATCGGCGGAAATGTGTTCAATGTAGCTCTCTCCGTTATTGAGCTTCTGAACCTTCGCCGAATCAATATCAATGCCAAGTACCTTGAAACCGATCTCGGAGTAGCGCAACATCAGCGGCAATCCAACATATCCAAGACCGACGATACCAATGACAGCCGATTTGTTTTGTAATTTTGCGATTAATTCAGCCTTCACCGCATTCACTTTCTCATTCATATAAATTATGACTATCTTTTCCAGATAAGCGTCTAAAAAATGCACCGCACCGAAGGGCAATTTGCAATTGTACTTCCTGTGCGCTGCAAAATGGCGATCAAGCCAGAGCTCCCGCAACGAATTTGATGGCGACGTTGCTATTTTTTAATGTGCCGGACCGCCCCGCACGACCATAATTGCGACTCATTCTCAAATGCAGCATTTGAATCAGCCCACTACCGCATATGCCATAGGCGACTTACAAGGATGCCATCTACCTTTTAGACGACTGCTCGCGACGCTTGAAGCGCAGCAGAAGCAGTCAGCGCTGATCCTCGCCGGCGACCTCATCAACCGCGGCCCCCAATCCCTGCAAACCCTGCGCACCGTCATGGCCATGGGCGGTCGCGCCCGGGCCGTGCTGGGCAACCATGACCTGCACCTGCTGGCGGTCTCCCAGGGCATTCGCCCGCTGCACAAGGACGACACCCTGCATGAGATCCTGGATGCGCCCGACCGCGAGGAGCTGATCGACTGGCTGCGCCGCCGTCCGCTGGCCATCCGCGAAGGCAATCACCTGGTCGTGCATGCCGGCGTGCTGCCGCAATGGGATCCGGAACAGGCGCTGGCGCTGGCCGGCGAGGTGGAGGCGATGCTGCAAAGCGACGGCTGGGTCGATTTCCTCACGCACATGTACGGCAACCAGCCGGCGCGCTGGAGCGACGAGCTGAGCGGCCACGACCGGCTGCGCTGCATCATCAACGCCTTCACCAGGATCCGCTATTGCAGCGCGGACGGCACCATGGACTTCGCCACCAAGGACGGCGCGAAGGAGCCGCCGCCGGGATTGATGCCATGGTTCGACGTACCGGGCAGGCGCACCGGGGATGTGACCATGGTGTTCGGCCACTGGTCGACGCTGGGGCTGGTGCTGCGCCCCGACCTCATCGCCCTGGATACCGGCTGCGTCTGGGGCGGCAAGCTCAGCGCGGTACGGCTTGAGGATCGGGCGCTGTTCCAGGTTGACTGCCCGCAGGCGCAGAAGCCGGGCTGAGCTCGTCGGCCGAATAACCCAGGCCCTCGGCGATCACCGCACGCGCCACGCGCGCCAAGTCGCGCCGGTGGGCGCCCTCGGTGGCGATCACCGGCAGTTGCCTGAGCTCGGCGGTCATGCCGTCGGACTTGAGGATGGCGAGGATGCTCTCCACGATGGTGGTCTCGCCGATGAAATTGGCGGCCGGGTGCAGCTGGCCGTCGCGTCCCACGTAGCGCAGCGCGTAGGGCTGCACCAACGCCTTCGCGTCGATCGCGGCCTCGAACAGGTTGGCGTGGAACGGCAGCAGCGTGCCTTGCGGCGCGGTCGTGCCTTCCGGGAAGAAGGCCACGTGCTCGCCCTTCTCGATGCTCTCCACCAGTCCCTTGAAGATGCGGCGCACGTCGCTGGCCTTGCCGCGCGAGATGAAGATGGTGCCGGTCTTGGCGCACAGCCAGCCGATCAGCGGCCAGCCGCGGATGTCGGACTTGGCCACGAAGCGGCAGGGCTGCAGCGAGTTCACCACGAAGATGTCCAGCCAGCTGATGTGGTTGGCCACCAGCAGCGAACGCGGAATCGGCTGCGGGCTGTCGATCCGGATGGCGATGCCGCAGATGCGCAGCAGCTTGCGCGACCAGCGGCGGATATGTCCTTCCCTGCCCTTGTCCGACGTGAACGGGAACAGGAAGGCGCAGATCGCCATGCCCAGGAACAAATGCGCGGTCAGGCGCAACGCACGAAAGACGAACATGTCAGGTCTGCCTGGCTGGACTGGCGATCAACGCTCGAACGCGATATGCCCGGACACCACCGTAGCCTTGACCACGCCCGGCAGTTCGTAGCCCAGGAACGGCGTGTGCTTGCCCTGGCTGGCCAGCGCCGACCCCTGCACCTTCCACATCGCGTTGAGATCGAACAGGCACAGGTCGGCCACGCTGCCCAGCGCCAGGCTGCCGGCCTTGAGGCCCGCGACCTTGGCGGCGCGATGGGTGATCTTGGCGATCGCCTTGGAGAGCACGTCGCGGCTCTCGCCTTCGGACTCCAGCGCCCACTTCAGCGACAACGACAGCAGCAGTTCCAGACCGGTGGCGCCGGGCGAGGCTTCGCCGAAAGGCAGCAGCTTCTCGTCGTCGTCCACCGGCGTGTGGTCGGAGCAGACGGCGTCGATGGTGCCGTCCAGCAGCGCCGCGCGGATCGCCTCGCGGTCGCGCTGCGAGCGCAGCGGTGGCGTCAGGCGAGCGTTGGAATCGAAGAAACCGATGTCGAGGTCGCACAGGTGGATGTGGTGCACGCCGACGTCGCAGGTAACCGGCAGGCCTTCGCTCTTGGCCTGGCGCACGAGCTCCAGGCCGGCGGCCGACGAGATGCGGCACAGGTGCACGCGCGCGCCGGTGGCGCGCATCAGTTCGAACAGCGTGTACAGCGCGATGGTCTCCGACATCACCGGCACGCCCGACAAGCCCAGGCGCGACGCCGCCGGGCCGCTGTGGGCGATGCCGGTGCGGCCCAGGTGCGGATCCTGCGGGCGCAGCCAGACGGTGTAGTTGAAGGTCTTGGCGTATTGCAGCGCCGAGAGCAGCACGGTAGTGTCGGTGATCGGCTCCTCGGCCTGCGAGAAGCCGATGCAGCCGGCCTCGGTGAGCTCGGCCATCTCGGTCAGGGCCACGCCCTTCAGGCCGGCGGTCAATGCGCCCAGCGGGTAGACGTGCGCCTGGTTCAAGGAGCGGGCGCGGTGCTTGAGCATTTCCACCAGGCCCGGCTCGTCCAGCACCGGATCGGTATCCGGCGGGCACACCAGGCTGGTGACGCCACCCTGGATCGCCGCCTGCATCTCGGACTCCAGCGTGGCCTTGTACTCGTAGCCGGGCTCGCGCAGGCGCGCCGACAGGTCGACCAGGCCGGGCGCGACCACCAGGCCGGTGGCGTCGATGGTCTTGTTGGCCGTGAAGTCGGCCGGCGCCTGGCCGATGCCGACGATCTTGCCGGCGGCCACGTACACGTCCTGCTGGGCATCGATGCCGTTGGCCGGGTCGATCAGCCGGCCGTTCTTGATATGCAGTTTCATCAGTTCAGTATCTTCTTAACGAGTCGTCAAAACGCCGCTTGCGTGCGCGCTGCTTGCTCTTTCCAGCCTCAGTTGCCGGCCACGATGCTCATCACAGCCATGCGCACCGCGATGCCGAAGGTCACCTGCGGCAGGATCACCGCCTGCGCGCCGTCGGCCACGGCCGAGTCGATTTCAACGCCGCGGTTCATCGGGCCGGGGTGCATCACGATGGCGTCCGGCTTGGCCAGCGCCAGGCGCTCGGGCGTAAGGCCGTAGCTCTTGAAGAACTCCTGCGCCGAGGGCAGCAGGGCGCCGCTCATGCGCTCGTTCTGCAGGCGCAGCATGATGATGACGTCGACGTCCTTCAAGCCTTCTTCCATGTTGTGGAACACGCGCACGCCCATCTGCTCCAGGCCGCCCGGCAACAACGTGCGCGGGCCGATGGCGCGCACTTCGGGCACGCCCAGGGTGGTCAGCGCGTGGATGTCCGAACGCGCCACGCGGCTGTGCAGGATGTCGCCCACGATGGCCACGCGCAGGTTGGTGAAGTCCTTCTTGTAGTGGCGGATGGTGTACATGTCCAGCAGGCCCTGGGTCGGGTGCGCGTGGCGGCCGTCGCCGGCGTTGACCACGTGGACGTGCGACTGCTTCGTGTCGATCAGGTGCTTGGCGATCAGGAACGGCGCGCCCGACTGCGCGTGGCGCACCACGAACATGTCGGCGTGCATCGCCGCCAGGTTGTCGATGGTGTCGAGCAGCGACTCGCCCTTGCTGGCGCTGGAGGCCTGGATGTTGAGGTTGATCACGTCGGCCGACAGGCGCTTGGAGGCGATCTCGAAGGTGGTGCGGGTGCGCGTGGAGTTCTCGAAGAACAGGTTGAACACGCTCTTGCCGCGCATCAGCGGCACCTTCTTCACCTCGCGGTCGCCGATGCTGACGAAGGACGACGCGGTGTCGAGGATGTGGTTCAGGATGGACTTGGGCAGACCCTCGATGGTCAGCAGGTGTTGCAGTTCGCCGTTTTTGTTCAGTTGTGGATTAAGCATGGACCACCGTCAGGGAGAATCGGCCGTCGTCGGCGCGTTGCAGTTGCAGGTTTTCTTGTTTGGAGAGCGTGACCGTCCGGGCCAGGAAGTCGGCGGCGATCGGCAGCTCGCGCCCGCCGCGGTCGACCAGCGCGGCCAGCAGCACGCGCGCCGGGCGGCCGTAGTCGAACAGCTCGTTGATCGCCGCGCGGGTGGTGCGACCGGTGTAGAGCACGTCGTCGATCAGCACGATGGTGGCGCCTTCGACGTCGAACGGGATCTGGCTGGGCTTGACGTCCGAACGCAGGCCCTTCTCGGAAAAATCGTCGCGGTAGAACGAGACGTCGATGAAGCCCAGGCGCTCGCCCAGCTTCAATTCGTCGGCCAGGCGCTCGGCCAGCCAGGCGCCGCCGGAATGGATGCCCACCAGCGCCACGTCGGAGGCGCCCTGCAGGCCCGCTTTGATCTGTTGCGCCAGCGCTTGGTACAGCGCTTCCGCGTCAAGCTGGGAAGGTGTTGTGCTCATGGATGTGCGTCGTCGAAGTATTGCTGCAAAATGATGGCGGCCGCCTGGTCGTCGATCTGCTCGCCGCGCTGCTGCGCGATCACGGCCGACGAATAACGCTCGTCGACCAGCGTCACCTCGACGCCATAGCGGCCATGCAATTGGTTGGCGAAGCGCCGGCAGCGCACGCTCATCTCGTGCTCGGCGCCGTCAGGATGCAGCGGCAGGCCGACCACGCAGCGCTTGGGCTGCCACTCGGCAATGAGCCGGCCCACCGCGGCGAACTTGCCGTCGTTGGTGGGCTCGCCGATCACCGCCAGCGGCTGCGCCTGCCTGAGGCCGGTGTTGCCTACGGCCACGCCGATGCGCTTCAAACCGAAGTCGAAGGCCAGTACGGTTTCCACGGCGACCTCAGGCGCGGCCGGCGTCGCCGGACAGCATCACCGGGTCGATGCCCAGCAAGGCCAGCGCCGCGGTGAATCGTTGCTCCACCGGCAGCTCGAAGATGATGGCCGGGTCGGCCTTCACCGTCAGCCAGCCGTTGCGGCCGAGTTCGCCTTCCAGCTGGCCGGCGCTCCAGCCCGAGCAGCCCAGCGTGACCAGCACGCGCTGCGGGCCGTTGCCGGTGGCCACGGCCTCCAGCACGTCCTTGGAGGTGGTCAGGGCGATCTCGTCGGTCACCTGCAGCGTGGAGGAGTACTTGTCGGAGCTCGAATGCAGCACGAAGCCGCGCTCGACCTGCACCGGGCCGCCGAACATCACCGGGCGGCGGTAGACCTCGGGCATGGCGTCGGGGGTATCGGGCTTGATGTCGAGCTTGAGGTTGATGCGGTCGAACAGCACGTCCATGCTCATGTCGGTGGGCTTGTTGATGACCACGCCGAGCGCGCCGTTATGGTTGTGTTCGCACAGGTAGACCACGGTGCCGCCGAAGATCGGATCCAGCATGGACGGCATGGCGATCAGGAAATGATTGGTCAGGTCCAGCTCCAGCGGCGGGCGGTCTTCCTCGTCGGCCGCGCCGTCGCCGGCCGGGTCTTCGCCGGATTCGGCGGCGGCCGCCTTGCGGCGGGACTGGGCAATGCGGAAAGGATCGAAAGCGCCAAAGGAATCCGCGGACTCGTCGATATCCTCGGCTGACAGGCTGAAGGGAGAATTACGTCTCTTGATCATCCCGACATTTTAGCAGTTTTGGCCGCGCCCCCATGCCCGGCGCGGGTAAAAGCGGGACGGGCGGGTAGCGGCGCGCGCGGCCTGAACTTTCCTCGCGGAAATCCCAGGCCGCATCTTGCCGTTCAGATCACGCCATGGCCCTTGAACCACGCCACCACCTGCACCCAGGCATCCTTGGCGTCGGCCTCGACATAGCTCGGGCGGTAGTCGGCGTTGAAGGCGTGGCCGGAATTGGGGTAGACGTGGAACTCCGACTTGTTGCCGGCCTTTTGCAGCGCTTCCTTCATCTGCTCCACGGTGGCCACCGGGATGCCCTGGTCTTTGCCGCCGTACAGGCCGATCACCGGCACCTTCAGCGACGGCGCCACATCGATCGGGTTCTGCGGGAACAGCGCGCTCTTGTCGCCGACGATGCGGCCGTACCAGGCGGCGCCGGCCTTGACCTTGGGGTTGTGCGCGCTATAGAGCCACACCACGCGGCCGCCCCAGCAGAAGCCGTTGATGCCCAGGCGACTGGTGTCGCCGCCGTTCTCGCCGGCCCATTTCACGTAGGCGTCGATGTCGCCCATGACTTGCTCGTCGGGCACCTTGGAGATGATCTCCTTCTGCAGCTCGGCAATCGAGGTGTAGGCCATCGGATTGCCCTGGCGCACGAAGAAGTCCGGCGCGATGGCCAGGTAGCCCAGCTTGGCGAAACGGCGCGCGATATCGGCGATGTGCTCGTGCACGCCGAAGATCTCCGAGACCACGATGATCACCGGCAGGTTGGTCTTGCCCTCGGGTTGCGCGCGGTAAGCCGGCACGCGCTGGCCGTTGACGGTGATGGCGACCTCGCCGGCGGTCAGGCCGTTGGTGTCGGTCTTGATCATGGTCTGCGCGCACACCGGCAGCACGGCGGCGGCAAAGCCCGTGCCCAGCGCGGTCTTGAGGAAGGTGCGGCGGTCCGGCGCGGCGGACAGGGCGGACTGGCCGAGCAGGCTGTCGAGGTCTTTGCGGAAGTCGTTCATCGGGTTCTCCGTGGTTCAGGCTGGTTGCATTGTTGTCGCAGCCGCGCGGCGCGGCATGCGCTGGGTCACTGCTGAATCGGTCACTGCTGAAGAAGCGGAAATACAGGAAATGCTGGCTGGCGGCGCTGGCGCATGCGGCCGCGCCAATGAAAAAGCGGCCCGCATGCAGGCCGCTTCGACAGGAAAGACAAGGGCTGCACCCTCGCGTTTCCACTGGCCGGCTTGCACTCCAAGCCGGATACTAACCGCAAACCGCGACTCGCGTATGAAACGGGCCCGCGGTGGGCGCGCAGTGGACGATTCAGCCCTGCACCGCCAGCACGTTGCCGGCCGGCAGCCCGGGCGCGGCCGGCGTGACGTCGATGGTGCGCTCGTCCTGCGCCGCATAGGCCGGCGCCGCCAGCGCCTGCGACGCGTCCAGCCGGAACACGCTGACCAGTTGCTGCAGGCCGGAGGCCTGCTCCTGCAGCGAACGCGCGGCGGCGGCGGCCTGCTCCACCAGCGCGGCGTTCTGCTGGGTCATGTCGTCGATCTGGATGATCGCTTCGTTGACCTGCTCGATGCCGCTGCTCTGCTCGCGGTTGGCGTGGGTAATCTCGGTCATCACGTCGGTCACGCGCTTGATGCTGGTGACGATGTCGGTCATGGTGCTGCCGGCCTGCTCCACCAGCTTGCTGCCGTTCTCGACCTTGCCCACCGAGTCGCCGATCAGGATCTTGATTTCCTTGGCGGCCGAGGCCGAGCGCTGCGCCAGCGAACGCACCTCCGACGCCACCACGGCGAAGCCGCGGCCCTGCTCGCCGGCGCGCGCCGCTTCCACCGCGGCGTTCAAGGCCAGGATGTTGGTCTGGAAGGCGATGCCGTCGATCACGCTGACGATGTCGGCCACCTTCTGCGAGGAGGCGTTGATCGACTGCATGGTCTCCACCACCTGCGAGACGATGGAGCCGCCCTGCACCGCGACGTCGGAGGCGGCCAGCGCCAGGTCGTTGGCCTGGTGGGCGTTCTCGGCGTTCTGCTTGACGGTGGAGTTGAGCTGTTCCATCGAGGAGGCGGTCTCTTCCAGCGCGCCGGCCTGCTGCTCGGTGCGCGAGGACAGGTCGAGGTTGCCGCGCGCGATCTCGGAGGAGGCGGTGGTGATGGTCTCGGAACCGCTGCGCACCTCGGCCACGATGGCGGCCAGCTTGTCGCGCATGGCCTTCATCGCCACCAGCAGGCTGTCGCGGTCGCCGGGACGGGTGTTGATGACCACGGCCAGGTCGCCCTCGGCGATCTGGCCGGCGATCTTCACCGCGTAGTCGGGTTCGCCGCCCAGCTTCCTGAGCAGGTGGCGCGTGAGCCAGACCGCGGCCAGGATCGCGGTGATCACGCCCACCGCGCTGGTGACCAGCATCAGCAGCCGCGCCTGCGCATAGGCGACGGCGCTGGCGGCGGCGGCTTCCTTGTTGAGCTTGTCTTCCAGCACGGCCAGCGACTTGAGCTCGACCTGCCAGGTCTTCTGCACCGGCAGGTACTGGTCCTTGAGGAATTGCGCCAGCTCATAGGCCTCGCGACGCTGGCCGAATTCCACCGCCTGGGTGATCAGCTTCTCGGCATTGTCGGCCTGCGCCTTGATCTTGGGCAGCGCCGCCTTCTCTTCGTCGGTGGTGCCTTCCGATTCGGCGAACAGCTGCTGCAGCTTCTGCGCCGACATCTTGTACTTGAGCGTCTGGGCGTCGATGTATTGCGCCTCGATATCCACGTCCTCGGGCGCCGCCGGCAGCATCAGGTTGCGCAGCGAGATGGAGCGCTCGGCAACCGTATCCATCATGTCCTTGACCAGCGCGCCTTCGGGATTCTTGATCTCGACCACGTTGGTGAAACGCGCCTGCACCTGGTGCATGTTATAGATGCCGAACGCGGTCACCATCACCATCAGCAGCACCACCCATGCGAACCCGAGTCCCAGGCGCGCGCCCACTTTCATCCCTGACTTCATCACGTCTCCTCCTAGTGTCATCACCGGAGGCGTTGGTCGATTGGCGGGGGAGCACGCGCGCGGCTGCGCGGCATGTGCGATTGGTGCGATGTCCCCTGCCGGCGTTCCCGCCGCAGCCTCCTGCCCGTGCCGGACGTCCCTGTCCGGCCTGCCCTCTCCGTCGTCCCGTCTTGATTGTGCTGGGGCGGTTGCGGCGGAGTCTTCCTGCTTTCTTGTTGTTGATGCTTGCAGCTTTTTTCGGTGCGCCGGCCAGCGCGTCTTTCGTTTTCTATGTGCGTCGCGCGGGCCGGCTTATCCGGATGGCAATGTCTTTTTATTACGTAACTTCCAGCGTAACTTGAGGCCTTCCGGAATTAATGCGCCTCTTCCCAATTCTTACCGATTCCTACCTCCGCAAGCAAGGGAACTTTCAGCTCCGCAACATTTTTCATCAGTTCCGGCAGCTTTTCACGCACCAGCTCCAGTTCTTGTTGCGGGACTTCCAACACCAGCTCGTCGTGCACCTGCATGATCATGCGCGTGCCCAGCTTTTCCGACTCCAGCCAGTCTTGCACGGCGATCATTGCCAGTTTGATCAGATCGGCGGCGGTGCCCTGCATCGGCGCATTGATCGCCGCGCGCTCGGCGCCCTGGCGGCGCGGGCCATTGGGCGAATTGATCTCGGGCAGCCACAGGCGGCGGCCGAACACGGTCTCGACGTAGCCGCGCGCCTTGGCCTGCATCCGCGTCTCGTCCATGTAGCGCTTCACGCCCGAGAAGCGCTGGAAGTATTTGTCGATGTACATCTGCGCGGCCGAGCGCTCGATGCCCAGGTTGCCGGCCAGGCCGAAGGCGCTCATGCCGTAGATCAGGCCGAAGTTGATCACCTTGGCGTAGCGGCGCTGCTCGGACTCGACCTTCTCGGGCGCGATGCCGAAGATCTCGGCGGCGGTGGCGCGGTGGATGTCCTCGCCGTCGGCGAAGGCCTTCAACATGTTCTCGTCTTCGGAGATGTGCGCCATGATGCGCAGCTCGATCTGCGAATAGTCGGCCGAGACGATCACGCTGCCCTCCGGGGCGATGAAGGCTTCGCGGATGCGGCGGCCTTCGGCGGTGCGCACCGGGATGTTTTGCAGGTTGGGATCGTTGGAGGCCAGGCGGCCGGTGACGGCCACCGCCTGCGCATAGTTGGTGTGCACGCGGCCGGTGGCCGGGTCGATCATCTTGGGCAGCTTGTCGGTGTAGGTCGACTTCAGCTTGGAGAGGCCGCGGAAGTCCAGCAGCACCTTGGGCAGCGGATAGTCCTCGGCCAGCTTCTGCAGCACCTCCTCGTCGGTGGAAGGCGCGCCGGAGGCGGTCTTCTTCACCACCGGCAGCTCCAGCTTGCCGAACAGGATCTCGCCCAGCTGCTTGGGCGAATTCAGGTTGAACGGCTGGCCCGCCAGTTCATAGGCCTGCTGCTCGATCTCCAGCATACGCCGGCCGAGGTCGTGCGACTGCTGCTCCAGGCGGGCGCTGTCGATGAGCACGCCGTTGCGCTCGATCTTCTGCAGCACCACCGAGGTCGGCACCTCGATCTTCTCGTAGATGAAGCGCAGCTTGTCGTCGTGCTCGATCTGCGGCCACATGGCGCGATGCAGCGCCAGGGTGACGTCGGCATCCTCGGCGGCGTATTCGGTGGCGCGGTCGAGCGCCACTTCGTTGAAGCCGATCTGCGAGGCGCCCTTGCCGCAGACCTCGGCGTAGCTGATGGTCTTGCGGTCGAGGTGGCGCGCGGCCAGGCTGTCCATGTCGTGCGTGCGGTGCGACTCGAACACGTAGGACTCCAGCAGCGTGTCGTGCCGGATGCCGGCCACCTTCACGCCGTAGTTGGCGAAGATGTGGCTGTCGTATTTCATGTGCTGGCCGAGCTTGGGCCGGGAGGCGTCTTCCAGCCAGGGCTTGAGCCTGGCCAGCACGTGTTCGCGCGCCAGCTGGGCCGGCGCGTCCTGGTAGTTGTGACCGACCGGGATGTAGGCCGCGCGGCCCGGCTCGCAGCACAGCGAGATGCCGACCAGCTCGGCGCGCATCGCGTCCAGCGAAGTGGTCTCGGTATCGACCGCGGTCAGCTCGGCGGTGCCGATGGCGGCGATCCATTTGTCCAGCTGCTCGTCGGTCAGCACCATCTCGTAGTCGACCGGCGCCGCCGGCGCGAACAGGCCGCCCTGCGCGGGCGCATCCGCCTGCGCGCGCTCGCCCGGCGCGGCGCGGCCGGCCGCGGCCAGCGGCGTGGAGGCGGCGCCCTCTTCGCTGATCTCGCGCAGCCAGGTGCGGAAGTTGTAGCGGGTGAAAATGTCCTTCAGCGCGGCCTTGTCCTGCTCTTGCATGGCCAGCGATTCGAGGATGGAGCTCATGTGCGCCGACAGGTCGCAGTCGGTCTTGACGGTCACCAGAACGCGTCCCTGCGGCAGCCAGTCCAACGCACGGCGCAGGTTGTCGCCGACCACGCCGGTGATCTTGGCGGCGTTTTCCATCACGCCGTCCAGCGAGCCGTAGGCTGCAAGCCACTTGACCGCGGTCTTGGGTCCGCATTTTTCGACGCCGGGCACATTGTCGACGGTGTCGCCGATCAGGCTCAGGTAGTCCACGATACGCTCCGGCGGCACCCCGAATTTTTCGGTCACGCCCTTGATGTCCAAGGTCTCGTTGCTCATCGTGTTGACCAGCGTGACGTGCTCGTTGACCAGTTGCGCCATGTCCTTGTCGCCGGTGGAGACGATGGTCTCCAGGCCGGCGGCGGTGGCCTGCACCGACAGCGTGCCGATCACGTCGTCGGCCTCGATGCCCTCGACCATCAGGATCGGCCAGCCCAGCGCGCGCACCGCGGCGTGGATGGGCTCGACCTGCAGCGCGAGATCTTCCGGCATCGACTTGCGGGTGGCCTTGTATTCGGCGTAGAGGTCGTCGCGAAAAGTCTTGCCCTTGGCGTCGAATACACAGGCGACGTAACTTGCGGGATAATCGTTACGCAGTCGGCGCAGCATATTGATGATGCCGTACAGCGCACCGGTTGGCGCACCTTCCGCGTTACGCATATCGGGCAGGGCATGAAACGCGCGATACAGGTAACTGGAACCATCAACTAACAACAAGGTTTTTTGCATATGGAACAAAGAGGAAAGAAAGTACCGCGCTTGCGGGAAGTGGGCGACGTTGAGCGCGCGACGGCGAAGAAGGCGCGCGAGTCCTGGCACGTACTCACGATTATGGCAGAATTCATCGAATCGACCGAACGCCTGTCGGAGCTGCGCCCGGCCGTTTCGATCTTCGGTTCGGCCCGCACCAAACCCGACGATCCGCACTACGCGCTGTGCATCGACATCGCGCGCCGCCTGTCCGACGCCGGCTATGCGGTGATCTCCGGCGGCGGCCCCGGCATCATGGAGGCGGCCAACAAGGGCGCCTTCGACGGCGCCTCGCCTTCGGTCGGGCTCAACATCGAGCTCCCGCATGAGCAGCACGGCAATGCCTGGCAAGACATCTCGCTGTCGTTCCGTCACTTCTTCGCGCGCAAGGTCGCCTTCGTCAAGTATGCCGACGCCTACGTGGTGCTGCCGGGCGGCTTCGGCACGCTCGACGAGCTGACCGAGGCGCTGACCCTGATGCAGACCGGCAAGTCGCGCCTGATGCCGGTGATCCTGGTGGGCAGCCAGTTCTGGGCCGGCCTGCTGGACTGGATCAAGACGCGCCTGGTCGACGACGGCATGATCTCGCACAAGGACCTGAACCTGCTGCAGGTGATCGACGATCCGGCCGAAGTGGTCAAGGCTATCCAGAAATTCCACGCCGAGAAGGACCAGCCGGCCGACACCCCGGTCGAAGCCGAACGGCAAAGCGGCATGTTCCTCTGATCGGCCCCGCCATCGGATGGCCCGGCCCGCGCCCCGCGCGGGCTTTTTTATGCGCGCCGCCGCCAAATGTTGTCGCAACGACCATGGACTCGCTCAAACGCAGGGAGCCGGGAACGATGGTTTGCTACAATGGCCTAAAACAACACCACCTTTCCCCTATAGATCATGAAACCATCCTCCGTCTGGTCCAAAGAGTCCCTGGCCGCCGCCCTGCTGTGCGCCGCCGCCGGCCTGGCAGCCCCGCTGGCCGTGGCGCAGCAGCCCGCCGCAGCGCCTTCCGCGCAGCCCGCGCCGCCGCCGCCCGAACTGGAGAAACTGGAGGAAGGCGAGCCGCCGGCCGTGACCATCCGCAAGCCGGGCGACGACAACAGCAGCAGCGGCAACAGCATCAAGGAACAGCGCGACCACGGCCAGACCAAGGAAATCGAAGTCAAGTCCGGCCCCAGCACCTACTACATCCGCCCCAACAAGAACCTCGGCGGCTCCACGCCGGGCGACGCCCAGAGCGCGCCCGCCACCTCGGCGCAATGGAAGGTCGGCGAGTTCGACTGGGGCGTCAAGAAGAAGGCCGAGCAGGACGGCGACGCCGCGGCCGACACCAAGAAATAAGGTTGCGCGCGGCAGCCTGGCCGGGCCGGCGCTGCCGCGACGCTTCAAGGTTTTCCCGATCCCGCGCGGATGACGCGCGGTCGGGTTCAGGGACGGGGAAGCGCGGCATCATTACCCCATGAGCAGCCTTCCCGCGGCCTGCCGGACTCGACGCCGGCGCGCCGCATCAGCATCCGCAAGCATCACTTCTTTCATTTTTCGTCATGGCAGTCTTTACTCAGGTCAGTCTGGAACAACTCTCCGACTGGATCAAACAATTCCCGCTCGGCCGCGCCACCTCGATCAAGGGCATCTCCTCCGGCATCGAGAACAGCAACTTCTTCATCGGCACCGAGCGCGGCGAGTACGTGCTGACCCTGTTCGAAAAACTGCACATCGAGCAGCTGCCCTTCTACCTGGAACTGATGCGCCACCTGGCGCAGCGCGGCATCCCGGTGCCGGCGCCGGTGGCCAATGAACAAGGCGCCATCGCCAACCTGCTCAACGACAAGCCGGCCGCCATCGTCAGCAAGCTCGAAGGCGAGTCGCAGCTGGCGCCGCAGGCGCCGCATTGCGCGGCGCTGGGCGACATGCTGGCGCGCATGCACCTGGCCGCCAAGGATTTCAAGATCATGCAGCCCAACCTGCGCGGCCTGGCCTGGTGGCTGGAGACCACGCCGACGGTGCTGCCCTTCCTGCCGGCGCCGCTGGGCGAGCTGCTGCAATCCGAGGTGCAATACCAGAAGGGGTTCGCCGCCACCGCCGACTACCGCGCGCTGCCGCGCGGCCCGGTGCACGCCGACCTGTTCCGCAACAATGCGATGTTCGTGGGAGAGCGCCTGTCGGGCATCTTCGACTTTTACTTCGCCGGCTGCGACACCTGGCTGTTCGACCTGGCCGTGACCGTCAACGACTGGTGCGTGGATCTGGATACCGGCGCGCTCGACCTCGAGCGCAGCGAAGCGATGCTGGCCGCCTACCGCGCCGTGCGCCCGTTCTCGGACGCCGAACGCACCGCCTGGCAGCCCATGCTGCGCGCCGCCGCGCTGCGCTTCTGGCTGTCGCGCCTGTACGATTTCTACATGCCGCGCGAAGCCGAGATGCTCACGCCGCACGACCCGACGCATTTCGAACGCATCCTGCGCCTGCGCATCAACGAGGCGCCGCCGGCGCTCTGAGCGCCTGCGGCGCGATACTGAAGATATGGAAAAAATTCCCGCAAAAGACGGCTGGCTCTGGGTAAGGCAAGGCTTCGCGCTGTTTCGCAAGCAACCCGCCGAGATGTCCACGCTGTTCCTGTCCTACATGTTCCTGATGCTGGCCCTGGGCATCATCCCGGTGCTCGGCCAGATGCTGCCGCTGGTGCTGATCCCGGTATTCGCCATGTCCTTCATGCAGGCCTGCCGCCAGGTCGAGAAGGGCGAGCGCGTGTACCCCAACCTGCTGCTGGCGGGCTTTCGCGATCCGGCGCGCAATACGCTGCTCAAGCTCGGCCTGCTCTACCTGCTGGCGGCCACGCTGGCGGTGGCGGTGTCGGCCCTGGCCGACGGCGGCGTGTTCTGGAAAGCCATGATGGGCGGCGGCCTGTCGGCCGAGGAACTGGAAGCCGGCATCGGCGGCATGCGCATCGCCATGCTGATCTCGGCCGCCCTGTACGTGCCGGCGGCGATGGCCTTCTGGTACGCCGCGCCGCTGATCATGTGGCAGCGCATGCCGCTGGGCAAGGCGCTGTTCTACAGCTTCTTCACGGTGCGCCGCGCCGGCGGCGCCTTCCTGCTGTACGCGCTGATCTGGATCGTGATCGCGGTCATGGTGCCCACGCTGATCAGCCTGGCCATCACGCTGCTGACAGGCAGCATCAACGCCGTCATCTTCGTCATGCTGCCAATCTCGATAATATTGACGGTGGTCATATACTGCTCCTTCTACCCGACATACACTGCGGTTTTCGGAAAGCCCTCGAACGGCCCCGACAGCCCGCCACCAGCAGGAGACAGGCCGCTCTGATCACGCATCAGGCAGCCGCTGCGCCGGGAAGTCGAACCGATCCTGGCGCCTGAGAATGATTGCATCCGCAACGGGAAATGCGGATGCAACCCGCCCGCAGCGCACTCGCGCCCGCCAGCCTCCAGGCAACTTTCCAACAACAATACCGCTTCTCTACACGGGGGTAAGAATGCGCATGAACATGCCGGTCACGGGCGTGGAACGCCTGCTGGTCGACGGCCAGGCGATCGTCTCGAAAACCGATCTCAAGGGCAACATCACCTACGTCAATCCCTACTTCATCGACATCAGCGGTTTCACCGAGGATGAGCTGCTGGGCGCGCCGCAGAACCTGATCCGCCATCCGGACATGCCGGGCGAAGCCTTCGCCGACATGTGGACCACCATCAAGGGCGGCACGCCCTGGACCGGACTGGTCAAGAACCGCAGCAAGAACGGCGACCACTACTGGGTGCGCGCCAACGTCACGCCGATCCGCGAGAACGGCCAGATCGTGGGCTACATGTCGGTGCGCACGCGCCCGGAGCGCGCGGCCGTGGATGGCGCCGAGAAGCTGTACGCCGCCATCCGCCGCGGCCAGGCCCGCGGCATCGCCCTGCATCGCGGCGAGGTGGTGCGCGTGGGCGTGGCCGGCTGGCTGGGCCGGCTCTCGCGCATGCAGCTGGGCACCCGCATCAACCTGTCGATGGGCGCCATGCTGGCGATCCAGCTGGCGGTGATGTTCGCCGGCTTCGCCACGCTGCACCAGTGGTGGATCAGCGGCCTGGCCGCGGCCTCGGGACTGATCTCGATCCTGCTGTGGATGGCCCTGCGCGGCGCCCTCATCGCGCCGCTGCGCCAGGCGCTCGACGTCACCTACGCCATCACCGGCGGCGACCTGTCCTCGCGCATCGAGACCCGGCGTCACGACGAGCTGGGCCGCCTCCTGGGCGCGCTGCGGCAGATGAACGTCAACCTCACCGCCATCATCGGCGACGTGCGTTCCAACGTGGAGACCATCAACGTCGCCACGCGCGAGATCGCCTCGGGCAACCTGGACCTCTCGCGCCGCACCGAGGCGCAGGCCGCCAACCTGGAGGAGACCGCCTCCAGCATGCAGCAGCTGGCCTCGACCGTGCGCCAGAACGCCGAGCACGCGGTGCAGGCCAACCAGCTGGCCGGCACCGCCTCGTCGGTGGCGATGAAGGGCGGCGACGTGGTGGCCAGCAGCGGCGTGACGATGAACGAGATCAGCGACTCCTCGAAGAAGATCGTCGACATCATCAGCCTGATCGACAGCATCGCCTTCCAGACCAACATCCTGGCCCTGAACGCCGCGGTGGAAGCGGCGCGCGCCGGCGAGCAGGGCCGCGGCTTTGCGGTGGTGGCCTCCGAGGTTCGTTCGCTGGCGCAGCGCTCGGCGGGCGCGGCCAAGGAGATCAAGCACCTGATCGACGACTCGGTGGAGAAGGTCACCGTCGGCAACCGCCAGGTCGAGGACGCCGGCGCCACCATGCGCGAGATCGTGGAATCGGTGCGCAGCGTCTCCGGCATCATGGGCGAGATCAGCGAAGCCACGCTGCAGCAGAGCGCCGGCATCAACCAGGTGCACGAGGCCATCACGCAGATGGATGCCGGCACCCAGCAGAACGCGGCGCTGGTGGAACAGGCCGCGGCCGCGGCGGCCAGCCTGGAAGACCAGACCACGCGGCTGCTGCAGGCGATCTCGGTGTTCAAGTTCAACCGCAGGTAAGCCTTCTGCCCAAGTAAAAACGCCACCGTCTTCGGTGGCGTTTTTACTTGGGCGACCGTGCCGCGCATCCTGCGACTCAGCCATCCTCTCCATGCAGGGGCGGAAAGCGCTCATAGACATCGCGATAGCGTTGCAGCCGGGTGCGCAGCACCTCGCGGCGGCGCGCGTCGGGCTCATGCAAGGCCTGCGGCGCCGGCTTGCGGCAGACCTCGGCTTCGCTGCCGCCGTCGGCAAGCCAGGCCAGGCGCGCCGCGCCCAGCGCGCCACCGGCCTCGCTGCCTACATGGGTGACGATCTTCACCTCCAGCGCATCGGCCAGCAACTGCGCCCAGTAGGGACTGCGCGCGCCGCCGCCCACCAGCGACAGCTGGCTCACGCCGGTGCCGGCCGCGCGCAACGCATCCAGGCCATCCACCATGCCGAAGGCCACGCCTTCCAGCACCGCGTAACCGAGCGCGGCGCGCTGGTGTTCCGGCGACAGGCCGTGGAACACGCCCGAGGCGTAGGGGTCGTTGTGCGGCGTGCGCTCGCCCGACAGGTAGGGCAGGAACAGCGGCGCGTTGGCCCGCTGTTCGTCGTCCAGCTGCTCGATCTCGGCCAGCAGGCTCTTCTCATCCACCGAACACAGTCGGCAGAACCAGCGCAGGCAGCTGGCCGCCGACAGCATCACGCTCATCTGGTGCCAGCGCTGCGGCAGCGTGTGGCAGAAGGCGTGGATGGCGCTGGCGGGGTTGGGGCGGAAACGGTCGTTGACCACGAACAGCACGCCCGAGGTGCCCAGCGAGAGGAAGCCGTCGCCCGGGTTGACCGCGCCGATGCCCACTGCGCTGGCCGCGCCGTCGCCGGCGCCGCCGGCCACGATCACGTCCTCGTCCAGGCCCCAGGCGCGCGCCACCTCCGGCAGCAAGACGCCCGAAGGCGCGCTGCCATCCACCAGCGAGGGCATCTGGTCGCGCCGCATGCCGCTGGCCGCCAGCAGCTCATCGGACCAATTGCGCCCTTCCACGTCCAGCCACAGCGTGCCGGCCGCGTCCGAGGGATCCGAGACCTTGCGCCCGGTCATGCGCAGGCGCAGCCAATCCTTGGGCAGCAGCACGGTGGCGATACGGGCGAACAATTCGGGTTCATGGCGCGCCACCCACATCAGCTTGGGAGCGGTGAAGCCGGGCATGGCCAGGTTGCCGGCGATGGCGTGCAGGCGCGGCGCGCGCCGGCTCAGCTCGGCGCACTCGGGCGCCGCGCGCGAGTCGCTCCACAGGATGGCCGGGCGCAGCACCTGCTCGTCCCGGTCCAGCAGCACGGCGCCATGCATCTGGCCCGACAGGCCGACCGCGCGCACGTCGCGAAAAAGTTCGTCCCCCAGCTGCGCGCGCAGCTTGGCCACGGTGTCGCAGGCGGCCTGCCACCAATCGGCCGGGGCCTGTTCCGACCAGCGCGGATGCGGGCGCGACACGTTCAGCGCGCTGCCGGCCAGCGCCAGCAGCGCGCCGTCGGCGCCGATCACTACCGCCTTGACTTCCGACGTACCCAGGTCGATCCCAAGATACATGGCGCTCCTCTTTTATCGTTATTGAACGGCAATTCTATGATGCCTTGGGCCGCGTTCCGGCTTATTTGTTTCCTTGCGCCAGCCATTGACCGACGCGCTCCACGCCTTCGCGCACCAGGGCCAGCAGGCGCTCGTCGCCGGCCAGCTGGCCCCACAGCACGACGTCGTCGCAGTAGGCCTTGACCGGGTCGGTCGCCGCCAGCATGGCGCGCGCGGCTTGCGGGTCGAAGATGCCGTCCTGGTATTGATAAGGCAAGCGGCCCTCGTTCCAGCGCTGCAGGAACACGAAGAACAGCGCCGGCAGCATTGCCGTGGCGCGCGGCGCGCGTCCAGCCGCCAGGCTCTCCTGCAGCGTCGGGCGGATGAAGCCGGGGATCTTGGAGTAGCCGTCGGCGGCCACGCGCTGGTTGGTGTCCTGGATGGCCGGGTTGCCGAAGCGCGCCAGCGTGGTGTCGCGGTAGGCGGCCAGGTCGATCGGGCTGGGCGTGAGGCAGGGGATCACGTCCTGCGTCACGTAGTCATGCGCCATGCGGTGGATGTCCTCGCGCAGCGTGCCCTCGTGGATGTACTGCAGGCCGGCCAGCGTGCCGGCCCAGGCGATGCAGCTGTGGCTGGCGTTGAGGATGCGGATCTTGGCTTCCTCGTAGGGCAGCACCGAGCTCACCATCTCCACCCCGGCATCTTCCAGGCGCGGGCGGCCGGCCTTGAAGTCGTCCTCGATCACCCACTGGATGAAGGATTCGCCCATCAGCGCGCAAGGGTCGTCCACGCCGGTGGCCTGCTTCACGCGTTCGGCCACGGCCGGGGTCGGGCGCGGCGTGATGCGGTCCACCATGTCGTTGGGGCAGCTGGTGAAGCGTTCCACCCATTGCGCCAGCCCCGGCTCGCGGCGCAGCGCCAGGAATTGCAGCAGGCCGTCGCGGAAACGCTCGCCGTTGTGGCGCAGGTTGTCGCAGTTCAGCAGCGTCAGCGCGGCCTGCGGGTGCGCCTGGCTGCGCGCCTGCAGGATGGCGGCGATGGCGCCGTAGATGGTGCGCGGACGGCCGCTGCCGTCGAGCGGGCAGCGCAGGTCGTCGGCCAGGTCGGGATTGGCGGTGTCGAGCCTGAAGGCATGGTCGAGGTAGTAGCCGCCCTCGGTGACGGTAAAGGAGATGATGCGCGTGCGCTCCTCGGCGCCGGCGGCGATGAGCTGCGTGAGCTGCTCGTCCCAGGCGATGATGCGGCCGATGGAGGCAATGCGCTGGTAGCTGCGCTGGCCCTGCGGCGTGACGGTCTCCAGCGTGTAGCTGCCCTGCTGGCGCGCCAGCGCCTCCAGCAGCGGCCCCATGTCGGCGCGGATATTGGCCAGCGCCAGCTGCCAGCGGCGATCGGCGCCGCTCTCGCGCAGCTGGTGCAGGTAGACCGCCTGGTGCGCGCGGTGGAAGGAGCCGGCGCCGATGTGCAGCCAGGTGAGGCTGTCGTCGGCTTGCGCGGTTTGCGTGGTGTGTTGGTCTTGGGTGGTGGCGACGCTTGTCATGCCCTGTCCTCGCTGGTTCGTGTTCCTCGGTGGTTCAATGCTGCACGGCCGGCGCCGCCGCCAGGCGCGGCAGGGCCTGCCCGTCCTGGCGGAACAGGTGGCAACGCGCCGCATCGGCCGCCAGTCCCAGCACGCTGCCGTGCGCGGGGTTCAGGCTGTCGGGCACGCGCAGGATCAGCGGTTCGTCGGCGCCGTCATAGGCGGCATAGAGATAGGAGAAATCGCCCAGCAACTCCAGCGCCGTGAAGCGCGCCTGCAGCGCGGCCTGGCCCTGGGCGATGTTCAGGTGCTCGGGACGCACGCCCAGCGTGACCTTCTCGCCCGCCTGCAGGCCGGAACCATCGACCGCGGCCAGCTGGCGGCCGCCCGCGGGCAGCTGCACGAGCACGCCGTCGGCTTGCACCGCGATCACCGTGCCGTCGATGAAATTCATCTTCGGCGAGCCGATGAAGCCGGCCACGAAGCGGTTGGCCGGGTGGTGATACAGCTGCTGAGGCGAACCCACCTGTTCGATGCGGCCTTCGGAGAGCACCACGATCTTGTCGGCCAGCGTCATCGCCTCGATCTGGTCGTGGGTGACGTAGATCATGGTGGTCTTGAGGTCGTCGTGCAGCTTGGCGAACTCCAGGCGCATCTTCACGCGCAGCGCGGCGTCGAGGTTGGAGAGCGGCTCGTCGAACAGGAACACGCTGGGCTGGCGCGTGATGGCGCGGCCGATCGCCACGCGCTGGCGCTGGCCGCCGGACAGCGCGCGCGGCTTGCGGTCCAGCAGGTGGTCGATGTGCAGGATCTTGGCCGCGTGCTGCACCGCGCTGTCGATCTCGGCCTTGGACTTGCCGGCGATCTTCAGGCCGAAGGCCATGTTGTCGTACAGGCTCATGTGCGGGTACAGCGCATAGGACTGAAACACCATGGCCACGCCGCGCTTGGAGGCCGGCACGTCGTTCATGCGGCGCGCGCCGATGTCGAGGTCGCCGTCGCTGATCTCTTCCAGGCCGGCGATCATGCGCAGCAGGGTAGATTTGCCGCAGCCGGAAGGGCCGACGAAGACCACGAACTCGCCGTCGTCGATCTCCAGGTTGATGTCGCGCATGACCTCGTTGTCTTCGTAGCGCTTGGCCAGGTTACGGATGCTTACTGCTGCCATGTTGCTCTCCTTTGATTCTTGGATTTCGTTCTTTGCTTTGCCGGCGGCTCTCTCAGCGCAGCCAGATCAGCTCGCAGATCAACTCCGGAAACTGCTTCATATCGTCGAATACCTTGTGCGCGCCGGCTTCCTTCAGCTGGCGCGCCATCGCCTTGCGGTCGTGCGCCACGCCGGTGAAGCCCAGTACATGCATGCCGGCAGCCACCGCCGCGCGCACGCCGGTGGCGCTGTCGTCGATGGCCACGCAGCGCTCGGGATCGACGCCGAAACCGGCCGCCGCCGCCAGGTAGACGTCCGGCGCCGGCTTGGGCTTGCCCACCGCGTGCGCGCTGTAGATGCGGCCCTCGAACTGGTTGTACAGGCCGCAGCGGCGCAGTCCGGCCTCGATGCGCGGGGCGTCGCTGTTGCTGGCCACCGCGCGCGGCAGGCGGATCGCCTGCAAGGCCTCGGCGATGCCCGGCACCGGCTGCGCCTCTTCGCCGCAGGCGCGGCCCACGGTCTCGTGGATGCGCAAGACCTGCGGCGCGCTCAGGGCCAGCGAGAACTCGGCGTCCAGCTCGTCGAGCAGCAGGTCGGTGTACATGCCGAGCCGGCTGGCGATGGCGTCGTGCAGTGCCGCGCCGCGCGCCGCATCGGCGTTGGCGGGCAGCAGCGGCAGCAGTTCGCGATGCAGCACGCGCAGCGCGATGCTCTCGCTGTCGAGCAGCACGCCGTCGCAGTCGCACACCAGGTGCGTGATCGGTTGCCGCGTCATCATCACTTCACCGCGCCGAAGGTCAGGCCGCGCACCAGCTGCTTCTGCGCCAGCCACCCGAGTGCCATGATGGGTGCGATCGCCAGCAGCGAAGCGGCCGACAGCTTGGCCCAGAACAGCCCTTCCGGATTGGAATAGGAGGCGATGAACACCGTCAGCGGCGCGGCGTTGACGCTGGTGAGATTGAGGCTCCAGAAGGCCTCGTTCCACGACAGGATGATCAGCAGCAGCGCCGTCGAGGCCAGGCCGGGCATGGCGGTGGGCAGCAGCAGGTAGATCATCTCCTGCCAGGCGTTGGCGCCGTCGATGCGCGCCGCCTCCAGGATCTCCTTGGGCACGTCGTTGAAATAGGTGAAGGCCATCCACACCGCGATGGGCAGGTTGATCAGGGTGTAGATGATGGTCAGGCCGGATACCGAGTCGAGCATGCCGGTGTTCTTGGCCAGCAGGTAGATCGGGATCAGCACGCCGACGGCCGGCATCATCTTGGTCGACAGCATCCACAGCAGCAGCTTTTGCGTGCGGCCGGTGGGGAAGAAGGCCATCGAGTAGGCCGCCGGCACCGCCAGCAAGAGGCTGATCACCGTCGAGCCGAGCGAGACGATCAGCGAGTTCTGCACATAGGCCAGGTAGTTGCTGCGGCCGAAGACCTCGCGGAAGGTGTCTAGCGTGGGCAGGAAGATCAGCGAAGGCGTGTAGGCCTGGTGCTCGGTCTTGAAGGCCGTGACCGCGACCCAGAAGATCGGGAAGAACAGGATGATGGCGCAGGACCAGCCCAGCACCGCGACCCACCAGGGGCTTTTCTTTTGATCGCTCATTTTTCGTTCACTCCTTTCAGGTTCCTGGCCAGCATGCGCACCAGGAAGAAGGACACGATGTTGGCCAGCACCACGGCGAAGATGCCGCCGGCCGAGGCGATGCCGATGTCGAACTGCTGCAGGCCGATGGCGTAGACCAGGAAGGTCAGGTTGGTGGTTTCGGTGCCGGGACCGCCGGCGGTGGTGGTGAAGATCTCGGCGAACACCGAGAGCAGGAAAATGGTCTCGATCATGATCACCACCGTGATGGCGCGCTTCAGGTGCGGCAGCACGATGTAGAAGAAGATGCGTACCGGGCCGGCGCCGTCGAGCTGGGCGGCTTCCTTCTGGTCGGTGTCGAGCGACTGCAGCGCGGTCAGCAGGATCAGGAAGGCGAACGGGATCCACTGCCAGGCGACGATCACGATCACCGAGAACATCGGGTACTGCGCCAGCCAGTCGATCGGCTCCATGCCGAGGTGGCGCATGACGAAGGCCAGCATGCCGTAGACCGGATGCATGATCATGTTTTTCCAGATCAGCGCGGCCACCGTGGGCATCACGAAGAAGGGCCCGATCACCAGCAGGCGCGCAATGCCGCGGCCGCGGAAGGGCTGGTCGAACAGCACCGCCAGCAGGGTGCCGCCGATCACGCTGATGGCCAGCACCGAGCCGATCAGCAATGCGGTGTTGCCGATGGAGGGCCAGAAGGCCGGATCCTCCAGCAGGAAGACGTAGTTTTCCAGGCCGACGAAGCCGGTCTGGTCGGGCGCCATCAGGTTGTAGCGGTTGACCGAAAAATAGATGGTCATCGCCAGCGGCACGATCATCCAGGCCAGCAGGATCAGCACCGAAGGCGCCTGCAGCAGGCGCACGGGGTTGAAGCGCTGCGGCGCGCCGGCGCGGCCGACGGGCCTGGCGGCCTTGGGCGGCGTGCGGGAAGCGGGGGTCGATGGACTCTGCATGCTGGATGGATCGATAGGATGGGGTGGATGGATCGATGACATGGCGGCCTCGCTGGTTCGGTCCGGCGCGGCGGCGCGCAGGCGCCGTCATGGCCGGGAGGACGACGCGGCCGCGCCTTCACACCGAGGGCGCGCCGCATGGAGAGATGCTGCGCCGGCCGCGCCCGGCAAGGGGCGGCATGCGGCGCAGCCGGGGCATTACTTGATGTAGCGGCCTTGGCGCATCATCCGCACCGCCTGCGCCTGCGCCGCATCCAGCGCCGCATCCGAGGTGGTCTTGCCGGCCAGCGCGCCGGCGATGGCCTGTCCGGTCACCGTGCCGATCGACTGGAACTCGGGGATGGTGGCGAACTGCACGCCGGTGTAGGGCACCGGCTTGACGGTCGGGTTGTTGGCGTCGGCGGTCTGGATCGCATCGAGCACGAAGTCGGAGAACGGCGAGACCTTCTTGTACTCGGCCGAGGCGTAGGTCGAGCTGCGCGTGCCCGGCGGCACCAGGGCCCAGCCGCTGTCCTTGGCGACCAGGTTGATGTACTCCTTGGAGGTGGCCCAGGCGGCGAACTTCTTGGCCGCCTCCGGCGACTTGGAGGACTTCGGCACCGCCAGCGACCAGATCCACAACCAGTGCGAACCCTTGTCGGTCACGGCCTTGGGCGCCGGCGCGAACGCGGTCTTGTCGGAGACCTTGGAATCCTTGCCGTGATACAGCATGCCGGCCGCTACCGTGGCGTCGACCCACATGCCGCACTTGCCGCTGGAGAACAGCACCAGGTTTTCATTGAAGCCGTTGGAGCTGGCGCCGGGCGGCCCGTACTTGCGCATCAGGTCGACGTAGAAGGCGACCGACTTCTTCCATTCCGGCTGTGACAGCTGCGGCTGCCACTTCTCGTCGAACCAGCGGCCGCCCCAGGCGTTGGCCATGGTGGTGACGATAGCCATGTTCTCGCCCCAGCCGGCGCGTCCGCGCAGGCAGATGCCATACACGCCCTTGGCCGGGTCGTGCAGTTGGGCCGCCAGCTTGGCGACCTCGTCCCAGGTAGGCTGCTGCGGCATGGTCAGCTTCTTTTGCTCGAACAGATCCTTCCGGTAGTAGGTCATCGAGCTTTCGGCGTAGAACGGCAGCGCGTACAGCTTGCCTTCCACCGACAGGCCCTCGCGCACCGGCTTGATCAGGTCGGCTTCGTCGTAGTCCGCCGGCAGGCCGCTCATCGGCGCCAGCCAGCCCTTCTTGGCCCAGATCGGCGCTTCATACGCGCCGATGGTCATCAGGTCGAACTGGCCGCTGTTGGTGGCGATGTCGGTGGTGAGGCGCTGGCGCAGCACGCTCTCTTCCATCGTGACCCAGCGCAGCTTGATGTCGGGATTGGCCTTCTCGAACTGCGGGGCCAGCTTTTGCAGCTCGATCATGTCGGGATTGTTGATCGACGCGATATTGAGCGTGACCGGTTCGGCGCGCACGGCGGCGGACAGGAACAGGGCTGAAACGGCCGCGGCGGCCAGGGTGAAGCGAACGCTGCTTGGGGCGATGGTACGCATGCTTGTCTCCGGTTATTTATATGTGCCGTCTCGCACGTCCCCCGTCCGGCTTGGCTTGCGCCTTGCCGCTGCGTGTCTGGATCGGCTGACTATGAGCAAATTTTATTTTTGTGAGCAAATAATCAGACATCCGACGATTTGTGTCAAGCTTTTGTAATTGATTTGAGCAAATGCCCATTTTTATGAATAATGGGATGATGCGCGAGTCGCCGTAAAATGGCGAACCCCAGACCAACCGTACAAGAACGCTGCCGCCCACGCCGCGGCACACGAGGAGAACATGTCTTCAGGCGCATCCAAACTCGACCTGGCGGCGCGCGCCGCCTGGATGTACTACGTAGCCGGCAACACCCAGAACGAAATCGCCGAACGGCTCGGCATCTCGCGCCAGATGGCGCAGCGCATGGTGGCCTATGCCGCCGACGCCAACCTGGTGAAGGTGCAGATCACGCATCCGGTATCGTCCTGCCTGGAACTGGCGCAAGGCCTGCAGGAGCGCTACGGCCTGGAAGTCTGCCGGGTGGTGCCGGGCGCCGGCGGCGCCGCCAATGCGCATGAATCGCAAGAGATGCAGCAGATGCTGGCGGTGGCCGGCGCCGAGCTGATGGAGCAATACCTGAGTTCGGAGCAGCCGCTGGTGGTCAATGTCGGCTCGGGCCGCACGCTCAAGGCCGCCATCGAAAAGATCAGCGAGATGGAGCGGCCGCAGCACCAGATCGTCTCGATGATCGGCGCCTTCGCCTCCGACGGCTCGGCCAACCGCTACGACGTCGCGCTGCAGGCGGCCGAAAAGCTGCAGGCGCGCTTCTACCTGCTGCCGGCGCCGCGCGTGGCCGAAAGCGAGAGCGACCGCAGGCAATGGTGCAACCACCGCGCCTACAAGATCGTGACCGGCCTGGCCGAACGTGCCGACATCACCTTCCTCGGCATCGGCACCATCGCGCTGCAGGGCGCGATGCACGAGGACGGCTTCATCGACGACAGCGAAGTGGCCGAGCTGCAAAAACAGGGCGCGGTGGGCGAGATGATCTGCCACGCCTTCGACCGCGAGGGCCGCATCCTGCCCTCGACGCTGGCCTCGCGCGTGACCACGCCGCCGCTGGCGCAGCAGCCGCGGCGCCCGGTGATCGCCTTCGCCGGCGGCAGCAAGAAGGCCGAGGCGGTGCGCGGCGCGCTGCGCGGCGGCTGGCTCACCGGCCTGGTCACCGACGAGGTCTGCGCGCGCCGCGCGCTTGAGGACAACTGAACACGCAACCACGCCGGCGACCAGACCGGCAACGGAGACACCGCATGACCCGACCCGCAGAATTCGTCGTCTTCGGCGAAGCCCTGACCGACTTCATCCGCCAGCCCGACGGCCAGTGGCGCGCCATTCCCGGCGGCGCCTGCTGGAACGTGGCGCGCGCGTCCTCGCGCCTGGGCGTGGCCACCGGCTACGCCGGCAGCGTCAGCGCCGACGTGTTCGGCCAGGAGCTGTACGCGCTCACGCAGGAGGCCGGACTGGACATGCGCTTCACCCAGCAGCTGGCGAAGGCACCGCTGCTGGCGATGGTGACCTCCACCACCCCGCCCGACTATTTCTTCATCGGCGACGACAGCGCCGACCTGCATTTCGACCCGGAACGCCTGCCCGCCGGCTGGCTGGACGAAGCCCGCGTGCTGCACTTCGGCTGCATCAGCCTGGCGCGCGAGCCCCTGGCCTCGCGCCTGCTGCAGGTGGCGCAAGCCGCCGCCATGCGCGGCAGGAAGATCGCCTTCGATCCCAACTGGCGCAAGCTGATGGATCATCCGTCCTACCGCATCCTGCTGCGCGAGCTGCTCTCGCTGTCGCACTTCGTGAAGGTGTCGGACGAAGACCTGGAACGCCTCTTTCCCGGCGACGCCAATGCCCTGGCGACGCTGCGCGCGATGGCGCCGCGCGCCGAGATCCTGCTCACGCTGGGGGCGCAGGGCATGCGGCTGTTCAAGGACGAACAGGTGATCGACCAGGCGGCCTACCGGGTCGAGGTGGTCGACACGGTCGGTTGCGGAGACGCCTCCATGGGCGGCTGGATTGCCAGCCGGCTGCGCCAGCCCGAGGCGCCGCCGCAAGTCCACCTGCAATGCGCGGCGGCCGGGGCGGCCATTGCCGCTTCCAAGGCCGGCGCCTACGCGGCGACCTGGGACGAGGTGCAGGCGCTCATCGCGCGCGCCTGAGCGCCACGCGAGGCCGCAAGCCAAGGAACGTTCAGCGCGAGCCCTGGGCCGCGGCCAACATCAGGCCAAAGGTCACCAGCAGCGCGCCGAACGCCCGATCTATCCAGTGTCGCGCCGCCAGCAGGCGCCGCCGCGCCCCGCCGCCGGAAAAGCACACCGCCACCAGGGCGAACCACGCCACGTGCGCAGCCGCGATGAACACCCCGTAGGCCAGCTGCACGCCCAGGCTCGTGCCGGGACTGACCACCTGCATGAACAGGCTGACGATGAATACCGTCGTCTTGGGATTCAAGGCGTTGGTCAGGAAACCCATCCGCAGCGCCGCCAGGTCGGAGACGGCCGCGGCGTCCGGCTCCTGCCCGGTGGCCGCATCCGCGCCCGGCTTCGCGCGCATCATCCGGATTCCCAGGTAGATCAGGTACGCCGCGCCGGCCAACTTGATGGCGTTGAACAGCCACAGCGACTGCTGGATCAGCAATCCCAGGCCGAGCAAGGTGTAGCCCACATGCACGAATACCCCACCGCCGATGCCCAGTGCCGTCAGCACGCCGGCGCGCCGCGACAGCAGCAGGCTGTTGCGCGAGACCATGGCGAAATCCGGCCCGGGGCTGACGACCGCCAGCACCGTGATCGTGACAACGGCTAACACTTCGGCCGCGGCCGGCGCCATCGCCGTCGTCGCGGACACCATCGATGTATCCATCGCACCCCTTTCGGTAGAATGACAAATGGCGCCCATGATAGGCGCGCCCCCTAACGCCGACCAACGATGATTTCTGACCAGGATGGTGAGCCAGGCTCACCGATAAATGAGACCCGGCTGCCGTCGCTGCTGGCGCTGCGCTGCTTCGAAGCCGCCGCGCGACTGGAGAATTTCACGCGCGCCGCGGCTGAATTGCACCTCACGCACGGCGCCGTCAGCCGCGCCGTGCGCATGCTGGAGGAAGACCTCGGCGTGCCGTTGTTCGACCGGCGCAGCCGTCGCGTCTTCCTGACCGACGCGGGGCGCCAGCTGGCGCACGCGGTGCGTGACGGCCTGGGCCTGATGCGCGGCGCCGTGCGCGAACTGCGCGCGCAGGCGCGTCGCTCGCGGCAATGGGTTCTTTCCTGCGAGCCTACGTTGCTGATGCGCTGGCTGATCCCGCGCTGGCCCGACTTCCAGCGCCGCCATCCGCAGCTTGACATCCACCTGGTGGCCGGCGGCGGCCCGGTGTCCTTCGGCAACGGCATCGACCTGGCCATACGGCGCGACGATTTCCGGCTGCCGGAGGGCGTGCACGCCGCCAGGCTGTTCGCGGAGCAGGTCGGTCCGGTGTGCCGTCCGGAACAGGCGGCGGAGTGGTTCACCAGCCGGGCGCCCAAGCTGCGCGCCGGCGCGCCGCGCCTGCACAGCAAGACGCGCAGGGATGCCTGGCGCACCTGGGCGAGCGCCGTCGGCGCGCACTTGCCCAACGCCCCGGAGCACGCGTTCGAACACTTTTACTTCAGCCTGCAGGCGGCGGTGGCCGGGCTGGGCGTGGCCATCGGGCCATGGCAGCTGGTGCGCGACGACATCGCTTCAGGCGTGTTGGCCGCGCCGCTGGGATTCGTCGGGGACGGATCGCATTACTGCCTGCTCTCGCCCGCCCCGATTGACGCCGGCAGCGTGCAGGACGATCTGCTGGCCTGGTTGCGCGGCAAGGCCTGAGGCGGGAATGGACGCGTGAAGAAGCCATAAAAAAACCCGCTTCGCAGCGGGTTTTGATTGTCGCGCGGCCGGACTCAGACCTTCTCCAGCTTCGCCACCGACAAATCCAGCAGCTTCATGCCGAACTTGCCGAAATTGATGTGCGCGCGGGCGGCCCCGCCGCCGCCTTCGATGTTGACGATCACGCCCTCGCCGAATTTGGCGTGGGCCACGCTCTGGCCGATGCGCCAACCGGAATCGGGACGGCTGAAGCCCTGCGCGATCTTGTTGTTGCCCGACTCCGGCGCCTCGTCCCAGGCCGACTTGGGATTGGCGAACCAGTTGTGCTTCTGCACCTTGGGCGAGAGCCACTTGATGGCGTCTTCCGGCAGCTCGTCGAAGAAGCGCGAGCGCATGTTGTAGCGGGTCTGGCCGTGCAGCATGCGGGTCTGCGAGAAGGTGATGAAGAGGCGCTTCCTGGCGCGCGTGATCGCCACATACATCAGGCGCCGCTCTTCCTCCACGCCGCCCTCTTCCTTGGCGCTGTTCTCATGCGGGAACAGGCCCTCTTCCAGGCCGGTGATGAACACCGCGTCGAACTCCAGGCCCTTGGCCGAGTGCACCGTCATCAGTTGCAGCGCATCCTGGCCGGCTTGCGCCTGGTTGTCGCCGGCTTCCAGCGAGGCGTGCGAGAGGAAAGCCGACAGCGGCGACATGATGGTCACCAGCGAGGCGTCGGCGTCGATGATTTCCACGCCGTCCGCGGTGGTGATGGCGGCGCCGGCGGCGGCCTGCGCCTGCGGGCCGAGGAAGGCCGGTGCGTTAAGACCGTAGCCTTCTTCGGAGACGAACAGCGTGGCCGCGCTGACCAGCTGCTCCAGGTTCTCGATGCGGTCGGCGCCTTCCTTCTCGCTGCGGTAATGCTCCAGCAGGCCGGACAGCTCCAGGGTCACCTTCACCGTCTCCGGCAGCGGCAGGTGCTGGGTCTCGAAGCGTGCACCCTCGATCAGCTTGACGAAGGCGTTGAGCGAAGAGCCGGCCTTGCCCGCCACGTAAGGCACGGCCGCATAGAGCGAGCAGTTGTACTGGCGCGCCGCGTCCTGCAGCGACTCCATCGCCTTGGCGCCGATGCCGCGCGTGGGGAAGTTCACCACGCGCAGGAAGGCCGAGTCGTTGTGCAGGTTGTCCATCAGCTGCAGGTAGGCGATGGCGTGCTTGATCTCGGCGCGCTCGAAGAAGCGCTGGCCGCCGTAGACGCGATACGGAATCGCCGACGAGAACAGCGCATGCTCCAGCACCCGCGACTGCGCGTTGGAGCGGTAGAGGATGGCGATCTCGCTGCGGCTCCAGCCTTCGGCGATCAGGTCCTTGACCTGCTCGATGATCCAGCGCGCTTCCTCCAGATCGCTGGTGGCTTCATACACGCGCACCTGCTCGCCGTGGCCGGCATCGGTGCGCAGGTTCTTGCCCAGGCGTTTGCTGTTGTTGGCGATCAGCTCGTTGGCCGCATCCAGGATGTGGCCGTGCGAGCGGTAGTTCTGCTCCAGCTTGATCAGGTTCTGCACGCGGAACTCGCGCTCGAAGGCCGACATGTTGCCCACGTTGGCGCCACGGAAGGCGTAGATGCTCTGGTCGTCGTCGCCCACCGCGAACACCGCGTTGTGCGGCCCGGCCATGAGCTTCAACCATTTGTATTGCAGGTCGTTGGTGTCCTGGAACTCGTCCACCAGGATGTGGCGGAAGCGCGCCTGGTAATGCTCGCGCAGCGGCTGGTTGCGCGTGAGCAGCTCATAGGTGCGCAGCAGCAGCTCGGCGAAATCGACCACGCCCTCGCGCTGGCACTGCTGGTCGTAGAGCTCGTAGAGCTCGACGAACTTGCGGTTGTAGTCGTCATGCGCCTCCACGTCCTGCGCGCGCAGGCCCTGGTCCTTGGCGCTGTTGATGAAGTACATCAGGTTGCGCGGCGGATACTTCTCGTCGTCCACGTTCATCTGCTTCAACAGCCGCTTGATGGCCGAGAGCTGGTCCTGCGTATCGAGGATCTGGAAGGTCTGCGGCAGGCCGGCATCCTTGTGGTGCGCGCGCAGCAGGCGGTTGCACAGGCCGTGGAAGGTACCGATCCACATGCCGCGCGTGTTGATCGGCAGCATCGCCGACAGGCGCGCGGTCATTTCCTTGGACGCCTTGTTGGTGAAGGTCACCGCCAGCACGCCGGCCGGCGACACCTGCCCGGTCTGGATCAGCCAGGCGATGCGGGTGGTCAGCACCCGGGTCTTGCCCGAACCGGCGCCGGCCAGGATCAGCGCCGACTGCGCCGGCAGCGTCACGGCGGCCAGCTGCTCTTCGTTGAGGTTGTGGAGGAGGTTTTGCATGGCGACATTATAAGGCGCAAGGGGGCACGCCCGCCGCCCATGACAGTCTCGTTGCTTTGCATCGTGGGCGCGTCATCCGTATTGCCAAAAAAGAAATCTCGACCGATCGCCAGCTGTTTGCGGGAATGCGCCTGGCATATGAGTGAATGATTTCTAGATACGTGTGACGCGCGTCATCCTTGTCGGAATTCTGGCCTTTTTGCGATGGTTCTTCAACGCGCCCCTTCCTAGACTCGACTGCATCTTAGCTCTGCAATCGGGAAGCCAATGAACGGGCAATCACATCGCGTCGCCTTCAACTCCGCATTCGGTCACTTGCGCATGACGCGCCTGGCCATGCACTTCGTCTTGCTTGGAAGCTCCGTGCTCGGCGCCCGCGCCCAGATCGTCGCCGCCCCATCCGGCCCGCACCGTCCTGTGATCGACAGCACCGCCAACGGCCGTGCGCTGGTGCAGATCGTGGCGCCCAACGCGGCCGGCGTATCGCATAACCAGTACCAGCAGTTCAACATCGGGCGCGGCGGCGCCCTCCTCAACAACGCCACCGGCAACACGCTCACGCAGCAAGGCGGCTGGGTCGGCGCCAACCCGAGCCTGGGCGGCAAGCCGGCGCGGCTGATCGTCAACGAGGTCAACAGCACCAACCCCAGCCAGCTGCGCGGTTACCTGGAAGTGGCCGGCCAGCGGGCCGACGTGGTGGTGTCCAACCCCAACGGCATCCTGGTCGACGGCTTCGGTTTCATCAACGCCAGCCGCGGCACCCTCACCACCGGCACGCCGGTCTTCGGCAGCGGCGGCGCGCTCGAGGCGCTGCGGGTCACGCAGGGCAGCATCGCCGTCGGCGGCGAGGGCTTCAACGACAGCGGCACCGCCCAGGTCGACCTGATCGCGCGCAGCGTGCAGCTCAACGCCGCGTTGTGGGCCGATCGCGCCAACGTGATCACCGGCGCCAACCGGGTCGACTACGCCAACCTGGGCGTGCAGGTGATTGCCGGCGCGGGCGGCGCGCCGACGGTGGCGCTGGACGTGGCCGCCATCGGCGGCATGTACGCCAACCGCATCCGGCTGATCGGCACCGAGGCCGGGGTGGGCGTGAGGAGCTACGGCAAGATGGCCTCGGCCGGGGAGTTCGAGATCGACAGCGCGGGCAAGGTCACGCTCCATGGCCCCACGAGCGCCGCCGCAGCGATGCGCATCGGCAGCGGCGAAGCCATCGTGAACCGCGCCACCTTGTCCTCGGGCGCGGCCATGGCGTTGCAGGCGGGCGTGATCGACAACGCCGGCGGGAAAATCCTGTCCGGCGGCGACCTGGCCCTCGCGGCCGGCGCGCTCGGCAATACCGCCGGCGAGATCCGCAGCAACCGCAACGCCAGCCTGGGACTGCGCAGCGATTTCTCCCACGCGCAGGGCGACGCCATCGGCGCGGCCGGCGACCTGGCCATCGCCACCACGGGCGACTTCAGCAACCAGGGGGAATTGGCCGCAGGCGGCAATGTGAGCGTGCGGGCCGCCAATATCGTCAACCGCAAGGACGGGCTGCTCTTTGCCGGCCAAACGACCTTGCTGCAAGCCGAACAGGGCATCGTCAACACCGGCCGCATCTATGGCGAGGATGTCGCCATTGCCGCCAGGAGCGTCACTAACGACCACGAAGGCGTCTACGGCGATAACGTCCCGGCCGGCGTGATCGCCGCGCGCAATAGCCTGAACATCGGCGCGGCCAACATCGTCAATCGCGAGCATGCGTTGATCAAGAGCGATGGCGATATCGCCATCGGCGGCGCATTGGACGGCAATGGCAAGGCGGTGGGCAAAGCCGCCAGCGTCACCAACAGCTCGGCCGCCATCGACGCCGGCGGCAAGCTGACGATTGCCAGCGCCGCGCTGTTGAACGCCAATGCGCACTTTGCCAGTGAGCTTCAGCTTGATCCGAGCAAGACACGTAGCTGGACCGAGTACGAGATCGACGGCTACAGCCACGTCTACGCCGCTGACGCGGTTTATCTGGAGCCGGATGGCAGCGTGATGCAGCTCGTGGTGCGGGACACCGGCGGGCGCTTCAACCACTACACCATCCGCGAGATCACCGAGACCACCCGTAGCACCGTCGTCACGGCAAGCGATCCGGGCAAGATTGTCTCGCGTGGCGATATGCTGTTCTCCGGCGGCACGGTGACCAACGACAAGAGCGCCATCGTGGCAGGCGGTGCGCTCAATGGAACGATCGATGGCGCCAGCAACGGCGGCACCAATCCTCAGGGGGAGATCCACGTTCACCGCGATGTTGTCTCCATACACCGCACCACCAAGAGCTGTGCCGGCGGTACAAGGACCTGCAACAAAGACAGCATCAGTTATCCCAGCTACGACCTGCCGGTCACCCACTTCGATCTGGGTATCTGGAAGGCGCAAGCCCACACTACACCGGACAGCCGCGCCAATCCCGCCGCCGGCCAGGCGCCGCAGGTGGCGCTGCTGGCATCGAGCCAGCTTTATCGTCCGGGGACGGCCCCCGGCAGCACGCACTACATCGAAACCGACCCGGCCTTCGTCAACTATCGCCTCTTCCTCTCCAGCGACTATCAACTGGGCCGCCTGGCCATGGATCCGCAGCGCGCACAAAAGCGCCTGGGCGACGGCTACTACGAGCAGCAACTGGTCAACGACCAGATCCTGAGGCTGACCGGACGCAAGCAGCTCGGCGCCTACGCCAGCGACGAAGACCAGTACCGGGCATTGATGGACGCCGGCGTGACCTATGGGCAACGCTTCGGCCTGGCCCCGGGCATTGCCCTGTCGGCGGCGCAGATGGCGCAACTGACCAGCGACCTGGTGTGGCTGGTTGAGCAAGACGTCAGCTTGCCTGACGGCTCCACCCAGAAAGCGCTGGTGCCCAAGGTGTACCTGTCCCGCCTGCGCGAGCAGGACCTCAAGCCCACCGGCGCCCTGATCGCCGCCGACAGCATCGACCTGCGCATCAACGGCAGCCTGGCCAATGCAGGCACCCTGCGCGCCAACACCACGCTGGCCATCGCCGCCTCGCAGGACATCGACAACACCCTGGGCACGATGGCCAGTGACGCCGGCGCCGGCACGACAACGCTGAGGACAGGCCGCGATTTCAACAACCGGTCGGGCACGATCAGCGGCAACCGCGTGGCCATCGTGGCCGGACGCGACGCCAACATCGGCACGATCGCCAATACCAGCCAAAGCGTCCACGGCACGCAGGTCGCCCTGGAGCGCAGCGGCGGCGTCGACGCCGGCACGCTCTGGCTGCAAGCGCAGCGCGACATCAACCTCAACGCCGCCGCCGTCAACACCACAGGCGACGCCGCGCTGACCGCCGGCAACAACCTGAACCTGAACGCGGTCAAGACGCAGGAAGAACTCAAGGTCACCTACGACGACAGGAACCATCTCTACAAGAAGCAGGAGCAGGCCAACGGCACGACGATGCGCAGCGGCGGCAATACGGCGCTGGCCGCAGGCAACGATCTCAATGCGCAAGCCGCATACGTCAACAGCGACAAGGCCATCACTGCCACCGCCGGCGGCAACATCAGCATCGGCGCGGCCGCGCAAGCCGGCAGCTACGACCAGGAGGTCTATATCTCCTCCTCCGGGCCGCTCACCTCGAGCAGCATGCACAGCAAGGACAAGCAAACCGGCACGCAGGCCATCGGCTCGACCTTCTCCGGCAATACCGTCGCCATCTCGTCCGGCCGGGATACTGGCATCACAGGTAGCAATATTATTTCCACGAACAATACGACTATCTCCGCCGGGAGAAACATCAAGATTGAAGCAGCTGAGGAAACTCAACGCCAAGATCTTCTGGTCATTGAAAAGCAATCCGGCGTGCTCAGCGGCGGCGGTCTTGGCGTGACGATCGGCAGCAGATCCAAGACGGACCGACTGCATACCGAACAAGTCCAGATGCGCGGCAGCACAATAGGATCTTTCGCCGGCGACGTTAGCTTGAATGCGGCAAAGAGCCTGGCAGTGGAAGCCAGCGATGTCGTTGCCGGCCGAAATGCCATGCTGAGCGGTGCGAATGTCGCCATCACCTCTGGCACGAATACCTTCAATCATGAAGAAGAACATCGGCTCAAACAAAGCGGCATTACGCTTGCATTGAAGAGCGCAATTGTCGATACGGCGATGTCCGTCGGGCAAAGTATTCAGAGGCGCAATGAGGTTCAGGATCCACGCCTGAAAAAGCTCCTGGCGCTCAAAGCCATTTCTACTCTGGATACGAATTACGAAAGCATGGAGCAGGAAGCAAAAGCGATTCAAAAGGGAGACATGGGCAGTGTATCCCTCCAAATATCGGTAGGAGCATCCAGCAGCGAGAGCAAAAGCATCATGTTTACCCGGCAGGCCAAGGGAAGCGCCCTATATGCGGGGGAGAGAATTGCCGTGCTTGCCACCGGAGACGGCTTGGCACCTGGGAATATCGACGTGACTGGCAGCAGCGCCCACGCCCGTTCCATCGATTTCAGTGCTAGCGGATCCGTCAGCTTGCAAAGCGCTTACAGCACCATGGTCAGCGACACATCTAACAACAGCGGAGGGTGGAACGCAGGCGTAGGCATCAGCCTTGGCCGACAAACAGGCCTGACCTTCAGCGCCAACGGCTATCGGGGAAAAGGGAAAACCAACGGCCAAAGCGTCAGCCAAGTTAACACCATAGTCGATGGAACCCAATCGGTGCGTGTTACCAGCGGAGGGGACACCAGTATCAGAGGAGCGATAGTTTCGGGAAGGCGCATCGACACTGAAGTGGGCCGAAATCTCATCATCGAAAGCAAACAGGACACGGAGACCTATCGCGGAAAACAAAACAGCACTTCTGCTGGCGCATCCTTCATTTACGGCGCCGGCGGATCGGCCAACATCAACCATCAGCAGAGCAGGACCGATGCGGACTACGCAAGCGTCATCTCGCAAAGCGGCCTGAAAGCCGGAGATGGAGGTTTCGGAATTTCGGTGACCGGGCAAACCGAGCTGATAGGGGGCCTGATATCCAGTGACGCCGAGAGATCCAAGAACCAACTGCAAACTGGCAATCTGAAAGCATCCAGCATCATCAACAACAAGTCTCTGCGCAGCGAAACAAAAGGGTACTCAGCGGGTACCGGCAGCGCATCGATGTACGGCGCCATGAAGGAAACGGCCCGCCACCTGGCCACGGCGGCTTCGGAAAACAGCAGCGACAGCAGCAGTACCTACGCCATGATCAGCCCGGCGCAAGTCGTCGTGCGCGATGGAGACAGAAGCGCTCTGACGGCCATCAAGTCCGACGCGGGCAGCGCTCATCGCGCCTTGAGCAAGGATGACCCCGCCGCAGCCGACAGGCGGGTTCAGGAGAAAGCTGAGGCCGCCAACGTCATCTTCGATATGACCGAAAAATTTGTCGAGGAGAATCTCGCCAAAATGGCGAACCCTAAGCTATATACCGTCTTTTGCCGAAAACAGCCGTGCACCAACGACCAGGTTGAAAACTCCAGGCGCGTCAACGAATACGCGGAAGCGCTTAAAAAATCCAATCCTGATCTCTCCGACGAGGCCGCCTTTCAACAGAGTGTAGCCAAGTTGTTGAACAGTGAATTCGATCCGAACCGGGTGGTGAAGATTCAGGGAAAAGATGGTCGGGAAATGGAGGTCGGGAATATTGCGTCGATTCCAACGACCTTAGCAGAACTCAGTAAGTTGAGCGACGAGGAGAAAAAGAACTCCTCTTTGTTCGCTAACGGAATCTTCAACGACAAAGATCGCGGAGCACAATTAGCCTTGCAAATGGCACCTACACAGAAAGACATATCCGTTATTACCGGCACTGGTGAGACAACCCTTGGCCAAACCTATCTCGTGCACACGAAGCAAGGCGGAATTCTCGGGGAGTATTTTATTGCCGCTGCCGAGAAATTGGCTGAGATAACGGGAATTGCCACTCCCGCATCCAAATTGACCGCATTGGTGGCCAAGGAACTATCAAGCTCTCGCGATAACAACGGAAATCTGGTCAAAGAAGTAGAGAGTGGTGCGATAAAGACAAATACCCCTATCACTGTCGGAGGACACAGTCGCGGTTCGATGACGTTAGTTAACGCCATGCGCGAACTGAAAGGAGAGGGATTTTTTAGCGATTTCTTACAAGTCAACGCCTTCAACCCTGCCGCAGAGGAAAGACGTCTAAAGGAAAACATTGCTGCTGTTAGCTCAAGGCCTCCCTACATCTGGGCGCCGGAGAATGATCCAATCGCGACGATGATTGGAGGTTACCGAGGAAAACTCTCGCTCTCGGATGTCTCAGACATGTACCGCACGAGATTTTCTGTCCATAGCTGTGGAGGGGCTGCTTCTGTCGGATGCAAGAATGAAAACGTTGACTCCAAAAAGCTGTTCAGCTACCAAGGACTGGATATCGAGGAGCTCAACATACGACGGAGTAGCAACATTGAGAAGCTGGAGCAACGACTACAACAACAAGCTACACCCATCCTACCTTCCACCGATTGGAATGCACAACAACAGCAACAGGCACAAGAAAATTGGCAACAACAGAAAAAGGCTCAAACAGAGAATCTGCTTCGGCTGAAGCAACTACGCGATTCTATCTTTGAGGGAAAAAGATAATGAATGCCCTTTTCTTGTCATGCAGCTTGATATTTCTACTCAGCGCGTGCACTCCGGTTGGCTATCGCCACTTCTCCCCAAATCAGCTTCCAGTTTCTGACATTGCAATGGACTTTGAGCAAGGAAGCTTTCGTTTCCTCAAGCAATTCCAGATCTCGCATGAATTCGTCAAAGGCAATATGTACGGGAACATGGGAAGCGCCCCTATCAGTTTCTCAAGCTGTTATTTCCGCAAGCAAATCACGCCACCGATATACGGAGACATGCTTTTGAACGAACTCAAATTCGATCCGAAGACCGGAGAGCCCAATCCTTTGTACAACAAGCTATACCAAGAAACTATCCGACCGGCCAATCCTACGGTCATTGCACGTGCCTATTTGGACTACGTTAGTGAAGGCTTCAAGGGAAAGGTAAACCTCGATGGTTATAGGCACATCGATAGTCCGATATTCGCAAGTCTCTGCGCCCCGGCACTATGGGGAACCGCTTTCGTCGTGGGAATTCGTCGATTCAGCGTGCAAACACCAGAGCGCGCCAACGAAATCCGCCAGCTCTATAAACAGGCATATTCCAAGATGAGCTGGGATGAACCAAAGAAAGTGAGAAGAGGAGCGAACGTCTGGTTGGTTTACAAAACAAGAACTCCCGTGCCTCTATTCGACACTGGGGAAGATTGGTACCTGCCCATTGGGGACACGGATTTCTACTATTCGCTGCAATTCAACTATAAAGGCAGTGAGGCCGAAGCAAACACACCGAACTTCCGCAAGGCGCAAGCCGCTTTCGACCGTATCATCAATTCCTTCGCAATCACCCCTTTGAAATAGAGAGTCATGACCGAACTCCCGATGCTTGACGGATGACTCACTGATGCTTCCCTTCTCTTCCCATTGGTGGCGGCCAGGTTAGCGGCAGGAATCTTCATGCCAGACAAAAAACCAAGGTCAAATTTGCGACCGTGATCGGAACATGATGGCGCTCGCGCCGAGCACTTGCGAGTTTCCCGTCCTTGTTTGGTTTTGGCGTCTTGCAGCGCAAGGCTATACTCGCGACGTTACGTCATCAGGTCTCCGATTTCCCATGCTTAGAACCCAAGCGCCCGTAATCGCCGCACTCTTCGCCGTTGCTGCTCTCCTCAGCGCCTGCACTACCACCCCACCCGGCTCCCCGCGCAGCGACGTCAGCCAGCTCCTTTCCCTGCAAAAAACCCGGCTGGATGTTGCCGCCCCGGTGGCGCGCAGCAAGTGGAATTCCCATGCGCCCATCGATGATCCGGCGCGCGAGCAGGCGATTCTTGACGACGTGGCCACGCGCGCGCAACAGGCCGGGTTGGATGGACAGTGGGCGCGGCGCTTCTTCCAGGATCAGTTCGATGCCGGCAAGATCGTCCAGCGCGACCTGCATCGGCAATGGAAGCTGGAGCAGCGGGCGCCGTTTGCCAATCCGCCCGACCTGGCGCGCGAGGTGCGGCCGGTGCTGGATCGATTGACGCCTGAACTGCTGGCGGCGCTGGCGAGGCTCAAGGGCCGTTGGTGCGATCCGGCCGTGGCGGGCGCGCTTGATGAGCTGGCGCCGGAAATACTCGGCGCCGACTATGCGCCCGCGGTGCGCGAGAAAGCGACCGAGGCCTTGCGCTGCCTGAAGTAAGCGGCGGGCGACCAAGCGCGCGCCTGACTTGCGCGGCCGGCGGCTATGACAATTAACAAAATGCCATCGTCGCGCAAAAGCGACTAACTGCCGCAAAAATCTTTGCTGTCCTGCAGCAATTTCCCTGCGGGAGTAAAATCTGTCGGGTTGTTCACGCGCACACCAGCGCGCGCAACGTCTTCATTCCACCATCCCCCGCCATGTCCGACGATTCTTGTAGTCCCAGTTCCGGCCCTGTGCAGGCGCGTCCGCTGACGCCCGCCAAGCCGGTCAAAGTTACGCAGCAAATCCTTGCCACCGCTTTCTTCACGTTCCTGGTGTACCTGGCCATCGGCATCCCGATGGCGGTGCTGCCGGGCTACATCCACCTCGACCTCGGCTACAGCGCCGTGGTGGCCGGGCTGGGTATCAGCGTCCAGTATTTCGCCACCTTCGTGAGCCGCGCCAACGCCGGCCGCATGATCGACACCATCGGCCCCAAGCAGACCGTGATGCGCGGCATGCTGCTGTGCGCCGGCAGCGGCGGCCTGTTGCTGCTGGCCGCGCTGGCGCAGCCGCTGCCCTTCCTGAGCCTGGTGCTGCTGTTCTGCAGCCGTGCGCTGCTGGGCCTGGGCGAGAGCCTGGTCGGCACCGGCGCCATCATGTGGGGCGTGGGCCGCGTAGGCTCCGAGAACACCGCCAAGATGATTTCCTGGAACGGCATCGCCACCTATGCGGCGCTGGCCATCGGCGCGCCGCTGGGCGTGGTGCTGGATCATGCGCTGGGCTTCGCCGTGATCGGCCTGGCCGGCATGCTGCTGACCCTGGTCGGCTACGCGCTGGCGCGCGGCGGTCCGGTGACGCCGGTGATCCCGGGCGAGAAGCTGCCCTTCAAGCTGGTGCTGCGCCGCGTGTTCGCCTATGGCATGGGCCTGGCCTTCGGCACCATCGGCTTCGGCTCGATCGCCACCTTCATCACGCTGTACTACGCCGACCAGCACTGGGGCGGCGCGGCCTTCGCGCTGACCGCATTCTCCAGCGCCTTCGTCGGCTCGCGCCTGCTGTTCGCCAATGCGATCAACCGCTTCGGCGGCTATCGCGTGGCCATTGTCTGCTTCATCACCGAAGCGGTCGGCCTGCTGCTGCTGTGGGTTGCCAGCGCGCCGGAAGTAGCGCTGCTGGGCGCGGCGCTGGCCGGCTTCGGCTTTGCGCTGGTGTTCCCGTCGCTGGGCGTGGAGGCGGTCAACCTGGTGCCGGCCTCGAACCGCGGCGCGGCGCTGGCGGCGTACTCGGTGTTCCTCGACCTGGCGCTGGGCGTCACCGGTCCGCTGGCGGGCGCCATCGCCGGCCAGCTGGGCTATCCGCAGGTGTTCCTGTTCGCCGCCATCGCCTCTATCGGCGCGGTGGCCTTGTCGCTCTCGCTGTACCGCAGCGCCCAGCAACGCGCGCCGCAGTAAGGCCCGGGCGCTGGTCGCCGCTCGCGCAATGGGGCCGATGGCGTTTTCGCTATCGGCCCCATTGTTCTTTTTGCGCGGGCGCACGATTGAAATCGGGAACACTTGCCCCATCTCTTTATCAATACAGTCGCATCGACAGAGTCCGGCGTCGGCGATTTGCAATAGAATCGCCATGTTGTTTCAAACGCTGACGAAAAACCAAACATCCTCAAGGAGCGAAAAATGGCAAAGAAGAACGTTGCATCCCCCTCGATCAACATCGGCATCAACGACAAGGATCGCAAGAAGATCGCCGACGGCCTGTCCAAGCTGCTGGCCGACTCCTACACCCTCTACCTGAAGACCCACAACTTCCACTGGAACGTGACCGGTCCGATGTTCAATACGCTGCACCTGATGTTCGAAGGCCAGTACACCGAGCTGGCCACCGCGGTCGACCTGATCGCCGAACGCATCCGCGCGCTGGGCTACCCGGCGCCGGGCTCGTACAAGGAATTCGCCAAGCTGTCGTCGATCCCCGAAGCCGACGGCGTGCCCAACGCGCAAGAGATGATCGCCCAGCTGGTGGCCGGCCAGGAAGCCGTCACCCGCACCGCGCGCTCGATCTTCCCGGCCGTGGATGCCGCCGCCGACGAACCGACCGCCGACCTGCTGACCCAGCGCATGCAGCTGCATGAAAAGAACGCGTGGATGCTGCGCAGCCTGCTGGAAGGCTGATCCTCGTCATCTGCTTCGGCATGAAAAAGCCATCCTGCGGGATGGCTTTTTTTACGTCCTGTCGGTCGGTGGCTTCGCTACCTTCTGTCATTGCGCCGAAATCGCGAAGACGGCGACGTCCGCGATGACTCGACCTCAGTTTAACGTCACTGGATCCCGGCTTTTGCCGGGACGACAGGCAGGAGTGACTGCAACCCTCGGCTGTTGGAGATATCCCCTGCCTGTCGTTCCTGCGAAAGCAGGAACCCAGCGGCGTGCGTCATGCCTCAGCGATACAGGTCTGCCAGCTCGCGCGTCTTGCGCTCGGCCTGCGGCACCAGGTAGACGCTGCTGATCACCGCCACCATGTCGGCCCCCTGCGCCACCAGCGGCGGCGCGTTCTCCAACGTGATGCCGCCGATCACCACCACCGGCAGCGGGATCTCGCGCTTGGATTGGGCGATGATCCCGGGCGCGGTGCGGAAGTCGTATTTCTTCACGCGCGAGGGATAGAAGCCGCCGAAGGCGACATAGCTGGCGCCGTCACGGTACGCCGCGTGGGCCAGTTCCAGCGTGCCGTAGCAGGAGGCGCCGACGATCCGGCCAGGGCCGACGGCGCGGCGCACCTCGGCGATCGAGGCGTCGGTGCCGCCGACGTGGATGCCGTCGGCGTCGATCTCATTGCACAGTTCGACATGATCGTTGATGACCAGCGGCGCCTTGTACTGGCGGCACAGCACCAGCAGCGCCTCGGCCTGCGCGCGGCGCAATGCCGGCGAGGCGGTCTTGTGGCGGTACTGCACCAGCGCCGCGCCGTTTTGCAGGGCCAGCTCGGTGGCGGCCAGCAGTTGCGCGGTGTCGTCCCAGTCGGGGGTGACGATGTAGAGGCCCCGCAGGTGCCGGGAGTAGTCGGGTGTCATTGCAAGCTCCTGCCGTTCAGTGGGCGGCATCGAAAGTGGCGATGCGGTTGGGGATGCGTTGCCCCGCCGCGATCGCATAGGAAGTGGACAAGGCGTGCTGTGTGTAGCGCTGCGCCAGGTCGATCGCCTCGCGCATGGGCAGGCCGCGCGCCAGGCAGGCCGACAGCGCCGCGGCCAGCGTGCAGCCGCTGCCGTGGAACTCGTCGGGCAGGCGCTGCCAGCTCCAGCGGGCGCTTTCCACCGCGTCCTCGGCGTACTCGGAACGGAACAGCTGGCCGTACCAGCGATTGACCACGTCGTGCTCCTGCGGGCCATGCCCGCCCTTGAGCAGCACGTGGCCGCAGCCGCGCTTCATCAGCGCGGCCGCCTGGCGCGCCGGCGCGATGTCGCCGCACAGGCGGCGCGCCTCGTTGAGATTGGGCGTGATCACCGTGGCCAACGCGTACAGCGGCTCGATCACGCGCGCGGCGTCGTCGGCGGAGAGGCTGTCGCCGCGGCCGTTGGCCAGCACCGGGTCGAGCACCACCGGCAGCGCCGGGTTCTTCTCGCGCAACTGGACGATCAGCGCGGCGATCGCCTCGGCGTTGGCGCGGCTGCCGGCGATGCCGAGCTTGACCGCGGCGATCTCGAAGCGGTCGATCAGCACCTGCGCCTGGTGACGCACCAGCCCGGGTTCCAGCGGATGCACCGCGAACACGCTGGCGTTGTCCTGCACCGTGAGCGCAGTCGGCACCGACAACGGGTGGCAACCCAGAGCGGAGATCGCCGGGATGTCGGCCTGCATGCCGGCGCCGCCGCTGGGGTCGGAGCCGGAGAACACCAGCACGCAGGGCGGCGTCGGACGATAGGCGGCGTGCATGCTCAGGCCACGCGGCCGGCCATCGGCGAGGACGGATGCGCGCTGAACTTGCGCGGGATGCGGCCGGAGAGAAATGCCTCGCGGCCGGCCTCCACCGCCAGCTTCATGGCGCGCGCCATGCGCACGGGGTCGCGCGCGCCGGCGATGGCGCTGTTCATCAGCACGCCGTCGCAGCCCAGCTCCATGGCGATGGCGGCGTCGGACGCCGTGCCCACGCCGGCATCCACCAGCACCGGCACCCGGGCCTGCTCGATGATCAGCGACAGGTTCCATGGGTTCAGGATGCCCATGCCGGAGCCGATCAGCGAGGCCAGCGGCATCACCGCGGCCACGCCCAGGTCTTCCAGCATGCGCGCCTGGATCGGGTCGTCGCTGCAGTAGACCATGACGTCGAAGCCGTCCTTGACCAGGGTCTCGGCCGCCTTGAGCGTCTCGGGCATGTTGGGGAACAGGGTCTTCTCGTCGCCCAGCACTTCCAGCTTCACCAGCTTGTGCCCGCCGAGCAGCTCGCGCGCGAGCTGCAGCGTGTAGACCGCGTCGGCGGCGTTGTAGCAGCCGGCGGTGTTGGGCAGGATGGTGAACTCCGAGGGCGGCACCGCGTCCAGCAGGCTGGGCGCATTGGGATCCTGGCCGATGTTCACGCGGCGGATCGCCACCGTGATGATGTCGGCGCCGCTGGCGATGGTCGCTTGGCGGGTTTCGTTCAGGTCCTTGTACTTGCCGCTGCCCACCAGCAGGCGCGAGCGGTAGGTTTTTCCGGCAATGGTCAGGCCCGCTTCTTCCTTGAGCGCGGGCACGTCGTTCATGTTCATGTCTGTTCCTTTGAGTTCGATGGCGAGCGCGGCGACGGCGGTTCAGCCGCCGCCGATGGCCCGCACCACGTCCACCTTGTCGGTCTCGGCCAGCGTACGCGCCGCCCATTGCTGCGACGGCACCACCTGCCGGTTCACGGCCACCGCCACCGCCTTGCCGCTCAGTTCAAGCGCGGCGATCAGCTGTTCCAGCGTGGCGCCGTCGGGCAGCGGATGCGGCTTGCCGTTGAGTTCGATCTGCATGGCGGCTCAGGTCTTGGAGTAGATCTCGGCGCCCATCTTCACGAACTCGACCGACTTCACCTGCATGCCCTGCTTCAATGCGTCGATCTCGGAGATGCCTTGCTGGGCCGCATAGTCGCGCACTTCCTGGGTGATCTTCATGGAGCAGAAGTGCGGGCCGCACATGGAGCAGAAGTGCGCCACCTTGGCCGAATCCTTGGGCAGGGTCTCGTCGTGGAATTCGCGCGCCTTGTCCGGATCCAGGCCGAGGTTGAACTGGTCTTCCCAGCGGAACTCGAAGCGCGCCTTGGACAGCGCGTTGTCGCGGATCTGCGCGCCGGGATGGCCCTTGGCCAGGTCGGCCGCGTGGGCCGCGATCTTGTAGGTGATGATGCCGTCCTTGACGTCGACCTTGTTGGGCAGGCCCAGGTGTTCCTTGGGCGTGACGTAGCACAGCATGGCGGTGCCGTACCAGCCGATCTGCGCGGCGCCGATGCCGGAGGTGATGTGGTCGTAGCCGGGCGCGATGTCGGTGGTCAGCGGGCCCAGCGTGTAGAACGGCGCCTCATGGCAGTGTTCCAGCTGCAGGTCCATGTTTTCCTTGATCAGGTGCATGGGCACGTGGCCGGGGCCTTCGATCATCACCTGCACGTCGTGCTTCCAGGCGATCTGGGTCAGTTCGCCCAGGGTGCGCAGCTCGCCCAGCTGGGCCTCGTCGTTGGCGTCGTAGATCGAACCGGGACGCAGGCCGTCGCCCAGGCTGAAGCTGACGTCGTAGGCCTTCATGATCTCGCAGATGTCCTCGAAGTGCTCATAGAGGAAGGATTCGCGGTGGTGCGCCAGGCACCACTTGGCCATGATGGAGCCGCCGCGCGAAACGATGCCGGTCATGCGCTTGGCGGTCAGCGGCACGTATTGCAGGCGCACGCCGGCGTGGATGGTGAAGTAGTCCACGCCCTGCTCGGCCTGCTCGATCAGGGTGTCGCGGAAGATCTCCCAGGTCAGGTCTTCCGCCTTGCCATTGACCTTCTCCAGCGCCTGGTAGATCGGCACGGTGCCGATCGGCACCGGCGAATTGCGGATGATCCACTCGCGCGTCTCGTGGATGTTCTTGCCGGTGGAGAGGTCCATCACGTTGTCGCCGCCCCAGCGGATGGCCCAGGTCATCTTCTCGACTTCCTCGCCGATGGAGGAGGTCACGGCCGAGTTGCCGATATTGGCGTTGATCTTCACCAGGAAATTGCGGCCGATGATCATCGGCTCGACTTCCGGGTGGTTGATGTTGGCGGGGATGATGGCGCGGCCGCGGGCGATCTCGTCGCGCACGAACTCGGGCGTGATCTCGGCCGGGATCGCGGCGCCGAAGGACTGGCCGGGATGCTGGCGCCCCATCAGGTCGGACAGCTTGGCGCCCATCGGGCCGGCGGCCTTGAGCTCCTCCAGGTACTCCTTGCGGCGCATGTTCTCGCGGATGGCGACGAACTCCATCTCGGGCGTGACGATGCCGCGACGGGCGTAATGCATTTGCGAGACGTTGCCGCCCGCGCGGGCGCGGCGCGGCTTGCGGTGCAGGTTGAAGCGCAGCTCTTCCAGCTTGGGGTCGTTCAGGCGCTGCTGGCCGTACTCCGAACTCGGGCCGGGCAGCTCTTCGGTGTCGTCGCGTTCCAGGATCCAGGGCAGGCGCGGCGCGGCCAGGCCGGCGCGGATGTCGATCTTGACCTCGGGGTCGGTGTAGGGGCCCGAGGTGTCGTAGACGTAGATCGGCGGATTGCGCTCGGCGCCGAACATGGCCGGCGTGTCGGCCTGGCTGATCTCGCGCATGGGCACGCGGATGTCCGGGCGCGAGCCGGTCACGTAGATCTTGCGGGAATTCGGGAGGGGCTGGATCGCTGCCTCGTCGACCGTGGCGGTCGCGGACAGGAACTTCGGGTTGGCATTCATTTTGGCTCCTTTGCTTGATGACTCTTGGCTCGGAGCCAGCAAAGGAGGTTGCGGAAGAAGACGCGATCCCGAAGTGCGGAGGTGGGACGTCGTGCTGCCGGTTGCTTCCCTTCGCTGGCATTATCCAGATCAGGTTCAAGGGTATTTCTCACCCGGCCGCCGATGCACTGGCGCCAGGACCCCTAGCGTTTCGACACGTACTGCGCATGTCGTGGGCCGGATTCTACACCGATCCTCCGCACGCGCAACACTTGCACTGCACCAATACCGACCATGCGCGCGGGCGCAGGGCCGCGCCTGCCCCCATCGTCAGAACTTGATCTTCTCCAGCGCCTGGTCGGCGATGGCCTTGCTGCGCGCCTCGCTTTGCGCCTGCGCCGCACGCCGCTCGGCATCGGTCTGCGCGCGATCCAGGCAAACTGCGCGGTAGCGCGGATTGGCCAGCGAACACGCCACCGCCATCTGCTTGGCGCCCTGCGCATCGTTGATCGTCATGTAGAAGCCGATCACGTCGGGCGTGGTGCGCTGCGCGCGGCCGAAGTCGGCGTATTGCTGGTCGAGGAAAGCGCGGGCCCGGGGCTTGTCGCTGCCGGCCAGCGACGTGGCGATCATCATCTGCACCGCCCACGAGCGTTGCGGCCATGCCTGGTTGCGCTGCAAGGCCTTGAGCTGCTCGTTGCGATTGACGCCGCCCTTTTGCATCGCGTTGTAGAGATAGGCCACGGCCGTGCCGTCACCGGCGGTGGCGCCGCTGGCCGCGGTGCGGGCCAGCTTCAAGGCGTCGCGCGGCTTGTTGGCGGCGAGCAGTTGGTCGATGCGCGGGAACAGCGCGTAGTGCGCCAGCACTTCGGCGTTGCGTTTTTCCTTCAGCGCCCGGTTCCAGGGTTCGATGCGCGGCTGCGGACGCGGGCTGGGCAGCAGCGGCACGACCTGCTTGCTCAGCGCGTCCTCGCGCGCGACGGCGTCGGCGTGGTCCTGCGCGGCGCCGGCCAGCAGCGCGCCGACCTGGTCGCTGATGGAGTCGCCCACTTCCCCCACCGCCTTGTCGACGCCGGTCTTGCGGGCCTGGATTGCCTGCGCGCGCTTGGCTTGCGCCAGCGCCTGGGCCTCGCGCGCGGCGTTCTGCTCGACGTCGGCCACGCGCTCCAGGAAGGCCTTGAAACCGGAGGCGTAGGAGTAGCCGTTGCGCAGGCTGATGGTGGCGCCCAGCAAGTCGGCCTGCTCCTCGACCGAGCGCTGCCAGGCCGGCAGGATCAGGCTGTTGGCGGCCGCCGTGGCCACCGAGATGTTGTCCTGGCTGCCCCAGCCGCGGGTGTTGACCTCCTTGGCCAGGGTCTTGATGCCGATGGCCAGCAGGGCCGCCGATTCGGTCACCAGGCGGGCGCGGAAGGCGCTCTGGTGGCCCAGGTAGACGTGCGCGAATTCATGCGATAGCAGCGCGAAGATCTCGTCCTCCGATTCGAAGGATTGCAGCACCGCGATGTTGACGTAGATGTTGCCGGCGCCGGTGGCGTGCGCATTGAGCGTGCTCTCCGAAGAAACATACACCTTGCCCGGCCAGTCAGGCACCTCGGCGGTCTGCTTGATCTTCGCGTAGAGCTGGTTGAGGTAGTCCTCCATGGCCGGCATGTGCACCAGCCCGTAGCCGAGCGCGCGGTTGTCGTTGACGTCCTCGGCGGCGTCGTCCCACTGCGGCGTATCGACCTTGGGAAGGTCGCCGACCTTGGCCACGCTGGGGCCGGTCAGCGCGGCCAGGTTAGGCATCTTGGCTTCCGGCATGTTCTGGCAGGCCGTCAGCAGGCCGGCCGCGCCGGCGGCGATGACCAGCCGGCGCCATTGTTGGTGTCCACGTTGCATGCTTGCTTCCCCTTTTCTTCTTGTCGTTGCGCTCAGCAATTCTTGCCGGCGGCGCCCGGCGTGCCGGCCACGTCCTTGGCGCCCGGCACCTTGGCGCAGCGATGCGCCGACTGGCGGTCGGCGCGCACGTCCATGGAGTCGATCCAGACATCGCGGCCCTCCACGGCGACCTTGAAGAACTCGTTGCGCGACTCCTTGATCGGCCACGGCAGGTTGACCGCGCTCACGCTGCCGGTCGCCTTGGCGTCGCCCGCGTTGGCATACACCGGCAAGGGATTCTGCTTGGCCGCGACCACCGCGCCCAGGCCTTGCGCCATGGCCGCGCCGGCCGCCGCCATCGCCAGCGCGCCGGCCAGCAGGATCGATGCCTTATTGCGTGTGATGCTGTTCATGCTTGCTCCCGTCGTTTGATTGGTCTTCGTTTGCGGCCGCATGTCCGGCCTTGCGCTTTTCCAGGAATCCCAGGAATTTCTCGTTGAGCTCCAGCCACTCCGCCGTGAGCGTGAAGATGACGATGTCGATGATCGTCATCAGGCCGATCTGGAACACGTACTGCCCGATGAACACGGCAAACCCGACCGCCACCGGCAGCGCCAGCGCCTTGCCGATCTTCCATGCGCCCTCGCGGGCGACCTCGCCCAGCAGCCTGAACCTGCCGCCGGCGGCGCCCTCCGGCGCCTTGCGTTCATGGCAAACCTTATAGGCGCGGTGCCCGATCGTCCCCAGCGTGACGCTCAGCGCCAGGAACAGGTACAGCCACAGGTGGGCGCTGTCGATCTTGCCGATGAGATGGATTTCGCGCGGATAGCCGGCGCCGTAGGTCAGCAGGTTGTCCAGCGCCATGGCGTGCAGGTAGACGCCCGGGATGCGCCCGTGCAGCGGCGACTGCACGCGGTCCGGACTGTTGGCCAGGGCGGTGCCGACCATCACGGTGCGCCCTTGCAGCAGCTGCTTGAGGACGGCCTCCTCTTCCTCGGAGCCGGCGGCCAGGTCGCCCGCGTAGAGCGTGTTGTGGAACACGCACAGCGGCTTGTCGTTGCCGGCCAGCTTTTCCCTGGCGCCCGCCGGCAGCAGCGCGTCGCGCCATCCCATGTCGGCGCGGCAGTACAGGCGCGACGACTCGGCGGCGCCCGGCTCCACCCAGCGCACGCCGTAGGCGGCGGTGGACAGTCCCCAGGTCAGGGCCAGCTCGCCCTCTTCCTCGGGAATGCGCCCGGCGTAGGCATGCTCATAGATGGCCAGCGCGGCGTTGGGCAATACCCCGTCTTCGGATTGCTCGCGCAGCGGGTAGGTCCAGGCCAGGCGGTCCAGGCTGTCAGGCGTGTATTGCAGGCCGACCTTGTGGAAGCATTTGCCGGCCAGCGCCTCGAGCTCGGCGCGCAGGCTGTCGCTGCCCTCGGCATCGGGCACGGCGCCGAGGAAGACTTCGGTGCCCTGGCGCCGCAAGGCGCACAGCGCCTCGGCCAGCGCCGGCAGGCTGGGATCGCTGCGCGCCTGGCTGAAGTAGATATCGAAGAAGACGGCCTTGGGACGGTAGCGCGCCAGCGCCTTGGCCAGGCGCGCGTGATAGGCGTAGCGGGCCGGCCAGGTTTCGCCGGCGTCGGCCAGCGTGGCGTCGTCGATGAGCATGACGGTGGTCTGCGCGCGTTCGTGCTCGCCGTAGATGGCGCCGGCCAAAGGCGCGTACAGCCGCGCATATCCGCGCGTGGCGAACTCCTCGCCGACCGCCAGCTGGACGAAGAAGGCCAGGCCGATGCCGAACGCCACGGCGACCAGGACCTCCTTGACGAATCGTGTGATGCGCTTGCCCCGCAGGCAGGCCCGTACGCGTGCGCGGCACGCTTGCAGAAATGTTCTTGTTGTCATCGATCCGATGCCTTGGCATGCGGCGGCGTGGTGTACGCCTGGCGCCACCCCTGGCGCCGAACGCATGTTGCTTGTCTGACTATTGTTATCGTCGGCAGGCTGACGCCTCCCCCCCTGAAGCGCGTTCATTTTGCAGGCCGGCAATGGTGCCGGCAAGCACTTTCTTGAACGACAGGAATTTCCATGACTTGCGGCAAACCGCAAAGAATCGCCGACCGGCATTTTCCCGTGGCGCAGACGGCTCATTTATAATGGACGGTTTCGCAAAAACACACGTCAAATCATGGAATTAGCCAAGTCTTTCGAGCCTGCCGAGATTGAAAAATTCTGGCGCGAGGAATGGGAGAAGCGCGGTTACTTCGCCGCCACCACCGACGCGGACAAGCCGTCGTTCTCCATCCAGCTGCCGCCGCCGAACGTGACGGGCACCCTGCACATGGGCCACGCGTTCAACCAGACCATCATGGACGGCCTGACGCGCTACTACCGCATGCGCGGGCACAACACCGCCTGGATCCCCGGTACCGACCACGCCGGCATCGCCACCCAGATCGTGGTGGAGCGCCAGCTCGACGCGCAGAAGATTTCGCGCCATGACCTCGGCCGCGAGAAGTTCATCGAGAAGGTCTGGGAGTGGAAAGAGAAGTCCGGCTCCACCATCACCGGCCAGATGCGCCGCATGGGCGCCTCGACCGACTGGGCGCGCGAGTACTTCACGATGGACCCGAAGATGTCCAAGGCCGTGACCGAAGTGTTCGTGCGCCTGTACGAGCAGGGCCTGATCTACCGCGGCAAGCGCCTGGTGAACTGGGATCCGGTGCTGGGCACCGCGGTCTCCGACCTGGAAGTGGTGTCCGAGGAAGAAGACGGCTCGATGTGGCACATCCAGTACCCGCTGGCCGACGGCAGCGGCCACATCACGGTCGCCACCACCCGTCCGGAAACCATGCTGGGCGACGTCGCCGTGGCGGTGGATCCGACCGACGAGCGCTACGCCGGGCTGGTGGGCAAGATGCTGAAGCTGCCCCTGGTGGGCCGCGAGATTCCCATCATCAAGGATGAATACGTCGACAAGGAATTCGGCACCGGCTGCGTGAAGATCACGCCCGCGCACGACTTCAACGACTACCAGGTCGGCGCGCGCCACAACCTGGAAAAGATCAGCGTGTTCACGCTGGACGCCAAGATCAACGAGAACGGCCCGGCGAAGTACCAGGGCCTGGACCGCTTCGAGGCGCGCAAGCAGATCGTCGCCGACCTCGACGCGCTGGGCGCGCTGGAGTCGGTCAAGCCGCACAAGCTGATGGTGCCGCGCGGCGACCGCACCGGCGTGGTGATCGAGCCGATGCTGACCGACCAGTGGTTCGTGGCGATGAGCAAGCCGGCGCCGGAAGGCACCTACTTCCCCGGCAAGTCGATCGCCGAGACCGCGCTGGAGAAAGTGGCCTCGGGCGAGATCAAGTTCGTCCCGGAAAACTGGAGCAACACCTACAACCAGTGGTTGAACAACATCCAGGACTGGTGCATCTCGCGCCAGCTGTGGTGGGGCCACCAGATCCCGGCCTGGTACGACGAGGACGGCGGCATCTATGTCGCCCGCACCGAGGAAGAAGCGCGCGCGCAGGCCGGCGGCAAGCCGGTCAAGCGCGACGAGGACGTGCTCGACACCTGGTTCTCCTCGGCGCTGGTGCCCTTCTCCACGCTGGGCTGGCCCGAAGAAACCCCGGACTACAAGCTGTTCCTGCCCTCCACCGTGCTGGTGACCGGCTTCGACATCATCTTCTTCTGGGTCGCGCGCATGGTCATGATGACCACGCACTTCACCGGCAAGGTGCCGTTCGACACCGTCTACGTGCACGGCCTGGTGCGCGACGCCTCGGGCCAGAAGATGTCCAAGTCCAAGGGCAACACGCTGGATCCGATCGACCTGATCGACGGTATCGGCGTCGATGAGCTGGTGGCCAAGCGCACCGTGGGCCTGATGAATCCCAAGCAGGCGACCAGCATCGAGAAGGCCACCCGCAAGGAATTCGCCGACGGCATCCCGGCCTTCGGCACCGATGCGCTGCGCTTCACCTTCGCCTCGCTGGCGACCCTCGGCCGCAACATCAACTTCGACCTGAACCGCTGCGAGGGCTACCGCAACTTCTGCAACAAGCTGTGGAACGCCACCCGCTTCGTGCTGATGAACACCGAAGGCCAGGACTGCGGTTTCGACGGTCATGAAAAGGGTGTGTGCGACAAGAGCTACCTGCAGTTCTCGCAGGCCGACCGCTGGATCGTATCGCTGCTGCAGCGTACCGAGGCGGAGGTCGAGAAGGGCTTCGCCGACTACCGTTTCGACAACATCGCCACCGCAATCTACAAGTTCGTCTGGGACGAGTACTGCGACTGGTACCTGGAAATGGCCAAGGCGCAGATCCAGAGCGGCAACGAGGCGCAGCAGCGCGCCACGCGCCGCACCCTGCTGCGCGTGCTGGAAGTGATCCTGCGCCTGGCGCATCCGGTGCTGCCCTTCATCACCGAGCAGCTGTGGCAGACGGTAGCGCCGCTGACCGACAAAAAGCTGGATCCGGCCGGCGACTCCATCATGCGCCAGTCGTATCCGCGCCCCGACCTGGAGAAGATCGACGCCGAAGCCGAGGCCTGGGTGGGGCAGTTCAAGGCCTACACCGACGCCTGCCGCAACCTGCGCGGCGAGATGCAGCTGGCGCCGTCGCTGCGCGTGCCGCTGATCGTGGAGGCCGCCGACGGCGCCGCCATCGAATCCTTCCTGCCTTACCTGCAGGGCCTGGTGCGCTTGTCGGAAGCGCAGGTGGTGAACCAGCTGCCGGAGTCGCCGGCGCCGGTGGCCATCGTGGGCGAGGTCAAGCTGATGCTCAAGGTGGAAGTCGACATCGCCGCCGAGCGCGAGCGCCTCTCCAAGGAGGTCACGCGCCTGACCGGCGAGATCGCCAAGGCCAACGCCAAGCTATCCAATGAGAGCTTCGTGGCGCGTGCGCCTGAGGCCGTGGTGGCGCAGGAGAAGGAGCGCGTCGCCAACTTCGGCGCGACGCTGGAGAAGGTGAAGGAGCAGTTGGCCAAGCTGAAGTAGTCCTTCTGTCGTCCGGCTTGCTGAAACGCCGTCGCCCTTGGGCGGCGGCGTTTTTTATTTGTCTTCCGATTTCTCTGGCTGCGGCGAACGACGCTGGGTTCCTGCTTTCGCAGGAACGACAGGTTGCCCTTGACCTCACCTCCGTCGCCCCTGCGAAAGCAGGGGCCCAGTGGCGTTAAGCGCGGCCGGCCACCCGCACTTGCCACCGCGCCCGTCCATGCCCTACACTGGTCGATAAAAATTAGAACAACCGTGCTTTTTAATCCAGACAATCGTTATTGACAGGAGACAACCATGACCGCACGCCCCTCCCTCGCCCGCCTGGGCATCATCGCCGCATTGCTCGCCGCCTCGTCCTGCGCCTTCGCCGACGGCTCCCCGGTCGGCCTGTGGAAGAACATCGACGATGCCACCGGCAAACCCAAGGCGCTCATCCGCATCACCGAGAACAACGGCGAACTGTCCGGCAAGATCGAGAAGCTGTTCCGCCCGGCCGAGGAAAACCAGAACCCGACATGCGAGAAATGCGAGGGCGAGCTCAAGGGTCAGCCCATCATCGGCATGACCATCCTCTCGGGCCTGAAGAAGGACGGCGAGGAATACAGCGGCGGCCAGATCCTCGATCCGGCCAACGGCAAGCTCTACAAGAGCAAGCTGACCGTGATCGAGGAAGGGAAGAAGCTCAACGTGCGCGGCTATGTGGGCATGCCGATGCTGGGCCGCACGCAGACCTGGGTGCGCGAAGGGGATTGAGCGCCGCGCAGGGCGGCAACGATGGAAGGCAAAACGGCAACGAGCGCATCGTTGCCGTTTTCGTTTGCAGCCGCCGTCAGCCGGCCGGCTTGTGCTTCTGCACGTAGCGGTCCAGCTCGCGCGCGAAGGCGCGGCCGTCGCCCTGGCTGAACGCCGGCGGGCCGCCGGTCTCGACGCCGCTGCCGCGCAGTTCTTCCATGAAGTTGCGCATGTGCAGGTGCTGCCCGATGTTGTCGGCGGTGTAGAGCTCGCCGCGCGGGTTGAGCGCGGCGCCGCCCTTGGCGACGACGTCGGCGGCCAGCGGGATGTCGGCGGTGATGACCAGGTCGCCGGCCTGGGCCAGCCTGACGATCTCGCGATCGGCCACGTCGAAGCCCTGCGGCACCACCACCGATTTGATGTGGCGCGAGGGCGGCGTGCGCAGCGCGCGGTTGGCCACCAGCGTCACCACGATGCCGGTGCGGTCGGCCACGCGAAACAGCATGTCCTTGATGACGCCCGGGCAGGCGTCGGCGTCAACCCAGATCTGCATGATGTGGAGCCGCCGCCGGCATGGCGGCCAGCGGCGCGGAAGTCAAACGAAGGAAACGGTCAGGCCCGGCAGCGTCACGCCGGAGAAGGCGGTGACCCAGGTCTGCCCGGCCTTGATCGGCAGGGCATCGGTCCAGGTGCCGGTGGTGATGATCTCGCCGGCCTGCAGCTGGCGGAACTGGGTCTGCTTTTGCAGCAGCTCATGCAGGTGCCACAACGCGTGCAGCGGACTGTCCATCTCGTCGTTGCAGAAGCCGGCCGCGCGCAGCACGCTGGAGGTCTCGGTATTGCACGACAGCGAGACGCTGGCGCCGGCCAGGATCTGCGGCAGGTGGTGGCGGGTGGCCGAGGACAGCACATGCGGCTCGCCGACGATCAGCGTGCCGTGCAGGCCGAAGGCGGCGATCGAGTCGGCCACCGTGAACTCCCAGTTGGCGAACGGGCAGGCCACGATCTCGAAGCCGTGCGCCATCCACTCCAGGCAGTCGGCCAGTTCGTCCAGGGTCGCACCCGGGGCCGGCGTCTTGCCCAGCTTGAAGACGATCTCCGGTTCGATGCGCGGCTGCACCGCGCCGGCCAGCGACTGCAGGCCGTGATTGTCTTCGGCGAAGCGCACCGTGGTGTCGTACATCGGCGCCCAGGTCGGGATGCGGGCATCGTCGATCACGCCGTAGCGCGACCACTGCTTGTGCACCACGAAGCCGATCTTGCGGCCGATCGGCTGCTCGCCCTGCGCGACGCGGATATTGCGGATGCTGAAGGCAATGTCGTAGGCGTCTTCGACGGAGAGCGTCTCGGACTGGGAGATGAGGGGGATCTGCCGGGAGTTGGCCCGCGCATCGAGGAGTTGATGCGCGTAACGGCTGGCTTGGCTCGACATTAGCATGACTGGCTCACATCGAAAGATAGTGAATAGCTATGCATTGTCGATGACGATTAGTTTTTGCACAAGTAAAAACTCGCCTTTCTGCGAGTTCAGGCAACAATTTCATGCGATTGAAATGTTTTGTGCAAAGCGCTCTTTCCTGGAGCGCAACAGTCGCTCGCAGCCAGCGGGAATCGGCGCTTTCGCCGGCCTTCCCGAAGGGCCGCTCAACCGCCCCAGAGATCGCCGTTGGGGCTGGTGCGCGGCGCTGTCACGCCGAAGTGCTGGTAGGCGGCCGGCGTGGCGATGCGCCCGCGCGGGGTGCGCTGCAGGTAGCCTTGCTGGATCAGGTAGGGCTCCAGCACGTCTTCGATGGTGTCGCGCTCCTCGCCGATGGCCGCGGCCAGGTTGTCCAGCCCGACCGGGCCGCCGCTGAACTTGAACAGCACCGCCTCCAGCAGCTTGCGGTCCATCAGGTCGAAGCCGACCGGGTCGACGTCCAGCATCACCAGCGCGGCGTCGGCCATGTCGCGCGTGATCTCGCCGCTGCCCTTGACCTGGGCGTAATCGCGCACGCGGCGCAGCAGGCGGTTGGCGATGCGCGGGGTGCCGCGGCTGCGCCGGGCGATCTCCAGCGCGCCCTCTTCCACGATGGGCGCGTTCAACAGGCCGGCGCTGCGCGTGACGATGCGCGCCAGCTCGGACGGCGTGTAGAACTCCAGCCGGGCGACGATGCCGAAGCGGTCGCGCAGCGGATTGGTCAGCATGCCGGCGCGGGTGGTGGCGCCGACCAGGGTGAAGGGCTGCAGGTCCAGGCGCACCGAGCGCGCCGCCGGGCCCTCGCCGATCATGATGTCGATCTGGTAGTCCTCCAGCGCCGGGTAGAGGATTTCCTCCACCACCGGCGACATGCGGTGGATCTCGTCGATGAACAGGACGTCGTTGGCCTCGAGGTTGGTCAGGAGCGCCGCCAGGTCGCCCGCGCGCTCCAGCACCGGGCCGGAGGTCTGGCGCAGGTTCACGCCCATCTCGCGGGCGATGATGTGGGCCATGGTGGTCTTGCCCAGGCCGGGCGGCCCGAACAGCAGCGTGTGGTCGAGCGGCTCGCCGCGGCCGCGCGCGGCGGCGATGAAGATCTCCAGCTGACTGCGCACCTTCTCCTGGCCAACGTACTCGTCGAGCTGCTTGGGGCGCAGGGCGCGTTCGATCGCCTCCTCGTTGGCCGAAGCCGGCGTGGCGGAGATGATGCGCTGTTCGGAAAAATCGTCGGTCTGGATGCTCATGCGATGGTCCTGTGTGCGCGGCTTGCGTTATCCCTTGGACAGGGCCTTGAGCGCCAGCTTGATGCCGTCCGAGACGCTGGCGTCCTTGGGCACCTGCTTCATGGCCAGCGTGGCTTCCTTGTCGGAATAGCCCAGCGCCAGCAGCGCGTTGAGGATGTCGGCCGAGGCGTCGGTATGGACCGCGCCGCCGGCCGCGCCGAGGTCGGCGCCGAGCTTGCCCTTGAGTTCCAGCAACAGCCGCTCGGCGGTCTTCTTGCCGATGCCGGGCACGCGCGTCAGGCGTCCGGCTTCCTGCAGCGTCACCGCCTGGGCCAGGTCCGCCACCGACATGCCCGAGAGGATCGCCAGCGCGGTGCGCGCGCCGACGCCGGAGATCTTGATGAGCTCCTTGAACGTATTGCGCTCCTCGGCCGTCCCAAACCCGAACAGGATATGCGCATCCTCGCGGATGGCCAGGTGGGTCAGCAGCACCACCTTCTCGCCCAGACCCGGCAGGTTGTAGAAGGTGCTCATCGGCACCGCCACCTCGTAGCCGACGCCGTTGCAGTCGACCAGCAGATTCGGGGGATTTTTTTCGAACAGAATTCCGGAAAGGCGACCGATCATGGCGTGGCGTGGTGTGCTTGGAATGCAGCTTCTGTGATAATCACGGGATGATACAACACTGTTCGGATAAACAGTATCGTCCGCGCCCCGATCAAACAACCCGCATGAGCAAAGGAACAACATGGCAGGCAGCGCCTTCTTCGCACTGATCGACGACATCGCCTCGGTGCTGGACGACGTGTCCCTGATGACCAAGCTGGCCGCCAAGAAGACCGCCGGCGTGCTGGGCGACGACCTGGCCCTGAACGCCCAGCAGGTGGCCGGCGTGAAGGCCGACCGCGAGCTGCCGGTGGTGTGGGCGGTGGCCAAGGGCTCGCTGAAGAACAAGGCGATCCTGGTGCCGGCGGCGCTGGCCATCAGCGCCTTCATCCCCTGGGCGGTGACGCCGCTGCTGATGCTGGGCGGCGCCTTCCTGTGCTTCGAGGGCTTCGAGAAACTGGCGCACAAGTACCTGCCGCACGACGACGTGCATCACGAGAGCGCCGCCACGGCGTCCGCCGACGTCGATCCCGCCGCCTACGAACAGGACAAGATCAAGGGCGCGGTGCGCACCGACTTCATCCTCTCGGCCGAGATCATCGCCATCACGCTGGGCACCGTGGCCGGCGCGCCGCTGCAGCAGCAGATCACGGTGCTGGTGGGCATCGCCCTGATCATGACGGCGGGGGTGTACGGCATCGTCGCGGCCATCGTCAAGCTCGACGACGGCGGCCTCTACCTGCTGCGCACGGCCGGCGCCGATGCCTTCGGGCGCGCCCGGGCGGCGCTCGGACGCGCGGTGCTGGCGGCCGCGCCGAAGATGATGCGCAGCCTGTCGGTGATCGGCACGGCGGCCATGTTCATGGTGGGCGGCGGCATCCTGACGCACGGCCTGCCGTTCGCGCATCACGGCATCGAGGCAGCGGCCGCTGCGATCGAACCCCTGCCGGTGCTGGGCGGGGTGTTGTCGGCCATCGCGCCGACGATATTGAATGCGCTGTTCGGCGTGGTCGCCGGCGCAGTGGTGCTGGCCGGGGTGGCGCTGGCGCAGCGTATCTTGGCCGCGTTCAGGAAGTAGGCCTCCCCGCCAGGATCACGCCCGTCAGCCGACCAGCCGTCCGCCGCGCATGCGGATACCCTTCTTGGCCAGCGCGGGCGCCAGCGCGCCCAGGTTGGCCAGCACGTCGCCGCCGTGGGCATGGCAGATCGCCACACCCAGCGCATCGGCCGCATCGGTGCCCGGCAGGCCGGGCAGCTGCAGCAGCCGCGCCACCATCTCCTGCACCTGGGCCTTCTGCGCCTTGCCGTGGCCGGCCACGGCCTGCTTGACCTGCAGCGCGGTGTACTCGGCCACCGCCAGGTCGGCGTTGACCAGCGCGCAGATCGCCGCGCCGCGCGCCTGGCCCAGCAGCAAGGTGGAATGTGGGTTGACGTTGACGAACACCTTCTCGATGGCGGCGCAGTCCGGCGTGTAGGTGCGCACCACTTCGGAGACGCTGGCCAGGATCACTTTCAGGCGCGAGGGAAGATCGCCGTCCGGCGTCTTGATGGTGCCGGAAGCGATGTAGGAAAGCTTGTTGCCCTGCTTGTGGATGACCCCGAAGCCGGTGGTGCGCAGGCCGGGGTCGATGCCGATGATTTTCATGCCCGCCAGTCTAACCGATCGCGGCCTGCCTGTTACGGCGTGGCCGCCTTCATCGCCTGCGCCTGGCGTACCCACTGCTGCACCGAGGGACGCTGCCATTGCGCCTTGGCGTAGCGCGCCAGCTCCGGCGGCAGTTCGTCGCCATGCATGGCCAGGCGGTTGAGCATCAGCGCCAGGTCGGTATCGGCGATGCACCATTGGCCGAACAGGTGTTCCTTGCCGTCCAGCAGGTCCTGCACGGCGACGGTGAGCTTGGCGGCGGCCGCCTTGGCCGATGCCGACAGCGGCGCAAAGCCTTCGCCATAAAACACTACCTCGGTGGGGCGCTCCTGGCGCACCGCCAGCAGGTCGCTGCGCAGCCAGGCCTGGATCTCGCGCGCCTTGGCGCGCAGCCTGACGTCGGCCGGATAGACCGCGCGGTGCCCGGGCGCCGGGAAGCGTTCCTCCAGGTACTCGGAGATCGCGGTCGACTCGGCCAGGTGGAAATCGCCCTCCGACAAGGCCGGCACGCGGCGCGTCAGCGACACGCTGGCATAGCCCGGCGCCTGGTTCTGGCGCGAGGCCAGGTCGATGGACAGCAGCTCGAACGGCAAGTCCTTCTCGGTCAGCGTGACGAAGGCCGACATGGCGTAGGGGCTGATGAACTGGGCGTCGACGTAGAGCTTGAATTGGGGCGTGTTCAATGTGTACTCCCTGTTGGATATCCGGAATTGCGCTGCACGTCGGCGCAGATGCATCGCCGGGCGCATGCCACTATCGCCGTCGTCCCAGCGAAAGCTGGGATCCAGCGACGTTCAGCGTTCAGACGAACTGCCGGTACAAGTCATTCCAGTAAGGATTTTCGGCCTGAGTCAGGGCAATCTTCCATGCCCTGTTCCAGGTCTTTAATTGTTTTTCCCTGGCAATGGCGTCATACGCAGAATCGAAGACCTCAACATACACGAGAATCCTGATCTTGTATTTCTGCGTGAAGCCGGCGACCAGGCCTTGCTTGTGTTCATGGACACGACGGATCAGATCATTGGTCATGCCGATGTACAAGCTGCCGCTTCTTCGGCTTGCCAGAAGGTAGACGTATAGGCCATGGCTCCGAACGTACACTGCGCCGGCACTTGCGTACATCGGCGTTTGTGGAGCAAACCGATAATTCGTAAGCCGTCAACGTCACTGGATCCCAGCTTTCGCTGGGACGACGGATATTTTCAGGTTGTGTGCTTACAAAAAAACGCCCGGGCATGCCGGGCGTTTTCGCGTTTCGCCTGCATCGTCCGCCATGCGTCGGCGGACGTCGCGATCAATGGCGGAAGTGGCGGGTGCCGGTCAGCAGCATGACGACGTCGCGCTCGTTGGCGGCGTCGATCACTTCCTGGTCGCGCATGGAGCCGCCCGGGTGGATCACGCAGGTCGCGCCGGCGTCGACCACCACGTCCAGGCCGTCGCGGAACGGGAAGAAGGCGTCCGAGGCCACGGCCGAACCGGCCAGCGTCAGGCCGGCGTTCTGCGCCTTGATCGAGGCGATGCGCGCGGAGTCGATGCGGCTCATCTGGCCGGCGCCGACGCCCAGGGTCATGCCGTTGCCGCAGAACACGATGGCGTTCGACTTCACGAACTTGGCCACGCGCCAGGCGAACATCAGGTCTTGCAGCTGTTGCGGGGTCGGCTGCTTCTTGCTGACCACCTTCACGTCGGCCAGCAGCACGTTCTTGGCGTCCGGCGACTGCACCAGGAGGCCGCCGCCGACGCGCTTGATGTCGTAGCCGTTCAAGCCGCCGCCCAGGGGAATTTCCAGCAGGCGCACGTTCTGCTTGGCGGCGAAGACCTGCTTGGCCTCGGCGCTGAAGGAGGGCGCGATCAGCACTTCCAGGAACTGCTTGGCCACGGCTTCGGCGGCGGCGCCGTCGAGCTCGCGGTTGAAGGCGATGATGCCGCCGAAGGCCGAGGTCGGGTCGGTCTGCAGCGCCTTGCTGTAGGCTTCCAGCGGGTTGGCGCCGATCGCCACGCCGCAGGGGTTGGCGTGCTTGATGATCACGCAGGCGGCCTCAGCGGCCGCATCGAAGCTCTTGACGCATTCCCATGCGGCGTCGGCGTCGGCGATGTTGTTGAAGGACAGTTCCTTGCCCTGCAGCTGGGTGTAGTTGGCCAGCGCGCCCTCGACCTTCCTGATGTCGCGATAGAAGGCCGCGGCCTGGTGCGGGTTCTCGCCGTAGCGCATGTCCTGCACCTTCTCGAAGTGCAGGTTCAGCGTGGCCGGGTAGGCGCTGCGGGTGGCGTGCTGCTTGTCTTCGCCCAGCGAGGTGAAGTAGTTGGTGATGGCGCCGTCGTATTGCGCGGTGTGCGCGAAGACCTTCTTGGCCAGCGCGAAACGTTTCTCGTAGGGCAGGTCGCCGCCCGACTTCAGCTCGGCCAGCACGCCTTCATAGTCGGTCGGGTCGCAGATGACGATCACGTCCTTGTGGTTCTTGGCCGAAGAACGCAGCATGGCCGGGCCGCCGATGTCGATGTTCTCGATCGCGTCTTCCAGCGAGCATTCTTCCTTGGCCACGGTCTGCTGGAACGGGTACAGGTTCACCACCACCATGTCGATGGTCGGGATGGCGTGCTTTTCCAGCGCGGCGACATGCTCGGGGAAATCGCGGCGCGCCAGGATGCCGCCGTGCACCTTGGGATGCAGCGTCTTGACGCGGCCATCCAGCATTTCCGGGAAGCCGGTGTAGTCGGCCACTTCGGTGACGGGCACGCCGTTGTCGGCCAGCAGCTTGGCGGTGCCGCCGGTGGACAGGATGTTGACGCCCATGGCCGAGAGCGCGCGAGCGAAGTCGAGCACGCCGGCCTTGTCGGATACGGAAATGAGTGCTTGTTTGATCATGGTAGGCAAGACTAGGTAAGGAAGGTGGAAACCTGAAAAACCGTTGGGAAGAAAGCTGCGCAATCGACTGCCGGGACGCACGCATGCGACCCGGCGGCGCTCACAGCAGGCCGTGCTGCTGCAACTTCTTGCGCAGCGTGTTGCGGTTGATGCCGAGGATCTCGGCGGCCTGGGACTGGTTGCCCTCGGCGCGCGCCATCACGGTCTCGAAGACCGGTTTCTCGACCGTCGACAAGACCATGTCGTAGACGTTGGTGGGCAGTTGCTCGCCCAGGTCCCGGAAGTATTTCTCCAGGCTCTTCTTGACGACATCTTCAATGCTTTCTTTGCTCATTGCTTTGTTGCTTCTGTTTTTATCGGCGCCGCCGCGGCCGCACGCAATCTGATGTTGCGTCCCCCGTGGACTGGTTTGTTGCGGTAGCGCCGTGCTGTTGATCAATCGCGCGTCCTGCGCGTCCGATTCGTCCTGTGTTGCCGCCGGCGGCGGATGCCCCGCGAAGCGCCCCGGCATGAATCGCCAAATGCTTCGCCCGCCTGCCCGGCTTTCCTATGGTTCAACCATTCCAGAAAACTCAGGCTGCCAGCGCGACGTCCGCGAGGCCGTACTGCAAGCGCTCGCCGTAGGCTGCCTGTCCTGCGAAGAAATCGCGCACCGCCTTGAGCTGCTCGGCGCAATCCTCGATGCGGTTCATGCCGCGGCGGAAATCCTCGCCGCCCGGCAGGTCGCGCACATACCAACCGATATGCTTGCGCGCCGTGCGTACGCCGAGGTAGTCGCCGTAGAACGCGTAGTGCGCCTGCAGGTGCTCGTCCATCAACTGCTCGACCTCGGTGACCAGCGGCGCCGGCAGGTGCTCACCGGTGCGCAGGAAGTGGTCGATCTCGCGGAAGATCCACGGCCGCCCCTGGGCGGCGCGGCCGACCATGACGGCGTCGGCGCCGGTGGCGCGCAGCACCTCGCGCGCCTTTTCCGGCGTGGTGACGTCGCCGTTGGCGACCACCGGGATTGTCACCGCCGCCTTGACCGCGGCGATGGTTTCATACTCGGCCTGCCCGCTGTAGCCGTCGGCGCGCGTGCGGCCGTGCAGCGTCAGCATGGCGATGCCGGCCTGCTCGGCCAGCGCCGCGATCTTCAGGGCGTTCTTGTTGGCGCGGTCCCAGCCGGTGCGAAACTTCAGCGTCACCGGCACGTCCACCGCACCCACCACTGCATCGAGGATGCGGGCCACCAGCGCTTCGTCCTGCAGCAGGGCCGAACCGCACCAGCTGTTGCAGACCTTCTTGGCCGGGCAGCCCATGTTGATGTCGATGATCTGGGCGCCGCGCTCGACGTTGTACCTGGCGCTCTGCGCCAGCATCGCGGGATCGGCGCCGGCGATCTGCACCGCCTTGGGTTCCATCTCGCCGTCATGGTTGATGCGGCGGGAGGTCTTCTCGCTATGCCACAACCGCGGATCGGAGGCGGCCATCTCGGACACGGCATACCCTGCCCCCAGCTGCTTGCACAGCTGGCGGAACGGACGGTCGGTCACGCCCGCCATGGGGGCGACGAACACGTTGTTTCGCAGGGAATACGGTCCAATGTTCACGAATCGGATCAGGGGGAAAGCGGGGAAGGGCGCTATTTTAGCGCGATTGCGGGCGGCGCCCAACTAGAATCGGGGGCGGTTACATCTTTGTACCGCATTTTCGATTGATTATTTATTGAGCAGGCACAACTAGTTATCCAAGTATCAAGCCCCGACACGGAAAAGGTTTTGTGAATATTTCCGACATCGTCTTCAACGCCCTTTTTCGGCCCCCGAACAGGCGGCAACGGCGCTTAAAAATTAGGCACGATGCCAAGATGCGCAAATGACGAGGCCGCCGTCTCCGAAAAGGGAGCGCGGCGGCCTCGCGATAGGAAATTCCCTTGCAGCTCAGCGGTCGACTTCGTCCAGCGTCTCACGGTTGAGGTGGGAGATCTCGCCCCAGGAGCGGATCTGCGCGCGCTCGCCGTCCCAGTGCAGGCGATTGACGCTGGCATTGAAGATGTCGAAGGTGCGCGGCTGCGCGAGCCCGGCGCCGCTGGCCCAGTGGTGCAGGCATTCCAGCACGCCGCCGTGGGTCACGATGGCGAGCTTGCGATGCCGGCCGTCGCCGATCGCGCGGAGCACGGCCTGGACCGAACGCTGGTAGAACTCGCGCATGGTCTCGGCCTCGCGCTCGCCGGCGGGATAGCGGGCATCCGGATCGCGCGCGCGCCAGAGGCGGTAGGCCTCCGGATACTTCTCTTCGATCTCGCTGTGGCGCAGGCCTTCGAAGGCGCCGTAGCAGCGCTCGCGCAGGCCGGGATCGACGCCGATGTTCAGGCCCGTGACGTCGGCCACCGCCTGGGCGGTGGCGCCCGCGCGCCGCAGGTCGCTGGCGAAGATGGCGTCGATGCCTTCGTCGGCCAGCGCCGCGCCCAGCGCCGAGGCCTGGCGCCGGCCCGCTTCGTTGAGGGCGATGTCGATGTGGCCCTGGATGCGCTTATCCACGTTCCAGTCGGTTTCGCCGTGGCGGATCAGCAGGATGTCGGTCATGCGTGCAATGGGTGAATGCGGTTGAAGAGGCTCAGCGCGTCGCCTTGGGGTTGAGCGAATACAGGCCGGTGATCGAGGCCTGCTCCAGCACGTGGTCGCGCAGCGCGGTCAGCACCACCGAACCTTCCAGGTTGCCCACCACCGGCAACTGCTCCACATCCAGCGCGTAGAGCGTGAAGATGTAGCGGTGCACCAGCGCGTCGTTCCACGGCGGGCACGGGCCGTCGTAGCCGAAGTAGTCGCCGCGCATGTCGCCATCGCCGGCGAACCAGCCGGTATAGTCGTTGATGCCCTGGCGCGCGCCGGGCATGGTGTCGCCCAGCACCGCCGGGCCCGGCTTGCCGCGGGCAGCGACGCCGTTGCTGAACTGGCCGGCCTTGATCTGCGCGGTCGCGGCCGGGATGTCCACCAGCGTCCAGTGGAAGAAGTCCACCCGGGGCAGCTCCAGCGGCACGGTCTTGCCTTCCTGGTTGACGTCGTCGCCGCGCGACGGCACGTCGGGGTCGACCACCACCAGCGCCAGCGACTTGGTGCCGGCCGGCAGGTCGCTCCAGGCAAAATGCGGATTGCGGTTGGAAGACAAGGCGACATGGGTCTTGGGATCGGCCACGGCGAATGCGAATTCGCCCGGAATGGTGTCGCCGTTCTTGAAAGAATCGCTCCAGAATTTCATGTCAGCTCCTCGGAAGAATGGATCGGATCAACGCGTCCTGCAGATTCAGGTTTGGCCGGGCGCGGCCGCCTTCGGCTTGACCTGCAGCCAGAAGGTGACCGGCCCGTCATTGGTCAGCGAGACCTTCATGTCGGCGCCGAAACTGCCGGTGCCGACTCTGGCCTCGCCATGACGCAGGCGCGCCTGCGCCACGACATGCTCGAACAGCTGGCGCCCCAGCGCAGGCGCCGCGGCCGGCGTGAACGAAGGCCGCGTGCCGGAATTGGTGTCGGCCGCCAGCGTGAACTGCGGCACCAGCAACAGGCCGCCTTGCACATCGACAATACTGCGGTTCATCTTGCCGGCCTCGTCGGCGAACACCCGATAGGCCAGCAGCTTGCCCAGCAGCGCGTCGGCTTCGGCCGTGGTGTCGTTGCGCTCGGCGCAGACCAGCACCATCAGGCCGGCGCCGATGGCGCCGATGGTTGTTCCATCCACTACGACAGCAGCCTGGCTGACTCGTTGCAGCAGGGCGATCATGCCAGGGCCTTCTTAAGAAAGCGTGACGCGGGCGAACTTGCGCTTGCCGACCTGCACCACGAACTGGCCGGCCTCGACCTTGAGCCCCTTGTCGCTGATGACCGCGCCGTCGATGCGCACGCCGCCCTGCTCGACCATGCGCAGCGCCTCGGAGGTGGAGGCGCACAGGTTGGACTGCTTGAGCAACTGGCCGATGCCCAGCGGCGCGCCGGCCAGCGCGAGCTCGGGGATGTCGTCCGGAATGCCGCCCTTGGAGCGGTTGACGAAGTCGGCCAGCGCGTCTTCGGCAGCCTGCTGCGAATGGAAGCGCGCCACGATTTCCTGCGCCAGCGCGACCTTGATGTCGCGCGGGTTCTTGCCGCCCTCGACCTCGGCCTTGAAAGCGGCGATCTCGGCGATCGAGCGGAACGACAGCAGGTCGTAGTAGCGCCACATCATCACGTCGGAAATGCTCATCACCTTGGCGAACATGGTGTTGGCCGGCTCGGTGATGCCGATGTAGTTGCCCTTGGACTTGGACATCTTTTCCACGCCGTCCAGGCCTTCCAGCAGCGGCATGGTCAGGATGCACTGCGGCTCCTGGCCCCAGTCCTTCTGCAGTTCGCGGCCCACCAGCAGGTTGAACTTCTGGTCGGTGCCGCCCAGCTCCAGGTCGGACTTCAGCGCCACCGAGTCGTAGCCCTGCATCAGCGGGTAAAGGAATTCATGCACCGAGATCGGCGTGCCTTCCTTGAAGCGCTTGGTGAAATCGTCGCGCTCCATCATGCGCGCCACGGTGTAGCGCGAGGCCAGCTGGATCATGCCGCGGCTGCCCAGCGGATCGCACCACTCGGAGTTGTAGCGGATCTCGGTCCGGGCCGGATCCAGCACCAGGCTGGCCTGGGCGAAATAAGTCTTGGCGTTGACCTCGATCTGCTCGCGCGTGAGCGGCGGGCGGGTGGCGTTGCGCCCGGACGGGTCGCCGATCATCGAGGTGAAGTCGCCGATCAGGAAGATCACCTGGTGGCCCAGGTTCTGCAGCTGGCGCATCTTGTTCAAGACCACGGTGTGGCCCAGGTGCAGGTCGGGCGCGGTCGGGTCCAGGCCCAGCTTGATGCGCAGCGGCTGGCCGCTTTTCTCGGCGCGCGCCAGTTTCTGCGCGAACTCGCTTTCGATCAACAGCTCATCCACGCCGCGCTTGGCGATGGCCATCGCTTCCTGGACGTTGTCGGAAAGCGGCAAGGATGAGCTGGAAGCCGCGTTGGCGGGGGAGGAGGACTGGTCTGCGTTCATCGATATAACTAAAAAATAGGCTTTTGTAGGACAGTGCCGCGAATGCGTGTTGCTATAATTCCGACTTTCGTTTTTCTGCTGGCGCCTGGACGCGGCCTTAGAAGCTCATCAGCAGAGAGTGCATTCACATCCGTGCAGGTGTTTCGCGGGCGCAACATGACGGGGGGACAGTAACGTCATGCGGCCACAGTACGCGCCACCGGCCACGGAAACGTCAGATTTTAACGTATTGCATGTTCCCACAAGATAAATTCAAGCGCGTCACGTCCCGATGCATCTCCGCCCTCCAGTCCAGCCACCGCAAAATCGCAGGCTCCTCGCCTAAGACCCGCATCGTCGGCGCGACCGCCCTGTTCATGGCCGCCTTCACCATCGGCGCCGCCGGTTTCGCGCCGGCCGAGCCCGACATGAAGGATGCGCCGGTCAACCCGATCTCCAAGGACCTGGCCCTGCCCGACCTGCAGTCGCAGATCGCCGCGCTGGAAGACAACGCGCAGTACTACGTCAACGAAGAAAAGGTGCGTACCGGCGACACCCTGGCCGCACTGCTGAACCGCCTGGGCGTGGACGACGACGAGGCCGCCGGCTTCATCAAGTCCGATACGCTGGCGCGCTCGGTGATGCAACTGCGCGCCGGCAAGCGCGTGGTGGCGCAGACCGACGAGAGCGGCGAACTGATCCGCCTGTCGGCCACGCTGGACGACGGCGGCGATACCCCACGCAACCTGGTGATCTCGCGCCAGGACGGCCAGCTGAAGGCCGACGCCGTGCCGGCCACGCTGGAACGCCGCGTCGAGATGCGCGCCGGCACCATCTTCTCCTCGCTGTTCGCGGCCACCGACTCGGCCCAGATCCCGGACGCCGTCGCCCTGCAGCTGGTCGACATGTTCGCCACCAACATCAACTTCGCCTCCGACCTGCGTCGCGGCGACCGCTTCAACGTGGTCTACGAAACGTACTGGCAGAACGGCGACCTGGTGCGCATCGGCCGCGTGCTGGCCGGCGAGTTCGACAATGCCGGCAACCGTTACCAGGCGGTGTGGTTCAACGATCCGGCCAGCAAGACCGGAGGCGGCGGTTACTACGCCTTCGACGGCAAGTCGCTCAAGAAGGCCTTCCTGAAGTCGCCGCTGGCCTTCACCCGTATTTCGTCGGGCTTCTCGATGCGCCTGCACCCGATCCTGGGCAAGTGGAAGCAGCACACCGGCGTCGATTTCGCCGCGCCCACCGGCACCCCGATCCACGCGGCCGCCGATGGCGTGGTCGACTTCGTCGGCCAGCAGAACGGCTACGGGAACATCGTGGTGATCAAGCACTGGAGCGGCTACTCCACCGCCTACGGCCACATGAGCCGCTTCGCCTCCGGCATCAAGAAGGGCATGAAGATCGGCCAGAACGACGTGATCGGTTTCGTCGGCATGACCGGCTGGGCCACCGGCCCGCACCTGCACTACGAATTCCGCGTCAACAACCAGCCGCGCAATCCGCTGTCGGTGGAAGTGCCCAACAACCAGGCGCTGACCGCGCCGCAGATGAAGAATTTCCGCGCCGTGGCGGCCGACATGCAGCACCGCATGTCGATGCTGCGCGTGCCGGGCGCGCCGGACGTGAAGCTGGCCGCGAAGTAATCGCCGGCCATTGCCGGAACCGGGGGCGGTCGCTGTAGAATCAGCGACCGCCCTTTTTCTTTTTGCGCGATGACTTCTCCCCTCTATATCGGACTGATGTCCGGCACCAGCCTGGACGGCGTGGACGGCGTGCTGGCCGCGTTCGGCGACGGCGACGCCATTTCATCCACGCTGGCCGCGGCCTACGTTCCCTTCCCCGACCACCTGCGCGCCGACCTGATGGCGTTGCAGGCCGCCGGCCTCAATGAGATCGAACGCGAGGCGCTGGCCGCCAACGCGCTGGCGGTGCACTATGCCGACTGCGTCGCGCAGCTGCTGCTCCAAAGCGGCAAGCCGGCCGGCGACGTGCGCCTGGTGGGCGTGCACGGCCAGACCATCCGCCATCGGCCGGAGCTGGGCTTCACGCGCCAGACCAACAATCCGGCGCTGCTGGCCGAGTTGTGCGGCATCGATGTCGTGGCCGATTTCCGCAGCCGCGACGTCGCCGCCGGCGGCCAGGGCGCACCGCTGGTGCCGGCCTTCCATCGCGCCGTCTTCGGCGACGACGCCGAGTCGCGCGTGGTGGTCAACATCGGCGGCATCGCCAACCTAAGCATCCTGCCGGCCGGCGCCGGCCAAGGCACCAGCGGCTTCGACACTGGCCCCGGCAACGCGCTGATGGACGGCTGGATCCAGCTGCACCAGGGCCGCACTTATGACGCCAACGGCGACTGGGGCGCCAGCGGCGAGGTGCATGCCGGACTGCTGGCGCAGTTGCGCGACGAGGCCTTCTTCCGCCTGGCGCCGCCCAAGAGCTCGGGCCGCGACCTGTTCCACCTCGACTGGCTGCAGGCTGCGCTGCTGCGCGTGGGCGCGCCGATCGCGCCGGCCGACGTGCAAGCCACGCTCACCATGCTGACCGCGGCCACCATCGCCGAGGCCATCGAGGGCCACGCGCCCGATGCGCGCCAGGTCTACGTATGCGGCGGCGGCGCCGAGAATGCCTTCCTGATGCGCTTGCTGCGCCAGGCGCTGGCGGGGCGCGCAGGGGTGCAATCGACCGCGGCGCTGGGCGTGGCGCCCAACCGCGTGGAGGCGCTGGCCTTCGCCTGGCTGGCGCGCCGCTTCGACCTGCGCCTGCCAGGCAACCTGCCGGCCGTCACCGGCGCGCGCGGCTTGCGGGTGCTGGGCGCCTTGTACCCGGCCTGATCCGGGACGGGCTTCTTGCAGGCAAATAAAAATCCCCGCCTTGGCGGGGATTTTTCATGGGCGCCGATCCCGGATACCGGGGCGGCGTGATGGCGTCATCGCGTCATCAATAGCGCGAAATCTTGCCCTCATCCAGCCGCACGCGATCGCCCACGCGGAAGTCGGTATTGTCTTCCTGCGCGAAGGTCTGCAGCGAGCCGTCGCTCATGCGCACGCGGATGTTGTAGACCTGCTTGCCGGCGGCATTGTTGCGCTGGATCTTGTTGCCGGCGTAAGCGCCGCCTGCCGCGCCGGCGACCGTCGCCACCGCTTGCCCGGTGCCGCCGCCGATGGTGCTGCCCAGCAGGCCACCGGCCACGGCGCCCACCACGGTGCCGGCCACGCCGCTGCTTTCCTTGTGGGTCACTTCGATGGCTTCGACCACGCCGGTGCCGTTGTAGGACGCGACGCGCTCATAGCTTTGCGATTGCGGCGCCGCGCCGTAGGGTTGCTGCGGGCTGGCGCAGCCGAACAGGATGCCGGCGAAGCTCAGGCTGACCACGGCCAGCGATGTGTAGTGATGTCTCGTCGAATGTCTCATGCTGCTCTCCTCGTTTGGACTGCCGATGATGCATTGTGGGAGCGCGCAGCGGCGCGCGGCATCGGAAAACAGCCATAAATCTTGTCAGACAAACAGCCACGGGAGGGCCGGTCTTGCGGGAGGGGACGGCGGCGGGAGCGCGGCTCCCGGCGCATCAGTTGAGCCAGCCACGGCGGCGGAAGTACCAGAACGGCGCGATGGCCGAGCCGATCATCATCAGGATCGCGATCGGGTAGCCGACCTGCCATTCCAGCTCCGGCATCCACTTGAAGTTCATGCCGTAGATGCTGGCGATCAGCGTGGGCGGCAGGAACGCCACCGACGCCACCGAGAAGATCTTGATGATCTTGTTCTGGTTGATGTTGATGAAGCCGACGGTGGCGTCCATCAGGAAGTTGATCTTGTCGAACAGGAAGGCGGTGTGGCCGTCCAGCGACTCGATGTCGCGCAGGATCTGGCGCGCATCTTCGAACTGCTCCGAACTGAGCAGGCGACCGCGCATCAGGAAGCTGACCGCGCGGCGCGTGTCCATCATGTTGCGGCGGATGCGGCCGTTCAAGTCTTCCTCGTGGGCGATGGTGTTGAGCACCTCGGCGGCGGCCTGGTCGGACAGGCTCTTCTTCAGCACGCTGGTGCTGACCGCCTCCAGCTTCTGGTAGATGCCTTCGAGGGCGTCGGCGGAATACTCGGCATCGGTCTCGTAGAGGTCCAGCAGCACGTCGCGGTAGTCGCCGATGGAGCCGGGCCGCGAGCGCGCGCGCATGCGCACCAGGCGGAACACCGGCAGGTCCTCGGCGTGCACCGAGAACAGGATGTTGCGGGCCAGGATGAAGGCCACCGTCATGGTGGAAGAAGATTCGTCGTCGCCCTCGAACAGGAAATCGGTGCGCAGGTGCAAGTCGCCGTTCTCGGCCTCGAAGTAACGCGCCGAGGCTTCGATGTCGCTGAACTCGTCCTCGTCGGGCAGGGTCACGCCGTAGATGCTCTTGACCCAGGCGCGCTCTTCGTCATTCGGTTCCGTCAGGTCGACCCACACCGGTGTTGCCTGTTCCAGGTCGGCGCGGCTGTCGATATTGACCTGGTTGAGTCGTCCGTTTTGCAACACGAATACATTGATCATGGGCTCTCGCTGGCTGGAACGCGGGGAATGGCAAGCGCGTGGACGCTTGGGTTCCGGGCAAGCGCCGGAACGTGCGCAAGTGTACGTTCAACCCCAGGCGCAGGCAAGCTCGGCGCACGCCTTGGGCGCGATGTCACGCGCCTGTCATGCGCCCCGCCCGGCTCACTTGTGGGTGGGCGGCAGCGCGGCCGCGTTCATGCGGCGCAGGATCAGGCCGGTGCGCGCGGCCAGGTAGCCGGAGCCGCGGTTCTTGTCGTAAAAACGCGGGCGCGGCAACATCACCGCCAGCCGCGCGGCCTGCTCCGCCCCGAGGCCGGCGGCGGTGGTGCGGTAGTAGTGCTGGGCGGCGGCCTCGGCGCCGAACACGCCGTTGCCCCACTCCACCACGTTCAGGTAGATCTCGAAGATGCGCTGCTTGTCCATCAGGAATTCGAGCATGTAGGTGATCACGAATTCCTGGCCCTTGCGCAGGTAGCTGCGCTCGCCCGAGAGGAACAGGTTCTTGGCCAGCTGCTGGGTGATGGTGGAGCCGCCGGCGACCACCTTGCCCTTCTTCTCGTTTTTCTCGTAGGCCTTTTGCAGCGCCTCCCAGTCGATGCCGTCGTGTTCCGAGAAGTTGGAATCCTCGGAGGCGATGATGGCGCGCTTGAGGTTGTTGGAGATGCGCGCGTAGGGCACCCATTTGAATTGCAGCTGCGCGTTGGGATCCTTCTCCTGCAGGATGGACAGCTGGTGGCGCATGAAGCTGGTGGAGTCCGGATTGTGATCCACCCACCACCAGATCTGCAGGAAGAAATACGCCTGCAGCAACAGCACGCAGGCGAGCGGGACGAGGACGATCCAGAGGAGCAGCTTGCGCAGGGATTTCATGTGCCGTTCTTGTTATCGTGGCCCGGCGGCTTACTGCGCCAGTTGCCGGCGCAGGCTGGCGAACACTTCCGAGGTGTCGGGACGCACGCCGCGCCAGAGCAGGAAGGCCTCGGCCGCCTGCTCGACCAGCATGCCCAGGCCGTCGCGCACGGTGGCGCCATGTTGCTGCGCGCTTTGCATGAAGACCGTGGCCTGGCGCCCGTACATCATGTCGTAGGCCAGCGTATCGGCGCCGTAGACGGTGGTGGGCAGCGGCGGCAGGTCGTCCGACAGGCTGGCCGAAGTGGCGTTGACGACCAGGTCGAACACGCCGTCCAGGTCAGCGTAGGCGGCGCTGCTGACCGGGCCGTGTTCGGCGAATTGATCGGCCAGCTCGGCCGCCTTGGACTGCGTGCGGTTGACGATCACCAGTTCCGCCGGCTGTTGCTCCAGGAGCGGCAGCAACGCGCCGCGCGAGGCGCCGCCGGCGCCCAGCAGCAGGATGCGGCGCCCGGCCAGGGCGAGGCCGGCGTTGACGGTGATGTCGGTCACCAGGCCGGCGCCGTCGGTGTTGTCGCCATGGATGCGACCGCCTTCGAAGCGGAGGGTGTTGACCGCGCCGGCCAGGCGCGCGCGTTCGGACAGGCTGTCGGCCAGCCCGTGCGCCTCCAGCTTGAACGGCACCGTGACATTGGCGCCGCGCCCGCCGCGACGCTGGAACACCTGCACGCTGGCCTTGAAGCCTTGCAGCGGCGCCAGCAGGCGCTCATAGCTCAGTTGCTGCCCGGTCTGGGCGGCGAACTGCGCGTGGATCTCCGGCGATTTGCTGTGGGCAATCGGATTGCCGATGACGACGTATGCATCCATGTTGGTCCGCCTGTTCCCTAGCTTGTCTTGTTCTGTGCGCCCCGGCATTTCAGCCGGCGCCGATCTGCGTCTGCAGCCCCTGGTCGCGCGTGAAACGGAAGCGCGTCACGATTTCCCATACGTCGTCCTTGCCGGTGCTGCGCATGTTTTCCGGGAAGCGGCCGAACGGCGCCGAACGGCGCACGATGGCCACCGCCGCCTGGTCCAGCGCCGCGTTGCCGGAACTGGTCTTGACCACCACCCCGCCGTCGCGCTCGTAGATGGTGCCGTCCTGGAACACCGGGATGATCACCAGCAGCTCGCCGTACAGCTTCTTGCCGTCCTTGCTCGGGAAGTTGAGCGTGCCGACCTTTTCGATCTTGTCCTGCAGCGTCTTGTAGTACTGCGCGTAACCGACTTCGCGCGTGCTGGGCGTGATCTGGGTCTTCTTCGGACGCTTGTTGTATTCCTCGATGTTCTTGGCCACCTCGGCTTCCATGCGCGCCATCGCGCGGGCCGTCTCCAGCATGTCGCGGGCGTTGAGCTGCGGCGCCTCCCTGGGCTTTTGCTGCTCGGCGCTGGCCACGCTCTGCGCCGACGCCTTGGCCTGCGCCAGCAGCTTGCGCTGCTGCTCTTCCAGCTCGTTCACGCGGCGCTGCGCGGCCTTGACGCTGTCGCCGGTCTCCTGGCGCTTCATGTCGGGCAGCGGCGACTTGGCGCGCCCCTTGTCGACATTGCCGCCGCCGTCGAGATTGGCCTGCGCCAGCGCCTCGGCGTTGACCGGTTTCTTGTCGTGCTTGGCGTTGACCAGGATCACTTCCAGTTCCGGGTCGGACGGCTTGAGCCGGAAAGCGTCGGGCGCGGCGAAGTGCACGGCCAGCAGCACGCCGTGCGCCAGCAGCGAGATGCCCAGCGCGTAGCTCAGCAGACGATGTTGGGAAAACGGATTCACTGCGCGTACCGATGGCCAATGATGGTCAAAGCAGCAATTCTACGCCAGGCCATCGTCATTGGGCCGCATCCGCGGCGCGGTTTTCGCCGTCTTCCGGCGCGTCCGCCACAGGCTGCTCGCCGGCCGCTTCGCCCTCGGCGGCCTCGCCGGCGGCCATGCCTTCCAGCAATGCCTCGTCCTCGTCGCCCAGGTCCACATCCAGCGCCTGGGCGGCGGAGGCAGGCACTTCCAGCAGGCGCGCCTCGACGCTGAGATCGACCTCATCCCAGCGCAGCAGGTCGAGCCGCACCTGCAAGCCGCGCGCCAGTTGCGGCAGGCCGGGCATGCGCAGCACCAGCGGGATCTCGACCAGGCGCAGGATTTCATCCTTGAGCACCACCGCGTCGACCTGGCGCGCTTCCTTCTGCGCCAGCCAGCGCAGGCACCAGTAGCGTTCCATGGTGGACTGGAAGTCGGCGTAGCCGGCGTAGGCGGCGTCGAAGCTGGAGACGATGGCGAACAGGTCGGCGTCGCGCGGCTTGAAGGGCGCCACCAGCGGCGCGGTCACGCCGTGCTCGATGCAGGCCAGGATCTGCCACTGGTTGACCAGGTCGGTGTAGCGACGCAGCGGCGAGGTGCTCCACGCATACTGGTCCACGCCCAGGCCCTGGTGCGGGGCCGCATGGGTCACCATGCGCACCTGCATCTTGGCCGCCCAGCCGCCGGCGCCGCCGCCCTGGGCGCGGTAGATGCCCGGCACGCCATGGTCGGCCATCAGCTTGCCCCAGGTGCTGTTGGCGAAGATCATCAGCTCGGCCACGATCTTGTCCAGCGGGGCGCCGCGCTTGCGGCGCACGATGGAGACCACGTCGTCCTCGACGTAGAAATTGAAATCGACGCGGTTGTTCTGCTCCGGACGCAGGCCGAAGCCCTCGCGCTTGACCATGCGGCCCTGCTCGAGGACCTGCACCCATTGCCACAGGATGCCGATCTCTTCCTTGTGTGGATAGTCGCCCGAACCGGCGGCCAGCGCCTCCTCGGTGACCAGTTCGTCGAGGTCGTTGTGGCGCAGGTTGGCGGCGATCGGCACCAGCTCGGCGCGGGTCTCGGTGGCCAGCACTTCCCAGCTGGAGGCGTCCAGCGTGGCATACAGCGACAGCGCCGGACGCGCGGCGCCGGCGTCCAGCGTGTAGGCCGCGACCAGGTCGTCGGGCAGCATGGTGATCTTCTCGCCCGGCATATAGACGGTGGACATGCGCGCGCGCGCGATCGCGTCGATGGCGTCGTCGCGCTTGATGGCCAGGCCGGGCGCGGCGATGTGGATGCCCACGCGCAGCTTGCCGTCGGCCAGGCGCGTCACCGACAGCGCATCGTCGATCTCGGTGGTGGTGACGTCGTCGATCGAGAAGGCCTGCACGTCGGCCAGCGGCAAGCCGGTAGTGGGCGCGGGAATGGCGATGGCCGGGAAGCCGGTGCCGCGCGGGAAGTGCTCCGACAGGAACTTGGCGTAATGCAGTTCCTTGGGCGAGGCGATGCCGCCGGCGGCCAGCATCAGGCGCTGCGGCGTGGTCTGCAATTCCTTGGCGGCGGCGTCCAGCGCCTTGAATTCGATGCCGTTCTTGTCCGGCTTGAAGAGCAGCTGCAGCGCGATGGGCCGGAACGCCTCGGGCAGCTTGTGCGCCTTCAGCTCGTCGACGTAGGCGGCCTGCGCGGCCAGTTGCAGCTTCTTCTTTTCCAGCCCGGCCAGCGCCGCCTGCAGCGAAGCTTGCGGCGCCGCCTTGTAGCGGCCGCGGCCCTTCTTATAAAAGTAGATCGGCGCGGTATGCAGGCGCAGCAGCATGCCGGCCGCTTCCGGCGGCTGCGGCGCGTGGCCGAAATATTCGGCCGCCAGCTCGGCGAAGCCGAACTCTTCCTCGCCCGCCGCTTCCCACAGGAAGTCGAGGTCGACTTCATCGGAAATGGCCTGGGCCTGCTGCAGCAACTCCTGCGGCGAGGGTTGGGCGAACTGCAGCAGCGCGTCCTTGGCCTTGACCTTGGTGCGCTTGCCGGAGGCCATCTCGACCTGATAGGACTCGCCCTGCTGAGTCATGACGGAGCCGGCCTTGAAGTCGCCGGATTCTTCGAACAGTAAATTCATCGTGTGCTTCTGCTTCTCAATCTTTCAAATTCTCAAATCTCTTGCCGACCCCGGGCTCGGGACGAATCAGCGCACCCAGCGCCGGCAGGAAAACGTCGGTAACCATCAGCACGCCGCCGCGGCGCGAAAACAGCGAGCGGCGCGCGAACAAGGCGGTCGGGATGGCCTCATCCGGCAAGGCCGCGGCGATGCGGCGCATCAACGGATGCTTGGCCTGCAGGCGGGCGTAGAAAATCGGGCTGCGCGCCACCAGCGGGTCGAAAAACAAATTGGCGCCCAAGGGCGTCGTGCCCAGCTTGCTGAAGAAGGGCCAGTCGGACTTGACCGACGCCGTCGACAGCACCGTGTGGCCGAACACCACCGGCCGGCCGCCGCAATGCAGGATCACGTCGCGCTCGACCACCCGGCTGCGCGCGGCCACGCCCAGCGCGGCATGCTCGTCGGCCAGGATCGGGCCGGGACGCTGGCGCAGCAGGCGCACCGAGAAATCGTCGGTGCGCGCCTTGAGCTTCAGGGTCATCGAGCCGGCGTCGGCCAGCCAGGCGCGCGTGCGGCGCGCCAGGTCGCCGTCGCCGGCCAGCAGCGAGGCCAGCGCCTGCGGATGCGCCATCCAGTTGGCGCGGCCCGGGCAATGCGGCATCAGGACACCGCCTTGCCCGCCGCGCCCACGCCGCAAAACGCCAGCACGTCGTCGAGGTGATCGGCGAACTCGGCGATGCCGTGGTCGCTGCCTTCGATGACGGTCTGGCGTGCGCCGGGGTAATGCGCCACCATCTCGCGCCAGTCCAGCACTTCGTCGCCGGTGGCGGCGATGAGGAAGTAACGCTCGGGCCGGGTGATGCGTTCGGTCATCAGCGCGCGCAGTTCGTCGACGTACTCGCGCTTGAATTCGAAGGGTTCGTCGGAATGGTATTGCGTGCTCACGCCGATATAGGACTCCAGCTCGCGCGGCGGCTTTACCGCCGGGTTCAGCAGCACCGCGCGGCAGCCGTATTTCTCGGCCAGCCAGGTGGCGTAGAAGCCGCCCAGCGACGAGCCGACCACGTTCAGGCGCGCCAAGTCCGGGCCGGCCTGTCGGGCGATGAGCGCCTCGGCCAGCGCGATGGCGCCGGCCGGCGAGGCCGGCAGCTGCGGGCAGGCGTACTGCTCCTGCAAGCCCAGTTCGCGCATGCGCTGCCCCATCAGGCGCGCCTTGAACGACTGCGGCGAGGAACGGAAACCGTGCAGGTACAGGATCATGCCAGCGCGTCCAGCAGCTTCTGGTGCACGCCGCCGAAGCCGCCGTTGCTCATCACCAGCACCTGATCGCCGGCGCGCGCGGCGGACTTGACGGCCTGCACCAGCGCGCCCAGGTCGTCGTAGGCGCCGGCCTTGGCGCCCAGCGGCGCCAGCGCGTCGGCCAGGTTCCAGCCCAGCGCGTCGCGGCCGTCGCGGGCGCCATAGCCGAACACCAGGTCGGCGTCGGCCAGGCTGGCCGCGAGCGCATCCTTCATGGTGCCCAGCTTCATGGTGTTGGAGCGCGGCTCCAGCACCGCCAGGATGCGCGCGCCCCCGATTTTCTTGCGCAGGCCGGCCACCGTGGTGGCGATCGCGGTCGGATGGTGGGCGAAGTCGTCGTACACGGCCACGCCGTTGGCGGTGCCGCGCAGTTCCATGCGCCGCTTGACGCTCTGGAACAGGCCCAGCGCCTCGATTGCCTGGGCCGGCGCCACGCCGACGTGGCGCGCGGCGGCGATCGCGGCCAGCGCGTTCATGCGGTTGTGCTCGCCGGAAAGCGACCATTGCACGGTGCCTTGCGGCTGGCCCTGGAACACTACGTCGAAGCGGCCGTCGTCATGGTTCACCAGCGCCCAGCCGCCTTGCGCGGAATCGGCCACGCCGAAGTCCTCGCGTTCGCTCCAGCAGCCGCGCCCGATCACGCGTTGCAGCGCCGGCTCGCGGCCGTTGACCAGCAGCCGGCCGATGCCGGGCACGGTGCGCACCAGATGGTGGAATTGGGTTTCGATGGCTGCCAGATCCGGGAAGATATCGGCGTGATCGTATTCCAGGTTGTTCAGGATCGCGGTGCGCGCGCGGTAGTGCACGAACTTGCTGCGCTTGTCGAAGAAGGCGGTGTCGTACTCGTCGGCTTCGATGACGAAGAACGGCGACGGGCCGCCATGGCCGTCGCTGCCCAGGCGCGCCGAGATGCCGAAGTTCATCGGCACGCCGCCGATCAGGAAGCCGGGCCGGTAGCCGGCGTGCTCCAGGATCCAGGCCAGCATGGCCGAAGTGGTGGTCTTGCCGTGCGTGCCGGCCACGGCCAGCACCCATTTGTCCTGCAGGATGTGGCGACCGATCCATTCGGGACCGGAGACGTAGGGCAGGCCGCGGTTGAGGATCTCTTCCATCAGCGGGTTGCCGCGCGAGACCACGTTGCCGATGACGAACAGGTCGGGCTTGAGGTCGACCTGGGACGGATCGAAGCCCTGCATCAGTTCGATGCCCTGGGCTTCCAGCTGGGTACTCATCGGCGGGTAGACGTTGGCGTCGCAGCCGGTCACCTTGTGGCCGGCTTCCTTGGCGAGGACGGCGAGGCCGCCCATGAAGGTGCCGCAAATGCCGAGAATGTGAATGTGCATATCAAATCTACAGGTGTAATCGCGTGATTTTACCCGACCCGGCCCTATCCGCCGATGCCGGCCGAGCCAAAAAGCGATGCCGCGCATGAGCGGGTATGATGTCGCCCATGCCAGATTTCTACACATCGGAAACCGAACAGCTGCGCGCCGAGATCGCCGCGGCGGCCGCGCGCATGATCGCCGAGGACGGCGCCGACTACGGCACGGCCAAGCGCAAGGCGGCCCGACAGATCCTGGGCAACCAGAAGGCGCGCGGCGAGATCATGCCCGATAACGAGCAGATCGAAGACGAAGTGCGCATCTATAACGAACTGTTCTTCGCCGACACGCAGCCGGCGCGCCTGGCGCACCTGCGGCGGGTGGCGCTGAAACTGATGCAGGATCTGCAAGCCTACAACCCCTACATCGTCGGCGCGGTGTGGAACGGCACCGCCGGCGAGCATTCGGATATCCACCTGCAATTGTTTACGCCCAGCGCCAAGGACGTGGAAATCTTCCTGCTCAACAAGAACGTGAATTTCGAAGTCGGCGAGACGCCGCACTTCCGCCATGGCCAGCCGGTGGAGACGCTGAGCTTCCTGCTGCCGCAAAAGGGCGCGGCGCCGGAACTGGCGCATGTGGCCGTGTACGACGAAGACGACCTGCGCGGCAGCGTGCGCGCCGCCCCCGGCCGCCGCCCGGAACGCGCCGACGCCGGCGCGCTGGCGCGCCTGATAGAAGAGACCTCAAAGGAAGAAGATCGATGAAGAAGCTGCGCAATACCATCATCCTGGCGGTGGTTGCCGTCATTTGCGTGGGCGTGGGCATGTACGCCAGCCATCGCGCCACGCCTGCCGACTCGCCCGAAACCCAGGCCCTGAACCGCCTGCTGTCGCAGTCGATGCCGGACGCGTCGGGCCGGCAGCAGTCGCTGGCCCAGTGGAAGGGCAAGCCGCTGGTGGTCAACTTCTGGGCGACGTGGTGCGGCCCCTGCGTGGAAGAGATGCCCGAGCTGACGGCCTTGCAGCAGGAGATTGCCCCGGTGCAAATTCTGGGAATTGGCGTCGATAGTCAGGAAAATATCGCCAAGTTTGCGCAAAAGTACCAAATCCGCTATCCTCTGTTCGTTGCCGGAACCGGCGCCACCGATTTGCTCAGGCAATTCGGCAATCAGGCGGGCGGTCTCCCCTTCACCGCACTGGTGGGACGGGACGGCAAAGTCAAAAAGATCTACCTCGGCCGCTTGAAGTTCGACGAGCTGCGCCAAGACCTCTCCCAACTGTAAATCCGCGCAAAGAAAGTTTTTCTTGCCAAAAGATGGCATTTGACGGCAAAATGCGCGCATCGTCGTCAAACGGAGCCCAATCTCCATGGCAAAACACCTTCTCCTGCTCAATGGTCCGAACCTGAATCTGCTGGGGACCCGCGAGCCGGAAGTCTACGGATCGACCACGCTGGCCGACGTTGAAAAACGCGCCCAGGAACAGGCAGGCGCCGCCGGCGCCCGGCTGCAGTCGTTCCAGAGCAACCATGAAGGCGCATTGATCGACCGCATCCACCAGGCCCGCGCCGAAGGCGTGGATGCCATCGTCATCAACCCGGGCGGATTGACCCACACCAGCGTGGCGCTGCGCGATGCGCTGGCCGGCGTGGCGATCCCCTTCGTCGAAGTGCATATTTCCAATATTCATCAACGCGAGGAATTTCGGCATTTTTCGTACCTGTCCGGCATCGCCCGGGCAGTCATGTGCGGCTTCGGAGTCGACGGCTACCGCTTGGCGGTCGACTTCTGGCTGCGTCAGTCCTGATGGCGGGATTCGCCTTGCGCTAGCTCCTGACATCACGGATCGCATCACCCAAGCAACAAGCACTACCCCAATACTGCCGGCCGCCATGGACAGCCGGCGAGCTTAAATATTCACCACTCATCTACATTCCGAGGGATTCAAATGGATTTACGAAAACTCAAGACGCTGATCGACCTGGTTGCTGAATCGGCCATCGAAGAGCTGGAAGTTACCGAAGGCGAAAGCAAGGTCAGGATCGTCAAGTCCTCCCCGAATGCGCAGAACCAGGTCGTGATGGTGCCGCAGCAGCAAGCCTACGCGCCGGCCCCGGTCGCCGCAGCCGCCCCGGTCGCAGCCCCCGCCGCTGCCGCGCCGGTGGCCGCCGTGCCGGAAGGCCATATCGTGAAGTCGCCGATGGTCGGCACCTTCTACCGCTCCTCCGCGCCGGGCGCCCCGGCGTTCGCCGAAGTGGGCAAGGAAGTCAAGGAAGGCGACACCCTGTGCATCATCGAAGCGATGAAGCTGTTGAACGAAATCGACGCCGACAAGGGCGGCGTGATCAAGCAGATCCTGGTGGAAAACGGCCAGCCGGTCGAATTCGGCCAGCCGCTGTTCGTGCTGGGCTGATCGCGAAAGACGCATTCCCGGCCTGGCCGGATGGCGCCGCCCGAAGGCGGCGCCGGAAGTGGAAATGCTGTACTGTCGATGCGAGCCGCCGCGCCCTGCGCCCGATGTATCCGGCGCGGCCGGCGGCCCGGCATCCGGAACCTATAACGCTTGATCTTGGCGACGCCTCATTCCTGTTATGTTTGAAAAAATCCTGATCGCCAATCGTGGCGAAATTGCCCTGCGTATCCAGCGCGCCTGCCGCGAATTGGGCATCAAGACCGTGGTCGTGCACTCCGAGGCCGACCGCGAAGCCAAATACGTGAAGCTGGCCGACGAGTCGGTGTGCATCGGCCCCGCGCCGTCGCCGCTGTCGTACCTGAACATGCCGGCCATCATCAGCGCGGCCGAAGTGACCGACGCGCAAGCCATCCACCCGGGCTACGGCTTCCTGTCGGAGAACGCCGACTTCGCCGAGCGCGTGGAGAAATCCGGCTTCGTCTTCATCGGCCCGCGCGCCGAGAACATCCGCATGATGGGCGACAAGGTCTCGGCCAAGCAGGCCATGATCCGCGCCGGCGTGCCCTGCGTGCCCGGCTCGGAAGGCGCGCTGCCGGACAACCCCAAGGAAATCGTCCAGATCGCCCGCAAGATCGGCTATCCGGTCATCATCAAGGCGGCCGGCGGCGGCGGCGGACGCGGCATGCGCGTGGTGCATACCGAGGCCGCGCTGATCAACGCCGTGACCATGACCAAGACTGAAGCCGGCGCCGCCTTCGGCAACCCGGAAGTCTATATGGAGAAGTACCTGGAAAATCCGCGTCACGTGGAAATCCAGATCCTGGCCGACGAACACAAGCAAGCCATCTGGCTGGGCGAGCGCGACTGCTCGATGCAGCGCCGCCACCAGAAGGTGATCGAGGAAGCGCCTGCGCCGGGCATCCCGCGCAAGATCATCGAGAAGATCGGCGAGCGCTGCGCCGAAGCCTGCCGCAAGATGAACTATCGCGGCGCCGGCACCTTCGAGTTCCTGTACGAGAACGAAGAGTTCTACTTCATCGAGATGAACACCCGCGTGCAGGTGGAACACCCGGTGACCGAAATGATCACCGGCGTGGACATCGTGCAAGAGCAGATCCGCATCGCCGCCGGCGAGAAGCTGCGCTACCGCCAGCGCGACATCGAGTTGAAGGGCCACGCCATCGAGTGCCGCATCAACGCCGAGGATCCGTTCAAGTTCATCCCGTCGCCTGGCCGCATTACCGCCTGGCACGTGCCGGGCGGCCCCGGCATCCGCGTCGATTCGCATGCGTACTCCGGCTATTTCGTCCCGCCCAACTACGACTCGATGGTCGGCAAGGTGATCGCCTACGGCGCCACCCGCGAACAGGCCATCCGCCGCATGCAGATCGCGCTGTCGGAAATGGTGGTCGAAGGCATCTCGACCAACATCCCGCTGCACCGCGAGCTGATGGTGGACGCCCGTTTCTACGAAGGCGGAACCAATATCCATTATCTGGAACATAAGCTGTCGGAGCGTCCGTCTTCGTCGGACGCCGACAAATCCAAGAAGTAAGGCAAGGGACCGATGGGCTGGATAGAAATCGTCATTGAAGTGGCGCGCGACCAGGCGGAGGCATTGTCCGACGCCTTGATGGAGGCTGGCGCCCTGTCAGTGTCGGTGGAAGACGCCGACGAGGGCACCGAGGCCGAGCGTCCCCTGTTCGGCGAGCCCGGCATGGAGCCGGAGCAAGCCGCGTGGGATCGCAGCCGCGTGGTGGCGTTGGCCGGCAAGGATGCCGACCACGCCGCCATCGTCACCGACGCCGCCAAGGCGATCGGGCTGGACTATGCCCTGCCCTTCGCCACCCGCGAGGTGGAAGAACAGGACTGGGTGCGCTTGACGCAGTCGCAATTCGAGCCCATCCACATCGGCCGCCGCATCTGGGTGGTGCCGAGCTGGCACGACGCGCCGTCCGACCCGGACGCGCTGGTGCTGGAACTCGATCCCGGCCTGGCCTTCGGCACCGGCAGCCATCCGACCACCCGGCTGTGCATGGAGTGGCTGGAGACGAACGCCGACGCCGCCAGCGGCGTGCAGACGCTGCTGGACTACGGCTGCGGCTCGGGCATCCTGGCCCTGGTGGCAGCCAAGGTCGGCGTGCCGCAGGTGATCGGCGTGGACATCGATCCGCAGGCGCTGGAAGCGGCCGGCTACAACACCGCGCGCAACCAGTGCGAAGCGACGTATTACCTGCCGGAAGAATTCGCCCAGGCGCATCCGGAAGGCGAGCGTTTCGACGTGGTGGTGGCCAATATCCTGGCCGGCCCGCTGCAACTGATGGCGCCGATGCTGGCCGGACGCGTGCGCCCGGGTGGCTCGCTGGTGCTGTCGGGCGTGCTGGACCGCCAGGCCGAGGAAGTGATCGCCGCCTATGCGCCCTACATCCCGCTGACAGTCTGGGCGGCGCACGAAGGATGGGTGGCGCTGGCAGGCCGTCTGCCGGAGTAAGCGCATGGCGCTGGCGACTCAATGTCCGCATTGCTTCACCATCTTCCGGGTCGCCGGCGACCAACTCAAACTGCGCGGCGGCCTGGTCCGCTGCGGTAGCTGCCGCCAGGTGTTCAACGGCCAGGAGTTCCTGGTCGAGGCCAGCATCAGCGACGGCCACTACCAACCAGCCCCGGGCAGCAAGGCCCGCTTCGGCGGACCGCAGGCTGCCTCTTCTTCCGCTGTGCCGCCTGCGGCCGGCGCCATCTCCGAAGTCAATCAAGTCGCCGCAGGCGAACCGCCTGCCGCCGGGCCATCGGCGCCGGCGGCAACTGCTTTCGCCGCGCCCGTCCCTGCCGCTCCCGAACCCAAGGTCTTCCGTTCGCCCGCCAGCCCCGGCTATGTGCCGCTGAACGCGGCATCGGAGGAGTCGATGGCGGCCGACGTGCCTGACGTCGACGAGGAAATCGGCGGCGCCGCGCTGCTGCGCCGCTCCTCGGCCGACCGCGAGGACGAGGCGACCGAAGCGGCCGAAGCAGCCGAAACGCACCCGCGCGCCGACGATGATCCGTTCAAGGCCTACGAAGAGGCCATCGCCGCCGACGCCGGGCAGGACGACGCCGAAGCCGGGGCTCGCGATGAAGGCGAGGACGATGAAGCCGAGGTCGAGGCGCCCGCCTTCGTCAAGAATGCCGAACGCAAGGAGCGCGTCGGGCACGTGATGAAGATCGTCATGATGGTGGCCGCCGGCGTGATGGTGCCGGTGCTGCTGCTGCAGTCGATCTATTACTGGCGCAACCAGCTGGCGGTGGCCGCGCCGCCGCTGCGCCCCATGCTCAACGGCATGTGCGCCGCCTTCCATTGCACGGTGGGCCTGCCGGCCCAGATCGACCGGTTGACGCTGGAGTCCAACGAGCTGCAGGTGGTGCCGCCCAACCAGAACATCTACGCCCTGGCGCTGGTGCTGCGCAACCGCAGCGGCGAGCCGCAGGCCTGGCCGCACATCGAACTCACGCTCAACAACGACGACGAGAAACCGGTGGTGCGGCGGGTCTTCCGTCCGCGCGAATACCTGGCCACCCCGCAGTTGCTGGACGCGGGCATCGCCGGCGAGAGCGAACAGCAGGTCAAGCTGACCTTCGAACTGAGCGATGCGCTGGTGTCGGGCTACCGCATTTACCTGTTCTATCCCTGATTTCACCGCTTTCCGGCGCGGCTACTGCGCGGCCGTGCTGAACTTCGCGCCGCTTTCTTCTACAATGCGGCTTTCGCCACCATTTCTTCCATTCCCATGAGCTCACTGATCTGCGGTTCCCTCGCCTTCGACAACATCATGCAGTACGAGGGCCGCTTCGCCGAGGCGCTGCTGGCCGACCAGTTGCACAAGGTCAACGTGTCCTTCCTGGTGCCGACCATGCGCCGCGAGTTCGGTGGCTGCGCCGGCAATATCGGCTACAACCTGAAGCTCCTGGGCGGCGAGCCGGTGGTCATGGCCACCGTCGGCATCGACAGCGCGCCTTATATCGAGCGCTTCGCCCAGCTGGGAATTTCCACCCGCTGCGTGCGCCAGATCGACTCGTCCTTCACTGCGCAGTGCTTCATCACCACCGATGCCGACAGCAACCAGATCACCGCCTTCCACCCGGGCGCGATGACCTGGTCGCATGAGAACAAGGTAGCCGACGCCGGCGCGGTCAAGTTCGCCATCGTCGCGCCCGACGGCCGCGACGGCATGCTGCAGCACGCCGAACAGGCCGCCGAGCTGAAGATCCCGCTGATCTTCGATCCGGGCCAGGGCATGCCGATGTTCGGCGGCGACGATCTCAAGCATTTCATCGACCTGGCGACCTATGTGGCGGTGAACGACTACGAAGCCGAGATGCTGACCGCCCGCACCGGCCTGACGCTGGCGCAGATCGCCGAACGCGTGTCGGCGCTGATCGTCACCCGCGGCGAGCTGGGCGCCGAGATCTACACCGGCGCCAAGAAGATCGACATTCCCTGCGTCCCCGCCGAGAAGATCGAGGACCCGACCGGCTGCGGCGACGCCTTCCGCGCCGGCATGTTGTATGGCCTGACCGAGGGCTACGACTGGGAAACCACCGGTCGCCTGGCCAGCCTGATGGGCTCGATCAAGATCGCTTCGCAGGGCCCGCAGAACCATGCGCCGTCCCGCGCCGAGATCGAAGAGCGCTTCAGCAAGGCCTTCGGCTACCGCTTCGCCTGAGCCGGCGCGAGGCTTGCGACCCGGCTGCCATCGCAGGATCACCATGAGGAGAGACGCCATGCAGACCACCTTGTCCCAACCCGTCGCGCGCGGTTTGCGCCGCAGCCTCGGTATCGCGCTGCTGGCAAGTGCGGCCTTGCTGGCGCAGCCAGCCATGGCGGCGCTCAAACCCGGAGACAAGGCGCCCGAGTTTTCGGCGCCGTCGTCGCTGGGCGGCCAGGTCTCCACCTTCTCGCTCAATGCCGCGCTCAAGAAGGGCCCGGTGGTGCTGTATTTCTTCCCGGCCGCCTTCACCACCGGCTGCACCATCGAGGCCCACCTGTTCGCCGAGGCGACCGACCGCTACAAGGCGCTGGGCGCAACCGTCATCGGCGTCTCGGCCGACAGCATCGAGACGCTCAACAAGTTCTCGGTCAGCGAGTGCCGCAGCAAGTTCGCAGTGGCGGCCGACGGCGACCAGAAGATCATGAAGTCCTTCGACGCCGTCCTGAACAAGAACGCGGAACGCGCCAGCCGCACCTCGTATGTGATCGCGCCCGACCACACGGTGATCTACGAGTACACCGACATGAACCCCGAGAAGCATGTGGAGAACACCATGCACGCGCTGGAGCAGTGGTCGGCGCGGAAGAAGTAGCAGGCCGCGCCCGAACCCGCAGCCCATGAAAAAAGCCGGACGACAGTCCGGCTTTTTGTTTGCCCGGCCAGGAATGGCCAGGCAGGATCCGTGCGCCTCAGGCGAGAGAAAGCAGCAGCGTGGTGACCACCCGCACCGCGATCTGAAGCAGGATCAGCGCTGCCAGCGGCGACAGGTCGACGCCGCCGATCAGGGGAATGATCTTGCGCAGCGGGCGCAGCAGCGGCTCGTTGAGGGCGCGTACGAACGGCGCCAGCGGCGCGTAGGGGTTGACCCAGCTGAAGATGGCTTCGATGATCAGCGTGGCCATGAAGCCGTAGAAGATCCACTGGAAGAAACGCACCAGCGACAGCAGCAGGATGGTCTTGAACTCGAACCCGGACTCGATGCCGATCGCGGCGATGATGGACAGCAGCACGATCAGGAAGGCGCCCAGCAAGCTGGCCCAGTCGTAGGCGCCGCCGGGCATGGCGCGGCGCAGCGGCTTGACCAGCCAGTCCGACAGCTGATAGACGAACTGCCCCACCGATTGCGGCGGACGCACGCGCACCACCTGCATCCAGAAACGCAGCAGCATGACGCCGGCCAGGATGCTGGCGACGGCGTCGACGATCAACATGAGAATACTATGCAGCACAGAGATCTCCATCAGTGACTAGGCTTGCGGCCGGATCGGCCGAGACATGCAGCGCACATACTAGAGTGCATTGGCGCGCGCGCCAAGCCTCATGCGTGATGCGCTCGCGGACTCTATATTGTGCCATCGCGCCGCTTTGCCAGACCGCGACGACGCAAAACGCCGGGCAAAAAAAACCGCTGCATGGCGCGAGGCCACACAGCGGGATTTTGCCTGAAAAATCCAGGCGACTGGCAAGCCAGTATTACGGACGGCCAGCGCCGGTCGGGAACGGCCAAGCCGCTGCCGGGTTCAGCACGGTCTTCACGGCCGGTGCTGCGGCTGCTGCAGGCTTGGCTGCTGCCTTCTTCGGAGCGGCTGCCTTCTTGACCGCAGGCTTGGCTGCCGGCTTGGCGGCGGCCTTCACTGCAGGCTTGGCTGCCGGCTTCTTGGCGGCTGCTGCCTTCGGAGCGGCGACCTTCTTGGCGACCGGCTTCTTGGCGGCTGCTGCCTTAGGAGCGGCTGCCTTCTTGGCGACCGGCTTCTTGGCGGCGACTGCCTTCGGAGCGGCTGCCTTCTTGGCGACCGGCTTCTTGGCGGCGACTGCCTTCTTGGCGACCGGCTTCTTGGCAGCGACTGCCTTCTTCGCGGCGACCGGCTTCTTGGCACCGACTGCCTTCTTGGCGACCGGCTTCTTGGCGGCGACTGCCTTCTTGGCGGCGACCGGCTTCTTGGCAGCGACTGCCTTCTTGGCGGCGACCGGCTTCTTGGCAGCGACTGCCTTCTTGGCGGCGACCGGCTTCTTGGCGGCGACTGCCTTCTTGGCTGCAACCGGCTTCTTGGCGGCGACCGGCTTCTTGGCGGCGACTGCCTTCTTCGGTGCTGCTGCCTTCTTGGCGGCGACCGGCTTCTTGGCAGCGACTGCCTTCTTCGGTGCTGCTGCCTTGGCGGCGACGGCCTTCTTCGGAGCTGCGGCTGCCTTGGCGGCTGCCGGCTTCTTTGCAGCGGGCTTCTTGGCCGCTGGCTTCTTTGCTGCTGTTGCCATTTTGTTTCTCCTTCTTCACGTGAATGGAAAAAATCAAGCTTGATATAAGCAACCCTCCAGCGACATCGCGATGACGCAGGCGGGCTATTCATCGGCACAAGCAGCCTGTCGCTTGCGCTAATGAATTAGGCACCAGCTGAACTGCTGCATCCCCTCACCTATGCAGCGCTTCAGCTATCTTGGCTGAGCCCCTCCGGTAGTCCCCGCGCTTGGGCGCAGGAGCTGGTCAACTACGGGAGCAGGCCCAAGGCCAAAAAAAACGCCAGCGTGTTCAAACGCCAGCGTCGGAATAACACTCCTGAAAAACCATCAGGTTTTTCAAAGGAAAAGCCGCCTTACCCGACACGATGGGGTTAAGCGGCGATAACAGAGAAGAACGATTCGGCCTCTGACTGTTCATTAATTTGGCGTTTGCCTTTCAGTTTCAGCAGCCGGGCATCTTGCAAGCTACCCGACTGCCGTTGTGCATCATGTCTCGCTGAAGAGTGCTTCGAGACTGCACATCATTCCCAACTCAGCGCACCCCCGGTTTGGTATTCGATGACACGGGTCTCAAAGAAGTTGCGCTCCTTCTTCAAGTCGATCATCTCGCTCATCCACGGGAACGGATTTTCTTCTTGTGCGAACAGCGGGTCCAATCCGATTTGTTGTGCGCGTCGATTCGCGATGAATCGAAGGTAGCTCTTGAACATCGGCGCGTTCAACCCTAGCACACCTCGCGGCATTGTATCCTCTGCGTAACGATATTCCAACTCCACCGCGCGTAAAAACAACGATTTGATCTCTTCGCGGAACTCCGGAGTCCACAGGTGCGGATTCTCCATCTTCACCGTGTTGATCAAGTCGATGCCGAAGTTGCAGTGCATCGACTCGTCGCGCAGGATGTACTGGTACTGCTCGGCGGCGCCCATCATCTTGTTCTGGCGACCCAGCGCAAGGATCTGCGTGAAGCCGACATAGAAGAACAGGCCTTCCATGATGCACGCGAAAACGATCAGCGACTTCAGCAGCTTCTGGTCGTTCTCGACGGTGCCGGTCTTGAACTCGGGATTGGTCAGCGTGTTGATGAAGGGGATCAGGAACTCGTCCTTGTCGCGGATCGATTCGACCTCGTGATACGCGTTGAAGATCTCCGCTTCATCCAGGCCCAGCGACTCCACGATGTACTGGTAGGCGTGGGTGTGGATCGCTTCTTCGAAGGCCTGGCGCAGCAGGTACTGGCGGCACTCCGGCGCGGTGATGTGGCGATAGGTGCCCAGCACGATGTTGTTGGCGGCCAGCGAGTCGGCGGTCACGAAGAAGCCGAGGTTGCGCTTGACCAGGCGGCGTTCGTCTTCGGTCAGGCCGTTCGGGTTCTTCCACAGCTCGATGTCGCGCTGCATGTTGATTTCCTGCGGCATCCAGTGGTTGGCGCAGCCGGCCAGGTACTTGTCCCACGCCCACTTGTACTTGAACGGCACCAGCTGGTTGACGTCGGTGTGGCCGTTGATGATGCGCTTGTCGGCGGCGTTGACGCGATGGGTGGTGTCGGCGGCCGGCGCTTCGCGGGCGACCAGCGCCGGGTTCAGCGCGGCGTCGGCGAACTGCGGATTGTCGAAGGCGGGTTGCAGCTGGGGTTGCGGCATGTGCTGCGGGCGCGGCTGCTGAGCCGGCTTTGCGCTTGCTTCGTCGTCCCAAGAGAGCATGTGGGTTCCTCTTTACTTTATCGGGTGGATGCCGGTGCATCGGATGGGTCCGTGCGCGGCATGGGTATGTTCAGGTGACAACGGCGCATCCGGTGAAGTTCACCGCGATGCGCCGGCTGAGAAGGCCGGCCCGGAGATGCTATCGGCCACTGTCGAGGATGATCTTGATCGTCCTCATGCGCTGGCGATTCCGGGCCGTTCCTGGCTTCCTTGCTGACTGGCTTACTGGCAGGCTTCGCACTCTTCGAAACCGGCGTCGCCCGGACGCATGGTGCAGACCGGGCCGTCGGCGTCGATCGAGGCGCCCGGGCTCGGCAGCACGTAGGCCGACGATGCCGAGGCGGCCGAAGCGATCGGCGCGGCCGCCACCGACGGCGCCGATGCCGCCGAACCGCCGCCCAAGCCGCCGTCCACTGCCACGGCGTTGAGCGCGCCGGTGCGGGAAGTCGACTTCTCGGTGTGGGTGGCGCCGATGGTGCGCAGGTAGTAGGTGGTCTTCAGGCCACGCAGCCACGCCAGCTTGTAGGTCTCGTCCAGGCGCTTGCCCGATGCGCCGGCCATGTAGATGTTCAGCGACTGGGCCTGGTCGATCCACTTCTGGCGGCGCGAGGCGGCTTCCACCAGCCACGACGGGTCGACTTCGAAGGCGGTGGCGTAGATGTCGCGCAGGTCTTGCGGGATGCGGTCGATCTTGGCCAGGCTGCCGTCGAAATACTTGAGGTCGGAAATCATCACTTCGTCCCACAGGCCGCGCGCCTTCAGGTCACGCACCAGGTACTCGTTGATTTCGGTGAACTCGCCCGACAGGTTCGACTTCACGTACAGGTTCTGGTAGGTCGGTTCGATGCAGGCCGACACGCCGATGATGTTCGAAATGGTCGCGGTCGGGGCGATCGCCACGCAGTTCGAGTTGCGCATGCCGTGTTCCTTGATGCGGGCGCGCAGGGCGGTCCAGTCCATGGTCTCGGAGCTGTCGGCCTCCAGGTAGCCGCCGCGTTCCTCGGCCAGCAGCTTGAGCGAGTCCTGCGGCAGGATGCCGCGGTCCCACAGCGAGCCGCGGTAGGAGGCGTAACGGCCGCGTTCCTCGGCCAGCTCGGTCGAGGCCCAGTAGGCGTAGTAGCAGACGGCTTCCATCGAACGGTCGGCGAAGGCGACGGCGTCCATCGACGCGTACGGCACGCGCTTCATGTGCAGGCAGTCCTGGAAGCCCATGATGCCCATGCCCACCGGACGGTGGCGCAGGTTGGAATCACGCGCCTTCTTGACGGCGTAGTAGTTGATGTCGATGACGTTGTCCAGCATGCGCATGGCGGTGCGCACGGTGCGCTGCAGCTTGGCATGGTCCAGCTCGCCATTGACCAGGTGCGCCGGCAGGTTGACCGAACCCAGGTTGCACACCGCGATTTCGGAATCGTTGGTGTTCAGGGTGATCTCGGTGCACAGGTTGGAGCTGTGCACCACGCCCACGTGCTGCTGCGGCGAACGGATGTTGCAAGGATCCTTGAAGGTGATCCATGGGTGGCCGGTTTCGAACAGCATGGACAGCATCTTGCGCCACAGGTCGTTGGCCTGGACCTTCTTGAACAGCTTGAGCTCGCCGCGGGCAGCCTTGGCCTCGTAGCCGAGGTAGGCTTCCTCGAACGCGCGGCCGAACTTGTCGTGCAGGTCGGGAGCGTCGGAGGGCGAGAACAGGGTCCACTCGCCCTTTTCCATCACGCGCTTCATGAACAGGTCGGGAATCCAGTTCGCGGTGTTCATGTCGTGGGTGCGGCGGCGGTCGTCGCCGGTGTTCTTGCGCAGCTCGAGGAATTCCTCGATGTCCATGTGCCAGGTTTCCAGGTAGGCGCAGACCGCGCCCTTGCGCTTGCCGCCCTGGTTGACCGCCACGGCGGTGTCGTTGACCACCTTCAGGAACGGCACCACGCCTTGCGACTTGCCGTTGGTGCCCTTGATGTGGGCGCCCAGGGCGCGCACCGGGGTCCAGTCGTTGCCCAGGCCGCCGGCGAACTTGGCCAGCAGGGCGTTTTCCTTGATGGCTTCGTAGATGCCGTCGAGGTCGTCGGCGACGGTGGTCAGGTAGCACGACGACAGCTGCGAACGCAGGGTGCCCGAGTTGAACAGCGTCGGGGTCGAGCTCATGAAGTCGAACGAGGACAGCAGGTCGTAGAACTCGATGGCGCGGCCTTCACGGTCGATCTCGTTCAGGGCCAGGCCCATCGCCACGCGCATGTAGAAAGCCTGGGGCATTTCGATGCGGGTGCCGCGGATGTGCAGGAAGTAGCGGTCGTACAGGGTCTGCAGGCCGATGTAGCCGAATTGCAGGTCGCGCTCGGGCTTGATGGCGGCGGCCAGCTTGTCGAGGTCGAACTGGGCCAGCTTGGTGTCCAGCAGCTCGGCGTCGATGCCCTTCTTGACGTACTTGGGGAAGTATTCCAGGTACTCGGCCGGGGCGTCGGCCTGGGCCACTTCCTTGCCGAACACTTCCTTGCGGATGGTGTGCATCAGCAGGCGCGAGGTCACCTGGCTGTAGGCCGGGTCCTTTTCCATCAGCGCGCGGGCAGCCAGGATGGCGGACTTGTACAGCTCTTCGACGGGCACGCCGTCGTACAGGTTCTTGACGGTCTCGGCCAGGATGGCTTCGCTGTCGACATGCTTGTCGAGGCCGACGCAGGCCGCCTCGATCAGGGTGCGCACTTCGGCGATGTCCAGCGGACGGCTCTGGCCGTCTTCCACCACGTGCAGCTGCGGCGCCGACACGGCTGCCTTGGCGGCGGAGCCTTGCTGGGCGCGCTCTTCCATGCGCTTGGCGCGGTACAGCACGTAGGCGCGCGCGACGTCGTGCTCGCCCGAACGCATCAGGGCCAGTTCAACCTGGTCCTGGATGTCTTCGATATGGAAAGTCCCGCCCGTGGGTTGGCGGCGCACCAGCGCCGACACCACGTTGGTGGTGAGCTGCTCCACCATCTCGCGCACGCGCGCCGAGGCGGCACCCTGGCCGCCGTTGACAGCCAGGAAGGCCTTGGTCACGGCGATGGAAATCTTGGACGGTTCGAAACCGACCACCGCGCCGTTGCGGCGGATGATGCGGTATTCGCCCAGGCCGGCGACAGCCTTGGCGGCAGCCGACGAAGAGGCGTCGGAAGACACCTCGAGGTCGGCGGCGGTCACGCCAAACGCGGCAGGAGATTTGACGGAAATTTCTTGAGTTGAGCGCACTTAGCCTCCTAAATACATAAAGTCAGGCAACCGAACGGACTGCCCCGAGTTGCTAAAGTAGAGTCTCCCACCTGCCGGGAGACTCGCGAATGACAGAAGCGTCCCACAATGAAGCCCCCTTGCGCGGACATTCATGCTGACGCAAACACTGCTTGAAACTGATGTGTAAAAACGGTTGGAAGAAGGAAAAGCCGGGAAGCGTTGTAGTACTTGGTTACTGCCTCGCGAACCTTTCACCTTCTGAAGCACTGCCATTGCGGATCCACTTGTGGATGAGGATCAGAGCTTACAACTTGAATCTTACAAGAACACTACATCTAGTACCAAAAGATCGATTGAGACTAATTCTAGTATCGGCATTCTGATGTTGCAACCGCTATTTCTCGAAATTTTCTCCCGCGCGCGCTTGACTTTCGGGAAGCCCAGAAGGGAAGCGCAATTGCGCGACGTTAACTATTTTCAGCAATTCGTCGCGATAGCGCGGCCAGTCGAAAAACGGGCCGGGATCGGTCTTGCGCACCGGCGCGATGTGCTCGTGGCCGGCCACGTCGGTCAGCGCATAGCGTTCGGCCAGCGCGGCGCTGAGGCGGGCCAGGGCCGGATACTGGGCCGGCGCGAAGGCCTCGAAGTCGCTGCCCTCGACCTCGATGCCGACCGAGAAGTCATTGCAGCGCTCGCGGCCGTCGAACACCGAGACGCCGGCATGCCAGGCGCGCCGGTTGGCGGACACGAACTGCACCACCTCGCCGTCGCGCCGGATCAGGAAATGCGCCGATACCCGCAGCGGCCGCAGCTGGTCGAAATAGGGATGGGCCTGGTAGTCGAGCCGGTTGCAGAACAGGTCGGCAATCCAGGGGCCGCCGTACTCCCCGGGCGGCAAGCTGATGTTGTGGATCACCAGCAGGTCGGTGATGCAGCCGTCGGGCCGCTCATCGCAGTTCGGGGAAGGCTCGCGGCGCGCGGCATTGCACCAGCCGTCGCCGTCGATGAACCATGCGCCGGCGTCGGTAGGAGTCGATGCCATGGATCAGAAGGAGGCCAGGTGGCGATGCTCTTCGGAGCAATAATGGGCGCCGGAGGCATGCACCACCGCTTCGGAGACGGGAAAGTGGATGCCGCAGTGCGCGCATTGCACCATGGTCTCGGCATTGCCGTCGGCGCTGCGCCTGAAGCGGGAAGCCTTGGGCTTGGGCACGTCGGCGGCGGCGCCGTCGCCGGCATCGCTGCCGGCCAGCATGGATTTCTTGGCGCGCTGGAACCACACCACCACGGCCAGCAGCACCACCAGCCAGATCAGATATTTCATGTCAGTACCCGATGCAGCACGACTTCAAGCACGAACCGGCTGCCCACATAAGCCAATAAAAGGATAGCGAAACCGGCCAGCGTGAAGCTCAGCGCGGTGCGCCCGCGCCATCCCTGCCAGCGGCGGCCGGCCAGCAGCAGGCCGAACAGCAGCCACGAGAGCATGGTGAAGGCCGTCTTGTGATCCCAGCGGAAGGGCGTTCCGAACAGCTGCTCGGAGAAACCCACGCCCGACAGCACGGTCAGCGTCAGCAGCACGAAGCCGAAACCGATCAGGCGGAACAGCAATTTTTCCATCGTCAACAGCGCCGGCAGGCGATCCAGCGCCATCGCGAACCAGCCGTTCCTGGCTGCGGCGCCCGGCCGGGTATGCAGGCGCGACTCCTGCAGCACCATCAAGACGGCATGGAAGGCGGCGATGGTCAGCGTGCTGTAGGCCAGGATGGAGATGGCGATGTGCGCCAGGAACCACTCCGACTTTCCTGCCAGCACGATCATGTTGCCCGGGAAGATGCTGGGCAGGACCACCGACACCGCCGCCACCGGCAGCACCAGCACGCGCATGCTGTCCAGCGAGAAGTTGCGGTTCTCCAGCCAGTAGGCGGCCACCGAGATCCACAACGTGGCCGAGAGCATCACCGCAAACCCGACCCGCATCGCTTCGGGCGCGAACATGTCCGACAGCAGCGCCCCGCCATGCAGCATCCAGCCGACCACGATCCCCAGCGAAATCGGCGTGCGCCGTTCCGAGGGCATGAGAGCGCATCCCAGGTAGAGCAGCGCGGCCAGAATGAAAAAATAAGTTTGCATCGGCTAAGTTTACACCATGTCGGCCCGCGCCTTGCGGCGCAGCCCTGTCCGGACGGGGAGTTGCGGCGGATAGCTCCGCCATGGGCGCGCGGTGCGCCTTGCGCGATCGTGCTCTATATATAGGGGCCGATCCCGCGCAACAAACCCCGCCCGGCATCGAATGACGGGCGGGCGCGCATTTTACACGCCCAAACGAAACACGGCAGGGGAAACCTGCCGTGTTTTTTTGAGGCCATGAATGGCTCAGTCGACCGCGGCCGCCCGCATCTCCGCATTGTGGTGGCGCTGCTGCTCCTCCATGACCAGCTGGCCGAGCTCGCGCTTCAGGGCGTTGAACTCGGGATCGGCCGGATCGCGCAGGCGCGGCAGGTCGACCACGATGTCGCGCTTGATGGTGCCGGGCCGGTAGGTCATGACCACGATGCGGTCGGCCAGGTAGATCGCCTCCTCGATGCTGTGGGTCACGAAGACGATGGTCTTCTTGAACTCGTCCCAGATGCGCAGCAGCTCGTCCTGCAGGTTGCGGCGGGTCAGCGCATCGAGCGCGCCGAAGGGCTCGTCCATCAGCATGATGGGGGAGTCCAGCGCCAGCACGCGGGCGATCGCGACCCGCTGGCGCATGCCGCCCGAGAGGTCCTTGGGGAAGCGGCTGCGAAAGTCGATCAGGCCCAGCTTGTCCAGCAGCTGGGTCACGCGCGCCTGGATGTCGGCCTTGGGCGTGCCCTTGATCTCCAGGCCGAAGGCGACGTTCTGCTCCACCGTCATCCAGGGGAACAGCGCGTATTCCTGGAACACCATGCCGCGATCCGGGCCCGGCTCCTGCACCAGCTTGCCGCCGGTGGTGATGCTGCCCGAGGAGGGCAGCGCGAAGCCGGCGATGGCGTTGAGCAGGGTCGACTTGCCGCAGCCCGAAGGGCCCAGCAGGCAGACGAACTGGCCGTCGGGGATCTCCAGGTCGATATCCTTCAGGGCCACGACCTCGCGGTCGTCGGTCTTGAAGACCTTGTTGACGCCCGATACGCGGATCTGGGGCGAAACAGCGTTGGTGCTCATGTTCAGTTCTCCAGCCCGCGGTGCCAGCGCAGCATGTAGTTGTTCAGGCGGCTCATGCCGAGGTCGATCGCCAGGCCCAGCAGGCCGATGGTGATCATGCCGGCGATGATCTTGTCCGACCAGAAGTACTCGCGCGCCTCCATGATGCGGAAGCCCAGGCCGTTGCTCACCGCGATCATCTCGGCCACGATCACCACGATGAAGGCGGTGCCGATGCCGATGCGCACGCCCGACAGGATGTAGGGCACCGAGGCCGGCAGCATCACGCGCATGAACAGCGTGCCCTGGCTGGCGCCCAGGTTGCGCGCCGCGCGCAGGTAGATGCTGTCGACCTGGCGCACGCCGGCGATGGTGTTCATCAGCACCGGGAAGAACGCGCCCAGCGAGATCAGGAACAGGGCCGGCGGGTTGCCCAGCCCGAACCACAGGATCGCCAGCGGGATGTAGGCGATCGGCGGGATCGGACGGATCACCTGCACGGTCAGGTTCATCAGGCCGTAGATGCGCTGGCTGGAACCCATCAGCAGGCCCAGCGGCAGCGCCAGTCCGGCGCCGATCAGGAACCCGGCCACCACGCGGTACAGGCTGCCGATGGCGTCCATCACCAGCTCGCCCGAGAAGGCCCAGGCCAGCCAGCTGCCGTCGGCCGGATCATAGGCCTTCATCGGCGTGGCGTACTCATACCATTTGTGCAGCACCGCCCAGGGCGAGGGCAGGATCTGGGGATTGATCCAGCCCGCCCGGGACGCCCCTTCCCAGAGCGCGATCACGATCAGGGGCACCAGCAGCCCCTGCAGGATGCTTCCCGTCTTCTGTTTTGCCATGACGTTCCAGCCTTACTTGAGGTTCATGCTCTGCTTGGCTTCATCGAGCAGGTCCAGCTTCACCCAATCCTTGGCCACCGGCGGCTTGGCCATCTTGCCGGTGCCGTACTTGGCCATGGTGTCGGTGGTGACCTGGATGTGTTCGGCCGTGATGTTGTAGGCGTAGGGCGAGTTGCCGATGGCGTCGTAGAAGTCTTCCTTGGTGATCTGGTTCTTGAAGATCACTTCACGCACGTACTTCTCGGCGGTTTCCGGCTTGTCCATGAAGGTCTTGGTGGCCTCCAGGAAGCAGCGCATGAACTTCTCGGCCAGCGGACGCTTCTCCTTGTAGAACTTCTCGGTCATCACCATGGTGCGGTACGGCTCGCCGATCGGGGTGTCGTAAGGCTTCATGACCTCCACGCCGAAGCCCTTGTTGATGGCCTGCGAGGACTGCGGCTCGCTCTGCATCATGGCGTCGATGTTCTTGCCCAGCAGCGCCTGGTTCAGGTCGGCGAAGGCCAGGTAGACAATGGTCACGTCCTTGGCCGAGAGACCGTTCTGGCCCAGCTCCGCATCCAGCAGCACTTCATGGATGCCGCCGCGGGTCACGCCGACCTTCTTGCCCTTGAGGTCCTTGACCGACTTGATGCCCGAATCCTTGCCCGCCACCAGGCGCGCGCCGCCCTTGGCGAAACCGGCCACGACATAAATGGCGGCGCCGTTGGCGCGGCCCGAGATGGCGGCTTCCGAGGCGGTGGTGCCGACATCGAGCTCACCGGCCAGGATGCCCTGCATCACGTCCGGCCCCTTGGGGAAGACCTTCTCATCGACCTTGATGCCGCACTTGGGGGCGATCTCCTTGATATAGGACACCGCGCCATAGTGGGCGAACTTCAGGTTGCCCAGGCGGATGACCTCGTCGGCGGCCTGGCTGGAAGCCGAGAAGCCGGCCATCGCCAGCAGCGCCAGTGCGATCAGTTTCTTTTGCATGTCCACTCTCCTCTTGTGTTCGTTATTGTTCCCGTTGGCCGGAGCGCCCCGGCGGTCTCGATGCTTGGGTGCCGGACTGGTGCCCGGCTTTATTGTTTTTGCTGCGCTTGGAAATTCAGGGCAAATGTATACACAAAGTCCGCCCCCAGTACAAGCTGTTAATTTCCCTTACAGGCACCATATGGACAAGGCCGGCGCCGCGAGAGCGGCGGGCCGATCGGTTAAAATGCGGGATTGCCCGCCGTCGCGCCGCCCCCATGCAAGCCGCAGCCGCGGCGGCCTCACCCCTTTGCAGACATCATCATGCTAGACAACCTGACCCAACGCCTCGCCAAAGTCGTCAAAACCATGCGCGGCGAGGCGCGCCTGACCGAATCGAATACCGCCGAGATGCTGCGCGAAGTGCGCCTGGCGCTGCTGGAGGCCGACGTCGCCCTGCCGGCGGTGCGCGACTTCATCGCCAAGGTGAAGGAAAAAGCCATGGGCGAGGACGTGATCGGCTCGCTCACGCCCGGCCAGGCGCTGGTGGGCGTGGTTCAGCGCGAGCTGGCCAGCCTGATGGGTGCCGACCTCGGCGCCGAGGCCTCGCAGCTCAACTTCGCCACCCAGCCGCCGGCGATCATCCTGATGGCCGGCCTGCAGGGCGCGGGCAAGACCACCACCGTCGGCAAGCTGGCCAAGTACCTGCGCGAAACCAAGAAGAAAAAGGTCCTGACCGTCTCCGCCGACGTCTACCGCCCGGCCGCCATCGGCCAGCTGCAGACCGTGACCGGCCAGGCCGGCGCCGACTTCTTCCCCAGCGAGCCGACCGACAAGCCGGTCGACATCGCGCTGGCCGCGCTGGATTACGCCAAGAAGCACCACCACGAAGTGCTGATCGTCGACACCGCCGGCCGCCTGGGCATCGACCAGGCCATGATGGACGAGATCCGCGCCGTGCACGCCGCCGTCAAGCCGATCGAGACCCTGTTCGTGGTCGACGCCATGCTGGGCCAGGACGCCATCAACACCGCCAAGGCGTTCAGCGACGCGCTGCCGCTGACCGGCGTGGTGCTGACCAAGCTGGACGGCGATTCGCGCGGCGGCGCCGCGCTGTCGGTGCGCCATATCACCGGCAAGCCGATCAAGTTCGCCGGCGTGGCTGAAAAACTGGACGGCCTGGAAGCCTTCGATCCGGCCCGCATGGCCAACCGCATCCTGGGCATGGGCGACATCCTGGCGCTGGTCGAGGAAGCGCGCAAGGGCGTGGACATGGCCGCGGCCGAAGGCCTGGCCAACAAGATCAAGGGCGGCGGCAAGTTCGACCTCAACGACTTCAAGGCCCAGCTGTCGCAGATGAAGAAGATGGGAGGCCTCACCGGCCTGCTCGACAAGCTGCCGGCGCAGATGCAGGCCGCCGCGGGCAACGCCAACATGGACCAGGCGGAGAAGAATGTGCGCCGCATGGAAGGCATCATCAACTCGATGACCGCCGGCGAACGCGCCAAGCCGGAACTCATCAAGGCCGCCCGCAAGCGCCGCATCGCCGCCGGCGCGGGCGTGCAGGTGCAGGAAGTGAACCGCATGCTGTCGCAGTTCGAACAGATGCAATCGATGATGAAGAAGCTCAAGGGCGGCGGCATGATGAAGATGATGCGCGGCATGAAGGGCATGCTGCCCGGCGGCATGCGCTGATCCTCCCCCCGCCGTTTCCCCTCCCGGCGGCCGCCGCGCCGCCGGATTCTCCTTCCCCTCCGCCTTCTCCTCCCTGCCCAGATCCAAAGCTGCAAAAAAATGCAGAAACCGGCAGGCGAAAACCACGCAGGAAAGCACAAAAGTTAAGGCCTCGTTTACATCCTCCCGCGATGCTCGCCGATGATGCTCCGACAAGCCTTTCCCCGGCCATCGCGATCCGCCGCGATCCCTTTACCGGCGCGGCTTGACGGCGGATCGCCCTATCCCGTTGTTTCCCGGTGGTTTTGCGCGGAAAACCCGTAAAAAATACTTGCGTGGCCGCGCAATCCACACCACTATTAGCGATGCGTAATTGACGCATCCAACCTATTCCTTGTCGAAGGAGTCTTTCAGATGGCCACAGCAAAAAAACCAGCAGCCGCAGCAAAGAAGCCCGCAGCAAAACCCGCCGCCAAACCGGCAGCCAAGAAGCCCGCAGTGAAAGCCGCAGCGCCCAAGGCTGCCGCCAAGCCGGCGGCCAAGACCGCAGCAAAGGCAGCTCCGAAAACAGCACCGAAGAAGGCAGCGGCAAAACCCGCAGCCAAGCCGGCAGCCAAGAAGCCAGCCGTCAAGCGCACTCCCAACGCCGCATTCATGAAGCCGCTGACGCCGTCGGCAGCCCTGGGCGAAGTGGTCGGCGCCAAGCCGCTGCCGCGTACTGAAGTCACCAAGAAGGTCTGGGAATACATCAAGAAGCACAAGCTGCAAAACGCCGAGAACAAGCGCAACATCGATGCCGACGACAAGCTCAAAGCCATCTTCGGCGGCAAGAAGCAAGTCACGATGTTCGAGATGACCAAGCTGATTTCGGCCCACCTGAGCTGATCTTCGCCGTCCGCGGTTTGCAAGCGACTTGCAAACAAAAACGCCCGCGCAGCCTGCGGGCGTTTTTGTTTTGCGCCACCGCGTTTCCACGCCCCTCCCACAAGCCTTTTTGCGTCCGCGCTTTTCCTGCGCCGACACTCCGCTTGTCCGACCCGACAACGTCCGCTTATCTGATGGCACCGCCCCCACCGGCGGCCTATGATGGCGCTACATTGCGGTGGTGCCCCTTGGCGCTCCTGTTTCTCCCGCCGACACTTCCGCTCGCAATTGCCCGCGCTCAAGCCGTGCTCCGACGCGGCCTTGCAGCTCGACCGACCGTCATCCAACGATGAGCCTGTGGCCCATCCCACAAAGAAGAGAAAGGAAACGACCATGGCAAACCAGCAACCCCGATTCCATCACCAGATCGCCCGCTCCGCCTGTGCCCTGGCGATCGGCCTGGCCGCCCTGAGCGGCGCCGCGCACGTGTTCGCCGCCGGCAAGGCGGACGACTCCAGCTACAAGCAGGAGGTCGCCGCCTGCAACAACGGCACCTCCAACCAGGATCGCGCCACCTGCCTGCGCGAGGCCGGCGCCGCCAAGTATGAAGCCGGCCGCGGCAACCTGAGCGATCCGGGCTCGGCCCAATTGAAAGAGAACGCCATGAAGCGCTGCGAAGGACTGCCGCAGGCCAATCGCGTCGATTGCGAAAGCCGCGTGAACGGCGGTGGCGTGGCCGAAGGCAGCGCGCGCGATGGCGGCATCTATCGCGAGACCGTCACCATCGTGCCCGGCACTCCCGGCCAGTAATCTCGCGCGCCAAAGAGAAAAGGCGGATGCCAATGGCATCCGCCTTTTTTCATCGCCGCGCAAGGAGCGCCGGCGCGGCCGGCCGCATCAGGCAGCCAGCTTGCCCTTGATGAAGGCCAGCGCATCGGCCAGCGGCACCTGGGTCGCCTCGGTGTCGCGACGGCCCTGGTACTCGACGTTGCCGTCCTTCAGTCCACGGTCTCCCACCACCACGCGATGCGGCACGCCGATCAGTTCCCAGTCCGCGAACATCGCGCCCGGGCGCTCGCCGCGGTCGTCCAGCACCACGTCGACGCCGGCTTCCAGCAATTGCGCGTACAGCTTGTCGATCTCGGTCTTGACCGCTTCGCTGCGGTCGTAGCCCATCGGGCACAGCACCACCTGGAACGGCGCGATCGAGGTCGGCCAGATGATGCCGCGCTCGTCGAAGTTCTGCTCGATGGCGGCGCCCAGGATACGGGTCACGCCGATGCCGTAGCAGCCCATCACCAGCGGTTGCGGCTTGCCGGCCTCGTCCAGGTAGGTGGCCTTCATCGACTCCGAATAGGTCGTGCCCAGCTGGAACACGTGACCCACTTCGATGCCGCGCTGGATCGCCAGCACGCCGCGGCCGTCCGGCGAGGCATCGCCTTCGACCACGTTGCGGATGTCGGCCACCAGCGGCTCGGGCAGGTCGCGCCCCCAGTTGGCGCCGGTGTAGTGGAAGTCCGCTTCATTGGCGCCGCAGACGAAGTCGGCCATGTTGGCCACGGTGCGGTCGGCCACCACCTTGACCGGCTTCTTGGTGCCGATGGGACCCAGGTAGCCCGGCGGCGTGCCGAACCATTCGACGATCTCGGCCTCATTGGCGAAACGGTAGTTGCCCAGGCCCGGGATCTTGCTGGCCTTGACCTCGTTCAGTTCATGGTCGCCGCGCAGCAGCAGCAGCCAGACTTCCTTCTTGGACGGATCTTCGTGGTCCGCCGTCAGCACGATGGATTTGACCGTGCGCGCCAGCGGCAGGCCCAGCAGTTCGGCCACGGCCTCGCACTTGGCCTTGCCCGGAGTGGCGGTCTTCTGCAGCGCCTGCGTGGCGGCGCCGCGGCTGGCGTCGACGGGCATCGCCTCGGCCGCTTCCATGTTGGCGGCGTAGTCCGAGGTGGGGCAATAGACCAGCGCGTCTTCGCCGGTGGCGGCGATCACATGGAACTCATGCGAGCCGGAACCGCCGATGGCGCCGTTGTCGGCGGCCACCGCGCGGAACTCCAGGCCGAAGCGGGTGAAGATGCGCACGTAGGCGTCGTACATGGCTTGGTAGGACTTCTTCAGGCCATCTACGTCGCGGTCGAAGGAGTAGGCGTCCTTCATGGTGAATTCGCGTCCGCGCATCAGGCCGAAGCGCGGGCGGCGCTCGTCGCGGAACTTGGTCTGGATGTGATAGAAGTTGACCGGCAGCTGCTTGTAGCTGCGCAGTTCGGTGCGGGCGACATCGGTGACCACCTCCTCCGAGGTCGGCTGGATGGCGAAGTCGCGGCCATGGCGATCCTTCACGCGCATCAGCTCGGCGCCCATCTTGTTCCAGCGGCCGGTCTCTTGCCACAGCTCGGCCGGCTGCACTACCGGCATGAGCAGCTCGACGCCGCCGGCGCGGTTCATTTCTTCGCGCACGATGGCCTCGACCTTGCGGATCACGCGCAGTCCCATCGGCATGTAGGTGTAGATGCCGGCCCCGAGGCGCTTGATCATCCCAGCGCGCATCATCAGCTTGTGGCTGACGATTTCAGCGTCGGAAGGAGCTTCTTTCAGGGTGGAAATAAAAAAACGTGAGGCGCGCATGACGGTCGGTTCTTTTTAAAAAGAGGAGGGTTATAATCGTCCTAATTTTAAAGGATTAGCTGGCTGATGCACCCACTCTTTGCAGAATTGGTCCTAGTTTCAATGACATCCGCTTATCGATGTGATTGCTCCTGACGCGCCCGCCGCGCCGCCTTTTCCGGCCGCGCGCGTAGTCGCACGAGTCCGCCAGAGAGGGTCTTCCCGCCGCAGAAAGTTTTGAGGTACACCATGCTGGATCGAGAAGGCTTTCGCCCGAACGTCGGCATCATTCTGCTCAATGCCAATAATGAAGTCTGGTGGGGCAAGCGCGTGCGCGAGCACTCCTGGCAATTTCCGCAAGGCGGCATCAAGCACGGCGAGACGCCAGAGCAGGCCATGTTCCGCGAGCTGGAAGAGGAAATCGGCCTGCGCGCCGAACACGTGAAGGTCATCGGCCGCACCCGCGACTGGCTGCGCTACGAGGTTCCCGACCATTTCATCAAGCGCGAAGTGCGTGGCCACTACCGCGGCCAGAAACAGATCTGGTTCCTGCTGCGCATGGTCGGCCGCGACTGCGACGTCAACCTGCGCGGCACTTCGCACCCCGAATTCGACGCCTGGCGCTGGCACGATTACTGGGTGCCGCTGGACGTGGTCATCGAGTTCAAGCGCGAGGTCTACCAGCAGGCGCTGCAGGAATTGTCGCGCTTCCTGAATCGCCCTTCGCACGGCCCGCGTCGCGGCGAACAGGCCGCCGCCCGCCCCTGCCCGCCGTTGCCGCAGCAAGCCGAACCGGGCCTGCCGTCCAATGCGCCCCCATCGTCCGACACCAAGTGAGTCACATGCCATTTTCCCCGCATTTCCGACAACAACAAGAACCGTCGTCCCTGTTGAGCCTCAACAAGTTGCGCCGCGCCGCGCTGGCTTGCTCCCTGATGGCCGTCTGCGCCGGCGCGCTGGCGCAGCAGGGCTTCGATGAGGAGTTCGACGACGAACAGAGGCCCTGGCAGGAGCTCGAGGTCAAGCTGCCGCACACGCCGCAGGAGCAGGACCTGTCCGAGTTCTACCTGAGCCCGAACGCGACCATGAAGGCTTATATCGATACCAGCTCGGTCTCCATCGGCACCGACAAGGTGGTGCGCTACACCGTGGTCACCAAGGCCGACGGCGGCGCCGTGAACGTGATGTATGAAGGCATGCGCTGCGAGACCTGGGAGAAAAAGACCTACGCCTTCGGCCATCCCGACGGCAAGTGGTCGCGCTCGCGCCGCGACAAGTGGCAGCCGATTCGCGACGTCGGCGCTAACCGCATCGACGCCGCGCTGTTCCGCGACTACTTCTGCGACGGCAAGATGATCGCCGACAACGAAAGCCTGAGGAGCATCGTCGCGCGCCTGAAGTCGCAAACGCGCATCGACCCGGTGCGCCGCTGAGGCGCGGCTCCCGGTCCGGAAACAAAAAAGCGCGGCATGCCGCGCTTTTTTATCGTTTATACCATTTGCCGCGCGCTCAGAGCAGCACCATGTTGTCCCGGTGCACCAGCTCCGGCTCCTCGACGAAGCCGAGGATGGCGTGGATTTCCGAAGACGGATGGCGGATGATGCGGCGCGCGTCCGAGCTGGCGTAATTGCTCATGCCGCGCGCGATGGCGCGCCCCGATTCATCCACGCAGGTGATCACGTCGCCGCGACCGAATTCGCCCGCCACTTCCACCACGCCGATCGGCAGCAGCGACTTGCCTTCCGAGCTCAGCTTTTGCACCGCGCCCGCATCCAGCACCACGCGGCCGGCGGTTTGCAGGTGATCGGCCATCCATTGCTTGCGCGCGGTCAGCTGCGCGGTCTCGGCGTTGAGTTGGGTGCCGATCGCTTCGCCGGCGGCCAGGCGCGTCAACACCTGCTCTTCGCGGCCCCAGGCGATCACCGTGTGCGCGCCCGAGGTGGCGGCGCGCTTGGCGGCAAGGATCTTGGTCAGCATGCCGCCGCGGCCGATGCCGGTGCCGGTGCCGCCGGCGATCAGCTCCAGCGACGGGTCGCCGGCGCGGGCTTCGGAAATCAGGGTGGCGGACGGATCCTTGCGGGGGTCGGCGGTGAACAGGCCGGGCTGGTCGGTCAGGATCACCAGCGCGTCGGCTTCGATCAGGTTGGTCACCAGCGCGCCCAGTGTATCGTTGTCGCCGAACTTGATTTCATCGGTGACCACCGTGTCGTTCTCGTTGATGACGGGGACCACGCCCAGCTGCAGCAGCGCGAACAGGGTCGAGCGCGCATTCAGGTAGCGCTCGCGGTCGGCCAGGTCGGCATGGGTCAGCAGCACCTGGGCGGTGTGCAGGTCATGCTTGCGAAAGCTGGTCTCGTAGATTTGCGCCAGGCCCATCTGGCCGACGGCGGCGCAGGCCTGCAGGTGATGGATGCCGGTCGGGCGCTTGTCGAAACCCAGGCGCTGCATGCCTTCGGCCACGGCGCCCGAGCTGACCAACACCACTTCCTTGCCGAGCGCGCGCAACTGCGCGATCTGCTCGGCCCAACGGGCAATGGCGCTGGCGTCCAGCCCGCGGCCGTCGTTGGTGACCAGCGATGAACCTACCTTGATGATCAGGCGTTTGGCGCTTTGAATGACCGATTGCATATTGTTCTGGGAGACGGTACCGACCGCAGGGTCGGAAGCAGAATCGAAAGCAGCGATGATAGCCGGAACCGGCCGGCCGCGCAGCCGCCCGAAGGCGGCCCCGCTCAGTCGATGACCTTGAAGCGCGGATCGTCCGGATCGATGCTGGAGATGCCGCGGGCTTCCTCGGTCATTTGCGTCTCTTCGGCGCGATGCTCTTCGGCGCGCTTGGTTTCGAGATAGCTGTAGATTTCGTTGATCAGGTCTTCGCAGCCGTCGCGATTGAGCGCCGAGATCTCGAATACCGGTCCCTTCCAGCCGAAGCGCTTGACGAAGTCCTTCACGCGCTTGGCGCGGTCGGCTTCGGGCACCACGTCCAGCTTGTTCAACACCAGCCAGCGCGGCTTGTCGAACAGGGATTGGTCGTAGTTCTTCAGTTCCTTGACGATGGCCTTGGCTTCCTTGACCGGGTCGACTTCCTCGTTGAAGGGCGCCAGGTCGACGATGTGCAGCAGCAAACCGGTGCGCTGCAGGTGGCGCAGGAACTGCACGCCCAGGCCGGCGCCGTCGGCGGCGCCTTCGATCAGGCCGGGGATGTCGGCGATCACGAAGCTCTTTTCATGGCTCACGCGCACCACGCCCAGGTTGGGGTGCAGCGTGGTGAAGGGATAGTCGGCGATCTTCGGGCGCGCGTTGGACACGGCGGTGATGAAGGTCGACTTGCCGGCGTTGGGCATGCCCAGCAGGCCGACGTCGGCCAGCACCTTCAGCTCCAGGCGCAGTTCGCGGCGTTCGCCTTCCTTGCCTTCGGTCTTCTGGCGCGGGGCGCGGTTGGTCGAGGTCTTGAAGTGGATGTTGCCCCAGCCGCCTTCGCCGCCCTTGGCCAGCATCACGGTCTGCTCGTGGTGCGTCAGGTCGGCGATGTGCTCGCCGGTAATGTTGTCCACGATCAGCGTGCCCACGGGCATGCGCAGGAACACGTCATCGGCGCCCTTGCCGTAGCAATCGGAGCCGCGACCGTTCTCGCCGCGGCCAGCGCGGTGCAGCTTGGCGTAGCGGTAGTCGATCAGGGTGTTGACGTTGCGGTCGGCCACGGCCCAGATGGTGCCGCCCTTGCCGCCGTCGCCGCCGTCAGGGCCGCCGAACGGGCGGAATTTTTCGCGGCAGAAGCTGGCGACACCGTTGCCGCCGTCGCCGGCCACGACTTCAATGCGTGCTTCGTCGATGAATTTCATGATATTGATGCCTCATGGGAGCCGCGAACAAAACGTCGAAGCGGAATGCCGATGCATCCCGAACGCTCACGCTGCCTGGGTCCCGACAATCGGCAGGTCCGCAGTTTCGGCGCTTTGTTGACGGCTCTTCAAAAAACTAAAAAGGCTCCACCAGCGGCAGAGCCTTTCTTGATACCTGCATCCGGCAAGGCCGGACGACGCAAAAACGCTTAGGCCGTCACGACGGTAGCGTATTGGCGCTGTTGCAGGCCCTTGACAACGAACTTGACCTTGCCGTCCTTCAGGGCGAACAGGGTGTGGTCCTTGCCGACGCCGACGTTTTCGCCAGCGTGGACACGGGTGCCGCGTTGACGGATGATGATGCCGCCCGCGTTGATCACCTGGCCGCCATAAACCTTGACGCCGAGGCGCTTCGATTCTGAATCACGGCCGTTGCGCGTAGTGCCGCCGCCTTTTTTGTGTGCCATTTACGACTCCTTGATAACTTTGAATTGAACTGGTGTCCGGACGCAATCAAGCGTTGATCGAGACGATTTGCAGTTCGGTGTAGTTCTGACGGTGGCCTTGACGCTTTTGATAGTGCTTGCGACGACGCATCTTGAAGATGCGGACCTTGTCATGGCGACCTTGCGCTACCACAGTAGCCAGCACCGTTGCACCTGCGACCAGCGGCGCACCGAACTTGACGGTTTCGCCGGCGCCCACTGCGAGCACCTGATCCAAAGTGATTTCGGAGCCAATGTCAGCCGGTATCTGTTCTACTTTGAGTTTTTCGCCAGCAGCAACTTTGTATTGTTTGCCGCCGGTTTTTATGACCGCGTACATGTGAAACCTCATCGAATAATTAATGAACGATTTTCCCCCGCACCGCGCAGAAAAATCGCTGGCGAAACGGGAAAACCCCAAATTATACATAGACTTAGCTACTCGGTCAAAAGGCTTTCCGCCTTTGGCGGCTGCGGCGCAACACAGTTTCCGCGGGTGCAATAGCCCGGATTGGGCCGCCTGCCGCAGGATATTGCACCTGCTGCAACACAAATATTTCCCTGCAGCATGAGAACCGCCGATGAACGCCTTCCACGGGCTTTGCCGTGGCGACGCGTTGTCATCGTATAATCTTGAGAATAGCCATTTCCCACAGGTTCCGTCTTGTCTGCCGCCGTACAACCCGCTTCGCATCAAACCATCCTGCAACCGATCGTCGCCGACATGGAGGCCGTCAACGGCGTCATCCGCCGGCAGCTGTATTCGGAGGTGCCACTGGTCAACCAGGTCGCCGAGTACATCATCAGCGCCGGCGGCAAGCGCCTGCGCCCGGTGCTGGTGGTGCTGATCGCCAATGCCTTCGGCTACAAGGGCGAGCACCATCATTCGCTGGCGGCGGTGATCGAATTCATCCATACCGCCACCCTGCTGCACGATGACGTGGTCGACGAATCGTCCCTGCGCCGCGGCAAGCAGACCGCCAACGCCATGTTCGGCAACGCCGCTTCGGTGCTGGTGGGCGACTTCCTGTACTCGCGCGCCTTCCAGATGATGGTCGGCGTGGGCAATCCGCGCGTGATGGAAATCGTGGCCGACGCCACCAACGTCATCGCCGAGGGCGAAGTGCTGCAGTTGCTGAACATGCACAACCCCGACGTCGACGAGGACGGCTACCTGCAGGTGATCCGCTCCAAGACCGCCAAGCTGTTCGAGGCCGCCAGCCAGATCGGCGCCCTCATCGCCGGCGCCGACGAGGCCGGCATCGAGGCCGCCGGCGAATACGGCCGCTCCATCGGCACCGCCTTCCAGCTGATCGACGACGTGCTGGACTATTCCGGCAACAGCACCGAGATCGGCAAGAACGTCGGCGACGACCTGCGCGAGGGCAAGCCCACCCTGCCGCTGATCTGGCTGATGCAGCACGGCACCGCGCAGCAGCGCGAACTGGTGCGCACCTGTATCGAGAACGGCGACGAACAGCATTTCGACGAGGTGCTGGCGGCCATCACCCACTCCGGCGCCCTGGCCTATACCCGCGAGCAGGCCGAAATCGCGGCGCGACGCGCGGCCGACGCAATTGTTTCGCTGCCGGATAGCCAATTCAAAAAATCCCTGTTAGAATTATCGGCTTTCGCGGTAGACCGGAATCATTGATTTCAGATCTCACTCGACGGGGTGTAGCTTAGCCTGGTAGAGCGCTACGTTCGGGACGTAGAGGCCGGAGGTTCGAATCCTCTCACCCCGACCAGGAATTCCTATTACAAAACAGCGAGCCAGCGGCTCGCTGTTTTTGTTTGCGCCTTCGCTGCGGCGCATCCCTTCGTCCCTTCCCTCGAACAGTTCTCCCCTGCCAATATCGCCGCCGCGACTGCGCTATGATGGTTCGCGCGCAAGCACGCGTACGCCCTACAACAACCGACGACAAAGCGTCCGCCCGCGCATCCCTGACAGCAAAAACAAGGAGACAGCAATGCCCGAGCAGCATTCGCAGCGCCCACCTTCCCGTCTGACACGATTGATCGGCAGCGCCAGCGCCGTTGCCGCATTGGCAATACTGGCAGGCTGCGCCGCCACCGCCGTCCCCGGCCAGACTTTCACGGGTTCCCTGCAGAAGACCTGCGCCGACCTCGACGCCATGACTGTGCCGGCGTCCGCCATCGGCCTGCCTACCGGCGGCGCGCGAGTGACCCGCGCCGAGACGGTGGCCGCCGCCGGCGACGGCCCCAAGGCGATCGGCGCCTACTGCAAGGTGCTCGGCGAGATCGCGCCGGCCGATACTGCGGCGCCGGCGATCCGCTTCCAGCTCGACCTGCCCGCGCAATGGAACGGCCGCGCGCTGATGCTGGGCGGCGGCGGCTACAACGGCACCGTTCCCGATCCTGCCGGCAATGTCCCGGCCGGCCCCGTCGACCGGCCCACGCCCTTGGGCCAGGGGTACGCCACCTTCAGCAGCGACAGCGGCCACCAGGCCAATGCGACCACCTCGCGCGACGGTTCCTTCGGCCTGAACGACGAGGCCCTGCGCAACTTCGCCGGCGATGCCATCAAGAAAACCCACGACGCCGCCTTGTCCCTCATCGCCGCGCGCTATGGCGCCAAGCCCGGCAAGACCTACTTCGCCGGCGGCTCCACCGGCGGGCGCGAAGCGCTGCTGGCGGCCGGCAACTGGCCGGATGACTTCGACGGCGTGATCGCCCTGTACCCTGCCTGGAACGCGGTGGCGCTGGACCTGCAGTTCGGCCGCATCACGCGGGCGCTGGCGCAGCCCGGCGCCTATCCTTCGCCGCAGCAGCGCAAGCTGCTGTATGACGCCGCCATGGCCGCCTGCGACAAGCTGGACGGCGCGGCCGACGGCGTCATCAGCAACGTCGACGCCTGCAACGCCGCCTTCGATCCGGCCACGGCGACGCTCAACGGCGCGCCGCTGCGCTGCCCGGACGGCGGCCGCGGCGACAGTTGCCTGTCCGACGCCCAGATTGCCGCCTTCAAGGTGATCGCCACACCGCTGCGGCTCGGCTACACGCTGGCCAGCGGCGAGAGCAGCTATCCGGGCTTCAACGCCTGGGGCGCCAACTGGGGTACCGGCGGCGCGGGCGCATTGCAACCCACGATCCTGACGCTGGGCCTGGGCACCGCGCAGCCGGCCAGCCCCATGCCGCCGGTGGCCGCCGGCAGCAGCCCGCCCTACCACAGCACGTTCTGGGATCAGTGGGCGCGCTATTTCGTGACGCGTGACCCCGGGTTCGACTGGGCCACACTCGACCCGCAGCATCCCGGCGCCTGGCAATCGCGCATCGTGCTGCTCAGCGGCCTGCAGGACGCAAACCGCAGCGACCTCTCCGCCTTCAACGCGCGCGGCGGCAAGATTCTTATCGCCCACGGCACCGCCGACGCCCTGGTCAGCACCCAGGCCACGCGGCAATACATGGAACGCCTGGCCAAGGCCATGGGGCGCCCGCGGCTCGACGGCTTCGTGCGCTACTACGAGATCCCCGGCTACGGCCACGTCTTCGGCACCGCCTTCAACGCCGCCTGGGATTCGCTGAGCCTGCTGGAAAACTGGGTGGAGCGCGGCGCCGCGCCGGCCGATCCGGTGGTGACCGACACCGCCACCGTGCCGGGCCGCACCCGCCCGCTGTGCGTCTATCCGGCCTGGCCGCAGTACAAGGGCAGCGGCGACCTGGACCAGGCCGCCAGCTTCAGCTGCACGAACCGGTAAGCAGGACGGCCCGGGGAAGGATCCGCCTTGCGGTAATACAGGCCATCGTCTAGACTTCCCCGCTCCGTGGCCGCCCTGCCGGTGTTGCTGAAGATGCAACGCCGCAGGCCCGCCGACTCCCTCGCATGAGGGCAATCAACCTGACGGCAACGTTTGGAAACCGTACCCATATGGGTGCAAGCCCTTGCACTCTTCATCCTGATCCTGCTCTCGGCCTTCTTTTCGATGACCGAGACGGCGCTGATGGCCGCCAACCGCCATCGCCTGCGGCATCTCGCCAAGCAGGGCAACCGCGCCGCCATCACCATCCTCTGGCTGCTTGACCGCACCGAACGCCTGCTTTCGCTGGTGCTGATCGCCAATACCGCGATCAACGCGCTGGCCACCGCGCTGGTGACGGCGCTGGCCATTGCGGCCTTCGGCAACCACCAGCACGTGATCACCGCCGCCACCGCCGCGGTCGCCGCGCTGCTGATCGTCTTCGCCGAGATCGTGCCCAAGGTGATCGGCGCCACCTACCCCGAACGCATCTCGCTGTTCACCGGCTTCATCCTCAAGCCGCTCATGCGCGTGGCCAAGCCGCTGATCTGGTTCGTCAACATCTTCGTCACGGCGGTGCTGCGGCTGCTGCGCGTGAAGCCCGGCGCGCGCGCCAGGGAGCAGCGCATCTCCCCCGACGAACTGCGTTCCATCGTGCTGGACGGCGGCAGCTTCATCCCGCAAAAGCACAAGAGCATCCTGCTGAACCTGTTCGACCTGGAAAAGATTTCGGTGGAAGACGTGATGACGCCGCGCGCCCAGGTCGAAGCGCTGAACCTGGCCGCTCCCATCGAGGACATCCTGCACCAGCTGGCGACCTGCTATCACAACAAGCTGCCGGTGTTCGAGGGCGAGATCAACCACATCGCCGGCATCCTGCACGTGCGCAAGACAATCTCGCTGTTCAACCGCGACGACGACATCACCCACGACGACATCCGCTCGCTGCTGGCCGCGCCCTACTACGTGCCGGTGGAAACCGACGTCTTCACCCAGCTGCAATACTTCCAGGAGAACCACGAGCGCCTGGGCATCGTGGTCGACGAGTACGGCGAAGTGCAGGGCCTGGTGACGCTGGAGGACATCATCGAAGAGATGATCGGCGAATTCACCACCTCCGCGCCCGGGTCCTCGGGCGAAGGCTTCGGCTGGGACAAGGACGGCACCTGCCTGCTGGAGGGCGGCGCCACGCTGCGCGACATCAACAAGCGCCTGGGCCTGCAGCTGCCGCTGGACGGCCCCAAGACCATCAACGGCCTGCTGCTGGAATACCTGCAGGACATCCCCGAGGCCAACGTGGCCATGAAGCTGGCCGGCTGCGTGATCGAGATCGTGCAGGTGCAGAACCAGGCGATCCGCATGGTCAAGCTGATCGCCGCCCCGCACGCGGCGGACGAGGGCGGCGAAGACGACTCCATGCGTTGAGGCCGATGCGCCGCCGGCATCGAAGCAAGACGAAAAAACAGTTCTAAGCGCAGACCTGCGCCTGCGCGCCCGGAGCGGCATGGGAGACTTCCCAGCCCTGCCGTCGCCGCTTCCCGCTGCGTGACGGCCCTCATCGGGAGGCCATCATCCTCGAACACCATCATCCCCCGGCCGTGCCGGCCACGCCCGTTGGCGAGAACGCGGCCGGCATCGACGATGCGCCGGTGGTCCGGCTGCTGCACAAGATGCTGGCCGACGCCATCGGCATGGGCGCCTCCGACCTGCACTTCGAACCCTTCGAGCACTACTGCCGCGTGCGCCTGCGGGTGGACGGCGTGCTGCACGAGACGGCGCAGCCGCCGCTCACCCTCAAGGACAAGCTCTGCACCCGGCTCAAGATCCTCTCGCGCCTGGACATCGCCGAGAAGCGCCTGCCCCAGGACGGCAAGATGCGGCTGGCGCTGGAGGGCCGCGAGGTCGACTTCCGCGTCTCGACGCTGCCCACCCAGTTCGGCGAGAAGATCGTCCTGCGCATCCTCGACGGCAGCCAGGCCAACCTCGACATCGCCGCGCTGGGCTACGAACCGGAGCAGCGCCAGACCCTGCTGCGCGCCATCCGCAAACCGCAGGGCATGGTGCTGATGACCGGCCCTACCGGCTCGGGCAAGACCGTCTCGCTGTACACTTGCCTGCAACTGCTCAATCGCCCGGGCGTCAACATCGCCAGCGCCGAGGATCCGGTCGAGATCAGCCTGCCCGGCATCAACCAGGTCAGCATCAACGAACGCACCGGCCTGTCCTTCGCGGTGGCGCTGCGCGCCTTCCTGCGCCAGGATCCGGACGTGCTGATGGTGGGCGAGATCCGCGACCTGGAAACCGCCGACATCGCCGTCAAGGCGGCGCAGACGGGCCACCTGGTGTTTTCCACGCTGCACACCAACGACGCGCCGGCCACGCTCACGCGCTTGCTCAACATGGGCGTGCCGGCCTTCAACATCGCCTCCTCGATCAGCCTGATCGTGGCGCAGCGCCTGGTGCGCCGGCTGTGCGCCTGCCGCGAGGAGGTGCGCGCCTCGCCCGATACGCTCAGGCGCGCCGGTTTCGCCGCCGAGGATGTCGGCCCGGCGCCCAGCCTGTTCAAACCCGCCGGCTGCCCGCGCTGCAACCGCAGCGGCTATCGCGGCCGCGTCGGCATCTACCAGGTCATGCCGGTCGGCCCGGCGATGGAGCGCCTGATCCTCGCGCACGGCAATGCGCCCGACATCGCGCGCCTGGCGCGCGCCGAGGGCGTGCTCGACCTGCGCCGCGCCGGCCTGCTCAAGGCGCTGCGCGGCGAAACCAGCCTGCGGGAAGTCATTGCCTGCACCTGAGGCCGGCGGCGGGCGCCCGCGCTTCCACTGGCAAGGCCTGGATCGCCAGGGCCGCCCGCAGAGCGGCGTGCTGGCGGCCGATGACGCGGCCCTGGCGCGCGCGCAGCTCAGGCGCGACGGCATCCGGGTGGCGCGCATCGGCCGCGCCGACGACGGCGCGGCGGCAGCCGGCGCCCCGGCGGTCGTTGCCGGAAGGGGCCTGTCGCGCCGCATTCCCGACAAGCAGCTCGTGCTCTTCACGCGCCAGCTGGCGACCATGCTGCAGGCCGGGCTGCCGCTGCTGCAATCGCTCGACATCGCCATCCGCGGCGCCGGGCAGGGCCCGCTGGCGCAACTGCTGCGCGCGGTGCGCGACGACGTGACCCAGGGCCACAGCCTGCACGCCGCCCTGGCCCGGCATCCGCGGCACTTCGACGCGCTGTACTGCAACCTGGTGCGCGCCGCCGAGCAGGCCGGCCTGCTCGACAGCATGCTGGAACGCGTCGCCGCCTACCGCGAGAAATCGCTGGCGCTCAAGGGCCGGGTGCGTTCGGCGCTGGCCTATCCCTGCGCGGTGATCCTGGTGGCGATCGTGGTGACGACCATCATCATGCTGTGGGTGGTGCCGGCCTTCGAGCAGATGTTCCGCAACTTCGGCGCCGAACTGCCGCTGCCGACCCGCATCGTGATGGAATCGTCGCGCCTGCTGGCCCGCTGCCGGCCGTGCTGGGCGCCCTGGGCATCGCTTCGGCGCAAGCCTGGCGCCGCCTGCCGCGCCTGCGGGCGCAGGTCCAGCGCGCCAGCCTCGGGCTGCCGCTGTTCGGCCCGCTGCTGCGCCGGGCCGCCATCGCGCGCTGGAGCCGCACCTTCGGCACCCTGCTGGGCGCCGGCGTGCCGCTGCTGGAGACCCTGGAGACCGTGGCCGGCGCCGTCGGCAACGTGGTCTACGCCGAGGCCAGCCTGGCCATCCGCGAGGCCGCGCGCGGCGGCGCCTCGCTGCACGGCGCCATGCAGGCTGCCGGCGCCTTTCCCGACCTGGCCGTGCAGATGGTGGCCGTAGGCGAGGAGGCCGGGGCGCTGGACGCCATGCTGGACAAGATCGCCCAGTTCAACGAACGGGAGGTCGACGACGCCGTCGCCGCGCTCACCAGCCTGATGGAACCGATTATCATGGCGGTTTTAGGTATCCTGATCGGCGCCCTGGTAGTGGCAATGTACCTGCCGGTCTTCCGTATGGGGTCCGTCGTCTGATGCATTTCCTCGCGGCCTGGGCCGAACCGAACAATTGCGCCATCGCGCTGGCAGCGGCCTTGCTGGGCCTGCTGGTGGGCAGCTTCCTGAACGTGGTGATCCATCGCCTGCCGCAGATGATGCTGCGCGACACCGCCAACTTCATCGCCCATGAGCGCGGCGAGGCGCAACCGTACACCGGACGCTACGACCTGCTGCTGCCGCGCTCGGCCTGCCCCCACTGCCAAACCCCTCTGCCGCCGCACCACAACGTGCCGGTCCTGAGCTGGCTGCTGCTGCGCGGCCGCTGCGGCGAGTGCCGCGCCCCCATCGGGCTGCGCTATCCGGCGGTCGAACTGCTCACGGCCGGCCTGTTCGCGCTGGCCGCCTGGCGCTTCGGCGCCGGCCTGACCGGGCTGGCGGTGATGGCCTGCGGCGCCTTCCTGGTGGCGCTGGCCTTCATCGATGCCGGCACCATGCTGCTGCCCGACGACCTTACCCTGCCGCTCCTGTGGCTGGGCCTGCTGGTCAACCTGAACCACCGCATCGCGCCGCTGCACGACGCGGTGCTGGGCGCGGCCGCCGGCTATGCCGCGCTGTGGCTGATCTTCTGGATCTTCAAATTGGCCACCGGCAAGGAAGGCCTGGGCTACGGCGACTTCAAGCTGATGGCCGCGCTGGGCGCCTGGCTGGGCTGGCAGGCGCTGCCGCTGGTGCTGCTGTCAGCCTGCGCGATGGGCGCCGCGGCGGGCATCGCGCTGGTGCTCGCCGGCCGCCACCAGCGCGGCCAGGCCCTCCCCTTCGGACCTTATCTGGCGATTGCGGGTATGCTGGCGCTGCTGTACGGCAGCGACTGGCTGACCTTCGGCATTTACGACTACTAAGACTTTCCATGACATCCAATGCGCAGCGCTTCACGGTCGGCCTGACCGGCGGCATCGGCAGCGGCAAGACCACCGTGGCGAACCTGTTCGGCGAACTCGGCGCTTCGCTGGTCGATACCGATGCCATCGCCCATGAACTCACCGTCCCCGGCGGCCTGGCCATCGACGCCATCCGCGAACGCTTCGGCGCCGGCTTCATCGACGCCAGCGGCGCCATGGATCGGGCGCGCATGCGCAGCCACGTGTTCGGCAACGCCGGCGCCCGCCATGAGCTGGAAGCCATCCTGCACCCGCTGATCCGCAGCCAGACCGCGCGCGCGGCCGAGGCCGCCACCGGCGCCTACATCATCTTCGTGGTGCCGCTGCTGGTGGAATCGGGCACCTGGGTCGGCCGCACTTCGCGCGTGCTGGTGGTCGATTGCGAGGAAGAAGTGCAGATCGGGCGCGTCATGCGCCGCAACGGCCTGCAGCGCCATGAGGTGGAAGCCATCATGGCGGCCCAGGCCAGCCGCTTTGCGCGCCTGGCGGTGGCCGACGACGTGATCGAGAACAATGACGGCAATGCGGCGCTGCCGCCGCTGGTGCAGGCGCTGCATGCGCGCTATCTGGCGCTGGCCGACGCCGCCGGCTGATCCCCCGTCCAGCGCCGGCGGCGCGCGAAATTCTTTATATCGGCCCGCCGCCGGGGCGCGGCGCGCATTTCATTGCGCCCCGCATTTGTATTTTTCCTCTGCATGGGTCAGAATCACAAAAATTGCAATGCAGCCGACAATGGCCCGAGCGCCGGCTGACAGTGGCTCTATCGAATCCGGTTCAACCAATTAAGGGATCATGCTTTGATCGTCTACGAATACCCTTTCAACGAGCGTATTCGCACGCTGTTGCGACTGGAAGACCTGTACGAGAAGTTTGTCTTCTTCCTGCACCAGGAAAGCCCGCAACAGCATCACATCGCCCTTGCCACCATTTTTGAAATGCTGGAGGTAGCCGGACGCGCCGACCTCAAGTCGGACCTGCTGCAAGAGCTGGAACGCCAGAAGCAGATCCTGTTGGCCTACCAGAGCAATCCCAATGTCGAGCCCGAGATGCTCAACGCCATCCTCTCCGAAGTCGACAAGGCCAGCAGCGCGCTGGCGGCGGCCCAGGGCAAGACCGGCCAGAACATCCGGGACAATGAATGGCTGATGAGCATCCGCGGCCGCACCATCATCCCCGGCGGCGCCTGCGAGTTCGACCTGCCGGCCTACTATGCCTGGCAACAGCATCCCTTCGAGCGCCGCTTCAACGACATCTCCAACTGGTTCGCGCCGCTGATCCCGCTGTTCGACGCCATCTCCATCGTGATGCGCCTGCTGCGCGAGTCCGGCCACGCAGTCAAGATCAATGCCGAAGGCGGCAGCTACCAGCAGATGCTGCAAGGCAAGGTCTACCAGATGCTGCGCCTGTCGCTGGACATGGAACTGGGCGCCATCCCCGAGATCTCGGCCAACAAGTACATGCTGTGGGTGCGTTTCACCCGCCAGGACGGCGACGAGAAGCCGCGCTCCTTCGAAGGCGAAGTGCCGTTCGAACTGGCGCTGTGCGGGTTCTGAGGAGGAGCGATGGCTACTGTTGTCGACTGCCCGACCTGCGGCGCCAAGGTGGAATGGGCTGAAAAGAACAAGTTCCGCCCGTTCTGCTCCGAACGCTGCAAGCAAATCGACCTCGGCGCCTGGGCCGAGGAAAAGTACACGATTCCGGCAGTCAACCTGCCGCAGGAGATCGAGGACGACAAACCTCTTCAGTGAACCGAAGGCAAACGTCGATAGTCCCTGGTCAACAAAAAAGCCGCATGCAGCGGCTTTTTTATTTCCCTCTCGCCTCGCGCCGCCGTTCGCGGCGGATAGCCTGAACGGGCACGTTCAGCTCTTGTCCCGTTCGCCGTAGCGCAGCTGGTCCAGCCATTCGATCAGCGGGATGGTGGCCGGCAGCAGCGGCTCCACGCCCACGCCGCCCTGCCAGGCGAAGGCCTGGCCTTCCAGGCTTTGCGGCTCGCCGCGCCAGCTGCGGCTGATGTAGAAATGCAGGCGGACATGCGCGTGCGGGTAGACATGCTCGACGCCGCACCAGCCCTCGCCGTCCAGCACCTCGATGCCCAGCTCTTCCTTGAACTCGCGCTGCAGGGCGGCGAAGATGCTCTCGCCGGCCTCCACCTTGCCGCCCGGGAACTCCCAGTAGCCGGCGTAGGGCTTGCCTTCCGGGCGCTGCCCCAGCAGCACGTCGCCGTTGGGCTGCATGAGGATGCCGACGGCGACGTCGATGGGCTTGGCGGCGTCGCTCATCAGGCCTGCGCCTTGCCGGCGTAGTCGCGGGCGAACTGCCAGGCCACGCGGCCCGAGCGCGAGCTGCGCTGCAGCGCCCAGCGCAGGGCGTCGGCGCGGGCGTCGGCGATCTGCTGCTCGTTGCAGCCGAAATGGCGCAGCCAGTGGGCGACGATCTCCAGGAAGTCGTCCTGCTTGAACGGGTAGAAGGTCACCCACAGGCCGAAGCGCTCGGACAGCGAGATCTTTTCTTCCACCGTCTCGCCCGGATGCAGGTCGCCGTCGTCGGTGTGGGTGTAGGTGCTGTTGTCGGACAGGCGCTCCGGCATCAGGTGGCGGCGGTTGGAGGTGGCGTAGATCAGCACGTTGTCGGATTGCGCCGCGATACTGCCGTCCAGCGCCACCTTGAGCGCCTTGTAGCCGCCCTCGCCCTCCTCGAACGAGAGGTCGTCGCAAAACACGATGAAGCGCTCGGGCCGGGCCGAGACCAGCTCGACGATATCCTGCAGGTCGTGCAGGTCGTCCTTGTCGACCTCGATCAGGCGCAGGCCGCGCTCGGCGTACTGGTTCAGGCAGGCCTTGATCAGAGAGGACTTGCCGGTGCCGCGCGCGCCGGTCAGCAGCACGTTATTGGCCGGGCGGCCGTCGACGAACTGCTTGGTGTTCTGGTCGATCTGCTCTTTCTGCGGGCCGATGTTATGCAGGTCGGACAGGCCGATCTGCGAGATATGGCCGACCGGCTGCAGGTAGCCGGCACGCTGGGCGGTGGCGCCGCGCCAGCGGAAGGCGACGCCGGCGCTCCAGTCCGGTTCGCGGTTGGCGGCATTGGGCAGGATGGCTTCGACGCGCGCCAGCAAGGCTTCGGCGCGCTGCAGGAATTGGTCTAACTGGGTCATGATGCGTTCGTGATGGTGGTGAGAGCCCATTGTGGCGCAAGGCCGCAACTGGCTGGGTGAATTAAATTGACCGAGGGCTCCGGGCATTCATGTTGCCACCACCGCCACGGCACAGCGCCCGACAGGGATGGGTCGGGAACTGCAAACCAAGAGTAAACCTGTCCAAACCTCGTGGACGTCGTACGGGTGTCAGGCGGGATGAGATGCAAGGCGCAAACCGCAGCCAGGCTGGCGCCTGGCGAGGATTTGCAACGCGACAGATCGCCCGCCTGACACCCGTACGACGTTCACGAGCGGTAGTCGGCGTTGATGGTGACGTACTCGTGCGACAGGTCGCAAGTCCAGATCGAGGCCTTGGCCGCGCCGCGCGCCAGCTTCACGCGCACCACGATCTCGGCCTTCTTCATCACGCGCTGGCCGTCTTCCTCGCGGTAGTCGGGATTGCGGCCGCCGTCCTTGGCCACCCAGACGTCGTCCAGCCACAGGTTGAGCTTGGACACGTCCAGGTCCTCCACGCCGGCGTAGCCGATGGCGGCCAGGATGCGGCCCAGGTTCGGGTCGGAGGCGAAGAAGGCGGTCTTGACCAGCGGCGAGTGACCGATCGAGTAGGCGATCTGGCGGCACTCCTCGATGCTCTTGCCGTCTTCCACGGCCACTTCGATGAACTTGGTGGCGCCCTCGCCGTCGCGCACGATCTGGTGCGCCAGGTGCTGCGACAGCGCGGTCACGGCGGCCGCCAGCTCCTTGTACTCGGCGCTGTCGGCGCTGGCGATCTCCAGTTCGCCGGCGCCGGTCGCCATCAGGATGAAGGAATCGTTGGTGGAGGTGTCGCCGTCGATGGTGATGCAGTTGAACGAGTGGTCGGCGGCGTCCTTCACCAGCTGGTTCAGCAGCGCCTGCGGCAGCTTGGCGTCGAAGGCCAGGAAGCCCAGCATGGTCGCCATGTTGGGCTTGATCATGCCGGCGCCCTTGCTGATGCCGGTCATCACCACCTGCTTGCCGCCGATGGTGACGGTGCGCGAAGCCGCCTTGGGCTGGGTGTCGGTGGTCATGATGGCTTCGGCGGCGTTGAACCAGTTGTCGGCCTTCAGGTTGCCGATCGCCTGCGGCAGGCCGGCGATGATGCGCTCCACCGGCAGCGGCTCCAGGATCACGCCGGTCGAGAACGGCAGGATCTGCTTCGGGTCGCAGCCCAGTTGCGCGGCCAGCGCGTCGCAGGTGGCGTGGGCGCGCTTCAAGCCCTCTTCGCCGGTGCCGGCGTTGGCGTTGCCGGTATTGATCACCAGCGCGCGGATCGGCTTGTCGGCCGTGAGCGCTGCCAGGTTGGCCTTGCTGATCTGCACCGGCGCGGCGCAGAAGCGGTTCTTGGTGAACACGCCGGCGACGGTCGCCGTGGGCGCCAGCTTGAGCACCAGCAGGTCCTTGCGGTTGGCCTTGCGCACGCCCGCTTCGGCATGGCCGAGTTCGACGCCGGCGACGGCTTTCAGGTCGGAAGAGACGGGAATCGGGGAATTGACGGCCATGGCGAGCTTTCAGCGTAAAAATTCGGAACGCGTATTTTAAACAAATTCAGTCGCGCCCTGATGACATGCGCATGAACTCGGCCTCGATGATCTCGGCCGCCATGCGCGCCCACCGGGCGTACTGGCCGTGGCCGGGATGGAATTTGTCGATCGCCATCTCATGCGGCAGCGCCCATTGCAGCGAGCAGTAGCGCAGCGCCGGATCCTCTGCGATCCAGGCGCGCAGCGCACGGTCGAGCTTGCGCGCGTAGCGGCCCAGGTACCAGCGTAGCGGCTGCGGCGCCGCCGGCAGCGTGTGCAGCGGCGGCAGGCCGGTGAACACGATGTGCGCGACGCCGGCCTGCGCCATCAAACGGCCGGCCAACAGCTTGAGGTTGGCCACATATTGCCGCGGCGGCATCTGCGAGGTGACGTCGTTGGTGCCCAGCGCCACCACCAGCACCGTGGCCGGGCCGATCTCATGCTGCGCCAGCAGCGCCAGCGCTTCCAGCGAATTGACGCCGCTTTGCGCCACCAGCCGCCAGGCCACCGGCCGGCCGCTGCGGGCGGCCAGGTGGCGCGCCAGCGGCAGGGCCAGCGCCTGCTCCTGGTGCGCGACGCCGACGCCGGCGGCCGAAGAGTCGCCCACCACCAGCAGGTTCAGGGCTTCGCTCGCCGTGGGCACAGCGGCCGGCGGCAGCTCCACGCCCAGGCGCGGGCCGGCCGCCTCTGGCAGGCGCAGCGCAGTCTTGCGCAGCCACTTGCCCTGGGCCAGCAGGATCGGTCCGAGCAGGATCTTGGCCAGCACCAGCATGGCGGCTTACGGCAACAGGTTCTTGACCACCACCAGCCATGGACGCTGGGCGATCTGCAGCGCGCGTCCCTGGTCGTCGACCGGGATCAGCGACTCCGACACCGAGTTGAACACGTTGCCGCCGATGGCGCCGGCCCAGCCTTCATTGGCATGCACCTCGACCACCAGGTCGCAATGCCCGGCCAGGCCGGGGCGGATGTCGTCGAGCGTGGCGGCGTTGTTGTTGCCGCGCGGCGCGCAGATCAGGTCGCCCGGCGCGATCGGCTCAGTCGCGGCCGGGCGCAGCACGAACTGGGGCGAGGGACGCGCTTCGCGCTCCTTGAGGAAGCTCAGGTAGTTGAAGTGCGTCTCGCTGGGCGCGAAGTCTTGCGGCGCGACGTTGGAGGACACCATCAGCCAGGAGATGAATGCGGCCGACCAGGCCTGCTGGCAGTCGGCGCCGGTCAGGTTCTTGCCGACCGCGTGCCAGTATTCGGCCACGCGCTGCACCGCCTCGCCCTCGTCCTCCAGCAGGCCCAGGCGCGGCGCGCTCAGGGTCTCGTGCCGCATGTCGATCTGCTGGTTGCCGAAAAAGTCCCACTCGGCCCTGGCCGCGGCCACCAGCGCGGCGCGCGTGGGCGGCGCGATGCTGATGGCCACCGCCGGCACGGTGCCAGCCTCCTCCACCGGCGCCGCCGCGGCGCGCACCGGGGCATAGCCGGGATCGGAAGATTCGCGCCAGCCGGGCATCGGGCTGGAAGCGCAGCCGGCCAGCATGAGAACGCCCATGACCAGGATGGCGCTGACGATCTTCGTGGGGCCGATGAGATTGATGGCGCGGGTGGCGTTGGCGGCTTGCATCTTGTTGTTCTCCAAAAAACTCGCTCGAAAAAAAGCCGCTCACCAGGACAATGGTGAACGGCCTTTTCCTTCAGGCTGCGGGCGGCTGGATCAGGCCAGCTTGCCGTGGCACTGCTTGTACTTCTTGCCGCTGCCGCAAGGGCAAGGGTCGTTGCGGCCGACCTTCGGGAATTCCGAATCGTCCGCCGGCTCGCTCTGCGCGGTGGGCGCCATCAGTTCTTCCGGCGCGGCGTCGGGATTGAAGTCGGCGTGCTGGTAGTTGACGTTGATGGGCGAGCCGCCGGCCATGCTTTCCTCGGCCGCTTCGATTTCCTCGCGGCTCTGGATGCGTACCGTCATCACGACCTTGATCACTTCGTTCTTGATCAGGTCCAGCATCTGGGCGAACAGCTCGAAGGCTTCGCGCTTGTATTCCTGCTTGGGGTTCTTCTGCGCGTAGCCGCGCAGGTGGATGCCCTGGCGCAGGTGATCCAGCGCGGCCAGGTGTTCGCGCCAGTGGTTGTCGATGCTCTGCAGCATGACGCTGCGCTCGAAGCCGGCGAAGGCCTCGGTGCCGACCACGGCGACCTTGGCTTCGTAGGTCTCGCGGGCAGCCGTCAGCACGCGCTCCAGCAAGTCCTCGTCGGACAGGTCGGGCTCGGCTTCCAGCATGGCGTCGAGCGGCACGTCCAGCTGCCATTCGTTCTTCAGCACGGCCTGCAGGCCGGGGATGTCCCACTGCTCTTCCATCGACTCGGCCGGCACGTATTCGCGGAACAGGTCGGTGAACACGCCTTCGCGCAGCGAGGAAATCATCTCGCCCATTTCGGCCGCTTCCAGCAGTTCGTTGCGCTGCTGGTAGATCACCTTGCGCTGGTCGTTGGCGACGTCGTCGTATTCCAGCAGCTGCTTGCGGATGTCGAAGTTGCGGGCTTCGACCTTGCGCTGCGCCGATTCGATCGAGCGGGTCACGATGCCGGCTTCGATCGGTTCGCCTTCGGGCATCTTCAGGCGGTCCATGATGGCGCGCACGCGGTCGCCGGCGAAGATGCGCAGCAGCGCGTCGTCCAGCGACAGGTAGAAGCGCGAGGAGCCGGGGTCGCCCTGGCGCGCGGAACGGCCGCGCAGCTGGTTGTCGACGCGGCGCGACTCATGGCGCTCGGTGCCGATGATGTGCAGGCCGCCGGCGTTGACCACGTGGTCGTGCAGCGATTGCCATTCGTCGCGCAGCTGCCTGGCGCGCGCGGCCTTGTCGTCGTCGCTCAGGGCGGCGTCGGCTTCGATCAGCTGCACCTGCTTGTCGACGTTGCCGCCCAGCACGATGTCGGTGCCGCGGCCGGCCATGTTGGTGGCGATGGTGATCATCTTGGGACGGCCGGCCTGCGCCACGATCTCCGCCTCACGCGCGTGCTGCTTGGCGTTCAAGACGTTGTGCGGCAGCTTGGCCTTGGTCAGGATGCCCGACAGCAGTTCGGAATTCTCGATCGAGGTGGTGCCCACCAGCACCGGCTGGCCGCGCTCATAGCAGTCCTGGATGTCCTTCAGCATCGCCAGGTACTTCTCCTGGGCGGTCTTGTAGACCTGGTCCTGGCGATCCTTGCGGGCGTTCGGGCGGTTCGGCGGGATCACCACGGTTTCCAGCTGGTAGATCTCCTGGAATTCGTAGGCTTCGGTATCGGCCGTGCCGGTCATGCCGGACAGCTTGGCGTACATGCGGAAGTAGTTCTGGAAGGTGATCGAGGCCAGGGTCTGGTTCTCGTTCTGGATCTTCACGCCTTCCTTGGCTTCGACGGCCTGGTGCAGGCCATCGGACCAGCGGCGGCCGGTCATCAGGCGGCCGGTGAATTCGTCGACGATGGTGACTTCGCCGTTCTGCACCACGTAGTGCTGGTCCTTGTGGTACAGCGTGTGCGCGCGCAGGGCGGCGTACAGGTGGTGGATCAGCGTGATGTTGGCGGCGTCGTAGAGCGAGGCGCCTTCCGGCAGCAGGCCCATCTGGGTCAGGATCTCTTCGGCCTTGTCGTGGCCGGCCTCGGTCAGCAGAACCTGGTGGCTCTTCTCGTCCTTGGTGTAGTCGCCGGGGACTTCGACCTTGCCCTTGCCGTCCGGCGTTTCCTCGCCGATCTGCAGCGTCAGCAGCGGCGGCACGGCATTGATCTTGTGGTACAGCTCGGTGTGGTTCTCGGCCTGGCCGGAGATGATCAGCGGGGTGCGCGCCTCGTCGATGAGGATCGAGTCCACTTCATCGACGATGGCGAAGTTCAGGGTGCGCTGCACGCGGTCGTCGGCGTCGAACACCATGTTGTCGCGCAGGTAGTCGAAGCCGAACTCGTTGTTGGTGCCGTAGGTGATGTCGGCGGCGTAGGCTTCCTGCTTGACGTCGTGTTCCATCTGCGACAGGTTCACGCCGGTGGTCAGGCCCAGCCAGCCGTACAGGCGTCCCATGTCGTCGGCATCGCGCTGGGCCAGGTAATCGTTGACGGTCACCACGTGCACGCCCTTGCCCGACAGTGCGTTCAGGTAGGCCGGCAGGGTCGCCATCAGGGTCTTGCCCTCGCCGGTGCGCATCTCGGCGATCTTGCCGAAGTGCAGCGCCATGCCGCCGATCAGCTGCACGTCGAAGTGGCGCATCTTGAGCACGCGGCGGCTGGCTTCGCGGCAGACCGCGAAGGCTTCCGGCAGCACCGCGTCCAGCGTTTCGCCGCCGGCGATGCGCTCTTTGAATTCGGGTGTCTTGGCTTGAAGTTCGGCGTCCGTCAGTTTCTCGACCGACGGTTCCAGCGCGTTAATCTGGCGGACGATTTTTTGATATTGTTTGAGCAACCGCTGGTTACGGCTACCGAAAATCTTGGTCAGGAATGACATGCTTGGATTCTATAAAAGCGCCGATGAAAGATCCGGCAGGCAGACGTCTGGCACCCGGCCGAAAGAACGCCCAATAATAAACCGCCGATTTTAGCACGCAGGCCCCGTGGCATGGCTTTCCCGGGCCTGCGGCAGGCCGCATCGCCTGTAGATCGGGCCCGATTGCAAAGATTCAATAGAAAAACCCGCCTGCAGGCGGGTTTTGCTTGGGGGATCGGCAAGAAAACGCTCAGCGCCCGGCCACGAACACCGGCAACTGCTTGGGCTGGTTGCCGCCGTTGGCGCCCAGCGCCAGGAACTTGCGCGGATCCTGCGCAATACCGCGGATGCGCACCTCGAAGTGCAGGTGGGCGCCGGTCGAGCGGCCGGTCGAGCCGACGTCGGCCACGTGCTGGCCGCGCTTGACGATGTCGCCCACCTTCACGTACAGCTGCGAGGCATGGGCGTAGCGCGTGATGATGTTGTTGCCGTGATCGATCTCCAGCATGTTGCCGAACTGATAATGGTATTCGGAGGCGATCACCACGCCGGCGGCGGCGGCCACGATGCGGGTGCCGACCGGGGCCGGGAAATCCAGGCCTTCATGGAAGGCGTTGTGGCCGCTGAAGGGATCGAGGCGCCAGCCGAAGCTCGAGGAGTTGTAGGCGACGTTGACCGGCTGGTTGGTCGGCAGCAGGCGCGACTTGATCTTGTCGCCCATCAGCGTGGACTCGACCGCATTCAGGTAGTCGGCGCGATGACCGGCATCGACCAGCAACGAATCGAGCATGCGGCGCAGCTCATCCATGCCGACTTCGCGCCCCGGCCCGGCCAGGCTGGATTGCTCGGCGCCGCCGCGGCCGGGCAGCTCCTTGAAGTTGAACTCCTCGGGGCGGATGCCGGCCAGGCCCTGCACCCGTTCGCCCAGGGCGTCCAGGCGCATCATCTGGGCCTGCATCTCGCCGACCTTGACGGCCATCATGCCCAGGTTTTCCTTGAGGAATTTTTCCTTGCGGTCGTCTTCCTGCTGGCTCATGGACATGGCCAGCTTGCGGAACATCGGCGAGGCGTCGGCCTCGCCCGCATGGCGCAGCACCAGGTAGGACACCAGCGCGGAACAAGCCGCCACGGTGACGGCCAGGAGGAACAGCAGGATGATCAGGTGCTTCGAACCCAGCGTGACGGAGCGCGCCTTGGTGAAACGGGGGTGCAACAGGATAATTTGCATCTTTGCTCCTTGGAACCTGTCATGGAGCGGCATCGCCGCGCGAACAGGTCCCTAGACTCCATCCGCCTGGCAGGCGGATGTGATAAGGTTTAAAGATGAAGCACGCATCCACTTTCACCCCTTATCGGCCGGCTCCCACGAGCGCTCAACGCATGGCGAAGAGCACGAAGGGAGCCTCGGATTTCTTGCGGTCGAATACGACGATGGCGGCGCTGCTGCCCGCGCTGTCGCGCATGGCTGCGCTGCAAAAGGCAGTCGCCGCCGGATTGCCCGCGATGTTCGTCGCGTGCGAAATACTGAACTTCGAAACCGGCGCGCTGGTCATGAGCGCGCCCAACGCAGCATTGGCGGCCAGGCTGAAACAACAGCTCCCCAAGCTGCAAGACCGCTTGCAAAAAGACGGATGGCAGGTTAATTCAATACGAATCAAAGTGCAAGTTGGCAAGATTGCGCCACCGCCCGAGCCCAAGCGCATCGTCGAGCTGACCGACAACGCCCTGAGCTCCTTCGCCGAGCTCAGCAGTTCGCTCTCGGCGCATCCCCGCAGCCAGGGCCTGAAGGATGCCATCGACGCCATGATACGGCGTCGCCAGGGCGGCTCATAAGCCGAACAGGGAAGGGAAAGCGGGGTTATTTCCCGGCGGCAAAGCAAACTTCACGCCGTTCTTGTAAAAAATTTACGCTTCAAATGCAAACGCCCCGGCATGCCGGGGCGTTTGCATTTGCCGCTTCCACGGGCGCGGCGCTCAGTTCAGCGCCCACTCCTGCTTGGCTTGCATCACATAGGTCTGCGGCGCGGTTTCCAGCGAGTCGAAGGTCACCACCTCGTAGGAGTCCGGGTTGTTGAGCAGCTCGCGCAGCAACAGGTTGTTCAGGCCGTGGCCGGACTTGTGCGCGTCGTAACTGGCCAGCAGCGGATGGCCGATGATGTAGAGGTCGCCGATGGCGTCCAGGATCTTGTGGCGCACGAACTCATTGTCGTAGCGCAGGCCGTCGGCGTTGAGGATGCGGTACTCGTCCATCACGATCGCGTTCTCGAACGAGCCGCCGCGGGCCAGGCCCATTCCGCGCAGGGTTTCCACGTCCTGCATGAAGCCGAAGGTGCGCGCGCGGGCGATCTCCTTGACGTAGGAGTCGATGCCGAAGTCGACCTCGGCCACCTGGCCGGTGCCGTCCACTGCGGGATGGTTGAACTCGATGAAGAACTTCAGGCGGAAACCGTTGTAGGGCTCCAGGCGCGCCCACTTTTCCTTGTCGCCGGCGCCTTCGCGCACTTCCACGGGCTTCTTCACGCGGATGAATTTCTTGGCGGCGTTCTGCTCCTGCAGGCCGGCCTGCTGCAGCAGGAATACGAAGGAAGAGGCCGAACCGTCCATGATCGGAATTTCTTCCGCGGTCAGGTCGATGTAGAGGTTGTCGATGCCCAGGCCGGCGCAGGCCGACAGCAGGTGCTCGACGGTAGAGACCTTGGCGCCGTCCTTGGTCAGGGTCGAGGCCATGCGGGTGTCGCCCACGCCGGTGGCGACCATGGGCAGCTCGACCACGGGGTCGAGATCGATGCGGCGGAAAATGATGCCGGTGTCCGGCGCGGCCGGACGCAGGGTCAGCTCGACCTTGGTGCCGGAGTGCAAGCCGACGCCGGTGGACTTGACCAGGCTCTTGATTGTGCGTTGTTTCAACATCCGGCCATTATAGCCAAGGCGCGGGAGCGCAGCCGCCCGGGTGTTGCAAATCTGAAGCGAAGGCGCATTGATTTTATCAATGGCGGTCATTGCCTCGCCCGCCGCCATCGAGGCGCATCAGGCGACGCTGGTTCCGGCTTGCGCCGGGAGCCAGCATCTTCGGGGAACGTCGATTTACAGCTGGCCCAGCAGGGTCTCGGCGTTCGACACTTCGAACTTGCCCGGGGCTTCCAGGTTCAGTTGCTTGACCACGCCGTCTTCGAGCAGCATGGAATAGCGCTGCGAGCGGATGCCCATGCCCTTGGCGGTCAGGTCGAATTCCATGCCCAGCTCCTTGGTCAGCGCGGCGCTGCCGTCAGCCAGCATGCGCACCACGCCGGTGGCCTTCTGCTCGCGGCCCCAGGCGCCCATGACGAAGGCGTCGTTGACCGACAGGCACCAGATCTCGTCCACGCCCTTGGCCTTGAACTGGTCGGCCAGCGCGATGTAGCCCGGCACGTGCTTGGCCGAACAGGTCGGGGTGAAGGCGCCGGGCAGCGCGAACAGCGCGATCTTCTTGCCCTTGACCAGCTCGGACACCTTGAAGGCGTTCGGGCCCAGGCTGCAGCCTTCGGTCTCGGTCTCGATGAATTCGGTCAGGGTGCCTTCCGGCAGGCTCTCGCCGATCTTGATGGTCATGGTGTTTCCTCGTCTGGTTGTCAGTATGTGGGTAGGTCCGTGCCTCCGCGCGGGCGAAAAAACGCCGCGCTCGGGGCGCGGCGTTAGTATGCCCTGTTACTCGCCGGGCTGCTGGACATCGGGCAGCCCGGCGAGACGGCGATGGATCCGCCCGCGATCAGTCGGCCTGCTTGCGCAGGAAAGCCGGGATGTCGTAGGTTTCCATGCCGTTCTTTTCCAGCGCGCGCACGGTGTCGGAGGCCGACTCGCGACGCCACACCGCCGGCGCCTTCAGTCCGCCGAAGGCGGCCGCAGGCTGGGCGGCGCCCTGCATCATGGTGCCGGTGCCGGCCATCATCGGCTCGTTGTGGGTGCCGGTGCGCAGGACCGGGGTCTGCACCAGCTGCACGGTCTTGCGGGCGCGGCCCAGGCCGGTGGCCACCACGGTGACGCGGATCTCGTCGCCCATGGTGTCGTCGTAGGCGATGCCCTGGGCGATGGAAGCGTCGGGAGCGGCGAAGGCGCGCACGGTGGCCATCACTTCCTTGATTTCCTTGCCCTTCAGGCTGCGGCTGGCGGTCACGTTGACCAGCACGCCGCGCGCGCCGGACAGGTCGATGCCGTCCAGCAGCGGCGACGCCACGGCCTGCTCGGCCGCCACGCGCGCGCGATCCACGCCGGAAGCGGTCGAGGTGCCCATCATGGCCTTGCCTTGCTCGCCCATGATGGTCTTGACGTCGTTGAAGTCGACGTTGATGTGGCCCGGCACGTTGATGATTTCCGCGATACCGGCGACGGCGTTGTTGAGCACGTCATCGGCGTGGGACAGCCATTCGATCATGCTGTCGTCTTCGTAGATCTCTTCCAGCTTCTCGTTGAGGATGATGATCAGCGAGTCGACGTGCTGGGACAGCTCTTCCAGGCCGGCGTCGGCGATGTCCATGCACTTCTGGCCTTCGTACGAGAACGGCTTGGAAACCACCGCCACGGTCAGCGCGCCCTGTTGCTTGGCGACCTGCGCCACCACGGGAGCGGCGCCGGTGCCGGTGCCGCCGCCCATGCCGGCGGCGATGAAGACCATGTGCGCGCCGCGCAGCGAGTCTTCGATGCGGGAGCGGGTTTCCTCGGCCAGGCGGCGGCCGACTTCCGGCTGCATGCCCGCGCCCAGGCCGGTCTCGCCGATCTGGATGACGTTATGGGCGCGCGATTGCTTGAGCGCCTGCGCGTCGGTGTTGGCGGCGATGAATTCCACGCCGGACACGCCCTTGTTGATCATGTGCTGCACGGCGTTGCCGCCGGCTCCGCCGACGCCGACGACCTTGATGATGGTGCCGAGCGTCGCATTGTCGACCATATCGATTTCCATGATGACTCCTTTAAATATATGTATCTGCAGCTGGCAGTTGATAGGCATCACGCGGTGTGACGACTAGCAACTGATAACTGCCCGTCTATCCAGTTGATTGATGCTGCTTAATTGAGTTACTGCGTTGCCTGATACTGATGCTGCTGCAATTCCAAAAAACCGATCCTGCCAATCCGCTTCCGAATGCCCTCCGGATGAGCGCTGCCGCAATGAAGCCAAAACTCCCAGAACCGTACTGCCGTTGACGCCCATACCGCCAAAACTTTTACATCCTGATGCACTCCGCCGCTTCGTTCAGAAGTTGCCGAGGAACCATTCCTTCATGCGCTGCCAGACCGCCTTCACCGAACCTTCCTGGCGCGTCACGATGTAGCCGCGCAGGTATTGCTTCTTGGCTTCCTGCAGCAGGCCCAGCACCGTGGAGTAGCGCGGGCTGCGCACCACGTCGGCCAGCTGGCCGCTGTATTCCGGCGTGCCCAGGCGCGCCGGCTTGAGGAAGATGTCTTCGGCCAGCTCGGTCATGCCCGGCATCAGCGCCGAGCCGCCGGTGAGGACGATGCCCGAGGACAGCACTTCTTCGTAGCCCGACTCGCGCACCACCTGGTGCACCAGCGCGAACAGCTCTTCCACGCGCGGCTCGATCACCGCCGCCAGCGCCTGGCGCGACAGGGTGCGCGGGTTGCGGTCGCCCAGGCCGGGCACTTCTAGCGTCTCGGTCGGATCGGCCAGGATCTGCTTGGCCACGCCGTAGCGCAGCTTGATTTCCTCGGCTTCCAGCGTCGGCGTGCGCAGCGCCATCGCGATGTCGTTGGTGATCTGGTCGCCGGCGATGGGGATCACCGCGGTATGGCGGATCGCCCCTTCGGTGAACACCGCCACGTCGGTGGTGCCACCGCCGATGTCCACCAGCACCACGCCCAGCTCGCGCTCGTCGGTGGTGAGCACGGCGTCGGCCGAGGCCATCGGCTGCAGGATCAGGTCCGACACTTCCAGGCCGCAGCGGCGCACGCACTTGACGATGTTCTGCACCGCCGAGACCGCGCCGGTCACGATATGCACCTTGACCTCCAGGCGGATGCCGCTCATGCCGATCGGCTCGCGCACGTCTTCCTGGTTGTCGACGATGAATTCCTGGGGCACCGTGTGCAACAGCTGCTGGTCGGTCGGGATGTTGACGGCCTTGGCGGTCTCGATCACGCGCGAGACGTCGGCCGCCGTCACTTCCTTGTCCTTGATGGCGACCATGCCGCTTGAATTGAAGCTGCGGATATGGCTGCCGGCAATGCCGGTATAGACGTTTCTGATCTTGCAGTCGGCCATTAGTTCGGCCTCTTCCAGGGCGCGCTGGATGGATTCGACAGTGGCCTCGATATTGACCACCACGCCCTTCTTCAGCCCCTTGGATTCGGACTGCCCGAGGCCGATCACCTCGTGGCGACCGTCGGCCAGCACTTCGGCCACCACGGCCACCACTTTCGAGGTGCCGATGTCGAGGCCGACGATCAAATTTTTCGCGTCTTTTGTCATATCGTTGTCGCTTATTTCTTCTTTCCGTTCAATGCCGCCAGCACCATTCCATCCGCCTTGAGCGCCATCCCGTTGGGGTAGCGCATGTCGACGCTCTCGATCTTGCCCTGCAACCTCTCCATCAACTGCGGGTACACCGCCACCAGCCGGTCGATCCGTTCCTTGAGCACCGCTTCGCCCTGGTCGCGCCCGAGCTCGACCGTCATGCCGTTGTCCAGCTTCACCGTCCACGCATAGCGGTTGGACAACACCAGCGACTCCGGCTCCAGCTTCAAGGGCGCAAACCACTGGCGGAACTGCACCAGCCGCGTCACCACCTGCTTCTCGCTGCCCTCGGGGCCGTCGAACTCCAGCAGGTCGCCGTCATCCTCGGCCTCGGCCAGGTTGGCGGTGAAGACGTCGCCCTTCTGCGACAACAGCTTGCCGTCCTCACCCCAGGTGCCCAGGGCCTTGTGTTCCTCTACCTTCACCACCAGCCGGTCCGGCCATTCGCGCCTGACCATCGCCCGGCGCACCCACGGCACCGCCTCGAAGGCCGCGCGCACCGCCGACAGGTCGGTGGTGAAGAAATTGCCATGGATGCGCGGCACCGCCGTGGCCCGCACCGTCAACGCATTGACCTTTTCCAGCGGCAACTCGCCCGCGCTTTCGATGCGTATCGTGTGCAGCGTAAACATCGGCCGCTGCGCCACCCACCACAGGCCCGACGCCACCAGGGCCAGCAGCACCAGCGCCAGCAGCGCGCTGCTGATCGCATTTAGCATCTTGACGTCTTGCCACATTCCTTCGTGCTCTCCCTTGCCGCCTTCAGGACTGGTCCGCCTGCGGCGTCCAGTTGCTCGAAGGCGTCATGTCGAGCGCCGCCAGCTGCAGGATCTCGCAGCACAAATCCTCATAACTCATGCCCAGCGCCTTGGCCGCCATCGGCACCAGCGAATGGCCGGTCATGCCGGGCGAGGTGTTGATCTCCAGCAGGTAAGGCTCGGCCTGGCCGTCCGTCTCGCGCAGCATGAAGTCGACCCGGCTCCAGCCTCGGCAACCGACCGCATGGAAGGCCTGCACCGCCAGTTCCTGCAGGCGCTGCGTCAGCTGCTCGTCGATCGGCGCCGGGCACAGGTACTTGGTGTCGTCGGTGAAATACTTGTTCTGGTAGTCATAGTTGCCTTCCGGCGCGCGGATCTCGATCACCGGCAAGGCGCGCGCGGCGCGGCCGCTGCCCAGCACCGGCACGGTCAGCTCGCGGCCGCGGATGAACTCCTCGGCCAGCACCACGTCATCGTACTTCGCGCACAGGTCGAAGCCGGCCTGCACATCCGAATAGCCGTTGACCCGGGCGATGCCGATGGTCGAGCCTTCGTGCGGCGCCTTGAGCATCAGCGGCAAGCCCAGCTCATCGGGCACGGCGCGCAGCTGTTCGCGCGTGGTTCCCTTGGCGTCGAGCACGGCGAAGCGCGGCGTCGGCAGGCCGTGCGCCAGCCAGATGCGCTTGGTCATGACCTTGTCCATGGCAATCGAGGACGCCATCACACCCGGGCCGGTGTAAGGCAAGCCCATCTGCTCCAGCGCGCCTTGCAGCGTGCCGTCCTCGCCGTAGCGGCCGTGCAGCGCGATGAACACGCGGTCGAACTTCTGCGCCTGCAATTCGCCCAGCGTGCGCTGGCCGGGATCGAAGGGATGCGCATCCACGCCGCGGCTGCGCAGCGCCTGCAGCACGCCGGCGCCGGACATGTTGGACACCTCGCGCTCGGCCGAGCGGCCGCCATAGAGCACGCCGACCTTACCGAATGCCTTGATCTGGTCCTGGCTGATCATGCGGCCCCCTGTTCATTCTTCTCGCCGGCCTGCGCGGTCAGGCGGCCAGGCACGGCGGAGATCGAGCCGGCGCCCATGGTCATCACGACGTCGCCGTCGCGCACCACGTTGCGGATGGTCTCGGGCATGTCGGCGATATCGGCCACGAACACCGGTTCGGCCTTGCCGGCCGCGCGCAGCGCGTGCGCCAGCGAACGGCCGTCGGCGGCGACGATGGGCGCCTCGCCGGCGGAATACACCTCGGCCAGCACCAGCACGTCCGGCTGCGACAGCACCTTGACGAAGTCCTCGAACAGGTCGCGCGTGCGGGTGTAGCGGTGCGGCTGGAACGCCAGCACCAGGCGACGCCCCGGATAGGCGCCGCGCGCCGCGGAAATCGTGGCGGCGGTCTCGACCGGGTGGTGACCGTAGTCGTCGACCAGCGTGAAGTGGCCGGCCGGCTTGCCCTCGGCGTCGAACAGCGGCACCTCGCCGTAGCGGGTGAAGCGGCGGCCGACGCCGTTGAATTCGGTCAGCGCCTTCTGGGTGGCGGCGTCGTCCACGTCCAGCTCGCGCGCGATGGCGATGGCCGCGCAGGCGTTCTGCACGTTGTGCATGCCGGGCTGGTTCAGGCTCACCTGCATCGGCGCATAGCCTTCCTGCACCACGGTGAACTGCATGTGGCCGTCGACCGCCCGGGCGTCCACCGCGCGCACCTCGGCATCCTCATGGAAGCCGTAGGTGACGATGGGCTTGGACACCATGGGCATGATCTCGCGCACGTGCGGGTCGTCCAGGCATAGCACCGCCACGCCGTAGAACGGCAGGCGCTGGGTGAACTCGACGAAGGCCTGCTTCAGGCGCGCGAAGTCATGGTTGTAGGTCTCCATGTGGTCGGCGTCGATATTGGTGATCACCTCGATCACCGGCGTCAGGTTGAGGAAGGACGCATCCGACTCGTCGGCCTCGGCCACGATGAACTCGCCCGTGCCCAGCTTGGCGTTGGCGCCGGCCGAGGTCAGCCGGCCGCCGATCACGAAGGTCGGATCCAGCCCGCCCTGGGCCAGCACGCTGGCCACCAGCGAGGTGGTGGTGGTCTTGCCGTGGGTGCCGGCAATCGCGATGCCCTTCTTCAGGCGCATCAGCTCGCCCAGCATCACTGCGCGCGGCACGATGGGGATATGTTTCTTGCGCGCCGCCAGCACCTCGGGATTGTCGCCCTTGACGGCGGTAGAGGTGACGATGGCGTCAGCGCCGTCGATGTTCTCGGCCGCGTGGCCATAGCGGATGCAGGCGCCCAGCTGCGCCAGGCGCTGGGTCGCGGCGTTGCTGCCCAGATCCGAGCCGGACACGCCGTAGCCCAGGTTCAACATGACCTCGGCGATGCCCGACATGCCGGAGCCGCCGATACCGACAAAATGAATATTCTTGACGCGATGCTTCATGGTGTTACCAGTCCTTCCAGCACGCGCGCGATCGCCTCGTTGGCGTCGCGCCGGCCTTGTTCGTATGCCGCCTGCGCCATGTCCTGGCATGCAGCGCGGTCCAGTGTCTGCAGCAAACCCGCCAGCGCCTCGGCCGTGAGTTCGCGTTGCGGCAAATGGATTGCCGCATTGTTTTGCGCCATCCATTTGGCGTTGTCGATCTGGTGCGAGGTGGTCGAGACCGCCAGCGGCACCAGCACGCTGGCCACGCCGGCGGCGGTCAGCTCCGACACCGTGATGGCGCCGGCGCGGCAGATCACGAGATCGGCCTCGGCGTAGCGGCGCGGCATGTCGTCGATGAAGTCCACCACCTCGGCCTGCACCCCGGCCTGCGCATACGACGCCCGCAACGCGTCGATGTGCTGCTTGCCCGACTGGTGCGTAACCAGCGGACGGCGTTCCGGCGCCAATTTGGCCAGCGCCGCCGGGACGTTGTCGTTCAACACCTTGGCGCCCAGGCTGCCGCCCACCACCAGGATCTTCAGCGGGCCGCTGCGCCCGGCATAGCGCTGCGCCGGTCGCGGCAGGGCCGTGATTTCCTTGCGCACCGGGTTGCCGGTCACCTCGGCCTTGCCGGCGGCGCGGCCGAAATCGGCCGGGAAGCCGAACAGCACGCGATCGGCCAACGGCGTCAAGGTCTTGTTCGACAGCAGCAGCGCGGCGTCGGCGTTGACCAGCACCAGCGGCTTGCCGCGCAGGCGCGCCATGGCGCCGCCCGGCACCGTCACGTAGCCGCCCATGCCCAGCACCACGTCCGGACGGCGGCGGCCGAGGATGGCGAAGCAGCTGAAGAAGCTCGCCGCCATGCGCCACACGCCCTTGAGCGTATGCATTGCCCCCTTGCCGCGCAGGCCGGCGAAGACGATGGTGTCCATCTCCACGCCGTGGCGCGGCACCAGCTCGCGCTCCATGCCGTGCGAGGTGCCCAGCCAGCTGACCTGCCAGCCGCGCGCGCGCATGGTGTCGGCAATCGCCAGGCCGGGGAAGATATGGCCGCCGGTGCCGGCCGCCATGATCAGCAGTTTGCGGGGCGCGCTCATAGCCGTCCTCCCCGCATCAGCACCCGGTTCTCGTAATCGATGCGCAGCAGGATCGCCAGGCCGACGCAGTTGAGCAGCACGCCGGAGCCGCCGTAGCTCATCAGCGGCAGCGTCAGGCCCTTGGTCGGCAAGAGGCCCAGGTTCACGCCCATGTTGATGAAGGCCTGCACGCCCAGCCAGATGCCGATGCCCTTGGCCACCAGGCCGGCGAAAGTCAGGTCCAGCGCGATGGCCTGGCGGCCGATCTCGAAGGCATGCTTGACCAGCCAATAGAACAGCAGCACCACCGTCAGCACGCCGGCGAAACCCAGCTCCTCGCCGATCACCGCCAGCAGGAAGTCGGTATGCGCCTCTGGCAGGTAATGCAATTTCTCCACGCTGCTGCCCAGGCCCACGCCGAACAGCTCGCCGCGCCCGAAGGCGATCAGCGAGTGCGACAACTGGTAGGCCTTGCCCAGCGCGTTTTCTTCTTCCCACGGATTGAGGTAGGCGAAGATGCGCTCGCGCCGCCACGGCGACATCACGATCACCAGGGTGAACACGCCGCCCAGCATGGCGCTGATGCCGCCGAACCAGATGCCGTTGATGCCGCCCAGGAACAGGATGCCCATGGCGATGCAGACGATCACGCCGAACGCGCCCAGGTCGGGCTCCAGCAGCAGCAGCAGGCCGACCAGGCCAACCGCTGCGGCCATGGGCGCGAAGCCCTTGATCAGCTTGTGCATCACGGCCTGCTTGCGCACCGTGTAATCGGCTGCGTACAGCACGATGAACAGCTTCATCAGCTCGGACGGCTGCAGGTTGATGATCTTCAGCGACAGCCAGCGCTTGGCGCCGTTGACGCCCTTGCCCACGCCCGGGATCAGCACCAGCAGCAACAGGATCAGCGTGATGGCGAACAGGTAGGGCGCCCACTTCTGCCAGGTCTCGATGCGCACGCGGAAAGCGACCGCGCCGGCGGTGATCGAGATGACGATGAAGATCGCCTGGCGGATCAGGAAATGATAGTTCGAGTAGGACGCGTACTTGGGCGAGTCGGGCAGCGCCACCGATGCCGAGTACACCATCACCATACCGAACAGCATCAGCAGCAGCACCACCCAGATCAGCGGCTGGTCGTACTCCATCATGCGCGAGCGCGGCTCGAAGCCGACACCGCCGCCGCGCACGCCGGCGCCGGCCTTCAGGCGGCCGGCCGCGGCCGGGGCGGCGTCCTTGACGCTGCCCAGCCATCCGCGCAGTGACGACAGTCCGAGCTTCATGCGATCACCTCGCCGCGCGACAACGCCAGTTCACGCACCGCGTCCACGAAGACGTCGGCCCGGTGCGCGTAGTTGCGGAACATGTCGAAGCTGGCGCAGGCAGGCGACAGCAGGACGATCTCGCCGGCTTGCGCCATGTCGCCGGCCTTTTGCACGGCCTCTTCCAGGGTCGCGCAATCGATCAGCTCGACGCCGGCGTCGGCCACCGCCGCGCGGATCACTGGCGCATCGCGCCCGATCAGCAGCACCGCGCGGCCGTATTTGGCGACCGGCAGCGCCAGCGGCGCAAAGTCCTGGCCCTTGCCCTCGCCGCCGGCGATCAGGAGGATGCGGTTGGGACGCCCGCCCAGGCCCAGCCCGTTCAGGGCGGCCACGGTGGCGCCGACGTTGGTGCCCTTGCTGTCGTCGTAGTAATCGACTTCCTGCACCACGCCCACCAGCTCCACCCGGTGCGGCTCGCCGGTGTAGTCGCGCAGGCCGTGCAGCAGCGGCGCCATCGGCAGCCCGGCGGCGCGGCACAGCGCCAGCGCGGCCAGCGCGTTCATGGCGTTGTGGGCGCCGCGGATCTTCAGCGCGTCGGCCGGCATCAGGCGCTTGAGCGTCACCGGCGGCGGCGCCAGTTCCTTTTGCTTGCGGCGGCGTTTTCCTTCCGGCTGTTCGTCGTCTTCATGCACGAAGGCGTTGGCCAGCCACAGCATGCCGTTGTCGTTGACCAGGCCGAAGCTGTCCGGCGCGGCCGGCTCATCCAGCCCGAAGGTGGATTGCGGCGCGGCCGGCGAGGACATCGCCATCACCCGCGCATCGTCGCGGTTGAGCACGCGCACGGTGCCCTCGCCGAAGATGCGCGCCTTGTCGGCGGCATAGGCGTCCATGCTGCCGTGCCAGTCCAGGTGATCCTGGGTGATGTTGAGGACGGTGGCGGCGTCGGCCCGCAGGCTGTGAGTGGTATGCAGCTGGAAGCTGGACAGCTCCAGCACCCACACCTGCGGCATCGAGCCGCGGTAGGTCGGCTCCGGCGGCGGGGGCGGCGGCACGGCGGCCAGCGCGTCTTCCTCGGCGGTGCGCGAGACTTCCATGAAGTCGCCCAGGTTCAGGGTCTCCGGCGCCACGGCTTCGTTGCCGGCGACGTCGGTTTGCAGGCCTGCGTCATCGACGGCATTCGCGGCTTCGGCCGGGATGTGCTCCGCGCCGCCGACTATTTCCGTGGCGACAGTGGCCGGATGTGGTTCCGGCTCGGCTTGCGCCTGGCCTTCCGGCAAATCGGCGTCGCCCGCCGCGACCTGGCTGTGCGCTTGTGCGTCTTGCACGGCGGCGGCGGCGCTCTCCTGCGCCTGCGGCGCATCGGCGTGTTGATCGTTGGCGGCCGGCGCTGCCGCTTCGGGCACAGGCGCGGGCGCCGCAACAGCGACGGCTTGTTCGATGCGGGCAGCGGCGCGCTTGCGCTTGGCCGCTTCGGCAGCTTGCTGTTCGGCCAGCTCGGCCTGGCGCAATGCTTCGGCCTCGGCTTCGGCTTGCGCCTGGGCGGCGGCGATCGCGTCCTGCTCGGCCAGTTCGACCAGGAACACCTTGTCCCTGATCACCGCCTCGCGTAGCACGTCCAGCGCCGCCGGGCTGATGTTGCCGGCGACCCGCACCGACATGCCGGCGCGCTGGCACAACAGGCCGGTCAGGCTGGTCACGGTGGTCTTGCCGTTGGTGCCGGTGATGGCCAGCACCTTGGGCTTGTACAGCGTCTCTTCGCGCAGGCCGGCCAGCGCCTGCGCGAACAGTTCGATCTCGCCCCACAGCGGCAGGCCGCGCTCGGCCATGGCCGGCATCAGCGGCGCCAGTTCGCCCTCAGGCGCCAGGCCGGGGCTGACGGCGACGAAGTCTACGCCATCGAGTAATTCAGGAGTGAACGGACGGCCCAGCACGGCTTGCGCCTGCGGATCGTCGGCGCGCAGGGCGGCCAGGCGCTCGGCCAGCGCCTCCTCTCCGCGCGTATCGGCCACGCGCACGCCGGCGCCGCAGTAGACCAGCCACCGCGCCATTGCCAGGCCGGACTCTCCGAGTCCGAGCACCAGAACGTGTTTGCCCGAGTAATTCATCCTTGTTTCCAACTCACTTCCAAAACTTCCGGTTCAACCAACCGCCAAGGGCGCCGCCTTGCATCGTTCGCGAGGGGCGCCGTGTATTCATTCTCTTGCCTGCCTCAGCGCAGCTTCAGCGTCGACAAGCCCAACAGCACCAGCATCATGGTGATGATCCAGAACCGCACCACCACCTGGGTTTCCTTCCAGCCCTTCTGTTCGTAGTGATGGTGCAGCGGCGCCATCAGCAGCACGCGCCGGCCGGTGCCGAAGCGCTTCTTCGTGTACTTGAAATAGGCCACCTGGATCATCACCGAGAGCGTCTCCACCACGAAGATGCCGCCCATGATGAACAGCACGATCTCCTGGCGCACGATCACGGCGATGGTGCCCAGCGCGCCGCCCAGCGCAAGTGCGCCGACGTCGCCCATGAACACCTGCGCCGGGTAGGCGTTGTACCAGAGGAAGGCCAGGCCGGCGCCGCCCATGGCGCCGCAGAAGATCAGCAGCTCGCCCGCGCCGGGGATATGCGGGATGAACAGGTATTTGGCGTAGCTGGCGTTGCCGGTCAGGTAGGCGAACAGGCCCAGCGCGGCGCCCACCAGCACGGTGGGCATGATGGCCAGGCCGTCCAGGCCGTCGGTCAGGTTGACCGCGTTGCTGGTGCCGACGATGACGAAGTAGGTCAGCGCGATGAAGCCCCACACCCCCAGCGGATAGCTCACGCTCTTGAAGAACGGCACGATCAGGTCGGCCTTGGGCGGCAGGTCGAGGCTGAAGCCGGACTGCACCCAGGCCACGAACAGGTCGAGCACCTTCATGTTGCTCACCTCGGAAACCGAGAACGCCAGGTAGAACGCGGCCACCAGGCCGATCAGCGATTGCCAGAAATATTTTTCGCGCGAGCGCATGCCTTGCGGGTCGCGGTGGACCACCTTGCGGTAGTCGTCGACCCAGCCGACGGCGCCGAAGCCGAGCGTGACGATCAGCACGATCCAGACGAAGCGGTTGGACAGGTCGGCCCACAGCAGGGTCGAGATGCCGATGCCGATCAGGATCAGCACGCCGCCCATGGTCGGGGTGCCGGACTTGATCAGGTGGGTCTGGGGACCGTCGGTGCGCACCGCCTGGCCGACCTTCATGCGCGTCAGCATGCGGATCACGGCCGGACCGGCGATCATGCCGATCAGCAAGGCCGTCAGCGTGGCGAACACCGCGCGGAAGGTGATGAAGCTGAACAGGCGCAAGAAGCCGAAGTCCTGTTGAAAATTCTGAGCGAGCCAGACCAGCATGCTAATGGGTCTCCTGTTGATGTTGCGTGTTGGATTCAACGTTGACCAGATGCTGTACAACTCGCTCCATCTTCATGAAGCGTGAACCTTTTACCAGTACGGTCGCGCCTTGCGGCGCGGCCTGTTCCACCGCGGCATTGAGTGCCGCGATGTCGTCGAAGTACCGGGCCTGGGCCCCGCCTTCGTCCTGCGTCTCGCCATAGGCCTGCACCGCGTGGCGCATCAGTTCGCCCAGGCCGAACAGGCGCGGGATGCCGCGGCTCTTCGCATAAGCGCCGATCTCGCGGTGGAACTGCGGCCCCTGGTCGCCGACCTCGCCCATGTCGCCCAGCACCAGCGCGCGCGGGCCGTCGATGGCGGCCAGCACGTCGATGGCGGCGCGCACCGAGTCGGGGTTGGCGTTGTAGGTGTCGTCGATCACCAGCGCGCCGCTCCTGGCCACCTTGCGCTGCAGGCGGCCATTGACCGGCGCGAAATTCTCCAGCCCGCGCACCACGGCCTCGACCGCGATGCCGGCGCCCAGCGCGCAGGCCGCCGCCGCCAGGGCGTTGCGCACATTGTGTTCGCCCACCGCGGCCAGCTCGACCCTGAACTGCGCCGGCGGCGCCGCGATGCCCTTGACGGTGACCTCCAGCGTGCTGCCGAAGGCGCCGGCCGCATAGGTGGCGCCGACGTCGGCCTGCGGGTTCAAACCGAAGGTAAGGACACGACGCGCTCCGGCTTCCTCGCGCCACAGCGCGGTGAAGTCGTCGTCGGCCGGGAACACTGCCACGCCAGCGGCCGGCAGGTGGCGGATCACCGCGCCGTTCTCGCGCGCCACCGCTTCCACGGTGGCCATGAATTCCTGGTGCTCGCGCTGGGCGTTGTTGACCAGGCCCAGCGTCGGCGCGGCGATACGCGACAAGACAGCGATCTCGCCCGGATGGTTCATGCCCATCTCGATCACCGCGGCCCGATGTGCGGCGCGCAGGCGGAACAAGGTCAGCGGCACGCCGATTTCATTGTTGAAGTTGCCGCGCGTGCCGAGGTAGCCCTCGTCGCCGAAGGCGGCCGCCAGGATCGAGGCGATCATTTCCTTGACGGTGGTCTTGCCGTTGCTGCCGGTCACGCCGATCACCGGCACCTGGTGCAGCGTCCGCCAGCCGTGGGCGATCTGCCCCAGCGCGGCGCGGGCGTCGGGCACCACGATGGCCGGCGCCGCCAGTCCCGGCGGCGCGCGTTCGACCACTACCGCGGCGGCGCCCTGGGCTACCACTGCCTCGAGGAAGTCATGCGCGTCGAAGCGTTCGCCGCGCAGCGCCACGAAGACATTGCCGGGCTTGACGGCGCGGCTGTCGGTGACGACATCATTGAGCTCCAGCACGCCGGCCGGCGCATTGAGCACCGCCGGCACGGCATGGGCCGAGGCCGCGGCCTCGGCTGCGCGGATCCACTCCAGCATCTGCGCGAATTGGAATTTCATCACGCGCCTCCCATCATGGTCGAGCGCGCGGCCAGGGCCAGCGCGACGTGGTCGGCGTCGAGGAAGGGCAGTTTCTTGCCGGCGATCTCCTGGTAGGCCTCATGCCCCTTGCCGGCCAGCAGCACGACGTCGGCGCGGGTGGCATGGCGGATGGTCCAGAGGATGGCGCCGGCGCGGTCTTCCAGCACCACCGGTTCGATGCGGCCGATGCCGGCGCGGATCTGGTCGATGATGGCCTTGGGATCTTCGCTGCGCGGGTTGTCGCTGGTCAGCACCACGTGGTCGGCCTGCTCGGAGACCTGGCCCATCTGCGGCCGCTTGCCCGGGTCGCGGTCGCCGCCGCAGCCGAACACGCACCACAGCTCGCCGCCGCGTTGCGCGGCGACCTGGCGCAGCGTGCCCAGTGTCTTGTCCAGGGCGTCCGGGGTATGCGCGTAATCGATGACGATCAGCGGCACGTCCGGCCCGCCGAACTGCTGCATGCGGCCGGGCGCCGCGGTCAGCGCGCCGGCGGCGGCCACCGCGGCATCCCATGCCACGCCCTTGGCCAGCAGCACGCCCATGATGCCCAGCACATTGCTGACGTTGAAGCGGCCCACCAGTTGCGTCTTGACCTGGCCGCTGCCGAACGGCGAATCGACCTGGAACACGGCGCCGGCCGGGCTGCTGCGGATATTGCTGGCGCGCAGCGTGGGCACGCCGGCGGCCGCGGCGTCGATCTCGTCTTCCAGCGCGTAGCCGATGACCGGCACCTGGCGCGCCTGCAGCAGCGGCAGCAGCCGCACGCCCATGGCGTCGTCCAGGTTGACCACCGCGTGCTTCAGGCCGTCCCACTCGAACAGCTTGCGCTTGGCGGCTTCATAGGCATCCATGTCGCCGTGGTAGTCGAGGTGGTCGCGGGTGAAATTGGTGAACAGCGCGACGTCCACGTGCATGCCGTTCATGCGGCCCTGCGCCAGCCCGATCGACGAGGCTTCGATGGCCAGGCCGGCCACCTTGGCCTTGGCCAGCATGGCCAGGTTGCGCTGCAGGAGCACCGCGTCGGGCGTGGTGTAGCCGGTAACGTCGAAGGCTTGCGCGCGGCCGGCCAGGAAGGTGCCTACGCCCAGCGTGCCGATCACGCCCGCCAGGCCCGCACCCGGCAGGCGCGACAGCGCCGCGCCCAGCCAGTACGAGCAGGAGGTCTTGCCGTTGGTGCCGGTGATGGCGACGGTGAACATGTCGCGGTCGGGCTTGCCGTACCAGGCGGCGGCGATCTCGCCGGCCGTGGCCTTGAGGTCGTCCACCGCGAGGTGGGGCAGCTCCAGCTGGTCCGGCCATGCGAAGCCGGCCGATTCGAACACCACGGCGGCGGCGCCGCGCTCGACCGCGTCGGCGATATAGGAGCGGCCGTCGGCGTCGCCCACGTAGGCGAAGAACACGTCGCCTTGCGTTACGCGGCGCGAGTCGGCGGTCAGCTGGGCCTCGGGCGCTACCGAGCGCAGCCAGTCCAGGATGTCGTCAATGCTTGGAACGCGCCCGGGCATCACATGCTCTCCTCAAGCGGTTCTTTGGGGATGATGATGTTGGTCACGCTCGAGTCCGGCGGCACGTTGAGCGCGCGCAGGGCGTTGGCGGCCACGTTGGCGAACACCGGGCCGGCCACCGGCCCGCCGTAGTGCTGGCCTTGCGGCTCATCGATCATCACCGAGATGATCAGGCGCGGGTCCGACATCGGAGCGATGCCGGAGAACGACGCCACGTACTTGCGCACGTACTTGCCGCCTTCGATCTTGTAGGCCGTGCCGGTCTTGCCGCCCACGCGATAGCCGGGCACCTGGGCCTGCGGCGCGGTGCCGCCGGGGGCGACTACGGTTTCCAGCATGCGGCGCATCTGCAGCGCGGTGTTCTCGGAAATCACGCGCTGGCCGATCGGCGAATCGTTCACCTTGGTGAAGGACAGCGGGATGATGTCGCCGTTGCGGGCGAAGATCAGGTAGGCGTGCGCCAGCTGGATCAGCGACACCGAAATGCCGTGGCCGTAGCTCATCGTGGCCTGCTCGATCGGGCGCCAGGACTTGTACGGCCGCACGCGGCCGGCCACCGCGCCGGGGAAGCCGAACTTGGGCTGCTGGCCGAAACCGACCGTGGTAAACATCTCCCACATCTCTTCGGGCGGCATGCCCAGCGCGATCTTGGCGGTGCCGATGTTGGACGACTTCTCGATGATCTGCGCCACCGTCAGCGGGCCGTGGGCGTGCGAGTCGCCGATGGTGGCAGTGCCGATGGTCATCTTGCCGGGAGCGGTCTGGAACACGGTGGACGGGGTCACGCGGTGGGTGTCCAGCGCCAGCGCCACAGTGAAGGGCTTCAGGGTCGAGCCAGGCTCGAAAGTGTCGGTGACCACGCGGTTGCGCAACTGCGCGCCGGTCAGCACCGAGCGGTCGTTGGGGTTATAGGTCGGCATGTTGGCCAGGGCCAGCACTTCGCCGGTCTTGGCGTCGACCACGATGATGCCGCCGGCCTTGGCCTTGAATTTATCGACCGCCTCCTTCAACTGGGTGAAGGCGATGTACTGGATCTTGCTGTCGATGGACAGCGTCAGGTCGCGGCCGTCGTGCGGATCGCGGATGGACTCGATGTCCTCGACCACGCGGCCCAGCCGGTCCTTGATCACGCGGCGGCTGCCGGTCATGCCGGCCAGCGTCTTCTGGGCGGCCAGCTCCATGCCGTCCTGGCCGGCGTCTTCGATGTTGGTGAAGCCGACCACGTGCGCCATCACCTCGCCTTCGGGATAGAAGCGCTTGTATTCCTTGCGGGTCTCGATGCCGGGGATGCCCAGCTTGGCGATCTTGTCGGTGACGTCCTGCTCGACCTGGCGCTTGAGGTAGACGAAGCTGCGGTCGGAGTCGAGCTTCTTGCGCAGCTCGGCGTCGCTCATCTCCAGCAGGGCGGCCAGTTCGCGCAGCTTGTCCTTGGGCGCGGCCTGCACGTCCTCGGGAATCGCCCAGACCGCCTTGACCGGCACCGACGAGGCCAGCACCTGGCCGTTGCGGTCGGTGATCTTGCCGCGCGTGGCCGGCAGCTCCAGCGTGCGCGCGTAGCGCGACGCGCCCTGCTTTTGCAGGAAATCGGTCGATACGCCCTGCAGCCACAGCGCGCGCGCCACCAGCGCCAGGAAGGCGGCGAACAGCACGAACAGCACGAAGCGCGAGCGCCAGGCCGGCAACTTCACCTGCAGGATGGGATTGGAGGAGAACGCGACGCCCTTGGAAGCCGCAACGCGGCCGCCGGGGACATTGGTGCGCGGGGGCATCCGGGTCATTTGCCCCCCACGGTCAGGTATTGGGTGCGCGCCGCGGTCAGCGGCATCATGCCGAGGTCGCGCCGGGCGAGCTCTTCGATGCGGGCGTTCTTGCCCAGCGTGGATTGATCCAGCTGCAATTGCGCCCAGTCGACGTCAAGCTGGCGCGCCGCGGTCTGGGCGCGCTCCAGTTCGATGAACAGGCTGCGCGCGCGGTACTGCGCGCTCACCACCGAGAGGGCGCAGCCCACCAGCAACATGCTCAGGAAGATGCACAGGCGGCCGGTCATGGGGATGCCCCTTCCGCCGCCAGGAGTTCGAGGCCGCGCATCACCGCCGAGCGGGCGCGCGGGTTGGCCGTCACTTCGGCCTCGCCGGGCATGACCCGCGACAACAGGCGCGCGGGCGCGCGCGGCAGGTCGATCGCACGAATCGGCAGGCGGCGGTCAGGCTGCGGCGCATGGGCTTTGGATGCCATGAACTGCTTGACGATGCGGTCTTCCAGCGAGTGAAAGCTGATCACGACCAATCTCCCGTGCTGCGCCATCTGCCGAAACGCTTTCTCCAGTCCTACTTCGAGTTCTTCAAGCTCTTGATTGACGAAAATCCGTACAGCCTGAAATGTACGAGTGGCCGGGTCTTTGCCTTTCTCGCGGGTTTTGACGGCTTGTGCCACGAGCGCGGCAAGCTGTCGTGTGCTTGAAATTGGCTCGATTGCCCGGCCAGCAACAATCTTCTTTGCAATCTGAACAGCAAACCGTTCTTCCCCATAATCTCGAATCACCTTTGCAATCGTCTGTTCGTCCGCCGTTGCCAGCCAATCCGCTGCCGACACGCCGCGCGTGGTATCCATGCGCATGTCCAGCGGGCCATCCAAGCGAAAACTGAAGCCGCGCGCGGCGTCATCCACCTGCGGCGACGAAATACCCAAATCCATCAATACCCCGTCGACCTCGGCGATGCCGCGTGCGGCAAGCGCCTCGTCCAGCGTGGCGAAGCTGTCGTGGACGATCTCGAAGCGAGCGTCGTCGATCTTCTCCGCCGTGGCGATGGCCAACGGGTCTTTGTCAAATGCGATCAGCCTGCCGCGCGGTCCCAGCTTGGCCAGGATGGCGCGGCTGTGGCCGCCGCGTCCGAACGTACCGTCCAGATACACGCCGTCGGCACGCAGGCCTTCGATGGCCAGCATGTCCACGGCTTCTTCCAACAGCACGGTGCGGTGCTGCAGCTCGGGCACCGGTTGCAGATTCATCTCGACCGACCGTCAGAAGGAAAAATTGCTCAACACATCGGGCATGCCGCCCGCCACGGCCTCGGCTTCGCTTTCGGCCAGCTTGGCGGCATCCCAGATTTCGAAATGGCTGCCCATGCCCAGCAACATCACGTCGCGCTGCAGGCCGACCGCGCCACGCAGCTCCGGCGCCACCAGGATGCGGCCGGCGCTGTCGAGCTCCACGTCCTGGGCATTGCCCAGGAAGATGCGCTGCCACGCGCGGGCCGACATCGGCCAGGCGGCGATCTGGTCGCGGTGCGCCTCCCAGGTCGGGCGCGGGAAGAACAGCAGGCAGCCGTGCGGGTGGCGCGTCAGCGTGGCGCGCCCTTCGCACTGCACAATCAAGGCGTCACGATGCTTGGCCGGAATGGTCATCCGTCCTTTGGCATCGAGATTGAGTGCTGAAGCGCCCTGAAACACTGTGTTTTTTCCTTCGCCTGCGGCGAGTGAGATTGCTGATCGCGTGCTCTTCGATGGCGGTGCAATGCAAACGAATTTGCAAAATTCCCCACAAAAAAACACTTTTTGACACTGCCGCCCACTTTAGAGGATGCACTAATACAGGTCAAGCGGTATACGCAGGGAAAAACCGGGATTTTGCCAATAAAGTCAAAGACTTAGCGCACATCCTTAAAACCGCGTCGCAAGCAGTTTCCTGAAGAAAATGAAGGACTTAGAATTGTCATTGAAAGTGCAACCTGAGATATACACATGTGTTTATCGCCAAATTGCGTAACGGCGCGGATTTGCGCGCGGTCGCCGGGCTTGTCGGGACGGCATGCCCCGGGGTGGAACAGCGGCCGGCGATTTTTGCGAGCCGATGAAATGCGCAGAGGATTTTGCAGCGCAACCTGCGCTCGCCAAATTGTGTAACCGGCGCGTTTTTGCTTTGACTTGGATGCCGACCTACTTTTACTATCCGGTGTTTTGGAAATGTCGATTCAAAAAGCGACCTTTGCAGGCTCGCTCGAAACACATCGATATTTTTCAATCGAGGGGGGATTCAAGCAGGTCAGATCGGCTGAAAACGCAGATAGGGCTTGCTGATCCGCCGCATTACAGTGCTAAAATCTCGGCACCTTAACAGTGAAAGGAATTTTAAAGTGAACAAATCTGAATTGGTTGACGTTATCGCCGCCGACACCGAGATCTCCAAGGCTGCAGCTCAGCGCGCGCTGGACTCCGTCATCGAGAACATCATCAAGGCCGTGACCAAGGGCGATACCGTGCAATTGGTTGGCTTCGGTTCCTTCTCGACCGGCAAGCGCGCTGCCCGCACCGGCCGTAACCCGCAAACCGGCGAAGAAATCAAGATCGCCGCTGCGACCACCGTCAAGTTCTCGGCTGGCAAGGCTTTCAAGGAAGCCGTGAACAAGAAGAAGAAATAATTCATGAATTTGAATGCCATGAACCAGGTTCATGGCATTCAAATGCCGCAGCACCCGCCTCTCCCCTCGGCAGTTCCCTTCCCCGCAGTCCCTCCTCAGCAGTTCCATCGTCATTTCAGCAGTGCATGACCGCACCGGTTCGAGCCCGGCAACGGCACAGTTGCATCCCCAGGCAAGGCATACAGCCCGTCATGCTCCGCAAATGCGCACCCGGCTGCGCACGCCGGCCGAAAACTCGGTAGAATAATTTTTGTACCCATCGGTACAAAATTATGTAAACCCATCCCGGACCAGGGACCGGCGCCGCTCGCCGGCCATTCAAGGAGCCTAGCCATGACCACCGCACAACGCCCGCCGCTGCCGCCATTCACCCGCGAAACCGCGATCCAGAAGGCGCGCGCCGCCGAGGATGCGTGGAACTCCTGCGATCCCCAGCGCGTCTCGCTGGCCTATACCGAGGACAGCCGCTGGCGCAACCGCGCCGACTTCGTCAACGGCCGCGCCGAGATCGTCGGGTTCCTGAGCCGCAAATGGAAGCGCGAGCAGGAGTACCGCCTGATCAAGGAGATCTGGGCCTTCGAGGGCAATCGCATCGCCGTGCGCTTCGCCTATGAATGGCGCGACGACTCCGGCAACTGGTTCCGCTCCTATGGCAACGAGAACTGGGAATTCGATGAGAACGGCCTGATGCGCGCGCGCCATGCCTCGATCAACGACCTGCCGATCGCCGCGTCCGACCGCAAATTCCACTGGGACCGCTCGGCGCCCCGCCCGGCCGACCATCCCGGCCTGTCCGAACTGGGACTCTGATGGCGCCAGCGGCAAACGGCAAGACCGCGGCCGAACGCGCCGCCCTGGTGCCGGTGCTGGCCGAGGTGTTCCGCGCCCACGGCTACGACGGCGCCAGCCTGGCGCGCATCACCGAGGGCACCGGGCTGGGCAAGGGCAGCCTGTACCACTACTTCCCCGGCGGCAAGGAGGAGATGGCGCAGGCGGTGCTGGCCCACATCGACCACTGGTTCGAGCTCAACGTGTTCGCGCCGCTGCGTGACGAGGCCGACCCCGCGGCCGGCGTGGCGCGCATGTTCGACGAGTGCGCCAACTACTTCCTGTCGGGCCGCAAGGTGTGCATCGTCGGCGTGTTCGCGCTCTCGTCCACGCGCGACCGCTTCGCGCTGGCGGTGAAGAACTACTTCACCGCCTGGGCCGGATCGCTGCACGGCGCCCTGCTGCGCGCCGGCCACGCCGAGCTGCCGGCGGCGGAGCTGGCCGAGGACACCGTGGGCGCCATCCAGGGCGCGCTGGTGCTGGCGCGCGCGGTGGACGACCCTGAGGTCTTCATGCGCACGCTGGCGCGGCTGCGCGCGCGGGCGCTGCGCGCCTGAACCGGCCCGTCCGCCCATGCAAAACGCCGCCGCAACGGAGCGCTCCGTTGCGGCGGCGTTTGTCTTGCCGGGCCGGGATTGCGCCTCAGGCGCCGAGGTCGGCCAGCGGGTGCCGCTGCGGGCTCCAGGGATCGTCGAAGAAGCCCTCGACCCATGCCGGCGTCGCCTCGGCCAGGGTGGCCGGCTGCCACTTGGGCTTCTGGTCCTTCTCGATGATCAGCGCCCGGATGCCCTCGACGAAGTCGGGACGCGCCGCGCAGTGCAGCGACACCACGAACTCCAGGCGGAACACCTCGGCCAGCGACAGGTGGCGCACGCGCTTTTGCAGCGCGTAGCCCAGCCAGGCCGAACCGGGCGCGCCGGCGCGCAGCGTGGCCATGGCCTTTTGCAGCCAGGCGTCGTCGGTCTGCAGCGCGAGGATGCCCTCGACGATCTCCGGCAGCGTGGGCTTGCGGCACAGCGCCTCGATCTGGTCGAAGTGCGACAGCAGGTTGGACGGAGCGAACGCGGTGACGCCGTCGTTGGCCGAGGCCAGCTGGGCGCCGGCCAACACGCGGTCCAGCAGTTCGGCGTCGCGCCCGCTGCCCCATTCCTGGGCCAGCAGCGCGTCGATCACCGACTGCTTGGCGGCGTGCGCAATGCGGTAGTCGGCCAGGCCGGCGAAGAGCGCGTCGCCGGCGTTGAGCTGCGCGCCGGTCAGCGCCAGGAACACGCCGGTCTTGCCGGGCATGCGCGCCAGGAACCAGCTGCCGCCGACATCGGGATACAGGCCGATGGTGATCTCCGGCATCGCCAGGCGCGACTTCTCGGTGGCCACGCGATGGCTGCAGCCGGCCATCAGGCCGATGCCGCCGCCCATCACGATGCCGTGGCCCCAGCACAGGATGGGCTTGCCGAAGGTGTGGATCAGGTAGTCCAGCCGGTATTCATGCTCGAAGAATTCCGCCGCGTAGCGGTTGCCGCGGATGTCGCCGCGCTCGGGCGAGGCGTGGTGCTCGCGCATGGTGCGGTACAGCTGCTGCAGGTCGCCGCCGGCGCAGAACGCCTTCTCGCCCTGCGCCTGCAGGATCACCATGGCCACCTCGGGATCGGCCTGCCATTTGCGCAGCTGGGGCGTGAGCAGGTTCACCATCTCCAGCGAGATGGCATGCAGCGTCTTTTCGGAAGCCAGCGTGGCCACGCCGATGCGGCGGCCGTTGGCGCTCTCCAGTTCCTCGAACAGGACCGGCTGGGTGGCGGTGGATGGGGGCGCGGACGCTTGTGTCATGGAGCTCCTGGGTGTCTCTTGCGAGACCCGCAGTCGCCCGCGGGCCGCAGTATTGTTATGGGTGGTGGCCGCATGCGCCGGACGTGGCCGGGCGCATGGGAAATTCAATGAAGCAGGCCGGTAGGCCGGATTCTGTTACGGCGGTTGCCCGCTATGACAGCCATTCCTCTAGGCGCCGGATTGCTCCGGCGCTCAAGCTTTCTACCCGCACGCTCCGCGAGCAACATCATCGCGTGCCTATTTGAAATTGCTCCGGGTGGAGGTTACCGCGTTTCACCGTAACTTAATACGCTCGTCTCTGTGGCCCTATTCCTCGCCTTATGCCGGTTTGCACCGGGGTTCGGCGGACGGCCGTTAACCGTCACCCTGCTCTGTGGAGTCCGGACCTTCCTCCCGCCGCGTCCTTGCGAACGCGGCCAGCGGCTGTCTGGCCTGCATCAGCCGCTATTGTAGCGCAGCATGGCGCGCCGCTCGCCGAATGCCTGCGCAAAACGGTTTTGCGCAGGCGCACAGCGCGCTCGGCCTTCCCACGCCGCGGCAATCATGCCGATTCGGCATGTGACACCCCGGTGAATCTTCGTATAGTCTGCCGCCATAAGGGATGGGAGGCGCAGCGCGTGCTGGCGCCGATCTCAGGCAAACACGGGGAAGGCGCCGCGGCGCGTCCCGACGAATTCGACAGCACACCATGCATATCTGCGTATTGGGCGCCGGCGTGATCGGCGTCACCACCGCCTGGCGCCTGCTGCAGGACGGCCACCAGGTCACCCTGGTCGACGGCCGCGAGCAGCCCGGCGAAGGCACCAGCCTGGGCAACGGCGCCCAGCTGAGCTACTCCTATGTGGCGCCGCTGGCCGACCCCACGGTCTGGTCCAAATGGGCCTACTACATGTTCAGCAGCGAATCGCCGCTGACCTTCAAACCCACCCTGGATGCCACGCAATACCGCTGGCTCTATGCGTTCCTGCGCTGCTGCAACGCCGATCGCGTGCGCCGCACCACCATCGACCTGCTGCAACTGGCCTTCTTCAGCCGCGACCAGTTGAAGCAATGGAACGCCGCGCTGGACCTGCAATTCGACTACCAAAGCTCGGGCAAGCTGGTGATGTACACCGACCCGGCCGGCCTGGACGGCGCGCGCAGGCAGGTGCAATTCCAGTCGCAGTTCGGCTGCGAGCAGCAGGTGCTGGACGCGGCCGCCTGCGTCGCCATCGAGCCGGCGCTGGGCCAGTCGCAACGCGATTGGGCCGGCGGCGTCTACACCCCCGGCGAGCAAGCCGGCGACTGCCCGCAGTTCTGCCGCGCACTGGTGGCGGCGATGCGCGCCAACCCGGCGTTTCGCTTCATCGGCGCCGTGCAGGTGCGCCAGGTGCGCGCCGAAGCCGGCGCCCTGCGCGCCGTGCAGGCCGGGACCGAGTGGATCGACGCCGAGCGCTTCGTGTTGTGCTTCGGCCCCGAGAGCGCGGAGTTCGCCCGCCTGGTCGGCCTGAAGCTGCCGCTGTATCCGCTCAAGGGCTACAGCATCACCGTGCCGCTGCAGGACCAGGCCAGCCGCGCCGCCGCGCCGCAGGTCTCGATCACCGACATCTCGCGCAAGATCGTCTACGCGCGCCTGGGCGAGCGCCTGCGCGTGGCCGGCCGCGTCGAGCTGGTGGGCATGGAGCGCAGCATCCCGCAACGCGCGGTGGACGAACTCAGGAACGGCGTGCGCGAGTTGTTCCCCGGCTGCGCGCTGGCCGAGGACGCCGCGCTCTCGCCATGGGCGGGCTTTCGCCCCGCCACGCCCAGCGGCGTGCCCATCGTCGGCGCTTCGCCGGTCAAGAACCTGCACCTCAACCTCGGCCAGGGCGCGCTGGGCTGGACCCTGGCCTGCGGCAGCGCGGCGCTGGTGGCCGACCAGATCGCCGGACGCAAGAGCGCCATCGAGGACGCCGCCTTCGGTTACGCCGCCTGAAGCGGCGCGGCTGAAGAAGTTTCATGCCCGCCTGAGAAGCTTTCACCGTGAACCGCAATGGCGCACCGCGACTGGCGGCGCGCCATTTTCTTTGGCGCCGGCGCGCTGCAGGCGCCACGGCTTCGGTCTACCATAGGTCGAGCGGCTGCCGGCGCGGCCGCACCAGATCACAACCAATGGAGACTGACATGCGGGAAAACCGGCTGCGCACCCTGTTCGCGCAAAACAAGCTGGCCTTGAGCGGCTGGGTGTCGATGGGCAATTCGCTGCTGGCCGAAGTGGTGGCCAACACCGGCTACGACGCCGTGACGGTGGACCTGCAGCACGGCCTGTTCTCGGTCGAGTCGGCCATCCCCATGCTGCAGGCCATCTCCACCACCGACGCCGTGCCGCTGGTGCGCTGTTCGGAAAACAGCCTGGGCGAGATCAACAAGCTGCTCGACGCCGGCGCCTACGGCGTGATCTGCCCGCTGATCAACACCGCCGCCGATGCCGAGCGCTTCGTGCGGGCCTGCCACTACTCTCCGCGCGGCGGGCGCAGCTACGGCCCGGCGCGCGGCTTCATGTACGGCGGCGGCGACTACTTCACGCATGCCAACCGCACCATCCTGACGCTGGCCATGATCGAGACCAACGAAGGCTTCGCCAACGCCGAGGCGATCCTCGGCGTGCCCGACCTGGACGGCATCTTCATCGGCCCGGCCGACCTCGCCATCGAGATGGGGCTGGCGCCGGACGCCTACGAGACGCGCGAGCTCAACGACGCCATCCGTTCGCTGGTGGCCCTGGCCAGGAAGATGGGCAAGTACGTCGGCATCTTCGCCGGCACCATGGACATGGCCCAGCGCATGAAGGAGTTCGGCATGGACCTGGTGGTGCCCGGCACCGACATCCAGCAACTCAAGGCCGAAGGCGGCCGCCGCATCGCGTCGCTGCGCTGAGCCGGCGGGCGCCATCGGGGATTTGTTGGGATCGATGGCGCCAAACGCCGCAGGAAAGCCTCGAAGCAACACCGAAGGCGATGCGCAGTTAATTTGAGAACAATCCTATATATGCCCGCCCCCTCGCGCCGGATAATCCACCGGATGCGAGGGAAGACGGCCGGGTGGCTGCTTCCCGCCAAGGAACAGCCATGCCCGTCGACACCTCCCCCTTCTTCCGCAACTCCCGCAACTCCCACAATGCGCGCCGGCGCCTTCTGCAGGCCGGCTGCGCGCTGGCGATCATCGTCGGCGCACAGGCGCCGGTCATGGCCGCCGCGCGCCCTGCGTGCCATGGGATGCCTCGCACCGCCGAACTGCGGCAACGCCTTCCCGACACCGCCATGCAGCCAGCCCCGGCCCGCCGCAGCCGCTACCTGCTGCTCAAGCTCTGCGTGGCCGGGCATGCCTGCGCGATGACGCCGGCGGCGAAGCGCAGGCCCATGCGGCCGTCCTCCTGAACCCGCACCCGGGACCGGGTAAAAAAAACCGCGGCATCGGCCGCGGCTTTCTTCACTCCATCGCGTCGGCGGTCAAGCCTTCGCCACGCGCCCGAAGAACGGGTAGTTGGGATCGTTGTAGCCGTGCGTGGACGCATGGCCCGGCGTCACCAGCCCATCCACCAGCGCCTCTTCCTCGGCGCTGATCCTGAGCTCGACGGCGTCGTAGTAGTCCTCCATCTGCGCCAGCGTGCGCGGGCCGGCGATGACGCTGCTGATGGCCGAATTGGCCAGTACCCAGGCCGTGGCGAACTGGCCCAGCTTGACGCCCCGCGCCTCGCAATGCTGCTGCAGCTTCTGCGCGATCAGCAGCGACTCCTCGCGGAATTCGGTTTCCATCATGCGCTTGTCGCCGCGGCCGGCGCGGGTATCCTCGGCCGGCTTGGCGCCCGGCTGGTACTTGCCGGTCAGCACGCCGCGCGCGATCGGGCTGTAGGGCACCACGCCCAGGCCGTAGTTGGCGCAGGCCGGCAGGATCTCCACTTCCGGCTGGCGGTTCAGCAGGTTGTAATAGGGCTGGCACACCAGCGGCAGCGGCACGTTGTTCTTCTCGCACAGGCGCACGATCTCGGCGATGCGCCAGCCGCGGAAATTGGACACGCCGAAGCCGCGGATCTTGCCGGCGCGGATCAGGTCGCCCAGCGACTGCACCGCCTCTTCCAGGTTTTCATCCTGGAAATCGCGGTGCATGTAGAGGATGTCGAGGTAGTCGGTATCCAGGCGACGCAGGATGTTGTCGGTCTCGCGCATGATCCAGCTGCGCGAATAGTGCGACTGGTTGGGCGCGCCGCCCATCGGGTTGCCCAGCTTGCTGGCCAGCACCCAGTCGTGGCGCTGCCCCATGAGCAGCTTGCCGACGATCTCTTCCGACTTGCCCTTGGTGTAGACGTCGGCGGTGTCGATGAAGTTGACGCCGCGCTCGCGCGCCGACGCGACGATGCGGCCGGACTCTTCGATGTCGGTCTGGTCGCCGAACATCATGGAACCCAAACACAATGCAGAAACCTTGAGATTGCTCTTGCCGAGGCGACGATATTGCATGCTGTCTCCGTTGAAATGGATGAGGGAAGGAAAACCCGACGACGCAAGCGCCGGGCTTTTCTCGAATGAAATTGGTGAATGGCGCGACAGGGATTCTAGCGCCGCGCGCCGCAACGCGCTGGCGCCCTACAGGACCGGCGCCTCTTCCTCCAGCCAGCGCCGCTTGTCGCGCAGCGGCGGCGAGCCGAACAGGCGGCTGTATTCGCGGCTGAACTGCGAGGAGCTCTCGTAGCCGACCGTGTGCGCGGCCAGCGCCACGCTCATGTCGGCGGTCAGGATCAGCTTGCGCGCTTCCTGCAGGCGCAGGTTCTTCTGGTATTGCAGCGGGCTCATCGCCGTCACCAGCTTGAAGTGATGGTGCAGCGAGGACACGCTCATGTGCACGTCGCGCGCGATGTCTTCGACCCGCAGCGGCTGGTCGTAGCCGTCGCGCATGAGGCGGATGGCCTTGGCGATGCGGTTCATCTGGCTGTCCTGCAGCACGGTCTGGCGCAGCAGCGCGCCCTGCCCGTTCATCAGCAGGCGGTAGAGGATCTCACGCCGCACCATGGGCGCCAGGATCGGGATGTCGCGCGGCGTCTCGTGCAGCCGCAACAGGCGCAGCACCGCGTCCAGCAGTTCGGCGTCGAGCCGGTTGACATACATGCCGCGCGCGGCGGTATCGGCGGCGATGGCCTGCGGCAGGTGCTCGTCGCCGATCAGCGCGCCGATCTCGCGGGTATCGAGCTCCAGGCGCAAGCCCAGGTAAGGTTCTTCCGGGCTGGAGACGGTCACCTTGCCGACCACCGGCAGGTCGACCGAGGCCACCAGGTAATGCATGGGATCGTATTCGTAGACCTCGTCGCCGATGAACAGGCGCTTGGAGCCCTGGGCGATGACCGCGAACACCGGCTTTTGCACCGCGTGCTTGGGGCCGGTGGGACAGGTGATGCGATAGATGTCGAGGCCCTCGATGGCGGTGGCCAGCGTGCCCTCGACCCCTAGCGTGTAGCGACCGATCAGGTGCAGCAACTCCTGCTGCATGGCGACGAAGCGGGCATCGTCGTGGGCCGGTGGCGTGGCGGCTTGCTGCGGCTCGGCCGCCCCGGCGGCAGGTTCGAAGACGGCATGTTCGTTCAGGTCCATGGAGGCTCCCTTTCAATGAGGCGCCAGCTTAGCGCAACTCGTCGGCTTGCCCGATTCTACGCCAAAAGACTTGCAGGAATAGGCAAAAAATTAGCAGGATTAGGTATGCTCGCGATCCGCCTGGGCGAAAAACCTGCCGCTGCAAGCCGCCAAAAGCATAAACGAAGGGGAGGCGGCTCGGGATCGCGCTGCGGCTGAAAATTGCCTGATTATCGCCAGTTTGCAGAATCAGGCAGAAATCCAGCAGATTCCGGCACGAAAATTTTGCTGCGACCGCGCATAATCCATCCCACGCCAAGAGCGATTGATCCACGATGGATTTCGTGCCGGCGCCGCCATCGATGCGAGCGCCGCAGCCACACCGTCGACCCCGGCCATGACGGCCGCCGCGCAACACCCGCAAGACCGCAGTACCCGCATCCGGCGCAAGGCAGCGCGCCGCTTCTTCAACACCCGATTTCCTATCGATCTTCACCGACATCGCGCCGGCGGGGATGACGCTTTCCGAGTCACGCAGGCCGCCGCGCGCAGCCTGCGCGGAGCAGTGCCGGCGCGAAAAACCTGAAGCGCAGAGAGAAAGGCCAGCGATGAAGTGCACCAGCCTTATTGAAGACCACCCGTCAGAACACGCTCTCGGCGATGTTGTGCTGCTCGACCACGTTGCGCACGGTGGTCGGCTCGTCCTTGGCGACGAAGCGGCATTCGCCCTCGATCATTTCCATGCCCATGGTGCAGGCCTTGTGCAGCGGACAGGTGGAGAACAGTTCGGCCACCCAGTCGACGAAGGCGCGCACCTTGGGCGAGAGATGGCGGTTGTGCAGGTAGACCACCGAGATGGGCAGCGCGGACGGCTTCCATTGCGACAGCACCTCGACCAGGCGGCCTTCCTCGATGTGGCGCATCACCATGTACAGCGGCGCCTGCACCATGCCGAAACCTTGCAGCGCGCATTCCACGTAGGCGTCGCCGTCGTTGACGGAGAGCTTGCCGTCCATCTTGACCTCGCGCGTGACGCCTTCGACCACGAAGTCCCAGTCGATGGTGCGGCCGGTGCGGCTGGAGAAGTAGTGCACCGACTTGTGCTGCTGCAGGTCTTCGATGGTGTGCGGCACGCCGTGGCGCTCCAGGTAGCTGGGCGCCGCACAGGTGACGGTCTGGAAGGTGCCGATGCGGCGCGCCACCATGGACGAATCCTGCAGCTCGCCGATGCGGATCACGCAGTCGACCGCCTCCTGGACCATGTCCACCGGGCGGTCGCCCATGCCCATCACCAGCTCGATGTCGGGGTACTTGGTGTAGAAGTCGCACAAGTTGGGCAGCAGCATCAGGCGGCCGATGGACGCCGGCACGTCGATGCGCAGGCGGCCCTGCGGGCCGCGCGTCACGTTGCTGAAGGACTGCTCGGTCTCGGCGACGTCGGCCAGGATGCGCACGCAGCGCTCATAGTAGGCCGCGCCGTCGGGCGTGAGGCTGATGCGGCGCGTGGTGCGATTCAGCAGGCGCACGCGCAGCAGGCTTTCCAGCCCCTGGATGATGGTGGTGACGGTAGTGCGCGGCAGGGTCAGGTTATCTGCCGCTCGCGTGAAACTGTTGGCGTCCACCACGGCGGTAAACACCTGCATGGCCTGAAAACGGTCCATCGCTCTCTCCTTTCAACCGCGAATCGGGGCGAAACCGATGCGGCAAGCGGGGGCGCATGCAATGCCGGTATGCACAACGCGCCACCCCCGGCGCGCCGGCTTGCCCTGCCTGGATGGTTCAACGCCTATCTCGGCGAAAACCATGGCAATTCCATACAAATTACGCCAACGGTGGGAAAAATCAAGTTTCCCGCTCAGGGCTGGGACCGGCTGGCGAAGGCCCTGACCGACGGCTTCGACCTTGTCTTTTCGGCCCTGTTGGGCCGCATTCTGGCGAATATCGATACCGCGATTGTTCGGAGTTGGCGAACAGTGTTGTTGGATTATATGTGTTTATTTGAGACCGTGCTGTGGCGCACAATCCGCTTCAACTTAGGACAGGTGGCTTCGGCCCAGGCGCTCATCATGCAAGGCTCGCATTCCCTCAACATCCGCAATTTCTTCGTCCCCGGCCCGCTGGGACGCATCCCCGTGCGTCTCTACGATCCGGCGCAGGATGGCGCGCAAGCCGGCCCGAAGCGCCCCCTGGTGCTGTATTTCCACGGCGGCGGCTTCGTCAGCGGCTCGCTGGACGACGCCGATGCGACGGCCGGCTTCATCGCCCGCTATAGCGACAGCGTGGTGCTCTCGGTGGGCTACTCGCTGGCCCCGGCCAAGCCTTTCCCGGCAGCGCCGGAAGACGCTTACGCCGCCGCCGTCTGGGCCTGCAAGAACGCCGCTGAACTGAATGTGGACGTCGACCGCATCGTCGCCGCCGGCGACGATGCCGGCGGCGGCCTGGCGGTCAGCCTGACGCTGATGACGCGCGACCGCTGCCACAAGCCGCTGGCGGCCCAGGTGCTGATCAGCCCGATGCTCGACCCCAGCATGCGCATGGTGGGCGATGCCGCGCGCCTGAAGTCGGACCTGACCGTCGAGAAATGCGCCGCCTTCTATCGCCAGTACCTGCCGCAGACCATGCAGCGCCTGCACCCGTATGCCGCGCCACTGGAAGTGAGCCGGCTGGCGGGCCTGCCGGCCGCCTTCATCGCCACGGCCGAGCGCGACGTGCTGTGCCCGGAGGCCGAGAAGTACGCATCGAGCCTGATCCTGGCCGGCGTGCACACCCAGGTGTCGCGCTTTGCCGGCATCACGCACGGCGCGCTGCGCACGCATATCCCGCTGCTCAAAGAGATCGTGAATTTCCTGCGCTGCCGTTTTGCCCGGAACCATCGCGACGATGACAACAACACCGATTACTCCCCGTTCACCCTTCAACCTACTCCAACACTCTGAGGACAAGAACATGAACAGCCCCACTACCTTACGCAAGCGCTTCGCACTCACCGCCACCGTGCTGGCCGTCATCGCCCTGACGGTCGGCGGCGCCATTTCCGCCGTCGGCATCTCGGCCAGCTCGGACGCCCACGCCGCCCCCGCGCCGCAAGCCGCGCCGGTCGACGTGGCCGAAGTGGTCAGCCGCCAGATCATCGACTGGCAAGCCTATTCCGGCCGCATCGAAGCGGTGGACCGCGTCGAAGTGCGTCCGCTGGTCGGCGGCACGCTGACCCAGGTGCACTTCAAGGACGGCGCCCTGGTCAAGAAGGGCGAGGTGCTGTTCACCATCGACCCGCGCCCCTACGCCGCTGAAGTGGCCCGCACCGAAGCGCAGCTGGCCGGCGCCGAAGCCCGCGCCGGCTACACCTCCACCGACCTGGCGCGCGGCCAGCGCCTGCTGGGCGACAACGCCATCGCCAAGCGCGACTTCGAGGAAAAGCAGAACGCCGCCCGTGAAGCCGCCGCCAACGTGGCCGCCGCCAAGGCCGCCGTGCGCGCCGCCCGCCTGAACCTGGAATACACCCAGATCACCGCGCCGGTGTCGGGCCGCATCTCGCGCGCCGAAGTCACCGTGGGCAACGTGGTCAACCCGGGTTCGGCCAATGCCCCGCTGACCACGCTGGTCTCGGTGGCCAAGGTCTACGCCTCGTTCGATGTCGACGAGCAAAGCTTCCTGAAGTACGTGAACCCGGCGCGCGCCTCCGGCACCACGGTTCCGGTCGACCTGGGCCTGGCCAATGAAGACGGCTACTCGCGCCGCGGCCGCGTCGGCTCGATCGACAACCGCCTCGACACCGCCTCCGGCACCATCCGCGTGCGCGCCGTGTTCGACAACGCCGACGGCCAGCTGATCCCCGGCCTGTACGCCCGCGTGCGACTGGGCGGCGGCGCTCCGCACGACGCCGTGCTGATCGATGAAAAGGCGCTCGGCACCGACCAGGACAAGCGCTTCGTCATGGTGGCCGACAAGGACAACCACGCGAACTATCGCCAGGTCCACGTAGGCGCCGGCCAGGATGGCCTGGTGGTGATCGAAAGCGGTTTGAAGTCGGGTGAACGCGTGGTGGTCAACGGCTTGCAGCGCATCCGTCCGGGCGACGCCATCGCCCCGACCGTGGTGCCGATGCAGCCCGAGGCCAAGAGCGCCGATGCCGGCAAGCCGGCCGACGGCAAGGCCTGATCGCCCCACAGCAGTTCTCGCATTCAGGAAAAACAAGCTGCGGGATGCCCGCCGCCAGGATCGTTGCATCCCCGAAAAGCTGACAAGGAACCCTCATGAACATCTCTAAATTCTTTATCGACCGCCCGATCTTCGCGGGCGTGCTGTCGATACTGCTGCTGTTGGGCGGCGTGCTGGCCATGTTCCAGCTGCCCATTTCGGAATACCCCGAAGTGGTGCCGCCCTCGGTGGTGGTGCGCGCGCAGTATCCCGGCGCCAACCCCAAGGTGATCGCCGAAACCGTGGCCTCCCCGCTGGAAGAGCAGATCAACGGCGTGGAAAACATGCTGTACATGCAGTCGCAGGCCAACAGCGACGGCAACCTGACCATCACCGTCAACTTCCGCCTGGGCGTCGACCCCGACAAGGCCCAGCAGCTGGTGCAGAACCGCGTCTCGCAAGCGCTGCCGCGCCTGCCGGAAGACGTGCAGCGCCTGGGCGTGACGACCCTGAAGTCGTCGCCCACGCTGACCATGGTGGTCCACCTGATCTCGCCCGACAACCGCTACGACACCACCTACCTGCGCAACTACGCGGTCCTGAACGTCAAGGACCGCCTGGCGCGCATCCAGGGCGTGGGTGAAGTGGGCCTGTTCGGCTCGGGCAACTACGCCATGCGCGTCTGGCTGGATCCGAACAAGGTGGCGCAGCGCGGCCTGACCGCCTCCGACGTCATCAAGTCGATTCGCGAACAGAACGTGCAGGTCGCCGCCGGCGTGATCGGCCAGTCGCCCAGCTCGCCCGACACCCCGCTGCAATTGTCGGTGAATGCGCAAGGCCGCCTGAAGACCGAAGCCGAGTTCCGCGACATCATCCTCAAGGCCCAGCCCAACGGCTCCACCACCAAGCTGGGCGACGTCGCCCGCGTGGAGCTGGCCGCGTCCGAATACGGCCTGCGCTCGCTGCTGGACAACAAGCCGGCGGTGGCCATCCCCATCTTCCAGGCGCCCGGCGCCAACGCGCTGGACGTCTCCACCCAGGTGCGCGCGGCGATGAAGGAATTGTCGGCCGACTTCCCCAGCTCGGTGCAATACAGCATCGTGTACGACCCGACCCAGTTCGTGCGCGCTTCCATCGAAGCGGTGGTGCACACCCTGCTGGAAGCCATCGCGCTGGTGGTGATCGTGGTGATCATCTTCCTGCAGACCTGGCGCGCCTCGGTGATTCCGCTCCTGGCGGTGCCGGTCTCCATCATCGGTACGTTCTCGCTGATGCTGGGCTTCGGTTACACCATCAACGCGCTGTCGCTGTTCGGCATGGTGCTGGCGATCGGTATCGTGGTCGATGACGCCATCGTGGTGGTGGAAAACGTGGAGCGCAACATCGGGGCGGGACTCTCGCCGCGCGATGCGACCTACCGCGCCATGCAGGAAGTGTCGGGCCCGATCATCGCCATCGCGCTGACCCTGGTGGCCGTGTTCGTGCCGCTGGCCTTCATGACCGGCCTGACCGGACAGTTCTACAAGCAGTTCGCCATGACGATCGCGATCTCGACCGTGATCTCGGCCTTCAACTCGCTGACCCTGTCGCCGGCGCTGGCCGCCATGCTGCTCAAGGGTCACGGCGACAAGCCGGACTGGCTGACCCGCGTGATGGACCGCTTCCTGGGCGGCTTCTTCATCCGCTTCAACCGCTTCTTCAACCGCGCCTCGGACAAGTACGGCCACGGCGTGACCGGCGTAATCAAGCGCAAGGGTTCGACCATGGGCGTGTACGTGCTGCTGCTGGCCGCCACCCTGGGCATCTCCTACATCGTGCCGGGCGGCTTCGTGCCGGGCCAGGACAAGCAATACCTGGTGGCCTTCGCCCAGCTGCCCAACGGCGCCTCGATCGACCGCAGCGAAGAAGTGATGCGCAAGATGAGCGACATCATGCTGAAGGAACCCGGCGTGCAGAGCGCCATCGCCTTCCCCGGCCTGTCGATCAACGGCTTCACCAACAGCTCCTCGGCCGGCATCGTCTTCGTGGGCCTGAAGCCCTTCGAGGAACGCAAGGGCAAGGAACTGTCGGGCAACGCCATCGCCGCCTCGCTCAACAAAAAGTTCGGCGGCATCAAGGAAGCCTTCACCGCCGTGTTCCCGCCGCCGCCGGTGATGGGCCTGGGCACCCTGGGCGGCTTCAAGATGCAGATCGAAGACCGCGACGCCGTCGGCTATGCCGAGCTGGACAAGGCAGCCAAGGCCTTCATGGCCGCCGCCGCCAAGGAACCGGCGCTGGGCCCGATGTTCTCCAGCTACCAGATCAACGTGCCGCAGCTGGACGTCGACCTGGACCGCGTCAAGGCCAAGCAGCTCGGCATCCCGGTGACCGACGTGTTCAACACCATGCAGATCTACCTGGGTTCGCTGTACGTCAACGACTTCAACCGCTTCGGCCGCGTCTATCAGGTACGCGCCCAGGCTGATGCGCCCTTCCGCGCCAAGGCCGAGGACATCCTGCAGCTGAAGACCCGCAACGACGCCGGCGAAATGGTGCCGCTGTCGTCGGTGGTGAAGGTCAAGCAGACCTTCGGCCCCGAAATGGTGGTGCGCTACAACGGCTACACCGCCGCCGACATCAACGGCGGCCCGGCGCCGGGCTACTCGTCGGACCAGGCGCAAGCCGCGGCCGAACGCGTGGCCGCAGCCACCCTGCCGCGCGGCGTGAAGTTCGAATGGACCGACCTGACCTACCAGAAGATCCTTGCGGGCAATGCCGGCGTGTGGGTGTTCCCGATCAGCGTGCTGCTGGTGTTCCTGGTGCTGGCCGCGCTGTATGAAAGCCTGACCCTGCCGCTGGCGGTGATCCTGATCGTTCCCATGAGCATCCTGGCGGCGCTGGCCGGCGTCTGGCTGACCAAGGGAGACAACAACATCTTCACCCAGATCGGCTTGATGGTGCTGGTGGGCCTGTCGGCGAAGAACGCGATCCTGATCGTGGAATTCGCCCGCGAACTGGAAATGCAGGGCCGCACCGCGGTGCAGGCCGCGATCGAATCCAGCCGCCTGCGCCTGCGTCCGATCCTGATGACCTCGATCGCCTTCATCATGGGCGTGGTACCGCTGGTGACCTCCTCCGGCGCCGGTTCGGAAATGCGCCATGCGATGGGCATCGCGGTGTTCTTCGGCATGCTGGGCGTGACGCTGTTCGGCCTGTTCCTGACCCCGGTGTTCTACGTGCTGCTGCGTACCATCGACCGCCGCGCGCTGCATTCGGCCTCGCATCATGAGGCGCCGATGACCGCCGGCTCGCACGTGCCGCAAGCGGCGCATGCCCCGGGTTCGCAGGACCACCGCTGATCCCCGCCAGACGATTATTGGAGCAAGAAAATGAATGCACTCAACATGAACTCCCTGCTGCGCCCGGTGCGCATCGGTTCGGCCCTGCTGGCGGCGCTGCTGGTGCTGGCAGGCTGCTCGCTGGCGCCGACCTACGAGCGCCCCGCGGTCGACACCCCGGCCGCCTTCAAGGAAGCCGGCCCGCAGGCCGGCGAGAACGGCAGCCAGTGGAAGGCCGCCGCGCCGTCGGAAGACATCGCCCGCGGCGAATGGTGGAAGATCTTCGGCGACGACAGCCTGAACGCGCTGGAAGACCGCGCCCAGCAAGCCAACCAGGACCTGAAGGCGGCCGCCGCGCGCCTGGGCCAGGCGCGCGCCCTGACCAAGGATGCCCGCTCGGGCTACTTCCCGCAGGTGGACGCCGGCCTGGGCGCCACCCGCCAGCGCCCGTCGCCGGCTTCGCAAGGCTTGCCGGCCGACGCCAACACCCAGCCCTCGACGCTGTATCGCGCCCAGGTCAACGTGTCGTATGAGGTCGACCTGTTCGGCCGCGTCGCTTCCAACGTCGACGCCGCCACCGCCGACGCCCAGCGCAGCGAGGCGCTGTTCCACTCGGTGCTCCTGGCGCTTCAGGCCGACGTCGCCCAGCAATACTTCCTGGTGCGCGAGCTGGATGCGGCGCTGGAGCTCTACAGCGGCACGGTGAAGCTGCGCGAGGAATCGCTGCGCCTGGTGCAGCGCCGCTTCGATGCGGGCGACATCAGCGAGGTCGATGTGGCGCGCGCCAAGTCCGAGCTGGCCTCGGCCCAATCGGAAGCGCTCGGCATCACGCGTCAGCGCGCCACCGCCGAACACGCGCTGGCGATCCTGCTGGGCAGCACCCCGGCCGAGTTCTCGCTGCCGGCGCGCGCGCTGACCCGCCTGAGCCTGGCGGTGCCGGCCGGCCTGCCCTCGACGCTGCTGGAGCGCCGCCCCGACATCGCCGCCGCCGAGCGTTCGATGGCGGCGGCCAACGCCCGCATCGGCGTGGCCAAGTCGGCCTTCTTCCCGGCCCTGAACCTGACCGGCGGCCTGGGCTACGAGTCGGCGCAACTGGGCGATTTGTTCAACTGGTCCAGCCGCACCTTCCTGCTGGGCCCGCTGGTGGGCACCGCGCTGTCCATGCCGCTGTTCGATGGCGGCCGCCGCCAGGCCGGCGTCGACCGCGCCCGCGCCAGCTATGAAGAGCAGGTGGCGACCTATCGCGGCACGGTCCTGAACGCCTTCCGCGAAGTGGAAGACAACCTGGCCAACCTGCGCATCCTGGGCGACCAGAGCCGCGCGCAGGACGACGCCGTCGCCGCCTCCGCGCGCGCCGCCAAGCTGTCGCACACGCAGTACCAGGAAGGCGCGGTCAGCTACTTCGCCGTGATCGACGCCGACCGCACCGTGCTGCAGCAGCAGCGCGCCTCGGTCACGCTGGATGGCGAACGCGCCCGCTCCACCGTGAACCTGATCCGCGCGCTGGGCGGCGGCTGGGGCGCGGCGGCGCCGACGCAGCTGTCGTCGAAGTAAGACCGATGCGCCATGCCGCCCTCCCGACGCGATCCGCCGGGAGGGCGGCGGCAAAAACCAAGCAGTCCATCCACGAGATAGAGAAGAGAGAGAACGCCATGTCCATCACCCTGCACCAAGCCAGCATCCCGCTCCTGATCCGCGGCCTGCAAACCCTTTCCACCCTGCTCGATAAGGCCGAACAGCACGCCGACGAGCACCAGCTGGAACCCGCCGAGCTGATCGGCGCGCGCCTGTTCGACGACATGTATCCGCTGTCGGCCCAGATCCAGCGCGCCAGCGATACCGCCAAGGCCACCGCCAGCCGGCTCTCGGCCCTGGCCGCGCCGAACTTCCCCGACGACGAGACCAGCTTCGACGAACTGCAGGCGCGCATCGACAAGACCATCCGCTTTCTCGAGGGCATTCCCGCCGACGCCATCGACGGCCAGGAAACGCGCGAAGTGAAGATGATGCTGCGCGGCGAAGAGCAGCTGATGAGCGGGCAGACCTACCTGACCCACTTCGGCCTGCCCAACTTCATGTTCCATGTGGTGACCGCCTACGGCATCCTGCGCCACAAGGGCGTCAAGCTGGGCAAGCTGGATTATCTCGGCCTGTGATGAATACGCAATGAGAAACGGCCCGCGTCTTGCGATGCGGGCCGTGCGTGAAAAGTGTTTCCCGTGGTACTTGCCCGCCTCCGGCGGGTTTTTTTATGGCCGCGGCCGATAGCGCCGCAGGCTCATGCCGGCTCGACGCCGGCGCGCTGCAGCAGCTCGCGGCAACGCGCGGACAGGCCGGTCACGCGCAGGCCCTTGCCGGCGCGCGCATAGCGCTCGCACAGCGTCTGCACCGCCGCGATCGCCGAGTGGTCGGCCAGCCGCAGGTGGCGGCAATCCAGCACCGCCTGGCGCGGGTCGCCCTGCGGATCGAACAACTCCAGGAAATGCGCGCTGGAAGCGAAGAACAAGGTGCCGTGCGGCAGGTAGGTGCGCACCCGGCCTTCGCCCTCACCGGCGTCGGCGACATCGGCGCGAATCTCGCGCGCATGCTGCCAGGCGAAGTTCAGCGCGGCGATGACGATGCCGCACAGCACCGCCACCGCGAGATCGGTGAAGACCGTGATGACGGTGACGGCGACGATCACGATGGCGTCGTTCTTCGGCACCCGCCCCAGCACCCGCAACGAGCCCCAGGCGAAGGTTTCCTGCGCCACCACGAACATCACCCCGGCCAGGGCTGCCAGCGGAATGCGCTCGATGGCCGGCGACAGGAACAGGATGAAGAGCAGGATCATCACTCCCGCCACCACGCCCGAGACGCGCGAGCGGCCGCCCGAGCCCAGGTTGATCATGGTTTGGCCGATCATGGCGCAGCCGCCCATGCCGCCGAACAGGCCCGACACCACGTTGGCCGCGCCCAGCGCCAGGCATTCGCGGTTGGGCTGGCCGCGGGTGGCGGTGATCTCGTCGGTGAGGTTGAAGGTAAGCAGGGTCTCCAGCAAGCCGACGATGGCCATCAGCAGCGCGTAGGGCGCGATGACCTTGAACGTCTCCAGGTCCAGCGGCACCTTGGGGAATTCGAACATGGGCAGGCCGCCGGCGATCTTCGCCATGTCGCCCAGGGTCGGCGTGTCGATGCCGGCGAGCTGACTCAGCAGGCCGACACCGACGATGGCCGCCAGCGCCGGCGGCACCGCCTTGGTCACGCGCGGCAGCAGCCAGGTCACCAGCATGGTCAGCAGCGTCAGGCCCAGCATGATGGCCAGCGGCGCGCCCCGCAGCCATTGCGGGCCGGCGGCGGTGTCGTGGCGGAAGTGCTCCAGCTGCGCCAGCGCGATCACGATAGCAAGGCCGTTGACGAAGCCCAGCATCACCGGATGCGGCACCATGCGCACCAGCTTGCCCAGCCGCAGCGCGCCGAACAGCAGCATGATCAGGCCCGACAACACCACGGTGGCGAGGAAGTACTGCGCGCCGTGCTGCGTCACCAGCGCCACGATCACCACCGCCATCGAACCGGCGGCGCCCGAGATCATGCCGGGGCGGCCGCCGAAAACGGCGGTGATGGTGCAAATGAAGAAGGCCCCGTACAGGCCCATCAGCGGATTCAACTGCGCCACCAGGGCGAAGGCGATGCACTCGGGCACCAGGGCGAAGGAAGTAGTCAACCCGGCGAGGACGTTCTGGCGCAGGTCGCGCGGGGAGAATGAGGCGGCGATGGTCATGGCGGCGGGGACCCGCTTTGGCAGCGGCTCCGGGCATATTGGGTCTGGCGGGAAGCAAGGCCGGCGGACGCCGGCATGCGGTGAAGCCGCTATTTTACCGCAGCGCAGCAACGCGGACTGCCGCGCCGCGTCCTTTACCCGCGCGAGTACAGCACCCGCAACGCGGTGCGACGCTCGTCGGGATCCAGCTGGTTGACCACGCGCAGGTAGGCGATCGAGGCATCGCAGGCGGCCTCGGGATCGGCTGCGCGGCGCTCGGCCGATGACAGCAGCTTCAGCTGTTCCTGCGACAGCGGCGCCAGCGCGCGGCGGATCACGCGGGTGCGCTCGGCCAGCGTGAAGCGGCCGGCGTTGGCGGGGTCGGCGTCGCGCAGCAGGTGCTGGGTCATGGCCAGTTCGCGATTGGCGAACTCTTGCGGCAAGGCCGCCTGCGGCGCCTCGCGGCCGGACAGCGCGTCATCCCGCGAGCGCGGATACAGCAGCTCGCCGCAGGCCGCGGCGCTGATGCCGCGCAGCGCCACGGCCTGGTCCAGCAGCAGCTGCTGGAATTCGGCCAGCGAGGCATCGGAGGCCACCGGCAGCAGCTTGCGGCTGAGGATGCCGACCTGCTCGCGCCCCACCGCCAGGATCTCGGCGTCGCTGGCATGGGCCTGCGCGCGCGCCCAGGCCAGGTCGATCATGCGCGCGAACTCCGGCGGGTGGAAGCGCGCCATGATGTCGAACAGCGCGCCCTTCTTGAATTCTTCCTCCAGGATATCGCGCGAGACGGCGATGGTGGCCAGCTGCGCAGTCTCGCCGCCGGGCGCCAGGCGGGTCAGCACGCCGGCCTGCAGCAGTTGGCCCAGCTCGGGATACCAGCTCTTGTCGGAGGGCGTGTCGGCGATGCGCTCGACGAAGTCGCGCGGCAGGCCCAGCTTGCCGTAGGTGTCCTGCGTCAGCTTGCGGTCGAAGCTGCGGTTGATGCGGTCATCGCCGCCCACCGTGTAGAGGGTATGGAAACCGATGTGCGCGCGCGGATCCATGGCGCGGTCGCGCCCGGCCATGAAGGCCAGCGTGCAGGAGGACGAGCACTCCTGCTCGACGTAGGTGTTCAGGCCGCGGCGGCCGATCACCTCGCCCACCAGCTTGCCCTCGCGCACCCAGCCGCCGGCCGAGTACAGCACCACGGTGGTCACCGTGGGCGCTGCCTGCAGCGCGCGCTCCAGGCCCTCGGCGGCGCCATCGTTCATGCCGCCCTGCAGCAGGATGGATTTGCCGTCGGCGCGCAGCTGGTAGCTCACCGGCGGCCCCAGCTGCTTGCCGCGCGCGATGTCGAACTGCTCGCGCAGCGAGTGCGAGGCGCGCAGCGAACTGGAGACCAGGCTGATGGCGCCGCACACGATCAGGAACTTGACCACCACCTCGGCCCAGCGCCGTCCGCCGCGCGCCACATGCCGGCTGGCCGACATCCAGCAGCCGCGCACGCCCCAGGTCCAGGCCAGGTAGCTGAAGGCGGCGATGCCCAGCACCCCGGCCACGCCGTAGCGCGCCGGCATGTCGTTGGTCAGGCGCGCCAGCACCGAGATCGAGAAGGCCGGCAGCAGCGACGACAGCAGCACCGTGTGCAACCAGTAGGAACGGCCGAGCGAATAGTCGCCGCGCCAGTGGCGGCTGAAGAAGTTGCCTTTGGATGGGGAGTTGCGGGTTACTGCCTGGGACACGTGATGCGGTTCCTTGCTGGACTGGAGCTGTCGGGTTCGGGTGGCCAGGCGTCAGGATAACCCAGTTGGCGGCGGGGGCACAGTGGCGCCGGTTGATCGCTGAACGCCACTGGGCCCCTGCTTTCGCAGCAACGACAGGTTGCCTTTGATCCGCATCTTCGTCGCCCCTGCGAAAGCAGGGGCCCAGTGGCGTTTGGCGCGCATCGGAGGTGCTTGAACGACAGTCAGGCGATGGCGCGATCGCCTCCGGTCGCATCCCGGCAGCGTCAGGACCAGTCGCCCGGGATCCTCGACAAATCCACCTCGTCGATCTGGCTCGGATGCATGAACTTCTCGGCGTACTTCTCGTAGACGCGGTTCTTGACGAAGATGTCGAACAGGTCCGGATCGATATGGTTGCGCGCCTTGAAGCCGGCCAGGATGTCGACCGCCTCGTTGAGCGTGTTGCCGCGCTTGTAGGGGCGGTCGGCGGCGGTGACCGCCTCGAAGATGTCGGCCACGGCCATGATGCGCGCCTGCACCGACATCTGCTCGCGCGTGAGTCCCTTGGGGTAGCCCTTGCCGTCCATGCGCTCGTGGTGGCCGCCGGCGTATTCGGTGACGCGCGCGAGCTGCTTGGGCCAGGGCAGGGACTCCAGCATCTTGATCGTGACGACGATGTGGTTGTTGATGATCTGGCGCTCGGCGTCGTTCAGGGTGCCGGCGCGGATGCGCAGGTTGCCGGCCTCCTCGTCGTCCAGCAGCTTGCGCATCTGGCCGTCCGGGCCGCGCCACTGGCGCTCGGCGATCTCCAGCACGCGTTGCTGGTCTTCGGGCTTCATGCCCTCGGTGCCGACGTTGCTCTTGTGCAGGAAGGCACGCTCGTCGTGCATGCGCTCCACCTCGGCCTGCAGGCCGGCGTCCAGCTCGGCGCTCTTTTCCGGCGTCAGGGCGGCGCCCAGCGCCAGCTTCTCCTGCAGCACGCGGATCTCGGCGTCGCGCTTCAGGACCTCATAGCGGGTGTCGATCACGTGGATGCGGTCGAAGATGGTTTCCATCTTGGTCGCCTTCTCCACGATATGGGTCGGCGTGCTGATCTTGCCGCAGTCGTGCAGCAGGCCGGCCACCCACAGCTCGCGGCGGTCGGCCTCGGTCATGCGGAAGTCGGCCAGCGGGCCTTCGGTGGCGTTGTGCGCGGCCTCGGCGATCATCATCGCCAGTTCCGGCACCTGCTCGCAGTGGCGGCCGGTGTGCGGCGACTTTTCGCCGATGCCGATGTTGATCAGGCGGATCAGGCTTTCGAACAGGATTTCCAGGCGCTGGATCAGCTGCTGGTTGGCCATCGCCATGGCCGCCTGCGAGGCCAGCGCCTCGATGAAGTGCTGGTCGGTCTCGGAGAACGGGATCGGCGCGCCGGTGGCCGGGTCGATGGCGTTGATCAGCTGCAGCACGCCCACCAGTTCGCCCTCGTGGTCCTGCATGGGCACCGTCAGGAAGGACTGCGAATGGTAGCCGTACTTCTCGTCGAACATCCGCATGCCGTTGAAATTGAAGCCGGTGGCCTGGTACACGTCGGGGATGTTGACCGATTCGCGCGTGTTGGCCGCATAGGCCGCCACGGCCGCCAGGTTGGGCTGGCCGTCGGCCAGCGCCAGCGGGATGTTGGGAATCGAGATCGCCTGGCCGCTGCTGCCGCCCTGGTGCATCTTCAGGGTGTCGTTCACCGAGATGTAGAACATCAGGCTGTTGCCGGCCTCGTCGATGCGGTACAGCGTGCCGCCGTCGGCCTGGGTGATGTCCTTGGCGGTGAGCAGGATGCGCTCCAGCAGCAGCGGGATGTCGCGGCTGGTGCCCAGGGCGCGGCTCAGCTCGGTGAGGCGGTCAAGGCGATAGGAGATGTCGCGATGCTGGCCGGTTTCGCCGGCAGGTGCGGCATTGGTGGTGATGTCGGGTGCGTTCATGCGGCATGCTCTGCTGCGCACGGGAAAAAGCAGGCGCAGGCCAGCGTCGGCGCGGCTGGTTGGCGCGCGGTGCTGGCTGGTTGGCTGACTGCTGCTGGCATGCTTTCCCCTGATGCGTTGCGTTTGGTTCTTTTCCCGCACGATTGCGGTGCGGAAGTTGGCGGTTGTTCAAGATGCTCTGAGGGCATCCTGCGGATTGTAAGTCGCCCTGTGCGGGCCGATTGCGGCGAGCTTGTGCCTAAATGGCCTGCAATTCTTCGGCTTGCGGGCGACGATGTTTCCGCAAGGATCCGTTTGTCGCAAAAACAGCAGCGGCAGTTACGCGCAGCGGGTATCTCCCGATTGATTTAGAGGCGCGAATCACTTACCATCAACTACTGTTGCAAAATTTGCTACACATTGCGCAAATCCAGTCCCGACGGGGGTTTCCGGGCTGCAACCGATGCCATGAAAACGTTTTTCCGCGCGGCATCGCGGGGGCATATAACTATATTGAACGGCAAGTCACGATGCGTGTAGAAATTCTCGGGTGCAGCGGCGGTATCGGCGGAAACGGCATGCGCACCACTTCCCTTCTGGTCGACGGCGACATCCTGATCGACGCCGGCACCGGCGTGGGCGACCTGTCGCTGGAGCGCCTGGCCGCCATCGATCACGTCTTCATCACGCATGCCCACCTGGACCACATCGCCTGCCTGCCGCTGATGGTCGACAGCGTGGGCGAGATGCGCGAACGCCCGATCACCATGTACGCCACCGCCGAGACCCTGGAGATCATCCGCCGGCACATCTTCAACTGGCAGATCTGGCCCGACTTCAGCGTCATCCCCACGCCCGAGAATCCCTTCCTGCGCTTTGCCGTCATCGAAGTCGGCCAAGCGGTGGAGATCGGCACGCGCAGCATCGTCCCGCTGCCGGCCATCCACACCGTGCCGGCCGTCGGCTTCCACCTGCACGAGCGCAGCTCCGGCGCCTCGCTGGCCTTCAGCGGCGACACCAGCATCTGCGAACCGCTGTGGGAGGCCGTCAACGCCATCGGCGACCTGCGCTACCTGATCATCGAAGCCGCCTTCGCCAACCGCGAGCGCGAGCTGGCGTTGCTGTCCAAGCACCTGTGTCCCAGCCTGATGCTGGACGAACTGGGCAAGCTGCAATCGCGCCCGGAAGTACTGGTCACGCACGCCAAGCCGAGCCAGCTGCAACAGATCGCCGAAGAGATCACCGCCGGCGACGGCCCGCACCGGCCGCGCATGCTGGCGCCGGGGACCATCCTCGAATTCTGAACGGCGCCAGACGCTTCGATCCGCAAGCCGGCGCCGGCCTCACTTACTGAACAATACAGTCGACGGCGCTCGCCTTGCTGGCGCCGCCGGAGGCGGGCGCATTCTTGCTGATCGACTGCGGCATCGTCACCGGCACGCCCTGGGTGGGCGGGACGATCAGCGGCGCGGTATTGAGGTTGGCGACGAAGCCGAACTGCCCGGCCTGGAACACCTGCGCCCCGCCAGGGTTAGTCAGGATCACCGCGCCTTGCGAGACGTCCACGTGCAGGCCGTTGGGCGGTGCGCTGCCCGATGGCGTCGGTACGCCGCCGCAGTCGTTCTGGCAGAACAGCGCACCGAAGTTGGTGCCGCGGATGCCGATGGTCGCCGTCGGCGTATCGAAGTTCACCGCATCGTGGTTGCGTTTGCCGACAAGGCCGGTCACCGCGCGCAGGCCGCCCTTGACCAAGCCGATCGCCACCGAGTCGTTCTCGGGCTTGTCCTGTTCATACACATACTTGGACACCACGACCTCGGTGCCTGGGCGCAGCACCATCTCGGCGTTGTCCATGAATTTCACCCGTGTGAAGGTCTCGCGCTCGGTGATGAGCGTATCGCCCTGCAGGATCTCGGACTTTACCGCCAGTGCGTTGCGCGTGCCGTCGGCGTGGCGCGCGGTCAGCAGACCGGACAGGTGGGTGACGGTTCCCACGACCTTCGATTGAGCATTGGCGGCGCCGGCCGCAGCCAGCATCGCCAGCGCCATGCACAGCATGGCCAGGCTGCGCCCGGCGTGGGTCCAATGATTTTTTTTCAACGATTTCATACTCGATCCTGAAGACCGGCGCCATTGGCGGCGCCGGCAAGTCATGTCATGTCATGCGGCTTATCAGCTGCAATACATCTTCGCGCTGGACTTCGCCTTCGCCGGCCCCTCTTCGCCATCCCCTCCGCCGAAGGTGCCAGGCTCGCCGCCGGTAGTCTGCTTCTCCTTGGAGACCTGGCTGACGCCGCTGTCGGTCGATGTCGTCGACGACACCGTGGCCGTATTGACCGAGTTTTGCAGCGTCTGGGTCTGCTGACCTTGCTGTTGCTGGATCGCTTGCGAGTTCGAGGCGACAGGGTTGGCGTTGGGGTTGGGCGCGGCCGGATTCGGAATGAAGGGAACGCCAGCGATATTGAGGACGACTCCCGGGCCGAAAGTTGGGACCGGATTGGTCGGCTGGACCCACGAAGCCGCCACGATATTGGCATTGACCGCCACGCTATTGCCCACCGTGCTGAGCGCGCCGGAGGTCGACAAGAGGCCATTGATCACCAGCGCGCTGCTCGGGTCGCCGACCGTACCGGCGGTCAGCGAGATTCCACCAGTGGCGCTGATGCCGCCGGCGCCGATGGTCAACGGGCTGTGCGTCCTCAGGGTAGCGGCGCCGTTGGTGACACTGATCTGGCCACTGCCGTTGATGCCCAGCACCGCCAGCTTGCTCGCCGCGCTGGCCTCGGTTCCGGTCGAGCTCATCGGCAAGCCGCCCAGGAAGTCGGCATTGCTGCCGATGGCCGCTGTGCGCATGCCGCCATAGTTCTCGATGTTGATGCTGCCGTTGGCGGTACTGGCGCCGTTGATCGTCACCACGCTGGCGTCGTCGGTGTTGAGATGGTTGATCAACGTGATGTCGCCGGCGCCGCTATTGCTGGCGGCGAATGCGGCGATGTAGTTTTCCGGACCTGGAACTTCGGTGTATTCAAACCCCGGCCGCCCGAGGTCGATGCCGGTCACCGCCGAGGCGATCAGCTGCTTCTTCACGCGCAGGGACGTGGCGTCGGCCTGCACGATCTTGCCGTTGCGCGCCTCCAGCACCAGGTTGTTGGCGGTGATATTGCCCACAGTCATCTGGTCCTGGCCGGTACTGAAGGCGGCGCTGTCCACGTTGATCGTACCGCCGCCCTGGTAGAAGTTCTCCGCCACGTTGAGTTTGGAACCTGCCGCGCCGGTGACGTTGCCGCTGTACACCGTCATCTCGCCCAAGCGCACCGACCCGGTGTAGTTGAAGTCGCCATCCATGACCTGCAGACTCAGGTCGGACAAGGCATTGGCCATGGTGAGGGTCTTGGCGGGTCCGTCGGTGACGACGAAACCGTTGAAACCTTCGCCTCCTCCTTCTTCGCCGCCCCCACCCGCCGTCATGGTGATATAGCCGCTGCCGGTGGTGGTGCCGGCCAGCGTCAGGTTACCGCCTGAGAGGTCGATTTCGCCGTTGACCGATGCATTGGACATCGTCATGTTGCCGGCATTGACGAACAGGCGAGTGCTGTTGCCGATCGACGTATTGCCCAGGCTCATGTTGCCGCTGTTGAGGCTCAGCCTGGCGCTGTCGGTGAGGCTGGTGCCGGTGCTCACCGTCAGGTCGCCGCCGTTCATGTTCAGCCTGCCGGTGCCGCTGACGACCAGCGAATCGACGGTGTCGCTACCCGAAGCGTGGCTGGCGGTGACGTTGTTGATGACCACGTTGTCGATCTGGGTTGGCAGGTATGCCACCGATATGTCGGGATTCGTCGCGCTGCCCGACCAGGATTCACGGTCGACCCAATCGCCGCTGCCGCGGGCGTAGAACGTGGCCGCGCCCAGCATCGTCAGCTTCATGCCTTCGCCGTCGTCGCCATAGGTCGCCTTGAGCATCTGCTTGGCGCCGCTGACCGTGCGCACATCGCCGGTGACGGTGTGGAAATAGCTGTTGTCGAGCGAACCCACACCGCCCACCAGCGTGAACGGCGTGAAGGTGTCGCCCAGCGCCGGCTGGTAGCCGCCCAGCAGTCCGGTGCGCAAGGTACCGCCCAGGTGGACGAAGGACGTGTTGAAGACGATCTGGTCGGTGTCGGCGGCGCCGACATCGATGCGCATCTCGCCGCTGTCGTTCTGGGTGAAGCCGCCGCCGTTGATGGTCAGGCTGCCGAGGGTGCCGGTGCCGCCGGGCGTCAGGATGCCATCGTTGATGAAGCCATTCACCGAGCCGATGCTGCCGTTGCCCGTGATGGAACCGGTCGGGCCATTGTAGACATCCTGGAACGACATCGAACCGCCGGCCAGCGTGATGATGCCATTGTTGGTCAGCGCCGCTGCTTCGATGCCGTTCACCGCGCCACTGCCGGTGACGGTGATGTTGCCGTCATTGGAGAAGCTCCCGGCCGCGCTGCTCCAGGTGGTCTGGTCGGCTACGTTCAGGGCGCCGCTGTTGTGGATCGTGCTGCCCGAGGTGGTTACGGAGCCGCTGACATTGAGCGTTCCGGAGTTGTTCAGCAGGCCGACACGAAGGCCGTCGGCATTGTAGAGCTGCAGGGTGCCCTGGTTGTCGATCGCCTTGAGCTGCTGGACGCCATCGGCGTTGGTGCCGCCCAGGGAGGCATGCAACTTCAGGACGCCGCCCGCGAGGTTGGTCAGGGCATCGCTGGAGAACCTGCGGAAGATGTTGGAGATATCGAGCGTGCCGGCGTTGTTGATGGCCGTCATCGTACCGGTGGTGTTGGCCAGGGTCGATACGCCCGTGGCCGTGGTGTTGAAGGTCGCGGCATTGAAGGCCGCGTTCTGCAACGTCAGGTTGCCGCTGTTCTCCAGCGTGCCGGTCAGGTTCACGACGACGTTGTATGTGCTCGTCAGGTTGCCATGCGCGGCGATCGACAGGTTGCCGGCGGTAATGTTGCCGCCTTGGCCGAGGTCGATTTTGCCGTTGACCCCGATGGTGACGTTGCCCGCGTTCACGGTGCCGCCCTGATCCAGTTGGGCTACGCTGTTAAGGCCGTCGATGGTGAGGTTGCCTGCGGTGACCGTGCCTGCGTTCGTGAGATTGAGCGTACTGCCGCCCACGATGCTCACGTTGCCGGCATTGAGCGTGCCGTAGTTCGAGAGATCGAGCGTGCCGCCTGCCGCGATGCTCAGGTTGCCATTGCCGTTATTGGTATTGATCAGGCTGCTGCCGTCGCTGACGTTGAAGGTGCCGCCGTTGAGCTTGATCGAACCGCCGTTGACGAGGACATCATGGCTGCCGCCCACGTTGCCGTTGTAGTTGGTGCGCAGGTCAAGGTTCAACGCACCGAGGAAGCCGGCGTCGATGTTGGCGTTGATGAGGATATTGCGGTCGGCCTTCAGGCTCAGCGTCGGACCGACGCCGACGCTGAAGATGTCCGCATTGATCGTGATGTTGCCGCCGCTGGCCGAGCCTCCGGCGCCGGTTGCGAGGTACACGCTGGTATTGAGTCCCAGCAACGTGTTGATCGTGCCGTTGGTGATCAGCGAAGAGCTTCCCGAAGAAGTCACCGCGTTGGTACCGCAGAAGGTGACGTCGGAGTTGCCCACACCAGGCAGGCCCGCCACGACGGTCAGGTCATAGGGATCGATGTACCACGTGCCGCCCGAACCGACGGTCGGCACCTTGACCACATCCAGCGAGCCCAGCCCCGACGTCTCGACGAAACCGCCCTGGCCCGGCGCGCCGGTAGCCGAGACATCGCCGTCAATGTACGCCTTGTTATCGGCGAACAGCGTGATGTTGCCGCCGGCCGTGCCGTCGGCGGTGATGCTGGAATTGGCGGTAGTGGTGAGATTCGACGACGCCCGCAGGAAGATCCGTCCACCCTCGCGCACCACGCTGGATGCGCTGATGTTGCCGCTGTTGGTGATCAAGCCAGCGGCGATGCCGATGCGACCGGCTTCGGCCGTGATGGCGCCGAGATTGGTGACGCTGCCGGCGCCGCCGGTGACGCTCACCGTCACGCCCGGCGTGGCGGTATCGGCCAGCGTCACGGTCTCGCCGGCGGCCAGGATCACCTCGCCGCGCGGACTCTGGATGATGCCGCCGTTGGTCACGCTGCTGCCAATCAGGTAAACGCTGCCGCCGGTGGCGGACTTGATGGTGCCTTGGTTTTCGACCGAGCCGGCCACACCTTGCCTGGCGAAGGTCAGCTTGCCGGCCAGGAAATCGTTGTCGTTAATATTGAGCGTGGTGGCGACGAAGCGGCCCACGTCGACCACGCCGCCGGCGCCGATCAGAACGCCGTTGGGGTTGAACAGCACCACCGAGCCCGGCGCGGTCAGCTTGCCGTAGATCTGCGAGATATCGCCGCCGGTCACCTTGGCCAGGAAGGCCGCCGCCGCGCTGGGCTGGCTGATGTTGACCACGGCGTCCGAGCCGATGCTGAAGGACAGGAAATTGGCGATGGCCTGCGGCGACAGCTGGTTGATGTTGAGCGTATTGCCGTTCTGCGTGAACACCACGTTACCGTTCACCACGCTCCAACCGCTGGGCAGCGTGCCCGGCGCGGGCGCGGCGGCCAGCGCCTGTGTCTGCCAGGCGCCGCATACTGCGGCGGCGACGACCGAGACGCGCAACGTCGGCGCGAGCACCTGTCGCCATGAACGACGCAGCAGGCCGCTCAACAACGTGGACAAGCGCTTTCGCGGACGCCAGCTCATGGTCAGGCGGCGATTGCCGATGCGCACCGTGATCGAAGGAGGCGTCAGTTCGACGTTGGCTCGCGCCGACTTGGTGGATGCTTGTTCGATGTTTTTCATGTCAGAACCCCAGGGTAGCGCTCAGGTGAGCGTTCAAGTCGCCGCGTTTTTCCGTTGTGGACGTGCCCGACAGCGACACCCGCGCGACATCGAGGCGCAGGTTGAAGTCGCGTCCCAGCGCATAGCGCGCGCCCACGCCCAGGCTCGCCACGGTGGTGGTCGACGGGATCAGCGTGCTCCCGCCGGCGTTGTTGTTGAAGCCCCGCCCTGCATCGAAGAAAGCCAGCAGGCGCAGGTTGCCCTTGAGTTCGGTCTTGGCCAGCAACTCGGGCGTATAGACTTCGGCGTTGACGATGGCGCCGCTGTCGGTGGCCACCGCGCGTTCCGACAGGCCACGCACCGTGGTCGCGCCGGCCAGTCCGAACTGCTCGGCGGGCACCAGCGCGTTGGAGGTAGCCTGACCGGTGATGGCCAGACGCATCTGCCAGTCGCTCGCAAATCCCTTGAACAGCGAAGCGCCGCCGCGCAGGATCACGAAGTAGTCGGCCGCGCTGCGGCCGCTGGCCACCGCCGAGTAACGGTCGGAAAGGCCCAGCGCGGAGCTGCTGTGCGCTTGTCCCATGGCGATGTTGCGCGCCACGCCGATGTTGTAGTCGACCATTTCACCCACGCTTTGGCGCTGGCCGCTGTAGGTCAGGCTGACCGGCATGGTGGAGTACGGCTGGCAGGTCTCGAACAGGCCGTTGAAACCATTGATGCTGCACGTGGAGTCGAGCTTCTTGTAGTCGATGCCCGTCACCAGCCTGCTGGTGGACTCACCCTGGCGCGCGAAGAAATGATTCCAGCGCAGCGCGTAGATATCGCCTTTGCCGGTGATGGCCAGCGTCGATCCCAGCGTCAGTGACTTGCCGCTGCTGACGTTGGACTTGCCGTAGATAAAATCAAGGCTGTCGCCGACGCTGTACAACGGCACTCGGTAGCCGAGCGAGTACACGTCCACCTTGGAGCCCGATGGGTTGTCGGGCGAGGTGGTATAGGCCACGGTAGCGACATGGTCGCGGTTGAACAGGTTGGAATGCTGCAGGGCCACGCCGGTGCGCCAATTGCCGGTATCGGCCGAGCCCGTGTTGTCCAGGGTGAGGATCACGCGCACCGGGTTGTTGTCGGTCACGGCAATGTTGGCGTCGACCGCTTTGTCATCCTCGCCCGAAACCAGCGTGACGTTGACCTGTTTGGCCGGATTGTCGTTGGCCAGTTGTACCGATTCGGATATCTTGCGCAGGTTGGGCGCAGCGCCTTCCTTGAGCGCGGGAATGCTGGCGCGGATGTTTTGCTCGCTGAAATACTTGTTGTCGGCAACGGTGACCTTGCCAATCACGGTCTCGGCGACCTGGATATGCACCACGCCCGACGTCAATTCCTGTTCCGGCACATAGACCTGCACCGCGCTGTAGCCGGCACCGCCGTATGCGTTTTCCAGGGCTTCCAGCGCGCGCTGCACGTCGCCGTAGACGCGGCCGGGGCCGCTGTAGGGCGCCACCAGTTGCTCGATCTGCTGCGCTGGCAACAGGGTGTTGCCGTCGACCTGAAAGCGCTTGATCTCAAAGCGTTCGTCGGCGCTCGTCGCCACTGCGGCCGCAGGCGCCTGCGGCGCGGCTTGCGCCGCAGCGCCCAGCGCCGTCGTCGCCAGCGCCATCCCCATGAAGTAATGCTGAAAACCTTGTTTCATCGTATTTGCGGACGGTTGCCTGTCGGCCCCGTCTCCCCGTTTCTCTTTTTGCCCATGCGCCGGCCGCCGCGTGTCGGCGTCCCTGCCCGTTCATTGCGCTTGTCATTGCTCGCCGCGCGAGATCAACCTTCGCCGACCTCCACGCCAGACGGGCGCGCACGCGGCACGCTCCGTAGCGACGGATATCTGACTGAAAACGATGGATTCCCCTGAAGCGAAACGTCCTTGCCGACTGCCGATAGTGATGGCCCGAGGCCTTCGCCGGCCGGCTGAAACGGCTACCCTTCCCTACAACTGCAAAGCCGTTTCTTGACGTGAGTAAAGTATAGGGATTCGGCTGTGCGGCGTCGACAAAAATCGCGCAAAAAGCACGCCCAGTCTGGCTTGCGGGGCTTTTTTCCACCCGGAATTTTTCCGCATGGAAATTTATTCTGTGCAATGACGCAAAGGTTCCAGACGACCGCGCCGGCGTGAACGTTTGCAAGTTCAGCGCCGGCGCGGTTGTCCTACACAGCAATGTTGTCTACTTGGTCTCGAAGGTGGTCACGCCGTCCCAATCGGCCGGCGGCGGATCGCTGCGGTAGCGGCTGATGCGTTCCAGATACAGGTCATACAGTCCGCGCGCCTGATTTTCCCGCAGGGCGATAATGGCTTGCTCAGCCTCGTCCCAGCGCTGCGCGCGCAGCGTCGCCAGGGCGGCATGCCATTGGTCGACCTCGGCGCGCAGGCCGGCGTCGAGTTCGGTTTCCAGCGCCAGCGGCTCGTAGATCGGCACCGGCTCGTTCTTGCCCTTCACCCGCACCCGGTCCAGTTCGCGATACGCGAACTGCGGCGCCGCCTCGCACGTGGCGTTGCCGACCAGCACGCCTACGCCGTAGACCTTGGTGATCGATTCCAGGCGCGAGGACAGGTTGACCGCGTCGCCCATCACCGTGTAGGCCTTGCGAATCTTCGAGCCCATGTCGCCCACGCGCATCTGCCCGGTGTTGAGGCCCACGCCGATCTTCAGCGGCGGCCAGTTGCGCTTGGCGAATTCCTCGTTGAGCAACAGCGTGGTCTGCTGCATGCGCAGCGCGGTGGCCACCGCGCGCGCGGCGTGGTCGGGCACTTCCAGCGGCGCGCCCCAGAACGCCATGACGGCGTCGCCGATGTACTTGTCGAGCGTGCCGCGGTCGTTGCGGATGTCTTCCGACATGGCCGTCAGGTAGGCGTTGATGTACTCGCGCAGCTCGTTGGGCGGCAAGCTCTCGGAGATGGAAGTGAAGCCGCGCACGTCGGAGAACATCACGGTCAGCTCGCGGATCTCGCCTTCCATGTTGTAGCTGGCGGGGTTGGCCGCCATTTCCGCCACCAGCTCGGGCGCCACGTATTCGCCGAACAGGTTGACGATGGCCTTGCGGTTGCGATACTCGAACAGGTAACCCCAGCCGAGGTTGCTGATGAACAGCGCGGCGATCAGCAGCAAGGCGGTGGCCAGCGGCAGCACCAGCCCGCCGGCGTTGTACAGCCAGAAGTTGAAGGCGCCGATGCCGAAGGCCGAGGCCAGCGTCAGCACGATCGACCACAGCGGACCCAGCAGCGGCAGCAGCAGCCCCAGCAGCAAGCCGACCGTCAGCACCTGGATCAGGTCGAAGCCGACCGCGAACTCGGGGCGGGCCTTGAAGTCGCCGTCGATGATGGAGGCGATCAGGTTGGCGTGCACTTCCACCCCCGGGTACACCGGGCTGACCGGGGTCGCCCGCAAATCGTTCAGGCCGGGCACCGTGGTGCCCACCAGCATGATGCGACCGTCCAGCTTGTCGTGCGGATAGGTGCCGCGGATCACGTCCACCGCCGGCACGTAGCGGAAGGCGCCGCCGGCGGGGCCGCCGTGGCCGCGATAGGTGACCAGCGTGGTCAGGTGGCGCTCGACGGGGATGAACAGCGGATCGGGCTTGACGTCGACGGCGATGGAGTCGAGCGCGCCGTAGTCGCGCAGCTGCTCGTCGGACAGCACGGCGTCGTTCTTCAGGAACACCGGCTTGATGCGCTTGCCGTTCAATGCCACGCGGGCCGTGGCCAGCGCCAGCGATTCATAGAAGTTGTCGCCCACCTGGGCCACCAGCGGCACGGTGCGGATCAGGCCGTCGTCGTCGGGCAAGGGATTGAAGAAGCCGCCGCTGCGCGCCGCCTGCTGCAGCTGCGGCAGGTTGGCGCCGTAGGCGCGCCAGTGCGTCACGTCCAGCCGGCGCCCGCCGAGGTCGGCCACGGTAAAGGCCGGCGGCGGCAGCTGGCCCTTGGCAATGGCGTTGGCCTCGTTGGAGAGGTTGTAGCCCATCACCACCGGCTGGCCCACCAGCGCCTCGGCCAGGCGCGCGTCGTAGTCCATCTCGGGCTTGAGGCTTTGCAGCTGGCGCGCGAACTGCGGCACATCCTTCAATTCGCCCTTGGCCAGTTGCTCCAGGCGGCTGTAGCCGGAGCTGGTGTCGGGCTCGGCGAACACCACGTCGAAACCGACCGAGGCCGCCTGGTAGTTCTGCGTCATCTGCTTGACCAGCTGCGCCACCACGTCGCGGCTCCAGGGCCAGCGGCCGAGTTCGGCGATGCTGCGCTCGTCGATGTCGACGATGACGATGCGCGGGTCCAGCTCGGCCTTCACCACGCGCATGCGCAAGTCGTAGAAGAACAGGTCCAGCCGCCCTACCGATTCGCCCGGCAGCAGGCCGACCACCTGCGAGGCCGCCACGCCGGTCAGGGCGAGCGCGAGCAGCCAGCGTGCCCAATACTTGGCCAAGGCCTGACGCAAACGACGCAACATGAATTTTCCCCCGGGATTTTTTCTTGGCTGCGATCATGCCAGCACTTGCCCCGGCCCACAATCGCCGCGCACGTGTTGCCGCAGCGCATCGCCGGAAGCGCTGATGTGCGCCGCCCGATGAACCCGGCGCGCAAATGCGTTCTAATGCCATTCCACGCGAAGCCAATCGCGACACCCACGAAGGAGGAAGCATGCAGGCCATTCCCACCATCAAGCTGCGCAACGGCGACGCATTGCCGGCCCTGGGCCAGGGCACCTGGAACATGGGCGAATCGCCTGGCGCGGCGGCGGCCGAGGTGCGCGCGCTGCAGGCCGGCATCGCGCTGGGCATGACGCTGATCGATACCGCCGAGATGTATGCCGACGGCGGCGCGGAAAAAGTAGTGGGCCGCGCCATCGCCGGCCGGCGCGACGAGGTGTTCCTGGTCAGCAAGGTGTTGCCGCACAACGCTTCCAGGCGCGGCACCATCGCCGCCTGCGAGGCCAGCCTGAAACGCCTGGGCACCGACCGGCTCGACCTCTACCTGCTGCATTGGCGCGGTTCGCACCCGCTGTCGGCCACGGTGGAGGCGATGCAGGCGCTGGCGGCGCAGGGCAAGATCCGCGGCTGGGGCGTGAGCAACCTCGACACCGACGACATCGACGAATTGCTGGAGCAAGAGAACGGCGAGCGGTGCCTGGTCAACCAGGTGCTGTACAACCTGTCGCGGCGCGGGATCGAATATGACCTGCTGCCGCAATCGCTGGAACGCGGCATGCCGGTGATGGCCTATTCGCCCATCGAGCAGGGTCGCATCCTCAGGCACCCGGCGCTGGCGGCGGTGGCGCAACGCCACGGCGCGACGCCGGCGCAGATCGCGCTGGCCTGGGTGCTGCGCCGGCCCGGCGTGGTCGCCATCCCCAAGGCCTCCGACGAGGCCCACGTCAAGCTCAATCGCGCCTGCCTGGAGTTCGCGCTGACCGAAGCCGACCTCGCGGAACTCGACGCCGCCTTCCCGCCGCCGCGGCGCAGGCAGCCGCTGGCGATGCTGTAGACCTAGCCGAACTTGCGCGCGGCGTCGATCGCCAGCCCGCTGCCGATGCTGCCGAACAGGTCGCCTTCGACATGCCGCGCCTCGGGCGCCAGCGCGCCGATGCGCTGGCGCAGCAGCTTCACGCCGGAGGAGCCGCCGGTGAAGAACACGCTGTCCAGGTCGGCCGCCCGCAGGCCGGCCTGCCTCAGCAGCGAAGAGACGGTGTCTTCCACCGAGCGCACCAGGTGGTCGACGGCGAGGTCGAAGTCGGCGCGCCTGAGCTCCAGCGTCTCGGGCGGGCGCAACCGGCTCAGGTCCAGCACCGTGCTCTCTTGCGAGGACAGCGCGATCTTGCCGCCTTCCACCTGCAGCGCCAGCCAGTGGCCGCAGCGCTGCTCGACCACATCGAGCAGGCGGGCGAAGCGGTCGCGGTCGGCCACTTCGCGCGAGACGTCCTGCAGCTGCTGCCAGACCTTGCGCGTGTAGAGCTGGTTGATGGTGTGCCAGGTGGCCAGGTTGAAGTAGTAGCTGGAGGGCACCTCGGCGTTGCCGCCCAGGCGGCCGCCCAAGCCCAGCAGCGGCATCACGCAGGACAGGCTGAAGTACTTGTCGAAGTCGGTGCCGCCGATGTGCACGCCGCCGTTGGCGAGGATGTCGTCGCGCCGCTCGGCGCGCGCGGCGCGCTGCGGCGAGAGCCGCACCAGCGAGAAGTCGGAGGTGCCGCCGCCGATGTCGACGATCAGCACCAGCTCCTCGCGGTCGATGCGCGATTCGTAGTCGAAGGCGGCGGCGATGGGTTCGAACTGGAAGGCGATTTCCTGGAAGCCGACGCTGCGCGCGATCTCTTCCAGCGTGTCTTGCGCCAGCCGGTCGGCGTCGGCGTCGTCATCGACGAAATGCACCGGGCGGCCCAGCACCACCTTGGAGAATGAGGCGCCGGCGGCGCGCTCGGCGCGCTTTTTCAGTTCGCCGATGAATTGCGAGAGCAACCCGCGATAGGGCAGCGCGCGGCCTCCGACTTCGGTCTGGCCGTCGATGGCGCCGGAGCCCAGCAGGCTCTTGAGCGAGCGCATCAGGCGGCCCTCGTAGCCGGCCAGGTAGTCGCCCAGCCCGGCCCGGCCGTAGCTGAACTCGTTCTCGTCGGCGTTGAAGAACACCACCGAGGGCAGCGTGGCCTTGCCGTCTTCCAGCGGCAGCAGCAGCGACGCGCCCGCATCCGGGCGCATCCAGCCGACCGTGGAATTGGAGGTGCCGAAATCCACACCGCACGCATTGGCCATCGATCACTCCTTCATTTTGGGCCGGCAATCATATAGAAAAGGGCGCGGCTTGTCTGCCCGCCCGCGCTGCCGCGTTTGAAGCAAACAACATGCCTTGCCGAAGCGACAAGCTCCGTTCCCGCATGCGCCGGCAATGAAAAAACGCCGCAACGGCATCACTGCCGCTGCGGCGTCCGGGACGATGAAGAAGAACCGGAATCAGAACTCCTGCGCCACCGGGCGCAGCACGATCTCGTTGATGTCGACATTGGCCGGCTGCTCGATGGCGTAGGCGATGGCGCGCGCCACCGAGTCGGCGGGGATCTCATTGGCCTGGTAGAAGGCCTGGACCGCGGCGGCGGTGTCGGCGTCGGAGCTGTGGTGCTTGAGCTCGGAGGCCACCGCGCCCGGCGAGATGATGGTGGCGCGCACGCCATCCGGCGCTTCCATGCGCAGGCCTTCGGTCAGGGCTCGCACGGCGTACTTGGTGGCGCTGTAGACGGTGCCGATGGGGGCGAACACCTTGATGCCGGCCACCGAGGCGACGTTGATCACATGGCCCGAGCCCTGCGCGGCGAAGCGCGGCAGCACCGCGGCCACGCCGTACAGCACGCCCTTGATGTTGACGTCGATGGTGCGGTCCCACTCGTCGACCTTGAGCTTGGCCAGCGGCGACAGCGGCATGGTGCCGGCGTTGTTGACCAGCACGTCGACGCGGCCGAAGCGCTCCACGCCGCGGGCCACCAGGGCTTCCATGTCTTCGCGGCGCGAGACGTCGGTGGTCACCGCGATGGCGGCGCCGCCGGCGCCTTCGATCTCGGCCACCAGCGCGGCCAGGCGGTCGGCGCGACGGGCGCCCAGCACCAGTTTGGCGCCCAGCGCGCCGAGATGGCGCGCGGTGGCTTCGCCCAGGCCGCTGCTGGCGCCGGTGATGATGACGACTTTGTCCTTGATGTTCGCATTCATGATGATTTCCTTTGCAATGGGTTCGGTGGGTTGCCGTTGTTGTCCGCCCCTGCCTTGCGGATCGCGGCGACAGGGAAAGTATGGCGGCCGGCACTATGCCAAACAATGGAAATGATAAGATTTCAGAATTCCAACGAAAGGAAGCGTCGCCATGCTCAACCGCCTGGAAATGATCCGCATCTTCTGCGCCGCCGCCGATGCCGGCAGCTTCAAGGAAGCCGCCGTGCGCCAGGGCATCTCGCCGCAGGCGGTCACCCGCGCCATCAAGGAGCTGGAACGGTTGCAGGGCGAGATGCTGTTCCATCGCAATACGCGCCAGGTGCGCATCACCGCCTACGGCGAGGCGCTGGCCGAGCGGGCGCGGGCCAGCCTGGACCAGCTCGACGGCCTGTTCGAGCGCGCCGGGGCGGTCCCGGAAGATCCGATGAACGGGCTGGTGAGGCTGGCCGCGCCCTCGGTGCTGGGCCGGCGCTACCTGCTGCCGCTGATCGAAAAGCTGGCCACCGAGCATCCCGGCCTGCGCTTCGACCTGCGCTTCAACGACCAGCTGGCCGACGTGGTGGGGGACAAGATCGACATCGGCATCCGCATCGGCGTGCTGCGGGAGAACCGCTTCGTGGTGCGCAGGCTGGAGAAGGCTCGCCTGTACACGGTGGCGACCCCGAAATTCCTGCGCAAGCATGGCCGGCCCAACAGCATCGAGGAGTTGCAGGCCCAGCCGCACACCGGCATCCTCGACCGCGACACCGGTCGCCTGTGGCCATGGATGTTCTCGCGCGAGCGCCAGATGAACGCCGCCGGCGCGCGCTTCCTGTGCGACGATTCGGAGACCGAATACCTGATCGTGAAGAGCGGCCAGGCCGTCGGCCAGATCGCCAGCTTCCTGGTCGAGCGCGACATCGCCGAGGGCAAGCTGGTGCCGGTGATGGAAGTCTTCGAGCCGGAGCCCTGGGAGATGTACCTCTACCGCCCGCAGCGCGGGCCGATGCCGCCGCGGCTGCGCCTGGTGTTCGACACGCTGGCGCGCGAGCTGGCCTCGCGCTAGCGCAGAACGTAGACCGCCCCGCCGCCTACCAGCGGCAGTCGTGATCCATCAATACCTCGGCGCTGCCGCGTTCGCCCAGGTCGAAGTTGACCGGCATGTTGACCAGGAAGAACCCGGCGCCGCCGTCCACGAAGCGGGCGCCGGTCAGCAGCAGCGACTGCGTGCCCATGGCCGATGCCGCAAAGGCGCTGCGCGCGGCGGCCAGCTTGAACGGATCGCCGGTGTGCAAGGCATCGGCCGGCAGGCGCATCACCCAGTAGCGGTTCCCCTCGAAATTCCATGGCATCCATTGCCGCAGCGGATCCTCGCGATGCGCGACCAGGCTGGCGGCGACGTCGCGCCGCATGCAGTCGATGTGGATGTGCAGGTGCAACTGCGAACGCCCGGCGGCGGAGTTCACCTCCAGGCCCAGCTGCTCGTCGCGCAACGGCCGGCCCAGCGCCTGCGCCACGCGGAAGCGCTGCTGCCAGGCATAGCCCCAGTAGTTGGGCGCATCCGGCGCCAGCAGCTCGGGACTCTCGATGCCGGCCAGGCGACGCGTGGGCATCAGCAGGTATTGCGCCGGACCGACCAGGTCCTTGAGCACCACGAAGCCGCGCTCCAGGTCCACGGTGGCGCAAGGCTTGGGGTCGCCCTTGTCCTGCATGTGCGGCACGCATTCCTGGCTGACGATTTCCCACAGCTTGTGCGGGTTGGCGGCATGGGCGCCGGCGGCGATCAGCATGCCGGGCAAGGCGAGGAGCAGGGAGAAGACGGCGGTCGGTCGCATGATAGGGTCGGACTCGGGCGATGCAGGCAAGGACGGCAGGATCAGCTTGCCAGTCGCGTATGTCAACGCGATGACAGGAAAGTATACACAAAATCTAATTTTAGATAATATGTATCAATCATGAAAACCGCCGCCCGCAAGAAAAAAGCCGTCCAGCCTCCCCGCGCCGACCATGCGCTGCTGATGTCGCAGCTGCAGCAGGTCGCGCTGGGACTGGGCGAGACCTTCGCGCCGTTCTGCGAGGTAGTGCTGCACGACCTGCGCGACGCCGACCATTCCATCGTGGCGATCCACAACAACCTGTCCGGGCGCGAGGTGGGCGACGCCACCACCGAGCTGGGGCTGGCGCGCATCGCCGACGAGTCCTACCCGCAGGTGCTGACCAACTACGCCAACACCCTGCCCGACGGCCGCCAGGCCAAGAGCACCTCGATCGGCATCAAGGACGCCGACGGCAAGTACCTGGCCGCGCTGTGCATGAACGTCGACCTGACCCTGTTCGGGGCGCTGCAGGGCATGCTGCGCCAGTTCGGCGGCATCGACGGCAGCGTGCGCGTGGCCGAGACGCTGGAGCCGGCCGGCGCCGAGGCTATCCGCCGCCGCATCGACCAGTTCGCCACCCGCCTCTCCACCGCGCCGCGCAGCCTCAAGGCCGAAGACCGCCGGGCGCTGATGCGCGAGCTGCGCGAGTCGGGCTGCATGGATGTGCGGCGCGCGGCGGAGATCGTCGCCGCCCACCTGGGCGTGTCGCGCGCCACCGTCTACAACGACGAGCGGGACTGAGTCCCCTCGCCCGCCTTGCCCGCTTTGCCGACTCATTCCACCCAGAAGGAACCCGCCATGATCCCCCTCTCCAGCGCCACCGAGCTGCCCACCTTCGCCGACGTCCTGCTGGCCGCCGAACGCCTCAAGCCCTGGGCGCACCGCACCCCGGTGCTGAGTTCGCGCACCGCCGACGCCGAGGTCGGCGCCAGCCTGTTCTTCAAGGCCGAGAACTTCCAGCGCATGGGCGCCTTCAAGTTCCGCGGCGCGATGAACGCGCTGTCGCAGTTCGACGCGGCGCAGCGCAAGGCCGGCGTGGTCACCTTCTCCTCCGGCAACCATGCGCAGGGCACGGCGCTGGCGGCGCAGCTGCTGGGCATCCCCGCCACCATCATCATGCCGCTCGACGCGCCGGCGGCCAAGGTCGCCGCCACCCGCGGCTACGGCGCCAACATCGTCACCTACGACCGCTACAAGGAAGACCGCGAACAGATCTGCGCGCGCCTGGCCAGCGAGCATCAGATGACCGTGATCCCGCCCTACGACCACCCGCACGTGATCGCCGGCCAGGGCACGGCCACGCTGGAACTGCTACAGGAGACCGGCCCGCTGGATGCGCTGTTCGTCTGCCTGGGCGGCGGCGGGCTGCTGTCGGGCGCGGCGCTGGCGGCGCGCGCGCTGTCGCCGCAATGCAAGATCTACGGCGTCGAGCCCGAGGCCGGCAACGATGGCCAGCAATCGCTGCGCGCCGGCAGCATCGTCAGCATCGACACGCCCAAGACCATCGCCGACGGCGCCCAGACCCAGCACCTGGGCAAGTTCACCTTCGGCGTGATCCGGCGCGACGTGGACGACATCCTCACCGTGAGCGACGACGAACTGGTGGCCTGCATGCGCTTCTTCGCCGAGCGCATGAAGATGGTGGTCGAGCCCACCGGCTGCCTGGCCTTCGCCGCGGCGCGCAAGCACCGCACGCAATGGCAGGGCAAGCGCGTGGGTGTGATCATCAGCGGCGGCAACGTCGACCTCGGCAAGCTCGCCGGATACCTGGCAGGCTGAGCGCCGCGCTTCATTTAGCTTTCATTCACCCGCAACGACAGGAACCGACATGCCCCATCTCTTCTTCGAGTACACCGACAACCTCAAGATCGATACCAAGCAAACCCTGCTCAGGCTCAATGAAGCGCTGGTCGGCAGCGGCCACTTCGACGAGAACGCGATCAAGGCGCGCGCCATCAAGCTCGACGACTACGTGGTGGGCACCCAGCCGCAGGCAAGGCGCGCCTTCCTGCACATGCGCCTGACCATCCTCTCCGGGCGCACGGCGGAAGTGAAGAAGCAGGTGGCCGAGCTGCTGGTGGCCACGGTGCAGAAGGGGCAGGCCTGGCCCGAGGACACGCAGGTGCAGATCACCGCGGAGCTGATCGACATGCAGCGCGACATCTACGGCAAGCAGGTCCTCTGAACGGGGCAGGCGCCAGGACAAACAGCGGCCCGCGGGCCGCTTTTTTTTGTGCCGTGCGCGAGCGCGCCGGAAGGGAAGGATAAGCTCGGGTCAGGACGCGAGCGCCGCCGCGGGCTGCGCCTCGCGGAACTGCACCACGTTGCCTTCGGGATCGAAGCCGTCGCAGGCGCGGAAATCGGCCGCGCCCCACTCCGCCTCGACCGGCTTGAGGCCGCCGCCCAGGCCGTGCGCGCTGATGCGCGCCTGGGCCAGCGAGCGCACCGGGAGGAACAGCTTGACCGGCACGTTCTCGCGCAGCACCGGCGGCGAGACGATTTGCAGGTTGGCGGAGACGGCCGGCGGGATGGCGTGGATCACCAGCAGGAAATCCTGCGCCTCGATCACGACCTTCTCCGCTTCGGCATGTTTGGGAACCACCGCCAGGACCTGCGCATAGAACGCGGCGAGACGGGCTACATCTTTGGCGAACAGGACTGCACCTGCTTTGGGCTGGGTCGACATCTCTGCTTTCAAAAACGTTGGAACAACACGAAACGGCAGAGTTTATTTTCGCTTTCGGCGCTTGGCAAGCACTTGATGCGTCGCCGTCCGGCGACACATCGACGTCGCCATAAAACGACGGAAAACGGCCGCCGGCGCGGCGCGTAGCAAAACGCCAATTGTCACGATGATCAGGCAACGTCAGTTATTGTGATGGGAATGACATTGTTTCTGCTACAGCGGCGTTTAAATTGTAAGCGGATGTTTTAAACCGGTTTACTTCGGAACCCGATCTGTTAATTTGGTGTCGCAGGGCAACAAAGCGTGAGCATGTGAAAACACGAAAAATAAAAAACAGGCGCACCGACAGACCCTCAGCCGTCCTCCCCTCCCGCGCGCAGAAATGCGCGCAGACGGCCCACCAAGACCAACTATCGAAGCCTGAGCGCCATCATGACCATTCGCAACCTGCACAACCCCTACAAGGCCGGCGCCGCCCCCCAGGCGCGCGGCATTGCCGGCTCCAGGATCCAGCTCGCCAACATGGGCGGCGAAGCCGACGCCTGGCTGGAGCCGATGCTGGCCGACTTCCTCTCGCTGGCCGCCAACCTCTGCAATACCTCCATCGGCATGATGAGCCAGTTGCATGCCGACCTCGGCCTGCAGCATCCCTTCGTCTCGGTGAACAAGGGCCGCGGCGACGTGCGCAACCAATGGTGGCGCTTCCCCGGCCAGACCGGCGTGTCGCGCACGGCGGTGGATTTCTCGCTGTGCGAATACGCCGCGCGCCGTCCGCGCGAGCTCACCGAGATCGCCGACCTGCAGGCCGACCCGCGCTTCGCGGGCAGCGCCTTGTCCGACGGCACGCCGCATGTGCGCTTCTACGCGGCGGTGCCGCTGGTGGCCGCCAACGGCGAGGTGATGGGCACGCTATGCGTGATGGATCGCGCAACCAAGACGCTGGACAGCCGGCAGCGCGACGCCTTCATCAAGCTGGGCCGCCAGCTTGAGACCCAGTTGGAAAGCCGTCGCACCATGCAGAAGCTGGAGCAGCAGACCTTGACCGACGGCCTCACCGGCATCGGCAACCGCCGCAGCTTCGACCTGCGCCTGCGCGAGGAGTGGACGCGCCACTTGCGCAATGCGCGCCCCTTGTCGATGCTGATGGTGGACGTGGACTACTTCAAGCAATACAACGATACCTACGGCCACCCGGCCGGCGATGCCCTGCTGACGCAGCTGGCGCGCGTGCTGCGTTCGCCGCTGCGCGCCAGCGATTTCCTGGCGCGTTACGGCGGCGACGAGTTCTCGCTGATCCTGCCCGACACCGAAGAGGTCGGCGCGCACCAGGTGGCCGAACGCATCAAGCGCGCGGTGGCGATGGTGAAATGGCCGCACGCAGAGATCGAGATCAGCCTGGGCGCGGCCACGGTGACGCCGTCCGAGATGTGCGATTTCCACGCGCTGCTGCAGGCGGCCGACAAGGCGATGTACCTGCGCAAGCACGGCCGCAACCAGCCCCACGCCTGAACGCAGGCCAGTTCCGCTCCCGCGCCAATGCCGCTGCCGCCGCAGCGGCATTTTTCTTTGCGCGCGCAAATGCGAACCGTTTGAGCTGCATCAACGAGCCCGGCGGCCGATCGGCACAAGCTGACCGATCAACCACCCAAGGAGATCGACATGAGCAACGACACAGGAAACTGGCTGTCCGCCGAACAGGCGGTGCTGCCCGACGGCACCCTGCGCGAGGACCTGCCGCTGATCAACAAGAAACTGCCGGCGCTGGCGCCGGTGGCCGAGGTCTGCTCCTGCGGCGGGATCGGCTGCGGCAACAAGCAGGCCGCTGCGGCCGACGACGCGCAGGACCAGCGTCCTTGAAGACGCCCGGCGGCGCTCAGGCCGTCCCGGCCGGATCGACGGCCGGCGCCGCCGCGCGGCCGCCCCGGGCTTCGCGCCAGATGATGAAGATGCCGGAGCAGATGACGATGGCGCAGCCGGCGACCATGTTGGCGGTCAGCACCTCGTCGAACACGAACACGCCGATCATGCACACCAGCACGGTCTGGATGTAGTACATCGGCTGCACCACCACCGCGTCGAGATAGGCCAGCGAGCGGATCAGCAGGTAGTGCCCGCAGGTGCTGCTCACGCACAGCACCAGCATCCAGAACCAGTCGCCCAGGGTCAGGTTGGTCCAGTAGAACGGGCCCACCACGCTGATGGCCACGGCGCCGGCCACGCCGGTGTAGAGAAAGGCCGTGCCGGGAGAATCGGTGCGGCTGGCCAGCCGGGTCATGACCGAATACGCGGCGAAGAGCATCATCCCGAACACCGGCAGCGCGATCTTCGCGTCGAAGGACGCGTGCAGCGGATTGACGATCAGCAGGATGCCGATGAAGCCGATGCCGGTCGCAGCCCAGCGTTCCCAACCCACCTTCTCGCCCAGGAAAGGCATCGACAGGCAAGCCACGACCAGCGGCGTGCCGGCGTACAGCGAATGGGTGGCGGCCAGTCCCACCTTGGAAAACGACAGGATGGAGACCACGATCTGCGTGGCCAGCAGCACGCCGCGGGCGATCTGCAATCCACGCCGCCTGGCTGCCGCCGTCGCCCGCAAGCCGACCGAGGAACGGCTGGCCAGCACCAGCGCGAAGCCGGCGAATACCCAGAAACGGATCATTGCGATGAAGACCGGAGGATAGGCGCCGCCCAGGTGCCTGGAGATGCCGTCCTGCATGGCGAAGATGAAGATGGCGGAAAGCGCGAAGCTGAGGCCGGTGGCCCGGGGTGTCATCGATGTCGCCTTGTCGTCGGTTGGCCGGGCGCGGGATGCGCCGCATCAGGAGCCTTATTGTAGTTCCTGGGGCCAACCGGCGCAGGCCTCAGCCGGGAGCGGCGACGATCTCGGCTTCGCAGCGGATCGGGAAATTCACCGAGTTCGCGATATAGCACTGCGCATGCGCGCCGTGGTGCAGCCGCAGCGCCAGCTCGCTGTCGTCGCCGGCGCGGATGGTCACGCGCGGGCGCAGCACGATCCCGGTAAAGCGCCCGTCGCCCGGCCGGTCGACCATGGCGCCGCAGGCCTGGTCGGCATAGGCCAGCACATGGATGCCGGCATCCGCGCACAGGTGCAGGTACCACAGCTTGTGGCAGGCGCTGGCCGCAGCCACCATCAGATCCTCCGGATTCCAGCGCGCGGCGTCGCCCAGGAAGGCGGCGTCGGCCGAGCCGGCGATGTCGGGCTTGCCCTCCGAACGGATGACATGCTCGCGGCCGTAATCGCGATAACCCGAGGTGCCGCCACCCCGGTTGCCGGTCCATTCCACCTCGACGCGATAGTGATGTTCACCGTATGCCATGCCTGCCTCCTGTGTCCCGAAGATGGGATTTTAATCCTCCAGCGCCGCCACGATGTCGAGCTCGACGCAGGCGTTGCGCGGCAACTGGGCGACGCCCACGCTGGTGCGCGCGTGGCGCCCGAGTTCCGGGCCGAACAACTGGTAGATCAGCGCCGAGGCGCCATCGGCCACGGCGCTCTGCTGGCTGAATTCGCCGGTGCTGTTGACGTAGACGTTGAGCCTCAGGATGCGGTCGATGCGGGTGAGGTCGCCCACCGTGTCTTGCAGCGCCGCCAGCGCGCGGATGAGGGCGATGCGCGCGCCCTCCTGGGCCTGTTCGACCGAGACGTCCTGCCCCAGCTTGCCCGGCACCAGCACGCGCTCGCCCTCGCGCGGCAGCTGGCCGCTGATCCAGGCCAGCCCGCGATGCGCCACGCCGGTTGCGTATTGGGCGCCGGGGGCGGCCGAGGCCGGCAGGACGATGGCGAGTTCGGCGAGGCGTTGTTCCAGGTTCATGATGGTGTTCCTTGTGGATGGACGGGGATGTCGCGGAAGCGATCTATAATAATTTTTCCCGGTCCTGCACCGCAAAGCATCGTTTCTCAGGCTAGCCCCAATCCTCCTCATACCCGTCCGGATCGCCATGGCCGCCCGCAAACTCCCTTCACTCAACGCCCTGCGCGCATTCGAGGCGTCCGCGCGGCACTGCAGCTTCACGCTGGCCGCGCAGGAGCTGCACGTCACCCAGGGCGCCGTCAGCCACCAGGTCAAGGCGCTTGAGGAGGAACTCGGCTTGCCGCTGTTCGAGCGCCAGGCCAACCAGCTGCGCCTGACCCGGGCGGGGCAGCAATACATCGAGGCGGTGCGCGATGCCTTCGACCGCATCGAACGCGCCACCGCCCAGTTGCTGCAGCCGGAGGGCCGGCCGCGGCTGGCCATTTCGGCCTCGCCCAATTTCGCCGCCAAATGGCTGGCGCCGCGCCTGGGCGGCTTTGCCGCGCGGCATCCCGGGCTCGAACTGCGGCTGGAGCAAAGCGAGCGCCACGCCAACTTCATCCGCGACGACATCGACGTCGCCGTGCGCTACGGCCTGGGGCCGTGGCCGGGGCTGGAATGCCTGCGCCTGGGCGACGAGTTCCTGTTGCCGGTGTGCGCGCCGTCGCTGGCCGTGCCGGCGACGCCGGGCGAACTGGCGGCGCTGCCGCTGTTGCATGTGGATGGGCGCGACGCCTGGGCCGCCTGGTTCGCAGCGCAGGGGCGGGCCGCGCCGGCCGCGGCGGGGATCGTCTTCAACCATGAGAGCGCCGCCATCGACGCCGCCGTGTCCGGGCAAGGCGTCACCCTGGCGCGCGCCTCGCTGGTGTCGCTGGCCTTGCGGCAAGGGCTGCTGGTCGCGCCGCTGCCGCCATCCGCGCCGCTGGCGCAGGCCTACTGGCTGGCCTGGCCGCAGGAGCGCGCGGGCGATGCCAAGGTGGACATGTTCGCGCAATGGCTGCGCGAGTCATTTGAACTGGACCGGCAATTCTGGTCGGCGCGGGCGTCCGCCTAAGACGGCCGCACCGGTCCGCCGGGCTCAGGCGAACTTGCTGAAGTCCGGCTTGCGCTTCTCGAAGAAGGCGGTGAACGCCTCCTTGGCTTCCGGCGCCGTCAGCATCTGCGCGAAGTGCTCGATCTCGGCGGCCATCTGCTGCTCGGTGGCGGCGACGCGGTTCTTCTTCATCAACTGCTTGGTGACGCGCACCGACGCCGCCGGCAACGCGGCCAGCCTGGCCGCCTGCTTCTGCGCCAGCGGCAGCAGCTCCTCCGGCGCGACCACGCGGTTCACTATGCCCATCTGCAGCGCCTCGTCGGGGCCGAAGGCCTCGCCCAGCAGCAGCTTCTCGGCGGCGCGCTGGTAGCCGGCCACATGCGGCAACAGCAGCGAGGACGCCGCTTCCGGACACAGGCCCAGCTGGGTGAACGGCATCGAGAACCTGGCATTGTCGGCAGCGTAGACCAGGTCGCAGTGCAGCAGCAGCGTGGTGCCGATGCCGACCGCCACGCCGGCGACGGCGGCCACGATGGGCTTGGCCGCATGGCTGATCTGCCACAGGAACTGGAACACCGGCGCGTCCTTGCTGTTGGGCGGGTTCTTCAGGAAGTCTTCCAGGTCGTTGCCGGCCGAGAAGGCCTGGGCCTTGCCGGTGAAGAGGATGGCGCGCACCGCGCTGTCGGCCTCGGCATCCTTGAGCGCGTCGGCCAGTTGCTGGTACATGGCGGCGGTCAGCGCGTTCTTCTTGGCCTCGCGGTCGAAGTGGATCGTGAGGATGCCGTTGTCCTTGCTCAGTTGGATATCCATGGGTCTCCTGCTGTGTCTTTGTTGTTCATCGATAGCGAAAAAAAGCCGCACGGCGTGAGCGGTGCGGCTTTGAGAGTGCTTGCTCCGGCGACGCTTACACGCGCTCGAAGATGCCTGCCGCGCCCATGCCGGTGCCCACGCACATGGTCACCATGCCGTACTTCAGGTTCTTGCGGCGCAGCGCATGGATGGTGGTAGCTGCGCGGATGGCGCCGGTGGCGCCCAGCGGGTGGCCCAGCGCGATAGCGCCGCCCATCGGGTTGACCTTGGCCGGATCCAGGCCGAGGTCGCCGATCACGGCCAGCGCCTGTGCGGCGAAGGCTTCGTTGAGCTCGATCCAGTCGATCTGGTCCTGGGTCAAACCACCGGCCTTGAGCGCCGCGGGAATCGCTTCCTTGGGGCCGATGCCCATGATCTCCGGCGGCACGCCGCGCACCGCGAAGGAGACGAAGCGCGCCAGCGGCGTCAGGTTGAATTGCTTGAGGATCTTTTCGGAAACGATGATCAGCGCGCCGGCGCCGTCCGAGGTCTGCGAGCTGTTGCCGGCGGTGACGCTGCCCTTGGCCGCAAACACCGGCTTCAACTTGGTCAGCGCGGCGATGCTGGAGTCGGCGCGCGGGCCTTCGTCCAGGCTCACGGTGCGGGTCTTGATGTCGATCTCGCCGCTGCCCAGGTTGGGGAAGCGCTCGACGATCTCGAAGGGCGTCATCTCGTCGTTGAACTCGCCGGCCTGCTGGGCGGCGATCGCCTTCTGGTGCGAGGCCAGGGCGAACTCATCCTGCGCTTCGCGCGAGACCTTCCACTGCTGCGCCACCTTCTCGGCGGTCAGGCCCATGCCGTAGGCCATGCCCACGTTCTCGTCCTTGAAGGCGTTGATGTTGATGGAGGGATGGAAGCCCATCATCGGCACCATCGACATCGACTCGGCGCCGGCGGCGATCATGACGTCGGCTTCACCGACGCGGATGCGGTCGGCCGCCATGGCGATGGCGGTGATGCCCGAGGCGCAATAGCGGTTGATGGTGACGCCGCCGATGGTGTTGGGCAGGCCGGCCAGCAGCACGGCGTTGCGCGCCATGTTCAGGCCCTGCGCGCCTTCGGGGAAGGAGCAGCCGACGATGGCGTCCTCGATCAGCTTCGGATCCAGGCCGGGCACTTGCGCCACGGCCGACTGGATGGCGCGCACCAGCAGGTCGTCCGGGCGCGTGTTCTTGAACATGCCGCGCGGGGCCTTGCCGATCGGGGTGCGGGTGGCGGCGACGATGTAGGCGTCTTGCAGTTGTTTGCTCATGTCAAATCTCCTTGGACTCCCTCCCCTTCAAGGGGAGGGCTGGGGTGGGGATGGGTTCAAGGCATTCCAGATTGCCTGAACGACCTCATCCGTCTCATTCAATACTTCGTTATTCCAAAAGCGCAGAACCGTGAAGCCTGCCTGATGCAATTGCGCGGTCCGTTTCTCGTCTTGCTCGTTATCGAGATGTTGCGAACCGTCTACTTCAATCACCAGGCGTCGTTCAAGGCAAACAAAATCCAGTACTGCATTCTCAAAGGGATGCTGGCGGCGAAACTTCACGTCAAGTTGCTGGCCACGCAGCCGATGCCATAACTTGCGTTCGGCATCGGTCATCGTCTTGCGCAATTCCTTTGCTGCGAGTTGCGTGAAAGCCTTCGTTTGCCCTTGCATTTAAGCCCATCCCCGCCCCGGCCCTCCCCTTGAAGGGGAGGGGGAATTCTTTTCTTGCAGACGCATTCCAGATCTCCTTGAACGCTCCCTCCCCTTCAGGGGAGGGTGGGGTGGGGATGGGCTTTCTTAATTGCGAACCGGCTTACCCGTTTGCATCATGCCCATGATGCGCTCCTGGGTCTTGGGGTTGTTCAGCAACTCCATGAAGAACTTGCGCTCGATATCGAGCAGCCACTGTTCGTTGACGATGCTGCCCTCTTCCACTTCGCCGCCGGCCACGGTCTCGGCGATCATCTTGCCCAGCTTGTAGTCGTGCGCCGAGATGAAGCCGCCGTCGCGCATGTTGACCAACTGCGCCATGATGGTGGCCAGGCCGTTGCGGCCCACCACCGGCACTTGCGGCGGCAGCGGCGCGCGGTAGCCGGCGTCGAACAGCGCGCGCGCCTCGACCTTGGCCACGTGCAGCAGTTCGTAGGGGTTGAAGACGACCACGTCGTTGTCCTTGAGGTAGCCCAGCTTCCGGGCTTCCAGCGCCGACTTGGAGACGTTGGCGGTGGCCGCGGCCAGCATGTAGTCCTTCAGGAATTGCAGGATGTCGTTACCACGGGCTTCCTTGGCTGCGCGCACCGCCGCTTCCTTCAGGCCGCCGCCGGCCGGGATCAGGCCCACGCCCACTTCCACCAGGCCGATGTAGGACTCGATCGAGACCACCCGCTTGGCTGCGTGCAGCAGCAGCTCGCAGCCGCCGCCCAGGGCCAGGCCGGCCACCGCGGCGATCACCGGCACGTTGGCATACTTCAGGCGCTGGTGCGCCTGCTGCAGCTGGTGCACCACCGGCTCGATGGCCTTGACGCCGCCCGACATGAACAGCGGCAGCATCGACTGCAGGTCGGCGCCGGCCGAGAACGCGCCGCCTTCGGCCGCGTCCGGATGCCAGATCACCAGGCCCTTGAAGTTCTTCTCGGCTTCATCGACGGCCTTGTTCATGCCGTCGATCACGCCTTGGCCGATGACGTGCATCTTGGTCTTGAACGACAGGATCAGCACCTCGTCGTCCTGGTGCCAGACGCGCACCGATTCGTCTTCGAAGAAGGTGGTGCCGGCGCTCTTGCCGTCGGCCGCGCCTTCGCCCACCAGCGGCGCGCGGAAGGCCTGGCGCTGGTAGACCGGAAGTTCGGAGCGGGCCACGTCGCCCTTCTTCGAGGGCGAGTACGAGCCCTTGGCGCTGTGCACGCCTTCGCGGCCGTCGAATACCCAGGCGGGCAGCGGGGCGTTGGACAAGGCGCGGCCGGCGTCGATGTCTTCCTTGACCCACTCTGCGATCTGCTTCCAGCCGGCGGCTTGCCAGGTCTCGAAGGGACCGACGCTCCAGCCGAAGCCCCAGCGCATGGCGAAGTCGAGGTCGCGCGCGTTGTCGGCGACCGACTCCAGGTGCACCGCGATGTAGTGGAAGGCGTCGCGGAAGATGGCCCACAGGAACTGGCCTTGCGGGTTGGTCGAGTCATGCAGCGCCTTCATGCGCTTGACCGGATCCTTTTCCTTGAGGATGCGGGCGATGATGTCGTCGGCCTTGCCGCCGCCGGGCACGTAGTCACCCTTGGCCGGGTCGATGCGCAGGATATCCTTGCCCACCTTCTTGTAGAAGCCGGCGCCGCTCTTCTGGCCCAGCGCGCCCTGCTCGACCAGCTTGGCCAGCAGCGGCGGGGTGGCGTAGGACGAGAAGAACGGGTCGTCCTTCAAATTGTCCTGCATGGTCTTGATGACGTGGCCCATGGTGTCCAGGCCCACCACGTCGGCGGTGCGGAAGGTGCCGGACTTGGCGCGGCCCAGCTTGGCGCCGGTCAGGTCGTCGACCACGTCCACCGAGAGGCCGTACTTCTCGGCTTCGATGACGGTGGCCAGGATGCCGAACACGCCGACGCGGTTGGCCACGAAGTTCGGGGTGTCGAAGGCGCGCACCACGCCCTTGCCCAGGGTGGTGGTGAGGAAGGCTTCGAGCTTGTCCAGGATGTCGGGCTGGGTGGACCTGGTCGGGATCAGCTCGACCAGGTGCATGTAGCGCGGCGGGTTGAAGAAGTGCACGCCGCAGAAGCGCGCCTTCAGTTCGGCGTCGAAACCGTCGGACAGCGCGTTGATCGACAGGCCGGAGGTGTTGGAGGCGAAGATGGTGTTGGCGCCGATGTGCGGCGCGACCTTCTTGTACAGGTCGTGCTTCCAGTCCATGCGCTCGGCGATGGCTTCGATGATGAGGTCGCAGCCGGCCAGCTTGGCCAGGTCGTCCTCGTAGTTGCCGACTTCGATCAGGGCGGCGTCGTCCTTGTTGCCCAGCGGCGCCGGGCTGAGCTTCTTGAGGTTCTCGATGGCGCGCAGCACGATGCCGTTCTTGGGGCCTTCCTTGGCCGGCAGGTCGAACAGCACGACCGGCACGCGGGCGTTGATGCAGTGGGCGGCAATCTGGGCGCCCATGACGCCGGCGCCGAGCACGGCCACTTTTTTGACGATGAAATTGGACACGCAAGTCTCCTTTTTTGCTGATGCTTCAAATGTGAATTCGGGACAGAGCAAGGCAAGTGCCGGCGGATGGCGTTGCGCTACTGTACGCCTCCGCGGCCCTTTTTACAGCATGCCGTGCCGGGGTGACATGGGCGTGACGCCATGTCCGGCCTTATTGCGGCAGATCAACGAGGCGGGACTTCGGCCGTGGCCGGCATCCCGCCCCGCTTCAGAACAGGTCGGCGTCCAGCGCCATCAGGTTGGCCGAGCCGGAACGCGCCTGGCGGATCAGCATCGCGGTTTCCGGCAGCAGGCGCGCGAAATAGAAGCGCGCGGTGGCCAGCTTGGCGGTGTAGAACGTATCGCCGGAGTCCTGCTTTTCCAGCGCGATCTTGGCCATGCGGGCGAACAGGTAGGAGAACACCAGATGGCCCACCACGCGCAGGTAGGGCACGGCGGCGGCGCCGGCCTCGTCCTGGTTGGCGAAGGACTTCATGCCGATCTCCATGGTCAGCTTGCTGACCTTGTCGCCGATGTCGGCCAGCGGCGAGACGAACTCGGACATGGCTTCATCGGTGCCGTGCTCTTCCACGAAGGCCTGGATCAGCGCGCCGAACTTCTTCAGCTTGGCGCCGTTGTCCATCAGGATCTTGCGGCCCAGCAGGTCGAGCGACTGGATGGTGTTGGTGCCTTCGTAGATCATGTTGATGCGGGCGTCGCGCACGTACTGCTCCATGCCCCATTCGGAGATGTAGCCGTGGCCGCCGTAGACCTGCAGGCACTCGGAGGTGGCGGTCCAGGCGTTGTCGGTGAGGAAGGCCTTCACCACCGGGGTCAGCAGGGCCACGATGTCGGCCGAGTCCTTGCGCACTTCCTCGTCCGGGTGGGACAGTTCCTTGTCCAGCTCCAGCGCGATGTAGGAGGTGAAGGCGCGGCCGCCCTCGGCGTAGGCCTTGGCGGTGAGCAGCATGCGGCGCACGTCGGGGTGCACGATGATCGGGTCGGCCGGCTTGTCGGCGGCCTTGATGCCGGACAGGCTGCGCATCTGCAAGCGGTCCTTGGCATACACCAGCGCATTCTGGTAGGCCACTTCGGTCAGGCCCAGGCCTTGCATGCCCACGCCCAGGCGGGCCGCGTTCATGAACACGAACATCGCCTGCAGGCCCTTGTGCGGCTGGCCGATCAGCCAGCCGGTGGCGCCGTCCAGGTTCATCTGGCAAGTAGCGTTGCCGTGGATGCCCATCTTCTCTTCGATGGCGCCGCAGAAGATCGGGTTGCGCGCGCCCAGCGAGCCGTCGGCCTGGGGCAGGAACTTGGGCACGATGAACAGCGAGATGCCCTTGGAGCCTTGCGGCGCATCCGGCAGGCGCGCCAGCACCAGGTGCACGATGTTCTCGGAGACGTCGTTTTCGCCGGCCGAGATGAAGATCTTGTTGCCGGTGATCTTGTAGGAGCCGTCGGCCTGAGGCTCGGCCTTGCTGCGCAGCAGGCCCAGGTCGGTGCCGCAGTGCGCCTCGGTCAGGCACATGGTGCCGGTCCATTCGCCCGAGACCAGCTTGGGCAGGTACAGCGCCTTCTGCTCGTCGGAGCCGTGCGCGTGCAGGCACTCATAGGCGCCGTGCGACAGGCCGGGGTACATGGTCCAGGCCTGGTTGGACGAGTTGAGCATTTCGTAGAACGAATTGTTCAGGGTCAGCGGCAGGCCCTGGCCGCCGAACTCGGTATCGCAGGACAGCGCCGCCCAGCCGGCTTCGACGTATTGCTTGTAGGCTTCCTTGAAGCCCTTGGGCGTGGTCACGGCCTTGGTCTCGCGGTCGAAGTGGCAACCCTCGCGGTCGCCCGAGTGGTTCAGCGGGAACAGCACCTGCGAGGTGAACTTGCCGCCCTCCTCCAGCACCTGGTCGATCAGCTCGCGGTTGGTCTCCGCGTGCGGCGGCAGGTCCTTGAACACGTCTTCGACCTTGAGCAGTTCGTGCAGCACGAATTGCATGTCGCGCAGGGGTGCGTTGTATTGGGGCATGAATGTCTCCGGGACGGGTTACGCTGCTTTCTTTGCAGCGGATTTGGAATTCTTGGGGGCGCCTGCGCTGTCGCTGCCCTGCGGGCGGTAGCTCTCGATCAGGCGGCGGAAGCTGGCTTCGGCGCGCTCGACGCTGCCCGGGATGTGCAGGAAGCGGGCGTCGTGGTGCAGCGCCAGGATCAGGCCGTACATCTCGAAGACCATCTGGCCCACATCGATGTCGGCGCGCATGTGGCCGGCTTCCATGGCCTGCTTGATGCAACGCTCCAGCGCATCGCGCCAGGCCTGCACCATGGCCACCAGGTGGTCGCGGATGGCGCCGGGACGGTCGTCGTATTCCACCGCGCCGCTGATGTAGATGCAGCCCAGCGCGATTTCCACGGTCACCTGCTTGACCCAGCGCGCGAACATCGCCTCCAGGCGCGGCAGGCCGCGCGGCTCCTTGATGGAGGGATAGAACACGTCCTGCTCGAAGCGGGTGTGGTAGAGCCGCACGACCTCGATCTGCAGGTCCTCGCGCGAGCCGAAATGGGCGAACACGCCGGACTTGCTCATCTTCATCTTCTCGGCCAGCAGGCCGATGGTGAGCCCTTCCAGGCCGTCGCGGCTGGCCAGTTCCAGCGCCACATCCAGGATGGCGGCGCGGGTCTGTTCGCCTTTGCGCAGGAATTTGGGGCGGGCGGCGCCAGCCGCCTTGCTTGTCTCTGTCATCGTTGTCTCTTTGGTATCCGCCGCATTGGCCGACGGCGGGGTCGGTCCGGACAAGCAGGCCCTCTTGTGCCGGGGCTGCTTTTCTGCGAACGTCTAACTGTTCCCAGAACTTATTCGAACGATCGTACTATTATTCATCGCGCCGCAAAAGTCAAACAAAAAATCGGCGGACGGCGCAAGGGTGCGAAGCTTGCCCTCAGGCAAGCGGCAGGGTGGAATTCACGGGCGGCGGCGCGGCCGGCGCCGATGTCGCGGGAGCGGCGGCAGGGCCCAGCAGGTCGTGGGCGTCGAGGATGGCGTAGACGATGGCGGGATGGTTTTCCAGGCACTTGCGGATCGCCGCCGGGATGGTCTCCCGGGTCTTCTTGCACAGGCCGGGCTGGTCGGCCAGCCGGATCTGCAGGCCGCGCACGGTGCGCACCTCGACCGCGGAGGGGCTGATCTGCAGCACGATGCCGAGGTTCTTCTGCAGCAGCCTGCCCACGTGCAGCAGTTCTTCATACGATGCGATGCGGCCGATGCGCTCGATCAGGCGCTTCTCTTCCTCGCGCGTGAGCAACAGGATACGCGCAGCGTCGGAGCCGAGCCGGTCCAACAGCTGTTCGCGCTCGCAGGCGCACGCGCCTGGCGGGCATTCCTTGCGGATCGGCGGCTGGAACAGGACTGCCTGGGACATCTGCACCTTCGAAGGGGAAAAGACGGGCCGGGGAAATCTCCCGCCATCTTACAACGAGGCGCCGGGGCGCTGCAGCGCTCAGGAAGAGGAGCGGTCGAGCAGGCGGCGGTCGCGCTTGGTCGGGCGGCCCTTGATCTCGGACGATGGCTCGCGGAACAGGCGATGACGCTCGGCCTCGGCGTCGCGCCGGCGCACGCTGTCCTCGGTCTCGCTGTAGAGCGTGGCGGCGATGGCCGCCGAGCCGCGCTTGTCGGCGATGCCGGTCACCAGCACTTCCCATTCGGTGGCGCCGTTGTCGATCTTGAGGCGATCGCCGACCCGCACGTTGTGCGAGGGCTTGGTGGCGTCGCCGTTGAGCTTGACGCGGCCGCGGTCGATCGCGTCGGTGGCCAGCGAGCGCGTCTTGAAGAAGCGCGCGGCCCAGCACCATTTGTCGATGCGGGTGGTGTCCATGGTGGTTCTGCTGCTGTTGGTGAAGAATTGATTGTACGGATTCGCGGCGTGATGCGTGCTGCGCTCGTCGGCGGGACGGGCGCCACTAACGACACGGGATCCCGGCCTGCGCCGGGATGACCGAGGTTTCTGCCGGGATGGCAGAATTTTTACAGCCAAGAAAAAACGCCGGCAAACGCCGGCGTTCTTCATTGCATCATGGCGCAACAGGCGATCAGCGCTCCACCGCCAGCGCCACGCCCATGCCGCCGCCGATACACAGGCTGGCCAGGCCGCGCTTGGCGTCGCGGCGGACCATTTCGTGCAGCAGGGTCACCAGCACACGGCAGCCGGAGGCGCCGATCGGGTGGCCCAGCGCGATCGCGCCGCCGTTGACGTTGATCTTGCTGGTGTCCCAGCCCATCTGCTTGTTGACCGCGATGGCCTGGGCCGCGAAGGCTTCGTTGATTTCCATCAGGTCGAGGTCTTGCGGGGTCCAGCCGGCCTTCTTCAAGGTCAGCTGCGACGCCGGCACCGGGCCCATGCCCATGATGCTGGGATCCAGGCCGGCCGAGGAGTAGGACTTGATCCTGGCCAGCACCGGCAGGCCCAGCTCGGCGGCCAGCTTGGCCGAAGTCACCACCACCGCGGCGGCGCCGTCGTTGATGCCGGAGGCGTTGCCGGCGGTCACCGAGCCGGCCTTGTCGAAGGCCGGGCGCAGCGTGCCCAGCGCTTCGGCGGTGACGCCGTGCTTGACGAACTCGTCGGTGTCGAACACCACGGTTTCCTTCTTGCCCTTGATCTCGATGGGGACGATCTCATCCTTGAACTTGCCGGCCTTCTGCGCGGCTTCGGCCTTGTTCTGCGAGGCGGCGGCGAAGGCATCCTGCTCCTCGCGCGAGATCTCGAACTTCTTGGCCACGTTCTCGGCGGTGATGCCCATGTGGTACTGGTTGTAGACGTCCCACAGGCCGTCGACGATCATGGTGTCGGTCAGCTTGGCGTCGCCCATGCGGAAGCCGTCGCGCGAATTGTTGAGCACGTGCGGCGAGGCGCTCATGTTCTCCTGGCCGCCGGCGATGACGATCTGGGCGTCGCCGCACTTGATGGCCTGGGCCGCCAGCTGCACCGCCTTCAGGCCGCTGCCGCAGACCTTGCCGACCACGAAGGCCGGCACCATGTCGGGCAGGCCGGACTTGATCACGGCCTGGCGCGCGGGGTTCTGGCCCACGCCCGCCGTCAGCACCTGGCCGAGGATGACTTCGCTGATGGCTTCCGGCTTGATGCCCGTCTTGGCCAGCAGGGCCTTGATGACTTGCGCACCGAGATCGGCCGCGGCGATCTTCGACAGGGAACCGCCAAATTTGCCGATGGCAGTTCTCTGTGCTGCGACAATGACGACATCATCCATAACTCGCTCCTTGATTGAATTGGCAGGAAGACCCTCTGCGGTCTTCCATCGGAAACCCGGACGGCCATCTTAGTCCATTTCATCATCGAATGCGATACGGTGGATTTTCGGTACGGCGGCGCTGCCGGGGCAGAATTGCGGGCGCCTCGATCCTGCGCCAACTGCTTACATCTGCCGCCAACGCGGCGACATTTCCCTCAGGCGTCCTGGCCCAGCGTGATGACGTGGATGACCGTGCGGTAGAGCAGGAACGCCGCGCCGTAGGCGGCGCGCCGGTACCACGGCACATGCTGGAAATCGGACAGGTGCACCACCCGCCCGCCGGCCGCGCCGGCCTCGATCTCCTCGCGCAGGTATTGCGAGAAGGCCTGGTCCTCGACCACCACGTTGGCCTCCTGGTTCACGAACAGCGACAGGCCGTCGTAGTTGCTGGATCCGACCGTGGACCACTTGTCGTCCACCACCGCGACCTTGGCGTGCAGCTGGGTCTTGGTGTATTCGACGATGCGCACGCCGGCGCGCAAGAGCTTGGGATAGAAGTGATGCGCTACCGCGTCCTGCATGGTGAACTGGCCCACGCCCAGCAGCAGCGTCACCTTCACGCCGCGCAATGCGGCTTCTTCCAGCGCGCGCCGCATCTTGCGCCCGGGCGCGAAATACGGGTTGGCGAGGAAGGCGCTCTCGCGCGCGCGTCCCAGCGCCTGCAGGTAGGCGCGCTGGATGGTGCGGCGGTTGCGAAAGTTGTCGCGCACCACCAGCCCGGCCTGGGTCTGGCCGTGCACCGGCATCGGCGAGCCGTGGCGCAGGCGTTTGAAATTCTCCCAGCGCGCCTTGATCTTCATGTGACCCACGCGCAGCCACTGCGCTTCCATCTCGCGGTAGATCTCGTGCACCAGCGCGCCGGTGATGCGCACGGCAAAGTCCCAGCGCGGCGCCGGCAGCGGGATTGCATGGCCGCTGTCGGAAATGAAATCGTCGTTGATGTTGAGGCCGCCGACGAAGGCCACCTGGCGATCCACCACGCACAGCTTGCGGTGGCTGCGCGCCACGCCGCGCCGGAACCAGGGGTTGAAGGCGCGGTGCTGCACGCCGGCCGCGCCCAGCGTCTGCTTGAGCTGCCTGGTCTGCACGCGGCCGGTGCCCAGCCAGTCGTTGATCACGTACACCACCACCCCGCGCGCGGCGGCGCGCTGCAGCGCGTCGCGCACCAGGATGCCGGTGTCGTCGATGGCGAAGATGTAGGTCTCCAGGTAGATCTCGACGCGCGCCGCATCGAGCGCGGCAATCAGGGCCGGATAGAAGCCGGCGCCGCTGTGCAGCAGCGCGATCTCGTTGCCGTCGGTGAAGTTGACATGGCGCATGCAGGACTTTTTCTGGTGTTATGGGGCAGTCGGGATGTGCCGGCGACGCGAACCGCGGGCAGGCGCAGTCTACGCCAGCTGCAGTTCGCTGACGATGGGCGCGTGGTCGGACAGGCGGGCCCACGGGCCGTCGCTCAGGACCTGGGCGGTGTCGACCTTGAAGCCGCGCAGGTAGATGCGGTCCAGCCGCAGCCACGGCATCATCGCCGGGAAGGTGCGGGCCGGGCGGATCGGCGCCGACAGCCCGCCCATGCGGCGCAGGCCGTTCATCACGCCCTTGGCCTTGGCCAGCGGCTGGTCGAACACCTCGACCACGCCGATGCTCTGGTAGAGCGTCTTGCTGAGCTGGTTGGTCCAGTCGTTGAAATCGCCGGCGATGATCAGCGGCGCGTCCGGCGGCGAGGAACTGCGCACCGCCTCGATGAGCGCCTCGATCTGGCGCCGCCTGCCGCCCGCGAACAGGCCCAGGTGGATCACGTAGCAATGCACCTCGGCGCCGTCCAGCGGGACCACGCAGTGCAGGATGCCGCGCGACTCGTAGGCGTGGTCGGAGACGTCCTGGTTGCGGAAGGAGGCGATCTCGAAGCGCGAGATCAGCGCGTTGCCGTGGTGCCCGTGGTCGTACACCGCGTTCATGCCGTAGGCGGCATGGTGGGTCTCGCCGGCCAGGTATTCGTGCTGGCCCTGCTGCGGCCAGTTGGAAGCGTGGCGCAGGGCGTTGAGGTCGTGCCGGCCCTGCACTTCCTGCAGGAACAGGATGTCGGCGTCGAGCTGGGCCAGCGCCTGCTTCAACGCCAGGATGCGCGGCCGCCCGCCGAACGAGGTCACGCCCTTGTGGATGTTGTATGTCGCCACGCGCAGCTTCATCTGTGCAACCTTTCTTCTGTTCTTCCGGCGCCCGCCCTACGCCTGCATGTAGCTCGGCAGCTGCAGGATCGCCTCCGCGTTGGAGGGCGAGAAGCAGCGATCCGCCGCCTCGCGCAAGGGCAGCCATTCATGGCGCGTATGCTCGCGCGGCGCCAGCGTGATCGGGATGTCGCGCGGCACCAGCAGGCCGAAGACGTGCTCGGTGTTCTTCGTCACGCCCGGGGCGTAGCGGTGCCGCCAGACGGGGTAGATCTCATAGATGTTGGAAAGTTGCCAGTCGCGCAAGTTCTCGGCCGGCAGCCGCCTTCCCTCGCCATGTCCCGATTCTACGCCGGGGGCGCGCACCAGAATGCCGGTCTCTTCCTGTACTTCGCGTCGGGCGGTCTCCGACAGGTCTTCTTCCGGCGTATCCTTGGAGCCGGTCACCGATTGCCAGAAACCGGGCTTGTCGGCGCGCTCGATCAACAGCACCTCGCGCTGGGCGGTGTGGATCACCACCAGCACCGATTCCGGAATCTTGTAGGGCTTGGTTTGCGTCATCTGCCTGGTCCGTCTGCAAAACGGACATTGTATCGGCATGCGCCGCATCGGCGCCGTTATGCCGGCGCATCCGGCATCTCGCTCTCGGCCACCAGCCAGTTGCGAAAGCTGCGCGCGGCGGCGTGCTCGATGCGGTCGCGCGGCCACACCGCGTAGTAGCCGCCGCCCAGGCTGGCGCTGGCCGGACAGGCGCGCACCAGCAGCCCGGCGCGCATGCAGGCGTCGATCATATGGCGCCAGGCCAGCACGATGCCGTGCCCTTCCATGGCCAGCTGCAGCAGGATCGGGTACTGGTTGGAGAGGATCTGGTGTTCGATGCGCGTCTCCGGCAAGCCGTTGTGGGCCAGCCAGTTCTGCCACGACATCCACTGGCGCTGGCCGTCCTCCAGCAACAGCAGCGTCTCGTCCTGCAAGTCCTTGGGCGCCAGGCTGCGTCCGGCCAGGTACGCGGGCGAGCACACCGGGAACACTTCCTCGTCATACAGCCGGCGCGCGGCCATGCCCGACGGCGGGCCGTCGCGCAGGAAGTAGATGCCCATGTCGAAGTCGGTCTCGGAGAGGAAGGCCAGGCGGTCGTTGACGATCAGCCGCAGGTGGCAATCCGGGTGCAGCGCGCGAAAACGCGCCAGGCGCGGCGTGAGCCACAGCACGGCCACGCCCGAGGAACAGGCCACCGTCAGTTCCTGGTGGCCCTTGCGCTTCATCACGTCCTCGGTGCCTTCGGCGCAATCGACCAGGAGGCGCTGCACCAGTTCTGCGTAGCGCTGGCCGCTGACGGTCAGGCGCAGCGCGCGCGGCTCGCGCAGGAACAGCTTCTTGCCGAGGAAGCGTTCCAGCTGGGCGATCTGGCGGCTGACGGCGCTTTGCGTGAGGTGCAGTTCGGCGGCGGCGCGCGTGAAGCTGCCGTGCCGCATGGCGGCTTCGAAGGCGATCAGCGAAGGCAGTGGGGGAAGCGGGGAAATACGCATGGATGACGCTCCAACATGACTCGGGAATACCCAGATGTTAGAGCGAAAAGCATGCCCGCCGGGAGCGGGATCGAGATTGTCCCGGCGGGCAGGAATTACGCGCGGCTGCGGTGGATGTGGCCGGCCTGCATCACCAGCGACAGGTGCTCGCCCTGGCCGGTGAGCAGCGTGATGTCTTGCAGCGGGTTGCCGTCGACCACGATCAGGTCGGCCTGGGCGCCGGCGCGCACCGTGCCCAGCACGCCTTCGCGCTGCAGGATGGCGGCCGCCACCGAGGTGGCCGAGCGGATGGTCTCGAGGTTGCCGAGGATCTCCGCGCGGATGATGAATTCGTGCGACTGGTCCTGGTGCATCTCGCCCAGCAGGTCGGAGCCGAAGCCCATCTGCACGCCGTGCTCGGCATAGATGCGCAGCGAGTCGCGCCCGGCCTGGCGCACCGACTCGATCTTGGCCACCGAATCGGCCGGCAGGCCCAGGCGCGCGCCGTCGCGCGCCAATGAATCGTAGGTGACCAGGGTCGGCACCACGAAGGCGCCGTGCTCGCGCATCACGCGCGCGGCATCGGCGTCCACCAGGTTGCCGTGCTCGATGGTGCGCACGCCGCAGCGCACCGCGCGCGTGATGGCGCGGCCGGTGTAGGCGTGCGCCATGACGTAGGTCTGGGCCGCTTCGGCTTCGGCCACGATGGCGCGGATCTCATCCTCGCTGTACTGGGTGTTGCCGATCGGATCGGTGGGCGAGGCCACGCCCCCGGAGGCCATGATCTTGATCTGCGTGGCGCCCTTCTGCAGCTCTTCGCGGGCCGCCAGGCGCACCGCGTCCACGCCGTCGGCCACGCGCGCGATGGCGCCGGCGCGGAAGGCGCAGGAGCATGGCTCCAGCACATCGGAACGCGGGCGGAAGTCGCCGTGGCCGCCGGTCTGCGACAGGGCCTTGCCGGATGGGAAGATGCGCGGCCCCGGCACCAGGCCGATGGCGATCGCCTGCGCCAGGCCCCAATCGGCGCCGCCGGCGTCGCGCACGCTGGTGAAGCCGCGGTTCAACATGGCCTCGACGATGGGCAAGGCGCGAATCGAGGTCAGCGAACCCGGCTGCAGCGCGTTCAGGCCGAGGTTGGCCAGCGAGGCCAGCACGTGCACGTGGCAGTCGATCAGGCCCGGCATCACGGTCTTGCCGGAGACGTCGATGCGGCGCGCGCCGGGGACGTCCAGCGGCGTGGCCGAGACGTCGATGATGCGGTCCTTTTCGATCAGGACGTCATGGCGTGGGAACAGGCTGCCCAGCGCGGGGTCGAGGACGTTGCCGCCCTGCAGGAGAATCTTGGTCATGGATGAAATCAACGGGGTTGCAGGTATTGGGGCTCACGCACGAAGCGCGTGCCGACGAAGCTGATGGCGGCGGCGATCATCACGTAGAAAGCCGGGGCCATGGCGCTGCCGGTGGCGGCGATGAACCAGGTGATGATGAACGAGGCGAAGCCGCCGAAGATGGTCACCGCCAGGTTGTAGGCCACCGACAGGCCGGTCGACAGCACCTTGGCCGGGAACAGCTCGGAGAAGGCCGCCAGGATCGGACCGGTGTAGGCCGCGATCAGCACGCCGAACACCAGCTGGAACAGCAGCAGCGAACCCAGGCCCGGCGCCATGTTGATGTAGGCGAACATGGGATAGGCCAGCAACAGGATCAGCAGCGACGCGCCGGACAGGAACACGCGGCGTCCCAGGCGATCGGCCAGGCGGCCGACGATGGGCGCGAACACCATGATGCACAGGCCGCCCACCATGCCGGCGATGAAGCCGGTCGACTGCGGCAGCTTGAGCACCTTGATCGAATAGGTCGGCATGTAGAACAGCAGCACGTAGGTGCAGACCGTCCACAGGATCACCATCGAGAAGCTGGCCGCGGTCTCGCGCGGGAAGTTGCGGATCACTTCCTTCAGCGGCGAATCGGTCTTGTCCTTCTCTTCCAGGAAGGCGGGGGTTTCATCGAGGTGGTTGCGGATGTAGTAGCCGACCGGGCCGATCACGATGCCCAGCAGGAACGGCAGGCGCCAGCCCCAGCTCGCCAGCGATTGTGCATCCAGGCTGGAGGTGACGAAGGTGCCGACCGCGGCGCCCAGCAGCACGGCCACGCCGATGCTGGCCTGGATCCAGCTGGAGTAGAAGGCGCGCTCCCTGACCGGCGCGTACTCGGTCAGGAAGGCGGTGGCGCTGCCCATCTCGCCGCCGGCGGAGAAGCCTTGCAGCAGGCGCGCCACCACGATGAGCAGCGGCGCGAACAGGCCGATCTGCTCATAGGTGGGGGCCAGGCCGATGATGGTGGTGCCCAGCGCCATCAGCAGGATGGTGACCGACAGCGCCGCCTTGCGGCCGACGCGGTCGGCGTAGATGCCGAGCAGGATGCCGCCCACCGGACGCATGAAGAAGCCCACGCCGAAGGTGGCCACCGCCAGCAGCAGCGAGGTCAGCTCGTTGCCGGTCGGGAAGAACAGCTTGGCGATGATCACCGCGAAGAAGCTGTAGACGGTGAAGTCGAACCATTCGAGGCCGTTGCCGATGACGGTGGCGACGATGGCGCGCCGGCGCTGGTTATTGCTTACCTGCGGAATGCCGCTGGCCTGGATGGTGTTGGCTTGCATGATCTCCCCTTGGAACGCATTTCATGGATGGACGCGAATTCGACCGATGATAGGGGGAGCGGCAAGCGAGCCGGAAATGATATCTGCGCATGTCGCCATGATCGCCGCGCATGCATGCGTAAATTATTTTCAGGAACGGCCCGCAAGAAACCTGGCCGCGCGTCTTGCGAACGCTGGCATTGATCGCACAAAACCTGCCGTTCGTCCTGAGTAGTCGCCTTGCGGCGTATCGAAGGTTCGCCGTCCGTGATCCTTCGATACGGCCTGCGGCCTACGCAGGACGAACGGCAACTGCGTGCTCCTTGCTCGGACAAAAAAAAACGCATGCATTGCTGCATGCGTTTTTCCCGGGATGGCTTGATCGACGATCAGGCCTTCACTGCCGGCTCCGCATTGCGCAGGCGAATGTGCAGCTCGCGCAGTTGCTTCTCGTCGACTGCCGACGGCGCCTGCGTCAGCAGGTCCTGCGCGCGCTGGGTCTTGGGGAAGGCGATGACGTCGCGGATCGACTCGGCGCCGGCCATCATGGTGACCAGGCGGTCCAGGCCGAAGGCGATGCCGCCGTGCGGGGGCGCGCCGTATTGCAGCGCGTCGAGCAGGAAGCCGAACTTCAGGCGCGCTTCCTCGTCGTCGATCTTGAGCGCGCGGAACACCTTGCTCTGCACGTCGGCGCGGTGGATACGCACCGAGCCGCCACCCATTTCCCAGCCGTTCAGGACCAGGTCGTAGGCCTTGGCGATGGCCGCGCCCGGGTTGGTCGAGATGAAGTCCTCGTGGCCGTCCTTGGGCGAGGTGAACGGGTGGTGCAGCGCGACCCAGCGCTGGTTGTCCTCGTCGTACTCGAACATCGGGAAGTCGACCACCCACAGCGGACGCCACTGGTCGTCGAACAGGCCGTTCTTCTTGCCGAAATCGCTGTGGCCGATCTTCACGCGCAGCGCGCCGATGGCGTCGTTGACGACCTTGGCGCGGTCGGCGCCGAAGAAGATCAGGTCGCCGTCCTGGGCGCCGGTCTTCTCGACGATGGCGGCCAGCGCGGCGTCATGGATGTTCTTGACGATGGGCGACTGCAGGCCGTCACGTCCCTTGGCCTTTTCGTTGACCTTGATGTAGGCCAGGCCCTTGGCGCCGTAGATAGCGACGAACTGGGTGTAGGCGTCGATTTCCGAACGCGGCATGTCGGCGCCGCCCGGCACGCGCAGGCCGACCACGCGGCCGCCTTCGCTGTTGGCCGCGCCCGAGAAGACCTTGAAGTCGACGTCCTTCATGACGTCGGTCAGCTCGGTGAACTCGAGCTTGACGCGCATGTCCGGCTTGTCGGAACCGTACATGCCCATGGCGGTGGCGAAGTCCATCACCGGGAACGGGTTCGGCAGGTCGATGTCCAGCACGTTCTTGAACACCAGGCGGATCATGCCTTCGAACAGGTCGCGGATTTCCTGTTCCGAGAGGAACGAGGTTTCGCAGTCGATCTGGGTGAACTCAGGCTGGCGATCGGCGCGCAGGTCTTCGTCGCGGAAGCACTTGGTGATCTGGTAGTAGCGGTCGAAGTTGGCCACCATCAGCAGCTGCTTGAACAGCTGCGGCGACTGCGGCAGCGCGAAGAATTCGCCGGCGTTCACGCGCGAGGGCACCAGGTAGTCGCGCGCGCCTTCCGGGGTCGACTTGGTCAGCATCGGGGTTTCGATGTCGATGAAGCCTTGCGCGTCCAGGAACTTGCGCACTTCCATGGCCACCTTGTAGCGCAGGCGCAGGTTGTTCTGCATCTGCGGGCGGCGCAGGTCCAGCACGCGGTGCGTCAGGCGGGTGGTTTCCGACAGGTTGTCGTCGTCCAGCTGGAACGGCGGCGTCACCGACGGGTTCAGCACTTCCAGCTCATGGCACAGCACTTCGATCTTGCCCGACTTCAGGTTGGCGTTGCCGGTGCCTTCCGGGCGGCCGCGCACCACGCCGGTGATGCGCAGGCAGAATTCGTTGCGCACCGATTCGGCGTTCTTGAACACTTCGGCGCGGTCCGGGTCGCACACCACCTGGACCAGGCCTTCGCGGTCGCGCAGGTCGATGAAGATCACGCCGCCGTGATCGCGGCGACGGTGCACCCAGCCGCACAGGCTGACGGTTTGGCCGAGCAGTGCCTCGGTAGTGAGGCCACAGTATTGGGTTCGCATGGACATGGTTCTGATTCCGTTGACAGTGTTCTTGTTTGATTCGTAATGGGGATGATGACGGCGGAGGCGGGGCTGGCCGGCAAGCGATGCGCCGGCCGCCCCGTCAATTGTTCGGCCCCGCCGTCTCGGTGATGATTTTCTTGTCGGCCGCCATCTCGGGGGCCACCACGCCCATCGAGACGATGTACTTCAGGGCCTCGTCGACGGACATGTCGAGCTCGATCGAATCGGCGCGCGGCAGCATCAGGAAGAAGCCCGAGGTCGGGTTCGGCGTGGTCGGCACGTAGACGCTGATGAAGTCGCCCTGCAGGTGGTTCTTCACCTCGCCGCCGGGAGTGCCGGTGAGGAAGGCGATGGTCCAGGAGCCCTGGCGCGGATACTGGATCAGCACCGCCTTGCGGAAGGCGTTGCCGGAGGACGAGAACAGCGTGTCCGAGACCTGCTTGACGCTGGAGTAGATCGACTTCACCACCGGGATGCGGGTCAGCATGCCTTCCCACAGCGAGACGATCTGGCGGCCGATGAAGTTGCGCGCGGCCAGCCCGGTGAGGAAGATGATCAGCAGCGTGAGGATGGAACCCAGGCCCGGGATGTAGAAACCCAGCAGCGCTTCCGGCCGCCAGCTCGGCGGCAGCAGCAGCAGCGACTGGTCCATGGTGCTGATGATCAGGTTGAGCACCCACAGGGTGATCGCCAGGGGCACCAGGATCAGCAGGCCGGTAATGAAGTATTTGCGCATGGGTCGGTGCAGGCCTCTCAGCTGGTGCTGGATGTGGTCGTCGAAGTCGTCGATGCGGCCGGGGCGGAAGCTGCGGCCGCAGGTGCCGCAGGGGTGGCGGCGGCCGGCGCGCTGGCGGGCGGCGTGCCGGCGGTGGAAGCGTCGCTCGCGGCCAGGCCGGTGCCGGTGGCGCCCTTGCTGTTGGCGCCGCCGCTGCCGTTGCCGCGGAAATCGGTCACGTACCAGCCGGCGCCCTTGAGCTGGAAACCTGCCGCGGTGAGCTGCTTCCTGAAACTGTCCTGATTGCAGGACGGGCAAACGGTCAACGCATCGTCAGACATCTTTTGCAAGACATCCTTGGCAAAACCACACGCTTCGCAGCGATACGCGTAAATCGGCATGACACACTCCGCAAAAAACTTCCAAAACCCTGAATTATAAAGGCTTTTGGCGAGGCTTTTGCGAATTCACGATAGACTTCGGTGTACTTGCGCGTCGATGCGCGCAAGCACTGTTGCCGTGTGGATGCACACCGAGGACGACTGCGGGAGTTGCACAAGAAAAATTGCGCTACGACCACCCGCATACAGTTTTTAATATGTTTTCTTATTTTACAAATTAAAAACTGTTTATGAAAAATACAAATCAAATTGAGTAAATTAAAAAAACAAACTAAAATTTGTAGACATTGACCGCCGCCGAGACCCGCATGCCCGACTATCACGTTCGCACCGCCAGCCAGTTGACCGCCCTGCTGCAGGCTTATCGAAAACAAGCCGGCCTGACTCAGGCCGAAGCCGCCGCGCGGCTTGGCGTTACTCAGCAGACCTTGTCGGCACTCGAACGCAATGCCGACAAAGCTGGCGCCGACCGCTTGCTGGAACTGCTCAACGTCCTCGGCGTGGAGGTCATCCTGCGCAAACGCACCCCCTCCGAATCAGGAGCGCCGTCGCCAGACAAGCCGGTGTGGTGATGGGACGCAGCTCTCACAGCCGGTCGCAAAGCCTGTGGATGAACGGTCAGTTCGTCGGCACCTGGACGCTCTCGCCGCAAGGCGAACAATTGCAGTACGCCGACGCATGGGTCAACGCTCCCGGTGCCCGCCCGCTCTCCCTGTCGCTGCCCTTTATGCCGGGCAACCTGCCACACCGGGGAGAGGTGGTGCATAACTACTTCGACAACCTGCTCCCGGACAGCAAAGCCATTCGAGAACGTATCGCTCGCAAATACCGTACGAAGACATCGGACGCCTTCGGACTGCTGGCGGAAATCGGCCGCGATTGCGTCGGTGCGCTCCAGATCTTGCCGCAGTCCGCAGCATCAACCGGTATCGTACCGATCGAAGCCACCGCATTGTCGGACGATGAGGTGGCCCAGCTGCTGCGGGATACATTGACGCCTGCGGCGCCCGGCCTCCCCGATTCCGACGACTTCCGTATTTCCATTGCCGGCGCACAGGAAAAAACCGCCTTGCTGCGCTACCGGGACCGATGGTGCATGCCGCACGGCCCGACACCCACCACGCATATCCTCAAGCTGCCGCTCGGCCTGGTCGGCGGCCAGCGATACGATATGCGCCATTCCGTCGAGAACGAATGGCTGTGCGCACAAATCCTGGCCGCTTACGGCATGCCGGTCGCGTCATGCGACATCGCCAGGTTCGGGGACATGACCGTGCTGTCGGTCGAACGGTTCGACCGCACCTGGTGGCAGGCACCAGAAGGAGATCTGCGCCTGCTCAGGCTGCCGCAGGAAGACATGTGCCAGGCCACCGGGGCGCCACCCTGGCTGAAATACGAAGCGGATGGCGGCCCCAGCATGGACGCCATCATGCGGCTGCTCAGCGGATCGATCGACCGGGTCGCTGCCCGGCGCCGCTTCTTCGAGGCGCAAGTGCTGTTCTGGATGCTGTGGGCCACCGATGGCCACGCCAAGAACTTCTCGCTCTTCCTGCGCGCCGGCGGCGCCTACGAACTTACGCCACTGTATGACGTGCTGTCGGTGTATCCGATACTGGGCGAGGGTCCCGGGAAATTGTCGCCGTTCAAGGCAAAGATGGCCATGGCGGTGCGCTCCAGGAACGATCATTGGAAAATGCGCGAGATCGTGCGCCGCCATTGGATCGCCGTCGGGGAGAAATACGGGATCGTTTCACCGGACGGCCAGGATCCTGAGCAGATACTCGCCGAGCTGGCGGCAAAAACGACCGGGGTGATTGCGAGCGTGCGCTCGGTGCTGGCTTCGGATTTTCCTTCAAGCGTCAGCGAACCCATTTTCGATGGCCTGGCAAGCGCCGCGGAAAAGCTCGCCGCATAGCCTCACCCGATCATTCGATCTAAACACTGGCCGCTCGTGTCGCCTTCAAAGTATCGAGGAACGCACTGCACCACCAATGCACATCAAACTCACGGATGTTCTCCATCAGCGCCGCATGCCGCTCGCGCCGCTCGGTGAGCGACATCTGCAGCGCCTGCTGGATCACGTTGGCGGCGCCGTGGGTATCGTAGGGATTGATGATGAGGGCCTGCTTCATCTGCTCGGCGGCGCCGGCGAAGCGCGACAGCACCAGGACGCCGGGATCCTCCTCGTCCTGGGACGCCACGAACTCCTTGGCCACCAGGTTCATGCCGTCGCGCAAGGGCGTCACCAGGGCCACCGCGCAAGCGCGATACAAACCCGGCAGGCGCTTACGCGCCACGGTGCGGTGGATGTAGCGGATCGGCATCCAGTCGAAATCGCCGAAGTCGCCGTTGATGGAGCCGCACAGGCTTTCCAGCTCGCGCTGGATGTCGCCGTAGGCTTCCACGTCCTCGCGGCTGGGCGAGGCGATCTGCAGCAGCGTGGCGCTGTGGCGGTTCTCGGGATACAGGCGCAGCAGTTCGCGGAAGGCGCGGATGCGCTGCGGCAGGCCCTTCGAATAGTCCAGCCGGTCGACGCCGATCAGCAGGCGCCGGCGCGAGTATTCGGCCTTGGTGCTTTCGTAGGTGTCGCGCGCCTCCTTGGCGCGGCCCAGGCGCTGGAAGTCGGCGACGTCGATGCCGATCGGGAAGGCGCCCGCATGCACCGTGCTGTTGAAGGCGCGGTACTGGTTCGCGCCGACCGGCTCGGCGGTGGCTTCGGCCTGCACGTACTGGGCGAAGTGCTGCAGGTCGGCGTGGTTCTGGAAGCCCACCAGGTCGTAGGCGAACAACGCGCGCATGAGCCATTCGTGCGAGGGGATCGCGGTCAGGATGGGCGGCGGCGGCAGCGGGATGTGCAGGAAGAAGCCGATGCGCGCCTCGCAGCCCATCGCGCGCAGCTCGGCGGCCAGCGGGATCAGGTGGTAGTCGTGGATCCAGATGATGTCGTCGCGCTTCAACAGCGGGAACAGCTTGCGCGCGAACAGCTGGTTCACGCGCCGGTAGCCGCCCAGGTGGCCCGACTCGAAATGCGCCAGGTCCAGCCTGTAATGGAACACCGGCCACAGCACGCCGTTGGCGTAGCCGCGATAGTAGGCGTCGTGGTCTTCCTGGCTCAGGTCGAGTTCGGCCAGGGTCACGCTGCCGGCCTGGTGCACGTGCAGCTCGCCCTCGCCGGGGGTGCCGCCCTCCACCACCTTGCCGCTCCAGCCGAACCAGAGGCCGCCGGTCTTCTTCAATGTCTCGCCCAGCGCCACCGCAAGGCCGCCGGCCGCGGGCTTGCGCGGGTCGGCCAAGCGGTTCGATACCACTACCAATCTACCCATCAGATCACCGCCTCCCATGATGCCGACAAGCGCATCGCACAATTGATGATGCCCACCATCGAATAGGTCTGCGGGAAGTTGCCCCACATCTGGCGCGTGACCGGGTGGGTGTCTTCGGACAGCAGGCCGAGGTGGTTGCGGGCGTCGAGCATGTCCTTGAAGATCTCGCGCGCCTGCTCCTTGCGGCCGATGCGGGCCAGCGCGTCGATGCGCCAGAAGGTGCAGATGTTGAACGCCGTCTCGGGCCGGCCGAAATCGTCCGGCGCCTCGTAGCGGCGCATGTAGGGGCCGTCGCACAGCGACTTCTCCAGCGCGTCGACCGTGGCGATGAAGCGCTTGTCGGTCGGCGCGATCAGGCCGACCTCCACCATCAGCAGCACGCTGGCGTCGAGGTCGCGCCCGCCGAAGCTCTCGGCGTAGGCCTGGCGATCTTCGTTCCAGGCCTCGGTGAGGATGCGCTCGCCGATCTCCTTGGCGCGGTCGCCCCAGTGCCGGGCGCGCTCGGGCAGGTCCAGCCGCGCGGCGATCTTGCCCAGGCGGTCGCAGGCGGCCCAGCTCATCAGCGCCGAGGAAGTGTGGATGCGCGAGCGCGTGCGCAACTCCCACATGCCGGCGTCGGGCTGGTTGTAGACCTCGTAGGCGCGCTCGCCGACCGCCTCCAGGTGCTGGAAGTGCTCGGCGCCGGCGCGATGGTGCAGACGCATGTCGTGGAAGGCCTGCGCCGCGCCCAGCACGATGTTGCCGTAGACGTCGTGCTGGAAGTGCTCGTAGGCCTGGTTGCCCACGCGCACCGGGCCGAAGTTCTGGTACCCGGGCAGGTGGTCGAGGATCTGCTCGGGCAGCGCCTCTTCCAGGCCGATGCCGTACAGCGGCTGGACGTGGCCGCCGGCGGAGCGCACCACGACGTTGGTCATCCAGCGCAGGTAGTCTTCCATGGTGCCCAGCTCGGAAAGGCTGTTCAGGGCGCGCACCACGAAGAAGGCGTCGCGCAGCCAGCAGTAGCGGTAGTCCCAGTTGCGCTGGCTGCCCGGCGCTTCGGGCACGCTGGTGGTCATGGCGGCGATGATGGCGCCGGTGTCTTCGAACACCGAGAGCTTGAGGGTGATGGCGGCGCGGATCACGGCGTCCTGCCATTCCAGCGGCGTGGCCAGGGCGCGGCTCCAGTTGCGCCAGTAGGCCAGGGTCTCCTGCTCGAAGTCGCGCGCGGTGTCGTTGATGCCGGCGTGCAGGGTCTCGTCGGGGCCGAGGATGAAGTTGTAGGGACGGCTGACCACGAAGGCGGTCTCGCCGACGATGTAGCTGATCGGCGCGTCGGTATTGAGGCGCAGCGTCTGCTCCTCGCCGACGAAGCGGATGTGGTTGCTGCCGCGCGTCTCCAGCGGCTCTTCGCGGCCCCAGTTGAACTTGGGGCGCAGGACCACGCGCATGCGCGGCGCGCCCGACAGCGGATGCACACGCCGCACCAGCTGCAGCGGCCGGAAGAAGCGACCGCGGCTGGCGAAGCGCGGCGCGAAGTCGGTGATCTCCACGCCCTGCCCCAATGTGTCGTACAGCCGCGTGCGCAGCACCGCGGTATTGGGTTCGTACCACTGCTCGCTGTGCGAGAAGTTCTCCAGCTGGAAGGCCCACAGGCTGCCGTTGTCGCCGGGGTCGAGCAAGGCGTTGAAGACCGGGTCGCCGTCGAAGCGCGGCAGGCAGCACCAGACGATGCGGCCCATCTTGTCGACCAGCGCGGAGAACGCGCAGTTGCCGATCACGCCGAGCTCGAGCGTCGAGGTGGACGGATTGTCGTGCGCCTGCGCCGCCAGGTGCGGCTGTTCGGATTGCTGGGTCTGGGAATGCGGCTGGGGCTGCGGTTCCTGCTGCGGGTCGGTGCTGGGCTGGCTCATGGTTCCCTCATGTTCTGTTGGACAGATTTCTTGGAAGGCGTGGTGCTTCGAAAGAATGGCGGGGCGGGCGCGGCGCTAGCCGGCGGCTTGCTCCCGCGGGCGGCGGCCGGCCAATCCGGCGTCCAGCGCCTGGCGCAGCAGCGCCAGCACCGAGGCCGGATCGGCCACGCGCGCACGGGCCTGGCTGGGGCCGGCGCCGACCTTGATGCCGAGCCCTTTCATGGACTCGGACTGCGCCACGGCGAAGCCGGCCTCGTCGGTGACGTCGTCGCCGATGAAGACCGGCCGGCGGCCCTGGAACGGCGCCTCCCTCAGGAAGGCGGCGATGGCGTCGCCCTTGTTCACGTGGGGCTTGGCCTCGACCACCATCTTTCCGTGCAGCATGGAGAAACCCGGCTCGTGCTTGAGGGCCTCCATCATGGTCTCGACGCAGCGCTGTTCGAGCTGGGGCGCATGGCGGTAGTGCAGCGCCAGCGCGCCGCGCTTGAGTTCCAGCTGCAATCCGGGATGGGCGGTGACCAGCGGCAACAGGCGTTCGCGCAGGTGATGCACGTCAGCCACCGGCAGCGCGATGATGCGGCCGTCAGCGGTGCGCCGCTCGGCGCCGTGCACGCCCGCCATCGGCAGGCGCAGCGGCGCCAGGAAGAAATCGAGCTGATCCAGGGGGCGGCCGCTGACGATGGCCAGCGCGCCGTCCGACTCCTGGTGCAAGCGCTGCAGGAGCGTGATCAGTTCCGGCGGCACCACCACGTCTTCGGGTTGTGGCGCGAGTTCGACCAGGGTGCCGTCGAAGTCCAGAAATAACGCATCGGCAGCAAAATCGTAATGTCGAGTTTGCTCAGTCATGGTCAGTCAGGTTGATGAAAAGCAAATTAGTTCCGATTGCCTGTCCGGCAACTTGTCCGTCTGACATCGGAGACGCATGGAAAAGCCAATGCGCGAATTGGCTTTGACAGCAAAGGCGGCGGCAGTTCTGCCGTACTGCCGCCGCAAAGGAAAAACGGCCGCGCGGCGATGCCGGGCGGCCGTTGCATGCGCCAGGGAACGCTCAGGAGCGGGCACCGCCCTCCGGCGCGCCGGCCAGGATGGGCGGGACCGGCGCCAGCACCTGCGGCATCAGTGAACCGACCACCATGCCGCCGATGGAGAACAGCAAGCCCGCCAGTTGCGGCGGCCAGAAGCCTTCCGGCGCGGTGTACTCCAGCGTGATCCAGGACAACAGTCCGAGCACCATGGCCATCAGCGCGCCCTGGCGGGTGGCGCGCTGCCAATAGACGCCGAAGGCCAGCGGCACGAAGGCCGCGACCAGGGTCACCTTGTAGGCGTTCTCCACCATCTCATAGATGCTGGACTGGCTGTTCAATGCCAGCGCGGTCACGCCGACGGTGAAGACCAGCACCACCGCGCGCATCGAGAACAGGAACTCGCGGTCGCTCTTCCAGGGGCGGATTTCCTTCAACACGTTTTCGGTGAAGGTCACCGACGGCGCCAGCAGCGTGGCGCTGGCGCAGCTCTTGATGGCCGAGAGCAGCGCGCCGAAGAACATCACCTGGGCGAACACCGGCATCTTCTCCATGATCAGCGTGGGCAGCACCAGTTGCGAATCGGTCTCCAGCAGGCGCGACACCATGGCCGGATCGATCAGCGTGGCCGAGTAGGCCAGGAAGATGGGGATGAACACGAAGCAGAAATAGATCACGCCGCCCAGGATGGAGGCGTTGCGCGCCACGGTCTCGTTCTTGGACGACATCACGCGCTGGAACACGTCCTGCTGCGGGATCGAGCCCAGCATCATGGTGATCCACGCGGCGAAGAACCACAGCACGTCCCTGATGTTGGCTTGCGGCCAGAAATCGAACTTGCCGGCCTCGGCCGCGTGCTGGATCACCACCGCCGGGCCGCCGACCATGCCGGAGACTTCCCAACCGATGTAGAACATGCCGACCACCACGATGATCATCTGCAGGAAGTCGGTGATGGCCACCGCCCACATGCCGCCCATCAGTGTGTAGATCAGCACGCTGCCGGCGCCGATGATCATGCCCCAGTGCATCGGGATGTAACCGCCCGAGACCACGCTGAACACCAGGCCCAGCGCCTTGATCTGCGCCGCCACCCAGCCCAGGTAGGAGATCACGATGCAGATCGTGACCAGCATCTCGGCGGCGCGGCCGTAGCGCTTCTTGTAGTAGTCGCCGATGGTGAGCAGGTTCATCCGGTACAGGCGCTTGGCGAAGAACACGCCGACCAGGATCAGGCACAGCGAAGAACCGAAGGGGTCGGCGACGATGCCGCCCAGCCCCTCCTTGAGGAAGGTGGAGGACACGCCCAGCACCGCCTCCGAACCGAACCAGGTCGCAAATACCGTTGCCGTCACCACCGACATCGGCAGCGAACGGCCGGCGACGGCGTAGTCCTTCGAACTCTTGACGAACCGGGTGGCATACAGGCCGATGCCTACCGAAATGACCCAATAGAGGACGACGAACCAGAGGAGAGCATTCATGCCTTGTTCCTTGCAGTGAGGCCTGGGAGTGGGAGAAAAACGCGCATTATAGCGGCAACTTCGGCCCGCAAAAGCGCTTGCCGCGTGACATTTACGCACCCGGCCGAGGCCGGCCGCGGATGCGCGCGCACGCCGTTACCGGCAAGCAAGAAATGCTCCCGCCGGCATGGCTTCTATCAGGGAAATCACGGTGTGAGGAAGGGCGGGCGCCGCGCGACAAGCAGCGCCCAAACGACACGGCCGCCTGACGGCGGCCGCATTGGCGGGGGCAAACGCCGCTCAGGCGCCGCCGCTGTTTTGCTCGTAGGACGGGCAACCGTTCTTGCCCCATTGCCCATTGCACAGTTTCCACAGGCACGATTCGCGGGAGAACAGCGACAGCGCGCGGCATTGCTGGACCTGCTCGGCCAGGGAGGGCGCCGGCGCCACCTCCACCACCTCGGGCTGCGGCAGCGCCGCGGCCTGGGCGCGTTCGGCCTTGGCGCGCGCGGCGGCCAGTTGCGCCTCGGCTTGGCTGCGGCGCTGCTCGCGCAAGGCCAGGGCGGCGTCTTCGCGGCGATGGCGCGCTTCGGTCGCGGCGCGCTTTTGCGCCAGCAGCTGCGCCCGGTCTTCGGCCTCCTGCTGCAGGATGGCGATCTCGTCGCGCAGCGGCGCCGGCTCGGCATCGGCCGCGGCCACTGCGGCAGCGGGAGCAGGTACGGCCGGCGGCGGCGCGACAGGTTTCCTCAAGGAGGGCAGTTCGCGCACCATGGGCTTGAGCGCGCGCTGCGGCCACGGCCATTGCGCGCTCCACCACAGGGCCAGGCCGATGGCCGCCAGCGTCAGCAGCGAGACCGGCCAGGCGGCGCGCGGCGATCCGCTGACCTCGTGGGCGGCGTCGGTGAATCCGGCGCTGCGGGCGCGCGGCTGGAGTTCCGGCTGCGGCTGCCGTTGCACGTCAGGCAACGGCAATGCGGCCGGCAAGGCATCCTGGGCGGGGAGCGGTTCACGCAGCGCGTCGGCGGCTGCGGCGGCCGCTTCGGTGACTACGGCCGCGGTGACCGAGGCCGCGGCCACGGCGGCGGCGGTGATGTGCGACGCGCGTATTTCAAGCTCGTCGTCGGCGATGATGTTTTCTTCAGGAACGGGGGGCGCAAGCGCGGCGGAACCGGCATCGGGCGACGCCTGGCGTTGTTCGCAATCTTCCCCTTTGCGATGCAGGACCTGCATGGACTTCCCCTGTGTTTCGGTGCTGACCGCCGTCCCGGCGGATCGGTATCTCTCCCATGCGTCTGATTGTGCGTCTGCCCGGTCTCCGTTGTCGCCATCTTCCGGCGTTTTATTCAGGCGTATTTTTTTCGACGAAGGGCTATTCTGCGCCCAAATTTCTGAAAGGAAAATCAAAGAATGCGTTTGCCGTGAAAATTCTGCGGGCCAGCGCCGGCGCGTATTGCCGGGCGACCAACAAAAACAAAACGGCAGCCGCGTTTCCACGGCTGCCGTCCTGCCGGAACGTCAACAGATCACATCAGTCGGCGATGCTTTCCAGCGCAAACAGGTCGGACGGATTCTCACGCTTGCGGATCAGATGTGCACGCACGCCGTCCACCAATACCTCGGCGGCGCGGCCGCGGGTGTTGTAGTTGGAAGCCATGGTCATGCCATAGGCGCCGGCCGAGGCGAACGCCAGCAGGTCGCCCGGCGCGATGGCCAGTTCGCGTCCGCGCGCCAGCCAGTCGCCCGATTCGCAGACCGGGCCGACCACGTCGTAGACCTGGGCGCGGCCGGCGTCTTGCCTGACCGCCTGCACGCCGTGCCAGGCTTCGTACATGGCCGGGCGCATCAGGTCGTTCATGGCAGCATCCACGATCGCGAAGTTCTTGCTCTCGCCGTGCTTCAGGTATTGCACTTCGGTCAGCAGCACGCCGGCGTTGCCGACGATGGAGCGGCCCGGCTCGAACATCACCTGGATCTGGCGGCCGCCGTACTTTTCCTTGCGCCAGGCGTCCACGCGAGCGAACACGCGCGCCAGGTAGTCGCCCACGGCGACCGGCTGCTCGTCGTCATAGCGGATGCCGATGCCGCCGCCGATGTCGAGATGATGGATCGGGATGCCCTCGGCCTCCAACGCGTCGACCAGCTCGATCACCTTGTCCAGCGCTTCGAGCAGCGGCGAGTCGTCCAGCAGCTGCGAGCCGATGTGGCAGTCGATGCCGACCACCTCGATGTTGGACAGCGCGGCGGCGGTGCGATAGCAGTTCAGCGCATCTTCATAGGCCACGCCGAACTTGTTTTCCTTCAGGCCGGTGGAGATGTAGGGATGGGTCTTGGCGTCGACGTTGGGATTCACGCGCAGAGAGATGCGCGCGCGCTTGCCCAGTTCGCCGGCCACTTCGTTGAGGCGCGCCACCTCGGGGATGGACTCGACGTTGAAGCACAGGATGTCGTGCTCCAGGGCCAGCTTCATCTCGTCGCGGCCCTTGCCCACGCCCGAGAAGATGACCTTGCGCGCGTCGCCGCCGGCGGCCACCACCCGCAGCAGCTCGCCGCCGGAGACGATGTCGAAACCCGAACCCAGGCGGCCCAGCAGGTTCAGCACCGCCAGGTTGGAGTTGGACTTGACCGAGTAGCACACCAGCGCGCCGGCGTCGGCGCGGCCGGCCTTGCGGCAGGCGTCGGCATAGGCCGAGTAGTTCTCGACCAGGGCCGCCTTGGAGTAGATGTAGAGCGGCGTGCCGAATTGCGCGGCCAATGCCTGCAGGGACACTTGTTCAGCGTGCAGCACGCCGTTGCGATAGGAAAAATGGGACATGGAAGTCGACGTTGCAAGATCGTTGGTCGGTGCACGGCCTGTCAGGTCCAGGCCGGCTGGAAGCGCTTATTTGTCGCCGGCGGCCGGTTTGGACTGGGTTGCTCCCGCATCGGATGCGGCAACGCCGGCGGCGTCGGATTTGGACGTCGCCGGTTTGGGCGCGGTCTGCGCCAGCGGATCGGGAGGGACCCTGGGCATGTAGAGCGGCCCCTTCTGGCCGCAACCGGCCAGCATCAACAGCGGCGCGGCGGTGGCCAGGAGAACGGCGAGGCGGGCGGGAGAAATATGTGACTTCACGATAAAATGGCGGATTGCGATGAAATCTTAGAATGACTTGGAGTTTAGCATGACGGAATCGGAATTCCTGGACCTGGCCGACGCCACGCTGGCCGCCATCGAAGGCGTGCTTGAAAAGGCCTGCGACGAAGGCGACCTGGATGTCGAGTGCAGCCGCAGCGGCAATGTCCTGGAGATCGAATGCGTGAACAACGGCGCCAAGATCATCATCAACAGCCAGGCGCCGATGCAGGAGATGTGGGTGGCGGCGCGCTCGGGCGGCTTCCACTACAAGTACGACGGCCAGCGCTGGCGCAACACCCGCGACGGCTCCGAGCTGTACGCGGCGCTGTCGGACATCGTCAGCGGCCAGAGCGGCGTGCAGGTCACCCTGCAGCCCTGAACCGGGCTCGCCCCGTGTCCGCAATCCGCCGCGCCGGCGCACTGCCGGCCTGCCGCGGCGCGTGTCGCTTTTTGAGCGGCGCGGCGCTTATACTTGCGTGTTTCCACTTTCACCAGCCGATTTGAAGCCAGCAGCACCCATGCGCCGTTCCCTCTTGCCCTCCAGGCGTCACCCCGCCTTCCTGTTCCTGCAACGCGGCTTGGCGCGCCTGCGCTGGATCATCGTGCTGGCGGCGCTGGCGGTGATCGCCGCGCTCGGCCTGCCGCAGCTGGTTGCGCGCATCAGCCACGATCACAGCCCGCAGACCCGCGCCGTCGAAACCGACCTGCGCGCCATCGCCGCGGGCCTGGAGCAATACCGCCGCGACAACGGCCGCTATCCCAGCACCCAGCAGGGATTGCAGGCGCTGGTGATCAAGCCGGCGCGCGGCCCGGCCGCCAATAACTGGCAGACCGGCGGCTACGTCGAGCGCCTGCCGCGCGACGCCTGGGGCAACAGCTACCAGTACGGCGCCGATGAAGACGGCGGCAGCTTCCAGCTGTTCTCGTTCGGCGAAGCCGGCCCCGACGGCGGCGAAGACGATCCACACGCGATTCGCCTGCACTAATCCCCTCCCCTGCCACGCAATTCCCCGCCCTTTCCCATGCCCCGGGGAAAGGCGCCTCTGCGCGCCGCCCCGGCTTTCATCGACGGCAGTTCCTGCCGGCAAGATCCACTGTTGTTCCGGCGCACAGGCCGGGTGAAACCTGTCATTTTCCTTACATGAATTTACATTTGGTGGTTAAATATAAATAGAAACAATTCCTATTAACTAGAATAGTAACGAGAGCCCGCCTCATGAAGTTCCGCCTCAAGCCGCTCAGCCTGGCTGTGATCGCCGCCTTTTCCGTTTCCCCCGCCGCCGTTTCTCCGGTCTTCGCTCAAAGCACTGACAACCTGCCCCAGGTCCAGGTCAGCGGCTCGCGCGCCAATGACAGCTACGTCGCCCCGACCGCGGTGTCCGGCACCAAGAGCGAAGCGCCGCTGCGCGACATCCCGCAGACCATCAACGTGGTGCCGGCGCAGGTCATCAAGGACCAGAACGCCACCTCGATCCAGGACGTGCTCAAGAACGTGCCCGGCCTGGGCCTGTCGACCGGCGACGGCCAGCGCGACCAGGTCTTCATCCGTGGCTTCACCGCCATCGGCGACCAGTTCGTGGACGGCTTCCGCGACGACGCGCTGTATTTCCGCGACCTCTCCAATGTCGAATCGCTGGAAGTGATCAAGGGCCCTGCCGCCGTGCTGTACGGCCGCGGCTCCTCGGGCGGCCTGATCAACCGCGTGACCAAGAAGCCGGGCATCGACGTCTCCGACGTCAGCTTCACCGCCAACAGCACCGCCGGCCGCCGCGCCGAGCTGGACCTGGGCCGCGGCGCCGGCGACGGCGTGGTGTCGTGGCGCCTGACCGGCGCGGTGGAGCGCGGCGACGGCTTCCGCGCCCAGCAATTCATCGACCGCACCGCCATCGCTCCCTCGATCGAGCTGCGCTTCTCTGCGGACACCAAGCTGCTGTTGCAGGCCGATTACCTGGAAGACCGCCGCGTGATGGACTTCGGCATCCCGGCCTATCGCGGCCGTCCGGTGAACGTGGACCCGGGCACCTACTACGGCGCCCGCAATGCGCGCGAGGCTGACTTCGTGCAGTCGCGCGTAGCCTCGACTACTGCCACTTTCACGCATCGCTTCAACGATGAATTCTCGTTCCGTAACGGCTTGCGCTATTACGACTATCACCTGAACCGCAATAGCACCAATATCAGCGGCCGAGTCAATGAAGTGGCCGGCACGATGGCGCTGCTGCACGGCTCGCTAGCCCGCGATGAGAACGGCTGGTTCAACCAATCCGAGCTGACACAAAAACTGCGTCTGGGCGAAACCAAACACGAGATTCTGTACGGCGTCGAATTCGGCCGCCAGAGCAAGAATTCGCTGCAAGCGTCGGCCCTGGCATCGAACACGGTATCGATCTTCAATCCCGTCCTGCCCCAGATCAATCCTGCGCAAGTACTCACCAGCAATTACACGGTCGGCAGCTACGACACGTTCGGCGCGTACCTGCAAGACACCGTTGCCTTCAGCGAGCAATGGAAGGCGTTGCTGGGAGTGCGCTACGACAGCTTCAGGCAAAAGGCCAACGGGGCCAATATCAATGTCAACAACGGCGTCGTCACCCCGTTCAACCTGGCGCGCACGGACACCGCCTACAGCCCGCGCGCCGGCCTGGTATGGCAGCCGACGGAAACCCAGTCCTACTATCTGTCGTGGAGCAAATCGTTCCAGCCGTCAGGTGAAAACTTCGCGCTGGCCGCCAGCAACGCCGACCTGGCGCCGGAAAACACTCGCAACACGGAAGTCGGCGCCAAATATGATTTCTGGGATAACCGCGCCAGTGCCACGGTCTCGGTGTTCCGCCTGGAACGTGACAACATCAAAACGACCGACCCCACTACCAACCGTGTCGTTCCGGTCGGCAAGCAACGTACCGACGGTATCGAACTGACCTTCAATGCCGACCTCAAGCAAGGCTGGAAAGTGGTGGCCGGCTACGCCTATCTGGATGCGAAGATCACCGATTCCATCGCCGTCGACGGCACCACCAACGTGCCCGGCACAGCAGGTACACAGCTCAACGTCCCCATCCAGGGCAAGAACGCCACCCTGACGCCCAAGCACAGCGCCAACCTGTGGGTGACCAAGGACCTGGGCAGCGGCTTCACCGTCGGCAGCGGCGCCAATGCCGTCGCGGCGCGCGCGGCCAACCCGGGCAACACGGTTCTGCTGCCGGGTTATGTGACCGCCGACGCCATGGCTGCCTACCGCACCGCCAAGTACGAGCTGCAGTTCAACGTCAATAACATCTTCAACACCGGCTACATCATCTCCGGCCACGGCTCCAGCCCCAACCTGAGCCTGCCGGGCGCGCCGCGCAGCTTCGCGCTGACGCTGCGCTACCACATGTGACGTTTTCCCTAGGCCGTAAAAAAACCTCCGCGGGAGCAATCCCGCGGAGGTTTTTTCTTTGCGCCGGAGACAACCCGGCGGCGCCGGCGCCTGGCTTACAGCACGTAGCGCGACAGGTCCTCATTGACCGCCAGCTCGCCCAGGCGCAGGTTCACGTAGGCGTCGTCGATCACCAGCGCGTTGTCCGCGCCGGCCTCGCCGGCGGTGAAGGAGATCTCTTCCAGCAGCTTCTCCATCACCGTGTACAGGCGGCGCGCGCCGATGTTCTCGGTCTTCTCGTTGACCGAGTAGGAGATCTCCGCCAGGCGCTTGATGCCGCTGTCGGCGAACTCGATCTTCACGCCTTCGGTCGCCAGCAGGGCCTCGTACTGCTTGGTCAGGCAGGCGTCGGTGCCGGTCAGGATGCGCTCGAAGTCGGCGATCGACAGCGAGTCCAGCTCGACCCGGATCGGGAAGCGGCCCTGCAGCTCGGGGATCAGGTCGGACGGCTTGGCCAGGTGGAACGCGCCCGAGGCGATGAACAGGATGTGGTCGGTCTTGATCATGCCGTACTTGGTATTGACGGTCGTGCCCTCCACCAGCGGCAGCAGGTCGCGCTGCACACCGGCGCGCGAGACGTCGGCGCCGCCGTTCTGCGAACGCGTGGCGATCTTGTCGATCTCGTCGAGGAACACGATGCCGTTCTGCTCGACGTTGGCGATCGCCTTTTGCTTGAGCTCTTCCTCGTTGACCAGCTTGCCGGCCTCTTCCTCGATCAGCAGCTTCATCGCTTCCTTGATCTTTACCTTGCGCGCCTTCTTGCGCTGGTTGCCCAGGCCCGAGAACATGGACTTGATCTGCTCGGTCATTTCTTCCATGCCCGGCGGCGCCATGATGTCCATCGACGCCGCGCCTTCGGCCAGCTCCAGCTCGATCTCGCGATCGTCCAGCGCGCCCTCGCGCAGGCGCTTGCGCAAGGTCTGGCGGGTGGTGTTCTTGTCGTCCTTCTCGCCGGCGACGGCGTTGCCGCCGTTGTCGGGCGTAAAGCCGAAATCGCGCGCCGGCGGCAGCAGCACGTCGAGGATGCGGTCTTCCGCCGCGTCCTCGGCGCGGGCGCGCACCTTGCGCGTTTCCACCTCGCGGGTCTGCTTGATGCCGATGTCGATCAGGTCGCGGATGATGGTGTCGACATCGCGGCCGACATAGCCGACCTCGGTGAACTTGGTCGCCTCGATCTTGATGAAGGGCGCGTCGGCCAGCCTGGCCAGGCGGCGAGCGATCTCGGTCTTGCCCACGCCGGTGGGGCCGATCATGAGGATGTTCTTGGGCGTGATCTCATGGCGCAGCGGCTCGTCGATCTGCTGGCGGCGCCAGCGGTTGCGCAGCGCGATGGCCACCGCGCGCTTGGCGCGGCCCTGGCCGACGACGTGCTTGTCGAGTTCCGAGACGATCTCTTTGGGGGTCATGTTCATGGCAGTGTTCCAGTGTTCTTTTGAGGTTGCGGCCGGAGGGATAAAAAAGAGCCGGGTTCCGATGTCGGGTCGCCCGGCTCAAGCTCTCACCACTTACTCCAGCGTCTCGATGATGTGGTTCAGGTTGGTGTAGATGCACAGCTCGCCGGCGATGGTCAGCGATTTCTTGACGACCTCGGCGGGCGACAGGTCGGTGTTCTCCTGCAGGGCCTTGGCGGCCGACTGCGCGTAGCTGCCGCCCGAGCCGATGGCGCCGATGCCGTCGTTGGGCTCCAGCACGTCGCCGTTGCCGGTGATGACCAGGGTGACGTCCTTGTCGGCGCACAGCAGCATCGCCTCCAGGCGGCGCAGCATGCGGTCGGTGCGCCAGTCCTTGGCCAGCTCGACGGAGGCGCGCATCAGGTTGCCCTGGTGCTTCTCCAGCTTGGCCTCGAACAGGTCGAGCAGCGTGAAGGCATCCGCGGTGCCGCCGGCGAAACCGACTAGGACCTTGCCGTGGTAGAGCTTGCGCACCTTGCGCGCGGTGCCCTTCATGACGATATTGCCGAGCGTCACCTGACCGTCGCCGCCCAGCGCGACCTGGTTGCCGCGACGGACGGAAAGGATGGTGGTGCCGTGAAATTGTTCCATGCTTGCCTCTGTTCAATATGTGCGTTGTGTCCTGCCTGCGGGCGGCGCTTGCGCCGGCCGGGAGAGCCGCGCCTGCCTGCCCGCGTTTTGTCGAGATGGGGTTGCTCGGGCGGATTGCAAGGCGCGGCCATTGCCGGAGGGTATTTTACGTCCGGCGCGGTCAAGCGCGGCCAAGCGGCCTTGGCGGCGTTCTGCGAAAAGCCACGGACGACGCGTCCCGACAGCCGTTGCCCCCGCAGGCAAGGGAGCACAAAAGAAAACGGGCGCCAAGGCGCCCGTCTCGAACAGCAAGGATGACGATTACACCGAGATCGTCATCAGGCTGGCATTGCCCCCCGCCGCCGTGGTGTTGACGCACAGGGCGCGCTCCGCCACCAGTCGCCAAAGCGGGATGACAACGTCCTCGCTGCACACCACCATCGGCACCAGCGCGCCTTCCCGCGCCGCCAGCCGCGCCCGCCACTCCAGCGCCAGATGGCTGTCCACCAGCGCCGCCTGCAAGGGCTCGCGCTCCAGCTGCGCAGCCTGGCGGATCGCCGCGCGCACCTGCGGCGGCAAGCCGGCCGGGATGAAGGCCGCGGTGGCGGCATCCACCAGCACGCTGTTGCCGGTCGCGAACGCCGCCGCCAACTGGTTGAACAGCGCGCCGACGCTGCCGGCCACGCACAGCACCAGGCCGCGCGCAGCGAAAGCCAGGGTGTTGCGCTCGCCGGTCGGACCGGGCAGAAGCAGGCTGCGCTGCAGCAGGCTGTCGCCGTGATAGCGGCGGCCGGCCGCGGCCAGGCGCTCATGGCCGTGGGTCTGCGCCCATTGCAGCAGGCTCTCCAGCAAGGCATTGGCCGGAGCGCCGGCGGCCGGCTGCGCGCGGGCAAGCTCGCCCAGCAGTTGCGGATTGCGCTGCAGGCGCTTCAGATAGAGCGGGCCGCCGGCCTTGGGACCGGTGCCCGACTTGCCCTCGCCGCCGAAGGGCTGCACGCCCACCACGGCGCCGACGATATTGCGGTTGACGTAGATATTGCCCACGTGCGCGCGCTGCGCCACGAAGTCGATGGTCTCATCGATGCGCGAGTGCACGCCCAGCGTCAGGCCGTAGCCGGTAGCGTTGATCGCGTCGACCAGCTGCGGCAGCTGTTCGCGGCGGTAGCGCAGCACGTGCAGCACCGGACCGAACACCTCGCGCTGCAGCTGCGAGAGGTCGTTGATCTCGATCACCGTGGGCGGCACGAAGGTGCCGTGCTCGCACTCAGGCCCCAGTGCCAGCTGGTGCACCGACTTGGCGCCGGCGCGCATGCGTTCGATGTGGCCCAGCAGGTTCTGGCGCGCCTCGGCGTCGATCACCGGGCCGATGTCGGTGGACAGGCGATCCGGACGGCCCACGCGCAGTTCGGCCATGGCGCCCCGGAGCATGTCCAGGGTGCGCTCGGCGATGTCTTCCTGCAGGCACAGCACGCGCAGCGCCGAGCAGCGCTGGCCGGCGCTGTCGAAGGCGGACGAGAGCACGTCCACCACCACCTGCTCGGCCAGGGCGCTGGAGTCGACGATCAGCGCGTTCTGGCCGCCGGTCTCGGCGATCAGCGGCACTTCGCCGTGCTCGCCGTTCTCTCCGTGATTGCGCTTGGCGAGGGTACGGTTGATCAGCTGCGCCACCTCGGTGGAGCCGGTGAAGATCACGCCCTTGACGCGCTCGTCCGAGGTCAGCGCGGCGCCGACGGTCTCGCCGCGGCCCGGCAACAGTTGCAGCGCGGCGCGCGGCACGCCGGCCTCGTGCAGCAATTGCACGGCGCGATGGGCGATCAGCGCGGTCTGCTCGGCCGGCTTGGCCAGCACCGTATTGCCGGCGGCCAGCGCGGCGCTGACTTCGCCCACGAAGATCGCCAGCGGGAAGTTCCACGGACTGATGCACACCACGGGGCCATAGGCCAGCGCGTTGCCGTCATGGCGCGAGGCGATGGCGTAGTAGCGCAGGAAGTCGACCGCCTCGCGCACCTCGGCGATGGCGTTGGGCAGCGACTTGCCGGCTTCGCGCACGGCCAGCGCCATCAGCTCGGCGATGTTGTCTTCCAGGAGGTCGGCCGCGCGCTCCAGCATGCGGGCGCGCTCGTCGGCCGGCGTGGCTTGCCATTGCGGCGCGAAGTCGGCGGCGGCGGCCAGCGCGGTCTCGACGTCGGGCAGCGCGGCCTCGATCACCCGGCCCACGGTCTCGCGACGGTCGGCCGGGTTCAGCACGGCCTGCGCCGCATCCGCGACGACCGGGCCGGCGATCAGCGGCGCGGCTTGCCACTGGCGTTCCACCATGCGGCCGAACAGCTGGTCCAGCTGGCGCAGGCGGTCTTCGTTGGAGAGGTCGATGCCTGATGAATTCTTGCGTTCCTGGCCGTACAGGCGCTGCGGCAGCGCGATGGCCGGATGCGGCAGGCCGCCCTGGGCGCGCACGGTCTCGATGGGGTCGGCGACCAGGCGCTCCAGCGGCACCTCGGCGTCGACGATCTGGTTCACGAACGAGGAGTTGGCGCCGTTCTCCAGCAGGCGGCGCACCAGATACGCCAGCAGCGTCTGGTGCGAGCCGACCGGTGCGTACACGCGGCAAGCCTTGCCGAGATTCTCCTGGCCCACCACCTGGTCGTACAGGGTCTCGCCCATGCCGTGCAGGCACTGGAATTCGTAGTCGTCCACGTTGTGCAGCTTGGCCCAGTGCCAGATCGCCGCCAGCGTTGCCGCGTTGTGGGTGGCGAACTGCGGGTAGATGACGTCGGTGGCGGCCAGCAGCTTCTGCGCGCAGGTCAGGTAGGACAAGTCGGTATGCACCTTGCGGGTGTAGACCGGATAGCCCTCCAGGCCATCCACCTGGGCGCGCTTGATCTCGCTGTCCCAGTAGGCGCCCTTGACCAGGCGGATCATCAGGCGACGCTTGTTGCGGCGGGCCAGGTCGACCAGGTAGTCGATCACGAAGGGGCAGCGCTTCTGGTAACCCTGCACCACGAAGCCGATGCCGTCGAAGCCGGCCAGGTCGGGATCGGCCGCCAGCACTTCCATCATGTCCAGCGACAGCTCCAGGCGGTCGGCTTCCTCGGCGTCGATGTTCAGGCCGATGTCGTATTGCTTGGCCAGCAGCAGCAGCTTCTTCAGGCGCGGCAGCAGCTCGCTCATCACGCGCGACTGCTGGGCGCGCGAATAGCGCGGGTGCAGCGCCGACAGCTTGACCGAGATGCCCGGGCCGTCCTTGATGCCACGGCCGTTGGAAGCGCGCCCGATGGCGTGGATCGCGTCTTCATACGATTGGTAGTAGGCGTCGGCGTCGTGCATGGTCAGCGCCGCCTCGCCCAGCATGTCGTAGGAATAGCGATAGCCGCGCTTCTCGTTCTCGCGGCTGTTGTCGAGCGCTTCGGCGATGGTCTGGCCGGTCACGAACTGGTTGCCCAGCATGCGCATGGCCAGGTCCACTCCCTTGCGGATCAGCGGCTCGCCGCCGCGCCCGATCAGGCGCGTGATGGCCGAGCCCAGGCTGCTTTCGCTGCTGGTCGAGACCAGCTTGCCGGTGATCAGCAGGCCCCAGGTGGCGGCATTGACGAACAACGACGGCGACTCGCCCAGGTGCTTGCGCCAGTCGCCGCGGCTGATCTTGTCTGCGATCAGGCGATCCGCGGTCTGGCGGTCGGGAATGCGCAGCAACGCTTCGGCCAGGCACATCAGCGCCACGCCTTCTTCCGAGGACAGCGAGAATTCATGCATCAGCGCATCCACGCCCGAGGAGCGGGTGCGCTTCTCGCGCACTTGCCGCACCAGCTTGCCGGCCAGCGCCTGGGTCTGCTCCTGCCAGGAGGGAGCGTTGCCGACCTGTCCCAGCAGCCATTGCACGGCGTCCGGTTCGTCGCGGCGATAGGCGGCGGTGATGGCGGCGCGCAGCGCGGCGGGCGCGTGCATGACTTCAGCATGGAAATCGCCGAACGGCAAACCGGCGGGGGAAGTGGGTGCGGAGGGAGCGGCGGTGGTCATGACTGGCCTGGAATCTCAATAGGAAACGGTAATTGGAAGGTTTTTCGCACCCGGATTCTATGTGGGATCAACCAATATTAATTCTGTATTTATGGCATATATCCAATATTTAATTTGGTAAATAAAAATATCAAGGAATTAAATTCGACTCCATTTTGCCGATGGGACGGTTTTCCAGCTCAGCCGCGCGTTGCCCGGCGATGCCCGCCCAGCGCCGCGAGATCAGGGGCCGAACCCAGCAGCAGCGCCCTGCTCCAGGTCCACCTGAGGCTTGCGCGATACAGCAGCCAGCTGCCGCCCAGGCCCGCCGCCACGCGCAGCAGACGGTACTGCTCGCCCAGCAGCGCCGCCAGCCCCATGGTAAACACCATGTGCATGAACATGATGACGAAGGCGGCCCGGCCGAGTTCCGCCAGCCAGCGCGCCAGGGCGGGTCGGCTGGCGTCGATCCGGCGCGCCGCGCGCATCATGCACACGCAGCAGGCCAGCGCCGCGGCGAAGCTCAGGACCGGCACGCCGTATTGCGTGACCTTCATGTCGTAGCCCAGGCTCAGGCGCCAGCCGGCGTAGTGGTTGACCGTCACCGCAACCAACCCGAGCGCGGCCACCGTTGCGGCGGGGCGATACAGACGCCCGGGCTCACGCATCCGGCCGAACCGATAGCCGGCATGGAAGATCGGCGCGGCCGCCAGCGCCACATTGACGGCAAACGGCACCTGCAGGCCCGGCGCCAGATGCGCATTGGCATATGCCAGCGCCAGCATCGCCGCGTGCAGCCAAAGCAGCGTGGCGCGCGAACAGCGGCCGACCAGCGCCGCCTCGATCGCCAGCACCGCGTAGAAGGACGTCACGAACCAGAATGCCGCCAGCCAGGCCGACAGGCGGCTGCCTCCCAGCAGCAGGTTGCCGGCAAAGCCGAGCAACGCGGCCGTGTCGCGCGGGTTCTTCATGTAGAGGCTGATCGCCAGTGGAATGCCGATGGCCAGCAGGAACATCGCATAGGGAATCAGCAGCTGCGCCGCCTTGCGCCGGCAAAACGCCGCGGGTGAAGCCACCGGGCGAAACAGGTAACCGCTGATGAAGAAGAACAGCGGCATGTGGAACAGGAAGATGAGCTCGAAGCTGTAGCCGCCATAGACGTGACCCCACACCACCAGCGCGATGCCGATGCCGCGGTAGACGTCTATCCAGCGTTCTCTTTGCAGGGGCGGTTGCCGGGGCATGGCGGGCGGCTTGCGGGCGAGTGGGCGATATCCAAGGGACAGCGGCCACGGGCTGGGAGTTCTGCGATACCTTCGCCATCGCTTGACGACGCTGCGGCAATAAAAAAGCCGCATGCGAGCATGCGGCCTTCGGGTATTGCGATGCGCAGGAGAAGCTCAGCCTTCCCCGAGATAAGCCGCCTTCACCCGCGGATCATCCAGCATCTGCCTGGCCTCGCCGTTCATGGTGATCAGCCCCGACTCCATCACATAGCCGCGGTGCGCCGCCTCCAGCGCCAGCTTGGCGTTCTGCTCCACCAAGAGGATCGTGATCCCCTGCGCCGACACATTGCGGATCACCTCGAAGATCTTCTCCACCATGATCGGCGACAGGCCCATCGACGGTTCGTCCAGCAGCAGCAGCGTCGGATGGCTCATCAGCGCGCGCGCCATGGCCAGCATCTGCTGCTCCCCGCCCGACAGGGTGCCCGCCATCTGCGCCGCGCGTTCCTTCAAGCGCGGGAAAACCTCGAACCACTTGTCGATGTCGGCTTGTATTTGCCCCTTGTCATCGCTGGTGTAGGCGCCCATCAACAGGTTTTCCTGGATGCTCATGCGCGTGAAGACCCCGCGACCTTCCGGCACCATCGCCAGCTTGTCCTTGACCAGCTCGAAGGACTTCTTGCCCTTCAGGCCCTGCCCCAGGTATTCGATATGGCCGTCCACCTTGCTGCTGGGCAGCGTGCCGGTGATGGCTTTGAGGGTCGTGGTCTTGCCCGCGCCGTTGGCGCCGATCAGCGTCACCAGTTCGCCTTCGTTCACTTCCAGGCTGATGCCCTTCACGGCCTGGATGCCGCCGTAGGCCACCGACAGGTTTTCAACTTTAAGAATATTCGTCATCGCTTTTCAATCTCGAATAATGTTCTGACTAATCTGTGGCATGCAACGTCAATGGCCGGCGCCCAGGTAGGCCTCGATCACGGCCGGGTTCTTCTGCACATCCGCCGGCACGCCCTCGGCAATCGGCTTGCCGTAGTCCAGCACCGTGATGCGGTTGCACAGGCCCATCATCAGTTTCACATCGTGTTCGATCAATAGGATCGTCTTGCCTTCGGCCTGGATCTTCACCAGCAGCTCGCGCAGGCCCAGCTTCTCGGTGGCGTTCATGCCCGCCGCCGGTTCGTCCAGCGCCAGCAGTTGCGGGTCGGTCGCCAGCGCCCGGGCGATCTCCAGGCGCCGCTGGTCGCCGTACGACAGGTGGCGCGCGGTGCGCTTGGCGAACTGGCCGATGCCCACGAAGTCCAGCAGCTGCTGCGACTTGGCGCGGATCGCCGCTTCCTCTTCGCGCGCCGCCTTGTGGCGGAACACCGCCCCGAAGACGTTCTGTTTGGTGCGCACGTGGCAGCCCACCATCACGTTCTCCAGCACCGTCATCTCGCCGAACAGGCGGATGTTCTGGAAGGTGCGCGCAATGCCGGCCTTGGCCACTTCGTGCGGCGCGCTCGGGCTATACGGCTTGCCGTCCAGCTCGAAGCTGCCGGTGTCGGGCTGGTACAGCCCGGTGATGACGTTGAAGAAGGTGGTCTTGCCGGCGCCGTTGGGGCCGATCAGGCCGTAGATCTGGCCGCGTTCGATCGTGATGCCCACGCCGTTCAAGGCCTGCAGGCCGCCGAAGCGCTTGCTCACGTCGCGGATCTTGAGCAGTGTCTGTGTCATGTGATGTGCTCCTTATGCCTTGACTTCGCCGGTGCTGCCCACCGACGCGTGATCCGCTTCCGGACGGTCTTCATGCCGCGGCGAGGGCCACAGGCCTGCCGGGCGCGTCAGCATGATCACCACCATGGCCAGGCCGTAGAGCAGCTGGCGCAGCACTTCGGCGTCGATCCAGACCTTGCCGAAGATGGCCATCTGCAGCGGCTCCACCACGTGGCGCAGCACTTCCGGCAGCGCCGCCAGGATCACCCCGCCCAGCACCACGCCGGGGATGTGGCCGATGCCGCCCAGCACCACCATGGCCAGCACCGCGATGGACTCGGTCAGCGAGAACGATTCCGGCGACACGAAGCCCTGGAAGGCGCCGAACATGGCGCCCGAGACGCCGCCGAAGGACGCGCCCATGGCGAACGCCAGCAGCTTGACGTTGCGGGTGTTGATGCCCATCGCCTTGGCGGCGATCTCATCCTCGCGGATCGCCACCCAGGCGCGGCCCAGGCGCGAGTCCTGCAGCCGCACCGAGAAGAAGATCACGCCGATGCACAACAGCAGGAACAGGAAGTAGTAGGCGTTCACCGAGGGCGTGCTCATGCCGAAGATCTTGACCATCGAGCCCGAACCCGGCTCGCCGGCCAGCGACACCCCGAACACCCGGATCGGGTCGATCAGGTTGATCCCCTGCGGGCCGTTGGTGATGTTCACCGGCGCGTTCAGGTTGTTCATGAAGATGCGGATGATCTCGCCGAAGCCCAGCGTCACGATGGCCAGGTAGTCGCCGCGCAGCTTCAGGGTCGGCGCGCCCAGCAACGCCCCGAACAGCGCCGCGAACAGGCCCGACACCGGCACGATCAGCCACAGCGACAGGTGGATGCCGTTCTGCACGATCTCCGGCCCGCACACCCACACCAGGAAGTTGCCCACCGCCGGGTAGGTGTTGACGAAGGATTCGATCACCGCCGCAAACTGCGGCGAGGCCAGCAGGCCCGCCGTGTACGCGCCGATGGCGTAGAAGGCGATGTAGCCCAGGTCCAGCAGGCCGGCAAAGCCCACCACCACGTTCAGGCCCAGCGCCAGCATGATGTACAGCAGGGCGATGTCCATGATGCGCACCCAGGAGTTGCCGAACTGCTGCGCGATGAAGGGGAACACGATCATCAGCGCCAGCAGCACCAGCAGGCTGGTCCTGGCTTGCGCCGGGTTGCGTTTCATGTCGAAGGATAGGAGAGCCATATTGGTTTCCGATTCAATAAATAAGTAAGCTACCTGTCGTCCCTGCGAAAGCAGGGACCCAGTGTCGTTTCAATGTCTTGACGGCGCTCGCCTTTCGCCACTGACGTCACTGGGTTCCTGCTTGCGCAGGAACGACGGCTTGTTCTTGATCAGGCGCGGTCTGCGACTCGCTCACCCATGATGCCGGACGGACGCAGCGTGAGCACGATGATCAGCACGATGAAGGCGAAGATGTCCTGGTAGTTGCTGCCCAGGAAGTCGCCCGTCAGGTCGCCGATGTAACCCGCGCCCAGGCTCTCGATCAGCCCCAGCAAGATGCCGCCCAGCATGGCGCCGTAGATGTTGCCGATGCCGCCCAGCACCGCCGCCGAGAACGCCTTCAAGCCCGGCACGAAGCCCATGGCGAACTGCGCCGTCGAGTAGTTGGCCGCCCACATCACCCCGGCAATGGCCGCCAGGCCCGCGCCGATGGCGAACGTCACCACGATCACCTTGTTCGAATCCACCCCCATCAAGCCCGCAATGCGCGGGTTCTCCGCCGTGGCCCGCATGGCGCGCCCCATCTTGGTCTTCTCCACCACCAGCACCAACCCCACCATGGCCAGCACCGCCAGCGCCAGCAGCATGATCTGCGTGGGCGAAATCAGCGCCCCGGCGATATGCACCGGATCCGACGGCATCACCTGCGGGAACGGCAAGGGGCTGCGGCCCCAGATCATCATGGCGATGGTCTGCAACAGGATCGACACGCCGATGGCCGTGATCAAGGGCGCCAGCCGCGGCGCGTTGCGCAGCGGACGATACGCCACCCGCTCGATGACCAGGCTGACCACGATGCACACCGGAATGGCGCCCACGATGGCGATGATCAATTGCACGATCCCCGGCAACTGCGGCGCCACGTTCTGCACCAGCTTGAGCAGCGAGAGGCCCACCATCGCCCCCACCATCAGGATGTCCCCGTGCGCAAAGTTGATCAGGTTCAGCACGCCGTACACCATCGTGTAACCCAATGCGATCAGCGCGTACATGCTGCCCAGCACCAGGCCGTTGATGATCTGCTGGATGAAAATGTCCATGAGTCTGTCTCCTCTGTCTCTTTACGGTCGGACCGGAGGCCGGACGATGTGGTTGCCTGCGCCTTGTGGACGACGCTGCGGTGTGGTGGTCATTGCATTCTCCCTGTTGTGCCCAAGTGTGCTGCCGGTTTGCTGCTGATAAGAAAAGAGCGCGAACCAGGTTCGCGCTCCGTCAATGGGGTCATGCGGCCAGCGACGCTCGCATCACGCGCGCCGCGGCCAGGTCCCAGGAGGCCTGGCCCACGGTCTTGAAGACCGGCAGCGCGCCGTTGCGCACCAGCGCGGCGGCCGCGGTCTTGCCCGAGAGCACGTCGCCGATGGCGCTCACGCCGTTCCAGTCCACCTTGGCCTGGATCAGGTCGCCGGCCTCGTGCTGCGCGCCGCCCAGATCGTCGACCACGATGGCGCGCGCATGCAGCAGCGAGGCCGGGAATTCGACCATGTCGGGCTTGAAGGCGCCCACGCCGATGGCCAGCGTGTCGGGCGCGACCTGCTCGGGGATGACGGCGCTGCGCGAGGTGGTCAGCGCGATCAGCACGTCGGTATGCGGCAGGTCGCGCGCCAGCAGTTCGGTGGGCAGCGGGCTGGCGACGGCGTGCGGATGGCGCGCGCACAGGTCGCTGCAGAAGGCCTGGGTGCGCGGCAGGTCGCGCGCGGCGATCCAGAACTGGGTGACGCCGAAGAACTCGGCCAGGGCGTCGGCATGCGCCGCGGCCTGCACGCCGGTGCCGATCAGCAGCGCCGAGCGCGGCGCGCGCGGCAGCAAGGTCTTGATGCCCAGCATGGTCATGGCGGCGGTGCGGCGGCCGGTGACGGTGGGGCCGTCCATGAGCGCGATGCGACGGCCGGTATGCGTCTCGAAGGCCACCACCTCGCCCTGGATGGCGGGCAGGCCGTGCCGGCCGTTGTCGGCGTGCACGGTGATCAGCTTGGTCACCGAGAGGTCGTCGGCGATCGCCGGCATGCTCAGCAGCACGCTGGCCGGGTCGATCGGCACCACCTGGCGCTCGGGCGCGCGGATGCGGCCGGAGACGAACTCCTGCGCGGCGGTCTCAAGCGCGGCGACCAGTTTGGCGTAGGGCAGCGCGGCGGCGGTTTGCTGTGCGTCCAGGATGTGCATGGCGTGTCCTTGATGTCCGGCGCCGGCTCAGCGCAGGAAGAAACCGGTGGGGAAGGGATCGGACTCTTCCAGCACCCACTGGTTGGTGCTCATGATGTGGGCGTGGCCGCTGACCTCGGTGAGCGCGCCGTCGAATTCGCCAACCTTGACGGGCGCGGTCACGCGCACGCCGAAGTTGCTGCCGACGATGCTGCCGTTGACGTAGTTCTGGCCCAGCGCCAGCCGCCCGCGCAGGAACAGCTGCGCGGCGCGGCCGGAGGTGCCGGTGCCGGTGGGCGAACGGTCCACTTCGCGGTCGGCGAAGATGCACACGTTGGACTGGTCGGCGCCGGGGAAATTGGGTTCGCTGTCGACGATGGTGCCGTACAGGGTATTGAGGCCCGGCTCCAGCGGATGCTGGATGTCGACCTTGGCGATCACTGCGGCCTTGGTTTCGGCGCCCAGCTGGATCAGCTGGCGCACCAGCTCCGGCTTGACGGTGAGCTTGGCCTGCCGGGCGTTGATGTAATAGTAAAAGGCGCCGCCGAAGACGATGTCGCCGGTGATCTTGCCGAAGCTGGGCGTGTCGACCTCGACGTCGCGCCGATAGATGAAGGCCGGCACGTTGTTGAAGCTCACGCGCCCGGCGCGCTTGCCGTCCCACTCGACGAAGGCCTCGATGAAGCCGGCCGGGGCGTCGAAGCAGATGCGCGTGACCGGCGCCACCGGTTCGACGTAGCCCATCTCGACCAGCACCTTGCCCAGGGCGATGATGCCGTGGCCGCACATGTCGCTGTAGCCTTCGTTGTGGATGAAGATGACGCCGAAGTCGGCGCCCGCGGTGACCGGCGGCAGCAGGTAGGCGCCATACATGTCGGCGTGGCCGCGCGGTTCGTTCATCAGGAACTGGCGCAAGTCGTCGCGATGCTCTTTCAGCCAAGCGCGCTGCTGCAGGATCGGGCCGGCCGGGATCTTGGGCAGGCCGGACACCACGATGCGCAGCGGCTCCCCGCCGGTATGGGCGTCGATGGTCTGGACGGTGCGGGTATAGCTGAGCATAGTATTCCTTCTAACTTCCGAGTATTTTTTGCCGCTGCGGCCGAGGCGACAGGGTACCACCTTGGGACGCCGGGCGACCGCGGGCAAACGCTCTCCCGCCACCGGACGAAGCCGGCAGGAAAAACTGCAACGGGAGGGAGTGCGGACAGGCGGCGCCGGCCGCCTGCCGCCCCGCCGGCTGCGGCCGGACGGGGCGATGGATCAGGCGATGACAGGCCGGGGGCCGATCAGTAGCTGGTCAGCGGAACCGGCAGGCCGTTCTTGAAGCGGTACACGGTCACCGGGGATTGCTTCAGGTCGTGGTTGGCGTCGAAGTCGTACTGGCCGGCCACACCCTTGTAGCTGATCTTGGCCAGGGCCGGGCCGAACTGCTTGGGCTCGACCGAGTTGGCGTCCTTCATGGCCTGGGCGATCAGCATCATGCCGTCGTAGAACGACACGGCGTAGGTTTCCGCGGGACGGCCGAACTTCTTCTGGTAGTCGTCGGCGAAGATCTTGCCTTCCTTGGCCTTGTCCAGCATGGTGCCGCCTTGGGTACAGTAGACCGACTCGCCGATGGCGTCGCCGCCCAGGCGGCCCATTTCCGGCGAGCAGATGCCGTCGCCGCCCATGAGCACGACGTCGATGCCCAGCTGCTTCATCTGGCGCTTGATCGGGCCGCCTTGGGGAGCGTAGCCGCCGATGAACACGGCGTCGGGCTTCTTGCCCTTGATGGAGGTCAGGATGGCGGTGAAGTCGGTCGCCTTGTCGTTGGTGAAGTCCTTGCTGACCACTTCCAGGCCGTTGGCCTTGGCGACCTTGCTGAACTCCTCGGCCAGGCCCTGGCCGTAGGCGGTGCGGTCGTCGATCACCGAGACGCGCTTGAGCTTGAGCTCCTTGGCGGCGTACAGGGCCATCTTGCCGCCCAGCTGGCTGTCGCTGGCGGCGACGCGGAACAGGGTGGCGAAACCTTGCTGGGTGATCTTGGGATTGGAGGCCACGGTGGCAACCACGATGCCGGCGTCATTGAACACGCGCGAAGCGGGGATGGTCACGCCCGAGTTGTAGGGACCGACGATGGCCTTGATGCCCTGGTCGGCCAGCTTCTGCGCGGCGGCCACGCCCGACTTCGGGTCGGCCTGGTCGTCTTCGGCGATCACTTCGAACTTGATCTTCTTGCCGCCGACGGTGATGGGCTGCGCATTCAGGCGCTCGACGGCCATCGTCAGGCCGCCCTGGTTGTCCTTGCCGGCCGATGCCTGCGGACCGGTCAGCGGGCTGGAGAAGCCGATCTTGACCACCTGGGTTTCCTGCGCCATGGCGAACGCGGGGATGAGCGCCAGCGAAGCGGCGATGATGTTGAGTCCGGAGACGCGCTTGAACATGTGGGTGTTTCCTCTCTTCTAGAAAGTCAGACTGCGGGTGATTGGTTAAAACGCTGGAAAAGCAGGATATGCGCCACCCCGGTCCCAGTGGGACGCGAGGCCGCGGTTCCGTCGATGCTGTACTGGCTGCGCCGTTGCAGGTACGAACATATAAAACTCGTAAAAGAAATTCCGGAAATGCTGCTGTCATCCGCGCAAGCGCGCCGCCGTTGGCGCGCCATGCCCGCATTACGTTGTATTTTTTATGAGGGAGGATTCTATTTACTCTTCCCTGATATTAGGCGTGTTTATTGCCTTTATAATCAGAATTAAATTCTCTTTAAAATTATTTTACTGAATAAAATTCAGAAACCATGGCTACGCTCGACAAGATCAGCAAGAAAATTCTGGCGGAACTGCAAAACGATGGCCGCATCAGCAACGTCGACCTAGCCGCGCGCGTGAACCTGTCGCCCGCCGCTTGCCTGGAACGGGTGCGCAAGCTGCAGGAGGCCGGCTATATCCTGGGCTATGCCGCGCAGTTGAATCCCGAGCTGCTGGACGTGTCGTTGCTGGTGTTCATCGAGGTGGTGCTGGACCGCACCACGCCGGACGTCTTCGCCGAGTTCAAGAAGAGCGTGCAGAGCATTCCCGAGATCATGGAGTGCCACATGGTGGCGGGCGGCTTCGACTACCTGGTCAAGTCGCGCGTCAAGGACATGAACGCCTATCGCGAATTCCTCGGCAAGTCGCTGCTGCAGTTGAAGGGCGTGCGCGAGACCCACACCTACGCGGTGATGGAAGAAGTGAAGAACACCATCCGCCTGCCGATCCGCTGATCCCCGCCTCCGCCCTCAGGCGCCCGGCGCGGGGTCGGCATCCCCTGCACCGCCGCGCAGCCGGCGCCGGTAAGCGCCGGGCCCGATCCCGCTGTATTTCTTGAACACCCGGTTGAACGCCGCTTCCGACTGGTAGCCCACCGCTTCGCCGATCTCGGCCGTTCCCATCTTGCCGTAGGCCAGCAACCTGGCCGCCTGGGCCATGCGCAGCTGCTGCAGCATGTCGCCCGGCGTGGCCCCGCCGACCTCGCGGAACTGGCGCGCGAAGGTGGCGCGCGAGAGATGGCAGGCCGCGGCCAGGCGCTCCAGCGGCCACTCGTCCTGGGGCGCATCCAGCATGGCCTGGACCGCCCGTTGCAGGCGCGGATGCGCCAGCAGCGCCAGCAAACCCGGCTGGGGGCCGCCTTGCCCCAGCCAGGCGCGCATCGCCAACCCGAACAGCGCCGCGGCCAGGCCCGCCACCACCGCCTGCGCGCCCTCGCGCAGCGCGCCGCTGCCGTCGCTCCCGCCGCATTCGTCGCGCAGCAGCGTGGCCAACATGCGCAACCCATGTCCTTCTGGCAGTTCGTCGCCGCGCACCAGCACCACCTCCGGCATGGCCTGCATCAGGGCATTGGAGTGCGGTGATTCGAAATGAAATTGCCCGCACAGGAAATCGGACACCGGCTGCGCGCCACCGGCGGCGCCGTCGTTGACGTGCAGTTGCACCGGCGCCGCCGCATCGACCACCCGCACCGCCGCCGCGCGCTCGGGCGGCGCGGTATAGATGCCGTGGGCGGCGCCGCGCGCGAACAGCACCAGGTCGCCGGCCTGCAGCGCCAGCGGCGGCTGGCCGGCCACCTCGACCCAGGCGCGGCCTTCGAGAATGAAGTGATAGGGAGCCACGCCCAGCGCCAGGGCCTCGTTGCGCAGGTTCCAGGGCTCGCCGAAGCGACAGCGGATATCCAGCGCGGCGCGCACCGGGTGCAGGGACAGCAGGCGGCTCAAGGCATCCATATTTTTCGATCGATGAGATTTTTGAGCAATTTTAAGCGATTTAATGGCATTAAAAATTACATCGACTGGGCCTACAGTACGTCCATGCGCTGAACGAACAACGAACCACCGGCAATCCCGCCGCTGCGCGCCAACCCGTAAAGGAAAACATCATGCCCCGTCTCTCCACCCAACCGATCACCGAAGCCACCGGCCAGGCCGCCCAACTGTTCACTGCTATCAAGTCGGCGGCCGGCATGGTTCCCAACGCCTACGCCAACATGGGCATGCTCAGCCCGGTGGCGCTGGAATCCGTGCTGCACCTGGACGGCGCGCTGCGCAAGAGCAGCCTGTCGGCCAAGGAAATCGAAGCGGTCAAGCTGGCCGTCAGCGAAAAGGCCGGCTGCGATTACTGCCTGGCCGCCCATAGCCTGATGGGCAAGAAGGCCGGCCTGGACAACCAGGCCATCCTGGGCGCCCGTCATGGCCAGGCTACCGGCGACGACAAGCTGGACCTGCTGACCGAATTCGCGCGCAACCTGGTGGGCACCCGCGGCACCGTGGCCGCCGCGCTGGTCGAGCGCGTGCGTGCGGTCTACAGCGACGCCCAGATCGTCGACACCCTGCTGGCAGTGAGCGCCATCACCCTCACCAACCTGTTCAACCGCGTCAACGACACGGTGGTGGATTTCCCGCCGGCGGCGTAAGGCCCGCGCACCTCGCTGAAAAAAAAGCCCGGACCGCTTCGTGATGAAGCGGTCCGGGCCGTTTTTGCGGCACACCGGCAGGATCGCGGGAAGCAGCTGCGTCCCGCGTCCCTATCTTAGAAGCTGGTGCGCGCGCCGACGATGAAGTTGCGGCCGCCCAGCGGCACCGACTCCTTCAGCACCGAGGTGGACAGGCGAATGTCCTGGTTCAGCAGGTTGCGCGCCAACGCGAACCAGGTCAGCTTCACGCCATTGAGTTTCTGCGTGTACGACAGGTTGGCGTCGAGCTGGGTGTATGCCGGGGTCTCGTAGGTCTCGAACGAAGCCAGGCGATCCTGCTTCTGCGCGCGCAGCACCTTCACGCCGCCGGCCCACGGACCGGTCTTGTAGCCCAGCTCGGCGCCGTAGCGCGTGGCCGGCTGCAGGGGCAGGCTGCCGAGGTCGTCCAGCGTGCCGCGCGAGGTGTCGGCGAAGACCCGTCCGGAGATGCCTTCGCCGTTCCAGTTGTAGGTCAGCTCGGCTTCGGCGCCGCGGATGGTGGCGTTGCCCTGCGACCAGAAGCGCTGGGTGAATTCGCCGGTCGGATCCGGCGCGCCGGAGTCGTCCACCTGGCCGTTGGTGCGGCCGTAGATGAAGTTGTTCACCTTGTTGCGGAACAGGTTGCCCTTCCAGCGGAACAGGCCCTCGGTCTTTTGCAGCGTCAGCTCGATGTTGTGGGAGGTCTCCTTCTTCAGCTGGCCGTCGCCGATGTCGAAGGTGGCGGTCGATTCATGCGGGCCGTTGGAATACAGCTCCTCCACCGTCGGCGCGCGCTGCGCCAGCGAGTAGGTCAGGCCCAGGCCGTAGCCGGGTTGGAAACTCCACAACGCCCCGGCCGACCAGGACAGCAGGCTGAAGTCGCGCCCGGCCAGGCCGCTGGCGCTGTCCGGACGACGGTTCACGCTCTCGGCGCGCAGGCCGGCGCTGGCCAGTACCTGGCCGAACTGGCGCTCTTCCACCAGGAAGCCGGCGAAGGAGCTGGAGCGCGTCGGCGGGGTCAGCTCGGAGGCGCCGGTCGCGGCCGACAGCGCCGAGTAGTTGCCCTGCTCGGTCTGCACGCCGAAGGTGCCGCGCCAGCCGGCCAACGGCGCATGGGTCAGCTCCCAGCGGGTCTGCAGCACGCGGTTGCGGAACACCGTAGCGGGCGTGCCGTCCTCTTCCTTCTCGGTGTGGGTGTAGTCGGTGTAGCCGAACTTGAAGCGGAACTTCTCGATGCCGGCGAAGGGATTGTTGACCAGCGTGTCGATGTCGTAGCGGCTCTGGTGAAGGTCGATGAAGGACTTCTCGTCGGTGGGAATGCCATAGTGATCATCCATGGTCGCCGCCGACAGGCCCACGTAGCCCCAGTTGGCGACATAGGACGCGCCCACGCCGCCGCTGGTCTCGTGCGTGAACGAGTTGGGCAGGCGGCCCGAGGCGCTGGAAGCGTCGCCTTGCCTGGCGTTGCCCGGGATCTTGTAGTTGTCGGTGTCGCGGTAGTTGCCGTCCACGTGCAGGCCGATCTGGCCAGCCGAGGTGTCCAGCGAGAAGGAGCTGTTCTTCTCGCCATCCACCGTGCCGTAGCGTCCCTCGACGGTGCCGGTGGGCTTGCCGACCAGTTCGGTGGGAATGCGGTCGTTGACCACGTTGACCAGGCCGCCGATGGCGCCCGAGCCGTACAGCAGCGCCGCCGGACCGCGCAGGATCTCGATCTGGCGCGCGGTGGCGGCCTCGGTGGCGACCGCGTGGTCGTTGGAGACGGTGGAAACGTCGGACACGCCCATGCCGTTCTGCAGGATCATCACGCGCGGGCCTTCCATGCCGCGGATGATGGGGCGCGAGGCGCCGGCGCCGAAGGCCGAGGCCGACACGCCCAGCTCGGAGGACAGGGTGTCGCCCAGCGAATTGCCCAGTTTGTTCTTCAGTTCGTCACCGGCCAGCACCTTGGCCGGCGCCAGCACCTGCACGCTTTCGTCGGAAGCGAAGGGCGTGGCGGTGACGACGATGGGTTGCAGCGCGGGTTGCGCCGGCGCGGCGTCGCCGCCGGCGGAGATGGCCTGGGCCGAGGCGGAGACCGACCATGCCGACAAAGCGGAGACGACCGCGGCGGCGAGAAGTTGGCGTTGAAGTGCCATGTGAATTCCTTGTAGTACGCGAAGCGCCGCCCGCCGGTTCAGGGAGGGATGCGGGGGCGGCGCGAAATACGCCGGCCGTCCGGACGTGCCCATGCCGCGCCGGCGCATGACGCCGGCAAGGGCGATGCGCGCGCGGCCGGATGCACGAGGGACAACCGGCAACGAGAATGAACGTTCAGCGTGGGAAGGAATTCAGCGCGGCGGCGCGCGCGAGGAGAAATGGCAGTTGAGCGGCGCATCCCAGGATGCGAAGGCCTGCCACAGCGCCAGCACGCGCACCGGCGGCAGCAGCGGCAACGGCGGGAAATCGAAATGCACGCCGGCCGACAGCGTGGCGGCGTCGTAGGCGGCGCAGGAGTGATGCAGGTCGTGGGCGTGCTGGCCCGATTGCTCGCCGTCGGCGCGGTCGGCCGCGGCGTCGAGGTGGTCTTCGCCGTAGTCGAACAGCGATTCGTCGATCAGCGAATGCACCGCGCCGCTCTGCCAGCCCGCGTGCGCGATGCCGTGCACGAAACCCATCATCTGCGCGAACAGCAGCGACAGCGCCAGGACGGCGATGAAGGCTGATTGACGCAGGGAACGCGAGGTGGGCATGGCGCAGTTCTGGTTCGGAAGCGGCGCCGGGCAAATGCGGCGCACGTGGAAATTCTGTCTGGCGGTAACGGGTGATGCGGTATTGCGGTGATGCGCGACCTGGACGCTACACAGGGCGGGGCCGGTCTGAAAACGATGCGGTCAGTCTACCCTCGCCGGCAGCCGCGCTGCCGGCGTCATGGCCCGGCCGCCGCGCGGCACGGGCTTGCCCTGGGGCGAATCAGTCGCCGTACAGCTTTTGCTTCAGCTCGCGGCGTTGCTGGGCTTCCAGCGACAGGGTCGCAGTCGGACGCGCCAGCAGACGCGGAATGCCGATGGGCTCACCGGTTTCTTCACACCAGCCGTACTCGCCGTTGTCGATCGAGACGATGGACTGCTGAACCTTCTTCAGCAGCTTGCGTTCGCGATCGCGGGTGCGCAGTTCGAGGGCGTGTTCTTCCTCGATGGTGGCGCGGTCGGCCGGGTCCGGCACCAGCACGGTTTCGCGCAGGTGTTCGGTGGTTTCGCCCGCATTCTTGAGCAGATCCTTTTCCAGTTGCTGGAGACGGGCCTTGAAGAAAGCAAGCTGCGCTTCGTTCATGTAGTCCTTCTCAGCCATCTTGAGGATTTGCTCCTCGGTCAGCAATTGTTGCGCTGCAGGGGTAGTTTTGGGAGTTTTGGTTGCCACTTCGCTTACTTTCAATACTACGGGGTTTTTCAACTAATCCATTTTCCCGGCGGATACTTCGCTGCCGGAACTGGTCGCTTGTGAATCCACTTCCCTTGCCGCGTGGGCACCTCTTCGATTGAAGTTCGCGCGGCCGCATCGCCGACGTTGATCTGCCTGCCGGACCGCGACTGCAGGTGGCGCAGCCTTTTTCGCGGTCAAGGATTGTACACCAACGCTCCCGGATGCCAAGAGGCAGGGCCGCCTCGGCGGCCGGGAGAAACCGGGAGCGCCGGCGCGCCTGGTCGTGGTGGTGGTTGTTCTATTGATTCCGGCAACAGCCTCGGCCCGCCGCGCGGCGTGTTGCAGCGGCAGGCCGACTAAGCGTTTATACCAGAAGATAGGCCGGAAGTGGCGCGCCGTCTTATCCCGACGGCAACAAAGCGGCCCGGGCGGCCGGGTTCAGGCGTGCCTGGCGCCGCAGACGGGGCAATTGCGGTCGCGCGCGACGGCGATCTCGGTCCATTCCATCTCGCGCGCGTCCAGGATCAGCAGGCGCGCGGCCAGCGAGCGGCCGATGCCGGCCACCAGCTTGATGGCCTCGGCCGCCTGCATGGCGCCGATGATCCCCACCAGCGGCGAGAAGACGCCCATCACCGAACATTGCACTTCCTCGAACTCGCGCTCGGGCGGGAACAGGCAGGCATAGCATGGCGCCTCGTCGCGCCGCGTATCGAACACGCTGATCTGGCCGTCGAACCGGATCGCCGCGCCCGATACCAGCGGCACGCCGGCCTCCACGCAGGCCTGGTTGACGGCGTGGCGGGTGGCGAAGTTGTCGCTGCAATCGAGCACCACGTCGGCCGCGCGCACCAGTTCCCGCAAGCGCTCGCCCTCGACGCGTTCGGCCAGGCCGACCACCTCCACGCCCGGATTGATCTGCGCCAGCGCCTCGCGCCCGGACTCGACCTTGGGCCGGCCCACGCGCGCCGTGGTGTGCATGATCTGGCGCTGCAGGTTGGTCAGGTCCACCGTGTCGTCGTCCACCAGCGTGATGCGGCCGAGGCCGGCCGAGGCCAGGTACATGGCGGCCGGCGAGCCCAGCCCGCCGGCTCCGATCACCAGAGCGTGCGCGGCCAGCAGGCGCGACTGGCCTGCGATGTCGATCTCGTCGAGCAGGATGTGGCGCGAGTAGCGCAGCAACTGTTGGTCGTCCATGGCGGGTCCGGTTGGTGGGCGATGCTGCCGCTCCATGAAAAAGGGCCACTGCTTGCCGGCAGCGGCCCGGAGCGATCCCGATGCGCCGGGATTACTTGTTGGTGTCGATCTTTTCCGGCGGCGCCTTGTTGTCCTTGCGGTCGTCCTTCACCGGCGCGGCTTGCTTGCCTTCTTCGTTGCGCACTTCAGGCTTGGCGTTGGACACCTTCACCGGCAGGCCCTTGAGGTGGTTCAGGGCCTGGGACAGCTGGAAGTCGTCCTTGCTGCCGAAGTCCAGCGGCTTGCGCTTCTTCTCGGCGGCGATCAGGCGTTCCTCGGCGATTTCATCCATGGCCTGCGCCTTCACTTCGGCCGACTTGTCGGTGTCGTTGCTCAGGTGCTTGGAGAGATCGGCCTCGCGCAGGCGCAGGCCGTTCAAGCCGTCGCCGTCGGGGTATTCGTCGACCATGATGTCAGGCACGATGCCGCGCGCCTGGATCGAACGGCCCTTGGGCGTGTAGTAGCGCGCGGTGGTCAGCTTGACGGCGGTGTTCTTCTCCGGCGGCAGCGCGATCACTGACTGCACCGAGCCCTTGCCGAAGGACTGCGTGCCCATGATGGTGGCGCGCTGGTAGTCCTGCAGCGCGCCGGCCACGATTTCGGAAGCCGAGGCCGAGCCGCTGTTGATCAGCACCACCATCGGCACCTTCTTGATGGCGTCCGGCAGGCGCGACAGCGGGTCGTTCAGCGGGTTGGCCGCGTAGAACTCGCGCTTGGCGTAGAAGGTCTGCTTGGAGCTGGGGATCTGGCCGTTGGTCGAGACCACCACCGCATCCTTGGGCAGGAAGGCGGCCGACACGCCGATGGCGCCCGGCAGCACGCCGCCCGGGTCGTTGCGCAGGTCCAGCACGATGCCCTTCAGGTTGGGTTCCTGGGCGTAGATCGCGGCCAGCTTCTTGGCCATGTCGTCCACCGTCGGTTCCTGGAACTGGGTGACGCGCAGCCAGGCGTAGCCGGGCTCGACCACCTTGGACTTGACGCTCTGCACACGGATTTCCTGGCGCATGATGGTCAGCACGATGGGCTTGTCTTCTTCCTTGCGGGCGATGGTCAGGGTGATCTTGGTGTTGGGCTCGCCGCGCATCTTCTTGACGGCTTCATCCAGGGTCAGGCCCTTGACCGGGGTGCTGTCCAGGCGGGTGATCAGGTCGCCGGCCTTGATGCCGGCCTTGAACGCCGGGGAATCCTCGATCGGCGAGATCACCTTGACGTAGCCGTCTTCCATGCCGACCTCGATGCCCAGGCCGACGAACTTGCCCATGGTGCCTTCACGCAGCTCCTTGTAGGCCTTCTTGTCCAGGTAGGCCGAGTGCGGATCGAGCGAGGCGACCATGCCGGAAATGGCTTCGGTCAGCAGCTTCTTGTCATCCACCTGCTCGACGTAGTCGGACTTGATGAGGCCGAACACGTCGGCCATCTGGCGCAGCTCCTCCAGCGGCAGCGACGCCGTTGCGTTCTTTTGCGCGATGGCGTCGAATTGAATCATCGCGGTGGCGCCTGCCACCATGCCCAACCCGATCAGACTGATATTCTTGAGTTTGCTGCCCATGTGTCACCTAGTAGTTACCCACCCTTGTGGGTCGAATGCGCGGCCCTGATGCCGCATTTCAAAGTATAAACCCGATTGCTCGTTGCCGCCGCTGTTGCCAGCGGTGGCGATGGCCTCCCCTGCCTTGACCACATCGCCGGCGCGTTTGAGCACCGACTGGTTGTTGCCGTAGATCGTCATGTACTGGCTGCCGTGATCGACGATGATCAGGTTGCCGAATCCGCGCAGCCAATCGGCGAACACCACCCGTCCGGCCGCCACGGCGCGCACTTCCGCGCCTTCCGCGGCGCGGATGAAGAAGCCGCGCGAGGTCGGCCCGTCGCCGTGGCGGCTGCCGAACCTGGAGGTCAGGTCGCCCTTGACCGGCAGGCGCAGCTGGCCGCGCAGGCTGGCGAAGGGCTTGCCGAAGTTGTCGGCCTGCGGCTCGGGCAAGACGTCGTTGCGGCCCAGCGAGGCGGCCTGCGGCGGTTCGTCGTCGTCGATGGCGTCGGCCGGATCGGGCTGCTTGGGCACGGGCTTGCCGGCCTTGGCCGCTTCGGCGGCGCGCGCCGCCGCGCGTGCGCGCTGTTCGGCCAAACGCTTCTCGCGTTCGGCACGGGCTTTGGCCAATTGTTCCTGGCGCCGCTTCTCGCGCGCCTCGGCTTCGGCCTTTTTCTGCTGTTCGATGATCTGCGCCAGCTTGTCCACCAGGGCCGACAGGCGCTGCTGGTCCTGCTCGATGCGGCCGACCTCGCGGCGCTGCGCGGTCAGCTTGGTGGACAACTGCGACAGCAGCGTGGAGCGGCGCGCCTTTTCCTTCTCCAGCACCTTCTTCTGCTCGATTTCTTCCTGGGCGATCTCTTCCAGCTCGTACTTGGCGTTCTGGGTATCGGCCTTGTTGGCGCGGATCGCCTGCTGGTTGGCGCGCAGGGTCTCGATCAGCCTGGCCTGGGCCTGCGAGACGTAGCCCATGTACTGCAGCTCGCGGTTGATGCGATTGGGGTTGTCGCCCGAGAGCAGCAGCTTGATGCGGTCCTCGTTGCCGGCCACGTACTGCTCGCGCATCAGCTTGGAGAGCTGCGCCTGCTGGGCATTGACCAGCGCCGTCAACTCATTGAGCTGCCTGACCAGCTGCGCCAGGCGCTGCTCGGTTTCCAGCTGCTCCTGGGTCAGGTCGCGCAGCGAGCGGTTGGCCTTGGAGATGGCCTGCTCGGAGACGGCCAGCGCGTCGGCGGCGTTGTCCTTGGCGGTCTCGGTCTGGTCGATGTCGCGCTTGAGGCTGGAGAGGCGCTGCTGCAGGTCGGCCCGCTCCTTCTCGGCGGCCTGCTTCTGCCTGGCGCGCTCGGTGATGGCCTGGGCCTGCGCGGAGGGCGGCCATGCGCCGGCGGCGGCCGCCAGCAGCAACGCGGCGGCGCCCATCCGGCGCACCGACGCGGACAGGCGAACGCGCCCGCCGCGCGCGCCGGAAGATCCGGAGCGCGTCAGCGATTCGCATTCGCCTGGAGACGAAGCCTGCGCGAGCGGCGCCGCGCGGAAGAAACGCAGTTTTATTTCGACTTCCCTTGATTGGCCACCGCCTTGAGCGCCGCTTCGATGGCGGACTGGTCGCCCAGGTAGTAGCTCTTGATCGGCTTGAGGTCGGCGTCCAGCTCATACACCAGCGGCTGGCCGTTGGGGATGTTCAGGCCGACGATGTCGTTGTCGCTGATGCCGTCCAGGTACTTGATCAGGGCGCGCAGGCTGTTGCCGTGGGCGGACACGATGATCTGGCGGCCGGCGCGGATGGCCGGGGCGATGGAGTCGTTCCAGGCCGGCAGCACGCGGGCCACGGTGTCCTTCAGGCATTCGGTCAGCGGCACCTGCTGGCGCGACAGGCCGGCGTAACGGGCGTCGCCGAAGGCGTCGCGCTCGTCGCCGGGCGTCAGCGGATTGGGCGGGGTGTCGTAGCTGCGGCGCCAGACCAGCACCTGCTCGTCGCCGTACTGGGCGGCGGTCTCGGCCTTGTTCAGGCCTTGCAGCGCGCCGTAGTGGCGCTCGTTCAGGCGCCAGTCGTTCTTCACCGGGACGTACATCTGGTCCATCTCGTCGAGCGTGGTCCACAGGGTGCGGATGGCGCGCTTGAGCACCGAGGTGTAGGCCAGGTCGAAGGAGAAACCGGCTTCCTTGAGCAGCTTGCCGGCTTGGCGCGCCTCGGCCACGCCCTTTTCGGTCAGGTCGACGTCGACCCAGCCGGTGAAGCGGTTGGCCAGGTTCCAGGTCGATTCGCCGTGGCGCATGAATACGATCTTGTACATAGTGGGACTTTTCTGATGATGGATAAACTGTACGGGATGGCGCAAGCGCGTGGCCGCTGCGGCTTCCGGGCCTTTGCAGGCGCGCGGCTGCGATAATACGAACGGCATGCAAACCGCGAATGCTTCTATTTTATAATGCCGGGATTCAGTAAACTCATTGGATAGCCGTGAAATTCATCATCGATAATATTTTCCTGATCGCTTTGGCCTTGGTCTCGGGCGGCGCCCTGCTGGTTCCTTACATCCAGCAGCGCGGCAGCAAGCTGACCCTGCTGCAGGCCACGCAAATGCTCAACCAGGGCAAGACCCTGGTGCTGGACGTGCGCGACACCGAGCAATTCGCCGCCGGGCATCTGCGCGACGCCCGCAACATCCCGTTGAAGGAGTTGCCGCAGCGCATTTCCGAGCTCGACAAGTTGAAGGGCCGCCCGGTGATCGTGGTGTGCCAGAACGGCACCCAGGCCAATCGCGCCGAAGCCACCCTGAAGAGGGCCGGCTTCACCGAGGTCTACGGCTTGAGCGGCGGCATCGCCGCCTGGAGCGGCCAGGGTCTGCCGCTGACCACCAAGGACGCGAAATAATGAGCGCCGCGGTCAAAATGTACTGCACCGCCGTGTGCCCCTATTGCATGATGGCCGAGCGCCTGCTCGCCAACAAGGGCGTGACGCAGATCGAAAAGATCCGCGTCGACCTCGAACCTCAGCAGCGCGAGCTGATGATGCAACAGACCGGCCGCCGCACCGTGCCCCAGATCTACATCGGCGACACCCATGTCGGCGGTTTCGACGATCTGAGCGCACTGGACCGCGCCGGCAAGCTGGACCCGCTGCTGCAAGCGTAAAGCGCGGCACACACCTTTAAACGATTCACCGAACCTGAAAGAAATCCATGTCGGAACAGAACCAACAAGCTGAGCAGCAACCCGTTTTCCAGATCCAGCGCGTCTACCTGAAGGACCTGTCGCTGGAACAGCCGAACTCGCCGGGCATCTTCCTGGAGCAGGAAGCGCCGTCGATCGAGGTGTCCGTGGACGTCGGCGCCGAGGCGCTGGCCGATGGCGTGTTCGAGTCGACCGTGACCATCACCGTGACCGCCAAGGTCAAGGACAAGACCGCCTTCCTGGTCGAGGGCAAGCAAGCCGGCATCTTCGAGATCCGCAACGTGCCGGCCGAACAGCTGGATCCGCTGTTGGGCATCGGCTGCCCCAACATCATCTACCCGTACCTGCGCGCCAACATCGCCGACGCCATCACCCGCGCCGGTTTCCCGCCGGTGCACCTGGCCGAGATCAACTTCGAAGTGTTCTACCAGCAGCGCCTGCAGGCGCTGGCCGAGCAGCAAGGCGCGACCCTGGTCAACAACGGCTCGACCGCGGTCAACTGATCGCAGCTTGCCCGCCGGCCGGGCAGCCGGGCCACATCCGGAGCCCGCGCCCGGCGCACCGACCTGCCGCCGCGCCCCCCTCTGCGGGCCGCGGCGCTTCCCCTCCCGCGGAGACTTCAACGATGAAACGCCTGCCCCTGATCCTTTCCGCAACCCTGTTCGGCGCCGTCATGGCCAAGGACGCTCTCGCGCTCGATTTCAAATCAGTCGGCGCCGCGCCGGTCATCATGTACGACGCCCCGTCCGAGAAGGGCCGCCGCGTCTACGTCGCCCCGCGCGGCATGCCGGTGGAAGTGGTGCTGACCTACGGCGAATGGAGCAAGGTGCGCGACGCCGCCGGCACGCTGTCCTGGATGCAGTCCAAGGCGCTCACGCCCAAGCGCATGCTGGTGGTGTCGGCCGCCAACGCCCGCATTTTCAACGCCGCCGACGAGAGCGGCCCGGTGGTGTTTACCGCCGACAAGAACGTGCTGCTGGAAATGCTGGAGAGCCCCAACAACGGCTGGGTCAAGGTTCGCCACCGTGACGGCCAGACCGGCTACGCCAAGGTCGGCGACGTCTGGGGCGACTGAGCCGCCCCTTCCTGCAAGCATCACTACCGCGATCGACGCCATCCAATGAAAATCACCATCCTGGGCGCCGGAGCATGGGGCACCGCCCTGGCCATCCCGCTGGCGCGCAAGCACGAGGTCGTTCTGTGGGGGCGCAATGCCCAGGCCATGGAACAGGCTGCCCGGCTGCGCGAGAACGCGCTTTACCTGCCGGGCTTCCCGCTGCCGGACGAACTGGCGGTCACCGCCGATTTCGGGGCGGCAGTGCGCCACGTCTGCGACGCGCCCGACGATTCGCTGCTGATTGCCGCCTCCTCGGTGGCGGGCCTGCGCGAACTGGCCGGCCAGCTGCGCGCGTATCCCATTCCCAATCTGGTGTGGCTGTGCAAGGGCCTGGAAGAAGGCTCTCGACTGCTGCCGCACCAGGTGGTGCAAGAGGTGCTGGGGGCCGACGTCCCCGCCGGCGCGCTGTCGGGCCCCTCGTTCGCCCAGGAAGTCGCGCGCGGCCTGCCCTGCGCGCTGACCATCGCCGGCGCCGACGCCACGCTGTGCGCGCGCGTGGTGCAGGCGGTCCACGGCAACAACATCCGCATCTATTCCAGCGACGACCTGATCGGCGTGGAAATCGGCGGCGCGGTCAAGAACATCCTGGCCATTGCCACCGGCGTGGCCGACGGCCTGCAATTGGGCCTCAATGCGCGCGCCGCGCTGATCACCCGCGGCCTGGCCGAGATCACCCGGCTGGGCGTGGCGCTGGGCGGCCGGCCTGAGACCTTCATGGGACTGTCGGGCGTGGGCGACCTCATCCTGACCTGCACCGGCGACCTGTCGCGCAACCGGCGCGTGGGCCTGGGCCTGGCGCAAGACAAGAAGCTTGAGGATATCGTGGCCGAACTGGGCCATGTGGCCGAAGGAGTGCGCTGCGCCAAGGCGGTGCGCGAACTGGCACGGGAACAGGCGATCGACATGCCGATCACCGATGCGGTGGCCGCGGCCTTGTTCGATGGGGTATCGGTAAAGGAGATGGTGTCGCGCCTGCTGTCGCGGGATGCCCGCGAAGAGACGATCTGAACGATCCGGGCGCTGCGCCGCGCATGCGGCCTGCGCCGTTCAAAAGAATGCCGCCGCCTCCCTCGCGGGATGCGGCGGCATTGTTGTTTCAGCGAGCAATGATGTCGCTTTCCATCTTGGGACGTTTGAAGCGCTGCGGCGAACCGCCTTCCACGATGTCGTCCATCTGCTTGGAGATCTTGTCGTAACGTGGAGCGCAGTCGTCCTGGGGCGCGGTTTCGGCGCCCTTGAGGCGCTTGGCCAGGCGCGAAGCGCGTGCTTCGCCGCCCATGACGTATTGTTGGGCGGCGCGGCCGGCGTGATTATTATTGGCGGTCTTGTTGCGTTGAATAGCTTGCATCGCATTTCCTCTTACGTCGCTTGACGCTCAAAATTCTCCGTTCCTGAGTTTTTCGGAGAACCGGCAGCGTCCGGGCACAACACGCTTGATCCCGGGCAACTGCTCCAGATACACAGGCGACCTTAACGGGCGCTTTAACTATGTAACGCTCCAGCGGCGATTTGGAATACGCGAAAAGTCAGTATTTTGTCAGCCAATTTCGATTTATTTTAGGGCAACATTTCTACGCTGCTGCGCAAAAATGACGCAAACCCGCGCCCATACTGGCTGACAAGGCTGTCAGCAAACGACGGTTTGTGCACTTTTTCGGAACAAAATAAAAACGAAACAATTGTTGCCAAACGTATCGTCGCCGCCGGAACGGCGCAAAAAAACGACGCAGGATGCGAAAGTTTTCTTCTTTGAAAGATTTTTAACGAAATGTCAGGCCGCCGCCGGCACCGATATTCCCAGGTCGGAGGGCACCAGCGAGAACACCTTGGCGTCGCGCGGCTCGCCATGGAAAACCAGCCGGTTGCGCGCCAGGCATTCCAGCGTGGCCCCGGCCTTTTCCGCCACCCGCTGGCTGCGCAGGTTGCCGGCCTGGGCCACGATCTCCAGCCGGGTCAGGCCGGTCTTGGCGAAGGCGAAGGCCGCCGCCGCGCGCGCGGCCAGCACCGCGATGCCGCGCCCGGTGTGCCCCTCGCGCACCCAGTAGCCGAGGTTGGCCAGCTGGTTCAGCTGGCTGACCTGGTTAATCGCCACCGAGCCGACCACCAGGCCCGATGAGCGTTCGATGACGTTGAAGTCGTAGGCCGCGCGAACGTTCCACTGCTCGATACTGCGCTGCAGGAACAGCTTGGCGTCGGCCAGCGCATAGTCGCGCGTGCACCACGCCTCCCATTCGCTGATGGCCGGCACCGACTGGCGCACGGCGTCGTACAGCGCCGGCGCTTCGCGCAAACCCAGCGGACGCACTTCATAGTTGCGGTCGCAGTAAATGATTTGCCGGTCGCGGTCGATGTGGCGGTTCATGCTCGCTTGCTTGGCGTGGATAGGTGCGGTGGCGTTGCTCGCCTGCTGTCGATCTTACCTAAATTCGGCGCGCTCCGATGCCGCTCACGCCAGATGGGGATGCAGCTCGGCCAGGCGGGTGATGACGGATACGCCTTCGGGCATGCCGGCATGCACGCCATGTTCCTGCAGTGCGATCACCTTCATGCCGGCGGCCAGGCCCGCCTGCACGCCGGGCAGGCTGTCCTCGACCACCGCGCAACGCGCCGGATCCACGCCCAGGCTTTGCGCGGCGAACAGGAACAACGCCGGATCCGGCTTCCAGCGCTGCACGTCGTAGGCGCTGTAGATGCGACCGGCGAAATACGGCAACAGGCCGGTCACGCGCAGGCAGAGTTCGATCTTGTGATGCGGCGCGTTGGAGGCCAGCGCATAGGGAACGGCCAGCGCCTGCACCATCTCGAGGGCGCCGGCGATGGGCTGCAGGCGCTGCTCCAGCATCTCGCCCATGAGCGCGCGCAGCTCCTGCTCGAAGCTCGCGGGCAGGGGCTTGCCGTGCAGCTCCTCGATGCGGGCCAGGCACAGCGTCATGCTCACGCCGCGAAACTGCGCCAGCGCCTGCTGGGCGGTGAGGTCGACGCCGTAGCGGGCGACGTGCTCGGACCAGGCCTGGGCCGCCACCACTTCGCTGTCGACCAGGGTGCCGTCGCAATCGAAGATGACCAGATCGATGGCGTTGCCGGAGTCTTTCATTGCGCTTCCTTTATCAGCGTATGTTTGCCGCACTCCGCAGGGAGCGCGCAAACGGAGTCAAAGTTCGCCGTAGGAATGCAGCCCGGAGAGGAACATGTTCACGCCCAGGAAGGCGAAGGTGGTCACCAGCAGGCCCACCAGCGCCCACCATGCCGCGACTTGCCCGCGCAGGCCCTTCATCAGGCGCATGTGCAGCCAGGCGGCGTAGTTGAGCCAGACGATCAGCGCCCAGGTTTCCTTGGGATCCCACGACCAGTAGCCGCCCCAGGCCTCGGCCGCCCACAGCGCGCCGAGGATGGTGGCGATGGTGAAGAAGGCGAAGCCCACGGCGATGGCCTTGTACATCAGGTCGTCCAGCACCTCCAGCGAAGGCAGGCGGTCGGCCAGGTAGCCCCGGTCCTTGAGCAGGTAGGCGACCGCGACCATGGCCGCCAGCGCGAAGGTGCCGTAGCCGATGAAGTTGGCCGGCACGTGGATCTTCATCCACCAGCTCTGCAGCGCGGGCACCAGCGGCTGGATCTCGGCCGCATCCCGCGAAACGGTGTACCACATCAGGAAGCCGACCGCCGCCGAGATCACCGTCAGCACGAAGGCGCCCAGCTGGCGCGTGGCGTAGCGCTCTTCGTAGTACAGGTAGAACAGCGCGGTGATCATGCAGAACAGCACGAAGACTTCGTACAGGTTGGAAATGGGGATGTGACCGACATCGGCGCCGATCAGGTAGGACTCGTACCAGCGCACCATCATGCCGGTGAAGCCCAGCAGCACCGCCGCCCAGCACAGGCGCGAACCGATCGCGGTGCCGGTGCCGGCGCGGGTGGCCAGGCCGCCCCAGTAGAACAGCGTGGAGAGGAAGAACAATGCGCTCATCCACAGGATCGCCGACTGGCTGGAGAGCATGTACTTGAGGAAGAATTTCTTGTCGGCCATCTCCAGCGCGCCGCCGTACATGGCGATGGCGCCCAGCGAGCAGATCGCGATCAGCGCCATCAGCAGGCGCGCCGGCTTCCAGTGCCAGCCCAGCCAGGCGAAGGTGGGCGCAGCCAGCAGCAGCACCGCCTTCTCGTAATAATCCATGAAGCCGCCGAAACGCGCGAACGCGTACAGCGAGCCGGCCACCAGGGCGGCAGCGTAAATCCAGTCCACCACGCTCAAGCGGCGAAAGAAGCCTGGCTCCTGGGCATAACCTTGGGTTGCTTCTGTCAGTTCCATTCCATTCTCCACTGCACTCCTGCTGCCACGCCGGCGACGCCGCCGGCATGCATCTCCACAGGATGATAACCGCCATACGCCGGCGGCACGGTCTGCGTCATATGCGACTGCCGGCTGCATGCGCTGCGCCGCCGGCTTGTTCCGTCCCTCAGGAAGCGCTGCCGGAAGTACCGGTCAAGCGCGTCTTCATCTGCTCGAATTCCTTGTCGAAGTCCAGCGTCTTGCGCTGGGTGCTCATTGCCATGAGCGCATGGCTGCGGCCGTCATTGTCGCCGTCCTTGATCCAGATCCACAAACGACGCTCGCGGATGTACAGCATCGAGAACACGCCCAGCACCAGGAACAGGCACCCCAGGTAGACCACCTTCTTGCCCGGCGAACGCGTCACCTGCAGCACCGAGGCCTTGATCTCCTGGAAGCTCGAGAGCTGCAGGAACACCGGCGCCGGGTAGAAGGCGGCGTCGGCCAACGCATTGATCGCCAGCTGCAGGTACTTGCCGTGCGCCTCGTCGCTCTTGACCGGCTCCAGCCCGTCCTTGACGCGCGCGGCCTGCCACAGCTCCCACATGCTGCCGTTGAGGATCTTCATGAAGATGTCGGCCGCCTTCTCCTGCTCGGCTGCAGGCAGCTTTTCCAGGAAGCGCGTCACCGCGATGAAGCCGGTGACCTTGCCGTCGCCGGCGAAGATGCTCAGACCGCGCAGCGCCGATTGCTGCAGTTGCTCGCGCAGCGCGGCCGGCGCTTCGCGGCCGCCGGCGATGGCCTGCTGCGCGTAGCGGCGCGCCGCCTCTTCGCGCAAGGCGGGATTGGACAAGGCTGCGCGCAGGCGCATCCATTCGGCTACGCTGTCGTTGTCGTCGGCGGGGATGCGCAGGTAGCGGAACGGCTGGTCGGGCTGCTCGCGCATGCCGGCCAGGAACACATAGGCGCCGTCGATCTGCAGCGACTGCATGTAGTTGAAGTATTCGCGCGCCTGGCCGGTCTTGTCGCGCAGCTTGTACTGCAGGCTCGGGCCGACGTTCTTGAAGTCCTTGGTGTTGACGCTCTTGGCGCTGGAACCGAGGTGCTTGTCGAGGTCGCCCATGAAGCCGCGATTGACGCTCTTGCCGACGTTGACCGCGCGCGCGTCGCCCGAGGCCGTGGCCGCGCCGGCGCCATTGCCGGCGGTGTTCATGTTCTCGACGTTGAAGGGACGAAAGCCCGTCCACTCCACCGTGTAGTCGCCCATGCCCTGCGGCAGCGCAGTGCTGCCGCTGACTTCGCCGGCGAGGTCGAAGCGGCTGTCGGCGCCGCCGCGCATCGCATAGCCGACCAGCTTGAGCTTGCTGCCGCCGTCCTCGAAACTGGACTGGTAGATCGCCACGTTCTTGTAGATCAGCGGCTCGTTGACCTTGATGGTAGCCGCGGTTTCCTGCCCGGTCTCATGGTCGCGCACCACCACTTCGCTGGCGAACAGCTTGGGCATGCCGGTCGAGTAGAAGTCGATGATGAAGCGCTTGAGGTGGATCGAGAACGGCAGGTCCTGGATCATCACGCCGTCCTTTTGCGGGATGATGGCGGTGCTGCTGGTGGCGCCCTCGGGGATCATCGTATTGCCGCGGAAGGTCGGATTGCCGATGCCCAGGCGATAGCGCTCCGGGATCTGCGAGATGATGCCGTTGCCGGCGAACGCCTCCTTGCCGTAGAACCATTGCTGGAAGCGGATCGGCAGGTCGGAGTCGAGCAGGCCGCCCAGGCAGATGATGACGATGGCCGCGTGCGCGAAGATGTAGCCCCACTTGTTGGCCGCGCCCTGCTTGGCCGCCAGCAGCGTGCCGCCGTCTTTCTCCACCAGCTTGACCTTGTAGCCGCGCGCGGCCACCTGCCGGGCCAACAGCGGCGCGACCTGCGCCGGCGCGCCGGCGAGGCGCCATTCGACCTTGTGGTGGAAGTTGCGCAGCGACTGCTCGCGCACGTTGTCGCGCCAGCTCTTGACGTCGCGCAGCATCTTGGGCGCGTTGCGCGCAATGCACAGCGAGGTCGACAGCACCAGGAAGCCCATGATCAGCAGGAACCACCAGGCCGAATACACTGCGTACAGCCCCAGCTTGTTGAACACCTCGAACCAGAACGGACCGAACTGGTTGACGTAGTTGGGCATCGGCTCGTTCTGCTTCATCACGGTGCCGATGACGGAGGCGATGGCGATCAGCGTCAGCAGGCTGATCGCAAAGCGCATCGATGACACCAGCTCCACCGCGTCGCCGACCCAGCGCTGCCTGGTCCTGATCTGAATCCCTTGGGTACTGCTGCCCGTCGTCATATTCCTGCCTTACCGGATCCGGCGCGCGGATCCGCTTACATGGGGTTCGCCTTGCCGAACGGCAAAGCATGGTCAACCCGGGATTTTACCGTCCCCGGCGAAAGTCCGTGATACGCGGCGCCATAGCCGCGGTATGCGCGAACGCTTATCTTCTGCGTCTGTGCCGCGAAAAAACGCGAATCTTCCCAGCCCGACCCGTCCCGGTGATCCGGCTGCGAACGGCGCCCGTTGCGCGCGTGGCCATGATGGTGATGCGAGCCGCGGCGGCGCGCCAGGACCTGCATCAAGGAAGCCGCCGAAAAGGCCGGCGCCCGGCAAGATGCGGACAAAAAAAGAGGCGGCACCACGGCCGCCTCTCTTCCCGGATCCCTGCGGGTCCTTACTTCAGGCCGGCGATGTAGTCCGCCACCGCCTTGATTTCCTTGTCCGACAGGCGCTCGGCGATGGCCGTCATCTGCGGGCTGTTGCTGCGGGCGCCGCCGCGGAAGTTGGTCAGCTGGGCCACCGTGTAGTCCTGGTGCTGGCCGGCCAGTCGCGGGTACTGGGCCGGGATGCCGGCGCCGTTGGGGCTGTGGCAGCCGGCACAGGCCGGCACGCTCTTGGCCGCGATGCCGCCGCGCCAGATCTGCTTGCCCAGGTCGATGGTTTCCTTGTTCTTGGCCGCGCCCGGCTTGGGCGCCTGGGCCGAGAGGTAGGCCGCGACGTTGCGGATGTCATCGTCCGACAAGGCCTTGGCCAGCGGCGACATCACCGGATTGTTGCGTTCCGGCGCGCGGAAGTTCATCAATTGCTTGGCGATGTAGGCCTCGTGCTGCCCGGCCAGCCTGGGATTCTGGGTAATGGTCGAGTTGCCGGCGGCGCCGTGGCAAGACACGCAGGCCACGATGTTGCGGGCGTTGTCGCCGTTGGTGTAGAGGGTTTCACCCTTGGCCGGATCGGCCTTGGCTACTGCTTTTTTCTCTTCGGCTGCATGGGCCAGCGAGGATACTGCCAGCAATGCAACAAACACGGTATGCAAAAGCGGGGAAAAGGCACGGTTCATTCGTCACCCTAATACTTATTGTGAATTGGAAGATTTTGCCCGTTTGGCGGCTGGCTGCCCCCATACCAAATGCCGGTCTTTTGACCTGTCTCCAATGGCCGCCATATTTTTTGATTGCTTGGCGTCAACACGGCAATGGGTATCGGGCCATTGTACAATAGCTTCTCCGCGTTACTAGCCCCCTCTTTCGGATTTCCCCCCACCATGTCGCAACTTTGGCAAGCCCGCTTTTTCACCACCGTCAATCACCTGCGGGACCTGCCCAAGACTACCGTGCCTGAGATCGCCTTCGCCGGCCGCTCCAACGCAGGCAAGTCCACCGCCATCAATGTGCTGTGCAACCAGAAGCGCCTGGCCTTCGCCTCGAAGACGCCGGGCCGCACCCAGCACATCAATTATTTCTCGATCGGCGGCGCCCACGTGGGCCAGCACCGCAACGACGAGGCGCGTCCGGACGACATCCGCGCCATGATCGTCGACCTCCCGGGCTACGGCTACGCCGAAGTCTCCGGCTCGGCCAAGCACCACTGGCAGGCGTTGCTGGGCGACTACGTGCGCCATCGCCCGCAGCTGGCGGCGCTGGTGCTGATCGTCGACTCGCGCCGCCCCTTCACCGACCTGGATATCCAGATGATCGAGTGGTTCGCCCCTACCGGCAAACCGATCCATTGCATCCTGAGCAAGGCCGACAAGCTCAACCGCAACGACGCCACCAACGCCCTGCGCCAGGCGCGCACTTACCTGTCCAGCTACGTCGACGCCAACGGCGAGCCCTTCCCGTTCACCGCCCAGCTGTTCTCCGCGCTCAAGCGCACCGGGCTGGACGAGGCCAACGACCGTATCCTGGAAATGGCGGGCTTGCTGGATGAGCCCGAGGCGCAGACCGGAGGGCAAGGCGAAGAAGCGCCCGGCGAGGAACCGCTGAACGACGAAGCGCCATGACCGTGCGCAAGGCGCACCGCGGCGGAAAGAGGTAAAAAGGAAGACCCGAAAAAAAGCCCCGGAGAAAGGGGAACAATCTCCGGGGCAGAACGCCTTTCGCTACCGCGATCGGCCCCGCTCAGGGAGGGAAGGGGAAGCGGGAGGCAACGACGTGCCCAAACGCAAGATAAACTTCCCCCTGCGTAAAATGGCAGAACCTGCCCGACAACACTGAATACTTCAGAAATCGACGACATTTTCTTCAAAGTCATTTCAAGACAATGCTCGTCAGCGCCACTTTGAACTGAGAGAGCCACATGCCAGTTTCCGATTCACGCCCCCAATCCTCCGCCGCCTATCCCGCCATCCGCATGCGCCGCATGCGCCGCGACGCGTTCTCGCGCGCCCTGATGGCCGAAAACGTCATCACCGCCGCCGACCTGATCTACCCGGTCTTCGTCCAGGAAGGCCAGAAGCTGCGCACGCCCGTGCCTTCGCTGCCGGGCGTGGAGCGCCTGTCGCTCGATACCCTGCTGCCGGTGGCCGAGGAATGCGTCAAGCTGGGCGTGCCGGTGCTGGCGCTGTTCCCGGTGATCGACCCGGCGCTGAAGACGCCCGACGGCATCGAAGCCACCAACCCGGACGGCCTGATCCCGCGCGTCGTGCATGCCTTGAAGCAACGCTTCCCCGAACTGGGCGTGCTGTGCGACGTTGCGCTCGACCCCTACACCAGCCACGGCCAGGACGGCGTGCTGGACGACACCGGCTACATCCTCAACGACGAGACCATCGAGCTGCTGGTACGCCAGGCGCAGACCCAGGCCGACGCCGGCGTCGACGTGGTCGCGCCCTCGGACATGATGGACGGCCGCATCGCCGCCATCCGCGCCATGCTGGAATCCAAGGGCCACATCTACACCCGCATCATGGCCTACTCGGCCAAGTACGCCTCGGCCTTCTACGGCCCCTTCCGCGACGCGGTGGGCTCGGCCGCCAACCTGGGCAAGGGCAGCAAGGCCACCTACCAGATGGATCCGGCCAACAGCGACGAGGCGCTGCGCGAGGTCGCGCTCGATTTGCAGGAAGGCGCCGACATGGTGATGGTCAAGCCCGGCATGCCGTACCTCGACATCGTGCGCCGCGTGAAGGACGAGTTCCGGGTGCCGACCTTCGCCTATCAGGTCAGCGGCGAGTACGCGATGATCAAGGCGGCCGCCCAGAACGGCTGGCTGGACCACGACAAGACCATGATGGAGGCCATGATGGCCTTCAAGCGCGCCGGCGCCGACGGTGTGCTGACCTACTTCGCGCTGGACATTGCGCGCAAGCTCAAGCAGGCGTAAGCCCCTGCGGCCAGCCATGAGCGCCAGCGCCAAAGCCGACGACACCGACGCCTTCACGCGCCACCGGCCGCGCCTGTTCGGCGTGGCCTACCGCATGCTCGGCTCGCGCAGCGACGCCGAGGATGTGCTGCAGGACGCCTGGCTGCGCTGGCATGGCCGGGATGCGCAGGCGCTGGATTCGGCCGAGGCCTGGCTGGTCACCGTGGTCACGCGCCTGTGCATCGACCGCCTGCGCCAGGCGCAGCAGGAGCGCCTGTCCTATGTCGGCCACTGGCTGCCGGAACCGCTGGTGGACCTGGCCGAGGCCGGCCCGGAGATCGACCTGTTCGGCCACGCCATGCTGGCGCCCTCGCCCGAAACCCTGCTGGAACAGCACAGCGACCTTTCCTTCGCCTACCTGCTGCTGCTCGAACGCCTGAAACCGGAGGAGCGCGCCGCCTTCCTGCTGCGCGAAGTGTTCGACAATGACTATCCCGACATCGCCGCCATCCTGCAAAAGAACGAAGCGAGCTGTCGCCAGCTGGTGCATCGCGCGCGCGAACGGCTGGCCAGCCTGGAAGAAGCCGACCGGTCCGACAAGCGCAGCCCGGCGCCGCGCAAACCCTTGCGCACGGCATCCAGCCCGGTCTCGCGCGAAGCCCACACCACGCTGCTGCAGAAGTTCATGCAGGCGGTGCAAAGCGGCGAGCGCGAGGCCATGCTGGGCCTGCTGGCCGAGGACGCCCGCCTGATCGGCGACGGCGGCGACAAGGTCGCGTCCTTCCCGCATCCGCTGTTCTCCGGCCAGCGCATCTCATGGCTGTATTACGCCAACATCCGCCGCTTCGGCGAACGCATCGCCTACCGCGCCGCCTGGATCAACGGCAGCCCGGGCCTGCTGCGTTATGTGGATGACAAGCTGGAGTCGGCCCAGGTGCTGGAAACCGAGAACGGCCTCATTGCCGAGATCTACGTCGTGCGCAATCCCGACAAGCTGGCGGCGATCGCGCGCCAGACCCTGGCCCCCTAAAATTTTTTTCCGTTTTTTTTCACAAAAACTGTCACACGCGGGCATGGCCCTCCGTCTTATGGATGAACCCCGGCGATTTGCGTCGGCGTCACCCTCAATCCGATAGGAGATATTGCCATGTCCGACTTCAAGCAACGCCTGCCCCACGCCAAGCTCGCCGCTCCCGCCTTCAACGCCCTGCTCAAGGCCAGCGAGGCCGTGCACCAGAGCGGCGTCGACCCCAAGCTGCTGGAACTGATCTTCCTGCGCGTCTCGCAGATCAACGGCTGCGCCTTCTGCGCCGACATGCACTCGCACGACCTGCTCAAGGCCGGTGAAGACCAGCAGCGCCTCAACACCCTGGCCGCCTGGCGCGAGATCCCCTTCTTCACTGAACAGGAACGCGCCGCCCTGAACTGGGCCGAGCGTTTCACCGACCTGAAGAACCCCGACGGCGAAAAGGAAGATGCCGCCTTCGCGCTCATGAAGCAGCACTTCAGCGAATCCGAAATCGCCAACGTCACCTTCGCGGTCGCCATCATCAACGCCTGGAACCGCCTGGGCGTATCGATGCGCCCGCAGGTGCAGCGCCGCGCCTGAGCGTCGCCTCGGCCTGAGCAGGGCGCGACGAACGACACTGGGTCCTGACTTTCGTCAGGACGACAGGCAGGAACTCGAACCGATTGCGGTGCGAATTTCTCTTCCTTGTCGTCCCGGCGCAGGCCGGGATCCAGTGTCGTTGACTTGTCGTCGAACGGCGGAAAAGGCCGCAAAGTCTTTTGCACGGCAACGTACCGGTTGCAGACATTGAAAAGCCGAAAAAAAACGCACCCCGGTTACCCGGGATGCGCTGAACATGGTCCGATCCACATCAGACTTGGTGCTCAAAATCTTGCGGGCGGCGGCAGTGGCGCCGCCCGTCTTGTCGTTTCACGCGGCCATTATTTCCACAGCGCGCATTTGGACTCGGCCTTGGTCATGTAGGCCTGGTCGCCGGGGATGGTCTGCACCAGCTTGTAGTAGTCCCACGGACGCTTGGACTCGGACGGCTTCTTCACTTCCATCAGGTACATGTCGTGCACCATGCGGCCGTCCGGACGGACCACGCCGTTGGGGGTGAAGAAGTCGCTGATCTTGTTCTTGCGCAGGTAGTCCATGACCTTGTCGGCGTCGGTGCTGCCGACCGCCTTGACCGCCTTCAGGTACTGGCCCACGGCCGAGGCGTCGCCGGCCTGGAACATGGTCGGCATCTTCTTCATCTTGCCGAAGTAGCGGTTGCCCCAGGCGCGGGTCTGGTCGTTCATGTCCCAGTACCAGCCGTCGGTGAGGTACATGCCCTGGGTGACCTGCAGGCCCAGCGAATGCGTGTCGGTGATGAAGATCAGGAGGCCGGCCAGCTTCATCGTCTTGTTCACGCCGAATTCATTGGCCGCCTTGATGGCGTTGATCACGTCGCCGCCCGCCACCGCCAGGCCCAGGATCTGCGCCTTGGAAGATTGCGCCTGCAGCAGGAAGGACGAGAAGTCCGAGGTCGCCAGCGGTGCGCGCACCTGGCCCACGACGGTGCCGCCGCCGGCCTTCACGACGTCGCTGGTGTCCTTCTCCAGCGACGTGCCGAAGGCATAGTCGGCCGTCACGAAGTACCACGACTTGCCGCCCTGCTTGGTGATGGCCGCGCCCGTGCCGCGCGCCAATGCCGTGGTGTCGTAGGCGTACTGGATGGTGTAGGCGTTGCATTCCTCATTGGTCTGGCGCGTGGTGCCCGCGCCGACCGAGATGAAGACCTTCTTCTTTTCGCCGGCGACCTTGCCCATGGCCAGGCTGGCCGCCGAGTTGACGCCGCCGACGAGCATGTCGACGCCGTCGCGGTCGAACCATTCACGCGCCTTGTTGGCGGCGATGTCGGCCTTGTTCTGGTGGTCGGCGAAGACGAACTCGACCTTCTTGCCGTTGATGGTGCCGCCGGCGTCCGCAATGGCCATCTTGATGGCTTCGATGCCGCCCTGGCCGTCCATGTCGGCATAGGTGCCGGAGAGGTCGGTGATGAAGCCGATCTTGATGGTGTCGCCTGCGGCGTGGGCCAGCGGCGAGGCGCCCAGGGCGGCCAGCGCTGCGCATACGGCGACCGACGAGGCCGCGCGTTTGATGATGTTCTTCAAGGGTTCTCCTCCTGTAGATGGAAGCCGCGGCAGCCTGCCTGCGGCCCGTTTCGATTTCTTGTGGTGTTCTTGTTGCGACCCGGCAGTCGAGTGCCGGGAAGTCATGCGGTAATGCGGCGTTGCGGGCATGCGCCGCGCGGCGCATGCCCGGTGTTGCGATGGATCAGCCGACCACGGCGCGCGTCTGCTCGCCATCGACCAGGCGCAAGAGGCCCAGCGGATTGGCGTTCTTCAGCGGCGCCGGCAGCATGCTGTCCGGGTAGTTCTGGTAGCACACCGGACGCAGGAAGCGCTCGATGGCCAGCGTGCCCACCGAGGTGCCGCGCGCGTCGGAGGTGGCCGGGTACGGGCCGCCGTGAACCATCGCGTCGCACACTTCGACGCCGGTCGGGTAGCCGTTCAGCAGCAGGCGGCCGGCCTTCTGCTCCAGGATCGCGATCAGGTCTTCATTGCCTTGCAGGTCGCCGATCTCGGCTTGCAGCGTGGCCGTCAGCTGGCCGTGCATGTTGGCGGCGAAGTCCAGCAGCTGCTCGCGGCTTTCCAGCTCGACGATCACGGTCGAGGGGCCGAACACTTCTTCTTCCAGCGGCGCTTCCTTGGAGAACAGCAGCGAGGCGTCGGCCTGGAACAGGTGCGGCACGGCCTGGGTGTAGCTGCTGCCGCCGGTGGAGATGACCTTCACGCCAGGCAACTGGGTCAGGCGCGCCACCCCGCTGTTGTAGTGCGACAGGCCGCCGCTGTTGAGCATGGTGGCGGGGTTGGCGCCGCCGAACGCGGCCGACAGCTTCTCGATGAAGGCGGTCAGCTCGGGCGACTTCACGCCCATCAAGAGGCCGGGGCTGGTGCACAGCTGACCCACGCCGACCGTGACCGAACCGGCCAGGTCCTTGGCGATGGCCTCGCCGCGCACCTTCAGCGCTTCGGGCATCAGGATGATGGGGTTGATGCTGGACATCTCGGCAAACACCGGGATCGGCTGCGGGCGCGCGGCCGCCATGTCGCACAGCGCGCGGCCGCCGCGCAGCGAGCCGGTGAAGCCGACCGCCTGGATGCCGGCGCTCTTGACCAGCTGGGCGCCGACGCGGTCGCCGTAGACCATGTTGAAGGTGCCGGCCGGCATGCCGGTCTTCTTGACCGCGCGTTCGATGGCATCGGCTACCAGTTCGGACGTCACCAGGTGACCGGTGTGGGCCTTGAACACCACCGGGCAGCCGGCCGCCAGCGCAGCGGCGGTGTCGCCGCCGGCCACCGAGAAGGCCAGCGGGAAGTTGCTGGCGCCGAACACGGCCACGGGACCCACGCCGATCTTGTACTGGCGCACGTCCGGACGCGGCAGCGGCTTGCGCTCGGGCAGCGCGGTGTCGATGCGCGCACCGTAGAAGTCGCCGCGGCGCAGGACCTTGGCGAACAGGCGCATCTGGCCGCTGGTGCGGGCGCGCTCGCCGGTCAGGCGCGGCGCGGCGGGCAGCGCGGTCTCGCGCGCGACTTGCGCGATGAAGTCGTCGCCGAGGGCGTCGATCTCGTCGGCAACTGCTTCCAGGAAGGCGGCGCGCTGTTCCGAGGTGGTCGCGCGGTAAGCCGGATAGGCCTTTTCGGCGGCGTGCACGGCGGCGGCGACTTCCTTGTCGGTCGCGGTCAGGAACGGCGTTTCAAACAGCGCGCCGGTGGCGGCGTCCACGCTGTGCAGTTGGACGTCGCCTTCGCCGCTGCGTTGGCCGCCGATGTAGTTGTGTCCGAGGATCTTGAAGCTCACGGTGTTCTCCTGCTGTGTTCGTTGGCGCCGCCCGTTTCGGGTCACGCGCGAATGGCCGCGCCCGCGGGGCGGGAACGGCCGGTTATGTCGCTCAGGCTCTTGCGTGCGCGGCAACGCGCACGCCTGCATTGTCTGCCATCACATGGACTGCTGCAGCATCTGTTCGTAGTCCTGCTCGGAAGCCACGCGCGGATTGGTCTTGTGGCTGTGGTCGGCCAATGCGCCCTTGATGATCTTGGGGAACATGTCGGTCGTCACGCCCAGCTCGGCCAGGCCGGCAGGCAGGCCCAGGCGGCGGCTCATGGCCTTGATCGCCGGCCCGATCTCGGCGCCGTCCTTCAAGCCCATGGCGTGCGCCATGCGCGCCATCTTGCTGTCCTTGACCATGGTCTCGGCGCTCTCGTTGAACGCGATGATGGCCGGCAGGAAAATGGCGTTGAGGGTGCCGTGGTGCAGCTTGGGATTGATGCCGCCCAGCGAGTGCGACAGGCTGTGCACGCAACCCAGGCCCTTCTGGAACGCCAGCGCGCCCTGCATCGACGCGCTCATCATGTTCAGGCGCGCCTCGCGGTCGCCGGGCTCCTTGGTGGCGCGTTCGATATGGCCCCAGGCGCGCCACAGGCCGTCCAGCGCGATGCCGTCGGCGGGCGGATTGAACGAGGGCGCCATGAAGGTTTCCAGGCAGTGGGCGATGGCGTCCATGCCGGTGGCGGCGGTCATCAGCGGCGGCAGGCCGAGCGTCAGCTCCGGGTCGCAGATGGCGACCTTGGGCACGATGAAGGGCGACAGCACGCCGACCTTGCGGCCGTCGTCCAGGATCAGGATGGCGCCGCGGCCGACTTCGCTGCCGGTGCCGGCGGTGGTCGGGATGGCGATCACCGGCGCGGTCTTGGCGGTGATGTTGGACAGGCCGCCTTCGATCAGCGCGAAGGACTTCAGCGGGCCCTCGTGCGTGCCGCACACCGCCACGCCCTTGGCCAGGTCGATCGAGGAACCGCCGCCGACGGCGACGATGCCGTCGCAACCCGCTTCGCGGAACATCGCCACGGCGCCGCGCACGGCGTTTTCATTGGGGTTCGGCGGAGTCTGGTCGTAGACGGGCACGGCGGCGCCATCCTTCAGCTGGCCCAGCACCTTGTCGAGGATGCCGGCGTTGCGGATGCCCATGTCGGTGACCACCAGCGGCTTCTTGATGCCGATGCGCTCGCATTCCTGCTGCAGCAACGACAATGCGCCGTAGTCGAACTGGACTTGGGTAATGTAATTGATGAGTGCCATCACATAGCCTTGATTTATAGATGCCTGGCCATCGGTCGCTTGGGCATCCTGCCCGGCGGGAATTCGTCGGCGAACCGGGTTTCCGCTTGCGGCCGTGGTTTGGAAAGCCAGACTGTAAGCCAATGCGAACGCCTTGCCTAATGAGAGCTGTTGATATGGGTATAACCAACGTTCATACTTAAGGCTTTTCCACGCCGGAGCCGCCATGCAAGCCACCCTGCCCTCGCTCGCCTCGATCACCTCCAGGTTGCACCTGAGGCAGCTGCGCCTGCTCATTGCGCTGTCCGACCACGGCTCCCTGCTCAAGGCCGCAGAACAGGTGGCGCTGACCCAGCCCGGCGCCAGCAAGGCGCTGCAGGAGATCGAAAGCACCCTGGGCGCGCAGCTCTTTACCCGCACCAACCGCGGGCTGGAGCCGACCGACCTCGGCCATTGCGTGATCCGCTACGCGCGCCTGATCCAGACCGACCTCACCCACCTGCGCGAGGAAATGCTGTCGATCATGCAAGGCAACGGCGGCCGGCTGGCGGTGGGCACCATCATGGGCGCGGTGCCGCTGCTGACCGACGCCTTGACGCGGCTACTGGAGAAACGGCCCACCTTGTCGGTGGAAATCGTCGAGGACACCAGCGCGCGCCTGCTGCGCCTGCTGGACCAGGGCCGGCTGGACATGGCGATCTGCCGCACCAGCATCAGCCAGCGCCCGCACCTGTACGACGCCTTCAACATCCACGACGAGGAGCTGGCGGTGGTGGCCAGCGTGAACCACCCGCTGGCCCATGCGCAGGAGCTGCAGCTGTCGGACCTGGCCGATTCGCGCTGGGTGGTGTATTCGGCCAACATGCCGATGCGGGTCTCGCTGGAGCGCGAATTCCACAACGCCGACCTGCGCTTCCCGCTGCACTTGATGGAAACCACCTCGGCCTTCACCACGCTCTCGCTGCTGCAGAAGAATCCGCATTTCGTGGCCCTGTTGTCGGTGGACGTGGCGCAGTTCTGCACCCGCTTCGGCATGACCCGCATCCTGCCGCTGCAGTTGCACACGCGCAGCGAACCCTACCAGTTGGTGACGCGCCACGGCACCCAGATCTCGCCGGTGGCGCGCCTGTTCATCGAAGATTTCGCGCAGGCGGCGGCGCCGCAGTGAAGCATTGCATCGGGCAAACAAAAAGCGCCCCCGGAGGAGCGCTTTCTTTGCTGCCGCAATGCTTGCCGCGGCCCGGTCTTACTTGTTCGGCTGCGGAGTGATGCGCAGGTAAGGACGCGGGGACTTGTAGCCCTTCGGGTACTTCTGCTTGATCACTTCCTCGTCCTTGACCGACAGCGGAATGATCACGTCGTCGCCGTCCTTCCAGTTGCCCGGCGTGGCCACGGTGTAGCCGTCGGTCAGCTGCAGGGCGTCCAGCACGCGCAGCACTTCATCGAAGTTGCGGCCGGTGCTCATCGGGTAGGTGATGATCAGGCGCACCTTCTTCTTGGGGTCGATCACGAACAGCGAGCGCACCGTGGCGGTCTCGGACTGGTTCGGGTGGATCATGTCGTACAGGCCGGCGACCTTCTTGTCGACGTCGGCCACGATGGGGAAGCCGACCACGGTCTGCTGGGTGTCCTCGATGTCCTTGATCCATTGCTGGTGGGCTTCGGCGCCGTCCACCGACAGGGCGATGGCCTTGACGTTGCGCTTGTCGAATTCAGGCTTGAGCTTGGCCGTCAGGCCCAGCTCGGTGGTGCAGACCGGCGTGAAGTCGGCCGGATGCGAGAACAGCACGATCCAGGAGTCCCCCGCCCAGTCGTGGAATTTGATCTTGCCGATGGAGGATTCTTGTTCGAAATCAGGTGCGGTATCGCCCAGGCGCAGCGTCATGACGGTCTCCTTGTCCGAGAGGGTGAGGGTAAAGAACGCAGACTATAACCTGCGTCCCATTGAAGTCCAACAACTATTAAGGCGTAACCAAATAACCCGGCGCAATGACGAAATCCCGGTTTCTGCCGACGCAACTTCCCGCAATCCAATCCGGTTTGCGCTTTGCTATTGCAGGCTCTGCAGGGTCGCGCTGAAGCGATCGGCATCCTGGTAACCGATCACGCGCCGGTCTGCCAGCTCCCGGCCGTCGGCATTGAAGAACATGATGCCGGGCGGCCCGAACAGATTGAAGCGCTTGAGCATGGCGCGGTCGTCGCCATTGTTGGCGGTGACGTCGATCTGCAGCAGCAGCATGCGCTCGAAGCTTTGCTTGACGCGCGCATCGGTGAAGGTGAAACGCTCCATTTCCTTGCAGGAGACGCACCAGTCGGCATAGAAATCCAGCATCACCGGACGACGCTCGCCGGCGGCGTTCTGCGCCAGCGCGGCATCCAGCTCGGCCGAGGAGCGCACCCGCGCGAAGTGGGTATGCGCTCCTTGCGCACCGGATGCGTCGCCCTGCGCCCGCAGGTGCGACAGCGGCGCCAGCGCGTCGCGCCCGCCGGTGGCGACGCTGACCAGTTGCAGCAACCCCAGGGCCGCGAACGCCAGGCCGAAACCGCGCGCCACCCAGCCGGCCGGCGTCGACCACAGCAAGAACGCGCCATAGCCGATGCCCAATGCCGCCCAGCCGAGCACCTGCAGCCAATCGGGGATGACCGGGGCCACCATCCACAGCGCGGTGCCCAGCATGAGCACGCCGAAGAAGCGCTTGACCGCACCCATCCATGCGCCGGCGCCCGGCAGCATCGCGCCCGCAGAAGCGCCGATCAGCAGCAGCGGCACGCTCATGCCGGTGGCCATCGCAAACAGGGCGCCGCCGCCCAGCAGCACGTTGCCGCTCTGGCTGATGTAGATCAGCGCGCCGGCCAGCGGCGCCGCCACGCAAGGGCCGACGATCAGCGCCGAGATCGCGCCCATCAGGAACACGCCCACCCACTTGCCGCTGCCTCCGCCGGAGGAGTCCGAGAGTTTCGACTGCAGCGCCGCCGGCACCTGCAGCGTGTAGAGATCGAACATGGACAGGGCCAGGCCTGCCATCAACAGCGCGAAGGCGCCCAGGATCCAGGGGTTTTGCAAGTAGGCCGAGAGGCCTTCGCCGAGCATGCCGGCGGCCACGCCCAGCGCGGTATAGACCAGCGCCATGCCGAGCGCGTAGTCGACCGACAACAAGAAGCTGCGCGCGCGCGCGCCGGAGCCCCCGCCTTGCTGGCCGACGATGATGGAGGACAGGATAGGCACCATCGGCAGCACGCAAGGCGTGAACGACAAGCCGATGCCGAGCACGAAGAACAACGACAGGATGCTCCACAGCTTGCCGCCGTTGAGCACCGCCGCAATACCCTCGGCGTCGCCGCCGGCGCCAGCCGCGGACGCATCGGCGCCGCCCGCCTTGACCACGGCGCCGACCTGTTGCGCCGACATCGACAGCTTGAGCGTCATCGGCGGATAGCACAGCCCCTTGTCGGCGCAGCCCTGGGAAACGGCAGCCACGGCAAAGGCGCCGGCCGCGCCTGAGACCGGCACGCGGACCACCACGGCATCGTGGTAGGTCTCCACTTCCTTCTGGAAATTCTCGTCGTACTTGGTCACGCCGTGCGGAAACTGCGGCTCACCCAGGGTGGCGCCCTCGGCGCTGAAGTGGAACCTGTCACGGTACATGTAGTAGCCCGCAGCGATGCGATAGCTGAGCTCCAGCGTGCCGGCGTCCAGCATGCGCGCGCTCAGCTGGAAGGCCTCGTCCGGCGGCAGGTAGTCATCGGCCGCACGCGCCGCGGAGGGCGCCAGCAATACGGCCAGCGGCAGCAACAGCAGGATCCGGATCACCAGGCGCCGCAGGGCAACGGCCATGCTGTTTTTCATCGTTGTCTTGTTCATGGGGTTCAACTACGTTCCTTCACTTCAGACGCGCGCGGGCTTGGCCGTCTCTTGCTGCATCCACGCCAGGTAGGCCGGCAGGCCGGTGGCCAGCGGCAGCGCAACGATCTCGGGCACGTCGTAGGGGTGCGCCTGCAGTATCGCCTGCTCCACTTCGAGGTAGCGCGCCTGCGTGGTCTTGACCAGCACGGGGATCTCGGTGGCGTGCTCGATTGCTCCCTGCCAGCGATACGTGGAGGCCACCGGCGCCAGGACGTTGACGCAGGCAGCCAGGCCTTGCTCCACCAAAGCGCGCGCCAGCGAGTCCGCCAGCGCCTGCTCCGGCACATTGGTCATCACCAGCAGCGGCTGGTTCAACAAAGATCCGCTCATGCCTGCCCCTTTCATTGCACGTTGGGCGACGGCGCACTGCGCCGCCTATGCCGTATTCAACCACATCCACGCCCGCAGCGCCGCCCGACAACGCCAGGACAAGAGGCGATATCGGCATCCAGCGATGCCGCGCTCCAGAATGCAAAAAAGCCAGGCAATGCCTGGCTTCTTTTTGCGACGACCTGAATTACTCGGCGGTCGGGACTGCTGCGTCGTCGGAGACTTCCGGACGATCGACCAGCTCGACGAATGCCATCGGGGCGTTGTCGCCTTGACGGAAGCCCATCTTCAGGATGCGCAGGTAGCCGCCGTTGCGGGCAGCGTAGCGGGGGCCCAGTTCAGCGAACAGCTTGAGCACGATTTCGCGGTCGCGCAGACGGCTGAATGCCAGGCGCTTGTTGGCCAGGGTATCGGTCTTGCCCAGGGTCAGGATCGGCTCGACAACGCGGCGCAGTTCCTTGGCCTTCGGCAGGGTGGTCTTGATGGCTTCGTGCTTCAGCAGCGAAACGGTCATGTTGCGCAGCATTGCCAGACGGTGGGACGAAGTACGATTCAGTTTGCGGAGACCGTGACGGTGACGCATGGTAATTTCCTTTCAGGTGACAGTTTTGATCCAGTTCTTCGATCGGACGGGCTTGCTTGCCTGGCCTGTCCGCGGACCGGTAAATAACGATGAAAAAACGATGTTGCGATTTCGGTGTTGCCAGTGTTGCCAACTACATGCTTGCCGGTACGGCCGGCCGGACCGAGGTCCGCGCCGGCCATGCCGTCAAAATTACTTCTCCAGGCCGGCAGGCGGCCAGTTTTCCAGCTTCATGCCCAGGGTCAGGCCGCGCGAAGCCAGGACTTCCTTGATTTCGTTGAGCGACTTGCGACCCAGGTTCGGGGTCTTCAGCAGTTCGTTCTCGCTGCGCTGGATCAGGTCGCCGATGTAGTAGATGTTCTCGGCCTTCAGGCAGTTTGCCGAACGCACGGTCAGCTCCAGGTCGTCGACCGGACGCAACAGGATCGGATCGACCTGCGGTGCGCGCGACGGCGCTTCGGCGGTCGCTTCGGTGCCTTCCAGGGCGGCGAACACGTTCAACTGGTCGACCAGCACGCGCGCCGACTGGCGAATCGCTTCTTCCGGCGTGATGACGCCGTTGGTCTCGATGTTCATGACCAGCTTGTCCAGGTCGGTACGCTGTTCCACACGCGCCGATTCGACGGCGTAGGAAACGCGGCGCACAGGCGAGAACGATGCGTCCAGGATGATGCGGCCGATGGTCTTGTTGGTGTCTTCCGACAGGCGGCGGACGTTGCCCGGCACATAGCCGCGGCCCTTTTCGACCTTGATCTGCATGTCCAGCTTGCCGCCACCGGTCAGGTTGGCGATCACGTGATCCGGGTTGATCAGCTCCACGTCGTGCGGCAGATCGATATCGGATGCCAGGACGACGCCTTCGCCTTCCTTCTTCAGGGTCAGCGTGACTTCATCACGGTTGTGCAGCTTGAAAACCACGCCCTTGAGGTTCAGCAGGATGTCGACCACGTCTTCCTGAACGCCGTCCAGCGAGGAATACTCGTGCACGACGCCGGCGATGGTGACTTCGGTCGGAGCGTAGCCGGTCATGGTCGACAGCAGGACGCGACGCAGCGCGTTGCCCAGGGTGTGACCGTAACCGCGCTCGAACGGCTCCATCACGACCTTGGCGTGACCGGGAGCCAGTGCTTCCACTTCGATGATGCGGGGCTTCAACAAACTGTTTTGCATGAAATGTCCTTTTCAATACCCTCGGCTCGTTACGCCGATAAGGCTGATGACTTTCGGAAAAATGCCCACCGTATGGTGGGCACGGGTGATGCAGTACTGCGGATTAACGCGAATACAGTTCGACGATCAGCGATTCGTTGACGTCGTTGGCGATTTCGCTGCGGTCCGGCGCCGACTTGAAGGTGCCTTCCAGCTTCTTGGCGTCGACCGACACCCACGACGGGAAGCCCGACGATTCGGCCAGCGACAGCGCTTCGGCGATACGCACTTGCTTCTTGGCCTTTTCGCGCACGGCAACCACGTCGCCGGCCTTGACCAGGTAGGAAGCGATGTTCACGACTTGACCGTTCACGGTCAGGGCCTTGTGGGACACCAGCTGACGCGCTTCCGAGCGGGTCGAGCCGAAGCCCATGCGGTAGACGACGTTGTCCAGACGGGCTTCCAGCAGCTTCAGCAGGTTTTCGCCGGTGTTGCCCTTGCGGCGGTCGGCTTCAGCGAAGTAGCGGCGGAACTGGCGCTCGAGGACGCCGTACATGCGCTTGACCTTCTGCTTTTCACGCAGCTGGTTGCCGTAGTCGGAGGTGCGGGCGCCCGAAGTGCGGCCATGCTGACCCGGCTTGGAGTCCAGCTTGCACTTGGAATCCAGCGAGCGGCGTGCGCTCTTCAGGAACAGGTCGGTGCCTTCGCGGCGGGAGAGCTTTGCTTTTGGTCCGATATAACGTGCCACAGTATTTCCTTTGTTGAATGACGTCCCGTATTGACGGACGCTAGTCTGACCTGCGTGCGGTCAGACAGTGGGCTTAAGAACAAAACCCGCCAAGGTCGTTGGCGGGTGATTTCCGGCGCTTTGCGGTGCCCTTTTCGGGGCAAAACACGCGAAGCGCACGATTATACTACAAATTAGATACGACGGCGCTTCGGAGGACGGCAGCCGTTATGCGGCACCGGAGTCACGTCCTGGATCTGGGTGATCTTGATGCCCAGATTGTTCAGAGCGCGCACTGCGGATTCACGGCCCGGGCCTGGGCCCTTGATACGCACTTCCAGGTTCTTGATGCCGCACTCGATCGCGACCTTGCCGGCAGTCTCAGCTGCGACCTGGGCTGCGAACGGAGTCGACTTGCGCGAACCCTTGAAGCCAGCACCACCCGAGGTCGCCCACGACAGAGCGTTGCCCTGACGGTCGGTGATCGTGATGATGGTGTTGTTGAACGAAGCGTGAACGTGCGCGATGCCTTCAGCAACGTTCTTCTTAACTTTCTTACGAACACGCGATGCTGCTGCGTTGTTGGGGGACTTTGCCATAATTTCTTCCTTGAATCCGACCAGTGACTAGCGCTGCCGGGATTATTTCTTCAGCGATTGAGCGGCCTTGCGCGGACCCTTGCGAGTACGGGCGTTGGTGCGGGTGCGTTGACCACGGACCGGCAGGCCACGACGGTGACGCAGGCCACGGTAGCAACCCAGGTCCATCAAACGCTTGATGTTCATGGACAGCTCACGGCGCAGGTCGCCTTCGACCACGAACTTGGCGATCTCGTCACGCAGCTTTTCCAGCTCGTTATCGTCCAGGTCCTTGACCTTCTTGTTGGTCGGAACGCCGGTAGCGACGCAGATGTCTTCCGCGCGCGGACGGCCAATACCATAGATGGCGGTCAGGCCGATTACGGTGTGCTGATGGTTGGGGATGTTGACCCCTGCAATACGTGCCATTCGTTATTCCTCGATCAATAACGTTAATTAACCCTGGCGCTGCTTATGACGCGGTTCGGTGCAGATCACACGAACGACGCCATTGCGCTTGATGATTTTGCAGTTGCGGCAGATCCGCTTGACTGATGCGAGCACTTTCATTGTGGCCCTCTTTCTTTCAATGTTTCACTGTTACTTGGTACGGAACACGATACGTGCCCGGCTCAAATCGTAAGGCGTCAGTTCCACCGTTACCTTATCGCCCGGCAGGATGCGGATGTAGTTCATGCGCATCTTGCCGGAGATATGGCCGAGTACAACGTGACCGTTTTCTAACTTAACCCTGAATGTCGCATTGGGCAGGTTTTCAAGAACCTCCCCTTGCATCTGAATAACGTCGTCTTTTGCCATTCCGCGTCATCTCTCCGGGACAACACCCACCGCCTATCGCGGGGTCATGCCACCCTTGAAATTCGCCTTGCGGAGCAACGACTCATACTGCTGCGACATTACATAATTCTGAACCTGGGCCATGAAGTCCATCGTCACGACCACAATGATCAAGAGCGATGTGCCGCCGAAATAGAACGGCACCTTCCAGCGCGCGATCAGGAACTCAGGCAGCAAGCACACCAGGGTGATGTACACGGCGCCGGCCAGAGTCAGACGCATCAGGATCTTGTCGATGTAACGAGCCGTCTGGTCACCCGGACGGATACCCGGAACAAATGCACCACTCTTCTTCAGGTTGTCTGCCGTTTCCTTGCTGTTGAACACCAGCGCGGTATAGAAGAAACAGAAGAACACAATCGCGACCGCGTACAGCAGAGCATGGATCGGCTCACCCGGCGCCATCGAAGCCGCCAGATCCTTCAGGAAACGAATGAAGGGATTCGACGTATCGCCCGACGTAAACCAGCTGGTGATCGTCGCCGGGAACAGGATGATCGACGATGCAAAGATCGGCGGGATCACGCCTGCCATGTTCAGCTTCAGCGGCAGGTGGCTGCTTTGGCCGCCGTAGATCTTGTTGCCGACCTGACGCTTGGCGTAGTTCACCAGGATCTTGCGCTGGCCGCGTTCAATGAACACCACCAGGAAGGTCACCAGCGCCACGATCACGCAGATCAGGATCGCCGACAGCGCGCCCATCGAACCCGTGCGAACCAGCTCGAACAAACCACCCAGCGCATTCGGCAGACCTGCCGCGATACCAGCGAAGATGATGATCGAGATGCCGTTGCCCAGACCACGCTCGGTAATCTGCTCACCCAGCCACATCAGGAACATCGTGCCGGTGATCAGCGTCACCACCGTCGTCAGACGGAAGGCCAGGCCGGGATCCAGCACCAGACCAGCTTGCGACTCCAGCGCCACTGCAATGCCCAGCGCCTGGAAGGTTGCCAGCACCAGGGTGCCGTAGCGGGTGTACTGGGTAATCTTGCGACGCCCCGCTTCACCCTCTTTTTTCAACGCCTCCAGCTGCGGCGACACCACAGACAACAGCTGCATGATGATCGATGCCGAAATATACGGCATGATCCCCAGTGCGAAGATCGTGAAGCGCGACAGAGCACCACCGGAGAACATGTTGAACATGCCCAGGATGCCGCCCTGATTCTGCTTGAACAGCTGCGCCAACTGCGTCGGATCAATACCCGGAACCGGGATATGCGCACCGACGCGATAAACGATCAACGCTCCCAGCAGGAACCACAAACGCCCCCAGGGGAAGCCTTTTGCGGCGCCTTTCGCTAATTGAGGAGTAGTTGCCAATTAATGCTCCGGGACCCGGATCACTCAGCGACGGAACCGCCGGCTGCTTCGATAGCAGCCTTGGCACCCGCAGTTGCGATCAGACCCTTGACGGTCACCTTCTTGGTCAGCTCACCAGCCTTGATGATGCGCACGACACGAGCCAGTTCCGACACCAGGCCGGCTTGCTTCAGTGCCAGCACGTCGATCTCGGCGACGGGCAGCTTTTCCAGGTCGGACAGACGAACTTCAGCCTTGTACGGCGTTGCCAGCGACTTGAAACCGCGCTTGGGCAGACGACGTTGCAGGGGCATCTGGCCGCCTTCGAAGCCGACCTTGTGGAAACCGCCCGAACGCGACTTCTGACCCTTGTGGCCACGGCCGGCAGTCTTGCCCAGGCCAGAACCGATACCACGACCGACGCGACGCTTAGCGTGCTTTGCGCCTTCTGCGGGTTGGATAGTGTTTAATTGCATGATTCGCTCCGTTCGCAAGCAACTGCTTACGAAACAACTTTCACAAGATAGGACACTTTGTTGATCATGCCGCGCACCGAAGGGGTGTCTTCCAGCTCGGAAACCGAGTTGACGCGACGCAGACCCAGGCCGCGCACGGTGGCGCGGTGGTCCTGGCGAGTACCGATCAGACCTTTGACCAGCTTGACTTTGATTGTGTTAGCCATCTGAATCACCTTAGCCCAGGATTTCTTCGACCGACTTGCCGCGCTTGGCAGCAATTTCAGCCGGAGTGTTCATCTTCGACAGGCCGTCCAAAGTGGCACGGACCATGTTGTAGGGGTTGGTCGAACCAGTCGACTTCGCCACCACGTTGGTCACGCCCATCACTTCGAAGATCGCGCGCATCGGGCCGCCGGCGATAACACCGGTACCATCCTTGGCGGGCGAAATCATGACCGACGACGCGCCGTGCTTGCCGATGACGGTGTGCTGCACGGTACCGTTCTTCAGCGTGACCTTGATCAGCTTGCGACGTGCTTCTTCCATTGCCTTTTGCACGGCGACGGGCACTTCCTTCGACTTGCCCTTGCCCATGCCGATGCGGCCATCGCCGTCACCGACCACTGCCAGCGCTGCGAAACCCATGATACGGCCGCCCTTCACCACCTTGGTGACACGGTTGACCGCGATCATTTTTTCGCGCATGCCGTCATCAGGCTTGTCGCTTTGCGTTTTCGATTGCATTTTTGCCATGATCGATATTCCTTAGAACTTCAGGCCGGCTTCACGCGCAGCCTCAGCCAGCGCCTTGACGCGGCCGTGATAACGGAAACCCGAACGGTCGAATGCGACTTCGGTCACACCGGCCTTCAGTGCCTTTTCCGCAACGCGCTTGCCGATCAGGGCTGCAGCAGCGGCATTGCCGCCCTTGCCCGACTGACCGGCCAGCTCGGCGCGCACTTCAGCTTCCAGGGTGGAAGCCGAGGCCAGCACGTTCGCATCGGGGCCGATGACGCTGGCGTAGATGTGCGTGTTGGTACGATGCACGGCCAGACGATTGACCTTCAGTTCTGCGATCTTGGCGCGGGTCTGAGTCGCGCGGCGCAGGCGAGATTGTTTCTTATCCATCGTCAACCCCTATTACTTCTTCTTGGTTTCTTTGAGCGTCACCACTTCGTCAGCGTAGCGCACACCCTTGCCCTTGTAGGGCTCGGGTTCACGGTACGCGCGAATTTCCGCGGCGACCTGGCCAACCACCTGGCGATCGATACCCTTGATCAGGATTTCGGTCTGTGTCGGGGTCTCAACCTTGATGCCGGCAGGCATCTGGTGAACGATGGGGTGCGAGAAGCCCAGCGACAGGTTCAGCTTGTCGCCTTGTGCTTGTGCACGGAAACCCACGCCGACCAGGTTCAGCTTCTTTTCGAAGCCCTTGGTGACGCCGTTGACCATGTTGTTGACCAGAGCACGCAGGGTGCCCGACATCGCATTGGCTTCGCGGCTGTCGTCAGCCACTTCGAAGCTCAGCGAGCCATTGTTGTTCGCCACCTTGACCAGCTTGGTCAGTGGTTGCGTCAGCGAGCCCAGCGGGCCCTTGACGGTGATCTGCTCTGCGGAGATGGTCGCTTCCGCGCCACTCGGCAGTGCAACAGGCATTTTACCTACACGAGACATCTTGCACTCCTTAGGCCACGTAGCAAATCACTTCGCCACCGACACCGGTTGCGCGTGCTTTGCGATCAGTCATGACGCCCGCGGGGGTGGACACAATGGCCACGCCCAGACCGTTCATCACGTTCGGGATATCGTTCTTGCCCTTGTAGATGCGCAGACCCGGACGGGACACGCGCTCCAGGCGCTCGATAACCGGACGGCCGGCGTAATACTTCAAACCGATTTTCAGTTCAGCCTTGCCTTCAGCATCGACAACGGCGAAATCTTCAATGTAACCCTCGTCCTTCAGGACGTTGGCAATGGCAACCTTCACTTTGGAAGACGGCATGGCGACAGTAGTCTTGTTCACGCCTTGTGCATTGCGGATACGGGTCAGCATATCGGCGATAGGATCGCTCATACTCATTGCTTCTTCTCCTATTACCAGCTAGCTTTGGTCAAACCCGGGATTTCGCCGCGCATGGCGATTTCACGGACCTTGATACGGCCCAATCCGAACTTGCGGAAAGTACCACGGGGACGGCCAGTCAGAGCGCAACGGTTGCGCTGACGGATCGGAGCGGAATTACGCGGCAGCGCCTGCAGCTTCAGGCGGGCTTCGTAACGCTCTTCATCCGACTTCGATTGGTCGTCGATAATAGCCTTCAACTCGGCGCGCTTGGCAGCATACTTCTTCACCATTGCGGCGCGCTTCTGTTCACGGTTAATCAGTGCCAGTTTTGCCATGGCATCCTCAGTTTCTGAACGGGAATTTAAATGCGGCGAGAAGCGCCTTCGCTTCGTCGTCGGTCTTCGCAGTGGTGGTGATGCTGATGTTCATGCCACGCAGCGCATCGATCTTGTCGTACTCGATTTCGGGGAAGATGATCTGCTCTTTCACACCGATGTTGTAGTTGCCACGACCGTCGAACGCACGACCCGACACGCCACGGAAGTCACGCACGCGCGGCAGGGCCACGGTGATCAGACGATCCAGGAATTCGTACATGCGGGCGCCGCGCAGGGTCACCATGCAACCGATCGGATAGCCTTCACGGATCTTGAAACCCGCGATAGCCTTGCGTGCCTTGGTCACCACCGGCTTTTGGCCGGCGATCTTGGTCAGATCGCCAACGGCGTGCTCGATGATCTTCTTGTCCGCAACAGCTTCCGACAGACCCATGTTCAGGGTGATCTTCAGAATACGCGGAACTTCCATCACCGACTTGTACGAATACTTCGTGGTCAAATCGGCGACGACCTTATCTTTATAAAACTCTTGAAGACGTGCCATGATGTTTAAACCTTAACGACTTCGCCGCTGGACTTGTAAGCGCGGACCTTCTTGCCGTCCACTTCCTTGTAAGCCACGCGATCTGCCTTGCCGGTAGCTGCGTTGAACAACGCAACGTTCGACACATGAATTGGCATCAGCTTATCGACGATGCCGCCAGTTGCACCAGTCATCGGGTTCGGACGAGTCGCCTTCTTGGCGACGTTGACGCCTTCCACAACGACATAATCGGTGCCGACGCGAGCAGTCACGACACCGCGCTTGCCCTTGTCTTTACCGGTCAACACGATGACTTCATCGTTTTTACGAATCTTTGCCATGACCACTCCTTACAGAACTTCAGGCGCCAGGGAAACGATCTTCATGAAGCGTTCCGTACGCAGCTCACGAGTCACCGGCCCAAAGATACGGGTGCCGATCGGCTCCAGCTTCGCGTTCAACAGGACGGCTGCATTACCATCGAACTTGACCAGCGAACCATCCTGACGACGCACGCCCTTGGCGGTACGAACGACGACAGCGTTATAAATCTCACCCTTCTTGACGCGACCACGCGGGGCTGCGCTCTTGACAGTAACCTTGATCACATCGCCAATGCCGGCATAGCGGCGCTTGGAACCACCCAAGACCTTGATGCACAGAACTTCGCGCGCACCGGTGTTGTCGGCTACTTCGAGCCGGCTTTCAGTTTGAATCATGATATTTTCTTTCCCAACTTAATCCGCTTCGCACAATGCGCTGGCGGTCAGTCTTGGTCCTGTTAGCAAGCGAACTCGCTAGTTAGGGGACGAATAGCTACTTTTTTTTGCCTCTCCTCGCGAACAGAACGTTGCAAGGAAAGAGCTCGATATTATGGCAGCATAATATCGAGCACGCAAGTACTACTGAATTACTTAGACGATTTGTGCGACTTGTACCACACGGGTCACAGTCCAGGCCTTCGTCTTGGAGATCGGACGGCTTTCCTGGATTTCCACCACGTCGCCGGCCTTCGCCGTATTTTGCTCATCATGCGCATGGTACTTCTTGGTGCGCTTGATGATCTTGCCGTACAGCGGGTGCTTCATCTGGCGCTCGATTTCGACGGTGACGGTTTTATCCATCTTGTCCGACACAACCTTGCCAATCAGCGTGCGCTGGAGCGCTTGTTTCACTTGATCGTTCATTGTTGGCCATCCTTCGAGTTGATCACAGTTTTCACACGTGCGATGTCGCGACGTACCTTCTTCAGCTGTGCGGTATTGTTCAATTGCTGAGTAGCAATTTGCATACGCAGGCTGAACTGGGCCTTCAACAGCTCACCCAGTTCTTTTTCCAGCGCTGCCGAGTCCTTACCGCGGAGTTCAGATGCTTTCATTTTCCGCTCCTAATTATTGACCGACTTGGCGGATGACAAAAGTCGTCGCCAGCGGCAATTTGGCGGCAGCCAAACGAAACGCCTCACGCGCCAGAGTCTCGTCCACACCGTCCATCTCGTACAGTACCTTACCCGGCTGGATTTCAGCCACGTAGTACTCCGGATTACCCTTGCCGTTACCCATACGCACTTCAGCAGGCTTCTGGGAAATTGGCTTGTCCGGGAAGACACGAATCCAGATACGGCCACCGCGCTTGATGTGACGGGTCATCGCACGACGAGCAGCTTCGATCTGACGGGCGGTGATACGGCCGCGGCCGACTGCCTTCAGACCAAAGTCGCCGAACGACACAGCGGTACCGCGGGTGTGCGAGATACCGGTGTTACGACCTTTTTGTTCTTTACGATATTTTCTACGTGCTGGTTGCAGCATGATTATTCTCCTGCTTTCTCAGCCGACACACCGGCATCGGCAGCTTGAGGACGACCACCGCGCTTCGCGCCGGCGCCAGGAGCACCAGGCTTCGAGGAACGGGGACGCGCACCCGGCTTGCCGTCGTCACGACGCGGACCACGACGCTTCTTGTCGTCTTCCGGTTCGCCGACCAGCACCGGAGCTTCGCCGTTTGCCAGGCGATCGCCCTTGTAGACCCAGACCTTCACGCCGATGATGCCGTAGGTGGTTTCAGCTTCGCCGAAACCGTAGTCGATATCGGCGCGCAGGGTGTGCAGGGGCACACGACCTTCACGGTACCATTCGGTACGTGCGATTTCGATGCCGTTCAGACGGCCCGACGACATGATCTTGATGCCTTGAGCGCCCAGGCGCATTGCGTTCTGCATCGCGCGCTTCATGGCGCGACGGAACATGATGCGCTTTTCGAGCTGCTGGCAGATCGAATCGGCGATCAGTTGGGCATCGGCTTCCGGCTTGCGGATTTCTTCGATGTTGACGTGCACGGGCACACCCATCAGCTTGGCCAGCGCCGACTTCAGCACTTCGATGTCTTCGCCCTTCTTGCCGATCACAACGCCCGGACGGGAGCTGTAAATGGTGATGCGGGCATTCTTCGCCGGACGCTCGATCACGACGCGACCAACCGAAGCGTTCTTCAGCTTCTTCTTCAGGTAAGCACGGACCTTCAGGTCCTCGTTGAGCATTTCGGCAAAGTTGCTATTGCCGGCATACCAACGCGAGCCCCAGTTACGTGTAACCGCCAGACGGAAACCGGTTGGATGAATCTTCTGTCCCATCGTGACTCCTTAGTTTCCGACGGTCACGTAGATGTGACACGACTGCTTGGAAATACGATCACCACGGCCCTTTGCACGCGCTGTGAAGCGCTTCAGGACCGCACCCTTTTCCACATAAATGGTCTTGACTTTCAGCTCGTCAATGTCAGCGCCATCGTTGTGTTCGGCGTTCGCGATTGCGGACTCCAGAACCTTCTTGATGATCGCCGCGCCCTTCTTGGGGCTGAAGGCCAAGATATTCAGTGCCTGATCAACTTTTTTACCGCGGATCAGGTCTGCAACCAGGCGGCCCTTCTGAGCCGACAGGTGCACACCGCGCAGGTTAGCTTTAGTTTCCATCATAGGACCTTATTTCTTAGCCTTCTTATCGGCTGCGTGACCCTTGAACGTACGGGTCAGCGCGAATTCGCCGAGCTTGTGACCAACCATGTTTTCCGAGACATAAACCGGCACGTGCTGCTTGCCGTTATGCACCGCGATCGTCAGGCCGATGAAGTCCGGCATGATGGTCGAACGACGCGACCAGGTCTTGATTGGCTTTTTGTCCTTGATTGCCTGAGCTGCCTCAACCTTTTTCACCAGGTGGGCGTCGCAGAAAGGACCTTTTTTCAATGAACGTGTCATGTTTTATCCTTTATTTCTTGCCGCGACGCGAGACAATCATCGAAGTCGTACGCTTGTTGCTACGAGTCTTCTTGCCCTTGGTCTGCTGGCCCCACGGCGACACCGGATGACGGCCGGCCGCAGTCTTACCTTCACCACCACCGTGCGGGTGGTCGACCGGGTTCATGACGACGCCACGAACGGTCGGGCGGATACCGCGCCAACGAGTGGCACCGGCCTTACCGATCTTGCGCAGGTTGTGCTCGCCGTTACCGACTTCACCGATGGTGGCGCGGCATTCGATGTGAACGCGACGCACTTCGCCGGAACGCAGACGAACCTGAGCGTAGGTGCCTTCACGCGCCATCAGCACCACAGCGGCGCCGGCGGTACGTGCGATCTGGGCGCCCTTGCCCGGCAGCATTTCCACGCAGTGGATAGTGGTACCCACGGGGATGTTGCGGATCGGCAGGGTGTTGCCCGACTTGATCGGAGCTTCGGAACCGCTGATCAGCTGGTCGCCGACCGACAGGCCCTTAGGAGCGATGATGTACTTGCGCTCGCCGTCCGCGTAGCACAGCAGTGCGATGTGCGCGGTACGGTTCGGGTCGTATTCGATACGCTCGACCTTTGCCGGGATGCCGTCCTTGTTGCGACGGAAATCGACGATACGGTAGTGCTGCTTGTGACCACCGCCGATGTGACGGGTGGTGATGTGACCATTGTTGTTGCGACCGGCGGTCTTGGACTTCTTCTCGACCAGCGCGGCCAGCGGACGGCCCTTGTACAGGTCGGGATTAACGACCTTGACCATGCCGCGCCGACCGGGCGAGGTCGGCTTCACTTTTACGAGTGCCATTATTTAGCCTCCTCGGTGAAGTTGATTTCTTGACCCGGCTTCAGGCTGACGAAAGCACGGCGGGTGTGGTTGCGGCGGCCCATACCGTTCTTCGAGCGCTTTTGCTTGCCCTGACGGTTGGCGACTTGCACCGATTCCACTTCCACCTTGAACAGCAGTTCGACGGCGGCCTTGACTTCCAGCTTGGTTGCATCCTTGGTGACCAGGAAAACGACTTGCTCGTTCTTCTCGGCCACGAAGGTTGCCTTTTCGGAGATGACCGGTGCCAGCAGCACCTTCATCAGGCGCTCTTCGTTATATTTCACGATTGCGTTCATGCCAGCAACTCCTCAATCTTTGCCAGTGCGGGCTTGGTGATCAAGACGTTCTTGAAGTACACCAGCGACACGGGATCAGCTTGACGCGGCTCAACCACCAGCACGCCCGGCAGATTGCGCGAAGCGAGCAGCAGCTTTTCGTCCAGGCTGTCGGTAATGACCAGCACCGATTCCAGGCCCATACCCTTCAACTTCTGGGCCAGCAGCTTGGTCTTCGGAGCTTCGACGGCGAAATCTTCCACGACCGACAGGCGGCCTTCGCGTGCCAACTGAGACAGGATCGAGCAGACGCCTGCGCGATACATCTTCTTGTTGACCTTGTGGGTGAAGTTCTCGTCAGGCGAGTTCGGGAAGATACGACCACCACCGCGCCACAGAGGCGACGAGGACATACCGGCGCGAGCGCGGCCGGTGCCCTTTTGACGCCACGGCTTCTTCGTGGTGTGGCTGACTTCTTCACGGTCTTTTTGCTTGCGGTTGCCGCTGCGAGCGTTTGCTTGATAGGCAACCACGACCTGGTGAATCAGTGCTTCGTTGTAGTCGCGACCGAAAATAGTATCCGGTGCGGCGACGTTCGAAGCAGCTTGACCTTGGTCATTCAGGAGCTTCAGTTCCATTGATTAGGCCCCCTTCTTCGCTTTGACTTTGACTGCCGGCGAGACGATCACTTGACCGTTCTTGGCGCCGGGAACGGCACCCTTCACCAGCAGCAGCTGACGTTCTGCGTCGACACGAGCGATCTCCAGGTTCTGCACGGTAGTCGTGACATCACCCAGGTGACCGGTCATGCGCTTGCCGGGGAACACGCGACCCGGATCCTGGGCCATACCGATGGAGCCAGGAACGTTGTGGGAACGGGAGTTACCGTGGGTCGCGCGACCCGACGAGAAGTTGTAACGCTTGATGGTACCGGCGTAGCCCTTACCGATCGACACGCCTTGCACGTCGACCTTCTGGCCAGCTTCGAAGACAGCGATGCCAACGGCATCACCAGCCTTGAATTCGGCAGCCTTGGCGGCGTCAACACGGAATTCTTTGAGGACAGTACCAGCTTCAACGCCAGCTTTGGCGTAGTGGCCGGCAGCGGCTTTGGTCACGCGGGAAGCGCGACGTTGACCGAAGGTCACCTGAACAGCGGAATAACCATCCACTTCAGGCGTTTTGATTTGTGTCACGCGGTTGTTGGACACGTCCAGCACGGTCACAGGGATCGAATCCCCATCTTCCGTGAAGATGCGCATCATACCAACCTTGCGACCAACAAGGCCCAGGCTCATTGTTTTCTCCATTCCCGCCTGCGATTGGGCGGGGCTGATGTTCGTACTACCAATAATTGCGGGCCTTGCAGACGCAAAACCCACATCGAAGCCGAGCATTATAGCCCGAAATAAAAAAGCGCACAACCAGGGGTTGTGCGCTTTTCCAACAGCTTGCCTGTTTTTATTGCAGCTTGATTTCTACGTCAACGCCAGCAGGCAGGTCCAGCTTCATCAATGCGTCAACCGTCTTGTCGGTCGGATCGACGATATCCATCAGGCGCTGATGGGTACGGATTTCGAACTGGTCGCGCGAAGTCTTGTTGACGTGCGGCGAGCGCAGGACGTCGAAGCGCTGGATACGGGTCGGCAGGGGAACCGGGCCCTTGACGACAGCGCCGGTACGCTTGGCGGTGTCGACGATTTCCAGTGCGGACTGGTCGATCAGACGATAGTCGAATGCTTTCAGACGGATACGGATTTTTTGGCTAGGAACCGACATGATTTTCCTTTAAAGAACGAACCGGGGATGGGAATCATCCCCGGCGATGGTAAAAAACTACTGTATTGCCTGCGACTGCGATCAGTCGAAGATCTTGGCGACGACGCCGGCGCCGACGGTACGACCGCCTTCACGGATAGCGAAACGCAGACCTTCTTCCATGGCGATCGGGTTGATCAGCTTGACGGTGATCGACACGTTGTCGCCAGGCATGACCATTTCCTTGCCTTCCGGCAGTTCGATCGCACCGGTCACGTCGGTGGTGCGGAAGTAGAACTGCGGGCGGTAGTTGTTGAAGAACGGGGTGTGACGGCCGCCTTCGTCCTTCGACAGAACATAGATCTCGCCGGTGAAGTGCTTGTGCGGCTTGATCGAACCCGGCTTGGCCAGAACCTGGCCACGCTCCACGTCTTCACGCTTGGTGCCGCGCAGCAGCACGCCGACGTTGTCGCCAGCCTGACCCTGGTCCAGCAGCTTGCGGAACATTTCCACGCCGGTGCAGGTGGTCTTCACGGTGTCGCGGATACCGACGATTTCGATTTCTTCGCCGACCTTGACCACGCCGCGCTCAACGCGACCGGTCACCACGGTGCCGCGGCCCGAGATCGAGAACACGTCTTCCACCGGCATCAGGAAGGTACCGTCAACGGCACGTTCCGGCGTCGGGATGTAGGTGTCCAGCGCTTCGGCCAGGGCCATGATCGCTTGCTCGCCCAGGGGACCGGTGTCGCCTTCCAGCGCCAGCTTGGCCGAACCCTTCACGATGGGCAGGTCGTCGCCGGGGAACTCGTACTTCGACAACAGTTCGCGCACTTCCATTTCCACCAGCTCCAGCAGCTCGGCGTCGTCCACCATGTCGGCCTTGTTCAGGAAGACGATGATGTAAGGAACGCCAACCTGACGCGACAGCAGGATGTGTTCGCGGGTCTGGGGCATCGGGCCGTCAGCGGCCGAGCACACCAGGATCGCGCCGTCCATCTGCGCTGCGCCGGTGATCATGTTCTTGACGTAGTCGGCGTGGCCGGGGCAGTCAACGTGAGCGTAGTGGCGGTTGGCGGTTTCGTATTCGACGTGTGCGGTGTTGATGGTGATGCCGCGGGCCTTTTCTTCAGGTGCCGCGTCGATCTGGTCGTATGCCTTCGCTTCGCCGCCGAACTTCTTCGACAGAACCGTTGCGATCGCTGCAGTCAGCGTGGTCTTGCCGTGGTCAACGTGGCCGATGGTGCCAACGTTCACGTGCGGCTTGGTCCGCTCAAATTTACCTTTTGCCATTTTCTATATCCTTCAAAAGAACGATTCGTTCAATATCAACTAGATTCAGCCCGCCCCCACACGGGACGGGCCGTATTTCATCGCAAAACTTACTTGGCCTTGGAAGTGACGATCGCGTCGATCACGTTCTTCGGAGCTTCGGAGTAGTGCTTGAATTCCATCGAGTAGGTTGCGCGGCCTTGGGTTGCCGAACGCAGCGTGGTCGAGTAACCGAACATTTCCGACAGCGGGACTTCAGCCTTGATGATCTTGCCGCCACCGCCGGCGATTTCATCCATGCCCTGCACCATGCCGCGGCGGGACGACAGGTCGCCCATCACGGTACCGGCGTAGTCTTCCGGAGTCTCGACTTCCACAGCCATCATCGGCTCCAGAATGACGGGGCTGGCGCGACGGCAGCCATCCTTGAAGGCCATCGAACCGGCCATGCGGAAGGCGTTTTCGTTCGAGTCCACATCGTGGTACGAACCGAAGAACAGGGTGACCTTCACGTCGACCACCGGGTAACCGGCCAGCACGCCCGTGTTCAGGGTTTCACGCACGCCCTTTTCAACGGCGGGGATGAATTCGCGAGGAACGGTACCGCCCTTGATCGCGTCGACGAACTCGAAGCCCTTGCCGGCTTCTTGCGGTTCGATCTTCAGCACGACGTGACCGTATTGACCACGGCCGCCGGACTGCTTGACGAACTTGCCTTCGGACTCTTCGCAGGTCTTGCGGATGGTTTCGCGGTAGGCGACCTGCGGCTTGCCGACGGTCGCTTCAACGTTGAATTCGCGCTTCATGCGGTCGACGATGATGTCCAGGTGCAGCTCGCCCATACCGGCGATGATGGTCTGGCCCGATTCTTCGTCGGTGCGCACGCGGAACGACGGATCTTCCGCAGCCAGGCGGTTCAGGGCCAGGCCCATCTTTTCCTGGTCGGCCTTGGTCTTCGGCTCGACAGCCTGCGAGATCACCGGCTCAGGGAAGACCATGCGTTCCAGCACGACCACAGCCTTGTCGTCGCACAGGGTGTCGCCGGTGGTGGTGTCCTTCAGGCCCACCACGGCGGCGATGTCGCCGGCCAGCATTTCCTTGATTTCTTCACGCTGGTTGGCGTGCATCTGCACGATACGGCCGATACGTTCCTTCTTCGACTTCACCGAGTTCAGCACGGTGTCGCCCGAATTCAGGGTGCCCGAGTAGCAGCGGATGAAGCACAGCTGGCCGACGAACGGGTCGGTTGCGATCTTGAAGGCCAGGGCCGAGAACTTCTCGTCGTCCTTGGCTTGGCGCACGACCGGCTCGTCGTCTTCGTCCAGGCCCGGAACCGGGGGGATGTCGACCGGCGACGGCAGGTATTCGATCACGCCGTCCAGCATGGCCTGCACGCCCTTGTTCTTGAACGCGGTGCCGCACATCATCGGGACGATTTCGCCCGAGATGGTGCGCTGGCGGATGGCGCCCTTGATCTCTTCTTCGGTCAGGTCGCCTTCTTCCAGGTACTTGTTCATCAGGTCTTCCGACGCTTCAGCGGCGGTTTCGACCAGGTTCTCGCGCCACTTTTGCGCGTCGACCTTCAGGCCTTCGGGAATGTCGCGGTAGTCGAACTTCATGCCCTGGGAAGCGTCGTCCCAGTAGATCGCGCGCATCTTGACCAGATCGATCACGCCTTCGAAGTTTTCTTCGGCGCCGATAGGCACTTGCATCGGGATCGGGTTGGCCTTCAGGCGAGCGCGCATCTGCTCGTAGACCTTGAAGAAGTTGGCGCCGGTACGGTCCATCTTGTTGACGAAGGCCAGACGCGGGACCTTGTACTTGTTGGCCTGACGCCACACGGTTTCCGACTGCGGCTGCACGCCGCCGACTGCACAGTAGACCATGCAGGCGCCGTCCAGCACGCGCATCGAGCGCTCGACTTCAATGGTGAAGTCAACGTGGCCCGGGGTGTCGATGATGTTGATGTGGTGGGCGGGGAAGTTGTTCGCCATGCCCTTCCAGTAACAGGTCGTGGCAGCCGAGGTAATGGTGATACCGCGCTCCTGCTCCTGTTCCATCCAGTCCATGGTGGCAGCGCCATCGTGCACTTCACCGATCTTGTGGTTCACGCCTGTGTAGAACAGAACGCGTTCGGTGGTGGTGGTCTTGCCGGCATCGATGTGGGCGGAAATACCGATGTTGCGGTAGCGCTCAATGGGGGTCTTGCGAGCCATGATTTATTCCTAAGTCTTTAATGCACGAAACCGAGCGTCATTTTTTTCAAATAAACGCTCGGCTCGAACCAATTCAGATGTAGACATGGGCCCTGCCGATGCGACCAGGGCCCAGTCCTGTCTTTGTTAGAAGCGGAAGTGCGAGAACGCCTTGTTCGCTTCTGCCATACGGTGCACTTCGTCACGCTTCTTCATTGCACCGCCACGGCCTTCGGCGGCTTCCATCAGCTCGCCACCCAGGCGTTGCGGCATGGACTTCTCGCTGCGCTTGTTGGCGGCTTCACGCAGCCAACGCATCGACAGCGCCATACGACGCACCGGACGCACTTCGACCGGCACTTGATAGTTGGCGCCGCCAACGCGACGCGACTTCACTTCAACCATCGGCTTGCAGTTTGCCAGGGCAGCGGCGAACACTTCCAGCGGGTCCTTGCCGGACTTTTGCTGAATGTGGTCGAAGGCGCCGTAGATGATGTTTTCGGCGACCGACTTCTTGCCGGACAGCATCAGCACGTTCACGAACTTGGCAACATCAACGTTACCGAACTTCGGATCTGGCAGGATTTCCCGCTTGGGAACTTCACGACGACGTGGCATTTCGATTCCTTTCAATCTTCAGTTGAGTGGGCGAGCCCTTATTCAACTTCGCCTGCACTCGCGGGAGCCATCATGGCTTCCACTTACTCGGCCCATCCGGACCGACACTTTTTACCAGGCGACAAGCGCCATGATAAAGACCAATTATTACTTCTTCGCTGCCTTGGCGCGCTTGGCACCGTACTTCGAGCGAGCTTGCTTACGATCCTTGACGCCCTGGGTATCCAGTGCACCGCGAACCATGTGGTAACGCACACCCGGCAAGTCCTTCACACGGCCGCCGCGGATCAGCACGACACTGTGTTCCTGCAGGTTGTGGCCTTCACCGCCGATGTACGAAATGACTTCGAAACCGTTGGTCAGGCGCACCTTGGCCACCTTACGCAGCGCCGAGTTCGGCTTCTTCGGGGTGGTGGTGTACACGCGGGTGCAGACACCACGCTTTTGCGGGCTGTTTTCCAGCGCCGGCGATTTGCTCTTCACGGTCGCGCGGACACGTGGGTTGCTAATCAGTTGATTGATGGTTGGCATCGTTTTAATCCAACAAAGTACAACATTGAAAACAGGTTCCGGAAACGGTTGCCCGGAACCACGGAAAACTTTCACGCGGAAAACCGCGCATTCGATTCAAGACCGGAAGGGAGAGTGCGTCGCAACAGCGAGACATCAGACCAAAGAACGCATAAGCCCGGGCGAGCCTAAATTCGAGAACTCGCGAGTATATGCCTGAAAGACCGTCCGGTCAACCTGGAGCGGGCTTTTGAGGCAGCCGGGGCCTGCTTGAGGCCATTTTGCGACGCTTATTGCATTGCATAAAAGCAATATTTCCTCCATGCACCGGATCCTCCGTCCCAGCGAAGGATCGGCCGGGCTGCGCCAGGCCACGTTTCTCCATCCCGCGACCAGGCTGCGCGACATGCCGGGCGTGCAAAACCAGCGATGCGCGGCAAATCGGGAGTGAGCGGCAACGCGTAAAAAAACGGCGCCGGAATTTCTTCCGGCGCCGTTTTCCTTGCTCAGCGCTCAATGCCAAGCGACCTGCACGCCGATCGCTTCAGCGGTCCATTCAGACCTGGCCTTCGTTGCCGCCGATGGCTTCGGTCGAGGAGACTTCCTCGCCCTCGGCGCCGACAGGAGCGTTGCGTTCGGCTTCGAGCAGTGCTGCGCGCTCTTCGGCTTCCCAGACATCCTTCTCCTTGCGGGCGCGGTGGAACGCGAGACCGGTGCCGGCCGGGATCAGGCGGCCGACGATCACATTTTCCTTCAGGCCGCGCAGGCCGTCCTTCTTGCCCATGATTGCGGCTTCGGTCAGCACGCGGGTGGTTTCCTGGAACGATGCGGCCGAGATGAACGAGTCGGTCGACAGCGATGCCTTGGTAATACCCAGCAGGACGTTCTCGTAAGTCGCCGGCAGCTTGCCTTCGGCGTTCACGCGATCGTTCTCGTCCAGCAGTTCCGAACGCTCGACCTGCTCACCGGTGATGTAGTTGGTGTCGCCCGGCTCCACCACTTGCACGCGGCGCAGCATCTGGCGCACGATCACTTCGATGTGCTTGTCGTTGATCTTCACGCCCTGCAGACGGTACACGTCCTGCACTTCGTCGACGATGTAACGCGCCAGCGCTTCGATACCCAGGAGGCGCAGGATGTCCTGCGGATCGGCCGGGCCGTCCACGATCATTTCGCCCTTGTTCACCACCTGGCCGTCGTGCACCAGCACTTGCTTGTCCTTGGTGATCAGGAACTCGTGCTTGGTGCCTTCCATATCGGTGATTTCCAGGCGCTGCTTGCCCTTGGTTTCCTTGCCGAATGCAACGGTACCGGTGACTTCGGCCAGCATGCCGGCGTCCTTCGGCGAACGCGCTTCGAACAATTCGGCCACGCGCGGCAGACCGCCGGTAATGTCACGGGTCTTCTGCGATTCGGTCGGGATACGCGCCAGAACTTCGCCCACGGTCACTTGCTGGCCGTCCTTGACGGTGATCAGCGCGCCGACCTGGAAGCCGATGGTCACCGAGTGTTCGGTGCCGGCGATCTTCACTTCTTCGCCCTGTTCGTTCAACAGCTTGACCTGCGGACGCTGCACCTTCGACGACGGACCGCGACGCTTGGCGTCGATGACCACCAGGGTCGACAGACCGGTGACTTCGTCGATCTGCTTGGCCACGGTGGAGCCCTCTTCCACGTTCTCGAACTTCACGGTACCGGTGTACTCGGTGATGATAGGACGGGTCAGCGGATCCCAGGTTGCCAGCGCGGTGCCGGCCTTGATCGTCAGGCCATCCTTGACGATCAGCGTCGCGCCGTACGGCACTTTGTGACGCTCGCGCTCACGGCCCAGGTCGTCGGTGATCAGCACTTCGCCGGAACGCGAAATGACGATCTGCTCGCCCTTGCCGTTGGTCACGTAGCGCATGGTCGCGGTGAAGCGAACCGTGCCGTTGGACTTGGCTTCCACCGAGGATGCCACTGCCGCACGCGACGCCGCACCACCGATGTGGAAGGTACGCATGGTCAGCTGGGTGCCCGGTTCGCCGATCGACTGCGCGGCGATCACGCCGACCGCTTCGCCGGAGTTGACCAGCAGGCCGCGGCCCAGGTCGCGGCCGTAGCACTTGGCGCACAGGCCATAGCGGGTGTCGCAGGTCAGCGGGGTGCGAACCTTCACTTCGTCGATGCCCAGACGCTCGATCTCTTCGACCTTGTCTTCGTCCATCAGGGTGCCGGCTTCGTACAGGGTAGCCTGGTCTTCCGGATTGATGACGTCGGTGGCGGCGACGCGGCCGAGGATACGGTCGCGCAGCGCTTCGATGACTTCACCGCCTTCGACCAGGGCCTTCATGGCCGCGCCGTTGGAAGTGCCGCAATCATCCTCGATCACGACCAGATCCTGGGTCACGTCCACCAGGCGACGGGTCAGGTAACCGGAGTTCGCGGTCTTCAGCGCGGTGTCGGCCAGACCCTTACGGGCGCCGTGCGTCGAGATGAAGTACTGCAGAACGTTCAGGCCTTCGCGGAAGTTCGCGGTAATCGGCGTTTCGATGATGGAGCCGTCAGGCTTGGCCATCAGGCCGCGCATACCGGCCAGCTGGCGGATCTGGGCGGCCGAACCACGGGCGCCGGAGTCGGCCATCATGTAAATCGCGTTGAACGATTCCTGAGTGGTCTTCTTGCCTTCGCGGGTGACGACGTCTTCCACCTTCAGCTGGTCCATCATGGCCTTGCCGACTTCGTCGCCGGCCTTGCCCCAGATGTCCACCACCTTGTTGTAACGCTCGCCGGCGGTCACCAGACCGGAGGCGTATTGCTGCTCGATCTGCTTGACTTCCGATTCCGCGGCGGCGATCAGGGTCGCCTTTTGCGGCGGCACCAGCATGTCGTCCACGCAGATGGAGATACCGGCGCGGGTCGCCAGGCGGAAGCCCGACTGCATCAGCTGGTCGGCGAACACGACGGTGGCGCGCAGGCCGCACTTGCGGAACGACGTATTGATCAGCTTCGAGATTTCCTTCTTCTTCAGCGCGCGGTTCAGCACCGAGAACGGCAGGCCCTTGGGCAGGATCTCGGACAGGATGGCGCGGCCGACGGTGGTCTCGTAGCGCTTGATCAGCTTCTCGAACTCGCCCGGAGTCGCGGTCTTGGCGTATTCGGTGATACGCACCGTGATACGCGTGGCCAGCTCGACTTCCTTGTTGTCGTAGGCGCGAATGACTTCGGACACGTCCGGGAACATCATGCCTTCGTTCTTGCCGTTGATGGCTTCACGCGAGGCGTAGTACAGGCCCAGCACGATATCCTGCGACGGCACGATCGACGGTTCGCCGTTGGACGGGAACAGGATGTTGTTGGAGGCCAGCATCAGGGTGCGGGCTTCCATCTGCGCTTCGATCGACAGCGGCACGTGAACGGCCATCTGGTCGCCGTCGAAGTCGGCGTTGAACGCGGCGCAAACCAGCGGGTGCAGCTGGATCGCCTTGCCTTCGATCAGGACCGGCTCGAACGCCTGGATGCCCAGGCGGTGCAGCGTCGGCGCGCGGTTGAGCATGACCGGGTGTTCGCGGATGACTTCTTCCAGGATGTCCCAGACCACCGGCTCTTGCGCTTCCACCAGCTTCTTGGCGGCCTTGATGGTGGTCGACAGACCCATCAGTTCCAGCTTGTTGAAGATGAAGGGCTTGAACAATTCGAGCGCCATCAGCTTGGGCAGGCCGCACTGGTGCAGCTTCAACTGCGGACCCACCACGATGACCGAACGGCCCGAGTAGTCGACGCGCTTGCCCAGCAAGTTCTGACGGAAACGGCCGCCCTTGCCCTTGATCATTTCAGCCAGCGACTTCAGCGGACGCTTGTTGGCGCCGGTCATCGCCTTGCCGCGACGGCCGTTGTCCAGCAGCGAGTCGACCGCTTCCTGCAGCATGCGCTTTTCGTTGCGCGTGATGATTTCAGGCGCGCGCAGCTCCATCAATCGCTTCAGGCGATTGTTGCGGTTGATCACGCGGCGGTACAGGTCGTTCAGGTCGGAGGTCGCGAAGCGGCCGCCGTCCAGCGGCACCAGCGGACGCAGTTCCGGCGGCAGCACCGGCAGCACTTCCATGATCATCCAGTCGGGCTTGATGCCCGAGCGCTGGAACGCCTCCAGCACCTTCAGGCGCTTGGCGTACTTCTTGATCTTGGCTTCGGACTTGGATTCCTTCAGTTCCTGGCGCAGGGTCTCGGCGTCGCGGTCGATATCGATCGAGCGCAGCAGTTCGCGGATGCCTTCGGCGCCCATGAACGCGACGAAGTCGTCGCCGTACTCTTCGTACTTGGCGGCGTAGTCGTCCTCGGACATGATCTGGCACTTCTTCAGCGGGGTCATGCCGGGATCGGTCACGACGTAGGCTTCGAAGTACAGCACGCGTTCGATGTCGCGCAGGGTCATGTCCAGCACCATGCCCAGGCGGGACGGCAGGGACTTCAGGAACCAGATGTGGGCGGTCGGCGAGGCCAGCTCGATGTGGCCCATGCGCTCACGGCGCACCTTGGCCAGCGTGACTTCAACGCCGCACTTCTCGCAGATCACGCCGCGGTGCTTCAGGCGCTTGTACTTGCCGCACAGGCACTCGTAGTCCTTGATGGGGCCGAAGATCTTGGCGCAGAACAGGCCGTCGCGCTCAGGCTTGAAGGTACGGTAGTTGATGGTTTCCGGCTTCTTGACTTCGCCGTAGGACCACGAACGGATTTTCTCAGGCGACGCCAGGCCGATCTTGATGGCGTCGAACTGTTCGTTTTGCTGGACTTGCTTGAATAGATCGAGCAGTGCTTTCATGTATCACTCCAGTTGGCGTGAAAAAACTAAATTTACGTGTGGCCGGTTCACCCTGCTGAACCCTGTTCGCACCGGCGGGAGAGCCTGCAAAACCTCGTGCTTTGCGGTTCCACCGGTACCGGGACAGACCTCCCCGGCCTAACTGCCTTGACTTCTGAATTCTTGTTGGCCGGACGAACCGGCGGGGCGCGCGGCGGAGTTTTCACTCCGGCCGCGGCGCCCCGTTACATCATTCGCGTTCCAGGTCGATGTCGATACCCAGCGAACGGATTTCCTTCACCAGCACGTTGAACGACTCCGGCATGCCGGCGTCGATCACGTGATCGCCCTTGACCAGGTTCTCGTAGACCTTGGTACGGCCGTTCACGTCGTCGGACTTCACGGTCAGCATTTCCTGCAGGACGTACGATGCGCCGTAAGCTTCCAGCGCCCAGACTTCCATTTCGCCGAAACGCTGGCCGCCGAACTGCGCCTTGCCGCCCAGCGGCTGCTGGGTCACCAGCGAGTACGGGCCGGTGGAGCGGGCGTGCATCTTGTCGTCGACCAAGTGGTGCAGCTTCAGGTAGTGCATGTAGCCGACGGTGACGGTGCGCTCGAAAGCTTCGCCGGTGCGGCCGTCGTACATCGTGACCTGGTTCTTCGACGGGGTCATGCCCAGCTGCTTGGCGACCGGATCCGGATACGCCAGGTCCAGCATGCGACGGGTTTCCTTTTCGTGCGCGCCGTCGAACACCGGGGTGGCGAAAGGCACGCCCTTCTTCAGGTTGGCCACCAGCTCGACGATCTCATCGTCGCTGAACTTGTCCAGCTCTTCCTGCTTGCCCGACTCGTTGTAGATGGTGGTCAGGAACTTGCGCAGTTCCGCGACCTTGGCTTGCGCCTGCACCATCTCGCCCAGGCGCAGGCCCAGACCCTTGGCGGCCCAGCCCAGGTGGACTTCCAGCACCTGACCCACGTTCATGCGCGACGGCACGCCCAGCGGGTTCAGCACGATGTCGGCAGGGGTGCCGTCGGCCATGTGCGGCATGTCTTCGATCGGCAGGATGCGCGACACCACACCCTTGTTGCCGTGACGACCCGCCATCTTGTCGCCGGGCTGCAGGCGACGCTTCACGGCCAGGTAGACCTTGACCATCTTCTGCACGCCTGGCGGCAGTTCGTCGCCCTGGGTCAGCTTCTTGCGCTTCTCTTCGAAGGCCAGGTCGAACTGGTGACGCTTCTCGGCGATCGATTCCTTGATCGCTTCCAGGGCGTTGGCCATGTCGTCGTCGGCCGGACGGATGTCGAACCAATGGTACTTGTCCAGGTCGTCCAGGTAAGCCTTGTCCAGCTTGGTGCCCTTGACCAGCTTCTTCGGGCCGCCATTGGCGACCTTGCCGATCAGCAGGCGTTCCAGACGCTGGAAGGCGTCGCCTTCCACGATACGCAGCTGGTCGTTCAGGTCCAGGCGGTAGCGCTTGAGTTCATCGTCGATGATCTGCTGGGCGCGCTTGTCGCGCTGGATGCCTTCGCGGGTGAACACCTGCACGTCGATGACGGTGCCGACCATGCCCGAAGGCACGCGCAGCGAGGTGTCCTTCACGTCGGAAGCCTTCTCGCCGAAGATCGCGCGCAGCAGCTTCTCTTCCGGCGTCAGCTGGGTCTCGCCCTTCGGGGTGACCTTGCCGACCAGGGTATCGCCTGCTTCGACTTCAGCGCCGATGTAGGTGATGCCGGACTCGTCCAGGCGAGCCAGTTGGTTCTCAGCCAGGTTCGAGATGTCGCGGGTGATTTCTTCCGCGCCCAGCTTGGTGTCACGTGCGACCACCGACAGTTCCTCGATGTGGATCGAGGTGTAGCGGTCGTCGGCCACGACCTTCTCGGAGATCAGGATCGAGTCTTCGAAGTTGTAGCCGTTCCACGGCATGAAGGCCACCAGCATGTTCTGGCCCAGGGCCAGTTCGCCCAGGTCGGTCGATGCGCCGTCGGCGATCACGTCATGCTTCGCAACGCGGTCGCCCACCTTGACGATCGGACGCTGGTTGATGTTGGTGTTCTGGTTGGAACGGGTGTACTTGATCAGGTTGTAGATGTCCACGCCGACTTCGCCGGCTTGCGCCTCGTCGTCGTTCACGCGGATCACCACACGGCCGGCGTCGACGTAGTCGACCACGCCGCCGCGCAGCGCCTGCACGGTGGTGCCCGAGTCAACCGCCACGGTGCGCTCGATGCCGGTGCCGACCAGCGGCTTTTCCGGACGCAGGCAAGGCACGGCCTGGCGCTGCATGTTGGCGCCCATCAATGCGCGGTTCGCGTCATCGTGCTCGAGGAACGGGATCAGCGAAGCCGCCACCGACACCACCTGGCCCGGGGCCACGTCCATGTACTGCACGCGCTCCGGCGAGACCAGGATGGTTTCGCCGGCTTCACGCGCCGACACCAGTTCATCGGACAGCTTGCCGCCGGCGTCGATGGTGGCGTTGGCCTGGGCGATCACATAGCGGCCTTCTTCGATGGCCGACAGATAGTCGATCTGGTTGGTGACCTTGCTGCCCTCGACCTTGCGGTACGGGGTTTCCAGGAAGCCGTATTCGTTCAGGCGGGCATACAGCGCCAGCGAGTTGATCAGGCCGATGTTCGGGCCTTCAGGCGTTTCGATCGGGCACACGCGGCCGTAGTGGGTCGGGTGCACGTCGCGCACTTCGAAGCCGGCGCGTTCGCGGGTCAGGCCGCCAGGGCCCAGGGCGGAAACGCGGCGCTTGTGCGTGATTTCCGACAGCGGGTTGGTCTGGTCCATGAACTGCGACAGCTGCGACGAACCGAAGAACTCGCGGATTGCGGCCGAGATCGGCTTGGAGTTGATCAGGTCGTGCGGCATCAGGTTGTCCGCCTCGGCTTGGCCCAGGCGTTCCTTGACGGCGCGCTCGACGCGCACCAGGCCTGCGCGGAACTGGTTTTCGGCCAGCTCGCCCACGCAACGCACGCGGCGGTTGCCCAGGTGATCGATGTCATCGACTTCGCCGCGGCCGTTGCGCAGCTCGACCAGGATCTTGATGACCGCCAGGATGTCCTCGTTGGACAGGGTCATGGTGCCGGTCAGCTCGTCGCGGCTCACGCGGCGGTTGAACTTCATGCGGCCCACGGCCGACAGGTCGTAGCGGTCTTCGCTGTAGAACAGGCCGTTGAACAGCGCCTCCACCGACTCTTCGGTCGGCGGCTCGCCGGGACGCATCATGCGGTAGATCGCCACGCGTGCGGCGGTCTGGTCGGCGGTGTCGTCGGTGCGCAGGGTCGACGAGATGTAGCTGCCCTGGTCCAGGTCGTTGGTGTACAGCGTCTGGATGGTGGCGATGTTGGATTCGCGCAGCTTGGCCAGCAGTTCTTCGGTCAGCTCATCGTTGGCCACGGCGATGACTTCGCCGGTGTCGGGATCGACGATGTTCTTGGCCAGCACGCGGCCCAGCAGGTAGTCCTCGGGAACCGAGATGTGCTTGATGCCGGCGGCTTCGATGTCGCGCACGTGCTTGGCGTTGATGCGCTTGTCCTTGGCGACCATCACCTTGCCCGACTTGTCGGTGATGTCGAAACGCGCGACTTCACCGCGCAGGCGCTCGGAGACGAACTCCATGTCGGCGCCTTCGGCGTGCAGGTTGAAATTGTCGAACACGAAGAAGTTCGCCAGGATCTGCTCGGACGTCATGCCGATGGCCTTGAGCAGGATCGTGACGGGCATCTTGCGGCGGCGGTCGACGCGGAAGAACAGGATGTCCTTCGGATCGAATTCGAAGTCCAGCCACGAGCCGCGGTAAGGAATGATGCGCGCCGAGAACAGCAGCTTGCCCGACGAGTGCGTCTTGCCGCGGTCGTGCTCGAAGAACACGCCCGGCGAACGGTGCAGCTGGGACACGATGACGCGCTCGGTGCCGTTGATCACGAACGAACCGGTAGTCGTCATCAGGGGCAGTTCGCCCATGTAGACTTCCTGTTCCTTCATTTCCTTGACCACCGGCTTGGTCGGCGATTCACGGTCCAGGATCACCAGGCGCACCTTGGCGCGCAGCGGCGAAGCGAAGGTCAGGCCACGCTGCTGGCACTCTTTCACGTCGAACGGAGGAGCACCCAGCACGTAGGAAAGGAATTCGAGTCGCGCAAAACCGTTGTGCGAGACGATGGGAAAAATCGAGGAGAAGGCGGATTGCAGGCCTTCGTTCTTGCGCTCCGAAGCGCTGCGCTCGGGTTGCAGGAAATTCTGGTACGACTCGATCTGAGTCGCAAGCAGGAACGGAACGTTGTGGACGTTTGCGCGTTTCGCGAAGGATTTGCGAATGCGCTTCTTCTCAGTAAATGAGTAGTGCATGGACACTCCGTGAGTGACAGGAAGGATAGATAATTCAAGATTCGATCAAACCGGCCGGCCGGCGGTGAAGCTGGCCCGGATAACCGACAACTCAAATCTTCAAGTTTCCACCCTAGTTTTTTGCCTCGTTCGCGCTTACTATTCCGGCATCGGAAGATTGCAGCGCACCAATACGACGAACAAAAATAAGAAACGACAAAGGAGCCAAAGCCGAATCCCTTTTTCAAGGGATTCTGCACTTTGACTCCGGAGCAACAAACTCGCCTTGACAGGCAAGTGAATTACTTCAGTTCGGCCTTGGCGCCGGCTTCTTCCAGCTTCTTCTTGGCAGCTTCGGCGTCAGCCTTGGCGATGCCTTCCTTCACTGGCTTCGGTGCGCCGTCGACCAGATCCTTGGCTTCCTTCAGGCCCAGGCCGGTGATTTCACGCACGGCCTTGATGACGCCGACCTTGTTGGCGCCGACTTCAGCCAGAACCACGGTGAATTCGGTCTGCTCTTCAGCAGCGGCAGCACCGCCGCCAGCACCGCCACCAGCGGCCGGAGCGGCCATAGCGGCTGCGGAAACGCCGAACTTTTCTTCGAATGCCTTGACCAGGTCATTCAGTTCCATCACGGACAGCGCGCCAACGGCTTCCAGGATCTCTTCTTTGCTAATTGCCATTTGAAACTCCTAAATTTATTTCGGTAATAACATCAGATTGGTAGTGACGCGAAAGCATCGAAACTGCGGGGCTGGCCGCCGCTGGCGGCCGGCGCCTTACGCGGCTTCGGCTTCCTTCTTGGCTGCCAGGGCAGCCAGGCCACGCACGAAGCCCGACACGGGAGCCTGCATCATGCCCAACACTTGGGCCAGCAGAACCTCGCGGCTCGGGATGTTTGCCAACGCGGCGACAGCAGCCTTATCCAGCTGCTTGCCTGCGAAGTTACCTGCCTTCACAACCAGCTTGTCGTTGGTCTTGGCAAAGTCGGACACGACTTTGGCAGCGGCCACGGCGTCTTCCGAGATCGAGTAGATCAGCGGACCGGTCAGTTGCGGGGCGAGGTCGGCAAACTGGGTGCCTTCAACAGCGCGACGAGCCAGCGTGTTTTTCAACACGCGCAGGTACACGCCTTGGGCACGCGCTTGTGCGCGCAGTTGCGTCAAGGAACCAACCTGGATGCCACGGTATTCGGCCACGACGATAGTTTGCGCGGTTGCAACTTTCGCGGAAACTTCGGCGACGACGGCCTTTTTGTCATTCAGATTGAGACTCAAGATCAACCTCCAAAAATAGTGCTCAGCGACGACACAGACGAAGATGCCTGCTTGCCTTGCACCGGTTCGAACACGGCGTCCGAGGTTTAGGAGTTCATCGCAGCATAGAGCAAAGCTCCATTTACCGCTTGAGACTACGAAACTTGTTCGGGTTCACCATCTGCGTTGGGTTGATTGCATTTGCATGCGCCCTGTTTAACTTTTTCCGGCATTGTTGCCACCGGCGTCCGCCCAACGGTCTTTGACTGCCTGCAGCGATCGATGAAATCAAGCGCTGCAGCCCAAAGATGCGCCCCGCGCTCCAATCGGAGAACGGGGACTTGATTCCTTCTTAGCCGGCCAGGGAAGCCTGGTCGATACGCACGCCGGCGCCCATGGTGGACGACAGAGCGATCTTGCGCACGTAGATACCCTTGCTGGTGGCCGGCTTGGCCTTGTTCAGGGCATCGATCAGGGCCAGCAGGTTGGCCTTCAGATCGGCGTCGCTGAACGACTTGCGGCCGATGGTGGCGTGGATGATGCCGGACTTGTCAGTACGGTATTGCACCTGGCCAGCCTTGGCGTTCTTGACGGCGGTAGCGACGTCCGGGGTCACGGTGCCGACCTTCGGGTTCGGCATCAGGCCGCGGGGGCCCAGGATCTGACCCAGGGTGCCGACGATACGCATGGTGTCCGGCGAAGCGATCACGATGTCGAACGGCATGTCGCCGGCCTTCACGCGCTCTGCCAGATCTTCCATGCCGACCACGTCGGCGCCGGCTGCCTTGGCAGCCTCAGCCTTGTCGCCCGAGGCGAACACGGCCACACGCACGCTCTTGCCGGTGCCTGCGGGCAGAACCACGGAACCGCGAACAACCTGGTCCGACTTCTTGGCGTCCACGCCCAGTTGAACGGCGACGTCGATCGACTCGTTGAACTTGGCGGTGGCGAATTCCTTGATCAGGGAAACGGCGTTGTCGAACGGATAGGCCTTGGTGCGGTCGACCTTTTCCTTCAATGCCTTCATGCGCTTGGATACCTTAGCCATTACAGACCCTCCACCGTGATGCCCATCGAACGTGCGGAACCAGCGATGGTGCGCACTGCAGCTTCCAGATCAGCAGCGGTCAGGTCCGGCTTCTTCTGGGTTGCGATCTCTTCCGCTTGCTTGCGGGTGATCTTGCCGACCTTGTCGGTATGCGGCTTGGCGGAACCCTTCTGGATGCCGGCGGCCTTCTTGATCAGGATCGTTGCCGGCGGAGTCTTCATCACGAAGGTGAAGGACTTGTCCGCGAAGGCGGTGATCACGACCGGAATCGGCAGACCCGGCTCAACGCCTTGCGTTTGCGCGTTGAAGGCCTTGCAGAATTCCATGATGTTCAGGCCGCGCTGACCCAGCGCAGGACCGATCGGGGGGGACGGGTTGGCTTTACCAGCTGGCACTTGCAGCTTGATAAAACCGATGATTTTCTTTGCCATGACGGCTCCTTAGTGATTGAGTTTTAGCGCCGGTTCATTCGCCTTGCGGCTCCTTACTTTGGCTCCTCGGTTTGCCGGATTGACCGAGCGGGGATACCCGTCCGATGCGCTCCTGCGGGCGCTATGTCTGGTTCAGAGAAAAGTGGGATTCCGCGAAAGGGATCAGACTTTTTCCAGCTGGCCGAATTCGAGCTCGACCGGGGTGGCGCGACCGAAGATGGTGACCGACACGCGCACGCGCGATTTTTCGTAGTTCACTTCTTCGACGTTGCCGTTGAAATCGGTGAACGGGCCTTCCTTGATGCGCACCATTTCGCCGACTTCGTAGAGCACCTTCGGACGCGGCTTCTCGACGCCTTCCTGCATCTGGCGGATCAGCGCATCGACTTCGCGCTGCGGCAGCGGGGTCGGGCGATTGGACTTGCCGCCGATGAAACCGGTCACCTTGCTGGTGTTCTTCACCAGGTGCCAGGTCTCGTCGGTCATTTCCATTTCCACCAGGACATAGCCCGGGAAGAAACGGCGCTCGGTCACCGACTTGTGACCGTTCTTCATATCGACGACTTCTTCAGTCGGCACCAGGATCTGGCCGAACTGTTCCTGCATGCCCGCGCGAGCGATACGCTCGGTCAACGCACGCTGAACGCTCTTTTCCATGCCCGAATATGCATGCACCACGTACCAGCGCATTTTTCCTGCGCCTGAAACGCTTTGCGCACCAATCGGTGCGCTGTCTTGTGTGCTATCGCTCATGTTATTTCCAGCCCAAAATTACGTCGTACAACAGGAACTCGAGCAGCTTGTCCGTGCCCCACAGGAAGATCGCCATGATCAGCACGAATGCGAACACCACTGCGGTGATCTGCATCGCTTCCTTGCGGGTGGGCCAGACGACCTTCTTGGTTTCGCGCACGGACTCCTTGGCGAAACCGACGAAGCCGCGGCCTTGCGCAGAGGTCCAGGCAAATGCCACAGCCACCAGCAGACCGGCCACCAGAGCGACAGCGCGCACGGGAGTGGACTGATCAGACAACACAAAAAAACCGACCACGCCCGCGACGACCGCCACGATTGCCAATGCAATCTTGATCTTGTCGTTGGAGGTGTTGACGGTTTGGACTGGCTGGTTAGACATTGCTTACTTTCTGTACCCTGCACCAGATTCGGTGGCAGGGGCGGAGGGCATCGAACCCCCAACCTTCGGTTTTGGAGACCGACGCTCTGCCAATTGAGCTACGCCCCTACGAAAACTCGCGATTGAGACACGAATGCCGCGATACGAAATTCGCATCGCGGCAAGGTGTTTTACAGCTTGATCTTAGTCGAAGATCTTGGCGACGACGCCGGCGCCGACGGTACGACCGCCTTCACGGATAGCGAAACGCAGACCTTCTTCCATGGCGATCGGGTTGATCAGCTTGACGGTGATCGACACGTTGTCGCCAGGCATGACCATTTCCTTGCCTTCCGGCAGTTCGATCGCACCGGTCACGTCGGTGGTGCGGAAGTAGAACTGCGGGCGGTAGTTGTTGAAGAACGGGGTGTGACGGCCGCCTTCGTCCTTCGACAGAACATAGATCTCGCCGGTGAAGTGCTTGTGCGGCTTGATCGAACCCGGCTTGGCCAGAACCTGGCCACGCTCCACGTCTTCACGCTTGGTGCCGCGCAGCAGCACGCCGACGTTGTCGCCAGCCTGACCCTGGTCCAGCAGCTTGCGGAACATTTCCACGCCGGTGCAGGTGGTCTTCACGGTGTCGCGGATACCGACGATTTCGATTTCTTCGCCGACCTTGACCACGCCGCGCTCAACGCGACCGGTCACCACGGTGCCGCGGCCCGAGATCGAGAACACGTCTTCCACCGGCATCAGGAAGGTACCGTCAACGGCACGTTCCGGCGTCGGGATGTAGGTGTCCAGCGCTTCGGCCAGGGCCATGATCGCTTGCTCGCCCAGGGGACCGGTGTCGCCTTCCAGCGCCAGCTTGGCCGAACCCTTCACGATGGGCAGGTCGTCGCCGGGGAACTCGTACTTCGACAACAGTTCGCGCACTTCCATTTCCACCAGCTCCAGCAGCTCGGCGTCGTCCACCATGTCGGCCTTGTTCAGGAAGACGATGATGTAAGGAACGCCAACCTGACGCGACAGCAGGATGTGTTCGCGGGTCTGGGGCATCGGGCCGTCAGCGGCCGAGCACACCAGGATCGCGCCGTCCATCTGCGCTGCGCCGGTGATCATGTTCTTGACGTAGTCGGCGTGGCCGGGGCAGTCAACGTGAGCGTAGTGGCGGTTGGCGGTTTCGTATTCGACGTGTGCGGTGTTGATGGTGATGCCGCGGGCCTTTTCTTCAGGTGCCGCGTCGATCTGGTCGTATGCCTTCGCTTCGCCGCCGAACTTCTTCGACAGAACCGTTGCGATCGCTGCAGTCAGCGTGGTCTTGCCGTGGTCAACGTGGCCGATGGTGCCAACGTTCACGTGCGGCTTGGTCCGCTCAAACTTGCCTTTTGCCATTTTAGACTCCTAAATTTGATGAGAATGTCCAGGCAATACGCCCGACTGATTGCTGACCTGCTCTAGCGATACGACTCAAAACTGGTGCCCTTGACGTGGATTGAACACGTGGCCTCTCCCTTACCAAGGGAGTGCTCTACCACTGAGCTACAAGGGCATTTTTGCCGACTGCACAACAACCAAACATGCAACCGGACCAAAACTTGGAGCGGGTGAAGGGAATCGAACCCTCGTCTTAAGCTTGGAAGGCTTCAGCTCTACCATTGAGCTACACCCGCGAGGAAACAACTTTCACTTCACATCCGCCGCGTCTTTCGACCGCGAACTTCAACTTCTTTTTACTTCCCGCCTAATGGTGGAGAGGGCTGGATTCGAACCAGCGTACTCGTAAGAGGGCAGATTTACAGTCTGCTGCCATTAACCACTCGGCCACCTCTCCGCGCAGGGAACTCAAAACTATAGAGTAACAACTTCATGTTGTCAACCAAAAACAAGAGGCAAGGCAAATATTTTTAGTGGCATACCGAGAGTTGCTCTCGGGAACGAATCGCGACGTTTTTTCGAATCTTCAGGCTTTTGTTGTCTGCGACTCAACCGGCTTTTCATTCCAGGGCGCAATTCTAGGCAACATCAGCATTCCAGGCAAGGCTAGAACGAAGCAAATTAGAAAAAAATTTAGCCAGCCGGTTTCCGCCACGATGTAACCGACCGAAGAATTGACGAAAGTCCGTGGTACGGCCATCAAGCTGGTGAACAGCGCGAACTGCGTCGCGGTATAGCGCGGGTCGGTCTCGCGCATGATGTAGGCGACGAAAGCGGTGGTGCCCAGGCCCACGCCGAAGGCTTCCACCCCGATCACCGCCGCCAGCACGGGCAGGCTGGTGCCGACGTGGGCCAGCCAGGCAAAGCCGAGGATGGGGATGGCCTGCAGCACGCCGAACACCCACAGCCCGCGATTGATGCCCAGCCGCACCATCCAGATGCCGCCCAGGATGCCGCCGGCCACGCTGGCCCACAGGCTGGTGGTCTTGGAGACCACGCCGATCTCGGTCATCGAGAAACCGAGGTCGATGTAGAACTTGGTGGCCAGCGCGGTGGCCATGCTGTCGCCCAGCTTGTAGAGGAAGATGAAGCCCAGCACCCACAGCGCGTTGCCCCAGCCGCCACGCGCGATGAACTCGCGGAACGGCAGCACCACCGCGTCCGACAGGCTCCTGGGGGGCGCGCCGTAGACCTTGGGCTCCTTGACCAGCAGCGAACACAGCAAGCCGGGCAGCATGAAGGCCGCGGTCACCCAGAATACGCTGGCCCAGGGCATGCGGTCGGCCAGCACCAGCGACAGCGCCCCGGGCACCATGCCGGAAAGCTTGTAGGCGTTGACGTGGATGGCGCTGCCCAGGCCCAGCTCTTCATCGGGCAGGATCTCGCGCCGATAGGCGTCGATGGCGATGTCCTGGCTGGCCGAGAGGAAAGCCACTACCGAGGCCATGAAGGCGATCGTGCCGACCTCGGTCAGCGGGTCGAGCATGCCCATGGCGCCGATGCCCAGGAACAGCAGCAGCTGGGTGACGAACATCCAGCCGCGACGGCGCCCCATGCGGCCGAAGTGGAAGCGATCCATCAGCGGCGACCAGACGAACTTCCAGGTATAGGGGAACATCACCAGCGCGAACAGGCCGAGCGTCTTCACGTTCAGGCCCGACTTGGCCAGCCAGGCCTGCAGCAGCGACAGCAGGATGAACAGCGGCAGTCCGGAAGTGAAGCCGAGGAAGACGCAGATCAGCATGCGCCGGTTGAGGTATTGACGCCAGGAAGCGGCGGGTGCGGTCATGGGCGGGCCGAGTCAGAGAACAGAGGGACAAAAGAAAAACGCCGGCGGCCGGCGGACGTTGCCGCGGTCGGACCGGCGTTTGCGGATGAACTGCGCGCAGGCGGGAGCTTATTTCTTGCGCAGCCTGAACACCGCCAGGCTGCCGCGCCAGTTGGGCAGGTAACGCACCGGCTTGCCGTCCTTGAGCGCCACGCATTCCAGCACTTCCAGCCCGACTTCGTTGGCCAGCGCCTCGAAATCCCTGATCGTGGCGCAGCGCAGGTTCGGCGTATCATACCATTGGTATGGCAGCGTCTTGGACACCGGCATGCGCCCCCGCAAGAGCGCCACGCGGTGCGGCCAGTAGGCGAAATTGGGGAAGGAGACGGTGGCCTCGCGGCCTACCCGCGCGATCTCGCGCAGCGTGCCCTCCACATCCTTGACCATCTGCAGCGCCGACAGGCACAGCACCGTGTCGAAGGCGTTGTCCTCGAACATGGCCAGGCCGCCATTCAGGTCCTGCTGGATCACCGAGACGTCGCGCGCCACGCACTTGGGGATCTCGTTGTCGTCGATCTCCACGCCATAGCCCACGCATTTCTTGTCGGTCTGCAAGTAGTCCAGCATCACGCCGTCGCCGCAGCCCAGGTCCAGCACGTTCGATTGCTCGCGCACCCAATGCGCGATGAACGCCAGGTCGGGGCGCAATTGGCTCAGTTCGTTGAAAGTCATGCGCGGCCCTCCTGCTCCAGTTCGTTCCAGATGCTTGCGTAATACTCGCGCACCACCGCCATGTAGCGCGCGTCGTCCAGCAGGAAAGCGTCGTGCCCGTGCGGCGCGTCGATCTCCGCATAGCTCACGCGGCGCCTGTTGGCTACCAGCGCCTGCACCATCTCGCGGCTGCGCTCCGGCGAGAAGCGCCAGTCGGTGGTGAAGGACACCAGCAGGAAGCGCGCCTTGGTGCGCGCCAGCGCCTTGACCAGGTCGCCGCCGAATTCGCGCGCCGGGTCGAAGTAGTCGAGCGCCTTGGTGATCAGCAGGTAGGTGTTGGCGTCGAAGTAGGTGGAGAACTTGTCGCCCTGGTAGCGCAGGTAGGACTCGATCTCGAAATCAATGCCGTAGCCGAATTGATAGTTGTCGGCGCGCAGGTCGCGACCGAATTTCTCGGCCATGTCGTCATCCGACAGGTAGGTGATATGACCCACCATGCGCGCCACGCGCAGGCCGTTCTTGGGCACCACGCCGTGCGCGTAGAAATCGCCGCCGTGGTACTGCGGATCGGTCAGGATGGCCTGGCGGGCGACGTCGTTGAAGGCGATGTTCTGCGCCGACAGCTTGGGCGTGGAGGCGATCACCAGGCAGTGGCCCAGGCGGTCCGGGTACATCATGCTCCAGGCCAGCGCCTGCATGCCGCCCAGCGAGCCGCCCATCACCGCGGCGAAGCGGACGATGCCGAGCCGGTCCGCCAGGCGCGCCTGGGCGTTGACCCAGTCTTCCACCGTGACCACCGGAAAATCGGCGCCGTAGGGCTTGCCGGTGGCCGGATTGGCGTGCATCGGCCCGGTCGAGCCGAAACAGGAGCCGAGGTTGTTGACGCCGATGACGAAGAACTTGTCGGTATCCAGCGATTTGCCGGGGCCGACCATGTTGTCCCACCAGCCGACGTTGTCCGGCTCCCCGGCATACACACCGGCCACGTGATGCGAGGCGTTGAGCGCATGGCACACCAGCACGGCGTTGGATTTGTCGGCATTGAGCGTGCCGTAGGTCTCATAGGTCAGCGAGTAATCCGCCAGCTGCGCGCCGCCCTGCAGCGGCAAGGGCTCGGCGAAATGCATGACCTGGGGCGATACGATTCCGATCGACATGATTGTTCTGCTTGAGTGGCAAGGCGTCCGCCGTCGCGGCTGGCGCGACGGACATGGACGATCGCTTCGCCTCAGCGAAGGTTGGCCACCTGCTCGGGCGGGCAATAAAAAAGCCCGGAAGCATTGCTTGCGGGCTCGTATCGAGAGAGTCTTGGGGAGGGAACAACTGACTCCAAGCTCGCTTTAGCCGCATTTAGATGGGAGCAATCTCCCGGCGCCCGCAAGCTGAGGTTGGTCAAACCGTTCAAATCGGCGCAGTGGCGTAAGAATACCCAAGTCGGGCGGGCCAGTCAAACGCACCGGGTCGCGCGCGAGCGGCCCGGTGCGCATATGCGGCGCGTCAGCGGCGCCGCGCGACCTTGGTTTCCTTGACCTCAGGCTCGGCCACCAGCGCCTGCAGCTGCGCCATGGCGGCGGCAATGGCGGCCGGCTCGCTGGCGCGCGTCACCTTCTTCACCTGCGGCTCCAGCAGGCGCAGGTCGCTGTTGAGGATCTCGTTCTTCACCGACAGGATCTGCGAGGGATGCATCGAAAACTCCAGCAAACCCATGCCCAGCAGCAGGCGCGTCCACTTCACGTCGCCCGCCATTTCGCCGCACACCGAGACCGGGATGCCGGCCTTGCGGCCCTGCGAGATCACCGTCGACAACAGGAACAGCACCGCCGGATGCAGCGGATCGTAGAGGTGCGCCACCTCGTGGTCGACGCGGTCGATGGCCAGCGTGTACTGGATCAGGTCGTTGGTGCCGATGGAGAGGAAATCCAGGCGCTTGATGAACAGCGGCAAGGCCAGCGCCGCCGCCGGGATCTCGATCATGGCGCCGACCGGGATCTCCTCGTCGAACTTCTGCTTGCGCTCGCGCAGCTGCTGCTTGGCCTGTTCGATGATGGCCAGGGTCTGGTCGATCTCGAAGGCGTGCGCCATCATCGGCACCAAGAGCTTGATCGGGCCGAAGGCGGAGGCGCGCAGGATGGCGCGCAGCTGCGTGAGGAACATCTGCGGCTCGGACAGGCAATAGCGGATGGCGCGCAAGCCCAGCGCCGGGTTCAGCGCGGTTTCCTCGTCTTCGTCCAACGGCTTGTCGGCGCCCACATCGAGCGTGCGGATGGTGACGACGCGGCCCTTCATGGCGATCACCGCCTGCTTGTACGACTCGAACTGCTCGTCCTCGCTGGGGAATTTCTCGAGATGGCCGGCGCGCCCCATGAACAGGAATTCGGAACGGAACAGGCCGATGCCCATCGCGCCCGCTTCCCAGGCATTGGCGGCGTCGGCCGGCAATTCGATGTTGGCCAGCAGCGTGATCGGTTCGCCGTCCTGGGTGATGGCCGGCGTCTTCTTCAGGCGCGAGAGCTTCTTGCGCTCGCGCAGCATGCGCTCCTGGCGCGCGCGGTATTGCGCCAGCACCAGCGGCGAAGGATCGACGATCACCACGCCGGCGTCGCCGTCAATGATCAGCAGGTCGTCGTGCTTCACCAGCACCGAGGCGTTGTGCATGCCGACGGCGGCCGGGATGTCCAGGCTGCGGGCGACGATGGCGGTGTGCGAGTTGGGGCCGCCCAGGTCGGTGACGAAACCGGCGAAGGCGCTGTCGCGGAACTGCAGCATGTCGGCCGGCGAGATGTCGTGCGCCACCACGATGATGTTGGCGGCGGCCTCGCCGGTGGGCGGCAGGTGAATGGCGCTGCCGGTCAGCACCTTCAGGATGCGCTCGCCGACCTGCTGGATATCGGCCTTGCGCTCGCGCAGGTACGGATCCTCGATCTCGTCGAACTGCGCCGAGAGCTCGTCGATCTGGGTGACCAGCGCCCACTCGGCGTTGTAGTAGCGGTTGCGGATGATGTTCTGCGGCACCTCCGAGAGCATCGGGTCCGACAGGATCAGGGAGTGTACGTCGATGAAGGCGCCCAGCTCGGCGGGCGCGTCCTTGGGGAGGTCGGAGCGGATGGCGTGCAGCTCTTCGTGCACCGCCTTGATGGCGCTCTTGAGGCGCTCGATCTCGGCCTCGACCTGCTCGTCGGCGATCAGGTAATGTTTGACGTCCAGCGCGGCCGGCGCCATCAAGTGCGCGCGTCCGATGGCGATGCCTTGCGACACCGCGATTCCATGTAAGCTGAAAGAAGCCATCGCGTTATCTCCTGCCTGGTTTTTATATTCCGCCGTATGTTCTGGTCGCGGTAGCTTCGAGGAAGTTACCGAACAAATGACGGTTTGGCAATCGCCGACATCGCGAAATCCGGGGAATAGAAAAACGGGCAGCCTGGTTGAAAAGCCATGCATGCCGGGGCGGCGCCTGTTGAGCGCCGCCCCGGCATGAACCATGTCGCAAGAAGTATTCCAGCGGGTAACGAATGCTGCGGCGCAATGCCGCGGCAAGGATGCGCCGGGCGCTTACTGGCCTTCGCCGAACTTGTCGGCGATCAGGGCTTCCAGCGCGGCGAAGCATTCCTGTTCGTCCTCGCCGTTGGTTTCCAGGCTGATCACGCTGCCCTTGCCGGCGGCCAACATCATCACGCCCATGATGGACTTGGCGTTGACGCGGCGTTTGTTGAAGGTCATCCAGACTTCGCTCTTGAACTTGCCGGCGAGCTGGGTGAATTTGGCGGAGGCGCGCGCATGCAGGCCGAGCTTGTTGACGATCTCTAGTTCTTTTTGAATCATTTTTCAGCTTTCGTTTTTATGTCTCTTGCGCGATGTCCGGCGCCGCTGTCCCGTCAGGCCGATGCCGCCACGCGGATGCGATTGTCGATGCGCACCGCGCCGTTCTGGCCGCCAGCCAGCGCCATCTCGACCACCACGTCCAGGGTGTCGTTGCGGTAGGTCAGCGCGCGCAACAGCATCGGCAGGCTGATGCCGGCGATCACCGAGACGTTTTCCAGGCCGCACAGGAAACCCGTGCAGTTGGAAGGCGTGCCGCCCATGACGTCGGTGATCACCAGCACGCCGCTGCCGTCGTCGAGGCGCTTGACCGCCTCGATCGCCAGTTTTTGCACATCCGCGGGATTCTGGTCGGCGACCACGTCGATCGCCTCTATCCGTTCGGGCCGGCCACGGAAGACGTGGGTCGCGGCATCCAGAAAAGCTTGCCCCAGCGGGGCGTGCGTCAAAAGAAGAATTCCAACCATGAAATTGTTGCCATCCGATGCGACGCGCTTTTCCCCGAGCAGCCCGTCATGCTCCACCGAGCCCATTTATGCTCCTGCACCTGCGGCGGCTTCAAGCGCGTCGACGAACATCGCCGCCACATCGAAGCCGGTCTGCTGGGTGATTTCCTGGAAGCAGGTTGGACTCGTCACGTTGATCTCCGTGAGATAGTCGCCGATGGCATCCAGCCCGACCAGCAACAATCCACGTTCATACAGCACAGGCGCCAGCGCCTCGCCGATTTCCAAATCGCGCTCGGAGGCCCGCTGTGCACGGCCCAGGCCGCCGGCGGCCAGGTTGCCGCGCACTTCATTGCCCTGCGGAATGCGCGCCAGCACGTTGGGCACGACCTTGCCGCCGATCAGCAGGATGCGCTTGTCGCCGGCGCTGATCTGAGGAATGAAACGCTGCGCCATGATCGTGCGTTGACCGTTGTCGGTCAGCGTCTCGATGATGGAGCCCAGGTTCATGCCGTCGGCCTTGATGCGGAAGATGCCCATGCCGCCCATGCCGTCGAGCGGCTTGAGGATCACATCCTGGTGCTCGCCATGGAAGTCGCGCAGGCGCTTGGCGTCGCGCGTGACCAGGGTGGGCGCGGTGTATTGCGGGAACTGGGCGATCGCCAGTTTCTCGTTGTGGCTGCGGATCGCGGCCGGCTTGTTGTACACCCGCGCGCCCTGCTTCTCGGCCAGCTCCAGCAGGTAGGTGGTGTAGATGTACTCCATGTCGAACGGCGGATCCTTACGCACGATCACGGCGTCGAACTCCGACAGGAAACAGGCGGCCGGCTTGTCGGCGCGATACCAGTCGTCGGCCTCGCCGGTCAGCGTGACCTTGAAGGCGCCGGCCGTCACCAGCCCGTTCTCCAGCACCAGGTCGGCCTGCTCGAACGCGTAGATGGCATGGCCGCGGCGGGCGGCCTCGCGCATCATGGCGAAGGTGGAATCCTTGTACGTCTTGAACGTATCGAGCGGATCGGCGAGGAAAGCGATTTTCATGTTGCTGGCGTCCTGTTGGGCTTGGCTGGTGGGTGATTATGCCGTCAATAGACTTCCGGGTTCGGATCGGTCTTTTCCATCTCCAGCGATGCGGCCAGCAGCGCCAGACGCGCCACCACGCCATACATGTAGAAACGGTTGGGCGCGGCGGTGCCGGGCTTGGCGTGCACGTCCGGCAAGGCGTGCTGCTGGGCGAAGGCCAGCGGCACGAAGTGCGCGCCGGGGGCGTTCAGGTTTTCGTTGACGTCGCGGTCGGCGTGCACGCGATAGAAGCCGCCCACCACGTAGCGGTCGATCATGTAGACCACCGGCTCGGCCACGGCTTCATTGATGCGCTCGAAGGAATGCACGCCTTCCTGCACGATCACTTCGGACACCTCCAGCCCTTCCTTGCCGGCCACCATCCTGGTGCGCTGCTGGCGGTTCAGGTCCTTGACCTCGCTGGCGTCCTTGACGGCCATGATGCCCATGCCGTAAGTGCCGGCATTGGCCTTGATGAACACGAAGGGCTGTTCCTTGATGCCGTATTCCTTGTACTTCTTGCGGATCTTCGACAGCAGCGAGGACACGCTGTCGGCCAGCGCGTCGGTACCGGTGCGCTCCTGGAAGTCGATGTCGCCGACCTTGGCGAACATCGGGTTGAGCATCCACGGGTCGACCTCGACCATCTTGGCGAATTTCTTGACCACGTCGTCGTAGGCGGCGAAGTGGTTGCTCTTGCGGCGCAGCGCCCAGCCGGCATGCAGCGGCGGCAGCACGCTCTGCTCATGCAGGCCCTCCAGCACCGACGGCACGCCGATGGAGAGATCGTTGTTGAGCAGCACGGTACAGGGATCGAAGTTCTTCAAGCCCAGTCGGCGGCCGTTGGAGGAGCGCTCCAGCGGCTCCAGCGTGATGCTGGTGCCGTCGGGCAGCTCAATGTTCTTCGGCTTGGTGACATCCGGCGCCAGGGTGCCCAGGCGTACGTTGAGCCCGGTCTGGCGGAAGATCTGCATCAGCCGGCCGATGTTTTGCAGGTAGAAGGTGTTGCCGGTATGGTTTTCCGGGATCAGCAGCAGGTTTCTTGCGTCGGGACAATATTTCTCGATGGCCGCCATCGCCGCCTGCACCGCCAAAGGCAGCATCTCGGGCGAGAGGTTGTTGAAGCCGCCCGGGAACAGGTTGGTGTCGACCGGCGCCAGCTTGAAACCCGCATTGCGCAGGTCGACCGAGCAATAGAACGGCGGCGTGTGCTCTTGCCACTCCATGCGGAACCAGCGTTCGATGGCCGGCGTGGCGCCCAGGATTTTCTTCTCCAGCTCCAGCAGGGGACCATTCAGAGCGGTGACAAGATGCGGGACCATAAAAGACCTTAACAATTTAGAAATGCCGGCTGCGAATGTTGATTTTAGCGGATTCCTGAAATCGTGTTGCAACGCGCAAGACGGCCGCGTTGCCATTTCACCAAAACCATTTCCGGGATCCGCTCCGGCGCCGGACGGGAGTTCAGGTCATCCAGATGGCGGCCGCCGCGTCTTTTTAAAGAGCCCGAGTCAAATGGTCGGGAATTATTTATTTCCCTGGCGGAAACGGCGCCAATAAAAAAGGCGCCCCGAAGGGCGCCTTTGAAAGGGACCGTCGCCGGCCCCGAAGGAATAAGACTCTGTTGCAGGCGATCAGTGGTAGGCCGATTCGCCGTGGCTGGAGATATCCAGGCCTTCGCGCTCTTCCTCTTCGGTCACGCGCAGGCCGATCACCACGTCGACGATCTTGTAGGCGATGAAGGAGACCACGCCCGACAGCACCAGGGTAGTCAGCACACCTTGGAACTGGATCCACACCTGGCCGCCGATCGAATAGTCGGGAGCGACCGCGTTGGCCACGTAGTCGTAGATGCCGGTGCCGCCCAGGCTCGGCGCAGCGAACACGCCGGTCAGGATGGCGCCCAGGATGCCGCCCACGCCGTGCACGCCGAACACGTCAAGCGCGTCGTCGGAACCCAGCAGCTTCTTGAGGCCGGTAACGCCCCACAGGCACAGCAGGCCAGCCAGCAGGCCCATGACGACCGCGCCGATCACGCCGACGAAGCCGGCAGCCGGAGTGATGGCCACCAGGCCGGCGACGGCGCCCGAAGCAGCACCCAGCATCGAGGGCTTGCCCTTGCCGATCCATTCGCCGAAGCTCCAGGACAGGACAGCGGCGGCGGTTGCCAGGATGGTGTTGACGAAGGCCAGTGCGGCGCCGCCGTTGGCTTCCAGGCCCGAGCCTGCGTTGAAGCCGAACCAGCCGAACCACAGCAGCGAGGCGCCGACCATGGTCAGGGTCAGGCTATGCGGCTTGAAGGCTTCCTTGCCGAAACCGACGCGCTTGCCGATCACGTAGGAACCGACCAGGCCCGCCACGGCGGCGTTGATGTGCACCACGGTGCCGCCGGCATAATCCAGCGCGCCCTTCTGGAACAGCCAGCCCGAGATCGCGGTCGCCTTTTCAGCGGCGGCGGCGTCGGTGAAGGCGTCCGGACCAGGCCAGAACCAGACCATGTGCGCCATCGGCAGGTAGGAGAAGGTGAACCACAGGATCGAGAACAGGATCACTGCCGAGAACTTCACGCGCTCGGCGAAGGAGCCGATGATCAGCGCCACGGTGATGGCCGCGAACGCACCCTGGAAGGCCACGAACACCAGCTCGGGAATCACGACGCCCTTGCTGAAGGTGGCGGTATTGGAGTCGCCGGTCAGGCCGTGCAGGAACAGGCGATCGAAGCCGCCGAAGAACGCTCCGCCTTCGGTGAACGCGATGCTGTAGCCGTAGACGAACCACAGGATGTAGATCAGCGAGAAGATCATGAAGCACTGCATCAGCACCGACAGCATGTTCTTGCTGCGGACCAGGCCGCCGTAGAACAGGCCCAGGCCGGGCAGGGTCATGAGGATCACGAACGCGGTGCACACCAGCATCCACGCGGTGTCGCCCTTGTTGGGAACAGGCGCGGGAGCGGCGGCGGCCGCAGCAGGAGCCGCGGCGGGCGCGGCTGCGGCAGGCGCAGCGGCAGCAGCCTTGGGAGCTTCGGCCGCAGCGGCGGGTGCGGCGGCGGTTGCCGCTGCTGCTTCAGGCTTGGGCGCGTCCTGCGCTTGGGCCGGTGCGGCAAAACCTACCGCCAACAGCAAAGCGCCAATGGCGACGGCGCTGGAAAACATTTTCTTCATGCTCATTAGAATTCCCCTTTTTTACAGAGCGTCTTTGCCGGTTTCGCCGGTGCGGATACGAATCACGTCCAGCAGATCCTGGACGAAGATCTTGCCGTCGCCGATCTTGCCGGTGCGGGCGGCCGTCTCGATGGCCTCCAGCGCGCGTTCGACGATGGCGTCATCGACTGCCGCCTCGATCTTGGTCTTGGGCAGGAAGTCGACCACATACTCGGCGCCGCGATACAGCTCGGTATGTCCCTTCTGGCGACCGAAGCCCTTGACTTCAGTCACGGTAATGCCCTGCACGCCGATGGCCGAGAGCGCTTCGCGCACCTCATCGAGCTTGAACGGTTTGATGATCGCTGTGATCAGTTTCATACGAACCTCTGATTAGAAAGTCTTGCTGACGGAAACGACAATACCCTTCTTGCCGACATTCTTCGCACCATCGGAAGCCGGCGTCAGGTTCACGCCATCCTTCAGGTCGGTACCGACGTAGGCCACGCCCAGCGTGATGCCGGCGGCTTCTTCGAAGGTCTTGGACAGGCCGACCTTCCAGTCGGTGTAGCTGTACTGGCTGTTGGACACGCCGTTAGGCTTGCCCTTGACGGTCTGGTGGCCAAGGTGCAGGCCGAGGATCACGCCGTAGAAGGTGTCGATGTTGGCGCCCAGGTCGAAGTACTGGCTGTTCTTGCTGTCGACGGCGCCGAACAGGTTGGTCAGCGCATGCGAATACTTGAAGTAGGCCGGGCCGTAGCCGATCTGGCCGTAGAGCTCGAAGGTGTTGGCGTTCTTGGAGCCGCTGTTGGCCAGGGTGTTGCCCGGGTAGTAGTAGTACAGGCCGCCGACGTCGTAGGTGAAGCCGCCGCCGATGTCGCCGCGCTTGCCGCCGTAGATATCCCACTCGATATCGCCCTTGGTGCTGGTATTGGTGTTGGTGCCAGCATCCTTGATCCACTTGATGTTGGTCAGCCAGGTGCCGGCGTACAGGCCGGTCGGGTTATGGGTGTAGTCAGCGCCGACTTGCAATGCCGGATCGAAGCGGGTCTGGGTCAGGCCGCGATAGCGGTAGTCGTTCACGACGGCGGCGTTGAAGCTGAATTCGTTGTCCGGCTTGGCGTCTTCTGCGCGCGCCACGGTGGAAACGAACGATGCTGCGATTGCAGTTGCAAGAATCAGTTTCTTCATGACTTTCCCTCTGGTTTGCTGTTGAACAATTAATCGTTTTTTTGTTTTGCCCAAACCATGTAGCAGGAGCCGTGCCAAGTCCTTTCACGGCGACGCCCTCCGCTTTTTCAGAGAAACAAGATATTCGAACCGTTTTTTTTGGAGTTATAGACCAAAATAGTGCATGTCGGCACAGATGGCACGAAATTGGTGCGACATTGATTTCTTTTCATTAACCATTCCTGCCGGACGGCAAACACATTTTGGTGCGCGAGGGGCCTTTGGCCAGGCGAATCACCAAGTCGGCACATTTCCACAAGGCATGCCCGCGCTGCCATCTCCCGCCGGGCACGAACTCGCCAATCCGCGGTCTGAACCTGGGCCGGAGTTTGTGAATGGCCCGGAAACGGCTAAACTTGACGCAACAGCAACCCGCCCAGGAGATCCGACATGGACAAGCCCCAATTCTTTGAAGACCTGCAATCCAAAATCAACAAGGCGATCGAGCACTCCCCGGCCAAGGACATCGAGAAGAACGTCAAGGCCATGCTGAGCCAGGGCTTTGCCAAGCTGGACCTGGTCACGCGCGAGGAATTCGACGTCCAGGCCCAGGTGCTGGCCAAGACCCGGGCCCGCCTGGAGGCGCTGGAGGCGCGTGTTGCCGAGCTGGAAGCCCAGCAAAAACAGACTCAATGACACGACCGGCCCGCTATTTAATACCCGACTCCCCCCGCTTCTCCCGTCATCAACAAGCACGACCGGGCTCGCCGCCATGAGCCTGGCCGTCCTCCACAGCCGCGCACTGTCCGGCATGGCCGCGCCGCCGGTCACCGTGGAAGTCCATCTGGCCAACGGCCTGCCCGCCTTTGCCATCGTCGGCCTGCCCGAAGCCGAAGTGAAGGAGGCCAAGGACCGCGTCCGGGCCGCGCTGCAAAATGCGCGGTTCGAATTCCCGGCGCGGCGCATCACGGTCAACCTGGCGCCGGCCGACCTTCCCAAGGAATCAGGACGATTCGACCTGCCCATTGCACTGGGCATCCTGGTCGCCTCCGGGCAGATGCCGGGCGACGAGCTCGACGACTACGAATTCGCCGGCGAGCTGTCGCTCTCGGGCCAGTTGCGCGCCGTGCGCGGCGCGCTGGCGATGACCTGCGCCATGCACCGTGCCGGCCGCGACGACGGCCGCAAGCGCGGCTTCATCCTGCCTGCCGCCAATGCCGGCGAGGCGGCGCTGGTCGCCGGCGCTTCCATCCTGCCGGCGGCCTCGCTGCTGGAGGTCTGCGCGCATTTCACCGCGCGCGGCGCCGAGGGCCGCCTGCAGCGCTATCGCGCAACGCCCGCCGTCGCCGCGCCGGCCTATCCCGACTTCGCCGACGTCAAGGGCCAGTTGCAGGCCCGGCGCGCCATGGAAGTGGCGGCCGCGGGCAACCACAGCATCTTGCTGGTGGGCCCGCCGGGATCCGGCAAGTCCATGCTGGCCTCGCGCTTCCCCGGCATCCTGCCGCCGATGGATGAAGAACAGGCGCTGGAGTCGGCCGCGGTGCGCTCGTTGACCGGCGGCTTCGATGCCGCCCAATGGAAGCAGCGCCCCTACCGCGCGCCGCACCATACCGCCTCGGCGGTGGCGCTGGTGGGTGGCGGCGGCACGCCCAGGCCGGGCGAAATTTCGCTGGCGCATCATGGCGTGCTGTTTCTCGATGAACTCCCGGAGTTTCAAAGGGCCGTGCTGGAAGTGCTGCGCGAGCCGCTCGAATCCGGCCGCATCACCATCTCGCGCGCGGCGCGGCAGGCCGACTTCCCGGCGCGCTTCCAGCTGATCGCGGCGATGAATCCCTGTCCTTGCGGCTTCCATGGCCATCCCAACGGCAAGTGCCGCTGCACGCCCGATATCGTCCGCCGTTACCAGGGCCGCATTTCCGGCCCCTTGCTTGATCGCATCGACATGCAGATGCCGGTCGGTTCGCTATCGCCCGCCGAACTGGCCGACCAGGCGCCGGGCGAGGCCAGCGTCGCCATCGCCGCCCGCGTCGGCCAAGCCTTCGCGCGGCAGTTGCAGCGCCAGGGCGTGAGCAACAGCCAGCTGGCGGGTAGCGCCATCGACGTGCACTGTCGTCCCGACGACGCCGGCGCGCAGTTGTTGCAAACCGCGCTGGCGCGCCTGGACTGGTCCGCACGCTCCTATCATCGGGTGCTCAAGGTGGCGCGCACGATCGCCGACCTGGCCGGGCAGGCGCAGGTCGGCAAGACCCATGTGGCGGAGGCGATCCAATATCGCCGGGGCTTCCAGGGGCCATGAAGCGATAAAGAAAGGCTGTCTTCAGCGCGACGGCATGATGCGCCGCGCGAACGCCAGCAGGATCAGCAGGAAGGCGGCCAGTCCCAGCCATTGGCCGATCCCTTCGAAGCCCGCCGGTGCCAGCGCCAGCGGCGCGTCCTTGCCGGTGAATCCGATGACGGCAGCCAGCAGCACGCCGACCAGGCTCTCGCCCACGATCAGTCCCGACGCCACCAGGATGCCGCGCTGGCGCGGCTTCTCTGCGTACGCATCGAAATCGGCGGTAGCCGCAGCAGCGCGGCGGCGCAGGGCGCGGTCGATCAGCCAGCCCAGCACCGCGCCGAAGAACAGCGCCATGCTGACCACCGGCGGCAGGTAGATGCCGATGCCCACCGCCAGCACCGGCAGGCGCGCGACACCGCCGCGCCTGGCCAGCAGGCCGTCGACGATGATCAGGGCGATGCCCAGCGCCACGCCGATGGCAAGCATCGACCAGTTCAGTTCGCGGGTGAAGATGCCGGTGGCGATCGCCGTCATCAGCGTGGCCTGCGGCGCGGCCAGCGCCTGCGCGGCGTCCATGCCCTCGCGCGGCAGCGCGCCCGTGAAACCGTAGGCGTTGTACAGCAGGTTGAGCACCGGCGGGATGATCAGCGCGCCCACCACGCACCCCACCAGCAGCGCCACCTGCTGGCGCCAGGGCGTAGCGCCGACCAGTTGGCCGGTCTTGAGGTCTTGCAGGTTGTCGTTGGCGATGGCGGCCACGGCGATGATGGCGGCCGTCACGAACAGTGCGATGGCGATTGCCAGCTTGCCGCCCTGGGGCGTGGCCAGCAGCGGGTCGACCGCGCCCGAGGCCAGCAGCAGCAAGGACACCAGGATCACCGCGACGATGCCGATGCCCGAGATCGGGCTGGACGATGAACCGATCAGCCCGGCCATGTAGCCGCAGGCGGCCGCCACCAGGAAGCCGAAGATGAAGGCGAACAGCACCGCGTAGACGATGAGGCCGGCGAACAGCGCCGGCGACACCGGCGCCTCCGCCAGGAAGGACGCGAAGACCACCGCCAGCAGCGCAATCATGGCCAGGCTGATGGCGATGATCCATCCCGGCGGCATGTCGCGGTCGGTGCGGTCGGCACCTTCGCCGCCGGGCCGGCGGCGCGAGAACGTGGAGAGCGAGGCCTTGACGCCCTCCACCATCGGCCTCAACAGCGTGATCAGCGTCCACACCGCCGCCACGCCGATCATGCCGGCGCCCATGAAGCGCACCTGCTTGCTCCAGATGCCGGTGGCGAACGCGGAGATGGCGGTGCCGGCCTCGCGCGGCGTGACCGCGGTCAGGTAGGGCACGGCGATGCCCCAGGCAATCAGCAGCCCGATGAGGATGGCGATGCCGGAGACGATGCCGATCATGTAGCCCGCGCCCACCAGCGCCAGCGAAAATCCTACCGGCAGGCGCAGCACCGAGGCGCCGGCCGAAAACCACAGGTTCATGTTCTCGGCGAACACCTTCAGGCCGCTGGCGGCCAGGCTGAAGCCGGCCGACAGCGCGCCGCCGAACAGGATGTCGTGCAGGCCGCGCCGGGTCTCCTCGCCGCCGTCGGCGTCCGAGCTGCCCACGCGCAGGATCTCGGCCGCCGCCACGCCTTCCGGATAGGGCAGCTCGCCCTGCACCACCATCGCGCGCCGCAGCGGGATCGAGAACATCACGCCCAGCATGCCGCCGGCGGCGCAGATGCCCAGCGTCTGCAGGAAGGGGAAGCCGTGCCAGTGCCCCATCATCACCAGCCCGGGCAGGATGAAGATGATCGACGACAGCGTGCCGGCAGCCGACGCCTGGGTCTGCACCATGTTGTTCTCGAGGATGTTGGCGCCGGCGAACAGGCGCAGCACCGCCATCGAGATCACCGCCGCCGGAATCGCAGAGGAGAAGGTCAACCCGACCTTCAGGCCGAGATAGACGTTGGACGCCGTAAACACCACCGTGATCAGCGCGCCCAGCACCATGCCGCGCAGGGTCAGCTCTGGCAGGTCGGCCAGCTTGTTGTCATGCATGTCGGTTCCCGTTCTTGATGGAATGCATTCTTATACCGCAAGAATTGGCGCCCTACTATCGGACAACATCCGATTTTTCAGCGCATCGGTTTTGCTATGATGGGTTCCGCCGATCGCTCCCCTTGCCTGCCGCCCCATGCCGATGCTCCCGCCGCGCCGCTGCCTGTCCGTCCTCGCCATGATCGCGCTGCTGGCGCTGGGCGCCTGCTCGCCGGACTACAACTGGCGCGAAAGCAGCGACAACGGCGCGCATTTCATCGTCCTGCTGCCGGGCAAGCCGGCCAGCGCGACCCGCAGCGTCGACCTCGACGGTCCCAGGGTCGACATGAACATGACCGCCGCCGAAGCCGGCGGCGCCACCTTCGCCGTCGGCACCGCCGAGCTGCCCGATGCCGCCGCCGCCAGCCGCGCGCTGGACGCGATGGCCGCCGCGCTGCTCAACAATATCGTCGCCAGGGCGCAGGCCGCGCCCACGCTGCCCGGCGCCACCGACGGCTACGCGCGCACGCTCGAACTCGATGCCCACGGCGTGGCCGGCGGCCGCCCGGTGCGCCTGGTGGCGCGGCTGGCGGCGCGCGGCAAACGGGTCTACCAGTTGCTGGTCCTGGGCGAGGAAAAGGCCATCACGGATGAGAATATTGAAACCTTTTTCGCCTCTTTCAAACCAACCTAGGCGAAGGATGCGCAGCGGCCGCGGGCGGATGACAAATGCCTGGGGCGCGGAGTATTCTAAGAACCGGATGCCCGCCCAAGGCAGGCAAACCCGCAGAAGTGCGGATGCAGTTGCAGCGCATTTCCCGATGATCCCGGCGCCAACCGGGCCTCACCGACAAAAATCGTTACCAATCAAAGACCCTGAGGAAATATGCTGATCACATTCAAATCGAAGGCTGCCGCCGACGTCGTCATGTACGAGTCGCACGCCAAGCCCATCCTGGACCTGCTGCACAAGGATCCCGCGCGCGGCGTGATCACCGCCGCCGAAGCCGGCGACGCCATCGCGCTGCTGGAAAAGCAGATCACCGCGAGCAAGGCGCATGAGGCGGCCGAGGTGCTGGAGCGCGACGTCAATGCCCATCACAACGCCAATACCGACGACCACAACCACGAGAAGATCGAGGCGGTCAGCTTCTCGGCGCGCGCCTACCCGCTGCTGGACATGCTGCGCGAAGCCAGGAAGGGCGACCACGACATCCTGTGGGGCGTCTGAACCCGCTGCGCTGCCCCTGGCGGTAAAGCCGCGCCGGCCGGCGCGGACAAAAAAACGGCTGCCGCGATCATCCACCGCGGCAGCCGTTTTTGCGTCCTGGGTCGGGTTTATTTGCGCGCGCGCAGCTCGGTCAGGTAGAACAGCAGCGCCAGGAACGGGAAGGCGAAACCGACCCAGGTGGCGCCGCTCCAGCCCGCCTGGGCATACACCCAGCCGCCCAGGGCCGAGCCGAGCGCGCCGCCGGCGAAGAAGGTGGCCATGAACAGGCCGTTCAAACGGCTGCGGATCTCGCCGCCCAGCGCGTAGATGGCGCGCTGGCTCAGCACCAGGTTGGCCGCCACGGCGAAGTCCAGCAGGATCGCCACCGCCAGCAAGACACCCAGCGACAGCTCGCGCCCGCCCTGCACCAGGTGCGGCAGGAGGAAGGACAGCGAGGCGCACAGCAGCGCCGCGCCGGTGGCCGGGCGGCTCCAGCCGCGGTCGGCCATGCGCCCGGCGATGGGCGCGGCGACCACGCCGATCACGCCGGCGAAGGCGAACAGCGCGATGCCCTTTTGCGAGATGCCCAGCTCCGCCAGGAACAGCGGCGAGGCGGTCCAGAACAGGCTGAAGGAAGCGAACAGCATGGCGTGGTACAGCGAGCGGCGGCGCAGCACCGGCGTGGTCTTCACCAGCGTCCACATCGACGCCAGCAGCGCCAGGTAATGCATGCCGGCCGGCGGATGGCGCTGCGGCAGGTAGCGCGAGAGCACCGCGATCAGCGCCGCCACCACCACCGCCGACAGGCCGAAGATGGCGTGCCAGCCGAAGAGGTCGGCCACCAGGCTGGCCAGCGGCCGCGCCAGCAGGATCCCCAGCAGCAGGCCGCTCATCACGTTGCCCACCGCGCGCCCGCGCGTCTCCGGGCGCGAGAAGTGCGCCGCGTAAGGCACCAGCACCTGGGCGCCCACCGAGGAAATGCCGATCAGCAGCACCGAGGCCAGCAACTGCATCGCGCTCTCGGCCAGGGCCGCGCCCACCAGCGCCACGCAGGTCAGGACCAGGCCGGTCAGCACCAGCCGGCGGTTTTCGAAGAGGTCGCCCATGGGCACGATGAACAGCAGGCCCAGGCCGTAGCCGATCTGGGTCAGCGTCACGATCAGGCCGGCCGCGCCCAGCGAAATGCCGGTGGCGCGGCTGATCGGCCCGATCAGCGGCTGCGCGTAATAGAGATTGGCGACGATGATGCCGCAGGCGGCAGCCAGCAGCATGACCATCCAGCGGGGAATATCCTGTTGCAGGGGGGTATCGGCCGTGGCGGCTTGCATGGTGTGTTTTCCTGTCGGGGTGGCGTCCGGGTGGGCCCGGCTCATGAAGGCAGCCACTTTAGCCGAACTCGCCGAGTCTTGCCGAAGCGGCCGGAACCGCCCGCGGGCGTCCCGAGCTGTTAAACTGGCGGCCCGCGCCAGCCGCAGGTTCCTGCGCGACGCCGGACCGAATACGACGCCGGCGGCGCCCGCTTTGAGCAGACATTGACGTGATCCAGGTTTCCCTTATTTCTTCCTCGGCCAAGGCCGACTCGCTGGCATACCAGCTGGCCTATGCCGCCCAGGCCGTGGCCGCCGTGCGCGCCGGCTCCGCCCTGCCGCAGGCGCTGGCCCAGATCTTCGCCCGCGCCGACGCCCCGCCGCCGGCGCGCGGCGCGATCCAGGACATCAGCTACCGCGCCATGCGCCGCCTGGGCGTCACCGACGCCCTCTTGGCGTTGCTGGCCAACAAGCCGCCCGAACCCGAGGTCCTGCGCGGCCTGCTGGATTGCGCGCTGGCGCTGCTGGTGGACGAGGAGGAGGCCGGCTACGACGGCTTCACGGTAGTGAACCAGGCGGTCGAAGCGGCCGCCGCCAGCCCCGACATGGCCTTCGCCAAGGGCGTGGTCAATGCGATCCTGCGCCGCTTCCAGCGCGAACGCGCCACGCTCATGCCGCAGGCGACCAAGACCCCGCCCGGCACCTGGAACTACCCGACCTGGTGGATCGACCGCCTCAAGGGCGCCTATCCCGACGACTGGCAACGCATCCTGTACGCCGGCAACCAGGCGCCGCCGCTGACCTTGCGCGTGAACCGTCGTCAAGCTACGGTTGAACAATATCTCGCCACCCTGGCGGCGGCCGGCATGCCGGCGCGCCAGGTCGGCCCCAGCGCGGTGCGGCTGGACAAGCCGGTGCCGGTGCAGCAGATCCCCGGCTTCGCCGACGGCGCGGCCTCGGTGCAGGACGCCGCGGCGCAGCTGGCCGCGCCGCTGCTGGACGCGGCCGACGGCATGCGCGTGCTCGACGCCTGCGCCGCCCCCGGCGGCAAGACCGGCCACCTGCTGGAACTGGCCGACATCGAGCTGCAGGCGCTGGATCACGATGGGCGCCGGCTGGCGCGCATCGACGAGAACCTGCGGCGGCTGGGCCTGACGGCGCAGCTGATCGCCGGCGATGCGCGCCAGCGCGACGGCTGGTGGGACGGCAAGCCCTTCGACCGCATCCTGGCCGACGTGCCCTGCACCGCCTCGGGCATCGTGCGGCGCCATCCCGACATCCGCTGGCTGCGCCGCAAGACCGATACCGCGCAGCTTGCAACACTTTCGGCGCAAATTTTGGACAACCTTTGGCAGATGCTGCGGCCGGATGGTAAATTGCTGCTCGTAACATGCTCGCTGTGGCCACAGGAGTCGGAACAGCAGGCAATTGCCTTCGCGCAAAGAAATAACGCCATACGACTGCCAGCCCCAGGTCAACTGTTGCCGACTGCCAGCGCAGAAACCGACCATGATGGCCTGTTTTACGCGCTGTTCCAAAAAACTGGTGCATGAATTTGACGCAATCGGCCCTCCTCCCCTCCAGCTTGCCATCCGGTCCGCGCCAGGCCTCCAGCGGCGCTCATCCACGACGATTCGCCCGCCTCGCGTTCTGGTTGCGCCAGGTCGTGCTGGCGCTCGTGCTGGCATGCGCCGGCGCAGCGCCGACGCATGCCGCCGAGATCACGATCTCCCAGGCCTCGATCGAAGCCAGCGATGAGGGCTATCGCCTGGCGCTGGCCTATTCCTTCGAGCTCAACCGCGGCCTGGAGGATGCGCTCTCGCGCGGCGTGCCGCTGTACTTCACGACCGAGGTGCAGATGACGCGGCGCCGCTGGTACTGGTTCGACGAGAGCAGCGTGTCGGCCGCGCGCACCGTGCGCATCTCCTACAACGTGCTGACCCGCCAGTACCACACCGCCATCAGCGGCCAGCTGCAGCAGAGCTTCTCCAACCTGGAAGACGCGATGGCGCTGATCCGCCGTCCGCCGCGCTGGATCATCGCCGACAACGGCACGCTCAAGGCCGGCGACGTCTACACCGTCGGCGTGCGCATGCGCCTGGACGTGGCGCAGCTGCCCAAGCCGTTCCAGGTGAACGCGCTCAACAACAGCGACTGGCGCCTGTCCTCCGACTGGATCGAATTCAACTACAAACCCGAATGAGCCGCACCTTACGCTATCTGCTGGTGGTCGGCGGGGGCGTCATCAGCATCCTGCTGTTCCTGCTGGCCTCGGCTTCCGAAAACTCCGCCCTGTTCGAACAGCACTATCCCTGGCTGCTGTTCCTCAACGGCCTGGCCGCGATCTCGCTGCTGTGCCTGGTGCTGCTGCTGCTCACGCGCCTTTACAAACGTTATCGGCGCGGCAAGTTCGGCTCCAAGCTGCTGGCGCGGCTGGTGCTGATGTTCGCGCTCATCGGCATCCTGCCGGGGGCGGTGATCTACCTGATGTCGGTGCAGTTCGTGACGCGATCGATCGAATCATGGTTCGACGTGCGCATGGAAGCGGCGCTGGAGTCGGGCCTGAACCTGGGCCGCAACGCGCTCGATTCGTCGCTGTCGGATCTCTCCTCGCGCGCGCGCAGCATGGCCCAGGAGCTGTCGGACATGAGCGAGTCCGAGCAGGTGACCTACCTCTCGCGCCTGCGCGACCAGAACATGGAGATCACCATCGTCAACGGCAACGGCCAGGTGCTGTCGGCCGTGGGCGGCAGCATCGGCTCGCTCACGCCGGTGCTGCCGAACGCCCAGGCGCTGCGCCAGGCGCGCATCTCGCGCGCCTTCGCGGCGGTGGAGAGCGACGACTCGCGCCCGCCCGGTGGCGAGTCCGACTCCGACGCCAACCTGCGGCTGCACGTGGTGGTGCTGATCCCGGCCAGCAGCCGCGGCCTCTCCCTGCAGAACGACAGCCGCTACCTGCAGCTGCTGCAGCCGGTGCCGGACTACCTGGCCACCAATGCCGAGACCTTGCGCCAGGCCTACAGCGAATACCAGCAACGCTCGGTGTCGCGCTCGGGTTTGCGCAAGATCTACCTGGTGACCCTGACGCTGACGCTGCTGCTGGCCATCTTCGCGGCCATCGCCAGCGCCTTCCTGATCGCCAGCGACCTGGCCAAGCCGCTGCTGCTGCTGGCCGAGGGCACCAAGGCGGTGGCCGAGGGCAACCTGTCGCCGCGTCCCATCGTCAGCACCTCCGACGAACTGGGCACGCTCACGCAATCCTTCAACACCATGACGCGCCAGCTGCTGGAGGCGCGCACCTCGGTCGAGAAGAACCGCGCCGAGCTGGAAAACGCCAAGGCCTACCTGGAGTCGGTGCTGGCCAACATGTCGGCCGGCGTGCTGGTGCTGGACGACCAGTTCAACATCGTCAGCAGCAACGACTCGGTGCGGCGCATCCTGGACTACGACTTCTCGCGCGACATCGGCACGCCGCTGCAGACCATCGACGGCCAGGCGCTGTTTGCCCAGGCCATCATCCGCGCCTTCTCCGAGCAGCGCGCCCAGCAAAGCGCCGGCGCGCCGCACGACGGCCTGCACTGGCAGCGCCAGATCGAGCTGCCGCGCCAGCCCGGCATGCAAGCCGATGGCGAGGACGGCCTGGGCGGCGGCGGCAAGCCCGACCACGACAAGCTGACCCTGTTCGCGCGCGGCTCGCACCTGCCGGTGGAAAGCGGCGTGGGCTACGTGGTGGTGTTCGACGACATCAGCAACGTCATCTCGGCCCAGCGCTCGATCGCCTGGGGCGAGGTGGCGCGCCGCCTGGCCCATGAGATCAAGAACCCGCTGACGCCCATCCAGCTGTCGGCCGAGCGTCTGCAGCACCGTCTCTCGGACAAGCTGATGCCGGCCGACGCGGCGATCCTGGATCGCGGCACCACCACCATCGTCAACCAGGTCACGGCCATGAAGCGCATGGTCGATGATTTCCGCGACTACGCCAGGACCCCGCCGGCCAAGCCGGTGGCGCTGGACCTCAACGCGCTGATCGAGGAGATCCTCAACCTCTACCTGGCCGGCGACGGGCGCGACGCGATCCAGCCGCGCCTGGCGCCGGGCATGACCAAGATCCTGGGCGACGCCACCCAGATGCGCCAGGTCATCCATAACCTGCTGCAGAATGCCCAGGACGCCGTCGGCGACGAGAGCCAGCAGGGCGGCGTGGCGCCGCGCATCGACGTGCTCACCGAACAGATCGAGATCGCCGGCGGCGGCGGCGCGCGCCAGCCTGCAGTGCGCCTGTCCATCATCGACAATGGCCCCGGCTTCTCGGCCAAGGTGCTGGCGCGCGCCTTCGAACCCTACGTCACCTCCAAGCCGCGCGGCACCGGCCTGGGGCTGGCCATGGTCAAGAAAATCGTGGAAGAACACGGCGGAAGGATCGATATCCAGAATCGCACGGACGGTAGAGGCGCAAAAATAGTAATTTTGCTGGTAAAGTTAGCACCTATTGATTAAGACCCAAGATTCAAGTGCAATACTCCCCGGGGGAAGTCGGCAGTTCATCGAAGTCTGCTCCTTGCATCGGGGCAGGATCGGCCCGGAACAAGACCGAAAACTTGGACAATGAACTAGCAGCGAGGAAAGCAGCACATGGCTAACATCCTGGTCGTCGACGACGAAATGGGTATCCGCGAATTGCTCTCAGAAATCCTGGGCGATGAAGGGCATGTCGTGGCCACTGCGGAAAATGCGCAGCAGGCGCGCGAGCTGCGCCAGGGCAGCGTGCCCGACCTCGTGCTGCTCGATATCTGGATGCCCGACACGGACGGCGTGACGCTGCTCAAGGAATGGCAGCGCGACGGCCTGCTCACCATGCCGGTGATCATGATGTCCGGCCACGCCACCATCGACACCGCCGTCGAGGCCACCCGCATCGGCGCGCTCAACTTCCTGGAAAAACCGATCGCCCTGCAAAAGCTGTTGAAGGCCGTGCAGCAGGGCCTGACCCACAGCCGCGAACCGGTGCGCCCCGCCAGCAGCTATCGCCCGGCCGCGGTGGCGACGGTCGCCAACGGCGCCGCGGAAGGCCTGCATGCCCCCGAACACGCCGCGCCGATCACCAGCTACGCGCCCGCCCTCGGCGGCGACACGCTGCATCACGGCACGCCGGCGGCGGCGCCCTACGGCCAGGTGGCCGACAACGCCGCCAACATCTCCTTCGACCTGCCGCTGCGCGAAGCGCGCGACGCCTTCGAGCGCGCCTATTTCGAATACCACCTGGTGCGCGAGAACGGCAGCATGACGCGCGTGGCCGAACGCACCGGCCTGGAGCGCACCCACCTCTATCGCAAGCTCAAGCAGCTGGGCGTGGAACCGGGCAAGCTGGCCAAGCGCAACCACTGACTCCGGCTCGCGCCGCCAGCGCAGCCCGCCGCGCTGACGGCGCAGGCAATGCAAACAGGACCCTTCGGGGTCCTGTTTGCATTTGGGCGCGCGCCAGTCATCGCAGCACCATCCCCTGCAAAGCCTCATGCATGGCTTCGCCCGGCGCGATGTTCGGGATAGGAATTTCCCTGATGGTCATGTCGCCCTGAAGGCGGCATGCTGGAATCGCTCGGTGCCGTCCTGCATGACGGTAGTTCTACGGTATCGAACCGGGCGGGGCGGCGGACGGGCGAGTCCGCCGCCCCGTCGCAATGTTTTCCGGATGGCAAGATGAACTTCCGCGCAGCGGTCGTCTCTATTTTGTGAGGCCGCCGGATGGCGGAACAAAGGTGCAAGGGGAATGCAAAAGTTTTCTCCCCGTGCGCCGTAACCAGACTCAGGAGCGCGCGCATGGCGGCCAACGGCGTCAATGACGCGCTCCGTGAGGGTGCAGCGGCAACAAGGCAGCAGAAATGCCTCAAGGGCGGGCCAGGGGGCCAGCCCTTGAAATTCCCGGTGAAGACGCCACTTCCTTTTCGAAGCAGTATTCCAGCATAAGGAGTCACCATGAACCTGATCTATAACAGCGAGCAATACAGCGTCGTCGAGTTCGGCGCCGACAACGACCATGAAGCCCTGCGTTTCGGCGGTTACGAGATCATGGACAAGTCAGGCCAGCGGGAAATCTACATCGACGGCCCCGCCGCGGAGCTGTTCCGCAAGGACGTCCAGGAGCTCATCGCCAGCGAACCGACCATGGAAGACATCGACACCTTCCTGAGCCGTTACGACATGCTGATGCGCCATCCGATGACGCTGCACTGACCGCTGCTGCAGCAGTCGGGCAAATGGCCGCGCGGCATGCGCGGCTTTTTTTTCGCCTGCCGTTTCCATTAAGATTGCGCATCCGCGTCCGACACCGAACCTGTGAATTCCACTCCCATCAGCAGCGCCCAGAGCGGCGTGCACGAACAGCTGGCCGCCCTGGTCGCGCGCCACGCCGCGCATCCGTTCAGGAAGCCCGTGACCGACTACAACCGGCGCGCCTTCGAACACAGCCTGGCCGCCTGGCGCGCCGCCGGCGAGCCGCCGCTGATCCTCGACACCGGCTGCGGCGTGGGCCTGTCGACGCTGAACCTGGCGGCGCAGTATCCCGGCCATTTCGTGATCGGGATCGACCAGTCGGCAGATCGCCTGGCGCGCAACACCTTGTGGGACGGCCCGGAGCCGGCCAACCTCTGCTTCGTGCGCGCCGACCTGGTCGACTACTGGCGCCTGGCGCTGGACGCCGGCCTGCGCCCGGCGCGCCACTACCTGCTCTACCCCAATCCCTGGCCCAAGATCGGCCACCTGGCGCGACGCTGGCAGGGCCATGCTGTGTTTCCCGCCATCGTGGCGCTGGGCGGGATCATCGAGTGCCGCAGCAACTGGCGCATCTATGTCGAGGAGTTCGCCGCCGCCCTGCGCCAGCTGAGCGCCGTCGACGTGCGCACCGAGCCCTATCTCACCGACGCCCCGATCACGCCCTTCGAGCGCAAGTACCTCGCCTCCGGCCACGCGCTGTGGCGCTGCGCCGCCGATCTCGGCCCGCGCGGCTTGCCGTAGGACAAGGCGGCGACCCGCCGACGCGGTATCATCTCGCTTTTTCCGCGCCGACTGCGCGCGCCGCCCGTACGCGCAGGCCAACGAGATGACAACAACGACAGCAACCGCCACCGCCCCATGAACCCCGCCGTGATCGGCCTGGTGCTGGCCGCCGCCCTCCTGCACGCTTCCTGGAACGCCCTGCTCAAAAGCAGCGCCGACCGCCTGGCCTCGCTGTCGCTGATGACCATCGGCGCCGGCCTGGCCGCCATCCCGCTGGTGCTGCTGCGCCCGTTGCCGCATGGGCCGAGCTGGTTCTACATCATCCTCTCCGGCATCCTGCACACCGGCTACAACCTGTTCCTGATCCGCGCCTACAGGATCGGCGACTTCGGCCAGTCCTATCCGATCGCGCGCGGCTCCTCGCCGCTGCTGGTGGCGCTGGGCGCCGCGGTGTTCGCCGGCGAGCGGCTCAACGTCTATACCGTGGCCGGCATCGCGCTGGTGTCGGCCGGCATCGTCAGCCTGGCCAACCTGCGCGGCCTGCGCCGGCGCGAGAACCTGTCCGGCCCGGCGGCCGCCTTCGCCACCGGCGCCTTCATCGCCGCCTACACCGTCACCGACGGCATCGGCGCGCGCCTGGCGGGCGATTCGGTGTCCTATGCCGGCTGGCTGTTCGTGCTCGACAGCATCCCGCTGGCGCTGATCTACTGGCGCCGCCACGGCCGCATCCCGGTGGCCCTGGGCGAACGCGACACCTGGATCGGCCTGGCCGGCGGCGTGATGTCGCTGCTGGCCTATGGCATCGTGATCTGGGCCGTCACGCTGGCGCCGATGGGCATGGTCTCGGCGCTGCGCGAGACCTCGGTGCTGTTCGCGCTGCTGATCGGCTGGCTGTTCCTGGGCGAGCAGCTGACGCTGCGGCGCGTGCTGTCCTGCCTGGTGATCGCCGCCGGCGCGGTGGTGCTGGGGATGCGGCACTGAAGCGGCGATGCAAACAAAAACGGCGATGATCACTCATCGCCGTTTTTCATTTCAGGCTGGCCCAGGCTGCGTCAGATCTCCACCTTGGTCCCCAGCTCCACCACCCGGTTGGCCGGGATGTTGAAGAAGTCCGAAGGCTTGGCGCCGTTCTGGTACATCCAGGCGAACAGGCGCTCGCGCCACAGCGACATGCCCAGCAGCTTGCTCGGCACCACCGTGTCGCGCGCCAGGAAGAAGGAGGTGTCCATCAGGTCGAAGTGATGGCCGAACTGCTGTTCGGTGAGCGCCATCACGCGGTTCACTTCCGGCGTTTCCTTGAAGCCGAAGGAAGCGCGCAGCAGGTAGACGTTGCCGCCCAGGTCCTTCATGGTCAGGCGTTCGCTGTCGGCCACGTAGGGCACGTCCCAGATGCTGATCTTCAGGAAGAACACGCGCTCGTGCAGGATGCGGTTGTGCTTCAGGTTGTGCAGCAGCGCCACCGGCACGGTGGCGATGTTGCCGGTCATGAAGACCGCGGTGCCGCCCACGCGGTGCGGCGGGTGCGCCAGCAGGCCTTCGATGAAGGGCTCGATCGGGATGCCGTCGTCCTTGATGCGCATGCGCAGCAGCATGCGGCCCGAATACCAGGTCATCAGCAGGAAGAAGGCGGCGCCGCCGATCACCAGCGGGAACCAGCCGCCCTCGGTGAGCTTCAACAGGTTGGCCGCGAAGAAGGCGATATCCACGATCAGGAAGCAGCCGATGGCGATCACCACCGCCGGCATCCGCCACTTCCAGATGTGGCGCATCACCACGCCCAGCAGCATGGTGGTGATCACCATGGTGGTGGTCACCGCCACGCCGTAGGCGGCGGCCAGGTTGTCCGATTTCTTGAAGGCCAGCACCACGGCCACCACCACCACCAGCAGCATCCAGTTGATCAGCGGGATATAGATCTGGCCCTGCTCATCCTCGGAGGTGTGCAGGATGCGCATGCGCGGCACGAAGCCCAGCAGGATGGCCTGGCTGGTCAGCGAGAAGGCGCCGGAGATCACCGCCTGCGACGCGATCACGGTGGCGCAGGTCGACAGCAGCACCATGGGCAGCACCAGCGGCTCGGGCACCATCAGGTAGAACGGGTTCTTGATCGCGGCCGGATTGGCGATCAGGTTGGCGCCCTGGCCGAAGTAGTTGATCAGCAGCGACGGCATCACCGTGAAGATCCACGCATAGCGGATCGGCTTGATGCCGAAGTGGCCCATGTCGGCATACAGCGCCTCGGCGCCGGTCAGCACCAGCACCACCGAACCCAGCACGATGAAGGCTTGCAGCGAATGATCGGCCATGAAGCGCACGGCGTAATAGGGATTGATCGCCACCAGCACTTCCGGCGCCTTGGTGATGTTGTACAGGCCCAGCAGCGCCAGGGACAGGAACCACACGAACATCACCGGCCCGAAGAAGCGCCCCACCACGCTGGTGCCGTGGCGCTGGATCAGGAACAACCCGACCACGATGATGATGGTCAGCGGAATCACCACCCGCGCGGTCTGCGGCGCGGCGATCTCCAGCCCTTCCACCGCCGACAGCACCGAGATGGCCGGGGTGATCACCACGTCGCCGTAGAACATGCAGGCGCCGAACACGCCCAGCATCATCAGCAGCTTGGCGCGCGGCGAGCCCGAGAGCGCCGAGCGCAGCGACAGCGCCATCAGCGCCAGCACGCCGCCTTCGCCGTTGTTGTCGGCGCGCAGCACGAACAGCACGTACTTGATCGTCACCACGATGGTGATCGCCCAGAACAGCATGGAGATGATGCCCAGCACCGCGTCGGGAGAGAAGGCGATGCCATGGTCGGGGCTGAAACACTCCTTGAGCGCATACAGCGGGCTGGTGCCGATATCGCCGAACACCACGCCCAAGGCGGCCAATGTAATCAGGTGCAGTTTCTGCGAACGGAAGGAAAGATTCGGATTGGTGTGAGACGAACTCATCGGGCTCCCTTTGCTTCTTCAAATTGTTGCCGCCGGGGGCGCGGACCGGTTGCGGCGGGTCCGTCGCGGGTCTCCCTGCGGGCAGGAGGCGTACTTTATCTCACTCTACCTGCGGTGCGCTGAAAATGCCCGCGCCGTTGCGCCGCCGCCTCTGTGGTCCGCCGCAAAACTTGACAGCGCGGCAATGGGCCGGTTCCGGAATTGGCCCCGGCGACGGCGGCGGCCGATTGTAAAGACCGCGGCGCGGCCCTGGCCGCAAGGCCTGTGCGGCGTCTTCCGCCGCCGCTCCGATGCGAGCTGCGGCGCGGCTTTGCGCGCCATGCGATGGCCGCATATGGATATGCGGTAATCGAGTTTTTCTTTCTTACGGCTGCTTTATATACTCCGAACGAATAAAGAATCGCCATTTTTCATCAAGACGGTTCTAAGCGGGATCCGCGCCCTCACCCGCCGGCGCCGCCGGTCTTCCACCCAGGAACAGCACATCATGAAAACAGCTCGCCCCCAGCCGGGACGTCTCCGGCGGCTCATTACCCACACCCTGGCCGGCGGCCTGGCGCTGACGCTGCTGGGCGCCGCCGTTCCGGCGCAGGCCGAAGGCCAGCTGCGCATCGCCGAGCAGTTCGGCATCGTCTACCTGCTGCTCAACGTGGCGCAGGACCAGCAACTGATCGAGAAGCATGGGAAGGCGGCCGGCGTCGACATCAAGGTCGACTGGCTCAAGCTCTCGGGCGGCTCGGCGGTCAACGACGCGCTGCTGTCGGGCTCGGTGGACATCGCCGGCGCCGGCGTGGGGCCGCTGCTGACCATCTGGGACCGCACCTATGGCAAGCAGAATGTGCGCGGCGTGGCCTCGCTGGGCAACTTCCCCTATTACCTGGTGAGCAACAACCCGAACGTGAAGACCATCGCCGACTTCAGCGAGAAGGACCGCATCGCCCTGCCGGCAGTGGGCGTGTCGGTGCAGTCGCGCATGTTGCAGTACGCCTCGGCCAAGCTGTGGGGCGACGCCCAGTACAACAAGCTCGACAAGATCAGCATCGCCGTGCCGCACCCCGACGCCACCGCCGCCATCATCAGCGGCGGCACCGAGATCACCGGCCACTTCGGCAACCCGCCGTTCCAGGAGCAGGAACTGGCCGGCAATCCGAAGGCGCACATCGTGCTGAACTCCTACCAGGTGCTGGGCGGCCCGTCCTCGGCCACGGTGCTGTACGCCACCGAGAAATTCCGCCGCGACAATCCCAAGACCTACGGCGCCTTCGTCGGCGCGTTGGATGAAGCGGCCAAGTTCATCAGCGCCAATCCCGAGAAGGCGGCCGACATCTACCTCAAGGTCAACAAGGGCAACACCGACCGCAAGCTGCTGCTGCAGATCATCAAGAACCCGGAAGTGCAGTTCAAGATCGGCCCGCAGAACACCTACGGCCTGGCCGAGTTCATGCATCGCGTGGGCGCCATCAAGAACAAGCCGGCCTCGGTGAAGGATTACTTCTTCGACGATGCCCACATCCAGGGCGGCAGCTGACATGAGGCTCCAGAACGCGCTGCGCCGGCCGCTGGCGGCGGCGGCCCTGGCGCTGTGCATGGCCGCCGCGCCGGCGCAGGCCGAAGGCCGGCTGCGCATCGCCGAACAGTTCGGCGTGGTCTACCTGCTGCTCAACGTGGCGCAGGACCAGCAACTGATCGAGAAGCACGGCCGCGCCGCCGGCGTCGACATCAAGGTGGACTGGGTCAGGCTCTCCGGCGGCAACACCGTCAACGACGCCTTGCTGTCGGGCGCGATCGACATCGCCGGCGCCGGCGTGGCGCCGCTGCTGACCGTGTGTGACCGCACCTACGGCCGCCAGAACGTGCGCGGCGTGGCCTCGCTGGGCAATTTCCCGTTCTACCTGGTGAGCAACAACCCCAGGGTCAAGACCATCGCCGACTTCGGCGAGAAGGATCGCATCGCCCTGCCGGCGGTGGGCGTCTCGATCATGTCGCGGGTGCTGCAGATCGCTTCGGCCAGGTTGTGGGGCGATGCCCAGTTCGATCGCCTGGACAAGATCAGCGTCGCGCTGCCGCATCCGGAAGCAGCCGTCGCCGTCATCGGCGGCGGCACCGAGATCAACGCGCACTTCGGCAATCCGCCGTTCCAGGAGCAGGAGCTGGCCGGCAATCCGAACGCCCACGTGGTGCTCAATTCGTACGATGTGGTGGGCGGCCCGCTGTCGGCCACGGTGCTGTACGCCACCGAGAAATTCCGGCGCGACAATCCGCTGACCTACGACGCCTTCCTCGGCGCATTGGATGAAGCGGCCAAATTCATCAGCGCCCATCCCGAGAAGGCGGCCGACATCTACCTGAAATCCAACAAGGGCAAGACCGACCGCGCGCTGCTCCTGAAGATCATCAAGAGCCCCGAGGTGCAATTCAAGATTGCGCCGCAAAACACCTATGCCATCGCCGGGTTCATGCACCGGGTCGGCGTCATCAAACACAAACCCGCGTCGGTGAAGGATTATTTCTTCGACGACGCCCACATCCATGGAGGCAGCTGACATGCTGTTCACACGCACATTCCTGCCGGCGCTCGCCGCCGGCCTCATCACCTTCGGCCTGGCCGGCAACGCGCAGGCCGAAGGGCAGATCCGCATCGCCCAGCAGTTCGGCATCGGCTACCTGATCCTCGACGTGGTGCAGGACCAGAAACTGATCGAGAAGTACGGCAAGAAGGAAGGCGTCGACATCAAGGTCGAGTGGACCAGCCTGTCCGGCGCCACCGGCATGAACGAGGCCTTGCTGGCCGGCGCGCTCGACGTGGTCTCGGCCGGCGCGCCGCCGGCGCTGGTGCTGTGGGACCGCACCCGCGGCCGCCAGAACGTCAAGGCCATCGCCTCGCTGGGCTCGATGCCCAACTACCTGCTGTCCAACAATCCGAACGTGAAGACGGTCAAGGACTTCAGCGACAAGGATCGCATCGCGGTGCCGGCCGCCGGCGTCGGCTTCCAGTCGCGCACGCTGCAGATCGAGACCGCCAAGCTCTATGGCAAAGCCGACTACAAGCGCTTCGACAGCATCACCGTGAGCCTGTCGCACCCGGATGCCACCGCCGCGCTGATTGCCGGCGGCTCGGAGATCAACGCCCACTTCTCCAGCCCGCCGTTCCAGTACCAGGCGCTGGAGAACAAGAACGTGCACAAGGTAATCAGCTCCTACGACATCCTGGGCGGCCCGGCCACCTTCAACTTCCTGTACACCACGCAGAAGTTCCACGACGAGAACCCCAAGACCTATCGCGCCTTCTACAGCGCGCTGGTGGAAGCGGCCGAGTTCATCCGCAACAACAAGGCAAAGGCGGCCGACACCTTCATCCGCGTGCAGAAGTCCAAGCTGTCGCCGGAGTTCGTGCGCAAGATCGTCGAGGATCCGGAGATCAACTTCACCGTCTCGCCCGAGCGCAGCTTCGTCTATGCCGAGAAGCTGCATGAGATCGGCGTGCTGAAGAACCGGGCCTCGTCCTGGAAAGACTACTTCTTCGAGGAAGCGTATGCACAACCCGGCAGCTGAAACCGCGCAGGTGGCCGCGGCCGGCCCCGCGCCGCTGCTGCAGGTGGACCGTGTGAGCCTGCAGTACCGCACCTCGACCGCGGTGGTGCAGGCCACGCATGAGGTCAGCTTCGGCGTGCACCCGGCCGATCGCTTCGTGCTGCTGGGGCCCTCGGGCTGCGGCAAGTCCAGCCTGCTGAAATCGGTGGCGGGCTTCCTGCCGCCGGCTTCGGGCGAGATCCGCCTGGACGGGCAGTCGATCCGCCATCCGGGGCCGGACCGCATCGTGGTGTTCCAGGAGTTCGACCAGCTGCCGCCGTGGAAGACGGTGCTGGGCAATGTGATGTTCCCGCTGCTGGCCTCGAAGACCCTGGGCCGCCGCGAGGCCGCCGAGCGCGCCCGCCACTATCTCGACAAGGTCGGCCTGGCGCGCTTCGCCGACGCCTATCCGCACACGCTCTCGGGCGGCATGAAGGCGCGCGTGGCGATCGCGCGCGCCTTGGCCATGCAGCCCAAGATGCTGTTGATGGACGAGCCCTTCGCCGCGCTCGACGCGCTCACCCGCCGCAAGATGCAGGAAGAGCTGCTGATACTGTGGGAGGAGGTGCGCTTCACGCTGCTCTTCGTCACCCACTCGATCGAGGAAGCGCTGGTGGTGGGCAACCGCATCCTGCTGCTGTCGCCCCATCCGGGCCGCGTGCGCGCCGAGATCAACAGCCACCAGTACGACCTCTCCAGCCTGGGCGGCGCCGGTTTCCAGCAGACCGCGCAACGCATCCACCGGCTGCTGTTCGACGAAGGCGCGGCGCCCGCCCCGGCCGAGCAACCGATCAACTTCAGCGACGTGCGCTTCTCCTATTGAGCGCCGCGCCACAGGAATTGCACCATGAGCCTCACCCCTCCCGTTCGCGATGAATACGAACTGCCGCTGGAGCCGCTGCCCGGCCTGGCGCTTGAGCGCCAGTTCTCGCTGCCGCGCCGCATCTGGCAGCAGGGCTGGATCCGCAAGGGCGTGATCCTGCTGCTGCTGGCGCTGCTGTGGGAAGCCATCGGCCGCTGGCAGGACAACGACTTGCTGCTGCCGACCTTCGGCCAGACCGCGCAGGCCTTCGTCGATGGCCTGGCCAGCGGCGAACTGCTCAACAAGACCTGGCTGTCGCTGCAGGTGTTGCTCAAGGCTTATGTGCTGGGCATTGCCGCCGCCTTCGTGCTGACCACGCTGGCGGTATCGACGCAGTTCGGGCGCGACCTGCTGGGCACGCTGACCTCGATGTTCAACCCGCTGCCGGCGATCGCGCTGCTGCCGATCGCGCTGCTGTGGTTCGGCCTGGGCGAGGGCAGCCTGATCTTCGTGCTGGTGCATTCGGTGCTATGGGCGCTGGCGGTGAACACCTATGCCGGCTTCCTCGGGGTCTCCGACACGCTGCGCATGGCCGGGCGCAACTACGGCCTGTCCGGGCTCTCCTTCGTGCTGCAGGTTTTGGTGCCGGCAGCGCTGCCGTCGATCCTGGCCGGCCTGCGCATCGGCTGGGCCTTCGCCTGGCGCACGCTGATCGCGGCCGAGCTGGTGTTCGGCGCCACCAGCGGCAAGGGCGGCCTGGGCTGGTACATCTTCCAGAACCGCAATGAGCTCTATACGGACAAGGTGTTCGCCGGGCTGGCGATGGTGATCATCATCGGCTTGCTGGTGGAGAACCTGGTGTTCAACACGCTGGAGCGGGTGACGGTGAAGCGCTGGGGCATGCAGCGCTGAACGCGCTACAGCAGCGACATCTGGTTGGGATCTTCGCGGCGGCGGTTCTGCGCCTTGCGGCGCGGATCGATGGCCTGGCCGGCGTCGCGGCCCTCGGTGGAAATGCCCTCGATGGCCAGCAGCAGCTTCTTGGCGTGCAGGCCGCCGGCGAAGCCGGTGAGCTCGCCGCCGGCGCCGATGACGCGATGGCACGGCGCGATGATGGAAATCGGATTGCGGCCGTTGGCCGCGCCCACCGCGCGCACCGCCTTCTCGTTGCCGAGCTCGCGCGCGATCTGCAGGTAGGTGCGGGTCTGGCCGTAGGGGATGGCCAGCAGCGCGGCCCACACCTGCTTCTGGAAATCGGTGCCGTTGAAGTCCAGCGGCACGTCGAACGCGGTCAGCTTGCCGGCGAAATACTCGGCCAGCTGGCGCGCCGTCTCCAGCAGCACCGGACGCTGCTCATCGGGCGCCAGCTCGCCCAGGCGCACGCGGCCGGCGCGATCGTTCTCCCACAGGATCGCCGCCAGCTTGTCGCCGCGGGCCACCAGGGTGAGTTGCCCGACCGGTGAGTCGATGAGCTTGTATGCGTAGTCCATTGCTGCCTCCATGCGTCGAGGCCAACGATTCTACGCGCAAACGGCGCGCCGGTTTGCCGCGCTGACGATGCCGCCGCGCGCCGCCGGCTCAGGCCTGTTCGTCCAGCATGGCGCGCAGCGCCGCCTCGATCCCGACCACGCCGCGGCGCGCCTCGCGGCCGCCGTTGGCGAAGTCGATCCAGCCGGCATTGAAGCCGTCCACCATCTGCATGCGCGGCAGCGGATTCTCCATGCCCTGGCTGCGGAAGATGACTTCCCATTGGGCGCGCGGCACGACATCCACCTTCACCTCGCGCCCCAGCAGGCGCGCCAGGGCCGCCGCGATATCGTCCGGACTGGTGCGCTGCGGGCCTTCCAGCTGCACCACGCGGCGGCCCGTCCACTGCTCTTGCAGCAGTTCGGCCGCGGTGCGCCCGACGTCCATGGTCGAGACCATGGCGATGGGGCGCGCGGCCGGCTGCAGGTAACTGGCGATGGCGCCGGCGCGGGCGGCGTCGATGTCCCAGCGCGCGTTCTCCATGAACCAGGCCGCGCGCAGGAAAGTGACCGGCAAGGCCAGGCTGGCGAACTGCTCTTCCATGATGCGCAGCTGGTTGAGCAGGTTGGGCCGCTCGGCGTCGGCGCCGATGGTGGACAACGCCACCACCCTCTTCGGCCCCGCCATCTCCAGCGCCTCGCGCACCGCCGCGATGACGCGGCGGGCGGCCGGGAAGCCGGGCTTGGGATCGAAGGCCGGCGGCAGCAGGATGAACACGCCCTCGACGCCGCTGAAGGCCCTGATCATCGCCGGCACATCGGTGAGTTCGGCCAGCGCCACCTCGCAGCCCTGGCGCGCCCAGTGCTCGCCCTTCGCGGCGTCGCGCACTACCGCGCGCACGTCGCGGCCGGCGGCCAGCAGATGGCGGGCCAGCGTGCCGCCGACTTGTCCTGTGATTCCGGTAATGGCGTACATGTTGCGCTCCTTGTCGTGAATTGAGCCCGCCGGACGGCGAGGCATGGAGCGCATTCTGGGCGTCGGCGACTGGTTTTGCGATATCATCTCGGTCACTTCATTGATGATCATTGGTCATCAATTATTTATTTTGGAGAGACGCCGGCATGGCATTCGACGAACGCATGATGAACGGCATCGGCGTACTGTGCGCCATCGTCGACAGCGGCAGCTTCGCCGCCGCCTCCGAGCTGCTGGACATGACGCCCTCGGGCGTGAGCCGCTCGGTCGCCAGGCTGGAAGCGCGGCTGGGCATCCGCCTGTTCGACCGCACCACGCGCTCGATCACGCTGACCGACGAGGGGCGCCGTTTCCACGCGCAGGTGTCGCCGTTGCTGGCGGCGCTGGAAGAGGCCGCGTCCTCGGCCCAGGAGGGCCGCGGCACGGTGCGCGGGCGGCTGCGCGTGAATGTCGATCCCTTCTTCTCGCGCATGGTGCTCAGCCCGCGCCTGGGCGCCTTCCTCGAGGCCCATCCCGGGTTGAAGCTGGAGCTGGTCACGCGCGACGAACTGGGCGACATGGTCGCCGACGGCTACGACCTGGCGCTGCGCTTCGGCCAGCCGGCGGCCTCGACCCTGGTGGCGCGCAAGCTGATGGACTGCCGCATCGTCACCATCGCCTCGCCCGGCTACCTCAAGCGCCATGGACGCCCGGCCAACCCGCGCGCGCTGCAGGAACCCGGCCACACCTGCATCCTGTTTCGCGACTCGCGCAGCGGCCGCCCCTTCAGCTGGGAATTCATCCGCGGCAAAAGGCGCATCGAACTGGACATGGAGGGCCAGCTCACCGTCAGCGACGGCGGCTCGCTCTACAGCGTGTGCCTGTCGGGCTATGGCGTGGCGCAGGTCTTCGACCTCGGCCTGCAACCCATGCTGGACGACGGCCGCCTGGTCGACCTCTTCCCCGACTGGCCCGACGAGCGCTTCCCGCTGTATGCCCTGTATCCCTCGCGCCACCATCCGCCGGCCAAGGTGCGCGCCTTCCTCGACTTCGTGCTGGCGCTGCAGAAGTAGGCCCGGCGGCCGGGCTACAGGTATTCGCCGCGGAACTTCGAGCGGCGGCTGATGACCTGTCCCGCCACCATGAATTCGCCGCCGCCCTTGTAGTGCACCGTCTTCGGGTTCTTCGGCGTGCGCGCCACGTGCGCCCGCACCACCTCGAAGATGAAATAGTTGTACTTGCCGATGAGCCTGCCGTCGTGCAGCCGGCACTCGAAGCTGGCGTGGCACTCGCCGATCAGCGGCGCGCCGACCTCCGCGGCCGGCAGCGCCGTCAGCCCGAAGCGCTCGAACTTGTCGACCTCGGCGCCGCTACAGTTTCCGATGCCCACCACCTGGTCGATCAGCCCGACCGTGGGCAGGTTGATCACGCATTCGCGGCTCTTGCGAATCAGTTCGAAGCTATGGTTGCCGGCCGCGATGACGCAGCCCAGCAGCGACGGCGCGAACTCCATGACGGTATGCCAGCCCATGGTCATGATGTTGCGTTGCTTGCGGTAGGCCGACGACACCAGCACGATGGGGCCGGGCTCCAGATAGCGGCGGATCTGGTGGACCGGAAAGTCCTGCCTGGCGGGCAGGCGGGCGGCGCGGGGCATGGATTCTCCTGATGACGATGGGGATTGGAAAATGACGCGGGGCGCCCTCCCAAAGGAAGGCGCCCCGTCGGTTGCGGAAGAAGACGCGGAGGCGGCGTCGCGCTCAGATAGTCAGCACCGAGTGGCCGCCGTCATTCAATGCGTCATAACAACGGGTGCAGACGCGGCAGAACAGGTGCGAGCGCTTGACATGGCGGTGGCGCAGCACCAGTTGCAGGGCCACGCCTGCGCAATGCGGGCAGGCCTCGCGCATGGGGCCGACCGGAACCACGTCGGCGGCCAGGAAACCCTTCTCGGTCATGACGCCCTCGACGACGTCGCGCGGATCCAGTTCGACCAGCGACAACAACAGCGGCGAATTGCGATGCTCATAACGGGTAGCGCGCTGGCCGGACGGCGGCGCGAACGGCGGTGGCGGGGATGGCCTGACATCCGGATGCCGGGTTGCAATGCTCATTAGTGTCTCCTTTGGTGAGAACGGCAGAAGCTGGTTTGATTGCTGCTAGCGGGAGGCTTGCGTGGGCGGGGAACCGACGGGCCCGGGTGTCGCTTTCCACTTCGGCGGGAAATCTCAGGCTGCGGTGCGACGGAAAGTTCACTCTAGTCGTCCCGTAGCCGGACTGCAATGGCGCCGGCGAGAGAATTTTTCAATCGGCGGCGCGATGCGCATACAGGGGCTCTAATTGTCGATTTGATACGGCGGCAGCCCGGGCGCTGCGTGCCGCGCCACGAGCGGAGCGCTATCCGGCTGCGGCTCGCGATAGCCGGCACAAATTAATGGATGGATTTTTCGATGAATGCAAACCCGGCGCATACCGGCATTGCTTTTGCGTCATCCGGCCGGGTCGGATGAGGGATACGCTACAAAATGGCGCAATGCCTCTACAATCCTTGCATGACTACACTCAATGACATCGAAGCAGCCGCCCGCCGGCTGCAAGGCCAGATCCTGGAGACGCCCTGCGTGGAGTCGCGCACGCTGTCGCAGATCGTCGGCGCCCAGGTATTCCTCAAGTTCGAGAACCTGCAGTTCACCGCCTCCTTCAAGGAGCGCGGCGCCTGCAACAAGATGGTCGACGTCGCCGCCAGTCCCGACGGCAGCCGCGGCGTGGTCGCCATGTCGGCCGGCAACCATGCCCAGGGCGTGGCTTACCACGCGCAGCGCCTGGGCCTGGCGGCCACCATCGTCATGCCGCGCTTCACGCCGGGCGTGAAGATCGAGCGCACGCGCGGCTTCGGCGCCAACGTCGTGCTGCACGGCGACACGCTGGAAGCGGCGCGCGCCCACGCCTACGAACTGGCGGAGAAAGAGAAGCTCACCTTCGTCCATCCCTACGACGACGAGGCCATCATCGCCGGCCAGGGCACGGTGGCGCTGGAGATGCTCAAGGCGGTGCCCGACCTCGACACGCTGGTAGTGGCCATCGGCGGCGGCGGCCTGCTGGCCGGCATGGCGGTGGCCGCGCGCGCCATCAAGCCGGAGATCGATATCGTCGGCGTGCAGACGCGCCGCTTCCCCACCATGTTCAACGCGGTCAAGGGCACCGACCATCCGGTCGGCGCCAGCACCATCGCCGAGGGCATCGCGGTCGGCACGCCGGGCACGCTGACGCGCGCGGTCATCGCGCGCGAGGTCAACGACCTGCTGCTGGTGGACGAAGGCGACATCGAGCAAGCCGTGCTGATGCTGCTGGAAATCGAGAAGACCCTGGTGGAGGGCGCCGGCGCCGCCGGGCTGGCGGCGCTGGTGCGCTACCCCGACCGCTTCCGCGGCAAGCGCGTGGGCCTGGTGCTCTCGGGCGGCAATATCGATCCGTTGCTGCTGACGGCCATCATCGAGCGCGGCATGGTGCGCGCCGGCCGCCTGGCGCGCGTCAAGGTCAGCTCGCGCGACGTGCCGGGCACCCTGGCCAAGATCACGGGCATCGTCGCCGAGGCCGGCGCCAACATCGACGAGGTCCACCACCAGCGCGCCTTCACCTTGCTGGCGGCGCAGAACGTGGATATCGAACTGGTGCTGCAGACGCGCGGCCGGCCGCACCTGGCGCAGGTGCTGCAAGCCTTGCGCGCGGCAGGGTTCGAGGCCGAAGAGCTGCACTAGGCCGCAGCATCTCGTGCAGGTAATTTATTGCCTGCTGCTACCCGTCCTGCCGCCGGCATTCCCCTATGATGGCGGTTTAGCTTTATTTGAAATACCAACAGCCACGATGCAAGATACCGATAGCAACAACGACACCCTTTCCCCGGACAACGAGGCAATCCACGATGATCGCCTGTGGCGTGACGAAGGCTGGACAGCGCGCGTGATCAAGAACGAGGACGACGACGGCTGGGCGGTCGAGATGAGCCGCGACGGCGAACGCGAACCGGCGTTGATCGGCCCCTGGACCATGGGCCGGGACAAGAAGAATCCCAAGCCGCTGGACAAATCCGCCTTCAACACCCTGGTTAAGACCGCGTCGGAATTCGTCCGTCGCAGCGAACAGCAACTGCATGCGCAATTGCACAAGCACGTCACCATCGACACCGCCGAAGGCCGCATCAAGGTCACGCTGGACATTATCCCGGACGACGACTTCCCCTATGCCGACCTGAGCGCATGGGACGAGATGGGCGACATGCTGGCCAAGGTGCAGACTGCGCCGAACTACAAACTGGACGCCGACAGCGCGCAACGCTGGGTGGCAAGCGGCTATCGCAGGCCCGGCTGAGAATGCGCGGCGGGTCGCGATGGACAGCAAAGCCGGCGCCGCAAGGCGGCCGGTTTTTTTACGCCGCCGTTACCTGGCGCGGCATCAGCTTCAAGGTAGCCGCCCACCAGCACAGCGCGGCCAGGCTGACGGCGGCGCCCAACAGGCACACGCCGTTCCATCCTGCATAGGCGTACATGTGCGTCCCCGCCAGCGCGCCGGCGCCGCTGCCGACCGCATAGAACATCATGTAGCAGCCGATCATGCGGCTGTGCGCCTCCGGGCGGGTACGCAGGATCAGGCTCTGGTTGGTGACGTGGATCATCTGCGCGCCGATGTCCAGCACCAGGATGCCGCCGGCCAGCGTCCACAAGCTGGTATCGGTGAAAGACAGCGGCCACCATGCCGCCACCAGCAGCAATAACGCCGCGCCGGTGGCGTGCTGGGCCAGGCCGCGGTCGGCCCAGCTGCCGGCGCGCGCGCCGCCCAGTACGCCGATAACGCCGACCAGGCCGAAGGCGCCGATGGCGCCGTGCGACAGGGAATGCGGCGGCGCCGACAGCGGCAGCACCAGCGCGCTCCAGAAGATGTTGAGCACGGCGAACATCAGCAGCGCCAGCACGCCGCGCAGCTGCAAGGCGCGGTCATGGCGCAGCAGCCCGCCCATCGAGCCCAGCAGCCGCAGGTAACCGCCGACCGCGGCCGGCGCGGGCGAGGGCGGCAAGGTGCGCGCCAGGGCCGCGCCCAACAGCGCGATCAGCGCCGCCGAACACACATAGACCAGGCGCCAGCCGCCCAGGTCGGCCAGGGCGCCCGACACCACCCGCGCCAGCAGCAGCCCGATCACCACACCCGACTGCACCGTGCCCAGCACGCTGCCGCGTTGCGACGGCGCCGACAGCGCGGCAGCGTAGGAAATCAGTCCCTGCGTCATGGCCGTGCCGAGCATGCCGGCCGCCAGCATGCCCGCCAGCAGCGTCCACACCGATGCGCTGGCCGCCAGGGCCAGCAGGCACAGGGCCAGCGCCGCCGCCTGCCACAGCATCAGCGCGCGGCGCGGCAACAGGTCGCCCAGCGGCACCAGCAGTAGCAGCGCCAGGGTGGAACCGGCCTGGGTGGCCGTGACCACCACCCCGGCCGACGCGGTGGCGATGCCGAAGTCGGCCGCCAGGGCATCCAGCAGCGGCTGCGCATAGTAGACGTTGGCCACGCTGATGCCGGCGGCGATGGCAAACAGCAGGACCAGCGGACGAGCGAGTGCGGCGGGGCGAACCTGACCTTGCGATACGGCAGGGGAAGCGGGCGGAACGGAGGGCATGACGGCCTTTCAATGTGGTTGCAATTTGAAACCTATTGGCTGGACCGCAGTGTAAATCCATTTGGTTTCAAATTGCAACTCACCCGAACCGGCGCCCGGCGCGAGGTTTTGATACCATGCGTGAAAACCACACATCGCTCCCGCCATGCCCGCCAACAAGAAACCCGCCGCCGATCAGCGCGCGCGCTACGCCGAACACTGCCCGGTCGGCCGTTCTCTGGACCTGGTCGGCGACCGCTGGGCGCTGCTGATCGTGCGCGACGCCTTCGACGGCCTGCGCCGCTTCAGCGAGTTCCGCGACAGCCTGGGCGTGGCGCGCAACATCCTGTCCGACCGGCTCAGGAAGCTGGTCGACGCCGGCATCCTCGACAGCGTCCCCGCCTCCGACGGCAGCGCCTACCAGGAGTACATCCTGACCAGGAAGGGCGAGGCGCTGCTGCCGGTGGTGGTGGGCCTGCGGCAATGGGGCGAGCAGCACCTGTTTGCCGCCGGAGAGAGCCATTCAACACTGGTGGAGAAGAAAAACGGCCGCGCCTTGCCGCGCATGCAACCGCTGGGAAGCGACGGCAAGCCGGTGGCCGCGCATCAGGTGGAAGTGAAGAAGGCGCCCTCGCCGCGCGCCCGGCCGGCGAAGGCGGCGGCATAAAAAAAGGGCCGGGAGAACCCGGCCCGCAATGCCTCAGGCGCCGATGGCGGGCGCCGGCGGGGCCGCCAGTGAGGGACGCGGCGCACGCGCTGCCGGTGCCGGTCCGGGGCGATGCTCGGCATCCCGTTCGTCGATCTCAAACACGCTGACCAGCCGCGCCAGTTCCGCGCCCTGCTCGCTCAGCGATTCGGCCGCGGCTGACGCCTGCTCGACCAGGGCGGCATTCTGCTGCGTCATGGCGTCCAGGTCGGACAGCGCCGCGTTGACCTGGCCGATGCCGGTGTTCTGCTCGGCCGCGGCGGCGGTGATTTCGCCGATCAGGCCGCTCACGCGGTGCACGTCGCCGACGATCTCCTGCATGGCGGCGCCGGCCTGCTGCACCAGTTGGCCGCCGGCGTCCACGGTCTGCACCGAGGCCGCGATCAGCTCCTTGATCTCGCGCGCGGCGGTGGCGCTGCGCTGGGCCAGGGTGCGCACCTCGGTGGCGACGACCGCGAAGCCGCGCCCCTGTTCGCCGGCGCGCGCCGCTTCCACGGCCGCATTCAAGGCCAGGATATTGGTCTGGAAGGCGATGCCATCGATCACTCCGGTGATCTCCCCGATCTTGCGCGAGGCGTCCGAGATCTGTCCCATGCGCTGCACCACCTCGCCCATCACCGCGCCGCCGCGGGTGGCCGATTGCGCCGCCTGCGCCGCCAGCTGGCTGGCCTGCCGCGCGGTGCCGGTCGACTGCGCGATGGTGCCGGCGAATTCCTCCATGCTGGCGGCGGTCACCTGCAGGTTGCCCACCGCCTGCTCGGTGCGCTGGGCCAGTTCCTGGTTGCCGCTGGCGATTTCCGCGCTGGCCAGCGACACCGAGCCCACGCCGCCGCGCACCTGCGCCACCAGCGTGCGCAAGCCGCCGGACATGCGTTCGAGCGCCTGTTGCAGCTGGCCGAACTCGTCGCGCCGCTGCATGCCCCTCTGTTCCTGGCGCGACAGGTCGCCGCGCGCGATCCGCTCTGCCTGCGCCACCGCATGCGCCAGCGGGCGCGTGATGGAACGCGCGATCAGGCGCGCCACCGCCAGGCCCAGTGCCAGCAACAACGCCGCGCCGATCAGGCCGGCGCCGGCCAGCCGGCGATTGCGCTCGGCCGCGTCGGCCACCACCTGGTCGCGCTGCTGCTCTTCCAGGCCGACGAATTTCTTCAGCGCGCCGAGGTAGGCGGCGATCGCCGGCTTGAGCTCGCCCTCGACCATGGACTGCACCCCGCCGATGTCGCCCTTGTAGGAAAGCTGGGTGGCGGCGCCGGCGACATTGGCCAGCTTCAGCCGCGCCGCTTCGATGGCGCCCAGTTGGGCGCGGTCGCCGTCGCTCAGTTCACGCGCGGCGATCTCCTTCTCCAGCGCGGCCATTTGCTCGCGCCCGGCCTGCACTTCCTGCTCGTAACGCATGGCGAGGTCGCCGTCGGAGGTGTTGAGCGCGCCGACCATGCGTTCGCTGGTCAGCTCGGCCGCGCCCAGCCAGCGCACCGCCGTGACGATGCGCTGGTCGTAGTCGCGCACCGAATCCTGGGCCGCTTCCATCGCCCGCAGCGTGGCGTACTGGGTGCCCGCCGCCATCGACAGCATCGCCGCCAGCAGCCCGGCGATGCAGGCCGACAGGCGCACGGATACGCGCACATCATTCCATTTCATACGTTTCCCCTTGTCGCCGGCGGCGTCAGTGATCGCGCAGTTCGGCCAGGAACTTGCGCGCGCGCTCGCTTTGCGGATGGCTGAAGAACTGCTCCGGCGTGCCGGTCTCGACCAGCCTGCCGTGGTCCATGAACCAGACGCGGTCGGCCACCTCGCGGGCGAAGTTCATCTCATGGGTGACGCACATCATGGTCATGCCCTCGCGCGCCAACTGCTTCATCACCTGCAGCACCTCGCCCACCATCTCTGGGTCGAGCGCCGAAGTCGGCTCGTCGAACAGCATGGCCGGCGGGTCCATGGCCAGCGCGCGGGCGATCGCCACGCGCTGCTGCTGGCCGCCCGACAGCTGGCCGGGATAGGCCTCGGCCTTGGCCGCCAGGCCGACGCGCTCGAGCAGCTCCAGCGCCCGCACGCGGGCCTCGCCGCGCTTTTTCTTGAGCACGTTGATGGGCGCCATCATGATGTTCTCCAGCACCGAGAGATGCGGGAACAGGTTGAAGCTCTGGAACACGAAACCGACGCGGCTGCGGAAATGGTTCAGGTCCAGCTTGGGGGCGTGGATATCCTGGCCGTCGAAGACGATGCGGCCCTTCTGGATTTCTTCCAGGCGGTTGACGGTACGGATCAGGGTCGACTTGCCCGAGCCGGACGGCCCGCAGATCACCACCACCTCGCCCTTGGCAACCTCGGCGCCGACTTCGGCCAGCGCATGGTAACTGCCGTACCACTTGTTGACGTCCTCGAATGAAATCATGGCCGGCGCGCTTGCGGACCGGTTGTTGCTCGCCATCATGCGTTGCTCCTCGTTGGTTCAGGCCGCAACCGGGGGCGCCGCCTGCGCCGCCGGGTTCACGGGGTTGGCCGCGCGCTTGGCGGCGATGCGCTTCTCCAGTGCGCGCGCCATGCGCGTCAACATGAAGCACAGCACGAAATAGATCAGGGCCAGCAGGATGAAGACCGGGAACGGCTTGGTCAGCAGCATGCTGTTGATCTGGTTGGCGGCGAAGGTCAGTTCGTTGACGCTGATCACGTAGCCCAGCGAGGTCTCCTTGATGTTGGAGACGAACTGGCTGATCATCGCCGGCAGCATGTTGTAGAGCGCCTGCGGCAGCGCCACCTTGAACATGGTCTGCAGGTAGCTCATGCCCAGCGCGCGCGAGGCCTCCACCTGGCCGCGCGGCAAGCCCTCGATGCCGGCGCGGATCACTTCGGCGAGGTAGGCCGCCTCGTAGATCACCAGCGTGATGAGCATGGTGGTGAAGCCGGACACCGTGCGCCCGATCAGCGGCGGCACGAAGAAATAGACCCAGAAGATGAACATCACCAGCGGCACGCCGCGGGCGAGGTACACGATCACGGTGGCCGGCAGCCGGAACACGCGCAGCGGCGAGACGCGTCCCAGCGCCAGCAGCACGCTGACCGGAAACGCCAGGATCAGGCCCAGCACGGAGAGGATCAGGGTGATCGCCAGCCCGCCCAGCGGGCCGTGTGGATACTGGCCCACCAGCAGCAGGATCCAGTTGTCGCGGATGATGTCGTAGATGTCGTTCATGGCGTCCCCCTCAGCGCGTCTTGATGCGGTAGCGGCTTTCCAGCGCCGCGCCGGCGGCCATGATCAGCAGCGAGATGCCGAGGTAGATCATGGTCGAGACCAGGTAGATTTCCACGGTGTGGAAGGACTGGCTTTCGATCTCGCGCGTGGCGTAGGTCAGCTCGGCCACGCCGATCACCATCGCCAGGCTGGTGTTCTTGAACAGCAGCACGCTGTAGCTCACCAGCGTGGGCAGCGCCAGGCGCAACGCCTGCGGCAGGATGATCAGGCGCGAGGCCTTGAGATAGGACAGCCCGAGCGCGCGGGCCGCCTCCATCTGCGAACGCGGGATCGAGCGGATGCCGGCGCGCAGGCCCTCCGACATGTAGGCGCCCATGGCCAGGCCGACGGCGATGGCGGCGAACAGGAAATCGCTGCGGTGCATGTTGAACCACAGCTGCACGGAATCCGGCAGCAGGGTCGGCACGCCGAAGTACCAGAGGAAGATCTGCACCAGCATGGGCACGTTCTGGTGGTATTCGACATAGCCGGCGACGACGCCGCCGGCCACCCGGTTGTTGGTCATGCGGACCACCGCCAGCACGATGCCCACCGCCATGGCCAGCAGCCAGGAATAGGCGGTCAGCTTGAGCATGGTGATCACGCCCTCGATGATCATGCGCGGGTAGTCTTCCCGCAGCAGCACCGAAAAATCCAGTTTCATGGAGTACTCCTGCAATGCGCAGGCGCCGGACCTCCCCCGGTCCGGCGCCTGCGGGACCGCGTGGCGCGGTCCGGTGATGCGTCTCGGGGAGCGGCGCGCGCCCCCGTCGGTATCGGCGCGATACAGGCCGGCGTCAGCCCTTGATCGGCTCGATCCTGAAATCGCGCTTGAGCTTGTACTGGGTCGAGGAGCCGAACCACTTGTCGAAGACCTGCTGCGCTTCGCCGGATTTTTCCATGCCTTCCAGCGTGGCGTTGACCTGCTTGATCAGGCCGGCTTCTTCCTTGCGCATGCCCACGCCCCACAGTTCGTTGATCAGCGGCGGGTTCAGGATGTCGATCGGCGAGCTGCTTTCGACCTGGGCCTGGAACTTCGAGAGCATCAGCTCGGAGACGGCGAAGCCTTCGACCTTGCCCTGCTGCATGGCCAGGAAGGCGGCCGGCGGATCCTGGAAGGTGGTCACCGAGGCGCTCGGGATGGCCTTGCGCACGGCCAGCTCCGAGGTCGAGCCCTTGGTTGCGGAGACGCGCTTGCCGCCCAGTTCGGAAGGCGACTTGTAGCCCGAGGAGCGCTTCACCGCGACCTTCTGCGGGCTGGCGTAGTAGGCGTCGGAGTAGGCGATCTGCTCGGCGCGCTCGGCCGTCCAGCCGAGGTTGGCGATCACGATGTCGACGCGGTTCTGCTGCAACTCGGGAATGCGCGCGGCCACCGAGATCATCTTCAGCTCCAGCTTCACGCCCAGGTTCTTGGCGATGGCCTTACAGAAGTCCACGTCGTAACCCTGGATCTCGCGCGTCTGCGCATTGGGGAAACTGAACGGCTCGGCGGTGCCCAGCGTGCCGCATACCAGGGTGCCCTTCTGCTTGATGTCGGCCAGCTGGTCGGCGGCGGCCGAGAAGCTTGCGGCCAGCAGCGCCGCGGCCAGAATGGTTTTCTTAAGTTGCGTCATGAACCCTCTCCTGTAAGGTGGAACGCCGAAGGGCGTCCCGGTTTGGTCACGGCCTTGTCCCATGGCCGGTTTTCGTTGCCGGCCCGGAGGCCGGCGCGGTTGCTGCTTATGCTTCTTGCTTCAGCGCCGCCACCGCCTCGGCGATGCGCGCGCACCCCTCTTCGATCTGCTCCATCGAGGTGGCGAAGGAGATGCGCAGGTGGCCCGGTTGCCCATAGGACGTGCCGTCGATGGTGGCTACGCCGGCCTGCTCCAGCAGGTACATCATGACGTCGACGTCATTGCCGAGCGTCTTGCCCTGCGGCGTGAGGCGGCCCAGCAGGCCTTGCACGCCCGGGAAGATGTAGAAGGCGCCGTCCGGCGCCAGGCAGCGGATGCCGTCGATGGCGTTGACCAGCGCGACGATGCGCTCGCTGCGCTGCGCGAACAGCGCCGCGCCCTCGGCCACGCATTGCTGGGGACCGGACAAGGCCTCCACCGCCGCCGCCTGGCTGGCGCCGGAGGCGCAGGTGGTGCTTTGCGTGATCAGCAGCGCGATCGCCTTCATCAACGGCAGCGGTCCGGCGCCGTAGCCGATGCGCCAGCCGGTCATGGCATAGGCCTTGGAGACGCCGTTGATCACCAGCGTGCGTTCGGCCAGCGCCGGCTCGACCTGCAGCGGAGACACGTGCCGCGCGCCGCGATAGACGAAATGCTCATAGATCTCGTCGGTCATCACCCACACCTGCGGATGACGCATCAGCACCTCGCACAAGGCCTTCAGTTCGGCTGCGGAATAAACCGCGCCGCTGGGATTGTTGGGCGTATTGAGCACCAGCCAGCGGGTGCGCGGCGTGATGCTGCGCTCGAGCGCGGCGGCGGTCAGCTTGAAGCCGGCGCTTTCGTCGCACGCGACGATCACCGGCGTGCCGCCGTTGAGCGCCACCATGTCCGGATAGGACACCCAGAACGGCGTCGGGATGATCACCTCGTCGCCGGTGTTGAGCGTCGCGGCGAACGCATTGTAAATGATGTGCTTGGCGCCGATGCCGACCACGATCTGCTCGATCGCATACGAAAGCGAGTTCTCGCGCTCCAGCTTGGCGGCGATGGCGCGGCGCAGCGCCGGCGTACCGGTGGCCGCGGTGTAGCGCGTCTGGCCGGCGTTCAGGGCGGCCACGCCGGCGGCCACGATGTGCGGCGGCGTGGGGAAGTCTGGCTCGCCGATGCTGAAGTCGACGATGCTGCGGCCTTCGGCGCGCAAGGCGTCGACGCGAGCCTTGGCGGCCATGCTGGGCGAGGGCTTGACGCTGTCAAGCCGGTGGGCGAGTCGGGATTCCAATGCTAGCTCCGGAAAGGTGAAAGGACGGGCGCCGCGTTACAGGCCGAACGGCGAGAGCACGCGCGCGAGCCACTCCTGCTCGACGCGGCCGTTGGCGATCTCGGCCTTGATCGCGTCCTCGTAGGACTGGGTCTTGCGCGCCGCGGCGATCAGCGACTCGGCCTGCGCCTGCGGGAACGAGACCAGGCCGTCTTCGTCGCCGACCACGATGTCGCCCGGGCTGACCACCTGGCCGCCGATGGCGACCGGCACGTTGATGTGGCCGGGGCCGTTCTTGTAGGGACCGCGATGCGACACCGAGCGCGCGTAGCACGGGAAGTCAGCCTCGGCGAACGCCGCGGTGTCGCGCACCGCGGCGTCCAGCACGAAACCGGCGCAGCCGCGCTGCTGCGCGTACAGCATGATCAGTTCACCCACCAGCGCATTGCTGGCCTCGCCGCCGCCGTCGACCACCAGCACGTGGCCCGGCTGCATCATCATCAGGGCCTTGTAGATCAGCAGGTTGTCGCCGGGACGGGTCTTGACCGTGACGGCGGTGCCGACCAGCTTCTTGCTGCCGTGGATGCGGCGCAGGCCGCCCATGCCGCACAGGCGCTGCAGATTGTCGGAGAGGTGCGAGACCACGATGTCCTGCAGCGCGGCGATGACGTCGGCCGCGGCCGGCGCGTGGACGGGATTGATCTGGAAAGGCGGAACGGAAACAGTGGAAACAGTGGGGGCAGGGGCCGCCATGTTGATCTCCTCGATGCGTTTGTAATTAGTGATGGCCGCATCATAGGAGCGATGAAACGCTAAAAAAAGCGATATTTAATTATCTTTATAAATCGTTTTTTGGAATGAATTAACGCCTTGCCCCGAGGCGGTGCGCTCGCTCCCGCACAGCGGGAGGGCGTTCCTGCGGCGCAGGCGAAGAAGGGTGTGAAAAGGGGAGATCCGGCCAATGACGAAGGCCGGCGGGGCGGCGGGCGCGCCGTTCAGCGGCGACGATGGAAGGTGATTTTCTGCTCCGCCGGCGGCATGGCGTCGCCGGAGTCGCCGCAACCATCGCAGGCTCCCCCGCCGCAACCGCCCGCGCTGGGCGGCGGCAGCAGGTGGCGTCCCAGCGCCTGCCAGCGTGTCGAACGGCGGTGCAGCAGCCACGCCGCGAAATGCGCCTGCCAGCGCCATGCGGCCGATGGCGCCAGCTTGCGCAGCATGTACAGCAGGCTGGCCGCCACCAGCGTCGCGATCACCGCGTATTGCCACCACAGCGCGCTCATGCCAGCCACCCCGCCACGCGGTAAGTGATGAACGAGGCCACGTACGCCAGCACGAACATGTAGCCGAAGGACAGCGCCACCAGGCGCCAGGACTGCGTCTCGCGGCGGATGATGGCCAGGGTCGACATGCATTGCGGCGCGAAGGCGAACCACACCATCAGCGACAGCGCGCTGGCCAGCGAGATATGCGCGGCCAGCGCCTGCTGCAGGCCCGCGCCCTCGTCGCCGGCGACCGAGTACACGGTGGCCAGCGTGGCCACCGCGGTTTCGCGCGCGGCGAAGGCGGGGATCAGCGACAGGCTGATCTGCCAGTTGAAGCCCAGCGGCGCGAACACGTATTGCAGGGCGTGGCCGATGGCGCCGGCCAGCGAATAATCGATCGCCGCTTCGGTGGCGCCGGCCGGCGGCGAGGGGAAGGTGCAGATGGCCCACATCAGCACGGTCAGCGCCAGCATCACGCCGGTCAGGCGCTTCAGGAAGATGCTGCCGCGCTCCCACAGGCCGATGCCGATGTCGCGCAACCTGGGCACGCGATAGGACGGCAGCTCCATCAGCAGCGCGCGTTCCTGCTGGCTGCGGCGGATGCGCTTGGCGACCCAGGCCACGAACATGGCCGCGCCGATGCCTGCCGCGTACAGGCAGAACAGCGCCACGCCCTGCAGGTTGAAGATGCCCAGCACCGCGCGCTGCGGGATGAAGGCGCCGATCAGCAGCGCATACACCGGCAGCCGCGCCGAGCAGGTCATCAGCGGCGCCACCAGGATGGTGGCCAGGCGGTCGCGCGGATCGGTGATGCTGCGCGTGCCCATGATGCCGGGGATGGCGCAGGCGAAGCTGGAAAGCAGCGGGATGAAGGAGCGCCCGGAGAGGCCGACCGACACCATCAGGCGATCCAGCAGGAAGGCCGCGCGCGGCAGGTAGCCGGATTCTTCCAGCACCAGGATGAAGAAGAACAGCACCAGGATCTGCGGCAGGAAACCCAGCACCGTGCCCAGGCCGGACAGCAGCCCGTCCGACACCAGCCCGCGCAGCGGCCCCTCCGGCAGCCATGCGCCGGCCAGCCCGGCCAGCGTGCCGAAGCCATCGGCGATGGCGTCGGTCAGCGGCTTGCCGATCGCGTACACGGCCTGGAACACCAGGAACATCACCAGCGCCAGCAAGGCCACGCCCAGCACCGGGTGCAGGGCGATGCGATCCAGCGCGTCGTCGCGGCGGTCGGTGGCGCGCGGCATCACCACGGTGGCGGCCAGGATCGCGCGCACCTCGGCGTGCAGGTCGTCGGCGCCGCCGGCATTGCCCGGCGGCGGCGGCGCGGCGACATCGATCGCCTCGACCAGGGCGCGCGCGCCGCCGCTCTTGACGGCGATGGTCTGGATCACCGGCATGCCCAGGCGCTGCGCGAGCGCGGCGACGTCGACCGTGATGCCGCGGCGCGCGGCGGCATCCATCATGTTCAGCGCCAGCACCATGGGCCGCCCCATGCGCCGCACCTCGAGCACGAAGCGCAGGTGCAGGCGCAGGTTGGTGGCGTCGGCCACGCACACGATCAGGTCGGGCGCCGCCTCGCCCGGATAGCGGCCCTCCAGCACCGCCTGCGTGACGCGCTCGTCGGGGCTGACCGACTGCAGGCTGTAGGCGCCGGGCAGGTCGACCACGCGCACCGCGCGGCCGGACGGCGCGGTGAAGCTGCCGGACTTGCGCTCGACGGTGACGCCGGCATAGTTGGCCACCTTCTGGCGCGCCCCGGTCAACTGGTTGAACAGCGCGGTCTTGCCGCAGTTCGGGTTGCCCACCAGGGCGATGTTGAGCGCCCCGCTCATTGCGCCTCCCCCGCCCGCAAGCGCACGCGCTCGGCCTCGGCGCGGCGCAGCGCGAAGCGGGTCGAGCCGATCTGCACCAGGATGGGATCGGCGCCCCAGGGCGCCGCGGCGACGATGCGCACCGGTTCGCCGTCGACGAAGCCAAGGTCGCGCAAGCGCCCCGCCACCGCGTCGGCGGCATGAAGGTCGGCAACATGGTCAACAATGGCGCAGGCGCCCTTGGCTAGTTCGGTCAGTCGCATACGAGAAATGGGGCGATGGAGAGATGGAAGATGAGGTCGAGACGAGGTATCGATAAGCATTCTCATTATATAAGGCTACCCGCCGCCGCGCCCGGCCCCGATGCGGCCTCTGCGGCAATATGCCGCGGCGCGCGCGGGTCGCCCGCGCGCCTTGCTCTACAATGCGCCATCGGCCGCGGCGCAAGGCGGCCCACCAGGAAACCCCATGTTCTCGTTCAAGCAACTCGAAGCCCTCTACTGGATCGCCACCCTCGGCGGCTTCGCGCCGGCGGCGCGCAAGCTCAACACCACGCAGTCCGCGGTCTCCAAGCGCATCAAGGAGCTGGAAGCCAGTTTCGACACGCCGCTGTTCGACCGCGAGCAGCGCCAGGCGCGCCTGACCGAAAAGGGCGAAGAGATGCTGCTGATCGCGCGGCGCCTGCTGGAGCAGCGCGACATCGCCATCGAGCAGTTCAGCAAGCCCGAAGTGATCGAACGCCGGCTGCGCATCGGCGTCACCGAACTGACGGCGATGACCTGGCTGCCGCGGCTGGTGCGGCGTATTCACCAGCACTATCCGCGGGTGGTGATCGAGCCGGACGTGGACCTGAGCGCAAACCTGCGCGACAAGCTCCTCAACGACGAGATGGACGCCATCATCGTGCCCGATGCCTTCGCCGAGCCCGGCCTGTCGGCGCTGCCCCTGGCCGCGGTGAAGAGCGTATGGCTGGCGCGCCCGGGCCTGATCGGCGAGCGCCGCCGGCCCCTGCGCATGCACGAGCTGGCCTCGCACACCATCCTCACCCAGGGCAACAAGTCCGGCACCGGCATCATCTACGATCGCTGGATCAAGTCGCAATCGATCTTCCCCAGCCACTCGCTGTCCTGCAGCAGCGTGGTGGCGCTGATCGGGCTGACGGTATCGGGCATGGGGGTGAGCTACCTGCCCTACAAACCGCTGCGCCCGCTGATCGAGAGCGGCACGCTGGAGATCGTCGAGACCACGCCCAGGCTGCCCGACGTGCCCTACGTCGCGCTCTACCGCAGCGAGCGCAAGAGCAGTTTCATCTCCTCCATCCTGATGCTGGCGCAGGAATGCTGCGAGTTTTCGGATATGTTCCAGATCGAGGAACTGGGCGCGGCCAACGGCGAAAAAAGACGCAATGGTGGGCCATTCTTTTGATAATCAGGCAATAATGGATGCCATCGTTGTCGTATCTGCGCTGAATACTCGAAAATTTTCATGCGGAATCTATTGCACCGCACTATACTTCGCCTGATTTCCATACGGAAATTATTATCAGGGATCGGGAAATCGCTGCTGCCGCGCGGGAAACGCGGCAAACCGGCATGGACCGAGGGGTGGCGCAGTCGTCAGGGAAACGGTTGCGCCGGCATGATTGGGTCAACCAGGCCGCGCGGGCGCAGGCATAGCAAGAGCCCGGCCGTCTGCCTGAGCACAACAACAAGATGAATTCATCACCAGCGGGTTCCGCCGAATCCGAGATGCCGCAATTGCCATTGCGCACGCTGATCGACGAGATCAGCGCGCTGACGCTGCACGTGCAGGAACTGAGCCGCATGGCCGAAGAAGCGCGCGACCTGATCGAGCGCGGCCAGATGCCGGCGCCTGCCGATCCGCAAACCCTGTTCGATGATGTGGAGAGCTTCCGCCGCAAGCTGGAGGAAGCCATTGTCCGGATCTTCGAGGATGTGTTCGGTCCGCGCACCGACACCCTGGAACGCCAGATGAGCATGCGCCTGATCTCCGAGATCGGCCCCGCCGCCTTCGTGCAGAAGGTGCTGTGGGGCGAGGAGATCAGCGACATCGCCCTGACCATCGCGCTGGAGCGCATGCTGCCGGCGCTGGAGCGGCTGGTCGAGGAATATCCGGCGGCCTTCCTGGAACAGGCCAACTCGGTGCTGGACCAGTTCAAGACGCGCTGATCGCGCTCGCCCGGGCCTGCCCCCTCATTCCTTGTCGGATCCTCCGCCCGCGCGCCGCAGCGAACGCCGCAGGTGCGCGGCAAAACGCGCGGCCGCGATCGACTGCGGGTGATACGCCAGCGACAGCTGGGCGCGCGGCGCCGGCTCCCGGATCTCGATATAGCGCACCTGCGCCAGCTGCACCTGCTCGATCGCCTCGGGCACGATGGAAATCCCCAGCCCCGCCGCCACCAGGTTGATCGCCGAGGTCAGCTGCGGCGCCAGCTGGATCACCTGCGGATCGAAGCCGGCCGCCTGGCAGGCGCTGAAGATCTCGTCATACAGCGCGGAGCCCTTGCCGCGCGGGACCATGATGAAATTCTCCGACGCCAGGTCTTGCAGCCGCAGCGACTTGCGGCGCGCCAGCGGATGCGTGCGCGGCAGCGCCACCTTGAGCTTCTCGGCCGGCAGCTCCACCACACCCAGTTCATCGGACGGCGTGGTGACGATGCGCACGAAGGCGGCGTCGAGCTGCGACGCCGCGATATCGGCCAGCAATTGCTCGGTGATGCCCTCGCTGAGCGAGATCTCCAGCTTGGGATGGCGCTCGCGGAATTGCTGCAGCGAATGCGACACCAGCGGATGGAATACCGCCGACGAGGTGAAGCCCATGCGCAGCAGCCCTACCTCGCCGCTGGCGGCCTGCTGCGCCGCGCGCAGCGCCTGCTCGGCGGCGGCCACGGCCTTTTGCGCGTGCGGCAGGAACACCCGCCCCACCTCCGACAGCGCCACCCCGTGCGAGGCGCGCACGAACAGCGGCGCGCCCACCTCCTGCTCCAGCGCCTTGATCTGCATCGACAGCGGCGGCTGGCCGATGCCGACCTTCCCCGCGGCGCGGGTGAAACTCAGCTGGTCGGCGACGGCCAGGAAATAGCGGAGGTGGCGGAGTTCCATGTGATATCTGTTTTGTAGATGGAAACAGGCAGTTTCATATATTGGACAATATAACTGAATTCTTCCAGACTGGCGGCATCGCAACAGAACGGCGCCCCGATGCCTCGCGCCGGCAAGGAAATCCCTCATGCAGTCCCTCTCCGAACCGGCCAAGGCGCTCCAGCCGCCGGCCTCCCCTGCCGCCAGGCCCACACCCGCGCAAGGCGCCGTGCGCGGCTCGGCCGCCTATCGCCGCATCGCGCTGGCCCTGTTCTGCTCGGGTTTCGCCACCTTCTCGCTGCTGTACTGCGTGCAGCCGCTGCTGCCCGAGTTCGCCCGCGAATTCCATGTCGGCGCCGCCGGCGCCTCGCTGGCGCTGTCGCTGTCGACCGCCCTGCTGGCGCTATCGATCGCGCTGGCCGGTATCGTCTCGGAACGCTACGGGCGCAAGGAGCTGATGTTCGCCTCGATGGCGGTGGCCGCCTGCTGCAACCTGCTCGCGGCGGTCGCGCCCGGCTGGCACATGATCCTGGCGGCGCGCGCGCTGGAAGGCTTTGCGCTGGGCGGCGTGCCGGCGGTGGCCATGGCCTACCTGGCGGAAGAAATCGACCCGGCCGGGCTGGGTTTCTCGATGGGGCTGTACGTCAGCGGCAACGCCTTCGGCGGCATGATGGGCCGGGTCGCCATGAGCATGATGGCCGAGTCCTTCGGCTGGCGCGGCGCCATGCTGGCCATCGGCGTGTTCGACCTGGCGCTGGCGGCGGCCTTCGTGCTGCTGCTGCCCAAGTCGCGCAACTTCGTGCGTAACGGCGCGATGCGGATGCGCGATCACATCGCGCTGTGGCGTGGCCACCTGGCGCACGGCCGGCTGCCGCTGGTGTTCGGCATCGGCGCGCTGGCCATGGGCATCTTCGCCACCTCGTACAACTATGCGGGCTTTCGCCTGATGGGCGCGCCCTTCTCGCTGTCGGCCACGGCCACCGGGCTGATCTTCAGCGCCTACATCTTCGGTATCGTCTCCTCCTCATGGGCCGGCGCGCTGGCCGACCGCTTCGGCCGCGCGCCGCTGGTGACGGCCGGCATCGCCATCTCCTGCATCGGCCTGTTCCTCACCTGCACCTCGGCGCTGGCGCTGGTGATCCTGGGCATCGTGTGCCTGACCATCGGCTTCTTCACCACGCACTCGGCGGCCAGCAGCTGGGTCGGCCGCATGACATCGACCGGCCGCGGCCACGCCGCCTCGCTTTACCTGCTGGCCTACTACCTCGGCGGCAGCATCCTGGGCTCGGTGGGCGGCTGGTTCTGGGAGCACGCGGGATGGAACGCGGTGGCGGGATTCATGCTGCTGCAGGTCGCCGCGGCGGGATGGCTGGCGCGCAAGCTGTGGCGACAGGGGCGCAATTGAGGCGCTGGAGATGGACATGAAAAAAGCCGGATGCATATCCGGCTTTCCTCTTGGACGCTCGAAGGGCGTCCGTGCGATACGTCATTGCCTTACGGCGAACCCGGCTTGGGCAGCGGCGAGTTGGCCAACTGCTCGTTGCGTTGGGCGGTGGAGTCGGCCTTTTCCTGCTTGAGATCCTTCTTCGCCGCCTTGCGGTCGGCCTTGTAATCGGCCTTGGCCGCCTTCTTCTGCGCCTTGTAGTCGGCCTTGGCGTCGGCGTCGGCCTGGCGCTTCTGGACGAACGGGTCGTTGGAAGGAACGCCCGAGGCGCTCGTGGCGGGGGCGCTCTGCGCCATTGCGCCGCCGGCCAGGGCCATCAGCAGGGACGGGATCAGGATGTGGCGCGCTTTCATCTTGTTGGTGTTCATGTTCTACCTCCTTGGCGTCAAATGAAAAACAGGAAGACCGGCGTGCCGGCAATCCGTGTAGCCACTATAGGCAAGGGCGCGTCCGGGCTATGTCGGACAAGCCCTGATTTTCGGCTTCGCGGATGCCGCAAATGCGGCGTCCATGCGACGCATCGGCCGGTGTTGCGGCATCGTCCGTCGGACATTGTCGCCCTCGCGATTGCCCTGGGGCATGACTATTGCTAGCGGTTTGCATGCACGAAAGACCGGCCGCGTTCTGAGGCAAAATGAGCGCAGCCCCACCCTCACAACGGAAGCAAGCATGCGTACCAACACCCCGGCCGCGGCCATCGAACCCGATCTGCAACTGGCGCGCGCGCTGTTCGAACAGCTGCGCCGCGACAGCGACGAGCTGCACGGCGTCGCCCACGGCATCACGCGCGACACCTACGGCGCCGGCGAGCAGCGCGCGCATCAGCTGATGGCGCAGACGGCGCATCGATTGGGCCTGGAAGTGACGACCGACGCCGCGCTCAATCTCTACCTGACCCTGCCCGGGCGCAAGCGCGAGGCGCCGGCGGTGATGACCGGCTCGCACCTCGATTCGGTGCCGCGCGGCGGCAACTACGACGGCGCCGCCGGCGTGGTGGCCGGCCTGGCGGTGCTGGCCGGCTGGATCGCCGCCGGCGCGCAGCCGCAGTGCGACGTGACGGTGATGGGCGTACGCGCGGAGGAGAGCGCCTGGTTCCCGGTCTCGTATATCGGCAGCAAGTCGGCCTTCGGCTTGCTGCCGGCCGAGGCGCTGGAGATCCTGCGCCTGGACACGCGGCGCAGCCTGCGCGAGCACCTCGCCGAATGCGGCGGCCGCCCGGCCGGCATCGCCGCCGGCGAGGCGCACCTCGCGCCGGCGCGCATCGCCTGCTTCCTGGAGCTGCACATCGAGCAGGGACCGGTGCTGGTGGAGGCCGGCGAGCAGGTGGGCGTGGTCACCGGCATCTGCGGCAGCCTGCGCTACCGCCACGCGCGCGTGCTGGGCGACTACGCGCATTCGGGCGCGACGCCGCGCAGCCATCGGCGCGACGCGGTGGCGGCGCTGGCCGAAGTGATCGCGCGGCTGCAGCAGGATTGGGCCGCGATGGAGCGCGCGGGCCAGGAGCTGACGCTGACCTTCGGCCAGGTCTATACCGATGCGCAGCAGGCCGACATCAGCAAGGTCGCCGGCCTGGCCAGCTTCGGCGTCGATATCCGGTCGCGCAGCACCGCCAGCCTGCAGGAGATGGAGCGCCATTTGCTGGCCGCGGTGGCGGCAGCCGAGGAGAAGCACGGCGTGCGCTTCGAACTGGGCGAGCGCACCGGCAGCCAGCCGGCGCAGATGGATGCCGTCCTGCAGGATGAACTGCAAGCCGCGGCGCAGGACATGCGGCTCACGCACCGCCGCCTGCCCAGCGGCGCCGGTCACGATGCCGCGCTGTTTGCCAACCAGGGCATCCCGACGGCGATGCTGTTCGTGCGCAACGGCAACGGCAGCCACAATCCCGACGAGGCGATGGAGCTGGACGACTTCGCCGCCGGCGTGCGCGCGCTGGCGCAGGTCATGGCCGGCCGCGCCCGACTTGCGCCGCGGCACTGAAGACAGCGCCGCCTCTCATCCGCCGGGATCTTCGATGAGAGGTTTGATGAGACTTGAACGCCTGCCGGCCCCGGCAGGCGCGCCATGCGTGGCGACCCCGCCACATGCCGGCAGGCAAGCGCGCCATTCATGCCGCTTGCGGCAAGCACCTATTCCCGCCATCCGCAAAAGCCAGTAATCTCAACTGGCACCCGATGCCGTCAAGCCACCGCGATCCGGTCAGCACGTCATAGCCGGCGATGTCCAATAACAACGAACAACAATATTCCTGAGACCTGCGGCGCAAGCCCATTTGATCGGCACACACCATGAACATCCTTTCCAACATGCGGATCTCCAACCGCCTCACCGTCGGCTTCGCCATCGTGCTGGTGCTGGCCATCCTGTCCACCTCGATGGCGCTCTACAGCGCCAGGCGCAACGCCGACGCCACCCGCCAGATGATGGAAATCCCGCTGGCCAAGGAGCGGCTGGTGTCGGACTGGTTCGTCCTGACCTATTCGGCGGTGGTGCGCACCTCGATGATCGCGCGCAGCAGCGACGCCGAACTCTCCAACACCTTCAAGGAAGACATCGAGCAGAGCGTCAAGAACGGCAGCGCGGTCATCAAGAAGATCGAGCCGCTGCTGTCCTCGGATGAAGAGAAGGCGCTGATGGCGGTCATCATCGAGGCGCGCAAGAAGTACCAGGCGGCCAAGGAGCTGGTGATGAACACCCGCAAGAGCGGCGACGCCGCCGCCTCCGAGAAGGCCTACAAGGAAGTCTTCGATCCCGCCGCCAAGGCCTACGGCGCGCAGGTCAACAACCTGCTGGCGATGCAGCGCAAGTCGATCGACCAGCTGGCCGCCGGCATCGACGCCAGCAGCGAGCGCAGCATCCAGCTGATGGTGCTGCTGGGCGTGCTGCTGGTGGCCATCGGCGTGCTGTCGGTGGTGGTCATCTCGCGCAGCATCACCCGTCCGCTGAAGCGGGCGCTGGACGTGGCGAGGATGGTGGCGGCAGGGGACTTGTCGGCCAATATCGAACGCACCGGCCGCGACGAGATCGCCGAGCTGATGGTGGCCCTGCATGAGATGAACGATTCGCTGCGCGTCATCGTCAGCGAGGTGCAGGTCGGCACCGAATCGATCACCACGGCCGCCGGCGAGATCGCCTCGGGCAACTTCGACCTGTCTTCGCGCACCGAGCAGCAGGCCGGTTCGCTGGAGGAGACCGCCGCCTCGATCGAGGAGCTGACCTCGACCGTGAAGCAGAACGCCGAGAACGCGCACCAGGCCAACCAGCTGGCGATGGACGCCTCGGACGTGGCGAAGAAGGGCAGCGGGGTGGTGTCGCAGGTGGTGCAGACGATGAGCGAGATCAACCAGTCGTCCAACAAGATCGTCGACATTATCAGCGTGATCGACGGCATCGCCTTCCAGACCAATATCCTGGCCCTGAACGCCGCGGTGGAAGCGGCGCGCGCCGGCGAGCAGGGCCGCGGCTTCGCGGTGGTGGCCTCCGAGGTGCGCTCGCTGGCGCAGCGCTCGGCGGCTGCGGCCAAGGAGATCAAGCAACTGATCGACGATTCGGTGGGCCGGGTGGACGCCGGCAGCAAGCTGGTCAACGAAGCCGGCGCCACCATGGGCGACGTGGTGGAGAGCATCAAGCGCGTGACCGACATCATGGGCGAGATCTCGGTGGCCAGCCGCGAACAGAGTTCGGGCATCGAGCAGATCAGCCGCGCCGTCACCGAGATCGACGACGCCACGCAGCAAAACGCGGCCCTGGTGGAGCAGGCCACCGCCACCTCCGACATGCTGCGCGGGCAGGCGCAAAAACTGGCGGAGGCGGGACGCAAGTTCAGCCTCGGCCAGCCGTCAGGCGCCCCCGGCCTCACCGGCGCGCCGCGCCGCGCGCGCGACATCACACCGCAACCCCTGCAGCTGACGCCGTCGGCCTGAGCCTCCCTTCGGCGCGCGGCCTGGCGAACGTCAGGCCGTGCGCCGCATGTCCCTTCTCGTTTCCGTTTTCCCGCCATCCAGGCTGCGCAGCCAGCCCTGCCAGAAGTGCTGCGAGGCCGCCTCGAAGGAGCGGCCGTATTGCTCGGCGTCGGCGCGCAGGCCGGCCAGGCTGATGTTGCGCGTATGCGCGATCTCATGGGCGTGGCCGATCAGCCAGCGCTCCACCATGCGCACGTCGAACTCCAGATGGAATTGCAGCGCCAGGCAGTTCTCGCCCCAGGCGAAGGCCTGGTTCGGATACATCTCGGAGGAAGCCAGGTGGCGCGCGCCGTGGGGCAGGTCGAAGGTGTCGCCGTGCCAGTGCAGCACGCGCGTCTCCTGTCCCACCAGCTGGCTGAACCAGGGCAGCTCGCCGACATCCCGCCCGGCGCGCAACGGGCTCCAGCCGATCTCCTTGCCGGAGGTGCCGGGATAGACGCGCGCATGCAGCGCGGCCGCCATCAGCTGCGCGCCCAGGCAGATGCCCAGGGTCGGCAAGTCTTCCAGCAGGCGCGCGCGCAGCCAGGCGATCTCGGCGCGCAGGTAGGGATATTCGGCGGTGTCGTAGACGGCGATGGGGCCGCCCAGCACGATCACCAGGTCGGCATCGAGCGGCGAGACATTGGCGAAGGAATCGACGCCGACGTCGAAGTAACTGACTTCATAGCCGTTCTTCTTGAGCAGGGGCGCAAGCTGGCCCAGGTCTTCGAAGGCGACGTGGCGCAGGGCAAGGGCGGTTTTCATGATGATGGCAGCCGAATGGGTGAGCGGGGCAAGCGGGTGGCCTTGGATCGGCCAACGATATTTCGCTATATCTTAACGTATACAACGAACCCTTGAGGATCTTGCTCAAATCTGTTGAACAAGTTCATTGGAATTTTGTATTGGGCCCATAGTTTCCGCATTGCGTCATCTCAAAGAAGGCGCAAAAGGAGCTGGACACGCCATGGTTGTATTTTTGCAATGTCCTTTTCCATGGCCGATTTCCGGACAATTCAGATCGATTCCCCTTGAAATTGATGCCTTGCGGCGCCATGTCGGTCACCGTTCCGGATACGACTCATGCTGTACGAAAAAACTGATTGTTCTGGTTTTGGGAATTATGTATTCCGGTTTGGAGCCTTTTTCTCGGCGCCTTCCATCCCTAAACTTGGTTTCACGATGAAAGCGAAAAGCGACTGATCCACAAGTGTCGGGCCGGGCTGAATCGCACATCCTATCTCTCACAAGGAAACGATCATGAACACCAAGAACATTGCCAAGAACCTGTTTGCAGGCCTGCTGTTGACTACCGCCGTCGGCGCCGCCATGGCAGAGGCACCCTATCCCGCTGAAACCAAGATCGTGTCGACCAAGTCGCGCGCCGAAGTGATCGCCGACCTGCAACAGGCCCGCGCCAACGGCGAAATCCTGGTCACCGACCGCTATCCCGCCGACAAGCCGCTGGCCTCGACCAAGACCCGCGCCGATGTGGTCGCCGAGCTGAAGGAAGCCCGCGCCAACGGTGAAATCCTGGTCACCGACCAATATCCGGCCGACAAGCCGTTCCACTCGGTGCTGACCCGCAAGCAAGTGCAGGACGAGCTGCAACAAGCCCGTTCGCAAGGCGAAGCCGTCAGCAACAGCAACGCGCTGTAATCGACGACCGCGACACCGCGCCATTGCGATAGCGGCGCGCGCAGTTCAAGCAGTACCGGCAGGAGCGCCACGAGCGCGTCATGCCAAGGGCGCCGGCGATCCCGGCGCGCCACGGTCTCCCAGGCGGGCCCCACGAAAGCGACAGTCTCTCCCCTCGGTCGCAAGTAGTCGGGCCCGCCACCTTTTTATCCTTCGTATTTTTCCCCTGTCGTTCGCCGCGGCCCGGGCCTCAACCCAGGCTCTCCTTCGGCGAGCCCGCGACGATCGTGTCTGGCGCGTCGGCATCGTTGCGCGGCTCGAGCTCGGCGCGCAGGCGGGGCAGGGCGTGCGGATGATTCTTTGCGATGAAGCCGATCATGTGTTCGCGGATCTGGCAGCGCAGGTCGAAGGCGCTGCCGGAGTCGATCGCCGAGACCAGCAGGCGCACCTGCATGCAGCGCTGGTCGGCATCGGTCACGTGCATCACGCAGACGCGCTTGTCCCACAGCGGCAAGGTCCTCACCAGACGTTCGAACTCGTCGCGCACCTCCTTGGCCGGCACCGAGTAATCCAGCCACAGGAAGACCGTGCCCAGGATGGTGGCCGAGGTGTGGGTCCAGTTCTCGAAGGGATTCTCGATGAACCACTGCAACGGCACGATCATGCGCCGCTCATCCCAGATCTTCACCACCACGAAGGTGCCGGTGATCTCCTCGACCCGGCCCCATTCGCCCTTGACGATGAGCACGTCGTCCAGCCGGATCGGCTGCGAGAAGGCGATCTGCAACCCGGCGAAGAAGTTGCCCAGCACCGGCTTGGCGGCGATACCGGCGACGATGCCGGCCACCCCGGCCGAGGCCAGCAGGCTGGCGCCGAACTGGCGCGCGCCGGGCAGGGTCAGCAGCACGAACGACAGCCCCAGCAGCGCGATCAGGAAATAGGCGCTGCGCGAGAGCACCCGGGTCTGGGTCAGGATGCGGCGCGCCCGCAGGTTGTCGGCGATGTCGTAAGGATGCAACTTGATTACCGTGACGCTGATCGACTTCACGCAGCGCATCAGGAACCAGGTCAGCGCCAGCACCAGCGCCACCGAGGTCAGGTAGGAGATCGAGGTCAGGGCGGGGGTGTTGTCCGGCGCCCCGGTCAGCACCAGGCGCAGCATGAACAGGATCACGCAGGCGCGGCCGGAGTTATAGGCGACCTCGGTGGCGGTGGTGGTGAACGGGTGCCCGCGCGCGATGCGCCGCACCAGCGCGGTGCCCAGGCGATGCAGGATCACCGCGACCAGTATCGCCACCAGCGCCACGCCCAGCACGATCAGGCCCGAACGCAGCGGCCCCTCGTTCATGTTGTAGAGAAAATCCAGGTCCAGGCTCATCGCTTCCCTTCCATTTTCCATTTGTTGCCGCAATGCGACGCGGTTTCCGGATTCGAGCAGCGAAGGGGGATTTTGTTTCCGCTTATTTTCCCTGGGGCATCAATGCCGCCGCCAGCAGGCACAGCGTCTCGACCGCGTCGGCCTGGGCCAGGCGCACCGGCGCCGGCCGGCGGCGCATCAAGGCATGCAGCGCGGCGGCGTCACGCGCCTGCAGGGCCGCGCCCATCTCATGCAGCCAGGGCGCCAGGTCCGGCTCGGCTGCCTGCGGGTGCGCCCACAAGTGGCTGGCGGCCGCCGCCAGCCGACGCGACAGTGCAACCGCGGTGCGCCCGGCGCCGCCGGCATGGTCGTCGCGGCCGCGCTCGCGCATCAGGCGCTGCAGCAACAGGCCGGCCTCGACATTGGCCACGCAGGCGTCGCGCCGGTGCGCATGCATGCGCGCCAGGTCGTCGGCCTCCTGTGCGCCTTGCACGGCGTCGATCAGGTAGGCCAGGTTGAGCTGCACCATGCGCAACAGCTGGCTGCGCGCGTCGCCGCCCTGGCGGCGCGGCCAGAACAGGTAGCTGGCCGCCACCGCCACGGCCGCGCCGATCACGTTGTTGCCGGCGCGCAGCGCGGCATTGGCCAGCTGCTGCGCCGGATCGGTGCCGACGTCGGCCACCAGCACGAACACCGGCGTGAGGAAGGTGGCGTACAGGCCATAGCTGACCGGGCGCAAGGCCATGGTCAGCACCGTGAGCGGAAACACCAGAACCGCCAACGCCAGCGGCGTATGCGCCACCAGGCACAGGGCGATGGCCAGCGCGCCGCCGACCACGCTGCCGACGGCGCGCTCCATGCTGCGCGACCAACTGTCGGCCACCGTCGGCTGCATCACCAGCATGGTCGCCATGGTGGCCCAGTAGCCGAAGGGCAGCTCCAGCAGATGCACGATCAGGTAGGTGAGGCCGGCCGCCGCCGCGCAACGCCAGGCATGATGCAGCTCGGCCGAACCGGCGGAGGCGTGCTGCGCGGCCTTGCGCCATAGCGCGCGCAAGCGATGCAGCAGCAGGGAGATGCCATGCGGCCGCGGCGCGGTCTCGCGCGCGGCCGATTTCAGCCCACCCGCATCGGCGGCCGCCTCGCCCGCCGCCAGCGGCGCGTCGACCAATTGCAGCACGCGGCCGGCGCCGCTGGGCAGGCGCGCCACCAGCTGGCGCAGCCGCAGCATGATGCGGGCGTCGTCGTCGGCGGCGATGGCATCGCCCGTGGCCATGGCGCGCTGCATGCCCTGCAGCAGCCGGGCGATGGCCGCCAGCACGCGCGCGGTGCGGCGCCGCGCCTCCGGCGGCTGGTAGTGCGTCAGGCGCAAGTCGGCCAGTACGGTAATGCAATCGAGCAGCTCGCCGGCGCGCGCCAGGCGCACCAGCAGGTTTTCATACAGCCGCCGCGACTCGGTGCGCTCGGCCGCCACGGCGGCCAGCGCGCGATGCGCGGCGGCGATGTCGAAGCGCGCGTGGCGACGCGTGTGCGCGGCCAGTTCGGCCGCGTGCGCCAGCTGCGCCGGATCGTCGCGGCCATCGATGCCGTCGCGGGCGGAGCCGAGCGCCGCCAGCTCCGCCAGCGTGCCGTAGACGCGCGCCACGGCCCGGCGCGCCGGCGCGAACGGGTGGATGCGCCACACCGTCAGGCCCAGCAGCATGGCCCACAGGCAACCCGCGAAATAGATCAGCACGTGGCTGTGCTGCGGCGGCCACAGCACCGTCGGGGCATCGGCCATGATGGCCGAGACGCCGGCCGCCAGCATCAGCACCAGCCCGGCGGCGGCGCCGTAGACGCGCGAGAAGCCGGCCGCGCCGGCGCACGCCATGATGGCCAGCAAACCCGTGCCCACGCCGATGCCGGCGGCACCGGCGGCCAGCATGCCGCCCAGCGTGGAGGCCAGCGCGAAGCCGCCCATCGACGCCAGCCGCGCGCGGCTAGAGCCGGCGCTATCGGCCAGGCAGGTGAGGAAGGCGCCGATGGCGGCCCATGAGAACAGCGGATTGCCCAGCCACTCGCCCAGCAGCAGCATGGCGCTGGCGCCGCAAGCGGCGCGCAGCCCCTCGGAAAGATTGGCGTTGCGCAGGGGGAAGCGGATGCGCCAGCGTTCCAGCTGCTGCCGACAGCGGCGCAGGCATGTCTCGATCGACGAATGGAACAGGGAGCGACAGGAAGTCGATAGCGGCGGCGGCATGCTATGGAGGAGAGGGCGTGGACGTGGGAGCAAGGGTGCCGATGCCCGCGCGACTTCATTCCACGGCGGCGTCATTCCGGTTCCGCCGCCGCGACCGGCGGCCGCGGCGGACATCGGCAGCAGGCAGTATAGGAAGCGGGTTGCATTCCCTGTATGACTAAAGTTCCCATGTTGTATTCGGACTGGGAATAGCCTTGTTGCGGCCCGATGCTGGCAGGAAGAGACATCTGCACCGCTGAACGCCGCTGGGTCCTGACCTTCGTCAGGACGACAGGGATTTGATAACTTGGATCCCAATACCTTCGAGCTTGCTCATGCCCTGTCGTCCCCGCGAAGGCGGGGACCCAGTGACTTTCGTCGCGCCTCCGCTCCGAAGAAAGAAAGGAAAGGAGTCCCTACTTTCCGCCCGCGAACAACTCCCCACTGAGTTCCATCCACGCCCGCGCCGCATGCGAGAGGTAGCCGCCGCGCGTGACATAGGCGACCTGCCATTGCACCTCGGGCTCGACCAGGCGCACCGCCTGCAGCTGGTCGGTGGCGATGCGGTGGATGAAGGGCTCGGGCAACAGCGCCGCGCCCATGCCGGCCAGGGCCATCGCGACCAGCCAGTCCCACTGGCCGCTCTGGGCGGCGATGCGGGGCGCGATGCCGAGTTCGCGGAAGCTGCCGCGCAGGCTGCGGGTGAGGCCGAACTCGTTGTTGAGCATCACCAGCGGCATGCCGTCCAGCTGGGCGCAGCGCAAGGTGCTGCGGTTCTTCTGGAAGCTGCCGGCCTGGGCCACGGCCCAGATCGGATAGCGCGCCACCGGCTTGACCTCCAGTTGCAGCCCGGGATCGACCGGCAGCACCGTCATGCCGATCTCCAGCTCGCCGCTGGCCACGCCCTGCTCGATCTGCGGGCCGGTGTCTTCCTTGAGGACGATGGCGATGTCGGGGTGGCGTTCGCGGAACGCCTTGAGCACCGGCGTGCACAGGATGTTGATCATCGGCGGGATGCCGATCTCCAGCCTGCCCTGGCGCAGCGCCTTGGTGTCGCGCACCTCGGCGTCGAGGCGCTGCATCGACGCCAGGATCTGCTGGCCCTGCTCGTAGACCACGCGGCCGGTATCGGTGAGCTGCAGCTTGCGGCCGTCGCGGATCAGCAGCGGCGCCGCCACCTCCTCCTCCAGCTGGCGCACCATCTTGCTGACGGTGGACTGGGTCACGTGCAGGGCGTCGGCGGCGCGGCTGAAGCTGTTCAGGCGCACCGTTTCGGTGAAATAGCGCAGGGCGCGGATGTCCATGGCGGCAAGGCTTTCGGGGTCGATTTGCGAGAGATCAAGGTATGCGCATTCCGACTGGAACGACGGAATTTAAATCATACAGCGCATAGCGGCCGCCTCCTATACTGGACCGAAACAAGAATGCAAGAAGTCCGTTCGGCCCGCCACACCGCCGCCTGCACGGATGCACTTCTCCCTTTCCAAAAGAAACCGAGCAGGAGCAACAACATGGACAGCCAGCGTATCCGCCAGCCTGAATTGGCCGGCAAAGTCATGTCGGCCGAAGCGGCCGCCTCTTTCTTCCACAACGGCATGACCATCGGCATGAGCGGCTTCACCCGCGCCGGCGACGCCAAGGCCATGCCGCGCGCGCTGGCCGCGCGCGCCGCGCATGAGGAACTGCGCTTTACCGTCATCACCGGCGCCTCGCTGGGCAACGACAGCGACGCCCTGATGGCCAAGGCCGGCCTGCTGGCGCGGCGCCTGCCGTTCCAGGTAGACGCCACGCTGCGCGGCAAGATCAATGCCGGCGAGGTGATGTTCATCGACCAGCACCTTTCCGAGACCGCCGAGCAGCTGCGCAACGGCACGCCCTCGCACATCGACATCGCCGTCATCGAGGCCGCCGCCATCACCGAGGAGGGCATCGTGCCGACCATGTCGGTGGGCAATTCGGCCAGCTTCGTCGAGCAGGCCAGGTACATCGTGATCGAACTCAACACCAGCGTGCCGCTGGCGATAGAAGGCCTGCACGACATCTACCTGCCGGCCGGGCGGCCGGCGCGCGGGCCGATCCCGCTGACCGCGTCGGACCAGCGCATCGGCCGCGCCACCATCGCCTTCGACCCGGCCAAGGTAGTGGCCATCGTGATGACCGAGACGCCGGACAGCCCGTCCTCGGTGCTGCCGCCGGACGACGAGACCAACGCCATCGCGCGCCACGTGATCCATTTCCTCGAATCCGAAGTGGAGGCCGGCCGCCTGCCGCACACGCTGGCGCCGCTGCAGGCCGGCATCGGCACCATCGCCAACGCGGTGCTGCACGGCCTGGTGGACTCGCCCTTCCGCGACCTCGCGATGTATTCGGAAGTGCTGCAGGACAGCGCCATCGAGCTGCTGGACTCCGGCCAGCTGGCCTTCGCCTCGGCCTCGTCGATCACGCTCTCGCAGGCCAGGTACGAACACTTCATCGCCAACATCGAGCGCTACCGCGACAAGCTGGTGCTGCGCCCGCAGGAGATCAGCAATCATCCGGAACTGGTGCGGCGGCTGGGCATCATCGGCCTGAACACGGCGCTGGAGTTCGACATCTACGGCAACGTCAATTCCACCCACGTGGGCGGCACGCACATGATGAACGGCATCGGCGGCTCGGGCGACTTCGCGCGCAACGGCCAGATCTCGATCTTCGTATCGAAGTCGGTGGCCAAGGATGGCGCGATCTCCAGCGTGGTGCCGATGGTCTCGCACGTGGATCACAGCGAGCACGACGTCGACGTGCTGGTGACCGAATGGGGCCTGGCCGACCTGCGCGGCCTGGCGCCGCGCGAGCGCGCGGTGAAAGTGATCGAGCATTGCTGCCATCCGGATTACCGGGGCCAGCTGCGCGACTACTTCGAGCGCGCCAGCGCGGCCGGCGGGCATACGCCGCACCTGCTGGGCGAGGCGTTTGCGTGGCACCAGCATTACGCGCAGCACCGGACGATGCGTTTGGGTTGCGTTCGCTGACGACGCTGGGTCCCTGCTTTCGCAGGAACCCGGCGACTTTCGTCGCGCCGCCCCTCAATCCTTCTTTTTCCCCTTCCCGGCATCCCACCCCACCGCTCCCCGCACCGCCGCCGGCATCGCCTCCTTCATGGTGTCGATGAAATGCCGCAGCCGCGCCGGATAGAAGCGCGCGTAAGGATAGAGCAGCGATACCGGCAGGGGATCCGGCAACCACTGCGGCAGCAGCTGCACCAGGCGCCCGGCCGCGACGTCCTCGGCCAGGATCCAGGAAGAACCCACGGCCACGCCCATGCCCTCGATGGCGGCGTTGCGCAGCGCGTACAGGCTGTCGGTGACCAGTTGCGGTCGGAAAGCAATGTGCTTCTGCTCGCCGCTGACGGCATGCGTGAGCGTGACCTCGCGCCGATAGAACGCCGGGATGGCGATCCAGGGCAGGCTCGCCAGGTCGGCCGGATGCTGCGGCAAGGGCTTGCCTTGCAGCAGGGCGGGGGCGACCACCGTCATGCGCGGCACCTCGGCCAGGTGGATCGCCACCAGCGAAGGGTCGTGCACGTCGCCGACCTCGATGGCGCAGTCGATACCGTGGGTGATGAAGTCGGCTGCGCGGTCGTGCAGCAGCCATTCCACCGTGATGCGCGGATGGCGCCGCATGAACTCGGCCAGCGGGCCGATCAGCTGTTTCTGCCCGAAGGCGTGCGGCACCACCACGCGCAGCGCGCCTTCGGCCTGCAGGCGCGCGCCGCGCAACTCGTTCTCGAACTCGTCCCAACCCGCCAGCAGGTCCTTGGCGCGCTCGTAGCAACGCTCGCCGTCCTCGGTCATCTTCATCGCATGGGTGGAGCGCTGCAGCAGGCGCACGCCCAGCGAGCGCTCCAGCGTCTGCAGGCGGCGGCTGACGGTGGGCTGGGTGGTGCCCAGTTGCGCGGCGGCGGCCGACAGGCTGCCGGCCTCGACGATGCGCACGAAGGTCTGCATCAGCTCGATGCGGTCGGTCAAACCGGCGGGAGAGAGCGCCGGGGCGGGGGCGGTGGGCTTGGTCATACGGTGAACGTATATCAATTCTGCCCTTTGCGCTACTACCGTATGCGAGTCCATCGGCGCAGAATCCGGTTCAACGCTGGCATACAAGGGGTTTCCAGGACCAGCAGCGAAGCAAATTCACCGGAGTTTCCACCATGAGCAGCATTCCCAAGACGCATACAGTACAAGCCGCCGCGGCTACCGCGGCCTCTACCGGCGCCGGCGCGCATGCCCAGCATGCCGCGCCCGGCCTGTCGCCCGCGCTGATCGGCCTGCTGGCCACCGGCGCCGGCCTGGCCGTGGCCTCCCTCTATTACTCGCAACCGATGCTGGGCGTGCTGGCCGACGACATCGGCGCTTCCGAGCGCGCCGTCGGCATGGTGCCGATGTCGACCCAGCTCGGCTATGCGCTGGGCATCCTGCTGCTGGCGCCGCTGGGCGACCGCTACGATCGCCGCCGCATCATCCTGATCAAGGCCGCCATCCTGACCGTCGCGCTGCTGCTGGCCGGCGCCGCCTCGGGCGTGGGCATGCTGCTGGTGGCCAGCCTGGGCGTGGGCCTGACCGCCACCATGGCGCAGGACATCGTCCCGGCGGCCGCCACGCTGGCGCCGGAGCAGAGCCGCGGCCGCATCGTCGGCACGGTGATGACCGGCCTGTTGCTGGGCATCCTGCTCTCGCGCGTGGTGAGCGGCTTCGTCGCCGAGCACTTCGGCTGGCGCGCCATGTTCGTCGGCGCCGCCGCCAGCATCGCCGCCATCGGCGTGGCCGCATGGCGCGGCCTGCCGCGCTTCCACCCGACCACGCACCTGCGCTACGGCGCGCTGCTGGGTTCGTTGGCCACGCTGTTCAAGAAGCATGGCGCGCTGCGCCGCGCGGCCCTGGCGCAAGGCCTGCTGTCGATCGGTTTCTCGGCCTTCTGGTCGACCCTGGCGGTGATGCTGCATGGCGCGCCGTTCCACCTGGGCAGCGCCGCCGCCGGCGCCTTCGGCCTGGCCGGCGCGGCAGGCGCCCTGGCCGCGCCGCTGGCCGGCCGCATCTCGGACAAGAAGGGTCCGGAGCTGGTGACCCGCCTGGGCGTGGGCCTTGCCACCGTGTCGTTCGCCGCGATGGCGCTGTCGCCGTGGTTCTCGACCCAGGGCCAGCTGGTGCTGATCGCGCTGGCGGCGATCGGTTTCGACCTCGGCGTGCAAGCCACCCTGGTGGCGCACCAGAGCATCGTCTACAGCATCGAACCCGGCGCCCGCAGCCGCCTGAACGCGGTGCTGTTCGTGGGCATGTTCATCGGCATGGCCGCCGGCGCCGCCTTGGGCAGCCTGGCGCTGGCGCAGTGGGGCTGGATCGCGGTGATCGCGCTGGCCACGCTGAGCTCGGTGCTGGCGCTGGCGGTGCGCCTGTGGCCGGGCGCGGCCCGGGCCCGCTGATTCTGCCGACACGCAAGCCCTGGTTTTACGCAAGCGGCCCCGGTGCGAACCGGGGCCGTTTTTTCTATTCCTAGGCTGAAAGCCCAGTGACAAGAATCATTCTCATTTATAATCGGCCCGTCTAAAAACAGGGAAACGGCCGCCGTGCATGCCGCGCGGCCGAAGGGGCCAACAATGAAGAGCAAGACCTTGCGCGGCTGGTATGCGGTGCACCGCTGGACCAGCCTGATCTGCACCATCAACCTGCTGCTGCTGTGCGTGACCGGCCTGCTGCTGATCTTCCATCACGAGATCGACGACCTGCTGGGCCAGGGGCACCAGAGCGCCGCGGTTGCCGCCGGCACGCCCCGGCCGACGCTGCAGCAGCTGGTCGACAAGACGCTGGCCGCCAATCCGGGCACGGCGATGAAATCGCTGAGCTTCTTCGGCGAGGACGGCGACCACTTCGTCGGCGTGCGCATAGGCCCGCCGGGCGTGGCCAGCCTGCGCGAAGGCACCTCGGTGTTCTACAACGCCGACTCCGGCGACAAGCATGCGCTGGGCGGCGACGAGACCTTCACCGGCTTCATCCTCAAGCTGCACGTCAACCTCTTCCTCGGCTTCCCCGGGCAGCTCTTCATCGGCGTGGTCGGCCTGGTGTTCGTGCTGAGCATGGTCAGCGGCATCGTGCTGTACGGCCCCTTCATGCGCAAGCTGGCCTTCGGCCTGGTGCGCTTCGGCCGCCAGTGGCGCATCGTGCAGGCCGACCTGCACAACCTGTCGGCCATCGCCGTGATGGTGTGGGCGCTGGTGGTGGGACTGACCGGCGCCTTCCTGTCGCTGTCGCCGCTGATCATCGGCGTATGGCAGAAGACCGAACTGGCCGACCTGATCCGCACGCTGCCGGCGGCCGCGCCCGCGGCGCTGATCGCCCCCGACCGCGCGGTGCAGGTGGCCGCCGAGGCGGTGCCGGGCAAGGACCTGGCCTATGTCTTCTACCCCGGCTCCGAATACGCCACCGCGCGCCACTACATGGTGGTGCTGCGCGGCCATACCGAGCTGGAGAAGCGCGTCTTCAACATCGCCGTGGTCGACGCCGAAACGGGCGCGCTGGCCGACCGGCGCGGCATGCCCTGGTACATGCAGGTGCTGCTCTTGTCCGCTCCCTTCCATTTCGGCGACTACGCCGGCATGCCGCTGAAGATCCTGTGGGCGCTGTTCACGGTGCTCACCACGCTGGCCACGGTGACCGGCCTGATCATCTGGATGAAGCGCAGCAGGAACGCGGTGCGCCAGATCGACGCGGCGGAAGCCGCCATCGCCGGCGCCGCCCTCAAGGAGCAAGCATGAACGGAACCTGGAGCTGGCCGCTGTTGCTGGCGGCGCTGACATTGCTGGGACTGGCCGCGGGCATCTTCGGCGACGGCGTGTGGGACTGGCTGTGCTGGGCCGGCCTCGCCGTCCCGGTATGGGTGGTGGCGCGCAAGCTGCGCCTGCATTGGCGGGCGCGAGCGCGTCCCGACGCCTGAGAAGCCGGGTTTTCCGCTGCCCGATGTCCGATTCGCCTTGTCCTTGACGCCGTTTTACTTAATAATAATTCTTATTTAGATTTGACGCGCTTGGCATCCAGGGAGGGAGCATGACCGTCGGCGGCCTCAGCAAGAACGAATTCCTCAGCCTGCTGTTCCGCGAGCACCACGGGTGGCTCGCGGCCTGGCTGCGCAAGAAGACCGGCTGCCCGCACCACGCCGCCGACCTCGCGCAGGAAGCCTTCGCCCGCATCCTCTGCCTGGCCGACCCGGCCGCGCTGCAGCAGCCGCGCGCCTTCATGGTGACCACCGCCACGCGCCTGATCATCGACGAGGAGCGCAAGCGCAAGCTGGAGCTGGCCTATCTCGACGCGCTGGCGCTGATGCGCGATTCGCACCAGGCGTGCGCCGACAGCCCGGAGCAAATCATGCTGGCGGTGGAAGCGCTCGACGCCATCGCCGCCATGCTCGAGGGCCTGGCCGAGAAGCCGCGCCGGGCCTTCCTGATGAACCGCCTGGATGGCCTTTCGCACGGCGAGATCGCGGCCGAGCTGAAGGTCTCGGCCAGCATGGTCAAGCAATACCTGGCCGCCGCCGCGCTGCATTGTTACCGCGCGCTCTATCCCGCCGCCCCCGACATCCGCACCGCATAAGCCCCCATGAACACCGCCTGCCCGCCCGAGCGCCAGCCCACGATGGAACCCGACCAGCACACGGTCGAGCAGGCCATCGACTGGCTCACCCGCCTGGGCGCGGGCGAGCTCGGCCTGGAAGGGCGCAGCGCCTACCGCCGCTGGCGCGAGCAGGATCCGCGTCACGCGCTGGCCGCGCAGCGCCTGGAACAGATGTTCGCGCGCTTCGACGGCCTCGTCTCCGGCCCGGCCGCCTCGGCGCTGGAGGCGGTCGCGCCCGCGCGCAAGCGCGGCCATGCCGCCGCGCGTCGCGCAGTGGCGGCCGGCATCGTGCTGGCGCTGGGCGCCGGCCTGTGGGCCATGATGCCGCAGGCGCGCTACTGGAGCGCCGACTACCGCACCGCCGCCGGCGAACGGCGCACGGTGGAGCTGCCCGACCACAGCACCCTGACCCTGAACAGCCGCAGCGCGGTAAACGTGCGCTACGAGGCCGGCCGGCGCAGCATCGAACTGCTGCGCGGCGAGATCCTGGTGGACGTGGCCCACATCGAGCGCCCGCAGGAGCGCCCCTTCGCCGTGCGCACCGAGGACGGCGAGGCGCGCGCGCTGGGCACGCGCTACCTGGTGCGCGACGACGGCCGCGGCACGGTGGTCACGGTGCTCGAATCGAAGGTGCGCGCGGCCAGCGCCGACGGCGCCTCGGCGCGGATGCTGGCGCCGGGCGAGCGCGCCACCATCACGCCCGCCGCGATCGGCCCCACCGAGAAACTGGATGCCGAGCTGGCGGCGAGCTGGACCAGCGGCCGCCTGGTGGCCGACAACATGCCGCTGGTCGAGGTGCTCGACGCGCTGGCGCGCTACCGCGGCGGCATGCTGCGTTACGATCGCGCGCAACTGGCGCGGCTGCGCGTATCCGGCGTGTTCGCGCTGGACGACCCGGATCGCGTGCTGCAGACGCTGCAATCGGTGCTGCCGATCCGCGTGGCGCGCTACTCGCCGCTGCTGTCGGTGGTGAGCGCGGCCGCCGGCAACTAGCATCGTCAAAAAATTTCCGCGCGGCGCTGTCCCTTTGGATTTCTGCTTCGTCATGGTCTGTGAACGCCGCAATATCGCGCGGCACGACAACCCGAGACAACCATGACCCACACTCTCCGCCTTCGTCCCCTGCAACTGGCGCTGCGCCTGGCGCTGTGCGCCGGCGGCGGCGCCGCCGCGCTCGCCGCGGCGCAGCCCGCCCAGGCCCAGGCTGCCGCTGCCGCGCAGCAAGACTTCAGCATTCCGGCCGGCCCGCTGGCCGGCGTGCTCAACCGCTTCGCCGCCCAGGCCGGGGTGACGCTGGCCTTCGATCCCCGGCTGGCCGAGGGGTTGTCCTCGCCCGGCCTCAACGGCCGTCACGGCGTGCAGTCCGGCTTCGACGCCATCCTGCGCGGCAGCGGCCTGACGGCGCAGGCGCAGGCCAACGGCGATTACCTGGTGCAGCGCGCCGCCGCGGCCGGCAAGCCGCGCGCCGCCGCGCCGGAAAGCGCCGCGCCGGTGCTCTCGGACATCGTCGTGGTAGGCGCGCGCACGCCGACCCAGGTCACCGAACTGCCGGCCACCACCTGGATCATCGACCAGGAACAGATCGCCACCCAGGCGCGGGCCGGCGTGCCGCTCAAGGAGTTGCTGGGCAACCTGGTGCCGGGCCTGGACGTCGGCCCGCAGGGCCGCACCAACTACGGCCAGAACCTGCGCGGACGCAGCGCGCTGGTGATGATCGACGGCATTTCGCTCAACGGCTCGCGCGCGCTGTCGCGCCAGTTCGACTCCATCGATCCGTTCAACATCGAGCGCATCGAAGTGCTCTCCGGCGCCAGCGCCCTGTACGGCGGCAACGCCACCGGCGGCATCATCAACATCGTCACCAAGCGCGCCCAGTCGGGCGAGCTGCGCTTCACCAGCGAGGCAGGTTTCCGTTCCGGCCTGCATGCCGGCGACGACCTCGACTGGCGCCTGGCGCAATCGGTCTCCGGCGGCAATGACCGCGTCTACGGGCGCCTGGGCGTGGTCTACGGCAAGAACGGCGGCGCCTACGACGGCCGCGGCCGCGCGGTCATCCCCGACATCACCCAGACCGACCTGCAGTTCAACGAATCGCTCGACCTGCTGGGCAACCTCGACATCGACTTCGGCGGCGGCCAGAGCCTCAAGCTGCTGGGCCAGCTGTACGACTCCGGCTACCAGCCGGGCAAGACGCTGTACATGGGCCCCAACCTGATCGGCGCCATGCGCCTGGGCGCGGCGCCCGTGGATCCGTCGCAGCTCGACGTGCGCGGCGGCTTCAGCTCGGACGTCAAGCCGCGCACCCAGCGCGAGATGCTCTCCGCCGACTACCACGCGCGCGACGTGCTGGGCGGCCAGGACTTCTACCTGCAAGGCTTCGCCCGCTCGGAGAAGCTGGACTTCTATCCCTTCCCCGGCACCGACACCTATACCGTCGGCGGCGTGCGCACCACCGTGCCCTACTACAGCACCTCGCGCCAGAACACCGACACCTACGGCGCCAAGGCCGTGCTGGCCAAGCAGTTCGATGCGGTCAAGCTGACCTACGGCGTGGACTACGACCACGAGAAGTTCACCGGCACCCAGGTCATGTTCAACACCGCGCAGGCGCTGTCTTCAGGCGGCCTGGTGTTCAACCGCGCGGCCGAGCTGGGCCGCTACCCGACCTTCCAGACCGACATCTACTCTTTCTACGGCCAGGCCGACTGGAAGCTGACCGATCGTCTCTCGCTGTCCGGCGGGGTGCGCCGCCAACATGCCAACATCGAGGTCGGCGACTTCGTGCAGGTGGCGCAGCAGCGGCTGGTGGCAGCCGGCGTGGGGCGCAGCGCGCAAGCCATCCCCGGCGGCAAGAACAGCTACGACGTGACGCTGTTCAACGGCGGCCTGCTCTACAAGCTGACGCCGCAACAGCAGGTGTGGACCAATTACTCGGAAGGCTTCGAGCTGGCCGACCCCGCCAAGTACTACGGCCAGGGCAGCTATTCGCTGGTAGGCGGCACCGGCGGCACCTGGAACCTGCTCAGCGGCACCAGCGTGGCCAACTCGCCCATGAGCGGCATCAAGACGCGCCAGGTGGAAGCCGGCTGGCGCCATCGCGGCGGCGGCCTGTCGACCCAGCTGGCGGCGTTCTATTCTTGGTCCGACAAGGCGATCCAGATCAACCGCACCACGCTCAACATCGACGTGATCGACCAGAAGGTGCGCAACATCGGCCTGGAAGGACAGCTCAACTACGCCTTCAGCGAGCGCTGGGACGCCGGCCTGAACTGGCTGGCCATCATCACCCAGCAGCAGAGCAATGGCGACTGGGCCAAGCGCGACGTGACCACCTCCAGCCCCTCGAAGATGACCGCCTACGGCGGCTGGAAAGACGGCAACCTGGCGCTGCGCCTGCAGGGCACGCAGGTGTTCGCCGTGTCGGACGCCGGCGGCAATCGCCTGTCCGGCTATGCGCTGTTCGACCTGCTGGGTGCTTACCAGCTGCCGCGCGGCACACTCAGCTTCGGCATCCAGAACCTGCTCGACCGCGACTACACCACCACCTGGGGCCAGCGCGCCAAGATCCTGTACGGCAGCCTGGTGGCGCAGCAGGCGCTGGACTACAAGGGCCGCGGCCGCACCTTCGGCGTGAGCTATTCGGTGGACTACTGAGCATCCCGTGCCCAGCGCGAGGCCGTCCGCATGGACGGCCTTTTTTTTCATGGCGCGCGCCGATTGCCGCGGTGGAAATAACCCTGCTGGCAATCGCGTCAAATAACAATGATTCTCATCTATAATCGAGCCCCTTCCCGCCGGATCGCGCTACTGTCTTCTCGGCGATATCCGTCCGGGACGCCCTGGGAGATTCCTATGACCGAGACCATGTTTTCCGCGCCCTCCGCGCCATGGCCGTGTGCCCCGGCCGGCGCCGAGCAGGCCGCGCTGGTGCGCCACCTGGCCGCCGCCCAGCGCCGCTGCAGCGACACCATCGCGCGCCAGGCCGAAGAGATCGCCATGCTGCGCGCGCAAGCGATGCGGATGCGCGCGGCCATCATCGCGCGCGACAGCGCCCTGGCCTGGGCCATCGAGGATCGGGCGGCGCTGGAAGCGGCGCAGCCCGACCTGGCCCCGCGCGCCACGCTGGCGCGCAAGGTCAGGGAACTCAGCGGCAAGCTGCAGGACCTGATGCGCGACACCTTGCGCCCGCCCGTAGGCGCGCCGGCGCGCGCTTCGCATGCGCCGCAACGCGGCCCCGCTGCCGATGCGCCTGCGCTGTCCGCGCTGGAAGCCAGCGTGGCCGGGGCCGATCTGGTCATCTGCCAGACCGGCTGCCTGTCCCACGGCGACTACTGGCGCGTGCAGGACCACTGCAAGCGCACCGGCAAGACCTGCGTGCTGGTCGCCCAGCCGGCCAGCTTCCGCGTCATGCGCATCCACCGCGACGCGCGCGCCCGCCTGGGCGTCGACGCCCGGGTCGAGGTCGATGCCCCCGAGACCGCCGGTTGAACATCCGTTTTCCTGACGTCCTTTGCGTTCTTTACATGCCGGCCTTGCGCCGGCATTTTTTTGCCCGCGCGCCAGCAATGGCGCGGCAATCAGCGCATACGGGGAAGGGCGAAAAACAACGGAAGCGGCGCAGCGGGCGGCGGCCAACTGTCAATAGTAATGACTATCATTTATACTTGGCCCTTGTTCCGCCCGCGCCCTTGCCCCGCAGCAAGCGTTTTTGCACCGGCCGCGCGGGCCCGGTTCCACCTTTGCAGGGATGCGTTTTTCCCATGTCCATCGAAGCTCTCTATTGCGACCATCATTCCTGGCTCAAGGGCTGGCTCGCGCGCCGTCTCGGCAACAGCGAGCAGGCGGCGGACCTGGCGCACGACACCTTCCTGCGGCTGCTCGGCAGCGAGCGCGTGCCCTCGCTGCTCAACGAGCCGCGCGCCTACCTGACCACGGTGGCGCAAAACCTGATGTCCAACCTGTGGCGCCGCGAGAAGCTGGAGAAGGCCTACCTGGAAGCGCTGGCCATGGCGCCGGAGGACCTGGCGCCCTCGCCGGAAGAACAGGCCATCCTGCTGGAAACCCTGCTCGAGCTCGACAACCTGCTGGACGGCCTGCCCGCCGCGGTGCGCCGCGCCTTCCTGCTCTCGCAGCTGGATGGCCAGACCCACGCCCAGGTGGCGGCGGAGCTGGGCATCTCGATCCCCACCGTCAAACGCTATCTGGCGAAGGCGCTGCAGCGCTGCTACTTCGCCGACATCTCTTTCCTCGGCTGAGCGCATGAGCCAGCCGCCATCCGCCGCATCCGCCGCCTCGTCCTGGTACCAGCACACTGCGGAAGCCTCCAGCGTACCGCCGCAGGTGGCCGAGCGCGCTCTCGAATGGCTGGTCGAACTGCAGGCGCAGCCGGTGCCGGCGGCAACCGTGGCCGCCTGGCAATGCTGGCGCGCCGCGCATGCCGACCATGAACGCGCCTGGCAGCGCATCGAGTCCGTGCGCGGGCGGCTGCAGCCGCTGGCCTCGCCGGTCAGCGCCGCCATCGCCCAGGCCGCGCTGGCGCCGCGCGGCTCGGCGCGCCGCCGCCAGATCGTCAAGACGCTGGCCGTGACCCTGTTCGCCGGCGGCGCCGCGTGGGGCGCCGCCGAACTCGCGCCCTGGCGCGAATGGAACGCCGACTACCGCACCGCCATCGGCGAGCGCCGCACGCTGACGCTGGCCGACGGCACCCAGTTGATGATGAACACCGCCAGCGCCGCCGACGTGGCCTACGGCGCCGGCGAGCGCCGCATCCGCCTCCTGGCCGGCGAGATCCTCGCCACCACCGCCAAGGACGGCGCGGCCCGTCCTTTCCTGGTCGAGACCGCGCACGGCGCCGCGCATGCGCTGGGCACCCGCTACACGGTGCGGCTGCTGGGCGAGCGCACCGAGGTCAGCGTGTACCAGGGCGCGGTGCGCCTGGCGCCGCGCCAAGGCCCCGCCCGGGTGCTGCAGGCCGGCGAACGCGGCAGCTTCTCCGCCACCGGCGCCGACGCGGCCAGCCCGGCCGATGCCGCCGCCATCGGCTGGACCGACGGCTTCATCATCGCGCGCGGCATGCGCCTGGACGACTTCCTGGCCGAGCTGGGCCGCTACAGCCGCGACGCCCTGTCCTGCGATCCGGCCGTGGCCGGGCTGCGGGTGTCGGGCTCGTTCCCGGTGGCCGACACCGGCCGGGTGATGGAAACCGTGGCCGGCACGCTGTCGCTGCAGGCCGAGGTCCGCGAACGTTTCTGGGGCGCCCGCCACGTGCGCCTGGCGCCGCGCGGCTAAGCGATCCGGCGCCGCTTGGCCGCCGCACTGCGGCGAATCCATTTCCCGCGCCGGAACAATAAAAAAATCTTCTCCCAAGCTGATCCGTTTTGAATTCTCGCGGGTCATGCAGATGGGGACTACGTTTCACATTGCTTATCTTGCAAGGAGAGTCGCATCGACATGGGGCAGGCCAGGGCTTCCAGGCGCCGCAGGCGCGCCGGTTCGGCGCTGCTTGCGTTCGCCTGTGCGGCGCGCATGGCGCTGAGCGCCGGCGCGCTGGCGGCGCTCCCGGTCGCAGCCGTCGCCGACAGCCAGCCGGCCGTGCGCGCCTACGAGATCCCGGCCGGATCGCTGGAAGATGTGCTGGCCCGTTTCGGCCATGAGGCGGGCATCCTGCTGTCCTTCCGTCCCGAGCTCACCGCCGGCCTGCGCAGCGAAGGGCTGCACGGCCAGTACGACGTGGACGACGGCCTGGCCGCGCTGCTGGCCGGCGCCGGCATCCTGGCCGCGCGCCAGGCCAACGGCAGCTACATGCTGATGCGCACGGCAACGGCAGCGGCCCATCCCGCCGCGCCGCTGCCGCCGGTCACCGTGGTCTCGCGCGCCGAGCAGGACAGCGCTCCCTACGCCGGCGGCCAGGTGGCCCGCGGCGGCACGCTCGGCGTGCTGGGCACCGACAGCGTGATGGACGTGCCCTTCTCCACCATGAACTACACCGCCCGGTTGCTGGCCGACCAGCAGGCGCGCACGCTGGCCGACGTCGTCATGAATGAAGCCTCGGTGCGCATGCTGACCTCCACCGGCGGCTTCGGCGAGACCTACCAGATCCGCGGCTACAACCTCAGCAGCGGCGACGTCGGCGTCAACGGCCTGTTCGGCCTGGCATCCGGCAGCCGCATGCCGGCCATGATCGCCGAGCGGGTGGAAGTGCTCAAGGGACCGGGCACGCTGATGAACGGCATCAGCCCCGGCGGCAGCATCGGCGGCAGCATCAACATCGTCACCAAGCGCGCCGGCGACGAGCCGCTGACGCGCCTGTCCACCACCTGGCAGAGCGGCAACCAGCCCGGCATGCAGGCCGACATCGGCCGCCGCTTCGGCCCGGACAATGCCTGGGGCGTGCGGATCAACGCCGCCTACCGCGACGGCGAGGGCAGCATCAAGGGCGGCCACCAGGACGTGGGCGCGGGCACGCTGGCGCTGGACTACCGCGCCGCGCGCCTGCGCTGGTCGCTGGACGCCTACACGCAACGCGAGAACAGCCGCAACTTCCGGCCCCAGGTCGGCTTCCTGACGGACGTGGCGTCAATCCCGCAGGCGCCGGCAGCCGACGTCAACTTCTTCCCCGACAATCGCCTGCGCCTCAACGACGACGCCGTCCTCACGCGCCTCGACTACGACATCTCCGACACGCTCTCGGCATACGCCGCGCTCGGCTACCGCCACGGCGCCACCTGGCAGAACCTGCCCACCGGCTCGGTCGACAGCAACGGCGCGGGCACCGCCCTGAACGGCTACTACGACACCTACAGCAAGACCGTCACCGCCGACGCCGGCCTGCGCATGCAACTCGACGCCGGCGGCGTGCAGCACACCATCGCGCTGGGCCTGACGCGGCTGCAGCAGGAGGCCGGCAACGCCTACATCGAGGCGCCGGCCACCAATGCCTACAGCATCTATGCGCAAAGCCCGCTGACGCCGATCACCGCCGAACGCACCGCGCCCAGGAAGTCCTACGACATGATCCTCGACAGCCTCACGCTGACCGATTCCATGTCGCTGCTGGAAGGCCGCCTGCGCCTGTTCGCCGGCGCGCGCCGGCAAGCGGTGCGCTACGACAGCTACGACACCATCGCCGGCGGCCTGCTCTCGGCCTATAACGCGGCCGCGGTCTCGCCGCTGTGGGGCGTGGTGGTCAAGCCGGACGAACGGCTCTCCCTGTACGCCAACTACACCGCCGGCCTCACGCGCGGCACCGTGGTGCCGACCGGCATGATCAACGTCGGCCAGATCCTGCCGCCTTACCGCTCGCGCCAGATCGAGGCAGGCGTGAAAGTCGACTGGGGAAGGCTCGCCACCAACGTCTCGGTGTTCGAGATCGCCAATCCCAGCGAGGTGATCACCAACCTGCCCACCACGCCGACCACCAGCCTGTTCAGCTACGACGGCGACCAGCGCAACCGCGGCCTGGAATTGTCGGCCTACGGCGAAGCCCTGCCGGGCCTGCGCCTGCTGGCCAGCGGCACCTTCTACGACGCCCGCCTCAAGCGCACCGCCGACGGCGCCAACGACGGCCGCAACGCGCCCGGCATCCCCAAGCGCACCTTCAACCTGGCCGCCGACTGGGACGCGCCCTGGCTGCGCGGCCTGGCCTTCAACGCGCGCATGGTGTACACCTCGCCGGTCTGGTTCAACGCCGCCAACACCCTGAGCCTGCCGGCCTGGACGCGCTGGGACATCGGCGCGCGCTACCAGGCCAGGCTAGCCGGCCGCGCCACGGTGCTGCGCCTGAACGTCGAGAACCTCTTCAACCGCAACTACTGGCTGCTGGACAATCCCTACGCCACCGTAGCGGCGCCGCGCACCGTGCTGCTGTCGGCGCAGGTGGATTTCTGAGCATCGCTGCGGCGCTGCTACAATCGAATTTCCTTGCATGGCCATCGCCGTGATGGCGTCCCGTTCCGACGAGCAGGATCGCCCGAACAAGGATCATCAAACAGGAGAATCCGCCAATGAGCCTGGAGGGGCAACTGCTCGACAAGAAGTCCCTGCGCGCCGTTTCAGGAAAGAGTGCGAACTGGGAAGAATTGGCAAAGGATTGCGTGGCGTTTTCCAATGCTTCCGGCGGCCACCTTTTTATCGGCGTGGAAGACGACCAGGAACTCCCACCGGCCGACCAGTGCATACCCGCCGATCTACCGGACAGGGTTCGCCGCCGGCTCGCCGAAATCACGGTAAACGTGGGCGCACTGCCCAACATCATCGTCGCGCCCAACGGCGGCGAATATCTCGATCTGATCATTGCGCGTTCCACCGGTGTGGCGTCGACGATCGACGGTCGCTACTTCCTGCGCGTGGGCGATCAGAGCAAGCCCGTGACGGGCGACGACGTCATGCGCCTGGTCACCGAGCGCAGTGCCTTGCCGTGGGAAACCCAAACCTCGCTGCACGTACCTCGCGAGGAGCTTGATGCGGAGAAGTTCCGACGACTGGCCGACGGCTTGCGTGCCTCGGACCGGGTGAAGGCTTCGGTCAAAGAGAAAGCCGACGCGGAGCTCCAGGACCACTACCTGCTTGCACAAGGAGGATTCCTGACCAACCTGGGCATCCTGTGTATCGGCAAACAGCAACACCGCGCGCAACTGTCCACTGCGCCCATCATCCAATTCATCAAATTCGACGAGCACAATGCCAAGGTCAACAAGCTGGTCTGGGACGATCATGCGTTGAGTCCGCTGGAACTGATCGAGGCAATCTGGCGTGAAGTGCCCGACTTCCGTGAAAGCTATGAACTGCCTGATGGTCTGTATCGCCAGAACGTGCCTGCATTCGACGAGGTGGTAGTACGCGAACTTCTGGTCAATGCGCTCGTGCATCGCCCCTATACGCAACGCGGAGACATCTTTCTGAACCTGCATCCGGACAGGCTTGAAGTCGTCAACCCCGGGCCGCTTCCGTTAGGCGTCACGCCGCAAAACGTGTTGCATATGACCGTACGGCGCAACGATCACCTTGCACGACTTTTCCATGATCTTAAATTGATGGAAAGAGAGGGCAGCGGCTTCGGCAAGATGTACGAAGTCCTGCTGTCGCAAGGACGCCCGGTCCCGGATCTGACGGAGACGCACGAACGCGTATGCGTCGCCGTGGGTAGGCGAATCATCCAACCCCAGGTCATCGATTTCATCGCCAAAGCCGATCAGGCCTATCAACTTACGCAACGTGAGCGGATCGTACTCGGCCTGCTGGCCCAGCATGAGGCTTTGAGCGGCCGCGAGATGTGCCGGGCACTGGAATTACCTACCATCGACGCGGTTCAACTCTGGATCAAACGGCCACTCGAGTGGCAACTGATCCGCAGCGCCGGACGGACGCAAGCCACACGCTACTTCGTTGATCCCGAGTTATTGCGTAATCTGGACTTCCCGTCGGGGACCACTCTCAAACGCATAGAACCCCACAGGCTATTGGCATTGATTGTGGAAGATGTCGCACGATATCCAAATACCAAGATCGGCGACATTCACCAACGAATCGGTGCGGAAATCCCTCGCTCGCGCGTGCGCAGAGCGCTGGATCAATTGGTCGAAAACGGCAACCTGGCGCGAGAAGGCATACGAAATGGAACCCGGTATCGCGTCACCTGATTTGGCGCAAAACGGCGCCTATCTCGCATTGTCGAGCCAAATCCACACCCCAAAAAAATGAAAATCCTCTCTAAACGTCTGTTTTAAAAGAACTTTTCATTTGGCTCAGCAAGACCGGCCTGAACCAAAGGCTTATCTCGGCGAAGGCAGGATCTGATCACGGCACGCTCACCCCGGCTCCCACCGCTATTGCGCGGCGGGCTGCTGCAAATACCCAAACTGAGCCGTTTCACGCACTCAGGGGTCAAGGAGATGAGAAGCTGTTTTTTCTCCGCGCCGACGCAGTGGATGCGCCGGCGTGGCGGCCACGGTCTGGCCGCGCACGAGCGAGGTTTGCTTCAATGCCGTCCGGCGCCAGCCGGGCGGCATTTTTTTATTGCGCTTCCGCCGCCAGCGCGGCCTGTACCGATGGGCGCTGCGCCACCGCATCCGTATGCCGCGCCACGGCCGGCCATTGCCGCAGCCCGATATCGAAGAAGCGCAGCCAGCCCAGCACCGTGAACAGGTAGGCATCGGCCACGCCGAAGGCCTCGCCCAGCAGCCAGGGCTGCGCCTGCAATACCTGCTCCACATAGGCGATGCGCTTGAACAGGCGCTCGCGGAACACCGCCTTCACGCTCTCATCGAAGGCCGCGTTGAACAGCTGGGCGATGCCGCCATGCAGCTCGCTGGTGATGAAGCTCAGCATCTCCTGCAGGCGCAGCCGCTCCCAGCTGCCGGCCGGTGGCGCCAGCCCTGCTTCGGGCCGCAGATCGGCCAGGCATTGCAGGATCGCCGGCCCCTCGGTCAGCACGCGGCCGTCGGCCAGCTGCAGCGCGGCGACATAGCCCTTGGGATTGATCGCGAGGAAATCCGCGCCGTGCTCGGTGCGCTTGCTCTTGTTGTCGACCTTCACCAGCGTGAAGGGCAGGCCGAGCTCGCGCAGCACGATGTGCGGCGACAGCGAACAGGTATGCGGGGCGTAGTACAGCGTGAGGGAAGAAGTCATGCGGCGCTCTCGTCGGGGGAAAAGCCGGTATTCTGTCGACCGCCAGGCAAGCGCGCAAGAACGCAGAATTTTGTGCCCGAGGCACAAATTTGTTACCGGAGAGCGAAGTGAAAGACAACGTGTCGGGTTGCCCCGTGGAAGAAGCCATGCGCCTGCTGGGCGGGCGCTGGCGCCTCTTGCTGGTGTGGTTCCTGCTGGACGGGCCCAAGCGCTTCAACGAACTGCGCCGCCATCTGCCCACCATCTCGCAGCGCATGCTGACGCTGGACCTGCGCGCGCTCGAACAAAGCGGAATGATCAGCCGCACGGTCTACCCCGAAGTGCCGCCGCGCGTGGAATACGCGCTGACCGAAGACGGCCGCCGCCTGCGGCCGCTGGTCGATGCCTTCCAGGATTTCGGGATGTGGCTCAAGCAGCGCGCTACCGCCCAGGACGCCTGAGCCGTCAATCCTTGCGCCGCGCCAGCGCCTCCACCAGGCCATCCGGCAAATAGTGCGGCCCGTCGAAGATGGAGACGCGGTAGCCGCGATAGGTATTCACCTGCGGCCGGATCTCGTCGGCGGTGGCGCTGCGAAAGCCGCCGCCGGGCATGGGCCGGAAGGCCTCGGCGATGATGCGCACGCGCGCGCGGCCCAGGCGCTGGGAGAGCACGTCGGCGTAATGCAGGGCGATGCGCGGCTCGCGCGCGTAGACGCCGACGCCGTCCTGGAAGAACACGCCCACATCCGGCGGCAACCACTTCGCCAGGCCGTCGGCCAGCGCGTCGGGACCGAGGTTGGCGCTGTCGTAGACGGTGATCCAGAGCGGCCGCGGCAGCCTGGCCAGCAACGCGCCCAGGCGCGGCGCGTCGGCCCAGGTGGGGTCGATCTCCACCGGGAAATACCAGCCCGTCACATGCAGCGGCGTAGGCAGCCTGGCCAGCTCGGCCGACTCTTCCACCAGTTGTTCGATGCCGGCGCGGGCGGCCTTTTCGTCGAAGCGGCCGGCCAGCCCGAGGATCACCTCGCGCGCCCACGGCTCGCGCGCGATGCGCTCCCAGTCGGGCATGCGCGGCGCGGGCGGCATCTTGCTGCCTGGGACGAAGGCGACGCCGTCCACCGCGCTCCACTGCACCAGCAATTCACGCGCGCCCAGCTGCTGCCATTTGCCCTGCGGCTGCGCGGTGGCATTGTCGGGCTGCCATACCACGCCATCCACCCGCACCGGCGCCCGATCGGCGTCGCCGAAGGGATGGCAGCCGGCGCAGGCGGCCAGCAGCGAGGCCGTGATCACGGCCAGCGCGGCGCTGCGCAGACGTTGAAAGATGACATCCAAACCCGGCCTCCGGAAGGAACCTGCGGGATCAATAGGACAGCGTCGTGGTGAAGAAGAATCCCTTGGCGCGGTCGTCGCCGCCGATCTTCACGCGGTACTGCAGCGACACGTCGAGATAGGAGCGCGGCGCGTGGGTGCGGTCGGCCCGGAACCAGTAGCGCAGGTTCACGCCGGGCCCGGCGCCGAACGCGGTCTTGTTGCCGTTGAGCGAGTTGTAGTCGCCGTTGACGGTGAGGTGCGGGAACAGCACCAGGTTCGGGCTGAGCTCATCGAGGCGGAAGCTGCGGCCGGCCTGCGCCGACGCCAGGCCGTAGGTCTGCGGATTCCTGAAATAGCGCCCGGCTTCGGCGTACCACTGCGCAGTCCACCACGCCGGCCGGTCGACCCGCAGGTCGGTGCCGATGCCGTCGGAGTACGCCAGCTGCGCCAGCCAGTCGGCCGAGGATTGCGAACCCAGCGGCACCAGCCGCCCCAGCGAGACCACGATGTTCTGGCTGGCGAAGGGCTTCCAGCGCGCGCCCACGGTGGCCTGCGCGGTGGGCGCGCCGGTGGGGCCGCCGGACTTGTCGTCCAGCGTCTGGAACACGCGGCCGAAGACTTCCACGGTGCGGCCGTCCATGTAGCCGAACGGGCGCCAGTACGCCTCGGCGCCGGCCTGCCAGGTGCTGTCGCGGCTGGAGGCGCCGGGGCGGCCGCCGTTGCCGGCGCTGGGGCCGCCGCCGCTGCGCGAGAGCGAAGCGGTGAGGCCGAACTCGCGGTCGATGGTGGAAATCGCGCGGCGGGTGTCGAAACGCTGCTGCGCGCCCTTGTCGATGCGGCCCTCGTCGGCGGCGTCGACGCTGCGGGCGAACCAGTCGAGCGCGCCGCGATCGTCGCGGTTGTGGAGCGCCGTGTAGCCGGCGTCTTCCAGCGCGCTGTCGGGCAGCTGGCCGGCGGCATCGGCGCGGATGAAGGATTGTTGCGCCACGCCGTTCTCGCCGGCGCGCGCGGCGAGATAGGCCATCTGCAGGTCGTCCAGCTCGTCGAGCGCGCCGGCGTCGCGCCCGGCGATGAATTTCTCGCGCGCCTCGCCCTGGCGACCGGTGCGCGCCAGCAGGTCGATCTCGGTCTCCAGCGGCAGGCCGCCTTGCACCAGCGCGTCGGCGTAATCCTGGCGCGCGCCGGCGACCTTGCCCAGGCGCTCGCGCAGGGCGCCGCGCCGGGCCAGCAGGCTGCCGTCCTGCGATGCGCCTTGCCGCAGGGCGTCGGTCGCGGCCTGCTCGGCCTCTTGCAGGCGCTGCGCGGATTCCAGCGCGCCCAGTTGCAGCAGGCGATAGTCCATGTTGACCGGCGAGAGCGCGACGGCCTGGCCGGCGTTGTCGGCGGCAACGGCATAGTCCTTGCGCTCCATGGCCTGGTAGGCCAGCAAGGCGCGGTCGTAGCCGGCGTCGCGCGGCAGCGAACCGGGCACGACGCGGCAAGCGTTGGCGCTGTCGCCGCCGGACGGGTTGCAGTCCAGCGCAGGGATCGGGAAGTCGCGCGCCGACAATGGCGCGGCGTCGGCCGCCGCCAAGGCGGCGCGACGATAGCGCGCCAGGTCTTGCTGCGCCTGCCGGCGCGTCTGCCGCAGCTGCGCCGCGCGCGCCGGTTCGGCGCCGACGAATTCGTCGCTATCGGCCAACGCATCGAGCGCGGCTTGCGGATGGCGCAGGGCAAGTTCGGCGTCGGCCTGCAGGAGGCGTACGTTCAATTGTTCATCGGGGCGCGCCAGCTCGCGCGCGCGCAGGAAGTCTTGCCGCGCCGCCTCGGCGTGGCCCAGGCGCAGGCGCGCATAGGCGCGCAGCAGCAGCGGGCCGGCTTGCCATTCGTCGCGCGCGCGGGCTTCGTCGGCGGCGGCCTCGGCCTCCTGCAGGCGCTCGTTGCGCAGCAGGGCGATGGCCAGCATCAGGCGGTACGGCATCTCTTGCGGCGCATAGTCCACCGCGCGCCGCGCGGCGGCAAGTTCTGCAACGGGGTCGCCGTCCCGCTGCGCGCGGAACACGGCGGCGGCCTGCATGGCCGCCATCTCGCGGCGCAACTCGACCTGGCGACGGCGCAGCGGCCCGGCGTCGCCGGAGCGGGTGGCATCGACGCCTTGCGCCAGCGCCGCCTCGGCATCGCCATAGGCATGCGTTTCGATCAGCGCATTGCCCAGCAGCAGCCAGTAGGCGTTGTTGCGCGGCGACTTCTCCACGGCGCGGCGCGCCAGCGCGATGGCCTGCTCGTAACGCTTGGCGTCATAGGCGCGATAGGCGGCGCCGGCATCGTTGTAACCGGCGTCGCGCACGGCGCTGCGCAGGGCGGCGCCGTTGCGTTCCAGCTCGCGCGTCTCGCGCAGCTGGCGGCGCAGCGCCATCGCATCCGGACGCAAGCGGATCGCCTCATGCAGCTGGGCCTGCGCGCGGCGGTAGTCGCCGCGCGAGGCGGCGCGGTAGGCCTCCTGCGCCAGCTGGTAGGCGGGCCCGGACAAGGGCAGCGGGATCACCTGCGTCTGCGCCTGCGCGGCGCAGGCCGAGGCCAGCAGCAGGGCCAGCAGCGAGGTCGAAGAGAAGGGCGGTCGTGTTGTTCTCATGTTGTCATGTTCTTGTTCTCATGGTTTCCCGACGCGGGCCTCATGCGGATGCCCCGCCCTGGGCCAGCAGCTCGCGCTGGCGGCCAACGGCTTGCTCGATAGCGGCGCGCGAGATCACCGACTCGTTGACCAGGTAGTCGCCGATGCGGCCGTGGCGCTCGGGTCGGTAGCGGCGCATGGCGGCGTCGAAGGTCTCGCGCGAGAGCAGGCCGCTGGCGATCAGGAGATCGCCCAGCAGCGGCACGCGGGCTTCGGTCTGGTCGCGGTCGAAGGCGTTGCGCTGGCCGCGCAGGAGGCGCAGGCCGGCAGCGATCTCGGACTCGCGCGCCACCATGGCGAAGGGCGCGCGGCCCAGGGCGATCTCCAGTTCGGCGCGGCCTTCATCGCTCAGCGCGCTGGCCACCGCCACGCGCGCCAGGCCGGCGTCGGGACGGCCGTCCGCGCCCCGGCCGATGTAGAGCGCGCGCAAGCGGGCGCTCACTTCATGCGGCAGCTCGCCGGCGTGCTGCTCCACCATCTCGCGCGTGAGGTTCACGCGCGGCAGGCGCTCCTGGTAGGCCAGCGCCTCGGCCAGGGTTTCCTCGTCCAGCCAGCCGTTGCTGACCATCACCGTGCCCAGCGGCAGGTGGGTGCGGCGCTGCTCCTCCAGCGCGCGGCTGAGCGTGGCTTCGTCCACCGCCTGCCAGGTCTTGAGCAGGTCGCCCAGGCGCAGGCGCGGGCGGGCGGCGATGCCCTCGGTGGGGAAGTCGTGCATGGTCTTGTCCCAGGCCAGCGCGCGGCCGGCGAACAGGTACAACAGGAACAGGCGCCAGGCGCGCGCCACCGCCATGAAGTTGACGAAGTTCGACACCACCATGCGCGGCAGCGCCATCAGGCCGTGGCGCCAGCCGTAGAGCTCGGCGGTGAAATAGAAGCGGTGCGCGGCGCGGTTGAGCATGGCCAGCGCGTTCAAGAGCAGCACGGTGCGCCACCAGCCGTCGCCGGCCAGCAGCGGCGGGTAGAACACATCCCACAGGTTGAAGGTGGTGGCCGCCGAGAACAGGATGAACTGCAGCGCCAGCACGTAGCCCAGCATGCTGATGAAGGCGGTGATGACGCCCTTGCGGTCGTGCAGCAGCAGGTAGCGCGCCGCCAGCGATCCCTTCCAGCCCATCTGCTCCCAGCTTTGCAGGCCGATGCCGATGACCCAGCGCGCCTTCTGGCGATAGGCCTGGCGGAAGGTGTCGGGGAAATATTCGCGCACCGCCAGCGGCATCTCCAGCGTGCTCTCGGCGACGCGCTCGGGGTCGCCGAAGAACCACGGCTTGCGGCGCACCGTGAACTTCACCGGGAAGCGCGCGAAGATGGTCTGCATGCCCATCTGCGAAAGCTTGGTGCCGACCTCGTAGTCCTCGGTCAGGCTGGCGACGTTGAAGGGTTCGCCGCCGGACTCGCTCATCAGCCCCTTCAGCGCCTTGCGCGAGAAGCAGGTGCCCACGCCGGCCGAGGGCACCATGCCGGCCACGCTCTCGCGCACCATCATGTCCTTGGCGTGGCTCTCGGCGAACTCGTCCATGTAGGTGCCGGCCACCAGCTCGAACCACTCGCGCTCCAGCGAGGCCACCGGCAGCTGGATCATGTCCTTGCGCGGCAGCAGGTAGTTGAAGAACTTCAGCTCCAGCGGATGCAGCACGTCTTCGCTGTCGTGCAGGACCACGCCGGCGAACTTCATCCCCAGCTCCCGCTCGGCGGCGAAGATGGCCTTGACCACCCAGTTCAGGCAATCGGCCTTGCAGGTCGGCCCCGCATGCGGCACCTCGACCCGGTGCAGCTGCTTGTAACGCACCCGCATGCGCTCGACCTCGTCGATGGTGGCGCGGTCGTTCGCATAGGTGCCGACGAAGACGTGGTAGCGATGGTAGTCGAGCACGGCCACCATGTCCTCGATCATCTGGGCGATGACGTCGGCCTCCAGCCAGGCCGGCACCATGATGGCGATGGGCTGCTCCTCGCGCTCGCGCAGCTGCTCCACCGTCAGCGGCGTGCGCGAACGCTCGATGGTGAACTTGCGCCAGAGGCGGCGCGCCCAGTACCAGAGGTCGAAGAACAAATCATCGAGCGCGGAGACCAGGATCAGGACGGCCACCACGGCCGCCGCGATTTCCAGCGCCGCATAGTAATTGGCGAACAGGAAATTGAGCTGGGCCGTGGCGTTGGCGGTGGCGAACATGACGCTCCCCGCCTTATGGCCGCTCGCGCTGGTTCTGCTTCGCCGCTTCCTGCTCGGCGATGCGGCGGCGGCGCGCGCGGCTGGCCAGCACCAGCAGCAGGATGAAGAGCGCGATGATGGACAGCGGCACCACCCACCACAGGATGTCGGGAACGGTGATCGACGGCGCGTCCTGCACGTAGTCGCGGCCGCTGCTGTAGTTGGTGTCGATCTCGGAGAGCAGGCCGGTGGCGGCTACCGCCGCCACGTTGCCCGAGGACAGCGAGAAGGGCTTGGCGGGCACGGGCTTGTTCTCGCCCACGCTGCGCCACACCACGCCCTGCTGGCCGCCGGCCTGGGCCACCTCCAGGATGCCGAGCCGGTCGAAGCCGCTCACGTCCAGCATGGGCTTGGCCGAGCTATCGTTCATCACCAGCGTGTTGCCCTTGACCTGGACCATGCCGCGACTGTCCTTGAAGGGCAGGTCGAAGGCCAGGAAGTCGCCGGCCGGCGCGGCATCGCGACCGTCGTCGACCACCGTCAGCCGGGCCTTGCCGGGCGGCAGGCCGGTGCTGGCGGCGACCATGATCACACGCTGCAGGCTGGCGGGAACGTCGTCGAGGTAGGACTTCGGCACCAGCAGCTCGGCGCCGGCGGCGAAGCGGCGGACCATGCCGGTGAAATTGGCTTCATCCTTGGCGCGCGCCAGCTTGACGTGGCTCGAGGCCAGCACCGCCACCGGGAAGGCCTGCGGGGTCTCGCGGCAATTGTCGCTGGAGGGTTGGCGCACGAAGGCCACGCGCAGCTGGTTCTGCGCCGCCAGCGCGCCCGGCGGGATGCGCGCGCTGATGCGCTCGCGCTGGCCGTTGGCCTGCAGGCTCCTGGCGCCCAGCAGCACGTCGTTCAAAAACACCGAGGCCACCGGCGGTGTGCGCCCGGCGCCGGGCGCGGCCGAGACGTCGAGCACCAGCTCGGAGGGCAAGCGGCCGTCGCTGGCGACTTCGGCGATGTCGAAGGAGGCGGTCCAGTCGGCGCGGCTCATCACATCGAAACTGCCGGGCGCGCCGCCCAGGTTCTTGAGCAGGATGAAATCCTCGCCGGTGGCCGGCTTGTGCGCGGTGCGCGCGATCAGGTTGGGCGCGCCGCTGATGTTGCGCCAATAACTGTCGAACATGGTGGCGAAGGCTTGCCCGGCCTGCGCGCCGGCCAGGATCACCGGATGGCCGAAGGCCGAGGCCAGGCGCAGCTCCTGGCCATCCAGGCCGGACGACTGCGGCTGCACCCGGCGACGCCACTCGGCGAAGGGCGCGGCGGCGTCGGGCGCGGCCGACTGGATCTGCTGTTGCAGCGCGGCCATGGCAGCGTCGATGCCGGCCAGCAGCTTCTGGTCGCCGACCAGGATGTCGCCGCGCAGTTGGGCGTCGACGCCGTTCTGGCCGATCGCCATCAGCGCGCCGATCTCGGCCTGGTCCTTCAGCGCGTGCTCGCCGCTGCCGGCCAGCGCGGCAAAGGCTGGGATGGCGCGCAGGCCCTCGGGCACCGCCAGGCGCGACAGGTCGACCTTGTCGCCCACCTGCGGCAGCGCGGTCACGGTGCTGTGCTTGCCGGCGCGCTCCAGCGCCACGCCGATACGCCAGGCGGTGTCGTAGGACTGCGGGTCGAGGCGCTTGCCGGCGACCATGATGGAGGTCACCGCCGGCAGCGCGCCCCAGGCGGTGCGCAGGTCGCCGATGGCGCGGCTGTCGTAGCGGTAGCTGAAGGCGGAGGTCGGCGCCACGCGCAGCACGTTGCCCGGCGTGCGCGGGTCGGAGCACAGCGTCTGGCCGGAGAGCATCGTGGTCCAGTTCACCGACAGGCGCACGAAGCCGTTGGCGCGCGGCGCGCCGTCGATGCCCAGCGCCAGGCCGGCGTCGCCCTGGTCGGCGGTCATGGCGCGCGCGGCGGCGGGGAAGGTGTCCACCGCCAGCACCATGGTGGTCCGGCCGCCGTCGGCGCGCAGGTACCTGGCGTCCATCTTCAGCATGGCGTCCGACAGCGGCACGCTGGCCGGCACCGGCAGGTAGATCTCGCGGCTGCTGTCGTTGGAGGCCAGCACCAGCGGCGTGGTGAAGCCCAGCGTGGAGAGCGTCTCGCGACGCTGGATCCAGGTGTCGTCGGCCAGCTTGCGGAAGGCCTCGGCGGCGCCGGAGGCGGCATGGGCCCACGCCGGCGCGATCAGCGCGGCGGCGGTGGGAAGCAGGAGGGCGGTGCGCAGGGCGCGCCGGAAGATGCGGCGTTGAGGCAATGGATGAGCGTGGGACGGATGGCGGGCGGTCATAAATTCCTGTCGCAAGATGGTGCCTCAGCCCGCCGTGCTGCTCTCCGGGCTGATCCCCTCGGCGGCGATGGCGCGCGACGGGATGCGGCTGGTTGTTGTCTGGGTCTGGTTACCGCGCCAGGCCCTAGCTTCTTGTTACTGCTCGGTTGCGTGGATTTACGACGTGGCAGCTCTACATTTGGTTGCAACTTCCGCGGTGGTTTTTATTTTTCCTGGAGCTGCTGCGGGATCGGCATGCGGCGTTTTTCCTCTTTCGCGACACGAGCGAGGCGCCTCGACACTGCTTAATAAAAAGGCAGATCGATGCTCGTCGCAGGTGGCCGGGACAGGCGCATCAAGGGTGTCTGCCGCAAGCGGAGGACGGAGCGCGGAACGGCGACGGTCGCGAGCATGCGGGCCCCGGCGACGCCCGCCCGGGACGCCTCGCCGCGACCGAAAAGATGTTTCAAAATGTTTTAGGCTGTAGGAAAGCGCAACCGGCTTTTGTCGGAAAATTTTATGAAGTCTCACATGCGCGGCGCGTGCCGCGCCCGCTTCGCTCACCCGCTGCGAATGGATGAGTCAGGCCACGAAGGCTTGCACCTCGCGGCCGAGGATGGCGTCGACGATGCGGCCGCAGGCGCGGCCGTCGCCGTAGGGATTGTGCTTGCGCGCAAAGCTCTTCCACAGGTGCTTTTCGGTCTGCAGCGTCGCCACGGTATCGACGATGCGGCCGACGTCGGTGCCCACCAGCTGCACGGTGCCGGCGGCCACCGCCTCGGGGCGCTCGGTGACGTCGCGCATCACCAGCACCGGCTTGCCCAGCGCCGGCGCTTCCTCCTGCACGCCGCCGGAGTCGGTCAGGATCACGTGCGCCTGCTGCATCAGCCGCACGAACTGGAAGTAGTCCAGCGGCTCGATCAGGTGCAGGTGCTGCAGGCCCGACAGCTCGCGCATCACCGGCTCGCGCACGTTGGGGTTGAGGTGTACCGGATAGACGATCTGCAGGTCGTCACGCCGCGCCAGCCGGCCCAGCGCGCTGCAGATCTGGGCAAAGCCCGCGCCGAAATTCTCGCGCCGGTGGCCGGTCACCAGCAGCAGCTTGCGGCGCGGGTCCAGCGGCGGCAGGCTGGCGTCGAGCTGCGCGCGCAGCGCGGCGTCGGACTCGATGCGCGCGACCGACATCTGCAGCGCGTCGATCACGGTATTGCCGGTCACCAGCACGCGGCCCTGCAGGTTCTCGGCCTCCAGGTTGCGGCGCGACTGCGCGGTGGGCGCGAACATCAGGTCGCTCACCACGTCGATGGTGCGGCGGTTCATCTCTTCCGGCCAGGGCTGGTTCAGGTCGTGCGTGCGCAGGCCGGCTTCGACGTGACCCACGGGGATGCGGCGATGGAAAGCCGCCAGCGCGGCCACCATGGCGGTGGTGGTGTCGCCGTGCACCAGCACGCGGTCGGGCATGGTCTCGGCCAGCAGCTTGTCGATCTCGGCGAAGAGCTTCGAGGAGAGTCCGTTCAGGGTCTGGTCCGGCACCATGACGTCGAGGTTGCGGTCGGCCTTGATGTCGAACAGCTCCAGCACCTGGTTCAACATCTGGCGATGCTGGCCGGTGGCGCAGACGACGGAGTCGATCATCGGCTCGGCATTGAGCGCCTTGACCAGCGGCGCCATCTTGATGGCTTCGGGACGCGTGCCGAAAATCGACAGCACCTTCACGGGAGTGGCCTTGTCCATGTTGCTCCATTGCATGAGTTCACGTGGCAGGCCGCGCAGGGAAAACCGGTACGCTGTTCTTGTTTGTTGTTCGCATCAGCGCGCCGCAAGTGCACGCGCGGCCGAGGATGATTCGGCGGGAAGCGCAGAGCTTCCTGCCTGTGTGATCCCGGCAGCCCGGTTTGGTTTCTGATTTTCCGTGGAGGAACATGCGCCGTCACCGTCGCCGCGCGCGGCTACATCTTCTATAATCGTCACAGGAGACAACCCATCGCGGCAATGTTGCCAGGCAGTCATCGCGCCCACCGGCGCGCGGCCGCCGGCAAGCATCCAGCCCGCGAACAACGACGGTGAATGGCATGGCACTGTATTTCAAGAACAAGAGACCTAAGACTTTCCTGGGCGCCCCGGTGGGCTGGCCCCTGATGTTCCTGATGGCGCTCGACCTTTGCATCGCCGGCCTGATGGCCCTGTCGGATCACGACTGGGCCGCCGTGATCCTGCTCTATCCGCCGCTGGCCTTCGCCATCGCCATGCTGGTCGACGCCCGCCGCGAGAAGCTGGCCGCGGCGCGCCAGCACCGCCGATGAGCGCCGTCGCCGCATCCTCCGCCTTGCTGCAAGTCTCCCGCCTCAACTTCGCCTATCCCGGCCTGGCACTGTTCACCGATTTCTCGGCCGCCATTCCCGCCGGCGTGACGTTGGTGCGCGGTGGCGACGGCCGCGGCAAGACCACGCTGCTGCAACTGCTGGCGGGACTGATGCCGGCCAGGGACGGCGTGCTGGAACTGGACGGCATCCGCCTGGATGAAGACAGCGAAGCCTACCGCCGTCGCGTGTTCTACATCGACCCGCGCACCGAGGCCTACGAGCAGCTGACGCCGCCGGAGTTGTTCGGCAAGCTGCGCGAGCGCTTCCCCGCCTTCGACGACAGCCGCCTGCCGGCGCTGGTGGACGGCCTCTCGCTGGCGCCGCACCTGGAGAAAAAGCTCTTCATGCTCTCCACCGGTAGCAAGCGCAAGGTCTACCTGGCCGCAGCGTTCGCCGCCAACGCCACGCTGACCCTGCTGGACGATCCCTTCGCCAGCCTCGACCGCGCCTCGATCAACTTCGTCACCGACACCCTCAACGCCCGCGCCGGCGATGCGCGTCATGCGTGGGTTGCTGCGATGTATGAAGCGCCGGCCGGGATTGCGCTGGCGTCGGTGATCGAGCTGGGCGACTGAGGATGGCGCGGGGAGAGCGCTGCTCCCGCCGCGTTATCCCATTGCCTTAAGCCCGATTACCCCCGCCAGAATCAATCCCAGACAAGCCAGCCTCATCGGGGCCGCCGAATCGCCCATCACCACCATCCCGAAGATCGCCGTGCCGGCCGCGCCGATACCGGTCCATACTGCGTAAGCCGTACCCACCGGCAGGGTACGCAGCGTGTATGAAAGCAGGAAAAGGCTGGACAAGCCACTGGCCACGGTCAGCGCGGCCGGCCACAGGCGGGTGAATCCCTCCGACCATTTCATGCTGAGGGCGAAAACAATCTCAAGAATCCCGGCGATGCCGAGCATTAGCCAAGTCATGGCGCGCAACTCCATTCAATGAATCACAAAGGAAAATCGGGCAGCGGCATCCTTGCCCCTGCCCGCAGCCGCGCCCGGATCAGCTGGGCATCTTCCGGAAAGCAATGGAGAAGCGATTCCAGCTGTTGATGGCGGTGATCACCAGGGTCAGTTCGACCAATTCGGCGTCATTGAAGTAGGGGCGCACCGACTCCCATACAGCGTCGGGCACGCGATCGTTGGAAACGAGGGTCAGCGCCTCCGTCCATTCCAGCGCCGCGCGCTCGCGCTCGGTGAAAAACGGCGTCTCGCGCCAAGCGGAGACGGTGTTGAGGCGGCGTTCCGACTCGCCGGCCTTGCGAGCGTCGCTCGAATGCATGTCGAGGCAAAATGCGCAGCCGTTGATCTGAGAGGCGCGCAGGCGAACCAGCTCCTTGAGCAGGCCATCCAGCGAACCCTTGGCGACCTGGTTTTCCACCCCCATGAGGGCGTTGATGGTGCCTTTGTCGGCGAGAAAGTCGAGGCGTGCTTGCATGTGATGCTCCTATATGGGTCGATTACAAAGAAGGAATGAGGATTCCTTGACCGGTAGTATGCGAACATCTTGTACATGCAAGAAGATACAAGAAATGCAAAAAGGAGCAGTACATGAAAAGACCTCGCCAGGGCCTGGATTTACAGGTCGACCGCACGCTGGCGCTGCCGGTATACCAGCAGATCTGCCGTCGCTTCAAGACCGCGATCGAGCAGCGACATCTGCACTCCAACGACCGTGTGCCGTCGATCCGGGCGCTGGCCGCCGAGTTGAAGGTTTCTTGCGGGACGGTGGACCTGGCTTATCGCATCCTGATCGACGAAGGATATCTGCTCTCACGGGGGGCGGCCGGCACCGTGGTGTCGCCGGCCCTGCCGCCGGCGCCCGACGTTGCTCCACGAAGGGCAAACAACGGGGCAATACATGCGGCCTCCGTCGACTACGAAGGGCGGGAGCGCAAGCCCCTGTTGATGGGACTGCCGGCGCTGGATGCGTTTCCGCGCAAAACCTGGAACCGGCTCGTCGGTCATCGGCTTCGCACCAGCGAACCGGCACGCCTGGGGTTTCCCGATCCCACCGGGGACGAACGGCTGCGCGAGAAGATCGCCGCTTATCTCGGGATATCGCGCGGCGTGAGTTGCCTGCCGGAGCAGGTGTTCGTGACCTCGGGCCTGCGCAACAGCCTGGAGCTGATTCTGAGCAGCCTGGCTCGCCCGGGCGACGAGTTCTGGCTGGAAAACCCCGGCTACATCCTGGCGCGGTTGTTCCTGCAAAATACAGGCCTGAAACTGGTGCCGGTGCCGGTGGATGAGCAGGGAATGGTCGTGGAGCGCGGCTTAACGGCGGCGCCCTCCGCCAGGTTTGCAATGGTCACGCCCGCGCATCAGAGCCCGCTCGGCGTCACCTTGTCGCTGGAACGCCGGATGGCCTTGCTGGACTGGGCCGGCAAGATGGGCAGTTGGGTCATTGAAGACGACTACGACAGCGAATTCCGCTACCAGGGCCGGCCGCTGCCGGCGTTGAAGAGCCTGGATCGCAACGACCGCGTGATCTATAGCGGAACCTTCAGCAAATCGATGTTTCCCGGCCTGCGGCTGGCCTACGTGGTGGCGCCGCTGAGCATTGCCGCCGCCTTCCGGGCGAGCGCCTACAGTATCAACGCCGGCTGCCCGTATCTGTATCAGGCAGCCGTGGCGGACTTCATCGCTGGCGGACATTTTTCGCGGCACCTGAAAAAGATGCGCCTGCTGTACGCGGAGCGGCGCATGCTCACCGAACGCATATTCAGCGCGATGCTGGGCGACCGCGTAAGAATAGAACTTCAACCGGGCGGGCTGCACATGCTGTTGCAGCTGGCGCGCCATGAAGACGACGTGATGCTGGCCGAACGCGCACATGCGGCCGGACTGGCGTTGCATCCCTTATCGCGCTGGTACATGCGGGGCAAACCCCGGAAGGGGTTTTTGCTGGGCTTTGCCAATGTCGTCACCGAGAAGGACGCCATGGAGCTGGCCACCAGGCTAAGACAGGCCCTGGGCGGATAACTTGAAAAGACCTTATCCTCTCTCGGCCCCCCGGGACTTTGCTAAATAACAGATGAGCGACAGAAAAATGGAATCAAAAACCCACGCCGGCCAGCCGATCAGTTTCCGCTTTGCGACCAGGGACGATATCCCCGTATTGATCGCCCTGCTCAGGGATGACGACCTTGGCCGCCAGCGCGAAGCGGACGATGCGCACTCCTTGGGCCAATATGAAGAAGCGTTTGCCCGCATGAGCGGGCAGCCCGGAAACCGGATTCTATTGGGCCTGAACGGAGACGAAATCGTCGGGATGCTGCAACTCACCATCATCCATGGCCTGACGCATCAGGGACGCTCGAGGGCGCAAATTGAAGGCGTCAGGGTGAAAGGCAATGTGCGCGGCCAAGGCTATGGCAAGCAGCTATTTCAACAGGCGTTCGACATTGGCAAGGCAGAAGGCTGCTTTGTCGCTCAGCTGACGACCGACAATCGTCGTGCCGATGCAAGACGGTTCTATGAAAGCCTGGGTTTCCAGGCGACGCATCACGGCATGAAGCGGTCTCTGTGCGACGAACCCGGAGTGTGACGATCAGAAGCGGGAAGTGAATGGAAAGACGGTGCTCCGGATAAGCAGCCGGACAAGAAGGCGGACATGATCGCCATGTTCCAAAATACGGCGGCTTCGTGACACTTGCCCTGAGCGGGTGGATGCGCCTTTCATGAAGACGACCGCGTCCGGACTGCAATCGGCCAACGGCCGACAGCCGACAACCGACCGCCGAATCACTTCCTCACCAACCGCCTCACCCACAAATACAATCCGCTCGACAGCAAGAAAATAGAGAGCACATCGAAAGCGCCCCAGATTAACTTGAGCGGAAGACCGCCATAGTCGCCAAAGTGTAGCGGGCGAGCCAGCTGGAGCGCTCTCAGGTAGGCGGGCATCTCGGCGACGACCACGGCTTTGTTGCTGCGCGCGTCAACCAGCACCGCCGAGAACAGACGATGGGTGAGCGGCGTATTGCCATTGGTCCAGACCAGGTAGTGCGCGGGATTGTTGAAGCTTTTGCTGGGAAGGATGATGCTGGTGATGTTGTTGTCGGGTAGCGCCGCGGCCGCCGCGCCATAGGCGGCCTGGATTGAGGACAACGCCTCGAGGGACAAGGGCGGGCCGCCGGGCGAGGCGAGCCTGGACATTTCGCCTGCGCGCCAGACTGCCGCCAGCGGCTTGGCGAACTCATTGATGACGCCGGTTGCGGCGATGGCAAGCAGCCAGGTCGTCGTCGCGATGCCTGTCAGGTTGTGTGCGTCCAGCCACCATGCCCGGCGGCGGCCGCGACGCAAGGCGCCGAAAGTCAGGCCCTTCATGTAAGGCCCATACAGGACCACACCCGACAGGACCGCCATCACCGCCAGCAATCCCACGGCAGCCAGCGCCATCTCCCCCGCGAACCCGGACAGCAGCTCGGTATGCAGGCGCGTCACGAAAGGCATGAATTCCCAACGGCGCCTTGCCAGCGCCGGCGGCTCATCGACCAATTCCCCACTCGCGCGGTCAAAGACCAGCGGATGGTCGCGACTTCGGTCCGGACTGTCTTGCGGCCCCATCACCACCTTGATTCGCCCTTCGTCACGATCAAAGAAAATGAAGCGCGCACGCTCGCCGGGGTAGCGCCGGGTTGCCGCCGCCGCCATCGCGTCGAGGTTTCCAGCCGCCACGGCCAACGCCGGCCCGGATAAGGCGGGAGGACGCCCCATTGCGGCTTCGATTTCGTCGGCGAAAATCAGCGGCAGGCCGCTCAGGCACGACAGCAGCAGGAAAATCGTGCACGCCAGGCTGCTCCAGCGATGCAGCCATCGCCATGCCGGCAGCCCGGGACCCCATACGATCATGACCGGCTCAGAAGTCGAAGGTGGTCGAGATGATCAGCGTACGCGGCGCCCCGCGCGCCAGGCCAAAGGAACTTGACGCGGCGGCCCAGTAGTTCTTGTCCAGCAGATTCTCGATGCCGGCGCGGATGACCACCGGCTTGCCCGAGATCGTGGTGCTGTAGCGCGCGCCGGCGTCGAGGCGCGTCCACGACGGGATGCTTTGCGTGTTGGCCACGTTGTAGTACTGCGAGGAGGTGTAGATGATACGTCCCGTCAACGTGAATCCCGGCGCGAAAGGGACATCCCACTCGCCGCCCAGATTGGCCTGGGTGGTCGGCACGCCGACGGCCTTCTTGCCGTCGTTGAGGCCGCCGGCAGTCTTGGTCATCAGCCCGCGGATGAAGGTCACGCCACCCAGCACCCGCACGCCGGCCCCGGGTTCGCCGAAGACATTGATTTCCAGTCCCTGGTTGCGCTGTTCGCCATCGACCCCGTACACATTGGTGGCCGGATTGACGATGCCGCTGGGCTGCTCGATCTGGAACAGTCCCACCGTGGCAGCCAGCTTGCCGCCGTCGTATTTGACGCCGCCTTCATACTGTTTTGCGACGATGGGCGCAAACACTTCGCCGCTGTTGACGGTACCGGCGGTGGCCGTCGGTCCCTGGCTCAAGCCTTCGATGTAGTTGCCATAGAGGCTGAGCGAAGGGGCCAGCTTGAAGACCAGGCCGACGGCGGGCGTGACCTTGCTCCGGTCGTACAGCGAAGTCTGCGCGCCGGTCACGGCACTCAGGTTGCGCACCTTCACGTTCTGGTTGCGCGCCCCCAGCGTGAGCAGCAGCCGCTGGTCCAGCAAGCCCAGCGTGTCGGCGATGGCCAGGCTGTCGAGATCGGACTCGGAGGTCTTGGGCGCCGAGCTGGCGTACGGTGCGAGGCTTTGCGGGGCAATACTGCCGGGATTATAGAGATTGGAGTTATAGGTGGAGATCACCGGCGCAAGCACGCCGGAATCGGTATGCAAGGTCGTCGCACTGAGGTTGAATTCATGCCTGATCGGTCCGGTGTCGAACTTTCCCTTCAGGCCGGCCGTGGCCGTCTTGGTATTGGAAAAAGTGGGCTGGAAATACTGGTTGGCGCGGAAAGCGCCGCTTGCATTCTGCAGGTAGACAAAGTTGTACAGCCCGAGGAATTCGTTGTTCCGGGCGCCTGCGGCGGCGTAGACGGTGAGGTCCGGCACGAGGTCGAATTCACCCTGGATCATCCCGAAGGTGTCGTTCGACTTGGCGAAGTACCAGGGCTGTCCCAGGCTCAGCTTATTGTCCGGCGCCGCCGGTATCCGGAAATTGGCGTTGTCGGTGTAGACGATGCGGGTTGGCGCATCGGTGCGCATCTCGTGGTAACCGAGGTCGGCCGAGACGCGCAGCCTGTCGTTGCGGTAGTCGATGCCGACCGTGGCCGAGGAGGCGCGCTGCGACTGGTCGTTCACCCCGGTGCGGCCATCGCGATAGGCGCCATTGAAGCGGATTCCCCAGCTGTTGTCTTCGCCGAATCGCCGGCCCAGGTCGATGTGGGCGCCGAACTGGGCGTCCGAATAATAACTCGCGGTGAACTGGGTAATCGGCTTGTCTGTCGCGCGCTTGGTGACCAGGTTGATATTGCCTCCCACGCCGCCGGTTGGCGCCATGCCATTGAGCAAGGCGCTCGGGCCCTTGAGGATCTCGACGCGCTCGACAGCTTCGAGCCCCCCGGTCATTTGCGGCGGCACGATGCCGTAGAGGCCGTTGACCGCCATGTCCTGCGTCTGCGTGGGAAAGCCCCGGATCGTGAATTGGCTGATGTAACTGACGTCCGGCCAGATAGTGCGCACGGAGGGATCGTTCTTGACCACGTCGCCGATGGTGCGCGCCTGCTGGTTCTGGATGGTATCGGCGGTGATGCTGGTGACGTTGAAGGGCGTGTCCATGAAATCGCGCTGGCCCAACAGTCCGAGACTGGACCTACGTGCGACCTGGCCACCGGCATAGACCGGAGCCACGGGGGCCTCGCTAGCGGCATTCACCTCCACGGTCGGAAGGATATCGGCCGTGGCGGCGCCCGCCGGCTGGGCGCGCAGCACGTAGCCGCCACCGGCGCGTTGCGCCGCGCCCAGCCCGCTCCCCTCCAGCAACAGCCCAAGCGCTTCCCGCACCCCGTAGTTGCCGCGCAGTCCCTTGGTGCGCTTGCCATCCGTCAACAACGCATCGCCGGCCAGGAACGTACCGGATTGCTGGGCGAAGCTGTTGAGGGCGGGGGTCAAGGGGCCGGCAGGGATGTCGTAGGCGCGTACCGCGCTTTCCTGCGCTGCGGCGGGCATCGCCACGGAGGCCGTCAACGGCAGGCCGGCGCAGAAGAGCCGCGCGGCCAGGCTCAGACGGCGCAACCGGATGCCGCTGATGGATCGTGTTCGGCCCCGGCCGATGGTCTTGCGAGATGGCATGTTTTCCCCTGGTCTGGATGTGATCTGGAAGCTCCTTCCTTACGAATCGCTCCAGCGCGGCAAAAGGGGAACCGCCGCCAAAAATAAAATCCGTGCCGTCAGCGTGGCTCCAGGGTGATCCACCAGGGCAGGATGCGCCGCACCCTGAGCGAGAGCGCGTCGGCCAGCAAGTCAATGGACTTGTCGACATCGTCGGCGGGATAGGCCCCCATGACGCGCAGGCCCGCCGCCTCCGGCGCCACGCCCAGATGCAGTCGGCCGTAGCGCGCCAGTTCGGTGACGAACTCCCCCAGCGGAACGTCATCGGCCAGCAATACGCCGCTGGACCAGGCTTCATGCATCCGGTCGGCCGCTTGCAAGGGGCCGATCGCGGCATGCGTGAACTCCGCCTGGTGCCCCGCATGCACGGTATGGACGGAACCGTCAGCGTCCGTCCTGATTTCAACGGCGCCTTCGTACACGCACAGCAAGGTGCGTTCCTCGAAGCACCGTACCGTGAAGCGAGTGCCCAGCGCGCGCATGCGCCCTTGCGCGGTCGCCACGACGAATGGACGTTTCGCATCCTTGGCGGTCTCGAACAAGGCTTCGCCTGCCAAGAGATGCACGGTCCGGGTAGCGGGGTTGTAGTCGAGGTTGATGGCGGTTGCGGTGTTGAGCCAGGCCTGGGTGCCATCGGGCAGTTCGATTTTCCTGATCTCGCCGACGCCGGTGCGATAGTCGGCGCGCAGCGCCTGCATGGCTTGCGGGACCGACGTGAATCTCCAGATCGCGCCGCCCGTCGCGCCGAGGACCAGCAAGCGGGTCAAGGCGCGGCGCTTGCGGCGCCATTCGGACTGGCTGTTGCGCAAGGCCACGCCGGCAACCTCACGATGCTGTTCACCGGTGAGGTTGGCAAAACGGCGGCTGGCGTTTTCGACATGGGCCCAGGCTTGCCGGTGCTCTTCACGCTCGGCCAGCCAGGCCTGCCAGCGCAAGCGCTCCTGCGCGGTGGTCGAGCCTGAATGCAGCACGGAATACCATTCGGCCGCCTGCTGCAGGCTGGCGAATTGAGGGTCGGGTGCATTCATTGCGGTAGAGCCGCCGCCTGCTTCATCTCCAGCAGGGCGAATTCCAGGATGGCTTTGGCCATGTATTTCTTGACCATGCGGTCGGAAACGCCGATCTCCCGCGCAACCTCCTTGTACGTCATGCCATGGATCTGGACCAGGATGAAGGCATGCGCCGCCTTCTCGCTCAGTCGGCCCAGTACGGCGTCGACCTGATACAGCGCCTCGACGATCTCAAGCCTCTCCTCTTCAGAGATTTCCAGCCGATACCCGATCGCCTCGCTCGCCTGCAACCAGGCGTCCTCCACCTGGCGACGGCGCCACAAATCCACACATAGGCCTTTGGCCACAGTGCTCAGGTACGCGCGTGCGCCTTCGGAACTGTCGAAAGCGCGTGGTTTCAGCAAGAGCCGCAGAAAGGCGTCGTGCGCCAGGTCGGCGGCATCGAAGGCATTGCCTAACTTGCGCTGCAGCAATCCCTGCAGCCACCGGTGATGGTAACGATAGAGCTCGGAGAGCGCACTGGTTGAATCGGTCACTTTGTGGAGTCCCGATGGAGAAGGCGTTGTGTAGGCGCCCAGTTGGCCGGGCGAACATCTTAATTGGTAATTATTCTCATTAAGATTTTCGCACCGAAGGCCAGGAACGTCAAATCGACGGCTGTGCGACTGCCGGGAGGATGATGGATGAGGTCACCATGACTTGCGCGCAGGGCTTATGTTTTTTTGCGCGGAGATTCATGTCGTCTGCTATCGACCCGGCTTAAATTCATCGCACAAGCTGTCGCCACAAAGTTGGCCAGGCTTGCGCCCAGCAACACTGGTGATCGAAACCCGGCTGCCGGATTACCGTGACCGACGTTCCCCCGGCAAAACGCGAGGCGTAAGCCGCAATCAATGCCGGCGGAATGACGCGGTCACGTTCGCCGGCGAAATGCACCTGCGGCACCATCCTGAGCGCATCGATAGCGTCCACCGGATCCAGTGAGCCATCCAATGGCCGAATGCGGTGATACGCCGTCCATGCCCGATGATCAAGATTGCCTGCAACGGTGATGACCTGTGTGACATCCCGTCGCCGCGCCGCGCTCAACAGGGCCACCGCCGCGCCCCCCGAATAACCCACGAGCGTCAGATCGCGCGCATGGAACTGTTGTTTGAGACGGTCCAGCGCAAGCTCGGTCGCATCAATGACCTCCGGCGCAAAGCGTTGCTCGGTCCAATACCGCTGCGCGCACCCGGTCGCTTCTCCATCCACATATTGGCAAGGCCGCCCGAGGTAGGCCACGTTTCCCGATGGCTGGGCGAGGGCCAACTGCAAGGCCAGCGGGTGCAATGGCGTAGGGTCGAGCGACGGCAAGTCGCTGCTGATCCACGCCAGGCCGTCACCTTCGATGTAGACGGTCAGATGCGCCGAGGGTGATTGACGCGCGGGCGCATACGACATCAAGGTAAAGGGGCTCGCGGCAATGGATTGCCCCTGCCAGCCTTGTGCCTTCGCAAGCGTATCGGCAGCAACGCGGCGTTGTTCAAGGCTGGGCAGCGAAACGCATCCTGAGAGAAGGGCAAGCCACAGGACGGTGCTGCTGCGAAGGGAGGAGAGCTTCCAGGTCATCTTGGTCTCGATCAGTAAAAAAGCCTGCGACATTGCCGCAGGCTTTCTCTGTCAGGAGCAATGACGTCCAGAAGCGTGAGCGCGGCAGCGACGCGGCCGATCCAAGTGCCTTGCTCCAGGCCGCGTCGTTAGAATAGTACGCGCAGCTTGGCGGACACGGTCTGCTCGGTGTAATGCTGGCGCCCTTCGACGGCATAGTCCAGTGACACGGTCGTGGTGCCGTTCAACTGCCCCGAGATACCCAAACCACCGTCGACCAGCCAATGGCTAGGCCGCACGCCGTAAGTGGAGAACGTGGCGCCGCCGCCGACGAAATTGGACGAAATCAGATTCTGCCTGGCTAAGGCGTCGTAGCCCGCGCCCAGCGAGACAGAGAGCTTGAGGTGATCGCCCACGTATTGATCGAACTGGTTACCCAGACGGAAGATCAGTGCCTGCGTGGTGTGGCTGCCCACATTCAGATTGAGCGCACCGGCGCCGCTTTCCTGATAACCATCTTCGCGAATCCACGAGTAATCCAGGCTCAGGCGAGGCGTGGCGTAGGCGCGGTCCATGGGCAGCGCGAACGTGCGCGACAAACCCACGCCGGCATGGCCGCTATAGCCACTGTAGCCTGCATTGGCCTGGCGATTGAGACCGCCGAAGCTGATGCGGCGTTCGCCGCCGGTGCGATGATAGCCGCCGTCGACCTGGTAATCCAGGTTGGTGGTTTCATCCAAGCGATGGGTGCCGTACAAAATGGCTTGATAGCTGTCGACGTCGGCTTCGCTGGGGGCCGTGCTGTCGCCGCTGTTCAAGTTGGTATGGCCATATGCCAAGGCCACGCCGATCCGGTCTGCACCGCTGATTTGCGCGTCGGCACCTGCCACCAGGCCGTAGCTGTTAGCGGTAAAACCGAGCAAGCCGTCATAGCTGCCTTGTCGCGCGTGCGAGCCGAACGGCTTGATCCAAGCCCCCTTGTCGGTAAGCACGCTTTCCCCGGACGAGACGCCGCTCAAGGTGTTTTGCCGGTTCTGCACAATAGACTGTGTTTGCGTCAAGGTATTCTGCACACCTGCCACCGAATTGCCTGCCAGCAGCGGCAGCGTCTGCTTGGCGGCGTTGCTGACCTGCGAAGCGGTCGACAGACGGCCCAGCGCAGTGATGACATTGTCCATATCGCCATTGCCGGTCGTTCCGTTGGCGGCGAATGAATGGACGAACTGATCGAGCACATTGGCCGAACCCCGTGCCGCATTCGCGCCTTGCTGGTCGACCGACGACGCCACCGAATTGGGACCGCTGCTGCTGGAACCTCCGCCGGACCCGCTACCGCCGGAGCCGCCGCCGCTGGAACCGCCGCCACTGGAAGCCGCGACGATCTGCAGGGAAACCGAATTGCCGCTGACCACCGGCGTGAAGTTGAACAGCAGCGAGTTGTCGGTCACCGTAAAGCCGTTCTGCACCAAGGTGCCTGCCGTGATCACGCCGGACAATGAGGTTGCGGTGAAGGCGAACGACGGATTGGACACATTGACATCAATTCCCGTGCCAGCGGCAAATGTCGCCGTGCCAGTGACGTTCAACTTGCCGTAGACGCTGTCGGAGACGACATTGGTGCGCAGCACGCCTGCGGCGGTCTGCGTGTAGTTGCCAGTGATGGTCCCGGTCTGGCCGGCCACCAGCGCGAGGGTGCCGTTGTTGAGCACGCCTTGGGTGGTGTTGATGCCGGCGTTAAGTGACAATGCCGAAGACGGGGCGTTGCCCATGGTCCACGTCGCCCCGTTGGCGATGGAGACACTTCTGACCTGGAAAGCGTTGGCCTGGGTGAACGTCGCGCCGGAGTCGAGGTTCACGGTCATGAGGTCGGCATACACGTCGCCGTTGATGGCCGAGTGCGTGCCCATGATGTTCAGGGTGATGGTATTGCTGTTGCCCGCGATGGCCAGATTGCCGCCGGTGATCGTGCCGTAATTGTCGATCACCAGGCCCGAGGGGTTGGTGTTGCCGATCACGTCGATGGCGGCGCCAGCCGCAAAAAATGGGGCGTTGTCCGTGCTGATGATCACCCCGTTATTGACCAGCCTCTGCAAGGAGCCGGACATGGTGCCCGAGTTATTGGCGCCGATCGCCACTGCCCCCCAGCCGATACTGGTTCCGGTGATGGTGCCATCATTGGTCAGGGTGGTGCCGTTGCTTACATGGATGGCAGGCGCCGTGCTGCCCGTTGCCGATATCGTGTTGCCAGCTGCGTTGGCATAGGCGCCGCCGGAAGAGACTTCGCAGCTCGTCGTCGATGAGCTGTCGCACAGTACCGGCGACGCATAGGCATGACCTGACATGGCGCCGAGTACGACGCTGGCAACGGCCAGCGACATCAAACGGCGCATTGGCCGAACGGTGCGGTGACGGTTGATGGTGACGTACTGCTTGCTTGCTGCACTACGTTGGATACGTTGAACTTGACTACTGCGGAACCTGCAATTCATTAGTTTTACCTGGACTCTTCACGTCTATCGCCCGCCCCTTACGCTCCCGCGCAGGCCCCCTTCCCCGAGCTTTCAGCGCGAGATGCTAGCATGTCTTCATGCGGGTGATTTTTGCCGTTTGCTTTTTCGCGGCATGGACAAATCTCACGATGAATGACATTCGCGATTGAACGCGCACGAGCGCCGTCGCCAGGCTGCGCCGACTCCGGGGAAGGGCGGAAGAAATGAAGAGGCCGACTCGCATTGTTCAAACCCATCCGCACTGAAACCGAATTGCGCCTCGTGTCGTCATTGCGCAACTCATCCGTACGGAGCAGTTACATGAGCGGCGAAAAAATGGTCGTCATGCCGGTGCGAAACGGGCTGGCCGCGGCGACCGCCAGAGAAAAATTCAAAAATTGCGACGGCCGCCATCTGCCTTTGTGTTCCGATGAATTCTTAAAATGTCCCTGCCGGCCAGGAAGCCTGCTTTCTGCCGTGTCACCTCGTGGATCGGGAACCTGCCTTCAAACCGGAATGCGATGCTTGCCAGGCGACCAATCCGGCAACTGCCAGCAAGCCGGCCGCAACGCAGGGAAGTATTCCTGCCCCGCGAGCTTCCAGCAGTGCACCGCCCAAGGCGCCACTGCCGGCAAAGGCCAGATTGAAGACCGTGACGAGCACCGACTGGGCAAGGTCCGCCTCTGCGCCGGCTTGGTCGGCCAATGCGGTTTGCAGCAGGGTCGGGGCGCCTCCGAAACTTAGCCCCCACACGACGATGCCGACGCTGGCCAAGACGGGATCGGAGGGAGACAGAGCAAAACCGGCGGCTGTCAGCGCAAATGCCGTAAGGCAGGCGAGTACCAGACGACGCAGCCAACGATCGATCAGCATTCCCACCAGCCAATTACCTGCCACTGCGCTCAGGCCAAATATGAGTAGCGTCTGCTGCAGGAACGATTCGAACCCAAGCCACGTAAGCATGGGCGAGAGGTAGGTGTACATCAGGTAGTGAGAAAAAATCCACAGCGCCAATACCGCAAGAACAGACCGGACTCCCGTCATCGCCAAGACACCCGGCAAGCTCTTGCGGCGCAGTGCCCGGTTGTCCAGACGTTCAGGAACGGCGGCATAGACCCAGGCGATCAGTACCGCCGCTGTCGCCGCAAGGAACCAAAACACGCTACGCCAGCCGGCCACGGCGCCAAGCCAACTGCCTAGCGGCATGCCCAGCGCAAGGGCCAGCGGGATACCTGCCATTGCCACTGCCATGGCGCGTCCCTGGTATGCGGGGTCGACGAGCGCGCGGGCATAGCCCGCCAGCAGGCTCCAGGTCACGCCGGTAGCCAGGCCGATCACGAATCGCGCCAACAGTGCTGCCAGGTAATGATCCGTCGCCGCCGTCATGGCGTTGCCGACCAGGAAAATGGAAAGTGCCGCAACCAGCAGCCGGCGCCTTGGCCAGCTCACTGTGAGCGCTGTCAACGGTATCGCCGCCAGCCCGGAGCCGAATGCGCAGCACGTCACAAGCTGACCGGCTCCCGCCTCTGAGACTCCTAAGCCATGTGCGATGCCCGGCAGCAATCCGGCCGGTACGCTTTCATTTGCGGTGGCCATGAAGCTGGCCATCGTCAATGCCAGCAAAGCCGCCAGCGGCAGGCCTTGGCCATCCTCCTCGCAAGTGCGAAGCACCGTCGGGTTTGATCGATTGCTCACTGGAGATTCCCTTTCCTTTAGGTCGTAACAGCGCGCAGTGTGGCCCATCGATCTGGAATTGATAATTGGTCTAATATTTCATTTACCTTCAAATCCAAATGAATAATGGCTACCGACAGACTGGGTGATATGCGCCTGTTTTCCGAGGCAGTGGTACTTGGCAGCCTCTCCTCTGCGGGGCGTAAGCTCGGCCTGTCGCCCGCAGCCGCCAGCGCCAGGCTGCAAAAGCTGGAGGCCGCCCTTCAGGCGAAGCTTTTCGACCGCTCCACGCGCAAGCTGCGCCTCACCGAGGAGGGACAGGTCTACCTGCGCTATTGCAAGACGGCGCTCGACGCAGTCGACGAGGCAGAGGCTGAGCTTCTGGCCGGCAGGCGTGAAATCAGAGGGAAAATCCGGATCTCCGCGTCGGCCGATTTTGGTCGCCGCACGCTCAAGCCTTGGCTGGATGAATTTTGCCGGGAACATCCCCAGCTGAAGATCGCGCTGACCTTGTCGGATGCGTTGTCGGATTTACTGCGGGATGACATCGACCTCGCCATTCGCTTCGGAAGGCCGGATGAAGGCACACTTGCGGCTCGCCGGCTGGCGCCGAATTGGCGTGTGCTCTGTGCCGCACCCGCCTATCTGGCGCAGCGTGGAACGCCACACACGATCGAAGACCTGGCACAGCATGACTTCATCGTGCTGTCGACAGCGACCGGCCTCCTGAGCGAGCTGTATTTCGAAAGAAACGGCCGTCATCAAAGATTTGCCATCCCCATGGATCAAGCTTGGGAAACCAACGATGGCGCGCTCGCGCGGGAATGGCTGCTGGACGGCAAAGGACTGGCGCGAAAAACCATTTGGGATGCCGTTGACGACGTCCGAAGCGGGAAGATCGTTCCCCTCCTGGTTCAAGATGGCATCGAAGAGCTCGGCGTGTATGCGGTGTTTCATGCGACGAAATACATGCCTCCTCGCGTGCGCGCTATTCTCGATTTCCTTGTAGTGAAGTTTGAGAGCGCCACATCGGAGCTGCTTGCCATGTCCCGCGCCAAGACCTTGGCGCCTCAGAAAAAGAACGCAATACGTAACTGAAGACCGGCAGCTGCCCACAGCATCAACGCGCCCAGTCGTCGCTACGAAGAATCCTTCGGATCGGCAGTGTTGGATGAGTCGGCGCCGAGTGGTCGCGTGAGCAGGTATGAGTGCGGGATGGTGGTCTTCCGGAACAACCGCTCCAGCCTGCCTAGAATTCCCTGGCGCGGCGGAACCCATTCAGGGTTAACGAATTCATAGACATCGTCGTAGCGGCCCAGCGGCCGCACCGGCATCAGTTCCATGGGCACCAGGGGGCTGTCGATCTCAAGCTCGATGCCTCGGCGCCAGCAAAGCTTGGTTTGCAAAGTAGCCAGATAGGATATTGACTCCTCGAACAGGATGTCAGCGCTTTTCACATTCGCATGTTCCTGAACCAGGCTCTGCAAGCGCTCCTTGTCTTGCGCCAGCAATAGGGAATAGAAATCCGTGCCCGCCGCAGCAGGTTTTCGATATTGCTTCTCTCCATTCTTGGCCAGCTTGGCAATGTTGACGCGAAGAGCGTCATCTTCACCCAGGATGGCTTGCTGGATCATCCGGACATGGAATCCGGGATAGAGAGGATTGACACTTTCCTTGTGCAGCTTGTCGGTGGTTGCCCTGGCGGCGGCCTGAATGACATCCTCGTTGTCGCTGAGCAAAGCTGGCATCAGAAAAACTCCGGTGATCAAGTCATCACGCCGGTTGGCAAGGCGCACCTTCGTGGCGACGTGAAACCATTGCTTGAGCGCGGCCGCATTGCCGTCGATATAGAAGCCGTACAAACCCTTGGCCAAGGCGTACCTCTCCACATCTGACATCGCAAACCACAGCGAGCCTGCATTCCGACGAAAATAGATCCTCTCGAGCGTCTTGTCCAAACCGGCCTCGCAGAGGTGCAGTTGCCGTGCAATGGTTTCTTTACCAGGCTTGTTCATTTATGAGCCTGAAATGAGCCTGAAAATTTAACAATGGTCATGCTTTTTGAATCGACTGCCCATACTGCTTTCACCAGTTTCCGGGCCAAAAGACCGGGTGAGAATGCGGTAAGGCCAGTGCGATACACGCGCCGGCCATCCCCCGATGGACGCGGCTTTTCGTTGTTGGTGATCACGGGACAACAAAGTGTAACAACGTGTTTTGCCGCAAGGCAATGTCGAAACTTTATCTATCCGCCGATCTTTCCCGTTTTTTGAGAAATATTTTTCTTGGTGGCGAGAACATTTACTAATTGACATGCCATCACGCCAACATCGCGACGTGGCAAAAGATGGTAGAGCTCTCAACGGCCGGCGGCGAACGCCGGCGTCAGGGAGAAGCGGCGGCCGATGCGCGGATCGGCTTGGCGCTGCCGCCATTTCTTGCCTATGCTGCAGTAGCGTCGGCGTATTTCATTGCCATCGCCCGCGCGCGACGCGCATTGCCGGCTGCTGCGCCTATCCGTCTTGCAATCACACAATGTCGCCCGACGACAGGGGGAATCAACGTGCATATCTCGAACGTGACTATCCGCGTGCGGCTGTGGCTGGGCTTCGGCCTGCTCATGGCGCTGATGCTGGTGATGGCGGCCTCGGGCGTGACCCGGCTGGGGCAGCTGAACCGGCAGATGAACGACGTCATCCATGACAAGTATCCGAAGACGGTGGTGGCCGGCGACATCGTCGACCAGCTGAACCTGGTGGCGCGCTCGGTGCGCAACATCCTGCTGCTCAAGGACGAGGCGCAGATCAAGAGCGAATCGGACCGCATCACCGGCGCCGACCGCGCCACGCGCGAGGATCTCGCCCAGCTCGACAAGCTGCTCGCCGACGACGCCAGCCGCGCTTCGCTGGCGGCGCTGCTCAAGGCGCAGGACGCCTACCTGGCCAAGCGCGACAAGGTGCTGGCGATGGTCAAGGAGGGCACCAAGGACGGCGCCATCGACGTGCTCATCGGCGAGGTGCGGCCGGTGCAGAGCGCCTACATGAACGCCGCCGACGCCTTGATCAAGCAGCAGCACGAGATGATGAAGGCCGCCGGCGACGAGGTGCAGGACAACTACGCACAGGCGCGCAACCTGCTGATCGGCCTGGCCGCGGCCGGCCTGCTGGTGGCGACGGCGATCGCCTGGACCATCACGCGCAGCATCACCCGGCCGCTGGACCGCGCGGTGCGCGTGGCCGAGACGGTGGCCGCCGGCGACCTCACCTCCGAGATCGAGCACAGCGGGCGCGACGAGACCAGCAAGCTGCTGCGCGCGCTCAAGACCATGAACGACAACCTGCAGGACATCGTCGGCCAGGTGCGCACCTCGACCGACACCATCGCCACGGCCAGCAGCGAGATCGCGCGCGGCAACCTCGACCTCTCCTCGCGCACCGAGCAGCAGGCCGCCTCGCTCGAAGAGACCGCCTCCTCGATGGAGCAGCTCACCTCCACCGTGAAGCAAAACGCGCACAACGCCGCCCAGGCCAACCAGTTGGCCGACTCCGCTTCCTCGGTGGCGCGCAACGGCGGCGCGGTGGTGGGCCAGGTGGTGGACACCATGGGCGCCATCAACGAATCGTCGAAGAAGATCGTCGACATCATCGGCGTGATCGACGGCATCGCCTTCCAGACCAATATCCTGGCGCTCAATGCGGCGGTGGAGGCGGCGCGCGCCGGCGAGCAGGGCAGGGGCTTCGCGGTGGTGGCCTCGGAGGTGCGCTCGCTGGCCCAGCGCAGCGCCACCGCCGCCAAGGAGATCAAGGAGCTGATCGCCGACTCGGTCGAGCGCGTGGGCAACGGCAGCCGGCTGGTGGAACAGGCCGGCGCCACCATGCACGAGGTGGTCTCCAGCGTGCAGCGCGTGAGCGGCGTGGTGGGCGACATCAGCGCCGCGGGCCAAGAGCAGAGCAGCGGCATCGAACAGGTGAACCTGGCCATCGTGCAGATGGACCAGGTGACGCAGCAGAACGCGGCGCTGGTGGAGCAGGCCGCGGCCGCCGCGCAATCGCTGCAGGACCAGGCGGCGCAACTGGCGCGGCTGGTGTCGGTGTTCAAGCTCTCGCCGCAGCCGCAGGAAGGGCCGGCGCTGCGCACCATCGCATCGCCGCGCGCCCTGCAGCTGGCCTGATACGGATGCTGCGCGCGGGCGCGGCGGGTGGCATGATGCGCATATCGCCTCCGCCACCCACACCACCCGCCGACCACGCATGGATACCGCGCTCAATTTCAATCCCATCCTCGAACAGGTGCTGGAGGAAGTCCGCCCGCTGACGCTGCAAGGCAAGGTCGCCAACTACATCCCCGAGCTGGGCCACATCGATCGCAACAAGCTGGGCATCGCGCTCTACCTGCCGGACGGCGGCACTTACGCCGCCGGCGACGCGCACGAACGCTTCTCGATCCAGAGCATCTCCAAGGTCTTCACGCTGATCATGGCCTACCGCAAGCTGGGCGACGCGCTGTGGCAGCGCGTGGGGCGCGAGCCTTCGGGTACTCCGTTCAACTCGCTGGTGCAGCTGGAAACCGACCAGGGCATCCCGCGCAACCCCTTCATCAACGCCGGCGCGCTGGTGGTGACCGACATCCTGTGCAGCCAGTACGTGAACCCGCACCTGGCGATCCTGGAGTTCATGCGCCAGGTGAGCGGGGTGGAAGACATCAACTTCAACCCGCGCGTGGCGCAGTCGGAGGCCAGGCATGGCTTTCGCAACGCGGCCATGGCGAACTTCATCAAGAGCTTCGGCAACCTTAAGTCGCCGGTGGAGGACGTGCTGCAGACCTACTTCCGCCAATGCTCGATCGAGATGAGCTGCGCCGAACTGGTCAGCGCGGCGCAACTGCTGGTGCATTACGGCACCGCTCCCGGCGTGGGCGAAAACCTGCTCACGCCCAGCGAGGTCCGGCGCGTGGCCTCCATCATGCTGACCTGCGGCACCTACGACGCCGCCGGCGACTTCGCCTTCCGCATCGGCCTGCCGGCCAAGAGCGGCGTGGGCGGCGGCATCCTGGCGGTGGTGCCGGGCCGCATGGCGCTGTGCGTGTGGTCGCCGGCGCTGGACGTGCACGGGAATTCGCTGGCGGGCGGCCGGGCGCTGGAGTTGTTTTCGGGGAGGTCGGGGTTCTCGGTTTTTTGAATTGAACCGGCATCGGCGAGCGGCCGTTGATGCATGACGAACGTCGCTGGGTCCCGCCTTCGCGGGGACGACGGAAAAGGGAGCAACTCGAGCGACTCGAGCGACTGAAGCGTCAAGCCCTCTCTCCCTTGTCGTTCCCGCGTCGCAGGAACGACAGCCAGGCGGCGACAAAAATCACAAAATCTCGTGCGCCACTTGTAGAATCCACCTTTACAAACGTAAAGGCCGCGCGCTCGCCAAGACTTCCTTCACGACAAAATCAGAACAACATGCGCGGCCCTCGACTCAGGGGGTGATCATGACATTCTGGAAAGCATCCGCGCGGCCGCTGCCGGTCAGCGCGCTGGCGACCTTGCTGTTGCTCGGAGGCGGGGCGCAGGCCCAGGTCGCCTCATGGACCGGCGCGGTGAACAACAGCTGGACCAACAACAGCAACTGGCAATGGACCGGCGCGGCGCCCACCTCGAGCGAGGGCGCCACCATCGACGGCTACGGCGGGACCAGCCCGGTGCTCTCGACCAACACCGTCATCGCCAACCTGGTGGTGGGCGGCGGCGGCGCCGGCTCGCTGCAGGTCAACCAGGCCACGCTCGCCACCTCATCCATCCTGCTGGGCAACAGCGTCGGCTCCAGCGGCAATGTGACGGTCACCGGCAGCGGCGCCGCCGGCAGCGCCACGCTGACCAGCACCAGCGTGCTGTACGTCGGCAACCAGGGGCAGGGACAGCTGACGCTGAACAACGGCGCGCGCGCCAACGTCACCGGCGACACCTACATCGGCGGCGATACCAACGGCAACGGCACGCTGACGCTGACCAACGGCTCCGACTTCGCCGGCGTCGGCATGATCGTGGGCAATCCGGGCGGCAGGGGCGCCGTCGATGTCAGCGGCAGCACGGTCAACCTGAGCGCCAATGCCGTCCTGGCCCAGGGCGCCGGTTCCAACGCCAGCGTCACGCTGGGCGGCGGCGCGCAATGGATCTCGGCAGGGAGCGTCACGGTGGGCAGCGGCGGCAGCGCCACGCTGAACATCTCAGGCGCCTCGACCATGACGGACAACAACGGCGTAATCGGCACCGCCGGCAGCAATGGCGCCACGGTCAACGTCAGCGGCGCCGGCAGCAAGTGGACCAACAACGTGAGCCTGATCGTGGGCGCCACCAACGACGCCGTGCTCAACATCACGGCCGGCGGCAACGTCAGCAGCGCCAACACCGTCATCGGGCGGCAGGGCAGCTCCAACAGCAGCGTGCGGGTCGACGGCGCCGGCTCGTCCTTCGGCGGCGGCAACCTCACCATCGGCGGCGACGCCGGGGCGGGCGCCAGCGGCGGCACCGGCCGGCTCATCGTCAGCAATGGCGCGACCGCCGGCGCGGCCGTGGTGCACCTGGGCGACGTCAGCGGCGCGGCGGGCTTGCTCCAGGTCAGCAACGCCACCTTCACCTCCAGCGACCGTCTCTCGATCGGCTACGCCAGCGGCGGCAGCGGCACGCTCAACGTCGCCCTCGGGGCCACGGTCTCCGACAACGGGGCGCTGGTGGGCCACATGGGCGGTAGCAACGGCAGCGCCGCGGTCACAGGCGCCGGCAGCAAGTGGCTCAATGCGGGCGTGCTCTACATCGGCAACGAAGGCAACGGCAACCTGACGATCTCGGCCGGCGGCAACGTCACCAGCACCGGCGGCTACGTCGGCACCGAAAACGGTTCGGTCAGCAAGGCCAACATCAGCGGCAGCGGTTCGGTGTGGACCAACTCGGGCGACTTCTTCGTGGGGCACAACAACGGCGCGTCCGGCACGGTGGTGATCTCGGCCGGCGGCCAGGTCAGCGGCGCGCAAGGCATCCTGGGCGACCTCAACGGCGCCTCGGGCAACATGACGGTGACCGGGGCCGGCTCCACCTGGAGCAGCACCGACGACGTCAACATCGGCCGCCTGGGCAACGGCACGCTGAGCATTGCCGACGGTGGCCAGGTCAGCGGCAACCGCAGCTACATCGCCAACAACGCCAACAGCAACGGCAGCGTGACGCTGACCGGCGCCGCCTCGGCCTGGACCACCACCAACGCGCTGCACGTAGGGGCCGGCGGCAACGGCGCGCTGACCATCAGCGACGGCGCCACGGCCACGGCCTCGGCAATCAACATCGCCACCAGCGCCGGCTCGACCGGCACGCTCAACGTCGGCGCGGCCCCCGGCAGCACGGCTGCGGCGGCGGGCAATCTCAACACCGCCTCGATCGCATTCGGCGCCGGCGCCGGCACGCTGAACCTGAACCACAATGCCAGCGGCGCGGCCAACTACACACTGGCCGCCGCGATCTCGGGCAGCGGCGCGATCAACCAGCTGGCCGGCAACACGGTGCTCACCGGCAGCTCGGCGGGCTTCGCCGGCACGACGCGCGTCAACGGCGGCGCGCTAAGCGTGAACGGCGTGCTGGGCGGCACCATGCTGGTCAACAGCGGCGGCACGCTCTCCGGCAGCGGCGCCGTGGGCGCCACCACGGTCGCCTCAGGCGGCACGATCGCCACGGCCGGCGCATCGACGCTCACCATCGGCGGCGACCTGACGCTGCAAGCCGGCTCCACCACCCGCGTCACTACCAGCGCCGGCGGGGCGGGCGGCAAGCTGCAGGTCAACGGCAACGCCAACCTGGCCGGCAACCTGGTGATCCAGGCCGGCAGCGGCGCCTATGCGGCCAGCACCGACTACACCATCCTTTCGGCCAGCGGCACGGTGACCGGCACTTACGCCGGCGTGAGCAGCGACTTCGCCTTCGTCGCGCCGACCGTCAGCTACACCGGCAACAGCGTACGGCTCACGCTGGCGCGCAACGACAACACCTACGCCTCGGTCGCCGGCACACCCAACCAGGCCAGCGTCGCCAACGCGCTCACGCAGGCTGGAACGGCGCCCGGCACCAACGCCGCCTTCCGCGCCGCGCTGGCGCAGATCGACACGCTTTCTGCGCCGCAGGCCAAGGCCGCCTTCGAGAGCCTGGGCGGGCGCGCCTACCAGGGCCTCTCCACGCTGGGCCTGATGGGCCAGTCGCTGCAAACCCTGGGCAACCGCAACATCGGCAGCGCCGGCGGCTTCGGCGGCGGTACGGGGCTGGCGATGAGCACGCTCATGTTCGCCGCCGCCGACGCCGACCGCTTCGACCGCCTCTACACCGCCGCCACCATGACCGACAGCAGCAGCGGCACGGGCGGCTTCGCGCAGCTGCAACCGCGGGAGGACGGCGGCATGTGGGCGCAAGTCTCGGGCGGGCACGGCAACACGCGCTCCGACGGCAACGCCGCCGGCTACACCAGCAACAGCAACGGCATGCTGGTCGGGGTAGACCGCGTGCTGGACGAACGCTGGAGCGCGGGCGCCGCCTACCACTACGACAACACCCGCCTGGCCTACAGCACTGCCGGCGACAGCGCCCAAGTGAAGGGCCACCAGGTGGCGGTATATGGCCGCTATGTCGACGGCCCGTGGAGCTTCAAGGGCATCGCCGGTTACGGCCGCAACAAGTACGGCACCGAACGCAGCATCGTCATCGGCAGCAGCACCACGCGCGCCGCCGGCAACTACAACGGCGACGAGCTCGGTCTCTACCTGGAAGGCAGCTACCGCATCGACCGCGACGGCTACAGCATCGAACCGCTAGTGTCGATGCAGGGCACGCTGCTGCGGCAAGACGCCTTCGCCGAAACCGGCGCCGGCGCGCTGGGCCTGAACGCCGCCGCGCAGACCTCGCGCTCGGCGGTCTCGATGCTGGGCGCGCGTTGGCACATTCCCTTGCGTGACGAAACGCTGCAGACCGAACTGCGCGCCTTCTGGAGCCACCAATGGCTGGACACCGCCGGCAGCCTCAACGCCTCCTTCCAGGGCGCGCCGGGCGTGAACTTCCAGGTGGCAGGCCTGCAGCAACGGCGCGACGGCCTGGTGCTGGGCGCGGGCGTCGCCGGCAAGGTGGGCAACATGTCGTCGCTGTTCCTCGACTACAACCTGGGGCTGAACGACTTGCAGACGCAGCATTCGGTGGTGGCGGGGTTCAGGATGAAGTGGTAGGTGGCGGGATGGGTGCGGCGATGTGCGGTTGAACGTCGCTGGGTCCCCGCTTTCGCGGGGACGACGGGTAGATGGGCGGCTCGAGCGGTTGGAGATTCAAGCACCCTCTTTCCTGTCGTCCCTGCGAAGGCAGGGACCCAGCGGCTTTCGTTGCGTATGAATAAAGGTGGACGGACTACACTGCGTCCCCGCTTTCGCAGGGACGACGGGTAGGTTGTGGAAGGGAAGGTGAGCAACTCAAGCGCTCGAAGCTTCAAGCCCTCTCTTCCTTGTCGTTCCTGCGAAAGCAGGAACCCAGCGGCTTTCGGCGTGTATAGCGAAAAATGGAATAACAAAACAAATCACCACGAAAACGAAGAGCAGCTACGTCAGCAAGCATCGATCACCGACGATGCACAACGAAAGCCGCTGGGTCCTGACCTTCGTCAGGACGACGGATGGTGTGTTGCATCGAAGGCGAGGGGGTTCGAGTCCCCCTCACACCACCAGCCACTGCATCAACCGCGAAGCCCCAAACAACAAGGCCCCGATCACCCCGCCCACCACCGTCCCATTGATCCGGATGTACTGCAGGTCCCGCCCGATATTCAGCTCGATCTGCCGCGACAGCTCCGCCGCGTCCCAATTCTTCACCGTATCGCTGATATGCCGCGTGAGGAACTTCGCCACCTCCGGACTCAGCGCGCCCACCGCCTGCTCCAGGTGGCGGTTCAATGAAGCGCGCAGCTCCGCATCTTCCAGCAGCGCCTGCCCCACCCACTGCGTGGCGCCCGCAGCCTTGGCATGCAGCACCGAATCCTCGCGCGCCAGATCCTGCCGCAGCCACTCGCGCAGGCTGTTCCACAAGCCCGCCACATAGGCGTTCACCGCCTCGCCCTCCAGCAGCTCGCGCTTGATCTCCTCGGCGCGCTCGCGCAGGCCCTCATCCTCCTTCAGCCGCGTGACAAACCCCGCCACCTGCCTGTCGAAGGCTTGCCGCAGTGAATGCTGCGGATCGGCCGCCACGCCGGTCAGCAGCTTGTCGATGATGTCGGCCAGGGTCTCGGCGGACTTTTCGCCGATCCAGCTGGAGGGCAACACCTTCTCGATCTTCGGATACTCGCGCCGCAGCCACTCGACCATGCTCTCGGCGATGAAGGCGCGCGTCTGCTCGCGGTTGAGCAGCTCGACCACCTGCTGGATGACCCGGTCCAGCAGCTGCTGGTGGCGGCCGTCGCGGGTGAGCGTATCGAGGATGGTGGCCAGCGAGCCGGAGAGGTCGACCTTGCCCAGCGCCGCATGCAAGGCATCGCGCACGAAGCCCTGGATCTTGCGGTCGTCGGTCAGCGTCAGCACGCCGGCCATCGCCTGCGCCATGTAGGCGCCCAGGCGCTGCGCATTCTCCGGCGCGGCCAGCCAGCCGGCCAGGCGCCGCGCCGGGTCGTGGCGACGCACCAGCTCGGTCAGCGACTGCGGGCTCAGGAATTTCTCTTCGACGAACACCGCCAGGTTATCGGCGATGCGGTCCTTGTTGCGGGGAATGATGGCGGTGTGCGGCAGCAGCACCTTGCGAAACAGCGCCGTCACCGCGAACCAGTCGGCCAGCGCCCCCACCATCGCCGCCTCGGCCATGGCCCGCAGCAGATCCACCCACCACAGGCGCGGCGCCAGCGACGCGGCGATGAAGACCGCTACCGCCACCAGCAGGCAGAGCAGGGCGAATCGTTTGGCGCGGCGCAGGGATTGTTGTTTGTCCATGGGGGTTGGAGATCGCAAGGCCGTTTCAATTCCATCGATATGCCGACATATGGCGATATATGACGATGATAACGCTGCCGCAGCCCGGTAGCTGATCGCATTGCTTGCCACAATCGCGCTACGCAGCCGCGATGGAGTCGCCGGCAAGCACATTACACAGTGATTCGAACAATCGGGGGAACCATGCAGCACACACATCTGGCGCGGGGCTGGTCGCGACACTTTGCCGCCGCAATCCTGATAACCGTAATGAAACCGGCGCTGGCCGGCCATCCGGCAGACTGCACAGAAGCGGAAATTACGGCTTGGGAACGCAAGGTCGTCTCCACGTCTCCAGCAACGCTCGACTATCCTCTGTACGCGCGCATGGAACAGCGAGAAGGCGCGGTCACCGTCGAGTTTGCCATCGACGAGAAGGGGCGCATCACATCCCAGGGAATTACCCGAACCTCGGGTTATTTAGATCTCGACCAGGAAGCGGCACGGGCCAACGGCGCCAGGACTTTTCCTCCCCTGATCTGCGGCGATATTGCGCGAGCCACATCGACAGAGCAGCGCTTCGTCTTCAAACTCAACGACAGGCACGAGAGGCAGGCGCCGCCACTGAGCGAATCGCGCAAGGCGCTGATCTTGTCCATTATCCAACAGCTGCCGAGCGATGAAATGCAAACCGCGTTTGCCGATAAGCTGCCGGTCACGATCCGGCAGTTCTTCAAACAGCAGATACCAACGCTGGGAGATGCCATGCTGGCCGCGGTAGAGACCGAGCTGCGCAACAAGATGCGCCAAGCCTTGACCAATGAGAGCGGCATGCAAGCCAACTTGCTCCGGTGCTTGCACAGCAACTTCACCACGACAGAATTGATCGAACTGAACCGCATGCTGGCATCGCCCGGAAGCAGGGCATTGTTGGTCAAGCTCAGCACACTGCCCAAGGACGTGCTGGCCGTAGGCATGCGTTGGCAGGAAAAAATGTTGCAGGATCTGATGCGCACCGCAATTGCGCGCGTGGCGGAAGAGCAGGGGGAAAGCGAGGCATCGATGGCTGCGAAAATACCGCGCATGTCGCTGGACTGGTAACGAACCTCATGTCGCCCCGATATACCCGCAGCAAGGCGCTGCCATTACCCATGCAAGCTCTCCGAGACGAAAGCTGGTTCCACTTCAGGCGCGCGGCTTAGCGGCCTTGCGTCGTCCCTTGGGCGCCGGAGCCTTGGCGCTACTGAGATCAGCGCCCACTACCTGCACGCGGTCGGCGCTATCCGCATTGGCAAAACAGGTGCTGAGCGTCTGCATGTCTCTTTTCGTGACGCCGGCTTCGGCAAACACATTGCGCCATTGCCCGACCTGGATCTTCACCTCATCGATGATCGATTGCGCCTCGCTTTCAAGCAGCAGGAAGCGCCGGCATTGCGAGAGGGCGTTGGCCATCGTGCTGGCGGGGCCGTCCGCGCCGACGCCGATGGATTGCGGGGTATGGTAGGCGTCGATGTGCGGCACGATGTCGAACGCCGGCGACAAGCGATAGCGGCCGCCGGCCTGCCTGATCAAGGCGTGGTTGCGCATGTGATCGTCGATGTTGCCGACCAGGATGTTGAGCACCATGCGGCGGAACAGCTGGTGGCTGTCTTCGCGGGCGTGGTCGTCGATCGGACGCAGCGCCTCCGCGATGCCCGCATAGGAATATCCGGAGCGATATTGTTCGGACGCTGCCGCATCGATGTCGATCAGGGTGTTGGCGCTGAGATAGTGGATCCGGCCGCCGCCTGGCGTGCGGTCGAAGCGCGCGACGAGAAGCACCGAATGGCCGCCGATGTCGACCAGTTCAAACTCCGTCACATTCACGCCCGCGGCATGCGCCAGCCGCAAGGTCGCGTATTCGGCGGCGGGCACGTCGAACTTGTCATCGGGGCGACTGAACTTGGCGATGTGCTCCAGCCCTTCATGCATCACCACGGTCTTGGGCCGCACGCCGCCGAGACTGCCGCCGGGGAAGAACAAGCGCACCGCCTCCTCGTCCAGCTCCGCATCCGGGTCGCCGGCCAGGGCCTCGATCGCCTTGACCTGCCGCTCGCCCAGTCGCGACAGCGGCTGCGGGGCGATGCCCTGTTCCGGCATGACGGTGTAGTGTTCGGAGAAACCCAGGCAACCGGATCCGAAGTGCCACGACTTGATCAGCCAATCCACCGGCGTCACCGGTTGCGGCAACCCGTATTGGCGATTGATGCTGCTGGTGAGTTTCATGCCCCAGGCGTTGGGGCCGGCGTCGGAGAGCACGCCGTACGAACCGTCGCTGCGCCGGCGCACGGGCTGCATTTGCGTGCTCATCGGCAGGTGCACCGGATCCAGGGCGAACGCGAACGGCTCCCGGATGTAATACTTGCCGTAGCCGAGCACGCCGTCGCCGGCGCCGTCCAGGCCGAAGCTGGCCATCGGCCGGGGCTCAGCGGGATCGGAACAATCAAAGACCGCGCAGGTGATCTGGCGCATGGGCGCCCCCATCAGAAGTCCTGATCGAGCACGGGCACGGAAACCCCGCGCTGCTGCCGCGGCGTCTCGGGGCGGCTCAGCAGGAGCTCGGTTTCGGCAAGCTCCTGCAAGGCTTCCAGCACCGAGGCAAATGTCCCGACGGATACGCCGGGGTCGCCCAGCTCAAGCCTGCCCAGCGTCGTGCGGTGAAGGCGTGTGATCTGCTCCAGCTGCGTCAAGGACAACTTCCGGGCCTTGCGCGCGCGCCGGATCCGCGCACCCAGGCTGGCCAGCGCGTCCAATACTGCTTGCGATGTGAAGTCTTTGTTTTGTCGCATATTTACATCAAATGTGTGTTTTTGATGGATAAATACATCATCGATGTTCACCATCATAGTCGCACTTTTGAGGTAAATCCAGTGCAGGCCGTGCATGTGGGCGTATCCGGAGCTGGCTTATCCAACTCGCCGGCGCTGCGTCCCGATCACTCGCCATCCTGCTCCGACAGCCACGCATTGATGCAAGCGCGGATATCGAACTCACCCTCGGCGTTCAGCAATCCGGGAGCATCGACCTTCAGTTGCCAATCGCCATCGCGCTTCTTGCCATCGGCAGGCGGAACAAAGACGCCGAGCTCCACCAGCATCGCACCGAGGCGACTGGTCCTGGGCGCCACGCCGGCGCTGGCGGCATCTGAACTGATCGCCAAGGTGTAGGCGCAACCCAGGCTATTCTTTTCTTCATTGCTCTCGACGTCGTCGGCGCTGTTACCCAGCACGAAAACGCCATCCGGCGCATTCAACTCCCTCAGGTTGGACAAGGTCCGATTGACGATCTCATCCGGATACACGTACGGCGTGCCATTGCCGGGCAAGGTGGTGGCAAGCTGCGTTGCCTCGATATCGTAGAAGAAGCGTTTGCCCTTTGCGATGGTAAAGCACTCCTCCCAGGTCGAGTCCTCGTCCTCCGGTGACATCGACTTGGCTGCGCCCTTGCCCGCAGCAGGCGTCATCGCCTCTCCTTCCGGCAGGTCATAGCCGAGCATGAACAGGGCCGCCTCTAGCGCGCGCAGCTGCGCGCGACGATCGCCCAGCTTGGCAAACCCGCTCTCGCGGGCATCAGGGTGATCCAGGACGGCGTTCAGCAACCAATTGGCCTTCAGGTTCCACGCCGCATATTGGGAGCCGGCAGCGAGCCTAGGAAAGGTCAGTAACTCATTGCTCGGATTGCGCCGCTTGGGCTCGCGGGCCGTGGCAGACTCCTTGTGCGCAGGCAAGGCAAACCGCAGGCCCTCCAGGCTCGCCGGATCGGCGCCGGTCTTTTTCTGGAACCGCGCCACCATCCATGCCAATGCCGCCGCGACGCGACTGTCATAGATGATGAAGTCATTGCAGATGAGGGAATACACCTTGGTCATGCCCGCATTGAAGCGCAGCGAAGGCGAAGCCAATGGCTCCCGCGTCACATCGCCGCCATGCAAGGCCGCGCGCACCTCCTTCAAGAGCTGCGCCAGGCCGCTTTGCCTGGCGGTCAGCCAGCTGACGTTGCCGCGCACCACGCCGCCCCAGCGCATGACGGCCACCGCGGCATTGCGCGTGCGCCGGTTGTCGCTCTCTTTCAGCGCCTGTATCAGCTCGGCGCGCATGGCCTCCAACGCCCGAAGATTGGAAGCGTAGCCCGTACCGCCGGGGATACCCAACTCGTCCACACCACCATGCGGCCACTGATACTGGAGATAGGCGTCGTACACGCTCTCGCATGTCCACCGCTGGTGAGGCTTACGCCGGTTATTCCAGCTGTGCCTGAACTCGTTGCTCTCCAGGTTCGCAGCCAACCAGTTGACAAAGTCGACGACGGCGCCGGACAGATACTCGGATTTATTCATTCCCCCTGATCCCCTTGTTGATCGCTTTTGCAATTGCATCTATCGCCGTGACATGTACCTGCCATCGTCCTCGCCAACCGAAACAGGTTGGCCTGCAGGATGCAGGCGACCGTGAGCGCCCATGATAGCCGCTCTCACTTCAACAGCAGCCTCAGCCCCTCCAACGCCCCACAAGGCAATCCAATCTGATCCGGCCCGCACACCTGCCACTCGCGCGGGTTGATGCGCACCAGCGGCAAGCCCAGGTTCTCGCCCATGCGCCGCACGGTCGGCACCGACTTGCCGGCGCCGATCTCGATCACCACCGGCCGCCTGGCCGTGCTCAGCCAGCGGCGCATGCGCTCGTACTGGACGTCGGTGCGATTGTCGTTCCAGCGGTAGTCATTGAACATCAGGATATTCGGCCGCGCCACCGCATTGCACAACGGGCACCGCGGCAGCGGCGAGCGCAGCCGGCAATGCTCCGCATCCACCACCGGCACCAGCATATCGGCCGACCAGATCATGCCCGCACAATCCTTGTCGCATTGCAGGGAATGGATGCTGCCATGGCACTCGACGATACGATTGCCGGCCACCCCCGCCTTCTGGAACTGCCCGTCGACATTGCTGGTGAAGAAGAAAATCCCATACTGCTTGCTCCAACCCAGCTCGCGCAGCAGCGTAAACCCCGCATGTGGCTCGGTCTCTCGATACAGCGCCAACCGATGCCCATAGAAGCCCCAGGACAACTCCGGATCATCGCCGAAGGCCTCTCCATTGGCGATGTCGGTGAAGCTGAGGCCGGCCCTGGCCAGCGGCGGATACGCCTTCCAGAAACCCTCATCCCCACGGAAGTCCGGCAAGCCGGAATCGACACCCATGCCAGCGCCGGCGGTGACGATGATGCTCTCGGCGTCTTTGATCCAGCGGCGGGCGCGGGAGAGGGTGGTTGGGTCGATCTGAGGAGAAGTCGAGATGGATGACATCGTGGGCTCCGACAGTAGAAAACAGGGTGGCGCCAGACGAGTAGAACGGCGCTGCATAGAACCCATATAGATAACATGCGAGAACTGCACACTGAATCGCTATAATTTGATAAATATGACTTATAGTTTATGGTGATTTAAATATGATAAATAGACCGTCGCCTTTTGGCGGTCGATGCTTGGGGCGATGAAGAAGACGAAAACATTGCCTACTGCTCGCGAGACATTTGGATTAAATGTTCGACGAGTTCGACGACTAAAAGAAATTTCGCAGGAGAAACTAGCTTTTGAAGCGGGAATGAGCCAGACCTATTTGAGCCAAGTGGAGGGTGGATCGAGGAATATTTCTGTAGACAATATGGAAGCGCTAGCGAATGCCCTTGAGGTCGCGCTGCCAAAATTACTTAACCCCGAGTTACTTGAGCTTGAGAACAGTAAGTTGAAAAGCTGAGCCTGCGATAGCAGGCTCTTTTCATTTGGGCAAACTCATTCAATAACTTAGTTTTTTTGTTCGGAAGCACATTCGGATTTATAACGAGGTACACTCCGCTAGACAGGAAATCGAATAAATTCGATATTTCAACTTAACCAAAGTTGGAACATTTCAGCCTAGCGAGAAAAATGAAGAAGCGAATTGGGGAATTGGCTTCCAGAGATGCTGTTCTGAAAGCGCTCGGGGAATATGATGCCTTGGGGAAAGATGCTTTCCTCAAAAACTATAAGTACACGTCATCCCTCAAATACCACTTACGGCATGGACCAACAGTCTATGACGCGCAGGCCATCGTTGGCGCTGCCTACTTCCATGAATTTGGCACCCGCATTTCTCAAGGCCGAATTGAGTCGGACGCGAAAGATATCCCTGGTGTACTAACAAAGCTCGGATTCACAGAGTTAGAAGAACGCCGTCATCCGGCACTTCATCTTGTGAAGGGAAACGTCTATACACGCACCCAACTGACCCAACTCTACGGCGGCCAGCTTCAATCTGGAATTTGGACTCCTAGAGAATTTCCTGTTGTCTTCATCTTCTCTGGAGAGAGTGGCGAAGCTTACGGCTATAACGACTGCTGGACGCATGATGGCGTCTTCGAGTACGTCGGAGAAGGTCAGGTCGGCGACATGGTATTCACGAAAGGCAATAAGGCGCTAGCCGACCATCGTGATAACGGTGAAGACGTCTTATTGTTTAAGGATCTGGGTAAAGGCAAGGGTGTTAGATACGAAGGTCTGTTCGAATGCATTGGCACGCGTCCAGGTAGTGGCTTAGAAAAAGCGACCGATGCAAATGGCAACAAGAAAATGCGAAAGACCATCGTTTTCGAACTAGTGCCAGTTGAAGCGCTCGTTGAGGAGACTTGGGCTGACGACGCACCGGTGGTGCCGCAAAGTCTTTCGCTTGATGAATTGCGCCGAGCGGCAATTGAAGCTGCGCATGTCCCGGTGGGACAGAAGAGAACTAGTGAAGCTAAGTCTTCTTGGTATGTCAGAAGCCAAACTGTTCGTAGCTATGTGTTGGCGCGAGCGGCTGGTGTTTGCGAGGCCTGCGGGAAACCTGCTCCATTCAAGAAGAAAAATGGGGAGCCGTATTTAGAGACACATCATACGACGCGGCTTGCTGATCAAGGGTTAGATCATCCGGATTCTGTTGCGGCAATCTGCCCTACATGCCACCGACAAATTCACTCTGGTCTTCACGGTAATTTAGTAAACGCACAGCTAAGGGATAAATTACATGCGCAAGCCCGTAGATCCCAATTATCTGAGTAGCGAAGCCTAATATCAGACCTCAACGCTGTAGTAAGGACTATTGACTAGGAGAGAACATGGAATTGCCCGGGATACCAATTGGCGGAGTATGGACGTTCATTAAATGGCTGCCGGCGTTCATATCAAAGCGGTTGTTTCCAAAGGAGCGCCTAGCTCGGCTAATCTATATTGACTTGAAGCCCAGACATGATTCAGCGACAGTCAATCTCGGTGAATGCGCCTCGTGTGATATCTGGCTCAATTTAATTAATCTGTCACCATTTGAGATAGAACTAGACAGAGGGGTGTTTAGATTTTTCTTCGGCTCGCAGGGAATTGAATCATCGATTCTGAAGAAGCAAGTAATCCGATCAGGCGAAATTGCATTGGTACATATCTCTGCAGTGATATCAGATGGCCAAGCAAATCAAAGTGCAAGAACTTATGCACTAGATCCTAGTACGAAAGGATGGCTCGAAGGACATCTTGAGTTCAATTGTTCAATCCATCCTTTTTCCCGCTCAATTACTAACTTAGACGGAATACAGCCTCGAGTGTTAAACGATAGATTTAGATTATCTTCTTGACACAATTTTTGGTGTTGTTTTGTATCAAGTGTTGATCAGCATTGAAAACCGCCCCATTTTTGAAATACCCCATTGGGCTAGATCGGAGGCTGGCGACGAAGTGATACGTTTATCAAACTTCCTCAGGAGGAGCGACATCATGGCAGCAAGAGCTCCATGTCGACGACACGGCCGGCAATTCAAGATCCAGATTTTCTGGTTATATGGGTGTTTCAACCACGTGGCGCGGATTCAAAAAATATGGCGCTAAGTAATGCCTGTTCTGCGAGGGCAACGTGATCTGACCGCGGCCGGAAAAGGAAAGAAAAAGGGGAGAGCGAATGGCAACGAAGACCAAGTCAAAAGTAGACACAGCGACTGGGTCGCTGTTTGAAGAGAACTATCTTGTCCGCACGCTTGGACGCATCGCGCAAGACCCAGAGATCGCCCTCACTGAGCTCGTGGCCAACGCATGGGATGCGGGTGCGTCTCTCGTGGAACTTACGATCCCGCCAGCCCATGAACTAGTTCTAACTGTCGAAGATGACGGGCATGGCATGACGGCGGCCCAGTTCAAAGGCCGCTGGATGAAGCTTGCTTATGACCGGATCAAACACCAAAGCTCGATGGCTGAGTTCCCGCCAGAGCGTGAGAAATGGTGTCGCCGAGCCTACGGCCACAATGGCGTTGGCCGCCATGGACTGCTCTGCTTCGCTGATCGGTATTTGGTCGAGACGTGGCGTGAGGACAAGGGCACGAGTTTCGAGATTGGTACTCAGAGCGAGGAGACGCCCTTCAAAATCGAGACAGAGGAGGCCTTGATCAAGAAAGGCCATGGCACGAAGCTTTCCGTCATCGTCGGTCGCCATTTGCCCGATCCCGAGCAGATTCGAGCAATCCTAGCCGCACGCTTCATTCACGATCCGCAGTTCGTCGTTCGCGTCAATGGAAAATCGGTTGCTCTCGTTGACCAAACCGGCCTCATCGAGCGACAGGACTTGAAGATTCCCGGCTGCCCGTCAGCCGAGGCATATGTGGTAGACACGACGCGAACATCTAAATCCACTCTCTATCAAGGCATTGCCTTCTGGGTGAATGGACGTCTTGTGGGCATTCCGAGCTGGGTGGTCGGAACCGAAGCGGTGATCGATGGCCGCGCACGCTTTGCCAAACGCTATTCGATAGTGATTAAGGCTAATGACGGCTGGTTGCCCGAGGTTGAGCAGGATTGGGGCAGGTTCAAGAGCAGCCCCAAAGTTGATGCTTTGTTTGAGGCCGCGCGCTGTTACGCCAAGAAGGTCTTTTCGCAGATTTCGGCGAATTTGGTGGAGGAGAGTTCCGAGGAGGCATTGATCAAGAACCGTGAGGACTTCAAGGAGCTCTCACCGCTGGGGCGCGCCGAAGTCGCCAGCTTCGCCCGCGACTTCGTGAAGACTACGCCCACTGTCTCTCAGGACGTGCTCACCGCCGCTGTGCAGACCTTGATCAACCTGGAGAAGTCGCGTGGCGGAGCCGCGTTGCTCGAGAAACTTACCAAGCTTGACGAGTCAGACATCGAAGGACTAGATCGATTGCTTAGCCAGTGGACTGTTCGCGATGCGCTCTCTGTGCTTGACGAGATCGACCAACGCCTTGCGGTCATTGCAGCGATTGAAAAGCTATCCAACGATGAAACCGCCGACGAATTGCACACGCTGCATCCCCTAGTGACGCAGGCTCGCTGGCTGTTTGGCCCTGAATTCGATAGCAGTGAATATGCGTCCAACGTCAGCCTGAAAACGGCCGCCGAGAAGATTTTCGGGAAAAAGCTTTCAGCGGAGGCGTTCGTCAACGCTCGGCAGCGCCCGGACATCGTGATATTGAAGGACTCGACATGCTCAGTCGTTGGGACCGAAGGCTTCGATCCGACGGACTCTGCTCTGACGCGGATCCAGAACGTGCTCATAATCGAATTAAAAAAAGGGCGATCGGCAATCGGTCGCGACGAAATGAATCAGGCAGATGGTTATGTTCAGGACTTTCTCGAAAGTGGCGCAATTGAAGGAACGCCCATGTTGCGAGCTTTCGTCGTTGGTCACGAGCTCGCCGCTAAGACTGCAGCCGAAAAAGTGATCAAAGACGATGATGTTGTGCGTGGTCGTGTGCAAGCTACCACTTACCATCAGTTGACCCGTACCGCCAACAAGCGCCTGTTCCGTTTGAAGGAGCGCATTCCGGCCCGTTACGAGGATGTGTCTGGGGCAGATCTTTCAGCAAAGATCATGTTGACTGCTTCGCAGGCACGTCTCGAATTGTCAGCGCCGACTCGAGATTGATACGAGAAGCAACGAGATGAAGGTCCAGCACCGGCATCTTTGGTACTCAAATCGGCTGTCATACGGTGGTACGGCCACCGTAGTCGCGATGGCATAGCTATCGCTACGGCATCGGTTTATACGTCATCGTCAATAGTGAAATGTCACTCGAAAAGTGATCGGGGGAGCAATTGATCGATTCGTTGCATTGGATTACGTCTCTGGGAGAGCAGGGTCACCGGTCGCCATTCCGGATCGCACTTTCCGACCTCAACCCTGAGCTTCGATATTGATCTCGCAGATAAAAAAAGCCAACCTCAAGGTTGGCTTTTTTCATTTACTGCGTCAGAGCCTTATCACTAACCTGGCATAGTTCTCACGTTCTCCGTCATCGAACAGGTAACCCTATATGAGCAGTATGTGTATGTATATATATATTGACAGTAAATGTCATAGACAAATATGCTGGCGCGCTAATCATGCGAAACCTCGAAATTCGTCAAAAAATTGGCACCCGGCTCCTGGAAGAACGCACGCGCTTATGCCTGTCCCAGCAAGCGTTGGCTGATGCCATCGGCGGCTCCCGCCTCAGTGTGAGCAACTATGAAAATGGGCGTAGTTCTCCGGCGGCTGAAACCATGGCGGCTATGGAGGCCATTGGTGTCGACATACGCTTTGTGCTGACGGGGCTGCGATCCGCCCCGTCAGCTATCGATCGCAATCGCTTCAGGCAGGCATTTATAGAGGTCCAGCGACAGGTCAAAGCCAATAACGAAAAATTGGATGTCGAAGCTTGCCTCAGCCACGTTTGGCGAATTTACGATGCTCTTGAAGCGATAGCGTAGATACGCAGCAAAGGCTAAGCCAAAGTCCATACCGAATCATAAAAATTTCTCAATGCCAATCAAAAAATCCGACCTTTATTCAAAACTCTGGGCCAGCTGCGATGAGCTTCGCGGCGGCATGGATGCAAGTCAGTACAAAGATTATGTTCTAGTACTTTTGTTCATCAAGTACATCAGCGACAAATACGCCGACCAGCCCTTCGCACCCATTCAGATACCAGCGGGTGCTAGCTTTGCCGACATGGTGGCGCTGAAGGGTAAGAGCGACATCGGCGACCAGATAAATAAGAAGATCATCCGTCCGCTCGAAGAGGCCAACCGTCTGCGCATCAAGGCAGACTTCAATGAAGATGCCCTGTTGGGGCAAGGCAAGGAAAAGGTCGACAAGCTGACCAACCTGATCGGCATCTTCGAATCCAAAGATCTGGACTTCTCCAAGCATCGCGCCGATGGCGATGACATCCTCGGCGATGCCTATGAATACCTAATGCGCCACTTCGCCACCGAGAGTGGCAAGAGCAAGGGCCAGTTCTACACGCCGGCCGAGGTGAGCCGTGTAATGGCCCAGGTGCTGGGCATCGCAAAGGCCAAGACCAACCCCAACACCACGGTGTACGACCCAACCTGCGGATCGGGCTCGCTGCTGCTGAAGGTGGCCGAGGCCGCGCCCACGCCGGTCAGTGTCTACGGCCAGGAGAAGGAAGAGGTCACCAGCGGCCTGGCCCGCATGAACATGATCCTGCATCACAACCCCGGTGCGGTGATCGAGCAGGGCAACACGCTGACCGACCCAAAGTTCCTGGACAGCGACCAGCTCAAGACCTTCGACTACGTGGTGGCCAACCCTCCGTTCTCCGACAAGCGCTGGAGCAACGGCCTGGTGGGTGATGATGCGTACAAGCGCTTCGAGGGCTTCGGCACGCCGCCCGACAAGCAGGGCGACTACGCCTACCTGCTGCACATCATCCGCTCCCTCAAGAGCACCGGCCGGGCTGCCTGCATCCTGCCGCACGGCGTGCTATTCCGCGGCAATGCCGAGGCCGAGATCCGCAAGAGCCTGGTGCGGCGTGGCCTCATCCAGGCCATCATCGGCCTGCCGGCCAACCTGTTCTACGGCACCGGCATCCCGGCCTGCATCCTGGTCATCGACAAGTCCGGCGCGGCGGCCCGCAAGGGCATCTTCATGATCGACGCCGCCCAGGGCTTCATGAAAGACGGCCCCAAGAACCGGCTGCGCGAGCGCGACATCCACCGCATCGTCGATACCTTCACCACACTGGACGCCAGTGACCCGCGCTACGCCCGAATGGTGGGGCTGGACGAGATCGAGAAGAACGACTTCAACCTCAACCTGCCGCGCTACATCGACAGCAGCACGCCGGAAGACCAGCAAGACATCGATGCCCATCTGAACGGCGGCATCCCCGAGACCGATGTGCAGGCGCTCAGCCGCTACTGGGCCGTGTGCCCGCAGCTGCGGGCCGCGCTGTTCAAGCCTCGGCGGCCGGGATCGTTGGACTTGGCCGTGGCGCCCGCCGCCATCAAGCCCACCATCCACCAGCACCCCGAGTTCCAGGCTTTCACTGCCGCCATGAACGGGCACTTCGACCAGTGGCGCGCGTCTGCGGCGGAGCACCTGAAGTCGCTGGACAAGGGCAGCTTCCACCCGAAGGACCTGATCAAAGGCGCCGAAGGCCTGCTGGACCACTACGAACACCAGCCGACCGCCGAAAAGCTGATCGCCCCCTACGCCGTCTACCAGCACCTGATGGACTACTGGGCCGAGACCATGCAAGACGACGCCTACCTGATCGCCGAAGACGGCTGGAAGGCCACGCCCTACCGCGTGCTGGAGACCAAGAAGAACAAGGACGGCACACCGGGCAAGACGGTGGACAAAGGTTGGGCCTGCGACCTGGTGCCCAAGGCGCTGCTGGTGCAGCACCACTTCGCTGCCGAGCAGGCTGAGCTGAACAGGCTATCCGTCGAGCTGGAAAGCACGCTGGCCGCGCAGACCGAGCTGGAAGAAGATCACAGCGGCGACGAAGCCGTGTTCGGCGGCTTCGACAAGATCAACGACAAGGAAGTGAAGTCGCGCATCAAGGAGATTGGGCGTGATGCGGAGGCAGCTGATGAGCTGGCCGTGTTGAAGCAGTGGCTGGACCTGTCGGAACAGGCCAGCGGCCTGAAGAAACGCATCAAGACGCTGGACGCCGAGCTGGACACCAAGGCCCTGGCCCGCTACCCCACGCTGACGCCCGACGAGGTGAAGGCGCTGGTGGTGGACCATAAGTGGATGGCGGCACTGGATGTGCCCGTGCATGGCGAGTTGAACCGCGTGAGCCAGGCGCTGACCGGGCGGGTGAAGGAGCTGGCTGAGCGCTATGGGCGGACGATGCCGGAGCTGGCGCAGCAGGTGGACGACCTGGAGGCGCGGGTAGCGGGGCATCTAGCAAAGATGGGGTTCGCATGGAAGTGAGAGAACCAAGCACGCGACGTTTGACCGATACCGGCACTCAACTAACTGAATTCGGCGCCCTACCGAAGGACTGGTCGGTTGTCCCTCTCACCTCCCTGGCCGAAAAGATCATGGTCGGGATTGCGAACGCCGCCACCCACGCCTATCGCAGCACCGGGGTGACGATGTTTCGAAACCAAAACATCAGACCTGGCTTGCTGGACACCCAGGACGTGCTGTACGTCGATCCGCACTACGAGCTGACCTATAAGAACAAGCGGCTCAAAGCCGGCGACCTACTCACAGCCAGGACAGGCTACCCGGGTACAACGAGCCTGGTTCCGGCTGGTTTCGATGGCGCTCAGAGCTTTACGACCCTGATCACGCGACCCCGACCAGGTTCCGTTGATCCCCAGTACCTCTGCCTATACATCAACGGCAGAGCAGGTCAACGCTACTTCGAGCAGGCTCAGATCGGCGGTGGGCAGAAGAACGTGAACGCCGCCTCGCTCAAGCTGCTTCCTGTTGCGCTTCCTAGCACCGACACCGAACAGCGCGCGATAGCCCGCGCACTCACCGACGCGGACGCCCTCATCGACTCGATAGAACAACTGCTGACCAAGAAGCGCCAGATCAAGCAAGGTGCCATGCAGGAACTGCTCACAGGCAAGCGGCGGTTGCCGGGGTTCGAGCAACGCTGGAATGAGGTGAAGGTGCGCCAACTGGGCACCTTCTTGAAGGGCTCTGGCATCAAGCGCGAAGAAGCGCTGAGCGGCGATTTGCCGTGCGTGCGATATGGGGAGATCTACACCACCCATTCGGACCACGTCCGCAGCTTCAGCTCGTGGATTTCTTCAGCCGTTGCATCCTCTGCGACCCTGCTTCGCAACGGTGATCTGCTGTTTGCCGGGTCTGGTGAGACCAAAGAGGAGATTGGAAAGTGCGTGGCATTTCTCGATGAAGGTCCCGCATACGCAGGCGGCGATATCGTCATCCTGCGCCCGACGGTAGACGCTGACTCGATGTTTCTGGGCTACCTGCTGAACACGCCAAGCGTAGTACGCCAGAAAGCAAGTAAAGGACAAGGCGATGCTGTGGTTCATATCAGCGCCAACGCCCTCGGCGAAGTTGAAGTGATGTTGCCTCAACCGTCAGAGCAAGCCGCAATCGCGAGAGTCTTGTTCGACATGGACACCGAACTCGCTGCGATCGAATCCCGCCTCACCAAAGCCCGCGCCCTCAAACAAGCCATGGCCCAAGCACTGCTGACCGGCCGCATTCGCCTCGTGGAGCCCACCGTATGAACCGACCGGCCAAGCGCTACTACCGCGTGATGCTAGGCCGCCAGAGCGTTCATGCGGCCGAATGCCTGGCGGGCAGTTTCATTGGCGCTGACTTCGGCATCGAGCAGGATCTGAGCGGCCAGTTGCCCGAGGAGTGGCGGCAGTTCAACGCCGCCTTCATCCCGGTGTTCCTGACCGGCCACCCAGACAAGAGCAAGATCGCGGCGGGCCTGGCCTGCGGTGCGCTGTGGACGGTGGCCAAGGGCATCCGTGCCGGCGATGTGGTGCTGTGCCCGGATGGCACTGGCCAGTACCACGTGGGCGAGGTACAAGGCGGCTACCACTACGCCCCCGGCCAGGTGCTGCCCCACCGCCGCCCGGTGAAATGGCTGCCGCTCACCATTGCCCGCGCGGCCATGAGCGAGGCGCTGCGCAACTCCACCGGTTCCATCGGCACGGTGAGCACTATCACCGAGCACCACCAAGAGATCGAGCAGTTCCTGGCCGCGCTGCCCGGCCAGGCCGCACCCAACATCGTCGCCACCGACCCGGTGGTGGAAGACCCGGTGGCCTTCGCGATGGAGAAGCACCTGGAGGACTTCCTGGTGAAGAACTGGGCGCAGACCGAGCTGGCTCAGCACTTCAAGATCTACGAGGAAGACGGCGAGCTGGTGGGTCAGCAGTACGGCACCGATGCCGGGCCCATCGACATTCTGGCCGTCAGCAAGGACGGCCAGCGCCTGCTGGTGGTGGAACTCAAGCGCGGCCGCGCGTCCGACGTGGTGGTGGGCCAGATCCTGCGCTACATGGGCTACGTCAAAGAGCAGATCGCCGAGCCGCATCAGACCGTGGAAGGCGCGATTATTGCGCTGGATGATGACCAGAAGCTGCGCTGGGCTTTGCAGATGGTGCCTAGCGTCAGCTTCTACCGCTACCAAGTGAGCTTCAAACTGATCAAGCACTGACGACAGCCAACAAGAGCTGCGCAGAGAGGAAACCAGATGAACAACGTCAGCAAGCCAGAACGCGCCACCCAGGACCGGGTGATCGAGCTTTTCACCCAGAAGCTGGGCTACCGCTACCTGGGTGACTGGTCAGAGCGCGAGGGCAACCACTGCATCGACGAAGAGCTGATGACGGCTCACCTGGCAGGCCAGGGCTACAGCCCAGCGCACATTAGTGCGGCCCTCCACCGGCTGCGCGCCGAGGCCCTGCTGCACGGGCGCACGCTCTATGCAGCCAACCAGGCGGTGTACCAGTTGCTTCGCTATGGCGTGTCGGTGAAGGTGGCGGCCGGCGAGGTGAGCGAGACCGTTCACCTGGTGAATTGGGACCAACCTTCCAGCAACGACTTCGCTATTGCGGAAGAAGTGACGCTCAAGGGCGGCCACGAGCGCCGGCCCGACATCGTCCTGTACCTCAACGGCATCGCCGTGGGCGTGCTGGAGCTGAAGAACAGCCGCGTGGGCCTGGGTGAAGGCATCCGCCAGTGCCTGTCGAACCAGCAGCCGGAGTTCAACGACTGGTTCTTCAGCACGGTGCAGTTGGTTCTGGCCGGCAACGACTCGGAAGGCCTGCGTTACGGCACCATCGAAACGCAGGAGCGGTACTTCCTGACCTGGAAGGAAGATGAGGCGGACAACGCGGGCTACAAGCTCGACAAGTACCTGGCCAAGCTGTGCAGCAAGCCGCGCTTGCTGGAGCTGATGCACGACTTCGTGCTGTTCGACGGCGGGGTGAAGAAGCTGCCGCGGGTGCACCAGTACTTCGGCATCAAGGCCGCGCAGGCGCATGTGCAGCAACGGCGCGGCGGCATCATCTGGCACACGCAGGGCGCCGGCAAGAGCATCCTGATGGTGCTGCTGGCCCGGTGGATTTTGGAAAACAAGCCCGCAGCACGCGTGGCCATCATCACCGACCGGGATGAGCTGGATCGGCAGATTGAGCGTGTGTTCAAGGATGCGGGCGAGACCATCCACCGCAGCCAGAGCGGGCGCGACCTGATGGCCCAACTGGCCCAGCCCAACCCGCGCCTGCTGTGCTCGCTGGTGCACAAGTTTGGCCGTCGCGACGTGGACGACTTCGATGCCTTCATTCGCGAACTGGCCGGGCGGCCCAGCCTGACGCAGGGCGAGATCTATGTCTTCGTGGACGAGTGCCACCGCACTCAAGGTGGCAAGCTACACCGGCTGATGAAGGCCATGATTCCCAATGCAGTGTTCATCGGCTTTACCGGTACGCCGCTGCTCAAGAATGATGCACAGACCAGCATGGAGGTGTTCGGCGGCTACATTCACACCTACAAGTTCGCTGAGGCCGTGGAAGACAAGGTGGTACTGGACCTGGTATATGAGGCCCGAGACATCGACCAGAAGCTGGGCAACACCGATCAGATCGACCAGTGGTTCGAGGCCAAGACCAAAGGCTTGAACGACTGGCAGAAAGATGAGCTGAAGAAGCAGTGGGGCACCATGCAGAACGTGCTTAGCTCACGCGCTCGCATGGACCGGGTGGTAGCCGACATCGTGTTCGACTTTGCAGTGAAGCCGCGGCTGTCGAACGAACGCGGTAACGCTATCCTGGTGGCGTCTAGCATCTACGAAGCCTGCAAGTACTTCGCGCTGTTCGGCAAGACGGTGTTCAAGGGCCGCTGCGCGGTGGTCACCTCGTACAACCCGCAGGCCTCGGACATCAGCAAGGAAGAGACCGGCGCCAACACAGATACTGACAAGCAGTTCATCTTCAACACTTACACCGAGCTGCTAAAGGACGTGGTGTCCGAACCCGGCAAGACCAAGACCGAGACCTACGAGCAGCAGGTGAAGGAGCGTTTCATCAAGGCGCCCGCGCAGATGAAGCTGCTAATCGTGGTGGACAAACTGCTGACCGGCTTTGACGCCCCGCCTTGCACCTACCTCTACATCGACAAGTCGATGCAGGACCACGGCCTGTTCCAGGCGATTTGCCGCACCAACCGGCTGGACGGCGAGGACAAGGACTTCGGCTACATCGTCGACTACAAGGACTTGTTCAAGAAGGTGGAGAAGGCCGTCGCGGTCTACACCGCCGAGCTGGACCACAGCGCGGGTGGTGCTGACCCGGAGATCCTGATCAAAGACCGGCTGGAAGCCGGTCGCGAACGGCTGGACGATGCCTTGGAGGTTCTGGCCCAGCTATGCGAACCGGTGGAGCCGCCCAAGGGTGACCTGGAGCATATCCACTACTTCTGTGGCAATACCGAGATTGCTGAAGACCTCAAAGCGCACGAGCCTTACCGTGTGGCGCTCTACAGGGCCGTGGTGGCGTTGGTACGGTGCTATGCCAATTTGGCAGACGAGTTGGAGGCAGCGGGCTACACGGCGGCGCAGATCGACAACCTCAAGTCACTGCAAAAGCACTACCTGAACCTGCGTGAGATTATCCGCAACGCGGCCGGTGAGACGTTGGACCTGAAACCCTATGAGGCGGACATGCGCCACCTCATTGACACCTACATTGAGGCGCAGGCGCCGAGGAAGATTTCGCCGTTTGACGGCATCGGTCTGTTGGACCTGATCGTCAAGACCGGTATCGCCGATGCGATTGCGGAACGCCTGGGCGCCATGAAGGGTAACAAGGAGTCCATCGCCGAGACGATCGAGAACAATGTTCGTAGCAAGATCCTGAAGGAGCAGCTGACAGACCCGGCCTACTTCGCCAAGATGTCGGCGCTACTAGAAGAAATCATCCGTCTACGCAAAGAGAGGGCGATCGAGTATGAGGACTACCTAGCTCGTATCGCCGACGTGGCTAGGCAGGTGAGCGCGGGCAAGTCCGACGACACACCTGTGCTACTGAAAACGGCAGGCCAGCTTTCCTTGTATAACAATCTGAAGAATCATGTGGCTGCCGATGCCGCACAGGTGCCAGAGTCTCTCTATGTCGACAAGGCGGTAGCGCTGGACATGGCATTAAAGCTGGATGTCGCCATCAAGGCTAAACGGCCCGACGGTTGGCGTGGCGTGGTGGCAAGAGAGCAGATGGTCAAGCAGATCATGTTCGATGTGCTTCTGGACATCAAGGAAGTGAATCGCCTGTTCCCCATCGTCTATGCACAGAAGGAGTACTGATTCATGCGGGACGTGCTCGATCTAGGCGAGTTGCATGCGGAGGTTACCCGAAAGGCCATCAAGCATGTTCACCTGAGCGTGCTGCCGCCGGCCGGTAAGGTCCGCGTGGCAGCGCCGCTGAGCATGCCGCTGGATACGATTCGCTTGTTCGTAGTGTCGAAGCTGGGTTGGATCCGCTCGCAGCAGCGTAAGCTGCAGGCCCAGGAGCGCGAGACACCTCGCGAATTTTTGAACAAGGAAAGTCACTATCTGTGGGGCAAGCGGTATCTGCTGGAGATCATCCATGCAGATACCCACTCTACTGTCAGCCTGAGCCCCCGGAAGCTGTACCTGCAAGTACGCCCTGATGCCGACCAGGCCAGATGCGAAGAGGTCTTGGACGCTTGGTATCGGCTACAGGTGCGCGATGCGGTACCAGCATTGCTTGACAAGTGGGAACCCATACTGGGAGTGAAAGCCAACAAAGTCTTCGTGCAGCGTATGAAGACCAAGTGGGGTAGCTGCACACCTGAGTCCGGTTACATCCGGCTCAACACAGACTTGGCCAAGAAGCCACCAGAATGCATGGAGTACATCGTTGTGCATGAGTTGGTTCACCTGCTGGAGCCAACGCACAACGAGCGTTTTATGGCGTTGATGACCTTGTATCTACCGAACTGGCAACACCTGCGTAAGCAGCTCAATCAACTTCCTGTCCGCCATGAAGACTGGGGTTATTGAATAGGAAAAAGCATAACTTGAGGATGGCGGTTTTTTGGCTTTGATGGATTTGTATTTATCTCATTGTTGATTTTCTCGCGGATTTGGCCCTCTCCATTTTTGCCCCACCTGCCACCGTCTACCAAAGGCGGCCACAGTGCCCAGCGCCCTTTATATGCACGCAATTCAACAACATTATTAGTCGAGCATTTACCACGTCGGATCCAGCGACAAAAAAAAAGAGAGCCGCTAAGGCTCCCTTTTTACTTATTGTGACTCACAAGTGCCGGAATTTTTCAAGAATTGAGTCCAGAAATTTTCACTAACTTGGCACATTTATCACTTTCTGTGGCATCTGACAAATATCAAACGTCAATATTCCCCGCCTGCAGCGCATTACTTTCGATAAACGCCCGACGCGGCTCCACATCATCCCCCATCAACGTCATGAAGATCTGATCCGCAGCAATGGCGTCTTCGATCTGCACCTTCAGCAAGCGGCGCACGGTAGGGTCCATCGTGGTTTCCCACAGCTGCTCGGGGTTCATTTCGCCCAGGCCTTTGTAACGTTGCTTGTTGACGCCGCGCTCGGCTTCGTCGCGCAGCCAGGCCATGGCCTGGCGGAAGTCGGTGATGGCTGATTCCTTGCGCTTTTCGCCGGTGCCGCGGGCGATGACTGCGCCCTTGCGGATCAGGCCCTTGAAGGTTTGCGCGGCGGTGTTCAGGACCTGGTAGTCGGGGCCGCTGGAGAAGTCGGCGTCGATCACGGTAGCCTTGATGTTGCCGTGGTGGCGGCGCTGGATGTGCAGGGCGAGCTTCTCGGAGAGCTCGTCGAGCTTGGCGACGACTTGCACGGTGGGGTCGTTGATGGCTTTGGTGAGCTCTGCCGCGGTGGCTTCGGCCTGGGCCAGGTTGTCCATCTGCAGGGTGACGCCGGCGTTCATGATGGCGTCCAGCGCGGCGCCGTCGATGGCGCGCGAGAGGCGCATGATGATGGCGTTGGCGGTGTTGTACTGGCGGGCCAGTTCGACCAGGGCGTCGCCGCTGATGCCGGGGGCGTCTTCAGCGGGCTTCAGTTCTGCGTCGTTCAGGGCGATCTGCGTCATGTATTGCGCTTCCTCGATGTCGTCCTTGAGGTAGCGCTCGTCCTTGCCGGCCTTGACCTTGTAGAGCGGCGGCTGGGCGATGTAGATGTGGCCGCGCTCGACCAGCGCCGGCATCTGGCGGTAGAAGAGGGTGAGCAGCAGGGTGCGGATGTGGGCGCCGTCGACGTCAGCGTCGGTCATGATGATGATGCGGTGGTAGCGCAGCTTGTCCGGGTTGAATTCGTCGGCGCCGATGCTCGTTCCCAGGGTGGCGATCAGGGTGGTGATCTGCTCGGAGGAGAGCATCTTCTCGAAGCGCGCCTTCTCGACGTTCAGAACCTTGCCGCGCAGCGGCAGGATGGCCTGGAACTTGCGGTCGCGGCCTTGCTTGGCGGAGCCGCCTGCGGAGTCACCCTCGACGATGTAGAGCTCGCACAGGGCCGGGTCGCGTTCCTGGCAGTCGGCCAGCTTGGAGGAGAGGCCCAGGCCGTCCATGACGCCCTTGCGGCGGGTCAGCTCGCGCGCCTTGCGGGCGGCTTCGCGCGCGCGGGCGGCTTCGACGATCTTGCCGCAGATGATCTTGGCGTCGTTGGGCTTTTCCATCAGGAAGTCGGTCAGAGTCTTGGCGACGATTTCCTCGACCGGGCCGCGCACTTCGGAGGAGACCAGCTTGTCCTTGGTCTGCGAGCTGAACTTGGGCTCGGGCACCTTCACGGAGAGCACGCAGGTGAGGCCTTCGCGCATGTCGTCGCCGGAGACTTCGACCTTGGCTTTCTTGGCCAGGTCGTTTTCTTCGATGTACTTGTTGATGACGCGGGTCATCGCGGCGCGCAGGCCGGTGAGGTGGGTGCCGCCGTCGCGCTGCGGGATGTTGTTGGTGAAGCAGAGCACCTGCTCGTTGTAGGCGTCGTTCCATTGCATGGAGACGTCCACCGAGATGTTGGTGCCCTGGTCCGATTGCTTCTCGCCGGTGGCCTGGAAGATGGTCGGGTTGAGCACGCTCTTGTTCTTGTTGATGTATTCAACGAAGCCGCGGGTGCCGCCTTCGAAGGCGAAGTTTTCTTCCTTGCCGGTGCGCTGGTCGGTGAGCTTGATGTGCACGCCGTTGTTCAGGAAGGAGAGTTCGCGGATGCGCTTGGCGAGGATTTCGTAGTGGAACTCGACGTGGGTGAAGATCTCTTCGTCGGCCCAGAAGTGGACTTCGGTGCCCTTCTTGTCGGACTCGCCGACGACCTTGATGGGGGAGACCTGGATGCCGTCGATGGTTTCCAGTTCGCGGTTCTGCACCACGCCCTTGGCGAACTCCATGGAGTGCACCTTACCGTCGCGGCGGATGGTCAGCAGCAGCTTCTTGGACAGCGCGTTCACGCAGGACACGCCCACGCCGTGCAGGCCGCCGGAGACCTTGTAGGAGTTCTGGTCGAACTTGCCGCCGGCGTGCAGTTCGGTCATCACGATCTCGGCGGCGGAGCGCTTGGGTTCGTGCTTGTCGTCCATCTTCAGGCCGGTGGGGATGCCGCGGCCGTTGTCGGTGATGGAGATCGAGTTGTCGGCATGGATGGTGACGTGGATCTCGCTGCAGTAACCGGCGAGGGCTTCGTCGATGGAGTTGTCCAGCACTTCGAACACGAGGTGGTGCAGGCCGGTGCCGTCAGAGGTGTCGCCGATGTACATGCCTGGACGCTTGCGCACCGCTTCCAGGCCTTCCAGGATCTGGATGGAGGAGGCGCCGTAGCTTTGTTGCGCGGAATTGGTGTTATCTGCGGGGCTGGAGGACATGGTTACCTTCTGAAAAAGCTAGCCGTACGACTAGGGGACTGCAAATGAGCGGCAAAGAACGTCGAGAAACTGAATTCTTAAAAGCGACTGAGGGGCCGTCTCGGACGGCCCCTCGTTCGCTTGAAGCGGTATTGCTTAGATGCGCATCGGCATGACAACGTATTTGAAATCGGTGTTGTCCGGGATGGTGACGAGGGCCGACGAGTTGGAATCGCCCAAGGCGATGTTGACGTAGTCGTTCTTCAGGTTATTGAGCACGTCGAGCAGGTAGCTGACGTTGAAGCCGATGTCGACGGTGTCGCCGCCGTAGTCGATTTCCAGCTCTTCGACCGCTTCTTCCTGGTCGGCGTTGGTGGAGCTGATCTTCAGGCTGCCCGGGGCGATCACCCAGCGCACGCCCTTGAACTTGTCGCTGGTCATGATGGCTGCGCGCTGCAGCGAACGCAGCAGCTGCTCGCGGCCGATGGTGAAGCCGTTCTTGTAGCCCTTGGGCACCACGCGGGTGTAGTCGGGGAACTTGCCTTCCACCAGCTTGGAGATCAGCTCGATGTCGGCGAAGGTCAGCTTGACCTGGTTGTTGGCGATCTCGAGTTTGACTTCGTCGTCGCTTTCATCGAGCAGGCGTTGCAGTTCGATGATGGTCTTGCGCGGGATGATGACTTCCTGGCGCGGGAAGTCCTGTTCGGTCTCGACCTGGCAGAAGGCCAGGCGGTGGCCGTCGGTGGCGACCGCGATCACGTTCTTGCCTTCGACCACCAGCAGCAGGCCGTTGAGGTAGTAACGGATGTCCTGCTGGGCCATCGAGAAGTGGACCATGTTGAACAGGTGCTTCAGGGTCTTTTGCGGCAGGGTGACCTGGGCGTTGTACTGCTCGGCCTGGGCGACGGTGGGGAATTCTTCCGCGGCCAGGGTCTGCAGCGCGAAGCGCGATTTGCCGGATTGCACCGTCATGCGCTTGTTGGACAGCGAGATCGAGACTTCGCCGGAGTCGGGCAGGGCGCGCAGGATGTCGAGCAGCTTGCGCGCGGCCACGGTGGTGGCGACGACATCGCTGCCGGAGCCGACTTCGGCGTGCGTGGTGATTTGCACTTCGATGTCGGTGGACAGGAAGGAGACCTTCTCGCCGTCCTTGCGGATGAGGATATTGGCCAGAATCGGCAATGTGTGCCGACGCTCGACAATACCGCTCACGATCTGCAGAGGACGCAGGAGCGTGTCTCGTTGGGTTTTAACCAATTGCATAGTCTGTTTGTCCTTGCTAGTAGTGGTCATTTAATGGATGCCATTGGCGGGGCGTCCGGTCGTGCAAATGTCGCGCGTGTTCCTCCTCGGGTGAAAAACAGCTGCATGCAGCCTGAACCGGCCTGAATACGCAACGCTCCTGCATTTGCCCGTCCGGTCACTGCCGGTCTGAAACCCGTTCCGATGACGCCGGCATGTGGATCGCCCGGGGTTGTTGCTGGTTTCTCAACGCCCCCTTGGCAATGCGGTGCCATGGCAACACTTTAGGAACATTTGGGGTTAATTCCTCGAAATTAAAGAGATTTTCCCCGAAGTTTCCGTGATAGATCGCGGATTTTCTACGTTCTGGGCGGCCCTGTCGTCCGCCGGCGAAATATCGCCTTCCATTGTACCAAATCATGCCCCGTCCTTAGCATGCGAGAGGGGAGGAAAGAGGGAGTTTTGGTGGTGGGGTGGGTTGGGGTGGGTTGGGGGTGAGGGGTGGATTGTGCGGGTGGTGTGGGTTGGGGTGGCTTCCGCTGTGTCATCGCATTAGCTTGCCTTGCTCCACCCCTCCAGCAGTTGGTTACCTTAATCCGTCGTCCCCGCGAAAGCGGGGACCCAGTGACTTTCTTTGCGCATCCATCAACGTCGCTGGGTCCCTGCTTTCGCAGGGACGACGGGAAGGGGCGGATTGTACGGGTGGCGAGTTGGGTTGGCTTCGGCTATCTCCTCGCCGCTCCTGCTCCGGCGGCTTGACGCCTTGATCCGTCTTCATTCGCCGCGGCGTGTTATTGCCGCTATCCGTCATCACCGTTACTCGTCGTCCCCGCGAAGGCGGGGACCCAGTGACCTTCTTTGCGCATCCACCAACGTCGCTGGGTCCCTGCTTTCGCAGGGACGACGGGAAGGGGGTGGATTGTGCGGATGGTGGGCTGGGTTGGCTTCGGCTATCTCCTCGCCGCTCCTGCTCCGGCAGCTTGACGCCTTGATCCGTCTTCATTCGCCGCGGCGTGTTATTCCCGCTATCCGTCATCACCGTTACTCGTCGTCCCCGCGAAGGCGGGGATCCAGTGTCTTTCTTTGCGCATCCATCAACGTCGCTGGGTCCCTGCTTTCGCAGGGACGACGGGGAGGGGTGGATTGTGCGGATGGTGGGCTGGCTGGGTTGGCTTCGGCTATTTCTTCGCCGCTCCTGCTCCGGCAGCTTGATGCCTTGATCCGTCTTCATTCGCCGTGGCGTGTTATTCCCGCTGTCCGTCATCACCGTTACTCGTCGTCCCCGCGAAGGCGGGGATCCAGTGACTTTCTTTGCGCATCCATCAACGTCGCTGGGTCCCTGCTTTCGCAGGGACGACGGGACGGTGGGTGCTGGGGGCTCGGTTGTTCGAGGTCCTCCCTTACCTGTCGTCCCGGCGCAGGCCGGGACCCAGTGGCGTTTGTCATGCCTCGACGTCGGCTGAACGGGCAATGAAAATGCCGCCCGGCTTTCGCGCGGGCGGCATGTTCATCAGGCGGAGGAGAAAGCGCTCAACCCTTGAGCGTCTGCTCCAGCACGTGCAGCTCGTGGTTGCATTCCGGGCTCTTGGCGCGGTCGGCGGCGATCTTGCGCACCGCGTGCAGCACGGTGGTGTGGTCGCGGCCGCCGAAGAGGTCGCCGATTTCCGGCAGGCTCTTCTGGGTCAGCTCCTTGGCCAGGTACATGGCGATCTGGCGCGGGCGGGCGATGTTGGCCGGGCGCTTCTTGGAGTACATGTCGGCGACCTTGATGTTGAAGAAGTCGGCGACCGTCTTCTGGATGTTTTCCACCGAGATCTGGCGGTTCTGTACCGAGAGCAGGTCCTTCAGGGCTTCCTTGACCACGTCGATGGTGATGTCCTTGCCGTGGAAGCGCGAGTAGGCCAGGATCTTGCGCAGCGCGCCTTCCAGCTCGCGCACGTTGGAGCGCAGGTGCTTGGCGACGAAGAAGGCGACGTCGTCGGACAGCACCACGTCTTCGGCGGCGGCCTTCTTCATCAGGATGGCCACGCGCATTTCCAGCTCGGGCGGCTCGATCGCGACCGTCAGGCCGGAGTCGAAGCGGGAGATCAGGCGGTCGTCCATGCCGCTGATTTCCTTGGGGTAGGTATCACTGGTGATGATGATCTGCTTCTTGGCGGCGATCAGGGCTTCGAAGGCGTAGAAGAACTCTTCCTGGGTACGGCTCTTGCCGCCGAAGAACTGGATATCGTCGATCAGCAGCAGGTCCAGCGAGTGGTAGTAGCGCTTGAAGTCGTCGAAACCCTTGCGCTGGTAGGCGGTGACGACGTCGCGCACGTATTGCTCGGCGTGGATGTAGCGGATCTTGGCGTTGGGGTTATCCACAAGCACCTGGTTGCCGATGGCGTGGATGATGTGGGTCTTGCCCAGGCCCACGCCGCCGTACAGGAACAGCGGGTTGTACGAGGTGCCGGGGTTGTTGGCGACCTGCGTGGCGGCGGCGCGCGCCAGCTGGTTGGCCTTGCCGGTGACCAGGTTGTCGAAGGTCAATACCGAGTTGATGCGCGACTGCTCCTGGCGCGGCGCCACGGCGCGCACCGGTTCCGGTTCGGCGTCGTAGGGCTGGGCGCTGGGCAGGCCCAGGCCGGAGATGCCGGCGCCGATGCCGGCCGGGTGGCCATTACCGAGCTCGGCGCCGGCGGCGGGCGCGGCCGCCGCTGCGGCGCGGCGGGCCTGGCCCACACGCGGATCCAGCACGAATTGCACTTCGATCGGGGATTCCCAGTAGTCGCAGGCGAGGTTGGTGATGCGGCTGGCGAACTGGGCCTTGACCCAGTCCAGCTTGAAGCGGTTGGGCGCGGCGATGCGCAGCAGCCCGTCCTCGTAGTCGAGCGGGATCAGCGGCTTGATCCAGGCGCTGTATTGCTGAGGCGTTAGCTCCTGCTCGAGTTTAGTGGAGCAGGTCTGCCAGAAATTTTCCAT